>NZ_CP088294.1:0-4862927 GCF_024666525.1 Pseudomonas sp. J452 | reverse complement strand
GGCCAGCTCATAGGCCACGGCGGATGCCGCCTTCGCTGTCCAGGGCCACGGCCACGCCGCACGGGTTGGCATGTTTGACGATGACGCAGGCCGGCTTGACGAAGCTCTTCACGCATTCCAGCGCGGCGTCGGTGTCGGCCACGTTGTTGAACGACAGTTCCTTGCCCTGCAGTTGCACGGCGGTGGCCACGCTGGCCTCGCCCTTCTGCGCTTCCACATAGAACGCCGCGCTCTGGTGCGGGTTCTCGCCGTAGCGCATTTCCTGGGCCTTGATGAACTGGCTGTTGAAGGTGCGCGGGAAGGCGCCGCGATTTTCAGTGCTCAGGGTGTCGCGGCTCTGCTCGATGGTGCCCAGGTAGTTGGCGATCATGCCGTCGTAGGCGGCAGTGTGCTCGAAGGCTTTCAGCGCCAGGTCGAAGCGCTGGGCGTAGCTCAGGCCACCGGCTTTCAGCGACTCGACGATGCCGGCGTAGTCGCCGGCGTTGACCACGATGGCCACGTCTTTGTGGTTCTTCGCCGCGCTGCGGACCATGGTCGGGCCGCCGATGTCGATGTTCTCGATGGCGTCGGCCAGGTCACAGCCAGGCTTGGCTACGGTGGCGGCGAAGGGTAGAGGTTGACCGCGACCAGGTCGATCGGCTTGATGCCGTGCTGCTCCATCACCGCGCCGTCGAGGGCGCGACGGCCGAGGATGCCGCCGTGGATTTTCGGGTGCAGGGTCTTCACGCGACCGTCCATCATTTCCGGGAAGCCGGTGTAGTCGGCGACTTCCACGGCAGCCACACCGTTGTCCTTGAGCAGCTTGTAGGTGCCGCCGGTGGAGAGGATTTCCACGCCCAGGGCAACCAGTTCGCGGGCGAACTCGAGGATGCCGGTCTTGTCGGAAACACTGATCAGGGCGCGGCGAACGGGGAGGCGGGTGGTCTGGTCGGTCATTGCAGAGTCCATCAGAGCTTGGGAAATCAGTAAAAAAGGGCGGCCCTCTGTTTAATGTTGCGGGCCGCCCTTTTCCATGTATTCGGGTGTTTACAGCAGGTCGTACTGCTTGAGCTTCTTGCGCAGGGTGCCGCGATTCAGGCCGAGCAGCTCGGAGGCCTTGGTCTGGTTGCCTTTGACGTAGTTCATCACGGTTTCCAGCAGCGGCGCCTCGACCTCGTTGAGAACCAGGTTGTAGACGTCGGTAACGTCAGCGCCTTCCAGGTGAGCAAAGTAGTTGTGCAGCGCCTTTTCGACACTGCCGCGCAGGGTCTGGCCCTCTTCGCTCGGCGTGGTCAGGTGCTGCTTCAGGTTGGTGTTGTCGCTCACGGGTACTGCCCCATCAAAAACTGATTGATCAAAAAAAGGCTCGGTCATCCTCGTCATGCGGCCACCTCGTTGTCCTTGTTATGGCGTTCGGCAAAAAACTGCCGAACGTGGGTGTACTGCGCGTCCGTACTGTCCAGACGATTGAAGTCGGTGCGGAACTCCCTGGCGCCGGGCAGGGTGGCCAGGTACCAGCCGACATGCTTGCGGGCGATGCGCACGCCCATCACATCGCCGTAGAAGGCGTGCAGGGCGCTCAGGTGTTCCAACAGAATCCGTTCTATTTCGTACAGCGTTGGCGCCGCCAGTTCCTTGCCGGTCGCCAGGTAATGGGCGATCTCGCGGAAGATCCACGGCCGCCCCTGCGCCGCACGACCGATCAGCAGGGCGTCGGCGCCAGTGGCGGCGAGCACGGCCTTGGCCTTGTGCGGCGAATCGATGTCGCCATTGGCGAACACCGGAATCGTGACCGCCTGCTTGATCGCGGCGATGGTGTCGTACTCGGCCTCGCCGGTGTACAGGTCGGCGCGGGTTCGGCCATGCACGGCCAGGGCGCTGATGCCGGCCTGTTCGGCGATTTTCGCCACGTTCAAGCCGTTCTTGTTCGAGCGATCCCAGCCGGTGCGGATCTTCAGGGTCACCGGTACGTCGACCGCCTTGACCACCGCGTCGAGGATCGCGCTGACCAGCTCTTCATCCTTCATCAGCGCCGAGCCGGCGGCCTTGTTGCAGACCTTCTTGGCCGGGCAGCCCATGTTGATGTCGATGATCTGCGCGCCCATTTTCACGTTGCGCCGGGCCGCCTCGGCGAGCATCTCGGGATCACCACCGGCGATCTGTACCGAGCGTGGCTCGGGATCGCCGCTGTGGATCATGCGTAGGCTCGATTTGCGGGTGTTCCACAGGCGCACGTCGCTGCTGACCATTTCCGATACCACCAGCCCGGCGCCCAGGCGCCGGCACAGCTGCCGGAACGGCTGATCGGTGACGCCCGCCATGGGGGCGAGGATCAGCTGATTGGGCAGTGTGTAAGGGCCGATGCGTACCACCGACATGGAGGTCATCCCTGTTGTTTTTGAAGCCGTTCAGGCAATGGCTAGGCCCGCCTGAACTGGAAAACGGCTTCATGGGAGTGCGAAAAAGGAGGGCATGATACCCGCTCTCGGTGACCGGATAAAGGCTGTTTTGAACAAATTATGAGCAGCTGTCGGGTTATCGCCGCTGGGTCTTGGACACCCTGCAAGTGCCGGAAATCCGGCGCCTGCAGGCTTATTCCGGGGAGTGGAAGCTGAGGCTGTAGTTGACCGCCTTGGCACCTGGGTCGAGGATTTCCAGGGACACGTGGATCGGCGTCTGCGGCGGCATTTCCGCCTGGCCGGCGAGCTCGCCGCCGAGGTATTCACCCGGCTTGAAGCGACGACTGGCCAGCAGCTGACCGTTGAGGTCGGCGAAGCGCAGTTCCAGCAGCGGGAAGGGCTGGGCGAAGGGTGCGCGGTTGTAGATGATCGCGTCGACCACCAGCGAATCGCGGAATTCCGGATGGCTGCGCACCACCAGGTTGCTGCTCTTGATCTGCTCGATATCGACCTTGGATGGCAGCACGCAGCCGAGTTCCGGGCACAGCTGCTCGAACCAGGGACGGTACTGGTCCTGGCGCGCCAGTTCCTCGAAGTGATAGGTCACGTACTGGGTCGTCAGGGCGCCGGCGGCCAGCAGGTTCAGCAGGCCCCAGGCGATCCAGCGGCCCCAGGGCTTCCTGGCCTGCTGCCAGTCGAGTTGCAGGGGTTCGTCTTCCAGGCTCAGCAGGCTGTCATCGCGCAGGGCCGGCTCACTGCGCTCGGGTTTGCCGGGCAGGTTGGCGGGCGGAGCGTAGTCGGCGTCGGCGACTTCTTCGATGCGCTCTTCGTCGGCATCAACGCTGTCGTCTGGTTCGTCGCGCAGGGCATGCAGGCTGGGCTCCTGGCGCTCTTCTGGAACGGCCGGCGCTGGTGTCGGCTCGACTGACGGCTGTGGCTCGGCGGCGGCTGGCGGGCGAAATACCGGCTGCGGCTTGGCGGGCTTGTCCTCGCGCAGCAGGGACTCGGCCCAGTCTTCGTCATGCGGGTCGCGGGTCTCGCTCGGCGCCTTGAGCAGCTCGGCGCTGTTACCAGCGGCCGGCTTGAGGGCGACGAAGGCCTGGGACAGCTGCATTTCCTGCTCTTCGAGCTTGGCCAGCTCCTCGTCGAGGTCGAGGCTGTCGAGATCGAGGTCGTCGTGGATCCACAGGGTGTCGACCGGCTGCTTGTCCGCTGTGGCCGGCTTATTCAGGCTGGCCGTCGGCGCTGGCGCTGGAGCGCGCTCGGGAACGGGCTTGCTCGCTGGTGGCATGCTGGGTGCAGCGGCTGGGCTCGGGGCTGCGGCTTGCGGGCGTGCCGGTGCACTGGGTTGCGGTGCTACGGGCTTGCTGGCGCGCGTCTGGTCGACCAGCAGTTGCTGGGCCGCATTGAACACGTGCATGCAGGCGCCACACCGCACCGCACCATGTGCCGCACCCAACTGGGCGCGGTTGATGCGGAAACTGGTGCGGCAATGGGGGCACTGAGTGACAAAACTGTCGGTCATGCGGCGATCCGTGCAAAGCGAGGCGCTAGTTTACTCAAGCTCGTACAGGCGCTACTAGCGCTTGACCCCGCTAATCCGTACCCAGCCATCCTTGATCGCGGTTGGATCGAGGATGAAGGCGTCCTGATAGGCGGCGCGCACTTCGTCGGCCTGCTCGGCAAGAATGCCGGACAGCGCCAGGCGCCCGCCTGCCTTGACCAGGCTGCTGATCTGCGGCGCCAGCGACACCAGCGGGCCGGCGAGAATATTGGCCACCACCACATCGGCCGGTTGCTGCGGCAGGTCGGCGGGCAGGTAGACCGGGAAACGGGCCGGGTCGATGCCATTGCGCGAGGCGTTGTCGCGCGAGGCTTCCAGGGCCTGGATGTCGATATCGGTGCCGACCGCCTGGGGCGCGCCGAGCAGCAGGGCGGCGATGGCGAGGATGCCGGAGCCGCAACCGAAATCCAGTACGTCGCAGCCGCTGAGATCCTGGCCGTCCAGCCATTCCAGGCACAGGGCGGTGGTCGGGTGGGTGCCGGTACCGAAGGCCAGGCCGGGGTCGAGCAGCAGGTTGACTGCCTCCGGCTCCGGTGCGGCGTGCCAGCTCGGCACGATCCACAGGCGCTGGCCGAAGCGCATCGGCTGGAAGTTGTCCATCCAGCTGCGCTCCCAGTCCTGGTCGGCAATGTGCTCGATCTGGTGCTCGGGCAATGCGGCGCCAGTCAGCAGCTCCAGGTGGGCGATCAGGTTGACCGGGTCGGTATCGGCTTCGAACAGCGCCAGCAGGTGGGTGTGCGACCACAGTGGGGTGGTGCCCAGGTCTGGCTCGAAGATCGGCTGGTCTTCGGCATCCATGAAGGTCACCGAGACGGCACCGACACCGAGCAGGGCGTCTTCGTAGGTTTCCGCCTGATCCGGGGTGATGGCGAGACGGACTTGTAACCAGGGCATGGGAAACCTCGTGAACGTGGGGCGCTAGGTGCAATAGGGCGCGCAGCTTACTTGAACGCATGGGCATGCGGCCAGCGCAGGTGCCGGGCGGAAACGACAAGGGCCGCCCGTGGGCAGCCCTTGTCGTTGCATTTAGTCACGACCTTGCGAGCTAGAGCGAGACTAGGCAAAAACAACCGAGGAAGCGCAGTTTACTGCTGTAAATGAGCATGACTCGTTGCACTCGCCCTTCGGGTCGCGCTGAAGCGCGTTAGCCGCAAGCGGCTTGCCGAGGCTGTTTTTAACGCCGTATCGCCGACGCGCAGCAGGTCGTGGGCTTAGTGCTTATCCATACCCAGTTTCTTTTCCAGGTAGTGGATATTCACGCAGCCTTTATTGAAGCCCTTGTCGACCACCAGGTCACGGTGCAGCGGGATATTGGTCTTGATCCCGTCGACCACAATCTCGTCCAGGGCATTGCGCATGCGCGCCATGGCCTCGGCGCGATCCTTGCCGTAGGTGATCAGCTTGCCGATCAGCGAGTCGTAGTTCGGCGGTACCGCGTAGCCGCTGTACAGGTGCGAATCGACGCGTACACCGTTGCCACCCGGGGCGTGGTAGTGCTTGACCTTGCCCGGGCAGGGCATGAAGTTGTCCGGGTCTTCGGCGTTGATCCGGCACTCCAGGGCGTGACCGCGGATAACCACGTCGCTCTGCTTGATCGACAGCTTGTTGCCGGCGGCGATGCTGAGCATCTCCTTGACGATGTCGATGCCTGTGACCATCTCGGTGACCGGATGTTCGACCTGCACGCGGGTGTTCATCTCGATGAAGTAGAAACGGCCGTCTTCATAGAGGAACTCGAAGGTGCCGGCACCGCGGTAGCCGATCTCGATGCAGGCATCGACGCAGCGTTTCAGCACTTCGGTACGAGCCTTCTCGTCGATGCCCGGGGCTGGCGCTTCTTCCAGCACCTTCTGGTGACGGCGCTGCAGCGAGCAGTCGCGGTCGCCCAGATGCACGGCGTTGCCCTGGCCGTCGGAGAGCACCTGGACTTCCACATGACGCGGGTTGCCGAGGAACTTCTCCAGATAGACCATCGGGTTGCCGAACGCGGCACCGGCTTCGGTGCGGGTCAGCTTGGCCGATTTGATCAGGTCTTCTTCCTTGTGCACCACGCGCATGCCGCGACCACCGCCGCCGCCAGCGGCCTTGATGATCACCGGGTAGCCGACTTCGCGGGCAATGCGCAGGGCGGTTTCCTCGTCCTCCGGCAGCGGGCCGTCGGAACCGGGGACCACGGGGACGCCGGATTTGATCATGGCGGCCTTGGCGCACACCTTGTCGCCCATCAGGCGAATGGTGTCGGCTTTCGGGCCGATAAAGGCGAAGCCGGAGTTCTCCACCTGTTCGGCGAAGTCGGCGTTTTCCGCGAGGAAGCCGTAGCCCGGGTGAATCGCCGTGGCGCCGGTGACTTCGGCGGCGCTGATGATCGCCGGAATGTTCAGGTAGGACAGTGCGCCCGATGCCGGGCCAATGCAGACGGACTCGTCGGCCAGGCCCAGGTGCATCAGCTCACGGTCGGCGGTGGAGTGCACGGCCACCGTCTTGATGCCCAGCTCCTTGCAGGCGCGCAGGATGCGCAGGGCAATTTCGCCACGGTTGGCGATCAGGACTTTTTCCAGCTTCTGCATCACAGGCTCCCCGCGCATCAAACGATGGTGAACAGGGGTTGGTCGTATTCCACCGGCTGGTTGTTATCGACCAGGATGGATTCGATCACGCCGCTGGCTTCGGCCTCGATGTGGTTCATCATCTTCATCGCTTCGACGATGCACAGGATGTCGCCTTTCTTCACGCTCTGGCCGACTTCAACGAAGTTGCCGGAGGTCGGCGAGGCGGCGCGGTAGAAGGTGCCGACCATCGGCGAGCGGGCCACGGTGCCATTCAGCTTGGCGGCCACCGGAGCGGCTTCGGCGGCGACCGGAGCAGCGGCGGCAACCGGAGCGGCAACCGGCGCAGGAGCCGGGGCGTACATCGGCTGGGCATAGGCCGGCTGCTTGCTGTGACGGCTGATGCGCACGGACTCTTCGCCCTCGCGGATTTCCAGCTCGTCGATACCGGACTCTTCCAGCAGCTCGATCAGTTTTTTGACTTTACGGATATCCATAGCTTTGCAACTCCCAAGGTCAGGTCTTCAGGGGCGTTCTAATTGTTCCAGGGCAGCCTCCAGGGCCAGCCGATAACCGCTGGCGCCAAGGCCGCAGATCACTCCAACGGCTACGTCAGAAAAGTAGGAGTGATGGCGGAAGGCTTCACGTTTGTGCACGTTGGACAGGTGCACTTCGATGAATGGGATGCTTACCGCCAGCAGCGCGTCACGTAATGCGACACTGGTATGGGTGAAAGCCGCCGGATTTATCAGAATAAAGTCGACACCTTCGCCTTTTGCGGCGTGAATGCGCTCGATCAGCTCGTATTCGGCGTTGCTCTGCAGGTACAGCAGGTGGTGGCCGGCGGCGCGGGCGCGCTGCTCGAGATCCTGATTGATCTGGGCCAGGGTGGTGGCGCCGTAGACGCCGGGCTCGCGAGTGCCCAGCAGATTGAGATTGGGGCCGTGCAGCACCAGAAGGGTGGCCATGAATGCGTCCTTATTCTGTCCAATGGCCGGGACTATGCCGAAAGCGCTGCAGGCTGTCCAGTTGCCTGCAGTAGCCATCACGATGGCCGATTTTTGCGGCAGATAAATGACGTACTTACTGTTGGCGGCTGCCTGCGCGGTTTAGGCGTTCGGCGAAGTCGGCGGCGCTGATCTCTCCTACGACACGCAGATCGGCCCATTCGTCACCGTTGCCGGCAAAGAACAGGATCGCCGGCGGGCCGAACAGCTGGTAGCGATCGAGCAGGGCGCGCTGATCGGCGCGACTTTCCGTGATATCGAAGCGGATCAGCCGATAGGCGCCGAGTTGACGGGTCACCTCGGGGGCGGTCAGTACTTCGCGCTCGATCACCTTGCAGCTGATGCACCAGTCCGCGTACCAGTCCAGCAGCAGCGGCTGGCCGGCACTTTTCGCTGCGGCCAGGGCGGCATCTAGTTCGGCCGGGCTGCTGATGGTCTGCCAGCTGCTGCTGGCCGGAGCTTGTGTTTCGGCAGCCACGACGCCGGCGCTGCCGAGCGGGCGCAGCGGGTCGCTGTGGCCCTGCAGGGCGCCAACCCAGGCGACGATGGCATACACCAGCAGGGGCAGGCCGAGCACTTGTGCGACTTTCTGGTGGTGGGTTTTCGGCGTCAGCTCCAGTGCGCCGAGCCACAGGGCCACGCCGGCTGCCAGCAGGCCCCACAGGGCCAGGCTGACCGGGCCGGGCACGACACGCTCCAGCAGCCATATCGATACCGCCAGCAACAGGGCGCCGAACAGGTTGCGCACGCCGAGCATCCAGGCGCCGGATTTCGGCAGCAGGGCGCCACCGCCGACAGCGAACAGCACCAGCGGGGTGCCCATGCCCAGGCCCAGGGCCAGCAACTTGAGGCCACCACCGAGGGCGTCGCCGCTGGCGCTGATATACAGCAGGGCACCGGCCAGCGGCGCGGATACGCAGGGTGAGACCAGCAGGCTGGAGAGCACGCCGAGCGCGGCGGCGCTGAGCAGGGTGCCGCCATGCAGGCGCTGGCTCAGGCGCTGCAGCGGGCCGTCGACCGCCTGCGGCAGGCGCAATTCGAGGAAACCCAGGCTGGCGGCGGCGAACAGGGCGAAGAAGATCGCGAATGGCACCAGCACCCAGGGCGACTGCAGGCGCGCCTGCAGGTTGAGCTCGGCACCGAACAGGCCCATCAGCGCGCCGAGAATGGCGAAGCTGAGCGCCATCGGCAGCACGTAGGCCAGCGACAGCACCAGGCCACGCATGCCGCCTGGCTGGCCGCGCAGGACCACGCCGGTGAGGATCGGCAGCATCGGCAGTACGCAGGGGGTGAATGCCAGGCCCAGGCCACCAAGGAAGAACAGCGCCAGCTCCTTCCAGCTCCAGCCGGTCGCGCTGGCCGGGGCTGCGGTGGCGGTGCTGGAGGCTTCGCTGGTAGCGCTGGTCGGTGCTGGGCTGGCGGCTGCGCCGACTTCCAGGCGCGCGGTCTCCGGCGGATAGCACAGGCCCTTGTCGGCGCAGCCCTGGTAGGTAACGTGGACGCTGAAGGGCAGGTCGATGGGGTTGTCCAGCGGCAGCTCGATATCGGTGATGCCGTAGTACACCTCGACATCGCCGAAGTATTCGTCGTGCTTGGGCTGACCGCCCGGGATCACGGCCTCGCCCTTGGCCAGGTCGCTCGGCTCGATGCGGAACTTGAAGGCGTGCCGATAGAGGTAGTAACCCTCGGCGCCCACGAAGCGCAGTTTCAGCGCCGTCGGCGAGTTCTCTACCAAGCTCAGGCGGAAGGCTTCGCCTACCGGCAGGAAGTCGGCGCTGTTGTTCAGCGGCGCACCCAGGGGCGCGTCGGGCAGCTTGTCGAACAGGCCGGCGCTGGCCGGCAGGCTGAACAGCAGGAACAGAACGAGAGGCAACAAACGGCGCATGGCGGGCTCGCACGACGGACTTGGCGGGCATCATACCCAAGTCGGCGAGCCGACCCCAGGCGGCTGGTTGGCGCATAGGGTTAGCAGGCTGTTGAAAAACTACCTGCGTTGCCATCACGGCGTTAAAAACAGGCTCAAAATGCTCATTTACAGCTCGTAAACTGCGCTTTTTCGCCTTTTTTTGCCTTGCGCTGGCTGCCTCGCCAACGTTTTTCAACAGCCTGCTAGTGGATGTTGCCGGCTGATGGACGGCGGCTTCGTGCGGGCAGGTCTATTGGTAGGGCGGGTGCAACCCGCGCTGGGCTCACCGCGGGTTGCACCCGCCCTACGTCTCGCCGCTCAGACGCGAAAGGCCTGCACCGCGGTGTTCAATTGTCCGCCTAGTTGCAACAGCTGTTCACCCTGCTGGCGGCCTTCGCCGATGCGCGCCAGGTTGTCGCCGCCGAGGCGGTGGATGCGTTCACTGTGGCCGCGGATTTCGCTGGCGGCGCCGCCTTGCTGGGCCGTGGCCTCGGCGATGCGCTCGGCCATGCTGGCGATAGTGCGGATCGCCCCGACCACTTCGTCCAGCGCGCCATCGGCCTGGGCCGCCTGGCCCGCGGTGGCCTCGGCATGCTCGACCTGGGCGCGCATGGCCGCTACCGACTGTTGCGCCGCCTGCTGCAGGCGCGCGATCAGTTGCTGGATCTCGTCGGTGGCGCCACTGGTGCGCTGGGCCAGCGAGCGTACCTCGTCGGCAACCACGGCGAAGCCGCGGCCCATCTCGCCGGCACGGGCGGCTTCGATGGCGGCGTTCAGCGCCAGCAGGTTGGTCTGCTCGGCCACGCCGCGGATCACCGTGAGCACCTGGCCGATGGTGGCGGTCTCGCTGGCTAGCTGTTCGATGGACTGGGCATTGCCCTGCACCTTGCCGACCAAGGCATGCAGGCCGGTGAGGCTCTGCTCGATCACCCGCTGGCCCTGTTCTGCCGCGCGGCTGGCGGCGCGGCTGGCATCGGCGGCCTGGCTGGCATCGTCGGCGACCTGGGCGATAGTGCCTTCCAACTCGCCGAGGGCATCGCGGATTTGTGCGGTATCGGCCAACTGGCGTTCGGCGCCACCGTGCAGGCCCTGGCTGATGTCGGCCAGGGTGCGGCTGCTGCCGGCGACTTGGGCGGCGTTGTGGTGGATGGTGCCGACCAGCTCGACCAGATAGCGGCGCAGGCGGTTCAGCGAGTCCTCGATATCGCGCATTTCGCGGGTCTGTGAGTTGAGCGCGATGTCGCTGGCGAAGTCGCCGGCGGCCCAGGTGCCCAGAGCCGGGGCCAGGCGTCCGAGAACATTGCTCAGGCGGCGCTGGATGCGGTCGATGGTCAGGGCAATCAGCAGGATCAGGCCGATCATCAGGCCCTGGATCAGGCGTACTTCGCCCTGGATGCGCCCGTGCTCGGCGCGCACCGCCGGCTCCAGGGCGGCCAATGCCTGCTGCAGGCCTTCGATCTTGGCCGTGCTGTCGAGTGCCAGCTGGTTGCGCTTCTCTATCAACTCGCGGGTGCGGCCCAGTTCGGCCGGGTAGCGCTTGAGCAGGCTGGCAAAGTCGCGTTTGAGGGCGATGCCGCGGTCTTCGGCCTGCTCCTGCTCGTCACTGTCGGCCAGGCCGAGCAGGGCGCCAAAACTGTTGCCGCTGGCTTCACTGCTGTCCGTCACACCCAGCAGCGGCAGGCTGTCGAGGGTGCTGGCCTGCTGGCTGAGGACGGCCAGTTCGCGCTCGACATCGGCGATCAGCTCGCTGCGCCCGCTGCTGACCAGCTTGCCACGGGCGTGGCTCAGACGGCTGAGGTGCTGGGCGGCCTTGAACAACGGCGCCTGATAACTGGCGGCAGTGCTGCTGGTGCTCTCGCGGGAATACTTTTCGAGCTGCTCGAGGGCGCCGCTGATTTCGCGCTCGGCCTGCAGCAGCAGGCCTTGCGGGTCGCCAGCGAGCTTGCCGGCGGCGAGCAGGTCGTTGGCGGTGAACTGGCTGAGTTCGGCCAGGCTCGGGCGCAGTTCATCGGCCAGTTGCGTGGGCAGGGCGTCGAGGTTCTGTTCCAGCTCGCTGATGGCCAGGCTGGCGGCGCTGTGGCGCAGGGCATCACCGCTGCCCAGGTAACGCTGGATGTTGTCGGCGACCTGGTGCTGGAACTGCTGCGACAGGTTGAGGTAGCGCTGCATTAGCAGGTAAGGGCGCTCCAGCGCCCGCTCCGACCACCAGAGCGTGGCGGCAAGAGCCAGGCAGGCGGTAACCAGCAGGGCGGTGGACAGATTGGTGAGCAGCTTGAGGCGCATGGTGGCGGCAACCGGAAGTCTGAAACGGTGCCGTCGAGGTTATTGCGGTTTGATTGCGACTTTGTGACAGCGTGACGTTCGTCACGCTCCGTGCCGCTTAGGCGAGATGGATTTCCACCCGGTTGCGCCCGCCATGCTTGGCCACGTACAGGGCTTCGTCGGCCTGTTTGGACAGCAGGTTGCTGTCCAGTTCGCCGCGCAGTTCGGCGATGCCGCAGCTGAAGGTGCAGGACAGGTCCTGGGGTTGCGCCGGGTAGACGATCTCGGCGAAGCGCTTGCGGATCTCGTCGAGCACCTTGGCGGCGGTGACCGCGTCGGTGTCCGGCAGGACCACGGCGAATTCCTCGCCGCCGTAGCGACCGATATGGTCGGTCTTGCGCAGGCGCTGCTTGAGGAACAACGCCAGGCTCTTGATCACCCGGTCGCCCATGGGGTGGCCGTAGGTGTCGTTGACCCGTTTGAAGTGGTCGATGTCGAGCATGGCGAAGCTCAGCGGCTGGCCGTCGCGACGGGCGCGGAAACGCGCATCCTCCAGCAGCTGCAGGGTGTGGGTGTGGTTGTACAGCCCGGTGAGGCTGTCACGCACCATGCGCGACCTGAGATTGCGCGCGCGGCTGGCGCGGTTGCGCACGGTGGCGATCAGGTGACGCGGCTTGATCGGCTTGGTGAGGAAATCGTCGCCGCCCTCGCTCATGGCGTCGAGCTGCTTGTCCAGGTCGTCCTCGGCGGACAGGTAGATGATCGGCACGCTGACATAGCGGTCATTGTGGCGGATCACCTTGGCCAGTTCCGGGCCGTTGCAGTCAGGCATGTACATGTCGAGGATGATCAGGTCCGGCTGGAAGTCGGCCAGCTCGGCCATCGCCTGGATCGGCTCGGTGAGGGTGCGGGTGACGATCCCGGCGCTGTTCAGCACGCGCTCGGTGTGGGTCGCCTGGGCCCGTGAGTCATCGATGATCAGCACCTTGTACGGGTCGTACTGGGAAACGTGGGTGAGCACCTCGATGCGCTCGATCAGGCTGGAGGCATCGAGGCTGCCAGTGAAGAATTCCTGGCCGCCGGCGCGTACGGCGGCCAGGCGCGTCGGCGTGTCGGTATCGGCGTGGCTGAAGAACAGCAGCGGCAGCTTCTGTTCCAGGCCCTGCTGGGCTTCGCTGGCCAGTTGCAGGCCGAGGCCGGGGCCAGCGAAGTCGACTTCCATGAGGATGGCCGCCGGATGGCGCTCGGTCATGGCGGCACGAAACGCATTGGCGCTGTCCAGGGCCTGGGCGGTGAGGCCGAAGAACTCCAGTTGCTGGGCCAGGCGCTCGGCACGCTCGTGATCCTGCAGGGCCAGGTACACCGGTTTGCGCAGCGGCGGCAGGAACGTCTGCTCGAACTGGTCGCCATGGCGCAGGCCGGTGCGTGACAGGCGCTGCATCAGTTGGTTGAGCTCGGTGATCAGTTGGCTGTTGAGGCGCCCGCGATTGGCCTCCACGGCGCTCAGGCAGTTGCCGATGCTGGCCGCCAGTTGCACATGCACGGCCTGCTCGAAACGTTCGGCGTAGCGCAGCAGGCCCAGGTTGGCCTCGACCAGTTCGGCCATGTCGACGGCATTCCACTCGGCCTGTTGCAGGCGTTGCCAGACTTCCAGAACCTGACGGGCCTGGTGGATGACGCGTTTGGCAAAGTGCTGCTTGAGACGGTCGCGGCTTGGGTCTTCTTGCTCGATCATGGCCTGCAGTCTTCTCGTGCCCTGGTAGGGCGGGATGATGGCCCCATGCTACCACTGGGGAACTGTGGTGCTACAACCGCCGATCATTTGGCGTCAACCTTCCATCTTTTGGCGCTTTTGCCCGCTTTGCGGGTACGGTAGCGCTCCGCAGCGCTGCGTTTGCGCCTAGGCTTCACTTATAGTGCAGGGCCGCCAGCTCCATGTCTGGGGTGTGGTTGGTAATTCGAGAAAGACGATTTAAGGATATGGCCATGCTGGATTGGAAGAAACGCACAGAAGACCTGCGCGGCAGCGTCGACGACTCGGTGGATGATGTTCGCAGCTATTTCGGTGGCCTGTGGCTGAGCCGCACCCTGGGCAGCCTGCTGGCTATTTATCTGCTGGCGGCGCTGGGCGTCGGCTGGTACTGGAGCCAGGAGCCCGCGCTGTTCCCGGTGCAGCAACATGCCCAGACGGCGGCCGAGAAGGCGCAGCGCAAGCTGGTGGCGGGCTACACCACGGTGGAAACCCTCAAGCAGGTATCCAGCACGCTGCTCAACAAGCCGGGTGGCTACCTGTCCAACGACATCGCGCCGCCCGGCCTGTGGCTGGACAACATGCCAGCCTGGGAGTACGGCGTGCTGGTCCAGGTGCGTGACCTGTCCCGCGCGCTGCGCAAGGATTTTGCCCGCTCGCAGTCGCAATCCACCGAGAGCACGCTTCTGGTCAGGGCCGAGCAGCGTTTTAACTTCGACAACAAGAGCTGGGCCCTGCCGGCCTCGGAAGCTGAATACGCCGAGGGCCTCAAATCGCTGGATCGCTACCTGGCGGCCTTGGCCGACCCGAGCCAGCAGAACGCACAGTTCTACGCTCGCGCCGACAACCTCAACAGCTGGCTGGGCGATGTCGCTACCCGCCTCGGTTCGCTGTCCCAGCGCCTGTCCGCCAGTGTCGGTCGAGTGCGCCTGAACACCGATCTGTCGGACAAGGCGCCGGTCGACGGTGAGGCCGTGCCGCTCAGCGAGGAGGAGGTGAAGACCCCCTGGCTGCAGATCGACAACGTGTTCTACGAAGCCCGTGGCCAGGCCTGGGCGCTGTCGCACATCCTGCGCGCCATCGAGGTGGACTTCGCCGACGTGCTGGCGAAGAAGAATGCCACCGTCAGCGTGCGGCAGATCATCCGCGAGCTGGAGGCGGCACAGGAGCCGCTGTGGAGCCCGATGGTGCTCAATGGCAGCGGCTACGGCGTGCTGGCCAACCACTCGCTGGTGATGGCCAACTACATCTCGCGCGCCAATGCGGCGATCATCGACTTGCGCACCCTGCTGACCCAAGGCTAAGGCATGTTTGCCTACGCGCTGTCGGATCGTGTCGTGCGCAGTCCATCCTGCAGCCTGACCGAGGGCTGAGGCATGCCGATCTCCGCCGAGGAAGCGGCGCACCGTGCCGCTTCCGATGCTGAACGCATTGCCTGGGTCGACGCGCAGGATTGCCTGCTCGGCAGCCTGCCGCGCGCCGAGCTGCGTGAGCGCGGGCTGATCGGTCGCGGCACCTTCATCCTGCTGTTCAATGCTGCCGGCGAGCTGTGCGTGCACCGGCGCACCCTGAGCAAGGCCATCTATCCCGGCTACTGGGATGTGGCGGCCGGCGGCATGGTGGGCGAGGGCGAGAGCTATGCCGAATCGGCCGCGCGCGAGCTGCAGGAGGAGCTGGGCATTGCCGGTGTCGAACTGCGCGAGCATGGGCGCTTCTTCTTCGATCAGCCGGACAATCGACTGTGGTGTGCGGTGTTCTCGGCGGTCTCCGATGCACCGCTGGTGCTGCAGCCGGAGGAAGTGCTGGAGGCGGTTTTCCTGCCGCTGCCGGAGGTGCTGCGTGAGGCCGAGAGCAAGCCCTTCTGCCCCGACTCGCTGCAGGCGCTGCGCAGTTACCTGGCCAATACCTGATGGTAGGAGCGAGCTCTGCTCGCGAAATGGCTGGGCGCAGAGCTTCGCGAGCAGAGCTCGCTCCTACATAAAGCATGCAGGCCTAGTCTTGCCTGGCTTTGTGCAGTTTTCTGGGCGTGCTTGTGCGAGATGCCGAACGAGGGCGGGCAAAGGTCGCCAATCCATCGATCATTGGCGCAATTACATACTTAGCAAGGCCAATCTTTGCCGTTACACTGCGCGACCTTTGAAGCCGGGTTCCCAGCCCGGTTGCGCTGCCCCTGCCAGAGTGGGGCTTCGCGGTCGATGCCTCAGGCACTTGTCGACCAGTCGCTATCCTGACCAACCCAAGAGGAAAAGCCGGTGGTCAAGAAAGCTTCGTCATTCTCCGCCTTGAGCGGTCTCGTCTATTCCACCGACAGCGGTCGGCACTGCCCCGACTGCAGCCAGCCGGTGGATGCCTGTATCTGCAAGCAGAGCCGGATTCCCGAAGGGGATGGTATCGCCCGTGTGCGCCGGGAAACCAAGGGCCGGGGTGGCAAGACGGTCACCACCATCAGCGGTGTGCCGCTAGCCGAAGAGCCGCTGAAAGAACTGGCCAGCGCGCTGAAGAAACGCTGCGGCTGCGGCGGCGGACTCAAGGATGGGGTCATCGAGATCCAGGGCGACATGGTCGACCTGCTCCTCGAAGAGCTCACCAAGCGTGGCTTCAAGGCCAAGAAATCCGGCGGCTGAGCCGGCGCCTCCTAAACTTCTCGATGGGGCAGTGGGTCCACTCTCCGTCATTCGTCATGATTCGCTTCTAACCTGTTGCTTGATCAGGCAGCTGTTCCTTTCTATTGCAGGAGACCCCGATGGCCGCAAGACGCACACGCAAAGATGACGGTAGCCAATGGACAGTCGCGGACAGCCGCAGCGTATATGGCATCCGCCATTGGGGCGCCGGCTTCTTCGCGATCAATGACGAAGGCCGCGTGGAAGTTCGCCCGAATGGCCCGCAGAGCGCGCCGATCGACCTCTATGCCCAGCTCGATGGCCTGCGCGAAAGCGGCCTGTCGCTGCCGTTGCTGGTGCGCTTCCCGGACATCCTGCAGTACCGCGTGCGCCAGCTGACCGGCGCCTTCGACGCCAGCATCGCGCGCCTGGAATACCAGAACCGCTACACCGCGCTGTACCCGATCAAGGTCAACCAGCAGGAAGCGGTGGTGGAGAACATCATCGCCACCCAGGACGTGTCCATCGGCCTGGAAGCCGGTTCCAAGCCCGAGCTGATGGCCGTACTGGCCCTGGCTCCCAAGGGCGGCACCATCGTCTGCAACGGCTACAAGGACCGCGAGTTCATCCGCCTGGCCCTGATGGGGCAGAAGCTCGGCCACAACGTGTTCATCGTCATCGAGAAAGAGTCCGAGGTGCAGTTCGTCATCGACGAGGCGGCCGAACTCAAGGTCGCCCCGCAGATCGGCCTGCGCGTGCGCCTGTCGTCCCTGGCGTCGAGCAAGTGGGCCGATACCGGCGGCGAGAAGTCCAAGTTCGGTCTGTCCGCCGCGCAGCTGCTATCGGTGGTCGAGCGCTTCAAGCAAGCTGGCCTGGACCAGGGCGTCCGCCTGCTGCACTTCCACATGGGCTCGCAGATCGCCAACATCGCCGACTACCGCAAGGGTTTCCGCGAGGCCATCCGCTACTACGGTGAGCTGCGCGCCCTCGGCCTGCCGGTCGATCATATCGACGTCGGCGGCGGCCTGGGCGTCGACTACGACGGCACCCATTCGCGCAACGCCAGCTCGATCAACTACGACATGGAAGACTACGCCGATGCCGTGGTCGACATGCTCAAGGAGTTCTGCGACCGCCAGGACATCCCCCATCCGCACATCTTCTCCGAGAGCGGCCGGGCGATGACCGCGCACCACGCGGTACTGCTGGTGCAGGTGACCGACGTGGAAAAACACCACGACGAAGTGCCGCGCATCGACAGCAGCATCGAGCAGCCGGAAGTGCTGCAGGTGCTGATCGACCTGCTCGGCGACAGCGATCCGGAAATGGTCGCCGAGACCTACTGGCGTGCCACCCACTACGTCAGCGAGGTGGCGGCGCAGTACTCCGCCGGCAAGCTCGACCTGCCGCAGAAGGCCCTGGCCGAACAGTGCTACTTCGCCATCTGCCGGCGCCTGTACAACCAGCTCAAGGCCCGCCAGCGCTCGCACCGCCAGGTGCTCGACGAGCTCAACGACAAGCTGGCGGACAAGTACATCTGCAACTTCTCGGTGTTCCAGAGCCTGCCGGACACCTGGGCCATCGGCCAGATCCTGCCGATCCTGCCGCTGCACCGCCTGGACGAAGAGCCGCTGCGCCGTGCCGTGCTGCAGGATCTGACCTGCGACTCCGACGGCAAGATCAACCAGTACGTCGACGAGCAGAGCATCGAGACCAGCCTGCCGGTGCACGAACTGCGCGATGGCGAGGACTATGTGTTGGGGATCTTCCTGGTCGGCGCCTACCAGGAAATTCTCGGCGACATGCACAACCTGTTCGGTGACACCGACTCGGTGAACATCTACCAGAACGCCGACGGCACGTCCTACCACGCCGGGATCGAGACCCACGACACCATCGAGGACATGCTGCGCTACGTGCACCTGTCGCCCGAGGAACTGATGAGCCACTACCGCGACAAGGTGGCCAGCGCCAAGCTCAGCCCGCGTGAACGCACCCAGTTCCTCGATGCCCTGCGTCTGGGACTGACTCGTTCGTCTTATCTGGCGACTTGAGCCGAAGGCTCTTGAGAT
This sequence comes from Pseudomonas sp. J452, assembly GCF_024666525.1. NCBI lineage: Bacteria > Pseudomonadati > Pseudomonadota > Gammaproteobacteria > Pseudomonadales > Pseudomonadaceae > Pseudomonas > Pseudomonas sp. J452. The sequence continues at coordinate 4,844,839 of NZ_CP088294.1, read as the reverse complement.
GAAAAAGCCCGGCGCATGCCGGGCTTTTTTGTCTGCGTAGCCCGGATGCAATCCGGGACGGGGGTTCCCCGGATTGCATCCGGGCTACCTGGCTAGCCGAAGCCCCGCGCCATCAGGCTGGCGAGGAAGGGCAGACAGACCAGCAACAGCAGCTCCAGGCGGATCACCCAGATCGTGCGTTTGGCCACTGCCGGGCTGATCTGCGGCGCCTTGCCGGCCAGCAGGTCGTTGCGCCAGTTGAAGAAGGTCAGGGTCGGCAGCGCCGAGAGCAGGCCGATCAGCAGGAACAGGCCGACCTTGGCGTGGAACAGACCGTTGTGCAGGTAGTAGTCCAGGCCCTTGCCGAACCACAGCACACGCGCAACGCCGGTGACCAGTACCAGGCCGGCGCTGACGCCGTAGGCGATGTCGATGCGCAGCAGGCGCTGAGCGCTGGCGACGTCCATCTGCGGCTTGAACAGCAGGTGCTCGGCGGTCAGCAGGGCGAACAGGACGAAGATCGACAGGTAGTGCAGGCTGGCGGCAATCGCGTCGGCCATGGCTATTCCTCGTGCAGGGTCAGGTAGCGTGGACCGTTCGGTTACGGCCCTGGTGCTTGGCAAGGTACAGCGCGCTGTCGGCGCGTTCCAGTAGCGAAGCCGGGTTCTCTCCGGGCGCCGCAATGGCGGTACCGATGCTGCTGGTCACCGTATGGTTGAGCGTGCCGATGCTGATTGGCGTGGCGGCAATGGCCTGGCGTACGCGCTCGGCGATGTGCTGCAGCTCGCTGGCGTCGTGCACGCTGACCAGGGCGACGAACTCCTCGCCACCCAGGCGCACCAGCAGATCATCCGGGCGCAGGGCGGCGCTCATACGCCGCGCGCTTTCCCACAGCACCTGGTCGCCACCGCCATGGCCGAACTGGTCGTTGACCTGCTTGAAGTGGTCGAGGTCGCAATAGATCGCGGCGAGTTGCAAGCCCAGGCCCGTCGCGCTGGCCAGCTCGCGCGGGTAGAACTCATTGAAGCCGGCGCGGTTCCACAGCTGGGTCAGCGGGTCGATCAGCGCCTTGCGTTGTTCGCGGCTGACCGCCTGGCGCAACTTGTGAGCATGCTGGCTGACATTGCGTAGATGCAGGTAACCCTCGACCAGCGTGGCCAGGTCACGCAGGCGCAGCCGCTCCGTCGGGTCGAGGCCGCGTGGCTGCGGATGCAGCAGGCAGAGGGTACCGATCGGTTGGTTGTCGCGGCTGTAGAGCGGATGGCCGGCGTAGAAACGGATAAAGGGCGCGCCGACCACCACCGGGTTGTCGCTGAAACGCGGGTCCTGGTGGGCATCCTCGACGACCAGCGGGTTGCGCGCCGCCACCGCATGGCCACAGAAGGAAATGTCGCGCGGGGTTTCGGCGGTGTCAAAGCCCACGCGTGCCTTGAACCACTGGCGGTCGCGGTCGATCAGGCTGATCAGCACGGTATCGACACCGAACAGCTCGCGGGTCAGGCGTACCAGGGTGTCGAGATACAGCTCGGCGGGGGTGTCGAGCAGATCGAGGTCATCCAGCGCCTGTTGGCGAAGGGCTTCATCGGGTGGGCAGGGGGCGGGCAGCATGCTTGTCTCCGATCAGTGCTGGGGAGCCAGCCAGGCATCCTGGCGCTGCAGGCGCCACGCGAGGATGGCCAGGCTCAGGCCGCGCATCAGCATAAAACATAGCAAAGCCAGCCACAGGCCGTGATTGCCCAGCCCTTGCAGCAGCCAGCCCAGCGGCAGGGCCAGGGCTACGCTGGCGAGCATCGCATTGCGCATTTCGCGGGCGCGGGTGGCGCCGATGAACAGGCCGTCGAGCAGGTAGCTCCACACTCCCAGCAGCGGCAGCACGGCCAGGTAGGGTAGGTACAGGTAGGCCACCGCGCGTACCGCGGGAATGTCGCTCTGCAGGTTGACGAACAGTTCACCGCCAGCGAGAAACAGCAACGCGAAGCCCAGGCTGGCCAGCAGCGCCCAACCGCTGGCGACCACCAGCGAGCGGCGCAGGGCCAGGCGGTCAGCGGCACCGATGGCGTGCCCGCACAGCGCCTCCACCGCATGGGCCAGGCCGTCCAGGGCAAAGGCGGCGAGCAGCAGGCCGTTGAGCAGCAGGGCATTGGCCGCCACCGTGGCGTCACCGAGGCGGGTGCCCTGCACGGTGACCAGGAAGAACACCAGATGCAGGGCCAGGGTGCGGATCAGGATGTCGCGGTTGACCGCCAGCAACGCGTGCCAGCTGCGCCACTGTTTGAGGGCCGACCCGTCGAGCCGTCCGGGGTGATGGCGCAGGGCGCGAGCGGCCAGCAACAGACCGAGCAGGGCGCCGCTCCATTCGGCCAGCACCGAGGCGCGCGCGGAACCGACCACGCCCCACTCCAGGCCGAGGACGAACCACAGGTTGAGCACGATGTTCAGCAGGTTGGTGCTGAGCATGATGGCCAGCGCGCCACGCGCACGCTGCGTGCCCAGCAGCCAGCCGATCAGGGCGGAACTGGCCAGGGTGGCCGGCAAGCCGAACAGGCGCGCGTGGAAGAACTCGCGGGCCAGGCTGGCCAACTCCACCGAGGGCTGCATCAGGTTCAGGGCCAGGCCGCTCAGCGGCACGGCCAACAGCGCCAGCAGCAGCGATAGGCCTCCCACCAGCAGCAGGCTCTGCAGCAGCACCTGGCGCAGCGCCGTACCATCGCCACGGCCACAGGCCTGGGCGGCGAAGCCGGTGGCGCTCATGCGCAGGATGCCGAACACGCCGACTAGCATGGCGTACAGGCTGGCGCCGACCACCACCGCGCCAAGCTGATGGGCATGCGGCAGGTGGCCGATCACGGCGGTGTCGACCAGCGCCACCAGCGGTACCGAGAGGTTGGACAGGATCATCGGCAGGGCCAGCGCCCAGACCCGCCGATGGGTCGGGGCGTGGCGCCAGGCATCGAGCAGGGCGGACATGGGCAGTACCGGCAAAAGGCCGATTATAGGCAGGGCCGGTCGGTCATAGCGCATTTGCGACTAGCGCCGCCAGCCGATAGCAGCAAGTGTTGTAGCCAGGCCCGGTCGGCCATGCGGGCGGCTGGCTAGACTTGTCTGTATCAGCAGTTGGCGAGTGCCGCGCAGCCGTGGCGGCCGAGGAGGTGCAACATGCATGTGGCCGAAACCCTGGCCCGTAGTCTGCAACGGGCCGAATGTCAGTACGATCTGGTCGAGCATGATCATTCGGCGACCAGCCTGGAGTCGGCGCGCAAGGCCGGCGTTCCCGCCTCGCGCATGGCCAAGCCGATCATCCTCGACGACCGCCGTGGGCACTACCTGATGGCCGTGGTGCCGGCCAACCGGCAGCTGGACCTGGGCAAGGTGCACAAGGGCCCCTGGCGCTGGCAGCTGACCAGCGAACAGAGCCTCGGCGGCCTGTTCCGTGACTGCGAGCGTGGCGCCGTGCCGGCACTTGGCGAGGCCTATGGCATGGGCATGCTGATCGACCCGGCGCTGGCGCGGCAGGCCGATATCTACCTGGAGGCCGGCGACCACGAAAGCCTGGTGCATCTGTCCATCGACGAGTTCTTCAAGCTGGCGCCCAATGCCCAGCTGTGCGAGTTGAGTGCCTGAGCGGGCGCGACGGGTGCTGGATATCGGTAACCCGCAAATTGCCGGTGGTTCGCGCGGTCTCTACGAAGACGGGTTATGCGCCATGACCCCGCCCTGCATCACGTCTGAGTGAGCAGGCTTCGGCTATAGTTGCGCTCCTCTGCCTTGCCCGCTCTGGGAGCCTGCTATGCCGAACAAAGGACTGCTTCTGGCCCTCGCACTGACGCTGCTCAGTGCCTGCGATTCTTCCACTCCCGAGGCGCCCAGCGCCGACCGCCCCGTCGCACCGCAGGACGCGGCCAGGCCGGCGGCGGATGTCGAGGCGCTGGCCAAGCGCTATGCCGGGCGCCAGCTGAGCGTGGCCGATGCCTCGGAAGTGCAGCTCGAGGGCGCCAGTGCGCTGTCGGTGACCTTCAGCGTGCCGCTCGATCCCGAACAGGACTTCGCCGCCAAGCTGCATCTGGTCGACAAGAAAAGCGGCAAGGTCGACGGCGCCTGGGAACTGTCCGACAACCTGATGGAACTGCGCCTGCGCCATCTCGAACCGCAACGCAGCCTGCTGCTGACCATCGATGCCGGCCTGCGCGGAGTGAATGCCAGCGAACTGGGCGCGGAATACAGCAGCCAGATCGATACCCGCGACATGCAGCCCACGGTTGGCTTCGCCAGCCGTGGCTCGTTGCTGCCGACCCGCCTGGCCGAAGGCCTGCCGGTGATCGCGCTGAACGTCGACAAGGTCAACGTCGAATTCTTCCGCATCCGCCAGGAAGCGCTGCCGAGTTTTCTCGCCCAGTGGGGGCGCAGCTCGAATATCAGCACCTGGGAAGCCCGCGAGCTGCTGCCGATGGCCGAGCTGGTGTATGGCGGGCGCTTCGACCTCAACCCGGCGCGCAATACCCGCGAAACCCTGCTGCTGCCGATTGCCGGCCTGGAGCCGTTCAAGCAGCCGGGCGTGTACCTGGCGGTGATGCGCGAGGCCGGCACCTACAACTACACGCAGCCGGCGACCCTGTTCACCCTCAGTGATATCGGCCTGTCGGTACACCGTTACCGTGGCCGTCTGGATGTCTTCACCCAGGCCCTGGAAGGCGGCGCGGCGCAGGCCGATGTGACCCTGGAACTGCTCAGCGACAAGGGCCAGGTGATCGGCGAAGGCAGCACCGACAGCAGTGGCCATGCCGAGCTGAGCCTGCCCGACAATGCCGCCCTGCTGCTTGCCCGCCAGGGCGAGCAGACCAGCCTGCTCAACCTCAGCGGCCCGGCCCTCGACCTGGCCGAGTTCGATATCGGCGGCGAGATGCCCAACCCGCTGCAGCTGTTCGTGTTCGGTCCGCGTGATCTGTATCGCCCGGGCGAGACCGTGCTGCTCAATGCCCTGCTGCGCGATGCCGATGGCCGCGCGGTCAAGCCGCAGCCGGTGAATGTGGAAGTGCGCCGGCCGGATGAGCAGGTCAGCCGCAAGTTCGTCTGGCAGCCGGGCGAGGATGGCCTCTACCAGTACCAGCTGCAGCTGGCCGGCGAGGCACCGACCGGGCGCTGGCAACTGCTGCTGGATGTCGGCAGCGGCCACAGCCAGATCTACGAATTCCTCGTCGAGGACTTCCTGCCCGAACGCCTGGCCCTGGAACTCAAGGGCAGCGAGACGCCGATCGCCCCGAGCGACGAGGCGCAATTCCAGGTCGAGGGCCGTTACCTGTACGGCGCGCCGGCGTCCGGCAACCGCCTGACCGGCCAGGTCTACGTGCGGCCGCTGCGCGAGGCCGTGAAGGCGCTGCCCGGCTACCAGTTCGGCTCGCTCACCGAGGAGGAGCTAAGCCAGGATCTCGAGCTGGAGGAAACCAGCCTGGATGCCGAGGGCAAGACTGTTATCCAGGTGGAAAACCGCTGGGCCGAGGCCAAGTCACCGCTGCAGCTGATCGTCCAGGCCAGCCTGCAGGAGTCCGGGGGCCGGCCGATCACCCGGCGCCTGGTGCAACCGGTGTGGCCAGCCGAGCGACTGCCCGGGGTGCGCGGCCTGTTCGAGGGCGAGGAGGTGGATGGCGACAGCCTGGCCGAGTTCGAACTGCTGGTCGCCGACCCGGCCGGCAACAAGCTGGCCGCCGAACAGCTCAACGTGCGCTTTATCCGCGAGCGTCGCGACTACTACTGGAGCTTCTCCGAAGGCGAGGGCTGGAATTACCACTACAACGAGAAGTTCCTCAACCTGGCCGAGGAAAACATCAGTGTCGCCGCCGGCGGCACGGCCAAGGTCAGTTTCCCGGTGGAGTGGGGCCCGTACCGTATCGAAGTCACCGATGCCGAGACCGGCATCATGAGCAGCCTGCGGCTGTGGGCCGGTTACTCCTGGCAGGACAATACCGACGGCGGCGCGGTGCGTCCGGACCAGGTCAAACTGGCTCTCGACAAGCCGGCCTACAGTGCCGGCGACACCGCCACGGTCACCGTTACCCCGCCGGTGGCCGGCAGTGGCTACCTGCTGGTGGAATCCAGCGACGGCCCGCTGTGGTGGCAGGAAATCGAGGTGCCGGCCGAAGGCAAGGCCTTCGAGATTGCCCTGGACGACGACTGGGCACGGCATGACCTGTACATCAGCGCGCTGGTGATCCGCCCCGGCGAGCGCAAGGCGGGCGCCACGCCCAAGCGCGCCGTGGGCCTGCTGCATCTGCCGTTCGAACGCGGCTCGCGCAAGCTGCAGCTGAGCCTGAGCGCGCCGGAGAAGATGCGTCCGCAGCAGCCGCTGAAGGTGCAGATCCAGGCGAAGAACGCCGACGGCAGCGTGCCGAGCGAGGTGCGGGTGCTGGTGGCAGCGGTGGATGTCGGCATCCTCAATATCACCGAATACCCGACGCCGGACCCCTTCGCCCAGTTCTTCGGGCGCAAGGCCTACGGCGCCGATCAGCTGGATGTCTACGGCCAACTGATCGAGGCCGGTCAGGGTCGCCTGGCCAGCCTGGCTTTCGGCGGTGACGCCGCGCTGGCCAAGGGCGGCAAACGCCCGGACACCAGCATCACTATCGTCGCTCAGCAGAGCCTGCCGGTGCAGCTGGATGCCCAGGGCCGGGGTGAAGTGAGCCTGGATATTCCCGACTTCAATGGCGAGCTGCGCCTGATGGCCCAGGCCTGGACCGACGAGCGCTACGGCATGGCCGAGGGCAAGACGGTGGTGGCCGCGCCGCTGGTGGCCGAATTGTCGGCGCCGCGCTTCCTCGCCGGCGGCGATGAAACCACCGTGGCCCTGGACCTGACCAACCTGTCCGGCGCCATGCAAAAGCTTGATGTGCAGCTCAACGCCGAGGGGCAGCTGGCCTTGAGCGAAACCCCCGGCGGGCATACCGCGCCGATTCAGCTCGACCAGGGCCAGCGCACCACCCTGCGTATCCCGGTGCGCGCCGCCGGCGGCTTCGGCGCCGGCGTGCTGCGCATCAGCGTGCAGGGCCTGAGCTTGCCGGGCGAGAACCTGCCGCCGTTCAGTCGCACCTGGCGCATCGGTGTGCGTCCGGCCTGGCCGGCGCAGCAGCAGATGTTCCGCAGCGTGCTCAAGGGCGAGCGCTGGAGCCTGCCTGCCGGCACCCTGGCGGCCTTCGAACCGGCCGGGCTGGAGGCGCTGCTCAGCGTGTCCAGTCGTCCGCCGCTCAATCTGGCCGAGCAGATCCGTGCCCTCAAGGCCTATCCCTACGGCTGCCTGGAGCAGACCACCAGCGGCCTGTACCCCTCGCTGTACGCGGATGCCGCCACCCTCAAGCGCCTCGGCCTGGAAGGCGAACCGGAACAGCAGCGCCGCCGCTCCATCGAGATCGGCATCGAGCGTCTGCTCGGTATGCAGCGCTACAACGGCAGCTTCGGCCTGTGGGGCAGTGACAGCGACGAGGAATACTGGCTGACCGCCTATGTCACCGACTTCCTCCTGCGCGCCCGCGAGCAGGGCTTCGCCGTGCCCGCCGAGCCGCTGAAGAAGGCCAGCGAGCGCCTGTTGCGCTACCTGCAGGAACGCAACCTGATCGAAGTCGGCTACAGCGAAAACCTCGACCACACCCGCTTTGCCGTGCAGGCCTACGCCGGCTACGTGCTGGCGCGCAGTCAGCAGGCGCCGCTGGGCGCCCTGCGCGCGCTGTACGAGCGGCGCAGCGAGTCGCAGTCCGGCCTGCCGTTGGTGCACCTGGCCGTGGCCCTGCAGAAGATGGGCGACAAGCCGCGTGCCGACGAGGCGCTGGCCGTGGGTATGGCCCAGGGTCGCAACCGCGAGGACTGGCTGGCCGACTACGGCAGCCCGCTGCGCGACCAGGCGCTGATCTACGCCCTGCTGGAGGAGAACGACCTGGCCGCCGGCACGCGCGAGCAACTGCTGTTCGAACTGGCCGAGGAGCGTGCGCTGCAGGACTACCTGTCGACCCAGGAGCGCAATTCGCTGTTCCTCGCCGGCCGTAGCCTGGTGAAGAAGCCGGAGCAGGACTGGAACGCCGTGCTGGAAGTCGCCGGCCAACTGCGCGAGCTGAGCAACAGCCAGCCGGCCGTGCTGCTGCAGGGGGCTGGCCTGGGCGAGCCGCTGAGCCTGAGCAATCCGGGCGAGCAGAGCCTGTACCAGCAGCTGACACTGTCCGGTTACCCGGCCCAGGCGCCGCAGGCGGGGGCAACAACCTGAGCATCGAGCGCGAGTACTACGACCTGGGCGGCAACGCGCTGGACCTGAACAATCTGCAAAGCGGCCAGCTGGTGCTGGTGCACCTGGCGGTGCGCGCCGATGAGCGGGTGCCGGATGCCCTGCTGGTCGACCTGCTACCGGCGGGCCTGGAGCTGGAAAACCAGAACCTGGCGCAGAGCGCCGCCAGCCTGGACGACGCCAGCAGCGCGGTGAAGGACTGGCAGAAATCGATGCAGAACGCCGCGATCAAACACCAGGAGTTCCGCGACGACCGCTACGTGGCGGCGCTGGATGTGAATGGCTACGACACCACCCACCTGCTCTACCTGGCCCGAGCCGTGACGCCCGGCACCTACCGGGTTCCGCCGCCTCAAGTGGAATCGATGTACCGCCCGGCGTGGAAGGCCCAGGGCGAGACGCCGGAGAAACTGGTGGTGAGGGGGCGCTAACCCTCTCCCCCGGCCCCTCTCCCATAAGTGGGCGAGGGGTGACTTCAGCAGGTCGGCCATGCGCGGACTACCCCCTCTCCCACTCTTTGTTTATGAAGAGGGGGAGAGGGCTGGGGAGAGGGCAAAGGGAGCAAGGAGGCTCACATGGGACTGCGTGAAAACGCCAAGCACCTGCGTACCCACATGACGGATGCCGAAGCCCGGCTTTGGTATCACTTGCGTGGTCACCGCTTCATGGGGTTGAAGTTCAAGCGACAGAAACCGATTGCCCGCTATATCGTCGACTTTGTCTGTCTGGAGTGTTTCCTGATCATCGAACTGGATGGCGGCCAGCATGTCGAGCAGCGGCAGCTGGATGAGGTGCGCGATGGCTATCTACAGGAGCGTGGTTATCGTGTGCTGCGCTTCTGGAGTCATCAGGTGCTGGGGGAGATGGCGGCGGTGCTGGAGCGGATTCGTCTGGCCATCGACCCTCTCCCCAGCCCTCTCCCCCCTCTTGATAAACAAAGAGCGGGAGAGGGGGGGTAGGCCGTGCCCAGGGTGACTGATAGGTGCTGCCGAAGGCTTTGCAGGTGAAGAGCAGGCATCGGGATAAACTACGGCGTCTGGCGTTAGTCACCCCTCGCCCATTTATGGGAGACGACTGCAGGGATGCAGGAGTTAGAGCGACGCAGGAAGCCAAAGCCGAGGGGCCGGGGGAGAGGGCAGTTGTCTCAACTCACAATCAAACTCAACAACCACAACCCCAGCAACCCATAGATCACCATGCGCACGAAAGCCTTGCGCATGCCGGCACGGACCGCGGCGTAGAGCAGCAACAGGCCGCAGACCATGGCCACCAGGCTGAGCAGGCCGATGTCGGTGCCCAGGGCGTTGGCCAGGCCCTGCAGGAAGCTGCGGCCGGCGTCGGCGAACAGGCCGAAGAAGCCGCTGAGGGCTTCGACGATGAAACGGATCAGAGTGCCGAGTGCGTGACCCAGCCATTGAAAGAAATCACTCACGAAAATATGTCCGGCCGCTCGGGGCCGCTCCTCGGCTGTTGCGCGCAATGCGAGGCAGCATGCCACAGGCACCTGCTGTGGCGAAGGGTAGCAGGCCCATGGAGCTGAGCCGCTTACTCATTCGCTTGCGTCGCCCCTGGTTGGCGCTGCCCGTGCTGCTGGTGGCGCTGCTGCTGCTGGTGGTCGATCGGCTGTTCCCGCTACCCTTGCCGCAGGACGACCTGGCCCGTGTGGTGCTGGCCGAGGACGGCACGCCACTGTGGCGCTTCGCCGATGCCGAGGGGGTGTGGCGTTACCCGGTGACGCCGGAGCAGGTCTCGCCCTATTACCTGCAGGCGCTGCTGACCTACGAGGATCGCTGGTTCTACCGGCATCCCGGGGTCAACCCGCTGGCTCTCGGTCGTGCGGCCTGGCAGAACCTCACGGGGGGGCGCGTGCTGTCCGGTGGCAGCACCCTGTCGATGCAGGTGGCGCGCCTGCTCGATCCGCATTCGCGCACCTTTGCCGGCAAGTTGCGTCAGCTCGGGCGCACCCTGCAACTGGAGTGGCACCTGTCCAAGGACGAGATCCTCGCCCTCTACCTTAACCGCGCACCCTTCGGCGGCACCTTGCAGGGCGTGGCGGCGGCCAGCTGGGCCTACCTGGGCAAGTCACCGGCACAGCTGACCCGCGCCGAGGCGGCGTTGCTCGCGGTGTTGCCGCAGGCGCCCAGCCGGCTGCGTCCGGATCGTCACCCCGAGCGCGCCCAGGCGGCGAGAGACAAGGTGCTGCGGCGCCTGGCGCAGTTCCAGGTGTGGCCGCAGGGCCTGGTCGACGAAGCGTTGCAGGAGCCGGTGCTGCTGGCGCCGCGCCAAGAGCCCAACCTGGCGCCGCTGCTGGCGCGGCGGCTGAATGTGCCGGGCAGCCCGCCGCTGATCCGCACCACCCTCGATGCCAGCCTGCAGCGGCGCCTGGAGGACTTGCTGCTGGGTTGGCGCGCGCGCCTGCCGGAGCACACCTCGGCGGCGATCCTGGTGGTCGAGCACGAGAGCATGGCGGTGCGCGCCTACCTCGGTTCGGTGGATATCGCCGACAAGCGCCGCTTCGGCCATGTCGACATGGTGCGCGCCCTGCGCTCGCCGGGTTCCACGCTGAAACCCTTTCTCTATGGCCTGGCCCTCGACGCCGGGCTGATCCATTCCGAGTCGCTGCTGCAGGATGTGCCGCGGCGCTATGGCGACTATCGCCCCGGTAACTTCGCGGCCGGGTTTATCGGCCCGGTGTCGGCCAGCGAGGCCCTGGCCACCTCGCTCAACCTGCCCGCGGTGCAACTGCTGGAGGCCTACGGGCCGAAGCGCTTTGCCGGTGAGCTGCGCAATGCCGGGGTGCCGCTGACCTTGCCGGCCGCTGCCGAGCCCAACCTGGCGCTGATTCTCGGTGGCGCCGGCAGCCGTCTGGAGGAGTTGGTCGGCGGCTACAGCGCTTTTGCCCGCGACGGCCTCGCCGCGCGCCCGCGCCTGCAGCCGCAGGACGCCCTGCACGAGCGCCGCCTGCTCTCGCCCGGCGCGGCGTGGATCATCCGGCGTATTCTGGCCGGCCAGGCACGACCCGATCGCGACCCGCGTGCCGAGTTGCTGCAGCGCCCCGTGCTGGCCTGGAAGACCGGCACCAGCTACGGCTTTCGCGATGCCTGGGCGGTGGGCGTCGGTCCACGGCACCTGATCGGTATCTGGATTGGCCGTCCGGACGGCACCCCGGTGCCCGGTCAGTTCGGCCTGGCCTCGGCCGCGCCGCTGTTGCTGCAGGTGCATGATCTGCTGGTCAACCGCGACAGCCAGCGTGGCCTGGCGCCTCCTGTGCAAGAAGTGCCGGAGAGTATCGGCGTGGCCGCGATTTGTTGGCCGCTGGGGCAACCGCTGGCCCGTGAGGATGACAATTGCCGGCGCCAGCGCTTTGCCTGGACCCTCGACGGCACTACGCCGCCGACCCTGCAGGCGGCCGATCAGCCGCTGGGCCTGGGGCTGTTGCAGAACATCTGGGTCAATCCGCAGGGGCGCCAGGTGGCCGCCACCTGTACAGCTGGCGAGGCGCGTCAGGTGGCGCTCTGGCCGGCACCACTGGAGCCCTGGTTGCCGCGTCGTGAACGCCGCGCGGCACGTTTGCCGGCGGCTGACACCAGCTGTCCGCCGGCCATGGCACCGCCGGCGGCGCCGCTGTCGATCGTCGGCATTCGCGACCACGACCGCCTGCGTCGCCCGGCCAGCAGTGCCGACCCACTGCGCCTGCAGCTATCGGCCCTGGGCGGCAGTGGCACGCGCTGGTGGTTCCTCAATGGCGCGCCGCTGGCCGAAAGCCAGCCAGGCGAGGCATTCGCCCAGGTGCTGCGCGAGACGGGGCAGTATCAGCTGAGCGTGCTGGACCAGGGCGGGCAGACCGCCCAGCTGCAGTTCAGTGTCAGCGAGTAGGCACAACCTACCGGCGCTGGACTACCGCTCGGCCCGCCGGCGTTAAACAGCATCGCCCGTTGCTGGCGAATGGCTACAGCCTGGCGCTGCCTTCCTATACTCAGCCCATCGACCGTTGGAGGTGGGCATGGGCAAGCTGGGTGTTGGGCTGCTGGCTGGACTGTTGTGGAGTGGCTGGCTGGCGGCGGCGAGCCTCGATATCCAGGTGACGGACAAGCACGGCGGGCCGCTGGCCGACGCCGTGTTGTGGATCGAGCCGGGGGCGGGGCAGGCGCCGGCAGCCGGCCTCAAGGTCAACCAGGAAAAACGCCAGTTCGTGCCCTATATCCTGGCCGTGCAGGCGGGCACCACGGTGAGCTTCCCCAACGCCGACCCGATCAACCACCACGTCTATTCCTTCTCCCCGGCCAAGCGCTTCGAGTTGCGCCTGCAGAAGCAGCAGGACCTGCCCCAGGACGTGCTATTCGACAAGCCCGGCCTGGTCACCCTCGGTTGCAATATCCACGACTGGATGCTCGGTTTCATCCTGGTGCTGGACAGCCCCTGGTTCGCCCAGACCGATGCCCAGGGCCAGGCGCGCATCGATTACCAGCCGGCCGCCGGGCAGCGCGTGCATGTCTGGCATCCGCGCATCGCCGACCCGGCCGAGCAGCAGGTGCGCACACTGGCGGCTGACGGCCCGTTGCTCTGGCGCCTGAGCGGTGAACTCAAACCGGACCCACGGCCCAAGGAACCGAGCAAGCGACCGCAGGGCAAGGGTGGTTACGCGCCATGAGCCTGCGCGGCAAGATCCTCGGCTTCTTCCTGCTCCTGCTGCTGGCGGTGATGGTGCTACTGCTGGCGCTGGTCTATCGCTCCACCTACAGCCACAGCCTGCAGCAGGTGCAGGCGCAGCTGGGCTCGGCGCATGGCGTGCTGGCCAATGAACTGCAGAGCCGGCGCCAGGCGCAGAGCGCGCTGGCCGAGCTGATTGCCAAGGACTTCACCTTGCTCGGCGAGATCGCCGATCTGGTCGCCAGCCCGCAGCAGGAGGCGCAGTCGCTGTCCGCCGCGCTGGAATCATTCGCCTCGCGCAGCCAGGCCAGCTTCGCCCTGGTGCTGGCACCCGAGGGCCAGGTGTTGGCCGGCACCAGCGCCGAACTGGTGCCCGGTGCGCGTCTGCCCTGGAACGACCTGCTGGCCCTGGACGAGCCCGACAGTGCCGAGCGCCTGGTGGTGCTGGATGGCCGCGTGCTGCACGTCAACTTGACACCTATTTTCGCCCCGCGGCCCAACTTGATGGGCTGGCTGCTGATGGCCTTCGAGCTGGACGACGCGGCGGCCGCGCACCTGGCCGAACTCAGCGGGGCCGACGTGGCCCTGCTGGACGGCGCGCCCGGCGCCTACCGGGTGCTGGCCAGCAACCTCGACGGGCTGTCGCGCGCCGAATTGGCGAGCCTGCAGGTGCCGGATACAGCGGGGGTGTTCCACTTCCAGTTGCAGCAGCGCGAACAGGTGGCTCTGCGCGCGCCCCTGACCGAAACCGGTGGGCCGTTGCAGGTGCTGCTGATGCGTTCGCTGTCTGCCGAACTGGCCCACTACCAGCCGCTGCAGTGGCAACTGGCGGCCATCTTTGCCATTGCCCTGCTGTTCGCTGGCCTCGGCGCGCTGTGGATCGCCAATACCGTCAGCCGGCCGCTGGCGCAGATGGTGGAGAACGTGCGGCGCATCGCCGGTGGCGATTACCAGGCCAGCGTGGCTACCCGTGCCAGCGGCGAGGTCGGCCTGCTGGCCCGTGAGTTCGTCGCCATGCAGCAGGGCATCGCCGAGCGCGAGCAGACCATCAGCTTCCTCGCCTACCGCGATCCGCTGACCCAGCTGGCCAACCGCAACCGTTTCGTCGCCGAGCTGCAGCTGGCCCTGGCCGACTGCCCGGCAGGCGAGGGCGTGGCCGTGCTGCTGATGGACCTGGACAACTTCAAGGATCTCAACGACACCCTCGGCCACGAGGCCGGCGACCAGTTACTGTGCCTGCTCGCCCGGCGCCTGCAGGAGCTGCTGCGCGCTGGCGAGCAACTGGCGCGCCTGGGCGGTGACGAATTCGCCCTGCTGATCCCGCACTGCCACCCCGGCAGCGTGATCCCCGCCGCCGAGCACTACCGCAGCGCCCTGCAGCAGCCGTTTGCTGTGCGCGGCATCAGCATGACCCTGAATGCCACCCTCGGCATCGCCCTGCACCCGGACCACGGCGAGAGCGCCGGCAGCCTGCTGCAGCACGCCGAGGTGGCCATGTACCTGGGCAAGGCGCAGCGCTCGCCTTACGCCCTCTACCGCCCGGAGCTGGACCGCCACAGCCTGGTGCGCCTGGCTCTGATGAGCGAGCTGAAAGGCGCCGTGGAGCAGGGCCAGCTGAGCCTGTATTTCCAGCCCAAGCTGAATATCCGCCAGCGCTGCCTGATGGGCGTGGAGTGCCTGGTGCGCTGGATTCATCCGGTGCATGGCTTTGTTCCGCCGGACGAGTTCATTCCCCTGGCCGAGCAGACCGGCAACGTCTGCGCGCTGACCCGCTGGGTGGTGCGCACGGCTCTGGCGCAGAGCCGTGCCTGGCAGGAGCAGGGCCTGGCGCTGAAAACCGCGGTCAACGTCTCCGCCCTCGACCTGGCCGACCCTGGTTTCGCCGGCTTTATCGCCAGCGAGTTGGCTGCGCAGGGCGTGCCGCCGGGCAGTCTGGTGGTGGAAATCACCGAAAGCGCGGTGATGGCCGACCCCGAGCAGGCGCTGGGCCAGTTGCAGCAGCTGTGCGAACTGGGCGTGCGCCTGTCGATCGACGACTACGGCACCGGCTACTCGAGCATGGCCCAGCTCAAGCGCCTGCCGGTGCACGAGCTGAAGATCGACAAATCCTTCGTCCAGGACCTGTTGAGCAACCCGGACGACGACATCATCGTCCGTTCCACCGTCGAGCTGGGCCACAACATGGGCCTCAAGGTGGTGGCCGAAGGGGTGGAAACCGACGCCGTGCTGCAGCGCCTCGACCAGCTCGGCTGCGATATCGCCCAGGGCTACCTGCTGAGCAAACCGCTGGCGCCGGCGGCCTTTGCCGAGTGGCTGGTGCAGACCCATTGGGGGCTGCCGCGCTGCTAGTGACTGGCCCGCAACGCCTGAGCGCGGGAGCGCAGAGCCGCACCGGAAATTCCTGTAGGAGCCAGCTTGCTGGCGATCAGCGCGAATAGGGGCAACTCGATCGCCAGCAAGCTGGCTCCTACAGGGCAAAGCAGAGCCTAGGCCTGCTGTTCGGCCCAGCTGCGCACCTCGGCATAGGGGTAGTCTTCCAGCGCGGCAAAGCCGGGAATCTGCCGGGCCTTGAGCTTGGTGAAGAGCGGCACGCTGATACCGCAGAGAAAGCGCGTCAGGCATTCGGCGCTGGGCTCGCAGCCTTTGGCTTCCCGATGGCGCTGGCTGAAGGCGCCGCCCAGGGCCTGGAAGTCCTGCCCGGCCAGCGGGCGTAGCGCCGGTGGCGGCGGCAGCTGGGCGACCTGGCCGTGGCACACCGAGCAGTGGCCGCAGCGTTGCGGCGCCTGGGCGTCGCCGAAGTAGGCGGCCAGGCGCTGGCTCAGGCACTGGTCGCTGGCGAACAGCTCGAGCATGGCCTGGATACGGGCGATCTCGCTGGCTTCCTGTTGGCGGAAGTAGGCGTGCAGCTCCTCACTCAGCTGTTGCGGGTCGAAGCGCGAATCGAGCAGAGCGTAGACCTCGGTCATCTGCTTGCTTTCCAGCTCGATCCAGCCTTTTTCCTGGAAGAAGTCCAGGGCCTTGACCACCCGCCCGCGCTCGGCCTGGTGCTGGTTGTACAGGGTGTCGAAGTCCACCGTGCACCAGGTGCGTGCGCGGCTGGACGTGGCGATGATCGCCTCGACGAACTGCCGCCGCTCGCCTTCGAACTTGCCCAGCAGTGCCTCTGGTTCGACCAGGTACTTGAAGCGGTACTCGGCAAAATAGGCATAACGCGGGGCGATGATGCCGCGCAGCTCCAGCTGCACCAGCAGGGTCTTCAGCGGCAGCTGGCGGATATTGCTCTGCTCGGAGAGCTGGTTGAGCATCAGCTCCCATTCGCCGTTCTGGCTGCTGCCGAGCAGTTCGTCGAGCACGCAGCGGATGCCGGCCAGCTCTGGCGTGTCGCCGTAGACGAAGTTCTCCAGCACGTTGAGGCTGTCGCGGTTGGCCAGTACCAGGCAGTCGGACGGCTGGCCGTCGCGCCCGGCGCGGCCGATCTCCTGGCTGTAGTTCTCGGTGGATTTCGGCAGGTCGAAATGCACCACGTTGCGGATGTCGGCCTTGTCGATGCCCATGCCGAAGGCGATGGTGGCGACGATGCAGTTGATCCGCCCATCCATGAACTGCCGCTGGATCGCTTCGCGGGTCTCGTGCGGCATGCCGGCGTGGTAGGCGCTGGCGGGAAAGCCGCGCTGGCTGAGTTGCTCGGCCACCTGTTCGGCGGTCTTCTGCTGGGTGACGTAGACGATACTCGGCTGGCCGGCCTTGGCGCCCAGCCATTCGACCAGGCGAAGCGGCTTGTCGCGCCCGGCCACCGGCTCCACCAGCAGGTTGAGGTTGGCCCGGTAGAATCCGGTGGTGACCACATCGTCTGCGGCAATCGCAAACTTCTTCTGCATGTCGGCGATCACCGGCGGTGTGGCCGTGGCGGTGAGCAGTAGTACCTGGGGAATGCCGAACTGGCGCTGGTAGTCGGGCAGTTTGAGGTAGTCGGGGCGGAAGTTGTGTCCCCACTCGGAGATGCAGTGCGCCTCGTCGACCACCAGCAGGGAGATCGGCACCTGGCCGATGAAGTGGCGAAAGCGCTCGTTCTTCAGGCGCTCGACCGAGATCATCAGGATCTTCAGCTCGCCGGATTTGGCGCGAGCCATGGTCGCGGCCGTCTGCTCGCGGCTTTGCGCCGAATCGATGCTGGCGGCGCTGATGCCGCGGGCATGCAGGAAGGCCAACTGGTCCTGCATCAGTGCCAGCAGCGGCGACACCACCAGGGTCAGGTGCGGCAGGTGCAGGGCCGGCAACTGGTAGCACAGCGACTTGCCCGAGCCGGTGGGGAAGATCGCCGCCGCCGAGCGACCGGCCAGCACGGCGTTGACCACGCGATCCTGGCCAGGGCGCAGCTGGGAAAAACCGAAGACGCGGGAAAGGGTGTCGAGCATGGGCTGTCGTCCGCTGGCAGCAGTGGGGGGCTGACCATAGCGCGCGCTGCCATGTGGCGCCAGCAGCGCGGGGGCACACTGCTATGTTATTGATCCAGCACATGGAAGGCTGGTGCCAGACGATCTAGGCTGGTGCTGGGTTATCAATAATGACGGAATCAGACATGAGCAAGCACAAGAGCAAGCAAGGAAAAGCCGAAGCCGCTGCCGATACTGCAGGCGCAAAGCTGTCGCGCAAGGAGTACGAGCAGCAGTTGCATGACTTGCATGTCGAACTGGTGAAGTTGCAGCAATGGGTGGTGGCCACCGGCGCCAAGGTCGCGGTGGTGTTCGAGGGCCGCGATGGCGCGGGCAAGGGCGGCACCATCAAGGCGCTGACCGAGCGGGTCAGTCCGCGCATCTTCCGCGTGGTGGCACTGCCGGCGCCGACCGAGCGGGAAAAGAGCCAGATGTATGTGCAGCGTTACGTCCAGCACATGCCGGCGGCCGGTGAAGTGGTGATCTTCGACCGCAGCTGGTACAACCGCGCCGGCGTCGAGCGGGTGATGGGCTTCTGCACCGAGGTGCAGCTAGAAAAGTTTCTCGAAGGTGCACCGATGTTCGAACGCAACATGGTCGACTCGGGGATCATCCTGCTCAAGTACTGGCTGGAGGTCAGCCCCGAGGAGCAGGAACGGCGCTTGCGCGCGCGCATCGAGGACGGGCGCAAGACTTGGAAGCTGACCGCGATGGACATCAAGTCCTACAATCGCTGGGACGCCTATACCGAGGCCCGCGACAAGATGTTCGAGACCACCGATACGCCTTGGGCACCCTGGTTCGTCGCCCGTTCCGAGGACAAGAAGCGCGTGCGCCTGAACCTGATCAGCCACCTGCTGCAGCAGATTCCCTACGAGGAAATCCCGCAGCCCAAGGTCAAGCTGCCCAAGCGCAAGATCGGCTCTTACAAGGCGGCCAATTACCCCTTCAAGTACATCGCCGAGCCGTTCTGAGACAGGGCCCGGTTGCCGCAGTGAAACGTAGGGCGCGTGCAACCCGCGTTGCCGGCTTTGCACGTTGCTCCCGCCTTCGGCGAACCGCATGAAAAAAAGCCCCGCAGATGCGGGGCTGATTGTTTTAGCGGGCGGCTCAGATTTCCGGGTCCAGCGGCGGGTGCTTGTGCCAGGCGCTGCCGCCCGGCAGTACCAGGTTCAGCAGCAAGGCGCTGATGGCGCACAGGGAAATGCCGGACAGGGCGAAGTCGCCGTTGCCGATGACCATGCCGCCGATGCCGAACACCAGGGTCACCGAGACGATGATCAGGTTGCGCGCCTCGGACAGGTCGACCTGGTGACGGATCAGGGTGTTCAGGCCGACCACGGCGATCGAGCCGAACAGCAGGCAGAGAATGCCGCCCATCACCGGTACCGGAATGCTCTGCAGCGCCGCGCCGAACTTGCCGATGAAGGCCAGGGCGATGGCGAACACGGCTGCCCAGGTCATGATCTTCGGGTTGAAGCTCTTGGTCAGCATCACCGCGCCGGTGACTTCGGCATAGGTGGTGTTGGGCGGGCCGCCGAACACGCCGGCCGCCGAGGTGGCCAGGCCGTCGCCGAGCAGGGTGCGGTGCAGGCCGGGCTGCTTGATAAAGTTCTTGCCGGTCACGCTGCCAATCGCCACGACCCCGCCGATGTGTTCGATGGCGGGTGCCAGGGCCACCGGCACCATGTAGAGGATGGCACCCCAGTGCAGCTCGGGCGTGACGAAGGCCGGAAGTGCCAGCCAGGGCGCGGCGGCGATACCGCTGCTGTCGATCACGCCGAAGAAGGCGGCCAGTACACAGCCGACGACGATGCCGGCGATGATCGGCACCAGGCGCAGCAGGCCACGGCCGAGCACGGCCACCAGCAGGGTGGTGATCAGTGCCGGCATGGAAATCAGCATGGCGGTTTCGTACGGCACCAGTTGCGCGCTGCCGTCACCGGCCTTGCCCATGGCCATGTTCACCGCTACCGGCGACAGGGCCAGGCCGATGGAGATGATCACCGGGGCGATCACCACCGGCGGTAGCAGGCGGTCAATGAAACCAGCGCCTTTGACCCGCACCAAAGCGCTGAGCAGGATGTAGACCAGGCCGGAGGCGACCACGCCACCGAGCACGGCAGGCAGGCCGAACTCACCCTTGGCGGCGAGAATCGGCGCGATGAAGGCGAAGCTGGAGGCCAGGAACACCGGCACCTGGCGCCCGGTAACCAGTTGGAACAGCAGGGTGCCGATGCCGGCGGTGAACAGCGCCACGTTGGGGTCCATGCCGGTGATCAGCGGCATCAGCACCAGGGCGCCGAAGGCGACGAAGAGCATCTGTGCGCCGGAAATCACCTGGCGCCAGAGTGGATCGTTGAATTCATCCTGCATATTCAGGCGTCCTTCTGCTTGGTGCCGAAGATCTTGTCGCCGGCATCGCCGAGGCCGGGAATGATGTAGCCGTGCTCGTTGAGGCACTGGTCGATCGAGGCGGTGAAGATCATCACGTCCGGATGGGCGTCGTTGACCACCTTGATCCCTTCCGGCGCGGCGACCAGGACCATGGCGCGGATTTCCTTGCAGCCGGCTTTTTTCAGCAGGTCGATGGTGGCGACCAGGGAGCCGCCGGTGGCCAGCATCGGGTCGATGATCAGCGCCAGGCGCTCGTCTATCTCCGGGGCGAGTTTTTCCAGGTAGGTGTGCGCTTGCAGGGTTTCCTCGTTGCGCGCCACGCCGACGGCGCTGACCTTGGCCCCGGGGATCAGGCTGAGCACCCCTTCGAGCATGCCGATACCGGCGCGCAGGATCGGCACCACGGTGATCTTCTTGCCGGCAATCTTCTCCACCTGCACGGTGCCGGCCCAACCCTGGATCTCGCAGTCTTCCAGGGGCAGGTCGTTGGTCGCCTCGTAGGTGAGCAGGGCGCCCACTTCCTGGGCCAGTTCGCGAAAGTTCTTCGTGCTGATATCGGCGCGGCGCATCAGGCCGAGCTTGTGGCGGATCAGTGGGTGGCGGATCTCGCGGATGGGCATGCAGGGTCTCCGGGAAGGGCGGCTGAAATACTGTCTAGAGTAAAGCACTGGTCATGCCAGCTGGACGATGCGCAGTTTACTGAGTGACTTGAGTAAGTGGTCAGAAAATATCCGCCCAGACTTGCCCTGCTGCTTCAGTCTGAGTACCTTTGCCGACCATTTTTTATGACCTACCATCCCTGGCGGGCCCCCTTCGGGCCGTCGCTACGCGACGTTAACAATTGCTCCCGGCAATTGTTTAACCAGCCTATTTCCTCGCTTCCGGAGAAGACCATGTCTGCCGACCTCGCCCACATCCGCCAAATCATGGCCGAAGCCGATTGCCTGTACACCGATGCGCAAGTGGAAGCGGCCATCGATAAAGTCGCTGCGGTGATCAATGGTGAGCTGGCCGAGAGTAATCCGGTGGTGTTCTGCGTGATGAATGGCGGCCTGATCTTCGCCGGCAAGCTGCTGCCCAAGCTGGGCTTCCCGCTGGAGCTGTCGTACCTGCACGCCACCCGCTACCGCAGCGAAACCACTGGCGGCGAGCTGTTCTGGAAGGCCAAGCCGGAAATCTCCTTTATTGACCGCGAAGTGCTGATCATCGACGACATCCTCGACGAGGGGCACACCCTCTCGGCGATCATCGACTTCTGCAAGCATGCCGGCGCGAGCCAGGTGCACACCGCGGTGCTGATCGACAAGATCCACGACCGCAAGGCGCGCCCGGACCTCAAGGCCGATTACGTCGGACTGCCCTGCGAAGACCGCTTCATCTTCGGCTACGGCATGGACTACAAGGGTTACTGGCGCAATGCCGCCGGTATCTACGCGGTCAAAGGCCTCTGATCCCGCATAGGATCTGCTGCGCGTCGGCCATGCTGCGTTAGAAGCGCGCTCGGACTGCTCATTTACACTCAGTAAACTCCGCGTCCTCGCGCACTTCTGCCTTGCCTGGCTCTAGCTCGCGAGATCCTAAGCAGGATCAAGTTATGAGTAAGACGACTTTTCTCGACCGTGACCTGTTCGCCGCGCTGACCGCCAGGGCGGCGCAGAGCCCGCGCCAGCGCAGCCACCACAACCTGCATGAGATGGCCGAGCCTTGCCACCGCCTGGCGGTTGGGCTGCAGCCGGATACCTATATCCCGCCCCATCGCCATCTGGCGGCCGACAAGGCCGAGACCCTGCTGGTGCTGCAGGGGCGACTCGGCCTGCTGCTATTTGGCGAGAGCGGCGAGTTGCAGGAAACCCGATTGCTTGAAGCGGGCGGCGACTGCCTGGGGGTTGATCTGCCGCCGGGGCAATTTCATGCCCTGGTGGTGCTGGCGGCAGATAGCGTGTTGTTCGAATGCAAGGCCGGCCCCTACCGCCCGCTGGTTGAAGACGAGCAGGCGGCCTGGGCGCCGCGCGAAGGCGAGGCCGGCGTGGCCGAGTACCTGGCCTGGATGCGCACGCAGTTCGTCTGACCCTTCCGTAGCCCGGATGCAATCCGGGAAGCCGGCAACTCCGCTCCCGGATTGCATCCGGGCTACGGATTACCCGCTTGCTCCAGCCAGCTCAGCGCCTTGGCCCGTGCCTGGGGCAGGTCACGCATATAGGCCAGCCGGCCATTCTCACGCTGCACCCCGGCCCGCCGCAGTTTCAGGCGCAGGCGTGGCGCCACGCCGACCAGTACCAGGCCGATATCCTGTTTGCGGTAGTCGCGCAGCACGTTGTCCAGGGCGGCCAGGGCGGTCATGTCCAGCAGCGGCACCGCGCTCATGTCGACGATCACCACCCGCACTTCCGGATTGAAGCGGCGCAGCACGCTCAGGGCCTTCTCCGCCGCGCCGAAGAACAGCGGGCCGCGGATGCTGTAGGCCAGCACCTGGGGCGGCAGCTCGCCGAGACTCTGCAGCTGGTGCCCCGGCAGCACGGCGGTATCGGTCAGCTCGCTCATGCGCTTGATGAAGATGCCGGTGGCCAGCAGCAGGCCGACCCCGACCGCCAGGACCATGTCGAACAGCACGGTGAGCAACAGGCAGGTGAGCAGCACCAGTACGTCGCTGCGCGGGGCGATACGCAGGGTGTGCAGCACATGGCCTGGCTCGCTCATGTTCCACGCCACCACCAGCAGCAGGGCGGCCAGTGCGGACATCGGCAGGTAGCTGAACAGGGGCGCCAGGAACAGCATGGCCAGCAGCACCACGCCGGCATGGATGATCGCCGCTAGCGGCGAAAAGGCGCCGGCGCGCACGTTGGCGGCACTGCGGGCGATGGCGGCGGTGGCGGTGATGCCGCCGAACAGCGGGGCGAGCAGATTGCCCAGGCCCTGGCCGATCAGCTCGGCATTCGGATCGTGCTTGCTGCCGGTCATGCCATCGGCGACCACCGCGCACAGCAATGACTCGATGGCGCCGAGCATGGCGATGGCGAAGGCCGGGGCCAACAACTGGCGGATCAGCTCGAAGGACAGCAGCAAGGGTTTGCCATCTGCCCCCGGTAATTGCCAGGGCCAGGCGAATTCAGGCAGGAAGGGTGGGATGCCGGGATGACTGACGCCGTCCACGGTATAGCTGAAGCGCTCGCCGAGGGTCGCCACCGGCAGGCCGAGCGATTCCAGCAGCAGCGCGAGCAGGGCGCCGACAGCCAGGGCGACCAGGTGGCCCGGCACCTTGGGCAGCAGTTTCGGCCACAGCAGCAGGGTGGCCAGGCTGGCGCTGGCGATCAGTACGTCACCGGGGTGGAAGTCCGGCAGGGCCTGGCCGATCAGCTGCAGGTGCTCGACCACATGCTGTGGCGCACCGGCCAGGCGCAGGCCGAGCAGGTCCTTGATCTGCAGCACGGCAATCACGATGCCGATGCCGGCGGTGAAGCCGAGCGTCACCGGGTAGGGCACGAACTCGATCAGCTTGCCGGCGCGTCCCAGCCCCAGGGCAATCAGGATCAGCCCGGCCAGCAGGGTGCACAGCAACAGGCCGCCGAGGCCGTATTGCTGGGTGATGGGCAGCAGAATCACCACGAAGGCCGCGGTTGGTCCGGAGATATTGAAACGCGAGCCGCCGGTCAGGGCGATCAGCGGAGCGGAGATCAGGACGGTGTACAGGCCATGTTGCGGCGGTACGCCGACGGCAATCGCCAGGGCCATGGCCAGGGGAATGGCGATGATGCCGACGGTCAGGCCGGCGCTGAGGTCGCCGCGCAGGGCCTGTAGCGAGTAACCGGCACGCCAGGCCTGACGCCAGGCGGCAAACAGCTGGGGGAGAGGCATCGCAGGCTCCATGTCGACTGGCGGCAGTATAAAGGCTTGCGCTTCGTGTGGGTTTGCTCTGCGCTGGATCATTTAGTCGCGTTGAGCGCACTGGCGGGCAAGGGTAAACTGCCGGCCCCGTGATGGTCGCCGAGCTGGAGTGCGTGATGCGTAAAGACAAGAAACAGGTGATTGGCGAAGAAATCAGCGAAGACTCGATCAAGCTGTTCCTCGCGGTTGAACCGGCCGATGCCACGCCGCCGTCCCTGCACAAGCTGGTCAAGGCCTACCGTGGCCTGCGTATCGACGATTTCGAGCGTTTCCTCGGCTTTTTCAAGGACGCCGGTTACGACCTGAATGCCCAGGATGCCCAGGGCCATGACTTCGTCGCCCTGATCCAGGATCAGCGCCTGGCCGAGCCTTATATCGAGGCGATCAAGGCCGCACGCGGCTGATTCGGCCAATAAACAGGATCGACGGATGTTATCGGCGCAATTTTTGCGTCTGAAAATGCGTCATTAATGGTATTGTGCGCGCCGTAAAATCCGCCCGGCAAAGGTCGGCTTGCGCCTGTTCGGCAGGCGCGCGCTGCAGTCCAGCCTTGAGCGCTTGCAGGCTCGGCGGGCGAAAGCGGTGGTGTTGCGGAGTTTGAGCGCATGGGCTGCCCACAGGTGGCGCATGCCAATGAGAGGTGGTGAGGAATCGGGTCAGGCCGAGTCAACGGCCCCTGATGATCGCCGCTACGATATTCCAGGCACCTGTCTGGCTGTCAGTGATTAGTGGTTGATGCGCGGCTCAAAAGGCCGATGCCATCAATTTGGTACTGCAGATCTTGGAGAAGCGTTAATGACGCAAGTCAATCACGAAACTGTGGATGTGCTGCTGGTTGGCGCCGGCATCATGAGCGCCACCCTGGCGGTGTTGCTCAAGGAGCTCGACCCCGGCCTCAAGCTGGAAATCGCCGAGCTGCGCTCTTCTGGTGCGATCGAGAGTTCCAACCCGTGGAACAACGCCGGTACCGGTCACGCCGGCCTCTGTGAGCTGAACTATACCCCGCAGGCGGCGGATGGTTCGGTCGATATCAAGAAGGCCGTGCAGATCAACACCCAGTTCGAAGTCTCCAAGCAGTTCTGGTCCTATCTGTGTGGCAAGAGCAGCTTCGGCTCGCCGCGCAACTTCATCAACCCGGTACCGCACCTGAGCTTCGTGCGTGGCGAGAAGGACGTCGGCTTCCTCAAGACCCGGCACGCCGCACTGAGCCAGCACCATGCCTTCGAAGGCATGGAATACAGCGAAGACAAGGCCGCCATGGCCGAGTGGATGCCGCTGATGATGCAGGGCCGCGATGCCAGCGAGTGCATCGCTGCGACCCGTTCGCTGAACGGTACCGACGTCAACTTCGGTGCGCTGACCAATCAGCTGCTGCAGCACCTGGCCAGCCAGGTCGACGTCAACGTCAGCTACAACCAGAAAGTTACCGGTCTCAAGCGCACTAGCCAGGGCTGGTCGGTCGAGATCAAGAACAGCAAGACCGGCGAGCAGCGTGAAGTAACGACCAAGTTCGTCTTCCTCGGCGCCGGTGGCGGCGCGCTGCCGCTCCTGCAACTGTCCGGCATTCCGGAAGGCAAGGGCTTCGGCGGCTTCCCGGTGAGTGGCCAGTGGCTGCGTTGCGACAACCCGGAAGTGGTCAAGCTGCACCAGGCCAAGGTCTACAGCCAGGCCGAAGTCGGCGCGCCGCCGATGTCGGTGCCGCACCTCGACACCCGTGTGGTGGATGGCAAAACTTCGCTGCTGTTCGGCCCCTATGCCGGCTTCACCACCAAGTTCCTCAAGTACGGTTCGTTCCTCGACCTGCCGCTGTCGGTACGCCCGAGCAACATCGGCCCGATGCTGGCCGTGGCCCGCGACAACATGGACCTGACCCGCTACCTGATCAAGGAAGTGTTGCAGTCCCAGGACCAGCGCCTGGATGCCCTGCGCAAGTTCTATCCACAGGTCAAAGCCGAGGACTGGAGCCTGGAAGTGGCCGGTCAGCGCGTGCAGATCATCAAGAAAGACCCGAAGAAGGGCGGCATCCTGCAGTTCGGTACCGAGCTGGTATCGGCCGAGGATGGCACCATCGCCGCCCTGCTGGGCGCTTCGCCGGGCGCTTCGGTGACCGTGTCGATCATGCTCAACCTGATCGAGCGTTGCTTCGCCGAACAGGCCAAGAGCGACGCCTGGGCGAGCAAGCTCAAGGAAATCTTCCCGGCCCGCGAAGCGGTGCTGGAGGAGAATGCCGAGCTGTACCGCGAAGTCAGTGCGCAGACGGCAGATCGCCTGCAGCTGAATGCTTAAAGAGTCTGATGCACGATAAAAAAACCGCCTCTCGGGGCGGTTTTTTTATGCAGCTACCATCGCTCTCGGGCGGCTGAATTGTTGTCGGGGCAGAACAATCTCCCCGACTGGCAGCTCCTGGCCCAACCAGCAGATGCGCACTTCCTTGATTTGTACCCAGCCTGGCGCGCTGGGCATCACAGTGCTCTCGCGCAAGGCCCGGCAGCGACCGTCGCTATCCAGCAGGGCATAGCAGTGCATCTTGCGGCGCGGGCTGAGCAGGCTCCACAAACTCATCATCAGGCTGTCCTCTTGGTTGGCCCGCTCCTTATCCCATGGTCGGGTGACAGGGGCATGACAGGAACCCGCGTGACGCTGGCGTGGTCAGAAAAACCAGCTGTCAGCCCAGAATCCTGCTGGGTATACTGCCGGCCATTTTCCGCAACCCCCTTCTGGAGAGATCAAGCATGATGAACCGTGCGCTGCTCGGCCTGATCGCCCTGTTCAGCCTGGCCCTGGTCGGCTGTGCCCACAGCCCGCAGCAACTCAAACCGCAACCGCGCCTCAACGCGGCCCTGGTCGCCGTGGGCCAGGGGCAGCCGGTGGTGGTGCGGGTTGCCGATGGACGTGCCTCGCCGAACCTCGGCACCCGTGGCGGCCTGTATCCGGAAACCAGCGCGATCAGTGTGCAGGGCCCGGACATCCTGCCGCGCCTGCAGGCCGAGGCCGAGGCCGCCGTGCGCCTGCTTGGCTTCACTCCGAGCGCCAATGCCTACAACGCACCGCAGCTGACCCTGACCCTGGCCGACCTCAAGTACCAGTCGCCGAAAGAAGGTCTGTACGTCACCGAGGCCGATATCAGCGCCACCTTCCGTGTCGATGTGCAGAACAGCAGCCGTCGCTACAGCGGCCGCTACGGCGCCTCGCTGAACCAGCGCTTCGGCATGGCGCCGAACCAGGAAACCAACACCAAGCTGGTTGGCGATGTGCTCAGCGATGCGCTGACTCGCGCCTTCAAGGACCCGACCATCGGTCAGTTGCTGGCTCAGTAAGTCTTTGCAGTATGAAAAAACCCGGCTCAGGCCGGGTTTTTTCATATCGGGCCCGCATCAGGCCGCTTCGTGGTACAGCTCGGGCAGGCTGATGCCGGTCTGCTCATCGATATCCGGCAGATCGTAGTGCTCGTGGCCGCCCAAGGCGCAATAGGCCAGCCAATGGTGATCCTGCACGTTGATAGACAGCTCATCGACCAGTCGGATGGTTTCGATATCGTCCAGCGAATCGATCAAGTAATCACGATCCTGCGGTTGCGCCGTGAACATGCTGCGAGTCTCCCTAGTCTGGTTGTTGCCAATATGGCTGCGAGTCAGCCAGGCAAGGCGCAAACATAGTTGACCAACATGACGCTCATCAGATCGATTGGTAATGGGCCAAGTGCTAGACGCTACTTCGTCGGAAACGACAGCCATGCGTGCAGGGCTTCGGTAGAATCCGCCCCCGTATTTTGCCCGCCAGCTTATTTGCCTGGCTGCCATTCCTTTCGTTGCCCCGGCGCTGTGTGCCGAGGTCGCCTGAAGCAGAGGTTGCTGATGTCGCTGCAGG
This sequence comes from Pseudomonas sp. J452, assembly GCF_024666525.1. Classification (NCBI taxonomy): domain Bacteria; kingdom Pseudomonadati; phylum Pseudomonadota; class Gammaproteobacteria; order Pseudomonadales; family Pseudomonadaceae; genus Pseudomonas; species Pseudomonas sp. J452. The sequence goes on along the minus strand of NZ_CP088294.1, from coordinate 4,817,374 downwards.
TTTTCTGGTCGCTGTTGTTCAATCACCCGGCCCAAGTGGTCAACAGCCTGGCCCTGTTTTTCGCCGTTGCGGGGGCCTGGCTGCTACTGGCCACGCGCTTTCGCGAGCAGCGTGCGGTGGCGGGCCTGGTTGCCGGTAGCCAGGTTGAACTGAGTGATGAGGCTTCGCTGCTGCACGAGCCAACTCGGCGCCTGAATCGCTTCTTCTATGCCTTTGCCGGCATCACGCTGCTGGCAGCCTTGCTGTTGTCCTGGTTCAGCACCGGGCTCTGATCGCTGCAGCGCAGCAAGTGCCCGTTCTGTGCGGGCAGCTGCTCTTTGGCCCGGTTTCTGCTGAGTTGCCTGTGGTAACTCATGCCGCAGAAACGGCCACTCATCCTTTTTTCATGCCGCCCACTCAGTCCCGGGTTATCCGACATTTTTCCGCTCCACCTGGCTGGTCAGCTGCTGGGTGGCGAAATCGCTCGCGAGATAAAGTGCACTAATCATGCTTGCAGCATGGCTCAATGCGCCTGGCCTGGCCCCCTCTAGAACAGCTGCTGTGGTGGTTAAATCGGCTCTTATTCGTGACTGTCTGGTCACAAGAATGTCGGCTATTTAAGTGCCCTAAATTTAATAGCTGTGACATTTGCATGAAAATGGTCGCTGTTCTTTTGATCGATTTAAATTGAGTTTTCAGTTCATTTGGTGACCGCTTTAATGTGCGCTGGTTCGTACTCGGCGAGTCCTCGGGAAAGGCGCCGTGTTGACAGCGGCGCAAATATAAAAATAGGATGCGCCAGCGTTTTCCGCTTAATAAAACGACTCCATGGAAGTAGTGAGTCGTTAATAAAAATAATAATTTCTGCAATATTTAGGCTGCCGTTCTAATTGGTAGTGCAGGGGAAAGGGATGCAAGCGTCTGTTATTTCTATTCTATTGGCACTTGGGCTGTTTGCTATTTCGCCGAATAGTGCGGCGGTTTCTGAAGCCGTACCCGTAGATAACTCCGTTGTTTCCTCTGTAGCCACCGAAGAATCCTCTCCGGCTGTCGCGATTATTCGTCGCGCCGACCGTATTCGAGCGCCTGCCGAACCCTTTCGTTATGCGTTGACCCTGGTCGAAATGAAAGGCGAGCAAGAAGTTTCCCGGCAAAGTCTCGACGTCGCCATGCGCTTTTATAAGCCCACTGCCGAGCAAGCCGGTGATGCGCGCGCCTTGGTGCGCTTTGTTGATCCGCCAACTGAGCGTGGCAAGTCGTTGTTATCGATCTTCGATAAACTTTGGTATTACGAACCTAAGTTGCGCCGGCCGATTCCTATTTCCCGTCAGCAGCGTCTGGTTGGGCAGGTTTCAAATGGCGATGTGGTCGCCACTGACTTCGATCTTTCCTATATTGCGACAGTCGCCGCTACGGAAGACTGTGACGGGCGCCCGTGCTACCGCCTGGAGTTGCAGCGCCGTTGGCCGCATGTGACCTATCCGAAGATCAGTTACTGGGTTGATGTGGAAACTTCCCGGCCGTTCAAGGCGGAGTTTCTCTCGACCGGCGATAAGGTGCTGAAACGGGCCTGGTACAAGGATTACAAATTGGCCCTTGGTGAGTATCGGCCGCACGAGATATACATCGAGGACAGCCTGAAGAAAGAGCAGTACACGCGCATGCTGTATTCCGATGTGCGCCTCGAAGAAGTTCCAGAAGCCTACTTCCAGAAAGAATACTTGCTGCGCTTGCGCTAATTGAAGTTGGTGTCCTGATGATGCGCAAATGGATTTTGCTGGCGCTCGGTGCGGGCGTTGGAATGCAGGTCTGGCCTGCGCAGGCCGTGGATTGCAGTGCGGGTGGGTATTCCGGGGTAGAGGCGGGGCAGGCGCAGGTGCGTGATGCCAAGCTCAATCCGCAGGGCGATTTCAGTAAGGATCAGCGCCACTCCGCGTTGTACAGCGAGCTGAACGTCGACTGTGCGGTGGATACCACGAAGTTACATGTGAATGTCTATGGCGAGCGCATGCAGAATGATGGTGAAAGCGGTAGCGCGCAAGACAATGATGGCTATGACAATCACGGTTTTATCCGTGAAGCCTATTGGTCATTAAGTCCGCATGAATCACTGTTTGTGGATGTTGGGAAAAAAGATATTCGCAACGGCCAGTTCTTCTTTGTTAGTCCGTTGGATTTTTTGCAGAGCCCGGGAAATTACTCATCGCGGGGTGTAATCAATGCCATGGGCGTTTCCTGGCGTGATAGCTATCGCGAAGGTTCGGTAGCGCTACAGGCATCATGGTTCAATCAATATGGCACGGTCGAATTGGCCGCCATTCCGCAGTTGGCGAATGAGTCGAGTAAAGCGCGGGTTGCCGAGTGGACGACGCTGCAGCGCACCAATGGCGAAGAGCGTTATTACGCGGCCTATACCTCGTCGTTATTTGAGGATTTCAATCCGCGGTTTGTGCTGTTAGGTGGTGAAAGTTTCGCTGCCGGTCTCGGCACCAGCGGTTTCTTGACGGATGACTGGATTCTGAATGTGGAACTGGCGGCGCGTGATCGCAGTGATATTCGCGAAACTAGTTCCGCGGCCCTAGCCAAGTTGCAGTCTTGGCAATTGCCGAGTGCCGATGAGGTTTTCGTTGAGCAGCAACGTGATGTGTTTACCCAGTTTGCTGCGGGTTTGCGCTATGCCACGGAGAATAACCTGGCCATTTCCGTGGAGTATCTGTTTCAGGATCAGGGGCTGGATGACAGCAACTGGGATGATTACTTCGACTTCCTCGACGTGACGGAACAGGCCTATCGCTTCAGTGGTGCCGAGGTGTTTCGGGATTATCAATTGTTGTTTGCCCAAGAAACCGATAACACGGTACGTCGTGATCTGATGCTGGGCCGTCAATATTTGATGGCGCATGTCCAGCGCGATCAGGCGGAGTTGCAACGGCTGTCGTGGGAAACTTCGACTATCTACAACCTTGAAGATCAAAGTTATGCGTTGAATCTGCACCTGTCTTCGCAACTTAGCCGGCACTTTGAAGTGTATGTCGGCGGCGGTTATCTGGGTGGGCGGGAGCGCAGTGAATTTGGTCGATTGGGAACCAGTGGGGTGGGATATGCAGGCGTACGAGCAATCTGGTAACGACACGCACGGCTGTGCCCTGCTGTTTCCTGGGCAGGGTACTCAGCACATCGGCATGGGTAGCGATGTCTGCGATCAGTCGCCGCTTACCGCGCGTGTCTGGGACTGTGCCAGTGATATCGCCGGCTTCGATGTACGCCGACTGTGCCTGAAAGGGCCGCTGCCCAAGCTGGACAAGACCCAGTACCAGCAGGTGGCCGTGACCACGGTGAACATCGCCTGCCTCGAAGCGCTGCGCGCCAAAGGGCCGGTGGGCGAGTCTTGCGTGGCGGGTCACAGCGTCGGTGAGTTCTCGGCGCTGTATGCCGCCGGCGTGCTGAGCCTGGAAGACGTGTTCCGTGGTGTTGCCGCCCGTGGCCGGATCATGCAGGCCCTGGCCGAACAGACCGAAGGCGCGATGTATGCGATCAAGGGCATTGACCGCGATGGCATCGCCGAGCTGATCGCCCTGCACGAGCTGGCCGACCGTATCACCGTGGCCAACGACAACTCGCCCCGCCAGCAGGTGATTTCCGGTTGCAAGCTGGCGCTCAAGGAGCTGCTGCCGGTGCTGCTGCGCGAAGGCTTCGAGCAGGTTCGCCTGCCGGTCAACGGCGCTTGGCACAGCAGCCTGATGCGTCCGGGCGCCGAAGACTTCCAGGCGGTAATCGACAGCCTCAGTTTCGCCGCGCCGCGGGTGCCGGTATTCGGCAATCAGGCGGCCGAGCGCCTGAGCAGCACCGAGCAGCTGCGTGCCGACCTGGTGACCAACCTGTACTCCACCGTGCGCTGGCGCGAAACCATGCACAGCCTGGCTGCCAGCGGTGTGCGCCTGTGTCTCGAAGTTGGGCCGAAGAAGGTGCTCAGTCGCCTGCTGCTGGATTTCCCGGCACTGCAAGAGCAGCTCAGCACCCGGCATGTCGCCGAGCTGATCACCGCGAAACCGGCTTCGGCCGTGACCGAGTAAGCAGCGGCGACTGCCCGGAGATTCCTGAACCATGCTTCCGACTTTTCAGCGACATCGTGGCCGTTACGCCGTGGCTCTGTGGTTCGGCCTCACCCTGCTGTGCCTGCTGCTGGCCTTTGCCCTGGTGCGCAACAGTGCCGAACTGGGGCTGCTGCAGTTGCTGCTGGCCGGTGGCGCGATTGCCGCCGGGGTGAGCTTTGGCGCCTTTCGCGATGCGCCGGGATACTGGATCTACAGCACCCTGGCACCGAAATTCATGATGTCCAGGGACGAGCTGAGTGCAGTGCGTAACCTGAAAATTACGCCAGTGCTGCGCTGGCTCAATCCGCTGCAGAGCCCGCTGGGCATGCCGGCCTTGCTGACGTTGTCGGTACTGCTGCTGTTGGTCGCGGGCCACAGCCTGTTTCCTGAGCAGCGTGGCGTGGTTGCCCTGGTGGTGATGGGTGGGCTGTTTCCGCTGTTGCTGTGCTGGCTGTTGCTGGGCAGTGCCCGCTACTTCCTGGTGCTGGCCAGCCCGGAAGGTGAAAACACCCTGCGCCAGGGGCTGAGCCGCCCGCGTCAGGCGGCGAGCTTCCGGCGGGAGGACCTGATTATCACCCTGGCCATCAACTGGGTACTGATCTGGCCCCTGCAGGACAAGCCGGAATTCAGTCTGGCGGCGGGCTACGGCACGCCCGAATTCATGGTCGCGGCGCTGCTACTGATCTGGATCGCCGGGTTCTTCACCTTGCTCGGCGCGCGCCGCTCGCGGTTGTTCTCGCGGGTCGGCGAGGGCCTTTCCAGCCTGTTCAGCGCCGCTGCTGTCTCGGCGCGGCCGGTGCGGCCATTGCTGCAGCGCCTGCTTGCCTACTACGGCGTATTGGCGCTGTGGACCCTGGGTTGCTGCCTGGTGCTCAGCCTGTTGCCGCTGGTCCTGCCATTCCCACTGTTCTGTCTGTTGCTGCTGCCGGCCCTCGGTTGGGTGTTCTGGCAGGAGCGCGGCTTGACCCTGCAGCGTGATGCCGAACAGGCCACGCAGTTCATCGATGAGCAGGCCGTGCAGCCAGTGGCGGTGCCGCGGCGCATGGCGGAGTTCAACTGAGCATGCATATCGGCATCGACATCGTGCAGATCGAGCGTATCCGCACCGCCAGCCAGCGCAGCGGCGAAGGTTTCATGACGCGGGTCTACACCGAACGCGAACTGGCTTACATCGGCAACCCCGAGGAGAACCCGGAGCGCGCGGCCGGTATCTGGGCGGCCAAGGAAGCAGCGGTGAAAGCCCTGGGTACCGGCTTTGGCGACGGCATCCTGTTTCACGACATGCAAATAGAACACGAGGAGAGGGGGCGGCCGTACCTGGTATTGGCCGGCCGTTTTCGTGAAGTCATGCAGCAGTCAGGTTTGAGTGCGGCGAGTTTGAGCATATCCCACTGCGGCACGCACGCAGTGGCGGCAGTTGTGCTCGGTTAATAACCAAAAAGACGATAGGTCAGACAATGGCAACGTTTTCGGATTTGCAGGGGAAGGTCGCGTTAGTGACCGGGGCAAGTGGCGATATCGGCCTGGCGGTGTGCGAGAAATTGCTGGAGGACGGTTGCAAGGTGTACGCCACCTACAACAGCAATCCGGCACGCCTCGGCGAACTGGCGGACCGTCAGGAGTACGCCGGACGCGTGATCGCGCTGAAGTGCGACATCACCAAAAAGGATGAACTGGAAGCGGCCATGACCGTCATCGAAGAAGCCGACGGCAAGCTCGATGTGCTGGTCAACAATGCCGGCAAGTACCGCGACAACCTGTTCTCGCTGATGGAGTACGAGGAATTCGACGACGTCATCAAGACCAACCTCTACGGCACCTTCATGGCCACCAAGGCGGCACTGCGCATGCTGCGCAAGGCCAAGCTGGCGACCGTGGTCAACGTCTCCTCGATCGCCGGCATGACCAACAGCTTCGGGCAGACCAACTACAGCTCGGCCAAGGCCGGGATGATCGGTTTCACCCGCACCCTGGCCGCCGAACTGGGCTCCAAGGGCGTGCGGGTAAATGCCGTGGCGCCGGGCCTGATCGAGTCGGTGATGACCAAGCGCGTACCGCGCAACGTGATCCGCCAGACCCTCTCGGTGATTCCTCTGCAGCGCATGGGGGAGACCCGTGAAGTGGCCGAGGCGATTGCCTTTCTCTGCTCCAGTTCATCGAGCTACATCGTCGGCCAGACGCTGGTGGTCGATGGCGGCCTGATCATGCGTTAAGGAGGCTCCATGGCCGATTCCGAAGAAAGTCTCGTTGCACCTTCGATGCTCATGAAGATGGGCCCCTGGCGTTACCCGTTCTTCCTGGTCGACAAGATCTGCGAGTTCAAGCGCGGTTCGCGTGGCTACATCACGGCGGTGAAGAACATCTCGTTCAACGAGCCGCAGTTCACCGGGCACTTCCCGGACAGCCCGATCATGCCGGGCGTGCTGATCGCCGAGGCGATGGGCCAGACCAGCGACTACCTGACCCTGCTCACCGCCTTCTGTGAAGAGTACGAGCAGCGTTTCGAGTGTGATCTCTCCGCTCGCCGCGACCTGCAGAAGGCTCTGCACTCCGAGGAAGGCATGGCGATTATTGCCGGCATCCGCAAGAAGTGGGGCGGCGTGCTGGCCTCCCAGGACCTCAAGTTCAAAAGTGTCGTGCTGCCTGGCGACACCCTGTTCATGCGCAGCGAACTGATCATGAAGGACCCGGCCGGCTTCAGCCATTTCAAGGTCGAGGCGCGCATCGGTCGGCGGGTGACCACCACCGGCAAGCTCGCCAACTTCTGGTTCGACATGTCGAAGCCGTTCAACTACCCAGGCTAAACCCCAGGCCAGGCTACAACCGCCATTCAGCGAGGAAGAAAACATGGACAAGCAACTGCAAGCAGTGATCGAGCAACGCCAGAGCGTGCTGAACAAACTCAAGGAAAGCCTGATCGACCGGCTGAACCTGTACCAAAGCAAAGAGCAGATCGACGACGACACCCCGCTGTTCGGTAGCGGCCTCAAGCTCGACTCCGTGGACGCCACCGAACTGGTGGTGATGCTCGACGAAGAGTTCGGCGTGCGCATCAGCGAGGGCGACGATCCGTCCTACATGCGCAACGTCAATTCCCTGGCCTCTTTCATCATCCAGCGCCAGGCCGCTGCCGCCGCCTGATTGGCCGCCGCACGCAATCCGCCGCCCACTTTTCAAGGAGCACTTTCATGAGTCTGGAATCCATTCATCAAGCCGCCGGCGCCACTCTGGTTGAACGCAATGGCGTGAAGATCCCGCTGCACTATGGCCATCCGGCCGAAGAGCATCTGGCCTCGCGCAAGAACATTCTGATGGTCGACTACTCGCACTTCGGCATCGTCGAAGTGCAGGGCGACGATGGCTACGACTTCCTCAATCGCGTGGTTGGCGGTGACCTCTCGGTGATCCGCGACGAGCAGGCGCTGTACACCCTGCTGCTGAATGATCAGGGTCAGATCGTCACCGACCTCTATGTGCTCTGCGATGACGAGCGCTTCCTGCTGATCTCCGAGTGGCTGCGCGGCGACAAGCTGGCTGCCAGCCTGCAGGCCCTGGTCGGCGAAGAAGAAGTGCAGATCAGCGCACAGAACGACAACCTCACCACCACCCTGTTCGAAGGTCCCTACAGCTGGGAACTGATGGCCGAACTGTACGGCTTCGATGTGCTCGGCCTGCCGTTCCTCGAGTTCATGCATGTCGACGACGCGATCCTGTTCCGCTCCGGCAAGCACGGCGAGTTCGCCTTCAAGGTCCTGACCTCCAAGGAAGGCGCCGCCGACCTGTGGCAGCGTGCCAGCGAGGTCGGTGCCAAGTTCGACATGAAAGCCGGCGGTATCGACTTCCAGGGCAAGTCGCGCCTGGAAAACCCCTGCTGGGATCCGGCCCTGGTCGGTGAGTTCAGCACCTGCCCGATCGAGCTGCAACTGCAGTGGGCGGTGCGCTACGACAAGGACGAGTTCATCGGTCGCGAGGCGCTGCTGGCCAAGCTGGAAGAAGGCGTCAAGCAGCGCGTGGTCGGCTTCGTGGTCAAGGGTGACGGCGCGACGCTGGGTCTGGGCGATGCGGTGTTCAGTGGCGAACAGCAGATCGGCAAGGTCATCACCCTCGGTCATTCGGTGGGCGTCGACGGCTATATCGGCCAGGCCCTGCTCGACAGCGAGTATGCCTATGCCGGTATCGACCAGTACCAGATCGCCGGCAACGGTGGGCGTGTGGCCATCAACACTTCAGCGATTCCGTTCCTGCAGAACTTCAGCTTCATGGTCAACCCGGCGGAGCACAGCTATGTCGATGCCTCGCGACCGAAGAGCCTGATCGAGCAGCAGGCCAAGGCCTGATACGTCGCAAACAACAACAGCGAGGGTGACCGCCGGGGACGGCGGCCACACCTTGGGGTGGCTTGAGGTCGCTCGTTCGAGTAGCACCGCAGAGGAGTACGGATATGGTCAAGCGCAAGCGAATAGTAGTCACAGGGATGGGCGTGCTGACGGCACTGGGCAATACCGTGGACGAGTTCCGCGAGGGCTTGTTCGCCGCCAAGGCGTCGATCCGTCCGAGTGAGCATTTCCTCAAGTATTTCGACCATGCCCTGGCCTCCGAGGTATTGCAGCCTGTCGACTACGAAGGCATCGCCGAGGAACTGCTGCCTGAGCTGGATCGCACCGTACTCTGGGGTTACAAGGTCGGGCGCGATGCGCTGGTGCAAGCCGGCCTGCTCAACGACCCGCTGTTGCAACAGACCAGCCTGGTGGTCGGGGTGTCCTCCGCGGGCGCCGAAGCCATCATGCCGCTGATCGAAAACCGTCCGCAGGAGTTTTCCGTTCGCAAGATGGAAGTCTCCGGCAACTTTTCCTCCATCTGTCCTGTGGTCACCTCGTTGCTGGGGCTGCAGGGCGGTTTCGAACTGGTGGCGACTGCCTGTACCGCCAGTACCAATGCCATCGGCATCGGTTTCGACCTGATCCAGAACGACAAGAATCCGGTGGCGGTGATCGTCGGTTCCGACCCGGTCTACCTGCCGACCTTTGCCGGTTTTCATGCGCTCAAGGCGATGCGCGAGGAGTCCTGCTGCCCGTTCTCCGGCACGCCGGGGCTGTCGATTGGCGAAGGCGCGGGCGCCATCGTCCTGGAAGAGTACGAGCACGCCAAGGCGCGCGGCGCGACCATTTATGGCGAGATCATTTCCTACGCCACCTCGTCCGATGCCCACCATGAAACCGCACCGGACCCGCGTGCCGAGGGCGCCACGCTGGTGATGCGCGCGGCCCTGGCGAATGCCGGGGTCGGCCCGGAGGCGATCCAGTACATCAATGCCCACGGCACTGGCACCGAAGCCAACGACCGCGCGGAAACCCTGGCGATGAAGAAGGTGTTCCCCAACATCGCCGACATCCCGGTCAGTTCGAGCAAGTCCTACTTCGGCCATAACATCGGCTCGGCCGGGATCATCGAACTGATCGCCTGTCTGGTCACCCTGCCCGAAGGCAAGGTGCTGCCGACCCTCAATTTCAGCGTGCCGCGCACCGGCTGTGACCTCAACTACGTGCCCAACGAGTTCCAGCAGCACGACGTCAAGCTGTTCATGAAGAACAACTATGCCTTCGGCGGCAACAACTGCAGCATCGTCTCCTCAGTCAAGCCCGAGCAGGTGCCGCAGACCGAGTACCGCCCGCGCCGCGTGGCGATTACCGGTATGGGCGCATTGAGTTCCCTGGGCTATGGCCAGGAGCAGATCAGCCAGCGCATTCGTGACGGTGAACTGGGCTCGGCGCTGGTTGCCGTGAGCGACTGGCTGGATGGCGACGAGAACAGCCAGGAGTACGAGAAGCTGCTGGCGGCCAACCCGCGTCTCAGCGAGATGCTCGCCGGCCTCGGTGAGGGTGATATCCGTGCCCTGCAATTCCGTGCCCATGAAGTGCGCAATATCGAGCCGCGCAAGCACCTGAAGAACTTCGACTCGCGCAAGGCCAGCAAGATCGCCACCTACGGTCTGCTGGCGCTGGAGCAGGCGCTGCAGAGTGGCGGCAAGAAGGTGCGTCACGGCGATACCGACACCGCCTTGATCATGGGCATGTCCAAAGGCCCGCAGTCGACGGTGGCCAAATATGCCCAGAGCCTGTACCCGGACCCGCGCCGCGCGCGCACTTTCGAGTTCCCCTCGGCGCTGATGAACTCGATTGCCACCTTCTGTGCCATCTCCAAGGGCATGAAGGGCTACAACACCACCCTGTCGACCGGCTACAACGCCTCGTTTGGTGCGCTGTTTTACGGTTACGAGCTGGTGCGTCAGGGCCTGCAGCCGCAGGCGCTGGTCGGCGGTGCCGACGAGAATGCCTATTCCTCGGCGCTGATGTCACAGGCTGGCAGTACCCGCGTCAGCTGGACCACCGAGGCGGACTCCTTTCAGGTCTACGGCGCCCAGCCCAGTGGTTTCGTCCTCGGCGAAGGCGCAGCAGTGGCCATGCTCGAGGATGTCGACAGTGCGCAGGCCCGCGGTGCGCAGATTCTCGCCGAAGTGGTCGGTTATGGTCGCTCCTGCGATGCCGTCTACCCGGGTGAGCCGGCGCTGGCGCGCGGCAATGCCATGACGGCGGCGATCCGCCAGGCGCTGGATGATGCCGGTCTGCGTTTTGATCAGGTCGACCTGATCTGCGGCACCAGCTGGGGCGTGGCGGAGAGTGCGGACAAGGAACTGGGGGCCGTGCGTGAAGTGTTCGGCAACGCCAGCGCCGAGATTCCGCTGGTCAACTACAACGGCTATTTCGGTTTCGTCGAATCGGCTGCCGCGCTGCTCAACCTGTCGCTGGTGCTGGAAGCCATGAAGACCGGCGAGATCATGCCGATCGCCTTCACCCGCGAGTTCTGTGCCGACGATATCGCCTTCGTGCGTGAGCCGATCCAGCGTGAAGTGCGGCATGCCCTGCTGATCGGTGCTTCCGACGGCGGCAACAACTACGCCGTGGTTCTGCGCAAGGGTGCTCTGCATGCCTAAGCCCCGCGCGGCGGTGATTTCCGGGGTCGGCGCCTGCAACGGCCTGGGCCTGGACGCACCGGCATTGGTCGCGGCACTGGCTGAACAGCGCCAGGCCGACTACCGGCCGTACTTCCCGGACGAGCGCGAGGCGGCCCGTTTGGGCATGCCGTTCAACCCGCTGCAGGTGGCCATGCCGGCGCTGGTCAAGGGCCGCCGCAGCGATGCGCCGACCGCCCTGGCACTGCTCCAGCGAGTGATCGACGAAGCGCTCCAGCATGCCGGCCTGGGGCCTGAGGCCCTGGCCGGGCCGCGGGTGCAGCTGTATATCGGGGGGCAGGGCGTGCAGCCGGAGGTGATGGAATTCACCGCCTACCTGCAGCGCAACGATCAGGAGGATCTGCAGCTCAACCCGACGCTCAAGCAGATGCACAGCGACAACTACGCCGAGGAGCGCCTCGGCCGTCTGCTCATGCAGCATTACCAACTGGCCATGCCGCCGCTGGCGCTGTCCACCGCCAGCTGTTCGAGCATGTCGGCGTTGTACCTGGCCAGCAAGGCGATCGAATCCGGTCGCGCGGATATCGCCGTGGTCGCGTCCTGGCAGCAGGTGACCCTGTACAACCTGATGTTCATGGGCGGCCTGAATGCCCTGGCGCGTGCGGTGACGCAGCCGTTCTCGGCGGCGACCGAAGGGGTGATGCTCGGCGGCGGCTTGGCCGCCACGGTGCTGGAAAGCCCCGAACACCTGGCAGCCCGCGGTGGCCAGGGGCGCCTGCGGATCGATGGCTTTGCCATGTGCCAGAGCGGCGGTTCGTCGCGCGGCGGGCAATCCTTCTCGCCGGATTTTCGCTCCATCTCGCGCACCATCGACGATTCGCTGGCGCAGGCAGAAGTCAGCGCCGAGCAGGTTGGCTGCATCTTCATGCACGGTAACGGCATCCGTGGCAGTGACCAGGCCGAGCTGATGGCGGTGCGCAAGGTGTGGGGCGATAACGGCATTCCGGCGGTCTCGTACAAGGCGCAGTTCGGTTATCAGGTGGCGGCCAGCGGCCTCACCGATCTGGCCATTCTCGCCGACGCCATGCAGCAACAACGCCTACTGGCATTCCGTGCCCAGGCGCCGCTGGACAACGCCGCCGGGGTGCAGTTGCACGCCGACCGCGAACCGCTGCCGCTGGTGTCGGACAAGGTGGTCAAGCTCGCCCTCGGCATCGAGGGTTCCGTCGCGGCCTGCACGTTGGCGCGCCTGGCGTGAGCCAGGACAGTTGATAGGGAAGAGTGCATGTCCGTCGAAGAAAAGCAGTTGACCCCGAGCCGCGCCGCCAGCAGCGCCGAGTTGCTCGGCGAGGAGGGCGCCAACAGCACGGCGCTGGCCCTGGTCGGGTTGTCCGTGGTGCAGCCGGAGCGCGCGCCGCTGCCCTATACGCAGCGCTGGTTTCGCGCCTGGGAGGGCGAGTTGTATCGCCGCGCGGTGCGCAAGACCGGGCGGCGGCAGTGGGATCTCAGTCGCTTCAGCGTCGATGGCGGCCCTGAGGCGAACAAGGCCGGTTACCGGGAAACCCTCGCGGCCGTCGGTCAGGCCGCCAAGCAGGCGCTGGCTGCGGCCGAGGCCAGTTGTGGTCGGCGCAGTTCGCGGGAGCGCCTGGCTCTGGTCTATTCGGATTTTTGGGGGCAGTGCTCGCACCTCGAACACGCCTTCAACTGGCGTGATGGTTTCGATCTGGACGTGATTCCCAAATTCCTCCTGCGCGAGCATGCGGTGGATGGCTACTCCTGCAAGGTGCAGGCGGGGCGCTCCGGTTTCGTGCAGAGCCTGCGCGTAGCGGGCGAACTGCTCAATGGCGGCGATATCGACAGCGTGCTGCTCGGCGGGGTGTTCCGCTTCTACCCGGCCCTGGGTTTCTCCGAGGCGATCGGCAATGCCGAGCAGGAGCGGCGCTGGCTGGGCAAGGGCGGTCAGCACAATGCGCCGATCATCGAACGCGCCGGTTTCATCGTGCTCAAGCGTGCCGAGGCCGCACTGAAGGCCAAGACCGCGCCGGTGCTGCTCGGTGCGCCGCAGTACCTGGCCGTGCCGGCCCGGCGTGAGGCCGCCGCTGCGGCGCTGCGCCAGGCCTGGTCGGCGCTGCTGCCGGAGCCACGGGCGATCATCTATGGCGGCCACTACCCCTCCAGTCTGCTGGCGGCGGTGGAGGGCAGCGCGGCTGCGGCCATGGGCGATCAACTGGTCTACGAAAACCTCTGTCGGCGCTTCGGCGACAGCGGCGGCATCAACCCACTGCTGGCGCTGCAGCGTTATGCCGAGCGCAAGGCCGCCGGCCACGATGGCGTACCGGCAGTCCTGTCGCTGAGCGACAGCCACGGCGGCACCTGGATGTTGCGGTGCCAGTGATAACGGATTTCGTGCCAAGGGGGCGAGGCCATGCAGGCTGATAACGGCGCGCCGGCAATCGCCGGCGCTGAAGGAAAGCGGATGCAGATCGTCAATGCCACGCAGCTGCCGATCGTGCGTCTGGGGCAGGTGGAAAAGCGTTACGGCAAGGGCGAGGGCAGCGTGCACGCGCTGCAGGCCATCGACCTGGTGGTCGAGCGAGGCGAGTTCGCCGCCCTGGTCGGTCAGTCCGGCAGCGGCAAGAGCACGCTGCTCAACCTGATTGGCGGCATCGACAAGCCGAGTGGCGGGCGCGTGCATTTCCTCGGCCAGGACCTGGCCGAGCTGAATGACCGCGAACTGGCCCAGCTGCGCGCCCAGGAAATCGGTTTCATCTTCCAGTTCTTCAACCTGTTGCCGGTGCTCAGCGTGTTCGACAACGTTTATTACCCGCTGATGCTCAACGGCTACAAGAAGGAGCAGGCACGTCGCCAGGTGATGCAGGCGCTGGAACGGGTCGGCCTGGAGAAGCACGCCATGCGCCCGCCGACCGAGCTGTCCGGCGGCCAGCAGCAGCGCGTGGCGATTGCCCGGGCGCTGGTGAAGAAACCGGCCCTGGTGATCGCCGATGAACCGACCGGCAACCTGGACTCGGAAACCGGCCGCTCGGTGCTGGAGCTGATGCAGGAAATCAATCGCGAGAACGGCACCACCTTCATCATTTCCACCCATGCCGACTCGGTGCGCGATGTCGCCAGCCGGGTTATCCGCATCGCCGACGGGAAGCTGCAACATGCTTAAGCGCCTGCCTCTGTTGCTCACCCTGGTACTGGCCGGCGGCGTACAGGCCAGCGTTCAGCCACCTGCCACGCTCGACGCCTATCGGGCGCAAAGCCGGGCCAGCCTGGACGCCCTGCTGGCTGACGGCTCGCTGAGCGCGGCCCGTGATCGCGCCATTCTGGCCGTGGTCCAGGCGCCTAGCGATGGGGTCGCCGAGCAGACCATCGAGGCCCTGGCGGCCTACCGCGAGCAGCACCCGGATGACCTCTACGCCAAGATGTACGAGGGTTACGGCTGGCTGTTCACCGCCGGGGAATACGTCAAGAAGCAGAACTACTTTCGCGCCGCCGAACTGGCCAAGCGCGGCTTCTTCCTGATCGACGAGGCCGTTGACCAGCAGCCGGACGACTGGCGCCTGCGCTTCCTGCGCGCCCGCCTGGATGTCTACGTGCCCGCCGAGTTCGGCCGCCATGTGGTGGCCCTGAAGGACCTCGACTACCTGCGCCAGCGCCAGGGCGAGTTGCCCGCGTCCCTGGCTGCGCTGATCGATTTTCTGCAGATCCGTGCCCTCGACGCAGACGGGCAACAGGCCCAGGCCGAGCAACTGCGTGAACAATTGCGCCGTTCGCCGCTGTGGGCCGAACTGCTGCAGCAGCCTGCGCCGAGTCGGCTGTTTCTCACCGCGGAAGAAATCCACTACGTGCTGGCGCCGATTGTGGAGGGCGAACAATGAGCGAGCTGCTGTATTACCTGGCCAACGCCATCATCGCCTACGCCCTGCTGCTGGTGCTGTGGACGGCCCTGAAACGACCGACCTCGATCCGTTACGCCTTCGCCAACCTGTTCCGCCAGCGGCGCCGCTCCGGCATCACCCTGCTGGCGATCATCATGGGCGGTGGGGCGGTGTTCATCTTCGGCGGCTTCGTCCAGCACTCCTTCTCGTCGCTGCGCGAGCAGACCATCCGCACCAACCTCGGCCACCTGCAGCTGTATCGCGAGGGCTACCTGGCCAGCGGCGCGACCAACCCGCTGCGTTACGGCATTCCCGGCTACGAACAGATCAAGCGGGTCCTGGCAGAAGATGCCGAACTCGGCCCGATGCTCAAGACCGTGACCGGGCAGATCGAGTTTTCCGGGATCGCCTCGCACTATGAGTCGGAGACCTCGACCTTCATCTCCGGAGTCGGTATCGAGCCGGCCAGCTCGCTGACCCTCGGTGCGCTGGATCGCATCGTCCTCGGCAGCGATCTGTCGCGCATCGACGGGCTCGGCGCGACCATCGGCACCGGCGTGGCCAAGGGCCTGTCGGCGGGCTATGACGCGGACCTCGACCTGCTGGTGGTCAACCCCACCGGCGGGCAGAACGCCATGTCGGTGACGGTGCGCGGGGTCATGCAGTCCGGCATCAAGGAGTACGACGACCGTGCCCTCAAGCTGCCGCTGAAGACCGCCCAGGACTTGCTGGAGACCGACGAGGTCAGTCGCATCATCATCCTGCTCAACGACACCGAGCAGACCGACGCGGCGCTGCAGCGTGTACAAACCCTGATCAAGCAACAGGGCCTCAAGCTCGAGGTACGCCCCTGGTCGGAACTGGCGGTGTACTACCACCAGGTGGTCAGCCTGTTCGACGGCATCTTCTTCTTCATCAAATCGATCGTCAGCGTGATCGTGGTGTTCATGATCGGTAACACCCTGATGATGAACGTGGTCGAGCGCACCCGTGAGGTCGCTACCCTGCGCGCCCTGGGCCTGACCCAGCGTGAGGTGGGGCGGCTGTTCATCCTCGAGGGCATCTTCATCGGCCTGCTCGGCGCGGCGCTGAGCGTGGCGGTAGGTATCGGCCTGGCCGAGCTGATCAACATCAACGGCCTGCCGATGCCGCCGTCACCCGGATACACCAAGGGTTACCTGGCGTTCATCCTGTGGGACGAGAACTTCAACCTGTTCTGGTTCACCTGCGCCCTGGCCATAGTGACCGCTGTACTGGCCTCGATCATTCCGGCCAAACGCGCGTCGAAGTTGCTGATCGCGGAGGCCTTCCGCTTTACCTGATAAGCGTAACAAGTAATTAGCAATGCCCTTGGCGGTACTCGTGAAGTTGTGCAAGTCGTTGTGCAGTTATAGACCTGTGATGAGTGGGGCGATGAAAGTTACTCGAAGAGTGTTTGGGTAATGCTCATAAAGTTGTCAGTGAAACAGCGAAAGTTGTTCCGTGGTTAATAAGAAATGCGCAGCCGCGGTGAATGACTGACGGACTAGGCGCTTCATCATCTGGGGAAAGAAAGTTATGAGTGCACAGCGGGAAACTGTTCTGATCACCGGGGCCGCGCGCGGCATCGGCGCGGCTATCGCCGAACGCTTTATCGAAGACGGTTACGACGTCATCCTCAATTTCCGCCGGGCCCAGGGCAAGGGCGCGGCCAGCGTCGACAAACTGGTGGCGCACGCCGAGGCTCGTGGTGTGCGGGCCTACAAGGCACAGGCGGATATCTCCGAGACGCGCGACATCGAGCAGATGGTCAAGAACCTGCAGGCCGAGGGCGTCGAGCGCATCGATCATCTGGTGCTCAACGCCGCCAGCGCGCCATTCAAGTCGATTCGCGAGCTGACCAAGCACGACTGGAAGGAGCTGTTCGGCACCAGCCTGATCGGCAACGTCGCCTGTATCAACCACGTAGTGCCATTGATGCCGGCCGGAGGCACCATCTGCGCCATCTCCGGTGTTGGCTCCCATGCGGTATTGCCGAACTACCCGCTGGGCCTGATGAAGGCCGCGCTGGAAAACCTGGTGCGCTATATGGAGGTGGACCTGTACGACAAGGGCATCCGCGTCAACGGCGTCTGCGGCGGCGTGGTCAAGAGCGAGATGCTGCCGTACCTGTCGGAGATGTGGCCGGGGATGATCGGGCGTCTGGAGTCGGTGGGGCGGCGCTGGGCGCTGGAGCCGATGGAAATCGCCAATATCGTCGCCTTTCTTGCCTCTGATCGCTCTACCGCGATTCGCGGGCATATCGTCATGGCTACGGGCGGCACCGGTCTGGCCGCCTGACTCTCGACCTTGCCGCCAGCCTGCAAGCGGGCTGGTGGCAAGCTCAGTCGCTTATGCGCCTTGCCAGCGCTTCAGCACCAGGGTGGCATTGGTGCCGCCGAAGCCGAAGCTGTTGCTCATGATGGTATTCAGGGTGACGTTCTCGCGGGTTTCGCGCAGTACCGGCATGTCGGTCAGTTCGGGGTCGAGGTTGTCGATATTGGCCGATGCGGCGATGAAGTTCTCGCGCATCATCAACAGGCAGTAGATCACCTCGTGCACGCCGGCCGCCCCCAGGGCATGGCCAGACAGGCTCTTGGTCGAGCTGATCAGCGGCATGTCGCGGCCGAACACCTTGCGCACGGCGCGCATCTCCGCCAGGTCACCGACCGGCGTGGAGGTGCCGTGGGTATTCAGGTAGTCGATCGGCTCGGTGACCCCGACCAGGGCGTCCTGCATGCAGCGCATGCCGCCTTCGCCGCTGGGTGCGACCATGTCGTAGCCGTCCGACGTGGCGCCGTAACCGATGATTTCCGCATGGATCTGCGCGTTGCGGGCCAGGGCATGCTCCAGCGCTTCGACCACCACGATACCGCCACCGGCGGCAATGACGAAGCCATCGCGGCGCGTGTCGTAGGGGCGCGAGGCCTGCTGGGGCGCGTCGTTGTACTGGCTGGAGAGGGCGCCCATGGCATCGAACAGGTAGCTCTGGCTCCAGTGCTCTTCCTCGCCACCGCCGGCGAAAACGATGTCCTGCTTGCCCATGCGAATCTGTTCCATGGCGTGGCCGATGCAATGCGCGCTGCTGGCGCAGGCCGAGGCGATGGAGTAGCTCAGGCCCTTGATGCGAAAGGGTGTGGCCAGGCAGGCCGAGACGGTGTTGCTCATGGTCCGCGGTACGCGGAACGGGCCGACCCGGGCGATGCCTTTTTCGCGCAGGATGTCCATGGCCTCCATCTGGTTGAAGGAGGACGCCCCGCCGGAGCCGGCGATCAGCCCGGTGCGCGGGTTGGAGACCTGGGCGTTGCTCAGGCCGGCATCCTTCACCGCCTGCTGCATGGCCAGGTAGGCATAGGCGGCGGCGTCACCCATGAAGCGTTTGACCTTGCGGTCGATGTTCAGGCTGTCCATGTCCAGCGGCACGGCGCCACACACCTGGCTGCGCATACCGACTTCGGCGTAGGTCGGGTTGAAGCGGATACCCGAGCGACCTTCACGCAGGCTGGTGCTGACGCTTTGCAGGTCATTGCCCAGACTGGAGACCAGTCCCATCCCGGTGATCACGACGCGGCGCATGTGCAAATCCCTTTAGAAACTGGCGGTGGAGCCGGTGCAAGTGACGGTCATAGGCCGCGCAGATTCTGCTGGCTGAGCAGGCATGCCTGAGCAGTCAGTAGTGCCGGTTTTTCCTGTGAGGATAAATAAACAAAGTTTGCCTTAAATTGCCAGTTGCTTTTGTCGAAGTTGCGCTGAAATAGCGAAAATAGTTTCGATGGTTGACGAAGGCTGGAGCTCGAAAGTTGTCCGATTGTTAAAGATTTTATACGTTGGGCTGTTGCTACGATTAATGTGATCGCGATGAACAATTAGTGGCATATTCGAGAGCACTTAGTTGCCCTGAAATAGAGCAAGAAAGTTATCGGCAGCAAGTAAAGCTTGGCGAGGTGGTGGGGGTGACCCGCTGCCGCGTGGCCGCAGCGGGTGAGGGGGATTACAACGGCAGGCCAGCCTTGATCCGGTACTGGTTGCGCACCGGCGTGGCGTACTGGCGGATCAGCCAGGGGCGTTGCTCGACCGGGCAGGCATCCAGGCGTCGCTGCCATTCGCCACGAGCCTTGGCCAGTTCGTCGGCGGCGAACAGCTGCTCAGCAGTCGGCACCTGCAGTGCGTTGTCGCGCTCGTCCCACTGGCTGTAGGCCAGATAATGCACGGGGAACAGCCGGTAGCCGCCGAGGATGTGCTGGTCCATCAGGCTGGCCAGCTGCTTGGCATCCTCGAAGCCAGCGGTGACTGGCGCACCGAAGTGGATATGCACGCGGCCTTTGTAGCCGGTGATGCCCAGGGCGATGCTGGCGTCATCCTCGCCGGGCGCCTTCTCGTAGCTACCGGTAGTGGCGCGGATCGACAGCTCGCGGGCCTTGGCCTGGTCGCAGGGGTCGTACTCGTAGCTGATCGATACCGGGATCAGGTTGAGCGAGCCGAGCACCTCGGCGAAGGCCTCGTCCTTGCGACTCATGTGGAACATCTTGAGGATCGCCGAGTCGGTGCGGTCGTCACCGTCCTTGGCGCGACCTTCGGCCTGGGCGATCCAGATCGACTGGCCGTCGACGCGGATCGAGTGGTTGATATAGGCCGACAGCAGCTGGAAGGCGGCCAGCTTCTCACGCCGGCCGGTCAACGAGCGGTGCACGATGAAACTCTTGTTCAGGCGCATCAAGTCGCTGACGAAGGGCCGCTGCAGCAGGTTATCGCCGATGGCGATGCGCGGCGTCGGCAGGCCGGCGTGGAACACGGCGTAGTTGACGAAGGCCGGGTCCATGACGATGTCGCGGTGGTTGGCCAGGAGCAGGTAGGCGCTGCCCGACTTGAGCTGTTCGACCCCGGAGTAGGTCACGCCATCGGTGGCGCGCTCGACGGTATGGTCGATATAGGGCTCGATGCGCTCCTGCAGCGCACCCACCGAACTCACATCGGCCAGTTGCTGACGCAGCCGATGGGCTATAAGAGGTTTAAGCAGCCAGCCGAATGGCCCGGCCAGACGCGGGAAGCGGAAACGCGTCAGGGTGCCGAGGAAGATCGGGTCGGCCAGCAGGCGGGCCAGGACGGCGGGGACTTCGTGGTCGGCGTAGGGTCGGATGGAATCGAATTCGCCCATCATGCTCTCGTTGTTCAGGTGCCTAGGCTCAGGGGGACTCCCGCGAGCCTGCAATAGACCGGCGATTGTAACCGCAAGTCACAGTGGAGGTCGTGATGCTGGAATCACAGGCGTATCAATGTCCCTATTGCGGCGAGCCGGCGGAGGCGCTGCTCGACCTTTCCGCCGGTGACCAGGAGTACGTCGAGGATTGCCCGGTGTGCTGCCGGCCGATCATCTTCGACCTGCGTACCGACGGCGATGACTGGTCACTGGATGTGCGCACGGAGAACGACTGATGCAGCGTATCTACGAACCGCAGGACCTGCTGGAAGGTGAGCTGCTGCTGGGCATGCTGGCCAGCGAAGGGGTGGATGCCCACCTCGCCGGGCGTCACCTGCTCGGGGCGATCGGCGAGCTGCCGGCGCTGGGGCTGCTCGGCCTGCTGGTGCAGGACGATGATGCCGAGCACGCACGCCACCTGATCGATGCGTACAATGCCGCCGCGCCCCTGCCGGGTGAGGAGCCCGATGCCAGTCCCGGCATCCTGCTCTGCTAGTTTTCGCGGCCCGCCAGGCAATCGGCGCGTCGCGGTCTTTCCGCCCTGTTGATGTTGAGCCCGTTGCCTTATGAGTGGACGTTACGGCCTGTTTCGTTGGTCGCAGAGCCTGGCCACGCTGCCGGGTTTTCCTGCCGGGCAGGCACCGCACTGGAACCTCGCGCCGGGCAATCAGGTGCTGTTCCTGCGCCATGTCGACGGTGAACTGCACGCCGCCAGCGGCCGTTGGGGGCTGACCCCGGCCTGGCTGAATGACCTGAGTAAGGCGCCATCGCATGCCCGCGCGGAAACCCTCAGCGAGCAGCCGATGTTCCGTGAGGCGTTCCGCCAGCGCCGTTGCCTGTTGCCAGCCAATGGCTTCTACGAATGGCGCGGCGAGCTGCGCAAGCGGCCATTCTGGCTGACCGGCGAAGAACCCCTGCTGCACTTCGCTGCGCTGTGGGAGGCCTATCCGGCGGGCGATCAGCTGTACCTGAGCGTGGCCATGGTCACTCAGGCTGCCGCGCACCTGCGCCGACCCTTGCTGCTGGATGCCGAACAGCAGCGCGCCTGGCTGGCCGAAGACACCCCGCTAGCGGAGTTGCAGGCGCTGTTGCTGATCCCGACACCGCCGCTGCGTGAGCGGGTGTTGGCCAACCTGGTCAACGATCCCAAGTTCGATGCGCCGGAGTGCCTGACGCCGGCGTGAGGCTGCCCTATCCCTGTAAGAGCGAGCTCTGCTCGCGAAGCTCTGTGTTGGCCTGCTTCGCGAGCAGAGCTCGCTCCTACAAGTCCGCTGCGTCTGGCGTGCTGATATATCAGCCGAGTTGCTGATACTCCGGTCGCTGCGCCAAGCCTTCCTTCAATAGCTCGACCAGCTGCCGCACCTTCGGCGACAGATGCCGTTGCTGCGGGTACAGCGCCCACACCGCGGTATGCGGCGGTTTGTGCTGGGCCAGCAGTTCGACCAGCTCGCCGCTGCGCAGGTGCGCCTGCACGTAGTAGTCGGGTAGCTGGCACAGGCCGAAGCCGCGCAGTGCCGCGTCCAGCACCGCCTCGCCGCTGTTGCAGCGCCAGTTGCCCTGCACCCGCTGGGCCAGCTCGCGGCCGTCCTGCTGGAAACTCCAGCTGTCGCTGCTGCCGATCAGGCAGTTGTGCCGCGCCAGTTCGGACAGCGAGTGCGGGCGGCCGTAGCGCTCCAGGTAGGCCGGCGCCGCGCACAGGTGCATGACCCGCGGCGCCAGGCGCGTTGCGAGCATGCGCGAGTCCTGCAGGCGGCCGAGGCGGATGGCCAGGTCCAGGCCGCCATGCAGCAGGTCGAGGGTCTGGTTGCTCAGTTCGATCTCCACCCGCAGTTGAGGGTGACGCTGCATGAAGTCATTCACCAGCGGCACGATAAAGCGCTCGCCATAGGCCACCGCGCAGGTCATGCGCAGCAGGCCCTTGGGCTCGCCGGCCAGGTCGCCGACTGCGCGCAGGGCTTCCTCGCGGGCATCCTGCAGGCGCTGGCAGTGCTGCAGAAAGGTCTGTCCGGCCTCGGTCAGCGCGACCTTGCGCGTGCTGCGGTAGAACAGGCGGGTCTGCAGGCGCTCTTCCAGTTTGGCCACCTGGCGGCTGACCTGCGACGACGACAGTCCCAGGCGCTCGGCGGCGGCGCTGAACTGGCCGCATTCGGCGACCGCGACGAATTCATCCAGGCCTTCCCAGCGGTTCATATGATTAGATTATCCCTGGTTGGCAATAATGTTTTGCTTGGCGGCTGATTATCCAGCAAAACGCACTGATCTACACTCTGCGCCACTTTCTACCAGCCTGTTGGAGAACCCCCATGATCAAGTCCCGCGCCGCCGTGGCTTTTGCCCCGAACCAGCCGCTGCAAATCGTCGAAGTGGATGTGGCGCCGCCCAAGGCTGGCGAGGTGCTGGTGCGCATCATCGCCACCGGCGTCTGCCACACCGATGCCTACACCCTGTCCGGTGCCGACTCCGAGGGTGTGTTCCCGTCGATTCTCGGCCATGAAGGCGGTGGCATCGTCGAGGCGGTGGGCGAGGGTGTGACCTCTCTGGCGGTCGGCGACCACGTGATCCCGCTGTACACGGCTGAGTGCCGCGAGTGCAAGTTCTGCAAATCCGGCAAGACCAACCTGTGCCAGAAAGTCCGCGCCACCCAGGGCAAGGGCCTGATGCCGGACGGCACCAGCCGCTTCAGCTACCAGGGGCAGCCGATCTACCACTACATGGGCTGCTCGACTTTCTCCGAGTACACCGTGCTGCCGGAAATCTCCCTGGCCAAGATTCCCAAGGACGCGCCGCTGGAGAAGGTCTGCCTGCTCGGCTGTGGCGTCACCACCGGCATCGGCGCGGTGCTGAACACCGCCAAGGTGGAGGAGGGCGCCACCGTGGCGATCTTCGGTCTCGGCGGCATCGGCCTGGCGGCGATCATCGGCGCCAAGATGGCCAAGGCCAGCCGCATCATCGCCGTCGACATCAACCCTGCCAAGTTCGAGGTGGCCCGCGAGCTGGGCGCCACCGACTTCGTCAATCCCAAAGATCATGACAAGCCGATTCAGGATGTGATCATCGAGATGACCGATGGCGGAGTCGACTACAGCTTTGAGTGCGTCGGCAACGTCAAGCTGATGCGCGCCGCGCTGGAGTGCGCGCACAAGGGCTGGGGCGAGTCGGTGATCATCGGCGTGGCCGGTGCCGGCGAGGAAATCAGCACCCGGCCGTTCCAGCTGGTGACCGGGCGGGTCTGGCGCGGTTCGGCCTTCGGTGGCGTGCGCGGCCGCACCGAGCTGCCGAGCTATGTGGAGAAGGCGCAGACGGGCGAGATCCCGCTGGATACCTTCATCACCCACACCATGGGCTTGGAACGGATCAACGAAGCCTTCGACCTGATGCACGAAGGTAAGAGCATCCGCACCGTTATCCACTTCTAAGCGCGAACGGCGCCTGGGTTACCACCCGGGCGCCCGTGCATTTGAGGACTGCCCATGAGCCTGGAAATCGTCTCCAGCAACAAGAGTTGTGGCGGCTGGCACAAGCGCTATCGCCATCGCTCCAGCACGCTGAGCTGCGACATGCAGTTTGCCGTCTACCTGCCGCCGCAGGCCGAACAGGGCGCCAAGCTGCCGGTGCTGTACTGGCTGAGCGGCCTGACCTGCACCGACGAGAACTTCATGCAGAAGGCCGGCGCGCAGAAACTCGCCGCCGAGCTGGGCCTGGTCATAGTCGCCCCGGATACCAGCCCGCGCGGTGCCGAGGTGCCGGGCGATCCGGAGGGCGCCTGGGACTTCGGCCTCGGTGCCGGTTTCTATGTCAACGCCACCCAGGAGCCCTGGGCGCGGCATTACCGTATGCACGACTACGTGGTGCACGAGCTGCCAGCGCTGATCGAGGCCAACTTCCCAGTGTCGGATAAACGCGGTATCAGCGGTCACTCCATGGGCGGCCACGGTGCGCTGGTCTGCGCCTTGCGCAATCCGGGGCGTTACCAGTCGCTCTCGGCCTTCGCGCCGATCAGCAACCCAAGCAATTGCCCCTGGGGCGAGAAGGCCCTGGGCCGTTACCTGGGTGAAGATCGCAGCCGCTGGCGCGAGTGGGATGCCTGCGCCTTGCTGGCCGATGCGCCGGAGAAGCTGCCGATCCTGGTCGATCAGGGTGATCGCGACGACTTCCTGGCCAACCAGCTCAAGCCCGAGGCGCTGCAAGCGGCGGCCAAGGCCGCCGGCCATCCGCTGAACTTGCGTCTGCAGCCGGGCTATGACCACAGCTACTACTTCATCGCCAGCTTTATCGATGACCATCTGCGTCATCATGCGGCGGCCTTGCGCAACGCGTAGCCCGGATGCAATCCGGGAAATTGACCCCCGGATTTCATCCGGGCTACGGGGCAATCCGGTTAGAATCACGCCCTGACATATTCAGGGCGTTCTCTTTCCTATGCGTATCGGCCACGGCTACGACGTACACCGCTTCGGCGAGGGCGATTTCATCACCCTGGGCGGCGTGCGTATCCCGCACAAATTCGGTCTTGTTGCTCATTCCGACGGCGACGTGCTGCTGCATGCGCTTAGCGATGCGCTGCTCGGCGCCGCGGCGTTGGGCGATATTGGCAAGCACTTCCCCGATACCGACCCGACCTTCAAGGGCGCCGACAGCCGTGCGTTGCTGCGCCATGTGCTCGGCCTGATCCATGCCAAGGGCTGGCTGGTCGGCAACGTCGACGCCACCATCGTCGCCCAGGCGCCGAAGATGGCGCCGCATATCGAGACCATGCGCGGGCTGATCGCCACCGACCTGCAGGTCGAGCTGGATCAGGTCAACGTCAAGGCCACCACCACCGAGAAGCTCGGCTTCACCGGTCGCGAGGAAGGCATCGCCGTGCACGCCGTGGCTTTGCTGGTGAAAGCATGAACGAGGCGCAACTGCTCGGCCCGCGCGCCCATGGCGAAGCCTGTGGGCGCGCCGTGCTCAAGGCCACGGCGGAAGACTTCCAGGTCGATGAAGTGCTCGATATCCCGCTATCCGGTCAGGGTGAACACCTCTGGCTGTGGGTGGAGAAGCGTGGGCTGAATACCGAGGAAGCGGCGCGCCGCCTGGCCCGGGCCGCTGGTGTATCGCAACGGAATATCAGCTACGCCGGGCTGAAGGACCGCCAGGCGCTGACCCGCCAGTGGTTCAGCCTGCACCTGCCGGGCAAGGCCGATCCGGACCTGAGTGGGGCCGAAGGCCATAGCCTGAGTATCCTCAAGAGCGCACGGCATTCGCGCAAGCTGCAGCGTGGCGCCCATTCGGCCAACGGCTTCACCCTGCGCCTGACCCAGCTCGACGGTGACAGGGAAGTCCTGGAACAACGCCTGCAGCAGATCCAGGCCCAGGGCGTGCCCAACTATTACGGCCTGCAGCGCTTCGGCTTCCAGGGCGGCAACGTATTCGAAGCGCGCCAGTTTGCCGAACGCCACGAGCTGCCGGAGCAGCGCAACCTGCGCTCGCGCCTGCTCTCGGCGGCGCGTAGCTACCTGTTCAATCGTCTGCTGGCCGAACGGGTGGCGGCGGGCAGCTGGAGCCAGGTGGCGGTCGGCGATCTGCTGGCGTTCACCGACAGTCGCAGCTTCTTCATGGCCGGCGAAGCCGAGTGTAGCGATCCGCGCCTGGCCATTCTCGACCTGCATCCCACCGGCCCGCTGTGGGGCAGTGGGCCGTCACCGGCAGCCGGTGCGGCGCACGCGCTGGAGCAAGGCGTGGCGACGAGCGAGCAGGCATTGGCGGACTGGCTGGTCGAAGCGGGCATGGCGCACGAACGGCGTATCCTGCGCCTCCCCATCGGCGGCTTGTCGTGGCATTATCCTGAGCCTGACATTCTGCAACTGCACTTCGTCCTGCCGGCCGGATGCTTCGCCACCGTGGTGGTGCGCGAACTGGTCGATCTACTGCCGGCAGGGCAGACGGATAATCCATGCGAATTCTGATTTCCAACGACGATGGGGTGATGGCGCCCGGTATCGCCGCGCTGCATGGCGCGCTGGCCGACTACGCCGACTGCGTCATCGTTGCCCCGGCCGAGGACAAGAGCGGCGCCAGCAGCTCGCTGACCCTCGACCGTCCGCTGCACCCGACGCGTTTGCCCAACGGCTATATCAGCCTCAACGGTACGCCGACTGACTGCGTGCACCTGGGCCTTAATGGCCTGTTCGAGCAGGTGCCGGACATGGTGGTGTCAGGGATCAACCTGGGCGCCAACCTGGGCGACGATGTGCTGTATTCCGGCACCGTGGCGGCCGCGCTGGAAGGGCGTTTCCTCAATCACCCGGCATTCGCCTTCTCGCTGTTGTCGCGGCAGACCGAAAACCTGCCGACCGCCGCCTATTTCGCCCGCAAACTGGTCGAGGCTCACGAGCAGCTCGATCTGCCGCCGCGCAGCGTGCTCAACGTCAACGTGCCCAACCTGCCGCTGGAGCGCATCCGTGGCATCCAGTTGACCCGTCTCGGTCATCGCGCCCGTGCGGCGGCGCCGGTTAAGGTGGTCAACCCGCGCGGCAAGGAAGGCTACTGGATCTCGATCTCCGGCGATGCTGAGGATGGTGGCCCGGGTACCGACTTCCATGCGGTGATGCAGGGCTACGTGTCGATCACCCCGCTGCAGCTCGATCGTACCTTCAACGATGCCTTCGCCAGCCTCGAAGGCTGGCTGGAGGGCTTGCTCTGATGCGTGGCCAGGATCATCTGCAGCGCCAGGGCGTCGGCATGACTTCGCAGCGTACCCGCGAGCGCCTGATCGAGCGCCTGTACGAAGAAGGCCTGTCCAATCCGCACGTGCTGGAAGTCATCCGCCGTACGCCGCGCCACTTGTTCGTCGATGAGGCATTGGCGCATCGCGCCTACGAAGACACCGCGCTGCCGATCGGGCACAACCAGACCATCTCCCAGCCGTACATGGTCGGACGGATGACCGAGCTGCTGCTGTCCGCCGGGCCGCTGGACAAAGTGCTGGAGATCGGCACCGGTTCCGGCTACCAGACCGCTGTGCTGGCGCAACTGGTCGAGCGGGTGTTCTCGGTCGAGCGCATCCAGAGTCTGCAGGATCGCGCCAAGGAGCGTCTGGCCGAGCTCAAGCTACGCAATGTGGTGTTTCGCTGGGGCGATGGCTGGGAAGGCTGGAATGCGCTGGGGCCCTACAACGGCATCATCGTCACTGCGGCCGCCGCCGAAGTACCGCAGGCGCTGCTCGAGCAGCTGGCTCTGGGTGGCCGCCTGGTGATTCCGGTCGGCGCCGGCGATGTGCAGGAACTGCTGCTGATCGTCCGCGAAGAAGACGGTTACTCCCGGCATGTGCTGGATGCGGTGCGTTTCGTGCCGCTGCTCAACGGGCCAGTGGCCTGACCGATCTGCCAAGGAAGCTGCATGAAGAATTATCTGCTGCTCTTCGCCAAGGGCATTGCGATGGGTGCGGCTGATGTGGTGCCGGGCGTTTCCGGTGGCACCGTGGCCTTTATCAGCGGCATTTACGATGAGCTGCTGCGCTCGATAGCCAGCGTGCCGGAAGCCCTGTTGCAGCTGCTGCGCGGGCGCATCGTCAAGGCCTGGCAAACGGCCAATGCCACTTTCCTGCTGGTGCTGCTGAGCGGCATTCTGACCAGCATTTTCAGCCTGGCGCGGCTGATCACCTGGCTGCTGGACGAACATCCTATACCGGTCTGGTCGTTCTTCTTCGGTCTGATCCTGGTGTCCAGCCACCTGGTGGCACGTGAGATCACGCGCTGGAACTGGACACGTTTCGCCAGCTTCGTGCTGGGCATTGCTTTCGCCTGGTGGATCACCGTGGCCTCGCCGGTGCAGTGGGGCAGCGATCCTTTGAGCCTGTTTATGGCCGGCGCCATTGCCATCTGCGCGATGATCCTGCCGGGCATTTCCGGCAGTTTCCTGCTGGTGCTGATGGGCTTGTATGCGGTCGTGCTGGGCGCGGTGAAAACCCTGGATATCGCCGTGCTGGCGGTCTTCGCTGCCGGCTGCCTGGTCGGCATTCTGAGCTTTGCCCGTCTGCTCAGCTGGCTGCTGGCGCGCTGGCGTGATCTGACCCTGGCGTTCCTGGTTGGCCTGATGCTTGGTTCGCTGAACAAGGTCTGGCCGTGGAAACAGACCCTGACCTGGCGCACCGACAGCCATGGTCAGCAGACACCCCTGCTGCAGGACAACCTGCTGCCGGCGCAGTTCGCTCAGCTCAATGGCCAGGATGCCCAGCTCTGGCTGGCTATTCTTCTGGCCATTGCGGGTGTGATCCTGATTCTGGGTCTGGAGTGGCTGGCTGGGCGCAAACAGCAAACGGCTGGCTCCTCCGAATAAATGCGGCACAATAGCCGCTCTTACAAGAAACACCTGCATAGGGAGCTCGGGGTGACAGTCACAACCAAACAGCAGCGAAATGGCCTTGCCGGTCGAGCCGGCCTTGGTGCATTGCTTTTCGCCGCCTTGCTCAGCGGTTGTGGCAGCTCTCCGACTACGCCGGTGCAGGTGGTTGATCGCAATCATGCCGGCGGCCAGCAGCCGCGCCCCCAGGCCAGCGGTGGCCAGTACATCGTGCAGCGCGGCGATACCCTGTATTCGATTGCGTTCCGTTTTGGCTGGGACTGGAAGGGGCTGGCAGCGCGCAACAATATCCCAGCGCCCTATGTAATTCGCCCAGGGCAGATCATCCGTTTCGACTCCCCCCAGGGCAGCGCACCGGCCGTGGCCCAGGTCAGCAAGTCGACTAGCGCCCCTGTGGTTGTGGCTCAGCAGCCGGTTACGCGTGCGCCACAGCAACCGCCGGTACAGGCTGCGCCGCCCCCGGTTCAGGCCAGCAAGCCGCCGGTAACGGCCCCGGTTGTACCCGGCAAAGTGCAGCCGGTAACCCGCTCGGCGAAAGGCTGGGCCTGGCCGGCGAATGGCGTGCTGATCGGAAAATTCTCGTCAAACGGCAGTTTGAATAAAGGAATTGATATCGCCGGTGAATTGGGCCAGCCTGTTTTGGCTGCGTCTGATGGTTCCGTTGTGTACGCCGGAAGTGGGTTACGGGGCTACGGCGAACTGGTGATCATCAAGCACAGCGATACCTACGTAAGTGCTTACGGACATAACCGTAGACTACTGGTGCGGGAGGGGCAGCAGGTCAAAGCCGGACAGAATATCGCCGAGATGGGTTCCACGGGAACCGACCGGGTGAAACTCCACTTCGAGATTCGCCGTCAGGGCAAACCTGTGGATCCGCTGCAATATCTGCCACGTCGCTGACCTTGCTACCAGTCTGTTCCAGAGTAGGAGGAACGGGCTCGGGTGTTGCCAGGGAGTGAATTCAGCTTTATTTCAGGTGCGAAGTGAACGGCAGCAGGTCTGTTTCGGCAGGCGTGGGGGGCCGGTTCTCCCTGAAGTGAAACTGGAATGGGCGCCGCCAGGGCTTGTTGTCGAACTCAGCAAAGGACAACAACAATGGCACTCAATAAAGAAGCGCCGGAGTTTGACGTCGACGATGAAGTGCTGCTCATGGAGCCCGGCATCGTCCTGGAAGATGTGTTAAGCGAGGATTCCGAGCTACCGCTTTCCAGCGCCAAATCCAGAAACTCGACCACTAGTCTCAAGCAGCACAAATACATCGATTACACCCGGGCGCTCGACGCCACTCAGCTCTATCTCAATGAAATCGGCTTTTCCCCTCTACTGACTCCTCAGGAAGAAGTGCACTTCGCGCGTCTGGCGCAGAAGGGTGATCCTGCGGGTCGCAAACGCATGATCGAAAGCAACCTGCGACTGGTGGTGAAAATCGCCCGGCGCTACGTCAATCGGGGTCTTTCCCTGTTGGATCTGATCGAAGAGGGCAACCTCGGGCTGATCCGCGCAGTGGAAAAATTCGACCCGGAACGTGGCTTTCGCTTTTCGACCTATGCCACCTGGTGGATTCGTCAGACCATCGAACGGGCGATCATGAATCAGACCCGCACGATTCGTTTGCCGATCCATGTGGTCAAGGAGCTCAACGTCTACCTGCGCGCCGCGCGCGAGCTGACGCAGAAACTCGATCACGAACCGTCGGCCGAGGAGATCGCCAACCTGCTGGAAAAACCCGTGGGCGAGGTCAAGCGCATGCTTGGCCTCAACGAGCGGGTGACTTCGGTGGATGTGTCTTTGGGGCCGGATTCGGACAAGACCCTGCTCGATACCCTGACCGACGAAAAGCCGACCGACCCCTGCGAGCTGCTGCAGGATGACGACCTTTCGCAGAGCATCGACCAGTGGCTGTCGGAACTCACCGACAAGCAGCGTGAGGTGGTGATCCGCCGCTTCGGTCTGCGTGGTCACGAGAGCTGCACGCTGGAGGAAGTTGGCCAGGAAATCGGCCTGACCCGCGAGCGGGTTCGGCAGATCCAGGTCGAAGCGCTCAAGCGTCTGCGCGAGATTCTCGAGAAGAATGGCTTGTCGAGTGACGCGTTGTTCCAGTAAGCACTTCTGGGTGCATGAGAAACCCGGCTTCGGCCGGGTTTTTTATTGTTGGCGTTGTAAGTGATTGCTTACAGAGGCTGTAGGAAATTGCAGGTGGCTAGCGCGGGTGATGGGCCTTTCTCCTACGTCGATAAAATTTAACCAATTGAAAAATAAAGACTTCTTCTTAGGTTATGGCCGTCATTGGCTTCTTTTGCGCTGAGTGGTGGCCTTGTTCAGTCGGGGCAAAACGCTAATATGAACCCCGTGCAAAGGGAAAAGCACAGGCCCTCAGGGAAGAAGGTCAGGAACCACCGCAGGATGCGGTTCATCAGGATGATGAGCAGGAGACAGAGGGAGTAGGGAAAAAAGAGCGGGCGGTTAATCACCGCCCCTTTTTTTGCCCGTAGAAAAGCTGCACACAGCAAAAGGCCCGCGTCGTGCGGGCCTTTTGCGTTGCAGCGAAAGCGCTTAGTGCTTAGCGCTCCAGGTGCTGCAGCTTGTCCTTCACGCCATCCCACTCTTCGGCGTCCGCCAGGGCTTCTTTTTCTCGGTGATGTTCGGCCAGACTTCGGCCAGGTCGGCGTTCAGCTCGATGAACTCCTGCTGGTCTTCCGGCACCTCGTCTTCGGAGAAGATCGCCTGGGCCGGGCATTCCGGCTCGCACAGGGCGCAGTCGATGCACTCGTCCGGGTGGATCACCAGGAAGTTCGGGCCCTCATAGAAGCAGTCAACCGGGCAGACTTCCACGCAGTCGGTGTATTTGCACTTGATGCAATTGTCGGTAACGACGAAGGTCATGGTTCGATTCTCTCCTCGGGCGGCGGCCTGATCCCTTTCTGCGTAGGGCTTGCAGGTGCTCTGTAATTGGCCGCGGCTCAGGCTGTAAACCGGGCAGTCGTAAAATTGCGCGCGATTCTATCAGCTTGCGGCGCTGGGCGTTAGATGCGCGTCTTCCATGTATATAACAGCTCCAGGGCACGACGCGGTGTCAGATCATCGGGATTGATCTTGGCCAATTCCTCCAGCACGGGGTGCGGCAGGCTGGCAAACAGGTCGTTCTGCAGTGGTGCTGCCGGTTGGCCAGGTGCACTGTGCGGTGTTTCGTGGGGCAGGCTGGTGGTTTCCAGGCGCGCCAGGTGCTCGCGGGCGCGGGCGATCACCGGCGCCGGCACGCCGGCCAGCTGCGCCACGGCCAGGCCATAGCTCTGGCTGGCCGGACCGGGCAGCACGTGGTGCAGGAAGACGATGCGCTCGTTGTGCTCGGTGGCGTTGAGGTGCACGTTGGCGACCACTGGCTCACTTTCCGGCAGCACGGTCAGCTCGAAGTAGTGGGTGGCGAACAGCGTCCAGGCGCGCAGGCTGGCCAGCTGTTCGGCGGCCGACCAGGCCAGCGACAGACCGTCGAAGGTGCTGGTGCCGCGGCCGACTTCGTCCATCAGCACCAGGCTGCGCTCGCTGGCGTTGTGCAGGATGTTGGCGGTTTCGCTCATCTCGACCATGAAGGTCGAACGGCCGCCGGCCAGGTCGTCGCTGGAGCCGATGCGGGTGAAGATGCGATCGACCAGCGACAGCTCGCAGCTGGCTGCCGGGACAAAGCTGCCGATATGGGCGAGCAGCACGATCAGCGCGGTCTGGCGCATGTAGGTCGACTTACCGCCCATGTTCGGGCCGGTGATGATCAGCATGCGGGTGTTGTCGTCCAGACCCAGGTCGTTGGCTACGAACGGCGTATCCAGCACCTGCTCGACTACCGGATGGCGGCCCTGGCTGATGCGCATGCAGGGTTCTTCGACGAAGCGCGGGCGATTGAGGTCGAGGTTCAGCGCGCGTTCGGCCAGGTTGCTCAGCACGTCCAGTTCGGCGAGGGCTGCCGCGGTGTCCTGCAGCGGCGCCAGGTGGCCGATCAGGTGCTCCAGCAGTTCGTCGTACAGCAGTTTCTCGCGAGCCAGGGCGCGGCTCTTGGCCGACAGGGCCTTGTCCTCGAACTCCTTGAGCTCCGGGGTGATGAAGCGCTCGGCGCCTTTCAGGGTCTGCCGGCGGATGTAGTCGGCGGGCGCCGATTCGGCCTGTTTGCTCGGCAGCTCGATGAAGTAGCCGTGCACGCGGTTGTAGCCGACCTTGAGGTTGGCCAGGCCGGTACGGGCCTTCTCGCGCACTTCCAGATCCATCAGGTACTGGCCGGCGTTCTCGCTCAGCGACTGCAGTTCATCCAGCTCGGCGTCGTAGCCGGTCTTCAGCACGCCGCCGTCGCGGATCACCGCCGGCGGGTTGTCGATGATGGCGCGGGCCAGCAGGTCGGCCAGTTCCGGGTAGGTGCGAATGCTGGTCGCCAGCTCGGTTAGGTGCGGAGTATCCAGCTGAGCCATGCCGTTTTGCAGCTGCGGCAGGGCGGCCAGGGCGTCGCGCAGGCGCGCCAGGTCGCGTGGGCGGGCGTTGCGCAGGCCGATGCGGGCGAGGATGCGCTCGAGGTCGCCGATGTCCTTGAGCTGCGGCTGGATCAGTTCGAACTGGTAGCGGTCCAGCAGGCAGGCGATGGAGTCCTGGCGGCCTTCCAGCACGGCACGATCGCGCAGCGGACGGTTCAGCCAGCGGGTCAGCAGGCGCGAACCCATGGCGGTCTGGCAACGGTCGACCACCGATTGCAGGGTGTTGTCGCGCCCTCCGGCGAGGTTGGTGTCCAGCTCCAGGTTACGCCGGCTGGCGCCATCGAGGATCACCGTGTCGTCCAGGCGCTCGTGGCGCAGGCTGCGCAGGTGCGGCAGGGCGGTGCGCTGGGTCTCCTTGGCATAGCCGAGCAGGCAGCCGGCGGCGCCGATGGCCAGGCTCAGGTTCTCGCAGCCGAAGCCTTTCAGATCCTGGGTGGCGAACTGTTGGCACAGGCTCTTGCGCGCCGTGTCGCGATCGAAGTCCCAGGGCGCGCGGCGGCGGGTGCCGCGGCGCTTGTCCACCGGCAGGCCCTGCGGCCAGTCGTCCGGGATCAGTAGCTCGGCCGGGCTCAGGCGCTCCAGCTCGGCCAGCAGATTTTCCCAGCCCTTGAGTTCCTGCACGGTGAAGCGGCCGCTGGTGATGTCCAGGGTGGCCAGGCCGAACAGGCGCTCGTCGCCGAGTACGGCGGCCAGCAGGTTGTCGCGGCGCTCGTCGAGCAGGGCTTCGTCGCTGATGGTGCCGGGGGTGATGATGCGCACCACCTGGCGTTCGACCGGGCCCTTGCTGGTGGCCGGGTCGCCGATCTGCTCGCAGATCACCACCGACTCGCCGAGCTTGACCAGCTTGGCCAGGTAGCCCTCGGCCGAGTGGTGCGGAATGCCGCACATCGGGATTGCCTGGCCGGCTGACGAGCCGCGCGCGGTCAGGGTGATATCCAGCAGCGCTGCGGCTTTCTTCGCGTCTTCGTAGAAAATCTCGTAGAAGTCGCCCATGCGGTAGAACATCAGCTGGTCCGGATGCTGGTTCTTCAGCTTCCAGTACTGCTGCATCATTGGCGTGTGGGCGGAGAGATCACTCATGGTTCTGGCTGTCCGGCTTAATTCACAAAGTCGCGTAGTGTACGGTATCCGCCGAACCCGCTTAACCCCGGAGCGCATATGGATTCCCTTACAGCTTTGGCTGCCCGCCTGGGGCAAGGCCTGCAAGCCGCGCACGCCCAGATCAGTACCGCCGAGTCCTGTACCGGCGGCGGGATTGCTGAGGCAATCACCCGCATTGCCGGCAGCTCGGCCTGGTTCGAGGCCGGCTATATCACCTATTCCAATGCACAGAAGACCGCCCAGCTGGGGGTGCCGGCCGAACTGTTCGAGCGCGTCGGTGCGGTCAGCCAGGAGGTGGTCGAGGCCATGGTGCACGGTGCCCGGCAGCGCAGTGGGGCACGCTTCGCCGTGGCGGTCAGCGGCGTGGCCGGCCCGGGTGGTGGTTCGCCGGAGAAGCCGGTGGGTACGGTCTGGCTGGCCTGGGGGGACGCCGAACAGCTGTACAGCCAGCGCTGTCAGTTTGCCGGCGACCGCAGCGAAGTACGCCGGCAGACGGTCGAGCGCGCACTGCAGGGGCTGCTCCGACTGACGGCAGGAGAAAAACCCTGACGGGGGTAGGCGAGCGACTTGCCTTATGGAATACTACTGTCTACTTATACAGTTGTTAGTGGGCGATTGGCCCTCTTGAATACGTGAGGATGGAAATGGACGACAACAAGAAGCGTGCTTTGGCGGCGGCCCTGGGCCAGATCGAAAAGCAATTCGGCAAAGGCGCAGTGATGCGCATGGGCGACCATGAGCGCCAAGCCATTCCGGCCATTTCCACCGGCTCCCTGGGTCTCGACATCGCCCTCGGCATTGGCGGCCTGCCGAAAGGCCGGATCGTCGAGATCTACGGCCCGGAGTCCTCGGGTAAAACCACCCTGACCCTGTCGGTGATCGCCGAAGCGCAGAAGATGGGCGCCACCTGCGCCTTCGTCGACGCCGAACACGCCCTCGACCCGGACTACGCCGGCAAGCTCGGCGTGAATGTCGACGACCTGCTGGTGTCGCAGCCGGATACCGGCGAGCAGGCCCTGGAAATCACCGACATGCTGGTGCGCTCCAACGCCGTCGACGTGATCATCGTCGACTCCGTGGCCGCCCTGGTACCCAAGGCCGAAATCGAAGGCGAGATGGGCGACATGCACGTCGGCCTGCAGGCCCGCCTGATGAGCCAGGCCCTGCGCAAGATCACCGGCAACATCAAGAACGCCAACTGCCTGGTGATCTTCATCAACCAGATCCGCATGAAGATCGGCGTGATGTTCGGCAGCCCGGAAACCACCACTGGTGGTAACGCCCTCAAGTTCTACGCCTCGGTGCGCCTGGACATCCGCCGTACCGGCGCGGTCAAGGAAGGCGACGAAGTGGTCGGCAGCGAAACCCGGGTCAAGGTGGTGAAGAACAAGGTAGCCCCGCCGTTCCGTCAGGCCGAATTCCAGATTCTCTACGGCAAGGGCATCTACCGCACCGGCGAAGTCATCGACCTCGGCGTGCAGCTCGGTCTGATCGAGAAGTCGGGCGCCTGGTACAGCTACCAGGGCAACAAGATCGGCCAGGGCAAAGCCAACTCGGCCAAGTACCTGGAAGACAACCCGGAAGTAGGCGGCGCCATCGAGAAAATCATCCGCGAGAAGCTGCTGGTGGCCTCCGGCCCGGCCGCTCGTGCGGAGTCGACGGCCGATGCTGACGACCTGGCCGATATCGACGCCTGATCGCCACCGCCTGATCGCCGGTAGTCGTCCATGATGCTCGATACCCTGGTTGCGGTGCGGCGTACCGCGATGGATCTGCTGGCGCGCCGTGAGCATGGACGCGTGGAGCTGACGCGCAAGCTGCGTCAGCGCGGCGCCCCGGCGGAGCTGATTGACAGCGCCCTCGACCGCCTGGCGGAAGAGGGGCTGCTGTCGGAGTCGCGTTATCTCGACAGCTTCGTCAGCAGCAAGGCGCGTTCCGGTTATGGGCCGCTGCGTATCCGCGAGGAACTGGCCCAGCGCGGTTTGCCGCGTGCAGCGATTGAGCAGGCACTGGCCGCCGCGGATATCGACTGGTCGGCGCAGTTGCGTGAACTCTGGCAGCGCAAGTTTTCCGCTGGTCTACCCACGGATGTGCGTGAGCGGGCCAAGCAAGGACGTTTCCTCGCCTACCGCGGTTTTTCCCAGGAACAGATCGGTCGCCTGCTACGCGGCGCCGACCTGGACTGAATTCCCCTTTAAGCCCGGAGTCCTCACTTCCGGGCTTTCTTTTATCTGTGCTTTGCATCTGTTGCAGCGCTGTGCCTGTGGTTAGTGCCGTGTGTCTCAGCCGTTCTGCGCCCAGTTCTGTGGCAGGTTGATGAAGTCCACCAGTTCGCGCAGGCGGCCGTGGTCGCGGGCGTTGAAGTGGAAGGCCAGGCGGGTCAGCTCGCAGAACTCCGGTTCGTCACTTTCCGCCTCGCAGTGTTCCTGTTGCAGATAGCCACCGCTCAGGCACAGATCGGCGAACTCCTTGTCCAGGGTCTTCAGGGCTGCGGCATTGAGCGGGTGGTTCATACGAATCAGGAAGCTGCCCTTGAGCCAGCGCGTCGAGTGGAAGTTGCGGTAGAAGCGGGCGATCTCCTGGCCGGCTTCCTCGGCGCTGTGCGCCACGCGCATCAGGTGCATGTCGCTGGGCAGGATGTAGTGGCGCTCCAGCAACTGTTCGCGGATATAGCGCAGGGCTTCTTCCCAGTAGTTGCTGCCCGGTTCATCCAGCAGCACGATGGGCACCAGTGGGCTCTTGCCGGTCTGCACCAGGGTCAGGACTTCCAGTGCTTCGTCCAGTGTGCCGAAGCCGCCCGGGCAGAGCACCAGGGCATCGGCTTCTTTGACGAAGAACAGTTTGCGCAGGAAGAAAAAGTGGAAGGACAGCAGGTTGCCGCTGCCTTGCACGGTGGCATTGGCACCCTGTTCGAAGGGCAGGGTGATATTGAAGCCGAGGCTGTTTTCCAGGCCGGCACCTTCATGGGCGGCGGCCATGATGCCGCCGCCGGCACCGGTGATCACCATCAGATCCAGGCGGGCCAGGGTCTGGCCCAGTTCGCGGGCCAGGCGGTAGGTCGGATGGTCGGCTGGAGTGCGCGCGGAGCCGAACACGGTGACCTTGCGCCGGCGTTTGAACTGTTCGAGAGAGCTGAAGGCGTGCTCCATTTCCCGCAGGGTTTGCAGCATGATCTTGGCGTCCCAGCGATTGCGGTCGGCCTGGGCCATGCGCACTACCGTGGTGAGCATTTCCTGGTACAGCGGCAGATTGGGGCTGGCGGGCGGTACCACCAGGCTGGCGAGTTCGGCCACCTTGCTGCTCAGGTCGATCCCGCTGGTCTGAAAGTGCCGAGACAGATAGTCGTCCGGTTCATAAGGCATACAACTTCTCCTTTTCTGATACGGACCGGGTCATTCCACATCCTTGAAACGCCCGACCCTGTAGAGAGTATGGCTGGGCCATGGCGCTTTGAGAGGCAAACGAGAGGCGGGTTGCAGCGCGGCAGCCAGGCTTTTGTAACCGGATTGATCGGCCGGGGCCGGCAGGCCAGCCTGTTGGCTGACCTCGGCGGAAGTCGGGAGCCCCTCAGAGAGCGATCTGCTCGCCCGGTTCGGGGATATTGGCGATCCAGTTGAGCTGGTCGTGCAGGGCTTGCTGCAAGGCTTGCATCTTCTCCAGCTCGCCATGCACCAGGTACAACTCCGGGCGATGGTCGAAGTGACTGACCCAGTCGATCAGCTGCGATTGCCCGGCGTGGGCAGAGAAGCCGCCGAGGGTGTGGACCTTGGCTTTCACCGCCAGGCGCTGGTGCAGCACCTTGACCGTGCTGGCGCCATCGACGATGGCACGGCCCAGGGTGCCCTTGGCCTGGAAACCGGGAAATACCAGGTGGCACTCGCTGCGCCAGAGGTTGTGCTTGAAGTGGTGGACGATGCGCCCGCCGGTGCACATGCCGCTGCCGGCGATGATGATGGCGCCGCTGCGGATCCGGTTGATCGCCATGGAGTCTTCCGGCTGCGGGGTGCAGCGCAGGATCGGCAGCCAGTCCTCGATGCGCTTGCTGTTTTTGCTCTTCAGGGCGGCACGATCCGCCGGGTCGAACTGGTCTTGGTAGCGCGAGTAGATGGCGTTGGCGCGAATGGCCATGGGGCTGTCGAGGAACACCGCCTGCTGCGGCAGACGGCCTTCCTGATAGAAGCGTCCGAGGTAGTAGATCAGGTCCTGGGTGCGGCCGACGGCGAAGGAGGGGATCAGCACATTGCCGCCATCACGATGGGCCTGCTGCAGAATGGCGGCGAGCTCGTCGAGGGTGTCGCTGCTGCAGCGGTGGTCGCGGTCGCCGTAGGTGGATTCGAGCAGCACCAGGTCGGCGCGGTCGAGGGTAGTGGGGTCGCGCATCAGTGGTGAGCAGGTATTGCCCAGGTCGCCGGAGAACACCAGGCGGCGGCTCAGGTGATGGTCCTGCACAACCATCTCGACGATGGCCGAACCGAGAATATGCCCGGCCTCATGGAAGGTCACCTGCACGCCCTTGGCCACCTCGTGTGCGGCTCCATAGGCCAGTGGCCGCCGTTGGCGCAGTACCTGTTCCGCATCGAGGCTGGTATACAGCGGGCTGATCGGTGCCTTGCCCAGGCGCGCGCGCCACTTGTTCTCCCACTCGGCGTCGTGTTCCTGGATATGTGCGGCATCCAGCAGCATCAGCTCCATCAGCTCACAAGTGGCCTCGGTGGCGAAGATCGGCCCACGGTAACCGGCGGCGCTCAGCTTGGGCAGCAGGCCGGTGTGGTCGAGGTGGGCATGGGAAATCACCACCGCATCCAGGCTGAGCGGATCGAAGGGGAAGGGCGCGCGATTGCCGCCTTCCTCTTCCCGGTGGCCCTGGCGCAGGCCGCACTCCAGCAGTACCCGGGCGCCATCGCGGCTTTCGATCAGGTAGCAGGAGCCGGTGACTTGCTGGATAGCGCCGAGAAAGCTGAGCAGAGCCATGGAGGTGTCCTTGCAGGTTGAATGACTGCAGGTTGCCGCGAGCGCTGGCCACGGGTCTTGATACAGGTCAGCAGAGGCATGGATTAGCTGACCTAGACTGCGCTAAACCCCAGGAGCAGAGCCATGTCGCAGATCTTCCCGAGTGCCGCTGAGCTGGACGCCCATGCCGCTGCCGAGAGCCGTTTTGCCGAATGGCGGTGCGGTTACGGTCCTGTGCAGCATAGTCCAGAGACCCAGGCGGCCGTGTTCCGCCTGGCCCATCAACTGGTGCAAAGCGGTCGGCAGCCGGATCTGGCCAGCGTCTATCGATTCTTCTGGGCTCTGGATCGCCTGAATGCTGCCGGCCTGTGGCTGGTGGTGCACATGACCTATGCCCGGCACGTGCCTCTGGACGGTACGGCCTTGCAGACCGAGGACTTCAAGGTGCAGCCGGAAGGGCATACCGGTGGCGCGC
Organism: Pseudomonas sp. J452; assembly: GCF_024666525.1. Classification (NCBI taxonomy): domain Bacteria; kingdom Pseudomonadati; phylum Pseudomonadota; class Gammaproteobacteria; order Pseudomonadales; family Pseudomonadaceae; genus Pseudomonas; species Pseudomonas sp. J452. The sequence continues at coordinate 4,777,846 of NZ_CP088294.1, read as the reverse complement.
TGAATATGGTGCCGGCCTATGCCGGCTATCTGGCGCTCAACGCGCTGACAGGTGAAACCCGCGGCTGGCTGATGGGTCAGGGGCACTGCGTGGCGGCCATCGAAGCGCTCAACCTGCTTACGGCCAACCAGTATCCGCAGCAGGCGCAGCGCTACACGCGCGACGAAGCCGGGATGAGTCGCCTGGTGGCGGATTTCTACAGCTATGCGCAGGCTCCGGATGGCGGCCCGGGCGTGCCGCTGGGCAGCCACGTCAATCCGCACACCGGCGGCGGTATTGCCGAGGGCGGTTACCTGGGCTTTGCCGAGTTGCAGTATGCGCACATGCCGCTGCCGGGGGAGAAGCTGGTGGCCTTCCTTTCCGATGGTGCGGCCGAAGAGCAGCGTGGCAGCGACTGGATGCCGCGCTGGTGGCGCGCCGAGGATTGCGGGGTGGCGCTGCCGGTTATGATCGCCAATGGCCGGCGCATCGAGCAGCGTACCGAGCTGGGCACCCATGCAGGACTGGACGGCTTTCGCCAGCACCTGGGTGGCTGCGGCTTCGACCCGCTGAGTTTCGATGGCCGCGACCCGGCGGCGTTTGCCTGCGCCCTCTGGGAAATGGAGCAGCGCCTGGAACACCGTGTGCAGGAGCTGCACAACCAGATTTTGCACTATCCGCTGCCGATGCCCTACGGCATTGCCGAAACGCAAAAGGGCTTTGGTTTCTATGGTGCCGGCAGCAACGCGGCGCACAACCTGCCACTGCCGGGCAATCCGCATGACGATGCGGCCGTGCGGGCGCTGTTCAATCAGCACGCGGCGCCCTTGTGGGTGGCGCCGCACGAACTGGCGCAGGCCTGTGCGCTGTTCATCACTTCACGCCGCGCGCGCCCGGCCGAGCGTGAGCATGTTCTGGCAGTACGTCAGCCAGCGACACCGCAATTACCCGAGCTGCACTATCAGTCCACTGCCTGTTCGCCTATGGCGGCCCTGGATCGCTTCTTCGTCGATCTGGTGGGCGCCAATCCGGGCCTGCGGCCACGGGTCGGCAATCCCGACGAGCTGGCCAGCAACCGCCTGGGCGGCGTGCTCAAGGCGCTCAAGCACCGGGTCAGCAGCCCGGAAAGCGAGCAGGAGTCGTTGCACGGCGCGATCATCACCGCGCTCAATGAGGAGGCCGTGGTCTCTGCCTGCCTGGCCAATCAGGGCGGGCTGAATCTGGTCGCCAGTTACGAAGCCTTCTGCGTGAAGATGCTCGGCGCCGTGCGCCAGAGCCTGATCTTCGCCCGTCAGCAGAAGGAAGTGGGGCGCCCGGCGGGCTGGCTGGGCTGGCCGCTGGTGGCGACTTCGCACACCTGGGAGAACGGCAAGAACCAGCAGTCGCACCAGGACACCACGTTCTGCGAGGCCCTGCTCGGCGAGATGAACGACATGCTGCGGGTGCTGTTTCCGGCCGATCACAACGCGTTGCTGGCCCTGCTGCCGGCGATCTACCAGGCGCGCGGGCAATTGGCCTGTGTGGTGGCACCCAAGCGCGAGCGGCCAGCGGTCTTCGATCAGCAGCAGGCCGAACGCCTGGCCCGCGATGGCGCCATCCTGCTGGATCAGGCGCCGGGCGCTGAGCCGCTGCTGTTGATTGCTACCGGCAGTTATCAGTTGACCGAGATGCGTCGCGCCGCCGTTCGTCTGAGCGCGGCAGGCTGCGCCTGGCGTCTGATTTACTTGCAGGAACCGGGGCGTTTCCGCGCCCCGCGTGATGTCTGGGAGGCCATGAGCGTGGCCCCGGCAGCGCTGCTCGAGGAGCTGTTCCCGGCGGCCTGTGGTCGCCGGATACTGTTGACCCACATGCGCCCCGAAGTGGCCCGCGGGCATCTCTGGCCGATTTTGGGCGATGCCCGCTGGCAGCGTGTGCTGGGTTACCAGAACCGCGGCGGGACACTGGACGAGGCCGGCATGCTGTTTGCCAATCGGGCCAGTTGGGCGCATGTGTTGCAGGCAGCGGCTGAGCTGCTGGAAATGAGCCCGCTGCAGCTGCTCAGTGCTGAGGAGTGGGCTGCGGTCTGTGGTGAAGGAGATCCCCTGAGCTTGCGTTGAGGCAGGTTGGCAGGCTCCCAGGGATGACATGAGGACGGCATAGGGAGTGGCAGGTATGCCCAAGTTGACGCTGGAGCTGGATCTGGAGCTGTATCGCCTGCTGGTGCAGGCCTCGCGCACCAATGGTCTGAGCCTGGAAGACGAGTGCCGCCGACGCCTGGAGGGCGGTGCGCGGCGCTCACGCTACATGGAGGCGTTGCTTGCCGAACTGCGCGCCGACGACGAGCAGAAACGCGCCGAAGGCCATTGAGCGCGCGGCCTATTGCAGGCCGCAATCGGCCTTGGCGAAACGCTCGGTAGTGACCGGGCGATTGCTCTGGTACTCGCTGAACTCGTAACGCAGTACGGCGCCGCGGGCCAACAGCTGGCGATAGCCGGTATTGCTGCAGACGCTCTTCGCCAGTTGCTGGCGCACCGCGTCCGGGTTGCCGCGCATTTGCGCCGCGTGTCCGCTGCGCACGCTGAGGTGGTTGATCAGTTCGTTGCCTTGCACCGTGTAGCCCTGGTCGAGGATGTCCTCGTTGATCGCCCGCGGCGTACCGACGCTGCTGTCCTTGGCCACCTGGCCGAGCATGCGGGCCAGCTCGTATTCCTGCAGTGAAGCCGCCTGGGCGGTGGGCAGGACAAGGCTGAGGACGAGCAGGATGGCGGGGCGCAGCATGGACGATCTCCTTAAATAAGACGGAATCCTTCGACCGGCCGGCAGCTGGCGGGTTCAGTCGTTGCCCATCTTACTCTAGACTTGCGCGCCCTTTGCTCTTCACTCCGCAGGTTTCTCCATGACTCACGCCGTTGCCCGGCTGCGCGCCGAACGTCTGGCACGCAGCCTCAAGCCTTTCGTGGCGCGCGGCTCGCGGGCACCGCGCTGCCCGCGCTGCAGGGTACTGGGCAGTCATTGCCTGTGTGCCTGGCTGCCGCAGGTCGAGGCGCGGGCGGGGGTGTGCCTGCTGATGTACGACGTGGAAGCGCTGAAGCCGAGCAACACCGGCTGGCTGATTGCCGATCTGGTGGCCGATACCTTCGCCTTCGGCTGGCAGCGTACGACGGTCGATCCGGCCCTGCTGGCCTTGCTGGCCGATCCGCAGTGGCAGCCCTATGTGGTGTTCCCCGGAGAGTATGCCGAGCCACAGCGGGTCATCGGCGAACTGCCGGCAGACAGCGGCAAGCGCCCGCTGTTCATCCTGCTCGATGCGACCTGGACCGAGGCGCGCAAGATGTTCCGCAAGAGCCCCTACCTGGACAACCTGCCGGTGCTCAGCCTGCAGCCGGAGCAGCTGTCGCGCTACCGCCTGCGCCGCTCCAAGCGTGACGAGCACTTGTGTACCGCCGAAGTCGCCGCCCTGTGCCTGGAACAGGCCGGCGACGGCCAGGCGGCGGGTGCGCTGGATGCCTGGCTGGACCTGTTCACCGAGCGCTACCTGGGAGCCAAGCACCGCTGGCCGGTGGACGAGAACAGCCCCGCGCACCTGGCCGTCAAAGCCTTTCTCTAGCGGGCTGTTGAAAAGCGTTGGCGAGGCAGCCAGCGCAAGGCAAAAACAGGAGAAAAAGCGCAGTTTACGAGCTGTAAATGAGCATTTTGAGCCTGTTTTTAACGCCGCGATGGCAACGCAGGTAGTTTTTCAACAACCTGCTAGTTCGTCAGGGCCTTCTTCGGCCATAGCTGGGCCAGCAGCATGCCGGCGAACATCAGGGCGCAGCCAAAATAGCCCTTCAGCGCCAGGGCCTCGCTGAGGAACAGCGCGCCGGCGATGGCGGCAAATACCGCCTCCAGAGACAGGATGATCGCCGCGTGCGAGGCGATGGCATGCTTCTGCGCCACCACCTGCAGGGTGAAGCCGACGGCCACGCCGAACAGGCCGCCGTAGAGAATCGCCGGGCCGGCGGCGAGGATGGCGTCGAGCTTGATCTCTTCGAGGACCAGGGCCAGTACCAGGCTGATCACTGCGCAGGTGGCGAACTGCAGCAGTGCCAGGCGCAGCGGGTCATGGCGGCTGGCGAAGAAGCTGACCAGCAACACATGCACACCCCAGACAAAGGCGCCGGCCAGCTGCAGCCAGTCACCGGAGGCGACCTGAAAACCTTCGCCTACGCTCAACAGGAACATCCCCGCCACCGCCAGGCCGGCGCCCAGCCAGGTGCCCATGCCGGTCTTGTGGCCGATGAACAGGCCAAGCAGCGGCACCACGATGACGTACAGGCCGGTGATGAAGCCGGAGTTGGTGACGCTGGTGAACAGCAGGCCGACCTGTTGCAGGTTGATGCCCAGCGACAGGGCCAGGCCCATGATCAGACCGGCGAGCAGCAGGCTGCGGTTGATCGGTTCTGGCGCTTTTTCGCCGCCACGGCGGCTCAGCAGCACAACCAGCGGCAACAGCACCACGCTGGCCAGGGCGAAGCGCAGGCCGGTATAGAGGAAGGGACCGATGGCATCCATACCCAGGCGTTGCGCCACGAAGGCCGAGCCCCAGATCATGGCGGTCAGTAACATCAGCAGGTCGGCGCGCAGGGCTTGGCTTCGCATGGTCGGTCTCGACAGTAAAAAGCCGCGACTTTGCCGCAAAGCGCGCGACTTGACCACCCCGTCAGGGCTGGGCATGCTTGGCGCCGCTTGCTGCCAGGCCCACAACAACAGGGAATTCCATGGCCGTTTACGAAATCCTTATCGCTGACGATCACCCCTTGTTCCGCAGCGCCCTGCAACAGGCGTTGAGCCTGGGCCTGGGCCCGGATGTGCGGCTGGTGGAAGCGGCCAGCATTGCCGAACTGGAAACCCGCCTGGGTGAGAAGAGCGACTGGGACCTGGTCCTGCTCGACCTCAACATGCCCGGTGCCTACGGTTTTTCCGGCCTGGTGCTGCTGCGCGGGCAGTACCCGCAGGTGCCGGTGGTGATGGTCTCGGCGCAGGAAGAACCGGCAGTGATAGTGCGTTCGCGCGAGTTCGGCGCCAGTGGCTTCATTCCCAAGTCCAGCTCGCTGGAAACCATCCAGCAGGCCGTGCGCCAGGTGCTCGACGGCGATGTCTGGTGGCCGGCGTTGACGGCCGAAGCGGCCAGCGTGTCGGCCGAGGCCAAGGCGGCCAGCGCCGGCCTGGCCAGCCTCACCCCGCAGCAGTTCCGGGTGCTGACCATGGTCTGCGAGGGCTTGCTGAACAAGCAGATCGCCTATGAGCTGAGTGTTTCCGAGGCAACCATCAAGGCCCACGTCACCGCCATCTTCCGCAAGCTCGGGGTGCGTACCCGGACCCAGGCGGCGCTGTTGCTGCAGCAGATGGAATCGATTCCGGGGCAGTGAGAACCTGTCTACGATCTCCTGACTGTCGGTCATACTGCGTTAAAAATGGCCTCGGAATGCTCATTTACAACTCGTAAACTCCGCTTCCTCAGCCATTTTTGCCTTGTCTGACTCTAATTCAGAAGGTCGTAAACAGGTTCTGAACGCTGCCCTTCACGTATTTTTGACGGCCCCGGCCCTAGGCTTTGGCGCAGTCTTTCTCAGGTAGTCACGCAATGTCGCCATTCAAGGGCCAGACCGGTCTGAAACGTATCCTCAATGCCGCCGGCTACTCGCTGGACGGCCTGCGCGCCGCCTTCGCCGGTGAAGCTGCATTCCGTCAGCTGGTACTGCTCAACGTGGTGCTGGTGCCTCTGGCCTTCTGGCTGGATGTCAGCCCGGTAGAGCGCGCGCTGATGGTGGCGGTGGGCCTGTTGTCGCTGATCGTCGAGCTGTTCAACTCGGCGGTGGAGGCGGCGATCGATCGCATCTCCCTGGATCGCCACCCCTTGTCGAAGAATGCCAAGGACATGGGCAGCGCCGCGCAGTTCGTTTCGCTCAGCCTGATTGCACTGGTCTGGTCGATTATCCTGATCGGCTGAATGTAGGAGATTGCCCGCCATCTTCGACGGAGTGCTGTCGCGCAGCAAACTCTGTAGGAGCCAGCTTGCTGGCGATGCTTTTGACCTGCCAAGATCGCCAGCAAGCTGGCTCCTACGTAGTGATGTGCTCTGCGACTACGGCGCAGAATCTACCGGGCCGGCTCTTGCCAGGCCGCGATCAGAGCACCCCAGCCTTTTTCCAGGCCAGATAGCGCCCGACCAGTTCCGGCCCCAGCTCGCCCGGACGGGCGTCGAGCACTGGGATGCCATGGGCCAGCAGGCGTTCGTGCAGGCCGGCGCGGGCATTCAGGTAGTTCACCGTGCCGCAGTAGCCGAGCGCCTGTTCGTAACTCTGCACCGGGGTGTGGCGCAACTGGTCGAGGACTTCCTCACGCAGGCTGGCGATCAGCACACGGTGCTGGCGGCTGAGGCGCTTCACCGCGCCGAGCAACTCTTCATCGTCCTCGTCGCGCAGGTTGGTCACTAGCACCACCAGGGCGCGGCGGCGCTGGCGTACCAGCAGGTTATTGATCGCCGTGGCGTAATCGGCCGGGCGCCGGGTGCTGTCCAGGGCGTACACGGCGTTGAGCAGAGTGCTGATCTGCGCCTGGCCCTTGACCGGCGGCAGGTACTGGTCCTGGTCGCCGGCGAAGGTCGCCAGGCCCACCGCATCGCCCTGGCGCAGGGCCACGTAGCTGAGCAGCAGGCTGGCATTGAGGGCATGGTCGAAGTGCGACAGATCGCCGTCCTGGCTGCGCATGCGCCGCCCGCAATCGAGCAGGAAGACGATCTGCTGGTCGCGTTCGTCCTGGTATTCGCGGGCGATCGGCGTGCGCTTGCGTGCGGTGGCTTTCCAGTCGATCTGGCGCAGCGTGTCGCCGTCACGGAACTCGCGCAGCTGGTGGAATTCCAGGCCCAGGCCGCGGCGCGGGCGCTGGCGCACACCGAGCTGGCTGAGCCAGTCATCCACGGCCATCAGCTGGGCGCCATAGAGGCGGGCGAAATCCGGGTAGACGCGGGTTTCCCCCGGCAGCTCCAGGTAGCGCCGGCCTTGCCACAGGCGCAGCGGGCTGGGCAGGTTGAGTTCGCAGCGGGTAAAGCGGAAGTGCCCGCGCAGCAACGGGCGCACGCGGTAGCCGCACTGGGTCTGTTCGCCGGGGCGCAGCTCGACGCGTTGCGGCAGGTATTCGAAGTCCATGCGCTCGGGCACGTGGTCGAACAGCTCGATGCTCAGCGGCTGGGGGTAATCGTGATGCAGGGTCAGCTGCACCTCGCTCCAGCGCCCCAGCGGCAGGTTGCCCGGCAGCTGGCGCTCCAGGCGCGGTGAGGGCTGGCGGCGCAGCCACAGGGCATCGACCGCGGCGAGCAGCAAGAGAGCCAGCAGCAGGCCCCACCAGAGGGGCTGCAGGGTTTCCGGCAGCTTGACCTTGAGCAGCGGCAGCGTGCCCAGGACGATGGCCAGGGTCAGCAGCGCACCGAGCAGGCTGAGCAGGAGGCGCGAAGGTTTCATGCCGGGTATGCGCCTCGGGCGAGCGGTTGGCGTTGCATCACAGGCGCGGCGCCGGCACTTGGTCGAGCAGTTGCTGCAGCACCTGGTCGACCGACAGTCCCTCGATGTCCAGCTCCGGGGCCAGACGTACGCGGTGGCGCAGCACCGCCAGGGCGCAACCCTTGACGTCGTCCGGCAGGACAAAATCGCCGCCACGCAGCAGGGCACGGGCACGGCCGCCGCGCACCAGGGCGATCGAGGCACGTGGCCCGGCACCCATGGCCAGGCCCGGCCAGGTGCGGGTGGCGCGGGCCAGGCGCACGGCGTAGTCGAGCACCTGCTCGTCGATGGCCAGGTCGCTGGCGATCTTCTGCAGGGCCAGTACGTCCTTGGCTTGCAGCAGGGTACGCAGCGGCGCCACTTCGAGCATGTCGGCCTTGGCCGAGCGGGTGACCTGGCGCACCAGAGTCATTTCTTCATCGGCCTGCGGATAGTCCATGCGCAGCTTGAGCATGAAGCGGTCGAGCTCGGCTTCCGGCAGCGGGTAGGTGCCTTCCTGCTCGATGGGGTTCTGCGTGGCCAGCACCATGAAGGGTTGTGGCACCGCCATGGCCCGACCTTCGAGGGTGATCTGGCGCTCCTGCATGACTTCCAGCAGGGCTGCCTGGGTCTTGGCCGGGGCGCGGTTGATTTCGTCGGCGAGCAGCAGGTTGGTGAAGGCCGGGCCCTTGCGCAGCTTGAACTGCTCGCTCTGCAGGTCGTACACGGCGTGGCCGGTGACGTCGCTGGGCATCAGGTCGGGGGTGAACTGGATGCGCGCGAACTCACCGCCGAAGCAGCGGGCCAGGGCACGTACCAGCAAGGTCTTGCCCAGGCCGGGCACACCTTCGACCAGCACATGGCCGCCGGCGATCAGCGCGGTCAGCACATCGTCGACCACGGCGGTCTGGCCGATCACGGCCTTCTGCAGTTCCAAGCGCAGGGCCTGGAGCATCTGGCTGGCACGCTGGCGCTGACTGGCCGGGTTGCTGGCCGGGCTGGCCGGCGGCGTGACAGGGGCTGCTGGGGCTGTCGGTGCAGCGGCAGGAGCGGGCGTAGGTTGTTCCGGCGTGTGTTCGCTCGTAGGTTCCGGAGCCTTGCTAACTGTTACTTGTGATTTATCTTCCATAAATCAACCATTTACCTTGTTTAACTTTTTTGGGTTTTTTGTGCGCAACGAGTGATTATTGCTCTGCACGATTGGCAGTCAGTCCAGTACTCGCCAGCAGTAGAGGTCAGACCGCAGTAGCGATCTTCTTTCTAGGGGGTGGCGCCAGTGTAAACCACGACAGGGTGCCGTTAACTAGGGCCGGGCAGAACAACTGTGAATTTGGGCAAGAATCTATAAACGGTAAGTGGGTTAACGCCCAACCAGGCAGCTCCGGATCAGGCTGCCACTTAACCCCTGCGCCGGCGGATATCCTGGAACAAGGTGTTGACGTCCTCGATATCTTGTAGGAGCTCGGCTGGTTGCGTTACAGGACGCTGCTGGCCGGCCGCATGTGAATGCGGAACCTGTCCTGGGCGTGGTGTATGAGCTGGCAATGCTGCTCCACCGAGCCAGCTATCTGTGCAAGGCGGCTACTAAGTCATATGGGGATAGGCTGCGAGGATTCGACATCAACAGGGGATAGATCCTGACGCACTGACGCACGGCTTGATTGAGATCGGCAGCCGTGAGTCCTCAGGTCAAGCAGCTTTCAAATCGTTGGTGAGCTACTTCGATAGTAGGGCATGCTCGCCCCACCCCCCTTTTTTATCTGGAAATCGGGTACCTCAAAGGGCTCTCGTTAAGGAATATCCAGAAGGGGGGAATGTCTTCGGTTCAAGAAGACTTAGATTCTATCTAAACAGAAATAGAAGGCGATCTTGCTCGTCCTGAAGTGTCTGTTGTAGCTCGATCTTTACGCCTCTTGGATGCAGTTTCCAGCTTGTTCCTAGTCGCATCGTCTGCGCCGGGGCCGGGGAGTAGTCCCAAATGGTTTTCTTCCAATTTTTCACCATTAATGTCTATTAAACTTACAGGGGGGATTGGTGCTCCAGTTCTTCTATCTATTGGGATGACGGGTGCTCCTGTTGGTAGTGGGTTCCATTTGTCTCCCCATTGCAACATGGCAACAATTATAACTTGAAGTGCGCGTCCTTTTTCTGTAAGGGAGTATTCGGTACTAGTTCCGATGGATGTTTTCACTAAGATTTCATGGTCTTGAAGTAATTTAAGTCTTTTTGACAAAATCCCCTTTGATATATCTAGATTGCGCTGGTACTCATCGAACTTTGTCGTACCCCATAGCGACTCACGCACGATTAGGATATTCCACCAATCTCCAAGTACATCCGCTGAACGCGCGATGGAGCAATTTCGATCCATAAAGGAAAGCCTTTCCATTACGAGAACCCCCAAGCAAATGGGCGCTTGCCAGCGCCTAGTAAAAATCCGTTGACAGGTTCCATCATAGCACCTATTTTGGCTTCTGTGAGGTTCTGTTATAGAACCTAATGAGAGCTTATCCTAAAGAGGTCTACCTATGATCAAGCAGCTCCTGGCCGCAACGGCCCTCTTGGTAGCCGGTACAGCGCAGGCTGAGTACAACGGCTCATGCATTACGAGTGAATTGGACAGCGTTTCAATAACGACCGATTTTGCCCTTGCTATCGGGGAATGCCATTTAGCTGGTGCCGTCGATGGGCCTGAGGGTATACCAGCCCTTGAGTATGCTTATAGCTGGTTCCTACAGGCACGGAGGCTTGGTTCTACTTCTGCGGAGCAACAGTTGGGTGAGATTGAGCAAAAGCTCAAATTGGCTGGCCGAAAAGATGCTTAAGATAAATTAAATACCAATCTAACTTGGTGATTCCGGCATGGCCGAAGGTGTCTCAGCGCTTGCGGAAAATCTCTCCTCTTGATGCTTAGATGTCTGGTAATTCAGATGGTTAAACACTTGCTGGGAGTGAGTGGTGTATACGATCAGCCTAGCCGGCACCAAGTTTTCTGACAGCAAGTACAGCATCATTGAAAACTGTGACTTTATTGCACACGGCTTTGGAGTGAACTTCTAAATGGAAAGGATTTTTGAGGAAGACTATGTATATGAAAACAACTAAATACCTGCTGCAAACCGGCGTCCTGGCGCTGTCCCTGCTGGCTGCCGGCGTAATGGCTGCTGTCTCTCCAGGCGAGGCAGCCAAGTTGGGTGCCTCGCTGACCCCAATCGGCGCCGAGAAGGTCGGGAATGCCGACGGCAGCATTCCCGAATGGACTGGTGGTCTGCCTCAGAATGCCGGCGCGGTCGACGCCAAGGGCTTTCTTGCTGACCCCTTTGCCAATGAAAAGCCGCTGTTCACCATCACTGCGCAGAACATGGAGCAATACAAGGACAAGCTATCACCCGGGCAGCAGGCAATGTTCAAGCGCTATCCAGACACTTACCGTTTGCCGGTGTATCCGACTCATCGCACTGCCACTCTGTCGGCCGATGTGTTTGCCGGGACCAAGGCCAATGCCATCGCCACCAAGCTGGTAGAAGACGGCAACGGTCTGCAGGGCTACAACCAGGTCGCTAACCCCTTCCCGATCCCGCAGAACGGTGTGGAGGTGATCTGGAACCACATCAGCCGTTATCGCGGTGGCAGCGCGAAGCGTCTGCTGACACAGGCTACTCCGCAGGCGAACGGCGCCTATAGCATGGTGCACTTCCAGGACGACTTTGCCTGGCTCGTCAACCTCGCCGATTTCGATCCGAGTAAGAAAGGCAACGTATCGTATTATTTCATGCAGCGTGTTACCGCGCCCTCGCGCCTGTCCGGTAACGTGCTGCTGGTGCATGAGACTATCAACCAGATCAAGGAGCCGCGTATGGCTTGGCAGTACAACGCCGGTCAACGTAGGGTGCGCCGCGCCCCGCAGGTGGCCTACGACAGCCCGGGCACTGCATCCGACGGCCTGCGCACTTCCGACAACTACGATCTGTACAACGGCGCTCCCGACCGTTACGAGTGGAAGCTGAACGGCAAGAAGGAAATGTATATTGCCTACAACAGCTACAAGCTCGATTCGCCGCAGCTGAAATACTCCGACATCATCAAGGCGGGACATATCAACCAGGACCTGACTCGTTATGAGCTGCACCGCGTCTGGCACGTGACTGCGACCCTGAAGGCTGGCGCGCGGCACATCTATGCCAAGCGCGACTTCTATATCGACGAGGACACCTGGCAGGTCGCGGTTGTCGACCATTACGATGGTCGTGGCACTCTGTGGCGAGTGGGGGAGGGGCATGCCCAGTACTACTACAACAAGCAAGTGCCGTGGTACACACTGGAAGCATTGTATGATCTGCAGTCTGGTCGTTATCTAGCATTCGGCATGAAGAACGAAGAGAAGCAATCCTACGACTTCGGCCGCCCGGCTTCGTCAGCTGACTATACGCCGGCAGCTTTGCGCCTGGCAGGGATTCGATAGGATAGACGGGTTGTCAGGGGCGCCTCAGTCGGGGGCCCCATCTTCGGAAGAAATGCGTCGTGCAATACGGTGCGAACTCTACATTTAGCACTGCTGGGTGTGCCTTTGGGGCATTCGGCAGGTCGAGTAAATTGTCGCTGCGACGCAAGTATAGATCAGTAAACGCGGTCGTCCGCTCATGCTCCTACAGGCGTTGAGTGCTTTAATTATCGTCACTTCGACACTGTTGGCCTCGTTGATCATTCGCTACTTAATCGTCGCACCTTGGCATGAAACCCTACCGGTCGCTCGGCGCCTTGCTCGTGGCGATTTGAGTGGAGCAGTTGAGGGTATGACTGTGCGACGGGACGAGTCAGCCGAGTTGGTGGAGGCGATCGAGGGATGGCTGACTCTCCTCCCTGTGCTGCAGATGTTTGCGCGGTGTCACCACTAGATCAGGCCGCGACTCGCCGACCGCCCAGGGAACGGGTGTTTTGGCCGGTTCTGAGGGCTCCAAACTGCTCACGGTCTTGAGACGGCTAATCTGCCCGGCCGAAAGCTCAAGCGACAGGGCGAAGAGGTTGCCAGTGCCAGGTACGGCGCATGTGTCTACGCACAAGCGGTGTGCAATGTACAGCGACCGCCTGCTTCGGAGCAGGCGGAATATTGGTCACGTTGTTACCAAAATGACCGGCCCTATTCACCGAAATCCGCAGTCAGGTCAATTTGCAGTTCAACCAGAGTCGTGGCTCTGCTGGCAACTGCAGCATTCTGGATAGCTGCGTGAGGCTGGCGTAAGCATTGGCCGTTTTCGTGTGCGTCGATTGATGCGCGAGTTGGGTCTGGTCAGCAAGCAACCAGGCTCGCACGCTTACAAGTAGGCTACGATTGAGCGGCCAGATATCCCGACCGGCTGAGCCGCCAGTTCAGCACCGAACGCCCCAACCAGGCGTGGTGCGGCGACATCACCTGCATCTGGGCAGCAGGCTGCTGGCATTACTGGGCGGTGGTGTTGGATCTGCATACACGACGAATTGTCGGCTGGGCGCTTTCTGCCAAGCCGGATGCTGAGCTGGCCATCAAGGCATTGATTTGGCGTAGGAACAGTGTGGCAAACCACAGCAGATGCTGTTTCATTCCGATCAGGGCATCCAATACGCCAGCCGACTGTTTCAGCAGCGGTTGTGGCGATATCGGATGGAGCAGAACATGAGCCGCCGGGACAACTGCTGGGATAACTCACCCATGGAGCGCATATTCTGCAGTCTAAAGTTGGAGTGGATTTCTGCGACCGGTTACATCACAGCTTAGGAAGCTCAGTGTCAATCATTACCTGATGTACTAGTTACAACTGGATCAGGTTGCATCAATACAACGACGGGCTGCAATTTGTGGTGGCCGAAAGAAACGTAATCCACTGTCCGGGATAGGTTGACCACTACATGGCTTTGAGCTCCGGGAATTGATTGCAGGCAGCCATAGTGCGCCCGGGTGAGCGCGCTCCGTCGCAGCGGTTAAAAATAGTGCGTTAGTTCAAGCTGGAGATAATCTTCCGTCTGTAACTGTCCCAGCTTGTTGTTCGCGTCCGCGCTGGCGAGCTGGCGCAACAGGGCCGGCTTGTTGGTCGGCAGAGGCTGGCCGCCACTGAAGACGCGTCCTTCCAGACTGATCTTGTAGGCGCTGGCTAGTCGGCGTGAGGCTTTGATCGAATAGATCTTTTCCTCGCTTTGCGGGTCCCAGGTCAGTCCTGCCAGCAGTTCCGTGGAGTGGGCGTCATTGAGGGTCAGGCGCCAGGCGGCGAACAGATCCTGCTCCAGGAAGCCTGGCGCCTGATCCTTGCGTTCGTCGAACAGGTATTCTAGCACCCAGCCCAAGTCGGTACCGGATGCCCACAGCCCCACTTGGGTGTATTCCAAACCGCCGACCACCGCGCCATAGCGGTCGCCCTCGCCGGCGCGGGTCAGGCCCTCCAGCTTCCACAGCCAGCCCTCGTAGATGTACTGGGCTGTCAGACTGGTCTGGTCGATCACGGCGTAATGAGGGGCCAGTCGCGGGTCGGCGAGATCGCCGTTGTAGCTCAAGCTGGGATCGCGGCTGGTGCCGGAAAAATGCGCCAGGCTGATGTCGATGTCGGCGAACGAATGGCTGTAGCGTATAGCGCCGTCGAATCGGTTGCGGCGGGCACCCGATTCATAAGTCGTGGCATCACTATCTATGGGCAAGGGGGCGGTGAAGCGGCCATCCGTGCCGGGAAAGGTACGCTCGCGAAAGTAGGGTAGGGCGAACAGCTCCAGCGTACCCCAGGCTCGCAGAAGAGACAGCCTTAGCATGGGCTGGCCGAGCTTGTCCTCTCCGTCGATGTTCTCGACCTGGTCGGTCTGGTTGATGATATCCACCAGGTGCCGGGACTCGGTCACGCCCCAGAACACCTTGCTGATGCCCGCCCGCAACTCCCAGTCGGAGCCGATGCGCTGCCAGCTCAACTCTCGGATATCGCCGTGGGAGCGATCGGCGTCGTGCTGGTCACCGCGCGCGAAGCCAATGAACTCGATGCGGTCCTGATCATTATTGAAATCCTGCGCATACTCCAGCTGTAGACGTAGAGAGAGATTGCTGTCGGCTTGGCCCGCCGGGCCCTTTTGTTGAAATGTACGCCCTTCCAAGGCAACCTCACCCTGCCAGTTCGCGCCCCAGGCGGGCAGCACTAGTAGCAGTGTTAGTGGGCCTACGCTGTAGAAAGTCCTTTTTTTCATTCGAATATCCTGAAACAACTATCCCGTCGTCCATCCATCGACCGTTCCACCTGCCGATACCCCACGCGCTTTTCGCTATACCGAAGTCGCCTGTTGTGCGACAACATGCTTTTTCCCCGTAGTCTCCGCCCTTCCTTGGCGAGTTGAACGAATCCACCATTCCGCCACCGTCAACACCACCAGATGCGCACTGCCAGCTGCTAGGATGAAGAGCACCATCGAGTCTAGAGACAAGAGCCTGTTCATAATTATCAGAGGGAAGCGCATGGCGACCGCCGCCAGTGCAACTGCGAAACTGCGTATCATCCATTCCCGGTGCAATAGATACTTGCGCTGTTTAGCATGGCCATAGCCCATGTAAAGGGCGTAAAGGAACCAAAGGGCGGTGACAGTGGCGAAGGCCCGCTCCACCTGTCCAGCAAAGGGCATGACAATAGCAATATAGAGGCCGGTGATTCCGGTAAGGGCGCCGGTAATAACAAAAACTTTGCCTATCGCACGGTGCGCCTGCGGTGAGCGGCGGCGTGCTTGGGTGTTGAATTGGTAGATCGCCATGAGCATATAGATTGTGCCAATGGAAATATGAAAAAATAATCCAAGGCTATGCGGAATTTTTTTCGATATTAACGAGAGAGCATATACCTCGCCATAAAAGGCAGAGGTTAGCTCGGCGTAATTTTCAGTGGATAAAAAGTACCCGGAGAAACCGGAAGAAATCCCTATGCTGGCGGTGGCGATCACAAATATGTATCCCAGTAATCTCAGGATCTTCTGTTGTCGCTGGCTTAGGCGGGTAGCCGGTGTTTTTGGGAAAATGCTCTTCATGCGTCGGGCTCCCTGGCAATGTTATGCGACCTCGCCTGCCAATTGCTGAGCGATGATCTGGTGTTCTCTGGCTAGATGCCGCTCGGCATCCATCTGCAAATATTGGGTTATGGCCTTGCCGATGAACGGAATGGAACAACTCACCGTCAAGTCGATCTGGTGACGGCAGCCTCCTCTGACATCCATCAGTGCCAGGGTCCCGGCGATTTTTATCGGTAGCCCGCGAATGTCGAGGGAGAATGCGGCGCACCACTGGTCGTTCCGGGTCAAATCCCAGGTTTCGGTATAAGTAATATGATTCCATTCATTGGCCAGCTTGCTGAACATAGAGGGCAGATCGCTGGGCGCGGGATGTAGGCGAGACACTTTGAGGTGGACCTGATCGGAGCGTGTTGCATGCTCTTTGACCGCGATCTTCCGCGCGCCCAACTGGGCATATTTCATGACGATCAGGTCGAGATCGACCATCGCCATGAACACTGCTCTGGCGGGGTGGACATAGATATGGTCGATTCGGGCTGGCATGGGGCAATTTTCTGCAAAAAAGTTTGGCTGAAAAAGGCCGCGGGGCTTGCTGGCGGCAAAGGGAGCAGTCCAGAGGTAGATCAGACACTGCGCTCCAGCAACGCCAGCTTGTTGGACGCACTCTTCCAATCGTCGGCGCCCGGCAGCGGCGGCCGGCGGCTAGAGATGCGCTTCCAGCTACGGCTCAATTCCGCGTTGAGCTCGATGAAATGCGCCTGGTCGGCGGGCACCGATTGCGCCGCGTAGATGGCATCGGCAGGACATTCCGTTTCGCACAGGGCACAGTCGATGCATTCGTTGGGATCTATGACCAGAAAGTTGGGGCCTTCATAGAAGCAATCGACAGGGCAGACGGAAACACAGTCCGTATATTTACAATTGATACAGCTTTCGGTGACTACGAAAGGCATGGCTGAAGCCCTTAATAGGAAAAGATGGGAATTGGTGGTGCACTGGATGAAGCCCTGGCTTCACCCAGATCTGGTCGCATCAATCGAAAGGCTGATGCGGTTCCAGCGGCAGCTCCAGTAGCCGGCGACTTATCGAAGCCAGGGAGCGGTCGGGCGAGACCGACAGATGCTGGCGCACGCACAGGACGTCACGCAGGCATTTCTGAATCGGGTTGCTGTCGAAGATGGCGCCGCCGCCGCAGACAGTGAAGATCTGTTGCACGGCTCTCACCGAGACATCCGTGGCGTGATAGGCGGCCATTTGCATGTGCGCCTGTTCTTCCAGCGTGAAGGCCCGCCCCGACTGAGCGATCTCCCAGCACTCGTCCGCCGTCATCAACAGGTGAGTACGAGCCGCGCGAATGCTGGTCGCCACGTCGGCAATGGCGAACTTGGTGGAGGGGAAGGCCGCCTGGGATTGCAGTTTGTTACTGAGCATAACCTTGGATTTCACGTGCCTGACGAAGTGCTCATAAGCCGCCTGGGCAATCCCAACCGCCACCGCCGCGGTGTGGAACGCGGTCCAGGGAATATAGGGCAGTCGGTAGATGGGGCTGTTCAGGGCGCTTTCCGGCTTGTGAATCGACTCAGTCACGTTGATGGTGCGATGGGCCGGCACAAATTTGTTGACGATGCGCACATCGTTGGAGCCCGATCCCCGCAAACCCAGCACATTCCATATATCCACGATTTCGCAGTCTGCGTCGGGGACCAGCATGGCGCGAATCTCCGGCATTTCACCTGCCTTGATATTGGCCGGTTTGGACGGATCCTGGATCATTGCGTTGACGAACTTGAAACCGGAGCCATACACGTTACTGTTGTATTTGCTCTGGCCGTTGATGATGTAGCCACCATCCACCGGCTTGGCCATGACCGACGGCATGAACGAGCCGGCGACGTGCTTAGAGATATCGGCAAACGCCTCATCCATGGCTTGACTGCCGAAGTCGTGCCCCACCTGCCAGTTGAAGCCGGTGGACACCATGAAGCACCAGCCCACCGAACCATCAGCCCGGGACAGTTCCTCGATGGCCTCGCATTGTGCGCGGGGGCTGGGCGAGGTGCCGCCGAACTCATCGGGGACGTTGACGGAGTACATACCGGATTGCTGTAGGGCGTCGAGAACCGCGTCGGTCAGCCGTCTTTTCTCCTCTATCTCAGCGGCATTTTTTCGCACCAGATCGAACATGTCCTTGGCGATTTTGACGCAGTCGATAGGTTGCTTTCCTGCTTGTTGCTCCATGACCCCTTCCTTATTGATGGTATGATCTTGACTAATAAGTCAGGCAATAACAGGCGACATTGAATTCAACCTGTTGGTGCGCGTTTACTTCTACACGGTCGCGGACTTTAATCATTAACTCCGCGCTTTCCAAATTGCAGGGGTGCGCGTCGGCAGGATGCCGAAGCGACCTACGGCGTTGAAAAAAAGCGCATCGAGCCTACGATTGTTTTTTGTATCTCATTGAAATAAAACGGTTTTTTTAATTATTGATACAGGCACTGATAAGGCGGCGGCGGGCGCAGCATGTTTCTCCGGCGCGCGCGGTGGTCAGTGTAATATGTTGGTGAAAAATGACAGGTGCAAACGGAATATTTCACGTTTAAACAGCCAATGCCCATATCATTGTTAAATAGATCGCAGAATTTAAAATTCGAATGAATTTGTCAGATACGGGCAGTCTTGTGCTGTTTTTGTTATTGTCTGGCGGGGTACTTTTCGTAGCCATTCCATAAGCCTCGCCTTCAGCTGAGCTGTCTGTTTCCGGATGCTGAGTTCCCTGCTTTCCCCTGTGGGGCATCATCATGATGCGTCCCAGCACCAAGGTGTAGAAGGTCTACCCCTACCCAGAGCTCGTCGACTTCGGTAAGTCCATTAACGGCCTGGCCTCTCTGATCGGGCTGGATATCAAAGTGGAAGTGTTCAACCCAGTGCTGTTCGTGTTCCCCAATCGCACCCGCAGTCAGGTCAAGATCCTCTACTGGGAGCGCAATAGCTTCTGCCAGTGGCTCAAAGGGGCAAGCCCGATATCGGCGACGAGGCCATCAAGCTGGTGGTCGACGCACTGAACTGGCTACCCGATGGCGTTAACCTGTGGCGCAACCGTCCGCACCAATTTTGCCCCCCCCCCCCCCCCCCCCCCCCCCCCCGCGGTTCGCGACCTGAACCGATGTAGTCCATGGCATGATTTCCGTGCCCGAAACCACCCAATCCTGCTCAAGCATTTACTGCTACTGGTCAGTGATCAGGCGGCGGCAAAGGTGCTCACATAGAGCAACTTCAAGAGCAGGTCGCCCTGCACACCACAAGCTGTTCTCCCCCAAGCCCGAGCGCAGTCCTGAAGATGTCGACATCACCACAATTGGCGATGTTCAACGAGGCCGAAGAGCTGATCGAAGAGTCGGGCGCCACGCCAAGCGGCGCCGAAGCCAAAGAAATCGCTGTACCAATCAAGCGTCGTGGCAAACGTAAGCCGCCCCCGATCAATCTGCTGCGCGTGGTAGCCGCCACTGCATCGGCACCCCTCGCCAGACCCCCGGCGCGTTGGATGATCCAGTTCGGCGAGCAACTGCAACCGCTGCTCAGGTTCATGCGCGACACGCTGCGGGAACACCCGGTGCTGCACTGCGATGAAACCCACCTGCAGGTGCTGCATGAGCCGGGACGCGACCCCATCGCGGAGTCCTGGATGTGAGCGTTTACGACTTTTCAATATTCAGATGAGCGTTGCGAACTGGTTGAAAGTGACAATTAGGCGAAGCAATTATCGCATTAGACTGGTGATATGAAAAATTTGTGTTAAGCAAACAGCAATTATGAAAATTCATGTTGGCGAATGAGGGGCGGCATATATAAGATGGCGCGTCGCTAATGTTGCGATAATATAAAGACGAAATTTTGCCATCTCTAAGGAATGGAGTTCTGTCAATATGAAGGACGTGATCCGGCCAGCTCAGGTTGACTGTGTGCAGGCGAGCCTAGTTGAGCGGACGGCTGTAAATGACTCCATTGTGACGGTTAAGATGCAATTGCATGCAGGCGATAATTTTCAATATCAACCGGGTCAGTACGCCATTCTTCTCAATGACCAGGATAGTTATCCGCTGTCGATCGCTTCAATTCCTAACGAAGAAAACATTCTTGAATTTCATATAAAGATAGATAAATTAAGTTTTCGCAATAGACAGCTACATGAGCTGCTGACGAATCGGGATAAAATTAGCATCCAGGGTCCTTTCGGAAGCTGCGTGCTCAATGTCGAATCACAACGCACGCCCATCTTTGTCGCCATTGGGCTCGGCATCAGTCAGATCAAAGGGTTGCTCGAATACGCGCTGCGTTTGAACGGTTCTGGGAAGTGCTATTTGCTCTGGAGCGCGCGTTCGGAGCACGGTCTCTATCTGGATGATTATTGGCGAGATTTGCAATCCATCCATCCAAACTTCGAATATGTGCCTGTGTTATCCCGACCAGAGACACCCGATTGGTGGGGGCAGGTGGGGTATGTTCAGGACATTCTTCCGGACATCATCGGTCATCGCGTGGATTCCTGCGATATATATGTGGCCGGCGGCAAGCAATCCGTTGAATCCGTTGTCGACATGCTGCTTCAGTCCGGCGTGAAGGCCCGTCAGCTTCACTACGACAGATGGTAGTCAAACAGATAATTTGAAAATAAGGATATTTCAAGTGCTGGCATCCAGTGTTGAATCCAAAGAGAACGTCGCCTCGCAATTGTTGGACAGCCCTGATTTCGCGAAAATAATAAGCAAGATCCGCGCGGCCAATGCCACAGGATTATGCTTGAGCGAGGCTATCGACAATCTGGTCTCATTGGATGGTCGTCAGCTTGTAGAGTTTGGCCTGCAAAGCCTGTCTCCCATTCAACAGACGGTTTTGAATCTTGCCGGCGCGAACAGACTCAGCGCCTGTTCGGCGGATGATGCGGATGAAGGCGATAGAAGCGCTTGGTATTTGGGCGTATGGGACTATGGCCGAATTTATTTGGACAATAAGCTCCCCGAGTCGGCTTGCTGTCGTGTATTCGCAAGGGTCACTCTGGTCGATGAACAGGTGGAGCTGGTCGAGCAGGCAATCATCGATCATGCCAGCGTTTTGGATAGCGAGAAAAAGATCGTAGAAGAGTTCTTCGCCACAATGTCCGGTGTGGATATCTTGATCATGTTCGAACGGGTCTATCATGCGATAGATCACATAGATCCCGTTCTTTTATACATCTCGGATCACACCTTCACCAATTTCGACAAATACAACAATTTGCTTGCCAAGGGTGGCAAACATCTTCCTGGACACCTGTTGACGGATCTGCGCTCTCTGGCGCCCGAGCAATGGAGCGTTCAGCAAAAATTTGCTGTTTTCTGCATATATCTCATCGCCAAGGCGAATCAGCGGGTCGAGGAATTCAACGGCCGGCAGCTAACACCACTGATCCTGGATAAGCACTTCAACGAAAAAATCCATGAGTATGAAGCGCTGCTGCAGAAAAAAACGGTCTTCTCCCTGTTCAGTCTCGAGCGCAAGGCCGAGTATTTGAAGGAGCTGAAGGCGTGGGTACGCCAGGAGCATTTCATCTATCGGAATGTCAACGGTCTCAATTTCCACAAAACGGAGCGCTATGCCACGCGTGCGGCGCTCGACCTGAGCGTCGGTAACATGCCCGACAAGGTGCGGAGTTACATCGAAGACCGCTATGGCATCCATGTGGCCCGGTTCGCTGACATCGATGAGCTGTTTGCCTCGGTGATCCAGGCCATCGCCGACCATCCCGAGCGGTACGCGCCGGAACACGATCTCAGTGCCGTCGAGCAACTGCTCAAGATGGTGGTGTTATCCGCCGTCGAGGAACTGGCATCCGATATCGGCATGACGCGCTCGCCACGCGACCTGATGGCTTGGAGTCAAATGTTCGCGCAGGAACATTACGAGGCCATCTGCGATCTGCCCACGACCGACTACTTTTGCGCTGTATTCCCCAGCCCGCAGGTGCGTCAGCAGCTGTCCAGTGACGGTGACCTGCTGTTTCGCATCGTCTATGCCATCGCGGGGCGCATGACCTTCAACAGCTGGCACTACACGCCTGGCCATTGCCCCTTGGAGCGTGTGCCGGAAGGCCGTCACTTCTATCTGCCACCCCGAATGTCCGATACGGCGCAATGGTCGGATCAGCATCACAGCGGTCATCGCATGGCTCGGGTGCGATATAGCATCCGCTCGCCGGCGGGCCTGATGGTGAATGGCAGGAAGCAGTACGGTGTTGTCGATTTGCGCCTGATGCGCATGGACGGGGCGCCTTACAACGATAAAGAACTGATGCGCGCCAGGGAATATACCGCGTATCTGCGGTCCATCTACCAGAGCATGATGGATATTGCCTTGGCAAAGAATTGTGCGTTGGCCGTTCAATCTTTTTCCAAGGATTGGTACAAGGCGAATTGCTAGTTAAGGATTGGATAAATGTCATTCAATAGAACAATGGCCTTAGTCGATGCGCTGACCGATGCCCAGATCAGCTATGGTAACTTGAGAGGACTGGAGCTGAATCTGCGCCAATTATTGGCGGAGAAAGCAGAAGACTTGGCGCCAGCACGGCTCGGTGATGCGGCGAATGGCCGTGTCGGGAAGGAGGCGCACGAGCCTCTCGTGGTAACGATCATCAGCCGAAACAAATGCCAGACCATTGCTGTGATTCTGGCATCCCTGGCCTGCGGTGTCGTAGTCAATCCGCTCAATCCGGAGCTGACGGCGACGGAGCTGGACGTGGTGCTGGCGCACTCGGCGCCGCTGCTTGTTATCAAAGACGCGGAGATCGAAATTCCCGCGGACTATGCCGCGCTACCCATTCAAGCCTTCTTCGACGCCCTGGTCGAGGCGGACGAAGGCTATGATTTCCGCTCGATCACGGGATCACTGCTGATCTATACCTCCGGTACCACCGGCAAGCCCAAGGGCGTGCTGCTGGCGGCGGAGCAGTTACTCATCAATGCGGAGAGCGGCCTGCGGGAGCTGCCCTACTGCACAGGCGATGATAGCCGGCAGAATGTGACGGCTAGCGTACTGCCGCCCTATCACACCTTTACGCTGGTGAGCGATGTCTTTCCTGCCTTGCTCAGCGGTGCCTATTGCGTGGTGTTTCCGAACTTCGAAATGCGCCACATGGCTCTGCTGCAGGAGCAGCTGACGGCCTATCCCATCCGCTCCTACAGTGCCGTTCCTCTCATTTTCAACATCATCAGCCGGCTCCGCATCGATTTTACCCGGTCGCAAGTCGCGTTCGCGATCAGCGGCGCGGCGCCTTTGGCGAATGAGGTCCGAACGGCCTACGAGTCGACGACAGGGCATGTCCTGATTCCCTGCTATGGCATGACCGAAGCCTGTTGCTTCATCGCCATCTCGCCCCGTCATGCCATTCGCCCCGGTTCCTGTGGCAAGCCGATACTGCCGCTGCGCATCATCGATGACCATGGCAATCAAACCGGTCCCAATGTCGCGGGTGAAATCGAAATAACCGGTCGTAGTGTCATCAAGCTGGGTTACTTCAAGGATGCGGGTCAGTTCAGCGATCTCTTCGACAAATACGGCTGGTTCAGAACTGGGGACGTAGCTTACCTGGACGAGGATGGCTACCTGTTCATCGCTGGTCGCAAAAAGAACATGGTGATCCGTGGTGGCGAGAAGGTGCATCTGGAGGACATTGAGAGCTGCCTGGCGGGAATGTCCTGTGCGGCGGTATCGATCGTCAGCCCGGCGGTGCCCGATCGGATCGTGCTGTTCAAAACGCCAGACGCCCCCGACAACGACGAGATCGTGAGAAGGATCAAGCTGGCGCTGGGCAGCAAGCATCTGCCGGACGAAATCCGCATGATTGAGGAGATTCCGCTGACACCAACCGGAAAGATCGTGCGCGCCCGGCTCGCCGCATTGGTATAAGGAACGATTCGTGATTATCGATTGCCATTCACACATCGCGTGCAGCAAAGCGGTGCCCATGAGTTTCTTCGATGGCTGGATTCGCAACATCGAAAGCAATGCGCCGCGGGAACTCACGCCGCCTCAGTCCAAGGGACTGCAGCTGTTGTTCCAGCGGCTCAATAACGATCCGCTGTGCGATCAGTACATAGATGAAATGAACGCCGCCGGCATCGACAAGGCAGTGTTGTTGATCATCGATTTCGCCTACAGCTACCAGGATGAGTTCGACGATCTGGAAAGCGTCTATCAGCATCATGCCGAGGTGGCAGCGCGGCATCCCGGTCGTTTCATCGTGTTTGCCGGCATAGATCCTAACCGGGGTCGCGCTGGACTCGATCTCTTCGAGAAGTCCATCCGCGACTATGGCTTCGCTGGGCTGAAGATCTATCCGCCATGCGGCTTCTCGCCCAGCGACCCGCGGCTGTTCGACTATTACGAAATTTGTTCCCACTATCAGTTGCCGGTTTTGACGCACGTCGGGCCGACCACGCCGGCCCTGAGTTTCAAATACTCCTGGCCGATCGAAGTCGATGATGCCGCCCGACTATTTCCCAAGGTGAACTTCATCCTGGGACATGCGGGCTCCGTGCTGTACGAGGAAGCCTCGGTCCTGGCGGAGTATCGCCCCAACGTGTTCCTGGACATGTCGGGCTTTCAGTCAGAGCTCCGACGCAAGCGTTTCACCGACATCTTGCAGTGGCACAAAAGCAAGGGCTTGTTGCGCAAGATCCTCTTTGGCACCGACTGGCCCATCCACCGCTTCTATGGCAATCAGACCGATTGGGTTAATGCTTTCCATAAGGCCGTGGAAGACAAGATTCTCACCACGGAAGAGCTGGATTGGATTTTTTATAAGAACAGCAAGGCATTGCTGAACCTCAATTAGATCATGACGAGGCGATAAATGAATATCAAACAACAGATTTTGGCGCTCATCAGCGAGCATACCGAGCCAAGCCTGCCGGTCGACCAGATTGCGGAAGATTTGTCCTTGCAGGAAATCGGAATCGACTCCCTTCGCTTCATGCTGTTGGTCCTGGCGTTGGAAGAGCTGCTGGGTCAAAGCGGCTTCAATGTCGGCTCGATTTCCCAGGTGCGTAGCGTCGGCGATCTGATCGCAATGGCTGCATAACGATTGATTAAATGAAATACGAGGCTTTATATGCAAATTCTACTGGCCAAGACCGACGAACAGCTGTTGGCGACCTATGAGGTCATGTCGGTCTTGCGCGACAAACATACGCCGGAATCCTATCTGGCATTCTTGAAAGCCGAGGCGATGCCGTCGGGGCTGCAAATCGCCTATCTGATTAACGACGGCGTTATTCAGTGCGTGGTGGGCTTTCGCATCGCGGCGTCGCTGGCCTGGGGCAAGTTCATTTATATCGATGATCTGGTGACGCGGACCGATACCCGATCCCATGGTTACGGCAAGATGATGCTGGAGTGGGTTGAGGGCATCGGCAAGGAACAGGGGTGCAGCGAGCTGCATCTGGACTCAGGCGTGCAACGGCATGGCGCGCACCGTTTCTACCTGCGCGAACGCATGGACATAGTGTTTTACCACTTCAAGAAGATGCTTGGCTGATCACGCCCGCGACGGGCAGGAAAAACGCTCTTCCATAACATGATGAGTTGCGATTAAGGACAACTGCAATGAAGAAGCTGTTGATTACCGGAAGCACTGGTTACATTGGAAGTCACTATGTCTTTGACAGGCTAATGAATAGTGATGCCGTGATCTATTGCATCGCTCGGGCGACACACAACGCCTCGGCAGAGGAGCGCGTGCAACGGGCGCTGCAAAGGGCCTGTGTCGATGCGGGCGGCGAGGTGAGCGACGAAAATTTTTGCCGCGCGCTCGAACAACGAGTACGCGTGGTCAAGGGCGATGTGACACAGCAGCAGCTGGGCCTGGAGGCGTCGTTCGTCGATGAGGTCGTCATCGACGAGATCTGGCATTTCGCAGCCATGCTGCGCTTCACCGACAAGCTGCGCAAGCACATCATCAAGACCACCCAGGAGGGAACACGGCAGATCATCGCGCTGGCCGAGCGTTGGCCGGGCTGCGAGCTGAATTACATCAGCACCGCCTACGTGGCGGGCAAACGCAGCGGCTTCATCGTGGAAGGTCCGACGGATACTGCTTTCGAAACCAACAACGCCTACGAGGATGCCAAGCGCGCCAGCGAGGCGATGGTGCGACAGGCGGGAGACGAACAGGGCTTGGCCTACCGGATCTTTCGCCCGTCGATGGTGGTGGCTAACTCCAAAACGGCCCGTGGCAACACGGACACTGGCTTCTATGGTCTGCTCACCATCTGCGGGCGTATGAAGAACGAGATCGAAAGCAAGATCCCCGGCTATTTGACCAAGTTTCCGGTGAAACTGCTGATCGGCAATCCCGATGCCAAGCTTAACCTGGTGTACATCGACGACGTGGTGGATCAGATCAACCG
This sequence comes from Pseudomonas sp. J452, assembly GCF_024666525.1. NCBI lineage: Bacteria > Pseudomonadati > Pseudomonadota > Gammaproteobacteria > Pseudomonadales > Pseudomonadaceae > Pseudomonas > Pseudomonas sp. J452. The sequence goes on along the minus strand of NZ_CP088294.1, from coordinate 4,751,925 downwards.
CATCCAGGCCGCGCCGACGTCCTTGAACAAGACCTTCCATATTGTGAACGACAGCCAGATACCGGTGAAGGATCTGGTGTGTCAGCTAGGGGAAACCGTTGGCATTTGCATCGAAACGGTGAGCGACGAAATGCAGCTTGAACCGCTCGATCATCTGGTGCGCAAACAAGTTGGCGGCTTCGAGCATTATTTCAATACGGAATACCAATTCGACCGGTCTGAATCCAGCCAATTCTTCCAACCGGCCAGGGCGTGGTATGCGATAGATAAAGAGCGGCTGGCGGTTTTGGCGGAGACTTACTATGACGAGTTTTCCAGGAACGACGCCCGCGGCGCCCTGCATGAAAGCGTGGTCAACAAAATGGAAAAGGTATCTATTGCCGCAGATAATGGAGATCTTACCTATTATCGAGGAGGCCATGGCACAGAAAGCCTTCTAGTGATCAATGCCTATGGCCAAAGCCTGCACTTCTGGAACGACGTGCTGGGCGATCTGCTGGCGAATTATCGTGTGCTGGTGTGGGAGATTCGTGGCACCTCGGTGAGCGATGGCGGTATGAGCAGCTTCTATACCACCGAGGACCACATCCGGGACGCCTGCGCGATCATCGAAGCCGAGCGCTTATCCCATTGCCATACCATCGGCTGGTGCACGGGGCCGAAGCTGTCAATTCAGCTGGCTGATCGCTATCCCCAGGTTATACGTTCACTGACCTTCATTACCCCGGCGTTCAAGGGCGTTTCCGGCTTTAGTGGCGATACCCGCTACGAGCGCAACATGGAACCTCTGTGCAAGCTGGTCGACCGTAAACCAGAAGCCGCCGGCTCCCTGATCAAATCGATGAATGCCTATTTCGCCGATCGCAGTGATGAGTCCGAGCGTTTCGGTGTGTCGGAAACGGGCGCCCATGAGAGCATCAAGAACGTGCTGGGCATGGTTGATCGCAACCTGCGGCCATTGCTGATGGCGCCATTCGTATCGGAAACCAGCATCCTAAACTACAGCCGTCAGCTGCTGCAGTTCTGGAAGCATGATGTCATTGATTATGTACCCAAGATTCATCAACCGGTGATGCTACTAACTGGCAGCCATGACGAAATTGCCTCGCCGGTACTGGGTATCGAAGTGACTCGGCAATTCAGGAACGCCATTGGCTTTCAGATCGAAGGCGGTAGTCACTACATCCACAAGGAACAGCATCAGATCGTGACTTCCCTGATTCGGAAGTTTCTGAGCGATGGGGTGGACATGATTAATACTGATCCGCGCGTCGACACGACGATCCAGTCGGCGGCATAAGGCAGGCTAGGGACCAAGGGCACAAGGATAAAATCATGACGTTCAATTTAGAGACACCGTCTAAATATCACTGTCCTGAAATCGTTGAAGCTGCAACGTTCATGGACATGATCGATCAGCGCGTCCAGCTGCAGGGAGAGGAAACCGCGCTGGCCTTCATTGGTTCGGCGGCCAGGGATAATCGCTCGATCAGCTATGCCAGGCTGAAGCAGCAGGCGATAAGCATCGCTACGCAATTGCAGCAGCAACACCTAGCGGGCAATGTACTATTGCTGTATCCACCGAGCCTGGAGTTCATTGAGGCGTTTTTCGGCTGTGTCTACGCCGGTGTTACCGCCGTGCCTGTGTTCCCGCCTCTGGCGCAAAGGGAAAAGGACAAGGTTCACAAGATATTGCTGAATTCCGCGGCCAAGGCGGTACTGACCACCTCCGCGCTCTTGCCCATGATCCAGGCCTGGTTGCAGCAGCTGGGACTGGCCCAGCAGATCGTTTGCATCGCCTCCGACCGAGCGGACGCGCCGCTGGATGCTTGGAGAAGACCGGACTTGGCCGCGGACGATGTGGCTTTTTTGCAGTATACGTCGGGATCGACGGGCGACCCGAAGGGTGTCATGGTCACCCATCGCAACTTGTTGCATAACATGGAGGTGATCCAGGACGCGTTCAAGACGCGTCATGGTTCCCTGCTGGTCTGTGGCTGGCTGCCGATGTATCACGACATGGGACTGATCGGCAATGTGTTCCAGCCTTTGTACATTGGCCGTCCCTGCGTCCTGATGTCGCCCTTGACCTTTCTGCAGAACCCCTTCGCCTGGCTGAAGGCGATTTCGGATTATCAGGCGACCACCTCCGGGGCCCCCAACTTCGCCTACGAACTCTGTGTGCGCAAGATCACCGAGGAGCAGAAGAAGCAGCTGGATCTCTCGTCGTGGAAAGTTGCCTACAATGGCGCAGAACCGATCCGTTACTCGACACTGGTCAAATTCGCCGAGGCCTTCAAATCCTGTGGGTTCGATATCCATAGCTTCTCTCCCTGCTATGGACTGGCGGAGGGCACCTTGATGGTGACTGGCGTAACCAAGTTCGAGGAGCTCATCTGCATTAATGTCGATGCCGACGAGTTGGCTAACGCACGGGTGGTGCTGGTCGATGAGGCGTTTGTGGGCAGGCGACAGGAGCTGGTCAGTTCCGGGGTGGTCACCGAGCATCAGGATATCCGCATCGTCGATGGCGATTCCCTGCAAACTCTGGGCGAGGAGGTCGTCGGCGAGATCTGGGTCAAGGGGGATAGCGTGGCCAAGGGCTACTGGCAGGCCGAGGAGGCCACCCGAATGGATTTTCAGGCCTATACGCAAGGGGCGGGGCCGTTCCTGCGCACCGGCGATTTGGGCTTCGTCCACGCGGGGAATCTCTATGTCGTCGGCCGCAAGAAGGACGTGATCATCCTCAATGGAGCCAATCATTACCCGCAGGATCTGGAGCTATCCGCCGAAACCGCTAACGCCCGCCTCAGACGCGGTTGCACGGCGGCCTTCTCGTTCGATGACGGCCGAATGGAAAAGGTCGTTCTGGTGGCGGAAGTGGATGACATGAGCCTCACCGACGAGCAGGCCGGCGCTATTTTCGATCAACTGCTGTCCACTCTTTCGCGCCAGCACAGTGTGAGATTGAATGGGTTGATCCTAGTGCGCAAGGGCGGCATGCCCAAGACCTCCAGTGGCAAGATCCAGCGCCGTCGCTGCAAGCAATTGTGGCTGGATGGGGCGCTCGAAGTCGTCAACTCGCGCTTTGACGATGGCATGGCCGCATTTTTAAATCGCTCACCGACAGGAGGTACCGAGAAGTCATGAATAGCACGCTGAGCCTTGATCGCGTCGAAGAGGTTGCGCAATGGATCATCCGCTGGATCAGCGCGGAAACCGATATCGACGAAGGAAAAATCGATATCGAAAGGTCCTTCGCCGATTATGGGTTCGACTCCGTCGAAGCCGCTATGCTGGCGGGCGAACTGAGTGAACGTATGGATAATGTTGTCTTAGAGCCGTCGCTGTTCTGGGATGTCAAGAACATCAAGGAACTCGCCGAAATCGTCGTCAGGCTGCAAGCCGCCGCCTGATTCCGCCCTCCGCCATGCTCATTGTCCAGGGTATGGCGGTTCTATTCGTCCTGCGCTCTTAGAGAGGTGAGCCTCTCGTTCGCGCGCCACCCCAGGTGGGTGATGAGAGCTGCGTTCGACATTCGGCTCCTGGCGTCAATGAAAGCTGATGACTACTGTAAACTGGATCAAAGTTTTCATGATTGATTTCGCAAACGACCATGGAATTGCAAAATCAACCATTTGATGGCGCGCTTCGTTCTTTTAACTTCTTCCCATGCGCTGCTGGGTGATGAAGTGCGAACGCCAGGCAGACCATTTCACTTGTCCGCAGCAGGCTACATCGTCGTAGCCAATCTGAGAAACACCCTCTCGGCTACAACGTCGTAGCCAATCTGAGCAAGCGCCCTGTCAGGGCGTGAGAGCAGATGTTTAGCCCTTCCCTCTCTTAAGTTCACACGTCAATTGGACCGCGTTCGCAATTGCCTTCAGGGGCGTGCGCGAATGCGTACCTGGATGCCATCGTGCCGATAAGGAAATCATCGAGCTATGGAAACATCTCCAGTCGCACAGGCCTTCATAGATGCCCCGATTCATTTTGCCTCTACAGACGCCGGCAAAATCGCTTTTCGTCGCGTAGGTGACGGACCCCACCTGATATTTCTGCATGGTTGGCCTTTGAGCGGTCTGACCTATAGGAAACTGGTACCGCACTTACAAAGCCACTTCACTTGCTGGGTGCTGGATTCGCTGGGTTGTGGCGAATCGCGCTGGGAAAGTCGTGCCGACTTTTCCTTCACCAATCAGGCCGCGACGCTTGTGCAGGCGATCAGGCAGCTCGACCTACCGAACTTTTCAATCGTTGCACACGATACAGGGGGAAGCATCGCTCGCCTGATGGCGGGCGATCTCACCCCACACTTGCAACATCTCATCCTGATGAACACGGAGATCCCTGGTCATCGCCCACCGTGGATTCCCTTGTATCGGTGGCTGATGCATGTGCCCGGTGTGGAAACTAGTTTGAACATTCTCCTAAAAAGCAAATGGTATCGAAGATCGTCCATGGGCTTCAATGGATGCTTCTACGATAAGTGCTTAATTGATGGAAGCTTCTATCAGCACATGATCCGCCCCTTGCTTAATGACCACCGTAAATTGAATGGTCAGCGTCGATATTTGACCGGCCTAGACTGGAAGCAGATCGATGATCTTGCCGGTGCGCACGGCGCCATCGACGCTAAGGTCCATTTAATCTGGGGTTCCGATGATCCGACTTTCCCAGAGCCCTTGGCGCGCGACATGGCTCATCAATTCAAGAGGAGGGGCGGCTTTTATTCATTGGATAAGGCGAAACTGCTGGTGCATGAAGAAAGGCCGGAGAAGGTGGCAGACCTAATAAAGCACTGCCTTATGAAGGCCTAAGTCATGAATAAACAAATGTCGTTTGATTTCTGGCGTTCATGCAATAGCTATTTTGAATGGGGCTGTATTGTTAATGGTCCTGTATCTCCTGTTATTGTAATTTGAATAAAAACTTGCTGTAGTCTGTCTTGTGGTGATGTCTTTATGGACGATATTGTCGTGGCAAACATTGCATTGGTTGCTTATCCTCGATGCACGGCGTCGGTGATAAGTGGAGTGCTGGATATTTTTTCAACAGCAAATCATTGCGTTGTCGATCTCTACGGAGATAGCGCAGTGTTCAATTTCAATATACAAATCGTTAGCGAGGATGGCCGGCCGTTGGTGGCCTCCAATAATCAGCCCATTTTTCCAGATGCGTCTTTCAATAACGCTGGTCGATTGGACTACATTATCATTCCAGAAATTTTCCAGACCATCGACAAAGGTCAATTGGATGCGGACGCGTTCGCAAGTTGTGCGCAGTGGGTTCGCAAGCAGCACGATCAGGGATGTCGTTTGGCAAGCCTCAGTACGGGTACTTTTATTCTTGCCGAGACGGGGCTTCTCAATGGAATGACGGCCACCACTCACTCGCGAATGTTTCCTTGTCTTCAGGATAGATACCCTGCGATCAACGTCGTCAATACCGAACTGAACATGTCGGACAACTTCATCATTAGTGCGGGTGAGTCGCTGTCTTACATAGATCTTTCGTTTTACATTATCGAAAAATTGGGCAATTCCGATATCGCCTTCGAGTGCGAGCAGCGCATGGCGTTGAGTCGGCGATACGAGAATGGTCGTGAAGCGAGCAAGAGTTCAACGCATGGCGTGAAGGCATTTGCCGATAATCACAGCGATTTTAAGGTAAAACAGATACAGGATTGGCTAGCTAGGCATCACCGCACCAAGTTCAATTTAGAGAAAGTGGCGGAACTTTTCGGCATGGGGCCACGGAATTTCAAGCGTCGCTTCAAACTGGCCACGGGAGTAACTCCCATTGCTTATGTGCAAGAACTACGCATTGAATCGGCAAAAAACTGGTTGAAGATGACTAATTTTCCAGTCACTAAAATAACTGAAAAAATCGGTTATGACGACTTCAGTTCCTTTAGTCGTCTATTCAAACGCAGCACGGGGGTGACCATGTTGGATTATCGAAAGACGACAAGTTCCACCGCCTGCGGCTCGGCGTCAGCGTCTGGATGGTGAGCATTTACGCGCCGCGGTCACTCGACAATATGAGTCATAACCTGAGCAAGTCTATTTTCATCTGATGGAGTTAAGACGTCGTGAATTTGAACGCTAGCATTGGCCGTATGGGGCAGCACGTGGCGCGATTGTTCCGCTTGGGCCCTGAGAGCATTTCAGCGATCGATAATGCCTGGCTGCGTATGGGCAATCCAGGCATGGTCATCAATACCTTGTTCCATTTTGACGAGGTCGTTGAGCCGCAGCGGCTCATCGATCATCTTTATCGAAAAATGACATCGATCGAGCGTTTTCGCTGTGTTCCGCGACAGCGGACATGGCAGGAGCAGTCCGTCATCAAGACGTCACGGCACTTCACGGTGCATGCCCAAGAGGTGCGCTCACAGCAGGCTTTCGATCAGTTGATGGGCAGCCTGGTGAGCCAGCCGTTGGACGAGAGTCAGCCCCTTTGGCAGTTTCATGTGCTCAAGGATGTCGACGGCTGCTCGGTTCTGTTGATGAGAACGCATCATGGCTATGCCGATGGCGCCGCCCTGGTGGGCGTATTGCAGGTACTGAACGATGAGCCCTTGCCGGCAACCCTGGCCCTGTCCGGCGCCGGGTCGAAGCACGCGCGATTAAGCGAGCTGAAATGGCTCAAGTACATGTTCGACCTATTGAAAATACTCACGCTCCTGCCCGATAGCCGTACCTTGTACAAGGGGCGGGCAACGCCTGACAAGCAGACGGTTGTGTCCGACAGCGTCCCCTTGGCGCGTCTGAAAGCGGTCGGCAAGCACTTCGACTGCACCATCAATGATGTGGCCAGCGCCTGCATCAGCGGGGGGCTGCGACGCTACATGCAGCAGCACGGCGGCAATCCCGACAAGTCGACCCTCAGGGTCACGGTGCCCGCTAATCTGCGTACCCGCACGGAGCAGGACCGGATCGGCAATGTCTTTGGACATTACTTCCTGAACCTGCCGATCGACGAGGCGTCGCCCGTCAAACGGCTGCGCAGCACCAAGCAGCGCATGCAGGCCCTAAAGGACCGCCTGCATCCCCTAGTCGTCTATGACTTTCTGGGGGTGCTGGGTTGGTTGCCGCGGGCGGTGCAGCAAACCATGCTCGCGATATCAGCCAACAGCACCACCGCGGTGATGAGCAATGTCGTCGGGCCCGCCCAACAGTTGCGCTATGCCGGCTATGGCGTGGCGGAACTGTCCTTCCTGGTGCCGCACGGCGAGATGGGCATGGGGATCAGCACCATCTCCTATCACCAGCAGGTGAAGTTCGGCGTGGCGATCAACAAGGACAAAATCGCAAGGCCCAGGGAGCTGGTGGACCTCATCCTGCAGGAGCTCATGGCCCTCGAGGAACAAATCGTTAACTAGGTCACAGGATAAGGCGGAAGGCACGCGGGCAGTCTCGGTGTTTCGCATTTGGCCATAAGAAAGTCAAATACGACCATGTTGTTCGCCCGGACCATCTCATAGACTGAATTTAATAAACGCGCTCTAGTCATGCCTGCATGGTGTTCCTCGCATTAGGGGCGCCTGTCACGCCTTCGGTTGAGGTTTCTGCGACAGCAGAGAATGGAACATTTGCGCGTACGCGTGGAGAAAGTACATGGAAAGCAATAGTGCAAACATCGTGGATGTCAGGCAGCGGGCACAGGATATGCGCCACGCTATCGGCTCTACGCTGAAAGCAACGAAGAGTATCAGCCATATCCCCGGAGAGCGTGGCTGGCCGATGATTGGCAGCTCGATCGAGTTTCTCAATTCGCCGCGCAATTATTTTTTGCGTTTGGACAAGCGTTATGGTCCTGTGCACCGGGGTAATGTGATTTTCGAGAACTTCATCAGTTTCCATGGAGCTGAAGCCGCCGAGATCATCTTTAAGGACACGGGGAAGAATTTCTCTAGCAAGCTGGGTTGGTCCAATATCGCTGGTCGCTATTTATTCAACGGCTTAATGCTGAGGGACTTCGACGAGCATCGACTACATCGCAAGATTATGAATGAGGCCTTTAAAAAGGAGGCCATGCTCGGTTACGCGGAGTTAATGAATCCAATCATTCAGAATTGGATCAATGCCTTTCAGGACAATCAGATCGTTCGCTTCTACGATGTCATCAAGCAGCTTACCTTGGATGTCGCGCTCGTCGCTTTTGTTGGGGTTGAGTTGAACCATGAATCCCAAAAACTGAACGATGCCTTTATCGACATGACCAAGGCAACGGTCGCTTTAGTGCGTTTCCCCTTCTATAAGAACGCCACCTGGAAAGGGGATAAGGCACACCGATATCTCTCTGCGTATATCAAATCCCTTATTCCGGCGAAGCGTCGTGCTGAAGGCAAGGATATGCTCAGTATATTCTCGCGGGCGAGAACCGAGGAGGGGGAGTATTTCAGCGACCAGCAGATCGTCGATCATATGATGTTTCTTTTGGTGGCGGCCCACGATACCTCTACTTCGGCGATAGTCAACATGGGGTACTATCTCTCGCGAGAGCCATTATGGCAGGACAAAATTCGTCAGCAGGCACAGAGTATCGGTGCCGATGTTTGTGAATACGACCAGCTGGATCGACATGAACTCATCGATTATTCCTTGAAGGAGTCACTGCGTTTGTTCCCTCCCGTGCGCATGATTCCACGGCGGACGGTGCGAGAATGCGAAATCATGGGTCATAGGGTCCCGGCCAATACCCAAATCTGGGTGAGTCCGGAATTCAATCATCGCATGCCGGAATACTGGAGCAATCCCGATTCCTTCGATCCTATGCGTTTCTCGCCCGAGCGGGCCGAGGATAAGCAACACAAATATCTTTATATTCCTTATGGGCATGGCGTGCACATCTGTCTCGGCCAACATTTCTCGGTAATGCAGGCCAAACTGATCGGCCATCAGCTTTATCAGAAGTTCGCCACGCAGTTATTCGATGGCTATGAGGCGAAGCATCGCATATTGCCCTTCTCGAAGCCCATGGAAGGACTTCCGATCATTCTGAAGCGTGTCTGTAATTAAATCTGGATCGTATTCAATATAAATTACTCAAGGAGTAGGTTCGGTGAATGAGAAAATCGCACTAGCGGTCGCCAGATGGCGTTGGCAGATCGTCATAATGACTTTCGCTCTGTTTTTCCTCGCTGCCTACGGCGCGAAGAAGATTGGTGTGACGTCGTCCTATGAGATCTTTTTCGGCCAGGACAATGCGGAGTTGCTGGCCTACGAAAAGCTCAAGAGCAGCTACACCGATACGGATAACTTGGTGTTCGTCGTCGTTCCTAAGGATGGCACGGTGTTCTCCCAGCGAGCGCTGGCCATGATGCATGAGCTGACGGAAGCTGCAGGGCAGCTGCCGTATTCCAATCGCGTCGATTCGATCACCAACTTCCAGCACACCGAAGCGAATGGTGACGACCTCAAGGTCGAGAATTTGGTGAAGGATCCCGCCGCCCTCACCCCGCAATCGATCGAAGCAATCAAGCAGGTCGCCCTGCACGAGCCGAGCCTGGTCAACAATCTGGTATCCACTAGCGGGCATACGGCGGCCATTTACGTCACCTTCAACCTCAAGAACGAACATCCCGATGAAGTGAAGGAAGTGGCGGCGGCGGCCCAGGAGATAATGAAACCCATCCAGGCGCGCTATAGCGATATCGAGATTAAGCCGATCGGCCTGACGATGCTGAGCTACACCTACGGTCAAGCGGCGAAGATCGACATGGGTACACTGACGCCCTTGATGCTTCTGCTGATTCTTGTGGTGGTGGCGTTTTCCCTTAAGTCCTTCATGTCCCTCGCCACCACCTTGCTGGTGGTTCTCATGAGCATGTTGAGCACCCTTGGCTGTGTCGGCTGGCTGGGATACAAGATCAATTCCGTCAGCGCAGTGGTGCCGACGGTGGTTGCGGCCTTGATCGTGGTCTACTGCGTGCACATGCTGGTCAGCTTCATGCAGGACTACCGCAAGGGAATGCCGAAACGCAACGCGGTGATCGAGGCGGTGAAGGGCAACGTGAGCCCGTTTGTATTTACCAGCCTGACCACGATCATTGGCTTTCTGGTGATGAACTTCAACGACGTGCCACCTTATCGCGAGCTAGGGAACATAATGGCCATCGCGGTGACCATCGGATTCTACCTGTCGCTGTTCTTCTTGCCGGCGCTGATTTTGATCCTGCCGGTCAGGCAGGTGAAGGACATCGGCAAGCACGACCGCATGACGAATCTCATGAGGGGGCTGGCGAATTTCGTCATCGCGAAACGCAATGGCATTCTCATCGTCACCGCCGTTGTCCTTGTCGGCAGCATCCTACTCATTCCGAAGAACACCCTGAATGAGAAGTTTGTCGAGCAGTTTGATGAGCGCTTCCAGTTTCGCAAGGACAGCGATTATTTCACCGATAACATCGGCGGCATCTACTCCATCGAATATTCGATCAAGCGAAGAAACGCCAGCGAAAACGATATCTACAGCCCGGATTTCAATGCCAAGGTCGATGAATTCTCGCAGTGGCTGCGCAGCCTGCCGGAAATCCGCCATGTTCTGACCTTCTCCGACACTCTCAAGCGCATCAACAAGAACATGCACGGCGATGACAGCGAGTGGTATCGCCTGCCGGATAACAAGGAACTGACCGCGCAGTATGTCCTGCTGTACGAGAACTCCTTGCCCTATGGTCAGGATCTGAACAATCAGCTCACGCTGAGAAAGGACGCCACGCGGGTGGTCGTTCGGTTCGACAACATGATGTCTTCGGATGTCATCAAGCTGGAGCAGAAGATCGCTACCTGGTGGGATAGTCATGGCCCCGAGTACGACGTCACCGGTGCCAGCACGACTCTGATGTTCACCCACATCACCCAGCGTTCCGTCGACAGCATGATCTGGGGCACGTTGATTGGTTTCGCCCTGATCGCCATCTTGCTGATCGCCGCATTGGGCTCGCTGCGCTTAGGTTTGCTCAGCCTGATTCCCAATATCGTGCCAATGGTCGTCGCGCTGGCACTCTGGGCGGTACTGAATGGCGAGGTGGGTATGTCCTTTACCATTACTGTCGTAGTGGTTCTCGGCATCGTGGTCGATGACACGATTCATTTCCTCCATAAGTATCAGTACGCGATCCGCGAGCTGGGGTATTCCCAGGAAGGAGCGGTGCGCTACGCATTCAGCACTGTGGGCGTGGCGCTGTGGGTCTCATCGCTCGCCCTGATAATCGGTTTCCTGGTGCTGGGCCTGTCCGGCTTCGCACGCAACGCCGACCTGGGCCTGTTGTCTGCCATAGCGCTGTTCTTAGGCTTGATCACCGAGCTGCTGTTGTTACCGCCGTTGCTTTTGATGCTGAAGCCCGAGACCAGTTCGGCCCGTGCTAGCGAGCAAGCTCTGGAAGCCAATCGCTGAGCGCGAAAATGGAGAACCGAGCCGGTCTGCGATCGGCTCTACAACCCCAAGAATAGAAGGTAGGTGTCATGACCGTGAAGTCCAATGCAATGCAAGCCTCCACCGATAGCCAGAAACCCAAGAAGTCGGCGCAAGTGCCGCTGGCTTTGCAGGTGATGCGTACCGCTTTCAAAGCCTATGGGATGGTGTCCGCCAAAGGTGCCGGCAAGTGGGCTAACAGCATGTGGTTTTCTCCGCGACGCTCGAAAGAGTCGTCGCAGGCAGCGATGTTTCTGGCCGATGCCGATGAGGTGATCGAACTGAAGTCCGGACACCTGACTGTACCGGTCTATTCCTGGGGGATGGGTGAAAAGAGCGTGCTGTTGGTGCATGGCTGGGAAGGTCGGAGCGCCCAGTTGTCCGAGTTCGTTGCGCCACTCACCTCTTTGGGCTTGCGTGTGCTGTGCTTCGACGGCCCAGCTCATGGCCGTATGCCGGGCAAGCAAACCCACATTGGAGAATTCGCGGATATCATCAGCTTGGTCGATAGCAAGATTTGCAAGCTGCACGGCATCGTCGCCCATTCGTTGGGCTGTACTGGCGCGGTGCGAGCAGCGGCACTAGGCGTCAACGCCAAGAAGATTGTGTGCATCAGCCCCATGGCCAATCTCAACAACGCGGTGAAGAATTTTTCCGCCCTGCTGGATCTGCCGACCAAGGTGGAGAAAGAACATCGCCGGCTGTTGGAGGCGCGGTTTGGCCAAGATGTATGGATGGAATATTCCATCGATTCACTGGCAAAGCGGGTGAAGGCGGAAGGGCTACTCATCCACGACCAAGGTGACCGTGAAATCGCCCATGGCCAATCCCTCGCCATCGGCAAGCACTGGCACAACAGCACGCTGATTACCACGCAGTCCTTGGGACATCGCAAGATCCTGCGCGATGGCGAAGTCGTGCAACAGGTGAAGGCGTTTTTCGCCTAGTCCGCAGGGCGGTGGTAGATGCCGCCGGCGGATTCTCGAATGCCGCCGACGGGATGGGTATAACGGAATAGTGCTACCTATCCGATCGCAAGTAAGAGATGAAAAATGCCAAATTTAGCGATTCTTGCCACTCACGAGTGTATGGCTTCCAGTATCAGCGGCATGTTGGACATTTTTTCCACCGCCAACTACTGCATAGATCAGTTATATAGGGATGAGGTCGACCATTTCTTTTCCGTCAAGGTGATTACTGAAAAGGGCGAGCCGGTGGTGGCCTACAATGGTCAGCGCATCACGCCCGATGGTGCCTGTTCCGAACTGGACGACACCGATATCGTCATCGTTGCGCCGGTGATGCCGGCAATCTACGACCTTAAGCAAGTGAAACAGCGGTTGACGAAACTGCAGGCTCAGGCGGTTTGGTTGAAGTCTCAAGCGCAGAAGGGTTGTTATATTGGCAGTGTCTGTACGGGTAGCCTTCTGTTGGCCGAGGCCGGTCTGCTGCAGGGTCGCTCCGCGACAACGCACTGGAAAATAGCCCCGATCTTCCATCAACTTTATCCCGGCGTGGAATTGAAGAAGAACCTGCTGGTGGTCAAGGATGGCCCCGTTATCAGCGCAGGTGGATCGACAGCCTATTTCGACCTCTGCCTGAGCCTTATCAAGCAGATGAGTAATAACGAAGTGATGAATGCCTGCACTCGACTGATGATATTCAATCGGCAGGAGGAGACTCAGTCGCCCTACGAAGTTTTTACCCCAGTCAGGGACCATAATGACCAGCAGATCCAGCGTGTTCAGGATTGGCTGGAGTTCAATTACCACAGCCGTTTCACTATTGATGAACTCGCCTCTCGGTTTGGCATGCAAATGCGCAACTTTCAGCGCCGTTTTCGCTTAGCAACGGGGGAGGCGCCCAATTCCTATCTGCAGAAGGTTCGTGTGGAAGCGGCTAAAAATCGTTTGCAGATGACTAGCGAAACACTGTCCAACATTATCGAGAAAGTGGGCTACGACGATATCAGCTCCTTCAGTCGCTTATTCAAAAAGATCACCGGGTTGACCGTTAGTGACTATCGGATGAAGTTCAGTCAAGCAGTGTGATATCCGTTCGGGCCGCTTAGGAAGACCAGAGGCAGTTTGTTACCGGTAAAGGACGCAACATGAGGCTATTCGACGTATCCGCGAACGTGCTCCCTGCAGCCATGAAAGTGGTGCAGTTGAAGGAGTTTTTTGACCCTAGTGCTCGCTTCCCCCGCGACCAGACCGATCTTATGAAAAACCTGGTGGTGACGGAGATGCCAGTGCCCCGGCCCAAGGCGGGTGAAGTACTGATCAAGATCGAAGCGGCGCCCATTCAGCCCGCCGATTTTTGGTACATGCAGGGGCGTTACGGCAAGGTTGATCGGCCGCCGATGGTGCCGGGTATTGAAGGCGCTGGTACGGTGGTGGCCGCCGGATCCGGCGTGATGCCGCGGATGCTACTGGGCCAGAAGGTATCGTGCGGATCGGCTCAGGGCTATACCGGCACCTGGGCGCAGTACATGGTCACTAAAGCCGACATGTGCATTCCGCTGCTGCCTTGGCTCGATATCGAGCAGGGCGCCATGCTGATGGCCAATCCGCTTTCGGCCTGGAAGCTGCTCGATATGGCTCGTACTCGCAAGGCGCGTGCTCTGGCCAACAACGGCGCCGCTAGTGCCCTAGGGCGTTGCTTGCTTCATCTGGCGAGAAAAGCTGGCATGACCCTGATCAATATCGTGGACCGGCCGGAGCAGGCACGACTGCTCCGAGAACTCGGTGCGGAGTGGGTGATAGACCGCAGCCAGAGCGATTATCAGGATGCGATGAACAGCCTGTTCCAGCGTCATCGGGTCACCCTGGCGCTAGATACTCTCGCCGGATCCGCCTCCAACGAAATGCTGGCGGCCATGCCGGAGGGCGGCGAGCTGCTGATTTACGGTGGGCTGTCGGAGGAAGCGCCACCGATTGATCTGTCCTCGATCATTTTCAGAAACAAAAAGGTATCGGGGTTTTGGGTGACACCATGGGCCATGGCGCAAAACAAGCTGCGGATGGCCAAGATAGCCCTGTGCCTGCAGAACGATTTGCATCGGGGCATGGCGATTACGGTAAAGGAAAGGATATCGCTCGAACAGGTTCCGGCCTCGATTGATGGTTATTTGAAGTGCATGACGGAAGGTAAATACATGATCAATCCATTCCGGTGATGTATTGCCATCCTGGGTGTCACGAAGGTTTTTCTTGAACTTCGGATAAGTTAACAATAGAAACGGAAATGATATCGCCATGAAAAAAATCCATTTGCACCTTCATATTCGGGATGGCCGCTTCCATGACGGCATGGGCCGGCAGCACCGAGGACCAAGGACTGGAGATTGCCCGCCAGGCGGATCGGCACGACAGTGGCTGGGTCGGTCTGACGGCGGACATGACCATGACACTGCGTAACAAGCAAGGGGAGGAAAGCATCCGGGTGCTGCGCATCAAGTCTCTGGAAGTGGAAAATGACGGTAACAAGAACCTCGTGGCCTTCGACCAGCCCAAGGATGTGCGTGGCACCGCCCTGCTGACCCACTCGCACACCGTGGAAGCAGACGATCAATGGCTTTACTTGCCGGCCTTGAAGCGGGTCAAACGGATCGCCTCTCAAAACAAAAGTGGTCCGTTTATGGGCAGCGAGTTCGCCTTCGAGGATTTCAGCTCCCAGGAAGTAGAAAAGTACCGTTATGCCTATGTGACAGAAGAAGCCTGCCCCACTGTCGCCGACGAGACATGCTTTGTGATCGAGCGTTATCCCGTGGATAGCTATTCCGGCTACACCAAACAGGTGGTTTGGCTCGATCAGCGGGAGTATCGCATTTACAAGGTCGACTACTACGACCGCAAGAACTCTCTGTTGAAGACTTTGAGCAATACCGGCTACATGCAATATAACGAGCACTATTGGCGGCCGACCCAAAGCCTGATGGAAAACCATCAAACGGATAAAAGCACTCTGTTGGAATGGCGCAACATCCGCTTTACCACTCAAATTTCCCAGAGCGAGTTCACCCAGTCAAGTCTTGAGCGAGCACGCTGAAGCTCGGCGTTACGGCCCATTACCGAGGCGCCGCCGTCCGCGTGGTCGGGGCGCCTGGCGCGGGCGATAATTCCAAGAAACTCTGAAGAAGACTCCCTGATTTTGGCCAAATACCCGGACGCCACCCGCCGAGTTTTCCGATGAAGCAGGTGACCTTCGTCGGCGCCGAGTACGCTGGTAAGCGCAAGCAGACCCGCAAAGAACTGTTCCTGATCGAGATGGATCGGCTGGTGCCGTAGAAGGGCTTGATTCTATTGATCGAACCGCATTACCCCAAGGGTGACGGCGGTCAGCTGTCCTACCCGCTGATGGCAATGCTGCGGGTACATCTGATGCAGAACTGGTCTGGTTATAGCGCCCCGGCGATTGAAGATGCTCTATACGAGACCACCATTCTGCGGCTGTTCGCAGGGTTGAGTCTGGAGCGCATCCCCGACGAAACCATCATCCTCAACTTCCCTCGTCTGCTGGAAAAACACGAGCTGGCTACCGGCATCCTGGCCGCAATTGATGGCTAATTGATGCCCCTGCGCCAAGGCACCATTCTTGATGCCACGCTGATCAATGCACCGAGTTCGACCAAGAGCAAGGACGGTAAGCGCGATCCTGAGATGCACCAAACCAAGATAGGCCAGCAGTGTTACTTCGGAATGAAGACCCACACCGGCGTGGACGCAGAGTCGGGCCTAGACCACTACACCGCCCAGGCCTTAGGGTTATGCGCAAACAAGACCAGAACAGAGTATGAGCCAACCCGAACACCTGCGCAGCGACTACATCCACTTCCAGGCGATCACCACGCGCGGGTATGACAACGACCTCTATGGCCAAGTCAACAACGTCGTCTACTACGATTACTTCGACAGCGCGGTGAACACCTATCTGATGGAGATCGGCGGCCTGGATATACACGACGGCGCGGTGGCCGGCTTCGTGGTCAACTCGGTGTGCGACTACTTCACCTCCATCGCCTTCCCCGAGCGCATCGAGGTCGGCTTGCGGGTCGGCGCGCTGGGCAACAGCTGGGTGCAGTACGAGCTGGCTATCTTCAAGGCCGGCGAGGAGCAGGCCTGCGCTGCCGGGCGCTTCGCCCACGTGTTCGTTGAGCGGGCCAGTAATCGCTCGGTGAGCATTCCCGAAACCCTGCGCCAGGCACTCGCCCGCCTGCTGCGCGACTGATTAAAACAACCCCAACAGAGGATTCCACCATGCAAGACGCCGTCATCGTCTCCACCGCCCGCACGCCGATCGCCAAGGCCTTCCGCGGCGCCTTCAACGACCTCAAGTCGCCGTCCATGGCCGCC
This sequence comes from Pseudomonas sp. J452, assembly GCF_024666525.1. NCBI lineage: Bacteria > Pseudomonadati > Pseudomonadota > Gammaproteobacteria > Pseudomonadales > Pseudomonadaceae > Pseudomonas > Pseudomonas sp. J452. The sequence continues at coordinate 4,735,147 of NZ_CP088294.1, read as the reverse complement.
GTCGCCATCCGCGCCGCGGTCGAGCGCTCCGGCATCGAGCCGGGCGAGATCGAAGACCTGGTGATGGGTACCGCCATGCAGGGCGGCACCGCCTCGACCAACCTCGGCCGCCTGTCGCTGCTGGCCGCCGGCCTGCCGCTGTCGGTCAGCGGGCAGACCATCGACCGCCAGTGCGCCTCCGGCCTGATGGCCATCTCCATCGCCGCCAAGCAGATCATGGTCGACGGCATGGCCGTCACCGTCGGCGCCGGCCAGGAGCAGATCAGCCTGGTGCAGAACACCCACATGAAGTGGACCGCCGCCGACTACGACCCGGCCGTGGTGAAGATGGCCGAGAACGCCTACATGCCGATGCTGCAGACCGCCGAGATCGTCGCCAAGCGCTACAACATCAGCCGCGAAGCCCAGGACGCCTACTCCCTGCAATCGCAGCAGCGTACCGCCGCGGCCCAGGCTGCCGGCCTGTTCGCCAACGAGATCGTCCCGGTCACTGCGCGCAAGAAGCTGGTCGACAAGGAAACCGGCGCGGTCAGCTTCGAAGAAGTCACCCTCAGCCTCGACGAAGGCAACCGCCCGCAGACCGTGCTGGACGACCTGACCAAGCTCAAGCCGGTGATCGAAGGCGGCTGCATCACCGCCGGCAACGCCAGCCAGCTGTCCGACGGCGCCAGCGCCAGCGTGCTGATGAGCGGCGCCCTGGCCGCCCAGCGCGGCATCCAGCCGCTGGGCCTGTACCGCGGCATCGCCGTGGCCGGCCTGGCACCGGAAGAGATGGGCATCGGCCCGGTGTTCGCCGTACCCAAGCTGCTCAAGCAGCACGGCCTGAGCGTCGACGACATCGGCCTGTGGGAGCTCAACGAAGCCTTCGCCTGCCAGGTGCTGTACAGCGCGCAAAAGCTCGGCATCGATCCGGCCAAGCTCAACGTCAACGGCGGTGCCATCTCCATCGGCCACCCCTACGGCATGAGCGGCGCACGCATGGTTGGCCACGCCCTGCTGGAAGGTAAGCGCCGTGGCGTGAAGTACGTGGTAATCACCATGTGCGTCGGCGGTGGCATGGGCGCTGCGGGGTTGTTCGAGGTGCTCTGAGCAGCTCCTGTAGTGATGAAAAATGGCGGCCGCGGTCGCCATTTTGTTTAAAATCTGTCGATGCTGGGCTGAAGATCGGCGTTAGGTTCTTCTACGGATCCGCCAGCTCATCGAACTTGGCCCTGCAACGCAGGCACAAGCAGTCGTACTCCATGAACTGGTAGCGCTGGACATCGTGGATGAACGCTTGGCTGTTCCGTCAACTGGTCACCGCACCAGCTACGCCATCGATCATTAAACTGAATGCGTACTCCATGGGGTTATGGCGTTCCTCAGCACCTTTTTTGCCCCTGCGCACGAGCTTGTTGTGCTGCCTGGACAAAGCCATTCAGCGTGCAGATAAGCAGGGCGATGGCCTTGGTGGCATCCTTGGAGATCATCGCCGAGGAGTTGCAGACTAAACAGCGACTGGACATAGACGACTCCTTAGGGCGGGTACACGACCAGCCCTGACTGGGTAGGGTTCAAGCGCTCCAGCTGAGCTCTTCCTCAAAGTGCAAACCGGTTAACAGCGCGACTAAGAGCAGCGACGGGTAGCGCAGAAAGCGCAGCAGTCTCATGACGGCTGGCTTGCTGGGAGTTGGGCGATCTGCGCCTCTAGGCGTTCAGCCAACGAGGTTCGTTCAACGGGTGTGGACTCGGTTTTGAGGGAGCCACTGTCTTCGGCTGGGTAGAACTCCTCGACTACAGCGCCGTCGTCCTCTTCGCTGTCCTCGAAGGCGCCATTATCAAAGCCCAGCCGAGCGGCCGCATCCAGAGCGAGTTGGTCGATGCCGGCAGCTTGGCGGGTTTCATTCAGTTGATTGGCTGCGAGCAGAGCCATCCGGAGGGTTTGCAGGCACCGACTTGAGCCAAGGGGCAGTTATCCGGTGAAGGGCAGGGTAGCGACTGTATGCCGTCCTTACTCGTTCGTTTGGCCTTGGTGTTGACCAGCGTGTTGTTGCACGCCACGCGCACTGTGGTGAGCGTTGCCGTGGTGGCCAGGGTGCCGTCGCAGGAGGTGGCCAGTAGCAGGTAGCCGTTGACCTGGTCGTTGCCCTTCAGCATGGAATTCTGCCCGGTGCGAGCTAGCGCCCAGAACTTTCGCCCACCTTTGAGTACCCCGGCAGTCTCAAACTCATAGCCGGACACTTCGGTGAGGTCACGGTAGAACTACAGCACTTCGCGCGGCTGCACCACCTGGTAGCGGTTGGAGACCACCTACAGCGGTGCCTTGGGGTCGGAGCGGTAGAGCACCTTCTGTTCCGGGAAGGAGTGGGTAGAGCCTAAGTGCCCCACGGCATCCGACTTGAAGTGCGCCGGGCTTTCCTGGATCTGCCAGTTCATACCGGCTTCGTGCTGCCAGATGTCGATGGGTTGTTTGGGGGAAAGGCGACTGCCCAGACCGTGCTAGGCAGTGTCGCCGACATAGGCCATACGTTCGATTTGGTGAGCCATGAGGGTTTTCCTTTGGATGAGTTGCGGCATAAAGCGCTGCGCATGGCGCAGCACTGATTGAGTTCTGAGTTGAGGAGGGGCGTTAGATCGGCAGGTTGACGCGATGCCAGCAGGCGAGGCAGAGGTTGTTGGTGAGGACGTAGTGATCCAGCTGGTTACCGAGTCGAGCGCCCAATAAGTAGCCGCCAGCCCCGCCTACCAGTCCACCCAAAACTGCTCCCGAGAGGGAGCCCAACGTAATACCAATTGGGCGACCACAGCTCCGAGGATGGCACCCGCTTGGCCGCCCATCAGGGCCAGCCTGACACCGCGGGCAACACCACCAGCTGTGCCGATGGCTGCGCCGACTTTCATGGCGTGATGACGAGAGGTCACACGAGGTGAGTTACAGCGGGGACACTGCAATGACATGGTTTGACGCTCCATTGGAATGTTGTCATTGCGATGATGTAGGACCGAGATCTTTTTGAATCGAGAGGCAGGCGTTGAGCTACTCACTAAAGTTGAACTGATCAACTGCTTCGCGTCGTAACTCGTCGGAAACGGCCAGAGGCCGTCGTTCGCGCACATAAGCTTCGATTCCAAACGGCCCTAACGTTTGGTTAAGGGGTCGGCTTTAGCTGGTCCCGAATGAGGGAAGCGAACGGATTGATCCAGTTGTTAGGCATCGCCGCTCTACTTATGTAATTGGCGATCAATCCAGCAGTCCCAATTTGTATGTCCGTCATCGAAGCCAATAGCCTTCATGATTGTAAGTGACACCAGCATTGAAAGGCTAAATAGATATTCGGAGCAATTCAAAGTTACCGTGTCATTTTTTTATTTTAACTGTTTTCTAAAAGCCACCTTGGTGGAACAGGGCGTTCCGGATGTGGAGATAGGTTGATACTGAACGAGCTAGATACTTTGGATTGTCTTGATGGATTGTAAAATCGTAACTTTGAAGAGTCTTGGTTATTGGTACGGCTGCATTTTTCTGATAGTCGTTCTGTGTTGTCCGTGCGAACGCCTCAAATCCGGAAGTCAAGAGAAAATATGAAAATTCTAGAAAGGGTTGTCGTTGCCTAAATGTCTCGACACACTTGAATAGTAGGGATTTGAAGCGCGTGTTCTGGCAGGATTTCTCGTCAGTCAAGTGATTCAAGGTAAGTTCTATAAATAATTGGCGTGAGTCTCGCCATGGATTGACTGCGTCTGAACCAAGTACAGCTCCTTCACCGTTGTTGCGTGGCTTCGTGGTGAACTTTGATTCAAAGTAGCTCCTTGGGTTGTCAGTGGCATCTTCTGCACTTTCAGTGCTCTGATACCAGAGTATCAAATCAAGATGCTCGATAAATGACAGCACGCCTTAAAGTTGAAATAGCGTTTCTTTTGTGAGTTTTTGCGCCGACACAGTTCCAGTGAGCTTGTGCGCATTAAGGGTGCGCGCTAATTTTTTCGCGGTGGCGTGGTCGAATTCGACTGGCTGAAATACAAGACCTGCTGCCGAAATGCATCTGGTAAGTTCGAAACCATATAGTGCGGAGGTCTGGAGCATATAGTGTCAGTGCCTAACGTTCGAGGTAACCGGCGCGCGGAGGCAAGGTGGCTTGCCGTAGCGCGTCCGATTGACCGAGGGGTTAGGCCTCAGTGCATGTTCCCTGCGAACATCTTGACACCCTCCGGTACTGCGACTTCATTGCACTTGCTTGCAACCCAGACATGGCACCGTGCCTGAAATTCATACGGCGGTTGAATCCTGTCCGCAACGACGCCTATGATCTGCGGAAACCCTTCGGTTCGGTCCAGAAGCATCTCGCCGCACGTTGCGCAGGTTTCTCGAATAGTTTTTGTTCCGGAGTCGGTAGTGAAGCTGTGAACGACTGTTTTGCCCTTCACCTCGGACTCGGCCAACTTGAAGAACGCGAAGTTCGTTGAAGGCGCTTGGGACACTTGCCTGCAGTGAAGGCAGTGACAGGTGAGCTGGAAGATCGGCTCCCGTTCCGATTCGAATCGGAAGCCGCCGCAAGTGCACGTTGCTACAAGGGATGTGGCCATGAGGTGAAGTGTCCTTGTGAGGCCTAACGTTTGGTTAAGGGGCCGGCTTTAGCCGGTCCCAGCGAGTGGAGCGAGCGATTTGAACCAGTTGTTAGGCTTTTTCAAGCCCAATTGGATAGTTTTTATTGGAGTATAGAAAAAGCGCAATGTAATAGGGAATAGATAATGCCCACATGACAGCAGTGCTTATTATAAACATTTGCTGGTTCATTCCCGCGGACTGGTCAGCTGTTGTTACGAAGTAATAAAGTGCGATCCATATTATTTGAATGTAAAAATTAATGACCCAGAATTTGCGGGTTAAGATTTTTTTACTGCAAACATAACCAAAGAAACCCGTTAATGAAGGTGTTGCGAGGATTAAAGATATGAATTCTGCCGCCCCGGATCCATTAACCGGTAAAAGTCCGGCGACTCCTACTAGTGTTAGTGCTAGCATGGAATAGAAATATATTTCCCAAGCAATATTTCGATTTAAGTTGTCAGCGCCAATTAATTCTGACTGTGGGGCCGCGTAGGGATTTTCGTTCATGATAATTTCTCGATTGTGGTGATGGCCTAACGTTTGGTTAAGGGGCCGGCTTCGCCGGTCCCGAGTGAGCGGGGCGAACGGCTTTGAACCAATTGTTAGGCTTTCCGCTTGGCTGCATATGAACCAATCGTAATGGAAGTAAAGGTAACTATTAAGGTCGTTGAGAACCAGGTTTGCGGGAGCGGAGAAAAATCCGGCCTAAAGAATTTATACGTGGTTGCTAATATTGCCAGCCCGAGCGCGCCATAAAGGGGAATATTCTTTACTGCTATTGTGCAGATGGCTCCAAGGCAAAGTCCGGCGACAGCAATGGAGATTGCCAGGGAAAGATAAACACTTTTCATTCCGCCCTGTAGTGCATTTGCGAGAGGAAGCATGATAATAAATTTTGTTATGAAGGCTGCAATGATGTAGCCGATGAGAAGCAAGAATATTTGTATTGAGAAACTGAGATAATTCATGGTTGCCTAACTATAAGTAGACGACATAAGTGGCTTAATGCGTTGCGCCTCTTGTTTCGCAAAAAAGTTCCTTGTAGATGGATAACTCCTTCAGCCGCCTGCAAGAGGCGGTGGAACGCGACATGAGGCGGGGAGAAAAAGCGATATGGCCTGCACGGAGATTACGAAGCCGCTAGCAGCGTGTCCATGACCTGATTCTGGCCGGCTACTGTTGCTCGTATCGAGGCATTAACCATCGTCCCCGAGGGACTGCTTTTGGCCGATTCTGTTGAAAAAGTCGGCCTCTGGGAGAGCTGCTTTTCAGCAGCTCAAAAATCGCTCAATTTTGGTGTTGCCACGTAAAAACCAAGACAACTTCACCTTCTGAGCGAATCAGATTTCAACGTCGCTCACGTTCTTTCATGGGCAAAAATCGCGACGGCACTTTTTCAACAGAATCGGCCGGGCGCTGCCCGTCGCGAAGGGCCGGGGCGCCCCATTGCCTAGGCTCGCAAGTGCCTACGAAACCCAGGGCTATTCAATATCAGCCAAGACTCGCTCATAAAAAGCACGCTCATCTCGGTATGTAGGAGCACTAGATGCATGCTCAGCAATATGGCGACTGCTCTCTTCCCACTCCAGATACCAGGCGTCAGGTGTTCCGATATAGATAGATGGTCGACCTTCAAACTGATCAGAAGTAATATCAATTATGACGCCATCGCACTCAAGCCAAGCATGACTCGCCCCTCGAGCTCACCCCAGACATATTCGAAGGTGCCAACGACCATGCTATTCAAATAATCCCCAAGCAGCTCGGAAGTAATGCCACAGCATCCAGATGGAAAGCCCTTCATAATATAATGCACTTCACCATTACTAGCCAAAAGGTCAATAATTGATCGAAATTTATGTGCGAGTGAATGAAGATCCACCATACCCATCTCCACAAAAAAGGGCCCCACGGAGCCCTTTTTGTACTCAACAATCTCGCTGAGCGAATTTTTACTTCTGCAGCCAGCTTTCAACCACATCAGCACCGAATTCTTCTTTCCAAGCTTTCAGTGTTTTGTGGTTACCGCCTTTGGTCTCAACACGCTCGCCGTTCTGAGGGTTGACGTAAATCTTCAAAGCACGAGCCTTGCGCTGACCAGAACTCACAACAACAGGAGCACGACGACCACCTTGAGGATCGAGAAGATTGATAACGCCCCCGAGGCTCACGCCATATTCAGCCATCAAAGCCCGCAGTTTCTTCTCAAATTCGATTTCCTTTTTAAGGGAGCTGTCGTTTTTCATGGCTTCCAGCTCGGCGAGCTGAGCAGCGAGCTGTTGTTCGAGTTGGCGGAATTCGGCGAGCTTCGACATCGTTGTCTCCTTTATGTTGATAGGCCATTATCGGACGCTGGCCAAGGCCAAGTCTAGCGAACAGACTCAAAAATGGAGCTTCAATGCATCTAGTAATGCTCGATACCTGCATTAGGCTGGATATTTCTTCCAAGAAGGCTGAGCTTCCAATGCTCACAGCGCTGGAGCATCTCGTCGAAGGTAGGGTCATTGGAATCCTGCTGCCAGATCTGGTGCGCACAGAATACGAACGAAACGAAGACAGGGTTATCGAAGCAACACGTAAGCAGCTGTCTGCTGAGTGCAAGTTAGTCAAAGGAATAATCGAAGACTTTGGAAGCGAAGGAAAGCAGGTTGCGCTAGCCGCTATTGATGATGTAAACCATTGACTGCCGATCCTATCCGAAGCAAATCAAGCTACCGTCAGTCGCGTTATGAAGGTCTTTGAGTCGGCAATTCAAACCCCAATTTCGGACTCAGCCAAAGTCAAAGCTGCCGAGCGAGCAATAGCCAAGCGTGCACCATTCCACAAATAGAAGAATAGCGTTGTCGATGCTGTACTAGCAGAAGCGTTCCAAGAATATCGGACGGAGCACCACGGAAGCTTCGAAAGCTTTAGGTTCGTGACGCACAACGTTAACGATTTTTCAGGGACAGATCACAGAGAACCTCACGCTGATATCTTTGATGGCAAAGCCTCCATGTACTTCAGCTCAACGAGCTCGGCTATAGAAAACCTGCTCGACATAGAAGAACTTCGCTATGATCACGAGTTTTCATGGGAAGTTCAGACTCGAGGCCTCTAGGAGGTCCTGGATGAGCTCGTAGTGAATCGCCCCTGGTTTTCTAGACACTCTCCAGTCTCTGGAAATAGCGCTTTTCAAACTCTACCGGCGACAGCTGGTTGTTGAAACCGTGCCGGCGTTTTGGGTTGTAGAACATCTCGATGTAATCGAACACATCGGCTCTGGCATCCTGCCTGGTGCTATAGATCTTTCGCCTGATCCGCTCCCGCTTCAGCAGCTGGAAAAAGCTTTCCGCTACCGCATTGTCATGGCAGTTGCGACGCCGACTCATGCTGCCAAGCAAGTTGTTGGCTTTCAGAAAGCTCTGCCAGTCGCCGCTGCTGAACTGGCTACCTTGGTCGGAATGAATCATCACTTCCTGCTTTGGCTTACGCCGCCAAACCGCCATCAGCAATGCATCAATAGCCAGATCGCTAGTCATCTGCGGCTTCATTGACCAACCGATTACCTGCCGCGAAAACAGATCGAGCACCACCGCCAAAAATAACCAACCCTCATAGGTGCGGATGTAGGTTATGTCCGTAACCCAGACCTTGTTCGGTTCAGTGACATTGAATCGACGCTCAAGATGATTCGGTGAGGCCACTGGAGGCTTGCCACCATAACGTCCTGGACGTCGCCGATACCCCGTCTGCGAACGCAGGCCTTCCTGGCGCATTAATCGAGCAACGCGATGCCTGCCGCACTGTTCTCCCAGCTCACGCAGGTCGTCATGGATTTTGCGGTAACCATAGACGCCACCGCTCTCTAACCAGGAGTGCTTGATCAAACCCAGCAGCCGCTGATCATCCTTTGCTCGTGCCGACTTCGGCTCAGCCAGCCAGGCGTAGTAGCCACTGGCATGAACTTTCAGGGTCAGGCACAGGCGGCGAACCGAATAGTCTGCGGATAGCTGACTAATGAAGGCGTACTTCAGCCGCACTCCTTGGCAAAGTACGCGGCGGCCTTTTTTAGGATGTCTCGCTCTTCGGTCACGCGCTTGAGTTCCGCACGCAGACGACGTAGCTCAGCGTGTTGATCGTCCTCTTGCGCCCGCTGTTCTTGGGGCTTGCTGTAGCGCTTCACCCAGGCATACAGGCTGTGTGTCGACATGCCCAAACGAGCAGCTACCTCAGCCACCGGCAGACCTCGCTCGGTCACCTGTTTGACTGCTTCGATTTTGAATTCTTCGGGATAACGCGGGTTGCTCATGGCACCTCCTAATGGGCCGTATTATGAGGCTCGGAGGTGTCTACGAAACTAGGGGCGATTCAGGTCTTGCGAAGGCGCGAGACGTTGATGCGTAGCGGTTTTCCGTCGCTGTCAGTCAGACCATGCTTGGCGACGAGGCATTCTGTCGCCCTAGACAACATACTTGGAGTTAACGCCGTAACTTGACCAGCCAACCGATTGGCGCGAGCGCGATACAGCCATATGCGGCCCTTGAATTCTGCTGGGGCCTCAGCATCCAGGGGTTCGGTCAGAGCCATCACGCGGCGGACCAGGCGCGCCACGTTGGTTCTCACGGTCGGTGTGGATTCCATCAGACGCTCGACCTTCGACTCGGCGCGCACGGCCACCTTGTTGGAGCTGTAACCGCGCCGCTTCCACAGCACCAGAAACTCAGTATCGTCTTTGGGGTGTCGGCGCAGGCAGTCGCGGCCCATTTCCAGCAGCGGTGAGGTATTGCGTCCGGTGTGCAGTGCCACGACCAGCAGGGCGGGGGCCAGCAGTTCGACGGTCACCGGCGTATCATCGACCCAGATCGGCTTGATCGCCTGCCGCAGCGCCAAAGTGAGCGCTTGCCTCTCGCGTCTGGATAGCGATGTCTCGCCCTTGATCTTGCGGCTGCAGTTCGGGAAGGGGTTCCGTGGGAAGGTGGCCGCATCGCCGTTGGTAACCAGCGAAAACAGTCCACGCCGCCCCAAGGCCAGCAGCACAGCCTTGGCATGCGAATAGCGGGACTTCTGACTGATAGTAGCGACCCCCGTTCCGGCCAGATGGCTGAGATAACCGTCGATAAAGTCCCGGTTCACATCGGCCAGGGATAAGACACGGCCAAAGGCCGTCGCCCGCAGTAAGGCGTAATCGAGGAATTGGGGCAACCCGTTAACGCAGTAGCTAGCCACAGTGCTAACCTCGATGCCACCATCCTGGCCGGCTAGGAAGCGTTCGATCTGGCGCTGACAGGCGTAAGTGATGGAGTCAATGCCAGCGCCATACCAGCGGGCAAAGTGGATGCGCCGGCTGTTAGCGGTGGTGATCCGCCCGAACTCGACCGTAGTGTTTGTCGGCGGGATTACCTCGGGCAGAATTACTACATTGCCGAGCGCGTCGTGACTGTGCTCGATTTGCGGGATGCTGAGGTCGGTCTTGTCAAAAACCTTGCGTTTGCCCATCACTCCTCTCCCGCCAGTGCGTTCAACTCGTCGTCGTAGGCCAGCACCACCTCGTCGGCCATTTCATTGACCACATGCAGGTACACCATGGTCGTTTGAATCGAGGCGTGGCCAAGTTGCCGCTGGAGGAACACCAGAGGGTCTATCCCGTTCACACGGTTGCGCTGCAGGCTGGCTAGGGTATAGGTGGCGTAAGTATGCCGGAGCATGTGCGTATGAACCTTGATTCCCGCCTGCTTGCCAGCACCGCTGATGATCCGGTTGATGCTCTTGCCGTCTGAGCCATAGGGCTCACCGAGTTGATTGGGGAACAGCGCCTCTTGCGGGATATTGCTCAGCGAGGCACGCTCGCCACGCACTTTTGTTGTGTAGCGATAGAGGTCGGCCATGAACCGGCGGCTGACGTAGATATCTCGCGGCTTGCTGCCCTTGGTTGCCATTCCGCTACCGTCGTAAGGGTCCAGCTGAATGCGGAGGTTTCGCTCGTTTCGTCCTCCTTTGTCGGGGTCGAATACATAGAACAGCGGGAAAGTGGCGATTTCCTCGCGGCGTAGGCCTGTGTGCAGCGCCAAGCGGATCATCATCCGATGATGAGGGTTATCCACCGCAGCAAGGAGTGCCTTGATCTCGGCCATACTCAGAAACTTGGGCAGGGCTTTGTGTCTACGCGGCATCACATCGTTTGCCATGGTGGCGCCGCCACAGGCATCGATATGCGCAAGGAATCCTTTTTCTCGCCTCACTCTGCGTTCTTCGTAGCCGAAGGGTAGGCGCTCCACCCACCTTTCCGTCTGGGCGAACTCGTAGAACTTGCAAATGTAGTGCAGGCGTTGGCGAGTGGTGTTCCGTGCCAATTCGCACGCCACCAGGCAGTAGTCCCGATAGGCTGCCACAAGGCTCTTGGCCTCGCCCCGATCAACGTCGCGCCAGTCCAGTTCATGGGCCTGAAGGAAGCTGAAGAAGTCGTACAGAGAGCGTCCTGTACTGGGCCAAGATCGCCTAGAGCCAATTATTCCGCGGAGTAGGTAGTGACGAAAGAACCGATTGGCTGGGATGCAACTCTCCATTGAGTCCCAAAGCAGAATTGGGAATCCCGGATAGGGTTGCCCCGCAATCACCAAGTCCTCAGTAGCCCACAAAAGCTCCATGTGCCATCGCCTACATTGACCAGACACCCAATCCCTGTGTCTGCTCGTGCAGAGTTAGGGCCATTTGCCGACCCTCAAGCACAATCTCAAGACTACGAGTTAGCCAGGGGCTATTTCTTGATAGATTGGGAATCTAACTTTTGCAAGGTGCCAGATCATAGGGCATTCCTGAGGGTTTGCAGGTTGGCGACCTGACGGGTGAAGTCGGCAGCAGACAGCTTCTGCGCAGGCGCGGGGCGCATGGCTTGGCTGATGGCGCTGGTGGGGATACGGGTAAGGCGCCCGAGTACTTGCCACTGATCGGCCACGGGCAGGCGTTCGAAGCCCGGGTGACGGTGGCGGGCGCGGCGCTGGATATCGCGCTGCAGGCTGTGCAGCAGATGCGTCTGGCCGCTGCGCCGGAGGAGAAAGTCGGCACCGCCGCGCAGGTGCTCTTCCAGTTGCCGGCGGGCATGGCTGGGTTGACCCTGCAAGGGACCGTGGCGCAGGCCGACATGCCACAGCAGCAGGGCGATCAGCAGGGCCAGGGCGGTCAGGGCGGCGGGGTAGTGATCGAGCAGCTGGCTGAGCAGATTGTCGCGCACGGCGTTGTAGATCAGGGTGACGCTGCTGTCCTGGCTCAGGTACCAGAGCAGCCAAGCATTGTCGTATTGGTCGATATTCTCGTTCTGCCAGATCCAGGCATCGGTGAGCACTGTCACCAGACCATCGCCGTGGTACAGCTGCAGCATGTGCGTGGCGTCGCCGCTGTTGGCCCAGGCATGGGCGCGGTTCCTGGCGTCGTACAGGTGGTATTCGGTATCGAAGTCGACGTAGGCCGGTGCGTCCTCGTTTTCCAGGTAGAGCTTGGTCAGCTCCGGATAACGGTCTGCATCCTCGGCTTCGACCTGGGCGGCGACGGCATCGGCGAGCTCTTCTTCCACGGCGCTGTCTTCGTCGTCGAGTTGGTCTTCCTCGACCTGCTCGTCGCTGTTTTGCTCGTCGCTGGCTTCGCTGTCACCTGCTTCTTCGGCGTCGAGGTCTTCGGTGAGGTGCTGCTGGATACCCAGGCTGTCGAGCAGCAGGTCGTCGCTCTTGCCTTCCTCTTCGTCCCAGATGCTTTCCGCGACGATCACCAGGTGGCCGCCTTTGGCCGTCCACTCCAGCACCTGACGGGCCTGGCGCGGGGTCATGTCTTCACGGCCGCTGAGCAACATCAGGGTTTGCCCGGCCGCCGGCAGCTGACGCAGTACGGAAATGCCGTCGGCACGGCTGACGCTCAGCTTGCGTTGGCGCAGGAACATTTCTGCAGCGAGGAACGGATCGGCTTCGACTTCCGGGGCGGGGCCGTGTTCGAGCGTTTCGTCGTAGGGTTGCAGCTGGCTCAGGACGTAGATGGCCAGCAGGCCGATCACCAGTGCCACCAGGCTGCCCATGGCAAAGCGAGTGGTGCGGTTCATGCCGTGGCTCCTGCCGGGAACAGCCGGCGCCAGGCGTCACACAGGCTCTGCTTGAGCGCTTGCGGAGGCAGGCGATGACCATAGGCGAGGTTCTGCCAGTGGCCGGTCAGTACGGCGCTGAAGCGATGCAGCTCGCTTTGTTCGAGGCGTTGCACCAGTTGCAGGACTTCGCCTTCGGTGTGCGAGCCTTTCAGCGGTAGGCGGTAGTCATGCAGGAGGCGGCTGAGCAGGGCGCGGTAGAGCAGGCCGAGGGCTTCGCGTGGTTGTTCGGCCCAGAGGCGTTCGGCGACGCTGGCGACATCGTCCGGCAGGCTTTCCGGAGCCAGCTCCAGGCCGAACAGCTGGCTCGGCATTTCGCGAATGCGTCGCTGCGGCAGGCCGAGGCGGCTGGCAAAGGTGCTCAGCCATTCGCGGTAGCGCCACAGCAGGAGGACGATCAGGCTGATCAGCAGCGTCCACAGCAGCACCTCGAAGATGGTCGCGACTATGCTCACGGTCTTGAAATAGTCGAACAGCTTGCCGAGACCTTTGAAGATCTTGGCCAGCCCCTCGAGGTCTTCCTTGTTCAGTTCCTCGGCTTCTTTCTTGGGTTCGTCGCCGATCCGCCAGCGGGTGACCGTCTCGCGGTTCTCGAATGGCGGGTTGTCGAGCAGCTTGTCGATGCTGTCCTGGGCGGCCTGGCTGGTCAGCGGTTGCTTGAGCAGGCGTTCTGCATCGGGGCCGATGGGATCTTCGACGGGAATCGGGCAACTGCCGCTGCGGCTTTCGGCCCAGGCCTCCTGACCCGGGGTGAAGAGCAGCAGGCTGCACAGTAGAGCCAGTGCATAGGCGCTGCCGGTCAGGCGCTGGCGCAGGCGGCGGAACACCAGTTCGATGTCCCAGGCTTCCAGGGCGGTACGCCGGTTAAGGTAGAGGGTGAAGCCGCAGGCCACGTAGATCGGCTCCCAGAACACCAGTATCAGGGCGTAGAGCAGGTTGGACAGATGCTCCAGCCATAGCCACTCGGGGCTGCTGTTCTGCAGCATGCTTTGCCAGTCCCAGTCGATCGCTACCTGCTGTGGCAGCAGCAGATAGAACAGGCCGGCCAGGCCCAGACAGAGCACGCCTTCCAGAAGCATGCCGAGCACGGTCAACCAGGTGGCGCTGCCGCTGTTGCCCTGGCCGAGCACGACCAGGCGCTTGCTGCGTTCGGCGCCTGACAGGCCTTCAAGTTGCAGCACCGGCAGGTCGAAGCTGCGCGTCGGGCTGAAGCGCCGCCAGGTCAGGCTGGCCAGCAATTGCGGGCGCAGCAGGCCGGGCAGGGCCTTGAGTGCCTGCTTGAGGCTGGGGGTGTCGCCGAACAGCGCGTGCGCGAGGATATACAGCGGCAGGCGTTCCCAGGCCGGCTTTAGCCACCAGAAGATGAATACGGCGAGGCTCGGGTACTGCCACAGCAGCAGACTGAGCACGGCGAATATCGGCAGGGTTACCAGGGCCCAGCTGGCCATCAGCAGGCCGGCATGGCGTTGCGCCAGGAGCACGCCGAGATCGAGCGCTTCCCAGGTGTTGCGGGGGCGGATGGCGACGCTGGCGTCAGTCAGGCGCATGGCGATGGCGTCCGGCAAAAACGAAATAGGCGATGACCAGCAGCCACAGGGCGGCGCCAACGATGAATTTGATGGTCGGCGTGGTGTAGGTCATCGACGACCAGAAAGCTTCGATAAAGGCGGCGATGATCAGGAAAAAGATCACCCCGGCCACCAGCTGGATGCTGTGTTTGGAGGCCTGGCGCAGGGCTTCGCTGCGGCGCAGTCGACCCGGGGCGAGCAGTGCCCAGCCGAGTTTGAGGCCGGCGGCACCGGCAAAGGCAATAGCGGTCAGTTCGAAGGCGCCGTGACCGATGACGAATGACCAGAAGGTTTCGCTGTAGCCGATCCGCGTCAGGTGGCCGGCGACGGCACCGATCATCAGGCCGTTGAAAAACAGGAAGAACAGACTGCCCAGACCGAACAGCAGGCCGCTGGCAAAGGTCTGAAAGGCGATGCCGATGTTGTTCATGATGTAGAAGCCGAACATCATCCAGTCATCGGCGGCGTCGCGCTCGCTGAAGCGGCCGATGCGCCGGGCGTCCGGGTCGTACATGCGTTCCATGTCGCTGACCTGGGCCGGGTCGAGCAGGCCGTAGATCAGCTCGGGGAACTGCCAGGTGAGCAGGCCCATGCCGATCAGGCTGCCGAAGAACAACAGGCAGGCGGCCAGCACGCTTCGCCATTCGCGGCGAACCAGCTGGGGGAAACCGGCCAGGATGAAACCGATCAGTTGTGCGCCGAGATGGCTGCGGTGGCGGTAGAACTGCTGGTGGCCGCGCATCGCCAGGTGCTGCAGCTGATCGATCAGGTGACTGCTGTAGCCACGCTCTTCGGCCAGGGCCAGGTGCTGGCAGAGGTGGCGATAATCGGCGGCGAAGTTTTCGCAGGCCTTGGCTTCGGCCTTGCCGCGCTCCAGTTGCTCCAGCAGGGCAGAGAAGCGCTGCCAGTCGGCGCTGTGCCGTTGTTCGAACAGGTGCTGTTTCATGTTGCCCCCAACAGGCCGCGGGCGATGCTGTTGAGGCGGGCCTCGGCCTGCTCTTCCGGCACGTCCAGGGGCTCGGCCAGAATGCCCGCCAGCTCGGTGCGGCGAGCCGCCGATAGGCCACTCTGGCGTTCGGCGAAACCTTGCAGGGCGCGTTGCTCGTTAAGACTCAGGCGGAACGGCGCACGTTCGCTGTCGCCCTCGGGAATCAGTGGGCGGCTGGTGCTTTCCTCCCGATAGACCACCAGGGTGCCGGCCGCCAGGTCGCCGAGGCGCTTGAAGGACGGATGACTCAGGCAACTGATCAGGCCCAGGCAGTAGCCGAAGGGCAGCATATCGACGAAGCGCAACAGGTTGCGGGTCAGCGAGGCGCCCCAACCGACCGGGGTGCCATCGTCGTGCACCACACGCAGGCCCATGAGCTGCTTGCCTGGCGAACGGCCCTGGCGCAGTACTTCGAACAGCACCATGTACCACCAGTTGACCAGGAAAAACAGGATGCTGCCCAGGCCCACGCCGAACTGACCGAGAAAGCCGAGGATGATGAACAGCAGCAGCAGGATGGCGCCGCGGATCAGCAGGTCGATGGCAAACGCCAGGATGCGCGGCAAGGCGCCGGCCGGGCGCAGAACCAGATCGATGCCTTCGGGGGTTTCCACATGGTGACGGGTATCCAGTAGCCGTTGGCGGATACGGGATGGCTCATGGGCGTCGCTGGGCGGGGTAGGCTGCATCGGTCAACTGCGTCGAAGAAAGCCTGATGCTAGCCAGCAGCAGGAGGGAAGGCAATCGGGCCGCCTGGGCAGCCCGAGCGCAGCAGGATGACTCAGTTGGCTGGCGCTGGCAGTACACCGAAGATGGTGCGGTAGAGCACGCCCTGCGCAACGATGAACAGCGGGAAGGTCCAGATCAGGCCGATCATCAGCGGAATCATGCTGATGGTCAGGATGATGCCGAGCACGATGTAGAGAAAGAACACCTTGAACCAGTGCTGATTGATGGCCTTGCAGGAGGTCATCATGGCGTCCCATGCCGACAGCTTGCGTTCGACGATCAGTGGAATGGTGAGGATGAAGGCAACGGCCAGGTAAATGCCGGGCAGGATGAACAGCATGAAGCCGAGATTGACCAGGATGCCCATCAGAATCGCGGCAAGCAGCAGCGGCAGGGTGCGGCCGAAGTGGCTGAATACTTCGCCGAAGCGTACCGGCTGGCCGGCGGCCTGACGGATGCCGACCATATTGATGCCGGCGACGAAGGGGTAAACCACGGCCAGCATGACCAGCAGGAAGGCCAGGCCCATCAGGACGAAGCCGAATACTCCGGCAGCCAACAGGCCATCACCAGAGCCATCTGCGAGACCGGCTATGCCCACGGCACCGATGGCGCCAAACAGCGACATCACCATGATCATGACGAAGGAAGCGACAAACAGTGCCGCGTAGAACACCAGAAAACCGCCCCAAATGATGCCTTTGGTGCCTTTGGTTTTCTGCCAGGCTTCACTCAGCAGATCGCCGATGGAGAAGTCGTAGCCGCGGTTGAGTGCTTCGGCAATCGATGGAGCCTGCCCTGGCGCAGAAACTTCCTGCAATTGACTGCCTGGCATGGCATAGGGGTTCTGGGCGATAACGTCGCTCATGGGTACTGTCCTTGTGGTGTGGGGAAATTCCAGTTGCGCATCCTAGCGATAGAGTCAGGAATGCAGCAAGCGGCGGTGAACTTCGACGTGAGCGAAATCATGCTTTATCGCGTTTTTTATCGGCTATAGGCGCCTGTTAGACTGCAGTCGACCTTATTTATGGAATACGCCCGTGAGCTCAAGCATCTTCTGGTACGACTACGAAAGCACCGGTATCAACCCGCGCAATGATCGTCCGCTGCAGGTGGCGGGTATTCGTACCGATGAAGAACTGAATGAGATCGGGGAGCCCCTAAACCTGTACAGCCGCCTGTCCGTCGACATCCTGCCGCACCCGGCAGCTTGCCGGATCACCGGCATTACGCCACAGGTGTTGCAAGAGAAGGGCCTCAGCGAGGCCGAGTTCATGGTGCGGATCCATGCTGAGCTGGCCCTGCCGGGCACCTGTGGTGCGGGTTACAACAGCTTGCGCTTCGATGACGAGATGACGCGTTACAGCCTCTATCGTAACTTTTATGACCCTTATGCCCGCGAGTGGCAGAACGGTAATAGCCGTTGGGATCTGATCGATCTGCTGCGTACCGCCTATGCCCTGCGGCCGGAAGGTATCGAATGGCCGCGTGACGAAGAAGGGCGGGTGTCGCTGAAGCTGGAGAAGTTGACCGTGGCCAATGGTATCGAGCATGGGCAGGCCCACGATGCGCTTGCGGATGTTCGCGCAACCATTGCCCTGGCGCGGCTGGTGCGCGAGCGCCAACCCAAGCTGTACGACTACCTGTTTCAGCTGCGCAGCAAGCACAAGGTAATGGAGCAGATTCGTTTGCTGCAGCCGCTGGTGCATGTTTCCGGGCGTTTTGCCGGTCAGCGCAACTACCTGGGCGTGGTTCTGCCGCTGGCCTGGCACCCACGCAATCGCAATGCGCTGATCGTGTGTGATCTGCAGGCGCAGGTGCAGCCGCTGTTGGAGCTGGATGCGCAGACCCTGCGCGAGCGTCTCTATACCCGCCGCGAACATTTGGGTGAGGGTGAGTTACCGGTGCCGCTGAAGCTGCTGCATATCAATAGGTGTCCGGTGGTGGCGCCGCTGAATGTATTGCGTGTGCAGGATATTGCCCGTTTGCAATTGAATCTGCAGGAGTGCCAGGCGCGCGCGAAGTTGTTGAACGATGCATCAGCACAATGGCAGCCCAAATTGGCCGATATTTATGCTGAGGAAGAGTTTGCCGCAGTGGCCGATCCCGAACAGCAATTGTATGCAGGGTTTCTGGGTGAGCGTGACCGGCGCTTATGCGAGCAGGTACGCCAGGCGAGTGCGCAGCAATTGGCACAGGGTAATTGGGGCTTTAGTGATGAGCGCTTGCCCGAGCTGTTGTTTCGTTATCGGGCGCGCAATTTCCCGGAGTCGCTCGATAGCAATGAAGTTGCACGCTGGGAAAGTTTTTGTCAGGAGCGCTTGAGTAATAGTGCGGCCGGTGCGCCCAACACACTGGCGCAATTTGCTGACGCATTGGCGCAAGAGTTGCCGCGGGCGAGTGCGGCAGAGCAGCAGGTGCTGCAGCAGTGGCAGGATTACGTACAAATGTTGCCGGTTGAATCGCGGGGCTGAGGCGTGTGTAGCGTCGGCAATTAAGCGGGGAATAAAAAATGCCGGCAATCTGCCGGCATTTTTATTGTTCTGTGCGACCTTAGCCGAGCAGGGTGGCCCAGCCTTCAACAACAGCAGCGCCCCACTTGGCTTTCCACTCTTTCAGAGTCTTGTGGTTGCCGCCTTTGGTTTCGATAACTTCGCCAGTGTTCGGGTTCTTGTACTGCTTGACCTTGCGGGCGCGTTTGCTGCCAGTGGCTTTGGCAGTGCGCGGAGCCTTGCTCATTTTGGCTTCCGGGTCGAGCAGGGCAATGATGTCACGCAGGGATTTCTGATATTCGCCCATCAGGGTACGCAGTTTGCCTTCGAATTCCAGCTCTTTTTTCAGCTTGTCGTCTTGCGACAGATTCTTCAGGCGCTCTTGCAGTTCTTTGATGGCTTCTTCGGTGGCGCGGTATTCGTTGATCAGGGACATGTGCTTCTACCTTGTAAGGTGGCGGGTGGCGATGATGAAGTGAAAGCAATAATAGACAGGCACTTGGATCAAGTAAATACGCGGGTAAAGTTTTGTGCGAGTTATTTCAGACAATATATCTCTATGCGCTCATTCTGCTTGTAACTCGAATGTCGTAATGCCCAGATTGTCTAGCTTGTATTCCGTTTGTGCCGTAGCTCTTTACGGCCTGCAGGTCACGGCTGCATTGAGGTCGTCAATTATCTTTTTGTTGGCGAGTCATGGCGTTGCTCGGGTGCAGTGCGTGTGCGGGTTAGGTCTGGCGGGTTGGCGTGAGTACTGAAGTTTTCGCGGACACTGGCTAGAATGGCGCCCTTGCAAAGTTTCTGGAGTTTTCCCATGCGCACTTTTCGGCTGGTCATTGCCTGCCCGGACCGCGTTGGCATTGTCGCCAAAGTCAGTAATTTCCTCGCCACCTATAACGGCTGGATCACGGAAGCCAGTCATCACTCGGATAACCAGAGTGGCTGGTTCTTCATGCGTCATGAGATTCGTGCGGATTCACTGCCCTTTGATCTTGCCGGCTTCCGTCAGGCGTTCGCCCCGATTGCCCGCGAGTTCGCCATGGAGTGGCGGGTCACCGACTCGGCGCAGAAGAAGCGCGTGGTGCTGATGGCCAGTCGCGAGTCGCATTGTCTGGCCGACTTGCTGCACCGCTGGCACAGCGACGAGTTGGATTGCGATATTCCCTGCGTCATCTCCAACCATGATGACTTGCGCAGTATGGTCGAGTGGCATGGCATTCCTTTCCACCATGTGCCGGTCAACCCGCAGGACAAGGCGCCTGCCTTCGCCCAGGTGGCCGGGCTGATCGGCGACTGCCAGGCCGATGCCGTGGTGCTGGCGCGCTACATGCAAATCCTGCCGCCGCAACTGTGCGAGGACTTTGCCGGTCGCGTCATCAATATCCACCACAGCTTCCTGCCGTCTTTCGCCGGTGCCAAACCCTATCACCAGGCCTCGCTGCGTGGGGTCAAACTGATCGGTGCCACCTGCCACTATGTCACCGAGGAGCTGGATGCCGGTCCGATCATCGAGCAGGATGTGGTGCGGGTCAGCCATCGCGACAGTATCGAGACCATGGTGCGCCTGGGGCGCGACGTGGAGAAGA
This sequence comes from Pseudomonas sp. J452, assembly GCF_024666525.1. Taxonomy (NCBI): domain Bacteria; kingdom Pseudomonadati; phylum Pseudomonadota; class Gammaproteobacteria; order Pseudomonadales; family Pseudomonadaceae; genus Pseudomonas; species Pseudomonas sp. J452. Next base: position 4,715,092 of record NZ_CP088294.1, on the reverse strand, counting down.
TGACTCTTGCCCGTGGGCTACGCTATCACTTGGAAGATCGCGTACTGGTACACGACAACAAGACGGTGGTGTTCGACTGAGTCTGGTTGCCGTGGCCGTATTAGGACTCACGGCAAAGGAGCTCAGCGATGCTCAAATCAATCAAGGTGCGCGACTACATGACCACGCACCTGGTGACTTTCCACGGCGACACCGATCTCTATAGCGCCATCGGCCTGCTGCTCGAACATCGCATTTCCGGGGCACCGGTGATTGACGATCAGGGCAGCCTGATCGGCCTGCTGGGTGAGACTGACTGCTTGCGCGGGATACTCTCCGGTGCCTATTTCGAGGAAACCGGCGGTACGGTCAGCGCCTGCATGAACCCGCAGGTTGAAACGATTTCCGCGGAAATGAGCGTGATCGAAGTGGCCGAACGCTTGCTGCATGGCGGTCATCGGCGCTTGCCAGTGGTTGAGGAGGGGCGTCTGCTGGGGCAGATCAGCTGTCATGATGTGTTGCGTGCGGTCAAGGAATTCGCCCAGCACGAACGTGGGCTGCCACGCTGACTGAGGGCTGCAATCAGCCCGTCGAGGTTTCTATGCACAACCCGCGCAAGCCCGGAACGGCCAGCCCGCCACCGACTCTCGGTGAGGGCTGCACCAGCCGCTATGACCCGGATGCGCTGAGTGAAGAGGATGGCACCGAGTTTCCCGGTGCCGCAGAGCTGTGGGCGGATCTGCAGGTGTCTGCAGAGCAGGCTGAAGATCCGCCCGAGCCCGAATAGCCGCTTAGAGCCTGTTTACGATCTTTTGGATTAGAGCCAGGCAAGGCGAAAGTGGCCGAAAAAGCGCAGTTTACAAGTTGTAAATGAGCATTTTGAGGCCACTTTTAACGCAGGATGGCCGACAGCCAAGAGATCGTAAACAGACTCTCAGATACGGAAGCTATCCACCAGCTGCTTCAGGCGGCTGGCCTGCTGCTCGAGGTCGCCACAGGCGCGCAGCGTGGCATGCAGGTTCTCCACGCCTTCTTGGTTGAGGGTGTTGATCTCGGTGATGTCCATGTTCAGGGCTTCGACCACCGAGGTTTGCTCCTCGGTAGCGGTAGCGACTGACTGGTTCATCCCGTCGATTTCACCGATGCGTTGAGTGACGCTACCCAGGCGCTCACCGGCCTGGTTGGCAATGGTCACGCTCTCGCTGCTGTAGCGCTGGCTTTCGGTCATGGTGGTGACCGACTCGCGCGCGTCTACCTGCAGCTCCTCGATCATCTTCTGGATTTCCTGAGCCGACTCCTGGGTGCGGTGTGCCAGGTTGCGGACCTCGTCGGCGACCACGGCGAAACCACGGCCGGCTTCACCTGCGCGTGCCGCCTCAATGGCGGCGTTGAGGGCCAGCAAGTTGGTTTGCTCGGAAATGCTCTTGATCACTTCGAGGATCTGCCCGATGTTCACCGTCTTGCTGTTGAGTGCCTCGATACTGGTACTGGATGCACTGATCTTGCTCGACAGTTCGTTCATCGCCGAAATGGTCTTCTTCAGCACCTGACTGCCGTCTTCGGCGAGGCGGCGCGCATCGGACGCCTCATGGGAAGCCTGTGCCGCATTGCGCGCAATCTCCTGCGCGGCCGCGCCCAGTTCGTTGATCGCCGCTGCCACGCTGGTGGTGCGGTTGGCTTGCTCGTCTGAGTTGACCATCGAGGAGTTGGAGGCGTTGACCACCAGCTTGGCCACTTCGTTGACCTGCTGGGTGGCCGAGGACACTTCGCGGATCGAGGTGTGGATGCGCTCGACGAACTGATTGAAGGACTTGGCCAGCTCGCCGAACTCATCCTGATTCTGGATGTGCAGGCGCTTGGTCAGGTCGCCTTCGCCCTGGGCGATGTTCTGCATGGCCTTGCCCATCACCCGCAGCGGTTTCATCAGCACGCTGATCAGCATGCTCAGCAGGAACATGATCAACACGACGGCGATCACCGTGGCAACGATGGCCGAGGCGCGGAACTCGCTGAGGGTGGCATAGGCCTTGTCCTTGTCGATGGACAGGCCGACGTACCAGTTCACCGAGGGCAGGCCCTTGACTGCGGTGAAGGTGAGCAGGCGAGGGACGCCATCCAGGTCCGCTTCACTGAAACCACTGCTGACTTGAGGGGTGTCCTGGGGGTAGACCTCCTTCAGCGACTTCATCACCAGATCCTTGTCCGGGTGTACCAGGATCTTGCCATCCGAGCTGACCAGGAAGGCATAGCCCATGCCGCCGAAGTCCAGCGAGTTGACGATCTGTACCAGGGTTTCCAGGCTGAGGTCGCCGCCTACCACCCCGTTGCTGCCAGCGGGGGTTGCGATGGTGATGATCAACTGGCTGGTACTGGCATCGATATAGGGTTCGGTAAGCGTCGAGCCACCAGCGGCCATGGCATCCTTGTACCAAGGGCGGATACGTGGGTCGTAATCGGGACCTAGATCGTCTGCGGGACGCATGGTCATAACACCATCTACAGACCCCAGATAGGTGTAGGCGAACGTTGAAGCCAGCACCTTGCTTTCCAGGGTCTTGGTTAGCGAGTCGGGTGTGCTGGTGTCGTCGATAGACTGGGCCACGTTTTCCACCAGTAGGATGCGCCCGGACAGCCAGTTCTGGATATTGCTGGCGGTGACCTGACCCAGGCTCTCCAGCTCATGCTCCAGATCAGTACGGATCGCATTGCGTTGCAGGTAGTCGTTGTACAGGGTGAACAGGGAGAAGGCGGCGATTACCACCAGAGAGGCGGCTAGCAGTATCTTGTGGCTGAACTTCAGGTTCTGGGTCATGGTTGCTTGCGTCCGGTAAGGTCTGGCAGCAGTCTTGTAAGTGGCCGTTTGACGAAGCGCCGGCTTTATAGGTAACAACACCTATAACGACATAACTGCAGTAAAGCTTTAGCCCGAGGGAAGGCAAGATGCCTGTAACCGATTCGTTCGTATTGGGTTCCGATCCGCTGGGTCAGCCCGTTGCCCAGGCATTGCGCCTGACTAACCGTCATGGCCTGGTGGCCGGAGCCACCGGTACCGGCAAGACGGTGACCCTGCAGCGCCTGGCCGAGTTGTTCAGCGATGCCGGGGTGGCGGTGTTCGCCGCCGATATCAAGGGCGACCTCTGTGGCCTGGGGGCTGCGGGTAATCCACAGGGCAAGGTGGCCGAGCGCATAGCCGGCATGCCCTGGCTGCAACACAGTCCGCAGGCCTATCCGGTGACACTCTGGGATGTGGCCGGCAAGAGTGGCCACCCGCTGCGCACCACGCTCAGCGAAATGGGGCCGCTACTGCTGGCCAACCTGCTGGAACTCACGGATAGCCAGCAGGCGGCACTCTATGCCGCCTTTCAGGTCGCCGATCGCGAAGGCTTGCTGCTGCTCGATCTGAAAGACCTCAAGGCGCTGCTCAACCACCTCAAGGAGCATCCCGAGCTGCTCGGTGAGGATCGTGCGCTGTTTGCCGGTGCTTCTGCGCAGGCCTTGCAGCGGCGCCTGGCGACCCTGGAGCAACAGGGTGGCGATGCCCTGTTCGGCGAACCGGCGTTGCAACTGGAGGATATCCTGCGTCCCGATGGTGACGGGCGCGGACGCATCCATCTGCTCGATGCCAGCCAGTTGGTTCATGAAGCGCCCAAGGTTTACGCCACCTTCCTGCTCTGGTTGCTGGCCGAGCTGTTCGAACAACTCCCCGAGCGTGGCGATGCGGACAAGCCAGTGCTGGCGTTATTCTTCGATGAAGCCCACCTGCTCTTTGCTGATACCCCCAAGGCCCTGCAGGAGCGTCTGGAGCAAGTGGTGCGGCTGATCCGTTCCAAGGGCGTGGGGGTCTATTTCGTGACCCAGTCGCCGAGTGATCTGCCGGATGATGTGCTGGCCCAGCTGGGCTTGCGTATTCAACACGGTTTGCGTGCTTTCACCGCCAAGGAGCAGAAGTCCCTGCGCGCGGTGGCCGATGGTTTCCGTCCCAATCCCGAGTTCGACAGTCTCAGTGTGCTCACCGAACTGGGCATTGGCGAAGCGCTGGTCGGCACCCTGGAGGAGAAGGGCACGCCGGCCATGGTCCAGCGCGTGGCCATTGCCCCGCCGCAATCGCGTATCGGCCCGTTGAGCGAGGCCGAGCGCGCTGCACTGCTGCGCAGTTCGCCGCAAGCCGGACGCTACGACAAACCGTTTGATCGCGAGTCCGCCTACGAAATGCTCATGGCGCGTGCACAGCAGCAAGCGGACGAGGCTCCTGTGGCCAAGCCGAATGCAGCCGGCAAGGCAGCGGAGGAGGGCGGGCTGGGGGGAATGGCTGGTGAGTTGCTGGGCAGTCTTGCCAGCCAGGTGATGAAGACGGCTGTACGCCAGGCTGCCAACCAGATTGGTCGCCAGCTGGTGCGGGGGTTGATGGGCTCTCTGCTGGGCGGCAAGCGTCGCTAAAGCTGCTTTGAGCTGAGTATAAAGGCGCCAATAGGCGCCTTTATAGTTTAGGGCCGCACTAGCAAAGACGCTTCAATCGCTTTCCCGTGCCTGTTCGATCTTGTGCAGTTCTTGCTGGAACGCCTGATCGAGGAGGCTGGGTTTCTTGCGCCAGGGTTTGCGCTCGGGATCCGGTTGAGCGGCGTAGGTAATGACTTCTCCGCCGTATACATCCTTGTAACGTTGTGCCTGGCGTTCTAGTTCAACGCGCAGTTCATCTTTCGTCACGTGAGTATCCAAGGTTGTTGCAGGGGGCGTATGCGTCGGGCTCGCCAATCGTCAGTGCTTGCGACAATGAGGCGAGGGCCGGCGAACAAGGTTCGGGTTGAACCGGGCAACTTCAGCAGGTGATCAACTGGTGAAGTTGATGGGGTGATTATAACGGGCGTGCCTGTAATTGCGCGCTATTACAACGGTCTGTCGCTTATCAATTGCACTCGTTGGAGTGTATTGAGTGTGTAACAGTTCAACATAAGTTGATCTTTTCGACAGCAACAGGCGGGTCAAGCACCGGTTTGCTGGTGCCGTCCCGATTATTGCTGAAAGGGTTGCCGGGCATATTGGCCCGGCAAACTTTCAGTGCACCAGGCCGCGGGCGCGCAGTTGTTCAACGATATGATCGGCTGCCTGCTCGGCGCTTTGGCGGCTGGTTTCGATGTGAATTTCCGCCGCTTCCGGGGCCTCGTAGGGGGAATCGATACCGGTGAAGTTCTTCAGCTCACCCCGTCGCGCTTTCTTGTACAGGCCTTTGGGGTCGCGTTTCTCCACTTCGCTCAATGAAGTATCAACGAATACCTCGATGAACTCCCCTTGCGCAACCAAGTTGCGGGCCAGCTCGCGCTCGGAGCGGAAGGGCGAGATAAAGGCACTGATAACGATCAGCCCGGCATCGACCATCAGTTTGGACACTTCGCCGACACGACGAATATTCTCCACTCGATCTGCCGCGGTGAAGCCCAGGTCCTTGTTCAGTCCGTGGCGCACGTTGTCGCCATCGAGCAGGTAGGTGTGCACGCCCATGGCGTGCAGGCGGCGTTCCAGCAGGTTGGCGATGGTCGATTTGCCGGCGCCGGACAGGCCGGTCAGCCACAGCACGCAGGGTTTGTGGTCGTTGAGCCGGCTGCGGGCCTGCTTGTCGACTTCCAGGGCCTGCCAGTGGATGTTCTGCGAGCGGCGCAGGGCAAAGTGCAGCATGCCGGCGCCAACCGTCTGGTTGCTGTAGCGGTCGATGATGATGAAGCTGCCCATGTCGCGGTTTTCCGCGTAGGGGTCGAATGCGGTGGCGCGATCCAGGCTCAGGGTGCAGACGCCGATCTCGTTCAGCTCCAGGGTTCTGGCGGGTAGCTGGTCGAGGCTGTTGACGTCGATCTGGTATTTCGGCGGGCTGAGCGTCGCGCCGACTGTGCTGGCGCCCATCTTCACCAGATAGCTGCGGCCCGGCAGCATGACCTGTTCTGTCATCCACACTACCGTGGCTTCGAACTGATCGGCGACTGCCGGAGGTGCATCGGCGCTGGCGATCACATCGCCGCGGCTGATGTCGATCTCGTCGTTCAGGGTCAGGGTGACGGACTGGCCGGTAGTGGCTACGGCCAGGTCGCCGCCGAGGGTGACGATGCGCTCTACGGTGCTGATCTTGCCCGAGGGTAGTACGCGGATGGCGTCGCCAGGGCGGACGCTGCCGCCGAGGATGCGCCCGGAAAAACCGCGGAAATCGAGGTTGGGGCGGTTCACCCACTGCACCGGCATGCGCAGCGGCGCATCATCCTGGGCGCCGTCGATGGGTACGTTCTCTAGGTGCTGCATCAGACTCGGGCCCTGATACCAGGGGGTGTTGCTGCTGGGACCGGTCATGTTGTCGCCGCGCAGGGCCGACAGCGGGATGCTCTGGATATGCTCGATACCGAGCTTGCTGGCGAAGGCGCGGTAGTCGGCGTCGATCTGCTCGAAGACTTCCTGCGAGTAAGCGACCATGTCCAGCTTGTTGATCGCCAGCACCACGCGCTTGATGCCGATCAGTGAGACCAGGTAGCTGTGGCGGCGGGTCTGGGTCAGCACGCCTTTGCGTGCATCGATCAGGATCACCGCGAGGTCGGCGGTCGAGGCGCCGGTGATCATGTTGCGGGTGTATTGCTCGTGGCCGGGGGTGTCGGCAACGATGAACTTGCGTTTCTCGGTGGCGAAGAAGCGATAGGCCACATCGATGGTGATGCCCTGTTCGCGCTCGGCGGAAAGCCCGTCGACCAGCAGGGCGAAGTCCAGCTCGCCGCCCTGGGTGCCAACTTTCTTCGAGTCGCTTTCCAGGGCGCTCATCTGATCCTCCAAGAGTGCCTTGGCGTCGTACAACAGGCGACCGATCAGCGTGCTCTTGCCGTCATCGACACTGCCGCAGGTGATGAAGCGCAGCAGGCTCTTGTGCTGGTGCACCTTGAGGTACTGCTCGATGTCCTCTTCGATGAGGTGGGTATGTGCGTTCATCAGAAGTAGCCCTCGACCTTTTTCTTTTCCATCGAGCCACTGCTGTCGTGGTCGATCATCCGTCCCTGGCGTTCGCTGGTAGTGGCCAGGAGCATTTCCTGAATGATGCCGGGCAGTGTGTCGGCTTCCGACTCCACCGCGCCGGTCAGTGGGTAGCAGCCCAGCGTACGGAAACGCACGCTCTTCAGTTGCGGCACCTCGCCTTCGCGCAGCGGCATGCGTTCATCGTCAACCATGATCAGCGTGCCATCGCGCTCGACCACCGGGCGCTTGGCGGCGAAGTACAGCGGCACGATCGGAATGCCTTCCAGGTAGATGTACTGCCAGATATCCAGCTCGGTCCAGTTGGAAATCGGGAAGGCGCGGATGCTTTCGCCTTGTTGCTTGCGCGCGTTGTACAAGCGCCACAGTTCCGGACGCTGGGCCTTGGGGTCCCAGCGATGCTGGGCGGAGCGGAAGGAGAACACGCGTTCCTTGGCTCGCGATTTCTCTTCGTCACGCCGCGCACCGCCGAAGGCCAGGTCGAACTTGTGGGCAGTCAGAGCCTGTTTCAGGCCTTCGGTCTTCCACATGTCGGTATGCATCGAGGAGCCGTGGCTGAACGGATTGATCCCCTGGGCCTGCGCCTCCGGGTTATGGTGGATCAGCAGCTGCATGCCCGACTCCTTGGCCATGCGTTCACGCATCTCGTACATCGCCTGGAATTTCCAGGTGGTGTCGACATGCAGCAGAGGGAAGGGCGGGGGAGAGGGAAAGAATGCCTTGCGCGCCAGGTGCAGCATTACCGCGCTGTCCTTGCCGATGGAATAGAGCATCACCGGGTTTTCCGCTTCGGCAACCGCTTCGCGGAAAATATCGATGCTTTCCGCTTCCAGACGTTCGAGGTGGGTCAACTGCGACATAGTGGCATTCTCGTGCATAACGGATAACTGCGGCTGCTGGCGCCCGTGCGTTGCAAGTCCGCGATGGCCGGTGCAAGGCCTTCGCCACGACGGACTATAACGGGCATGGTTGTCTTTGTCTGGCGCTGCTCAGCGGTTCTTCTGGAACTGTTTGGCAAAGTCCCAGGCCGCCTGGCTGGCGGAGAAGTTGCCGGCAAACAGCTTGCGGTTGCGTCGACTGTCACCGCCGGGCCATACGTGCTCGCCATTGGGGATCAGGCGTAGTTGCACTTGCGTCTGGCTCGGGCAGCTCCAACTGGTCAGTTGCGAGCCGTCAGGCAGGTTCTGTTCCCTGGAGCCGGCACAATTATGCGCCTTGGCCATGATCTGCAGGGTCTCCGGTACGGAGCGGTGGGCCACGCCGGCGATGGCGTTTTCACCCATGCCGCCGGCATAGGGTACGTTGCTGTCCTTCGCGCCATGGATATGCAGTACCGCTACGCTCTTTGCCCCGGCGCAGCTATTGAGCGCCAGCGTGCCGGAAACCGGAATAATTGCTGCGATGTCCTGGGGGGATTTCACAGGCCAGGCGGTAGGCCATCATCGCGCCGTTGGAAATGCCGGTGGCGTAGACCCGCGAACGGTCCAGGGGGTGATGATTGGCGATGTCCGCGAGCATGCTGTGGATGAATTGCACATCGTCGACATTCTGCTCGGCGGCCTGGCCGCAGCATTTGCCGGCATTCCAGGTGCGGCGCTTCTTCATCAGCCGGGTGCCTGTGCCGTTGGGGTAGGCCACCATGAACTGGTTGCTGGCGGCGATGCGGTTCATGCCGGTAGTGCGCTCGGTTTCGTCGGCATTGCCGAGCCCACCATGCATGACGATCATCAGAGGTAGTGGGCCCTGTGCATTGCTCGGGGTGTAGAGCTTGTAGCTACGGGTGGCGCCATTGACCTGCATTTCAAACAGCTGGCCTTCATTGCCGGCGGCTTTGGCCAGCAGAGGTGCCAGCAGCAACAGGCTCGACAGCAGGGTTTTGATCAGCGTGGTGCGCATGTGCCAGCTCCTTGGTCAATGTCGGTTCAGTAGTCTTCTTCGGCTTGCTGCACACTGGCTACGTCCAGAGCTGCATCTTCCAGTTCACGTACGACCGAGAGATCGCTGCGCAGTTCGGTGAGGATGGCCTCCAGCCACTGGATATCGGTTTCGATCTTCTGCCGGTATTTGACGATTTCCTTGAGGCTGAGGTTTTCCGAAGGGCGGCCTTGGCCGTCGAACAGCAGGCGTACGCTGCCGGCGATCTCGCGACTGCCGTTGAGGTGTGACAGCTCCCGCTCCAGATGGCTACGTACCCGGCGTGCCTGTACGCGTTTTTGCAGGTCGTCGCGCAATACCTGCAGGTGTGGCGGCAGCGACGGCAGCTCCTCGAGAGGGCCGGGGGGGGAGATGTTTCCGATGCGCGGGCGTGTGGGCATGCTGGGCTTCTCAGTCAGTATTGATAGCCGAATTCCAGGGCCATTTTCTGTACCTCTGCCTTCAGGCCGGCGCCATCCATGCGCCACGGCAGGGGCGCACGCAAGGGCGGCTGTTTGGGTACATGGGGCTGGAATACCGGATCGCGCAGAAAGTTGGGGTCGTTACCGAACAGCGCATTGATCGGGCCAACGCAGGCAAAGGGCGACAGTTCGGGATGCAGCATGTCTTCCAGGGCCTCGATATCATCGCGCAGGCCCAGCCAGCGGCAGATGTTCGCCAGGCTGCCCAGTGGGTCAGCCATCACGTCTTCGCCGCGTACATGCATCTTCTGCCGGTCGGGGATCTTGTCCAGCAGTTCCATGATGTTCAGGTTGGTGTCATGCCAGGCGAGTTGCGGATCGATGATCGCCTGGTTGTCGGTGTAATCGATTGAGTTCACCGACAAGGCATAGCCGCCCTCCTGCATCTTCATCACCGAGTTGCCCTGATTGGTCGGGTGGCGGGTCAGGTGCATATAAAAGGCATCGGGATAGGCGGCGTAGAGGCGCTCCAGATAGATCGAGTTGGTGACATGCGCCGGGCTTTTCTCGATGGCCATCAGTGGCGCAATCGCCTGGCAGATTTCCTGGAAAACCTCGGTGCCGCTACGGCTCTGCCGCGCGGCCAGCCAGTGGTTGGCCATTTCCACGGTATTGCTGGTCTGTTCACCGGCATAGATCTCGGCGACCGCCCGCAGGATGCCGTGGCGCTGGAACTTGCTGAAACCAGCGTCGCTCTTGCCGTCCCACATTTCCATCAGACGATCGACGGTGAACAGGTTCAACTCGGGCAGCCCGAATGCCTGCGGATGCTGGCCCAGCATGCCGGCGATCAATGAGGTATAGGATCGCGGCAGTGCCAGGATGAACAGCGGCTGAGTCATCAGGCCTTGCCTGCGAAGCCTTCGACGAACGGCACTTCAAAGCACTTCTCGTGCATGATCGGGCCGTGGCCGAAATAGCCATCTTCACCGAACAGTTCGCCATGGTCGGCGGTGATGATGAACCAGGTATTTTCCGGCGCTTTCTCCATCAGCTTGCCAATCAGTCCATCGACATACTCGACGCAGCGGATCTGCTGCTGACGGAGCATTTCCATCTGCTCCTGATCGAAGAACGCCTCGCTGTCTGCCGCGTTGTGCTGGGCTTCGCCGCCTAGGGTCTTGAATACGCCATGTACCCCGGAGATGCGCGGCAGGTTTTCGTCCGTGAGCATGTAGGGGTAGTGGGTTTCGCCCAGGTTGAGGAAGTAGTAGTGCGGTTCGTCTTCGGGGAAGGTCATTTCCTCGACCATGCCGGCGAAGTCGTTGTGGTTGCTCATCAGCTTGTAGTCATCGAAGTGCTGGTTGATGGCGGTCTGCTGGTTGAGCACCGGCATCGATACGCGCGCCACCGTGCGGTAGCCGAGTTGGCCCAGCACCTTGGGCAGCGACAGTTCCGGGATGAAGTTGCGGAACGACACATCGGTGATCCCGGTGCGGGTCACCCACTGCACGAACTCTTCTTTGTACACCTCGGAGGCATAGACCTCGCGCGGGGTGTTGTGCGGCAACATGCCCATGGTGAAGGCGTAGTGCGATGGCGCGGTCCAGGAGGCATAGCTGTAACGCTTTTCGATCTCGCCAACGCGCTCGATATTCGGTGTCTTGGCCGCCACGCAGGAGTCATAGCGGCAGCTGTCCATGATGATGAACACGATGTGGTTGATAGGTGCACTCATGGGGTTGTCCTCTCTGGGCTGGCTGGAATCGAGCGTGGATGGTCCTGTATCGCCGGATGGCGGCGCCTGGCATGGCTGCTATGTCTATCGCGCGGGTATGGCTGATGCACTGTGCGGGCGAGTTGGTTGGCTGTACCGGCTGGCAAGGCGCGCTTGCTTGGTCGGCGGGCGGTTTGTCGCTGCGTAGTGGGTCTGTCCATGGCCGTCTCGTTGTTCCCTGATTGCCTGCGTTTCACCCGCGCCTTGTCGATCACTGGGCATGCCTTCGCCGCAATGGTCATTGGCGTACTGGGCGAATTGTGCATCAAGCATGCCGCTCCCCATGTTGCTGGCGTATTACCGATCATGCCACCAGCGGTTCCCTCGTGCCGACAGCAACCCTCCCTGGCGCATGGGTCTTTGGCGCCGAGGCTGTCAGCTGGGGGTTTGGGGTGTGTTGTAATTTTGACTTATTGATCAGATGCTTCTGATTTTCGTTGTAATTTTGACATTATTAGGTGGTTGCTGGTAAAAAGCCACTACAAAAAATGCCTCCTTGCGGTGCAGATTGCGCCGCAATGGTTCGGACAAAAAAATGATCGTGAAATAAATCCCGCATAAATTCACTGCTGCGTCACTTTTCTGTCATGTGATGCGGCTTTGCTTTGGTTGTGCCGCTGGCTCTGGCGAGCGTTTGCGCAGCGTGGGGTGGGTTAGAACGTTTCTAGGGCGACGCGCGGGCTTCATGCTGTTTCGGGTTTCTGCCCGTTTCTTGCATTGGATGCTCTTCAGGTGGTTGCAGCTGGAATTGGCCCCCGAGTGAGTGCGGATATCCGCCACACGGGGTTGTTTGCCTAAGGAATGAGGCTGCATGCATGAATGGCTCTCGAAACGCTTCTGGCTTTCAGACGTTGGTGTTTTCTCCCAGCGGTTTGGCGCATCCAGCTCTGGCAATCGCTGCCTCCCGGGCTGGGGGGCTTGGCGTCCTCGATCTGGAGCTCGCGAGCTGTGCGGCGCAGGGCGTCGAGCAGTTGGCTGTGCTCGCCCAGCATGCCGGGCAGCACGGTTTTGGCGTGCGTCTGGGCGATTTTGATCGCGCGCTGCACGATGCCCTGCTGAGCCAGGCGGGCAAGGGGTTGTGCCTGCTGGTGGTCGGTCGCGAGCAGTTCAGCCTGTGGCGCGATAGCCTGCCAACCCTGCGTGCCCGTGGTGTGCGCGTGCTGCTCGAGTTGTCGAGCAGCGAGGCGCTTGAGCCAAGTCTGCTCGCCGCCGTCGACGGCCTGATCCTCAAGGGCCACGAAGCCGCCGGTTTCGTTGGTGAAAGCAGCTGCTTCATCCTCGCCCAGCACTGGCGTCAACACAGCGACCTGCCGCTCTACCTGCGCGGTGGCATCACCCCGCATACCGCTGCTGCCGCCGCCGTTGCCGGATGTGCCGGCGTAGTGCTGGACAGTCAGGTCCTGCTGCTGCAGGAGTCGCCGGTCGCCAGTGAGCTGTTCCCCCATCTGCGCAGCCTGTCCGGCAGCGAAACAGTCGCCGCCGGCAACGGCGAGTTCGGCTGTTACTGCCGGGTGCTGCTGCGTCCCGGTTTCGCCACGGCCAAGGCCTTTGTCGCCGCCGCGGAAAGCCTCACGCCTGCCGAATTGCGCGCGCGGGTGCTGGCCGAAATCAGCTGGCGCGATCCAGCCGCCGGGCTGCTGCCGCTGGGCCAGGATGTGGCGTTCGCGGCTGCCTGGCAGAAGCAGTACGGCAGCCTGGCGCAACTGCTCCAGGCCATCGACAACGCGGTGCAGAACAACCCGCAGGCTGCTCTGAAAGCCCGGGCGATCCAGGCCGATGCACCGCTGGCGCAGGCCCTGGGCCTGCCGTTGCCGCTGGTGCAGGGGCCGATGAGTCGGGTCTCGGACAAGGCCGAATTCGCCGAGGCCGTCGCCAGCGGCGGGGCGCTGCCGATGCTGGCCCTGGCCCTGCTCAAGGGCAAGCCGCTGGATGAATTGCTGAACAAGACCCACCAACTCCTCGACGGCCGACCCTGGGGTATTGGCCTGCTCGGCTTCGCCCCGCAGAGCCTGCTCGACGAGCAGATTGCCGCCGCCAAGCCCTATCAGCCCAGCTACGCCATCATCGCCGGCGGTCGCCCGGACCAGGCGGTGCGCCTGGAACAGTCGGGCATCCCGTCCTTCCTGCATGTGCCGTCGGCCAACCTGATCCCGATGTTCCTCAAGGAAGGGGCGCGGCGCTTCATCTTCGAGGGCCGCGAGTGCGGCGGGCATGTCGGCCCGCTGAGTAGCTTCGTGCTGTGGAGCAGCATGATTGATCGCCTGCTCGACGAGATCAAAAACGGCGTACCGGCGGCCGAGATCCAGGTGCTGTTCGCCGGTGGCATCCACGATGCCCGTTCCTCTGCCATGGTTCAGACCATGGCCGCGCCCTTGCTGGCGCTGGGCGTCAAGGTCGGCATGCTGATGGGCAGTGCCTACCTGTTCACCCGTGAAATCGTCGGCTCCGGCGCCATCGTCGAGACCTTCCAGCAGCAGGCCATCGACTGTGCGCGCACGGTCAACCTGGAGTCCGGCACCGGACATGCCAGCCGCTGTGCCTACACTCCGTTCGCCGCCGCGTTCTTCGCCCGCCGCAACGAGCTCAAGCAGCAGGCCGTGCCCGCCGACGAGGCCCGTGAGCAGCTCGACGACCTGATCCTCGGCCGCCTGCGCCTGGCTTCCAAGGGCAGCATGCGCATTGGCGAAGAGGCCAAGCTCAAGGTCTTCAGCGAGGACGAGCAGGTCGCGGACGGCATGTACATGATCGGCCAGGTCGCCACCCTGCGCGCCGCCGTCACCGATATCGCCAGCCTGCACCACAGCGTCACCGACGAGGCGCTGGCCCTGCTCGACGCGCATGTGCAGGCCCAGGATGAGCTGGCGCCGCTGAGCGGCGATCCGGCGGATATCGCCATCATCGGCATGGGCTCGGTGCTGCCGGGCTCGAAGACCCCGCGTGAGTACTGGCACAACATCCTCAACAAGGTCGACGCGATCACCGAGATCCCGGCCCATCGCTGGGACTGGCGCCTGTACTTCGACGAGAACCGCAGCACTCCGGACAAGATCTACTCGCGCTGGGGCGGCTTCCTCGACGACATGGTCTTCGATCCGACCCGTTACGGCATGCCGCCCAAGTCCATCGAGTCGGTCGACCCGATGCAGCTGATGGCTCTGGATATCGCCCGCCAGACCTTGAGCGACGCCGGCTATGAGCAGCGCGGCTTCAACCGCGAGAAGGCCTCGGTGATCATCGGCGCCAGCGGTGGCGCCGGTGACGTCGGCATGCAGTACGGCCTGCGCTCCGAGCTGCCGCGTTTTTCCGGCGAGCTGCCGAGCGCGATCGCCGAGCGCCTGCCGGAATGGACCGAAGACACCTTCGCCGGCATCCTGATTAACGTGATGGCCGGGCGTATCGCCAACCGCCTGGACTTCGGCGGGGTCAACTTCGCCACCGACGCCGCCTGCGCCTCGTCCCTGGCGGCGATTTACCAGGGTATCAACGAACTGCTCTCCGGCCGTAGCGATCTGGTTATCGCCGGCGGCGTGGACACCGTGCAGGGCCCGTTCGGCTACCTGTGTTTCAGCAAGACTCAGGCCCTGTCGCCGCGCGGCCGTTGCCGCACCTTCGACGAATCGGCCGACGGCATCGTGATTTCCGAAGGCATCGCCATGCTCGCGCTCAAGCGCCTGAGCGATGCCGAGCGCGACGGCGACCGCGTTTACGCGGTGATCAAGGGCATGGCCGGCAGCAGTGACGGCAAGGCCAAGGGCCTCACCGCGCCGTTGCCTGCCGGGCAGTTGCGCGCCATGCGCCGGGCCTACCAGCAGGCCGGTTTCGGCCCGGAAAGCGTCGGCCTGTTCGAGGCCCACGGCACCGGCACCGTGGCCGGCGACACCGCCGAACTGGACAGCACCACTTCGCTGTTGCGCGAAGCCGGCAGCCGTCCGGCGCAAGCCGTGGTCGGCTCGGTGAAGACCATGATCGGTCACACCAAGGCCACCGCCGGCGTGGCCGGGATGATCAAGGCGGCCCTGGCCCTGCATCACAAGACCCTGCCGCCGCACCTCGGCGTGCAATCGCCGAACGCGGTATTGAAGGCGGCCGACAGCCCGCTCTGCGTGCTGGACGAGGCGCAGCCCTGGTTGGTCAATGGCGAGCAGCCGCGCCGCGCCGCGGTCAGTGCCTTCGGTTTTGGTGGCACCAACTTCCACGCGGTGCTGGAAGAGTACGCGGGCGAATACCGCCCCTGGCTGCAGCCCAGCGTCAGCGACGCCTGGGCGGCCGAGTTGCTGCTGTGGCGCGCCGCCAGCCGCGAACAGCTGCAGACTCAGGTCAGCGCGCTGCAGCAGCAACTGGCGGCGCCGGGCAAGGTGGCGTTGGCCGATATCGCCTGCCACCTGGCGGCGAACCTCGGCAGCGGTACGCACAGCCTGGCCCTGGTGGTCGCCAGCTTGGACCAGTTGGCCGACAAACTGGACAAGGCCCAGCGGCGTCTGGCCGGTGAGGCGTTGATCGACCCGAGCATTCAGCTGGGCGACAGCCTGGTCGAGGCCGGTCAGGTCGCCGTGCTGTTCCCCGGCCAGGGGTCGCAGAACATCCACATGCTGCGCGAAATCGCCGTGCTGTTCCCGGCCGTGGCCGAGACCCTGGCCGCCGCCGACCAGCAATTGCAGGACTCCACTGAGCGCTTTGCCGACAAGCCGCTGAGCCAGTTCATCTACCCGCGCAGCTGCTATGACGAGGCGGCGCGCCAGGCTGCCAGTGCGGCGCTGACCAGCACCGATATCGCCCAGCCGGCCCTCGGCGTGGTCGAGGCCGGTCTGTGGCGTCTGCTGCAGGAACTGGGCGTCAGCGCCGACATGGCCGCCGGGCACAGCTATGGCGAGTTCGTCGCCCTGTTCGCCGCCGGGCACATCGATTTGCCCACCCTGATCAGCCTGTCCGAGGCGCGCGGTCGCTTCATCGTCGAGGCCGCTGCCAGCGCTGGCAGCGAGCTCGGCAGCATGGCCATGGTGCAGGCGCCGCGGGCGCTGGTAGAGGCCAGCATCGGCCATCTGCCGGACGTGCTGGTGGCCAACCACAATGCGCCGGAGCAGAGCATCATTTCTGGCTCCCAGGCCGGTATCGCCAGCGCCCTGCAGGCCTTCCAGGCGGCCGGGCTGAATGCCAGCGCCATCCCGGTGGCAGCGGCCTTCCATTCGCCTTTCGTCGCCCCGGCGCAGTCGCTGCTCGCCGCGGCCATCGAGGCGGCCAACTGGCGGCCAGGCAGCATGCCGGTGTACTCCAACACCACGGCCGCGCTGCATAGCAGCGAGACGGCGCAACTCAAGGCGAGCATGGCCGAACACCTGGTCAAGCCGGTCGAGTTCGTCGCCCAGGTCGAAGCCATGTATGCCGCCGGCGCCCGCGTCTTCATCGAGGTTGGGCCCAAGGCCGTACTCAGTCGACTGGTCGGGCGCATCCTCGATGGCCGCGCGCACCAGGCCATCGCCCTGGATGAGCGTGGCGCGGGCATCACCAGCCTGTTGACCGCCTTGGCCCGGTTGTTCTGCCTGGGTGTCAGCTTCCAGCCGACGGCGCTGTTCGCCCGCCGCGATTGCCTGCGCAGCAGCAATGGTCGTCTCGACGGCCTGTGGCAGGACGCCAGCCTGCCCAAGCAGGCCTGGCTGCTCAACGGCAGCGGCGCCCGTCGCGCCAGCGCCGCGCAGCGGCAGATCGGCGTACGCCAGGGCGAAGTAATGCCTGCAGCACCCAGCGAGCCGCGCACCCTGGTCGCGCCGGTCGCCCAACCCCTTTCAATTCCCGTCCCCCAACGCGCAGCGCAGGCTGCACCCCGAGTCAAGGAGAGGCTGGTCATGTCTGAAACAACGGCTCCCAACGGTGACGAAATGTCATCGGTGATGGCGGAGTATTTCGCCACCATGCGCCAGTTCCTGGAAACCCAGGAACGAGTGCTCAACACCTTCATGGCCGGTGGTGCCGTGGCCAGCCAGCCGCGTGCCATGCCGGCAGCGGCGGCTCCGGCGCGTCGCCCGGCAGCTGCTGTGGCTCCGGCGCGTGTCGCGGCTGCACCGGCTCTTGTGGCGATGCCGGTTGCTGCCCCCGTGGTTGCTGCTCCTGCCCCGGTTGCTGTGGCACCGGTCGTGGTGGCGCCGGCTCCGGCTCCCGTTGCAGCGGCGCCAGCCGCCGCGCCGGCGCAGGTGGCAGGCGCCAAGATGAAGGACATCCTGCTGTCCATCGTCGAGGAACGCACCGGCTATCCGAGCGACATGGTCGGCCTGGATCAGAACCTCGAAGCCGACCTCGGCATCGACTCGATCAAGCGCGTGGAAATCGTCGGCGCCCTGCTGCAGACCCTGCCGCCGGCCTACGGCAGTGCCCTGGGCGAGGCGCGTAGCGAGCTGAACACGCGAGCGACGCTGGCTGACATGCTCAAGTTGCTGCAAGGCCTGGAGGTCGGCGAGGCGGCAGTCCCTTTTGATTTGGCCGGGGCGAACCCGATAGCTGCCACCCCCGTGGTCAGCCATTCGCCCCGGCATGTCGTGATTGCCGAAGCAGAAGAAATTCCGTCCAACGCCCTGCGCCAGTTCGAGCCCGGTTACTTCGTCATCACGGCGGACAACCACGGTCTGGCCCTGCGACTGCAGGAGTGGCTGGAACAGCGCGGCTGCACGGTGTCGTTGCTGGCACCGAGCCTGCTGGCCGATGAGGCAGCGCTGCTGACCTGGTGCCGGGAGACCGCCGCCAATCCGGACAAGGTGGTCGCCGGGGTGATCCACCTGGCGGCGCTGGGCGCCCATGCTTTGCCGCGCGATGCGCAGCTGGGCAGCTGGCAGCGAGAGCTGCTGGTCAACGAGAAGTCGCTGTTCCTGATTCTGCATGCCCTGGCCGCGCAGCTGCGCAGCGATGCCCATGTGATGGCGGTCAGTGGTCTGGGAGGCCTGTTCGGCCGCGGTGATGCGCCGGCAGAGGCCAGCCTCAGCTTGCAGGGCGGCAGCAGCGGCTTGATCAAGTCCATCCGTGAAGAACGCCCGACTCTGCGTACCCGCGCCATCGACCTCGATCCGGCGCTGGCGGCTGCCGAGCAGCTGGCCATCATCAGCGCCGAGCTGCAGCTGGTCGGCGGGCGCCAGGAAGTCGGCTATCCGGCTGGGCAGCGCACGCTGTTCCGCACCCAGGCCCATGCAATTGCCGCCAGCGATCTGCAGCCGCCGCTGAACAATGCCGTGGTCCTGGCCACTGGCGGCGCCCGCGGCATCACCGCCGAGGTGCTGCGCGACCTGGCCCGGCCGGGCAATGTGCTGGTTCTCACCGGGCGCAGCGAGTTGCACGAGGAAGATCCGGCCACCTCCGGCCTCGACAGCCAGAACGCCCTGCGCCAGTACTTCATCGGTGAAGTGCGTGCCGGTCGCCTGCGGCTCAGCCCGGCGGAGGTGCAGCGCAAGGTGGCGGCTATCGTCGCCCTGCGCGAGATGCACAGCAATGTCGCCGACCTGCGCCAGGCTGGTGCCACGGTCGAGTACATCGCCGTCGATGTCACCCATGAGCCGGCCGTGCAGGCCCTGTTGATCGGCCTGCGCGAGCGCTATGGCAAGATCAGCGGCGTGGTGCATGGCGCCGGGGTGATCGAAGACAAACTGCTGGAAGACAAGAGCGCGGAAAGCTGGATGCGCGTGGTCGGCACCAAGGTCAACGGCATGCTGCTGCTGCAGAAGTATGTGGACGTGGCCGAGCTGGAATTTTTCGCCGTGTTCAGCTCGGTGGCCGGCCGTTATGGCAACAGCGGCCAACTGGACTACGCCACCGCCAACGAACTGATGAACCGCCTGTGCTGCCAGCTGCAACGCCAGTGGGGCGATCAGGTCAACGTGGTGTCGCTGAACTGGGGCCCCTGGGGTGCGACCAAGTTCGGCGCCGGCATGGTCACCGCCGACACCGAGAAGAAATTTGCCGACAAGGGCGTGGCCCTGGTCACTGCCGCCCAGGGTCGCCAGCTGTTCAGCGAGGCCCTGCGCCTGCGCGGCGCGCATGCGGTGGAAGTGATCGCCGGCGGCGGCCCCTGGGAGCAGCACGAGGCCGACATCGGCCGCCTGGTCGAGGCCGAAGCTGGCGCGGCACAGGGGGGTATCAACCAGCCGCTGCTGACCCACGGCCGCATCGAACATGGTGACAAGGGCACCGAGGTGCTCACCTTCACCATCGACACCGCCCACGCCTATCTGCAGGAACACTGCATCGATGGTATTCCGGTGTTGCCGGCGGCAGTGGCCCTGGAAATCGTCGCCGAAGCCGCCAGCGTCATGTGGCCGGACTGGGTGGTCGCCGAGGTGGCCGAGTTCCGCCTGCTCAAGGGCGTGCAACTGAACGAACCGACCCAGACCCTGGCCGTGGTGATCAACCCGCCGACCTACGCCAGCAGCGAAGGTTTCGACGCCAGCCTGACCATCCGCTCGGGCAGCGGCAAGACCCAGCGCATCCACTACCGCGCCGCGGTGAAGATGGCCCAGCAACTGCCGGAAGCGCCGCTGCATCGTCCCGGCGAATACCGTGAGCGTCAGCTGCCGGTGGCCAAGGCCTACCAGGAATGGCTGTTCCACGGTCCGCGCTTCCAGGTGATCCGCGCCATCAACGGTCTGTCCAGCCAGGGCGCAACGGCGCTGATGTGCCCCAGCTCGCCGCAACAGTGGCTGAGCGGCATGCCGGCCCAGCAGCAGTGGATCGTCGACCCGGCGGTGCTCGATGCGGCGCCGCAGATGGCCCTGCTGTGGGCGCGCACCTTCCACGACGGCTCGGCGCTGCCGGCGCAGTTCGGTCGGGTGATCCGCTACGTCGAGCAGTTGCCGGAGCGTTTCCACATGGACTTCCAGTGCCTGCCCGGCGAGGCCCAGCAGGTGCGCGCCAACGTGTTTTTCAGCGATGACGACGGCAAGTTGCTGCTGCTGATCGAGGAGATGGAGTGCATCGTCGATGCCCGCCTCAATCGCCTCGGTGGCACCCACCTGCGCAAGGAAACCGAGTGAGCCGCATGAGCCAGCCAGCCAACCAGCCGATCGCCATCATCGGCATGGCCTGCATCTTTCCGCAGGCCCCGGATATCGCCAGCTTTTGGCGCAATATTCTCGCCGCCACGGATGCCGTGAGCGAACCGCTGGCCGAGTGGGAAGCCGCGCGTTACCTGGATTCCGGACGCATCGAAACCCAGTTTGGCGGCTTTCTCAATGACCTCTACCGCTTCGATCCGCGCGAGTTCGGCATCATGCCAAACTCGGTGGACGGCGGTGAGCCGGATCAGTTCCTCGCCCTCAAGGTGGCGCGCGATGCGCTGCTCGATGCCGGATACCTGAGTGACGAACACGATCACCGCGACACCGGCATCATCCTCGGCCACAGCACCTACCTGCATCGTGGCCAGGTCAGCCATATCCAGAATCACATCGTCCTCGACCAGACCCTGGAGCTGCTCAAGGCGGCCCAGCCGAGCCTGAGCGACGACGACCTGGCGCGCCTGCGCGCGGCGCTGCAGAAGAAGCTGCCGCCGTCCAACACCGACATCGCCCCGGGCCTGGTGCCCAACGTGATGACCGGGCGCATCGCCAACCGCCTCAACCTCAAGGGGCCGAACTACATAGTCGACGCCGCCTGTTCCTCCTCGCTGCTGGCGGTCAACGCGGCCATGGACGAACTGCGCAACGGCCGCAGCAAGCTGATGATCGCCGGTGGGGTGAATGCCTCGCTGCCGGCCGAAGTCTCGGTGATCTTCACCCAGCTCGGCGCCCTCAGCGGGCGCAAGAAAGTCCGCCCGTTCGAGCAGGGCAGCGACGGCACCTTGCTCGGCGAAGGCCTGGGCATGGTGGTGCTCAAGCGCCTCGACGACGCCCTGGCCGATGGCGACCGCATCTATTCGGTGATTCGTGGCATCGGCCAGGCCAGCGATGGCCGCGGCACCGGCCTGCTGGCGCCGAGCGAGGAGGGCGAAGCCCTGTCGATCCGCCGTGCCTATGAAGGCAGCGGCGTGGAACCGGCCAGCATCTCGCTGATCGAGGCCCACGGCACCGGCATCCCGCTGGGCGACAAGACCGAGATCGCCGCCCTGCGCAGCGTGCTCGGCGCGCGCCAGGGCCTGCTCGGCAGCGTGGCGATCGGTTCGGTCAAGTCGATGATCAGCCACTGCATCCCGGCCGCCGGCATCGCCGGGCTGATCAAGACCAGCCTGGCCCTGCACCACAAGATCCTGCCGCCGACCCTGTGTGGCACGGTCAACCCCGAGCTGCAGATCGAGCAGACGCCGCTCTACGTCAACACCGCCAGCAAACCTTGGATCGCCAAGCCGGATGCGCCGCGGCGCGCCGGGATCAACTCCTTCGGCTTCGGCGGGATCAACACCCACGCCATTCTCGAAGAGGCGCCGAGCGCGGCCCTGCGCCCACCGAGCCTGGGTCAGCGCGACTGCGAACTGTGCGTGTTCGCCGCCGATTCCACGGCGGCGCTGCTGCAGGATATCCAGCAGGTGCTGGGCTATATCGCCGGCAACCCGAGCCTGCGCCTGGCCGACCTGGCCGCCACCCTGGCCGCCCGCGACTGCAGTGGCAAGCCGGTGCGCCTGGCCGTGCTGGTCGCCGACCTGGCCGAGCTGGACAAGAAGCTGCAACAGGCGGCGAAGAAGGTTGCCGAAGGCAAGTCGCCGCGCTGGATGACCCGTACCGGTCTGTCCTTCTGCAGCCAGCCGCTGGACGGCAAGCTGGCCTTCATCTTCCCCGGCGAGGGCTCGCAGTACCTGAACATGTTCAGCGACCTGGCCCAGCAGTTCGGCGAAGTGCGCGAGTGGTTCGATTTCTGGCAGGGCCTCTACGACGAACAGGCCGGCTCGGGGCGCAGCGACATCCTGTTCCCGCCGCAGAGCGAGCTGAACGATGCGCTGCGCGGCCAGCTGGAGGCGCGGCTGTTTGATATGGATGTCGGCTCGGAAGCCATCTTCGTCGCCAGCCAGGCCATGTTCAGCCTGCTGCGTGCCCTGGCCGTGGAGCCGGACGTGATGCTCGGCCACAGCACCGGCGAGTCCTCGGCGCTGGCCGCCTCCGGCACCATGGCTTTCAGCGACCGCCAGCAGTTGGCCGATTTCATCCGCGAGCTGAACAAGGTCTACCGTGGCGTGCTGGAGGCTGGCGATAT
The DNA here is from genome assembly GCF_024666525.1 of Pseudomonas sp. J452. NCBI lineage: Bacteria > Pseudomonadati > Pseudomonadota > Gammaproteobacteria > Pseudomonadales > Pseudomonadaceae > Pseudomonas > Pseudomonas sp. J452. The sequence goes on along the minus strand of NZ_CP088294.1, from coordinate 4,692,850 downwards.
CGCCACCGGCGCGCTGCTCACCGTCGGTGCCATGAGCCGCGCGCAGGTCGAGCAGCACATTGCCGCCAGCGGCGAGGCGGTGGTGGTGGCGATGGACAATTGCCAGAACCAGCTGGTGCTGTTCGGCAGCCAGGAAACGATTGCCGGCCTGCTCAAGACCTTGAGCGAGGAGGGCGGCATCTGCGCCCTGCTGCCATTCGATCGTGCCTATCACACGCCGCTGTTCGCCCCGGTCAGCGCGGCCTTCCTCCAGTACTACCAGGCGGTTGGCCTGCAGACGCCGAAAACCCCGCTGTATTCCTGCGCCAGCGCCGACCTGTTTCCGGCAGCGGCCGAGCAGGTCTGCGAGCTGGCGGCGGCGCAGTGGTCGAGTACCGTGCGTTTTCGCGAAACCATCGCCAACATGCACCGCGACGGCGTGCGCTACTTCATCGAGGTCGGCCCGTCGGGCAACCTCACCGGTTTCGTCAACGACATCCTCGGCGGCAGCGAGTACGTGGCGCTGGCCTCCAACGCGCGCAAGCGCAGCGGCATCGAGCAGTTGTTCAGTGTGCTCGGCGCGCTGTTCGTCAACGGCAAGACGGTCGATCTGGGCAAGCTGTTCCGCGGCAGCAACTGCCGGGTGCTCGACCTCGAGCAGCCGCTGATCGAAGCCAAGCGCGGTCTGCTGATCAAGAACACCATGCCTTTCGTCCATGTCGATGCCGAGATCGCCCAGCTGCTGCGCGAAATCATGCCACCCGCAGCAGCTCAGCCCGCTATGGCGCCTGTAGCCATGGCGGGGGCGCCGATCGCTACGCCGCTGCTCGGCGAGATCCAGCAACTGGGCGCGGACAAACTTAGTGCGCAATGCCCGCTGTGGTCGACCGACCGTTTCCTCGCCGACCATGTGCTGTCGGGTCCGTCCTCCTATCACCAGCCCGAGCTGCAAGGCCTGGCCTGCGTGGCGATGATGGCCAGCCTGGAGATCATGGCCGAGGCCTGCGCCGTGCTGGCCGGTAGCCGGGCGATCAACCTGATCGAGAATGTCCGTGCCTTCGACTGGGTGGCGCTGGATCGTGGCGAGCTGACCCTGCAGGTCGAGGCCGAGTGCCTGGACGCCCAGGCGCGCCTGTACGGCGCCAGCCTGTTCAACGCCGGCAGCAAGGTGATGAGCGCCGAGTTCCGGATTGCCGCGCCCCTGACCGGCACGCCGCTGGCGCCCTTGGCGGCGGCCGACGCCTACCGCTGGGCGGATGCCGAGCTGTACACCACCGGCATGTTCCATGGCCCGTTGTTCCAGAGCATCGCCGGCATCCACGGCTGGTCGGGCGAAGGCATCGACGCGGCGCTGGCTTCCTGCAGCCTGGAAGGCTTCATCCAGGACGGCGAGCCCTGCGACCTGGTGCTCAACCCGGTGCTGCTGGATGCCCTCGGTCAGCTCGCCGCCTTCTGGCTGGCACAGCAGGTTGGCACCGACTTCAACAGTTTCCCCTCGCACATCGCCCGCATTGAACTGCATGGCCAGGTGCCGGCGGACATCGCCGGCGCCCAGCTGCGCGGTCGCCAGCAGCCGCAGGGCGGTGCCGAGCAGGGCCTGGGCACGCCACGGGTGTGGGATTTCGACTGCCTGCACGAGGGGCGCCTGCTGCTGCGGGCCAGCGGTTTCTCCAACATCTTCTTCCCGGTGCCCAACGCCTTCTACCAGCTGCGCCGCGAGCCCATGAACGGTTGGCTCGGCGCGCCGCTGGCGAGTGGCGCGGCGACCCTGGTCAGTGCCGAAGAGGTGCTGCTGTGGCAGCTCAACTACCTGGCGGATGACTTCTGCAAGCAGTCGGCAGCGATCTTCCTGCGCATCCTCGCCCACGCCATCCTCGCCGAGGATGAGCGTCCCGAATGGGAAACCGTGCGCCACACGCGCCAGGCTCGCGAGTGGCTGCACGGCCGCCTGTGCCTGAAGGAAGCGACGCGTTACTACCTCTACCAGCAGACCGGCGAGCTGCTCTGCCCGGCGGATATCTCGGTGTGGCACGACGAGCTCGGCGCGCCCTATGTCGACGGCTGGTGGAGCGGTCAGTGGCTGGATGCACCGAGCGTGTCGCTGACCCATGACCGTCACGGCTGCCTGGCGGCGCTGGTGCCGGCCGGACGCGTCGGTGTGGATGCCGAACGGCTGGACCGTCTGCAACGGCCGGAGCTGGTGGCCGGCTCCTTTACCGCTTACGAGCAGCAGGCGTTGGATGGCGTACCGGGTGAACAGCGCGGCGAGCTGATCCTGCGCACCTGGTGCGCCAAGGAAGCCGCCGCCAAGTACCTGGGTTGTGGCCTGCAGGGCGCGCCGGAGCGTTTCGAGGTGCTGTTCGGCGACGACTGGACGTTCGCCACGGTGAATGTCGCGGGGTCTGCCGAGCAGGCGTCCGCACAAATAAGTGTGGCCCTGGAAGTGCAAGGCGATCTGCTGATCGCCCTGGCCGGGGCCGAGTTGGATTATCAGGAATTTGGAGTAACCAATGGCTGAAGCTGTCGCAATGGGTCTGGATAAAAGCAGTATCGAGAAGACCCTGATCCACATCGTCGAGGACCTGACCCAGGACTGGGGCATCGAGCTGGATGAGGCTGTCAGCAGCCAGACCCGTCTGGTTGCCGACATGGAGTTCGCCTCGGTCGACATCATTCAGCTGATGGTGGCCATCGAAGAGCACTACAACCGCCCGAAAATGGGCTTCCAGGACCTGCTGATGAACGACGGCAGTTACGTCGATGATCTTTCCATTGGCCAGGTGATCGACTTCGTTCACGCAAAACTCACAGGAGTGCCGGCATGACCACACGTACATTGTTCATCGGGATGGATGGGTGCACCTTCACCATCCTCGACGACCTCACGGTAGAGAAGGACGGGCGTCCTGCGGTCATGCCGTTCCTCGGCGGCCTGATGGCCCGCGGCACGCGCAGCGAGCTGCGCTCCACCCCCAACCCGCTGACTCCGCCGGCCTGGGTTTCGCTGATGACCGGGCGCAGCCCGGGCAACCACGGCCTGCTGGATTTCATCCGCGCCGAGGAACGTGGCGAAGACGTGTTCTTCACCCTCTATGATTCGCGCGACAACCTGGCGGAAACCATCTGGTCGATCGCCAGCCGTCAGGAACGCCGTGTCGCGGTGCTCAACCTGCCATTCACCGCGCCGCCACCCAAGGACCTCAATGGTTTCATGGTGCCGGGCTTCATCCCGTGGCGACACCTGCGCCGCAACACCGTGCCGGCCAACTTCTATGATCGCCTCAAGGAAGAGCTGCCGGACTTCAATCCCAAGGAGCTGGCCTGGGACTTCGAGCAGGAGAAGCAGGCAGTCGACCACCTGACCGACGAAGACCGCGAGAACTGGGTGCGTTACCACCTGCCGCGCGAAAAGCAGTGGTTCGAGATCGCCAAGTTCCTGCTCAAGGAAGAAGCCCCGGAGCTGATGGCCGTGATGTTCGACGGCGTCGACAAGCTGCAGCACCAGGCCTGGCTGTTCCTCGACCCGGCCCTGCAGCACGACGGCGTCAGCGACTACCACAAGCGCATGCGCGCCCTGTGCCTGGACTATTTCCGCCAACTCGATGGTTTCATCGAAGAGCTGGTGACCATGGCCGGCCCGGATGTGCAGGTGTTCATGGCCTCCGACCACGGTTTCACCGCCACCACCGAAGTGGTGCGGATCAATGCCTGGCTGTTCGAGAAGGGCTACCTGCACTGGAAGGAAGTGCTCGATCCGGACTCCGAGGCCGCCAAGCGTCGTGAGGACAGCATGTTCGCCAACCTCGACTGGACCAAGACCACCGCCTACTGCCGCACGCCGTCGAGCAACGGCATCAATATCCGCGTGGCGCGCAATCCGGGCGAGACCGGGATCAAGCCGGAAGACTACGAGGCGTTCCGTGAACAACTGATCCTCGACATCAAGGCGCTCAAGGATCCGGTTACAGGCGAAAGCATCGTCAGCGAAATCCACCTGCGCGAAGAAGTCTTCGCCGGCCCGGCGATGATGGACGCGCCGGACCTGCTGCTGGTGCTGCGCGACTTCGGCTTCGTCTCGATCAAGAACAAGCTGCCGATCGTAGAGCCGCGTGAAGAACCGGCCGGTACCCACCACCCGGATGGCATCTTCATCGCCTGCGGCCCAGGCATCCGCAAGGGTGTGAAGATCGACCGTCGGCACATCTGCGACGTCGGCGCGACCCTGCTCTACAGCCAGGGCCTGGAAGTGCCCGGCGACTTCGAGGGCAAGGTGCCGGCCGACATGTTCATCAAGCCCTGGCTGAACCAGAACCCGATCCGTATCGGCGAGTCGACCCGCGGGGTGAACAAGGACGAAAACGCCGAAGACATGGCCGACGACGAGAAGGAAAAGATCATGGCCCAGTTGCAGATGCTCGGGTACATGGAATAACGCTATGGCGATGGCGGAGGTCAATGGCATCAAGCTGCACTACCAGCAGCTGGCATGCGAGCGTGAAGGCGGCAAGGTCGAGGATGTGGTGCTGATCCACGGCCTCGCCGCCAATTTGGCCTTCTGGTACATGCAGGTCGGCCATGCGCTGGCCCGCAACTACCGGGTGACCATGTATGACCTGCGCGGCCACGGCCGTTCCAGCATGAGCGCAACGGGCTACACCCCGGCCGAACAGGCCGAGGACCTGCGCCTGCTGCTGGAACACCTGGGCATCGAACGGGCGCACTTCATCGCCCACAGTTTTGGCGGCACCATCGCGCTGAACCTGGCCTGCGAGCAGCCGCAACGCTTTCTCAGCCTGACCATCGCCGACACCCACATCGCCGCCATTCGCAATGTGGGCAGCGACTGGCGCTATGCCGAGCATATCCAGCGCATCCTCGACGACAACGGAATACCGCTGAATACCCGCGAACCCTATTTCGGTTACCGCCTGCTCAAGGAGGCGGCGACCCTGCAGCTGAACCAGCGCGAGCTGCCGGAGGCCCTGCGCGAACTGATCAACCCGCTGATGGGCAGCTCCGGAAAACGCACCGCCGACCAGTGGGTGAAACTGCTGGAAACCACCTCTGCCCAGGATGAATTGATGGGCGACGACGGTCTGGTGGTGGAGCGCCTGCACCAGCTGCATTTCCCGCTGCTGGCCATCTACGGCGAGCGCTCCCAGGCGGTGACCACCGGCGAGCTGTTGCTTAGCGTCTGGCCGCGGGCGGATTTTCGCCTGGTGCGTGGTGCCGGGCATTTTTTTCCGGCGTCACGGCCGCAGAAGCTGATCCGCTCTTTCGAGTTCTTCCTGCGTCGCGTCAGCAGTAAGCGCGAGGGCCGTGCCGAGGACGATGACGCCAAGCCATTCTTCCGCAGTGACCGCATCTACAACCGTGAGGAGCAGTGGTTCTATGCCACCCGCGAGGGCAAGGAGCAGGGGCCATTCCCCGCCTTCGACGATGCCCTCGACCACCTCAATGCCTTCATCGCCGAGGTGCTGGCGCGCAAGGTCCAGGCTGGCTCGATGTTCAACCTGCCGAGCAAGGTGCGGGTGCCAGCCGGTCTCAGTGAGGACGATTTCCAGCTGATTGCCCGCAACGGCTTCGGCGACGGGGTCAATGCCTACGCCCATGCCATGGCCTGGTTCAACGATTACCTGTATATCGGCACCACCCGCGGCAACTTCCCGCTGATGAAGGCGCGCCTGCCGATCAGCATGGATCCCTGGCCGGTGGAGTGTCCGGCCAACCCCTTCGACCTCGACCTGCACGCCGAGATCTGGCGCTACAACCCGCGCAAGGACGAATGGAAACGGGTGTTCAAGGCGCCGACCATCATCGGCAGCGACGGTTCGAAGATTCCCCGTGAGCTGGGCTTTCGCGGCATGTGCGTATACCCGGGCAGCAAGGGCCGGCCGCCGGGCCTGTTCGTCAGTACCTGGTCGCCGGCCAAGGGCCCCGGCCCGCTGCTGCTGCGCACGGAAGACGGACTGAACTTCACGCCGACCTGCGAACCGGGCCTGATGGGCCTGCCGGTGACCACCATCCGTACCATGGTGGCCTTCAAGGGTCGTATGTACACCACGCCGGCCGGCTCGCGCGGTGGCAACCCCAACGTCTCCTCGCACTCCATCGTCTATGAGAGCGAGGCGCCGGAGGATGGTCAGTGGCAGGCAGCGAGCGACTTCGGCTTCGGCGACGATGGCAACAAGACCATCTTCGAGATGTGCGCCTTCAATGATCACCTGTACGTCGGTACCTTCAACCTCAAGGGCTTCCAGGTCTGGCGCAGTACCTGCGAGAGCAAGCCTTACCACTGGGAGCGAGTGATAGCCGACGGCGCCGACCGCGGCCCGCTCAACCAGTCGGTGCTGAGCATGTACGCGTTCAAGGGCGCACTGTATGTCGGCAGTGCGATCCAGGGCGGCGGTATCGACCGGCAGAACGGGGTCGGCCCGGCTGCGCCGGAGCTGATCCGCATCCACCCGGACAACAGCTGGGACCTGCTGGTCGGCGACGCGCGGATGACCAGCGACGGCTGGAAGGAACCGCTGTCCGGCTATATGCCCGGCTTCGACAACTTCTTCAACGGCTACTTCTGGCGTATGGCCGAGCACGAGGGCTGGCTGTACTTGTCGACCTTCGACTGGAGTGGCCTGCTCGGCTACGCGCGGCGCGAAAGCTGGCCGGCGCCGTTCCTCAATATCGTCAACAGCGTCGGCGAGGAGTTCATCTTCAATCGCCAGTCGGGCTTCGACCTGTACCGCAGCTACGACGGCGAGAACTGGGTGCCGGTGACCAACGATGGCATGGGCAACCCCTACAACATCGGCATGCGCACCATCGTTTCCTCGCCCTACGGCCTGTTCCTTGGCGCTGCCAACCCGTTCGGCCCGAAAGTCTGGCCACTGGGTGGCGACCGTTATATCGACAACCCGCGCGGCGGCTGCGAAGTGTTCTTCGCCCCGCGCAAAGCCATGACCTCCGCCGCGCCCAGCGCCGGGATCCGTGATCGGTCAAAAGGAAGCCCTGCGCTATGAATGGCACTATTTCGGCCAAGCAACAATCCGACCTCGGCGACGCGCGCAAGATCGCCACGCCGCAGCTGCTGCGCAAGGGCCTTACGGTGTACCTGCGCAACGGCAAGCACGAGCCGTTGTATGTGGTGCGCGACCCGGCCAGCGAGCTGCACTGGGAGTTCGAGACCCGGCAGTTCTTCGTTCTCGAGATGCTCCAGGTCGACGAGGAATTCGACGCCTTGGCGGCCAGCTACGAGCGGCGCTTCTCCAAGCCGTTCAGCCGCGATGACCTGCAAGCGCTGCTGGTCAACCTGGTCGACCAGCGTCTGCTGGGGCTGGCGGCGGCCTCTCATCCGCTGATCGAGCCCTACCGCGAGCGGCTGCAGGCCGACCTGCAGCGCCTGCTCGAGGAGAAAGTCGCCAAGTTCCGCGACAAGACCCAGGCGCCGGGGGCCTCGCACGCGGCCAAGGCAGCGGTTGCCGCACCCGCGCCCGCCGCACGGGCGGGCGCCTCGAATGATGGCAAGGGGGGGCGATGCCGACAAGCTGCAGGCCGGTGTGCGCGGCTTCGCCGGCATGGATGACACCCTGCAGATCCCGGTGTTCCACCTGTTCAATCCGCGCGCCATGCTCAAGACGCTGCTGGAGTGGGTCGAGCCGCTGAAGTACATGGTCTTCGTCCTGCCGCTGCTGCTGGTGATGGCCCTGGGCATCGTCATCAGCAACTTCAGCCTGGTGCAGAGCGATGCGCTCACCAGGCTCTCCGGCTTGGGGCCGATCGCCCAACTGCTGTTCAGTCTGTTCACCGTCAACCTGCTGTGTACCCTGACCCTGGCCCTGACCGCGCAGAAGTACCGCGGCACGGTCAACAGTCTGTCCGTGGCGCTGATGCTCGGCTTCCTGCCACGCTTCATGCCGAAGATCAGCAACCTGATCGGCCTGACGCGGCGCGAGCGCCTGTGGCTGCATGCCGGCCCGGTGCTGATGCGCGCGACCCTGTTCAGCCTCGGCACTTTCATCTGGTACCTGACCCGCTCTTCCACGGGCTCGTTGCCAACCATCGGCCTGGCGCTGGCGGTGGTCAGTGCGGTGGCCCTGCTGTTGACCCTCAACCCGCTGTCGAAAAGCAGTGGTTACCACCTGATCGCCGTGCTGCTGGACGAGCCGCAACTGCGCGGCAAGGCGTTCAAGGCGCTGTTCGGGCGGATCAAGGGCAATGCCTACCGCGAGGCCAACGACACCGCGCTGATGGCTTACGGCCTGGCCTCGCTGCTCTATTCCACCCTGCTGTTCGTGGTGGCCCTGCTGATGGTTGGCAGCTGGATGAAGCTGAATTTCAATGGCACCGGGGTGCTGGTCTGCGTGCTGCTGGTTGGCTACCTGAGCGTGCTGACCTACCGCAAGTTCAGCTCGGCCAACGCCATGTACGAGCGTGCCCTGCAGTACGAGCGCTGGAAGCGCCGCCGCCTGCCGGAAGACGTGGAGAACAAGATCAACCTCAAGCCGGCTAACAAGCTGGTGCGCTACACCCGCCGGATGTTGCTGCTGTCGCTGCTGATTTGTCTGTTCCTGCCCTATCCCTACGAACCGGGCGGCTCCTTCGTGATCCTGCCGGTGGAGCAGCAGCAGGTCGCCACCGACATCGATGGCATCGTCACTGAAGTGCTGTTCAACGGCGGTGAGGAAGTCCAGGCCGGCCAGGTGCTGGCCCGTCTGGCCACCGGCGACTATGAAAGCCAGATGCGCATTGCCGAGGCGCGGATTGCCGAAGAACAGGCCATGGTCGCCGAACTGAAGGCGCGCCCGCGTGCCGAGGAAGTGGCCGTCGCCGAGCAGAGCTTGCAGATGGCGCGGACCCAGGCGCAGTTCAGCCTGTCCAATCACAAGCGCCACGCCACCCTGCTGGCCAAGGGCGGAGTGTCCGCGCAGCAGGCCGAGCAGGCGCAGCGCCAGTACGAAGTGGACATGATGGCGATCCGCGTCTCCGAGGCCAACCTGGCCCTGGTCAAGACCGGCGCCACGCCAGACTCGATTGCCGCCGCCGAGGCCCAGGTGCAGCGCTGGCGCAGCGAGCGCGAGATGTACCAGGCGAAGATCGAGCGCTCGCAACTGCGCGCACCGATGTCCGGCAAGCTGATTACCCTGCTGCTCAAGCAGAAGACCGGCAAGTACCTCGGCCCCGGCGAGACCTTCGCGGTGATCGAGAAGTCCGAGCAGGTGTTTGCCGAGATCGAGGTGCCGGAAACCGAGATCGGCTACGTGCAGGAAGGCGCGATGCTCAAGGTCAAGCCGCTGGCCTATTCCGATCGCTATTTCGACGGCAAGGTCACGCAGATCGACGCCAACGTGATCGAGAAGACCGGCGGCAAGTACGTCAAGGTGCTGACCGTGATCGAGAATCCCAAGGGCGAGCTGAAGTCCGGCATGACCGGCTACGCCAAGGTCGGCAGTGAGGAGTTGCCGGTATGGAAGGCCTTTACCCGGGCGATCTTCCGCTTTATCGATGTCGAGCTGTGGTCGTGGATTCCGTGACGCTGCCAGGCGCCGCGCGATAAGCGTTGGTGTACGTAGTGGCTGGTTGACCCCCTCTACCTTTACGGGAGAGGGCTGGGGAGAGGGGCTTCACCCGCCGCCAGCGCCGCGTAGCCCGGATGCAATCCGGGGCAGCCCGCAGCTCCGTCCCCGGATTGCATCCGGGCTACAAAACCGGCCTATTGGCCGGTTTTTCTTGCCTGGCTCAGGCCGCTGGGGGCGGCAGCAGCTCCTTCAGCGGTTTGCTGTCATCGGCCAGCTGCGCGGCGCTGAGGACGATGCCTTCGGCGATCAGACGCTTGGCGGCCATGAAGTCCTGCGGGCGGTTGACCGTGTCGGCGGCGATGACCTTGCCGTCCTTCAGGTAGAAAGCCGAGAAGCTGTCGCTGTCCGGCGTGCCGCGCAGCACCAGTTGCTGATAATCCTGGGACAGGCCGACCATCTTCAGTTTCAGCTCAAACTGGTCGGACCAGAACCAGGGCACCGAAGCATAGGCCTTGAGCTTGCCGTTGATCGCGGCGGCGGCGCAGCGCGACTGCTCCAAGGCGTTGGGCACCGACTCCAGGCGCAGGCGGCGGCCGAGCAGGGCGTTGGGATGGTTGGTGCAGTCGCCGGCGGCGTAGATGTCCGGGTCCGAGGTCTGCGCGTACTCGTTGACCAGAATGCCGTTGTCCACCGCAAGACCCGCGGCGGCGGCCAGCTCGGTGTTGGCGAGCAGGCCGATGCCGACCACCACCAGGTCAGCGGCGATGCGCGTGCCGTCGCTGCACAGCACGGCGCTGACGGCCTGGCCGCTGGCGTCCAGCTCCAGGTCACTGACCTGCACATTGGTGCGGATCTGCACCCCGGCTTCACGGTGCTTGCGCTCGTAGTAGGCCGACAGCTCGGCGGCGGTGACCCGCTGCAGCACCCGCGGCATGGCTTCCAGGATCTGCACCTGCAGACCCTGCTGCACGGCGCTGGCGGCCACTTCCAGGCCGATATAGCCGCCGCCGACTATCACCAGGCGCTTGCCCGGAGCCAGCTGGCTGCGAATCAGCTCGACATCGTCGAGGGTGCGCAGGTAGTGGAAGTTGCTGCAGGCCTCGGCGGCTTTGGCCTGAGGTACGGCCAGCGGGCGTGGGCGGCCGCCGGTGGCGATGACCAGCTTGCTGTAGGCCAGGCTGCGGCCATCGGCCAGTTGTACGTTCTTGTTAGCCCGGTCGATGGAATCGACGCGCACGCCACTGAGGATTTCCACATTGGCCTTGTCATAGGCCGCTTGCGGGCGGATCGACAGGCTGTTCTTCTCGACAGTGCCGGCCAGGTAGGCCTTGGACAGCGGTGGGCGGTGGTAGGGCAGGTGCGCTTCCTCGCCGATCAGCAGGATGCGTCCGCTCCAGCCTTCGTTGCGCAGGCTGACGGCCAGTTCGCCGCCGGCGTGGCCGGCGCCGATGATGATGGCGGTGGAGGATGCAGCAACGTCTGTCATGGAGAACCTCGGGCAGCAGGGTAAGCAGATAGCCGCTAGTTTATGCATCCGCGGCGCCGGCGTCCTTGCCGAACATGCCATTTTCCCGTCCGCGCCTGCCGCGTCGAGCAGCTGTCACGGCTTTTTGCGAGCATTTTTGGCAATGCATATCTGGGGCAAGGGTGATCGGCGGGGCCGCTGATCATGGTGGTGGCCTTCGTCGGCGCCTACCTGCAGCCGGTGTTCGGCGCCGACTCGGCGTTGGTCAGCGGTGCAGTGGCGGCGGGCCTGGTGACCTGGTTCACCTTCCTGCCGTCTTTCCTGTTCATTTTGATCGGCGGGCCGTTGCTGGAGTCGACCCACAACGAGCTGAAGTTCACCGCACCGCTGACCGCGATCACCGTCGCGGTGGTCGGGGTGATCCTCAATCTGGCGCTGTTCTTTGCCTACCATGTGCTGTGGCCGCAGGGCTTTGCCGGGGTCTTCGACTGGCTATCGGCGCTACTCGCGGTGGCGGCCGGGGTGGCGCTGTTCGCCTTCAAACGCGGGGTGATCGAAGTGCTGCTGGCCTGCGCCGCTGCCGGTCTGCTGGTGCATGTGCTGCGGTCGTTCGGTTGACCCGGGGCGACCTTTCCTCTATTCAAACAGTAGCGTTTTACAAACAGGAGCGGCTAGCAGCAACCCATGAGCGATGAACCGCGCGATATCCACCCTTGGCGCCGCTGGCTGCTCAAGCCGGCCGTGTTGCCGCTGGCGCGGGCTTTCGTGGTGCTGGTTTGTCTGTCGCTGGTGGCCACCGATGCCTGGTTGATCTGGAAGGCCCGCAGCATCCAGATGCGCGATGCGCAGATCGAGACCTCCAACCTGGCCTCGGCGCTGGCGCGGCAGGCTGCCGATAGCCTGAAGAAGGCCGACACCGTGCTGCTCGATCTGGTCGAGCGCCTGCAGGTGGATGGCACCGGTCCGGCGCAGCTGCAGCGCCTCGGTGGCCTGATGCGCCAGCATGTCTTCGGCCAGGCCGAGCTGCACGGCCTGTTCGCCTATGACCGCGATGGCAACTGGCTGGTGAGTTCCTTCGGCGCTATCCCTGAAGGGGCCAACAATGCCGACCGCGAGTACTTCATCTTTCACCGTGACCACCCGGATGATCACGGCCCGCATATTGGTCCGCCGATCCGCAGTCGCACCAACAACCAGTGGATCATCCCGGTCTCGCGGCGCCTGGAGGATGCCCAGGGCAATTTCGCCGGGGTGGCGCTGGCGACCATCTCCGTCGAGTACCTGCGCCAGTTCTATGCCACCTTCGATATCCGCGAAAACGGCACCATCAACCTGGTGCTGAACAGCGGCATCGTGCTGGTGCGCAGCCCCTACCGCGAATCGACGATCGGCACGGATATCAGCCAGGGCCAGATCTTCAGCCGTCTGCTGCCGCAGAGTCCGGCCGGTACGGCGATGCTGCCGTCGCTGCTCGATGGCGTCGAGCGGCTGTTCAGCTACCGCCAGGTTCAGGGCTATCCGCTGGTGGTGGTGGCCGCCCTGGCCAAACAGGACATCCTCGCCGACTGGCGCGCAGACACCGCCCGCCAGCTAGTGGTGATCAGTCTGCTGGCCGGTCTGTTATTGCTGCTGGGTTTTTACCTGATCCGCCTGATCAAACAGGGACAGAAGACCGCAGCCGAGCTGCTGGCCACCCGCGATGCCTTGCGTGCCTTCAACCTGCGTCTGGAAAAGCAGGCACTGGAAGACGAGCTAACCCAGTTGGGCAATCGCCGGCGTTTCATTCGCGCCCTGGACGACGAGTTCGCCCGTGCCTCGCGCTACCAGCGGCCACTGGCGCTGGTGCTGTTCGATGTCGACTACTTCAAACAGTACAACGACATCTACGGCCATTCCGCCGGCGATGCCTGCCTGCGTGCCGTGGCCAAGGCCATTCGCGGCGGGCAGAAGCGCCCGGCGGACCTGGCGGTGCGCTATGGCGGCGAGGAGTTTTGCCTGCTGTTGCCGGAAACCGACGCCGAAGGGGCGTTGCAGGTGGCCGAACAGGTGCGTGCCGCGTTGGAGGCGCAGGCCATCGTGCATGCCGGCTGCCCATGGCTGCGCCTGAGCCTGAGCGCTGGTGTGCATGTACTGACGCCGCAAGTGGGCGATGGCCCCGAGATGCTGGTCAAAGGCGCCGACCAGGCCCTGTATGCCGCCAAGGCCGCCGGGCGCGACCGCGTGATGCTGTTTGATCAGGGCGTCGAGCAGCTGACCAGCTAGCCTGCGCTTGCCCCGTGCCCGGCCAGCGCCCACTCGGCGGCCTGCTGCGCATGCAGGCTGGTGGTGTCGAACAGCGGCACGCTAGCATCCCCGGCGCCGACCAGCAGGCCGATTTCGGTGCAGCCGAGGATCACCGCCTGCGCACCCTGTGCCACCAGGCTGGCGATGATGCGACGGTAGATCTCCCGCGACTCTTCGCGCACCTGGCCCAGGCACAGCTCCTCGTAGATGATCCGGTGCACGTCCTGGCGCTGCGGCGCGTCGGGGATCAGCACGCGGATGCCGTGGCGCTGCTCCAGGCGCTCGCGGTAAAAATCCTGCTCCATGGTGAAGCGGGTGCCGAGCAGGCCGGCCGTGCTCAGCCCGGTGGCCTTGATCGCCGTCGCGGTCGGGTCGGCAATATGCAGCAGGGGAATGCCCACCGCCTGCTCGATGGCCGGCGCCACCTTGTGCATGGTGTTGGTACACAGCACCAGCAGCTCGGCGCCGGCGCGTTCCAGGGCCTGCGCCGCGTCGGCCAGCAGGCGCCCGGCCTGGTCCCAGTCGCCGCTCTGCTGCAGGCGCTCGATCTCGTGGAAGTCGACGCTGAAGAGCACCAGTTTGGCCGAATGCAGTCCGCCCAGGCGTGCCTTCACCGCCTCGTTGAGGTGGCGGTAGTAGGGGATGGTCGACTCCCAGCTCATGCCGCCGATCAGGCCAATGGTTTTCATCCTGAGTGTGCTCCCGTTACGTGCAGGTCAGGCCATGCTGCGGCAAACGCCGCGACTGCTGTAGTCACAGTAGCGTGGCGTTTGCCAGCCTGGCTGTACTGGCTGTACTGGCTGTACTGGCTGTACTGGCTGTACCGGGCCGGCAGTGAATGACGGGTGGCCGGGCATTTGCCGCCGCATTGCGGAATAATGCGCGCCGTCGTGTTGTTAGCCGAGCCCGTCCATGTCCGCCACCGCCCCCAGCATTCGCCCAAGCATCCTGCACCTGCCGGCCGGTCCCTGGGCGACCGTGCTTGACTGCCTGTGCGGGCATTTCCCGGCGATCAGTCGCGACACCTGGCTGGATCGCATGGCCCGCGGCCGCGTGCTGGATGCCGAGCACCAGCCGATCGTCCCCGCGCATCCCTACCGCGAAGGCCTGCGCGTGCAGTACTACCGCGAAGTGCTGGCGGAAACGCGCATTCCCTTCGAGGAAAGCGTGCTGCATGTGGATGAGCATCTGGTGGTGGCGGACAAACCGCATTTTCTCTCGGTGATGCCGGCCGGCGAATACGTCGAGGAAACCCTGCAGGCGCGCCTGACCCGGCGTCTGGGCAATCCGCACCTGGTGCCGCTGCACCGCATCGACCGGCACACCGCCGGCCTGGTGCTGTTCTCCGCCAACCCGCAAAGCCGAGGCGCCTACCAGGCGCTGTTTCGCGAGCGGCGCATCGACAAGCGCTACGAGGCCATCGCCGCGGCCTTGCCCGAACTGCAGTTCCCCCTGCAACGGGCTACCCGTCTGGTCGCCAGCGAGCCGTTTTTCCGCATGCAGGAAGGCGCGGGCGAGGCGAATACCGAGACCCATATCGAGGTCATCGAGCGCAATGGCGAACTGTGGCGCTACCGCCTGTTCCCGGTGACCGGCAAGAAGCACCAGCTGCGCGTGCATATGGCGGCGTTGGGGGCGGGGATCTGCAACGACAGCTTCTACCCCGAGCTGCTCGATGCGCGCGATGCGCCGGACGACTACAGCCGCCCGCTCAAGCTGCTGGCCCAGGCCCTGCGCTTCGTCGACCCGCTCAGCGGTGTCGAGCGCGCTTTCGAGAGTCGGCTAAAACTGGACTGGTAACGGCCTGTCGCCAGCGTGTCCGGCTATTGCCCGTAGCGCTGGTACAGCGCCTGGTACTGGCCGTTGCCGCGCACCTTGTCGAGGGCCGCCTGCCAGCGCGCCACGTCGTTCGGCGAGGTGTCTTTCGACAGGGCGATAAAGCCCCGGTCATGGCCAAGCACCACCGGAGTGGCCCGGATACGGGTGGGGTCGACCTGGGCTTCGGCCAGCTTCTGCTGCAGACCGCCATCGGCCGAGGCCACCAGTTGCACCCGGCCGGCAGCCAGCATGCGGAAGCAGCCGCTGTAGGAGTTGTGACGCTTCAACTGGGTGAAGCCCTGTTTGCCCAGCAGCTCGTCATGAGCGCTACCGTTGAGGATGCACACCGGCAGGTCGCGGGCATCGTTCAGGCTGCGGATGCCGGTGGGCGCGTCGCTGCTCTCGTAGAGGTAGTCGGTTTCCTGCAGGGTCGGGCCGACCCAGTGCACCAGGCCCTCGCGCTCCGGCGTGCGGCTGAGATTGAACAGCACCACGTGCGGTTGTTCGGTAACCAGTTTCAGCCCGCGTGCCAGAGGGACTTCGCTGATCGGCGTGGGGCTGCCCAGTTCAGCCAGCAGGGCATGCACCAGCTCTAGATAGAAGGCGCGTTTGCCGCCATGCTCCTTGCCGCGCAGGGTGCCATCGATGATTACGCCTTGCTCGCCCAGGCTATGGGTATAGACCAGCCAGGGTTCGGCACTGGCGTAGCCAGGCGACAGTAGCAACAGCAGGGCGATCAGGCTGACCTTCACGACTCGGTCTCTCTGTGGTCTTGCTCGCAATGGCGGTTCGACGTGTCGGCGCGCGTGGATAGGTCGCCAGTCGGCCAAGCATCTACAGGCAAGAAGATGGCCAAGTCAATATTAGCCCGGTGGTGGCTGGTTTGACGGTCAGATGAACCGGGCGCCGCGTTCGCCGGGAAGGCCTACTCGCTGGGGCTGGCCTGGTAACGGTAGGCGCCGCTACGGCCATCCAGATTGATCTGAAAGCGCTGGCGCGAGCCATCGTGGCCGTTTTCGGCGATGCCACTGATGTGCACGCCGGTCTTGCCGTCGCTGCTGCAGCGCAGCTGGGCGAGGCTCATCTCGGCGTGGTCGTTGTTGAACTCGATGAAGCCGAAGCCGCGCTCAACCTGCAGGTGGGTGCCGTCGGCAGCGGGCTGCAGCAGATCGACGAACAGCAGGTCCTGGCCATACAGGCTAAAGCGCAGCAGGCGTAGCGCTACGGCACGTTCGCCTAGCTGCCATTCGCCGCAGTGCTGCAGCTCCTGCAGGCTGGCGAAGTGGCCGGCCGCTTCCGCGTAGCCGACCTCGCGGCCCAGGCCCAGAACGGGTTCGACCAGGCAGGCGGCGAGGGCGCCGCACAGCCAGCGCACCGGCTTAACCGCAGCTGACCTGCAGCACCACGCCGGCATCGTCGATGTCGATGTTCAGGCGCTGCGCGTTGTAGTCCATGGTCACCGGCTGGTTCGGCCGGGTGATGCGCAGGAAGCGTGCATCGGCCTTGTCGCGCGCTTCTACTGCCATCTCGTCGTCGAGTTGCTCGCCAATCAGGTCATGCACCGGGTCGGCGTCGCAGCGGCTGTCGAAGTCGGCGGTGGGTTCGCTGAGCAGCGCCTTGCTGCTGTCCGGGGCCTGGTTCTGCGGCTTTTCCGGGTTGCTGCTGCAGGCGGCGAGCAGGGCGATGGCGAACAGGGCTGGGAGTTTCAATGTGCCGGTCATGGCGTCGTCCTTGTAGTGCGGTGGCAATTGCGTGGGGCGGTTCGGCCCCGGCGGGCCCAGCGATTCTGGAGTATTTGTCGGCCTAGTTGAAGATAGACAGTTGAAGATCGACGGCAATCGGATCGCTATGACCGCCGCGTTCAACGACGCCTGGCGCAACCCTGTGCGCAGCCGGGCTAGGCCGATCTGCGCGCGGCCCAGCGGCTGATATGCCGCTCCAGCAGGTCGGCCAGCGGCAGGCAGGCGCCGAGGCGGTAGAGGTTCCAGTAGTGGCCTTCCAGGGTACGGTTGACCAGCAGGGTGCCGGAGGCTGGTTGCAGGCTGCCGAGGGCGGCCATCAGCAGCGGGAACAGTTCCAGCAGTTGCTGGTGCAGGGCTGCGCCGTGGAAGTCCCATTGCGCGCCGGGTTGCAGCAGCGGGTGAAGCAACTTGTGGATGCGCTTGTACAGGCCATGCGGCGCCGGGCTGTCGGCCTGGCGCCCGCCGAGGGCCTGGAAGGCCGGCTCCAGGGCGTCGCTGCTCGGCCCGCGCAGGGCGGCGAACAGCTGCACATAGGCATCGAGCAGCGCCGGCTCGAGTGGCTGCACGCTGCCGAAGTCATACACCACCAGCTCGCCGGCATCGGTCCAGGCCAGGTTGCCGGGGTGCGGATCGGCATGCAGCAAGCCGAGGCCGAACACCTGCTCGCCCAGCCAGTCGCACAGGCTCAGGGCCAGGCGTTCCCGCACCTCAGCCGAAGCGCCGCCGACTTCGGCCATCGAGTGTCCGGCCACTTCGTGCAGCACCAACACGCCGGGACGGCATAGCTCGGGCAGCGGCTGCGGCAGGCGCAGGCCCGGCCAGTCGGCGAAGTGCGTGCAGAAGCGCTGCAGGCTGACCTGCTCGGCCTGGTAATCCAGCTCGGCGTGGATGCTGCCGTGCAATTCGCTGTACAGCGCTTCCAGCTGTTCGGCCGGGGCGCGGAACAGGCGGCCGAGCGGCAGTAGGCGGCGCAACTGCTGCAGGTCGGCGGCGCAGATCTCGCGGATGCCGGGGTACTGGATCTTCAGCACCAGGGCCTGGCCCTGGGCATCGCGGGCGCGGTGCACCTGGCCCAGCGACGCGGCGGCGCATGGCTCGGTGTCGATGGGCTGGAACAGCTGGTGCAGCTGGCCGTCGTAGAGCTGCTGTAGATGGTCTTCCAGGGCGCTGAAGGGCAGGGCTGGCACGCGGTTCTGCAGGCGCGTCAGAGCCTGGCTGATCGGCTCGGGCAGCACGCCCTGCCACTGCGAGGCCTGCTGGCCGAGCTTGAGCACCGGGCCTTTCATCTGCCCCAGCACATCGCCGAGCAGATCGCCCACCGGTTGCCAGTCCAGACCCGCCTTGCCAGGCGTCAGGCCCTGCAGCATGAGGTTGCCGGCGATGCGCGCACCGGTGCTGCCGAGGCGCAGGAAGCGGCCCAGGGCGGAAACATTCGGTGGCGATGAACGCGGCATGCGGCTGGCCTGTGGCAAGGCAAAGGCTGATCATGGGCCGACTGGCTGGTGCCGCCAAGGTGAGAATGCTTGCCGGCTGTTGCTGTCAGTAGGGGGCGCCGTGTTCAGCAGCGGTCGGTACGCATCTTCCGGTGAACACACGGCGCACCCTATGCTGGGGTTGACCGCTATTGCGTGGGGGCAAAGCTGCCAATGCTGATCGTCGAGAATCTGCACAAGTCGTTCGCCACCGCCCAGGGCAACCTGGCGGTGCTGCGTGGGGTCGATCTGCAGTTGCCCGGCGGCAGCAGCCTGGCGCTGATGGGCGAGTCCGGCAGCGGCAAGAGCACGTTGCTGCACCTGGTCGCCGGCCTGGAACGGGCTGACAGCGGACGCATCCTGGTCGACGGCGTGCCGCTGGACGGGCGCCGTGAGGCCGAACTGGCGCGCTGGCGCCGCGAAGGCATCGGCCTGGTGTTCCAGCAGTACAACCTGATCAGCAGCCTCAGCGTGGCGGCTAACTTGGCCTTCCAGGCGCGCCTGGCCGGCCGCCATGATCCGGCCTGGGTCGCCTACCTGGCCGAGCGCCTGGGCCTGAGCCCGCTGTTGCAGCGCTACCCGGAACAGCTCTCCGGTGGCCAGCAGCAACGGGTGGCCATCGGCCGGGCCCTGGCTGCGCGACCGGCGCTGGTGCTGGCCGACGAACCCACCGGCAGCCTGGACGAGGCGAGCAGCGAGGCGGTGCTCGACCTGCTCCTGCAATTGGTCGACGAGGCCGGCAGCAGTCTGCTGATGGTCACCCACAGCGCCCGTCTGGCCGCCCGCCTGGAACACAGCCTGTACCTGCACCTGGGCCGGGTCGCGGCGGCGCGGGCCTGATGGGCATGCTGCGCATCAGCCTGCAGGCACTGCTCAGCCACTGGCGCCGTCATCCGCTGCAGTTCTTCAGCATCCTCACCGGCCTGTGGCTGGCCACCGCGTTATGGACCGGGGTACAGGCGCTGAACAGCCAGGCGCGCGCCGACTATGCCCGCGCCAGTGCGGTGCTGGCCGGCCCGGCGCAGGCGCAGCTGGTGGCGCGTCAGGGCCCACGCTTTGCCCAGGCCGCCTATGTGCAGCTGCGCCGCAGCGGCTGGCCGGTGTCGCCGCTGCTGGAAGGGCGCCTGCGCTTCGCCGGCGAGGAACCGCTGAGCGTGCAACTGCTTGGCATCGAGCCGCTGAGCCTGCCGCACGGCAGCGCGGTGGCCGGGCGCCCAGCCGATGGCTTGGATATCGCCAGCTTCCTCGGCAGTCCGGGTCAGGCCTGGATTGCCGCCGACACCCTGCAACGCCTAGGTTTGCGCGTGGGCGAACAGGCGCTCACGGCAGACGGCCAGCGTCTGCCGCCGCTGCAGGTGCAGGAGCAACTGGCACCGGGGGTGATCGTGGTCGATATCGGCCAGGCCCAGCGCCTGTTGCAGGCGCCGGGGCAACTGTCGCGCCTGCTGCTGCCAGCGGATTTCGCTACGCGCGTGCTGCCGGGCGAACTGCAGGCCGTGCTGCAGCTGCAACCGGCCGCGGACGGCGACGACCTGCAGCGCCTCACCGAAAGCTTCCACCTCAACCTCACGGCCCTCGGCCTGCTGGCCTTTATCGTCGGCCTGTTTATCGTGCATGCCGCCATCGGCCTGGCCCTGGAGCAGCGCCGTGGCCTGCTGCGCACCCTGCGTGCCTGCGGCGTCAGCCTGGGCGGGCTGCTCGGCGCGCTGGCCATCGAACTGGGCCTGTTCGCCCTGCTCAGCGGCCTGGCCGGGGTGGCCAGCGGCTACGGGCTGGCCAGCCTGTTGCTGGCCGATGTCGCCGCCAGCCTGCGCGGCCTGTATGGCGCCGAGGTGGCCGGCCAGCTCAGCCTGGCGCCGCAGTGGTGGCTGGCCGGGCTGGCCATCAGTTTGCTTGGTGCCTTGCTCGCCGGCGCCAGCAGCCTGCTGCGTGCGGCCAACCTGCCGTTGCTGGCGCTGGCCCAGCCGCAGGCCTGGCGCCTGGCTCAGGGCCTGTGGTTACGGCGCCAGGCTTGGCTGGCGGCCGGGCTGCTGGTGCTGGCGCTAGCCTGCTGGCGGTTCGGCGACAGCCTGCTGACGGCCTTCGTCCTGCTCGCCGTCTTGCTCCTGGCCGCGGCGCTGCTGTTGCCGGCCTTGCTGGATGGTGCCCTGGCGCTGCTCGCCCGGCGTTGTCGCGGGCCGCTGAGCGAATGGTTCGTCGCCGACAGCCGCCAGCAGCTGCCGGCCCTGGCCCTGGCATTGATGGCCCTGCTGCTGGCGTTGGCCGCCAGCGTCGGCGTCGGCAGCATGACCGAGGGCTTTCGCCAGACCTTCAGCGGCTGGCTCGACCAGCGCCTGTCCGCCGAGCTGTACCTGGCCCCGCGCGACACCGAGCAGGCCGAGCAGATCAGCGCCTGGCTCGAGGCACAGCCGGGCATCACGATCCTGCCGCACTGGCGGGTCGACCTGCGCCTGCAGGGCTGGCCGGCGCAGCTGCAGGGCATCGTCGATCACCCCAGCTACCGCCAGCACTGGCCGCTGCTGGAGCAGCAGGACGACGCCTGGACGCAGCTGGCGGCGGGGCAGGGCGTGCTGCTCAGCGAGCAACTGGCGCGCCGGCTCAAGCTGCGCCTGGGCGATGCGCTGACGTTACCGGCGGCTGGTGGTGAACAACGCCTGCCGGTACTCGGCCTGTATGCCGACTACGGCAACCCCAAGGGCCATCTGTTGCTGAACGCCGCCTGGCTGCGCCGGCACTGGCCGGACGCCAGCCTGAGCAACCTCAGCCTGCGCCTGCCGGCCGCGCGGGTCGCACTGCTCAAGGCCGAGCTGGAGCAACGCTACGCCCTGGATGGCACTCGGCTGATCGACCAGGCCTCGCTCAAGCGCTGGTCGACTCGGGTGTTCGAGCGCACCTTCGCCGCCACCGCCGCGCTCAACAGCCTGACCCTCGGTGTGGCCGGCGTGGCGCTGTTCATCAGCCTGCTGACCCTTGGCCAGAGTCGCCTGGGCCAGCTGGCGCCGCTCTGGGCGCTGGGTTTGGGGCGGGTGCGCCTGGCCTGGCTGAGCCTGGGGCAGACGCTGCTGCTGGCCAGCCTCACCGTGCTGCTGGCCATGCCCCTGGGCCTGCTGCTGGCCTGGTGCCTGGTGGCGGTGGTCAATGTGCAGGCCTTCGGCTGGCGCCTGCCGCTGCATGTGTTCCCCACCCAGTTGCTGCAGTTGGGCCTGCTCGGCCTGTGCACCAGCCTGCTGGCCGCCGCCGGGCCGCTGTGGCAACTGGCGCGCCGCCAGCCGGCCGACCTGTTGAGGCAATTCGCTGATGAACGCTAGGGCTCTACTTCTACTGGCTGCCACGTTGCTCGGCGGCTGTGACGACGCGCCCGCGCCGAGCGCCGGTTTCGCTGGCCTTGGCCAGGCGGTGGAAGGCTTCGTCCCGGTCGAGCCGGGTCGGCCGCTGCAGTTCCCGCTCGATCATGGCGCCCACCACGGCTACCGCATCGAATGGTGGTACGTCACCGCCAACCTGACTGACGAGCAGGGCCGCGACTGGGGCGTGCAGTGGACGCTGTTCCGCTCGGCGCTGCGCCCGGGTGCCGAGCAGGCGGGTTGGGACAGCCCCAACCTGTGGCTGGGCCACGCCGGCCAGAGCGGGCCGTTCGGCCACCAGTTCGCCGAGCGCCTGGGCCGTGGCGGCATCGGCCAGGCCGGGGTGGCGGCGCAACCGTTCCGCGCCTGGATCGACGACTGGTCGCTGCACAGCACGGCTGGCGAGGGCCTGCAGCAGCTGCAGATGCAGGCCGCCGGCGCGGACTTTGGCTACGACCTGCAACTGCGCGCCGACGGCCCGCTGGTGCTGCACGGCGCGCAGGGCTACAGCGAGAAGTCCGGCCAGGGCCAGGCCTCCTACTACTACAGCCAGCCGTTCTACCGGGTCAGCGGCACGATCGAGCAGGGCGGCCAGCGCCATCGGGTCAGCGGCCAGGCCTGGCTCGACCGCGAATGGAGCAGCCAGCCGCTGGCCGCCGAGCAGCAGGGCTGGGACTGGTTCTCCCTGCACCTGGACGGCGGCGCCAAGCTGATGCTGTTCCAGGTGCGCCAGGCCAATGGCCAACCCTATCGCGCCGGCACCTGGATCGGCGCCGACGGCCGCAACCAAGCGCTGCGCGGTGAGCAGATCCAGCTCAGCCCGCTGGCCACTACCGAGCTGGATAACGGTCGTCGGCTGCCGACTCGCTGGCGCGTGCAGGTGGCGGGCCATGGCGTGGATATCGAGGTCGAGGCGCTGCAGCCGCAGGCCTGGATGGGCACCACCTTCCCCTACTGGGAAGGCCCGGTGCACCTGCGCGGCAGCGTCGGTGGGCGTGGCTATCTGGAGATGACTGGCTACTAAGTCGCCTTGGCCCAGGTGTGACAAACCGGCTGGATGGGTTCTAATTCATCACACCGGAGCAAGGTGCCAAGCCCATGCAACTCAACGCCGATTTCCGCCAACGAGTGGTGATTCGCCCCGGCGACAGCCCCTGGGTGCCATCGCCGATGGCCGGGGTGGAGCGCATCATGCTCGACCGCATCGGTGCGGAGCTGGCGCGCGCCACGTCCATCGTGCGCTATGCCGCCGGCTCGCAGTTCAGTGCGCACTCGCATCCGGGGGGCGAGAAATTCCTGGTGCTGGACGGGGTGTTCTCCGACGAACGTGGCGACTACCCGGCCGGAACCTATGTGCGCAACCCGATCGGCAGCCAGCACGCACCGTTCAGTCGGGAAGGCTGCACGATCTTCGTCAAACTCATGCAGTTCGCCGTTGATGATCAGCAGGCGGTGGTGATCGACAGCCGCACGGCCGTCTGGCTACCGGGGCTGGTACCGGGCCTGCAGGTGCTGCCGCTGCATCAGCATGGTACTGAGCATGTGGCGCTGGTGCGCTGGGCGCCGGGCACGCGTTTCAACCGCCATCGGCACTGGGGTGGCGAGGAAATTCTGGTGCTCGAAGGCACCTTCCAGGACGAATTCGGCGACTACCCGGCCGGCAGTTGGCTGCGTAATCCGCATCTGTCCGAACACATGCCGTTCAGCGATGCGGGCTGCCTGATCTGGGTGAAGACCGGGCATCTGCCGGCTTAGCAGGCCGTTGAAAAACTACCTGCGTTGCCGATACTGCGTTGAAAACGACCTCAAAATGCTCATTTACAACACGTAAACTGCGCTTTTTCGGCCGTTTTCGCCTTGTCTCGGCTGCCTCGCCAACATTTTTCAACGGCCTGTTAGCCGGCAGCCATCAGGCGCTTGTACAGGCGGGTACGGCGCGCGGTTTTCAGCTGTTCCGCGAGCAAGGCGCGCAGCGGCGATACGTTCGGCTTGGGCTGGCCGCCACGGCTGAGGCGCTGCATCTGGAACTTCACTGTGGCCATGTAGGCCAGCGAGGCCAGGACCTTGTGCTTCCAGCGGATCGGCGCCAACTCGGCGCTGATTTGCCGCTCGCCGGCCTGCCAGCGGCGCGGCAGGTTCGGTTCGATGGCCAGGGCGGTGGCGATGCCGGCCATGGCCACGCCGCTGTCCAGCACCTGCTCGACCACCGGCAGGCGGCGGATACCGCCGGTGACCATCACGGGCATCTTGGCCGCTGCGGCGATCTCGCCGGCGAATTCGAGGAAGTAGGCCTCGCGCGCCAGGGTGCGACCGTCGCGCGCGTCGCCCTGCATGGCCGGCGCCTCGTAGCTGCCGCCGGACAGCTCGACCAGGTCGACCGAAAGCTCATTGAGCATCTGCACCACGCGCTTGGCGTCGGCGCCGTCGAAGCCGCCACGCTGGAAGTCCGCCGAGTTGAGCTTGACCGCCACGCAGAAGCTTGGCGCCACCACGGCGCGCACCGCCTTGACCACTTCCAGCAGCAGACGCGCGCGGTTCTCCAGCGGGCCGCCCCAGCTGTCGGTGCGCTTGTTGCTGATGGGCGAGAGGAACTGGCTGAGCAGGTAGCCGTGCGCGGCATGGATCTGCACACCGCTGAAGCCGGCCTGTTCGGCCAGTTGCGCGGTGCGCGCGAAGCGCTGGATCAGCGCGCCGATCTCCTCGTCGCCGAGCGCCTTGGGCAGCGGAAACAGCTTCGACAGGCCACCCAGCTCCAGGGCCACGGCCGAGGGCGCAACTGTCTGCTGGCCGAGGTTGGCCTGCATCTGCCGGCCGGGGTGGTTGATCTGCATCCAGAACTGCGCGCCCTGGGCGCGGCCGATGCGTGCCCACTCGCGAAACTTGTCCAGCTGGCGTTCGTCTTCCAGTACTACGCCGCCGGGGCCGGTCATGGCGCGGCGGTCGACCATCACGTTGCCGGTCAGCAGCAGCCCGGCGCCGCCTGCGGCCCAGGCCTGGTACAGGCGCAACAGCTCGGCGGAGGGGCCCTGGCTGGCGTCGGCCAGGTTCTCTTCCATCGCCGCCTTGGCGATGCGGTTGGGGATGGCGGTACCGTTGGGCAGTTGCAGGGCGTGGAAGGCAGTCATGGCGTACTCCGGGGTAGCAGGTGGAGCAAGCCTAAGGTTAAAGTCAACTTTAAGGTCAATAGCCCGGAGTAGACAAAATGAAAATCGGTGAACTGGCCACTCGCACAGGGCTCGCGCCCTCGCGTATCCGTTTCTACGAGGCCAGCGGGCTGATCGCCGTCCAGCGCCAGGCCAACGGTTACCGCAGCTATCCGGAGCAGACGGTACAGACCCTCGGCCTTATCGCCTGCGCCCAGCAGTCCGGTTTCAGCCTGGAGGAGATCCGCCGCCTGCTGCCGGGCAGCGAGCAGCAAGGCTGGGCCCACGACGAACTGCTGGCCAGCCTGCAGCGCAAGGTCGGCGAGATCGAAGTCATGCAGCAGCGCCTGGCACAGAACAAGGCGCAGCTGCTGGGCATCATCGCCAGCATCGAGAGCAAGCCGGAGGGCATGCAGTGCACGGAAAACGCCGAGCGGGTGCTGGCCAACCTGCGCGATGCACGGCAGGAGGAGTAGGCCGTCGGCAAACTGTCGACACAGTCTCGGGGGCTTTATGAATACGCCGCGTTTGCCTGACCGCCACGACTGTAGTAAGACTTAGCTAAGGACTGAATTCAACCAGCCTTGGCCCAAGTGCCAGGGTTGCTTCGATGTGTTGTGGCAGAGCAGGGGGAGATGGGCGGTCGAGCCGTTCGCTAACGCGCAGACCTTTTCGCTGCAAGCCCTTGCAGCAGCAGGCGCCACCACGGGAGATGTGTCACACAGCCTGAACCTTTGCAGTCGCAGTACCTCGATACAACACCCCAGTAAAACGAGGAAGCCCTATGCAAGTTCAAGTTCATACGAACCAGATTGAAGGCAGTGCTCGGCTTCAGGAGTGGGTCAGCTCCGCCGTCTTGGACAAACTCGATCACTTCGACGAGTTCCTCACCCGAGTGGTCGTCCATATCAGCGATGAAAACGCACACAAGGCCGGCGCCGACGACAAGCGCTGCCACATCGAGGCCCGCCCGAAAGGCCATCAACCTATCTCCGTCACCCACAAGTCCGATGAAATGGGCATCGCCGTGGATGGTGCCGTCGAGAAAATGCGTCACGCCCTGGAACACCTGTCCGGTCGTCTGGAAACCAAGGTGGTCTCCACCGGGCGCATCGGCGAACCCGGCGAAGTGATCCTCACCGATGCCTTGCTCGAGGAAGAGTTTCTGGCCAAGCAGGAAGAGCTGGATCGCGGCTAGGCGGCGAATTGCCTCCCTGGCAAAGGTTTAATCCGCAATAAAAGAACCGCCCTTCGGGGCGGTTTTTTATTGTCTGGTGTGCCTGTATGGCACCGCAGTTGGAGGGAACAGGCAACTCCGCTCCCGGATTTCATCCGGGCTACAACGCTGGCAGGCGGCGTTTTCTTTGCGCTGAATGCAGCGGAATAAGGACTTTCTGGCAACACGGACAGTCCCCTCTCCCTCTTGTGTAAGAGGGTTACAGATTCGGCCTGCAAATAGATTGGTTGGTGTAGGAGCCAGCTTGCTGGCGATGCTCTTCACGCCCGAATCGCCAGCAAGCTGGCTCCTACAAGAATCGTGCTGTGTAATCCCTTAATACAGGCCGGATCAATAGGGCGAGGGGCGGAGGGGCCGCTCCACCTCGCTGTCGGTCAGGCAGGCCACCAGCTCGGCGGCAAAGCGCGACAGTTGCTCGCGTTTGCGCACGCAGACTTTCAGGTCGCGCTGGGCCCAGGGCTCTTCCAGTTCGATCACGGCCAGCGGCTCGCGGGGCGGGCCATCGGCCAGGGCGCTGCGCGGTACCAGGCCCAGGCCAACCCCGGCGCTGACCATGCGGCACACTGCCTCGAAGCTGCGTACCTGGATGCGCACTTCGAGGTGCCGGCCCAGTGCGGCGGCGGCGTTCATGGTGAAGGTGTGAATGGCCGAGCCGGAATGCAGCATCACGAAGGGGTAGTCCAGCACTGCGGCGAAGGGCGTGCTGGTGCGTTGGGCAATCGGGTGGTCGGCGGGCGCGATCAGCACTAGGCGGTCGGCCCGGTAGGGCAGCAGTTCGACTTCCGCGCCTTCTATCGATTCGGCCACCACGCCGACCTCCACTTCTCCGCGAGCTACGGCCATGACCACTTCCGGGCTGGTGTGTTCCTCCAGGGAAATGCTCACCTGCGGATGGCGTTTCAAGAAGGCTGCCAGGCTGTCAGGCAGGAAAGCATGGGTGGCGTGGGTGTTGGCCCACAGGCTGACATGCCCGCGCACCCCTTTGGCGTAGGGCGTGAGGTCGGCATGCATCTGTTCGAGTTGGGCGAACACCTGGCGCGCATGGCGCAGCAGCGCATCGCCGGCGCGAGTCAGGCGCACCCCGCGCGGCTCGCGAACCAACAGCGGCGTACCGATCGACTGTTCCAGCATGCGCATGCGATGACTGGCCGAGGAGGCTGCCAGGTGCACGCGCTCGGCGCCACGGGTCAGGTTGCGGGCTTCGGCAATCGCCACGAAGAGACGCAGGTCTGTGAGGTCATAGTGCATAGCGTTGGTCATATCCGAACGATGCGTTGGGTAAAACCCAATTTAACCTGGATTCCATTGCCGTGATCATTCGTCCAGATAAAACTCTACAGGACTCTATCCGCCATGCCCTGGAATATCTGGTCCGCCGAACGCCTCGGTATCATGCTGGCCGTGCTGGCCGCGTTTGGTTTTTCCTTCAAGGCGATTTTCGTCAAGCTGGCCTATGCCGCAGCCCCCGTCGACGCGCTCACGCTGCTGACCCTGCGCATGACCTTCGCCTTGCCGATCGCCCTCTGGGCCGTGCTGTGGCTGTGCCGCGCCGCCACGCCGCTGACCCGCAAGGATTACGCGCTGTTGCTCGCGCTCGGCCTGCTGGGCTACTACGGGGCGAGCATCCTCGACTTCGTCGGTCTGCAGTACATCTCCGCCGCGCTCGAACGCCTGATCCTGTTCATCTACCCGACCCTGACCGTGCTGATCGGTGTCCTCGCGCTGGGCAAGCGTTTGCAGAGGCGTCAGGTGGCGGCCCTGCTGCTGTCCTATGCCGGCATTGGCCTGGCGTTTGCGCATGATCTCGAGGTGGCCGGTGACATCCGTGCGGTGCTGATCGGCAGCGCCTTCGTCTTCGCCTCGGCGCTGTCCTACGCGCTGTACAGCGCTGGCGCCGAGGTGGCTATCCAGCGCCTGGGCACCCTCCGTTTTGCCGCCCTGGCGATCATCGTCTCGACCCTGGCCACGCAGCTGCACTTCGTCGCCAGCCAACCCTTTGCCGCGCTGAACCAGCCCATGCCGGTGTATGCCTATGCGGCGGCGATGGCGATCTTCTCCACGGTATTGCCGGTGTTCTGGCAGTCGGCGGCGATCCACCGTATCGGTGCGGCGCGCACGGTGCTGATTGGCACGCTGGGGCCGATCCTGACGATCTTCTTCGGCTGGCTGCTGTTGCGCGAGCCGGTGTCCCTGGCGCAGCTGCTGGGGGCTGGCCTGGTGCTGGCGGGGGTGTTGCTAGTCAGTCGCAGGCGCTGGTTCAGGCGACCGGAAACGGTTGCCGAGGATCAGGGCAAGCAGCAAGCACGCTCAGTGTTGTAAGCGTTTTCAAGCGCCACAGCGGGGCAGAGAAGGCGGGGAGGATTACGGGGCAGGCGTGGTACAAACGCTGCGGGCTGGTGCAGCCGCGACCTGGCCCGGGATTGCCCCGGGTCAGGTCTTGGCCAGGTGTGCCAGGCCTGTCAAGGCCTGGTGTGCAGCATCACGCCAGGTCGAAGCGATCGAGGTTCATCACCTTGTCCCAGGCGGCGACGAAGTCATTGACGAACTTCGCCGAGGCATCGCTAGTGGCATAGACCTCGGCAAGCGCACGCAACTGCGAGTTCGAGCCGAAGACCAGGTCGACCACCGTGCCGGTCCACTTCAGATCACCGCTCTTGCGATCACGCCCTTCCAGTACGCCCTCGCTGGCCGACTTCTGCCACTTGGTGCTCATGTCGAGCAGGTTGATGAAGAAGTCGTTGCTCAGGGTTTCCGGACGCTTGCTGAACACACCATGTTGGGCCTGGCCGACGTTGGCGTTGAGGGCGCGCAGACCGCCGATCAGTACGGTCATTTCCGGCGCGGTCAGCGTCAGCAGCTGGGCCTTGTCGATCAGCAGCTCGGCTGCTGCGCCTTCCAGCCCTGGCTGGGCATAGTTGCGGAAGCCATCGGCCTTCGGCTCCAGTACGGCGAACGAGTCGGCGTCGGTCTGCGCCTGGGTAGCGTCCGTGCGGCCCGCAGCGAAGGGCACCGTGACGTTGACCCCGGCCTTCTTCGCCGCGGCTTCGACGGCGGCGCAACCGCCCAGCACGATCAGGTCGGCCAGTGAGACTTTCTTGCCGCCGGCGGCCGAGGCATTGAAGTCCTTCTGCACGCTTTCCAATGCAGCGAGAACCTTGGCCAGCTGCGCCGGCTGGTTGGCCGGCCAGTCCTTCTGTGGTGCCAGGCGAATACGTGCGCCGTTGGCGCCGCCGCGCTTGTCGCTGCCGCGGAAGGTGGCGGCCGAGGCCCAGGCGGTGCTGACCAGTTGGGCGATGGATAGGCCGCTGGCGAGGATCTTGGCCTTCAGGGCGGCGATGTCCTGCGCATCGACCAGCGGATGATCGACGGCGGGCACCGGGTCCTGCCAGATCAGCACTTCCTTGGGTACCAGCTTGCCCAGGTAGCGGGCACGCGGGCCCATGTCGCGGTGGGTCAGCTTGAACCAGGCGCGGGCGAAGGCGTCGGCGAACTCCTGCGGGTTCTGGTGGAAGCGCCGCGAGATCTTCTCGTAGGCCGGGTCCATGCGCAGCGACATGTCTGCGGTGGTCATCATCGGTGGGTGCTTCTTCGACGGGTCATGGGCGTCGGGAATCATGTGTTCCGGTTTGACGTTCTTGGCCACCCACTGCTGCGCGCCGGCGGGGCTCTTGGTCAGCTCCCACTCGTAGCCGAACAGCATGTCGAAGTAGCCCATGTCCCATTTCGTCGGGTTGGGTTTCCACGCGCCTTCGATACCGCTGGTGGTGGCGTGCACGCCTTTGCCGCTGCCCAGCTTGTTGATCCAGCCCAGGCCCTGTTCCTCAATGCCCGCCGCTTCCGGCTCGGCGCCGACCAGCGCCGGGTCACCGGCGCCATGGGCCTTGCCGAAGGTGTGGCCGCCGGCGACCAGCGCCACGGTTTCCTCGTCGTTCATGGCCATGCGCGCAAAGGTCTCGCGCACATCGCGGCCAGACGCCAGCGGGTCGGGATTGCCGTCCGGGCCTTCGGGGTTGACGTAGATCAGGCCCATCTGCACGGCTGCCAGCGGGTTGGCCAGATTGCGATCACCGGAGTAGCGGCTGTTGGGTTTGTCGCTGGTGGCCAGCCACTGTTTTTCGGCGCCCCAGTAGACGTCTTCTTCCGGCGCCCAGATGTCGTTGCGCCCGCCGCCGAAACCGAAGGTCTTGAAGCCCATGGATTCCAGGGCGACGTTGCCGGCGAGGATGAACAGGTCGGCCCAGGACAGCTTGCGGCCGTACTTCTGCTTGATCGGCCACAGCAGGCGGCGGGCCTTGTCCAGGTTGCCGTTGTCCGGCCAGCTGTTCAGCGGGGCGAAACGCTGGTTGCCGGTGCCGGCGCCACCACGGCCGTCGGCGATGCGATAGGTGCCGGCAGCGTGCCAAGCCATGCGGATCATCAGGCCGCCGTAGTGGCCCCAGTCGGCGGGCCACCAGTCCTGGGAGTCGGTCATCAGGGCGGTGAGGTCCTTGACCACAGCGTCCAGGTCGAGGCTCTTGAATTCCTCGGCGTAGTTGAAGTCCGCATCCATCGGGTCGGACAGCGAGGAATGCTGGTGCAGGATCTTCAGGTTGAGTTGGTTGGGCCACCAGTCTGCGTTCGACTGGGCGCCAGCGACGGTGGGGCTGCCAGCACCGCCGGAGAATGGGCACTTTGCATCGTTCGACATGGAATCGTTCCTTTTGTTGTTTACACCTAACTACCCGAATCAGTCTTGACCCTGCCTACCGAGCTATCAAATAGGTTTTGGGTATGGCACTGATAGTAGTCAGGGAATACGAACCCATGGACAGGAGTCGGTATTCGACAAAGGAATGACAGGTCTGCGACTTAGAGCCTGTTCACGATCGTTGCTAGTGCGCCACTTCCGAGTGGCATTCGATGCGGTTGCGGCCGCTGCGCTTGGCGCGGTAAAGCGCTATGTCACTACGCGACAGCACGGCCTCGGGGCTCAGGTCGCCGGCGTGAATGGCGGCAATGCCGACGCTGACCGCCAGGGGGATCTGTTCACCGTCATGAACCAGGGGTGTTCTGGTTAATTCGTTGCGAATACGCTCGCCGAAATTCATGGCCTGGGCGATATCGGTATCGCTCAGCAGCACGGCGAACTCTTCGCCGCCCATCCGTCCGGCGGCATCGGTCTTGCGCAGCTGCGCGCCGAGGATTGCCGCGAAATGGCGCAGGGCCTGGTCGCCGACGAAGTGGCCCCAGCGATCATTGATGTCCTTGAAGTGATCGAGGTCGAACATCAGCAGCGTGGCGCAGTGTCCGGCGGTTCGCTGCACCCGCGACAGCTCGGTTTCGAGTTGCAGCATGAAGCTGCGGCGGTTGCGCAGCTGGGTCAGGAAGTCCGTGGTGGCGAACTCCTGCAGCTCGGCTTCGATCAGCTTGTGCGCGGTGATATCGGCAATGAAGCCATGCCACAGCACGCTGCCATCTTCCAACTGCCTGGGGCAGGCATCGCCCTGGCGCCAGTAGGTGCCTTGTTGCGGCAACTGCACCCGGTACTCCAGGTGCCAGGGCGTCAGGTCTGTTGCGGATATGGCGAGGGAGGAGAGGTAAACGGCCCGATCGTCCGGGTGAATGATCTCGTGCAGCAGGTCCGGGTTTTCCAGCAGTTGTTCGGCCGTGAGCCCGTAGATCGCGCGCACCCCGCCGCTGGCATAGGTAAAGAAGGACCTGCCGTCCGCCTGGCGCTGATACTGGAAGGCCATGCCGGGGATTTCGTTGGTCAGGTCGGTCATCAGTGTGGCGGTCTGCTGCACCTGTTCCGACAGGGTGCGCATGGCGCTGATGTCCGTGGTCGTGCCGATCATGCGCAATGGTTGGCCGGCACTATCGCGCTCGACCACCTTGCCGCGGCTGCAGACCCATTTGTAGCTGCCGTTACGGCACAGCAGGCGATGCTCGACTTCGTAGGTCTCGGTGTGCTGTTCGAAATGCGCCTGGATGCTCGCCTGGACATAGGCCAGGTCGGCGGGGTGGACGCGTGTGTAGCTTTCCTCGATGCGGTTGCCGACTTCGTGCTCGGCATACCCCAGCAAGGCTTTCCAGCCGGTGGAGTAGTGAATCTCCCCGCTGGCCACATTGCGGTCCCAGATCCCGGTGCCGCTGCCGGCAATGGCCAGCGCCATGCGTCGTTCGTTCTCGTGCAGCAGGTCCAGCTCCCGTTGCCGCTGCGCATCGGCAGCCTCGCGGGTGAGCAGCTGCGCGGCCAGCTGGGCAAGCTGGTGCAGCACCTGTTGCTGGGCGGTGTCCAGCTCGCGGGGTTGGTCGTGCAGCAGATAGAGGATGCCGAGCACTTCACCGGCCGGTGCCCGCAGTGGGCAGGCCGCCAGAAAACGTACATGGGGTGCCGCGGCGAGCAGGTCGAGATCGCGCAAGCGTTCATCGCACTGGATATCGGCTACCACCAACAGCGCATCGGCGCAGCGCCAGGGGGCTTCGAAATGACTGACGGCATTGCCGAGAGCAGCACCCGCGCAGGTGCGTATCCGTGGCTGATCCTCGGCGCCTGCAATCACCAGCGCCGACAGCACACCGACATGTTGCCTGGCCAGACGGACCAGGCCATCGAACAGCTCATCGTTGGCGCTTTCTGACGCCCTGATAGAACTCAATGGCTGCATTGGGACTCTGCTTCGCCAGGATTGAAAGACGCCGCCCAGCAGGTTCGGCCCTACATAGTTGCAGTCTAACCATACTGGCCAGCTGCCGTCATATCCCTTGCGCACAGCTTGCCGATGCGGCCGCGCAATAGTGTCGCCTGGTAAGTAAAGGCGTTACTCCCGTCATTTGCTCAGTTGCACGGCCTCAAACTCGTTTTACCCCGTCTATTCCCGTTTCGTCGCGGCCGTCAACGCCGCGGGAACAGCCCCTGGGTCTGCCTATCCTGGTTATCATCCGCCGCCCACGGGTTGGCTGTCAGGCTGACAGCGACCTGCCTTGCCCTTGCTGAGCCACCACGCGTGCTGGAACTGTCTGCTTACTTCGGTCTGTTTTTTGCGGCATTCGCCGCGGCCACGCTGTTGCCGGCGCAGTCGGAGGCGTTGTTGGTCGCGTTGCTGCTCAGTGAGCAGTACCCGGCCTGGTTGCTGCTGGCGGTGGCGAGCAGCGGCAATGTGCTGGGTTCGCTGTTGAACTGGTGGCTGGGCCGCTGCGTCGAACGTTTTCGCCAGCGGCGCTGGTTCCCGGTCAGTGCCAGTCAGCTGGAGAAAGCCCAGCAGGCTTACCAGCGCTATGGCCGCTGGTCGCTACTGCTGAGCTGGGTGCCGATCATCGGCGATCCGCTCACCGTGGTCGCGGGTGTCATGCGTGAGCCCTGGTGGCGTTTTCTGCTGATCGTCACGCTGGCCAAGGTCGGCCGTTATCTGGTTTTGCTGCTGGCCACCCAGGGCTGGCTGGGCTGACGGTCGGTAGGCGGGCGAGCCCTATACTCAACACACCAGGGTCGGACGTGCTGGACGTTCCGTTGGAGCGGGGGCGGGCAAGGCTGCGCAGGTGTTCTGCAGCTTGCCGGAGGAGAGGCGTGGCCCGTAGCGGGCTGCGAGGCGGTTGCGCGGTATGTGCAGTGCAAGGGACTCGGCCGTCAGCCGTGCCCAAACGCTTGGACGGTGGCTATGCAGGCCGACGCTGCAGGCCCTGCTCGTCGCCTGGCTGGTGGCGCTGGGCGGTTGCGCCAGCGATCCACCGGTGGCGGTTTCCGCCAGCACCTGGCGCCAGGTCGACCGCGACATCGCCCGAGCATCGCAGGCCGCAGCCGAGCAGGCCAGGGAGCATGCCCTGCTGTCCATGCAGCACTGGATGGAGCGGGTCTACCAGCAGACCGACGATGAGTTCATTCCCTGGTTTTCCGGCTATTGGACCCAGCAATGGCTGAGCATGAAGGTGTCCTGGTACAAGCTCAGCGCGGGTGGCGACAAGGACCCGACGGTCAGCCGCCTGGCGCTGTACCTGCAGGAGCAGTACCAGGAACGCGTGCTGGAGCCGGTGGCCGAAGAGGATGACCCCGATCAGATCATGGAGCGCAGCACCCGGCTCTATGTGCAGGAACTCGACCAGCGGTTGCAGGGCCTGGCGCAGCGCCATGCGGTGCCGCAGGAGCAGTTCGACCAGCGCTTGCAGGCGGTTCCCGCCATCACCCAGGCGCCCGGCGCGTCGCTCTATGAGCTGCTGCAGGCCGACCCGCTGAAACGGCTGCCCGCCTATGTCGGCCTGATCGAGCGCATTCGTGCGACTCCCGGCGGTTTGGCGGACTGGTCGACGGACCCCGGCATTGCCTCGGTGGCGCAGCGCACCAGTGAGCGACTGGTGGATGAGCTGACCACCAGCAGCGCGGCCAGCGCCGTCGGCGCCATGGTCGGGCGGGTGGCCGGCACTACGCTGTCCCTGGGCGTGGCGATTTTCACGGCCATTGCCCGCGCGAACGAGCGCCCTGAAACCGAGGCGCAACTACGCCGCAATCTCCAGAGCGCCTTCGAAGCGGAATGGCAGGAGCTGATGCGCAATACCGATCGCGGCGTGCTGGCCGGGGTGCATCAACTTTCCTGGCAGATCGATAGCGGGCTGGCGGTACCGTTCCGCTACCAGCCGCCGCGTTAGCGATACAGGTATGTTTGTTTAGTGATACCGAACCTGAATGTGTAAAAAATCCGATTTAACCAACGCTCGCCGGCGTGCGAGTCTCCTTGTCCATGATTTCCCCGATCTGTCTTTCCCGCCATGCACCTCGTTTGGGCCTATTCCAGGCCGGGGTCCGGCGCGGCGATCCGCTGCTGCCTGAAATTCTCGCCTTCTGGGCGCTCTGGCATTGCCGCCACGCGCGTCCACCGGATGGTCTGTACTCAGCATCCTGAACCAGGCGGCTGCGCCATGTCCGCAGTGCCATTGCCGATTCGCTTGCCTGCCAATACCTGGCCGTTCCCGGATTGCATCCGGGCTACTTACACGCTATCCCGTGGAAAATGGTTTCGCGCCTTGCCACGCCCTATCAACAAGGAACACCGCATGAACGCCGCCACCCAGCCCGTGATCCCCGCCGCCGAGCGCTGCAAGTCGTACTACACCGCCACCCTCAACGAGGAGACCGACTATCCGACCCTGCAGGGCCAGGTCAGCGTCGACGTGGTGATCATCGGCGGCGGCTTCACCGGTGTGGCCAGTGCGGTGGAGCTGGCCGAGCGCGGCCTCAAGGTGGCCATCGTCGAGTCGCACAAGATCGGCTGGGGCGCCACCGGACGCAATGGCGGCCAGGTCACCGGCAGCCTGTCAGGCGATGCGGCGATGACCAAGCAGATGCGCAATAAGCTCGGCGACGAAGTCGACGACTTCATCTGGCACCTGCGCTGGCGCGGTCACGAAATCATCAAGAGCCGGGTCGAGAAGTACGGCATCCAGTGCGACCTGCGCCACGGTCACCTGCATGCGGCGATGAAGCCGGTGCACATGAGCGAGCTGGAAAGCACCTACGCCGAGGCCCAGCGCCGCGGCATGGGTGATGAAGTGACCCTGCTGGATCGCGAGGGCGTGCGTTCCCACTTGGGCAGCGATCTCTATATGGGCGCACTGAAGAACACCCGCAACATGCACCTGCACCCCTTGAATCTGTGCATCGGTGAGGCCAAGGCTGCCGCCAGCCTGGGCGCGCTGATCTTCGAACATTCCGAGGTGCTGGAAATCGTCCACGGCGCCAATCCGGCGGTGATCACCGCCCAGGGCCGCATCGACGCCAAGCAGGTGCTGCTGGCCGGCGACGTGTACCACAAGCTGGAACCCAAACAGCTCAAGGGCAAGATCTTCCCGGCCATGGGCGGCATCGTCACCACCAAGCCGCTGGGCGAGCTGGCCAAGCAGCTCAACCCGCAGAACCTGGCCGTGTACGACTGCCGCTTCGTGCTGGATTACTACCGCATGACCGCCGACGGCCGCCTGCTGTTCGGCGGTGGCGCCAACTATTCCGGGCGCGACTCACGCGATATCGCCGGCGAGCTGCGCCCGTGCATCGAGCGGACCTTCCCGCAGCTCAAGGGCGTCGACATCGAGTTCCAGTGGAGCTGCGCTATGGGCATCGTGATGAACCGCATCCCGCAGCTGGGCAAGCTGTCGGACAACGTCTGGTACTGCCAGGGCTACTCCGGCCACGGCATCGCCACCACCCACATCATGGGCGAGATCATGGCCAAGGCCCTGACCGGCAGCCTCGGCCAGTTCGACACCTTCGCCAGCTGCAA
The DNA here is from genome assembly GCF_024666525.1 of Pseudomonas sp. J452. Classification (NCBI taxonomy): domain Bacteria; kingdom Pseudomonadati; phylum Pseudomonadota; class Gammaproteobacteria; order Pseudomonadales; family Pseudomonadaceae; genus Pseudomonas; species Pseudomonas sp. J452. Next base: position 4,656,605 of record NZ_CP088294.1, on the reverse strand, counting down.
GCACATCAAGGTGCCGCTCGGTGACGTGTTCGGCAACCCGATGCTGGCCGTGGGCATGTGGTACTACGGGCTGCTGGAAAAGCTGCGCTAAGTGCAAGGTGAGTAGGGCCGGTGAACCCGCGTTAGGGTTTCACCCGTCCGGCGTTGCCCCTGTATCCTAGGCGCCCAATCCAGGCGCCAGGACTCTCCCCATGCAAGCCCAACTCCTCGAACTTATCACTCTGATCAGCTCCGGCTGCATGACCGACGAGGAGATCGCCCGTATCGCCGACGAGGCTGCCCAGGCCTATGCCGACCCGCAGGCCTTCCTCGCCGCCAACCCGGACATCAACTACGACGACAGTTTCCCCATCCCGCTGGGCGAATGGGTGGTGATCGGCAGCCTGCCGGAAACCGTGCTGTTCCAGGCCGACAGCTACGAGGAGCTGCTGCAGCACATCATCGAGTCCTTTGGCCCGGACGTACCCTTCAACATCAAGCCTAAGCAACTGACAAAGATCGAGCCGCTGAAAGCCCTCAACCGCATCCAGGTGCAGCTCTCCAGCATGTACAAGGAGAAGGGCGGTTATGTGCTGGTCGATCTCAGCGAGCCGCTGGACGATGAGTTGCAGTGCGTGCTCGTCTACACCAGCGACCTGCCGCGGGTCATGGAGTTGGCAGTGGCCGTGGGCATCTACGCGGCGCCGGCCTATGAGGCGCTGAAGGCCGAGATGGAGCAACCGAACTAGCCTCCAGCGTTTGCGGGCGGCTCAGCTAAGCTGCATGGGCCGTGTTGGGTTGAGTGTTTCAAGCGTCGGTTACCCAGCAGGCGGCGACCACTCCATCGACGAGGGAATGCAGATGAACAGAACCCTGACTGCCATCACTATGCTGCTCCTGGCGGGTGCCGCCCAGGCGGGTATCCCACAACTCAATGCCACCTGCCCGGGCAATCTAGACGTGCACGCCGATGAGGGCGGTCCTGTCTATATCAACGGCAAGGAAACCCAGCTGAAGAAGTTCAACGACAACTACTTCGAGGCCAAGGGCGAGGGAGTGATTCTCTCCCTGAGCATCAATCCCGACGGTTCGCCGTCGCTGTCCTACACCGGCAAACACGGTGCCAATGGTGTCTGTGCCGAGACCAAGGCTGGCGCGGAAACTGCTGCTTCGCCGACGGCCAAGGCTGAGGCGGCCTGCCTGGCTGCAGTGGCCAAGAGCACCAACGTCGCACAGGCCAAATTGAAGGTGACTGACGTACTCACTGCCGAGGCCGGTGTTGGTGTCACCATCGAGGTGCCGGGCGCAGACGCGCCCTGGTCGTGCCTGTCGAGCCCGGATGGCAAGGTGCAAGGGGCCAGCTACACCGGCTCTGAAGGCGCACTCTGACGCAGCCCCGGCGCCTGGGTTAGCCAGGCGCTGTCGGAGGTCCTGGAAATAACTGGCGAGCAGTGAAGAAGGCCCTGGGCAGCACACCATAGAGGCCCCGTGCCGGTCTAGCCCGAACTCATAGGCGCGGAAGTCCGCCGGTCAGGTGCCCCTCTCCCGCTCGCGGGAGACGACTGCATGGAGGCGGAGGTAGAGTGATGCAGGAAGCTAAAGCCGAGGGTTGGGGAGAAGGGCGTTGCGAGATCCTAGTCAGGTTCCTACACGGATGAGGAGGCCTGGCGCTGCTTGAACACCAGCGCCTTCAGGCCACCTTCTGGCTGGCTGTCGGCGAACTCCGGCGGATTGTCCAGGCGCTGCACGAACAGCAGGTCGGGCGCCTCGCTGGCGAAGCCCGCAAGCAGGAAGTCCACGCCAATCGCGGGGTCGTTCATGCAGGCCAGCACCGTGCCTTGCTCGGTGAGCAGGTCGGGCAGACGGCGCAGGACTTTCTGGTAGTCCTGGGTCAGCACGAAGCTGCCTTTCTGGAACGATGGCGGGTCGATGATGATCAGGTCGTAGGGCCCTTCGCGCTTGAGCTTGCCCCAGGACTTGAACAGGTCATGGCCGAGGAAGCTGACCCGGCTCAGGTCATGCTGATTCAAACGGTGATTCTCGCGACCGCGGCTCAGGGCGGCCTTGGCCATGTCCAGGTTGACCACATGCTCGGCGCCCCCGGCGATGGCCGCCACCGAAAAACCGCAGGTGTAGGCGAACAGGTTCAGCACGCGCTGGCCGTGCGCCTGTTGCTGCACCCAGCGCCGGCCGTGGCGCATGTCGAGAAACAGCCCGGTATTCTGCTTGCGGCCCAGGTCCAGCTTGAACTGCAGGCCATTCTCGCTGACCAGCCAGTGCTCGACCGGCTCGCCGCATAGCCACTCGCTGGCGCTGTCCGGCCGGTAGCGGTGTTGCAGCAGCAGGGCCTGGGCGCCACTGGCCAGCCATTGCGGCGATGCGCTGAGGCTTAGCAGCATGCTGTTCAGGGCGTTCAGCTCATCGGTAGCCGGCTCACGGAACAGCGCCACCAGCACCACGCCTTGCAACCAGTCCACCGTCACATGCTCCAGCCCCGGCCAGCAGCGGCCACGACCGTGGAACAGGCGGCGGGCCTCATCGGGGGCGCAGGCCAAGGCGGCGTTCAGATGCTGGTGCAGGGTGTGCAGGGCTTCGGTGTGCATGGCTAATCGATCAACAGACGCGGGGGCACATGGTAAACCGAGTGCGTGCTGCCGCGCTGAACGCCAGCATGAGTGCGTGGCGCCTTGTCTGGCTCTAGTCCAAAAGATCGTGAACAGGGTCTTAGGTTCTCTGTCCGCGACGACCAACCCTGACAAGGGGGATTTGTGCCTGCCCGCTGACCTGGAGGTCGCTCGGCACCAGCACGGCCGGCTGAAAGGTGCTCGAGTGCCGTGCTGATCGGCGGTTGCGGCGGAAAAACTCACTCTTTGGGATGACTTTCAATATCACTACTTTGTCCGTTACCCCGGCAGGAGGGATTGATTAGCTTTGCTCGCCGATCAAATACCCGCAGGGGATAGCTGCATGACCATAAAAACAACAATCATCCGTTTCCAACCCCATGCCTTGGCCGCCGCCATCGCCTTGAGCTGTGCTGTCCCGGCGCAGGCCGTGACCTTCAACATCGGCGAGATCGAAGGGCAGCTCGATTCCTCTCTCTCCGTAGGTGCCAGCTGGTCCGCGCGCGGTGCCGATCCTGATCTGATCGGTGTCAACAACGGCGGCCAAGGCCTGTCGCAGACCACCGACGATGGTCGCCTGAACTTCAAGAAGGGCGAGACCTTCTCGAAGATCTTCAAGGGTATTCACGACCTCGAGTTGAAGTACGGCGACACCGGTGTGTTCGTTCGCGGCAAGTACTGGTACGACTTCGAACTGAAAGACGAGAGCCGCCTGTTCAAGGATATCGACGACAGCAACCGTAAAGAGGGTGCCCAGGCATCCGGCGCCGAAATCCTCGACGCCTTCGTCTACCACAACTACTCGATTGGCGATCAGCCGGGCTCTGTACGTCTGGGCAAACAGGTGGTGAGCTGGGGTGAAAGTACTTTCATCCAGAACAGTATCAACGCCATCAACCCGGTCGACGTTTCTGCGTTCCGCCGTCCGGGTGCCGAGGTCAAGGAAGGCCTGATCCCGGTCAACATGTTCTACGTCTCGCAGAGCCTGACCGACAACCTGTCGATGGAAGCTTTCTATCAGCTGGAGTGGGATCAGACCGTAGTCGACAACTGCGGCACCTTCTTCTCCCAGGTGGACGTGGCGGCAGATGGTTGCGATGACAATCTGCGTCTGTTGACTAATAACCGGGCACGACTCGCCGCACTTGGTGGCATTCTGGCTGCCAATGGTATCGATCCGTTGGACTCAAACGTTGAGGGCAATCTTGTTCGCCGCAGTGACGATAAAGATGCTCGTGATGATGGTCAGTGGGGGCTTGCATTCCGTTACTTCTACGAGCCTCTGGACACCGAGTTCGGCGCCTACGCCATGAACTACCACAGTCGCGCTCCGATTCTTAGTGGCGTGGCGCCTGATCAAGCAACATACGATGCCGCAGGTCAGATTTTAGGTAGTCCTGGGTTAAATGCTGTGGGATTGGCTGGGCCGGCAGCCGCTCTTGCGATTGCAGGTAACTCTAGTTATTTCATGGAATACCCTGAGGATATTCGCCTTTATGGTTTGAGTTTCTCTACCACTCTGCCTACAGGTACTGCCTGGAGCGGGGAAGTCAGTTATCGCCCCAATGCTCCAGTGGCGCTCAACACTACTGACGTCCTGTACTCAGCAGTTCGCCCGATTGAGAGTTCGGACCCTGCGTTCAGTAACCCCTTCGCGGATGCATCTGTACTTACCCCCGGTGCTGTTCAGCACGGCTACAAGCGTAAAGAAGTGACCCAGATTCAAACCACCTTCACCCACTTCGTGGATCAGGTGATGGGCGCCAGCCGTCTGACTCTGGTGGGCGAAGTTGGGGCGACCTTTGTGGGTGGTCTGGAGCACTCCAGTGAGGCGCGCTATGGCCGTGATCCGATCTTCGGGCCAGGTGAGCTGCCGAATGGCACATGCGAAGCACTGAACAATGTCACCGTTGCTGGTGCCGAAGGCAATGCTGATTTCAGCAACGCCACTAAAGACTGCAACGACGACGGCTTCACTACCCACAGCTCCTGGGGCTATCGCACCCGTGCGATCTGGGATTACCCGGACGTGTTCGCCGGTGTGAACCTGCGCCCGAGCGTGGCCTGGTCGCATGACGTTGACGGTTATTCGCCTGGCCCAGGTGCCAACTTCGAAGAAGGCCGTAAGGCTGTGAGTCTGGCTGTGGAAGCTGAGTACCAGAACACCTACACGGCTAACCTGTCTTACACCGACTTCTTCGGTGGCGACTACAACACTTCGATCGACCGTGACTTCGTAGCACTCAGCTTCGGCGCGAATTTCTAAGCGCTCAGGACCTTTGAGGAAAGACATGCAAATGAAAACAACAAAATTCCTGCTGCAATCCGGTGTCCTGGCTCTGTCCCTGCTGGCTACCAGCGTGATGGCCAAGGTCAGCCCGGACGAAGCGGCCAAGTTGGGCGCCAGCCTGACCCCGATCGGCGCCGAGAAGGCCGGCAATGCCGACGGCAGCATCCCCGCGTGGACCGGCGGCCTACCGACCAACGCCGGTGCAGTGGACGCCAAGGGTTTCCTCGCCGACCCGTTCGCCAGCGAGCAGCCGCTGTTCACCATCACCGCGGCCAATGCCGAGCAGTACAAGGACAAACTGTCCGCCGGCCAGCTGGCGATGTTCAAGCGCTACCCAGACACCTACAAGATCCCGGTGTACCCGACCCACCGCAGCGCGGCGCTGCCGGACGATATCTACGCGGCGATCAAGACCAGTGCCCTCAATACCGAAGGTCTCGACGGTGGCAATGGCCTGTCCGGTTTCGGCGACAGCCGCTACTACGCCTTCCCGCTGCCCAAGAGCGGCGTCGAGGTAGCGTGGAACCACAGCACCCGTTACCGCGGCGGCAACGTCAAGCGTTACATGACCCGCGTGCAGCCGCAGACCAACGGCGCCTTCAACATGGTGCAGTTCACCGACGAGATCTCCTATCCGGGCAACCTGCCGGATCTGGATAAGGCCAAGGCGCAGAACATCCTGTTCTACTTCATCCAGAACGTGACGGCTCCGTCGCGCCTGGCCGGTAACGTGCTGCTAGTCCACGAGACCATCGACCAGGTCAAGGAACCGCGCATGGCCTGGCTCTACAACGCCGGCCAGCGCCGCGTGCGCCGCGCCCCGCAGGTGGCCTATGACGGCCCGGCCACCGCCGCCGACGGCCTGGCCACCTCGGACAACTACGACATGTTCAACGGTTCCCCGGATCGCTACACCTGGGAGCTGGTCGGCAAGAAGGAGATGTACATCCCCTACAACAGCTACAAGCTGGACTCGCCGAACCTGAAGTACGAGGACATCCTCAAGGTTGGCCATATCAACCAGGATCTGACCCGCTACGAGCTGCACCGCGTGTGGGAAGTGGTGGCCAAGCTGAAGGACGGCGAACGGCATATCTACGCCACCCGCCACATGTACTTCGACGAGGACACCTGGCAAGCCGCCCTGATCGATCACTACGACGGTCGCGGTCAGCTGTGGCGCGTCGCCGAGGCGCATGCCCAGCAGTACTACCACAAGCAGGTGCCCGGCTATACCGCCGAAGCGCTGTATGACGTGATCGCCGGTCGTTACTCGGTGCTCGGTCTGAAGAACGAGGAGAAGCAGTCCTACGAGTTCGGCGCCAAGACCACCGCCTCTGCCTACACTCCGGCGGCCCTGCGTCAGGCTGGCGTGCGCTGATCCCTCGACTTTCCACAACTCCATGATTTGGCGGCCCTCCCGGGCCGCTTTTTTTATGCCGGCGCATTTGCGCAGTTGCGCCAGGCTCTGCAAGGATGAATCACCCTAGAACAATAAAGTCGAGTGCACTCATGGCACCAGGATCACGCCCTGCAACCAGGGCAGCCGATCTGCCCCGGCTACCCCCCGTCCACCTGCCGCGTACGCGCCTGCGTGACGCCCTGCTGCAGGCCGATTGCCGCCTGCGCCTGCTCTGTGCGCCGGCCGGCAGCGGCAAGAGCGTGCTGCTCGGCGAATGTGCCCTGCAGTGTCCGGCCGATGCCCGTCTCGTCCACCTCGACTTGCGCGGCCAGGCCATAGGTGCAGCCACTTTTTTGCAGCGTCTGGGCGACGCCCTCGGTCTGCCGTTCGCCGATGCGGAAAGCATTGACCAGCACCTGCAGGAACTGCAGCAGCCGCTGTGGCTGATGCTCGACGATTACCCGCGCTTCCCCGATGCGGCGCTGGACCAGGCGTTGAACCAGCTGATTCTCGAAGCGCCAGCGCGAGTGCTCTGGTGGGTCGCCAGCCGGCGCCGGCCGAAGGTGCAGTTAGCCCGACTGCTGCTGGACGGCGAGCTGTTCGAGCTGGGCAGCGCTGAGCTGGCCTTCAGTGAGGCCGAAGTGAGTGAGTTGCTGCAGCTGCTCGGCCATCAGTGGCCGCGGCCGCAGGCGCGCCAGTTGCTGGAGCAGACGCGTGGCTGGTGCGCCGGCCTGCGCCTGCGCCTGCTCGGCTGCAAGCCGGGTCAAGGGCTGCAGGCCGAAGCTGGAATAGGCTTGCAGCTGGACTACCTGAAACGTGAGGTGCTGGACGAGCTGCCCAGTGATTGGCAACTGGCGCTCTTCACCCTGGCCCAGTTTCCCAGCTTCGACCGCGAGCTGTGCGAGCAACTGCTCGGCGTTGGCGAAGGCATGCAGCTGCTGGCCCAGCTGCGCGACTGTGGTCTGTTCATCGAGACGGTTGCTGCGGACGAACGCCTGCTGCGCGTACAACCGACGCTGGCGCCGCTGCTTGCCGGACAACTGCCCGGCAGCATGAGCAAGGCCCTGTTTCGCAAGGCCTGCCAGTGGTACGCGAGCCGCGAGGAGATCCGTCCGGCCCTGGAATACGCGCTCAAGGCCGACCAGCAGGAAGTGGCGGCCAGCCTGATGCAGCACTACACCGAAGACCGCCTGTTGCGCGGCCGCGACTTGGCCCTGCTGCTGGAGTGGTGCCGCGAACTGCCGCCAGCGCTACGCAGCAGCACGCCGCGCCTGGCCCTGCTGAATGCCTGGGCCCTGCTGCTCAGCGGTCATCTCGACGAAGGCGAGCTGTACATCGCGGCGCTGGAGCGCTTCCTGCCGCAGCCCAGCGCGAGTCGCCAGCAGGAGCTGATCGCGCAGTGGAAGGCTCTGTCCGGCAAGCTTGCCTTCCATCGTGGCGACGCCGAGCGGGCACGAACGTTGGTGGCCGAGGCCAGCGTCGAGTTACCCGAGCGGGCCTGGAGCCAGCGCCTGCTGTGCCACCTGCTGCAGATCGAACAGGCCCTGATCGATGGCGACTTGGAGCAGGCCCAGGTGCTCAACCGGGCGGCCACCAAGCAGGCCCGTGAGCACGCCAGCCTGGCTTTCGAGAGCCTGATGGCCCTAGAACATGCCAAGTTGCTGGAGATCCGTGGCGAGCTGCTGCGCGCGGAAAGCCTGCTGAGCCGCCTGCACACCGAGCTGAGCCAGGCCTGGGGCGAAGAGCCCAGCCCCATGCGCGGGCGCGGACAGCTGTTGCGCGCCGGCCTGCTGTTGCAACGCGGCAGCTATCAGGAGGCCGAGGCCGTGTTCAAGGCGGGCGTGCAGGAGTGCCAGGTCTGCGCCGACCCGGCGGCGGTCTGGGGCCTGCTCGGCCTGGCCGAGCTGGATGCGTTGCATGGCGACAGCGCCGGCGCCTTCGCCCGTATCGCCGATGTCGAGCGTCTGATGCAGTACGGCCATATCAATGCGCAGCTGTATCAGGGCCTGCTGCTGGCGACCCGAGCGCGCCTGTGGCTGGCCCAGGGCCGCCACGCCCAGGCCGAGAAAGCGCTGCGTGCGTTGCTGGCAGGATTGCCGGCGCTGCCGCCGTTTGGCGCGCCTGAGCTGAACGTGCGCCTGCGCCTGTTACTGGCTCAGGCGCAACTGGCCAGCGGCGAGGTGGGCGAAGCATTGGACAGCCTGACGACCATGCACGCCCAGGCGTTGGCCGAGGGGCGCCGGCCACTGACCTGTGAGATCGGTTTCAGCCTGGCCGAAGGGTTGTATGCCTGGAACAAGCCGGCGCAGGCCAAGCAGGCGCTGCTGGATGCCCTGGCCATGGCCCGGCAGATGGGCCTGGCCAGCGTCGAGCGGGCCTTCAGCCAGCGCAGCCCGGCTCTGATGCGCTGGGCCGGCAAGGCCGGCAGCGCGGGCGAGGAGAGCGAGCCGGCGGCCCTGCTCAGCCGTCGCGAACTGGATGTGTTGCGGCTGATCGCCCAGGGTCTGTCCAACCAGCAGATCGCCGAGAGCCTGTTCATCTCCCTGCACACGGTGAAAACCCACGCCCAGCGCATCAACTTCAAGCTCGGCGTGGAGCGCCGCACCCAGGCCGTGGTGCGGGCCAAGGAGCTGGGCCTGACCGATTGAATCGCAGTCGAGCAAGGGGGCGGCAGGGCGCGAGTCAGGGCTCTGACTGGCCGTCTGTTGCAGTATCTGGCTGTAAAGCCCGTTGCTGTGAATCAGCCGCAGACCTTCGTCGAAGTCGGCAATCAGCTCACGGGCCTGAGGGTGTTTGCGCGAAACGATGAGAAAGTTTAGGTCGGTTGCTATCACACTGCCTACCGGGCCGATCGGGTGCTGCAGTTGCAGTCCGTGTAGCAGATCCTGCCCCACCATGCGGTTGACTGCCGTCAGTTCTACCCGGCCGGCGTCGATCATGCGCAAGCAGTTGAGCATGTCCGAGGGTCGTTCCAGTCGCAGCCGGAAGCGCTCGATCTGCTGTTGCAGTTGGCCGATATCCCAGCCATCGGGGATACACAGGCGCATGCCCTGCCAATTGCGCTCATCCACGCTGTTGCCGTCGAGCCGGGCGAAGAAGCGGATCTGATCCTGGTAGAGCGGCTGCGAGTAGAGAAACTGCTGCTGACGTTCGCTATTCATGGCCCAGGGAAAGGAGGCGGCATAGTGCCCCGTCGCAGTCTGCGCGGCGGCACGGCGCCAGGGCATGAAGAGCAGCGTGGTCCGATAGCCCGCCGCCTGGAAGGCCGCCCGGACTATCTGGCTGCTCAACCCATGGCCGGGCAGAGCTTCACTGACATAGGGCGGGAACTCGCCGGTCGCCAGCTGTAGCGTTTGCTCGGCAGATGCCGGTTGCGGCTGCAGCAGACACAGGAATACGGCGCCAAGCAGGATATTGCCCCGCCACCGGGGAAGATTGTTCATGCGAGAGATCCAGTTGCCAGGGCCGCAGGCGCTTCAAGTCCGCCGCCTAGTAGATACCGCGCCGCCGCCGGCGGGCAGGTTGCACCTATAGATTTATAGTTCCGAATTGCCACGGCCGCACGCCGGGCGTCAGGGCAAACCAGCGCCGGCAAGCACGGTTGAATATGCTCTGCTCGCTATAGCCGAGCATGCCGGCGATCTGCGCCAGCGGGATATTGCGTTCGGTCAGGTAGAAAACCGCGCGGTCGTGGCGAATGTCTTCCACCCGTTCGTCGAAACGCAGACCCAGTTCGGCTAGCGCATCGGCGCACCACCCCACGGCTCAGAACCTGCTCTGGATAAACTCCGGCGCTTGATTGGCAACGGTCTCACGCAAGACATCCACCACGATTCTGGCGCTCGGCGAGAGCGTCCGTCCTTGTAAGTACACGATATCGATATCGGTGAAGAGTGACTCGGTTCCGCCGAACCTCAGTTCCCTGAGCTGGCCCGCATTTAGCTCATGCACGAGCGATGCCCGGGGCGCCAGCAGAATCAGGTCATCGCTCAGGGTCTGCTCCTTCAACACGGTGAAGTTGTCGCACTCCAGGGCAATAGGCAGCGGTTGCGCCGTGCTCAGGCCCAGGAATGTCTTGAGGCCGGCCTGCACCGGTGCCGGCATGGAATTGCCGACGAAGCCGTACTCGAGAAGATCTGCAGGGCTGTAGTGGGCACGCTCGAGCAGCGGGTGTTGCGCACGGCAGAAGAAGCCGCCCGGTTGCCGACACAGCGGCATGATGACCAGGTCATGCTGGGCACCGATTTCCCGGGTGTCGGCAACGAAGAACTCGATGTCCTCCGCACGCAGATGCAGCAGCAGATAACGCCAGTTGTTGCTGTCCACCCTTAGCGCTATGCCCGGGTGCTGTCGACGCAATCTAGCCAAGGTTGCCTGCAGCAGGCTGTTGGTGGGTGAGGGGCCGGCACCGAAGGCGACATGCCCGCCACTGCCGTCGCGCAGCTGGGCCATGTTCAGTTCCAGCGTGCGCATCTGGAACAGAATGCCCTTGGCCTGCTGCAAGAACGCCTCGCCCGCCGTGGTCGTGGCGACATTGCGCTTGTCCCGATCGAATAGCAGAAAACCCAGTTGCGCCTCCAGACTCTGGATCGCCCGGCTCAAGGCCGGCTGGCTCAGGTGCAGCTTTTCCGCGGCCCGGGCGAAGTTGAGCTCCTGGGCGAGGGCAGTGGCATAGCGCAGGTGTTTGATATCCATGGGCGTGGCGCTCCTACTAATGTCATAGCGTCATTATCATGATGATAATAATGCATTGGATGCATTAAAAGTGACTGCATAGACTCGCGGCTACCTACCAAACCATCCTCGATGGGGCCGCCATGCTTACCGATTTTTCTGAACTTCCCGTTGCCACGGGCTTTACCCTGAATGTTGCCGGCACCGACCTGCTGGCCGTGGCCGAGGCCGGCGACTCGTTGCTAAGCGCAGCTCTGCGGGGCGGCGTACGGATTCCCCATCTGTGCCGGGTCGGCGAATGTGGCTCCTGTCGCTGCCGCTTGGTGACTGGCCAGGTGCGGCTCAAGCGCGACATCTCCCAGCACGTCGACCACCAGGCGCTGCGCCAAGGCTACCTGCTGGCTTGCCAGAGCGAGGCGCTGAGCGACCTGACCCTGGAGATTCCGGGGCAATCACCCTGCTCAGATGGCGCTGGGGTCAAGGCTCTGCACGGGCAGATCAGGTCGGTTACTGCCCTGAGCCACGATATCCGCCAACTGGTCGTCGAACTCGATTCGCCGCTGCATTACGACGCCGGTCAATACGCGCAACTGAGCGTGCCTGGCCATGCCGAACTCGCCAGCGCACCGCGTTGCTACTCCTTTAGCTCCGCGCCCTCGGCGCACGGGTGCATGCAAGTGGCGTTCCATATGCGCCACGTACCCGGTGGCCTGTTTACCGAGTGGCTGTTTGCCCAGGATCGCACGGGGGAATCTGTCGAGCTGATGGGCCCGCTGGGTGACTTCCGCGTGCGCGACGACGAGCGTCCCATGGTCTGCATCGCCGGAGGCAGCGGTCTGGCCCCCATCAAGGCCATGCTGGAGGAACTGTGCAGCCGCGAACGTACCCCGGATCTCACCCTGTTCCTGGCCGCGCGCAGCCAGCGCGACCTGTATTGCCAGCGTGAACTGGCGGATCTGCAGGGCCGCTGGCCCGGGCGCCTGCTGCTGGTGCCGGTACTGTCGAACGAGCCGCAAGATTCCGGCTGGGATGGCCTTACCGGCTATTGCGGGGAGCACTTGAGCCGCTTCTGCAGCCCCGCGGACAGCAGTTTCTACCTCTGCGGCCCGCCCGCGATGATCGACGCCACCCTGCGGCAATTGCAGGGCGTGGTCGCCGCCGAGCATGTGCACTACGACCGCTTCCTCGATCGCAGCAACCTGCCGGCTGCCGACACCCAGACCAACACCCAATCCCTCACGGAGATGACTGTATGAAAGCGGTATTGATCGCTGCTCTCGCGGCACTGCTGGTTAACCCTCAAGCCCATGCCCAAGGCTCGACCGACGTAGTGGACTATGTCCTGGATATCGGCGCGGCCGTGAAGACCATGTCTGCACTGGAAATTGCCCCCGGCAGATCCAGCCTGAGCATCGTTGCCGAAGGCGCCGGCAAGATCAGCACCGCGGGCGAAACCGTGCGCTTCCATGCAATGTGCGCCATCGTCGATACCCAGGAAGGAAAGAAGATCACCGCGGGCAGCGGTGACTGCGAACTCACTTCGCTTGGCGGCGCCAAGCTGTATGCGCGCTTTCAGACCTTACCCGGCACCGGTGATCGCGGTCATCTGACGTTCAGCGGCGGCACCCGCGAATTCGCGACCTTCTCCGGCAGCCTGCCAGTTCAAGTGACGGTCAATCCGCTGCTGGTCGGCAAGTTGGTGTTTTTCCTGGAGACACTCCAGCCAGCCGATTCCAAGGAGGATTGAGCATGGAGATCGGCCTGAGCGTCTTCATGCTGTTGCTGCTGCTCGACTTCTTTGCCGGTGAATTCCGCAAACCCCATGCCCTGAGCATGAACGAGTTGGGCGTCAACCTGATCAGCACCGCCATCGCCTTCACGATCCGCGCCATCCCGTTTGCCGCCATCATGTTCGTGCTGGTGCATGGCCTGCCCGGTCTGAAAGGTGTGCTGGCCGAGAGCAACGTCTGGCTGGTCTTCCTGGTGATCCTGCTGGTCGACGACTACGGCAACTACTGGCTACACCGCAGCGCGCACAAGGTGCCGTGGCTGTGGCGTCTGCACAAACCGCACCACATTCCGACGCAGATGAATGTGCTGATGGGCGTGCGCGAGAACCTGTTCTACTACTTCCTCCTGCCGGTCAACATCATGGCTCCGTTGCTGGTGTTTATGGGGGCGGAAGAGGCCGGAGCGCTGATGCTGGCACTCAAGTTGACGGTGGTGTACCTGCAGCATGCCAGTTACCGCTGGGACCTCTGGCTGCGCCGCTCCTGGCTGGGAGGCGTGCTGCTCGACGGCCTGGAAAACCTGTTCGCCCTGCAGGACTTCCACCATGTGCACCACGGCATCGGTCGCTATGGCAATGCCTCGTCCAACTACGGCAATGTGCTGAATATTTGGGATGATTTGCATGGCACCAACAGCGGCCACCCCCGCCGGCCCCAGGACGCTTATGGCCTGCCGGTTGGGGTGAAGGTGGAATCCTGGGCCGTGCAATTGTTCTGGCCGCTGCTGCGCGAGAAACAGACCCAGCGTGCCGTCGCACCAGCGCTGACGCCGAGCTCAGCGGCGGAATTGGCCGAGGCCCGAGCGGTGATCCATACCGCCGATGGAGTGGCGGTAGCGGTGAGATAGCAAGGCGCGGCGACTCTTCCTTTAGCCGCCTCAGCGTTCAGCACGCAGCCCCTGCTGGGCGCGCCACTGCCGTGGCGACAGGCCGGTCCAGCGCTTGAAGTGACGGCTGAACACGGCGACATCCGCATAGCCCAGGTTGAGGGCCAGGTCGGTGATGCTCATCTTCTGTTGTTGCAGGTGCTGGCGGGCAATACCCAGACGGGTCTCCTGCAGCAGTTGGCTAAAGCTGCTGCCCTCCTGCTGCAGGCGTTTCTGCAGGGTGCGCGGGTGCAGGCCGAGGGCCGCGCCGACCCGTTCGACACTGCCTTCGCCGGCCGGCAGCAGGCTGCTGATGATGTGACAGACCTGGTCCTGCAGCTTGTCCGGGTAGCGGGCTGCGAGCATCTGCATGCGCTGCTGGAAATACTGGCGAGTCAGGGCTTCGTCGCGACTCGGCGGGCGCTCGCGCCAGTCGGCCGGGAAACTCACGCCATTGATAGGGCTGTCGAAGACCAGCCGGCCCGGCTGCCAATCCGCCAGCCAGGCGCAGTCGGGCGGGCGCGCCTGCTGCAAATGCAGGCGCAGCTGGCGGCTGGTACTGCCGGTGAGAAAGCCCAGGGCGTTGAACAGCTGACCCACGCCCAGCTGGTTGAGCTGCCACAGGCCGCTGGCGTTGCTAAAGGCGAAGCTCAGGCTCAGCTCATAGTCATCCGCGGCCAGAGTGCCCTGCAGATTGACCCCCTGGGCGTGCAGGTGCAGGTAGCGCTTGGCGAACTCCAGGGCCTCGCCGAGGCTCGGTTGCTGGCTGCCTGGCAGCGCCATCTCGCCGATGGCCAGCAGGCTCTGCCCGGCCGCCAGGCGCAGACCGAACAGCGGTTCGTGACAGAGCAGCGCGCAGTCGTCCAGCAGGTCGGCCAGTTTCAGGTAGGAGAGGTAGCTGTTGGGTTCGCGCAACTGGGCGCTGCTGAGGCCGTGCTGGCGCAGCAGTTGGGCGGGATTCTGGCCCAGTTGGCCGAGCAATCGCTCGAAGCCATCCAAGGCACCGCTGCGGATCAGAAACATGCTGCTCTATTGCCTGTGCGGCGTAGTTGTTCGCGAATAGTCAAATTACGTTCGTGATTAGTCAAGTTTATAGCCCGAAGCTTGATTAGGGTTGCACCTGTCCTTTTAACGCTTCACGGGCCATCGACATGAACGAGAAAACCAAGATCAGCGACATCTTCAGCCGCGACGAGATCAAGATGCTCGCCGCGCGCTCCGACGCCTGGGGTGCCTGGGCGGTGGGTTCGACCTGGGCAGTGCTGGCCCTGACCTTCGCCGCCCTGGCTGCGGCCCGTGACCATCTGCCGCTGTGGGCTTTCCTGCTGGCGCTGCTGGTCGGCCTGGTGATCATCGCCGGGCGTCAGCTGTGCCTGGGCATCCTGCAGCACGATGCGGCCCACGGCACCCTGTTCAAAAACAAGTGGGCCAACGACGTGCTGGTGGACTGGCTGTGCTCGCGGCCGATCTGGAACGAGCTGCACAAGTACCGCCCCTATCACCTGACGCACCATGCCAAGACCGCCACCGAGGCGGACCCGGACCTCTGTCTGGTGGCCGGCTTGCCCACCACCCGCGCCTCGCTGGCGCGCAAGTTCCTGCGCGATTTGTCCGGCATCACCGGGCTGAAGTTTCTGATCGGCCGCCTGCTGATGGATGCCGGGGTGCTCGGCTGGTCGCTGACCAGCGACATTCGCCGCCTGCCGCAGGATGGCCGCCGCTGGTGGGACTATCCGCGGGACCTGCTGCGCAATGCCGCCGGCATGCTGATCAGCAACAGCGTGCTGCTGGGCCTGTTCTGGGCCTGCGGCGAGGCCTGGTTGTATGGCGTCTGGGTGCTGGCCTACATCACCCCCTTCCCGCTGTTTATCCGCATCCGCTCGATGGCCGAACACGCCGCCCTGGAAGACAGCCGCAATGTGCTGCGCAACACCCGCAGCACCCATGCCGGCTGGCTGGCCCGGGCCTGCGTGGCGCCGATTCGGGTCAACTACCATATCGAGCATCACCTGATGGCCTCGGTGCCGTACTTCCGCCTGCCGCTGATGCACCGCATGCTGCGCGAACGCGGCCATGTACCGCCGCCACCGAGCTACTGGCAGGTGTTGCGGCTGGTCAGCGGCGGCGCTGCTAAAGCCGCTGCGCGCTAATCGCGGCGGTTGGCCCGCTGTTCCAGCAACTGCCGCCGCCGCTCACCGGGCGTCATGGCAAACCAGCGCCGGCAGGCGCGGTTGAATACGCTCTGCTCGCTGTAGCCGAGCATGCCGGCGATCTGCGCCAGGGGGATGTCGCGCTCGGCCAGGTAGAAGTCGGCGCGTTCGCGGCGAATGCTCTCCAGCAGCTCATCGAAGCGCTGGCCCTGCTCGGCCAGCTGGCGCTGTAGCGCCCGTTCGTGCAGGCCGAGCTGCTCGGCGATCAGCGGCAGGCGGCATTGCTGGGTCGGCAACAGGCGCAGCACCAGGCGGCGCACCCGCTCCGGCAGGTCGGCGGGGCCCTGCTGGTGAACCTGGCTGAGGTACTGCACCAGGGCACGGTGCAGGGCCGGGTCCTGGCGTTCGATGCGCTGGCTCAGCTGCTGCTCGCTGACCACCAGGGCATTGCACGCCTGGCCGCTATACAGCTCGCAGCCGAAGTAGCGGCGGTAGCGCGCCGCCGGCAGCGGGCTGGCGCCCGCCAGCTGCACCGCCTGGGCGACGAAACCCGGGCCGCAGAGCAGCCGCATGGTGTTGTGCGCCACGCCCAGGGCCAGCTCGGTCATCTGCCGTTGCGCCCCGGGCAGGCGCAGCTCGATGACCAGGCGCGGCGCCTGCGGATCGCTGCGATCCAGGTCGAGGTGGATACCGGAGCTGTGATAGCCGATGAAACGCACTATCTCGGTCAGGGCATGGCCGGCGCTGGTCGCGTTACGCGCGATCAGGGCGATCGGGCCGAGCACATGGAGGTTCTGGTACTCGGCCATGCGCAGACCGAAGTCGGGGCAGTCCAGCTCCTCGGCCACGCACTCCAGCAGGCCCACCAGCGCGCGGAACGGCACCCGCGCGTCCTCGTCGTCGAGCAGCTCGGGGCGCACGCGAAAACGCGCCAGGAAGGGCAGCGGGTCCTGCCCCAGCTGAGCGAGCAGCTCGCGGAAGCCGCCGAAGGAGGTGGTACGGATTAAGGGCTCCATGTCGTCAAGAATCAAATATCTGTCGGCAAAGATCAATCCATGTCGCCCGGGCCGGCGAAGAATGCCAGGGTTTCCCCCCCATCCGGAGCCCCCATGGAATTCGACTACATCATCGTTGGCGCCGGTTCGGCTGGCTGCGTGCTGGCCAACCGCCTGAGCGCCGACCCGACGGTTTCCGTGTGCCTGCTGGAAGCCGGGCCGGAAGATCGCTCGCCGCTGATTCATGCCCCCGCAGGTGTGGCCGCCATTCTGCCCACCCGTCACGTCAACTGGGCCTTCGACACCGTGCCGCAGGCCGGCCTGGATGGGCGGCGGGGCTACCAGCCGCGCGGCAAGGTGCTCGGCGGCAGCAGCTCGATCAACGGCATGATCTATATCCGCGGCCACCACAGCGACTACGACGACTGGGCCAAGCTGGGCAACCAGGGCTGGGGCTTCAACGATGTGCTGCCGTATTTCCGCAAGAGCGAGATGCACCACCGCGGCGCCTGCGACTTCCATGGCGGCGACGGCGAATTGTATGTCGGCCGCCCCGAGGCCCATGTGGCGACCGAGGCCTTTATCGAGGCCGGGCGCAAAGCCGGGCACAGCCTGAACACGGACTTCAACGGCGCCGAGCAGCAGGGCGTCGGCCAGTACGACGTGACCATCCGCGACGGCCGCCGCTGGAGCACCGCGACCGCCTTCCTCAAGCCGATCCGCCAGAGCCGCAAGAATCTCACGGTCATTACTGGGGCCCTGGTCGAGCGCATTCTGCTGCAGGGCAAGCAGGCCAGCGGTGTGCAGGTGCGCATCAAGGACCAGTCCACCGCGATTCTGGCGCACAAGGAGGTGCTGCTGTGCGCCGGGACGTTCGGCAGCCCGCAGCTGCTGATGCTCTCCGGCATCGGCCCGGAGGCCGAACTCAAGCCGCAGGGCATCGCCGTACAGCACGAGCTGCCAGGGGTCGGCCAGAACCTGCAGGATCACCCGGACGTAGTGCTCTGCTACAAGAGCGACGACACCTCGTTCATGGGCTACTCCGTGCGCGGCAGCGTGAAGATGGGCTCGGCACTGGTGCAGTACCTGGCCAAGCGCAGCGGCCCGCTGGCCAGCAACATCGGCGAGGGCGGGGCGTTTCTCAAGACCGACCCGAGCCTGGCGCGGCCGGACATCCAGCTGCACTCGGTGTTCACCATCGTCGACAACCACAACCGCACCCTGCACTGGGGGCATGGCTACAGCTGCCACGTCTGCGTGCTGCGGCCCAAGAGCGTGGGCAGCGTGGGCCTGACGAGCGCCGACCCGAGCAGCGCGCCGCGTATCGACCCGAACCTGCTGAGCCATGACGACGACGTGCAGACCCTGCTCAAGGGCTACCGCATGACCCAGGAGATCGCCGCCCAGCAGCCGCTGGCGCGCTACGGCCTGCGCGACATGTACAGCGAAGGCCTGTACCAGGACGAGCAGCTGATCGAGGTGCTGCGCAAGCGCACCGACACCATTTATCACCCGATCGGCACCTGCAAGATGGGCAGCGACGAGATGGCGGTGGTCGACGGCCAGCTGCGCGTGCACGGCATCGACAGGCTGCGCGTGGTGGATGCCTCGATCATGCCGACCCTGGTCGGCGGCAACACCAACGCACCGACCATCATGCTGGCCGAACGCGCCGCCGAGTGGATTGCCCAGGCCTGAGGCCTTGCTGCTGAACACCCATAACAACAATGAGGACCCACTACATGCTGCACCCATTGAAATGCCTGCTGTCGGCCAGCGTGGCTGGCGCGATGCTGGTGGCTGCCGTGGCCCAGGCCGCGCCGCAACCGACCAAGCCCGCCACCGAGTTCACCGCCGCGGCCAACCAGGCCGTGCTGGAACGCCTGCCGTTCGCCGACCGCCAGGACTTCGAGAATGCCCAGCGCGGCTTCATCGCCAAGCCGGAAACCCTGACCATCAAGGACGCCAACGGCAAGGTGGTATGGGATCTGGAGAGCTACAAGGCGTTCATCCAGAACGACCTGCCGGCACCGGCCAGCGTCAACCCGAGCCTGTGGCGGCATGCCCAGCTGAACATGGAGTACGGTCTGTTCAAGGTCGTCGACGGCATCTACCAGGTGCGCGGCTACGACATCACCAACATCACCTTCGTCGAGGGCCAGAGTGGCTGGATCGTCTTCGATCCGGCGCTGTCCACGGAAACCGCCAAGGCCGCCTATGAGCTGGTCAGCCAGCACCTGGGCAACAAGCCGGTGGTGGCGGTGGTCTACAGCCACTCGCATATCGATCACTTCGGCGGCGTGCGCGGCATGCTCGACGAGGCCGACGTGAAAGCCGGCAAGGTGCGCATCATCGCCCCCGAGGGCTTCGACGAACACGCCATCAGCGAAAACGTCATCGCCGGCAACGCCATGGCCCGCCGCGGCGTGTACATGTTCGGCGCGCTGTTGCCGCGCAATGCCCAGGGCGGCGTCAACGCCGGCCTGGCACCGACCGTCTCGACCGGCACCACCACCCTGATCATGCCCACCGAGCACGTCCGGAGCACCGGCCAGGAGCTGGAGGTCGACGGCGTCAAACTGGTGTTCCAGATGACCCCCGGCACCGAGGCGCCGGCGGAGATGAACACCTACCTGCCGCAGTTCAAGGCCATGTGGATGGCCGAGAACACCACCGCCGTGATGCACAACATCCTCACCCTGCGCGGTGCCCAGGTGCGCGATGCGCTGCAGTGGTCGAAGTTCATCGGCGAGACCCGCGATCTGTACGGCGACGCAGTCGAGGTCAAGTTCCAGAGCCACCACTGGCCGGTCTGGGGCCAGGTGCAGGTCGACGACTACCTGAAGAAGCAGCAGGCCATCTACAAGTACATCCACGACCAGACCGTGCGCATGATGAACCAGGGCATGACCGGCGAGGAGATCGCCGAGGCGATCAAGCTGCCGCCGGAACTGCAGCGCAACTGGCCGACCCGTGGCTACTACGGCACCCTCAAGCACAACGCCAAGGCGGTCTATCAGCGCTACATGGGCTGGTACGACGGCAACCCGGTCAACCTGGACAACTTGCCGCCGCAGCCGGCGGCGAAGAAGTACGTCGAATATATGGGCGGCGCGGCAGCGGTGTTGGAGAAGGCCAAGGTCGACTTCGCCAAGGGTGAGTACCGCTGGGTGGCCGAGGCCGCCAAGCAGGTGGTGTTCGCCGAGCCGGACAATGCCGAAGCCAAGAACCTGCTGGCCGACTGCCTGGAACAGCTGGGCTACCAGGCCGAATCCGGCCCGTGGCGCTCGGTGTACCTGCAGGGTGCCTACGAGCTGCGCAATGGCGTGCCACAGGGCGTCGCCACCGTCACCGCCAGCCCGGACATGATCCGCGCCATGACCCCGGAAATGCTCTTCGACTACCTGGCCGTGCGCCTCAACGGCGAACGCGCCGCGGGCAAGAAGCTGGTGCTCAACTACAACTTCAGCGACCTGGGCAAGAGCTACGCGCTGACCGTGGAGAACGGCGTGCTGACCTACGAGCCCAAGGCCAGCGACCAGGCCGATGTCGGCCTGACCATGAGCAAGACCACCCTGGAAGCCATCCAGCTGGGCCGCACCACCCTGGAGCAGAAGGTCGCCTCCGGCGAACTGACGTTCGACGGCCGGCCCGCCGCTTTCGGCGAGTTCATGGGCCTGCTCGACAAGTTCGAGTTCTGGTTCGACATCGTCACTCCCTGACACAGGCGTGCGCCGCCCGTTAGCGGGTGGCGCTTTGCTAAAGGTATTTTCCTATGCAGTTGACTCAAGCACTTCATCGCGCGGCGCAGCTCTACCCCGAGCGCACCGCCACCGTCTTTCGCGAGCGCCGGCGCACGTATCGGGAGTCCGCCGAGCGCGTCGCCCGTCTGGCCGGCGGCCTGCACAACCTGGGCATCACCAAGGGCGAGCGCGTGTCCGTGCTGGCCGTCAACTCCGACCACTATCAGGAGGCCATGCTGGCCTGCTGGTGGCTGGGCGCGGTGCTCAATCCGGTGAACACCCGCTGGAGTGCCGCCGAGATCGCCTATTCCCTGGACGATTGCGGCGCCACGCTGCTAGTGGTCGATGACCAGCATCTGCCGCTGCTGCCGGGCATTCTGGCCGGGGTCGAGCGGCGGCCCATGCTGCTGCACGCTGGCATGGCGCAGACGCCTTCCGGTGCCCTGTGTATGGAGCGTCTGCTCGCGTCCGCCGAACCCATCGCGGACAGCCGCAGCGGCGGCGATGATCTGGCGGTGATCATGTACACCGGCGGTACCACCGGGCGGCCCAAGGGCGTGATGCTGTCGCATGCGGCGCTGCTGATCACGGTGCTGCTGCGTCTGGCCGAACAGGCGCCGCTGGCCAAGCTGGTCGGCCTCAACGTCGCCCCGATGTTCCACATCGCCGGCCTGGCCGTTGCCTACGCGCGGGTGGTGAGCGGCGACACTAATGTTTACATCCCCGGCTTCGAGCCCGTGGAACTGCTGGAGACGCTGTGCCGCGAGCAGGTCAACGAGACTCTGCTGGTACCGACCATGCTGCAGGCGCTGTTGGTCCACCCGCGCTTCGCCGAGTTCGATCTCGGTTGCCTGCGGCACATTCTCTACGGCGCCTCGCCGATCAGCTCGGCGCTGCTGGACAAGGCCATGGCGCAGCTGCCACAGGCCGATTTCATGCAGGTCTACGGCCTCACTGAGAATACCGGCCTGGTGTCCTTCAATCCGCCGGCCAACCACGGCGCCGAGGCGCGTGCCGCCGGGCTGCACCGCTCAGTGGGCCGGCCTGTGTGCGGCCAGTGGGTGAAGGTGGTCGACAGCCAGGGTGAGCAGGTGCCGCGCCGTGCTATCGGCGAGCTGCTGGTCAGCGGCCCGACGGTCATGCAGGGCTATTGGAACAAGCCGGAGGAGACCGCCAAGGTGCTCAAGGACGGCTGGCTGTGCACCGGCGATGCTGCCTACATGGACGAGGATGGTCACCTGTTCATCGTCGACCGGGTCAAGGACATGATCATCAGCGGCGGCGAGAACGTGTACTCCGCCGAGGTCGAGAACGTGCTGGCCACCCATCCGGCGGTCGCCCTCTGCGCGGTGATCGGCATTCCCCACGACACCTGGGGCGAGGCGGTGCATGCGGCGGTCGTGCTCAAGCCGGGCGCCGAGGTCGGCGCAGCGGAACTGCAGGCGCACTGCCGCGCGCAGATCGCCGGCTACAAGTGCCCGAAGAGCGTGGAGTTCCGCGAGGCGATGCCGCTCTCGGCGGCCGGCAAGATCCTCAAGCGCGACCTGCGCGAGCCACATTGGGTGGGCCGCTAGCGATGGCAACCGGTCGGCGGCGCAAGCGTCTGGCTCTGAGCCTGGGCCTGCTCCTGTTGTGCGGCGAGGCCCAGGCGTGCAGCTATGACGGGCTGGCGCTCGACCTGGCGCTGGCCCATCCGGCGTCGCTGGACGTTTCGCTGGCCCTGCACCAGGCCTACCAGAGCAAACGGCTGGCCACGCCGTTGCTGCTGCCGGGCGGCTTCGGCATGCGCCGTACGCTGAGCATGCTGGAGAAGCTGCGCGTCGCCCTCGCGCCCGTAGTCGCAGGCGAGAGCTTCAGCCTGCTGCTGGTCGAACCGGGGCTGTGGGCGCATTTCGACGGCAGCGGCGCGCAGCTGCGGGTGACCCTGCACGTCGCCGCCCCTGGTGCCGACGACAACGCCATCATCACCGGCGAAGGCGTGCTGCAGGCCCTGGTGCAAGGCAAGCTGAGCGCCGAGCAGGCGCTGCAGGCCGGCCTGCTCCAGGTGCAGGCGGCGCCAGGGCAGCGCGAACGCCTGAGCGGCCGCTGGTCCCAGGCTTTCACCCCGTCTTCCATCGCGGCTCGCTAGAGCCCAGGGACTCGCCTACCCGGCATGAGCACTCGTGCCGACCAGTGCGCTGCTCGCCAGGTGCTGCTTCAGCTCGCTGAAATGGCGCGCCGAGTCGCGGAAGAAGGCCCTCGGCAGGATGCCGTAGCGCTGTAGCGCTCCCTCCACTTCGTTCAGCCCGGCCCGCTCGGCCAGCTCGTAGGCGCGCAGGCCTTTCTCGATGCGTTCGTGGGTCGAGGCGAAATCGGCGAACTTCATCTGCCGGCTGCTGGCGAAGTAGGCGAACTCGATGCGTGGGCGCAGCGCCACCTGGCGGATCAGTGGCCAGTCCAGTGCGGCCAGCGCCTGCTCCACGGCCGGCCCGACTATGCACGCCTGTTCCCAGAGGAAGAACGCCTCGAACAGTTCGCGGCGTGCCGGCCGTGGCAGCGGCTCGTGCCGCGCCTGGGCCCGGTGGCAGCGATTCAGCGCGGCCAGCAGGCCCGGCTGGATATAGTCCTCGACGCCCGGGGTGTGGCCATGCCGCTTGCTGAAGTGATAGGCGCAGTAGGCTTCGATGCACACCCGCCGGTTGATGTCGCGAAAGGCATCGGCGAAGGCCTGCAGCTGGCGTAGTTTGTCGCGGCGCACGGTGGGTTGGAGCAGGTACTGGGCGGAGAGCAGGGCGCCGACCTGCATGCCCAGGGCGAAGTAGCCGGCGCCCCACAGCGCGCCGTGGGCGGCGATCAGCGGGAAGACATTGCGCCCGCCGGAGTCCTCGTACAGGTGGTGGTAGACCGCGGCACGCTGGGCCAGGTCGCTGAGCCCGCCGGCCAGCAGCGTCGCCTCCCGGTGAATCAGCTGGTAGTCGCGTGCGAGTGCAGAGTCTTCATCGTCCATTTCCTTGGCTCCCGGAGAAAAGCTACTGATCTAACTCTAAGAGCCGGGAGCGCACTGCGCCGCGTGGCATATTGCCTCAGGACCTGTGCACGATCCTTTTTGCCAATGCCGACACGGCGTGTGGGGCAGGTGCGGATCGCTGTTGCTCCCTCTACTGTTCACGGGAGAGGGTTAGTGGACCAATGCCCTCTCGCCCCCCTCTCCCACTTGTGGGAGAGGGGGGCGAGATCCGGGACAGGCTCTCAGGTTACTGCCGTCACAGGCTGAAACCGCCGTCGATGGGAATGATGTTGCCGGTCATGTAGGCGCCTGCCGCGCTGGCCAGGCTGATGGCCAGCGCGGCCATTTCCTCTTCGCGGCCCCAGCGCTGCATGGGGATATGGGCGACGTCTTCGGCCATGGCCGCTTCGTCCTGGGCGATGTGTCTGGTCATCTTGCTCGGGAAGCGCCCGGGGGCGATCACGTTGACGTTGATGTGCTGGCTGACCAGCTCCTTGGCCAGGATGCGCGACAGCTGGTGCAGCGCGGCCTTGCTCGGGCCGTAGGCGTAGGCCTGTTCGCCGAATGAGCTGATGCCGGCCACCGAGCCGATGTTGATCACCCGCGCCGGGCTCTGCGCGTTGCCGGCCTTGCGTAGCAGCGGCAGCAGTTGCTGGATGCAGCTGAATACCGAGGTCACGTTGAGCTGCATGACTTTCTCCCAGCCTTTCACCGGGTAGGTTTCCAGCGGCCCGCCCCAGGTGGTGCCGGCGTTGTTGACCAGGATATCAAGTTGGCTGAGGCGGCCACTCAGCTCGGCAGCCAGGGCCTTGGCGCCTTCCTCGCTGGACAGGTCGGCAGCCAGGCCGATGCATTCGCCATGCACCGAAAGCTCCTCGGCTGTCTGGATGCAGGCGGCGCCATCGCGGGCGCAGATGAACACTCGCGCGCCGGCTTCGAGGAAGCCCTGGGCGATCATCCGGCCGATGCCACGGGTGCCGCCGGTAACCAGGGCGGTGCGGCCTTGCAGGCTGAAGTAGGAGTGCATGGGAAAGTCCTCGGGCAGGTTGGCAAAGGCCCAACCCTAATCCCCAGGTGACTGTGGATGAAGCCTGACGCGCTGTTATAGCGCCTGGAAATGCCGAGGTATTGCTGGATCAGCCCCGGCGCTGGCGCAGCGGGTCGAGCAGTGGCTTGAGGCCGTTGTGGTCGATCTCCTGCATCAAGGCCAGCAGGCGGCCGATCTCGCCCTTGGGGAAGCCTTCGCGGGCGAACCAGTTGAGGTAGTGGCCGGGCAGGTCGGCGAGCAGGCGGTCCTTGTACTTGCCGAAGGGCATGGTGCGGGTGACCAGCAGGAGGAGGTCTTCGGGATTCATGGGCGGACCGGATGCGGGGGAGGGCGACAGTTTGCCTGTTGCGGCGCCCATGAAAAAGGGCCCCGGAGGGCCCTCTGTCTGTGCGCTACGGCGATCAGCTGTTGCGGATCAGGTGGTCGAAGGCGCTCAGCGAGGCCTTGGCCCCTTCGCCCACGGCGATGACGATCTGCTTGTAGGGCACGGTGGTCACGTCGCCGGCAGCGAACACGCCGGGGATGTTGGTGCCACCCTTGGCGTCGACGATGATCTCGCCACGCGGGGTCAGCTCCACCACGCCTTTCAGCCAGTCGGAGTTAGGCAGCAGGCCGATCTGCACGAAGATGCCTTCCAGCTCGACGGTGTGCAGTTCATCGCTGTTGCGATCCTTGTACACCAGGCCACTGACCTTCTGCCCGTCACCTTTGACCTCGGTGGTCAGGGCGCTGGTGATCACCTTGACGTTGGGCAGGCTGTGCAGCTTCTTCTGCAGCACGGCGTCGGCACGCAGCTGGCTGTCGAACTCGATCAGGGTGACCTGGGCGACGATGCCGGCCAGGTCGATGGCCGCCTCGACACCGGAGTTGCCGCCGCCGATCACCGCCACGCGCTTGCCCTTGAACAGCGGGCCGTCGCAGTGCGGGCAGTAGGCCACGCCCTTGTTGCGGTAATCCTGTTCGCCCGGCACGTTCATCTCCCGCCAGCGTGCGCCGGTGGAGAGAATCACGGTCTTGGCCTTGAGGCTGGCACCGCTGGCGAACTTGACCTCGTGCAGACCGCCCTCGCTGCTGGCCGGAATCAGGGCAGTGGCGCGCTGCAGGTTGATGATGTCGACTTCGTACTGTTTGACGTGCTCTTCCAGGGCACGGGCCAGCTTCGGCCCTTCGGTCTCCTGAACGGAGATGAAGTTCTCGATGGCCATGGTGTCCAGCACCTGGCCACCAAAGCGCTCGGCCGCTACACCGGTGCGGATGCCTTTGCGTGCGGCATAGATGGCCGCCGCGGCGCCGGCCGGGCCGCCGCCGATGACCAGCACGTCGAAGGCGGCCTTGGCACTCATCTTCTCGGCGTCGCGGTTAGCGGCGCCGGTGTCGATCTTGGCGAGGATTTCCTTCACTTCCATGCGGCCCGAGGCGAACACTTCACCGTTCAGGTAGATGCTCGGCACGGCCATGATCTGGCGGCGCTCGACTTCTTCCTGGAACAGCGCACCGTCGATCGACACGTTGCGGATGTTGGGGTTGAGCACGGCCATCAGGTTCAGCGCCTGGACCACGTCCGGGCAGTTCTGGCAGGACAGCGAGAAGTAAGTCTCGAACTCGAATTTGCCTTCGATGGCCTGGATCTGGGCGATGGTGTCCGCGTCCAGCTTGGACGGGTGGCCGCCGACCTGCAGCAGGGCTAGCACCAGCGAGGTGAACTCGTGACCCATGGGGATGCCGGCGAAGCTGACGCCGATATCGGCGCCCGGGCGAACCAGGGCGAAAGACGGACGGCGGGCATCGCTGCCGTCGGTCTTAAGGGTGATCTTGTCGGTCAGGCCGACGATGTCTTGCAGCAGTCCGAGCAGTTCCTGGGACTTTTCGCCGTCATCGAGGGAAGCGACGATTTCGAACGGCTGGGTGACCTTTTCGAGGTAGGCCTTCAACTGGGTTTTAAGCGTGGCATCCAACATGACGAAGTTCCTTTTATACAAATTGCGGACAAACAAACGCCCGGGCGGATCGCGCCCGGGCGTTCGGGCACTTGCGGCTGGGTTGCAGCGGCGAAGCGCGGATACTGACCGTCTACTCCACCCTCGCGAGAGGGCGAAGCAGATGGCTGGAGTCGAGGCTTAGATCTTGCCTACGAGGTCCAGGGACGGAGCCAGAGTGGCTGCGCCTTCTTTCCACTTGGCCGGGCAAACCTGACCCGGGTTGGCGGCGGTGTACTGGGCAGCTTTCAGCTTGCGCAGGGTTTCCGATACGTCACGAGCGATTTCGTTGGAGTGGATTTCCACGGTCTTGATCATGCCTTCCGGGTTGATCACGAAGGTGCCACGCAGGGCCAGGCCTTCTTCCGGGATGTGCACGCCGAAAGCGTTGGTCAGGGCGTGGGTCGGGTCACCGATCAGCGGGAACTGAGCCTTGCCAACGGCCGGGGAGGTTTCGTGCCAGACCTTGTGCGAGAAGTGGGTGTCGGTGGTGACGATGTACACCTCGGTACCGGCCTTCTGGAACTCGGCGTAGTTGTTGGCGGCGTCTTCGATTTCGGTCGGGCAGTTGAAGGTGAAGGCTGCCGGCATGAAGATCAGCACCGACCACTTGCCCTTCAGCGATTGCTCGGTCACTTCGATGAATTCGCCGTTGTGGAAAGCGTTGGCTTTGAAAGGCTGAACTTGGGTGTTGATGAGGTTCATCAGTGAACTCCTTAGGGGGGTTGGTAATTTGATGGCGCCATCCTAACGGCGGTGGCGCCAATCTGATAATTGATTGAAAGCATGATATCGATTGCTTCGGCCTATGGCAGCACCGGAAACCTGCTGTGCAGCCTAGGGCGACTGGCAGTTTGACCGGCAGTCATGGCAGTTCATCGTCAGCGTGCTGCAGCCTAGGGCGACTGGCAGTTTGACCGGCAGTCATGGCAGTTCATCGAAAGCGTGGTGCAGGGTATCAGCTGACTGCCTGCAATTGCGGGTTCTGCTGGCGATACTGCTCGAAGATGAACTGGCGGATGCGTTCGCTATGTTCGCTATGGCGCAGCAGCAGGCTGTAGGCCGCTCGTTGTCCGGTGCTGGCACGGATGCGCCGGGCCTTGACTGGCATTGGCTCCAGCCCCGGCAGGGGCAGCCAGAGGCTGAAATTGTCGGGTAGGGCTGCATCAGCGTGCGACCCGATCAGCAGGCTGTCAGGCGCCACTTCGTGCACCAGCAGGCCAGTTTCTGCACCATCCTGGTCCTGCAGAACCCATGGCGTGTCCAGCACCAAGCGCCATGGTCGGCGGATGGCGCCCTCTTCGTAGATGCTCGGTGCGCCCATCTCCAGCTGCAGACTGTGCATTTCGTCTTCCACCAGTTGCAGGGGGAAAGACATGCTGTAATTGTCCATGCGCGCTTGCAGACTCAGCTGCGCATGCCGTCCCAGGCGGCTGAGCAGGGCATTGGCCAGTGCCCCACCATCGACCTTGAAGCTGGGAATGTGCAGGGGCTTACCAATCAGCTGGCTGCTGAATAGCTGGCGGAGGAAATCCAGCTCTTCGCTGGACAGTGCGCTTTGCTCGGACATGCTGCCCTCCATGGGGCATGAGTTAGCTGATCGCAAGCAAAAAATGCGCCCCCGACCGCTCGGGCCTTGCCGGCTGTCGATCTGCTGGGTTCAGAGGGCGCTGCCGTGCGCCCGGACTGGACTCAGTGGGAGGCCTTGAGTGCCGCGAGTTCGTCCTTCAGACGGCTGATTTCGGCCTCAAGTTCCCGAACCCGCTCCTTGGCTTCCACTTCTTCACTGACATCCTTCTGGATGCCGATGTAGTAGGTCAGCTGGTCGCCTTCGTTGAACACCGGGGTAATCGACAGTTCGTTCCAGAAGGCACTGCCATCGCGGCGGTAGTTGCGGATGATCTGCCGGCACGGTTTCTGGCTGCGGATCGCCTCGCGAATGGCTTGCAGGCCAGGCTGGCCACGGTCGCTGCCCTGCAGGAAGCGGCAATCCTGATAGAGGATGTCGTCGCTGCCATAGCCGGTCAGGCGCTCGAAGGCCGGGTTGGCGTAGATCAGGATGTTGTCGTCGCCTTCCTGTTCGGCGACCACGATGCCGTCGTTGGAGGCATCGATCACCAGTTGCAGCAGCTTGGCATTGATCATGGAATGGGCTCTGGGTGCGCTATTGGCTGCATTCTATGCCATCCCGATGAGCTGTCTACTTGCGGCATAATGCCCGGCGTTTATCAGCATGTTTCGGAGTTCTGCATGAAAATCGCCATTCTGTCCGGCTCGGTCTACGGCGCCGCCGAAGAAGTTGCCCGTCGCGCCGTCGAGTTGCTCAATGCTGCTGGTTTCGAGGCCTGGCACAAGGCTGGAGCCAGTCTGGCGGAGGTGCAGGCCTGTGCCCCCGAGGCGTTGCTGGCGGTGACCTCGACCACCGGCATGGGCGAGTTGCCGGGTAACCTGCAGGGCTTCTATTACGAGACCCGTGACGTTTTTCCGGCCTGGAGTGGCAAACCCTTCGCCGTGCTGGCCCTCGGTGATTCCAGCTACGACACCTTCTGCGGTGGCGGCGAGCTGATGCGCGAGCTGTTCGCCGAGCTGGGCATGCGCGAGGCGCTGCCGATGCTGCGCCTGGATGCCAGCGAGAGCGTGACCCCGGAAGACGACGCCGAGCCCTGGCTGGGCGAGCTGATCGCGGCCCTGCGCGCCTGATGCACCCGCGCGCCGCCGAGCTGATCCGCGAGCTGCAGCTGGTCGCCCACCCGGAGGGCGGCTATTACCGCCGCCTGTTCACCTCGGCGCAGCAGTCGGCCGATGGCCGCGCGGCGTCCAGCGCGATCCTCTTCCTGCTGCCGGCCGGCGCGGTCAGCCGCTGGCACCGGGTGGATGCCGACGAGTTATGGCACTTCCACGAGGGCGAGCCGCTGCAGCTGTTGAGCGCCGCAACCCCGCAGCAGGTACAGGTCGAGCGCCTGGGCCCGGTGGCGGCGGGGCAGTTGCCGCAACGGGTAGTGCCTGCGCATGCCTGGCAGGCGGCGCGCAGCCTCGGCGCCTTCAGCCTGGTCGGCTGCACGGTGGCGCCGGAGTTCCGTTTCGAGGGGTTCCGCCTGCTCGCCGATGATGTGCAGGCGCAGCAGGACTGGCCGCTGCTGGCGCGGGACTACCCCGAACTGCTCTGACCGCTAAGGCCACTAAGCTGGCCTACAAGGCGACTAGCCGGCCACTCGGTGAGCGCTAGACTCCTCGGCACAACAACTCGCCGAGGATTGCCCGATGACCGCTGCCCAAGCCCTGCCCCAACTGAATGTGCGCGACCAGGTTTCCGCCGCCGAGTGGCAGACCCGCGTCGACCTGGCTGCCTGCTACCGGCTGATCGCCCTGTATGGCTGGGATGACCTGATTTTCACCCATATCTCGGCGAAGATTCCCGGCACCGAAGAGTTCCTGATCAACCCTTTCGGCCTGATGTTCCACGAAATCAGCGCGTCCAGCCTGGTGAAGATCGACCTGGCTGGCCACAAGCTGATGGACAGCCCGTTCGATATCAATCCGGCCGGTTACACCATCCACAGTGCGGTGCATGAGGTGCGTCACGACGTCGCCTGCGTGCTGCATATCCACACCCCGGCGGGCATCGCCGTGTCCGCGCAGAAGCAGGGCCTGCTGCCGCTGTCGCAGCAGTCGCTGTTCGTCCTCTCCAGCCTGGCTTATCACGGCTATGAGGGCGTGGCCCTGAACCATGACGAGAAGGCCCGCCTGCAGGCCGACCTGGGCGACAAGAACTTCATGATCCTGCCCAACCACGGCCTGCTCACCGCCGGCGGCAGCATCGCTGACACCTTCCTGATGATGTTCACCCTGCAGCGCGCCTGCGAGGCGCAGATCATGGCGCAGAGCGGCGGTGCCGAGCTGATCCATATTCCGCAGCAGATCCTCGCGGGCGCCAAGGCCATGGTCGCCGGGGTGATGAAGACTCCGCAGGGAATGGGTGGCCAGCTGGCCTGGCCGGCCTTGCTGCGCAAGCTCGATGCGCAGATGCCGGGCTACGCCGCGTGATGGCGCTGCCAGGCATCGCCCTGGATGAATGGCGGGCGCAGGGGCAGGGTTTCACCTTCAAGGGCCACTCCATTCGCTACTGGGTGGCGGGGGCAGTGGATGCCGAACCGCTGCTGCTGATTCATGGTTTCCCCACCGCCAGTTGGGACTGGCACTACCTGTGGCAGGCGCTGGCGCAGCGTTACCGGGTGATCGCCTGCGATATGCTCGGCTTCGGCTACTCGGCCAAGCCGCGCGGGCATGCCTACAGCCTGCTGGAGCAGGCCGACCTGCAGCAGGCGCTGCTGGCCCAACTGGGCATCGCCGGCCCCGTGCATGTGCTGGCCCACGATTACGGCGACAGCGTGGCTCAGGAGCTGCTGGCACGGCACCACGAGGGGCGCATCCAGCTGGCCAGCTGTGTGTTCCTCAATGGCGGGCTGTTTCCGGAAACCCACCGTCCGGTGCTGATGCAGAAGTTGCTGCTCAGCCCGCTGGGGCCGCTGCTCGGCAAGCTGTTCTCGCGCAGCAAGCTGAAGGCCAACCTGAACAAGGTGTTCGGCCCGCACACCCCGCCCAGCGAGCGGGAGTTGGATGCTTTCTGGAACCTGATCGCGCACAACGACGGCCCGGCGGTGATGCACCGGCTGATCCGCTACATGCCCGAGCGCCGCCAGCAGCGCGAACGCTGGGTGGCGGCCATGCAAAAGGGTGGGGTGCCGCTGCGGGTGATCGATGGCGCACTCGACCCGATTTCCGGAGCGCACATGGTGGCGCGCTACCGCGAGCTGATTGCGAACGCCGACACCGTGTTGCTGGAGCAGATCGGCCACTATCCGCAGACCGAGGCACCCGCAGAGGTGCTCGCTCACTATCTGCAGTTCCGTGACTGGCTGGAGGCCAAAACATGCAGCGACGTACTGTCTTGAAGGGGGCCGCCGTGGGCGGTGCGGCGGTTCTGGGGGCGGGATTCTGGGCGTTGCCCACCGGCGTGGCGCCGGCCGCACTGACGCTGGAGGGCGCGCAGCAGGCGCTGGTCGGGCTGGCCAGCCGCGAACTGAGCAGCCTCAAGGGCTGGAGTCCGAACGAGGTGTTCAACCACTGTGCACAGAGTGTCGAGTACTCCATGGATGGTTACCCGCAGCTCAAACCGGCCTGGTTCCGCCACAGCGTCGGGCCGCTGGCCTTCAGCGTGTTCAGCGCCCGTGGCGCCATGCGCCACCCGCTCGATGAAGTGATTCCCGGCGCCGCCCCGCTACTCGAACCGGCCAGCAGCGTGGCTGCCATCGCCCGCCTGCAGGCGGCACTGGTGCGCTTTGCCGCCCACAGTGGCGAACTGCAGCCGCACTTCGCCTACGGTGCGCTCAGCCATGCCGAGTACACCCAGGCCCATGTGCTGCACCTGTATAACCACCTGAGCCTGATTCGCGTGGTGGATCAATCTGCCTGATCTTTGTGGGTTGTGATTATCCTGCTGCCTTATCGCCCACCATTCAGTCGCACCGCAGATGATTGCCGAGTGCCAGCACCTGCTGGACACTCGAAGTCTTTTCCACCTGCCGAGGTAGCTGTTTCATGAGCGAAGCCATCCGTTTCGAAGACAAGGTCGTGATCGTCACTGGCGCCGGTGGTGGCCTCGGTCGGGCCCACGCCCTGCTGTTCGCCAAGCATGGCGCGCGCGTGGTGGTCAACGACCTGGGCGGCAGCGCCCACGGCGAAGGCGCCAATGCCTCGGCGGCGGACAAGGTGGTGGCCGAGATCCGCGCGGCCGGCGGCACCGCCGTGGCCAACCATGACTCGGTGACGGATGGCGGCAAGATCGTGCAGAACGCCCTGGATGCCTTCGGGCGCATCGACGTGGTGGTCAACAACGCCGGCATCCTGCGCGACAAGTCTTTCGTCAAGATGGAAGACGCCGACTGGGACCTGGTCTACAAGGTCCACGTCGAGGGCGCCTACAAGGTCACCCACGCCGCCTGGCCGCACCTGCGCGAGCAGAACTTCGGCCGGGTGATCTTCACCGCGTCCACCTCAGGCATCTACGGCAACTTCGGCCAGTCCAACTACGGCATGGCCAAGCTCGGCCTGTATGGCCTGACCCGCACCCTGGCCATCGAAGGGCGCAAGAACAACGTGCTGGTCAACGCCATCGCCCCTACCGGCGGTACGCGCATGACCGAAGGCCTGATCCCGCCGCAGGTATTCGACCAGCTCAGGCCGGAACTGGTCAGCCCGCTGGTGGTGTTCCTCGGCAGCGAGCAGTGCCAGGACAGCGGCGGCCTCTACGAAGTTGGCGGCGGCTGGATCGGCAAGGTGCGCTGGGAGCGCAGCCTGGGCGCCGGTTTCGATCCCAAGGCGGGTTTCAGCCCGGAAGACGTGGTCGGTCACTGGAAACAGATTGGCGACTTCGAGGGGGCCGTGCATCCGGATGACAACGTCACCGCGCTGCGCGAGATGATGGCCAATTTGCAGAAGTACATGAAGCTGGGTTAAGAACCTGTTTACGACCTCCTGGCCGTCGGCCATACCGCGTTAAAAGCAGCCTCGGAAAGCGGCTTGCCGCTAACGCGCTTTAGCGCGACCCGAAGGGCGAGTGAAACGAGTCATGCTCATTTACAGCTCGTAAACTCCGCTTCCTCGGCTGCTTTTTGTTTTATGGTGCTGCGAGTCCTGCAGGAGCGACGTCGCCATGAATGTTCTGGTCGAGAAGCACGGCCCGGTCACCAGCCTGATCCTCAATCGCCCCGAAGTGCGCAACGCCGTCGACCGGCCGACTGCCGATGCCCTGACCGCCGCGCTGCGTGAGTTTGAGCGCGACGACTCGGCGCGGGTGGCGGTGCTCACCGGCGCTGGCGGCACCTTCTGCGCCGGCGCCGACCTGGCTGCGGTGGCGGCAGGGGACGAGCGGAGCAATCGACTGCAGGAGGAGGGCGACGGGCCCATGGGGCCGAGTCGCATGCTGCTGAGCAAACCGCTGATCGCCGCCATCGAGGGCCATGCGGTAGCCGGCGGCCTGGAGTTGGCGCTGCTCGCCGACCTGCGGGTGATGGCGGAGGATGCCGTGCTCGGCGTGTTCTGCCGGCGCTTCGGCGTGCCCTTGATCGATGGCGGCACGGTGCGCCTGCCGCGCATCGTCGGTCAGGGCCGGGCGCTCGACCTGATCCTTACCGGACGTGCCGTGATGGCCGAGGAGGCCTTGCAGATGGGCCTGGTCAATCGCGTGGTGTCGAGTGGCAGTGCGCGTGCCGTGGCCGAGCAGCTGGCCGCACAGATCGCAGAGTTTCCCCAGCTGTGCATGCTCGCCGACCGCGCCAGTGTCTATGGCCAGTGGCAACTGCCGCTGGATGCGGCGCTGCATGCGGAGTTTCGTGGCGGCATGGCGGTGGTGGCGAGTGGCGAGACCCGTGCCGGTGCCCAGCGCTTCAGCGCGGGAGCGGGCCGGCACGGGGATTTCGGCAAACCGCAGACCTGATTGCCCTGGATCGGGCTGCGGTCAACTCCCTGGGTTTGTTGCCGCTTCGTTCACGGCTCGCGAACGAAGCGGCAGCAGAACCTAGCGTGCTTGCAGCTTGAAGTTATCGTCCGAGGGTTCCTTGGTGTAGGCGCCCTGGTCATGCACCAGCTTCTGCGTGCCATTCATCAGGGTGGTGATGCGGCTGTCAGAGGTCTTGGCCGATGCGGCCTGGTTACTGGTGCCGGTCACCAGGGGTGGATTGAAGCTGAAGGACCAGAGGTAATGCCAGACCGCGGCATTGTGCTTCTCGGTGATCTGTACGGAGTTGAAGTACCAGGGCTTGAGCTCGCTGAAGGCAGTCATGTTCATCAGCCCGGCGTTGGCATCGCCGACGAAGATGGTGCTGGTAACGGCCGAGGTACGGTAGGCCTCGAAAATCACGCCCTTGCCCTTCAGCGCGCTGACATAGCTGCGGCTGACCGCGCCGGTCCACTGGTTGCCGAGCCAGCTCTTGGCGTTATTGGAGTAGAAGGGGTCGAGCAGCGCGACCCGCTTGGGCAGCAGCTTGCTGTTGACGGTGCCGGCCGTGACCGCATCGCTGATCTTCTTGCTCAGGACGATGGCCACCTGGTTACCCAGGGAGTGGCCAAGGATGCGGATGTTGCTGCCGCTGTAGCCGGCCAGATTGTCCTTGTAGCTCTTGAACAGCAGGTCGCCGACTGACTGGGTCGGGCCGCTGGCATACACCCCGCTGCTGTTGCGCCAGCGCATGGCGCGCGGGCCAGTGGCGCTCCAGATCTTGGCTTCGGCATCGGTGACTTCGCCCTCGTCGGCGAACTGGTTCCAGTACAGCACGCCGACGTTGTAGCCCGCTCGCAGCCAGGAGTCGGCCAGGTCCAGCGCCGGGCCACCGGCACCCTCACGGTTGAAGGTTTCGCGGTCCTTGCGTGCGGTCGTACCGTTTTGCCAACCATGGATGTAGATCACCGTGGGTTTGCTGGCGCCGTAGTAGGCGTTGCTCTGCCCTGGCACGGCTTTCTGCCAGGTGTCGCCATAGCCGAACCAGTACAGACCGTAGTCGAGGTTGTTGAAGGTGGAGTCGGGGAAGACGCCGGGGGCGGCGTTTAGCAGCGATGAAAAACATAGCAGGCACAGCAATATGAGCTTGCGCATCGTGGACGTCCCTAATGTTGTTATTGTGTTGGGGGCGTGCCGATTAAGCCGAGAGTTTTTCGGGTTGTCCAGACCCTCTTCAGTGCAAGGCCGGCGCGCGCTCTAGCTCGTGCAGGCGCTGGCTCAGGCGCAGGCTTTCCTGGGCGTCGTCGCATAGCAGCAGGGCGCGTTCCAGGTCGAAACGCTCGGCCTGCGGGCAGTCCAGTTCGCGGTAGATCATCGCTCGTACCAGGTGGTCGGCGACATTCGGTGGCGCCAGTTGCAGCACCCGTTCGGCATCCTTGAGCGCAGCCAGGGGCTCGCCGGCGGCGCCATGCAGATGGCACAGGTTGCGCGACAGGCGCAGCAGCAGGCCGCGGGCGTCACAGGTCAGCAGATGGCCGGCATTCAGTTCGGCGGCTGGGCCAGCCACGCGCTGCAGCAGTTCACGGCAGTCCCGCGGGTACAGACGGCGTCCGCTGCAGGGGTCGAGTAGGTGGTCGGCGCCGGGCACGCGCAGCAGCAGGTGGCCGGGGAAATTCACCGCCTGCAGCGGAATCTCCAGTTGCCGGGCCAGCTCCAGGGCGATCAGCGCCAGCGACAGCGGTTGCCCACGGCGGCGCTGCAACACCCGGTGCAGCAGGGCGGCATGGGGGCGAGTGGGCAGGTCATCGTCTTCGTGGAAATCCAGCTCGTTGAGGCGCCGCAGCAGCGGCTGGGCCAGCTCGCCGGCGGGCAGGTTGGGCAGCCCGGCCTGCACCTGTTGGCGCAGATTGGCGAAGTCACGCAGGATCGCGGCAGGCTGCAGCTGTGCATCGTGTTCGGCGGCGATGCACAGGGCGGCTTCGAACAAGGCGGGCGGCTGTGCATCGAGGCAGTCGAGCCAGGCCGGGTGTGAATTCATTGCGGTCTCCTGTGACGGGGAGCTGTCTGCCTAGCTTGTAGCGCGTGGCGTCAGGCTCGTCCAGTCATCAGGACCTAAGCAGGTTCTCAGGCGTAGACGCGCTGGCCGCGATACATGCGCACCGAGCCACGTGACGCTTCTTCTTCGCGCGCCACCGGGGCTGCGGCGGCGACGGGCGCGACGCTGTCGATGGAGCGCACATGGCCTCGGTATTGCTGGGCCGGAACGCTCGGTTCGCTGGCTTTGGCCTGGCTCTGGAAGTCGCTCATTTCCGCCAGGCGGATGCCCAGGTTGCGGGTTTCCTGATCGGAGGAGCGTAGGCAGGCCATCAGCATGGCTTCCACCGCGTCCGGCTGGCTAAGACGGATATCTACAGAGAGTTCGTCGCGTATGCGGCGGCGTAGCGCCTGCATGCAGTCCAGTACGGCCTTGTTGAGTTCCATGGCACTTCCCCCAAACAGTTGAACCTTGCCAGTCGGTTAGCCGGTGGCTGTTTTCCCCCATCACGCTTGAAGCATTAGCAAGGGCCGTACCAGCTGCGCAACGCCACGAACTGTGCGGCTTGTCACGTTGTCTGGTGCTTGCAACTGCCCGTGGCTGGTGCAGGTTGCACTCGTCTGGCGCGACGCTGAAGGCGGGTCGAGTAACCGGTATACTGCCGGCTGTGTTTTCTTGCCGCCGTGCTTTTCCCTGAAGGTTTACCCATGCGCAACGATGCTCGCGACGAACTCGACCATATCCCCAGCCTGACCACCGGAGGACGTCACCAGGACGATTTCGCACCGGTGCATGCGGCGCCAGCCGATCATGCCCAGCCCCACCAGGGGCGCGCCCAGCCTGCGCCGGCCAAGTCTTCCGGCGGCACCGGCGCGTTGTGGGCGCTGGTCGGCGCCCTGGCCATCGCCCTCGGTGCGCTCAGTTGGTGGAGCCTGCAGCAGATCTCGCTGATGGAGCAGCAACTGGTGGCGACCCAGGAGAGCTTCGTCAAGATCAGCGAAGATGCCGCCGGGCGTATCCAGGATATCTCCGGCAAGGTGGTGGCCACCGAGTCCAGCGTCACCACCGATAGCGAGCAGCTCAAGCTGCGGGTCAAACAGCTGGAGAACAAGCTGGCCGAGCTGGGCAAGTCGCAGCAGAACGTCGCTGTCCAGCAGACAGGGCAGGGCAAGCGCATCGAGCAACTGGCCACTGAGCTGAAGAGCCAGAAGACGGTTACCGGTCAGTTCAACAGTCAGCTGGACAAGCTGGCCAGCGAACAGAAGAGCGGCCTGGCCGGTGTTGGCAAGCTGGAAGGCCAGCTGAAGAGCCTGAGTGGCGATATCGAGGCACTGAAGAAACAGGGCAACCCGAGCCAGGCCATCGGCCGTCTGGAGCAGGATCTGCTGGTGCTGCGCAGCGAGCTGGACAACCGCCCGGCGCCGACTCAGAACACCGCTGAGTTCGATGCCTTCCGCGCGCAGATGACCCGCAACATCAGCACCCTGCAGTCTCAGGTGCAGAATCTGCAGCAGCAGATCAATGCCCGCTGAATGTTCGCTGCATGAAAAAGCCCCGCGATTGCGGGGTTTTTCGTTTCAGTCGGAGATCACCGTGGTAGCCCGGATGCAATCCGGGAGCGGAGCGGCCTGCTTCCCGGATTGCATCCGGGCTACGACTTAAGCTCTTTGCTCCCCTCTCCCGTTCACGGGAGAGGGGCCGGGGGAGAGGGTTGGGCAGGCCACTTGTAGTGGTCAAGTGCGCCCCTCTCCCTAACCCTCTCCCACAAGTGGGAGAGGGGACTGTCCGTGTTGCCAGACAGTCATTATCTCGTTGCATGGCCGTTGCATTTGTCGCAAAGAAAAACGCCGCTTTCCAGGAGGAAGGCGGCGTTCTCCTTAAGTGAACAGCATTACCGCATCGACGGGCTCCTCCGTTTCAGTCGGCCATCACAGCCGCGGGTAGTCGATATAGCCCGCCGGGCCCTGGGCGTAGAACAGCTCCGGACGCGCCTCGTTCAGTGGCGCGTCGCTGGCCAGGCGCTCGACCAGGTCCGGGTTGGCGATATAGGGCACGCCAAACGCCACCGCATCGGCCTTGCCCTCGGCCAACCAGCTGTTGGCCTGGGCCTTGGTGAAGCGCTCGTTGGCGATGAACACGCCGCCGAAAGCCTCCTTGAGCTGCGGGGTCAGGC
This sequence comes from Pseudomonas sp. J452, assembly GCF_024666525.1. Lineage (NCBI taxonomy): Bacteria > Pseudomonadati > Pseudomonadota > Gammaproteobacteria > Pseudomonadales > Pseudomonadaceae > Pseudomonas > Pseudomonas sp. J452. Next base: position 4,618,380 of record NZ_CP088294.1, on the reverse strand, counting down.
TGTCGTCGTCGATCCGTTCGCGGGCGCAGATAAAGGCGATCTGGCGTTTGCCCAGTTCGCGCGCGACATAGCCGAAGGTCTCGGCACGGTTGCCGTCGCCCATGTCGTGCAGGTCTGCACGCGGTGACAGGTGCACGCCGACACGGCCGGGCTCCCAGACGCTGAGTATTGCGTCGGTGACTTCCAGCAGCAGACGCGCGCGGTTCTCCAGGCTGCCACCGTACTGGTCGCTGCGCTGGTTGGTGCTGTCCTGGAGGAACTGGTCGAGCAGGTAGCCGTTGGCCGCGTGGATTTCCACCCCGTCGAAACCGGCGGCCTTGGCGTTTTCCGCCGCGCTGCGATAGGCCTCGACGATCTCGGCGATTTCCTCGGTTTCCAGGGCGCGCGGGGTGACAAAGTCCTTGATCGGTCGCACCAGGCTGACATGCCCGGCCGGTTTGATCGCGCTCGGCGCCACCGGCAGCTCGCCGTCCAGGTACAGCGGGTCGGAGATGCGCCCGACGTGCCACAGCTGCAGGACGATGCGCCCGCCGTGGGCATGCACGGCGCTGGTCACGTTGTGCCAGCCACGCACCTGAGCGTCCGACCAGATGCCGGGGGTGTCCGGGTAGCCGACGCCCATCGGCATGACCGAGGTGGCCTCGCTGATGATCAGCCCGGCCGAGGCGCGCTGCACGTAGTACTCGGCCATCAGCGCGTTGGGCACGCGGCCGGCGTCGGCGCGGCAACGGGTCAGCGGGGCCATGATGATGCGGTTCGGCAGTTCGAGATCGCCGATCTGGATGGGGTCGAAGAGTGTGGGCATGGGATGGATCTCCGCAGGTGGGTCAGTTGGGGACGGCGATGGCAGCGCCAGAGGCGTTGCCGACAGAGAAGGTCAGCAGGGTGGCGAGCAGGGCCAGGCCAGCCAGCACCGCGGCGGCCAGTGGCACGCTGCTCAGGCCCAGGCCCTGGCTGATGACCAGGCCACCGATCCAGGCGCCGAGGGCGTTGCCCAGGTTGAAGGCGCCGATATTCAGGGTCGAGACCAGGTTGGGCGCGGCCTGGCCGAAGGTCATCACGTTGATCTGCAGCGCCGGCACGGCGGCGAAGGCGGCGGTGGCCCAGAGGAACAGGGTGATCTCGGCCGGGATCAGCGCCTGGCTGGTCCAGCTGAACAGGCTGGAGAGCAGCGCTAGGGCGATGAACACGCCACACAGGGTGGTCGCCAGGCGCCAGTCGGCCAGCTTGCCGCCGAGCAGGTTGCCCAGAGTCAGGCCGAGACCGATCAGCAACAGGCTCCAGGTGATGCCGCTGGGCGACACGCCGGTGACTTCGCCTAGCAATGGGGCGATGTAGGTGAACAGGGCGAATACTGCGGCGGAGAACAGTACGGTGGTGGACAGCGCCAGCCAGAAACCGAGGCCACGCAGGGCCGCCAGCTCGCTGCGCAGGTCGGCCGGCTGTTCGTCGCGCTTGGCCGGCAGCACGCGCCACAGGCCGATCAGGGCCAGCACGCCGATGGCCGTCACCGCCCAGAAGGTCGAGCGCCAGCCGGCGTATTGACCGAGGGCGGTGCCCAGCGGTACGCCGAGCACGTTGGCCAGGGTCAGGCCGGTGAACATCAGCGCCACCGCCGAAGCCTTGCGGTTTTCCGGTACCAGGCTGGCGGCGACCACCGAGCCGATACCGAAGAAGGCGCCGTGGCAGAGGGCGGTGACCACCCGGGCAATCATCAGCAGTTCGTAGTCGCCGGCCGTGGCGCAGAGCAGGTTGCCGAGGATGAAGATGCCCATCAGCGCCAGCAGGGCGGCCTTGCGCGGCCAGTTCGAGGTAACCATGGCCATGAACGGCGCGCCGATGGCCACGCCCAGGGCGTAGCCGGTGACCAGCCAGCCGGCGCCGGGAATGCTCACGCCGAGGTCGGCGGCGACGTCTGGCAGCAGACCCATGATGACGAATTCCGTGGTGCCGATGGCAAACGCGGACAAAGCGAGGACGAGAAGCGAAAGCGGCATGGGCCGGCTCCTGAAACGGGATGAACGGATTGGTCTGCCGAGGGGCAGGCTTGCTTAGAGTTGGTTGCTGAAGTCTTTCAGAAAGGCCTGAATGACCTCCTCGTTGCGCTTGAAGAAACTCCACTGGCCGACCTTGCGACTGGTCACCAGGTTGGCCCGCTGCAGGGTGGCGAGGTGGGCCGACACGCTCGACTGCGACAGGCCGCAGCGTTCGAACTTGCCGGCGCATACGCCGAATTCCAGCGGGTGTTCCTGGTCGGCGAAATGCTTGTGCGGCTCCTTCAGCCACTGCAGGATCTCCCGGCGTACGGGATGGGCCAGGGCCTTGATGATTTCGTCGAGGTCGAGCGGGGTATCCATGGCGCGGGTTACCGGTATATCGAGATGGGACGAACTCTATATCGGCTCAGTCCGATATGGAGATCGTTTGCGCCGATACTGATTATCGACCGGGCTGATGCGTTCGGCGTGGGGGCTGCAGGAAGGGCAGGGTTGGAGCAGAGCGGACTGCGGACGCTGCGTCTTATACGCCAGGCGTGGCACATGCATTTTGTGGGAGCGAATTTATTCGCGATAGCCAGCAACACCGAGCGGCCCTGATCGCGAATGAATTCGCTCCTACAGGAGCAGAGTGGCCTTCCGGTTCGGCGCCTTTTCTGCCAAACGCGGCACAGGTGTTTGCAGCGGATGCTGCTGTTGTGGGGGCAAATAAATTCGCTGCCGCAGAAGAGGGCAGAAGCACTGCGCGCGCTAGTCCTCCAGCTTGGCAAAGTCCGCCTTCACCCGCACCGCGCAGTCCGGGCAGGTGAAGGTGTCTGGCAGTTCCTCCCAGGTGGTTCCAGGCGCGTAGCCCTCATGGGGTTCGCCGTGGCGCTCGTCGTAGCGGTAGCCGCATTCCGGGCACTGGTACTGGCTCATGCCGCGGGCTCCTGCAGGCCATAACGCTGCATCAGCTGCTCACGCAGGCCGGGCTGGAAGTTGATCCGCGCGGCATCGTTGTTCACCGCCGCCAGCAGGCGCGGGTTCATCACGCGGAACCACAGCGGCGGGCAGTAGGCCAGCAGGTACATGCCGAAGTAGCCGCTGGGCAGACGCGGCAGATCGGCGAAGTTGCGCAGCGACTGGTAGCGCCGGGTCGGGTGGGCGTGGTGGTCGGAATGCCGCTGCAGGTGGAACAGCGCCCAGTTGGAGAACAGGTGATTGCTGTTCCATGAGTGGTAGGGCTGGCAGATCTCGTAGCGGCCGTTGTCCAGCTTGCGCCGCAGCAGGCCGTAGTGTTCCAGGTAGTTGGCCGAGGTCAGCTGGAAACCACCCCAGAAGGCGGTGAGCAGCAGGTAGGGCAGCAGCATCAGGCCGAATACGGCGAGCAGGCCTCCATACAGCACCAGGCTGATCAGCGCCGGTTGCAGCACTTCGTTGTCCAGGCTCCACACCGATTTGTTGCAGCGCGCCAGGCGCTCCTGCTCCAGTTGCCAGGCGCGGCGGTAGCCACCGGGCATCTCGCGCAGGAGGAAGCGGTAGATGTGTTCGCCCATGCGCGAGGACGCCGGGTCCGCTGGAGTGGCCACGTCGCGGTGATGGCCGCGGTTGTGCTCGACGAAGAAGTGTCCGTAGCAGCACAGCGCCAGTGCCAGCTTACCCAGCCAGCGCTCCAGTTCGCTCTTCTTGTGGCCCATCTCGTGGCCCAGGTTGATGGCGAAACCGAGGCCGCCGCCGGTGGAGATGATCATCGCCAGCACGCCGTACCAGGGCAGTGCCTGGGTGGCGACGAACATCGCGTTGAGGATGAAACTCAGCCACAGCAGCGGTACCAGCAGGTAGGTGATCCAGCGGTAGTAGGCGTCGGCTTCCAGGCCCGGCACCGCCTCTTCCGGCGGGTTGCTCTGGTCCTCGCCGATCAGCGCATCGAGCAGCGGTATGCCGAAATAGAAGAACAGCGGCGACAGCCACAGCCAGAACACGTTGGCCGAAACCAGCAGGTACAGCGCCGGGCCGAGCAGGCCGAGGGTGGGGATGAACAGCGAGATCAGCCACAGATGGCGCTTGCGGTCGCGGTAGGGCTGAGCCATGGCCGGGGTGGGAGCGAGGGTCGTCATCTTGTTCTCTCCAGAGGTTCTTTGACCTGTGGCCAGACTGCGCCTGTCGGGGAAGATGGCCTACCGTTGTGCCGGGCAATAAATCGTCATATGGTGACAGCTCGACTGGCTGCTGCTGGATCGCCCCATGAGCTCGACCGTCTCGCCACTGCAACCCTGCCTGCACCCGATCTACGCGCGGCTGCTGTGCGCCGCGTTGCGCCAGCGTGGCTTCGACGAGGCGCAGATCCTGCTCGGCACCGGGCTGGACTGGGCGCAGCTGCACAGCGACAACCGCTCCCTCAACTTCGCCCAGGTGCAGCGCCTGGTGCGGCGTGCCGTGCAGCTCACCGACTGCCCCTGGCTCGGCCTGCAGGTCGGCTGTGCGACCCAGGTTTCCGCCCATGGCCCGGTCGGCTATGCGGCCCTGGCCTGCGCCGACCTGCGTGGCGTGCTGCAGGTGCTCGAACGCTTCAGCGTGTTGCGCCTGAGCAGCCTGCGTCTGACCGGTTACCTGGAAGGCGAGCGCTATTGCGTGCGCGCCGACGAGGAATTCGATCTGGGCGATGTGCGCGAACACATCCTGGCGACCATCGCCGGCACCTTTCTGCGTCTGCTCGAGGCGGTCTGCGGCGCGCTGCCGGTGGGCGAGCTGCGTTTCACCTTTCCCTTCGCCGAGCCAGCCTGGGGTGCGCGCTACCGCGAGCTGCTCGGTCCGGGCGTGGAGTTTTCGGCCGACTGCTACAGCGTCAGCCTGCCGCTGGCGTGGCTGGATCGGCCGAGCCTGAGTGCCGACCCGCAGGCCGCGCGGATTGCCCTGCGCGATTGTGAACACCAGTTGCTCGGCGTGCGCGAGGGCGGGGACTGGACCACCCGCGTGCAACTGCGCCTGCTGGCCTGCGAGGGGCGCTATCCGACCCTGGGTCAGCTGGCCGACGAATATCACCTGTCTGAGCGCACGCTGATCCGCCGCCTGCGCGATGAAGGCGGCAACTACCAGCAACTGCTCGACGAGGTGCGCCAGGAACTGGCCTGCTGGCTGTTGCTGAACACCCCGCTGAGCGTCGAAGCGGTGGCCGAGCGCCTGGGCTACCAGGACACCAGCAACTTCAGCCGTACCTTCCGTCGCTGGTTGGGGATGACGCCCAATGCCTGGCGCAATGGCCAGCTCGCCGTGCCCGCGCCATGAACTACCTGGCCCATCTGCATCTGGGCGGCGACCAGCCCGAACAACTGCTGGGCAGCCTGTATGGCGACTTCGTCAAAGGTCGGCTGGAAGGGCGCTTCCCGCCAGAGATCGAGGCTGCCATCCGCCTGCATCGGCGCATCGACGTCTTCACCGACAGCCACCCGTTGACCGAGCAGGCTCGCGCGCGCTTTCCGGCCGAGCGGCGGCGGACGGCGGGGATTCTCCTTGATCTGTTCTTCGATCACTGCCTGGCCCGGCACTGGCAGGACTACGCCAGCGAACCGCTGCCGCAGTTCACCGCGCGGGTCTATGCCGTGTTGGCCGAACAGCCTGAGTTGCCCGCGCGTCTGGCGCATATTGCCCCGCGCATGGCGCAGCAGGACTGGCTGGGCAGCTACCGCGATTTTGCCGTGCTGGAACAGGTGCTGTGGGGCATGAGCCGGCGCCTGTCACGCCCGCAACTGCTGGACGGCGCCATGGCCGAGCTGGAGCGCCTGTATCAGCCGTTGCAGGAGGACTTTCGCGCCTTCTATCCCGAGTTGCGGCGCTTTGCCGGCCAAGCAATAAACCGCGATCCAGTCCTGCCCTTGTAGGAGCCAGCTTGCTGGCGATCTGCTGGTAGTCCGTGCGGTAAAGCATCGCCAGCAAGCTGGCTCCTACACGGGTGCGGTGGCTTCAGGCGGCTTGCTGGGCTGGCTCGCTGGCCTCGCCGAACAACGCCACGTGCACCGCACGTTGCGCCTGGCGGGCCAGGGCGTTGCGCTCCAGGCCGTGGCTGGCGATCGGTTCGAGCAGCTGGATCTGCACCGTGCTGCGCTCGCTGGCGAACAGGCGCAGCAGGTGCGAGGGCAAATCGTCGTCGCCGATAAAAGGCGCGATCGGGTCGGTCTGACCATTGCGCAAGTAACGGATCGCCACCGGTTGCACGGGCATGCCGGCCTCGATGGCGCCGGTCAGCAGGCGGCCGTGGAAGGTGCGCACCTGCTGGCCGTCGGTGGTGGTGCCCTCGGGGAAGATCAGCAGCGCATGGCCGCCCTGCAGGTAGCGCTGCAGCTGGCGGGCGAGCAGGGCGCTATCTCCTGAGCCTCTGCGGATAAACAGCGTACCGGCCTTGTGCGCCAGCCAGCCGGCCAGCGGCCAGGTGCGCACCTCGGCCTTGGACAGAAACGACAGCGGCAGCAGTTGGCCGAGCAGCGGGATATCGGTCCACGACACATGGTTGCTGAGCCACAGCATCGGCTCGCCGGGCAGCGTGCCCTGCACCTCGACATCGAAGGGCAGGGCGTTGCTCAGGCGGCGCAGGAACCAGCAGGTCAGGCGTTGGCGCAGGCCGAGCAGGTCGTGGCGGCGCAGGCGTTCGGCCAGGGCGACGCTGCTGGCCAGTAGCAGGCCGAGTAGCAGCACGGCGGCCAGACGGGTTAGGCGCAGATAGAGGCGGAGTTTGTTCATCGTGGCACTCGGGCGACGGAGGAGAGGCGTGTGCGAGGGTTTAGAGCCTGTTAACGATCTTTTTTGCCGATTCCTACACGGCGTGTAGGGCAGGTGCGGATCGCTTTTGCTCCCTCTCCCGTTCACGGGAGAGGGCTGGGGAGAGGGTTAGTGGACCAATTCCCTCTCCCCCTCTCCCACAAGTGGGCGAGGGGAGCGTTACACCGCGGCCTTGAAGTGCCTTGCATAGCGCGGACACAGCTCGTCACGCTTGAGCAGGATGAACACGTCGGCCACCTGGAAATCCTCGTCCCAGCACGGTTCGCCGCAGATCTTCGCGCCCAGGCGCATGTAGGCCTTGAGCAGCGGCGGCATTTCGGCGATGACGTTGCTCGGCACATCCAGGCTCGGCAGCGGTTTCTTCGGCTCGGCGCGCAGGTGCTCGTTGCACAGGTAGCGCTCGCGCAGGCGTTGCATGATCGCCTGGGCCTGGATGCCGCCGTCCTGCATGGGGATGCTGGCGCAGCCCATCAGGTAGCGGTAGCCACCTTCGTTGAGCACTTCGGCCAGCTCGCTCCACAATACGGCGATGGTGCCGCCGTTGCGGTAGGCCGGGTCGACGCAGGTGCGCCCCAGTTCCAGCACCGGCCCTTCGAGATGGGCCAGGCCGTGCAGGCAGAACTCCTCCTCGCTGTAGAAGCGGCCCAGGCTGGCCGCGGCGTGGTGGTCGAGCAGGCGGGTGGTGGCGACCAGGCGGCCGCTGTTGAGGTCGCGCACGCCGATGTGCTGGCAGTGCGGGTCATAGTCATCCATGTCCAGGCCGAGCTCGGCGCCATTCAGCTTGGCGTCGAATTCGCTGCTGAAGACGCTGTAGCGCAGGGCCTGGGCCTCACGCAGGGCAGCGGCCCCGAGCAGGCGTTCGGCGTGCAGACGGCGTTCGGCAGTGGTGTCGCGGGTGCGGGCGCTCTCGGTCATCATGTAGCCTCCGTAAGCCGGCCTTCAAAGAGTTGCGGCCAGTCGACTTTGTTGGGCAAGCTCAGGCTAGGAAGCGCCGGTGTCACCTCCGTGAAGCTTTGGTGATGCTTGCGTGACAGCCGTTTCAGTGATGCCCGCCGCTCAGCGTCGATTCGATAACTAGGAGTCCCTCATGCCCTGGCAACCCTTGCTGCAAACCCGCGATCGCCTGCCAGTCAGTGATCTGGAGAGCTGGTACGCCGCGCTGCTGGAACGGGTCGGCGAGGTCACCCCATTCGCCCTGGCCGTGCTCGGCGGGCGCCTGGCGGCGACGCCGGGGCTGGCTTTTCTGGCCGGCTACCAGGCGGCGTTGCGCGCCCTGTGGCCGGCGGCGCCCTGGTCGTTGGGCGCGCTGTGCGTGACCGAGAACAAGAGCACCCGCCCGGCGGACATGAGCACCCGCCTGCAGGACCTGCACCTGAGCGGGCGCAAGGATTTCGTCACTGCCGCCGAGGCCGCCGACTGGTTGCTGGTGGCAGCGCGCTGCGAGGAGGCGGGCAGCCCCGTGCGCCTGGCTCTGGGGGTGGCCCGCAACGGTGCTCCAGGGGTACGCATCGAACCGCTGCCGGCATTGCCGCTGATGCCGGATATCGGCCACGCCCGCCTGCACTTGGACCATGCGCTGTGCGAGCTGCTGCCCGGCGATGGCTGGGATGCCTACGTGAAACCCTTTCGCAGCATCGAAGACGTGCACGTGCTGACTGCCGTGACTGCCTGGCTGTACGGCGTGGGCCAGGACTGCGCCTGGCCGCAGGCCCTGCAGCTGCGCCTGCTGGGCCTGCTCGGTGGTTGTGCCGAGGTGGCGCGACAGTGCCCGAGCACGCCGGCCAGCCATGTGCTGCTGGCCGGGCTGTTCGCTCAGTTCGCCGCCCTGCGCGGCGAAGTGGATGCCGCCATGGCCAGCGGTCCTGCCGAGTGGGCGACGCTGTGGCAGCGTGATTGCAACCTGCTGGAAATCGCCCGCACTGCCCGCGCGAAGCGCCTGGAGAAGGCGTTGGCGGCACTGCAGTTGTAGGTGGATCGCGCTGCACCGATCCACCGTGCGGTGGTGGTGGATGAGGAAAGCGTCATCACCCTTGGCCTGATCCTGTAGGAGCCAGGGGGACACCTAGTCCTTGCTGGCGATAGGCAGACAGCGTCCCGCTGATCGCCAGCAAGCTGGCTCCTACACAAGGTTGTGCTGAATAACAGCACCTAGTCTGCGGCTGCTGATGCTTCGCCGCAAAGGGCTTGACCGGGTCTGGGGCGGGCTACCGGAGCCCTGCGTGAAGCCCCCTGCTTGATCCAGGTCAGTAAGCGCCACATGGCTTTCGACTATGGTCGCCTCGCGTTTTTCCTGTGAGGTTTCCATGCGCCGCGAGCCCATCGTGCTGTTTGATAACGGCACTCACCAATGCCTGATGTTCGATGACCTGGTCAGCGGCGAAGGTGTGCAATCCAACCAGTTCCTGATCACCGACCACGAGCAGTACCTGCTGCTCGATCCGGGCGGCGACCTGACCTATACGCCGCTGTCGCTGGAGCTGTCCAAGCACATTCCGGTGCAGTCGCTGACCTATATCTTCGCCTCGCACCAGGACCCGGACATCATCGCCTCGCTGGACAAGTGGCTGCTGCACACCAAGGCGCGGGTGATCTGCTCCAAGCTGTGGGCGCGCTTCCTGCCGCACCTGACGGCCAACTACCTGGCGCTGAGCCACGGCATCAACACCTACGACCGCATCATCGCCCTGCCGGATCGCGGCCAGTCGTTCACGCTCGGCAAGTGCAAGCTGCAGGCTGTGCCGGCGCATTTTCTGCACTCGGTGGGCAACTTCCAGCTGTATGACCCGGTCAGCCGTATTCTCTTCTCTGGCGACATGGGCGCCTCGATAGTCGACGACGCCAGCCCGGTCAACGACTTCGTCAACCACATCCCCAACATGGCCGGCTTCCACCGCCGCTACATGGCCAGCAACAAGGCCTGCCGCTTCTGGGCGCAGATGGTGCGTGAGATGAACGTGGCGATGATCGTGCCCCAGCACGGCCGGCCCTTTGTCGGCGAGGCGATGATCAATGCCTTCCTCGATTGGATCGAGCGCTTGGAGTGTGGCCTGGATCTGATGACCCAGGAAGACTATCGCTTGCCCGATTGAGGCCATTTCGGTCGCGGCGGCCATGTTATCTGTCACCTGACCCGTGCTAGGGTCGCGGCTTTCGATTGCCGCGAGAACGTCCGATGTCCCTTGCCCTGATGCGTCGCCTGAGCCTGGCCGGCCTCTGTGTGCTGGCTGCCAGCCAGGCGCTGGCCGAAAGCTGGCCGGCTGCCGAGTGGTCCAGCCAGCCAGTCACCCCGAGCCCCGCGCTCGACGCCCTGGAGGCTTACGCCTTTCCCGCCCGTGATGACAGCAGCCGCCTGGGTGTGCGCACCGATGCGCTGCTGGTGATCAAGGATGGTGTGCTGGTCTACGAACGTTATGCCGGGCCCAACAACGCGCAGACCCCGCACCTGGCCTGGTCGATCAGCAAGAGCCTGTTCGCCAGCGTGCTCGGCGTGGCCTACGGCGAAGGCCGCTTCAAACTGGATGACCCGGTGGCGCAGTACTATCCACCGTTCGCCAAGCATCCGGCGGTGAAAATGGGCCACCTGCTCAACTGGGCTTCGGGGCTGGACTGGCAGGAAGGCTACGAATACGCGCCGCTGACCTCCTCGGTGGTGGCCATGCTCTACACCCGTGGCCGGGGTGACAGCGCCGCCTTCGCGGCCACCCATGAGCTGGATAGCGTGCCCGGCACGCAATTTCGCTACTCCAGTGGCGACAGCAATGTGCTATCCGCGGCCCTCAAGCAGATGCTCGGTGAGCCGGCCTACCGCGACTATCCCTGGACCGCGCTGTTCGAGCCGCTGGGCATCACCTCGGCGACCTGGGAGCGCGACGCCAGTGGCACCTTGGTTGCTTCCTCCTACGCCTACCTGAGTGCCCGCGACCTGGCCCGTGTCGGCCTGCTCATGCAGCGCGACGGCCGCTGGGGCGAGCGCCAGCTGCTGCCGGCGTCCTGGGTGGCGTTCAACCGCACGCCGTTCGCCAACTATCAGCCCGATCCGCAGAAGCCCAATGGCGCCGTGCCCGGTGGCCAGTGGTGGCTCAACGCAGCCTTGCCGCAGAGCGCGCAGCCCTGGCCGGACGCGCCGGAAACCACCTTCGCCGCCCTCGGCCACTGGGGCCAGGGGCTGTATGTGCTGCCCGAGCAGAAGCTGGTGATCGTGCGTTTCGCCGATGACCGTGACGGCAGCTACCAGCACAACGAATTGCTCAAGCGGGCCCTGGCCGCCTTCGCCGGAGAACAGCCATGATCAAGCGCCATCCGTTTCTCGCCGCTGTGCTGCTGTTGCTAGTGACCCTGGTGCTGCTCGGCTGGAGTAACCGCGTTCATCTGGCGGCTTTCCCCGGCATCATCGGTGCCTATTCGGCCAAGGAGTACTGCTCCTGCCGCTACGTGGTTGGCAACCCGGCCGACTATTGCGCTGGCTACATCAAACAGTACCTGCCGCTCAGCGACTTCCTCGACGATGCCGCCGGCAAGCAGGTAACCGCCAGTAGCCTGGGCAGCAGCCACACAGCGCTGTGGCTTGGCGTGCGCGAGGGCTGTCAGCTGCAGCCCCAGGCCGCTGCGCTGCCTTGAGCCTGTGCAAAGGCTGCTGCGCGTCGGCCATGCAACGGGATAATAACTTTCTGGCAACACGGACAGTCCCCTCTCCCACGTGTGGGAGAGGGTTAGGGAGAGGGGCGCACTTGACCACGACGAATGGTCTGCCCAACCCTCTCCCCCGGCCCCTCTCCCGTGAACGGGAGAGGGGAGCAAAGCGCTTAAGTGAACAGCATTACGGAATGCCTGGCCGGCAGGCTTTGCATTGCCGGCCCGGGCCGCTATCGTTGCGCTGAAACAGCCAAGCCCAGTGAGCCCATGCCCAAGCTCTATGCCTTTCTGATTGCCGCCTGCCTGGCCCTGCCGGTGCAGGCCGACTGGTACCTGGATAACGAGTCCTCGCGCCTGTCGTTCATTTCCACCAAGGCCGGCAACCTCTCCGAGGTGCACCGTTTCCTCACCCTGCACGGCAAGGTCGATGCCAAGGGCGCGGTGCGGATGCGCGTGGAACTGGAGTCGGTGAGCACCGGCATCCCGGTGCGCGACGAACGTCTGCGTAATCTGCTGTTCCAGGTCGACAGCTTCCCCGAGGCGAAGATCATGGCCCAGCTCGGCCTGGCGCCGATCACCGACCTGGCGCCCGGCGCGCAGCTGGAGCTGAGCCTGCCGATCCAGGTGGAAATCAGCGGGCGCAAGCGCGGCTACATGGTCGAACTGCTGGCCACCCGCCTGGATGACCGACGCTTTCAGGTGGTGACCCTGGCGCCGCTGGTGCTGCATGCCGATGAATTCGGCCTGGCCGATGGCGTCGAGGCCCTGCGCAAGACGGCGCGGCTGTCAGCCATCAGTCTGTCGGTGCCGGTGGGAGCCGTGCTGATTTTCACCTCGCGATGACGGGCAGCATCTTCCCCTGGAAGGGCGGTAACCACTTTCAGTTGTTGGTCGACGGGCCGGCGTTCTTTCCCGCCATGCTGGCGGCCATTGCGCTGGCCGAACGGCGGGTGGCGCTGGAGCTGTATCTGGCCGAAGACGGCCGCTGCAGCGAAGCCCTGGTCAGCGCCCTGGTCGATGCGGCGCGGCGCGGCGTGGCGGTGCATTGCCTGTTCGACGATTTCGGTTGCCTGGGCTTTGGCAAGGCGCTGCGCCAGCGCCTGGCCAGCGCCGGCGTCGAGCTGCGTCTGTACAACCCGCTGCGCTGGCGGCGTGGGGTGCGCAACCTGTACCGCGACCACCGCAAGATCCTAGTGGTGGACGAGCGCGTCGCCTTTGTCGGCGGCACCGGCGCCACCGATGAGTTCTGGGATCCGCACGCCAGCAGCAGTGCCTGGCATGAAGTGATGGTGCAAATCGAGGGGCCGCTAGTGGCGCATTGGCTGCTGCTGTTCGATTTCCAGTGGCTGGCCTGCGAGGGCCGCCAGCCGTGGCGCGCCGACGGCAACTCCGGGCTGCCGCGCTTGCCGCCCAGCCCGCAGGCGGGGCAGGGCATGGGTCGGGTGGCCTATGCCAACGCCCGCCAGCACCGCGATATCGCCCACTCGCTGTTGCGCAGCGTGAGCCGTGCCAAGCAGCGCATCTGGCTGGCCACCCCGTATTTCCTGCCCAGCTGGAAGGTCCGGCGTTACCTGGTCAAGGCCGCCAGCCGTGGCGTGGAGGTGCGCCTGCTGCTCACCGGGCGGCATACCGACCATCCGCCGATCCGCTATGCCGGCCAGCGCTACTACCCGCGTCTGCTCAAGGCTGGGGTGCGCATCTTCGAGTACCAGCCGCGCTTCCTGCACTTGAAGATGGTGCTGGTGGACGACTGGGTCAGCGTCGGTTCGTGCAACTTCGACCACTGGAACCTGCGCTTCAACCTGGACGCCAACCTGGAGGCCTTCGACCCGGCGTTCAGTGGCGAGGTCGCCGAGTGCTTTGTCAGCGATTTCGCCGTCAGCCAGGAAATCACCCTGCAGGACTGGCACCAGCGTCCGTTGCTCAGTCGTCTCCGCCAGCGCCTGTGGGGCTGGCTGGATCGCCTGGTGGTCAATCTGTTCGACCGCCGTCGGTAAAGCATCGATAGCAAAGCGCGCCCACTAGGCGGATGCTCGGGACAGCTGTTCCCCTTTTTCCAGAGCCTTGCGCCATGTCCGTCGCCTTCTGGTTCTTCCTGCTGGGCGTACTGCTGATCAGCATGGTGCTGGTGCGCACGCTGCTGGCCCGCCTGCTGCTCAGCAGTGCCATGGTCTACCTGGCGGTGGGGGTGGCGCTGGGGCCGCTGGGGCTGGCGGTGCTGCGCCTGGACCCGGCTGCGCATGTCACGCTGCTGCTCTGGGCTGCCGAGCTGGCGGTGCTGATTTCCCTGTTCAATGTCGGCCTGAACATGGGCGCGGTGCCCTTGCGCAACCGCCGTTGGTTGCTGCCGCTGCGCCTGGCCTTTGTCTCCATGGCGCTCACCGTCGGCCTGATCACCCTGGTCGGCGTCTGGGGCCTGGGCCTGTCGCTGGGCGGCGCGGTGCTGCTCGGGGCGATCCTGGCGCCGACCGATCCGGTGCTGGCTTCCGGAGTGCAGACCCAACTCAGTGCCCATCCGGATCGTCTGCGGTTCAGCCTGTCGGGCGAGGGCGGCCTCAACGATGGCACGGCCTTTCCCTTCGTCATGCTCGGTCTTGGCCTGCTCGGGCTGCATGAACTGGGGGCCGGCGGCTGGCGCTGGTGGCTGATCGACCTGCTCTGGGCCACTTTCGCCGGTCTGCTGATCGGCGCCCTGGCCGGGGCGCTGATCGGCAAGCTGGTGGTCTACCTGCGTACCCGGCACCACCTGGCGTTGGGCCTCGACGAATTTCTCTCGCTGGGCCTGATCGCCGTGGCGTATGGTGCCGCGCAACTGTGCCTGGCCTACGGCTTCCTCGCGGTGTTCGCCGCCGGCCTGGCCTTGCAGCGGGTCAAGGAGCAGCCGCAGCGCGGCACCGCCTCCCTCGGTGCGGCGCCGCGGCAGAGCGGGCACAGCGAGGTTGAACTGGCGGCTCATTCGCACCATGCCAGCGAGGCCATGAGCCATGCAGTGCACGGGTTCAATGAGCAGCTGGAAAGCCTCGCCGAGCTGGCCCTGGTGCTGTTGGTGGGGGCGATGCTGGCCTACACCCAGCCCACCTTGAACATGCTCTGGTTCATTCCGCTGTTGCTGCTGGTACTGCGCAGCGTGGCGGTGCTGCTCGGGACCCTGGGCGAGCCCATGCTGCCGCGCCAACGCGGCATGACCTGCTGGTTCGGGATTCGTGGTATTGGTTCGCTGTTCTACCTGATGTTTGCCCTGCAGCAGGGGGTGAGCGGGGCGCTGGCCGAGCAGCTGGTCAGCCTGACGCTGCTGACGGTGGCGGCCTCGATTGTGCTGCACGGGATTTCGGTAGGGCCGCTGATGCGCTGGTATCAGCGCCGCGATAAAACATGAGTGACTTGGAGCGTATGGCCTGATGGCAAAGATTGAATCCCTGCTGCTGACCGCCGCGCGCATCAGCACCTTCGACGGCAGTTACCTGCTGACCAGTGCCAGCGGCTTCTTCTTCGCCCGTGACGAGCGCCTGTTCCTGGTGACCAGCCGGCACGTGATGATCGATGAGCCGAGCCAGCATTTTCCCGATCGCATCGAGATCGAAGTGCATACCGACCTGCACAACGTGGCGCAGTCCACCGGCTTCTCCATTCCGCTGTATCGCGACGGCAAGAGCCTGTGGCGTCAGGGCGAGGATGGCGCCGGCGAAATCGATGTGGCGGTGATCGAGATCGAGCGCGCGGCGCTGCCGGCGGCGATGATCTATTACGCCTTTACCCCCGAGCATTTGCCGCGTGCCGAGCAGCCCGTCGAGGTGGGCACCTCGCTGCTGGTGGTGGGTTTCCCCCTGGGCTTTCACGACACCCTGCACCATATGCCGGTAGTACGCCATGCCGTGGTGGCGTCTTCATTCGGTCTGCGCTTCCAGGGCCAGGGCTATTTCCTCACCGATGCGCGCACCCACCGTGGCACCAGCGGTGCGCCGGTGGTGATGCGCATGCCGGGGCCGGCCGAGTTGCCCTGGCTGCTGCTCGGCGTGCATTCGGCACGCCTCGATCTGGGCACACGCGACCTCGCCCTGGATGAAGCACTGGGCCTCAACTGCACCTGGTATGCCGATATTCTGCTGACCCTCACTGCGTGAGCCGTGCCTCGCGTTGAACCCGCTCTAAGCTCGCTAGCGCACCGACAGCCTTCCTGCCGCCTGCCATTGTCCTCTACCCGGATCGCCGCATTTTCGCGGCGCTCAGGAATCTAGAGGTCACCATGAACAAGCCTATCGATCAACGCACTCCCGGCAGCCCGAGCAAAGCGGCTGCGCCGACCCAGAAGGGCGGCAACAGCAGCACCCAGCCGTTCTACAGGGCCAATACGCTGAACAAGCAGGACGGCAATCAAGGCCCCGTCAAGGACAACCGCCAGGCTCAGCAGCCTCTCGCCAAGGACCCGCTCAGTGCGCCGGCGCGTGCGGCCAAGGCTGCTGACGAGCCGAAAAAATCATGAGCCTGCCCAGCGCGGACGAACTCAAGGGCAAATGGCAGCAGCAGGTGGGTGCCGCCAAGATCGCCTGGGGCAAGTTGACCGAGGATGAGCTGCTGAAATCCGAAGGCCATGCACAGAAACTCGCCGGCCTGGTGCAGGAGCGTTACGCCATCACCCGTGAAGAGGCGGACGAGCAGGTCAAGAGCTTCATCAAGAAATGCAAATGCTGAAGTAAGCCCGTTTCACCGTTGCGCCCAGGTGCAGCGGTGGCCCGCGGGTTCGTCGGGAACAGTCACCTGACTGCTCTCAAGGCATCACGTCTTTTCCCGAGTGGAGAAACACCATGAACATGATCAAGCAACCGCGCCAACTATTGCTCGCCGCCGCCATTGCCATGGCGCTAGGCACTACCAGCGTTGCGGCCATCGCGGCCTCGGCTTCCCAAGAAGTCACCAATGCCCGCCAGGAAACCCAGATCTGGACCACCTACGCGCTGAGTCCTTACCTGCGCGCCAATGACCTCAAGGTCACGGTGGACAACGGCAAGGCCACGCTCACCGGCAATGTCGCTGAAGACGTCAACAAGGACCTGGCCAACGAGATCGCCCTGGGCGTCAAGGGCATCACCGAGGTCGACAACCAGATTGTCGTCAATGCCGACTACCAGCCGCCCAAGCCCGGCAGCGAGCGCAGCTTCGGCGATACCATCGATGACGCCGGCATCACCGCGACCATCAAGTCGAAACTGATGTGGGGCAAGAGCACCGATGGCATGTCCACCAATGTCGATACCAAGTACGGCCGGGTAACCCTGCGTGGTACCGCGCAGAGCGCCGCCGAGCGCGATCTGGCCGGGCGCATCGCGATGAATACCCAAGGGGTGGTCGCGGTGGATAACCAGATCAAGGTCAATGCCCTCAAGCCGACCATGGCCGAAAGCAGCAAGAACATGGCCGATGAAGCGGGCGATGATATGTCCGACAGCTGGATCACCACCAAGGTCAAGTCGACCCTGCTCTACTCCAGCAATGTGGCCGGTTCGGCCATCGATGTGACCACCAACAAGGGCGTGGTCAGCCTCAGCGGCCGGGTCAATAACGGCGCCGAACAGGCCCTGGCCATCGAACTCGCGCAGAACGTGCGTGGGGTGAAAAGCGTGCAGTCCAAAGAACTGATCTTTTAACGCAGCGCATCTTGCTGCGGGGTCATCACGCCGGCGCATCAGCGCCGGCGTGGCGATCCGTTTGCAGCGATGCCCGGGAGAGGCTGCTGTCACGCACCGGGCCTGGCTGGCCGGGCCGCGCTAACTCCATCCCCCTCCATTGTTCGGAGGGTTTTTTATGTTCAGCCCCGGCTATTTGAAGCTGCTGCCCGTACTGTTTTGCCTGGCGCAGCTGGCGGCGTGCAGCGTATTGCCGACCCTGGTGCCGGACATGGCGCACAGCCCGTCGCCCGTGGCCCTGGATGGCAGCGACGGGCCGCTGTCGGCCGCGCGCAGCAAGGCCATCATCGAGCGCCTGCAGGCCAGCGGCGCGCCGACCCATATCTTCGACCTGCACCTGGCCATCGAGGAATCGATTAGCGGCAGCCCGCTGCTGACCGGCAACCGGGTCGACTTGCTGCAGGACGGGCCGAACACCTACCAGGCGATGCTCGCGGCGATCGACGCTGCTCGTGACCATATCAATATGGAAAGCTACATCTTCGACGGCGACGAAGTCGGCCAGCGTTTTGCCCAGGCGCTGATCGCCCGGCAGCGCGCGGGCGTGCAGGTCAACCTGATCCACGACAGCGTCGGCACCCTGGGCACGCCGCAGGCGTTCTTCAGCGAACTGGGCGCGGCTGGCGTGCAGATCGTCGAGTTCAACCCGGTCAATCCGCTGACCGCCAAGGCCGGCTGGCAGATGAACCAGCGCGACCACCGCAAACTGCTGATCGTCGACGGGCGCATCGCCTTTCTCGGCGGCATCAATATCAGCAGCGTGTACTCCGGCAGCTCGCTGCGCCTGGGCAGCCAGGCCGACCCCGAGCAAGGGTTGCCCTGGCGCGACACCCACCTGCGCCTGGAGGGGCCGGTGGTCAGTGAACTGCAGAAACTGTTCATCATCACCTGGGCCAAGCAGCGCGGCCCGCCGCTGCTGGCGCGGCATTACTTCCCGCCGACGGAGCCGCGCGGCAAGGAAGTAGTGCGCGCCATCGGCAGCTCGCCGGACGATCCCTACAGCCTGATCTACGTCACCCTGATCTCTGCCCTGCGCAGTGCGCAGAGCGAGATCTGGCTGACCAACGCCTACTTCGTGCCCGACCCGCAGCTGCTCGCCACCCTCAAGGAGGCGGTGGCGCGCGGCGTCGACGTGCGCCTGGTACTGCCCAGCAGCACCGACTCCTGGCTGGTGTTCCACGCCGGTCGGGCCTACTACGACGAGCTGCTGCAGGCCGGTGTGCGCCTGTACGAGCGCCACGATGCACTGCTGCATGTGAAGACTGCGGTGATCGATGGAGTCTGGTCGACCGTCGGCTCGACCAACCTCGACTGGCGCAGCTTCCTGCACAACCAGGAAGTCAACGCCGTGGTGCTGGGCAGCGACTTCGGCGAAAAGATGCGCGCGGCCTTTCGCGCCGATCTGGCCCAGTCGCGTGAAATCACCCTGGCGACCTGGCAGGCG
Source organism: Pseudomonas sp. J452 (assembly GCF_024666525.1). Lineage (NCBI taxonomy): Bacteria > Pseudomonadati > Pseudomonadota > Gammaproteobacteria > Pseudomonadales > Pseudomonadaceae > Pseudomonas > Pseudomonas sp. J452. The sequence continues at coordinate 4,599,874 of NZ_CP088294.1, read as the reverse complement.
CGGGCCTATCCGGTGCGCGCCCAGGAACTGTTCGCCCGCCTCTGGGAGTACTGGTTATGAAACCGATCCGCCTGCTGTGCCTGATGCTGCTGTGTGCCCCGACCAGTCTGTTGCAGGCGGCCGATGCGCCGAGCCTGCGTGCGCGCCACCAGGCGCTGGCGGCGCAACTGGCGAGCAACCAGTTCCAGCGCCCGCTGTACCTGGAATCGAGCCAGGCCGACAACCAGCTGCAGGGCGATATCTACGCCGAAGTGGCCCAGCCCTTCGCCCAGGCCGGCCCGGCGCTGCAAGGCATCGCGCAGTGGTGCGAGCTGCTGATCCTGCACCTCAACGTCAAGGCCTGCCACGCCTCGGCGGCGGACGCGCAGGCCATGCTCAAGCTGCATGTCGGGCGCAAGTTCGATCAACCGCTGGCCGATGCCTACCCCTTCGAGTTTCGCTACCAGGTCCAGGCCGCGACGGCCGACTACCTGCGCGTGGCGCTGCAGGCCGCAGAAGGGCCGCTGAGCACCAGCGACTACCGCATCGTCCTCGAAGTGCTGGCGCTGGATGAACAGCGCAGCTTCCTGCACCTGTCCTATGCCTACCGCTACGGCACGGCGGCCAACCTGGCCATGCAGGGCTACCTGGCCACCAGCGGGCGCGACAAGGTCGGCTTCAGCATCATCGGCCAGACCGCCAGCGGCCAGCCGATCTACCAGGGCGACATGCGCGGCGTGGTCGAGCGCAACACCATGCGCTACTACCTAGCGGTGGATGCCTACCTGGGCGCTTTGGCGCTACCGGCCACGGCACGCCAGGAGCAGCGGCTGAACGACTGGCACAGCGGGGTCGAACGTTATCCACGCCAGTTGCACGAGCTGGAGCGGGCGGACTACCTGGCCATGAAACAGCAGGAGATCGCCCGCCAGCAGGCACTGCAACAGGGCTCTGCAGGCGAGTGAAAGAGTGCCTGTGTGTGCGACGGCGTACAGATCAATCGGGCGGCTTGCGCCCATGCTGTGGGCATGTAGAGCACTGCTGCAACGCCTGCTAAACCCGTCCATTCCTTCACGCTGCAAGGGGAATCCCATGAGCTTGGGTACCATACTGCTGATCGTCCTGATCCTGCTGTTGATCGGCGCAATCCCGGCCTGGCCACACAGTCGCAGCTGGGGCTACGCGCCCAGCGGCGGCCTGGGCCTGGTGGTCATCATCCTGATCATTCTGGTGTTGCTCGGACGCATCTGAACGCTGCCCATGCCTGCGCATACGCGCAGGCATGGGACGTTACCCCACTATTCGAGGCGGACTTCGCGCGGTGTGATGACCATGTCGATGTCCTTGAATTCGCCTGCCGATGCCTTGATCACCTCGCGGGCGATGCTGGTTTCCTGCTCGTTGTGGGTTTTCGCCACCAGCACCACATCACCATGAGTAATTGCCGTGCTGATCAGTTCGGCGAAACGCCCGCCATGCTCGCCCGAGCCTCGTGCCGCAGCAATCGCGCTGCCGACGAAAGCGCCGATGAACGCGCCCCAGCCCAGCAGCATCAGCGGTGCCAGCAGCGGGCTGGCGGTGAACAGGCTGATGTCGTTGGCGATCAGGAAGACCTCCACTGCGGCGCCCAGGCCGATACCGATGCCGGCGCCGATGGCGCCCACCACCAGCATGTCCTTGAGTACGCCATTGCTGCGGCGCTGGGGTGTGGGGGCGGGCGGGGCATTGCCGTCGCCGCTGAAGATCTGCAGGTCTTCGTTGTGCAAACCACGTTGAATCAGTTGCGCCAGGGTGCTTTCGGCCGGCGCGCGCTGGGCGAAGAAGCCCGAGACGTTGTGGCAATAACGATCCATGGTGGTACTCCAGAGCGGGAACCGTACGCGACGGTTGAGCCCCGAGCCTGGGCGCGTGGGCTCTTGCCGTCTGTGCGCCCGCGAACGCAGGCGAGACTGCTGGTCTGGGTGCGTTGGCGCACGGTGGCGCCGGGCTGTGCCGAGGCATGCTGATGGGTATCGAACGGGGGCCACGGGGTTCCCGGCAGCACCACCTTCGCGGGGTATGCCCATGCACAAGCCACATCTTCTCCTGTTGCCGGGCCTGCTCTGCGATGCGCGGCTCTGGCAACAGCAGGCAACGGACTTGGCCGACCTGGCCCATATAACGGTCGCCGACCTGAGCCAGGCCGACTCCATTGCCGGGCTGGCCGACCAGGTGCTGGCCCAGGCGCCTGACCAATGCTTTGCCCTGGCGGGCTTGTCCATGGGCGGCTATGTCGCCCTGGAGATCATGCGCCGCGCCCCGCAACGCGTGCTCGGCCTGGCCTTGCTGGATACCAGTGCGCAGGCCGATAGCGACGCAGCCAAGCGGACCCGCATCGACCTGATGGGGCAGGCCGAAGAGGACTTTGCCGCGCTGGTGGTCAGCCTGCTGCCGAAGTTCGTGCACCCTGCGCATCTGCGTGATCCGGCGTTGATCGTGGTGATCACAGCCATGGCCCACAGCCTCGGTCGGGAGGTGTTCCTGCGCCAGCAGCGGGCCATGCTCGGGCGCATCGACAGCCGCCCGGGGCTGGTACAGATCCGCTGTCCGACCCTGGTGCTGTGCGGCTGGGAAGATGTCATCACGCCGCTGACCCTGCACCAGGAACTGGCCACGGCCATCGTCGGTGCGCAACTGGTGATGATCAAGGAATGCGGCCACCTGTCCTGCCTGGAGCAGCCGCAGGCGGTCACGCGTGCCCTAGAGACCTGGCTGCAGCGTTTGCCAGGCTGAGCGCGAGCAGGTAGCCGCGTAGATACTGTTATCAGCACAAGCTTTTGTGGGAGCCAGCTTGCTGGCGATCAGCGGGACGCTGTTTGCGTATCGCCAGCAAGCTGGCTCCCACAGGATCAGTTCGTAGGGCGGGTGAAACCCGCGGGTTTCACCCGCCCTACGAACTGCAGCGTTTGCCCGACTGACGGGGGAGCCTGTGGTGGATGAACAGAGCGTCATCCACCCTACGCTTTCTGCAACCCCGCGCCGGCCCTGGGCGATGGTGAACAGGCTCTTACATCAATTGATCGATGAGCACCGCGTTGCTGTAGATCAGGCTGCCATCGTTGAGGCGGTGGCCGACCAGGTGGAACTGGCCACGCTGGTCATCCTCGCGCAGGTAGACGCGCAGCTTGCAGTCGGTCAGCGGGCCGTAGCCCACGGGCAGGTGCAGGTCCAGCGTGTGCAGGTCGACCTCGACCATGACTTCCTTGGCGTGGCCCTGCTGCAGCTGTTCCTGAGCCTGTTCAAGGTGCTGGTGGTCGTCGCCGCTCAGATAGAACTCGATGTGCTCGATCGGCGTGGATTGCGCTGCGCCACTGGGCTTGTACCAGCCTTCGATACTGAAGCTGCTCATGGTCATACCTCATGCTGTAGGGGCAGGGCACTGGAGTGCCTTGCCGGAGAGGGGTTAGGGCAGCAACTGCCAGACCTCGGCATTGGCCAGCTCCTGGATGCTGGCGTGTTGCGGCTCGCCGTGGATCGGGCTGAGCTCGTAGCTGCAGGTCGACTCATAGGTGGCCGCGTAGCGGATGCCGCTGAGTTTGTGCAGGTAGAGCTGCAGTGGGTGGCACTGCGCGTTGATGTGCTGGACCCGATGGGATTCGATCATGCCGTTCATTGCGTGGCCTGCTGCAGCGCGTGCTGCTGTGGTTTGTTTCATCCTGCGCGCCGCTTGGGGCAAGGTCTGTACGCCATCGAACTGAGTCCGCCAAGCACCGAGCCGGCCCTGCTAGCCGCAGCAGATGTTGCGCGCGCCGGCGCCGTGGCAAAACGCCGAACTCTGTACGCCGGCGCACCGACCCGGCCAGGCGCCGCGGGCAAGCTGGACAGCCCACAGACAAGGTGACCGTCATGCAGAGCAAAGTGCTTTTAAGCAGTGTCGCAACCCTGCGCCAGCAGGCCCGTGAACATATCGAACAAGGTGCCGTGACCGCCGGCTACAACGCCGATCGCAGCGAGGTGCTGCGGCTGCTCAACGAAGCCCTGGCCACGGAAATCGTCTGCGTGCTGCGCTACCGGCGCCACCATTTCATGGCGCGCGGTATTCACGGCAAAAGCATCGCCGATGAGTTCCTCCGGCATTCCAACGAGGAGCAGGGCCATGCCGACCTGCTGGCCGGGCGCATCGTGCAGCTCGGCGGCGAGCCGGATTTCGCCCCGGACAGCCTGAGCCGCCGCAGCCATGCGGAGTACGTGGCGGGCGCTTCGCTGCTGGAGATGATTCGGGAAAATCTGGTGGCCGAGCGCATCGCCATCGACAGCTACCGCGAGCTGATCCAGTACCTCGGCGACCAGGACCCGACCACCAGCCAGTTGCTCAAGGGCATTCTCGCGGTGGAAGAGGAGCACGCCGACGAACTGGCCGACCTGCTGGAAACCCTGCCGGTCAAACCCTGGACGCCGCACGCCGCGCTCCTTGAGTGAAGCTACCTAGGATCGGTTGCCGTGGTGGTGGTCAATCAAGCGGCAAGCGACCCTGGCGCTCGTCGTCGGGCGCTGGCAGCAGCGGTGGGTTGTGCGTTGCCGAATGCAGCAGCCTGGCCAGCAACAGCGCACCGCCCAGGCCGCGCACCAGGCGCGGGCCGAGCAGCACCATGGCCACTTGCGAGGCCAGGCGCAAGGCCACGGCCGGGCGCTGGGTGATCAGGCGCATGGTCAGGCTGCGTGGAAAGACATCGTTCAGCGGGCCACTGGGCGCGAGCAGATGACGGATGCGTTGGCGTTGCAGGAACAAGCGACGGCGCAAGGCCAGGCGTTGTTCGCTGAGGGGAATGACGGGGTCTGTGCTCATAACCTGCTCTTGAGTAGGGCGAGATCCGCGGCCAGCTCTGCGCGGGTGGCGGCAAAGCTTGCGCTGCTGCGTGCCGCCAGCAGCCGGAAGCGGTACCAGGCGCCGGCGCAGCCGAGCCCATGCACCAGCAGCAGGCCGAGCAATACGGGAATCCGGTAGGGGGTGGCCCAGCTCAGCAGCAGTACCAGGGCGCTGCAGAGCAGCAGCAGGGTCAGGCCACAGGCAAAGCCGAACAGGGTGGCCAGCAGCATGTGCAGCAGGCGATTGCGTTCTTCCGCCCACTCCACCCGCGCCAGTTGCCCATGCAGGGCCGTTTGCGCCAGCAGCGCACGGCCTGCCGAGCGCAGCAGACGCAGCAGCGCGAACAAACTCAGGTCGTTAGGCGGCGGGCCCAGGTGGGCCTGCGCATCGGCGCGCGTCTGATCGACGGACGCCGCTTGCTCCTCAGGTTGATGGGTCATTGTGCAGGCAGGCTATGGCTAGCTGCGCCGCGCGATCACGAGACCGAACAGGAAGGCAATGGCGGCGCTGGCGCCGACGGCTTTCCAGGGTTGCTCGTGGACGTAGGCATTGGTCACGTTGGCGGTCTGTCGGGCACGTTGCACCACCGTTTCTCCCATGCCCTCGGCGGAGGCCTTGGCGCTGGCGATCCGGGCATTGAGCTTGACCCGCGCACGGGCCAGGTCATCGCCGGTCAGCGAGGTGGTTTCCTTGATCAGGTCCTCGATGTCCGCGAGGAAGTTGTGAAACTCGCGGGAGACGTTGGACTGCGTGCCGGCATGGTTGCTTTTGGCGCTGTTGGCGCCTTGGCCGAGGTTGCCTGGCTCGTTGATGTTCGTCGGATTCTGCATGGTTGGCTCCTTCTGGGTGGCATCGCCGCAAGGCGGCGGGTGCGCAACCGCTGGTAAGGCGAGTCGGCTGACGCGGTGATTGGCAAGCCTGGGCGCTGGCTGTCGTGGTGTCTGTGCGTCAGCGAACGCAGCCCGGTATTTGCTTGCCTGAGCGAAATTACCTGCGCCTATGCGCGCCAGCGTACGGACGGGCCCTGGACGGGCTGCCATCGTCTTCATCCCGAGTTGCGTCCTTTGTTCGCTGCCGGAGGTTCTACAGGAGGTCATCATGCCCACGCCGATTGCTCCGCAGCTGCCGGTAATACCTGCTCCGCCTGCCGAGCGGCCGAATCCGGATGTCGCCCCGCCGCCAATTGGTGATCCGCGGCAGCAGCCGCTGCCGGGTGAACAGCACGACCCGTTGCTCAATCCCTGGCCGGAGCTCAAGGAGCCCAGGCGTAGCGAGCGAGAAGAGCTGCTGGATGGCTACTCGGGCCCGGCAGAGGACGATGAGCGGTTTGCCAGCATCGAGCCGTATCAGTGAGCGGCCTGCTCAGTGCCGCCCAGTTGTGCGGCCAATGCAAGCAGCAGATTGGGGTTGTCACGCGGGCCTGGGGCCATTTCACCGACAACCAGCGGTTGATCAAGCGGGGCCAGGCGCTGCGTCTGGCGGGGCTGTTGCAGGCGCGCTACGCCTTCTCGCGTGACGAAGCCGATGCCCAGGTCAAGGCGTTCATCGAGAAGAGCAAGTGTTGAGCTGAGCTGAGCCAGGTTGCCTGACGCTTCGTCCATCGCAGTGGATCTTGGCCCCTGGAGCTTTCAGTGGGGTTTTCACTTTTTCGGCGTGGTGCCTCAAGCAGCCGTCACGCCCGTTGGAGAAACAGCATGAGCACCTATTCGCGCACCCTGATGCTCGCCTTCGGCCTGGCCCTGGCGATGTTGGCGATCGGCAGCCTGGCCGTTGCCCTGAGCCTGTCCCAGGACGCTGCGGCGGCACGCCAGCAGGCGCTGGTGTGGAAAACCTATGCCCTGGCCGTACATAGCCAGGGCCTGCTGGCGGCCCACGACGATGGTCAGGGCTGCAGCGATTCACCCTGTTGCGTGGCGGCTGTCGAGCACCCCGTCGAGTGGTTGCCCGCGCACGAGCCATTGCATGCCGTGGAGCTGGAAGGTTTCGAACTGCAGGCGGCCATCACCGCCAGCGACCGTTTGCTGGTGCGCGGCTTCAGTTTCTGAGGCTGCGCACTTGGCACACCCACCCGCACAGCGTCTGCCCCGTTGCAGCGCTGTTGTCTTCGAGGACAACACCATGAACCTGACCCCGCAACCCACCCGCCGCACTACCGCGTTACGCCTGCTCGGCGGTTGTGCCGGCCTGCTGTTGCTTGGCGCCTGTGCCTCACCTGAGCCACCCAGCCAGGCCCTGCAGGCCGCCGAATCGGCGATCAGCAATGCCGAGCGCGCCCGCGTTGCCGATTACGCCGCGCCGGAACTGGGCGTGGCCCGCGACAAGCTGCTGGCCGCCAATAACGCGGTGAAGCTGGACGAGATGCTGCTGGCCGAACGCCTGGCCCAGCAGTCGCGCGCCGAGGCCGAGTTAGCCCTGGCCAAGTCCCAGGCCGCCAAAGCCAAGGTGGTGAATGACGAGATGCGCAAAAGTACCGACAGCCTGAAACAGGAAATGCAACGCAACACGGGAGTACAACAATGAACACTGTGCAGAACCTCCATCTCTTCAGTGCGCTGGCCATCTGTGTAGCGCTCGCCGGTTGTGCCGCACCGAGCACCCCACCAGGCGCTGCCGCCACCCGTGACAAGCTGACCCTGCTGCAAGGCGATGCCGAACTGGCCAACCGTGCCCCGGTGGCCATCAAGGACGCGGAAGTCGCGGTGATCGCCGCCGAGCAGCCGCGCAAAGGCAATGCTGCGGAGCAGGAGCTGGGCCAGCACCTGGTGGTGATGGCCGACCGCAAGGTGGAAATTGCCCGTGCCGTGGCGCAGGCGCGCTTTTATGAAGACCAGCGCCAGTCGCTTAGCCAGCAGCGCGAGGGAGCCCGTCTGGATTCGCGCACCGCGGAGGCCGATGAGCTGCAGCGTCAACTCAATGCGCTGAATGCCAAGCAGACCGAACGCGGCATGGTCATGACCATTGGTGACCTGCTGTTCGCCACCGGCGGTGCGGAGTTGCGCAGTGCCGGCGCCAACGATCTGGGCCGGCTGGCGCAGTTTCTCCAGCAGCACCCGGAGCGCGACGTGCTGATCGAGGGGCACACCGACAATGTCGGCAGCGACGCCGCCAATTTCAGCCTGTCGCAGCGCCGCGCCGAGTCGGTCAAGGCCTACCTGCTGCGGCAGGGCGTGGCTTCCAGCCGCCTGGATGCCTCCGGCAAGGGTGAGAACTCCCCCGTGGCGGGCAATGAATCGGCCTCCGGCCGCCAGTTGAATCGGCGTGTGGAAGTGATCATCAGCAATACCCTCAGCTCCCTGCGTTAAGACGCAGCGTCCGTGGCACTCATGCAGTCGATTGTGGCGTGGAGCAATATTTCCGGCAAAGGAGTGTGGTTATGAGCTACAGAGTGCTGATTGTGACTGCGGATGCCACCGACTGCAGCGGGCTGCAGGACATGCTGTTCGATGCGGCGGACGGCTCTTTCGTCAGCGAACGGGTCACCCGTCTGGATAGGGCGATGACCCGCCTGCAGGGCAGCGGCATCGACGCCGTGCTGCTCGATCTGGCGCTGCCCGATAGCCAGGGTATCGCTACCTTTCTGGCGGTCTTCGCCGCCGTGCCGCACCTGCCCATTCTCACCCTGTGTGCGCCGGAGGACGAACCGCTGGCGCTGGAATCACTGCGTTGTGGGGCCCAGGGCTATCTGCTCAAGGGGCGTTTCGCCAGCTACCTGGTGGCGCAGTCGCTGAGCAATATCATCCAGCGCAAGACGGTCGAGGCGCGCCTGCTGGTGGAGCAGGCGCGTGCCGAAACCACCCTCAACTCGATCAGCGATGCGGTGATCGGCACTGACCTGCAAGGCCGCATCGACTACCTCAACCTGGCGGCCGAGCGTATGACCGGCTGGACGCGCGAGGAGGCGCGCGGGCAACCGATTGCGCAGATCCTGCAGCTGATCAGCGGGGCCAGCGCTGCTGTCGTACCCAGCCCGGTCGACCAGGTTCTGCAGGAGGACGCCGAGGTTGGCATGGCCGCCGGCACCATCCTGATTCGTCGCGATGGCAGCAATGTGGCGATCGAGGACTCGGCCGCGCCGATCCATGATTCCGATGGCCAGATCAGCGGGGCGGTGGTGGTGTTCCACGATGTCACCGCGGCGCGCGCCATGGCCATGAAGATGGCCTACCTGGCCCAGCACGACTTCCTCACCAAACTGCCTAATCGGGTGCTGCTCAACGACCGCATCGCCCAGGCGATCAGCCTGGCCGAGCGCAGTGGCAACTCCATTGCCCTGATGTTTCTCGACCTGGACAACTTCAAGCACATCAACGACTCGCTCGGCCATGGCGCCGGCGACAAGCTGCTGCAGTCGGTGGCGCTGCGCCTGGCCAAGTGCGTGCGCAGCTCGGACACGGTGAGCCGCAATGGTGGCGACGAGTTCGTCGTGCTGCTGGCCGAGGGGCGCAACATGCAGGATGCCAGCCTCACCGCGCAGAAGATCCTCGCCGCGCTGGCCATTCCCCATCGCATCGACCAGCACGAACTGCGGGTGACCAGCAGCATCGGCATCAGCGTGTACCCCGCCGATGCCGGCAGCGCCGAAGCCCTGTTGAAGAACGCGGACACGGCCATGTACCACGCCAAGGAAGCGGGGCGAAACAACTACCAGTTCTTCAAGCACGACATGAACGTGCGCGCGGTCGAGCGCCAGGTCATCGAGCACAGCCTGTGGCGTGCCCTGGAACGGCATGAGCTGGTGCTGCACTACCAGCCCAAGGTCAACCTGCAGACGGGCAGCATCACCGGTGCCGAAGCCTTGCTGCGCTGGGTGCATCCGCAGTGGGGCATGACCTTTCCCGAGCGCTTCATGACGGTGGCCGAGGAGTGCGGGTTGATCGTGCAGATTGGCCAATGGGTGCTGCGCGAGGCCTGCCTGCAGACCTGCCAGTGGGAGGCTGAGGGGATAGTGCTGCCTTCGATCGCGGTGAATGTATCGGCCCTGGAATTTCGCCATCCGGGCTTTGTCGACGGGGTGCGCAGCATTCTCGAGGAAACTGGACTGGAGCCGAATCGGCTGCAGCTGGAGATCACCGAGAGCGTGCTGATGCGCGATGCTGATGCCAGTGCCACGGTGCTGCATCAGCTCAAGGCCATGGGTGTGCAACTGGCCATCGACGATTTCGGTACCGGCTATTCCAGCCTGAGCTACCTGCTGAAGTTTCCCATCGATGTGCTGAAGATCGACAAGTCCTTCGTGCATGCCATCAGTGCGGCCCACGGCAACGGCATCATCGTCCGCGCGGTAATCGCCATGGGCGCCAGCCTGCACTACCAGGTGGTCGCCGAGGGCGTGGAAGACCAGGCGCAGCTGCTCTTTCTCAAGACCGAACAGTGTGGCGAAGGGCAGGGCTTCCTGTTCGGTCAGGGCCTGGTCGCCATGCAGTTCGCCACCCTGCTGTTGGCCAGCGAGGCCAGCGTATCGGCTGCTGCACTGGCGCCGGTGGACTGAGAGTCTGAGCAATATCCCTACCCTGGTGCACTGCGCTTTTGCCCCCTCTCCCGTTCACGGGAGAGGGTTGGGGAGAGGGTGAGTGGGCCAACTCTTGTTTCCCCTGTTCTAGATTGTTGTTCCTGCGTCACCCTATCGCCTGCATCCATGCAGTCCGGGGCGTTTGCCTGCCACTCAGGCGGGCGCCGCGACCGGTGCGCTGAACAGCCGCGCATAGTCGGCGCTGAGCGCGTTGTAGCACTCGCAGGCGGCGGCCTCCAGGCCCAGGCGGTCGAGGATGGTGATCTGCCCACGGCTGTAGTGGATCAACTGGCGCAACTGCAGGGCACCGGCGGCGATGGTCACGCCGCTGCGGCGCACGCCAAGCATTTCGGCGAGGTATTCGTGGGTCAGGTGGAAGTTGTCCGCATGGGCACGGTCGTGGGTCATCAGCAGCCAGCGCGCCAGGCGCGGCTCGACCTCGTGGAAGTGCCCGCAGGCGGCGTTCTGCGACAGCTGCGTGAGCAGTACATAGATATAGCGTTTGAGGGTACGCAGCAGGTGCGGACACTCCGGCAATAGCTGGCGCAACCGCGTGGCACCGATGCGCCAGGCGCTGCCGTGGCCCTGCGCCACGGCGCGGCAGGGCGCGGCGTTGACGCCCAGGGCCAGGGTGGCGCCGAGCATGCCTTCGTTGCCGATCAGGCCCAGTTCCAGCGGTGGGTGTTCGCCCAGGGCGGTGACCAGGGAGATGAAGCCGCTAAGGGGAAAGTACAGGTAGCGAAAAGGCTGGTCGGCCTCGCAGAGGATCTTGCCGAATACCAGTTCGACCTGTTCGCAGTCCTGCAGGATTTTGTTGCGTTCCTTGCGTGGCAAACCGTCGAGCAGCAGGTTGGTGATGGGTGGTGGCTGAGCGATGAGCATGGGGGCGTCCTGCAGCACCGGGCGAGCCGAGTGTGGCGCGGGAAGGGTGCTTGGCAGTCCCGTTTCCGCAGTCTGCGCGACGGGCGGCAGGCGATCTGTACGTTACTGCACCTAGTGGCCTGTTTGGCTAATTCAACTATTCAATTTCGGCGCCAGACTTCGCCATACGGCGTTGCCGCTCCTCACCGTAGCCCTGCTACGACTCGTCGCGGCGCTTTGTCTGGCAAACCCTGGCACTCAAACTTGAATGCACGAATTAGCCGCACAGGCCATTAGTCGCGGGTTTCGCTGCTAGGCCGTGGTCGGGGCGCCGACGGGCTTGCGTTGGGGGATATAGGGCAGCAGGCGGTCGGTTTCGCGCTTGACCACCTCGTAGCACTCGCAGCTCAGTTGTTCGAGCTTGTGCCGGTCGATCACGGTGATATGCCCGCGGCTGTATTCGATCACGCCCTGGCGCTGCAGCTTGCCGGCCGCCTCGGTGACGCCTTCGCGGCGCACGCCGAGCATATTGGCGATCAGTTCCTGGGTCATGGTCAGGTGATTGCTCGGCAGGCGGTCCAGTGACAGCAGCAGCCAGCGACAGAGCTGCTGGTCGATCGAGTGGTGGCGGTTGCACACGGCGGTCTGCGCCATCTGGGTGATCAGCGCCTGGGTGTAGCGCAGCATCAGCACCAGCAGTTCGCCATGGCGGTTGAACTCGTCCTTCAGGCGCTGGCCCTGCAGGCGGTAGGCATGGCCGCCGCTCTGCACGATGGCGCGGCTCGGCGTGCTTTCACCGCCCATGAACAGGGCGACGCCGACCAGGCCCTCGTTGCCGACCACGGAAATCTCTGCGGACGCGCCACTTTCCATGACATACAGCAGGGAAATGATCGAGTCGGTGGGGAAGTACACGTGGCGCATGGTGTCGCCCGACTCGTAGAGCACCTTGCCCAGGGGCATCTCGACCCGTTCCAGATGGCTGAACAGACGCTGCTGCACTTCGCCCGAGAGGGCCGCCAGCAGGTGGTTCTGCTGGGGCGTTGTGGCTGCGGCCATGACGATCTCCATCCTAGAAGTGAGCGGTACAACTGACCCAGCATACGCGCCTGTGGGCTGCGCTCTGTTCGGTATCGCACATAAGAACGGAATTGCCAGGGCTGCTGACCGATGGTGCTGCCTGGCGCGGTTGACGGCTCAGCGCTGTAGCCCGGATTTCAGTCCAGGAGCCGGTAGGCGTGCCCCGGACTGAAGTCCGGGCTACCGGCCCGTGCTGGCAATCGCCTTGTTCGCCAGTGGCGAGGGTGGGCGAAGATGGTAAACAGGTTCTCAGAGCACGTAACGCAGTATCGCCACGTAATGCAGCAGGCTGCCGGCCATGACGAACAGGTGCCAGATGCCGTGCCAGTGGCGAAAGCGGCTGTCGTAGGCGAAGAAGATGATGCCCACCGTGTACAGCACGCCGCCGCTGGCCAGCCAGATGAAGCCGTTGCGGCCGAGGGCGGCGAGCAGCGGGTCGATGGCCACCAGCACGATCCAGCCCATCACCGCGTAGATGACGAGGGACAGCACGCGTGCCTCCGAACGCGGCTTGATCTCCTGCAGCATGCCGATTACGGCCAGACCCCAGACGATGCCGAACAGCCACCAGCCCCAGGGGCCGTGCAGGGTGACCAGGCAGAAAGGCGTGTAGCTGCCGGCGATCAGCAGGTAGATGGACAGGTGGTCGAGCTTGCGCATCACCAGCTTTTTCGGCCCGCGCAGGCTGTGGTAGAGCGTGGAGATGCTGTACAGCAGGACCAGGGCCAGGCCGTAGATGGCCACGCTGAGGATCTTGCGTGGCTCACCGTCCAGGCTCGCCAGCACCAGCAGCCAGATGGCGCCGAAGGCGGCCAGCAGCGCGCCGATCAGGTGAGTCCAGGCGTTGAATTTTTCCCCGTGATACATGTGTTGCGACCTCGAACCGCGGTGACTGTGGGCTGGCAGGCAGGGCCAGCCGCGGCACTATACGGAATTCAAGTGTACGGCTGTACTCCGAATTGCTGCGGTAACCGTCCCGACCGCCGCTCAGCTGTTGCTGGCGTGCCTGGCGCCTGCTACCCAGCCTTGCAGGTCGGCGGCCGGACCGGGTTTGGCGAACAGGTAGCCCTGGTACAGCGAGCAACCCGACTGCAGCAAAGTATCCCGCTGCTCGACGGTTTCCACGCCCTCGGCGATCACTTGCAGATCCAGGCTCTGCCCCAGGGCGACGATGGTGCGCACGATGGCGGCGTCGTTGGCATCGCTGAGCAGATCGCGGACGAAGCAGCGGTCAATCTTCAGGCGGCTGAGGGGCAGGCGCTTGAGGTAGCCGAGCGAGGAGTAACCGGTGCCGAAGTCGTCGAGGGAGAAGCGTACGCCGTGGCTTTGCAACTGCAGCATGCGGCGGATCATTTCCTCGATGTCGGCGGCCAGATGGCTCTCGGTCAGCTCCAGCTCCAGGCGCTCGGGGTTGGCCCCGGTTTCCGCGAGGATGGCCAGCACGTCGGCGACGAAGCCGGGGTGGTGCAACTGGCGGGCGCTGACGTTGACCGCCAGGGGCAGCTCGGCCAGCGCCGGGTCGTTGCTCCAGGCCACCAGCTGACGGCAGGCGGTCTGCAGGATCCAGCGTCCCAGGGGGAGGATCAGGTCGGTACTTTCGGCCACCGGGATGAACTCGCCCGGTGGAATCAGCCCGTGTTGCGGATGCTGCCAGCGCACCAGGGCCTCGGCGCCGATCAGCTGACCGTGCTGGTCGACCTGGGGTTGGTAGTGCAGCAGGAACTGCTGTTCGGCAATGCCGTGGCGCATGTCGGTTTCCAGGCGAATGCGCGCCATGGCCGCGATCTGCATCTGCTGGTTGAAGAAACGCAGCGCATTGCGCCCGGCGGCCTTGGCTTCGTACATGGCCAGGTCGGCGCGCTTGAGCAGTTCTTCCACCGTACTGTGGGTGTCGGAGAACAGCGCGACGCCGATGCTCGCCGTGCTGGTGTGTTGGTGGCCCTGCAGGTCATAGGGCACGGCCAGGCTGGTCAACAGCTTGCTGCCGACGGCTTCGATCTCTATCAGGGCTTGCGCCGAATCGGTCGACAGTCGCTCCAGCATCAGCACGAATTCATCGCCACCCAGGCGCGCCAGGCTGTCCTCTTCGCGGATCTGGCTGCGCAGGCGCAGGGCCACCTGTTGCAGAAGCAAATCGCCCATGGCGTGGCCGAGGGTGTCGTTGAGGGTCTTGAAGTTGTCCAGGTCGATGAACAGCAGGGCGCCTTCCTGGCCGGTGCGGGCGTGGTAGGCCAGGGCGTGCTGCAGGCGGTCTTGTAGCAGGCGCCGATTGGGCAGGCCGGTGAGCGAGTCGAAGAAGGCCAACTGGTGGATCTGTTCGAGGTTGCGCTTGTGCTCGGTGATGTCGGTGGAGATGCCGCAGAGCGCATAGATGCTGCCGTCCGGGCGGCGCAGCGGGAGTTTCACCGAGAGGTAGGCATTCTCGCAATGGCCGTCGAGACTGCGATTGATCTCTTCGAGCTGCACCCGCTCGCCCTGCTGCAGGACGCGCAGGTCGTTGTTGCGCAGGTTGTTGACGGTGGCTTCATCGAAAAAACTGCTGTCGGTCTGCCCCAGCACCTGCTCACGCGGTTGGCCGAACAGCTCGCAGATCTTCTGGTTGACGTACTGGTAACGCAGTTGCGGGTCCTTGATGTAGATGTAGGCCTCGACGCTGTCGAGGATGGTGTTCAGGCGTAATTCGTTGGCACTCAGGTCGCGGGTCTGCCGGGCCACCTGGCGGCGCAGCACAATGGCTCCGCCGAGGGTCAGCAGCAGCAGGCTGGCCAGGGTGACCAGGGCCCACCACAAACTCGCTGGAATGTTCAGCTGTGGCGGTTCGCTGCCCCAGCGCTGGATGATCTGGTAGTAGGGTGAGTCGGTCTGCTCCTGCCAGGTCTGCAGGTGGCCGTCGATGACTGTCAGCAGGTCGGCGTTCTGGCCTTTGCGGGTGGCAAAGAACAGGCGCGCCGGCTGGAACATGATCGGCGTGCTGTGCAGGCCGAAGCGCTCGGCGTTGTAGTCACCGAAGCGCTGGTTGGCGACCGCGGCATCGGCGTTGCCTCTGGCGACCAGTTCGAAGCCTTGCTGCAGGCTCTGCACGGGCAGCAGTTCGGCACGCAGGCCAAAGCTGTCGAGCAGCGTGTGCAGATAGGTTTCCTGTACCGAACCGGCCAGCACCGCGATGCGCCGGCCATTGAGGTCGAGTTGGGAATTCAGGCGCAGGTCCTGCTGGCTGTAAATCTGCGACCAACTGAAGAGGGCCGGTAGTTTGTGGAAGTCGAAGATCTGCGCGCGCTCATCGTTCCAGGCAACATCCGGCATCAGGTCGATCTGCCCGCTGCGGGTCAGCTCCAGGCACTGCTGCCACTCGCAGGCAACCGGTTGCAGCTGCCAGTCTTCGTGGCGGGCGATCTCGCCTAGCAGATCACCGAAGATGCCGGACAGCTGGCCATCTCGGCCGAGCATGATCTTCGGCTCGTTGGCATACACGCCGACCTTGATGTTGCGCTGCTCCGCCACCGCGGGGCTGGCAAGCAAAACGCTACAAATAAGCAGAAGAAGGGGCCAGGGACGGTACTGCATGGGCGCAATGACTTCGATCCGTTGAAGATAGAGCAACGATAGGTCGAAACGCCGGCTTTGGCTCGTTTGTTATCCCGTGGCAGCGCAGCAGGCTATGAGGCAGGTTGCCGCGACGTATGGCAGGTCGCTGCATTAGTGCTGCAAGGCGGTCTTGAGGCTTTCGGCGAGCTGTTGCAGCTAGTCGCCAGTGCTGTGCGGATGGGCCTGGATGATCAGCAGGGCTGCCGGGCCGTCACCCGCAGGTGGCGGCCCGCCCCCTTCATTTGGTCATCGGGTTGTTATAGCTGTGCTTCTCGTGGCGCACGGTGGCCCAGATGGCGAAGACCGTCAGGGCCGCCGCTACCGCCAGGATGAAGCCCATCACGGCGGGTTTGTCGGCATAGGTGAAAACGCTGCTGGCACCTTCCCAGCTGCTAATCGGACTGCTCATGGTGTTTCTCCCAGGTAGAGCGCGCGGCTTATGCCGCGCGCGGCGTTGTTGCTTGATGCTTGTTCAGGATCTTTTTGAGCTAGAGCCAGGCAAGGCGAAGTTGGGCGAGGGCGCGGAGTTTACGAGCTGTAAATGAGCAGTACTCGTTTCACTCGCCCTTCGGGCCGCGCTAAAGCGCGTTAGCCGCAAGCGGCTTGCCGAGCCCAACTTCAACGCAGCATGGCCGACGATCAAAAGGTCCTAGGCGGTTTTGGCTTCACCGACAGCGACTTCGCTGGCTACAGGCGCGCTGGTGACGGTGACACTGGCGCCGGTCAGCGCCCATTCCGGGTAGGCCTTGGCCGGTACTTCGACCAGATCCAGGCCGCGTTCTTCTGCATGTGCCGGAACGCGCAGGACCCCCAGCTTCTTCAGCAGCAGAGAGATCAGGTAGCCCGGGATGAAGCCCAGCAGGGCCAGCACCACGGCGCCACCGGCCTGACCGAGGAAGTTCACCGGTGGTACGCCTTCCCCCATGTTCGGGTAGCCGGCGATGAAGATGCCGCTGATCACGATGCCGGCGAAACCACCGAAGCCGTGTACGGCGAAGGCACCCACGGCGTCATCGATGCCGCGCTTGACCAGGAACTTCTGCACCAGCGGCGCGGCAGCGGCCACGCCCATGCCGATCACGTAGGCGAACGGTGGGTAGTAGACGTCCAGGCCAGGGGCCACGGAGATGATGCCGATCAGCCCGCCGGACATCATCCAGAACGGCTCGCGGGTAGTCAGGTAGGCACCGATCAGGCCGCCGGCAAAACCCATCAGGGTGTTGAAGGCGAAGGCGGAGAGGGTGGTCGGCTGGCCGTAGATGTTGGTCCACTGGCCGCCGATGTTGTAGATGATGCAGCCGCCGAGGAAGCCGAAGAAACCGACGATCACCAGCATCAGGCCGATCACGCTCATCGGCATGCTGTGGCCGACGATTTCGTTGGCGCTGCCATCGGCATTGAAGCGACCGATACGGGCGCCGACGTTGATCAGCACGCCGAGGGTGAAGAAGCCGGCGATGGTGTGCACGCAACCGGCCGCACCAACGTCATGGAAACCCCACTCGGTGGTCAGCCAGCCGGCCGGGTGCCAGCTCCAGGCCGCGCCGAGAATCCACACGCCGGAGCCGAGGATAATGGCGAGGATGATGAAGGCGCTCATGCGGGTGCGCTCGATCAGCGCGCCGGACATGATCGAGGCCGTGGTGGCAGCGAACAGGGCGAAGGCCGCCCAGAAGATGCCGGTGGCGTTGTCCTTGATGTTCGGCCCCATGCTGCCGCTCCACGGCAGGCTGGCGGCGGCGCCTTCCAGATTCGGCACGATGCCGGTGGCGAAGCCGTTGTAGATCCACCAGCCGAAGAAGAAAAAGGTCGGCACGATGAAGGCGAAGGCGAGGATGTTCTTCACCCCGGCGGTCAGCACGTTCTTCAGGCGCGAGGCGCCGATTTCGTAGGAGAGGAAGCCGGCGTGGATGACGACCATCAGGGCGATACACCACCAATAGAAGATTTCCATATTGATGGTGTCGGACATCCGGATGAGCTGGTGCAGCTCCTCCAGGGTTGGGGTGGCCTGTTCCATGTGCTGAATCCTCGCTGCAATTTTTAGAAGTAGGTTCTGTTCGGCAGATCGAGAGGTAGGGCGTAGCCAGGCGGTTCGTATAGTTATCGTGGGTTATGAATAAGCGCCTTTGACCAAAGAGCAAGGCTTGTGCCACTCGTCTTGCAAGGCTCTAGTCCGGTGCTTTCGCGATTCTTATGACGCGTTGGCGAGAAATTCGCCCCGTTTCTGTTCAGCATCTGCGGCGCACGCCAGATATTGGGTCGGATAGCCGTCTGCTTCTCGAAGGGGGATGAGGAGGGGGCCTTCGCAGAGAGCAGGGGGCGCTAGTTGCAGTCGTTTGGTAGCCGCAGCGACGGCGCTCGATCTGGATATGGGCGTTGCGAGGCGCGGGTGGGTGGCGTGCCTGTCATGCTCCAGCAGCCTGTGCCGGGTTCAAGGGCAGGTCGGCGTAGACAGTCCTGCGGCTAGCCACAGGGGCAGAGCAGGTGGGTGCGTGGGGCGGTGATACTCAGTGATCGGCTACTTGCACAGCACGATCATGGTGCGACTGGAGAACCCGGCCGGGTTGAGGCCGAAGACGAAATCCGCAGGATCATCTTCACCGCTTTCACTGCCGGCTTTGGCCATGACCTTGTAGCCTTTGCGGCCGCAGGCGATGGTGGCTTTCTTCTCGCACTGCTCCCAGTCTGAGGTCAGTCCGGAGCAATTGATATGCAGGCCTTTGCGTCCCTTCTTCTCATAGGTCTTGGCAGTGGCAGAGCAGCCGGCAAGCGCCAGCACAACGATTAGCAGCACAAGCCTGTTCATGAGGGTCCCCGGTTGGCTTGTCTGTTTCTGGCGTGCCGTGGCCCGCCATCCCCTTTTGCAATGGTTCAGCCGTGGCGCAGTTCGTTGTGTGTGGTGACTGCGTTGCACCCTGGTTGGCCAGGTCAGCTAAACGATTGAGAAATATCACAAAGCCAGGGGAACTGGCGAGATAAAAAAGGTGTCGGGGCGCTTACGGAGGGGCGGGTCATGGCCGTACTGCGTTCGCTCAGTCCGGGGCGGGCCAGAAGCCTTGTTCTTCAGGTGACAAAAAAAGTCAGTTTAGGGCGTAGTGCTGGTTTCGGTATTGGCAGTATTTCTTCGCAAGCCCGCATTCTGCGGGCTTGCAGCGCTGGCATGCTTCTGGCTATCTATCAGGTACTTGCTGGCAGACTGCCAGTAACTTCTGGCTGCTCAGGGAAATCGGATGTCATGAACAGTGCTGAACCTAAAGTGATTCATCTGCGCGAGCGCGATGCGGAAGGGGCATTGGAGCGCCTCAACCGCATCACCGGCTTGCGCTTTGCGCGTTGGCCACAATCGCTGGCGCCCTTGGCCCGCCAGGTTGCTGCCGAGGAAGCGGCAGGCCAGGAGCTCGAAGCCGTCGAACGCAATGTGGAGAGTGCCTGACCCGCAAAATGAAAACCCCGCGTCTGGGCGCGGGGGCGGAGTGGGCAGCTAGGGCGGTTCAGGCGGTGGCTTGGCGGGTATCGCTGTTGAGCAGTTCAACCGCCTGCACGAACAGTTCTTCGACCACCAGGGTCTTGGCCGTTACGGCAGAGCGCAGGCGTACCTGCATGTTCTCGATCTTCTGTTTCACCGGCAGACGAGCCACGCCGGACAGCATGACCTTGTTGTGCACATTGACCTTGCCATGGTCTACCGCGACCTCGCGCTGCTGGCTGCCATCGTGGTAGCTGACGATCAGCGATACCGGCAGGTTGGCCAGCCCTGGCAGTTGCAGCCACACGGCCACGTTGAACTCTGCCACGCGGCCTTCGTACGGGGTGACACTGGTACGGGCGCTGTTGACGATGCTGGAAGGTACTGGGCCGATCAGCTTGTCGTGGGCTTGGGACATTAGGCGGGCTCCGCTTTGCTCTTTTAGGTGTTGGAGTGGAGCGATTATAGGGGCGTGCGGAACCGTGAAACTGTGCGCTCTGGCGCCGATGGCTGTGACCTTGCTCGCAGTTTCAGGCCAGGCGCAGCGGGTGGCGTACCACTGACGGAGTAGTCAGGTTCGCTGCCGGCAATTGCACCACGGCCTGATTGTTTACATTGGCCAGCTGCAGCCAGAGATTCTCGCCTTCGACGAACTGCCCGCCGGGCAACCACAGGCCATGGTGCCAGCCATTGCCGGGCGCCGGGGTGCTTTGCAGGACGCCGGGATGGGTCTGCGCGCTGGGCGTGCGGCGTAGCCAGACCGGGCGCGGCAGGCCCTTCAGGTAGCGCAGGCCCAGGTGCAGGCCCTCGCTGTTGAGGTGGCGCCAGCGCACCACCGCCAGGCTGGGCGTGCCCTTGCTGGCCAATACCAGCACCAGTTGCCCGACGGGCAGCTGTCCGCCCTGGTCGGCATTGCAGTGCAGGCGTGCGCCGCCCGGGCTGGCGTCGAGCATTTGCGCCGGGCAGGCCTGAGGGCGTTTTTCCAGCAGTTGCGCATGAATATTGAGCAAGCCGATGACCAGGCTGCAATCGGCACTGAAATCGGCACGCGGGTGGCGCCGCTGTTGGCGGCCGAGCCAGTGCTGCTGCACCCGTTCGAGCAGTTCACGCTCGGCTGCAGTCTGCAGCGGAGCCGGTTCGTGCAGGGCAACCAGCAAGGCGCCCAACTCGAGGCGGCGCAGGTTGCGCGGATCGCTGTCCTGCGGCTGCTCCAGCGTCAGGCAGGGTTGCGCCAGGCTCAGGTCGACAGTTGCTGCCTCGCTGTCCTCATCCTCTTCCCAGGGCAGCAGGCTGGCCAGGCCTGCCAGGGGCGTCAGCGCACCGAACAGGGTGGGGCATTCGCCTTCGGCCAGATGAAAGGGGTTGCTCATGGCTAGCAGCAGGGTCTGCTGGTAGAGCCCGCGTAGCGTAGCGGCGGGTGTCGGCTGGAAGGCGGCGGCGACATGCTCGTCGAGGCAGCCCTGATGCTCTCCGATCCAGTAGAGCAGGTGGCTGTCACGCCACAGCCCTTCTGGTGGCTCCTGATACAACTGGTAATGGCGCATCAGGGTCTGGGCAATGAAGTGCTCGGCCATGTACAGGCACCAGGCCAGGTGCGGGCGCGAAGGATGGCGCCCCTGGAGGATCTGCAGCAGCAGGCGTTTGAAGCCGATTGCCAGCTCGTTGCATAGGCGCACGAACAACGTCGATGGTGCGCTGCTGCCGGCATAGCGGGCGGCGTAGTGGCGGTATTCTTCGCTGAAGCTTTGCAGGGCGCGCTGCCTTTCAAGTAAGGTCATGGCGCTGCGATTGAGCTGGAACAGCAGGGTCAGCGCCTGCTGCAAGGCGTTTTCCGCAGACTGCTGGCGGGCTGCCGCCAATTGCTCGCCGAGGTCGGCCAGCGGCAGGACATCCTCTTCGCGGATCTCCGGTACTTCGAGGCGCAAGGCGTCCAGTGTCATATCAACCCTGTGTGCACGAGGATCGAATGCATGGGAATGCGGCTCCAGTTTATGGTGGGAATTCTGACCGGTCTTCTGTTGGCCGGCTGCGCCGAGGACTTGGGCGTCGATCAGCATGGACGAAAGGTAACGGCTGAACAACTGGATGGCCAGTGGTTAGTGATTAATTACTGGGCCGAGTGGTGCGGGCCTTGTCGTACCGAGATCCCGCAGTTGAACCGCCTTGCCGAACAGACGCAGGGGCGTGCTGTGCGGGTGCTGGGGGTTAACTTCGATGCCCTGCAAGGCGATGCCTTGAACAAGGCAGTGGCTGGGCTGGGTATTCGTTTCACGGTGTTGGCGCAGGACCCGGCAGCACGTTATCAGTTGCCGCGAAACGATGTGCTGCCAGTAACTTATATTGTCGATGACCAAGGTCGTGTGCGCGAACGCCTGCTCGGTGAGCAGAGCGCCGCCGGGCTGCTGGCGCGACTCACTGAACTGCAAGGCAAGGAGTAGCACGATGGCGCGTATCTGCATGCATGGCTATGTCAGTGGCAAGGTGCAGGGTGTGTATTTTCGCCAGTCCACTTGCGCCGAGGCCGAGCGCCTCGATCTGGATGGCTGGGTGCGCAACCTGGACGATGGTCGGGTCGAGGTACTCGTTGAAGGTGAGGAAGGCGCGGTGCGCGAGTTGGCCGGCTGGCTCGAACAGGGGCCGGAGCAAGCGCAGGTCAGTGAGGTCGAGCTGCAGGAACATGCCCTGCAGGGGGTTGCCGGTTTCATCGCGCGCCGCTGAGCGCAGTTTGCTGCGCTTGGCTTGAGCTTCAGAGCCTGTTTCGGATCTTTTGAGCTAGAGCCAGGCAAGGCGAGATGGGGCGAGGGCGCGGAGTTTACAAGCCGTAAATGAGCAGTACTCGTTGCACTCGCCCTGCGGGCCGCGCTGAAGCGCGTTAGTCGAAAGCGACTTGCCGAGCCCACTTGACCAGCCTTCGGCTGTTACTGCGTTGCAACGCAGCATGGCCGACGATCAAGAGATCCGAGGCAGGTTCTCAGTCGCTGCCGGGGTCGGCAACCAAGCGCCCGGCGTCTTTCATCAGCTTGCCGAGAAACTCCTGCTGCAGCTCCGGATCGTTGCGGGTCAGCTCGATCAGGCTCTGCTCCAGTTCGCTGGCTTCTTCTTCCAGGCCCAGGTCGGACAGGCGCTTGACCCGGTGCACCCACTGCGCCACTTCGTCGTCTTCCAGGTCGTCGTAGATCAGATGGTGGGCTTCCTGCAGCTTGCCGCGCAGGGTACGGCTGACCAGCAGGCTGGCATCGGCACGGGTGTTATCCAGTGGGTCTTCCACGCTCAGCAGCAGGGTACCGATGCGGCTCGCGTCTTCTTCGGCAAACGGGTCGTCGAGCAGGTTGAGGCGCAGCACACCATTGCGGTCGGTGCTCAGCTCATGGGTGGTTTCACCGGCCTTGACCAGCACCGGGCGCTCGATCCAGGGCAGGCTCGAGTAGTCCATGCGCTTGTCCAGCTGGCGCTCGTCGAGGCTGGCCAGATTCTGTTGCGAACGGCCATTGGACTCGACGTTCAGCGCCGGGTTGAGGCCGGCAAAGCCGTAGCTGATCCAGTCCTTGGTCGCGCTGTCGGGCAGGCGACCGAGCATGATCACGTTGAGCACGTTGGCGCCGACGCCGGCGACTACCGCGACTGCCCCCAGTGGCACTTCATAGAGTTCGCGCCAGGGCTGGTAGGGGGTATAGCGGTCATAGCGGCGGGTGACTTCGAATTCGGTGACTTCGAAGGTCTTCTGCTCCTGCACGCGTACCCGCCGCTGTGGCAGCTCGAGTACGCGCGGCTCGCCGACCTCGATCTGCAGGCTGTGGTCGAGCAGTCTGCGCTCGAAGCGTTCCTCCTGCTCACTGCGTTGTGGCAGATGGTTGGCGCAGCCCACCAGGAGGAGGGCGCCAGCCAGGGAGGCGCCGAGGCGCAGGGTGCTTCGCTTGAACATGATGGCTCTTGTTGACTGCCTGGATTAACGACCGGTACGGGCCTTGATGAACGACAGGATGTCTGCGGCGGAGACGGGCTGCGCTTCGGCATCGCGACGGTTTTTGTACTCGAGGTTGCCTTCGGCCAGACCGCGATCGCTGACCACGATGCGATGCGGGATGCCGATCAGCTCCATGTCGGCGAACTTCACCCCGGGGCTGGTCTTCTTGTCGCGGTCATCCAGCAGCACTTCATAGCCGGCTGCCGTCAGTTCGGCGTATAGCTTGTCGGTGGCTTCGCGCACGGCTTCGTTATCGTACTTCATCGGTACCAGGGCAATCTGGAACGGCGCGAGGGCGTCGCTCCAGAGGATGCCGCGCTCGTCCCAGTTCTGCTCGATGGCGGCCGCCACCACGCGCGAGACGCCGATGCCGTAGCAACCCATGGTCAGGGTGATCGGCTTGCCGCCTTCACCCAGTACCTTGCAACCCAGGGCTTCGCTGTACTTGGTGCCGAGCTGGAAGATGTGCCCGACTTCGATGCCGCGCTTGATCACCAGAGTGCCTTGGCCATCCGGGCTCGGGTCGCCGGCCACCACGTTGCGCAGGTCGGCGATGGCTGGCAGCGGCAGGTCGCGTTCCCAGTTGACGCCGAAGTAGTGCTTGTCGTCGATGTTGGCACCGATCACGAAATCGCTCATCAGCGCTACGGAACGGTCGATGATGCACGGTAGCGCCAGGTTCAGCGGGCCGAGGGAGCCGGCGCCGGCACCGATGGCGGCGCGCAGTTCGGCTTCCGAGGCGAATACCAGCGGGCTGGCGACCAGTTCGTGGTTGGCAGCCTTGATCTCGTTCAGTTCATGGTCGCCACGGACGATCAGGGCGACCAGCTTGCCTTCTTCGGCAGCATGCACGACCAGGGTCTTGACGGTCTTGTCGATGGCCAGGCTGAACTGGTTGACCAGTTCTTCGATGGTCTTGGCGTTCGGCGTATCGACCAGGCGCAGCTCTTCGCTGGCGGCGGCACGACTGGTTTCGCGCGGGACAGCTTCGGCCTTTTCGATGTTGGCGGCGTAATCGGAAACATCGCTGAAGGCGATATCGTCTTCACCGGACTCGGCCAGCACATGGAATTCGTGGGAGCCGGTGCCGCCGATCGAGCCGGTATCGGCCTGTACTGGGCGGAAGTTCAGGCCCAGGCGGCTGAATACGTTGCAGTACGCCTGGTGCATGCGGTCGTAGGTCTGCTGCAGCGAGGCTTGGTCGAGGTGGAAGGAGTAGGCGTCCTTCATCAGGAACTCGCGGCCACGCATCAGACCGAAGCGCGGACGGATTTCGTCGCGGAATTTGGTCTGGATCTGGTACAGGTTGATCGGCAGCTGCTTGTAGCTGTTCAGCTCATTGCGCGCCAGGTCGGTGATCACTTCTTCATGGGTCGGGCCGACACAGAACTCGCGGCCATGGCGGTCCTTGATGCGCAGCAACTCGGGACCATACTGTTCCCAGCGCCCCGACTCCTGCCACAGCTCGGCGGGCTGGATGGCTGGCATCAGCACTTCCAGGGCACCGGCGGCGTTCATTTCTTCGCGCACGATGGCCTCGGCCTTGCGCAGCACGCGCAACCCCATCGGCAGCCAGGTGTAGAGACCGGATGCCAGCTTGCGGATCATGCCCGCGCGCAGCATCAGCTGGTGGCTGATCACCACGGCGTCGGAAGGGGTTTCTTTGAGGGTCGAGAGCAGGTACTGACTGGTACGCATGTTTGGCCGTTCTGTCGGTTGCGAGGGCAAAGAATGACTCGGCATTGTACGGGGACAGTCCTGTGGCGTACAGGATCAGACCGGGAGTTGAAGGTGGCAGAGTTGACCGCTGAGCAGGTGCAAGCGCTGATTCGCGCCGGGGTACCGATGGCTGAGGATATCGATCTGCGGATTGATCACCTGGATACGGGGCGGGCGGTGGCCAGGGTGCCGTTCCACGGCAAGCTGGTGCGTCCAGGAGGCACGCTGTCCGGGCCGACCATCATGTCGCTGGCCGATGCGGCCATGTATGCGGTGGTGCTGGGGCGTCTGGGGCGGGTGGAAATGGCGGTAACGGCCAATCTGAACATCAACTTTCTGGCCAAGCCGAAACCGGTGGATCTGCTGGCCGAGGCGCGAATCCTGCGGCTGTCAAAGCGTCAGGCGGTGTGCGAGGTGCAGTTGTATTCGCTAGGCGCGGAGGAGGAGTTGGTGGCGCATGTCACTGGGACTTATGCATTACCGCTGCAATAAAAAACCCCGGCCTAAGCCGGGGTTTCTTGCGTTGGTGCTGTAGGCGCTAGCGCTTACAGGACATCCAGCGGGTAGTCCATGATCACGCGGAACTCGTGCAGATCGCCTTCTGCCTGATCGTCGTTGGCGTAGTGGAACGCCTGACGGAGGCGGATGGACAGATCCTTGGCCGCGCCTTCCTGGATAACATATTTGATGTCCAGGTCGGTTTCTTGGTGCTCACCGTCCTCGCCTTGCAGGCCAGCATAACCGCCATTGACATCGGCATCGGTGCCGTCGATGTCGTAGCCTTCAACGTAAGTTACCATTGTGGTCAGGCCAGGAACGCCCAGGTCAGACCAGTCATAGGTGTAACCTACACGCCAGGACTTCTCGTTGGCGCCGTTGAAGTCGGAGTATTGCATGGAGTTGGACAGGAAGATCGAGTCGCCACCAACGTAGTCGAACGGGGTGTCGCCATCCACTTCCTGGTAAGCAGCGAGGAAGCTGTGGCCGCCCAGGGCGTATACGGCTGCCAGGCTGAAAGTGGTGTTGTCGACTTCACCCTGCAGGGAGTCGCCGGTATCGCTGGTGTCATAAATGTTCAGGTCGAAGGTCAGGCTCTGGCCTTCGCTGATCGGCAGGGCCCAGTTGGTGTTCACGTAGTACTGGTTCCAGGTTTCTTCGAACTTGGAGCCGTACAGGGTGACGCTCAGATTGTCGGTGAAGCTGTAGCTACCACCCAGGTAGCCGATGCTGTCGCCGATTTCACCAGCACCGTAGTTGATCAGCAGCTCATCGTCGCTGTTGGTCGAGGCACGGTTGTTGTAAGCGGTGAAGTAGCCACCCTCCAGGGAGAGGTTTTCGATCTCTTCGCTGGTTACGTTGAAACCGGTAGCGGTTTCCGGCAGCAGGCGGCTGTGGGAAGTAGCGAAGACCGGAGCGCCAGTGCGCATTTCACCGTACTTCAGTACCGAATTGGAAATGCGTGCTTTGACCGAACCGCCGGCTTCGCCGTAGTTGTCCTGGGAGCCGCCTTCGGAGTTTGCCGGCAGCAGACCAGTACCGTCACGGCCCCTGCCGCTGTCCAGCTTGATGCCCATGTAGCCGTAAGCGTCAACGCCCACGCCAACGGTGCCCTGAGTGAAGCCCGAGGCGAACTCGGACATGAAGCCATGGGCCCATTCTTCTCTCATGTTCTGGCCAGGCGCGTTGTTCTTGAAGTCGCGCTGGAAGAAGTAGTTGCGGTTGCTCAGCACAAGGTCGCTGTCTTCGACGAAGCCCTTGGACTCGGATTGTGCGCTGGCGAAAGCCAGTTGGGTGGTACCGGCGGTTACGGCCAGGGCCAGTGCGCTCCACTTCATCACTTGCATTGTGATTGCTCCTTTGGTTTTGAAGAGTGCTGCTACCCATATATAGGTATATGGGCGGCTCTTTCTTTTTGTGTCGGCGCTAACTTATAGCACGACGAATTAGTTGGCGACAGTTGCCACTTATTCCCTACGCTTTATTTACGATGGTGTCGCAAAATCATATGCGCCGTGTCGCAATTTTGTAGGTTTCAGTCGCTTCGGTCATCAGCTTTTCGGCTCCTGAAAGGTCTGCAAATCCAATCGCTTAGGGCTCTTCTTCGAGACATTGCGAAGTGGTTTGGCAGTCCGATAGGCATCGAGTTTTGCCGAATGCAGGATGTATAGCAACATCCGTGCACAAAATGCGCGGTGCTGGAAAAAACTTGCCTGAGTGGCATGTTTTAGCGGCGCCCGGCTTCTGTTTCGGGCCTTCGCGGATGTGCGGCAGCTGTTGCGCTAGGGTGTTGCGCTGGCTGCCGTGTCGAGAAATTCGTTACCACCGCTTGATTCTGCAAGGAAAAAACTACCCGCAGGTAACGCTGGGTCGAATTTGCGTTGCGGTTGTGCACGGTAGTGGTGCGTTGGTGCGTTTCGCTGGAGCATGAGTGCGGGGTGCGCTCGAGGTCGGCTGGCGGCGGGCCACTCAACCTGGCTCGTGTGGCGCATGATGCTCGCTCACCGGAGCTAGTCGCGCTCAGCTCTGGAGCGCGGCGAAGGCTTGGTGACCTGTTCTTGTGCAAGTGCTGGGGGCTGCTTGGCGTGGAGCGCAGGATTGGGTTGGTTAACTGGGGTGACCTGCCGTTATCCTTTGTGTCTGTAGTGATGGTTTTTTGAATTTGAGGAAAGGTCTGATGTTTACCCTGGATTCACGCTTGCAGCAGGACACATTGCTGATTGGAGATTTCCCCCTTTGTCGCCTGCTGCTGATGAATGATGCCAGTTACCCCTGGTTCATCCTGGTGCCGCGGCGTGAGGCCGTGAGCGAGCTGTTCCAGCTCGATAACGCCGATCAACAGGCGCTCTGGCTGGAAACCACGCGCCTGGCAGAAACGCTCAAGGATGCCTTTGTCGCCGACAAGATGAATGTCGCGACATTGGGTAATGTGGTCAGTCAGCTGCATATGCATGTGATTGTGCGCCGGCGAGAGGATGCTGCCTGGCCTGCGCCGGTCTGGGGCAAGCATCCCGCCAAGGCTTACGAGCCTGAGCAGATCGCTGCTGTACGTGAGCGCCTGCGTCTGGTTTTGACGGAAGACTTCTGCTTTGCCGAGGGTTGATGCATGAATCTGGAACAGCGCATTGTCGAGTTGGAAAGCCGCCAGGCTTTTCAGGATGACACCATTGCCGCACTCAATGATGTTCTGGTTGAGCAGCAACGAATTGTCGAGCGCCTGCAATTGCAGTTGGCGGCTCTGGCCCGGCGCCAGGAGGAAATGCAGGGCCAGTTCGGCCTCGATGAAGGCGAGGCGCCGCCACCGCATTACTGATGCCCATAAAAAAGCCCGCGCAATGCGGGCTTTTTTATGGCTGTTGTCTTCAGCGGCGGCTGGGCAGCGCGGCAATAACGTCTTCTGCTTGCAGTCCCTTGTCACGCTGCATGACCGAGAACTCCACGCGCTGGCCTTCGACCAGGATGCGGTGACCTTCGCCACGGATGGCGCGGAAGTGCACGAAGATATCTTCGCCCATGTCGCGGGAAATGAAGCCGAAGCCTTTGGAGGTGTTGAACCACTTTACGGTGCCGGTTTCGCGGTTACCCAGGTCCTGGGGAATGGCTGCCGAGCGCTTCTGGCGCAGCTTGCAGTGGATGCCAAGGTTCAGCGCCGCGGCCAGGGCGGCGGCGATCAGGCTGAGCAGGATTGCCGGTTGACCGCTTACCAGTGGCAGTGGAGCCAGCAGAACCAGGGCTTGAAGCAGTACGGCGAGTACCAGCAGGACGGAAACCAGAGTCTGCAGCTGATTGCGAATGCCGGGTTGGCGGATTGTCAGCAGGGGAGCGACAAGCAGGTTGCTCAGGCCGAGAAGGGCGAGGTACAGCGCGTCAGCTTGTTGCAGATAGGGTAGGGCTTCAGGGTGCAGGCTGGGAATGAAGGAGAGCAGCAGGGCGGTGACGCCCGTAAACAGGTGGACAATCTTCAACATGTTCAATGAACTCACTGTTAAACGCTGGCAAAAAAGGACGAGCGAAGTGTTGCGCGGTGCCCGGGTATTGAGTGGGCAGGGGTGAAGCGGGGGTGTCCCGCCTATGTTGCGACCGCTCAGGGCCGTGCAACACGGGCGTATTTAACCGCAAAGCGGATGGCTACTCAAATCATGCGCTTAGCGCAGTTTCCGGGGTGGCGGGGTGGATCTGGTTGCGGCCATTGCGTTTGGCCTGGTAGAGGGCGTCGTCGGCTCTGGTCAGCAGGCTTTCGAAGGTGTCGCTGTTGTTCGCCAGGGCCAGGCCAAAGGAGGCGGTGACCGTGTCGAGAATCTTGTCGGTGCTGCGTACCTTGATACGTAGTGCCTGAATTTTCAGGCGCAGTTGTTCGGCGAAGGCATGGGCGCTGTGCAGGTCGAAACAATCGCGCAGGATGACGCAAAATTCTTCGCCGCCGTAGCGAGCGGCTACCCCGCGAGGTGGCAGCAGGTCGCGCAGTAGCTGGCCGACATGCTGCAGGACTCGGTCACCAAGAGGGTGGCCGTACTGGTCGTTGAACAGCTTGAAGTGGTCGATGTCGAGCATGACCAAAGCCAGGCCGTGTTGGTCTGTGCTCAGCGCCTGTTCGAGCAGGCGGCTGAAAGCGTGGCGGTTGAAGACGTTGGTCAGGCTGTCCAGAGTCGCGGCCATGTGGGCTCGCTCCAGCTGGCTGCGCAGATGCTGGATCTCGGCTTGGGCGGCGCGCAGGCGGTAGAGGAATTTTTCCTGCTGCTCCTGCATTTCCTGGGTGCTTTGCTGCAGATCGCTGAGCACGTTGGGCAGGTCTTCGGTGACGGGCTCCTGCAGTGCGGCCAGGCCTAGAGTCAGGCTGTTCTGGTAATGCTGGCTGCCAGTCACGCTGTGCGACACATCGACTTCGATGTCATCGACCAGGTCCATTACTTGTTGCTGTCCGGCGCGGGCATCTTCGATTTCGCCGCGGATGATGAAATCGCGGAACAATTTCAGTGCGCTTTCCGGGGGGAAGCTGTCGAAGTCCTTGACGATCTTGTCCAGGCGACGATTTAGATCCGGCTCCAGGCCCCTGCTGTAGGTGTACCAGAGCGCGTAGTGCATGGGGTTCGGCGGAATATCGTGGCGCATCATGTGCGGCACGGCTTGTTTGAGCAGCGCCGCAGCTTCGCGGGTCTCTTCCGGGAATAGTTCGAGAATGGAAGGAGCTTTTGGCGGCTGGCTCATGCACGTCACTGTGGCGAGGTGGGCGAATAGGCAAAGATTAGATTAGACAGCGCGGTTGCGCCTGGCAAAAGGCCCGGTCTGACCGGGCCTTTGCTCTCATTTTTGAAGAGTATCAGGCGGCCAGCAGGCTGCGCAGCATCCAGGCGGTCTTTTCGTGCACTTGCATGCGCTGGGTGAGCAGGTCGGCGGTTGGTTCGTCACTGACTTTTTCCAGCAGCGGGAAGATGCCGCGCGCAGTGCGCACTACAGCCTCCTGGCCCTGTACCAGCAGCTTGATCATCTCCTGGGCAGCCGGCACGCCTTCCTCTTCCTTGATCGACGACAGGCGCGAGTAGGCGGCGTAGGTGCCTGGTGCCGGAAAGCCGAGGGCGCGGATGCGCTCGGCAATCATGTCGACAGCCAGTGAAAGTTCGGTGTACTGCGCCTCGAACATCAGGTGCAGGGTGTTGAACATCGGGCCGGTAACGTTCCAGTGAAAGTTGTGGGTCTTCAGGTACAGGGTGTAGGTGTCCGCCAGCAGGCGGGACAGCCCTTCGGCGATGGCAGCGCGGTCCTGTTCGGCGATGCCGATGTTGATTTCCATGTCTTGCTTCTCCTCTCAGGTGGCCGGGGTAGACGCTCCCCGTAATGGTTCGAGCCTATCACGGGGCACCCCAGGTGCGACCTTGGCTTATATCAATAGATGCGATGTTCTGGGCCTATAACGCTGCATTCTTTGGGTTTCAGAGGCGCGTCAGTTCCGGGTTCTGTTGCAATGTGCGGTTGAATATCTCGACCCAGTAAGCGCTGAACTGCCGGGCGGAATGATTGTTGATTTCCAGGATGGCACGCAGGCGCGGGCGTTTGCTCAGGGTCTGGTGGGCGCGCTCATGGGTGCGGGCGTCGAAGGTGTCGGCGATATTGAGGATCAGCGCGCCGGGGTGGATTTCACTCTCGCGCAGACCTTTCGGATAGCCGCTGCCGTCGGCGTGTTCCTGATGTTGCAGGATGATTTCTGCCGCGCTGGCCCAGTCCGGCATGCGCTTTAGTAGCTCGAAGGCCTGGCGTGGGTGGGCCTGCATCTGTCTGCGCTCCTCGCGGCTCAGGTGCTCTTCCTTGTGCAGCAGATCGAGCGGCAGAAAGGCCATGCCCAGGTCGTGCAGGCAGACCGCTGCCGCCAGTTGTGCCGGTTCTACCGGTGCGCCTGCCGCCGCATTCATGCTCAGGGCTAGGCTGAGCAGGCGCTGACCGCGACCATGCCAGTAGTGCGAGCGGTGTTCGCCGGCTTCCATCAGTTCGCTGAAGAACAGCAGGTCCGCATCGGCTTGGATGCCGTGCTCGGCGAGCAGCTTGTGGGTGTGCGATTGACTGGGCAGTTCGACGGGCTGCAGGCGGGTGGCGGGATCCAGGTGTTGCAGAAGGGTGCGGCGGATTTCCGTTTGCCGTGCTGCTGGGGCTGCAGCCAGTGCTTGCAGGGCTTGGCACAGGCTGTTGAAGGCGCGTGGGTCGAGCGCGGCCTGTGCACCGCCGAGGGCTTCGTCGATCAGGCTGCGCAGGTGGTCGAGACTGAGCAGGAGGATATCGCCCAGCAGGCTGTCGAACTCCAGTTCGCCCTCGCGCAGTCGTGCCAGTACGTCTTCCATGGCTTGGGGGAGGGGCAGCAAGCTGTTCAGCTCGACGTAGCCGAGGTTGCCCTTGAGCGTATGCACCACCCGAAACAGCTCGCGCAGCCGGGCGTTGTCCTGCGGATGGCGCTCCAGTTCGATGAGCAGTTGCTCGCAGCGGGGCAATTGCTCGGCCGTGTCGAGGCGAAAATCATCCAGCAGGTCGCTGGAAAGGTCGGCAGGGCGTGGCGTGGCCATGTCAGGTCTCCGCAGGGGCTGAATCGACAGTATAGAAAGCAGTGGCGAAAGCGGCGGGGCGGGCGGCTGCGCGGTGGCAATTAACCATATATAATCCCGCCCCTTGCCCCGGATGCGGGCATGCGCCTGCCTGCTGCACCGCTGGTCGATTGCTTGACCTGCTCCGCGTCCGAATTGAAGAAAATGCTCGTCCTGGCCCTTGTGGCAAGCCCCGCGCGGCTTACGAGTGCTGTGTAAACGGCCCCGGCGCCGCCAGTTGGCCGCCCCGACGAATTCAAGACTGATTAGAGAAGCGAACCACCATCATGATGCGCAGCCACTATTGCGGCCAGTTGAACGAGAGCCTGGACGGTCAGGAAATCACCCTTTGCGGTTGGGTCCATCGTCGTCGTGACCACGGTGGCGTGATCTTCCTCGATATCCGTGACCGTGAAGGTCTGGCTCAGGTGGTGTTCGATCCGGATCGCGCCGAGACCTTCGCCAAGGCCGACCGCGTGCGCAGCGAGTACGTGGTCAAGATCACCGGCAAGGTTCGCCTGCGTCCGGAAGGCGCGCGTAACGCCAACATGGCCTCCGGCGCCATCGAAGTGCTGGGTTACGAGCTGGAAGTGCTCAACGAAGCGGAAACTCCACCGTTCCCGCTCAACGAATACACCGACGTTGGCGAAGAGACCCGTCTGCGCTACCGCTTCATCGACCTGCGTCGCCCGGAAATGGCCGAGAAGCTCAAGCTGCGCTCGCGCATCACCTCGAGCATCCGCCGCTACCTGGACGAGAATGGCTTCCTCGACGTCGAGACGCCGATCCTCACTCGCGCTACTCCGGAAGGCGCGCGCGACTACCTGGTGCCGAGCCGCACCCACGCTGGTAGCTTCTTCGCCCTGCCGCAGTCGCCGCAGCTGTTCAAGCAGCTGCTGATGGTGGCCGGCTTCGACCGCTACTACCAGATCGCCAAGTGCTTCCGTGACGAAGACCTGCGCGCCGACCGTCAGCCGGAATTCACCCAGATCGACATCGAGACCAGCTTCCTCGATGAAAAAGACATCATGGGCATCACCGAGACCATGATCCGCAACCTGTTCAAGGAAGTGCTGGACGTCGAGTTCGGCGAGCTGCCGCACATGACCCTGGCCGAAGCCATGCGTCGCTTCGGTTCGGACAAGCCGGACCTGCGCATTCCGCTGGAGCTGGTGGATGTGGAAGACCAGCTCAAGGACGTCGACTTCAAGGTGTTTGCCGGCCCGGCCAACGATCCGAAATGCCGCGTGACCGCGCTGCGCGTACCGGGCGGGGCGAGCATGCCGCGCAAGCAGATCGACGACTACACCAAGTTCGTCGGTATCTACGGCGCCAAGGGCCTGGCCTACATCAAGGTCAACGAGCGTGCTCAGGGCGTCGACGGTCTGCAGTCGCCGATCGTCAAGAACATCCCGCTGGACAACATCAACGTGATCCTCGATCGCGTCGGTGCGGTTGACGGCGATATCGTGTTCTTCGGCGCCGACAAGGCCAAGATCGTCAGCGAAGCCCTCGGTGCCCTGCGCATCAAGCTCGGTCATGACCTGAATCTGCTGACCTGCGAGTGGGCGCCGCTGTGGGTGGTCGACTTCCCGATGTTCGAGGAAAACGACGATGGCAGCCTGACCGCCATGCACCACCCGTTCACCGCGCCAAGCTGCAGCCCGCAAGAGCTGGAAGCCGACCCGGCGACCGCGCTGTCGCGTGCCTACGACATGGTCCTGAACGGCACCGAACTGGGTGGCGGTTCGATCCGTATCCACGACAAGGCCATGCAGCAGACCGTGTTCCGCGTGCTGGGCATCAGCGAAGAAGAGCAGCAGGAGAAGTTCGGCTTCCTCCTCGATGCGCTGAAATTCGGTGCGCCGCCCCACGGTGGCCTGGCCTTCGGCCTGGATCGCCTGGTCATGCTGATGACCGGCGCCAGCTCGATCCGCGAAGTGATCGCCTTCCCGAAAACCCAGAGCGCGGCCTGCGTCATGACCCAGGCGCCGGGTGTGGTGGATAACAAGGCGCTGCGCGAGCTGCACATTCGCCTGCGCGAGCAAGCCAAGGCCGAATAAGCCGCTACGAGAAGCCTGGATTTCCAGGCTTCTTCGTTATGGGGTGCGAATTTTTATACCCGTGCAATCTTCAGTGAGAAATACGGAGTGAGTTATGGCTGGTCATTCCAAGTGGGCCAACATCAAGCACCGCAAAGGGCGTCAGGACGCCAAGCGCGGCAAGATCTTCACCAAGCTGATTCGTGAGCTGACCGTCGCGGCTAAACATGGCGGCCCGTTGCCGGCGGACAACCCGCGGCTGCGCCTGGCTGTGGACAAGGCGCTGACCGCCAACATGTCACGTGACGTGATCGACCGGGCGATTGCCCGCGGCGCCGGCAATAACGAAGCCGACAACGTCGTCGAGTTCAGCTACGAAGGCTATGCGCCCAGCGGCGTGGCCATCATCGTCGAGGTCATGACCGACAATCGCAACCGCACCGCCGCCGAAGTGCGCCATGCCTTCACCAAGTGTGGCGGCAACCTTGGTACCGATGGCTCGGTGGCCTATATGTTCGAGCGCAAGGGGCAGATCAGCTTCGCTCCGGGCGTCAGCGAAGATGCCTTGATGGAAGCGGCGTTGGAAGCCGGTGCCGATGACGTGGAGATGGGTGAAGATGGTTCGGCGTTGGTGTCGACCAGTTTTGCCGAGTTCCTGTCGGTCAACGAGGCGCTGACGGCAGCCGGTTTCAAGGGCGAGGAGGCGGAAGTCGCCATGATCCCCTCGATCAGTGCGCCGGTGGCTGACCTGGAAACCGCAAAGAAGGTCATGAAGCTGATCGACATGCTGGAAGACCTCGATGATGTGCAGGAGGTCTACCACAACGCGGAAATCCCCGACGAGATCATGGAGCAGCTGGACTGATCCTGTCTGCGGGTAACAAGCCGGAAGTCGCCCCAGGCGCTTCCGGCTTTTTTATCTGTGCGGGCCGGGTGACGCCGCTGGTAGTCGACCCGTATACTCCTGAGCTGGATAAATAGACAGTGTGGCGGCGTTTGCCGGCACCCGGAGCGAACGGCAGGGCATGACGCTGATTTTGGGTATCGACCCCGGTTCTCGTATCACCGGTTACGGTGTGGTGCGCGATACCGGTCGTGGCTGCGAGTATGTCGCTTCGGGCTGCATTCGTACCGGCAACGGCCCGTTGCCCGAGCGCCTGCAGATCGTCTTTCGCGGCGTCAGCGAGGTGATCCGCCTGCACGGGCCGGTGACCATGGGCATCGAACAGGTGTTCATGGCGAAGAACGCCGACTCGGCGCTCAAGCTCGGTCAGGCCCGCGGCGCGGCGATAGTCGCCGGGGTCGAGGCGGGGCTGGAGATCAGCGAGTACACCGCTACCCAGGTCAAGCAGGCGATTGCCGGCACCGGCGGGGCGGACAAGCAGCAGGTGCAGATGATGGTCATGCACCTGCTCAAGCTGGTGCAGAAGCCGCAGATCGATGCCTCCGATGCCCTGGCTATTGCCTTGTGTCATGCCCACCATCGGCAAAGTCTGATTCCCCATGGCCTGGTCGGCGCCAAGCGGCGCGGCGGCCGTCTGCGCCTGTAATAGATAGAAGGAAGATAAGTCGTGATCGGACGCCTGAAAGGCACCCTGGCGGAAAAACAGCCGCCGCACCTGCTGGTCGATGTGAATGGCGTCGGCTACGAGCTGGAAGTGCCGATGACCAC
The DNA here is from genome assembly GCF_024666525.1 of Pseudomonas sp. J452. NCBI lineage: Bacteria > Pseudomonadati > Pseudomonadota > Gammaproteobacteria > Pseudomonadales > Pseudomonadaceae > Pseudomonas > Pseudomonas sp. J452. The sequence goes on along the minus strand of NZ_CP088294.1, from coordinate 4,564,087 downwards.
GCTGTATCGCCTGCCGTCGCTGGGCGAGCCGGTGACCCTGCACACCCATCTGGTGGTGCGCGAGGATGCCCATCTGCTCTACGGCTTCGCCGAGAAGCGCGAGCGCGAACTGTTTCGCGAGCTGATCCGCTTGAATGGCGTCGGCCCCAAGCTGGCGCTGGCGCTGATGTCCGGCCTGGAAGTGGACGAGCTGGTGCGCTGCGTGCAGGCCGGAGATACCTCGACCCTGGTGAAAGTCCCCGGCGTCGGCAAGAAAACCGCCGAGCGCTTGCTGGTCGAGCTGAAAGATCGCTTCAAGGCCTGGGAAAGCGTGCCGTCCATCGCCACCCTGGTGGTGGAACCCCGCGCCGGCGTGGCAGTCTCAAGCGCGGAGAGCGACGCCGTGAGCGCGCTGATATCCCTCGGCTTCAAGCCGCAGGAGGCCAGCAAGGCCGTGGCTGCGGTGCAGGAAGACGGCCTCTCCAGTGAAGAGTTGATTCGCCGCTCATTGAAGGGGATGGTTTAACCCGTGATTGAAGCCGACCGCCTGATAACCGCCAGTGGCCGCGAGCGTGACGAGCAGCTGGATCGCGCCATTCGTCCGCTGTCGCTGGCCGACTATATTGGCCAGCCGATTGTCCGCGAGCAGATGGAGCTGTTCATCCAGGCCGCCAAGGGCCGCTCGGAAGCCCTCGATCACACCTTGATCTTCGGCCCGCCAGGGCTGGGCAAGACCACTCTGGCCAATATCATCGCCCAGGAAATGGGCGTGTCGATCAAGAGTACGTCTGGCCCGGTGCTGGAGCGTCCGGGCGATCTGGCCGCGCTGCTGACCAATCTGGAAGCCGGTGACGTGCTGTTTATCGACGAGATTCATCGTCTGTCGCCGATCATCGAGGAAGTGCTGTACCCGGCGATGGAGGACTTCCAGCTCGACATCATGATCGGTGAAGGTCCGGCCGCCCGTTCGATCAAGCTGGACCTCCCGCCGTTCACCCTGGTCGGTGCAACCACCCGGGCCGGCATGCTGACCAATCCGCTGCGCGACCGTTTCGGCATCGTCCAGCGCCTGGAGTTCTATTCCAGTGCCGATCTGGCGACCATTGTCAGTCGCTCCGCCAGTATTCTCGGCCTGGCCCTGGATGCCGACGGCGCGTTCGAGATTGCTCGGCGCGCCCGGGGTACGCCGCGTATTGCCAATCGCCTGCTGCGCCGGGTGCGCGATTTCGCCGAGGTGCGGGCGGGTGGGCAGATCAGTCGTAGCGTGGCCGATCAGGCGCTGAACATGCTGGATGTCGATGAACGTGGCTTCGATCACCAGGACCGGCGTCTACTGCTGGCGATGATCGACAAGTTCGACGGCGGGCCGGTCGGCCTCGACAACCTGGCTGCAGCCATTGGCGAGGAGCGCGGGACCATCGAAGACGTGCTGGAGCCCTATCTGATCCAGCAGGGGTATATCATGCGCACGCCGCGCGGGCGGGTGGTGACGCGGCATGCCTACCTGCACTTCGGCCTCAATCTGCCGGGGCGCATGGTCGAGGCGCCGGTTGCCGATCTCTTCGCGGGAAGCGACGAATAGTTTAAAAACAGGGGCTTGGCCAATTGGCAAGGCCGGGAGTAAGCACTAGAGTATGCGCGCGCAAATCGAGGCCCAGCCTTTTGCCCACCGTTGTCGGGTGTATTACGAAGATACCGATGCCGGCGGCATCGTTTATTACGTCAACTACCTCAAATTCATGGAGCGGGCTCGTACCGAGCGCCTGCGTGAACTGGGTTTTGCCCAGTCTGCGCTGGTGGCGGAAGACCTGCTGTTCGTCGTGCATTCGGCCGAAGCGCGCTATCACGCGCCCGCCAAGCTGGACGACGAACTTTTTGTGACGGCCGATGTAATCGAGTTAAACCGTGCCAGCCTGCGCTTTCGTCAACAGGTAAGGCGGGTCACGGACAAGGCGCTGCTCTGTGAAGGGCAGTTCGTGGTGGCCTGTGTGCGCGCCGACAGTTTGAAACCCCGGGCCATTCCCGAAGCGCTGCGTGCAGCCTTCGCCAGTGTCGCGGGTCTACCCCCTGCAGGAGAGTAAGCGTGGAAGCTAACGCCGCCGTAGACCATATGTCCATGTGGAGCCTGATCAGCAACGCCAGTTTCGTGGTGCAGCTGGTCATGCTCATTCTGGTGGCCGCCTCGGTCACGTCATGGGTGATGATCTTCCAGCGCAGCACCATGCTGCGTGCCGCCAAGAAGTCGCTGGAAATGTTCGAGGAGCGCTTCTGGTCGGGTATCGACCTGTCCAAGCTGTATCGCCAGGCCGGCAGCAACCCGGACCCGGACTGCGGCGTGGAGCAGATCTTTCGTGCCGGCTTCAAGGAATTCTCCCGCCTGCGCCAGCAGTCTGGCGTCGATCCGGATGCGGTGATGGATGGCGTGGCACGGGCCATGCGCGTGGCCATCTCGCGTGAGGAAGAGAAGCTCGAGCAGAGCCTGCCATTCCTCGCCACCGTCGGCTCGACCAGCCCGTACATCGGCCTGTTCGGTACCGTGTGGGGCATCATGAACTCCTTCCGCGGTCTGGCTCAGGTGCAGCAGGCCACCCTGGCCACCGTGGCCCCGGGCATTGCCGAAGCGCTGATCGCCACCGCCATCGGCCTGTTCGCCGCCATCCCGGCGGTTATCGCCTACAACCGTTTCTCCGCGCAAGGCGAGCGTCTGATCAGTCGTTACTACACCTTCGCTGACGAGTTCCAGGCGATCCTGCACCGCAAAGTGCACACCAGCGAGGACTGAGGCTGCCCATGGCCAGAATTCGCAATAGACGCAAGCCAGTCGCCGAGATGAACGTCGTGCCTTATATCGACGTGATGCTGGTGCTGCTGGTGATCTTCATGGTGACCGCGCCGATGCTCAACCAGGGCGTCAAGGTTGACTTGCCCAAGGTCTCCAGCGAGGCCTTGCCGCAGGACAACAACTCCCGCGTGCTGACCGTTTCCATCAAGGCCGACAAGACCTACTACTGGAACATGGGCGAGGAAGTTGATCCGGATCAGGGTAAGCAGAGCGAGACCGCGCTCGAACTGCCCGCGCTGGTGCAGGCAGTCACCGCGATCATGAGCCAGAACGCCAGCCAGGGTAAAAAGGTGCAGGTCTTCGTGCGCGGTGACAAGGCGGTCGATTACGGCTCGGTAATGGCGGTGATGGGCGGTTTGCAGCAGGCTGGCGTGGGTAACGTCGGGCTGATCACCGAGGCCCCCTGATGCAGCAGAGCGCTCGCTCCTCCTCGGAAAGCTATTTCTGGCCAACCATCTGGGCCGTGGCTCTGCACGCCCTGATGTTTGCCATGCTGTTCGTCAGCTTTCAGTTTGCTCCTGAGCTGCCGCCGGCCAAACCGATCGTCCAGGCAACCCTGTATCAGCTGAAATCGCAGAGTCAGGCCACCACCCAGACCAATCAGAAGGTTGCCGGCGAAGCCAAGAAAACCGCGGCGCGTCAGTATGAGCAGGAGCAGCTCGAGGCGAAGAAGGAAGAGCAGAAGAAGCAGGAGGCTGCGGAACAAAAGCAAGCCGAGGCAGCCAAACAGGCGGAAGTGGCCGATAAGAAGGCCGAGGCGCAGAAGGCGGAAGAAGCCAAGAAGGCCGAGCAGAAGAAGCTCGCCGATATCGCCAAGAAAAAGTCCGAGGAAGAGAAGAAGAAAGCCGCCGAGGAAGCCAAGAAAAAGGCGGCCGAAGCAGCGAAGAAGAAAGCCGCGGAAGACGCCAAGAAAAAGGCGGCTGCCGCTGATGCCAAGAAAAAGGCTCAGGAAGCGGCACGCAAGGCGGCAGAGGACAAGAAAGCACAGGCATTGGCCGAGTTGCTGTCCGATACCACCGAGCGTCAGCAGGCGCTGGCCGATGAAGTTGGTGATCAGGTGGCGGGTAACTTCGATGATCTGATTCGCAAAGAAGTGTCTGGCCGTTGGAGTCGTCCGCCCTCTGCCCGAAATGGCATGAGTGTGACCGTACAAGTAAATATGCTGCCTGGTGGCATCATCAGCAATGCTTCGGTATTGCGCTCCAGTGGTGATGCTGCCTTCGATAGTTCGGCGGTAACTGCAGTGCGTAACGTGGGTCAGATTCCTGAGATGCAGGGCATCAGCCCTGCCGACTTCGCACCCTATCGCTCGTTCAAAATGACGTTTACACCAGAGGATCTGGACCTGTGATCAATATTCTTCGAGGGTTGCTTGTTGTTCTCTGCTGCGTAGCCGGCCTGGCTGTCGCCGATGAAAAGAACATCTCCGTAACCGATGGGGTCAACCGGGCCATCCCGATTGCCGTAGTGCCGTTTGGCTGGCAGGGCGGCACCGTGCTGCCCGAGGACATGGCCGATATCATCGGTAATGACCTGCGCAACTCCGGTATGTACGAGCCGATTCCCCGGCAGAACATGATCAGCCTGCCGACCCAGGCCGGCGAGATCATCTACCGCGATTGGCAGGCCCTGGGCGCCCAGTACGTACTGGTCGGCAGCATCGCGCCGACCGGTGGCCGCCTGCAGGTGCAGTTCGCCCTGTTCAACGTGGCCAGTCAGCAACAGGTCGCGGCCGGCAATGTGACCGGTACGCCGGATCAGCTGCGCGACATGGCCCACCATGTGGCCGACCAGTCGTTCGAAAAACTGACCGGCATCAAGGGCGCTTTCTCCACCAAGATGCTCTACGTCACCGCCGAGCGTTTTTCGGTCAACAACACCCGTTACACCCTGCAGCGCTCCGACTATGACGGTGCCCGTGGTGTGACCCTGCTGCAGTCGCGCGAGCCGATTCTCTCGCCGCGCTATGCGCCGGATGGCCGTCGTATTGCCTATGTGTCGTTCGAGCAGCGCCGCCCGCGCATCTTCGTGCAGCACATCGACACCGGTCGCCGCGAGCAGATCACCAACTTCCAGGGCCTTAACGGCGCACCGGCCTGGTCGCCGGATGGCAATCGCCTGGCGTTCGTGCTGTCCAAGGACGGCAACCCGGAAATCTACGTGATGAACCTCGGCAGCCGTCAGCTGCAGCGCGTGACCAATCACTACGCCATCGATACCGAGCCCTTCTGGGGCAAGGATGGCCAGACCCTGTACTTCACCTCGGACCGTGCCGGCAAGCCGCAGATCTACAAGCAGAACATCGCCGGTGGCGAGGCGCAGCGCGTGACCTTCATCGGTAACTACAACGCCAACCCGAAACTCTCGGCTGACGAGAAGATGCTGGTGATGATCCATCGTCAGGATGGCTTCACCAACTTCAAAGTGGCGGCGCAGGATCTGACCCGTGCCGGCTCCGCTCCGCGCATCCTCTCCGAGACCAGTCTGGACGACTCTCCTACTGTCGCGCCCAATGGCACCATGTTAATCTACGCCACCCGCCAGCAGGGCCGCGGAGTGCTGATGCTCGTGTCTACCAACGGGCGCGCCAGACTCCCGATTCCCACCGCGCAAGGTGATGTGAGGGAACCGTCCTGGTCCCCCTACCTGAACTGATGCGGTAACAAAACTTTGCTTTAAACACACCTAGAAACCATTAGGAGTTACACCATGGAAATGCTGAAATTTGCTGCACTGGGCCTGGCTCTGGCCGTTACCGTTGGTTGCTCGTCCAAAGGCGGCGACAACGCTGGCGAAGGCGCCACCGACCCGAACGCTGGCTACGACGCCAACGCCAATGGCATGGACAGCGCTCTGAGCGAAGAAGCTGCTCTGCGCGCCATCACCACCTTCTACTTCGAATACGACAGCTCCGACCTGAAGCCGGAAGCCATGCGCGCTCTGGACGTACACGCCAAGGACCTGAAAGGCAACGGCGCTCGCGTCGTTCTGGAAGGCCACACCGACGAGCGCGGCACCCGCGAGTACAACATGGCTCTGGGCGAGCGTCGTGCTCAGGCCGTACAGCGCTACCTGGTTCTGCAGGGCGTTTCCCCGGCTCAGCTGGAACTGGTTTCCTACGGCGAAGAGCGTCCGGTTGCCACTGGCACCGAAGAGCAGTCCTGGGCTCAGAACCGTCGCGTCGAACTGCGTAAGTAATTCGCCATGCAAAAGTGCCTTCGTGTCGTAGCCTCTCTGGTTCTCGCCCTGCCGCTTGCGGCAGTGGCCGAGGTTCCCGTGGTGGATAGTAGTGCCGGTTACGGTGCTAGCAGTTATCCGCCGGTGGGTTACGGCACGAATGGCGCCTACGCTGGGGGCGGGGCTACGGCCCCGGCCTCGGCGCAGGGTGAGCTGTTCATGCAGTTGCAGCAGATGCAGCAAGAAATTGCTTCGCTGCGTGGCATGGTTGAAGAACAGCAGAACGAGATTGAGCGTCTCAAGCAAGAAAGCTTGGCGCGTTACCAAGATATGGACAGCCGTCTGGCTGGTGGTGCCGCTGGCGCCGCAGCTCCTACCCAAAATTCCCCTGCCGACGGCGCGATCAACGCCGGCGGTGCTCCAACGGCTCCGGCCCAGCAAGCTCCAGCACAGCCTGCGAGCAATGAGCCGGCCGACCCGGCGAAGGAAAAGCTGTATTACGACGCTGCCTTCGACCTGATCAAAGCCAAGGATTTCGACAAGGCCAGCCAGGCCTTCGGCGCCTTCCTGCGCAAATACCCGAGCAGCCAGTACGCCGGCAATGCCCAGTACTGGCTCGGTGAGGTCAACCTGGCCAATGGCAACCTGCAAGAGGCCGGTAAGGCCTTTGCCCAGGTCAGCGTGACCTACCCGACCCATGCCAAGGTGCCGGATTCGCTGTTCAAGCTGGCCGATGTCGAGCAGCGCCTGGGCAATACCGACAAGGCTAAGGGCATCCTGCGTCAGCTGATTGCCCAGTTCCCAGGCTCCTCCGCCGCCCAGTTGGCCCAGCGCGACCTGCAACGTCTGCCCTGATCGGTCTGTTCTGATCAGAAAACCCGCGCCTGGCGCGGGTTTTTTATGGCTTATCTTCCGTGGTGGTCACCCTCCGCTCCGTCGCCTGGGCGACGTTAAAAATGTCTCCCTTAATATTTTCGTTTAGAATCGCGGCCCCCTTTCCCGCAACGGAGGCGGATGGCCTGTTTCGCCGTCACGCCCGGTGCCGATATGCAAGAAACCCTGCGCATTACCGAGATTTTCTACTCGCTGCAGGGCGAAACGCGCAGCAGTGGTTTACCCACTGTGTTCGTTCGCCTGACTGGCTGCCCGCTGCGCTGCCAGTACTGCGACACCGCCTACGCCTTTAGCGGCGGCGAGCTCATGAGCCTGGACGCCATCTGCACACAGATCGCCAGCTACAAGCCACGCTACATTTGCGTGACCGGTGGCGAGCCACTGGCCCAGCCCAATTGCATTGCGCTGCTCAAGCGCCTGTGCGATGCCGGCTACGAGGTGTCCTTGGAGACCAGCGGTGCCCTCGATATCGCGGCCACCGATCCCCGCGTCAGCCGCGTGGTTGACCTGAAAACCCCGGGTTCGGCGGAAGTCTCGCGCAATCTGTACAGCAACCTGGATCTGCTGACCCGCAACGATCAGGTCAAGTTCGTCATCTGCTCGCGCGAGGACTACGACTGGGCCGTCTCCAAGCTGATCGAGTACCGCCTCGACCAGCGCGCCGGCGAGGTGCTGTTCTCGCCCAGCCATAAGCAGGTCAGTGCCCAGGCCCTGGCCGAGTGGATCATCGCCGACAATCTGCCCGTGCGCTTCCAGCTGCAGCTGCACAAGCTGCTGTGGAACGATGAGCCTGGCCACTGATTCGAGGGTACTGAGATGACAGACAAGAAAGCCGTGGTGCTGCTTTCCGGTGGCCTCGACTCCGCCACCATCCTGGCTCAGGCCAAGGCCGTGGGCTTCGCCTGCTACAGCATGAGTTTTGATTACGGCCAGCGCCATCGCGTTGAGTTGCAGGCGGCCGAGCGGGTGGCGGCACAACTGGGCGTGGTCGAGCACAAGGTGGTCGGCCTCAATCTCAACGGTATCGGTGGTTCGGCCCTGACCGACAGTTCGATTGCCGTGCCGGAGAGCCCGACCGAAGGCATTCCGGTGACCTATGTGCCGGCACGCAACACGGTATTCCTCGCACTGGCCCTGGGCTGGGCGGAGGTGCTGGGCGCCCACGATATCTTTATCGGGGTCAATGCCGTGGACTATTCCGGTTATCCGGATTGCCGTCCCGACTTCATTGCCGCGTTCGAGCGGCTGGCCAATCTGGCGACTCGTGAGGGTGTGGAAGGGGAGGGCTTTCGCATTCAAGCGCCGCTGCAGAACCTGAGCAAGGCGCAGATCGTGCAGATCGGCATGCGGCATGGCGTCGACTATGCTTTGACCGTGTCCTGCTACCAGGCCGATGCGGATGGTCGGGCTTGTGGCAAGTGCGATAGCTGCCGGCTGCGTGCGGCCGGTTTTATCGCCGCGGGAGTAGTGGATCCGACTCGCTATAGCTGAAGTTTTTCCGCGGGGTGTTGATTTTCTGAATTAAATCAGTATTATGCGCACCGCGTCGGGTCGTTAGCTCAGTTGGTAGAGCAGTTGGCTTTTAACCAATTGGTCGTAGGTTCGAATCCTACACGACCCACCAAATCGCAAAAGCCAGTCGCAAGACTGGCTTTTTTTATGCCTCGAAAAAAGCCCGGCGATACTGTGCCTGGCATTGCTGCGTTAGCTCTGCCGCCCTGAGGCGGCAGGGGCCAATGGTATACTCGCCACTTGCCAACCCGCGCCTGCAGGTCTGATCAACATGACGCATATTTCCGAACGCCTTCTGGTTCAAGCCCATCTCGATGCCAAGCAGCCCGTGCCGCTGACGCCCGAGCAGGAGGCCTTCTACCGTAGCGAAATAGCCGCCGAGCTGAAGAAGCAGAATGCCGTGCTGGTCGCGCACTACTACTGTGATCCGGTGATCCAGGCGTTGGCCGAGGAAACCGGCGGCTGCGTCTCCGACTCCCTGGAAATGGCCCGCTTCGGCAACCAGCACGCGGCGCAGACCGTGGTGGTAGCCGGGGTCAAGTTCATGGGCGAGACGGCAAAGATCCTCAACCCGGAAAAGCGCGTGCTGATGCCGACCCTGGAAGCCACCTGCTCGCTCGATCTGGGTTGCCCGGTTGACGAGTTTTCGGCGTTCTGCGACCAGCACCCGGAGCGTACCGTGGTGGTGTATGCCAACACCTCGGCGGCGGTGAAGGCGCGGGCCGACTGGGTGGTGACCTCCAGTTGTGCGCTGGAAATCGTCGAGAGCCTGATGGACAACGGTGAAACCATTCTCTGGGCACCGGACCAGCACCTGGGCCGCTACATCCAGCGTCAGACCGGCGCCGACATGCTGCTGTGGGATGGCGCCTGCATCGTCCACGAGGAGTTCAAAGCCAAGCAACTGCACGACATGAAGGCGCTGTATCCGGACGCCGCCGTGCTGGTTCACCCGGAGTCGCCGGAAGCGGTGATCGAGCTGGCCGATGCGGTGGGTTCCACCAGCCAGCTGATCAAGGCGGCGCAGACCCTGCCGAACCAGACCTTTATCGTCGCCACCGACCGCGGCATCTTCTACAAGATGCAGCAGCTATGCCCGGACAAGGTCTTCATCGAGGCGCCGACCGCCGGCAATGGCGCCGCCTGCCGCAGTTGCGCGCATTGCCCGTGGATGGCCATGAACACCCTGCAGCGCACCCTGCAGTGCCTGCGGGAGGGCAGTAACGAGATCCTGGTTGAGCCGGCGCTGATTCCACGGGCAATCAAGCCGCTCAAGCGCATGCTGGATTTCACCCAGGCAGCCCGGCTGAAATTGAGCGGCAACGCCTGAGGTGAGTGCAGATACAAAAAAGCCCGGCAATGCCGGGCTTTTTCATGGACAGCTGATCAGCGCAGCATCTTGTCGATCGCGCGTTTTTCTTCCATCAGCTCCAGTTGGCGTGCATCGATGCGGGAAGCCAGAGGGAAGTTGCTGCTGGCGCGGCGCTTGGCCAGGTCCAGTTGCGACAGGGCCTGGTCGTAGTCGCCGACCAGGGCGAAGAACTCGGCGCGGGCCTGGTGCAGGCCGATGATGTTGCCGGCCAGGCCGCGGGCCTCGGCCACCTGATACCAGACGTCCGGGTCATGCGGGCGGTTCTTGAGCAGTTCGTTGAGTGCTACCTCAGCCTCCTTGCCCTGGCTCTGCTTGAACATCAGGTCGATGCGCGCCTGATCCAGCGGGTAGTTGTTCGGATACAGGTTGCGCAGCCGTTCGACCCGCTGGCGGGCATCGTTCAGGCGATTGCTGGTGATATCCAGATCGACCATGGCCAGGTTGTAGGTGATGTCCTCCGGCGCCTTGGCCAGCAGCTCCTGCAAGGTCGTGCGTGCTTCGTTGAGCTGGCCACCCTTGATCTTGGCGATGGCCAGGCCATAACGCGCAGCGTCCAACTTGGGGTTTTCCTCGAGCATGGCGCGAAAGCGCTTGGCAGCGATCCCCGGTGTCTCCTCGAAGATCAGCTGCACGCGGGCGCGCATCAACTGGTAGCGCAGGCTGTCGTTGATGCCGCCTGGCTGAAATTGTTCGGCGCGGTTGCGGGTGTCGGCGATGCGCGACTCGGATACCGGGTGGGTGAGGAGGAATTCCGGTGGTTTGCGATCGTAGCGATACTGGCGCAGCAGGCGCTCGAACATGCTCGGCATGGCGCGCGGGTCATAGCCGGCCTTTTCCAGGTTGAGCAGGCCGATGCGGTCGGCTTCCTGTTCGTTCTGCCGCGAGAAGCGCCGCTGTTCCTGGATGGCTGCGGCCTGGGCGCCCATGATGGTGGCGATGCCGGCATCACCGGCGCCAGCCGCTGCGGCGACGATACCGGCGAGCATGGCGGCCATCACCGGCACCTGCATGCGCTGCTGGGCTTCGATGCCGCGGGCGAAGTGGCGTTGCGACAGGTGCGCCAGTTCGTGGGCCATCACCGAGGCGTATTCGCCTTCGGTCTGCGCCGAGAGGAGCAGGCCGCCGTTGACCCCGATGATTCCGCCTGGCGCGGCGAAGGCGTTGAGCTGCGGGCTGTTGAGCAGGACGAACTCCAGGCGCCGATCCTGCACCTGGCTGGTTTCGGCCAGGCGATAGACGCTGCTCTCCACATAGTCCTTGAGCTGCGGGTCGGACAGCTGGTCGACCTGACCGCGCAGGATGCTCAGCCAGGCGCGGCCGAGCTGGTGTTCCTGTTCCGGCGAGACGATCGATGAGCTGGCATCGCCCAGCGACGGCAGGTCATCGGCTGTGACGGGATAGGCGAGCAGGCAGGCGAGGGCGAGCAGGGAAGGGCGCAGAAGCTTCATGCACGGGGCTCATGGCAAACAAAGGCCTTACTGTAGCCGTCTGGGTGGTCGGCTGGCCAGGGTTGTGCGGCCTTGGGTATGCTTGCCGCCCCTGTGGAGAGCCCTCGATGACCGATCCTGTTGCCTGCGATGCCGAGCTGGATGCCAGCGGCCTGAACTGCCCGCTGCCGCTGCTCAAGGCCAAGCTGGAGCTGAACCGCTTGCCCAGTGGTGCGGTACTCAAGGTGATCGCCACCGATGCCGGCTCGCAGCGCGATTTTCGAGCGTTTGCGCGTTTGGCCGGGCATGAGCTGTTGCGCGAGGAAGAAGCGGGCGGCGTATTCCGTTACTGGTTGCGCAAGGTTTAAGGGGTGCGCAATAAAAAAGGGCCGCGATGCGGCCCTTTTTCATGTTCGGTGTTTTAACGCTTGCTCAGCGCCTGGGCGGCGGCCAGCACGGCCTCGACATGCCCCGGCACCTTCACCCCACGCCACTCCTGGCGCAGCACACCATCTTTGTCGATGAGGAAGGTGCTGCGGTCGACGCCCAGGTATTCCTTGCCGTAGAGCTTCTTCAGCTTGATCACGTCGAACAGCTGGCAGAGCGCCTCGTCCTTGTCCGAGATCAGCTCGAAGGGGAACTCCTGCTTGCACTTGAAGTTCTCGTGGGACTTCATGCCGTCGCGCGATACGCCGAACACCAGGGTGTTGGCTGCCTGGAAGGCCGGATAGTGGTCGCGAAAGCCCTGGCCTTCGGTGGTGCAGCCCGGGGTGCTGTCCTTCGGGTAGAAGTAGATCACCAGTTGCTGACCCTTGAGGGCGCTCAGGGATACCTGTACGCCGCTGGTGGCGGCGGCGTTGAAGTCGGCGACCGGCTGGTCGAGGGTCACGGCCATGTGTGGCTCCTAAGGGTCTGTTCCCGTTTCGTTCGCGAGTCGCGTTGCTGCGCAAAATCGCGCCAGGCTAGGCGCGGGACGCAGGCAATGGTCATTCCCTTGGCAAGTCCCGCAACGACGCATGGCGCGATTTTACGCGCAACCCGCAGGGACGGGCTCGTTTTTGCGCGGAGCGTCGTTACTCGACGGCTCATTTGGGCGACCAAACCTCGCGTCTCGTGCCTAGTTCCGCGCAAAAACGGGCTCCGTCGCGGCCGTGAACGAAACGGGAACAGACCCTAAGGATTCTGCGGGCGCCAGGGTTCGATCAGCGCATCGAGGTTGAGCGAGTCGGCGAAATCGAGGAACTGGTCGCGCAGCCAGCTGATCTGCGTACCGGCCGGCAGGGTCACGGTCAGCGTGGCATTCAGCAGGGTGCCGCCAGTCTGCGGGGCCTGGTAGGTGTCACAGGTGATGTTTTCCAGCTCGACACGGTGATCACTGAAGAACTGGCACAGCTCGTTGAGGATATCCGGACGGTACACGCAGCTGACGTAGGCCACGTAAGGCAGGGCCTGGGGGCGACTTTCCTGGGCGCCGCTGCGGGTCATGTTGACGCTGAAGCTGTGCTTCTTGGCCAGTACCGGCAGGGCCGCTTCCAGGCGGGCGAGGGCATCCCAGCTGCCGCTGACCTGCAGGATCAGCGCGCTGAACTCGCCGTGGCGGGTCAGGCGAGTGCTGACGATGGCGCAGCGGTTCTCCTGGCTGGTCCGGCACAGCACGCTGGTCAGCTCCATGGGGTTGGCGCCGAGGGCGCTGATAACGAGGAATTGTTCGCGAACCTGGGGGGTGGACATGCAGCATTCCTAAAACGAAGAGTGATCGGCACATGACGTGGCGAACAAAGCAGGAAGGGTAGCGAAAAGCACCGCTCAGGGGAATGCCGGTGCGGCGTACGGCGTGGCTGACAGCACATTCTGTTTAACGGTCGGCTGGTGCAGTCCTTTGCTTGTACAACCCTGGTGGCGTCAGTACCATTACGGCTCTCTTTTTCCGGCAGGAGCGGTTGCATGATTTCGGGCAGTATGGTGGCACTGGTCACGCCCATGGACGCACAGGGTGGTCTGGATTGGGACAGCCTGAGCAAGCTGGTGGACTTCCACCTGCAAGAGGGCACCAACGCCATCGTTGCCGTCGGCACCACGGGTGAGTCCGCCACCCTGGATGTCCACGAGCATGTCGAGGTCATCCGTCGCGTGGTCGATCAGGTCAACGGGCGCATCCCGGTGATCGCCGGTACCGGCGCCAACAGCACCCGCGAAGCAGTCGAGCTGACCCAGAACGCCAAGAGCGTCGGCGCCGATGCCTGCCTGCTGGTAACCCCCTACTACAACAAGCCGACCCAGGAAGGCCTGTACCAGCACTTCCGCCACATCGCCGAAGCCGTGGCGATTCCGCAGATTCTCTACAACGTGCCGGGCCGTACCGTCTGCGACATGCTGCCGGAGACCGTCGAGCGCCTGTCCAAGATCGCCAACATCATCGGTATCAAGGAAGCCACCGGCGACCTGCAGCGCGGCCAGGAAGTACTGGATCGCGTGAGCAAGGACTTCCTGGTCTATTCCGGTGACGACGCCACTGCCGTCGAACTGATGCTGATGGGCGGCAAGGGCAACATCTCGGTGACCGCCAACGTCGCACCGCGCGCCATGGCCGAACTGTGCGCCGCCGCGATGGCTGGCGATGCTGCCACTGCCCGCGCCATCAACGAGCGCCTGATGCCGCTGCACAAAACCCTGTTCATCGAATCCAACCCGATTCCGGTGAAGTGGGCCCTGCATGAAATGGGCATGATGCCGGATGGCATCCGCCTGCCCCTGACCTGGCTCAGCCCGCGTTGTCACGAACCGCTGCGTCAGGCCCTGCGCCAGTCCGGCGTACTGGTTTAACCGAGGAAGCATTACGCATGAAGCGATTGGCCGGACTTTCCGCCCTTGCCGTGATTATCTCCAGCACCAGCGGTTGCGGGTGGCTGTGGGGTGACGAAGGCTATTTCCGTGACCGCAGCACCGATTACCTGGACTCGCGCCAGACCGCGCCGATGCAGATGCCGGCGAACGTCGATGCCAAGCGTATCGACCCTCTGCTGCCGGTGCCGATGAATGTGGCCACCAGCACCGATACTCCGGAAAAATTCGAAGTGCCGCGTCCGCAGGCCATGCCGGTCGGCGATGCCAGCGAGTTCAGCCTGCAGAAGAGCGGTGACTCGCGCTGGCTGGTGGCTCAGCGCAGCCCGGCGGAAGTCTGGCCGGTGGCACGCCAGTATTTCGAGAACAACGGCTTCCGCATCGCCGAAGAGCGTCCGCAGACTGGCGAGTTCAGCAGTGCCTGGCAGCCGGCTGAAGAACTGGCGCCGTCCATGGCCCGTCGTCTGGATAGCCTGCTGACCGACAGCGACAATGAAGTGCGCGTGCGCGTGCGCATCGAGCCGGGCGTGGTGCGCAACACCAGCGAAGTGTTCATCGTCAGCGCCGAGCGCGACGAGGGCAGTACTGCCGACGTGGCCTTTCCGGCGCGCACCGGCAATGCCTCGCTGGAGGCCTCGCTGCTCGATGGCATGCTGGCGGACCTGAGCAGCACCGCCGAGCACGGTTCCGTGTCCCTGCTGGCCGCCCGCGACTATGATGCCCCGAGCCGCGTCAGCCTGACCCAGGACGGCAACGGCAACCCGGTACTCAACCTCAGCACCGACTTCGATCGTGCCTGGTCCAGCGTCGGCCGTTCCCTGGAACTGGCCAACGTGCGCATCGACGACATCAACCGCAGCCTGGGCGTGTACTACGTCAACCTGGCCGAAGGCGCGAAGAAGCCGGAAGAAGAGAAAGGCTTCATCAGCGGCCTGTTCGGCAGCGAGCCGAGCCAGGAAGAAATCGACGCCCGTGCCGAGCGCTATCAGGTCCGCCTGACCCGCTCAGCCGATGGCGACGTGCAGGTTTCTGTGGAGAAAGACCTCAACACCGTGGCGCCGGAAGACGTGGCGCGCCGTGTGTTGCAACTGATCCAGGAAAACCTCGGCTAAGTTGTAACGTGTCGGCACTTCGGTGCCGGCCGAGCAGTAACTCGATAGGCGAAACCCGGTGGGTTTCGCCTGTTTCGTTTGATCAAGGCGGAAATTCCGACATGACCACTCCCAGCACCCTGAGCCTGAAGAAAATCTATTCGGGCAAAGTCCGCGACCTCTACGAAATCGACGCCAAGCGCATGCTGATGGTCGCTACCGATCGCCTGTCGGCCTTCGACGTGATCCTCAACGAGCCGATCCCGGACAAGGGCAAGATCCTCACCGCCATCTCCAACTTCTGGTTCGACAAGCTCAAGGACGTGGTGCCCAACCACTTCACCGGCGACCGGGTCGAAGACGTGGTGCCGGCTGCCGAGCTGCCGCTGGTGGAAGGTCGTGCGGTTGTGGCCAAGCGTCTGCAGCCGGTGGCGGTGGAAGCCATCGTGCGTGGCTACATCGTCGGCTCCGGCTGGAAGGAATACCAGAAGAGCGGCACCGTCTGCGGCATCCAGCTGCCAGCCGGGCTGAAAGAGGCGGCCAAGCTGCCGCAACCGATCTTCACCCCCTCGACCAAGGCCGCCGTCGGCGACCATGACGAGAACATCAGCTTCGCCCAGTGCGAGGCGATCATCGGTGCCGAACTGGCGGCCAAGGTGCGCGACACCGCCATCGCCCTGTACAGCGCAGCGGTCGAGTACGCTGCCACCCGCGGCATCATCATCGCCGACACCAAGTTCGAATTCGGCCTGGACGAAGACGGCACCCTGACCCTGATGGACGAGGCGCTGACCCCCGACTCCAGCCGCTTCTGGCCTGCCGACAGCTACGCCGAAGGCAGCAACCCGCCGAGCTTCGACAAGCAGTTCGTGCGTGACTGGCTGGAATCCACCGGCTGGAACAAGGAGCCGCCGGCCCCTGCCGTACCGGCCGACGTAGCGCAGAAGACCGCGGACAAGTACCGCGAGGCGCTGACCCGCTTGACCAACTGACCGACGTTTCTGCCGGCGTTAGCAAAGAGAGGAGCCTAGGCTCCTCTTTTTTCTGCCCGGGGAAAGCCCGCCTCGCGCTGCGAGTGCGCAAGCACCTGAATCCACGCGAAAAAAATGCCGAACGGGGTTCGCCAAAACGACTTGAACTGATATCATGCGCGCCGCCGTGGGAAGATGCCGGAGTGGCCGAACGGGACGGATTCGAAATCCGTTGTGTACGCAAGTGCACCTAGGGTTCGAATCCCTATCTTCCCGCCATACTCGATACTGACTAAGCCCCTGAATTCATTAATGGATCAGGGGCTTTTTCGTTTGGGGAGGAAAGGGTTTTGGGCATTTTTAGGGCAAACCAGCGACGTTCCATGCCGCTCTAGTCCGCTTCTTCCCGATCAACCCCGATCATTTTCGATATTAGGTGCCAACGAAGCCCGGAGTGATCCAGAGTATGGATCTCCGACTGATTAGCGCCGAAAGCGCAGGGCGCGCCAGGCACTGAGCAGGATCAAAGCGAACAGTAGCGCGACGCTGAGTAGGGTCCAGCTGGTAAAGGGCAGACCCAGGACGCGATAGTTGTTCTGCCCACAGACACCGGCACTCATGAACACATCGGGCAGGTGCTCGTGCAAGGGCAGGTAGACGGTATAGAAAGGGAAGGGCGAGCAGCTAAAGCTTTCCAGCACGCCGCTCTCGATCAGCACCAGGTGAGTATTGTCGTACAGCGCCATCCCCCCTGCCGCCAGCAGAGTCGGCCAGAACAGTAGGCTCAACCAGCGTTGGCCGATTGCCTCGGCTGTCATGATCAGCAGGCTGATAACCCCGGCACAGAGCAGCCATAGGCGGATCTGCACGCATAGCGTGCAAGGTTCCCAGCCGAATTGATGCTGCATCAACAAGGCACCGCCTAGCATGGCGAAACAGGCGGCTGTGATCAGGGTGAGCAGCGGGATAGGTGATGGCTGCTGAATCATGTAAATCTCCGAGAGGTTGGCGCCGGCTTAACGTAGGGCTCTATGGACTACCGCCGCTCTGGTGGACATCCCTGGCTTATGCTATGGGGCGCGAACATTGTTTCAGCCGATGCGAGTACCGAAGACGTCGAATGCCAGGGCTTGTTGGCGCGTCCCTGAATGGCTACTCAGCTTATTACCGGGAAACCACTGCGTAGAGACGTCTTGCAAGCTTCAGTAACTACGGGCTTAGAGCCCTGGGTAATGTATCGGCTTAGGGCATTGTTAGGGCACATTATCGACGCTCCAAAGCACGCTAGTTGTATAGCTGTAGTGGTTTTTGGCCGCCGCAGGAAATCGTGGCCGCCGCCCGCGCGCTTCTCTAGACTCAAACCCATCGGACGAGTCCCTGTGAGCGCTGATCTTGAATAGAGTTGTCGTCGACGCTTCGAGCCCGCTACGCCGTTTCTGCACAAGCAGCTTGCTGCTTCTGCTCATCAGTCTCGCGGGCGTGGCGCAAGCCTGCCAGAAGACCCTGCGCTGGGACGACGACCCGCCCTTCAGCATGCAGCAGGCGAATGGCGAGGTCGGCGGTATCGACATCGATCTCAATCGGGCGGTGCTGGCGCGGCTGGGTTGCACGGTGAAGCTGGTCAAGCTGCCCTGGGCACGGGCGCTCAAGGAGCTTGAGCTGGGGCGCCTGGATATCCTCCCCGGCGCTTTCCGCAAGCCCGAGCGCGAGGTATATGCGCACTTCTCCGGCGCGGTGCTGGAGCCCTCGCGCAATATCCTTTTCATGCACCAGGACGCCCTGGCGCGCTGGCCCGTCAGCGACCTGCGCGAACTGCAGAAAACCCCGTTTCGCCTCGGCGCGCAGATCGATGTTGCCTACGGGCCGGTCTATCAGCAGTTGATGGCCGATGCCGACTTCGCCTCGCGCGTGTCGTTCACCACCAGCCGCGCCAACCTGTGGCAGATGGTCAAGAAAAGGCGCATCGACGGCGTGATTGCCGATGAAAGCACGGGCCTCTACGAGACCCGGCAGCTGGGCCTCGACGACAGCATCCGGCCGACGGCCGTGGTGGTTTCAACCGATGCCGCCGAAGTGGCCTTCAGCAAGAAGAGCAATTCGGTGGAGTTCGTGGAGAGCTATGCGCAGGTGTTGCGGCAGCTGATCGAGGATGGCAGCCACGACCGTATCGTGCAGAGCTATCTGCACGACTGATCGATGGCCTTCACCATTCGAGGCAGGCCTAAACCGCGGCAGCTTCGCGGCGCGCGCGCGGCAGGCAGATGGCATAGAGGATCACGACCAGGCCATCGATCAGGATCGGCGTGAGGGTCTGCGGCAGGTACTGGCCGCCCAGCAGGATTAGCAGGCCGACAAACACCAGCTTGCTCAGGCCGGCGAGGCTCAGCACCAGCGGGCGCACGGCCGGGTTGAAGGCGCCGTAGATCAGCGCCGCGCCGAGCAGGGTGATCAGCATGCCCCAGCTGCGCACCACGATGTGCATCAGCGGGCTGTCCGGCAGGGTTTCACCGAACATCGACAGCAACGCGGCCTGCGGCGCGATAAGGGCGTAGACCATGGTGCAGGTGAGGGCGCCGGTGATCAGCATGATGAGTTTCAGCTGGGCGGTGATCAGGTGCATGGCAAGCTTCCTTGGCGGGGCAGGTGGCGGGATGGGCTGGGGCATGCCAGCCCGTGACGTCGACACCTTAGTCGGTCGGCGGGAAAAGCGCTTCTAATCATTTTGCCGCCGCGTGCCGTGTAACCGGCGGCAAAGGTTTGCCCAACCTGGCAAGAGATGGCCTGCGCAGCTCCCGTCGATAGCGCGCCAAGCCAGGCGTGGCGGGGCTTGCGCCACCTGGCCCGCATTCTGCTAAGCACGTCCTGTGAACAGACGCAGGGCGCGGCCATGAACACCATCGCCAGTCATTCGCCAGTGGCGAACTATGTCACCAGCATCGGCAAAAGCAGTGCCGCCACCACCGGCACGGCGCAGGAGCAACCGTCGGCAAGCAGCGATCCGGTCACCGAACTGCGCCGCTACGCCGCCGACCTGGTGGCGCACAGCCGCGGCGGCCTGCTGCGGGCCATGCAGAGCAACGCCGGTGGCCTGGTGGCCAGCGAGCGTGCCGCGCTCAACAGCGAGGCCAGTGGCGCGCGGGAGAAAATCGAGCTGCCCGATGTCGCCGAGCTGGACCGCGAAGACGCCGCCAAGCTGCTGGCCCAGGTACAGAAACTGGTCGACCGGGGCTTCGGCGAGAGTGACACCTTCGTCGGCTACAACGGCGATGAGCAGACCAGCTCGCTGAAGACCTACCGCGACTGGCTGCAAGCCAAGGGCGGGCTCAGCGTCTACGCCTGAGCCTCCAGGCTGCTGCCCCGCCACGCTATCGCGCGATCTGCTCGCGCATGGGGTTCGCAAATGCGCGTAATCGCGCATCATGTGCGCAGTCATGTCGAGGGAGCTGTTCATGCGCGTCACGTCATTCATTCCGCGTCTCGTCGTCCTGTCGCTGGGCCTGCTGATAGCCGCCACCGCCGGAGCGGCCGAAGAGGCGCAACTGGTCGAGTCGATCAATGCCTACCGCAGCCAGGTGCAGCGCTGCGCCGGCCAGGCCTCGGCGGAGCTGCCGCCACTGGCCGCCGATCCGCGTCTGGTGCTGCCGGCCACCGGCAGCGCCGACCTGCAGGGCGCGCTGGCCCGCGCCAGCTATCCGATGGTCAACGTGCAGGCGATCAGCCTGTCCGGCCCGCGTGATGCGCAAGCGGCCATGCAGGCGTTGCGCGAGAGCTTCTGCCAGGTGGTGCTCGATCCGCAGTTCGTCGATATCGGCGTCAGCCGCCTGGACCGCGACTGGCGCATCGTCCTGGCGCGGCCACTGCTGGGCGGGCGCCTGGGCGACTGGCAGGCGGAAGGGCAGAAACTGCTGGAACAGATCAACGCCGCCCGCGCCCAGGCGCGCCAGTGTGGCGGTCAACCCTTCGCCGCTGCCGCGCCCCTGGCCTGGAACGCCACGCTGGCGAGCACGGCCGAGAGCCATAGCCGGGCGATGGCCAACGGCAACTTCTTCGACCACCGCGACCGCGACGGCCGCACGCCTGGCGACCGCGCCGAACTGGCCGGCTACGGCGGCCAGCAGGTCGGTGAGAACATCGCCGCCGGGCTGGACGGTGCGCGTAAGGTGGTCGACGGCTGGCTGGCCAGCCCCGGCCACTGCGCCAACCTGATGGCCGCGCAGTTCAGCGAGCTGGGCGCGGCCTATGCGGTCGACCCGAAGAGTGATGCAGGGATCTACTGGACGGCGCTGTTCGGCGCGCCTTGAGGGCTGGAGTGTGTCGGTTTGTTGTGGGGTGGGAAACCGCGAGCAGGTTGCCCACCCTGGATATCCAGGCTGCTGGCTATCAGTACTTGATTTCGCGAGCGGTGTCGCGCGTGTCCTGCTTGGTGTCGCGCTTGTCCTGGCGGCATTCTGCGCGGCTCGATTCATCGCCCTCCTTGCATTCTTCCTTGGTTTCTCTGGCGGCGTCGCGTCCTTCCTGCTTGGTGTCGCGTGACTCCTGCCGCTCATCGGCCTGCTCGGTTGCATGGCTCGGCGTCGATAGCCACGGCGCGCCGCCAACGATGACCAGCGTCGCGAGGGCGGTTAAGAGGTTTTTGGCAATCATGATTTGTCTCCACTCAAGAGTACGAAATGACTTCGTTGCTCAATCATGAACCGCACGCGGCCCCTGACCGCTCCCTAACCGGGGATGCTCCAGAAATACTCAGCCCAGGGCTTTCGCTCACAACCCACAAAGACACACCGAAGGACAGCGCCTGTAACGGTAGGCTTCCATGGGTGGCCCGGCAAAGTCTGAATAGACCTAGATAAGGTTGCCGATAGAGCCAAACCATATCGAACTTGCAAACTTCGCGAGCGCGACCCCGAGTGGAGGCGGGAGTCTCTAGGGTCTGTTCCCTCGCGGATGGCGCGTGGAAGGGTTCAGGCGCTAGGCGCGGCGTTCGTCTACCAGCGCCTGAGCCTGGCGGGCCAGCTGGTCGAGCTGGCGGTCACGCTGCTTTTCCGCCTCGCTCATGGCCTTCTTGCCGTGTTGCTGCAGCAGATAGGCGTGGATCTGCCGGACTTCCTTGGACTGGAATATCGGTGCCAAGTCCTGCACCGCCACCATGCCATCCGAGCTGTGCGCCCAGGTGTTCATCAGCACCTGCGGGCCACGCGCCGCCAGCACTTGAAAGCCCATGGCCTCGAAGGTCGGCACCTTGCTCGCCACGCAGGCCAGTTCGGCATGCGGGTGGCGGGTGATCATTTGCTGCAGCATGGCGCGGGCCATACCGCGGCGACGGTGGCTGGCCTGTACGGCCAGGTAGGTCAGGGTGCAGGCCTCGGGATCATCCTTGGCCGGCAGGTACAGGGCGAAGCCGAGCACCAGGGAAGGGTCCTGATCATCCAGGGCCAGGATCAGCCGCGCGCTGCTATCCAGCGCCGCGTCCATGGCCTGTAGATACAGGTGCACCTCGTAGCCGATCACGTACTGGTACAGCTGGTAGAGCGGATTGCTGGGCGTCAGCGACACCGGGCTGATGTCGCTGAAGTAGTCCACCACCATCTGCAGCACCTGGCTTTTCAGGGATTCGGGCGGTGGGTTGTCCAGCTGTACGAGGGTGAACATCGGCGGTTCGGCTCCGGGGCGGGCCCGTTGGGATCGGTAGGGGCGGCATTGTAACGTTCGCGCGGTTTGAGCGTTCGCATGCGCTGCCCTCAATGGCGGTTATGCAGCAGTCCGCTGCTACGCCGTGGAGCTGGGCAATGGCCCGTGCTGGATGGCTCAGGTCAGCAGGTTTGGCTAGTCCGGGTGTTCATAGCGCCGTTGAATGCGCTGCATGATTCCCGTGCGGCGGAGTTGTGTCAGCGCGTTGGACCAGCGTTCGATCAGGGCGTCGTCGCAATCGCGGCTGAAGGCGATGTACAGCGACGACTTGTAGATTTCGAGTGGAATCTGTTGCAGCGCATTGGCGGGGATGCCCAGTTGCTGGCTGTAATAGTGCACGCCAGCATCGGTGTCGCCGACGATGATCTCGGTGCGCCCGGCGAGCAGCATGCGGTACAACTGGTGGCTGGTGTTTGCCGAGCGATCCAGGTTAGTGAAGCCGGCCGCCTGCAGCACTTTAGGTATCAGACCGTCAACGCGGGTGGTAATACGTTTGGCCCGTTGCAGTTCGGCCAGCGTCTCGATCCGGAACGTCGCGCTGCGCAGCTGATAGGGGTGAATGGATTCCTCCACGATGGGCCCCACCCATTTGTACAGAGGCTCGCGCTCGGGTGTGCGGAACAACGAGTACATGATGGTTTTGGGGCGCGTTTGCAGCGCATGGGTGGTGCGCATGCTTGGCTGCATCAGTATTTCGAAATCATCACCGGTGAGGCTCATGATGGCTCTCACGATGTCTGTCGCCATCCCCCGTATCTGGCCTTGCTCGCTGTAGTTGTAGGGCGCCCATTCCTCGGTGACGATCTGATAGGTTTCAGCTGTGCTCTCGGCGGAGTGAAGCCAAGTGAGCAGCAGCAGGCAGCGCATCAGTGTTTTCACAGTGTCGGCCTGCCGGGGATTCGGGATGTGCGGCTGGAAGGATTGCTACAGAGCATAGGAACCCGTCACAAGGCGGGCAAGGCCGTGTTGATATCGCCTTCGCCGCTCTGCGTCTGCTTACCCCATCCATTATCGCTCCCACGCTTTGCGTCACGAATCCCGCCGCTCGAGCCTAGCAGTCCTGCTGCCAGGACTGCTTTCTGTGGAGGCGGAGTATCCACGATAGCGATCAGTGCGCGGGGTGGAAGACCGCGAAGCGTTTCCCAGCGTGGATATCCGGCTACTGGCTTAGATGAAGTGCTTGGGGGCGCTGGCAATACGCTGATACTTACGCAGCTCGCGGTTACTGCTGCGGATATCCAGAAAGAAGATCTCTGCGCTGCGCCAGAGCAGCATCCACGCGGTGACGGTAACGACTCCCACGGGGATGGTGCCTTCAATGCCCAGCGCCGTGCCTGCCAGCACCAGGGTGAGCGCCAACCCCAGCAGGATAAGCGCCACCATCCGTTGGGTGCTGATATCCCCTCTGAGTTGTTCGCTCTTTTCCGCAAAGGTATTGCCGATGGCTTGTTGCAGGCGTTCCTGCTCATCTTCCGGGCAGCGGATCTGCAGGCTCAGCTCGGGGTGGTACCAGGCGCTGTCGGACAGGTAGTCCACCAGCTCGGGGGCCAGCCTGGGGGCGTCCGGCGAGGCAAATGGATTGAGGTAATCGTGCGTGATCGTCAGGTCGATTTTTTTAGTCATAACGAACCTTTACCTGTTTGCAGTGTGGACGAAGGCTTTAGTGTCCGAGGTAAACCTAGTCGTAAGACAGCTGTTCTGCGTGATTGGAGGGGGGCGATGGGGGCATCTGGTGCACCTGTAGCTATGACGGTATCTGGGCCCCGCGTTGTCATAAAGCGTGCACCATAAAGTCAGCCCATGTGATGTATCCACTCAGGCTCGGACTTAAAAACTCGATAAGGCTGAGGAGGTCAAATTTATTGTTTATGGCTGCTAACGTTCAGGTTAAGGGGCCGCGGAACGCGGTCCCGAGCGAGCGGAGCGAGCGACTTGAACCGTTTGTTAGGCAGCGGACATCGAGTCGGACGCAGGTAATGAATACCGCACTGCGGCTGAGCTTAACCGGCGGAGCGCACGGTGTGACGATTTTGGCCCGGAAAGTTATTTGTGATGTGCGCATTTCCTGAAAGCAACTCCTTTGCTAAGCACAAATAACGGCCTCTATCTTCATCCGGCCACTCGATTCTGTGCTGGCGCCGCGATGCGGCTGTTTTGTTCTTGGGCACGGACATCGAGCATGGCTTTGCTCTTGCCGCCTAACGTTTGGTTAAGGGGCCGGCTTTAGCCGGTCCCGAGTGAGCGGAGCGAACGGCTTGAACCATTTGTTAGGCTGTTGCACTCGGTTCTAAAGTAAAAATTACAACAACCCATAATCCAAGAGTGGCTAGAAAGTTTATTGTGAAAACTAAGCCGCGCAACCGTACGTTTGTGGTGAGTATTTGTACGCAGCTATGAACCACACGCCCCAAAATGAATATCCACGCTAGCCAGGCAGCAGCAGCTAAAGCTGATTGGTTTTGAATTAGTAGAATGCACGCAGCATAGAAAAATACGGGCCACTCGAACTGGTTTGAAAGATTCGCGCTAATTCGAGGTTCTACTACTGCCCAAGGATTGCTTCCATCTGTTTTTTTGCCTATGCCCCACACCTTAGGTGCGCGTGCGATAGTTAATAGCACGTAAAGAAAAGAGGTGAGAGCTATATGAGCTGCCATAGGAAGTATGAGCGGATTCAATGTGGTGGCCCTCCGTGACGACGATTTAAATCAGCAGCCTAACGTTTGGTTAAGGGGCCGGCTTTAGCCGGTCCCGAGTGAGCGAAGCGAGCGACTTGAACCATTTGTTAGGAGACTGTAACTATAGCCCGCAATACAAAACGGTATTGCATAGTGCGGCTTGATTTATAGCCAAGCCAACAAATGTGCAAATTGCAGAAACTACACCTGCGACGGCTGCAGCATGAATTTTACGGAGTTTTATTATGGCTATTCCGATTAGAGCGCCAATACCTGCACCGGGGAGAGAAAATAGGTAGCCGAGCCAGGCCATGGAGGCGTCAGGGCCTGAGTTGTAGAATGTGAACACTCCAAATGCTGCTAGGTATAAAGAAAGAATCAGTGCTACACCAGATATGACAGATGGACGTGAGCCTAACAGCCACATGCACAATAATATTGCAGCTTGCGGTAACCAAAAAATTGCCATATTCCCAAGAAAATATCGATCCTTAGGTGAAAGGAAGCATGCTACGAGTATCCCGAAGCCAATGCATGCAATGGAAAATATAAGTTCTAAGTTTGTTTTACTCGGTGCATCCATGCTGGTTTCCTAACGTTTGGCTAAGGGGCCGGCTTCGCCGGTCCCGAGTGAGCGAAGCGAACGACTTGAGCCAATTGTTAGATTGCCCAGCCGAACACCGGAAATGGTGCCAGCGCCGAGCTTAACCGGCGGTGTGCACGGCGTGTCGGTTTTGGCCCGGAAAGTTATTTGTGATGTGCGCATTCTTTGAAAGCAACTCCTTTGCTGACCACAAATGACGGCCTCAACTCCCAAGCAACCATTCGATTCAGGAACACCGCGCAGATGCGGTGATTGTGTTTCCTGGCTCGGTGCTGAATAACCAAGTTTGCCCTTGCGCCTAACGTTTGGTTAAGGGGCCGGCTTCGCCGGTCCCAGTGAGCGCAGCGAACGAATTGAACCAATTGTTATGCTGCGCGCTTCCATATGTGCTCGGATTTGAAAGAGTAGCGGTAGAGAGGTACCAGTAATACTGCCATTATGATTAAAGCTGCGACAGCAATCATGATTTCCCAAAACTCCCTGGCCTCTAATAACAGCGGCGCGATATCAGTTAGCGTATAAATGCTGAGGGCGAGATTCAGCACAAATGCAGCAATTGCTATATTTTTTGTTCCGATAGCTTTCTGGTAAGCATAGCCGTATAAGCAAAATTGCCCCAAAATTTGTATGGTAAGTGCAATTATGTCTTCTGCCTCAGGAAAAATGTAGGCGAAGGGAAGTGTGAGGATTGCGAGAAGTATAAATGCTGTGGTTATCCAAAATATAAACTTCCATATCAACATGGGGCTTACTGATCCTGAGCATAACGTTTGGTTAAGGGGCCGGCTTTAGCCGGTCCCGAGTGAGCGAAGCGAGCGACTTGAACCATTTGTTAGCGGTGATACCACGTGGCATTTTTGATTTTTCCTGCCGGTGTGTATTTTTTAAGAAGCTCAGCCATTTCTGCTAAATTTTCGTACCCTTCAAAGCGTAAATTGCTGAAAGATTTAGTGGTTAGCAGAAGAGATTTTATATTTCCTTTCGCGCTCTGAATTCTCAGGCTTTCTATATCCGATAACGGCATGCTTACAACGGCGCCTTTGTGCGATATATCGATTTTGTTTTCAGATTCAATGATGGCTACGATCGGGTAGGATGAGTCATTGTTTTTTATGCTTTTATATGCGCCGGGCAAATGCTTTATGAGTAGTAAGGTGATAGTTGCAGCTAATATTTTGTGATAAAAGCTGTCGCTGGCAATAAACATCCAGGCGGCAACTGCAATTATGCCGACCACCAGTAATGCGGCAAGTATGGTTTTTCGTTTGCCGCTACGTTTGTATTTTTCGGATACGTAGAAATTCATATATACCGCTAACTATAAGTAGACGACACAAGTGGCGTAATGCTTTGCGCCATTTTTGTCGCATAACGTTCCTTGTCGTCCGGCAAGTCCTTGTTTAGCCTGCAAATCGCATCAGGAGATGCGACATCAGTCAGGGAGTAACAGCGACATGGATGACAAACCCAAGCTGCTCGATCAGGTTCGCGAGCAGATTCGCCTGCGACACTATTCGATTCGCACCGAAACTGTCTATCTGGAGTGGGTGAAGCGCTTTATCCGCTTCCACAAGTATCGCCATCCGCAGGAGATGGGTGCCGCAGAAGTTGAGGCTTTTCTGAGTGATCTGGCGGTGCGACGGGATGTGGCGGCGTCCACCCAGAATCAGGCGCTGTCGGCGATTTTGTTTCTCTATAAGCAGGTGTTGCGGATCGAGTTGCCGTGGATGGATGGGGTGATTAGGGCGCGGCGGCCGCAGCGTTTGCCGGTGGTGCTGACTCGGGAGGAGGTGGCGAGTGTGTTGGCGCAGTTGGATGGCACGCTGTGGCTGGTGGCCAATCTGCTGTATGGCTCGGGCATGCGCTTAATGGAAGTGCTGCGCCTGCGGGTAAAGGATGTGGAGTTTTCCCGTTTAGAGATTCTGATTCGCGACGGTAAGGGGCAGAAGGATCGGGTGACCATGCTGCCACGCAAGTTGGCGGCCCCTTTGGAGTTGCATCTGCAGCGGGTTCGCGCACTGCACGAGCAGGATCTGCTGGAGGGTTTCGGGCGGGCAAATTTGCCGCATGCATTGGCGCGCAAGTATCCGAATGCGGCGGCGGAGTGGGGCTGGCAGTTCGTGTTCCCTTCGATCAATCGCTCCGCGGACCCGCGTTCAGGTGGCATCTTCCGCCACCATCTGCACGAGAAGACTATCCAGCGTGCGATCCGTAATGCAGTGCGTCGCGTGGGGCTGAACAAACCGGCCACGCCGCATACCTTTCGCCATTCCTTTGCCACTCATCTGCTGGAGAGTGGTCAGGATATCCGCACCGTGCAGGAGCTGTTAGGGCACGCGGATGTGAAGACCACGCAGATCTATACCCATGTGCTCAATCGTGGCGGACTGGGGGTGATCAGTCCGCTGGATCGGGTGTAGGGAGGGTTTGGTGGGGCGCGTGACGGGCAGGTACCGGGGGAGTGGGCTCTGATCGCGAATGAATTCGCTCCTACAAAACTCAGCCCACTTGAAATGAAAAGCCCCGCTGTGGGGCGGGGCTTTTCGGTGTGGGTATCAGGCCATTTCGGCCCAGAGGTCGTACTCGTCGGCGTCGACCACGCGTACGCGCACCTTGTCACCGGGCTTCACGCTGGTGGAGTCGATAAACACGCTGCCGTCGATTTCCGGGGCGTCGGCGTAGGAGCGGCCGACGGCGCCCTGGTCGTCCACTTCGTCGATCAGCACTTCGATTTCCTGGCCGATCTTCAGCTGCAGGCGGGCGGCGCTGATGGCCTGCTGGTGGGCCATGAAGCGCTCCCAGCGCTCCTGCTTGACGTCGTCCGGGACGACTTCCAGGTCCATGTCGTTGGCCGGGGCGCCTTCCACCGGCGAGTACTGGAAGCAGCCGACGCGATCGAGCTGGGCTTCGGTCAGCCAGTCGAGCAGGTACTGGAAGTCTTCTTCGGTTTCGCCGGGGAAGCCGACGATGAAGGTGGAGCGGATGGTCAGCTCGGGGCAGATCTCGCGCCATTGCTTGATGCGCGCCTGGGTCTTGTCTTCGAAGGCTGGGCGTTTCATGGCCTTGAGCACTTTCGGGCTGGCGTGCTGGAAGGGGATGTCCAGGTACGGCAGCAGCTTGCCGGCAGCCATCAGCGGGATGACGTGGTCGACGTTGGGGTAGGGGTAGACGTAGTGCAGGCGCACCCACACGCCCATCGACGACAGCGCTTCGCACAGTTCCAGCATGCGGGTCTTCACCGGCTGGCCGTTCCAGAAGTCCATCTTGTACTTGAGGTCGACGCCGTAGGCGCTGGTGTCCTGGGAGATCACCAGCAGCTCTTTGACCCCGGCCTTGACCAGACGCTCGGCTTCGCTGAGTACGTCACCGACCGGGCGGCTAACCAGGTCACCGCGCATGGAGGGGATGATGCAGAAGCTGCAGCGATGATTGCAGCCTTCGGAAATCTTCAGGTAGGCGTAGTGGCGTGGGGTCAGCTTGATGCCTTGCGGCGGCACCAGGTCGATCAGCGGGTTGTGCTCGGCCTTCGGTGGGATCACCTCATGCACGGCGTTGACCACTTGCTCGTACTGCTGCGGGCCGGTCACCGAAAGCACGCTGGGGTGCACGTTGCGGATGCTGTTGGCGTCCACGCCCATGCAGCCGGTGACGATGACCTTGCCGTTCTCGGCGATGGCTTCGCCGATCACTTCCAGCGATTCGGCCTTGGCGCTGTCGATGAAGCCGCAGGTGTTGACCACCACCACGTCGGCATCCTCATAGGTGGGCACGATCTCATAGCCCTCCATGCGCAGCTGAGTGAGGATGCGTTCGGAGTCGACAGTGGCTTTAGGGCAACCAAGGCTGACGAAGCCGACTTTCGGGGTGGCGGTGGACATCGGGGCTAACCTCATCGGGCGCTCTGGGTGGCGCCGCTGATCAAAAAGTGCGCAATTCTAGCGGCGCAGGCGAGGCTTGACCAGCGTTACGAGGTGCCGTTTGCCACCTTTATATAAAGGTGGGCGCCGATCCCAGGGCTGCACCGGCTATCCCGTTTGGGTGGGGGCGGCTCTATTCGCGAGATGGCACTGTACTCAGGCATCGCTTCGCGGCTGCAGCTGCTCCGACGGGAGGGGCGCAGCGGTTGGATCAGCCGCGCCCCGGCAGCATGCGGGTCAGGGTGTTGTCGCGGCTGACGAAATGGTGGAACAGCCCGGCGACGGCATGCAGGCCGATCAGCCAGTAACCGGCGGTGCCGGCCAGCTCGTGCAGTTCCTTGATCTGTCCGGCCAATTGTTTGTCCTCGCCGACCAGTGGCGGCAGCTCCAGGCCGAAGAACGGGATCGGCTTGCCTGCGGCGCTGAGGATCAGCCAGCCGGCCAGTGGTGCGCCGATCATCAGCAGGTACAGCGCCAGGTGCATGAGCTTGGCCGGGATGGCTTGCCAGGCGGGTAGGGCCGGGACGATTTTCGGTGCGGGGGCGATCAGCCGTGCCAACAGGCGCAGCCAGACCAGGGCAAATACCGCCAGGCCGAGCATGAAGTGCCATTGCTTGAGCAGTTCGCGGGTGTCGCTGCCCTTGGGGAAGTTGCCCTTGAGTTCGATGCAGGCATACACGCCGGCAATCAGGATCAGCATTAGCCAGTGCAGGCCAATGGAGAGGCTGCCATAGCGCTGTTCGGAGTTCTTCCAGCTCATTGTGTGTCCTCGCTTAGCAGGTTGCTGCACAGCATAGCGCCGTGAACCTTAAGAGAGGCTGAGGGAGATCAATGGAAGGCGGAAACGAAAAAGGCCACTCGTTTGAGTGGCCTTTCTTCGAAACTGGTTGCGGGAGCAGGATTTGAACCTACGACCTTCGGGTTATGAGCCCGACGAGCTACCAGACTGCTCCATCCCGCGGCGCCAATTCTACTGCGGGAGAAGTTTCTGTCAATCGATTTCTGCTTTTTAATCAATTACTTAAATAAAAAGGCGGAAACGAAAAAGGCCACTCGTTTGAGTGGCCTTTCTTCGAAACTGGTTGCGGGAGCAGGATTTGAACCTACGACCTTCGGGTTATGAGCCCGACGAGCTACCAGACTGCTCCATCCCGCGGCGCCAATTCTATCGTCAAATCCTCGGCTGTCAACCTTTAACGTGGAAAAAATCCTGATCGATCAGCTGCTTAGCGCTGGGCGAGTGGTAGACTCGAGGGCTTCAGGGCTTGCCTGCTGGGGCTTTCCGGACTTTCGTGCGCAAGATTATTCATGTGGATTGCGACTGCTTTTATGCAGCGATCGAGATGCGGGATGACCCGCAGCTGGCCGGCAAGCCGTTGGCGGTGGGTGGCGCAGCCGATCGGCGGGGCGTGGTTGCCACCTGCAACTACGAGGCGCGGGCCTGGGGCATTCGCTCGGCCATGCCCATGGGCCAGGCGCTCAAGCTGTGTCCGGAGCTGAAGGTGGTCAAGCCGCGGATGGATGCCTACAAGGCGGTTTCCCGGGAAATCCACGGCATCTTTCGCGAATTCACCGAAATCATCGAGCCGCTGTCGCTCGATGAGGCCTACCTGGACGTGACCGACAGCGCGCATTTCGCTGGCAGCGCCACGCGCATCGCCAAGGAGATCCGCCGGCGGGTGTCGCAGGAGCTGCATATCACCGTGTCGGCCGGGGTGGCGCCGAACAAGTTCCTGGCCAAGATCGCCAGCGACTGGCGCAAGCCCGATGGCCTGTTCGTCATCACCCCGGACCAGGTCGACGAGTTCGTCGCCGCGCTGCCGGTGAGCAAGCTGCATGGGGTGGGCAAGGTCACCGCGGACAAGCTCGGCCGTCTGGGCATCGGCACCTGCGCCGATCTGCGCGAATGGAACAAGCTGGCCCTGGTGCGCGAGTTCGGCAGTTTTGGCGAGCGCTTGTGGAGCCTGGCCCGTGGCATCGACGAGCGCGCCCTGCAGACCGATAGCCGACGCCAGTCGGTGAGTGTGGAAAACACCTACGACGAGGACATCCCCAACCTGGCGATGTGCCTCAAGCGTTTGCCCGAGCTGCTGGAACAGCTGGAAACGCGCATGGCGCGCCTCGACAGCAGCTATAAGCCGGACAAGCCCTTCGTCAAGATCAAGTTCCACGACTTCAGCCAGACCACCCTGGAGCAGGCCGGTGCGCGACGTGACCTGCACAGCTACCAGCAGCTGCTGTCTGCCGCCTTTGCCCGTGGCAACAAGCCGGTGCGCCTGCTCGGGGTTGGCGTGCGACTGCTGGACATGCGTGGCCGGCATGAGCAGCTGGAGCTGTTTGCGCCCTGAATACGGCGCCGCCCAAACAATCGCAGAAAAAATGCACGCCGCCTGTAACGCTGGCAGTGCACCTGCGTCTAGTGTTGCGAGGGGGCCATGCCGGCCTCCCAGAATCAACCACCACCGGAGAGATTCCATGAAACAGCTGAATACCGTTGTCGCCACCCTGGGTGCCGCTCTGCTGAGCACTGTTGCTGTGACTGCCCAGGCTGCCGGCAACCCGTTTGCTGCCCAGGAACTGAGCAGCGGCTACAGCCTGGCTGCCCATGAGAAAGGCCACGAAGGTTCCTGTGGCGAGGGCAAGTGCGGCGCCGAGATGAAAGCCGAAGAGGGCAAGTGTGGCGGCGACAAGGCGGCCAAAGAAGGCAGCTGCGGTGAGGAAGGCAAGGCTGCCAAAGAAGGCAAGTGTGGCGAAGGCAAGTGCGGCGCCGAGAAGGCCGAGTAAGGTTGCCACGGACATGACCATGCAGCCTTTCGTCAGCGGCGCCGGCCTCGGCCTGCGTCGCGGCCTGCTGACGGCGCTGGCGGACAGCGCCGTTGGCCAGGTGGATTTCCTCGAAGTCGCCCCGGAAAACTGGATCGGTGTAGGCGGGCGTTTTGCCCGCCAGCTGCGCGGCCTCAGCGAGCGCGTGCCGTTCCTCTGCCATGGTCTGTCCCTCAACCTCGGTGGCGTGGCGCCGCTCGATATCGAGCTGCTCAAGGCCATCAAGGGTTTTCTCGACGAACACGGCATCCGCGGTTACAGCGAGCACCTGTCGGCCTGTGCCGACGAGGGTCAGCTGTACGACCTGATGCCGTTGCCGTTCACGGCGCACACCGTGCAACGGGTCGCCGAGCGCATTCGCACCGTGCAGGATGTGCTGGAGCGACCATTGATCATCGAAAACGTCTCGGCCTATGCGCGCCTGCCCGGCGAACTGGACGAGATCGCCTTCATTCGCGCGGTGCTGGACGAAGCGGATTGCCAGCTGTTACTGGATATCAACAACGTCTACGTCAACGCGACCAATTTCAGCTTCGACCCGCTGGCCTATATCCAGGCCATGCCGGGCGAGCGCATCGCCTACCTGCACATGGCCGGGCATTACGACGAGGCCGTTGACCTGAAGATCGACACCCACGGCGCGCCGGTGTGCGATCCGGTATGGACGTTGCTCCAGCAGGCCTATGCGCTGCATGGCGTGCGGCCGACCCTGCTGGAACGTGACTTCAACTTCCCGCCGGTGACCGAGCTGTATGCCGAGGTGGCGCAGATCCGCGCCTTGCAGCAGGAGGCTGGACGATGAGCGAGCGCGACCAGCTGGCCTTCGCCGCGCGCATTCGCCAGCCCGAGGCGCAGGCGTTGCTGCCGGGCATCACCGCCGAGCGCATGGCGGTGTACGAAGGCCTGTTCTTCAGCAATATCGAGAGCTTTCTCAGCAGCGGTTTTCCGGTGCTGCGCCGGCTGTTCGATGACGCGCGCTGGCAGCGCCTGGTGCGCAGTTTCATCGCCGGGCACCGCTGCGCAACTCCGTATTTCCTCGAGATCGGCGCGGAGTTTGTCGGCTGGTTGCAGCAGGGATTTGTCGCCGAGGCGGATGATCCGCCGTTCCTTCTCGAACTGGCGCATTACGAGCGGGTCGAGCTGGAGCTGGATGTGGCGACGGTCGAATTGCCCGCGCAGGGCTGGTCGCCCCTGGCCTGGCCGCTGGCCTATGTCTGGCCGGTGCAACGCCTGAGTGCCGAGTACCGACCATCACACGCGCCGGCCGAGCCGACCTGCCTGCTGGCTTGGCGCGACGCGGCGGACAAGGTGCGCTTCCAGCAGCTGTCGCCGTTCGCCTATCACCTGGCTATGCGTCTGCAGGCGGGCGAGGCCAGCGCGGCGGCGTTGCTGGCCCTGGCCGAGACCAGTGGTCTTGCCGCCGACGAAAGCTACTTCACCCATGCCCGCGCGTTGCTGGACGACTGGCAGCGCCAGGACATCTGGTTTTCCCCGACCATCTGACCGGCCAGGCGGCGCGCTGCCCGGCCCCGGAGACACTCATGCTGACCCTGCTCAACCGCCTCCAGGATGCCCTGGACGCTACTCGTCGTCTCGACTTTCTCGGACCGCTGCTGCTGCGCCTGTACCTGGTGCCGATCTTCTGGATGGCCGGTACGCACAAGCTGGCGGACATGCCCGCGACCATCGCCTGGTTCGGCAACCCCGACTGGGGCCTGGGCCTGCCATTTCCCGAACTGCTGGCCTGGCTGGCGGCGCTGACCGAGGCGGGCGGGGCGATCTTGCTGTTGTTTGGCCTGGCCCTGCGCTGGATCAGCATCCCGCTGATGGTGACCATGCTGGTGGCGATCGTCAGTGTGCACTGGCCCTATGGTTGGCAGGCGATTGCCGATCCTTCTGCGCCGTTCGCCAATGAGCGGGTGCTGGCCGCGGCCGAGAAGCTCGAGCGCGCGCGCGCGCTGCTCAAGGAGCACGGCAACTACGACTGGCTGACCAGCAGCGGCAAGCTGGTGGTGCTGAACAACGGCATCGAGTTCGCCGTCACTTATCTGCTGATGCTGGTGGCGCTGTTTTTCACTGGTGCCGGGCGCTGGCTCAGCGTCGATTACTGGCTGGCCCGCGCGCTGCGCCGCAACGCGAGCTGAACCGACCTGCCCGGCTTGCAGCGCTCGACCCTAGAGCCGGGCGCTGCAAGCCGCGGAACAGAGGGTTGGGGCCGGCTATTCGCTGGTTATTATCAAAAGAAGTAAAAAGTTCCTCTGTAATAGAACTTTCATCTATCAGCAACTGGGCTGAAATAACCCCCCGCCAAGATTCCCCTCCAGCACCAAGGGCACCCGCCCGCGTGTTTTTCAACGCAAAGACCATTAGGGGAATTCATCGATGATCCGTAAGCACTTCGCCGGTTTTGCAGCCAGCGCCCTGGCTCTGGCCATTTCCGCCCAGGCTTTCGCCGGTACCGTCACCACCGATGGCACTGACATCGTCATCAAGACCAAAGGTGGCCTGGAAGTCGGCACCACCGACAAAGAATTCAGCTTCAAGCTGGGTGGCCGCGTACAGGCTGACTACAGCACCTTCGACGGCTTCTACACCAAGGATGGCGACAACGCCGACGCCGGTTACTTCCGTCGTGCCTTCCTCGAACTGGGCGGCGTGATGTACAGCGACTGGGCCTACCAGCTCAACTACGACTTCTCGCACAACGCCGGCGGCGACAACCGCGATGAAGACGGCTACTTCGACGAGGCCTCGCTGTCCTACAACGGCTTCGCCCCGGTATCGATCAAGGCTGGTCGTTTCGACCCGGAATTCGGCCTGGAAAAAGCCACCAGCTCCAAGTGGGTGACTGCCCAGGAGCGTAACGCTGCCTATGATCTGGTCGACTGGGCCAACGGTCACAACGGCGGCATGGGCATCCAGGCATCCGGCACCGCTGGCGCTTCCCTGTACGGTTCGGCCGGCCTGTTCGCTAAGGACGCCAGCAACTCCGACGAAGACGGCAACAGCTCCAAGCAGTTCAACCTGCGCGGCGTATTCGCACCGATGCACGATGCCGGCAACGTCCTGCACCTGGGCGTCAACTTTGCCCAGCGCGACGTGTCTGACGGCGAGTTCGACAGCCGCATCCGCAGCCGCCTGGGTATCCGTGGTGTGAGCACCGACGGTGGCCAGGATGCCGGCGACAACGGCAACCGTCTGCAACTGGGCGGCGCCGAAGCCACCAGCGTCGGCACCTTCGATGATGACGCCGCCTGGGGTCTGGAAGCAGCCTGGGCCACCGGCCCGTTCTCGGTACAGGGCGAGTATGTGTCGCGCACCCTGAAGGCTGACGACAACGCCTTCGACGATGTCGATTCCGACGGCTACTACGTGCAACTCGCCTACACCCTGACCGGCGAGGCACGCGGCTACAAGCTGGGCAAGTTCGACGCGATCAAGCCGGCGAACAAGCAGATCGGTGCCTGGGAAGTGTTCTACCGCTACGACCACATCAGCGCCGACGACAACAACGACTACGCGGCCTTCATCAATGGCGACGGCAAGGCTGGCAAGGACTTCAGCGATGTCGACGATATCGAAGGCACCGTACACAACGTCGGTCTGAACTGGTACGCCAACGAGTCCGTGAAGATCAGCGGCGTGTACGTCACCTCCTCGGTCGACAACGCCAAGAACTCCGTGGGCGACGACGATGGCGACGGCTTCGTGATGCGCGCGCAGTACGTGTTCTAAGACGGTTCGCTAGCCTGGCGGCGGGCCCTCTTCCGCTGTCAGGTTGTGTACTGGCTCTACAGTATGACGCTGGAGTTACTCTCCTAAGCCCTGCTTGTGCAGGGCTTTTTTTTGCCCGGACGACAGGCCAGACTGCGCCCATGCCGATCCGTACCCTCGCCAGCCTCAACGACCTCCAGCCCGCCGCCTGGGATGCCTTGCTGTGCGGGCCGCAGCCTTTCCTGCGCCACGCTTTTCTCTCGGCCCTGGAAGACAGCGGCAGCGTCGGTGGGCGCAGCGGCTGGCAAGCCGCTCACCGGCTGCTTTGCGATGCGGCCGGCCAGCCGCTGGCGGCGCTGCCGGCCTATGTGAAGGCGCATTCCTATGGCGAGTACGTGTTCGACATGGGCTGGGCCGATGCCTGCCAGCGCGCCGGCATTGCCTATTACCCCAAGCTGCTCGGCGCCGTGCCGTTCAGCCCGGTGAGTGGCCAGCGCCTGCTCGGCGATGCGTCGGCCGCGGTGCAACTGCTCGACGAGCTGGAGCGCGACCTGCCGCGCCAGGGGCTGTCCAGCCTGCATATCAATTTCACCCAGGCCGATGCCGATGCGCTGCTCGCCGGGCGCGAGGGCTGGTTGTCACGCATCGGTTGCCAGTACCACTGGTTCAACCGTGACTATCGCGACTTCCAGGATTTCCTCGATGCGCTGACGTCGCGCAAGCGCAAGCAGATGCGCAAGGAGCGTGAGCAGGTGGTGGCGCAGGGCATTGCCTTCGACTGGCGTGCTGGGCACGAACTGAGTGAGGTCGAGTGGGATTTCGTTTATGCCTGTTACGCCAATACCTACCATGTGCGCGGCCGTGCGCCCTACCTGACGCGCAGCTTCTTCAGCCTGCTGGCCGAGCGCATGCCGGCCGCCATCCGCGTGGTTATCGCCCGCCAGGGCGCGCGACCGGTCGCCATGGCCTTCAGCCTGGTGGATGGCGATACCTTCTACGGTCGTTACTGGGGTTGCCTGGGCGACTTCGACCGCCTGCACTTTGAGACCTGCTTCTACCAGGGCCTCGACTACAGCATTGCCCAGGGGCTGCGGCGTTTCGATGCCGGTGCCCAGGGCGAGCACAAGCTGGTGCGGGGTTTCGAACCGGTGCTGACGCAGTCCTGGCACTACTTGTGTCATCCCGGTCTGCGGGCGGCGGTGATGGAGTTCCTGCAGGAGGAACGCGGGCATATCCACGCCTACCTGGCGCAGGCGCAGGCCGCCTTGCCGTATCGGTGTGCTTGATGAGTGCCGCCGCAAACGCCTGAAACCCGGCCAGGGATTGCCCCGGGCCGGGTTGTGCAGCGCTTGCGATCAGCCCTTGGTGGGGGTGATGCCGTTGTTGACCTGGAACTGCTTGATCAGCTTTTCCGGCTTCTTCTCTTCTTTCTGCAGCAGATAGACCACGCGCTCGCCGTTCGGCCCGCTGGCGATTTCGGTGTGGCGGAAGATCGGCTCGCCGAGGTTGTTCACGTCGACCATGTCGCCGTAGCGCCGGCTGACGAAGATGATGCCTTCCTGGCGGATTTCGCCGTAGAAGTTGCTGGCCGGCGGCAGGCTCTGTTTGAGGAACTGGTAGGCGGCGATCTGCTTGAGATCCTTGCCCTGATCCTCGGCGCGCAGCGCCAGCACGATGGCCTGGCCGTACTTGTCCTGCTCTTGCAGGTCTTTCAGGTAGGGCGCCTTGCCGCTGACGAGGAAGTCCCGGTAAACCGTGGCATCGTCGAACAGGTACAGGTTCTCTTCGGTGCGCACCTGGTACCAGTCTTCGTTGTTCAGGCTTTCTGCCTTCGGCGCCGGCGCGTGGTTGCTGCAGGCGGCCATGGCCGCAGCCAGCAGAGCGATGGATACAGGTTTGAACATGGATTGTACGGACATCAAATTACCTCCCCAGGACGAATGGCTGGAGAGTCTCGCTGCGACAGGTGACGAAATGATGACGCTCTGTGGGTTGCCTGGATAACCCCGCTCGCCGCCCTTGTTCTGCGGCTGTCGTGAACTGCAGCGCAGTGGTCTGACGCAGCGGGTGAAAGAGGGCCGGTAAACCCCGTATGATCCGCGCCTGTTCAACAGGGACAAGCCATAGAGGGCGTCAACGGATGAAAAACTACCTGCGTCAATGGGCCGTGCTGGCCTTGTTCTTCACCCTGGCCGGGGTTGCCGGTTGTTCTTCCAAAGGCGGGGACATGGCGGGTGAAGCGGCTGCGCCTGCCTCTGCGGGGTACAGTTCAGCGGAGCAGGGCAAGGCCTCCGGGCGCCTGCTGGTGTGGACCG
The DNA here is from genome assembly GCF_024666525.1 of Pseudomonas sp. J452. Classification (NCBI taxonomy): domain Bacteria; kingdom Pseudomonadati; phylum Pseudomonadota; class Gammaproteobacteria; order Pseudomonadales; family Pseudomonadaceae; genus Pseudomonas; species Pseudomonas sp. J452. The sequence goes on along the minus strand of NZ_CP088294.1, from coordinate 4,526,242 downwards.
CCAGCTTCTCTCTGGAAGTGGTCGACCTGGCCAAGGCCCAGGCCCAGCTCACCGAACGCATGCTGGCGCTGGGTGGCTATGTCGAGGAAAAGAGCGACTACGGCAGCTACAGCCAGAGCCTGGTCTATCGCGTGCCCAAGGATGCCTTCGCCACGGCCCTGGGCGATGTCGAGCAGAGCGGCAAAGTGCTGTCGCGCCACGTCAAGGGTGAGGATGTCACCGAGCAGTACGTCGACGTGGAAACCCGCCTGCGCAATAACATCGCCCTGCGCGACCGCCTCCGCGACCTGCTCGGCAAGGCCAAGGACATCAAGGACATCCTGCAGATCGAGAGCGAGCTGAACCGCATCCAGTCCGAAATCGACTCCATGGAAGCGCGCATGCGCATCCTCAAGGACCAGATCCAGATGTCCACCCTGCGCGTCGAACTGCGCCAGCAGGAAGCGGAAAAGCCGGCCACCATCTACGGCCCGCTGGGTTACCTGTACAAGGGCACCGCGTGGTTCGTGACCAAGCTGTTCATCATTCGCGAGTGAGGCTGGCGCGCCGGGAGGGCTGCCTGTGAATGCTCTGCGTGAGTGTGGCGCCGTGCTGCTGTTTTTGGCGGCCGTTGCCAGCATGGTGCATGGCCTCAGTGGCGGGCCGCTGTGGCCTTGTCTGGGCCTGGCAGCATTGTGCTTCGGCCTGGCCTATTGGCTGTGGCCAAGTCGGCGCAGGGGCCAGCGCCAGGAGGAACACTCCTGGCTGGATCTGCTGGAAGTCGTCATCGAACTGCCGGTGAACCTGCTGTTCTGGTTGCTGCGCCAGCTCGCCCGACCATTTCGTGATGGTGTCGATCTGGATATCTGAGCCGACCCGGAGTGGGAGGAGAACCCATGCGCCGCTGGATAATCGTGCCGCTGCTGTTGCTGGCCGCCGCCGTGGGTGGTGGCGCCTGGCTGTGGCTGAAAGCCGACTATCGCAACGAGCCGGCCATTGCCGTGGCGACACGCTTTATCGTCCTGCTGCACGATGATCGCCTGGCCGAAGCCTACGCGCTGACGCTCAAGGGCGACGGCCTGGCTGGCCGTGATCTGCTGCAGTTTCGCCAGATCGCGGCGCGCCAGCGTTGTGCTCGTGGCACCTGGCAGGTGTATGCGTTGTCGCCGCCGCAATCTCGTGGCAACCGTCTGCGTCGCTGGCTGAGCGGTCGGCAAGTGGAGATGCCATCGATCACGGTGCGTTACGACTTCGCGCCCAATCCCTGTCCGTACAGCATCGAGCTGCGCCGCGATGGCCAGGGCCAGTGGCGCGTGTTCAACTTCCAGAGCACTGCCGGCTAGTTCCTGGCGCGGCTCGCGGGCATCATGAGCGGCGGCGGTCTATGTAGACCGCGCTTATCGACAGCATGCAGACATGGAGGTCATGGCCCATGAGTACGCCTTTTTTGATTATCCCCGGCTACGGCGGCTCCGGTCCCGAGCATTGGCAGAGTCTGTGGCAGCAGACCGATCCGCGTTTTCGCCGGGTCGAACAGCGTGACTGGTGGCGTCCGGTCTGCAGCGAGTGGGTGGCGCAGCTGGAGCAGGCGGTGGCCGCCAGCGGCCCGCACACCGTCTTGGTTGCCCACAGCCTGGGTTGCGGCCTGGTGGCGCATTGGGCGGCGCAGACCCGCCTGTCGGTGCGTGCCGCCATGCTGGTAGCCCCGCCGGACCCGGAAGGCCCGGCTGCCGAGCTGGGCATCGAAGGTTTCGTGCCGGTACCGGAACTGCCACTGGCCTTCCCCAGCCTGCTGGTGGCCAGCAGCAACGACCCGTTCTCCAGCCTGGAACATGCGCACAGCTCGGCCATCCGCTGGGGTAGTCGCTGGGCCAATATCGGCGCGGCTGGGCATATCAACGGCGACAGCGGCCTGGGTGACTGGGCTGAGGGTCGGGAGTTATTAGAGTCGCTGCTGGCGTGAGGCTGACGATGGCCGCCTGCTGAAGCAACGCCGAGTTGTGGTTAACTTGGCGCCCGGCAATTGCACTTCACACAGGCCCATCGTGAGCGAACAAGCGAATAACCCCCTGCATGGCATCACCCTGGAAAAACTGCTTGGCGAGCTGGTCGCCAAGTACGGCTGGGATGGCCTGGCCAAACGCATCGATATCCGCTGCTTCAAGGTCGATCCGAGCATCAAGTCGAGCCTGACCTTCCTGCGCAAGACGCCCTGGGCGCGCGAGAAGGTCGAAGCGCTGTTCGTACAGATGCGCAGCAAAGGCTAACTCTTCAACGAGGCTTCATGGATGAACAAAGCTCTGTGGTTACCCCTGTTGTGGCTGGCGGCGCCGCTGGCACTGGCCGATTGTGCCTACCAGCCGCTGGCCATCGAACCGCGCGGTGCCGAGTACGCGGCGCTGTATGGTGGCGCCGGCGAGCGGGTGCAGGTGGAGTTCCACAACTTCAAACGGGAAGGTGAGGTCGACAGTTTCCCCGAGCCGCCCATGGTCCTGCGCCAGGGCCCGGCCAGTTGCAGCGTGGAGGGCGGCATCTGGCTGCGCCGCGCAGTGTTTCTCGATCGCCGTGAGCAGCGCCTGCTGGTGCAGTCGTTTAGTGGTTCCAGTAGCGAACTGCTGGTCTACGACACCCGCACCTGTACCGAACTGGCGCGCCTGGAGTTGCCAGAAGCCAGCTGGGCGCTGGAGGGCGACAGCCTGGTGCTGGGTCGCCAATGCAGCGCGGGCGAGCTGAGCAGTTGTGCGCAGCGCCAGGTACTCCCACTCAACGAGCAGTGCCTGCCCTCGATCCCATAGGGTGCGCCGAACTACACCAACGCTCAGCGATTGCGCACCTGCGCGGCACTGGCCGGCAGGCCGCAGCCAGTCTGGCTGTCTGGCTGCAGGTGCGGGGTGAGAATCGGTGCCATGCCCTTGAGCACCTGCACCGGTAGCGCCGAGGTGAAGCGGAATTTATCCGCAGCCTCGCCCGGCACGAAGGCGGTGAGGGTGCCGAAGTGGCGCGGGCCGAGATAGAAGACAAAGGTGGCGGTGCGGTTGATGGCCCGTGAGCTGAGCACATGGCCGCCCCGGGTGACGTTTTCCACCCGGTTGTCGCCGGTGCCGGTCTTGCCGCCAAGTACCAGCGGCGTGCCGTCGGCCAGGCTGAAGCTGCCCTGCAGGCGTCGTGCGGTGCCGGCTTCCACCACCTGTGACAGCGCTTCGCGCAGGGCCGCGGCGACCTCCGTCGGCAGCACCCGTTCACCACGGCGTACGTCGTAGACCAGTTCGGTGTCATAGGGCGTGGCGGCGGCGAAGTGCAGGCTGTCGATACGCACGCTGGGCTGGCGGATGCCGTCGTTCTGGATGATGCCCATCAGCTCGGCCAGCGCCGCCGGGCGGTCGCCGGAGCTGCCGATGGCGGTGGCCAGCGACGGCACCAGGTGGTCGAACGGATAACCCACGCGCTGCCAGCGCTGGTGGATATCGAGGAAGGCTTCCACCTCCAGCATGGTGCGGATGCGGCTGTCGCGGGCACTCTTGTGCCGCGACTTGAACAGCCAGCCATAGACCACCTGACGCTCCTCGGCGCTGGCGGCCACGGCATCCTTGAACGTGGCTTGCGGCTGTTCGATCAGGTAACCCAGCAGCCACAGTTCCAGCGGGTGTACACGGGCGATGTAGCCCTGGTCCGGCAGGCTCCAGGCGCCCGGGCCGTAGTCCAGGTAGAGGCTGTGGATGCGCTTGTCGGTGAGCTTGCTCTTTTCATGCGGCAGGTGGGCGCGCAGGAAGGCGGCGAAGGTCGCCTCGTCCACTTCCGGCATCAGGTAGCGGTGTACGGCCGCCAGGCGCGTCGAGGTATGGCGCAGGCCGTCGAGGAAAGTGTCCAGGCGTTGCTGGGCATTCTTGCCCTCGTACTTGCGCCAGAAACGCAGGAGGAAGGTGGTGCCTTCGCGGTCGGCGAAGCGTTTGAGGTAGTCGGCGCGTTGCGGGTGCTGGTCGTCCTTGAGCAGCTCGGCGCTGTTGTTGGCGCCGTGGTAGGTGCTGTAGCGCACCAGGTCGCGCAGCAGGCGAATGAACGGCAGATTGATCGACTCGCGCAGGGCCTCGCGCAGGGAGGGAATGCGGCCGTTGTCCTCGCGCTTGAAGTTGCTGAAAGTGTGCCGCCCGCCGCCGGTGAAGAAGCCCTCGTAGGGGCTGGCCGAATACTTGCGCTCCAGGGCGGCGGCGAGTAGATCGCGCAGTGGCAGGCCGGGCTGGGCGATCAGCTGGTCGATGGCCCAGCGGGTCAGGTGATCCTGCGCCGCCACTTCGATTTTGCGCAGCGCTTCGGGGCTCTGTCCGGCGTGGCGATTGTGCAGCTCGGCTATCACTTCCAGGTAGGTGGTGAGTACGCGCAGCTTGGCGGTGGAGCCCAGTTCCAGCTTGCTGCCTTCGTTGATGTCGAAGGGCTGGTCGGTGTTGTCGGTCTGCACCCGCACGCGCGCGCCGGCCGGGGTGCGTTCAAACAGGGTGAAGCTGTAGCGCACGTCAGCAGTTTTCTCCGGTGACAACAGGCGCTCGCCATACAGGCCGATCTGCCCGGCGAACTCGGGGTCGGCCAGCTGGTGCAGGTAGGCACTGACCTGTTGCTGCAGCTCGGCGTTGAGCGTGCTGCTGGCGGACAGGTCGAGACGGTCGAGGTCGTACAGCGACTGGTTGAGCAGGTTGGACAGCCGCGTGCGGGCCACGCTGATGCCCTTGTTGCTCTGCACCGGTTGGATGGCCGGGTGCTGGGCCAGATCGCGGAATTGCAGCTTCTGCGCCAGCGCCGCATCGCGCAAAGTCCAGCCGATCACGCCGCCGCTGGCCAGCACGCGGATGTGGCTGTCAGTCAGTGCTTCCAGCTCCTTGCGGCCCTGGGCCAGGTAATAGGAGGGGCGCCGCTGGGCGATCATCAGGGCCAGCACCTGACGCAGCGCCAGGCCGCGCTCGGCGCTGCTAGCCATGGGCGTGCGCACGGGGTCGAGGAGAGCGTTGACCCGCGCGAAGTCGGCACCGAACCACACCCGCAAACCATCGGCTAGGCCATGCACCTCGCCATGCCCGGGGGCGGCGGAGAGCGGCACGCTGTTGAGGTAGTCACGCACGATGGCCTGGCGCGCGGCGAAGCTGTCCGGGCCCTGCTGGTAGGCGCGCACGCTGGCGGAAACCATCTGCCGCAGTTTCTCCATGGCCGACAGGGTCAGGCCGTCCGGCGAGTGGCGGTATTTCTCCAGCTGGGTGGCCAGGGTGCTGCCACCGGCCGACTGTTCCTGGATGGCGAAATTCTTGCCCAGCTGCGACAGCGCCGCCTTGGCGAAACGCGGCCAGTCCACCGCCGGGTTGGCCTGGGCCTGCTCGCTGTCGAGCAAGTGGCGGTTCTCGATGAACAGCAGGCTGCCGGCCACCAGCGGCGGGATGTCCTCGAAACGCGCATAGAGCTGCTGCGGGTAGCGGAACTGGTAGAGCGGCAGGCCGCGGCAGTCGCTGATGGTCAGGCCGGTCTGCAGTTTTTCCGCGAAGGGGGGGAAGTAGCCGCGCTGGCTGTAGTCGAGCAGCGCGGGGGAGAACTGCGCCTGCTCGCTGATGAGGAAATTGCGCTGTTGCAGGCGCTCCAGCAACAGCGGCAGGTGCGCGTAGCCGAGACGTTTGTCGAACGGGCCGTCGGCGGGAAACTGGATGGCCTGGCTCGGCCCCGGTTGCACCGTGTAGCTCAGGCTGGCGGCGTAGCGGCTGAATTCGCGGGCCTGCAGACGGGCGGTTTTCAGCTCATGGGCAATGCCCAGGCCGAGGGCGATTAGTGCGGCCAGCAGGCCCAGCCAGAACAGGTTTTTCAGGCGGCGGCGAGGGGGCGGTTTTTCGGGCAACAAAAGCGGCTCTGGGCCGCTCGCGGGGAGCGCTGTTTGCGGTGCGTCTGATTGCCATAAAACGCCCATAGGGATCGGCTTGGCCTCACGCGATGCTTGCTCTTGCTCAAAGCTTAGTCGCAGGCCGCCGGGCCAGTGGCCTTTTATCGTCGGCGACCAGCGGCCGGGCGATCACTGGATTTCATCTGATCTAGCGACTACTGCTTTTGCGGGTGGCGGCGAGTCTGACCTGCGCCAGGCCTGCCAGGCCGAAGCAGCACCGATCATTTTTCAGTCTCAAGGAGAATACCCATGGACAAGGGCTCCAGCCTGATCCCCGTCATCCTCTATCGCGATGCGCCGGCAGCCATCACCTGGCTGTGCCAGGTCTTCGGCTTTCGCGAACAGCTGCGCGTATCGGCCGGCAACGGCCAGATCGAGCATGCCCAGCTGCTGCACGGCAGCGGCATGCTGATGCTCGGCTCGCTCAAGGACAGCGGCTTCGGCCAGCATATGCGCGAGCCGCAGCAGGTCGGCGGCAACACGCAGGCTATGTACCTGCAGGTCGAGGATGCCGATGCCGTGTATGCCCGCGTGCAGCAGGCCGGGTTCGAGGTGCTGATGCCGATCAAGGACGAGGAATACGGCGGCCGCGGCTTCACCTGCAAGGATGCGGAAGGCCACCTGTGGAGCGTGGGCAGCTACGACCCCTGGAGCGAGTAACAGGCTGTTGAAAAACTACCTGCGTTGCCTCGCGGCGTTAAAAACAGGCTCAAAATGCTCATTTACAGCTCGTAAACTGCGCTTTTTCGCCTGTTTTTGCCTTGCGCTGGCTACCTCGCCAACGTTTTTCAACAGCCTGCTAACGCGCCATCACTCGGCGCGCGGGCGATCCTCGGCATAGCGGCGCAGCACCCACTGCCCGGCCGGACGGGCGTAGAGCTGGTCGAGGAAGCGCTGGGTCTCGGCGTCATGCCCGGCAATGCCGTCCCAGGGCGTGCCGGTCGGGGTGAACAGCGGGGCATAGAGGGCCGCGGCGCTGACATCGGCCAGGCTCAGGCGCTCACCGACCAGGTAGCGCGCCGGGTCACCGCCGATTTGCTGTTCGATCAGGTCGAGGCCTGCCAGCAGTTCGATCCGGGATTTGGCCACGCGCTCGGGGGTCACCCCGTAGAGCTTCTGCACGCCATTGATCAGCAGCGGCTGCAGCAGATCACGCAGGCCGAACCAGGGCCGGTAGACCTTGAGCATGGCGTGCATCACCGAGCTCCAGTCCTTGATCTGGCCATACAGCCAGCGCCGCACATGCACGCCGAGGCGGTCGAAGCGCTCCTCCAGTTCGAGCACGGCCGCGCGCTGGGCGGCATCTTCCGGCAGCAGTGGTAGATCCGGGTAGGCCTGTTCCAGGTGCAGGGCGATGGCGGTGGAGTCGCCGATGCGGGTGGCGCCATCCTGCAGGATCGGCAGGGTGACAATGCCGGCCAGGCGCTTGCTCGTGAAACGGTGCAGGCCGGGAAACAGGTTGGCGACCTGGTAGTCGAGGCCCTTGTGCTCAAGGTGCCAGCGGGTCTTTTCGCAGTAGTGGGAAATCGGGAACTGGTACAGGGTGCGCATCGGGGTGGTGGCCTTGTGCCATAAACTTTGGGCGAAGTGTAAAGGACACTTAGCTGACTACCTAGTCGCGCGATCAGTTCCAGCTTTCAGCTCTGCTGCGCTTGCAGGAACAGGGCAAACAGCTCGGACTGCGACTTGATGCCGAGCTTGGCGTAGATGTGCTTGCGGTGGACCTTGACGGTTTCCGCGGAGATGCCCAGGCGCCGGGCGATTTCCTTGCCCGAGCCGCCGCTGAGCATCAGCCGGGCGATTTCCAGTTCGCGGGCGGTGAGCTCGCCGGCGCTTTCCAGGCGGTGCTGCCAGGCTGGGGCCGGTGCTGCCGGGCGGGCCAGCAGTTCCTGCTCGAAGGCCAGGCGCTGGCGCATCAGGGCCATGACCCAGGGCTGGATTAGGCCGAGCAGGGCGATCTGTTCCGGGCTGAACGGCTGGCATGCACCCAGCGACAGACACAAGGTGCGTTCGCCCTCCAGCGGCACGTTGAACTGGATCTCGTCGGCCACCACGTTGAGGCGGAAATAGCGCTGGTAGTAGTCGGTCTGCTCGAAGCATTCCGGGGCCACGTCGGCCAGGCGCAGCAGGCCGGCGAACTGCTGCTCGCGGCTGGCGATGTAGAAGGGGTCGAGCAGGTAGAGGCCCTGCAGGTAGTCCTGGAACAGCGGGTCGGGGCCGCCGTCGCCGGGGCACTCGGCGAACACCTGCGGCCGATCGCGGCTGAACAGCAGCACCACCCAGCTATCGGACGGTACGTACTGCTGCAGCAGGCGCGCCAGGGCGACCCAGAACAGCGGCTTGTCCAGCGTCTCGATCAGCCGGCCGACCGACTGGTGCCAGGCGATATCCTGCAACTGCAAGCCCATGCTCCTACCCCCGCAGGGTTACTCCATCCACGTGATTACCGGCAGTGTGCAGCCCCGGCATACTCGATTGCACATACAGGGTGCCCGCTTGCGGCCCCGTTGAACAACCCCAGGAGTCTGCATGAAGGTCGAACTCTTCCAACTGGCCGGTCGCGATGGCGACACCCCCTACAACCTCGAACGCACCCTGCAGACCATCGCCAGCTGCGCCGCCGACAGCGATCTGCTGGTGTTTCCCGAGACCGGGCTGTGCGGTTTTCCCTCCGCCAGCAGCGTCGCCCGCATCGCCGAGCCGCTGGATGGCCCCAGCGTGCAGGCCGTACAGCGTGCCGCCCGCGAGCGCGATGTGGCGGTGGTGGTCGGCCTGATCGAGAACGACGCCGGCACCTTCTACAACACCAGCCTGCTGATCACCCCCGAAGGCATTGCCCTGCGCTACCGCAAGACCCACCTGTGGCCCGACGAGCGCAGCCTGGTAGTGCCCGGTGACCGCCATGCCACGGTGGTCTGGCGCGGTGTGCGCATCGGTCTGCTGATCTGCTACGACATCGAGTTCCCGGAAAACGCCCGCGCCCTCGGCGAGTTGGGTGCCGAGCTGATCGTGGTGTGCAACGGCAACATGGACCCCTACGGCCCGGTGCACCGCACCGCACTGCTGGCGCGTGCCCAGGAAAACCAGCTCTACGCGCTGATGGTCAACCGGGTCGGCGCCGGCGATGACGGCCTGGTGTTCGCCGGTGGCAGCGCGGTGGTCGATCCCTTCGGCCAACTGCTCTGCGAGAGCGGCCGCGACGAGTGCCGGCTGAGCCTGACGCTGGATCTGGCCCGCGTCGGCGCGGCCCGCAGCTATTACCACTACCTGGCCGACCGCCGCCTGCCGCTGCAGGGCGAGCGCCGCGAACATGCCGACGGCCGCCGCGAGCTGCTGCTGCCCTGAACCCGCCCTGCGCCCCGATTTCCCCAGGAGTTACCCCATGAATTTTCCCCGCTCCCTGCAACTGAGCCTGGTCGCCCTGTGCGGCCTGGCGCTCGGCCCCGTGCAGGCCGCCGAACCGGTGGTGCACCTGTACAACTGGTACGACTTCATCGGCCCCGAAGTGACCAAGGACTTCGCCCGCGACAGCGGCATCCAGACGCTGCTCGATACCTTCGACAGCGGCGAGGTGCTGACCAGCAAGCTGCTCACCGGGCGCAGCGGCTATGACGTGGTGGTGGTCACCGACAGCCTGTTGCCGAACCTGATCAAGGCCGGCGTGCTGGCGGAACTGCCACGCGAACAGTTGCCCAACTGGCAGCGCCTCGACGGCGCCATTCTCGACAAGCTGCAGAGCAATGATCCGGACAACCGGCATGCCGTGCCTTACCTGTGGGGCACCACCGGCATCGGCTACGACCAGGCCAAGGTCAAAGCCGCGCTGGGCGACAGCGCCCCGGTGGATTCCTGGGAACTGATCTTCAAGGAAGACAACCTGGCCAAGCTCAGCCAGTGTGGCGTGGCCATGCTCGATGCGCCGGGCGAGATCATCCCCATCGCCCTGCATTACCTGGGACTGCCGCCGAACAGCCGCAATCCCGCGGACTACAAGCAGGCCGAAGCGCTGCTGGCCAAGGTGCGCCCGCATATCCGCTACTTCGACTCGTCCAAGTTCATCACCGACCTGTCCAACGGCGATATCTGCGTGGTGCTCGGCTGGGGTGGCGGAGTGTTCGAGGCGCAGAAGAACGCCAAGGCCGCCAACAACGGCCGCGACATCCGCTACAGCATCCCGCGTGAAGGCGCACCGGTGTGGATGGAGAGCCTGGTGCTGCTCAAGGATGCACCGCATCCGCAGCAAGGCCTGGCGCTGATCGACTACCTGATGCGGGCGCTACCTATGGCTGCCACCAGCAACCACGTTGGCTACCCGAATGCCAACCTGGATGCCAGCCCGCTAGTCGATGCCGAGATCCGCAACAATCCCGGCGTCTACCCGTCGGCCGAAGTGATGGCCACGCTGTTCACCCTCGAACCGCTGCCGCTGAAGGTCGAGCGCGTACGCACGCGGACTTGGAACAAGATCAAGACCGGTAGCTGATTGCCGTTTCGCGTAGGGCGGGTGCAACCCGCGTTCTCTGAAAACTTGCGCAGCGCGGGAAGCTCCCCTCTCCCACTTGTGGGAGAGGGGCTGGGGGAGAGGGAATTTGCCAACTCACTATTTCCCCAGTCCGTAGCCCGGATGAAATCCGGGGAATCTCGGTAGGCCCTCAGACCACTCCCGGATTACATCCGGGCTACCTAGTGCCACAGCGCGTAGGGTTAGACCTCCGCCGCCTCGAAGCTGTCGGCTCGCGCCATGCTCCACATGCGCGGGTAGAACTCGCCGGACACCTCGCCGCTGAGCAGCTCGCCCGGTTTGAGGAATACATGCAGCTGCGAGTACAGCTTGATCTCGCTGGCCGACATGCGCCGCACCAGGTGCCTGGCCTCGACCTGCGACGGGTGGCTGAGGCCAGCGGCGGCGAGCATCTCGGCCAGGGCCTTGAGGGTGTTGCGGTGAAAGCTGTGCACCCGCTCGGCCTTGTCCGGCACCACTAGGGCGCGCTGGCGCAGTGGGTCCTGGGTGGCCACGCCGGTCGGGCACTTATTGGTGTGGCAGCTCTGCGACTGGATGCAGCCAATGGCGAACATGAAGCCGCGCGCCGAGTTGGCCCAGTCGGCACCGAGGGCCATGACGCTGGCGATGTCGAAGGCGCTGACGATCTTGCCGCTGGCGCCGAGCTTGATCTTGTCGCGCAGGCCGCAGCCGACCAGGGTGTTGTGCACGAACAGCAGGCCTTCGCGCAGCGGCACGCCGATATGGTCGGTGAACTCCAGCGGCGCCGCGCCGGTGCCACCTTCCTTGCCATCGACCACGATGAAGTCGGGGAGGATGCCGCTTTCCAGCATGGCCTTGGCGATGCCCATGAACTCCCACGGATGGCCCAGGCAGAACTTGAAGCCGATCGGTTTGCCATCCGCCAGCTGACGCAGCTGCGCGATGAACTGCAGCAGCTGCAGCGGCGTGGCGAAGGCACTGTGGCGCGCCGGCGAGATGCAGTCCTGGCCCATCGGCACGCCACGGGTGAGGGAGATTTCCGCGGTGACCTTGTGCTTGGGCAGGATGCCGCCATGACCCGGCTTGGCGCCCTGGCTCAGCTTGATCTCGATCATCTTCACTTGCGGGTTGCGTGCCTGCTCGGCGAAGCGGGCCGGGTCGAAGCGGCCATCCTCCGTGCGGCAGCCGAAGTAGCCGCTGCCCAGCTCCCACACCAGATCGCCGCCATGCTCGCGGTGGTAGGGACTGATGCTGCCCTCGCCGGTGTCGTGGTAGAAACCGCCGCGCTGGGCGCCCTGGTTCAGCGCGCGGATGGCGTTGGCGCTGAGCGAGCCGAAGCTCATCGCCGAGATATTGAACACCGAGGCCGAGTAGGGCTGGGTGCACTGCGGCCCGCCGACCGTGACGCGGAAGCTGCTGGGGTCGCAGTGTTCGGCCGGCAGCATGGAGTGGCCGATGAACTCGAAGCCGCTCTGGTACACATCGCTGAGGGTGCCGAAGGCCTTGTCGGCGCTCTGGTTCTTCGCCCGCGCATACACCAGCGAACGCTGCGCGCGGGAGAACGGCAGCTTGTCGCCATCGGCCTCCAGCAGGTACTGGCGGATCTCCGGGCGCAGGCCCTCCACCAGGTAGCGGATATTGCCCAGGATCGGGTAGTTGCGTCGCACCGCCTGGCGCGTCTGCAGCAGATCGTTGAGGCCGACCAGACTGAGCACGCCGGTGAGCAGGGTCAGCGCCCACAACCATTCATGAGCCCCGAGAAACGGCAGGCTGAGTAGGGTAAACAGCACGCAGAAGGCGAAGAAGGCATAGCGATTGAGCAGCGACAGGCTCATGGGGATTCCTTGCCGGTGAGGGGGAGCTGACGGTTGATCGGTGCTGAACAGTACCTGCGGTACGTAATGTAGATCAGGTAGGTTTTTCGCCCCCTCTCCCGTTTACGGGAGAGGGCTGGGGAGAGGGTGGATTTGCGTTTCCTCTCCCCCCGGCCCCCCGCCCCTCTCCCACAAGTGGGAGAGGGGAGCAGAGCGCTGGCATTGCCCACCGTATGGGCTAACGCCTGGGCATGCTTTAGATTCGTTCATCCGGCGTTGCCTGGTTCAACTATAGCGGGCGGCGCTGCGTCCAGGGCGCGGTTGATCCTGCGGATCAGGTGCCAGTGCGCCAGCCACAACGGCACGGCCAGTAGGCCCGCCAGCGAGCCGATGGCGTGGGGGATCAGCGAGACGATCTGTGCGCTGCACCAGCCGATGCCAGACAGCATGCCGAAGCGCGAGAAGGGGCGCAGCGCGTCATTGGTCCGGGCTTCCCGGCGCAGTGACTGGGCGACATGGGCGACGATGAAGAAGTCTTCGATGAAGTTGTACGGCAGCAGGAACATCAGCCATACGCTGCGTGGCGCGGCGGCACGACACGCGGGTTGAACCAGTGACAGCGCACGTTGCAGATCCCGGCAGTAGAGAAACACCGCCAGCAGGAACAGCAGCGTGAGGCTGATGGCGCCAAGCGGCCCAAGCATCTCGAGTTCCCGGAAAATACCGGCGTTGGTCTCGGGCTGCAGCAGGGGGTAGGCCAGCGCACCGGCAACCAGCAGGGTCAGCAAGAGTTTGACAGCGAGTAGCCGCATCACGGAGTCCTTGTCGTGCCGCTCCAGCAACAGGAGCGAAGTGCCAATCCAATCAGCTGGTCGGGGCGGTGGGTTTATCGGTTGGATCAGCGTGCGGTCAAATTCCGTGGCCTGTAGCGCAGAACTAAGGGGCAGTGTAAGGCTGGGCATAAAATGCGCAGACTGCAGTTATCCAGCGAACGAATGTGAGTGGCCTTGATCGACTTGTTAGCTGTGATTGCCAAACAGATACTCCCGATTTAAATAAATTAAATGTAGTGCACCTATAACTGGTGCGCCGAGTATATAAAGATGCCAGCCAATTTCGTAAAACGCGCCCATTAGACCAAAAGCAATTACAGCAACGCCACCAAGTAAAACTTGAATAAGTAAGGCCGCTGGTTTTGCTACGGAAATAGTTGGGTCTAGACGTTTGCGAAGCAGCTGAAAACAGCCGTATAGCCCTAACAAAGAAAACAGCTCGATGAGCACGATGATAGATATTCCGCTAATGAACATGCCGTGACCGCCCATTAGTAAGCCTAGAGGTAATATCGCTATGCCGATACCAGCAAACATTAAAGCAGGGCCAAATAAAATTAGATATTCAATCAGCAGTAACATTTATCCGTACTCTTTACAGTTAACATGGCATTAGCAGCCCACTCCACCATGGCAAGCCGTGGGGCGTATCAGAACCTTGTCGGGTGTGCCCTGGGTCAGGAACAAACAAGCTCCCGACTGGTTGTACCGGGTGTAGCTCATCAGCAGGTCCAGTTCACCGTCGCCATCAAGGTCGCCGGCCCATCGTAACGACACGCTGTTGTCGCTGTTCGCATCACCTACTACCAGGCCCTCCAGTACGCTGCTCTGTGTACCGCTGCGCAGCGAAATGGTCTCGCCAGCGCGGACGAAGTCGTACTCGCGTCCGCCAAACAAGAGACGCGGAGCCGGTGACTCGTCGGTGATCGGTTGCTCCAGTTCGCCGCGTAGCAGTCTGGCCGTGGTTAGTTGGCCAGGCACTAGGCCTGGCAGGCGCAGATAGGCAATAGCTGTGCTATCGGCAGAGGTCAGTTCGATACCGGTTTTGCTCTGTTCATCAGGGTCAAGCACCGGGTCATATACGCGATTGGCCTGCAGGTGTGTTGGTTCTAGGCGCCAGACGGCGTTACGGGCCGTCAGGGCCAACCAGCCGGGGCCCGGCTGTGTTGGAGCCTCGTCGACGTGGTACTGGCCGGGTAACAGCAGAGGCCAGATTTTCTCCGTGGCCTGAGCCCCTGAATTGGCACAAATGAGCAGCGTTACAGCGATCAGTGGCGTGCGTATGTTCATCTCGATTGGAAGCCTGGCAGAAGTCGCGTCGTTCAATTGGCAATGCCATACCAGCAGCCTGTCGCACAGGGTGCGAGGTAGGCGTTGAAGGCGGCATTGATGGCGAGCAACCAGAGCAGCCCTAGGCTGCCCAGCAGCAGCCAGCTGCTGATTCGGAGCCAGCGCCGCTGAAGTTTTTTGGCCAGCAGCGCCAGCCCGCTCAGCACCAGGCAGGGCAGTATCACCAGCAGCAACAGCTGTTCGGGCGAGGCGCAGGGTTGGCTAGCGCCAGGGCAGGGCTGGAAGGCGTGCGCCTCGCTGGCCAGCAGCATCAGTAATGGCGCTACGGGCAGGGCTGCAGGCAGGCCCAGGCTCTGGAGGCTGCGGCCTGCGCGATAGATGCTGTCTGGCCCGTTCACGCTGTTGCTTCCGCAGGCGTGGCCAAGCGTGCCCGCCAGCGCCACTCCAGCAACGCCAGGCCACCGACAAAAGCGCTCTCACCGAGTAAATGGGCCAGCCCCCAGGGGCTGGCCGTGGGGGCGAAAACCACTGCCCAGCGTAAGCACGCCGCCGCCCACAACGAGTTGGCTATCACCAGCAGCACGATGAGTGTGCGTGGGCGCCTGGCCCGCAGGGCCAGCGAGAGGGAATAGGTGGCGTAGCCCAGGCTCACCAGGCCGATGAGGTGCAGCAGCGCTGGGGGGAGCTGATACCAACCGCTCAAGCGGTCACCGATGGCGAGCATCAGCACCCCGGCGCTGGCGGCCGCCAGCCCATCGATCCACAACAGGTATCTACACAGCCACGGGGCAGTCACGAGATGTTCACGTCCTTGTTGTCTGGCGGTTGAGTTTATCCGAGCGAGATATCTGGCAGGCGTGATTCAAGCACCTTGCGCACCAGGCTTCAGCTCATTGCGGGCCTTTCGACTGGCGTACCGATCGTGGCTTGAATCAGTGGCCTTGAATCTACCTTGAGTGCTCTGCATGCGCGGATGGCTGCTTGTCTATACCATGCGCGCTCTGAATTTTTCGCTCGAATGGCCGGCTCATCATGTCTTCCACTGCTTTGTATACCGATCTGTCCGGCTATTACGACCTGATGTGTGCCGACATTGACTACCCGGCACAAAGCAACGGCGTGCACCGGCTTAATCAGTTGTTCGGCAATAACGGCAGCGATCACCTCGATCTGGCCTGCGGCACCGGGCCGCATGTGCGGCACTTCATCGATGCGGGGTTCAACAGTGCGGGGCTGGATATCAACCAACCCATGCTGGATATTGCCCAGCGGCGCTGTCCCGAAGCGCACTTCAGCTTGCAGGATATGTGTGCTTTCAAGGTCGACGAGCCACTGGATCTGATTACCTGCTTCCTTTACTCCATCCACTACAGCGGCACAGTTGAGCGGCTGCAACAGTGCATTGCCCGTGTGCATGGCGCACTCAGTGAGAATGGAGTGTTCTGCTTCAATGCAGTCGACAAGGGCCAGATCAACAACCAGTCATGCGCACGGCATACGGTGGAGCATGACGGCAGCCACTTTACCTTCAGCTCCGGCTGGCACTACGGCGGCCATGGCGAGCAACAATCGCTGCGGCTCAGTATCGAGAAGACCACGCAGGGCGTGACGCAGTCCTGGCAGGACGAACATCCCATGGTGGCGGTGAGTTTTGCTGAGCTGCAAAAGTTGCTGGAACCCTATTTTGCAGTGCATGTGTTTGAGCATGACTACGTGCGGATCGCGTCTTGGGATGGCGAATCCGGCAACGCGATATTTGTCTGTATCAAGCGTTAGGGCTGAGCCCACTCGATACGCCACAGCTCAAAGAGATAGCCCAGGGCGGCGGTGGTCAGTGCCAGGGCCGAAGCGATGAGCGCCGGTTTCGAGGTGAGCAGTTTTAAAATTCCCTGATTATGTGTGTCGCGTATTAACCGCAGTTCACTGGCGGCCTCCGGCGCTAGGTCGTTCAGAAAATAGCGGCTGCTGTAGATGAGGTGTCTGCCCAGCTTGAGTTCGCCTGGCTGCAGGCAGCTGATAGAGAAGATGTCTGCGCCGTCGTGGCCTTTCCCGCTGCTGAACACATAGGAATCCAGGCCGTGCCTTCTCAGTGCTGAATTCAGGTAGTCGGCGAGGTGTTTGTCGGTGAAGTCGAGCAGTGTGTACATGGCATTGCTGCGTGGTGATTAAGTGAGGAGGCGCTAGACGACCCCGAGACGCCGCGAGGGTGAGTCAGGGGGCTGTGCCCACCCCTTGTATTTTCATGCCCCTTGTTGGCACAAAAGGCGTGCCGCCCAGATCGACAAATTTGAAGGGTATGGAGGTGGTCTTCAAACCGGCATTTTTACGGATCACAAAGTGCAAGTGAGGCCCCGTGGAATACCCCGACGAACCAGAGCGCGCCAGCACGTCCCCCGCTTTGATCCTGTCCCCCGGCTGAACCATGGCGCTGCCCATCAGGATGTGCGCATAGACGGCATAGGTGCCGTCGTCATGGAGGACTTTTATATAGTTCGCCTTGTCCAGAAAGTACTCGGTCTTTCCGCTCATGTGGTAGTCGTCCTTGGTCCAGATGACGGTGCCCTCGCGGGCAGCACTGATGTGGGTGCCCACCGGCATCGCGATATCGACAGCATGCTTATTGGCGGCATCGGTGTGGGAAAACGTACCGTTGAATGATTGGGTGATGGTGTGCTGCGCCCTGGAAGAGACCGGGGACTGATACAGGTAATCGACTTCCTGGGTAGCAGGATCACCTAGTTGCCAGCCATAACGATAGGCGGGAGTCGGGGTTCGACTTTTGTACAGGACTTCCTGTTTCGCCCCAGCCGCGATATGGGTGTGCGAGCCGGCTGCAAAGGCGGCAGAAAGAACCCTGAATTCAACGGGGGCGTGATAGGGATTATTGGCGATCAGATAATGCCAACCATCCTGTTGCTGCCTGTATACCGCCGGCTTGGGCGCCGTTTTTTGCGGGGCTTGGTAGTTAAGGCTTTCTACGTCTTCTGTGCCTGCCGGGCGCTTGTCGCTAAACACCCATTTACCGTTGCTGTCTCGGTACTTGTACATTTCCTGGCTGAAAGAACTGCAGGACAAGCATGTCGCCAGCAAGCAGCTGGTCATGTGCAATGCGCTTATTTTCACCGCGGCGTTCCCTACTAATTGCCCTGCCACCTAGCGCTCGTCTTTAAGCGTGACGGCTAGATGGCACTTCCTTGTTATCCGCCACGGCCTGGTCTGCTTGGGGAGCGAGCGCGGTAATGCGCTCGCTGAATCATGCAACAGGCTGGCTGGGTTCGGACGCTACCGTTTTGTCTTGGCGCTGTCCATGTCGTGCCGTCCGTTGCGGCGCGGGGTCAGTTGCGCGCGGCGCTGACGCCTTCCAGGGTGGAGAAGGAGGTGTCCTTGGCCGTGAGCAGGAAGTCGCGCATGAAGGGGGCGTCGAGCATGTCGGCGCGGATGCCGGCGTAGAGGGTGGCGAACAGGCCCTTGTCGCCCAGGCGCTTGGCCGTGACGTAGCCGCGCGAGCTGTATTCGTGCAGCGCCCAGTTGGGCAGGCCGCACACGCCACGGCCGCTGGCCACCAGCTGCATCATCATCACCGTGAGCTCCGAGGTACGCACCTGCGCCGGCTCGACGTCGGCCGGCTCTAAGAAGCGGGTGAAAATGTCCAGGCGGTCGCGCTCCACCGGGTAGGTGATGAGGATTTCCTTGGTTAGGTCTTCGGGAACTATGTAGGGCTTGCCGGCCAGCGGGTGCTGGTTGCCCACGGCGAGCATGGCTTCGTAGGTGAACAGCGGTACGTAGGTGATGCCGGCCAGTTCCACCGGGTCGGAGGTCACCACCAGGTCGAGGTCGCCACGGGCCAGGGCCGGCAGCGGGGCGAAGGAGAAGCCGGAGGCCAGATCCAGCTCGACTTCCGGCCAGGCGTCGCGGAACTGGTCGATGGTCGGCATCAGCCACTGGAAGCAGCTGTGGCATTCGATGGCCATGTGCAGGCGCCCGGCAGTGCCACCGGCCAGGCGCGTGAGGTCGCGTTCGGCGGCGCGCATCTGCGGCAGCAGGCTGTCGGCCAGTTGCAGCAGGCGCAGACCGGCGCTGGTGAAGCGCACCGGCTTGGTCTTGCGGATGAACAGCGACAGGCCGAGCTGGCTTTCCAGCTCCTTGAACTGGTGCGACAGCGCCGACTGGGTCAGGTGCAGGCGCTCGGCGGCTTCCACCAGGCTGTCGGCCTCGCGCAGGGCGTGCAGGGTTTTCAGGTGGCGGATTTCCAGCATGGTGGCCTCGCTGTTGATGGGCATGGGTAGGGCGGGTGAAACCCGCGGCGGGATGCGCGGGTTTCACCCGCCCTACGATAATCGTGAGTAAAACTGTAGTTCATCGAGAATATGTTGAGTTTGTCTCATGTGTGGTCGGGTGTCGAGAATGGCGCCATAGACGAACAAGGAGATAGACCCATGGCATTGGCCCATAACCTCGGCTTCCCCCGCATCGGTCGCGACCGCGAACTGAAGAAAGCCCTCGAAGCCTACTGGCAGGGCGAGCTGGATGAAGCCGGCCTGCGCGCCGTTGGCCGCCAGCTGCGTGCCAGCCACTGGCAGCTGCAGAAAGACGCCGGCATCGAGCTGCTGCCGGTCGGCGACTTCGCCTGGTACGACCAGGTGCTGGGCCACTCGCTGGCCTTCGGCGTGATTCCCGAGCGCTTCCGCCCGCACGGCGGCAAGCCGACCCTGGAGACTCTGTTCGCCATGGCGCGGGGTGTTTCCGCGAACCCGCGCAGCCCGAACGCCTGCTGCGGCGGTGCGCATGCCCAGCCCGCGTCTGCCCAGGAACTGACCAAGTGGTTCGATACCAACTACCACTACCTGGTTCCGGAGTTCAGTGCCGACCAGCAGTTCGAGCTGAGCTGGGAGCAACTGTTCGAGGAAGTGGAGGAGGGCCACGCTCTCGGTTACCAGCTAAAGCCGGTGCTGATCGGCCCGCTGACCTACCTGTGGCTGGGCAAAGCCAAGGGCAGCGAGTTCAACAAACTCGACCTGCTCGAGCGCCTGCTGCCGGTCTACGGTGAAATCCTCCAGCGCCTGGCGGCGCAAGGCGTGGAGTGGGTGCAGATCGACGAGCCGATCCTCGCCCTCGACCTGCCGCCGGAGTGGAAGAATGCCTTCGAGCGCGCCTACAACATCCTCCAGCGCGAGCCGGGCAAGAAGCTGATCGCCACCTATTTCGCCGGCCTGGAAGACAACCTCGGCCTGGCCGCCGGTTTGCCGGTGGATGGCCTGCATATCGACCTGGTGCGCGCGCCGGAGCAATTCCCGGCGATCCTCGACCGCCTGCCGGCCTACAAGGTGCTGTCGCTCGGCGTGGTCAATGGGCGCAATGTCTGGCACACGGATCTGCAGCAGGCCTTGGAGGTGTTGCAGCAGGCCCATGAGCGCCTGGGCAGCCGTCTGTGGGTGGCGCCGAGCTGCTCGCTGTTGCACAGTCCGGTCGACCTGGCGCGTGAGGACCAGCTGGATGCAGAGCTGCGCAGCTGGCTGGCGTTTGCCGTGCAGAAGTGTGCGGAAGTCGGCGTGCTGGTCGCGGCGCTGAATGATCCGCAGGCTGCCCGCGTGCAAGCGGCCTTGGCGGCCAGTCAGGCGGTGCAGCGCAGTCGGGCGCAGTCGTCGCGCATCCACCAACCGGCGGTGCAGGCGCGGTTGGCCGCTGTCACGGCGGCCGACAGCCAGCGCCAGTCGCCGTTCGCCGTGCGCATCGAGCAGCAGCGTGCGCGTCTGCAACTGCCGGCGTTTCCCACCACCACCATCGGTTCCTTTCCGCAGACCTCGGCGATCCGTCTGGCACGCCAGGCGTTCAAGGCCGGCAAGCTGTCGGCGGTCGAGTACACCGAGGCCATGCACAGCGAAATCCGCCATGCCGTCAGCGTGCAAGAGCAGCTCGGCCTGGATGTGCTGGTGCATGGCGAGGCCGAGCGCAACGACATGGTCGAGTACTTCGCCGAGCAGCTGGATGGCTACGCCTTCACCCGCTTTGGCTGGGTGCAGAGCTACGGTTCGCGTTGTGTGAAGCCGGCGATCATCTATGGCGACCTGAGTCGTCCGCAGCCGATGACGGTGGCGTGGAGCAGCTATGCGCAAAGCCTGACCGACAAGCTGATGAAGGGCATGCTCACCGGCCCGGTGACCATGCTGATGTGGTCCTTCCCGCGCGACGATATTTCCCGCGAGCAGCAGGCGCGGCAGTTGGCCCTGGCCATCCGTGACGAAGTGGTGGACCTGGAGGCTGCCGGAATCAAGGTCATCCAGATCGACGAGGCCGCCTTCCGCGAGGGACTGCCGCTGCGCAGGGCGCACTGGCAGGGTTATCTGGACTGGGCCACCGAGGCCTTCCGCCTGTGCGCCAGTGGCGTGCGCAACGCAACGCAGATCCACACGCACATGTGCTACAGCGAGTTCAATGACGTGATCGAGTCCATCGCGGCGATGGATGCCGACGTGATCACCATCGAGACTTCGCGCTCGGACATGGAATTGCTGCAGGCGTTCGAGGTCTTCGACTACCCCAACGATATCGGCCCGGGGGTGTACGACATCCACTCGCCACGGGTGCCGGACACCGGCGAAATTCTGCGTCTGATGAGAAAAGCCGCGCAGCGGGTGCCGGCCGAGCGGCTGTGGGTCAACCCGGACTGCGGCCTGAAAACCCGCGCCTGGCCGGAGACCGAAGCGGCGCTGGTGAACATGGTGGCGGCGGCGCGGCAGTTGCGGGCGGAGCTGGCTTGAGGGGCCCTGGTTCTGGGTAGCCCGGATGTAATCCGGGAGCGGCCTATCAGGTCCCAGCGGATTTTATCCGGGCCACGGACTGCTCCCTCTCCCATTTATGGGAGACGACTGCATGGATGCAGGAGTTAGAGCGACGCAGGAAGCCAAAGCCGAGGGTTGGGGAGAGGGCGCTTTTGACGGGCTACGCCGCTACCCCAAGCAAACTCAGCAAATAGCCATCGAATTCGGCGAACTGGCCATCCAGCTCGCTGCCACTCGACCAGCCGCTACCCAGGTCGATCAGCAGGCGTAGCCGCGCGCGGCCATCCTCGCTCCAGCGCAACAGCTCGGCATCGTGGAAGTAGAAGCGCTGGCGCACCAGGGGGTAGAGCGCCTTGAACAGACTTTCCTTGAGGGAGAAGGTCAGGGTCACCAGGCGGGCGAAGGCCTCGGGTTGCAGTCCGCTGGCACGCTCCAGCTCGGCCGGGGTGAGAATCTCGCCGGCCAGCTTGGCGGCGCGGGTGGCGCTGAGTTGCTGCTCCACATCCAGGCCCAGGCCTTGCCAGTCGCGGGCGTGGGCCACCAGTGCGGCGGCCTGGCCGGCGCCGTGGGTGATGGAGCCGACCACGCCGAGCGGCCACTGCGGGGCGCCATCCTCACCGCGCTCCGGCACGCTGGGTTTGCCGTGCAGCTGGCGTAGCGCCTCGCGGGCACACAGACGGCCGGCCAGGTATTCGCCCTGGCGCTTGGCCACCCCGTTGACCGCGGCAATGCCGCAGCGCTGAAAGTCCTCGGCGTGCAGTTGCGCGGGGTCGAACTGGGCGCGCACCAGTTGCGCCCCCGGCAAGTCCAGGGGCGCAGGCCAGGCACAGGGCAGCAGGCTGCAGAAAGGGGGGAAGTGATTCATGCCGGCATTCTGCCGTGCAGCGCAGGGACGGGCTAGCCGTTTACACTTCTTTGCACAGACGTAACGAAGCGATACAGAGCAAGCGCTTGTTTTTTGCCAATATGGGACATGCGTTCCAAGTGAGCGCTGGTGAGGTTGTAGCCACATCCGGCAATTTGCCGCTGTGGATTTACTCTACTGAGTGAGTGCGGGAGCCCGGCAGGGCTCCCGTTTTTTTTGCCCGCTATTTGGCCAACACATCCTTGAACAGCGCCTGCATATCGGCCCAGGAACGCTCGTCAGCTGCTTTCTGGTAGCCGAGGTCGAGGCCGTGGCCCTTGTGCGCATCGGCATCCGGGTTGCTGAAGCCGTGCTTGGCTCCGGGCAGTTCGACGAAGCGGTAGTCGGCACCTGCCTTGTCCATTTCCGTCTTGAAGTCACTGATCTGCTGCGGCGTGATGAAACTGTCGTCTGCACCATGTTCGACCAGCACCTTGGCCTTGACGCTGCCTGGCGTGGCTGGGGTGGCGGTGGCCAGTGCGCCGTGGAAGCTGACCACGGCGGCCAGCGGCACGCCCTGGCGGGCCATGTCCAGCACCACCTTGCCGCCGAAGCAGTAGCCGATCGCGGCCAGGCGAGCCGGGTCGGTCTGCGGCTGCGCCTTGAGCAGTTCGAGGCCTGCATTGAAACGGGCCTTGGCCGCCTCGCTACTGGCCATGGCGGCGCTCATGAAGGCCTTGGCATCGTCCGGGTGCTGGGTGTTCTTGCCGCCGCCGTACATGTCGATGGCCAGGGCGCTGTAGCCGAGGGCAGCGAGGTCACGGGCGCGGCGCTTGGCGTAGTCGTTCAGGCCCCACCACTCATGCACCACGACCACCCCGGGGCGGGCACCGGCGATGGCATCGTCCCAGGCCAGGTAGCCGATCAGCTGGGTGCCATCGGGGCCGGTATAGAGCATCTCGCGGGTCTGGATGGCGGCTTGGGCAAAGGTGCTGCCGCAAAGCAGTAGGCCGAGTAGCAGGTTGCGCATGGGGCTTCTCCGTCAGTGGGCGAGAGCCCCAAGCCTAGGCTGCCGGCGGGGAACTGTGAAGGCGATCAGGGCGGGGTGATGCCCATCGATACATAGATGCTGGTGAAGCGGTCCATGCCCATCTCCGCCGGCTTGACCCACTCCACCGGCACATACAGCAGGCCGCCACCGACCGGTACGGGCGCGGTCGGCACCAGAATGGCGTGGTAGGCGCGGCCGTCGATCTCGATGGGCTGCGGGTTGGGCAGCAGGGCCAGCACCGCCGTGCCGTCACCGCCGAAGAAGCACCAGACCGGACGCATGGCTGCCAGGTCGGCGCCTTCCTGCTGGTCGAGCAGGCCGACGAAGCGATCGGCCAGGCCATACAGGTTGCCGAGCAGCGGGATGCGCCGCAGGGTGCGGTCGAACAGGCGGCGCAGCGGGCCTTTGAGGCCGAGCTGCACGGCCAGGCCGAGCGGATAGAGCGCCACCAGCAGCGCCAGGGTGCCGAGCAACCAGGCCAGCAATGGGCTGCTGACGAAGGGCTGGCCCAGCTCAGCGAACAGTTTGCCGACAAAGCTGGTGGGGCCGATCAGCTGGTTGAGCAGGCTCACCAGCCAGCCCAGCAGGGCCAGGCTCAGGGCTAGCGGCAACAGCGCCAGCAGGCCGGCCAGCCAGGTGGTGAGAAGCGAATTGAAGCTGCGTTTGAACATGGGAGCGTCCGCTGGGCTGGCATCGAATGGCGGCGCCAAGGCTAGTGCAAAGCCTGGGCGCTGCCTACCCGCTTTGGCCGGCAGTCACGCAGGCATCAGCCGGCGCGTAGAACCTTTGGCTGATCTCGGAAACTCCCCTCTCCCACTTGTGGGAGAGGGGCTGGGGGAGAGGGCATTGGCCCGCGGTCTCTGTCCCCTGGCTTCGGCTGACTGCCTCGTTCTACCTCCTGCTCCTATGAACGAGACAGGGGAGGTGCTCCGGACCCCCTTCACACGCCGCTATGGCACTGCAAAAAAGATCCCAAACAGAGGCGCTTAACGTTTGCCCATCGAGCGGCGAGTCCCGGGTGGGGCGGCGCCGATCTTCTTCTCGTGCGCGGATTTGTTGCCCTTCTGGTGCCAGGGCTGATTGTCGCCCTTGCCCGGCGCGAAGGTGGCTGGCGCAAAGGGGAAGCTGAAGGCAGGAATCACCGGCTTGCCGGATGGTTCGGCTGGGCTGGCTGCGCCATCGGCGTCGAGCGTTACTTCGCTCTGAGTGGCAGCGGTGGCTTGGTCAGGCGAGGTTTTGGAAGTCATGACGGTTCACGGCGAGCCAGAGGGGAAGGGGCAGGAGTATACCTGGCCGGCAGATCCCAGTCGGCTAAAGCCGATGTCAGGCCGGTTGCGACCTTGGCTCAGGACTCCAGCTGCAGTGACTCCGCTGGGCAGCGGGCCTTTTCGTCGGCGCGGCCACTGTGCGCCCGTGCAACGCTCGCCGGCCTTAGCCAGTTTTTTGCAGCTCACACAAACAACTGACTGGCGCGTCATGCCGAGCTGGCTGGTATGTGGTCGACCGTGGGCCTATACCTAGAACTCGACACCCATGGAGTCAGGCGATGAGGGCTGCAGCGGTTCGCTGGGCAGGGATGCTGGTTCTGCTTCTGCTGGTTGGCAGCACGGTCGGCGTGGCGGCTGAGCTGCGCATCCTCACGACCGAGGTGCCGCCACTGGCGTTCACGCGTGACGGCCAGGTGACCGGTTTCTGTGTCGAGGTGGTCAAGGCGATCCAGCAGCGCCTGGGAGACACCACGCCGATCGAGGTGTTGCCCTGGTCGCGTGCCTACCAGATCGGTCTGGCCGAGCCCAACATCGTGCTGGTCTGCCCCAAGCGCACGGTCGAGCGCGAGAGCCTGTTCAAGTGGGTGGGGCCGTTGCTGGAGTCGCGGACCAGCTTCTATGCGCGCGCCGGCTCGGGCATCCGGATTGCCAGCCTGGCTGAAGCCAAGCAATTTTCCGGAATCCTGCTGCCGCGGGCCTTCTACACCCACACCTTCCTGCAGGGTGAAGGCTTCAGCAATCTGGTGCTGTCCGAGACCTCACTGACGGCCATGCTCATGCTGCTGGCCGGCCGGCAACCGCTGCTGGCGATGGATGAGCTGCAAGTGCCCGATCTGCTGGCGCGTGCCAAGGTCGAGGCCGATGCGGTGGAGCAGGTCTATCGTGTGGCCCCGGCGATCAGCTACCTGAGCTTTTCCCGGGCCTTGCCGGACGAGCTGGTCGCGCGCTGGCAGGCCGAGCTGCTGCGGCTCAAGGCGGATGGCAGCATGGCGCAGTTGCGTCGGACCTGGCTGGAACACTGAGCAACGCCAGGTTTTCCGCCCTGGCCCATCGACTCCGCAGCAGACTGACCGGGCACTACTTGAGTCGTAGCGCCGAAAGCGCCAATACTGGGGTGCATCCCAGATCGCCCAAGGAGGGCTTCCATGCGCTTGATCTCTGCAGTTCTGCCGTTGCTGTTGCTGGCCGGTTGTTCGTCCTTTCGTGCCGATCCGGAGCATGTGCAACCGGTGCCGGCCGACCGCCTGCTGGCTTTCCAGGAAGTGCGTGAAGGGGCTGGGCAGATCGTGGTCAACCGTGACCTGGGCATGATGGGCGGCGGCTGCTATGTGGCCATCGAAGTGGATCGCCAGGTAGCGGCGCGTATCGGCATCGGTGAGGTGGCGACCTTCCAGGTGCCGGCGGGCACGCGGGTGGTGGGTATCACCCTGGACAAGCAGGACGACACCCTGTGCAGCATGGGCCGCCTGTTGCGCGAGCTGGCGGTGCCGGTGACGGCCGGTGAGACCTACGCCTTCCGCATCGTCAGCGAGAACAAGGGTGGTTTCGATATTCGCCCGGATATGCCCAAGCCCTGAGAGCCTGTTCACGATCTCCTGACTGTCGGCCATGCCGCGTTAAAAATGACCTCGGGATGCTCATTTACAGCTCGTAAACTCCGCTCCCTCGGTCATTTTCGCCTTGCCTGGCTCTAATTCAGAAAATCGTGAAAAGGCTCTGAGTGACCCCGGTAGGCTCTGAAGAGCCGCCAGCGTCACCCCACTGGATGCCGGCGTGCCTGCTGAGCAAGCATGCCGGCTTTTGCCGGGAAGCCAGTTGCCATGCGTCGCCTGCCCTCTCTCACCGCCCTGCGCACCTTCGAGTGTGCCGCGCGGCATGCCCATTTCGGCCGCGCGGCTGCCGAGCTGTGCGTCACCGATAGCGCGGTCAGCCACCAGATTCGCCAGCTCGAAGAGCAACTCGGCACGCAGTTATTCCAGCGCGACGGCCGCCAAGTGCGCCCCACGCCGCAGGCCAAGCGCCTGTTGCGCAGCCTGCAGCAGGCCTTCGAGCTGATCGGCGAGGCCTGTGATGAATTGCGTGACCCCGGTTCCCAGGCGCAACTGCGCATCGCGGTGACCGCCGAGCTGGCGCAGAAGTGGCTGATCGGGCGCCTGGCGGATTTCAGCGAGCGCTATCCGCAGATCACCCTGCACCTCTATGAGCAACCGCTGGAAGCGACCCAGCCGGGCGAGGAAATCGACCTGGCGATTACCTACGGCACCGGCCCGACCGATGGCAGCACCTACTTCGTGCGGCCATTGCCGACTCTGCTGTTTTTCCCGGTATGTAGCCCCGGCCTGTTCAACCAGTTGCCACTCAAACACCCGCGCGACCTGGCCCGCCACTGCCTGCTGCACGACGACCAGGACGGCAAGACCTGGACCGCCTGGCTGACCACCCACGCCGGCGATATCCAGCCGCAGCGCCATCTCTACCTCGGCCATGCCGGGCTGACCATGGAAGCCGCCGCGCGCGGCCAGGGCGTGGCCATCGGCGACAACCTGACCAGCGCCGAGGACCTGGCCAGTGGCCGCCTGGTGCGCCCGTTTGCCGCCAGCGTGGCTTCGCTCGGGCAGTACGCGCTGGTCTGCGAACGGTTGCGCCTGGATAAGCCAGCGGTGGCGCAGTTCGTCGAATGGTTCACTGATCAGCTGGCCAATATCTGAATTAGATTCATCTATCCCGCGATAATGGTCATTGGTCGCGGGCGCTCTGCCACGGGTACTGTCGAGCTATCCAACAGCCACCGACGAGTACCTAGCAATGGCCCGTTCCCTGACCTCTCTCCCGAAAACCGACGGCTTCCGCCTGCCCGGTGAATTCGAACCCAAGGCCCGCTGCTGGCTCGGCTGGCCGGAGCGCACCGACGTGTGGCGCAACGGTGCCAAGCCGGCGCAAAAGGTCTGGGTCGATATCGTCAGCGCCATCGCGACCAGCGAGCCGGTCACCGTGTGCGCTTCGGCCAGCCAGTACGCCAACGCCCGCCGCCAGCTACCGGCCCATGTGCGGGTGGTGGAAATGACCTGCAACGACACCTGGTTCCGCGACAGCGGCCCGGCCTTTCTGGTCAATGACGACAGCGGCGAGGTGCGCGGCGTGGACTTCGAGTTCAACGCCTACGGCGGCCTCGACGGCGGCCTCTACTACCCCTGGGACAAGGACGACCAGATCGCGCAGAAGATCCTCGAGATCGAAGGCTACGACCGCTACCGCGCGCCCTTCATCGCCGAGATGGGTGGCATCCAGACTGATGGTCAGCGCACCCTGCTGACCACCGAGCAGTGCCTGCTCAACCGCAACCGCAACGCCCATCTGGGCAAGGACGAGATGACCCGTCGCCTGCAGGATTACCTCGGTGCCGAGCAGGTGATCTGGCTGCCGCGCGGCTGCAAGTTCGACGAAACCGACGGCCATATCGACGACCTGGCCTGCTTCGTGCGCCCCGGCGTGGTGGTGCAGCAGTGGACCGACGACCGCAACGACCCGCAGTGGGAAATCTACCAGGAGGCCTACGACATCCTGCGCAGCACCCGCGACGCCCAGGGCCGCGCGCTGGAAGTGCACAAGCTGCCGCAACCGCGCGTGCTGGAGTGGACGGCGGAAGAGGCCGATGGTCTGGACCAGGACGACGCCACCCATACGCGCCAGGCCGGCACGCAGATCTGCGCCTCGTACATCAACTACTACGCCGGCAACTCGGCCATCGTCGTGCCGCTGTTCAACGACCCCTGCGACCGTGTCGCCCAGGCCACCCTGGCCGAGCTGTTCCCCAAGCACCGCATCCTTGGCATCGAGAACTCGCGGGAGATCCTCCTCGGTGGCGGCAACGTCGCCTGCATCACCATGCCGCAATACGCCGCGCCCAAGCGCGCCTAGGAGATGCTCATGAGACTGCACGCAACCCTGCTGGCTCTGGGGCTGGCCGCCTGCGCGAATGCGCAGGCGGCCGAGGCCGCGAAACAGGTCAACCTGTACATCTGGAACGAATACCTGGCGCCGGACACCCTGTCTTCCTTCGAAAAGAAGACCGGGATCAAGGTGGTGGCCGATCACTTCGACTCGCTGGAAACCGTGGAGACCAAGCTGCTCACCGGGCGCAGTGGCTATGACCTGGTGCTGACCGCCGGCCAGCACCTGCAGCGGGCGATCAGCAGTGGCGCGTTGCAGCCGCTGGACAAGGCTGCGTTGCCGCACTTCGCCGGGCTGGATGCTGAGTTCACCGGGCATATGGCCGCCTTCGATCCGGGCAACCGCTATGCCGGGCTGTATGTGTGGGGTACCACCGGTGTCGGCTACCAGAAGGAGGCCATTGCCAAGCGCATGGCCGAGGCGCCGACCGACAGTTGGGCGATGCTGCTCGATCCGCAGGTGGTGGCCAAGTTCGCCGACTGCGGGGTGAGCTTCCTCAATGATCCCAACGAGGTGTTCGCCGCGACCTTCCGCTACCTGGGGCTGGACATCAACAAGCAGAGCCTCGACGACCTCAAGCTGGCCGAAGCGCACCTGGCCAAGGTACGGCCGTCGATCCGCTACTTCGACAATGACCGCAATATCGCCGACCTGGCCAATGGCGATACCTGCCTGGCGATGTCGTGGAACGGCAACGTGTCGATCGCCGCCGGCCAGGCGCAGCAGGCGGGCAAGCCCTACAGCCTGCACTACAGCATCCCGCGCGAAGGCACGCTGATCTGGTTCGATGCGATGGTCATCCCCAAGGATGCGCCGCACCCGCAAGAAGCGCTGGCGCTGATGGATCACCTGATGACCCCCGAAGTGATCGGCGCCATCAGCAACAGCATCTACTACGCCAACGCGGTGCCGGCGGCGAATGCCACGGTCGATCCGACGATCCTCGCCGATCCGGGCACTTATCCGCCGCAGGAGCTGCGCGCCAAGCTGTACACCAAGAACGACAACAGTCCCGCCTTCAACCGGGCGCTGACGCGGGCGTTCAGCAAGTTGAAGTCGGGGTTGTGAGGAGGGGCCAGAGCCGGGTTTGGCTCTGGCGAAGTGAATCAGGCGCCGCCGAGTAGGATGATCATCACCAGACCGGCCAGATAGAGCAGCCAGAGCAGGCCACCAAGGATCAGGAAGGCGATGTTGCTGCCGGACATGCTGCTGTTGCTGGCACCTTCCGGGTCGCCGCTGGCCAGGTTGGCCTGGCGCTGGATGCTGATCATCGGCAGCAACGAGGCGAGTTGCAGGAGCAGCGCCAGGATATCGAGGATGACCGGCACATCGTTGCGCGAGGTGACGCTGCCGAGCACGCCGCCCAGCACCACCAACACCACGAACAGGGTCGCGGCGCCGCTGGGTTTCCCCAGTGGCTGGCCCTGGGCCTGCAGGCGCTCGCCAATCCGGCGCGCCAGGCTGTGCATGAAGAAGATGATAAAGATTGAGCGCCACACCGGCATGATCCGCTTGGGCATGCTGTGGCGCTGACTGTCCCACTGCTTGTAGCCCCAGTAGAGGACGTACATGCCCAGGGTGGCGATATAGAGGATGGCCATCTTGCGGATCGAGGTGACGAAGAAGGCGGTGCCGCCAGCTGTCGTGGCGGGGTCGATGAGGGCGGCTTCGGGGGCTTTGTAGACGTTGTCCATGGCGTGTCCTTACGAGGATGGGAGGCGGCAGTCTAGCAGGCCGTTGAAAAACTACCTGCGTTGCCGATACTGCGTTGAAAACTGCCTCAAAATGCTCATTTACAACGCGTAAACTGCGATTTTTCGGCCGTTTTCGCCTTGTCTCGGCTGCCTCGTCAACATTTTTCAGCGGCCTGCTAGCCGATCCGCGCGGCACGAAAACTGTCCTGAGCCACAGCCCGTTCGTCTATATCCAGGCCGGCAACAGCAGGTGCAGTGCCCAGCCCATCAGCAGCAGGCCGGCGCCACGGGCCAGCCAGGGGCCGCTGGCCAGCAGTTTTTCCAGCAGCACATAGGCGGCGATCAGCGCTACCCACAGCAGGTTCATCGCCCCGACCACGAACAGCAGGCCCATCAGCGCCCAGCAGCAACCCAGGCAATACAGGCCGTGGCGCAGGCCCATGGACCAGCCGCCACTGACGCCGGGGCGCCAGTGCCCGGCGAGGAACAGCACCGGGCCCTGGCAGTGCCGCAGGCAGGCCTGTTTCAGCGGCAGCCACTGATACAGCCCGGCGCCGAACAGCAGGGCGGCCGCCAGCCAGATGCTGGTGCTGCGCAGTTCGGGGCTAAGCAGGCTCAGGTGATCGAGCCACCACTGCAACAGAGTGGCGAGCAGCGAGAAACCGCCCCAGACCAGCAAGTAGGCGGCGATGAACAGGCTCATGGCCAGCAGGTGCTGGCCGGTCGGCAGGCGCCGCTTGAGCAATTGCTGGTAGAGCAGCAGCATGGGCAGGGCGCTGGGCAGCATCATCGCCAGCATCATCAGCAGCCACATGGCCAGCATCAGCGCGGCGTCGGTCAGGCTCCAGGGCATCGGCATGCCAGCCATGGCCATGTCCAGCATGCCGCCAGGCGCGACCATGGCCTGGCTCATGCGCCAGAGTTCGAACCAGGCCAGGGCGATCAGCGCCAGCAGGCAGCCGAGCAGGCGCCATTGCCCATGATCGAGCAGGCGCTTGCTCGCGGCCGGTGCGGGCTGCATCGCTTAGCGCACGACGCCGCGCCCGGTGAAGTGCAGGTGGGCGAAGTGACCGTGGCTGTTCTGCGACTGGATACGTACCTGGTTGTGGGTGACGTAGCTGCCGCTGGCCATTTCCGCCTCGGTGAACTCGAAACCGTCGGGCAGCACCAGGCGTACGCGCTGGGCTTCGCCGCTGACCGGGTTGCGGATCGGCTCGCCGGTCGCCTCCAGCACGCCGGGGATGCTGACCTTGGCCTGGCGGGCGGCGACATCCACCTGCAATTCGATAGCGACGAATTGTGGCTCGAACATCTCGCTGATGGTGCTGGCGAAGACCTGGAACACGGTCGCCCCGGGGTCGGTCTCGGCGCCGCTGAGGATGGTCAGCAGGGCCTGGCGCTGGGCGGCGCTGGCACTTTGTTCGATGAACACCTGGCAACGTCCGTTGCCTTCATGAATGGCGCCAGGCCAGGCGAAGGTGGCGACCCAGACCAGGCCGTCGAGGATCGTCTCATTGAGGTAACCGTGGTCGATGCGCATCGCCACCACGGCTTCGCACTTGCCGTGGCTAGGCAGCGCGCTGAATTGGCAGGGACAGCCCCAGTTGCAGTTGCAGGTGGCGAACTCGTCACCCTGCATGCGCCAGTTGGCCATGCTCATGGCTCCTCCTTCCCGTCGCTGACGGAATGAGTGATCCCCCTCTTGCAAGGCTAGCCGAGTGGCTGCCAGAGCGGGCCCGCGCTGATCAGCGGCAGATGCCTAACGGTACTTGGCGAGGATGGCCTCGAACTCGCCGTCGTTACTCATCTGTACCAGGGCGCGCAGCAGGGGCATGGTCGGCACATCCGGTGCGTCACGGACAATGCAGGCGACCAGGTCGGCGCTCAGTTCGCTGATTGCTTGCAGCTGGCGCGCCGGCGGCTGGCGACGGTTGTACCACTGCAGCGCCATGTCGTTGCTCACCGCATAGCGGTAGCGATGGGCTTCCAGTTTTTCCAGGGCCAGCTCCTGGGTGCGCGCGTCGTCGCGGCGCAGGTGGCCACTGGCGAACAGCGGTTCCAGTCTGGGATAGATGAAACCCAGCACGGTGCCGACCAGCTCGCCCTGGGCTTGGGCGGGGGGCGGTGGCTGGTCGTGCACGCGGCTCACCAGCACATCGCGCTGGACCATGAACGGCACGCTCCAGATGTACTGGTAGTGCGACTCGTGCAGCCAGGCCGGGTTGACGTAGCAGCGCACGTCGATCTCGCCGCGCACCAGCATCTGCTGCACCCGCAGGCGTGGCATCACCATCAGTTCGGCGCGCCGGCCGACCTTTTGCGCCAGGCGCATCTGCAGGTCGTAAAGGATGCCGGCGGAGGCCTTGCCGTTGTCGATCTGCATCATCGGCATGGCCCAGCTCTCGGTCACGGAGAAGCGCAAGGGCCGCTCTTCGGCGCCGAGGGCTGCGCTCAATAGCAGCAGGGCAAGTGGCAACAAGCGCATGGCGGTACCGGGTTGGCGAGGGACTGCCAGGTGACTGGCGCAGTGCATAGTTTAACCACAAGCGTGGGCGCAAACCCTTTCGCTGGCGGTTTCAGCGCGTCAGTGGCAGGGCCGTGCCCATCGCCGCGAACATGCCGCCGCAGCAGCGGTTGAAGGTCTTGCCGCTGCGCTCCAGCCACGGCCGGATGCGCTGGGCAAGACGCGCCAGGAGGTATTCCACCAGGCCCTCGACCAGGGCGAAGGTCAGTGCCATCACGGCAAATTGCAGCCAGAGGTTACCAGCCGGATCGAGGAACTGCGGCAGGAAGGCGCCGTAGAACAGAATCACCTTGGGGTTGGACATGGCCGATAGCAGGCCCTGGCGGAACAATACCGGGCCGGCTTTCAAGGCGCCGGGTGCGACCGCCGTGAGCTGCACCGGCGGTGCGCGCCAGAGCTGGATGCCGAGCCAGATCAGGTAGGCGCCGCCCAGCCACTTGAGCAGGCTCAAGGCATTGGCCGAGGCCTGCAGCAGGGCGGCGAGACCGAACATCGACAGGGCCATCAGCAGCACGAAACCGAGCACGCCGCCGGCAATCGTCCACAGCGTGCGCCGGTGGCCGTAGAGCGCGCCGTGGGTGAGGGCGAGCAGGCCGTTGGGGCCGGGCGTCAGGGCCAGGCCGGTAATCGCGATCAGGTAGATCAGCCAGGTGTGCAGGTGCATGTCCGTCTCTCGGTGGCAGCTGGCCCAAGGTTGCCGCGTTGACCGCCATTACGCCAGCGGCATCACGGCAGGTTGGCGTTTGGCTGCGGCGGGCTGTTCAAACCGGCGGCTGGGCAGCTGCACTGGGCAGGGAGAAGAGCAGCCGGGTCAGATCCGCGTCATCATCGACCTGCAGCTCTAGCTGGCCGTGCTGCGCCTCGCTGAGCAGCTTCGCCGAGTAGGTGCCGAGGCCGGTGCCACCCTGCTTGCCGTAGGTGGCGAACTTGTCGAAGAAGCGTTCGCGGATTTCCAGCGGCACGGCCGGATGGTTCTCCATGCACAGCTGTACCCGCCCATCCTCCTGGCTTAGGCGCAGGTTCACCTGGCTCTGTGGTGGGGCGGCCTCGCAGGCATTCTTCAGCAGGTTTTGCAGCAGCGAGTAGCACAGCATGGCGTCGCCCAGGCCCTGAGGGTTGCCGCCTTTCGCTAGTTGCAGATCCAGCTGCAGCTCCTTTTCGGCGAAGGCCGCTCCGCTGGTGCCCAGCAGGCGGCGGAGCATCAGGGCCAGGTCGATCGGCTTGGCGTCCAGCTGGAAGCGGCCGGTTTCGATCTTGTACAGCTCGTTGGACAGGTTGACCATCTGCATCAGCTGCAGGCTGCTTTCTTCCACCAGATGGAGCATTTCGGCCTGCTGCGGTTTCAGCTTGCATTCGTTGGCCAGGTTCTGCACCAGGCCGATGATCCCGGCCAGCGGGCCCTTGAGGTCGTGACGGGTGATGCGTTCGACATCCTCGCGCAGGCGGCTGAGCTCCAGCATGTTGTCGTAGTCGGTCTGCAGGTTCTTGTGCAGCGCCACATAGCGCAGCAGGTTGCGTACCCGCAGTTGCAGCAGCGCGGGGTCGATCGGCTTGGTCACGAAGTCCACGGCGCCCAGCTCCAGGCCTTTCTGGCGGGACTCGGCATCGGTCATGGCGGTGATGAAGATCAGCGGCAGGTTGCAGGCCGTGGGGTGTTCGCGCAACTGCTCGGCCACCTGGAAGCCGTCCATGTCGGGCATCATGATGTCGAGCAGCAGCAGGTCCGGCGGGTCATCCGAGGTGCAGATATCCAGTGCCTTCTGGCCGTTGTGGGCGATGCGCACGCGGAACTCGTCCTTGAACAGGCCGGAGATCAGCATCAGGTTGTCCGGTATGTCGTCCACCACCAGCAGGGTGGGGCGCTGCTTCTCGCGCGGTTGCTCCGAGCGCTCGGCTGCGGCGCCGGGCGCCTCGGGGCTGGCCGCTGCGGTGGTGCGGTGCGCAACGGGCTCGCGCGGTTGCCGCTGCATGGCGCGCTCGACCCGCTGGCCCATTTCCTGGCTGGTATAGGGCTTGAGCAGAATGTCGCTGACCCCGGCTTCTGCCGCCTGGAGGATCTGCGCGCGGTCCGATTCGGCGGTGATCATGATGAACGGCAGGTGCGCCAGGCGCGGGTGCGCACGCACCGTCTGCAGCAACTCCAGGCCGTCCATCACCGGCATGTTCCAGTCCGAGAGGATCACGTTGACCGGCTGGCGGGTGAGGATGCGCAGGGCGTCGGCCCCATTGTTGGCCAGGAGAATATTGTGGGCGCCGAGGGTGCGTAGCTGGGCGGCGTTGATCTTGCGCATGGACTCGACATCGTCGACCACCAGGAAAATGGTATTTGCGGCGAACACGTCAGCATCCTCGATGGTGGAAGGGCGGTATGTGCGTGGGCTATGGCGGCAGAGGGGCGTACTGCAGTGGGCTTCCTCGCGGTGTGGCCCGGCCATCTCCCGGTGGCGCACTGCCTGCGTGACGCAGGCTCAACCCAGTCTGGATCAGATTTGCTGCGACGTCCTGCGGGGCGATTCCGACCCGCAACCTCAGATCCGCTGCGCGCCGGCTCGGCAGCGCCCGATCGGTGGTGGACGATAGGTGATGTCGATCACACGTCGGCAAAGTCGAGGCGCCGATCAAGGGATTGCCAGCCTCACGCCAGAGCCTGTCGGCGGGCGTGGCACGCTCGGCCGTGCGTGGTGGCGCTCTGGGTATTCATGTCGGCTTAACAATCGCTGCTTAACTTCTAGCGCTCCCCGCTTTGGGGATGCGCCATAACAACAACGAACCATAAGGAAATGTAGCGATGCGTGTTCTCGCAGCTCTCACCCTGCTGGCCCTGAGTGCCCAGGTCAGCGCCCAGTGCCCCGACTTCCAAAGCCCCGCCAACCCGCCGAGTTTCACCAAGCCGGCGAAGAAGAGCTTTCGCAACTTCGGCAGCACGGTGCTGGCCGGCCTGTACAAGCCCTGGCATATGGTCCACGACCAGATGGTGCGTAGCGGCCAGGCCGCCACCGTTACCGCCAAGTTCGACTACGACGCCGTGCTGCACAAGGATCTGGAAGGCGAGTACGTGCACGCCTACCTGTACGGTACCGGCATGAGCGGCTGGAGCTACCTGGGCCGCTACACCACCGACAGCGACGGCAAGATCAACGTCAATACCGGCACCCGCGCGGTGGGCGAGTACCGCCTGCGCTTCGTGGTTGAGGGCGACCTCAGCCAGGTCGACGGCTACCTCAGCGTGGTCGACCCGAACCGCCCGGCCGTGCTGTTCGACATCGACGGCACCCTGACCATCAACGACTTCGAGGCCTATGCCGACTATGTCGGGGTCAAGACCGCGCAGGCCTACTACTACGCGCCGCAGACGGTGAAGGCCTATCGCGACAAGGGCTACCAACTGGTGTTTCTCACCGCCCGGCCCTACTGGGTGACCAAGGATGCCCGCCAGTGGTTCGACTATCAGGGCATCCCGCAGTGGCACTACCGCTCCAACCCCTACGGCGACGGCCCGATCCCGCCGGACACCCAGGCGCACAAGACCAATTATGTGAAGTACCTGCGCGAGCAGGTCGGCCTGAACATCGTGCGCGCCTACGGCAACGCCACCACCGACATCGCCGCCTATGCCGACGGCGGCATTCCCAAGGCGCAGACCTGGATCATCGGCGAGCATGCCGGCAGCAGTGGTACCCAGGCGGTCGGCGGCGACTACAGCTACCATTTCAGTACCGTGGTCGCGGCTACCCCGAACGCCAACTGCAATTGATCAGTCGCCCACCCGCTCGTGCAAGGCGAGCGGGTGGGCCGCACGGGGCCCAGTGCGGGCATGCCTGTGCGCGGTAGGCCTGTCGTCGTGGTGCTGAGCTACGCGCCATTTGGCCGCATGATTGGCGAAAATACCTGCTTCTTTGCTGTGTCTCACTCGCTGTGGCAAGCATCTCCAGTTACACCGGGGTAGCCCGCCGACAGTCTGCCGAAGCAGCGGTGCGGCCCCGGCTGTGGCAAACTCGACGTTTTCAAGCGGGACGTGCCACTGCCTGGCGCTGACGCCTCGCTTGACCAAGAATTTCTGCCTGCGGCTGGCTGCAGGCTTATCGCACAACTGGTCGCGCCGACGACCCAGAACAAGAGGAACGCCCCGTGCACAAAGCCGTAATCAGTGGCACTGGCCTGTATACCCCGGCGAACAGCATCTCCAACGACGAGCTGGTCGAATCCTTCAATGCCTATGTACAGCAGTTCAACGCCGACAACGCTGAGGCCATCGAGCGCGGCGAAATGGCGGCGCTGACCGAGTCCAATGCTGCCTTCATCGAGAAGGCGTCGGGCATCAAGAGCCGCTTCGTGATCGACAAGGCCGGCATTCTCGACCCGCAGCGCATGACTCCGCGCATTGCCGAACGCAGCAACGAGGAGTGGGGCATTCTCTGCGAGATGGCCGTGGGCGCCGCCAAGGAAGCCCTGCAGCGCGCCGGCAAGACCGTCGCCGATATCGACGGCGTCATAGTCGCCTGCTCGAACCTGCAGCGCGCCTACCCGGCCGTGGCCATCGAAGTGCAGGCCGCCCTCGGCATCAACGGCTGGGGCTATGACATGAACGTGGCCTGCTCCTCGGCCACCTTTGGCATCCAGGCCGCCACCACTGCAATCCAGACTGGCCAGGCCCGCGCGGTGCTGATGGTCAACCCGGAAATCTGCACCGGCCACCTGAACTTCCGCGATCGCGACAGCCACTTCATCTTCGGCGACGCGGCCACCGCGGTGATCGTCGAACGTGCCGATCTGGCCACCTCGCAATACCAGTGGGACATCGTCGGCACCAAGCTGCTGACCCAGTTCTCCAACAACATCCGCAACAACTTCGGTTTCCTCAACCGCGCGGCGGAAGAGGGCATCGGCGCGCCGGACAAGCTGTTCGTCCAGGAAGGCCGCAAGGTGTTCAAGGAAGTCTGCCCGATGGTCGCCGAGCTGATCGCCGCCCACCTCGACGAGAACCAGCTCAACGTCAGCGACGTGAAGCGCTTCTGGCTGCACCAGGCCAACCTCAACATGAACCTGCTGATCGCCCGCAAGCTGCTCGGCCGTGATGCCGAGGAAGGCGAGGCGCCGGTGATTCTCGACACCTACGCCAACACCAGTTCGGCCGGTTCGGTGATTGCCTTCCACAAGCACCAGGACGACCTGCCGAGTGGCGCGCTGGGCGTGCTCAGCTCCTTCGGTGCGGGGTATTCCATCGGCAGCGTGATCCTGCGCAAGAAGGGTTAATGTCTGCTGCGCTTGGCCATGCGTCGTTGAAAACAGGTTCGGACTGCTCATTTACAACTCGTAAGCTGCGCGTCCTCACCTGTTTGACCAGCCTGCGGCTGTTACTACGTTTCGCCACCTGGCCTGCGCTCGCGACGACCTAAACCCTTCTTGGAACTTGCTATGGATGAACAGCAGCTATTGGCCCGCCTGCTGGCCGGTGAGCAACTGGCTTTCCGCGAGCTGGTCGCCACCTACCAGGGCGCCATGCGCGCGGTGGCCTACGCCATCGTTGGCAGTCGCAATGCCGACGAAGTGGTGCAGGACGCCTGGCTGGCCGTGGTGCGCAACCTGGAGGGTTTCCAGCAGCGCTCCAGCCTGAAGACCTGGCTGCTGACCATCACCGCCAACACGGCCAAGACCCGCCTCAAGCAAAATCGCCGCGAAGTGCTGCTGGATGACCTGCCCGGGCCCCACGGCAGTGTCGGTGGCGAGCGTTTCGCCGCCGATGGCCACTGGCAGACGCCGCCCAATGCCTGGCACGAGGACTCGCCCGAAGCCCTGCTGAGCGAGGAAGAGTTGCGCCAGTGCCTGGAAAAGACCCTGGCCAGCCTCTCCGAGATGCAGTCCAGCGTATTGCTGCTGCGCGAGCGTCAGGGCCTGGAATTGGAAGAGATCTGTAATCTTTTGGAGCTTTCCCTCTCCAATGTGCGGGTGCTGCTGCACCGCGCGCGGCTCAAGGTGTTCGCCACCCTGGAGCATTTCGAGGAGACCGGCCAATGCTGAGCTGTAAGGAACTGGTAGCCCACTCCAGCGATTATCTCGATGGCCAGTTGAACCTGCGCGAGCGCCTGGGTGTGCGTGCGCACCTGGCCATGTGTCGCCATTGCCGGCGCTTCATTCGCCAGATGAAGGTGACTCAGGGTGTGCTGCGCAAGCTGCCGGACACGGCCATTCCCGAGCTGGACGCGCTGGCCAAGCGCCTGGCGGAGCAGCGCAACCAGTCGCGTCAGGATTAAGCGCACGGCGCACCCTACGACAGATTGTGCGGTGTGCCTCGGCAGGATAGGCGTGTGGTCGTCAGTAAGATCTCAACCCACAGCAGCCTAAACTTAGCCTTCATCCGGCCACAGGCGGATAGGCTTGCCCGCGGCCGGCCACAGGCGTAATTGGCCAATACCCGAGACATCCCAGCGCTGCACCTGGCCCAAGGCTTCGAGGAAGCGCTGTTCCTGCTCCATCAGCGCCGGGGCGCACATCTTGCGGGTGCTGCCGGCGGTTTCAAAGCTCAGCTTGTCGCCCTCACGGGTGTAGGCGGCAAACCAGTGGTTGCAGCCGGCGGTGCCGTAGGCGCGGCCGTCTTCGCCGAGGGTTACGGTCAGGTGGCTGCGGTCGATCAGCGGACGCTCGCCGATCCACTCGACCCGATAGGTCTTGTCGCTTTCCAGTTGCACCGGGTCGGCGGCGCAGCCGACCAGGCTGGCGGCGAGCAGGGCTAGAGTGGGCTTCATGCGCTTTTCTCCATGCAGCGGGGGCAAAGGTGCTGGCCATTGCGGCCGTGCCAGCCGAGTTCCTGGAGGCGGGCATCGGCGGCGGCCGGGCGGGCCTTCTCGCCGAGTGCGGCGTCTACCGCGAATTCGAAGTCCAGCTGGGCGGCGCAGCTGTCGCAGGTCACCTGCCAGTTGAGGATAGCCAGTTCGCGGAACACCGGGCCGGTAGCTACGGCGACCCACTGGCCTGGCGGATTGATCAGGCGACGAACCTTTTCCACTTCCAGGCGCAGGGTCAGTTCGCGGCTGCCCTTGAGGGTCACCAGCAGGGTGTCGCCATTCTGGATGGCACCGCCATTGCCGGTGACCTGGTAACGGCCGGGCACCAGGGCGCGGCATTCGGTCAGGGTGTGTTGCGGGCTGAGCAGGGTGTAGCGAAAGTCGTGTAGAGCCATGAGTCCTCCAGATCAGCGCGAATGCTATCACGCGCTGGCGCTTACCCGATTGACCGGCTGGCCCGCGCTCCAGGCGGCAATGTTGTCCAGAGTGGCGCGGGCAATTGCCGCCAGCGCCTCGCGGGTGAGGAAAGCCTGGTGGGCGGTGACGATGACGTTGGGGAAGGTCAGCAGGCGCGCCAGTACGTCGTCCTGCAGCGGCTGGTCGGAGCGATCCTCGAAGAACAGCTCGGCTTCCTCTTCATAGACGTCGATGCCGAGATAGCCGAGCTGGCCGCTTTTCAGCGCGCCGATCAGCGCCGGGGTGTCGACCAGCGCGCCGCGGCCGGTATTGATCAGCATGGCGCCGCGTTTCATCTGCGCCAGGCGCGGGCCATCGATCAGGTGGCGGCTGCCGTCGTTGAGCGGGCAGTGCAGGCTGATGATGTCGCTGCTGGCGATCAGTTCGTCGAGGCCGACCTGCTGGGCGCCAAGTTCGCTCAGGTTGCTCACCGGGTAGGGGTCATACAGCTGCACCGTGCAGCCGAAGCCACGCATGATGCGGGCAAAGGCCTGGCCGATCTTGCCGGCGCCGATCACGCCGACGCATTTGCCGTGCAGGTCGAAGCCGGTCAGCCCGTGCAGGCTGAAGTCGCCTTCACGGGTGCGGTTGAAGGCGCGGTGGATGCGCCGGTTGAGCGCCATGATCAGCGCGATCGCATGCTCGGCCACGGCAAAGGGCGAGTAGGCCGGCACGCGCACTACGGTCAGGCCGAGCTGCTGCGCGGCGTCGAGGTCGACATGGTTGTAGCCGGCCGAGCGCAGGGCGATCAGGCGTGTACCGCCGGCGGCCAGGCGCTCTAGCACGGCGGCGGACAGGTCGTCGTTGATAAAGGCGCAGACCACCGGGTAGCCAGCGGCCAGTGCGGCGGTGTGCTGGTTGAGGTGGGCTTCCTGGAATTGCAGTTGCCAGTCGGCGGGCGCGCTGGCGGCGAGGAAACTGTCGCGGTCGTAGGGCTTGCTGCTGAACAGGATGATGCGCATGGCGGTTTCCTGAGGCGGGATGCAGGTTGCCAGTCTGCATCCAATCGATGAATGGAGAGGCCCGGTGTGGGCTGGCTTCAGGCGCTGACGGCGGCCTCCTCGGCCAGGCGGGCGATGGCCGCGTCGAGTTCGTCGAGGGCGCCCTGGGCGGCTGGGCTCTCTTGTTTGAGCAAGGTTTCGCTGCGTTGGCAGGCGGCGCGCAATTGCGGCACGCCGCAGTAGCGGGTGGCGCCGTGCAGGCGGTGCACCCGTTCGAGCAGGGCGTTGCGGTCACCGCTGTCGCGGGCCTGGCGGATGGTCTGGCGGTCGGCGGCCAGCGAGGCCAGCAGCATGCTCAGCATGTCGGCGGCCAGGTCGGCCTTGCCGGCGGCCAGGCGCAGGCCTTCCTCGGCATCCAGTACCTGCAGCGAACTGCTGGCCGGCACGCTGTCGGCGGCACTGGTGACCACCTGGCCACGCAGGTCGAGGCCGGTCCACTTGAGTACCACCTGGGCCAGCTGGCGCTCGTTGATCGGCTTGGTCAGGTAGTCGTCCATGCCGCTCTGCAGCAGGGCACGCTTCTCGTTGGCGAGGGCGTGGGCGGTGAGGGCGACGATCGGCATCGGGCTGCGCTCGCGCTCCTGTTCCCACTGGCGAATCGCCTCGGTGGCCTGGCGGCCGTCCATGCCGGGCATCTGCA
Organism: Pseudomonas sp. J452; assembly: GCF_024666525.1. NCBI lineage: Bacteria > Pseudomonadati > Pseudomonadota > Gammaproteobacteria > Pseudomonadales > Pseudomonadaceae > Pseudomonas > Pseudomonas sp. J452. The sequence goes on along the minus strand of NZ_CP088294.1, from coordinate 4,484,945 downwards.
CATCCATGAAGACCAGGTCGAAGCTGTGCTGCTGCACGCTTTCCAGGGCGGCGTAGCCGCTGTCCACGGCGACCACCTCGGCGCCCATGTCGCCGAGCAGGGTCTGCACCAGCAGCAGGTTGGCCGGGTTGTCGTCGACGCACAGCAGGCGCGGTGCGCGGCTGGTCAGCGGCTGGCGGCTTTCGCTTCTGTGCTGGCGCGGATGGATCAGGTCGGAGAGGGCGCGTTGCAGTTTGCGCGTGCAGGCGGGCTTGGCCTGCAGCTGGCTGTGTGCGTCCGGCAGGCTCTCGTGGTACAGCGCCTGCTCGGTGGTCGGGCACAGCACCAGGCTCTTGCAGCCGAGGCGGTCGAGGTCCCAGACGCGCTGGCTGAGCTGCTCCGGGGGCAGCTCCTGCACGCGCACGCCGAGCACGGCCAGTTCGATCGGCTGCTTGCTTTGCTGGTGCTGGGCCACGCTTTCGAGCAGGGCGTCGAGACTGGCGAACGGCAGGACCTGCAGGCCGCAATCTTCCAGCTGATGAATCAGGGCCTGATGGACCAGCGCGTGGGATTCCAGCATGGCCACGCGCCGGCCGCTGAGTGGCGCGCGCGGCAGGTCTTCGCTGTCATCGCGGGCCTTGGGCAGGCTCAGGCTGATCCAGAACTCGGAACCTTCCTCGGGCGTGCTGTCGACGCCGATCTCGCCGCCCATCTGCTCGATCAGGCGCTTGGAAATCACCAGGCCCAGGCCGGTGCCGCCGGCCTGGCGCGACAGCGAGTTGTCGGCCTGGCTGAAGGCCTGGAACAGCGCGCGTTGATCCTCGTCGGAGAGGCCGACGCCGGTGTCCTGCACGCTGATGCGCAGCTGCGCGCGGTCGTCGCTCTCGTCCTCGACCATGGCGCGCAGGGCGATGGTGCCTTCGCGGGTGAACTTGATCGCGTTGCTGACCAGGTTGGTCAGCACCTGCTTGAGCCGTTGCGGGTCGCCCTGCAGCGACAGTGGGGTGTCGCGGTAGACCAGGCTGACCAGCTCCAGCTGCTTCTCGTGGGCGGCCGGGGCGAGCAGGGTCAGGGTGTCCTGCAGCAGGTCGCGCAGGTTGAACGGAATGCTTTCCAGCACCAGCTTGCCGGCCTCGATCTTGGAGAAATCGAGGATCTCGTTGATGATCCCCAGCAGGCTTTCGGCGGACTTCTCGATGGTGCCTAGGTAGTCCTGCTGGCGCGGGGTCAGGTCGCTTTTCTGCAGCAGGTTGGTGAAGCCGAGGATGCCGTTGAGCGGGGTGCGAATCTCGTGGCTCATGTTGGCGAGGAACTCGGACTTGATCCGGCTGGCCTCCAGGGCCTCCTTGCGCGCGAAGTCCAGCTCGATGTTCTGGATCTCGATGGTCTCCAGGTTCTGTCGCACGTCCTCGGTGGCCTGGTCGATGCTGTGCTGCAGTTCTTCCTGGGCATTCTGCAGCGACTCGGCCATGCGGTTGATGCCCGAGGCCAGTTCGTCCAGTTCATGGTTGCCGAGGGCCGGCAGACGCGTCTGCAGGTTGCCGTCCTTGAGCTGGGCCACACCCTGCTTGATGCTGCGCAGCGGTTCGTTGATGGTGCGGCTCATGCGCAGGGCGAGCAGGGCGGTGACGGTCAGCCCGGTGACGATCAGCAGCAGGCTGGCGAACAGGCTGCGATAGCCCTGCAACAGGGTGCGGTGGTGCGACAGCTCCAGCTCGACCCAGCCGATCAGGCGGTTGGCCTCTGCATCGCTCTGCTCGCTGACCAGACTGCGGTGGCGGCCGTAGACCGGCAGCAGGAAGCGCGTGGCATCCTGGCCGCCGCTCTGCACCAGCGGGCTGCCGTCGCTCTGCGGCGGCGGGCTGAGCATGCTCGGGCCGGCCTGGGCTAGGGGTTGGCGTTCGCTGGAGAGGAAGCTGACGGCGCGCACATCGGCCTGGTTGAGCGTTTCCTGGGCCAGCCGTTCGAGCAGCTTGGCGTCGTTGCTAGCCAGCGCCGGCGCGGCCAGAGGGGCGAGCTGCTGTACTACCAGTTCGCCGCGTTGCTGCAGCTGGGCGCGCAGTTCGGCCAGCTGCATCCAGGTGAAGTAGCCGCCCAGGACCAGGGCCAGCAAGCTGGTGGGCAGCAGGGTGAGCAGCAACACGCGGCCCTTGATGCCGAGTTCCTTGAACACGGGGTTCTCCAGCAGGTAAGTGTCGGTGGAGTTTAGCGGCTGACCGGGATGGCTGACAGCGGCTTGGCTCTCTATATAAGCATTGGTAACAAGCTGGGCGGTTCCTGCGATATGGCGGGCGGCGGTTTGCCGTTATCATGGACGCCTTTCTGTATTCGGATCATTCAGTTCGCCATGAGCCTGCAGTTTCCCACCATCGCCGATTGCATCGGCAACACCCCGCTGGTTCGCCTGCAACGCCTGCCCGGCAACACCTCCAACACCTTGCTGGTGAAGCTGGAAGGTAACAACCCGGCCGGCTCGGTGAAGGACCGTCCGGCGCTGTCGATGATCAGCCGCGCCGAGCAGCGCGGCGATATCCAGCCCGGCGACGTGCTGATCGAGGCCACCAGCGGCAACACCGGCATCGCCCTGGCCATGGCCGCGGCGATCAAGGGTTACCAGATGGTGTTGATCATGCCGGACAACTCTACCGCCGAGCGCAAGGCGGCGATGACTGCCTACGGTGCCGAGCTGATCCTGGTCGACAGCATGGAAGGCGCCCGCGACCTGGCCCTGCAGATGCAGGCCGATGGCCGTGGCAAGGTGCTTGACCAGTTCGCCAACGGCGACAACCCGGTCGCCCACTACAGCGGCACCGGCCCGGAGATCTGGCAGCAGACCCAGGGCAGCATCACCCACTTCATCAGTTCCATGGGCACCACCGGCACCATCATGGGCGTGTCGCGTTACCTCAAGGAACAGAACCCGGCGGTGCAGATCGTCGGCCTGCAGCCCCAGGAAGGTTCGGCGATCCCCGGCATCCGTCGCTGGCCCGAGGAATACCTGCCGAAGATCTTCGACGCCACGCGAGTGGATCGGGTGATCGACATGAGCCAGCTGGAAGCCGAGCAGGTGATGCGCCGCCTGGCGCGCGAGGAGGGCATCTTCTGTGGCGTGTCGTCCGGCGGTTCGGTGGCGGCCATGCTGCGCCTGTCGCAGGAAGTGGAGAACGCGGTGATGGTGGCGATCATCTGCGACCGCGGCGATCGCTACCTGTCCACCGGCGTCTACGACGACCCGCAGTAATTTCCACGGCCGTAGCCAGGCTGCGGCCCACGTTCAGCGTATCGATCAGCAGGTAATCCAGATGGCCAAGCGCAGCGGTGGCTTGCGTTTCCAACCCAGTGGCGGCGAGCGCAAGGCGCAAGTGCCGGTGGGCAAGAAGCAGAAGCTCAGCATCGAGCGACTGGCCAACGATGGGCGCGGTATCGCTTTCCTCGAAGGGCGCAGCTGGTTCGTCGCCGGCGCGCTGCCGGGCGAGGAGGTCGAAGCGCGCGTGCTGGCGGCCCGCAGCCAGGTGGTCGAGGCCCGCGCCGAGCGCATCCTGCAGGCCGTGGAGCTGCGTCGTCAGCCGCCTTGCGCGCATGCCGGCAGCTGCGGCGGCTGCACTCTGCAGCACCTGCCGCACGCCGAACAGCTTGCCCTGAAACAGCGCAGCCTGAGCGAGCAGCTGCAGCGTGTGGGCGGCATTGAGCCCGAGCAGTGGGCCGCGCCGCTGGTCGGCCCCGAGTTTGCCTACCGCCGCCGCGCGCGTATCGCCGTGCGTTGGGACGTCAAGGCCAAGCAGTTGGAGGTGGGTTTCCGCGCCGCGGCCAGCCAGGACATCGTCGCCATCGCCGACTGCCCAGTACTGGTACAGCCCTTGCAGCCTTTGCTGCGCGCGTTACCGCTGTTACTGCGCAGCCTGGAAAAACCCCAGGCACTCGGTCACGTCGAGCTGTTCCACGGCACCCAGGCGGCCCTGCTGCTGCGCCACACGGCGCCGCTGGGCGAGGCCGACCTGGCGCGCCTGCGCAGCTTCTGTAGCGAGCACCAGGCGCAGCTGTGGCTGCACGGTGCCGGCGAGCCCGAGGCCGATCAGCCCGGACTGAGCCTGGGTTACCGTTTGGAACCCTGGAACCTGGAGCTGCAGTACCGCCCGGGCGATTTCGTCCAGGTCAACGCGCCGGTCAATCAGGCGATGGTCGAACAGGCACTAGACTGGTTGGCACCGCAGACTGGCGAGCGCGTGCTGGATCTGTTCTGCGGCCTGGGCAACTTTGCCCTGCCGCTGGCCCAGCAGGTCGCCGAGGTTGTAGCGGTGGAAGGGGTGCAGGCGATGGTCGAGCGCGCGCGTGAAAATGCCGCGGCAAACGGTCTGGGCAATCTGCACTTTTTCCGGGCAGACCTGTCGAAGCCGCTGGCCGAGGCCGGCTGGGCCCTGCAGGCGTTCGACGCGGTATTGCTCGATCCGCCACGTGACGGCGCGTTCGAGGTGGTCAAGCAGATTGGTACGCTGGGTGCCCGGCGCCTGGTCTATGTATCGTGCAATCCGGCGACCCTGGCCCGCGATGCGGCCGAGCTGGTGCGCCAGGGTTATCGGCTGAAACGGGCCGGCATTCTCGACATGTTTCCGCAGACGGCGCATGTCGAGGCAATGGCGTTATTCGAGGCGGGCTAGGATGCTCGCGTAGTCTGACCAGTCCAGAGAGGCTGGCGATATTTCTGCGAGTCGAACGCTCGCCGTAGGGAAGGTAAGAGATGGTACAGGTCAGGGCTCATCAGCCGATCAACGATGACGGCAGCATCAACCTGCAGGCGTGGCTGGACCACACCCTGAAGGCCGATCCGGCGCTGGACCGCGCGGCGCTGCAAGTCGCCTGCGAGTTCGCCCGCGATGCCGAGCAGCAGGCCAATGCCGCACAGAACCTGTGGGCCGAGGGCAACTCCAGTTTCCGTACCGGCCTGGAGATCGCCGAGATCCTCGCCGACCTCAAGCTCGACCAGGACTCGCTGGTCGCAGCGGTGATCTACCGTGCCGTGCGCGAAGGCAAGATCACCCTCAAGACCGTGCAGGAAAAATTCGGCCCGGTGGTGGCCAAGCTGGTCGAGGGCGTGCTGCGCATGGCGGCGATCAGCGCCTCGCTGAACCCGCGCGACTCCCTGGTACTCGGCTCTCAGGCGCAGGTGGAAAACCTGCGCAAGATGCTGGTGGCCATGGTCGACGACGTGCGCGTGGCCCTGATCAAACTGGCCGAGCGCACCTGCGCGATCCGTGCGGTCAAGCATGCCGACGACGAGAAGCGCCACCGCGTGGCCCGCGAGGTGTTCGACATCTACGCGCCGCTGGCCCATCGCCTGGGTATCGGCCATATCAAGTGGGAGCTGGAGGACCTGTCCTTCCGCTACCTGGAGCCCGAGCAGTACAAGCAGATCGCCAAGCTGCTGCACGAGCGTCGCCTCGATCGCGAGCAGTACATCAACGATGTGATGAAGCAGCTGCGCGAAGAACTGACCGCCGCCGGGATCAAGCCGGACATCAGCGGGCGGGCCAAGCACATCTATTCGATCTGGCGAAAAATGCAGCGCAAGGGCCTGCAGTTCAGCCAGATCTACGACGTGCGCGCGGTGCGCGTGCTGGTGCCGGAGATGCGCGACTGCTACACCGCGCTGGGCATCGTGCACAGCCTGTGGCGGCACATCCCCAAGGAGTTCGACGACTACATCGCCAACCCCAAGGAGAACGGCTACCGCTCCCTGCACACCGCGGTGATCGGCCCGGACGGCAAGGTGCTGGAAGTACAGATCCGTACCTCGGCCATGCACGAGGAAGCCGAGCTGGGTGTGTGTGCGCACTGGAAGTACAAGGGCACCGACGTCAAGGGCAACTCCGACCACTACGAGGAGAAGATCTCCTGGTTGCGTCAGGTGCTCGAGTGGCACGAGGAGCTCGGCGACATCGGTGGGCTGGCCGAACAGCTGCGTGTGGATATCGAGCCGGACCGGGTCTACGTGTTCACCCCGGACGGCCACGCCATCGACCTGCCCAAGGGCGCCACGCCGTTGGACTTCGCCTACCGTGTGCACACCGAGATCGGTCACAACTGCCGTGGCGCCAAGATCAACGGGCGTATCGTGCCGCTCAGCTACAGCCTGCAGACCGGCGAACAGGTGGAGATCATCACCGGCAAGCACGGCTCGCCGAGCCGCGACTGGCTGAACTCCAACCTTGGCTACATCACCACCTCGCGGGCGCGGGCGAAGATCGTCCACTGGTTCAAGTTGCAGGACCGCGACCAGAACGTCGCCGCCGGCAAGGTCATGCTCGAACGCGAATTGGCGCGCCTGGCGCTGCCGCACGTGGACTTCGACAAACTGGCCGACAAGTGCAACATGAAGACCGCCGAGGACATGCACGCCGCCCTCGGGGCCGGTGACCTGCGCCTGGCCCATGCGGTCAACATGGCCCAGCAGCTGGTCGAGCCGGAACGTGGCAACGAGCAGCTGGAACTGATCCCGCGGCGCGCCAGCACCGGCTACAAGCCGGGCAAGCGCGGCGATATCCAGATCCAGGGCGTCGGCAACCTGCTCACGCAGATGGCCGGCTGCTGCCAGCCGCTACCGGGCGACCCGATCGTCGGCTATATCACCGTTGGCCGCGGGGTCAGCATCCACCGCCAGGACTGCGCCTCGGTGCTGCAACTGGCCGGGCGCGAGCCGGAGCGGATCATCCAGGTCAGCTGGGGCCCGGTGCCAGTGCAGACCTACCCGGTGGATATCGTGATCAAGGCCTACGACCGTTCCGGCCTGCTGCGCGACGTCTCGCAGCTGCTGCTCAACGAACGCCTCAACGTGCTGGCGGTGAATACCCGCTCGAACAAGGAAGACAACACCGCGTCGATGTCGATCACCGTGGAGATCCCTGGGCTGGATGCGCTGGCGCGCCTGCTCGGGCGCATCTCGCAGCTGCCCAATATTATCGAGGCCCGCCGCAGCCGCAGCAGTTGAGCTGCTGCGCTCGGTCTGGCGTTGTTGAAGTGGCGCCGGAAAATGCTCATTGGCTAGAGCCAACTCCGCTTTTCCGACGCCACTTCGCCTAGCCAGCCCTTCGCTCGCGACGCTCAACCCGAATGAATAATTCCAGTCCGTAGCCCGGATGCAATCCGGGGTGGCCGGCGCCAAGGCCCCCGGATTACATCCGGGCTACGGTTGAGTAGGGCGGGGTAATCCGCGCGGCGCAATCCATCCACCGACTGTGCGAAACAGGCTTATGAAAGACACCTATTCCCTCGACGACCTGCTGCACTTGATGGCCCGCCTGCGTGACCCGCAGCACGGCTGCCCGTGGGATCTCAAGCAGAGCTACGCGACCATCGTGCCGCATACCATCGAGGAAGCTTACGAGGTGGCCGACGCAATTGAGCGCAGCGACTTCGAGCACCTGCCGGGTGAACTCGGCGACCTGCTGTTCCAGGTGGTCTACTACAGCCAGCTGGCTCGCGAGGAGGGGCGTTTCGAGTTCGCTCAGGTGGTCGACGGCATCACCCGCAAACTGATTCGCCGTCATCCCCACGTGTTCGTCGATGGCGATCTGTATGGCGCGCCGGATGCGGCCAGGCTTGAGGAAGCCGCGGTCAAGCAGCGCTGGGAAGAACTCAAGGCCGAGGAGCGTGCCGAGAAAGCCGCCGTCCCCGAGCAGCTGTCGCTGCTGGATGATGTGCCCAACGCGCTGCCGGCCCTAAGCCGCGCGGTCAAGCTGCAGAAGCGCGCGGCCCAGGTCGGTTTCGACTGGCCGGAAGCCCTGCCGGTGGTGGACAAGGTGCGCGAAGAGCTGGACGAAGTATTGGAGGCCATGAGCGAGAACGACCCGCAGGCCATCGCCGAGGAAATCGGCGACCTGCTGTTCGTGGTCACCAACCTGGCCCGTCATCTCAAGGTCGATCCGGAAACTGCCCTGCGCAGCGCCAACGGCAAGTTCGAGCGGCGCTTCCGCTTTATCGAACAAACCTTGCGCGCAGCCGGCCAGCCCATTGAGAATTGCAGCCTGGAACAACTGGATGCCCTGTGGGGCGAAGCCAAGAAGCAGGAAAAACTGCTGCCTGGCTGTTAACTGTCGAGATTGAAGGCCTTATGAGTATTTCCCTCCGCGATCAGCTGCTGAAAGCCGGTCTGGTCAATGAAAAGCAGGTCAAGCAGGCCGGCAAGCAGAAACAGAAGCAGCAGCGCCTGGAGAAGAAGAACCAGGTCGAAGTCGACGACTCGCAGAAGCAGGCCGCCCTGCAGGCCATGGCTGAGAAGGTCGCGCGCGACCAGGAACTGAATCGCCAGCTGCAGGAGAAGGCCGCGCAGAAGGCCCTCGCCGCGCAGATCAAGCAGCTGATCGAGACCTCGCGCCTGCCAAAGATGACCAGCGAGGACTACTACAACTTCGTCGACGACAAGAAGGTCAAGCGCATCGCGGTCAACGCCATGCTGCGCGACAAACTCAGCCGTGGCTCGCTGGCCATCGTCCGGCATGCCGGCGGCTACGAGATCATCCCGCGCGAAGCCGCGCTGAAGATCCAGGAGCGCGACCCGCAGCGGGTGCTGCTGCTCAACACCCAGACCGAGGCGCCGGATGCCGACGATCCGTACGCCGCCTACCAGGTCCCTGATGACCTGATGTGGTAACAGCCAGAAGGCCCCGCTAAGCGGGGCCTTCTGCTTTCTGGGGCATGCCTAGCCTGCCGTGCGTCGATATTGCCTGTCAGCCCCTTGTCAGTTGGCGGGTGGGTAGGGCTATGATGGCACATAGCCTTTATGTCATTTGAATGGCGCCATTAATCTGTATTTCATGTGCTTTGTCATGAAATGGAACGTCTTTGTCGTGAGATGCGAGTGGTGGCCCAGTGCTTCCACCTAGACTCGGGCGCAATTGGCGCAGGCTCGATAGCCCCAGAGTAAAAACAAGAGGCACCCCTATGAGCAAGTCGGTACTGATAGTCGATGACTCCAGCAGCTTCCGCCAGGTCGTCAGCATTGCCCTCAAGGGCGCTGGCTACAACGTGCTGGAAGCCTGTGATGGCAAGGATGCGCTGGGCAAGCTGGATGGACGAAAGATCAACCTGATCGTCTCCGACGTGAACATGCCGAACATGGACGGCATCACCTTCGTCAAGTCGGCCAAGCAGCTGCCGGCCTACAAGTTCACCCCGGTGATCATGCTCACCACCGAGGCCGGCGAGGCGAAGAAGGCCGAGGGCAAGGCCGCCGGTGTGCGCGCCTGGGTGGTCAAACCGTTCCAGCCGCCGGTGCTGCTGGCTGCCGTAGCCAAACTGATCCTGCCCTAGACCTTGGAGTGCGCCAGCATGGTAGTTGCCGCGGCATGGGCTGGAGCGAGCCTGCGTCTAGTGTGGAAGGTGCTGCTCTGCTTGCCGCAGGTTGCAGTGCAGTGCGGTCGTTTGCCAGTTGGCAGGCGGCAGGATTTTTCTGATACGGGAGGCGCTCATGCCTAATGGAATGATTCATCGTCTGACCATCAAGCAACTCTTCAGTGGGCTGGTGTTGTACGTCGCCCTGCTGCTGGGGTTGCTGATGCTGCTGCAGACGCGCCTGGCCGCCAGCAACCTGATGCTGGCCGAAGCCCAGAAGACGCGTTACAGCTCCTACCTGCTGGCCGATGAGCTGCGCCAGAGCTCGGACGATCTCACCCGCTTGGCACGGACCTATGTGATGTCCGGTGATGAGCAGTACGAGCGCCAGTACCTGGACATCCTGGATATCCGCAATGGCAAGAAGCCGCGTCCCGAAGCGTACGAGCGGATCTATTGGGACTTCGTCGCGGCCGACGGTCGTGCGCCGCGTGCGGACAGCACGGAGCAGGTCTCGCTGCTGGAACTGATGAAGCGCAGCGGTTTCACCGAGGCCGAACTGGCCAAGCTGGCCGAGGCCGGCGCCAATTCAGATGCCCTGGTGAAGACCGAAACCATCGCCATGAATGCGGTGAAAGGCCTGGTGGATGACGGTAGCGGCCATTTTGTACCCGGCGCGGCCGATCTCGAAGCGGCCAAGCGCATGATGCACGACACGGCCTATCACCGCGAGAAGGCCAAGATCATGCGGCCGATCGACGATTTCTTCGTGCTGCTCGATCAGCGCACTTCGGGTGCCGTCCATGCCGCGCGCGAGCAGAGCGAGTGGCTGGCCACACTGGTCAGCTCCTGCCTGGTCGCCATCTTCGTGGTGCTCTGCCTGGCGTTGCTGTTCGGCTACCGCGTGCTGATCAAACAGCTGGGCGGCGAGCCGCGGGACGCGGTGAGCAACCTGCAGCGGGTTGCTGCCGGTGATCTGACTACGGACATTGAGCTGCGCGCGGGTGACCAGAGCAGCCTGCTGGCCAGCCTGCAGCAGATGGTCAGCAAACTGCGTTCGATCATGGGGGAGGTGAACACCACTGCCGATTCGCTGGCTTCGGCCTCCGAGCAGGTGGCCGCTTCGGCCCAGGCGCTCAGCCAGAACGCTTCCGAGCAGGCCGCCAACGTCGAGCAGACCAGTGCCTCGGTGGAGCAGATTGCCGCCACGGTGGCGCTGAACAGCGAGAACGCCAAGGTTACCGATGGCATGGCCAGCCAGTCGGCCAAGGACGCAGCCGAAGGCGGTGAGGCGGTGCGCGAGATGGTCCAGGCCATGCGCCAGATCGCCAACAAGATCGGCATCATCGACGACATCGCCTACCAGACCAATCTGCTGGCGCTCAACGCGGCGATCGAGGCGGCGCGTGCCGGCGATCACGGCAAGGGCTTTGCCGTGGTCGCGGCCGAAGTACGCAAGCTGGCCGAGCGCAGTCAGGTGGCGGCCCAGGAAATCGGCGGCGTGGCCGGCAGCAGCGTGACCCTGGCCGAGCGTGCCGGGCAATTGCTGGAGCAGATGGTGCCGTCGATCCGCAAGACCGCCGATCTGGTGCAGGAGATCTCCTCCGCCTCGCGCGAGCAGAACACCGGCCTGGAGCAGATCAACCTGGCCGTAACCCAACTAGCAGAGACCACCCAGGTCAACGCCTCGGCTTCCGAGGAGCTGTCGTCCACCTCCGAGGAGATGAGCATCCAGGCGGTGCAACTGCAGGACATGATCCAGTTCTTCCGCCTGGCCGGCGAGCATGGCAACCGGCATCTCGCCCGCGCGTCTGTGCAGCCTGGCAAAAAAGCTAAATCGCTGGGCTCGCCGCGTCCGGTGGCGCATGGCGAGGCGGTCGACGAATCTGCCTTCGGTCGCTACTAGGAGCTGGGCCATGAGCTATCTACCGGTGCAAAGCCCGGGCCGCATGCTGGCAACGGCGGAAGCGCCGCCGCCCCGGCAGTTTCTCACCCTGACCCTGGGCGGCGAGTTGTTCGCCCTGCCGATCGAGCATATCCGCGAGATCATCGAGTTCGGCGGGCTAACTGAAATACCCCTGATGCCGGGCTTTCTGCGTGGGGTGATCAACCTGCGCGGGGCGGTGGTGCCGGTGGTCGATCTTTCCGTGCGCTTCGGTCGTGAGCGCCGGACGATCGACAAGCGCACCTGCATCGTCATTCTCGAAGTGCCCCAGGAGGATGGCCTGCAACTGCTCGGCATCATCGTCGATGCAGTCAATGCCGTGCTGGCGGTGGAGCCCGGCCAGCTGGAGAGCCGGCCAACCTTCGGCGCGCGCATCCGTGCCGACTTCATCGCCGGCATCCTCAAGCAGGACGAGCAATTCATTATCGTGCTGGACGTTTCCCAGGTGTTGTCGCTGGATGAGTTGGGCGAGCTGGTTGGCAGTCTGGAACAGGCAGGGCTATGAAATGGGCCTGATAAGGGAAGCAGCGATGAGTAGCAAGCGTCTGCCGCGGCGGGTGTTGATCGTCGATGACAGCACCCCGCAGCGGCAGTTTGCCGACGAGCTGTGTCACGAGCTGGGTATCGAACAGCGCCTGCAGGCGGTCGACGGGCTGCAGGCCATGGCGCTGCTGCGCGAGGATGCTGCCATCGAGGCGATCCTGCTCGATCTGGAGATGCCGGAGTTCGACGGTGTCCAGGTCCTGCAGGAAATCGTGCGCCTGGGGCTGAACCCGGCCGTGGTGGTGGTCAGTGGGCGGGAAAGCGTGTTGCTGGCGACGGTCGAGCGCATGACCCAGAACCTGGGGGTGAACCTGCTCGGCGTGCTGCAGAAACCCCTCAACTATGATCAGTTGGCTACCAGCCTGGGGCGCTTCGTCGGGCGTGAGGCGCCGCCTGTTGTGGTGCGCTCCAGTATTCCGACGCCGACCCAGGACGACATCCTGCATGCCCTGCAGCACGACGAGTTCAAGTGTTTCGTGCAGCCCAAGGTGGCGCTGGCCGATGGCAGTTTGAGCGGAGTGGAGGCGCTGATTCGCTGGCAGCATCCGCAGCACGGCCTGCTGGCTCCCGCTGCCTTCCTCACCCCGTTGGAGCAGGGGCCGCACCTCGGCGCGGTGACCCTGCAGATGCTCGACAAGGCTCTGCAGCACTGCCGCAGCTGGCAGTTGGAGGGGCTCAAGCCGAGCGTCTCGGTCAACCTGTCGCCCCGTTCACTGGGCGATGAGTGCCTGGCCGATGCCATCATTTCGCGGGTCTCGGCCAGCGGCATCGCGCCGTACAGGGTGATCCTGGAAGTCACCGAGAGTGCCATCGTCAGCGACCCCGATAGCGGCCTGGCGACGCTGGCGCGCCTGCGCCTGCATGGCTTGCGGCTGTCGGTGGACGACTACGGTACCGGCTACTCCAGCATGCTGCGGCTGTTGCGTGCGCCGTTCAGCGAGCTCAAGGTCGATCGCGCTTTTGTCCACGGGGCGAGCGCCAACCAGCATTTGCGCGTGCTGCTGGAGAGCGCCCTGGGCCTCGGCGAGCGGCTCGGGCTGTGCGTGGTCGCGGAGGGGGTGGAAACCCTGGAGGACTGGCAATTGCTGCGCGAGTTGGACTGCGCCGAGGCGCAGGGTTATTTCATTGCCAAGCCGATGGAGGGCGAGGCGCTGCCAGCCTGGTGGCGGGCCAACCAGAAGCGTCTGCAGCGGCTCGGCAAGTTGCCGGCTCCGGCTTGAACAGCAAAAAGCCGGACACAGGGTCCGGCTTTCGGGGGAGAGGCTGTCGGTCTCTCAGTTGGGCGCGCCCTTGACCTCGCGCCCATCAACCTTCCCGTCCTTGAGCATGATCTGGTATTCCTTGCCGTCCTTTTCCACCTGGTGCAGGCGCACCAGCAGGTAGTCCCAGTCCTTGGCGAACCACAGCACGGTCTTGCGGCTGCTCTGGGTCGGGTCGCGCACGCGCTCGACCTTGATCGCGTCGATCAGCCCGGCCTGGGTGCGCACGCGCTCCTCGCCAAGCACGCGGAAGTCGTAGACCTCGATCTCGTCGCCGTCGACCACCTGGTAGCTCATGCTCTGCTTGCCGGCGGCGACGTCTTCCTGCAGCACCAGCTGGTAGGTCGACTTGTCCTGCATGCCGCGGTTGAGGGCGAAGCGCACCGGCTCGCCACGGTCGCTGCCGAGCACCTGCTTCTCGGTCCAGTCGAAGTCATGCTCGACCTGCTTGGACTTGCCCAGGCCGCTGCGCTCGAAGCGATAGGTCAGTGGCAGGAAGGTGTCGCTCTCGACGCGAAAGGTGCTGACTTCGCTGAGGCTGGCGACCAGCATTGCGGCTTCGAAGGTCAGCTCCCAGCGCCCGTTGTCCAGGGCCTTCAGGCTGCGCCCGGCAGTGCCACTGATCGGCACCTGTTTCCAGTCGGCGGTATAGCTGGCGGAAAACGGTTTCAGTTCGAGGGCCTGCACCGGCAGGGCCAGTACGGCGAGCAGCAACAACAGGACGCGGGGCATGGAGTCTCCTAGTTGCGAATGATATGACCACTGGCCGGCAGGGCCTGGCCATCGAGCAGGGCGCCAGCATCGGCATGGCGCAGACGACCACTGGCAAACCAGCTGACCGCCAAAGGATAAATGCGGTGTTCTTCGGCATGCACGCGTTGCGCCAGGCTCTCTGGCGTGTCGTCAGCCTGTACCGGGACTACCGCTTGTACGACCAGTGGGCCGCCATCGAGTTCCTCGGTCACGAAGTGCACGCTGCAGCCATGCTCGCGATCACCGGCTTCCAGCGCGCGCTGGTGGGTGTGCAGGCCCTTGTATTTGGGCAGCAGCGAGGGGTGGATATTCAGCAGGCGGCCTTCGTAGTGACGGACGAAGCCGCCACTGAGGATGCGCATGAAACCGGCCAGCACCACCAGCTGCGGATCGAAGCCGTCGATGGCCTCGACCAGCGCGGCGTCGAAGGCTTCGCGGCCGTCGAACTGCTTGTGGTCGAGGACCAGGGTGTCGATGCCGGCTAGCCTGGCGCGTTCCAGACCGTAGGCATCGGCGCGGTTGGATATCACCGCGCGGATGCGTGCCGGGCTGTCACCGGTGGCGATGCTGTCGATCAGGGCCTGCAGGTTGCTGCCAGACCCGGAAATCAGCACCACGACATTGCAGTCGGCCATCAGTGGGCTTTCAGGTTGTTCAGCACGACCTGGGCAGCACCTTCGGCGGCTACGCCGATCTGGCCGATCACCCACGGCGCTTCGCCGGAAGCGCGCAGGCTGGCCAGGGTCGCTTCGACCTGGTCCTGGGCGACGCAGATGACCATGCCGACGCCGCAGTTGAGCACGCGGTGCATCTCATGTTCGTCGACGTTACCTTGCTCCTGCAGCCAGTCGAACACCGCCGGGCGGGTCCAGCTGGCCACGTCGACCACTGCCTGGGCGCCTTGCGGCAGCACGCGCGGGATGTTGTCGAGCAGGCCGCCACCGGTGATGTGGGCCATGGCTTTGACCGCACCGGTTTCCTTGATCAGCTTGAGCAGCGGCTTGACGTAGATGCGGGTCGGCGCCATCAGCAGGTCGGTCAGCGGCTTGCCAGCCACCTCGGTGGTTGCGATATCGACGCCAGCCACTTCGATGATTTTGCGGATCAGCGAGTAGCCGTTGGAATGCGGGCCGGAGGAGGGCAGGGCGATCAGGGCGTCACCGGTGGCGACTTTCGAGCCGTCGATGATCTCGGCCTTTTCCACCACGCCGACGCAGAAGCCGGCCAGGTCGTAGTCTTCGCCTTCGTACATGCCCGGCATCTCGGCGGTTTCACCACCCACCAGGGAGCAGCCGGCCAGTTCGCAACCGGCGCCGATGCCGGTGACTACGGTGGCGGCCACGTCGACGTTGAGCTTGCCGGTGGCGTAGTAGTCAAGGAAGAACAGCGGCTCGGCGCCGCACACCACCAGGTCGTTGACGCACATGGCGACCAGGTCCTGGCCGATGCTGTCGTGTTTGTTCAGGTTCAGCGCCAGGCGCAGCTTGGTGCCGACGCCGTCGGTGCCGCTGACCAGTACCGGCTGCTTGTAGCCGGCGGGAATTTCACACAGGGCGCCGAAACCACCCAGGCCACCCATGACTTCCGGGCGCGCGGTGCGCTTGGCGACGCCTTTGATGCGTTCGACCAGGGCTTCACCGGCGTCGATGTCTACACCGGCGTCCTTGTAGCTGATGGAGGGTTGCTTGCTCATGGGTTCAGGCCTTTAAAGGGGGAAATTCGAGTGGCGACCGGCCCTGGGTGGTGTCCACAGGCATGCCGGTCTGCGAAGGCGCGCGATTTTATCAGGCTTGCCCGCCAGCGGCCACCGGCCCCGACGGTTGCCGGGTGGCCGGCGGCTGTTTAAGGTATAGCCCTTCACGTGCACCTGTCGCACAACCCCCAGCCTTCGAGACTCACCATGCGCCTGTTCGTTCGTCTGTTTGCCCTGTGCTGCGCGCTGCTCAGCCTGCCGTCCTTCGCCGAGCCGGTCAGCGGCCTCTATCAGGTACGCGAGCCGGTCACCAGCCAGCAGCCGGAAGAACGCACGCTGGCGCTGGGCAAAGCCCTGGGAACCCTGGTGCTGCGCCTGACCGGCGATGCCAAGGCGCTGCAATCGCCAGCCCTGGATGGGGTGCGCAAGGACCCGCAGCAACTGGTCAGCCGCTATGTCTACGAAGGTGAAACCCTGGTGGTGGACTTCGATCCAGTGACCACCGACAACAAGTTGCGCCAGGCCGGACTGGCACTGTGGGGCGCCAATCGTCCATCCATCTTGACTTGGTGGATAGTGACTTCGCGAGAGGAAGCCAGCCTGGTTGGCGATGGCCAGAGCTCAGCCGCCCCCTTGCGCCAGGCCGCACAGAATCGCGGTTTGCCACTGCGTTTGCCGTTGGCCGACCTGCAGGAGCAGCTAGTTGCTACATCGGAGAATCTGAGTGCCAATCAACCCGATGCCCTGCGCGAGGCATCGAAGCGTTATGACGCCGATGCTCTGCTGACCGTGCTTGCTCGTGAAGAGTACGCTGGAATGGCAGCTGAGTGGCGTCTATGGCTTGGGGATACCCGTGAGCAGGGGACTGTTAAAGGCGGAAGTCCGCAAGAGCTGGCCGATGCCGTGCTGCTGGCCGTCAGCGAGCGCCTGGCACCGCGTTTCGTGGTCAAGCCGGGTGCCTCAGGCGCCATGCTGGTCGAGGTACAGGGCGCCGACCTGGCCCGCTATGCCGAGCTGGCACGCCTGCTCGAACCCTTCGCCGCACGCCTGAGCAAGGTCAAGGGCGATCAACTGACCTGGCAGGTCAACGCCAGCGCCGAACAACTGCGTACCCAACTGGGCCTGGCCGGCTTGCAGGAAGTTCCGGCAGATGCCGTGCCGCTGGATGCCACTGCTGCAGCTGGGGCTGCACCTGCTCCGGCACCGGCGCCTGCAAACCTGCTGCGCTTTCGCTGGTAGTCCGTCGCTAGGGATTCAGAGCCAGAGCGGCCCCAGATAACTGCTAGATCAAGGCGGAGAGCCTGATATGACCGATTCACGCCGCTGGATGTGGCTGGCTGGGCTGGTGCTGTTTTGCTGGCTGCTGTATCTGCTGACACCGATTCTCTCGCCGTTCCTGGTGGCCATGCTGCTGGCCTACCTGGGCGACCCGCTGGTTGATCGCCTGGAGCGGCGCAAACTGTCGCGCACCTGGGCCGTGGTGCTGGTGTTCGGCCTGTTCAGCCTGCTGTTGCTGATCCTGCTACTGGTGCTGATCCCCATGCTCGGTCGCCAGCTGATGCGCCTGTATGAGCTGGTGCCGCAGATGCTCGACTGGCTGCAGCACCAGGCACTGCCCTGGACGCAGGCGCAGCTTGGCCTGGCCGAGGACTTCTGGCGCTTCGAGCAGATCAAGGGCGCGCTCAGCGAACACCTGGGCAAGACTAGCGATATCGTCGGCCTGGTTCTGGCCCGGGCGACGGCCTCCAGCCTGGCGCTGCTTGGCTGGCTCGGCAATCTGCTACTGATTCCGGTGGTGGCCTTCTACTTGCTGCGTGACTGGGATGTGATGCTGGCCAAGCTGCAGGGCCTGTTGCCGCGGGCTCGCGAGAGTTTCGTGGTGCAGCTGGTTGGCGAGTGCCATGAAGTGCTGGGCGCTTTTATTCGCGGCCAACTGATGGTGATGCTGGCGCTGGCCGGCATCTACTCCGGAGGCCTGATGTTGGTCGGCCTGGAGCTTGGCCTGCTGATCGGCGTGCTGGCCGGGTTGGCCAGCATCGTGCCGTACATGGGCTTTATCGTCGGCTTCGGCGCGGCACTGGTGGCGGCGCTGTTCCAGTTCGGCGGTTTCGAGCTGTACCCGCTGATCGGCATCGCCGTGGTGTTCGGCATCGGCCAGCTGCTCGAAGGCATGCTGCTGACGCCCTGGCTGGTCGGTGATCGCATTGGCCTGCATCCGGTGGCGGTGATCTTCGCCATCCTCGCCGGCGGACAGCTGTTCGGCTTCACTGGCGTGCTGCTGGCCCTGCCGGTGGCGGCGATCATCATGGTTTTGCTGCGCCATGCGCATGATTTTTACAAGCAGTCAGATACCTATGGCGCCAGCAATACAGCTGACTGATTTTATTCGGTCAGCCCTGCCGGAATGTCCCGCATCCCGTGCAGGACACGCCACACATCAATGTGGTCATCACGCAGGATGTAGAACACCAGATGCGGATAGCGCTTTAGCGGCCAGTAGAAAAGTCCCGGCAGATCGAGTTCATGCGCGTAGCGAGTAAGACCGGCAGTAGGGTGTCGGGCAATATGCGCGTAAGCCGCTTCCAGATCGTCGATAAAGCCTAAAGCAGCCTGCTCGGCCTGTTCGCCCAGGTAGTAGCTAATAGCATCTTCTATATCCTGATTGGCCAACGCCCTCGGAATGACAGGTTTGGCCCTCATTCCTGAGCTTTCCGAACCCTGGCGCGCAGAGATTCGAAGTAGTCACCATCTACCGGGGCAGTGGGAGCCGATTCAGCCCCAGCCATGAGCAGGCCACGCAGATGCTGCCGATCCTGATCCTTGCGAATCAGCTCGCGGACGTATTCGCTGCTGGTGCTGTAGCCGCGCAGACTGACCTGATCGTCGACAAAGGTCTTGAGCGCGTCGGGCAGGGAAATGTTCATCGTACTCATGGAAAATCCCCTTTTGGCAAAATTTGCCAAAGTATACACCCCTAACCCTACCTCGCCAGCCTCGAACCCACTGAGGCAAATAGCGCCTCAAGGAGCGTATGGGAAAGCTAAGTGCCTGAATTGGAATGCAAAGCCATGCAATGACACTCCACGCAGAAGGCTATAAACTTTCCGCCCTCTATGGTGAGCCCGGAGCAGGTTCTGACGAACCGCCCAACCCTGCATGATCCCGATTCAGCTGCCCCTGGGGGTGCGTCTGCGTGATGACGCCACCTTCGCCAACTATTACCCCGGCGCCAACGCTGCGGCTCTCGGCTATGCCGAGCGCCTGTGCGAGGCCGATGCCGGCTGGACCGAAAGCCTGATCTACCTCTGGGGTAGCGAGGGCGTGGGGCGCAGTCATCTGCTGCAGGCGGCCTGTCTGCGCTTCGAGCAGCGTGGCGAATCGGTGGTCTATCTGCCGCTGGCCGAAGTGGCCGACTATGGCCCGGAGCTGCTCGACAACCTGGAGCAGTGCGAGCTGGTCTGCCTGGATGATCTGGAAGCGGTGGCTGGTCGGCCCGACTGGGAAGAGGCGCTGTTCCACCTGTTCAACCGCCTGCGCGACAGTGGTCGGCGTCTGCTGATCGCCGCCGCCGCCGCGCCACGCGAGTTGCCGATCGGTTTGGCCGACCTGCAGTCGCGCCTGACCCTGGCGCTGGTGTTCCAGCTGCATGCGCTGTCCGACGAGGACAAGCTGCGTGCCCTGCAACTGCGTGCCTCGCGCCGCGGCCTGCACCTGACCGATGAAGTCGGGCGCTTCATCCTCAATCGTGGCGAGCGCAGCATGAGTGCGCTGTTCGAGCTGCTCGAACGCCTCGACCAGGCCTCGCTGCAGGCCCAGCGCAAGCTGACCATTCCCTTCCTGAAAGAAGTCCTCGGCTGGTAGCTGCTGCTACGTGGGTGAGGCATCCAGTTCCGCGACAAATTCCTTGATCGCTTGCGCGCAGGCTTCTGCGCGGCTTTGCAGGATGAAGTGCGGCCCTTCCAGCGCGATCTGGCGCAGATCACTGCAATGCCGGCTGAGACTGGCTGCGGCGTTGCGCGAGACCAGGCGATCCTGCTGCGGCCACAGGTGCAGGGCGGGCACAGCGAGCGGCTGGCCGGGCTCCTGCAAGCACGCCAGGCTATGCAGGCGCGCCCGCAGCAGGGTGTCGGGCAACTGGCGGATTTCTTCGCGCAGCAGGGTGAGCAGCGCCGGATTGGCTTTTCGGCCGACACAGAACAGCTGCAACAGCTGATCGTTGCTGAGCAGGCGCTTGGGCAATGGTAGGTAGCGGCTGAGGGCTAGCAGCGGGTGCGGGCGGCGGAGGAATGCGGCGGCGAAGATCACCCCGCGCAGGCCGGGCGGCTGGCGCAGGGCTAGCTGGTAGGCCAGATGCCCGGAGAAGGACTCCCCGAGCAGGATGAAGGGGCTGTCGCCCAGCTGCGGCAGCAGAGTGGTGACCAGGCTGTCGCTGTCCTGCGGGCCCTGCGCTGGCAGCTGCAGAGCTACAACCGGCACGTCATCCAGCCAGGGCAGCAGCGGGGCGAACAGGCGGTTGCTGCCATTCAGGCCTGGCAGCAACAGCAGACGCATCAGGCCTCGCCGGCCAGCTTGCGGTCGTACTGGAAGCGCCAGCGGGTGTAGAGCAGGGCGCAGCAGAACAGGCCGAAGCTGATCACCGCTTCCAGCATGCCGAACAGCGCGCGCGCCGGGTCGATGGCCGCCAGTACGCCCTGGATGAAGTAGATGTTGACCACGAAGCAGGTCCAGGCGTGGGCGCGGGCGCTGCCGAGGAACAGACCGGGTGCAAGCAGCAGCAACGGTACCAGCTGGATGCTCAGTACCACCCAGGTGCGCGCGCCGTGCAGGTCGGCGAAACCGAGGTTCCATACCAGTAGCAGGACGAACAGGGCGATGAAGCTGAACAGGCTCAAGGCGCGCGTGAGTTTCAGCCGGGGCTGCAGCCAGTCGAGGGCGGGAAGGGGTTTCGCTTGCTTAGCCACGCGGGGTCTCCAGCTGCTGGGCGGTTTTACCCAGGCGTAGCCCGAGGGCGCGGCACAGGGCGATTTCGTGTTCGTCGAGGGCCCGCTTGCCGTCGGCACCGGCGTGGTGGCTGGGGCCATAGGGCGTGCCGCCGCCGCGGGTGTCGAGCAGGGCGCCTTCGCTGTAGGGCAGACCGCAGAGCAGCATGCCGTGGTGCAGCAGGGGCAGCATCATCGACAGCAGAGTGCTTTCCTGGCCGCCATGCAGGCTGGAGGTGGAGGTGAATACCCCGGCCGGCTTGCCGACCAGTTCGCCGGTCAGCCACAGGCTGCTGGTGCCGTCGAGGAAAAACTTCATGGGCGCGGCCATGTTGCCGAAGCGGGTCGGGCTGCCCAGGGCCAGGCCTGCGCAGTTCTTCAGGTCGTCGAGACTGACGTACAGCGCACCTTCGGCGGGAATCGCCGGCGCCGTAGCTTCGCACTCGGTGGATACCGCCGGCACCGTGCGCAGGCGCGCTTCCAGGCCCGCCTGTTCGACGCCGCGGGCGATCTGCTTGGCCATCTCGGCGGTGGCGCCGTGGCGGCTGTAATACAGCACCAGGATGTAGGGCGCGCTCATGCCAGCAACTCCAGGACTTTCTCCGGCGGCCGGCCAATCACCGCCTTGTCCCCGGCGATCAGGATCGGTCGTTCGATCAGCTTGGGGTGGGCAACCATGGCGGCGATCAACTGTGCCTCGCTGAGGCTGCCGTCGGCCAGGTTGAGGGCCTTGTATTCGTCCTCGCCGGTGCGCAGCAACTGGCGCGCACTGATGCCTAGCTTGTTCAGCAGGCTCTGTAGCTCGGCCGTGGTGGGCGGAGTTTCCAGGTAGCGCAGGATGTTCGGCGTCAGGCCGCGGGCTTCGAGAAGCTCCAGCGCGCCACGGGATTTCGAGCAGCGCGGGTTGTGATAGAGAGTCAAGTCGGTCATGGATGGGTCGCATCAGGACTGGGGTGGGCGCTATTCTACCTGCCTCGGCGCGGATCAGCGCAGTTCGGCATGCTAAGGAGAGGGAATGCGTCAGCGCTTAGAGGATGTCACGGAGTTCTGGCGTTTCCTGGTTCAGCGCTTCTTTGCCGACCGTGCCACGCAGAGCGCGGCGGCGCTGACCTACACCACCCTGTTTGCGGTGGTGCCGATGATGACTGTGACCTTCGCCATGCTTTCGGCGATTCCGGCCTTCCAGGACATGGGCGAGGATATCCAGAGCTTCATTTTCCGTAACTTCGTACCCTCTTCCGGGGCCACGGTGCAGGAGTACCTGCGCGAGTTCACCGTCCAGGCGCGCAAGCTGACGTGGATCGGTGTGGTGCTGCTGGCGATCACCGCGTTCATGATGCTGGTGACCATCGAGAAGGCCTTCAACACCATCTGGCGGGTGCGTCAGCCGCGCCGTGGCGTATCCAGTTTCCTGCTGTACTGGGCGATCCTCAGCCTGGGCCCGTTGCTACTCGGCGCCGGCTTTGCGATCAGCACCTATGTCACTTCGCTGTCGTTGCTGTCCGGGCCGGATGCGATGCTTGGCGCCAAGACCCTGCTCGGCTTCGCTCCACTGCTGTCCAGCGTTGCCGCCTTTACCCTGATCTATGCGACCGTGCCGAATGCCCGGGTGCCGCTGCGCAATGCGCTGCTCGGCGGCCTGTTCACCGCCGTGCTGTTCGAGGTGGCCAAGGCGCTGTTCGGCCTGTTCGTCAGCCTGTTCCCCGGTTATCAGTTGATCTACGGCGCCTTCGCCACGGTGCCGCTGTTCCTGCTGTGGATCTATGTGTCCTGGCTGATCGTGCTGTTCGGCGCCGAGCTGGTGTGCAACCTGTCGTCCTCGCGCCATTGGCGCCGCCGCGCGCTGCCGCGGCTGCTGGTGCTGCTGGGGATTTTGCGGGTGTTTCACGAACGTCAGCTGCAGGGTGTGCCGCTGCGCCATGCCGATGTGCAGCGCGAAGGCTGGCTGCTGCCGGAGGATGAGTGGGAGGAGGTCATCGACTTCCTCGAGCGCGAACACCTGGTCTGCCGGGTCAGCGGTGGCAATGGCTGGGTGCTCAGTCGTGACCTGGAGCATTACACCCTGCACCAGTTGCTCAATCGAAGCCCCTGGCCCTTGCCGCGGCCCGGGCAGTTGCCGGAAAAGCTGGCCGATGAGGTCTGGTACCCCGGTCTGCGCCGTGCCCTGGAACTGCTCAATGAGGAACAGGCCGCCTTGTTCGGCGGCAGCCTGGCGCAGTGGCTACGGGGATCGGACTGAGTGACCGTTGGTCGGCTCGGATAATCAGCCGGCGCACTTCACGAAGTTTTCACCTTTGCCCACATAATCTGAAGGCGTTGAATCTCCATGACGTAATGCTCCTTTGGCCCCGCCCTCGTGCGGGGTTTTCTTTTTTCTGGGCCGCAGCGTTTGTCGAGGGCTCGGACTAGAGCGATAGCACTCTTGTTTACCTGTGCTGGTTTGCTCGACAGTCACCCTCAATCCCTGGAAGAAACAGGAAGATTAGTGGCATGAGCCTGCCAGTACCGAAAAAGCGCTGCAGCGTGCCATTTATAAAGACCCTAAGCAGCCTGTCTGGTGGCTAGCGAACCGTTAAGAAAGCAATCGTGCTGCCCAAGGGGGAGTCGCTTGTTACAAGCCAGGCGTTTGTTCTCCACGTAATCGGATCAACCTTGAACTGTTGATACTCGTCTCTACTGGCGCAGTAGTACTTTTTTACCGGTGTGGAAATTTCTATCGAGTATCTGCAGAGTTCTCGGCGGCTTGAACTGCCAGGGCCAATACGCACCGCGTGCCGATTTGGTTCGGCAATCAGCTCGTGAACGCCTCGGGTTACGATGTAGCTGGAAAAACTGAAGTAACAGCAGAAGCTGATAACTGCTAGCACTGCAAGGTGCTTTCCGCGGCGATCAATTGTGAGAAATCCTACTTTGGTGTCTAGCCTGTAGAGCAGGATCGCCACCGGCAAGGAAGCAGGTAACCCTATCAGGCTCAGATCGAAAGGGCCGTTGCCAGCAAGATATATGCTGTAAAGCATGGGCAAAAACAGCGCTACCAGTAGATATCTACCGATTTTTGGCAGGTCGTAGTTTCTCAGCATGGGAGAGCTTTCCTTAGCCTCTTTCGATACTTCTTAGACACCATTGGACGCTCAAACGAAAAAGCCCTGCTTATGCAGGGCTTTTTCGTTTTGATCTGGAGCGGGTGAAGGGAATCGAACCCTCGTTATCAGCTTGGGAAGCTGGAGTAATGCCATTATACGACACCCGCTTTTGCGGGTGACTTTGTACCAGAATCCCCTGCGCAGGTGAAGCCACGGCGCGAGAAATACTCGTGTCGTGCCTCTCCCGGTGGCCGGAAGCAGAGGCGGGGCGGGCCTTGCTTCCAGTGCCGGTTCAGCCGACGAGTGCGGCGCTTTCCTGCATGACCAGGCTGCGCTGGCGGTTGCTGAGCGGCTGTTGCAGGTAGCTCATCAGCGTGTCGCGGGTCTGCAGCCAGGCGGCCTTGTGTTCCATGTCGAGAAAGTGACCGGCCTGGTCGATGCTGCGGAACTCGCTGTGGGGCACGTACTGGGCGAACAGGCGGGCATCCTCGACCGTGGTGTATTCGTCCCACTCGCCGTTGACGAACAACATGGGAATCTCGATTTCCGCGGCGAAGCTGATGCAGGAGCGGCCTTCCATGTTCAGCACGTTTTCCACGTGGAAGCACATCTGTTGGTACTCGTAGATTTCCAGGCTGGTCACGTGGCGATGGTTGTAGCGCTTGTACAGCGAGGGCAGGTGCTTGCCGATGGTGCCGTTGAGCAGTAGCCCGGCATTTTCGCGGTCGCAGGCCTTCATCACTTCCACGCCACGTTCGAGGTAGCCGAGCATGGCCTGGTTGGTGATCGGCGAGAACGAGTTGATCACCGCCCGCATGATGCGCCGCGGCCGCCGCGCCAGAGCCTGCAGGGTGGCAATGCCGCCCCAGGAGAAGGACAGCACGTGGTCGCAAGCGAAGTGTTCGACCAGTTCGAGGAGGATGTCGGCTTCCTCTTCGCGGCTCATCAGGCGCGAGTGCTCGTTGTGTTCGCGCGACTGCCCGGCGTAGGGCAGGTCGAACAGCACCACGTTGAAATGCGGGTAGAGATAGCGAACGGTCTGGGCGAAGGACGCCGTTGTCGACAGTGAACCGTTGACCAGAATGATGGTGTGCTCGGCGCTGTCCGCGCGGTAGAACTCCGTGTAAACCCGGTATTGCCCCTGGATATCCAGCACAGCAGTTTCTGGTTTCATGATGCATGCCCCTGACGTGCAATTACGGACGCGCAGCAAAAAACGCGAGCTGCGCGAGCTTCAGGACAGGTAGGCATGCGCCTGGAAAGTGGGGCCCTTGTCGACGGCTACAGTCTGCCGACAGGTATTGTTATTGACGGGCTATTTCTCGGTTCGGGAATCGACCGAGTGGAATGCGAGCACTCCGCGGCGGTGCGATTGGGGGCAGTCCCGTTACAGGTGCCGTAGCACCCTCAACCAAAAAAGTTTTCTTAGACTCTGCTTATGACTTGCTGGTCACTTACGGACCTTGGATTTGATTCAAGCAGGCTTGTGTGACCGAAGCAAGTCACTCCAATGGCTGATTTAGCAACTTCTGCCGGACGGTCGCAGGCCTAGACCAGAGCGGCTTCTTCGGCACTCAGCGGCCGGTATTCACCGGGTGCCAGCTCAGGGTCTAGCAGCAGCGGGCCCATGCGTTCGCGGTGCAGGCCGATGACCTTGTTCTGGAAGTGGCCGAACATGCGCTTGACCTGGTGGTAGCGGCCTTCATGCAGGGTCAGCAGGGCGCAGTGGCTGTCGAGAATCTGCAGTTCGGCGGGCAGGGTGGTGAGGTTCTCGTAGGCGAAGTACAGGCCCTGGGCGAACACCTCGATGTACTCGGGCGTGATCGGCTGTTCGGTCTGCACCCGGTAGACCTTGCCCAGGCGGCTGCGGGGCTCGGTGAGGCGGCGCGACCACAGGCCGTCGTTGGTGATCAGCAGCAGGCCGCTGGTGCTCAGGTCGAGGCGCCCGCCGATATGCAGCTCGTGCTTGTCCGGCTCGTTGAGCAGGTCGAGCACGGTACGGTGCTGCGGATGCTCGGTGGCGCTGACCACACCAACCGGCTTGTGCAGCATGAAGTAGCGCGCCGGCTTGCCGGCCTGCAGCAACTGATCATCCAGTTCGATGCGGCTGAACTCGCGCACCTCGCAGCGGCCATCACTGATTGTTTGCCCATCGACCCGAATGCGCCCGCCGGCCAACAGCAGGCGCGCGTCGGCGCGGCTGAACTGCGGCAGGTTGCTGAGGAAGCGGTCGAGGCGCACGGCTCAGTCCGCTTGCTTGGGCTCGGCGGGCAGGCCCTGAGCGCAGCGTGGGCAGAGGCAGGCCTGGTTACGCTGCGCGGCCGGCAGGCTGTCGAGCGCGGCTGGGGCGACGGCGGTGTGGAAGCACCAGCAGTCCTCTACTGCCTGGGACTGGCCGGCCTGGGCGCAGCGGTTGAGCTGGCCGCAGCGTGGGCAGCGGTTGGTGTCGCTCATACCTGCGGCTCGAAGGTTTCTTCGCAGACGCGATTGCGCCCGGACTGCTTGGCCCGGTACAGCGCGCGGTCGGCCCGGGCGATCAGGCGGTCGAGGGTGTCTTCGTCATGCAGTTCGGTGATGCCGATGCTGGTGCTGACCCTCAGGTTGACGCCGTTGAAGGGGAAGCTGCTGGCGTCGCTCTGCTCGCGGATCTTCTCAGCCAGCAGGCGCGCCGTGCTGCTGCCGGTGTCCTTGAGCAGCAGGATGAACTCCTCGCCACCCCAGCGGCAGATGATGTCGGACTGACGCAGGTTGCTTTGCAGGTTCTGTGCGAAGCCCCGCAGCACCTCGTCGCCGGCCAGGTGACCGTGGGTGTCGTTGAGCTGCTTGAAGTGGTCGAGGTCGATCAGCAGGGCGCTCAGCGGACTCTGGTTGCGCTTGGCCTCCTGCAGCGCCTGGCCGGCCAGCAGGTTGAAGCCGCGGCGGTTGGGCAGGTCGGTGAGCACGTCGGTGGTGGCCAGGGTGGTGATGAAACGCTGGTAGCGGCGCATGGCCAGGTACACCAGCAACAGCACCAGGCCGCTGATCAGTGCGCAGATCAGCAGGTTCAGGTAGAGGGTGTGGCGAATGCCGGCGAGGGCGCCTTCCTCGTGCTTGTCGACGAACAGGTACCAGTCCAGTTCGGGGATTAAGCGCACATTGAGGAAGTGGCCGCGGCCGTGCTCCTGGTACTTGAAGTTGCCACTCTGCGGCTGTGGCAGTTTGGCCATCAGTGCTTCCAGCCCGGCCACGCTGCTGAGCAACTGTCCGGCCTTGGCACCCAGCGGTCCGCCTTCGGCGCCGGTGAGCATCAGGCGACCGTCGCTGTCGACGAAGTACACGCTGCGCTCGTAGCGCTGCTGGTAGTCGTCAATCAGCTTGACCACGGCATCGACGGTGAGGCCGACGCCGGTAACGCCGATGAAGTTGCCGCTGTAGTCGAACACCTTGTAGTTGATGAAGATGGTCAACTGGTCGCGGTTGGCCATGTCCGGGTCGACATTGATTTCGTAGGCATCCTGCATGTCGCGCACGCGGAAGTACCAGACATCGCGCGGCTCGTCTTCGCGCACCTGCTTGAGCACGCCTTTGGCCTGGTAGTAGGTGTGGGTTTTCTCGGAGATGAAGAAGCTGGTGTAGGCACCGTAATGCTCCTGCACTTCCAGCAGGTAGCGGGTTATGGGTGCGGGATCCTGTTCGCCGGCCAGTACCCAGTCACGTAGGAAGGTATCGCGCGACATCATCGAGGAGATCAGGATCGGGCGTACCAGGTCCTTCTGGATCTCCGAATAGATGTTGTCGGAGGTCAGCGGCAGCTCGGTGTTGACGATGTTGTGGCGGATGCTGTCGCGCGAGGCGTAGTAACCGATCACCGAGGTGGCGGCGAAGCCACTGAGCAGCAGGGCGAGCAGCAGCAGAAGCAGGATGCTCTGGGCTTTGCGGGAGTGGCTGAGCGACATGTCGGGAAACCTGAAGAAGTGCGCCATGCTAGCGCGCCGGGCGGGTTGGCGTCACCGCCCGGCAGTGCAGGGCTAGGGTTTTGAGCCTAGTCGGGCAGCCCGCTAACTGTCTCAATCCAGGGCTCCAGACGCTGACCGAAATTGACCTGGGCCTGGAAGGCTGGACGCTCATCGCGCGAATAGGCGGCGGGCAGATGTTTGGCCAGGGTACTGCGCCAGCTATGCGGCACGTTGATACTGCTGCTGTGCAGCTGGTTGATCTGCCCGGTCAGGCGGCGCACGTTGCCGCTGCAATCGCACCAGACGCTGACTGTACCGGGCACCAGGGCGTAGCGGCGGCGATCGGCATAGCGCTGGCGCAGGCTGACGGCATCCAGGCCGACATCGACGGCGAACAGGCGACTGTCGCGCTGGCGTTGGTTGGCCAGATACTCGCGTGCCGTTTTTTCCGCCGCCTGCAGCTCTTTATCGTGCGGCAGTTTGGCCAGCCGTTTGCTGGCCTGCTGCAGCTCGGCGGCCGCACGCTGTAGCTCGGCCTGGTAGGCCGGGCCATCGAACTCCAGCACCACCAGCACCTCGCGCCTGTCGTCGCGCGGGTAATAGTCCGGACTCTGTTCGTCGAGCGGCGCGAAGCCCAGGGCCAGCAGTTGTTCCTGTTGCAGGGGCTGGCGTGTGTAGCGGTTATTGGCATCGTCTGAGCGTGGGCTACGCCAGTCCATGCGCAGGGCCAGGCCGCTGTTTTCTCGGCGCGGCCCCTCATGGTCGCGCAGCAGTTCGCGCTCCGAGAGCAGCAGGCTGCTGTCTGGCTGGCCCTGGCGGTTGTACCAGACACCGCCCAGCGCCACGACATTGCTCAGGAGAACCAGGGTGAGGCCGGCCAGCAGGGCGTGGCGGTTGGTGAGCGTGATCATGCGTCTGCCTCCTTGTGGCTGCGGCGCAAGCGCCCGAGCACCAGCAGGCTGAGCACAGCCATCAGACCGAGCAGGAGGAAGAACAGGTACTTGGGCAGCACGTCCCACCACCAGTCGACCATCTTGATGCCGAGGAACAGGATGAAGAACAGCTGGCCGGTCAGCGCCACCTCTATCCAGTCGCGGCGCGTGCCAAGCCAGATGGCCAGGGCCGCGGCGACAAAGCCGAGCAGTTGGTAGCCGACTTCGATGCTGTCGGCGGAAAACGGCAGGTAGCTGCCATGTCCCCAGTTGGCCAGCACCAGCATGGGCACGAACAGGGCCAGCAGACCCATGACCCGGTAGATGGCGGCGAAACCGCTGAAGCGTGCCTGGCTGAGGAACTGCGGCAGCAGGACGAACAGCAATCCGCATGGCAGGAAGTTTTCCGGGTGCTCGCCTGCTTCCAGCCAGTAGAGACCGCTCCAGGTGCACAGCAGGGTGGCGCTGTAGGCCAGCAGGCAGGCCAGCCCGGCGATCAGCAGCAGACGGGCGTTGCAGCTGTAGGCCAGCAGCAGGGCGAGGGCGGCCCAGGGCAGCAGGGCCTTGTCCGAAGGAGTGATATTGAAGATCTGCCCGAGCAGACTGATGTTGAGCACGAAGCAGGCGAAGGCGAGCAGGGCGGCTAGCTTGCTGAAATAGCCGGAAGGGTCGCGCTGGCGGATGATGAAGGTCAGCAGCAGGCTGGCGAGGGAGAAACCGATGAGGATGGCGACCTGCGCCGTCTCGCTGAACAGGCCCCAGAACTGGTAGAAGAAGAACAACAGGCTGGCCGCCAGGGCCAGGGCGCCGAGCAGCGAGACGATGCGCATGCTCAGCGACAGGCGCTTGCTCTGCTGGGTGTGGTCGATGTCGAAACGACTGCGGTACTGCGCCAGCAAGTCCTGATGATGCACCTGCAGATGCTGCAGCTGCTCGTTGCCGAGCGTCAGCGCCTGCTCTTCATGCAGGCGCTGCACCTCGCGGTAGAACGCCTGGATATCGTCGGCGCGCTGCTGGGCCTGGTCGCGGGTGAGGGTTGGCATACGGTTCCCTGTGTATGTTGGGCCCCGGCAAGCTGGGGCGACTTCCTCAAGGTCAGCACTCTAAACCTGAAGGACCACCCCCGGCCAGATACGGGGCGTAGTCGGTGCTCGGTGGCGACGGTGTGGCCGTATTCCCGAGCCAGCGCCATCCAGGCCTATGCTTGCTGTGCCACCAGCGGCAATACCAGGGTGGCGATAAAGCCGCCCTGCGCATGATTGGCCAGCGTCAACTGCCCACCATGCCGTTCCGCTGCCCGCCGCGCGATGGCCAGGCCCAGGCCGTGGCCGGCGGCGCTTTGGCCGGGTGCGCGGAAGAAGGGTTCGCCGAGCTTGTCCAGTAAATCCGCAGGCACTCCGGGGCCGTGATCGCGCACGCTGATCAGTAACTGCTGCGGCTGGCGCTGTACGCTGATTTCGATCGGCTGCCCGAGCGGATTGAAACGCAGGGCATTGCGCAGCAGATTGTCCAGTGCCCGTCCGAGCATGTCCGGCCAGCCCTGCAAGGGCAGCGGACGGCTGTCCATGTGGATCTGCAGTTGTTGCTCGGGAGCGCTCAGGCGCGTGTCCTCCCTGAGGGCGTCGAGCAGCTTGTCCAGGTCGATCGCTTGCGCGGTGCCCGGCTCGGCATCCAGGCGGGCGAGGGCGAGAATCTCGCTGATCAGGTCTTCCAGGCGGTCGCACTCCTGGCCCAGGCGCGGCCAGAGTTTTTCGCGTTCCGCCGGTTCGGCCCGTTCGGCCAGGGCCAGGGCGATGCGCAGGCGCGCCAGCGGTGAGCGCAGTTCGTGGGACACATCACGCAGCAACTGGCGCTGGCTGCCGATCAGCCCTTGCAGACGGGCGCCCATGCGGTTGAAGTCGCGCGCCAGCACGCCGAACTCGTCGCGCCGGCCGGCCAGGCGCGCCAGGCTGTGCTGCTGGTAGACGGTCTGGCCGAGGTCGTGCACGGCGCCGCGCAGGCGCCCGAGCGGACGGGTGATGGACAGGGTCAGCAGCAGGCTGAGCGCGGTCAGCACCACCAGGGCTATGCCCAGGGCACTGAGGGGTAGAAGCAGGCTGCCGCGGTGCCAGGCTTCCAGTTCTGGATGCGGGATACGGTAGATGAACAGGTAGGTATTACCGCTGCTCGGGCTGGTGTATTCGGCCGTCAGGCGCCGCCAGGGCAGGCGTCGTTCATTGTGCTGGCGGGCCTCGTACGCGGCGGCACGGGGCGGGAAGGTGCCGCGTACCAGGGGCTCGCCATTGTCGTCTAGCACCTGGATGTCGATGTGGAAGCGCCGCTTGCGCCGCTCGAGAAAGTCCTGTGCGGCTTGCGCGCCCTGTTCTTCGAAGCGCTGGCTCCAGCGCTCGGGCAGGTTGTCCAGGGCCGGGTGCTGGTTGATGATCCAGCTATCCTGGTTGAGCGTTCGGCCGAGCAGGATGGAGAGCCCGGCAACCAGGACGATGGCCAGCCAGAAGCTGGCAAAGATGCGCCAGAACAGTGAAGACACGGGCGTTCCTCAAGCAAAAGGCCCGGCCTGCCGTGGGGCAGGTCGGGCGGTAGGGTTTGGCCGGTCGCTGCAGCGTGCTGCCGCCCCGTCACTCGGCCTCGCTGTCTTTCTCGGCTTTCCAGGCGGCGAATTCTTCACGCTCGGCGCGGCGCTTGTCCATTTCCGCCTTGTGCGCGTCGAAAGTCTTCTGCTGCTCCGGGGTGAGGATGGCGCGGATCGCCTTATCGTGTTCCAGGCGCGCGTTTTCCAGTTCTTTGTGCAGGGCCTGCTTGTCGGTTTCCGACAGCTTGTCCAGGTACTTCTGGGTGATCTCCTGCGGGCCGTTCTTGCGCTCGCGCATCAGTTCGCCCATCTGCGCGCGCTGTTCGGCGCTGAGGTCGAGGTCCTTGAACATGCGCATGCCCGGGCCTCGGTGTTCGCCACGCATGCCGTCTTGGCCGCAGTGTTGGTTATCGCGGGGGCCGCCTTCGGGCATGGCCAGCGCCAGGGTCGGCAGGGCGCCTGCAAGCAGCAGGGCGATCAGGGTCTTGCGCATGGTGTGTCTCCTTGTCTCGATGCCGGTGGATTACCGGATGAGCCCAGTCTAGGGACGGCAAGGTCAAGCGCAGTCAGGCAAGGGTAAAGGCTCGGTAAAGACAGGCTGTCAGGGTTAGGCGTTGTAGTAATAGCCGCGACTACGCAGGGCAACGATGCGCGGGCGACCATCGGCATGCGGGCCGAGCTTCTTGCGCAGGTTGCTGACATGCATGTCCAGGCTGCGGTCGTAGAGGGTCAGCTTGCGGCCGAGGGCCAGTTGCGCCAGGGTCTGTTTGTCCACCGGTTCGCCTGGCTGTTGCAGCAGGGCTTCCAGTACCCGGCTTTCGGAAAGGGTCAGGCTGATTTCCTGTTCGCCGATGCTGGCTGCACCACGGACCTGGCTGTAGCTGAGGTCGCCCAGCTCCAGGCGTGAGCTACTGGCTACCGGCGTTGTGCGGCGCAGCACGGCGCGCAGGCGGGCGGTGAGCTCACGCGGGTCGCAGGGTTTGGCCAGGTAGTCGTCGGCGCCCAGTTCCAGGCCGAGGATGCGGTCCAGTGGTTCGCCGCGGGCCGAGAGCATCAGTACCGGCAGCTCCGGGTGCTCGCTGCGCAGTTGCTTGAGCAGTTCCAGGCCACTGCCGTCGGGCAGCATCACGTCGAGGATCACCGCGGCCGGCGTGGCTTGTGCCAGGGCCGCTCGGGCACTGCTGCCATCATGGCTGGCGCGCACCTGAAAACCCTCCTGCTGCAGCCAGCTGGCCAGCAGTTCGCAGAGTTCCTGGTCGTCGTCGATCAGCAGCAGTTCGTTCATGGGCTGTGCTTCAGACCCACTGGCTCTGGCGTTTGTTACGCCGTCCGCCACTCAGGCGGCCGACGATGAAGGCCAGCAGGGCGGTACCGGCGCCGACGGCGAACCACATCTGCTGTTCGCTGAGCAGCTGATTCGGCCGCTGTGCCTGGGCTTCCTTGAGTTTCAGTTTGAGGCGCTGGTTTTCCTGGCGCAGGCGGCTGAGCAGGGCGCTGTCGCGCTCGCCATCGGTTGCCGCGGCGCTATTGCTTGCCGGGCTTTCTGCCGGGGTTGCTTGCGCTGCGGCGGCCGGGCTGTCGCTGCTGTTGGTCGTGGGTTCCACGCTGCTGGTGACACTGGTGGGGGCTGCGGGCGCTTCTTCGGCGGCCAGCAAGGGCGCGAACAGCAATGTAGTGAGAAGCAATGACAGCGGACCTGTGCGCATGAGGAACTCCAGTTTCCCGTTTGTTGTTATGGGTTATGCGTGGCGATGGCTTGCGGATGAATCAGAAAAATTTCAGGGGAGTACCAGTTTGAAGGGCTTGACCAGCACACTGGCATACACGCCGGCGGCGCGGTAGGGGTCGGCATCCGCCCAGTTCTGTGCGGCGACCAGGGATTCGAATTCGGCGACGATCAGGCTGCCGGAGAAGCCGGCCGGGCCCGGGTCAACGCTGTCCACCGCCGGGTGCGGGCCGGCCAGCACCAGGCGGCCTTCGCTTTTCAGCTGTTCCAGGCGCGCCAGGTGCGCTGGGCGGGCAGCCAGGCGTTGTTCCAGGGAATTGGCTACGTCGCTGGCGATGATGGCGTAGAGCATGTCAGTCCTTACTTTGCTGGGGGGCTTCGTCGTGCATGTGGCGCGCCAGGTAGACGCCCTGGGCGACCAGGAACAGCACGGTCATGCCCAGGCTGCCGAACACTTTGAAGTCGACCCAGATGTCGTGGAAGGTGAAGGCGACGAACAGGTTGGCGCAGCCGCTGAAGATGAAAAAGGCGATCCAGGCGATGTTCAGGCGGGTCCAGATCGGCTGCGGCAGGCTGATTGCGTGGCCCATCATGCGCTGGATCAGCACCTTGTTACCGATGAAGTGGCTGGCGGCGAAGCCGGCGGCGAACAGCCAGTTGACCACCGGGGCTTTCCACTTGAGGAAGGTTTCACTGTGGAAGGCCAGGGTCATGCCGCCGAACAGCAGGCAGGCCACCAGGGTCAGCCATTGACCCTTCTCCAGCTTGCGCTGCACGGCCAGCAGGGTGCCGTAGACCAGCACCGAGCTGGCGATCAGCACCGCCGTGGCGCTGAAGATACCGCCCAGCTCGAAGCTGTGACCAGCCAGGTCGAGGGTGCGTGGGTCGAGTTTGTAGACGATGAAAAACAGGATAAGCGGGATGAAATCGATGAATTGTTTCACGGCGGCAGCCAGAAGCGGGATGTGGCGGCATAATAACAAACATCATTGACCCTGAAAGCGGCCCCATGAAAGTAGATCTGCACTGCCACAGCACCGCCTCGGACGGCGTTCTTGCCCCGTCCGTGGTGGTTGCGCGCGCCCATGAGCGGGGTGTGCAGTTGCTGGCGCTGACCGATCACGACACCCTCGAAGGTCTCGATGAGGCGCGTCAGACCGCGGTTCAGCTGGGGCTGCAGCTGGTCAACGGCATCGAACTGTCCTGTACCTGGGGCGGCGCTACTATTCATGTATTGGGGTATGCCTTCGCCGCCGACGCCCCGGCTTTGCAGCAGGCCATCGGCGAACTGCACCAGGGCCGCTGGCTGCGCGCCGAGGAAATCTCCCGGCGTCTGGAAGCCAAGGGCATGCCCGGTGCGCTGGAGGGCGCGCGCGCCGTGCAGCAGGCCCTGGGTGATAGCGGCAACGCACCAGCGCGGCCGCACTTTGCCGAGTTCCTGGTGCGTGCCGGGCATGTGCGTGATCATGCCGAGGCATTCCGCAAGTGGCTCGGCTCCGGCAAACTGGGCGATGTGAAACAGCACTGGCCGACCCTGGAGCAGGCGGTTGGCACGCTGCGCGAGGCGCGCGCCTGGATCAGCCTGGCGCACCCCTGGCAGTATGATTTCACCCGTAGCAAGCGGCGCCGTCTGGTCGCCGACTTCATCGCCGCCGGCGGTCATGCGCTGGAAGTGGTCAATGGCCTGCAACCGGCCGAACAGGTTGGCGGTCTGGCCATTCTGGCGCGAGAATTCGGCATGCTGGCCAGCGTCGGCAGTGATTTCCATGCACCGGGCGACTGGTCGGAGTTGGGCATGTACCGTCCGTTACCCGAAGATCTGCCACCTTTGTGGGAGCGCTTCAGTGATGTCCACAGCCCGAATATTACTGCCCTCTGAACAGGGAGAGGTCATGAGTCAGTTCTTCCAGGTGCACCCGGAAAACCCGCAGGCGCGCCTGATCAAGCAGGCCGTGGAAATCATCCGCGGTGGTGGCGTGGTGGTCTATCCGACCGACTCTTCCTACGCCATCGGTTGCCTGATCGGTGACAAGGGCGCGGTCGAGCGCATCCGCCGTCTGCGCCAGCTGGACGACAAGCACAACTTCACCCTGGTATGCAGCGACCTGTCGCAGATCGGCCTGTTCGCCAAGGTCGATACCGCTGCCTTCCGCGTACTCAAGGCGCATACCCCGGGGCCTTACACCTTTATCCTGAATGCCACCCGTGAAGTGCCGCGCATGCTCCTGCACCCCAAGCGCCGCACCATTGGTCTGCGCGTGCCGGGCCATCCGATCGCCCAGGCGCTGGCCGAGCAGCTGGGTGAGCCGCTGATGAGCGTGAGCCTGATTTTGCCTGGCGAAGAGCTGCCGATGAGCGATCCCTACGAGATGCGCCAGGTGCTCGAACACCATGTCGACCTGGTCATCGATGGCGGCTACGGCGGCCTGGAGGCCTCCACCGTGGTCAACCTGGCCGATGGCGAGCCGGAAGTATTCCGTGTCGGTTGCGGCGATCCCAGCCCCTTCCAGGAGGCCGAGGCGTGAGTGAGGCCGTCGATGTGCAGGCCGGCGCCCAGCAGGAACTACCGTTTGCACTGGTCTACGGCCAGGCCGTTACCGAGCTGCCGCTCGATCTGTATATCCCACCGGATGCCCTGGAAGTCTTCCTTGAGGCTTTCGAAGGCCCGCTCGACCTGCTGCTGTACCTGATCCGCAAACAGAACATCGACATCCTCGATATCCCGGTGGCCGAGATCACCAAGCAGTACATGGGCTATGTCGAGCTGATGCAGTCGGTGCGCCTGGAACTGGCCGCCGAGTACCTGGTGATGGCTGCCATGCTCGCCGAGATCAAGTCGCGCATGCTGCTGCCGCGCTCCAGCGAAGTCGAAGACGAGGAAGACGACCCACGCGCCGAACTGATCCGTCGCCTGCAGGAATACGAACGCTACAAGGCCGCTGCCGAAGGTCTGGACGAGTTGCCGCGGGTCGGTCGCGACCTCACCGTGCCCAAGCTCGACGCCCCCGAGGCGCGGGCGCGCAAGCTGTTGCCGGACGTCAGCCTGGAAGAGCTGCTGCTGTCCATGGCCGAAGTGCTACGGCGGGGCGACATGT
This sequence comes from Pseudomonas sp. J452, assembly GCF_024666525.1. Classification (NCBI taxonomy): domain Bacteria; kingdom Pseudomonadati; phylum Pseudomonadota; class Gammaproteobacteria; order Pseudomonadales; family Pseudomonadaceae; genus Pseudomonas; species Pseudomonas sp. J452. The sequence goes on along the minus strand of NZ_CP088294.1, from coordinate 4,449,127 downwards.
TCGAGAGCCACCAGATCACCCGTGAGGTGCTGTCCACCCGCGAACGCATGAGCGAGGTGCTGGAGCGCCTCAAGGGCGGCGCTTTTGTGCCGTTCGTCGAGCTGTTTGCGGTGGAGGAGGGGCGCCTCGGCGTGGTGGTGACCTTTATGGCGGTGCTGGAACTGATCAAGGAGCAATTGGTAGAGCTGGTGCAGAATGAAGCCTTTGCGCCCATCCACGTGCGTGCCCGAGCCGAATAGATGAATCTGAGCGACCCCCAAGAGCTGGCCAGCCTGCTGGAAGCATTTCTCCTGGCCTCCGGCAAACCGCAATCGCTGGAGCGCATCTGCGAGCTGTTCGACGAAGCCGAGCGCCCGGAGCTGGCGACCATCCGCGATGCCCTGAGCATTCTCGCCGCCTCCTGCCAGGGGCGGGCCTTCGAGCTGAAGGAAGTCGCCTCCGGCTATCGCCTGCAGGTGCGCGAGAAGTTTGCGCCCTGGGTCGGCCGTCTGTGGGAAGAGCGGCCGCAGCGCTATTCGCGGGCCATGCTCGAAACCCTGGCGCTGATCGCCTACCGCCAGCCGATCACCCGTGGCGAGATCGAGGATATCCGTGGCGTGGCGGTCAACAGCCAGATCGTCAAAACCCTGCTGGAGCGCGAGTGGATTCGCGTGGTCGGCCATCGTGACGTGCCCGGCAAGCCGGCGATGCTGGCCACCACCCGGCAGTTCCTCGACCACTTCAACCTGAAGAACCTCGACGAATTGCCGACCCTGGCCGAGCTGCGCGAGCTGGAGCCTGAGCCGATGCTGGCGCTGGAAGACGACTTGCCGGTGCCGGCTGGTCTGCAGGCGCGTGCCGATGCCGCTGGCGCAGAAGAAGCGGCCGAGCCGCGCGACGAAACCAGCTTCCGTAGCCTGCTGGCCGAGCTGGATACCATGGAGCAGGGGTTGAAGACCGACTTCGACGACCTGGCCCTGGACGATGAGATCGAAGCTGAATCCGAGACTGCCGACGAGTCGCTGGTCGACCTGGATGCCAAGGATCCCCTGCATTGAAATACTCCATCGGCAGGATTGAGACGTTCAATCCTGCCGCTGTGATCCACGCCTTTATGCTGGCCGGGCTTTCCCTATACAGGTTGCCGGCATGAGCAAGAATCCCTGCATCGATATCTGCAAGTTCGCCGATGAGATTTGTCTCGGTTGCGGGCGCAGCAAGCGCGAGATCAAGGCCTGGAAGAAGCTCGACAAGGCTGAACGCAGGGTCGTGTTGGTAGAAGCCGCCCAGCGCCTGCGGGTGCTCAAGACCAAGGGGCGGGGCAAATCCCGCTAGGCGGTCTATAGTCTGCCCGTGCGTCCGGGTAACTATCCGCGTATGATGCGCGACCCCTTTTGGCGCTGGCTCGATTCGAGCGGGCGTCGTCCTCATCACTGAATACACCGGGAGGTGCCGAGCATGAGTGAACACGAAGTCGACAGCGAACAAGTCCGCCCCAGCGGCGAGAAGCTGCAGAAAGTCCTGGCCCGCATGGGTCAAGGTTCCCGTCGCGATATCGAGCAGTGGATCAGCCAGGGCCGGGTCAAGGTCAATGGCGTGATCGCCACCCTCGGTGCGCGCGTCGATCTGCACGACGCCATCAGCGTTGACGGCCATCTGCTGAAACGCGAAGAAATGGCGGAAAGCGTGCGCCGCGTGCTGATCTACAACAAGCCGGAAGGCGAGATCTGCACCCGCGACGACCCGGAAGGCCGCCCCACCGTATTTGATCGCCTGCCACGACCGAAAGAAGGGCGCTGGATCAATATCGGTCGTCTCGACATCAATACCACCGGCCTGCTGATGTTCACCACCGACGGTGAGCTGGCCAACCGCCTGATGCACCCCTCCTACGAGATGGACCGCGAATACGCGGTGCGTGTGCGTGGCGAAGTCACCGACGAGATGATCGAACAGCTCAAGGCCGGCGTGATGCTGGAAGACGGCCCGGCCAAGTTCACCGACATCAAGGAAGCGCCGCGCGGCGACGGTTTCAACCACTGGTATCACTGCGTGGTGATGGAAGGGCGCAACCGTGAAGTGCGCCGCCTGTGGGAGTCCCAGGGCCTGGTGGTCAGCCGCCTGAAACGCGTGCGTTTCGGCCCGGTGTTCATGACCTCCGACCTGCCCATGGGCCGCTGGCGCGAACTGACCCAGCGCGAGATCGACATCCTCAGCGAGGAAGTCGGCCTGCAATCGGTGGCGCTGCCCGCCATGAAAGAGAAGATGCGCGACAAGCTCGACCGCCTGCAGCGCAAATCGGCCCGTCCGCTGGGCAAGGGCGAGCGGCCCAAGCGCGTGCTGCGTCCGTCGCTGGATCTCAGTGCCGGCGCCGATGCTCCGCGCCCGGCCCGCGCACCGCGTGGCGAAAGTGCTGAACGTGCTCCGCGCGGCCCGCGCAAAGAGGGTGGCGAGCAGTCGCGCGCGCCACGTGCGCCACGCAAGGACTCCGGTGAGCGGCGTGAAGGTGGGCGTGGTTCGGCGGTGGCCGAGCGTCCGGCAGACGTGAACAAGAAGCGCACGCCGCGCCCGGCCAACGAGTCGAGCGAGCGTCCGGCACGCAAGCCACGCCCGAGTGGCGATGGGCAGCGTCCGGGTTTTGGCCGCAAGCGCTGAATCTAGGCAAATAAAAAAGGGGCTCTGCGGAGCCCCTTTTTTATGCGGTGTCGGAAAGCCGTAGCGAGCGCAGCATGAGCAAGCGCAGTAGGCATTATCCTGCCATGGACAGGCGATTACGCCCCTCGCGCTTGGACACATACAGCGCGTTGTCGGCGCGGCGTTGCAGGCTGTCGACCGACTCACCTGCCAGCAGGGTGGCGCAGCCGATACTGATGGTCAGGTCGATGGCGCGGTTTTCCACCAGGTATTGCAGCTCCAGTATCGCCATGCGCAGGCGCTCGCCGACCATGGCGGCGGCTTCGCGGTTGGTGTTGGAGAGCAGCACCATGAATTCCTCGCCGCCGTAGCGGAACACCATGTCGATGTTGCGCAGGCTGTTCTTCAGGGCGCCGGCCACGGCCTTGAGCACTTCGTCGCCGGTGATGTGGCCGTGGCTGTCGTTGATCCGCTTGAAGTGGTCGATGTCCAGCATCAGTACCGACAGCGGTTGCAGGTTGCGTCGCGCCAGGTCGATCTCGCGTTGCAGGGCCTGGTTCATGGCGATGCGGTTGCCGGTGTCGGTCAACGGGTCGCGCAAGGCGGTCTGCAGGGCGGCGCGGTAGAGCAGGGCGTTGCGCAGCGGGAACAGCAGGCTGGCCAGCAGCGATTCCAGCTGGCCCAGCTCGTCTTCGCTGAAGCGCTGGTTGCGGCGGAATACCAGTTCACCGAGGTACTCGCCCTCGTGGCTGAGGCGGTAGCCGGCCGAGTGGTTGGCGCGTTCGCCCAGTTCCAGGCGCAGGTCGCAGGAGGCCAGTTGGTAGCTCAGTGCGCCCAGCGGCACCAGGCGCTGCACTTCACGGAAGAACAGTTCGAGGATGCGGTCGACTTCCAGCGAGGTCTGCAGCTGCATGCCCAGTTGCTGGCGCAGTTGCGCCAGGCTGACCGGCTTCAGAACCTGCTGTGCCGCACGGGCATAGCCGAGGCGTTGCAGCTTGGCGGCGTCGAAATCGATGGTGTTGGACTGATTGTGCGGAGCCATGGAACTCAACCTCTGGCGCTGGGCGCTGTGATGGGTGAGCTATAGCGAGTTCCATGCCAATTCAATAAAGTTGTTTTATTTCATTGGTTTAGCTGAATTATTTGCGGTCTTGCGGCAAGCCGTTGCCGGTTGTTTGGCGGTGATGGTGGCAATGTGATGCCGGTCACGGAAGGTTGCCGCCGGAAAACCGGCGGCACTGTTGCAGTGTTACTGCGCGTCGAAAGCCTGACCATTGACGCCTTTGCTGTCCGGGCCCATCAGGTACAGATAGGCCGGCATGATGGCTTCAGGCTCGGGGTTGTTCGCCGGGTTTTCCCCCGGGTAGGCCTGGGCGCGCATGCTGGTGCGGGTGGCGCCGGGGTTGATGCTGTTGGCGCGCACGTTGCTGATGCCGTCGACTTCGTCAGCCAGGGTCTGCATCAGGCCTTCGGTGGCGAATTTGGACACCGCATAGGCGCCCCAGTAAGCGCGGCCCTTGCGTCCGACGCTGCTGGAGGTGAACAGCACCGAGGCGTCATCCGACAGTTTGAGCAACGGCAGCAGGGTGCTGGTGAGCATGAACATGGCGTTGACGTTGACCTGCATGACGCGCATGAAGTTGTCACCGGATAGCTGCTCCAGCGGCGTGCGTGGGCCGATGATGGCGGCGTTGTGCAGCAGGCCGTCGATCTTGCCGAACTCGCTTTCCAGCATCGCGGCCAGTTCGTCGTACTGGTGCGGCAGGGCGGTTTCCAGGTTGAACGGGATCACCGCCGGTTGCGGGTGGCCGGCGGCTTCGATCTCGTCGTACACCGCGGTCAGGTTGGCTTCGGTCTTGCCCAGCAGCAATACGGTGGCGCCATGGGCGGCGAAGGTCTTGGCGGCAGCGGCGCCGATACCGCGGCCGGCACCGGTGACCAGAATCACCCGGCCTTGCAGCAGGTCGGGGCGGGCTTGGTAGTCAAACATGCGGAAGTCTCTCTAAATAAGTGTGGCCGAACGGTCGTGGATGCGACGTTCAGCAGCTGCACAGGGCGCGGTCGAGCACGCCGCGCAATTCCAGGGGATGCTCCACTACCACGTCGGCCCCCCAGTGGCGCGGGTTGTCGTCCGGGTGGATGTAGCCATAGGTGACTGCGGCGGTCTTGCAGCCAGCGGCGCGGCCGGCTTCGATGTCGCGCGCGTCGTCACCGACGAACAGCACTTCACCGGGCTGTACGCCGATCTTCTGGCAGGCCAGCAGGAGCATTTCCGGGTCCGGCTTGCTGCGGCTGACGTGATCCGGGCAGACCAGCACTGCCGAGCGCTCGGCCAGGCCCAGCTGCTGCATGATCGGTTCGGCGAAGCACACGGGCTTGTTGGTCGCCACGCCCCAGATCAGCTTGGCCTGCTCGATATCGGCAAGCAGTTCGGGCATGCCGGCGAACGGCCGGCTGAGTACGGCGCAGTGCTGCTGGTAGCGTTCGAGGAACTCCAGGCGCAGGGCCTCGAAACCTTCGGCCTGGATGTCCATGGCAAAGGTGGCGGCCACCATGGCGCGGGCGCCGCCGGAGATCTGGTCGCGGATCAATTGGTCGTCCACGGCCGGCAGGTCGCGCGCCTTGAGCATGGCCTGGCACGCGGCGATGAAGTCCGGGGCGGTGTCCAGCAGGGTTCCGTCCATGTCGAAGAGTACGGCTCGCAAGCGCATGCGCCTTACTCCTCGCGCAGGGTCTGGATCATGTAGTTGACGTCCACGTCGCTGGCCAGCTTGTAGTGCTTGGTCAGCGGGTTGTAGGTCAGGCCGATGATGTCCTTGACGGTCAGGCCGGCGGCGCGGCTCCAGGCGCCCAGTTCGGAGGGGCGGATGAACTTCTTGAAGTCATGGGTGCCGCGTGGCAGCAGGCGCAGCAGGTATTCGGCGCCGACCACGGCGAACAGGTAGGCCTTGGGGTTGCGGTTGATGGTGGAGAAGAACACCTGGCCGCCGGGCTTGACCATGCGGTAGCAGGCGCGGATCACCGAGGACGGGTCCGGTACGTGCTCGAGCATTTCCAGGCAGGTGACCACATCGAATTGACCGGGCATTTCCTCGGCCAGGGCTTCGGCGGTGATCTGCCGGTATTCGACGTTCACCCCGGACTCCAGCTGGTGCAGCTGGGCCACGGCCAGCGGCGCTTCGCCCATATCGATGCCCATGACCGTTGCTCCCCGCTGGGCCATGGATTCGCTGAGGATGCCGCCGCCGCAGCCGACGTCGAGCACCTTCTTGCCAGCCAGGCCGACACGCTCGTCGATCCAGTTGACCCGCAATGGGTTGATATCGTGCAGTGGCTTGAACTCGCTCTCGCGGTCCCACCAGCGGTGGGCGAGGGCTTCGAATTTGGCGATTTCGGCGTGGTCGACGTTGCTCATGGGGCTTTCCTTCAAATCGAATGCTTGTCAGCAATGCGCGCGCCCCAGGCGCGGGCATTGGCGATGATGCGGTCTTCGTCCAGGCGGCTCAGGCGGCCCTGGTCGAGCAGTTGTTTGCCGCCGACCCACAGGTGCTGCACGCAGCTGCGGCTGCCGGCGTAAATCAGTTGCGACACCGGGTCATAGACCGGTTGCTGGGCCAGGCCGGAGAGGTCGAAGGCGACCAGGTCGGCCAGTTTGCCCAGCTCCAGTGAGCCGGTCTGCTCATCCAGGCCGAGGGCGCGCGCACCGTTGAGGGTGGCCATGCGCAGCGCGCTGTGGGCATCCAGGGCGGTGGCGCTGCCGGCCACGGCCTTGGCCAGCAGGGCGGCGGTACGGGTTTCGCCGAGCAGGTCGAGGTTGTTGTTGCTGGCCGCGCCGTCGGTGCCGATGGCGACGTTGACGCCAGCTTGCCAGAGCTTTTCCACCGGGCAGAAGCCGCTGGCCAGCTTGAGGTTGGACTCCGGGCAATGGATCACGCTGCTGTTACTTTCTACCAGCAGGGCGATGTCTTCGTCGCTGATCTGGGTCATGTGCACGGCCTGGAATCGCGGGCCGAGCAGGCCGAGGTTGGCCAGCCGCTGCAGCGGGCGCACGCCATGCAGCTCCAGGCTCTGTTGCACCTCGAAGGCGGTCTCATGCACGTGCATATGAATGCCGGCGTCCAGCTCCTCGGCCAGCATGCGTACGTTTTCCAGCTTGTCGTCGCTCACCGAGTAGGGCGCGTGCGGGCCGAAGGCGATCTTGATCCGCGGGTGCAGCTTGAGTTCATCGAACAGCTTGAGGCCCTTGCGCAGCGCCTCGTCGGCGTCGCGTGCGCCAGGGGTGGGGAAGTCCAGCACGGGAATGGTCATCTGCGCGCGGATGCCGCTCTTGTGCACCAGCTCGCTGGCCACTTCCGGGAAGAAGTACATGTCGGAGAAGCAGGTGATGCCGCCCTTGAGCTGTTCGGCGATGGCCAGTTCGGTGCCATCGCGCACGAACTCCTCGTCGACCCACTTGGCTTCGGCTGGCCAGATATGGTCCTGCAGCCAGCTCATCAGCGGCAGGTCATCGGCCAGGCCGCGGAACAGGGTCATCGCCGCATGGCCGTGGGCGTTGATCAGGCCGGGAGTGAGCAGATGCCCCGGCAGCTCGCGCACTTCCTTGGCCGGATGCTTGAGCGCTTCGGCGTGTGGCGCGATCAGGGCGATGCGGCCATCGCGGATGCCCAGCCCATGCTCGCGCAACACCACCCCGGCAGGCTCGACCGGCACCAGCCAGGTGGGCAGGAGCAGCAGGTCGAGCGGCGCGCGCTGGTCGGGCATGGTGTGATATCCGGGCATTAAAAAGGTGGCGGCAGTATAACTGAGCGATACCGGCGGCGGCTCGCTATAATCCGCCGCTTTTCGTTTCTGCAAGTGGGGTGGGCCATGCGTGAGCAATTGCTGGCGGCTGAGAAGGTAAAGGCCATTGAGTGGCGAGATGGCAAGCTGCACTTGCTCGACCAGCGTCTGCTGCCGCGCGAGGAAACCTGGCTGGTGTATGACTCCGCTGCCGGGGTGGCCGAGGCCATTCGCCAGATGGTGGTGCGGGGTGCGCCAGCCATCGGTATTGCCGCAGCGTTCGGCCTGGTGTTGGGTGCGCGGGCGCGTCTGGCCGAAGGCGATGCCGACTGGCAGGTGGAGCTGGAAGGGGATTTCACCGTGCTGGCCGACTCCCGGCCGACGGCGGTCAACCTGTTCTGGGCTCTGGAGCGCATGCGTGAACGCCTGCAGCGCCTGAAAGCCGGGGAAGACCCGCTGCTGGCGCTGGAGGTGGAGGCGCTGGGTATCCTGGAAAGCGACCGCGAAGCCAATCTGACCATGGCCCAGCTCGGCATGGAGCTGATTCGCAAGCACCAGGGCAGCCCGCAGAGTATTCTCACCCACTGCAATACCGGCGCCCTGGCCACCGGCGGTTTCGGTACCGCGCTGGGGGTGATTCGCGCCGCGTACCTGGATGGTCTGGTCGAGCGCGTGTATGCCGACGAAACCCGGCCCTGGCTGCAAGGTTCGCGCCTGACCGCCTGGGAGTTGGAGGGTGAGGGCGTACCGGTCACCCTGAATGTGGATTCCGCTGCGGCGCATCTGATGAAGACCCGTGGCATCACCTGGGTCATAGTCGGCGCCGACCGCATTACCGCCAATGGTGATGTGGCCAACAAGATCGGCACCTACCAGCTGGCCGTCTGCGCCATGCACCACGGCGTGCGCTTCATGGTGGTGGCGCCCAGTTCGACCATCGACATGGGTCTGGAAGATGGTGAGGACATTCCCATCGAGGAGCGCGACGGCCGCGAGCTGCTGGATGTCGGCGGTCAGCGGATTGCCGCCAATGTCGATGCCTACAACCCGGTGTTCGATGTCACCCCGGCCGACCTGATCGATGTGATTGTCACCGAAAAAGGCATAGTCGAGCGGCCCGATGCGGCGAAAATGGCGCAACTGATGTGCCGCAAGCGCCTGCACTGACAGCTCGTCCCCCGCATTGTCAGGCCTGCCCGCTGGGGTAGGTCTGCGGCGCCTATTGTGGTAACCTCCGGCAGTTTTCCGGACGGCCTGTAGATGGCCGTTCATTCGCGCGAATTGTTAGCTTAACTCGTTGATTTGCCGTGAGTCGCTGCTGAACAAGAGTGACAACGGCGGACTCCGGTCCCGCCCAGGATGGGTGTGACGGGGTTTCACCAGAAAAAGGAACCAGGCTTCTCATGGGCGAACTGGCCAAAGAAATCCTCCCGGTCAATATCGAAGACGAGCTGAAACAGTCCTACCTCGACTACGCGATGAGCGTAATCGTTGGTCGCGCCCTGCCGGATGCGCGTGATGGCTTGAAGCCCGTGCACCGTCGCGTGCTGTTTGCGATGAGCGAGCTGGGTAACGACTGGAACAAGGCGTACAAGAAATCTGCCCGTGTGGTCGGTGACGTCATCGGTAAGTACCACCCCCACGGTGACACGGCGGTGTACGACACCATCGTGCGCATGGCCCAGCCGTTCTCGCTGCGCTACATGCTGGTCGATGGCCAGGGCAACTTCGGTTCGGTGGACGGCGACAACGCCGCAGCCATGCGCTACACCGAAGTGCGCATGGCCAAGCTGGCCCATGAGCTGCTGGCCGACCTGGACAAGGAAACCGTCGACTGGGTGCCCAACTACGACGGCACCGAGCAGATCCCGGCGGTCATGCCGACCAAGATCCCCAACCTGCTGGTCAACGGTTCCAGCGGTATCGCCGTGGGCATGGCGACCAACATCCCGCCGCACAACCTCTCCGAAGTGATCGACGGTTGCCTGGCGCTGATGGACAACGGCGAGCTCACCGTCGACGAGCTGATGCAGTACATCCCCGGCCCGGACTTCCCCACCGCGGGCATCATCAACGGTCGTGCCGGCATCATCGAGGCCTACCGTACCGGCCGTGGCCGCATTTATATGCGGGCCCGGACCGAGATCGAGGATATCGACAAGGTCGGTGGCCGTCAGCAGATCATCGTCACCGAGCTGCCGTACCAGCTGAACAAGGCGCGCTTGATCGAGAAGATCGCTGAGCTGGTCAAAGAGAAGAAGCTCGAAGGCATCACCGAACTGCGCGACGAGTCCGACAAGGACGGCATGCGCGTGGTCATCGAGCTGCGTCGCGGTGAAGTGCCCGAGGTGATCCTCAACAACCTCTACGCCCAGACCCAGATGCAGAGCGTGTTTGGCATCAACGTGGTGGCCCTGGTCGATGGCCGGCCGCGCACGATGAACCTCAAGGACATGCTCGAGGTGTTCATTCGTCACCGCCGCGAAGTGGTGACTCGGCGGACCGTCTACGAGCTGCGCAAGGCCCGTGAGCGTGGCCACATCCTTGAAGGTCAGGCAGTTGCCCTGTCCAACATCGACCCGGTGATCGAGCTGATCAAGACCTCGCCGACTCCGGCCGACGCCAAGGAACGCCTGATCGCCGCCGCCTGGGAATCCAGCGCCGTGGAGGCCATGGTCGAGCGCGCCGGTGCCGATTCTTGCCGTCCGGACGATCTGGATCCGCAATACGGTCTGCGCGAAGGCAAGTACTACCTGTCGCCCGAGCAGGCCCAGGCCATCCTCGAGCTGCGCCTGCACCGCCTGACCGGCCTGGAACACGAGAAGCTGCTGGCCGAGTACCAGGAGATCCTCACCCAGATCGGCGAGCTGATCCGCATCCTGACCAGCGCCACGCGCCTGATGGAAGTGATTCGCGAGGAGCTGGAGAAGGTCAAGGCCGAGTTCGGCGACGCCCGTCGTACCGAGATCATGGCCTCGCAGACCGACCTGACCATCGCCGACCTGATCACCGAAGAAGAGCGCGTGGTGACCATCTCCCACGGCGGCTACGCCAAGTCCCAGCCGCTGCATGCCTACCAGGCCCAGCGTCGCGGCGGCAAAGGCAAGTCGGCTACCGGGGTGAAGGACGAGGACTACATCGAACACCTGCTGGTCGCCAACAGCCACGCCACCCTGCTGCTGTTCTCCAGCAAGGGCAAGGTCTACTGGCTGCGCACCTTCGAGATCCCGGAAGCCTCGCGTACCGCCCGTGGCCGTCCGCTGGTCAACCTGCTGCCGCTGGATGAGGGCGAGCGCATCACCGCGATGCTCCAGGTCGACCTGGAAGCCGTACGCCAGCAAGCGCCGGAAGGTGAAGATGGCGACGACGTGATCGAAGGCGTGCTGGTCGAGGCGGAAGAAGTCATCGAAGAAGTCGGCGACGACGAAGACGCCGATGACGACAGCGCCGACGAGCCGACCGGTACCTACGTGTTCATGGCCACCGCCAACGGCACCGTGAAGAAGACTCCGCTGGTGCAGTTCAGCAAGCCGCGCAGCTCGGGCCTGATCGCCCTGCGCCTGGAAGAGGGCGACACCCTGATCGCTGCCGCCGTTACCGACGGTGCCCGTGAAGTGATGATGTTCTCCGATGGCGGCAAGGTCATCCGCTTCAAGGAAAGCAAGGTGCGCACCATGGGCCGTACCGCCCGCGGTGTGCGCGGCATGCGCCTGCCGGAAGGCCAGCGCATCATCTCCATGCTGATCCCGGAAGCCGGTGCGCAGATCCTCACCGCCTCTGCCCGTGGTTATGGCAAGCGCACCGAGATGGCCGAGTTCCCGCGCCGCGGTCGTGGTGGCCAGGGCGTGATCGCCATGGTCATCAACGAGCGCAATGGCAACCTGATCGGTGCCATCCAGGTGCAGAACGGCGAGGAGATCATGATGATTTCCGACCAGGGCACCCTGGTACGGACCCGCGTCGACGAGCTGCGCTGCCTGGGTCGTAACACCCAGGGCGTGATCCTGATCAAGCTGGCTGCCGACGAGACGCTGGTGGGTCTGGAACGCGTGCAGGAGCCCTCCGGCGTGGATGACGACGAGATCGAAGGCGAAGAGCTGGACGGCGAAGTGCTTGCCGAAGGCGCTGATGCCGAATCAGTGGAAGCGGCGGACGAGGGCGAGACCTCGGTAGATGCCCCAAGCGACGAAGAGTGAGAGTGACGTGAGCAAGCGAGCCCATAACTTCTGCGCCGGCCCGGCCGCGCTGCCAACCGCTGTATTGCAACGTGCCCAGGCCGAGATGCTCGACTGGCAGGGGCTGGGCGTCTCCGTGATGGAGATGAGCCATCGCAGCGACGAGTATGTGGCCATCGCCGAGAAGGCCGAGCAGGACCTGCGTGACCTGCTGGCCATCCCGTCGGACTACAAGGTGCTGTTCCTGCAGGGCGGCGCCAGCCAGCAGTTCGCCGAGATCGCCCTCAACCTGCTGCCGGAAGATGGCGTCGCCGACTACATCGACACCGGTATCTGGTCGAAGAAGAGCATCGAGGAAGCCAGTCGCTACGGTAACGTCAATGTCGCCGCCAGCGCCAAGGCCTACGACTACTTCGCCATTCCCGGGCAGAACGAGTGGCAGCTGTCGAAAGACGCCGCCTATGTGCACTACGCCAGCAACGAGACCATTGGTGGTCTGCAGTTCGACTGGGTGCCGGAAGTGGGCGATACGCCGCTGGTGGTGGACATGTCTTCGGACATCCTCTCGCGCGAGATCGACGTGTCCAAGTTCGGCCTGATCTACGCCGGCGCGCAGAAGAACATCGGCCCCAGTGGTCTGGTAGTGACCATCGTCCGTGAAGACCTGCTCGGCCGTGCCCGCAGCTTCTGCCCGACCATGCTCAACTACAAGGTCGCGGCCGACAACGGCTCCATGTACAACACCCCTGCCACCTATTCCTGGTACCTCTCCGGCCTGGTCTTCGAGTGGCTCAAGGAGCAGGGCGGCGTGGCGGCGATGGAGCAGCGCAACAAGGCGAAGAAGGACCTGCTGTACAAGGCCATTGACGCCAGCGACTTCTACAGCAACCCGATCGCCAAGAATGCCCGTTCCTGGATGAACGTGCCGTTCCGCCTGGCCGACGAGAAGCTGGATAAGGCCTTCCTGGCCGGCGCCGATGCTCGTGGCCTGCTCAACCTGAAAGGTCACCGTTCGGTGGGCGGCATGCGTGCCTCCATCTATAACGCTACCGGCCTGGACGCCGTCGAGGCCCTGGTGGCCTACATGGCGGAGTTCGAGAAGGAGCACGCCTGATGAGCGACGTTGATCAGCTCAAGGCGCTGCGCGTGCGCATCGACAGCCTCGATGAGAAGATTCTCGAGCTGATCAGTGATCGCGCGCGCTGTGCCCAGGAAGTGGCGCGGGTGAAGATGCTCTCGCTGCCGGCCGGCGAAGCGCCGGTGTTCTACCGCCCCGAGCGTGAGGCCTGGGTGCTCAAGCACATCATGGAGCTGAACAAGGGGCCGCTGGACAACGAGGAAGTGGCGCGGCTGTTCCGCGAAATCATGTCCTCCTGCCTGGCCCTCGAGCAGCCGCTGAAGATCGCCTACCTCGGTCCGGAAGGCACCTTCTCCCAGGCCGCGGCGCTCAAGCATTTCGGTCACGCGGTGATCAGTCAGCCGATGGCAGCAATCGACGAAGTGTTCCGCGAAGTGGCCGCCGGTGCGGTCAACTTCGGCGTGGTGCCGGTGGAGAACTCCACCGAGGGTGCGGTCAACCACACCCTCGACAGCTTCCTCGAACACGACATGGTCATCTGCGGTGAGGTGGAGTTGCGTATCCACCACCACCTGCTGGTCGGTGAAACCACCAAGACCGACAAGATCACCCGCATCTATTCGCACGCCCAGTCCCTGGCTCAGTGCCGCAAGTGGCTCGACGCGCACTACCCGAATGTCGAGCGCGTGGCGGTTTCCAGCAACGCCGAAGCGGCCAAACGGGTAAAAAGCGAGTGGAATTCGGCGGCCATCGCCGGCGATATGGCGGCGAGCCTGTATGGCTTGAGCAAGCTGGCCGAGAAGATCGAGGACCGCCCGGACAACTCCACGCGCTTCCTCATCATCGGCAGTCAGGAAGTACCGCCGACCGGCGACGACAAGACCTCGGTGATCGTTTCCATGCGCAACAAGCCGGGCACACTGCACGAGCTGCTGGTGCCGTTCCACAACAACGGCATCGACCTGACCCGCATCGAGACCCGCCCGTCGCGTAGCGGCAAGTGGACCTACGTGTTCTTCATCGACTTCGTCGGTCACCACCAGGACCCGCTGATCAAGGACGTCCTGGAGAAGATTAATCAGGAAGCCGTGGCGCTCAAGGTGCTGGGTTCCTACCCGAAAGCGGTACTTTAAAAACAGCGGCAAGCCGCACGTCGTAAGCCTCAAGCAGCACCGTGCTTGGCTCGACTTGCTGCTTGAGGCTAAAAGCTTGAGGCTTTTTTATGAGTTGCGATTTCCTCGCCCGCGCCGTACCGGGCGTGCAGAAACTCTCGCCCTACGTGCCGGGTAAACCGGTCGACGAGCTGGCCCGTGAGCTGAACCTCGACCCGGCCGGCATCGTCAAGCTGGCCAGCAACGAGAACCCGCTGGGGCCGTCGCCGAAGGCGCTAGAGGCGATTCGTGCCGAGCTGGCCGAGCTGACCCGCTACCCCGACGGCAACGGTTTCGAGCTGAAGTCCAGGCTGGCGGCGCGCTGCGGTGTGAGTGTGGCCCAGGTGACCCTTGGCAACGGCTCCAACGACATCCTCGATCTGGTCGCCCGTGCCTGGCTGGCGCCGGGGCTGAACGCAGTGTTCAGCCAGTACGCCTTCGCCGTGTACCCGATCGCCACCCAGGCGGTCGGTGCGCAGGGCAAGGCGGTGCCGGCCAAGGATCATGGTCACGATCTGCAAGCCATGCTGGCGGCCATCGACGGCAACACCCGCGTGGTATTCATCGCCAACCCGAACAACCCGACTGGCACCTGGTTCGGCCCGGATGCGCTGGAATCATTCCTCGCCCGCGTACCGCAGGACGTGCTGGTGGTGCTTGACGAGGCCTACATCGAATATGCCGAGGGCGACGAGCTGCCGGATGGTCTCGACTACCTGGCGCGCTACCCCAACCTGATCGTCTCGCGCACCTTCTCCAAGGCCTATGGCTTAGCCTCGTTGCGAGTCGGCTATGCACTGTCCTCGCCGCAGGTCGCCGATGTGCTGAACCGCGTGCGCCAGCCGTTCAACGTCAACAGCCTGGCTCTGAGCGCTGCCTGCGCCGCCCTGGATGACGCCGACTACCTGGCCGAGAGCCGCCGGGTCAACGATGCCGGCATGGCTCAGCTGGAAGCGGGTTTCGCTGCGCTGGGGCTGAGCTGGATTCCCTCCAAGGGCAATTTCATCGCCGTCGACTTCGCCCGCGATGCTGGGCCGATCAATCAGGCGCTGTTGCAGGAGGGTGTGATCGTGCGTCCGGTGGCCGGCTACGGCATGCCGACCTTCCTGCGCGTGTCCATCGGTACTCAGGCGGAAAACGCCCGTTTCCTCGACGTGCTGGGGCAGGTGCTCGCGCGTGGTTGATGTCATGCCGGTGCCATCTGTAACTGGCAAGCTCGGGCGCCTGGTGGTGGTCGGCTTGGGCCTGATCGGCGGCTCCTTTGCCAAGGGCATTCGCGAGAAAGGCCTGTTCACTGAGGTGGTCGGGGTCGATCTGGATGCCGAGTCGCGTCGCCTGGCGGTCGAGCTGGGCGTGGTCGATCGCTGCGAAACCGAGTTGGCGGCCGCCTGTCAGGGGGCTGCGGTGATCCAGCTGGCGGTGCCTATCCTGGCCATGGAGAAGCTGCTGGCGAAGCTGGCCACGCTCGATCTGGGCGATGCAGTGCTCACCGATGTCGGCAGCGCCAAGGGCAATGTGGTGCGCGCGGCGCGTCTGGCCTTTGCTGGCGACAACCCGCGCTTCGTGCCCGGTCACCCGATTGCTGGCTCCGAGCAGAGCGGGGTGGAAGCCTCTAATGCCCAGCTGTTCCGTCGTCACAAGGTGATTCTGACGCCGCAGAACTCGACCGATGCTGCTGCGCTGGCGCTGGTCGACGGGCTGTGGCGCGAGCTGGGTGCGGATGTCGAGCATATGGACGTGGAACACCACGATCAGGTGCTGGCTGCTACCAGTCATCTGCCGCACCTGCTGGCTTTTACCCTGGTCGACTCGCTGGCCAAGCGCAGCGAGAACCTGGAGATTTTTCGTTACGCCGCTGGCGGTTTCCGCGATTTCACGCGGATCGCCGGCAGTGATCCGGTGATGTGGCACGACATCTTCCTCGCCAATCGCGAGGCGGTGCTGCGCACGCTGGACGCATTTCGCGACGACCTCGACGCCTTGCGCGGCGCGGTTGACGCAGGGGACGGGCATCAGTTGCTGGGCGTGTTCACCCGCGCCCGCTTTGCCCGCGAGCATTTCAGCAAAATCCTGGCCCGCAGGGCCTATGTGGACGCCATGCACTCGAATGACCTGATCTACCTCGCCAATCCCGGTGGCTCCCTCTCCGGTCGCATCCGCGTACCGGGCGACAAGTCCATCTCGCACCGCTCGATCATGCTCGGCTCGCTGGCCGAAGGCACCACCGAAGTGGAAGGTTTCCTCGAGGGTGAAGACGCCCTGGCGACCCTGCAGGCATTCCGTGACATGGGTGTGGTCATCGAAGGCCCGCACCATGGCAAGGTGACCGTGCATGGCGTTGGCCTGCATGGCCTCAAGCCGCCACCCGGCCCGCTGTACCTGGGCAACTCGGGCACCTCGATGCGCTTGCTGTCCGGCCTGCTGGCTGCACAGCCGTTCGATACCGTGTTGACCGGCGACGCTTCGCTGTCCAAACGCCCGATGAATCGCGTGGCCAAGCCGCTGCGCGAGATGGGCGCGGTGATCGAGACGGCCGCCGAAGGCCGTCCGCCGATGCAGATCAAAGGCGGCCAGCGCCTGACCGGCATGAGCTACGAAATGCCGATGGCCAGCGCCCAGGTCAAGTCCTGCCTGCTGCTGGCCGGCCTGTATGCCGCGGGCGAGACCGCGGTGACCGAGCCGGCACCGACTCGCGACCATACCGAGCGTATGCTGCGTGGCTTCGGCTATCCGGTGGCGGTCGACGGCAACGTCGCCAGGGTCGAGTCCGGGCACAAGCTCACTGCCACCCATATCGAGGTGCCGGCGGATATCTCCTCCGCGGCCTTCTTCCTGGTGGCGGCGAGCATCGCCGAAGGTTCCGAGCTGGTGCTGGAGCACGTCGGCATCAACCCGACCCGCACCGGGGTGATCGATATCCTCAAGCTGATGGGCGCCGACCTGACTCTGGAAAACCAGCGCGAAGTGGGTGGCGAGCCGGTGGCCGATATCCGTGTGCGTGCGGCCAAGCTCAAGGGCATCGATATCCCGGAAGACCTAGTACCGCTGGCCATCGACGAGTTCCCGGTGCTGTTCGTCGCCGCCGCCTGCGCCGAAGGGCGCACCGTGCTGCGCGGCGCCGAGGAGCTGCGGGTCAAGGAGTCCGACCGTATCCAGGTCATGGCCGACGGTCTGATCGCCCTGGGTGTGAAGGCCGAGCCGACCCCGGACGGCATCATCATCGAAGGTGGCCTGATCGGCGGGGGAGAGGTGTGGAGTCACGGTGATCACCGTATCGCCATGTCCTTCAGTGTCGCCTCGCTGCGCGCCACGGCGCCGATCCGCATTCACGACTGCGCCAACGTCGCGACCTCCTTCCCCAATTTCCTCGGCCTGGCTGCGCAGACCGGTATCCGCGTTGCCGAGGAGAAGCAGGCATGACTGCTGTCGTCATTACCATCGACGGGCCGAGCGGCTCGGGCAAAGGCACCATTGCCGGTCTGCTGGCCGCCAAGCTGGGCTGGAACCTGCTGGACTCCGGTGCCCTGTATCGCCTGCTGGCCTTTGCCGCGGGCAATCACGGCATCGACCTGACCAACGAGGAAGCGCTGAAAACCCTGGCCGCCCATCTGGACGTACAGTTCATCGGCAAGCGCATTATTCTCGAAGGCGACGAAGTCACCGACGATATCCGCAACGAACAGGTGGGCGCCGGTGCTTCCATGGTCGCTTCCCTGCCGGCGGTGCGCGAAGCCTTGCTGCAGCGTCAGCGCGCTTTCCGCGAGGCGCCGGGCCTGGTGGCCGATGGCCGTGACATGGGCACCGTGGTGTTCCCCGAGGCGCCGCTGAAGGTTTACCTGACCGCCAGTGCCGAGGAGCGCGCCCGTCGCCGCTATCTGCAGTTGAAAGGCAAGGTCGAAGGTGTTAGCCTGCCGAGTCTCCTAGACGAGATTCGTGCGCGCGATGAGCGCGACATGCAGCGCGCAGTGGCTCCGCTGAAGCCGGCACCCGATGCCATCCAGCTGGATTCCACCGAGCTGTCCATCGAACAAGTCATGGAAAGAATTCTCAGCGAGGTCGCCAGCCGCGATCTCGCCGGGTAGTAAAAGACCGCACTTCGCGGTCGACAAGGAGGCATGCAGGAGACCAGTCAACGTCCTGCAAGCCTCTTTTTACATCACGAACCCACATTGTCTGGAGTGTGGTTTGGGCAGATTCCCTGCCCTTGATCAACAGGAATCAACATGAGCGAAAGCTTTGCAGAACTATTTGAAGAAAGCCTAAAGACCCTCAATCTTCAGGCTGGCGCGATCATCACCGCGATCATCGTCGATATCGACTATCAAGCTGGCTGGGTAACTGTCCACGCTGGTCTGAAATCCGAAGGCCTGATCCCGCTTGAGCAGTTCTACAACGATGCTGGCGAACTGGCCATCAACGTCGGTGATGAAGTACACGTAGCGCTGGACGCGGTTGAAGATGGCTTTGGTGAAACCAAGCTGTCCCGCGAAAAAGCCAAGCGTGCCGAGTGCTGGATCGTTCTGGAAGCAGCTTTCGCCGCTGAAGAAGTGGTCAAGGGCGTTATCAACGGTAAGGTTAAAGGCGGCTTCACTGTCGACGTTAACGGCATCCGTGCGTTCCTGCCGGGCTCCCTGGTCGATGTTCGTCCGGTGCGTGATACCACTCACTTGGAAGGCAAAGAACTCGAGTTCAAGGTCATCAAGCTGGACCAGAAGCGCAACAACGTTGTCGTTTCCCGTCGCAGCGTCCTGGAAGCGGAAAACAGTGCCGAGCGCGAAGCTCTGCTGGAATCCCTGCAGGAAGGCCAGCAGGTCAAAGGTATCGTCAAGAACCTCACCGACTACGGTGCGTTCGTTGACCTGGGCGGCGTCGATGGTCTGCTGCACATCACCGACATGGCCTGGAAGCGTATCAAGCACCCGTCCGAGATCGTCAACGTTGGCGACGAGATCGACGTCAAGATCCTCAAGTACGATCGCGAGCGCAACCGCGTCTCCCTGGGCCTGAAGCAACTGGGCGAAGACCCATGGGTTGCCATCAAGGCACGTTACCCAGAGGGTACCCGTGTTACCGCCAAGGTCACCAACCTGACCGACTACGGCTGCTTCGCTGAGCTGGAAGAAGGCGTTGAAGGCCTGGTGCACGTGTCCGAGATGGATTGGACCAACAAGAACATCCACCCGTCCAAAGTCGTTAACGTCGGCGACGAAGTGGAAGTTCAGGTTCTCGACATCGACGAAGAGCGTCGTCGTATCTCCCTGGGCATCAAGCAGTGCAAGTCGAACCCATGGGAAGACTTCTCTGGCCAGTTCAACAAGGGCGACAAGATCTCCGGCACCATCAAGTCGATCACCGATTTCGGTATCTTCATTGGTCTGGACGGCGGCATCGACGGTCTGGTTCACCTGTCCGACATCTCCTGGAACGAAGTGGGCGAAGAAGCCGTACGTCGTTTCAAGAAGGGCGACGAGCTGGAAACTGTCATCCTCTCGGTTGATCCGGAGCGCGAGCGCATCTCCCTGGGCATCAAGCAGCTGGAAGACGATCCGTTCTCCAACTACGCCTCGATCAACGAGAAGGGCACCATCGTTCGTGGCACCGTGAAAGAAGTTGACGCCAAGGGCGCCATCATCGATCTGGGCAACGATATCGAAGCGACCCTGAAAGCCTCCGAAATCAGCCGTGACCGCGTTGAAGACGCCCGTAACGTGCTGAAAGAAGGCGACGAAGTCGAAGCCAAGATCATCAGCATCGACCGCAAGAGCCGCGTAATCAGCCTGTCCATCAAGTCCAAAGACGTCGAAGACGAAAAGGACGCGATGAAAGAGCTGCGTACCAAGCAAGAAGTTGAAAGCACCGGTCCGACCACCATTGGTGATCTGATCCGCGCGCAGATGAACCAGAACTAAGTTCAGGTTGATCAGAAAAAGGGCGACTTCGGTCGCCCTTTTTTGTGCCTGTGTGTTTTATCTGCAATTGCGCGAGGTGGGGCGGCTGACTCGGCTCGTCTGAATCGCCTGTCGTGCCGAGTTGCAGGGATGCGCAGAATCCTGCCGGCGAGTCACGAATTGCGCTAACACCTTGTTTTATAGGCTGTTCAAAAGCTGACCAGCATGCTAAAACCTTCCTATCTAGTGATCTAGCCGCTTGAAAAAGAAGGGAAAACCATGACCAAGTCGGAGTTGATCGATCGCATTGTCACCCACCAGGGGTTGCTGTCCTCCAAGGATGTCGAGCTGGCGATCAAGACCATGCTGGAGCAGATGTCGCAGGCGTTGGCCACCGGGGATCGCATTGAGATCCGTGGATTTGGCAGCTTTTCCCTGCACTATCGCGCGCCGCGTGTCGGTCGCAACCCGAAAACCGGTGAATCGGTACGCCTGGATGGCAAGTTCGTACCGCACTTCAAGCCGGGTAAGGAGCTGCGTGATCGGGTCAACGAAGATGAGTGATCTTCTCTTGCGGGAAGTCCGAGCATGCTGACGGGTTTCAAGCGTTTCTTGCTGATTCTGGGATTGCTGCTGGTTGCTCTGGCGGTGCTGGTATTTATCCTGGAGAACCGTCAGGCAAGTCATCTGGTATTCCTGGGCTGGTTGACTCCCGCGTTGCCGGTTTCGGTGCTGATGTCGCTGGCTTTTATCGTGGGTGCGGTGTTTTCCCTTCTGCTTAACCTCTGGCTGCTTGGCCGCTTGCATGCACGTATTGCACGTCAGCAGCGAGAGTTACTCTCGTTGCGCAAGGGACATGAAGTCCAGTCCGCTCCATAAGGGGCAATCTGGAGCGTCGTTTCCTATGGTGAACGCCTTCCTGGCCTAATTCCCGTAGCTACCGCTGCAGCCCGCGTTATGGTTTTCTCCCGACTTGTTTATTTGTTGCCTGATGGGGCTATTTGCACATGCGTATTTTGGTGACCGGAGCCACTGGCTTTGTTGGGCGTGCCCTGAGCGAGCGCCTGCAGGCTGTTCCAGGGGCGCGGGTGGTGGTGGGCTTGCGTGATGCTGACAGTCTTCCTACTGCAGCCAATGTTGATCGGTTGATACTGGGTGATTTGGCGACGGCCGCTATCGATCCAACAGCGTTGCAGGGTATCGCCGTGGTTGTGCACTGTGCAGCCCGTGTACATGTGATGCAGGAGCGCAGTGATGACCCACTGGCGGATTTTCGCCGGGTCAATCTGCAAGGCACCCTCAAGTTGGCGCAGGCTGCGGCTCAGGCGGGGGTGAAGCGGTTTATTTTCCTCAGCACGATCAAGGTCAATGGCGAGCAGACTGTGTCTGATGCCAGTTTCACGGCAGATGATTGCCCTGCGCCCACCGATCCTTACGCAGTTTCCAAGTTTGAAGCGGAACAGGCTTTGCTGCAGTTGGCGGCAGAGGGGGCTATGGAAGTGGTGATTATTCGGCCGCCTCTGGTGTATGGGCCGGGGGTAAAGGCCAATTTCCTTAGCATGATGCGCTGGTTAAACAAGGGCCTGCCGCTACCGCTGGGGGCGATCCATAACCGGCGCAGCCTGGTTGGTTTGCCAAACCTGGTGGATTTTCTGGTGTGCTGCCTGGATCACCCGGCGGCGAGCAACCAGGTTTTCCTGGTCAGTGATGGTGAATCACTGTCTACCACCGAGTTGCTGCGCAAGCTGGCGTCTGCTCTGCGCCGGCCTGCGCGCCTGCTGCCGGTGCCACAAGGCTGGTTGCAGGCTGGCGCTGTATTGCTGGGGCGGCGCAGCGTGGGGCAGCGTTTGTGTGGGTCGTTGAGTGTCGATATTGGCAAGAATCATGCGCTCCTGGGTTGGACGCCACCGTTCTCCAGTGATCAGGTCTTGCGCCTGACGGCCTTGGATTTCCTTGGGCAGGAGGCACGATGATGGCGTTAGGTTTCCTGCTGCTGGTGTTTCTGGCATCTCTGTTGATGACCTGGCTGCTGCGCCGTTATGCCTTGCTGCGTAATGTTCTGGATATCCCTAATCAGCGCAGTTCGCATACCTTGCCGACTCCGCGCGGTGGCGGCTTGGCCATTGTCTTGGGCGTCAGCCTGGCTTTGCCTGGGTTGTTCCTGTGGGAAGGCCTGACTGTGCAGCATCTGTGGGCACTGTGGGGGGCGGGTGGCCTGGTTGCCCTTGTCGGTTTCATCGACGACCACCGCCCGCTTGCTGCGCGTTGGCGTCTGGTTGCGCATTTTGCCGCGGCAATCTGGGGCGTTGTCTGGTTGGGCGGGGCACCGGACCTGGAGATTTTCGGGGCCAGGATCAATCTGGGTTGGCTGGGCGCGGCTTTGGCGGTGTTCTACCTGGTCTGGATGCTCAATTTGTACAATTTCATGGATGGCATAGATGGTATCGCCGGCGTTGAGGCGGTCACTGTCGGTCTGGCGGGTGCGCTGCTGTATGCCTTGTCGGGGCATCTCGATGCCATGCTTCTGCCGGCGTTGCTTGCTGCGGCGAGTGCGGGATTTCTGTTCTGGAACTTCCCGCCCGCGCGCATCTTCATGGGCGATGCGGGGAGTGGCTATCTGGGCCTGATCCTCGGGTTGCTGTCGCTGCAGGCTGCCTGGATTGAGCCGCGCTTGTTCTGGGCTTGGCTGATCCTGCTGGGCGTCTTCGTCGTCGATGCCACGCTGACCTTGGGCCGTCGTCTTTGTCGTGGTGAAAAGGTCTACCAGGCGCACCGCAGTCATGCCTATCAGGTTGCCTCGCGTCATTACGGTCGCCACTTGCCCGTGACCGTGGCGATTGCGCTTATCAATCTATTCTGGCTGCTGCCCATTGCCAGCTGGGTGGCGCTAGGTGGTGAGGGGCTGGTTGGCGTCTTGCTGGCGTATGTCCCGCTGGTTGGGTTGGCAGTGCGGTTCAAGGCGGGGCTTGCAGACTAAGGCTGCCGTGAAGTCGGTATGCGGGACTGACTAACCAGAGCTGGGCGGTGACGTGTGCCGACATGGGCTGATGTGCGGCAGCGCACAAAATGCTGGGGTCGTGGTTTGACGGGTTGCTGGCAGCAACTAGCTTGAATGCGTGGCTGGATGTGCCACGCCACATGTCGACACGGAGAGTTGCCATGCTTAGAAAGAGTCTGTCTGTACTGCTGTTTTCCTGCCTTACCAGTCTGTCCGCCGGAGTTTTCGCGGCAGAGCCCGCCAAAAGCGAAGCTGCTCCTGTTACTGCCAGCCAGGCCCCGGTTACTGCCGAAGTGCAGGTGGTCAACCTCAATACCGCTGACGCCGCCACTCTTGAGAGTGGTCTGATCGGTATTGGCAAGGTGAAGGCCCAGGCCATTGTCGATCACCGTACGGCTAACGGGCCGTTTGCTTCGGTCGATGAGTTGCTTGAGGTGAAAGGTATTGGTGCTGCAACGCTGGAAAAGAACCGCGACAAGTTGAGTATTAACTGACGCGTCGTAGTGCGGTGTAATAAAGACCGGCCTTTGGCCGGTCTTCTTGCTTCTGGGGTACTGGGTTTGCGAGCAATAAAAAAGCCCCAGGTTTTCACCTGAGGCTTTCGAATTTGGCTCCGCGACCTGGACTCGACAGCGCAGCTGAGCGCGCTTTAGCGCGACCCCGAAGGGGTGAGCGAAGCGAATAACCGGGGGACATAGTCCCTGGTGAGAGTCCGACAAGCAATAAAAAAGCCCCAGGTTTTCACCTGGGGCTTTTGCATTTGGCTCCGCGACCTGGACTCGAACCAGGGACCCAATGATTAACAGTCATTTGCTCTACCGACTGAGCTATCGCGGAACAGCGGTGCGTATCCTACTGATTAAAAAGGGGAAGTCAACACCCTGTGGGGGCTTCCCGGCTTCCATCAGAGGACCTGGACGATGGCCTTGGTGACGGCATCCAGGTTGCTGCGGTTGAGTGCTGCGACGCAGATGCGACCAGTGCCGACGGCGTAGATGGCGAACTCGTTCTTCAGGCGTTCCACCTGCTCGGCGGTCAGACCAGAGTAGGAGAACATGCCGCGCTGACGGGCGACGAAGCTGAAGTCGCGCTTGGCGCCCTGGGCCGCCAGTTGCTCGACCATGGCCAGGCGCATGTCACGGATGCGCTGGCGCATCTCGCCCAGTTCTTCTTCCCACAGTGCGCGCAGCTCGGGGCTGTTGAGCACATTGGCGACCACGGTGGCGCCGTGGGTCGGTGGGTTGGAGTAGTTGGTGCGGATCACGCGCTTGGCTTGCGACAGCACGCGGCCGGCTTCTTCCTTCGACGCGGTGACGATGGACAGTGCGCCGACCCGCTCGCCATACAGCGAGAAGGACTTGGAGAAGGAGCTGGAAACCAAGAATGGCAGGCCGGACTCGGCGAACAGGCGCACGGCGAAAGCGTCCTGTTCGATGCCCTCGCCGAAGCCCTGGTAGGCGATGTCGAGGAAGGGCACGTGCTCGCGCTCGCGCAGCACTTCCAGCACGGCTTTCCAGTCGTCCAGCGACAGGTCGACGCCGGTCGGGTTGTGGCAGCAGGCGTGCAGTACGACCACCGAGCGGGCTGGCAGGTTCTGCAGGTCTTCCAGCAGGCCGGCGCGGTTCACGCCGTTGGTCGCAGCATCGTAGTAGCGATAGTTGTGTACCGGGAAGCCGGCGGATTCGAACAGCGCGCGATGGTTTTCCCAGCTTGGGTCACTGATGGCGACCACGGCATTCGGCAGCAGGCGCTTGAGGAAGTCGGCGCCGGTCTTCAGCGCGCCGGTACCGCCGACGGCCTGGGTGGTGACCACGCGACCTTCGGCCAGCAGGGCGGAATCAGCGCCGAACAGCAGCTTCTGTACGGCGCTGTCATAGGCGGCGATGCCTTCGATCGGCAGGTAGCCGCGCGGTGCGTGGGCTTCGATGCGGGCTTTTTCGGCCTCGGCAACGGCACGCAGAAGGGGAATTCGGCCTTCCTCGGTAAAGTAGACGCCCACGCCAAGGTTGACCTTGTTGCTACGGGTGTCGGCGTTGAAGGCTTCGTTCAGGCCCAGGATCGGATCGCGCGGCGCCATTTCGACGGCAGAGAACAGACTCATGATGCGGCAGCTCGGAGGGAAGTTAAGTGGGGGGTCGGCAAGGCCCTGATGTAATAGAGGCTAGGGCTTGCATAAACGGGCCGCTATTATAGCCACCCAGGGTGTGCGCGGCGACAGCGTCGGCACGCTTTCACGCTAGCTATGACGCCCGCCGTTGCGCCGCGTCACAGTAGTTCGTCGAGGTCTGTTCATGTCGCAGTTTCAGCTCGTCACCCGCTTCCAGCCGGCCGGCGACCAGCCGGAGGCCATTCGCCAGCTGGTCGAGGGGCTTGAGGCGGGTCTGTCGCACCAGACCCTGCTCGGCGTGACCGGTTCGGGCAAGACCTTCAGCATCGCCAACGTGATCGCCCAGATCCAGCGCCCGACCCTGGTGCTGGCACCGAACAAGACCCTGGCCGCGCAGCTGTATGGCGAGTTCAAGAGCTTCTTCCCGAACAACGCGGTGGAGTATTTCGTCTCCTACTACGACTACTACCAGCCCGAGGCCTACGTTCCTTCGTCCGATACCTTTATCGAGAAGGACGCCTCGATCAACGACCATATCGAGCAGATGCGCCTGTCGGCGACCAAGGCCCTGCTCGAACGGCCGGATGCGATCATCGTCACCACCGTGTCGTGCATCTACGGCCTGGGTAGCCCCGAGAGCTACCTGAAAATGGTGCTGCACGTCGATCGTGGCGACAAACTGGATCAGCGCGCGCTGCTGCGCCGCCTGGCCGACCTGCAGTACACCCGCAACGACATGGACTTTGCCCGCGCCACCTTCCGTGTACGCGGTGATGTGATTGATATCTTCCCGGCCGAATCCGACCTGGAAGCCATCCGCATCGAGCTGTTCGATGACGAAGTGGAAAGCATCTCGGCCTTCGATCCACTGACCGGCGAGGTGATCCGCAAGTTGCCGCGCTTTACCTTCTACCCCAAGAGCCACTACGTCACCCCGCGTGAGGTGCTGCTGGAGGCGGTGGAACACATCAAGGTCGAGCTCAAGGAGCGCCTGGACTACCTGCGCGCCAACAACAAGCTGGTCGAGGCGCAGCGCCTTGAGCAGCGTACCCGCTTCGACCTGGAGATGATCCTCGAGCTGGGCTACTGCAACGGCATCGAAAACTACTCGCGCTACCTGTCCGGGCGCGGCCCGGGCGAGCCGCCGCCGACCCTGTACGACTACCTGCCGGACCAGGCGCTGTTGGTGATCGACGAGTCCCACGTGTCGGTGCCGCAGGTTGGCGCCATGTACAAGGGCGACCGTTCGCGCAAGGAAACCCTGGTCGAGTACGGCTTCCGCCTGCCCTCGGCGCTGGACAACCGGCCCATGCGTTTCGAGGAGTGGGAGGCGGCCAGTCCGCAGACCATCTTCGTTTCCGCTACGCCGGGCAACTACGAGGGCGAGCATGCCGGGCGGGTGGTCGAGCAGGTGGTGCGGCCGACTGGCCTGGTCGACCCGCAAATCGAGGTGCGCCCGGCGCGCACCCAGGTCGACGACCTGCTCTCGGAGATCACCAAGCGCGTCGCGGTCGAGGAGCGCGTGCTGGTCACCACGCTGACCAAGCGCATGGCCGAAGACCTCACCGATTACCTGGGCGACCACGGGGTCAAGGTGCGCTACCTGCACTCGGACATCGACACGGTGGAACGGGTGGAGATCATCCGCGACCTGCGTACCGGGGCGTTCGACGTGCTGGTGGGGATCAACCTGCTGCGCGAAGGCCTGGACATGCCCGAGGTGTCGCTGGTGGCGATTCTCGATGCGGACAAGGAAGGCTTCCTGCGCAGCGAGCGCTCGCTGATCCAGACCATCGGCCGCGCCGCGCGCAACCTCAATGGCCGGGCGATCCTGTATGCCGACCGCATGACAGGTTCGATGGAGCGCGCCATCGGCGAGACCGAGCGGCGGCGCAACAAGCAGATCGCCTTCAACGAAGCCAATGGCATCGTGCCCAAGGGCGTGAAGAAGGACATCCAGGACATCCTCGAAGGCGCCACTGTGCCCGGCTCGCGCAGCAACAAGCGCAAGGGCATGGCCAAGGCGGCGGAGGAGAGTGCGCGCTACGAGGCCGAACTGCGCTCGCCGAGCGAGATCACCAAGCGCATTCGCCAGCTGGAGGAGAAGATGTACCAGCTGGCCCGCGACCTGGAGTTCGAGGCCGCCGCACAGCTGCGCGACGAAATCCACAAGCTGCGCGAGCGGTTGTTGCAGGTGTGAATCGCACTTGTGGGAGCGACCTTGGTCGCGATCAAGCAGGAGGGCAAGGATGCCTGTTGAGAGAAACCCTTCCAGCTACCGCCTGCGTATTGGACGTTACTCCGAGTCTGGTCGCATTTATCTGCTGACTAGTAATACCCATGAGCGGCGTTCGCTGTTTTCCGATTTGCAGTTGGGGAGACTAGTCGTTCGGGAAATGCGCGAGCTGCAGGCGCGGGGAATGGCCGAAACACTGGCGTGGGTGTTGATGCCGGATCACTTGCATTGGCTCGTGCAATTGCAGGATGTGGAGTTGAGTGAGCTGATGCGCAGGTTGAAGTCCAGCAGCTCTCGTGCAATTAAGCGGACAACCCTGTTGAAAGAGCCGGTTTGGCAGTCTGGTTACCACGACCGTGCTTTGCGGCGCGATGAGGATATTCGATTGGTTGCTCGCTATGTAGTAAGCAACCCGCTCCGGGCGGGATTGGTTCAGTCGCTGAGCGACTACTCGCTCTGGGATGCGGTGTGGCTCTGAGTGGGGTATTTCGCGGCCAAGGCCGCTCCCACAGAAGAGAAACTTAGCGCCGCCCCAGAATGATCAGCGACACCCCGGTCAGGGTCGCCAGGCAGGCCAGGCCGGCGGTGAGGCTGAGCTGTTCGCCGAGGATCAGGTAGCCCAGCAGCAGGGCCACCACCGGGTTGACGAAGGCGAAGGTCGACACCAGGCTCGGCCGCACTTCGCGCAACAGCCAGAAATACGCCGGGTAAACGCCCAGGCTGACCGGCAGCACCAGATAAGCCAACCAAAGCCAACCGCTAGCGCTCAGTCGGTCGAGATGCAGCGCCTGCCAGTCGCCGTCGAGCAGGCCCAGGCCGGTGAGAATCAGCGCGCCGATCAGCATCTGCAGGCTCAGTCCCAGCCAGCTGGAGCGGAACGGCGGGCGCTGGCGCATCCACCAGGCGCCGATGGCCCAGAGCAGGGTGGCGAGCAGCGTCAGGCCACCGGAAAACCATTGCAGCAGACCCGTCTCGGCGCCCAGGCCATTGCCCATCAGTAGCACGATGCCGCCGCTGGCCAGGGCTAGGCCCAGCAGCACCCAG
Organism: Pseudomonas sp. J452; assembly: GCF_024666525.1. Lineage (NCBI taxonomy): Bacteria > Pseudomonadati > Pseudomonadota > Gammaproteobacteria > Pseudomonadales > Pseudomonadaceae > Pseudomonas > Pseudomonas sp. J452. The sequence continues at coordinate 4,421,058 of NZ_CP088294.1, read as the reverse complement.
AACGGCGGGCGTTCGCCGAGCAGCCACTCCAGGGCCACGCTCCACAGCGGCAGGCTGGTGTAGAGCATCGCCAGCAGGCCGGTGGGCAGGTGCTGGTTGGCGTAGATCAGTGCGCCCTGGCCGAAGGCGATCAGCAGCAGGCCGCCGATCAGGGCGCTGCCCCAGTTGCCTGGCTGCATCTGCGTTTCACCCCGGCTCAGCGCCCAGAGCAGGGCCAGCACGCCGGCACAGAGGAAGCGCAGGGTGCCGATGACGAAGGGCGGCAGCTCGCGCAGGAGGAAGTGGTTGGCCAGGTAGGTGGTGCCCCAGCCGATATAGATGACCAGAAAAGCGCTGATCAACAGCAGCGAGCGCGAGCGGGTGGTGGAGGAGAGCATTGCGGAACCTTGAGCGTCGACACGCCGCTTGTGGCAGCGTGTCGGTTTGTCAGTGGGCAGCGCCGCCGGTGGTTCCCGGTGGCAGTGCGCGGGTCAGGAGCACGGCGATCATGCTGATGCCGAGCGCCAGGCCGACGAAATGGAAGGCGTCATTGTAGGCCATGATGCTGGCCTGCTGGTGGGCGATTTCGCTCAGCTTGGCCAGTGCCGCCTGCTCGCTACCGAGCTTGTCGGTGAGCAGGGCGAGGCGCTCGCTGACCTGCGGGTTGCTCGGTACCAGCGATTCGCGCAGGTAGTCGAAATAGGTTTTGGCGCGGCTGTCGAGCAGGGTGGCGAGCAGGGCGATGCCGATGGCGCCACCCAGGTTGCGCAGGATGTTGAACAGACTGGAGGCCGAGCCGGCGTCCTGGGCCTGGATATAGGCGGTGGCGATCAGCGAGATGGTGACCATGATCAGTGGCTGGCCGAGGGCGCGAATGATCTGGATATGGTTGAACTGTTCGCCGGCAAAGTCCGGATTGAGCACCCCGGAAGCGAAGCTGGAAAAGCCGAACAGGCCGAACCCCAGGGCGCACAGCAGTTTGGGCGGAACCACCTTCATCAGCAGCGGCACCAGCGGGATGATCAGCAGCTGCGGCAGGCCCATCCACATGATTACTTCGCCAATCTGCAGGGCGCTGTAATTCTGGATCTGCGCCAGGTACAGCGGCAGCAGGTAGATCGAACCGTACAGGCCCAGACCCATGCCCAGGCTGGCGATGCTGGTCAGGCCGAAGTTGCGCTCGCGGAGGATGCGCAGGTTGATCAGCGGGTTGTCGCGGGAGAACTGCAGGATGACGAACAGGCACAGACTGATCACGGCGATCGAACCGAGGCCGACGATCAGGTTGGACTCCAGCCAGTCCTTGCGGTGGCCTTCCTCGAGAAATACCTGCAGGCAGCCCAGACCCAGGCCCAGGGTGACGATGCCGCCGTAGTCGGTGCTTTTCAGCAGCTGCCAATGCGGCGCCTTCTTCTCCAGGCCGTACATCAGCCCGGCGATCATCAGCAGGCCCGGCGGGATGTTGATATAGAAGATGTATTCCCAGCCCCAGTTTTCCGTCAACCAGCCGCCCAGGGTCGGGCCGATGGAGGGGGCGAAGGTGGCGGTGATGGCGAACAGCGCCATGCCCTTGGCGCGGTGGTGTTCCGGCAGCTTGATCAGGGTCAGGGTGAAGGCCAGCGGAATCAGCGCGCCGCCGGTAAAGCCCTGCAGGGCACGAAACACGATCATGCTCTCCAGGTTCCAGGCCATCGAGCAGAGCAGGGAGGAGGCGAGAAAACCCAGTGACACCCATATCGCCAGGCGCCGTGCCGAGAGCAGCTGCACCAGCCAGGCGGTGAGCGGGATCATGATGATCTCCGCGACCAGGTAGGAGGTGGAAATCCACGAGCCTTCCTCCAGGGTGGCGGATAGCGCGCCCTGGATGTCCTTCAGCGAGGAGTTGGTGATCTGGATATCCAGCACTGCCATGAAGGCGCCGAGCATGGCGCTCATCACCGCGATCCAGTCGCGTCGGCTGGGTTCGCCGAGCGGGCGGATCAGCTCATCAGCCGCCATGGTGCTGGGCGCCGCGGATATCGACCTTGACCTCGACCGACATGCCCGGACGGATCTTACCCTTGAGCGGGTTGTTCGCGGCAAAGGTCAGTTTCACCGGAATACGCTGCACCACCTTGGTGAAGTTGCCGGTGGCGTTGTCCGGCGGCAGCAGGCTGAACTGCGCGCCGGAGGCGGCGAACAGGCTGTCGATGCGCGCTTCGATCGGCGTATCGGGGTAGGCGTCGAAGGTCAGCTCAGCCGTTTGCCCGGGCTGCATGCGGCCGATCTGGGTTTCCTTGAAGTTGGCCTGCACCCAGATGTCGTCGTTCGGCACGATCGACAGCAGGTAGGCGCCGGCCTGCACCACCTGGCCATTGCGCGCCGAGCGCTGACCGACGATGCCACTGATCGGGGCGTGGATCTGTGTGCGGGCCAGGTTCAGCTCGGCTTGGGCGATATCGGCGCGGGCGTTGGCGATCTGTGCTTCGAGGCGTTTGATCTCGGCGCTCAGGGCGTCGACTTGCTGACGCTGGGCGCTGAGGTCAGCCTCGGCCTTGGCGACCTGGGAGAGGGCGACGCGGCTGTCGGCGGCCAGGGTGGTGACCCGCTCCTCGGAAACATAGCCGGGCTTGCGCAGGGTTTGCGCGCGGGACAGATCGATCTGCGTGCGGCTCAGGGTGGCCTGGCTGGCGCCGACGTCAGCACGGCTGGCGGCAATCAGGCTGGCCTGCTGGGTCAGGCGGCTCTGCGCCTGGGCCAGCTCCGCCTCGCGGGTGGCCAGGGTGGCGCGGGCGCGATCGAGGGCCAGCTGGAAGTCGGCACTTTCCAGGGTGGCGAGCAGCTGCCCCTGTTCCACGTGCTGGTTATCACTGACCAGCACCTGTTCGATGCGTGCGCCGAGCTGGCTGGAGATGCGGGTGATCTCGCCCTGCACATAGGCGTTGTCGGTGCTCTCGTGGAAACGTCCGATCAAAAGCCAGTGACCAAGCAGGGCCAGGACAATCAGGGTGAGGAGGGCAAGAAACACGGACAGGCGGCGTTGCAATTTTGCGGACATGACAGGCGCTCAGACAGCTGGCGTAAGTGTAAGCAAATCTATCAGTGTTGCTTGCAGTGATGTAGCCGTTAGAATCGGCATGCTTTGTTGCTTATGGGGAACAATAATGGGGCTCGATGATGCCTTGATCTTCACTCGCGTGGTGGAGTGCCACAGTTTTACCCAGGCGGCGCAGATCCTGGGCATGCAGAAGTCCACGGTCAGCCGGCGCATCGCCCTGCTCGAGGAGCGCCTCGGTGTACGCCTGCTTAATCGCACCACACGCAAGCTGCGCCTGACCGAAGTGGGGCAGGCCTACTACGAGCGTTGCCGGCAGATCATGCTTGACTTCGCCGAGGCCGAGCAGGCGGTGATGCAGCTGCAGCAGGAGCCGTCTGGGCTGCTGCGGATCACCGCGCCCATCGAGTTTGGCCAGCTGTTCCTCGGGGGGGTGCTGGGGCAGTTCATGCGCCAATATCCACAGATCAGCGCGGAAGTGGAGCTGACATCGCGCGATGTCGACCCGGTCGAGGAGGGCGTCGATATCGCCATCCAGGTCGGCCAGCCGCATGACTCCACCTTGATTGCGCGCAAGCTGTTCGAGAGTGGTCGGCGCCTGTGCGCCAGCCCGGATTATCTGGCGCAGCACGGTACGCCGCAGAGCATCGATGAGCTGTGTGGGCATCGGGCCATCCTCTTGCCGCAGGATTCGCCACGCTACTGGCCGCTGCTCGGTGAGCACATTGCCTGTCAGCGCGTGCTGTCGTGCAACAACATCACTCTTGCCCGCGAAGCCGCCGTGGCGGGTGCCGGGATCGCCGGTTTGCCGCTGATGATTTCCGAAGAGGCGGTGCAGAGTGGCCGTCTCATCGAATTGTTGCCGGATGCCCGTCTGCCCGTTGGCGAGTTGTATGCGATCTATCCCTCGCGACGCTTCCAGGCGATGAAGGTCAAGACTTTCCTCGATTTCCTTATGGCCAGCTTGCCGCATACCGGTCTGCTGGAGCCGCCAGGGGCCGGCCTGTTAACATCGCACCCCTGATTCAGTCCTTCCGTTTCGCTTTTTTGTTCGAGACCCGCCATGACCAAAGTCCGCACCCGTATTGCGCCGTCGCCCACCGGTGATCCGCACGTCGGTACCGCCTACATCGCCCTGTTCAACCTGTGCTTCGCCCGCCAGCACGGCGGCGAGTTCATCCTGCGCATCGAGGACACCGACCAGCTGCGTTCGACCCGCGAGTCCGAACAGCAAATTTTCGACGCCTTGCGCTGGCTGGGCATCGAGTGGAACGAAGGCCCGGATGTCGGCGGCCCGCACGGCCCGTACCGGCAGAGCGAGCGCGGCGCGATCTACAAGAAGTACTCGGACGAGCTAGTCAGCAAGGGCCATGCCTTCCCGTGCTTCTGCTCCGCCGAGCGCCTGGATCAGGTGCGCGCCGAGCAGATGGCGAAGAAGGAAACCCCGCGCTACGACGGTCACTGCATCCACCTCGCCCCCGACGTGGCGCAGCAGCGCATTGCCGCCGGCGAGTCCCATGTGGTGCGCATGAAGGTGCCGAGCGAAGGCGTCTGCGTGGTGCCGGACATGCTGCGTGGCGACGTGGAGATCCCGTGGGATCGCATGGACATGCAGGTGCTGATGAAGGCCGACGGCCTGCCCACCTACTTCCTGGCCAACGTGGTCGACGACCACCTGATGGAAATCAGCCACGTCCTGCGCGGCGAGGAGTGGCTGCCGTCGGCGCCCAAGCTGATCAAGCTGTACGAGTACTTCGGCTGGGAGCAGCCCAAGCTGTGCTACATGCCGCTGCTGCGCAACCCGGACAAGTCCAAGCTGTCCAAGCGCAAGAATCCCACCTGCATCACCTTCTACGAGCGCATGGGCTACATGCCCGAGGCGCTGCTCAACTACCTGGGGCGCATGGGCTGGTCGATGCCGGACGAGCGCGAGAAGTTCTCCCTGGCCGAGATGATCGAGCACTTCGATCTGTCGCGCGTGTCCCTTGGCGGGCCGATCTTCGACGTGGAGAAGCTGTCCTGGCTCAATGGCCAGTGGCTGCGCGAGCTGCCGGTGGAAGACTTTGCCAAGCGCGTGCAGGACTGGGCGTTCAACTCCCAGTACCTGATGCAGATTGCCCCGCACGTGCAAGGGCGGGTGGAAACCTTCGGCGATATCGCGCCGCTGGCTAGCTTCTTCTTCAGCGGTGGCGTGCAACTGGACGCCAAGCTGCTGGAGCACAAGAAGCTTTCTCCGGATCAGGTGCGCCAGGCCCTGCAGCTGCTGCTGTGGGAGCTGGAAGCCCTGCGTCAGTGGGACAAGGAGAAGATCACCGCGAGCATTCAGTTCGTCTGCGAGGGCCTCGGCCTCAAGCTGCGCGACCTGATGCCGCTGATCTTCCCGGCCATCACCGGCAAGGCCAGCTCGGTGTCGGTGCTGGACGCCATGGAGATCCTCGGCGCCGACCTGTCGCGCTTCCGCCTGCGTCAGGCCATCGAGCTGCTGGGTGGCGTCAGCAACGGTGAAAGCAAGGAGTGGAAGAAGCTGCTGGAAAGCTTTCGCTGAGCGGGATCGAGGGTAAGTGGCTGTTCTGTCGGCAAAAAAGTTTAAGGCCGAGAGAGAAATTGTGTTGACAGCCAGGGCCCTCGAACCTAATATGCGCCCCGTCGTTAAGACGGGGCTATAGCTCAGCTGGGAGAGCGCTTGCATGGCATGCAAGAGGTCAACGGTTCGATCCCGTTTAGCTCCACCAAATTGCCACCGAACGAATTCCAGCCGTTCGAGTGAATGAAGGTTTTGTCCCCTTCGTCTAGTGGCCTAGGACACCGCCCTTTCACGGCGGTAACAGGGGTTCGAGTCCCCTAGGGGACGCCATTCAACGCAGTGCTTGCACTGCACGTCGAGAGACGCAAAATCTGGGGCTATAGCTCAGCTGGGAGAGCGCTTGCATGGCATGCAAGAGGTCGACGGTTCGATCCCGTCTAGCTCCACCAAACACTGACAGGCCAGCCTAAGGGCTGGCCTTGTTCTTCGAAGGTTTTGTCCCCTTCGTCTAGTGGCCTAGGACACCGCCCTTTCACGGCGGTAACAGGGGTTCGAGTCCCCTAGGGGACGCCATTTTTCTTCCGCGTTTTGCGGGCTTGAAGGGTCATTCTTAGGAATGGCCCTTTTGTTTTTCTGCCTGCGAAAAATCTCTTCTCCCTTGAAAACCCTCCCGACCAGCGGTCGCGTTTGGCGCTTGCGCAAATTTATTATGAGCATAATATTTCAACCATAATATTTTTGGAGGCAGCCATGAGCGACAAGAAGGCCCAGACCCGCGAACGCATCCTTGCCGCCGCCACTGCCGCGCTGATCCAGCGTGGTCCGGCGGAGCCCAGTGTGGGCGAGGTAATGGGGGCGGCGGGGCTGACGGTGGGTGGTTTCTACGCGCACTTCGAGAGCAAGGATGCGCTGATGCTGGAAGCCTTCCGCCAGTTGCTCGGCCGTCGCCGCAGCCTGCTCAAACAACTGGATAACGATCTCCCGGCCCAGGAACGCCGCGCACTGGTGGCGGCCTTCTACCTGTCGCGCAAGCACCGTGACAGCCAGGACGATGGCTGCCCGCTGCCCAGCTCGCTGGGTGAGCTGACGCGCCTGCCGGAGAGCTTTCGCGCCAGCCTGGCCGAGCATATCGAGCTGATGGTTGCCGAAATGGCCGGCAGTCCCGATGAGGCCGACAAGGCGCTGGCCGATCTGGCGCTGATGGTCGGCGGCCTGGCGATTGCGCGGGCGCTGGGGGAAGGGGAGTTGTCTGACCGAGTTCTACGGGCCGCCAAGTCGGCGGTCATTTGACGAAGCGCCCGACATCATCGGGCTTGAGAGTGAGGAGAAGCGAAATGAGCAGCCTGAGCTGGGTTCGTGGCTTCAACGCCACTGTGGGTCGTTTGGCGCCTGAACTGGTTGCCAGCAAGATGCACCGAGCGTTCCTCACCCCGCGCGACTTGCCGCCGCGCGACTGGGAGTTGCCGTTACTGGCTTCCGCCGAGCGCATCACCTTGCGCTTCGGTCTATCGGCCCTGCGCTGGGGGCAAGGGCCGGCGGTGCTGTTGATGCATGGTTGGGAAGGGCGGCCGACTCAGTTCGCCCACCTGATCCAGGCGCTGGTACGCGCCGGCTATGGCGTGGTGGCGCTGGATGCGCCGGCCCATGGTCGCTCGCCCGGGCATGAGGCCAACGTGGTGCTGTTCGCCCGTGCCTTGCTGGAGGCTGCCAGCGAGCTGCCGCCGCTGAAGGCGGTGATCGGCCACTCCATGGGCGGTGCCAGTGCCATGCTGGCCACTCAACTGGGACTGCGCACCGAAGCCCTGGTGACCATCTCGGCGCCGGCGCGAATCATCGGCGCCCTGCGTCGCTTTGCCCACTTCGTCGGGCTGCCCAAGCAGGCGCGGGCGCAGTTCGTACGGATGGTCGAGACCAGTGCCGGCATGCCGGCGGCGCAACTGGATGCGGCGCGCTACCAGTTGGACTTCCCCGGTCTGGTGGTGCATGCCGCCGATGACCAGATGGTGCCCAGTACTGAAGCACAGAGCATTCATGCCGCCTGGTCCGGTAGCCGCCTGCTGCATTTGTCCAGTGGTGGTCACAGCAAGTTGCTGGCCGACCCGCAGCTGGCCGAGGCGGTGCTGGAGCTGCTCGGCAGCGCCGATCTGTCCGCCGCGGCTTCGCGTCGTGCTGTCACTGGTGTGGGGCATCGGCCGGCACTGGCTTCTTGAGTGTTGCCAAACCTGACGGCGGGCCCTGTCCGTCGTCAGGTCGCGCTGCTTGGGCCTATGGCCAACTTGGCGCATGATGGCGGCCTGTCCGTAGCCTTGCAGCGCAGCATGAAACCAGCCGTTTTTCTCGAATTTGCCGACCGTCAGCGTTGTGTCGAGCAGTTGGCCAGCGATCTGGCGCAGGTGCTGAATCAGACTCTGGCCCAGCAGGCACGTGCCGGCTTGTTGTTGCCGGGTGGCAGTAGTCCGCAGGTGCTGTTGCCGCAATTGGCCGCGCAGGCGCTGGACTGGGCACGTATCGACCTGTCGCCGACCGATGAACGCTGGGTGGCGAGCGATGATCCGCACAGCAACTACCGCCTGCTGCATGCCGCCTTGCCCCAGGCGAATTGCCTAGATCCGCGCCAGGGCGATAGCCCGCAACGGGCGGCCAGCCAATGGCAGGCGCAGTTGACGCCCTGGCTGCCGTTTGCCGCGGTGTTGCTGGGCATGGGCGAGGATGGCCATTTCGCCTCGCTGTTTCCGGGCATGACCGGGTTGACAGCGGCCCTCGATGAAACGGCTGAGCCGGCCGCGTTGCCGGCGCTGGCCCCGGTCGAGCCGTGCCAGCGTCTGTCACTTAATCTGAGCCTGCTCTGTCAGGCAGGCTGGCTGGGCCTGTTGGCTTTCGGCACAACCAAGCGCAGCTTGATCGAAGCCGCGCTGGCCGGTACCACGCAATTGCCGGTGCAGGCGCTGTTAGGCAATGGTCACGTGCCCGTGAATATCTATTGGGCGCCCTGAGCCTCCACTGGTCACGAGCGAAAATGGCTCTGGCGTGGGAACCCCCGAGCAGGGGCTAAGCCGTTACACTCTGGCTTATCAGCGTGAAAACGGATGCCGTGATGCTCAACCCCGTTGTCGAACAGGTCACCGCCGCCCTGGAACAGCGTTCCACTATGCGCCGTGCGCGCTACCTGGCGCGCCTGGACGAGGCTCTGCAGCGCCCGCCGCGCCAGGCCCTGAGTTGCTCCAACCTGGCCCATGCCCTGGCCGCGCAGGACAGCGATGCGCGGCTGATCATGAAGCAGGGCGGTTCGGCGCATATCGCCATCGTCTCCAGCTACAACGACCTGCTCTCCGCCCATGCGCCGCTGCGCGACTATCCCGAGCGCCTCAAACAGGCCCTGGCCCGGCAGGGCGCCACCGCGCAGTTCGCCGCCGGGGTGCCGGCCATGTGCGACGGCATCACCCAGGGCGAGGCGGGCATGCAGCTGTCGCTGTTCTCCCGCGACCTGATCGCCCAGGCCACGGCCATCGGCCTGTGCCACGGCATCTTCGACGGCGCTCTGTATCTGGGGGTGTGCGACAAGATTGTTCCGGGCCTGCTGATCGGCGCCCTGCAGTTCGGCCATCTACCGGCCGTGTTCGTCCCGGCCGGGCCCATGCACTCCGGGCTAGCCAACAAGGACAAGGCCGCCGTGCGCCAGCGCTATGTGCGCGGCGAGGTTAGCCGCGACGAATTGCTGAGCGCCGAACTGGCTGCCTATCACGAGGCCGGCACCTGCACCTTCTATGGCACGGCCAACACCAACCAGCTGCTGATGGAGGCCATGGGCCTGCATGTGCCGGGCAGCGCCTTCGTCCACCCCTATACGCCGCTGCGCGATGCGCTCAACGACGAGGCGGCACGCCTGGTCGCGCGCAACAGTGCCAGGGGCGAGCGCTTCCTGCCCGTCGGCCGGCAGATCGATGCGCGGGCGCTGGTCAATGCGGTGATTGCCCTGCTGGCCAGCGGCGGTTCGACCAACCACGGCCTGCACCTGCCGGCGATTGCTCGGGCCGCCGGTTACGAGCTGACCTGGGAAGACTTCGCCGCGCTGTCCAGGGTGGTGCCGTTGCTGGCGCGGGTCTACCCGAATGGCGCAGCCGACGTGAACCAGTTCCAGGCTGCCGGTGGGCCGGCCTGGATCATCCGCGAGCTGCTCGCGGCCGGGCTGATGCATGGCGATGTGGCCACCGCGGCCGGTGACAGCCTGGCCGACTATGCCCGCGAGCCCTGGCTGGATCAGGGTCGCCTGGCCTGGCGCGAATTGCCGGCGCAGAGCCCGGCACTGGATATCGTCCGTCCCGTGGCCGAACCGTTCAGTCGCGAGGGGGGCTTCAGCCTGCTCGCAGGCAATCTCGGGTGCGCCATGCTCAAGACTTCGGCGGTCGAGCCTTCCCATTGGCGGGTGCGCGCACCGGCACGGGTGTTCGATAGCGAAGCCGCGGTGCAGGCCGCCTACCAGGCCGGCGATCTGACCGGCGACCTGGTGCTGGTGGTGCGCTTCCAGGGGCCACGGGCCAATGGCATGCCCGAACTGCACAAGCTGATGCCGCTGCTGGCCAACCTGCAGGCGGCTGGGCAGCGGGTGGCGCTGGTCACCGATGGGCGCCTGTCCGGCGCCTCGGGGCAGGTGCCGGCGGCGCTGCATGTCACGCCCGAGGCGGCGGCCGGCGGCGCCCTGGCGCGCCTGCAGGACGGCGATCTGCTCGAAGTGGATGCACCGGCCGGTGTGCTGCGCGTCGAGTTGTCGCCGTCACAACTGGCAGCGCGCCCGCTGGCCGAGGTGCCGCCTGGGCTGGCGGCCGGTTTTGGCCTGGAACTGTTCGCCAGCCAGCGCCGCCTGGTCGGCCCGGCAGACCGGGGCGCAAGTATTTTCGATGAAGGGGACTGACATGAACCTGACAATGGACAAGGTGCTGCAGCAGGCACGCCCGGTATTGCCGGTGCTGGTGATCGAGGATGTCGAGCTGGCGGTGGATTTGGCGCGCGCGCTGCACGCCGGCGGCATCAGCGTGCTGGAAGTGACCCTGCGCACCCCGCGTGCCCTGGATGCCCTGGCGGCGATCCGCCAGGCCCTGCCGGAGTTGCTGGTGGGCGCGGGCACGGTGATCCATGCCGAGCAGTTCCAGGAAGCCCGCGATGCCGGCGCGCAGTTCACCGTCAGCCCTGGCTGCACCGAGCGCCTGGCGGCAGCGGCGGAAGATTCCGGCCTGCCGTACCTGCCGGCGGTGATGACCCCGTCCGAAGTGCTGCTGGCGCTGGAATACGGTTATCGCTCGCTCAAGCTGTTCCCGGCCAATGGCGCGGCCAGCGTGAAGATGCTGAAAAGCTTCAAGGGGCCGTTCACCGGCATCCGTTTCTGCCCCACTGGCGGCATCACCGTGGACAACCTGCTGAGCTTCCTGCGCCTGCCCAACGTGGCCTGCGTCGGTGGCACCTGGATCGCCCCGGACAACCTGATCCGCGCCCGCGCCTGGGACCAGATCACGCTGCTGGCCAGCGAAGCCTGCGCCCTGGCCGCCAGCGTGGAGAGCAAGGCATGAGCTGGGATCTGCCAAACCCTTTCGTCATCGACCTGCAGGTGCTGGCCGAGGACATCGATGGCCTCGGCCACGCCAACAACGCGGTCTACGTCAGCTGGCTGGAACGCTGCGCCTGGCGCCACTCGCAGAGCCTGGGCCTGGACCTGAGCGAGTATCGTCGCCTGGACCGCGCCATGGCCGTGTTGCGCCACGAGATCGATTACCTGGCCAGCGCCTACGAAGGCGAAGAGCTGCAGATGGCCACCTGGATCGTCGAGTCCGACCAGCGCCTGAAGATGACCCGACACTTCCAGCTGTGGCGCCCGGCCGATGCCAGCACCCTGCTGCGCGCGCAGACCACCTTCGTCTGCATCGAGCTGTCCAGCGGCAAGCCCAAGCGCATGCCGGTGGAATTTGTCGAAGGCTATGGCCGGGCGTTGTTGGAGCCTGCTGCGCTGCCGCTGTAAGCCAAGCTGCTCAGTCCAGCTTCAGATGCCGGCTGAGCAGGGCGCGCAGGGCGGCCGGTTTGACCGGCTTGGCCAGGTAGTCGAGGCCTGCGGCATGCACGGCGGCGATCAGTTCCGGGCGGCCGTCGGCACTGATCACCACCCCCGGCAGCGGTTCGCCCAGGCGGGTGCGTAGCCAGGCCATTAATTCGGTGCCGGTATCGCCCTCATCCAGGTGGTAGTCGACCAGCGCCAGCTGCGGGCGCACATCCTCGTCCAGCAGGTGCTCGCACTCCAGGCGATTGCGCGCCGTCCACACCTGGCAGCCCCAGCGTGACAGCAGGCTGTGCATGCCGGTGAGGATGCTGTCCTCGTTGTCGATGCACAGCACCTGGGCGCCGCCGAGGGCTTTGCCGTTGAGCTCGCCGAGCGCCTGCACTGGACCGCTGGCGGGCAGGGCGAGGGCGGTGCTGGCCAGCGGCACGCTGACGCTGAACACGCTGCCCTTGCCCGGCCAGGAGCGTACTTCCAGGCGATGGCCAAGCACCCGGCACAGACCGTCGGCAATCGCCAGGCCCAGGCCCAGGCCTTTCTCGGCACGGGTCTGGTGACTGTCCAGGCGCTTGAATTCCTCGAAGATCACCTTGCGCTTGTCCTCGGGAATGCCGGGGCCGCGGTCCCAGACTTCCAGGCGCAGGTTCTGCCCCTCGCGGCGCACACCGAGCAGCACATGGCCCTTGGCATAGCGGAAGGCGTTGGTCAGGAAGTTCTGCAGCACCCGGCGCAACAGGCGCGGGTCGCTTTCGATGCGCAGTTTGCTCGGGCACAGGCGGAAGTCCACGCCCTGTTCCTGGGCCAGTACCTTGAACTCGGTGCCCAGTGCATCGAACAGCTGACTCAGTGGAAAGGCGCTGAGGTAGGGGGTGATGCGGCCGTTTTCCAGGCGCGAGATATCCAGCAGGTCGCTGATCAGGTCTTCCGCCGAACGCAGCGAGCTGTCCAGGTGGCGCACCAGCTCCTGGGCATCGCGCGGCAGAATTTCCTGCTGGTGGGAGAGGGCGGCGGAGAACAACCGGGCGGCGTTCAGCGGCTGCATCAGGTCGTGGCTGACCGCGGCGAGGAAGCGAGTCTTCGACTGGTTGGCAGCCTCGGCCACGCCTTTGGCTTCGGTGAGCGCCTGGTTGAGCCGGGAGAGTTCCTGGGTGCGCGTCGCCACGCGTTGCTCCAGGCCTTCATTGGCTTCCTTGAGCGCCTGTTCGGCTTCGCGGAATTCGGTGATGTCGGTGAAACTCATGACGAAGCCGCCGCCGGGCATGGGGTTGCCGATCAGCTCGATGACCCGGCCGTTGGGGAACAGTCGTTCCGAGGTGTGCTGCTTGCCTTGGCGCATCCAGTACAGGCGCTTGGCCACATGTTCGTCGACCTCGCCCGGGCCGCACAGGCCGCGTTCGGCGTTGAAGCGGATGATCTCGGCAATCGGCCGACCAATGCTGATCAGCCCTTCCGGGTAGTCGAACAGCTCCAGGTAACGATGGTTCCAGGCCACCAGGCGCAGGGACTGGTCGACCACGCTGATGCCCTGGGTGATGTTCTCGATCGCGCCCTGCAGCAATGCGCGGTTGAACTGCAGCACTTCCGAGGCTTCGTCGACGATGCGCACCACATCCTCGACCTGCATCTCCCGCCCTTCGATGGCCGCACGCACCACGGCGCGGGTCGAGGAGGCGCCGAGCACGCCGGCGAGCAGGCGTTCGGTGTGGGCGATCCATTCGCTGTCGGCGTTCTGCGTGGGGTTGAACGGCTTACTCTGGGTGTAGGCGAAGCGCAGGAAGCTCTGCCGTGCGCGTTCTTCACCGACGAAACGGGCGGCCAGTTCTTGCAGGTCGGCCACCTGCACCGCCAGCAGGTTGCGTGAGCCGGCCCTGGCACTCAGTTCCTGGCCGATGAAACGCCCAGCCTGCCAGTGCTCGGAAACCCGCGTGCGCGAGAACCAGGAAACGCCGCCGAACAGCAGCCAGTTGCCGGCCAGGGACAGCACCACGCCGCGGGTCAGCGGGTCGATGTCGAAGCCGACCGGGTAATACAGCAGCTCCGGCAGCAGCGGGAAGCTGTCCAGCGACCAGCGCAGGCCGCCGGCCACCAAGGGCAGGACCAGGGTGTAGAACCACAGGGCGCAACCGGCAGCGAGGCCGGCGAACACGCCGCGGCGGTTGGCCTGTTTCCACACCAGGGCGCCAAACATGGCCGGTATCAATTGGCCGATGGCGGCGAATGACAGCTGACCGATGGTGGCCAGGCTGGCGTTGGTACCGAGCAGGCGGTAGCAGACATAGGCCAGCAGCAGGATGATCAGGATGCTCAGGCGCCGCGCGCTGAGCATCCAGTGGCGGAAGGCCTCGAACGGCCGCTCGGTGTTCTGCCGGCGCAGCAACACCGGCAGCAGCATGTCGTTGGAGATCATGGTCGACAGCGCCACCGAGGCGACGATGACCATGCCGGTGGCCGCCGAGGCGCCGCCGATAAAGGCCAGCAGGGCCAGGGCCGGATGCGCCTCGGCCAGCGGCAGGCTGATGACGAAGGAGTCCGGCTGCACGCCGGCCGGCAGCAGCAACTGGCCGGCCAGGGCGATAGGGATGACGAACAGCGCAGCCAGCAGCAGATAGGCCGGGAACACCCAACGCGCTAGGCGCAGGTCCTTGGGTTCTATGTTTTCCACCACGGTGACATGGAACTGGCGTGGCAGGCAGACGATGGCGGCCATGGCCAGGCCGGTCTGCACCAGCATCGCCGGCCAGTTCACCGTTTCCGCCCAGAACGCCTGCAGCTCGGGGGCCTGGATCGCCTGGCGGGACAGGTCGGCGAAGCCATCGAACAGACCCCAGGTGACGAACACACCCACGGCCATGAAGGCCAGCAGCTTGACCAGCGACTCGAAGGCGATCGCCATGACCATGCCACGGTGGTGCTCGGTGACATCCAGGTTGCGCGTGCCGAACAGCACGGTGAACAGGGCGAGAATCAGTGACACGATCAGTGCCGTGTCCTGGCCGCGGGTCGGGCTGGGGGTGGCGCCGATCAGCAGGTTGACGCCAAGCACGATGCCTTTCAGCTGCAGGGCGATATAGGGCAGCACGCCGACCAGGCAGATCAGCGCCACCACCACCGCCAGGCTCTGGGATTTACCGTATCTGGCGGCGATAAAGTCGGCGATCGAGGTGATGTTCTCCTGCTTGCTGATCATCACCATCTTCTGCAGCACCCAGGGCGCGAACAGCAGGACGATGATCGGCCCCAGGTAGATCGGCAAGAACGACCACAACTGGCCGGCGGCCTGGCCGACCGCGCCGAAGAAGGTCCAGCTGGTGCAGTACACCGCCAGCGACAGGCTGTAGACCCAGGCCCGCACGCGCGGCGACAGTGGCGTGCGGCGGCGGTCGCCATAGAAGGCGATGGCGAACAGGATGGCCATGTAGACCAGAGCGACCAGGGCGATCAATCCGCCGGACAACGACATGCAGACTCCACGGGGACAAGGGCGCGCCAGCGCTCCGGGTAGTCTGTAGTCTCGCATGGGTTCTGCCGTCCGTCAGGCAGACGATGGTCGCAAGCGCCTTGAGCCGCCGCCGGAGCCCTGTTAGCGTTGCCGGCCGTGGAGTTTTCTGGAGCCTGGCGATGTTCGAGCCACTACCCACCGTTTTGCAGCAGGGAGCGCTGCGCCTGGACCCGCTGAGCGAGGCCGATCTGCCTGGCCTGCTGGAGTTGGCCGAGGCCAATCGCGAGTCGCAACAATTCATGAACGGCACCACCCGCCCGGACTGGTACCGCAACGCCCTGGCCGAGCACAAGGCCGCGCAGGCCGTGGTGTTTGCCATCCGCCTGGCTGGCGAGCTGGTCGGCACCACGCGCTTCTTCGACTTCAATCCGGCCCTGCCGGCCGCCGAGATCGGTTCCACCTGGCTGGATGCGCGTCAGCACGGCAGCGGGCTGAACAGCATGATCAAGTACCTGATGCTGCGCCATGCCTTCGAGGACTGGGGCCTGGTGCGCGTCCAATTGAAGACCGCCGCGAGCAACCTGCGCTCGCAACGCGCCATCGAGAAGCTCGGTGCGGTGCGTGAAGGCCTGCTGCGCAATCACCGCCGCCTGGCCGACGGCCGCCTCGACGACACGGTGATGTTCAGCATCACCGACAG
This sequence comes from Pseudomonas sp. J452, assembly GCF_024666525.1. NCBI lineage: Bacteria > Pseudomonadati > Pseudomonadota > Gammaproteobacteria > Pseudomonadales > Pseudomonadaceae > Pseudomonas > Pseudomonas sp. J452. Next base: position 4,405,342 of record NZ_CP088294.1, on the reverse strand, counting down.
CGAGTGGCCGCAGGTCAAGCAGCAGCTGGAAGCGCGCTTCGGCGCCTGATCAGCGATGGCGGCCAAGCGCGAGCAGACCCGTTTCTGGCAGGCCGAAGCCCTGGCCGGGGTCGAATTGCTGCATGCGCGCTATATCGAGCAGCGCTTCGCCCCGCATGTGCATGAAGGCTTCGTCTTCACCGTGATCGAGCACGGCGCCCAGCGTTTTCGCCATCGTGGCAGCGATCATCTGGCGCCGGTCGGCAGCATGGTGCTGATCAATCCGGACGAGTTGCACACCGGCTCCAAGGCTCACGAGGAAGGCTGGCGTTACCGCGCGTTCTACCCGGACAACGCCCAGGTCAGCGGGGTGCTGGCTGAGCTGGGCCTGGCCAGTGGCGGCATGCCGTCGTTTGCCAGCAGCGTGCTGCAGGACCCGCAGCTGCATCGGCTGTTTGGCGAGCTGCACCTGTTGCTGGAGAGCGGCGCCGACACCCTTCAGCAGCAGACCGCCTGGCGCGAGGCGATTCTGTTGCTGTTTCAGCGTCACGCGCGGCTTCCCCAGGCTGCGCCGCCCGGTCGCGAGCCGCAGGCAGTGGCGCGGGCCAAGGAACTGCTCGGCAGCCAGCTGGCCGAACCGCCGTCGCTGGAGCAACTGGCGGCGGCCGTCAACCTGTCACCGTTCCACTTCGCCCGGGTGTTCCGCCGCGCCACCGGCTTGCCGCCGCATGCCTGGCTCAAGCAGCGGCGCCTGGAGCAGGCGCGCGCATTGCTGAAGAGCGGCTGCATGCCGCTGGCGGTGGCCATGCAGCTGGGCTTCGCCGACCAGAGCCATCTGACCCGGCAGTTCAAGCAGGTCTATGGGGTCGGCCCCGGCGAATACCGCAGCGCCTGCGCCGGCTGAGGCGTTTCCCTCTCGTAGTCATTTGCTCTGCGTGCTCTTGTAGGCGCGGCGCATTTGACCGATTGCGCAAGATTGTTCAAGACGATCTGTGGACGACCGGCTAGCCTCGCTCTCTCAAGGAGGTTCCATGTCCCGTCATCACGAATTCCTGCAGGGCGCCCGCGACATGCTGCCGATGCTGCTCGGCGCCATGCCGTTCGGCATCATCTTCGGCAGCCTGGCCAGCGCCGCCGGCCTCACCCCCTGGCAGACCATCGGCATGTCCGTGCTGGTGTTCGCCGGCTCGGCACAGTTCATCGCCCTCAGCCTGCTCGGCGGTGGCGCGACCCTGGCCGTGCTGCTGCTCACCACCCTGGTGGTCAATCTGCGCCATGCCCTGTATAGCGCCAGCCTGCAGCCCTTCGTCCGCCATCTGCCCAAGCGCTGGCGCATGCCGCTGGCCTTTTGGCTGACCGACGAGGCCTTCGCCGTGGTCCAGCATCGCTATGCCGAGACGGATAGCTCGCCGTACAAGCACTGGTATTTCCTCGGTGCGGCGCTGGCGATGTACCTGAACTGGCAGCTGTGCACCCTGATCGGCCTGGTGTTCGGCCAGGCCGTGCCGAACATCGCCGCCTGGGGGCTGGACTTCGCCATGCTCGCCACCTTCATCGGCATCGTCGTGCCGGTGCTGCGCAATCGCCCGCAGGTGGCGGCGGCATTGGTCGCCGGCGCCGTGGCCCTGGTCGGCCACGGGTTGCCCTACCAGCTCGGCCTGATGGCCGCGGCCGGCGCCGGGATTGTGGTCGGCGTGTTGCTCGAACGGCGTTACCGCCTGCTGCAGGATGAGGTGTTCTGATGGATAACTGGCTACTGATTCTCGGCATGCTGGCGATCACCTTCACCACCCGCTACAGCCTGTTCGCCTTCCCCGACTTGCGCTTCCCACCGCTGGTGCGCCAGGGTCTGCATTACGTGCCGACGGCGGTGCTCACTGCCATCGTCGTGCCCGGCATGCTGTTGCCCGATGGCCAGCATCTGGCCCTGAGCCTGGACAACGCCTATCTGTTGGCCGGGCTGGTGACCATCGGCGTCGCCGCACTGACGCGCAATCTGCTGGCGACTATCGGTGGCGGGTTGCTGGTGTTCTTCCTGCTGCGTTGGGCGTTGGGGCAATTGCCTATCTAGTCGCTGCGAGGCTTGCTATCTGCCGGTAGCCCGGACTTCAGTCCGGGGCGCCTCAGCCAGCCCCGGACTGAAGTCCGGGCTACGGTACTGAGGCCTGGGTTATGCCTTGGTGGAGTCGCATGGATGTGGCTCCCCGGCCAGTCTTGCAATCCAATAGGAGAGAGGTCACATTCCTCGCCAGCTCTTGGATTACTACTCGCAGGCGGCCCGCCGCCAGGTACATGGACGATGACCCAACACTCGCAATTCGCCCTGCTCGGCACCCGGCGCTTCCTGCCGTTCTTCATCACGCAGCTGCTTGGCGCCTTCAACGACAACGTGTTCAAGCAGGGGCTGATCTTCGTCATCCTGTTCAACATGGCGTTCTCGGACAAGACCGGCAACCTGCTGGTCAACTTCTGCCACATGCTGTTCATTCTGCCGTTCTTCCTGTTCTCCGCCCTCGGCGGACAGTTTGGCGAGAAGTTCGCCAAGGACGCGCTGATCCGGGTGATCAAGCTGGCCGAGATCGTCATCATGCTGGTCGGTGCCGCCGGTTTCTTTCTCAACAGCCTGCCGTTGCTGTTGCTCGCGCTGTTTGGCATGGGCACCCACTCGGCGCTGTTCGGCCCGGTGAAGTATTCGATCCTGCCGGCCACCCTGCGCGAGGAGGAGCTGGTCGGCGGCAACGCCCTGGTGGAGATGGGCACTTTCCTGGCCATCCTCGCCGGCACCATCGGCGCCGGGGTGATCATGTCCGGTAGTCATTCCGCCGGGCTGGTGTCGACTGCCATCGTGCTGGTCGCCTGTCTCGGCTACCTGGCCAGCCGCAACATCCCACGCTCCCATGCGGCGCTGCCGGAGCTGGTGCTGGACTGGAATATCTTCCGCCAGACCTGGGCCACCGTGCGTCTAGGCCTCGGCCAGCGGCCGGCGGTATCACGCTCGCTGCTCGGCAACTCCTGGTTCTGGTTTATCGGCTCGATCTACCTGGCGCAGATTCCGGCCTTCGCCAAGGACCTGCTGCATGGTGACAAGACCGTCATCACCCTGATTCTCACCGTGTTCTCGGTGGGCATCGCGCTGGGTTCGGTGCTCTGCGAGCGCCTGTCCGGGCGCAAGGTGGAGATCGGTCTGGTGCCGTTCGGCTCGATGGGCATGACGATCTTCGGCATCCTCCTGTGGTGGCACTCGGCAGGCTTCCCGACGGCGGCCGAGCCCTACACCTGGCTGACCCTGCTGGGGCAAGGCCAGGCCTGGTGGCTGCTGGCGGATATCCTTGGCATCGGCATCTTCGGCGGCTTCTACATCGTGCCGCTGTATGCGCTGATCCAGTCGCGCACCGTGGAAAACGAGCGGGCGCGGGTGATCGCCGCCAACAACATCCTCAACGCCCTGTTCATGGTGGTTTCGGCGCTGGTGGCGATGCTGTTGCTGAACGTCGCCGGGTTGTCGATCCCGCAGCTGTTCCTGGTGGTGTCGCTGATGAACATCGCGGTCAACGCCTACATCTTCAAGATCGTTCCCGAATTCACCATGCGCTTCCTTATCTGGCTGCTCAGCCACTCGATGTACCGGGTCAAGCACCAGGGGCTGGAGGCGATTCCGGACGAGGGCGCGGCGGTGCTGGTGTGCAACCACGTGTCCTTCGTCGATGCGCTGCTGATCGGCGGCGCGGTGCGCCGGCCGGTGCGCTTCGTCATGTACTACAAGATCTACCAGTTGCCGGTGCTCAACTTCATCTTCCGCACCGCCGGCACCGTGCCGATCGCCGGGCGCAGCGAAGACGAGAAAACCTACGAGCAGGCTTTCCAGCGCATCGCCCAGTACCTGGCGGATGGCGAGGTGGTGTGTATCTTCCCCGAGGGCAAGCTGACCACCAGCGGCGAGATCGACGAGTTCAAGGCCGGGGTGGAGCGCATCCTGGCCGCCAACCCGGTGCCGGTGATCCCCATGGCGCTGCAGGGCCTGTGGGGCAGCTTCTTCAGTCGCGCGCCGCACAAGGGCCTGTTCAGGCGCTTCTGGTCGCGCATCACTCTGGTCGCCGGGCAGCCGATGCCGGCCGATACCGGGCGCCTGGTGCTGCAAGAGCAGGTGGCGCAGTTGCGGGGTGACGTGCGCTAGGTTTCAGCGCCATGAAAAAGCCCGCCAATTGGCGGGCTTTTTTCTGTGTCTCAATGACTGAGCTTCAGCCCCAGCAAGCCGGCGACGATCAGCCCGACGCTGAGCAGGCGCAGCAGGGCCATCGACTCGCCGAACAGGATGACCCCGGCGATCACCGTGCCGACTGCACCGACTCCGGTCCAGATGGCGTAGGCGGTGCCCAGCGGCAACTCTTTCATCGCCAGACCGAGCAGGGCCAGGCTGGCGATCATCGCGCCAACGGTAAGCAGGGTAGGGAGGGGGCGGGTGAAGCCGTCGGTATATTTCAGGCCGACGGCCCAGCCTACTTCGAACAGACCGGCGAGCAACAGGATGAGCCAGGACATGGATTACTCCGCATTAAGAACCTGTCCACGATCTCCTGGCCGTCGGCCATACTGCGTTAAAAGCAGGCTCGGAATGCTCATTTACAGCTCGTAAACTCCGCTTCCTCGCCTGCTTTTGCCTTGTCTGGCTCTAGTCCAGAAGATCGTGAACAGGTTCTAAAACTATAAGTGCGGGCCGTCCCAGGTGATCACTCGCGAGGAGTGGCAAGGTCGTCCTTGCGCTGTGCGTTATTTTGCACATCGCCCTGCGCAGGGCAAGCTCGCGGGGACGAACGAGCCCTGGCAGGTGTTGCAGAAGTTGTCAGGTAGGTCAGATTCCCTCGGGCACCTCTTCGCCGCCGAGGGCTTCGAACAGTGCTGGCAGGAAGTTGCAGAAGGTCAGCATCATCAGGGTGAAGCTGGCATCCAGCTGGCCGAGATTGTCGTCGCCGCCATCCTGTGCAGCCTGGTCCTGCAGCAGGTCTTCGAAGCGCAGGCGCTTGACCACCAGCTTGTCGTCGAGCATGAACGACAGCTTGTCCTGCCAGGCCAGGGACAGCTGGGTAACCAGCTTACCGGTGGACAGGTGCAGCTGGATTTCCTCGCTGGTCAGGTCCTGGCGCTTGCAGCGCACCACGCCGCCATCTTCGGCGGTGTCGCGCAGTTCGCACTCGTCGAGGACGAAGAAGTCCGGCGCGGCTTGTTGCGACTTGACCCAGTCGGTCATGGTCGCGGTTGGCGCCATCTTCACCGACAGCGGGCGCACCGGCAGCGAACCCAGCACTTCACGCAGGGTCGAGAGCAGATCCTCGGCACGCTTGGCGCTGGCCGAGTCGACCAGGATCAGGCCGAGCTTGGGCGCGATGGCGGCGAAGGTGGCCGAGCGACGGACGAAGGCGCGCGGCAGGAAGGACAGGATGATCTCGTCCTTGAGCTGGTCGCGCTCCTTCTTGTAGACCTTGCGCATCTGTTCGGCTTCGATCTGGTCGACCTTTTCCTTCAGGGCGTCGCGCACCACGCTGCCCGGCAGGATGCGTTCTTCCTTGCGCGCGGCGACCAGCAGGAAGTCACCGCTGACGTGCACCAGTGGGGCGTCTTCGCCTTTGCCGAAGGGCGCGATGAAACCGTAGGTGGTCAGCTCCTGGCTGGCGCAGGAACGTGCCAGCTTGGTGGCCAGTGCAGCCTCCAGTGCCTCGGCATCGAAAGGCAGATCCTGGGTCAGGCGATAGACAAGCAGGTTGCGGAACCACATGGGGGTGACACTCCAATTGCGCAAAGCGCGCATTATTCTCTGCCGGGACCGATTGGCCAAGCTGTCGCTAAGCCTTTGGAACGCCTGCAAAATTTTTTAAAAAAAGAGCTTGCCAAGGTTCGGGGCGCTGTCTAGAATGCGGCCCACTTCGAGAGTGAAGGGTGATTAGCTCAGCCGGGAGAGCATCTGCCTTACAAGCAGAGGGTCGGCGGTTCGATCCCGTCATCACCCACCATCTCGCTCACGAGGTTACGCGCAGCGGTAGTTCAGTCGGTTAGAATACCGGCCTGTCACGCCGGGGGTCGCGGGTTCGAGTCCCGTCCGCTGCGCCATACATAAGCCTTGGTTAGACTGAAGACCAAGACTGGAAGAAACGACCGAAAGGTCGTTTTTTTTTGCCTGCGATTTACTGCAGCGGATATGGCAGCCACAGATAGTGCGGTTTTTCGCACAGGCTGAACTATTCCAGGCGCTGCGGTTCCTACTGCCGTAGCCAGTAATTGGCGCAGGCTGCTAAGCTCGCGCACTCACCGATAGCCTGCTTCAGGGCGCTCCAACAAGGATCAAGCATGAAACAACATCGTTTAGCCGCGGCAGTTGCCCTGGTAGGCCTGGTACTGGCCGGTTGCGATTCGCAGACCAGCGAAGTCGAACTGAAAACTCCGGCGCAGAAGGCTTCTTACGGCATCGGCCTGAACATGGGCAAGAGCCTGGCCCAGCAAGGTATCGACGACCTGGACCAGAAAGCCATCTCCGCCGGCATCGCCGACGCCCTGGGCAAGAAAGAGCAGCAGCTGAAGGACGAAGAGCTGGTTGAGGCCTTCACCTTCCTGCAGCAGCGTGCCGAACAGCGCATGCTGGCGCTGAACGAAGAGTCGGCCAAGGCCGGCAAGAAGTTCCTCGAAGAAAATGCCAAGAAAGAAGGCGTGGTCACCACCGCTTCCGGCCTGCAGTACGAAGTGCTGAAGAAAGCCGATGGCGCTCAGCCGAAGGCCACCGACGTGGTGACCGTTCACTACGAAGGCAAACTGACCGATGGCAGCGTGTTCGACAGCTCCGTCGAGCGCGGCAGCCCGATTGATCTGCCGGTCAACGGCGTGATCCCGGGTTGGGTCGAAGGCCTGCAACTGATGCACGTCGGCGAGAAGTACAAACTGTACATCCCGAGCGCGCTGGCCTATGGCGAGCAGAGCCCGAGCCCGGCCATTCCGGCCAACTCGGTGCTGGTATTCGAGCTGGAGCTGCTGGCGATCAAGGATCCCGCTGCTCAGCAGTAATACCTGCTGGTACACCCAACGCCCCGCCTAGTCGGGGCGTTGTTGTTTCTGTAGGTTACAGAAGAACGGTGGGCTGACTTGCTGGTCTGAAAGGAGGGGATGCGAGGTGCGGGTGTTACGGTTATGCACATTCGCCGAGTTACCCGTGCGGCGCTGACTGTTACGTTTTTCCTGAGCATTGCTCGGCTGCTAACTATATGATTTTTAATGACTTTATGCTCTGAACAAAAAGTGCCCGATCTGTACGTAGGCCGCATGGCGCGGGCGTTTGCCTGGTCTATCGGATAATTGTGCACAAGGTTATCCACAGCTTTGGTGGATAACCCTGACAAGCCCAGCAGGCATGCGGGTTGTGGAGAAAGACGATGAATGTTCCCGCTCATTTGAAGCGTTACTTGCAGGCGGCACAGGCGCTTCTTGCTCGCGGCAAGCTGCCCGGCATGTTGGCTGCGGTGCTGCAAAAGAGTGCCAGCAAGGGTGGTCGCCTGGGGGCTGTGCGCGAAGACCTGCAACTCCTGGTCGGCTTGTGCATGGCCTGGTGGCGGGGTGAGTACCGGGCTATCGGCACCCAGGCGTTCCTGAGTGTGGTGGCTGCCTTGCTGTATTTCCTCACCCCCCTGGATGCGCTGCCGGACTGGTTGCTGGGCATCGGTCTGCTGGACGATCTGGCAGTGCTGGCCTGGGTGCTGCGCACCTGGCGCGGCGAGCTGGACGCCTATCGCGCTTGGCGTGAGGTGCAGGCGCCCGCGCAGCTGTTGCTGATCGAACAAGTGCCGGCGCAGGAGCGTCTGCCGGAATGATCCTGGGCGGTTGAACAGCTTTTTGCCTGGCGTGTTGCGAAACACTTGTAACGGCGGGGCGCTATGGGTCACCCTCTGCCCATGGCCCAGTTGTTAAGATAGCGGCCTGCAAGGAGGGCGCCGGGTCAGTCGGCGCTGCAGTCCACGGAGAGTGTTGATGAGTGTGCAAGTGATCACGCGTGACGGTGAGGCCGAATATGCGGTGCTGCCCTGGGCCGAGTACCAGGCGTTGCTGCAGGCTGCCGGACGCACTGCGGCAGCCGCGCCGCAAGAGCCGCAGGGGAATGCCGTAGCCTTAAGTGAGCTGGTTGCCCTGCGTGAGGCGCAAGGCCTGTCGCAGGCCGATCTGGCCCGCGCGGTGGGTATCAGCCCGCACTACCTGAATCTGTTCGAGAGCGGTGAGCGCCAGCCCGATGGTGCGATCCTCCGTGCGCTGGGCCGTGTGCTCGGTGTGAGCGCCTGGGAGCAGGGTTCTTGAGCGTACGCATCCACCGCCAGCATTGGCAGGCCCTGCTCACCGAGCTTGAGGATGCCCGCCGCCAGCGGCATCTGCTGACCTACCGGGCACTGGTCGAGCGCCTGCAGCTGCCGACCCCGGCGATGCAGACCCTGACCGCCGCGCTGGAACATCTGGCGGCAATGGATGCCCGTGCCGAGCGCCCGTTGCGCAGTGCCCTGGTGATCAGTCAGGGTGCCAGCCGTTTGCCGCGCACCGGATTCTTCGAGTGCGTGAACCGCCTCGGGCGTTTCTCCGGGCCTTCCGATGGCATCGCCGCGGCATCCTGGCATGCGGCTGAAGTTGCCCGCGTCTTCGAGTTCAGTTATCCCGCCGAGGACGCCTGAGTGTTCTGGCGCCTGCGCGCCCGCCTGGGGTACCAGGTGGCGCGCCAGCTGTTCCATTGGCGCTGGCTGATGCAGCAGCCGCGAGCCTGGGCCTGGATGCAGGGCCAGTTCGCCCGCATGGCGGCGCAAGGCGATGTGTCGGCGCAGAGTTTCTACGGTCATCTTTTACTGTTTCGCGGCCAGGGTTTTGGCGCGCGCGAGGAAGGCCTGCGCCTGTTGCGTCTGGCGGCGACTGCCGGGGATGACAAGGCTGCCTATCAATTGGGCTTGATCAGCCTCAGCGGTAATACTCGCCAGGCTCCGGATGGCGCCGCAGCGGCGCGCTGGTGGACCCAGGCGGCGCAGGCTGGTCACCCGCTGGCAGCCCATCGACTGGCCCGGCTGTACCGCGAGGGTGCGCCGGGCCTAGAAGTGGATGCCACGCTGGCACAGCAGTTCGAGCAGCGCGCCAGCGAACTTGGCCTAGGCGGATAGGCTGTCCAGCACATGCAGGCTGTAGCCTGGAATCGCCTTGGCGTGGCGCTTGGCTTCCGACGCCAGGCTGGCCAATTGTCCGGCGTCCAGCTTGGCGCAGGCTGCGGACTGCAGTTGCACGACCCCCACGGACAAAGACAACAGCGGAAACTCCTCGCGCTGGCCCTGGCGGTTGTGAGCGACGAAGCAGCCAGCCTGTAGGTGTTCGTCGCGGTAGAAGCGCCGGCACTGGCCCTGGAAATCTTCCAGCAGCAGCTGGATGCGTTTGCGCCAGTCGGCTGAGCCGAGTACCAGCATGAAGTCATCGCCACCGATATGGCCGACGAAGTCGCGGCTCGGGTCGACCCGCTCGTTCAGGCACTGCGCCAGGCACAGCAGCACCTCGTCGCCCTTGGCATAGCCATAGAGGTCGTTGAACGGCTTGAAACTGTCGATATCCACGTAGCATACCGCCGCGTCGCGGCCCTGCTGTAGCAGGCGACTCAGGCATTGCTGAATCGGCACGTTGCCCGGTAACAGGGTCAGCGGATTGGCATGACGGGCCTGCTGGATCTTCACCTCGGTGATCAGCTTGAGCACGTCGATCACTCGTCCCAGGCCACGGTAACGGCCCTGCTGGGTGATGATGAAATCCTCTTCGATGCGTTGCCGGGCACGGCTGGTGAGCAGGCGGCTGACTTGTTGCAGTGACTGGCCGAGGTCGACGGCGAGAAAGTCCGTGCTCATCAGGCGGCTGATCGGCTTGCGCGCGAACAGGTCGGTGGCGAAGGGCTTGAGTAGGGCCTCGGACAAGGAGTGGCGATGGATGATGCCGACCGGTTGCTGTTGTTCGTCGAGCACGGCCAGCGAGTTGAGGTTGGCCTGGGCGCGGAAGGCCTCCAGCACCTCGGCGGTGGCTGTGCTGTGGCTGACCGCCTGCTGTTCATTGAGCAGGGCACCAAGATCGGTGCTCTCCTCGTGAATGCTAGTGACGCTGCTGTCCAGTTGCGGCAGCAGCTTGCGGGCGTCGCGCGGCGGTTGTTCCTGTGGCCGGCCGAGCAGATAGCCCTGCAGCAGGTCGACGCCCATTTCGCTGAGCACGGCCAGTTCTTCTGCCAGTTCGATGCCTTCGGCGATCACCTGGGCGCGTGAGGCCTTGGCCATCTTCAGGATGGAACCGACGAATTCGCGCTTCACCGCATCCTTGTGGATGCCGTCGATGAAGTGGCGGTCGATCTTCACGTAATCGGGGCGCAGCTCGGACCACAGGCGTAGGCTGGAATAGCCGGCGCCGAGGTCGTCGAGGGCGATGGAGAAGCCCATGGCACGGTAGTGGTGCAGGGCGGTGTCGAGCAGGCTGAAGTCGTCGATCGGCGCCTGTTCGGTCAGCTCGATCACTACTCGATCCGGGGTTATGCCGAATTCCTGCAGCAGCTTGAGGGTGCGCCCAGGCTGGTGGGTCGGTTCCAGCAGGGACTCTGGCGAGACGTTGAGGAACAGCTTGCCGTCCAGCTGCAGGTCACGGAAACGACGGCAGGCGCTGCGCCGGCTGGCCAGTTCCAGTTCGCTCAGGCGTCCGCAGTTGCGGGCCACGCTGAACAGGGCGATGGGCGAGTGCAGCGGGCTGTTGGACGGGCCGCGGGTCAGGGCTTCGTAGCCGAGGATACGGCGGTCGGCCAGGGCGATAATGGGCTGGAACAGGCTGTGCAGGTCGCCGTGAGCGAGGATCTGATCCAGCGCGCTCAACTGCTCGGTGACGGTCATGGCGGGTCTCGCAGGGCGGAAAAGAAAAGGGCCGGTATCGCTACCGGCCCCTTTATTTCACGACAGAACGATGACGCTTTGATGACGCCGCTTCAGTGCTTGGCCACCTGGGTATCCATACCGAGGTAGTCGAGCAGGATGCGTCCGCTCTCGCTCAGGTAGGCATCGTCTTCCGGTTTGGTCTTTTCCGGTTCGACGGGAAGGCTGTCTTCATCCTCTTCCTTGATTTCCTTGAGCAGCTCCTCGCCCTTGGCCTTGCGCTTGGCGTTTTCCAGGGCCAGCTGACGCGCTTCGATATCGGCACGCTGGCTGCGGCGGGTCTGCTCGTTGAGGCTGATGCTGGTCTGCTGCATCAGTTCCTGGGCCAGGGCCAGGCGCTCGCGGGTGAAGACGAAGTCGGGGTTTTCTGCCGTGCGCGCTTCGTGGCGGGCTTTCAGTTCGGCCAGGAATGGCTTGAACGGATCGCTTTCCGGCTTGATCGCCGGGCGGATGCTGTCCCAGGGCATGGCTTCGGGTAGGGCGCTTTCACCGATTTCCTTGGTGTCGACGATGTCCGGGTAGGCGATATCTGGCAGCACGCCCTGGTGCTGGGTGCTCTGCCCGGAAACCCGGTAGAACTTGGCCAGGGTCAGTTTCAGCTCGCCGTGGTTGAGCTCCTGGATGGTCTGCACCGTGCCCTTGCCGAAGGTCTGGCCGCCGAGAATCAGGCCGCGGTGGTAGTCCTGCATGGCGCCGGCGAAGATTTCCGAGGCGGAGGCCGAGAGGCGGTCGACCAGCACAGCCAGCGGGCCGCTGTAGAACACCCCGGGTTCCTCGTCGGCCAGTACGTCGACGCGGCCGTCGCTGTTGCGCACCAGCACGGTCGGGCCTTGGTCGATGAACAGGCCGGTCAGCTCGGTAGCTTCCTGCAGCGAGCCGCCGCCGTTGTCGCGCAGATCGAGGACGACACCGTCGACCTTGTCTTTTTCCAGCTCGGTGAGCAGGCGTTTGACGTCGCGGGTGGTGCTCTTGTAGTTCGGATCACCGGCGCGGAAGGCTTTGAAGTCCAGGTAGAAGGCTGGCACCTTGATCACCCCGAGCTTGTAGTCGCGGCCGTCATGGTTGAGCTTGAGCACCGACTTCTGGGCGGCCTGCTCTTCCAGCTTGACCGCTTCGCGGATGATGCTGACGACCTTGCTGGTCTGGTCGCTCGGCGCATTGCTGGCCGGGATCACTTCCAGACGCACCTTGGAACCTTTCGGTCCGCGAATCAGCTTGACCACTTCGTCCAGGCGCCAGCCGATCACATCGACCATGTCCTTGTCGCCCTGCGCCACGCCGATGATCTTGTCGGCCGGAACGATCTGCTTGCTCTTCTCCGCCGGACCGGCCGGCACCAGGCGTACCACCTTGACGTGCTCATTGTCGGACTGCAACACGGCGCCGATGCCTTCCAGCGACAGGCTCATGTTGATGTCGAAGTTCTCCGCGTTGTCCGGGGAGAGGTAGTTGGTGTGCGGGTCGTAGGTCTGCGCGAAAGCGTTGATGTAGGTCTGGAACACGTCCTCGCCGCTGGTCTGGTCGAGGCGCTTGAGCTGTCTCTTGTAACGTTTGCTCAGCAGTTCTTCGATGGCCTTGGGTTCCTTGCCGGCCAGTTTCAGGCGCAGCACTTCATCCTTGACGCGTTTGCGCCAGAGGTCATCGAGTTCGGCGCGGTCTTTGGCCCAGGGCGCGTTCTCACGCTCCACCAGCAGGCTTTCCTCGACGCTGAAATCGAGTTTGGAGGTGTCCTGCAGCAACTGAATGGCGTAGTCCAGACGCTCCTGCACGCGCACCAGCTGGCGCTTGTACATGAGGAAGCCGGGCTCTAGGTCGCCGCTTTTCAGCAGGTCGTCGAACTTGTTGCGCCACTGGTCGAATTCGCCGATATCGGCGGCGGTGAAGTAGCTGCGCGCCGGATCGAGGGTCTTCAGGTAGCCGTCGTAGATCTTCTGCGAGCGTGCATCGTCGAGCGGCGGCTTGTTGTAGTGATGGCGCTTGAGCAGCTCCACTACATTGAGGCTGGCAATCACCTGCTCACGGTCGGGCTGCAGGTATTCCCAGTTCTCCGGGCCGGTCTTGGCGGCTGCGGGCAAGGCTTGCAGGCCCAGCACGAGAGCCAGGGCGGTAGAAGAGAAGCGCAGCATGGTGATTCGACGCGAGGGCAATTGATAACGCATATTAGGCCGTCATGTGAGCGCCAGGTTCCATTGAGCCGGGCGGCAGAATGCAGAAAGCCCGGCACACAACGCCGGGGGGGCTTGTTCACTATGGAGGCAGCATGAAGGCATTGCAAGGCGTCGAAGGGCAGGTGGAATGGTGCGAGCGGCCCGCTCCAGCCTGCGATGTAGGGCAGATTCGCGTGCGCGTGGCGGCGGCCGGGCTCAACCGTGCCGATCTGCTGCAGCGCGCCGGTCTGTACCCGCCGCCAGCGGGTAGCAGCGACGTGCTCGGCCTGGAGTGTTCCGGGGTGGTCAGCGAGGTCGGCGCCGGCAGTGCCTGGCAAGTCGGCGACCGGGTCTGCTGCCTGCTGGCCGGTGGCGGCATGGCCGAGGAGGTGGTGGTCGATGCCCGTCATGCACTGTCGGTGCCGCCAGGCCTGTCGCTGGCCGAAGCGGCGGCGCTGCCGGAGGTGTATGCCACTGCCTGGCTCAACCTGTTCCAGCTGGCCGGGCTGAAACCGGGTGAGAAGGTGCTGCTGCATGCCGGGGCCAGTGGCGTCGGCTCGGCGGCGATCCAGCTGTGCAAGGCCTTCGGCAGCCCGTGCTGGGTCAGTGTCGGCTCGACCGAGCGCCTGGCCTATTGCACCGGCCTCGGTGCCCAGGGCGGCGCGCTACGCGGCGAGAACCTGGCCAGCCTGCGCGACTTCGCGCCGTTCGACGTGATTCTCGATCCGGTGGGTGCGACCTACGCCGAGCTCAACCTCGAGCTGCTGGCGCGTGACGGGCGCTGGGTGAATATCGGCCTGATGGGCGGAAGTAAGGCGCAGCTGGATATGGCCCTGTTGCTCGGCAAACGCATTCAACTGACTGGTTCGACCCTGCGCAATCGCGATGATGAGTTCAAGGCGGCGCTGCTCAGCGATCTGGGTCAGCATGTCTGGCCATTGTTTGCCGAGGGCCGCTTGAAGCCACAACTGGAGCAGAGCTTCCCGGCCAAGGATGTGCAGGCCGCCTTTGCCGCGCTGGCGAGCAATCAGGTGGCCGGCAAGGTGGTGCTGCTGATCGATGAGAGCCTGGTGTAGCCGGCGCTGTCATGCACAAGGCCCGCAAAAGCGGGCCTTGTGCGTTATACCGTGCTCACTTCCAGCTGAGGATTTCCCAGCCCGCCTGCTCGGCATGTGCGCGCAGGGTCGAGTCCGGGTTGACCGCATGGGGGTATTCCACCAGCGAGAGCAGTGGCAGGTCGTTGCGCGAGTCGGAGTAGAAGTGTGCGTCGACCAGGCTCTCGTCTTGCTCGGCCAACCAGTCTTGCAGGCGGACGACCTTGCCTTCGCGGTAGGTCAGCACGCCTTGGGTCTTGCCACTGTAGTGGCCGTGCTGCTGCTCCAGATCGATGGCCAGCACTTCCTCGATGCCCAGGCGCTCGGCGATGGCGCTGACCAGGAAATGCGCCGAAGCGGAGATCACCAGCAGGCGGTCGCCGGCGGCGCGGTGCTGGGCCAGGCAGCGCATGGCATCGCTGTAAATGATCGGCTCGATGACGTCCTCGACGAAGGGGCCGACGACGAACTCGACTTCCTCCTCGGTGCGGCCCACCAGCGGCGACAGGGTGTAGGCCATGTAGTCCTCCATGGCCAGCTTGCCCTGTGAGTAGAGCGCCATCAGCTCCTGCTCGCGGGCCAGGAAGCTGTCGCGGTCGACCCACTGGATGTCGGCCATATGGGTGGCCCACAGCGAGGCGCAGTCGCCGTCGATCAAGGTTTCGTCGAGATCAAAGATTGCCAGGGCCATCATGCCACCTCCCGGATTGCCTGTTCGTCGATGGTCAGGCCGATGCACTGGCCCTTGCCGATCAGGTCGCCTTCACGGCGGTTGAGTACATCCACCACCAGTTGCACGCCATTGGCTTCGACGCGGTAGCGGATGACGTTGCCGAGCAGGCTGTGGCCAAGGATTTCCGCGGCGATGGCGCCGCTGTGGTGCAGTTGGATGGCCTCTGGGCGGATGGCGATGCGGCTGCTGACCGGGCGCAGCAGCAAGCGACTGGCGGTTTGCGCGTCGAGCAGGTTGTAGTTGCCGATGAAACCGGCGGCGAAGGCATCCACCGGCGCGGTGTAGAGGGTCTCGGCGTCGCCGCTCTGGACGATCTTGCCGGCGTTCATCAGGAAGATGCGGTCGCTCATGGTCAGCGCCTCCTCCTGGTCGTGGGTGACGAAGATGGTGGTCAGGCCGAGGTCTTGCTGGATGCTGCGGATCTGCTCGCGCAGGTGCTTGCGGATGCGCGCATCCAGCGCCGACAGCGGCTCGTCGAGCAGCAGCAGGCGCGGGCGGGTGACCAGCGAGCGGGCCAGGGCCACCCGTTGGCACTGGCCGCCGGACAGCTGGTGCGGGTAACGGCTGGCGAAATCGCCCAGCTCGACCATGGCCAGGGCTTCCTGCACGCGCTGGGCGCTCTCTTCCTTGCCGACCTTGTGCATGCGCAGACCGAAGGCGACGTTCTGCGCCACGCTCATGTTGGGGAACAGCGCGTAGCTCTGGAACACCATGCCGATATCGCGCTTTTGCGGCGACAGTGGCACCAGGTCCTGGCCGGCGAGGAGGATCTGCCCACCGCCCACCTCGGTGAGGCCGGCGATGCAGCGCAGCAGGGTGGATTTGCCGCAACCGGACGGGCCGAGCAGGGTGACGAACTCGCCCTGGGCGATTTCGCAGTTGATGTCACTGAAGATCGAGGTGGCGCCGTAGCTTTTATGCAGGCCGCGGATGCTCAGGTAACTCATGGTCTGTCCTTGTTCAGGCGAGTGGCTGCCCAGGTGAAGATCAGCACGAAGAAGAAGTAGGAAATCACCAGCGCGCTGTTGAAGTGGCCGCTGCTGTTTTTCATGTTGTTCAGGTACACCTGCAGGGTTTCGTAGCGCGTGCCGACCAGCAGGTTGGCAAACACGAACTCACCGAACAGGAAGCTGAAGGAGAGAAACAGCGAGACCATCAGGCCCTTGCGCAGGTTGGGCAGGATCACCAGAAAGGCGGCCTGCCAGGTGCTGGCACCGAGCAGCTGGGCGGCATCCATCAGGTCGCGCAGGTTGATCGCCTGCAGGTTGTTGGTGATCGCCCGGTACATAAACGGCAGGGCCACGGTGAAGTAGCAGCCGATCAGAATCCACGGCGTGCCGACCATCGCCAGTGGCCCGGAACCGTAAACCTGCAGCAGGCCCACCGAGGACACCACTGGCGGCACGGCGAACGGCAGCAGAATCAGGATGTTCATCAGGCCGTCGAGCTTGGGGAAGTGGTAGTGCACCACAAACAGCAGCGGCAGTATCAATACGGTGGCCAGCAGCAGGGAGCCGAAGCACACCAGCAGTGACTGGCCGAAAGCGGCAAGGAAGCGCGGATCACTCCACAGCGCCACATACCACTTGAAGGTCAGGCCGGACGGCAGGATGGTCGCCGACCAACTGGTGGATAGCGAGTAGAGCAGGGTGCCGGCCAGCGGCAACAGCAGGGTCAGGAACAGCAGCCAGACCACCACACGGTGGTACAGCGCGGCCGGTTTGGCATCAGCGTGCGACATGGTAGCTCCTCTTCAGCAGCCACTGGTGTGCGGCGGTGATCACCACCATCAGGCCCACCAGTACCATCGCCAGGGCGCTGGCCATGTCCGGGTTGAGGCTGATATCGCCGGCGACCATGGCGGCGATGCGGATTGGCAGGACGTTGAAGTTGCCGGTGGTCAGCGCATACACCGTGGCGTAGGCGCCGAGGGCATTGGCCAGGAGGATGACGAAGGTGCCGAGTAGCGCCGGGGTCAGTACCGGAATGCCGATATGCCGCCAGAAGTCCCAGGTGCCGGCACCGAGCAGCGCCGCGGATTCGCGCCAGTCTTCACGCAGGGCGTCGAAGGCCGGGTAGAGCAGCAGCACGCCGAGGGGAATCTGGAAGTAGGTGTAGAGCACAATCAGCCCGGTTTTCGAGTACAGGTTGAAGTCTTCGATGATCCCGGCCTGCTTGAGCAGTAGGGTCAGCGCACCGTTGAAGCCGAGGATGATGATGAAGGCGAAAGCCAGCGGCACCCCGGCGAAGTTGCTGGTCATGTTGGAGAAGGCCATGACGAAGTCGCGCAGCTTGGAGTCGACCTGGCGCAGCGAGTAGCTGCCGAGCACTGCGATGAGGATGCCGAACAGGCTGGACCAGAAGGCGATCTGCAGGCTGTGCTTGATCGCCTGCAGGTAGAACTTGGAGCTGAAGATCTTCTCGAAATTACCCAGACCCCAGGCGTCGCCGACGCTCAGGCTGTGCACCGCGACCCACGCCAGTGGGGCGATCTGGAAGGCGATAAAGAAGATCGCGAAGGGCAGTAGGCACAGCAGGGCCAGCCATTTACCGCGGGGTTTGCTTGCTGTCACTTGAGCAATTCCTTGCACAGCGGTTTGTCGTGGCTGGCACCGAGCAGGGTGCAGATGGTGCCGCACAGTTCGGTTTGCCGTGGCTGCGCGTTGCCATCCAGGCTGAAGGCGCTGCCCGCGACGAACAACGGCACTTCGCGCTCCTCAGGCAGCAGGCCGTTGTGCGAGCGGTCGTTGTTCATGCCGTGGTCGGCGGTGACCAACACTTGATAACCGGCATCCAGCCAGCGCTGCAGGTATTCGGCCAGCAACAGGTCGGCGCGGCGCGCGCTGTTGCGATATTGCGCCGAGTCGAGGCCATGCTTGTGGCCGGCGTCGTCGATGTTCATCGGGTGCACCAGGAGGAAGTTCGGCTGGTGCTGCACGCGCAGGTGCTCGGCATCGGCGAACAGGTGTGAGTCCGGGTAGTGGTCGGCGTAATAGAAGTGGCCCTGCTGGATCGGCAGGCTGGTGTCGCTGGTGTGGCGGTCGCGGGCGGCATCGAAGGGCGCGCGGTTATACAGCTCGCTCATCCAGTGATAGGCCGCGGCGGCGGTGGACAGGCCAGCGTCACGGGCGTAGTGGAAGATGCTGCGCTGGTTGGACAGGCGCACCACGTCGTTGTGCACGATGCCGCTGTCGATCGGCGCCACGCCGGTCATCAGGCATTCGTAGAGCGGGCGGGACAGCGCGGGCAGCTCGCACTCGAGCTTGTACAGCGCTGCGCGGCCAGCGCCGCAGTAGGCCTGCAGATGGCCCAGCGCATGGCGGGCAACCTCGTAATTCAGGCCATCCAGTACCACCAGGATGACGTTGTGTTTCATCGAGCGATTTCCTTGAGCAAAAGCACGGCCCGGCGAGTGCCGGGCCGTGGGCGAACGCTTACTGCATTTCGATGATCACATTTTCCTGCCACAGCTGCGGCAGTGCTTTCGAAGTGGCTTCCCAGGCTGCCGGGTCCTTGATCGGCTGGACCTTGGCGTACTGCTCGTTGGGCAGCAGCTTGGCCTGTACCTCTGCTGGCAGGGTCAGGTGCTCGGCGCGGATCGGCCGGGCGTTGCCCTTGGCCAGGTTGATCTGCCCGGCGTCGCTCAGGATGTACTCACGCGCCAGCTTGGCCGCGTTGGGGTGCTTGGCGTACTTGTTGATCACCGTGGTGTAGCCGGAGATCACCGAACCATCGGACGGAATCAGCACTTCGAAGCGGCTCGGGTCGATCTGGTCGCGGTAGGACAGGCCGTTGAAGTCCCAGACGATGCCGACTTCCACTTCACCTTTTTCCAGGGTCTGGATGGTCGGGTTGGACAGGCCCAGGCGGCCCTGTTTGGCGATCTCGGCGAAGAAGTCCAGGCCCGGCTGGATGTTCTTCTCGTCGCCACCGTTGGCGATGGACGCGGCCAGTACGCCGTTGACGGCTTGGGCGGCGGCGCTGACGTCACCGATGGCGACCTTGTACTTGCCCTGTTTCAGGTCGGCCCAGGACTTGGGTACGTCCTTGACCAGCTGCTTGTTGACGATAAAGGCGATGGAGCCGGTGTAGGCCAGCATCCAGTGGCCGTCCGCGTCCTTGGCCCAGGTCGGAATCTGTTCCCAGGTGCTCGGTTTGTAGGCTTGGGTAACACCCTGCTGCACGGCAATGGGGCCGAAGGCCGCACCGACGTCGCCGATATCGGCGGTGGCGTTGTCTTTCTCGGCGGCGAATTTGGCGATTTCCTGGGCCGAGCTCATGTCGGTATCCATGTGCTTGAGGCCGTAGAGTTTGTTCAGGTCGACCCAGGTGTCCTTCCAGTTGGCCCAGCTGTCCGGCATGCCGACGCTGTTGACCTCGCCCTCTGCGCGGGCGGCTTTTTCCAGGCTCTTTACATCCTCGTTGGCCATGGCCTGGTTACCCAGAATAATGGCCGATCCCATCAGTGAAGCCAGCAGCAGGCGTTTCATGGTGAAGCTCCTTAGCAGGGTGAAAGATTGGTCTAGATCAGCAAGACCCAGGCCAATCTAGAGGCTTTCTATGACGTTTTTATGGCAACGCATTGCCCTGCTCCCCAGGGGCGCGCTGCGCCTGGAAGCGTAGACCATGGCTAAGTAACTGATTTACCAAAAGACTGCAGGGGCAGATGGCATGCCGCATGCAGGCACAAAGGCGCGGCTTGTGACTGTCATCCCGCAGTCATCCAGCTTGCCTAGCATGGCCGCATCTTTGACCGGTTGTGCCCCTTGTTGGTGCTGGTCTATTCCAGAGTGGAGTTTTTGCATGCGCGATGAAGCGCCCCGTACCGTTACCGCCATCTGCCGAGCCTTGCAGGAGCAGATCGAACATGGCCTGCTGACGCAGGGCAGCCAGCTGCCGGCCGAGCGCAAGCTCAGCGAGCTGTTCGAGACCACCCGCATTACCCTGCGCGAGGCGCTGGGGCAGCTGGAAGCCGAAGGCCTGATCTACCGCGAGGAGCGTCGCGGCTGGTTCGTTTCGCCACCGCGCCTGGCCTACAACCCGCTGGTGCGCAGCCACTTCCATGCGATGGTGCGCGAGCAGGGGCGGCAGTCGTCCACCGAGCTGCTCAGTGCCAGGCTGATCCCGGCGCCGGTGGATATCTGCGCGCTGCTGGAGTTGCCGGCGCTGTCGGCGGTATTGCAGATCCGCCGCGCGCGGCGTATCGACGGGCGCCTGGTGCTGTACGTCGAGCACTACCTGAATCCGGCTTACTTCCCCGGCATCCTGCAGTTCGACCTGACCTGCTCGCTGACTGAGCTGTATGCCAGCGAGTACGCCATTCACTACGGGCGGGTGCGTTTCGACATCCTGCCCACCGCCTTGCCGGCCGAGGCGGCGAACAGCCTGAAGACCACCCTGGGCAGCCCGGCACTGCGCATCACCCGGGTGAACCGTGACCAGCACGGGCGGCTGATCGATTGCGACCTGGAGTTCTGGCGCCATGACGCCATTCACGTCAGCGTCGAAGTGCCGGAGTGAGAACCTGTTTACGATCTCCTGACTGTCGGCCATACCGCGTTAAAAACAGCCTCGGAATGCTCATTTACAGCTCGTAAACTGCGCTTCCTCGGCTGTTTTTGCCTTGTCTGGCTCTAATTCAGAAGATCGTAAACAGGTTCTGAGAGCTAGATGGCGACCAGCTTTTGCTTCTCCGTCGAGAACTGCAGGGTCTCGCCATCCAGCGGTACGCGTAGGCGCTCGCCGAGTCCCCGGCGCGTGGCCTCCTGCAGCAAGCCGGCGCGGGTCACCGGGCAATGATCGAGGGCTTCCAGGTGGTTGGCGACGATGAGGCCGCTGCTGAGCTGGAGCGCTGCGAGAATGTCGGCCTGGCCCATGATGATATCGCCGCCCAGATCGAAGCGCGCGCCACCGGCCGGCAGCACGCTGACCGCCGGCGCCAGTTGTGTCAGGCACTGGCGCACGTCTGCAGTGAGCAGGGTGTCACCGGCGATATAGAGGCTGGGTTCGTGGGGGATCTGGATGAAGTAGCCATAGCCGTGGGCCATCAGGCTGCCGATAAAGCCCTCGCCGTGTAGGCAGGGGATCGCCTGGATCGTGCCGTTGAAGAACGCCCCGCCTGCCTGGCTGGGCAGTTCCTGCACGTTGAGCCGGCGTTTGCGCAGGTAGTCCGCGTCCTCCGCCATGCACAGCACCGGGATATTGCGTTCGCGCAGCCAGCGGATGGCGGTGCGGTCGAGATGGTCGAAATGGCCTTTCTGGCAATGGGTGATCAGGCAATGGGTGACGCGCTGCAGCTGTGCGCTGGAGTTGTCCGGCAGCTCGACCAGCGGATTGCGCCGGCGCCGGGCGAGGTACTTGAGCGCGGGCAGCTGGCCCTGGGCGGCCAGCATGGGGTCGACCAGCAGGCGAACTTCGCCGAACTCGACGATCAGGGTGGCATTGCGCAGTTGGGTGATTTGCATGGCGACCTCCGGGATAGGAGGGCTCATTGTAAAAATCCGTCTGCGGGATAAAGATGGCAGGAATTGCCATAAATAGGACATTTCATGCCTATGCAGAAGATCGGCCTGCTGCTGTACCCCGGTTGCATGCCCGCGGGCCTGTTCGCCTTCGCCGACCTGCTGACGGCGGCCAATCGGCGCGCGGGTGAACAGCGTTTCGAGCTGTGCTGGGTGGGGCTGGACAAGGATCCGGTCGACTGTGCCCAGGGCTTGCGCTTGCAACCGCAGAGCAGCCTGGCCCAGGCCGCGTGCAGCGCCGTACTGATTCCCGGACTGTGGGCGGATTCGCAGGCGATGATCGCCCGGGCGCTGGAGGCCAATCGCGGCCTGATTCGGGCGCTGAGCCAGTTGCCGCGCAGCACGCGGCTGTGGAGCTACTGCACCGGTGTGTGTCTGCTGGCGCAGAGCGGGCGTTTGCAGGGGGAACGCGCGACGGCCACCTGGTGGCTGGCGTCCAGCCTGCAGCAGAGCTTTCCCCAGGTGGAGTGGCAGTTCGAGCAGACCCAGGTGAGCAATCGCCTGACTGCCACGGCCTCCGGCGTCAGCGGTTACCTGCCGATCGCCCGGGCGTTGATCGAGGAGCAGCTGGGCGCGCTGGTCTATCGCGAGATCGCCACGCTGATGGTGCTGCCGCGCCCGGAGCCGGCGACGCCGGTGTTTCGCTCCGTCGGCCTGATGCAGCAGACGGATCCGCTGCTGCGCCGCTTGCACCTGTTGGTGGAGCGCCTGCCGGCCCAGCAGCTCGGTGTGCAGCGGCTCGCCGATGAGCTGGCCGTTTCCGCCCGCACCCTGGCGCGCAAGGTGCGGGCGCTGACAGGGCTGGCAGTGGCGGATCAGGTGCGCCTGATCAAGCTCAACCAGGCCAGCGAACGGCTGATCCTCACGGCTGATTCGATCAGCCGGATCAGCTCCGCCCTGGGCTACGGCGATGAGTCCAGTTTTCGGCGCACCTTCAAGCACGTCACCGGGCTGACCCCCGCCGCCTATCGGCAGCAGTACAAAGTCTAGAACCGCTCTGCAATTTGACGTTTTAGTGCAAGCCCAAGCCGATCGCTGAGTTCAAACAATGGTTTACTCAGAACCTGTTCACGATCTTTTGGACTAGAGCCAGACAAGGCAAAAACAGGCGAGGAAGCGGAGTTTACGAGCTGTAAATGAGCATTCCGAGCCTGTTTTTAACGCGGTATGGCCGACGGCCAGGAGATCGTGGACAGGTTCTCAGAAGGGGGCGCGGCTCGTTCCTTGCGCCTAACAAGACAGCATGTTCCCGCCTGCATCTGCTGAAAGTTAGGGAGTTTGCCTCTTTTCTGAGCTTGCCGGCATAGGCACTATGAGTCGCCGCGCTGTTAGCCGGCCGTTGAAACATAGGCGAGGCAGCCTAGGCAAGGGGCTAGGTTAGTAACAGCCTGTGGCTGTTACTGACGTGGCGCCTTGTCTGGCTCTAGTCCAAAAGATCGTGAACAGGTTCTAAGCCGCAAGCGGCTTACCGAGCCTGTTTTTATGGCAGCGTGGGTGGTTTTTCAACGGCCTGATCAACCACGCAGGTCGCTCTAATAAAAAGACAGGGAGGTTGTATGCAACTCGGTTCTATTGGTTTCTCGATGGCGCGCTGGCAGGCGCGAGTGCGTCTGGCGGCACTCTTGGTGCTTGTTGGCCTGAGCGGGGTAACCGCCAACGCTGTATTGGCCCAGGCCGATGCGCCCGCAGGCATGCAGCAGCCTGGCGCCGTTGCCACTCCCGTACCCACTACCCCGGCCACCTCCGCAGCAACGCCGAGCCTGGCTGGCGCCGTTGCCGAGACGCAACCCTTCGGCGTGCGCGAGATGTTCGGGCAAGCCGACTGGGTGGTTAAGTCGGTGATGATCTTCCTGGCCTTTTGCTCGTTGCTGACCTGGGCGGTGCTGTTCGAGAAGCTGTTTGTCTTCGCCCGTGCCCGGCGCGCCAACAATCGCTTTCTCGAGGCCTTCCGCAAGGGTGAGCTGGAGCACCTGAGTCCCGTGGCCAGCAACAGCGCCATGGCGCGTATGTGGCAGGTCGGCCAGGCCGAACTCAAACACTTCGGCCGCAAGTGCAACAAGGACGCCAGCGCCGATCAGATCAACCGCCTGTTGCAGCGTATCTCGCTGACTTCGAGCATCGTTCAGGAGCGCGATCTGGCGCGCTTGGGCAGCCTGATGGGGGTGCTGGCGACCATAGGCGCCACGGCACCCTTTATCGGCCTGTTCGGTACCGTTTGGGGCATCCTCAACAGCTTCGCCAATATCGCCACGATGAAATCCTCCAGTCTGGCGATTGTCGCGCCGGGTATCGCCGAGGCCTTGCTGGCCACTGCGCTGGGGCTGTTTGCGGCTATCCCCGCGGTGATGATCTTCAACAAGTTCGCCAGGGACATTAACGGCTTCGTCGGCGCCCTGGATAACTTCTCGGCGGAGATGATCGCGGCCATGTCGCGCAAGCTGGATGAGGTGCACTGAGCATGAGCATCCAGTTCAATTCCGGGCCCATGGTCAAACGCCACAACTATCAACAGAACGCCGAGATGAACATCACGCCCTTCGTCGATGTGATGCTGGTGCTGTTGATCATCTTTATGGTCGCCGCGCCGCTGGCCACCGTTGATGTGCCGGTGGATCTGCCGAGCAATGCCGCGGCGCCGACCCCGCCGCCGACCGATCCGCTGTATATCAGCGTGCAGGCCGATGGCCTGTTGTTCGTCCAGGAACAAGGCGTGGCGCTGGCCGAACTGGCTGGCGTGGTGCGCGGCGCCACCGGCAATCGGCTGGATACCCGTCTGTTTCTTCGCGGCGATCAGGCGGTGGATTACGGCACCCTGATGCGGGTGATGAATAACCTGCAAAAAGCCGGTTACAGCCAGATCAGCCTGGTGGCAGCGCAAGAGCTGACGCCCTGATGGCTGGCCCCAGGATCGAAGTTCACTGGCCGATCCGCCTGCTGGTTATTCTGGTTTCCCTGGCACTGCACGGCGCGTTGCTGGTCTGGTTGTTAAGCGCTGATCTGCGTCAGCCGCTGCCTGAGCAGCCGCAAGCGATTGCCGTGCAGATGGTTGAGCTGCCTGTGCCAGTGCCGGAACCAGAGCCGGAGCCCGAACCAGAACCGCCTGAACCCGAACCCATTCCTGAACCGGAGCCTGCGCCGCCGCCCCCGGTGAAAGCGCCCGTGGTGAAAAAAACTGCACCGCCACCGCGCGCGCCAAGCAAGTCCGCCGGCCCACCGGTGCATGCGTTTGGTGCCAATAACGATTGGGCCGCGCCACCCACTCCAGCGCCAAGCGCCAGCCGTAGCCGGCAAGTCCCGTCGGACTATGCCGACACGGTGAAGAATCGGGTGATCGCCAATCTCAAACGTCCAGAAGGCGCGGTTTACAAGCCGCCACCCGGCTACAAGGGCGATCCCGCCGATCTCAAGAGGAAGTGTCTTATCTCTTATGAGATCACCCTGGATAGCAGCGGCAAGATGCTCTCCTACGAGATCGACCCCTGCGGCGACCCCCTATTGGATGCAGCTGCCGAGCAGGCCGTGCTCAAGGCGGGGCCATTTCCGCCGCCGCCCAACCAGGGTGCTGCGCGCTACACCGTGTACGGCACGGCAATCTTCATCAAATGACCCGGAGTCAGTGATCCATGTCGGTTTCCTTGTATTCGCGAATGGCCGCGCTGGCTGCCCTGGGCGCCGCGCTTGTGGCCTGTACCACGCCGGAGCCAATCGCCAAGCCCGTGGCGCAGCCGGTTCAGCCGCAGGCGGTGAGCCTGGCCAGTTTCGACTGTGTCGACGGATTGCCTGTGCTGCATCGGCAGATCTGCGCCAGCGAGGCGTTGGCTCGCCTGGACAAACAGGTGATTGAGCAGTACCGCAGCCGCCTGCGCGGCCTGGATCTGCCTGGCGCCTTGCTGCTGGAGGCCAATCAGCGCCAATGGCTGCTGAGCCGGGCGGGGCAATGCCCGCTGACCGATGCCGCCCAGGCGCAGGACTGTCTGACTGCCCTGTACCGCCAGCGCGCCGCCGACCTGGCCAACTGGCCCGAAGCCCGGCAGACGAATCCTCAAGATGCCCACGGCCTATCCGCCTACGCCGAATTCAGGTTGGCGGAGAGCCGCGATGCCAACCTGTGCGAGTCGATGAAAACGGCGCTGAATCAGGATTTGCAACGCAACGGCTTTCCCGTGCCGGCGCGCCTGCCGGGCGCCACGGCGCTAGCCGGCAGCCATGGCCCGGCCGCCAGCGTCGAGCTTGCCGGTCAGCGCTTCAGTGTCGAACTGTATGACGCCGGCCCCTACGCCAGCTATCAGCTGCGCGCGCGCGGGCTCAGCCGCAACGGCCAGCGGATCCTCGACGACAGCACTCTGCCGCGCTGGGTGGCGGAGCTACCCAACTATGGAGGGCGTGCCCATGTCTCCTCGTCGCAGACCCGCGACTACGGCGCTATCGATATCTTCCGCCTGGGTGGCCGGGAGCTGGTGCTGGTCAATGAAACCTGGGGCTTCTACTCGCCGGCGGCCCGCGGCGAATCGGCTTATGCAGGGCTCTATGCCCTGGACGGTTTGGGCCTGAAACCCTTGTGCCTGTACCAGGCCTACCTGACCCCGTCGCGCAGCAGTTCGGTGGACGGCTTGCCCGCGTTCGCGGCGTTGCAAGCCGAGCTGACCACCCTGGCCGGCGATCCGCCGGCCGAGGTGGCCCAGCATGAGCGCCTCGACAAAGCCCAGAGCCAGAAGGAAAGGCTATGGACGCTGCTCAATATGCCGCTGGTGGGCGTTGAGGAACTGCAGGCGTTTGGGCGCGAAGGGGCGATCCGTCAACGTCATGACGACAGCTTGAATCGGCTGTTCGACTGGTCGGAGCGCAACCTGGACAACAAGCTCTTCTACCGCCGCTTGCTGCCGATGCTACAACCGGCTCACAGCGAGCTGCAGCAGTCATTCAGAGACCAGGGCCTCGATCCAGCCCAGGCCAGCAGCGCCGCCGATCTGCTGCTGTATGAGAGTCTGGCCAGGGCCAGCGAGTACCTGGTCATGCCGGCCCCAGTCCCGGACCTTCCGCTGCCGCCGCATGCCGACTATCGCCCGCGCTATGCCGTCGCGCCGACGCCGGGTGAGCTGGAGCAGGGACGCAATTTCGCCACCTTGCACAGCGTATTGCTGAATAACGCGCCAGCCCATGTGGTGAATGACTTCATCGCCTACGAAAGCGAGAACCTCGGCGAGGATCGCGGGCTTAGTCTGGACGGCAGCCCGGCGGCCATGGCAGCGGTGCAGAATCCGCAGAGCCTCGAGCTGTTGTTGCGCAGCGATTTCGACGTCAATCAGAGCAATGCCTGGGGCAAAACCGCCTTGATGAGCGCAGCGCAGCTCAATCAGGCGGGCAGCGTGCGCCTGTTGCTCGGCAACGGCGCCGATGTGCACAGTCAGACCCGCTCGCTTCCCGGTGCGGGTGTCGGCGGCGTGGAGCGCAGCGAAGCCATGCAGTCGCGGCAAACCGCCTTGCTGGTTGCGGCCAGGCAGGCGGATGCGCAAGTGCTAGGTGCCTTGCGCGATGGCGGAGCCCTGCGTGAGGAGTGGCCGGGTTATGCGCAACAAGTCTGCGCGGCCCTCGACACTAATCCGCGGCTCGAGGGCAGCGCGCGCGAGCAACTCAGAGCGCCGCTATGCGGGACTTACAGCCCAGCGCCCAAGCAGGCGTTGCAGCAGTCCGTACAACTAATAGAACGTCCGGCCATGAGCCTGTTTGTCCGCCATTTCGATATGTCGCCGCAGGTCTTCGGCGTGGAGATTCGCCAGATGGCCCTCAATCTGGGTCTGACGGCGGTACGCCGCGGCAAGGTCAAAATCACCGGCCCCTTGACCCTGGTGTTCCCTGACCTTGCCGCGAACGGCCCACAGCGCGTGACGTTCGATCTGGGCTTGCCGGTGTCGGCCGGTGCGGCGGTGGTGAGCAACCACAAAGTGATTCGCAGCGAGCCGAGCCTGGTGTTGAGCACCGACTTCGATCAGCAGCGTAACGATGTCGAAGGCACCTGGCGCCTGTTGGCCGACGCTGCTGCTGCCCAGGGTTTGACCCCAAGCAACCAAGGCTATGTGGTAATCCACGGCAACGGCAACGGCAACGGCAGCGAGCGCACCGAGTATCAGTTGGTGGTAAAACGCTAAACAGCGGCTGGATTACTCCAGTCGCTGTTCCCCGGTAAAGCTCAAAGTCGCCTTGCAGCGCCGGCAGTAATAACGCCGGTCTTTTCCGACCAAGGCAGGGCGGGATGGCGCTGGCGCGGGCTGGCGAGCTGCTGGGAGTCCATCAGGCCAATTCAGGGCTGGCGTAGAAGGCTGCCAGCACTTTCACCAGGTGGGCCAGGTCGTGGCTGCCGGCCAGTTCGCGGATCGAGTGCATGGCGAAGGTCGGCAGGCCGATATCCACGGTGCGCACGCCCAGCTGGCTGGCGGTGATCGGGCCGATGGTCGAACCGCAGCCCATGTCGCTGCGCACCACGAAGCTTTGCACCGGTACTTCCTCGGCCAGGCACAGATGGCGGAAGAAACCGGCGGTCTCGCTGTTGGTGGCGTAGCGCTGGTTGCTGTTGACCTTGATCACCGGGCCGGCGTTGAGCTTGGGGCCGTGGTTGGCGTCGTGCTTGTCGGCGTAGTTGGGGTGCACACCGTGGGCGTTGTCGGCCGACACCAGCAGGGACTTCTGGATGCTGCGCACGAAGCCATCGCCTTCCGGCAGCACGCGGCGCAGCACCTGTTCAAGGAACGGGCCGTCGGCGCCGCAGGCCGAGCAGGAGCCGATCTCCTCGTGGTCGGTGCACACCAGCACGCAGGTCTCGTCGCCTTCGGCGGCGAGCAGGGCCTGCAGGCCGGCGTAGCAGGACAGCAGGTTGTCCAGGCGGGCGCCGGCGATGAAGTCCTGGTTGAGGCCGATTACCGCGGCGCTCTGGGTGTCGTAGAAGCTCAGTTCGTAGTCGAGCACCGCATCGGCGCTGAGGCCGTGCTCGCTGGCCAGGCGATCGGCGAGCAGGGCACGGAAGTCGGCCGGCTCTTCGCCGGCGATCTGCGCCAGGATCGGCGGCAGTTCGTTCTGCTGGTTGATCGGCCAGCCCTGGTTGGCTTCGCGGTTGAGGTGGATGGCCAGGTTGGGAATGGTGGCGATCGGCAACTCGAAATCGATCAGTTGGCTCTGCACCTTGCCGCCTTCGCGGAAGGTCACCCGACCGGCCAGTGACAGGTCGCGGTCGAACCAGGGGGCGAGCAGGGCGCCGCCGTAGACTTCCACGCCGAGCTGGAAGAAGCCCTGGCGCTGCAGTTCCGGCTGCGGCTTGACGCGCAGGCAGGGGCTGTCGGTATGCGCGCCGACCAGGCGCAGGCCGCCTTCCAGGGCGCTGCGCTTGCCCAGCTTGAAGGCGATGAGCGAGGAATCGTTGCGGGTCACGTAGTAGCGTCCACCGGCTTCGGTGTGCCAGGGCTCGCGCTCGTCCAGGGCTCGGTAACCGGCGGCTTGCAGGCGCTGGGCCAAGCTACGGGTGGCATGGAAGGGGGTGGGCGAGGCCTTGAGAAAGTCGATCAGGCCCTGGTTCAGTTCTTTGCGCATACACAGCTCCGGACAGCAATGCCCCGAGTTTATCGGATTCCGTGGCGCGTTTGGCAGGCGCGTGGCGTCTCGTGTGCCGTGTACGGCGTAGCCCGGATGCAATCCGGGAAGGGCTGTGCGGTATTGCCCCGGATTGCATCTGGGCTACGCAACTAAAGGGCGGGGAGGGTTGAGGGAGGGGGTTGCGGGTTAGTCCCTCTCCCCCGGCCCCTCTCCCACAGGTGGGAGAGGGGAGAAAGCCATCAGAACGGTGCCGGGCACTCGAAGCGCATACGCTCGCCGGTCTGCGGGTGGGTCAGGCTGAGCATGCTGGCGTGCAGGCACAGGCGTGGCCAGGCGGCCAGGGCCTGTTCGTGGGCGTACAGGCCGTCGCCCAGCAGCGGGTGGCCGATCGACAACATATGCACGCGCAGCTGGTGCGAGCGGCCGGTGATTGGTGTCAGCTCGACGCGGGTCCAGTCACCGCAGCGCTCCAGCATGCGCCAGTAGGTCAGCGCGTGTTTGCCCTGTTCGTGGTCGACCACATGGCGCGGCTTGGTTGGCGGGTCGTAGCGCAGTGGCAGGTCGATGCTGCCGCTGTCCAGTTCCGGCTGGCCCCAACACAGGGCGGTATAGGCCTTCTCGGTTTCGCGGTCGTGGAACTGGCGGGACAGCTCGCGGTGGCTGTCGGCGTCGCGGGCCAGGACGATGATGCCCGAGGTTTCCCAGTCCAGGCGGTGGACGATGCGCGCTTCCGGGTAGCCGTTTTCCTGCAGGCGGGTCACCAGGCAGTCGCGGTTGTCCTCGGCACGGCCGGGCACCGAGAGCAGCAGGGTGGGCTTGTTGATCACCAGCAGGGCAGCGTCCTGGTGGAGGATTTCGACATTCGACAGCGGCATGGGCGTTCCACAAATGACAACGGCGGCCTGGGCCGCCGTTGCATGCGCTCAACCAATCAACGATCGGGGAGCGTGATATTGAGTTCCAGAATGGAGCAGCTGCCCTGGTTTTCCAGCGCAACCTGCACCTGATCCTGCTCGATGTTGACGTACTTGCGGATCACCTCGACCAGTTCTTTCTGCAGGGCCGGCAGGTAGTCCGGCTGGCTGCGCTGGCCGCGCTCGTGGGCGACGATGATCGACAGACGCTCTTTCGCAATCGACGCAGGGGTTTCCTTCTTGCGTTCACGAAAGAAGTCGAAAATGTTCATTAGCGCGCTCCAAACAGGCGTTGCATGATTCCCTTCTTCTGCACATCGAGGAAGCGATGGGGCACTTCCTTGCCCAGCAGACGGTCGACGGCATCGCCGTAGGCCTGGCCGGCATCGCTCTCTTCGTCGAGGATCACCGGTACGCCCTGGTTGGAGGCCTTCAGCACGGCCTGGGACTCCGGAATCACGCCGAGCAGGTTGATGGCGAGGATTTCCTCGACGTCTTCCACGCCGAGCATTTCGCCCTTGGTCACGCGCTCCGGGTTGTAGCGGGTCAGCAGCAGACGCTCCTTGATCGGCTCCAGGCCCTGTTCGGCGCGGCGCGACTTGCTCGCCAGCAGGCCGAGCATGCGGTCGGAGTCGCGTACCGAGGAGACTTCCGGGTTGGTCACGACAATGGCTTCGTCGGCGAAGTACATGGCCAGGTGGGCACCGGTTTCGATACCAGCCGGCGAGTCGCAGATGACGTATTCGAAGTTCTTCGACAGCTCCTCGATGACCTTGCCGACGCCTTCTTTGGTCAGCGCGTCCTTGTCACGGGTCTGGCTAGCGGCCAGTACGTAGAGGTTTTCCAGGCGTTTGTCCTTGATCAGGGCCTGGGTCAGGGTCGCTTCGCCGTTGATCACGTTGACGAAGTCGTACACCACACGGCGCTCGCAACCCATGATCAGGTCGAGGTTGCGCAGGCCGACGTCGAAGTCGACGATCACGGTTTTGTGGCCGCGCAGGGCGAGGCCGGTACCGATGGCGGCGCTGGTGGTGGTTTTACCCACGCCACCCTTGCCGGAAGTGACTACGAGGATCTTGGCCACGGTGATTTACCCCAAATATATGAAAAATAAGGCAATCAAGAGCCGATAAAACGGGCTTCCCGATGCCTTTTTTAGGTCCCTGAAATGTGGCCGCAGTATCCGTTAAAGGCGGGTGATGTTCAACACGTCACCCGACAGGCTGACCTGTACCGACTGCCCCCACAACGGATCACGGCGCAGATCCTCGGCCGTCTTGTACTGGCCGGCCACGGAGAGCATTTCGGCGCCCATCTGCTGGCAGAAAATCCGTGCCTCGGCATTGCCTTTGACCCCGGCCAGGGCACGACCGCGCATCGGACCGTAAACATGGATATTGCCGTCGGCGAGAAGTTCCGCCCCGGCACTGACCGGTGCCAGCACGACCAGGTCACCGCCCTGGGCATAGATCTGCTGGCCACCACGCACCGGGGTGGTGACGATCTTGCTCGGTTTGAGCGGCGGTTCGGCGGGTTTTTCCGGCTTTTTGCGGGTTTCCACCGGTTCGACCAGCTTCTCGCGTGCACCGGACGGCGGCAGTACCGGCAGATCCAGGGCATTGGCGGCGGCGATGTCGTCCTCGCGGTTGGCGCGAATCGCCAGGGTGCGCAGGCCGTGGGTGCGGCACAGCTCCATCAGCTTGACCAGATCGAGGCTGCCTTCGCCCTCCGGCAGCTTGTCCAGGGCCAGCACCAGGGGGATGTTCTGGAAGAAATTGGGGGCCTGGGCGACTTTGTCGGCCAACTGGCGGTCCAGGCGTTCCAGGTCGTTGTGCGCCAGTTCCAGAATGGTGATGGCGAGCATGCTGCCCTTGAGCTGGAACACGGGGTCTTGGTCGAGGAGGTCGGCTTGGCTCATGGTCTACCCATCACACTGAATGGGCACGACTTATAGCGATTAGCCCGCATGGCCGCAAGCCGCGGCGAGTCCTGTAGAATGCGCGGCCCTGTTGTTTGTCCGGAATGATTCATGGATCGCCCGCATTTTCGTGCCTATTTTCTGCATCCGCGCTTTTGGCTGCTGTGGCTGGGCCTGGGCCTGCTCTGGCTGGTCTCGCTGTTGCCTTACCGGGTGCTGATGCTGCTGGGCCGTGGTCTGGGCGCCCTGATGTACCGCCTGGCCGGCTCGCGGCGCAAGATTGCTGCTTGCAACCTGGAATTGTGCTTCCCCGAGCTGTCCGCCGCCGAGCGTGAGCACCTGTTGCGGGAGAACTTTGCCTCCACCGGCATGACCTTCTTCGAGATGGCGATCAGTTGGTGGTGGCCGGCGGCGCGCCTGCGTCGGTTGGGCACTATCGAGGGCATCGAACACATCCGCCAGGCCGAGACGGAAGGGCAGGGCGTGATTCTCATGGCCCTGCACTTCACCACCCTGGAAATGGGCGGCGGCCTGCTCGGCATGGCCCAGGGCATGTACGGCATGTACCGTCCGCACAAGAATCCGCTGTTCGACTTTGTCCAGCGCAGCGGGCGCGAGCAGCGCCTGCTGGGGGTCATCGGCCGTGACGATGTGCGTGGCATGCTCAAGCTGCTGCGCGCCGGCGGGGTGGTCTGGTATGCGCCGGATCAGGACTACGGCGCCCAGCGCAGCATCTTCGTACCGCTGTTTGGCGTACCGGCGGCCACGGTGACGGCCACCAGCAAGTTCGCCCGTCTGGGCAAGGCGCGGGTGATCCCCTTTACCCAGGAGCGCCTGGCCGATGGCTCTGGATACCGGGTGGTCGTGCATCCGCCGCTGGCCGATTTCCCCGGTGAGAGCGAGGAGGCCGACTGCCTGCGCATCAACCAGTGGATCGAGCAGGCCATTCGCCGGCACCCGGAGCAGTATCTGTGGGCCCACCGGCGCTTCAAGACCCGTCCGCCGGGCGAGCCCAAGCTGTACAAAAAGCGCCGTCGATAGCGGCGCCCTATACTGGCAAAAAAGACCCACGGGAATTGTCCATGAATCAGGCCGTACATTCCGACACCCCGCTGACAGGGCTGATTCTTTCCGGTGGCGGGGCACGGGCGGCTTATCAGGTGGGCGTGCTCAGCGCGATTGCCGACCTGCTGCCGAATGCGGCGCACAATCCTTTCCCGGTCATCGTCGGCACCTCGGCCGGGGCGATCAACGCGGTCGGCCTGGCCTGCGGGGCGCTGCACTTCACCGAGGCGATCCGCCGCCTGACCCAGGTCTGGCAGAACTTCCACTCCGATCAGGTTTACCGTACCGATTGGCCCGGCGTGTTGCGCCAGGCCAGTCGCTTTATCGGCCACAGTCTGCTGGGCATCGGCGGCGATGTGCCGGTGGCGCTGCTCGACAGCTCGCCGCTGCGCGCCATGCTCGAACGTGAACTGGATTTTTCCGGGATCGCCGCCGCGGTGCGCATGCGTCAGCTGCGTGCGGTGGCGGTGACCGCCTTTGGTTACGAGAGTGGCCAGGCGGTGACCTTCTACCAGGGCCGTGCCGCCATCGATCCCTGGTTCCGCCACCGTCGGGTGGGCGTGCCGACCCGCCTGAGCCTCGATCATCTGCTGGCCAGCGCCTCGATTCCGCTGATCTTCCCGCCGGTGAAGGTCAATCGCGAGTATTTCGGCGATGGTGCGGTGCGCCAGTCGGCGCCGATCAGTCCGGCCCTGCACCTGGGGGCCACGCGCGTACTGGTGGTCGGGGTCAGCGGCAATCCGCTGGGGCGTGGGGCCAACCAGCTGGTGCCGCGGCCGCAGACTGGCAAGCCACCGACCCTGGCACAGATCAGCGGGCATATGCTCAACAGCACCTTTATCGACAGCCTGGAAGGCGATATCGAACTGCTCGAACGACTCAACCACATGAGTCGCCTGGTGCCTTCCGGCCTGCATCCGCGCGGGCTGGGCCTGAAACCGGTGGAGGTGCTGGTGATCGCGCCGAGCCAGCCGCTGGACCAGATTGCTGCCCGCCACCGGCATGAGCTGGCCAAGTCGATGCGCTTCTTCCTGCGCGGTTCCGGGGCGACCAAGGCCAGCGGTGCCGGGGTACTTAGCTACCTGCTGTTCGAGCCCGGCTACTGCAACGAGCTGATCGAACTGGGCTACCAGGACGCCATGGCGCAGAAGGAGGCCCTGGCCAGCTTCCTCGGCCTGGCCGTGGCCGTGCCGGCAGCAAGCATGGCCGATGTGCTGCCGGTGCCGTCGCCGCGCTGAGAGCCTGCCGCGGATCTCTTGATCGTCGGCCATGCTGCGTTGAAATTGGGCTCGGACTGCTCATTTACACCTCGTAAACTCCGCGTCCTCGCCCAATTGATTCGCTGGCGCTTACCCTTCGGGCCAGCCTATGGCTGTTACTCCCGTTGGTCGTTGCGCCTTGCCTGGCTCTAGCTCAAAAGATCCGCGGCAGGCTCTGAGCCTGTCCGACAGGCTTTAGGCTGTCAGCTTATCGTCACGAAAATCCCGCAGGGCCTGCTCGATCTCCTCGCGGCTATTCATCACGAACGGCCCGTACTGCACGATCGGCTCGCCCAGCGGCGTGCCGGCAATCAGCAGTACGCGTGCCCCCGACGCGCTGGCCAGCTCGAGCGCCCCCTGCTCGGACAGGCGCACCAGGCGGCTCTTGCCGATGGCATGGCAGTTGACGCCCAGCTCGCCCTCATACACATACAGCAGTACCCGCTGGCCATCGGCCAGGCGCGGGTCAATCCGCGCGCCCGGCGGCAGCTGCAGGTCGAACAGCTGCGGCAGGGTGTGTGGGCGCTGCACGGCGCCGGTCTGTTGCACCTGGCCGTCGTCGAACTGTCCGGCAATCACCGTGACGGCCACGCCATCCTGGGTGACCAGGCGCGGGATTTCCTCGGGGGCATAGTCGCGGTAGTCGGCGTCGCCGAGCTTGTCCTTGGCCGGCAGGTTGAGCCATAGCTGGAAGCCGCGCATCACGCCGGCCTGCTGCTCGGGCATCTCGCTGTGGATGATGCCGCGCGCGGCGGTCATCCACTGCACGCCGCCGCTTTGCAGCAGGCCGACATTGCCCAGATGGTCTTCGTGGCGCATGCGCCCTTCAAGCATGTAGGTGATGGTTTCGAAGCCACGGTGCGGGTGCGGCGGGAAGCCGGCGATGTAGTCGTCGGGGTTATCCGAGCCGAACTCGTCGAGCATCAGGAACGGATCGAAACGCTCGATGCCGGCCCCGCCGAAGACGCGGGTCAGGCGCACGCCGGCGCCGTCCGCGGTGGCTTGGCCGATATGCTGGGAGAGGACTTGGCGGAACTGGCTCATGGGGCACCTCCGAAGTGGGAATGTGCCCATGCTATGCCTGTCGATTGAATGGATGGTCGCGAAATTCGCGACAATTAAATCGATTTTATTGATGTGTTGCGGTTACTCGGCGATCTGCAGCTTGCGCGCCTCGCGGTAGACGTAGCGGATCTTCTCGTACTCGAACGGCGTATTGAGCTGGCCGTAGCGCAGGTTGGTGGTGTGGCGCAGGTCGACTACCCGCAGGCCGGTGATTTCCGGGTGGTCGCTGCTGACTTCGCTGACATTCAGGTAGTTGATCTGGCTTTCCGTGGCGAAGTCGACCACGCGCCCGCCGGTGTCACGCAAGTTGGAGGGGCCGAGCAGCGGCAGCATCACGTAGGGGCCGTCGGGCACGCCGTAGAAGCCCAGGGTCTGGCCGAAGTCCTCGCTCTGCTTGGGCAGGCCGACATGGCTGGCCGGGTCCCACAGCCCGGCCACGCCGACCGTGGTGTTGAGCAGCAGGCGCCCGGTGGTCTGCAGTGAGCGCTTGCCCTTGAGCTGCAGCAGGCTGTTGAGCAGGTTGGGCACATCGCCCAGGTTGCTGAAGAAGTTGCTCACACCGCTGCGCACCACCCGTGGGGTGACGTAGCGGTAGCCGTCCACCACGGGCAGGAATACCCATTCGTCGAAGCGGTAATTGAAGTGGTAGACCCGGCGATTCCACGACTCCCAGGGGTCGTAGACGTTCAGCGCGCTGAGGGTCGAACGTTCGAACTCACGCTGGTCGAGGCTGGGGTTGAACTGCAGCTGGTCCAGCGGGTTGGTGAAGCCGTCGGCATCGGTTTCAGCCTGGGCGGCAGCGCCAGTCAGCGCCAGGGTGAGCAGCAGGGCCGGTTGTACGAAAGAGTGCTTAGCCACGGAAGAACTCCAGCATGGCGTCGCTGTTGACGCGGTAATTGAGGTTGCCGCAGTGCCCGCCGAGCGGGTAGAGGGTCAGGCGTTCGCCGAAGGTGCGGCGCAGGAAACCGAGATCACCGGGGCCGAGAATGACGTCGTCGGCGTTGTGCATCACCGCCACCTTGCTGCTGCTTTTCAGGTAGTCCTCCAGGGCATACAGGCTGACCTGGTCGATCAGTTGCGGCAGGCTGCCGCCTTCGTTTTTGGCGCGCCAGAAGGGAATCAGCTGTTCGGCCATGTAGCAGTCGAAGTCGCACTGCAGGGCGCGCTTGAAGAAGGGGGTCAGGCTGGTGCGGTCGCTGATCGGATACTGCGGCGGGGTGATCAGGCCACGGCGATTGATCAGGTCCGAGGTGAAGGCGATATCGGCCGAGGAGAAACGGAACGAACTGCCGATCAGCATGGCCAGTTGCTCGTTGCTCAACTGTTCGTCCGACTGCAGGAAATCGCGCAGCATGGCGTCGTTGAGGTCGATACGGCCTTCTTTCTCGAAGTAGCGGGCAAGTTTCTCCAGCACCTGCTCGAAATAGGTGGTGCCGCTGTCGATGCCCTCGACACGGGTCTGGACCAGGCGATCGAGATTGCTCACCGAGGTGTACAGGTTGACCGGTGGGTTGAGCAGCAGCACGCGCTTGAAGTTGAAGCTGCGCATGCGCTCGTCCAGCTCGCTGACGAAGGCCGCCTGCAGCCCGCCCAGGCTGTAGCCGGTGAGGTGGTAGTCGCTGACTTCGAGCTTGGGATGCTGGGCGCGCACCGCCATCATCACCCGGTACAGGTCTTCCGCATCGTCGCGGGAGATACCCGGTGTAGCGCTGCGTGAGGCAGAACTCATGAAGTCGTAGCTGGTCGGCGAGGACAGCTGCACCACGTGGTAGCCGGCGCCATAGAACAGGCGCTTGAGGTCTTCGGTCTTGCCACTGGCATAGTTGGCGCCGGTGCCGGCGATGATGAAGATCAGCGGGGCGCGACCATCCTGGCGGGCCATGCGGTAGCGCAGCTTGGTCACGGGCCAGAAGTTTTCCGGCAACTCGAACTCGCGCTCGGGGCGCAGCTTGAGGTCGTAGTCGGCCTGGTCGATGTCCTCATCGCGAGGCAGCTCGGGGCGCAGGGCCGGCGGCGTGCTGGCGATGGTCGCCTCGAACGGGTTGCTCAGGGGGTAGCCGTAGCTGGCGGCATCGATATCGGCAGCCTGCACTGCAGTAATGGAAAGCAGGTTGCCGAGGAGTACGGCAAGGATGGGCAAGCGCAACATGGCCAAGTCCCTTTGTGGAAGGCGTAGGGGCAGTAGATAGTAGAGGCAGTGAATAGTAGGGGTGGGACAAGCGCAAGGATAAAGAGTGCCATACGCCCTAGTCGAGGCGCGTCAGTTGCTCTACCCAGATCAGTTCACAGGCACCGTCGCCGGTGTCCTCGCGGGTCAGCGAGCTGAGCCAGCGGAAGCCATCGTCGCCGACCACTTCGACCAGCTGGCCGCTGAGGGCAATGCGCTGGCCGGGTTCGATCTCGGCCAGTTGCTCGGCGATTTCCGCGTTGGCCGGAATCATGTGCATGTTGGCGCTATGGGTTTCGATCTCGCGGCGCGGGATGGGGAACTCGTCCACATGCCAGCGATACCAGCGGTTGCCCTGGCTGATCTCGATCCGTTCGAGGATCTGCGGGTCGGCCATCGGGCCCCAGCCCAGCGCCAGGTCGATGGGCGCGACCTTGGCGCCGCGATCGAAGCGGTAGTCCTCGCGGGCCAGCACGCGGGCCTCAAGCTGGAAGGGCTGGAGCGGGGTGATGGTGTGGCCGGGCA
This sequence comes from Pseudomonas sp. J452, assembly GCF_024666525.1. Classification (NCBI taxonomy): domain Bacteria; kingdom Pseudomonadati; phylum Pseudomonadota; class Gammaproteobacteria; order Pseudomonadales; family Pseudomonadaceae; genus Pseudomonas; species Pseudomonas sp. J452. The sequence goes on along the minus strand of NZ_CP088294.1, from coordinate 4,367,428 downwards.
GGCGATAGCTGGCCCCGTTCGGCTGGCCGAAATCCGGCGGCGGTGACGGTTGCAGCCAATTCCGGACGAGCCAGAGCGCGGCCAGGATGGCGAGGGCATAGACCAGGCGACGGCTATTCATGCCAAACATTCTAGGGTCTGTTCCCGTTTCGTTCACGGCCGCGACGGAGCCTGTTTTTGCGCGGGGCTAGGCAGCGCCCGCTCCCGGCGGGCTTGCTGCATTCACCACATCCATGTGGATCGCGCGAGACGCGAGGTTTGGTCGTCCAAATGAGCCGTCGAGTAACGACGTCCCGCGCAAAAACAGGCCCGTCCCTTCGGGTTGCGCGCAAAATCGCGCCATGCGTCGTTGCGGGACTTGGCAAGGGAATGACCATTGCCTGCGTCCCACGCCTAGCCTGGCGTGATTTTGCGCAGCAACGCGGTTCGTGAACGAAACGGGAACAGACCCTATAACGCCGTTGTTGCACAAATGAGCAGGCCGATTAAGCTGGGCGCCGTTTTTCGACCACCGGAGTTCGCCCATGTCCCGCCATCTGTCCTTGCTCGTCCTGTTGCTGGTTCTGCCCTTGTGGCTGGCGGCCAGCTACGGCGTACGTTTCGCCCTGATGGAGGACGGCCAGTGGGTCGGCCTGTGCGTCGACGAAGCGGCGCGCTGGGAATGCCAGGCCCGTGCCGGCTTGGGCTGGCTGATCCATTTCCGGGTCATCGCCTGGTCGGCCCTGGCGGTGGCGCTGCTGGCCTTTGTCATCCCGGCCCGTAGTGGTCGAGCCCTGGCGGTGCTGGCCCTGCTACTGGGTTTGCCGGCCCTGGTGCTGTACAGCGCCAGCCTGGCGGTGTTCGCTGTGGTACTGGCGGGGCTGCGCCTGGTGCGCAAGACGCCAGTCAGCAACTGAGACTTTGCCGGACAATCAAGGCGCGCTTCCCCAAACACTTCAACGACGAGCCCATCGTCGAGGTGTCCTGGCGCACCAGCCCGGCGTTATCAGTCAAGCCATTCCTGAGCATCTAGATCGGCACCATCGGCATCCCGGTGCCATCGACCCTGTGCAAGGTCATCGACGCCGCCGGCAACGACCTGCCGCTTGGTGAGCGTGGCGAACTGTGCGCCAAGGGTCTGCAGGTGATGAAGGGTTACTGGCCGCGCCAGGAAACCACTGACGAGATCCTCGATACCGGCGGCTGGCTGAAGACCGGCGACATCGCGATCATCCAGGAAGACGGCTTCATGCGTATCGTCGAGCGCAAGAAGGACATGATTCTGCTGTCTGGCTTCAACGTCTACCCGAACGAGCTGGAAGACGTGCTGGCAACCCTGTCGGGCGTGCTGCTGGCCTGCAGGGCCTGTGCCAGCCAGCTGCTGAAGCTGCGGGTCAGCGGGTCGTTCTCGCTGTCGCGGTGGATCAGCCAGGCCCAGTTGGGGCCGCGCACGCTCTGTTCCACCAGGGGTTGCAACAGGCCGTTGCGCCGCGCCTGGTCAGCCAGCAGCTGGCTGACCAGGGCAATGCCCAGGCCCTGACTGGCCGCATCCAGCAACAGGCCGGGGTCGGAGAAGTTCAGGCCGTGGCTGTGCTGACCGATGGCCGCGCCGCCTTGTACCTGCCAGTGGCTCCAGTCCATTTCCCGCTCACCATGCAGGGTAGTGCGCTCGCTCGCCGCTGTGTCCAGCAGGCGAGGGTGGCAGGCCGGGTAGAGGCGGTCTTCCAGCAGTACGCGGAAGCTGCATTCGGCCTGCGCCGTAAGGTCGTCGCGCACGGCAATGTCGATGGTCTGGGTGGCCATGTCTGGTACTTCATCGCTGGTGAACAGCCACAGGTCGATCTCCGGGTGCAGGTGATGGAATTCGCCCAGGCGCGGCAGCAGCCAGTGGCGGGCGAAGGCTGGCGTGGTGTTGAGCACCAACTGGTTGGGCTTGCGGTACTGCTCCAGGCGGCGGATGCCAACCGCCAGTTGCTGCAGCAGCGACTGGGTGGTGCTGAGCAGGTCATGGCCGGCATCGGTCAGGCTGACGCTACGCCCGCTGCGGAAGAACAGCGGCTGTTCGAGGAAGCCCTCCAGGCTGCGGATCTGCTGGCTGATCGCCGACTGAGTGAGGTGCAGTTCCTCGGCCGCCTTGTGGAAGCTGCCCAGGCGGGCGGCGGCTTCGAAGCCGCGCAGGGCGTTCAGGGGTGGCCAGTGTTTAAGCATTGCTGATAAGTCCTGCTAATCAAAATTACACAAAATCTATCGTTTGTTGCGCCGTTTTTACAGGCCTAGCATGCAAGTCATCACCGCATTCGCGGTTTTCAGTGATAACAAAGACTTAACTGAAGGCACTTGTATGCAGCATAACGCAGTCGCAGAAAACGCTTGGTTCATGCCCGCCGAATGGGCTCCGCACGCCGCTACCTGGATGGTCTGGCCGCACAATCAGCCGTTGTGGGAAGCCGGCTGGGGCGTGACCCTGGCCGAGGTGCAGGTCGACTTCGCCCGCGTGGCCAATGCCATCGCCCGCTTCGAGCCAGTGAAGATGGTGGTCGATCCCTCGGCGGTGTTCCGCGCCCGTGAACTGTGCGGGGCCAACATCGAGCTGATCGAACTGCCAGTCAACGACAGTTGGTGCCGCGACTCCGGACCGAGCTTCGTCTGCCACCCGAAACTGGGCGTGGCCGGGGTCAGCTGGCGCTTCAATGCTTGGGGCGGCAAGTCGACCCATGATCTCGACGAGGGTCTGGCCCGGCGCGTCCTTAATGGTCTGGGTCTGGAGTGCTTCGGCACGCCGCTGAGCAACGAGGGTGGCGCGATCCATGTGGATGGCGACGGCACGCTGATCACCACCGAATCGGTGCTGCTCAACCCCAACCGCAATCCGGGGATGAACAAGGCCGAGATGGAAGAAATCTTCGCTCGCCTGCTCGGGGTGAAGAAGACCATCTGGCTGCCGGGTGATCCGCAGTACGTGACCGGCGACATGACCGACGGCCACGTCGATGGTGTGTGTGCCTTCGCCCACCCTGGCGCGTTGCTGGTGGATGCCACCCGCGACCAGTCCTCGGTGTATGCCGAAGTGGTGCGCGAGAACCGCCGCGCCCTGGAGCTGGCCACCGACGCCCGCGGCCGCCAGTTCGAGATGCTCGAGCTGTTCGAGGCGACCGACGCGGTGGATAGCGAGGCCGAGGTGTTCTGCGCTTCCTACACCAACTTCTACATCTGCAATGGCGCAATCATCATGCCGGCCTACGGCATTGCTGCCGACCAGGAGGCGGCGGCGACTCTGCGCATGGCCTTCCCCGGCCGTGAAGTGGTGCCGGTGCAGATCAACAGCCTGGCTCACGGCGGCGGTGGGGTGCACTGCATTACCCAGCAACAGCCAGCCTGGCCGGTGTGGAGCTGATGAGCATGCTCAAGGTCGCCACCACCCAGTTCGCCTGTAGCTGGAACCTCGACGACAACCTCGACCAGGCCGAGCGTCTGGTGCGCCAGGCTGCGGCCCAGGGTGCCCAACTGATTCTGTTGCAGGAGCTGTTCGCCACCCCGTATTTCTGCATCGAGCAGAACCATAAACACCTGGCGTTGGCCGAGGAGTACGGCCAGAGCCGCGTACTCAAGCGCTTCGCCGCCCTGGCCAAGGAATTGGGCGTAGTGCTGCCGCTGAGCTGGTTCGAGAAGGCCGGCAACGCCTACTTCAACTCGCTGAGCGTGGCCGATGCCGATGGCCGCCTGCTTGGGGTGTACCGCAAGACCCATATCCCCAACGCAATCGGCTACCAGGAGAAGGAATACTTCAGCCCCGGCGACACGGGCTTCCGCGTCTGGGATACCGCCTTCGGCCGCATCGGCGTGGCCATCTGCTGGGACCAGTGGTTCCCGGAAACCGCCCGCTGCCTGGCCCTGCAGGGCGCCGAGGTGCTGTTGTTCCCCACCGCCATCGGCTCCGAGCCGGGCGCCGCGGCGCTGGACTCGCGTGACCACTGGCAGCTCACCCAGCGCGGTCACGCCGCCGCTAACATCATCCCGGTGGTGGCCGCCAACCGTATCGGCCGCGAAATGGCGACCAGCGATCCGGAGTTGCAGATGAGCTTCTACGGCTCGTCCTTCATCACCGACCACAAGGGCAAGCTGCTCGCCGAGGCCGACCGTGACAGCAGCGGCGTGCTGGTGCGCGAGCTGGACCTGGCCACCATGCGTGAGGAACGCCTGACGTGGGGCATCTACCGCGACCGCCGTCCGGAAATGTACGGCCCGCTGCTGGGCCTGGACGGTCGGCACACCCATCTGCACTGGAATGATCGAGGAGTTCGGCTATGAACCGTGGCAAACCGCTGTTGATCGCTTCTCTGAGCCTCGCCCTGGGCTGCACCCAGGCGTTGGCCGAGGACGAAACCAAGACCCTGCGCCTGTTCAACTGGGCCGACTATTTCGCCGAAGACACCCTGGCCAGTTTCACCAAGGAAACCGGCATCCAGGTGATCTACGACGTGATGGACAGCAGCGAGACCCTGGAAGCCAAGTTGATGGCCGGCAATAGTGGCTACGACCTGATCTTCCCCGGCGATACCGTGGCCGAGCGGCTGATGCGCGCCGGCGCGCTGCAGAAGCTGGACAAGTCCAGGTTCGAGCATCTCGACGAGATCGAGCCCGGCCTGCAGCGCCTGCAGACCAAGTATCCCTACTCGCGGCATGCCACTGTGCCCTACACCTGGGGCAGCATCGGCATCACCTACAACGCCGAAGCGATCAACAAACGCCTGCCGGGTGCGCCGGTGAACAGCCTCGACCTGCTGTTCAAGCCGGAGAACGCGGCCAAGTTCGCCGACTGCGGCATCTCCATGATCGACTCGCCGGACGAAGTGCTGGCCGTGGTTCTCAACTACCTCGGCCGTCCGCCGCGCAGCGGCAATCCGGAGGACCTGGATGCCGCCGTGGCGCTGCTGATGGGCATCAAACCCTATATCCGCAAGTTCCAGTCGCAGCCGGTCACCCAATTGGTGAATGGCGACCTGTGCCTGTCGCTCGGCTACAGCGGCGACATGACCCAGGCGCAGCGGGCGGCCGACGAGGCGGGCAAGGCCGTGGACTTCCAGTACCGCATCCCGCGTGAAGGCACCACGGTGTGGATGGACAACATGGCCATCCCGGTGGACGCCAAGCACCCGGAGTACGCCTACGCCTTCATCAACTTCGTCATGCGCGCGCAGAACATGGCGGCGATCAGCAATTTCACCGGTTACCCGACGGCCAGCGCCAAGGCCAAACCGATGGTCGATGCCGACATGCGCAACAACCCGGATATCTACGTGGATGACGCCACCTACGCGCGGCTGATTCCCGGCAAGGACATCCCCCAGCGCGACATGCGCTCGCGCATGCGCGCCTGGACCACTTTCAAGACCGCCAACCACAACTGAGCCGCACCCGCCACTGGCGTCCCGGCCGCGTCGAGCGGCCGGGCGTTGCGGCGTAGCCATGCCCGTTCACCCGAAAACAACAAGAAAGGAACCCCCGATGAAGTACTTGCCCACGGCCGCCCTGGCCACCGTCCTGCTCGCCCCCTGGGGCCTGAGCCAGGCCATCGAACTGAGCCGCGACCTCAGCCTGTACCTGGATGCCGGCGTCTACAGCGACTACCGCACCCGTGGCATCTCGCAGACACAGAACGACCCGGCCCTGCAGGGCTCGGCCACCCTCAGCCACAGCAGCGGCCTGTATGCCGGGGTGTGGAGTTCCAACGTCGACTTCGGCCTGGGCAGCAAGACCCGCCAGGAGATCGATTACTACGCCGGTTACAACTGGCAGATCAACGACGACATCAGCCTCGACACGGCCTACTTCCAGTACGAATACCCACGGCAGAGCGCCCTCAACTACGGCGAGTACTTCAGCCAGCTGAGCGCCTATGGCGCCAAGCTGGGCGCCTACTACTCGGACAACCTCGGCGGCGACCAGAGCTACCTGTACAGCTACGTCGGCTACGGCACCCAGCTGCCGGCGGACGTGACGCTGGACCTGCGCTACGGCCAGGTCGACCTCAAGGACCCACTGCTGCTCGACGGCAGCGGCGACACCCGCGACAGCTACGACGAATGGCAGATCAAGCTGAGCAAGGAACTGCTCGGCCTGAACTGGTCGGCCAGCTACGTCGACACCGACCTCGGCGACAGCGAGTGCAGCAACTACATGGGCTTCGACGACGTCTGCGCGGCGACCCTGGTGTTGGGCGTCAATCGCAGCTTTTAAGTTTTGCTCCCTCTCCCGTTCACGGGAGAGGGCTGGGGAGAGGGGCCTTGGGCCAATTCCCTCTTCCCCGGCTCCTCTCCCACAAGTGGGTGAGGGGCGTTGAGGTTCTACGCACTGCATGCGCGCTGGCAGCCGCTTCACGGGCGCTTGCGCCAGGCCGTATCCACCACAACAGAGGGACACAGCATGTCTACACGTCGTGATTTCATCAAACATCTGAGCCTGGCCGCCGGCCTCGGTGCCGTCGCTTCCCTGGGCCTGGGGCTCAGCGCGCCGCGGGTGCGCGCGGCCCTTGCAGGCAGCTGGTACATGCCTGACGAGCACGCGCCGCAGGAGCGGGTGATACTCGCCTTCGCCGCCTCCAGTTCGGTCTGGGAAGACTGGGCTACGCCAGTCAACAATTGCATCGCCCTGCTGGCCAAGACCATCGCCAAGTACCAGCCGGTGACCGTGTTATGTCGTGCCAACCAGCTGAGCCAGGCCAAGAGCAAGTGCGGCACCACTAATATCAAGTTCATCAGCATGCCGCTGGACGACATCTGGGTGCGCGACTACGGCGGCTGCTTCGTGGTTGATGGGCAGGGTGGGCGTGGCCTGGTCGACTTCAACTTCAATGGCTGGGGCGGCAAGCAGCAGGCCGGTAACGACACCATGGTGGCCGATACGCTGAGCTACGAGCTGGACGCCAGCTATATCTCCAGCCAACTGGTGGGCGAGGGCGGTGGCATCGAGGTCGACGGCCACGGCACGGCGATCATCACCGAGAGCTGCTGGATCAACAGCAACCGCAACCCGGGCATGAGCAAGGCGCAGATCGAGGCAGAGCTGAAGGCCAACCTCGGCCTGCGCAAGATCATCTGGCTGCCGGGCATCAAGGGCAAGGACATCACCGACGCCCACGTGGATTTCTACGCACGCTTCGTCAAACCGGGCGTGGTCATCGCCAACCTGGACAACGACCCCAAGTCCTACGACTACGCGGTGACACGCACCCACCTGAACATCCTCAAGGCCGCCACCGACGCCGACGGGCGCAAGCTGGTGGTGCACACCCTGCCGCCACCCCTGAAGAAACGCAGCAACGTCTACACCCAGAACAATCCGGACTTCGCCCCGGGCTACATCAACTACCTGCCGATCAACGGCGCGGTGATCGTGCCGCAGTTCGGCGACACCGCTGCCGACAAGTTCGCCAAGGACCTGCTGGCCAAGCTGTATCCGGGGCGCGTGGTGGTGCAGGTGAATATCGACCCGATCGCCGGTGGCGGCGGGGGTATCCATTGCGTGACCAAGAACATGCCGCGGCTGGTCTAGCCTTTACGGACTCCATTGAAGGAGCTGACCAACCTCCTTCCTTTACGCCATGCCTGGCTACCCATGCCAGGCATGGTTTTTTGCTTGAGGATCAACCCATGTTCCGCTGTCTGCCGCTCTGCGCGGCACTCCTGGCTCCCCTGGCCCAGGCTGACGAAGCCGTTGCCAGCCTGGTGCTGCACAACGCCCGCATCTACACGGTGAACGCTGCCCAGCCCTGGGCCGAGGCCCTGGCCATCGACGAGGAGGGCACCATCCTCGCCGTCGGCAGCGCGGCCCAGGTCGAGGAATATGCCGATGACCACACCGAGTTCGTCGACCTCGAAGGGCGCCTGGTGCTGCCGGGTTTCCAGGACAGCCACGCACATGTGCTGGACGCCTCGTCCGAGGCCCAGGGCGATTGCCCGCTGGACACCGAGGATGGGGTGGCGCAGTGGCTGGACGCCATCGGCGAGTGCGCCGAGGCGGCGTCGGGCGAGTGGCTGCTGGGCAGCGGCTTCGCCCTGCATACCCTGCTGGAGGCCGGCGGCAGCCTGCGCGCGCTGCTCGACGAGGTGGCGGCGGATCGCCCCATCGCCATCATGGAGGAGACCTCGCATTCCTATTGGCTCAACAGCAAGGCGCTGCAACTGGCCGGCATCGAGGCGGCCAAGGGCAACCCCGAGGGCGGGGTGATCCTGCGCGACCAGCAGGGCAAACCAACCGGCATCGTGCTCGACAACGCCGGCGACCTGGTGATGGACAAAGCCCTGCCGCCCTCCAAGGCGCTGCAGGAGGTGTATTACCAGGCCGTGCTCTACGGCCAGGACGAGCTGGCGCGCAACGGCATCACCTCGGTGGCCGACGCCCGGGTGTTCTGGCGCCGGGGCCATCTCGAAGCCTGGCAGCGCGCCGCTCGCGAGGACCAGCTCAAAGCGCGTACCACCCTCGGCCTGTGGGCCTACCCGCAGCTGGATGACGACGAGCAGCTGGCCGACCTCAAGGCCCTGTACGCCCCCGGCGGCGCCGACAGCCTGCTGCACGTCAGCCAGATCAAGCTGTATGTCGACGGCATCGTGCACAACACCACCGCGCGCCTGCGCCAGCCCTATCAGCACAGCCTGGCCGGCGTCGATCCGCGCGGCCTCTACTACTTCAGCCCCGAGCGCCTGCAGCGCTATGCCCGCGAGCTGTCGGCGGCCGGCTTCGACCTGCATATCCACACTATCGGCGACCAGGCGGTGCGCGATGCCCTGGATGCCATCGCCCAGGCCACACCGGGGCGCCATCGCCTGACCCATGTCGAGCTGGTCGATGCGGCCGACCTGCCACGCTTCCGCCAGCTGGACGTGATCGCCGACTTCCAGCCCAGCCGCTACTTCACCCCGTCCTTCCTCAAGGACAACCAGCCGCTGATCGGCCAGCGCGCCTACCAGATGCTGCCCATGCGCGCGCTGTACGACAGCGGCGCGCGGGTCACCCTGAGTTCCGACTGGGACGTGAACCCGCTGTCGCCGCTGGGCATCATGCAGAACGCCCTGGGCCTGGGCGCGCGCGGCCTGCCCAACCTGGAGGCGGCTATCCGCGCCTACACCCTGGGCGCGGCCTACACCCTGCGCCAGGAACAGGACACCGGCTCGCTGGAAGTGGGCAAGCAGGCCGACCTGCTGGTGCTGGACCGCGACATCTTCAAACTGCCGAGCAACCAGATTGGCCAGGCCAAGGTGCTGTGGACATTGCTGGGCGGCGAAGAGGTTTATCGGGGCAAGGGCTTCTAAACCGCGTCAGGTCACGAGCCCCCCCTGTAGGAACCAGCTTGCTGGCGATGCCCTTGCAGGCCCCTGATCGCCAGCAAGCTGGTTCCTACAAAAGCATACGGCCCCCTCCGTCGTCTGAGCCACTACAGGTGTAGGGCGGGTGCAACCCGTGTACCCAGCGAGTATCCAGCGCCTAACCCAGCTTGAGCCGGCCAATCGCCTGGTTCAGCTCACCCGCCAGCTCCACCAGCTCGGCACTGGTGCTGGCCGAGCCGATGGTCTGCTGCACGGTCTGCTCGGTGACATCGCGGATGCCCACCACCGAGCGGGTCATTTCCTCGGCCACCTGGCTCTGCTGCTCGGCGGCCACGGCGATCTGCGTGTTGCTCTGGCGCATTAGCGCCACGGCCTGGGCGATGGTGGCCAGGGCCTCGCCGGTGGCACCGGCTTCCTCCACGCAGTGGTCGGCCTTGAGCGAACTCTCGCGCATGAAGTCCAGGGCGTCGCGGGTGCCGGCCTGCAGGTTGCCGATCATGCGGGTGATCTCGTCAGTGGAGTCCTGCACGCGCTTGGCCAGGTTGCGTACTTCGTCGGCCACCACGGCGAAACCACGGCCCATGTCGCCGGCGCGTGCCGCCTCGATGGCCGCGTTGAGCGCGAGCAGGTTGGTCTGTTCGGCGATGCTGTGGATCACGTTGACCATGCCGCCGATGGTCTGGCTGTCCTCGGCCAGGCGTTCGACCATCTCGGCGGTCTGCTGCACGCCTTGCGACAGGCTGGCGATGGCCGTGCCGGCGCGGGCCACCACTGCCTGGCCGGCGCCACTGAGGCGATCCGCCTCGGCGGCCTGGTCGCGGGTGTCGGCGGCGTGCTGGGCGATGTGGAACACAGTGGCGGACATCTCGTTGATCGCCGTGGCCGCCTGGTCGGTCTCGCTCTGTTGGCCGAGCATGCCCTGGCGTACCTCGGCCATGCTCCCGGCCAGGCGCTTGGCGCCTTCGTCCAGGCGTGCGGCGGCCTGGGCCACGGTGCCGACCACGCGTTGGTAGCCGCTCTGCATGGCGTTGAAGGCGCCGGCCATCTGCCCGACCTCGTCGAGGCTGTCGCTCGGCGCCCGTGCGGACAGGTCGCCGCTGTGCTCGACATGCAGCATCACGTCCTTCAACTGGTTGAGGTGGCCGAGGATAAAGCGGATCAGCAGTTGCGAGGCGCCGAGCAGCAGGAACATCAGCCCGGCGACTGCCAGGGCATAGCTGCCGGCGCGCAGCTCGAACAGTTGCCACAGGCTCGGTGCCTGGGCCAGCACGGCCAGGCGCTGGCCGGTGCCGACATCCGCCACCCAGGCGCCGACCAGGGGCTGCTCGCCCCACAGACGGTCGCCGTCCAGCTCGACCCAGCCCCGCGCGCCGAGCAGGGCGGTGCTGTCCACGCCAGGCAGGCTCGGCCGGCTGCCGGCCGCGAAGTGCAGCGCATCCTTGGCGGTTGGCGCCGCTGCGCCCGGCCATTGCGCCAACAGCGCGGCGCGGGCCTGGGCGGCTTCGCGAGCAGCGTCGATGCGCCCGGCCTGTTCCTGATGCAGGGCGAACAGCACCAGCAGCAGGGTGGTGGCGAAGGCGACCAGGTTGACCGCCCAGAATTTGTATTTCAGCGAGAGATTGCGGATCAGCGCGCCCATGATGACCTTCTACTGCAGCTTGGCTGGCATTTGGCCATGCAGCTTGCCGCAGGCGTGCCCGGCATCCGTTGATCCCGGTCAAGGTTGTTGCGCGGGCTGGGCAAGCCCCCGGTGGGCTGCGACAATCCCGTCCCTGGATTCCCGTCTGCTATCCGTGCAGCCACGCCGTTTCGCGAGCCCTGCTTGCCTCTGAAAGTTTTCTATGACCGACGCCATTCCCGCCCGTGATCCGCTGCTGAACAACCTCGACCAGGCCCTGCTGGCCGACCGTCATCGCCTGCGCCGTCAGCTGCACGAGCTGCAGAAGCACCCGGACGAGGCCAAGCAGGCGCAGTGGCTGGAGCGCTTCCAGGCCTCGGTGGCCAAGGTCGAGGCACGCAAACGCAGCGTGCCGGCGATGCGCTACGACGACAATCTGCCGATCGCCGCCAAGCGCGACGAGATCAAGGCCGCGCTGGAGAAGCACCAGGTGCTGGTGATCGCCGGCGAAACCGGCTCGGGCAAGACCACCCAGCTGCCGAAGATCTGCCTGGAGATCGGCCGTGGCGTGCACGGCCTGATTGGCCACACCCAGCCGCGCCGTCTGGCCGCGCGCAGTGTCGCCACCCGCGTGGCCGAGGAAATCGGTACGCCGCTCGGCGAGCTGGTCGGCTACCAGGTGCGCTTCGAGGACCAGAGCAAGGACAGCAGCCTGATCAAGCTGATGACCGACGGCATCCTGCTGGCCGAGACCCAGCACGACCGCTACCTGGAAAAGTACGACACCATCATTGTCGACGAGGCGCATGAACGAAGCCTCAACATCGACTTCCTCCTCGGCTACCTGAAAACCCTGCTGCCGCGCCGCCCGGATCTCAAGGTGATCATCACCTCGGCGACCATCGACCTGGAGCGCTTCTCCAAGCACTTCAACGACGCGCCGATCGTCGAGGTCTCCGGGCGCACCTACCCGGTGGACACCTGGTACCGCCCGCTGGCGGCTGAGGTGGACGAGGAGGGTGAGAGCCTGCTCGACGACCTTACCGTTGACCAGGGCATCCTCGCCGCGCTGGACGAGATCGCCGCCCATGAAAAGGCCGAGGGCAAGCGCCCCGGCGACGTGCTGATCTTCCTCCCTGGCGAGCGCGAAATCCGCGACGCAGCCGATGTGCTGCGCAAGGCCAACCTGCGTTTCACCGAAGTGCTGCCGCTGTACGCGCGGCTGACTCCGGCCGAGCAGCAGAAGATCTTCGCGCCCATGAGCGGGCGCAAGATCGTCCTCGCCACCAACGTCGCCGAGACCTCGCTGACCGTGCCGGGCATCCGCTACGTGATCGACAGCGGCACGGCGCGTATCAGTCGCTACAGCTACCGCGCCAAGGTTCAGCGCCTGCCTATCGAAGCCATTTCCCAGGCCAGTGCCAACCAGCGCAAGGGCCGTTGCGGGCGGGTAGAGCCGGGCATCTGCGTGCGCCTGTACAGCGAGGAAGATTTCCTCGGCCGCCCGGCCTTCACCGATCCGGAAATCCTGCGTACCAATCTGGCCGCGGTGATCCTGCAGATGCTCCATCTGCGCCTGGGCACCATCGAGGATTTCCCCTTTATCGAGCCGCCGGATGGCAAGGCCATCAGCGACGGCTTCAACCTGTTGCAGGAGCTCTCGGCGGTCAACCGCGAGGGCCAGCTGACGCCGCTTGGCCGCCAGCTGGCGCGTCTGCCCATCGACCCGCGCCTGGGCCGCATGGTGCTGGAAGCGGCCAAGCTCGGCAGCCTGGACGAGATCCTGATAGTCGCCAGTGCGCTGTCCGTGCAGGACCCGCGCGAGCGGCCGATGGACCGCCAGCAGGCCGCCGACCAGGCCCACGCGCAGTGGAAGGATGTCGATTCCGACTTCGCCGCGCTGATCAACCTGTGGCGCGGCTTCGAGGAGAAGCGCCAAGAACTGGGCAGCAGTCCGCTGCGCAACTGGTGCAAGAAGAACTTCCTCAACTACATGCGCCTGCGCGAGTGGCGTGACTCGCATCGCCAGCTGGTGCTGATCGCCCGCGAGCTGCAACTGGCCGGCAATCCCCGCGCCGCAGCGGACGCTGGGCAGAAGGGCGATGCCGGCAAAGCCGCCCGTCCGCAACCGACCAAGGACACCAAGGTCAACGTCATCGCCCGTGAGCAGGCCGAAGCCAGCGAAGCGGCGCAGCGCGCCAAGGGCTACGCCGCCGTGCACAAGGCGATCCTCAGCGGCCTGCTCAGCCAGATTGGCCAAAAGACCGAGGACGGCGACTACCTCGGCGCGCGCCAGCGGCGTTTCTGGATTCACCCGTCGTCAGTGATCGGACGCAAGAAGCCGACCTGGGTGATGGCCGCCGAGCTGGTGGAAACCACCAAGCTGTTCGCCCGCCAGGTCGCCAAGATCGAGCCGGACTGGATCGAGCCGCTGGCCGGCCACCTGATCAAGAAGAACCACTTCGAGCCGCACTGGGAGAAGAAGCGCGGCCAGGTGGTGGCCTTCGAGCAGGTCACCCTGTACGGCCTGATTGTCGTCGGCCGCCGCCCGGTGCACTACGGCCCGGTCGATCCGGTGGCTTCGCGCGAGCTGTTCATCCGCGAAGGCCTGGTGCGCGGCGAGATCAATAGCCGCGCCAAGTGCCTGAATGCCAACCGCCTGCTGCTGGAAAAACTCGACGAGCTGGAAGCCAAAGCGCGCCGCCGCGACATTCTCGCCGACGAGGAAACCCTGTTCGCCTACTACGAGGCGCGCATCCCGGCGGAGATCAACCAGGCCGCCACCTTCGAGCACTGGTATAAGAGCGAGAGCGCGAAGCACCCGCAGCTGCTGATCATGCGCGAGGAAGACGTGCTGGCGCGCGAGGCCAAGGAAGTCACCGCCCAGCAGTACCCGGACATCCTGCACATCGGCGAGCTGCAACTGCCGCTGACCTACCACTTCGAACCCAATCACCCGCGCGACGGGGTGACCCTGCGCGTACCGGCGCCGCTGCTGCCGCAACTGCCGCCCGAGCGCCTGGAATGGCTGGTGCCGGGCCTGCTGGAAGCCAAGGCCATCGCCCTGGTGCGCAATCTGCCCAAGGCGCTGCGCAAGAACTTCGTGCCGGTGCCGGACTTCGTCGGCGCGGCGCTGAGCAAGCTGAGTTTCGCTCAGGGCAGCCTGGCGGAAAACCTCGGTCGCGAACTGACGCGCATGACCGGCGCGCGGGTTGCCGAGGACGCCTGGATCGAGGCTGCAGCGCAGCTCGACAGCCACCTGAAGATGAACCTGGAAGTGGTCGACGCCAAGGGCAAGTTCCTCGGCGAAGGCCGCGACCTGGCCGAACTGTGCGCGCGCTTTGCCGAAGCCAGCCAGGCCGCCCTGGCCATTCCGCAGAGCGACAAGGCGCAGCAGCCGGTGCAGGCCAAGGCCTTCGCCGAAGTCGCCGAGAAGACCCAACAGAAGATCGCCGGGCTCTCCATGACCGTATTCCCGGCGCTGGTGGAAGAGGGCGGGGTGGTCAAGGAAGGACGCTTCCCGACCCAGGCCGAGGCCGAGTACCAACATCGTCGCGCCCTGCAACGCCTGCTGCTGCAACAGCTCAACGAGCCCGCCAAGTTCCTCCGTAACAAGCTGCCGGGCCTGACCGACCTGGGCCTGCTCTATCGCGACATGGGCCGCGTCGAGGCACTGGTCGAGGACATCCTCCTGGCCAGCCTGGACAGCTGCATCCTCGACGGCGAAGCCACCCTGCCACGCGATGGTGCGGCGCTGGCTGCCCTGGCCGAGAAGAAACGAGGTGCCTGGGCCGACCACGCCGAACGCCTGGCCAAGCTGACCCTGGACATCCTCAAGCTGTGGCACGGCCTGCAGAAGCGCTTCAAGGGCAAGATCGACCTGGCCCAGGCCATGGCCCTCAACGACATCAAGCTGCAACTGAGCAACCTGGTGTACCCGGGCTTCGTCCGCGAAACCCCGGCCGAGTGGCTCAAGGAAGTACCGCGCTACCTCAAGGCCATCGAACAGCGCCTGGACAAGATCGGCAGCCAGGTGCAGCGCGACCGCGTCTGGGCCGGCGAGCTGGCTGGCTACTGGGAACAGTACCAGGCGCGCCTGGGCAAACACGGCCAGGAAGGCAAGCATGACGCCAACCTGCTGCTGTATCGCTGGATGCTGGAGGAATACCGCGTGTCGCTGTTCGCCCAGCAACTCGGGACCAAGATGGCGGTGTCGGACAAACGCTTGAGCAAGCAGTGGGCGGCTGTCGAAGCTTGAGAACCTCTTTACGATCTTCTTTGCATCGATTTAACGGTGCGTAGAGATAGATGCGGATCGCTTTTGCCCCCTCTCCCGTTCACGGGAGACGACTGCATGGATGCAGGAGGTAGAGCGACGCAGGAAGCTAAAGCCGAGGGTTGGGGAGAGGGGCGTTTTAACCAAGCCCCTCTCCCCCAGCCCCTCTCCCACAAGTGGGAGAGGGGAGTTTCCGTGATCCGGAAGAGGCTCTTAGAAAACGCTATCGGCGGACTGCTTTTCTGCACCGGCAGGGCTGTTGATGCTGTGCCCCGGCTTGGCGTCCCCATCCAGCCACTGCAGCAGCACCTGCCACTGTTCAAGGTCATTGCGCACCCGCTGCAGAGGCAGGTCGAACAGGCTGATGCCATGATCCAGCGCGCGCACGTAGTTCTGCGTGTCGCGGATACTGGCCACCAACGGCAGCTCCATCCTGGCCAGCAGCTCGTAGAGCGAGCGGGTGTATTCGGTGTTGCTGCGCACACGGTTGGCCACCAGGCCGACCTCGACCCCCGCTTTGGCCAGGTCGGCCATGTTCAGTGCCATCATGAAGCGCAGGCTGGCGAGCATATCGCTGGGCGAGGGCATGACCGGAATCAGCAACTTGTCGCCGGCGCGCAGCACCTGCCACAGCGCCTGCGCGGTAATGGCCGCCGGCATATCGCAGACCAGTATCTCGTAGCCCTGCTCCGGTAACGGATCGCGCCAGGCCGCATGCAGGGTCAGCGGCGCGCAACTGGCTGGCCGGCAACCCAGCCAGTCGCTGGCCGAACGCTGCCGGTCATAGTCGGCCAGCAGCACAGACCGGCCCTGGCTGGCAAAGTGGCCGGCTATCTGCGTGGCCAGCGTGGTCTTGCCACAACCGCCCTTGGCATTGGCGACCAGGATGCGTTTCATTGCAGAGGGTTACTCCGGGGGAGCTCAATGTCCGTCCTAGACTAGCCCAGTTGCGCACTGCGCCGTGCAAATGGCTCGGCAACCGCTAGCAAGAACCTGATAATGCACGCATCGCCATCCATTCAATCCCGGAGTCGCGCAGTCCCCATGTTCGAGATCAAACCGCACAACCCCGAAGACTACCGTCGGCAAACCCGGCGCATCACCCTGGTGATTGCGGCCACTTTCGTCGTGCTGGCCCTGCTGCTGTCCACCGTGCTGGTGCAGGTGTTCGGCACCGCAGGCGGCGACAATTTCCGCTGGAACCTGATCGGTGTGCTGCTCGGGCTGGGGCTGACCATCGCCCTGGTGCGCTTCAAGCTGTGGGCGCTGCCGTGGATGGCGCCGGCGGTGTATGGCTGGCAGCTCAAGCGCAATCTGATGCGCGTGACCAACGTCATGCACCACGTAAAAACTGGAGTGGCGGCCGGCGACCCGGCGGCGATGAAGCTGCTGCGCTTCTACCACCTGGGCGTCACCCAGATGCACCAGCTGGACGGCAACACCAGCGAGATCAGCCAGATGACGCGCGAGATCGACGTCCATCGCGAGGCGATGCAGGCGCAGGGTCTGGAGACTGAGCAGAACCGGCTCGATCTTCAGTGGCTGGAGGCTGTGAAAAAGGCGGGTGCCTGAACGGCCGGCCGCTCCGTTCATATCTTCCATTCACGCAGAGCCTTCGACCATGCATTTCTCTCTTGTCGTGAACGGTGCCCCAAGCCCGTCCGAACAGGCCGCGGGGTTGGTGCCCTGGTGGAGTTTCAGCAAAACGGTGCTGGCTGCCGCAGCCCTGACCTTGGTGCGCGATGGCCTGCTCGGGCTCGACGATCAGCTACTCGAAGGGCCGTTCACCCTGCGTCAGTTGCTACGCCATGAGGCCGGGCTGGCCGATTACGGCGAGCTCGCTGACTACCACACCGCCGTTGCCGCCCATGCCGCGCCCTGGTCGGTAGAGGAGATGCTGCAGCGCCTCGATGCCCAGCGGCTGCGCTACGCACCGGGGGCTGGCTGGCGCTATTCGAATGTCGGCTACCTGTTCGTCAGCAGGCTTATCGAACGGGTGACCGGCTTGGCATTGGAACAGGCGCTGCAGCAGCGGGTGTTTGCCCCGCTCGGTTTGTCACGCGTGCGCCTGGCCCGTACGCGTGCCGATCTGCATGACGTGCACATGGGCGCCGCTTCTGCCTATGACCCGGGCTGGGTCTATCACGGCCTGCTGGTTGGGCCGCTTGGCGAGGCGGCGTTGTGCCTGGATCGCCTGCTGAGCGGGGGTCTGCTGCCGGATTGGCTGCTGCGGGAGATGCGCACTGCGCGAGCTCTCGGCGGACCGATTGGCGGACGACCCTGGATTGCTCCTGGTTATGCGCTCGGCCTGATGCAGGGCACGGTGCAGGGCGGCCAGCTGTTGTCGGGACACAGTGGCGCTGGGCCGGGCAGTGTGGTCGCGGTCTATCACTGTGTGCGGGGTCGTAACACGGCAAGCTGCGCGGTGTTTGCCGAGGGAGCGGATGAAGGGGTAGTCGAGGTAGAAGCCGTATCTCGACTGGTAGGGCTCTCGATTGATTGAGTCGTAGGGTGGATCGCGCTTCATCGATCCACCGAGTGTGGCCGTGGCGGATGAGAACAGCGTCATCCACGGTCTGATTCTGTAGGAGCCAGCTTGCTGGCGATCAGCGGGACACTGTCTGCGTATCGCCAGCAAGGACTAGGCGTCCCCCTGGCTCCTACAAAAGTTTGTGCTGAATAACAGTTTCTACGAATTGCGCCCCGCGGCGGTCAGATATGCAACGCATGCCCCAGCGCCCTTAACGCCGCCTCCTGCACCGCTTCGCCGAGGGTCGGGTGGGCGTGGATGGTGCCGGCGATGTCTTCCAGGCGCGCGCCCATTTCGATCGACTGGACGAAGGCCGTGGACAGCTCCGACACCGCCTTGCCCACGGCCTGCCAGCCGAGGATCAGGTGATTGTCGCGGCGCGCCACCACACGGACGAAGCCGTCGCTGGACTCCAGAGTCATTGCCCTGCCGTTGGCGGCGAAGGGGAAGCTCGCCACGATGCAGTCCAGCCCGGCGGCCTTGGCCTGTTCCGGTGACTGGCTGACCACCACCACTTCCGGGTCGGTGAAGCACACCGCCGGGATGGCCGTGGGGGTGAAGGCGCGGCGTTTGCCGGCAATGATTTCCGCGACCATTTCGCCCTGGGCCATGGCGCGGTGCGCCAGCATCGGTTCGCCGGCGATATCGCCGATGGCCCAGACGTTGCGCATCGAGGTATGGCACTGCTCGTCGATGCGCAGCGCGCGGCCGTTCATGTCCAGGCCCAGGCTTTCCAGGTTCCAGCCGGCCGTGTTGGGGTGGCGGCCGACGGCGACCAGTACCTGATCGGCCTCGATCACCCGCTGCGCGCCCTGATCGTCGCGCACGCGCAGGCCGTGGCCGCCGGGTTCCAGGCCCAGCACGCTGTGGCCGAGGTACAGCTCCACACCCAGCTTGCGCAGTGCGGCCGCGACGGGCTTGGTAAGTTCCTCGTCGTAGCTCGGCAGGATGCGCGGCTGCGCTTCCACCACCGTCACCTCGACGCCCAGTTTGCGGTAGGCGGTGCCCAGCTCCAGGCCGATATAGCCGCCGCCGACCACCACCAGGCGCTGGGGCAGCGTCTGCGGCGCCAGGGCCTCGGTGGAGGAGATGACGTTGCCGCCCAGCGGCAGGAACGGTAGTTCCACCGACTTCGAGCCGGCGGCCAGCAGCATGTGCTCGCAATGGATCTGCTGACTGTTGCCGCCGGGGATATCGACTTCCACCGTCTTGCCGTCGACGATCTTCGCCCAGCCCTGCACGACGGTGACGCCATGCTTCTTCAGCAGCGCGCCGACGCCGCTGGTGAGGCGGTCGACGATGCCGTCCTTCCACGCCACGGTGCGCTGGATGTCGATGCTCGGTGCCTGCACGCTGATGCCAAGCGCCGAATGGCCGGCGAATTCACGCGCCTTGAGGTATTCCTCGGCGGCATGGATCAGCGCCTTGGACGGGATGCAGCCGATGTTCAGGCAGGTGCCGCCCAGGGCGGCGCCTTCCACCAGCACGGTGCGGATGCCCAGCTGGCCGGCGCGGATGGCGGCGACATAGCCGCCGGGGCCGCCGCCGATGATCAGCAGGGTGGTTTCGAGGGTCTGGTTGTGCTTCACAGGCTCACTCCAGGAACAGGCTGGCGGGGTGTTCGAGCAGGCCGCGCACCGACTGGATAAAGGCGGCCGCGTCCATGCCGTCGACCACCCGGTGATCGAAGGAGGAGGACAGGTTCATCATCTTGCGCACGACGATCTGGCCGTTGATCACCACCGGACGTTCGACCATGCGGTTGACCCCGACTATGGCCACTTCCGGGGCGTTGATCACCGGCGTGCTGACGATACCGCCAAGGGCGCCGAGGCTGCTCAGGGTGATGGTCGAGCCGGACAGCTCGTCGCGCTGTGCCTTGCCGCTGCGCGCGGCGTCGGCCAGGCGCGCGATCTCCGCGGCGTTGCCCCACAGGTCGCGGGACTCTGCATGGCGCAGCACTGGCACCATCAGGCCATTGTCGCTCTGGGTGGCGACGCCCACATGCACCGCACCGTAACGGGTGACCACCTCGGCCTCGTCGTCATAGCGGGCGTTGAGCTGCGGATGCTCGCGCAGCGCCACCACCAGGGCACGGATCAGCAACGGCAGCAGGGTCAGCTTGCCGCGCTGCTGCGCGTGTTTGCCATTCAGGTGCACGCGCAGGGCCTCCAGATCGGTCACGTCGATTTCCTCGACGTAGCTGAAGTGCGGGATGCGTCGCTTGGCCTCGGCCATCTTCTGCGCGATCTTGCGGCGCAGGCCGATCACCGGGATGGCCTGCTCGTCGTGGCGCGCGGCATAGCCGCTGGTGTGGGGCGCGCTGCTCTGACCGCGAGTCAGATAGGCGTCGAGGTCTTCATGGCGGATTTGCCCGATTGGCCCGCTGCCGCTGACGAACTGCAATTCGATGCCCAGCTCGCGGGCGCGCTGGCGCACGGCCGGCGAGGCTAGCGGCTTCTCACCCGGCTCGCGGCGCACGCTCGGAACGGGCGCAGGGCTGGCGGCGGGGCGCGTCGGGGCAGCGGGGGCTGGCGGCGGGGCCACGGCCTTGGGCGTCTCAGTAACTGCCGGCTGCTCTACTCGCGGCGCCACGCTGGGTGCCGGCTCGCTGGCCTTGGCATTGCCGGCACCGGCCACTTCCAGGCGGATCAGTTCGCTGCCGACGGCCAGCACCTGGCCCGGCGTGCCGCCCAGGGCCAGCACGGTGCCGGCCACCGGCGAGGGGATCTCCACCATGGCCTTGTCGGTCATCACGTCGGCCAGGGTCTGATCCTCGGCGACGGTCTCACCGACCTGCACATACCACTTCACCAGCTCGACTTCGGCGATGCCTTCACCGATGTCCGGCATCTTGATCACATGCGTACCCATTCAGACCTCCATGACGCGCTTGAATGCCGCGCCGACCCGCGCCGGCCCTGGGAAGTAGTCCCACTCCTGGGCGTGCGGGTAGGGCGTGTCCCAGCCGGTGATCCGCTCGATGGGCGCTTCCAGATGGTGGAAGCAGTGCTCCTGCACCAGCGACATCAGCTCGGCGCCGAAGCCGCAGGTACGGGTGGCCTCGTGGGCGATCACGCAGCGCCCGGTCTTCTTCACCGAGGTGACGATGGCCTCCAGGTCCAGCGGCCAGATGCTGCGCAGGTCGATGATCTCGGCATCCAGGCCGGTCTCCTCGGCGGCGGCCTGCGCCACATAGACCATGGTGCCGTAGGTCAGCACGGTCAGCGCGTTGCCGGGGCGGGCGATGGCGGCCTTGTCCAGCGGCACCTTGTAGTAACCCTCCGGCACCTGGCTGGCCGCGTGCTTGGACCAGGGCGTCACCGGGCGGTCGTGATGGCCGTCGAACGGGCCGTTATACAGGCGCTTGGGTTCGAGGAAGATCACCGGGTCGTCGTTCTCGATGCAGGCGATCAGCAGGCCCTTGGCGTCGTAGGGGTTGGACGGCATCACCGTGCGCAGGCCGCAGACCTGGGTGAACATCGCCTCCGGGCTCTGGCTGTGCGTCTGCCCGCCGTAGATGCCGCCGCCGCAGGGCATGCGCACGGTCATCGCCGCGCTGAAGTCGCCGACCGAGCGATAGCGGATGCGCGCCGCCTCGGAAATCAGTTGGTCGGAGGCCGGGTACACATAGTCGGCGAACTGGATCTCCACCACCGGGCGCAGGCCGTAGGCGCACATGCCGACGGCGGCGCCGATGATGCCGCTCTCGGAGATCGGCGCGTCGAACACCCGCGAGGTGCCGTACTTGTTCTGCAGGCCTTCGGTGCAGCGGAACACGCCGCCGAAGTAGCCGACGTCCTGGCCGAACACCACCACGTTGCTATCGCGTTCCAGCATCACGTCCATCGCCGAGCGCAGCGCCTGGATCATGGTCATGCTGGTGACGGCCTGGGTGTTCTCGTGTTGCGTCGTCATGGCGGTCATACCCCCAGCTCCTGGCGCTGGCGGCGCAGATGCTCCGGCAGCTCCTTGTAGACATCCTCGAACATGTTGGCGGCGCTGAAAACGTGGCCGTCGACCAGCGAGCCGTGGCTTTCCGCTTCCTTCTGCGCGGTCAGCACTTCGGTCTCCAGCTTCTTGTGCAGTGCTTCGTGCTGTTCTTCGGACCAGATGCCCAGGCCAACCATGTGCTGCTTGAGGCGGGCGATTGGGTCGCCCAGCGGGAAGTGGCTGTAGTCGTCGGCCGGGCGGTATTTCGACGGATCGTCCGAGGTCGAGTGCGGGCCGGCGCGGTAGGTCACCCACTCGATCAGGCTCGGCCCGAGGTTGCGCCGGGCGCGTTCGGCGGCCCACTGCGAGGCGGCGTAGACGGCGAGAAAATCGTTGCCGTCGACCCGCAGCGAGGCGATGCCGCAACCCACGCCGCGGTTGGCGAAGGTGGTGCCTTCACCGCCGGCGATGGCCTGGAAGGTTGAGATCGCCCACTGGTTGTTGACCACGTTGAGGATCACCGGCGCGCGGTAGACATGGGCGAAGGTGAGGGCGGTGTGGAAGTCCGATTCGGCGGTGGCGCCGTCGCCGATCCAGGCCGAGGCGATCTTGGTATCGCCCTTGATCGCCGAGGCCATGGCCCAGCCCACCGCCTGGATGAACTGGGTGGCCAGGTTGCCGGAAATCGAGAAGAAGCCGTACTCGCGGCTGGAATACATGATCGGCAGCTGGCGGCCCTTGAGCGGATCGGCCTCGTTGGACAGCAGCTGGCAGATCATCTCTTTCAGCGGGTAGTCGCGGGCGATCAGGATGCCCTGCTGGCGATAGGTCGGGAAACACATGTCGCCGTCTTGCAGGGCCAGGGTGTGCGCGGTGGCGATGGCTTCCTCGCCCAGACACTGCATATAGAAGGACATCTTCTTCTGCCGCTGCGCGGTGGTCATGCGCGCGTCGAAGATACGGGTCTTGAGCATCGCGCGCAGGCCGCGCAGCAACTGTTCGCTGCTCAGCTGCGGGTCCCACGGGCCGACGGCGTTGCCCTGCTCGTCGAGCACGCGCACCAGGCTGTAGGCCAGGTCGCTGGTGGCGGCCGGTTCCACGTCGATGGCCGGTTTGCGCACCGTGCCAGCGGCGGACAGGTGCAGGTAGGAAAAATCGGTCTTGCAGCCCGGTCGCCCGGTGGGCTCCGGTACGTGCAGGCGCAAGGGTGCGTAGTCAGTCATGTTGCCTCCAGCCAAAAAACTCGGATCGGGAACGGATCAGCAGCGAATGAGCAGGGCGGACGGCGGGCTGGGCGGATGCAGCCGGGCAGGCTGAACGGAGGCGCAAAGGGTGTGCGCGCGGCGGGTGCGGCAGGGGAGGCGGGTGTGCGTGACATCACTCATGGTGAGGCCCTCGTCGTTGTTCTTGTGATTTCAGTATATGCTTCGACTGCTAGTTTTTTGCTCCAAAGTCACTAGGTTTGCCCGGCTGTATTAGTATGTTTGAACTAATAAAATCAATAATCGTAGAAGCCTGCCGCCATGTCCGAACTTGACCGCATCGACCTGAAAATCCTCCGCGCCCTGGCCGAAGATGGCCGCATGAGCTGGCGCGACCTGGCCCTGAAAGTCGGCCTGTCGATGACCCCGACCCTGCGCCGGGTGAGGCGTCTGGAAGACGAACACTACATCCAGGGCTATTTTGCGCGCCTCGACGAGGAGCGCCTGTCCGGGGCGATGAGCGTGTTCGTCTCGGTCTCCTTAGAAAAGCAGACCGGCGACTACCTCGCCCGTTTCGAGGAGCGCATCGTCGAGGCGCCGCAGGTGATGAGCTGCTTCCAGATGACCGGCGACGCCGATTACATGCTGCGCGTGGTGGTCAAGGACCTGGCCGCCTACCAGGCCTTCCTCACCCACACCCTGACCTGCATCCCCGGCGTCGCCGGGATCAAATCGGCCTTCGCCCTGAAGTCGGTGATGCTGCGCTCGGCGCCGCCGATCTGAGGGTGGCGGTGCTTGCCGTCGGCACTTCTGTGGGCGTGACTTTGGCCGCGAAGCTCTGGCTAGTGCTTCGTAGTTGCTGAAGAGCGCGGCGCTGTGTGTGGGGTATATATCGACCCGAAGCGGTCATCGAGTATCGTAAAATTTGAAGCTGAATCAATTGTTGGTCAACAAAGTCCTGCAAGGCTCTGTGTCTTTGACTACCCAGTAAATTTTATCTAACGACGTTGATGTCGCGAACGCTGGTATTGATGCAGAGTGGTTTCTTTTTTCTATTAGCCGCTTTACGGGAATGGAGAATTTTCTGGCTCAAATAGGAACCTGATTTGAGTCTTTTTCTCGGATACCTGAAGAGGTAATTTTGGGTGATCTTTGAAGGTCTAGGTGCGCGATGAAGGTTTATTTTTTTGCAAATAGCACAGGAAGATTATCGAGGGTTTTTTCGGCTATCACTCTTGCGAAGCTGCAGGCCTACAGCTGCACGATTGCAGGCCTGCTTAATTATGATAATGGTCTCTTCAGGTGATCACTAGCTGCTTTTGTCTGCCAGTAATTTATTGGTTTGATTGCTTCTTGATATGAGGTAAATCAACTCTCGACTTGACTCTAAAGGCTGAGTGACTGTGCGTGTTGTTAAGTGACTGTTCAGTTTCTTGATGTGCGCAATCTCTAGACGCTCCGCCCCACTTAGTCGCCACCTGAGCGAGCTGCATCTGAAGAGGCGAAGCAAGTTGGCGCTATCATTATTTGTGGTAAACGCGTGCCAAAGAACCTTGTGGCATGTGTTGAATAAAGAGTTTAATCCTTCGCCATATAGGTAGTGATATATTTCAATGAGTTTTAATAGATGATTTCTTTCAATGTTTCTTGACTCTTCTATGTATATTTCGGCGAGCGATATGTTTGCTCTCATGGCATTGTAAAGATCACCTTCTAAATTGGCATGCTTTGATACCTGTAAAATTAGTGACTCTCTCTGCTCTGGATCATTGCAGCGATCAGCCATGGATAGTTTTATGTTGTTCGCTGTAATAAATAATTTTTTCCGCCGGGCTTGTTTTTCTAATTGTGCAAGCTTTTCAAATTTACTGGGGGTTTTGCTTCCAATCCGAACTAGCACAGAGCGTGCGGATAATGCACGGTGATTTCTGTTGTCAATTTTAATGCATTCATTTGCTGCTTCTATTACGAGGTCGGATTTTTTTAGTGCCTCGTAAGACTTGGTTAAACAGAGATAAATGCGTTGCAAGAAATTTTTATCACATGACAGTGTGATCAAGCCCGAGCAGAGAGTTATAGATTTTTCATACTCTCCTGTCATGCGTAGAGATTCGGCGAGTTCAAGGGTCAGTTGAGAGGTGTTTGGTGGCGTGTCTAGTAGCTTGACTAGTGGAAGTATGTCGTCGCAAAGAGATATCACTGCTCGGAAATGATTGCCTTCATAAAGTTTCTTGGCAAATGACGTTGTCAAAGAAATTGAAGATTGACATTTTTGTGCGGTGTAGTGTTCTACCGAGTCTCGAATCGCGCGCAGAATAAGTAAGCTAGCATTTCCAATTTTCCACGCTCTGCAGTCTCTATCATTAAACTTTATTCCTTTGGGTAGTTTGATTCCTCTTGTGTCCCAGTTTGTGCCGAAATAAATTTCGAGCGCGCGTCGTCCTAAGCTATCAAGCTCTGAAGTAGATAGGGTTGCGTATAGGTATTCTCTAACCGCTCTTCGTACAACAATTGCTCTTGCTGATTCACTATTTGTAGAGCTAATGCTTGGGATTTCAACAAAATCAATGAGTGCAAAGTCTTTCAGATAGCTTGCATCTTGCGGGTAGAACAAATTTGTTTGATTGAATCGCTTTACTGTTTCAAGCTGCTCTCCTCTGGGGAACATTGCTAAAGCCTTTAGGAGCTTGAAGGCCCTTGATATGTTGGGATTTGAGGAGTTCTTGATCTCATCTAGTGTCGAAGCTAGACCCGAGGGAGCTGTTTCTGTAGCTGCATGCTTCCCGGCCACGTCCGCATTAAGGCTATGTAGCTGGGCAGCGCCTACAATTTGTATATCTCGAAGCACCATGTCAATTCGAGATGGAATGCCATCTGTATGACGATGTAGTCGTGAAATGAACTGCGCAGTTGCAAGGTCAGCACCTCCCTTTTCGTGGTTGGATACGTAAGTTTTAGTGTCAAGCTCGTCGAGCGGCTTGAGTTCAACAGACTTTATGGCTCCAGAAGTAGGGGGGAGTCTAGAGATAACAACTATTCTGGCGTTGTCACAAAAATCTAGTGCGATACTGATTAGTGTCTCAATTTCTTGTTGAAGCACTCGTGCAGATTTATCCTTGCCTTCAAATATTGGGGCGTCCTCAAAAATTAAAGTGCAAGCTGATTCTGAAGCTAAAGTATCTAGTAGCTGTTCAAAGCTAACTCCCAGTTGTGCTTCTATGCCATTGCATATCTCTGATTTGGAGAAATAATTTTGGCAGTCGATTTGATATACATGATCCGTTCCGGTATCCAAGGTTTCATGTAGCGCTCCAATGAATTCGTGCGTTCCCAGGCCCCAGTCGGAAACAATCCATAGCGCTCTATTTTCCTTGAGTGCTTCAATGCTTTCCGCTCGATCTATATTCCGTGTTTCGGAGAAATTAATGCCTTTAGGCAGGGTTTTTCGTAGGGGGGCGCAATGCTTCTTTTTGAAGTTCTGGTTTGAGCAGAATTGTCGATCCCTCTGGTGCTTTGGTTCGTGAAGGCGTTGTTTCCGAACATGGTTTGTATTCCTCCTCTGCGTAGCCGTCATCATTGCAATCAAATTCAGGGTTTTGGATTAATTTAAAGTGTCCTGCATTTGTTCTGTGGGATTTTCGAGGCCAATGTTTGATTTTTCTAGAAGGGCCTAGGTTTTCAAGTTCATATATTGAATATCCGTGAATTCTTTCTAGCCCCTTTCTCTCGATAAACTCAAGACCGAATAGCGATGCTCCCTGCATATGCCTTCTTCTTACTGCTCCTCCCTCAGAAATAGATGTACTGTTTGACTCATGCATGTGGCCAAAGAGGTGGCTGTCAAAGCGAGAGGGTATATATATTTCACTACGCCATGAAGAGAGGCTTGATGGGTGGAGCCATTCTTGCGGGTGATGAGTTACAAGTAGGTTGAAGTCATGGTTCGAGCACCATTCATCAGGAGCTCCCGAAGTGACCGCCATTAGTTGTCTAGGGTCTACATGGAGTCGCTCCTTATAGTCCCCATCACAAAGCTGTAGCCATGCAGAGTTTAATCCGACAATCCCTACTGACCTTCCTTGAAAATTAATCTCTGTAGAAATATCTCCTGGAATCTCCCCGTGGGTGAGGCTCGGAAGGGGGATGGAGGTTTCTCTCAAAGTTTCTAGCCATTCCATATATTCTGCGAAAGAGCTCTTTATAAGGGCTCTATAGTCGGCAGGTTCGGACTTCCAGAAAGCGTGCGGAAGTTCTGGTATTTCCCATCATTGAGATAATACTTTCGCAGTAGGGTTTAGAGCTGGTGGGCGTGCTAGATCATGATTTCCCGGTACGGGAATCAATGCGGGAGATTTTCCAAATTTGCTAAATACGCCCCATATTTCACCCAATACCTCTGTTAGCTTGGCGTATTCGGTCTTGCTGGATTTTTGTGTCAGATCACCGGAGAATATAACGAAGTCCAAAGCGCCTAGCTTAAAGCACATCCTCTCAAGATCTTCAAGGAATGCTCTCTTGAACGAAGGCCACATCCATTGCTGTGCATTCATTCCTACATGCAAATCCGTGAAGTGGGCGAAACGTACAATATTTTGAGTTGTGCTGTCAGAGCCGGTTTTCATATTTCGAAATCCTCTTCGATTTAACGACGAGTCCTATTCGTGCGGACTTTAGTATAAATTTGTTGTCAAAAATTTACTTTGCTAGAAATTTGCTGCTGTTCAGAGATGTGCTTCGGAATTTTGCCATAAAGGCACTCGGTCGATAATGGCTTAATGCTATATCTGGTTGTGAATAAAAGAGGAATCCTTCTGTTTTGGATAAATTTTTCTGTCAACCGCTGCTTGGCTCGAAGGGCTGCTTTGGCCGATTGCAGCCGCTCAACTAACCGTCGTGGCCAGCCTTGCCTTCACTCCCACTGTTTAAACCTCCACGCTATAAGGGGCTGATCAGGTCGCGCACTCTGGGGAAACTGGCGATATCGCTAATGCTTCCAGGGGCTGTACCGGCTTTCCCCTCGCGCCGCTGTGACGCTACGCGTGCCCCTGGCGGTCTCAGTTCATGGACCGTCGGTTTCGGCAATGAACAGCCCCTGTCTTCTGCTTGGCTGAACCATACTCCAGTCCATCCCCGATAAGCCTGTGCGCAGGCTTCCCAGATCGAACCCCCGAGCTGTCCATGACCAGTATTTGGAAGTCGTTTCGCTCACTGTATTTCGCCACCCTGCTGATGCTGATCGGCTCCGGCCTGTTGAGTACCTACCTGGGCCTGCGTCTGGCCGCGGATAAGGTCGATACCGCGTGGATCGGTGCGCTGATGGCGGCCAACTATCTCGGCCTGGTGCTGGGTGGCAAGGTCGGCCATCGGCTGATTGCCCGGGTCGGCCATATGCGCGCCTTCGTTTCCAGCTCCGGCGTGGTCGGCGCCGCCGTGCTCGGCCACGGCCTGATTGATTGGCTGCCGGCCTGGCTGGTGCTGCGCGCGCTAGTGGGCCTGGGCATGATGTGCCAGTACATGGTGATCGAGAGCTGGCTCAACGAGCAGGCCGATGCCAGTCAGCGCGGCCGGGTGTTCTCCGGCTACATGATTGCCTGCTACCTCGGCCTGATGCTCGGCCAGCTCACGCTGGTGCTGCATCCGGCGCTGGGCCTGGAGCTGCTGATGCTGGTGGCGCTGTGCTTCACCCTGTGTCTGGTGCCGGTGGCCATGACTCGTCGTAGCCACCCGGCGCCGATGCAGCCGGTGGCGCTGGAGCCGATGTTCTTCATCAGGCGGGTGCCGCAGTCGCTGACCACCATTCTGGTCTCGGGCCTGGCGATTGGCTCCTTCTATGGTCTGGCGCCGCTGCATGCCTCGCTCATGGGCCTGAGTACCCTGCAGGTCGGCCTGTTTATGGCCAGCTGCATCCTCGCCGGCCTGCTGGTGCAGTGGCCGCTGGGCTGGCTGTCGGACCGTTACGATCGCGGCGCGCTGATCCGCAACTGCGCGGTGTTGCTGACCCTGGCCAGCCTGCCTATGGCGATCCTGACCGAGCTGCCGCTGGTGCTGCTGTTCCCCCTGGGCTTTGTCTTCTGCCTGCTGCAGTTCAGCCTGTATCCGCTGGCCGTGGCGTTCTCCAACGACTACATCGAGGCCGAGCACCGGGTTTCGCTGACGGCCATGCTGCTGGTGACCTTCGGTATCGGTGCCTGCCTGGGACCACTGACGGCGGGGCTGCTGATGCGCGAGCTGGGGCCGAACATGCTCTACGCCTTTGTCTGCTTCTGCGCCTTCGTGCTGATCTTTCGCGTGCGTCCGGACACCATCAAGCACATGCAGCCGGTGGAGAATGCGCCGCTGCAGCACGTGGCCGTGCCGGACAACATGACCAGTTCACCGCTCTCGGCGGCCCTCGACCCGCGGGTGGAGGAGCGCACGGTGCATGAGCAGATGCAGCGGGCTAATCCGGCGGCCGAGGCTGGCGAGCAGTCGGCGAGGTGATGGTGGAGAAGGGAGGAGGTGAGTGGGCCAATTCCCTCTCCCCCAGCCCCTCTCCCACAAGTGGGAGAGGGGAGTTACGAGGTACGGCTCAGGTTTTGCGTTCCGTTCAGGTACCCGGCCAATCACTGGCCTGCCCGCCGGCATTTCCGTAACATCCGCGACCCTCATTCCCCACACGCTCCGCGGCCCGGCCTTGCCCGTCCGCCCTTGGGTCATTGCATGAAAGTAAAACGTCTGCGCGCCGACGTCCTGGCCGGACTCACTACCTCCTTCGCGCTGGTGCCGGAGTGCATCGCCTTCGCCCTGGTGGCGCACCTCAATCCGCTGATGGGGCTGTACGGCGCTTTCATCATCTGCACCCTGACTGCGTTGTTCGGCGGCCGGCCGGGCATGGTTTCCGGTGCCGCCGGTTCGATGGCCGTGGTGATAGTCGCGCTGGTGGTCGAGTATGGCGTGCAGTACCTGCTCGCCACCGTGCTGCTCGGCGGTTTGCTGATGATCCTGTTCGGGGTGCTGCGCCTGGGCAAGCTGATTCGCATGGTGCCGCACTCGGTGATGATCGGCTTCGTCAATGGCCTGGCGATCATCATCGCCCTGGCTCAGCTGGAGCACTTCAAGCAGGGCGAGGCCTGGCTCAGCGGCAACGCGCTGTACCTGATGCTGGGCCTGGTGGCGCTGACCATGGCCATCGTCTACCTGCTGCCGCGCCTGACCCGCAGCGTGCCGCCGGCGCTGGTGGCAATCCTCGGCGTGGGCCTGGCGGTGTACCTGCTCGGCCTGCCGACCCACACCCTGGGCGACATGGCGCATATCGCCGGTGGTCTGCCGGAGTTCGCCCTGCCGCAGGTGCCCTGGACCCTGGAAACCCTGCGCATCGTGGCGCCCTACGCGATCTTGATGGGCCTGGTCGGCCTGCTGGAAACCCTGCTGACGCTGAACCTGACCGACGAGATCACCGAGAGCCGCGGCTACCCGGACCGCGAGTGCGTGACCCTGGGGGCGGCCAACATGGTTTCCGGGGTGTTTGGTGGCATGGGTGGTTGCGCGATGATTGGGCAGACCGTGATCAACCTCAGCTCCGGTGGTCGCGGCCGGCTCTCCGGCGTGGTCGCCGGGGTGATGATCCTGCTGTTCGTGCTGTTTCTCTCGCCGCTGATCGAGCGCATTCCGCTGGCCGCACTGGTCGGGGTGATGTTCGTGGTGGCGCAGCAGACCTTCGCCTGGGCCTCGCTGCGGGTGCTCAACCGGGTGCCGCTCAACGATGTGCTGGTGATCATCGCGGTGACCAGCATCACCGTGTTCACCGACCTGGCCACTGCGGTGCTCTGCGGCATCGTCATCGCCGCGCTCAACTTCGCCTGGCAGCACGCCCGCGAGCTGTATGCCGACAGCCATCTGCAGGCCGATGGCAGCAAGCTCTACAGTCTGCACGGCACGCTGTTCTTCGCCTCGACCACGCCTTTCCTCAACCAGTTCGACCCGGCCAACGATCCGCAGCAGGTCGTGCTCGACTGCCGCCACCTGAGCTTTGTCGACTACTCGGCCATCGCCGCGTTGAAGACATTGCGCGAGCGTTACGCCAAGGCCGGCAAGCAGCTGCGCGTGCTGCACCTGTCCGCGCGTTGCAAGCAACTGCTCAAGCGCTATGGCGTAGCGCACGACTGAGGTCGCCATGCGGCGCGGCTTGGCTGTCCACTGGCGCAATCATGGCTAGCGGGTCGGCGGCGTGCCCTTGCGCAGGCCCTTGCTGTGCTTGCGTGCATGGGCGCTGGCGGCTGCCGCTTGCACCAGGCGCTGGAAGGTCGGGCACTCGGCGTGGCTCGGTGCCGGGCAGGCCGCCGCATGGCGTAAGCCATTGCTCATGGCCTGCAGGCGCTGGATGGTGGCATCGAGCTCATCGGCCTTGGCCGCGAGCATCTGCCGGTCGATGGCCGGCGCGCCGCCGGGTGCGAACATCGAGCGGATTTCCTCCAGGGTGAAGCCGGCCGACTGGCCGAGCGAGATCAGCGCCAGCTGATCCAGGATCTGCGGCGCAAAGCTGCGCCGTTGCCCCTGGCGGCCGAGCGAAGCGATCAGTCCCTTTTCTTCGTAAAAACGCAGCGCCGATGCCGGTACGCCGGATCGTCTGGCGACTTCAGCGATATCCATCAGATACCCCTTGACCTCAAGTTCACTTGAACTTGTAGATTCGAGCAGAACCCCTGGCGGGTCAACCTTGAAGAGGTCTTTATGACGAACTTACTGCAATTCATAACCCTGGCGGCCGGCATCGGCATCCTGGCGACGGCGCTGATGGATGCCTGGCTGATGCTGTTGAAATACGCCGGCGTGCCGACCCTGAACTTTGCCTTCATCGGCCGTTGGGTCGGGCATCTGCTGCGCGGCAGGCTGGCCCATGCGGCCATCGCCAAGGCGCCGCCGATCCGTGGCGAACTGGCCCTGGGCTGGCTCATGCATTACGCCACCGGCATCGCCTTTGCCGGGCTGCTGCTGGCCATCGTCGGCCTGGACTGGGCCTGGCAGCCGACGCTGCT
Organism: Pseudomonas sp. J452; assembly: GCF_024666525.1. NCBI lineage: Bacteria > Pseudomonadati > Pseudomonadota > Gammaproteobacteria > Pseudomonadales > Pseudomonadaceae > Pseudomonas > Pseudomonas sp. J452. The sequence continues at coordinate 4,335,553 of NZ_CP088294.1, read as the reverse complement.
CCCCGCGCTGCTGGTGGGCGTCGCCACGGTCAGCATCCCCTTGTTGGTGATCCAGCCGGCCATGGGCTCCGGCTTCGCCGCCGCCAAGACGCCAACCCCGCTGCGTAACTGCCTCAAGAGCCTGGCCAATCACAGCGTGTTTGGCCTGGGCCTTTACCTGGCCGCCTTATTGATCGGCGCACTGCTGCGCTGAGTGCAGACACGCATCACGTCCAACCTGGAGTACCAGTCATGAACAAAGTCGCGGTGATTTACCACAGTGCCCATGGGCACACCGAGCACATCGCCCGCCTCGTTGCCGAGGGGGTGCGCAGCGTGCCGGGGATCGAAGTCGAGCTGTTGCAGGCGCAAGACCTGGCCACGGCGCCGCAGGCCTTGCTCGGCTTCGATGCCTACATCCTTGGCTCGCCGACGTACCTCGGCGGGGTGTCGGCCCAGGTCAAGGCCTTCATGGACGCAACCGGCGGGCTGTGGCGCAGCCAGCAGCTGCGCGGGCGCCTGGCGGCGGGTTTCACGGTGTCGGCGCTGCCGGCCGGCGACAAGCAGTCGACGCTGCTGTCGATGTTCGTCTTCTGCATGCAGCACGGCATGCTGTGGGTCGGCAATCCGATTCTGCCGGAGCAGCACCTGGGCGTTGCCTACGACGAAGCGGCGAACCGTCTGGGTTCCTGGTCGGGGCTGATGGCCCAGGCGGAAAAGGCCTCGTCGGCCGATTCGTTTGTGCCGGGCGACATCAAGACCGCGCGGCTGTTCGGGCAGAACTTCGCCGCCACCCTGCGGCGCCTGCAACCCAGCAGCCCGCTGACGCAGAGCCTGGAGGTGGTCGGATGATCCCGCGCAAATACAGCCCGCTGCTGTTCGCCCTGATTCTCTCAGAACCTGTTTACGATCTTTTGGACTAGAGCCAGACAAGGCAAAAGCAGCCGAGGAAGCGGAGTTTACGAGCTGTAAATGAGCATTCCGAGGCTGTTTTTAACGCCGTATGGCCGACGGCCAGGAGATCGTAAGCAGGTTCTCAGGGGTGATGTCTCTGCTGGTGTCGGGACTGTCCACCTTCCGCGCCACGGGCCCGATCCCCGGCTTTGCCAGCCTGTGGCTCAGCGCCTGGCTGACGGCCTGGGTGCTGGCCTTGCCGCTGGTGCTGCTGATCAGTCCACTGACTCGGCGCGTGGTCGAGTGGCTGGTGCGTAGTGATTGAAGAGGCGGTGGTCAATGGAGCTGGCCGCAGGCGGTCGTTTGCTCAAGCCCGTTGCGGAATCGCCAGCCCCCGCACCACTGCCGGCCGCGCGAGGAAACGCTCTAGAACCCGCTGCACATTGGCAAAACGCTCGAACTCGACCAATACGCCCGCGCCATAGAAGCCGATCAAATTGCGTACCCAGGGGAAGATGGCTATATCGGCAATGCTGTAGGCATCGCCCATCACCCACTCGCGGCCTTGCAGGCGCTGGTCGAGCACGCCGAGCAGGCGTTTGGCTTCCTCGATATAGCGGTCGCGCGGGCGCTTGTCCTCGTAGTCCTTGCCGGCGAACTTATGGAAGAAACCGACCTGGCCGAACATCGGGCCGACCCCACCCATCTGCCACATCAGCCACTGGATGGTCTGGTAGCGCGCGGCGGGGTCCTGGGGCAGCAGTTGGCCGGTTTTATCGGCGAGGTAGAGCAGGATCGCACCGGACTCGAACAGCTCCAGCACCTGACCGTCCGGGCCGTTGGGGTCGAGGATGGCGGGGATCTTGTTATTCGGGCTGAGCGAGAGGAACTCCGCGCTGAGCTGGTCGTTGCTGTCGAAACTGACCAGGTGCGGCTCGTAGGGCAGACCGATCTCTTCGAGCATGATCGACACCTTGACCCCGTTGGGCGTGGGCAGCGAATAGAGCTGCAGGCGATCAGGCTGGGCGGCAGGCCATTTGCGCGTGATGGGGAAGGCGGACAGGTCTGGCATGTGCGCTCCGGTTGCGGTGGTGGATAAGGGCAGGATAGCGGCGAATGTCTGTTCGGTCAGGCCTCGGGTTTTTCCCGGCGTGCTGAAACCGGTATGGTTCGTCCCTTCGCACACTGCTACTGGAGACCCCTGATGAGCCTGCACGGCGATTACGATGAACAGAACATCTTTGCCAAGATTATTCGCGGCGAGGCACCTTGCTACAAACTGTACGAGGATGACGACGTGCTGGCCTTCCTCGATGTGTTTCCGCAGTCCTACGGCCACACGCTGGTGATCCCGAAAAAGGCGCAAGCACGCAACATCCTGGATATCGATAGCGCCAGCCTGGCCAAGGTGATGGCCGTGGTGCAGCGCCTGACCCGCGTGCTGGTGGACGAACTGCAGCCGGCCGGTGTGCAGGTGGCGCAGTTCAACGGCGCGCCGGCCGGGCAGACGGTGTTCCATATTCACATGCACATCGTGCCGCGCTTCGAGGGCGAGAAGCTGGGCGTGCATGCCAGCGCCAAGGCCGACCCGGCAGAGCTGGAGCAGCTGCAGGCACGTTTGCTGGCGCGCATGGCTGGCTAGGTTGTACGCATGGGCGCGACCTGTGCGCCGCTGAGCGGGTGACTGCATATTGTGGTGTCTGTTTGCTGCATTGTTTGCTAGATTTGTTTCAAACAGGAATCAGGAGGCAGCCATGAGTGCGCTCAACAAGCCTGGTGTCGACGCCGATGCGGTTCTGCTCAAGGCCCTGCTCAGCACCCGTGAGCAACTGGGCCTGACCCAGGCCGAGCTGGCCGGCATTGTCGGAGTCAACCGTTCCGCCATCAGCCGCTGGGGCGATAGCGGTGGCTTGCGCCCGCAGAGCAAGACCGGCGAGCTGGCGCTGCTGCTGATCCGCGCCTACCGCGCCTTGTTCGCCCTGTTCGGCGGCAACCTCGAAGACATGCGCCACTTCCTGCGCACCGACAACCGCCACCTGGCCGGCGTGCCGCTGCAGCAGATGAATCAGGTACAGGGGCTGGTGCGGGTGGTGGAGTATCTAGACGCCATTCGCGGCAAAGTCTGAGAACCTATCTAGGATCTCTTGATCGTCGGCCATGCCGCGTTGAAATTGGGCTCGGGCTGCTCATTTACAGTTGTAAACTCCGCGCCCTCGCCCAATTGATTCGCTGGCGCTCACCCTTCGGGCCAGCCTTTGGCTGTTACTCCCGCTGGTCGTTGCGCCTTGTCTGGCTCTAATCCAGAAGATTGTAAACAGCCTCTGAGAACCACGATTTTCTGTATTGCCATAACGGCATGCAGGGTAGGTGCGGTGCGCTTTTGCCCCCTCTCCCGTTCACGGGAGACGACTGCATGGATGCAGGAGGTAGAGCGACGCAGGAAGCCGAAGCCGAGGGCTGGGGAGAGGGGCATTGCCTGCCGGCGTAGCCCGGATGCAATCCGGGAGCGGTGACACAGGGTTCCCCGGATTGCATCCGGGCTACGTTTTGCTGACCTGCAGCAGCTGGTCTAAGTGAGCATTGATATGGATATCTGGCAGGCCTGTGCCGGTGCAGAGCAGATCACCCCGTTGCGTGGGCGCCTGGTGCGCCTGGTGGAAAGCCAGGAGCAGGTGGCCACCCTGCAACTGGTCGATACCCTGGAAGAGCAGGCCCTGCTCGAACAGCTGCTGGAAAGCAGCAAGCCGCCGCTACCGCGCAGTGACGAGCCGCTGCATTACCTGCTACACACGCCATTCCGCTATCCGCCACTGCGCTGGGGTTCGCGCTTCGGTCGGCGCCACGAGCCGAGCCTGTTCTATGCCGCCTGCCGGCTGGAAACGGCGATGGCGGAAACCGCCTTCTACCGTTTTGTGTTGTGGCACGGCATGGCCGAGCCGCCACCGAGCGGACGGATTCTTTCCGAACATTCCTCCTTCGAGGCGCGCTACCAGGTGCAGCGCGGCATCCGCCTGCACCAGCCGCCGTTCGATCAGCACCGCGAGCTGCTGACCCATCGCAGCGACTACCGCGCCACCCACGCACTGGGCAGCGCCATGCGCGAGGCCGGGGTGGAAGCGTTCGAGTTCCCTTCGGCCCGTTGCCCGCTGCAGGGCAACAATGTCGCACTCTATGCGCCGCAGGCCTTCAGCGAGCGGCGCCCGCGCAACCTGCTGCCCTGGCTGTGCGAAACCACGCCGGGCTACGTGGCCTTCAAGAATGCCCAGGCCCCGGATACGCCGCGGATCTTTCCGCTACAGCTGTTCCTGGTCGACGGGTACTTGCCGCTGCCAGCCTGAGAGCGCTGTTAGCGTTCTACTTAGGCTGCGCTTGTTTCGAATAGGCGCGTGGTGACGAGGGCAGATCTTTCAGTCGGCGCTGACGAGTTCCGCCGCTGGCTGTTGCGGCGCCACATCGGCACTGTCGGCGAAGCGCCGTAGCTGCATCTCCTGCAGGCGGCTGAGGGTACGGCGGAAGGGGAAGGCCAGGTGGCCCTCAGTGTACAGCTGCTGCAGCGCCACCTCGGCTTCGATATAGAGCGGCACCTTGCGGTCGTAGCATTCGTCGACCAGGGCGATGAAACGGCGCACGCCATCGTCGCGTGCCGACAGCGCCGGCAACTGGCGGTCACCGGCCTGCACCTGCTCGACGCCATCTTCGGTGCCGCGGGCGATCTTCGCCGCTCGGGTGGCGGCGCTCAGGTTGGGCACGGCGCCGAGCAGGATCAGTGCAAACTGGTCGCACAGGGCGATGAAATCCAGGGCCGCCAGGGGCTGCTCGCAGAGATCGGCATAGTTCAGCCAGACCAAGCCGGGCGCACGTTGCTGCACCGGGATCGGGCGGTGCGCCAGGATGATCGGCTGCGTGCTGCTGGCCTGGCCACGACTCAGGTGCTGGAACACCTCGGCAAGAGCGCTGGCCTGATCCGCTTTACCTACCCAGTAGCGTTGCAGGTGCTGGCCCGGGTGCAGGCGATGATCCTGGCCGCCGTCCACGCCCACCACCTGCATATGCTGCTCGATAGCGGTCACGGCCGGCAGGAAGCGCTCGCGGTTGAAACCATCGGCATACAGCTGCTGCGGTGGCTGGTTGGAGGTGGCGACCAGGGTCACGCCCTGTTCGAACAGCGCCTGCAACAGGCGGCCGAGAAGGATGGCGTCGCCGATGTCGCTGACGAACAGTTCATCGAAGCACAGCACGCGTACCTCGTCGCCCAGCTCGCGGGCCAGGGCCAGCAGCGGATCGGCGGTGCCGGTGAGCTGGAACAGGCGGCGGTGCACCCACTGCATGAAGTGGTGGAAGTGCTGGCGGCGTGCCGGCACGCGCAGGCCCTGGTGGAAATGATCCATCAGCCAGGTCTTGCCACGCCCGACCGGGCCCCACAGGTACACCCCGCTGACCTGAGGGTTGCCCGCATGCAGGTCATCCTGACAGTTCTGCAGTGCGTGGACGGTTTGCCACTGGGCCTCGTCTGCCTGGAAACCCTGCTGGTCGAGGGCCTGCTGATAGGCGGCGATAAGAGAGGGGTGGGGCATGGCTAGGCGGCTGCCGAGGAGTGCGTGAAGGGCTGCTTTATAGCCTGCTGGCGCTGGGCTGACCAGCATTCTGCCGGGCCACTGGCCTGCAGCCCGCGGGAGCTCTGCGGTGCCGGGAAATCGCCCTCAAACGGGGCGCCGCCCCGCCCAGGCGGGCGCACTTGTGCACAATTGCGAAGCAGCTTGTCAACCTGCTGTCATAAATCAGCGTAACCGCTTGATTATCCATGATGATTTTTTAAGTCAATGAAAAATAAAGACTTTTTTAGTTGGTGAAAAAAGCACCAGTTTGAGCGGAAGGCCCATGGCATCGGAGTTGAGAGGAGTTTTCAGCAAGTTGTCCACGGAGTTATCCACAGCTTCTGTGGATTGTCCCGAGCGCTTGCTCTAGCACGGCTTTCTCGGCTTTTTGCAAGTCTTTACCGGCAGAAAAAAGAGAGTAGAGTGGCGCGCCCCGCAGCCAGCTCGTGTTTCCATGAAATCCCGCGTACTGCCCGTTACTGCCCACAATCTACCTAGTGAACATCCGCGTCTGTCGATGCGCCTGGCCTTGTGGCTACTCGAGAGCCCGCGCCTGGGACACAGTGCCAGCATCAAGCGTCTGGCCGGGCGTCTGCTCAAGCAGCCGGCGCGCCAGGGGGTGGTGGTGGCACAAAGCCGCCTGGGCCAGTTGCTCTGCCGTGATTGCGGCAATACCCGTGACCGCCGCATCGGTCTGGAACTGCTGCGTCAGGCCGCACGTTCTGGTGATGCGCGAGCGCAGCTGGAACTCGGGCGCCTGTATAGCCAGCCGCGCCAACGCGAGCCGCAGCAGGCCCGTCACTGGCTGGAGCTGGCTGCCGCACAGGGCTCCCACGAAGCCGCTCGGCTGCTTGGCCGGCTGCCCAAAAGCGCCTGATCGAGCGGTTCCGTCGCGGTCGCGACAAAACGCCAACAGACCCTAGGTATACTGCCGGGCACCGCGAACCAGACAGCGAGCCCGCCCGTGCCTTTGCCCTTTACCCTCGACCTTTCCAACCTGTTGCTCGGCCTGCTGCTCGGTGCCGCACCGCTGGCGCTGCTGGCCTGGCGCCTGCAGCGCCAGCAGGCACTCGACAGTGGCGAGCGGCAGTTGCTGGAAGAGCGCCTGAATACCGCGCGCCTGGCCCAGGACGGTTTGTCTGCCCAGCTCGACAGCACTCTCGACGAACTGCGCCACCTGCAGCAGGAAGGCGCGCGCCAGCAAGCCGATCTGGCGGCCTTGCGCCGTGAGACCGAACTGCTCGGGGTCGAGCGTGAAACGGCGCGCGAGGCAGCGCAGGGCTGGAGCCGCGAACGCGAACAGAAGGAAAGCGAGCTGCGTCAGCTGGAAAGCCAGCGTGCCGGCCTGGCGGCCGAACTGCGCGAGCAACAGGAACACCATCAGCAACGCCTGAGCGACCTGCAGGCCGCCCGCGACGAACTGCGCGCGCAGTTCGCCGAGCTGGCCGGGAAGATCTTCGACGAGCGCGAGCAGCGCTTCGCCGAAACCAGCCAGCAGCGCCTGGGCCAGTTGCTCGACCCGCTCAAGGAGCGCATCCAGGCCTTCGAGAAGCGCGTCGAGGAGAGCTACCAGCAGGAAGCCCGTGAGCGCTTCTCCCTGGGCAAGGAGCTGGAGCGCCTGCAGCAGCTCAACCAGCGCCTGAGCGACGAAGCCACCAACCTGACCCGCGCCCTGAAAGGCCAGAAGACCCAGGGCAACTGGGGCGAACTGGTGCTGGAGCGGGTGCTGGAGCACGCCGGCCTGGAGAAGGGCCGCGAGTACCAGACCCAGGTCAGCCTCAAGGGTGCCGATGGCGAGCGTTTCCAGCCGGACGTGCTGATCCAGCTGCCGGGCGACAAGCAGGTGGTGGTCGACGCCAAGGTCAGTCTGACCGCCTACCAGGCGCTGGTCGCCGCCGAGGACGAGGACAGCCGCGCCACGGCGCTGAAGCAGCATGTGCTGTCCCTGCGCAGCCACCTCAAGGGCCTCTCGGTGAAGGACTATCAGCGTCTGGAAGGCCTGCACAGTCTGGACTTCGTTCTGCTCTTCGTGCCGATCGAAGCGGCTTTTGCCGCGGCCTTGCAGGCCGATCCCGGTCTGTTCCAGGAGGCCTACGAGCAGCACATTGTGATCGTCAGCCCGACCACGCTGCTGGCCACCCTGCGGGTGATCGACAGCCTCTGGCGCCAGGAGCGACAGAGCCAGAACGCCATCGAGATCGCCAAGCGTGCCGGCGACCTGTATGACAAGTTTGTCGCCTTCATCGGTGATCTGGACGAAGTCGGCAGCCGTCTGCAGCAGCTGGACAAGGCCTACGCGGCGGCGCGCAACAAGCTCTGCGAAGGCCGTGGCAACCTGATCAACCGCGTCGAGAACCTCAAGCTGCTCGGCGCCCGCGCCAGCAAGAGCTTGCCGACCGAACTGCTCGAACGCGCTGCTGGCGTACCGTTGCTGGACGAAGCCGGCGAGTAGGGTGCCGGCCCCGGGCAAGCCGGGGCGCTGATGATCCCCGGACTGAAGTCCGGGCTACGTTGCGGCTCAGAACCTGTTCACGATCTTCTGAATTAGAGCCAGACAAGGCAAAAACGGCTGAGGAAGCGCAGTTTCCGGGCTGTAAATGAGCATTCCGAGGCCGTTTTTAACGCCGGATGGCCGACAGTCAGGAGATCGTGAGCAGGTTCTCAGGCCACGTCGACCAGAATCACTTCGCTGTCTTCGACCGCTGTAACCCGCACCACTTCCTCGCCGGCGATGGCTACGCCGTCGCGTTCGCCAGCGCTGATGCCGTTGACCTCGATCAGGCCCTTGGCCGCCACCAGGTAACCCTTGCGCAGGCGGCCCAGCGGGTATTCGGCGCTCTGTCCGGCGGCCAGGGTGGCGGCCACCAGGCGGGCGTCGGCACGGATCGGCAGGGCGTCGGTATCGCTCTCGTGACCACTGGCCAGCACCACGAACTGGCCGGCGCGCTCACCCTTGGGGAAAGGCTTGGCACCCCAGGACGGCGCAGTGCCGACCTGGTTGGGGATGATCCAGATCTGGAAGATCTTGGTGGTGACATCCTCCAGGTTGTACTCGGAGTGGGCGATACCGGTGCCGGCGCTCATCACCTGCACATCACCGGCCTCGGTGCGACCCTGGTTACCCAGGTTGTCGCGGTGGGTGATGGCACCCTCGCGGACATAGGTGATGATTTCCATGTCGTGGTGCGGGTGCGGCGGGAAGCCACTGTGGGCGGCGATCTCGTCGTCGTTCCAGACCCGCAGCGTGCCCCAGTTGACCCGCTGCGGATCGTGGTACTCGGCGAAGGAAAAGTGGTGGCGAGCGTTCAGCCAGCCGTGCTGGGCATGGCCGAGGGAGTTGAAGGGGCGCAGTTCGATCATGTTCAGGCTCCTGTTGCTGCGCGGCGCAAGTGCCGTGCAGAGGTGATGGGCGCATGATCTATCTGTTTGATATGGATAAAAAGCGCAAAAAATCCGGATAAACAATCAATTTACTAGATTGGTTGTGTGGCCGAGCGGCCCGCTTACCGCTCGGCGCAAAAGCCCGGCCAGCCTGTAAAGCCGGGGCGGCGGCCGTTACAATCGCCGCCCCGTTTCGCGAGACTCCCGCCGTGCAAATAGCCCTGGCACCCATGGAAGGCCTGGTCGATGAAATCCTCCGCGATGTGCTGACCCGGGTCGGCGGCATCGATTGGTGCGTGACCGAGTTCATCCGGGTCAGCGACCGTCTGCTGCCGGCCTCGCATTTTCGCAAGCTGGCCCCGGAGCTGGGTACGGGCGCGCGTACGCGCAGCGGCACACCGTTGCGGGTGCAATTGCTCGGCTCCGATCCCGTATGCCTGGCGGAGAACGCCGCCTATGCCTGCGAACTGGGCGCGCCGGTCATCGACCTGAACTTCGGTTGCCCGGCCAAGACGGTGAACAAGTCGCGCGGCGGCGCCGTGCTGCTCAAGGAGCCGGAACTGCTGCACGCGATCCTCAGCGAAGTGCGCCGCGCCGTGCCGCGGCATATCCCGGTAACGGCGAAGATGCGCCTGGGCTTCGACAGCCCGGATGGCGCCCTGGATTGCGCACGGGCGCTGGCCGATGGCGGTGCCGGACAGATCGTGGTGCACGCGCGGACCAAAACCGATGGCTACAAGCCGCCCGCGCACTGGGAATGGGTGGCGCGGGTGCAGGAGGCGGTGGCCGTACCGGTGTTCGCCAATGGCGAGATCTGGAACCTCGAAGACTGGCGGCGCTGCCGCGAAGTCAGCGGTGTCGAGGACATCATGCTCGGTCGCGGCCTGGTCTCACGGCCCGACCTGGCCCGGCAGATCGCCGCGGCCCGCGCCGGCCAGGAGCTGGCACCGCTGAGCTGGATCGATCTGCAACCGCTGCTGCAGGACTTCTGGCAGCAGGCGCGGCGCAAGATCGCCCCGCGTTATGCGCCGGGCCGGCTCAAGCAGTGGCTGGCCATGCTCACCCGCAGTTATCCGGAAGCGCAGACGCTGTTCGCTGCCATGCGCCGCGAGACCGACTGTGACCGACTGGATGCCTTGCTCGGTTGCCAGAGCACAGCTCGGGTCGCCGATGTCGAGCTGTCCTGAGCATCAGCAGTAGCGCACCTTACAAAGCGTCCGACACCGAAGCCTGTCACTCCACGCGCTGCTCGCCGCTGAATACCAGGGTTGCCCGGCAGCGTCGGCAGAAGTAGCGGCGGCCCTGGCGCACCAGGCTGTGACGCTGGCCGGAGAAGGGAAACTCACCGTTCGGGCATTGGCACAGGTAGAGGTAGCGCGTGCTCTTGCGCCGGCCCACGGCATAGGTGTGGCAGCGATCCGGCGGCAGTTCGTAGACCCCGCGCATGATCAGTTGCCATTCCTCGCCATGGGGCTGGATGCGCCCACCGAACATTTCATGGGCGATCAGGTGTGCCACTTCATGGGCCACCGTCTGCTTGAGGAAGTGCTCGCGGTTTTCCGCATACAGCTTGGGATTGAAACGCAGCAGATTTTCCGTCAGGTGCGCAACGCCGGCCTTCTGCCCACGCAGCTTGAAGCTGACCTCGGGGCGGCGGAAACGGCGCTTGAAGAAGTCTTCGGCCAGCAGGTAGCAGGCTTCGACGCGGGCGTGGAGGAGTTCGGGCATATGCCGATTATGCCCGTGCGTGCGTATCCCAGACAGCACAAAGCCGCCAGAAGGCGGCTTTGTCGGCGGCAGGCCGGGGTTTCTAAGTAGCGGCTTTAGCTGGTGTACACCGGACCCACGCCGAAGCCCCAGAGAATCACCGAGCAGGCGATCATCGCCACCAGCACCACCAGGCCGACGGCCAGGATCGAGCTGGAGAACATGAAGCCTTCGTCCTCGGGGATATTCATGAAGGTCGGCAGTCCCGCGTACAGCAGGTAGACCGTGTAGCAGATGGCCGCTGTACCGATGAACATCGCCAGCCACAGGCTCGGATAGAGCGCCGCAAGGCCGCCAATGAACAGGGGAGTAGCCGTGTAGGCGGCGAACACCACGCATTGGGTCAGGCTGGGGTTGGAGTCATAGGTCCGTGCCATCCAGTGGATGAAAGCACCCATCACGGCGATCCCGGCGAGCATCGCCAGGTAGGACATGATGGTCATTTGCAGTGCACTGGCTTCCGTCAGTTTCACCGGCGCCCCATCGCCCACGGTCCAACCCACCTGGGTGGTGCCGAAGTAGGCGCAAAGAGCCGGAATGGCCGCGAGAATCAGGACGTGGGTCAGGTACATGTGGCTGATGGATTCTTCCTCGCCACGGATTTCCTGCCACTCTTGGTCGGGATGGGTGAAGAGCCCCCAAACATGGTGGATCATGCAGACACCTCCTCTTGTTATTGTCGATCGCCCCCAACGCAACGCCCGCTGCGCGTATGCAGCGCCAGCGGGTGCAGGCCGAATCACTGCGACCGTATGACGCAGTATAGGCAAACGCCGGAGGCCGCGTGAGTCGTGGCTTTAGAGCGAATCGCTCTCTACAGGTCAGCCGTAATAGCGCTGCAGTATTTCCATCGCCAGGTTGATCGACTGCAGGCGGCTGGTGCTACCGCCGCGATCCGGATGGTGCTGGCTCACCAGTTGCCGGTAGCGCAGCTTGATAGTGGCGAGATTGAGCGTTTGCTCGCTGTCCAGCTCGAACAATTCGAGTGCCGCGCGCTTCTCGTCGCCGCCCTGCATGCGGGTCCAGAAGCTGGCCAGCAGCTTTTCCACATCGGCTTCGGCGGTGTCGCGCAGATGCTGCAGATTGAGATAGTAGTCACGCAACGGGTCGTGTTCGGCCAACTCGCGGCTGCCCGGTTGCCAGGGCAGCAATTGCACGCACAGCGGATTGATCTGTAGATGCGCGGCCTGGCTCTGCCACAGACGGTCACGCAGTAGGTAGAGGGCGTTGAACAGCAGGAAGTGGGTGCGGAATAGCACCAGCTTGTCGGTCAGCTCGAGGTGGGGAATATGCGTGGAATGCTGTTGCTTGAGCTGCTGGATCAGCTGGTACTCGCTGATCCCGGCCGGCGCGGCGCGCAGCAGTTCGTGCAGTTGCTCGGCCAGGTCGAGGGCGGGGTTGAGTTCGCTATTCATCGTTTGAGCCTAACATGGGCTGCTGTGATGCGGCTTTGTGCGTAAAATAGCCAGCTTTTCGCCTTCCCCCGGATTCTTCAGCGCCATGTCCACCAGCCTTTCGGTCAACCAGAACAAACTGCAGAAACGCCTGCGCCGCCTGGCCGGCGAAGCCGTCACCGACTTCAACATGATCGAGGATGGCGACAAGGTGATGGTCTGCCTGTCCGGCGGCAAGGACAGCTACACCATGCTCGACATCCTGCTCTATCTGCAGAAGGTGGCGCCGATCCAGTTCGAGATCGTTGCGGTGAACATGGACCAGAAGCAGCCGGGCTTCCCCGAGCATGTGTTGCCGGCCTACCTGGAGTCCGTCGGTGTGCCGTACCACATCATCGAGAAGGACACCTACTCGGTGGTCAAGGACAAGATCCCGGAAGGCAAGACCACCTGCTCGCTGTGCTCGCGCCTGCGCCGCGGCACCCTCTATACCTACGCCGACGAAATCGGCGCGACCAAGATGGCCCTCGGTCACCACCGTGACGACATCCTGGAAACCTTCTTCCTCAACATGTTCTACGGCGGCACCCTCAAGGCCATGCCGCCCAAGCTGCTGTCCGACGACGGCCGCAACGTGGTGATCCGCCCGCTGGCCTACTGCAACGAGAAGGACATCGAGGCTTACTCGGTGCTCAAGGAGTTCCCGATCATCCCGTGCAACCTGTGCGGCTCGCAGGAGAACCTGCAACGCCAGGTGGTCAAGGAGATGCTCACCGAGTGGGAGCGCAAGTCGCCGGGACGTACCGAGATCATGTTCCGCGCCCTGCAGAACGTGGTGCCGTCACAGCTGGCCGACCGCAACCTGTTCGATTTCCAGAGCCTGAAGATCGACGACAGCGCCACGCCGCGCTTTCTTGATGTGATGAGCCTCTGAGTTACCACTCGCGCGCTTCGCTCCCTCTCCCATTCATGGGAGAGGGTTGGGGAGAGGGCGTTGGCTGCCAATACCCTCTCCCCCGGCCCCTCTCCCACAAGTGGGAGAGGGGAGTCTAGGCCTGGCGCATGATCAGCTCGGCCACTTCGCGGCCCTCGACGAACTGTTCCTGCACCAGGCGCTGCACATCGGCCTCGCTGCGTACCTGATACCAGGCGCCGGGCGGATAGACGCTGAGCGTCGGCCCCTGGTCGCAGGGGAACTGGCACTGGGTGCGGGTGAGATGCACGCCGCCCGCGCATTCCAGCTTGCCGGCCGCCTTCAACTCCTCGCGCAACAGCTTCCACAGGGGCAGGGCGCCACGCCGGGTGCAGCGTGGGCCGTTGCACAGCAGCACGCGATACTGGTGGGGAGGAATGCACGACCAGGCATGGCTCTGCGGCAGTTGCGGCACTTCCACGCAGCCCAGGTGGCGCTCGGGCTGCTGGATCAGTGCGGCCAGCGCCGCCACCTTCTCGACGTCACCGGCGCAGACGAAGACCTGCTCGGCGTGCGCGCCAGCCAGGGTGTTGAGTTGATCGCGCAACCAGTCCAGCTGCTGACTGCCGCCCAGCGGGTCGAGATCGACCAGCAGCAGCGGCAGTTCGCCGGCTTCCAGGCAACTGCGCACCCGTGCCCACAGCGCGTCGTAGCCAGCGCCGGTATCGCACAGGTCGTCTAGCACGGCGACGCCAAGGTGCTCGGCCAACTGGCGGCGCAGCAGCTCGGCAAAGCTGCCTTGGTTCAGGTCTGGCCCGGCGAACAGCACGCGGGCGTAGGTATTGGTCTGCATTGCTCGTTACTCAGGCCAGGCCGCCAGGGAGTTCCTGTAGGGCCTGCCATAGGGATTCGGGATCGGTGAAGGCGCGCGCCACCGCGGGCAGTTCCGGGCGCGCCAGCAGCAACACCGGCAAGCCGCGTTCACGGGCCACCTGCAGCTTGGCCTCGGTGGCCGCGCCGCCACTGTTCTTGCTGATCAGCACATCGAAGCTCTCGGCGGCGAACAGCTCACGCTCGCCCTGCAGATCGAACGGGCCGCGGTTGGCGATGATCCGTGCACGCGCATTGCCAGGATGGGCGTCGAGCAGGCGCAGGGTCCAGAACTGCTCGGCGGGGATCGCCTCAAGGTGTTCCAGCGGCTCGCGGCCGAGGGTGAAGAAGGGCCGGCGAAAGGGCGCCAGGGCGCTGCGCAGCTCGGCCCAGTCGGCTACTTCGCGCCAGTCGTCGCCGCTGCCGGCCTGCCAGCCGGGGCGGCGCAGGGCCCAGCAGGGAATGCCGGCAAGTTGCGCGGCCTGGGCGGCGTTGGCGCTGATCTGCGCGGCATAGGGATGGGTGACGTCCAGCAGCAGATCGATGCCTTCACTGCGGATGAACTGTGCCAGGCCCTCGCTGCCGCCGAAGCCGCCCACCCGCACCTGGCAGGTCAGATCCTGCGGCACCTTGCCCAGCCCGGCCAGGCTGTAGATATGCCTGGGGCCGAGGCGGCGGGCAATGCTCAGGGCGTCGCCGACCCCGCCGAGCAGGAGGATGCGTGGGCTCAAGGCTTGCGCACCTGCAGCAGGGTGATCGGCAGGGCGCTGCGCCAGGTGTCGAAGTCGCCCAGCGGTTGGGCCTGGGCCACGCTGATGCGGGTCAGCTCGCCGCCGTGCTGTTCGCGGAAGGCCACCAGCATGGCCTCGCTTTGCAGGGTCACCGCGTTGGCGATCAGCCGGCCGCCGGGCTTGAGCGCCTGCCAGCACTGCTCCAGCACGCCGGGCAGGGTGACGCCGCCACCGATAAAGATCGCCTCGGGTTGCTCCAGTCCCGCCAGCGCCTGCGGTGCGGCGCCGGCCACCAGCTGCAGGGCCGGCACGCCGAGGGCGTCGCGGTTGTGCTGGATCAGCTGCTGGCGGCTGCCGTCGGTCTCGATGGCGATAGCCCGGCAACTGGGGTGGGCGCGCATCCACTCGATGCCGATCGAGCCGCAACCGGCGCCCACGTCCCACAGCAGTTCGCCGGGAGTCGGCGCCAGGCGAGCCAGGGTGATGGCGCGCACGTCACGCTTGGTCAGCTGGCCGTCGTGGCGGTAGGCCTCGTCCGGCAGACCGCAGGTCAGTGGCAGGCGTACGGCGTTCGCGTCGGCCAGGCATTCCACCGCCAGCAGGTTGAGGGCGGCGACCTCGTCGATGCTCCAGCTGTCGGCCAGACCGTCGATACGTCGTTCCAGCGGGCCGCCGAGGTGTTCCAAAACCGTCAGCCGGCTGGAACCGAAGCCGCGCTCGCGCAGCAGGGCGGCGATGGCGGCCGGGCTGCAGCCGTCGTTGCAGAGGATCAGCAGGCGCTGGCCGGCATGGATCTGCGCGTTTAGCGCCGCCAGCGGCCGCGCCACCACCGAGAGCAGTGTCACCTCCTGCAGCGGCCAGCCCAGGCGGGCGGCGGCCAGCGAGTAGGAGGAGGGCGCCGACAGCACGCGCATTTCTCCTTCGGCTAATTGCCGCGCCAGGCTGGCGCCGACGCCGAACAGCATGGGGTCGCCGCTGGCCAGCACGCACACCGGCGTGCCGCGCCGTTCCAGTACCGGCGCCAGGCTGAATGGGCTCGGCCAGCTCTGCCGCGGCGAGCGGATGCACGGCGGCAGCAGCTCCAGCTGGCGCGGCGCCCCGACGATCTGCTCGGCAGCCAGCAGCGCCCGGCGCGCAGCCTTGCCCAGGCCGGCGTAGCCGTCTTCGCCGATTCCCACCACCGTCAGCCAGGCTGTCATGCGTGTTTCCTTGATCTGTTGCGGGCGACGCGTGGGCTTGGCCTGGCGCCGGAAAAAGCGGGCATAATAGCGCCTTCGTCGGTGCCCGGCGTTCTCACGGACGTCACCAAGGGCCTAAGAGGGAACACGGAGAAGCGATTCAACCGTGGCTGCCCCCGCAACTGTAAGCAGCGAGTCTGTCGCCTGAATGCCACTGGGAAACCGGGAAGGCCGCGACCGATGCCGACCTGCCAGCCAGGAGACCTGCCGACGACGCTAGTCGCGAGTGCCAACATCGGGCGGGGTGTACCGATGCCAAGGAATCCCTGTCTGTGGATTCCGCTGGTTCGGTCGCCGCGTCGTTGTTTGTCGGTGACCGCTTGAAGTCTGATTCCTGCGTTTGCGTCGCATCCACTCCCAGGCCGTCTGCCTGTCCGGGACTGTGGCGCATTGTGTCCGCGCTGGACGGCGGTATCTGCCGGGTCAAGCTGCCGGGTGGCCGCCTCTCCAGCGCCCAGGCCCGCGCCGTGGCCGGGGCTGCGCGGCTGTGCGGCAGCGGTGTGCTGGAGCTGACCAACCGCAGCAACCTGCAGATTCGCGGTGTGCGCGACAGCGAGCACGCCGCCCTGGTGCAGCACTTGCTGGCCGCCGGCCTCGGCCCGCGCGTTGCCGCCGCCGACGATGTGCGCAACCTGCTGCTCAGCCCTGCCGCCGGCCGCGATCCGGCAGCTTTTCTCGATACCCGCCCGCTGGCCGAGCAACTGCTGGCGTTGCTGCAGGACACGCCCGCCTTCCACGGCCTTTCCGCCAAGTTCGCCCTGCAGCTGGACGGCGGCGAAGTGCTGGCCATGCTCGACCACCCCCACGACCTCTGGCTCAGTGCCTTGCCCGGTGGCACCCAGCTGGCTTTCGGCCTGGCCGGCTGCCCGCGTGATGCGGTCCTGGGCGTGGTCGAGCTGGGGCAGGCGCCGCATCTGGTGCAGGCCGTGTTGGAGCTGTTCCTTGAGCTGGCCGGCACGCACAGCCGGATGCGCCAGTTGCTCGCCGAACTGCCGGTGGCGGATTTTCTCGCCCGTCTGCCAATGCCTCTGGAGCGCGATATGCCGCTGCCAGCGCGCGCCCAAACAGCAGCCATAGCGCTCGGCATGCACCCTCAGGCCCAGACCGGCTTGGTCATGCTGCTGGCCGCTGCGCCACTGGGTCGGCTGGAGGCCGTGCAGCTGTGGGCCCTGGCCGATCTGGCCGAGGCCGAGGGCAGCGGCGAACTGTGCCTGACGCCCTGGCAGGGCGTGCTGCTGCCGGATATTCCCGCCGCCCGCCAGGCTGCGGTGATGGCCGCGCTGGGCGAGATCGGCCTGCTGCTGGATGCCCGCGAGCCGCTGAGCCAACTACTCGCCTGCAGTGGCTCCACCGCCTGCGCCAAGGGCCTGGCTGACACCAAGGCCGATGCCCTGCACTTGGCTGCACTGCTGCGCGCCGGCGGCGTTCAGCCGCAGGTGCACCTCAGCGGCTGCCCGCGCTCCTGCGCCGCCGCGCATACCGCTCCGTTCACCCTGTTGGCGCAGCCCGGCGGGCGTTACCAGCTCTATCAGCGCACCGCGGGCGTGGCCGGTTTCGGCCGCCTGCTGGCGCCTTCCCTCAGTATCGAAGAAGCCGGCGCCTGGTTCGCCGCGCAGCCCGCATCAGGAACTTCTGCATGATCGATTACATCCGCGACGGCCAGGAAATCTACCGCCAGTCCTTCGCCACCATCCGTGCCGAGGCCGACCTGTCAGCCATCCCGGCCGACCTGGAAAAGCTCGCTGTGCGCCTGATCCATGCCTGCGGCATGGTCGACGTGGTGCAGGACCTGCGCTTCTCGCCGGGTGCCGGTGCCGCCGGCCGCGCAGCCCTGGCCAAGGGCGCGCCGATCCTCTGCGATGCGCGGATGGTTGCCGAAGGCATCACCCGTGCGCGCCTGCCGGCGAACAACCCGGTGATCTGCACCCTGCACGATGCCGGCGTGCCGGAGCTGGCCCGCGAACTGGGCAATACCCGCTCGGCGGTGGCCCTGGAACGCTGGCGCGAGCACCTCGAAGGCAGCGTGGTGGTGATCGGCAACGCGCCGACCGCGCTGTTCTACCTGCTGGAAATGCTCGATGCCGGCGCGCCCAAACCGGCGCTGATCCTCGGCATGCCGGTGGGCTTTATCGGCGCCGCCGAGTCCAAGGACATGCTCGCCGCTGACAGCCGAGGCGTGCCCTACGTGATCGTACGCGGTCGGCGTGGCGGCAGCGCGATGGCCGCGGCGGCGGTCAACGCCCTGGCCACGGAGGTGGAGTGATGACGGGTAAAGGACGTTTGCTCGGCCTCGGTGTCGGCCCCGGCGACCCGGAACTGATCACCCTCAAGGCCCTGCGCCTGTTGCAGTCGGCGCCGGTGGTTGGCTACTTCGTGGCCAAGGCCAAGGCGAATAAAGGCCAGGGCGGCAACGCCTTCGGCATCATCGAACAGCACCTGAGCGAGGCCCAACAGCGTCTGCCGCTGGTCTACCCGGTGACCACCGAGAAGCTCGAACCACCGCTGAGTTACGAGGATGTGATCAGCGATTTCTACGACACCTGCGCGGTGCAGATCGCCCGGCACCTGGACGCCGGCCGCGACGTGGCGGTGATCTGCGAGGGCGACCCGTTTTTCTACGGCTCCTACATGTACCTGCACGACCGCCTGGGCGCGCACTACCAGGTCGAGGTGGTGCCCGGCGTGTGCTCCATGCTCGGCTGCGCCTCGGTGCTCGGCACCCCGCTGGTGTACCGCAACCAGTCCTTGAGCGTGCTTTCCGGTGTGCTACCCGAGGACGAACTCAAGCGCCGCCTGCAGGACGCCGAAGCCGCCGTGGTGATGAAGCTCGGCCGCAACTTCGACAAGGTCCGTCGGGTGCTGCAGGAGCTGGGCCTGGATCAGCGCGCGCACTACGTCGAGCGGGCGACCATGGGCAACCAGCGCATCGTGCCGCTGGATGAAGTGGAGCCAATGTCCTCGCCGTATTTCTCGATGATCCTGGTGCCCGGCGAGAAATGGCGCGGCTGAACCGCCGCTCCTCGTCGTAGCCCGGATGCAATCCGGGGACAACCGCGCTCCCGGATTGCATCCGGGCTACCCGCCACGCAATGCCAGCAAAATGGAACAAGCCATGCCCCCATCCCCGGCCATCGTCATTCTCGGCGCCTCTGCCCTGGCCACCGCCCGCCGCCTGCAGAGCCTCTACCCGCAGGCCGCGATCCACGGCCTGCGCGGGCGGGTGACGGGCGTCGAGCAGCCCTATGACGACTTCGGCGCCACCCTGCGCGGGCTGTACCGCGCCGGTACGCCGATCATCGCCCTGTGCGCCGCTGGCATCGTCATCCGCAGCCTGGCGCCGCTCCTGGCGGAGAAGGGCGCCGAGCCGGCAGTGCTGGCCGTGGCCGAGGACGGCAGCGCCGTGGTGCCGCTGCTCGGCGGGCTGAGCGGGGTCAATGTTATGGCCCGCGAGATTGCCGCGCTGCTGGCCGTGGCGCCGGCCATCACCACCAGCGGCGAGCTGCGCTTCGGCACCTGCGTGCTCAACCCGCCGGAGGGCTACGTGCTGGCCGACCTGGAGCAGGGCAAACGCCTGGTCAGCGACCTGCTCGGCGGCGAGTCGCTGCGCATCGATGGCAAGGCACCCTGGCTGCAGGCGGCGAACCTGCCGCTGGACGCGCAGGCCAGTCGCTGCGTCCGCATCAGCCCGCAGCGGGCAGAGCAGGGCGGTGCGCTGCTGATCCACCCGCGCCTGGTGCTGGCCCGTTGCAGCGCGCTGGACGGCGATCTGCCCACAGCCGTGCGCACCGCCCTGCAGCAGGCCGGTCTGGCCGAGGCGGCGCTGGCCGCGTTGCTGGTCGATGCCGCCGCGATGGCCCAACCGCAGCTGGCCGCCGCAGCCGCCGAGCTGGGCGTGCCGCTGCGCTTTATCGATACGGCAACCAGCTTGCCCGCCGCTGTGTATGACCAAGCGGGCGTCAGCCTGCACCTGGCCACCAGCCCAGAGGCCGCCGCGCAAACCGGCCGGCCGCGCGGTCGCCTCAGTGTGATCGGCCTCGGTCCCGGTTGCGCCGAGCTGATGGCTCCGGCCGTGCGCCAGGCGCTGGACCAGGCCGAGGATGTGCTCGGCTACGAAACCTACGTCAACATGGCCGGGCCGTTCCGCGCCGAACAGCTGCTGCACGCCAGCGACAACCGCGAGGAACTGCAGCGCGCCGCCCATGCTTTCGAGCTGGCCGCCCAGGGCCGGCGCGTGGTGATGGTGTCGTCCGGCGACCCCGGCGTGTTCGCCATGGCCGCCGCCGTTCTGGAAGCGCTAGAGGCGTCCAGCGATGCGGCCTGGCAGGCGGTAGAGCTGGAGGTGCTGCCGGGCATCTCCGCCGCCCTGGCCACTGCGGCCAAGGCCGGCGCGCCGCTGGGCCACGACTTCTGCATGCTGTCGTTGTCGGACAACCTCAAGCCCTGGGCCATGATCGAAAAGCGCCTGGATCACGCCGCCGCCGCCGACCTGGCCATGGCCTTCTACAACCCGATCTCCCGCACGCGCCCCTGGCAGCTCGGCCGCGCCCTCGACATCGTCCGCCAGCACCGCACGCCAGAAACCCTGGTGGTGCTCGGCCGCGACATCGGCCGCCCGGCCGAGGCGCTGCGCGTGCTGACCCTCGGCGAACTGAGCGCCGAGCTGGTGGACATGCGCACTCTGGTTATCATCGGCTCCAGCCAGACCCGCCGCTTCCCGAGGGCCGAGGGCGGCGAGTGGGTGTATACGCCGCGCTGGTATCCGCAAACCTAGCTGTTGGGCAGACCGTTCGAGCTGCTATCTCAACGGAAAGTGATGTTTATCGTCATTTTGTGTTGAGAGAAAAGAGGGGCGGGCCTACCTTTGGAGCCTGTTTACGATCTCCTGACTCGCGGCCATAGCGCGTTAAAAACGCCCTCGGCAAGCCGCCTGCGGCTAACGCGCTTTGCTTGCCCTGCGGGCCAGCCTGGCGGCTGTTACTCCCGTTGGTAGTGGTGTCTTGTCTGGCTCTCATGGAGAGGCGCCTAAACAGGCTCTTAGGCCTTGAGCGCCTCGCCGATGGCATAGAAGTGCCCGCCGGCCACATGGTGCAGGCTGCGCCAGGCCGGGTCGGCGTCTTCGAAGTGCCAGCGGCCGTCCTTGAATACCCGCTCATCCGCCCAGGCACCGACCACTTCGCCGATGAACAGGTCGTAGGTGTTCTGGTTGTGCGGCTCGGCGATCAGCTCGCAGGCCAGCCAGGCCGAACAGCCGGCGACGAAGGGCAGATCGTGGCCGTCCTGCTCGAACAGCTGCACGCCGGCCTTGGCCAGTTTGTCCGGTTCATCCTTGAGGCTGTGGTTGCCGACCTGCTCGGTCAGCTGCAGCTGCGCCGCCGTCGGCACCTGGATCACGAAACGGCCACTGTGCTCGATCAGCTCGCGGGTGCGGGTGGCCTTGTCCAGCACCACGGTCAGCTTGGGCGGCGCGAAGTCCAGCACGCAGGCCCAGGCCGCCGCCATCACGTTGTCCACGCCGGCATGACGGGCCGAGACCAGCACGGTGGGGCCGTGGTTGAGCAGGCGGTAGGCTTTGGCCAGGTCTACTTGGGTTTGGTGGGGATTCATGAGGGCGTTTCCTTACTGCGAGATTAGGACCGATGCTCGCTTGTGGGGCAGGGGTTCGGCAACAGGCTTTCAGTCTGTTTGGTGTTGGCAGTAAGTGATCTGTGCTTGCCGATTTCTTTCTCGGCGCAGGCAGTGGTTCCGCCCTGCTGGGCGGGTCCCTTTTGGCAGTTGCAGTTGCCCCAAAAAGAACCAAAAGGGCTTGCCCCGCCATCCGGCCCTGCGCTCCGGTTTCGTTCGCTCAATCGCCGGCACCCCGGTGCGAGGGAATTGTTCTGCTATCTGCAAGTAACTAGAATAAGAATCTGCAGTCCTCCTTGGCGGACACTAGACTTAAATACACTCCCTTGAACTTGGCATCTGTCTAGCAAATCTTTGAAGCCTTTATTTATTGCTCGGCTAACATATCCCAGCTTTCCGATTTTTGCATGAATTGCTATCGCGCTTGGATCAAACTTGTTTTCCGGCTCAAGTTCGAAATGAATGGGAGTGCCCTCCAGGAGAGCGCTAGTGTCATTCATGTTGTATTTTACTCCGCTTACTTCGAGCACTAAGTCTACAGGCTCATTTGCGTCTGAGAAGTCTGGGCATAGTTCAAAGTTATCACTGGCAAGACGGGCGCCTGTATACCCTAGTAGAGAAAGATCAGAGCCGGAAAAATTACTTGGCAATGCATATTGTGCAAGATATTTACTGAAGTCAGCTCGCTTGCGAGGAGGAAGCCTGCTCATAAATGCATCTATAGCATTGTTGAAAATACTGGAAGTTTTACTAAAGGCCGGAAATCCTATAAAGCCTTCCTTCTCGGCTTCCTTGTAATCATTTGTGTTCTTCAAATATTGAAATGATATAGAGTCGGCGTCTTTGTATAGCTCGCCCACAACTCTCCGGTGGTGCGGTGTCCCGTCTTTGCTACTATGCCACACAAGGAGAAGGCGTTTGGGTTCAAATATATGATCAATTATGTTCATGTAATTTGTCCGTTATCATTTCGATACGCCTTAAGGTTAATCGAATTATAAATTCCGCTCTGCTTTGGGTTAGTCTAGCATGCGCTGGCATAGGTAGGCCAACAAGCTGCAGAACTGTTTGGCGGAATTTATCCATGTCAAAGGCCTTGAGCTTCCTCAGGAGGAGGGATCTCACAGCAGTGTTGTGCTTGGCGATAAACTCCATAGATTCCAAGTGGCCAATTTGAGTTAAATTATCCATGGAAAATCTTATGTGATGACAACCCTTTTTAATAAAGTTGTCCAGGCGTGTATCGTCCCACTGTTCAAATTTTCTTGGGATTATTTGATAGCCTAGACTAGTTCCGTTGTCGAACCAAGGCGCAAATCGCAGCCTGACACTATAGTTCTCTCTTTTGCGGCGTGCGACACTCTTTGAGTTTGGTGAAAGATTTAGTAGATACCCCCAATTTTCTTGATGTCGATCTGTGTTTCCAATAATGGAGTCAAATAACATCATCGACCAAAATTCATAAATTTGGTCGCTGCCAATGAAGTCTACATTCAGCTGTTGTGCTGTTAATAGATTGTGCTGTGAGCCTTTCTCCTTGTCGAATCCCCTTATTTCGCGATAAAAAAAATAGCCGGCCGCATAAAATACATCTTCTCCTTCTTCATAGAACCATTCACTCAGCGAGCCGCATTCTCCAGTCATTGAATCGAATGCGGCATGAGATGGTGGAACCGGAATGTTTAGTAATAAACCAATCTGGTAAGCAATTAGCTCCGCCCAGAATTGTTCTGGATACTTTGGGTCGGAGAGTTTAAACATGTACTGCCAGCTAGGCTTTATAACCGACTGCACTGGCTCAGCAGGGGAAATTACAATTCGTTTCGGTCGAGCGCCTTCAGGATAAGCTTCGGAGAATTCCACGTGCCTACCCCAGTCAGAAACATCAATCGGGTTCGATTGAATCATATATCTATTCGCCTGCTTGCCTAAATAAAGGTCTAAAGGTAGAAGGTTTAACTTTAAAAATATCCACTTCTTAAGTAATTATGCGTCAAAAGTTAATATAATTTTTATGGTGTTTTAAGTTATTTGACTTGTCTTTTTGCTCATGCCCAATAGGAGGAGCTCTCTGTTGGCTCTCAAGTGGAGGATGGCAATTCAGGGTCCTCTGAAGGCAGAGGTGGAAATTAGCAGAGCATGGTGGGCTTTACTATGGGGTGAGTGGCCTGATCCCAAGTGCGGGAATATAGCGATAGCATTGGCGTGCTTAGCTTCGATAAAAAGGTGAAAATTTATTCATATAAGTCATCCCCTTATTTTGCCCGTTTTGTGTCGATATCAGCTGTCTGAAGCGTGCCCAGCTAGCTGCCTTCTAAAAAATAGCTATCTGTAATTAACGGTATCAGAGGGCACTAGGGCAGGAGCCGTAGAATCCGCCCCGCTTTCTAGCCGCCACCCACTCCATATTCAGACGGCGGCACCCCCTCCCAGCGCTTGAACGCCCGGCGGAAGTTGGCCACGTCGTTATAGCCGAGCGAGTAGGCGATTTCCTCCACGCTGAGGTGGCCGGCCTTGAGGTGTTCCACCGCCAGGCTGTGGCGGACTTCCTCGAGTAGCTGCTTGAAGCTGGTGCCTTCGTCCAGCAGGCGGCGGTGCAGGGTGCGCGGGGTCAGGTGGAACAGGCGGGCGGTCACGATCAGGCTGGGGAAGCCGTTGTGTTTCTCCAGCATCAGGCGGCGGATGCGTGCGCCCAGGCTGGTGGTCTCGCCGAGCTTGCGCAGTTCGCGCTGGCAGATCAGCTCCGCTTCGCGAAAGGCCTCCGGGTCCGCCATGCGCAGGGGCTGGTCGAGCAGGGCGCTGGCGAAGGTGAAACCGGCCCAGGGCTGGGCGTAGGCGACCGGGCAGTTGAACATGGCCTGGGCCAGTTGCGCATAGCCGGGCGTGGGAAACGGAAAGCTGACCTGTTGCAGGCGCACGTTGCCCAGGGTGGCGGCGTCCAGAATGTTCTTGATCGCCAGCATCACCGCCTCCAGCACGCTGCGTTCGATGGCGCCGAGCGGGTAGCGAGGGATGAGCTGGATATGTTCCTGCTGCGCCTCGGCATCATGCACATGCTGCAGGCTCACCAGGGTGGTGCGTACCGCCAGGTAGCGCTCCAGCAGTTTGATCGTTTGGCGCAGGGACTCGCTTTGCAGGGCGGCGAAGCCGAGGATGCCGTGGGTGTTGACCAGCAGCCGCTCGCCCACCAGCAGGCCCAGCGCCGGGTCGTCCGACAGCTGCACGGCGCGCTCGATCAGCCGGCTGAACAGGGCATAGCCTGGCTGGAAGCTGGGGTCGTCCAGCTGCTGCGCGTCGACCCCGCACTGTTCGAGCCAGTCGCCGGGGGCCTTGCCCATGATGCGCAGCTGTTCGGCGAATTGCCGCAGGTAAAGCACGGGAAGCAGGAAGTCGGACATGCGTGTGTCTCGTCATTTTTCTTGTGTAGCGAATGTCAATTAATGACCCCCTGAATGTCAATCCGTAACCTCTCGGCAGCACCTCGTTCCTCCCTAGGATTCAGGCGTCCCGCACCGCTCGGTGCGGAATCCGAAGCGGAGGACGCATGTTTTATTTCCTATCCAGGCCGCGCGCGAGCAGGGCCGCGATCAACGGTATCGACGTCGAGGTGCAGCCCCGGGAGACCCTGCTGCAGGCTGCACTGCGCCAGGGCATCGACTTCCCGCACAGCTGCCGGGTCGGTGGCTGTGCCAGTTGCAAGTGCCGGCTGGTCGAGGGGCGGGTCCGTGAGCTGACCGAGAGCGGCTACATCCTCTCCGACGCGGAACTGGATGCCGGCTATATCCTCGCCTGCCAGAGCGTGCCCAGGGGCGACGTGCGCATCGAGGTCGACCTGGCGCGCCAGCAGGCCCGCCGTCAGGTGCGCGGCCGGGTGGTGGCGCAGGAGCGCCTGACCCACGATATCAGCCGCCTGGTCATCCAGCTCGACGACAGCCTGGCGTACCAGGCCGGCCAGTATGCCGAGCTGACGCTCGACAGCCTGCCGCAGCAGCCACGCAGCTTCTCCTTCGCCAGCCCGGTGCAGGCCGATGGCCAAGTCAGTTTCTTTATCCGCCGGGTGCCCGGCGGGTTGTTCACCGGCCTGGTCGATGAGCAGCCGCTGCTCGGCCAGGGCGTGACCGTCGCCGGCCCGCTGGGCGACTTTCATCTGCGCCCGGGCGCGGCGCCGTTATTGCTGATCGCCGGCGGCAGCGGCCTGGCACCGCTGCTGGCGATGCTGCAGGACGCCCTGGTAGATGGCTGCAAACGGCCCGCCACCCTGCTGTTCGGCGCTCGCGAGGAGCGCGACCTCTACGCCCTGGACGCCATCGCTGCGATCGCTGCGCAGTGGCGCGCACCGTTCCGCTTCGTGCCGGTGCTGTCTGCGGCGGCCGTCGATGCGCCCTGGCAGGGCGCCAGAGGCCTGGTCACCACGCAGATTGCCGTCCTGCTCGAGCCTGGCGCCCACGCCTACCTGTGCGGCCCGCCCGCCATGATCGACAGCGCCGTGCCCCTGCTGCGCGCAATGGGCGTGAGCAGCGAGCACATCCATGCCGACCGCTTCACCACCTGCCAAGACGCCCGGCCGGTGCCGGCCTGAACCCGTCATCACAACAAGAGAGACGACCATGAACGCTCTGCACTACCTCAAGTACTTCCTGTTCCACGCCGTCGGCCTGCTCGCGGCCACCGCCATCCTCGCCGGTGGCGCCTGGATCAGCCTCGGCCTGCTCGCCATCGTGGCCTTCTACGTGATCGGCGATGCCATCAGCGGCGACGACACCAGCACTCCGCAGTTCAAGCATCCCGGCATTCTCACTGTGCAGCTGTGGCTGGCTCTGCCGCTGCTGGCCTTTATCGTGTTCGCGGCGGTGTGGAGCGTCAGCGGCGGGGATTTCCTCGGTTTCGGCGCCGCGCTGAGCCGGCTCAGCGGCTATGACCTGCTCGCCGCCCGCGATGCCACCGATGCCGGCCACCACGTCTCCACCTGGGCCATCACCTGGCTGATGATCGGCATGACCGGCACCATCCCGGCCCATGAGCTGACCCACCGCACCTGGGACCCGATCTCCATGCTGGTCGGCCGCTGGCTGCTGGCCTTCAGCTTCGATACGGTGTTCGCCATCGAGCACGTTTACGGCCACCACCGCTACGTCTCCACCAGCGAGGACCCGGCCACCGCGCCACGCGGGCGCAACGTTTACTTCCACGTGCTTGCCTCGACCCTCAAGGGCAACCTGAGCGCCTGGGCGATCGAGAAGAAGCGCCTGGCACGCAAGGGCCACAGCCTGTTCGGCTGGCACAACGCAGTGCTGCGCGGCTACCTGATGAGCCTGCTGCTGGTCGTTGCCGCCTACGCCATCGGCGGCGCCTGGGCCGCACTGTTCTTCGTCGCGAGTGCCCTGGCGGGCAAGGCGCTGCTGGAGATCGTCAACTACATGGAGCACTACGGCATGGTGCGCAACCCGGCCACGCCGGTGCAGCCACGGCATTCGTGGAACACCAACAAGCGCATCAGCTCCTGGGCCATGTTCAACCTGACCCGCCACTCCCATCACCACGCCCAGGGCGAAGTGCCTTACCAGGATCTCAAGCCCTTCCCGGATGCGCCGATGATGGTCGGCGGCTACCTGACCACCATCATCGTGGCCATGATCCCGCCGCTCTGGCACCACTTGATGACGCCCAAGGTGCTGGCCTGGGACCGCGACTATGCCAGTGCCGAAGAGCGCGAGCTGGCCCGTGCGGCGAACGCCCGCAGCGGCATCCAGGCACTGCTGGCCGCCAATCGCCACTCTGGCTAACGCGTTAGCGAAACCTGAAGCCCCTGGCAACCAACGACTGGCGCGTGCCGGATCGCCAGCGCCGGCACATTGCCCGCTGGCAGGCCGCACCTCGACAAACCAGAACTACGGATACCCTCTTCATGAAAGCCATGATCAATCTGCTTTTCGGCCTGGCATGCAGCCTCTGCGGCCTCAACGCACAGGCGGCCGTTTCCAGCGCTGAAGCCCAGCGCCTGGGCCAGGACCTGACCCCGGTTGGCGCCGTACGGGCCGGCAACAGTGCCGGCACCATTCCCGCGTGGAACGGCGGTTTGCCCAAGGATGCCGGGCAGGAGAACCAGGACGGTTTTCTCGACGACCCCTTCGCCGATGAGCAACCGCTGTTCACCATCACCGCCGAGAACCTTGCGCAATACCAGGAGAACCTGTCCGCAGGCCAGATTGCGATGTTCAAGCGTTACCCCGACAGCTACCGGATGCCGGTCTACCCGAGCCATCGCACGGTCGCCTTGCCCGACGCTGTCTACGCCGCGATCAAGACCAGCGCGCTGAACACCGAAGCGATCGCCAGTGGTAATGGCCTGAAAGGTTTCTCCGCGAGCCGCTATTACGCCTTTCCACTGCCGCAAAATGGGCTTGAGGTGGTGTGGAACCACATCACCCGTTACCGCGGCCGTACCCTGCGCCGCAGCATCGTCCAGGTCACGCCGCAGGTCTCGGGGGACTACACCCTTGTCCGCTTCGAAGACAAGGTCGGCTTTCCCGAGGGTTTGAAGGATCTCGACGCGGAAAAAACCGCCAATGCCTTGCTCTATTACACCCAGCGGGTCACGGCACCGGCACGCCTGGCCGGCAACGTGCTGCTGGTGCATGAGTCCATCGACCAGATCAGCCAGCCGCGCATGGCCTGGTTGTACAACGCTGGCCAGCGTCGTGTGCGCCGCGCGCCACAGGTCGCCTATGACGGCCCCGGCACGGCGGCGGACGGCCTCGCCACCATGGACAATCTGGACATGTACAACGGCGCGCCGGATCGCTACGAGTGGCGCCTGCTGGGCAAGCGCGAGCTGTATATCCCGTACAACAACTACAAGCTCGAATCGCCCAGCCTCAAGTACAGCGACATCGTCAAAGCCGGGCATACCAACCAGGACCTGGCCCGCTATGAACTGCACCGGGTCTGGGAAGTCGAGGCCGTGCTGAAACCGGGGGAGCGGCATATCTATGCCAAACGCCGCTTCTTCCTGGACGAAGACTCGTGGCAGATCGCGTTATCCGAACAGTACGACACGCGCGGTCAATTGTGGCGAGTGGGCCAGGCCATGCTGATTCACCAGTACAAGGCGCAGGTTCCCCTGTATGCCTTCGAGACGCTCAATGACCTGGTGGCGGGGCGCTATCTGGCCATCGGCATGAAGAACGAGGAGAAGCGTGGGGTCGAGTTCGATATCGACCTGTCCGCAGCCGAGTTCACGCCTGCGGCGCTGCGCAACGCCGGGGTGCGTTAGCGGTTCAGGGGCAGGCTCGTGCAGCGAGCTTGCCCGAGCCTGGCGCCGATTCGGCACGATCGAGACTGCGTCGTGCGAGCCGTTCTATGGCGGCCCTGGCCTGTTGGTCCAGGGCATTCTTCAGGCTGTGCTTGTTGGCCTGCAGGTCGCCGGCGCGGGGGCAGATTGTCGCCGTTGCGATTTCTCTGCGCCGCGCTTGGTGCTAAATAGAAGGGCTAACCCTATCGCGTAATGCCGTGCAACGAGAACCGCTATGAGCAGCCATTCTGAGACCAGCCGTAAACATCCAGTCAGCCAGCCTGTGGCGGCGGTGAGCGCATGATCGAAGTCACCGAGGTTTCCATCGCCGAACTGCGCGCCGCGCTCGAAGCCGGCCGCACCAGCGCCGTCGAGCTGGTCCAGGCCTATCTGGCGCGGATTGATGCTTACGATGGCCCCGCCACATCCACCGCGCTGAATGCCGTGGTGGTGCGTAACCCCGAGGCTCTGGCCGAGGCACATGCCTCCGACGCGCGCCGCGCGCGTGGCGCTACCCTCAGCCCGCTCGACGGCATCCCCTACACGGCCAAGGACAGCTACCTGGTCAAAGGCCTCACCGCCGCCTCCGGCAGCCCGGCGTTCAAGGACCTGGTCGCCCAGCGCGACGCCTTCACCGTCGAGCGTCTGCGCGCTGGCGGCGCCATCTGCCTGGGCAAGACCAACATGCCGCCCATGGCCAACGGCGGCATGCAGCGCGGCGTGTATGGCCGCGCGGAAAGCCCGTACAACGCCGCCTACCTCACCGCGCCGTTCGCCTCGGGCTCGTCCAACGGTGCCGGCACCGCCACCGCCGCCAGCTATGCCGCCTTCGGCCTGGCCGAGGAAACCTGGTCGAGCGGCCGTGGCCCGGCCTCGAATAATGGTCTGTGCGCCTACACCCCGTCGCGAGGGGTGATCTCGGTGCGCGGCAACTGGCCGCTGACCCCGACCATGGACGTGGTGGTGCCTTACGCGCGAACCATGGCCGACCTGCTCGAAGTGCTCGACGTGGTGGTGGCGGACGACCTCGACACCCGTGGCGACCTCTGGCGCCTGCAACCCTGGGTGCCGATCCCCAAGGCCTCGGCGGTGCGCCCGGCTTCCTACCTGGAACTTGCCGCCCCGCGTGATGCACTCAAGGGCAAGCGCTTCGGCGTGCCGCGCATGTTTATCAACCAGGATGAGCTGGCCGGCACCAGCGAGAAGCCCGGTATTGGCGGCCCGACCGGGCAGCGGATTCATACCCGCGCCACGGTGATCGAGCTGTGGCAGCAGGCGCGCCAGGCCCTCGAAGCCGCCGGCGCGCAAGTGATCGAAGTGGACTTCCCGCTGGTCTCCAATTGCGAGGGCGACCGCCCTGGCGCCCCGACCGTGTACAACCGCGGCCTGGTGTCCAAGGAGTTCCTCCATGATGAACTGTGGGAGCTGTCAGGCTGGGCGTTCGACGACTTCCTGCGGGCCAATGGCGATCCCAAGCTGAACAAGCTCGCCGATGTCGACGGCCCGCTGATCTTCCCCCACGACCCGGGCACGCTGCCGAATCGCGAAGACGACCTGGCCGCCGGCATGGACGAATACGTGAACATGGCCAAGCGCGGCATCAAGTCGTGGGATCAGATAGCTACGCTGCCGGACGGCCTGCGCGGCCTGGAAAAGACCCGCAAGATCGACCTCGAAGACTGGATGGACAACCTCGGCCTCGACGCGGTGCTGTTCCCCACCGTGGCCGACGTCGGCCCGGCGGACGCCGATGTGAACCCGGCCTCGGCGGATATCGCCTGGAGCAACGGCATCTGGGTGGCCAACGGCAATCTGGCCATCCGTCACCTGGGCGTGCCGACCGTCACCGTGCCGATGGGCGTGATGGCGGACATCGGCATGCCGGTGGGGCTGACCTTCGCCGGGCGTGCCTATGACGATTCGGCGTTGCTGCGTTTGGCGGCGGCGTTCGAAGCGACGGGTTCGAAGCGCCTGGTGCCGCCGCGGACTCCGCCGTTGGGGCGCGGCTAGCCTCTAACCGGGTGGGTGGACAACCGCGCCGTGGCGCCTGCCCGCTACTCCTCGAAGCGACTGCTGGCGTCACGATCGCGCTCGTATCGTCTGGCGAGCGGAAACGGCGGCAACCAGGACTCACGCCGGATGATCCAGCTTTCGTAGGTGGGCATCAGTTGGTCGGGAGTATCCAGGGCCCCCAGGTTCACTTCGATTTCGTCGGCGCTGCGGGCGAAAACGGACGAGCCGCAGCGCGGACAGAAAAACCGCCCGGCGTAGTCGCGTGTTTCGCCCTCGATCGTCACCGCATCCTGAGGGAATATCGCGGAAGCGTGAAAAAGGCTGCCGTGATGCTTGCGGCAGTCGAGGCAGTGACACAGGCCGACCCGGTAGGGCCGTCCCGACGCGACGATGCAAACGTTGCCGCACAGGCAACCGCCCGTGAATCGCTCCATGCTGCGTCTCCTCTAACGATTAAGCTAACGGGCAGGCAAAAGCGCAGCTTTTGGCTGTCCAGCGAACGAAGTGAGCGACAGTTGAGCGCATTGTTAGGCGGCGCCTCGCATTTTTGTGGAAAGAACAGTTCCTTTCGTGTCTGCGCACTCTCGATATATTTGGTTAGAATGCATGTTTTGGTGATTCGCACCGCCAATTATCCGAAACCTACTCGCTCAAATATTTCAGCAAAAATAGCTGATATAAATTCACCAGTCACGGTAATAAGTGGAATTCCCGACAGCCCTGCAAGCAGCAACGAATATGAAGGTAAATTCTCTGTTGAGAATCCGCTTTTCTGAAGTATTGCATCAACTAAAGAAGTGGTAACTACGAACGAGGAAATGCAGAATGCCGAAATTAAGAAGAGCTTAAGCCCCTGGTAGTGATGTTTGCTTGAGTGGCCCATCGAAACGTCTAGTGGAATTGCTTTTCTGTTAATGTACATGCTCGATAGTCGCCCGAGGACAAACATTGCTCCGGCCAAAAATACATAATCGGGAACAATCACGGATGCATGAATATTTAGTGGGTGTAACAGCCATGCAATCAAACCAAAAACAGGAAGCCATAAGAGTTTGTTAAGTGGAGTAACCGTAAGATTAACTGGAATTGCAGTAAGTATGTCGACAATGCGCCATTTTATAGGGCGAGTAATTTTTGTTCCATCAAACAGAACTCTCTTATGGTTTTCCGCTATCGCACCAACGTATATTTTTCCAGTGATCGCGACACAAGCCAAGCCGAGAATGAGACTAAGGCCACCTAGATTGGACCCATTGGTAGACCAATTTTCTGGAAAATATCTGTAGACAAATCCAAATAAAAGTGCCCAAAAAATTGCTGCACCGCTGAGAAGTGACGGCGGGGTGTCAGTCGCAAATTCGTTCTTTGAATCGAGGTTATTTTTGATAAAAATACCTACCCGATAATTAGGATTAAAGGTATGCAGCCAAAAGAGTGGATAAGAAATTATAGCGACAATAAACACTGAATACGCAGTTAACATGTATAGCTCCGTATGTTCTGTTTTCGTCTAACGATTAAGCTAAGGGGCAGGCTTCGCCGGTCTCAGTGAGCGAAGTTAGCGCTTTTTTAGCTTTTTTCACTGGCCTTGCCTAATACATAGTTTACGAATGCACTGCACGCAACAAGCATGAATTTTGCGTCACTATAGCTTATAGAGCTCTCTTCCAGCAGAGCATGGCGAATTCCATTGGAGTCGCTTGTGTATCCATACAAGCTAGACAGCGCTTTCTTGAATGCAGGGTGCAACTGATGCGAGCGTTCTATTGTGTTTAATGCAGCACCAAGCGTTGCTTTGGGGTCGCCGGATATAGAGGCGCACAGCGACTCTACTGCGCTTATTGACTCTTTAATGGAGTTCCTAAAGTCGGGCGACTTGCGATCGGAGAGGAAGTTCAAGGATGTTCGGAGGTGTTTATTGGCTCCGGTGTACTTGGTCGTAGCGTTGATGGCTGTTTCTATGCTTTCAATCTCTTCCTCACTGGTAATATCTGTAAGCTGTAGGTCAATAAATCTATAGGCAGAAAGCTCTTTTTCAAGTATGTGGTTGCAAAAATTTACGTACTGATCTTTGAGATCTTTGGGGGACACTTGTGCTGTAAACTCAATGAGATCGTAAGCTTCATGCCACTGGCATTCGAAAAAATACTTTCGAATTCGCTTATGCGCTTCCTCAAAATAGCTAGGTAAGTTGTCTAGTGGAAACTTAAATAAATTATGCCAGTAGTTTTGGAATAGCTCATATAGATTGGTGTTGCGAAATGAAGTGTCGTAAGGGTTGTATTCAATTTTTTCCCATATGCACAGATGTAATGCGTTCCAGAGTCCATGCCTTAGTGCATCGTCCATGCCATCTTTCTGGATTTTATCTTTAACCGGTGATAATCCTTTTCGCTTAGAAAATAACATGACGTATGTCCATAGAAGCTAACGATTAAGCTAAGGGGCCGGCTTCGCCGCTCCCTGCGAGCGAAGTGAGCGCTTTGAGCGAATTGTTAGGAGTTACTAGACGTTATTTGTGGATGCTCGCCAATATTGCGAGATTTACATATCTCTTGAATAACGTCTTCTCGCCAACAGAGGCCCAATGCCGCGCCTTCCTCTTCCCTTCCAACTCTGCCGCTGTAGCAGCCGATAAATTGCATCCGATTTTCACCGAGTAAGACGTCATCTCGACTCCAAAAATTTGGGTCATCCATATTCAATTCTTTGTATGGATCTGATGAGTCCCAGTTTCCAGTGTACGCAGCGAAAACTGGGGAGCCAGACATTCCCGACCTAGTTAGGGAGTCGATAAAGAACGCCGGCAATTTGGTGCCGCCTTGAGTCCCTGCAATTTCTGAAAGACTTCCACCTATTTCAATATCGTAATGTGGCTCTGAGGCAATATAACCAGATTTCCACAGCGGCAGACCAAATCCAACACTTAAGGAGTGAGGGAATCCAATAATGAACGCTGTACAGCCAGGTTTTACAGGGATTTTTATTTTACTGATGCAGTTGGCCGCGTTATGCATGAATTCTGGACAGCTTTTCGGCCTATTTAAAGGAAGGGCAACCACATCACATGTATGGCCTAACTTAGGGTGTTGATACCAGCATGGTTCGTAATCTTTGTAAATATCAACCTGTTGCGCAGTAGTTGTGAATTTATCCCCGTCAATGTAGGTGGATAACTTCACCTTAATATATGTAGGAAACCTTGAGGGATCGCTAAGTGGAGCTCTCGTCAAAAAGTGCCGACCACTGAAATTATGCCAATTAGTAATAAGGAACCATTCTTCCCCATATTCATAGAAAAATGCACTACCTGTTGATATGACGCCAGCGTCATCGCACATAAAAATCTGAAATGGAGATTGAGAGTATGTGCTACGAATACCGTTTTCAGGCATGTGGCTTTCTCCTAACGTTTGGTTAAGGGGCCGGCTTTAGCCGGTCCCGAGTGAGCGAAGCGAACGGCTTGAACCATTTGTTAGGCCGCGCCACATCAGCGTGTTTTTAGGTTGCGTATGATTGCCAAAACTTTCACACTTTTAACCATTACACCAGGCAGTATTCCGCCTTGCGCATCTCGGAGTCCAGCCAATCCCAATTGTCGTCCGGCTACCACTCCTATTGCTCCGCCGACAACAGCTTCAGCCGGTGGCAGAGCATTGGGGTCGTCGCCGTTAATTATTTTTACATTGGGTAGCATGTAAACTGCCGCGGCCGGTGTGGTTTCCGGCTCTGGCTTATTTATACTTGATGCGGGCCTCGGGGGGATTTTTGAGTCAGCATCTCCTGTGGCATTTCGATAATCAGCATAATGAAAGTACCACGGGTCATCATCCTCGAAATCATATGGAACAAAGACGCCGCCCTCATCCCCAGTAAATAAATTAATTGCTCTGGGGTTGCTCAGCGTTCCTGGACGCTCTCCAGTGGCGAGAAAGTGATAGCCTTGCTCCTCGTTGAGAAATACTAGACATTTATGTGGGCCGCGATAATAGACGCCATCTTCGTCATGGCCGATAGCTATATATTCGCCTTTGGTAAGGCCTGCTAGAAATCGATCGCCGAATGGTCCTTCATAAAATTCGAAAATATCCTCTTCTAAAACGAATCGCCCTCCATCGTCGCTGGGTATTATTTGTTTGGTTGGAATGCAGCCCGAGCAAAGAATTAAAAGAAGTAATAATATATAGTGGCGCATCAGTTGTGTCTTGTTTGATTGATGGTTGTTTGGTCTAGATGTGTGGTGTGTCTTATCCGCATTGTGTGTGGCACTACCATCTTCGATGCATGGCTCCGATTATTTAGCCTAACGCCCAAGTTCACCAGCGCCATGCGAAGCATGGGCGTCCGTGTGCAATGACCAGTTAGGCTTTTCGGTGGAATTGGCCCATCCCGTGTGCTTATCAGATGATGTCATGGATGAACTCTTCGCCAAAGATTTGGAGAGCGTGTTCGTTGGCGATGGTTTGCAATGCATACAGCGCTCCAGTCAACTCTTGTGGGTAGAACCGAAAAGTAGCGCTTTCCAGCTTTGCACCCTTTTGAAGCCAGCGCGCGGATGTTGCCGCGTACTGCTCCTCGGACAACCCCTTGTAGCGCTCAAACGGATACCTCAAACCAACGAAATTCCGACCCCATTCAGCAAGGGTTTTTGTTGACTCTGCAGTGAAGGCCGATGGCCCTATGCGCTCGCCGCAAAGCGATATCAGCCGCGCTTGGGTTTCTGGTTGAAGAGCGGAGAAGATGGCTTTGTAGTCATGGCCGAATTCATCTGCTTGTCGTGATTGCTCAATTTCAAACAGAAACTTGAGAAGTAGCTCCAATCCGAGCAGTTTGAGCAAATGGTCTGAATCAGCGCGCCTAGACCCAAGTGGATCAGCTTCCACTAAGATTTGCGCGTCGGAAAGCCTTCTTATGGCTTCCCTATGCATCAAGCGTAAACGTAGATGATCCATGTTTGTCCAAAGCGCTATACAAGGCCTAACGTTTGGTTAAGGGGCCGCGGAACGCGGTCCCGAACGAGCGAAGCGAGTGACTTGAACCATTTGTTAGGCGGCTCACTCGGTGACCTGCTTTAAATTCGCATGCTCTGCAATAAGCCATTTTGAGCCAACAGAAGGGAAGGTTATGTTTATAACCGTGATGCCTTCTTCTCCTGGTTGGATCTCTTCAACTTTCCCAACGCCGAACTTTGCATGGGTGAGCTCTTGCCCTATGCGCACGGTGCCAAGGCCGATAATTTCATGCTCTTGAACGCTGTCCACCCCAGGTAGTGAGCTTGCGGGAATAGCTTCTGCAGAAATGCACGCTGCAAAGGCAAAGAAAGTGGCTTTAAAAGGCGATTTCATTTGTTTACGCCTAACGTTTGGCTAAGGGGCCGGCTTTAGCCAGCCCCGAGTGAGAGAAGCGAACGGCTTGAATCATTTGTTAGGCTTCTGGGTGTCCATTGTTAGCGCTCGCTTGATCATTGACTATAGAGATACCCATATCGCTGATCATCAGCAATATGTCATTGATAAGCTCTTCTTGTGTGATGTCTTCAGGCAATATTTCTAGGACTTCAGACTTCAGTAGGAAGCCTTGGGATCGCCCCTTGCTTATTAGGGATTTTAGGTCTGGATGCATCCTGCTATGACCTC
The DNA here is from genome assembly GCF_024666525.1 of Pseudomonas sp. J452. Lineage (NCBI taxonomy): Bacteria > Pseudomonadati > Pseudomonadota > Gammaproteobacteria > Pseudomonadales > Pseudomonadaceae > Pseudomonas > Pseudomonas sp. J452. Next base: position 4,299,229 of record NZ_CP088294.1, on the reverse strand, counting down.
TGCCTCTGTGAGCCTAACTATAAGTAGACGCCACAAGTGGCGTAATGCGGTGCGCTCTTTGTGGCGTATGACGTTCCTTGTACATGGATAACTCCTTCAGCAGCTTGCAAGACGCGCTGGAAACGCAACATGAGGCGGGGAGAAAAAGCGACATGGTCTGCGCGGAGATTACGAAGTCGCTAGCCGCGTGTCCATGGCCTGCTTTTGGCCGATTCCCGCCTATCGCGCCCGGCCGCTTTGGGGCGGTTTCTTCCAGTTCTAAAAGGCCGATTGGGTCGTAACCAGCAAGTAGCCTAGGCAACCAGGGTGGAAAACGCTGCGCAGTTTTCCACGGGGTTGCCATCCAGCCTGCGCGGGTTGGATCGTGGGTAGGAGGACAACGCTCTGCTTGTCCACCGTCGATCTCAATCCCGCGCCGTTCTGCTCTTGCGCAGCAGGTAGCTATCCATAATCCACCCATTCCTCTCCCGCGCCTGCGCGCGGGTCGCGGCAATCCGCTCCGCCACCTCGTCCAACGCTCCAGCAATCAAAATCTCGTCCGCCGTCCCCACATACGCCCCCCAATAGATATGCAGCCCCTGCCCAACAAAACGCAGGTAGCTGTCCTTGGCGTCGAGCATCACCGCCACGCTGTCCACGCCTTGCGGCCAGCCCTCGGCGAGCAGGCGGCCGGTGGTGATTTCCACGGCGCGGCCGATGCTGTTGAGCGGTACGCGGTGGCGGGCGGTGAGTGCCTGCAGGCTGGTGATGCCGGGGATCACTTCGTAGCTCAGGTCGCTGCGCGCGGCGGCGATGGCCTCGATGATGCGGATGCTGCTGTCGTACAGCGAGGGGTCGCCCCAGACCATAAAGGCGGCCACTTCGCCGTCGGCCATCTGCGCGTCGATCAGCTGCTCGAACACCGCCTGCTTGTCGCGGTTCAGCTCGTCCACGCTGGCGCGGTAGTCGGCGGCCTCGCGCTCGCGCTCCGGTTGTACACCTTCGGCAAAACGTGGCGTGTGGCCGTCGAGGTAGCGCGTGCAGATTTCCCGGCGCAGGGCGTTGAGCTTGTGCTTGGCCGGGCCCTTGTCGAGCAGGAAGATCACGTCGGCGCGGCGCAGCGCCTTGAGCGCCTGCATCGTGATGTAGTCGGGGTCGCCGGCGCCGATGCCGACCAGCAGCAGTTCTTTCATGGTGTGTTCCAGGTGGGGGACTTGGCGCTGGGCGCCAGCGAGTCGATATGGCGGTAGTCGGCGCCCAGTTGCGCGGCCAGCAGGTGGGCGCGGCCGAGGCGCACGGGCGTGCGTTCGATATCCACCAGCAGCGCCGGGCACTGGCTGGCGGGCAGGGCGGGCCAGTCGCGCAGGCGGCCGTCGGTGAGGATCAGCAGGTGCTGCTGTTCGCCTGGTTGTCGGCGTTGGCGCCGTGTCTGCCACCGTGCGGCCTGCTGCAGGGCCTCGATCAGCGGGGTGCCGCCGCCGGCGCCGAGCTGGTCGAGCCAGTCGCGCAGGGCGGTCGAGGTTTTTTGGCCCTGCCATAGCCAGCGCGGTTGTGTGCCGGTGGCGTGCAGCAGGGCCAGGCGCGCGCGTTGGCGGTAGGCCGCCTCGAACACTTCGGCGAGCAGGCCCTTGGCCTGACTCAGGGCGCCATGGCGGCGGGTCGAGGCGGAGGCATCGACTATTACCAGCCAGAGTTCGCTGGGCTGCGCGCTGCGTGGGCGGCGTAGCAGATCCTGACGGCTGCGCGGGCGGCCCTTGAGCAAGGTCGCCGGCCAGTCGATGGCGCCCAGCAAGCCGCTGCGGCTGGCGCCATTGCGCCCGCCGTTCAGGCTGCCCGGTTTCGCTCTGGCATCCGCGCCGAGGGGCTGGCGCGGGCGGATGCTCAGGGCTTTTTTGCCCAGCGCGGCGGTTCGCGCCGTTCGCCCATGGCCTGGACCTGCGCTGGCAGTTCGCCCCACTGGCCTTCGCCTTGGGGCGGTGCGTTGGCGGTGGACGGGCTTGGCGCGGGTTGCTGCTGTTGTGGCTGTTGTTGCTGTGGGGTTTGGGCTGGCGGCGCAGGGCGGCGGCGATGGCGCAGGACGAAGTCGGCCACCGCGTCGATGTCCTGATCGTCGATGCGCTCGGCTCCGCGCCAGGCCGCATGGGCGCGGGCGGCGCGCAGCCAGACCAGGTCGGCGCGCAGGCCGTCGACGCCGGCGGCGAAGCAGCGCAGGGCGATGGCCTCCAGCGCGGCGTCGGACAGGGGAATCCCTGCCAGGCGTTCGCGAGCGTTCAGGCAGCGGCTGCGCAGCTCATCCTGGGCGGCGGCCCAGCTGTGCAGGAAGGCCTGCGGGTCGCTGTCGAAGGCCAGCCGGCGGCGCATGATCTCGGCGCGCTGGGCCGGTTGCGGCTGGCCGTCCAGGGCCAGGTTGAGGCCAAAGCGATCCAGCAGTTGCGGGCGCAGTTCGCCTTCCTCGCCGTTCATCGTACCGATCAGCACGAAGCGCGCGCTGTGGCGATGGGAGATGCCGTCGCGCTCGATATGGTTGACCCCGCTGGCGGCGGCATCCAGCAGCAGGTCGACCAGGTGATCTGGCAGCAGATTGACCTCGTCGACATACAGCACGCCGCCATCGGCCTTGCTCAGCAGACCGGGGCAGAACTGCGCGCGGCCTTCACCGAGGGCGGCGTCCAGGTCGAGGGTGCCGACGATGCGTTCCTCGCTGGCGCCCAGCGGCAGGGTGACGAAATGGCCGCTGGGCAGCAGCTCGGCCAGGCCGCGAGCCAGGGTCGACTTGGCCATGCCGCGCGGGCCTTCGATCAGCACCCCGCCGATGGCCGGGTCGACGGCCACCAGGCACAGGGCCAGCTTGAGGTCATCGGCGCCGACGACGGCAGCGAGGGGGAAGTGGTGGTCGGTCATGGCGATTCCTGCGTGTGCGGGGTGTTTTGCTCCCTCGCCCATTTATGGGAGAGGGGAGAAACGCTTTGTAGCCCGGATGCAATTCGGGGTTGCCTATCGCCATCTCCCCGGATTGCATCCGGGCTACGGGCCTGTGCTCCCTCTCCCGCCTGCGGGAGAGGGTTGGGGAGAGAGTGAAAAGGGCTGTCGGCCCACTCGGTTGCCCCCGCGCACGGACGACCCTCTCCCCCGGCCCCTCTCCCATAAATGGGCGAGGGGAGAAGAGCGTGCGTCCGGGCTACGGGGATTGGCGGGGTGGTCATGATTCCTCGCTATCCAGCAGCAGGTTTTCCAGCGCCGCGCGGTAGTCGCCGGGGTTTTCCCAGAGGCCGCGTTGCTGGGCTTCGAGCAGGCGTTCGAGGATGTCCTGCAGGGCGCCGGGGTTGTGTTGCTGGATGAAATCGCGGGTGTCCGTATCCAGCAGGTAGGCATCGGTAAGCAGGGCGTACTGGTGGTCGTCGACCAGCTCGCTGGTGGCGTCGAAGGCAAATAGGTAGTCGATGGTCGCCGCCAGTTCGAAGGCGCCCTTGTAGCCGTGGCGTTTCATCCCTTCGATCCACTTGGGGTTGGCCGCGCGGGCGCGCACCACGCGGGCCAATTCCTGCTTGAGGCTGCGGATGCGCGGGGTCTCCGGCTGGCTGTTGTCGCCGTGGTAGCTGGCCACCTTGGCGCCGCGCAGGGTTTCCACCGCCGCCAGCATGCCGCCCTGGAACTGGTAGTAGTCGTTGGAATCGAGGATGTCGTGCTCGCGGTTGTCCTGGTTGTGCAGCACCGCCTGCAGCTGCTGCAGACGCTCGGCGAACTGCGCGCGCGCCGGGGTGCCCTCGGCGCCCTGGCCGTAGGCATAGCCGCCCCAGTTCAGGTACACCTCGGCCAGGTCCGCGCGGGTTTGCCACAGGCGTTCTTCGATGGCGTTCTGCACCCCGGCGCCATAGGCACCGGGCTTGGCGCCGAAGATCCGCCAGCCGGCTTGCTGGCGCGCCTCGTGTTCATCCAGGCCGCTGTCCTGCAGGGCCAGGGACTCGCGCCAGACCCGCGCCGACAGCGGATTCATGTCTTCCGGCTCATCGAGATCAACCACCGCCTGCACGGCGTCATCGAACAGGCGAATCAGGTTGCTAAAGGCGTCGCGGAAGAAGCCGGACACGCGCAGGGTGACGTCCACCCGCGGGCGGCCGAGCTGCTCCAGCGGCAGCACCTCGAAACGCTCGACCCGCTGGCTGCCGGCCTGCCACACCGGGCGCACGCCCAGCAGCACCAGAGCCTGGGCGATGTCGTCGCCGCCGGTGCGCATGGTCGCCGTGCCCCACACCGACAGGCCGAGCTGGCGCAGGTGGTCGCCTTCGTCCTGCAGGTGGCGTTCGAGCAGGCGCTCGGCGCTCTGCACACCGATGCGCCAGGCGGTCGGCGTGGGCAGGTTGCGCACGTCCACCGAGAAGAAGTTGCGCCCGGTTGGCAGCACGTCCAGGCGCCCGCGACTCGGCGCGCCGCTGGGCCCGGCGGGGACGAAGTGGCCATCGAGGGCGGCGAGCAGGCCGGCCATTTCCGCCGGGCCGCAGGCATCCAGCAGCGGCGCAATGCGCTGGCGCAGCTCAATGAGAATCAAGGTGCTGGCCGGGCCGATGGCCGGGATATCCGGGTTGCCGATCAGCTGCAGGGCCAACAGCTCCAGGCGCTCGCGGGTATCGCCGAGGCTGCGCCAGGGCTCGTCGCTCAGCTCGGCCAGCACGGCGGGGCGGGGCTCGTGCCAGGGGTCGGCCATCGCGCAGTCGAGCGGGTCGAAGGCCAGGCGCAGGTCCTGGGCCAGGGCACGCAGCAGGCTGGCGTTGCCGCTCTGGCCGTCGCCGCGGGGGATGCGCAGCAGGGCCAGCAGGGTGTCGCGGCGCAATTGGCCGGCCGGCGACTCGCCGAACACATGCAGGCCGTCGCGGATCTGCGATTCCTTGAGGTCGCACAGGTAGGCGTCCAGCTGTGGCAGCCAGCTGTCCGGGTCGTCGTTGAGTTGCAGGCCCAGTTCGCGATCCAGGCTGGCCTCGCGCACTTTCTGCAGGATCTCGCCGCGCAGCTCGACGGCGCGGCGCAGGTCGAGCTGGCTGGCCTCGTAGTACTCGTCGGCCAGGCGCTCCAGGTCGCGCAGCGGGCCGTAGCTCTCGGCGCGGGTCAGCGGCGGCATCAGGTGGTCGATGATCACCGCCTGAGTGCGCCGCTTGGCCTGGGCGCCTTCGCCGGGGTCGTTGACGATAAAGGGGTAGACGTTCGGCAGCGGGCCGAGCAGGGCGCTCGGCCAGCACTGCTCGGACAGGCCGACGCTCTTGCCCGGCAGCCACTCCAGGTTGCCGTGCTTGCCGACATGGATCAGCGCGTTGGCGGCGAAGGTCTGGCGCAGCCAGAAGTAGAAGGCCAGGTAGCCGTGCGGCGGCACCAGGTCGGGGTCGTGGTACACCGCCGCGGCATCCAGTTGGTAGCCGCGTGCCGGCTGGATGCCGACGAAGCACAGGCCAAAACGCAGGCCTGCGATCATCAGACGGCCGCTGCGGTACATCGGGTCGCTTTCCGGTTCGCCCCAGCGCTGCAGCACCGCCTGCTGGTTGGTCTCGGGCAGGGCGGCGAAGCAGCGTCGATAGTCGTCCAGCGCCAGGCTCTGCGCGCAGGGACGCGCATCCAGGTTATCCAGGTCGTTGGTCACCCCGCCGAGCAGCTGGTGGATCAGCGCGGTGCCGCTGGCCGGCAGCCCCTCGACCGGGTAACCCTGGGCCTGCAGGGCGGTAAGGATATTCAGCGCCGCCGCCGGGGTGTCCAGGCCGACGCCGTTGCCGATGCGGCCGTCGCGGGTCGGGTAGTTGGCCAGAACCAGGGCGATGCGCTTGTCGGCATTGGGCCGGCGCGCCAGCTCGCACCAGTGGCGCGCCAGTTCGGCGACGAAATCCATGCCCGGCAGGTGCGCGTGGTAGCAGACCACGTCGCTCTGGCTGCGCTCGCTGCGCCAGGCCAGGCCCTTGAAACTGATCGGCTGGGTGATCAGGCGGCCGTCCAGCTCGGGCAGGGCGATGTGCATGGCCAGGTCGCGCGAGCCCAGCCCCTGGGCGCTGGCCTGCCACTGTTCCTGGTTGGCCAGGGCGCAGATGGCCTGCAGCACCGGGATGTCGCGTTTGAAAGGGCGCAGGTCCGGCGCTTCCGGGTTGCTCATGGCAAAACCGGTGGTGTTGAGGATCACGCTGGCCTCGGCCGCGTCCAGCCAGTCCTCGACCTGGGTCAGGCAGGCCGCTTCCTTGAGGCTGGCCACGGCGATCGGCAAGGGATTCAGGCCCTGGGCCTGCAGGCGCGCGCAAAAGGTGTCGACGAAGGCGGTGTTCGCCGCCTGCACATGGGTGCGGTAAAACAGCAGCGCCGCCACCGGCCAGCCCGGCTGCCAGTCGGCGCGCCAGCGGTCCAGGCTGGCTGCGGCCTGCTGCGGGTGATAGATAGCGACGCGGGGCAGGGCGCGCGGCTCCTGCCAGGGGTAGTCGCGCTGCAGGTAGAGGTTGGCGAGGCAGTGGAAAAACTGCCGGGCGTTGTCCACTCCGCCCTGGCGCAGGTACTGCCACAGGCGTTCGCAGTCGGCCGGTGCGACATTGCCCAGGCTGCTCAGCTCGGGGTCGGGACTGTCATCGCCAGGCACCAGGATCAGCTTGGCGCCGCGCCCGGCCAGCTCGACCAGGCGCTCGATGCCGTAGCGCCAATAGCTGACCCCGCCATGCACCGAGATCAGGATGACCTTGGCGTGCTGCAGCACCTGCTCGACGTAGAAATCCACCGAGGCGTGGTTGCCCAGTTGCGCCGGGCTGGCCAGGCGCAGGCTGGGAAAGTCCTCGGGCAGGCTGCGCGCCACTTCGGCCAGCAACGACAGGTGCGAGTCGCCGGTGCAGAGGATCACCAGCTCGGCCGGGGTCTGGCCGAGGTCGGCGATGCTGTCGACCGGCAGTTGGCTGCCGGGCTGGGTGCGCAGCAGGTGCATGTCAGGCGCCTACCGGGGAAGGGATTGCCAGCAAGCTGGCTCCTACACACAAGCCCGAGCACGCTGCCGCCGTAGGAGCCAGCTTGCTGGCGATCAGCGGCTTCACGCCAATGCCGCCTGCAGCTCGCTGCTGATGGCGGCCGGGTGCAGCACCTGGCCGATCACCACCAGACGGGTGAGGCGCGCTTCGTCGGCTTGCCAGGCGCGGTCGAAGTGCTTGTCGAAGCGCTGGCCGACGCCCTGCAGCAGCAGGCGCATGGGTTTGCCGGGGATGGCGGCGAAGCCCTTGATGCGCAGGATGCCGTGCTTGGCCACGGCCTCCTTCAGGGCCTGCAGCAGGCGCGCTTCCTCGACCTCGGGCAGCTCGACGGCGAAGGAGTCGAACTCGTCGTGGTCGTGATCCTCGCCTTCCTCGTCGTGATGGGTGCGACGCTGGTCGATGTGCAGCTCGGTCGCGCAGTTCAGTCCCAGCAGCACGTCCAGCGGCAGCTCGCCGCCGTGGGCTTCGATGACCTTGACCGCCGGCGGCAGCTCCTCGGCCACTTCGGCGCGTACCGCGGCCAGGGCAGCGGCGTCGAGCAGGTCGGCCTTGTTGAGGATGACCAGGTCGGCGCTGGCCAGCTGGTCGGCGAACAGCTCGTGCAGCGGCGATTCGTGGTCCAGGTTGGGATCGAGCTTGCGTTGCTCATCGACCTGATCCGGGAAGGCGGCGAAGGTGCCGGCGGCCACGGCCGGGCTGTCGACCACGGTGATCACCGAGTCCACCGTGCAGGCGGTGCGGATTTCCGGCCAGTTGAAGGCCTGCACCAGCGGCTTGGGCAGGGCCAGGCCGGAGGTCTCGATCAGGATATGGTCGAGCTCGCCACGGCGTGCCACCAGTTCGCGCATCACCGGAAAAAACTCTTCCTGCACGGTGCAGCACAGGCAGCCGTTGGCCAGCTCGAAGATGCGGCCGTTGGCTTCTTCTTCGCTGCAGCCGATCGAGCACTGCTTGAGGATTTCGCCGTCGATGCCCAGCTCGCCGAACTCGTTGACGATCACCGCGATGCGGCGGCCGTCGGCATGGCCGAGCATGTGACGCAGCAGGGTGGTTTTGCCGGCGCCGAGGAAGCCGGTGACGATGGTGACGGGAAGTTTGGCGAGCGTTTTCATGGAGGGCCCCGGAGCGTCGAAAAAGAGACGGACGGGCAGGGGCAGGCCGGTGTCCGGGCGGACGCGGGCCTTGCACCACCGGATCACCCCGCCCGGACAGTTAGCTGGTTAGTCGAGGCAGGTCTCCTGGCTCACGGTGTGCGCTGGGCACGCTCCCTTCACCTTCCCGCCGTTGGCAGTGGTGTATCGAAGGGGCTTGAACCGTTCACAGTTGCGGGGGCAGCCAGGGCGTTGACCCTGTTCCCTCTTAGCTGCACCCGCGTGGGTGCAGAACCTCGAAAGGGTGGAAGGCTACGCAGCGACCGGGTGCAGGTCAACCGCGGTTGACCGGGGTGGCCGCCCGTGCTGAGCTACGCGGCCTTTTCCGCCTGCCAGCAGGAGCGCCATGTCCAGCCCCGCCATTCGCCTGATTGCCGGCCTCGGCTGCCGTCGCGGCTGTACTCCGGACGAGCTGCAAGCCCTGCTGCTGCAGTGCCTGGCCGCGCATGGCCTGGGCCTGGAGGCTCTGGTGGGTCTGGCCAGCAGTGCGCACAAGCGTGACGAACCGGGCCTGCAGGCGCTGGTCGAGCGCCTGGCGCTGCCGATGACCTGGTGCTCGGTGCAGGAGCTGGCGAGCGTCGCCGGCCAGGCCGCGGCCAATCCGCTGACCCTGCGCGTGACCGGCAGCACGGCGGTGGCCGAGCCCAGCGCCCTGGTCACCGCCGCGCGCCTGGGTATGGCGCAGCTGCTTGGCCCGCGCCAGCACAGTAGCAATGCCACCTGCGCCCTGGCGCGGATCGATAGAGAGCTCTCGCAATGACCGTCTATTTCATCGGTGCCGGCCCCGGCGACCCCGAACTGATCACCGTCAAAGGCCAGCGCCTGATTCGCAACTGCCCGGTGCTGCTCTACGCCGGTTCGCTGGTGCCGCCGGCGGTGCTCGAAGGTCATTGCGCCGAGCAGGTGGTGAATACCGCTGAGCTGCATTTGGGCGAGATCGTCCGCCTGCTGGCCGAGGCTCACGCCCGCGGCCAGGACGTGGCCCGCGTGCATTCCGGCGACCCGTCGCTGTACGGCGCCATCGGCGAGCAGATCCGCGAGCTGCGGGCCTTGGATATCCCCTTCGAGATCGTTCCCGGCGTCACCGCCACGGCCGCCTGCGCGGCGCTGCTGGAGGTCGAACTGACCCTGCCAGACGTGGCGCAGACGGTGATTCTCACCCGCTACGGGCACAACTCGCCGATGCCAGCCGGGGAGGCGCTGGGTGCCCTGGCCAGCCACGGCACGACGATGGCCATCCATCTGGGCGTGCAGCACCTGGCGGCGATAGTCGCCGAGCTGCTGCCGCACTACGGCGCCGACTGCCCGATTGCCGTGGTCCATCGCGCCAGCTGGCCGGATCAGGAGTGGGTGCGCGGCACCTTGGCGGATATCGAGGACAAAGTGCGCGCCAAGGGTTTTCGCCGCACCGCGCTGATCCTGGTCGGCCGGGTGCTGGGCGCCGAGGACTTCGCCGCTTCGGCGCTGTACCACGCCGATACCCAGCACCTGTTCCGGAGCTGACGCGGGCACACGCCTCGGGTCGGCAGGCTTGCCGGATGCCGCGCTGGGCGGGCACCCTGTTGCCTCTGTCGGGTCCGCCCGCACCAGACTTGCTAAGGATGATTGATGCGCGACTATCAATGGCTCCACGAATACTGCCTGAACCGCTTCGGCTCGCCCGCGGCCCTGGAGGCCATGCTGCCGCAGCCGCGCAGCGCGACTGAACTGCGCCAGATCAGCGATGACCGCTACCTGTCGCTGATCGCCCTGCGCGTATTCCGCGCCGGCCTCAAGCACAGCCTGGTGGACGCCAAGTGGCCGGCCTTCGAGGAGGTGTTCTTCGGCTTCGTCCCGGAAAAAGTGGCGCTGATGAGTGCCGAGCATCTGGAACGGCTGATGCAGGATGCGCGCATCATCCGCCACCTGGGCAAGCTCAAGAGCGTGCCGCGTAACGCCCAGTTCGTGCTGGATGTGCAGAAGGAAAAAGGCAGCTTCGGCGCGCTGATCGCCGACTGGCCGGTGACCGATATCGTCGGCCTGTGGAAGTACCTGGCCAAGCACGGCAGCCAGCTCGGCGGGCTGTCGGCGCCGCGTCTGCTGCGCATGATCGGCAAGGACACCTTCATCCCCAGCGACGACATGGTCGCCGCGCTCAAGGCCCAGGAAATCGTCGACAAGGTGCCAACCAGCCTCAAAGAACTGGCCGCCGTGCAGGCAGCCTTCAACCAGTGGCACGCCGAAAGCGGCCGGCCGCTGTGCCAGCTGTCAGTGATGCTGGCGCACACGGTCAACCACTAAGCGGACGGCTCAGGCTGGGGCGGGGTGCGCCGTGCGCACCTTGGGAGCCAGGGTCTTTAAGGCGGTTCTCAACCGCGCTTGAGGCGCAGGCTGCGCCACAGTGCCGCGACCAGCAGCAGCGCGGTGATCGCCCAGCCGATGGCTTGCAGGTTATGCGTGCCTTCCTGGTACAGCTGCGGGGCGATGCCGGCGCCGATCAGTACGGCGAGCAGGGCGATTTCCCGGCGCGGGCCGTGGACCGGGCGGCACAGGTAGACCAGTGCCGGCAGCAGCAGGGCCACGCTGGGGAAGCTGCGATAGCGCGCGTCGAACACCAGCCCGAGCATCAACACCGCGCCCGCGAAACCGCTGGCCGCCAGCCACCAGCCGCCACGGGCCTCCAGCCAGACGAACAGACCGGCGCGCCAGCCGTTACGGGCAGACAGGGCCAGGCTGATATGCGCCAGCACGATCAGGTTGAGCAGCAGCAGGGCGATCGCCCACAGCCATTCGCCGGTGTTGCGGCTGGTGATGCTGGCCAGTTCGCTCCAGCCGGCGATACAGGCTCCACCCAGGGCGGCAGTAAGCGGCAGCAGCAGGGCGGCGCGGCGCGAAGCCGGACGCCCGGCGAACAGCAGGGCCACCGCCAGCAGCACGCCATTGAGGGCCAGCCACAGCGGCCAGTGCGGCAGGTTGGAGACGGGGCCGGCGAGGATGCCCTTGTCGCCGCGATCAGCATCGAACAAGCCCCAGTAACCGCCCACCGCACCTTCGCTGTCGCGCTTCCAGGGTTGATCGAAAGCTTCGATCAGGTTGTAGCGCCAGCCATGTTCCTCAGCCAGTTTGACGAAACCACGCATGAACAGCGCTTCGTTGACCCGGCTCGGCAGGGCGGTTTCGCGCTGGCGGCCTTCACTTGGCCAACCGGTTTCGCCGATCAGGATGTCCTTGGGCGCGTAGGCGTTGCCGAAGGTCTGGCGCACTTCGCTGACCTTGTGCAGGGCGCGCTCGATGCTGCTCGGGTCATCTTCCCAGTAGGGCAGCAGGTGAATGGTGAGGAAGTCCACCGCCGGCGCCACCTCGGGGTGTTCCAGCCAGAACTCCCAGACATCGGCATAGGTCACGGGCTGTTTGACCGCGGCCTTGACCTGGCCGATCAGCTCGACCAGATGCTCGGGAGTGGCTTCCTTGCGCAGCAGCACTTCGTTGCCGACGATCACCGCGTCGACCACGTCCGGGTAGCGATTGGCGGTGTCGATGAGTGCCGCGACTTCCTTGGCGCTATCGACCGGATTGCTGCTGATCCAGGCGCCGGCGAGCATCTTCAGACCATGCTTGCGCGCCAGTTCAGGAATGGCTTCCAGGCCGATCTGCGAGTAGGTCCGGATGCAGGTGAAGCGTTGGGCCAGCAGGGCCAAGTCGGCATCCACCAGTTCCGGACGCAGCACGAAAGGCTGCTGGAAGGGCGACTGGTCCTTGCCGAACGGCGTATAGGAGGCGCACTGCAACTTGTGTGTCGGCGTGGCCGCATCGGCCAGCACGACGGGGCGGCCAATCGCGTACCAGAGGGCGGCAAGTGCCAGCATGGCGAGCAGGCTGGCGAACAGGTAGGGCAGTGCAGGGGAACGATTGGGCTGGCTCATGGTTCTGGATGCGTGGCGACAAAGCCGCGCATCTTAGCGGATCAGAAGCCCCGGCGGGCAGCTCATGCCTGATGGTGCAACCAGGCATGCTGGGGGATTGCTGCCTTCTGCGGGCCACGCCGCTCGAAGCGCTGCCAGACTTTTTCGTGGAAATAGAACCCTACCGAGTTGCACAACGGCTCGATCGCCGCCACCAGGCCACTGGCTGCCACGCTGCCGGTGAGTGCGTAGGTCACGCCGAAGGCGATGCAGAAGTGCATGAGGGTGAAGGTGACGGTCTTGAGCATGGCGCACCTCAAATAAGAATTGTTCTTTCTTGGTGTGCAGCTTAGGTGGCGTCCGGAGCTCGGTGAAATGGCAGTTATGTATCCGTTGGATAGATTCGCCTAATGGATCTCACGGGCTCTAAGACTTTGGTCGAGAATGCCCCTGGGCTACGACTAAGGTCGTCTGTCGTGGATTGGCCATCGTTCTAGAGTGGACTCACCAGCAACCCGTGCTGCGGAGGACAACAACAATGAACGACAGCATCTACAAGCGGATTGAACAGAATCCGCAATTCCAGGAGTTGGTCGCCAAGCGCGAACGCTTCGCCTGGATCCTTTCCGCCATCATGCTCGGCCTGTACGTGGCCTTCATCCTGCTGATCGCCTTCGAGCCACAGCTGCTCGGTACCCGCATCAGTGCGGATTCGCCGGTGACCTGGGGCATTCCCATGGGTGTGGGCCTGATCATCTCGGCTTTCGTGCTGACCGGTATCTATGTGCAGCGCGCCAACGGTGAGTTCGACAGCCTGAACCAGGCCATTCTCGACGAGGTGCAGAAATGATCGCGCGTCTTCTTACCGCCATCGGCCTGATGGCACTGGCCCCAGCACTCTGGGCCGCCGGTGCACTGGAAGGTGAAGTGCAGCGCCAGCCGCTGAACACTTCGGCCATCGTCATGTTCCTCGCCTTCGTCGGCGCCACGCTGTACATCACCTACTGGGCGTCGAAGCGTAACACCTCGACCTCCGACTTCTACACCGCCGGCGGCAGCATCACCGGCTTCCAGAACGGCCTGGCGATTGCCGGCGACTATATGTCGGCGGCCTCGTTCCTGGGGATTTCCGCGCTGGTGTTCACCTCTGGCTATGACGGCCTGATCTACTCGATCGGCTTCCTGGTCGGCTGGCCGGTGATCCTGTTTCTGATCGCCGAACGCCTGCGCAACCTCGGCAAGTACACCTTCGCCGACGTGGCCTCCTATCGCCTCGGTCAGACCCAGATCCGCACCCTGTCTGCCAGCGGTTCGCTGGTGGTGGTGGCGTTCTACCTGATCGCGCAGATGGTCGGCGCCGGCAAGCTGATCCAGCTGCTGTTCGGCCTCGAGTACCATGTGGCGGTGATCCTGGTCGGCATCCTGATGGTGCTCTACGTGCTGTTCGGCGGCATGCTGGCGACCACCTGGGTACAGATCATTAAGGCCGTGCTGCTGCTTTCTGGTGCCTCGTTCATGGCGCTGATGGTGATGAAGCACGTCGACTTCGACTTCGCCCGGCTGTTCAGCGAAGCCATTGCCGTACACCCGAAAGGCGAGGCGATCATGAGCCCCGGCGGCCTGGTGAAAGACCCGATCTCGGCGATTTCCCTTGGTCTGGCGCTGATGTTCGGTACCGCTGGCCTGCCGCATATCCTGATGCGCTTCTTCACCGTGAGCGATGCCAAGGAAGCGCGTAAGTCGGTGTTCTACGCCACTGGTTTTATCGGCTACTTCTACATCCTGACCTTCATCATCGGCTTCGGCGCGATCCTGCTGGTCAGCACCAACCCGGCCTTCAAAGACGCCACCGGTGCCCTACTCGGCGGTAACAACATGGCGGCGGTGCATCTGGCCAACGCGGTGGGCGGTAGCTGGTTCCTCGGCTTTATCTCGGCTGTGGCCTTCGCCACCATCCTCGCCGTGGTTGCTGGTCTGACCCTGGCCGGTGCATCGGCGGTATCCCATGATCTGTATGCCAGCGTGATCAAGAAAGGCAAAGCCAACGAGAAAGATGAGCTGCGCGTATCGAAAATCACCACCGTGGCACTCGGCATCCTGGCCATCGGCCTGGGTATCGCGTTCGAGAAGCAGAACATTGCCTTCATGGTCGGTCTGGCCTTCTCCATCGCGGCCAGCTGCAACTTCCCGGTACTGATTCTCTCCATGTACTGGAAGAAGCTGACCACCCGTGGCGCCATGGTTGGCGGCTGGCTGGGCCTGATCACCGCCGTGGCCCTGATGATTCTCGGCCCAACCGTGTGGGTGCAGGTGCTCGGCAATGCCGAAGCGATCTTCCCCTACGAGTACCCGGCACTGTTCTCCATGGCGATTGCCTTCAGCGGTATCTGGTTCTTCTCGATCACCGACAAGTCCGTTGCCGCCGGCGAGGAACGTGCACGCTTCTACTCGCAGTTCGTCCGCTCGCAGACTGGCCTGGGCGCCAGCGGTGCGGTCGCACACTAAACAAGCAAGATTCTCCGCGTGTTTCGGGCAGCCTGTTGGCTGCCCTTTTTTATGCGCGCTGTTTTGCTAGGCTGGCCTGACGTGAACCACTGGGACGTCGGTGATGCGTGTGCTTTTTATGCTGCTGGCCATCGGCCTGGGCGCCTTGTGTGGCGGGGTCTTGCTGACGCTGCTGTTGCTGCCGCTGTGGGGCTGGCTGGATACGAGCATCGGCATCGAGGCACTCGGCCATTCCGGGCCGGCGCCCTGGTGCTATGGCCTGTCGATTGGCGCGCTGGCGCTGCTCGGGATTATCCTGCTGGCCCGCGCGCATCGGCGCGCCTGATCTCGGAGAGCAGCGCTTGCCGCGCGTATTGTTTATCTGCAGTCGCAATCGCCTGCGCAGCCCGACGGCGGAGCAGGTGTTCGCCAGTTGGCCAGGTGTACAAAGCGACTCGGCGGGCCTCAGTCCGGATGCCGAGCAGGTTCTGTCGCTGGAGCAGGTGCAGTGGGCTGAGCTGATCTTCGTCATGGAAGCGGTGCACGGGCGCCGGCTCAAGCAACGCTTCGCCGCTGCGCTGAAAGGCAAGCGGGTGATCTGTCTGGGTATTCCCGACGATTACCAGTACATGCAAACGGAGTTGGTGCGCCTGCTAGAGCAGAAGGTAGGCGGCTTGCTGCGCTGAGAGGGCACAGGAGGAGCAGGGATGCACAAAGGTAAGTGGCTGGCAGCACTCTGTCTGTTCAGTTCAGCTGCACCGGCGCAGCAGGTCGACTGTGCGGCGCTGGACGCTGCGGTGAAGACCGGGGCCGAGCACCGTCCCTATATCGGCGAGGTGATCGGCCAGGGGCGCGCGCAGTTTCATTCGGCGCCGGATGCGGCCTGCCCGATTCGCGGCAAGTTCATCATTCCCGGTGATGGGGTTTCTATCTATTCTGAGTACGGCTCCTGGTCGCAGATCCTTTACCCGGCTGGCGACGAGGAGGATGCCGGCGTCTGGGTGCGAAGTGAGCGCCTGCGCGTGCTGTCCAGGCCGGATGGAGGCAATCGTCAATGAACGCCGTTCTGCAGCCAGAGCTGCGTTTGCCGCTGGTGCTCTATCCCGCGCACGGGAAAACCCTGCTTCTGCTGCTGGGGTGCCTGTCGTTCAGCGCGGTGGGTGTATGGATGGTGCTCGACGGCGTGCTGCTCGGTTATTTCTGTGCGCTGCTATTTGCCCTGGGCGCATTGGTGTTTCTCGTGCAGTTGCATCCGCGTGCTGCTTATCTGCATCTGGATGAGCAGGGCTTCACCTACTGCAGTCTGTTTCGTGCGCACCGTATTGCCTGGGTCGCGGTGACCGGTTTCGCGGTGGTGCGCATCAGCAGCAACTCGCTGGTGGCCTGGAATTTCGCCCAGGGCCATGTGCCGCACGGTCGTGGCGCGGCGATTTCGCAGGCGCTGTCGGGCTACCACAGTGCCTTGCCGGATACCTATGGTCTGCCCGCCGAGGTGCTGGCGCAGCAGCTCAATAGCTTGTGCCAGAGCCGGCGCTTAGCCATGCGCTGATCGATTGGCCGGCCGTCATCCATTTCATTGAGGAACAGTGTCATGCCCGCAGACCGCAAGATCGACTACATCGAGTTGCCCGCCAGGGATCTGCAGCTGGCCAAGACGTTCTACAGCAGCGTATTCGGCTGGCAGTTCGTCGATTACGGGCCGGAGTATTGCGCCTTCAATGACGGGCGCCTGGATGGTGGCTTCTACCAGGCCAACCTGAACGCCACCACCGCCAATGGCTCGGTGCTGGTGGTGCTCTACGCCGATGACCTGGAAGCCGTGCTGGCGCGGGTGCGCGAGGGTGGTGGGTGCATCGTCAAGGATATCTTCAGCTTCCCCGGTGGCCGCCGCTTCCAGTTCGCCGATCCGAATGGCAACGAGCTGGCGGTCTGGTCCGCGCACTGAGCGGAGCAGGGGGCTCATTGCGAGTGGTTCGGGCTACCCACTCGCTGCGCCAAACGCACCAGGACTCGCCGGGCGCACCCGCTAAGAGATCGACAGGCTCATCAGGAGAGTGCGATGGAACAGGACATCATCCGCGTCGCCCAGGCCATCGAGCGGGCCGAGCGCATGCTGATCATCACCGGTGCCGGCCTGTCTGCTGACTCGGGGCTGCCGACCTATCGTGGCCTCGGTGGCCTGTACAACGGCCTCACCCCGGAAGGCCTGCCGATCGAGGCGGCGCTGTCCGGGCCGATGCTGCAACGCGACCCGGCGCTGTGCTGGAAGTACCTGGCCGAGCTGGGCAAGGCCTGTCTGGGCGCGCAACCGAATGCCGGCCATGCGGCGATCGCCGAGCTGCAGCGGCGTAAGCCCGGCTGCTGGGTGCTGACGCAGAACATCGATGGTTATCACCGCCAGGCCGGCTCGCCGGCAGAGCGGCTGATCGAGATCCATGGCCAGCTGGCGCCGCTGTATTGCCAGTCCTGCGGCGCCGCAGACCCCGAGCTGGCCGAGCACCTGCAACGACCCTTGCCGCCGCGCTGTGCCCAATGCGCGGGCATCCTGCGCCCACCGGTGGTGCTGTTCGAGGAAATGCTGCCGGAGGATGCCATTGGTCGGCTTTATGACCAGGTGCACAAGGGCTTCGACGTGGTGCTGGCGGTGGGCACCACGGCGAGCTTCCCCTATATCGTCGAACCTGTGGTGCAAGCCCGCAGGAATGGGGGTTTCACCGTGGAAGTGAACCCTGCGACAACCGACCTCAGTGGCTGGGTGGATGTCCGTCTGTCAGGAAGAGCGTTAGATGTTTTTCCGAAACTACTAAGTCACATTTCTCGGCATTGAATTTGCAATCTCGCTCATCAGACGGCATAGTCGCCCCCTTATAAAAACCAGACAAACACGGTCGTGCCCATGCTAAAGCGCTTCGCACCCCTCGTGCCTCTTGCACTGATTAGTCTCCTGGCGGCTTGTGCCGGCCAGGTTCCGCAGCAGCCGATCGAGCAGCTAGCGGTCGAGCCAGAACCCGTCGAGTACATCAGCGACGAGCAGATGATGGCCGACATCACCGACGACAAACCCTATGCGCTGCCCCAGTTGGCAGACAGCATCCTCAGTCAGGGCCTGTCTCTGGTCGGCACCAAGTACCGTTTCGGCGGCACCTCGGTGAAATCCGGCTTCGACTGCAGCGGTTTCATCGGTTACCTGTTCCGTGAAGAAGCCGGCATGCAGCTGCCGCGCTCCACCCGCGAAATGATCAACCTGGATGCCCCGCTGGTGGCTCGCGAAGAGCTGGAGCCGGGCGACATCATCTTCTTCAACAACCGTGGCCGTGGCCGTGTCAGCCATGCCGGCATCTACCTGGGCGATGACCAGTTCATCCACTCCAGCAGCAGCCGCAGCGGTGGCGTGCGCATCGACAGCCTGGACGACAGCTACTGGAACCGTAGCTACATGGAAGCCAAGCGCGCCCTGGCACTGGCTCCGCAGCTGCAGAGCGAGCGTTCGGTTAACCGTTAAGCCCGTGCGGGCGCGAGGGCACAGGGCTTGCGCCTGTGTCCGGCACGCGGCAGAGTAGGGCGCATTCCGGCCAGGATCGCCCGCCCATGCATTTCACGGCTCGCTTCGCCCTGCTAGCCCTCGCCGCGCTGCTTACCGCCTGCGCCGGCAACTCTCCCTCTCCTGATTACCCCGTCGACCCTTTCCCCATCGTTGGCAACGAAAATGCTGATGATGTGCTGATGAGTGCCATCGGCCTGGTTGGCACACCCTATCGCTATGGTGGCAACACCCCGGACAGCGGCTTCGACTGCAGCGGCCTGATCGGCTATGTGTACCGCAACTCGGCCGGCATCCAGCTGCCGCGCTCGACCCGCGAGATGATCAACCTGCGTGCGCCGACGGTCAGCCGCAATGCCCTGCAGAGCGGCGACTTGCTGTTCTTCGCCACCAATGGCGGCGGCCAGGTCAGCCATGCCGGCATCTATGTCGGCGAAGGGCGCTTCGTCCATGCGCCGTCCAGCGGCGGCACGGTGCGCCTGGACACCCTGTCCACGGCCTACTGGCAGAAGACCTACCTCAGCGCCAAGCGCGTACTGGCACCGGCGCAGCTGGCGCGCCAGCCATGACTCAGCGCACCCTCAATCTCGACGACAACCTCTACCAGTACCTGCTGGATGTCTCCCTACGCGAGACGCCGCTGCTCAAGCGCCTGCGCGACGAAACGGCGCAGCTGGCCAGTGCGCACTGGCAAATCGCCCCCGAACAGGGCCAGTTCATGGCCCTGCTGGTGCAGCTGACGGGCGCCAAACGGATTCTCGAGATCGGCACCTTCACCGGCTACAGCGCCCTGTGCATGGCCGCTGCCATGCCGGTCGACGGCCAGCTGATTTGCTGCGACCTGCCCGGCGATTACAACGCCATCGCCCGGCGCTACTGGTATGAGGCGGGGGTGGCGGAACGCATCGAGCTGCGCCTGGCACCGGCCCTGGAAACTCTCAACGCGCTGGAGCGCGGCGGGCAGGGCGAGAGCTTCGACCTGATCTTCATCGACGCCGACAAGGCCAACTACCCGGTGTACCTGGAACACGCCCTGGTCCTGGCGCGCCAGGGCGGGCTGATCCTGTTCGACAACGTGCTGTGGAGCGGCCGGGTGCTCGAGCAGAACCCGGACAGCGCCGACACCCGCGCGATCCAGGCGCTCAACCGCACCCTCAAGAGCGACCGGCGTGTCGATCTGTCGCTGCTGCCGCTGGGCGACGGCCTGACCCTCTGCCGCAAGCGCTGAGCTAGTCGCGCGGCGGCTCCGGCAAACCCTAGCTAAGCTTCCTTGGGGCTATGCCGCCCTGGCAATGCTTCCATCTGGCAAGGGAGTTGCTCGCCATGAGTGTCGAACAAGAAGTCTACCGGCCTGCCACCGTCCTGGTGGTCGACGATACGCCGGACAACCTGATGCTGATGACCGACCTGCTCAAGGATCGCTACCGGGTCAAGGCCGCCAATAGCGGCGAGAAGGCCCTGCGGGTGCTGCAGGGCGACCCGCTGCCGGACCTGATCCTGCTCGACATCATGATGCCCGGGCTGTCCGGCTATGAGGTGGCCGAGCAGCTCAAGCAGGACCCGCGCACCCGCCATATCCCGATCATCTTCCTCACTGCCATGTCCGCAACCGAGGATGAGATCCACGGCCTGGAGCTGGGTGCGGTCGACTACATCACCAAGCCGATTAGTCCACCGCTGGTCCTGGCGCGGGTGGAGACCCAGCTCAAGCTCAAGGCCGCGGCGGACTTCCTGCGCGATCAGAACGACTTTCTGGAGCAGGAAGTCCAGCGCCGCACCCGCGAGGTGGTCGCCATTCAGGATGTCACCATCCAGGCCATGGCCTCGCTGGCGGAGACCCGTGACAACGAGACCGGCAACCATATCCGTCGTACCCAGCACTACATGAAGGTGCTGGCCGAGCACCTGCGCGAGCACCCGCGTTTCCGCCACTTCCTCAGCGCCGAGACGATCCAGCTGCTGTTCAAGTCGGCGCCGCTGCACGATATCGGCAAGATCGGCATCCCTGACGCGATCCTGCTCAAGCCCGGCCGCTTCACCGCGGAAGAGTTCGAGATCATGAAGACCCATACCACCCTGGGTCGCGATGCCATCCAGCATGCCGAGGATCAGCTGGGCATCCGCGTGGACTTCCTCAGCCTGGCCAAGGAAATCGCCTACGGCCATCAGGAGAAGTGGGACGGCAGCGGCTACCCCGAGGGGCTGGCCGCCGACGATATTCCCATCAGCGCCCGGCTGATGGCGGTGGCGGATGTCTACGACGCGCTGATCAGCCGGCGCGTGTACAAGGCGGGGATGCCCCACGAACAGGCCGTCGAGATCATTCGCCAGGGCCGCGGCTCGCACTTCGATCCGGATATCTGCGACGCCTTCCTGGCCTGCGTCGAGCAGTTCCGCGCCGTCGCCGAACGGTTTGCCGACAACGACCAGGACCTGGCCAAACAAAGGGCGGCGCTTGAGCGCATGGAGCAAAAGTCCTGAGCAGCGCGTTGCGGCCTTTCATTGTTGTGTCTACTGGGAATCTGCCATGAGCCGATTGCTCGCCCTGCTTGAGCGTCTGTCGCTGCTGCACAAACTGGTCCTCGGCTTCTCTGCGCTGCTGGTGCTGGTGCTGGCGCTCGGGGTGCAGAGTCTGCGTACCCAAGCGTCGCTGAAACACGACATGCAGAAGCTCTACCGCGAAGAGCTGATCGGCATCGCCCACCTGCACGAGGCGCGGGTGCAACTGCCGCATATGGTGCAGGCGCTGCAGCGAGTGGTAAGCACCAGCAACGCAGGGGTCCGCAGCGAGGCCCGGCAACAGCTGCTGGAGGCCCAGCAACGGCTGCATCAGGCGTTGGCCCAGGTCCGCCCGACCCTCAAGCGCAGCGATAACCTGGGCCGTCTCACCGAGTTCGAGCTGCTGCTGGAACGCCTGCGCAACGATGCCGAGCAGGCCGTGCAACTGGCTGGCGAGGGGCGCCTGGGCCAGGCCCAGCAGCTGCTCGACAGCGATGAGTTCCAGCATCTGGATCAGCAGGCCGACGCCTTGCTCAATGCCATCGCCGAGGTCAAGGAAACCTCCATCCGCGACACCACCACGCAGATTGCCGCGTTCGCCGAGCACAGCACCACGCTCACCTATACGCTCCTGTTCGGTGGACTGACACTGGCGCTGGCGCTGGCATGGCTGGTCAGCCAGTCGATCCGCAATCCGCTCAATCGGGTGCGTTTCGCCGTCGATCAGCTGGCCGCCGGGCAGCTGGATCAGCCGATTCCGCATACCGAACTGCGCAACGAGACCGGCGACCTGGCCCGCGCCATCGCCCAGTTGCAGACCGAGTCCCAGCAGCTGGAGCGGCAACGCTGGATCAGGGCGCAGATCGGCCAGCTGCAGGTCGAGCTGCAGCAGACGGAGACGCCCGAGGAGCTGGCGCAGGTGTTCCTGCAGCATATGGCGCGCCTGCTCGGCATCTGCCAGGGATTGCTCTACAGCGTGCACGAGGGGGCGACCACTCTGCAGCTGATGGGCGGCTATGCCATCGACCCCGAGCGGCCGCCGGAGGCCGAGGTGGCGCTCGGCGCGGGCCTGCTCGGGCAGTGCGCGGTCGACCGCCAGGCGCGCCAGTTGCAGGGGCTGCCGGAGCAGTTCTGGCGGCTGCGCTCGCAACTGGGCGAAGCCCCGGCCAGTTACCTGTTGCTGCAGCCGGTGCAGCGCGGCGAGCGCCTGCTCGGCGTGCTCGAACTGGCCGGGCTGCAACCCTTGGCCGAGCGCGAGGCCCTGCTGTTTCAGGAGGCGCTGCCGCGGTTGGCTGCGGCCATGGCCATCCTCGAGCGCAATCAGGCGGTTCAGGCCCTGCTGACGGAGACGCGTCGCCAAGCCGATGAGATGGAGGCCCAGGCGCAGCAGCTGGAACAGCAGGCCGAGGAGCTGGAGGCCCAGCAAAACGCACTGCGCGCCACCGAGGCCTGGTTCCGCGGGATCATCGAAGCGGCGCCGGACGGCATGCTGGTGATCGGTGCCGACGGACGCATCCTGCTGAGCAACCCGCAACTGGATCAGCTGTTCGGTTACGGTGCTGGTGAGCTGGGTGGCGAACCCATCGAACGCCTGGTGCCAGCGGCAATTCGCGAGCGCCATGTGGGTTTGCGCAACGACTTCATCGCCCACGGCAGCACCCGGCAGATGGGCGCCAACCTGGATGACCTGCAGGGGGTGCGCAAGGACGGCAGCCTATTCTCGGTGGAAATCGGCCTGTCGCGTTTGCCGGCTCTGGAGGGGTACGGCGTCTGCGTCTGTGCCTCGGTGCGTGATGTGAGTGAGCGCAGGGCGATGGAGGCCAAGCTGCGCACGGCCAGCGAACGCCTCAATCTGGCGCAGGAAGCAGGCGACATCGGCCTGTTCGACGTTGATCTGGTCTCCGGCCGCGACTATTGGACGCCGCAGCTGGAAAAGATGTTCGGCCTCGAGCCGGGCGGCTTCGGGGGCACTCTGGAGCACTGGAAAGCGCTGCTGCATCCCGATGACGCCGCGCATGCCAGTGGCATGTTCGAGCATGCGATCGACAGCGGTCTCGATCGCCAGGAGATCGATTTTCGCATCGTGCGGCAAAGCGATGGTGCGGTGCGCACCTTCAAATCGCTGAGCCGCTTCATTCGCTCCCCCGACGGCAAGCCGCTGCGCGCCACCGGGGTGAATATCGATGTCACGGCGCTGAGCGAGGCCCGTGCGGTGGCCGAGGAGGCGACGCGGGCCAAGAGCGATTTCCTCGCCAACATGAGCCACGAGATCCGTACGCCGATGAACGCCATCATCGGCATGAGCTACCTGGCGCTGCGCACCGAGCTGGACAACAAACAGCGCAACTACATCGAGAAAGTGCATCGCTCGGCGGAGAACCTGCTGGGGATCATCAACGACATCCTCGACTTCTCCAAGATCGAGGCCGGCAAGATGGAACTCGAGCGCATTCCCTTCTACCTGGAGGACGTGCTCGACAATTTCGCCAGCATGATCGGCCTGAAGGCCGAGGACAAAGGCCTGGAGCTGCTGTTCAACGTCGCGGCCGAGCTGCCGACCGCGCTGGTTGGCGATCCGCTGCGCCTGGGCCAGGTGCTGATCAACCTCGGCAACAACGCGGCCAAGTTCACCGAGCAGGGCGAGATAGTGGTGGGCGTGGAGCGCGAGGGTGGCGACGCGGAGCAGATACAGCTGCACTTCTGGGTGCACGACAGCGGTATTGGCATGAGCGCCGAGCAGTGCGGACGGCTGTTCCAGTCCTTCAGTCAGGCCGACAGCTCGACCACCCGCAAGTACGGCGGCACTGGCCTGGGCCTGGCCATTTCCAAGCACCTGGTGGAACTGATGGGCGGGCGCATCTGGGTCGAGAGCGAACCTGGGCGCGGCTCCACCTTCCACTTCCAGGTGTGTCTCGGCGTGCAGCGCGACACCCAGCCGCGGCGTATGTTTACCGCCGATGAGTTGCTGGGCACCCGCGTGCTGGTGGTCGACGACAACGCCAGTGCGCGTGAGATTCTCTCCGGCATGGCGCGCAGCTTCGGCGTCGAGGTCGACGTGGCGGACAGCGGCGACTCGGCACTGAGCATGCTGGTCGAGGCCGAGCGCAAGGCGCTGCCCTACGACCTGGTGCTGATGGACTGGCGCATGCCGAACATGGATGGCGTGGAGACGGTGCGGCAGATGCATGCCGTCAGCCTGGCGCACACGCCGTC
This sequence comes from Pseudomonas sp. J452, assembly GCF_024666525.1. NCBI lineage: Bacteria > Pseudomonadati > Pseudomonadota > Gammaproteobacteria > Pseudomonadales > Pseudomonadaceae > Pseudomonas > Pseudomonas sp. J452. The sequence goes on along the minus strand of NZ_CP088294.1, from coordinate 4,275,507 downwards.
GGTGATCATGGTCACCGCCTTCGGCCGCGAGGAGGCTCAGGAGGAGGCTGGCAAGCATGGTCTGCAGCTGCCGGTGGTGCTGACCAAGCCGGTGACCCCGTCGACCCTGCTGGAAGCGATCGGCAACATGCTCGGCAAGACCTCGCAGATTGATACCCGTGCCACTGCGCGCTCCGATCAGAGCGCCAGCGCCATGGCCAGTCTGCAGGGGGCGCGGTTGTTGCTGGTGGAGGACAACGAGCTGAACCGGGAGCTGGCCCGCGAGCTGCTGGAGAGCGCCGGCGTCGAGCTGTGCCTGGCCGAACATGGTCAGCAGGCGCTCGATCGGCTGGCCGAGGATGCCGATTTCGATGGCGTGCTGATGGATTGCCAGATGCCGGTGATGGACGGCTACACCGCCACCCGCAAGATTCGCGAGCAGCCGCAGCTGGCCAAGCTGCCGGTGATCGCCATGACCGCCAACGCCATGGCCGGGGACCGCGAGCGAACCCTGGCCTGCGGGATGAACGACCATATCTCCAAGCCGCTCAACGTCGAGAACATGTTCGCCACCCTGGCCAAGTGGATCCATCCCAAGCCCGGGCGTGTTGCCCAGGCGGCCCGGCACTTGCCAGCCAGCGTGGCACCAGGGGCGGGCCTGCCCGAGAGTCTGCCCGGTATCGACCTGGCAGCCGGCCTGGCCACCAGCATGGGCAAGGTTGATCTCTACCTGCGCCTGCTGCGCAAGTTCCGCTCCAGCCAGGGCGATTTCCGCGCCGAGTTCCTCGCCGCCCGCGCGGACAGCGATGCCTCGGCGGCGGCGCGCCTGGCCCATAGCCTGCGCGGCAGCGCGGGGAATATCGGTGCCCGCGGCCTGGCGCAGGCCGCCACGGCGCTGGAGCTGGCCTGCAAGGAGGGGGCGGCGGAGGCGGTTCTGGAGCCGCTGGTGGCCGAGGTCGAACGGCAGTTGCAGCCGCTGCTGGCAGGCCTGGTGGGGCTGGTCGAGGTGGAACAGGGCGGCGCAGCGGCACCGGCACTCACGCTTGGCGCCGAGCTGCAGGCGTCGCTGGACAAGCTCAGGCGCCTGCTGGGCGAGAGCGACACTGCGGCGCAGGAGGCCCTGTACGAACTGCAGGGCCTGGCCCTCGATCCGCTGCTGGCCGAGCGTCTGCGTCAGGTGGGACAGCAGGTCGAGAGCTTCGACTTCGACCGGGCCCTGGAGTTGTTGCAGGGCCTGTCCTAGGCCATGCGATTTTCCCCCTCTCCCGTTTACGGGAGAGGGTGAGTAGTCCCACTTCCTCTTCTCAGCCTTTCGGCTGGCCTCCATGCAATCCTCTCCCACAAGTGGTAGAGGGGAGTATCCGAGATCCGCGACAGGGTCTTCGGGGCCGCGCTCGGCGTTGACGCGCCCCGGCCCAGCCTCTACCCTGCCGCCAGCATCAGGTGCCCCGGTCGCGACGCGTCCACGGGGTGAAACAGGGAAGCCGGTTCATTCAGTCGAACAGTCCGGCGCTGCCCCCGCAACGGTAGGTGAGTCAACGGTCGCATCCAGCCACTGTGTCATTCGACATGGGAAGGCGCGACCGGGAGTCTGTAGATTCCGCTCACAAGCCCGGAGACCGGCCTGTAGCGATCCACGGCATTGCGGCGGGCTTTGCGGGTGGGTGGGTCCGTGCGGCCTGCCCGCGTCTTGTCCTGCTGCTGCCCCTATTCTGCTTCTGCACCGTGCCTGACGAGGGTCGCGGTGCTGCTGCTTTGCCGCGCCGCAGCCGGTCGCGAGGAGTTGTAGATGAGCGAGTCCGCCGCGCGCGACGAACGCCACAAGGCACGCATGCAGCGCAAGAAAGCGCTGATCGACGAAAAGATCGCCCAGGCCCAGAACGAATACGGCCTGCTGCTGGTGCACAGCGGCAACGGCAAGGGCAAGAGCAGCTCGGCCTTCGGCATGGTCGCTCGCGCCCTCGGCCACGGCATCAAGGTCGGCGTGGTGCAGTTCATCAAGGGCGCCGCCAGCACCGGCGAGGAAAGCTTCTTCCGCCGCTTCCCCGAGGAAGTCAGCTACCACGTGATGGGCGAGGGCTTCACCTGGGAAACCCAGGACCGCCAGCGCGACATCGACAAGGCCGGCGCGGCCTGGGCGGTGGCAAGGCAACTGCTGAATGACCCGCAGGTCGGCCTGGTGGTACTCGACGAGCTGAATATCGCCCTCAAGCACGGCTACCTGGAGCTGGACGCGGTGCTCGCCGACATCGAGGCGCGCCCGCTACTGCAACATGTGGTGGTGACCGGCCGCGGCGCCTTGCCGGGGATGCTCGACGCAGCGGACACCGTCACCGAGATGAGCCTGGTCAAGCATGCCTTCAAGGCCGGGGTGAAGGCGCAGAAGGGGATCGAGTTTTGAGCCCTGTTTACCCTGGCCCGGATGCAATCCGGGAAGCCGCCCACCCCGGATTGCATCCGGGCTACTCGATCCGCCTGCATGCAGTCGTCGTCCATAAATGGGCGAGGGCAGCGGCGCACGCAAATCTATCCCTTAACGCCCCCTCTCCCGCTTGCGGGAGAGGGCCGGGGAGAGGGCAATGACTGCACGCAGCTGCCCGGCCCTGCTGATCGCCGCCCCGGCCTCCGGCCAGGGCAAGACCACCGTCACCGCCGCCCTGGCGCGCCTGCATACGCGGGCCGGCAAGCGTGTGCGGGTGTTCAAGTGCGGACCGGATTTCCTCGACCCGATGATCCTCGCCCGTGCCTCGGGCCAGGCGGTGTACCAGCTCGACCTGTGGATGGTCGGCGAGGACGAATGCCGGCGCCTGCTCTGGGAGGCGGCGGGGGAGGCCGACCTGATCCTCATCGAAGGGGTGATGGGCCTGTTCGACGGCAGCCCCTCGGCCGCCGACCTGGCGCGGCGCTTCCAGGTGCCGGTACTCGGGGTGATCGATGGCAGCGCCATGGCGCAGACCTTCGGCGCCCTGGCCTATGGCCTGGCCAACTTCCAGCACAATCTGCCGTTCGCCGGGGTGCTGGCCAACCGCACCGGCAGCGCACGGCATGGCGAGATCCTGCGCGACAGCCTGCCGCCGGCAATCCGCTGGTACGGCGCTTTGCCGCGCAGCGCCGCGCTGGAGCTGCCCAGCCGCCACCTGGGCCTGGTCCAGGCCGAGGAGCTGGCCGACCTGGATGCGCGCCTGGATGCGGCGGCCGATGCGCTGCTGGCCAGCGCCGGCGATGCCCTGCCGGACCCGGTGCGCTTCGCCGCGCAGGTTGACCAGTCGCTCGAGCCACTGCTGGCCGGCGTGCGCATCGGCGTGGCCCGCGATACCGCATTCGCCTTCCTCTACCAGGCCAACCTCGACCTGCTGCGCCGGCTTGGCGCCGAGTTGTGCTTCTTCTCGCCGCTGCGCGAGCGCCAGTTGCCCGAGGTGGACAGCCTCTACCTGCCCGGCGGCTACCCGGAGCTGCACCTGCAGCAACTGGCGCAGAACCTGGCCATGCGCGAGGCGATCCATGTGCATCAGGCCGCTGGCAAGCCGATCCTCGCCGAGTGCGGCGGCATGCTCTACCTGCTCGACCGCCTGACCGACAAGGTCGGCCACAGCGCCGAACTGCTCGGCCTGCTGCCCGGCCACGCGCAGATGCAGCCGCGCATGGCCGCCCTCGGTCTGCAGCAAGTAGAGCTGCCGGAAGGCCTGCTGCGCGGCCACACCTACCACCATTCGCAGCTCGACTCGCCCGTCGAGCCGCTGGCACGTGGCAGCAGCCCGAACCAGCGCCCGGCCAGCGAGGCGGTCTATCGCCTGGGTCGGCTGACCGCCTCCTATATCCACTTCTACCTGCCGTCCAACCCGCAGGCCGCCGCCGGGCTGCTGTTGCCATGACCGAGCATGCCTTCAGTCCTGCAGAGCGTGCCGCGGTCTACCGGGCGATTGCCGAGCGCCGCGACATGCGCCACTTCGCCGGCGGCACGGTGGCCCCGGAGCTGCTCGCGCGCCTGCTCGAAGCGGCGCACCAGGCGCCCAGCGTCGGCCTGATGCAGCCCTGGCGCTTTATCCGCATCACCCGCCCGGCGCTGCGCGAAGCCATCCATGCCCAGGTCGAGGCCGAGCGGGTGCGCACCGCCGAGGCCCTGGGCGAGCGCAGTGACGAATTCATGCGGCTCAAGGTCGAGGGTATCCGCGATTGCGCCGAGCTGCTGGTGGTGGCGCTGATGGATGAGCGCGAGAAACACATCTTTGGCCGCCGCACCCTGCCGGAAATGGATCTGGCCTCCCTGGCCTGCGCCATCCAGAACCTCTGGCTGGCTTCGCGCGCCGAAGGCCTGGGTCTGGGCTGGGTGTCGCTGTTCGAGCCGCAGGCGCTGGCCGAGCTGCTGCACATGCCGGTCGGCAGCAAGCCGCTGGCTATTCTCTGCCTGGGCCCGGTGACCGCCTTCTACCGCGAACCGATGCTGGTCCAGGAAGGTTGGGCCACACCGCGACCGCTGCAGGAGCTGCTGTTCACCGACAGCTGGGGGCAACAGGAATGAGCCTGCTGCTGGCCACCCTGGCTGGAGTGACCCTGGATGGCCTGCTCGGCGAACCCAAACGCTGGCACCCGTTGGTGGCCTTTGGCGGCCTGGCGCAGCGCATCGAACGGCGCCTCAACAGCGGTGGTCATGGCTGGCGCAGTCACGGCGTCACCGGCTGGTGCCTGGCGGTATTGCCGCTGACCCTGCTCAGCCTGCTGCTGGCGCGCCTGCCCTATCTCGGCTGGCTGGTGGAGGTGCTGGCCCTGTACGCCGCCCTCGGCCTGCGCAGCCTCGGCGAGCACGCGCTGCCGGTGGCCCAGGCCCTGCGCCTGGGCGATCTGCCCGAGGCACGCCAGCGCGTCGGCTATATGGTCAGCCGGCAGACCGCCGAACTGGACAGCGAAGGCGTGGCCCGCGCCGGCACCGAGTCGGTACTGGAGAACGGCTCGGACGCGGTGTTCGCCGCGCTGTTCTGGTTCCTCGTCGCCGGTGCGCCGGGTGTGGTGCTCTATCGCCTGAGCAACACCCTGGACGCCATGTGGGGCTACCGCAACCCGCGTTTCGAACGCTTCGGCTGGGCCGCGGCGAAGATCGACGATGGCCTCAACTACCTCCCCGCGCGCCTGGTGGCGCTGACCTATGCGCTGCTCGGCAAGACCGCCCTGGCCCTGCGCTGCTGGCAGCAGCAAGCGCCGCAGTGGGACAGCCCGAATGCCGGGCCGGTGATGGCCGCCGGTGCCGGCGCCCTCGGCGTGAGCCTGGGCGGTGCGGCGACCTATCATGGCGAGCTGCATGTGCGCACCGTGCTGGGTGCGGGGCCGCAGGCGCGGGCGCGGGATATCGAACGGGCGCTCAATCTGGTCAATGGCGGCGTGCTGCTGTGGCTGGCGCTGTTACTGATCGGGAGTCTTTACCTTGCTTGAACACGGTGGCCGCCTGCGTGCGGCGGCGCAGCGCTATGGCATCGTCCTGGCCGACTGGCTGGATCTGTCCACCGGCATCGCGCCCTATGGCTGGCCGTTGCCGGCGATTCCGGCGACGGCCTGGAGTCGTCTGCCCGAGCCTGACGATGGCCTGGAAGCGGCGGCGCGTGACTACTACGGCGTGCCTGCCTTGCTGCCGGTGGCCGGTTCCCAGGCGGCGATCCAGGCCCTGCCGCAGTTGCGCCGGCCGGGGCGGGTAGGGATCGTTTCGCCGACCTACGCCGAACATGCCGAGGCCTGGCGCCGCGAGGGCCATCAGGTCACCGAGCTCGGCGAAGGCGCGGTGGGCCGCGCCCTGGAACGCCTCGATGTGCTGCTGCTGATCAACCCCAACAACCCGACCGGGCGGCTGCTCGCGCCGCAGCAGCTGCTCGACTGGCACGCCCGCCTGGCCGAGCGCGGCGGCTGGCTGGTGGTGGACGAGGCGTTCATCGACTGCACGCCCGAGCACAGCCTGGCGGCCTTCAGCCAGTTGCCGGGGCTGATCGTGCTGCGCTCGTTCGGCAAGTTCTTCGGCCTGGCTGGCATCCGTCTGGGTTTCGTCCTGGCCGAACCGACCCTGCTGGAGCGCCTGGACGAGCGCCTCGGCCCCTGGACCATCAGCGGCCCGACGCGGGCGGTCGCCACCGCCATCCTGCAGGACAGCGCCGGCCAGCAGGCCCAGCGCGAGCGCCTGCAGGCCGACGGTCTGCGCCTGGCCGTGCTGCTCAGCGCCCATGGCCTGGCGCCGGCGGGTGGCACCGCGCTGTTCCAGCTGGTCGCGCAGCAGCAGGCAGTCGGCCTGCATGGCTATTTCGCCCGGCGTGGCATTCTCGTACGTCTGTTTGCCGAGACCCGCTGCCTGCGCTTCGGCCTGCCCGCCGACGAGGCCGGCTGGCAACGGCTGGAGCAGGCCCTGCAGGAGATGCCGCGATGAGCGCCACCTTGATGGTGCAGGGCACCACCTCCGATGCCGGCAAGAGCACCCTGGTGACGGCCCTGTGCCGCTGGCTCAAGCGCCAGGGCGTCGCGGTAGTGCCGTTCAAACCACAGAACATGGCGCTCAACTCGGCGGTCACCAGCGACGGCGGCGAGATCGGCCGCGCCCAGGCGGTGCAGGCCCAGGCCGCCGGCCTGGCGCCGCACACCGATATGAACCCGGTGTTGCTCAAGCCCAACAGCGACACCGGCGCCCAGGTGATCATCCACGGTCGCGCCATCGGCAACATGCACGCGGTGGCCTACCACGACTACAAGCAGACCGCGCGCGCCGCCGTGCTCGAATCCCACCAACGCCTCAGTGCGCAGTACCCGGTGGTGATGGTCGAGGGCGCCGGCTCGCCGGCGGAGATCAACCTGCGCGCCGGCGATATCGCCAACATGGGCTTCGCCGAGGCGGTGGATTGCCCGGTGATCCTGATCGCCGATATCGACAAGGGCGGCGTGTTCGCCCATCTGGTCGGCACCTTGGCACTGCTTTCCGAGAGCGAGCAGGCGCGGGTGCAGGGCTTCGTGATCAACCGCTTCCGTGGCGACCTCAGCCTGCTGCAACCGGGCCTGGACTGGCTGGAGCAGCGCACCGGCAAGCCGGTGCTCGGCGTGTTGCCGTACCTGATGGACTTTCATCTGGAAGCCGAAGACGCGATCGCCACGCGCCAGGTGACCCAGGCCGGGCAATCGCTCAAGGTCGTGGTGCCGGTGCTGCCGCGCATCAGCAACCACACCGATTTCGATCCGCTGCGCCTGCACCCGCAGGTCGACCTGCAGTTCATCGGCCCGGGCCAGGCCATCCCGCCGGCCGACCTGATCATCCTGCCCGGCTCGAAAAGCGTGCGCGCCGACTTGGCCTTCCTGCGTGAGCAGGGCTGGCCGGCGGCCATCGACAAGCATCTGCGCTACGGCGGCAAGCTGCTCGGCATCTGCGGCGGCCTGCAGATGCTCGGCACGCAGATCGACGATCCCCACGGCCTGGAAGGCGCGCCCGGCAGTAGCGCCGGCCTTGGCCTGCTGGACTTCGCCACCGTGCTGGAGGCGGAGAAGCAGCTGCGCAATGTGCAGGGCCGGCTGTGCCTGGAACAGGCGGCGGTGAGCGGCTACGAGATCCATGCTGGAGTCAGCACGGGTGCCGGACTGAATGGCGCGGTGCAACTCGACGACGGTCGGCTGGACGGTGGCATGAGCGCCGATGGCCAGGTGCTCGGCACCTACCTGCACGGGCTGTTCGAATCGAGCGAGGCCTGTGGCGCGCTGCTGCGCTGGGCCGGCCTGCATGACGTGCAGACGGTGGACTACCATGCCCTGCGCGAACGCGACATCGAGCGCCTGGCCGATCTGGTCGAGGCGCATCTGGATACCGCCCGGCTGCGTGAATTGTGTGGGATGGGTTGACCAGTACAAAGAGTGTGTAGAACAGCTGCGAACTGCTTTGGCCCCCTCTCCCGTTTACGGGAGAGGGTTGGGGAGAGGGTGTGTTAGTCAACTCCCTCTCCCCCGGCCCCTCTCCCACAAGTGGGAGAGGGGAGTTTTCGAGAGACGAAATAGTCTCCAGTGCGCCATGGCCATCTGCCGGTGCGCACGGTGCACGAGGAAAGTGAGAGATGGTTGAATTGATCCTCGGCGGCGCCCGTTCCGGCAAGAGCCGCCTGGCCGAGAAAATGGCCGAGGCAAGCGGCCTGGCGGTGACCTATATCGCCACCAGCCAGGCGCTGGACGGCGAGATGAGCGAGCGCATCGCCCAGCATCGGGCGCGGCGCCCGGCCGGCTGGGCGCTGGTCGAGGAACCGCTGGAGCTGGCCCGGGTGCTGCGCGAGCAGGCGGGCGAGGGCCGCTGCCTGCTGGTCGACTGCCTGACCCTGTGGCTGACCAACCTGCTGATGCTGGACGACGAAACACGTCTGCAGGCCGAGCGTGCGGCGCTGCTGGACGGCCTGGCCGGGTTGCCGGGGCGGATCATTCTGGTCAGTAACGAAACCGGCCTCGGCGTGGTGCCGCTGGGCGAGCTGACCCGCCGTTATGTCGACGAGGCCGGCTGGTTGCACCAGGCCCTGGCCGAACGCAGCCAGCGGGTGGTGTTCACCGTCGCCGGCCTGCCCATGCTTCTGAAAGGAGAACGCCTGTGAGTGCATTCTGGTGGCAGGCGAGCTGCCGACCGCTCGACCAGCAGGTGGCCGCCCAGGCCCTGCAGCGCCAGGCGGAGCTGACCAAGCCGGCCGGTGCACTCGGCCAGCTGGAACCGCTGGCGGTGCGCCTGGCCGCCCAGCAGGGCCGCGTGCGTCCCGCGCTGGATCAGGTGTGGATCAGCATCTTCGCCGGCGACCATGGCGTGGTCGCCGAAGGCGTGTCGGCCTATCCGCAGGCGGTGACCGTGCAGATGCTCGGCAACTTTGCCGGCGGTGGCGCGGCCATCAGCGTGCTGGCCCGCCAGCTGGGCGCGACCCTGGAAGTGCACAACCTCGGCACGGTCGAACCGGCGCCGGCCATGGCCGGGGTCTGCCAGCATCAACTGGCGCCGGGCACGGCGAATTTTACCCAGGTGCCGGCGATGAGCGGCGAACTGTGCCTGGCTGCGCTGCAGGTCGGCCGCGTGGTGGCCGAGCGCGCCGCGGCTGCCGGCTGTCAGCTGTTTATCGGCGGCGAGATGGGCATCGGCAACACCACGGCGGCCAGCGCGCTGGCCTGCGTGCTGCTGGACAAGCAACTGAACGAGCTGGTCGGCCCCGGTACCGGGCTGGACAGCGCCGGTATGGCGCGTAAGATCCGCGCCGTCGAATCTGCCCTGGCCCTGCACGGTCAGGCCCGCGCGCCGCTGGATTGCCTGCAGCGCCTGGGCGGTCTGGAGATCGCCGCGCTGACCGGCGCCTACCTGGCCTGCGCGCAGCAGGGTGTCAGCGTGCTGGTCGATGGCTTTATCTGCAGCGTCGCGGCCCTGCTGGCGGTGCGCCTGAATCCGGGCGTGGCGGACTGGCTGTTGTTCAGCCACAGCGGCGCCGAGCCGGGCCATCGCCACGTGCTCGCCGCCCTCGAGGCCGCGCCGTTGCTGCAACTGGGCCTGCGCCTGGGTGAGGGCAGCGGCGCGGCGCTGGCGGTGCCGTTGTTGCGCCTGGCGTGCGCGCTGCACGGGCAGATGGCGACTTTTTCTGAAGCAGCAGTACAGGAGCAAGGTTGATGAGTTTGCAGCTGGATCTTTTGCGCCACGGTGAGACCACCGGCGGCAACGGTTTTCGTGGCAGCCTGGACGACGCCCTCAGCGAGCGCGGCTGGCAGCAGATGCACGCGACCCTGGTCGAACAGGGCGGCTGGGACCTGATCATCAGCTCGCCGCTGCAGCGCTGCGAGGCCTTCGCCCGCCAGCTGGCCGAGGCCAAGGGCCTGCCACTGCGCATCGAGGCCGATCTGCGCGAGCTGCACTTCGGCGACTGGGAAGGGCGCAATGCCGCGGAAATCCTCCTCGAGGACACCGAAGCACTGGGCAGCTTCTGGAACGATCCGTTCAACTTCACCCCACCGAATGCCGAGCCGGTACGCGACTTCGCCGCACGGGTGATGGCCGCCATCGAGCGCCTGCAACAGGAACTGGCCGGCCAGCGCGTGCTGCTGGTGACCCATGGCGGGGTGATGCGCCTGCTGCTGGCCCAGGCCCGCGGCCTGCCGCAGCAGCAGATGCTGCAGGTCGAGGTCGGCCATGCCGCGCTGCATCGCCTGCAGGTCGCGGCCGACCTGAGCCTGCGCGAAGCCTGAGCATGCGCCTGGCCGAGCCGCTGCTGATCGCCCTGCAGTTCCTCACCCGCCTGCCGGTGAGCCTGGCGGGCATGCCGGCACCCCAGCAGCTGGGCCGTTCGCTGCTGTGGTACCCGGCGGTCGGCGTTCTGCTCGGCGGCCTGTTGTTGCTCGCGCAACTGCTGCTCAACGGTGCGCCGGCGTTGCTGCAGGCGGCGCTGCTGCTGACGCTGTGGGTCGGCCTGTGCGGCGGCCTGCACCTGGACGGCCTGGCCGACACGGCGGATGCCTGGGTCGGTGGCTACGGCGACCGCGAGCGCACCCTGGCGATCATGAAAGACCCGCGCAGCGGGCCGATCGCCGTGGTGGTGCTGGTGCTGCTGCTGTTGCTCAAGTTCGCTGCCCTGGTCGCGCTGCTGCAGGCCGGGCAGTGGAGCGCGCTGCTGCTGGCGCCCTGGCTGGGGCGTTGGCTGTTGCCGCTGCTGTTCCTCACCACCCCCTATGTGCGCGCCGGCGGCCTGGGCCAGGCGCTTAGCGAACACCTGCCGCGTCAGCAACTGCCGCTAGTGCTGGCCGGCAACGCGCTGGCCATGCTGCTGTTTGGCTGGGCTGGGCTGTTGGCCATCGGCAGCGCGTTGCTGGCTTTCTTCCTGCTGCGCCGCGCCTTCCTCGCCCGCCTGGGTGGCACCACCGGCGATACCGCCGGGGCGCTGCTGGAGCTGGCCGAGTGCGCGGTGTTGCTGACCCTGGCGCTGATCTGAGCCGCTACACCTAGGGCGGGTGAAACCCGCGTAAGCGTGACGCGGGTTTCACCCGCCCTACGTAACTGTTCCGCTTGCTTGCTGCCTAGCTGTAGCGGGTGTTCGGCTTAATGCGGGTATATACAGTGATGCTGTTGATCCACGACCGGCCTGGCTGTTTGTATAAGGGATAAAGCATGACTTCGGTATGGCGTACCAGTGGCTGGGTGTTGCTCGGGGCATCGCTGATCCTGGCGCTGTCGTTGGGAATCCGTCACGGCTTCGGCCTGTTCCTCACGCCAATGAGCAGCGAGTTCGGCTGGGGCCGTGAGGTGTTCGCCTTTGCCATCGCCCTGCAGAACCTGATCTGGGGTCTGGCGCAGCCGGTGACCGGGGCCATCGCCGACCGTTTCGGCGCGCGCCGGGTGATCGCCGTCGGTGGCCTGTTGTATGCCGCCGGCTTGCTGTTGATGGGCCATGCCGACTCGGCCGCGTCGTTGTCGCTGAGCGCCGGCCTGCTGATCGGTATCGGCCTGTCCGGTACGTCTTTTTCGGTGCTGCTCGGCGTGGTCGGCCGCGCCGTGCCGGTGGAGAAACGCAGCATGGCCATGGGCATTGCGGCGGCGGCCGGCTCCTTCGGTCAGTTCGCCATGTTGCCGGGCTCGCTCGGTCTGATCGGCTGGCTGGGTTGGTCCGCCGCGCTGCTGGCGCTGGGCCTGCTGGTGGCGTTGATCGTGCCGCTGGCGCTGCTGGTGCGTGACGAGCCGCTGCCGTCGCTGGGCGCCGAGCAGAGCCTGGGCGAGGCGCTGCGCGAGGCTTGCGCGCACTCCGGCTTCTGGCTGCTGGCGCTGGGCTTCTTCGTCTGCGGCTTCCAGGTGGTGTTTATCGGCGTACACCTGCCGGCCTACCTGGTCGACCAGCACCTGCCGGCCATGGTCGGCACCACGGTGCTGGCGCTGGTCGGGCTGTTCAATGTGTTCGGCACCTATATCGCTGGCTGGCTTGGCGGCCGGCTGTCCAAGCCGCGCCTGCTGACCGCCCTGTACCTGGCGCGCACGGTGGTGATCGTGGCGTTCTTCTACACCCCGTTGAGCGCCTGGAGCGCCTATGCCTTCGGTATCGCCATGGGTTTGCTGTGGCTGTCCACCGTACCGCTGACCAATGGCACCGTGGCCACCCTGTTCGGTGTGCGCAACCTGTCGATGCTGGGCGGCATCGTGTTTCTCTTCCACCAGCTCGGCGCCTTCCTCGGTGGCTGGCTGGGTGGCTACCTGTACGACCACACCGGCAGCTACGACCTGGTCTGGCAGATCTCCATCGCCCTCGGCCTGCTCGCCGCGGCGCTCAACTGGCCGGTACGCGAACAGCCGGTAGCCCGTCTGCAGGCGGCGGGAGGCGTTGCATGAGTGTGCGCGCCACGGCGCTGCTCAGCGCGCTGGGGATTGCCGGTTTACTGCTGTTGGCCTGGTGGGGCTGGCAGCAGGTCGGCCTGGCCGCGCTGCAGCTGGGCATGGGCCTGTGCTAAGCGTTGCCGCGGGCTGGCAAGGCGAGTAGCGTTGCCTCTGGATTCAGTGCAGAGGTTGTCATCATGAGCATGTCGCGTAGTGCCCTGGCATTGCTGGTCGGGCTGTTCAGCGGGTCGCTGCTGGCGGCCGAATGCCCGCCGCTGTTGCAGGGCGAGCTGCAGCAATTGCGTTCCAAGGAGCGTATCGATCTGTGCCAGCGTTTTGCCGGCAAGCCATTGGTGGTGGTCAATACCGCCAGCAACTGTGGTTTCACTCCGCAGTTCAAGGGCCTGGAGGCGCTGTACCAGCGCTACAAAGAGCAGGGCCTGGAGGTGCTCGGCGTGCCGTCCGATGACTTCAAGCAGGAAGCGGACAACAGTGAGGACACCGCCAAGGTGTGCTTCGTCAACTACGGCGTGACCTTCGCCATGAGCGAGCCGCAGGTGATCAGCGGCGATGATGCCATTCCGCTGTTCCGCGAGCTGGCCGCGCAGACCAGTGCGCCGCGCTGGAATTTCTACAAGTACGTGGTGGGGCGCGATGGCAAGGTGATTGCCAGCTTCTCCAGCCTGACCAAGCCGGATGATGCGGCGCTGATCGAGGCGGTGGATAAGGCGATTGCCAGCCAGCCCTGAGAAGCGTGAATACAAAAGCCGGGCAATTGCCCGGCTTTTTCATGTGCAGTTCCCGTCGTCAGAAACGGTAGGTGACCTGTGCGCCCAGGCCATGAGCACTGTTGTTGTAGGTGGCGCTGAAACCAGGCGCAATTTCCGCACCGGCCAGCTCGGTGGAGTGCTGATTGACCGAGGCCTCGCTCTCGCGCAGGTAGGTGTAGGCCACGTCGATGGTCATGTCGGCCGTGGGCGACCAGCCGGCACCGAGGGAGAACACCTTGCGGTTGCCCACGGGGATGCGCACGGTACGGTTGTCATTGGCGGCCGGTGAGGCATCCAGGGCGAAGCCTGTGCGCAGTACCCATTGCGGGTTCAGCTGGTAGGCGGCGCCGATGGCGTAGGACCAGGTGTCCTGCCACTGGAGCTGCTCGCTGACCTCGGCAATCGGCTGCAGCGTGCCAAGGCTGGGTGTGCCCTGGTTTTCCACGACGATTTCCTGCAGACGACTCCAGCGGGTCCAGGTGGCGCCCCCGTAGAGGGTCCACTGCTCATCCAGTTTGTAGGTCAGCGAGCTGTCGACCATTTCCGGGGTGGTGAAATCCAGCTGGGCGTCGTACTCGCCGTTGAACTGGCCGAAGATCGGGCCGTCGCCGCCGGTGATGCGGGTGCGGCCCTCCAGGGTGTAATCGACCTTGGAGTGGTAGGTCAGGCCCCAGGCCAGTTGCTCGGTGACATCTACCAGCACGCCGGCATTGAAGCCCAGAGCGGTGTCGTCGCCCTTGATGCCGACCTTGGTCTCGCCGTTGCCGAATGCGGCGCTGTTATCCAGCTGGTTGACCAGTTTGCCCTTGATCTTGTTGATGGTCGGGCCTAAGCCGACGGAAACGCGCTCGTTGATCCGGTAGCTCAGGGTCGGTTGCAGGGTGACCACTTCGACCTTGCTGTACTGGCCCTTGTAGCGGCCACCGAAGCCTTTCTCATAGTCGCTGATCAGGCCGAACGGCACGTACAGGCCGATACCGTAGTGCCAGTCTTCGTTCAGCGGGCTGGCGTAATAGGCGAACGGCACGGCTGCGGTGGGCACCATGTCGCCTTCGCTGGTTGACGCGCTGGCGTCGTCGATGTCGACATCGGCCTTGACCACGCCGACGCCGCCGACCACTTCGGCACGCTTGAGTTTGCTCAGACCGGCAGGGTTGCCGAACAGGGTAGTGGCATCCTGCGCAGACGACGCACGTCCAGCAAAGGCGGTGCCCATGCTGCTGACGCTTTGTTCGTTGATGGCAACTCCATTGCCCAGGCTGTGAGTGGAAATGGCGCCGATGGCCAGAGCGAGGGTGGTTTTGCACCAGAGTTGTTTCATTAGCAAGCTCACGAACAGCAAAAATGAGGGCGGCAAACTACGCGTTTTGCGAAGGCTTGCCAACCGCTTAAGTCTGTCTTTTTCGTGAAGATTCGTTAATGAAATCAGGGATATGTAGCTGTCTGATGGGTCAGAAAATAAAGCAGGGCGATGATCGGTTATCGATAAGCACCTGTATTCGACCGAGTGACCGGAGCGTCATCGCCTGACTTCAGGCAGCCCGCGGCTGCTCCGGCACACAGTGGTGCCAGGCGCGCAGGAAGTCGCGCAGGTGACCGCGCGGCTGGAACACGCGCCGCCAGATGCGCGCCAGACCGTGCAGGTCGTCGGCGGCGGGCAGCTGCGGGTGCTCGACTTCGATCATCAGCCAGGCGATAGCGGTGGCGTAGCGCAGGTTGACGATCAGCTCCAGGTGCGGGGCGCCGAGAAAGGCATGCTGGCTGGCCAGGCCGCGCACCAGGCTGGCGAGGTCCGGGTCATGGGCCAGGTGCTGGTCCCAGAGCAGTTGATGGCGCAGTTCGCTGATGCGGTACAGGCCATGGCCATGCGGGTCGTCGAGTGCGGCGCCGAGTGCCGATTGGCTGGCGGCAGCGCCCAGGAGCAGGGCTTCGGCGGTGGCTGAGTGGCGCCCGAGATAGAGCAGGGTAGGGCGGATGACGTGTTGGCACAGTTCGTTAGCGGCAATTCCCATGATGCCCTCGCGGAGGGTGCCGGCGGGGTCGGGTGCTTGGCAGCTGTTTTTGATTTTAATAAAGACCCCGCCGGGAGCGGGGTTAGCCGCTCAATGTGAAGTGTAGTGCGATAAGTCAGCTGTAAAGGGCTGTTTTTAAACTGTTTAAGGATTTACGTGAAAGCCTATATATCTGCTGGCAATTAACGAAAGCACCGCGCCGCATAGCGAAATGATGGCCGGTATGGCTCGCGCTGCTGCGGGGCTGCATGAAAAAGGGCGCCCTGAGGCGCCCTGTAAGCTATCGGCGTGCGCTACTTCCCCGGCATCAACAGCAGGCGCTTGTTGCCGTAGACCTTGTCGATGTTGCGGCTCTGGAACGGGAAGCTCATGTAGCCGCCCTTGAGCCAGGCGTCGATGCCATCGGCATAGTGCGGGCTGGCTGGGTTGCCGGACTGGCCAGAGCTGTTGAGGCCGATCATCGGCTCCTCGCGGCCAAAGTCGACCACCACGCGCATGGCCGGGATCAGCCAGGTGTCGAAGTCCTGGCCCCAGTGGTAGGCCGCCACATTGAGGGTGCCGTGATCGCCGCCGGCCGGGTAGGGGCCGCGGTCCAGGTAGCCTTGGAGGGCATTGATGCTGCTGCGCTCGCTGGCGCCGAGATGGGGCGCCATCTTGGTCGCGTTGCTGGTCCAGCTGTACTGGTGCAGCTTGCCCCACTGCCAGGCCTGGCGATTGGTTCCCAGCTTGGCTTCGACGAAGGTCACGGCGGCGGCCAGGGTGCGGGCCAGGATCGCCGGTTTGTCTTCCTTCTGCGTGGTACGGACGTCGTCCCAGAACGGGCTGTCGTCGCGGCTGAGCAGGTGGTCGGCCTGGGCCGAATAGGAGTCGTTGGCGGTCTCCACCAGCGCCTGCCAGGCCGGATTGCCGTCCGGGCCCAGTTCGTCGAGGAAAGTCTGCCGTGCGCTTTCGTGCAGGAAGGCGCCGTACAGGGCCGCGTCCGCCGAGGTCGCACTCATGCGGCCGTCGAAGGCCATCAGGCGTTTGTAGGCTTCCTCGGCCTTGCTGCGTTCGGCGGCGGGCAGGGCAGCGATGGCTTTTTGCAGCGGCTGGGCCATGCCGGGCGCGTCGAACATTGCCTGCAGTTTGCCGGCGAACGGTGTGGTCTGGTCGTACTGCATGGCGATCATGCTGCGCTGGTCGTGCTTGCCGGCGCCAGCCAGCTGGGCGATGCGCTCGGCGCGCTCCGGGTAGAACCAGGAGTTGGACAGCTGCATGCCGTAGCCGCGCGGCACGGTGCGCTGGTTGGCGGTACCCAGCCAGCCCTGCATGGGGTTCTGGTCGTAGGGGTGGAGCATGGGGTCGGCATAGCCGTCCCAGTCATAGGCACCATCCCAGCCGGGAGAGGGCATCAGGCCCAGGCCCTGCTTGCGGTTGGGGAAACGGCCGGTGACCTGCCAGCCGATGTGCTGGGCGTCGGCGAAGACCAGGTTGAGGGCCATGGCGCGGACTTCGCGGGTGGCCTCGAAGGCCTGGTCCACCGATTGCGCGCGGGACAGGTCGAAGAAGGCATCCAGCGAATGATCCTCCTCGAACTGCGCGGTGCGCAGGGCCAGGCCATAGCCACTGTTCAGCTGCAGCGGTTGCAGCGGGTGCTTGCGTTCACCCAGTACCGAGTTGAGCAGCGGGCCGTGGCGGGTTTCGAAAACGGTTTCGCGGATCGGTCGCTGTCCCTTGATGAAGAAGGTTTCCTGGCGCTCGATGGCGGGCAGCCACTTGCCGTCGGCCAGGTAGTAGAGGCGGCTGCCTTGGCGTTTGACCTTCTCCAGGAACAGGTCCTGGTTGTCGCCCATGACCATGGTCATGCCCCAGGCCAGCTTGCCGTTGAAGCCGGCGACCACCGCCGGTACGCCGGCAATCGAGACCCCGGCGGCCTGGAATTTCGGCGAGCGGATCTGCACATAGTTCCACACCGAAGGCATGGACAGCGGCAGGTGGGTGTCGTTGGCCAGCAGGCTCTTGCCACTGGTGCTGCGTTGCGGCGCGATGGCCCAGTTGTTCGAGGCGGCGACGCCGAGCATGTTCAGCGCGCTCACCTGGCCGGCGGCCTGGTCGATGGCAGCCAGGCCCTGGATTTGCCCGCCTAGGTTGAGGCTGCGCAGCTTCTCGGCTTCCTCGAAGGGCAGCGGTTCGTCCGGATAGGTCGGTAGCAGCCAGGCCAGCTTGTCGGCACCGACCTTGCCATTCAGGGTCAGGGCGGCGATTTCTTCCTTGAGGTTAACGGCCAGGCCGAAGTTGAGCAGGGTGAAAACCAGTACCGAGTCTTCCGGTTTCCAGTAGGCCGGACGGTAGCCGGATTCGGCCAGATCCATCGGCAACTTGTCCTGGTAGCGGAACAGGTAAGCGTTGACGCCGCGGGCATAGACCTCGAAGAGCTTCTTCATCCGCGGCGAAGCGTTCTTGTACAGCACTTCGGCGCTGCGCTTGAGGTTGACCGCACGCATGAAACGGTCGACTTCCAGCACGCCGGGGCCGCTCATCTCGGCCAGGCGACCCTCGGCCAGCAGGCGCATGCCGACCATCTGGCTGAGACGGTCGCTGGCATGCACGTAGCCCATCGCGAACAGCGCATCGTGGAAGGTGGTGGTCTCGATCAGCGGCATGCCCAGCGGGTTGCGTCGAATCACCACGCTCTGCGCCAGGCCCTGGACGCGGACGATGCCCTGATCCGGATGCACGCTGCTGCTGTAGCGGCTGTTGAGAAACGACTGGCAGCCACTGAGAAACAGGCTGCTGGCTACAGTGGCAGCGGCGATCAGCTTCAGCGAATGAGAAACACGGCGCGAACCCATGGACTGGCTCCTGGCGCGAGAAGGGGTGGGAATACTGGTGCGGATTGTAGAGGGCTGGCGGGGGCGGCGGTAGGGCTGTGTGGGGCAGGCAGGGCCGGCGTTGCGCCATGGCCCTGCCGTTATTCAGTTCAGGCGCCGTGGCACTTCTTGAACTTCTTTTGGCTGCCGCACGGGCAGGGATCGTTGCGCCCGACTTCCTTCAGCGGGTTACGCACGGGCTCCTGGTGCGCATGACCGCAATGCGGGCCGTGTACATGGCCGTGATCATCGTGATCGTGGCTGTGGTCATGGTCGTGGTTGCAATCGGGGCCATGGACATGGGGTTGCTGGTTCATCGGTGAATCACTCCGGAATGTAATCGCCGGGGATTATCTCGCCATTGCGCGAAAGGTGCACGCGACTACCGAACAGCCAGCCGGTTTTGACCGAGCCCTGGAAACTGTAGCGAATCGGCTGGTCGAGTTTCTCCAGGGCTCGCACGATGCCTTTGAGGTGGCGCCAGAGATTGGTGCGTACGGGAATCTCGAACTCGTGGCTGCCGTGCGCCGGCACGCTGAAGCGGGTGCTGGCCGCGCCATCAGCCAACTCCACATCATTCAGGGTTACGCGATAGTCGAGACTGCTCACCGACAGGCTCGAGTCATTCGGGTTGTCGATGCGAAAGCGCAGAAGGAAGCGTTGTTCCAGCAGCTTGGCCTTGACCACGTCGACCTTGACCAGGCGCACAACGGGCTTCTGCAGATCTCCGGTGAACCAGGAGGCGCACCCCGAGAGACTGGTCAGCACGGCAATTAGTAATGCTAGGCTAGTAATTCTTATCATTTGCGCCTGATATTAAATCTTGAATACTGCATGTCGTCCAAGTTTACCAAGCGACTGCTTGGTAGCAACCGGTTGTTGCGCTAAAAAAACCTGGGTCATACTGAGCATATAAATAGACAGGAGTGTGACCATGAGCCTCTATGAGATCGCCTTTGCCGGGCAGATTATGCCGGGCGCCCAGGCGGAGCAGGTCAAGGAGAATCTGGCGCGGCTGTTTCAGGCCGATGCCCAGCGCATAGCCTTGCTGTTTTCCGGTCGACGCATCGTGATCAAGAGCAATCTGGATGCAGCCGGCGCGGAAAAATATCGGGCGACCCTCGAACGGGCCGGGGCTGTCGCCATCGTCCAGGCCCTCGATGCGCAGATCGAGGAAGTCGAGCTGGCGCCACCGCCTGCACCAGCTGCACCAGCGGCGACCAGCAGTCGCCCAGGTGCCCGGGTGATTCCGCGTGACGAATACATGGCGGCCTTCGCCGATGTCGAGGCGCCGGATTTCGACATCGCCCCGGTGGGTAGCGATCTGCAGGAGCACAAGCCGGATGCGCAGGCACCGGCCGTTGATTTGTCGCAGTTCAGCCTGGCACCGGTAGGCAGTGATATGGGACAGGCCAAGGCTTCCCCGGCTGCACCAGCACCGGACACGTCCCATCTGAAACTGCAGGAGTAATAGCTGCTAGGGTCTGTTGCCGTCGCGGCCATAAACGAAACGGCAGCAGACCTTAACGCTCTTCAGAGAGTGCCGAGCGGCCTTTCATTCAGCTGTCGCTGGTCGTGCACTTGGCTTGCGCCTGCTCGGGCGTGAGGTTGCGTATCGAGGTGTAGAACAGCTCGCAGGTTTGCACCTTCTGCGTGACCTGCCACTTCTGCGTGCAGGCACTGAGGGTCTGGCTCGGGTCGTTGTCCGGCTTGAGGCCCATGTCGGCCTGCCAGCAGGCGGCACTGATGTCCTGGCCCATCACCGCGAGGCCCGCCGCATCAGCTTTCTGCTCGTCGCCGTCGTAGTTTTCCGGGTCGGCGGCGTACCAGATATAGCTGGGATGATTGGAGCCCAATACCGGTACTGTCTGCCCTGGCGCGGGACTGATCTGGCCCAGGCCCAAGACATCGAGAGTGACCCCGTACTGTGCCTTCACCCAGGCGCGCACCGGCCCGCCAAAGGCGACCATAGGTAATGCGCTATCCGTTTTGCCGCGGGTGAGTTGGGTGACCATCTGCTTCTGGTAATCGGTGAAATAGTCGTAAACCCCCTCCAGCTCGCTGCCTGCGCTGGCCGGCGCGGCGATGGGGGCAATGTCGATGATGGTCTGGAAGGCCGGGGTCTGTTCTGCCGCCACGCCGTTTTCTGTGAGCAGCGTGGCCCAGCGGTCAGTGGTCTTGGATTGCAAATAGTCCTGCGCCTGGGTCAGCGAGTAATCCGGTGGAAAGTGCAGCAGCTCGACGCTTTGCCGGTTATCCAGAGCCATGCCCAGGGGCAGAAACAGGTACCAGCTGAATTGCCACTTGCCGTCCTGATTCAACTTGCTGGCGCCGCTGTAGGCCAGGTCTCCAGCGGCCAGCAGCTCGGTCAGTGGCTGGCCGTAATCAGCAGGAACACCACTGAAGTTGGCATAGAGGCCATTGCTGTCGCTGCTGACGTTGACCTGGGCGCTGCCGTAGCCGTCGCGCTGCAGGCTTTGTCCGAGGTAGTGCACGACGGTCTGCTCCAGCGTCCAGTCGCGATAGCAGATCACACTGCAATTGTTGGGGTAGGCGAACAGGCGAGTGACGCGTTCCACACTGCCCAGGCTGACCTGAACATCGGCGGCCTGGAGCGTGCTCGCGAATAGCAGCGTCGCTAGGGCGAGGGTTAAACCACTGTGCTTGTGCATGTACTTCTCCTTGTTGGCGGGAGCCCTTTGCTGTCGGGCTCTGCGCTAACAAATGAAGCAGAGTTTTCCTGTGCGGCGAGTTTTTCTGTTCAGGAGAGATAGGGCGCGCAGCACTTCTTGAACTTCTGGCCACTGGCGCAAGGGCAGGGATCATTGCGACCGGCCTTGAGTGGCGCGGTTGGATCGATGAAGTACCAGCGGGCATGATACTGGACGAAGGCCGAGCGTTCACGATGGCTGTGCTCGCCGCCGTCATCGTGCCAGCGTGCGGTAAAGGTGACGAAGGCATGCTCCGGTTGGCCGCCGAGCAGTTCGGCGCTTTCCACCTCCAGACCGAGCCAGGTGCTGCCCAGGCTCCAGGCACTGATGGCGGCACGATCGAGGTCTGCCTGCTGGGCGGGCAGGGTGGTCGCCAGCAGATAGTCGGTCAGGCCCAGTACATAGGCGCTGTAGCGCGAGCGCATGAGCAGTTCGGCGCTTGGCGCCGGGGTGCCAGCGTGATAGCGCCCACAGCATTGTTCCAGCAGGTTGCCACTACCGCAGGGGCAGGCATGACTCATGGCATTACCACCAGTACTTGCCAAAGTTTTCCGGATTGGCCCAGAACTTGGCATTGAGCCAGTCCGGAACCTGCTTGTAATCGCGCAGGTCGTACGTGAACAGGTTGAGCGTTTGCTGATCGCGCTGAAAGCTTTCGCTGGCCTGCAAGGCCAGGGCAAAGAAGTCGGTTTCCTGCCAGTCACAGGCCTGCATATCGACCAGTACGGCAATGCGGCTGGCGTTCAGGTTGCGGATGCCACCGAGTAGCTGCAGGGCTGTGCGTTTGGGCAGGTGCTCCAGGCAGTCGACCACCAGGGCGAGATCGAAGCGCTGCATCGCCAAGTCTGCCGGAAGTTCTCCGGCAGCGGCCTTGTGCACCTCTATCTCGGGGTGGGCAGCCTGGAAGGCTTGTACTGCGGGTAGGTCACTGGCGCCTACCAGAAGCAGGCGTTGTGGCACATGGTGGTCGAGCAGGGCTGCAAGAGCCTGTTGCGGGGTGCGCGAAGAATGTTTGCCAGTCATTGCTAAATTCCAAACTTGTAGGTAAAGACTAACTCGCTGGAAGGATTTGGCCTAGTAATGACGTGGGTCAGTGAAGTTCCTAATAGCTGGCGGATTGTAAAACACCTGTCTTTACTACTTGAGTGTCGGTTTGGTGCCGATTTTTACAGGAGAGCAAAAACGATGAGCATTACAAGGAAAGCTGTACCCCTGTTGTTGGTAAGCGGCCTGTTGACTGGTTGCTCCGGCCTGCAGAAAACCGATTGGCCCACCTGTGCTGCAGTCGGTGGTGTAGGTGGCGCTGCTCTGGGCGCGATCGAAAGCTCGAGCTGGGCGGGTGGTGGTGCTGTGCTTGGCGCTGGTATGGCCGCAGCTTATTGCTGGGTCCACGGTGCTGAAGAGCAGGTGGCCGTTGTCGAAGAGGTTGTCGAGGAAGTGGTTGCTGAGCCTGCCGAGCCGGTTCGTGTTGAACTGGACGTCAAGTTCGACTTCGACAAGACCGCGGTCAAGGACGAAAGCCAAGGCGACATCAAGGCACTGGCTGACTTCATGAGTCAGTACCCGCAAACCACTACCGTGGTTGAAGGGCACACCGACTCCGTGGGCACCGATGCCTACAACCAGGGTCTGTCCGAGCGTCGTGCCAATGCCGTGCGTGATGTACTGGTCAACCAGTACGGCCTGTCGCCGGATCGCGTCAACGCTGCCGGTTATGGCGAGAGCCGCCCGGTTGCCGACAACGCTACCAGCGATGGTCGCGCCATCAACCGTCGTGTTGAGGCCGAGGTCGAAGCCCGTCCGTAATGCCGGGTCCCCAGCCTGCATAGCTGATATCTCGGCGACTGCAGGCTTGTACACTTAGGGGGACGGGTCTTTACTCCTGTGTTACCGGTAATCAACCGGTGACACAGGAGATCACCGCCATGAGAACAAGACTCTCAAGGGCTGCAGTACCCCTTCTCTTGGTCAGCAGTGTTCTTTCTGGTTGCGTCACTACTTCCAGTACGGGAGATGCGCCGCTAAACCAAGGGAACTGGCCGATTTGTACAGCGATTGGTGGCTTGGCCGGAGGCGGTCTTGGCGCAATCGAAAGTTCTGCTTGGGCAGCAGGAGGTGCGGTGGCCGGTGCGGTCATTGGAACCTTGATTTGTTATGCCCAGGACGGCGATCAGGATGACGATGGTGTATTCGACCGTCGTGACCGTTGCCCCGATACCCCACCCAATACTCCGGTTCACCATAATGGCTGCCCACTGCCGGTCTATCCGAGCGGCGAGGAACCCGCTGCGCCGGTTGTCGAGGTGAGCGAGGCGGTGCGTGTCGAGTTGGACGTGAAGTTCGACTTCGACAAGTCGGTGGTCAAGGAGGACAGCATGGCCGATATCCAGAGCCTTGCTGACTTCATGAAGCAGTACCCGCAGACCTCCACCGTGGTTGAGGGTCATACCGACTCCGTCGGCTCCGATGCCTATAACCAGGGCTTGTCCGAACGCCGTGCCAATGCCGTACGCGACGTACTGGTCAACCAGTACGGTGTAGAAGCAGGCCGGGTATCGTCGGTTGGCCATGGCGAAGCGCAACCTGTTGCCGACAACGAAACCGATGAAGGTCGAGCCGTCAACCGTCGGGTAGAAGCGGCGGTCGAGGCACAGCCCTAAGAACCTGTTCACGATCTTTTGGACTAGGGCCAGACAAGGCAAAAGCAGGCGAGGAAGCGGAGTTTACGAGCTGTAAATGAGCATCCGAGCCTGCTTTTAACGCGGTATGGCCGACGGACAGGAGTTCGTGGGCAGGTTCTAAGAGCTTGGCTACGATCGAACGCGCAGGGTCGGTTTGACTCGTATGGCAGCGTGTAACCGATCGTAGAAAGGTTCTAGCGGTTTGTACTGCAGTCTGTTCCTGCGCTATCGGCATGCCGGTAGCGCAGGGGCTTCCCCACGCAAAATCTCGTTCCAGTCGAACCGGTCATCAGAACAGCGGTCGTGCTGCGGCAATCGCCATCAGCGCCATGCCGATCAGCAGATTGATGCCCACCAGCTTGCGCATACGCCCTAGAGCCTCACCACCGGCTGGCCAGTTCTGTGCCGCGATGGCACGGCGCAGTTCCGGCAATTGCAGGAACTGGATACGCAGGAACAGCGCGAGCATGACGATATACAGGCCGATCATGATGTGCACGTAGCGCGGCGCGGTCTCGAAGCCGGCGAAGCGCAGGTGCAGCATGCCCATGCCGGATACCGGCAACACCAGCACGGCGAACCACACCCACTGGAAGAAACGGCGGAACACCTCGGCCCACAGGGTCAGGCGCGCCGGCGCCTCCAGCACGCTGACGGCAGCGGGGCGGAGGATCATCCAGGCGAAGAACATGCCGCCGACCCAGATCAGGGCGGCCAGCAGGTGCAGGGCGTATACAGCGGCGAAGGCAGTCATCGGGTTCTCCGTAAAGGCGGCGGTTAAGCATGGCGCGGCATCATAACCTGCCGGTAAACTACTGAGAATTTATCCAGTCTCTATTGCGCGCCCATGCTCAGTCCCGAACTCAAGTCCCAGATCCAGGGCGCCTACAGCCGTTTCCTCGAAGCCAAGAGCCTCAAGCCGCGCTATGGCCAGCGCCTGATGATCGCCGAGATCGCCAAGGTGCTCGGTGCCATCCAGCACAATGACGAAGGCCAGCGCGATGGCGAGGCTGCCGTGGTAGCAGTGGAAGCGGGCACCGGTACCGGCAAGACCGTGGCCTATGCTCTGGCTTCGATTCCCATCGCCAAGGCCGCCGGCAAGCGCCTGGTGATCGCCACCGCGACCGTGGCCCTGCAGGAGCAGATCGTCCATAAGGATCTGCCGGACCTGCTGCGCAACAGCGGCCTCAACTTCAGCTTCGCCCTGGCCAAGGGCCGTGGTCGCTACCTGTGCCTGTCCAAGCTCGACATGCTGCTGCAGGACGGCGAGGCCCAGGGCGCCACCGCGCAGATGTTCGCTGAAGAAGGTTTCCGCCTGGATGTCGACGAGAGCAGCCAGAAGCTGTTTACCGGGATGATCGAGAAACTCGCCGGCAATCGCTGGGACGGCGACCGCGACAGCTGGAGCGAGGAACTCGACGATGCGGTGTGGAGCCGCCTGAGCACCGACCACAGCCAGTGCACCAACCGCCATTGCCCGAACTTCGGCCAGTGCGCCTTCTACAAGGCGCGTGAGGGCATGACCAAGGTCGACGTGATCGTCACCAACCACGACATGGTCCTGGCTGACCTGGCCCTGGGCGGCGGTGCGGTACTGCCCGACCCGCGTGAAACCCTCTACGTGTTCGACGAAGGCCACCACCTGCCGGACAAGGCCATCGGCCACTTCGCCCACTTCACCCGCCTGCGCAGCACTGCCGACTGGCTCGGCCAGGTGGAGAAGAACCTGACCAAGCTGCTGGCGCAGAATCCGCTGCCCGGTGATCTCGGTCGGCTGATCGAGAAAGTACCGGAGCTGGCCCGCGATCTGCGCACCCAGCAGCAATTTATGTTCAGCGCCTGCGAGCAGCTGGCCGACTTCAAGGCCGGTGAGGACATGGAAGGCCGCGAGCGCCCGCGTCACCGCTTTGTTGGCGGCCTGGTGCCCGAGCATCTGCGCGAGCTGGGCATCGAGCTGAAGAAAGGCTTCTCGCAGCTGACCGATGTGTTCACCCGCCTCACCGAATTGCTCAAGGAAGCCATGGACGGCGAGGGCGCCGTTGGCATCGCCAGCCACCAGGCCGAGGAGTGGTACCCGCTGTTTGGCAGCCTGCTGGCCCGCGCCCAGGGCAACTGGGAGCTGTGGACCGCCTTCACCACTGAAGACCCGGAAGACAGCCCGCCGATGGCGCGCTGGTTGACCCTGGCCGAGAGCGGCGCGCTGTTCGATATCGAGGTCAACGCCAGCCCGATCCTCGCCGCCGAGACCCTGCGCCGCAATCTGTGGAATGTGGCCTACGGTGCCCTGGTGACCTCGGCCACGCTGACCGCGCTGAATAGTTTCGACCGCTTCCGCATGCGCGCCGGCCTGCCCAAAGCGGCAGTTACCGCGGTAGTGCCCAGCCCCTTCCTGCATGCCGATGCCGGGGTGCTCAAGGTGCCCGATCTCAAGGCCGACCCGCGCGATGCGGCGGCGCACACGGCGGCGATCATCCGTGACCTGGCCAGCCTGGTCGAAGGTTCGCGCGGCACCCTGGTGCTGTTCTCCTCGCGCAAGCAGATGCAGGACGTGTTCGACGGGGTTGACCGTGAATGGCGCAAGCGCGTGTTCATCCAGGGCAACCTGTCCAAGCAGGAAACCCTGAACAAGCACAAGGCACGGGTCGACAGTGGTGAGGAGAGCGTGCTGTTCGGCCTGGCCAGCTTCGCCGAAGGCGTCGACCTGCCCGGCGCCTATTGCGAACACGTGGTGATCGCCAAAATTCCCTTCGCCGTGCCGGACGACCCGGTGGAGGCGGCGCTGGCCGAATGGATCGAGGCGCGCGGCGGCAATCCGTTCATGGAAATCGCCGTGCCGGATGCCTCGCTCAAGCTGGTGCAGGCCTGTGGCCGGTTGCTGCGCACCGAAGAAGATCGCGGCACCATCACTTTGCTCGATCGTCGCGTGGTGACCCAGCGCTACGGCAAGGCGATTCTCAATGCCTTGCCGCCGTTTCGTCGCGAAATCAGCTGAGAGCCTGTCCACGATCTCTTGTCCGTCGGCCATGCTGCGTTGAAATTGGGCTCGGACTGCTCATTTACATTTCGTAAACTCCGCGTCCTCGCCCCATTTCGCCTGGCCTGGCTCTAGTCCAAAAGATCGTGAGCAGGCTCTAAGGCAACTCACCCACCGCCAAGGAGATGGCCGCATGACCCAGACTTCCCGTTCCATCCTGATCACCGGTTGTTCGACCGGCATTGGCTACGCCACGGCCGTGGCCTGTCGGGCGGCCGGCTGGCAGGTGTTTGCCTCGGCGCGCCAGGCCGAGGACGTGGCGCAGTTGCAGCGTGAAGGTTTCCACGCCCTGCAGCTCGACCTCGACGAGTCGGCCAGCATCCACAGCGCCCTGGCCCAGGTGCTGGAACAAACCGGCGGCACCCTGGATGCGCTGTTCAACAACGGCGGCTACGGCCAGCCCGGGGCTATTGAGGATCTGCCGCGCGCGGCCTGGCGCGAGCAGTTCGAGACCAATGTGTTCGGCCCCGCCGAGCTGACAGCCGCCGTGTTGCCGGTCATGCGGCGCCAGGGTCACGGGCGGATTCTGTTTAACAGCTCGGTGCTTGGCTATGCCGCGCTGCCCCTGCGTGGCGCCTACAACGCCTCCAAGTTTGCCATCGAGGGTCTGGTCGATACCCTGCGCCAGGAACTGACCGGCAGCGGTATCGAGGCGGTGCTGATCGAGCCGGGCCCAATCATCGCGCGCTTCCGTGCCAACAGCCTGCTGGCCCTGCGCAAGCATGTCGACACTAGTCGCGGCGCCCATGCGGCAGTCTATGCGCAGATGGAGGAACGCCTGGCCAAGGAGGGCGCGGCGGTCAAATACACCCTGCCGGCCGAAGCGGTGGCCGAGGTGGTGCTGCACGCCTTGCACCGCCGGGTGCCGCGTACCCGCTACCCGGTGACAGTGCCGGCCAAGCTGTTCCGTGTGCTCAACCGCCTGCTACCGGACCGCTGGCTCGATCGCATGAAACGCTCGACCGTCTAGCGCGTGGTATGCCCCAGGCGTGATCTGCTGCAAGCCGGCGCTTGCCGGGTGCTGCTACGCTGGCCGCGACGTAACTGATCTATTGGCTGCGCTGGCAGCCCGGGAGCACGGATGAACCTGCACGATCTGGCCGCACGCACGGCCCTGGTACTGGAAACCAACAACCTGCGCGGCGGCGCCGACCTGCAGCGAGTGGCCGGCAGTCTCGCTCGCCTGTTCGAACACCTGAAAGGGCAGAGCCTGCCGCTGACGCAACTGGCCCAGGTGATAGTGACCCATGACGGTTTGCCGGAGACTGTGTGCAAGGAGCTGGTTCAGGCTGCCGGGCTGTCTCTGCAGTTCGTCCTGATCGATGCGCAGACCGGCTACTACGCGGCGAAGAACCAGGGCTTTGCCGCCGTGCAGGCCGAGCGCTGCGATCACGTGGTGTTCGCCGACGCCGACTGCATTCCGGCAGCTGACTGGCTGGCACAACTGCTCCAGCCCTTGTGCGCCGAGCAGCCGCCAGCCGTGGTGGCCGGGCGTACCAGCTACAGCAACAGCCTGGCTGGCACGGCGCTGACCACCATCGACTTCATGTATTTCCCCAGTCCGCTGGCCACCGGTGCCACGCGTAACTTCTACGCCAACAACGTGGTGTTTCGCCGTGAGGTATTTGCCGAGCACGCCTATCAGGCCCTGGATGGCGTGTATCGCGCCCATTGCCAGGTGCTGGGTCTCAACCTGCAGGCCGCGGGTATCGCCCTGCACTATGCCGCGGCGGCGCATACCGAGCACCGCCTGCCGGATACCCGGGGCGAGGCGCTCAAACTACGCTGGATGCGTGGCCAGGACTCGGTCGGCCTGACCCCCTATCTGTTGCGTGCCTATCTGCCGCAGCGCCTGCAGTGGCTGGCTCGCAGCGGCCCGCTGGCGCCGCTGACCATCCTTCTGGCGCGGCTGTACTTCAGCCAACGTGCACTCAATCATCAGGACCTGCCGCCGTTGCGTGGCCTGCGTGGGTTGGTTGCGCGGGGCCTGATCCTGGCGTTCTCGCTGGTCGACATGGCGGGCGCACTGGCACGCGGCGTCGGCATCAATACCCTGGGGCGCACGGCAGCCGATGCCCAGGCGCTGTCTTATCACCGGGCCTGAGTGCTCCTCGCTAACGGAAGGGATTACCGTGAATAGATCGTTTAACCATCGCTTGGCTTTCCCCCGCTTGACCATGCTGCTGGCCCTGAGCCTGGGCAGTGGCATCACGCTGGCCGAAGAATTCAAGGGTCGCGGCGTGTTCCAGTTCGCCAGCGCCAGTGGTTGTCCCCTGGCCACGGCGGATACCCCGCTGAGCGAGTGCAATCGCATCGCTCTCGACGATGCCCATAGCCGTGCGCAGCTGGACAGCGCCAGCAAGACCCTGGTGTTACATAACAACCAGGATTACGCCGATGAAACGGTCATCGGCGATGTCCTGCTGCATGGCCGGGCGCGGGCAGAGAATGGCCAGCAGGTGCCGGTCAGCCTGCATCTGCTGATCAGCAAGGACGGCCAGGAATGGAGCACCAGCCTGCACGCCCATGCACCGGTAACCGGGGATCTGAGCGAGGTGCAGGTCGATCTCTATCAGGTGCAGGCCGACGTGGCGGGCAAGCGTCAATCCCTGCTGCAGCCGGATCATGCCCTGCAGGTGCTGACCTCTCCGTCGACCGCTGCGCGGCTGGCCAAGCAGTTCGTCCAGGTGCGTGACAACCGGGTCGAGGCGGCCAAGGCCGAGTATGCCGACATCACCATTGCGCTGGGCCTGGGCAAGGCCTCACTGCCGGCGCTACGTGCCAGCCTGCATGTGCCGGGAGGGCATGCTGACCTGGCCAAGACCCTGCACAACGGTAGCTGGAGCCTGGAGCTGCAGGCCCTGCGCAGCCGCCTGCCACTGTCGGTGATCCAGCGCGATTTGTTCCTCTTCGGTATGGAGCAGGTCGAACTGCTGCAGCCACTGCAGAGCGAGGGTTTCGCCAAGCACGAAAAACTCTTGCTCGGTGCGCGCGATGGCAAAGGCTATCTGAGCTATCGCGGCCAGCAGATCGATTACCCGCAGGCCGGCGTGGCTGCCCAGGCATTCCTCCAGGACAGCTTCATCGGCCTGGTGCTCAGTGGTCAGCAGCATGCTGTGGCGCCGGTTACGGCCCCATGAGTGCTGTGCAACAGGCGCTGTTCGCCGCGCCGCCGCTGGGTGGCTGGCCACGTCTGCAGGCCTTTCTGGTCGATCGCATCAAACGCGCCGCCTTGCGCCAGCTGCATGCCAGTCGTGCCGGCGAGCTGCTGTTGCTGCGTATCTACCTGATCGGTGAAGAGGCGACCGAGCAGACCCTGCAGCATGAAATGCTGGCGAACCCGCCGGCCTGGCTGGAGCGCCAGGTGCAGCAGCACCTGCTGGAAGAGCAGGAACACAGCGCGCTATTCGCCGCGGCCATGCGTGAGCGCGGCATGCAGCCGCCCAGCGAGTTGCGCCCCGATCGCCTGAGTCAGGCCAAGATCCGCCGCTGGCAGCGCATTGCCCGTCGTCATGCCCCACATTTCCAGCAGGGCCTGCTGGTGCCGGCCTATGCCATCGGCCTGTGTGCCGAACAGATGGCCGAACGGGTGCTGAGTCGCCATTGCGCGGTACTGCCCGCCGACCATCCGTTGCAGGGCCTGCTCGGCCGGGTGCTCAGCGATGAGCGCAAGCATGTGCGCTTGTGCATGCGTACCCTCGGCCTGAGCGTGGCCGAGCATGAGCAGCCGCGTCTGCAACAGCTGCTGGCCGAGGCCCGTGCGGTGGACCGCGCCTGGGGCGTCAGCGCTGCCGTGGCCATGTACCTGGCTGGAGTCGCCCTGCGCTTGCGGGCTGGCGGGTGGCGACGGAGCCACTGATGACTGCGCGGATTCTCTACCTGGCCACCGCCGATGCCCGTGGCCACCTGATGCGTGCGCAACTGCTCACCCATGCCTTGCGCGCGAAGGGCGCCGACGTGACGGTGCTGACCACCTCCGACGAGGGTGTGGCTTTCCTCGCCGAGTTCGGTATCGCGGCCGAGGTGCTGTCGCGGCACTACGCCGTGCAGTTTGATGAACAGCAGAACATGCAGCGTGCGGCGACCGACCGCACCGTGGCCCGCTACCTGTTCGATCCACGCCAGATGCTGCGCGATATCTGGCGGTTGCGCCGCTACCTGGCCAGGGTCGACTTGCTGGTCAACGACTCCTTCCATCCGGCACTGCTGGTGATGGGTTGCCTGCCAGGCTGGCGGCGCAAGATCGTCCATGTGTATGGCGCCAGCCTGCGCCAGGCGCTGCAGAGCAACTTTCACGGGCGCCTGCCCGCCTGGCTGGCGCGCGCCTTTGCCGCGGCCATCGCCTTCGAACTGGGGCGTGCGCGTGCCCGTCTGCAGCATGACTTCGCCTATCTCGACGCCAGTGAAACTGCGCCCGGCAGCTTCAATCTGCCGACACCGGTCGCTCTGGCAGAACGCCCGGCAGGGTTGCCGGCGTCGTGCGTGGCGCTCTACCTCAACCCGCACTTCCGTGATCCGGCCCTGGCTGCTGGCCTGGAGAAGGGCTTGGCGCAGGCAGGCCTGGCCAGTCTGCGGGTGGGCGAGGGCTATGCCGGGCGCGCCGGCTGGCTGGCCCGCGATCCGCGCTGGATCGATGCGGCGGCGCATAGCGCGCTGATCATCTCGGCGCCGGGCATGGCCGCGCTGTCGGTGGCGCAGGTCTATCGGCGGCCGATCCTGCTGCTGGTCAGCGATCAACCAGAGCAACTGAGCAATGCCCGGCGCGCCGCCGAACTCGGGCTGTGCCATGAGGTACTGGTCTGGCGGGGGGATGTAGCGCATTTCGCCGAGCAACTGGCGGCGGCCAGTCGGCGCCTGACGGCAGCCAGTGCCGACGAAGCGCCAGGTGCGGGGCAGGTGCATGCCCAGCGCCGCCTGGATCTCTGGGTCGATTGCCTGCTGGGGTTGCCCGGGAGCGATGGAAAGGGCCGGGTAGAGCGCTAGTCGGAATAAACTCGGACTGGCATCAGCGGCCCGACCTGTTGTCTACTGGCGCGTCGTCCCGGAGTGCCCGTCACATGATTCGCCGCTCGTTGCCCGCCGCCTTTGCCCTGTTGCTGTCTGCCCCGCTGTTTGCTGCGCCCGCGCAGCCACAGACCCTGTTCAATTTCGTCCGTCCGCTGGATGCCGTGCAGGTCGCTACCGAGCAGGCCAACCTGCCGCAACTGACGGCCGAGCCCACAGCGGACGGCGAGGTGTTGCGCCGCGTGGTGTTCAACGCCGCCGAGCGGCCGAGCCTGACGCTGACGCCGCAGAGTGGCGATTGGGACTGGTCGCAGACCGAGGCCATGAGCCTGCGGATCCAGAATGCGATGGACTGGGCAATCACCCTCGACGTCAGCATCACCAGTCGCGATGGCAAGTCGCTCACCAGCCGTATCGCCTTGCCCGCCGGGCCGGCGCAAACCCTGCTGGTGCCGCTGGCTGCCACATCGCCGCTGGCCCAGGGCATGCGTGCCGGCCCGCCGATGCCGATCACCGTCGCCGGGCAGCGGGTGTTGCTGGCGGAAAACGTGGCCGGTGAGCTGAGTGCGGCCCAGGTCAGCTCGGTCAGCCTGTCGCTGGCTAACCCGGATTCGCCGCAGAGCATCCTGCTGGGCCGTTTCGGTGTGCAGCCGCTGGCTGCCGTGCAGCAGGCCGCCTACAGCAGCATCATCGATGCCTGGGGCCAGTACAACCGCGGCCAGTGGCCGGAAAAGATCAGCAGTGACCAGCAATTGCGGGAGGCGGCTGGCCGCGAGCAGGCGCAGCTGAAAACCTGGCTGCAGCCGAAAACTGAACAGGATAGCTATGGCGGCTGGCTGAACGGCCCGCGCTTCGAGGCCAAGGGCTTCTTCCGCACCGAGAAGCAGGGTGAGCGCTGGTATCTGGTGACCCCAGAAGGGCATCCGTTCTATTCCCTCGGGGTCAATGCGGTCAGCGCCTGGCAGAGCCGTACCTATGTCGAGGGTCGCGAGGGCATGTTCAGTGCCTTGCCCAAGGAAGGCGAAGAACTGGCCATCTATTACGGCAAGAGCAACAGCCGCAGCGCCACCGGTGCGAATCGCGGCCGCGCGTTTGACCAGGGCCGCTGGTTCGACTTCTACCGGGCCAACTTGCAGCGCAGCTATGCGCAGCCTTGCCCGGCAGTTGCCCCGCCGCTGGCGGCTTCGCCCGCGCCGGTCGAACAGGACGTCACACCGTGCCCGCCCCCCGGCCTGGATGCCGCCCGTTGGACCGCACACAGCCTCGACCGTCTGCAGGCCTGGGGTTTCAATACCCTGGGCAACTGGAGCGATGACACCCTCGGCGTGGCCAAACGCATGCCCTACACCGTGCCACTGTCGATTTCCGGTGACTACGCCACCATCAGCACCGGCCTCGACTGGTGGGGTGGCATGCCCGATCCCTTCGATCCGCGCTTCGCCATGGCGGCCGAGCGGGCCATTGCGATCGCCAGTCGTGATCGCCGCGATGACCCCTGGCTGCTCGGCTTCTTCGCCGACAATGAACTGGCCTGGGCCGCACCGGGCGATGATCCCAAGGCGCGCTATGCGCTGGCCTACAGCACCCTGCGCCTGACCACCGATGTGCCGGCCAAGCGTGCGTTCCTCAAGCAGCTGCGTGACAAGTACCGTAACCACAATGGCTTGTCCAAGGCCTGGGGTATCCAGTTGGGGGCCTGGGAGCTGATGGAGGACCCGGGTTTCGAGGCGCCGCTGCCAAGCGCGGAGTACCCGCAGATCGAGGTCGATCTGCAGAGCTTCCAGCGCCTGCTGGCCGATACCTACTTCAAGACCATCGCCGATTCGCTGAAGTGGCACGCGCCCAATCACCTGTTGCTCGGCGGCCGTTTTGCCATCACCACGCCTGAGGCGATTGCCGCCTGCGCGCAGTATTGCGACGTGGTCAGCTTCAACTTCTACACCCGTGAGCCGCAGCATGGTTATGACTTCGCCGTGTTGCGCGCGCTGGACAAACCGCTGCTGATCAGCGAGTTCCATTTCGGCTCGCGTGATCGTGGGCCGTTCTGGGGTGGAGTGAGCGAGGTGTACAAGGAAGAGGAGCGTGGCCCGGCCTATGCCCACTTCCTCGACAAGGCCCTGCAAGAACCGAGCATTGTCGGCGTGCACTGGTTCCAGTACCTCGACCAGCCGGCCAGCGGCCGTCTGCTCGATGGCGAGAACGGCCATCTCGGCCTGCTCGGCATCACCGATCGACCTTGGCAGGGCTTCGTCGAGGCGGTGCGCAAGGTCAACCTGCAGGTGCCGGGCAAGGTGCTCAAGTCGACCCAGCAGCCGGTCGCGACGCAACCTTAGAACCTGTTTACGATCTCCTGACTCGCGGCCATACCGCGTTAAAAACGACCTCGGAATGCTCATTTACAGCTCGTAAACTGCGCTTCCTCCGCCGTTTTTGCCTTGTCTGGCTCTAATTCAGAAGATCGTAAACAGGTTCTTAGAGTCCTATACAGGTTCTGGGGGCACCGTTGGTCTAACAGTCAGTCTTGGGCAAATAGCCAGGATTCACAGAAGCGCCTGGTACTGGAACAATGCCGGCCAGGTTGACCGAGGAGTATCAGGTTGCAAGTCCAGGGCTATTTCGACCTGCGTTTCGAAACGCTGAAAGAGGCGTTCGGCGAACTATTCAGTGATGTCCAGGAGCGCGGCGCCGCGCTCTGCGTGCAGATCGGCGGGGAAACCGTGGTCGACCTGTGGGCCGGTGTGGCTGACAAGGACGGCGAGCAGGCCTGGCACAGCGACACCATTCTCAATCTGTTTTCCTGCACCAAACCCTTTGCCGCCGTAGCAGCCCTGCAACTGGTCGGCGAGGGCAAGCTCGACCTGGATGCGCCGGTGGCGCAGTACTGGCCCGAGTTTGCCGCCGCAGGCAAGGAACGCATCACCCCGCGCCAGTTGCTGGCGCACACCGCGGGTTTGCCGGCCCTGCGCGAGATGCTGCCGGCCGAGGCGCTGTATGACTGGCAGCAGATGACCACGGCCCTGGCCAGCGAGCAGCCTTGGTGGACGCCCGGTACGGGCCACGGCTATGCCGCGATTACCTACGGTTGGCTGATCGGCGAGCTGCTGCGGCGGATCGATGGACGTGGCCCGGGCGAATCGATCGTGGCACGCATCGCCAAGCCACTGGGTCTGGACTTTCATGTCGGCCTGGCCGACAGCGAATTCGAGCGCGTAGCGCATATCGCCCGCAAGAAGGGCGACATGGGCGATGCCGCCGCGCAGCGCCTGCTGCGTTGCATGATGAGCGAACCGGCGGCCATGAGTACGCGCGCGTTCGCCAACCCGCCGTCTATCCTCACCAGCACCAACAAACCGGAGTGGCGGCGCATGCAGCAGCCGGCGGCCAATGGCCACGGCAATGCCCGGGCGCTGGCCGGCTTCTATGCGGGCCTGCTCGATGGGCGTCTGCTCGAAGCCGAACAGCTGAATGAAATGACCCGCGAGCATGCCTGTGGCGAAGATAAGACTTTGCTCACCCAAACCCGTTTTGGTTTGGGTTGCATGCTCGATCAGCCAGATGTGGCCAACGCCACCTATGGCCTGGGGCGCAAGGCGTTTGGCCATCCGGGCGCAGGCGGCTCGGTGGGTTTTGCCGACCCGCAGCGCGAAGTTGCCTTTGGTTTCGTCACCAACAGCCTTGGCCCCTATGTATTGATGGATCCGCGTGCGCAGAAGTTGGCGCGTGTGCTGGATCAGTGTCTTTGAACCCTGTTTTATGGAAGGTCGAAATGCATAAAAATTCCCTGGCCCTACTGTTCTGCTTCAGTCTCGCTGCCTGTGCTGGTTCTGCCGACAAGGCGAATGAATCCGCTTCTGCCGACAGCAACTGGTGGTCCTTTGGCAGCGCGCAGAAGAGCAAGCCAAAAGCCGAAGCCAAGGCAGTACCCAAGGTCGATCACCAGCTCACCGATGCCTGGCTGGACGAGTACGAGCCGCGCCTGCGCGAAGCGCTGAAAGGCAGCAAGATGCAGCTGGAGCGCCAACAGAACGTACTGGTGGTTACGGCCCCGGTGGACAGTTCGTTCAACCCGGATCGCCCGAGCATGCTGATGCCGGCGGTGCTCGGTCCTTTCACCCGGGTAGCCAAGATCCTCGAGAAAGACCCGCGCACGGCGGTGCTGATCCTTGGTCACGCCGACAGCAAGGGCCAGGTCGAAGACAACCGCAAGCTCAGCGAGGACCGCGCCAAAGCCGTCGCTTCGATCTTCCGTCTCAGCGGCCTGCAGCGTGATCGCCTGTTGCTCAAGGGCGTGGGTTCGAACATGCCGCGCGCCGCCAACGACAGCAACGAAGGCCGTGCCCTGAACCGCCGTGTGGAAATTGTCCTGACTCCGCAGAAAACCCTGGTGGCGCTGCTGGCCAAGTACAACCAGCCGGCCGCACCGAGCAAGACTGTCGCAGATCAAGGTCCGAAGGTTGCCGTGGAATAAACTGAGCCATCATTCCAAGGAGAGTCCTATGGCCCAGTCCCTGGCCGATATGCGCCGCGACTACACGCGTGATGGCCTCAGTGAAGCGCAGGCGCCGGCTGAGCCATTCAGCCTGTTTCGTCAGTGGTTTGCCGATGCGGTGAAAACCGAGCAACTGCCGGTTGAACCGAATGCCATGACCCTGGCCACGGTCGATGGCGATGGCCGTCCGCATTGCCGGGTGCTGCTGCTCAAGGGCCTGGACGAGCACGGTTTCACCTTCTTCAGCAACTACGACAGTGCCAAGGGCGAGCAGCTGGCGGCTCGCCCCTTTGCCGCCATGACCTTCTTCTGGCCCAGCCTGGAGCGCCAGGTGCGCATCGAGGGGCGGGTGGAAAAGGTCAGTGCCGAGGAATCGGATGCCTACTTCCAGGTGCGCCCGCTGGGCAGTCGCCTGGGGGCCTGGGCTTCGCCGCAGAGCCGGGTGATCGCCGATCGTGCCGAGCTGGAAGGCCTGCTCGCGGAAACCGAGCGACGCTTTCTCGACAGCGCCCCGCATTGCCCGCCGCACTGGGGCGGCTATCGCCTGCTGCCC
This sequence comes from Pseudomonas sp. J452, assembly GCF_024666525.1. Taxonomy (NCBI): domain Bacteria; kingdom Pseudomonadati; phylum Pseudomonadota; class Gammaproteobacteria; order Pseudomonadales; family Pseudomonadaceae; genus Pseudomonas; species Pseudomonas sp. J452. The sequence goes on along the minus strand of NZ_CP088294.1, from coordinate 4,239,115 downwards.
GAGCGCATCGAGTTCTGGCAGGGGCGCGCCAGTCGCCTGCACGACCGTCTCAACTATCGCCTGCTGAATGACGCCTGGCAGCGCGAGCGCCTGGCGCCCTGACGCGCGGTCAGCGCCTGCTGCCATGAAGATCGTTATCGCTCCCGACTCCTTCAAGGAGAGTCTCTGCGCCGCCGCGGTGGCCGAGGCCATTGGCCGCGGCTGGCGGCAGGTGTTTCCGCAGGCTGAGATTGTCCTGCTACCCATGGCCGATGGCGGCGAGGGCACGGTCGATGCGCTGCTCGCCGCAGTCGGTGGCGAACGTCGCGAGTGCCAGGTGCGTGGTCCGCTCGGCACGCCGGTGCGCGCGCATTGGGGCTGGCTGGGCAACGCCACGGCGGTGCTCGAAATGGCCGCCGGCAGTGGCCTGCACTGGGTCGCGCCCGCCGAGCGGGATGCCACTCTTAGCAGCACTTTCGGCACCGGCGAACTGATCCGCGAGGCGCTGGAAGCGGGTGCCACACGGATCATTCTCGGCCTGGGCGGCAGTGCCAGCAACGATGGCGGTGCCGGCCTGCTGCAGGCGCTGGGCGTGCGCTTGCTCGATTGTCACGGCGTCGAGCTGGCCCCCGGCGGCGCGGCGTTGGCCGGGCTGGAACGACTGGACATCAGTGGATTGGACCCACGCTTGCAGCAGGTGCGGGTCGAGGTCGCGGCCGATGTCGACAACCCGCTGTGCGGGCCGCGCGGTGCCTCCTTTGTATTCGGCCCGCAAAAGGGCGCCAGCCCGACGCAGGTCGAGCAACTGGATAGCGCACTGGCGCACTACGCGCAGTGTGTCGCCGCCGTCCTGGGGGAGGATCACCGCGACTTTCCCGGAGTCGGTGCGGCTGGCGGCCTGGGCTTTGCTTGCAAGGCGTTCCTGCATGCGAGATTTCGTCCCGGCATCGAACTGGTGGCCGAGCTGTCCGGCCTGGCGCAAGCGCTGCAAGGAGCCGACCTGCTGATTACCGGAGAAGGGCGGCTGGATGCGCAGAGCCTGCATGGCAAGACGCCGGTCGGCGTCGCCCGCATCGCCCAGGCTGCCGGGGTGCCGGTGATCGCCCTGGCGGGGAGCCTGGGGGTGGACTACCAGGCGCTGTATGGCGCCGGTATTGCCGCGGCATTTAGCCTCACGCCGGGTCCAGTCAGCCTGGAGCAGGCCTGCGCCAGCGCTGCTGTCGAGCTAGAAGCGCGCAGTGTCGACCTGGCTCGCCTGTGGCGTCTGGCTCAGGCGGCGCGGTAGGACTCGGCGGCTTGTTGCAGCCAGGCCGGCAGATCACGGCGTTTGATGCCAGCGGTCTTGGCTTCGGCCAGGCGTTCGAGCATATAGGCGCGCTTGGCCGGATCGCCGTTGGCCAGTGAGAGTGCCAGGTCACGGTCCATCCAGCGCTTGATGCGCACATACAGCCACCAGTGAAAATACAGGCCGGCGGCGCTGGTAATGATGACGATGAAATAATCCATGGCTGATCCTGTGCTATTGCTGGTCTTACCCTAACGAAAGCGTGTGGCGCCGGGAATCGGGCCTGTTGTCGCGGTTCTCTTCTAAATTCACAGTGGAGCAGCGGTGACAGGGCGCAATGGGCGCGGTCTAATGTTCACTGTCTTACACGGAGAGAACCAAATGCGTAAATCCATGCTGTTGACTGCAGCTTTTGCTGCCCTGGCGCTGACCCTCGGTGGTTGCGTTTCCAACCTGAGCGGCGATAGCTACAGCCGTGACGAGGCGCGCAAGGTGCAGACGGTTCGCCTGGGGACTATCGAAATGCTGCGCCCGGTGAAGATTGAGGGGACCAAGTCGCCCATCGGCACAGGGGCCGGCGCGATCATCGGTGGTGTGGCTGCAAGCGGCATCGGCGACGGTCGCGGTGCTGCGGTGGCGGCGGTGATTGGTGCCCTGGCGGGTGGTTTCCTCGGCTCCATGACCGAGGAAGGTCTGACCCGTACCCAGGGCGTGGAAATCACCGTGCGCGAAGACGACGGCACCCTGCGCGCCTACGTGCAGCAAGTGCAGGAGAACGAGATTTTCCGCGTCGGTGAGCGTGTACGCATCATGACCGTCGACGGCACCAGCCGCGTCGCTCACTGATAGCCAGATGGCCCGGTATTTGCCGGGCCGTTTCACTAGTGGCTCTATCAGCTTCTAGTGGTTGGATAAATTTTGGTAATAATTCGTCCATGACTTGCCCCCTGTGGTTATGGATAATCGGCGACTAGTTTTGCGCTGAAGGCGCAGAGGCGTTCAGGACGATTGGTTCTGCGCAGGCATCGCCGGCACCCGGCGGGCCGCTGCAGGCCTGCTGTGGGGAGAGTCAATGGAGCTGTTGCTCATCGTCGGATTGCCGTTTCTCGGCGCCTTGCTTCCCGTCCTGTTCGAGCGCCATGGCCGTCTGGCCTGCAGCCTGGCCACTGCCCTGGCACCGCTGCTCGCCCTGGGTTGGCTGCTGTGGCTGACTCCGCAGGTATTCGCCGGCGAGGTGCTGCTGGTGAGCCAGCCCTGGCTGCCGCAGCTGGGTTTCAATCTGTCGCTGCGCCTGGATGGCCTGGCCTTGCTGTTTGCCCTGCTGATCCTCGGTATCGGCCTGCTGGTGATCCTCTACGCCCGCTACTACCTCTCCGAGCGCGAGCCGATCGGCCGCTTCTTCAGTTACCTGCTGCTGTTCATGGGCGCCATGCTCGGCGTGGTGCTGTCGGAAAACCTGCTGCTGATGCTGACCTTCTGGGAGCTGACCAGCCTGTCGTCGTTCCTCCTGATCGGCTTCTGGGGCGCGCGCAGCGACGCCCGCAAGGGCGCGCGCATGGCCCTGGCGGTGACCGGTGGCGGTGGCTTGGCCTTGCTTGCCGGTATCCTGCTGATCGGCCACATGGTCGGCAGCTTCGAGCTGAGCGCGGTGCTCGCCAGCGGCGATCTGATCCGCGCCCACGCCCTTTATCCCGTGGCGCTGGTGCTGGTGCTGCTGGGTGCCTTCACCAAGTCGGCGCAGTTTCCCTTCCACTTCTGGCTGCCGCACGCGATGGCGGCGCCGACGCCGGTGTCGGCCTATCTGCACTCGGCGACCATGGTCAAGGCCGGGGTATTCCTCCTCGCACGGCTGTATCCAGCGCTGTCCGGCTCGGACCTGTGGTTCTACCTGGTCAGCCTCGCTGGCTTGGCGACCTTGTTGCTGGGCGCATTCATGGCGCTGTTCCAGCACGACCTCAAGGGTTTGCTGGCGTACTCGACCATCAGCCACCTGGGCCTGATCACCCTGCTGTTCGGCCTCGACTCGCCGCTTTCCAACGTCGCTGCGGTGTTCCACATTATCAACCACGCGACCTTCAAGGCTTCGTTGTTCATGGCGGCGGGGATCATCGACCATGAGACCGGCAGCCGCGACATGCGCCGCATCAACGGCATGTGGAAGTACCTGCCGCACACCGCGGTGCTGGCTATGGTGGCGTCCTCGGCGATGGCCGGGGTGCCGCTGCTCAACGGTTTCCTGAGCAAGGAGATGTTCTTCGGCGAGGCGTTGCAGCAGGCCCAGCTGGGCAGCTTCAATTGGGTGATCCCGGCAGCGGCGGTGCTGGCCGGGGTGTTCTCGGTGGCCTATTCGCTGCGTTTCGTGCACGACGTGTTCTTCAATGGCGAACCGGTCAACCTGCCCAAGTTCCCGCCCCACGAGCCGCCGCGTTACATGAAGGTGCCGGTTGAGATCCTGGTGTTCCTCTGCCTGCTGGTGGGCATGTTGCCTGGCTACACCGTGGCACCGCTGCTGGCGGTGGCGGCGCAGGCCAGCCTGGGCGGCACGTTGCCGGCCTATGACCTGGCGGTCTGGCATGGCTTCAACCTGCCGCTGCTGATGAGTGCTGTGGCAACGGTCGGTGGCATTCTCGTGTATGTCTGTCGCCAGCCGTTGTTCCGCTGGTATGCCGGACTGCCGGAAGTGGACGCCAAGCTGGTTTTCGAGCAGCAGGTGCAGCGGGTCACGGCCTTCGCCCGTTGGCTGACCGGTTTGCTGGAAAATGGCTCGCAGCAGCGCTACCTGGCGCTGCTGCTGGGCAGCGCCCTGGTAGTGAGCGGCGTCGCTCTGGCGCCCCTGATGCAACTGGGCGGTACACGCGCGCTGACGCCGCTGGATGGCATCACCGCGCTGGGCCTGGTGCTGCTGGCGGTGAGTGGCGTGCTGACCGCGATCTTCCATCGCCAGCGTTTGGTCGCACTGCTGATCCTCGGTGTTGGCGGCATGCTGGTGGCGTTGGCCTTCGCCCGTTTTTCCGCCCCGGACCTGGCGCTGACCCAGCTGGTGGTCGAGGTGGTAACCCTGGTGCTGCTGGTGCTGGCACTGTATTACCTGCCGTCGCGCACGCCGGAGGAAAGCTCCAGCCTGCGCGGTCTGCGCGACTTCATCCTGGCCGGCGGCTGCGGGGTGATGGTGGCCTTGCTGGCCTACGGCGTGCTGACCCGGCCCTATGCCGGGATCGCCGAGTTCTTCCTGGCCAATAGCGTCAGTGGTGGCGGTGGCACCAACGTGGTCAACGTGATCCTGGTCGACTTCCGCGGCTTCGATACCCTGGGCGAGATCACCGTGCTGGCGATTGCCGCGGTGGGCATCGTCGCCATGCTCAACGGCCTGCATCTGCGCAATCCGACCTGCGACCCGCAGGGGCGGCGCTGGGCCTGGGCCAAGTACCCGCTGATCCTCAAGACCCTGTCGCGCCTGCTGTTGCCGCTGGCGATTCTGATCTCGGTGTTCATCTTCCTGCGTGGGCACAACCTGCCGGGTGGCGGTTTCATCGCCGGGTTGATCACCGCGGTGGCGCTGATCCTGCAATTCATTGCCAATGGTGTGGCCTGGGTCGAGGAGCGTCTGCCGCTGAACTACCAGCGCATGGCTGGCGTCGGTGTGTTGCTCGCCGGGCTCACCGGGCTGGGCAGCTGGGCCTTCGGCCGGCCATTCCTGACTACGGCGTTCGGCCACTTCGAGCTGCCGCTGGTGGGCGAGTTCGAACTGGCCACGGCCATGCTGTTCGATCTCGGCGTGTTTTTCACGGTGGTGGGCGCCACGCTGCTGATCCTGGTCAACCTGGGGCGGGTCAGCCTGGCCCCGCCTGCCAGCGAGGAGATTCACTGATGGAGGCGCTGTTTGCCGTGACCCTGGGCCTGCTCACCGCCAGCGGCGTGTACCTGTTGCTGCGCGCGCGCACCTTTGCCGTGGTGCTGGGGCTGACGCTGTTGTCCTACGCGGTCAACCTGTTCCTGTTCGCCATGGGCCGTCTGAGCGGCTCGCCGGCGGTGCTGGGGCAGGGCGGGGTTCCGGCCGATCCGGTACCGCAGGCGCTGGTGCTCACCGCCATCGTCATCGGCTTCGCCATGACCGCGTTCCTGGTGGTGCTGGCCCTGCGTGGCGTTGCCGACCTGGGTAATGACCATGTCGACGGGCAGCAGGATGAGGAGACGGCGCCGTGAGTCATTGGCTGATCCTGCCCATCCTGCTGCCGCTGTTTTGTGGCGGTGTGCTGCTGGTGCTGCCGTCCCACGAGCGGCTCAAGCGCGGCCTGTCGGTGCTCGCCACCCTGGCTCTGTTGCCGTTGAGCTTGGCCCTGCTGGTTCAGGCCGATAGCGGCCCCTTGCAGGTCTATGCGTTGGGCGACTGGCGTGCGCCGTTCGGCATCGTGCTGGTGCTCGATCGTCTGGCCGCGCTGATGCTGTTGGCCACGGCGGTGCTGGCCAGCGCCGCGGTGCTTTATGCGGTGCGCGGCGATGACCGCGCCGGGCCGCGCTTTCATGCGCTGTTCCAGTTCCAACTGCTCGGGGTCAACGGCGCGTTCCTGACGGGCGACCTGTTCAACCTGTTCGTGTTTTTCGAAATCCTGCTGATCGCCTCCTACGCCTTGCTCCTGCATGGCGGCGGCGCGCAGCGGGTGAGGGCAGGGCTGCATTACGTGGTGCTCAACCTGTGTGGTTCGGCGCTGTTCCTGATCGCGGTTGGTACGCTGTATGGCCTGACCGGCACCCTGAACATGGCTGACCTGTCCGTGCAGGTGGCTGCCGCGACGGCCGATACGGCGCCGCTGCTGGCGGCGGCAGGGCTGCTCCTGCTGCTGGTGTTCGCCCTCAAGGCGGCGCTGCTGCCGCTGTACTTCTGGTTGCCACGCGCCTATGCGGTGGCCGGGGCGCCAGTGGCGGCGCTGTTCGCGATCATGACCAAGGTCGGCATCTACGCCATCCTGCGCGTGTACACGCAGATTTTCGGTGAAGGCGCCGGCCTGCTGGCCAATCTGGCTCAGGCCTGGCTGTGGCCGCTGGCGCTGGCGACCGTGCTGCTGGGTGCGTGCGGCGCACTGGCGGCGCGTACCCTGCAAAGTCTGCTGGCCTACCTGGTGGTGGTATCCGCCGGCACGCTGCTGGCGGTGATCGCCCTCGGTACGGCCGAAGCGCAGGCGGCAGCGCTGTATTACCTGCTGCACAGCACCTGGGTCGCTGGCGGCCTGTTCCTGCTGGCCGACCTGCTGGCTCGCCAGCGCGGCGACCAGGCCGGCGAGCTGGTGCAGGGCCCCGCGCTGGAACATCCGATGCTGCTCGGCGCGCTGTTCTTCTTCGGCGCGATTGCAGTGGTCGGTCTGCCGCCCTTGTCCGGTTTCTTCGCCAAGCTGCTGTTGCTCCAGGCGGTGCCGCCCGGTGGCCCGGCGCTGGTCTTGTGGAGCGTGTTGCTGGGGGCGGGCTTGTGCATTCTGGTGGCGCTCAGCCGTGCCGGCAGCACGCTGTTCTGGCGGGTCGGACGCAGTACCCTGGACAGCGCCGAGCTGGATCGCGGGCGCCTGCTCGTGACCCTGTTGCTGCTGGCCTGCAGCCTGCTTCTGGTCGCGCTGGCCGCGCCGCTGATCGACTACACCAAGGCTGCCGCCGCCCAGCTGCATGACATCGCCCAGTACCGGGCCATTCTCGCGGAGGGCGCGCCATGAGCCGCTGGTTGCCGCACCCGGCGCATAGCCTGCTGCTGTTGCTGACCTGGATGCTGCTGGTGGACACCTTCGCCTTTGGCCAGTGGTTGCTCGGCAGCGTACTGGCGATCGTCATTCCACTGCTGTTCAAGCGCCTGCTGATCGAGCATCCCAAGGGCTGGAAGCCTTTGAAATTTTTGCGTTTCCTGCTGATGGTGGTGGGCGACATCCTGGTCGCCAACTTCCATGTCGCGCGCCTGACCCTGGGCCGGATGAAGACCCTGCGTCCCGGCTTTGTCGAGGTGCCGATCGAGTTGGATAACGAACTGGCCATCAGCGTGCTGGTCAGCGTGGTGTCGCTGACCCCCGGCTCGCTGGCCGCCGACCTCAGCCTGAATAAGCGCACCCTGCTGGTCCACGGCCTCGATGTGCCGGACCCGCAAGCCATGATCGACGAGATCAAGCAGCGCTACGAGGCGCCGCTCAAGGAGATATTCCCATGCTCGCCTACGTGATCCCGCTGTGCCTGGCCATGCTCGGCCTGGCCCTGCTGCTGGCGGCGGCGCGTCTGGTCAAAGGCCCGAGCCTGCCGGACCGGGTACTGGCGCTGGACACCCTGTACATCAACGCCATCGCCCTGATCATCCTCTACGGCATCTGGCAGGGCAGCGAGCTGTTCTTCGAGGTGGCGCTGTTGATCGCCGTGCTCGGTTTTGTCAGCACCGTGGCGTTGGCCAAGTACATGTTGCGCGGAGATATCATCGAATGAGCCTGTGGCTGGAAATCCTCGTCTCGCTGTTGTTGCTGCTCGGCAGCGCCTTCGTGCTGATCGGCGCCATCGGCCTGTACCGTCTGCCGGACTTCTTCATGCGCCTGCACGGCCCGACCAAGGCCACCACCCTGGGGGTGGGCGGCCTGGTGCTGGCCTCGCTGATCTTCTTCAGCGTCGGTGAGCAGACCCTGAGCTCCCACGAGCTGCTGATCAGCCTGTTCCTGTTCATCAGCGCGCCGGTCAGCGCCTACATGTTGGCCAAGGCCGCGGTGTTGCACCAGTTGCCGCTGGCACAGAAGACCCGCGGCAAACCCTGGCAGCAGTAAGAACCTGTTCAAAGTCTCGCGAGCTAGAGTCAGGCAAGGAGAAATCGGGCGAAGAAGCGCAGTTTACGTGTTGTAAATGAGCATTCTGAGCCCGATTTCAACGTAGCATGGCCGAGGCGCAGCAGACATTGAACAGGTTCTAAACAGTTTTGCTGCCCCGCTGTGCCTGTTGGCGAGTTGCACGGGCGCTCTACACTTGCCTCTTTGGCGGAGGTGGACGATGAGCCGGCAGGGACGGTGGGTGGCAATGGCGTGTCTGGTGGTGGCGATGGCCCTGTGGGGCAGTTCGTTCATCGCCCTCAAGTTCGCCTTCAGCGAACTGCCACCGATGTGGGTGATCTTCGGCCGCATGGCCCTCGGCAGCCTGGTGTTCCTGCTGGCCTGGCGCTGGCGTGGACGGCTCGATTATCGCGCCGGCGACTGGAAGTACCTGCTCGCCCTGACGGCCTGTGAGCCCTGCCTGTACTTCATCTTCGAAGCCCTGGCGTTGCAGAACACCAGCGCTGCCCAGGCCGGGATGATCACCGCGCTGTTGCCGCTGCTGGTGGCCATGGGCGCCTATGTGTTCCTGCGCGAACGTATCACCCGCACCACCCTGGCCGGCTTTCTCCTGGCAGTGGTCGGCGCGGTGTGGCTGAGCCTGGCCGGCGAGGCCAGCAGCAGTGCGCCGGCGCCGCTGCTGGGCAACTTCTACGAATTCCTCGCCATGCTCTGCGCCATGGGCTACACGCTGCTGCTGAAATTTCTCTCGCAGCGCTACTCGCCGTTCATCCTCACCGCCATGCAGGCCTTTATCGGCTCGCTGTTCTTCCTGCCGCTGGCGCTGGCGACCGAGCCATTGCCCAGTCAGTTCAGCGTCCTCGGCGTCGGCTCGGTGGTGTACCTCGGCCTGGTGGTTACGGTGGGCGCCTATGGCCTCTATAACTATGGAGTGAGCAGCCTGCCGGCCAGCCAGGCATCCGGGTTTACCAACCTGATCCCGGTGTTCACCCTGATCTTCGCCGCGCTGTTGCTGGGTGAGAGTCTGAGTCCGCTGCAATACCTGGCCGCGGCGCTGGTGTTCGTCGGCGTGGCGCTGAGCCAGTGGCGCAGCAGTGTGCCGCCGCCAGCCGGGATTCTCGATTGAGGAACAGTCATGAGCGATAGCCGTCAGTGGACCCGTGAAGCCGTACGCATCATCGAGGCGGACTTCCAGCGCAGCGCCGACACCCACCTGATCCCCCTCGATCTGCCGGGTTTTCCCGGTATCGAACTGTACTTCAAGGATGAATCCAGCCACCCCACCGGCAGCCTCAAGCATCGCCTGGCCCGTTCGCTGTTTCTCTATGCCCTGTGCAACGGCTGGCTCAAGCCGGGCGCGCCGGTGATCGAGGCGTCCAGCGGCTCCACGGCGATCTCCGAGGCCTACTTCGCCCGTCTGCTCGGCCTGCCTTTTATCGCCGTGGTGCCGGCTAGCACGGCCCGCGAGAAGCTGGCGCAGATCGCCTTCTACGGTGGCCAGACCCATCTGGTCGCCGACCCGACGCAGATCCACGCCGAGTCCGTGCGTCTGGCTGCCGAGCACGGCGGTCACTTCATGGATCAGTTCACTTACGCCGAGCGCGCCACCGATTGGCGCGCCAACAACAATATCGCCGAGTCGATCTTCCAGCAGATGCGTCACGAGCGTTTCCCCGAGCCCAACTGGCTGGTCTCCAGCCCCGGCACGGGCGGCACCTTGGCGACCCTCGGGCGCTACGTGCGCTACCGCCAGCTCGCCACCCGGGTGCTGTGCGCCGATGCCGAACGTTCGGTGTTCTTCGACAGCTACGTCAGCGGTGACCGCAGCCTGACCCTGGACTGCGGCTCGCGCATCGAGGGCATCGGCCGGCCGCGGGTCGAGCCGTCATTCCTGCCACAGGTGATCGATGCCATGTGCAAGGTGCCTGACGCCCTGTCGCTGGCGGCCATGCGTTACCTGGCGCAGCGCCTGGGGCGCAGGGTTGGCGCTTCCAGTGGCACCAACCTGATCGGCGCGCTGCTGGCCGCGCAGCAGATGCGTGCAGCCGGCGAACAGGGCTCGCTGGTGGCGATTCTCTGTGATGGCGGTGAGCGCTACGCCACCAGCTACTACGCTGCCAGCTGGCTGCAGGCCGAGGGCTTCGAACTGGCGCCGCTGATCGACTGCGTCGCCGCCTGCGCCGAGCAGGGTGTCGCCTTGCCGGACCATCTGCGCCGGGCTGGCCTGTGAATCCTGCCAGTAGGCTGGCACGGCCTGCGGATGTGCCAGCGCTAGCCGCCTTTATCTTCGAGCATGGCGCCAACCCCTGGAACTACCTGCCACAGGAGGCGGTGCTGGGACATCTGCACGGCATAGTCGAGGGCAGTGTGCAGGCCGTGGTGGCTGAGCAAGCGGGTGAGCTGGTCGGTTTCGTCACTTTCCTGCACAGCAGCAACTGCCGCGATTACCAGCCGGCACAGCGGCGTGATCTGCCCCAGGGCTACATCGGCGAGGCGGTGGTGCATCGTGACCTGGCTGGCCAGGGCCTGGGTTCGCGCCTGCTGGGGGAGGCGGTGAGCCAGCTGGTGACGCAGGGCGTGCATGACATCTACATCGAACGCCACGAGGAGAATCCCGGCTCGGCGGGGATGATGCGCAAGGCCGGTTTCGTCGAGGTGCGCACCTTCGCCGATCCCGAACGCCGCGCCAATGGCTCGCGGCGCACCACGCTGTGCTATCTGCAGGTTGAGTAAAGGCGCAGGGTGCTACACGCTTGGCCCCTGCGGCTTGAGCCAGGCCAGCAGCACATCCAGCAGACGGTTGGCGAACGCCCATTCGTTGTCGTACCAGGCCAGCACCTTGACCAGGTCATGGCCCTGCACGCGGGTGTGATTGAGGTCGACCACGCAGGACACCGGGTAGCCATTGAAGTCGCAGGACACCAGCGGCAGGTCGTTGCATTCCATCACCCCGAGCGGGAATTGCCGGGCGGCTTTGCTCAGGGTGTCGTTGATCGCCTCGCGGCTGGTCGGGTGCTGGCTGTTGAAGGTTAGGTCGAGCAGCGACACGTTGGCGGTCGGCACGCGAATCGCCAGGCCGTCCAGGCGCCCGGCCAGTTCCGGGATGACCAGGCCGATCGCCTTGGCCGCGCCGGTGCTGGTGGGAATCATCGACAGGGCCGCGGCGCGGGCGCGGTAGAGATCGTTGTGGGTCTTGTCCAGCAGGTTCTGGTCATTGGTGTAGGCATGCACCGTGGTCATCAGGCCCTGGCGGATGCCCACCGCGGTGTGCAGCACCTGGGCCAGTGGCGCCAGGCAGTTGGTGGTGCAGGAGGCGTTGGAGACGATCTGCTGGTTGCCCAGCAGGTGGTGGTTGACGCCGTAGACTACGGTCAGGTCGGCCGTATCCAGCGGGTGCGAGAGCAGTACCCGCGGGGCGCCGGCGGCCAGATGCTGTTCGGCCAGCACGCGCTTTTTCAGGCGCCCGGTGCAGTCCACCACCACATCCACGGCCAGCTGCTTCCAGGGCAGATGGGTGATGTCCTTTTCGCCGAGCAGGCGGATCGACTGGCCGTGCACCTGCAAGATGTCGTCGTGCAGGCCGACATGGCCGTTGAAGCGGCCGAAGGTGGAATCGAAGCGGGTCAGGTGGGCAAGGGTCTTGAAGTCGCCGAGTTCGTTGATCGCTTCGACGTGCAGCTGGTTTTCCAGTCCGCGCTCGAACAGTGCACGAACCAGGGCGCGACCAATACGCCCATATCCATTCAGGGCAATACGCAGCATGGCAGTCTCCGACAGGCTGTTTTGCCTAGAGCATAGGCGCCGGATGCAGATGCTGCGTTAGGGGTGGGCAGAAGATTCAAACCAGCGTGAAGCCCCCCGCCTTGAGGGCTAGTGATGGTGCCATGGCGCTTAGTGCGCCAGGTTTTCCACGCTATCTTCCGGGGCCTGCACGGCGATCAGCTCCGGCGGCAATGGTTCGGTGACCACGCTGAAGTCGCTGATACGGATGGCGCCGCGGCCTTCGCCGAGCAGGTGGAAGGAGAACGCCTTGCGCGTTTTTGGGTTGTCGAAGTCGAAGCTCAACACGACCGACTTGCCGCGCTGCAGGGCCGGCAGCTCGGGAATGGCCAGTTGCACATCGCGGTCGAATTCCTTGGTTTTCAGGCGCAGGTTGGCGCCGTTGCGGTCGAGGCGCACGGCCTCGATCTTCAGGGTCACGCGGGTGCGCGTGCCTTCGGGCATTTCCAGGTATTGCGCGCCGATCAGGTTGTCGGCCCAGTCGTCGCGTGACTCCGCCTTGAGGTCGATGCGCTCGCGGTTGGCGAACTGATAGCGCTGGCCGATCTGCCCACCGCTGATCGACTGGTCGAGCAGGGCGGCGCGCTGGCTGACCAGGCGCGCCTGCTTGCCGCTGACCCGGCCCAGGTACTCGGCGCTGTCGGCAATGAAGCCGCTGCTGGCATAGCGCCGACAGACCTGCTGGAAGTTGCACTCGGTGAACACCTTGCCGTCATGCTGGCGCAGCATGCCGTTGGTGTAGGACATGATCTCGCGCGGCGTGCTGTAGCTGCGAAACAGTGAGCGCCCGGCGATGTTGTCCGGCACCGGCAGGGCGAAGTAGTCGAGTACCGAGGCGGTCAGGTCGACATGGCCATAGACGCCCGGTTTGGTTTTGGGCAGGGCGGCCTGGTCGGGTGCCAGCACCAGATTGAAGCCCCAGGCCGAGGCCAGGCGCACCTTCTCCAGGCCGTGGGATTCGTCGGAGGTGACGATGACCAGGGTGTTCTTGAGTACGCCCTGTTTTTCCAGACCTTCGAGGAAGTCGGCGACGGCGTCGTCCAGGTAGCCGATGGCGGCCTGCTTGGCGGTCGGGTAACGGCTCAGGTACTCCTGCGGGGCGGAGTAGGGCTGGTGGGTGCCAACGGTGAGCAGGGTAAGCATCCAGGGCTGCTTCTTCTGACGCAGCTGGCCGACGTACTTCAGCGCCCCTTCGAAATAAGCCTTGTCATCCATGCCCCAGGGGAATTCCAGGTAGGGCTTGTTGCGGAACCATTCGCGGCCATGGGTCTGCTGGAAGCCCATCTGCGGCATGATCTGGTCCTTGGCCATGAAGCGCAGCCCGGCGCCCTGCAGGAAGTGAGTGCTGAAGCCCTGGGAGCGCATCTGCGCCGGCAGGCACTGTTCGCTGCGCGCCGGGTTGTTCAGTAGCTCGACGCCTTTGGGCGTGCCCGAGTCGAGCTTGCTGTAGTCGCCGCAGAGCATGGCGTACAGGCCACGAATGGTCTGGTGGCTGTGCAGCACGTAGTCCGGTGTGTTCATGCTGCGCTCGGCCCACTGGCTCAGGCGCGGCATCAGGTCTTCCGTATAGCTGCTGTTGATCGCCGCGCGGTTGGCCGCGATATAGGCGCCGGGGATGCCTTCCAGGGTGATGATCAGCACGTTGCGGGCCTTGCCGGCGCCGTCCAGCAGCGGTGTACCGCTGAGGTCGAGGCGGGCCAGGCCGGCGATATCCGGCGGGCTGTTGGCCTTATCGCCGGCGAGCCAGTCCTCGATACCCAGCTGGGCTTTGTTGATGCTTTCCGCCAGCAGCTTGTGCGGCAGGTTGAACTGCTTCCACTGGTCCACTTCGCTCGGATTGAGGTATTGGTCGGCCGCATGGCCCAGCAGCAGTACCGCTGGCAGCACGGCGCTGTAGCGTGGCAGGGCTGGCCAGCGTTTACGCCCGGTGAGCAGGCAGGCCAGTGCAGCCGCGATCAGGGCGATGGCCAGCAGCGGATAGCTGATGCCGCTGCCCTGGGTCGAGCGGCTGACGAATTGCGGATCGGAAAGGTATTTGAGATCGCCAGGCTCCGGCATGCGGCCAACGGCGCTTACCAGTTCGGCGCTGCCGAGCAGCATCAGGCCCCAGCTCAGCATCAGCGGCAGGGCCAGCAGCGGGCGGCGATAACTGAGCAGCAGGAGCAGGCTGCCAATGCCCACGTCCGAGATATAGCCGGCCAGATCCGACCAGCCCAGCCAGTAGCGACTGGCAATGGGCAGCAGGATGAACAGCAGGCCGAGGGCAGTGAGCGACGCGGCAGGGTAGGGCAGCCAGTGGCCAAAAGGACGCAAAGGAACTCCAAGATCGGACAGCGGGAATCCGTACAGCTAGGACAAGTTCGGCGAGCCGAAGTTGCGACCTGCCATGATTCTGAAACATGCCTGTGCTAACCGCCAGTGGCGAATGTGCAACCAAGGGCTCAGGGCGAGGAATGGTCGTGCGTGGCGATGATCGGTTAGTGCCTTCCGTGCGCCTTTTGCCCCGAGGTGCAGCGCGCGCAGGTGGCAACGGGTAGAATGCCGACCTTGCAGACAAGGTGATGAACATGGCTCTGATCGGGCGCTACAACTCTCTTCAGGTGGTCAAGCAGACCGACTTCGGCCTCTATCTGGACGGCGGTGCCGACGGCGAGATCCTGCTGCCCAACCGTTACGTACCCAAGGGCGAGCCGAGCGAGATCGGCGACTGGCTCAACGTGTTCGTCTACCTGGACAGTGAGGACCGTCTGATTGCCACCACCGAAAAGCCCAAGGCTCAGGTCGGCGGCTTCGCCAGCCTGAAAGTGGCGGAGATCAACAGTGTTGGCCTGTTCCTCGACTGGGGCCTGCCCAAGGACCTGTTGCTGCCGCACTCGGAGGAGAAGCGCCCGCTGCAGGTCGGCGACTATTGCGTGGTGCATGTCTACCTCGACAAACGCAGCAAGCGCATCACCGCCACCGCCCGCTTGGATCGCTACCTGGACAACACGCCGCCGCGCTACAAGGTCGGCGATGCAGTGGATCTGCTGGTGGTGGAGAAGACCGACATGGGCTTCAAGGCCATCATCAACAACCAGCACTGGGGCCTGATCCACAAGAATGAAGTATTCAAGTTCCTGCGCAATGGCATGCAGGAGAAGGGCTACATCAAGGAGCTGCGCGCCGACGGCAAGATCAGCCTGAGCCTGCAGCCGGTTGGCCAGGAGGCGACCGGCAGTCTCGCTGAGCAGATTCTCACGCGCTTGCGCGAGCAGGGTGGCAGCCTGGCACTGAGTGACAAGAGCGAGCCTGCAGCCATCACCCAGGCGTTCGGGGTGAGTAAGGGCAACTTCAAGAGAGCCATCGGTGGGCTGTTCAAGCAGGGCCTGATCGTCATTCACGACGACCGCATCGAGCTGGTCTGAACCCCGCAGCGGGGCTCTTCATAGGTGGCGCCGAGCTTTGAGGTAAACCCCTAAATCAGGGCTTGCGCGCCACCAGTACGGCGCGGGTCGGGGCTGGCAGGCCTTCGAGGGTGCGGCCGTGGTCGGCCGGGTCGAGGAAGTCCGGCAGCGACTGGAAGCGCATCCAGTCGGTAGCGCGCTGTTCCTCGATGCTGGTCACCGACACGTCCACGCACTGCACATCGACGAAACCGGCGCGCCGCAGCCACAGCTCCAGGGCCGGCACCGAGGGCAGGAACCAGACGTTGCGCATCATCGCGTAGCGGTCTTCCGGCACCAGCACCTGCTGGGCATCGCCTTCCACCACCAGGGTCTCCAGCACCAGTTCACCGCCCTTGCGCAGGCAGTCTTTGAGCTCAAGCAGATGATCGATGGGCGAGCGGCGGTGGTAGAGCACGCCCATGGAAAACACCGTGTCGAAACCTTCCAGCTTGGCCGGCAGTTCTTCCAGGGCCAGCGGCAGATGCCAGGCCGGCAGGTCCGGCAGGTAGCGTTTGACGGCGAGGAACTGGTTGAGGAATAGCCAGTTGGGGTCGACACCGACCACGCTGGCGGCGCCGGCACCGAGCATGCGCCACAGGTAGTAACCGTTGCCGCAGCCGACATCCAGCACGCGCTTGTTCTTCAGATCCAGATGCGGGGCGACCCGCGACCATTTCCAGTCCGAACGCCATTCGGTATCGATGTGCACGCCGAACAGGTCGAACGGCCCCTTGCGCCAGGGGATCAGGCCCTGCAGGGCGCCGAGCAGCTGGGCGCGAGTGGCTTCATCGCAGGGGCCGTCGAGCAGCAGCCGATCGCGCAGTTCCTGGCGTTCGACCGGCAAGGCCGGCAGGCTCTGCACGGCGGCGTACCAGCGTTGTAGGTCGCCGTGGCCGACCGCCAGCTTGGCGTCGATCTGTGCCGGCAGGTCGGCGGCCCAGTCTTGCAGCGGGCTGCCGGCCAGGGTCTGTTGCAAGGTGTCGAGGTCGAGGGCGGCAATCATGGCAGAGCCACCAGCGAGGCGAAGTTGAGGCACTGGAACCACGGCACCACCTGGCTGAAGCCGGCGGCGAGCAGGCGCTCGCGGTGCTGCTCCAGGCTGTCCGGCTTCATCACGTTTTCCAGGGCGCTGCGCTTCTGGGCGATTTCCAGTTCGCTGTAGCCGTTGGCGCGCTTGAAGGCGATGTGCAGGTCGCTGAGCAGGGCATGCTGCTGCTCATCCTCGAAGCGCAGCTTCTCCGAGAGGATCAGGGCGCCACCCGGCAGCAGGGCCTGGCGGATGCGTGTGAGCAGTGGCAGGCGTTGCTCGGGCTCGATGAACTGCAGGGTGAAGTTCAGTGCCACCAGGGACGCTGGGGCAAAGTCCAGGGCGAGGATGTCGCCTTCCTGCACATCCACCGGCAGCAGCTCCTGGAACATCGAGTCCTGGGCGTGCAGGTACTCGCGGCAGCGCTCGACCATGGCGTGCGAGTTGTCCACCGCGATCACCCGGCAGCCTTCAGTGCGCACATGCCGGCGCAGGGCCTGGGTCACCGCGCCGAGTGAGCTGCCCAGGTCGTACAGCAGCGAGTTGGGCTGGGCGAACTGCGCGGCCAGCACGCCGATGTTCTCGACAATGGTCGGATAGCCGGGCACCGAGCGCTTGATCATGTCCGGGAACACGCGCACCACGTCCTCGTTGAAGGCGAAGTCCTGCAACTCGGAGTGCGGCTGGGCGAAGAGGCGGTCGGGCTGGGTGGTCACGGCGATTCCGGTGGTTCTGGCGAAAAGGCCGGCATTTTAGCCAAGTGCCGGCCCAGGCCCAACCACCATCACTTCAACTGGTCGGAAAAGAACTCACCCGCGCCTTGCAGCGGGCCCAGCGGGTTGCGTTTGACCTCATAGCGGCGAATGTTCGGCTCGCCGTTGCTGACCTTGTGTACCAGGGTGTCGTCGACCAGCACGAACACGGCACGGAAGGCCCAGCCCTGCAGCTCACGCCTCTTGCGGAAGTTGAGGACGTCGGCCCAGAAGTTGCCGACCCGCTGGGTATCGGTCTTGTTGAAGTCGAAGGCGTAGCCGATGCAGCGGTCCTTGGCTTCCAGGCACTGGATCAGGCCGTCGGGCAGATAGCTGATAGGCACGTTGGGTTGCACGAACATCAGGCGCAGGTCGATGAATGAGAGCATCTTGCCGTTGCCCTGGGCCAGCGGGTCGAAGCCTAGTGAGAACAGCTCCGAGCGGGTGGTTGTGCCCGGTTGCGCCTGGGCGTAGCGGATCTCCGCATCGAGATAGTCATTGAAGGGGGAAAGCACCTCGGCGCGCTCGCTGGGCAGCAGACTGCTGCAGCCCGACAAACATACCAATGGGAACAGCACGATGACCCATGTAGTGCCGCGCATTTTCCTCTCCTGATAAGTCCTGCCTTCTCTCTATAGACGATTTGCTGGATCCCTGCCGTCTCAGTAACTAGACAAATGGTAGGTGTTGGCGACGGCTGGGTGTGTTCTGGCGTTAAACAGACCGTACTTGGGCATCTACGAGTGCGTGCTGGCAGCCAGCGAGGATGCATCGGCTGACTGAGGCGTGCCGGAGTGCAGCGCAATTACCGATGCGGCAATGCCCAACTGGCCCAGCCAGTAGCTGAGGATGATGGCGTAGCGGGCGCCATCGAACGGGGCAACAAAGCGATTGATGCCAATCAGGCTGTCCGACAGCACGAACAACAGCGCGCCCCCGGCTGCCAGCCACGCCGAGCCCGTTGCGATGTTGCGGCTGCCCAGGCGGGCGAGGGCGCGCCAGAGCATGCAGCCGATGGCCAGGCTGTAGAATGCCACCGGAATCAGCAGGTCACCCAGGCCGGAGTTGGCAAGCAGGATGAACATGCTGCCGGCTACCGCGAACGCCAATAGCAGGGCCAGCGGTACCAGGCGCCTGCTATCGCCGAGGTAGGCAACCAGGTAGACCAGGTGAGCGATCAGGAATGCCCCCAGGCCGAAGACGAACAGGTCGGCTGGCCATTCCAGCAGTACATCACCGAGCAGGGAGAACAGCAGGCCGATGCTGATCCAGCGTCGGTACGCCGAGGCGGCTGTCGTGCGCAGCCACAGCAGTAGGGCGATCACCGGCAAGGGTTTGCTCAGCAGGCATAGCCACTTGAGTTCGAGGTGCAGGCCGAGGAGAAACAGCAGGACGCCGCCGAGGGCAAGCAGGCAAAGCAATGGGCGCATGGTGGGAGGCTCTCTTGTTTTCCCCATTATTGCTGCTGGGGTGCGCCAGAGCAGGGCGCTACACGCCAGAGAGCCTGGCCAATGGCGTCAGTCCACCGCGATCTGGCAGTCGATGGTCTTGGCCGGTGCCACGTCGACTTCCCAGGGCCGCTGGTAGTGCATCAGCAGGCGCCCGTTGCCGCTCTGTTGCGCCTGGTAGCGCCAGGTCGACTGGCCAGCACTGCCGACCAGGCCGGCGTCTTCCGGGGTGGTGTATACCTCCGGGCCGAGGCTGCGCAGCACGCCCGGCGCGGCATCGGCCACTACCCAGCGGAAACCGGTGGTCGGGTTGCTGGGCAGGGATATCACCAGGGTCTGGCCGCTGCTCAGTTCCACCGGACAGTTACCCAGCTGTTTTTCCTGCACGCTGAGGCTCGTCTGCGGCTGATGGGTGCAGGCCGCGAGGAGGATGACGGTGGCGGGTAGCAGCAGGCGGTAGGCGGTGCTCATGGTGGACTCCTGTCGATCGAAAGCCCGCACAGCATAGCCTTATCGGTGGGGCTATTGGGACGTTCAGGCCAGGCGCTGGCGCAACTGGCCGAGCTGCTCGTCGATCAGTGGGGTCAGCAGGCTGAAGCATTCCGCCGGCGCTATGGCGACCCGTGGCGGATCGATCAATTGCCGCCGCAGGCTGTCCAGCGCCCGGGCTAGGGCCGTATTGCGGCTGGCGCGTGACTGCAGGCGCAGGCTCAGGTAGCGCAGTTGCACTTGCAGGGGCAATGGGCAGCGCTCGGCGCTGGCGCCACGCACGGCTAGGCCGCGCAGGCGCGCCAGTTCTTCCAGCTCACGGCAGCTGCGGGCGATGCCGAGATCGCTCTGCAGCGGGCCGCTCAGGCGCAGTTCGAACAGCTGGATCAGGGTCAGCAGGCGCTCGATCAGGCGGCAGTGGCCGTCGAAGTCGCCCGTTTGCTGCTGCAGAGCCCGCCAGGCCGGCTGCAGCTCGACCAGTTCGCCAGCGGCGCCGGGTAGGCTGCGCCACAGGCCATCCAGTTCCAGGGCCAGGTTGCGGCACTGGTTGCGCGCATCGTTGCTGTTCTGGCCGCCGAGGCCGCGATGTTTCTGCAGGCGCTGCAGCAGTTCCAGGCTGTGTACCAGCGCTTGCTGCAGGGCTTGCTGGCGTTGCCGGGTGTGGCGGCGGGCGATGGATTGTTGGAGCAGTATCAGCGCCAGCAGGGTGGCGAGGGTGCCGGTCAGGGCCAGGGTGGTCAGGCTCATGGTTTGGCTCCCTGGGTCAGGCGCGTCAGGTAGTGGGTTAGGTCATGCAGCTCGCGGTTTTGTGTGCTCTGTTGGCTGAGCGCTGCACCGATCTCGTGCAACTGCTGGTTGAGTGACTGGTTGGCCTGGGTGTGTTCGCTGAGAGCCTGGCGCATTACCCCGAAACTCTGCAGGTTCTGCGTGCTGAAGTCGGCTTGCTCCTGCAGCCGGTTGGCCAGTGCCAGGCTCTGCTGGCAGCCGTTGGCGAGCAGCTGCTGGTGTTCGTCGACTTCCAGTTGCACATGCTGCACGGCCTGGCCGATGGCGCCGACTGCGCCGGTGATCTCCACGGCTGCGGCCGAGGTGGATTGCGCCAGGTTGCGCACTTCCTCGGCGACCACGGCGAAACCACGGCCCTGCTCACCGGCCCGAGCGGCTTCGATGGATGCGTTGAGGGCGAGCAGTTGTGTCTGCTTGGCCAGTGCCTGAATCAGCTGCACGGACTGCTCGACGGCGGCGCTGTGTTGCAGCAACTGGCGCACCGCCGCGGCAGTGCGACCCAGGCTGAGCTGGATGCTTTGCATCTCGTTGCCCACTGATTGGGCGTCCTGGCGGCCGCTATCACTCATTTGGTGCATGCGCTCGAAGGCTTGCAGTGCCTGTTCGGCCAGGTCGCCGATATGTAGCAGGGTCTGGCTGATTTCCTCGCTGGCGGTGGCAATCATGTTGACCCGCAGGCTCTGTGCCTCTCCCTGTTGCTCGGTCTGTTCGGCCATCTGTTCCAGCGACTGGGCGGCGAACTGCACTTCGCTGCGCAGGCGCTCGGCACCGCGCTGTTCATCGTCGCATTTGACCAGCAGGTGGCTGCGCTCGGCTTGCCCGCCAAACAGCTGCGCCAGCTGTTGCAGCAGGTGCTGTTGTTCCTGCTGCTGACGCCGCCAGCTGAGGCTTTGCGCGCTGCCCAGGTAAAACAGGATGAGCAGCAGGCAGACGGCTGCGGTGCTCTGGTCGAGCAGCGCCAGTAGGGTGCTGAACAGTGCCAGCCCCAGTAACAGCAAGGCGCGCATGGGGCCGCAGCGTTGCAGGCAATAGATACCGAGTTCGAGCATGAGAGTTGTCCAGCTGGGCAGAATAATGCTCAGGGCGAAGCAAGATGCTGGCCAGCCTCCATTCGTCGCAACCACTGCTCATGTCTTGTTGCAACTAGGTGCAACCCGATAAAGTACGCTTTTGCTCTTTGTCGGTGAAGAGAATGCTCAACGCCCGTCTGCTGTGTCTGGACAACCAGGCCCATGAACATGCCCACGACTATCACCAACTGGTGATGTCGCTCTCCGGGCGCGCGGAATTCGAGGTCAATGGCCGTGGCGGCGAGGTTTGTCGCATGCGCGCCTGCCTGGTGCCGGGCGATGCCGAGCACCAGTTCGCTGGCATGGGCGAGAACCGCATGCTGATCCTCGACCTCGATGAGCGGGACACCCCGGCGGAAGACCTGCAGCTGCTGGCCCAACTGTTCGAAAGCCCGCGCTACCCGGCGCTGGATGCCGACTTCCAGAACCTGCTGAGCTATGCCGGTGCCGAGCTGGCCCGTTATGGCAGCGACCCGCATCTGGCCCGTGCCCTCGGCGGCGTACTGCTACGCGCCCTGCACCTGCGTCTGTTCGGCAAGCAGGCCGCTGCGCCGGCAGGCGCCTTGGATGTCGAGCGGCTCGACCGCTACATCGCCGAACACCTGGCGCGGCGCATCACGGTGATCGAGCTGGCCCAGGTGGCCTGCCTCAGCCCGAGCCATTTCCATGCGCAGTTCAAGGACAGCCTTGGTCTGACGCCGCACCAGTACCTGCTCAAGACCCGCCTCGACCGCGCTGCCCGCCTGCTGCGCGAGAGCCCGCTGCCGCTGGTACGGATTGCCGAGGAGTGCGGGTTCTCCAGCCAGAGCGCGCTGACCACGGCCATGCGCCGCTACCTGGGCCTAACGCCCAAGCGCCTGCGCAACCAGTAAGTGCTCGCTCCTACATAGCCGACTCTTTAATCGCCGGTGGCCACCGGACGCGTCGGATCAGTGATCCACTCGCTCCAGGAACCGGCATACAGCGGCGCCAGCGGGTAGCCGGCCAGGCTCAGGGCGAACAGGTTGTGGCAGGCCGTCACCCCCGAACCGCAGTAGGCCACCAGTGCCTCCACCGGCTTGTCGCCGAGCAGGGCGGCGAAGCGCTGCTGCAGCTGGGCGGCCGGCAGGAAGCGCCCGTCACTGCCGAGGTTGTCGGTGAACACCGCGCACTGCGCGCCGGGGATATGCCCGGCGACCGGGTCCAACGGCTCCACCTCGCCACGAAAACGCGGCAGGGCGCGAGCGTCGAGCAGGGTCAGTTCGCTGTTGCCGAGACGCTGCTGCAGTTGCCGGGCATCCAGCAGCAGGCGATTGTCCGGTTGGCCGCTGAAGTCGCCACGCGGCAGGCTCGATACGTTGCTGTCGAGGGGCAGGCCGGCGTTTTTCCAGGCTTTCAGCCCGCCATCGAGGAGGTACACGCCGTCGCGCTTGCCCAGCCAGGCCAGTAGCCACCAGGCGCGTGCGGCAAAGGCGCCGGGGCCGTCGTCGTACAGCACCACGTCATTGTCCTGACTGATGCCCCAGGCACGCAGGCGTTCAAGCAGCTGTGACGCTTCCGGCAGCGGGTGGCGCCCGGTCACGCCCTTGAGTATCGGACCGGAGAGATCGCGTTCCAGATCGGCGAACTGCGCGCCGGGGATATGCCCCTCGCCGTAACTGCGTGCGCCATAACCGGGGTTGTCGAGGGCGAAGCGGCAATCGAGGATCACCAGTCTCGACTGGTTCAGGCGGGCCTGTAGTTGGCTGGGGCTAAGCAGTTGCGCGAGCGGCATGGGGACTCCGTTGGCGGGCTTGAGGCTATTTATCACGGGGCGACCTGCTGTCGCCCCGTTCGCTAAGTTCAGCGATATTGCAGTTTGCCGATGCGATCGTTGTCCAGGCTGCCGAAGTAGAGGAAGTCGCCTACCGGCTTGACCGAGGTGACCATACGCAGGTGGGTGCCGCTGGTGTCGTGCAGGCTCTGCACGATCTCACCTTTCTCGTTGAGCGAGATGGCCAGGCCGTAATCCTTCGGCTTGGGCCACATCGAGCGCGGCAACTTGGCCAGCTGGGCCTTGAGCCAGGGCTGGTTCTGCAGGAAGTCGGCGTCGGCTTTGCGCGGCGTGGGCAGGGCCACCCAGAAGGTGCCGGCGCGATCGCCCTGCAGGTTGTCCGGCATGCCCGGCAGGTTGTCGATGAATACATCGTGGCTGCCGGCCTTGTCGCCCTTCAGCCAGTAGCGGGTGATGCGGTAGCGGTAGGTTTCGTTGACCAGCACGAAGTCCTCGTTCTGCGACAGCGCTACGCCGTTGGCAAAGTAAAGGTCCTTGAGCAAGGTCTCGGTCTTGCCGGTGGCTGGGTCGTAGCGCAACAGGCGACCGTAGGGGCGGCCTTCGAGCAGGTCGAGCAGGTAATCCGGCTGTTGGAACTTGCTCGAGGCATCGCTGAAATAGATGCGCCCGTCGCTGGCAATGTCGACATCGTCGGTGAAGACGAACGGCACGCCGTCGGCCTCGGTGCTGAGTACTTCGAGCTGCCCGGCCGGGCTGATGCGCAGCAGGCCCTTGTAAGCGTCGGCGACGATCAGGTTGCCTTTGGCATCGAAGTCCATGCCCAGCGGGCGGCCGCCGGTGGCGGTGAGCACGTCGAGGCTGCCATCTTCGGCAATGCGCACGATGCGTCCGTCATGCAGGCCGGCATAGACGCGGCCCTGAGCATCCACGGCGGTGTCTTCCGGGCCATGGATCTCGCCCTTGGCCAGCAGCTCGGCCTTCATCAGGGTGTCGTTGGGCTCCAGCGCACCGGTCATCAACGGTGCCACTGGTGGTTGCCAGGCCAGCGGGTCGATGGTGTTCGGGGTGAGCGCCAGGTAGCCCGCCGCGCCAGCGATCAGTAGGGCCAGCAGGCCGAGGAGTTTTTTCATCGTTATTCTTCCCTGTACTGAGGTGGGGCGGCAGTGTAACCCGAGTAGCGGGCCGCTGCGGGTTACTGAGATATCTGGGTATAAGCCAGACGTTCTGCGGTGGCAAATGCCCGGCCTAGGCGCCAGGCATATATACTGCGCGGCATTGCCCAAGGAGTGCCGCGTGGCTATCGATATTCAGTGGATCCTCGACGACGCCAGCCTGGCCCGTCACTGCGCCGACTGGCGGCGTTTGCCGTTCGTTGCCCTCGACACCGAGTTCATGCGGGTCGACACCTTCTACCCGATCGCCGGCCTGCTGCAGGTGGGCGATGGCCAGCACGCCTTTCTTGTCGACCCGCTGTGCATCAGCGACTGGTCGCCCTTCGCCGAATTGCTGGAAGATCAGGCCGTGGTCAAGGTGCTGCATGCCTGCAGCGAAGACCTGGAAGTGTTCCTGCGCCTGACCGGCAGCCTGCCGAGCCCGCTGTTCGATACCCAGCTGGCCTCCGGCTACCTCAATCTGGGCTTCTCCATGGGCTATTCGCGCCTGGTGCAGGAGGTGCTCGCCATCGAGCTGCCCAAGGGCGAAACCCGTTCCGACTGGCTGCAGCGTCCGCTGTCGCCGACCCAGATCAGCTACGCCGCCGAGGATGCCCAGCACCTGGCCGAGTTGTACCTGGTGTTGCAGCCCAAACTGTCCGCCGACAAACACGCCTGGGTGCTGGAAGATGGCGCCGAGCTGGTCAGCAACCTGCGCCGCGAAGTCGACCCGGACCAGCTCTACCGCGAAGCCAAGCTGGCCTGGAAACTGTCGCGCCAGCAGCTGGCGGTGATGCGTGCCCTGTGCGCCTGGCGCGAACGCCAGGCGCGGGTGCGCAACCAGCCGCGCAACCACATCATCCGCGAGCACTCGCTGTGGCCGCTGGCCAAGACCCAGCCGGACAACCTGGTGGCCCTGGCGCGCATCGAAGAGATGCACCCGAAAACCGTGCGCCGGGATGGCGAAACCCTGCTACAGCTGATCCAGGAAGCCGGTGCGTTGCCGCCCGAGCAGTGGCCTGAGGCTTTGCCGCAGCCGCTGCCGCTGGAGTCCACCGCGCTGCTGAAGCAGCTGCGTGCGGTCGGCCAGCGCGAGGCCGAGCGCTTGCAGATCGCCCCGGAACTGATGCTGCGCAAGAAATCCCTCGAAGCCCTGCTGAAAAGCGGTTACCCGAATGGCCCTTACCAGCTGCCGGACAACCTGCGTGGCTGGCGCCGTGAATTGATGGGCGCCGCATTATTGGCCGCCCTGGAAGCCTGAAATGAAGAAAATCTGTTCGATCTACCGCAGCCCACGCAAGAACGAGATGTACCTCTACGTGCTCAAGGCCGATGCGCTGAAGCGCGTGCCGGAAGGCCTGCTGGCCGCTTTCGGTACGCCACAGCTGGCCTTCAGCCTGATCCTCACGCCGGAGAAACCGCTGGCCCGCGAGGATATCCACAAAGTTCTGGAGAACCTCGAAACCCAGGGCTATCACCTGCAGATGCCGCCGCCGGAAGACGACTACATCGAGCACCTGCCGGAAGAGCTGCTGCGCCGCAACGACCCGGTCTGATGCGCGTCCTGCTCGCCGAACAGGCCCAGGCGCACTATGCCGAGCTGCTCACGGCCGCCGCGCCGCAGCTGCAACTGGTCTGTGGCGATGCGCAGGAGCTGGCCCGCCAGGCCGCCAGTTGCCCGGTCTGGCTGGGACAGCCGGATCTGCTGGTGCCCCTGCTGCGCCAGGGCCACAGGCCGCAATGGCTGCAGTCGACCTGGGCCGGTATCACGCCACTGCTGGCGCCCGACCTGCCGCGCGACTACCGGCTGAGCCGGGCAGTCGGCATCTTTGGCCAGGTCATGGCCGAATACGTGCTGACCTATCTGCTGGCCCATCGCCGCCGTCTGCTGCCACGCCTGGCCAGTCAGGTGGAGCAGCGCTGGGATCCTCTGCCGCCGCCCAGCCTGCGCGGCATGCGCGTGCTGATCGTCGGTGCCGGCGATATTGGCTGCGCGGTGGCACGCTTCCTCGCACCGTTCGGCGTCGAGCTGCGCGGCATTGCGCGTATTCCACGCGCCATCGAACCGTTCACCGAGATACGCGGCATGGACGGATTGACCGAGCTGGCCGGCTGGGCCGAGGTGCTGATCAACCTGCTGCCGGACACCCCGGCTACCCGTGATATCTATGATGCCGCACTGTTTGCGCGGATGGCGCCGCAGGCCCTGTTCATCAATGCCGGGCGCGGCGTAGCGGTGGTCGATGAGGATCTGCTGGCCGCCCTGAATGCCGGCCTGCTGGCAGGCGCGTTACTCGATGTCTGCCGTCAGGAGCCTTTGCCGCAAGGCCATCCGTTCTGGAACGCGCCGCGTCTGCTGCTCAGCGGACACAGCTCGGCGCCGACCGAGCCGGCGGCGATGATCAGCCTGTTCCTCGACAATCTGCAGCGCTTCCAGACCGGCCAGGCGCTGCGGGGCTTGGTGGATTTTTCCCGCGGTTACTAGGTCTACGGCGTCTCAGCGAATCAGCATCGACGCGGCAGCAGCTACCATGATGGCCGCCGCGCCACGGAACAACTGCTGTTGCGCGCGTTGGCTAGACAGCAGGTGCCGGATGCGCACGGCGGCGATAATGAATAGCGCACCGACGCCCAGCAGCACCACGATGGTCAGTGGCACCAGCATCAGCCCCCAGGTCTGTAGCGAGACCATTTCCAGGTTGATCACCAGCGGTAAAAGCGCCAGATAGAAGGCAATGGTCTTTGGGTTGCCCAGGGTAATGGTCAACCCGGATACCGCCGCCGACAGCAGCTCCTTCTTCTTGGCCGGCTTGCCCACTTCGATAGCCTGATGATTGGCGAACCAGAATTGCCAGGCCAGGTAGCACAGGTACAGCGCCGCTCCCCAGCGCACCAGCTGGAACAACGCATTGAAGTGCTCGGCAATCATCGCCAGGCCAAAAACGGCAAAGGACAGGTAGGTCAGATCGCCAAGGATCAATCCGAACAGCAGGCAAAAGCCCGATAATGCCCCACCGCTGACGCTTCTTGCGACCAGCGCCGCCATGCCAGGGCCGGGAATGGCGGCAGCAATGCCCAGCGCTAGCGAGTAGGTAAGTACTTGTGTCAGGTCGAGCATGGGGTACTCCTCAGGTTATTTCTTATTGTTTTGTACGAAGGTTCACGCCTGCGCACGTAAGACTGTCAGCAGTTTCAACGGGGCGCGGCGAGCCACTGCCGGATGACTTCACGGGAAAAAACCAGGTCCTGCACCGCCAATCCGACCGATTTGAAGATCGTCACGCCCTGTCCCTGGGCGCGTACCTCATCGGCCGAAAGTGTGCCGATCTCCATCCCCGGCTCCTGGCCGGGCAACAGGCCTTTGTCCACGGCCTTGATCACGCATTCGGCTGCGGCAAGCACCGCTGGGTTGCTGTCAGTGAACAAGGCGCTGCCCTGGAAAATGTCCTCATGCAGTTCCTGGAAACCGAGAGCCGAAGAGCCGATTGCGTTGACATGGCAACGCTGCGGCAGATCGGCACGGGACAGAATCGGCGCGCGAGTGGCCGTGGTGGTACAGATGATGTCGCTGGCGTGCACGGCCTCGGCCGCCGTGGCGCAAATCGAGACCGGCAAATCACCTGTGCGTTTGCTCCAGGCGGCAAACTCCTGGCATGCGGCTTCGCTACGCCCCCATACGGAGACTTGCCGGATGGGCCGCACTGCCCGCATTGCCAGCAGGTGGGCCCGAGCTTGCAAACCGGTGCCCAGAATCGCCACGCGGTGAGCATCGGGTGCCGCAAGAATACGGGTCGCGTGTGCCGAGGCAGCGGCCGTGCGGATCTCGGTGATCGCCCCGGCGTCTACCGCGACGACCGGGGATACGCCGACCTCGTCGTAAATCAATACGCTGCCCATATGGGACGGGCCACGGACGTCGGCGTCGAGCCTGACCACCACCGACTTCAAGCCGAACCCCTGATAGGGACCCGACTTGATGTATGCAGGCATTACCCCCATCAGCTCGTTCGCGCGCCCGCGGACGATGGTGCGCAATGGCTGCTCTACCTGGCCTGAGGAGTGCAGCCTGAAAGCTTCCTCGCTGAGACGCAGGCCGAGCTTGAAATTCAGCAGTTTTTTGACCGAGTCGCCGTCCAGATGAAGCATCGTTCAAGCCTCGGCCGTCTTCTTGAGCCCTTGAAAGGCCTGCCATTTGAAGCGCTCGTCGATTTCGGTGCCGGCAATGCTGTTCAAAATGGTCGACATGTTCTTCTGCGACACGCCGAGAATCACATCCAGCATGTTCTGTTTGCTGAAGCCTGCGCGCAGGAATGCATCAATGGCCGGCTTGCTCAGGCTGCCGCGGCAATCAATCACTTCCAGGGTAAAACCGTGCAACGCCAACAGGCGCGCATCGAGGCGGGAGGGCGCATGGGCAAGGGCGTCGACCACGCGCTCATCCACGCCTTTGCCCAGAGCAATGAAAGCGTGGGCCTGGATCGTGTACGCGCAGTGGTTGGCCACGCCGGTGGTCATCCACACCACCGCTTTTTCTTCTTCGGTCAACGAGCTGTCGATAAACAGATCATGTGCGCGCTGGTAGGCGCCCAGTAGCGAAGGGGATTCCGACATGTAGGCACTCTGGTTGGGGATCCAGCCAAAGTTGTCGATGGAGCTCTGCAGGAGCGCTTTGCTTTTTTCCGGGGTCGAGTCGAGTGTGTGCAGCTTCAAGACAGGCATCATGACCTCAATCAGTGGTAGTCAGGTGGTCGCCCAACCTCGGTCGGGACCAGGCAGGGCACAGCGATCAGCTGCAGCGCAAGCTGGCCTCGGCCGACTGCGCGCTCCAGCGGGTAAGCGCGAAGACAGACCAGAGCATGCGGATCGGGCGGGTGCTCGAGATGAAATGCAGGCCGTGGATGTTCGCCGCCACTTCCGTGGTCAGCGCCACATCGACCTCGCCCCTGGCCGCTGCCGCCGCAGCGGCGCTGGTGGACAGGGCGAGGATTACGGAGTTGATCTCCAGGCCCTGAGGCAATAGCTCCTCAATCAGGAGCAGCGGCGCAGGGTGGGTGGCCACCGTCAGCTTGCTGGTGGTCAAGGGGCCCTTGCTCGCCAACCCGTACAACGGCGTGTCGAACACGAATGTCGCCACCAGGCTTAACCGCGGGTCCATATAGAAGTTATGAATCTGCGGATAGGCATTGGCCACGATCAACACCACTGGGGCGTGTTCGTCCATGCTGGTACGGGCATGCTCGTAGGAATCGCTGAGGTTGAGCTGTAAGCGTGAACCTGGATATCGATGCCCGAACCATTCACTGAAGAAGCCAGCGGCCGCTTCACTGCTGGTCCCGTTGGGCCCCAAGGTGTGGATCACCACTTCGCGCCAATCGGCCAAACCCAAATCCAAGAATTTGCTGTCCATAGTCATCAATCTCCAGAGCAATCATCGGATACCGGGCTCAACCAATGGGCGTATTTACTGTTCAGGCCTTTTACCGTCTCCAGGTAGAGGCTCCTGATCGCAGCGCTGATCTCGCCCACTCCGCTCTCTTGCAACACGTAGTGGTCGATTTGCGTCACGGGTACGATCTCGACGCCAGTACCGGCCAGAAAACATTCATCGACTGAAAACAGCTCGGAAAAGGAGATGTCTCGCTCGATGACTTTCAAGCCCAGTTCTTCTCGAGCCAGGGTCATCACCGTGTCGCGGGTAATGCCCTCAAGAATGTGGGCGCTCAGAGGCGGGGTGATAAGGCAGCCGTCTTTTACAACGAAGACATTGGAGGTTGTCGACTCGGCGAGATTGCCGTGCACATTCAGCATCAAGGCATCGTCGAATCCATTGCGTTGCGCCGACTCCATGGCCAGCGCCGAATTGGCATAACTGCCGGTGATCTTGGCTCGCGCCGGCAGCGAAACATCGGGTATGCGCCGCCAACTCGAAATGGTGCAGCGAATACCGCCTGCGGGCATGTAGGCGCCCATCGGCAGGGTGTTGATCACCAGGCCGGTGCTGACGCCGGTGAGCTTCACGCCAAAACCAACGCCTGGTAGCAGTGCCTTCTTGTAGGCCAGGGGCCTGACATAGCTATCGGAGGTCGCCTCGTTGCGTCGCAGCAAGTCGAGGATGATTGCTCTCATCTCGGCGCGTCGCGGCAGGTTTTCCAGTTGCAGCAGCCGGGCCGAATTCTCCAGCCGTTTCAGGTGGTCATCCAAGCGGAAGACATTCAGCTCTCCACAGTCCGCGACATAGGCGCGGATGCCCTCGAAAACCGCTGTGCCGTAATTGAAGGCTTGGGTCGTGACGGGTATCAGGGCTTCTGCAGCTGCTACCACCTGACCCTCGAAGTACACCCAGGGATGAGGGCCGCGCGGAGGCGTTGTGCTATTGCCGAGCTCGTCTGCCATGCTCAGGCCCTCCGCGCCGCAATCTGCAAAGCGGTTTCGCGCTCGCGGTTGTCACTACCGCTGCGCTTGTCGTGGAGCCTGGCAGCCTTCCAGCTGACCATCGCCGCAGTGCCGGTTACGGCATCGGTGGAGCCTAGGGTGATCTGGGTACGGGCACCGAGCCTGGCTTGCATGGAGCGGGCAACGGCCTCCAGGTCGTTGTGGGCTGTGCTGTTCTGCTCCAGCTCCAAGGTGACGCTCAACTGATCGACACCCGCCACGGTTTCCACCTGAATGTGGTAATCCAGGCAGCCTTTAAGGTGTTCGAACAGGGCGGCTTCGATGTCGTAGGCGCAGTGGTTGTGGCCGTTGATGACCAAGGTGTCCCTGACCCGCCCGATGGGAATGATCTGCCACTTGCCCTTATCCATTACCTGCGCCCTGACCATATCCCCGGTGCGATAGCGGATCAGCGGTTTTTGCCCTGGGTAAAGGTGGGTGATCACCAGTTCGCCGGTCATTCTGGCGTTCACCGGCTCCAGCACTTGGCCGGTCAGTGGGTTGATCACCTCATAGACCACGTTCAAGGGAACCGTGCAGAGGTTGCCGTCCTTGTCGCTGGCGGCCAGGATCGACGACTCTTGCGAGGCATACATGCAGTTGTACACGGCACTGCCCCAGACATCGCCGATATTGCGCAGCAACGCCGGTGTAGTCAGCTCACCCAGGGTGAAAATCAGTTTTACCCCCAGCGCGGAGGGCTTCTGGCCCTTTTTGAGCAGATGCTTGGCCAGATTGATGGCGACTGCCGGTGTACAGACCAGGGCGGTGATCTTCAGCTCCCGGATCAAGGTGACCGCACGATCCAGCCCAACCACGGGTGAGCGTGGCCACATTTTCACTACGGTGTGGCCCAGGCTGCGACAAACATCTTCAAAAGTGTCGCCGGTAGAGTGCAATTCCGTAGGGCCCATTACGCCGACAATATGTTGCTGAGCGTGGGCGCGAAACAACTCACGGTAACGCAATATCAGCGGCGTATTATTGAATATCGAATCCTGTTCGTTGCGTGGGCACGGTGTCGCTGCACCCGTGGTGCCGGTGGTCTCGTAATAGATCCAGGCTTTTTTCAATGACGCGGCTGCCATGTTGTGGCCCGCGTCGCGTAAATCGTTCTTGGTGGTGAAGGGCAACTTGCGAAACGTCTGCCAGTCCAATGTGTCGATGGCGTTTTTGGACAGAAAAGATAGTCTGTCTCGGTAGAACGGCGACTCTGTTTTTACATGGCGGATTATCTGTCTAAGGCGCTCAAGTTGAATATGCACCAACTCCCCGGCAGAAATGCCGCCGCGCTCAAACAGTGCATGTTGCTGGTAAGTCGTACGGGCCAACTCCAGAAGTTCCGGCTTGAATAAAGCGTACACTACAACCTCCTTGCTATTTGAACAGTGGAAGATTACCGGTCAACTTGCTGATTTTTTTCTGTGGCCCAATCAAACCAATCGCAACCAATTCGATGGCCGAGCTGTCGGCCTCGGAGATGCGCACCTCATATTCCTGATAGGTCTTGCAGGATTGCGCCAGGGCACTGAATGGCATGCTATGGATTTCCTCGTCTGCCAGTGCTTTCTCTTGCAGTGCCTGCAGCTGTTCATTGCTGGCAAGCAGAATGGGCAGCGGTGCGTAGATAACGCCGGGGTAGTTAACCTTGTCATGGCTCTGCAGGTCAGGCCCGACCAGGCCGTAGACCGAACGTCCCAGGCTGACACCAATGACGCTGACCGCATTGGCGGCATGTCCTAGACCCAGGGCGCTGTCGACTACGATTACGCACTTGTGAACAGCAGCATCGAAATTCATTGAGTCCTCCACGACTATCAAGAAGCCTTTAATTCTTCGAGCGTTGTCAGGCTGAAATCAGACCAGCTATTGAACAGCCCGAAAAATTTTGTAGTGTCACTGCCGATGTCAATATCCACCACCTGCCAGCTGGCAATCTTTTGCCACTTCTGTACCCCTAGCTGATGGTTGGGGTGAATGAGGAACGCAGATAACGCCTGCTGGTTTTCGAACAAGCCCATCACCACGAAGTCCATGGCCTGTTTGCGCAAGCTGATATTTCTTCCACAAGCCCAGCCCGCTATCTCGTTAATATGCACTGGGTGCTGGCGTGTTGCTGTCTCGGCGTCGATGACTTCGTCGTCGCACCATTGATAGGGTTCATCGAACTTGAAAAAAACCAGATGAAGAATCATTGATCACCCTGGGGTCGCAAAAAGGTTGCGACCAACTTTGGTTTATTTATTTAGCGATGCGTCCTGCATCGATTTGCCTGGAAATAATCTGAAAAATAAGCGCAGAGAAGAGTGCGCCAGAGTAGCCGTGCGGGTACAGGCTGGCGATTTCACGGAGCTATATTGTTCAGGGTTTCCCAGGAGAGTAAGGCGCGGTAATCCCGGTTGAAGAAGTTATGGCTGTCCGAAGTTATGAACTTCATAAGTTCTGAAGTTGGAAAAATGCTACGCTTTTTGGCCGGGAAAAAAATTTCTATTTCAATTGCCAGTAAAAGCGAAATAGGTAAAATCTACCTACTTCGCAATGGATGGTGGAATTTATGACCGAGCAGGCGCTAAATCTGACAGATGTCAAAATCCTTACAGCCCTGCAACAGGACGGCAGGATCACCAATCAGACCTTGGCCGACCACATCGGCATGTCTGCCTCGCCCTGCTGGCGGAGGGTGCGCCAGCTCGAGGAGCATCGCTATATCCAGGGTTATAGGGCGGTGCTCGACCGGCGCAAGATCGGGCTGGGGGTCATGGTGTTCATCCGCATCAACATTGACCGCCACAGTGAAGCCGAAGCGAAGAAGTTCGAGCAGGAAGTGATGCAGCTGGAGGATGTGGTGGCGTGCTACAGCATCGGTGGCGACGCCGACTTCCTGTTACAGGTGGTGGCGCGCGACCTCGATTCGTTTGCTGACTTTGCCATGTCGGTGGTCCGGCAATTGCCCGGCATCAAGGAGATGCAGAGCATGTTCGTGCTCAAGGAGATCAAGCCTTTCGTGTCTTTTCCGGTCAAGCGCCCTCAGGAGGCCTGAGGGCCTGCGCGGTACGTACCGTAACTTCAGAAACTGAAGCGCTGCAACATGCCCTGCAAGCGTCCGGACATGGCCTGCAGGCCCTGGATGGCCTGAACGATGCCGCCCTGGGCTGCCGAGTTCTCCTCGACTATCTGCGCCACCCGCTCCACGTTCATCGCTACCTGTTCACTGGCGGCGCGCTGCTCCTGCAGGGACATGGAGATGACGTTGACCGCCTGCAGCGACTCGCTCAGCGCCGTGCGGATGTCCTGCATCGCCGTGCCGGCCTGTTCCACCAGCTGCGTGCCGCTGCTGAGGCGCTCGCGTCCGGCGCTCATACTGCTCTTGGCCTTGTGCATGCCGCTCTGGATCGAGTCGACCAGGCCGACGATCTCCGTGGTCGACTGCGCCGTACGGCTGGCCAGGCCGCGCACTTCATCGGCCACCACGGCGAAGCCACGACCCTGCTCGCCGGCCCGCGCGGCCTCGATGGCGGCATTCAGGGCCAGTAGGTTGGTCTGTTCGGCGATGCCCTTGATCACGTCGACGATGGCGCTGATGTTGGCCGACTGGTCGGCCAGGTGTTCGATATCCGCCGCGCTCTGCGTCACCAGTTCGGCGATGCCACGCATTTCCGCGATGGCCGCTGCGGTCACCTGCAGGCCATCGTCACTCAGGCTGCCGGCTTTCTGCGCCATGTCGCGGGTTTGCTGGGCGTTCTCGGCGATCTGGCTGATGCTCACCGCCATCTCTTCCATGGTGGCGGCGATGGCCGAGGCGGTATCGCTCTGGATATTGGCGCTGTTGAGCACCTGCTCGGAGGAGGCGGCCAGTTGCAGCGAGGCGCATTCGATCTGCTCGGAAGCCTCGCCGATATTGCCGATCATGTCGCGCAGGCCGTGGTGCATGCTTTGCACCGACTTCATCACCCCGGTGCTGGCCTGTTCCAGGCCTGCCTGGGTGGCCAGTTGGCCCAGGGCGATGCGTGCGCTGATGGCCTCCAGCTCGCCCGGCTCGGCACCCAGCTGGCGTTTCAGCAGGCGGGCAAAGTACAGCGCCTGGCCTGCACCGAAAAGCAGAGCGAGCAGCAGTACGCCACTGCTCAGCTGCAGGTCGTTGCTATAGGTGCGCTGGCCCAGCTCGAACTGGTGTTTGGCTTCCAGCAATTGCACCTCGATCAGTTCGGAGAATTTCGCCGAGAGCGGGTCGATCAGCGGGTAGAGGCGGCTGTCGGCGAATTGCCCTACAGCCACGAGATCGTTTTGCCGCAGCATGCGCTGCAGCTCGCCTAGCGGCTGCTCGGCGTTGGCCATCAGCGGTTTGATCTCGTCGATCAGGCGCGTCTCTTCGGTGATCAGTTGGGTCGCCAGGTAGGCCTGCCAGGTGTCTTCGATGCGTTGTTCGGCCTGCTCGATCAACGCTTGTGCCGCTGCCGGGGTGAGGGTGCCGCTGCGTGCCTTGTGGGTGGCGTCGACGATGTTTACCGCATATAGGTCGGCGATCAGCTTGAGATCGCGCAATGGCACCACGCGGTCGAGATAGACGGTTTCCAGGCCGCGTACGGTGGTTTTGAGACCCTGCATGCCGAGCAGGCCGACCAGCAGCAGACCCGCTAACAGGGCTACGACCAGCAGTAACAGATGGGTTCTGATCTTCCAGCTTTTCATGGTTATCTTCCTTGACGAAAGGCAGTCTTCGTAAAGACGTGGCGAAGGGCCAGTGCTGGGTTCAGCCTAGACCAGATCTGCCTGATATCAGTAAAAAGCTGTAATCGCGGTCAGTAAAATAACTGAATAAAAACCGCTGCGGATTTGCCTGGATGATCTTTCAACCATCAGTCGCCCGCGCTTGGCCCGTTCCCGCACACGGGCTAGACTGCCGGCCTTTTCACCCTCGTAGTCTGTCATGGCCGCCAAAGTCGAACCCTTCTGGAAACGCAAGACTCTCGCTCAGCTCGACCAGGACGAGTGGGAGTCGCTGTGCGACGGTTGCGGCCTGTGCTGCCTGCAGAAACTCGAAGACGAGGATGACGGCAGCGTCTACTACACGCGTATCGCCTGCAAACTGCTGGATATGCAGACCTGCCGCTGCAGCGACTACGCCAATCGCCGCGCCCAGGTGCCGGACTGCATCCAGCTCACGCCGGCGCAGGCCGATCAGTTCCAGTGGCTGCCGCCGACCTGTGGCTACCGCCTGGTCAGCGAGGGCAAGGACCTGCCGCTCTGGCACCATCTGGTCTGCGGCGACCGCGATGCGGTGCACCACGAACGCATTTCCCAGTCCGGACGCATGCTCAGCGAAAACAGCGTGGCCGAGGATGACTGGGAAGATCATCTGATTTTCCGCGCCGGTTGAGCCTTTCGCGCTGGCGATAGGTCTATACCTGCTCACGCATGGAGCTTGCACAATGCCCGCCCGTCTCAAACTGCTGTCCGCCGCCCTCCTGCTGAGCCTGAGCGCACCGCTCTGGGCGGCGAAGAAAGTCGACCTCGACTACCACGTGCGCTTTCTTCCGGAAAGCGACCAGGCTGAAGTCAGCCTGACGCTGGAACAGGCCGATCTGGTGCGCAGCCTGACCTTCGATCTGGGCGACAAGGACTACTACAGCGACTTCCAGGCCGATGGCAGCTGGCAGCTGGACGGCGCCGAGAAAGGTGTCTGGCAGCCGGGCAAGGGCCAGAGCAAACTCAGCTACAAGGTGCGCATCAGCCATCCGCGCAAATCCGGCAGTTTCGATGCGCGGATGACCGAGGACTGGGCGCTGCTGCGCGGCGACAATCTGGTGCCCAGCGCGCACCTGATCAAGGACGACAGCATCGAGCTGGTCGCGCGCCTGCAGTTCGAACTGCCGAAAGGCTGGAAGGGCGTCGAGACCGGCTGGCCGCGCATCGGCGAGAACCGTTTCCGCATCGACAACCCCGCGCGCAAGTTGGACCGCCCGACCGGCTGGATCCTCGCCGGCAAGATCGGCAGCCGCCGCGCCCAGCTCGGCGATACCGACGTGACCGTGGCCGCCCCAGTAGGCGAAGGGCTGCGGCGGATGGACATCATCACCCTGCTGACCTTTGTCTGGCCGGAAGCCCAGGCGGTATTTCCGCGTGATCCGGCCAAGCTGCTGATCGTCGGCGCCGGCGACCCGATGTGGCGCGGCGGCCTGTCGGCACCCAACTCGCTGTTCATGCACAGCGACCGCCCACTGGTCAGCGAGAACGGCACCAGCTCCCTGGTGCACGAGCTGGTGCATGTGTTCAGTCGTATTCGTGATACCAACAAGAGCGACTGGATCAGCGAAGGCATCGCCGAGTACTACGCCATCGAACTGATGCGCCGTGCCGGCGGCATGAGCGAAGACCGCTACCAGGCCATCCGCAAGAAGCTGATTGGCTGGAGCAAGCCGGTCGATACCTTGCGCACCGAGGAGTCCAGCGGGCCGATCACCGCCCGCGCGGTGTTGCTGCTGCAGGAGCTGGACCGGGAAATCCGCAAGAACACCAACAACCAGCGCTCGCTGGACGACGTCACCCGCGGTTTGATGCGTCTGGATAAGGCCAGCACCAAGGACCTGATCGAGATCAGCGAGAACGTCATGGGCCGCGCGTCGGAGGTGCTGGATAGCGACCTGTTGCGCAAATAGGCGTTTCGCGGGCCGGTCCTAGTCCGGCGGTGGGCGCTTCTGCGCACCGCACACCGGCAGCTAACGGTCACCGGCGAGATTGTGAACAGGGGTAGGGCGGGTGAAACCCGCATCGCTGGCCGCGCGGGTTTCACCCGCCCTACCGGAGGCGCGGCGCAAAAGATCGTAAACACGCTTCTAGAACAGCGGCCCCGAGCGGGTGTTATTGCCCTTGGCCAGGCGGTCGTAGAGCACCACGTTGACCGTGGCTGCCAGGTTCATGCAGCCATTGGTGGGGATGTACACCACTTCGTCGCCACACCAGTCGCGGATTTCCTTGTCCAGCGAGCCGTCTTCCGGGCCGAAGATGTACAGCGCCCGGTCCGGGTGGGTGTAGTCGGGCAGGGCGCGGGCGCCTTCCACCAGTTCCACCGCCACCGGCGTGCAGCCGAGCGGCACGATGCGGCGCAGGTCGTCGATGTTGATCAGCGGAATGTCCTGGTGGACCTTCTTGGTGTCGGTGACGAAGTCCTTGGCGCGGTCATAGCGGGTGCCGGTGTAGAACACCGAGCTGACGCCATAGCAGCCGGCGGCGCGCATGATCGAGCCGACGTTCTCCGGTGACTTGGGATTGAACAGGCCGATGCAGCTGTATCGTTTGTTGGCCACGGTGAGGCTCGCGCAAAAAAGACGCGATTATACGGCTGCGCCTAGTGTTGTGCTGGCCGCTAGTCCTTTTTCAGCAGGCTGGCCAGGTCACCGAAGGCCTTGTAGGTGGTTTTCGCCGCTTGCGGGCTGGCGGTGGAGCCTTCGGCGAAGTACTGCTGATCGGTGTAGCGCGAGTGCTCGTTGTCATGGCAGAACAGGCACAGCAGCTCCCAGTTGGAGCCATCCGCCGGGTTGTTGTCGTGGTTGTGGTCACGGTGGTGCACGGTCAGTTCGCTCAGGCGCTTGCCGCTGAACTCGCGGGCGCAACGGCCGCACACGTGCGGGTACATCTTCAGGGCTTTCTGCCGGTAGTCTGCTTCGGCTTTGGCCGATAGGGTGTAGCTGGGATTGCTGCTCATGACAGGACCTGTGGTCGGGTGGCGAACGCGGGCGTTCCGATGCTGCCAGAATAAAGCCAAAGTCCGCGAAGCTGGAGTCCCCGCATGCGTCTTTTTCTGGTATTCGCCTTGTGCGTCGGGCTGCTGCAGATCGCGCCGCTGTCGGCCGCAGATCTGTTGGGCCGTCCGGCTGCCGGGTCACCCGGTACGGCCACACCGCAGCCGTACAGCCAGCCGCAGGTTCGCCCGCTGGGTAACAGCAACCGCAATCCGCCGCTGCTCAACAGCCCGGCGCAGCACCGCCAAATGGCGCCGCCACAACCCTTGCCCAAGGATCGGCCATTGCCGCAGCTGGAACCGCAGCGCAATAGCAATCCGCGGCATCCGGCGGAGCAGCTGGACTAGCCTGGCTGTGGCCTGTTTAGCGGGCGCAGTAGCAGCAATGGCAAGGCAATCGACAGCGCCGCCAGGGTGTTCAGATAAGTGTGGGCAAGGATGCCGTAATAGGCGGAAATCGCGCTGTCCAGTACACACCAGAGCAGCAGGGCGGTGAACAGTGCGGGTTTGATCAGCGCGTGGCCGTGCTGGCGGTAAAGGTACACCAGCAGGCTGAACAGCAAGCCCCAACTGGCCACCGTGGGGCCGAACAGGCGCACCATGGTGGTCAGCAGGTTGTGGTATTCCTCGGGCGGTGCCTGGCTGGCAGCGGCGGTGGCATACAGATAGTGGAAGTACGGCGCGGCGATGGGCAGCTGCGCGGTGAAGGCCAGGACGACGCCAAGCAGCACATGGCCGAGGCCAACCGCGAGCAGCCAGCGATAGAGCAGATTTTGCATGGGCGATCCCTCGCGATCAGTGCGTGAAAGTCCTCAGAGCAGGGGCTCAGATCAGCCCCAGTACTTTCAATAGAAAGGCATATTCCAGCGCCACATCCTTCAAGCCCTGGTAGCGCCCGCTCATGCCGCCGTGGCCGGCGCCGAGGTCGGTCTTGAGCAGTAACAGGTGGTTGTCGGTACGGGTGGCGCGCAGCTTGGCCACCCATTTGGCAGCTTCCCAGTACTGCACGCGGCTGTCGTTGTAGCCGGCCACGGCAAGCAGCGCCGGGTAGGCCTGGGCGCGCACGTTCTCGTAGGGCGCGTAGCCCTTGATGCGCTCGTAGACTTCGGCCTGGTTGGGGTCGCCCCATTCGTCGTACTCGGTGACGGTCAGCGGCAGGTCGGGGTTCTGCATGGTGTTGAGCACGTCGACGAAGGGCACTTCGGCGATGGCCGCGGCGAACAGCTCGGGGCGCTGGTTGAGCACCGCGCCGATCAGCAGGCCGCCGGCACTGCCGCCGCTGATGGCCAGTTGCGCGGGCGAGGTCAGGCCGGCAGCGATCAGGTGCTCGGCGCAGGCGATAAAGTCGCCGAAGGTATTTTCCTTGTGCTCCAGCTTGCCGGCGCGGTACCAGGCCTCGCCCAGCTCGCCGCCGCCGCGCACATGGGCGATGGCGAAGACGAAGCCGCGCTCCAGCAGGGACAGGCGCGCGTGGGAGAACCAGGGGTCGAGGCATTCGCCGTAGGCGCCGTAGCCATACAGATAGAGCGGCGCGGGCTTGCCAGCAG
The DNA here is from genome assembly GCF_024666525.1 of Pseudomonas sp. J452. Taxonomy (NCBI): domain Bacteria; kingdom Pseudomonadati; phylum Pseudomonadota; class Gammaproteobacteria; order Pseudomonadales; family Pseudomonadaceae; genus Pseudomonas; species Pseudomonas sp. J452. The sequence continues at coordinate 4,199,677 of NZ_CP088294.1, read as the reverse complement.
CGAGCACCTCGCGGCGCGCCACCAGGCTGATCGGTATCTGCGTGCCATCGGTAGCTCTGGCCCACAGGCGGCGGCTCTCGTAGGCGTCGGCATCGAACGGGCCTTCCACCGGGGTCTGCTTGAGGACTTGCTGTGCGGCGCTGCGCAGGTCCAGCTGGCGGATCTGTGCCGGGCGGTTGAGCGCCTCGTAACGCAGGCGGATCACCGGACTGGCGAATTCCAGGCTGTCCTGCACATGCAGGCTGTAGGCGGCGTCCGGTAGTTGCACCGGGTAGGGCGCGGCGCCCTGAGGGTGCACTTCGATGATCGGCAGGCCGCCCTCGCGCAGGCTGAGAATAAAGGCGCCGGCATTCAGGCTGACGCCTTCGAGCATGCGCTGCGGGTCGTGGCCAATCAGCTCCTGCCACTGCACGCGGGTTGGCTGTTGCTCGCCTGCTTCGCGCTCTTTGACGAAGTACAGGGCGAAGTTGATGCCGCTCTGGTTGCTGCGGATCAGCCAGACCCAGGCACCGTCCAGCTGGCCGTGATCCACCTTGCCGTGATCAACATAGTACTCGTGGCCTTCCTCGCGCGGCGCCAGGCAAGCGAATTGGCCCTGTGGCGTGTCGGCATCCAGCACCCAGCTCTCGCTGGTGGTCTTGCTGCCGAGCAATAGCACCAGCTGGCGTTCGGAGCTGGTGCGGTAGCAGCTGAGGAAGAAGCGCCCGTCGCTTTCCTCGAACACCAACTCGGCGCTGGCTTCACCCAGGCGGTGACGGTGCAGCTGGTGCGGGCGATGGGTGTCGTCGAGGGTAGTGAAGAACAGCGTCTGGCTGTCGTTGGCCCAGGTCAGGCTGCCATCGCAGTCGTCGAAGGGCAGGGCGGTGATGGCGCCGCTGCGCAAGTCTTTGACGAATAGTTGGTAGATTTCGTCGCCTGCGGTATCCAGGCTGTAGCCGAGCAGATGGTGGTCCGGGCTGGTGGTGAAGGCGCCCAGCGACAGGTAGCCGTCGCCGGCCAGTTCATTGGGGTCGAGCAGCAGCTGTTCGGCGCTCTCGTCCACCCTCAGGCTGCCATCGGCCGGCAATGGGCAGCGGTAGTGGCGCGGGTATTCGTCGCCAGCGGTGGTGCGCTGGTAGTACAACCAGGGGCCCCAGGGCGTCGGCAGCGACAGGTCGGTCTCGCGGATACGGCCCTTGATTTCTTCGAACAGCGCTTCGCGCAGCGGCGCCTGTTCGGCCAGCTCGGCTTCCAAATAGGCGTTCTCCGCCTTGAGGTAGTCGAGCACCTCGGCGGCATCACGCTGCTCCAACCAATGGTAAGGATCGGTAGCGGCTGCGCGGCGGGCAATCGGGGCGTTGGGCATGGGGGTTCCAGAGTGGCTGAGTGGTGTCTGCGACGGCAGGGGCGCCGGGGCGCTTAAAAGCCGTTATCATAAGCGCCCCTTTGCCGGCCAAGCCATCAACCCGCATGACTGAACAAGACTATCTGCTTGCCTGGGCCATTTACGCCATTTCCGCACTCGGTTGCCTGCTGGTCTGGTTCCAGCTGACCGGCTGGATCTGGCGCTGGCTGCGCGAGCCGCTGCGCCTGCTGGTGGCCGTGCTGTTGCTGACCCCGACTCCGGTCGATCCGGCCCGAGAGCTGTTCGCCCCGGCCATCGCCATCACCGCCATGGACCTGCTGCTCAAAGTGGGCAACAACGCCTGGCGTGCGGTCGCCGATCTGGCCATGTACGGGCTGATCGCTTTCGCCGTGTGGCTGGCCTTCGCCGGCCTGCGCTGGCCGCTCGAACGCTGGTGGCAAGCGCGGCGTGCGCCGGCGCCCACCACGGCGGCTGAAGACGAGCCGACCCTGCGTGAAATGATGGCCCGCGACGACAGCTTCTCGGCCGATACCCGCATGGATGCCAACGGCGACCGCCGCCTGCGCATCGAGCCGCGTCTGTAACGCGGCTTGTAACGCGGCTTGTTGCGCGACCTACGCCAGGTAGAGACAAGGAGTGCCCATGAACTGCGTGTTCTGCGCCATCGCCGACGGCCAGCTGCCGGCTCACATCGTCCATGAGGACGAACACTTTCTGGTGCTGTTGGATATCTTTCCGTTGCGCCCGGCCCATCTGCTGATCGTCGCCAAGGGTCATGCACCGCTCCTCGCCGACCTGCCGATGGTTGCCCGCGAGGCACTGCTGGCCTTGGCCGACCGAGTGGGGCAAGCGCTCTATCGCAGCGATCCTAGCGTGTTGGGGATCAACTTCCTGATCAACGACGGCCCGGTCGCCAATCAGCACGTACCGCACCTGCATCTGCACCTGATTCCGCGCCGCACAGGCGACCTGGCGGCGCTATGCTGGCGCATCCTTACCCGCTTCCTGCCGCTGGGCCGCAAGCGCATCGAGGCGCGTCTGCAGCGTGAGGCACAGTTGCTGCGCAGCGCCCTGCAATGAGAGCTAGCAAGCATGTGTGAACTGCTCGGCATGAGTGCCAACGTCCCCACCGATATCGTCTTCAGCTTCACCGGGCTGATGCAGCGTGGCGGCGGCACCGGTCCGCACCGCGACGGCTGGGGCATCGCTTTCTATGAGGGTCGTGGCCTGCGTCTGTTCCAGGACCCGGCGGCCAGCGTCGAGTCGGAGGTGGCGCGGCTGGTGCAGCGCTACCCGATCAAGAGCGAAACGGTAATCGGCCATATCCGCCAGGCCAACGTCGGCCAGGTTTCGCTGGCCAACACCCATCCCTTCGTGCGCGAGCTGTGGGGGCGCAACTGGTGCTTCGCGCATAACGGCCAGCTGGCCGACTTCGCCCCCTCGACCAGCTTCTACCGGCCGGTGGGTGACACCGACAGCGAGGCGGCCTTCTGCGACCTGCTCAACCGTGTGCGCGGCGCCTGTCCCGAGCCGGTGCCGGTCGAAGCCTTGCTGCCGGTGCTGATCCAGGCGGCCCAGCATTACCGCCGGCATGGCGTGTTCAACTGCCTGCTGAGCAATGGCGACTGGCTGTTCGCCTTCTGCTCGACCAAGCTGGCGCAGATCACCCGCCGCGCACCGTTCGGCCCGGCGCGGTTGAAGGATGCCGAAGTGCTGGTGGATTTCCAGGCGGAAACCACGCCCAACGATGTGGTGACGGTGATTGCCACCGAGCCGCTGACCGATAACGAGCGCTGGAACCTGTTCCAGCCAGGCGAATGGAGCCTGTGGCGGCGCGGCGAGCGCCTGGCCCACGGGCAGATGGGGGAGTAGGGCAATGTTTCGAGGTTATCTGCGTCTGGTGCTGTTCGGCCTGGGTCTGCTGATCGGGGTTCAGGTGCCGGGTTTTATCGACGATTACGGCAAGCGTGTGGCTGCGCACCGCGCCGAATCCGAGGAGAGCCTGACCGGTTTCCGCGAGACCGCCGCGCGCTTCTTCAAGGGTGACCTCAACGCCCTGGTCGCCCACTATCGAGCCAGCAGCGATGAGGTGATGCGCAGCGACGCGCAGAGTGTCGAACATCTGGTGCGCCGCTCCGAACTGCTGGAAAGCGAGTGGCTGGCCATGCAGGGCCCCTGGTATGCCCAGGCCTTACATCTGCTCAGTGCGGCGGACCGCGAGCTGCTCGACGAAACCATCGCGGCCTACAGCTACCAGGTGCTGCTGGCGCCGCAGGCGATTGCCTGGGCGCTGGCATGCGGGCTGCTGCTGGCCTGGCTGGTGGAGCTGCTCGTACTGGGCGCCGGCTGGACCCTCGGCGTCGGGCGCAAGCACAAGGTCATCGCTCAGGAAAAACGCCACTGGCGCTGAGTTAGCGCATTCCGCGAGGTTATTGCATGTAACCGAGCCGGTGGCTGCCGAGGCCGTGCAGCCGACCGCGAGTAGCGCGCTGGATCTGTACAGGACGGCTGGTGCCCCCAAGATTTTTAATCACCCAGGTTGTACGACAAGGGCCGGAAACGGCTCTTGGCGTTTTTGCTTATGACTTCAAGGATGACGTTGCGTGAAACGATTGGTGATCTGCTGTGCCCTCATGATTTTGGCGGCGACTCAGGCGCAGGCCGATAGCCCCTTCTACAGCGGCAAGACGCTACTCCATCCACTGGTTAAGGCCAGTCCACATGCCGAGGGCAAACTGGCGTTCTTCAGCGAGAGTGGCGAGGTAGTTGGCCGCTATGAAGTCCAGTACGACTCCGGCGAGCGCCTGCTAAAAGACCTGGACAGTTTCGACAATGCCCGCATTGATGCGGTGTTCTATGCCGACCTGACGGGCAAACACGACGGCACCCTGGTGATGTTCAGTGAGCGTGGCCAAACCCGTGTGCGGGCTTATCTGTGGGACCCCACTAGCGACAGCTTGCGCTATATGCCGGCGGCGCAACGGCTGCTGGACTCCCTGACGCTGGGGCGGGGCATGCGCACGGCGCTGGAGATCAAGAATGCAATTTACGAGCTGCTGCCTTTCGACTATTCGCTGACCTACGCCTCTACCGAGATTGCCGCGTTCGACCAGCTGAATCACAGCGCGGGCGAAGTGGTAGCGGTATTCGACAAACAGGGGCGGGCGCTTGAGGCCAATGCGTCAGACCGGCATCTGATCAAGAAGACTTTTCTGCAGCGCGATGGTCGCTGGTTGACTGCGCGCTATGTTCGAGCGGACGAACAGGATTATCGCTTTGTACTGCAGCAGATCGCCTGGGAGCGAGAGCCTAAGACGCTTGAAGGGCTGCTCGATGGTGATTCGGTGAAGTTCGTGATTTCAGGCAGCCGGGGCCTGATCCATGAGCGCGGCGAGTACCGTCTAGGTAAGCGGGTAGGCCAGTGGATGCACGCCGAGACAGATGGCCGCTTCAGGTCGCGTGGTGAGTATGTGGAAGGTCGGCCGGAGGGGCTCTGGAACGTCCAAGGCGCCGAAGGGCAGTACCAGAATGGACTCAGGGAAGGGGCCTGGCACAAGTCCATGCCGGACGGTACGCGCTGGGAAGGCAGCTACAAGCTCAATCTGCTGGAGGGCCCGGCGCGTGTTTTCAACCGCGAGGGGCAGTTACAGCTTGAGGAACACTATGCAGCAGGGATGAAGGAAGGCTTGCTCAAACGCTACAACGATGCCGGCAAGCTGGTGTTGCAAGAAGAGTACAAGGCTAATCGTTTGCATGGTCGCCAGCTGACCTATGCGGACGATGGCAGCTTCATCAGGAAGGATATTTCCTATCGCGAAGGCCTCAAGCATGGCCCTTTCCGCAGCAATTACTCGGCTAGTTTGCCAGAGAACATCGGTAATTATCGTCACAACGAGCTATTCGGACGACTGCAGCAATATGTCGCTGAAGGTTTCATGTATTCAGACAGTAATTACTGTCAGCGGCTGCAGGGTACTTATGCCACGCGCTATCACTGCGGCGAGTGGACGCAGTACCGGGCAGATGGGACGGTGCGCTCCAAGGTCTTCTATGTAAATGGCGATGCTCAAGTGGGCGTCTATTACTACGAAGACGGCACGCTCAAGGAGCAGCGCAAGGAGGTTAACGGTGCACTAGAGGTGCAGACGTATCACCCCAATGGCCAGTTGAACTGCAGCAAGCAGCTTGAGCCTGCCGGGTTTGAGGACGTGGATAACAAGCGCCTTGCTTACTACAACATCACCAGCGATGAGGTGGGTGACTCGCGCTGTTATTACCCGAGCGGCCAATTGCAGTGGGAAATGCTCACCGAGAACGGGCAGCGCAGCTGTCGTAAATCCTTCGATGAGAATGGCAAACAGACCAGCCCCGGTCCCGAGGGCTGCCCGCCGCCGGAAGTGCCGAGCAGAACCATTTACTTCCAGTAATGCGCAGTCAATGAAACAGAACGGGCCCCCTGTGGGCCCGTTGTTTCTACTGGGTCAGAACGCCCCTGCCTTCTTCCAGGCTGTTGCAGGTCTATCGGCACAAACCACAGGCAGAAGCAGCAAAGTGGTGCTGATTGACTAGGCTGAGTGAGATCGCTGTGCCCTCATGCCGTTCGGCGCGCGACTCGCGGATCTGGCCACGCTGATGGAGATCATCGTGGCCCGGTGTCTAGACCCGCTTTCTTCCTGTGGAGAAGCGTCATGCGTGTTTCTCATCGCTACACCCTTCTGCTTGCCCTGGTGGCCTTGTCCGCCTGTTCGGACGAGGAAACGCCAGCCCAGGCGCAGGCCCCGGCTGCCGCTCCTGCAGTCGCCGCCCCGACGGCGGTTCCCAGCCCGGCCCCTGCGCCAGTGCCTGTTGCTGCAGCCAATGCCATCTTCAGCCCGGAGCAACTCGACCAGATGCTGGCGCCGCTGGCCCTGTATCCGGACGCGCTGCTGGCCCAGGTGTTGATGGCCGCCACCTATCCGGGCGATGTCGCCGATGCCGTGGCCTGGTCCAAGGCCAACCCGGACAGCAGCGGCGATGTGGCCGTACGTGCGGTCGCGCAGCAGCCCTGGGACCCGAGCGTGCAGTCGCTGGTGGCCTTCCCGGCGGCGTTGGCCACCCTGGGTCAGGATCCGGCCTGGGTGCAGCGGGTCGGCGATGCCTTCCTCGCCGACCCCAACGCAGTGATGGACTCGGTGCAGCGTCTGCGGCGGCAGGCACAAGCGGCCGGCAACCTGGAGTCCAACGAGCAGCAGCGCGTGACCACGCAACCCGCTGCCCCTGCCCCTGCGCCGGCTCCGGCCTCGGCCGAGTCGACCGTGATAGTGCAGCAGGAGGCCGTCCCGCCGACCATCATCATCGAGCCGGCCCAGCCGCAAGTCGTTTATGTGCCCAGCTACAACAGCAACGAGGTCTATGGCACCTGGGCCTACCCGTCTTCGCCGCCGGCGTATTACCCGCCACCACCGGGCTACTACTTCGGCAGTGCGCTGGCTACGGGCCTGGCCTTCGGCGCGGGGGTGGCGATCATCGATTCGCTGTGGGGTGACTGCGATTGGGACAACGACGACATCGATATCGACGTCGATCGCTACAACAACATCAACTCCAACCGGCAGATCAATGCCAACCAGAACAACTGGCAGCACAACTCGATCAACCGAGATGGCGTGCCCTACCGCGACAACGCCAATCGCGAGCAATACAACCGGCGCCTGGAGGGGAGTGCGCAGCGCGATGCGTTCCGTGGTCGCGATACGGCGCAAGCCGCTGACCGTGAACGGGCGCGCCAGTCCCTGCAGGAGCGTGGCATTGAAGCGCCGGCCAGCAGCAACCGCGAGGCCCGCGACCGCGCCCAGGCGGCGACCCGCGAGCTTGACCGCGATCCGCAGGCCCGCGAACGGCTCCAGGGTTCGAGCCGTGATGTCAGTCGTGATCAGGCCCGCGAGCGCGCCCAGGCAGCGAACCGTGATGCCCAGGCGCGCCAGCAGCGTGCAGCGAGCAATCCGCAGGCCCGCCAGCAGGTGCGCCAGCAGCACGCCAGCACCCCGCGCGCACGCGACAACGCCTTCAGCGGTGCTCGCAGCCCCTCGCAGTCGCGCGCCCAAGCCAGTCGCGGACAAACCAGCCGGGCCGCCGCCAGTCGGCCGCAGACGGCACGCAGCAGCGGGCAGACCGTGCAACGTGCCGCCAGGGCACCGTCCCGCAGCAGCGGCGGCGGCCGTCGGCGCTGACAGGAGAATCACCATGATTGCTGGATTCCGTTTGTTCTCGATCCTCTTGCTGGCCGTTCTGGCCCCGGTCACGCAGGCGCAACAGGCCTATCCCAGTGCGGATGCCGCCGCCGAGGCACTGGTGGTCGCACTGGGCAGCGAAAAAGCTGATGCCGAGCGCCTGGCGGCCCTGCTGGGGGCTGATTGGCAAAGCTATATCCCAACCGATGATGTCGAGCGCGAAGACGTCGAGGCCTTTCTCGCCCTCTACCGCGAGAAACATGCGATCGAACCCGTTGCGCCAGGGCGGGCTTCCCTGGTGGTCGGTAATACGCCCTGGACCTTCCCCTTGCCGTTGCTCGAGAACAAGGCCGGTTGGACCTTCGATACCAAGGCTGGCGGCGAAGAGGTCCGCGTGCGTCGTATCGGCCGCAACGAATTGGCCACCGTGCAGGCGGCGCTGGCCTACCACGATGCGCAGATGGATTACGCCGAGGTCGATCGCGATGGCGACGGGGTGCTCGAATACGCACAGCAGTTCATCAGCAGCGATGGCCTGTACGACGGGCTGTACTGGGCCGAGGAACCGGGTATCGAGGAAAGCCCGCTCGGCCCGCTGTTCGGCGATGAACTGCCCGATGGCGAGTGGCATGGCTATCACTACCGCATCCTCGACGCCCAGGGGCCTTCGGCGCCGGGCGGTGCCTACGGCTACCAGCTTGGCGACAACATGAGCCGCGGCTTCGCCTTGATCGCCTGGCCGGCCCGCTATGCCGACAGCGGCGTGATGAGCTTCATGATTAGTCACGATGGCCAGGTGTTCGAGAAAGACCTGGGCCCGGACAGCGCCAAGCTGGCGAGTGCCCTGCGCCTGTTCGATCCGGACAGCAGTTGGCATGAGGTGGCGGCGGAGGCCGAGAACGAGGTGTTGGCGACGCCTTGAGAGAAGCTGCCGGTGCAGTAAAAACACCGACCCTAGCAAAAACGCCGCTGTCCCTTGCGGGGCAGCGGCGTTCTGCTGTTACGGGTTGATCCGGGCGGGGGTAATTTGCCCAGGCCGGCGCGCTTCTACTTGGTCAGGAAGCGCATGCCTTCTTCCAGACCGCGCAGCGTCAGCGGGTGCATCTGGTCGTTGATCAGCTCGCGGACGATGTTGGTGGAAGCGGTGTAGTTCCACGCATCTTTGGGGTAGGGGTTGATCCAGATGAGCTTCTTGTACTTGTCCATGAAGCGCTTGATCCACACGTAGCCGGCTTCCTCGTTCCAGTGCTCGACGCTGCCGCCGGGCTGGGTGATTTCGTAGGGCGCCATGGCCGCATCGCCGACGAAGATCACCTTGTAGTCCGCACCGTACTTGTGCAGCAGATCGAGGGTGGAGAAACGCTCGGAGGTGCGGCGCAGGTTGTTCTTCCACACCGACTCGTACACGCAGTTGTGGAAGTAGAAGTACTCGAGGTGCTTGAACTCGGTCTTGCACGCCGAGAACAGCTCCTCGCAGACCTTGACGTGGGCATCCATCGAACCGCCGATGTCGAACAGCAACAGCAGCTTCACCGTGTTGCGCCGCTCCGGACGCATCTGGATATTCAGCAGGCCGCCGTCTTTCGCCGTGTGGTCGATGGTGCCGCCGAGGTCGAACTCTTCCGCCGCGCCCTCGCGGGCGAACTTGCGCAGGCGGCGCAGGGCCACCTTGATGTTGCGCGTACCCAGTTCGACCTGGTCGTCGAGGTTCTTGTACTCGCGCTGGTCCCACACCTTGGCGGCCTTGCCCTGGCGCTTGCCGGCGTCGCCGACACGAATGCCTTCCGGGTTGTAGCCGCCGGAGCCGAACGGGCTGGTGCCGCCGGTGCCGATCCACTTGTTGCCGCCTTCGTGACGTTCCTTCTGCTCCTCGAGGCGTTTCTTGAACTCCTCGATCAGCTTGTCCAGGCCGCCGAGAGTCTGGATCTGCGCCTTCTCCTCGTCGGTCAGGTGCTTCTCGAATTCCTTGCGCAACCATTCATCGGGGATCAGTGCCTCGATGTGCTGGTTGAGGTTCTCCAGGCCCTTGAAGTAGGCGCCGAAGGCCCGGTCGAACTTGTCGAAATGCCGTTCGTCCTTGACCAGGATGGTGCGCGACAGGAAGTAGAACTCGTCCATGTCGGCGAACACCACGTTGTGTTTCAACGCGTTGATCAGGTCGAGCAGCTCGCGTACCGAGACCGGCACCTTGGCTGCGCGCATTTCATTGAACAGGTTGAGCAGCATGGCTGCGGACCTCTAGGCATGTACGGACAATTCCCTCTCCCTTGAGGGAGAGGGCTAGGGAGAGGGTGAACGGGCAACTCGGCGTCGCCTACGTTCCCTCTCCCCCGGCCCCTCTCCCATGAATGGGAGAGGGGAGGCAATCAGCGCGAAGCGCGGCGGCTCATGAACGCCAGGCGCTCGAGCAGCTGCACATCCTGCTCGTTCTTCACCAGGGCGCCGGCCAGCGGCGGGATGGCCTTGGTCGGATCGCGTTCGCGCAGCACCGCTTCGCCGATATTGTCGGCCATCAGCAGCTTGAGCCAGTCGACCAGCTCGCTGGTGGACGGCTTCTTCTTCAGGCCCGGCACCTTGCGCACGTCGAAGAATACGTCGAGCGCCTCGGCCACCAGCTCACCGCTGATCTTCGGGTAGTGCACGTCGACGATCTTCTGCAGGGTGTTGCGATCGGGGAAGGCGATGTAGTGGAAGAAGCAGCGGCGCAGGAAGGCGTCCGGCAGTTCCTTCTCGTTGTTCGAGGTGATGATGATGATCGGGCGCTGCTTGGCCTTGATCGTCTCGTTGGTCTCGTAAACGTAGAACTCCATCTTGTCGAGTTCTTGCAGCAGGTCGTTGGGGAACTCGATGTCGGCCTTGTCGATCTCGTCGATCAGCAGGATCACCCGCTCCTCGGCCTCGAAGGCCTCCCACAGCTTGCCCTTCTTGATGTAGTTGCGCACATCGTGAACCTTGTCCGAGTCCAGCTGCGAGTCGCGCAGGCGGCTGACCGCGTCGTACTCGTACAGGCCCTGGTGGGCCTTGGTGGTGGACTTGATGTGCCAGGTGATCAGCTTGGCGCCGAAGGACTCGGCCAGCTGCTCGGCCAGCATGGTCTTGCCGGTGCCCGGCTCGCCCTTGACCAGCAGCGGACGCTGCAGGGTGATGGCGGCGTTGACCGCCAGCTTGAGGTCGTCGGTGGCGACGTAGGACTGAGTGCCTTCGAACTTCATCGTGTAATCCTCGAACGGTAACGCCCCGGAACTGCTTGTCCGGCGCTGTAGAAACGCAAAAACCGACTATACCGCGCTGCCTGGCAGGCTGTGAACGCAGACGCGCCATTCAGTCACTGAATGGCGGGTCACCCGATCTGCGGCCACGTTTGCATGGCTGGACGTGCTCAAGCTGGCGGCATAGGCTTGAGAGTCCTGCCTCAGCCTGCACAAGGATCCTGCCATGAGCCGCATCTACGCCGACAACGCCCAGTCCATCGGCAACACGCCGCTGATCCAGATCAATCGCCTCGGCCCCAAGGGCGTGACCATTCTGGCGAAAATCGAGGGGCGAAACCCGGGCTATTCGGTCAAATGCCGGATCGGCGCCAGCATGATCTGGGACGCCGAGGCGCGCGGCGTGCTCAAGCCGGGGATGACCATCGTCGAGCCGACCTCCGGCAACACCGGCATTGGCCTGGCCTTCGTCGCCGCCGCACGCGGCTACAAGCTGCTGCTGACCATGCCTGCTTCCATGAGCCTGGAACGGCGCAAGGTGCTCAAGGCCCTGGGCGCCGAGCTGGTGCTGACCGAGCCGGCCAAGGGCATGAAGGGCGCCATCGAGAAGGCCAACGAGATCGCCAGCTCCGACCCGAACAAGTACTTCCAGCCTGGGCAGTTCGACAACCCGGCCAACCCGGCGATTCACGAGAAGACCACCGGTCCGGAAATCTGGAACGACACCGATGGCGCCATCGACGTGCTGGTGGCCGGCGTCGGCACCGGCGGCACCATCACCGGTGTATCGCGCTACATCAAGCACAGCCGGCACAAACCGATCCTCACAGTGGCGGTTGAGCCGATCGCTTCGCCGGTGATTACTCAGGCCATGGCTGGTGAGGAGATCAAGCCCAGTCCGCACAAGATCCAGGGCATCGGCGCCGGTTTCGTGCCGAACAACCTCGACCTGTCGATTGTCGATCGGGTCGAGCGGGTCACGGACGAGGAGTCCAAGGCCATGGCCCTGCGCCTGATGCAGGAGGAGGGCATCCTCTGCGGCATTTCCTGCGGCGCGGCAATGGCGGCGGCGGTGCGCCTGGCCGAGCGCGCGGAGATGCAGGGCAAGACCATCGTGGTGATCCTGCCGGACTCCGGCGAGCGCTACCTGTCGAGCATGCTGTTCAGTGATCTATTCACCGAGCAGGAATTGCAGCAATAGAAGGGTTTTAGCCGTAGCCCGGACTTCAGTCCGGGGAGATGCCCCCGGACTGAAGTCCGGGCTACGGATGTACGAAAGCCGCCTTCTGGCGGCTTTTTTGTACCTCTCTCCTTGCTGGGAGAGGGCTCCAGGTAACACCGAAACTGCCCGCAAGCCCCTCACCCTAACCCTCTCCTGGCGTGAGAGGGAATCAGGCCTTGGCGGGTGCCGCGCGGGGTGCGCTTGGCCGCACCACCAGCCACAGCGCCACGCCGATCAGCAGGCAACCGGGCAGGTAGGCCCAGCTTAGCGGCTCGTCCAGCAACAGGGCGCCCCACAGCACACCAAAGGGTGGGATCAGGAAGGTGGTGGTGCTGGCCTTGATCGGGCCGATATCGCTGAGCAGGCGGAAGTACAGAACGTAGGCAAAGGCAGTGCAGACCAGACCCAGCGCCGCCAGCGACAGCCACACCTCGATACCGCCCCAGCTGGCCGGTGGCTGCAGCACCAGGCTGCCGGCGAACAGCGGCAGGAGGAACAGGCTGGCACCGCACAGGCTGGCGAAGGCGGTCAGGCGATTGTCCAGGCCGCCCTGCTGGCCGATCCATTTGCGTGTGAGAAAGCCGGCGAAGCCATAGCAGGTGGTCGCCACCAGGCAGGCGCCGGCGCCGAGCAGCAGCTCCAGGTCGAAGGCTACCGGGCCGGTACGGGTCAGCACCGCCACGCCGAACAGGCCGAGGGCCACGCCAGCCGCCTTGCTCGGGGTCATGGCTTCGCTGAAGAACAGCGCGCCGATCAGCACGCCCATCAGCGGCGTGGTGGCATTGAAGATCGCCGAGTAACCGGCCGGCAGGATCTGCGCGGCCAGGCAGTACATGGCCGAGGGCAAGCCGGCGTTGATCACCCCAAGCACCAGACAGGTCTTGAACTTGCCGCTAAATGCCCAGGCTGGACGTGCCAGCAGCAGGAACACCAGCAGGCCAATGGCGCCGAGAGAGGCGCGGAAGAAGGCGGTGGGCATGCTGCCGAGTACCGGCACGGCTACGCGCATAAACAGAAAGCTGGCGCCCCAGATGGCGGCGAGCAGCATGAGGCGGAACAGGTCGGCGGGTTTCATCGGGCGGCACGCTTGGGCAGAGCCGCTCAGGGTACGCCAGCCACCGTCTGGTGCAATGCGCAGCTGACTTTCAAATTAGCCATACAGTTGCTACTGCGTAGGGCGGGTGCAACCCGCGATGCCCGGTTGCGCGGGTGGCACCCGCCCTACAGCCTGCTAGAACGCCTTGCTGACGCTGGCCACCGCCCCGGCGGAGCAGAGGTCGTCGTAGCCGCTGAAGCTGGCGCACTGGGCATCCGAAAGATCGGTGTCGACATAGCTCAGGCCCCAGGTGGCGCCGAACAGGTCTCGGGTCAGCTTGATCTCCCAGTTGTTGTAGTCCTGCTCGGCCTTGCTGTAGTCGGCGTTGAAGAACACATCGTCTTTCTGGTCGACATTCTCGTAGCGCAGCTCCAAGCCGATCTCCAGCGGTAGCAGGGTGCGGTAGCCGACATAGGTGTTGAAGTAACTCTCCTCGGTGTCGAAGGAGTGCTTGCCACCGATGAAGAAGCCGTAGGCGTCCAGGGTCAGGTAGAGATCGGCGCCGTTGAACTGGCTTTCACCCGGGTAGGTGTACTTGTTGTAGTAACCGTCCAGGCTGATGGCGTCGCTGATCTGCCAGTAGTAACCGGCGTAATAGTCGATTTCCTGGCGGGTGCCGTAGTCATCGTCGTTCTCCCAGTCGTAGCCGTACTCGACATTGCTGGTCCACACCCCGGCATACAGGCCGCTGGCATGGCTGAGCATGATGTCGAGCTGGGCGGCCGGGTCGCCGAGGGTCTGCGAGATACCGCTGGAACGGTAGTCGCTGAAAACGGCCGGAGTGACGATCAGCGACAGCTGCTCGTTCAGTTCGATGGCGCCGGCCTGCAGGCTGCAGGTCAGGGCGGCGATGGCCAGAGTGAGGGTTTTGCGTGCGTGCATGGAGGAGCCCTGTTGTGGTTGTTGTTCGGCAGCTGATGCAAGACCGCAGCCTGCCGCTGCGCTCAGGCGCAGGGCAGGGCGGTAGGGTTGTTGTTATTGAGCTTTGGCGACTTCGGCACTGGCGGGTGCCTGGTACACCGACTTGCCGGCGAACCAGGTCTGCACTACCTGGGTGTCAAACAGCTCGGCGTCGCTGACCTTGAACACGTCGCGGTCGAGGACGATCAGGTCGGCCTGCTTGCCGGGGGCCAGCGAGCCGATCTGCTGCTCCAGGCGCAGGGCCTTGGCGGCGTTGATGGTGTAGGCCAGGAACATGGTTTCGCGGTCGATACTCTCGGCGCTGTTGAGCACGCCGAGCGGGCCCTTGCGGGTGCTGGCCTGGGCGATGGCGTTCCACGGGTTGGGGCTGGACACCGGCCAGTCGCTGGCGCCGGCGATGGTGGCGCCGGCCTTGTGCAGCGAACGGGCTGGGTACTGGTAGCGGTAGGTGAAGGCGCTCACATACGGCTTGACCAGCTCCTCGGTGTAGCTTTCCGCGGTGGCCCACAGCAGCTGCATGGAGGCGATCACGCCGAGCTCCTTGAAGCGCGGGAACTCCTTGGGGTTGACCAGTTGCAGGTGGCTGATGCTGTGCGGCACCGGCGCGGGCTTGAGCGAGCGGGCGTACTGCACGGCATTTAGCGACTCGCGCACGGCGCGGTCGCCGACCGCATGGATATGGGTGATCCAGCCGCGCTGCTCGGTGGCGGCGATCAGCTTGCCGAAGCCATGTGGGTCGATCAGTAGCTGACCCTGCTGGTGGCTGTTGTTGTACGGGTCGATTACCGCGGCGGTCTGCCCTGGAAATTCGAGCACGCCATCGGCGAAAACCTTGATTCCAGGGAAGGTCAGGTTCGGCACGCCAGCGAACTGCTGCATGACGTCGGCCTGCACCTTGAGGTCGTCCGGCTTGCTCTGCGGATGGGCGAGCAGCAGGGCGGCGACGTGCACGTTCAGCTCACCTTTCTCGGCCAGCTGGCGGTACAGCGGCAGCACGCCGAGGTCCTGGGCGGTAGGGCGCATTTCGAACAGCGACTGCTCGCCGCCGCCATTGGCCGCGGCATCCATCCAGGCGGTCACGCCCACCTGCAGGTTGACCCGCACGGCTTCGCGCGCGGCTTTCAGCATGAGTTCCGCCGAGGGCTTGGGCAGCTGGCCGCGCACCCGGTCCCAGCCGGTTTCGCTGAGGAAGCCGGTGGGGGTCAGGTCGCTTTCATGCTCGATGTAGCTGGCTTCTTTGGCGTCCAGGCCCTTGACCAGCTTGGCGTCGATGCCGACCCGCTGCAGCATGGCCTGGTTGGCCCAGCCGGTATGCCCGTCGATGCCACTCAGCACCAGCGGCTGGTTGGCCCAGCGGCCCTGGTTGAAGCGTTTGGCCATTTCACGGCTGTGCTGCCAGTAGGCCGAGCTGACCCCGGAGATCACCACGATGTCTTCCAGGCGTGCCGTGCCGGCCTGGTCCTGCTCGATGATCCACTGCTCCAGCTCGGCCAGCGGTTTGACCTCGTCGTAGAGGTTGGCGCGCAGGCTGTCCAGGGCGCCCATCACCGGGTGGCTGTGGGTGTCGATCATGCCGGGCATCAGTACCTTGCCGGCCAGGTCGACGCGCTGGGTATCGGCATCGGCCAGGGCCAGGATGGCGCTGTCGGAGCCGACCTGGAGGATCTTGCCGTCTTCCACGGCAATCGCCTGGGCGCGTGGCTGGCCGGCTTCGGCGGTGAATACCTTGGCGTTGAACAGCACCAGGTCGGCGGCCGCCATGGCTTCCAGTGAGGAAAAAGCCACAGCGCTGGCCAGCAAGCTCGGAACGAACCTTTTCACGATAACCCCCTTGTTTTTATTGAGTTGCAGCGGAGACTAGCGATTGCTGCCAGGGGCCAGAACGGCTCTATCGTGCAAAACCCTTTTGCCAGATTGGAAAGAGTCTGATGGACAAGCTCGGTGCTCTGAACATGTTTGTCGCCACGGCCGAGCACGGCAGTTTCAGCCGCGCGGCCGAGCAGCTGGGCAAGACGCCCTCGGCGCTGACCAAAGCGGTCAGCCACCTGGAGGCCGAGCTCGGCGCGCGCCTGTTCGAGCGCAGCACCCGGCGTACGGTGCTGACCGAGGCGGGCAAGCTCTACCTGGAAACCGCGCGCCAGGTGCTGCAGCGTCTGCATGAGGTGGGCGAGGAAATCGGCCAGCTGCAGCACGGCCTGCACGGCAACCTGCGCATCACCGCGCCGCTAGCCTTTGGCCGGGCTTTTCTCGATCAGGTGTGTGCCGGCTTTCTCGCCCAGTACCCGCAAATCAGGCTGCAGGTGGATCTGTGCGATGCCTTCGTCGATCTGGTGGAAAGCGGCTACGACCTGGCCCTGCGCGAGGGCCGCAGCGACCTGCCGGGGCTGATCGCCCGAGTGGTCGGGCAGAACCGTATCGCTATTTGCGCCAGCCCGGCGTACCTGGCGCGTCAGCCGCAACCGCTGACGCCGGACAGTATCGAGGAACATGACTGGTTGATGTACCAGCACCCGGCGCTGGGGCGTGGTGTCTGGTGGGTGGAGCGCGATGGCCAGCGCATCGGTATGCCGCAGCCGCGCCAGGCACGCCTGGAAAGCGACAACTACGACCTGCTGCTGGCCGCTGCCCTGGCCGGTTGTGGTGTGCTGCACACGCCGCTGTGGAGCGCTGCGCCTTACCTGGCCGATGGCCGTCTGGTGCGGTTGATGGAAGACTATGAAATCGACCCGGATGCCTTCGGTCCGCAGATTCTCGCGGTCTACCCGAGCCACCGCCGGGCTACCGGCAAGGTGGTGGCCTTTATCGATTACCTGCAGGCGTTTCTCGGCTCGCGCGGCATCGCCTGAGGCGCTCTGGGCGATTGGGTCAATGCCGCCGAGCGCTGGGGTCATTGAGGCGGCCGGGCTGGCCACCTAACCTTTGGCAGATACCGCATTCGCCAGAGGAGTTTGCCGATGTTTGCCATTGATGCCTGGGCCCAGCCGGCCAACGGCCTGTTGCGCCAGCGCATGCCGGAAGTGGCGCGGCTGTTCGAGAAGTCCGGCTCCGGGCATTTGCTCGACCAGGCGCTGAGCCCCGCAGAAACGGTGGCACAGATGGACGAGGCGGGCGTCGACAAATTGCTGCTGGCCGCCTGGTGCCGCCCCGAAGGCTGGGTGTTCAGCAACGACGAGATTGCCGAGTTCACCCGCGCCTTTCCCGAGCGTTTCGTCGGCGTGGCCACGGTGGATCTGCGCAAGCCCGTGGCCGCCGTGCGCGAGCTGGAGCGGGCGGTGCTGGAGTTGGGCTGCAAGGCCCTGCGCATCGTGCCCTGGTTGTGGCAACTGCCACCCAACCATCGTCTGTACTATCCGCTCTATGTGAAGTGCATCGAGCTGGATATCCCGTTCTGCACCCAGGTTGGCCATACCGGCCCGCTGATGCCTTCGGAAACCGGGCGCCCGGTGCCTTACCTGGATGAAGTGGCGCTGGATTTCCCCGAGCTGCGCATCGTCGCCGGGCATATCGGCCATCCCTGGACCGACGAGATGATCGGCGTGGCCTGGAAGCACGACAACGTCTATATCGATACCTCGGCCTACCTGCCGCGCTACTACCCGGCGCAGCTGCTGCAGTTCATGCAGAGCTACGGGGCGGACAAGGTGCTGTTCGGCAGCAACTTCCCGCAATTGTCGCTGAGCCGCTGCATGGCCCAGGTCAAGGAGCTGGGGCTGAGCCCGGAGGTCGAGGCCAAGTTCCTTAGCGGTAACGCCCGACGCGTCTTCAAGCTGTAAAGAATTGCTCCCAAAACAATAACAAGAGAGCCCCGCATGACCGAACAACTGCCGCTGCAACGTTTCCAGTACTGGGTTGCCCAGTGTCCCGACAGGATCTGGCTGCGCCAGCCGGTTGCCGGGGTCTGGCACGATTTCACCTGGCGCCAGGTCGACGACCAGGCCCGGCGTTTGGCGGCTGCCTTGCAGGCGCTGGGCTGCGCGCCGGGTGAGCGGGTGGCGTTGCTGGCAAAGAACTGCGCCGAGTGGTTTATCAGCGACCTGGCCATTCAGCTGGCCGGGCTGGTCAGCGTGCCGCTGTATCCGCTGCAGTCTGCCGAGAGCATCGCCTATGTGCTGGAGCATGCGGCCTGCAAGGCGATCATCCTCGGCAAGCTGGACGAGCCGGACAAGCTGGAGAGCGGCATCGGGCCGCAGGTGCTGCGTCTGGCCATGCCCTATCCAACCCTGCGTGCGGACTACCAGTGGCACGAGTTGCAGGCCCATGCACCGTTGCAGGCGGCGCCTGTGCAGCAGGCCGACGAGTTGCTGAGCATCCTCTACACCTCCGGCACCACCGGCCAGCCCAAGGGTGTGATGCTCTCGGCGCAGGCCATGGCTTGTGCCGCCGCCAGCTCCTGTGCCGAGCTGCGCATCGATGAGCGCGACCAGTTCTTTTCCTTCCTGCCGCTGTCGCACGCCGCGGAGCGCTTTCTGGTGGAGATGAACAGCCTGTACAGCGGCGCCCAAGTGGCTTTCGTCGAGTCGCTGGACAGCTTCGCCAGCGACCTGCGCTATATCCGCCCGACCGTATTCTTCTCCGTGCCGCGCCTGTGGACGCGTTTCCAGCAAGGCGTGCTGGAGCGCCTGGCGCAACGCAAGCTCGATCTGCTGCTGCGCATTCCGCTGCTTGGCGGTCTGCTGGCGCGCAAGATCAAGCGCGGCCTGGGCCTGGATCGCGCACGCATCCTGGTCTCCGGCGCGGCGGCGATCTCGCCGGGGCTGCTCGACTGGTACCGGCGCCTGGGCCTGGTGATCTGCGAGGGCTACGGCATGACCGAGAACTTCGCCTATGGCACCTTCAATCGTCCCGGGCAGGTGCGCTTCGGCAGCGTCGGCCGGCCGATGCCGAACCTGGAGCTGCGTATCGCCGATAACGGCGAAGTGCTGTTCCGTGGGCCGACCCTGATGCAGGGCTATTACCGCGAGCCCGAACTCAGCGCCAAGGCCCTGGAGGGTGGTTGGCTGCACACCGGCGACAAGGGCGAGGTGGATGGCGACGGCTACCTGCGCATCACCGGGCGGGTCAAGGACATCTTCAAGACCAGCAAGGGCAAGTACGTGGCGCCGGCGCCGATCGAGGGCGAGATCGCCAAGAACACCTGGGTCGAGCAGGTCTGCCTGATGGGCAGCAACCTCGACCAGCCGCTGGCCCTGATCGAGCTGTCGCCGGCGGCGCGCCAGCAGCCGCGCGAGCAGGTCAGCGCCGCTCTGCAGGCGACTCTGAGCCAGCTCAACGCCGCGTTGCAGCCCCATGAGCGGCTCAGCCATCTGGTGCTGGTCAGCGAGGCCTGGACCGTGGACAACGATTGCATGACCCCGACCATGAAAATCCGCCGCAATGTGCTGGAGGCGCGCTACGCCGCGCTGGTCAGCAGCTTGCCGGGCAAACCACCACTGTATTGGGAAAATTGCTGATGAAGGGCCCGCTGGCTGCGCTGAAGGTTCTCGATTTCTCCACCCTGCTGCCGGGGCCGTTCGCCTCGCTGCTGCTGGCTGACATGGGCGCCGAGGTGCTGCGCATCGAGTCGCCGACGCGGGTTGACCTGGTGCGTGTGCTGCCGCCGTTCGATGGCGATAGCAGCACCAGCCACGCCTACCTCAACCGCAACAAGCGCTCGCTGGCCCTCGACCTGAAAAATCCTGCGGCGCTGGCGGTGGTGCACAAGCTGGTGGCCGAGTACGACATCGTGCTGGAGCAGTTCCGCCCCGGGGTGATGGAAAAACTCGGCCTCGGCTACGAGGCGCTGAAGGCGATTAATCCGCGGCTGATCTATGTGTCCATCACCGGCTACGGCCAGACCGGGCCGTACAAGGACCGCGCCGGCCATGACCTCAACTACCTGGCCCTGAGCGGCCTGGCCAGCTACACCGGGCGCCGCGACACGGGACCGCTGCCGCTGGGGGTGCAGGTGGCGGATGTCGCCGGTGGCTCGCTGCATGGGGTGATCGGCCTGCTCGCCGCGGTGATTGCCCGGCAAAGCACGGGGCAGGGCCAGCACGTGGACATCAGCATGACCGACTGCGCCTTCAGCCTGCATGCCATGGCCGGCGCCGGCTACCTCGGCGCCGGGGTGGAGCCGGCGATGGAGAACCAGGCGCTGAATGGCGGCAGCTTCTACGACTACTACCGCACCCGCGATGGCCGCTGGCTGTCGGTGGGCAGCCTGGAACCGCAGTTCATGCAGCAGTTCTGCGCGGTTATCGGGCGTCCGGAGCTGGCTGGGCGCGGTCTGTCGCCCAAACCGGAGGAGCAGAAGGCGCTCAAGCGCGAGATCGAGATCGAGATCGAGAAGCACGATCTGGCCGAGTGGCAGCAGCGCTTTGCCGCGGTGGATGCCTGCGTCGAACCGGTGCTCAACCTGTCCGAGGCGGTCGAACACCCGCAGCTGCAGGCGCGTGGCCTGGTCACCGCCGTGCCGCGCGCGGGCAAGCCGGCGCAGGCGCAGCTGGCCTGCCCGATCAAGTTCTCCGCAGGTCTGGAGCCGCCGCGGCATACCGGCACGGCGGTGGGCGCGCACAGCGCCGAGGTGCTGCGCGAGATCGGTTACAGCGAGGCGCAGATCGCCGAGTTGAAGGCCAGCAAGCTGCTGGGTTGATTCATGGCGCTCGGGTAGCCCGGATGTAATCCGGGTGAACAGGCCGCAGTAATTCCCGGATTGCATCCGGGCTACGGCCTGCCCACGAGAGCCGGGTAGCCGGTAGCGGGTGCTCTTGAAATTTTTCGGCCTGTCCCTATCTAGCTGAGTACGGGGTGCCGAAGTCGGGCCCCGGAATCAACCACTCGCTGAAATTCAGGAGACATACCATGAGTACTGCATTTTCCATAGCCCCGCTGTTTCGCCAATCCATCGGCTTCGACCGTTTCAATGACCTGTTCGAGTCGGCCCTGCGCAGCAATGAGGCCGGCAGCTCCTACCCACCGTACAACGTCGAGAAGCACGGCGACGACCAGTACCGCATCGTTATCGCGGCTGCCGGTTTCCATGAGGAAGACCTCGAACTGCAGGTCGAGCGCGGCGTGCTGACGGTGGTCGGCGGCAAGCGCGAGCGCAGCGCGGAGAACGTCACCTACCTGCACCAGGGCATCGCCCAGCGCGGCTTCAAGCTGTCGTTCCGCCTGGCCGACCATATCGAGGTCAAGGCTGCCAGCCTGATCAACGGCCTGCTGCATGTCGACCTGGTGCGTATCGTGCCGGAAGAGGCCAAGGCCAAGCGCATCCCGATCAATGGCCGGCAGCCTGCACTGAACAGCTGAGTTCCTGCAGTAACGAAAAAGGGCGCCTGCGGGCGCCCTTTTTCATGTGTTCTACTCAGTCATGACTTGAGCGCTAGTGCTGGTTGAGCACCAGCAGCTGACGGAAGTCGTCGAGCGGCAGCGGCTTGCTGAACAGATAACCCTGGTACAGATGGCAGCCTTCCTGCAGCAGGAACTCCAGCTGTTCGTTCTGCTCGACACCTTCGGCAATCATTTCCAGGTTCAGGCTGCGGGCCATGGCGACGATGGCGCGGATGATCTCGGCGTCGTTGGGGTCGCTGGTGGCGTCGCGTACGAACGACTGGTCGATCTTCAGCACATCCACCGGCAGGCGCTTGAGGTAGGTCAGCGAGCTATAGCCGGTGCCGAAGTCGTCCATGGCGAAACTGACGCCAAGCTTCTTCAAACGGTGCATCTTGGCGATGGTGTCGTCGAGGTTCTGGATCACGATGCCTTCGGTGATCTCCAGCTTGAGCATAGGCGCCGGCAGGCCGCTTTCCTTCAGGCTGCGTTCGACCAGTTCGACCAGGTCGTTCTGGCGGAACTGCCGTGGGCTGATGTTCACGCACAGCTGGAAGCTGTGCGCATCCACCAGGCCCTCGCGCAGCTGGTTGGCGCAGGCGTGGCAGGCTTCGCTGAGTACCCAGGTGCCGGCTTCGAGGATCAGCCCGCTTTCTTCGAGGACCTGGATGAACTGCCCGGGCGACTGCGGGCCGAGTGTCGGGTGAGTCCAGCGCAGCAGGGCTTCGGCGCCGATGATGCGGTTGTTACGGGCATCCACCTGGGGCTGGAAGTGCAGCTCGAACTCGCCGCGGGCCAGGGCCAGGCGCAGGTCGTTCTCCAGGCGCAGGCGCTCGCTGGCTTCGTCCTGCATGGCCTTGCGGAACATCTGCACGGTGTTGCGCCCGGAGTCCTTGGCCCGGTACAGGGCGATGTCGGCACGCTTGAGCAGGTCGGTCGGGTTGTCACCGTGGTCGGGCAGCAGGGCGATGCCGATACTCGGGGTCACCTGCAGGTGGTGGCCGTCGAGCAGCATCGGCTCGGCCAGCAGCTGGCGCAGTTTCTCTGCCACCTGGCGCACCTGGCGGCTGATCTCCGCGCGGCTGCCCTCCAGGCCGGAGAGCAGCACGACGAACTCGTCGCCACCCAGGCGGGCGACCGTGTCCTCCATGCGCACGCTGGCCTCCAGGCGCGCGGTGACCAGCTTGAGCACGGCATCGCCGACCGGGTGGCCGAGCGAGTCGTTGATGTGCTTGAAGTGGTCGAGGTCGAGAAACATCAGGGCGCCGCGCAGGTTATGGCGCTTGAGCAGGGCAATCTGCTGGACCAGGCGGTCCATCAGCAGCGCGCGGTTGGGCAGGTTGGTCAGTGGGTCGTGGTAGGCCAGGTGCTGGATCTGCGCCTGGGCATCCTTCAGTTCGCTGACGTCGCGGGCGTTGAGCAGCAGGCAGGCGATGCCATCCAGCTCGATCGGTTCGACCGAGACTTCCACCAGGCGGATGCTGCCGTCGCGGTTCTTGCCATGCATTTCCAGGTGATAGACACGTCCGTCACGCTGGAGGGTCTCGATCATCGCCACCCGTTCGCTGGGGTCGGCCCAGACGTCCAGCTCCAGCGAGCTGCGGCCGATGACTTCCTCGGCCGTGTAGCCGGTGAGGCGGGTGAAGCCCTCGTTGACCTCGATATAGCGCCCCGTGTCGCGCTCGGTGATGGTGATGGCGTCCGGGCTGGAGTGGAACGCCTTGGCGAACTTCTCCTGGCTGGCCTTGAGCGCCGCTTCGGCCTTTTGCTTCTCGCTGATATCGCGGAAGGTGGTGGTGATGCACAGCTGGCGCTCGACACGGATGAAGCGGCTGGAGACCACGCAGGTCAGCTCGTTGCCCGCCTTGGTGTGGAAGCGCGCCACCTCATTGCTCAGGCCCTGGTCGCGGGTGAGCTGTTTGAACAGCCGGTTGCGCTGCTCTTCATCGACCCAAAAGCCCAGTTGCGGGGCGCTCTGGCCGACGATTTCAGCGGGTAGCCAGCCGAAGGTCTCGCTGAAGCTGGGGTTGATCTCGATGAACTCGCCGTCGCGAATACGCGACACGCAGATCGGTTCCGGGCTGGACTGGAACAGGGTGACGAATTTCTCTTCGGAGGCGGCCAGGCGTTGTTCGCGCTGCACTCGCTCGCTGATGTCGACGAGAATGCCGGCCATGCGCATGGGCTGGCCAGCGTCATCGCGATAGAGCTTGGCGGTGCTTTCCAGGTAGTGGATGGCGCCGTTGCTGAAACGCGTGCGGTAGGTCACCTGATAGCTGTCGCGCCGACCCTCGACCAGCTCGTTATAGGTCACGCGCATGCTGTGGCGATCTTCCAGCGGCACATGCTTGAAGAACTCGCGGAACTTGCCGTGGTACTGCTGGGCGGGCAGGCCATGCAGCAGGGCGGCGCGCTCCGAGCCGAACAGGATGTCGCTGGGGATATCCCAGTCCCAGTTGCCCAGGCTGGCGGAGTCCAGGGCCAGGCTCAGGCGTTCCTGGCTGTCGCGCAGGGCCTGTTCCTGCACCCGCTCATGGCTGACGTCGCGCACGGTCAGAACCAGGCAGGGCTTGCCCGCCAGTTCGATTTCGCCACCAAAGATCAGGTTGTGGCTGAGCTGGCCATTGCGGCTGAACAGTTCTGCCTGCAGGTTCTGGCAGCTGCCGTCACGCTGCATGGCGTCCAGTAGCCGTTGGCGATCGGCGGGGCTTTTCCAGATGCCCAGCTCCAGGGAGGTGCGGCCAATGGCTTCGTCCTTGCTCCAGCCAAAGCGCTGCTCGAAGGCCGGGTTGATTTCGACGAAGGCGCCGTTGCTCTTGTCGGTGATCACCACGGCGTCGGGGGTCTGGCGGAAAGCCTTGGCGAATTTTTCCTCACTGGCGCGCAACGCCGCCTCGGCCTGCTTGCGCTCGGTGGTGTCGAGGAAGGTGCTGAACAGGCACGGTTCGTTCTCGATCTCGATGTACTGGCTGCGCAGCACGCCATGCAGTTGGCGGCCGTCGCGGGTATTGAGCTGGACTTCCTGAACGATCGGTTCCTGATCCGGCTGCGCGGCGCAGCGCAGTTCGTCCCGTTGCTGCAGGTTGCCCCAGATCTGCAGTTCCAGGGTGGTTTTGCCCTGGATTTCGGCCCGCTTCCAGCCGAACAGGTTTTCGAAGTGCTGATTGGCTTCGAAGATCGAACTGTCAGCCAGGCGGATCAACAGGGCGGCGTCGGGGCTCATGTGGAACAGGCTGGAGAAGAGCCGTTCCGATTGGCTTAGCGCGGTGGCGCGCTCCTGCTGTTCGGTAATGTCGCGGATCACCCCGAACACGCGTTTGTGGCCGTCGCTATCGACCTGCGGGCGGCCGCTGATTTCCAGCCAGTGCAGGCTGCCATCGGGCCAGCGGATGCGGTGGCGCAGGGGTTCGGGGTTGGGAATGCCGCTGAGGACTTGCTGGAACAGTTGCAGGACGGCGGCGCGGTCTTCCTCGGGGATCAGCTCGATATAGTCGACGCGCTGCTGCAGGGGGTGTTTGGGGTCAAGACCGAACAGGGCTTGGGCGCCGCGCGACCAGCTGACCTTGCCACTGTCGATGTCCCAGTACCAGGCGCCGAGGTGAGCGCCGTTCAGCGCGGCCAGCAGGCGCGGCGCGTCATGCCAGGTCTTCTCGAACTCGGCGGGATCCAGGGCCGGGATGAACGGCAGGGGGGGCAGCGGTTTGGGCGGTTTGGACATCGCGGGCTCGTTCTATGCACGGCAAGTCATCACCCGCAGAAGTGGATGGGACCGGAGCATGCAGGGCCTTTTTTATCGTTATGGCCCCACGTTAGCCGCAGGAGAGGCCTCTAGGCAAGGCCTGTGCGCTGTTCGTCGAGCAGGCGCATAAAGGCCTTGGCCGCATTCGACAGGGTGCGATCGGTATGCAGGATGTAGCCGAGCTGGCGGGTCAGCTGGATGCCGGGTAGCGGCAGGCGCACCACCTGTTCGTCGAGCATGGTGCGCGGCAGTACGCTCCAGGCCAGGCCGATGGAAACCATCATCTTGATGGTCTCCAGGTAGTTGGTGCTCATGCCGATATTGGGTGTCAGCCCTTCGGCCTCGAACAGGCGCCGTACGATGTGGTGGGTGAAGGTGTTGTCGCCGGGGAACACCGCCGGATGCCGGGCCACATCGGCCAGGCTGATGGCGCCGCGCACCAGCGGATGCTCGGGGGCGGCGACGAAGTCCAGCGGGTCGTCCCATACCGGCATGGCACGCACCGGCGAGCGGGTTTCCGGGGCCAGGGTGATCACTGCCAGCTCGGCGCGGCCATGCAGGATTTCCTCGTAGGCCACTTCCGAGTCGAGGAATTGGATGTCCAGGGCCACCTGCGGGTGGGCGCGGGTAAAGGCGCGCAGCAGCGGCGGCAGGCGGTGCAGGCCGATATGGTGGCTGGTGGCCAGGGTCAGGCGACCGGTGACTTCGCCATTCAGGTTGGTCAGCGCGCGGCGTGTGTCATCCAGCACATTGAGGATCTGGTAGGCGCGCGGCAGCAGGGCGCGCCCGGCTTCGGTTAGCCCGACCTCGCGGCCCAGGCGGTCGAACAGACGCACGTTGAGCTGCTGTTCCAGGCCGGCGATGCGCTTGCTCACGGCCGGTTGGGTCAAATGCAGGCGCTCTGCGGCTTCGGAGAAGCTGCCGGATTCGGCGATGGCGAGAAAGGCGTTGAGGTTGGCGAGATCCATGGGCATAGCTCCGGGCGGCAGCCATATAAAGGATGGCGAACATCTGCTAGCAACGTCAGGCGTGCAGCTTAGCGCTGCTGTATTCCGGCTGGGAATGCTTTGAATAAAAAATATGAATTGGAGTTATTTGATCCCAGCCCCTAGGATCGCCACATAGGTAAAAGGGCCATAGACCCTGCGCCCCACAAACCGCTGATGAGGATTGTTCCGATGGCCGGCAAAACGCTCTACGACAAGCTCTGGGAAATGCACGAGGTGAAGCGCCGTGACGATGGTTCGTCGCTGATCTACATCGACCGGCAGATCCTCCACGAAGTGACCTCGCCGCAGGCCTTCGAAGGGCTGCGTCTGGCTGCGCGCAAGCCGTGGCGCATCGATGCCAACATCGCCACCCCGGATCACAACGTGCCGACCACCAAGGCCGAGCGCCAGGGCGGCCTGGAGTCGATCGCCGACGAAGTGTCGCGCATCCAGGTGCAGACCCTCGACGAGAACTGCGACGATTTCGGCATCCTCGAATTCAAGATGAACGACAGCCGCCAGGGCATCGTCCACGTGGTCGGCCCGGAGCAGGGCGCCACCCTGCCGGGCATGACCGTGGTCTGCGGTGACTCGCACACCTCCACTCACGGCGCCTTCGGTGCCCTGGCCCACGGCATCGGCACCTCCGAGGTCGAGCACGTGCTCGCCACCCAGTGCTTGGTGGCCAAGAAGATGAAGAACATGCAGGTGCGCGTCGAAGGCCAGCTGCCGGCCGGCGTCACCGCCAAGGACATCGTCCTCGCGGTGATCGGCAAGATCGGCACCGCCGGCGGCAACGGCCATGCCCTGGAATTCGCCGGCAGCGCGATTCGCGAGCTGTCGCTGGAAGGGCGCATGACCATCTGCAATATGTCCATCGAGGCTGGCGCCCGCGTCGGCCTGGTGGCGGTGGACGAGAAGACCATTGCCTACGTCGAGGGTCGTCCGTTCTCACCCAAGGGCGAAGATTGGGACAAGGCCGTGGCCGCCTGGGCCGACCTGGTGTCCGATGCTGATGCGGTGTTTGACACCGTGGTCGAACTGGACGCCGCCGAGATCAAGCCGCAGGTCAGCTGGGGCACTTCGCCGGAAATGGTCCTGGCCGTCGATCAGCGTGTGCCGGACCCGGCCGCCGAAGCCGACCCGGTCAAGCGCGACTCGATTGTGCGTGCCCTGAAATACATGGGCCTGACCGCCAACCAGGCGATCACCGATATCCAGTTGGACCGCGTGTTCATCGGTTCCTGCACCAACTCGCGGATCGAAGACCTGCGCGCCGCCGCCGAAGTGGCCAAGGGGCGCAAGGTCGCCAGCACCGTCAAGCAGGCGCTGGTGGTGCCGGGTTCCGGCCTGGTCAAGGCGCAGGCCGAGGCCGAAGGGCTGGACAAGATCTTCATCGAGGCCGGTTTCGAATGGCGTGAACCGGGCTGCTCCATGTGCCTGGCGATGAACCCGGACAAGCTCGGCAGCGGCGAGCATTGCGCGTCCACCTCCAACCGCAACTTCGAAGGCCGTCAGGGTGCCGGCGGGCGTACCCACCTGGTCAGCCCGGCGATGGCCGCAGCAGCCGCGGTGACCGGCCGTTTCATCGATGTACGCGAACTGATGCAGGCCTGAGGAGACCGAATATGAAAGCTTTCACCCAACACACCGGTCTCGTCGCGCCGCTCGATCGCGCCAACGTCGACACCGACCAGATCATCCCCAAGCAGTTCTTGAAGTCGATCAAGCGCAGCGGCTTCGGCCCCAACCTGTTCGACGAGTGGCGCTACCTGGATGTCGGTCAGCCGAACCAGGACAGCTCGGGTCGCCCGATCAATAAGGACTTCGTGCTGAACTTCCCGCGCTATCAAGGCGCCAGTGTGCTGCTGGCCCGCGAGAACTTCGGTTGTGGTTCGAGCCGCGAGCACGCGCCGTGGGCGCTGGAAGAGTACGGTTTCCGTACCATCATCGCGCCGAGCTTCGCCGACATCTTCTTCAACAACAGCTTCAAGAACGGCCTGTTGCCGATCATCCTCAAGGATGAAGAAGTCGACGCGCTGTTCCAGCAGGCTGAGGCCGCCGAGGGCTACCAGCTGACCGTCGACCTGGCGGCGCAGACCGTGACCCGCCCGGATGGCGTGCAGTACCGCTTCGAGGTCGACGCCTTCCGCAAGCATTGCCTGCTCAATGGTCTGGACGATATCGGTCTGACCCTGCAGGACGCCGAGGCGATCAAGGCTTTCGAAGGCAAACACCAGCAGAGCAGCCCTTGGCTGTTCGGCGCGATCAAGTGATTTAAGGATTGAGCATGAGCAAGCAGATTCTGGTTCTTCCTGGCGATGGCATCGGCCCGGAAATCATGGCCGAGGCGGTCAAGGTGCTGCAGCTGGCCAATGACAAGTACAGCCTGGGTTTCGAGCTGAGCTTCGATGAGCTGGGCGGTGCTGCAGTCGACAAATACGGCGTGCCGCTGGCCGACGAAACCCTGGCGCGCGCGCGGGCTGCCGATGCCATCCTGCTCGGCGCCGTCGGTGGGCCGAAGTGGGACAAGATCGACCCGGCCATCCGCCCGGAACGCGGCCTGCTGAAAATCCGTTCGCAGCTGGGCCTGTTCGCCAACCTGCGCCCGGCCATCCTCTATCCGCAGCTGGCCGACGCCTCGTCGCTGAAGCCGGAAGTGGTGGCGGGTCTGGATATCCTCATCGTCCGCGAGCTGACCGGCGGCATCTACTTCGGCCAGCCGCGCGAAAGCAAGGTGCTGGAAACCGGCGAGCGCATGGCCTACGACACCCTGCCGTACAGCGAGAGCGAGATCCGTCGCATCGCCCAGGTCGGTTTCGACATGGCCCGCGTGCGCGGAAAGAAGCTGTGCTCGGTGGACAAGGCCAACGTGCTGGCGTCCAGCCAGCTGTGGCGTGCCGTGGTCGAGGAAGTGGCCAAGGGCTACCCGGACGTCGAGCTGTCTCACATGTACGTGGACAACGCGGCCATGCAGCTGGTGCGTGCGCCCAAGCAGTTCGACGTGATGGTCACCGACAACATGTTCGGCGACATCCTGTCGGATGAGGCTTCCATGCTCACCGGTTCCATCGGCATGCTGCCGTCCGCCTCGCTGGACGCCAACAACAAGGGCATGTACGAGCCGTGCCACGGCTCGGCGCCGGATATTGCCGGCCAGGGTATCGCCAACCCGCTGGCGACCATCCTCTCGGTGTCGATGATGCTGCGCTACAGCTTCAACCAGGCTGTGGCCGCCGATGCCATCGAGCTGGCGGTGAGCAAGGTGCTCGATCAGGGGCTGCGTACCGGTGACATCTTCTCCGCTGGCATGACCAAGGTCGGTACGGCCGGCATGGGCGATGCAGTGGTCGAGGCCCTGCGCAATCTGTAATCTCTGCGGCCCGCTGCGCGGCAGCGGCCTGCTTCTTCTTTAGGGTGTAGTGGTTATGAAACGTGTAGGTCTGATCGGTTGGCGCGGTATGGTCGGTTCCGTGCTCATGCAGCGCATGCTGGAAGAGCGTGACTTCGACCTGATCGAGCCGGTGTTCTTCACCACCTCCAACGTCGGCGGCCAGGGCCCGGCCGTGGGCAAGGACGTCGCCCCGCTGAAGGATGCCTACAACATCGACGAACTCAAGGGCCTGGACGTGATCCTGACCTGCCAGGGCGGCGACTACACCAGCGAAGTCTTCCCCAAGCTGCGCGAAGCCGGCTGGAACGGCTACTGGATCGACGCGGCCTCCAGCCTGCGCATGGCCGATGACTCGGTGATCGTGCTGGATCCGGTCAACCGCAAGGTCATCGACCAGTCGCTGGATGGCGGCGTGAAGAACTACATCGGCGGCAACTGCACCGTCAGCCTGATGCTGATGGCCCTGGGCGGCCTGTACGAGGCCGGTCTGGTCGAGTGGATGAGCGCCATGACCTACCAGGCGGCGAGCGGTGCCGGCGCGCAGAACATGCGCGAGCTGATCAAGCAGATGGGCGCCATCCATGGTGCCGTGGCTGACGATCTGGCCAACCCGGCCAGCGCCATCCTCGATATCGATCGCAAGGTCGCCGAGGCCATGCGCGGTGAAGCCTTCCCGGTGGACAATTTCGGCATGCCGCTGGCCGGCAGTCTGATTCCCTACATCGACAAGGAACTGCCGAACGGACAGAGCCGCGAAGAGTGGAAGGGTCAGGCCGAGACCAACAAGATCCTCGGTCGCAACAAGAGCCCGATCCCGGTCGACGGCCTGTGCGTGCGCATCGGCGCCATGCGCTGCCACAGCCAGGCGCTGACCATCAAGCTGAACAAGGATGTGCCGCTGGCCGACATCGAAGGCCTGATCAGCCAGCACAACCCCTGGGTCAAGCTGGTGCCGAACCAGCGTGAAGCCAGCATCCGCGATCTGGGCCCGACTGCTGTGACTGGTACCCTGAGCGTGCCGATTGGCCGTCTGCGCAAGCTCAACATGGGCTCGCAGTACCTCGGTGCCTTCACCGTTGGCGACCAACTGCTGTGGGGTGCGGCCGAGCCGCTGCGGCGCATGCTGCGGATCCTCCTGGAGCGCTGATCCGTCAGCAGGCAGCAGAAAAGGGCCGGTGATCACCGGCCTTTTTTGTTTCTGTGGTCAGCCTTTCGGGCGGCAGGTAGAGTGCCGCCCATTCGGCTCTCTTGTGCAAGGTTCCCATGTCCCAATCCTTTGATATCGCGGTAGTCGGCGCCACCGGTACGGTCGGCGAAGCCATCGTGCAACTGCTTGAAGAACGCGAATTTCCTGTCGGTACCCTGCATCTACTGGCCGGCAGCGCTTCGGCTGGGCAGTCCGTGCCGTTTCGCGGCAAGAACCTGCGCGTGCGCGAGCTGGCGGATTTCGACTTTACTCAGGTGCGCCTGGCCTTCTTCTGTGCGGGTGAGGCGATCAGTCGGGCGTCGGCACTCAAGGCCCACGCGGCAGGCTGTTCGGTAATCGATCTGAGCGCCGGGCTGTCGCTACAGCAGGCGCCGCGCCTGGTGCCGGAAGCGAACGCAGAATTGTTGGCTACGCTCAAAGCGCCTTATCTATTGGCCAGCCCCGTGCCGGTGGTAGCCGCGCTGGCGCTGGTGCTGGCACCGCTGCGTGCACGACTCGACCTGCAGAAAGTCACGCTTACTGCAGTGCTGGCGGTCTCCAGTCAGGGTAGGGAAGGGATTGCCGAGCTGGCGAAGCAGACTACCGAGCTGCTCAATATGCGCCCGCTGGAGCCCAAGGTGTTCGATCAGCAGATCGCGTTCAATCTGCTGGCTCGAGTCGGGACGCTGGAGGAGGGCGGCCATGCCGTTCTCGAACGGCGTGTGGCAGAGGAGTTGAAGCAGGTGCTGGCGCTGCCGGCGTTACGAGTCTCGGCAACCTGCGTGCAGGCGCCGGTTTTCTTCGGCGATAGCCTGACGGTCTCGCTGCAGGCCGCGCAACCGGTGGATGTGGCCAAGGCTGCACAAGGGCTGGAGGCGCAGGCCGGTATCGAGCTGGTCGAGGCGGGCGATTACCCCAGCGTGGTGGGCGATGCGGTGGGCCAGGATGAAGTCTATGTCGGGCGTCTGCGCGTGGGGCTGGACGACCCGGCAGAACTCAATTTGTGGATTGCGTCTGATAATGTGCGAAAAGGCTCGGCGCTAAATGCTGTGCAAATTGCCGAGTTGTTGATAAAACACTATCTGTAAAAGATACTTAGCCCCAAATTTGAAGAATCTTTCTAGCTTGGCAATACTGGTTTGGCTGATCGCTGACGGGGAACCGCTTTAAGCGGGTGCAGGCAGTGACCTTCAAGATCCTCTCGATTATCGAGAAAAAAGATAAAACAAGGGATTACGCTATGGTTCGGGTTCGCAAACTAGTGCTGGCAATCGCGGCTGCTTCGGCGATGACTTCCGGTGCGGCGCATGCGCTTGGGCTGGGGGAAGTTACCCTCAAGTCTTCGCTGAGCCAGCCGTTGGTGGCGGAAATCGAATTGCTCGAGGTGCGCGATCTCGGCACTACCGAAGTGGTTCCGGCCCTGGCGTCCCCCGAGGAGTTCAACAAGGCTGGCGTCGATCGCCAGTACTTCCTGACCGACCTCAAGTTCACCCCGGTGATCAAGCCCAACGGCAAGAGCGTAATCCGCATCACCTCCAGCAAGCCGGTGCGCGAGCCCTACCTGAACTTCCTGGTAGAAGTGCTGTGGCCCAACGGGCGCCTGCTGCGTGAGTACACCCTGCTGCTCGATCCGCCCATGTATTCGCCGCAGCCTGTGGTTGCCGCAGCGCCACGTCTGCCTGTATCTGCGCCCGTTTCTGCCCCTGCGCCGCGTCCGCAGAGCGTCGCGCCGACGCCGCGTCCGGTTGCTCCGGCCGCTCCGGCTGCACCGCGGCCGACGCCTGCTGCCAGCACCGCCGCGCAGATCTCCGGTGATCAGTACAAGACCACATCCAACGACACGCTCTGGGAAATTGCCCAGCGTTCGCGCCACAGCGGCTCCGTACATCAAGCCATGCTGGCGATCCAGGAACTCAATCCGAACGCCTTCGTCGATGGCAATATCAATCGCCTGAAAAGCGGCCAGGTGTTGCGTCTTCCCGATGAACAACAGGTCAAGAGCCGTAGCCAGGCGCAAGCGATTGCCCAGGTTACCGAGCAGAACACTGCCTGGCGTGAAGGTCGCAGTCTGGCTGCTACTGGTACACGCCAACTGGATGCGACCAAACGCTCCGAAGTGGGTGCTGCTCCGGCCAAGGCCGAGAGCAAGGACAGCCTGAAGCTGGTTGCTGCCGAAAGCGGCAAGTCTGCTGGCGGTAGCGAGAAAGGCGCTGGCGACAGCAAAGCACTGAATGACCAGTTGGCCGTGACCAAAGAGAGCCTGGATTCTACGCGTCGTGAGAACGAAGAGCTGAAGGATCGTATGGGTGATCTGCAGGGCCAGTTGGACAAGCTGCAGAAACTGATCGAGTTGAAGGACAATCAGCTGGCCAAGTTGCAGGGTGACCTGGCCAATCAGAGCAAGGTCGTTCCTGCTGCCAGTGCTCCAGTGGCGCCGCCGGTTCCGGTGGAAGCGAAGACCCCAGTCGCAAGCAAGCCGGTTGAGGCCAAGGCTCCGGTTACCGAGCCCAAGGTCGAGACGCCCAAGCCGGCGACACCTGATTACAACTACAGCGAAGAACCGGCGCCCAAGGTAGAGCCGGTCAAGCCGGTTGCTGTGGCCCCGGCCAAGCCGGCAGAAGTCGCCAAGCCGGAGAAGCCGCCGGTCAAGAAACCCGTAGTCGTGCAGGAGCCTGCGCCGACCAGCTTCATCGATGATCTGATGGCAAATCCGATGCTGCTAGGTGCGTTAGGTGGCGGTGCCCTGCTGGCCTTGCTGGTTGGCCTGATGGTGGTTTCCCGTCGCAACGCGATGAAAGAGGCCGAGCTGCAAGAGAGCCTGGCCGGTGATGATGTCTCCGCTAGCCCTTTCGAAGCTGATCTGGATATGCCGGAAGACAGCTTTGCCGGTCTGGATAGTGCTTCCTCGGACACCGAAGTTCGCGAGCAGGAGCGTGTTGCTCCGCAGACTGCCGATGCCCTGGGTGAGGCGGATATCTATATTGCTTACGGCAAATTCAGCCAGGCGGCCGAGCTGCTGCAGAACGCCATCAATGATGAGCCGCAGCGCAGTGATCTGCGTCTGAAGCTGATGGAAGTCTATGCCGAGCTGGGTGATCGTGATGGCTTCGCCCGTCAGGAGCAGGAGCTGCGCGAAATCGGCGGTGGCGCTGCTGCCGTTGATCAGCTCAAGGCCAAATACCCAGCCATGGTGGTCGGTGCTGCCGCCGGCATGGCTGCGTTGGATGATCTGGACTCTTTCAGTCTCGATGACCTGACCCTGGATGAGCCTGCTGCTCCGTCCAAGGGCGCCGACCTGGATGATGCTTTCGATCTGAGCCTGGATGACCTGGATAGCGATCTGCAGGAAGCCGCCACGTCGAGCGCGTCCGATCTGGATGAGTTGAGTCTTGATCTGCCAGCCACTGAAACCAGTGCGGCCGCCGATCTGGATTTCGATCTGGACCTGGGTGCAGACAACACTGCTGATGCTCTGGAGTTGGGTGATGATCTGGCGGATTTCAGCCTGGATCTGGAGGCCGACAGCAAGCCTGCCGAGCTGGCCGAAGATGATTTCATGCTCAGCCTGGAAGATGAGCCGGCGGTATCGCTGAGTTCTGCTCCGGCGGAAGCCGAGCTGGATATGTCGGCCGATTTCGACCTGTCGCTGGCCGATGAGCCAGTTGCCAGCGCCCCGGCTGCCGACAGTTTCGCTGCTCAGCTGGATGAAGTGAGTGCCGAGCTGGAGCAGCTGAGTGGCGGTCTGGATGAGCCTCTGCTGGCTGACGAACTGCCGATGGCTGCAGCACCGGAGTCGGCTGCTACAGGATTGGATATGGACGACGATTTTGACTTCCTTTCAGGGACCGATGAAACCGCGACCAAGCTGGATCTGGCGCGTGCTTACATCGATATGGGCGACACCGAAGGCGCTCGCGACATCCTCGACGAAGTAGTCGCCGAAGGTAACGAAGGTCAGCAGCAGGAAGCGCGCGAGCTGATCAGCAAACTGGTTTGATAAATGTCTGAAGCAATACCATCAACGGCAGCCGATTCGGCTGCCGTTGGCGTTTCCAGGATTGCCCTGGGCGTCGAATACCGGGGTTCGCGTTATCGTGGCTTCCAGCGTCAGCGGGCTGGCGTTCCGTCTATTCAGGAGAGCCTGGAAAAGGCGCTGTCCAAGGTCGCCGGTGGTGCGCCGGTCATCTTGAGCTGTGCCGGGCGTACCGACGCGCTGGTGCATGCCAGTGGCCAGGTGGTGCACTTCGATACGAGTGTCGAGCGCACCATGCACTCATGGGCGATGGGCGCCAATCTCAACCTGCCAGCCGATATCAGCGTTACCTGGGCCAAGGCCATGCCGCGTGAGTTCGATGCGCGCTTCAGTGCCATGGCCCGGCGTTATCGCTACGTGATCTACAACGATCAGATCCGTCCGGCGCACATGGCTGAGGAAGTCACCTGGAATCACCGGCCGCTGGATATCGAGCGCATGCGTGCGGCGGCCCGCTATCTGGTGGGTACCCATGACTTCAGTGCCTTCCGCGCGCGCCAGTGTCAGGCCAAGTCGCCGATCAAGACCGTGCACCACCTGGAGCTGCTCGAGCACGGGCGTTTCATCGTGCTGGATATTCGTGCCAATGCCTTCCTGCATCACATGGTGCGTAACTTCGCTGGGGTGCTGATGACCATCGGTGCCGGCGAACGGCCGGTGGAGTGGGTGGAGGAGGTGCTGGAAAGCCGGGTGCGGCGTACCGGTGGGGTCACTGCGCACCCCTATGGCCTGTACCTGGTGCAGGTCGAATACCCGGCAGAGTTCGAATTGCCGCAGCGTTACCTGGGGCCGCATTTTCTCTCCGGCCTGCCGGATGTGATGGCCGCGCGCTAGGCTGCTGCGGCGAAAAGACTCCGGCAGTTTTGCTATCATCGATTTTTTCCTACAAGGTGCCAGTACTTGTCAGCCGTTCGCAGCAAGATTTGCGGTATTACCCGTGTCGAGGATGCACTTGCAGCCGCTGCTGCGGGTGCCGATGCCATAGGTTTGGTGTTCTATGCCAAGAGTCCGCGTGCGGTCAGCGTGGCGCAGGCGCAGCAGATCATTGCGGCGTTGCCGCCGTTCGTGACCACGGTTGGCCTGTTCGTGGATATGCCGCGGGCCGAGTTGCAGCAGATCCTGACGCAGGTGCCACTGGATCTCCTCCAGTTCCATGGTGATGAGTCGGTCGAGCAGTGCGAGGGCTACGGTCGCCCTTACATCAAGGCGCTGCGGGTCAAGGCCGGCGATGATATTGCCGCGCAGATGGCGCGCTACCCCAGTGCTTCCGGCGTTCTATTGGACACCTTCGTCGAGGGTGTCCCCGGTGGTACCGGTTTGGCCTTCGACTGGTCGCTGGTGCCGGCCGAGCTGCCCAAGCCGGTGATCCTGGCTGGCGGGTTGACCCCGGATAACGTCGCGGCAGCCATCGCCCAGGTACGTCCCTATGCGGTGGATATCAGTGGTGGCGTGGAGTCGGCGAAGGGCATCAAGGATGCCGGCAAGGTTCGGGCTTTTATTCGTGCGGCACGCGGCGCCTGATGTGACGGGCGGGGCCTGCCTGCCGTCCATAAGCAGTCTTTGAGTCGTCCAGGCAGGCCGGTTTGGCTGGGCTGCATGGGCCATGAGTATGAGTTTACCGGCGCGTAGCGTCGCACCGGGTCAGCTACGGAGAGTGAGCATGAGCAACTGGTTGAGAGAAAAGCTGATCCCTTCGATCATGCGTTCCGAGGTCAAGAAGAGCTCGGTGCCGGAAGGGTTGTGGCACAAGTGCCCGTCCTGCGACGCCGTGCTGTATCGCCCCGAGCTGGAAAAGACCGAAGATGTCTGCCCCAAGTGCAACCACCACATGCGCATCGATGCGCGCAGCCGTCTGGACATCTTCCTCGACCCGGACGGGC
Organism: Pseudomonas sp. J452; assembly: GCF_024666525.1. Taxonomy (NCBI): domain Bacteria; kingdom Pseudomonadati; phylum Pseudomonadota; class Gammaproteobacteria; order Pseudomonadales; family Pseudomonadaceae; genus Pseudomonas; species Pseudomonas sp. J452. Next base: position 4,163,143 of record NZ_CP088294.1, on the reverse strand, counting down.
GCGAGGAAATCGGCGCCGAGCTGGAGCCGGTGGATCGCCTGAAATTCCGTGACAGCAAGAAGTACAAGGACCGCCTGGCCGCCGCGCAGAAGGATACCGGCGAGAAGGATGCGCTGATCTCCATGAGCGGTACCCTGTTGGGCATGCCGATCGTCACCTGCGCCTTCGAGTTCAGCTTCATGGGGGGCTCCATGGGTGCCATCGTCGGTGAGCGCTTCGTGCGTGCCGCCAACGTGGCCCTGGAAAAGCGCTGCCCGCTGGTGTGCTTCGCCGCTTCCGGCGGTGCGCGCATGCAGGAGGCGCTGATCTCTCTGATGCAGATGGCTAAGACTTCCGCCGTACTGGCGCGCCTGCGCGAAGAGGGCATTCCCTTCATCTCCGTACTGACTGACCCGGTTTACGGCGGCGTTTCCGCCAGCCTGGCCATGCTCGGTGACGTGATTGTTGCCGAGCCGCGCGCGCTGATCGGCTTCGCCGGCCCGCGGGTGATCGAGCAGACCGTGCGCGAGAAACTGCCGGAAGGCTTCCAGCGCAGCGAGTTCCTGCTCGAGCATGGCGCCATCGACATGATCATCCATCGTCAGGAACTGCGTCCGCGCCTGGCCCGCCTGCTGGCGCAGCTGCAGCACCTGCCGGCACCTGCCCTTGCTCAGGTTCCGGCCACGGCATGACTGAACGTACCCTCGCCGACTGGCTCGTCTATCTGGAGCAGCTGCACCCCAGTGCCATCGACATGGGCCTGGAGCGCAGCCGCCAGGTCGCCGAGCGGCTCGGCCTGGGTAAGCCCGCGCCGCGGGTGGTCACGGTCACCGGCACCAATGGCAAGGGTTCCACCTGCGCCTTCCTGGCTTCCCTGTTGCGTGGTCAGGGACTCAAGGTCGGGGTCTACAGTTCGCCCCACCTGCTGCACTACAACGAACGCGTGCTGATCGATGATGCGCAGGCCGACGATGCGTCCCTGTGCATGGCGTTTGCCGCAGTAGAGGCGGCGCGTGGCGAAATTTCCCTGACCTACTTCGAGATGGGCACCCTGGCGGCCTTCTGGCTGTTCGAGCGCGCCGGTCTCGATGCGGTAGTGCTGGAGGTCGGCCTGGGCGGGCGTCTGGATGCGGTCAATCTGATCGATGCGGATATCGCTCTGGTGACCAGCATCGGCATCGACCACGCCGACTGGCTGGGCGACACGCGCGAGTCGGTGGCCTTCGAGAAGGCGGGTATCTTCCGCCAGAGCCGTCCGGCGCTGTGTGGCGATCTCGATCCGCCTCAGCCGCTGCTGGATCAGGTGGCCAGGCTCGATTGCCCGTTCTTCTTGCGTGGTCGCGACTATGACCTCGCCGTTACCGAGCAGAACTGGCACTGGTGGGGGCTGAATGCCGCCGGTAGCGTGCTGGAATTGCACGATCTGCCATTGCTCGACCTGCCCATGGAAAATGCTGCCCTGGCCCTCCAGGCCTACGCCTTGCTGGGTCTGCCCTGGCAGTCGAGTGCGATTCAGGCGGCTCTGCTGGCTACGCGAGTGACCGGGCGCCTGGATCGCCGCCAGCTGCAGTGGCAGGGCAAGACCCTGCAGTTGCTGCTGGATGTCGGGCATAACCCGCATGCCGCCGATTACCTGGCTACCCGCTTGGCGGCAACGCCACCGGTGGGGCGGCGCCTGGCGGTTTTCGGTCTGTTGCAGGACAAGGATCTGGCGGGTGTGCTGACGCCTCTGCTGGGCGAAGTGCAGGGCTGGGCGGTGGCGCCTTTGCCGAGTCCGCGCAGCCGGCCCGTCGGTGAGTTGCAGGCGACTTTGCGCAATCTCGGCGCCAACGTGCTTGCCTGTGACAGCGTTGCCGAGGCATTGTTGGCACAATGTCGACAGGCGACCGCCGAGGATGAAATCCTCGTGTTCGGTTCTTTCTATTGTGTGGCCGAGGCCCTGGAATGGCTGGGGCAACAGGCGGAGGCAGGGAATGGCAGTGCTGGATAAAGGGTTGAAGCAGCGGATAGTCGGCGCCTTGGTGCTGGTTGCGCTGGCGGTGATCTTTCTGCCGATGCTGTTTTCCCGCGAGGATGAGCTGCGCCAGGTGGTAGTCGATGCGCCTGCCATGCCGCAGGCGCCTGCCATGCCCGAGGTTGCCCTGGATCCGGTCGAGGTGCCCCAGCCGATTGCGCCGGAGCAGGTGCCGCCGGTTGAGCCCCTGGAGGTTCCGGAAGTTGCCGATGCGCCGACTGAGCCAGCTGCGGCTACTCCAGCGGCAGTCGAGCCGAGCAAGCCCGAGCGTCTGGATGCCAGCAGCCTGCCAGTTAGCTGGTCGGTGCAGCTGGCCAGTCTGTCCAGTCGCAGTGGCGCCGAGGACCTGCAGAAAAAACTGCGCAGCCAGGGCTACAACGCCTATGTGCGCACCTTCGAAGGCATGAATCGGGTGTTCGTCGGCCCCCTGGTCGAGCGCGCCGAGGCTGATCGCCTGCGTGACCAGCTGAACCGCCAGCAGAAGCTCAATGGCTTCGTGGTGCGCTTCCAGCCGGAAAACGGCTGATCTCTATCGCGACCATATAGCAGCCCCGGCTTACCCGGCGGGGCTGGCTCTGTTAAAATCCGCCGCCTTTCCCGTCTGTAGGCAGCATCGTGGCATTCACTTGGGTCGATTGGGCGATTATCGCCGTCATCGCCATTTCCAGTCTGATCAGCCTGAAACGCGGCTTCTTCAAGGAAGCGCTGTCGCTGCTGACCTGGATCATCGCAGGCGTCGTGGCCTGGATGTTCGGCGGCGCCCTGTCACAGCACCTCACTGAATTTATCGAAACCCCGTCGATGCGGGTCATCGCCGCCTGCGCCATTTTGTTCATCGCCACCTTGCTGGTCGGTGCGCTGGTCAATTTCCTTATTGGTGAACTGATCCGGGTGACCGGTTTGTCGGGCACCGATCGTTTTCTCGGCATGGTCTTCGGCGCTGCGCGTGGTGCCTTGCTGGTGGTGGTGCTGGTCGGGCTGGTCAGCCTGGCGCCGGTGCAACAGGACAAATGGTGGCAGCAGTCGAGTCTGCTGCCGCATTTTCTGATGGTGGCGGACTGGTCGAAGAACCTGATTCTCGGTCTGTCCAGTCAGTGGTTGGCGAGCGGTATCAGCGCGCCGGCCGATCTGCCGTTCAAAGAGGCCTTCTCGCAGCCTAAACTGCCTGAAAGCCTGTAGATCTAGCCTGATTCACAACGTAGGGGTTGCGTCACATGTGTGGCATTGTCGGTATTGTCGGTAAGTCCAACGTCAACCAGTCGCTGTATGACGCGCTGACCGTCCTCCAGCATCGCGGCCAGGACGCTGCCGGTATCGTGACCAGCCATGGCGGCCGGTTGTTTCTGCGCAAGGACAACGGCCTGGTGCGGGACGTGTTCCAGCAGCGCCACATGCAGCGCCTGGTCGGCCAGGTCGGCATCGGCCATGTGCGTTACCCGACTGCAGGCAGCTCCAGCTCTGCCGAGGCGCAGCCGTTCTACGTCAACTCGCCCTACGGCATCACCCTGGCGCACAATGGCAACCTGACCAACGTCGAGCAGCTGTCGCGCGAGATCTACGAATCCGACCTGCGCCACGTCAATACCAACTCCGACTCGGAAGTGCTGCTCAACGTGTTCGCCCATGAGCTGGCGGTGCGCGGCAAGCTGCAGCCGACCGAGGAAGACGTGTTTGCCGCCGTTGCCGGTGTGCATGCGCGTTGCAAGGGCGGCTATGCGGTAGTGGCGATGATCACCGGTTACGGTGTCGTCGGGTTCCGCGACCCCTATGCAATTCGTCCGATCGTCTTCGGTCATCGCCATACCGATGAAGGTGTGGAGTACATGATCGCTTCCGAGAGCGTTGCCCTCGACGTGCTCGGTTTCACCCTGATTCGCGACCTGGCGCCGGGCGAAGCGGTGTACATCACCGAAGACGGCAACCTGCACACCCGCCAGTGCGCGGCCAACCCGCAGCTGTCGCCGTGCATCTTCGAACACGTCTACCTGGCCCGCCCGGACTCGCTGATGGATGGCGTGTCGGTGTACAAGGCGCGCCTGCGCATGGGTGAGAAGCTGGCCGAGAAGATCCTGCGCGAGCGCCCGGATCACGACATCGACGTGGTCATCCCGATTCCGGACACCAGCCGTACCTCGGCGCTGGAGCTGGCCAATCACCTGGGTGTGAAGTTCCGCGAAGGCTTCGTCAAGAACCGCTACATCGGCCGTACCTTCATCATGCCCGGCCAGGCCGCGCGGAAGAAATCGGTACGGCAGAAGCTCAACGCCATCGAGCTGGAGTTCCGCGGCAAGAACGTGATGCTGGTGGACGACTCCATCGTGCGCGGCACCACCTGCAAGCAGATCATCCAGATGGCCCGCGAAGCCGGGGCGAAGAATGTGTATTTCTGCTCCGCCGCACCGGCCGTGCGCTACCCGAATGTCTACGGCATCGACATGCCCAGCCCGCACGAGCTGATCGCCCACGGTCGTAGCACCGAGCAGGTAGCCGAGCTGATCGGCGCCGACTGGCTGATCTACCAGGATCTGCCGGACCTAATCGACGCGGTCGGTGGCGGCAAGGTCAAGATCGAGCATTTCGACTGTGCGGTGTTCGATGGCCAGTACGTCACCGGTGACGTCAACGAGGTCTACCTGAACAAGATCGAGCAGGCGCGCAATGACGCCAGCAAATCAACTGCAGAAGCGGTCAGTGCGATCATCGATCTGCACAACGACTGATAGCGAGGAGCTGCCGATGAGCCAGGATTGGGATGCAGGACGGCTGGACAGCGACCTCGAGGGCGTTGGCTTCGACACCCTGGCCGTGCGCGCCGGGCAGCACCGCACGCCGGAAGGCGAGCATGGTGAGGCGCTGTTCCTCACCTCCAGCTACGTGTTCCGCACCGCCGCCGATGCTGCCGCACGCTTCGCCGGCGAAGTGCCGGGCAACGTCTACTCGCGCTACACCAACCCGACCGTGCGTGCCTTCGAGGAGCGCATGGCCGCCCTGGAAGGCGCCGAGCAGGCGGTGGCGACCGCCTCCGGCATGTCGGCGATCCTGGCCATCGTCATGAGCCTGTGCAGTGCCGGCGACCATGTGCTGGTGTCGCGCAGCGTGTTCGGCTCGACCATCAGCCTGTTCGAGAAGTACCTGAAGCGCTTCGGTATCCAGGTGGATTACCCGCCGCTGGCCGATCTGGCTGGCTGGGAAGCGGCGTTCAAGGCCAATACCAAGCTGCTGTTCGTCGAGTCACCGTCCAACCCGCTGGCCGAGCTGGTGGATATCGCCGCGTTGGCGGAAATCGCCCATGCCCGTGGCGCGCTGCTGGCGGTGGACAACTGCTTCTGCACCCCGGCGCTGCAGCAACCGCTGAAGCTCGGCGCGGACATCGTCATGCACTCGGCGACCAAGTTCATCGATGGTCAGGGTCGCGGCATGGGTGGCGTAGTGGCCGGGCGCAAGGCGCAGATGGAAGGCGTGGTCGGTTTCCTGCGCACCGCCGGGCCGACCCTCAGTCCGTTCAATGCCTGGCTGTTCCTCAAGGGCCTGGAGACCCTGCGCGTACGCATGCAGGCGCATTGCGCCAGCGCCCAGCACCTGGCCGAATGGCTGGAGCAGCAGTCGGGCATCGAGCATGTCTACTACTCCGGCCTGCCCAGCCACCCGCAACATGAGCTGGCCAAGCGGCAGCAGAGCGGTTTCGGTGCGGTAGTCAGTTTCGAAGTGAAGGGTGGCAAGGAGGCGGCCTGGCGCTTTATCGATGCGACGAAAGTCATTTCGATCACCACCAACCTCGGCGATACCAAGACCACCATCGCCCACCCGGCGACCACCTCCCACGGCCGCCTGTCGCCGCAGGAGCGGGCCAATGCTGGTATCCGCGACAACCTGATCCGGGTGGCTGTGGGCCTGGAAGATGTTGCCGACCTCAAAGCCGATCTGGCTCGCGGTCTCGCCGCACTCTAAGAGCCATTGCTCCCGGCGGGCAAGCCGCCGGGAATGTCTCCTGCCTGTGGTGGTCTAGTCTTGGGATGACAATCCCAGGCTAGGAGCCCCCATGAGTCTCATACTTTTTCTGTTGATCGGCGCCATTGCCGGCTGGATCGCTGGCAAGTTGTTGCGTGGCGGCGGTTTCGGCCTGATCGGCAACCTGGTGGTCGGCATAGTCGGCGCGGTGATCGGTGGTCACCTGTTCAGTTATCTGGGTGTATCGGCGGGCGGCGGCCTGATCGGTTCGCTGGTGACGGCGGTGATCGGCGCTCTGGTGCTGCTGTTTATCGTCGGCCTGATCAAGAAAGCCTGATCAGCCTTGCTCTGCCCGGCTAAAGGGGCAGAGCAGGGCGTTGCTATGCGCTTACTGTTGCGGGCGCAGGTCAATGGCCGACTCGTAGCTGTCCTGGCGATCGAACAGGCGTTGCGGGTCGCTTGGCAGCAGGCTCTGCTCGTCGCCGATAGGCTGGCTGAGCACGCGGATGTCGCTGTATTTCTTGTTGCTCAGACTGGCCAGGCCGTTGGCATCGCGGACCACGGCCGGGCGTAGGAAGACCATCAGGTTGCGTTTGACGTGGGTGTCTTCGGTAGAGCGGAACAGCCGCCCCAGCAGCGGAATATCGCCGAGGATCGGCACCTTGGAGTCGCTACGGGTGACGTCGTCCTGGATCAGCCCGCCGAGCACGATGACCTGGCCGTCGCTGGCGAGGATGGTGCTCTTGATCGAGCGCTTGTTGGTGATCACATCGGACACGTTGACGTTGGCCGGGGCCGGCACCAGCGAGGAGATTTCCTGTTCGATCTCCAGGCGCAGGGTGTTGCCTTCATTGATGTGCGGCGTGACCTTGAGCGTTACACCGATGTCCTGGCGCTCGATGGTGGTGAAGGGGTTGCTCGCCCCGTCGGTCGAGGTGGTGTAGGAGCCGGTCTGGAACGGCACGTTCTGACCCACCAGGATTTCTGCCTCCTGGTTGTCCAGGGTCAGCAGCGTCGGGGTGGACAGCAGGTTGCTCTTGCTGTTGGACGACAGCGCGGTGATCAGCGCGCCGAAGTCGCTGTTACCGATGCCGATGATCGCGCCACTGGGCAGCGGCGACGGGATCTTCTGGTCTTGCAGTGCGCCGAGAAAGGTGCCGATCGAAAAACCGGTGTTGTTGAAATTCACCCCGCCGATGGCATCGCCGCCCCTGGCTGCCCACTGCACGCCGAGGGCATCACGGATGTCACCGGAAATTTCGACGATGGCCGCCTCGACCAGTACCTGGGCGCGCGGCACGTCCAGTTGACGGACGATGTCTTCGAGCATGCTCACGGTGTCCGGGTCGGCGAGGATCACCAGGGCGTTGAGGCTCTCGTCGGCGCGGATCAGCATCTGCTTGGGCTTGCCGGCGCCGGCTTCGCCGCCACCTTCGCTCGACTTTAGGCCTTCACCGATCTCGCCGAGGGTCTCCGCCATGCTTTTCGCGTCGTTGTGGCGCAGGCGAATCACGCGGGTATTGGCCGAGCGCGAGGAGGGCGTGTCGATGGACTTGGCCAGGGCCAGCATCTTCGCTCGGGCCTCCGGCGGGCCGAGCAGGATCAGGCGATTGGTACGGCTGTCGGCAACCACCTGGGTGGCGCCGCCGGTGCCTTTGGCCTGGCCGCGATTGAGGGTGCTGTTGAGTACCTCGGCGGCATCCATGACCCAGGCGTGGCGCATGTCGTAGACCGTGTAATCCTGCTGGTTGGCCTGGTCCAGCTGGCGCACCACCTGCTCGATGCGGGTGATGTTGGCCGGGCGGTCGCTGATGATCAGCGTATTGGCCGAGGCCACGGCAGCCAGATGGCCATACTGCGGGACCAGCGGGCGAATCAGCGGGATCAGTTCATTAACGGCGTTCTGCTGCACCTGGATCACCCGGGTTTCCAGGGTGTTCGCGGCGCTGCCCTCCAGGGAACCATCGGCGCGGGCTTCGGTATTCGGCACGATACGCGCCTGATCACCCTGGGCGACCACCGAGAACCCATGGGTGCTCATCACCGAAAGGAACAGCTGGTAGACCTCGCTGAGGCCCAGTGGCGCCTGCGATACCACGGTAACCTGGCCCTTGACGCGGGGGTCGACGACGAAGGTCTGGCCACTGATGCTGGAGACCTGTTCGATGAAGTCGCGGATGTCCGCATCTTTCATGTTGATCGTCCAGGTTTCCCCCTGTTCGCTGGTGATGCCAGCGGGCTGGTTGGCCAGGGCGACAGGCAGCGGATTGCCCAGGCAGCTCATGGCCAGGAGCAGGGCGAGAGGTAGGTGTTTTGGCGATGCGGATCTGAAGTGGGTCATTGGCTGATTTCGGCTTCTGGCGCTTCGGTCGGCGGCGTGGTGCCATCGCCTTCCATTTGTTGACGGAGAACTTCCATGCGCTGTTGCAACTGCTGAACGTCTTCGCTCTGCAGGTGCTCAAGCTGTTCGGCGGTCGGCTCCGCAGCGTCATACTGCGGATCGTACTGTTCGCTGTAGGTGGCTGCTGCAGCTGTCGCCGTGCGCAGGCGAGGGAAGTGCAGGCTTTCTTCACGGCCGTTGCGGCTCAGCACCACATGATCCTGGTGCACAGCCTGCAGGCGCACGCCGCTATTGATTTCATCGCCGACGGTCAGGCGCCGGGGTTTGCCACCGGCCACCAGGATAATCGCCGTCGAGCGTTTGCTGTCCGGATTGACGAAGCTGCCCAGCAGGGTCAGCTGCAGGTTGGTAGGCGGCGCCGGTTGATCACCATTCTGCTGTACGGGCGTACCGAACAGGCCCTGCAGGGGTTCTACCGCAAGGGGCTGGCTCTGGTTGGCAGCGGGGGCGCTGTCGGCCGCTGGCGCCGGGCTGTGCAGCAGACGCCGCAGATCGACAATCTGCCAGGAGAGGCTCAGGCTCATGCCTGCCACCACGAGCAGGCAAAGGCCGCTCACGCCATGGCGTTGCAGCCAGCCAGGAAGGCGGGTGCCTGTTGCGCTCAATGCATCATCCCCCAATGATTTTCTTATTCTATGCAGTCAGGTGGCGTATTCGCGCTGCGCCTGCTCGCCCCATCATGCGCGGAGCAGCGCCAACCATACCGCAACTGTTCGGGCTGTGCGCGCTCCGTCATGCACTCGGGGATTCAGCCAGAAATCCCTGACAGTGCGGTGAACAAGCGCGCAGCCGGACGTTTTCCGCAGTCCGCGCCGCCAGGCACGATAAAAGGTACCGCTGCGTCAGTCAGCGACTGGGCAGTTTTGCTGCCAGAAGCGTGATCTGCTTCGGATTTTCCCGCCCCCCGGCCGTTATCATCGGCCGCCAAGCGCTTTCCGTTCAACAATAAAAATAAGCCCGACGGGACACTGCCATGGAAGACCGCAAGCCTTCCTCCGTCATTCCTCCTGGATTCGCCCGCGAGGAACTGCTGGAGCTGCTCAGCCACTGCGAGCATTTCCCCCTGACGCTGCTGCTGGCGCCTGCGGGCTCGGGCAAATCGACCCTGCTGGCCCACTGGCAGGCCGGGGATACCCGGCGCAGGGTGGTCTACTACCCGCTGCAGGCGCGTGACAATGATCCCGTGCGTTTCTTTCGCCGCCTGGCGGAGACCATTCGCGGCCAGGTCGAGGACTTCGACATCTCCTGGTTCAACCCCTTCGCCGCCGAGATGCACCAGGCGCCCGAAGTAGTCGGTGAATACCTGGCCGATGCCCTGGAGCGGATTGCCGGCGGCTTGTACATCGTCCTCGACGACTTCCAACACATCAGTCAGCCAACCATTCTCGACGTGCTGTCGGCGATGCTCGAACGGTTGTCCGGCGATACCCGGGTGATCCTCTCCAGCCGCAACCATCCGGGATTCTCCCTCAGCCGGCTGAAGCTGGAAAACAAGCTGCTGTGCATCGACCAGCACGACCTGCGCATGTCGGCGGCGCAGATCCAGCAGCTCAATGCCCACCTCGGCGGGCCGAGCCTCAGCTCGACCTACGTCGACAGCCTGATGGCCATGACCGAGGGCTGGGTCGCCGGGGTCAAGGTGGCGCTGCTGGCCTATGCCCGCTTCGGCACCATCGCCCTGGAACGCTTCAATGGCAGCCAGCCGGAGATTGTCGACTACTTCGGCCATGTGGTGCTCAAGCGCCTGTCGCCGCACCTGCGCGACTTCTTCCTGTGCAGCGCGATCTTCGAGCGCTTCGATGGCGACCTGTGTGATCACGTGCTGGAGCGCAGTGGCTCGGCGCTGTTGCTGGAAGATATCGCCGTGCGCGAGCTGTTCATGCTGCCGGTGGACAATCAGCCGGGCTGGTATCGCTACCATGCCTTGCTGCATGACTTCCTCGCCGCGCGCCTGGCAGTCGAGCAGCCGCAGAGCATCGGTGCGCTCAACCGCCGTGCGGCGCACTGCTTCCAGCAGCGCGGCGATCTCGAGCAGGCCCTGCAGCACGCCCAGCGCAGCAATGATGCGGAACTGTTTCGACGCATGCTGGAGGAGGCTTGCGAGCAGTGGGTGCGTTCCGGGCATTTCGCCGAGGTGCTCAAGTGGCTGGAGCCGCTCAGCGAAAGCGAACTGTTCGCCAGCCCACGCCTGCTGGTGCCGATGGTCTACGCGCTGACCCTGTCGCGGCGCTTCCACCAGGCGCGCTATTGCCTGGACGAGCTGGGCGCGCGCGCCAGTCGCGAGCCGACGGTGGATGTGCTGACCCGGCAGTTGCTGGCACTCAATCTGGAGCTGTTCCAGTTCGATCTCGGTTTCACCCCCGGCGAACGCTGGTCCGACCTGCTGGCCGCTGGGGTGCCGCCGGAGATCCGCGCGCTGGCGCTGACCATCCTGTCTTATCACCACCTGCTCAACGCCCGCCTGCAGCAGGCCATCAGCATGGCGCTGGAGGCCAAGGCGCTGCTGGAGCAGACCGGACAGAGCTTTCTGGAAAGCTACGCCGACCTGATCATCGCCCTGTGCAACCGCAACGCCTGTCGCGCCACCAGCGCGCGCAAGGATGTCTACCACGACTACCAGCGCACCGAGCGCTCCTCGCCGGCCTGGGTCAACCGGGCCACGGCCATGGTGGTGGCGCTCTATGAACAGAACCAGCTGGCCGCGGCCCAGCAGCTGTGCGAGGACCTGATGGCCGTGGTCAGCTCGTCTTCGGCCACCGAGACCATCGCCACCGTGCACATCACCCTGTCGCGCCTGCTCTATCGGCGCCAGTCCGATGGCCGCGCCGGGCGCCTGCTGGAACAGCTGTCACGCATTCTGCAGCTGGGCAACTACGCCCGCTTCGCCAGCCAGGTGGCGCAGGAGAGCATGCGTCAGGCCTTCCTCGGCGGTCGTCCGGCGGCGCTGGATGCCCTGGCCCAGCGCCTGGGCATCGAAGAGCGGCTGGCGGCGGGGGAGTGGGAGCGGGCGCGGTCCTACGATGAATGCTGGGAACGCTATGGCCTGGCCGCCGTGTACTGGCTGGTGCAGCGTGGCGCCCAGCCGCGCGCCTGTCGCATCCTCAAGGTACTCGCCGAGTCATTGCGGCGCAGCGAGATGAAGGCGCGCACCCTGGTGGTCGAGGCCAACCTGCTGGTCCTCAGCGCGCCGCAACTGAGCAAGGACGAGCAGCTGCGCGCGCTGCTGCAACTGGTGCAGCACTACGGCATCGTCAACATCAACCGCTCGGTGTTCGACGAGGCGCCCGGCTTCGCCGAAGCGGTACTCGGCCTGCTGCAGTCGGGGCAGCTGGACGTGCCGGAAAAGTACCGCGAGACCTATGCCGAGTTCCTTCTGGCCGAGAGCACCGCACCGGCGCCCGCGCCGGATCTGACCAGTCTGCTGACCGGCAAGGAGGTGGAGATCTTCGACTGCCTGCTCAGCGGCCTGTCCAACACGGAAATCAGCGCACGCATGGGCATCGCCCTGTCCACCACCAAGTGGCACCTGAAGAACATCTACTCGAAGCTCAACCTCTCCAGCCGCACCGAAGCCATCCTCAGCCAGCATCCCCGTAGCTGATCACCGCGACCAACGGCAGTCGAATCGCCACTTTCCCCTCCCACGGAGGGGGGGAGGGGGCGGCGCAAATCCCTACTCTCCCGGCAGCCGGAAAATCCGGCCCCCTACCGTAGCTAATACAATAAAAATCGGGAGATATAGCCATGTCTGTTTGGGTCACATGGCCGAGTCTGGTCAAACTCGGCACCCTGGGCATTTATGCCGGCCTGATCACGCTCGCGCTCGAGCGCGATGTGCTGTTCAAGAACAACCTGTTCGACGTCGACAACCTGCCGGCGGCCAACGCCAACCTCACCTGCGATGCGCGCAGTCAGGGCGCACGCACCGAGGATGGCACCTGTAACATCCTCGCCAACCCGGCCGAAGGCTCTGTCTACCGGCGTTTCGGGCGTAACGTCGACCCGACGGTCACCCAGGGTGAAACCGAAGCAGACACCCTGCTCAGCCCCAATCCGCGTGAAGTCAGTAACCTGCTGATGGCCCGTGGCGAGTTCAAGCCGGCGCCGAGCCTCAACTTCATCGCCGCCTCGTGGATCCAGTTCATGGTCCATGACTGGGTCGACCACGGCCCTAACGCCGAAGACAACCCGATCCAGATTCCGCTGCCGGCCGGCGACGCCTTCGGCAGCGGCGCGCTGTCGGTACGCCGCACCCAGCTCGATCCGACCCGCACCGCCGCCGAAGCCGGCAAGCCGCAGACCTACCGCAACCACAACACCCACTGGTGGGACGGCTCGCAGCTGTACGGCAGCAGCAAGGAAACCAACGACAAGGTGCGTTCCTTCGTCGATGGCAAGCTGAAGATCAACGCCGATGGCACCCTGCCCAGCGAGTTTCTCAGCGGCAAGCCGATCACCGGCGTCAACGAGAACTGGTGGGTCGGTCTGAGCATGCTGCACCAGCTGTTCACCAAGGAACACAACGCCATCGCCAGCATGCTCAAGCAGAAGTACCCGAGCCAGAGCGACCAGTGGCTGTATGACCGCGCGCGCCTGGCCAACTCGGCGCTGATGGCCAAGATCCACACCGTGGAATGGACCCCGGCGGTGATCGCCAACCCGGTCACCGAGCGTGCCATGTACGCCAACTGGTGGGGCCTGCTGGGTTCCGGGCCGAACCGCGACAAGTACCAGGATGAGGCGCGCATGCTGCAGGAGGACCTGGCCAGCTCCAACTCCTTCGTCCTGCGCATCCTCGGCATCGACGGCAGCCAGGCCGGCAGCTCGGCCATCGACCACGCCCTGGCCGGTATCGTCGGTTCGACCAATCCGAACAACTACGGCGTGCCGTACACCCTCACCGAAGAGTTCGTCGCCGTGTACCGCATGCACCCGCTGATGCGCGACAAGGTGGATGTCTACGACATCGGCTCGAACGTGATCGCCAACTCAATCCCGCTGCCCAATACCCGTGACGGTGACGCCGAGGACCTGCTGTCCAGCGAAAGCCCGGAGCGCCTGTGGTACTCCTTCGGTATCACCAACCCGGGTTCGCTGACCCTCAACAACTACCCGAACTTCCTGCGCAACCTGTCGATCCCGCTGGTCGGCAACATCGACCTGGCGACCGTCGACGTGCTGCGTGATCGTGAGCGTGGTGTGCCGCGCTACAACGAGTTCCGCCGCGAGATCGGCCTCAACCCGATCACCAAGTTCGAGGACCTGACCACTGAGCCGGTGGCCCTGGCCAACCTCAAGCGGGTCTACGGCAACGACATCGAGAAGATCGACACCCTGGTCGGCATGCTCGCCGAAACCGTGCGTCCGGACGGCTTCGCCTTCGGTGAAACGGCGTTCCAGATCTTCATCATGAACGCCTCGCGCCGCCTGATGACCGACCGCTTCTTCACCAAGGACTACCGTCCCGAGGTGTACACCGCCGAAGGCCTGGCCTGGGTGGAGAACACCACCATGGTCGACGTGCTCAAGCGTCACAACCCGCAGCTGGACAGCAGCCTGCTGGGCGTGGAAAACGCCTTCAAGCCCTGGGGTCTGAACATCCCGGCCGACTACGAAAACTGGCCGGCCCAGGCCAAACAGGACAACCTGTGGGTCAACGGTGCACTGCGCACCCAGTACGCCGAAGGCCAGTTGCCGGTGATCCCGCCGGTGGATGTCGGTGGGCTGATTGGCTCGGTGCTGTGGAAAAAGGTGCAGGAGCGCACCGACGTCGCCCCGGTGGGCCATGAGAAGGCCATGCACCCGAATGGCGTGATGGCCAAGGTCAAGTTCATTCCGGTCGCGGGCAACCCCTACACCGGTCTGTTCCAGGGTGCCGACAGCGGCCTGCTGCGCCTGTCGGTAGCCGGTGATCCGGCCAAGAACGGCTTCCAGCCGGGGTTGGCGTGGAAGGCCTTCGTCAACGGCAAGCCGTCGCAGAACGTCTCCGCGCTGTACAGCCTCAGCGGTCAGGGCAGCAACTACAACTTCTTCGCCAACGAGCTCTCGCAGTACGTGGTGCCGGAAGTCAATGACACCCTGGGCACCACCATCCTGTTCTCGGCGGTGAGCCTGAAGCCGACCCTGCTGCGCGTTGACGACTTCGCCAAGGTCGCGCAGAACGGTCAGGCCGTGACCACGCCCAAGGCACCGACGCAGATCTACTTCGTGCCGAAAAGCGAGCTGCGCAGCCGTTTCTCCACGGCCGCTCACGACTTCCGCAACGATCTGGTGACTCTGACCGCCGGTACCAAGCTGTATGACGTGTACGCCACCTCGATGGAGATCAAGACCTCCATCATCCCGTCCACCAGCCGCACCTACGCCCAGCAACGCCGCAGCAGTGCGGTGAAAGTGGGCGAGCTGGAGCTGACCTCGCCGCTGATCGCCTCGGCGTTCGGTGACAGCGGGGTGTTCTTCAAGCACCAGCGCCACGAAGACAAGTAAACCGGTGGCGTAAGCTACCCAGCAAAATCAGGCCCTGGCTTATGCCGGGGCCTTTTTTATCCAGTGCCGTTCTGTGATTGCCCGCACTGTCGCGACAAAGCGTAATCACGGGCCTTTATTTTTCCACTGAATCCGTTAACTTGGCCGCTCCATTGCGCCATATAACAATAAGAACCTGTCTCGGATCTCTTGACCGTCGGCCATGCTGCGTTGAAATTGGCCTCGGACTGCTCATTTACACCTTGTAAATTCCGCGTCCTCGGCCAATTTCGCCTTGCCTGGCTCTAGCTCAAAAGACCCCAAACAGGTTCTAAGAACCGATGCAATTCGCCATTCAGGAACGGGCCCGCGCATGTCCAGCGATATTCACGCCGCACTAGCGGCTCCGGCAGTCGTGCCCCTGCGCCCGCTGCCTTTCGCCTTTGCCAAACGCCACGGCGTGCTGCTGCGCGAAGACGCCGGCCAGGTCAGCCTGTGTCTGCGCGAAGGCGCGACCCTGGCCGCCCTGCAGGAAGCCCAGCGCTTTGCCCGCCAGGTGCTGCCGCTGCACTGGCTGAGCCCCGCCGAATTCGAACAGGCACTGACCACCGCCTACCAGCGCGACTCCTCGGAAGTGCGCCTGATGGCCGAAGGCCTCGGCGCCGAGCTGGACCTGGCCAGCCTGGCGGAAATGACTCCGGAATCCGGCGACCTGCTGGAGCAGGAAGACGACGCGCCGATCATCCGCCTGATCAACGCCATCCTCGGTGAGGCGATCAAGGCCGGCGCCTCCGACATCCACCTGGAAACCTTCGAAAAACGCCTGGTCGTACGCTTTCGCGTCGACGGCATCCTCCGCGAAGTGATCGAGCCACGCCGCGAGCTGGCGGCATTGCTGGTCTCGCGGGTCAAGGTCATGGCGCGGCTGGATATCGCCGAGAAGCGCGTGCCGCAGGACGGGCGTATCTCGCTCAAGGTCGGCGGCCGTGAAGTCGACATCCGCGTCTCCACCTTGCCCTCGGCCAACGGCGAGCGGGTGGTACTGCGCCTGCTCGACAAGCAGGCCGGGCGCCTGTCGCTCACCCACCTGGGCATGAGTGAGCGCGACCGCCGCTTGCTCGACGAAAACCTGCGCAAGCCCCACGGCATCCTGCTGGTCACCGGCCCCACCGGCTCGGGCAAGACCACCACGCTGTACGCCGGCCTGGTCACCCTGAATGACCGCACGCGCAACATCCTCACCGTCGAAGACCCGATCGAGTACTACCTCGAAGGCATCGGCCAGACCCAGGTCAACCCGCGCGTCGACATGACCTTCGCCCGCGGCCTGCGCGCCATCCTCCGGCAGGACCCGGACGTGGTGATGGTCGGCGAAATCCGCGACCAGGAAACCGCCGACATCGCCGTGCAGGCCTCGCTCACCGGTCACCTGGTGCTCTCGACCCTGCACACCAACAGCGCAGTCGGCGCCGTCACCCGCCTGGTCGATATGGGCGTCGAGCCGTTCCTGCTGTCTTCCTCCCTGCTCGGCGTGCTGGCCCAGCGCCTGGTGCGCGTGCTCTGCCCGCACTGCCGCGAAGCGCGTCCGGCCGACGCGGCCGAATGCAGCCTGCTCGGCCTCGAGCCGCAGGCCGCACCGACCATCTACCACGCCCAGGGTTGCAGCGAATGCCATCAACAGGGCTACCGCGGGCGTACCGGTATCTATGAACTGGTGATCTTCGACGAGCAGATGCGCACCCTGGTGCACAACGGCGCCGGCGAACAGGAACTGACCCGCCACGCGCGCAGCCTCGGCCCCGGCATCCGCGAAGATGGCCGGCGCAAGGTGCTGGAAGGGGTGACCACCCTGGAAGAAGTGCTGCGCGTCACCCGAGAAGACTGATGGCTAGGACAGACTGATGGCCGCCTTCGAATACATCGCCCTCGACGCCAAGGGCCGCCAGCAGAAAGGCGTACTGGAAGCCGATAGCGCCCGCCAGGTGCGCCAGCTGCTGCGCGAGAAGCAACTGGCACCGCTGCAGGTAGAAGCCATGCGCAGCCGCGAGGCGCCGCAGGGCAGTGGCTTCAGCCTGCGTCGTGGCCTGGCCGCGCGCGACCTGGCCCTGGTCACCCGCCAGCTGGCGACCCTGATCAGCGCCGCGCTGCCGATCGAGGAAGCCTTGCGCGCCGCCGCCGCGCAGTCGCGCCAGCCGCGGATCCAGTCGATGCTGCTGGCCGTGCGCGCCCGCGTGCTCGAAGGCCACGGTCTGGCTGCCAGCCTGGCGGCGTTTCCGGCGGCGTTTCCCGAGCTGTACCGCGCCACCGTGGCCGCCGGTGAGCATGCCGGGCACCTGGGTCCGGTGCTGGAACAGCTGGCCGACTACACCGAGCAACGCCAGCAGTCGCGGCAGAAGGTACAGCTGGCGCTGCTCTATCCACTGATCCTGATGATCACCTCGCTGATCATCGTCGGCTTCCTGCTCGGCTACGTAGTGCCGGATGTGGTGCGGGTGTTCATCGACTCCGGGCAGACCCTGCCGGCGCTGACCCGTGGCCTGATCCTGGTCAGCGAGCTGGTCAAGGGCTGGGGCTGGCTGGCGCTGATCCTGATCGTGCTCGGCGTGCTGGGCTTTCGCCGCGCGGTGCGCGAGGAGGGCATGCGTCAGCGCTGGCACGGCTTCGTCCTGCGCGTGCCGCTGGTCGGCGGGCTGATCCGCGCCACCGAGACCGCGCGCTTCGCCTCGACCCTGGCGATCCTGGTACGCAGCGGTGTGCCGCTGGTCGAGGCGCTGGCGATTGGCAGCGAAGTGGTGGTCAACCGGGTGATCCGTCATGACGTGATCCAGGCCACCCAGCGCGTGCGCGAGGGCGGCAGCCTGTCGCGGGCGCTGGAGGCCAGCCGGCAGTTTCCGCCGATGATGCTGCACATGATCGCCAGCGGCGAACGCTCCGGCGAGCTGGACCAGATGCTGGCGCGCACCGCGCGCAATCAGGAAAACGACCTGGCGGCCACCATCGGCCTGCTGGTCGGGTTGTTCGAGCCGTTCATGCTGGTCTTTATGGGGGCGGTGGTGCTGGTGATCGTGCTGGCCATCCTCCTGCCGATTCTGTCTTTGAACCAACTGGTGGGTTGAAAACGATGAACAAGCTGGGCAAACAAGGTGGCTTCACCCTGATCGAGATCATGGTGGTGGTGGTGATCCTCGGCATCCTCGCCGCGCTGGTGGTGCCGCAGGTGATGGGTCGGCCGGACCAGGCCAAGGTCACCGTGGCGCAGAACGATATCCGTGCCATCGGCGCCGCGCTGGACATGTACAAGCTGGACAACCAGAACTACCCGAGCACCCAGCAGGGCCTCGAGGCACTGGTGAAGAAACCCACCGGCAACCCGCCGGCGAAGAACTGGAACGCCGAGGGCTACCTGAAGAAGCTGCCGGTCGACCCGTGGGGCAACACCTACCTGTATTTGGCGCCGGGCACCCACGGCAAGATCGACCTCTACTCCCTGGGCGCCGACGGCCAGGAAGGCGGCGAGGGCGGCGACGCCGATATTGGCAACTGGGAACTCTGATCGTCCATGCGCCGGGCGCACGGCTTCACCCTGGTCGAGCTGCTGGTGGTGCTGGTGATACTCGGCGCCCTGACCGGCATGGCCGTGCTTGGCAGCGGCATGGCCGCCAGCCCGGCGCGCCAGCTGAACGACGAGGCCGAGCGCCTGGCCGGCCTGCTGCGCGTGTTGCTCGACGAAGCCGTGCTGGATAACCGCGAATACGGTGTGCGCTTCGAGCGCCAGTCCTACCAGGTGCTGCGTTACGAGCCGCAGCGTGGTCAGTGGCAGGCGCTGGAAGACGACGCCAGGGTGCACGGCCTGCCCGACTGGGTGGAGCTGAGCATCGAGCTGGACGAACAGGCCCTGACCCTGCCCAGCCCTACCGGCAAGGGCGCGGCGAAGATGCCGGTGCCGCAATTGCTGATCCTCTCCAGCGGCGAGCTCAGCCCGTTCCGCCTGCGCCTGTCCGGGAACGAGCGCGGTGGGCCGGCGCTGCTGATTTCCAGCGACGGCTTCAGCGAGCCGCTGATCGAGGCGGAAAAGTCGTCGGGTAAGGCGCCATGAAGCGCGCGCGCGGTTTTACCCTGCTGGAAGTGCTGGTGGCCCTGGGCATCTTCGCCCTGGTCGCCGCCAGCGTGCTGACCGCCACTGCGCGTTCATTGCAGACCGCCGCGCGCCTGGAAGACAAGACCTTCGCCCTGTGGCTGGCGGACAACCGCCTGCAGGAGCTGCAACTGGCCGAGACGCCGCCGGACGACGGCAGCGAGAAGGGCGAAGAAACCTACGCCGGGCGGCGCTGGCTGTGGCAGAGCCAGGTGCAGGCGACCAGCGATCCGGGCATGCGCCGCGTCACCATCTGGGTGGCCTTGCGCCCCGAGAGTGGCTTGCGCGGCAAGGTCGAGGAGCAGGCGCTGGTGACCCTCAGCGGCTTCCTCGGGAGCGAGCCATGAGGCGCAGTGGCGGCTTCACCCTGCTCGAACTGCTGATCGCCATCGCCATTTTTGCGCTGCTCGGCCTGGCCACCTACCGCATGTTCGACAGCGTGATGCAGGCCGACCGCAGCCAGCGTGCCCAGGAGCAGCGCCTGCGCGAACTGACCCGCGCCATGGCGGCTTTCGAGCGCGACCTGCTGCAGGTGTGGCGGCGGCCGGTGCGCGATCCGCTGGGCGACGTGCAGCCGAGCATGCTCGGTGACAGCGGCACGGCCAGCAACCTGGAGTTCACCCGCAATGGCTGGCGCAATCCGCTGGGCCTGAATCGCGCCACCTTGCAGCGGGTGCGCTGGCAGCTGCAGGGCGAGCAATGGCAGCGCAGTTACTGGGCGGTGCTGGATCAGGCGCAGGACAGCCAGCCGCGGGTGCAGCAGGCGCTTGGCGGGGTGCAGCGTTTCGAACTGCGCTTTCTCGATGATGAGGGGCGCTGGTTGCAGAACTGGCCGCCCGCCAATAGCAGCAGCGATGAGTCACTGACCTTGTTGCCCAAGGCTGTCGAACTGGTTATCGAACAGCGTCATTACGGCGAGCTGCGCCGCCTCTGGCGTCTGCCGGAAACCGCCGAACAGGGGCAACAGGGCGTGCCCGGTGGCGACGGCGGTGACGGCGGCGAGTTGCTGCCTGAAGAGCCCGCGCCGGAGCCGTCAGCATGAGTCGCCAGCGTGGGGTGGCACTGATCACCGTGCTGCTGGTGGTGGCCCTGGTCAGCGTGGTCTGCACCGGCCTGGTACTGCGCCAGCAGCTGGCCATCCGCAGCACCGGCAACCAGTTGCTGGTGCGCCAGGCGCAGTACTACGCCGAGGGCGGCGAGCTGCTGGCCAAGGCGATCCTGCAGCGCGACCTGCGCGAGGGCGATCCGCGCCAGCCGCTGGATCATCTGGGCGAGCCCTGGGCCAACCCGAAACTGAGTTTTCCCCTGGATGAAGGCGGCGAGCTGCGCCTGCGCATCGTCGACCTGTCCGGGCGCTTCAATCTCAATAGCCTGGCCAACGGCAGTACCACCGCCGACATTGCCCTGCAGCGTTTGCGTCGCCTGCTGCTGCAGCTGCAGATGCCGGTCGAATATGCCGAGCGCCTGCAGGACTGGCTGGATCAGGACCAGGAAAACCTAGGCGGCAATGGCGCCGAGGATGCCCAGTACCTGCTGCTGCAACCGCCCTATCGCACCGGGCCGGGGCTGATTCGCGAGGTGTCCGAGCTGCGCCTGCTGCTGGGTATGAAGGAGGCCGAGTACCGGCGTCTGCTGCCTTTCGTCTGCGCCTTGCCGGTCGAGGCCAAGCTGAATGTGAATACCGCCAGCGCCCAGGTGCTGGCCAGCCTGGGCGAGAATATTTCAGCGTCGGCGCTGGATGGGGTGGTGGCCATGCAGAAACGCGGTGGCTATCGTGACCTCGCCGGTTTTGCCCAGCAGCTTGGCGTGCCGGCGGATACAGCGGGGACAGCGGGGACAGCGGGTTTGGATATCGGCAGTCAGTATTTTCAGGTGATCAGCGAGGCGAGCCTGGGCGAGCGCCGCCAGGTGCTGGTCAGTTATCTGCAACGTGGCAATGATGGGCGCGTGCGTGTGCTGGCGCGTGATCTGGGGCAGAGCGGCATTGCGCCGCCTGAGCTCACCAAGGAGTCCAAGCAATGAGTGCGCTTTGTGTGTTTCTGCCGCCGACGGCCTGTTCTGCCGTCGACCCCGAGCTGCAGGTGCGGCGCGTGCAGAGTGGTGCGGTCGAGCAGTTGCCGTTTGCCAAAGCCGTACCGGCGGCGGACCAGGCCTGGCGCCTGATCCTGCCGGTGGAGGCGGTGACCGTGTGTGTCGTGCAGTTGCCGACCACCAAGGCGCGCTGGCTGCAGAAGGCGCTGCCGTTCGCCGTGGAAGAGCTGCTGGCCGAGGATGTCGAGCTGTTCCATCTGTGCGTCGGCGAGACCCTGGCCGATGGCCGTCAGCGAGTGTATGCCCTGCGCCGCGACTGGCTGGGCGCCTGGCTGGCGCTCTGCGGTGCCTGTCTGCCGCAGCGAATCGAGGTGGATGCCGACTTGCTCGGTGGTGAAGGCAGTCAGTTGCTCTGCCTGGGCGAACGTTGGCTGCTCGGCGGCAGCGGCGAGGCGCGCCTGGCCCTGCAGGCACAGGATTGGCCGCAGCTGCAGGCACTCTGTCCGGCGCCAAGGGTGGCACATGTGGCGGTTGGTCAGGCCGTACCGGCGCAGGTCGACGAGTGCCACGAGCTGACTCAGCCCTATGTCTGGCTGGCCCAGCAGAAAGCGGGCGGCAACCTGGCTCAGGGTGCCTTCGCCCGCCGCGAGGCGACAAATGATCTGGGGCGCTGGCGTCCGCTGCTGGCGCTGCTCGGCCTGTGGCTGGTGCTGCAGTGGGGCTTCAACCTGGTGCAGGGCTGGCAGTTGCAACGCGAGGCCGAGGGCTACGCCAGCGCCAGCGAGGCGCTGTACCGCGAGCTGTTCCCGGATGACAACAAGCTGATCAACCTGCGTGCGCAGTTCGATCAGCACCTGGCCGAGGCCGAAGGCAGTGGGCAGAACCTGTTGCTCGGCCTGCTCGATCAGGCGGCGCAGGCGATCAACGCCGAGGGCGCACAGGTGCGCGTCGAACAGCTGGATTTCAATTCCCAGCGTGGCGACCTGGCGTTGAACCTGCAGGCCCAGGATTTCGCCGCGCTGGAGCGTTTGCGTACGCGCCTGCAGCAGGCTGGACTGGCGGTCGAGATGGGCTCGGCCAGTCGCGAGGACAATGGCGTCAGTGCGCGCCTGGTGATCGGGGGTAATGGATGAGCCGTTTCAATCGACTGACTGAGCCACTGCGGACACGTCTGGAGCAGCTTGGCCTGCTGCCGTACTGGCGCGGCCTGCCGTCGCGTGATCGCCTGGCCCTGGGCCTGCTCGGCCTGTTTCTGCTGCTGGCATTGCTCTACCTGGCGCTCTGGCGCCCGGCGGCGCAGCAGGTGGTGCAGGCGCGTGCCTACCTGCAGCAGCAGCGTGCCTTGCACCAGTACCTGCAGGAGCATGCGCCGCAGCTGCGTGCGCAGAGCGGCAAACCGCAGGTCAGCGTCGATCCGGCGCAGCTGCAGGGCCTGGTCACCGCCAGCGCCAGCAGCCATGGCCTGAATGTCGAGCGCCTGGACAGCCAGGGCGACGGTGCCGTGCAGGTCAGCCTGCAGCCTGCCGAATTCAGTCGTTTGCTGCGCTGGCTGGTGAGCCTGGAAGAGCAGGGCGTGCGGGTCGACGAGGCCGGCCTGGAGCGGGCCGACAAGGAGCTGGTGAGCAGTCGGCTGTTGCTGCGCAGTGGCGCCTGAAGATCACCGTCAGGAGGCATTGCCAGCAGTCTTTGCACTAAAAATGGGCGGGCTTATAGCGCCCGTCTGCAGCGACTGCGTGCCTGATGGCGGGGCGGGGAAAAGCTCGCTAAAACCACCTCCAAGAAAAAAACTTCAAGCAGGGTGTTGACTTAGGTGAGCCAGCTGCGTAAATTTCGCCACCTCGCAAGGCTACTCGGGTGATTAGCTCAGCCGGGAGAGCATCTGCCTTACAAGCAGAGGGTCGGCGGTTCGATCCCGTCATCACCCACCAGTCTCTTGCGAGAACCGACGCGCAGCGGTAGTTCAGTCGGTTAGAATACCGGCCTGTCACGCCGGGGGTCGCGGGTTCGAGTCCCGTCCGCTGCGCCATATTAGAGAAGCCCTCAGCTCGCAAGAGCTGGGGGTTTTTCGCATCTGGCGGAAAAATTTTTCACGTAACGTCTTTGTCACAGGGAATCTTCAGGCTGTTGGCATGGTCTTTGTTTAGGTCATGCCGTCACAACAGGAGAAAGCCCAATGGATGATTACGTAGAAGAACTGCTCGACTGCCACGCCGATGAGCGCGATCCGGCAGAACCCGCCGAAGACGCCACCGAGCTGTGAATGCTTTCAGGGCTGTAGGCGCTGGTGGCGGCGGAACTCCCCCGGAGTCTGCCCGCTCCAGCGCTTGAAGGCCCGCTGAAAAGCCTCTGCCGAGGCAAAGCCGAGCAGATAGGCAATTTCGCCGAACGCCAGTTCGGTGTCCCTGATGTAAGCCATCGCCAGATCGCGCCGGGTATCGTTGAGAATCGCCCGGTATTGCGTTCCTTCTTCCGCCAGCTTGCGCCGCAGTGTCCACACCGGCAGTTGCAGGCGTGCCGCCACTTCCTCCAGATCCGGTTCCCGGCCATGCAGCAATGGTCCTAGCAGGCGCGTGATGCGCTCGCGCAGGCTGCGCGTGCGGGTCAGCTGTTCCAGTTCGCGTTCGCCCAGTGCCAGCAGTTGCTGCCAGGTGCTCGGGCAGTGCGCCTGGCCGCGCAGGGCCAGGGTCGGCAAGCCAAGGCGCAGCTGGTTAGCGCTGGCGGAGAATTCCACCGGGCAGCCGAAGGCCTCGCTGTAGCGTTCGGCATAGCTGGGTGCGGCGAATTCGATCTCGACCTTTTCCACCTTCAACGCCACGCCGGCCAGTTGGCTCAGGTGGCTGTGCCAGCCTGCCAGCACCGAGTCGACCACGAAGCGGTTGTAGGCGTTGTACGGGCTGATCGAATAGAAGCGCAGCCAGGCGCCCTTATTGTCTTCGTGGAAGCTCGATTGGCCACGGTAGTTGTGCGCATAAAGTGGTTCGAAGCGGGTCAGGGTGCGTGCTGCTTCGCGCAGGGTCGGTGCCTGGGCAGCGGTGACACCGGCCAGGCCGAGCTGGCCGAGATGGCTCAGGCGGCCCATGGCCAGGCCCAGGGCCGGGTCGTTGCATAGCTGCATGGCGGCGTGGCCCAAGCGCATGTAGCGCGGAATCGACAGGCGCCCCTGGGGTTCGGCCAGGCGTGCGGCATCCAGGCCGAACTGGGCGAGCAGGGGGGCGGGGTCCTGGCCGGCTTCGCGCACGGCGGCGATCAGGCCGTGAATGAAACCCACAGACAGGTCGCCCAGGCGCACGCGCTGGCTTTTCATGGGGTGATCCAGAAATTCTGCAGCTGGCTGGGGCTGTCAGACATCGTTGCTGTGAGCCGCAGGTTGAGCTGATCGGTTTGCACCGGCCAGAGCCGGCCGCGCAGGAATGTCACGCTGGTCGCAATACTCTGGTTACGCCGCAAGGTGACGATTTCGAGCGGCGGGCCATTGCCGCCATTGCCCTGGGTGCTGAGCAGATCCTCGCCCAGGGTCTGCTCGATGAGCTGGGGTGCAACGCTGCTGGCCAGCAGGCTCTGGCTGCGTGGCGGGCCGAGGATGCTGCCATCGCTGGCGAAGGTCAGACCGAACGCCTGCAACTCGCCATAGCCGGTGACGATGCGGCCATCGAGCAGTTGCGGTGAGGGTAGGGTGATGCTGCCGGCATGCAGGGTCACGGCGTGCTTGCGCGCCAGGTGGGCGAAGACCTTGAGGTAGTCGTCGGCCGCCTGTTGCGCCTTCATGCGCAGCAGCAGTTCGTTCCAGGAGGCGCCATCGGTGAACAGCCAGGTGCGCAGCAGGCTGAGCGGATTGTTCAGCGCCAGTTGCAGTTTCACCTCGTCGAGGCTGCGGGCGCTGTAGACCTGCGGTTTTTCGTGGCTGAGCAACAGCCAGGTGCCGATCTGGGCGGGCAGGATCACCACCGTCTCCGGCGTCAGCAGGGCGTTGTCGCGTGCCTGTAGCAGGATGCTGTCGAGCTTGCGGCTGAGCTGTTGCGGGCTGCTGTAGTCGCTGGGGTACAGGGCGGGGTTGAGGGTCAGGAGGTTGCCGTGCCAGTCCGCAGGCCCGCCCAGCTCTGCGATATCGGTGCGCAGATCGGTGAGGTAGTGGCCGGGTGGCGCGTCGCGCAGCCAGAACAGGTAGCTGCCGGCGAGGCCGAGCAGGAGGGCGACGAGGAGCAGGGAGAGCTGGGTACGCATGGCTATGCTGGTGAGGGATTCGTCGATCAGGGTAGGGGAGCGAGCCGACAAAGCCAAGTCGGGCTGCTAGCTTTGATCAATAAGTTGTTAGTTTCGATCATTGAGCGGCGCGTGGCTGCTCTTTATCGTCTGCCCCATAACTGATCGCGGTCCTGTTGAGATCGCGGCATCCCGTGAATTGCATGCTTGTTCTGGAGATACCCATGTCCGCTCAGTACCCGCACCTGCTGGCCCCCCTCGACCTCGGCTTCACCACCCTGAAGAACCGCACCCTGATGGGCTCCATGCACACCGGCCTGGAAGAGAAACCGGGTGGCTTCGAGCGCATGGCGGCCTACTTCGCCGAGCGCGCCCGTGGCGGCGTCGGCCTGATGGTCACCGGCGGTATCGGGCCGAACGATGAGGGCGGCGTGTATTCCGGCGCGGCCAAGCTGACCACAGTCGAAGAAGCCGAGAAGCACAAGATCGTCACCCGTGCCGTGCACGAGGCCGATGGCAAGATCTGCATGCAGATCCTGCATGCCGGCCGTTATGCCTACAGCCCGAAATCGGTAGCGCCGAGTGCGATCCAGGCGCCGATCAACCCGTTCAAGCCGAAAGAGCTGGACGAGGAAGGCATCGAGAAGCAGATCCAGGACTTCATCAATTGCTCCGTGCTGGCCCAGCAGGCCGAGTACGACGGCGTCGAGATCATGGGTTCGGAAGGTTATTTCATTAACCAGTTCCTCGCCGCCCACACCAACCACCGCACCGACCGCTGGGGCGGCAGCTACGAGAACCGCATGCGCTTGGCAGTGGAAATCGTCCGCCGCGTGCGTGAGGCCGTGGGCCCGAACTTCATCATCATCTACCGCCTGTCGATGCTCGACCTGGTCGAAGGCGGCAGCACCTGGGACGAGATCGTCCTGCTGGCCAAGGCCATCGAGAAGGCCGGCGCGACCATCATCAACACCGGTATCGGCTGGCACGAAGCACGTATCCCGACCATCGCCACCAAGGTGCCGCGCGCCGCGTTCACCAAGGTCACCGCCAAGCTCAAGGGCGAAGTCAGCATCCCGCTGATCACCACCAACCGCATCAACACCCCGGAAGTCGCCGAGCAGGTACTGGCCGAAGGCGACGCCGACATGGTGTCCATGGCGCGCCCCTTCCTCGCCGACCCGGATTTCGTCAACAAGGCCGCCGCCGGCCGCGCCGACGAAATCAACACCTGCATCGG
Organism: Pseudomonas sp. J452; assembly: GCF_024666525.1. Taxonomy (NCBI): domain Bacteria; kingdom Pseudomonadati; phylum Pseudomonadota; class Gammaproteobacteria; order Pseudomonadales; family Pseudomonadaceae; genus Pseudomonas; species Pseudomonas sp. J452. The sequence continues at coordinate 4,136,730 of NZ_CP088294.1, read as the reverse complement.
CTGCAACCAGGCCTGCCTGGACCACACCTTCGGCGGCAAGCTGACCAGCTGCCTGGTCAACCCGCGTGCCTGCCACGAAACCGAGCTGAACTACATTCCGACCACTACCGTGAAGAAGATCGCCGTGGTCGGTGCCGGCCCGGCCGGGCTGTCCGCTGCCACCGTGGCGGCCGAGCGGGGCCACAGCGTGACCCTGTTCGATTCCTCCAGCGAAATCGGTGGCCAGTTCAACGTGGCCAAGCGCGTGCCGGGCAAGGAAGAGTTCTTCGAGACCCTGCGCTACTTCAAGCGCAAGCTGGAAACCACCGGCGTCGATCTGCGCCTGAATACCCGCGTGTCGGCCGATGATCTGGCCAAGGGCGGCTTTGACGAGGTCATCCTGGCCACCGGTATCGCCCCGCGCACCCCGGCCATTCCGGGTATCGAGCACGCCAAGGTGATCAGCTACCTGGACGCCATCCTGCAGCGCAAACCGGTCGGCCAGAAGGTTGCGGTGATCGGCGCCGGCGGCATTGGCTTCGACGTCTCCGAGTTCATCACCCACCAGGGCGAGGCCACCAGCCTCAACCGCGAGGAGTTCTGGAAGGAGTGGGGTATCGACACCGCGCTGGAAGCCCGCGGCGGCGTGGCGGGCGTGCAGGCTCATCCGCACCCGGCTGCGCGTGAAGTGTTCCTGCTGCAGCGCAAGAAATCCAAGGTCGGCGACGGCCTGGGCAAGACCACCGGCTGGATCCACCGCACCGGCCTGAAGAACAAGAATGTGCAGATGCTCAACTCGGTCGAGTACCTCAAGGTCGACGACGCCGGCCTGCACATCCGTATCGCTGAAGGCGAGCCGCAGGTGCTGCCGGTGGATACCGTGATCGTCTGCGCCGGCCAGGACCCGCTGCGCGAGCTGCAGGATGGCCTGGTGGCCGCCGGGCAGAACGTGCACCTGATCGGTGGCGCCGATGTCGCCAGCGAACTGGACGCCAAGCGTGCGATCAACCAGGGCTCGCGCCTCGCCGCCGAACTCTGACCGATAAACGCCCCGCCTAGTGCGGGGCGTTTTGCATCTGGCTGACAACAACAAGGAGAAGCCCGTGTCTGATAACGTTCAACTACAACCGGCAGCCGCCACCACCCTCGCGCAGTGGCATGGCCTGATGCAGCGCAATGACCTCAGTCAGCTGCCAGCTCTGCTGCACCCGCAAGCGGTATTCCGCTCGCCCATGGCGCACAAGCCCTATGCCGGCGCGCCCATGGTCTCGCTGATTCTCAATACCGTGAGCAAGGTGTTCGTCGACTTCGTCTACCACCGCGAACTGGCCAGTGAAGATGGCCTCAACGTGGTGCTGGAATTCAGCGCCAAGGTCGGTGAGCGCGAGCTCAAGGGCATCGACATGATCCGCTTCGACGAGGCCGGCAAGATTGTCGAGTTCGAGGTGATGATTCGGCCGATGAGCGGCCTGCAGGTCCTCGGTGAGGAGATGGGCAGGCGTCTGGCCCCTTTCCTGGCGGCCAAACCGGCCTGATTGGGCAAAACCCCATCACAGTTTGATCCTGCCACCGGCGCATCTGCGGCTGGCGGCAGGTGACTGCCAACCCAGTCACATTGCCCGCTTTGCATTTTCCCCTAGACTTGCCTGAGGCAGGGAGTGATGCCTGTTTTACCGGTTTCGCGTGCCCAGGAAGATGGCTCGCAAGACAGCACGTGTCAGCCAGGTGTCGCGAGGAAAGTCATGAGCATGCAGAACAAACCGCAGATGGTCGAAGCCGTGATGTTCTTCAATGAACAACGCGGTATCTGCAAGGAAATGTTCTTTCCCGAGTTCGAGGCATTGCTCGACGGCGTGGTCAACATGCCGGAGTTCGCCGACGAGCAGGTACGCATGGCCTACCTGCTGATTAACCCGCGCCTGCTGATCCGCTCCGTGGTGTTCTTCTACCTGGATTTCGACGAAAAAGGCGCTGCCGATACGGGCTGGAACCTGCCGTTGCGTCATCTGGCCGACAACGCCGGGCGCGGCCCCGACCTGGGCGCCGGTCCGATCCGCCTGGCCTGTCGCAGCCAGTGCCCGGTGTCTTGGCACCAGATGCACCTGTGGGATCCGAGCCTGGCGCCGGGCAAGAATGATCTGGTGCTGCTGCGTGATGCGGTCAAGCGCAACGCCCTGGGCCTGCTGGTGGAGGATGATTCCGCCGCGATGGTATCGCCCGAGCGCCTGCAGATGGTGGCCGAGGACAAGTGGCAGGCGCCTGATGCCGTGCGTGAGGCGGCGCAACAACAGGTCGAGCAGAAGGATCAGGAGCACCGCCTGAAGACTGCCCAGCTGATCAAGCAGCAGCGGCTGCGCATCACCACCCTGGGCAAACAGTACGAAGAAGAAGTGGCCCGCCTCAAGCTGGCCGGCGAAGAGCGTCTGCGCAGCCTGCAGACCGAAGTGCACAACCTGCACCAGGCCCTGCGTCAGCAGGAAGAGTTGAACGCCAGCCTGAAAGAGCAGCTGAACGGGCAGGGTGCGACACTGCAGAAAAGCCGCGAGGAAATGACCCAGCAGCTGCGTGCCCTGGAGCGTCACGGGCGAACCGAAGTGGATATCCTGCGCTCGCAGTTCGAGAGTGAGTTGCAGGCCAAGGTGGCGGCGTCGGTGGCCGAATATAAAGAGCAGGTGGCCATTCGTGATGTCGAACTGGCCTATCGCACTGAGCAGGACACCCAGCTGCAACAGGAACTGGAGCGCCTCAAGCGCGAGCGCGACGAGTTCGCCAGCCAGGGCGGCGGGCAGATTCTCGAGCGCCTTTCCAAGCTCGGTGTGGTGTTCGTGGTCTATCACCCGGGCGCCGGGCACCTGACCATCCCGCTGCAGGATATTGCCCGTTACCAGGACAACCCGATGAGCTATGCCGCGGCCAAGTGCTTTGTCTCCGAGGCGCAGTATCGGCAGTGGCTGAGTCATTACCAGCAGCCCACCTGCGAGGCGACCTTGCCCTCCGGTGATCGCTGCGCGATGCCGATCGACCGGGTGGAAACCCCCAGCCGCTTCGTCATCGGCGATTCCAACTGCTGCGCCCGGCACAAGGCGGGTAGCCGCTTGCGTACCGTCAGCTAGTGACGCTGCGCGTTCCGCACTGGGCGCCGAGTGCGCCCCTGCAGCGGTTGTCGCTGGGCTGGCTGGTGACTGCGGGTGTCGAGGTGGCGGTGCTGCGTCTCGATCTGCTCGACCCTCTGGTTTCTGGCAACAAGTGGTTCAAGTTACTCCCGCATCTGGCGGCTGCCGAAGCAGCCGGGGCCGATGGGCTGATCAGCCTGGGCGGCGCCCACTCCAATCATTTGCATGCGCTGGCGGCGGCTGGGCAGCGCTTCGCTTTTCCGACAGTAGGCTTGCTGCGTGGCGAGCCCCAGGACACCCCGACCACTGATGATTTGCAGGCCATGGGCATGCACCTGCACTGGCTGGGTTACGGTGGTTATCGCGCGCGCCATCAGGCGGGCTTTTGGGAGCCCTGGCTGGCTCGCTATCCACACCTGTATCCCGTGGCGGAAGGTGGCGCCGGGTTGCCGGCAGCGCGGGCCTGCGCCGCGATAGTCGAGATGGCACAAACGCAGCTGGCGCAACTGGGCTGGAACGATTATCAGGGCTGGTGGTTGGCGGCCGGTACCGGGACGACCCTGGCCGGACTGGTGCTGGCTGAGGCGGGGCGGCATCCCGTGTATGGAGCGCTGGCCGTGCCGCCGGGGCAGGGGGTGGAAAATACAGTGGCCAGCCTGCTGGCTGAGGCCGGGCAGGCGGCTGGCGGTTATCGTCTGCTGGATGCCAGTCGCGGCGGTTTCGCCCGTGTGGACGCCGACTTGGCGATATTCATCGACGAGGCGCAAGCCGAATCTGGCGTGCCGCTGGAGCCGGTCTATACCGCCAAGGCATTGCTGGCATTGCGCAGCGAGGTTGAGGCCGGTTACTTTGCGCGAGGCGCGCGCCTGTTGTTTCTGCACACCGGTGGTTTGCAGGGGCGCAGGGCTCACGCGGGTCGCATGCAGGAATTGGCTGTGCCATGAGCAGTGATGCCGGCAAGAATAATCAAAGGATAGGTTCTGATGAGTGAGCCCCTGAATCCCGAACAGTTGCGCAGTTTCACCCCGCTCAATGTGCTGTCCGAACAGCAATGGCGGGAGTTGCGTAGCCAGTTGGTGCCGCAGCACCTGCTGGCCGGGCAGTTGCTGTTTCGCCAGGGCGACCAGGCCCGCACCACCTACTACCTGCTGTCCGGCGAGCTGCTGTTGTGCGGCGCCGATGGCCAGGAAGAGCGCCTGCAGGCCGGCACTGCAGCCAGCTGTCACCCGCTTTCACCGAGCCTGCCGCGCCTGCATGAGGCGCGTGCGCTCAGCGATGCCAGCGTGCTGGCACTGGATAGCGCGACCCTCGGGCGCTTGCTGACCTGGCGTCTGGCCTACCAGGACCTGCTGCTGGAACTGGCGGGTAACGGTGAAGACACCGAATGGCTGGAGCGGCTGCTGGAAAACCCGTTGTTCACCAAGGTGCCGCCGGCCAACGTGCGCGCCATGCTCGAACGCCTGCACCCGATCGATCTGCCGGCCGACAGTCGTGTGCTGGTCGAGGGCGAGAGTGGCGATTGCTGCTATTTCCTCAAGAGTGGCCGTGCCGAGGTGATTCGCGGTGCCGACAGCGCGCGCCAGGTACTGGCCGAACTGGAGATTGGGGCCTGTTTTGGCGAGGAGGCGCTGCTTTCCGATCAGCCCCGCAATGCCAGTGTCACCATGATCGAAGCCGGGGTGGTGCTGCGTCTGGATCGCCAGGATTTCTTTTCCCTACTCAAGGCGCCGGTGGTCGACGAAGTCTCCTTCGGTGAGGCGGCGCGTCTGCTGGGTAATGGCGCGCAGTGGCTGGATGTGCGTTTGCAGGACGAGTACGAACGCTCCCATGCCCAGCACTCCCTGAACATGCCGTTGCAGCTGCTGCGCCTGAAGACGCGTCTGCTGGACAAGGGCAAGACCTACCTGTGTTACTGCGACAGCGGCAAGCGCAGCGCCAGTGCGGTGTTCCTCCTCTCCCAGCTGGGCTTCAGCGCCTACGCCCTGCGCGATGGCCTGGATGCGTTGCCGCCGATCCAGCGTGATGCCCTGCTCTGCGAAAACGGCCCCGGCTACCTGGCCCGCTCCGGCGGACGCACCGAACGCAGTCACTGAAGCGTGCCCGCCTTGGCGGGCGCTTATCGTGGGATGCGTTTTCCCGTATGAGCGAGCTCTGCTCGCGAAGGGCCGCGACGTGGCTTGCTTCGCGAGCAGAGCTCGCTCCTACGGGGAGGCTGGCTTCGGCCAGTCATCTCTGACCAGAAAGACCCGCTCGGCTTCGTGCCAGTCACCCTCCGCACCTGCCTGCAGGCGCACCAGCAGTTGCGCCGCTGCCGTTGGCGCCAGGCTCTCCAGCCAACTGCGCTGTTGCTCGGATGAGCAGAGCTGATCTGTGGCCAGGCGCGCCGGCGCCAACCAGGCCTGGCGCGGCAAGACCTGCCAGTGCGCCTCTTGATCCTGCGCGGTGAAGTCCGCCCACTCGCGCCGGTGCAGCCAGCGTCCGCGCAGGTGCTGCGGATTGGCGCCGGTTGGCGCATGGCAGGGTGTTGCCTGGGGATAGAACAGGTAGCCGCTTAGCCACATGCCTGGCTGCGCAGGTTGCTCGCAGATGCCGGCCAATGCGCTGCGCGCCTGCGGCGTGGCCGATAGCGGCAACTGGTGCGCGGCCATGTGCTGCAGTTTGAGGCCCAGGCGGTCGTCGCTGGCCGGGCCCAGCCAGTGCCCGGCATCGGTGCCGGGATGGCGGCGTGGGCCGAGGTAGAGCTTGATTGCCAGTTCCAGATGGTGAACACCGTCAGCATCACGCAGCAGCAGGTCCAGTTCGCCGAGGGTGCGGCCCTGGGTGCGGATGGGCAGATTAGCCGCCAGCACCTGCACATCCGGCGCCGCCTGTAGGGCGAATTGCCAGAGACGCTCGTAATAACGGCCAAGGCGACTGGAACCGCTGGCGAGAAACTGTTGCAGGGCATGACTGTCGCGTTCCAGGCCCTGCAGCCAGTCACTGAGTCGCTGCGGCTCGCGCAGCCAGCGGCTGGCCGTCAGCGGATGGCGCAGCGGCAAGGCGGCGCTGTCCTGCAGCAACGGCGGGGCGAGCAGGGCCCAGGCCAGGTCGCGTACCTGGGGTTGGCGTAGTTGGTCGAGCAGCTCGTCGAGGTGGGGTTGGCTGTGCATTTGCCGAGCATAGCCGAGGCCGGTTTGCCGCTGTGCCGGCCTTTCGCCCATAATCCGGGCAATTCCTCCCGTTGCAGAGCGCCCCATGGAGCAATTTCGCAATATCGGCATCATCGGTCGTCTGGGTAGCGCGCAGGTGCTGGATACCATTCGCCGCCTGAAAAAATTCCTCATCGAGCGTCACCTGCATGTGATTCTCGAAGACACCATCGCTGAAGTGCTGCCGGGCCACGGCCTGCAGACCAGCTCGCGGAAGATCCTCGGCGAGGTCTGCGACCTGGTCATCGTGGTCGGTGGCGATGGCAGTATGCTCGGCGCCGCCCGCGCCCTGGCCCGGCACAAGATTCCGGTGCTCGGCATCAACCGTGGCAGCCTGGGCTTTCTCACCGATATCCGCCCGGACGAGCTGGAAGTGAAGGTCGCCGAGGTGCTTGAGGGCAATTTCCTCGAGGAGAGCCGCTTCCTTCTGGAAGCCGAGGTACGCCGCCACGGCGAAGCCATCGGCCAGGGCGATGCGCTCAACGACGTGGTGCTGCACCCGGGCAAGTCGACCAAGATGATCGAGTTCGAGCTGTATATCGACGGCCAGTTCGTCTGCAGCCAGAAGGCCGACGGCCTGATCATCGCCACGCCGACCGGCTCTACCGCTTATTCGCTGTCCGCCGGCGGGCCGATCATGCACCCCAAGCTGGATGCCATGGTCATCGTGCCGATGTACCCGCACACCCTGTCCAGCCGGCCGATCGTGGTCGATGGCAACAGCGAGTTGAAGGTCGTGGTGGCGGATGACCTGCCGATCTACCCGCTGGTTTCCTGCGATGGGCAGAACCACTTCACCTGCGCCCCCGGCGACACCATCACGGTGGCCAAGAAGCCGCACAAGCTGCGCCTGATCCACCCGCTCGACCATAACTACTACGAGGCTTGCCGCACCAAGCTGGGCTGGGGCAGCCGGCTGGGGGGCAACGACTAGATGCTCGACCCCGCGCGCGGCTATGACCTGATTGGCGATGTGCACGGTTGTGCCCATAGCCTGGCGCGCCTGCTCGAACAGCTGGGCTACCAGCGGCATGCTGGCGTCTGGCGTCATCCGCAGCGCATGGCGCTGTTCCTTGGCGACCTGATCGACCGTGGCCCGCGCATCCGCGAGACCCTGCACCTGGTCCACGACATGGTCGCCGCTGGCCAGGCGCTGTGCATCATGGGCAACCACGAATACAACGCCCTGGGCTGGTGTACCCCGGCGCTGGAAGGTAGCGGCAAGCAGTTCGTCCGTGAGCACACGCCGCGCCACGAGCGCCTGCTGGAGCAGACCCTGCTGCAGTTCGAGGGCCACCCGGCTGACTGGCAGGATTTTCTCGGCTGGTTCTACCAGCTGCCGCTGTTTCTCGATGCCGGACGTTTCCGTATGGTGCACGCCTGCTGGGATGCCGGGCTGATTGCTGCCCTGCGCGCCGAACATAGCGATGGCCGCATCGACGAGGCCTTCGTCAAGGCCTCGGGCGTGCCCGGCAGCTTCGCCAACCGGGTCTTCGAACGCCTGCTGCGCGGCACCGACATGCGTCTGCCGCAGGGCCTGACCCTGACCAGCGAGGAAGGTTTTACCCGCGCCTTCTTCCGTACCAAATTCTGGGAAGACAACCCGCAAACCTATGGCGATGTGGTGTTCCAGCCCGATGCCCTGCCCGATGAGGTAGCGCGCACACCGCTGTCGCCGGATGATCGCAACCGCCTGCTGCAATACGGCCTGGATCAGCCGATGCTGTTTGTCGGCCACTACTGGCGGCGTGGCCTGCCGGCGCCGATCCGCCCCAACCTGGCCTGCCTGGACTACAGCGCGGTGATGGCCGGCAAGCTGGTGGCTTACCGCCTGGATCAGGAAACCCAGATCGACCCGCACAAGTTCGTCTGGGTCGAGGTCGAGCCACCGGAGGCGCCACGATGAGCCCGGTGGAGGCGCTGCGCCTGCCGTTGCAGGAAGACCTCAGCGGCTTCGTCGCCCTGCTGCGCCGCCTGCAGGTACCGCACCGGGTTAGCGAGGAGCGCGATACCCAGGTGCTTTGGGTGCCGGCCGAGTCCTTTGCCGAGCAGGTGCGTGCGCTGTACCTGAGCTATCCGCAGGGCGCCGCGGAGGATGATGTTCCGATCCCCGAGCAACCGACGCAGCGGGGCTTTTTCTTGCAGCTGCGGGTCAGCTGGATGACCGCGCTGGTGCTGCTCCTGACTCTTGTGGTGACCTTGTTGAGTCAGTTTGGTGACAACCATGCCGTCACTCACTGGATCACATTCGTGGACTATCAGGTGCATGGCGAATACGCCTATTTCGTGCCCTGGCTCGACAGTCTTAAGGCAGGTGAATGGTGGCGTTTGTTTAGCCCCATGTTGCTGCATTTGAACTGGCTGCATCTTGCCATGAATGGATTGTGGTACTGGGAGCTGGGTAGGCGTATCGAATACCGTCAAGGGCGTTTGGGACTGCTCGGTCTTACGTTGCTATTTGGTCTGCTATCCAACTTGGCCCAATTCTGGTTTGAAGGTTCCGGTAGGTTTGGCGGTCTTTCCGGCGTGCTCTACGGCTTGCTCGGCTACTGCTGGATCTTCCAGCTGCTGGCGCCGAGTGCCGCCTATCAATTGCCGCGCGGTGTGCTGGTGATGATGCTGATCTGGCTGCTGGTGTGCCTGAGCGGCGCTGTCGACCTGCTCGGTTTTGGCGCCATCGCCAACGCCGCCCATGTTGGTGGCCTGCTCGCCGGCTGCGCCACCGGCCTGTTGGGCGGTGCACTGGCGCGCGTGCGTCGGTAAACTGCCTGCCTGTTCTAGCCTCCTGCTGTTGGAGTTTGCGATGTCCTCGTTTGCCGAAATGATTGAAAACATCACCCCCGATATCTACCAGAGCCTCAAACTGGCGGTGGAAATCGGCAAATGGCCGGACGGCCGCAAGCTGACCCAGGAACAGAAGGAGCTGTCGCTGCAGGCGATGATCGCCTGGGAAGTGCAGAACCTGCCCGAAGAGCAGCGCACCGGCTACATGGGCCCGCAGGAATGCCAGTCGCATGCCGAACCGATCCCGAACCTGTTGTTCAAGTCCAGCGACACCCTGCACTGATGACCCAGACCATGAACGAGTTGGGCCGCGGCGCACTGAGCAAGATGACCATACGCCTGGGCGAGACGGCGCAGTACGCCTTCCGCCTGGATGAGCAGGAAGTGCCGGTCAATCCGCTGCTGGGCAAGCGCATCCGCCTGGAGTTTCTCGGCGCGATCCATTGCAGCCACTGCGGGCGCAAGACCAAGAAGAGCTTCGCCCAGGGCTACTGCTATCCGTGCTTCACCAAGCTGGCGCAGTGCGACAGCTGCATCATGAGCCCCGAGCGCTGCCACTACGACGCCGGCACCTGTCGCGAGCCGCAGTGGGGCGAGCAGTTCTGCATGACCGACCATGTGGTGTACCTGGCCAACTCCTCGGGGATCAAGGTCGGCATCACCCGCGCCAGCCAGATTCCCACGCGCTGGCTGGACCAGGGCGCCAGCCAGGCGCTGCCGATCTTCCGCGTGGCCACTCGCCAGCAGTCCGGCTTCGTCGAAGACCTGCTACGCAGCCAGGTAGCGGACAAGACCAACTGGCGCGCCTTGCTCAAGGGTGATGCCGAGCCCGTCGACCTCGCCGGCGTGCGCGAGCAGCTGATGAGCAGCTGCGCCGAAGGCATCGCTGCGCTGCAGCAGCGCTTCGGCTTGCAGGCCATTCAGCCGGTCAGCGATGTCGAGGTGCTGGAAATTCGCTATCCGGTCGATGCTTATCCGAGCAAAGTCGCCAGCCATGATCTGGAAAAGACCCCGGTGGTCGAGGGTATCCTCAAGGGCATCAAGGGCCAGTACCTGATTCTCGACACGGGCGTGATCAACCTGCGCAAATACACGGCCTACCAGGTCGCCGTACTCACCGAATAAGAGGCCACAAGCCGATGCGTACCGAACAGCCGAAAATGATCTACCTCAAGGACTATCAGGCCCCCGACTACCTGATCGACGAGACCCATCTGACCTTCGAGCTGTACGAGGATCACACCCTGGTGCATGCCCAGTTGGTGATGCGCCGCAACCCGGCTTGCGGCGCCGGCCTGCCGCCGCTGGTGCTGGATGGTCAGCAGCTGGAGCTGCTGAGCCTGGCCCTGGATGACCGTGAGCTGACGGCCGCCGACTACCAGCTGGACGACAGCCACCTGACCCTGCAGCCGACCCAGGAACGCTTCGTCATCGACAGCAGCGTGCGCATCCACCCGGAAAGCAACACCGCGCTGGAAGGTCTGTACAAGTCCAGTGGCATGTTCTGCACCCAGTGCGAGGCCGAAGGTTTCCGCAAGATCACCTATTACCTCGACCGCCCGGACGTGATGAGCAAGTTCACCACGACCGTCAGCGCCGAGCAGCACAGCTACCCGGTACTGCTGTCCAACGGCAACCCGATCGCCACCGGCAGCGAAGGCGATGGCCGCCACTGGGCGACCTGGGAAGACCCGTTCATGAAACCGGCCTACCTGTTCGCCCTGGTCGCCGGCGACCTCTGGTGCGTGGAAGACCGCTTCACCACCATGAGCAGTCGTGAAGTCACCCTGCGCATCTATGTCGAACCGGAGAACATCGACAAGGTGCAGCACGCCATGGACAGCCTGAAGAAGTCGATGAAGTGGGACGAGCAGGTGTACGGCCGCGAGTACGACCTGGACATCTTCATGATCGTCGCGGTCAACGACTTCAACATGGGCGCCATGGAGAACAAGGGCCTCAACATCTTCAACTCCAGCTGCGTGCTGGCCCGTGCCGAGACCGCTACCGATGCCGCGCACCAGCGCGTGGAAGCGGTGGTGGCCCACGAATACTTCCACAACTGGTCGGGCAACCGCGTGACCTGCCGCGACTGGTTCCAGCTGTCGCTCAAGGAAGGCTTCACCGTGTTCCGCGACAGCGAATTCAGCGCCGACATGAACTCGCGCACGGTCAAGCGCATCGAGGACGTGGCCTACCTGCGTACCCACCAGTTCGCCGAGGACGCCGGCCCGATGGCCCACCCGGTGCGCCCGGATGCGTACATGGAGATCTCCAACTTCTACACCCTGACCATCTACGAGAAGGGTTCCGAAGTGCTGCGCATGATCCACACCCTGCTCGGCGCGGAGACCTTCCGCAAGGGTTCGGACCTGTATTTCGAGCGCCACGACGGCCAGGCGGTGACCTGCGATGATTTCGTCCAGGCCATGGAAGACGCCAGTGGCGTCGATCTGAGCCAGTTCAAGCGTTGGTACACCCAGGCCGGCACGCCGCGCCTGGAAGTCAGCGAAAGCTACGACGCGGCGGCCAACACTTACCGCCTGCAATTCCGCCAGAGCTGCCCGGCCACGCCGGGGCAAGCCGAGAAGCTGCCGTTCGTTATCCCGGTCGAGCTGTCGCTGCTGGATGCCGAGGGCCGCGAGCTGCCGCTGCAGCTTGTAGGCGAGGACCAGCCGGTAGGCAGCAGTCGCGTGCTGCAGGTGACCCAGGCCGAGCAGGCCTTCACCTTCGTAAACCTGGCCGACAAGCCGCTGCCGTCGCTGCTGCGCGGCTTCAGTGCGCCGGTCAAGCTGAGCTTCCCCTACAGCCGCGATCAGCTGATGTTCCTTATGCAGCACGATTCGGATGGGTTTAATCGTTGGGAAGCCGGCCAACAGCTGGCCGTGCAGGTGCTGCAGGAGCTGATCGGCCAGCATCAGCGTGGCGAGGCACTGGTGCTGGATCAGCGCCTGGTCACGGCGCTGCGCAGCGTGCTGGAGAACGCCAGCCTGGATCAGGCCATGGTCGCCGAAATGCTCTCGCTGCCGGGCGAGGGCTACCTCACCGAAATCAGCGAAGTGGCCGATGTCGACGCCATCCACGCCGCCCGCGAATTCGCTCGTAGCGAGCTGGCTAGCGCACTGTTCGCGCCGCTATGGGCGCGCTACCAGGCCAACCGCGAGCTGTCGCGCAGCACCGCCTATGTCGCCGAGTCGACCCATTTCGCCCGGCGCAGCCTGCAGAACATCGCGTTGTCCTACCTGATGCTGACCGGCAAGGCCGAGGTGCTGGCGGCCTGCCTGGAGCAGTTCGAAGTCTGCGACAACATGACCGAGCGCCTTGCCGCCCTGGCCGTGCTGGTCAACTCGTCGTTCACCAGCGAGCGTGACGCGGCGCTGCAGAGTTTCGCCGAGCACTTCAAGGACAACGCCCTGGTCATGGATCAGTGGTTCAGCGTGCAAGCCGCCAGCACCTTGCCGGGTGGCCTGGCGCGGGTGCAGGCGCTGATGCAGCACCCGGCCTTCACCATGAAGAACCCGAACAAGGTGCGTGCGCTGATCGGCGCCTTCGCCGGGCAGAACCTGATCAACTTCCATGCGGCCGACGGCAGCGGTTATCGCTTCCTGGCCGACCAGGTGATCAGCCTGAATGCCTCGAACCCGCAGATCGCCTCGCGTCAGTTGGGCCCGCTGACGCGCTGGCGCAAGTACGACGCCTCGCGCCAGGCACTGATGAAGGCTGAACTGGAGCGCATCCTGGCCTCCGGCGAGCTGTCCAGCGATGTCTTCGAGGTGGTCAGCAAGAGCCTCGCCTGATGCTGTTTGCGGCCCTTTCCTGCCGGCAGGGAAGGGTCGCAAAGAGTGTTACCTAGCGCTTGCTTGGTAGCGCTATCTGTTACCGCTACACGCCATTCTGTTTCCTTTCCGCCTGATCAGTTTTATCCCCTCTGAAGCCCGGTTTTACTGGCTTTCCTCCGCCTTAAAAAGCCCTCGATTACTCAAGGTTCGATTGCGCCAAGTGCACGGGCGAATCGGGACAAAGCCGCCTGATTTTTTGGCGGCGATCATTTTTTGATCGGCTTTTTCGGGTCTTCTGCAGCCTTCGCCATGCCTGGAAAAAACACCGATGGTTTCGGCGCTTCTGGTATCGATCTTGTATTGGCTACTCCGCTTGCCTGCACGCGACGTGTTCATCGCGCACTAGCTGCAGGCGTCATCTGCCCATAACAAGAACAACACACCATTGGAGCCGAAGATGGATATGCCTTTGCGCAAATCTTCACTGAGCCTGGCGCCTGCCAGTGCGGGTTTCGCCCTGGCGGGACTCTTACCTTTTCTACTGGCAGTGCCGGCGCAGGCAGTGGAATTCAGCGTCGCCGACGACGAAATCAGCGGTTCGCTGGACACCACGGTTTCCTATGGCCAGCTGTACCGGGTGCAGGGTCAGGACAAGAGCAACGACGACACCAACGGCAACGACGGTAACCGCAACTTCGATACCGGTCTGGTTTCCGAGGTGTTCAAGCTCACCTCCGAGCTGGAAGCCAACTACCAGAACTACGGTCTGTTCGTGCGTGGCACGGCGTTCTATGACACGCAGATCATGGACAAGCGCAACGACAACGACGACTACCGGCCCAGCCAGGGTTACCCGAACAACAACCACTTCACCGATGAGACCCGGCACAAGGCCGGGCGCGATGCGCAGATCCTCGATGCCTATGTGTATGGCAACTGGGATGTGGGTGATATGCCGCTGACCGTCAAGGTCGGCAGCCAGGTGTTCAACTGGGGCGAGGGCATCTTCTACCGTGGCGGGATCAACACCACCAACCCGGTGGATGCGGCCAAGTTCCGCCTGCCGGGCGCAGAGCTGAAAGAAGTGCTGGTGCCGGTCGAGGCCTTCAACTTCAATATCGGCCTGACCGACAACCTGTCGCTGGAGTCCTTCTACCAGTGGAACTGGAAGGAGAGTGCGATCGACCCGGTCGGTACCTACTTCTCCGAGACCGATCTGTTCGCCGCGGGCGGCAGTACCGCCTACACCGTGTATGACAACCCGCTGGTCAGCACAGTGATGGCCGCTTACCAGGCAGAGACCGCCTCCGGCCTGGTGGGCAACGGACCCTTCGGGCCGAATGCTTATCTGAATTCCACTACCAATACGTTCAAAGTGGCCAATGTCGGCGGCGACATCAACGCCAAGAATGACGGCCAGTACGGCTTCGCCCTGCGCTATGTGGCCGAGGAGCTGAACCTGACCGAGTTCGGCTTCTACTACATCAATTACCACGCCAAGGAGCCGCAGATTGCGGTGGACATGGGCGACTATCAGGGCGTCGACATGGCTGCCCTGGGTGCCGCGCAGGGGCCGTTCGCCCCGGCGGTCGCCACCCTCGACGCCGCCAGCAATGCCATCGCCCGCCGCGAGTATGTCGAAGACGTCCGCGTCTACGGCTTCAGCTTCAACACCACCATCGGCGAGGCGTCGGTATTCGGCGAGCTGGCTTACCGGCCCAATCTGCCGGTTGGCCTGAGCGCCACCAACGACCTGCTGGGTGACCTGCTGGGGCAGGGCTTCTTCGGCCAGACCAACATCTACGATGGCGGCGTATCGGGTGACCAGGCCTGTGCGGCTATCTCCGGTAAACAGTTGTGCCGCAGCCCGATCTTCCATAACTACGAACGGGTCGAGGCTTACAACGCTTCGCTGGGCACCATCTACAACTTTGGCGCGGGGCTGAGTTTCGACTCGCTGTTCGGCGTGGCCGAACTGGCCTCCGAGCATGTGCGTGCCAGTAGCCTGAGCTACACCGCCTACGACGGCTCCGAACGTGGTTTCGCCGGGCGGCCCAATGGTGCCTACGTGTCCGGTTACGACGACGCGGATCAGATCAGCCGTGATGCCTATGGCTACACCATGGCCCTGTACGGCACCTGGAACGACGTCTATGCCGGGGTCAACCTGTCGCCTTTCGCCGTGTTCAAGAACAACTTCCAGGGCAACTCGCACCAGACCGGCAACTTCGTCGAAGGGGCCATGGCCTACACGGTCGGCATGAGTGCCAGTTACCTCAACAGCCTGGAAGCAGAGCTGCAGTACACCGAGTTCTACGGCGGCGGGCAGAACAACAGTGGCCGTGATCGCGACAACGTCGGGATCAACGTCAAGTATTCCTTCTAACCCCTTTCGCAGCGGTCAGGCTCCAGAGGCCTGGCCGTTGGCACGCTAACGGAGAATTGCAATGTTGAAGAAACGCTCGCTGATCGGCGCGGCGGTGGCCCTGACCCTGTACGCAGGCGGTGCGCTGGCTGCAGTCGCACCGCAGGATATCGCCAAGCTGGGTTCCAGCCTGACCCCCTTCGGGGCAGAGAAGGCCGGCAACGCCGCCGGCACCATTCCCGCATGGACCGGCGGCATCACCCAGGCCCCGGCTGGGTACGCGGGCAAGGGCAAGCACCATGTCGATCCGTTCCCGGACGATAAGCCGCTGTTCACCATCACCAAGGCCAATCTGGAGCAGTACAAGGACCAGCTGACGGCGGGGCAGATCGCCCTGTTCAACAACTATCCGGACAGCTTCCAGATGCCGATCTACCCGACCCGGCGCTCGGGCTCGGCGCCGCAGTGGGTGTACGACAACAGCATCAAGAATGCCGCCACTGCCAAGCTGGTCGAGGGTGGCAACGGTTTCGCCGATGCCTACGGTGGCATTCCCTTCCCGATTCCGCAGAGCGGCGTCGAGGCGCTGTGGAACCATATCGTGCGCTATCGCGGCAGCTATATCGTGCGTCGCTCGGCGGAAGTGGCGGTGCAGCGCAATGGCGCCTATTCGCCGGTGGTGTCCGAGCAGGAGGCGTTGTTCCGCTACTACGACCCGAAAAGCGCCTACGCCGAGCTGGACAACATCCTGTTCTATTACCTGTCCTTCACCAAGAGCCCGGCGCGCCTGGCCGGTGGTGCGGCGCTGGTCCACGAGACCCTCGATCAGGTCAAGGAACAGCGCCAGGCCTGGGCCTACAGCGCCGGTCAGCGCCGTGTGCGGCGTGCGCCGAACCTGGCCTACGACACGCCGATTGCCGCCTCCGAGGGGCTGCGTACCGCCGATGACACCGACATGTTCAACGGTGCGCCGGATCGCTACGACTGGAAGCTGCTGGGCAAGAAGGAAATCTACATTCCCTACAACAACTACAAGATCTCCAGCCCGGAGGTGAAGTACAGCGACCTGCTGCAGGTCGGTCACGTCAATCCGGCACTGACGCGCAACGAGCTGCACCGGGTCTGGGTGGTCGAGGGCACGCTGAAGCCCGGTGCGCGGCACATCTACTCCAAGCGCACCCTGTACCTCGACGAGGACAGCTGGCAGGCCGCGGTGGTCGACCAGTACGACGGGCGCAACGAGCTGTGGCGCGTGTCGATCGCCTACCTGAAGAACTACTACGACCTGCCCACCACCTGGTCGGCGATGGAGGCCTACCACGACCTGCAGGGGCGCCGTTACCACGTGCAGAACCTCGATAGCGAGGAGCCGGGCACCGTCGATTTCTTCCAGAAAGTCCCCGAGGACAGTCAGTTCACGCCTTCCGCCCTGCGTCGCCGCGGTACCCGCTGAGTTTTCCTGCCCTCCGGCGCAGGCCTGGCCTGCGTCGCGTCCACGTGCTACTCCGGCCGCTCGTTCGAGTGGCCCTTTGCGGCACGGTCTGTGACCGTGCCGACATTTTTCCTCCTGACCTAACAGCCTGTTTCGGACCTTCTGGTCGCTGCCTTTGCGCGTGCGCTGCTCGGCGCTTTTGCCGCTGCCAATCTGCTTAACTGCGCCGCGGTCGAGCTGGCAGGTTGCCAGCTTGTCACTGGGTCATCACCGACCATGCCCTGTACCATGCGCGCGCCTTGTAGCGCGGCAGGTTTTCCGGAACGCATGGGTTTTTCCGCCGCAGCCTGGCGGTGATGAGTAGAAGCGGCTGGCTCAGCTGGCCTGAACGAAGGGAGCAACGGAATGTTGAAAGGAATTTTCGCGGCGGGCCTGCTGGTGTGCCTGTCGAATGTCATGGCGGCCGTGTCGCCGCAGGAAGCGGACAAGCTTGGGGTCAGCTTGATGCCGCTGGGTGGCGAGAAGGCAGCGAATGCCGCAGGCACCATCCCCGCCTGGAACGGTGGCATTACCCAGCCGCCGGCCAGTTACGCCGGCGCCGGGCAGCACCATGTCGATCCGTTTGCGGACGATAAGCCGCTGTTCACCATCACCCAGGCCAATCTGGAACAGTACAAGGCTAATCTGACCGCGGGCCAGATCGCCCTGTTCAAGGCTTATCCGGACAGCTTCCAGATTCCGGTCTACCCGAGCCGCCGCACTGCGTCGGCGCCGCAGTGGGTGTATGACAACACGCGCAAGAACGCCAGCGCAGCCACCCTGTTGAAGGACGGCAACGGTTTCTCCGGCGCTTACGGCGGCATTCCCTTTCCGATTGCCCAGAATGGCGTCGAAGCGCTGTGGAACCATATCGCGCGTTATCGCGGCACCTATGCGGTGCGTCAGTCCTCGGATGCCAGCGTGCAGCGCAACGGCAGCTACGGCCTGGTGACCGTGCGCCAGGAGGCGTTGTTCAATTACTACCTGCAGAACGGCTCGGTCGCCGATCTGGACAATCTGCTGTTCTATTACATGGCAGAGACCAAGGCGCCGGCGCGTCTGGCCGGTGGCGCTTTGCTGGTGCATGAGACCCTGGATCAGGTCACTCAGGCGCGTCAGGCCTGGGCCTATGCCGCCGGTCAGCGGCGCGTGCGGCGGGCGCCGAACGTGGCGTATGACACCCCGCTGACCACCGCCGACAACCTGATGACCGCCGACGACAAGGATATGTTCAACGGCTCGCCGGATCGTTACGACTGGCAGTTGCTGGGCAAGCGCGAGATCTACATTCCGTACAACAACTACCGACTGTCCAGCCCACAGGTGAAGTACGAGCAGCTGATCAAGCCGGGTCATCTCAATCCGCAGTACACCCGTTACGAGTTGCACCGGGTCTGGGTGGTCGAGGGCAAGCTGAAGGCGGGCGCCCGCCATGTGTATGGCAAGCGGACTCTGTACCTCGACGAGGACAGCTGGCAGGCCGCCGCCGTCGACCAGTACGACAGTCGCGGCGAACTGTGGCGCGTCTCGCTGGCCTATCTGAAGAACTACTACGAGTTGCCGACCACCTGGTCGGCGCTGGATGTGTTCCATGATCTGCAATCCGGGCGCTATTACGTGCAGAACCTGGATAACGAAGAGCGCGGCACCAGTGACTTCAGTCAGCCCACGCCGCAAGCCAGTCACTTCTCGGTGGCAACCCTGCGGCGCCTCGGTACGCGTTGAACATCCACGGCAGGCACAAAGGCCGCTACAGTTGTAGCGGCCTTTGTCATATAAGCTGCGGAACTGCGCAGAGGCGCGGGGCAGGGCGCTTAACAAAACATAACGTCACGCCGATTGTCAGATTTTTCCAAAGCCGTATAGCATGCGGGGTCTGCCAATAAGGCATGCACCCACCTATAAGAATAAAGGGGGAAGTTTTATGCGTGAGCCCGCTCTGCGGCCCACCCGCTCCGGCAACCTGCACTCCGTTCAGGTTTCCAACCGTCTTCTATCACCGCTGGCAAAGGCTTTGTCTTTGCTCGGTGTCGTCTCCGCTCTGGCGTTGACCGCACCTATGCAGGCCGTCGCAGCGGAAGCTTCGGCGGTGTTCTCCATCGAATCGCCCAAGGCTGTCAGCAGCCTGCTGCTGGACATCGCCCATGCCGGCAAGCGTCTGGTGGCGGTAGGTGATCGTGGTCATATCCTGTTTTCCGACGACTCCGGACGCAACTGGGTGCAGGCCCGTGTGCCGTCCCGGCAGATGCTCACCGGTGTGTTCTTTGTCGATGACAAGAAAGGCTGGGCCGTCGGTCACGATGCGCAGATCCTCGCGACCACCGACGGTGGTGCCAACTGGACCCTGCAGCACGAAGACCTCGAGCGTGAAGCGCCGTTGCTGGATATCTGGTTCCAGGATGAGAACCGTGGCTATGCCGTGGGTGCCTATGGTGCGTTGCTGGAAACCAGCGATGCCGGCAAGACCTGGAACGATGTCAGTGATCGCCTGGACAACGAAGACGGCTATCACCTGAACGGCATTGCCGCCGTCAAGGATGCCGGCCTGTTCGTGGTGGGCGAGCAGGGCAGCATGTTCCGCTCCGCCGACTGGGGGCAGACCTGGGAACGCGTGACCGGCCCGTATGAAGGTTCGCTGTTTGGCGCGCAAGGCACGACCAGCCCGAACACCCTGCTGGTCTATGGCCTGCGTGGCAATCTGTTCCGCTCGGCCGACTTCGGTAATACCTGGCAAGCCCTGCAGCTGCGCTCCGACTCCGGCGTGCTGGAATTCGGTCTGGCTGGCAGCAGCCTGCTCAAGGATGGCTCCGTGGTCATCGTTGGGCATGGTGGCAGCGTGCTGAAGAGCACGGATGCCGGGCGCAGCTTCTCCGTGGTCAACCGTTCCGATCGTGCCTCGCTGGCCGGTGTGACGGATGATGCGGCAGGCAACCTGGTCCTCGTCGGTCAAGGTGGCGCGCTGCTCGCGACAGAGAATGGCGCCACAGCGGGCCAACAACAATAAGCCGGGCTTTTTAGGGTATGAGTACGATGAGTAACCATCACCAGGACAAGGCAACCTTTCTGGAACGCCTGATTTTCAACAACCGGCCGATAGTGATCACGCTCTGTCTGCTGGTCACTGCGCTCCTGCTCTGGCAGGCCTCGATGATTCGTCCCTCGACCAGTTTCGAGAAGATGATTCCGCTGGATCACCCCTTCATCCAGAAGATGATGGAGCACCGCAACGACCTGGCCAACCTCGGTAATACCGTGCGTATTTCCGTGGAAGCCAAGGATGGTGACATCTTCAGCAAGGAATACATGGAGACGCTCAAGCAGATCCATGACGAGGTGTTCTACATCTCCGGCGTCGATCGTTCCGGCTTGAAGTCGCTGTGGAGTCCCAGCGTGCGCTGGACCGAGGTGACCGAAGAGGGCTTCGATGGCGGCGAAGTGATCCCGCAGACCTACGACGGTTCGCCGCAGAGCCTGGAAGAGTTGCGCGGCAACGTGCTCAAGTCCGGTCAGGTCGGTCGCCTGGTGGCGAACAACTTCAAGTCCAGCATCGTCGATGTGCCGCTGCTGGAGTCCTACCCGAACCCGGAAAACCAGAGCGAGCTGCTCAAGCTCGACTATCGCCAGTTCTCCCACGAGCTGGAAGACAAGATCCGCACCAAGTTCCAGGCACAGAACCCCAATGTGCAGATCCACATTGTCGGTTTTGCCAAGAAGGTCGGTGACCTGATCGATGGCCTGATCATGGTCGTGGCGTTCTTCGGTATCGCCCTGGTCATCACCCTGGTCCTGCTGTACTGGTTCAGCTGGTGTATCCGTTCCACCATCTCGGTGGTCTCGACCACCCTGATCGCGGTGATCTGGCAGCTGGGCCTGATGCACCTGGTCGGCTTCGGTCTCGACCCCTACTCGATGCTGGTGCCGTTCCTGATCTTCGCCATCGGTATTTCCCATGGCGTGCAGAAGATCAACGGTATCGCCCTGCAATCGAGTGATGCGGACAACGCCCTGACCGCCGCACGTCGTACGTTCCGCCAGCTGTTCCTGCCGGGGATGATTGCCATCCTGGTGGACGCCGTCGGCTTCATCACCCTGCTGGTGATCGATATCGGCGTAATCCGCGAGCTGGCCATTGGCGCTTCCATCGGTGTCGGCGTGATCGTCTTCACCAACCTGATTCTGCTGCCGGTAGCGATTTCCTACATCGGTATCAGCAAGAAGGCGGTCGAGCGCAGCAAGAAGGACGCCTGCCGCGAGCATCCGTTCTGGCGCCTGCTGTCCAACTTCGCCCATCCGGTGGTGGCGCCGATCTCGGTAGTCATCGCGCTGACGGCGGGTATTGGTGGCTTCTGGTACCAGAAGGCCAACCTGCAGATCGGTGACCTCGATCAGGGTGCGCCGGAACTGCGTTCGGACTCGCGTTACAACCAGGACAACAACTTCATCATCAGCAACTATTCGACCAGTTCCGACGTACTGGTGGTGATGGTTAAGACGCCGAACGAAGGCTGCTCGACCCACGGCACCCTGGCGCCGATGGATGAGCTGATGTGGCGCATGGAGAACACCGAGGGCGTGCAGTCGGCCATTTCCATGGTCAGCGTGTCCAAGCAGGTGATCAAGGGCATGAACGAGGGCAACCTGAAATGGGAAACCCTGTCGCGCAACCCGGACGTGCTGAACAACTCCATCGCGCGTGCCGATGGCCTGTACAACGCCGATTGCTCGCTGGCGCCGGTGCTGGTGTTCCTCAACGACCACAAGGCGGAAACCCTCAAGCGCGCCGTGGGCGTGGCTCAGGAGTTCGCCAAGGAGCACAACAAGGACGGCCTGGAGTTCATCCTGGCAGCCGGTAACGCCGGTATCGAGGCGGCAACCAACGAGGTCATCGCCAAGTCCGAGCTGATCATCCTGGTGCTGGTGTACGTCTGCGTGGCGGTGATGTGTCTGATCACCTTCCGTTCGTTTGGCGCCATGCTGTGCATCATCCTGCCGCTGATCCTCACCTCCATCCTGGGTAACGCCCTGATGGCCTGGCTGGGTATCGGTGTGAAGGTGGCGACCCTGCCGGTGATCGCGCTGGGTGTGGGTATCGGTGTCGACTACGGCATCTACATCTACAGCCGCCTGGAGAGTTTCCTGCGTGCCGGCATGACCCTGCAGGAAGCCTACTACCAGACCCTGAAGTCCACCGGTAAGGCCGTACTGTTCACCGGTCTGTGCCTGGCCATCGGTGTGGTGACCTGGATCTTCTCGGCGATCAAGTTCCAGGCCGACATGGGTCTGATGCTGACCTTCATGCTGCTGTGGAACATGTTCGGTGCCCTGTGGCTGCTGCCAGCCCTGGCGCGCTTCCTGATCAAACCGGAGAAACTCGCCGGCAAGGTCGGTGGTTCGCTGTTCGCGCACTGATCTTGTAGCGCTGTACAAGAGGGCTCCTTCGGGAGCCCTTTTTGTTGGCGATGTACCACTAGCGTGTGGTGTGCAGCTCCATGGTTTGCAGGGTGGAAAGCAAATCCGCGTAGCGGCAAGAAAAAGAGCCATCAAGCAGCTCGGAGCCCGAGTCCCCGTCAGGAGGCCGAAACGTAGCGAAGCGGAGTAACAGCCGTAGGTTGGCCCGCAGGGCGAGCGCAGCGCAGGGATGCGGCGAGAGGCTTAAAGGGCCATGGATGGCCCTTGTAAGCCGGCCCCCGGAGCAGCGCCGGAGGGAGGGAACCTGGAGCGAAGCGCAGGGCCGGATGCCGGGGCGCACTTCTCTTTGGTTACTTTCTCTTGTGCGAGCAAGGGAAAGTGACTCGTGCGGGTGGGCGAAACCCAAACCATCAGCCCGCTCGGCAATCAGCTCGGCAGGGTGTCCTCGGAGCCATCAAATGCATACGGCGCACCCTCTAACGCCATGGATGGTATGCGTCTATCCAGCACGCTTGCCGCTGCCGGATGGCGGGCGAGGGGCATATCGGTGCGCACCAAATCGCAGGCAAGAAAAAGCCGCCTCGCGGCGGCTCTTTCACTACGGCTCGAATTACATGTTGGGGTAGTTCGGGCCGCCAGTGCCTTCCGGAGCGATCCAGGTGATGTTCTGGGCCGGGTCCTTGATGTCACAGGTCTTGCAGTGCACACAGTTCTGCGCGTTGATCTGGAACTTCTTCTCGCCGTCTTCCTGGGTGACGATCTCGTACACGCCAGCCGGGCAGTAACGCTGTGCCGGCTCGTCGTACAGCGGCAGGTTCTTGCTCAGCGGAATACTGGCGTCGGCCAGTTTCAGGTGGCAAGGCTGCTCTTCCTCGTGGTTGGTGTTGGAGAGGAACACCGAGGAAAGTTTGTCGAAGCTCAGCTTGCCGTCCGGCTTCGGATAGTCGATACGCTTCGATTCTGCAGCGGGCTTCAGGCAGGCATAGTCCGGCTTGGTGTCGTGCAGGGTGAAGGGGATCTTGCCACCGAAGATGTTCTGGTCCAGCCAGTTGATGCCACCACCGATCAGCGGGCCGAACTTGTGCAGGGCCGGGCCGAAGTTACGGCTGCGGAACAGCTCGTCGTACAGCCAGCTGGCCTTGAAGCCATCGACGTAGCCATTCAGCAGGTCGCCGCCCTGACCGTCGGCCAGCAGCACGTCGGCTACCGCTTCTGCAGCCAGCATGCCGGACTTCATGGCGGTGTGGCTGCCCTTGATCTTGGCGAAGTTCAGGGTGCCGAGATCGCAACCGATCAGGGCGCCGCCCGGGAAGACCATCTTCGGCAGCGAGTTCAGGCCGCCTTTGCAGATGGCGCGAGCGCCATAGGCCACGCGCTTGCCGCCTTCCAGGTACTGCTTGATCACCGGGTGGTGCTTGTAACGCTGGAACTCGTCGAACGGCGACAGGTAAGGGTTGCCGTAGGACAGGTCGACGATCAGGCCGACCACCACCTGGTTGTTTTCCAGGTGATAGAGGAAGGAGCCACCGGTGTTCTCGGTGCCGACCACGTCCAGCGGCCAGCCGGCGGTGTGCACCACCAGGCCCTGCTCGTGTTTGGCCGGGTCGATGTCCCAGATTTCCTTGATGCCGATGCCGTAGTGCTGGGCATCGGCTTCGCTGTCCAGGTTGTACTTCTGGATCAGTTGCTTGCCGATATGGCCACGGCAGCCTTCGGCGAACAGGGTGTACTTGCCACGCAGTTCCATGCCGGGGGTGTAGTAGCCTTCCTTCGGATGGCCTTCGCGGTCGACACCCAGGTCACCGGTGACGATGCCGCGCACCACGCCATTTTCGTCGATCAGCGCTTCCTGGGCGGCGAAGCCCGGGTAGATCTCGACGCCCAGGGCCTCGGCCTGCTGGGCCAGCCAGCGGCACAGGTTGCCCAGGGAGATGATGTAGTTGCCCTCGTTGTGCATGGTCTTCGGCACGAACAGGTCGGGGACTTTGATAGCGCCTTCGGCGCTCTTCAGCATGTAGATGTCGTCGCGCTTGACCGGCGTGTTCAGCGGGGCGCCGAGCTCCTGCCAGTTGGGGAACAGCTCGTTCAGCGCGCGCGGCTCGAACACCGCGCCGGAGAGGATGTGAGCGCCGACTTCGGAGCCCTTCTCGACCACGCAGACGCTGATCTCTTTGCCGGCGTCGGCGGCCTTCTGCTTCAGTCGGCAGGCGGCGGACAGACCGGACGGGCCGGCACCGACGATGACGACGTCGAATTCCATAAATTCGCGTTCCACAGAAATCTCCTACTCAAGGCTCTTCGGTGTTATTGATTTTTGCTTTGGGGCTAGGCTTTCTCTGGCCTGCGCGTGGGCATTATATCTACAGCCTCGGGCACGTCCAATACAAACGTTTGTTTGAATTTTGTTAAACCCCGGCAGGACAAGGCTTGGCGGCGGATGGAAGGGCGGTTTTTCGTGTTGACCGAAAAAGGCGTTGCGGTCAAGATACGGGCGGTTTTGCGTTCGCCGTATGGGCTGACCGTCGGTTCCGGCCGACCTGCATCACCGGCCAGGCTCGACTTGGCGACATTCTTATTCACCGGAGAGTAACGAGGAATCCATGAAGGTTCTTGTAGCTGTCAAACGAGTGGTCGACTACAACGTCAAAGTTCGCGTCAAAGCGGACAACTCCGGCGTCGACCTCGCCAACGTCAAGATGTCGATGAACCCCTTCTGCGAAATCGCCGTGGAAGAAGCCGTACGCCTGAAAGAAAAGGGTGTTGCGAGCGAAATCGTCGTCGTCACCATCGGCCCGAACACCGCTCAGGAGCAGCTGCGTACCGCACTGGCTCTGGGTGCTGATCGTGCCATTCTGGTCGAGTCCAACGACGAGCTGAACTCTCTGGCCGTGGCCAAATTGCTGAAAGCCGTGGTTGATAAAGAGCAGCCGCAGCTGGTCATCCTGGGCAAGCAAGCCATCGACAGCGACAACAACCAGACCGGCCAGATGCTGGGCGCTCTGACCGGTTACGGCCAAGGCACCTTCGCTTCGAAAGTCGAAGTGGCTGGTGACAAAGTCAACGTGACTCGCGAAATCGACGGCGGTCTGCAGACCGTTGCGCTGAATCTGCCGGCAATCGTCACTACTGACCTGCGCCTGAACGAACCGCGCTACGCATCGCTGCCGAACATCATGAAAGCCAAGAAGAAGCCGCTGGACGTGGTTACCCCGGACGCCCTGGGTGTTTCCACCGCTTCCACCGTCAAGACCCTGAAAGTCGAAGCGCCTGCTGCCCGCAGCGCCGGCATCAAGGTCAAGTCCGTGGCTGAACTGGTCGAGAAACTGAAGAACGAGGCGAAGGTAATCTAAATGACTATCCTGGTTATCGCTGAACACACCAATGCTGCCCTGGCGCCTGCCACGCTGAACACCGTTGCCGCTGCCGCGAAAATCGGTGGCGACATCCACGTTCTGGTTGCTGGCGCCGCTTGCGGCGCTGCTGCCGAAGCCGCTGCCAAGATCGCTGGCGTGGCCAAGGTTCTGGTTGCCGACAACGCTGCCTACGCTCATCAGCTGCCGGAAAACGTTGCGCCGCTGGTTGCCGAACTGGGCAAGGGCTACAGCCACATCCTGGCTGCCGCCACCAGCAACGGTAAGAACGTGCTGCCGCGCGTTGCTGCCCAGCTGGACGTCGATCAGATCTCCGAGATCATCGCCGTTGAAAGCGCCGACACCTTCAAGCGCCCGATCTATGCCGGTAACGCCATCGCTACCGTGCAGTCTTCGGCTGCCGTGAAAGTGATCACCGTGCGCTCCACCGGTTTCGACCCGGTTGCCGCCGAAGGCGGTTC
Organism: Pseudomonas sp. J452; assembly: GCF_024666525.1. Lineage (NCBI taxonomy): Bacteria > Pseudomonadati > Pseudomonadota > Gammaproteobacteria > Pseudomonadales > Pseudomonadaceae > Pseudomonas > Pseudomonas sp. J452. The sequence goes on along the minus strand of NZ_CP088294.1, from coordinate 4,110,810 downwards.
TGCTGCTGTTGAAGCAGTGAGCGGTGCGGCTGACGCTGGCAAATCCGCCTTCGTTGGCGAAGAGCTGGCCAAGTCCGATCGTCCGGAACTGACCGCTGCCAAGATCGTCGTTTCCGGCGGTCGTGGCATGCAGAACGGTGACAACTTCAAGCACCTGTATGCCCTGGCCGACAAGCTGGGCGCTGCTGTGGGTGCCTCGCGCGCTGCTGTCGACGCCGGTTTCGTACCGAACGACATGCAGGTTGGCCAGACCGGCAAGATCGTCGCACCGCAGCTGTACATCGCGGTCGGCATCTCCGGTGCCATCCAGCACCTGGCGGGCATGAAAGACTCCAAAGTGATCGTCGCGATCAACAAGGACGAAGAAGCCCCGATCTTCCAGGTGGCTGACTACGGCCTGGTCGCTGACCTGTTCGAAGCCGTACCGGAACTGGAAAAACTGGTGTAAGCCAGCTTCCCGCTCCCACAAAAAACCCGCTCATCGAGCGGGTTTTTTGTTGCCTTTTAGTAGCGCTTGCTCTCGAGGAAGGCCTGATAGTGCCGGGCCGTCTCTTCGGGGCGCTCAATCATTGGCGCATGCCCGCAATCCTTCATGATTACCACGCTGGGTTGGCGCAGCAGTGGCTTCATCACCGCGATGCTGGACACGTCCAGTACACGATCCTGCTCACCCCAGAGCAGCAGGGTTGGGGCTGAAATCTTCTGCAGTTCCGGCTCCAGCGGGATATAGCGCTCACGCAGCTGCGCGAAGATTCGGTCGTAGTGCTCCTGATTGGCCATCGACTGCTCGGCGAAGTGGCGCTTCAGCGAGTCGGGCAGGGGCGGTGGGCTGACGAAGACGAAGTTCATCAGCGTCTCGAAGTCCTCGGCTTTGCGTACCACCAGCGGGTTGGGTTCGCCGCGCTCGATACGCTCGAACATCTCGCTTTTCTTCGGCGAGGTCACGCCGGAGTTGTCCAGCAGGGCCAGGGTCACAACCTGTTTCGGGTGGCGCGCGGCGTAGAGCGCCGCAATGTGCCCGCCCATGGAGTTGCCGATGAGGTGGGCCTGTTCGATGTTCAGGGCCTTGAGAAAGGCCTGCAGGCGTTCGGTCTGAGAGCCGACGTCATAATTGGCATCCTGCTTGCTGCTTTCACCGAAGCCGGGCAGGTCGAGGGCGATGACGTGATAGCGGTCAGTGAAGTGACGGGCGAAGCGCAGCCAGTTGTCGCGATTGGCGCCGAAACCATGGATCATCACGATGGTCTCCGCGTCTGCCGGGCCACCCTCGTAGTAGGTGATCTGCCCGTTAGCGACCTGGACTTGTTTGGAGGAGAGGCCGGCCAGGCCACGTTCGACCAGCTGCACGCTACCGATCAGTGCGCTCGGCGACACGTAAAGCGCCCCGGCACCCGCAGCCAGCAGTAAAATGAGACCGAATAGGAGTTTTTTCATGGCGAATCCTTATCGCTAATAATTATTTAGGTTGGCTTTAGGCTAGCATTAACAGGCTGTTGAAAAACGTTGGCGAGGCAGCCAGCGCAAGGCAAAAACAGGCGAAAAAGCGCAGTTTACGAGCTGTAAATGAGCATTTTGAGCCTGTTTTTAACGCCGCGATGACAACGCAGGTAGTTTTTCAACAGCCTGTTAATACGCTTCCGGGCTGTCAGATATGACGCATGCCTCTTTGAACATCAAGCCGGGACATTGCCCATGCGCGCTCCGTCGTTTGTTACGTCTTCGCTGCTTCTGCTGAGTCTGCTGGCCCCGATGCTGGCCGGGGCGGCAGGCAAGTGCGAGCGCCTGGTGGCGACAGGTAATCCGGAGTACCCGCCTTACCTCTGGCGAGATCCACAGAACCCCCAGAAGCTGATCGGCGCCAATGCCGATCTGTTGCAGCAGATCGGCGAGCAGATCGGCGTCGAGATTGAGGTCATGCACACCGGTCCCTGGTCGCGGGCCCAGGATGAAGTGCGCACCGGTCGCGTCGATCTGTTGGCCGGCGCCTTCCTCACCTTGCCACGCCTGGAAAGCATGGATTACGTGCATCCGGCTTTCTATGTCACGCCGAGCATGGTCTGGGTGCGCAAGGGTCACGAGTTTCCTTACAGCGGCTGGGAGGACCTGCGCGGTCGCGTTGGCGGGACCCTGGTCAACAACAGCTTCGGCCAGCAGTTCGATGCCTTCGCCAAGGCCAACCTGACCCTGGAGAGCGTGCCCAGCCTGACCCAGGCCTTCCAGAAACTGCTGCTCGGGCGCACCGAATATGTGCTCTACGAACGCTACCCCGGAGTGGCCTTGGCCAATACCCTTGGTCTGATGGAAGATCTGCAGGCGCTGGAACCGCCAATTTCCAGTGAGGGCCTGTTCCTTACCCTGTCGCACAACTCCGCCTGCAACGATCCCTGGCTGCGCGGACAGTTGGCGAAAAAAATGACAGAATTGACCGCCACCGGGCTGCCGGAAACCTTGTTGCAACGCAATCTTGAGCGTTGGAAAAGCCAGCAGCTGCAACCCGCCAGTGTCCCGCCGAGTGAGTAGGAACCGTTCAGTGAACAAGCTAATTGCAAGCGCCGCCCTGGCCTCGCTGCTTCTGGTCGGCTGTGCCAACGACCCTGCACCGACCGCCCAGATGGGACTCACCGTCAAGGCTGTGGAACAGGCCCGTGCGGTAGGTGCCGATGAGCAGATAGTCGAAATGCAGCTGGCCGAGAAAAAACTCGCCCGCGCGGAAAAGAACATGGGCGAGGAAGATTTCAAGCGAGCCCGGGTGTTCGCCGAACAGGCCGAACTGGATGCGCGCCTGGCCGAGGCCAAGGTGCTGACGCAGAAGAGTCAGGCGCAACTGGACGAGTTGAATACCCGCATCACGCGTCTGCGCAAGCAACTGGGAGATCAGCAGTGACCCGTACTCATGGCCTGGCCAGCGTGTTGCTGTCCCTGACCCTGCTCGGTGGCTGTGCCAGCCAGGACAGCGTCGAAGCGTTGACTGCCGCCGAAGCGAGCTTCCAGAAGGTCAAGGAAAACCCGGACGTACTGCGCAGTGCGCCGAAGGACGTGATCCGCGCCGGCGAATCCCTGGCGCGTGCGCAGCGCCTGTCCAGCTACTGGGGCAGCAACGATGATGTGCTGCACTACGCCTATCTCAGCCAGCGCTACAGCGCTATCGCCAGCCAGCACAGCGAGCTGAGCCTGAACCAGGAACGTGCGGTCCAACTGGAGCTGGAGCGCCAGCGCCTGCAGCTGGCCCTGCGCGAAGCCAAGCTGCTCAGCCTGCAGCAACACGGCCAGTGGTTCGATGAGCAGATGGCCAACAACCTGGCGGCAACCGAGACCGATCGTGGTCTGGTGATGACTCTGGGCGATGTCCTGTTCGATGCCGGGCGGGCCGAGCTCAAGGCGTCGGCCAACCGTACGGTGCTCAAGCTGGTGCAGTTCCTCCAGCTCAACCCGCGGCGCATTGTGCGCATCGAGGGTTACACCGACGGGCGTGGCGATGCCAAGGAAAACCTCGAGTTGTCCCGTGCCCGCGCGCAAGCCGTGGCCGATGTGCTGGTCGACCTGGGCATCGACAGCCAGCGCATCAGCGTGAAGGGGTTTGGCGAGGCCTATCCGGTCGCGGATAACGCCTCCAGCCGTGGGCGTGCGCAGAATCGCCGGGTGGAGATCGTCTTTTCTGATGAAACCGGCCAGCTGCAACCCGGTCGCTGAGCCACGCAAGACTCGACACAACCCCGGTAGCCGCGAGGCACCGGGGTTTTTTCTGTCTGCGCGCAGCGGGCGGGGCGGGCGGAACAGTTGCCTGCGCTATACGAGCGCGACTGTGCTGTACGGTCGAGAAAAGCGCTAACTGTACCCATCGATATTGCCCATGTTCGGCTACTGTTCTGGTACAGAAACTCAGTGAGTGTTCGCCATGACCAGTTTGTTGCTTTACCAACGCATCGCCCAGCAGCTCGCCGAGGATATCCGCCGCGGCGTCTACCAGCCTGGCGAGCGCGTGCCCTCGGTACGCAAGATGAGCTCGCAACTCAGCGTCAGCCACGCCACCGTGTTGCAGGCCTACGCCAATCTGGAAGACCAGGGGCTGATCCGCGCCCGTCCGCAATCCGGCTTCTACGTGCACCAGAGTGCCGCGCTGACCGCCTCGACACCGGACATCGCGCGGGTCGAGCTACCGAGTCTGGTCACCCGCAGCAGCATCATCAGCCAGGTGCTCACCGACTCGCGTCAGGACGGCGTGTTTCCGCTGGGCGCCGCCGTGCCGCACGTCGATTACCTGCCGGCGCGGGCGCTGCACCAGCAGTTGGCCAAGGTCACCCGTTTCCACAGCCCGCGTGCCTTCAGTTACATGTTCAGCCCTGGCTTCGAGCCGCTGCGTCGCCAGGTGGCGATCCGCATGCGCGATGCCGGAGTGGTCGTCGATCCGTCGGAAGTGGTGATCACCCATGGTTGCGTGGATGCCATCCACATGGCCCTGCGCGTGCTGACCAAACCCGGTGACCTGATTGCCGCCGAGTCGCCGACCTACTACGGCCTGCTGCAACTGGCCGAGTTGCTCGGTCTCAAGGTGATCGAGATTCCCTGCGACCCGACTACCGGGATGAGCCTGGAAGCCCTGCAACTGGCGGCCAACCAGTGGCCGATCAAGGCACTGGTGCTGACTTCGCGGCTGAGCAACCCCATGGGCGGCAGCATGCCCGAGGAGCGCCAGAAGCAGCTGCTCAAGTTCACCGCCGACTACGGCATCCAGGTGATCGAGGACGATATCTACGGCGAGCTGCTGTTCGAGCCTGGCCGGATCAAGGCGCTCAAGGCCTACGATCGCGAGGATCAGGTGGTGTACTGCTCAAGCTTCTCCAAGACCATCTCGCCGGGCGTGCGCATCGGCTGGATCATCGCCGGGCGTCACCAGGACGAGATCGAGCGCCTGCAGACCTTCAGCACCCACTCGGCCTGCAGCGTCACCCAGATGGGTGTGGCCGCCTACCTGGAGAATGGTGGCTATGACCGCCATCTGCGTCATATCCGCCAGGAGTACCGCAAGAACATGACCGCCTACCAGCTGGCGGTGCAGCAGTACTTCCCGGAAGGCACGCAGATGACCCGCCCGCATGGCGGCTTCATCCTCTGGGTCAGCCTGCCCGGGCGGGTCAGTGCCAAGGAATTGCATGTGCGGGCCTTGCAGCAGGGCATCAGCGTGGCGCCGGGGCTGATCTTCAGCAACACCGAGCAGTTCAACAACTGCCTGCGCCTGACCTGCGGCGTGCCGTGGAATCGCGAGGCCGAGCGGGCGATGATGACCCTCGGTATGCTCGCCGGGCAGCTGTGCCAGGAGGCCGCGGCGAACCACTGATTCTTCACCCGCCTTAACCCGAATGATTTGATGGCTTCGTCTACCTGAGCGAATGAACCTTTCGCCCCAGGAGACCGCCATCATGTCCGACCTCAGCACCCTGATCCGCCAACCCCTGCTCGCCGGTTTCAGCGCCGGCCTGGCTCTGGCGCTGGCCGCCTGCAGTGCCGCCAATAACGACGCCCCTGGCGACGCCGAGAAAAAAGCCGCGGCCAAACCGATCGAACCGGTCGTGCAGCAGCACGTGCTGCATGAAGAAGTGGACGCCAATGCAGCCTATCGCGCGCCGGCCAAGATCAAGGCCGAAGCGGTCAGCGTCGCCGGCGCCATGGAGGCGCGCAAGATGATGCCGCAGAGCATGCCGATGATCGCGCCGGCGCCGCTGGCCGACAGCGCCCAGTTTGGCTATCAGGACGTGTACCGCGAGCAGTACCAGAAAGTCGCCGACAACCCGGTGCATGCCGTGGCCGAGCAGCCGGTGTCGACCTTCAGCATCGACGTCGATACCGGCAGCTACGCCAACGTGCGGCGCTTCCTTAACGACGGCAGCCTGCCGCCCAAGGAGGCGGTGCGCCTGGAGGAGCTGGTCAACTACTTCCCCTATGCCTACCCGCAACCGAGTGGCGACACCCCATTCGGCGTTGGCACCGAGCTAGCCAGCTCACCGTGGAACCCGCAGACCCGCCTGCTACGGGTGGCGATCAAGGCCTCCGATATGCAGGCCGCCGACCTGCCGCCGGCCAACCTGGTGTTCCTGGTCGACGTGTCCGGCTCCATGGATCGCCGCGAAGGCCTGCCGATGGTGCAGAGCACCCTCAAGCTGCTGGTCGATCAGTTGCGCCCGCAGGACCGCGTGGCCCTGGTCACCTATGCCGGCACCTCCAGCGTGGTACTGGAGTCCACTGCCGGCAGCGAGAAAGCCAAGATCCGCGCGGCCATCGACCAGCTCAGCGCCGGCGGCTCCACTGCTGGCGAATCGGGTATCCAGCTGGCCTATCAGGAAGCGCAGAAGGGCCTGCTCAAGGACGGTATCAACCGCATCCTGCTGGCTACCGATGGCGACTTCAACGTCGGCATCAGCGACTTCGAAACCCTCAAGCAGCTGGCCGCCGACAAGCGCAAGACCGGCGTGTCGCTGACCACCCTGGGCTTCGGCACCGATAACTATAACGAGCAGTTGATGGAGCAGCTGGCCGACGCCGGCGACGGCAACTACGCCTACATCGACAACCTGCGCGAGGCACGCAAGGTGCTGGTGGATCAGCTCAGCTCGACCCTGGCCGTGGTGGCCAAGGACGTGAAGATCCAGGTCGAATTCAACCCGGCCGAAGTCAGCGAATACCGCCTGCTCGGCTACGAGAACCGCGCGCTGAAGCGCGAGGATTTCAGCAACGACAAGATCGACGCCGGCGAGATCGGTGCCGGGCATACGGTTACCGCGCTGTATGAAATCGTTCCGGTCGGCGCCAAGGGCTGGCTGGAGCCGCTGCGCTACGCCGAGGCCGGCAAGGCCGCGGGCAAACCCGGCGAGATCGCCTGGCTGCGCCTGCGCTACAAGGCGCCAGAGGGCGGCAGCAGCAAACTGGTTGAGGTGCCGATCGATAAGGGCGAGGGCGTGACCCCGATCGCCCAGGCCAGCGAGGACCTGCGCTTCGCCGCCGCCGTGGCCGCCTTCGCCCAGCAGCTAAAAGAGGGCAAGTACACCGGCGAGTTCGGCCTGGCGGATAGCGCTAAGCTGGCCCGTGGAGCCAAGGGTGAAGACCGCTACGGCCTGCGTGCCGAGTTCGTACAGCTGGTCGAACTGGCGCAAAGCCTGCAAACTCCGGAGGCCCATGCAAAACTGCCCTGACGTTGTTGCTCCGCCTTGTCGTAGTCGGTCTACTGCCTGCGGCGAAGCGCCTAGTCAGGGGCGCTTCGCTCAGTTTTGCCCGAGCCTCCATTCACATGTATGAGCATACGTGCTTGAACCTACCCATGAAGGACGATGACGCCGCGCTGCTGCGGCGTTATCGCCAAGGTGATGCCGGGGCCTTTGCGCAGCTGTACGAGCGCCATCGCCTCGGCCTGTTTCGTTTCCTGCTGGGCCTGTGTGGCGACCATGCCCTGGCCGAGGAGGTGTTCCAGGACACCTGGATGAGCCTGATCCGCAGCGCCAGCGAGCAACGCGAGGCGGTGTTGTTCAAGACCTGGCTGTACCAGATCGCGCGTAACCGCCTGATCGACCACTGGCGCAAGTCCGGTCGCCACCAGGGAAAGCTCGATGAGTACGACGAGCAGCAGCACGCCAGCGCCGATCCGGGCCCCGGCCCCGAGCAGCAACTGCTGCTCAGTCGTGACCAGGAGCGCCTGCAGGCAGCCCTGGCCGACCTGCCCGAGGAGCAGCGGGAGGTGTTCCTGCTACGCGCCCATGGTGATCTGGAACTGCACGAGATCGCCGACCTCACCCAGACCCCGGCGGAAACCGTGAAGAGTCGTCTGCGTTACGCGTTGAACAAGTTGCGTCGGCTGCTGGCCGATCCGGCTTCGGCCGAGGAGGTATCCGCATGAGCCCCCAAGACAAAGACCTGCAGCAGGAACAGCAACTGCTGCAGCATTACCGCCAGCACAGCCAGGGTGAGCCGTCTGCCGCCGTGGATGCGCTGATCCTTGCCGCCGCCCGCCAGGCCGTCGTGCCGGCTACGCCGAGCGCCGCCCAGCGCCTGCATGGCTGGCTGTTCGGCCGCGGCAGCCGTACCCGCTGGTCGGTGGCGTTTGCCGGTCTGGCCACGCTGGGCATCAGCCTGAGCCTGACCTGGCGCACCCAGGAACAGGCGCCCACTGCCTACGATATACCCGCGCCGGTCGCTGCCGAGGCGCCGGCAGCACCCATGCTGGGTGAAATGGCGCCGCAGGTGGCCCGCGAAGCTCACCAGCCGTCTGCCGAGGTGGAGTACAAAAAAGCCGAGGCAGCGAGCAAGAAGGCCGAGGCCGCCGAGTCCATGGCCGGAGCGGTCGCCCCCAACGTGGCCTACAGGGCCTCCCCGCCGGTTACAGCTCTGCAGCCTCAGGCAGCACCGGCCAAGCCGGCCGCAGCGCCGCCGGCCGAGGCCCTGGCCGATTCCGCCGCGGCGCCAGTCGAAGCGGATATGGCTCGTGCAAAGGCTCGAGACCAGGCCGCCGCCCAGGCGTTTGCCAAGGCCAAGGCCGCTTCCGAGGCGCGAGACAAGGACCATGCACAGGCGCAGGCAGGTGGAGGGCTGAGCGACTCACTGAGCGAGGATCAACTGGCGGAGACCCTCGGGCACTCATCTGTTGACGAGGCGCCGCCATTGGAGCTGCAACTGCACAATGTGCTGCGTCTGCGTCAGGAGGGTATGCACGCCGACGCTGATCGGCTGCTGGCGGTGCTCAAGCAGGAATACCCGCAGCGAGATCTGGACGCCGAGCTCAAGCGTCTGCAGGGCGAGACGGAAAAGCCGGCCAGTTCCCGCTAGTGGCGCTGACGTACGGCTAAAATGCGGCTCCTTCTCGCGCAAGGAGCCGCGCCGTGTCGTACGAAGAAACCCCGGAAGAGGCCAAGGCATCGCTGAGCAAGATCGTCCTGATGTTGCTCTGGGAACTGGCCAAGCTGATCGTGCCGATTGTAGCCGTGGCCCTGCTGCATCCTCTGGTGGCGCTGGCTGTGGTGCTGTCGTTCGGCCTGCTGAGCGGCCTGTGCGCCCGGCTCAATTGGCTGAAAACTGCCAATGCGCTGAGTTGGTTGCTGACTGCCTCGGTCATCGGCTTGAGCTTTTCCGTGTTCAACTGGATGTCCAGTTGGTGGGGTATTCCGGTCTGCGTGATTCTGCTGCTGGTCGGCATGGCTTGTGTGAGCAGCTACGAGCGCTACCTGGGGCTGGCCAAGGCCAAGCCGCAGCCGATCGAGGCGCCCGCGCAGCGCGGGGCCAGCGCCTGGCATGGCGATGATCTGCTGACTCCTGAGGGCGAGCCGGTGCGTTGTCTGTCCATGGGCGAGATCGCCATGGGCGGGCCGACCTACGGCACCTACCTGTTTCCCGATGGCGTGCTGCTCGACGGCCTGGGTTCCTCTGTGCGCTTTTCCAGTAGCGGCCGCTACTTTGCCGCGCCCTTGCCGAGCCGCGAGGGCTGGGGTCTGCTGATCCTCGATCGGCAGGAACGGCGGGTGTACCGCAATGCCGAGATCGGCGAGTTCTGGGAAATCGACGAGTTCACCGACCAGGCCATCAGCGGTCGGCACAGCCCGCTGGTGGGCAACCAGGGCTATCGCATGCAGCTGGCCGACCTGCTGGCGCAAAGCGAGGGCGTCGATCTGGTGGCGGTACGCGACCTGTGGCTGGAACCAGGCTGGCACCAGGCGTCGGCGGACAAGGCATTCCCCGCGCCGGCCGGCGAGCATCGCCTGCGTGGCATCAGCCACCTGCCGGACAACCTGCGTGAGCTGGACGACCCCACCGAACTGCTGCGTTACCCGGCCCTGCGCCTGGAGATCGATGGCGCGTTGAGCGAACTGCTGATCGATGCCGACGAGCAGCCGCTGTGGCGTGCCGACGGTCAGGCCCTGATCTGCCACGCCATCACCCTGGCCGCCACCCGGCGTTGGCCGCGCGCGCTGTGGCTATGGCAGGCCGACCAGGGCTGGCAGCAACTGCCCGCCGGCTGGGTCCAGGCCGAAGACGAGCCGGATCTGTTCTGGGAGGCGCCGATTTGCCTGGATCAGGAGCAGTTGCAACTGGCCGGCAGCTTCAACGCGCCCTATCTCGATCACCTGCATTTTGGTTACAGCCTGCACAGTACCTATAGCGATAACGAGGTTGGCGTGGGCCACGATGGCGAGGGGCGCATCCTGCTCGGCGAATACCGCCGCAGCCGCCTGACCCTGCTGCAGCCGCTGGCGGGGCAGGGCGTACGCGGTGAAGCGGGGCTGTTGAGCCAACCGCTGCTCGGCGAGGTCGCAGCACGCTTCGACTGGCGCCGCGACAGCCAGGACGGTCGCCTGGGCGCCTATGCCTGCCGTATCGGCGACTGGCAGCTGGAGGGCGAGTGGCTGCTCGATCACCGGGTTTCCGACTGCGGCCGCTACCTGGCTCTGGTCGCCTTTGCCGAGGCGCCGGCGGTGGCGCATCGGGTCTATGTGGCCGATCTGCAGCAGCGCCGCCTGCTGGCTTACGCCGGGCAGCCGCTGGTGGCGCGTCTACTGGATTTCCGTGGCGGCGTGCTGCGCCTGGCCGAGGTGCTCGGGCGCTTCGGCCGGGATGAGCACGATACGCCGCTGCGCCGTTTCGACCAGGCCGCCCCGGCCGCCGAGCGCGCCACGCGCTTTGTCGAGGGGGATGCCAGCACGCGGCCCTATTATCAGCCACTGGATCTGCGCGTCGTTGAACAGGATCTGCAGGCGCTGCCGAACTGGCGCCTGGTCGAGCGATCTCAGGTGGCCAATGCCGATGGCGACTTCGTCCTGCCGGCGCCGGGCGGCCGTGATGCACTGTGGCTGTTCGGCGCGCAGAGCGAGTTTTTCGATCATTACCTGCGCGAGCGTCATCCACGCGGCGGTGGCTGTTTACTGACCGCTTCCGGCCTGGGCCTGGCCAACCTGGGGCCGTCGCTGATCTGGTCGGAGGATGGCCGCTACCTGGCCCTGACTCGCTATATCCGGCGCATGGAAGCCAGCGAGCGGGTCGACACCGATCAGTGGCACCTGCTGCTGCTCGATGTACAGCAGCGCACCCTGCGCGATACGGCCAGCCATATCGGCTGCATGCCACAGTTCCTCGGTTTCGACGTCGGCGGTATCGAATTGCGCGTACTGCCGAGCGACTGGGAGCATGAGGACTCGGCCGGCGAATGGCAGGCACGGCGCATCGAGCTGAGCCAGCTGCTGGCGTTGTCCTCGGTCGAGTTCGAGGCCCGTGGTGCGCTGTGGCTGCCACCGGAGGAACTCGTGCGGGCCGGCCAGTGGCAGCGCCTGGATAGCAGCCATCTGCAGCCCTGGCGCCTTAGCTAGCAATATCAGGGCAAGGCGCTCTGCTTGCCATAACGCCGGGCAGGGGTGAGCATAAGGCGTCCTGTTTCGATCCTGCCTTCCATGACAGCTTTTCGTTTAACTGCTCTGGTGCTGGCGCTGGGCCTGCTCGCGGCCTGCGACGAACCACCCAAACCCCCCGCGCCGCTGCCGACCCCGTCGCGCACCGAGGCAGTGCCCGCTCCGGCGAGCGAACCGCCGGCCAGTGTGCCGGCAGAACCAGCCATCACCGCAGCGGCTGCCAGCAAGCCGGCCGTCAGCGCCAAACCTGCTGCAACGCAGAGCCAGCCGCACAAGAACCAACCCGCCCCCGCCAAGGTGCCGCCGGTCAAACCCCAGCCGTTACCACCGGTCAAACTCGATCTGCGTCTGCCGGCCGAACTGGTCGAGCAGATGGAATTCGAGCCGCTAGAGGAATTACCGGCAGAGCCTTTGTTGCCACCGTTGTTCGTGGAAAAGCCAACTGAACCGGGGCCGTTCCAGCTCAATGGTCGCTTGATCACCAATGACCAGAGCGAGGACTACTGGGATTCGGTGGAAGGTGCCGAGCTGCAGTTCGAGTTCCGCAACTAGCTGTGTTTTCGGCTAACGCCATCCCTGTTCAGGGCGTACTGGTTTCTATGCGGCGCCAAAGCTCTGGCCAGTTCTCAGCCCAGTTGTGTGCGTGATCGTAGCCAGGCAGAACCCAGACCTTGGCCGTGGCTCGGCTCGGATAGCCGGCGACAAAGCCTTCGGTCAGTTCAGATGGGGTAACCAGGTCGGCGCTGCCCACCAGGTGCACCTGCTTGATTTCCACCAGCCTGGTTCGCAGGTCTGCCGGATTGAGCGAGCTGCGCAATGGCTGGACCTTGTGGTGACGGGTCCAGGCCGCATGGTCGAGATTGCCACTCACGCTGATAACTCGTTGCACATCGTCGCGGCGTGCGGCGAGCAACAGGGCCAGTGCCGCGCCGCCGGAGTAGCCGACCAGGGTGAGTTGCTTGGCATGGGCGCTGGCTTTCAGCTGGCTGACGGCCAGGTCTAGGCTGGCGACCACCTCTTCGGCGAAGCGCGCATCGGTCCAGTAACGTTGCGCACAGGTGCCACGGTCAGCTGCCAGAAACTGACAGGGGCGTGCCAGGTAGGCGGCATTGCCAGCCGGCTGAGCCAGCGCCAGGTGTAAGGCGAGCGGATTGAGCGGAGTCGGATCGCTTGAGGGTTGGCTACGGTTGAGCCAGGCAAAACCATCGCCTTCGAGATACAGCGTCAGGTGTCGCTCGCGGGTGAGGTGTGCAGGGGTGAAGGCTTGCAGGGCAAAAGACGGCGTGTCGATCTCGATACTCTGCCAGCCGTGCTGGCGAACCAGTCCCATGGCTTGTTGCCTGCGCATGTCCGCTGTCGGTACCGAGGTGCAAGCCCCGAGTAGCAGCGCCAGGAATAGGGTGGGTATGCGCAGGTTAGGCATCAGGCAGAGTCGCCATGACCAGGGGATACCCAGCATAGGTCGCGGGGGATCCCTGGCCAAAGAGGTGAATGCACCGACTCATCCTGCAAGAATGAGTCGGTCGAACGTCAGAACGCCCAGCGGGCCTTGACCGAGGCGCCCTGGTTGAGGAAGTCGCTGCGCGACTCGGCGTCATAGCGCAGGCTGACTTCGGTGCCGTTGTCCAGGGTGTGGCTCAGACCCAGGCCGGCATGGCCCCGCCACGGTTCCGGATCGAGACCATGGGTCGTGAAGGCCGCACCTGCTGCCCCAGCATAGCTAGAGGTGATGGCGGTTTGCTCGTTGATCAGGTCATAGCCTGCACCCAGGTTGGCGCTGAGCACGGTGCTGGCGCTGATGCGGTAATCGAGCTTGCCATCGAGGCTGAGGATCAGCTCCTCGGCATCGCGACTGTCAACGTCGAGGTTCAGCGTGCCGGCGCCTTTCTCCTGGTACGACTCCTCGCCGATCCAGGTGTAGTCGGCACGCACCGATGGCACGAAGGTCAGTTGTTCGCTGAAGCGCAGGCTGTGCTCCAGGCCCAGGCCGGCATGGGCGCTGTAGCTGTCGTAGTCGGCCTTGGCGATGCTGTCGGCGAACGGCAGGTGGCGCGTGCCTTCGTTGCGGTTCTGTCCCACATCGACCTGGAAGTTCAACTCGGTATCGGGGGCCAGGGCGTAGCTGCCGTAGCCGATCAGCTGGAAGGTATCGATCTGCGCATTCTGCGCAGCGATGCTGGAGTCGCTATCGACGTCGGTCTGGGCATAGACAAAGGCCAGGCCTAGGCGAGTTTGCTCGGATACCGCTGCATCGGCACCGATGGCCAGGCCCTTGCTGTCAGCATCGTAGCCTGAGACGTTGTTACGCTCGTCCTGGTCGGCCCAGGAACCGAAGGTCTTGATCCACAGGTTTTCTTCGGACAGTGGCGCGTCGCCGGAAGACAGACCGCCATTGTGGGCCTGGCGGGCCTGAATCACCCGGTTGATGCCGGACAGAGTGCTGCTAAGAGCGCCGCTGGTACCGCCGGTAAGCAGGGGCAGGGTCTGAGTGACGGCGTCGGAGACTTCCTGCTCGCTGCTCAGGCCGACGAACTGGGAAGCCAGCTCGCCGGTTGGGTCGCTGGCGATCACCTCATCCAGCACCTGAGCTGCGCCTTCGGCCGGGTTGTTGCCGGTGCTCTGGACGCTGTCCAGTACGCTGGCGGCTCTGGCCAGGGTCAGGTCGACGGTGTTGCCATCCTTGATGGCGCCGAAGTTGAACAGCTGCGAGTTGTCGCTGACGGCGAAGGTGCCGTCGCTATTCAGGGTGGTGGCGCTCAGTACGTCCTGCAGGCTCTGGACGCTGAAGCTGTAGTTGGGCTCGGTCACGTCCACCGCGATCTTGGCGTTGCTGGCCAGGGTGGCGCTGCCATCGACCACCAGCTTGCCGTAGCTGGTGTCGCTGGCCACGCCGATCTTCAGGGTGCCAGTGGTGGCCTGGGTGTAGTCGCCGTACAGGGTACCGGTTACACCGGCCGCCAGCTGCAAGGTACCAATATTGTTCAGGCCATTGCTGGCCGTGATACCTGAAGCGAGTTCATCCGTGCTGGTGGAGCCAATATCCATGTTGAGGACTGCGCCGTTCTCGATGATGAAACTACCTACTTCGTAGGCGTTTTCATTGCTGAACGAGGCGCCAGACTTGAGCGTAAATTCGCTAGCTGGGGCGAACACGTCCCCAATCACGCGCGCCTGGGTTCCAGTGATGTCGATATTGCTGAGGCTGGAGCCGTCGTCGACTACTTCAATGGCGAGATAGTCACTGCTGATCGTACCGCTGTTGATCAGCCGGTCGATGTGCGAGCTGTGCCAGACTTCAACGGCAACCATTCCGGCACTGATGATCCCGCTATTGTTGAGCAGTCCGACGTTTGAGGCGCCTATCAGACTGAGGCCGTAGGTATTGCCGTTGATAGTGCCACTGTTGTTGATCATATCGGCGTTTGCGCCGAACAACGCAACGCCATGCTCATTGCCGTTAATGATGCCGTCGTTGTTGATTTGGTTGGTACTGCCATAGGCCAACATCACAGCGTACAGATCACCACCAATTAAGCCGGTGTTGGTTATGCCATTGATAACGGTGGTTCCGACCAGGGACAGCCCGGCAATGTCACCGACAATAGTGCCGGCATTGTCGATATGGCCGATGGTTATGTCATAAAGCCACCCATCTGCGTGAATACCTGCTTCTTTGCCATGAATAGTCGCACCGGCCAGGTTGGTGATGCTGATGCCGTTGGTCGCACCAGCGCCAGCTTGCAGCAGGATGGCTGCGCCGGGAGGTAGGAGGTTGTTTATACCGTATGTGCTGACAATGTTGCCGGCGTTGCTGATGGTGCCGAAATCGTTGTAGGCATAGACGGCCGGGCCACTTGACTCAGTGATGCTGCCGCTGTTGGTGACGGCCACGCTGCCGCCATTGGGCAGGTAGCACTGGTGGGTGACGGCTGTGCTGATCGTTGTGCTGGCTCCAGAGCAGGTGCCAGGGACTGCATGCGCGCCACCGGCCAACAGACTGAGGCTCAGTCCGGCAATGATCCGACGTGTGCCACTGCATTTACCGCGCGCGGCGGTGTGTTCATCAGTCACGACGAATGCCTGGCGTGCGTGGCTCCATACGATGCGAAAAGCTGTGTTCATGACGTCCTCAGGATTGTCAGGTGGCTCACGTGAACCTGGCCAAGCGGCCAAAGGCTGGCTGGCACATAGGCCTGCCGCCGAAGTTTATTGGGTTTTATGGATGGCTAGTTGTGTAGCGAAACGGCTCGGTGCTGGTGCGAAAACTTGCCTGCTTGAATATGTGCGAGCGTGTTCGGCCAGACTCTCTTGGTTCAGCAGGGGAGAATAATGGCATTGTGCTTCGCTGCGTCGCCAGAAGAGGGCGAACTATTTTTTAGTGCAGCGCAGCCAATAAGCGCTGGCATGGCCTGCGTGTCGATTCGGGCGGAGGGCCAGATAGGGCGTTCTGGAGTGTTCGGGGTAGGCGGTGGGGGAGGACGGCAAGCAGCGGTTTTCTATCGTGGCCATGGATAAGGGCGTGAGCAAGCCCGGCAGGATCTGCCGGGCGAAGGGAATAAGCCTCAGTCGACGAACAGGTCGGTCATCAGCTTGCCGCTTGGATCGTAGCGGTACTGCTCGAAGTCTTCCTGGCCCTGTTCGCGCAGGATTTCCTCATCGATCAGCAGGCGGCCGCTGATCGTGCGCTCGCTGCTGGCGAGGATGGCGCACGCGGCGTCAGCCATGATTGCCGGCAGGCGCGCGGCCTTCATCACCGCCGGGCCGCCGGCTTCGAATTCGATGGCTGCGGTGGCGATCACCGTCTTCGGCCACAGTGAGTTGACGCTGATGCCGTACTTCCTGAATTCCTCGTGCATGCCCAGGGTGAGCATGCTCATGCCGTACTTGGTGGTGGTGTAGGGGCCGTAGCTGGCGAACCACTTGGGATCGAGGTTGATCGGTGGCGACAGGCTGAGGATGTGACCCTTGCTCTGCTTGAGGTAGGGCAGTACGGCCTGGCTGCAGACCATCACCGCGCGGCTGTTGATCTGGAACATCAGGTCGTAGCGCTTGGGTTCCAGGTGCTCGACGCCCTTGAGGCGGATGGCGCCGGCGTTGTTGATCAGCGCGTCGATGCCGCCGAAGTGGGCGGCGGCCTGGGCCATGGCGGCTTTCACCGCTTCCTCGTCGCGTACGTCCAGTTGCAGGGCCAGGGCCTTGCTGCCGGCGGCCTCGACCTCGGCGGCCACCGAGTGGATAGTGCCCGGCAGCTTGGCGTGGGCCTCGGCGCTTTTGGCGGCAATGACGATATTGGCGCCCTGGGCGGCGGCCTTGAGGGCGATCTCGCGGCCGATGCCACGGCTGGCACCGGTGATAAACAGGGTTTTGCCTTGCAGGGACATGCTCATGCTCCGTGGCTTGTTGTTTGTTGTTGAGACCCTTACGTGGAGTGTGCGGGCATCATTTGTAGGAGCCAGCTTGCTGGCGATCAGCGGGGCCAGATCGCCAGCAAGCTGGCTCCTACAGGGTAAGTTCGCAGGTCAGGCTTCGGCGGCCTCGACTTCCACCAGCAGCTGGCGATTCTTCACCTGGTCGCCCTGGCTGACCTGCACACGGCGGATCACGCCGTCGATGCCGGCCTTGAGCGGGTGCTCCATCTTCATCGCTTCCAGCACCACCAGCAGTTGGCCTTTGCTGACCTGCTGACCTTCGCTGACCAGCACTTCGACGATTGCGCCATCCATCGGTGCTTTCACCGTGCCGGAGCTGGCGGCGTTCTGCCCGCCGGCCGGTTCGTGGGTGACGTCGGTCAGTTCCAGATTGCCGGCATGGCCATACAGCCACAGGTGCTCGCCGGCCAGGTGATAGGCACGGCGCTGACGAATGCCGTCCAGCTCCAGGCTGGCCCAGCGGCCGTCGCAGGCCAGCAGGCGCAGTTCGACCTGAACTTCGCCGACCTGGGCGCGCAGCAGCGGCTGTGCGCCGGACTGCAGCACTTCAAGCTCGACCACATGTTTCTGCTCGCCCTGCTTGAGCACGAAGTGCCAGGGCGCGCCGCCGGCGTTGCGCCAGCCGGCCAGGTCGGACTGGTGTGCGCGGGCATTGGCCGAGGCCTGGTAGAGCAGGGCGCAGGCAGTAGCCAGCTCGGCGGCAGCCGGTGCCTGCGGGGTCAGACTCGGGTCGTCGGCGAAGTGCTCGCCGATAAACGCGGTCGTCGCGTTGCCGGCGGCGAATTCTGGGTGCTTGAGCAGGTTGGCGAGGAAGCGCTGGTTGCCGTTGACGCCAAGCAACACGCAGTCCTCGACCGCGCGCGCCAGCTTGCGTCGGGCCTCGTCGCGGGTGGCACCGTAGGCGATGACCTTGGCCAGCATCGGGTCGTAGAACGGGGTGACGGCCTGGCCCTCGACCAGGCCGTGGTCGATGCGGATGCCATCGAGCAGCGCCGGCTCCCAGCGCAGCACTTCACCGGTCTGCGGCAGGAAGTTGTGCGCGGAATCCTCGGCGTACAGGCGCACTTCCATGGCGTGGCCGGTAAGGCGGATCTCGTCCTGCTTGAGCGGCAGCGGCTGGCCTTCGGCGGCGCGGATCTGCCAGGCGACCAGATCCTGGCCGGTGATCAGCTCGGTGACCGGGTGCTCGACCTGCAGGCGGGTGTTCATTTCCAGGAAGAAGAATTCGCCGCTCTGATCGAGGAGGAATTCCACGGTGCCGGCGCCGACGTAACTTACGGATGCGGCGGCCTTCACCGCGGCCTCGCCCATGGCCTGGCGCAGCTCCGGCGTCATTACCGGGCAGGGCGCTTCCTCGACCACTTTCTGGTGGCGGCGCTGCACCGAGCAGTCGCGTTCGCCCAGATAAACGATGTTGCCGTGCTGGTCGCCGAATACCTGGATTTCCACATGACGCGGGCGGATCACCGCGCGTTCGAGAATCAGCTCGCCGGAGCCGAAGGCGTTCTGCGCCTCGGAGCGTGCGGTACGAATCTGCGCCAGCAGCTCGCCGGCCTCGTGCACCAGGCGCATGCCACGGCCGCCGCCACCGGCGCTGGCCTTGATCATCAGCGGGTAGCCGATGCGCGCCGCCTCGCGGCTCAGGGTCTCGTCGTCCTGGGCGGCGCCTTCGTAGCCGGGAATGCAGGGCACGCCGGCTTCGAGCATGGCGATCTTCGACAGGCGCTTGCTGCCCATCAGGTGGATGGCTTCCACGGTCGGGCCGATAAACACGATGCCGGCGGCCTCACAGGCGCGAGCGAAGTCGGCGTTCTCGGAGAGGAAGCCGTAGCCGGGGTGGATGGCGTCGGCGCCGGTCTTCTGCGCGGCGGCGATGATGTTGTCGATCACCAGGTACGACTGGTTGACCTGCGCCGGGCCGATGCACACGGCCTCGTCGGCCTGCTGCACATGGCGCGCGCCGGCGTCGGCGGCGGAGTACACCGCCACGGTGCGGTAGCCCAGGGCCTGCGCGGTGCGCATCACCCGGCAGGCGATCTCGCCACGGTTGGCGATAAGGATCTTGTTGAAGGCGGGCATCGTTGTGCTCCTGCTAGTCGTAGCCCGGATGCAATCCGGGGTGTCGGTTCCCGGATTGCATCCGGGCTACTTCAATCGGTTCCCTCTCCCCTCGGGGAGAGGGCTAGGGAGAGGGGGCAGGCAACACGCCCTCTCCCCCAGCCCTTCTCCCATGAATGGGAGAGGGGGGGTCAGTACTGGGCTTGCTTGAATCATTGCGCCCACTTCGGCTTGCGTTTCTGCATGAACGCCATGGTGCCCTCCACGCCTTCGCCACCCAGCACCGCTTCGGCGAACTGGCCGGCGGCGTGGTCGAGCAGGCTGCCGAGGTTTTCCGTCTCGGTGGCCAGCAGCAGCGCCTTGGTCGCCGCGTTGGCGCCGGGAGCGCATTGGCGTACCTGCTGCAAGCATTCGGCGAGGCGGTCGACCACGGCCTGGTCGTCGGCCTCGCTGAAGTGCACCAGACCCAGGCGCAGCGCTTCTGCGCCGTCGAAGCGCGAGGCGGTGAGGGCCAGGCGACGGGCCTGGGTCAGGCCGATGCGCTTGACCACGAACGGCGCGATCTGCGCCGGCAGAATGCCCAGGCTGGTTTCCGGCAGGCCGAACTTGGCGTCCTGGTGGGCGATGGCGATATCGGAGACGCAGGCCAGGCCGAAGCCGCCGCCGAGCACCGCGCCTTCCAGCACGGCGACCAGCACCTGTGGCGCGTACTGGGCTTCCTCCAGCAGGCTGCCGAAGGCGCGGTTCAGCTCGCGGTAGGCGTCGCCACCTTTGGCACGCGCACCGGCCATGTCCTTGATATCGCCGCCGGCGCAGAAGTGGCCTGCGGCGCCGCGTAGCACCAGGGCGCGCACGGCCTGGTCGCCGCGTACTGCACGCAGCACGGCGCGCAGTTCCTCGACCATCGCCAGGCTCATGGCGTTGCGGCTGTCCGGGCGGTTGAGGGTGACGTAGAGCACGCCATCAGCCAGCTCCAGTAGCAGGGTTTGCGTATTCGGTAGTTCAGCCATTACAGGCTCCTCGTGATCGTTCCCATGCTCTGCGTGGGAATGCGCTGTGCGGTGCTCTGCGCCGCTGGGACGCGGAGCGTCCCGTCAGGGGTTCCCACGCAGAGCGTGGGAACCATCGACAGCCTCAGCCTTTCTTTTTACCCGGCAGGGTGCCCATCAGTTTGCAGATGATGCCCAGCATGATTTCGTCGGCGCCGCCGCCGATGGAGACCAGGCGCACATCGCGATACGCACGGGAAACGGGGTTGTCCCACATGAAGCCCATGCCGCCCCAGTACTGCAGGCAGCTGTCGGTGACTTCACGGCCCAGGCGGCCGGCCTTGAGCTTGGCCATCGACGCCAGCTTGGTCACGTCGCGGCCCTTCACGTACAGCTCGGTGGCGTGATAGACGAGGGCGCGCAGGGCTTCGATCTCGGTCTGCAGCTCGGCCATGCGGAAGTGGATGACCTGGTTGTCGATCAGCGGCTGGCCGAAGGTGTGGCGCTGTTTGCAGTACTCGATGGTGCTGTCGACGCAGTACTCCAGGCCCTTGATCATGTTGGCCGCGCCGAACATGCGCTCTTCCTGGAACTGCAGCATCTGCATCATGAAACCGGCGCCTTCGTGGCCGATGCGATTGCGTTGCGGCACGCGCACGTTGTCGAAGAACACCTGGGCGGTCTCCGAGCTGCGCATACCGAGCTTGTCCAGGTGCGGGCTGAGGCTGATGCCCGGGGTGTTCATCGGCACCACGATCAGCGACTTGTTGACGTGGGGCTTGTCGTCGCTGGTGTTGGCCAGCAGGCAGATGAAATCGGCAGACGGCGAGTTGGTGATCCACATCTTCGCGCCGTTGATCACGTAGTCGTCGCCGTCCTTGCGTGCGGTGGTTTTCAGGCCGGCCACGTCGGAGCCGGCGCCGACTTCGGAGACGCCGATGCAGCCGACCATGTCGCCGGCGATGGCGGGGCGGAGGAACTCCTCGCGCAGCTCATCGGAGCCGAAGCGGGCCAGGGCCGGGGTGCACATGTCGGTCTGCACGCCGATGGCCATGGGGATACCGCCGCAGTGGATGGTGCCGAACTCTTCGGCGGCGACCACCGAGTAGCTGTAGTCGAGGCCCATGCCGCCGAATTTTTCCGGCTTGGAGATACCCAGCAGGCCGAGGTCGCCGGCTTTCTTGAAGATATCGTGCATGGGGAAGCCGCCGGCCTTTTCCCACTCGTCAACGTGCGGGTTGATTTCCTTGTCGACGAAGTTGCGGACGGTGCGGCGAAGCTCTTCGTGTTCCTGGGTAAAGATCATTTTTATTGTTCTCCGAAGGGTTACAGGCGGGCGACGCCGAACGAGTTGGATTTGAGGGGGCGGACTGCGGTTTCTGCGCAGATATCCAGCAGGAAGCCGAGCAGCTTGCGCGTGTCACGTGGGTCGATCAGGCCGTCGTCCCACAGGCTGGCGGTGCCGTACAGCGCGGTGGACTGGCTGTCGAGCTTCTGCGCGGTGGCCATTTCCAGCATGTCGAGCATCTTCGGGTCGGCTGGGTTGCCTGCCTTGAGGTGCTTGTCCTCGGTGACGATGCGCAGCACCTTGCCGGCCTGGGCACCGCCCATGACGGCGGTCTTGCTGTTGGGCCAGGCGAAGATGAAGCGCGGGTCGAGGCCGCGGCCGCACATGGCGTAGTTGCCGGCGCCATAGGAGCCGCCAACGACGATGGTCAGCTTCGGCACCGTGCAGTTGGCCACGGCCTGGATCAGCTTGGAGCCGTGCTTGATCACACCGTTCTGCTCGGACTCGGTGCCGACCATGAAGCCGGTGGTGTTGTGGAAGAACAGGATCGGCGTGTTGCTCTGCTCGCACAGCTGGATAAATTGCGCCGCTTTCGCAGCCCCTCTCGGGGTGATCGGCCCGTTGTTGCCGATAAAGCCGCAGGGCTGGCCTTCGATGGCCAGGTGGCCGCAGACGGTCTGGCTGTCGAACTCGTTCTTGAAGTCGAGGAAGGCCGAGCCATCGGCGATGCGGGCGATGATCTCGCGCACGTCGTAGGGCTTCTTGGCGTCGGCCGGGACGATGCCGAGCAGCTCTTCGGCCGGGTACAGCGGCTCGCTGTAAGTCTTGGCCGGGCGTGCCGGTAGTTGCGCGTTCCACGGCAGCAGGCCGGCGATTTCACGGGCGATGCGCACGCCGTCGGCGTCGTTCTCGGCCAGGTATTCGGCGGTGCCGGCGACCTGGGCGTGCATCTCGGCGCCGCCCAGTTCCTCGTCGGTGGCCACTTCACCGGTGGCGGCTTTCAGCAGCGGCGGACCGGCGAGGAACAGCTTGGCCTTGCCGCGCACCACCACCACGTAGTCCGACAGGCCGGGCTGATAGGCCCCGCCGGCGGTGCTGGAACCGTGCACCACGGTGATCTGCGGCAGGCCCATGGCCGACATGCGCGCCTGGTTGGCGAAGCCACGGGCGCCCTCGACGAAGATGTCGGCGGCGTAGTTGAGGTTGGCGCCGCCGCTCTCGGCCAGGGTGATCACCGGCAGTTTGTTTTCCACGGCGATCTGCTGCAGGCGCAGGGATTTCTTCAGTCCGGTGGGCGAGATGGTGCCGCCCTTGATCGCGCTGTTGTTGGCGATCACCAGGCAGCGCACGCCAGCCACGTAGCCGATGCCGGCGATGATGCCGCCGCCGGCCTGGGTGCCGTCCTTGTCGTCGTGCAGCTTGTAACCGGCCAGCGAGGCCAGTTCGAGGAACGGCGCGCCGGAATCGAGCAGCAGGTTGATGCGCTCGCGCGGCAGCAGCTGGCCGCGCTTGATGAACTTGGGCTTGGCCTCGAAGGCTTTGTCGAGGACCTTCTGTTCGACGTCGCGGAAGCCGGCGATGGTTGCCAGCATGGCCTCGCGGTTCTGCGCGAAGCTGTCGCCGTGGACGTCGAGTTCGGATTGGATCACCGGCATCAGAGTCTCCCTCTTGGATAAATCACACTTGCGTTGCTGCTCGAAAGTGCGCCAGGCAAGACGCGGGATGCAGCCAATGGTTCGCCCTTGGCAAATCCCGCAACGCCGGCTGGCGCGCTTTCGAGCGCAACCCGGAGGGACGGGGCCATTTTTCCGCATGGCTGCGTTACTCGTCGTTTATTTGGAATGACCAAACTTCTCTCCTCGCGCCTTGCCATGCGGTAAAATGGCCGCCGGCGCATGCGTGATTTATCCAAGAGGGAGACTCACTACTCCTGATCCTTCAGTACATCGGGCAGATAGGCCCGGTGGAAGCCGTTGTAGCTCTGACTCTGCCCCGGCTTGGCCTTGAACAGCGGGAAGGCGCGGCTGCCCTGGCTGGCGGCGCCGTCGATGCGCACCGTGTTGCCGCTGATAAAGGCGGCGCCCGGCGACAGCAGGAAGACGATGGCTGCCGAGACTTCCGACTCGGTGCCGATGCGCTTGAGCGGAACGTGTTCGCGCAGGGTGGGGATCACCGCCTTGAACGCGCCTTCGTAGGTGTCCATGCCGCTGGAGGCGACCCAGCCCGGGGCCACGGCGTTGACCCGCACCCCGGCATGGCCCCACTCGACGGCGGCGGTCTTGGTGAAGTTCTCCATGCCGGCACGGGCGGCGCCGGAGTGGCCCATGCCGGGCATGCCGCCCCACATGTCGGCGAGCATGTTGACGATGCTGCCGCCGGTCTTGCTCATGCTCTGGTTGAACACCTCGCGGGCGACCAGGAAGCCGCCCACCAGGTTGGTGCGTACCACGGTCTCGAAGCCTTTCTGGTTGATCGAGGCGAGTGGCGAGGGGTACTGGCCGCCGGCGTTATTGACCAGGTGATGGATCGGTCCGCGCTCGGCGATCACCGCTGCGATCATGGCCTTGACCTGTTCTTCATCGCGGATATCGCAAACCTGGAAGCTGACGCTACCGCCGTCTTCGCGGATCTCGCCAGCGGTCTTTTCCAGCTTGTCGGCCTTGCGCCCGACCAGCACCACATGGGCGCCGAGGGCCGCCAGCTCGTGGGCGGTGCAGCGGCCGATGCCGCTGCCGCCGCCGGTGACCAGGATGGTCTGGCCGCTGAACAGATCAGGTTTGAATACCGAGTCGTAGCTCATTGTTGTTGTCCTTCGGCTCTATCTGCTTGGGTGCCGCCAGCGGCGGGATGCCTGATTTGTTTGTCTGATGTAGGAGCCAGCTGCGTCATCCGCCCTACAAAGTCTTGGCCAATGCGCTGGGCACGGGCACCGGGAATTCCAGCAACTGCTGGGCGAAGGCCTTGCCTTGCGGGTCGATGCGCAGGCTGGCCACGCCGCCGCCGCCCAGGGCGTTCTCCAGCAGGAAGTTGAGGCTGTGGCTGCCCGGCAGGTACCAGCGGCTGACCTTGCCGGTCTGGCCGTCGAGCACATGCTGCATCCATTCGGCCACGGCACCTTCACTCAGTGCAGCCGCGATCCAGGCCAGATATTCGGGCTTTCTGGCCATTACGCCGATATTGCTGTGGTTGCCCTTGTCGCCGGAGCGCGCCACGGCCAGCTTGACCAGCGGCACTGTGCTGTCGGCCTGATCGCTGGTGGTCGGCACGGCGACTTCGGCGGCGATCTGCGTCGGGCTGAAGGCATCCAGCTGGGGCAGGGCGAGCGGGCTGCGCTGGCCATCGAGTTCCACTTCCAGGCTGCAGGCGCTCTTGTCGACCAGGAAGCTGAACAGGCGGATCACCGGGTACACGGTCGGGCGCCCGCCGACTATGCCGGTCAGGCCGGGCGCCATGCCGGTGGCGGCCTGGGCGATCTCGCGGGAGAACAGGATCAGGGCTTCCTTCTTGGCATGGCGTACGCCGATCTTGACCACCACTTCGCGGGTGTCGCGGCGCTGGCCGCGCGGGCCATATGTGGCTTCGGAGCCGAGCAGTTCGATGCAGACTTCCTTGTACGGGCCCCAGCCGCGCGCGGCGAACATCTCTTCGGTCTTGCCGATGATTGCCTGGCTGACCCGCTCGGCCTTGGCCACCGCGTCGATGCCGGCGAGCAGGCAGCTGGCGGTGCAGCGGAAACCGTCCGGATGGGTGGCGCTGACCTTGTACTGATCGGAAGGCGGCAGGCCGCGGGCGCCTTTCAGCTCGACGCGGTTGGCGCCGACCTGGGTCAGTTCGACCTGGGTGAAGTCGCAGACCACATCGGGCAGGTAATAGGCGCGCGGGTCGCCGATCTCGTAGAGCATCTGCTCGCCGACCGACAGGGTGGAGATCAGGCCGCCAGTGCCTTGCGGCTTGCTGACCACGAAGCTGCCGTCGGCGGCGACTTCCACCACCGGGAAGCCGATGTGTTCGTAGTCCGGTACGTCGCGCCAGTCGGTGAAGTTGCCGCCGGTGCACTGCGCGCCGCATTCGATGATGTGCCCAGCCAGGGCGGCCTGGGCCAGCTTGTCATAGTCGTTCCAGCCCCAAGCGAACTCGTGCACCAGGGCCGCGCTGACCACGGCGCTGTCGACCACGCGGCCGGTGATGACGATATCGGCACCGAGTTTCAGCGCTTCGACTATGCCGGGCGCTCCGAGGTAGGCGTTGACCGACACGCACATCGGCGGCAGCGCGGCGCCCGTGAACATCTCCACGGTGCCGGCCTTGGCCAGTTCGCCGAGCTTGGGTTGCAGGTTGTCGCCGTGCAGTACGGCAATCTTCAGCTCGACCCCGGCCTTGGCGCAGGCGGCGCTCAGGGCCGCGGCGCAGGCGCTGGGGTTGACCCCGCCGGCGTTGCTGATCACGCGGATGTTCTTCGCGGCGATCTCGCCGAGCAGTGGGGCGAGCACTTCGACGAAGTCGGTGGCGTAGCCTTCGTCCGGCTTCTTCATCCGCGCCCCGGCCATGATCGACATGGTCACTTCGGCCAGGTAGTCGAACACCAGGTAGTCCAGCTCGGTGCCGCGCACCAGCTGGGCGGCAGCGGTAGAGGTGTCGCCCCAGAAGGCGGAGGCGCAGCCAATGCGGATGGTCTTGCTCATTTATAGGTATTTCCATCGACGCCAGAAGATGGGAGAGACATTACCAAGCAAGCGCTTGGTTGAAAAGCATTGTCGGTAACTTTTCAGCCAAGCGCTTGCTTGGGTGGCCGGGGAGCCGTAAATTTCGTCCATAAAGCCCTTATCCCTGCAGGTTGTCACAACCCTGCCTTCCTGTTTTAGCCGGAGAAACGCGTTTGGACGATCACAAGGCTCGCGCCGTGATGCAGCAACTGGTGGCCAGCGGCCAGGTGACCGACCCGGAAAGCGCCCGTGGCAAGCTGCTGCAGACCGCCGCCCACCTGTTCCGCAGCAAGGGCTACGAGCGCACCACGGTGCGTGACCTGGCCGGCGCGGTGGGTATTCAGTCCGGCAGCATCTTTCACCACTTCAAGAGCAAGGACGAAATCCTCCGCTCGGTGATGGAGGAAACGGTGCGCTACAACACCGCGCTGATGCACGCCGCCCTGGCCGATGCCAGCGATCTGCGCGAGCGTGTGCTGGCGCTGATCCGCTGCGAACTGCAGTCGATCATGGGCGGCACTGGCGAGGCCATGGGCGTGCTGGTGTATGAATGGCGCTCGCTGTCGGACGAGGGCCGCGCGCACATCCTCGCCCTGCGCGACACCTACGAGCAGATATGGCTGGACGTACTCGGCGAGGCGCGCGCGGCCGGCTACGTCAAGGGCGATCCGTTCATCCTGCGGCGCTTCCTCACCGGCGCGCTGAGCTGGACCACCACCTGGTTCCGCCCGGACGGCAAGATGAGCCTCGATCAGCTGGCCGAAGAGGCCTTGCAACTGGTGATCAAGGAAGCCTGAGCGAGATAGGCTAAGCTGCAGGTGCTGGTCAGCGACCGGTGACTGGATCAGGGATGTCCGGACGAAGTGACGCGTTCCTTCCTGCTTCCATCTTGGCCGAGGTGCCTTGCCTTGCATTCGATTGTCAGGCTGTTGTTGATCTCGCTGGGCCTCTGCCTGCAACCGCTGGCCATGGCGGCAGAGTTGGTGCGGGTCGGCGCCTACCATTTCCCTCCTTATGTGAGCAAACCGGAGAGCGAGCAGCCTGGCGGGCTGTTACCCGAGCTGCTGGCGCAGTTCAATGCGGTGCAGCAGGATTATCGCTTCACGCTGGTGCCGACTTCGGTCACCCGACGCTATCGGGACTTCACCCAGGCGCGTTACGACCTGATTCTCTTCGAGTCGCCGGACTGGGGCTGGCAGGATATCGAGCTGGACAAGCTCGACCTGCATGTCAGCGATGCCGAGGTCTACGTCGCCCGTGCCGAACCTGGCCGCGGGCAGGACTACTTCAATAACCTCAAGGGCAAGCGGATGGCCCTCTACAACGGCTATCACTATGGTTTTGCCGGGTTCAATGCCGACCAGGACTACCTCACCCGTACCTTCAAGGCCGTGCTGACCTATTCCCATGACAGCAACCTGCTCATGCTGCTGCATGGGCGGGCCGAACTCAGCGTGGTGCCGCGCTCCTACCTGCGCCTCTACCAGCAGAGCCAGCCGCTGCAAAGCCAGCAGTTGCTGGTGTCCGAGCGCGCCGATCAGGTTTATCACCATCAGGCCTTGTTGCGCCGTGGCGGCCCGCTCGGGCCTGATGCCTTGGCGCGCTTGCTCGAAGGGCTGCAGAACAGTGGCCAGCTGCCGGCGCTGCTGGCGCGTTACTACCTGCGCCCTACGACGGGCGAAGAACATGAACAGGCCAACCCTATGCAGCTGTGAAGCACTGGGCTAGTCTCGGCAATAGTTAAGTTGTCGGTGGGGGCAACATGGATTTTGTGCGACAGGGATTCTGCTTTGTCGGGCTTGTGGTCTGCCTGCTACTGGGCAGTAATGTCGTTATCGCTGCACAAAAAGTACAGGTCGCCGCCGTCCACTTCCCCCCTATGTGATCAAACCCGAAACCGGCGTGCCGCAAGGATTGCTGGTCGAATTGGTCGCTGCGCTCAACCAGGTTCAGGGCGACTACCAGTTCGTCCTGCGGCCGACTTCGCTCAATCGCCGTTTCAATGACCTCCAGCAGGGTCGTATCGACCTGGCCATCTTCGAAAATCCGGACTGGCAATGGCAGGGCATCGCCGGTACGCGCATCGACATGGGCCTGGAAGATGCCGAGATTTTCGTGGCCCGCGCCCTGCCAGGGCGTAGCCAAGCCTATTTCGACAACCTGATGGACAAGCGCATGGCCTTGTTCAACGGCTATCACTATGGGTTTGCCGGCTTCAACAACGACCCGCTGTGGCTGGCCGAAAACTTCCAGGCACAGGTGACCTACTCCCACGAAAGCAACCTCAATATGGTCTTGCGCGGGCGTGTCGACGTGGCGCCCATCACCCGCTCCTGGCTCGGCGCCTACCTGCGCGACAACCCTGAGCAGAGGTCACAGTTGCTGGTCTCGGAATGGGTGGATCAGGTCTACCGTCACTATGTGATTCTGCGCCCTGAGGCGCCGATCAGTGCCGAGCGCTTCCGTGAGCTGATGCAGCTGCTGCGTGAGAACGGCCAGCTGGAACGGATATTCAGTCCTTACGGAATTGCCGTCAGACCTCGCGTAGTGGGTAGCTCAACAGCAACCAGTGCAACAGATTGACCGCGCCGTGCAGGGCGATGGCCAGGCTCAGGCGCCCGCTGTAGTGGACTGCCGGTCATAGCCCCAAGCCCTGCGGCCATTTCGGCTGCAATCAGGGTGAGGGCAATCACCGCTAGCAGGGCAGCCAGCGCAAGGCAAAAACAGGCGAAAAAGCGCAGTTTACGCGCTGTAAATGAGCATTTTGAGCCTGTTTTTAACGCCGCGATGGCAACGCAGGTAGTTTTTCAACAGCCTGCTAGCAGCAGGTCAGGTGCAGCGGCATGCGCCATCCCTGTGACGTAGCCCGGATGGAATCTGTGGCAGGGGCTCAGCGGCTCGCGGCGTCCTTGGCATCCTGTTCGGCATTGCGCTCATGAATGCGCTTGAGCTGTTCTTCGCTGAGCGGCAGCTTGCGGGCGCTGTCGCGCAACAGCATCAGGCTGCCGAGGATCGAGCCAAGGGCGAGGATCATGATTAACCAGGCGTACCAGGGCATTAGGTTTCTCCTTCCGTTACAGCCCCACCATAACCTCGTACGCCAGACCTGTCAGTTGCCCAGCACACTGAGCAGGCTGCTGTCGTCTTTCAGCTCGACTCCGGACAGTTGCAGGCGCAGGGCCTGGCGGGCGAGGAACTCCAGTTTGTGCGCGGCCAGGGCATAGGGCAGGCCCTCGGGGCGCACATTGGAGATGCAGTTGCGCTGGCTGTCCATCTTGCCCACGCCGGGCTGATAGGTGAGGTAGATGCCCAGGCTGTCCGGAGAGCTCAGTCCAGGCCGTTCGCCGATCAGTACGATGACCAGGCGCGCACGCAGGGCCTCGCCGATACCATCGCCGATCGCCACGCGGCCCTGTTCGGCCAGCACCACCGGGGTGTTGGCCCAGTCGGTATCGAAGCGCTCGCGAAACAGCTCGAGCAGGGGCAGGGCATGGCGCTGGATGGCCACCGAGGACAGGCCATCGGCGAGGACGATGGCCAGTTCCGGTGCGGCCAGCTCGTGCAGCAGGCGCACGCGGCATTCCTCGCTGAGGTGACGGCCGTAGTCCGGGCGCAGCAGGTAGGTCTGCCGGTCGGCGGCGCTGCTGTGTACCTGCAGGCTGCGGAAGCCGGCGTGGCGCAGCTGCTGTTTGAGTTCGGCGAAATCCAGTGGGCGGTGCACGGCGTCGCGGGCCTGGGCGTGGGCCAGGCCGAACTTGAGCACTTCGCGGGTCGGCAGGCTGCAGCCGACCCGGCCCAGGGCGATGCGCGCCGAGGTGTGTGCGCGCAGTTCGTCCCAGGGGTTGTGTTGGGTCAGGTCCTTATCGCTCATCAGGCGGCTCCTGAAACGAAGGGCAGTTGTTTGAGCAGGTGGTGGCCACGGCCGATCTCGCGCAGCGCGCCGCAAGGCTCGGTGATCGCCATGCGCGTCAGCCAGGCATCGAATTCCGGGGCGCGCTTGAGGCCCAGCACCGAGCGCAGGTACAGCGCGTCGTGGAACGAGGTGCTCTGGTAGTTGAGCATGATGTCGTCGGCGCCGGGGATGCCCATGATGAAGCTGAGGCCGGCCGCGCCGAGCAGGGTCAGCAGGCTGTCCATGTCATCCTGGTCGGCTTCGGCATGGTTGGTGTAGCACACGTCGCAGCCCATCGGCAGGCCGAGCAGCTTGGCGCAGAAGTGGTCTTCCAGGCCGGCGCGGATGATCTGTTTGCCGTCGTACAGATACTCCGGGCCGATGAAACCGACCACGGTATTGACCAGCAGTGGCTTGAACTCGCGGGCTACTGCATAGGCGCGGGTCTCGCAGGTCTGCTGGTCGACGCCATGGTGGCCGCCGGCCGACAGCGCGCTGCCCTGGCCGGTCTCGAAGTACATCAGATTGTCGCCGATTGTTCCGCGTTTGAGGCTCAGCGCCGCCTCGTGGGCTTCCTTGAGGATGGCCAGCGACACGCCGAAGCTGGCGTTGGTCTTCTCGCTGCCGGCGATCGACTGGAACACCAGGTCGATCGGCGCGCCGGCCTCGATGGCCTGGATCTGCGTGGTGACGTGGGTGAGCACGCAGCTCTGCATGGGGATGTCGAAGTGCTGGCGCACCTCGTCCATCATCTGCCACAGGCGCATCAGGGTCGGCAGCGAATCGCTGGCCGGGTTGATGCCGACGGTGGCGTCGCCGGAGCCATACAGCAGGCCGTCGAGCAGGCTGGCGGCGATGCCGCGTACATCGTCAGTCGGGTGGTTGGGCTGCAGGCGCACCGAGAGGTGGCCGGGCAGGCCGATGGTGTTGCGAAAACGGGTGATCACCCGGCACTTCCTGGCCACCAGGATCAGGTCCTGGTTGCGCATCAGCTTGCTCGTCGCAGCGACCATCTCCGGGGTCAGACCCATGGCCACGGCACTCAGGGTGGCGCTGTCGGTGGAGTCGAGCAGCAACCAGTCGCGCAGGTCGCCGACGGTGAGGTGGCTGATCGGGGCGAAGGCGCGCGCGTCGTGGCGGTCGATGATCAGGCGGGTGACTTCGTCCTGCTCGTAGGGAATCAGCGCCTCATTGAGGAAGGTTTTCAGCGGCACATCGGCCAGGGCCAGCTTGGCCGCCATGCGTTCTTCGTAGGTGGCGGCGGCGAGGCCGGCCAGGTAGTCGCCGGAGCGCGCCGGGCTGGCCTTTGCCAGCAGGGTCTTGAGGTCGCCGAAGCGATAGACCTGGCTGCCGACGGTGGTCTGGTAGGGCATGGGAGCTTCCCGGTGGCGAATGACGTGCTGTGGAGCCTGCAGTGCGCATGCCAGTTCGCCGGTTCGGCGCGGCCAGGCGTGGTGCAGGGCCTGGCTAGCATAACGTTGTCAGGCAGTGCTCGGGCGATGATGCATTGTGGTGCAGCAGGGGGGGCCGCAGTGCGTTCGCGACCCCTGTCCGAGCGGTGAGACCCGACCCGTAGTGACGGCTGTCACACGCCAGCAACCTGGCGCTGTTTCAATGCCGGCCATTCGTACTGTTCGGGATTCGCTCCATGGATGTTGTTCCCGCCCTGACGCACTTGCTGCGGCCGATTTCTCCCTTGCTCGCCACGATCAGCATCAGTGATGTGGCCGACCAGTTGCTGATGCCCGAGCACCAGGCCTTCCTCTCGCTGCCGGTGGTGGATGAGCAGGGCCTGCCCCTGGGCCTGGTCAGTCGCTCGACCCTGCAGGACATCTTCATGCAGCGCTTCGGCCGCGACCTGTGGGGGCGCAAGCCGGTAAGCGAGGTGATGAACCCGGCACCGCTGGTGGTCAGCCTGCACACCAGCCTGGAGGAGGCGGCGCGGCAGATCACCGCGCAGCTGCAGTCGCCGATCCGCGACGACTTCATCCTGATCGATGAACAAGGCCGGTATCGCGGCCTGGGCACCGTGCTCGACCTGCTCAAGGCCATGGAAAGCCGGGTGGCGCAACGCAACCGGGTGCTGCGCAAGGCGCTGATCGACCTCAAGGAGTCCCAGGCGCAGCTGGTGCAGTCGGAAAAGATGGCCTCGCTGGGGCAGATGGTCGCCGGCGTGGCCCACGAGCTGAACACCCCGCTGGGCTATGTGAAGAACAATGTGCAGCTGCTGCACGAACTGACCAGCCCGCTGCTGGAACTGGCCGCAGCCCAGGCCCGACTCGGCGACTGCCTGAGCGACCCAGGCTGTGACGAGGTGCAGCTGGCGGCGGCCTTCGCTGATGCCGCCCGCGCCCGCGAGCTGGCCGCCCCGGAGCTGCTGGCCGATGACCTCGCGCAGCTGTTCGACGACACCACCTATGGCCTGCAGCAGATCGGCGAACTGGTGGTCGGCCTCAAGGATTTCGCCCGCCTGGACCGCGCCATGAGCGAGGAGGTCGATCTCAATGACTGCATCCGCAGCGCCCTGCTGATCGCCCGCAACAACATCAAGGACAAGGCCGAGGTGCAGCAGCAGCTCGGCGAGCTGCCGCGCATTGCCTGCGCGCCCTCGCAGATCAACCAGGTGCTGCTCAACCTGCTGAACAACGCGGCCCAGGCCATGGACGGCTTCGGCTGCATCCAGGTGAAGAGCTGGGCGCAGGCGCAGCAGGTGCTGATTTCCGTGCAGGACAACGGCCGCGGTATGCCGCCCGAGGTGCTCAAGCGCATCTTCGATCCGTTCTTCACCACCAAACCGGTCGGCCAGGGCACCGGCCTGGGCCTGTCGATCAGCTTCAAGATCATCCAGGACCACGGTGGCAGCATCCGCGTGGTATCCGAGCCGGGGCGCGGCACGCGCTTCCTTATCAGCCTGCCGTGCAGCCAGGCGGCTGCCCTGCAACGGAGCGCATGACCCATGAGCCAACCGATTCGCATCCTTTTCGTCGACGACGAGGAGCGCATCCTGCGCAGCCTGGCCCTGCAGTTTCGCCGCGACTACGAGGTGCTCACCGAGAGCGATCCGCGCCGCGCCCTGGAACGCCTGCGCCATGAGCAGGTGCAGGTGATCGTCAGCGACCAGCGCATGCCGCAGATGAGCGGCGCCGAGCTGCTGGCCCAGGCCCGTGAGCTGCAGCCGGACGCCATGCGCATCCTGCTCACCGGCTATTCCGACCTGGAGGCGGCGATTGAGGCGTTGAACGATGGCGGCATCTTTCGCTACCTGACCAAGCCCTGGGACCCGCAGGAGATGGCCTTCACCCTGCGCCAGGCCGCACAGATTGCCCAGAGTCAGCAACAGCTGCCGGCGCGTGCCACATTGCCAAGCGCGCCGCAGGGCTTGAACGTGCTGCTGCTGGATGACGCCGAGGAAACCTTCGACTGTGTAGGCGCCTTCTGCATGACCGGTGGCCACCGTCTGCTGCGCGCCGCCAGCCTGAGCGAGGCGCTACAGGTACTCAACAGCGAGCGGGTCGATCTGCTGGTCAGCGACCTGCGCCTGGCCGGTGAAGATACTGCGCCGCTGCTCAAGAGCCTGGCCCAGGCCCATCCCAAGTTGCTCAGCCTGGTGGTGACGCCGTTCTGCGATACCCAGGCGCTACTCAAGCTGATCAACGAGGCGCAGATCTTTCGCTACCTGCCCAAGCCGATCCGCCGCGGCCTGTTCGACAAGGGCCTGCGTGCCGCTGCCGAACAGGCGCTGATCTATCGCGCACAGCCGCAGCAGGTGGTCACGCGTCTGGCCGAGGTGCCGCGCGAGCAGCCCGAACGGGAGCGGGTCGGCAGCCTGCTGGGCATGCTCGGCCGCCTGCGTGAGCGGCTCAGTGCGTGAGCTGAAAAGGTGCATTGCAGAGCGCTGCGTGCCTGTTTTTTGCTCATTACCTGGGTGCATAGGCTTAGAACAAATCAGGCTTTGAACTATCACCTTGGCGGCCTAATCTCGCATTGCCGTCATCTTCACTGAGGGGGGATTCAACTATGGATATCAGCATGAGCGAAGTCGCCGAGCGTGGCTGGGTCGTCCGGCTTGGTCTGTGTGTGGTGCCTTTTTCTTCGCATCAGGAGGCCGGCCAGTTCGTCGAGCGCCTGCAGCAGCGGCTCAGCGCGCCACATCCGTTGCCACTTGAGGGGGGCACTTCATCGAGTGACGGTCATGAGGCTGTCACACAGAAGGTGGAACATGTTTCGTAGTTAAGTAGTTGCTGTGCTTGTTTCTCTGCCGCGTTTCGCGGCTTTTTTTGCCTGCGATTTGGCTTCGCGTGCTGGGCTGTTGCCGCATGGATTGTGCTGGAGTTGCTAGAGCAGTTGCTCTAGATTCGCCCAGAGCCGCCCAACAGTATTCAGGAGAAGGCGACATGGTCGATGCCCTGCAGTTTTCCAACAGCCAGTTCACCTGCCCGGTCACCTGTTATCCCGCGCGGCAGGCCCAGCGCACGGTGATCGTCCTGCCGGCCCTTGGGGTCACGGCACGCAAATACGCGATGCTGGCCCAGGTGCTGGTGGGTGCCGGCTACAACGTGCTGACTACCGACTGGCCGGGGCAGGGGGAAAGCCTGCCGCGGCCTGGCTGGCGCTTCAATTACGGCTACCGGCAACTGGTCGAGGAGTTCCTGCCCAAGTTGCTGCTGGTGGCCCAGCGGCATTTTCCCGAGACCCAGCCGGTGCTGCTGGGGCATAGCCTCGGTGGGCATATCGCCACTTTGTATGCCGCGGCCAATCCGGCCAGTCGGGTGCCAGTGGTGGGCGTGGCCTGCGGTAATATCCACTACCGCCACTGGACAGGTTTGGGGCGGTTGCTCACACCCAGCGTGGCACTGCTGTGCAACCTGCTGGCCAGTACGCTGGGCCACCTGCCGGGCAAGCGCATCGGCTTCGGCGGCCATGAGCCGCGGCGGCTGATGCGCGACTGGGGGCGGGTGGCGTTCAGTGGCAACTATCGCCATCTCGGCCTGTCACTGGCGCCAGCCAGCCACAGTCGGGTCAATTCGCTGTATATCCAGATCGCTGACGACAACTTCGCCCCGCTGGCCTCGACCCGGGGCCTGGCCGAGCTGATTCAGGCCGAGCCGCGTATCGAGCAGCTGGCGTCACCGCGCCCGCCCCATGAGAACCCGCACAGCGCTTGGCTGAAGGCGCCGCAGGGCGTGGTGGCCAGCATCAAGGGCTGGCTGGGGCAACTGCCGGTGTAGTGAGATTGGCGGATTGATACAGCTGCGCCTGCAGCAACTGCAGCGCGCCCTGCACGAAGGGCCGGCGTTCGTCGCTGGCCACTGCGGCCTGCCAGCGGAAGGCCATGCCGCCGGTGCCCACTGGCCTGACCAGCAGGCCACTCTCGTCGCCCTGTAACTGGCGCCGGGGCAGCAGGCTGATGCCCAGGCCGGCGCGCACCAGGGCGATGATCGTGGCGATGTCCTGGATATGCTGCAGCGAGCCCAGCTCAATGCGCTGCGGGTGCAGGTAGCGACGGTAGAGCAAGGACTGCTCCAGCTTGAAGTGATAAAGCAGGTCGACCCCAGTCAGGTCGCTGGCTTCCAGCCAGGGCTTGGCGCCCAGCGGATGGGCCGGCGGCAGGATGGCGACTATCTCGTCACGGTTGAGTGCCAGCCAGTCGACTCCGCTGGCCGCGCTGGTTTCGCCGAGGATGGCGATATCGCAGTCGTGGGCTAGCAGGCTGTCGAGCAGGTTGGGCACCTGTTTGACCTGCACCTCGATCTGCGGGAAGCGGCGGCGGAATTCTTGTAGGAAGCTCGCCAGCCAGTCGCTCAGGTGCATGCGGTCGATGGCCAGGCGCAGGCGTCCGGAGTCGCCACGGGCAAAGCGCGCCAGATGCTCCTCCAGCACCGCCACGTCGCCGAGGATGCGCTGGGCGTGGTCATCGAAGGCTAGGCCGGCCTCGGTCGGCAGCATGGCCTTCTGCGTACGCTGGAACAGCGCCAGGCCCAGGCGTTCTTCCAGTTCGGCCAGTTGCTTGCTCAGCGCCGGTTGCGAGATGAACAGCGCCTCGGCGGCGCGGGTCAGGTTGCCGGTCTGGCTGATGCTGCGCACCAGGCGCAGGTGTTTCATTTCCAGGCGCACGTAAGTGGCTCCATTTCCCTGGCAGGGCTGCCGGCGCCATCTTCTCCGCTGTGTGGGGCGCGGGCAAGCCCGCTCAGTCGAGCAGGCGCGCCGGGATCAGGTCGCTGCGTAGGTCATCGATCCGGCGGATGGCCACCTGGCAGCCGCCGCGCACCTGCGGGTCGGCGCGCGATTGCAGCACCACCAGCTGCCCGCCGATTTTCTTCAGCAAGGCACGGTCGTACTCCATCAGGCGCTGGCAGGCGGCCACGTCACCGCTGCCTTCCAGCGCGCAGGGGAAGCGGATCTCGCAGTAGGCAGTGTCGTCCTCCAGGCGCTGGATGTGCCAAAACTGCGGCAGGCCGAACAGGCGGCGCCATTCTTCGGCGATGGTTAGGGTCTGTTCCCGCTTCGTTCGCGAACCGCGTTGCTGCGCAAAATCGCGCCAGGCTAGGCGTGGGACGCAGGCAATGGCATTCCCTTGCCAAGTCCCGCAACGACGCATGGCGCGATTTTGCGCGCAACCCGCAGGGACGGGCCTGTTTTTGCGCGGGACGTCGTTACTCGACGGCTCATTTGGACGACCAAACCTCGCGTCTCGCGCCTAGCCCCGCGCAAAAACAGGCTCCGTCGCGGCCGTGAACGAAACGGGAACAGACCCTAGGGTGCCTTGCTGCGGTCGACCACGATTCTTGTGCCAGATGAAGCTCGCCAGCAGGCGCGCCAGCCAGCGCGTGCGCCAGTGCCAGGCGCTGCGCGCCAGCGGGCCGGTGAAGCCGTTGACCCGACGGTAGAGGGCGATCTTCTGTTCGTCGCTGCTCATTACGGCAGCAACAGGAGCACGCTGACGGCCAGTTGTACCAGCACGGTCAGGCCATGGCTGGCCTGGCGCAGCAGGAGCAGGCGGGCGAACAGACCGGTGCAGTAGAGCAGGCGCAGCATGATGAAGGCGAAGCCGAGGGCCGCGGTCAGCGCCGGGCTGATCTGCCCGCTGGTTTCGCCCAGGTAGAGCAGGACGATGAACAGCACCGACTGTTCCAGGCTGTTGCCATGGGCGCGCACGGCCTTGAGCAGATCGCTCTTGCCGCCCTCGCCAAAGGCGATCTGGTGGCGCATGCGTAGACGGGTGATGTTGAGTGACAGGCCGATCAGCAACAGGGACAGGATCGCGGCGACATAGACGCTGTAGGGCATGGGTTTTCCTCAGTTGTTTTTGTTAACGCCGAGGTTAGGGGCAGGCGCCGGCGATGTAAAAGCGTCAGTGCTCATGGCGGTGATTCCCTGGGGTTATGGCGGGCAAAAGAAAGCCCGACACGAGGTCGGGCTTTCGAGGGGGCCGGCAGGCCGGAAAACTAGGCGGCGGGGCGCTGCTGGCGCTGGTAGAGGAACTCCAGCACCGCCGTACGGTACGCGTGGTACTGGCTGTCGTTGGCCAGGGCCAGGCGGTTGCGCGGACGCTGCAGGTCGACCTTGACGATATCGCCGATGGTCGCCGCCGGACCGTTGGTCATCATCACGATGCGGTCCGAGAGCAGTACGGCTTCGTCGACGTCATGAGTGACCATCACCACGGTGCTGTGGGTCTCGCCGACGATGCGCAGCAGTTCGTCCTGCAGGTGGGCGCGGGTCAGGGCGTCCAGTGCACCGAACGGCTCGTCCATCAGCAGTACCTTGGGCTCCATGGCCAGGGCGCGGGCGATGCCGACGCGCTGTTTCATGCCGCCGGATATCTCGTTGGGGTGCTTGTAGGTGGCGTGGCTGAGGCCAACCATGGCCAGGGCCGCTTCGGTGCGCGCCTTCAGCTGGGCTTTGCTTTCCTTGCCGGCGAAGACTTTTTCCACCGCCAGGTAGACGTTGCCGAAGCAGGTCATCCAGGGCAGCAGGCTGTGGTTCTGGAACACCACGCCGCGCTCCGGGCCGGGGCCGTCGATCTCGCGGCCGTTGCAGATCAGCCCGCCCTCGCTGGCTTCCAGCAGGCCGGCGATCAGGTTGAGCACGGTGGATTTGCCGCAGCCGGAGTGGCCGATCAGCGAGACGAACTCGCCCTTGGCGATGCTCAGGTTGACGTCACTGAGCGCCTGGAAGCGGCCTTTCTTGGTATCGAAGTGTTTGCTGACGCTGGTCAGCTCGACGAACTTGTCCATGGCGAACTCTCCTGTCTGGTGTAGGAGCCAGCTTGCTGGCGATCATCAGCTACTCGATGCTGCAGTGGATCGCCAGCAAGCTGGCTCCTACGGAAATTGATTAGCTGGCGTAGTCGAAGCGCTTGGCCAGCAGGAGCAGGGCTTGCTCCAGGGCCAGGCCGACCAGGCCGACGATGATGATGGCGATGAGGATGTGTTCGACGTTGAGGTTGTTCCACTCGTCCCACACCCAGAAGCCCAGGCCGGTGCCGCCGGTGAGCATCTCTGCGGCGACGATCACCAGCCAGGCCACGCCGATGGCCAGGCGGATGCCGGTCATCAGGTGCGGCAGCACGGCAGGGAAGAGGATGCGGGTGAGCACCTTGAACTCCGACAGTTTGAGCACGCGGGCCACGTTGAGGTAGTCCTGCGGCACGCTGGCGACGCCGGCGGCCGTGTTGAGAATGATCGGCCAGATCGAGCTGATGAAGATCACCCAGATCGACGCCGGACCGGCAGCTTCGAACACCAGCAGGCCGATCGGCAGCCAGGCCAGCGGCGAAACCGGACGCAGCAGGCTGATGATGGGCGAGAGCATGCTGCCGAGGAAGGCAAAGCGGCCGATGGCGAAGCCGAGCGGAATACCGATCAGCGCCGCCAGGCCGAAGCCCAGACCGACACGGCCAAGGGAATGCAGGATGTTCCAGCCGATGCCCATGTCGTTCGGGCCGTTGTCATAGAACGGATCGGCGAACAGCTCCAGTGCCGAATACCAGGTCGACAAGGGGCCCGGCAGACCTTCGCTGCGGGTTGCGATCAGGGCCCAGACGCCGATGAACAGGGCAATGCCGAGCAACGGCGGAATAACTGCCTTGATCAGGTTGGTGAAGGCCTCCGCGCCAGGCAGGGCCCGGCGCGGAGTGCTGCTGGGGGCAACCGGGGTGGCCATTGTCAGTGGTGTTTTCACTGGAGCGTTCATCTAAGTGCCTCCGAAAATCAGGCTTTAATCGCGAAGGAATTGGCGTAGGCGGCCGGGTTGGAACCGTCCCACACCTTGCCGTCGATCAGGGTGCTGGAGCGCATCACACTGCTCGGCACGGCCAGGCCCAGGGCGCTGGCGGCTTCGCTGTAGATCTTGGTCTGGTTGATACCGGCAGCCACGGCGGCGTAGTCCGGGTCATCCTTGATCAGGCCCCAGCGCTTGAACTGGGTGAGGAACCACATGCCGTCGGAGTGGTAGGGGAAGTTCACGCTGCCGTTCTTGCAGAAGGCCATCGGGTTCTTGTCCTGCCAGCTGTTGCCCAAGCCGTCCTCGTAGTTGCCGAGGAAGCGCTGTTCGATGACTTCGGTCGGCGCGTTGACGTAGGCCTTGCCGGAGATGAGCTTGGCGGTGGCCTTCTTGTTCGCTTCGCTGGCGTCGATGAAGCGGCTGGCGTCGAGGATGGCCATGACCAGGGCGCGAGCGGTGTTGGGGTTCTGCTCGACAAATTCGCGGGAGCAGCCGAGGACTTTTTCCGGGTGGTCGGCCCAGATCTGCTGGGTGGTGGTGGCGGTGAAGCCGATCTTGTCGAACACCGCACGGGCGCCCCACGGCTCACCGACGCAGAAACCGTCCATGTTGCCGACGCGCATGTTGGCGACCATCTGCGGTGGCGGCACGGTGATGGTCTTCACGTCGGTGAAGGGGTTGATGCCGTAGTTCGCCAACCAGTAGTACAGCCACATGGCGTGGGTGCCGGTGGGGAAGGTCTGGGCGAAGGTCAGCGGGTTGCCGCCTTTCTTGATGTGTGCGGCCAGTTGTTCACCGGTG
This sequence comes from Pseudomonas sp. J452, assembly GCF_024666525.1. Classification (NCBI taxonomy): domain Bacteria; kingdom Pseudomonadati; phylum Pseudomonadota; class Gammaproteobacteria; order Pseudomonadales; family Pseudomonadaceae; genus Pseudomonas; species Pseudomonas sp. J452. The sequence goes on along the minus strand of NZ_CP088294.1, from coordinate 4,071,050 downwards.
GTGACGCCGGCTTCCTTGAGCTGCTTGGACAGGGTGATGGCCTGGCCGTTCTGGTTCAGGCCCATGAGTACGGCCATGTCCTTTTGCGGCCCGGCCAGGCCCAGCTGCGAGCCGTACATCATGCCGTACAGCACGTGGGAGGCATCCAGTTCGCCGGTGTTCAGCTTGTCGCGTACACCGGCCCAGGAGGCTTCCTTGCTCGGGTTGATGGTCAGGCCGTATTTGGCGGCGAAGCCCTGAGTGGCGGCGACCACCACCGAGGCGCAGTCGGTCAGCGGGATGAAGCCGATATTCAGTACGGCTTTTTCCGGGGCATCGGAGCCGGCGGCATAGGCCGCGCTGCGCAGGAAGCCTGGGGCGGACAGGCCGAGGGCGGCAATGCCGCCGACGGTGCCGGCGATGGCGATGGACTGCTTGAGGAAGTTACGGCGGTTGTTGTTAACCGGGTCTTTGGAATCACGATCACTCATGGAGTTTTCCTTTTTCATGGGCAAACAAAAACGGCGTACGCCAGAGGAGCCCGATGGGAGAGGGTGCTCTGGCGGACGCCGTTGTCCGTGATCCGCGGCCCACCGCCGTTGGTGTGCTGCGCAGGAATCTGCTGGAGGTATTGCAAGGGGCTTGCCAGCTTTCATTGGGTGCAGGCGCGATGTTCCCGCCAAGCGCCTCAACAGGCTCGGCAGGTGTTGAAATAGTGCAACTTAATCAATTGGTTAGAGGCGTTGCGGGGATTTACGAAAAACGCTGAGCGGAGTGTCGGCAGATGGCTGTTGTGGCTGCTTCGCGAGTCACGGCGGTGCTGGGGAGCGCTGTCGTGTGCGCTTTTGGTTCGGCGTGCGCGCTAGCTGCGCAGGGTCGCCAACGGCTGGCTGGCGAGCGCTTCGACGTAATCGCGCAGCCAACGCAGGACTTCCACTGCCTCCCAGCGTGTCGGGTCGAACAGGGCATAGGCCTGGCCCTGGTAGCCGACCACGTCCAGTTGGCGGTGATAGCCGGCGCGTTGCAGCAAGGCTTCGATCTCGGCAAAGCAGGTGTTGAAGTGCACACGCGTGAACGGGGTCTTGCTGCCGGTCACCAGGCCCTCCAGGTGCAGTTCCTCGACCATGGCGCGGACGCTCTCCAGCGGCATCTGGTTCACTTTTTTCTTCAGCAGCAGTACGTCCTGCATGGTGGCGATCCTCTGCTATGCACCTGTGGCGCGGTGCTGGGTGTGCGGTGGGGATAGGGTAATAGAAAGTACTGTACAAATAAACAGTATTCGATAATAGTGGGCTCACGCACTACGGATCAGCCCCGCAGGGGATCAACCGAGAGAGGAGCCGCTTATATGCACCACAAGCTGATGACACTTCTGCTATTGGCCCTGCTGGCCGGCTGCGCGCAGCCACAACTGGAACAGCCCAAGGCCAATGGCGCCTATCTGGTAATCGAGGACGGCGCCGCCTGGGCGGTGCTGGTTTCCGATGGCAAGCGGGTCGAGGAAGCGGGGCGGGTACTCGATGTGGTCAAGCTGCCCGGCCAGCATTCCAGCATCGCCGCCAGCTATGTGATCGAGACGGCCAACTGCGGCAAGCTGCAGTGGCTCACCGAACGCGACGACTTCGGCGAGATCACCCGCCTGGCACCGAGCGGCAATGAGCAACTGGCACGCCCGGACTGCATGATCGGCAACGGCCTCAGCCGGGCCTGGACGGCGCTGGATTACTCCAGCTGAAACGACGAGGCCCCGACAGATTGCTCTGTCGGGGCCTCGTTGCTCACGCTTGCTCGGGTGCGTGCAGCACACTCGCCAGCATTACCGGTTGCTAACTCAGCTATCAGCCTTGCTGCGCGATTTGCTGGCGGGTGCCTGCACCAGGCCATCGGCGCGGAACATCGCCTTGATCCCGCGGATGGCCTGGCGGGTGCGGTCCTGATTCTCGATCAGGGCGAAGCGCACATGGTCGTCGCCGTAGTCGCCGAAGCCGATACCCGGTGAAACGCAGACCTTGGCTTCGAGCAGGAGCTTCTTGGCGAATTCCAGCGAGCCGAGATGGGCATAGGGCTCGGGGATCTTGGCCCAGATGTACATCGAGGCCTTAGGGTTCTCCACCATCCAGCCAGCTTCGTGCAGGCCCTTGACCAGCATGTTGCGGCGCTGGCGGTACTGCTCGGCGATATCGCGCACGCACTGCTGGTCGCCTTCCAGTGCGGCAATGGCCGCCACCTGCAGCGGGGTGAAGGTGCCGTAGTCGTGATAGCTTTTGATCCGCGCCAGAGCGCTGACCAGCTCCGGATTGCCGACCATAAAGCCGATGCGCCAGCCGGCCATGTTGTAGCTCTTGGACAGGGTGAAGAACTCCACGGCGATGTCCTTGGCACCTTCTACCTGCATGATCGACGGGGCCTTCCAGCCGTCGTAGACGATGTCGGCGTAGGCCAGATCGTGGATCACCAGCACGTCGTACTGCTTGGCCAGGGCCACCACGCGCTCGAAGAAGTCCAGCTCCACGCACTGCGCGGTGGGGTTGGAGGGGAAGCCGAGAATCATCATCTTCGGCTTGGGGATCGACTCGCGAATCGCCCGCTCCAACTCGGCGAAGAAGTCCACGCCGGGCACTAGTGGTACCGAACGCACCTGGGCGCCGGCGATCACCGCGCCGTAGATATGAATCGGGTAGCTGGGGTTGGGCACCAGCACGGTGTCGCCATGATCCAGGGTAGCCAGCATCAGGTGCGCCAGGCCTTCCTTGGAACCGATGGTGACGATGGCTTCGCTTTCCGGGTCGATCTCGACGTCGTAGCGGTCCTTGTACCAGCGCGAGATGGCGCGGCGCAGGCGCGGAATGCCACGGGATGTGGAGTAGCCGTGGGTGTCATCGCGCTGGGCGACCTGCACCAGTTTCTCGACGATATGCGGCGGCGTGGCGCCATCGGGGTTGCCCATGCTGAAGTCGATGATGTCCTCGCCGCGGCGGCGGGCGGCCATCTTCAGTTCGGCGGTGATGTTGAAAACGTAGGGGGGAGACGATCGATGCGCGCAAAACGGCGCTTAGCTTGTTCAGCCATGCTTTCCTCGAAGACGTAAGCGCCCGGAACCGTCCGAGCGACGTTGGCCAGTGTGCTGGCCAGGCGGCGAAGATAAGCGCTGCGGCGGGGCTTTGTCGAGCCCCCTGGCAGCGCAGGTGTTCACACCGGAATCTGCCGCTTCAGGCGCAGCAGCAGGTCGGCCAGCAGCTCGATATCGGCATCGGTGGTGCGCCATGACGAGACGCTGAGGCGAAAGGCCGGGCGGCCTTGCCAAATCGTCGGGCCGAACCAGACCTCGCCGCTGGCCTGCGCCGCCTCGCGGATGGCCACGGTCTGCGCGTCGCTATCGCCGCGTACCAGCACCTGATTGAGTACCACGCGGTTGAGCACGGGGTAGCCGGCATCGCGCAGGCGTTCGGCTAGCTGGCTGGCCTGGCGGATATGCCGGTCGATCAGCGCGCGCAAGCCATCGCGGCCGAGGCTGGCCAGGGCTGCCCAGATCGGCACGCCGCGGGCGCGACGGGAGAACTCCAGGGTCAGGTTTTTCTGCGCGTCCTTACTCGCACTGGCATAGGCGGCGTCGCTGTTCATCGCCGTGGCCAGGGCGTCGGCATCGCGGCAGATGGCCATGGCGCCGTCGTAGGGGGTATTCAGCCACTTGTGACCGTCGCAGGTCCAGCTGTCGGCCAGTTCCACGCCGGCGCTCAGCTGGGCGGATGAAGAGGCGCGGGCCCACAGGCCGAAGGCGCCGTCCACATGCACCCAGGCGCCGGCGGCTTTGGCCCGCGGGATCAGCTCGGCGAAGGGGTCGAATTCGCCGGTGTTCACCTCACCGGCCTGCAGGCAGAGGATGCTCAGGTCATCCAGGGCCGGCAGCTGCGCCGGGTCGATGCGGCCCTGGGCGTCGGTGGGGGCGACGATCAGCCGGTTCATGCCGAAGCCGAGGATGCGCAGGGCCTTCTTCACCGTGATATGGCAAGTGGCGGAGACCACTACGCGCACTTCCGGAGCACCGATCAGGCCATCGCCATCGAAGTCCCAGCCCTTGCGCGCCAGCAGCGCGCGGCGGGCGGCCGACAGGCTGGCCAGGGTGCAGGCGGTGGCGCTGGTGCCGAAACCGACGGCGCTGCTGCGGGGCAGGTCGAGGGCTTCCAGCACCCAGCGTCCGGCGGTGCGCTCCAGCACATCGGCGACCGGGGCATTGTCGAAGGAGGAAGCGCACTGGTCCCAGGCCAGCACCATGCGTTCTGCGGCGGCGGCAGCGGGCAGGGTGGCGCCGATGACGAAGCCGAAGTAGCGCGGGCCGTTGCTGGCCACGGTGGCCGGTGAGCCGATTTCGTCCAGCTGGCGCAGCACCTCCTGATCATTCAGGCCCTGTTCGGGCAGCTGCTGCTCGAAGGCCTTCAGGGCAGCGATGGCGGCGGGCGAGGGGAAGACCGGACGGTTGTCGATGCCATCGAAATAGTCGAGGGCGCGGCGATCCGCTTCGGCCAGTAGCTGGCGTTCTTCGTGGCTGGTGGGCATGGCGTTCTCGGCGGTGGGCGGGGATGCCTTCACCTTAGCCAGTCGCGGCTTGCCAGCGCAGATACACAGTTAGGGGAAGTGAGCCGTACAGTTGACGGCTGCTTCGGTACGGATGGGGTAACAGGGCAAGATTGACCGGTACAGTTATGGCGCCCGTGGGCCGGGCGCCGCTGCTTGAGTCAGTTACCCAGCATATCGTGCATGGCGATGATCTGTTCGGCCACCTGGATCAGCTTCTGCTGACGGCTCATGGCCTGGCGACGCATCAGGGTGTAGGCGTCTTCCTCGTTGCAGCTCTTCATCTTCATCAGCAGGCCCTTGGCCAGTTCGATGCGCTTGCGTTCGGCCAGTTGCTCGTCACGCGCCACCAGTTGCGCGCGCAGGGCCTGGTCGCTCTCGAAGCGGGCCATGGCCACGTCGAGGATCGGTTGCAGGCGCTGGGCATGGATGCCTTCGACGATGTAGGCGCTGACGCCGGACTGGATGGCCTGGCGCATCACGCTGGGGTCGTGCTCGTCGGTGAACATGACGATCGGGCGTGGCTGGTCGCGGGTGACGAGAACCACCTGTTCCATCACGTCGCGGCCGGGAGACTCGGTATCGATCAGTACCACGTCGGGGCGTACGGCCTCGACGCGCTCGGGCAGGTCGATGGTCAGCCCCGACTCGTCGATGACCTCGAAGCCCGCCTCGATCAGTGCGCTCTTCAGGCGTCCGACCTTCTTCGGGGTGTCGTTGATCAGCAGAATTCGTAGCATGTTGGCGTTCGTCTCGCAGTGTTACAGGGCGATGGGCGCGGCAAGGCCGCTGCGCGCGTGAATGGCAAAGCTGCTGGCGTAGGCGGCCGGATCGCTGCCATCCCAGACCTTGCCATCGAGCAGCGTGGCCCTGCGCATCGGGTTGTTGGGTACGGCGATGCCCAGCGCTTCGGCAGCCTGGCGGTAGAGATCGAGCTGGTGGATCTGTCGGGCGACACCCAGGTAGTCCGGGTCGTCCTTGAGCAGGCCCCAGCGGCGGAACTGGGTCATGAACCACATGCCATCGGACAGCCAGGGCATGGTCACTTCACCTTCGGCGAAGAAACGCAGCGGATGGGCGTCCAGCCAGGCATGACCTAGACCGTCTTGATACTGGCCAAGGAAGCGCGGCTCGATGGCCGACAGCGGCGCGTCGACGTATTCGCTGCTGCTGATCAGTTGCGCGGTGCTGCGTTTGTTCTCTTCATTCTCATCGATGAAACGGCTGGCTTCCAGGACCGCCATGGTCAGGGCGCGGGCGGTGTTGGGGTACTGCTCGACGAACTCACGGGTGACGCCTAGCACTTTTTCCGGGTGGTTGGCCCAGATCATCTGGCTGGTGGCCAGGGTGAAGCCCTGGTCTTCGTCCACGGCCAGGGCGCCCCAGGGGCCGCCGGCACAGAAGCCATCGATACGCGACGCCTTGAGGTGGGTGACCATTTGCGAAGGCGGCACCACCACGCTGTTGACGTCTTCCAGGGGGTGGATGCCCTGGCTGGCGAGCCAGTAGTTCAGCCACATGGCATGGGTGCCGGTGGGGAAGGTCTGGGCGAAGGTCAGTTTTGCACCGCTTTGACGCACGCGTGTAGCCAGCGCCTCGGCACTGGTCACGCCGGCCTGCTTGAGCGGTTCGGAGAGGTTGATCGCCTGGCCGTTCTGGCACAGGCCCATGAGGATGGCCATGTCGGTGGCCGGGCCGCTGAGGCCCAGGTGAATGCCGTAGACCTGGCCGTACAGCGCCTGAGCGGCGTCCAGTTCGCCGGACAGCAGCTTGTCGCGCAGGGTGGCCCAGGAGGCCTGGCGCTGCAGGTTGAGGGTCAATCCATAAGGCTGGGCGAAGCCCTGAGTGGCTGCGACGATCAGCGAGGCGGAGTCGGTCAGGGCCATGAAGCCCAGATCCAGCACGCTCTTTTCCGGTGCATCGGAGCCTGCGACCCAGGCCAGGCTGTCGTTACGGGTGCTTTCGATTTCGCTCATGTACGTTGTTCCGCCGTTGAACAAAAAAGGCGTCGCCCCAGCTACCACGGGGTGGTAACCAGAAACGACGCCATTGTCTATGAACTGACTCCGCCGTTGGAGAAAGTTCTGCTGGTTTCGTTCTAGCAAGCGATATGCCAGCAGTAGCGCGGCAGAAAAACAAAACCCCGCCGGAGCGGGGTTTGGTGGGGCAGTGGGGTGGGGTAGAAGCTGCCTAAGATCTTTTGAGCTAGAGCCAGGCAAGGCGCAACGACCACCGGGAGTAACAGCCGCAGGCTGGCCCGAAGGGTAAGCGCCAGCGAATCAATTGGGCGAGGGCGCGGAGTTTACGAGTTGTAAATGAGCAGTACTCGTTGCACTCGCCCTTCGGGCCGCGCTGAAGCGCGTTAGCCGCAAGCGGCTTTCCGAGCCCAATTGACCAACCTGCGGCTGTTACTGCGTTGCAACGCAGCATGGCCGACGATCAAGAGATCGTAGGCAGGTTCTTAACGTTCCATCATCTGCTTCACATGATCCTGCGGAATCTGCTGCTTGCGGCCTTCGCTGTCTTCGAATTCGAGCATGCCGGTGTCGCGGTCCAGTTCCGGTTTGCCATCGCTGGTGAGCATCTGTCCGTCGGTGGTGGTGATGATGTATTCGCTGGAGCAACCAGCCAGGCCAACTGCGCAGAACAGAATCAGAATCCAGTGTTTCATCGAACAACTCCCAGTGTGTCAGCAGTAAAACCGCAATAACGGCTCGGGCTTTACGCTACTGGCTGAGCAATGCTGGCTGCAAGTGGAGGCAATAAAAAAGGATGCCGAAGCATCCTTTGTTTGACCGGGAGCAAGGACTCAGGCGGCGACGAAGCTGGCCGGGTAGGCGAGGCCAGCCTGGCTGCTCTGCACTTCGCTCAGGGTCTCGCGCACCACCTGCTTGGCCAGGCAGGCACATTTGCCGCACTGGCTGGCAACGCCCAGGGTTTCGCGAACGTCGCGGTAGCTGCAGCAGCCTTCATAGATGGCATCGCGGATTTGACCGTCGGTAACACCTTGGCAGAGGCAAACGTACATGGGCAGGCTCGGATGAGAATGGGTTGCTGTTGGCAGGGGATACTAATGTTAATGAGAATGCTTGTCAAAACTTTGCGTTAGCTTTTCCCGTCTGATCGATGCCGACCAGGGTTGGAGTGCTGCGAACCTTTAATCCAGCTTTGCAATAGGCACAAAAAACCCGGCCTGGGCCGGGTTTTGCTTTTGTGGCTGCACGGGATTAGTGGTCGAATTCGTCCCAGCCGCCCATTTCCTTCCAGCGGTTGACGATGCCGCAGAACAGCTCGGCCGTCTTCTCGGTGTCGTAGCGCGCGGAGTGCGCTTCCTTGCCGTCGAAGGCTATGCCGGCAGTCTGGCAGGCCTTGGCCAGCACGGTCTGGCCGTAGGCGAGGCCAGCCAGGGTGGCGGTGTCGAAGCTGGAGAAGGGGTGGAACGGGTTGCGCTTGATCTCGCAACGGGCCACGGCGGCATTCAGGAAGCCGAGGTCGAAGCTGCTGTTGTGGCCGACCAGGATGGCGCGCTTGCAGCCATTGGCCTTGATCGACTTGCGCAGGCCCTTGAAGATTTCACCCAGCGCGTGCTCTTCGCTCACCGCCATGCGCAGCGGGTGGTCCAGCTTGATGCCGGTGAACTCCAGCGCCGCCTGCTCGATGTTGGCGCCGGCGAACGGCTCGATGCGGAAGAAGTGGGTGTGGTCCGGATAGACGAAACCACCTTCATCCATGGCGATGGTGGTCGCAGCGATCTCCAAGAGGGCGTCGGTGGCACAGTTGAAGCCGCCGGTCTCGACATCCACCACTACCGGCAGGTAGCCGCGAAAGCGCGCCGCCATCGGGTGGCGCGGGCCTGAGGGCAGGCTGCCGTCGAGTTCGTCGTCGAAATGTTCTTCGCTCACGCGGGGTTCTCCAGCAGGCGCCAGCGCAGGTTCTCACCGGCGCGCAGGGGGATTACGGTTTGCTCGCCCAGCGGCAGGCTGGCCGGGGCGGTCCACTCTTCACGCACCAGGGTGATGCGGTCGGTGTTGCGCGGCAGGTTGTAGAAGTCGGGGCCGAAGTGGCTGGCGAAGCCCTCCAGCTTGTCCAGCGCGTTGCGCTGCTCGAAGGCCTCGGCATACAGCTCGATGGCGGCGTAGGCGGTGTAGCAGCCGGCACAGCCGCAGGCGGCTTCCTTGGCATGCTTGGCGTGCGGCGCCGAGTCGGTGCCGAGGAAGAACTTGGCGCTGCCGCTGGTGGCGGCATCCAGCAGGGCTTCCTGATGGGTATTGCGCTTGAGAATCGGCAGGCAATAGAAGTGCGGACGGATGCCGCCGACCAGCATGTGGTTGCGGTTGTACAGCAGGTGGTGGGCGGTGATAGTCGCGCCGACCTTGCTCGACGCTGCGTTGACGAACTGCACGGCGTCGCTGGTGGTGATGTGCTCGAAGACGACTTTCAGGCTGGGGAAGCGCTCGACCACGCGCACCAGGTGCTCATCGATGAAGCGCTTTTCGCGGTCGAACACGTCGACCTCGGCACGGGTCACTTCGCCATGCACCAGCAGCGGCAGGCCGACTTCGGCCATGGCTTCCAGCGCCGGGAAGATCTTGTCGATGCTGGTTACGCCGGAATCGGAGTTGGTGGTGGCACCGGCCGGGTAGAGCTTGGCGGCATGCACGAAGCCACTGGCTTTGGCGCTGCGCACGTCTTCGGCTGAAGTGTTGTCGGTGAGGTAGAGCACCATCAAGGGCTGGAACTGGCTGCCGGCGGGGCGGGCGGCGAGGATGCGCTGGCGGTAGCCATCGGCCTCGGCGGTGTTGCGTACCGGGGGTACCAGGTTGGGCATGATGATGGCGCGGGCAAAGGTGCGCGCCACGTCGGCAACGGTGTGCGGCAGTACAGCGCCGTCGCGCAGGTGAATGTGCCAATCGTCAGGGCGCAGCAGGGTAATGCGGTCGGACATGGAGGTTTCCAGGCGGGTAAAACGTGCTGGCATGCTACCGGAAATGCTCTTCGCCGGCACGGCTATCAAGTTTTCCCGAGGCTGACCGATACTTCAGGGGAATGCCGTTTCTCCGTGTGGAGCCTGTCGTGCGCCAACCCTATCTGACCCTGCTGAGCGTGCTGGCCTGCCTATCCTTGGGCCAGCCTGCTGCGGCCATCACTTTCCAGACGCGCATGGAAAAGGTGGAGTGGAAAGTCGAGGGCGACAAGTTCGAATGCCGGCTGTCGCAGTCGATCGCGGATTTTGGCACTGGCGAGTTCGTCCGCCGCGCTGGCGAGCAGGCAACATTCCGCCTGAAGACCCGCGAGCGCTGGCTGGGAGCAGGCTCGGCCACCTTGCTGGCTGCGGCTGCGCCCTGGCAACCGGGGCGCGGCGATATCAACCTCGGTCCGGTCAGCGTGGTGGCCGGCGAAGTGCCGTTCAACAGTTCCCAGGAGCAGGCCGGGCGCCTGCTCACTGGCTTGATGGAAGGCCGCAGCCCGCTGGTCAAGCACCGCACCACCACGGGCGGCGACAGCCTCGATGTGCGCCTGCTGCCGGTCAAGTTCAACCAGGCCTACAACGACTACCTCAAGTGCACCGCCGGCCTGCTGCCGGTCAATTTCGACCAGATTCGCAAGGCGCAGATCGGCTTCCCCGGTGGCGGTGCGGTGCTCGATGACCTGGGGCGGGCCAAGCTGGAGATCATCCTCGGCTTTCTCCAGGCCGACCCCAGTGTCAATCGCATCGAGCTGGATGGTCACTCCGACAACAGCGGTAACCGCCTGACCAACCGCGATACCTCGCGCCGTAGGGCGATTGCCGTGGAGGAGTACCTCAAGGCCAATGGCGTGCCGGCCGAGCAGATCGTCGTGCGCTTCCACGGCGAACGTTACCCGCTGGTGCCGAACAGCAGCGAAAGCAACCGGGCGAAGAACCGCCGGGTGACCATGACCCTGTCCCGCGAGCCGGTCGCCGAGCCTGCTGAAGAGGCGGCTCCAGCGCCGGCGGAACCTAGCCCGCCAGCCGAGCCTGCGGCCACTTCCTGAGGTCGCCTGGCTGCGTTGCGGCTGCTGCGAAACAGGAGCAGACCCTAAATAAATCTGTCGCTTTGTCGCCAGTGCCTGTCGCGCCCCTGTAAATCGCCGGTCGCGGCCGGTAGAATCGCGGGTTTTCCGTACAACCCCGTGGAGTTGATTGGCATGGCGGACGTTAAGAAGGTAGTTCTGGCTTATTCCGGTGGCCTGGATACCTCGGTAATCCTCAAGTGGCTGCAGGACACCTATGAATGCGAAGTGGTGACCTTCACCGCTGACCTCGGCCAAGGCGAAGAAGTCGAGCCGGCTCGTGCCAAGGCCCAGGCCATGGGCGTCAAGGAAATCTACATCGACGACCTGCGCGAAGAATTCGTCCGCGACTTCGTCTACCCGATGTTCCGCGCCAACACCGTCTACGAAGGCGAGTACCTGCTGGGTACCTCTATCGCCCGTCCGCTGATCGCCAAGCGCCTGATCGAGATCGCCAACGAGACCGGCGCCGACGCCATCTCCCACGGCGCCACCGGCAAGGGCAACGACCAGGTGCGTTTCGAACTGGGCGCCTATGCGCTCAAGCCAGGCGTGAAAGTCATCGCCCCATGGCGCGAGTGGGACCTGCTGTCCCGCGAGAAGCTGATGGATTACGCCGAGAAGCACGCCATCCCGATTGAGCGTCACGGCAAGAAGAAGTCGCCGTACTCCATGGATGCCAACCTGCTGCACATCTCCTATGAAGGCGGCGTGCTGGAAGACACCTGGACCGAGCACGAAGAAGACATGTGGCGCTGGACCAAGTCGCCGGAAGCCGCGCCGAACGTCCCGACCTACATCGAGCTGACCTACCGTAAGGGCGACATCGTTGCCATCGATGGCGTCGAAATGTCCCCGGCCACTGTGCTGGCCGAGCTGAACCGCATCGGCGGCGAGAACGGCATCGGTCGCCTCGACATCGTCGAGAACCGCTACGTCGGCATGAAGTCCCGTGGCTGCTACGAGACCCCCGGCGGCACCATCATGCTGCGCGCCCACCGCGCCATCGAGTCGATCACCCTGGACCGCGAAGTGGCCCACCTGAAAGACGAACTGATGCCCAAGTACGCCAGCCTGATCTACACCGGCTACTGGTGGAGCCCGGAGCGTCTGATGCTGCAGCAGATGATCGACGCCTCGCAGATCAACGTGAACGGCGTAGTGCGCCTGAAGCTGTACAAGGGCAACGTCATCGTCACCGGCCGCAAGTCCGACGACTCGCTGTTCGATGCCAACATCGCCACCTTCGAAGAAGACGGCGGTGCGTACAACCAGGCCGACGCTGCGGGCTTCATCAAGCTCAACGCCCTGCGCATGCGTATTGCTGCGAACAAGGGCCGCAAGCTGTTCTGATAAGCTGCCAGGCAAGCCACAGGACCCCGGCCACGAGCCGGGGTTTTGCATTCAAGGGCCTGAGCAACGGGCTGCGAAGAGGAGATATTCAATGAGACTGCTGCATACCATGCTGCGCGTCGGCGACATGGACAAGTCCATCGCCTTCTACACCGAAGTGCTGGGCATGACTCTGCTGCGCCGCAAGGATTACCCGGACGGCCAGTTCACCCTGGCGTTTGTCGGCTATGGCGACGAGGCGCACAACAGCGTGATCGAGCTGACCTACAACTGGGGCGTGGACAGCTACGAGCTGGGCACCGGCTACGGCCATATCGCCCTGGAAGTGGCTGATGTGTACAAGGCCTGCGAGGACATCCGTTCGCGTGGCGGCAAGATCACCCGTGAGCCGGGGCCGATGAAGCACGGCACCAGCATTCTGGCCTTTGTCGAAGACCCGGATGGCTACAAGATCGAGCTGTTGTCGGCCAAACGCAGCGATTGATTGCTGCTATGCTTTTGTAAGTAATCGCTTACAAGGAAGGTAGTCATTTCAGTAGTTTCAACGAGGTGTGCCATGGCCGCTGACAACCATGCTCTACATCTGATCCGGGTGGTGCAGGAGCTGTCGATGGCAAGGGATGTGGACAGCGTGGCGGAGATCGTCCGCCATGCTGCACGCGAGCTGAGTGGTGCCGATGGCGCTACATTCGTGTTGCGTGATGGCGATCGCTGTTTCTATCGTGACGAGGACGCCATCTCGCCGCTGTGGAAGGGGCAGCGCTTTCCCATGAGCGCATGCATCAGTGGCTGGGTCATGCTCAATCGCCAGGCCACCGTGATTCCTGATATCTACCAGGATGAGCGCATACCCCACGCAGCTTATCGGCCGACCTTCGTCAAGAGCCTGGTGATGGTGCCTATCCGTACCCTCGAGCCGATTGGTGCCATTGGTGCCTATTGGGCCAGTGGCTACCGGGCAACAGCGGAGCAGGTCGAATTGCTGCAGGCCTTGGCTGACTCCATATCGATAGCCATGGAGAATGTGCAGGTCTATGCCGAACTGGAACGGCGCGTGGAAGAGCGCACTGCGCAGCTGGCTGAAGCCAACAGGCGTCTGCACGCCGAAGTGCGTGAGCGTGAGCGGATGGCGGCCGAGGTGCGCCAGCTGTCGTTGACCGACGAGCTGACCGGGCTGCATAACCGTCGCGGCTTTCTCCTGCTGGCCGAGCGCGAGTTGGAAGCGGCCCAGCGCCGGCGTAGTCGTTGCCTGCTGCTGTACGCCGATCTGGATTACCTTAAACAGACCAACGATCGCTATGGCCATGCCGCCGGCGATGTCATGTTGATCGATGCGGCGCAGGTGTTGCGCTCGGTGTTTCGCAGTACCGATGTATTGGCGCGACTGGGCGGTGACGAGTTCGTGGTATTGACCAGTGACTATGTCAGCAGCGAGGAAGTTCTGCAGCGACTGGCGGCGGCGCTTAAGGCCTTTCAGCGGCAAACGGGGCGGCAGTTGTCGGTCAGCCTCGGGGTTGCCGAGTCCTCGCTGAGTCCCGGCGCTGGGCTGGATAACTTGCTGACCCAGGCGGACGCAGCCATGTATGCCAACAAGTGTGCGCGGCGAGGCCTGCAGGTCGCCAGCTGAGCTTTCTCGCTCACATGAAAAAGCCCCGCACTTGCGGGGCTTTTTCATGTTTGACCTTCAGAGATCGAAGTCATAGTCGCCGAGCTGTTTCTGCAGGCGTCGCTCTTCCAGGTAGTTGTCGATGACCCGGCGTTTGGCCAGATTGGTCTTGGCGACTTCCACCACCGGACGTTCGGTGGTTTCTTCGGCCTCTTCGGCGACAAAGTCATCGTCGAGTACGAGTTCTTCTTTGTCCGTGCTCATCAGGTTCACTCCAACTCAGGGGGCGATGTTGGCGACCTTATAGCGGCAAAGCGGGGCAGGGTAAAAAAGATTTTTTCAATCGACGTATTGGATTAATCAATAGGCGCTCAATCGTCGGAGGTTTTTGCCTTGTATTCGCACAGGTCCTCGATGCGGCAGCTGCCACAACGCGGCTTGCGCGCCTGGCAGACATAGCGGCCATGCAGGATCAGCCAGTGGTGCGAATCGAGGAGGAAGTCCTTGGGCACGAACTTGAGCAGTTTCTTCTCCACTTCCAGCACGTTTTTGCCCGGCGCGATGCCGGTGCGGTTGCTGACGCGGAAGATGTGCGTGTCCACGGCCATGGCCAACTGGCGGAAGGCCGTGTTGAGCACCACGTTGGCGGTCTTGCGGCCGACGCCGGGCAGCGCTTCGAGGTCTTCGCGGTTGTCCGGCACCTGGCTGTTGTGCTTTTCCACCAGGATGCGGCAGGTCTCGATGACGTTCTTCGCCTTGCTCGGGTACAGGCCGATGGTCTTGATGTAATCGCACAGGCCGTCATAGCCCAGGGCGTAGATCGCTTCCGGGGTGTTGGCCACCGGGTACAGCCTGGCCGTGGCCTTGTTCACCCCGACGTCGGTGGCCTGGGCGGAGAGAATTACCGCAATCAGCAGCTCGAAAGGCGTGCTGTAGGCCAGTTCGGTTTTCGGCTCGGGGTTGTCTTCGTGCAGCCGGCGGAAGATCTCGTAGCGTTTGGCGGCGTTCACTCGATCACTCCGGTAACCCGCACGCGGCGGCTGGCGGCGGGCGCCGCTTCCGGCAGAGCAGCCTTGGCACGCTCGGCGACCACGGCATCGATGCGGTTCTTCAGGGCGATCAGCAGGCCGAGGACGAGGAATGCACCCGGCGGCAGGATGGCCAGCAGGAAGCCCTGGTAGTCGGCGAACAGCACCAGCTGCCAGTTGGCGGCCAGCGGGCCGAACAGCAGGTGCATGTTGGCCAGCAGTGCGCCGGTGCCGAGCAGCTCGCGCACTGCGCCGATGGCCAGCAGCACCAGGCCGAAGCCGGTGCCCATCAGCAGGCCGTCGAAGGCGGCGTGGCCGACGCTGTTCTTCGCCGCGAAGGCCTCGGCGCGGCCGAGGATGATGCAGTTGGTGGTGATCAGCGGGATGAAGATGCCGAGGATCTGGTACAGCTCGTAGGTGAAGGCTTGCATCAGCAGCTCGATGCAGGTGGTCAGCGCGGCGATGATCATGACGAACACCGGCAGGCGCACGGCATCGGTCACCGCGCCGCGGATCAGTGCCACGGCAGCGTTCGAGCAGGCCAGCACCAGGGCGGTGGCGATGGCCATGCCGAGGGCGTTGACCACCGAGTTACTCACCCCCAGCAGCGGGCACAGGCCGAGCAGCTGGACCAGGCCCGGGTTGTTTTTCCACAGGCCGTTGACGGCGATTTCGCGGTAACTAGCCATTGTCGTTTTCCCCGCTCTGGCTGGACACAGGTGCCAGCAGTTCGTCCCGATGCTTGTCGAAGTATTGCAGCGCCTTGTGCACCGCCTTGACCACCGCGCGTGGGGTGATGGTGGCGCCGGCGAACTGGTCGAACTGGCCGCCGTCTTTCTTCACCGCCCAGCCTGCGGCGTCCGGCGCTTGCAGCGACTGGCCGACGAAGCTGTTGATCCACGGGCTCTTGGCCAGCTCGATCTTGTCGCCCAGGCCGGGGGTTTCCTTGTGCCCGACCACGCGCACGCCAGCCAGGCGGCCATCGGCGAGGATGCCGACCAGGAGGAAGATGCTGCCGCTGTAGCCGTCCGGCGCGGTGGCCTGGAGGATCACCGCCGCCGGCTCGCCCTGGAGGGTGGCCAGGTAGGCCGGGGTCGGCGTCTTGTTGCCGAGCAGCGGGTCGAACACCTGGCGCGGCTGGTCCAGCAGGTGGTTGTCATAGCTGCCGGCGGGGAGGATCTGCGCCAGCGCCTGGGCCTTGGCTTCGCGCTCGGCGGCGGCGATGCGCGTGGCGGTGCCTTGCTGGGTGATCGCCACCACGCCGACGGTGACCACGGCGAACAGGCCGAGCACCAGGCTGTTCTTCAGCATCGAACGGGAAATTTCCGGCAGGGCCATGTCATTCCCCCAGTTTGAAGCCGCGCTCCGGCTTGCGATGGCCGTAGGTGCGCGGGCGGGTGTAGTAGTCGATGGTCGGGGCGCAGAGGTTCATCAGCAGCACGGCGAAGGCCACGCCATCCGGGTAGCCGCCCCAGGTGCGGATGATATAGACCAGCACGCCTGTGCCTGCGCCGAAGAGGATTCGTCCCAGGTTGCTGGTGGCGCCGGACACCGGGTCGGTGACGATGAAGAAGGCGCCGAGCATGGTCGCGCCGGTCAGCAGGTGGAATAGCGGCGAGCCGTTGGAGTCCGAGCCGGAACCGTTCCAGCACAGCAGGCTGATGACGAACAGTGCGCCGAGCATGCCCAGCGGCGCGTGCCAGCTGATGACTTTCTTGTAGATGAGGAACAGGCCGCCGAGCAGGAAGGCCAGGTTGACCCATTCCACCGCCTTGCCGCCGAACTCGCCGAAGGCCGGGTTCTGCGCCCACAGCTCGTCCATGGTCAGGCTCTTGTTGACCTTCAGGCTGTCCAGGGCGGTGGCCTGGCTCCAGCCGTCGGGCAGGGCGGCGAGGCCGAAGATCTGCTGGATGCCGTCCCAGGCGCCCACCGTGTGCGGCTTGGGCCAGCTGGTCATGTCGATGGGGAAGGAAATCAGCACCACCACGTAGCCGATCATTGCCGGGTTGAACGGGTTCTGGCCGAGGCCGCCATACAGCTGCTTGCCGAACACGATGGCGAAGCCGACCGCGACCAGGGTCAGCCACCAGGGCGCATAAGGCGGCAGGGCCAGGGCCAGCAGCACGGCGGTGACCAGGGCGCTGCCATCCTTGAGGAAGAAGGCGACGGGGCGCTGGCGCGCGGCCAGGATCGCCGCTTCAACGGCCAGGGCGACGACGCTGGCCCAGACCAGGTTGACCAGGGTGCCGATGCCGAACAGCCAGGTCAGGGCCAGGGCGCCGGGCGCGCAGGCGGCGGCCACCAACAGCATGACGCTCTGGGTGCGATTGCTGCCCTTGGCGTGGGGCGAGGTGATGCGGGGCAGGGCCATTGATGCTCCGTGTCTGGTTGCGCAGCCATTGGGCGACGCAGCGCTGTTCTGTAGCCCGGATGCAATCCGGGGGTGATCCGCAGATCGTTCGGTTAATCCTGGCCCTCTGCGAATTACGTGAGAGGGGCGTTATCTTGTTTTCGGGCCGTGCAGGTCATTGATGGCATCGCGTGGCCTGCCCCGGATTGCATCCGGGCTACGGGTTCTGTTGCTCCACCAGTTTCTGCTCGGCGGCGGTCAGGCGCGCGCGGGCGGCATCGAGTGCCTCGCTGGCGGCCTGCTCATCGCGTTCCAGCTTGCGCAGGTCGGCGCGGGCGAAGGCGAGTTCGGTCTTCAGGGCGCGCAAGGCTTCATCAATCGGAGCCTTGTCGGTACGCACCAGCTCGGGAGCTGGCTTGTTCGAGACAGCCTCGGCGGCATGCAAGGCCTGTTCGGCGGCGGTCAGGGCGGCACGTAGGGTCGCCAGCTCGGCTTCGCCGGCGGCGGCCTTTTCTGCCTTCTTCAGTTCGGCGCGTTTCATCGCCAGATCGATCTTGGCCTTTTTCAGCGCCTCGTCTCCGGCCGGTTTGGTCGCTGGAGCCGGCGCTGCGCTTTGCAGGCTTTCCACGGTTTGCTCGGCGGCAGCCAGCTGCTGGCGGGCCTGTTCTAGCTCGGCTTGCTGTTCGGCCGTGGGGCTTTCCAGCTTCTCCAGCTTGCGCAGCTGAGCCTTGAGCATGGCGGCTTCGATCTTGGCTTTCTTCAGCACTTCGTCGCCGGCCGGTTTGGCGGCGGGAGCCGGCGCTGCGCTTTGCAGGCTTTCCACGGTCTGCTCGGCGGCGGCCAGTTGCTGGCGAGCCTGTGCCAGTTCGCTCTGCTGTTCGGCCGTGGGGCTTTCCAGCTTCTCCAGCTTGCGCAGCTGGGCCTTGAGCATGGCGGCTTCGATCTTGGCTTTTTTCAGCGCATCGTCGCCGGCCGGTTTGGTGGCTGGGGCCGGCGCTGCGTTTTGCAGGCTTTCCAGGGCTTGCTCGGCGGCGGCCAGCTGCTGGCGGGCCTGTGCCAGCTCGGCCTGCTGTTCGGTCGTGGGGCTTTCCAGTTTCTCCAGCTTGCGCAGCTGGGCCTTGAGCATGGCGGCTTCGATCTTGGCCTTCTTCAGCGCTTCGTCAGCCGGCGGCGCGGCTGTAACTGGCGGGGCGCTGGGTTGGGCGGCCTCCAGGGCTTTCTGCGCGGCTTCGGCGGCGGCGCGCAGGCTGCTGACCTGGGCCTGCAGCTCTGGGGTGTCGTGGCTGGCCAGCTGCTTCTCGGCCTTCTTCAGGGCGACCTGGGCCATGCTGGCTTCGATCTTCAGGCGCTTGAGCTGGTCGTCGGCGGCAGGTGCGGCGGCAACCGGCGCGGCGCTGGCAGCTTCGGCCTGGGCCGCCTTGGCCTTGGCGGCACGCTCTGCGCGGGCCAGGCGTTCGGCTTCCTTGCGTTCCTCCTCGCGGCGCAGGCGCTCCTGGCGCAGTTCGAAGCGTTGCTTGGAGTGCTCGGCCTTCTGCTGCTTCTGTTCCAGGTCGCGGATGTCGGCCTTGGCCGCGCGGTAGTACTGCACCAGCGGAATGCTCGACGGGCAGACATAGGCACAGGCGCCGCACTCGATGCAGTCGAACAGGTTATGTGCCTTGAGCTGTTCGTGCTGCTGGCCGAGGGCGAAGAAGTGCAGCTGTTGCGGCAGCAGGCTGGCCGGGCAGGCTTCGGCACATTCGCCACAGCGGATGCAGGGCATGGCGGGTGGCGGGGCGGGCAGCTCGGCGCTGGTCGAGGCCAGCAGGCAGTTGCTGGTCTTGATCAGCGGCACGCTTAGGTCGGGCAGGCTGAAACCCATCATCGGCCCGCCCATCACCAGGCGATTGAGCTTGGCTTTGTCCAGCCCGGCGAAGTCGAGCAACTCGCCCACCGGCGTGCCGAGCAGCGCCTCGACGTTGCCGGGGCGGCTCAGCGCCTCGCCGGTCAGAGTAGTGATGCGCGAGATCAGCGGCTTGCCCAGCACGATGGCGTCATGGATGGCGACGCAGGTGCCGACGTTCTGGCAGAGCATGCCGATATCGGCCGGCAGCCCACCACTGGGCACTTCCACACCAGTGAGGATCTGGATCAGCTGCTTCTCGCCACCGGACGGGTACTTGGTGGGGAACACCTTGAGCCGGTAGCTGCGCTCGGCCAGGGCGGCGCGCACGGCGGTGATAGCCTCGGGCTTGTTGTCCTCGATGCCGATCAGCACCTGATCCGGCTGGATCAGCTGCACCAAGATGTCGATGCCGGAGATCAGCTCGGCAGCGCGTTCGCGCATCAGCACATCGTCGGCGGTGATGTACGGCTCGCACTCGGTGCCGTTGATGAGCAGCGTGTGAATCTTCTGCGTCGGCCGCGCGGTAAGCTTGACCGCCGTGGGGAAGCCGGCGCCGCCCAGGCCGTTGATGCCGGCCTGGCGAATCTTCTCCAGCAGCTCGGCGGCTTCCATGTGCCGGTAGTCCGGGCAGGGCTGCAGGTCGGTCCACTGTTCCAGGCCGTCGCTGTCGATGACGATGGCTGCTGCCGGCATACCGGAGACATGCGGGTAGGGCTGTGCGCCGACGAAACTGACGGTGCCGGAAGTTGGTGCGTGCAGGGCGGCGCTGACGAAACCGTTGGCCTCGGCGATCTTCTGGCCCTTGAGCACGTACTCGCCCACCGCCACGCAGGGCTCGGCGGCGGCGCCGATATGCTGGCCCAGCGGCAGGATCAGGCGCCTGGGCAGTGGCGCCGGCTGGATCGGCGTGCGGTTGGAGAGGGTTTTCTGCTCCGGCGGGTGGATGCCGCCGGGGATGTCCCAGATCTGCTGGGCGTGGTCGATCAAAGCAGTCATGCGGCGTGCTCCCGGTCGCTGGCGATCAATTGGCCGGGGGCCAGCGGTAGCTGCCATTTCCAGGTCTGCACGGTGCTGCCGAGCGGGATCATGTCGATGCAGTCGACCGGGCAGGGCTCGACGCAGAGGTCACAGCCGGTGCATTCGCTGACGATCACCGTGTGCATCTGCTTGGCCGCACCGACGATGGCATCCACCGGGCAGGCCTGGATGCACTTGGTGCAGCCGATGCACTCGGCTTCGCGGATAAAGGCGACCATCTGCGGCTTCTCGCCTTCGACGGCGTCCAGCGGCTCGGGCTCGACATCCAGCAGGTCGGCCAGGGCCTGGATCGTCGCCTCGCCGCCGGGCGGGCACTTGTTGATCTTGTCGCCACCGGCAATCGCCTCGGCGTAAGGCTTGCAGCCGGGGTAGCCGCACTGGCCGCACTGGGTCTGCGGCAGCAGGGCGTTGATCTGCTCGGCGATTGGGTCGCCCTCGACCTTGAAGCGCACGGCGGCATAACCAAGAATCGCGCCGCACACCAGGCACAGCGCAAGCAGGGCGAGCACGGCGATCAGCACCAGGCTCATAGCTTGATTAGCCCGGCAAAGCCCATGAACGCCAGCGACATCAGCCCGGCGGTGATCATGCCGATGGCGGCTCCCTGAAAGGACTGCGGCACATCGGCGATGGCGATGCGCTCACGCATGGCGGCGAACAGCACCAGCACCAGGGAGAAGCCCAGGCCGGCGGCAAAGCCGTTGGCGGTGGCGGTAATAAAGGTGAACTCGGCCTTGTTGGCATTGACCAGGGCCACGCCGAGGACGATGCAGTTGGTGGTGATCAGCGGCAGAAAGATGCCGAGCACGCGGTAGAGCAGGGGACTGGTCTTGTTCACCACCATCTCGGTGAACTGCACCACCACGGCGATCACCAGGATGAAGCTGATGGTGCGCAAAAACTCCAGGCCCAGCGGCTCCAGCACGTATTCCTGGACCAGGTAGCTGCACATGGCGGCCAGGGTGAGGACGAAGGTGGTGGCCAGCGATAGGCCGATGGCGGTCTCGATCTTCTTCGATACGCCCATGAACGGGCACAGGCCGAGGAACTGCACCAGCACGAAGTTGTTGACCAGGATGGCACTGACCATGATCAAGGCGAGTTCGGTCATCGAGTTACCGTTGCGGGCAGAAAGGCCGGAGGAAAAGGGTGCCTATTATCGGGAAGAGCTTCTGCCGTCGCAATGAGCGGCGTGAACTACCGCTCAGGGGTGAAATTCGCCCGCCTTTCCAATCGGTATACCATTTGTCGGTATGAGGGTGTGCTGGCCAATTGCTGTAACTAAGCTCAAATTCGACGGAATGATGGGCTGTAAAACAACATCGCTAAGGAAGGCCTCCAGCAAATGCGCTAGCGCATTCGAAGTTCGCAGGAGTGGCCAGAATTGGAATCCCAGCAGGTACGTGGCTTTAGCCTTATCGAACTGATGATCGTCATCATGATCATCGGCGTCCTGGCGGCCATCGCTCTCCCCAACTATCAGCAGTACATCGTGCGCAGCAATCGCGCGGCCGCCCAGGCGGAAATGATGGATATTGCCAATCGGCAGAAGCAGTTTCTCCTCGCCAATCGCGCCTATATCAGCAAGACCGACCTGGAAGCTTCCGGGTATGCGCTGCCGGCTGACCTCAGTTTTCGCTACAGCTACGCCATTACGGTTGGCAGCGGCACTCTACCTACCTTCGTCATTACCTTTACTGCCATTGGCTCGCAGGCGGCCGATGGTGATCTCACGCTGACTAGCGCTGGCGTCAAATCCCCTGCGGATAAATGGTGATCCTCATGATGACCATTAGACGTAAGGAATGCGGTATCAGCCTGATCGAGGTGCTGGTCACCCTGGTCATTCTGGCGGTGGGCATGCTCGGCATCATGGGCATGCAGGCGCGCTTGCAGCAGTCGGAGGCCGAGGTTTATCAGCGTACCCAGGCACTGATTCTGTTGCAGGACATGGCCAGTCGGCTGGCGGCAAATCGCAATCAGGCGGCCAGTTATGTCACCGGCCCGACCAGCCCTTTAGGGGCTGGCATGACCTGTCCGACCGCGGTGACGACGCAGCTCGAACGCGACCGTGCAGAGTGGTGCAACGCGCTGCAGGGCGCGGCGGAAACGGACACGACGGGCAATGTCGGCGCCATGCTGGGCGGCCGCGGCTGCGTCGAATCGCTGGGCTCGGGACAATACCTGATTACTGTGGCATGGCAGGGGCTTGGCGCATTGACGGCACCCCCGAGTGGCGCTGCCTGTGCGGCCAACAGCTACAACCTGGCGGGCAGCGAATGTACTGGTGATCTGTGCCGCCGCGTAGTTACCACTGTCGTGCGGGTGGCAACCCTATGAGCAGCCTGATGCTGGCGGCCAGGCCGCAATCCAGAGGCTTCGGTCTGATCGAACTGTTGGTGGCGATGGCCATCGGCTTGTTGCTGATGGGCGCGACCCTGAAGCTGTACCTCGACCTCAGTCGCAGTCATCAGGACATGGCCCGGGTCAATCAGCAGATAGAGGCCGGTGGCATGGCCATCCAGGTACTGCGTGAGGACTTGCTGCACGCCGGCTTCTGGAACGGTTTTGTGCCCGAGTTCGATGACTTCACCTTCTCCGCTGCACCGACCGATTACCCGACGGTTGAGCCAGATCCTTGCCTGGCATTTACCAGTTGGACAGCCACCGAAAAGGTTAACCGGCTGGGCATGGCCGTACAGCTCTTCGACGATGTGCCGACGGGGTGCACGACCCAGTTACCCGACCGCGTGGCCGATAGCGATGTACTGGTTGTGCGCTATGCACAGACCTGCGTACCGGGTGCGGCCAACTGTGCGGCACTCAATGGGGCAGATGCTTACTTCCAGGCTTCGCAATGCAACAGTGATGCAGCCCGCTATTCCATCGAACTGGGGGCAGGCGGCACGCTGACTGAGCGGGACTGCAGCACCCTGGTTGAACGTCGGCAGTGGGTGAACAACATCTATTACCTGCGCACTTACTCGACCACGCCGGGAGATGGCATCCCCACGTTGATGCGTTCCAGCTTCTCGGCTGGGGTTCAGCAACCGGCGGTGGCCCTGATCGAAGGGGTCGAAGCCATGCGCTTCGAGCTGGGCGTTGATCAGGTCAGCGATGCGGGCCTGGCGGTGGTGCTCACCGATCCCGTGGCCTGGGCCAATACGGAAATACGTACCTCGCCGACCAATCGCGGCGACGGGGCAGCCGATGCCCTGTGCCGTTCAGCCACACCCTGCACCCAGGCGGACCAGATCAATACGGTCATGGTCAAGGCCTACCTGCTGGTCAGGACCCTGAATGAAACCCAGGGCTACACCTCCGACAAGACTTACTTCGTTGGTGATCCAGGCGACAGTGATGCCGAGTTCGGCCCCTTCAGCGATGGCTTCAAGCGCCATGTCTACACGACCAGTGTGCGCCTCACCAATGTCTCCGGCCGGAGGGAAACGCCATGAAAACCTTGCAGCGTGCGCAACAGGGCGTGGTTCTGGTTGTCGGCCTGGTGATGTTGCTGCTGGTAACCCTGCTGGTGGCCAGTGCCTTTACCTTGAGTTCAGGCAGCTTGGATGCGGTCAGCAACCAACAGTGGCGTAGCGAGGCGGTTGCCGCAGCGGACACGGCTCTGGAACAGGTGATTGGCTCGGCGTTTACCACATCCCCGCAAGCCCAGACCGTGGCCGTCGATATCAACCGGGACAACGTCAGCGAGTACCAGGTTGCGGTCTCTGAGCCGGTTTGCGCGCGCGCCACCATGGCGACCAGCGCCGCTCCCAGCAGCGTGACCCTGATCGGGATTTCCAGCAACACCTGGAATACCGTTTTCGCCATGCAGGCGAATGTGGATGACCCAGTTACCGGGGCTGCGGTGCAAGTGCGCTCGGGTGTACGGGTGCTGCTCAGTGATTCACAAAAGCAAATCCTGTGTCCTGATTAATGCGTTTTGGTACGAGGTATTGGCCATGAAGTCCATATTCGGTTGGGTGCTACTCCTCGCAAGTCTCGGGGCGGGTACCTCGGCGCTGGCCGAAGATATCGATCTGTTCGTTGCGAATCCGCCGTCAGGTGCCGATGCGCCCAATGTGCTGATCATTCTGGACAACACGGCGAATTGGAACACGCCCTTTACCAACGAGATGGCGGCATTGACGTCGGTGGTCAATGCCCTGCCTGCCGACAAGTTCCGTATCGGCCTGATGCTGTTTACCGAGACTGGCGCCGGTAACTCGGGCAATGACGGTGCCTATGTGCGTGCGGCAATCCGTACCTTTTCGGCGGCCAACAAGTTGAAGTTCCAGGATCTGGTCGGCAGCCTCAACAAGAATGGTGACAAGTCCAACGGCGGCAAGATCAGCAAGGCGATGGAGGAGGCATATCTGTATTTCTCCGCCGGCACCCCGCATGCCGGTAACAACAAGGTCAAGACCGACTACACCGGTAACGTCAGCGGCACCGCACAATCCAATGCCATCTATGCGCTGGCGGGCAATGCCCTGGCAAGCAAGACCTCCACCACGTACAACAACCCGATCGTGACCGGCTGCGCCAAGAACTTCATCATCTATATCAGCAACGGTGCGGCGCAGGACAACACCTCGGACATCAATCAGGCTACCGCTGCGCTGGCTGCTGCGGGTGGGGCGACCACCGCCATCGCCATTTCACCCAGTGGTTCACAGGACAACGTGGCTGACGAGTGGTCGCGCTTCATGAAGAAGAGCAGCCTGGGCATTACCAGCTACACCGTCGACATCGACAAGATCACCACTGGCCAGGGTCCCGGTTGGACCGCGTTGTTGCAGAGCGTGGCGCGGGTCAGCAGCGGCAAATATTTTAGCGTCAGCAGCAGTGGTACGCAGATCGCCGATGCCTTGACTTCCATCTTCTCCGAGATCCAGTCGGTCAACAGCGTGTTTGCCTCGGTCAGCTTGCCGGTCAGCGTCAATACCCAGGGTACTTACCTCAACCAGGTGTATGTAGGCATGTTCCGCCCGGACGCCGATGGTATGCCGCGCTGGCTGGGCAACCTCAAGCAGTACAAGCTGGGCTTGGTCAATACCGATCTGAGGCTGCTGGATGCCAACAGCAACAGTGCGATCAACTCCGGTACCGGTTTTATCCTGGAGTGCGCCCGTAGTTTCTGGACACCCAATACGACCGATAATTACTGGGGCTTCTCACCGCGCGGCGAGTGCCTGGGGGGCGCGGGCCTGCCTGACGCGGCTACCCTGGCTAGCTCCAACTATCCGGACGGCAATATCGTCGAGAAGGGCGCCCAGGCCTATAGCCTGCGACAGGGCTCGGCGCGCACGGTCAATACCTGCTCGCCGACCTTCGCCTCCTGTACTTCATTGACTACCTTCAATGATGCCAACAGTGCCATTACCCAGGCTCTTCTGGGTGCTTCGAGTACCACGGAAAGAACCAGCCTGATTAACTGGGCGCTGGGTCAGGACTTGCAAAACGAGAATGGCAATCTGGATGGTGGCGGAAGTCCGATCACCACCGATATCCGCGCCTCTGCACACGGCGATGTGGTGCATTCACGGCCGGTGGCGATCAACTACGGCACCGATGCCAGCCCCGATGTAGTGGTGTTCTACGGTGGCAACGATGGCCTGCTACGTGCGGTGAATGGCGATCGGGATAGCAGTTTTAGCGGCTATGCCGCGGGCCGCGAGATCTGGTCATTTATGGCGCCGGAGTTCTACAGCAGCATCAAGCGCCTGTACGACAACACGGTCAGCGTCAGCTTCGCGGGTACCACTATCACCAGCCCGGCGCCATTACCCAAGCCCTATGGCTTCGATGGCCCGGTAACGGCGATCAGGGAAAGCAGCAGTGCCTGGCTGTACGCCACCATGCGCCGTGGCGGGCGTGTGCTGTATGCCTTCGATGTGACCAACCCGGTCGCGCCGAGCCTGAAGTGGAAGAAAGGCTGCCCGAGTAATTTCCCGACTAGCGGAACTGTCGATGATACCGGCTGTACCACCGGTTTCAGTGGCATCGGCCAGACCTGGTCTTCGCCGAAAGCACTCAAGTCTGCTGGTTATGGTGCGGGTGCCAGCAACATGCTGATCATGGGCGGTGGCTACGACACTTGTGAGGATGGCGATCCCAATACCTGCACATCATCCAACAAGGGCAACAAGATCTATGTGCTGGATGCCGATAGCGGTGCCCTGCTGCAGACCTTCACCACCGACCGTGGGGTGATTGCCGATGTCACCGTGGTGCCGGACAGCTCCGGCAAGGCGATCTACGCCTACGCCGTAGACCTGGGCGGTAACCTGTATCGCATCACCATTGGCAACCTGGCGCCAGCATCCTGGTCGATGACCAAGCTGGCCTCGCTGGGCTGCAATGACACGGCCAGCTGCACGAATAATCGCAAGTTCATGTTCGCTCCGGATGTGGTATCCGATGCTGGTGGTTATCTGGTGCTGATGGGCAGTGGCGATCGTGAAAAACCGCTGCTCAGCTATACCGGTGCCGCCAGCGTGAGCAATTACTTCTTCATGGTTAAGGATCAGCCTGCCGATGCGACCTGGCTGACCTCGGAAAGTGGCACCTGTGGCAGTGCAGTGATCTGCCGGGACTCGCTTCTGCCAATCCTGACGGACGCTACGCCCTCTGCTACGGATCTGGCTGCTAAAAAGGGCTGGTATCTGGGCATGACCTCTACCGAGCAGGTGGTGACCTCGGCCATTACCGTGTTCGGGTTGGTGACCTTCAGTACCCACCAGCCGGCCGTGGCGACGCCAGGAACCTGTTCGAGTCTGGGTGAGTCGCGGGTCTACAACATCGGCTACGAGGATGCAGAGGGGCCAGATGGCATTCGCTTCGCGGATCTCGCGGGTGATGGTCTGCCGCCTTCGCCAGTGGCCGGTATGGTGACCCTGGACGATGGCACGACCGTGCCCTTCGTGATTGGCGCCAATCCGGATTCTCCGCTGGAAGGTAGTCCACCGGTTACACCGCCGTCGCTGACTCAGCCGACGTCGCGGGTGTACTGGAACATCGAGCACTAGGAGCATGCAGATGAGTATCTGGTCCGCTCTGAAGCGCAGCAGTGGCTTTACCTTGGTGGAGCTACTGATTGCGATGGCAATCCTGGGCATATTGGCAACCATTGCCTTGCCGGCGTTCGACAGCTTTATCCTGGGTAGCCGCTTGCGCACCTACTCCAATGATTTTGCTGCTGCGGCTCGTTTGGCGCGTAGCGAGGCGCTCAAGCGCAATGGTCAGGTGCGCTTGTGCATGTCTGCGGATGGTGTGAGCTGCACGACATCCGGTAGCTGGGAGCAGGGGTGGTTGGTGGTTAGTCTAGGGCCGGATGCAGCCCTGGGTGGCGGTGACGACGTGGTCGTGCATGCCTGGCCGGCAGTCAACACGGGCTATCTTGTGAATTCTGCTGCAACCAGCCTGACTTTTGCAGCCAATGGCCTGGGGCCTGGAATCTCGGCAACGGTATGCCGGGCAAGCCCGTCAGTGGGCACGCAGGAACGCGTGGTGACGGTCTCCACCATGGGGCGGACCAGTGTGAATACAACCAACACCGGTACCTGCTCTTAGGCCGGAAGCTGACTAATTGCGTTGCCACTGCTCTCGGTGGCAACGCGATTTTCCTTTACTTGACCCGCTGCCCCGGCTTGGCGCCGCTGTCCGGGCTGAGCAGGTAGATTTCTTCGCCACCCGGTCCGGCGGCCAGGACCATGCCTTCGCTGATGCCGAACTTCATCTTGCGTGCGGCCAGGTTGGCCACGTATAGGGTCAGGCGGCCTTCCAGCTTGCTTGGGTCCGGGTAGGCGCTCTTGATGCCGCTGAACACGTTGCGCTTCTCATCGCCGATATCCAGGGTCAGGCGCAGCAGCTTGTCGGCGCCTTCGACGAACTCGCACTTCTCGATCAGGGCGATGCGCAGGTCGACGGCGGCGAAGGCGTCGAAGGCGATCTCGGCAGCCAGCGGGTCTTTCGCCAGTTCACCGTTGCCGGAGGGTGCGGCCGGGGCTTCGGTAGAGGCGAGGTCTTCCTTGGAGGCGGCGGTCATGGCTTCGATCTTCGCTGGTTCGATGCGGGTCAGCAGCGGGTTGAATGGGTTCAGCTGGTGGTTGGCCAGCGGTGTGCCCAGATCGCTCCAGCTCAGCGGGGCGACGTTGAGGAAGGCCTCGGCGTCGGCGGCCAGCTTCGGCAATACCGGCTTGAGCAGGATCACCAACTGGCGGAACAGGTTGACGCCCAGGGCGCAGATTTCCTGCACCTCGGCCTGCTTGCCTTCGACCTTGTTCAGCGCCCACGGCGCCTTGTCGGCGATCCAGGCGTTGGCGCGGTCGGCCAGGGCCATGATCTCGCGCATGGCGCGGGAGAAATCGCGGGCTTCATAGGCGTCGGCGATGCTCGGCGCGGCAGCCTGGAAGGCGGCCCACAGTTCCGGCTCGGGGTTGGCATCGACCAGCACGCCGGCGTTGCCCTTGTGGATGAAGCCGGCGCAGCGGCTGGCGATGTTGACCACCTTGCCGACCAGGTCCGAGTTGACCTTCTGCACGAAGTCTTCCAGGTTCAGGTCAAGGTCGTCGACGCCGCGGCCCAGCTTGCTGGCGTAGTAGTAGCGCAGGTATTCCGGATTCAGGTGATCCAGGTAGGTACGCGCCTTGATAAAGGTGCCGCGCGACTTGGACATCTTCTGCCCGTTCACCGTCAGGTAACCGTGCACGTTGACTGCGGTCGGCTTGCGGTAGCCGGCGCCTTCGAGCATGGCCGGCCAGAACAGGGCGTGGAAGTTGACGATGTCCTTGCCGATGAAGTGATACAGCTCGGCCGTCGAGTCCTTGTTCCAGAACGCGTCGAAGTCCAGCTCCGGGCGTTTGCTGCAGAGGTTCTTGAAGCTGGCCATGTAGCCGATCGGCGCATCCAGCCAGACGTAGAAGTATTTACCCGGCTCGTCGGGGATCTCGAAGCCGAAGTAGGGCGCGTCACGGCTGATGTCCCACTCCTGCAGGCCGCCATCCAGCCATTCGGCGATCTTGTTGGCGACGGCGTCCTGCAGGGTGCCGCTGCGGGTCCAGGTCTTCAGCATGGCCTCGAAGTCGGGCAGCTTGAAGAAGAAGTGTTTGGAGTCGCGCAGCACCGGCACGGCGCCAGAGATGGCCGAACGCGGGTTCTTCAGCTCGGTCGGCTCGTAGGTGGCGCCACATTTCTCGCAGTTGTCGCCGTACTGGTCCTCGGCCGCGCATTTCGGGCAGGTGCCCTTGATGAAACGGTCGGCGAGGAACATGCCCTTCTCGGGGTCGAAGTACTGGGTCACCGAACGGGTGGCGATATGCCCGGCGTCACGCAGCTTGAGGTAGATGCTGGTGGCCAGCTCGCGGTTTTCTTCGGCGTGGGTCGAGTGGAAGTTGTCGAAGTCGACCAGGAAGTCGGCGAAGTCGGCGCTGTGCTCGGCCTGTACGTTGGCGATCAGCTGTTCCGGAGTGATGCCTTCCTTCTCGGCGCGCAGCATGATCGCCGAGCCGTGGGCGTCGTCGGCGCAGACGTAGATGCATTGGTTGCCACGCAGTTTCTGGAAGCGCACCCACATGTCGGTCTGGATGTATTCGAGCATGTGGCCAAGGTGAATCGAGCCGTTGGCGTAGGGCAGGGCGCTGGTAACGAGAATCTTGCGGGCTTCGGACATGATGATCGGCTGCACTGGTGTTACGAGGGAAGCCGGCAACTATATAGGCGCGGCGGTTTTTTTTCACCCGTGGCGGCCTTCAGCGGTAGGGACGAGCGCAGGCAGTGCAGAAGCATCGCCAGCAAGCTGGCTCCTACAACAGCCTTGCTGGGGTAAGATGCCGGCCTGTTTTGCTCAGCCTTTCGGAGTTGCCCCATGAGCGCCGTTACCCGCCAAGTGGTCGAAGCGACCCTGCGCCAGTTCACCGACCCCAACCTCAATCAAGATCCGGTCAGCGCCGGCTGCCTGCGCGATGTCGCTATCGACGGCGGCAAGGTCCAGGTACGCCTGCAGCTGGGTTACGCCGCCGGGCTGTTCAAGAGCGGCTGGGCGCAGATGCTGCAGATGGCTCTGGAAGGGGTCGAAGGCATCGATAGCGCCAAGGTCGAGGTCGACTGCGTGATCGAGGCGCACAAGGCGCAGGCCCAGGTGCCGGCGCTGGCCAATGTGAAGAACATCATCGCCGTGGCTTCCGGCAAGGGCGGGGTGGGCAAGTCGACCACCGCGGCCAACCTGGCCCTGGCCCTGGCCCGCGAAGGTGCGCGGGTTGGCATCCTCGACGCGGATATCTACGGCCCGAGTCAGGGCATCATGTTCGGCATCGCCGAAGGCACTCGGCCGAAGGTGCGCGACGAGAAGTTCTTCGTGCCGCTGGAAGCCCACGGTGTGCAGGTCATGTCGATGGCCTTCCTCACCGATGAGAACACTCCGGTGGTATGGCGCGGGCCGATGGTCTCCGGCGCGCTGCTGCAGCTGATCACCCAGACCGCCTGGGACAATCTCGACTACCTGGTGGTGGATATGCCGCCGGGCACCGGCGACATCCAGCTGACCCTGGCGCAGAAGGTACCGGTGGCCGGCGCGGTGATCGTCACCACCCCGCAGGACTTGGCTCTGCTGGATGCCAAAAAGGGCGTGGAGATGTTCCGCAAGGTCAATATCCCGGTGCTCGGCGTGGTGGAGAACATGGCCGTGCATATCTGCTCCAACTGCGGCCATGCCGAGCATCTGTTCGGCGAAGGTGGTGGCGAGAAGCTGGCCAGCCAGTACGGCGTCGACCTGTTGGCCTCGCTGCCGCTGTCGATGGCTATTCGCCTGCAGTCGGACGGCGGCAAGCCGACCACCATCGCCGACCCGGAAAGCCAGATCGCCATGATCTACCAGGAAATGGCCCGCTGCGTCGGTGCGCGCATCGCCCAGAGTGGCTTGGGGGCCAGTGCGATGCCGAATATCGAGATCAGCGACGATTGATGCCGCTTTTGTAGGAGCCAGCTTGCTGGCGATCCCAGGGCTTACCGAGCACTGATCGCCAGCAAGCTGGCTCCTACAGACGAGGGGCCTTTGAAGCGCGCCTTGCCTCCCGGTAAGATGCGCGCTCAGTTTTTCACCACACCTTGAGTCAGGACGCCCGCCATGAGCATCAAATCGGACAAGTGGATTCGCCGCATGGCCCAGGAGCACGGGATGATCGAGCCCTTTGTCGAGCGCCAGGTGCGCACCGAAGGCGCCGAGCGCCTGATTTCCTACGGGGTCTCCAGCTACGGCTACGACGTACGCTGCGCCGACGAGTTCAAGGTCTTCACCAACATCCACTCGGCCACCGTCGATCCGAAGAACTTCGATGAGAAGAGCTTTGTCGATGTCAAAGGCCCGGTGTGCATCATCCCGCCGAATTCCTTCGCCCTGGCCCGTACCGTCGAGTACTTCCGCATCCCGCGTGATGTGCTGACCATCTGCCTGGGCAAGAGCACCTACGCGCGCTGCGGCATCATCGTCAACGTCACTCCGCTGGAGCCCGAGTGGGAAGGCCACGTGACCCTGGAGTTCTCCAACACCACCACCCTGCCGGCGAAGATCTACGCCAACGAGGGTGTGGCGCAGATGCTGTTCCTGCAGTCCGACGAAGAGTGCGAAGTGTCTTACGCCGACCGTGGCGGCAAGTACCAGGGCCAGACCGGCGTGACGCTGCCGAAAACCTGATTACGCTTGTGGCATAGAAAGGCCGGGTCTTTAGCCCGGCTTTTTTGTGTCTGCTTAAACACTACAGTCAAAGGAGATGGCGATGAACATGCTGAAACTGGTGGCAATCCTGCTGCTGTTGGCTGGTGCCGGGGTGGCTCGCGCCGAGTTGCAGGTGCATGTCGGCAAGGCCGTGTTCGGTCTGCCGCCCAGCGCACCCAAGGCCGCTTTCGTCGAGCGGCTGGGGCCGCCCACGGCCGAACTGCCGCTGCGCCAGGGCCGGCGCGGCCTGCTCTATGGCAATGCCCTGCTGCTGACGTTCGAGGGTGAGAGGCTGCGCGAGGTGCGCTGCTGGAAGCAGGAGCAGTTCACTTCAGACCTGTTCCTCGGCTGGTTGCAGCAAGTCGAGCCGAGGGCCGACATGCAAGGCTTCGTGGTCGATGACCGGCTGCGCCTGGGCATGCCGCGCGCGCAGGTGAGCGCTTTGCTCGCTGGGCTGGAGGGCGATGGCGACGAGCGTTCCGATGTGCGGATCAAGAACGGCCAACAGCTCTGGTTGGGCTACGGCCCGGCGCCGGACTACCACCTGGGCGACGATCCCGAGCAGCAGGTGCTGGTGTCCATCAGTCTGGGCTTCGCTGCCGACTGAGGCGCCCCGCCTCAAGAGTCACTGGCTCTCTCGGTGTAGTGCTTGATCACATCATGCAGGGCGGCGGTGAGCACGGCGGTGGACACGCCGAACATCAAGATGCCGTTGGCCGCCTCCAGGGCGCTCAGCAGTTGCCGGGGCTTGGACAGCACCAGATCGCCGTAACCAAGGGTGGAAAAGGTCACGCCGGAAAAATACAGGGCCTGGGTAAAGCTCTCGAACTCGCCGAGCATGACGAACAACTGGGCCCAGATGGCCATCTGCAGGAAGTTGCCGAACAGCATCAGCAGCATCACCAGGCCCAGGATCAGGATGGTGCTGCCTGGCGAGGGGGTGTGCAGGTTGCGGCGGAACTCGACATAGCGGCGCAAGCTGAGGGCGACCACCACGGCCTGCAACAGCAGGCACAGCAGGGTCACCGGCAGGCCGATCAACAGATTCATGAACATGGGATTTCCTCGTTTGGGCCTTTGCTGCGCAGGTCGATCAGGTAGACCGCCGCACAGGCGTACAGGGTGACCAGGATGAACAGGCCCATGCGGATGGCGAAGGCCGTGTGGACATCCTTGCCGGAGGCGCTGTCCTGTACCGACTGGCCGAGCAGGATGATCAGGGTGGCACAGGTGTTCAGCCAGAAGCTGGCGCCGAAGCGCGTAGTGCTCAGCCGATACAGGCGGCGAGCCATAAGCAGGACGAACAGCAGCATCAGCAGAAAGAACAGCCACAGGTGCGGCAGGATGCTCAGCAGCGTCCAGAAAACGATCGCCAGTGCACCACCGAGCAGGGTCGAGCCGAGCAGCTCGCGGCCGGCGTCGCGGGCATTGGTGCTGCAGACCTGCTGGCCGAGGTTGACCGACTTCATCACCAGCGGCATATAGCTGGCCGGATCGATCAGCGCCAGCAGCCAGGCCGGCATCACCACCAGCATGGCGCGCAGGGCGATCCAGGCGGAGCGTGCGTTGGCCATGGGCGCGGGCTTGGCGGCTGCGGCCTGGCCGGGTGGCTCGGGGAACAGCAGGTGGCTGAAGGCCACGCACAGGGTGGTCAGCAGCACCGCCTTGACCAGCGCCTCGACCACCGTCTGGCCCAGTGCCAGGGAGGCTGTGCCGGCGGCAGAGATCATGGTCAGACCGACCACCTGCAAGGTCGAGAGCAGGCTGTTGCCGCCGCGCAGGCTGAAGCGAAAGATCAGGAACAGGCCGAGTGCCACCAGCAGCACGCCGCTGACCGGCGAGTGGCGCAGTAGCGGGCTGAGCAGCAGACCGCTGCCGCAGGTCAGGGTGATCACCAGGGCCAGGCTCAGGCCGGCCTTGGCGCTCAGTGGCTGGTTGTTCGATACCAGCAGCACCAGGACCAGCATCGGCGTGAGGAAGGGCAGCGGCAGCGCCAGGCCGAAGCCCAGTGCTGTGCCCAAGGCCACGCCGCAGGCCAGGCGCAGGGCACGCTGGGGGCGGGGGTCGGCCACGGGCATGTCCATCAGTAGGCGAACGACAGCCAGCTCATCACGCGCAGAAAGGCGCGGCCGAGCAGGTTGAGCGGGTTGCCCTCGCTGGGGAAGGCCATCACCTCGGCCTGACCGCCGACACGCAGGCCGCGGTAGTCGCCCAGCTCGTTGGCCTCGAGCTCGACTATCACTGGGAAGCGCTGCGCCGCACGCAACCAGTCGCGGTTGTTCTCCACGGTCGGCAGGCTGCCGGGAGGCGGTGCCTGGCCGACGCTGATGCCGTAGCCGATGCTGCGTATGCGTCCGCGGTAGACATGCCCGGGGCGGGCATCGAGGACTATGGATACTGGTGTGCCCGGCTGCAGATGGCCGAGGTTGTTCTCGCTCATCTCGGCGCTGATCCACAGGTCGTTGAGGGCGATCAGGGTCATCTGCGGGCTGCCGGCCCCGGCGTACTGGCCCACTTCGATGCGCAGATCGGTAATCAGCCCGGTGGAGGCGGCTTTTACCTGAGTCTTGCTCAGGTCCAGTTCGGCCTGCTCCAGTGCCGCAGTGGCGCTGCGCAGACGGGCGTTGTCCTCGCCGCTGCCACCTTCGGTTTCGCGGGCCCGTTGCACCTCGGCCCGGGCCGCGGCCACCTGGCTGCTGGCCTTGGCCTGATTGGCCCGGGAGATTTCCAGGCGGCGCAGGGAGATGGTGCCGGGGTCATCGCGATACAGCCGTTCGAGGCGGGCGCGGTCCTGGCTGGCCTCGAGTTCGCCAGCCTCGGCGACGCGCAGCGAGGCCTGGGCGGAGTCGATGCCGGCGGTGCTGGCGCCGACCTGGCCACGCATGTTCTGCAGCTCGGCACGGGCCTTGGCCACGGCAATCTCGTAGGGCTCGGGGTTGATCTCGAACAGCACCTGGCCGGCTTTGACCATCTGGTTGTTTTCCACCAGCACCCGGCTCACGCGGCCGGCCACCTCCGCTGCCACGGGCACCACATAGGCCTGCACCCGCGCCTGTTGGGTGTAGGGGGTGAAGCGGTCGGCCAGCAGGTACCAGATCAGGGTCAGGCCGATTACCGCCAGGGTGATCTGCACGCCGCGGCGGCTGGGATCCTGGCTCTTGGCCGGGGCCGGTGGAGCGTTCTTGGGTTTGTCGGTCATGGCGTATCTGCCTGGGCGGCGGGTTCCGGGGTGTTCGCGGGCTGGTCGGGCATGCTGTGTTGGCCTGGGCGGGCGGGTGGCTCGTCGAGCAGGTCGCCCCAGTCGGTGCGTTGGCTCATCTGTTCGTAGGTGGCTTGGTCGAGTAGCGGCTGGTTGGTGTACCAGCCGCCACCGAGGGCGCGATAGAGATTGATCAGGTTGCTCAGCGCGGCACTGCGTGCCAGCAGGTAGCCGTCCTGCTGGGCGAACAGGGCGCGCTGGGCGTCCAGTACGCGCTGGAAGTCGGAATAGCCTTCGCGGTACTGGGCGTTGGCCAGGGTCAGCGAGCGTTTGGCCGAGAATGAGGCTTCGCGCAGGATGCGTTCGCGCTCCAGGGCCTTGCTCAGGCCGGTGGCGGCATCGTCGGCCTCGCGCGCGGCCTGGCGCACGCGGTCTTGATAGGCCTCGATCAGTTGCTGCAGGCGGGCGTCCTGCACGCGCACGTTGTTGCGCAGGCGGCCGTGGTCGAACAGGTTCCAGGTCAGGCTGGGGCCACCGCCGAGACTGACCGTCTGCGGGCTGCCATCCAGGCTGCTGGCGGACCAGCCGATGCTACCGAGCAGGCTGATCGAGGGGTAGAGATCGGCTTCGGCCACGCCGATCAGTGCCGACTGAGCGGCCACCAGCAATTCGGCAGCGCGTACGTCCGGGCGGCGCAGCAGCAGGTTGGCTGGCACGTCAGCGAGCAGGGCCTGATCGACCAGCGGCACCAGGGCGGTCTCGGCGTTCAACTCGGGCAGGCTGCCCGGCGGCTGGCCAACCAGCACGGCCAGGGCATTGCGGGTCTGGGCGACCTGGGTCTCCAGATCGGGGATGCTGCTCAGGGTAGCCAGGTACTGGGTCTTGGCCTGTTGCAGGTCGAGTTCATCGCTGTTGCCGCTGTTGAACAGGCGCTCGGTGATGTCCAGGCTGCGCTTTTGCAGCTTGGCATTATCGCGGGCGATGCCCAGACGGGCTTCGGCGGTGCGCAAGGCGTAGTAAGTCTGTGCCACCTGGGCGCGCAGCAGCACCAGGACATCCTCGTAGTTGGCCTGGGCGGCGAAGTAGTTGGCGTCGGCTGACTCGATGGCGCGGCTGTAGCGGCCCCAGAAGTCCAGCTCCCAGCCTGCAGCGAAACCGGTGCTGTATTGCCAGGCGTTGCTGTCCAGCTCCGGGGCGCCGTCGTACTGGTTGCGGTCGAGGTAGAGGCTGTCGGCGCTGCCCTGCTGCACCTGCGGGTAGCGCCCGCTGCTGGCGATACCGAGTTGGGCGCGGGCCTCGAGGATGCGCAGGGCGGCGATGCGCAGGCTGGGGTTGTTCACATCGGCTGCGCTGATCAGGCGGTCGAGCAGCGGATCCTCGAGCTGCGCCCACCATTGGCGGTGATCCGGTTGCGGTTGCTGCACGCTGGCCGCTGCCAGGGCAGTGCTGTCCCAGTGGTCGATCCAGTCCTGTTGGGGCGACTGGAAGTCCGGGCCCAGGCGCACGCAGCCACCCAGGGTGGCTGCGGCCAGCAAGGCCCAGGCGCGCCCTGGATTATTCGCCATCCTGCGAGCCGGCCAGGCTGCTGGAGGACGGGGTCTCGACCCACTGCCAGAACAGCTTGTAGCCCACGGCCAGCAAGACCGGGCCAATGAACAGGCCGATGATGCCACCGCTGACCATGCCGCCCAAGGCACCGATCAGCACCACCGGCATCGGTACATCCACGCCACGCCCCAGCAGCATCGGTTTGAGTACGTTGTCGGCGAGGCCGGCGACGAAGGTGTAGATGGCGAAGATGATCGTGAGCAGGCTGACGCCTTCGCTGAAGAACACGAAGGCGATCACCGGCACGGTGATCAGGGTGGCCGGCAACTGCATGATCCCCAGCAGCAAGACGGCCAGGGCCAGCAGGCCGGCGCCGGGCACGCCCATGAGGACGAAGGCGACGGCGATCAGCATCATCTGGATGAAGGCAATACCGATCACCCCCTGGGCCACTGCGCGGATGGTGGCGGTGCACAGCTCGACCAGCATGTCGCTGCGGCTCGGGTCGACGATGCGCGAGGCGATGCGCTGGGCACTGTGGTGGCCGCTCTCGCCGAAGGCCATGATGATGCCGGCGATGATCAGCGAGCCGATGAAGGCCAGCAGGCCGAGGCCGGCCCCGGCCAGCTTGCCCAGCAGCCCCAGCGCGGTGTCTTTGACGTGCGGGGCAATCTGCTGCAGCACGCTGCTGATGTCGGCGGCCGCCTGGGCCCAGACGGCATGTAGGGGCTTGCCGATCAGTGGCCACTGGGCCACGGAGTCGGGTGGTGCCGGCAGGTGCAGGTTGCCTTCCTTGACCACGCCGATGGCGCTCTGCACGGACTCGGTCAGCGAGGCGCCGAGCAGGTAGGCGGGTACCAGCAGGATGGCGACGGCAATCAGCACCAGCAGGGTTGCGGCGCGGCCCTCACCGCCGCCGAGCCGGCGTTTGAGCATGCCATGCAGTGGGTAGAGGGTGACGGCGAGGATCAGTGCCCAGACCATCAGGCTGAGGAAGGGACTGAAGACTTGGTAGCAGGCGACCACCAGGGCGGCGATCAGACCCGCGCGGATCAGGGTGTCGAGCAGGGTGCGGGTGAGCAGTTGATCTGGCGTGGCATTGGTCGACATGAGGCTTTCCTTCCTTAAGTAGCCGGGCCTGCGCGGCCGTGACACTGGAAGCGTAGCCTGCCGCGGGCATTTCAGCCCGCGACTTATGCAATCAAGGTACCAGGGGCAGCTCGCGCTTGTGCCGGGTGTTGTCGTAGGTGCGCACGATGGTGGCGTAGGCGTGCTCGCTGACCGCCTGGCCATGCAGGAAAGCGTCGATTTCGGCATAGCTGACGCCATGGGCTTCCTCGTCCGGCTTGCCTGGGCGCAGTTCTTCCAGGTCGGCCGTCGGCACCTTGAACACCAGGTTTTCCGGGGCGCCGAGGTGCTTGGCGATGGCCCGCACCTGGCCCTTGACCAGGCCGGACAGCGGCGCGAGGTCGCAGGCGCCGTCGCCGAACTTGGTGAAGAAGCCCATTACCTTCCTCCCCCCAGAATAGTGCCCAATCCAGCTCATTGCCTGAGTGAGTGGCTGATTTTGCTCTTGTGCAGAATTTGCTCCTGCCCAATACGAAACATTGGGAGTGCCCCACCTTCCAGAGCACCACCCTATTTCGGGAGAGGGAGCTGAGATTGGATAGGGCATAATGTCCTAGTTCGCACGATGCCCGCGATCCTCCGGGCAGTCCTGACTTAGGTTCGATGCGCCGCAATGGCTAGCAGTAATCCGCACCCCCCCTTGCTTAGCATGGAGCTTCAGATGGTGCTTCCTTGACCGCAGATGTCAGGACAGCGTCGCATTTTGATGATCTCGATATAGGCATTTCTGGAGAAACCATGGAGCAACGTTTGAGAGTGGCAATGGCACAGCTGAACATCCGCGTCGGGGATGTATACGGCAACGTTGAGAAGGTCATCGAAGCAGCCCATAAGGCTCGCGACGACCTAAAAGCCCAAGTCATCGTTTTTCCAGAGCTGACCCTTTGCGGTTACCCACCAGAGGATCTGCTCCTTCGCTCCAGCATGCAAAGCCGGATTGAAAAAGCGCTGCAGCATGTCAAAGACGCTGTTCAAGGCATTGTCACTGTAATCGGCTTCCCTTGGGTCGAACATGGCGCGCGTTACAACAGCTGTGCAGTGATCTTGGACGGCAAGGAACTCGCCTGCTACAACAAACAGCGCCTGCCCAACTATCGTGTTTTCGATGAGAAACGGTACTTTGAACCGGGCAGCGGCCCCTGCGTAGTTAACATCTTCGGCGTGCCGGTCGGCATCACCATCTGTGAGGACATCTGGTTCTCCGAGCCTCTCAAGCAGGCTTGTGATGCCGGTGCGCAGGTCATGCTTACCCTCAACGCCTCGCCTTTCCATCGTGGTAAGCAGGCTGAGCGTGAAGAACTGTTGGCGAAGCGCGCCAGCGAATGCTCCATCCCCATCGTCTACGTCAACCAGGTTGGTGGCCAAGACGAGCTGGTGTTTGATGGCAATAGCTTTGTGGTGGATGGCGGCGGAAAGGTCACTCAGCGTGCCCCTGCTTTTGAAGAGGGACTCTTTATCTCGGACTTTGAGATCAAGGAAGGCGCATTGGTGCCGGTGCCAGCTCAGACCACTGAGCTCCTCAGCCTTGAAGCCAGCGTATACCAGGCGCTGGTAGCTGGGGTTAAGGACTATGTGCACCGCAATGGCTTCAAAGGCGTTGTGCTGGGCCTTTCGGGTGGTATCGATTCGGCGCTGGTGCTTGCTGTGGCTGTGGATGCCTTGGGCGCAGACAACGTTGAAGCCGTGATGATGCCGTACCACTACACTGCCCAGATGAGCCAGGACGATGCGAAAGCAGAAGCCGACATTCTGGGCGTGAAGTACAGCGTACTGCCCATCGCGTCCATGGTAGAGGCGTTCCTGACCACGCTTGCGCCAATGTTCGAAGGTTTTGGTAAGGACACTACCGAGGAGAACCTTCAGGCCCGGTGTCGCGGCACTATGCTGATGGCGATCTCCAACAAGAAGCGGTATCTCGTCCTGACCACCGGCAACAAGAGCGAAATGGCTGTCGGATATGCGACCTTGTACGGCGATATGGCGGGTGGCTACGACGTCCTGAAGGATGTGCCCAAGACCTTGGTATTCCGACTCTGCGAATACCGCAACACCCTGGGCCATGTCATTCCACAACGCGTCATAGATCGTCCACCGTCTGCTGAACTCGCTCCTGATCAAAAGGACGAGGATTCCCTGCCTCCATACCCAGTCCTTGATGAAATCCTTCGCCTGTACATCGAGCAGGACTTGTCTGCTGATGCCATCACGGAGAAAGGCTTCGACAAGGAGGTTGTGAGGAAGGTGATTCGCTTAGTCGACCTGAATGAATACAAACGGCGCCAGGCTGCGGTGGGCCCACGGGTGACCGAGCGTGGCTTTGGCCGTGACCGTCGCTACCCAATCACTTCTGGCTGGAGCATTGGGGACTAATAGCTTAGCCAGTTGCTTGAATATGCTAGGGGCGCTGTTGCGCCCCTTTTCTTTGGTGCGCTAGGCGTGCACTGCGCTGTCAGAAGCAGCGGAATCCATCGCTAAACACGCCGTGCTCATCTGTGTGCTTGTTGTACCCCACGAGCGTTTCTCGGTTCTCAGCCAACCAAATCTCGCCCCGTCTAACCTGGATGGCCTGAACCAACGCCTGCTCCAGAGTGAGGGAAAGGTTGATGCCTGCTTCGCTGGTTCTACCAAGTAGGTCTCCGCTCACTATGAGGTGCACGTTCTGGTTGGGCGCACCCGTTTTGTAGGTCATCGGGGATCTATCCTCGGTTGACGATCACTGTGATGATACCCGGGAACATCTCCCGAGGGGCTGCGATGACTGGCGAGAAGAGAGACGTCGAAGAGTATGTACGAGCGCTCGCGGCAGAGCACGGCGTGACGCCTCAAGGGGATGTGTATGGCCGCTTGGCGCAGGTGCTTACGAATCTTTCGGGCGACGATGTCGAGTTTGATGAGGTTGAACGGCTGTTGGTTGCGCTGAAGAGGAAGGGTGTAATCCAGGGAGCAAAGATGTTGTTGCTTCAGGCCGAGTATCTGAGAGGCAAGCGGACTAGCACAGGGGGATAGGAATGGCCGTTTACTGTGATCTCGAGATGCAGACGGAAACCGCTTTGGAACTGCTCAAGTTCCTCGAGCTCCACCGAGCGACTACACCTTCGCTAGCACCGCTGTTCGACGACATCGAACGTCAGGTCACCGACTCGCTTGAGTACGAATCCCGCTTTGCCCCTGGGACACTGCGTAAGTCTGAGCATCATTGACTCTAAGAAGCCACGTCATTGCGTCGGTTACCAACCTGTAGAAGAGGCTGCGCTGACGAACAGAGAAACCGCCTGATGGCGGTTTTTTTGTGCCTCGGTTTAATGGTTTTTTTGAGGTGTTTCGAAGTTCGTTAGTCGCGATGACAATATTTCAATAATTATTTATATGGAAATTGACGGGGCATTCCTGGGTGACCGGGTATTGTGTTGTCGGGTGTCTTGAAAGTTGTATGACTAATAATGGTCACCTTTGCGTTATGTGTTCTCTGTTGTTACGGTTACTGCGCAGGATGGGGATTTTCTACAGTGGACGAGGTGTATATGAGCAAACTTCCTGATGTCACTCTTGACCGGATATTCGCAGCAATGGAGCGAGACACCTCCCCGGCCATGGATACCAAAACACGCGTTGCGCTTGAGCGCCTGATACAAGTGGCTCAAAGCGACACAGGTCAAAGCCGACACATCGCTAAGCTACTCCTTGCTTGGTGGGATGCCGGCGGGAGCGGTGGGTTCGACCTCACGTCGTTCTGGAATATTGATGATGAACTGGTCATAGACAGCCTCGAGGTGATCAAGTGGGTCAGCGGCCACCGCTATTACCCCGATACGTTGGGTTATGCCAAACACTTCGAGACGATCTGGAAAGCATGGGGCTCAGAGGAATCAATTCATTAGGTGGCCCTGTGCAGCTTTACCCGCCAACAGCGATAGCCGCCGTTGGCGGATGACCGATCCCCCGCAGAAGACCGCAGGCTCGAACCGCCCTGAGCGCTTTGAGCGGGATCCACGCATCTGCCGAAAGTGCAAATAGTCGGCTGATCTCAGCGCAGTAGTAGGTGCGCTCACCCCGAAAATAGCGTTTATATTGTTAATTTTTGTATCCCTAAAGAGCTCAGTGAAATTGGGGGTTCCAAGGGAGCTTAGTTGATACAGTAATATTGTATCCAATAACTTTCCCTCTCTCGAAGGCTTGTCGGTCTGGGGTGGGGCTTGACGAAAGTTTTTTCAAGCAACAGATTCAGCGCCAGTCCCCACCAACTAACCTGGCGATGTAAATGAACACCCAAGATTTTTTCTCTACCGCTGCCCAAGCCAAAGACCTGATAGCAGGTGTTTCCACTGTAATCTTCTTCCTTTTTGCATTTCTTTATGTAAGGGGAAGGGCCGGTTCTGCCGTGTTTTTATTAGACAGGCTCTGGAGGGTTCTTGGCGGAAAGAAAGACTTTCATGATCCCTCACTGCAAGATGAGCACCACAGGCTGAGTGATTTTGAAAAGTATAACTATAGCCGTGGAATTCGCTTCCAAAGCTACAAAAAGATTGAAGAGGCTCGCCTCTGGCTCCAGGAGCGCGACATTGGAATGGAAGAGCTCGTTCGAGTTAAGAGCTATTTCAATAGCAACGACGTTTCAATCAGAGCCCCTAGGATCATTTCGCACAAGCTTTTAAACAGAGCGATGTTAGTCATGTTCCTATTCGGCGCTGCAGTAACGGCAATAGCTCAAGCGCCTGCGGCCCTTCTCACGATTAAAAAGACAGGTACCGTGATATGGGCATCGACTTCGGAGGTTAGATCCTGGGATGGTCTCAGCTGGAGGGTAACTGCGGATGATTGCGTAAGTGGAAATGTTCATTTGGATGAGCATGACAAGAAGGTCGTATGCGACATCCTCACTGAGGATGGTGTCGAGAGCGTCTTGAAAGAAGCCATGCTCTCACAAAGAATTCTAGCCATTTTCATTTGGGCTATGATTGGGCTACTCGCTTATGTAGCGGCGCGAGAGTATTCAATTGCAAGACAAGCTCTGGAGCTACATAAAAGAGCGCTCGAGAATAGTCCGTCACAGTTGAATCTTTCAGTTTAACGATTGCTTTGAGAGGCCCGAAATTCGGCGGGCCTCTTGGGGAACCTGAAGAGCGCCAATCGTTTGGTCGTGTCTATGCTTGGGGGGATGTTCTAGGGAAGCGCATGGAATATCCTTGCGCCACGAATCAACTGGCTACACCCCCAAAAATATGAGGATATTATGAAGCTCGTAACTGCCGGTTCAGCATTCAAGGCACATCTTAAGCGCCTCATATCGGACTACCCGAATATTGCCTTTGGGGTGGCGTGGGCGTCAGCAGGAACAGAACCATTTGATCTTCTCAACAAGCATAAATCCAAGGTTAAGATTGGGGTCATCGGAATCCATTTCTATCAGACACATCCCGATGTACTGGATGTCTATATTGGTTCTCAAGCCGTCAAGTTCGTTCTCCAGCCTAAAGGGGTCTTTCATCCAAAGATTTATCTCTTTTGGGATGAGAGCCGCTGGGAAGCCATCATTGGAAGTGCCAATCTAACCCATGGTGCTATGACCGCAAATACCGAGCTTGGCACTCTTCTCTCTCATGAAGATGGCGATCACCTCCAAGACATTCGGGCTCTCTTAGAATGTTATTCGAGCCAAGCGAAATCTATTACCCAAGATGATGCTAATAACTACCGTAGTCTCTGGGTGGCCAAAAAACCTGATCGAGAACGATTGTTGGATCAGTACGGTGACAAGCCCGCTAAGAAATCAGCAGTTGAGAGTGTTGTCATGGGGATGGACTGGCCCACCTTCCTAAAGCGTATTAAGCAGGACAAGACCCACGGCTTTAACGAGCGTCTCAAGTTGCTTTATCGAATGCAGCGGGAGTTTGCTACCACGCCACACTTCAAGGATATGGATGAGCAAGTCAGAAGAGGTATAGCGGGTATACATAATACGGCTATAGAAAACTCTGCTTGGTTCGGCTCCATGATCGGAGCTGGAAAATTCAAAAATGTGATTATCAGTAATCACCCGGCTATCTCTAGTGCTTTAGACGAAATTCCTCTCACCGGCACCGTAACTAAGTCTCAGTACGATGCGTACATTTCTGAATTCATTACTGCCTTTCCTGATGGAAGAGATGGCATAGGAACTGCGACACGACTTCTCTCGATGAAGAGGCCAGATCAGTTCCTTTGTGTTGATAGCGCTAATCTCAACAAGCTGTCTAAGGATGTTGGATTTATCAAAAGCAACCTAGGCTATGAGCGGTACTGGAACGAGGTTGCCTTGAGAATCATGGATGCCCCTTGGTGGAAGTCTGCCCCCCCCCCCAAGAGTCCTGAAGACCTAAAGGCTTGGAAGGGAAGAGCAGCCATGCTGGATGCCATCTTCTATGAAGAAAAATGAAACCAGTGCGATGTGTCTAGGAAGTCAGGGGCGATTCAGTGCGAC
Organism: Pseudomonas sp. J452; assembly: GCF_024666525.1. Taxonomy (NCBI): domain Bacteria; kingdom Pseudomonadati; phylum Pseudomonadota; class Gammaproteobacteria; order Pseudomonadales; family Pseudomonadaceae; genus Pseudomonas; species Pseudomonas sp. J452. The sequence continues at coordinate 4,027,161 of NZ_CP088294.1, read as the reverse complement.
CTATTCCGAGGTGGCGATCTGATACTTCATCATCCAATTTCGTCCGGGGCATAGCAACCCATGGCGGGTTCTACCCCGTTAACACGGACACTTTCGAGTAAGCTCACATCGAGCCGAAGGAGTGTTCTTGTCCAAGGGGCTCTACCCCATTATCGATCCAGATCGCTATGGCGATTTGCCAGTGGACTAGGTGAGGCGGAGGTTAAGGATGAAGGACTCATTTTCAAGGCGTCACGGTTTCTCGCAGGTCGATGAAGCCGAAATCACTGTCCGGGAAGACGCACCGCAAGTGCTGCAGGAGTATCTGATTCAATTGAGCTACGAATGTGGTCTCAAGCCATCAGACCTGCGCCAAATCATCTGCCAGACCTTGAAGGTCTTGCCCGACAAGCAGAACTGGGGTGAGAGGCCCAATATCCATGAGGAAAACGTTCAGCGGCTTGAGCAGTGCAAGTGGTTCAAGGTGTATGACGTCATTGAGCGGCTCGATGATTTCCTCGGCAACCGTAACTATGACTCTGCCGTGTACGAGCACTTCACTGCAGAGCTGAACGAGTTCTTCATTGAGCACGGCATAGGGTGGAAGCTGCTAGATGGTCGCATCGAAATCCGTGGCTCTGAATCCTTTGAACAGGTTTTGACCTCGGCGAAAGAAACTGAGCATCAACATGGGCACTTCACGGCCAGCAAGGAATTGCACCAGGCGATTGCTGATCTTTCACGTCGACCGTCTCCAGACCCAACGGGGGCGATACAGCATGCCATGGCTTCGCTGGAGTGCGTCGCTCGACAGGTCACTGGCGACCAACAAGCGACCCTCGGGAAGATCATGAATGATTCCCGAACTCTGATTCCAGCGCCATTGGATCAGGCTGTCATCAAAACCTGGGCGTATGCCTCGGAGTTCGGGCGGCACATCCAGGAAGGGCGTGAGCCGTCTTTCGAAGACGCAGAGCTCGTAGTTGGCCTGTGCGCCTCGGTAAGCAACTATTTGATCAAGAAATCGAAGTGACTTAAGAGGGCTCACAAGATGATCTGGGAGAGTTGCTACTGGAAACAACCGCTGCTAGAGATGGCAGATCGTCTTGAGCACCTCAAAACGGCCAGTGCCCTGTCTGATGACGAACTTGCCCAGGTGGAACGCGACATCTTTATTGGCTTCTACTCCGTCAGGAAGCTCCTAGAGGCCCCTGCCAAGATCACCGACAAGACCCACCACCGTTCTATCCCTCTTCATAAGCATCCAAATCTGAAGCGCGTGACATGGCGTAACAACCACCGCTTAGATGAGCTCTACGACCTCTCCAAGGCCAGTCAGGAAGGGAGGGATGTTATGTTTTTATGCGGGCGGATCATTCATAGCTTCGTCTTTGCGCCCTGTATGTCGGAGGGTGGCGGACTGGATGGTGCATTCTTCAGCTCAGATCTCGACAAGGATAAATGCCTGTACTTCATCAGTATCGATGAGGTGATTTCGTTATTTCGCCAGGTCGGGAATGATGCCCCTTGCGACATTAAGTGGTCTCGTGACCCTGAGACAGGGAAGGAGACGCTTATCGTGAACTGACCGCCGTGATAGACGGGGAGTTCAGTCGGTCGCGTAGCGGCGGTCGGTATATGGTACTGCACCCGTTGAACGATCCCTGACTGACCTAATTGCCTGGGAGGCACGGTTACCGGGTGAGAAATGTGTTCCTCAGTTGACTAGCAGCAGGAAGATGATGTGATAGGGAATATTTTCAACGTTTTTTCCCGCAGGAAGGAAAACCAGGCGGCAGTCAGAAAACCTCTGACTCCAGGGTTCAGGCAACGGACGCTCCTGCTGCTGCGCGACGCTGGTGACGGGAGCCTTCTTCCGGCTCTTGAGCACCTTCATGGAAAACTGACCTACTTGGTGGGCCGAGTCTCTTTGAGCCAACGTCAGGGCCAGTCTCCTCAGGACGATACTTTGCAGTTCCTTACCACGTGCAGCGATGCCCACTTTCTCGATGCAGTGGAGTACATCCTGCAGTCAGACGCACATATGTGTCTGGGCGGGCGGCAAGAGGACGTCGTGACTCGACTGAACGAGTTCTTGAGCGTCGATGACCTGCCTTACTTTGTCACCAAGCAGGTCTGGGAGCCTTGGCAGGGCGAGGATTTTCGCAGTAGCCAGAGAATAAGGCTTCTCGAAGAATCGAAGGTGATCCCTAAGGACAGTCAGGTGATCCATGAAACGGCAATTGAGCCGGCACTTCAGTTGCTCCGGCAACCCGCATTTCGCTATGCCAACACCGAGTTCATGGCCGCGCTTGAAGACTACAGGCATCGGAAATTCGGTGACTGTGTCGCCAAGTGCAACTCCAGTTATGAGAGCGTCATGAAAGTGATCTGTGGCCAGAAGCGTTTCGGCTACAGCGAGGGTGATAGCACTGCAAAGCTTTTGAGAACCATCATGGCTCAGACACAGATGGAGGGCTTTTGGGAGACACCGCTGATGGTTGTGGGCACGCTTCGCAACAAGCTGAGCTCAGCCCATGGCGCGGGAGAAAACGCGAAGGTAGTGCCTGAGCATATCGCTAGGTATGCGATGAACCTGACGGCCTCAGCTATCGTGTTCCTTCACGATCAGGCCTACTCAGGCAAGTAGGCCCTGAATGTCCTGCCGGGGTACTGGGGCCAGGATCTGTGAGCGGATTGGGGCTCCGGTCTAAGCAGGCTCGGGGTCTGGTGGGCAGTGATCACATCGCACAGCCTTGTTAATGTAGGTAGGGATGTCGTGATGGAAGTCCCGAATTTTTGTCGGATGGTAATGTGCTTTGATGCACTCTGCAGGAATGTCTGAGCGCACCACGTAGCTCGGTGACGACGATATGCCCAAAGGGCGTTTTGTCCGAAGCTGCCCCCATTCCGACAGGATAATTTTCGCTACATCTAGCCTCTGCGCAGGTGTAATGAACTTGATGGGAATGTCCACCTCCAGTACGGTCGGAATGCCAATTGTCCGCAGCCGGAGCCTATAATCCTCGTCGTAACGTCCCCCGCCTAGTTTCGCTGCCAGTGCCAGGAGGTACTCGCTGCCGTTGATGATGTAGTGACCGAATTCCCTAACCATCTTGTGGTCATCCACGGACAGCCAAATCTTGCCCCGTTCACTTGACTCACGGTGCTTCATCTTCTCGATGGCCTGTTCGAGACTGCTCGGTGGTAGATCTGCAAAAAGCTGTCGAAATTTCTTGATGATCGAGTCGGCGTTCTGCCCCCGAAGCCCGTGCTCGTAGTAGCTCGAAAGCGACTCAGGTCGACAGCCGTGAAATGCTTTGAAATGGGTATAGAACAAGGACATCCGATCGCAGAACTCTGGTACTAGGTGATCGTGATTCGGGAGCCAGTCCATAACGTCCGACCAGCATTGGGGCCTGCGCTGCTCCAATACCTCTACCAGACTCGGCGTCAGCAAAGGCTTTGCGTATGACCGGACGTGTTGTAACCAGGCGCGTCGGTTGCGCCAATCCAAAACTTTATGTGTCATTTCGACTTTCCAGCTTCCTGCTGTCACCGTTGCATAAAAAGGGCGCCGTGAGGAGCCCTTCGTTTGCACTCGAAGGTCTTACTGAGCCAGCCAGCTCTCGACTTCCTGTGCGCTGTACTGGGCTTTCCAGTCTTTTAGTGTTTTGTGGTTGCCGCCCTTGGTCTCAACGACTTCACCAGAATGAATCGCCCCTGATTTCCAGGACGCCTTCGACTGGCTCCTATCGGCCACAAGCGGTCACTGAGATTGGGTAGAAATGGGGTTGTCCACAAACTTGCTCGCACCTGGGATTGATTTACACCTCACCCTGCCGGATTGGCTGACGTCATTCCTGTCCTAGCTTTAAATGATTATGCAAAGTTTGCTGACGTTGAGTGAGCTCAAGCTGTAACTGATGTCAGCGATGCTAATCTTGGTGCTAAGCAGCTTTTATTGAGCGTGCCTAGTGCATTGTGGAGGTGATCAACAGCTCAGTGGCCTTTATTGATCCTCGGAGAGATGGAAGCATTTTTACGCAATGACCTGGTTATACTGCTAATGTTTCCAGGCAGCCAGAGAAAGATCAGCGATGCGGTATCTCACAAGCAAAGGATTGTTCGCCCGTAATGTAGGGGGAGAACGTTATGTATTGGAAGATGTATTCGGCGTGTGCACGACCCCCTTCTTAGCCAAAGATATTGAAGAGTTATCAGCGACTATCAGTGCTCTCGCGCGCGTGAGCATCATCTGTAGTGAGGAGTGCTTAAATCCGATGGCCTCGCCAGAGTTCGCCAATTGGTTTGAGCTAGAGAACTTTTATGTATCCAAGATTTCAGATCATTATAGATATTGGCAGGTGGGTAGAAATCTTGTGGAGACTTATGATGGCGTATCAGCCATGCTCCCTATAGCTTATTTCGAAACTGGTTTTGGAAGCGGCAGCAAAGACGTCCTAGAGTTCATTGATAAACATATTTCTACTGCTGCAATTAATTCCACGGTGCCTTTCACCCCAAGCTGCATAGCCATTAGACTTTCGCATATTCAAATTGAGCGCATGTGTAGCGATCTAATGGCTCTTCTTAATCGGTCGGTTCGGTCGCTTCTTGATTTTCTTATAGTCCAGCGTGCGACAATAGCTGAGGAAAACTGGGCTCGTGAACATATGGACGTCTCAGAGATTGTTCATTCTGGGCCAAAGTCTTATCAAGCGGCAAGCCTTGCTACGATATGTGTAATCTCTCTATGCACATCTCTCGATATTATGAGCAAGCTAATTCACTTTGTTAATGCCAGCTCTCGCCCCGCTGAAAAATTTAAATCAACCCAAGGAAAACATTTTTCCGATCTCTATAAGACAAAAGCAAACACTCTCCCTCAAGATTTCTTTAAAGCGATTATTAACAAATGGGAAGACTTGCCAGGAGCGTCTTCATTAATTCAGTTTCGTCATGACTTAGTACACAGCACCGCAGCCTTGGAGCTTGAAAAAATATATGTTGGCTGTCAGGCAGGGGAGATAAATGAGCTACCGCTTCACTACGCTTTTGTACCCTGGCGCGATTGCAATGCAAATGGGCAGCCAATACGCTATCTTGGTCGCGAGTACTTCACTTCGGGAGGAGTTGACATGGAATCACAACTTCTGTGCTGGACGAAAAGCGTGATCTCCCTCCATCTTTACACTGGAGAGCAGTTGCTTGATTTCCTAAAAGAGCAGACAAAAGACGACATAAAAGTTGAGCTGGTAAACAGGTGTATGTAATCGCATGCGATTATCCCGCTGAATTACTTCTAAATTTTTAGATGCGTCCGAGTTGTGTCTACTGGCCGGGTCTAGCCTATTGCGACATGTTAGATCCTGCTAAAGGCAGGCATAATAACGGTGACTTGAGCTTGTCGTAAGCCCTAAATATTCTGACTGAGTGTTGCCTGTAACCGGTTTTGGTAACCATACTAGGATGCCCATGAAAAAGACGAAAGGAAGCTCTTCTAATCGCTACCTCGGGACTTACCAGATATCCAGTGATCAAAACCTGGTCGGTGAGTTAGCACTCGATGGAGAAGGCACAATCTTGAAGATTCATGCCAATGAGCCCCTTCATGTGGGAAACGTTGAGCATGTAAAAGGGATTGCTTACACAGGGGACTACATCACTCTTATCGATTGTCTTAGCTCGGGGCATGGGGCGCGTTATTCAACGGATGGCTCATGCCAGTATCACGCTGACATCCTTCCACACTATGTATCAATTGGCTCCTCACATCTTGATCCAGAGGCGTCATGCATCAAAGCAATTCACTTTACAGCTACGGATTTGCAGGATCTGTTCTATGACTTTGATGCATTCAGCACTGTTATAAATGCCCTCCCAATTATCGATTCTGTTCTCGAAGAGCGCCGTAAGATGCGTCCTGTCCAAGCCGGCGAGCATCCAATAGTTTCTTACTACACGGGCAAGGGTTGTGTGATTGAGGCTCCATCGTCCATAGGCAAGATTTCAGTCCATCACCGGCCAAGCTATGGCATGGGAGGGCCTGCCGGTGTCTACATCAAGAACAGGATGGTTGTGTCGATAGAGCCCAGCGAGCCAGCCACATTCTCTGAAAGTCTCCAGAGAATGTATGACATTGGTTGCTTTCTTTCCGTAGTGGCAGGGCGCGCTCAAGGTATAAAACACATTCAACTAGAAACTTCGCAGTCCGTTGACGGCATTCCAGTAGTGCTTTCAGTATTTCCTTGCTTCCCATGGAAAACTGGTCGGAAAAGCGAGTACTACAAGCCTCATCCCGGAGACGTGCCACTAGATCCGATTCATGCCCCAGAAGAGTTCCGTGCCGTCTTGGCCAACTGGGTTGAACGCCACGAATCGTGGCATACAGCACGAACGCGATATCTAGGCTGCCTTCGAAAAGGAAATAACTACGATTTTGACCGGCTTGTGGCCGCTGCGAATATGTTCGACATTCTTCCCGCAGATGCAGCGCCAGCTAAAAACCAACTATCTCCAGAACTTGCTGAGGCAAAGCGAGCTTGTAGGGAACTGCTCAGAAAAATTCCACAAGGTGTTGATCGAGATAGCGTGCTTGGAGCGTTAGGCCGAATGGGGCAGCCATCGCTGCCCAAAAAAGTGTTTTACCGTGCAACCATCGTGGAGAGTCAGTTGGGGGATAAAGTCCCCGATCTTGCGTTCGCTGCTGGTATTGCCGTCAAACTTCGAAATTACTTTGTGCATGGTAGTTTGGATGGGCTTGAATACGAAAAAATTGAACCTTTCCTGGCCTTTTTAACAGATACGCTTGAATTTGTTTTTGCTGCATCCGATCTAATAGATGCCGGATGGAGTGCTCTGCGTTGGTCACGTAGGTCTCTCGGTTCTGGACATAGTTTCAGTCGTTTTCTAACCGGATATAAACACCTGCTTGGTGAGCTTCGAATCGCCACAATCCCAGATGCGCAAGCGGCCACCTGAATTGCAGCTGAATTCATAAACACTCAATGACCGCTTTTGGCCGGAAGCAGCCCTTCAATTAGCTCAATGGCTAGAGGTGCTCTAAGATTGAGTCCAGCCAGGACGGCTGCCACAGAAGGGACTCTACATGCGTTACCTCAACATGCTGCTGATCGCGCTAGCTTCGGCTCTATGTGCAACCTACGTCGTACTCTGGTTTGCGAAGCCCGCCCCAATCGAAAACACCACCATCCCATCTCTGATTTTCAAGGAGGAGCAGGACGAGCTCGTAATCTGGGGCGGCTGGAAAACCGTAGAGGGATATCAAACACCAGGAACGAACGCCGTCGAAATTCGCTGCAGTCGCACCACCAACACCTGCCACGAAGCGGTCGCCTCGATTCTGCATCACACCGAGGGCGAAGACCTTGAGGCGCAGGTTTTCAACTACGAGGTCAGCAACTGGGACGCGACGAAGCTTGAGGCCGTGGCGGAGCGTGCAATGGGGGAGTGCTTGGAGCGTCGCCTGGTAATCCACATGCCTGACAAATCCGCTGCTTTGAGTTGGTCTCCGCCCTCCGGGTGCGAGGGCGACACAGGCCGTGCGGTTTTAGTCGGCGACCCTCTGTAGGCCACGATGAATAACTTTCCCTCACAGTTACGCAAAGTACCTTTCGGATTGTGCTTGGTCATTGCAGCGGCGCTTGCCCTGTCTTCGCTCGAAGCCGTTGCGGCCAATACGCCGTGTTCTGGCAAGAAGGGTGGGATTGCCGGTTGCGATGGCGACTTGTTCCTATGCAATGACGGTTCGATCAGCGGCTCGAAGAAGAGCTGCTCAGCCTACATGGGCAGGGGCAGCGCTCCGGCTGCCGCCCCGCAGCAGTTTCTCCACGACAGCAGCGAGTGTGCGTGTGGCACCAGTACCTTTTGTACGGGCCCACGCGGGGGCGTTTACTGCCTGACGCCTTCGGGTAAGAAAAGCTACGTGAGGCAGTGAGGCTGAGATGCATGATGTACCAGTGCTGAACAGAGTTGCCCAGAGACGAAGGCTCTTGGCTGTACGGGGACGGTCAATGCGGAGTTGTCTTCAAGCCATAGTGGTGAGCCTTGGTGTCCTATTGATGGCCTCACCTGCGAGCGCCTGCAGGGCACGAGCTGCCCTTGAGCTCGGTGACATCCAGTATGCGAGTGTGGTCGTTGTCGGCAGAATCCAGAATTACGAGATCGTTCAAGCCACAGACGAGCGATCTAAGTTTTGGAGAGCGAAGTCGAAGAGCAAGAAAATCCTAAGCGACTACGCGCGCTTTGAGGTGGTGGTGGATCAGGTTCTGGTTGGGCAGCCGTCCCAAGTGATTCCGGTAACCTGGGACAACTCTACGTTCGCTGAACCTGAGGCGGTGAAGGCGGTACCGTACTTGATCGGGCTACGTGAGGCGGGATCCAAGACTCCTCCGCTTCGTGGGCCAAGCGCAACGACCCTTCCTTCTCCAGAGCCAAACTCGTTGACTGTGCTGCAGGCGCCTTGCGCCCCGGCATTCATATTTGAGGTCACGAGTGCTGAGGCACAGGAAGTCAGGGGGTTGCTGAGTAGCGCTGGGGAATAGAGCTACGTGCGGCGGTGAGCCTGAGACAGCTCATCGACTTTCCTTGACCGATGCCGAGGCAAACTAAATACTGTATTCATATACAGTATTTTTTGGTTCGCCAGCATGTCATCAGTGGTTTCCCTCGACCGCCTGCTTGATGCCCGCCGCGTTTGGCGCGGTCATGCAGGCCCTTCACCGTCAACGAGCTGCCCACCTACCGGTCACCACGCCTTGGATGCAGCGCTTCCCGGTGGTGGCTGGCCAGCTGCTGCACTGAGCGAGATCCTAGTCGGCAGCAGAGGTGTCGGTGAGTTGCAATTGCTGTGGCCTACCTTGGCGCGTCTCACCTCGGCGGGGGAGCGTGTGGTGCTGGTTAGTCCTCCTCACTTGCCATACCCCGAGGCATGGATCGGCGCCGGTATCGATATGCGTCATCTAAGCATCGTCCAGGCAGAGGGCCGTGATGCTTTATGGGCAACCGAGCAATGCCTGCGCTCAGGCAGTTGCGGGGCGGTGCTCTTTTGGCCTCAGAAGGCCGATGACCGGGCACTGCGTCGCCTGCAGGTGGCCGCAGAAACGGGGCAGACACTGGCCTTCGCCTACCGCCCGCAACAGGAAGCCGCGAACGCCTCACCTGCTGCACTGCGCTTGGCCATCGATGCTAAGCCTGCCCAGCTGCGGATACTCAAGTGCCGTGGCGGTCTGCCTCCGGCACGGCCAATCTCAGCCACCTGGCATTGAGTCGGTCATGCTCTGGGCCTGCATTCTGCTGCCGCAACTGGCTATGGACGGTGTGCTTCGCCACCGTGCCGACAGCCAGGCTCCGCTCGCGCTGCTTAACGGCCCGCCGCAGCGCCGCATTCTGCAAGCCGTCAATCCAGCAGCCAGAGCACTTGGCTTGAGGCCTGGGCAGTCGTTCGCGGCGGCTCAAGCGCTGTCGAACGACTTCGCTACTGCTGATTACGATCAGGCGGCAGTTGATCGCTGGCAGCGGTTTCTGGCTGCCTGGGCCTATGGCTTCAGCGCCCAGGTCAGTCTGCGCTATCCGCGCTGTCTGTTACTGGAAGTCCACTCCAGCCTTGGTCTGTTTGGCCCCTGGCCAGTTTTCGAAGCACGTTTGCGCGAAGAGCTCACGGCCCTGGGTTTTCAGCATCGCATCGCTGCAGCGCCCAACCCTGCCGCAGCCCGAGTGCTAGCGAATGCCCGTGACGGCTTGGCAGTGTTTGATGACGAGGGTCTTCGCCAAGCACTTCTTCCTCTGCCGGTGGGGCGCCTTGGCCTGCCTGAAGCTGCTGCGACGGCCTTCAGTCGGATGGGACTACGCCAGTTGCAGCAACTGCTGGATCTGCCTCGTGACAGCTTGGCTAAACGTTTCTCTGCTGAGGTGTTGCTGCATATCGACACTGTGTTCGGTCGCCGCCCGCTTGCCTTGGAGTTTTACTCCCCACCTGATGTTTTCGACACACGCCTTGAGTTGAACTTCGAGGTCGAGTCGCACCAAGCGTTACTGTTTCCTCTGCGCCGAGTGACGGCAGATTTAGCTGCTTACCTCGCGGGGCGTGACAGTGGTGTACAGCGTTTTACTCTGCACTTGGAGCACCGCAACCAAGCCGACAGTTTGGTAGTGGTGGGGCTGCTCAGTGCGGAGCGTGATGCTGCAATGTTGTTTGAGTTCAGCCGTGGTCGACTGGAGCACCAACAGCTGCCAGCACCTGTACTGGCGGTACGGTTGGTCGCGCGCGATCTGCCACCTTTCGTTCCACAGCACCACCAGCTTTTCGACGAGAGACCGCAGCAGTCGCAACCTTGGGAGCAGCTACGAGAGCGTCTTCGTGCCCGCCTGGGCGACGCCGCCGTGTATGGACTTAGCCATCGAGCAGATCACCGCCCTGAGCGGAGCTGGGTTCGGGATGAAATCAGGACTCCTCTGCCAGCTTGCGCACCACGCCCAGGCTGGCTGCTGGTTGAGCCTGAGCCGTTGTCTGAGTCAGGGCTGCGCATTCTTTCCGGCCCAGAGCGCATTGAGTCCGGCTGGTGGGATGGTGGTGACGTGCGCCGCGACTACTACGTGGTGGAGACTCGCTTCGGTCAACAAGGCTGGGCCTTTCGCACCGTAGGCGGTGGAAAGCTGATGTTGCATGGCTGGTTCTCATGAGTGGGTTCTGCCCTAGGCTCAGGTGGAGGGCAGCGTTAGCGGCTCAATCAAACCCGCACCTTCGTTCCGATAGTTGCCGACCTCACGTCCCACCGCATACCAGTGAAATGCGTCCACCGGCAGGGCCTGTTCATGAAGCATGCGGCTAGCCTCCTCGGAACTGATGTCCGTCATCCACGCTCTCGCGTTTTCCGGATCAAACACCACCGGACGACGGTCGTGCACATCGAGCATCCCGCCCTCTGAATCAGCGGTGATGATTCGGAACCCATCATCTGGTTTGGGCTCGTTACCGGGCTCCGAGAACTGGCCTATTGCAGGGAGGAAGAGCGGCTCGCTGTCGTGGCGACGGATGTAGTAGGGCTGCTTCGTCTTCTGGCCTGCCACCGAGCACCACTCATACCAACCATCCACGCAAAGAAGGGCTCGATGTGGCCAAACCTCTCGGTAGTAGGGACTGCTGCCGACTTTCTCGCGCGTTGCGTTGAAGTCATTGCGCACCGGCTTTTCTGCCCAGGCCGGCAGCCATCGCCATCGTTCCGGTGCCCACAGATACCCCTGAGCCACCTTGCGAAGCAAGCCCACTCGCGAGTGAGGCGCTACGTTGTACCGGTTGATCGGATCCGGCGAAGGCGGCAGCAGGAGCTGGCCCTGAATGGCCAGAGAGGCGAGGTACTTCTGTTCTGCCCGGATCTGCGCAAGTCGTCCGCACATCTCCTGTTCCTCCTGTCAGCTCGCCGTTGACCCTGGTGGGGGTTATAGCAAAAACTGTATATCCATACAGTTATTGTTGTCGATCATGAAAGACCTCGAGCAGTCACCGTCTCAGTATGCGGAGCTCCACTGCCTCAGCAATTTCAGCTTCCAGCGAGGCGCATCAAGTGCGGAGGAGCTTTTCCTCAAGGCTCGCCGTCTCGGATACCGGGCGTTGGCTATTACAGATGAGTGTTCGCTCGCTGGAATCGTTCGAGCCTGGCAGGCCTCAAAATCTGCCGGCGTTGCTCTGATCACTGGTACTGAGGTCAGGCTAGTCGAGGGAGTTCAGCTGGTTCTCCTGGCTTCCAGCCTTGCCGGCTACCAGCGAATCTGTGCGCTGATTACTCAGGGCCGCAGACGCTCTGCAAAGGGCACCTATGAGCTTCATCAGTCGGATCTTGCAGGCACCACTGAGGGCATATTCGCGCTCTGGGTGCCTGGCTCAGGCATGGATGAGGAGCACGGTCGCTGGATTGCGTCGAGGTTCCCAGGCCGCTGCTGGATTGCCGTCGAACTGCATCGTGGCCCCGATGACGCAGCCAAGCTCGCTAGGCTTTATGAGCTGGGCAAGCGCTTGGAGATTCCGCTCGTAGCTGCAGGTGACGTGCACATGCATGCCAGGGGTAGGAGGGCTCTACAGGACACCATCACCGCGATCCGCCATCACTGCACCGTCGCCGAGGCAGGGCAGTACCTGTTTCCCAATGGCGAGCGCCATCTCAGGTCGATCTCCTCTCTGGCCAACCTCTACCCGACGCAGCTCCTAGAGGAGACCGTCAGGATCGCGGAGCGCTGCACCTTCAACTTGAGCGAGCTGCGCTACGAGTACCCGCACGAGGTCGTGCCGGCGGGGAAAACAGCGGCGGCCTGGCTGAGAGAACTCACTTACGAAGGCACCAGATGGCGCTGGCCGGAGGGCTTGTCGGAGAAAGCTCGGGCTCAGATCGAGGCGGAGCTGGGCTTGATCGAGGAGCTTAAGTACGAGAGCTATTTTCTCACTGTCCACGATATCGTCCGTTTCGCCCGCAGCAAAGAGATCCTCTGTCAGGGGCGCGGCTCAGCCGCGAATTCTGCGGTCTGCTTCGCGCTAGGCATTACCGAGCTCGACCCCACTAGGATGAGCATGCTGTTCGAGCGCTTCATTTCGAAGGAGCGCAACGAGCCGCCCGACATCGACGTGGACTTCGAACATGAGCGTCGCGAGGAGGTGATCCAGTACATCTTCGAGCGGTACGGTCGTGAGCGTGCAGCCCTGACTGCCGTTGCAAGCACCTACCACTTTGCCGGTGCCATCCGAGATGTCGGCAAGTCGCTTGGCCTGCCGCCAGACCAGCTGACTGCACTCTCGAATTGCTGCGGCAGATGGAGTGATTGTCTGCCCACCCCTGAGCGACTAATGGAGGCTGGCTTCAATCCGGAAAGTCCTGAGCTGAGGCGAGTGTTCGTGCTCACTGGCGAGCTGGTTGGTTTTCCTCGTCATCTGTCCCAACACCCCGGTGGGTTCGTGATCTCCGAGCACCCGCTGTCGACTCTGGTGCCGGTCGAGAACGCGGCGATGAAGGACAGGACGATCATTCAGTGGGACAAAGATGACATCGATGCCCTGGGGCTCATGAAAGTCGATGTCCTGGCCCTGGGCATGCTGAGCGCGATACGCCGATGTCTAGATCTGCTGCGCTCCTACGAGCGTCGTTATCTGACCCTAGCCACCATCCCGGCAGAGGATCCTGAGACCTACGCGATGATCAGCCGGGCCGACACCATCGGCGTGTTCCAGATCGAGTCGCGGGCGCAGATGTCCATGCTCCCCCGGTTAAAGCCCAAGACCTTCTACGACCTGGTCATTGAGGTGGCCATCGTGCGACCAGGGCCCATCGTGGGTCAGATGGTTCATCCCTATCTACGCCGGCGCAATGGCGAAGAAGAAGTGACCTATCCGAGTGATGAACTGCGCGAGGTGTTTGCCCGCACTCTCGGTGTGCCCTTGTTCCAGGAACAGGTCATGCGCCTGGCCATCGTCGCAGCCGGATACACCCCAGGGGAGGCCGATCAGTTACGCCGCTCAATGGCAGCATGGAAGCGCCATGGTGGCCTGGAGCCCCACCAGAAACGCCTGCGTGAGGGCATGCTTGAACGTGGCTACTCCTTAGAATTTGCCGAGCGCATCTTCGAGCAGATCAAGGGCTTCGGCAGCTATGGATTTCCTGAGTCGCACGCCGCTAGTTTCGCATTGCTCACCTACGCCAGCTGCTGGCTCAAGTGCCACGAGCCTTCCGCATATGCATGCGCGCTCATCAACAGTTGGCCGATGGGTTTCTACTCGCCGGATCAGGTTCTTCAGGATGCGCGCCGGCACGGCATTGAGGTGCGTCCGGTCGACGTCTCAGTGAGCGATTGGGACTGCACCTTGGAGGACGCTGGCCGGCAACTGCCAGCGATTCGTCTGGGGCTCAGGATGATCCGTGGCCTGTCCGAGGAGGTAGGCCGGCGGATTGAGGTTAAGCGGGAGGAGAAGCCGTTTGAGGACGTGAGCGATCTATGTTTGAGAGCAAGTCTGGATGCCAAGGCGCGCGAGTTACTGGCTGATTCCAATGCGCTGAAGAAGCTTGCGAGCAATCGTCACCAGGCACGCTGGGAGATCGCTGCCGTGCAACAACCCTTGCCGCTTTTCAGCTGTAGCGTCGACGAATCCCCCATAGCGATTCCGGCCCCTACGGTGGTCGAAGACATGCACGCTGACTACGCTCGTACCGGCACTACACTCGGGCCACATCCCATGTCGCTCCTTCGGGAAACCTTGCATGCGATGCGAGCCAAGAGCTCCCGTGACCTGGGGCATGTAGAGGACGGGAAGCATGTCACTGTGATCGGCATCGTCACTGGCAGGCAACGTCCCTCGACTGCTTCCGGCGTCACCTTTGTCACCCTTGAGGACGAGTACGGCATGGTTAACGTCGTGGTGTGGCGAGACCTTGCGGAGCGGTACCGGCCCGCTTTAATAGGGGCGAAGCTGCTCCAGGTGAAAGGCAGTTTGGAGGATCAGGCCGGGGTTAGGCATTTGATTGCGGGGCATCTGGAAGACCGTAGTGATCTGCTCGATGGGTTGGATGTGAGAAGTAGAAACTTTCATTGAGCCGAACCGGACTTCTGCGTTCACCGGTTGAATCCACAGCCAAAAGCAGACGTCGGTGATGCCGGAAACACGCCCCTTCTCGTGGGCTTCGTACGAAACTAATCGAGCTTGTGCGTGCTATCCATGTATCCCACCAAATAATATCTGCCGAATTATCTAAGGCCGTGAAGAATAATCATCATATGACGCCCAAGCGCCCGATGCCGAGACTTGATGCCACCAAGCTTCGTGAAAACGCACTTACCTCTATTCGGTTAGGTGTTGAGGACTTCGAACGCTGCAGAAATCCCGGGGGCGATCCCGCGCGGGCACTCTCGGCTATCCGTAATCTCTTCGCAGGCATACTGCTCCTGTTCAAGTACAAAATTGCTACATGTGTCGATGATCACGCTGATGCTGCGGCTCTAATTTTCAATCCACCAGAGGTTTTACCCCATGCAGATGGCGATGGAGGCATCGAATGGGTGCCGGTGGGCAAGTTCAAGCCCACCACAATCGATGTGGGAACGATCCAAAAGCGTTTCGAATCTTTTGAGATTGATGTCGACTGGTCTGTGATTGAAAAACTACAGGCATGCCGTAACCATCTGGAGCACCTGCATCCCGCTCACACTCTAGGTGAGGTCGCCGATTTCGTGGCGGAGCTGTTCCCCGTGCTACGGGATTTCATTCAGATGGAGCTGGAGGAGCCTCCAGCAGCAATCCTTGGGGATGCCTGGCAACTCATGCTGTTACATCACAACTTCTTTGTAGATACCACAAAACGATGCGAAGAGGCTTGGTCTGAGGCTTGCGTGCCAGAAGGAATGGAGCCCTGGCTGAAAGAATCTAAGTGTCCCGAATGCGGCTCCACATTGTTAGCGCCGGCGCAAGAAAACTTGGACGCAGGCGATACTGTTGAATACAACGATGACCGTTTTGAGGCCACCTGTATCGCCTGCGGACAATCAGCCTTGATAGCCCCGCTCATGATCGACGCGCTGGAGCAAGCCCATAGTTACGACCCACGCAACGGTGATGAGCCAAGCCTTGAGGACTGCAATGAATGCGGGAGGGGCACGTTCCTAATCCATGAGCAGTCCTGCCTGTGGTGTGCCGCTGAGCTCGAATACACGCAATGTGAGATCTGTGAGGAGAGCCTGCGGCAAGACGACCAGGACAATGGTGGGCTGTGTTCCTATCACGCATATTCTTATGAAAAATTCATGCGCGAGGATTGACTAAGGAGTGGCGCGCCTAGGCTTAGATCTGCAAACGGCAAGGCAGGCGCCACATCGTGTAGCTATAGCTCCGACCAGAGTTTGTAGTACATCTGCTCTCTGGGAACTCCGAAATCATTTAGGTGCCCGCTGACTGGATCGCTCATTCTTCGTAAATATCTATGAGCGTACGCTACTGGCCGGTATCTGCCTGTCACGTCAGGCAGATACCGGCCAAAAACGGTCATCTGGCGTCTAGGATTTTCGCTTATTAAATCGCTAAGTCCGGCAACAAAAACGCAGGGAGCCTGTATGTCCGACATAACCGAGCCAACCAGTGAGATTCTGCTCTGCTCAAACTGTTTCACAGATGAAGGGCTGCGGATCGATGCCGTAAAGCATGGCCTTGAACAACAAGGCGAATGTCCGAATTGCCAGAGTCCGGATGGGAAAAAGCTGTCCCGAGATCACATTCTAGATCTGGCGTGGCGCTTCTTTGTGAGCGGAACTACCGTCCGGTGTGACTACGGCGCAGCGCCAGTTATTCAGTTCAACGAGTACCATTATGGCCAGAGCGACATAGCCCCGTCAGCGTGGCTTGAGAACGACATCAAGTTTATTGAGGAGGCCGCTAAAGTTGGATTTTTCCATTACGGCCCACGATTGTGGATGATCGGCGAAGTCGAGCCACTAAAGGCGCTGCAGGATCCCACGACACGCCCTCAGCTCATCGAACGTGTCCTGAAGGAATACCCCGAAAAAACACTCAGCAAAGGCAGCAAATTCTACCGTCTGCGTGTCAACCCGGGACATCCAGCAGAGCCGTCCGAGTACGACAGTCCACCTCTAGAGTTCGCAGGTAAAGGGCGTTTGGATTCTCCAGGCTTCTCCGTGATGTACGGATCGCAAGACCTTGATGTCTGTATCCATGAATGTAGGGCATCGACGGAGGATGAACTTTATGTCGCAACCTTAAAGAGTCAGAAGGATCTCCGGCTACTGGATCTGACTCACCCTTTGGAGGAAACAGAGACTGAGTTCGAAAGCCTGGATATGGCAATTCATATGCTGTTTCTCGCCCGTTCTCACTCATATGACATCGCCCGTGACCTTGCTCTTGCTGCGAAAGAAGCTGGTTTTGACGGAGTGATCTATCCGTCCTTTTTCAGCCTGATTCGCACCGGCAGCCATCCTTTCGAAACGACCTATGGTCTATCACTTCGTCGCTTCCATCCAGAGCGGGAGAAATATGTGGAGGCAACTACCATTCGCAATCTCGCCCTATTTGGTAGGCCGAGGGAAAGTGGCTTGGTCAGTGTCGAGTGCATCAATCGCCTTATCCTCACCCAAGTTGGCTATCGTGGGCACTTCGGGCCAGTCGAGTATTGAAACCTTTGGATCAGCCGCCAAGAAGCTCTCTTGACAACTACCGGCCCCAAATAGCCGATCGGGAAGTTGAAGCAAAGGATAGTCCTGTGCGCACCCCGATATCCTCTGGGCCGTTGAAGCGAAGGCCATTGGATTCAGTCATAACTAGCCAGCAAGTCGTCGTATGCTTCAATCATGCGCTGGGCATCGGGCCACTTATCATGTATCGACAGAAGTGACTCGAGAATGTGAGCGCCAGTTCTCATGGCTTTGCCGATTCCCCAGAGCAAGTAGTCCAATGTAACGGGGGTGCTCCCTACCTCGAACGCATATGTATTGTTGATCGGTGCGTGATTTGGGTACTTTTGGTTGGCTTTCTCAATAGCGGCGGCAAGGTTGGCGCTCTTGTGCCTCAACGATATGAGTTCATGCGCTTTGTTCTGTTTCGCCAGCTCGTCTAATGCGCCTTTCATAACGGCCAACTCTTGTCGCAACGCATCAATCTCCTGCGCAGGTGGCTTTGTCAGTGCCGTGGCTGGGCCCAGGGCGCGCAACAGCAGTTCAAACATCTGCTGGTAGGCATCAGGGTCTGTGAAGTCCCCATAGAACTTCCCTTTGAGGAAGCCCGGTAGGGACACCTTCTGCACCATCAACGGCAGAACCACTACGCGCCGCTCTTCGATTTCACGGTTGGAAGCTATCTCCAACTCTCGCTGAACCCAAGGGCTATCAATCGACTTCTCACTAAGCACCGCAGCCACGAAATCTACTTCGTCTAGACCAGCTCGAATCTTATCGATCAGAGAGTCACCAATATTGATTTCAGCCTCGTCGATCCAGACAGTATGCCCAGCCTGGCGCAAGTCACCGGCAAGGCGCCTTGTAAATGGCTTATCTGCGTGGTTATGGCTCAGAAATACCTTACTCATTAAAACTCCCTGATCGTGAGCGTTCCTGCACTCAGTCGGTTAACCAAAGCAGGAGCAGTGCCAGAGAATTGTGAGTGAATCGGCCAGAATTTTGTAGCCAACGAATGACCGCTTTGGCCGACTGCTGCCTCTGTGCAATTCAGCTACCAATCCGCCCAGGTCAAATACCTTCCGCCAGTCTCTCCATCTGCCGTCTCCAAGCCAGTTTTATCCCCTCAATATTCGGAGCAAATCTGGACATGTGCCGAATACCGACTACCGGCACCTTCCGCCTAGCAATGGTCGCAGTGAAGCCATAGGTGGCCCGGTACGAGGACGAGTCAACGTGATCCAAGGCCTCCCCATCGCCAAATGCCTCCCAGAGAATCTTGGCAGCCGATGGGCTTCCTAACCCATTGCTGTAGGCAATGATCAGCTCCGCTTCCGCAAGTGGCATGGTCACTCGCTTAAAGAAGTCCATCGATTTGCGCGTCAGCATTTCTAGCCCTGCTGCGGAAGATTGCTCCGCGACTTTTCGTATCGACACAGCGTCCCGTGAGCAAAGCAGCAAGGCATTGGTATAGACGGTGTCGCGCCAATCAAATCCCAGTGCAGTGGGTAGATCTGTAAGTCGCCGGGCAAGGGTCTTCGGGCCCCAGCCACCCTCCAGGCCATGGGCAACATTGGAGAACATTGGCTGTTCATAGCCTGCGCGTATTGCACCGGCATTGGTGTGGATGGCGTCGGCCAGCGAGCCGTTGAAGCCGACCATGATCAGGCGCTTGCGGCTTGGTGGGGCTGCGAGCAATTCGAAGGCACAGTCGAACGGACGTGCAGCGAAGTCGCCAATGGCGAGACTTTCGAGAACTTCGAGAATATGGTTGCGGGTTTGCAGGAGCATGAGGCCATCCATTCAGCGAGGTGTCGCGATGATACTGAAGAACGCAAGTGCTTACGGGTATGCTGACGATCCAGATGATTACCAGGGCAACAGGGTTGGGGCCAAGCTTGCAGGGCCTGCGGTACTGAAAGGCTTGTTCCCTCAGAGGAGTTCACGCAGCTCAATAGCGGTAATCACTGTTGCGTACTCACCATGGAGATTCGCTAAGGCCATCGCATGGACATCGTCAGCACTGCGCATGAAGCCGTTGTAGTCGGCTTTTGAAAACGCGAACGTCGCATCAGCAACTACATAGGTCTCGAAACCCAAATTTCCTGCTGATCGAGCGGTAGCCTCTACCGAATTGTTGGTGCTGACACCTACTAGAGCAACAGCATCAATGCCCCTAACCCGTAGCCACCGCTCAAGCCCCGAATTGATGAATGCGTCGGGGACATTCTTCTCAACGACGTGCTCTGAAATCAGGGGTTGTAGTTCTGGCTGGAACTCTACTCCGGGATGCCCGGGCCAAAAGGGGGAACCGGGGGGTTCTAGAGATGTGGCGCACGTGCACGATGGGGGCGTTTACCTCTCTCCATGCCTGTAGAGCGCCAGCAATGGTCTGTTCTGCTTGGGGGTTGTTACGTACACCAGCTGAGGGATCAGCCATACCGCGCTGCATATCGATAATGATGAGTGCAGGTGTCTTGGGAAGAGGATGCGAAATACTGGTTTCGGTAGTCATCAAGTCAATCCTTGGGCTGATCGCATTCTTCGTGGATCTTGAGGCTCCTCAGAAAAGGCTGCAACAGCACTCCCGCGCCCGGCCAAAGGCGGACTCAATAGCCCTTTAAGGCAGATGCACTTGTATCCAGTGACCGCTATCTAAACGACGATAAGCCATTGCCACGCCGCCACGCCACGACGGTTTCAAGAATTTCTCTCGGCGAAGCGTCGCCTGACTCGGGGTAGTAAATGAGGTCGGAGCCAGCGGGGTGCTCACTCACCTGGATGAAGTTCTCCAGCAACTCATCTTGGTACTTCTCGCTTCCGGTAGCGCTGCAGATCTCTTCAATCAGTCGGAGGAATTCGTCCTCGCTGTAGTCGGTGATGCGGGATTTCAGATTGATCATTCCTTGCCAGCCTTAAGCACCGACACCAAGGCGCCCCTAGCCCTGTCTGAGCACAAATTCGAACTCGATATCAGCGTCGCGCAGAACCTCGGTGACGCGATCAGCGAAGGCCTCGGCCTGCTTGGAAAGCGCGTACTTTCCAACCACTCTGATAATGGGAACCTTGCCTACCGCTGAGGGGATTGCCGTATTGATTTCCCCGCTCTCAATGAAGGAGATATAGGAGTTAACCTTTTCCTGAAGCATTATGAGGTGCTCCATTTCTTCCTCTGGTTCCCAGCCGAGGTGATCGGTGATGACCAGCTCGATCTTGCTCCTATCCCAATCAGGGATGCCCCACATGTCGATTACGCCGGCCTCTGCTACAGACATCCAGTCATCTCCGTTTAGTTCGGTCGCACAACGTCAACTTTCGTTGGGGGTATATCAGTTCCCCCGGGGAAACCAGGCTTCCCTTTTCCAACCACGACCGCGCCGCTCTCCTCGATTTCCGGGAACGCTACCTTCTGATTAGGCGTTAATGGCGCGGTATCAGAGGACTTGCATTCGACACACGAGATTGTGCCGTCTGGCTCTCGGCCAACCATGTCGATGCGAGTGCGAGTGCCGCTCTTTGTCTTCACTGTCACCTCTCGCCCCGTCTCCGAGCGAGTCGAGCTGTAATCGCCATACACCTCGTCCTCAAACTCACGCCCCCTGGCCTTGTTCTTATCCAGCTGAGTGCTAAGCACCACATAAACTGGTTGCACTCCGGGGTGATCCGGGAAGGTGATGATGAAGTCTTTGTAGTCCGAAGGGTAGATCGGGTTTTCAAGAGCCTGAGCCGCGTTTTCGCTGACCGGGTAGATCCAAATGGTCTCCGTCAGCCCCTGAATATGCTCCGGCAGCGGTGGAGTTCCTGCAGTTGGATCTACCTGAGGTGTCCAGAGGATGGTGACCCCATCCCCTAGATCCACAACAGCCTGATCGCCCTGGGCACTGGCAGCCACAACCGGAACGGAATCGAAACCGCTACGAGAACTGGTGTGAAAGCCATAGGTACGTATGGAACCATTAGTCCAGTCATGCTCGACGTGGAAGCGCAACCTAGTCTTGGCCGTACTGAGAACTTCAAGTTCCGACTTGCGGTACAGATCGCTTCCGCCCATGGGGGACGGCCATAGCAAAGCAACGAAGCCGATAGCGGTGGTAGCTGCGGTTGCGAGAATACCGCTCCCGGCAGCGCCCGCTGCTCCACTACCTGTAGCGATACCGCCAGCGCTCTGAATGGCCCAGGTACCGCCTCCTAACAGTTGGCCAGCTGCACGCGTAAGCAACAACCCGCCGCCAGCAGCCTGAACATCCGTGGTTGCCAGGATCGCTGTCTGGCCATAAGCACTCGCTAACTCCGCCGGCACCACTGATGGATAGTCCAAGGCGCCGAGGGGCAGTGAACTGGGTTTGGCAAAGACACATTGTGCCGGTGGAGAGGGAAGAGGTTCCGGCGCAAGCGGACTAGGTCTATCCATTTGCCGGAGCGGCTGCTGGTCAAAGGCACCGCTGTATTGAGGAATCTCGGGAGCTTGGCGCTCGTCCCGGTTGTTCGCTACGTAGCCGCTCATATCGATCCTTCGAAGCAGAGGCATGCGGCGGCGATGTTACTTCGCGAGGGGTGTGCAAAGTCTTGCGCACTCGCGCGGTAAATTGTGACGAAGGTGCGATCTCTAACCGAGAAGCAAGGTGAGTCGGGCCGGGAATGTCCGTAGAGACTTGGGCGCATAGGATGCGAAAGCTTCTATACCTGCCTCTTCACATCGATTAGCGGCACGATTGCAAGATCGCCGCCTAAGAACTGGGCGGCGATCTCTGTCTCGGGGGCAGCCCCAAGCCCAGCTGCTTTGCAGGTTATGACTCTGAGGCTTGGCGGAGAAGATCAGCTTTTGGTTTAGCCAGCAGCGTCAGGTTGATCTCCAACTGAGAAGCCACTGCCACCACTGCACCTAAAGCTTGAATCTCCCTTGGTTTGCTAGATATCCAGCGCCGGCAGGTTATGGACAGTTTTCTGGGTTTCTAGGCTCACGGTGACCACGCGCTGGAACAGCTCCAGTGGGTACTTGGGGTTGCCCATAGTTTCGTTAGCCCAGTCGTTGGCGTCGTTGACGATGCCGCTGGCCTTGTCGGTGCGCACTGCTTGGCGCTCCATCACCCAGTCCAGCGCGGCCTTACCGTTGACCACGTAATCCCAGGCCGCCTCGGGGATACCCTTAAGGGTGATGCGGTGGTTGTAGATGACGGTGGTCTTGTCGCCCTTCTTGGCGAACTTCATCTTCTCCACGCGGTAATCGGCGTTGGTCAGCGGGCCCTTGGACTCGATAGTCAGTGGATACGGCTCGACGGTTTCGTAGTTGAGGTGAAGGTCTGCCAAGGCGCGGCCTGCCTTGCTAAAGGCCCAGAAGTCGGCGGCCTTCTTCACGGCAGGAATGCGCGGCAGCTCCTTGCTCAGGTTGTCGGCAAAGCGCTCGCGGTAGT
The DNA here is from genome assembly GCF_024666525.1 of Pseudomonas sp. J452. Taxonomy (NCBI): domain Bacteria; kingdom Pseudomonadati; phylum Pseudomonadota; class Gammaproteobacteria; order Pseudomonadales; family Pseudomonadaceae; genus Pseudomonas; species Pseudomonas sp. J452. The sequence goes on along the minus strand of NZ_CP088294.1, from coordinate 4,004,593 downwards.
CCGGGGAATGGAGGATGCCGTAAACGTAGTAGAACAGGTCTTCTTTACTGATCTGCTCGCCTGGGTAGACCATCTGGAAATGAGCCAGGCCGGCATCAGTTATGGCGTCGCGACGGCACAAGCCGCCTTTAGTCTGCTCGGTAAAGAGATCGTCTTTCGAGACTTGAACGGCTTCGTCGTAGAGGTACAGCGGAAAGCATTGGGAACCGTCAATGTCCACCATGTGCAAACTGGGGATCACGCTAGTAATCATCGAGCTGAATGCGACTTTCCCTCCTTTTCCAGATACACATATTGCTAGGTTCGCTGCATTCTGATCTGGAAAAAGGCTTGGCATCTGGTATATGCGATTATTGAAAAAGCTGTCCACATATGACCAGCATTTTGTGAAGGGACGATAGATTGCTGGAAATATTGCATTCTCGGTGTATGAGCCCATCCTCCCCTTTTCAACTCCAACTTTTTGTGCGTGATCCCAGCTCATTTTCGTTGGATCTGTATTTATGAAATTTGCAGAGTCTATACTCTTGCCTTGAGTGGTTTTCTCGCCTTGAAACCTTCTGACTTCTGAGTTGTAGAAGTTAATTGTTTCATGCATGTTGCTGGAGAGTTTTCTTTTAGAATAGTTATAGCACCAAGCATCTCTATTTGTTTTTATCCCGCTGGAGTGTAGAGAGAAAATCTTCTCGGTTGTTTGGCTTCCCTTTTCTCCCAGCACGATAAATTCAGAAAAACCTTCATCACGTTGCTGGAGCCAGTCCCCATGCTCGTTCGGGGTGATCTTTTGCCAATGCTCGATACCGGCCACGCTGGCATAGCCGGCGATCTTATCCAACTTGTCTTCACGGCTGAGGTAGTCGCCAATATCATGGAAATGGATTTGGCCGCGAAACTGCGCGTTGGGATTTTTCACCAGCAAGGAGATGGCGATGGGGGCGCGGCTGCCGCTGCCAAAAATCTTGCCGCCTTCCTTGCGCGAAGTTTCGCCGCTGGTGCGCTGGTTGCCGCGCAGATGGAACACATAGAGGCTTGAGAACTCATCGGCTAGACACTTGCGCAGACCATCTGCGGTGTTGGCTTCCAGAAATCCCGCATTGGTGACAAAACCGATGATTCCGGCATCACCGATACGGTCGCTTGCCCAGCGAATGGCACGAATATAGCTGTCATAAAGGGCGTTCTTGAGTGTGGCCGTTGAGCGCATTGCATAAGTGGAACGGATGCATGCGTCCAGACGGGGGTAAGCCACATTCTGATTATTGGCGTTGGCATCACCCTGACCAACCGAATACGGCGGATTACCCACAATCACCCGAATATCCAGTGCCTTCTGACGCTTACGGCGAGCGCTGTTGTCCTCTAACAGCGCGTCCACCAAATCGTCCTTCTCGTACATTTGGAAGGTATCAGTCAGGCAAATACCTTCAAACGGCGTGTATTCGTCGATCACTTCGCCGTGGTAAGCCGCTTCGATATTGATGGCGGCGATGTAATACGCCAGAAGCACCAGTTCGTTGGCGTGGATCTCGTGCTTGTACTTGTGAGGAAGCTCTTCCGGCTTGATCAAGCCCGATTGGATCAGGCGAGTGACGAAGGTACCGGTGCCGGTGAACGGGTCGATGATGTGAACGCCCTTGCTGCCCAGGGTCTGGCCGAACTCTTGTTGCAGCAGATGGTTGACGCTGTGCAGGATGAAGTCCACTACCTCGACTGGGGTGTAGACGATGCCAAGCTTGTCTCGCATCCGAGGAAAAGCATTAGCAAAAAACTTTTCGTATAACTCGACGATGATCTTCTGCTTACCTGCGGCGCTGTCGATGCCAGAAGCGCGTTGGCGCACGCTGGTGTAGAACTTCTCTAGGGTGTCGGCTTCCTTATCCAGGCGGTGTTCGTGGAGCGCGTCAAGCACACCTTGCATGGCCATGGACATGGGATTGTGGCTGGCGAAGCTGTATTCCTCGAAGAGAGCGTCGAACACTGGCTTGGTTACCAGGTGCTGGGCGAGCATTTCGACAATCTCGCCGTCACTGATGCTGTCGTTGAGGTCGTCTCGCAACTCGGCGGCGAAGGCATTGAAAGCTGCCTGCTCTTGTGTGTTGGCCGGGGTTTCCAAAATGCCCTGGATGCGGTCTATGTGGGTGCGGGCGATCTTGGCGATGTCGTTTGCCCAGTCTTCCCAGTGGTGGCGGTTGCCACACTTATCGACGATCTTGGCGTAGATGGCCTTTTCGATTTCGCCTACTTCATAGGTCAGCTCGGCCTGCTTAGTCATCTGGCCTTCGGCATCGTGCCGAGGACGCTTCTCGCCGATGCCGTATTGGCCTTTGCCGGCCTGCCCGTTGCTCGTGCCGCTGGCTTTCTTCGCCTTCTTATCGGCCTTATCGGTGATGGCAATGACTTCCATCTTGCGCGGGTCTGACCCGATCAGGTCGAGTTTGTTGACCATGGCGTCGAAGCTGTCGTCGTGCGAGCGCAGGGCCTGGAGCACCTGCCAAACGACCTTGTAGGTCTGGTTGTCGTTGAGCGCTTCGTGCGGCTCCATACCGGCTGGGATGACCACGGGCAGTACGACATAACCGCGCTTCTTGCCCGGCGCGTTGCGCATCACCCTACCTACAGACTGCACCACGTCTACCTGGGAATTACGCGGGGTGAGGAAGAGCACTGCGTCCAGCGCCGGTACATCCACGCCCTCGGATAGGCAGCGCACGTTGCTGAGGATGCGGCAGGTATTGGTTGGGGGTTCTTCCTTGAGCCAGTTGAGCTTGGCTTCCTTCTGACTGGCATTCATGCCGCCATCGACGTGTGCAGCTTCGCAGATGATGCGCGAGGCCTCGTCGATGTCTTCTGACTCCTGGTAAGCCTCAACCACCGACTGGAACATGCTGGCGATGTTGATCGAGCTGACCTTGTGCTTGGTGCCCTTGTAGTTGGGCGAGATGACCTGGCAGAAGGCTACAGCGCGCTTCATAGGCTGATCATCACCCACCAAGTTTTCAGCTAGCCCTTGTTTGGCCAGCGCCTTCCAGCAGCCGACGATTTTGGCGGCATCGTCCACCTTGAGCTGGTTGTCTTCGTCTTTCAGGAGTTCCTGAAGTCGACGACTGACAATGCTCTCTTCGACGGTGAGTACCAGAACCTTGTAGTCGGTGAGCAGGCCGCGCTGTACGGCCTCGGAGAAGTTAATGACGAACAGCTCTTTGCCGTAAAGCGCCTCGTCATCCATCGAGCAGAGGGTGACTTCGCCGGACTCGGCCTTAACCTTGGCGCTGTCACCGTAGATACGCGGCGTGGCGGTCATGTAAAGGCGCTTGGTAGCGCGGATGTAGTCGGCGTCGTGAACGCGCACGAAGGTGCTTTCATCATCATCGTCAAAGGTCGCGCCAGTGGTGCGGTGGGCTTCGTCACAGATGATCAGATCAAAAGCTGCCAGGCCGTGCTCATGCTGGGCACGGCTGATCACGTCAATGGAGTGGTAGGTGGAGAACACCACGCTCATGTGCTCGGTATCGTGGCGCTTAAGCATTTCCGCCGCTAGGCGATCTGCCTTGGTAGTGGCCGGGTAGCGCAGTTCGTGAGCGAAGACCTGCGGGGTATCCTCATCGGCCTTGCGCTTCTTACCTACATCGCTGTCCGAGCAGACGGCGAAGCTGTGCAGCGGGGTTTCGCTTTCCTGCGTCCATTCGGTGAGGGTCTGCGACAGCAGAGACAGGCTGGGCACAAGGAAGAGCACGCGCTTGCCTTTGCCGGCCAGACGCTCGGCAATCTTCAGGCTGGTGAAGGTCTTGCCCGTGCCACAGGCCATGATCAGCTTGCCGCGCTCGGCCTCTTTGAGGCCTGCAGCGGTGGCGTTCAGTGCGGTTTGCTGATGTTCGCGCAGTTGCTTCTTGGTCTTGAGCGCGACGGTTTGGTTGGGCTGGTATTTGGCCCAGTCGATCTGGCTTTCTTCCAAAGCTTGCAGGTCGATCTTATTGATCGTCTGGTGTTGCCCCTGCAATGCGTCCTCGGCGTGTTCGCTCCAGTTGTTGGTGGTTGCAACGATGATCCTGTGAGTGAACGGAGCTTTGCCCGAGGCGGTGAAGAAGCTGTCGATGTCCTTTTTCTGGACTTTGTAGTCTTCGGCGTAAAGCTTGCACTGGATAGCGTGGTACTCACCGGTGCCTTGGGTGCGCGCTACCAGATCAATACCTGCGTCCTTACCACTAAGACCTTGCTCCTTCGCCCATTCGGCATACGTCCATACCTTTTCGTAAAGATCGCGGTAGGTTGCTTCGTTGCGCAGGTAGGCGCAGATCAGCTCTTCGAAGTAGGTGCCTTTTTCGCGTTCGGTAACAGAGGCGGAGCGGTAGGTGTCGAGCAGGGCAGAAAGGGCGGACATAACGAATTCCTTTTGATTACTGCTAGCGCTTGTTTCGCGCGCTAAATTTTTCCAGTCTATCAATAGCCGTCTTTATGAGCAGCCAAAAGAAAACATCAGGAAATCCAAGATCTGCTGGGGAGCATTCTGTCTACCCCCGAAACAACAAGAGCCGCGAATGCGGCCCTTCCAAGCCTCAGCAGAGGTCTGGTTTATCACTGTGGAGTAGTCCGCTTTTGGCCGAAGGTGGACTCTATGGCGTTGTGGGCAAACCCGTCTGGATCCAAGTGCCTGCGTTAGCCCCAGGTAAAGTAGGAGCTCGCCTATGCCCGTCTGCTCCGGAGAAGTCCAAGTCGTATCTACCCCAGATACCTATGCAGCAGGGTATTCAGTATGATCGGCTTGCCGCGTAGAAAGCCTAAGCGGTAGCGTAACTAGATTTGATAGGAGCATGGATGAGCTTTCTACCCAGTGGAGAAACACGCGTAGCGGTTCTCGTGGACTGCGACAACGTCTCCCCCGATATTCTCGATCATGCGCTTCGTGTCGTGGCGCAGTTCGGGCGTGTCGTCCTTCGCAGGGGGTATGGCAATCACAGCACTCTTTCCAACAAATGGCAGGAAGCTTTGGTTCGACAGGCCTTCACGCCATGTCTGCAATACCAATACGCTGCAGGCAAGAACACCGCTGACATTGCCCTGGCCCTTGATGCCATGGAGGCAATGTTTGACCAGCGGGCGGATACGTTTTGCCTCGTGACCAGCGATTCAGACTTCGCCTACCTTTGCCGGAAACTACGCGAACGGGGGGCAACCGTATGCATTGTGGGCGAGCCCAAGACACCCGATGCTCTGCGGAATGCCAGTGATGAGTTCTTTGAGTGGGTTCGACCAGAAGTCGAAACGCAACACGCTGGAGACTCACCCGCTAAGCAGCAAGTGAGAACCGGCTGCATACCGAAACCGGAAATCAAGCCAGAGCCGGTCAAGCCAGCCGTAAAACGTAGGCCTCGTTTTGTCGTCGAGGCTGTGTCACTACTCGCAGGTGGGGCCAGCGAAGGCAAGGTCACCCTTAGCTCACTAGGCGGGTACCTTAAGCGCACCGATCCTGCGTTTTCGCCGAGCATCTACGGCCATTCCGGTTTGCTCGACATGATAAAGACCTACGACCTACTTCATCCCGTTCGAGAAGAGGGTGGTCACTGGACTGTCAGTCTCGTGGAGAAAGACGTGGCTGCTGGAGAGACATTGTCGGTAGCCTAGCCTGGTGAGAGATCACATCTAGAAAGGCCATGGCTTACAAACAGTCGACTGGCTCAGTCATGGACTCCGTAGCGAGCCTTTGCGGCTGCCACAAGCTCAGCAGAGGAAAGGCGGCCTTTCACGTAGTCAGCCATTTTCGAGGACATGAAAGGGCTCATCTGAGCGCCCGCAAGGTTGTTGGTGGCCTCGACATGAGCCACGCGGGAGCGGCGTTTCACCTCTTCGTGTGCTTGCTTCATCTAGATCACCAGAAGGGAAGTGGACTTCGACTCAACCTTATACAGGTCGGCGCCTCAACAACAAAGAACCCGAGGACTTTCCGTTCCAGGGATTCGGCACCGTACTCCGTCAGCGCAATTGCCCAGAGCGCCTTCTCTTCATTGCGAGTCACGTCTAATCCAAAAACGACAAGGGCCGCGAATGCGGCCCTCTGGTACGGCTGAACCAACTTACTGCAGCCAGCTCTCAACTTTTTCAGCGCCGTACTGCTCTTTCCAAGCCTTCAGCACCTTGTGGTTGCCGCCTTTGGTTTCCACAATCTCGCCGTTGTTAGGGTTTTTGTAGCGTTTGAGTGCGCGCTCGCGACGAGCACCTTTCACCGGCGCGACGGAACCCTTGGCAGCATTCGGATCGAGCAGAGCGATCACGTTACGCAGGGAGTAGTTGTAGTCAGCGAGCAGAGCGCGCAGTTTGGTTTCAAACTCGATCTCGCGCTTCAGTTTTTCGTCGCCTTTGAGGGCTTCGAGGCGCTTTTGCTGCTCGGCGATCTGGGCTTCGAGGGCTTTGTATTCGGCAATAATCGACATGCTAATTCCTTGGTCGGTATGGAGTAGCTTTACGCTACATAGGGGATGGGTTGGAGTTCAACCTGAAATCCGCATGTATCACCCGACCACTGCGCGCTGAGTTAGCAGTCAAGGTTTATTTAACAGGTAACCACAGGGTTTTAAGGCATGGGGGGGATGGGTGTCCAGTCATCATTCTCACCGTTTTTCCAACACAAGTCGACCTCGCAAGAAATAATTGGATAAGCATCGAAAGATGCAAATGGCAGGGATTCCTATAGATCTTTTGCGCCAAGTCTAGTGAGCGTGGCTGGAGTAGTGGGATACTACTGCCAAGTACTGAAATCTCACCCTACTAGCGCATAAAAATTCATCTTTCACTGGTGAAATCGGTCAGACCTGTCTAGTGGAAGTCGACAGTGATGCGCCAGTAGATTTGGACTCAAGGAAGCAAGGATGACCCCGATCCATCGTCCGCAATGCCCTGATTTTTTGTTGCCTTTGTACAACTTGCCCTACGTCGAGCAATCAGCTGAAGCCCAAAGGGGAGGTTACTACAAACCATTTTCCGCTTCTGATAGCCAAAGGCTTCGGGCAATTCTTAGTGATGTGTTTGAGGCGCGCTGTTGCTACTGCGAAATCTTCGCTGATCGAGCGTCTTCTGGGGTTATCGAAAGGTTCAGGCCCCGAGGGCCTGAGTCAAGGCGTTCAGCCCGGGGCCCTTCGTATTGGCACCTCCATGCTGACTGGAGGAATCTCTACTGGGCTTGCGCTACGTGCAATAGATACAAAGCCGACCGCTTTCCTCTCTTAGGCAACCCAGCGCCATATGGGTCAACCTACGACGAGCTCTTGAACCTAGAAGAACCGGCTCTGCTTGATCCATGCCGCGATAATCCCGATGAGCACCTTCGATTTCTCGATGATGGCCGAGTTGTGGGGTTGACCGTTCGTGGGGACGAAACAATTGGCCTCCTTGATCTGAATCGGGCACAACTGGTTGTCTCGCGTGCAGAACAAGTAAAACTGTTCGGAATCGCACCCGATCATGAGCGAGCGTCTAAAGCTTTAGGTCACACAGCCCACTGTGCTGTTTGGCGACAAATGCTTGTTCGTCTTGGGCGACCCGATGCTAATAGAGCCAATTGGCGGGCGGCACCCGCGCGGGCTGAAAAAATCATTGATACCGAGTTGGGTATTGGATTTGACGAGTATCGCGCCAAATCCCAGTACATCAGTCGCGTAAAAATCAAGAACTTCGGGCCTATAAATGTGCTCGATCTTGACCTCAGCTTATCGGAGTCTCCCCAGGCGCCCAGCTTCGCACTGCTGGGGGAAAATGGTGTTGGTAAGAGCACCGTTTTGCGTGCTCTAGCACTAGCGCTATCAGGCAAAGCGTACGCGAAAAAGCTGAAGCTAAGCAGCTCTAAGCTGTTATCCGAAGGCGCCTTGTACGGCGAGGTGAGAATTTCAATTGTCGGTGGTGAAGACGACATAATCATGAAGCTGCACCGTAACAAGCCGATTGAGTTCAACGTTAGCCACTCTCGTTCTTTGGTCTTGGCATACGGAGCGACTAGGTTGCTGCCAAGGGGGCGACACAAGCCGAAAGCTGGCGAAGCACACGCGAAGATTGACAACTTGTTCGATCCGTTTCTTCCTCTAAGCGACCCAGCCGAATGGCTATCCACGCTAGAAGTAGATCGCTTGGAAGAGGTAAACAGCGTGCTGGCCAGCCTTATGCCTCAGGAGCACCAGCTTTCGGTTAGGCGAGATCCAGAGACCGGCGCCGTAACTCTGCAGGTTGGTAGCGTGGCTGGCAGGAAGTTCTCGCATTTGAGCGACGGCTATCAGTCGATGCTCGGAATGGCGGTGGACATCATGCGGATACTCTATTGGTCAGGCTCAACATTGGAGTCGGCTGAAGGGGTGGTGATCATTGATGAGCTAGGTAACCACTTCCATCCCGCATGGCGACTCCAATGTCTCTCCGCACTCCGCAAAGCCTTTCCACGCGTGCAATTCCTCTACAGCACCCATGACCCGCTCTGTCTCAGAGGGCTATATTCAGGAGAGGTTGCGGTGCTACGCCGGGACAAGCTAGGACATATTTATGCCTTGGAGGACTTGCCTTCTGTATCTAGGCTGCGAGTGGAGCAGCTGTTGTCATCCGAGCATTTTGGATTGCGAAGCACGGCTGATCCTCAAATGGAGGATGAAATTCGTGAGTATGAATCTCTGGTTGAGACTCCTGATCGGACTGAAGATGAAGAGACGAGGCTTACAGAGTTGGTGCAGCGCTTAACTGATGATCGCTATTTAGGCGCTACGCGCCGCGAACGACTCGCGTTGCAACTCTTGGATTCCTCTGGGATTGATGACATACCCGCTCAACCAAGTGTTAGTGCGCGCGCGATGTCAGATAGAACCGTATCCCGTTTGCGATATGTCATGGATCAGGTTTCTCCTCGGCCTGCCATCGGGAACGTGGGGCGCCATGATCAAGATTGATCGTCCAAGAGATAGCACGCCGGACGGGCTAGTGAGAGAAGGCTTACTCGAGCGCCGAGCCAACCGCCTTGCTTGGCTCGCGAAAACGAAGCTCAGCTTCACTGCCTATTCATCTCCAGCCGTGAGGGCTCATCTGACGGTCATCTTTGGCCGCAAATGTGTGTTCTGCGAATCCCTGCTTGCGGGAACTCAGTCGGGAGACATTGAGCATTTCAGGCCGAAAGGCAAAGTAGTAATTGACCCTGTTCCTCCACGCAGAACCAGGATCCGCAAGGACGGCTACTACTGGCTGGCTGCCAGCTGGCCAAACCTCCTCATCGCATGTGCAGACTGCAATCGCCCTCGAACACAGCTGGATTATGATGCTCGAGCCAGGGTCATCGGAAAGGCAAGCTACTTCCCCTTAGAGGATGAAGCGACCCGAGCAATTGGCCCCCGGGGTCTTCGCAATGAAGCGCCTTTACTCCTCAATCCATGCATCGATGATCCAGAAGACCATCTAGTTTTCCTAGAGGATGGCAGGGTTGAACCAGCGGTGAAGAATGGGCGGGCGAGTAAAAAAGGAGAGATAAGCATCCACTATCTTGGTCTAGCACGGGCCGAGTTATTGCAGATGCGAGCTCGCCATCAGCGCACTGTCATGGCTGCGATTCGGCACACCGTTGCAGCCCTTGAGGAAGGGCGTGATCCGGGGGCCGATCTGGACGATCTTCTGACTTTACTCTCACCTCAGGAGGCCTATGTAGCGTTCACGCGCATGTTGGTTCGAAAGTACATGGGAGCGTATCTAGAGGGGTTGGGCTTAGGAGCAAGTTAAGGCTGCTGCAGCGAGATCTAAACATCCGTTCCCAATTCCGGACGCGGAGGGGACACTAGGGTGCTCCACGGGCGCGTCAATAGAGTTAAGCAAGCAGCCCTCTCACCTCCAAAACACCGTGTCACGGGGCTGCTGAACTCTGCGGGCGTGGTGTAGCGAATGGGCTGACCGTCTTGGTCAAAGAGATTGCCGCCAGCTGCCAGAAGCAGAGCGTGGCCAGCTACGACATCATGGGGAGAAACGCCATACAACGAAACACCCGCGACGCCGTCACCAGCTGCGGCTCGAGCAAGTCGATAGGCAATGCTTGGCATCGGCTCGCATACAGCTGGGGCGCACAGAACATCGTTCTCAGCGCGCTTCGATTCGGCGGCGGCACTGACAAACACTATCGAGCCATGAAGACCGCGGTCTGTCGCAGATAGAGCAATACTCTGGCCGTTGCGTAGGAGAGACCTCATACCTTGCTGCCAGGCTATGCAGTCCGGCCCTCGCGAAGTGACTGGCGCATAGACGACTCCAAGGACGGGCGCTCCTTTGTGCAGAAGCCCAACTGAGACCGACGATCCGATTCTGCCAGCCAGGAAGTCTGCAGTTCCATCGTGTGGGTCGACTACCCAGCAGTAGCTATGGCCGCTGAGTTTGCGGCCAGTCTCTTCCCCCAGGAAATCGCAGAAGAAGATTTGCTCGAGGCCATGTCGGAGCATCAGCTCAACCTCAAGATCGACGTCCGCTTTATCGCAGCAACCTCGCGGGCCGCCTGGCCGTTGGAGCTCTCCGCGAATTAGGGTTCCTGCCTCAAGCACCAGGTCGAGTACGTGGTTGATGATTCCTGGATCGAGCATCTAGTCGCTCCTGTGAGGTGGGCCGTGGAGTGGAAAGCAGAGCAGGCTGTCAAAGCTGTGGCTAGGGATCGGGTGGAAGTGGGGCGCTTAGGTCTACGTCGCATCCATCGACCAGCGCTTTGATACGAGCGACAAGCTCGGTTGCAACCGGCATGAGACGCTCAGGGTTGGCTTCTATGTCTCGCGCCAATGCCTCCAAAAGCGCTTCAAGGGCTGCTTCATTTTCACTGGATAGCTCTCTAGCGGGCACCCGAGCGAAGTTGTCCAGGTTCTCCGCGACCTCGTAAAACATGGTGTGCACCAGCCGGTCGCGGCGCAGATTGGCAAAACAGCGCATGAAGCATCCCCCGCAAAGGACGACCTTGTACCGCTCCTTTGGGTAGTTCGGGCTCGACGTCAGAGCTCCGGACGGCATGTCTCCAGAGTTCACGGCGGGACTATCGCAAATACTGCATAGCTGTTCGGGATTGTGCATCGTGCGCTCGATTCTTCCGGCGTATCGCCGGGCTGTTATTTGATCTGGTGGTGGAAGCTAGGCATCCGGCTGGGCATCTCGGAGTGGCGTCAGCACTAGCAGCCCGTCGACGATCTCCAGCTCTACTGAGTCCCCAATCCGCAATCCCATCGCCTGAATGATCGATGGTGGGATCTCTAAGATCAGGTCGCCACTGCCATCTCCTGCGTCATGACAGATCGCTATTCTGAGTTCTTGGGTATCCATGCAGCGGACGCAGTTAGGGGCGAATGCTGTAGGCGATGTCTTCCGGAACTCGCTTGTGGCGGCCATCACCCAGGAGCACGTATATCGTTGAGCGGGTTTCGAAGAACCCGTCGTTTTCGTACCGCAGCTGCAATGAAGTCCGTACCCAATACCCAGCCGGCCAGCGATTTGACGAGTCTTCGATTATTTCGTGGGCATGGATGAATTGGGCTATGAGGCCATCATCCTCGATCTGTTTGCGGGCCTCATTGGAGATATCTAGCTCCACCAAAATCCAATCTTTGACGAGGCAATACTGCTTCTTCGGATTCCGCCGCCGCAGCTCCTCACGGATCTCCTCTCGGTTCAGATTGGTGCCACGGATGACAGGAGCTTCGCCATAAATAAAGTCCAGGATTTCGTTCACTCGCTTGTCTTCGCTGATATCTAAGGGCTGAGTTTTCATGGGTATTTCTCGCGATGATTAGCCATCAGGCCGGCCTCGAGGTAAGCCTCGGGATTTGAGTGTGTAGACCTGATGAAGCGGGTAATTCCAGTTTGGAAACCGAAGGGAAAGAGGATCCTGTTGAGGGTCAGAACGTCGGGGGTGGATTGATTGCTTTCGATTGCTCGCAGCGTCTCTAGGGGAAGCTTCAGCATCGCGGCGAATCTGCGCTGGCCGAAGCCAGTGCAAGACCGAAGAGAGCGGACAGCAGCACCAAAGTCTGTCAGCTCTCCGGTGGCGAGCGCGGCTTCAAACGCACCAAGGAAAACTCCACGCTCACTGACCGACATTGATCTCTTCATGCACGGTCTCTTGAGGCGCTTGAGGCGGAGTCTTGAAGGTGAAGATCTGTTCGCGCCGGCTTTTGACTCGCTGGGGCAGGGTCGCAAACTCACCGGGTCGATAGGGGGCGATTCCAACCTGGAGCCCAAACAGCATGAGGATCGCATTGACGTGATCAACACTGAGTTCAGAGGTGCCGTTTTCGATCCCTTCCAGGGTTTCTAGTGGAATTTTGCATGCCCGCGCAAAGACCTCCCTTGACCATTCCGTTACCCCTTCTCGCAGGCAGGTGACCACCTCCCCAAGATCGATCAACTCTCCTTCCTGGGTCACCCTGAGTAAGCGCTCGTAGTAGTCGCGACCACCAAACACATCCATTCCGCAGCCCTCCTGGTATTAATGAACAGTCGTTAATGGACAGTCGTTCCGAGCGACATGTATTTGGGATGCAAAGAGATCACCACGTATCGGCTATTCAGGGTTCTAATCACGGCGAAGTCCTCGTCCCACTCGATTGCGACGATCCGCGAGGTAACGATTCTGTGGCCGTTTGCGAAACGCCCAGTTTGGTCATCCAGCTCATGCCCCCACACGACACCTATGCAAACGCCGTCGGTGCCATACGCAGCGGTTAGATAGGCAGTAACCGGCTCACGGAACGGATGACGTGCAGCCTTTTCTAGGCCAAGCAAATCGTGCGGCGTAAGGGGTATCAGTGACCAAACGGCAGACAGATCGGCTGGTAGTTCTCGAGCCAATGACAAATCTCCTCATGCACTTTTCGGGCGTGCTGGTTCGCTCGATGCGCAGTAGCTTCGAGTGTCAATATTTACTTAATTATTAGATTGAGTTCAGAGGCTAAGAGGGCTAAAAGTCCCGGAGAAAGAGGCTAAGGAAAGATTGTTAATATCTCGCGACCCATAAACCAGAACTATAGTTCCTTTTATGGGTCGCTGCAATATGGCCTTATCCTCGATTTGTTCGAGGGCATGGAATGCAGCACCGAGAGGCTTTAGCAGCCGTTCTTCGAGGTCTACGCACAGCTAGGGGGCTGACCCAAATCGAGCTCCCAGACATCACGGAGCGCTATCTATCCAATCTTGAAAAGGGGCAGGGAAACCCTACCATCGATGTGCTTGTGAAAATCGCCACCGTGCTGGAGGTGTCTCCAGCGACATTGATGCTGCTGTTCTCCGCAGCGGCTGATGGTGCTCCTGTGGAAGACCACGTTGAGCAGACCTTGTCTCAGCTCGTGGAGCTTCACTCTTCAGGGGCATTCGAGGAGATTGCAAAGTCTGCTGCGTTGGACGCACCCACCATGGGACGACCAGTCGCACCTTCGAGCCAAAGGCTTCAAAGGATGCAGCAGTTGCGCGCCGAGGGTCTCAACAATGCTGAGATTGCAGCTAGGTTGGGCGTTTCAAAATCAACAGTTCAGAGACACTTATCAGGCAAGTGAGTCGTGCCCAATGCTTTGATACGGCGCTCGCCCATTCGCTGCAATCGCAGCGGCTAGCTCTCGACCCAGTTGCCGAACAGGAGAGTCATGGATCTCGACAATCTACTTTCGCGCTCAGCAGTGCTTGAAGAGCGCATCGAGTCGCTCTTTGCTCTGCCGATGCCCATCGCCTCTGCTCGGATAAGAGCTGTATTGACGATCACGAGCCTGGGGTTCGAGCACGCGCGAAGCCTTAAGTACCTGGTAGCAGCCGGGCTACTCACCTCATCTGCAGCCTTGCTCCGTGTTCAGTACGAGTCGTTAGTCCGAGCAATCTGGGTCTTGCACTGCGCTACAGATGCTGACGCTGAGCTGATCATTTCGGAGCTCACCCAAGAGTCAGCTAAGCGGGCCGACAAGATCCCCATGCTCAGCAAGATGCTTGAGGAGATTGAGCGGGATGCCCCTCATGTCCCGATAGCGCAGCTGAAAGAGTTTAAGCACTACTCTTGGCGGCCCCTAAGCTCATACGTGCGCGGTGGGAACCACGCAGTAAATCGCCATAGCCGAGGTTTCCCGCTAGAGCTAGTGTGCATGCAGGTGTGGCACTCCAATGGGCTGCTAGGCCTTGCAGGAAGTTTGCTTCAGGTCATTGCTGGCGTACCTCCTGAGCAACAAATCATGGGCAAGCTGTTCAAGGAGTTTGAGCCCTGTTTCCCACCGCTAGAATCCCCGAATCCAGCTCAACAAGCGGCGGCCCTTTGAGCCGCATCTCCTCGAGAAAGCAAGGGCTCAACGATGGCTACAGTTGTTAAGAGCAAAGTGCTGACAGTGCTCTGCACGCTACTCAAGGAATCAGTCCAGCCCAGCAGGCCGCCGACCAAGCTGATCGCCTTTGAGCGGCGCCTGCTGGAAGATGGCATGACCACGAATACCCCTCTGGGGGACTACCTCATTCTGTCCGAGCGGCGTGGATACAATGCGATTGAGCGACTTTTCGAAGAGATGCTTGAGCCTCTCGAAATTCCGAAGCAGTGGGTCTATGTCTCACCTGAGTTTCCCGAAGATGAGGTTTCCGGATATCCAGGGCTGATTGCGATTGATGCAGTGGCGCTGCTCATCGAGTTGGAGCACCTTGGCCTCCAAGTCCATCCTCAAAATCTGGTAGCAGCGCTGGCACGTGAGCTCGAGAAAAAACGGCTTCTCACACACAGCGAGCTATCGATTGTTAGGTACCGCCAAGATCGTAGAAAGCAGCGGATTACACTGAGTGCAGATTTAGAGACTGTCGGGTCTGATGTCTCGACGACCCAACATACGGACGCCAACGGTTATGAGATCACGATGACGTGGGCTGGAAACGTCGCGATCCAGCTTCAGGTAAAGGGGCCGGACTATGTCGAACCGCTGCCTCAGGAGTTCGTCACCTGCGACTACTGTAAACACGAGTACCTCTCGAACAACTCCATAGAGGCTCGAATTCACGCATCTGAGCATGAGTGGACGAAGCAGCTGTTTGATCCAGGGCCTGATGAGCGATTCGCCGAAAGACTGGCTTCCGGCGCACAGGCGGTGCTGGTTGATTCGAGCAGTCCCCTGTGGATGCACGAAGCAGTGTTCCAGCGTGCCAGGGCTTTCAGGCGCGAGTTCCGGTATGACAGAGTTCAGTGGGACGGATCCATTGAGAGACCTGCAAGCAAAGAATGGCATGGCTATCTCTTTGCGGGAGACTCCAAGGGCACAATTGCCGGGGCATGTGGCTTCTACCACGAAGAGTCAGGTCAGGAGGCTGGGCGGTGGGGGTTACACTGGATCTGGCTTGCTCCGAAGTTCAGACGCGGTGGGATTTTGAAGGCTCGCTGGGATGATTTCCTGAGCCGATATGGGGACTTCTACATTGAGCCTCCGATATCAGAAGCGATGCAGGGCTTCATTCGGAAGCACGGCTCTGATTCTCAGAAATTGCAGCTTCAACATCAGTCCAACCAAGAGGCCTAAACATGGGAAATCAGGTGGTCATCGGCTCGCACGTGTTCCCGACACAAGACGCCGCAGAGGAATACACCTACTCGCTACGAGACAAGTACGCCCATAGCGAAGACGGCGTAACTGACCCAGCAGACCTGGCATTCCTAATGGAGTTGTTCACGAAGTATTGCGACTACACCAACTGGAAGACGCCTGGAGCACCAGTCGCCTTCTTCTCGCGCTACATACGTCGAGGGCAAGGCAAATCAGGAGGGACAACGGTAGGGTTCGTAGTGAGATACGACGATGCGAAGGCATCTGAGAAACCGTTCTCGGCAGCCGAAGCCATTCGAGAAGTTGCTGCATGGCAGAAAAAGGCATCCACATAACGTCGGATGCCTATCTGTACATCAGCGCCGATTGAAAGGCAGAACGGTAGCGCTGCCTTCAACCGCAGCAGGGGACGCATCGCGGGCAACGATGGCCTTCAGCTTTGTCAGGGGCAGCACAACTCCACTTTGGGACAGATAGCCTTCTGAGAGGCCTGTCAGACGCTCGATATCAAATGCACCCAGCCCAATGTAATTCGGGACAGCCTCGATAGGCAGAACGCCTGACGAAGCGAGAAGCTCGATGGTTCTCTTGAGGAGCCGAGGTTGCTCAGGAGAACGAGCCTCGTCACCTGGTTCGGACTTCACTCCCCAACGAGCAGAGCGACGTTTGAACAGGAGCGATTTCTCGTCCTGATCGATAATTCCGAGGGCATGAAGGCGCATCACTATAGCAGCCACCGAGACGCCCCAGCGCTGTTTGAGCAGCAGTAGGCTATCCAAGGTAACTGGTGTCTTTACCTCAGCTGCAAAGGTTTCAGCAGGCAGCAGGAAAGCTCCAGCGAAACGATGCGCCTGATCTTCCATCTGCTTGTACCGAACTGGATCGGTAGGGCGCTCTATGCCTTTGTGAAGCACCAGATGACCAAGTTCATGGGCAAGGTCGAATCGACTGCGGAATCCGTTTGCCTTGTCTGCAGATAGCAGAATCATCGGCCTCTGCAGAGCCTCACTCCACGCCGATAAGCCTTCGATAGGCGCAATGCCGGTCTCTTCGCGGACGAGGATTACCCCGGCACTCTCAACAGCTAGCGCAAGGTCGGGAATTGCTCGCCGGCCTAGCCCCCAAAGATCTCGACATTCACAAGCAGCTTCCTCGATGTCCGAAGCACTGATTTGCTCTGGCGATTCGTACCGCCGCACGGGCAGCTTGACCTCAGGGAAGTCTACGAACTCCTCTAGGGCAATCGAGATGTCCTGGGCCCACTCCAGTCGCGCCTCCAGCATTTGCCGGGCGGCGACATGTGCCGAAGCGTTGCTTCGGAACAGAGGGAGAGACACCTTGGCTGGCAATGGTCGGGTAAACCACTCAGGGCTGACGTTTGAATCGCCCCTGGTTTTCTAGACACTCTCCAGTCTCTGGAAATAGCGCTTTTCAAACTCTACCGGCGACAGCTGGTTGTTGAAACCGTGCCGGCGTTTTGGGTTGTAGAACATCTCGATGTAATCGAACACATCGGCTCTGGCATCCTGCCTGGTGCTATAGATCTTTCGCCTGATCCGCTCCCGCTTCAGCAGCTGGAAAAAGCTTTCCGCTACCGCATTGTCATGGCAGTTGCCACGCCGACTCATGCTGCCAAGCAAGTTGTTGGCTTTCAGAAAGCTCTGCCAGTCGCCGCTGCTGAACTGGCTACCTTGGTCGGAATGAATCATCACTTCCTGCTTTGGCTTACGCCGCCAAACCGCCATCAGCAATGCATCAATAGCCAGATCGCTAGTCATCTGCGGCTTCATTGACCAACCGATTACCTGCCGCGAAAACAGATCGAGCACCACCGCCAAAAATAACCAACCCTCATAGGTGCGGATGTAGGTTATGTCCGTAACCCAGACCTTGTTCGGTTCAGTGACATTGAATCGACGCTCAAGATGATTCGGTGAGGCCACTGGAGGCTTGCCACCATAACGTCCTGGACGTCGCCGATACCCCGTCTGCGAACGCAGGCCTTCCTGGCGCATTAATCGAGCAACGCGATGCCTGCCGCACTGTTCTCCCAGCTCACGCAGGTCGTCATGGATTTTGCGGTAACCATAGACGCCACCGCTCTCTAACCAGGAGTGCTTGATCAAACCCAGCAGCCGCTGATCATCCTTTGCTCGTGCCGACTTCGGCTCAGCCAGCCAGGCGTAGTAGCCACTGGCATGAACTTTCAGGGTCAGGCACAGGCGGCGAACCGAATAGTCTGCGGATAGCTGACTAATGAAGGCGTACTTCAGCCGCACTCCTTGGCAAAGTACGCGGCGGCCTTTTTTAGGATGTCTCGCTCTTCGGTCACGCGCTTGAGTTCCGCACGCAGACGACGTAGCTCAGCGTGTTGATCGTCCTCTTGCGCCCGCTGTTCTTGGGGCTTGCTGTAGCGCTTCACCCAGGCATACAGGCTGTGTGTCGACATGCCCAAACGAGCAGCTACCTCAGCCACCGGCAGACCTCGCTCGGTCACCTGTTTGACTGCTTCGATTTTGAATTCTTCGGGATAACGCGGGTTGCTCATGGCACCTCCTAATGGGCCGTATTATGAGGCTCGGAGGTGTCTACGAAACTAGGGGCGATTCACATTTCTCGGTTGGACTTCGCCACTATGTCTAATAGTCTATTTTCCAGTCGCAGGAGTGCAATGAGCATGCAAGCGGTGAACATCCAGAAAGATGAGGAGTTTGGGAGGTTGTAACCACGAATCATCGCCGATAATCGTTCGGAAATTGGCGGGTATTCTTGATCTCCCCAACGTGCATGTCCTGGTGTTATCGCATGGATGATCACTGCTGCCAGGGTTATTCCGGCTGCTCTCTTCCATTGAACTTCGGTGTAGCTGTGTCCGTGCTTTTCTGCATAATCAGCGAGACCACTCATCATGAAGTCACGGGCCCAGGTGTCACATGCGATTTCCTCTTCAGGTCGTAGTGAAGGTGCGTTCTTGTCGGCGCAAAACATGACATGTTGAAACTCGTGAAGAATCGAAAATGCGAGCGCGAGCCCTGCCAGATCGAAAGCAGCTTTATGCTGGACGTCTTCAAGTTCGTCGCGAATATCAATCGGTTTGGGTATGTCCGCTGGCCAAGAAATATCAGCTGGTTGCTCGGCCGCGATAAGGGAATGGACGCTGGCGATGCGCTGTTTATAGTCGAATTCGAATTGCCCTCGTTCTTCGTCCATATTAAGTGCGTCATCAAGCGATGCGCCAGTCATTGTCGCTACGACCACGGCCGGTGAGTAAACTTCGATTGCACGCCATGCGCTAAAGCCGAGTAGCCAATAAATCTCGATCGTCTTGATGTTGAACTTTATGCGTTTAGAGTTGGCGTTCATCGTCACGCCCTTCGCATCCTTTGCAATTTCCACACTGTGTCCGTACTTCCTCCAGAGGCCACTGATCTCATCAGCACGTTCCGGTACGGCTCCACGCAGAAGATTAAGGATAATTGTGTTGTCGGATGCTGTGGTTGCCATAGTTGGCGATATTCCTCTGGTCAGAGAACAGTTCTGGGATCAACTGCTAGCAGGACGAACTTCCTTATGCCTTGCTAGCTCCGTCCAGGGGCTGTGTGAAGTATGGTTACTGAGGAGAGAACCGTGTTTTCCCAGATTGTGCTGCATTCGATGTGACCGTGACGCTCGAACCAGTGAGTGGCGCCTGGAAGGAGTTGGAGCGATAGGGGGTTGGTGGCTAGTGGATTGTGAAACACTTCTAGCTCCTGGCACCACGCTTCGCCCCATGGCCAGAGCGCCTCATATTCAGGACTGTCGACCGACAGCTCGAACGGGATCGGCTCCAACGCGCCGGGGGTTCGATCGAAGAGGATGCCGCGTCGGATCATTGTTAGGCCGGGAGGTCGCCATCCTGCAAGAAAGCCCATGCGGTTGAACTTAGCGAGCGTCGCTGCGTTGCTGAAGATTACGGCGGAAAGATGGGCGAAGTCTGGATCACGGAAGAGCCCTGCAGGGATGCCATGCTTGCCCGAGAGGTTGGCTATCGGCGTCCCGGCTGCCCTGCGTTGTGCTCCTTCTCCTTCGATATCGGCGCGTAGCCCATAGAGATAGGTGGGCAGCGCCTCTCGGCTCCAGACCATCGAGCCGGATTGGTGGAAATCCGCCAGCGCGAGGGCAAATGGTCGGCCCTTCACATGCTCCAGCTCATGATAGTTGCGTTGGAGCTTGCCCCGCAGCGTCTTGGCGAAGCGTTCGGCAGGATCTCCGGTCAGACGTTCGTTACGATCCTCCGGTGCTTGTACCCATTCGCCTATCCCGCCGGCTCGTGGAGTCTCGGAGTTTGCTGTTACCGCCTCGATCCAGCACTCGATACTGTCTTTCTCGATTAGGAAGTCTGGCGAGACGTAGTCTTGCAGGACGTTCACGCCTTGTTCGCGCAAGCTGGCGAGAAGGTAGAGTTCGAAGAGCCGAGAGGAGAAGTTGTTGGTCTGAAAATCAGGAACAAAGTTGGCGTCAGGGTTAGGAAGCGCGAGATAACATTCGCCTATCGCCATCAGCGCCGGTAGATGGCTGTTTGTGCTCGTCAGCAACTCGAACTCCGGGGATGTCCCTCGCGGCCCAGGTTTTATCAATAGAGGGCGGCGCTTGGAGCCTGGCGGTAAGGGTTCTGGTGGGGCACCGGCGCGCATGCTAATGCTGAGACTGCTGAGCGCGGATTGGGGGGTAGGGTAGGGGCCGCTTTCATTAATGACGGTCCAGCGATGATCGACGCGTCGGCGCAGTGCCAAGGTGGTGAAAACTCCGAGCTTCGGGTCGAGTAGGATGCAGCCGCTCGTGCTGCTGCGCTCTGCCTGATAGGCTCTGAAAATATGTGCTGGCTCGAAATTGGGCCCGCGTTCGAGCGACAGCGCATACAGTTCAAACTGCCGTTGGCTAATTGGCGTGATCAGGTGCTTCTCATCGGCTAGGGGCATCGCCGACCTCATGGGCCTGCGGGCTGCAGGTATGCGCGCGAGACTTTATTGTCATGACGTTTCCGGCGAGCTTGCTGAGCCCAGTATGTCGGTGAACTCCCATTGGTCGCCGCTCTGGCTCGTCACGAACTCTCGATCCCAGATGCCCCAGTTCGTGGGCAGCGGAATCTGCGCCAATGGGTTATGGACATAGGTAATCGGGCGGATCTGGCGCGAGAGGTTGCCGATGCCGATTCGAGACCAAATGACACCCGAAATGTTGGCGAAACGCTCGTCTAGGAAGGCCGTGCGCGGGATTGGGCTGCGTTCGCGATAGATCAAGGGTGCTGAGTGGAAGCCTTCTTCAAGGACATCGCCGGTATTGCGGTCGATGGAGAAGTAGGCATCGCCGATCGGAAACAGTGTCGTCATGATGAGGGGCAACGGCTGTTCGGCGACGTAGACACCGAAGCGGCTCGCGCTAATTGCGATGATGCGGGTGTCTTCCGGCGCGATTACGTCTTGCTCAAGGTAGTGTGCGATCTTCTGCGCCTTGGTCCAAAAGGCTCCAGAGGTCCGAAGCTGTACTTGGCGGATGGGCGCGGCGACAATGCCGCCACCCTTATTGATCGGTATGGGGCGGACGATCTGGTCAGGGCCCGGCGCACCTTCGTCGGGCGTGATGGCCTCGATCCAGATTCGGCGACCCTCTTCGAGAACGCAAAGATCCGGTTGTCCACCTTCTCGCTGGCGTTCGTTTACGGGGAGTAATGTTCGGCCCGCTTCTAGTAGGGTGCAGCCCAGATACATTTCCCAGAAGCGGCCGTCTACATCACGTGCGAAGCCTTGCCGGAAATCTGGGTCAGCATAAGGCTCGTAGGACTCCCACATTTCCTGCAATGTGAAGCGTAGTTGCTGCTCAATGGTACTCGTGGCGGCTTTTAGGTTCTCGAACCCGCGATCAAGGTTGGCACCATCAACGTCAAAAAGGTCGCTCATCGTCCTCTCTCTTTTTGTGTTGCACCGTTTCACGTGCATCGGAAAAGGCACAGGAAGCAGATGGGCCTTCTTTATATATGGCAGATATTACTGGTTACGAGCTTTTAAAGGGCTGAGCCCTATGGGTCCCGTAATGGTGTTCGTTTGATTGAACCTGTCAGCCTCAGGCAGATGCCCGTCCTCGAACTCAGCCAACGCCGGCTATGGTCGTGGATCTCCCCGAAAGCTGGCGGCAAGTTAAGATCGACAATCGGGTTGAGGGTGTTGGTGTTCCCCACGCTGCTTTCCCGCCGCCTCCAGCGATGTTGACGGTAAAAGTGGCGGTAAACCCCGAATCGATCGCCGCCGATCCCTTTAACTATGCGGGTTAAGGCGACCTATTGATGATTGAGTGGGTTAATTCACCTTTGGCTCAGATCGTCTAAGAGAGTGCTGAAAACCGCCTCCTCTGGAATGGCGAGTCCTTGGGTGTCCATAGCTGTATGCAGCTCTTTGTCCCATAGAGCCTCGACCCCGTTGATGTCCAAATCGCGCGGTCGCGTCGGCGCTACCATCACCGCTTCGAGGTAGTCTCTGCTACCGAATCGCCAAGGGACTGCCTGCCAAGTACGCATCACGTGATTGCCGATGCCGATCCCGGGCCAGTCATAGTCGCCGTGATAGAGCAGTCGTGCGCCAGCCGAGGTCAATTGATCGAGCAGAATTCGCTGTGCAGCGGCGGGCATGCCATCGGTGCAGACCAACGGAGCACTGTCAGCACCCAGACGGTCGGCGACAATGGCTACTATGTTCGGGTTCTCACATACGTAGACATTCCGACCCTCCACTTGCCAGGAATATGGCTTGCGAACCAATTGCCGCAGTGAGAGGTAGGCGGGTTCTCCAGGCAACCAGGTGCGGGGGGCGTCTGGAACTACAGGCAAGTTAAGAAAGAGAGCAGGGCGGGCCAGCTCGTTGACGAGAACTCCTGCCCTTGACCAGACCTCCCGCAGACGCTCTTCCGCGCCACCGCCAGTCTCGGCTGCTGCTTCATCCTCCTGTAGGCCATCCTTGCGCTCGTGCAGGCGCCACGCCGACAGTACCAGAGTCGCTACAGGGCGGCCGGTGTCTAGCGCATGGGCATCACCCAGTGTTTCGGCGGCAAGTTGCGAGCGAGGCAGTCCTTCCACGGGTAGG
The DNA here is from genome assembly GCF_024666525.1 of Pseudomonas sp. J452. NCBI lineage: Bacteria > Pseudomonadati > Pseudomonadota > Gammaproteobacteria > Pseudomonadales > Pseudomonadaceae > Pseudomonas > Pseudomonas sp. J452. Next base: position 3,981,957 of record NZ_CP088294.1, on the reverse strand, counting down.
CGGCGGAGCACAATATCAGTTGCTACCAGTAGCTGTTGAGCGCGCGCGGGATTGCTCCCAAGACGCTTTAGCAGGGGCATGGAGGTGGCTGAGTTTTGCAGCCAGGCGCGGAGAATCGGGCTGCTTTCAGCCGACGCCGACGTTGTCAGGGCTGACCATTGTTCCGATAGCGTTTTACGGAGCCTGGCTTTCGCAACAATTGGGCCATCCAGCTGCTCTAGGGCATCTTGTAGCGAGGTGGCGAGCCCGGCTGCACGCAACCGAGCATCGAGGTCGGTAATGTCCAGCGTCATTGAGCGTGCTATACGCGAGGGACGACCAGTCAGTTGGCAAAGAGCCGAGTATTCGACCGGGTTAAGGTTGTTCAAGTGGATCGATGATAGCGTCTCCGCTTCATCGAGCAGCTCAAAACGGCGGCGTAAGCGCTGGCGTAGGGCTGCCAGGGTTAGCTCGCCGAGCAAACGCTGTAGGCGTATATCGGGAATGGTCTTCATGCCAAGGGGAACCTGCGATCAGGATCTTCTTCGAGTCGCTTAGCCCGTCCATCCCAGGTCCAGCGCGAGACGAACACCGCATCGATACCTTCACGACGCTGTAACTGGCAGATCGACACGCCAGGTAGCTCCGCATAGCAGGCCCACTCCCGTTCGCTGGTGATGACGAAGTCCAGGTCGAATTCCCGCACCAGGCCCATGCAGTGGGCGCGGGCGGTATCGTCGATACCGGCGAAGGCTTCGTCGAGCAGCATCAAGCGTGGCGCCAAGGGACTGCCGCCGTGGCCGTAGAAGCTGGCGATGGCTGCGAATAGTGGTACGGTCAGGCCCAGTGCGCGCTCGCCGCTGGAAGCCGGCCCGGACAGCTTACGCCATTGACCATCCTGCTGGCGCTGGATGCGGAAACGGTGCCAATAGCGGTAGTCCAACGCGTGGGCGAGTTGATCGAGCAGGCTACTGCCGGCGCTGTCGGCGTCGGCCAGGGCGCGTTCGGTGGCGATCTGCTGTTGCAGCATGATGCCTACTGCGCGCCGGTCCTCGGCCGTCCAAAGGTCTGCGCTGGTATTGAGCAGGCTCTGGCGGGCAGCTTCCAGGCCGGCTGGCGCACCTTCCTCGGTGGATAGCGGCTCCCATAGAAGACGGTAGCGTACGCCTGTGGTGGTTGGGCGTTTGTGCAGTTCGTGGTTTATCGCCTTGACTCGGTCGTCGGCAGCCCGCATCAGGCGCTGGAGTTCGGCGGCGATTTCCGCCTGGAGGTGATTTTCCAATACCTCGCGTTCGCGCGCAGACAACAGTTCGCTGCGCTGGGCGATATCCTCGGCCAACAGTAGCGCGAGGGTATCGGGGCGCTCGGCACGGTTCTGGTACTGGATTGTGACGGTGATGCCCCAATCGTTGGGTTCTGAGATAGCCTGGTGGTTCAAGGCGCTCAGCCCGCGCTGTAGTTCACTTAGGTCTTCGGCGATCTGTTTCTGTACGCGGGCCCAAGTGACCTCGTCATCGGCGATGTCAGCCAGCGCCTGTTCGATGCGGCGGGCTAGGTTCAGCGCCGGGTCGATACTCCAATGCTCAGGCAATTGCAGGTCCGGCAATGCGGCGGCCAGCAGGCCGCTGGCGCTGAAATGGCGAAGGCGTTCGACGGCCATGGCGCGCTCGTTGCTACGCTCGCTCAGAGTCTGCTCAGTGCGTTCGACGTGCGCTGCGGTCACGGCCAGCCTTTTTTCCGCTTCGCCCAGCGCTGTGCGGCGTGTTTCGGCGTCCTGCTCGGCCTGCGCACGTCCGGCGAGCGCGGTGGCCAGTTTTGCCAGCAATTCTTCCACCTGCTGGCCGATGGACTGGCGTAGCGCCTCCAAGCGGACCCGGGCCTGTTCGGCCTGCTCGTCGGCGACCATCAGGGTTTCCTCAGCCTGTTCCAGCCCCCTGCGCGCTTCGCCTTCGCGCTGTTGCTGCTGGCACTGATCGGGCCATGCGCGCTGCCAGTCGCGCGCCGCCTGGACCAGATGCGCCTGGACGTTGGCGAAGTGTTCCAAGGCCTCTTCGGTTGCCGGTAGCAGCTCGGGGTCAGCCGGCAAGCTCAGGTCGGTCGCGTCGTGGTGTAACTGCTCGCGTGCCGATTGCCATGCGTCTTTGGCTTCCTGGCTGCGCGTTTCGGCCAGCACCAGCAGCTGCCGGGTCCGATCAACATCACGGGCGGCCTGCAGCGCGGCAGCAATCGCATCGTGCAGTTGGCGCTCGGAGGGTACGCTTTTCCGTTCCCGTTCGGCTTGGTTGCGCTCGGCGGCCAGGGTTTCGTATTGTCGTTCGAGCTTGGCTTGCGCCATGTCGAGTTCGGCGAGGAGGGTGGCGAGTGCTTCCAGCCGTCGTTGTCGCGCCAGCTCCCGTGCGCTACGGCCGATGTAGCCTGCCTCGGTTTTTTGCCAGGCACCTGCCAGCGGCCCCAGACGATAGCGACCATCAGGCGACAGCCAGGCTTCGGCATCGCTCGGCTCCTGCGTGCCGTAAGCCACGCCCGCCAACAGCGCAGTCAGCGTAGCTAGTGTGATCGGGCAGGCCTCGGGCAATGCGGGAATCAGCGCAGCGTTCAGGTTGGCACCGTTCACTGGCGCGCGCTGGTGCCAGCTGCTATCCAGCAGCGGCGTACCGTCGTTATCGCTCAATACCCCATTTGGCGACAGCCAGGCGTCAAGCAGGCCGCTGGCTTCCAGGGCGGCTTCCAGCCCGGCCCGTTGCGCGGCATCCAGGCTCGGGTGGAAATCCACCAGGTGCCAGAGTGGCGCGCCATGCCGTTGCAGGCGCACACCACTGGCCCGGGTGGTCGGCTCGGCGGGCAGCGCATCTTCGCCAGCGGCCAGGCGGGTGCACTCGTCCTCGATATCGGCGCGCTGCTTGTCCAGGCTAGTAAGGTTACTGTCCAGCTCCGCCTGTTGGGCGGCGTGTCGTTGCAGCGTCGTCTGCCAGGCGTTGTCCAGTGCCACTTGCGCCGGGTTTTCGCCTTCCGGAAGGGCCACCCACTCGGCCAGTTGCAGCAAGGGCTGCTCAGCATCGAAGCGCAGCTGGACGAGGCTTGTGCAGTGCTCGGACCAGGCTCCGAGCAATACGCTGCCTGCCTGTTCGGCGTGCTGATCGGCCCGCTCGCGTTGCGCCAGTGCTATGTCCATTTCACCGCGAATGCTTCGAACGTGTTCTTGCTTGTCCGCCAGTACCGCTTGGTGTTGGCTAACTTCGGCATGACGCTTACGTAGATGGGCGATGTCCTGGCGCCGATTTCTCACCAGCTCGCGCAGGGCTTCTTCAGCGGCCCTGTACTCGGGCGGATGTGCCGCGAGCGCTTCGGCTTCAAGGCTAAGCAGTGGGTTGATTGCGAGGTCTGCTGTTATAGCGAGTGCTTCGGCCGCGTCCAGCGTACGAGTACGCGACTTGTCCAGCTCATCGCGAGCTTGAGTGGCCGCAGCGATCCGTCGCTGGCTCAGTTCTACTTCGCTATTGAGTTTGCTACGTGCTTCATCGCGCTGTCGGCCTGCCGTGTGAGCTGCATGTTGCCGTTCAGTGGCATTGCGCTCTTCCAAGGCAAGACGGTTGGCGTCCTGGTTGGCGGGATCGCTCTGCAGCGTATCTACCAGCTCCCGGGCCGCCGAATACTTCAGCTTCGCGGCTTCGTGCTCCGCAAAAGCCTCACCCTGCGCGCTCTGTGCGCCGGCGAGTTCAGCCTGCGCTTGATTGCGGGCCTCGCTGGCGTTGTCGAAATGGGTTTGAGCCTGGCGTAGTTCGCGTGCCTGGCGCCGCGCCAACATACCGGTATAGATGCGGTAGCGCCGTTCAAACTGGGTGACGGTTTGCTCCAGAAGGCGCGTTTCTTCCAATTGAGTGCGGTCTTCCTCCAACTGGTTGAGCGCTTCGGCCACATCGCCCAGCAGCTCGGGTGGTAGCGGTGGCAGCGACTCGCTCAGGGCATTGGAAAGGCCGGTTTCGTCGGGTTTCTTCGACAGTTGTGGCTGGCGCAGCTGGATCAGCGTATCCATCAGCGCGTCATAGCGCCGTGTCCCTAGCTGGAACAGGCGCTCGTCCACGGCACGGCGATACAGCTGATGGTTTTCGAATAGCTGACCGCGTCCGCCAAGTGCATCGCGCAAGCGCTCGCGAGTAAGAACCTGGCGCTCGGCAGTGGTAAGCCAGAGATCTTCGCCGATACGTGGGTCTAGTGTCGTGCCGTCACCTTCCACGATGAAAAACCAGCTGTCCACTTGAGCCCGGCCATCGACTGCCGACAAACCGACCCCCAGGGTCAGGTAGCGGGGGCGGCCATCGAGCTCGCGTCGGCCGAACTCGATCCAGCTGTAGCCGATACGGCGGGGATAGTTGCCGACCAGGAGGTTCCAGGCCATCTTCTTGCCGCTATCACCGTCGGGCTCGACGCGCGACGAGCGCAATTGTGCGTCCAGCAGCAACGGTAAGGTCAGCGACAGCACCTTGGATTTCCCGGTGCCGTTATTGCCGCGTAGAAGTAAATGACCATCGTGGAACCAGAACTCCTCGCTGTCGTAGTGGAACAGTTCGACGAGGCCAAGACGTAAGGGCTGCCAGCGTTCGCGCAGAGGTTTGGGCAGTGCGGGGCGGGAGGAGGTGATGAATAGGTCGCTGGTCATGCGTCAGGCTCGGTTAGAAACAGGGTTTCGGCCCCCAGGGCGTTGCGTACCTCGGTCTGTCCGAGGGAGAAGCGGGCGATGGCGGGCAACGGATGTACGCCATGCATATCACGCAGCATTAGGCCCAGACGACATAGGCGAACGATGGCGATTTCCGCCAGCTCGTGTTCGGCGCCTGGCGCGCGCGCCGATTTGCGCCAGTAGCGGCCATATCGCCCAGCGGCCTCGCGCAGGAACAGGGCAATCTCGCTTTCGGTCGCTCGCAATGGGGCACGTTTATCCCGCAGACGCCGAGCTAGGTACTCCGCTACCAGCAGCGTTACATGAGCCTCAGTGCCCTCGGCGGGCATGGCTACATCCGTCAGTTGCCCGCTCTCATCGATCAGGGCCAGGCCTTCGGCACGTTGCTCGGCGACCAGTCCGGTGGCTTCACACAGGCGGTTGGCGAGAACACCCCGCTGATTGAGGAAATAGCTGCGCGTCTCTTCATCCAGGCTGTCGGTATACAGCACCGGATCGTCGAGCAGGCGTCGCGCCAGGTGGTGGCGTATGGCGTCGCGCCTGCCTTGCTCGCTGTCCGCTGTAAAGCCGGTCACCAGTGCATGCAGCCGCGCCTCGGTATTTCCCGGAGTCTCCTCTGTGCTCCAGGTCGAGGGCCCGCGCACCGCCGCCAGCAGGCCGGCCAGCAAGCGCCGGTGAATGTCGTAGAGCGCGTCGGACTGTGGCCCGCTGCCGTCCTGTACGTAACTCTCTTCCTCGCCAGCGACACGTTCGAGAACGCCATGAGCCAGGAGGGTACGGCACACCATGACCAACTCGCGCCTTTCGGCAGCGCCGTGCAAGGTGAAGGCGAAACCCAATGTCTGCAATGCCGGGTCGGCGGCTTGTTGTACGATCCGTTCGCCGATCTGTCGCAGGGTGATCTGCGGGTCGGCTCGCTCCAGCACTGCAGCAGCCAGACTCAGCAGTACATAGCGACGTCGGTCATAGTCCGGCAGGCCGCGGGTCGGGGCGGACAGGTCGGCCGGGCGCTTGAACAGGCGGGCACCCTCGCGGTCCACATGCAGCGGCCAGCCGGTCTCGCGGGCGAACCACTCGCGCAGGCGCTCGGCTTGGCGACGTACTGCGGGGAAGTCCGCGTGCCCTGGCGGCATGAGCGGGCACATCAGCAGGCTGCGCAGAGCCCGGCGGAATTCGTCTTGTTGCTGCGCCTTCTGTGTTTCTCCGACATGTCGGATGCCACGGCGGGACGAGGGTATGCTCATGATCTGTCCTCGGTGAGCCGGATCGTCAGCAGATGATCCCGGCCGGAGAACACGCCGGCGGCCGTGCAGATTTGGGCGCGGCTGTTTTCAGCCAGAGGTTCCAGGCGAATATGCAGCAGACCGTCGCCCGTTTGGCGCTCGACAGGGCTGTTCGGGTCCTGTTGTTCAGCCAGTGCCTCGCCAAGCAATCCTAGAAAGAGGCCGAAAGCTTGCACATCGAGCTCACCTAGCTCCGATAGGCGAGTCGGGCTGCCGGTCGCCAATCTCCGTCGAGCAGCTTCGACTTGACGCGATTCCTCCGCTAATTGCTGAGCCATCAGCGCACGATCCCGGCTACGATCCCGCACTTTCGCCAGTGCGCCACGCGGTGCGGCTTCTCCGTACTCGCGCAGGCGAGGATTGATGATCAGCGGCGGTGCATCCAGCCAAGAGGTGCTCGCTGGCACGTCGTCTGCGTCAGCAACCTCAAGTGAGAAGTGGCGTGCTGGCTGTAGCGCGAATGCTGCATGCGCAAGACGGTGAGCATCGTTGTCGGTGTCGCATGCAGCGAACCACTGCGCCAATACTCGGAAATCGGCCGACCGATCGCTGCGCCCACTGCGGCGCTCATTGATCGTCGCGATGGCACTTAACAGTTGCGGAATCGCCGAGCGTGCCCTTGCACGCAGCAGTTCTGCTTGAGGTGGTTCGTTGCCGGTTGCCAGGAACCAACCGCGTAATCCTTTCCAGCGCTCGCGCCAGATATCCTGGCGGCGTTGTGCTTCCTCTGCCTGTTCGCCAGTGCCGTCGGGGGCGGTATCACGTGCTTCACGTGTGGCGACTTGGCGCAAGACGTAGTCGATGGAGGTGGACAGGTCATGCAACGTGCGAGCGATGGCGTCGGAGCGACGGATCAGATCGCCCATGAAGCGTTCGAGATAGTCGATCAACCGTCGCTTGTAGGCGACCAATGTGGTTGCGTCGGCCTGCTGCAATTCCAAACTACGCGCCACCCCAGCCATGAACGCTTGGGCGTTTTCAGCAAGGCCCTCAAACACTCGCACCAGATCACGCAGAATTTCATGTGCCTTGGCAGTATCCAAGTCATCCCTGGATTGCGCTTCGCGCATTAGTCGCTGCAAGGCCTGTAGACGGCTGTCGATATCCTCCAGCGCGACCGTTTGTAGCTCGGCTCTATGACGGAGGCTCTGCGCGAACGCGGTCAGCCCTGCCTCTACTGCCTCGCCGCCGCGCGATAGCCGATAGAGAAAACGTGCCCGGTAATAGTCATTGAGCGTGGATACACGCGTCATGTCCGGCTGCGATTCGAGATTGCCCCAGGCCGCCAACTGAGCTAATGCAGCGGCAACCTCCTCCTGAGCCGGTGGCGTCCGTTGACCCCATTTCGCCTCGGACAATACTTCGTCGGGCCGTAATTGCAGGCGGTACTGGCGCTTGGCAGCCGCGAACACCTCCATGATGGCGCGATAGAGGGCTGCCTTTTCCGCCGTGGCGTGGCGGAACAAGTCCGCTGAAGCTTCCGGCCAGGATGATTCGTGAATCACCAAATTTTGCCTCAGTGACCTTCCGTGATCGACGAGGCCATTCTTCAGCCCTCTTCGCTATTTGCCAAGCCTTACCCGCGATTCACGCGGCAAGGGGTAAAGGGATGCCGGTGCAGTGTGTTCGTAACAGCGCTATTTTTGCGACGCACCCGCTTGAGGCCGGGCCCATTGGCAGCTCATGCACTACTGCACTTCTACTGCTGCAGCGTCAACGGTGCAGTTCTCTTGGTTTCATTTGTATAGGGGTTGATTACGGGGGGGCTTGCGCCACTGTTGCGTCCAAAGAACGGCCAGAATTGGCCAGGTAAGGGCTGCCTGACTTGACGCTGGGGGGGCGTATGCCGTACATCAGAGATATAGGTGGCGTTATGCCACTAACTGCCAGAATTCCAAGGAAGGACCGTGATGTCGCAAGATCTTCTACTTACGCAGAATGCCCAGTTCTATCGCCCAACTGCACCTTTCACGAAGGCTACGCTTACCGTCATCCTCGAAGCTGCTAGTTCCAATATGACAATTGGCAGCGCGCTTATCGCGGACATTATTGATCATGAGGATACGCTTCCAGATGGCAGCAAGTTTTCCTATAGCCTTCGTGTCTTCAAGACAGACCGCGATGTACATTTTTGGCAGCAGCCGATCAAAGACACAATTTATGCATTTATATTGATCGTTGTTGTTGATGGCTGTATTGCTATTTTTAAAAAGTCTTGTGCCAGTATAGCGGAAAGCATGGATAAACATGCGAAGCTGATTCGAAGTAGTGAGCTAACCTCCGCATTTAGCGACGTCGATGCGCAGTATCAAAAGATGGCAACCCGCAACATGACCGTTTCCGATCGTGCTATGCGTGGTCGAGCCTTCGAAGCCTCTGATCTGAAAGGGCTTATGTCTGTACATGCTGCAGGGCGGTCAATCCCGTACTTCTTCAAGCTGAAACTAAAAGGCCGTACCAAGACTATATCCGCGCAAAGTGGTCGCGTGGTCGAGGCATCGGAGCGTAAATCAATCCATCACGCCGTGGAGTGGGCTAGGGCACAGCTACACGACATCCATAATCCTTCCACTGAAAAAGACTTTCTCAACAATTTTGCCAAATTTATAGATCTAGACCTGGTCTGGAAATCAAGCACACCAAACGCGGTTTTGCTGGAGCATTCTTTTTTTGTTGAGAACGTAGTTAACCAAGGTGTTCCAATTTTCTACACCGCCAGAAGTGGTCGTGTCATCGAGATGACATCCAAGCAAATAAAATCTTTGATTGCGGAGATGGAGCAAGTTTACGAGATCGGGCCGGCGCCAGACCATGAGCTCGTAGGCAGTTTCCGGCAGGCTGAACTCAAAAAAAATTTGCATTCAATTGCTGTAAATAGTCTGGCACTTCGAAGTGTCAATTTTGAGCAAAACGGCAAGAAGACGACGCTTCAGGCCTACATAAAGAAGCATAATCTCGCGACCATCACATTTTCCGATCCAAGGTACATGTACTTCATGGGACAGTGCTTCGAGGATGGTGCAGGGATCAATGAAATTCCTGCAATGCTTCGAACGCTGAAGGTCCTACCAACACTTTCTTTAGCTACTTCGGAGAAAGGCGAGGTCACGAAGAAGATAACCAAGTTCGATTCCGTCTCGATATTCGACATCGTCGAGAGAGCGCATGGTGCCGACGACTACATTTTTTGCGATGACCTGGGTAATGAGTGGGCTGATCATATCACCTTCAATCAGGCCGATTTCTCAGTGTCTTTCATACACTCCAAACACGGAAAGCCCAGCAGGTCAGCAAGCAATCTTCATGAGGTCGTTGGTCAGGCTATTAAAAACATTGGCAATATGGATATTGAGCCAAAGATTTTTCTAAAGAAATATAAAGAGAAGTTTCGAAAAAACTATAGTGGCGGACTTATAAGTCGCACAAGAAAAAGTCTTCCTGGTAAGTTCGAAGACTATCTTTATAGAGTAAGGCAGGATTACCGATTCAATCGCAGGTGCATTATCTGCTGCTCGTTCATTTCTAAAAAAATGATAGAGAAAGAATTTGTGAAAATCCAAAAGGGCAAGGCTGTGGCTGGAAATATAACCCAGCTCTACTGGATTTTGTCGTCATTCGTGCATGCGGCTAAAGAGGCTGGGATACATCCAATTGTTTATTGTCAAGAGTGAGGCGGAATAAACGATTTTCACATGCGGCTTGATGGCTTAGGCTGGTGTGTCACTGGATCTGTTTTTATAGTTACTTTACTCAGAGTGCAAAAGCTGCATGCCTTCAATCGTAAATTCAAAATTGAAAAAAGAGTCATTGTCCAAAACGCTCGAAAAATACAGCGAGGCGGTGGATTGGCTAGAGTCAAAAGGACTTCATGTTCGCGCTAGCAGATACGGTAGGTATGCTGCCCACTACGAAAGACTGATTGATAATTGGGGGAGTGAGAGTTTCAGTCAGATTTCTGCCGATCGTGACTATGCGAGCTCTATTTATGAGGTGCATGGAGTTATAGAGATAAAAGATAAGCTGTCTGAGCTTTACTGTGAGGAGCTACATCAAGGTTTAAGGAAGATTATTTCTGGGCAGGAGAGATATAGCGATGAGTTGGTGGGTTCAAAGCCTAATTCTGCAAGGGATTTTTTGTTTGAGCTTTATATGGCTAGATGCTTCAAGCGGGCAGGGTATTCTATAGATTTTAAAACGGTCGCGGATTTTAATGCTCATGATGAGCAGGATTCGATATTTGTAGAGTGTAAGCGACCCTCTAAAGAAGATACCTTTGGTAAAAATGTTGAGAAGGCTCTAAAGCAAGCGGTTGGAAGGTTTAGCTCAAGTGATTTTCGTAATCAGAAAGGCATTGCTGCAATTGATATGTCCTCGTTGATTAATCCGGATAACGAGTTCACAAGAATTGATGGGTTTTCAAATATTTCAAGTCAGCTCAAAGCGGGCGATGAGCGGATAGCTTTAGAGGTTAGAAAATTCTTTAGCAAGTACGGCGAGGACTGTGTCTCAGTAATTTTGTATTGGCGGGTTCCCGTTTTGGATCCTAAGGAGGAAGCTGTCGGCCTTTATGAGCGGAGCTTTAGTGTTCCTCTATATTCCGTAGGGTCTGTTTCAGAGCAAGTATTTAGAAGGGTAAGTGAAAAGCTCAGTCGCTCTGTGGGATTGTAGCGCTCTTCGGCTTCGCTCAAGATTTTTTACTAAGTTTGAATTTTCCTTTTCCAATCGTGGAGTTTTTTATGGATAACGGTCCATCGATGGCCGCTCTCATAGAGGTTCTTAAGTCTAGTGAAGAACGCCCTGGCCCTAAAGATTGGAGCGGTCTGGAAGAACATGTTCAGGCGGTATATCAAACCTTGATTGATCTAGATGGTGAAAAAGCTGTCGTCGGGCGAAATGTGCATGTTCGCGGCAGGGATGGATCGGAATATCAAATAGATGTGTACTATGAGTTTGAGCTTGCCGGCGTGCGGCACAGAGTGGCCATAGAGTGCAAAAACACTAAGCGGGCAGTTGAACGTAATGATGTGATTACATTCAAAGGAAAGGTTGAGGACTGCTTTGGCCTGCAGGGAATCATTGTGGCTGCTAATGGTTTTCAAGAGGGTGCGACAAAATACGCGAATGATAACGGGATTATCGCTATAACACTAAACGAGTTACCCTCTATTGGAAGACTCCTTGGAATGAGGTTGGAGAGTGTCGCTATCCCGGGTACGCACGTGCTAGGGCAGCCATTTTGGACGATCTATGACATTAAAACATTTGCACCATTCGGAATGAGGCAGGGGGAAGACTCATATGCTTTGCTGTTTTATTCAAGGCACCAAGCAGAGAGATACGTTGAGCTAAATGGTTTAGGGGTTAATTGGTGTGTAAGAGGGCTTGAGGCTAAACATCTAGCGGTGTTTATATTAACCGTGGATGCAATGAATGCCACCTATGTTATTGCAGCTCCTGGCCACATGCTGGGACGGTTGGATGGAGATTTTGTCTTTGCGAAAATTGATCGAGGAGATCTGATCTCCACTTATTGTAAAGATCAGTCACTTCCTGAAAGTCCCATGGTAATGCCGTCATTGCGGTAGAGTCAGCGCCCTTGATGAGGCGGCTCATGAGCTCAAAGGGTCTTCAGTGTCTCTTTGATATTTCCCTTATGGAAGGTATCCTAACGTGCTTCGCTCACACTGAGAAAAATCTATAGTGTGTTAGTTAAGGCTTTGCTCAACGCTATCGACGTAAATTCGCAGCCTTTCGTTTTTGGCATCGCCATCAAGACCATAGTGGATCTCCCGATGGCATGCGGGACATACCGCACCAATGAAACGTGGGTGATCTAGACCTCCATCCGAAAGGCGATTGATATGGTGTGGTTCGAGGTAGGGAGAACCATCTTTTCGTTTGAATGGAGCATCTTCGCCGCACGACTCACAGAGACCTGCGGCGCGCATCAGTACATAGTTTTTGACCTTGACGCTTCGCTTGTAGATGTTGCGCAGCGCGTTTCCTGTAGCTGATTGCTCCCCAGACTCGATTGCCTGCAGGGCCAGCTTGCGAGCGTCATCGAGAGTAGGAGGCTTAGGTTCATCGACGTCATCCTCGATACCTGCCTCGTTCATGCTATTCAGGCGCACAAGCTGGAAGATCACAATCGCTCGTCGATTCCCCTCGCGGTCTTCTCCCTCCGCCCAGTAGTGGTCTGCGCAGACGAACTCCCCCAAGTATTTTTGGCCAAGGCTTTTGCCTGCCTTCTTGCCGAGAGACTTGAATAGATGAAGGGAGCGGCCCTCTTGTGCATGATTTAAGACGGCTTTGTTTCCACCCGAAAGACGCATGTCTCCGGATTGTCCTTCGCCCGTGTAATGGTATACGCCGGCTTCATCGAAATGGTCCTGGTACCCGTACTGCTTACCGCTTTCTCCGGTAAACAGAAAAACGACTGGCGCTTTTTTCGAGGGGGAAATGCCGCTTTGTTTGCTACCGCCGAACGGACCATGGATGTCTTCTCTACGATCGTAAATCTCGCCCACTTCAAAGCTAATCTTGAACGGGGAGTTCTCAGCCCCTCGTAGGTTAATGACCTCGAATCCGCGCGCTCGAAGATAGCCGTTGGTTTGGATGCCTCCGGAAAAATGCCCAACGGGTGTTCCTGTTGCCAGGGAGACGATTTTCTTCGCCGGGTAGAGGCGGTCTTGCCATTTGATCGCATAGCGATGAGCTCTGTTTTCTTCCCAACCATCCCATTCTTGGGTGTCGCGCAGATCGCGGTCGAACAGTTTGATAGCTCGTTCGAGCTTGGCAGCAGTGGCGTTTGGCAGGATCAATTTAGACGTCCCTGATCGAATTCATGGTAAAGGTTTATCAAGTGATGGAAATAGGTAGCCAGGCTCGCGATCTAGGCCAAGCCCACGATGGCCCGTTTCACTGCCACGCCGGACATTGGTCACGGCGCAAGAAGCTTTCGAAAGTACTCAGTCGTCTCCGGATCAGTGCAATACAGATAGCAACCTTTCATTCCTCGGGTCATGAGGGTTCTGTAGGTGTTCTTGATGATCAGATCGGTCTCCCGCTGAGCAAAGGCCGAGTCCTCCTTGCTCAGCTTCTTGTAGCCGCGAATCGATTTGTCATGTTTGTCTCGCTCGGAAGGGCAGGTGACGACCTCTCCATTTCTCACGACCAGATCTGGCCCGATGATTACGCCGATATAGTCAACCTCAAGCCCCTGGCAGGTATGGATGCATCCCACCTGATTAATGGACTGATCAGCAATGATCCAAAGGCTGCCGTCTTCGCTTAGATTCCATTGCCGCCGGTAGTCGCCGATCACGATGTCGTCTGCGAGAGGGTCTTTCTTGCTCCGCCATGGCCAGCAGTATCCGGCGACGACTCGGGCTTTGTTGCCTGCGTTGTGGGCCTCGATGGCCTCATGAAGCGCTTGAGGGGTGTCGAAGACCTGGAAGTCATAATCGCGACGATCTAGAACCTCATTTGCCGTTGGCCTGATATCTAAAGCGTTATCGAGCCAGGCCAGATAACCATCAGAGCCGCTGCAGCGGAACTGCGATGCTAGGTCGTACTCTTCGACTATCGCGCCCTTAGCTTCGGCAAAGTGACGTATTGCCTTCTTGCTGCCGATATCGCTCAGGGTTACACGTTGATCCTCGTCGATGAAAAAGACCGTGCACTTGGAGGCTTCGATGAGCTCCTTGATCTGGTTCTCACCCAAGTTGGCGTAGAGACCACTCTTCTCATTGAGCCGGTGGGCTTCATCGACGATCAGGAAGTCGAAGAGGTTGGTCTCGGCATCGACAAATGAGCCAGAGCCCGTGAACATGTGGGAAAACTTGGTTCGAGTGATCGTCCCAACCAGTTTTGTCTCGTAAACACGTCTAGGGGCCGCATTCTTAGAAACGTATTTCCCCAGAAGCCCCAAGGATGTCAGTTTGACGAGTAGGTTCAGCGCAAGGACGGTTTTACCTGTTCCTGGGCCGCCTTCGATTATCACAACACGGGGCTGATCGCTCGAGGAGGATTTTGCGGCGGCAAGCGTGGCCTCGTAGACCTCTTTCTGGTCGTCAATCAGGACGAACTCGGGCTTACCCTTGAGCAGGCCAGTCAGCGAGTCAGCAAGAGCTTTGGATGGGCGAATACGGCCATTGACCAGCTCGTATAGAACAGTCTTGCTGTCGCCAGAATGTATGTATTTTCGGATGAATGCCCGCAGCTGCTCGAGCTCGTCCTTACCCTTAAGAAACAGCGGAGCCTTTTCGATGTAAGGCTGGTAGTGAGGCGCATCAATGACGCCGTCGCGCACATAGTTGTGCAGATAGGCGCATGGTCGAAGAGCGATGCTGCGGTCGTATACGGCCTCGTTGAAGCCTTCGAGCAAGGAGGCATAAGACCAAGCCTGGTATGAGGGATGAACGGTCTCGTTCAAGCCTTTACCTAGCGCGGTGACGATGATGGCGTCTTTCTCAGACAGCCTCGATGAGCTCCATTGCTTGAGCTCGATGAGAACGGCATTTTTTTGGCCGGCCTCGCCGTGACCGGTTAGGGTGAAGTCGATTCGTTTTGACGATTGAGGAAGGTGCAGCTCGATAGCGAGACCTGCATCGTCAGGTACCCCTTCATCGCGAAGGACCTTGGCCATGTAGCCGAGAGATCCCCTCCAGGACTCCATTTCGGAGCGCCCAACTCGCTTGCCTGTTTTGGCGGTGTAGTGGGCGAGGATTACATCCTCGATGTCTTCATTGTCATGTACGTGAAGGAACTGCTTCTTCGTGGCTTCGTAGACAATCAACTTCAGTCTTCCTTGGCAAACGTCAGGTCTAGATCTGATCGTACTTCTTGCTTGTGTTCCAGGCTTTAGCGACTGGATATTTTTCAGCGTTGAGCTTCAGCTTCTGCTGGGCTGCAGCGTTCAAGTCTACCCCGAGTACAGAGGCAAGCCGGACCACATACATAAGCACGTCCGCAAGCTCATCCTTCACAGCTTGGGATGTCTCCGGGTTGCCAGCTGCCGCCTTGGAGGCGTCTTCAGTCATCCACTGGAAAATCTCCACGAGTTCACCTACCTCGCCGCTCAGGGCCATTGCCAGATTTTTGGGGGAGTGGAACTGAGCCCAGTTACGGTCATTGGCAAACTGCTCAAGCTCTTTCGCAAGATGCGTTACGTCGACCAGGGCTGGGGTGCTTTGGGATGTCACTATGAATTCCTATCGTATTAAGTCGAGTATTCAGCGGGCTTAGACCGGGCTTGGTAAGCGGGTCATCCTGGAGAACCCAGTACGGCCAAGCTTAAGAAATCCCTGTCGACTGTTTCAAAAATGCCCGGCCTGAGCCACGCGGTAGCTCCGCTTGAATAGGCATTGGAGTAAGCCCAGTTGACGACTCGGCGACATGCTTGAGCGTCAACAACGAGGCCCGCTTGGAGGCCAATATCCGCAATGTCGTCGCCACGTTTGGCCAGACGCTCGAGCCATCGCTCCAGGTGCTGCCTGCCCGCCAACATGGACGACTTGCTTCGGTTGCAAGCAGGGTGTGCAAGAAGAAAGTTGTGGGCTAAGTCCCGCGGGTAAAGTGAGAAGGGAATGAAGTGGTCAACGTCGACCTTGTTCAAGGGCGCGCCGCAATAGAAGCAGTTGTTGCCATCAACCTTTCGGAGTCCGACGGCTAGCGAAGCTAGAGACTGGCGGGACGCCTCAAACAGGAACTGCTCAAGATCATCAGCTACGCCCAGAATCATGTGGTTGAGACGATTATTCTTGATGTGCTTCACCCAATTTGAGCGCGCAATCTCTTGCAGTATGGGTTGGAAACGTCGGAAGCAGAACGCTACACCGCTCTTAAGCCGAACGAGCCCGCGTGCCGGCCTTTCATAGATGAATTCATCAGTACCGCCGGCAAAATTTTGGAGGTAAGTCAGCGGCTGCGCTGACACGGTCTGAGTCACGGTTGCCCGTAGAGATGCGTATTCCGGATGTTTGGATGCAGCTAAAGGGCTTGAGCAAAGCGTTCTAGCTCGAAAACTCTCGATAGCTGAGACAACTGCAGCCTGTGCTCCGTTGTTTTGGATGAGCACTTTGGGCGTGGCGTCTGGTTGCGAGGCCAAATAAGGGGAGGTCTGGTGCCAGTAGAGCTGGATGAAGCGTTCACCAATCTCTCGTGTAGTGAGATCAAGTGAGTCCCCGTTATCAGTACCGAGCTCAACCGCTAAGTCAGCTAGCACGATGAGAAGAGCGAATTTGTAGGTCGCGGTGAAATCACCCTCGGCAAAAAGTCTTTGCAGCTTCGTGAGGAAGAGTAACTGTGCGTCAGCTGAAGGCGGCGGAGTATTCAGGCTCACTCTCGCTGACTCCAGTAATCCGCTTTAGCCGGAATGATCCAGCGTACGCCACCTCGGGGGTCCTTCATGTCGCCGTGAAAGCGTGGGATGAGATGGATATGTAGGTGTGGAACGGTCTGGCCTGCAGCCGCGCTGTCATTGATGCCGATGTTGTAGCCATCAGGCTGATATTCCTTCTCAACATTGCTTCTGGCCTCGTCCAAGAGCGTCAGAAGTGCAGCCCGTTCCTCTGGCGTTGCCTCAAAAAAGGATCCGACATGCCTTTTGGGGATGATCAGGCTATGCCCAGGTGATATTGGGTACCCGTCCCGGATCCAGAAAGCGTGGAGATTTTCCCCAAGGACTCGAAAGGAGGGCAGGGTGCAGAAGGGGCAGGCTATTTCGGTCATGGGATGGCGAACAATTCCAAAGTGAACGCGCTTAAAACCCGAACTTTGGCACCTGCGGAATCTCCGGGCAAGAAAGCTGAATAGCTCACCATGTGCTCAGCCTCGAGCCTTTTGTCGAGCTTTGCCCCCTGGCCTTGTATCGGCTCAACCCTCAAGCCGGCAAAGGACTTGCTACGGCCCAAGCATCTCGGCGGATCGCTGAGTTGGAGGCCCATTGACGCGCGATCATTTGAGCCACAGAGGGCATCCGTGGTGATTGATCGTATGTGCGTAGATTACCGGGCTTATTCGGCTCATTAAGTGAGCCGAAAGTGCTGCGTATTCGGCTCACAGCCATTCGCGGCGCCAGGGACTTTTGCGGGAAACCGTAAATAATCGTGGGGAGCTGTAGGACATCGGTTGCAGCGAGCGTCCTGAGTAGTGCTTTTAAAATCAATGGGTTACATGGTCGACTACTCGCATGGGGTGCAAGGGGTAGAGTGTTCGAATCACTCCGTCCCGACCATATAATCCCAACATCAAAGCCTGGTCAGAAATGACCGGGCTTTTTTGTTTTCTGGATTTGCGTTAAGTGCTTTTCGTAGATGCTGTGGCTCCAGTACTGGGGTTAGTGCTTCTCTGACGTTCCTCTCTCATAAATGCTTGTTGCGCGCCGACGGCTGTCGATCCTCCACAGCAGTGCAGCTAGGCTTCACTGCATGCATGTCTCCGCCATTGCAGCCTAAAACGGTAGATTTGATCTCTGTCTTTGGGTTCCTCGACCAGCGGTTCTTACGTTTAAATTACGACTAACATATATTTGGTTGGTAATTGAAATCCAACGCTGGCGGGCTGTAGCTAGGGCCGCACACACAGATCAGTCTGCGCACGGGAGAAGGGTTATGAACAAGCAACATGCGATGGGCTTGGCACTGGTGACCGGTGCTTCGTCGGGGATTGGCGCCACCTATGCTGAGCGCCTGGCGCAGCGTGGCTATGACCTGCTCTTGGTGGCGCGTGATCTGCAGCGGCTTGAAGCCATGGCCGGGCGTCTGGCTCAGGAATATGGCGTGGCAGTGGAAGTGCTCAAGGCGGATCTCACGCGCAAAGATGACATGCGTTTGGTCGAGCAACGCCTGCGCAGTGACGCCAGTATCAGCCTGCTGGTCAACAATGCCGGGGTGGCGCTGAACGGTAGCCTTGCCGAAGCCGATCTGGACCGTGCGGATGACCTGATCCAGCTCAACGTGGTTGCGCTGACCCGCCTGGCTGCTGCAGCTGCGGCTAGTTTCAGTGCGGCCGGGCGTGGGGGCATCATCAATATCGCCTCGGTGGTGGCGCTGGCCCCGGAAATGTTCAACGCCATTTACAGCGCCTCCAAAGCCTATGTGCTCAGCTTGACTCAGACTCTGCACAGCGAAGTCGGCAAGCTGGGTGTGCAGGTTCAGGCCGTGTTGCCGGGCGTGACGCGTACGGAGATTTGGGAGCGTTCGGGTGTTGATGAAGCGGCTTTGCCGGCAGAGATGATCATGGAGGTCGGCGAAATGGTCGATGCGGCGCTGGCCGGTTTCGATCAGGGCGAGCTGATCACTATTCCTTCGCTGCCGGATGCTGCTGACTGGCAGGCATTTGTCGGCGCGCGCGCCAAGCTCGGGCCTAACCTGTCGCGCAACAGTGCGGCGGCCCGCTACAAATAAGCGTGGGAAAAATGAGAAGCCCTTTCCGTTAGCGGGAAGGGCTTTCCATTTGGGCCTATTTCAAGCCTCTGGCTGGGCTTCGGTTTGCTCGATGAGCAACTTGCGCGTGGTTTTCAGCAGGCGATCGGACAGTTGTGGGTCACTGACGCTGCGTGACAGCAGCAAGGCCCCCACCATGGCAGAAAACATCAGCACGCTTTGCTCGGCGGCATCCTCGCCGTCGAGCTTGGACTCGATCATGGTCAGGCGGTCGAGGATGAGTTGGTCGGTGGTGCTGCTAGGTTGGCCGCGCTGCCCCAGTTCGGCGCAGATGGTCGGCAGTGGACAGCCTGCGCCGGGGTCGGCGCGGTGTGCGCTGGACAGGTAGCGCGCGATGAAGGTACTCAGCGGCTGAGCATCGGCCATGTCTTCCTGGGTGTCGGTTCGCAGCTGTTCCACGGCATGCTGCAGGGCGGTTTCGACCAGCTCATCCTTGGATTTGAAGTGAGCATAGAAGCCGCCGTGGGTCAGTCCCAGGGTCTTCATCAAGGGCTGCAGGCCGGTCGCGCCGACGCCATCGCGCCGGAACAGGCGGGCGGCTTCGTCGATGATGCGTTGATGGGTTTGGGCTTTGTGTTCCTGTGAGTAGCGCATGGTGGGCCTTGTCTCTTCAGGTTCTTAGGATGCTGCCTGTCATCTTACCTCTTTTGTCGATGCCTGACTGATGCGAGTAGGTGTGGTCTGCAGGCGGGGAAGGGCTGCGACGCGCTCTTCCCCGTATACGCTTCAGTTGTCGACCGCTTCGAGCAGGGTGGCTACGCCTTGGCCACCGGCGATGCACTGGGTGGCAATGGCATAGCGCCCGCCGGTGCGCTTGAGCAGGGCGGCGGCTTTGCCGGTGATCCGTGCTCCGGTGGCACCCAGCGGATGGCCAAGAGCGAGGGCGCCGCCATCCAGGTTGACCTTGGCCATATCCAGGCCGAGTTCACGGATGCAGGCAATCGATTGGCTGGCGAAGGCTTCGTTGATTTCCACCAGGTCGATGTCGGCGATGCTCAGGCCGGCGCGCTGCAATACCTTGCGCGTTGCCACTACCGGCCCCATGCCCATGATCTCGGGCGCGCAACCGCCCACGGCAACGGCCTTGATTCGCGCCAGGATGTCCAGCTTGTGCTGGCGCGCGAATGCTTCGGTGCAGACCAGGACGGCGGCGCTGCCATCGGTCAGTGGCGATGAGGTGGCGGCGGTGACACTGCCGCCGAAGGCCGGCTTGAGGCCGGCGAGGGACTCGAGGTTGGTTCCTGGGCGAATACAGCCATCTTCGCTGACCTGTCCGTCTGGCGTGTCGATGGTGACGATCTCGTCTGCCAGCAGGCCCAGCGCACGGGCGTTGGCGGCCTTGGCGTGGGACTCGACGGCCATTGCTTCCTGCTCGCTGCGGCTGATGGCAAAGCGCTTGGCTACTTCTTCGGCGGTGTGCCCCATGGCCATGTAGACCTGCGGGAAGCTGCCCATCAGCGTCGGGTTGGGTGAGATGTTGAAGCCGCCCATGGGCACGCGGGTCATGGATTCGACCCCGGCGCAGATAAATGCCTCGCCGGCGCCCAGCATGATTTGGCCGGCGGCGAAGTGCACGGCAGTCATCGACGAGCCGCAGAAGCGGTTGACCGTGGCGCCGCCCAGGGTTTCCGGAAAGCCTGCGCGGAAGCTGGCGATGCGGGCGATGTTCATGCCTTGTTCGGCTTCGGGGTAAGCACAACCCATGATCACGTCTTCGATTTGTGCGGGATCCAGGTCGAGTTTGCCCATCAATCCCTGGAGAACCTGGGCTGCCAGGTCGTCGGGACGGATATTGATCAGTCCGCCTTTCTTGGCGAAGTGGAAAGGCGAGCGGGCAAAACCTGCGATAACGATGGACGACATGACAATGCTCCTTGGTTATGGAGGGCTACTCCGTGGTTCGGGATGAACCGTGGATAATTAAAATGATAGGTGTAATTTTATTTTTCGGATAGATGATGATCGAAATTTAAAATGATCGATGTCGATCGGGTTCGGATTGAGGGGCACCAGGCCGTTGGCTATCGGCGCATATCGAGGATCAGGCAGGTCGTTGAACCGACTGCGTACAGGCGGTCATCGACATCGTAAATGCGTCCTTCGGCCAGTGCGGTCGAGCGCCCCAGATGCACTATGCGCCCCTCGGCGCGGACGGGGCCGACATCGCCTCGCAGGGCACGAACAAAACTGACGCGCAAATCCGTCGTGGTGTAACCCTGGCCCGGCTGGAGCAGGGTGTGGATGGCGCAACCCATGCAGGAGTCGAGCAGGGTTGCCGCATAGCCGCCATGCACGCTGCCCAGCGGATTGTAGTGGCGCGTATCTGGAGTGCCCTGGAAGACGAAGTAGCCGCTTGACCATTCCAGTGGCACGAAGTCCACCAGGTGGCCGAACGGCGGGGAGGGCAGTTCACCGCTGCCGATCTGTGCAAAGAACTCCTGCGGCTGCAGGGCGCTGACTTCAGCAAGGCTGAGGGTGCCGGGAGATGCCAGGCGGGCGCGGGCGGCCTCTCCTGCAGCTATCCATTGGTTCAGTTTTTCAGTGTGAG
Source organism: Pseudomonas sp. J452 (assembly GCF_024666525.1). NCBI lineage: Bacteria > Pseudomonadati > Pseudomonadota > Gammaproteobacteria > Pseudomonadales > Pseudomonadaceae > Pseudomonas > Pseudomonas sp. J452. The sequence goes on along the minus strand of NZ_CP088294.1, from coordinate 3,961,023 downwards.
ATGAGTCGGGCATGGCGGGTCTCGTCGGGTGTTTGTCAGATGAATTATAGATGTAATTCTATTTTTATATTATGGTTGAAATCCAAAATGGCAACCGGATTTCACTGGAAGGCGGTTGCGGATCATTGCTCAGGAGTGCCGCCATGCCGACTCATCCGCTTCCTTCGCGAGTTTTACTGATTCTGCTAGTGGTCTTGACGGCTCTGGGCGAGATATCGACGCAGTTGATCATTCCCAGCCTGGGGGCCTTGGAAAGGGATCTGCTGGCCAGTCCGGGGGCGGGTGTTCTGGCGCTCGCAGTCTTTGTGGGGGCCTTTGGTGTCGGCCAATTGATCCTGGGGCCGTTATCCGACCGGATCGGGCGCCGGCCGGTTCTGCTGGGCGGTTTATCGCTCTATCTGTTGGCCACCACAGGAATGCTGTTGGCCAGCAGCATGGAAACCTTCATTGCGGCGCGCTTGCTGCAAGGTTTGGGGGCTTGCGCGGCGCTGGTGCTGGCGCGTGCGATCGTGCGCGATGTCTGGCAGGCGCAGGCTGCTCCGGCATTGGCGCTGACGGTGATTGGCATGCTCTGCGCCATTGTGGTTTCACCTATGTTGGGTGGCTTCCTGGCAAGCCAGGGCGGCTGGCAGATGCCGGTGTTTGCGGCGCTGCTAGTGGGGCTGGGCGCTTTGCTGGCGGTGCTGACTATTTATAAGGAGAGCAATCAGGCGCTCGACCCTCAGGCCGGTCAGTTGCGTGGTTTGCTGGGCAACTATCTCGATTTACTCAAGGGGCGCTCCTGCCGGGTGTTGGCGCTGGCTCTGCTATTTACCTACGGCGCGATGTTCGCCGTGATCGCAGGATCTTCGAGTGTCTATATAGGTTTGCTCGGGTTGTCGTCCGCCGAATATGGCCTGACCTTTGGTTTTATCGTTTCCGGGCTGATTGGTGGGGCATTGCTGACGCGCCGGATGATTCTGCAGGTCGGGCCTGAACGGCTGGTAGCCATCGGGGTGAGTTTTGTCGCGGTCGGCGCTGTCGCTACGCTAGCTATATATAAGTTGCTGGGACTGTCCGTCCTTGGTTTGTCTCTGCCGCAAGTGCTGGTGACGTTTGGCGGGGGGATGGTTCTGCCTGCCGCAGTCGCCGGCGCGGTGATGCCCAATGCCCATCGCGCAGGTCTGGCTGCCGGACTGATGGGGTTTGCCCAGATGTTGGGCGCAACCTGCAGCGGTCTGTTGCTGAGTGCGATGCAGGATGGAACGGCCTGGCCTATGGTTCTCCTGCATGTACTGTTTGCGCTGTGTGCTTTCTTTGTCTTCCATGCGCTGCGCCATCCACGTCAGGTTGGTGTGCAGGTCGCGCATGAACAACCTTGAAAAGGTCGGAGCGTCCCATGAGCGTGTATGACGTGGTGGTGATCGGTGGTGGGCCGGGCGGCTACAACGCCGCGATCAGGGCGGGGCAGTTGGGCTTGAAGGTTGCCTGTGTCGAGGGGAGAGAGACTCTCGGCGGTACCTGCCTGAATGTAGGCTGCATGCCGTCGAAGGCATTGCTGCACGCTTCCGAGCTCTACGAGGCGGCAATGGGCGGCGAGTTCGCCAATCTTGGTATCGAGGTCAAGCCACAGCTCAATCTGACGCAGATGATGAAGCAGAAAGACGAGAGCGTGGCGGCCCTGACCAAGGGTGTCGAATTTCTCTTTCGCAAGAACAAGGTCGACTGGATCAAGGGCTGGGGACGGCTCGATGGTGCAGGGCGCGTGCTGGTCACGGCGGCGGACGGCAGCCAGACCGAGTTGCAGGCAAAGGACATTGTTATCGCCACCGGCTCTGAGCCGACGCCGCTGCCTGGAGTGGTCATCGATAACCAACGTATTCTGGACTCGACGGGCGCGTTGTCGTTGCCCGAGGTGCCTAAGCACCTGGTGGTGATCGGCGCCGGGGTGATCGGCCTCGAGTTGGGGTCGGTGTGGCGACGTCTGGGGAGCCAGGTCACCGTCGTCGAATTTCTTGAGCGGATTTGCCCGGGGCTGGATGAAGAAACGGGCAAGACCCTGCAGCGCTCACTGGCCAAGCAGGGGATGAGTTTCAAGCTCGGCTCGAAGGTGACTGCTGCTGCCGTCACGGATGCGGGTGTTGAGTTGAGTATCGAGCCTGCCAGCGGAGGCGCGGCGCAGCTGCTGCAGGTGGATTATGTGCTGGTCGCTATTGGTCGTCGTCCTTATACCCAGGGGCTGGGTTTGGACAGTGTGGGTGTCCAGGCCGACAAGCGCGGCATGCTCGAGAATCAGCGTCATCGCAGCAGCGCGCCTGGCGTCTGGGTGATAGGTGATGTGACCTCCGGGCTGATGCTTGCGCACAAAGCTGAGGACGAGGCGATTGCCTGCATCGAGCAGATAGCGGGCAAGGCGGCCGAGGTCAACTACGACGTTATCCCCAATGTCATCTATACCCGTCCCGAAGTGGCCTGTGTCGGCAAGACTGAAGAGCAGCTCAAGGCCGAGGGGCGCGCCTATAAGGTCGGCAAGTTCCCGTTCACCGCCAATAGCCGGGCAAAGATCAATCATGAGACCGAGGGTTTCGTCAAAGTCCTGGCCGATGAGCGCAGCGATGAGATTCTCGGTGTACACATGGTTGGGCCCAGTGTTAGCGAGATGATCGGCGAATACTGCGTCGCCATGGAGTTCGCTGCCTCAGCCGAAGACATTGCGCTGATCTGTCATCCGCATCCCACTCGATCCGAAGCGTTGCGTCAGGCGGCAATGGGGGTTGAAGGCTGGATAATGCAGGCCTGAACTGGCCATTTGGCTGAATTTGAAAATGATTAGCAGAAAGGCGTTGACGGCGAAATCTGCGGGCCTATAATGCGCACCTCTTCCGGCGCAGCCTGATCTGAAAACTCCTTGCTAAACAAGAAGTTAGATGAAAATAAAGGTTGCGATGGTGGCGGATTCGAGTAGAATGCGCCGGGCTGACAGGGTGGTGGTTTGATCCTGTTAGTGCTTCGGTTCGAAAGAGCTGAAGAAGCTTGAAGGAGGTGGTTGACAGCGAGTTTGAACGCTGTAGAATTCGCCTCCCGCTGATGTGAAGCGAAAGCAGATCGGAAGCGCAAGCGGTTGAGAAGAAACGAAAAATTCTTCGAAACTGGTTGACAGAAAGAAAGGCTGCTGTAGAATGCGCGGCCTCGGTTGAGACGAAAGACTTAATCGAAACGCTCTTTAACAACTTGAATCAAGCAATTCGTGTGGGTGCTTGTGGAGTAAGACTGTTAGTCGCAAGATTATCAGCAACACAAGTAACTCTTCGTGAATTCAAAGAGTTTATTTGCGATTGCTGAGCCAAGTTTAGGGTTTTCTCAAAACCCAAGCAGTATTGAACTGAAGAGTTTGATCATGGCTCAGATTGAACGCTGGCGGCAGGCCTAACACATGCAAGTCGAGCGGTAGAGAGGTGCTTGCATCTCTTGAGAGCGGCGGACGGGTGAGTAATGCCTAGGAATCTGCCTAGTGGTGGGGGATAACGTTCGGAAACGGACGCTAATACCGCATACGTCCTACGGGAGAAAGCGGGGGATCTTCGGACCTCGCGCCATTAGATGAGCCTAGGTCGGATTAGCTAGTTGGTGAGGTAAAGGCTCACCAAGGCGACGATCCGTAACTGGTCTGAGAGGATGATCAGTCACACTGGAACTGAGACACGGTCCAGACTCCTACGGGAGGCAGCAGTGGGGAATATTGGACAATGGGCGAAAGCCTGATCCAGCCATGCCGCGTGTGTGAAGAAGGTCTTCGGATTGTAAAGCACTTTAAGTTGGGAGGAAGGGTAGTAACCTAATACGTTGCTACTTTGACGTTACCGACAGAATAAGCACCGGCTAACTTCGTGCCAGCAGCCGCGGTAATACGAAGGGTGCAAGCGTTAATCGGAATTACTGGGCGTAAAGCGCGCGTAGGTGGTTCAGCAAGTTGGATGTGAAAGCCCTGGGCTCAACCTGGGAACTGCATCCAAAACTACTGAGCTAGAGTACGGTAGAGGGTAGTGGAATTTCCTGTGTAGCGGTGAAATGCGTAGATATAGGAAGGAACACCAGTGGCGAAGGCGACTACCTGGACTGATACTGACACTGAGGTGCGAAAGCGTGGGGAGCAAACAGGATTAGATACCCTGGTAGTCCACGCCGTAAACGATGTCGACTAGCCGTTGGGATCCTTGAGATCTTAGTGGCGCAGCTAACGCATTAAGTCGACCGCCTGGGGAGTACGGCCGCAAGGTTAAAACTCAAATGAATTGACGGGGGCCCGCACAAGCGGTGGAGCATGTGGTTTAATTCGAAGCAACGCGAAGAACCTTACCTGGCCTTGACATGCTGAGAACTTTCTAGAGATAGATTGGTGCCTTCGGGAACTCAGACACAGGTGCTGCATGGCTGTCGTCAGCTCGTGTCGTGAGATGTTGGGTTAAGTCCCGTAACGAGCGCAACCCTTGTCCTTAGTTACCAGCACGTTATGGTGGGCACTCTAAGGAGACTGCCGGTGACAAACCGGAGGAAGGTGGGGATGACGTCAAGTCATCATGGCCCTTACGGCCAGGGCTACACACGTGCTACAATGGTCGGTACAAAGGGTTGCCAAGCCGCGAGGTGGAGCTAATCCCATAAAACCGATCGTAGTCCGGATCGCAGTCTGCAACTCGACTGCGTGAAGTCGGAATCGCTAGTAATCGTGAATCAGAATGTCACGGTGAATACGTTCCCGGGCCTTGTACACACCGCCCGTCACACCATGGGAGTGGGTTGCTCCAGAAGTAGCTAGTCTAACCGCAAGGGGGACGGTTACCACGGAGTGATTCATGACTGGGGTGAAGTCGTAACAAGGTAGCCGTAGGGGAACCTGCGGCTGGATCACCTCCTTAATCGAAGACTTCAGCTTCTTCATAAGTTCCCACACGAATTGCTTGATTCACTTGCGAAAAGCGATTGGGTTATTACCCGAGAGTAAGACGATTGGGTCTGTAGCTCAGTTGGTTAGAGCGCACCCCTGATAAGGGTGAGGTCGGCAGTTCGAATCTGCCCAGACCCACCAATTGTCAAGGGATGTGGCCAGTCCGTAGATGGGGCCATAGCTCAGCTGGGAGAGCGCCTGCCTTGCACGCAGGAGGTCAGGAGTTCGATCCTCCTTGGCTCCACCATTAACTCTTGAATCGCTGAAAGCTTAGAATTGAATGCTTATGTATGAAGCATTGAATTCTGGTCTTTGCGCCAGAACTGTTCTTTAAAAATTTGGGTATGTGATAGAAGTAGACCGATGTGTTGCTTTCACTGGCAGCATATCGAGTCAAGGTAAAATTTGCGTGTTCTCTATGCAAATTTTCGGCGAATGTCGTCTTCACGTTTGAGACAGTAACCAGATTGCTTGGGGTTATATGGTCAAGTGAAGAAGCGCATACGGTGGATGCCTTGGCAGTCAGAGGCGATGAAAGACGTGGTAGCCTGCGAAAAGCTTCGGGGAGGTGGCAAACAACCTTTGATCCGGAGATGTCTGAATGGGGGAACCCAGCCATCATAAGATGGTTATCTTGTACTGAATACATAGGTGCAAGAGGCGAACCAGGGGAACTGAAACATCTAAGTACCCTGAGGAAAAGAAATCAACCGAGATTCCCTTAGTAGTGGCGAGCGAACGGGGATTAGCCCTTAAGTGGCTTTGAGATTAGCGGAACGCTCTGGAAAGTGCGGCCATAGTGGGTGATAGCCCTGTACGCGAAAATCTCTTAGTCATGAAATCGAGTAGGACGGAGCACGAGAAACTTTGTCTGAATATGGGGGGACCATCCTCCAAGGCTAAATACTACTGACTGACCGATAGTGAACTAGTACCGTGAGGGAAAGGCGAAAAGAACCCCGGAGAGGGGAGTGAAATAGATCCTGAAACCGTATGCGTACAAGCAGTGGGAGCCCACTTTGTTGGGTGACTGCGTACCTTTTGTATAATGGGTCAGCGACTTATATTCAGTGGCAAGCTTAACCGAATAGGGGAGGCGTAGCGAAAGCGAGTCTTAATAGGGCGTTTAGTCGCTGGGTATAGACCCGAAACCGGGCGATCTATCCATGGGCAGGTTGAAGGTTGGGTAACACTAACTGGAGGACCGAACCGACTACCGTTGAAAAGTTAGCGGATGACCTGTGGATCGGAGTGAAAGGCTAATCAAGCTCGGAGATAGCTGGTTCTCCTCGAAAGCTATTTAGGTAGCGCCTCATGTATCACTGTAGGGGGTAGAGCACTGTTTCGGCTAGGGGGGTCATCCCGACTTACCAAACCGATGCAAACTCCGAATACCTACAAGTGCCGAGCATGGGAGACACACGGCGGGTGCTAACGTCCGTCGTGAAAAGGGAAACAACCCAGACCGTCAGCTAAGGTCCCAAAGTTATGGTTAAGTGGGAAACGATGTGGGAAGGCTTAGACAGCTAGGAGGTTGGCTTAGAAGCAGCCACCCTTTAAAGAAAGCGTAATAGCTCACTAGTCGAGTCGGCCTGCGCGGAAGATGTAACGGGGCTCAAACCATACACCGAAGCTACGGGTATCACTTAGGTGATGCGGTAGAGGAGCGTTCTGTAAGCCTGTGAAGGTGAGTTGAGAAGCTTGCTGGAGGTATCAGAAGTGCGAATGCTGACATGAGTAACGACAATGCGAGTGAAAAACTCGCACGCCGAAAGACCAAGGTTTCCTGCGCAACGTTAATCGACGCAGGGTTAGTCGGTCCCTAAGGCGAGGCAGAAATGCGTAGTCGATGGGAAACAGGTTAATATTCCTGTACTTCTAGTTACTGCGATGGAGGGACGGAGAAGGCTAGGCCAGCTTGGCGTTGGTTGTCCAAGTTTAAGGTGGTAGGCAGAGTGCTTAGGTAAATCCGGGCGCTTAATGCTGAGAGCTGATGACGAGCGTTCTTTTAGAACGTGAAGTGGTTGATGCCATGCTTCCAGGAAAAGCTTCTAAGCTTCAGGTAACTAGGAACCGTACCCCAAACCGACACAGGTGGTTGGGTAGAGAATACCAAGGCGCTTGAGAGAACTCGGGTGAAGGAACTAGGCAAAATGGCACCGTAACTTCGGGAGAAGGTGCGCCGGTGAGGGTGAAGCATTTACTGCGTAAGCTCATGCCGGTCGAAGATACCAGGCCGCTGCGACTGTTTATTAAAAACACAGCACTCTGCAAACACGAAAGTGGACGTATAGGGTGTGACGCCTGCCCGGTGCCGGAAGGTTAATTGATGGGGTTAGCGCAAGCGAAGCTCTTGATCGAAGCCCCGGTAAACGGCGGCCGTAACTATAACGGTCCTAAGGTAGCGAAATTCCTTGTCGGGTAAGTTCCGACCTGCACGAATGGCGTAACGATGGCGGCGCTGTCTCCACCCGAGACTCAGTGAAATTGAAATCGCTGTGAAGATGCAGTGTATCCGCGGCTAGACGGAAAGACCCCGTGAACCTTTACTATAGCTTTGCACTGGACTTTGAATTTGCTTGTGTAGGATAGGTGGGAGGCTTTGAAGCGTGGACGCCAGTTCGCGTGGAGCCAATCTTGAAATACCACCCTGGCAACTTTGAGGTTCTAACTCTGGTCCGTTATCCGGATCGAGGACAGTGTATGGTGGGTAGTTTGACTGGGGCGGTCTCCTCCTAAAGAGTAACGGAGGAGTACGAAGGTGCGCTCAGACCGGTCGGAAATCGGTCGTAGAGTATAAAGGCAAAAGCGCGCTTGACTGCGAGACAGACACGTCGAGCAGGTACGAAAGTAGGTCTTAGTGATCCGGTGGTTCTGTATGGAAGGGCCATCGCTCAACGGATAAAAGGTACTCCGGGGATAACAGGCTGATACCGCCCAAGAGTTCATATCGACGGCGGTGTTTGGCACCTCGATGTCGGCTCATCACATCCTGGGGCTGAAGCCGGTCCCAAGGGTATGGCTGTTCGCCATTTAAAGTGGTACGCGAGCTGGGTTTAGAACGTCGTGAGACAGTTCGGTCCCTATCTGCCGTGGACGTTTGAGATTTGAGAGGGGCTGCTCCTAGTACGAGAGGACCGGAGTGGACGAACCTCTGGTGTTCCGGTTGTCACGCCAGTGGCATTGCCGGGTAGCTATGTTCGGAAAAGATAACCGCTGAAAGCATCTAAGCGGGAAACTTGCCTCAAGATGAGATCTCACTGGAGCCTTGAGCTCCCTAAAGGGCCGTCGAAGACTACGACGTTGATAGGTTGGGTGTGTAAGCGCTGTGAGGCGTTGAGCTAACCAATACTAATTGCCCGTGAGGCTTGACCATATAACACCCAAACAATTTGCTGTTTGTGTGTCTCGACAGAAGTCGACAAAGACCGAAAGTTTGCCTGAACACGCATTACCAACTGACATCACATACCCAATTAGCTGTAGCGACTAAACACCGATACAGCAAACGAATTGCTTGACGACCATAGAGCGTTGGAACCACCTGATCCCATCCCGAACTCAGTAGTGAAACGACGCATCGCCGATGGTAGTGTGGGGCTTCCCCATGTGAGAGTAGGTCATCGTCAAGCTCCTATCCCCAAACCCCCAATCCGTGTAAACGGGTTGGGGGTTTGGCTTTGCGCGCTAGAAAAGTTCGGGGCAAGAAGCGTGGCTTTTCTTGCGGGCGAGCAGGCGCCGGCTCTTGCCTCGTACCGTGATGGCGACACACGGTACACGCTCCTGTGAGCACGGAGCTGAAGACATAAAAAAGCCACCCGGAGGTGGCTTTTTTCGTTGCAGTGTCCCGGATCAGTCGCCGCGGTATTCGCAGCCGCTGGTACAGGTTTCCTTGATACAGACACGCGAGAGTTCTGGCAGAACTGGCTTGAGTTGTTGCCAGATCCACTTGGCGAGGTTCTCGCTGGTGGGGTTTTCCAGCCCTGGGATGTCGTTCAGGTAGTTGTGATCGAGCAGGTCGTAGATCGGCTTGAAGATCGCCTTGATCTCGGAGAAATCGCGAATCCAGCCGGTGTAAGGGTCTACTTCACCCTCGATGTAGATGGCCGCACGGAATGAATGGCCATGCAGGCGACCGCACTTATGGCCTTCTGGCACATGCGGAAGGCGGTGGGCGGATTCGAAAATGAATTCTTTGAACAGTTCCAATCTTTGATGCTCTATGACGGGGTGGCCGCGAGGAGCGGCCAAAACTGTTGGATAGTTTAACAGCTTACCCCGCAGAGTCGCTTCAGTGCTTGCTGCGCAAACGCTGTAGCTCACTGTTCAGCCAATCGGCCGAGGGCTGTTTCTTGCCCTGGCAATCGACTTGGTAGGCCGTGCCACTGAAGCTGCTTTCGGTTGCCGCGCGGGCAATGAAGTCTTCCGCGGAGTCCACCAGTCCTTTGTCATTCAGATAGTCGAGTTTCTTCTGCAGATGGGCACGAGCATCGGCGGGGGCGTGTGCGTCGCCGTTGCGAATGAAGGTGCAGCCACTGCTCTCGACAAAGCCAAGTAGCTCGACGACTTCCTGCTGACCCTGAGCGTTCAGGGCGGCTTCGGCATTACCAAGAGCAAGCAGGCAGCTGCCGACAAGTCCGAGACTTCTGAGATATTTCATGCGAGGCATTCCTTTGCGAAGCGCTGCTGCGCGTTAGAGCGGTTGTAGACGATCGGCGAGGCGACCGCTATCGGCCAGTTCGAGAAACTCGTCACCGAGGCGTTCGCTTTCGGCCATCGCCTGGCGCCAGTAGCGCTCGCGCCCGACGTCATTGCCCAGATAGCGTTTGAAGTCGCTACGATCCGGCAGCTTGCCGTGTGGCAGGCTGGCCAGGTACTCGTGGGAGGGGGAGAGCAACAACACATCCTGCAGGCGCTGCGTGTCACCGCGGCGCCAGGGCAGTCCCTTGTCGAACCAGCCTGGCACGACCTTGTCGGTGAAGTGCGGATAGAGCACAACGCCGTCGCTGGCATAGGGCAGGTCCAGGTGATAGTCGAGCAGGCCGCCGTCACGGTAGGCGCCCGGCTCCAGTCCTGGAATTTCGCGAATGGCTTCCATCACCATGGGAATTGAACCGGATGCCAGGAGTGCTTGGCGCAGGTTGCTGCTGTCGAGGGTGTGGAAGTGCGAGCGAAAGTCCTCAAGCTTGGCCAGCGGTGGTGCCTGACGGACATCGTGGAGAATGACCCGGTCGAAATGGCGGGCCAAACGCTGGCGGGCGAGCAGATTGTTGCCAATCACCGAGGACAATCCCAGGCTGAGCTTGCCCCTGTGGTCATGGCGCAGCAGGCCATGGCTCTTCACGACGACAATATTCAGGCGGTAGAGCGGGTTGTTCAAGACCGCAGCATCTTGCCCATCGAGCAGTTCATCGAGCAGTCTGACGCAACTGCGCGAGACCTCGGCCATGCTCACACCTTTGGCGAAGCGCTGGCTGGTGTACAGCTCGCCGAGGCGACGAATACCGGCACTGGCATCAGGCAGGCAGGCACTGGCGAAGCGCCAGGAACCAATCGAGGCGCCGATCAGCGTGCGCTCACGCGGAGCACGTGGCAGCCAATCGCCAAACAGGGCCAGATCGAGTCCCTGAATACCCAGGCCTTTCGGTCCGCCAGCGGCGCCAGGCAGAATGGCGACATCGGCGGGCAACAGGCCACGCTCACGGATACGCGCCAGGGCCCGCTTGCCGGCTCGCAAACTGAGGGCGGGTGACTTGATATGGATGGCGCTCATACGGGTCTCCAACGGACAGGCGAGCGATTATAGTGGCCTGGGTCGCAACGCCAAGCAGGTTCAGCGTATGAATGATGCAGTCATCTTCGGGCCAATTCAGTTTGAGTTAAGTCGCCTTGGGTATCTTGGCTCTCGTAGCAAGCACATACCGCTTACCGAGGAGAATCACCATGAAGACACTGACTGCCCTGTTTACCACCGTTGTTCTTGTCACCTCTGCTGGCCTGGCCCAGGCCCGTGATCTGGGACCGGATGAGGCGCTCAAACTACGTGATGCAGGTACCATTCAATCCTTCGAAAAGCTCAATGCGGCGGCCATCGCCAAGCATCCGGGCGCGACGGTGGAAGACACCGAGCTGGAGCATGAGCACGGTCGCTATATCTATCAGGTCGAGTTGCGTGATGCGCAGAACCAGCAGTGGGATCTGGAGCTGGACGCCACCACCGGCCAAGTCCTGCAAGATCATCGGGATGACTAATGAAGTTCGTGGCACGTTATAGCGGCATTGTCGTCATGGTTCTCGCGGTACTGGCCCTTGAGGTACAGGCCCGCGACCTGGGGCACGACGATGCGCTGCGCCTGCACCAGAAAGGCGTCATCCTTTCTCTTGAGCAACTGGTGCAAACGGCCCTGGATCGCTATCCGGGGTCACGTTTGCTGGAGGCCGAGCTGGAGGAGGAGGACGATGTGCTGGTTTATGAGGTCGAGTTGCTGAGCACTGACGGCACGGTGCGCGAGCTGGAACTGGATGCCCGTGATGGGCGCATTCTTAAGGACGAGGTGGAGGACTGATGCGCCTGCTGCTGGTTGAAGACCATGTGCCACTGGCCGATGAGCTGGTCGCCGGCCTGGGCCGCCAAGGTTATGCGGTGGACTGGCTGGCCGATGGCCGTGACGCCGTTTACCAGGGCGCCAGTGAACCTTATGACCTGATCATTCTGGATCTCGGGCTGCCGGGTAAACCCGGGCTTGAGGTGTTGCGCGAATGGCGCGCCGGTGGCCTGGCCACCCCGGTGCTGATTCTGACTGCGCGTGGCTCCTGGGCTGAACGCATCGACGGCCTCAAGGCCGGTGCCGATGACTACCTGACCAAGCCGTTTCATCCGGAAGAACTGGCTCTGCGTATCCAGGCGCTGCTGCGTCGGGCCCATGGCCTGGCCAACCAGCCGCAACTGGAGGCTGCTGGGCTGCAACTGGATGAGGGCCGCCAATGCGTAACGCGCAATGGCCAGGAGATCGAGCTGACGGCCGCCGAGTTCCGCCTGTTGCGCTATTTCATGCTGCATCCGGGACAGCTCCTGTCGAAAAGCCATCTGGCTGAACACCTCTACGATGGCGAGACCGAGCGCGACTCCAATGTTCTCGAAGTGCATGTCAACCGCCTGCGCGGCAAGCTCGGGCGTGAGGTGATCGAGACTCGCCGTGGCCAGGGTTACCGCTTCAGCGGAGTGAGCGGGTGAAGTCGATCCAGCGTCGTCTCAGCCTCGGCCTGGCCGGGGCGTTGCTGTTGGTGGGGCTGGCTCTGGCCCAGGCCAGCCTCTGGTTGTTCGATCACAGCTTGCGCAGCTATCTGGAGAGCGGCTTGCGCGATGAAGCCGAAGCCCTGCTGATTGCCATCGTGCGTGGCCCGCAGGGTGTGCAGCTGGATGAGCGGCGGCTGACCTCGGCCTATCAACGGCCTTTCTCCGGGTTGTACTTTCGCATCGACTTTGCCGAGCAGAGTTGGCGCTCGCGCTCCTTGTGGGATCGCCAGTTGCCCCAGGTGCCGAGCGCCGGTTTGCAGTCGGAGCTGGGCGATGGGCCACACGGTCAGCAACTGCTGGTCTGGCGCGGGGATTACCAGCGCTATGGCGAGCGCTTCACGATTGTCGTGGCCCAGGATTACACCCCGATTCTGCAGAGCTTTCGGCGTATCGAGTGGCTCGGCCTGGGCCTTGGTGGCGGCGCTCTGCTGCTGATCCTGCTGGCACAGCGTTACACCGTGCGCTCGGCGTTGCGCCCGTTGGAGCAGGTGCGTCAGCAGATCGTCCAGTTGCAGAATGGCCAGCGCAGCGAGCTGGATGCCAGCGTACCGGTCGAGCTTGCGCCCCTGGTCACCCAGGTCAACCGCCTGCTGACCCATACCGAAGACACCCTCAAGCGTTCGCGCAATGCCCTGGGCAACCTCGGCCATGCCTTGAAAACCCCATTGGCGGTGCTGGTCAGCCTGAGCAGTCGTGCAGAGCTGCAGGGGCAGCCGGAGCTGCAGAGTGGCTTGCGTGAACAGTTGACGCAGATCGAACAGCGCCTGGCGCGCGAGTTGGGGCGCGCTCGTCTGGCCGGCGACGTATTGCCTGGTGCACATTTCGATTGCACGCAGGAGTTGCCGGGATTGCTCAGCACGTTGCAGATGATTCACCCGCAGGGCCTGCAGCTGGATTGGCAGGCGCCGCCGGGGCTGCGCCTGCCCTGGGATCGGGAAGACATGCTCGAACTGCTTGGCAACCTGCTGGACAACGCCTGCAAGTGGGCGCAGACAAGGGTCGAGTTGCGCGTTGCCAGTGATGCCGGTGGTTATACGCTGGATATCGAGGACGATGGCCCTGGAATCGCCGAAGCGCTGCGCCGCGATGTGCTCGAACGAGGCGTGCGTCTCGACGAGCAGGTAAGTGGCCACGGCCTGGGGCTGGGCATAGTGCGCGATATCGTCGAGGTCTGGGGCGGCAGCATCGCCCTGCACGACAGCGCCCTGGGTGGCTTGCGCGTGGCAATTCATCTGCCCGCGCGCGGCTTGTCTAAGTCAGGCGGATAAACAAGCCCGGCATTTGCCGGGCTTTTTCATTATCGGGCTGGATCACATGCCGTTGGCGAATGCGGCAATGTTCAGATCGATCGATTCGCGCACCGGCTTCAGGGCCACGGCGTATTTGCTGAGGATATCCAGGGCGTAATCGATGCGCTTGCGGATGCGCAGATCATCTTCGTTGGCTGCCGGGCCAGCGTTCAGCACGGCTTCCACCTGACGCACGATCAGGTGCTCGGGCAGATAGCCCAGGCGGCAGTTCTTGTAGCCGGAAGCGCGCAGCTCGCTGATCGGGTAGGCACCACCGATACCCGAGGACACACCGACCAGCAGAGCCGGTTTGTGCGCCAGCTCGAACTTGCTGGCGTAGAGGAAGAAGTTCTTGATCGCCGGCGCCGCCATGCCGTTCCACTCCGGAGCGATCACCACCAGCGCGTCAGCCGCCAGCAGTTGCCGCTGATAAGCGTCCCAGGGGCCTTGATCATCACTCGGCCAGAGCGGCAGGGGCTGTTCGCCCAGGTCGATCACGCTGACGCTGGATGCGCTGGCCAGATCCAGGTCGATCAGGCGTTGCTGGAGAAAGCGGGCAACCTTGGCGGATTGACTGTCGCGACGGCTGGAGCCGGCGACCAGGACGATATTCAACATGCGCAACTCTCATCAGGGACAACTGGGCGCAGAGGCTAGCGAGCACTCTGGGACGGGGCAAGGGGGATGACGCCAGGCGCACCGACGGAATGCGTCAGCCTGGCACCTCGGCGGTGCCAGGCATGGCGCATTAGCAGGCCGTTGAAAACTACCTGCGTTGCCATCGCGGCGTTAAAAACAGGCTCAAAATGCTCATTTACAGATCGTAAACTGCGCTTTTTCGCCGTTTTGACCAGCCGGAGGCTGTTACTGGCGTAGCGCCTTGCGCTGGCTGCCTCGCCTACGTTTTCAACGACCTGCTAGACGCGGAACTGGTCCATCAGGCCCTGCTGGTGGTTGGCCAGTTTGTTCAGGGCCTGGCTGACCTGTGCCGATTCCTCGGCCTGGCCAGAGAGCGTTTCGGTGACATCACGGATGTTGGCCACGTTGCGATTGACCTCTTCGGCCACCGCGCTCTGTTCCTCGGCAGCACTGGCGATCTGCAGGTTCATGTCGTTGATCACGCTGACCGCCTCGCCGATGCTGCGCAGAGCAGTCACCGCCTGTTCGACCTGCTCGACGCTGCCCTGGGCCTGTTTGTGGCTGCTGTGCATGGTGCTGACCACTTCGCGGGTTCCACTCTGCAGCCCCTCGATGACCTGGCGGATTTCTTCTACCGAGTCCTGGGTGCGCTTGGCCAGGTTGCGTACTTCGTCGGCGACCACGGCGAAGCCGCGCCCGGCCTCACCGGCGCGGGCGGCTTCGATGGCGGCGTTGAGCGCCAGCAGGTTGGTTTGTTCGGCGATAGCGCGGATCACTTCCAGTACCGAGCCGATCTTCTCGCTGCTGCTGGCCAGGCCTTCGACCTCCTGCATGGCTGCATTCAGCTCGGCGGCCAGTTGTTCGATCGATAGCGTGGTGCGGTCGATCACCGCCAGGCCTTCGCGGGTTGCCGCATCGGCGCCGCGTGCCGCATCGGCGGCCTGGGCGGCGTTGTTGGCCATGTCATGGGCGGTGGCGCTCATTTCCTGGGAAGCGGTGGCCACCTGATCGACTTCACGGAACTGCTGTTGCATGCCGGCGCTGGTCTGGCTGGCGATGGCGGCGGACTGGTCGGCCGTGCTGCGGGCATCCTGCACACTGCGTTTGACGTCGGCGATCACCGGTTGCAGCTTGTCGAGGAAGCGGTTGAACCAGCCGGCCAGGGTGCCCAACTCGTCGGCCTTGGCGTATTCCAGACGACGGGTCAGGTCGCCTTCGCCACTGGCAATGTTCTGCAGCATGGCGGCCACGTCGAGAATCGGCCGGGTCACGCCACGAGCCGTCAGCCACATCAGCAGCACGCCGAGGAGGATGGCAATCAAGGCCAGAGCCAGGGCCACTGCGGTATCACGGGTGCGTTGTTGGTCGAGCTGGTCTTCCAGTTGCTGGGCTGGACCGAGCAGGGTGGTCAGCGGTACTTCGAGCAGCACGGCCCAGGGTTTTGCTTCCGGAATCGGCAGCAGCGGCTCCAGTACGCGCAGCATGCTTTCATGCTCGATGAACTGCGCTTGGCCGCTACCCACCAAGGCGGTCAGCGAGCCCCCTTCGCCCGGGTAGGCTGTTTCTGCAGGCTTGCCGAGGATGCCCGCATTAGGGCTATGCCCGGCCAGCAGGCCGGCCGGACTGAGGATGCTGACTTCGCCCTGACCGTCGTACAACTCCTGGCTGGCTTTACTGCTGAGCTCTTGCAGGCTTGCCAGGCTGATGTCGACGCCCAGCACGCCGATGACCTTGTCATTCTGGATCAGGGGAAAGGCGATGCTGGTCATCAACACCTGTTTGCCATTGATGTCGTCGTAATAGGGGTCAAGCACACAGGCCTTGCGGGTGTCGCGCGGGCAGGTGTACCAGGCGTTGTAGGCCGTACCGCTGGCACCGGCAGTGGTGTCGTTGAGCTGCGCCTCGTCCATTGCCTCGGACTCCAGCTGGCCTGGTGTGCTCTGCGACCAGTACAGGGAGAAGCGTCCGCTGTCGTTGCTGCCCAGTTCGGCCTGACCGGTAAACAGTTCGTCCTTGCCATCCAGGCCGTTGGTTTCGAAGACCACGTAGAGGCCGAGCAGATCGGGGTTGGCATCCAGCGCGGTGCGCACCTGGCGGGTCAGGTCTTCGCGCAGGTCGAAGGCATCGAGAAAGCGCTTTTCCGCCTGATCCTTGAGGAACAGCACCTGGCGCGAGAAACCCTTGCCGTACTGGTAGGCATCCATGAAGTAGCGCTGGATGCGGATGCCCTGCAGCTCGCCGCGAGCAGCCATGCGCAGGCGGGCAGACTCTTCGAGCATGCTGGAGCTGGACGTCTTGACCAGTTCGGCGCTTTGCCGGGATTGATACAGCGAGGCGCCGACCAGCAGCGTGACGATGGCCAGCAGACAGAGCCCGGCGAGGAGGGTGATTTTCCACTGGATGGACAGACTACGGGACTGCATCGGCAGGGTCCTTATCAGTTCAGACTACAAGCCCTATATCGGTGCGCGCAGAGCAGACTTGATGCTTGCCATGGCGAAATAGAGAGCTACATGAGCATTTAGGTGGAGCTGCTGAAATCCAAGGCAAGAATTATGCACAGTTTGCTCAGTATCCTGCACGACTTTGCTTTTGACAGAAGCTGACCCATCGGGCAGAGTGCTGCGCATTTTTCTCGGGCTTTCGGGCTCGATCTTTCTTGTCCTGATGGGAGTGAGTCATGAACGCAGTTGTTGCCGCAGTCGGCATCATGCTGATCCTCAGCCTGTGCCGGGTGCACGTGGTGGTGGCCCTGATCGTCGGCGCCCTGGCCGGTGGCCTGTTTGGTGGGCTGGGCGTGGAGGGTTCGCTGGCGGCCTTCAACAAGGGCCTGGGGGCGGGCGCTACAGTGGCGCTGTCCTATGCGCTGCTCGGGGCTTTCGCCGTGGCCATCGCCAAGTCGGGCCTGGCCCATGCCCTGGCCGACAAGGCTTTGGCCCTGGTCGGGCGCAATCAGGCGAAGGGCTCCAGCGAGGTCAAGTGGCTGCTGATCGGCCTGCTGCTGGCGGTCTCGGTGTCGTCGCAGAATATCCTGCCGATCCACATCGCCTTTATCCCGCTGCTGGTGCCGCCACTGTTATATGTGCTGACCAAGTTGCAGATCGACCGCCGACTGATCGCCTGCGTGATCACCTTCGGCCTAATCACCCCCTACATGTTCCTGCCGGTGGGTTTTGGCAGCATCTTCCTCAATGACATCCTGCTGGCCAACGTGGTCAAGGGTGGCGTGGATGTCGCCGGCGTCAACGTCACCGAGGCCATGCTGATTCCGGCCATCGGCATGCTGGTCGGGCTGTTTATTGCGGTGTTCTTCAGCTACCGCAAGAAGCGCGTCTACGACCTGGCGAAGATCGAACAGGCCGAGCAGGTCAGCGTCACCTATAACCCGCTGAGCCTGCTGGTAGCCGCAGTAGCGGTGGCGGCGGCCTTTTTCGTGCAGCTGTGGCTGGACTCGATGATTGTCGGGGCGCTGGTCGGTTTCGTGATTTTCTCGGTGTCCGGCGTGGTGCGCTGGAAGGAAGCGGACGACCTGTTCACCGAAGGCATGAAGATGATGGCCATGATCGGCTTCATCATGATCGCTGCCCAGGGCTTTGCCGAGGTGATGAACGCCACCGGCGATGTGAAGACCCTGGTCGATGCCTCCACTGCCTGGATCGGCAACAGCAAAGCCATCGGCGCACTGCTGATGTTGCTGGTTGGCCTGCTGGTGACCATGGGCATCGGCTCGTCCTTCTCCACCGTGCCGATCATCGCCGCGATTTTCGTGCCGCTGGGTGTGCAGCTGGGCTTCAGCCCGCTGGCCATCGTCAGCATCATCGGCACCGCCGGTGCGCTGGGTGATGCCGGCTCGCCGGCTTCCGACTCGACCCTGGGGCCAACCTCCGGCCTGAATGTCGACGGCCAGCACAACCATATCTGGGACAGCGTGGTGCCGACCTTCCTGCACTACAACCTGCCACTGCTGGTCTTTGGCTGGGTTGCGGCGATGGTCCTGTAAGGGAAGAAAAGCCATTGCCGGCTAGACTGTGCTGACCGACTGGTCGCACAAGTTATCGACGGGGTTGCCGATAAGTCGGCAACCCCGTTTTGCATTCGGACGGTTCAAATAAGAGGAATGGATGATGCGCCTGACCCTGAAAAGCAAAGTTCTGCTGTTGGCCTTGCTGCCAGTCATTCTGTTCGCCGTGGTACTCAGCGGTGCGGCGGCCAAGATCCTGCTGGGTCTGGCCGAGGATGAAGTCAGGGAGACGCGTGAGCGTCTGATGCTGGAGAGCCGCCAGGAACTGCAGCACTACATGCAGATTGCCCTGGGTTCGGTGCAGAGCCTGTATGACGCGGCCAGCCAGGGCGATATGGCCAGCCGCGAGCAGGCTATCGCCATTCTGGCGCAGATCAAGTACGGCAAGGATGGCTACTTCTTCGGCCACGACTCGCAGGTCGTGCGCTTGTTCCGCGGCGCCAGCCCGGTGGATGTCGGCAAGAACCTGTCTGACCGCAAGGACCCCAACGGCGTTTACGTCAACCGCGAGCTGGTGCGCGTGGCCAAGGATGGCTCCAACTACGTCGAGTACAGCTCGCCGTTGCCGACCGACGACAGCGTGCTGGTACCCAAGCTGGCCTACAGCTATTACCTGCCCAAGTGGGATCTGGCTCTGGGCACGGCGGTCAACCTGGATGGCGTCGAGGCGCAGGTGGCGGAGGTGGAGGCGGCTATCGACGAGCGTGTCGGCACCATCCTTACCAGCATCCTGGTGATTGCCCTGATCATGCTGGCGTTGTTCGGCGTTATCGGTCTGGCATTGAGCAATGCGTTCCTGCGTCCGCTGCAATTGATCAAAGCCAACCTCGATGATATTGCCGCAGGCGAGGGCGACCTGACTCGTCGTCTGCCGGTTACCAGTCAGGATGAGCTGGGTGAACTGGCGGGTTCGTTCAACCGCTTTGTCGAGAAGATCCACGGCCTGGTGCGGCAGATCGCCGAGATGACCGGCCAACTGACCGTGCTGGTCGGCGAGGTCGCCACTCAGGCGCAGCGTTCGGAGCAGGCCATGGAGCGTCAGCGCCATGAAACCGACCAGGTGGCGACGGCGATCAACGAAATGTCTGCCGCGGCCCATGAGGTTGCCCGCAGTGCCCAGGGCGCGGCCGAGGCGGCGCAGCAGACCGATGGTGAAGGTCAGGCGGCCAAGCGCGTGGTGGATGGCAGCATCCAGCGTATCCATGCCCTGGTGGACGACATCCGCAGCAGCGGCCTGTCCCTCGACACCCTGCAGCAGGATGTGCAGTCGATTGTCAGCGTGCTCGATGTGATCCGCTCCATCGCCGAGCAGACTAACCTGCTGGCGCTCAACGCGGCCATCGAAGCGGCCCGTGCCGGTGAGGCCGGGCGTGGTTTCGCCGTGGTTGCCGATGAGGTTCGCGCCCTGGCCAGCCGGACTCAGCAGAGCACCCAGGAAATCCAGGGCATGATCGATCGTCTGCAGGGCGGCACTCGCGATGCGGTCACGGCCATGCGCCGTTCCAGCGATGCCGGTGACGCTACCAGCGAGCAGGCCAACCAGGCCGGTGCCTCGCTGGACGCGATTGCCCAGTTGATCGGCACCATCAATGCGATGAACGCGCAGATCGCCAGTGCCGCCGAAGAGCAGACGGCGGTGGCCGAGGAGATCAACCGCAGCGTGCACCAGATCGCCGTGGCGGTGGACAGCGTGGCCGAGGAAACCCGCCATGGCGCCGCGACCTCGCGCAGCCTGGCTGGCCTGGGTGAGCGCCTGGGCGTGCTGGTGCGGCAGTTCCGTATCTGAGTAGTCGATGTTAGTAAAAGGGCGCCGCAGGGCGCCCTTTTTCATTCTCGCGAATCTTTGTAGCCCGGATGAAATCCGGGGATGAGAGCTCCCGGATTTCATCCGGGCTACGGGAGCATTGCCTAGGGGCTGTGTTAGCCGGCCGGGCATCCCTTTCGGCAGAGACAAAAAACCCGGCCTTGGCCGGGTTCTTCGTTGCGACTAACGCCTCACTGGGCGATGGCCACCAGGCCTGCCTGCTGCACCAGCTCCAGCAGCGGCTGCGGGTAGACGCCGAGGAAGAAGGCCAGCAGGGCAACGAACAGCAGCATCATGCCGCCGGCGCGTTGCGCCCAGTGCAGCTCCGCATCGTGGCGACGCAGGTTGGGCTCGACCATGAACAGGGTAACCATGACGCGCAGGTAGTAGAACACGCCAATCGCGCTACCCAGTACCAGGGCGCCGAGCAGCCACCATTGCTGCGATTGCACGCCGGCGGCGACCACGTAGAACTTGCCGATGAAACCGGCGGTCAGCGGGATGCCGGCCAGCGACAGCATCATCACGGTCAGCACGGCAGTCAGGTACGGGCGGCGCCAGAACAGGCCACGGTACTCGTACAGGGCGTCGGCATCGCGGCCGCTATAGGGCGTCGACATCAGGGTGATCACGCCGAAGGCACCGAGACTGGTCAGCACGTAGGTGGCCAGGTACACGCCGACCGCTTCCACGGCCAGGCCCTTGCTGGCGATCAGCGCCACCAGCAGGTAGCCGAAGTGGGCGATGGAGGAATAACCGAGCAGGCGCTTGAGGTTGTTCTGCAGCAGAGCCAGCAGGTTACCGAACAGGATCGAAGCGATGGCGATGATCGTCAGCAGCTCGCTCAGCCAGCCGCCAGCGGTCACCGGCGAGATCTGATACAGACGCAGCAGCACGGCGAACACCGCAACCTTGCTGGCTGTGGCCAGGAAGGCGGCCACCGGAGCCGGTGCGCCTTCGTAGACGTCAGGGGTCCACAGGTGGAAGGGTACCAGCGACAGCTTGAAGGCCAGGCCGATCAGCATCATGCCGAGGCCGATCTGCGCCAGCATGCTCGGCAGGCCATCAGCAGCCAGCTTGGCGCCGATGCCGGCGAAGCTCAGGCTGCCGGACTCGGCGTAGAGCAGGGCCATGCCGAACAGTAGGAAAGCCGAACCTGCGGCCGACAGCACCATGTACTTGATGCCGGCTTCCAGCGAGCGCTTGTTGAAGAAGGCGTAGGCGATCATACCGTAGGTCGGCACCGACAGCAGTTCCAGGCCGATGAACAGGCCAGCCAGGTGCTGCGCGCTGACCAGTACCAGGCCGCCAGCGGCGGACAACAGCATCAGCAGATACAGCTCTTCGCGGTTGCCCGGATAGCCCTTGCCCGATTCGCCACCCAGGTAGGCGTGGATCAGCGTCACGCAGGCCAAAGTCGAAGCCAGCACCAGGGCCATGTAGTAGCAGGCGAACTTGTCCACCAGCAGCAGTGGGGTGACCTCGATGGGCGTCACGCCCAGGGCCGGGATCAGCGACAGCAAGGCCAGGTTGAGGCCCAGTACCGAGAGGCCGAAGGTCATCGCATGGTTGCGTTTCCAGGCGATTGCCAGCATCACCAGCACCGCAGTGGCACTGGTGATCAGCAGCGGCAGCAGCGCGATGAAATGTTGAGTCGTCAGTTGCATAGCATGACTTTCCATTGAGCAGCTTACCGGGCCAAAACAGGTTGAATGAGAGCGCTACCCAGCCACTGCTGCACGCCTTGCATACTGGCGGCCGAGGTGTCGAGCACCGGTTGCGGGTAGACGCCCAGCAGGATCAGCAGTATGGCCAGGCCCAGCACCATGCTCAGTTCGCGCGGTTTCAGGCCAGGTAGGGCGGTGTCCGCCTTGGCCGGGCCGAAGTAGGCGCGATGAATCATGATCAGCGAGTAGACCGAACCGAACACCAAGCCGGTGGCGGCCAACACGGTGACCCACGGCGCGCTCTGGAAGCTGCCGACCAGGATCAGGAACTCGCCGACGAAGTTGCCGGTGCCCGGCAGACCCAGTGCGGCGGCGGCAAAGAACAGGCTCACCGCTGGCAACCAGGGCATACGCGCCCAGATCCCGCCCATTTCGCGCATGTCACGGGTGTGCACACGCTCGTAGAGCTGGCCGCAGAGGATGAACAGTGCCGCAGCGGACAGGCCGTGGGCCATCATTTGCACCACCGCGCCCTGCAGGGCAATTTCACTGGCGGAGTAGATGGCGATCAGCACAAAACCCATGTGCGATACGCTGGAAAAGGCCACCAGGCGCTTGATATCGGTCTGTGCGAACGACAGCAGGGCGCCATAGATGATGGCGAACACGCCGAGCCACTGGGCGATCGGCGCGAACTCGGCCGAGGCATTGGGGAACAGCGGCAGGGCGAAGCGCATCAAGCCGTAGGCAGCGGTTTTCAGCAGGATGCCGGCCAGATCCACGGAACCGGCAGTCGGCGCCTGGGCGTGGGCATCCGGCAGCCAGGAGTGGAGCGGTACCACCGGGAACTTCACCGCGAAGGCGATGAAGAAGCCGAGCATCAGGATGTACTCGGTGCCGGCGGCCATCTTGGTCTTCAGCAGATCGGCGTAGTTGAAGGTCAGTACGCCGGTCTGGTCGAAGTGCACGAATACCAGGCCGAGGATCGCCACCAGCATCACCAGGCCGCTGGCCTGGGTGAAGATGAAGAACTTGGTGGCGGCGTAGATGCGCGTCTTGCCGTCGCTGCCGCTGTGACCCCAGAGCGCGATGAGGAAGAACATCGGCACCAGCATCATTTCCCAGAAGAAGAAGAACAGGAACAGGTCGACGGCGAGGAACACGCCGACCACGCCACCGAGAATCCACATCAGGTTGAGGTGGAAGAAGCCGACGCGGTTCTGGATCTCGTTCCACGAGCAGAGTACGGACAGTACGCCGAGCAGGCCGGTGAGGCTGATCATCAGCACCGACAGACCGTCCAGCGCCAGGTGCACGCTGATGCCGAGTCGTTCGATCCACTGCAGCTGGAATTCGGCAGCCCAGACTGGGTCGGCGCCCGGTGCGGGAGCCAGGCTGAAGTCGCCGGTGGCCCACAGCCACAGGCCCAGGCCGAACAGCAGGCCCATGGTCAGCAGGGCGATCCAGCGCGGCAGGGTGTTGCCGAAACGCTCGAGCTGCCAGCACAGCAGGCCGCCGATAAAGGGGATCAGGATTAGCCAGGGCAGAATCATGACGGTTGGATTTCCTTAATTCAGAATCAGCAGCAGGCCGAGCACCAGAACGGCGCCCCCGGCGATAGACGTGGCGTACCAGCGCACCTGGCCGGTCTCGCTGCGAGCCAGCAGGGCGTTGCCGCCCCGGGCCAGACGCGGGATCAGGCTGATGCTGCGATCGATCGGGTCACGCCCGAGCAGCCGGCAGAACAGCAGGTAGGGGCGCACGAACAGCTTGTCGTAGAGCCAGTCGAAGCCCCAGGCAGCGAACCACCAGGCCGACAGGAAACGGCCCGGGCCGCTCTGTGCCACGGCCGTGGCGAAGCTGCGCTTGCCGAGGAACAGCAGGGCAGCCAGGACGATACCGGCCAGGGCGATAGCGCCGGAAGCGATCTCCAGGCTGTGCTTGGCCTCGCCACCGGCATGGCCGAGGCTCTGCGGCAGAACACCGGCCAGCGGCGGGCTGATCAGCGCGCCGATAAAGGTCGACAGCACGATCAGTACACCCAGCGGCAGCCAGTGGGCCACGCCATGACCGGCATGGGCCTCGGTCTGCTGCTCGCCGTGGAAGGCGATGAAGATCAGGCGGAAGGTGTAGATCGAGGTCAGGAAGGCACCAACCAGACCGGCATAGAGCAGCTCGCTGTGACCACTGGCGAAGGCCTCCCAGAGGATCTCGTCCTTCGAGTAGAAACCGGCGGTGATCAGCGGCAGGGCGGCCAGCGCGGCGCCACCGACGATGAAGCTGGTGTAGGCCAGCGGCAGTTTCTTCCACAGACCGCCCATCTTGAAGATGTTCTGCTCATGGTGGCAGGCGTTGATCACCGCACCCGAAGCGAGGAACAGCAGGGCCTTGAAGAAGGCGTGGGTCATCAGGTGGAAGATCGCCGCGTCCCAGGCCTGCACGCCGAGGGCGAGGAACATGTAGCCGATCTGGCTCATGGTCGAGTAGGCGAGGATGCGCTTGATGTCGGTCTGCACCAGGGCGGCGAAGCCCGCCAGCACCAGGGTCACGCCACCAACGATACCGACCAGCTCGAGGATGTCCGGAGTCAGCAGGAACAGGCCGTGGGTCCGCGCGATCAGGTAGACGCCGGCGGTGACCATGGTCGCCGCGTGGATCAGTGCCGAGACCGGGGTCGGGCCGGCCATGGCGTCGGCCAGCCAGGTCTGCAGCGGCAGCTGGGCAGACTTGCCGACCGCGCCGCCGAGCAGCATCAGGGTGGCAATCCACAGCCAGCTGTCACCGGCCACGTACTTCTGCGGCGCCAGCACCATCAGCTCCTGGATATTCAGGGTGCCGAGATGCAGGAACAGAATGAACAGGCCGATGGCCATGAACACGTCGCCGACGCGGGTGACGATAAAGGCCTTCAGCGCCGCGTTGCCATTCGGCGTGTGCTTGAAGTAGAAGCCGATCAGCAGGTAGGAACACAGGCCCACGCCTTCCCAGCCGAAGTACAGCACCAGCAGGTTATCGCCGAGCACCAGCAGCAGCATGCTGAAGATGAACAGATTGGTGTAGGCGAAGAAGCGCGAATAGCCCTCTTCACCGCGCATGTACCAGCTGGCGAACAGGTGGATGAGGAAGCCCACGCCGGTGACCACGCCGAGCATGGTCAGCGACAGACCGTCCAGATACAGGGTGAAGCTCGGCGCGAAGCCGGCGACGTTCATCCACTGCCAGAGCACCTGGGTGAATACGCCACCCTCAGGCGGGTTGAGGTTGAACTGCAGGATCACCCAGCCGGCGGTGAGCGCCGACAGGCCGACCGAGCCGACGCCGATCAGGGCGGAGAGGTTCTCGGAGAAGCGGCCACGGGAGAAGGCCAGCAAGAACCAGCCGAGCAGGGGGAACAGGCAAGTCAGGAATAGAAGATTCATCCGCGCATCTCGCTGGCAGCGTCGATATCGAGGGTGTTGAAGCGGCGATACAGCTGCAGCAGGATCGCCAGGCCGATACTGGCCTCGGCAGCAGCCAGGGTGATCACCAGAATGAACATGATCTGCCCGTCAGCCTGTACCCAGCGGCTGCCGGCGACCACAAAGGCCAGGGCGGTGGCGTTCATCATCACTTCCAGGCTCATCAGCACGAACAGGATGTTACGCCGTACCATCAGGCCGATCAGGCCCAGGCTGAACAGCACGCCGGCCAGGGCCAGGCCGTGCTCCATGGGAATTGCATTCATGGCGTTGCATCCTTAGCTTCGTGGCGACCCAGGTGGTAGGCGGCGACCAGGGCGGCGAGCAGCAGCATCGAGGCCAGCTCGACGGCCAGCAGGTAGGGGCCGTACAGGGCAATGCCGACGGCCTTGGCATCCACGGTCACCAGACCGATGGCCGCGCCGCTCGGAGCCTGGAACAGCACATAGAGCAGCTGGCCGAGGAGAATCGCGGAGAGAATCGCCGGCCCGGTCCAGATGCCGGGCGTCAGCCATTTCTTCTCCTGCTCGGCAGCAGCCGGGCCGAGGTTGAGCATCATCACCACGAAGACGAACAGCACCATGATCGCGCCGGCGTAGACGATGATCTCCAGGGCGCCGGCGAACGGCGCGCCGAGGGCGAAGAAGGTCATGGCCACAGCCAGCAACGAGAGGATCAGATAGAGCAGGGCGTGTACCGGATTGCTCGCGGTGATGACCCTGACGGTGGACGCCACGGCAACACCCGCGGCGAGGTAGAAAGCGAATTCCATGTCCTCTCCTTAGGGCAGCAGGCTTTTGACGTTGATCGGTTCGGCTTCATTCTGCGCGGCGCCTTTCGGCTTGCCGGCGATGGCCATACCGGCAACGCGGTAGAAGTTGTAGTCCGGGTTCTTGCCCGGGCCGCTGATCAGCAGATCTTCCTTCTCGTACACCAGGTCCTGGCGCTTGAACTCGCCCATTTCGAAATCCGGGGTGAGCTGGATCGCGGTGGTCGGGCAGGCCTCTTCGCACAGGCCGCAGAAGATGCAGCGCGAGAAGTTGATGCGGAAGAAATCTGGGTACCAGCGGCCGTCCGGGGTCTCGGCCTTCTGCAGCGAGATGCAACCGACCGGGCAGGCCACGGCGCACAGGTTGCAGGCTACGCAGCGTTCTTCGCCGTCGGGGTCGCGGGTCAGCACGATGCGGCCACGGTAGCGCGGCGGCAGGTACACGGCTTCTTCCGGGTACTGCAGGGTGTCGCGTTTGCGGAAGCCGTGACTGAACACCATCACCAGGCTGCGCAGTTGGGTCCAGGTGCCATGCACCACATCCCAGATGTATTTGATCATCGCGTATTACTCCTTACTGGGCCGTAGCCAGCACAACTGCGCCGGTCACCAGCAGGTTGATCAGGGTCAGCGGCAGACAGAACTTCCAGCTGAAGGCCATGACCTGGTCATACCGTGGGCGCGGAATCGAGGCGCGCAGCAGGATGAAGATCATGATGAAGAAGCAGGTTTTCAGGGCGAACCAGATGAACGGAATCTGCGGCAGGATGCCGAACGGACCGTGCCAGCCGCCGAAGAACAGGGTCACCAGCAGCGCCGAAATGGTCACGATGCCGATGTATTCACCGACGAAGAACATGCCCCATTTCATCCCGGCATATTCGATGTGATAACCGTCGGCCAGTTCCTGCTCCGCTTCCGGCTGGTCGAACGGGTGACGGTGAGTCACGGCGACGCCAGCGATAAAGAAGGTACAGAAACCGAAGAACTGCGGAATGATGAACCACAGGTTCTCGGCCTGGTAATCGACGATGTCGCGCATGTTGAACGAGCCAACCTGGGCGACGATACCCATCAGCGCCAGGGCCAGGAACACCTCGTAGGACACGGTCTGGGCCGAGGCGCGCAGGGCACCGAGCAGGGCGAACTTGTTGTTGCTCGACCAGCCGGCGAACAGCACGGCGTACACCGACAGACCGGCCATGGCGAAGAAGAACAGGATGCCGATGTTCAGGTCCGCCACACCCCAGGTCGGGGTGACCGGGATGATCGCGAAGGCCATCAGCATGGCGGCGAAGGCGATCATCGGCGCCAGGATGAAGATCGCCTTGTCGGCGAACGGTGGCGTCCAGTCTTCCTTGAAGAACATCTTCAGCATGTCGGCGACGATCTGGAACATGCCGAACGGGCCGACGCGGTTCGGACCGTAGCGGTCCTGCCACCAGCCGAGCAGACGGCGTTCGACGAAGCTCAGCAGCGCGCCACTGATCACCACCACCAGCAGGATGACGATGGCCTTGAGTACGGCGATCAGTACATCAATCACCTCAGGAGTGAACCAGCTCATTGCGCGGCCTCCTGAACGCCAGTCACCACGGCGCCGGCGATAGCTGCCGGAATGCCCGGCAAGCCGACCGGCAGGCCGACCAGGCCGATGGCCATGTCTTCGTTTATCTGCAGCGGCAGGCGCAGGGCCTGGCCGTTAACGCTCAGGCTGAGCCAGGCACCTTGGTTGACACCGAGGCGGTCGGCTTCGGCCTTGGCCAGCGCCACATAAGGCTGCGGGATGCGCTCCTGGATCGGCGCGGCGCGCGACGAGGTTTCCTCGCTACCGAACAGGTGATGCAGCGGTACGGCCTGCAGGGTGCCCTGGGCCGGGTTGAAGGCGGCAGTCACGGCAAACCACGGCAGGCTGGCGCCCTTGGCTTCGATCAGGCGTACGCCCGGATCACCGGCACGCAGATGACCGCCGACTTCGTCCTGGAACTTGTTCCAGGCCTGCGGCGAGTTCCAGCCTGGCGACCAGGCAAACGGAATCTGCTGACGGTCTTCCTTGCTGCCCGAGTAGCCTTCCATGGAGAAGGCGAAGGCCGAGTCCTGGTCCTGCGGCTGACGTGGTTCGTGCACGCTGATATTGGCGCGCATGGCGGTACGACCGCTGTAGCGCAGCGGCTCGCGCGCCAGCTTCATGCCCTTGATGCGGAACGAGGCGCTCGGCGCGGCAGCAGTGATGCCGGCCAGCACATTGCTGCTGGCGGCAACGGCGGCCGTCACTTGATCAAGCTGGCTCCAGTCCACGGCTTTGCCCTGCATTGTGCTGTGCAGCGCATGCAGCCAGCGCCAGCCTTCACGGACCAGAATGTTGCTGTCGTAGTAACTCGGCTCGAACACCTGGAAGAAGCGCTGGGCGCGGCCTTCCAGGCTGACCAGGGTGCCGTCGCCTTCGGCGAAGCTGGCAGCCGGCAGCACCAGGTGGGCCTTGGCACTGGTCGCGGTCTGCTGGTGGTCGGCAACGATCACCACCTTGGCAGCGGCCAGGGCGGCGTCGACCTTGGCAGCATCGGCGCGGTGGTACAGGTCGTTTTCCAGCACGATCAGCGCGTCGGCCTGGCCGGCGGTCAGGGCCTCCAGTGCGGCATCCACGGATTTCCCACCGATCTCTTCACCCAGGAACAGGGCCAGGCCCATGCTGTTGGCTTCCGGCACCACCAGGCTGATCGAGCCGTTCTTCTCGCGATTCTTCAGCGCGCTGGCGATGTTGGCCGCGGCCTCAATCAGTTCCTTGCTGCCCAGCGAGGCGCCGGAGACGATCAGCGGGCGCTTGGCATTCAGCAGGGCGTCGGCGATCAGTTGCACCAGCTCGGCGGCGTCGGCATCCAGGCCGGTCACGGCCGGGGCGCTCGGGTCGATGGCGTGGGCCACGGCGAAGCCGATACGGGCCAGGTCGGCCGGGGCAGCGTGCACGCAGGCTTCGGCGATGTCGTCGAGGCGAGTTGGGGTGACGCTAGCGATGAACAGCGGGTGCAGCGCGTCCTGGGCGACGTTCTGCACGGCCGCCATGTGCCAATCCTGGATCTTCATCGAGGCGGCGATTTCGGTGGCCTTGCCCTTGACCGTCTGACGCAGGGCCAGGGCCAGGCGCGCGGCGGTCTGGGTCAGGTCTTCGCCGAGGACGAACACCGCGTCGTGCAGTTCCACCTCGCGCAGGGTCGGCACCGGCAGCGGGCCGTTCTGCAGGGTGTCGCGGATCAGGCGCAGGTTGTCCAGTTCGGCAGCGGCGATGCCGCTGTAGTAGTTGGCCTCGCCGACCAGTTCGCGCAGGGCGAAGTTGCCTTCCAGGCTGGCGCGCGGCGAACCAATGCCGATCACGCGTTTGCCCTTGAGCAGCTCGGCGGCTTTGTCCAATGCGGCGTCGATGCCCAGTTTGGCTTCGCCGAAGAGCGGCTGACGCGGACGGTCTTCACGGTTGACGTAGCCATAGCCGAAGCGGCCGCGGTCACACAGGAAGTACTGGTTCACGTCACCGTTGAAGCGGTTCTCGATGCGGCGGATCTCGCCGTAACGCTCGCCCGGGCTGGTGTTGCAGCCGCTGGCGCAGCCGTGGCAGATGCTCGGGGCGAACTGCATGTCCCACTTGCGGTTGTAGCGCTCGGAGTGAGTCTTGTCGGTAAATACGCCGGTCGGGCAGACCTCGACCAGGTTGCCGGAGAACTCGCTTTCCAGCACGCCGTCTTCGACACGGCCGAAGTACACGTTGTCATGCGCGCCATAGACGCCCAGGTCGGTGCCGCCGGCATAGTCCTTGTAGTAGCGCACGCAGCGGTAGCAGGCGATGCAGCGGTTCATCTCGTGGGAAATGAACGGGCCGAGCTGCTGGTTCTGGTGGGTGCGCTTGGTGAAGCGATAGCGGCGCTCGTTGTGGCCGGTCATCACCGTCATGTCTTGCAGGTGGCAGTGACCGCCTTCCTCGCACACCGGGCAGTCGTGCGGGTGGTTGGTCATCAGCCATTCGACGACGCTGGCGCGGAACGCCTTGGATTCCTCATCGTCGATACTGATCCAGGTGTTGTCGGTGGCAGGCGTCATGCACGACATGACGATGCGGCCGCGCTTGTCGTTCTCGTCGCTGTACTGCTTTACCGCGCACTGGCGGCAGGCCCCGACGCTACCGAGCGCCGGGTGCCAGCAGAAGTAGGGGATGTCGAGACCGAGGGACAGACAGGCCTGCAGCAGGTTGTCCGCACCGTCGACTTCGAAATCTTTGCCGTCTACGTGGATAGTGGCCATGGTTCAGGTTTCTTCTTTACCCACCGAAGCGGGCTTGGCTAATGGAATCACGGTGTGTCACGGGGCCGGGTGAGTGGCCACCGTCACGCAAAACTTCACGCGGGGGCGAATTGCCCCGTCGTTGCCGGGGCGCTACTGCTGGCCACGCCAGCCTCGAACTCCGGACGGAAATACTTGATTGCGCTACCCAATGGCTCGACGGCACCCGGTGCATGAGCACAGAAGGTCTTGCCGGGGCCGAGGAAGTTGACCAGGCCGAGCAGGGTGTCGATGTCCTGCTGGGTGCCTTGGCCGCGCTCCAGGGCGCGCAGAATCTTCACGCTCCACGGCAGACCGTCGCGGCATGGGGTGCACCAGCCGCACGACTCGCGGGCGAAGAACTCTTCCATGTTGCGCAGCAGCGAGACCATGTTGACGCTGTCGTCCACGGCCAGGGCCAGGCCGGTACCCATGCGGGTGCCGACCTTGGCGATGCCGGCGGCGTACATCGAGGCATCTAGGTGCTCGGGCAGCAGGAAGCCGGTACCGGCGCCACCGGGCTGCCAGCATTTCAGCTTGTAGCCGTCGCGCATGCCGCCGGCGTAGTCCTCGAACAGCTCACGGGCGGGCAGGCCGAAAGGCAGTTCCCACAGGCCCGGGTTCTTCACCTTGCCGGAGAAGCCCATCAGCTTGGTGCCCATGTCTTCGCTGCCTGGGCGGGCCAGGGTCTTGTACCAGTCGACGCCGTTGGCGACGATTGCCGGCACGTTGCACAGGGTCTCGACGTTGTTCACGCAGGTCGGCTTGCCCCATACGCCGACGGCGGCGGGGAAGGGCGGCTTGGAACGCGGGTTGGCGCGGCGGCCTTCCAGGGAGTTGATCAGCGCGGTTTCTTCACCGCAGATATAGCGGCCGGCACCGGTGTGGACGAACAGCTCGAAATCGAAGCCGCTGCCGAGGATGTTCTTGCCCAGCAGGCCGGCGGCCTTGGCTTCTTCGATGGCGCGGTTGAGGTTAGTGGCCGCGTCGACGTACTCGCCGCGCAGGAAGATGTAGCCGCGATAGGCCTTGAGCGCGCGCGCGGAGATCAGCATGCCTTCCACCAGCAGGTGCGGCAGCTGCTCCATGAGCATGCGGTCTTTCCAGGTGTTCGGCTCCATCTCGTCCGCATTGCACAGCAGGTAGCGGATATTCATGGATTCGTCGGCGGGCATCAGGCCCCACTTCACGCCGGTGGGGAAGCCCGCACCGCCGCGGCCCTTGAGGCCGGAGTCCTTGACCGTCTGCACGATGTCGGCCTGGGCCATTTCGCCCAGGGCCTTGCGTGCGGCAGCGTAGCCGTTCTTTGCCTGGTACTCGTCGAGCCATACCGGCTGGGCGTCGTCACGCAGGCGCCAGGTCAGCGGGTGGGTTTCTTCGTTGCGGGCGATGGTGTTGGCCGGGCCGATGGAGGTCAGCGTTTTGATGCTCATACGTAGCCCTCCAGCAGTTGGGTGATGCCCTTGGCGTCGAGGTTGCCGTAGGTATCGTCGTCGATCATCACCGCCGGGGCCTTGTCGCAGTTGCCCAGGCAGCACACCGGCAGCAGGGTGAAACGGCCGTCGGCGGTGGTCTGGCCGGGAACGATGCCCAGCTTGTCCTTGAGGCTGCCGAGCAGGTTTTCGTGGCCGCCGACAAAGCAGGTCATGCTGTCGCACACGCGGATGATGTGGCGCCCCACCGGCTGGCGGAAAATCTGACTATAGAAGGTGGCCACGCCTTCGACGTCGCTGGCCGGAATGCCGAGGACTTCGCCGATGGCATCGGCGGCGCCGTCCGGCACCCAGCCGCGCTCTTTCTGCACGATCTTCAGGGCTTCGATGGACGCCGCGCGCGGGTCCTCGTAGTGGTGCATCTCGTGCTCAATGGCCGAGCGCTCGGTTTCGCTCAGGGCAAAACGGTCGGTCTGGATCAGGGTGCTCATAATCAGCGGTCCACGTCGGCCATAACGAAGTCGATACTGCCCAGGTACGCGATCAGGTCCGCCACCATGCTGCCGCGGATCACCGAAGGGATCTGCTGCAGATGCGGGAAGCTGGGCGTGCGAATCCGGGTGCGGTAGCTCATGGTGCTGCCGTCGCTCGTCAGGTAGTAGCTGTTGATGCCCTTGGTCGCCTCGATCATCTGCAGGCTCTCGTTGGCCGGCATCACCGGGCCCCAGGAGACTTGCAGGAAGTGGGTGATCAGGGTCTCGATGTGTTGCAGGGTGCGCTCTTTCGGCGGCGGCGTGGTCAGCGGGTGATCCGCTTTGTACGGGCCTTCCGGCATGTTGCGCAGGCACTGGTCGATGATCTTGATGCTTTGGCGCATCTCTTCCACGCGAACCATGCAGCGGTCATAGGCATCGCCGTTGACGGCCAGCGGCACTTCGAATTCGAAGTTCTCGTAGCCGGAGTACGGGCGTGCCTTGCGCAGGTCGAAATCGAGGCCGGTGGAACGCAGGCCGGCACCGGTGACGCCCCATTCCAGCGCTTCCTTGGTGTTGTACTGGGCCACGCCCTTGGTACGGCCAATCAGGATGCTGTTTTTCAGGGCGGCCTTGGTGTACTCGTCGAGGCGCTTGGGCAGCCAGTCGACGAATTCCTTGACCAGGCCCTGCCAGCCACGCGGCAGGTCGTGGGCGACGCCACCGATGCGGTACCAGGCCGGGTGCAGGCGGAAACCGGTGATGGCTTCGATCACCTTGTAGGCGCGCTGGCGGTCGGTGAAGGTGAAGAACACCGGGGTCATCGCCCCGACGTCCTGGATATAGGTACCGAGGAACAGCAGGTGGCTGGTGATGCGGAAGAACTCGGCCATCATGATGCGGATGACGTCGACCTTCTGCGGCACCTTGATGCCGGCCAGTTTTTCCACGGCGAGCACGTACGGCAGGTTGTTCATCACCCCGCCGAGGTAGTCGATGCGGTCGGTGTACGGAATAAAGCTGTGCCAGGACTGACGCTCGGCCATCTTCTCGGCGCCACGGTGGTGGTAGCCAATGTCCGGTACGCAGTCGACGATCTCTTCACCGTCCAGCTGCAGGATGATGCGGAACGCACCGTGGGCAGACGGGTGGTTGGGGCCGAGGTTGAGGAACATGTAGTCCTCGTGCTCGCTGCCACGCTTCATGCCCCAGTCTTCCGGCTTGAAGCGCGCCGACTCTTCCTCGAGCTGCTGCTTGGCCAGGGTCAGGCTGAACGGATCGAATTCGGTGGCGCGCGCCGGGTAGTCCTTGCGCAGCGGGTGACCTTCCCAGGTCGGCGGCATCATGATGCGGGTCAGGTGCGGGTGGCCCTGGAAGGTGATGCCGTAGAGGTCCCAGACTTCGCGTTCGTACCAGTTGGCATTCGGCCAGATACCGGTGACGGTGGGGACGTTGAGGTCACCTTCCTTGAGGGCGACCTTGATCATGATGTCGCTGTTACGCTCGACCGACATCAGGTGGTAGAACACCGTGAAGTCGGCGCCCGGCAGGCCGCGGCGCTGGGTGCGCAGGCGCTCGTCGACGCCATGCAGGTCGTACAGCATGACGTAGGGGCGCGGCAGGTTGCGCAGGAAGGTCAGGACATTGATCAGGCGGTCGCGGGAAACCCACAGCACCGGCATGCCGGTGCGGGTGCTCTGGACGGTAAAGGTCTCGGCACCAAAGCGGGAATTCAGCTCGATGACCACATCTTGGTCGTCGGCCTTGTATGGCGGAATGGACAGAATGCTGTCTGCAGTCATGGTCTCGGTCGCTATCGGTGTACGGCGTCAGTGAGCAGGCTCGAAGAGCCGGATCACACTTCGTCTGGGCTGCGCAGGTTGGTTACAGCGATGCGTTCTGCGCGGCGCTGTTCTTTCTGCGACGGCATGTCGGCACGGTAAACGCCTTGGTCGCCAACGACCCAGGACAGCGGGCGACGCTCCTTGCCGATGGATTCCTGCAGCAGCATCAGGCCTTGCAGGAATGCTTCGGGGCGGGGCGGGCAGCCAGGAATATAGACGTCGACCGGGAGGAACTTGTCGACCCCCTGGACTACCGAGTAGATGTCGTACATGCCGCCGGAGTTGGCGCACGAGCCCATGGAAATCACCCACTTGGGTTCCAGCATCTGCTCATAGAGGCGCTGGATGATCGGCGCCATCTTGATGAAGCAGGTGCCGGCGATGACCATGAAGTCGGCCTGGCGCGGGGACGCACGAATGACTTCCGCACCGAAGCGCGCGATATCGTGCGGCGCGGTGAAGGCGGTGGTCATTTCCACGTAACAGCAAGACAGACCGAAGTTGTACGGCCACAGGGAGTTCTTGCGACCCCAGTTCACCGCACCGCTGAGAACATCTTCGAGCTTGCCCATGTAGATGTTCTTGTGGACCTGGTCTTCTAGCAGCGGGTCGGAGACAGTCTCCCGCTCGCCGATCGGATACTGCTCGTTAGGCGCATCCGGATCGATCCGAGTAAGTTTGTATTGCATCGCCAAAGCCTCATTGTTTTAGCTTCGCCTGCCGATTACGACGACCCTCGGGTGCCCAGTCGAGCGCACCGATACGCCAAAGATAGACAAGACCTGCCAACAGAATTGCTATAAAAACTGTAGCTTCGATCAGGCCGGCCCAGCCGCTTTCGCGCACCGAGACTGCCCAAGCGAAGAGAAAGAGGGCTTCAACGTCGAAGATCACGAACAGCATCGCGACCAGATAGAACTTTGCCGAGAGGCGCAGGCGTGCACTGCCAACGGGCAGCATGCCGGATTCGAAGGGTTCGTTCTTGCTGCGCCCCCAGGCTTTGCTCCCCAGCAGGCTGGAAAGACCGAGCATGAAACCGATGAGCCCGAAGACGCCGAGCAGGAAAATGGCAAAAGCCCAGTTGTGGGACATGGTCGTTACCGCATCAGGCATGCCGGTTCTCCTTGGGTAAGGGACGGCCTTCTATTATGGAGAGGTACAACCCGGCTCGGGTTGCCCTGCAAAGTATGGGCGCAATTTTATGCGCGCATGGCGTAGTAAGTAAATTTTTCTGAATAAAAAAATGAACGGACTGCGCTCTTGCAGAGGTCGTGCAGGCCTAGAGGCGCCTGGCCTGTGGTCGCTGGAAGGGGCTCTAATGCTTTGGTCTGATGGCTTTTCTGGCGTTTATCTGGAGCAGCTTGACGCCTTTATGAAAGATATCTGTCGGTAATTGTTTACAGGTGCTGGTTTTTCCAGACTGTGATCAGTGTGTTCTGAATTTTTGCAGAACAGATAAATGACTGATTTTTACGGTTCGAGTCGCTTCTCGGCTGAGCTTTGCATGCTCTCTAGCGCTTTTTCTCTGGTTGGATTCGGCGTTATTGAGCCAGAAACGAAAAACCCCAGCATCGCTGCTGGGGTTTTTCTGGCAACACATTCGGTTCGGGGCGTGGCCCTGGCCGATGAACCGGTTCTTAGCTGAACTGGTTCATGGTGTTGTCTTTGCCGCCGGCTTTCAGAGCTGCTTCACCAGCGAAGTACTCTTTGTGAGCGTCGCCGATGTCGGAGCCGGACATGTTCTGGTGCTTAACGCAGGCGATACCTTGACGGATCTCCTGACGCTGAACGCCTTTCACGTAGGCCAGCATGCCCTGGTCTGCGAAGTACCCTTTGGCCAGGTTGTCGGTGGACAGCGCGGCGGTGTGGTAGGTCGGCAGAGTGATCAGGTGGTGGAAGATGCCGGCACGAGCCGAGCCATCACGCTGGAAGGTACGGATCTTCTCGTCAGCAACCTGGGCCAGCTCGGTTTCGTCGTAGTCGACGCTCATCAGCTTGGCGCGGTCGTAGGCAGAAACGTCTTTGCCTTCGGCAGCGAACGCGTCGAATACCTGCTGGCGGAAGTTCAGGGTCCAGTTGAAGGACGGGCTGTTGTTGTAGACCAGCTTGGCGTTCGGGATGACCTTGCGGATCTCGTCAACCATGGCAGCGATCTGGCCAACGTGCGGCTTCTCGGTTTCGATCCACAGCATGTCAGCGCCGTTCTGCAGCGAGGTGATGCTGTCCAGTACGCAGCGTGCTTCACCGGTGCCAGCGCGGAACTGGAACAGGTTGGACGGCAGACGCTTCGGACGCAGCAGCTTGCCTTCACGGTTCAGAACGACGTCGCCGTTCTTCAGGTCGGCAGGGGAGACTTCTTCGCAATCCAGGAAGGAGTTGTACTGGTCGCCCAGGTCGCCCGGCTGGTTGGTAACAGCGATCTGCTTGGTCAGGCCGGCACCCAGGGAGTCGGTACGAGCAACGATCACGCCGTTGTCGATGCCCAGCTCGAGGAATGCGTAGCGAACAGCGTTGATCTTGGCCAGGAAGTCGGCGTGAGGAACGGTGACTTTACCGTCCTGGTGGCCGCACTGCTTCTCGTCGGAAACCTGGTTTTCGATCTGGATGCAGCAAGCACCCGCTTCGATCATTTTCTTGGCCAGCAGGTAGGTGGCTTCCGGGTTACCGAAGCCAGCGTCGATGTCGGCGATGATCGGTACGACGTGAGTTTCGTAGCCGTCGATCTGAGCCTGGATTTCGTCTGCTTTGACTTTGTCGCCAGCAGCGCGAGCGGTGTCCAGGGCGGTGAACAGCAGGTCCAGTTCACGGGCGTCGGCTTGACGCAGGAAGGTGTACAGCTCTTCGATCAGGCCGGAAACCGAAGTTTTCTCGTGCATGGACTGATCCGGCAGCGGACCGAAATCCGAACGCAGAGCAGCAACCATCCAGCCCGACAGGTAGAGGTAGCGCTTGTTGGTGGTCTTCAGGTGCTTCTTGATCGAAATCAGCTTCTGCTGACCGATGAAGCCGTGCCAGCAACCCAGCGACTGGGTGTAGACGGAGGAGTCGGCATCGTACTCAGCCATGTCTTTGCGCATGATGTCGGCAGTGTACTGAGCGATTTCCAGACCGGTTTTGAAGCGGTTCTGGGCACGCATGCGAGCCACGGACTCCGGGTCAATAGCGCTCCAGCTGCTGCCGGCGGCTTCTTTGAGTGCGGCAACGGCTTTGATGTCGTTTTGATAAGCTGACATGGTCAATCCTTCAAAGTGTGAGTTTGGTTGAGCACCGACTTCCCACCCAAAACCAACGTGCAAAAAGCTTGCAGTGTTGCGGGCGACACAAAGCAGAACGTCGAAATATCGACCGAGACGAGAGTGGAGCAGAGAGGAGGGGGGATACGAGCAAGCAGTCCGTCGATCAGGTGGCGCTGCTTGCCGGTTCGTGGAAACCGTTGGGCTGTGCGCTGCACTGGTCTGGCGGTCTTACTTATACGCTTAGGCTTCCCCGTCCCTCAGGACAACTTTCGTTCCAGTCGCAACCTCGTCGAAACGCCTTGTGGGCTGTTAAAACACGGATCGTTCCGAATGGTGGTACGGAGCCGATCTGGAGGCTCTTCTACAGAGCCCCTGGCTAGCGGGAGCGGGGTCATGATGCCCTTCAAACGGGTGTTCGTCAACGATTTTGTAGTGGCCGTGCGTCGCCACTACATGCCCTGATAGGGCCGCTGTGGCTAGTCCAGTGCGTCAACCTTGATGCGCATGCTCATGTCGTTGGCGCCCTGGGTGGAGTGGCGACGCAGGAAGCCATCGTTATTGCCCTGGCTCTGTTCGCTGACGCCACCCAGGGTGATCCATTCACCCAGTCTGCCACTGACCCGGGTGTCGGTGCTCTGCACGTCGATTACGTCGGGCTGATTGCGGCTGATGCGGTCGTTGTTGCTGCTGATGCTGATGTGCACGATTTCGCCCGTCAGGCTGGCGGTGACGTAGTAGCCCTGAGTGACATTGCGGTACTGGGTGTTCTGGTAGACCTGGCCGTACGGGCCGGTGCTGGTGGTGGTCAGCGGTACGCTCTGGCCGACCTGGATCAGTGCCGGGTAGCCTTCGGTGGTCTGGATCTGCTGCACCCCACCGCGCTGGCTGTCGGTGCTGCGGCGAATGATGCGTACCTGATCGCGCCCATGCACTTCGCCGCGACCGGCTTCTATGTCGACGTCGCCGATGCTGGCCGAGCCATTGACCGCATAGCCTTCGTTGTCCTGGTAGCCCGATTCGCTGGTATCGACGCTGATCAGCAGGCGCCGTGGCGCTGTGTCCAGCTGACCGAGCAGGTTGCGGATTTCCTGGATCTTTTCCGGCGAGGCGTTGACCACCAGTTGATTGCCGTAGGGGCTGACCTTGCCCTGGCCGTCGAGCACCGACTGCACCACCGGGATCACCTCGTCGGCGGTGCGGTAGTTCAGCTGAATCAGCTCGGTGGCGGCCAGTGATGGCAGGCTGACGACAAGCAGCAGGGCAGCCAGGCAGGCGCGCAAGGTCATAGCAGGAAGCTCCGTAGGTCAGGGTCTAGCAGGCTGATATCCCAGGCCTGGTCGAACAGTGCCTGCTGCAGGCGAAAGCGGCCGGGGTCGTTATACAAAGCATAGCCAGCGTAGTCCTCGGGGTGCGAGCGCAGCAGCAGGCCGCGCGCGTCGGCCAGCAGGTAAGCGATTTCCTCGCTGGGGTGGTCCGGGTTGAGGCGGCGGATATGCAGGTTGCTGCTGATGCGCTGCGCCAGGTTGAGCAGGCGATGGCCTTGCTTGACCGGGCGCGAGACATCGCGCACGAGAATGCGCAGGCGGTTCTTCGGGCTGGCCAGGAGGAAGCGGGTACAGGCGTCCTGCACGCTGCTGTGGTTGTACAGCCAGGGTTCGAGGTCAGGGGTGTACAGACACAGGCTGCTGCGGCTCTGTTGCAGCAGAGCCAGGGCATGGGCCTGGGCTTCTTCGGCGCTGCTGAAACGCTGCAGGGCCTGGTGTTCGCCAAGCTGGAAGGGGGCGGGTTCGCGCTGTTCCGGGATGGCGCCAGGGCTGGCCGGATTGTGCACGGCAAAACGCCCCGGCGACTGAAAATCAATGGCCGGCAATTCGGTCTGGATTTCGTCGGGCGGGGCGTTTTCGTCGTTCATCCGAACCTCTAAGAATCCGTTTGCGATCTTTTGGACTAGAGCCAGACAAGGCAAAAATAGCCGAGGAAGCAGCTGTAAATGAGCATTCCGAGGCTGTTTTTAACGCCGTATGGCCGACGGCCAGAAGATCGTAAACGGGTTCTAGTCGCTATGGCGCACCATCATCACATGGGGGATGCCGGCTTCCAGGTACTCGGCACCTTCGATGTGAAAGCCCAGGCGCTCGTAGAAGGCCGTGGCATGCACCTGTGCGCTGAGCTTCTGTTCACGCTGGCCGCGGTTTTCCGCTTCGGCGATGGCTGCATGCATCAGGGCGTCGCCGACTTTCAGGCCACGCCAATCCTTGAGCACCGAAACCCGGCCGATCTGGCCGTCGGCCAGCAGGCGTGCGGTGCCGATCGGGTAGTCGCCTTCGAGGGCGAGAAAGTGCACGGCCTCGATGTCCTCGTCATCCCATTCGAGTTCTGCCGGCACCGCTTGTTCCGCGATGAACACGGCTTCGCGGATGCGCCGCAGCTCGGCATTGTCCTTCTGCCAGTGGGCTAGGCGGACGTGAATCTCACTCATCAGCAAACTCCAGGCTGCCTTGCTTGACCAGTTCACAGAGCAGCTTACGCCCCTCTTCGTCGGCGAGCCATTGGCCGAGGTTGTCACTGTGCAGGGCGTCGGCGGCGCAGATCAGCTTGAGCAGTTCCTTCAGGCTGCTCGGCAGCAGGCGGCTCTGGCCGCTGGCGAACAGCACCAGGCCGACATCCAGCTCGCTCCAGGCCAGGCGTGCGCTGGGGTTGCGTACCAGTACGGCACCTTGCTTGAGTGCGGCGAGGAATTCGTCGTCCTCGACGTCGGTGCCGGCGACCAGCTCGGGGTAGCGTGGCTCGGTCATGAACTGGCCGAACCAGGTCAGCAGCAGGCGCTCGTCACCCATGTGCTCGGCCAACAGGGCTTTGAGGCGGTCGAGGGCGTCCAGCTGGATCTGGTGCGGGTCGTCGGTCGGCGCGGTGCCGGCGTCGCTGTAGCGTTCTTCGTCCGGCAGGAACTGGGCGAGGAAGTCGGTGAAATGGGTCAGTACCTCGGCGGCGCTGGGGGCGCGGAAGCCCACCGAGTAGGTCATGCAGTCATCCTCGGCGGTGCCGAAGTGGGCCAGGCGCGGCGGCAGGTAGAGCATGTCGCCGGGCTCCAGCACCCACTCTTCGGTCTGCGCGAAGTCGGCCAGGATGCGCAGGTCGGCGTGCGGCAGCAGGGCGCTGTCGGCGTCGCACATCTGGCCAATCTTCCAGCGGCGCTGGCCGTGGGCCTGGAGCAGGAACACGTCATAGTTGTCGTAGTGCGGGCCGACGCCGCCGCCCGGTGCGGCGAAGCTGACCATGACGTCGTCGATGCGCCAGCTGGGCAGGAAGTTGAAGTGCTTGAGCAGCTCGGCGACATCCGGGACGAACTGATCGACGGCCTGCACCAGCAGGGTCCAGTCGCGCTCTGGTAGCTGGCTGAAGGCGTCTTCGGCGAACGGGCCTCGGCGCAGTTCCCAGGGGCGCTCGCCGTGTTCGACGACCAGGCGCGATTCGACTTCTTCTTCCAGGGCCAGACCGGCCAGTTCATCCGGGCTGATCGGGCTTTCGAAATCAGGGATGGCCTGGCGGATCAGCAGGGGTTTCTTCTGCCAGTAGTCGCGCAGGAATTCACGGGCTGTAAGACCGCCGAGCAGTTGCAGAGGTACATCAGTAGTCATGTTCAAGCCTTTGAAATAAAAACGCCCGGCACAGCCGGGCGTGCAAGTAAGAAGCGTCGGTCAGACGCGCTTGGCCTGGGCTACGGCGTTGCCGATGTAGTTGGCCGGGGTCAGTTGCTTGAGTTCTGCCTTGGCGGCGGCTGGCATGTCCAGGCCGTCGATGAAGGTCAGCAGGGCCTCCGGGCTGATGCCTTTGCCGCGGGTCAGCTCCTTGAGCTTCTCGTAGGGGTTCTCGATGGCATAGCGGCGCATCACGGTCTGGATCGGCTCGGCGAGGACTTCCCAGCAGGCGTCCAGGTCGGCGGCGATGCGCGCTTCGTTCAGCTCCAGCTTGCCGATGCCCTTGAGGCTGGCTTCGTAGGCGATGACGCTGTGGGCGAAGCCGACACCAAGGTTGCGCAGCACGGTGGAGTCAGTCAGGTCGCGCTGCCAGCGGGAGATCGGCAGCTTGCTGGCCAGGTGCTGGAACAGTGCGTTAGCGATGCCCAGGTTGCCTTCGGAGTTTTCGAAGTCAATCGGGTTGACCTTGTGCGGCATGGTCGAGGAGCCGATTTCACCGGCCACGGTCTTCTGCTTGAAGTAACCGAGGGAGATGTAGCCCCAGACGTCGCGGTCGAAGTCGATGAGGATGGTGTTGAAGCGGGCGATGGCGTCGAACAGCTCGGCGATGTAGTCGTGCGGCTCGATCTGCGTGGTGTAGGGGTTGAACTGCAGACCCAGGTCACCTTCGATGAACTGGCGGGCGTTGGCTTCCCAGTCGATCTGCGGGTAGGCGGACAGGTGAGCGTTGTAGTTGCCCACGGCGCCGTTGATCTTGCCCAGCAGCGGCACGGCCGCAACCTGAGCGATCTGGCGCTCCAGGCGGTAGACCACGTTGGCCAGTTCCTTGCCCAGGGTGGTCGGCGAAGCCGGCTGGCCGTGGGTGCGCGAGAGCATCGGTACGTCGGCGAACTTGACGGCCAGCTCGCGGATGGCGGCGGCGATCTGCTTCATCAGCGGCAGCAGCACGCCGTCGCGGCCTTCGCGCAGCATCAGGGCGTGGGACAGGTTGTTGATGTCCTCGCTGGTGCAGGCGAAGTGGATGAACTCGCTGACCGCGGCCAGTTCCGGCAGCTTGGCGGCCTGTTCCTTGAGCAGGTATTCCACGGCTTTGACGTCGTGGTTGGTGGTGCGCTCGATCTCTTTCACGCGCTCGGCGTGCTCGATGGCGAAGTTGTCCGCCAGCTCGTTGAGGATGGCCTGGGCTTCGGCGGAGAAGGGCGCGACTTCGGCGACGCCTTCATGGGCGGCCAGGCGCTGCAGCCAGCGGACTTCGACCATGACGCGGAAACGGATCAGGCCGTATTCGCTGAAGATCGGGCGCAGGGCGCTGGTTTTGGAGGCGTAACGGCCATCAACGGGGGAAACCGCGGTGAGCGAGGAGAGCTGCATGGAGGCGTTCTCGGACTGTCGGTCAACGAAAAGGGCGCACATCATACATGAAAACGTGACGGCAGCCGCGATTGGCGATGGACCGTTCAGCGCCGGCTGATGGATAACAGGCTGGCGGCGAAGATCAGCGCGGCGCCGAGCAGTGAAGTCAGATCGGGCGTTTCACCCCA
The DNA here is from genome assembly GCF_024666525.1 of Pseudomonas sp. J452. Taxonomy (NCBI): domain Bacteria; kingdom Pseudomonadati; phylum Pseudomonadota; class Gammaproteobacteria; order Pseudomonadales; family Pseudomonadaceae; genus Pseudomonas; species Pseudomonas sp. J452. The sequence goes on along the minus strand of NZ_CP088294.1, from coordinate 3,918,625 downwards.
GCGCAGCCAGGCGATCAGGCCGGCGAAGACGATGGCCAGGTAGGCGATCGGTCCGATGATGCCGGGTGGGGCCAGGGCGTAGGCCTTGGACATGACGATCTGGCTGACGGTGGCGAGCAGACCGATTACCAGCAGCAGGCCCAGGTCGTGGCTATCCAGTGCCTGCCAGGCCCAGGTCAGCGGGATGGCGGAGATCAGGGTGCTGAACAGGGCGAAGTAGAAGACGATGCGAAAGGCCGGCTCGGTATTGCTCATCTCGCGAATCGAGACGAAGGCGAAGGCGGCCAGGATGCTGGCGGCCAGGCCGACCAGCGCCTGGCTGTCGAGCAGGGCCTGGCTGGGTTTGGCCACCAGCAGCACACCGATCAGGCCGATGCCGGTGGTCAGCAGCATGCGCCGGGTCAGTGGTTCTTTCAGCCACCACCAGGCAATCAGGGGGGTGAATACCGGTGCCGAGTAGGTAAACAGCATGGCGTCGGCCAACGGCAGGTGGGCGATGGCGTAGAAGAAGCAATACATGGCCGCCAGGCCATAGGTGGTGCGCCACAGGTGGGATTTCAGGCGCCCGGTCTTCAGCGGTTGGGTGCCCTTGAGCAGTACCAGCGGCAGGAAGAACAGCACGCCAACCAGGTTGCGGAAGAACACCACCGACTCGTTGTTGACGCTCAGCGAGACTTCGCGGATGCCGACGCCCATCAACGAGAACAGCAGGGCGGAGAACGCCAGCAGCAGAGCGCCCTGCAGGGGTTTTACGCTGCGCGACGGGAGGCTCATGTCAGCTGCGCAGCAGCGGATAGAGTTCCTTGAGCAGCTTGCCGCGGCTGAACACCAGTTGCCAGCGATGGCCGCCGAGCTGGCGCCACAGGCGCGCCGAGCGGATGCCGGTCAGCAGCAGGGCACGGATCTTTGCCGCGTTGTTGGCTTGCTGCAGGAAGCGCATGTCGCCTTGCACCTGGATGCGTTGGCGGAAAGTGCTGATGGTGTCCTGGTACAGCGCGCCGCAGGAAGAAATGACGTTCTCGTGGGTCAAGCCGAAGTGGCCGACCTGCTGCTGGATCTGGTCCAGACGACTGCCGATCACCTGCAGCAGGTCGTCGCGCTTGGCCAGCTGACGCTCCAGGCCGAGCAGGGCCAGGGCGTAGCGCAGCGGCTCGCGCTGCAGGCTCGCCGGGTTGCGTTCGAGGGCGCTGGCCAGGGCCTTGTAACCTTCGCGCAGGTTGAGGTCATCGCCGCCGTAGACGTCCAGGGTGTTCTTCGGCTCACGCACCAGCAGGCTGCCGAGCAGGCAGGTGATGTCGGCTTCGCTGGCCTGGCCGGTGCGGGCGATCTTGTCGACCAGGGTGGTGGCTTCGAAGACGGCGGCCAGTGCGGTCAGTTGTTCCTGAATCGGGCTCATACCAGGCCGGCTCCGGCAAACCAAGGCTTGGCGCTCTCGATCACGCCGCCACCCAGGCAGACCTCACCGTCGTAGAACACCACGGACTGGCCGGGGGTGACGGCCCGTTGTGGCTCGGCGAACACGGCGCGGTAGCCGTCTGCGGTCTGTTCCAGGGTGCAGGCCTGGTCGCTCTGCCGGTAGCGCACCTTGGCGGTCAGTTGGCGCGGGCTGCTCAGGTCGATGGGGTTGACCCAGTAGATCTCCGAGGCGAGCAGGGCGCGGCTAAACAGCCAGGGGTGTTCGTTGCCCTGGCCGACCAGCAGCACGTTGCGTTTGAGGTCCTTGGCTAGCACGTACCAGGGTTCGTCGCCGGCATCCTTGAGGCCGCCGATGCCGAGGCCCTGGCGCTGGCCGATGGTGTGGTACATCAGGCCGTGGTGGCGGCCGATCACTTCACCCTCGATGGTCTCGATATCGCCGGGCTGGGCCGGCAGGTACTGCTTGAGGAAGTCGCTGAAGCGGCGTTCGCCGATAAAGCAGATGCCGGTGGAGTCCTTCTTCTTGGCGGTGGCCAGCTCGTATTTCTCAGCGATGGCGCGCACCTGGGGCTTTTCCAGTTCGCCGACCGGGAACAGGGTGCGGCCGATCTGCTCGCCGCCGACGGCATGCAGGAAGTAGCTCTGGTCCTTGTTCGGGTCGAGCCCCTTGAGCAGCTCGCTGCGGCCGTCGATGTCGCGACGGCGCACGTAGTGGCCGGTGGCGATCAGATCGGCGCCGAGGCTCAGGGCGTAGTCGAGGAAGGCTTTGAACTTGATCTCGCGGTTGCACAGGATGTCCGGGTTCGGCGTGCGTCCGGCCTTGTATTCGGCGAGGAAGTGCTCGAACACGTTGTCCCAGTATTCGGCGGCGAAGTTGGCGGTGTGCAGCTTGATGCCGATCTTGTCGCACACGGCTTGGGCGTCGGCCAGATCATCCATGGCGGTGCAGTATTCGGTGCCGTCGTCTTCTTCCCAGTTCTTCATGAACAGGCCTTCGACCTGGTAGCCCTGTTCGAGCAGGAGCAGGGCCGAGACGGAAGAGTCCACGCCGCCGGACATGCCGACGATGACGCGCTGGGTGCTGGGGGAGGTGCTGCTGGGCATAGGGATCTGGGCGTGACTGCGATAAAGACGGCGATTCTAACAGGCGCTGCGGTGCGGCGGCGAATCAGGCCGGGTCGCGGATCAGGCTCAGCGGGAAGCGCTCGCCGGCCAGGTAGTCGTCGATGCAGCGCATAACCAGTTCACTGCGCCAGCGTTCGGGCTGGGCCGCCAGTTCCTCTCGGGTCAGCCAGCGCGGGCCGAGGATGCCGTCGTCCAGCGGGCTCTCTGGCAGATGCAGCAGGGGCTTGGCGGCGAAGCACACGCGCTGGTAGGTGACGCCATTGCTCGGGGCTGTGTAGAGGTAGATGCCGGTCACGGCGGTCAGCTCGACCTGCCAGCCGGTTTCCTCGAGGGTTTCGCGCAAGGCGGCGTCGATGAGACTTTCGTCTGCTTCCAGATGGCCGGCAGGCTGATTAAATACCGCCTGGCCGCCAGCCAGCTCTTCGACCAGCAGGAAGCGTCCCTGGTCTTCGACCACGGTGGCTACCGTGACATGGGGCGTAAAGCGCATGGGAACCTCCGTAAATGAGGTCGCGGATGTTAGTGGCAGATTCTGCCGGAGGCCAGATCAGCGCATTCTCGGGCTGAGCTGCTAGGATAAAAGTCGGTTCAGTTTGTGGCGCCGTGTAGTGCTCCCTGTAGTTTGACTACAGGAACGGCTGCAGGGCAGTATCGGTGCAGCTCTTGAGGCGCCAGTGATGTAAGGAAATGTCGAAAAGTGCGTGACTTTCTGTAGAAAAACTACAAGAATGCGGCACCTTTCCGAGACCCAAAGTTCCATTCGCCACGCCATCCGCGCGGCGGAATGTCAGACCACGAAAACAACGGAGTCAAGCATGGGATACCAGAAGATCCAGGTGCCAGCGACCGGTGACAAAATCACCGTCAACGCCGACATGTCCCTGAACGTACCGAACAACCCGATCATCCCGTTCATCGAGGGTGATGGCATCGGCGTCGATATCAGCCCGGTGATGATCAAGGTCGTCGACGCGGCCGTCGAGAAAGCCTACGGCGGCGAGCGCAAGATTTCCTGGATGGAAGTCTACGCCGGCGAGAAAGCCACCCAGGTCTACGACCAGGACACCTGGCTGCCGAAAGAAACCCTGGAAGCCGTACGCGACTACGTTGTTTCCATCAAAGGCCCGCTGACCACTCCGGTCGGTGGCGGCATCCGTTCGCTGAACGTTGCCCTGCGCCAGGAACTGGATCTGTATGTCTGCCTGCGCCCGGTGCGTTGGTTCGAAGGCGTGCCGAGCCCGGTCAAGCGTCCGGGTGACGTCGACATGACCATCTTCCGCGAAAACTCCGAAGATATTTATGCCGGTATCGAGTGGAAGGCCGGTTCGCCTGAAGCGACCAAGGTCATCAAGTTCCTGAAAGAAGAAATGGGCGTCACCAAGATCCGTTTCGACCAGGATTGCGGCATCGGCGTCAAGCCGGTTTCCAAGGAAGGCACCAAGCGCCTGGTGCGCAAGGCGCTGCAGTACACCGTCGACAACGACCGCGAGTCGCTGACCATCGTGCACAAAGGCAACATCATGAAGTTCACCGAAGGTGCCTTCAAGGATTGGGGCTACGAAGTGGCGCGTGACGAGTTCGGCGCCGAGCTGCTGGATGGCGGTCCGTGGATGCAGTTCAAGAACCCGCGTACCGGCAAGAACATCGTGGTCAAGGACGCCATCGCCGACGCCATGCTGCAGCAGATCCTGCTGCGTCCGGCCGAATATGACGTGATCGCTACCCTGAACCTGAACGGTGACTACCTGTCCGATGCCCTGGCGGCCGAAGTAGGTGGTATCGGTATCGCGCCGGGTGCCAACCTGTCCGACACCATCGCCATGTTCGAAGCGACCCACGGCACCGCGCCGAAGTACGCTGGTCAGGACAAGGTCAACCCGGGTTCGGTCATCCTCTCCGCCGAGATGATGCTGCGCCACATGGGCTGGACCGAAGCCGCGGACCTGATCATCAAAGGTACCAACGGTGCCATCGGTGCGAAGACCGTGACTTACGACTTCGAGCGTCTGATGGATGGCGCCAAGCTGCTGTCCTGCTCGCAGTTCGGCGATGCCATGATCGCGCACATGTAATTAAGCGACGAGTGGTAACAAAAAGGCCGGTCATTTGACCGGCCTTTTTTATTGCAAGCTCTTTATCAGGCTTCTACCGGAGTGCTTTGTGGCGAACTGATGGTCGCCGGGGATTCACTGGTTGCCAGGGCGGCGCTGATATTCACAGCATGCAGGCCCTTTGGACCTTGCAGAATATCGAAGCTTACCGGCTGGCCGGCCTTGAGAGTCTTGTAACCGTCCATCTGGATGGCCGAGTAGTGGGCGAATAGGTCCTCATCTCGGCCGTCGGCGACGATGAACCCGTAGCCTTTGGCGTTGTTGAACCACTTGACCTTACCGCTAAGCATGCTGATATCCCTCTGCAAAGGACTCCATCACTGGAGTATCATCCACTTCAATTCCGCGCATGAAATCAGCCGGGTTGGGCGAAGGCGCGGAACCCCGATACCCGAGACGGGTATTCAATGTTTGTAACACCCTTTTGCCGTTAGTCAAGGCGCTCCGGCAGCTGGCTGAGAAGCCAGTCATAAACCTGTCTAGCATCTGTATTCGCCCAGCCACGAAGCATCCTCTTTCGCATGCATGCAAGCAGCCAGATTCGTCTAACATTCAATCAAGATCGTCCAGCTACGCACGAGGATGATTCCTCGGGTCTTGCTGTCCAAGAAGCTAAGCCGCGGTTGCAGGCGCCACCGATGTACAAGGTGCTGCTGTTCAACGACGACTACACGCCGATGGATTTCGTGGTCGAGGTGTTGGAGGTGTTCTTCAACCACAATCGTGAGCTGGCAACCAAGATCATGCTGACCGTCCATACAGAGGGGCGGGCAATCTGCGGTGTGTATACCCGCGATATCGCAGAAACCAAGGCCATGCAGGTCAACCAGTACGCCCGGGAAAGCCAGCATCCGCTACTCTGTGAAATAGAGAAGGACGGTTAATACCGGACGCTTGGGTAAGAGGTGAAGCTATGTTGAATCGAGAGCTGGAAGTCACCCTCAATCTGGCCTTCAAGGAGGCACGCTCCAAGCGGCATGAGTTCATGACGGTCGAGCATCTGCTGCTGGCATTGCTGGATAACGAGGCTGCAGCCACCGTCCTGCGCGCTTGCGGCGCCAATCTGGACAAGCTTCGTCATGATTTGCAGGAATTCATCGACTCCACCACGCCACTGATCCCGCAGCACGATGAAGACCGCGAAACCCAGCCGACCCTGGGCTTCCAGCGCGTGCTGCAGCGTGCGGTGTTTCACGTGCAGAGCTCGGGCAAGCGCGAAGTTACCGGCGCCAACGTGCTGGTGGCAATCTTCAGCGAACAGGAAAGCCAAGCGGTATTCCTGCTCAAGCAGCAGAGCGTCGCGCGCATCGATGTGGTCAATTACATCGCCCATGGCATCTCCAAGGTGCCGGGGCATGCCGATCATTCCGACAGCGAGCAGGAAATGCAGGATGACGAGGGGGGCGAGTCCGCTTCCTCGGGTAATCCGCTGGATGCTTATGCCAGCAACCTGAACGAACTGTCTCGCCAAGGCCGTATCGACCCGTTGGTCGGGCGCGAGCCCGAGGTGGAGCGCGTAGCGCAGATTCTCGCGCGTCGGCGCAAGAACAATCCGCTGCTGGTGGGTGAGGCCGGTGTCGGCAAGACCGCCATCGCCGAAGGACTGGCCAAGCGCATTGTCGACGGCCAGGTGCCTGATCTGCTGGCTGACAGCGTGGTCTACTCCCTGGATCTCGGTGCCTTGCTGGCCGGTACCAAATACCGCGGCGATTTCGAGAAGCGTTTCAAGGCGCTGCTCAACGAGCTGCGCAAGCGCCCGCATGCGATCCTGTTCATCGACGAGATCCACACCATCATTGGCGCGGGCGCGGCTTCGGGCGGGGTGATGGATGCCTCCAACCTGCTCAAGCCGCTGCTGTCCTCGGGTGAGATCCGCTGCATTGGCTCTACTACCTTCCAGGAGTTCCGTGGCATCTTCGAGAAAGACCGGGCTCTGGCGCGGCGCTTCCAGAAGGTCGATGTCAGCGAACCGTCGGTCGAGGATACCGTTGGCATCCTGCGCGGGCTGAAGGCGCGTTTCGAACAGCATCACCATATCGAGTACAGCGACGAGGCCCTGCGCGCAGCGGCCGAGCTGGCGGCGCGCTACATCAATGACCGGCACATGCCGGACAAGGCCATCGATGTGATCGACGAGGCGGGTGCCTACCAGCGGCTGCAGCCGGAAGACAAGCGTGCCAAGCGTATCGAAGTCGCCCAGGTCGAAGACATTGTCGCCAAGATCGCGCGGATTCCCCCGAAGCACGTCACCAGTTCCGACAAGGAACTGCTGCGCAATCTGGAGCGCGACCTCAAGCTGACCGTATTCGGCCAGGATGCGGCGATCGACTCGCTGGCGACCGCGATCAAGCTGTCACGCGCAGGCCTGAAGGCGCCGGACAAGCCGGTGGGCTCTTTCCTGTTCGCCGGGCCGACCGGGGTCGGCAAGACCGAGGCCGCTCGTCAGCTGGCCAAGGCCATGGGTATCGAGCTGGTACGTTTCGACATGTCCGAGTACATGGAGCGGCATACTGTTTCGCGTCTGATCGGTGCGCCTCCTGGCTACGTCGGTTTCGATCAGGGTGGCTTGCTCACCGAGGCCATCACCAAGCAGCCGCATTGCGTGTTGCTGCTCGACGAAATCGAGAAGGCCCATCCGGAAGTCTTCAACCTGCTGTTGCAGGTGATGGATCACGGCACGCTGACCGACAACAACGGGCGCAAGGCCGACTTCCGTAACGTGATCCTGATCATGACCACCAACGCCGGGGCGGAAACCGCGGCACGGGCGTCGATCGGCTTCACTTACCAGGATCACTCAACCGATGCCATGGAAGTGATCAAGAAAAGCTTCACGCCGGAGTTCCGCAACCGCCTGGATACCATCATCCAGTTCGGTCGTCTGAGTCACGAAGTGATCAAAAGCATCGTCGACAAGTTCCTCACCGAACTGCAGGCGCAGCTCGAGGACAAGCATGTGCTGCTGGAAGTCAGCGATGCGGCGCGTGGCTGGCTGGCCGAGAAGGGCTATGACGTGGCGATGGGGGCAAGGCCGATGGCGCGCCTGATCCAGGACAAGATCAAGCGTCCGCTGGCCGAGGAAATCCTCTTCGGTGAACTGGCCGAGCATGGCGGCGTAGTGCACATCGAGCTAGTTGGCGATGAGCTGCGCTTCGAATTCGAGACCACGGCAGAGCCGGCTTGATCTGAAAAACAGGTAAACGAAAACGCCCGGCAGTGCCGGGCGTTTTCATTTCAACTGGGCTTAGAGCTTGTTCAATGGCTCGTGAGCTAGAGTCAGGCCGATTTCAACACGGCATGGCCAGCGCGCAGCAGGCTTTGAGCAGGTTCTTAGCGGGCGCGGTAGGTGATGCGGCCCTTGCTCAGGTCATATGGCGTCAGTTCGACGCGGACCTTGTCGCCAGTGAGAATGCGGATGTAGTTCTTGCGCATCTTTCCGGAGATATGCGCGGTAACGACGTGCCCATTTTCCAACTCCACACGGAACATGGTGTTGGGCAGGGTGTCGACGACAGTGCCTTCCATTTCGAAGCTGTCTTCTTTCGACATGCAGTAAAGCCCTCGGTATCCAATGAATGGCCCGGCGCAACTGGCCCCAGGCAAAAGCGGCGTGCATTGTGCCCGAAAATGCAGTGTGCCGCCAAGGTATTCAGGTGAGGACTGTCCAGCGTTGATTGACGAACAGCTCAATGGGGCGGTACTGGGTCTTGTAGCTCATCTTGCGGCAGTTCTTGATCCAGTAGCCGAGGTAGACCGCTTGCAGGCCCAGGCGTGCGGCTTCGCCGATCTGCCAGAGGATGGCGAAACGGCCCAGGCTGCGCCGTTCCTGATCAGGGTCGTAAAAGGTATAAACCGCCGAAAGGCCGTTGGGCAGCATGTCGGTGACGGCGATAGCCAGCAGTTTGCCCTCCAGGCGGAACTCGTAGAAGCGCGCGAATGGCAGGTCGCGAACCAGGAAGGTGCTGAACTGGTCACGGCTGGGTGGGTACATGTCGCCATCTGCGTGGCGCTGCTCGATGTAGCGCACGTAGAGGTCGTAGTACTCCTCGTTGAACGCCGGGCGTACGGCTTGCACCTGAATGTCGGCGTTGCGTTTGAGGATGCGCCGCTGCTGGCGGTTGGGCAGGAACTGGTCGGCAGGGATGCGGGCTGGTACGCAGGCGGTGCAGCGTTGGCAGTGCGGGCGATACAGATGGTCACCGCTACGCCGAAAGCCCATTTCCGAGAGCTCGGCATACACCTGCACATCCATGGGCTGGCTGGGGTCGAGGAACAGGGTGGTGGCCTGTTCCTCGGGCAGGTAGCTGCAAGGATGTGGCTGGGTGGCGTAAAACTTGAGGCGAGCCAGCTCGGTCATGGTCAACCCTCGGGAAAACCTTTGAACAAGTGTATGCCAGGCTGCGGGAGTCGCCTAGGCGAGCCAGTCGGCGCTATTCGGTTGGTCGAGATGGCGCTGCAGGTAAGTCGCGAACTCGCTGCGTGGTATCGCCCGGGCGCCAAAGCTGTGCAGGTGCTGAGTGGGCATCTGGCAGTCGATCAGGACAAAGCCCCATTCACGCAGTTTGCCGACCAGAGTGGCGAAGCCGACTTTCGAGGCGTTGTCCGTGCGGCTGAACATCGACTCACCGAAAAACAGCTGACCCATGGCCAGGCCGTAGAGTCCGCCGACCAGCTGTCCGTTTTCCCAGACTTCGACCGAATGGGCGATGCCTTGGCGGTGCAGGTGCAGGTAGGCGCTCTGCATGCTTGTGGTGATCCAGGTGCCGTCGGCATGGGTACGCGGTTCGGCGCAGGCCTGGATGACGGCGGCGAAATCGCGATCGAAGCTGACCGTGAAGCGCTGCTGGCGGATCAGCTTGGCCAGGCTGCGCGACAGGTGGAATTCATCGGGAAACAACACCGTGCGTGGGTCTGGCGACCACCACAGTAGCGGTTGACCTTGTGAGTACCAGGGAAAGCAGCCATGCCGGTAGGCGGCGACCAGGCGTGCAGGCGACAGATCGCCACCGGCTGCCAGCAGGCCATTGGGCTCGCGCAGGGCTTTATCCAGAGGCGGGAAGTCGAGGGTGTCGCGTTGCAGCCAGGTCAGCATGCGGGGGAGGGCGGGCGCCGGGCGCCCGCCTGCTGCGGCTTAGACGTCGAGGTACTTTTCGGCGTCGAGCGCGGCCATGCAGCCCGCGCCAGCCGAGGTGATGGCCTGGCGGTAGACGTGGTCGGCCACGTCGCCGGCGGCAAACACGCCGTCGATACTGGTCAGGGTGGCATTGCCTTCGTTGCCGCCCTGCACCAGCAGGTAGCCGTCACGCATTTCCAGTTGGCCCTGGAACAGCTCGGTGTTGGGCTTGTGACCGATGGCGATGAATACGCCAGCCAGTTGCAGTTCCTTCTTGCTGCCGTCGGCAGTGTTGATCAGGCGCACGCCGGTTACGCCGCTGGCGTCGCCCAGCACTTCGTCCAGGGTGTGGTTCCAGTGCAGGCGGATGTTGCCGTTGGCAGCCTTCTCGAACAGCTTGTCCTGCAGGATCTTCTCCGAGCGCAGCTTGTCGCGGCGATGGATCAGGTGCACTTCCTTGGCGATGTTGGACAGGTACAGGGCTTCTTCCACGGCCGTGTTGCCACCGCCGATCACGCAGACCACCTGGTTGCGGTAGAAGAAACCGTCGCAGGTGGCGCAGGCGGAGACGCCCTTGCCGGCGAAAGCTTCTTCCGACGGCAGGCCGAGGTACTGGGCGCTGGCGCCGGTGGCGATGATCAGGGCGTCGCAGGTGTAGGTGCCGCTGTCGCCCTTGAGGGTGAAGGGCTTCTGCTGCAACTCGGCGGTGTGGATGTGGTCGTAGACGATCTCGGTATCGAAACGCTCGGCATGCTCCTGCATGCGCTGCATCAGTGCCGGGCCGGTCAGGCCGTGCACGTCACCTGGCCAGTTGTCGACTTCGGTGGTGGTGGTCAGCTGGCCGCCGGGCTGGATGCCGGTGATGATGACGGGCTTGAGGTTGGCGCGGGCGGCATAGACGGCAGCGGTGTAGCCGGCAGGGCCGGAGCCCAGAATGATCAGGCGTGAATGCTTGACTTCGCTCATAAAAAGACCTCATAAGCCTTTGTCACAAAAGAGAATGCATGCTCAAATTGAGCGGTGCGTAAGATGCTGGCCGGTATGCTACACCGAAGCAGGAAAGGCGGCAAAACGCGCCCAGTGCCTGGCATGGCATCGGACCTGTAAATCCGTACAATGGTCCGACTTTACGTTTTCAACTGATTGTTGGTCGCGCTCCGGGCGCAGGAATAGCAGCGTTTTGAAGAATTCCACCTCTACAGCTCAGGTCCCTCTCTGGCGCCAGCAGTTGCACTACCGCCTCAAGGAAGGTGCGCTTATCGCGCTTGGCGCGCTCTGCCTCTATCTGTGGATGGCATTGCTGACCTACGACCAGAACGACCCAGGCTGGAGCCATACCAGCAACGTCGAACAGGTGCAGAACGCCGCCGGTCGCGCGGGCGCCTGGTTCGCCGACATCCTGTTCATGGTGCTCGGCTATTTTGCTTACCTGTTCCCGCTGCTGTTGGCGGTGAAGACCTGGCAGGTGTTCCGTAATCGCCATCTGCCCTGGCAGTGGAGCGGCTGGTTGTTTTCCTGGCGCCTGATCGGCCTGGTCTTCCTGGTGCTGGCCGGCGCTGCATTGGCCGATATCCACTTCCAGGATGGCAGCGGCTTGCCCGCTTCAGCGGGTGGTGCGCTGGGTGAAAGCCTCAGTGTGCTGGCGGTCAATGCCCTGAATATCCAGGGCAGCACGCTGCTGTTTATCTCGTTGTTCCTGTTTGGCCTGACCGTATTTGCCGACCTGTCCTGGTTCAAGGTCATGGATGTCACCGGCAAGATCACCCTGGACCTGTTCGAGCTGATCAACAGCCTGATCAACCGCTGGTGGAGTGCCCGGGTCGAGCGCAAGCAACTGGTGGCCAAGCTGCGTGAAGTCGACGACCGCGTCAGCGAAGTGGCCGCACCGGTGGTGCCCGATCGCCGCGAGCAGGCCAAGGTCAAGGAGCGCCTGATCGCCCGCGAGGAAGCGCTGAGCAAGCATATGAGCGAGCGCGAGAGCCGACCGGCGCCCGTGATCGCGCCACCGCCCGCGCCGAAAGCGCCGGAGCCGAGCAAGCGTGTGCTGAAGGAAAAACAGGTCTCGCTGTTCGAAGACAGCGCCGTGGCTGGCACCTTGCCGCCGATTTCGATTCTCGATGCCGCCGAGAAGAAGCAGAAGCAGTACTCGCCGGAATCTCTGGAGGCCATGTCGCGCCTGCTGGAGATCAAGCTCAAGGAGTTCGGCGTCGAGGTCATGGTCGAATCCGTGCACCCGGGCCCGGTGATCACCCGTTTCGAGATCCAGCTGGCTGCCGGGGTCAAGGTCAGCCGTATTTCCGGCCTGGCCAAGGACCTGGCGCGCTCGATGGCGATCATCAGCGTGCGCGTGGTCGAGGTGATTCCGGGCAAGACCACCGTGGGCATCGAGATTCCCAACGAAGACCGGCAGATCGTGCGGTTCTCCGAGGTGCTGTCGTCCAGCGAGTACGACGACGCCAAGTCGCCGGTAACCCTGGCCCTGGGCCACGATATCGGCGGCAAGCCGGTGATCACCGACCTGGCCAAGATGCCGCACCTGCTGGTGGCCGGTACCACCGGCTCCGGTAAGTCGGTGGGTGTCAACGCTATGATTCTGTCGATCCTGTTCAAATCCACGCCGGAAGAGGCGCGGATGATCATGATCGACCCGAAGATGCTCGAACTGTCGATCTACGAAGGCATCCCGCACTTGCTGTGCCCGGTGGTGACCGACATGAAGGAGGCCGCCAACGCCCTGCGCTGGTCGGTCGCCGAGATGGAGCGCCGCTACAAGCTGATGGCTGCCATGGGCGTGCGCAACCTGGCCGGCTTCAACCGCAAGGTGAAGGATGCCGAGGAGGCCGGTACGCCGCTGACCGACCCGCTGTACCGCCGCGAGTCCATGGAAGATGAAGCGCCGCTGCTGAAGAGCCTGCCGACCATCGTGGTGGTGGTCGACGAATTCGCCGACATGATGATGATCGTCGGCAAGAAGGTTGAAGAGCTGATCGCGCGTATCGCGCAGAAGGCGCGTGCCGCCGGTATCCATCTGATTCTCGCTACCCAGCGTCCGTCGGTCGACGTGATCACCGGCCTGATCAAGGCCAACATCCCGACCCGCATGGCCTTCCAGGTCTCCAGCAAGATCGACTCGCGCACCATCCTCGACCAGGGTGGCGCCGAACAGCTGCTGGGCCACGGTGACATGCTCTACCTGCCGCCGGGCACCGGTCTGCCGATTCGTGTGCATGGCGCCTTCGTTTCCGACGAAGAAGTGCACCGCGTGGTCGAAGCCTGGAAGCAGCGCGGCTCGCCCGACTACATCGAAGATATCCTGGCTGGCGTCGAGGAGGCCGGTAGCGGCTTCGATGGCGGCAGCAGCAGCGAAGGCGGTGAGGGCAGCGAGGCTGATCCGCTGTACGACGAAGCGGTCAACTTCGTGCTGGAGAGCCGTCGCGCCTCCATCTCCGCCGTGCAGCGCAAGCTGAAGATCGGCTACAACCGTGCCGCCCGCATGATCGAAGCCATGGAGATGGCCGGCGTGGTTACGTCGATGAATACCAATGGCTCGCGCGAAGTGATCGCACCGGGCCCGATGCGGGACTAATTTCCAGTTTGTCTATGAAGAGGATTTCCATGCGACTGCTGCGCATGTTGTTGCTGTCCGCCCTGGCCGTTGTCGCCATCCCCGCCCAGGCGGACGACGAGGCGGCGGTCAAACGTCTGACCGAACTGCTTAACCAGGCGCAGACCATCAGCGCCCGTTTCTCCCAGCTGACTCTGGACGGTACCGGCACCCAGCTGCAGGAAACCGCCGGCCAACTGGCACTCAAGCGCCCGGGGCTGTTCCGCTGGCACACCGATGCGCCGCAGGAGCAACTGCTGGTCTCCAACGGCGAGAAAGTCTGGCTGTACGACCCGGATCTGATGCAGGTGACCATTCAGAGCCTCGACCAGCGCCTGACCCACACCCCGGCGTTGCTGCTTTCCGGCGATGTGTCGAAGATCCGCGAGAACTTCGAGATCAGCTTCAAGGAAGCCGGCGAAGTGGTCGACTTCATGCTCAAGCCGAAGGCCCAGGACACCTTGTTCGACAACCTGCGCCTGTCGTTCCGCCGTGGCGTGATCAACGACATGCAGCTGATCGACAGCATCGGCCAGCGCACCAATATCCTGTTCCTCAGCGTGAAGATGAACGAGCAGCTCGACCCCGCGCTGTTCACCTTCGACGTGCCTGAGGGCGCCGACGTCATCCAGGAATAAGAGGCCGCTGCCGCCCGGTATGGACCTGTTTCGCTCCGCCCCCGTCGCCCAGCCCCTGGCCGCGCGTTTGCGCGCGACCAGCTTGGACGAGTACGTCGGTCAGGAGCATGTGCTGGGGCACGGCAAGCCGCTGCGCGAGGCGCTGGAGCAGGGTGCGCTGCACTCGATGATCTTCTGGGGCCCGCCTGGGGTCGGCAAGACCACCCTGGCCAAGCTGCTGGCGCAGGTCTCCGAGGCGCACTTCGAGACGATTTCCGCGGTGCTCTCCGGGGTCAAGGAAATCCGCCAGTCGGTGGAAGTGGCCAAGCAGCAGGCCGCCCAGTACGGCCGCCGCACCATCCTCTTCGTCGACGAAGTGCACCGTTTCAACAAAAGCCAGCAGGACGCCTTTCTGCCCTATGTGGAAGACGGCACGCTGATCTTCATCGGTGCCACCACCGAGAACCCGTCCTTCGAGCTGAACAACGCGCTGCTCTCGCGAGCCCGTGTCTATGTGCTGAAAAGCCTGGACGAGGCGGCCATGCGCAAGCTGGTGCAGCGCGCGCTGACGGAAGACAAGGGCCTGGGCAAGCAGCGTCTGAGCCTGCCGGAAGAGAGCTTCCAGATACTCTTGGCCGCCGCCGATGGCGATGGCCGGCGCCTGCTCAACCTGCTGGAGAATGCCGCCGACCTGGCCGAGGACGGCAGCGAGATCGCCGCCGAACTGTTGCAGAACCTGCTGGGCGACAGTCGCCGTCGTTTCGACAAGGGTGGAGAAGCCTTCTACGACCAGATTTCCGCGCTGCACAAGTCGGTGCGCGGCTCCAACCCGGACGGCGCGCTGTACTGGTACGCGCGCATGCTCGATGGTGGCTGCGACCCGCTGTACCTGGCGCGGCGCGTGGTGCGCATGGCCAGCGAGGACATCGGTAACGCCGACCCGCGCGCCCTGACCCTGTGCCTCAACGCCTGGGACGTACAGGAACGCCTGGGCAGCCCCGAGGGCGAGCTGGCCGTGGCGCAGGCCATCGTCTACCTGGCCTGCGCGCCGAAGAGCAATGCGGTGTACATGGGCTTCAAGGCCGCCATGCGCGATGCCGCCGAGCACGGCTCGCTGGAAGTGCCGCTGCACCTGCGCAATGCGCCGACCAAGCTGATGAAGGAACTGGGCTACGGCGAGGAATACCGCTACGCCCACGACGAGCCCGATGCCTATGCCGCCGGCGAAGACTATTTCCCCGAGCAGCTTGCGCCGCAGCCGTATTACCAGCCGGTGCCGCGTGGCCTGGAGCTGAAGATTCGCGACAAACTGGCCCATCTGGCGGCGCTGGATGCCGCCAGCCCGCGCCGGCGGAGAAAGTCATGATCGGCGTGGTTATCGCGGTCGCCCTGGGCGGCATGGCCGGCACCCTGCTGCGCTTCTTCACCAGCAACTGGGTCAGCGCGAACTGGCCGCAGCACTTCTATGGCGCTACCCTGGCGGTCAATATTGTCGGCTGCCTGCTGATCGGCTATCTGTACGGCCTGTTTCTGCTGCGCCCCGAGGTACCGCTGGAGCTGCGCGCGGGGCTGATTGTCGGCTTCCTCGGCGGCCTGACCACTTTTTCATCCTTCTCCCTCGACACGCTGCGCCTGCTGGAAAGCGGCCAGGCACCGCTGGCCATCGGCTATGCGACTGCCAGCGTGTTGGGCGGTCTGCTCGCCACCTGGGCCGGCCTGACATTAACCAAGCTCTGATCTAGACGAGAACATCCCATGCTCGACTCCAAACTGGTTCGTACCCAACTGCAGGAGATTGCGGACCGCCTGGCTACCCGTGGCTTCCAGCTGGACGTGGCGCGCTTCGAGGCCCTCGAGGCCCAGCGCAAGACCGTGCAGACCCGCACCGAACAGCTGCAGAACGAGCGCAATACCCGCTCCAAGGCCATCGGCCAGGCCAAACAGCGTGGCGAAGACATTGCGCCGCTGCTGGCGGAAGTCGACAAGATGGGCAGCGACCTGGAAGAGGGCAAGCGCGAGCTGGAGTCCATCCAGGCCGAGCTGGACAATCTGCTGCTGAACATCCCCAACCTGCCCGATGAGTCGGTGCCGGTTGGCGAGGATGAAGAAGGCAACGTCGAGGTGTCGCGCTGGGGCACGCCGCGCAGCTTCGACTTCCCGGTGCAGGATCACGTCGCCCTCGGCGAGCAGCATGGCTGGCTGGATTTCGAGACCGCCGCCAAGCTGTCCGGCGCCCGTTTCGCCCTGCTGCGCGGGCCGATCGCGCGTCTGCACCGTGCCCTGGCGCAGTTCATGATCAACCTGCATACCGCCGAGCATGGCTACGAGGAGGCCTATACGCCTTACCTGGTGCAGGCCTCCGCGCTGCAGGGCACCGGCCAGCTGCCGAAGTTCGAAGAGGACCTGTTCAAGATCCAGCGCGACGAGCAGGCCGACCTGTACCTGATCCCGACTGCCGAAGTATCGCTGACCAACATCGTTGCCGGCGCGATCCTCGACGCCAAGCAGCTGCCGCTCAAGTTCGTCGCCCACACCCCGTGCTTCCGCAGCGAAGCCGGCGCCTCGGGCCGCGATACCCGCGGCATGATCCGCCAGCACCAGTTCGACAAGGTCGAGATGGTGCAGATCGTCGAGCCGTCCAAGTCCTTCGAGGCACTGGAAAGCCTCACCGCCAACGCCGAACGCGTGCTGCAGCTGCTCGAGCTGCCTTACCGCAAGCTGGCGCTATGCACCGGTGACATGGGCTTCGGCGCGGTAAAAACCTATGACTTGGAAGTCTGGGTGCCGAGCCAGGACAAGTACCGCGAAATTTCCTCCTGCTCCAACTGCGGCGACTTCCAGGCCCGGCGCATGCAGGCGCGCTATCGCAACCCGGAAACCGGCAAGCCGGAGCTGGTGCACACCCTCAATGGCTCCGGCCTGGCGGTGGGCCGCACCCTGGTGGCGGTGCTGGAGAACTACCAGCAGGCCGACGGCAGCATCCGTGTGCCGGACGTGCTGAAGCCTTATATGGCCGGTATCGAAGTCATCGGGTAAACCGGGCTTCAGTTGCAGAATACGGGGTGGCTAGAGCCGCCCCGTTTTGTTTTTCCTGATCGAGAGCGTGCGCCATGGATTTTCTTCCCCTGTTCCACAAACTGCAGGATCGCCTGGTGCTGGTCGTCGGCGGTGGTGAAGTGGCGCTGCGCAAGGCGCGCCTGCTGGTCGAGTCGGGTGCGATCTTGCGCGTGGTGGCTCCGGAAATTCGTGACGAGTTGCGCGAGCTGGCCGGGCCGAGCGCCCAGGTTTTGCAGCGTGGCTACCAGGCGGATGATCTGGATGGGGTGTGCCTGGTGATCGCCGCCACCGACAATGAGCCGCTGAATGCGCAGATTTCCGCCCAGGCCCAGGCGCGCGGCATTCCGGTCAATGTGGTGGACGCGCCCAAGCTGTGCAGCGTGATCTTCCCGGCCATCGTCGACCGCTCGCCGCTGATCGTCGCCATCACCAGTGGTGGTGATGCGCCGGTGCTGGCACGGCTGATCCGCGCCAAGATCGAGACCTGGATTCCCGCCACCTATGGCCAACTGGCCGGGCTGGCGAAGAAATTCCGCGCCCAGGTGCGTGGCCTGTTTCCCGATGTGCAGCAGCGCCGGGTGTTCTGGGAAGACGTGTTCCAGGGCCAGATCGCCGAAAGCGTGTTCGCCGGCAAGTTGGGCGAGGGCGAGCGTCAGCTCGAAGCGAAAATCGCCGGCATTGCCCCGCGCGCCCTGGGTGAGGTTTACCTGGTCGGTGCCGGTCCGGGCGATCCGGATCTGCTGACCTTCCGCGCCCTGCGCCTGATGCAGCAGGCCGATGTGGTGCTGTATGACCGTCTGGTGGCGCCGGCCATTGTCGACCTGTGCCGCCGTGATGCCGACCGCATCTACGTCGGCAAACAGCGCTCAAAGCATGCCGTGCCGCAGGAGCAGATCAACCAGCGCCTGGTCGACCTGGCCAAGCAGGGTAAGCGGGTGTTGCGCCTCAAGGGCGGCGACCCGTTTATCTTCGGCCGTGGCGGCGAGGAAATCGAGGAGTTGGCGGCCCACGGCATCCCGTTTCAGGTGGTACCGGGGATTACTGCGGCCTCGGGCTGTGCGGCCTACGCCGGGATTCCGCTGACCCACCGTGACCATGCGCAGTCGGTGCGTTTCGTCACCGGTCATCTCAAGGACGGCAGCAGCGACCTGCCCTGGAGCGAACTGAGTGCGCCGGGGCAGACCTTGGTGTTCTACATGGGCCTGGTCGGGCTGCCGGCCATCTGCGCCGAGCTGATCCGCCATGGCCGCGCGGCGGATACGCCGGCGGCGCTGGTGCAGCAGGGCACCACGCAAAATCAGCGCGTGTTCACCGGTACCCTGGCCAACTTGCCGCAGCTGGTGGCCGAGCATGAGGTGCATGCGCCGACCCTGGTGATAGTCGGTGAGGTGGTGCAGCTACGCGAGAAACTGGCCTGGTTCGAAGGCGCTCAGTCAGCCGACTGAGCGCGTGCGTTCCAGATCGTTTCGGCGCGGGCCAGGGCGCTTTCGCGCGGCTCACCCAGGGCGCGCAGGCCCAGGGCGATGGTGCTGAGCACCGCCAGGCGGCCATAGGCGTCTTCCGCTTCGCCATTCCAGAAGGCCAGCAGATGCGTCGGGTCCAGCTGCTCTGGCTTGACGTGGCGCTGGGCGGACAGTGCCGGCCATTCCTCGTCCCAGTTCTCGCCACCGGCGGTGCCATACAAGTGGCACTGGCCGTCCGGGTTGACCTCGATCTCGCCACCTTCGCCCTTGATCACGATGGCCGTGTCGCCGAGCAACTGGCTGGCCTCGCGGTGCGTGGCCTGGTAACCGGGGTGGAAGATGCTCTGCATCACGCAGCGCGCGCCCAGCGGGTTGAGGATGCGCGCCAGCGAGTGGATCGGCGAACGCAGGCCGAGGGTGTTGCGCAGGTCGATCATCCGTTGCAGCTGTGGCGCCCAGGCGCCCAGCGGGGTGAAGGCCAGGTTGTGGCGATCCAGGCTCTCGGCAACTGCCGTCCACGACTGGCAGATCGGGATGGCGAGCTGTTCCAGCAGTTGCTCGCTGTACAGGCGTCCGGCGGTATGCGCGCCGCCGCCGTGCAGGTGGATGCGCACGCCGCTGGCGGCCAGGGCTTTGACGGCCAGGAGGAACCAGGGCAGGTGACGCTTCTTGCCGGCATAGCTGGGCCAGTCCAGGTCGACGGCAATCGGCGGCGTCACCAGGCGTTCACGCAGGGCCTCGGTGAAACCGGCCAGCTCCTCGGCGCTTTCCTCCTTGTGCCGCAACAGCATGAGAAAGGCGCCCAGCTGGGTGTCTTCGACCTTGTCGTCGAGCAGCAGGCCCATGGCTTCGCGGGCTTCCTCGCGGCTCATGTTGCGTGCGCCGCGCTTGCCCTTGCCAAGGATGCGCACGAACTGGGCGAAGGGATGTTCCGGGGGAGCTACGAGAATCATGGGCGCTACTTTCACAGGCAATTGGTCGGTTTCGGCAGGCCAGCCAGTTTGGCGGCGAGCTTGGCGGGCGTGCCCTTGAACAGGCGGTTGAGGTGCAGGCTGTTGCCTTTTTCCGGGCCGAGCTTGAGGGCCACGTATTTGATCAGCGGGCGGGTAGCCGGCGACAGCTGGAACTCGCTGTAGAAGGCGCGCAGCAGCTCGAGGATTTCCCAGTGTTCGGCACCCAGTTGCAGGTCTTCACTAGCAGCCAGGGCTTCGGCAGTGGCTGGCGACCAGTCGGCCAGCTCGGCTAGATAGCCATCCTTGTCCAGGGCGATGCTGCGGCCATCAACTATCAGGTTGCTCATAGCCAGCTGTTGACCTTGGCATAGCTGGCGCACAGCTCGACAAAGGCGGGGTAATCGACTGCCTGGGCGCGGTCTGGCACTTGTAGATGGCGCGCTTGCAGGTCTTCGTCGAGGGCAAACAGGGCGATGCCCGCCGGCATCAACTGCAGGGCTTGCAGCTGAACGGTACCCGGTTGCAGGGCGTAGACCGCATCGCCGCTGAGCAGCAGGCCGTCTTGCGGGCCGAGCAGGCGCAGGCAGCTGGCGAAACGGCTGTCGCTGAATGGGGAGTGGGAAAGCAGGTGCAGAGTGGCCATCAGATCGTGATCACCTGGTCGTAGCGGTCGATAAGCAGGGTCAGTTGGCTGTCGTCGAGTTGCTCCACCGGCAGCGCCAGGGGCTGTTCGCTGAGGCCGCGTTCGCTGAGGCTGCGGCTGGCGGCATACAGCGATTCGACGCCGAATATTGGCAGGGCCTGCAGGTTAGCGGTCAGGTCCTTCTGCTGCAGAGCCGCGGGTTGCTGCTGCGCCAGGAGCTGGAACACGCCGTCATCGAGAAATAGCAGGCCCAGTGGCAGGTCGAAGGCGCCACCGGCCAGGGCGATGTCCAGGGCCTCGCGGGCGCTGGGACCGGCCCAGGGCGCCTGGCGACTGATGATCAACAGGGATTTGCTCATCAGTGGCCTCCGAAGCAGATCAGGCGGTCAGCCAACTGGTTGGCTTCGTGCAGCTGACCCAGTCCCGACAGCTCCCAGGGCGCGCCGAGGTTGGCGGCCGGCTTCTGGTAGCGCTGTGCTTCTTCCTCGTTGAGCACGCCACGGCGCAGGGCGGCAGCAATGCACACCACGGCATCCAGCTTCTGCTGTTCGACGAAGGCGCGCCACTCGGCAGGCAGGTCCAGTTCGTCCTGGGCGCTGACCGTATTGGCCGAGGCGCTGTGCACGCCGTCCTGATAGAAGAACAGGCGCACGATCTCATGGCCGCCGGCAAGCGCTGCCTCGGCAAAGCGCAGGGCGCGGCGCGAGGAGGGCAGGTGGGCCGGGGCGAACAGGGCAATGGCGAACTTCATGACAATCCCGCGATAACACACTGCCGTCATGATAAAGGCAGAACGCTGCAGATGCTTGTCACAGGCATGAAAAAGCCCGCCGAAGCGGGCTTCTTTGCAGCAGGTACCACTCAGTCGTCGCTGCCCATGATGCCGAAGATCTGCAGCAGGCTGACGAACAGGTTGTAGATCGATACATACAGGCTGATGGTGGCCATGATGTAGTTGCGCTCACCGCCGTGGATGATCGCGCTGGTCTGGAACAGGATGCAGGCCGAGGAGAACAGCACAAAGCCGGCGCTGATCGCCAGTTGCAGCCCGCTGATCTGGAAGAAGAAGCTGGCCAGCGTGGCGCCCAGCAGGACGAAGAAGCCCGCGGTGATGAAACCGCCGAGGAAGCTCATGTCCTTGCGGGTGGTCAGCACATAGGCCGACAGACCGAAGAACACCAGAGCGGTCATGGCGAAGGCCGAGCTGATGACTTCACCGCCGCCACTCATGCCCAGATAACGGTTGAGGATCGGGCCCAGGGTGTAACCCATGAAGCCGGTCAGGGCGAAAGTCGACAGCAGGCCCCAGGCCGAGTTGCGCAGCTTCATGGTGAGGAAGAACAGGCCGTAGAAGCCGATCAGCACCACGAAAATGTTGGGGTAGGGCAGGTTCATCTGCTGGGCAAAGTACGCCACCAGGCCGCTGAAAGCCAGGGTCAGGGCCAGCAAACCATAGGTATTACGCAGGACTTTGCTGACTTCCTGCTGGTCGACCTGCGCATGGCTGAGCGCGTAATCTTGTTCGTGCATGACAACACTCCTGTAAAGACAAATTGGGTCCGTGACCGCAGTCAAGTCGATCATAACAGACCGCGATAGTCTGCCAATTACGAGAGTTTGACAGTGTGTTGCGTTCCGGTAAGATTGCCGCCCGCAGCAAGCGCCGGAAGCGTGGCAGAGCGGTTGAATGCAACGGTCTTGAAAACCGTCGAAGGGGAAACTCTTCCGTGAGTTCGAATCTCACCGCTTCCGCCAATTACTCAACAAAGCCCTGGTCTCCAGGGCTTTGTTGTTTCTGGTCCTGTCTTTCCGCGCTGAGCGTGGCGTAGCTGCCAATTGGCCTATTCGAGTGGTCGGCCATCAGTTACGCGCATGGGACATCTGGAACTTCGACACTCCCTCGAAGCGTGACAGTTCATCGGCCATGTCGGTGATACGGGCACTCTTGTGCCCGTCGATGGCGACGGCGACGAAGCGCCACTCCAGTTGCTGTTGCTCGTAGCTGATCACGAAAGAGCTGGCGGCTATTACATAGCCGCGGTCACGGGCGATCTGCCGCAGCACTTCCGCTGAGGGTTTCTCGTAGCCAGCGGCGAAGCGCAGGACGATGGCTATGGCCGGTTTCGATGGCAGGCGTGCCTCGATTTTGGCACCCCACATCATCAGCGCTGCGGATATCAGGGTGAGCAGAATCGCTGCGCCATAGAAGCCGACGCCGACCAGCACGCCAATCGCCGAAGACGACCAGATCGAGGCGGCAGTGGTTAGGCCGCTGATGCTTACGCCGTCTTTCATGATCAGGCCGGCACCGAGAAAGCCAATACCGGTGACTATCCCTTGAATGACACGGGTCGGGTCGATCCCGGTGCTGTTGGCGAAATGTCCGCCGTACCAGTATTCCGGATAGCCGCAAAACACCGTGAGTGCGGCAGATGCCATGCACACCATGCCATAGGTGCGCATGCCGGCGGCGCGGCCGTGATAGGAGCGCTCGTAACCAACCACCAGGCCGAGCAGTAGAGCGCCGACCAGATTGAAAATGATGACGAGATTGACGGCGAGCTCAGGCTGCGCCCAGTAACTGGCGAGCTGTTCCAGGGACAATGCACTCACGTCGGGAGCCTCGCTGCAGCTGAAAAATGCTTCCACTCAGCGTAGCCGATCCGATCTGCTGCTCTGCAGGTGCGTGCCAGTGCGGCCTGTTTGGCTCTGTTGCTGGAGAGTGGTCTGGCGGCGGTGAGGGCGGTGTTTTCTTTCGATGCTGCACTGGAACAGCAAGCCTGCAGTCCAGTAGACTTTGGCGGATTGTCGCGGTGGAAACGCCGTATCTGCCACGTTCGGTGTTAGCCTTGAAGTGATGCCGGGAACATTTTTTTGGCGTTTGCTTTCTGACGAATTTGCGCCAAGCTAGGTTCGTGAATGTCTTCACAGATTTGACTGCATGCCCAAAAGACCGCAAAAGCGGCGTGTTTGATGCAGCGAGGTGTCGCTTGATTAAGGTGCTAGTGGTCGACGACCACGATCTGGTTCGAACAGGCATTACCCGCATGCTGGCCGATATCGATGGCTTGCAGGTGATCGGGCAGGCGGACTCCGGTGAGGAGGCGCTGAAGAAAGCCCGCGAGCTCAAGCCGGATGTCGTCCTGATGGACGTCAAGATGCCAGGCATTGGCGGTCTCGAAGCCACGCGAAAACTGCTGCGCAGTTATCCCGACCTGAAAGTCATCGCCGTCACTGCCTGCGAGGACGATCTGTTTCCGACCCGCTTGCTGCAGGCCGGTGCCGCCGGTTACCTGACCAAGGGCGCGGCGCTGGAGGAGATGGTGCAGGCCATCCGCATGGCGTTTGCCGGGCAGCGCTACATCAGCTCGCAGATTGCCCAGCAATTGGCGCTGAAGTCCTTCCAGCCGAACAATAGCGGTTCGCCGTTTGACTCGTTGTCCGAGCGGGAAATCCAGATTGCCCTGATGATCGCCAA
The DNA here is from genome assembly GCF_024666525.1 of Pseudomonas sp. J452. Taxonomy (NCBI): domain Bacteria; kingdom Pseudomonadati; phylum Pseudomonadota; class Gammaproteobacteria; order Pseudomonadales; family Pseudomonadaceae; genus Pseudomonas; species Pseudomonas sp. J452. The sequence continues at coordinate 3,895,045 of NZ_CP088294.1, read as the reverse complement.
CTGCCACAAGGTGCAAACCATCTCCGACAAGCTGTGCCTGTCGCCGAAGACGGTGAACACCTACCGCTATCGCATCTACGAGAAACTCTCCATCACCAGTGACGTGGAACTGGCTCTGCTGGCCGTGCGTCATGGCATGGTCGATGCCATCAGCTGAGATGTCCGCGCCGTTCGACTCGAGTGCCTTCCTCGCCACCTGTAGCGGCCGCCCTGGCGTGTACCGGATGTTCGATGGCGAGGCCAAGCTGCTCTATGTAGGCAAAGCCTCCAACCTGAAGAAGCGCCTGGCCAGCTACTTTCGCAAGACCGGCCTGGCGCCGAAGACTGCGGCGCTGGTGGGGCGCATCGCGCAAGTCGAAACCACCATCACGGCCAACGAGACCGAAGCGTTGCTGCTCGAGCAGACGCTGATCAAACAGTGGCGGCCGCCGTACAACATCCTGCTGCGTGACGACAAATCCTACCCCTACGTGCTGCTCTCCGATGGCGAGTTCCCGCGCCTGGGCATTCATCGGGGAGCGAAGAAGGAGAAGGGTCGCTATTTCGGCCCGTACCCGAGCGCCGGGGCGATCCGTGAAAGCCTCAACCTGCTGCAGAAGACCTTTCTGGTTCGCCAGTGCGAAGACAGCTATTTCAAGAACCGCACGCGGCCTTGCCTGCAATACCAGATCAAGCGCTGCAAGGGGCCTTGCGTCGGCCTGGTCGAGCCGGAGGAATATGCTGAGGACGTTCGCCACTCGGTGATGTTTCTCGATGGCCGCAGCAGTGCACTGACCGACGAACTGTCCGCAGCGATGGAAAAGGCGGCGATGAACCTGGAGTTCGAGCGGGCCGCCGAGTTGCGCGACCAGATCGGCCTGCTGCGCCGGGTGCAGGATCAGCAGAGCATGGAAGGCGGTACCGGTGACGTCGACGTGGTGGCGGCCATGGTCAATCCGGGTGGCGCCTGTGTGCATTTGATCAGCGTGCGTGGCGGTCGCGTATTAGGTAGCAAGAACTTCTTCCCGCAGGTGGGTATCGAGGAGGAGGGTGGCGCCGTCTTGGCTGCGTTCCTCGCGCAGTACTACTTGAGCAGTCACGAGCGCGACCTGCCCAGCGAACTGATCGTCAACGTCGTGCATGAAGACTTGCCCACCCTGGCGGCGGCGCTGGCCGAGCTGCGCGGGCGGGAACTGGCGATCAGTCATCGGGTACGTGGTACGCGGGCGCGCTGGCAGCAACTGGCGATCACCAATGCCGAGCAGGCCCTGAGCGCGCGCCTGGCCAACCGGCAGCATGTGGCGGCGCGTTTCGAGGCACTGGCCGAGGCGCTGGACCTGGATGAACCGCTGCAACGCTTGGAGTGCTACGACATCAGTCACTCCAGTGGCGAGGCGACCGTGGCTTCCTGCGTGGTGTTCGGCCCGGAAGGGCCGCTCAAATCCGACTATCGGCGCTTCAATATCGAAGGCGTGACTGCCGGTGACGACTATGCCGCCATGCACCAGGCTCTGACCCGGCGCTTCAGTCGGCTGAAAGATGGCGAGGGCAAACTGCCGGATATCCTGCTGGTCGACGGCGGCAAGGGGCAGATGGCCATGGCCCGCGACGTGCTGCAGGAACTGGCCGTACCCGATCTGATCCTGCTTGGCGTGGCCAAGGGCGTGACGCGCAAGCCGGGCCTGGAAACCCTGTACCTGAACGATGCCGAGCACGAGTTCACCTTGCCGGCCGATTCGCCGGCACTGCACCTGATCCAGCAGATTCGCGACGAAGCACACCGTTTTGCCATCACCGGGCACCGCGCGCGGCGTGGCAAGGCGCGGCGTACTTCCAGCCTGGAAGATGTGGCGGGTGTAGGGCCCAAGCGCCGGCGCGAGCTGCTCAAGCATTTTGGCGGCTTGCAGGAGCTGACCCGCGCCAGCATCGATGAAATCGCCAAGGCGCCAGGTATTAGCAAAAAGCTCGCCGAGTCGATTTATGCGGCCTTGCACAGCGAGTAGAATGCCCGCTCACTTTGCTGGCCAGTAGTCCTGATGAACATTCCGAATTTGCTCACCGTTCTGCGCGTTGCCCTGATTCCCGTCATCATCCTGTTCTTCTATCTGCCCTTTTCCTGGAGCTATCTGGCAACCAGTGCGATTTTTTCTCTGGCGGCCATCACCGACTGGTTCGATGGCTACCTGGCGCGGCGCTGGGAGCAGAGCACCCCGCTGGGCGCGTTCCTCGATCCGGTGGCAGACAAGCTGATGGTGGCCGTGGCGCTGGTGCTGCTGGTCGAAGAACACGCCAACCTGTGGCTGACGCTGCCGGCGGCCATCATCATCGGGCGCGAGATCGTCGTTTCGGCACTGCGTGAATGGATGGCCGAACTGGGGGCGCGGGCGCATGTCGCCGTATCCCAGCTGGGCAAGTGGAAAACCGCCGCGCAGATGGTGGCGTTGGTGATCCTGCTGGCCAATCCGCCGCTGCTGACCTTCTGGGTCGGTCTCGGCTACGCCCTGCTGATCATCGCTGCCGGCCTGACCCTGTGGTCGATGGTGCAGTACCTGCTGGCTGCTTGGCCGCATCTGAGCAGCAGCTCGGAAAAGAAATAAACTTTTTTGAATCAAGGGGTTGACGGCTCGTTCTGAAAGTATAGAATGGCGCCCGTCACCAAGACGCGGGAATAGCTCAGTTGGTAGAGCACGACCTTGCCAAGGTCGGGGTCGCGAGTTCGAGTCTCGTTTCCCGCTCCAGTTTGTTGACGTTGACGCCGCTTTTTGCGGCGTCTTCGTTTGAGGCCGATTAGCAGAGTGGTTATGCAGCGGATTGCAAATCCGCGTACATCGGTTCGATTCCGGTATCGGCCTCCAGTACTAAAGCCCCGTAGATTAACGTCTACGGGGCTTTTTTCGTTTCTGGCCGGTCGTATCGTTCCCGCAACTTTCCAGATCGTTTCCGCAACCTTCTGCCACTTGTCGGGTTCACGATCTCGCCGACCCGCCGGTAAACCTCCTCCGTCATCCATTCCTTCGAGTGCCCCAGCAGCGTACTGTGTCGTGGCGAGTTCTATTCCGTGTACTGCCCTGCACCTAGATCCTGTTACTGGAGTCAGCCAAGGAGAAGCCGAATGACCCTGCCTTTCTGGTGTGTTTTTATCAGTGCTGTGCTGATTTTTCTGTCGAAGATTCCCGTGGCCAAGGCGATGAATGCCGATGGCGGTTACGACAACCGTCATCCACGGGCCCAGCAGGCGCGACTTACCGGCTTTGGTGCGCGCGCGCTGGCCGCGCATCAGAACAGTTTCGAGGCTTTCCCGCTGTTTGCCGTCGGTGTGTTGATGGCGCATGTGACCCAGACCCACGGGCAACTGGTGAATATCCTGGCGGTCACCTTTGTCATCGCCCGAGTGCTTTATCTGGTGCTGTATTGGGCGGACCTGCACTGGCAGCGCAGTTTGGTGTGGGTAGTGGGGCTGTTGTGCAGCCTGCTGCTGATGATCAGTCCAGCGTTGGGCTGAAACGAAAAAGCCCGCGTGAGCGGGCTTTTTGTTGGGTATGGGTTATTGGCCGTCGATGGCGTCCTTGGCTTCGTCGCCGGCATCCTGGATGGCGTCGGCGGCATCGTCAGCCGCATCCTGGATTTTCTCGCCAGTGGTGGGCTCGGTGCCCAACACCTGATCGGCTTTCTGCTCAATGGCCTCACCGGTATCTTTAGCGGCATCACCCAGTGACTCCATGGCTTCGGAAGCGGACTCCTTGGCGGACTCCACTTTGTCTTCCGGTGCTTTTTCGCAGGCGGCCAGGCCGAGCATGGCGGCGAGAAGCAGGGCGTAGGTAAAGGGCTTGGACATGGGCAGCACTCCTTCTGTGGCTTTCCTGACGAGGACTATCCTCGTGACTGATAAGAGGCGGTGGACTGGCCAAAGTTCCGCCGGATATGGTCAAGCCGGTGATTCATTGCTGTGGAGTGGTTGTCTGCCCGTAACGGCGAGCGGGTATGATGCGCGCCTTTTGCAACGTCGCCTGGGAAAGTAGTCATGAGCGATAACCCTGTTCTAGAGCGCGCCGAGCGCTTTTTATCGGCCTTGCGCCATTGCCAGGTATTGGGCATTGCCGTTCATGAGGCGGTGCCGTCTGGTCTGACCCTGCGTCTGCCCTATAGCACGCAGATCATCGGCAACCCGGAGAGTGGCGTGATCCACGGCGGCGCCATCACCACCCTGATGGACACCACTTGCGGCATTTCCACGGTCTGCGTGCTGCCGGAGTTCGAGATCTGCCCGACCCTCGACCTGCGTATCGACTACATGCGCCCGGCTCAGCCGCACAAAGATGTGTTTGGTTTCGCCGAATGCTACCGGGTCACCGAGAACATCATCTTCACCCGTGGGTATGCCTATCAGGACAACCCCGACGAGCCGATTGCCCACGTGGTAGGCGCCTTCATGCGTATGGGTAAGGCTGCGCAGGGCGATAGCGTCCTCAAGGGAGGTGCCTGATGGCCGCGTTGAACCTCAATACCCTGGTGCGTCAGGCCCACGAGCAGAATGACTACGACAGCCTGATCAGCCTGATTCCCTATGCCAAGCTGATCGGCATCGAGTGCCTGCGCCTGGGGGATGACATGGTGTTTCGCCTGCCGGCGAGCAAGGACAACATCGGCAACCCGATATTGCCTGCGCTGCATGGCGGGGTAATCGCCGGCTTCATGGAGCATGCGGCCATGCTGCATCTGCTGATGTTCATGGGCATCCCACATTTGCCGAAAATCATCGACTTCTCGATAGATTACCTGCGCGCCGGCCATTATCGTGACACCTATGCCCAGTGCCAGGTCTGGCGTCAGGGGCGGCGTGTCGCCAACGTCGCCATCACGGCCTGGCAAACCAATCAAACCGAACCCATTGCCACCGCCCGCGCACACTTCAAGGTCGACGAGCCCTGATCCGCGCGTGGAGTAGCGGCGACCAAGAAAGATAAGGAATTCTGGATGGATGCGTTGCTGATCCTTGGCGGCCTGCTGCTGATGCTGAGCGGGCTGGTCTGGCTGGTCATGCGGGCTTTCGCCACCAGTCTGCTGTGGGGCTGGGGCAGCCTGCTGCCGCCGCTCACGCTGATCTATGTGTTGCGCCACTGGCGCCGCGCGCGCAGTGCTGTTGGCCTGCTGGCCCTGGGTTTTATCCCGCTGATCGTGGGACTGGTGCTGATGGCCAACAAGGATGCCGAGCGCTTGCAGGCGATCCTCAGCCTGGACTGGCTGAAACCTGCCGCGCAGGCTCCTGCTGAGCTGGATATCCAATTGCGCGGTGAATTGAACAACCAGCCGTTTATGCCGCAGCATGCCGAGCTGATCGATGGCGTGCTCAGCTTGCGCGAAGGGCAGGATTTCTTTGCCCGTCGGGAGGTGAAGATTCGCCTGCCGCAGGTTACCCAGGCGCCTATCCGCCTGGATGTGCTGCCGGAAGACCAGGGTGAGTTGCCCGAAGTCGAAGTCAGCTGGCTGCTGCCCGAGCAGGATCTGCCCGAGGCGCGCCGCCTGAGCAAGGGCTACACCCTGCACCTGGATCTGCAGGCGCTGCCGCCGAACAAGCTGAATGGCGATTTCCATCTGGTGTTGCCGCCACAATACGGCACCACCCTGAGTGGTCGCCTGGAGTTGTTCACCGATCGCCTGCGTTACCGCGATGGGCAACTGGATACCGCATTCGACTCTCAGGAAACCCTGGCCCATGTGGTCGAGGACTACCTGCAGCGGCGCTTCAACAGCCGTGTCGTGCAGTTGCTTGAACTGCCAGCAGTGAGCTTCCCGGCCAGCAGTGTGCCGCTGGCGGTGCTGGCGAAGGTCAATGGCCAGGAACAGCGCCTGGATCTGCAGCTGGAGAAGGGCGCGCGTGGCTGGCAGGTCAAGGATGATCGTTACCCTGCGCTGAGCTTGCCGAGTGCCGTGGTAGCCAAGCCGGTGGTGACTGAGAGCGTGGCCGTCAACGAGCCTGCGCGGGCGAAGCCGGATCGCCGCCAGCGTTTCTCGCTGCTGCGTCTGTTGAGCAGTCCGCAGCAGTACCAGAATCTCAGCATGCGCGTGGTCAAGCTCAACGGCGGCACGGCCGAAGGCCGTTTCGCCGGCCTGGACGCGGACGGCAGCATTCGTCTGAGCCAGCAGCATGGCGGTGCCGGACAGGCCACCTTTACCCTGCATCCGGATGAAATCAGCCGGGTCGAGCTGCTCGAACCCTGATCTGCTTTTGCGCCAAGCCCTTGAAATTCATTCTGAAGTCCCCATCTGCATGACATCCGCCGCGTTTGCGGCCTGTCCTGCATGTGGAGTTAGACGACCATGAGTGTGGAAACTCAAAAAGAAACCCTGGGCTTCCAGACCGAGGTGAAGCAACTGCTGCACCTGATGATCCATTCGCTGTATTCGAACAAGGAAATCTTCCTCCGTGAGTTGATTTCCAACGCCTCGGATGCCGCCGACAAGCTGCGTTTCGAAGCGCTGGCCAAGCCGGAGCTGCTCGAAGGCGGCGCCGAACTGAAGATCCGCCTGAACTTCGACAAGGACGCCAAGACCGTCACCCTCGAAGACAACGGCATTGGTCTGAGCCGCGAGGAGGCGATTGCCCACCTCGGCACCATCGCCAAGTCCGGCACCGCCGACTTCATGAAGAACCTCACCGGCGACCAGAAGAAGGATTCGCACCTGATCGGTCAGTTCGGTGTGGGCTTCTACAGCGCCTTCATCGTCGCCGACAAAGTCGACGTGTTCAGCCGTCGCGCCGGCCTGGCCGCCAGCGAAGGCGTGCACTGGTCGAGCAAGGGCGAGGGCGACTTCGAAGTCGCTACCGTCGAGAAAGCCGAGCGCGGCACCCGCATCGTCCTGCACCTGAAGGCCGGCGAAGAAGAGTTCGCCGATGGCTGGCGCCTGCGCAACATCGTCAAGAAGTACTCCGACCACATCGCCCTGCCGATCGAGCTGCCCAAGGAGCAGCACGCTGAAGAGGCCGACAAACCGGCCGAGCAGGAGTGGGAAACCGTCAACCGCGCCAGCGCGCTGTGGACCCGTGGCCGCACCGAGGTCAAGGACGAGGAATACCAGGAGTTCTACAAGCACGTCGCCCACGACTACGAGAACCCGCTGAGCTGGAGCCACAACAAGGTCGAAGGCAAGCTGGAATACACATCCTTGCTCTACGTGCCGGGCCGTGCGCCGTTCGACCTGTACCAGCGCGAAGCGCCGCGTGGCCTCAAGCTGTACGTGCAGCGCGTGTTCATCATGGACCAGGCCGACGAGTTCCTGCCGCTGTACCTGCGCTTCATCAAGGGCGTGGTCGACTCCAACGACCTGTCGCTCAACGTCTCCCGCGAGATCCTGCAGAAAGACCCGGTCATCGACTCGATGAAGACGGCGCTGACCAAACGCGTGCTGGACATGCTGGAGAAGCTGGCGAAGAACGAACCCGAGCAGTACAAGACCTTCTGGAAAAACTTCGGTCAGGTACTCAAGGAAGGCCCGGCGGAAGACTTCGCCAACAAGGAGAAGATCGCCAGCCTGCTGCGCTTCGCCTCCACCGCCGGCGATGATGGCGAGCAGTCCGTGGCCCTGGCCGACTACCTGGCCCGCGCCAAGGAAGGCCAGGACAAGATCTACTTCCTCACCGGCGAAACCTACGCCCAGGTGAAGAACAGCCCGCACCTGGAAGTCTTCCGCAAGAAAGGCATCGAAGTGCTGCTGCTCACCGACCGTATCGACGAGTGGCTGATGAGCTACCTGAGCGAATTCGACGGCAAGAGCTTCGTCGACGTGGCCCGTGGCGACCTCGACCTCGGCAAGCTGGACTCGGAAGAGGACAAGAAAGCCCAGGAAGAAATCGCCAAGACCAAGGAAGGCCTGGTCGAGCGCCTGAAAGGCGCGCTGGGCGAGCAGGTTGCCCAGGTGCGCGTGTCGCACCGGCTGACCGACTCGCCGGCGATCCTCGCCATCGGCGAGCAGGACCTGGGCTTGCAGATGCGCCAGATCCTCGAAGCCAGCGGGCAGAAAGTGCCGGACTCCAAGCCAATCTTCGAGATCAACCCGGCCCACCCGTTGATCGAGAAGCTGGACGCCGAGCCGGACGAAGCGCGCTTCGCCGACCTCTCGCACATCCTCTTCGACCAGGCCGCCCTGGCCGCCGGCGACAGCCTGAAAGACCCGGCTGCCTACGTGCAGCGCCTGAACAAGCTGCTGGTGGAACTCTCCGCCTGACGCTTGTTGCGTAACGACAAGGCCCGCTGCTGCGGGCCTTGTCGTTTCTGCATCGTATAACTGACCGGTAAGCCAGTTTTGCTGCTCCGGCCAGCGGATTTCACTGGCATTCAGCAATGCTGGCTCTTTACTATCGTCTGCCCTGGACGCCCCAGCCTGGCGTATCCGTGATGTTTTCTTGATGGATCAGCCATGTCTTATCTGACCAGCCTGTTTCTCGATGCCAGCGATCCCAATCTGTTTCTCTACGGCAGCTACAACCCTTGGTTGGTGGCGCTGTCGCTGCTGATCGCGATTTTTGCCTCGGGCATGGCCCTGCAGGTGGCGGGCATGGCGCGCCTCAGCGACAACCGCCTGTATCGGCAGGTGGCGATCACCACCGGCTCGCTGGCCCTGGGCGGCGGCGTCTGGTCGATGCACTTTATCGGCATGCTGGCTTTCCAATTGTGCGCGCGGGTGGATTACGCGCCGAGCCTGACGCTGCTGTCGCTGCTGCCCAGCCTGTTTGCCTCCTGGATCGCCTTGCAGCTGCTGGCACGGCGCAGCATCAGCAGCACGCAGCTGATCACCAGCGGTGTGCTGGTGGGGGCCGGTATCGGCGCCATGCACTACAGCGGCATGGCGGCCATGCAGATGGCGCCGCTGCTGCGCTACGACCCCTACTGGTTTGCCCTGTCGATTGTGGTGGCGGTGGTGTTGGCGATTCTCGCCCTGTGGGTGCGCTTCGGCCTGCGCGGGCGAATTTCCGGGGGCAAGGCGATTCTCGCCAGCGGCGTGGTCATGGGCCTGGCCATCGCCGGCATGCACTACACCGGCATGGCGGCGGCGCGCTTCATCGGCAGCGTCGAGCCGCTGGATCAGCAGAACAACGCAGACAGTGTGTTCATTGCCCTGGCCGTGGCTCTGGCTACCGTGTCGCTGACCATCTTCGTCGCGGCAGCCAACGGCCTGCTGCGTTATCGCCAGTTGTACCGGCAGATGCAGGGCAGTGAGTCGCGCCTGCGGGCGATTCTGGAAACCGCGGTGGACGGCATCGTCATCATCGATGAGCGCGGCTTGATCGAGGGGCTCAACACGGCTGCCGAGCGCCTGTATGGCTGGAGCAAAGCAGAACTGGTTGGCCGGCATATCAATACGGTGATTCCTGCGAGCTACCACCAGGGCGCCCTGGACTACCTGCCCAGGGTGATGCGCGAGGGCCAGAGCGACATCGTCGGCGGCAGCCGCGAGGTGGAGGCGCAGCTCAAGGACGGCAGCCTGTTGCCGATCCGCCTGGCCATTGGCCTGGCCAACCTGCCGGGCAAGACCCTGTATGTCGGGTTCATCAGTGACATCAGTGAACGCAAGGCCATGGAGCAGGCCCTGCGCGAGAGCGAGCAGCAGTACCGCTCGCTGATCGGCAATATCCCCGGGGTGTCGTTCCGCTGCTTGCTGGACGATAACTGGAGCATGCTGTTCATCAGTGATGCAGTGGAGAAGTTGACGGGCTGGACGGCGGCCGACTTCATGAGTCGGCACAAGTCGATCAACGAGCTGTACCACCCCGAGGATTTTCAGCGGGTGGCGGATGAAGTGCTGGCGGCGGTCGCCCTGGGGCGTAACTACACCGTCGAATACCGCCTCTACGACCGCCAAGGTACGGAACATTGGATCTGGGAAAGTGGCAGCGCGGTGCTCGACGAGCGCGGTGAGCCGAAATGGATCGACGGTGTGCTGCTCGACATCACCGAAAGCAAGCTGCGTAACGCCGAATTCGAGAGCACGGTGAACGCCATCCGCCGTGCACTGGCGGTGATCGAGTTCGATCTGCAGGGCCACATCCTCGACGCCAACCAGAACTTCCTCGATCTGATGGGTTATCAGCTGGACGAGATCCAGGGCCAGCACCATCGCATGTTCTGTGAGCAGGCGTATGTCGAAAGCCCGCAGTACGTGGCGTTCTGGGCGCACCTGGGGCGTGGCGAGCTGGACGCCGGCGAATATCTGCGTCTGGGCAAGGGTGGGCGCGAGGTATGGATTCAGGCCTCCTACAACCCGATCTTCGATGCCGACGGCAAGCCGTTCAAGGTGGTCAAATTCGCTACCGACCTCAGTCAGCGCCGCGAGATGGAAGAAGCCTTGCGCGAGGCCAAGAACGTCGCCGAGCAGGCCGCCGAGGCCAAGACCACCTTCCTGGCCAACATGAGCCACGAGATCCGCACGCCGATGAACGCCATCATCGGCTTTACCGAACTGCTGCTCGGCGGTTCGCTGGACAGCCTGCAGCGCCGCCACCTGGGCACCGTACGCCAGGCTGCGCGCTCGTTGCTGGGGTTGCTCAACGACATCCTCGACACCGCCAAGCTGGAGCGCGGCGCGGTGGAGCTAGAGTGCGTGGACTTTTCCCTGCTCGAGCTGTGCCAGCAGATCTGCAACTCCCTGCGCCTGAGCGCCGAGGCCAAGGGCCTGACCCTGGAGCTGGATTATCCGGCCGAGCTGGGCGAGCACTTCAAGGGCGACCCGCTACGCATCCAGCAGGTGCTGACCAATCTGGTGGGCAACGCGGTGAAGTTCACCGAGCGCGGCTGGGTGCGCCTGGAACTGCGAGCCGGGCAGGACGACGAAGTGCATTTCGCCGTGCGCGACAGCGGCATCGGCATCGCCGCCGATCGCTTGCAGCGCATCTTCGACCCGTTCGCCCAGGCCGATGCGAGCATGAGCCGGCGCTTTGGCGGCACCGGCCTGGGTACCACCATCGCCCGCCAGCTGACCGAGCTGATGGGCGGGCGCATCGAGGTCGAAAGCCAGCTGGGCGAGGGCAGCAGCTTCCATGTCTGGCTGCGCCTGCCGGCCGGTGTCGCCACCTCGCACGAACCGACTGCCAGCGGCCTCGGCCTGCCGCCGCTGCGCATCCTCGCCGCCGACGACGTGCCGCAGAACCTCGAATTGCTCAGCCTGATTCTTGAGCGCCTGGGGCATCAGGTGGTCACCGCCTATGACGGCGAGGAGGCGCTGGCTGCGTACTTTGCCGGTCGCTTCGATCTGTTGCTGATGGACGTGCAGATGCCGCGCGTGGATGGCCTGGAAGCCACCCGGCGGATTCGCCGGCACGAACAGGTCAATGGCCTTCAGCCGACGCCGATCATCGCCCTGACCGCCAGCGTGCTGGAACAGGACCGGCGCGCCGCGCGTGAGGCGGGCATGGACGGATTCGCCTCCAAGCCGCTGGAGATGGACAAGCTGCTGGCCGAGATCGCCGCCGTCACCGGCTTGGCGGCGGCAGTCCCGTTGCGGCCGCTGACGCTGGCGGAGGACGTACCGGAAACCGCCATCGACTGGCCGCGCGGGGTGCAGCTGTGGGGCAGTGACACGGCGCTGCTGGCGGCCATCCGGCGTTTTCTTGATGAGCATGCCAACGTGGCCAGGCAGATCGCCACCTTGCTCCAGGGTGGCGAGCAAGTCGCAGCCACCGAGCTGACCCATCGCGTGCGCGGTGCTGCCGCCAACCTGGCATTGCTGCCGCTGAGCCGCCTGGCCGGGCAGCTGGAGCATGCACTCAAGGGCGCAGTGCCGGCTTCGACTGAGGAACTGCTGGCCAAGCTGAAGCAGGCCCTGGCCAGTCTGCCTGCGGTGCTGCCGGAGCTGGCGGCGGCGCTAGACAAGCCCGTCGCCAGCGCAGTAGAACTGTTGCAGCTGCGCCCGCTGATCGAGCAGGCCCGTGCCGCTCTGCAGCATGGCGAGCTGGCCGAGCAGGCTCTGCAGCCGTTGCTTGCCGCGCTGCCGGCTGAGCGGGCACAGGCCCTCGACGCAGCGATCAACGATTTCGATTTTGAGCGTGCTGCTGTTTTGCTTGCCGAGTTGCTCGGCTGGCTCGAGCAGCAGCCCGGAGGTACGCAAACATGAACGAAGCCGTCGATAGCCGTCCCAAGCTGTTGCTGGTCGACGACGAGCCGACCAACCTGCAGGTGTTGCGGCAAGTCCTGCAGGACGACTATCGCCTGTTCTTTGCCAAGGACGGCGACAAGGCCCTCGAATTGGCTGAGCGTGAGAGCCCGGATCTGATTCTGCTCGACGTGATGATGCCCGGCATGACCGGTTACGAGGTCTGCACCCGGCTCAAGCAGAGTGAAGCGACGGCGGTCATTCCGGTGATTTTCGTTACCGCCCTGGCCGATGTTGAAGACGAGGCGCGGGGTTTCGAGGTCGGTGCGGTGGACTACATCACCAAGCCGATCAGTCCACCGATCGTCCGCGCCCGCGTGCGCACCCACCTGTCGCTGGTGCGGGTCGACGAACTCAAGCAAACCCGCCTGCAGATCGTCCAGCGCCTCGGCCTGGCCGCCGAATACAAGGACAACGAGACCGGCCTGCACGTGATCCGCATGAGCCATTACTCGCGCGTACTGGCCCTGGCCGCCGGCTTCAGCGAGCTGGCCGCCGACGACCTGCTCAACGCCGCGCCCATGCACGACGTGGGCAAGATCGGCATCCCCGACGCCATCCTGCAGAAGAACGGCAAGCTCGACGATGCCGAGTGGCAGGTGATGCGCCAGCACGCGCAGATCGGCGCCGACATCATCGGCGAGCACCCCTCCGGCCTGCTGCAGATGGCCCGTAGCATCGCCCTGACCCACCATGAGAAATGGGATGGCAGCGGCTATCCCAATGGCCTCAAGGGCGAAGACATTCCTCTTGCCGGACGCATTGTCGCCATCGCCGACGTGTTCGACGCACTGACCAGCGTGCGGCCCTACAAAGCGGCCTGGTCGGTGGAAGAGGCACTGGAGCTGCTACGGCGCGAGAGCGGCAAGCATTTCGATCCACAGCTGGTCGAGCTGTTTCTCGGCTGCATGCCGCAGATCCTGCTAATCAAGGAGCGCTGGGCGGAAGCTCAATAAGACGGTTACAGGCCGAGCGCGCTGAGGCTCGGATGGTCTTCCGGGCGGCTGCCCAGCGGCCAGTGGAACAGCCGATCCTCGGCGCGGATGGCCAGATCGTTGATGCTGGCGTGGCGCTCGCGCATCAGGCCGTGTTCATCGAATTCCCAGTTTTCGTTGCCGTAGGAGCGGAACCACTGGCCGTTGGCGTCATGCCACTCGTAGGCGAAGCGCACGGCGATGCGGTTGTCGGTGAACGCCCAGAGCTCCTTGATCAGGCGGTATTCCTGCTCGCGTTGCCATTTACCAGCGAGAAACGCGCGGATCTGTTCACGGCCCACCGGGAACTCGTTGCGGTTGCGCCAGCGGCTGTCGACTGTATAGGCCAGGGCCACGCGCTCGGGGTCGCGGCTGTTCCAGCCGTCTTCGGCCATGCGCACTTTCTGCATGGCACTGTCGCGGGTAAAGGGCGGCAGGGGTGGGCGTTGCTCGGCATGGCTCATGGCACGGTCCTGATGTGGGTTAGAGATCGAGTAGCAGCGGTTTGTCGCCGGCCGGTATGGCGCAGCAGATCAATACCTCACCGGCGGCGGGCGCTTCGGCGGGTGGCATGGGGTAGTGCACCTGGCCACCGAGCAGGCGGGTGCGGCAGGTGCCGCAGGAGCCGCCGCGGCAACTGAATTCCGGGTTCAGGCCGCGGCTCTCGGCCAGCTCCAGCAGGCTGCCGCTGCCGGGTGTCCAGCGGGCTTCCTTGGCTGAGTGCTGGAACAGCACGGCAACCGGCGTGGTGGCGGCTGGCGGTTGCTCCGGCGCCGGGGCTGCCTGGCTGACCTGGCGGCGCAGGCTCGACGGGCCGAAGGTTTCCGCATGGATGCGTTCATCGCCGATGTTCAGCGCGCGCAGGCCGTCGTACAGGTCCTGGGTGAAGGCACTCGGCCCGCACAGGTAGAAGTCGAAGTCGTCGAAAGGCAGCAGGTGCCTGAGCAGGTCGATATCGATGCGTCCGCTCAGCTCGAAGTCCTCGCCCTCGCTGGCGTGCGCTTCCGGCTGGCTGAGCAGGCGCACGGCCTGGATCGCCTCGCCGCCGCGCTGCAGCAAGGTCTGCAGCTCCTCGCGAAAGGCCAGATCGGCCAGCTGCCGGGCGCTCTGGACGAACCACACCCGTCGCGAGCGACGCAGGCGCAGATTCTGGTAGATCACCTCGCGCAGCATCGCCAGCAGAGGCGTGACCCCAACCCCGGCGGCCAGCAGCACCAAAGGCCGGCGCTGCTCGGCGTCGAGGCTGAAGCGGCCCTGCGGCGCGCGGCATTCGAGCAGGCTGCCGACGTCGATCTGCTCGTGCAGGTAGGTCGAGACCAGGCCCTCGCGCTTGACGCTGATGCGCAGGAAGTGGTCGGACGGTGCGCTGCTCAGGCTGTAGGTGCGGATCAGCGGCTGCGCCTGGCCGGGGATGCGCAGGCGCAGCGGCAGATGCTGACCGGCCTGGAAAATCGGCAAGCCGGCGCCATCGTCCGGCTCCAGATAGAAGGAACGGATGCTGGCGCTTTCCTCGACGATGCGTGCCACCCGCAGCGTGCGCCATTGCTCGCGCAAGGCTTCGGCAGCCAGGCGCGCTTCGGCCTCGCTCCAGCTGCCGGTCATCAGGCTGTTCGGCGAGTAACCCTCGAATTGCCAGCGCAGCCTGAGTGCGGCGGGGCGCCGTACCAGTTGCTCGACATCCAGCTGCCAGAGCCGCTCCGCGCCCTGGAAGGCGGTGATCTGCGGGACTTCGAGAATCAGTTCGGTGCGCCCGCTGAGCTGCAGCAGATCGCCGCTGGCAAAGTCGATGAACAGCAGTCCGGCACGTGGGTTAATCAGCAGATTGCCGAGGGTGTTGAAGTGCAGATTGCCGGCGAAGTCGGGAATGGTCAGACGATTGCCCTGCACGCGCACGAAGCCGCTCTGCCCGCCGCGATGGGAAACATCCACCGAGCGGCTGCCGTCGGCGTGTTCGACATAGCTGGCGACGAAGAAGGTATCGGCTTGGCCGATCATTGCGCGGGCGGCGTCATCCAGCGTGTCGCGCTGTTCGGCCGGCGCGCTGGCAGCGGCCGGTACCTGGGGTTGAAGCTGCAACTGGCGTAGCTGGATGTATTGCGGGCAGTTGCCGAAGGCATGTTCGACCGCGATGCTCAGGCCGTTATCGCCATGCTGCTCGACTGTGCCATTGACCCGGTTGCGCCGCCGCGTGTGCAGCTCGATGCCGAGCAGGCCGACCGCTGCACCGGCCTGCAGGGCACGGGCTGCGGGGTCGCTGGGCTGTGGCGAGGTATCCAGCTGCAGCCGGCGTGGATCAGGCGAGTGGGCAAAGCCCGCTGCGCCTTCGAGAATACTGGCCCAGGGGCGGCCTTCGGCATCCACCGTCCCCAGCAAAATGAACGGCAGTTGTCGGTAGAAATTGCGGTGCTGATCCGGCATGTAATCGCGGATCACCTTGCTGCCGAACACCGCCATGCGCTCGGCGACCCCAAGGCTGGCTTGCAGCTGCTGCTCCCCGGCATGCCAGGGCGAAGAGCTGGGTTCGGGAGGCAGGTTCATATGCGGTCTCCATAAACAGGGAGAAACTGGCCAGCGTGCTATCGCGGCGCTGGCCAGGCCCGATGGACTCAGGCGCTCTGCAGGCCGATAGCCGTACGCTGCATCGGTACGAAACCGGGCAGGGCTTCGATGCGCGCCAGCCAGGCACGAACATGCGGATAGTCGGCCAGCGACACGTTGCCTTCCGGGGCATGGGCGATATAGGTATAGCCGGCCACGTCGGCCAGGGTCGCCTGGTCGCCGGCGAGGAACGCGCTGGCGCTCAGCTCCTGATCCATGACCTTGAGCAGGGCGTGGGAGCGGGCAATGGTTTCCTCGGCGTTGTACGGCGCGCCAAATACGGTGATCAGGCGGGCAGTGGCCGGCCCCGAGGCGATTTGCCCGGCGGCGACCGAGAGCCAGCGCTGTACCTTGGCAGCGGCCAGCGGCTCGCTCGGCAGCCAGCGGCCGTTGCCGTATTTCTGCGCCAGGTAGACCAAGATGGCGTTGGAGTCGCTGAGCACGGTGCCGTTATCGTCGATCACCGGCACCTGGCCGAAGGAGTTGAGGGCGAGGAACTCCGCCTGCTTGTGCGCGCCCTTGGCCAGGTCGACGAAGACCAGTTCGGTGGGCAGGTTGAGCAGCGAGAGCAGCAGCTCGACGCGATGGGCATGGCCCGAGAGGGGGTGACGGTAAAGTTTGATCGGATTGTGCGACATGCTGGGCTCCGCGCTTGAGTGAGTGAGGGTTCAGCGGGCCGGGGTTACCTGAGTGGGCCGCGCTGATGGGAGCCATACTCCACCTAAGCGTGAATCAGCAGAATCACCAAAAATCACAATCCTTTATTTCAGTAACTGCAAGAAAGCCATGTGGCACGGCGCCAGGCCGCGCTGCTGTGCTCAGCGCAGCGCCGGGTGTTGTCGCAGCTGCTGGCTGGCGAAGTCGACAAAGCTGCGCACCCGCGCGGCAGCCTTGCGGCCTTCGCGATAGGCCAGGTGCACGGGCACGGCGGCCGGTTCGAAGGCTTGCAGCACCCGCACCAGATGGCCCTGGGCGAGCTGCTCATGCACCTGATAGTTCATGCAGCGGGTCAGCCCGGCATGCCGGCAGGCGGCGGCGATGGCGGCCTGGTTGGTGGCACAGCTCAGGCGTGGGCGCAGGGCAATGTTGAGAGGCGTGGCGCCCTCGCGAAAGCGCCACTCGGGCAGGCGGGCGTCGGCGCTGGAGTGAACGACCGCATGACTGCGCAGCTCCTCGGGATGCTGCGGCGTGCCCTGCGCAGCCAGGTAGCCCGGGCTGGCGCAGACAATCCGGCGGATGTCGCCGACCCTGACGGCGAACAGCGAGGAGTCAGCCAGCTCGCCGGCCAGCATGGCCACGTCCATCCCTTCTTCGTGCAGATTGGGAAAGCGGTCCATAAAGTGGGCAAAGACCTGCACCTCGGGATAGTCGTGCAAGTAGTCCAGCACGATGGGCATCAGCAGTTGCTGGCCAAACAGCAACGGCGAGGCCAGGTGCAAATGGCCGCGTGGCTGGGCATGCAGGCCGCAGGCGGAGGCTTCGGCGTCGCTGACATCCTGCAGGATGCGGCGACAGTCATGGGCAAAGCGCTCGCCAGCCGCGCTGAGGCTGACGCCGCGTGTGCTGCGTTGCAGCAAGGTGACGCCCAGACGGTTTTCCAGTGAGGCCAGGGCGCGGGTCACGGTCGGCGCGGAGATCTCCAGGCGGCGCGCTGCCGCTGCCAGGCTCAGCTCGCTGGCCACCGCCAGAAATACGCTCATCTCATGATGGCGATCCATGTCAGCCCTTGCGCCCTGGGTTGAGAGCGAGATCCTGGCTCAGGCGGGCGGCGCAGAAATCGACGAAGCTGCGCACCTTGGCGCTGATCTTGCGCCCGCCCTGATAGACCACGTGGATGGGCAGCGGCGGCTGCTCGAAGTCTTGCAGGACGACTTCCAGCTCGCCGGCGGCAACTTTGCCGGCCACCTGATAAGAGAGTACGCGGGTCAATCCCCAGCCCAGGCAGGCCGCATTGATCGCGGCCTGGTTGGCGGTGACGATCAGGCGCGGCTCGGTACGCACGCTCACGGGGCCATCGACGCCGGCGAAGTGCCAGTCGCTGAGCAGGTGACTGGCAGACGACATGACGATGCGGTGTTGCTGCAGTTGCTCGGGATGCTGCGGGTGGCCATGGTCGGCCAGGTAAGCAGGTGAGGCGCAGATGACCTGGCGCACTTCACCGACCTTGACGGTGTGCAGGCCGCTGTCGGGCAGATTGCCGATGCGGATGGCCACGTCGATACCATCGTCGACCATGCTGACCACCCGATCGACCAGCAGAGCCTTGATGTTCACCGCCGGGTATTCGTTCAGGTAATCGACCATCACCGGGGTGACATAGAGCTCGCCAAACAGCACCGGCGCGGTGAGGGTGAGTTGCCCGCGTGGCACGGCATGGCTGCCGGCGGCCGACTCTTCGGCTTCCTCCAGTTCGGCGAGGATGCGCCGGCAATCTTCCACGTAGCGCTGACCGGCTTCGGTGATATGCACGCTGCGCGTGGTGCGGGCCAGCAGCAGGGTGCCGATGCGTTCTTCCAGGGCCGCCACGGCGCGGGTCACGCTGGGCGGCGACAGGTTCAGGCGGCGCGCCGCAGCGGCGAAACTTTGTTCCTCGGCGACGGCGAGAAACACCTGCATTTCCTGGAATCTGTCCATGGGCGGCTCCTTGTAGGCCAGCAAGTGTGGTCGATTAATTCCACTGGCTGCAATTGTTCCTTGCAAAAAGCGCCTGTTCTTGTCCGTTTCTTGTTTCCTTAGAGTGATTCCACGTCGACGGCATGACCGTCGACGGCGACCCGATCACCTCATCAGAGTCCTAAGGAAACGCCCCATGAACCTGAAAAAATCCGTTATCGCCAGCTCCCTGGCCGCCGCACTGACCCTGGGTGCCGGTGCACTGCTGACCGTCACCAGCAGCTACGCCTACGACGAGACCTCTACCTCTGCCATCAACGTCGATGCCCAGGCCGTCATCCTCAAGGGCTATGACAGCGTGGCCTATTTCAGCAAAGGCATGCCGACCCTCGGTGACAAGCGCTTCGCCGCCAAACATGACGGCGCCACCTACTACTTCGCTTCCGCGGAAAACCTGCAGAAATTCCAGGCCAATCCGAGCCAGTACGCCCCGCAGTACGGCGGTTATTGCGCCATGGGCGCAGCGCTGGGCAAGAAGCTCGACGTGGATCCGACCCAGTTCAAAGTGGTCGACGGCAAGCTCTATCTGAACGTCAACGCCGATGTGTTCCAGAAGTGGTCGCAGGACGTGGCGGGCAACATTCAGAAGGCCGAGGTCAACTGGCCGCTGATCAAGGACAAGGCCGCCAACACCCTGTAACCCCTGAACGGCCTGGCGCCATCGGGCGCCAGGCCGGTTCACTTGCTTGAGGAATGCAGCATGAGTGCTCGTCCGCTTCTATCCCGTCTGCTTGGCTTGCTCAGCAGCGCTCCGCTGTTGCTGGCGCGCCTGTTTCCCGGTGCGCTGTTCTGGCAGTCCGGCCGTACCAAGGTCGATGGCTGGCAACTGAGTGATAACGCGCTGTACCTGTTTCAGGAGGAGTATCGCTTGCCACTGTTGGCGCCCAGTACTGCGGCCTGGTTGGCGGTGGGTGCCGAGCATCTGTTGCCATTGCTGCTTCTGCTGGGCCTGGCCACGCGCTTGGCGGCGCTCGGTCTGCTGGGTATGACCCTGGTGATTCAGACCCTGGTCTATCCCGATGCCTGGGCTACCCACGGCACCTGGGCGGTGGCTTTGCTGCTGTTGATCCGTCACGGCGGCGGACGACTCTCCATCGACCACCTGATCGCCAGCGCCTGGCGGCGTCGGCAGCATCCGCACAGTGCCTGCCAGCAGGTCATGGCGGGTGAGAGTGAGGCATTTGCCGAGCAGATTCAGAGGCTGGGGCAATGATCGAGCTGTACACCGCCAATACGCCGAACGGCGTAAAGGTGCCAATTGCTCTGGAGGAACTTGGCCTCGACTATCGGCTGATCAAGCTCGATCTGGCCGCCGGTGAGCAGAAGCGTCCGGCATTTCTGGCGCTTAACCCGAATGGCCGCATTCCGGTCATCGTCGATCTCGACGGGCCGGGCGGGCAACCGATCTCGGTGTTCGAGTCCGGGGCCATCCTCTTGTACCTGGCGCAGAAAGGCGCAGGGCTGCTGCCAGAGAACGCCTTCGCCCGCTGGCGTGCCCTGGAATACCTGTTTCTGCAGGTCTCCGCCGTTGGCCCGATGTTCGGCCAGGCGGGCTGGTTTCTGCGTTCGGCTGCACAACCGATTGCTGTGGCTATCGAGCGCTATCGCAGCGAGGCCGTGCGCCTGACCGAGGTACTCGAGGCACGTCTGAACGAACAACCCTGGTTGGCGGGTGCCGAGTATTCGCTGGCCGACATCAGCCATTTCGGCTGGTTGCGGGTGGCGGATTACGCCGGTGTCGAACTTTCCCGTTTTCCCGCGGTGCAGGACTGGGTGGCGCGTATCAGCGCTCGCCCGGCGGTGCAGCGGGCGTTTGCCAGGCTGCAGTGAGCCTGGCGTTACCCTTGATTGCATGAGGAATTGCATATGGATCGTCGTACCTTCAACGCCACGCTGGCGCTGTCTCTGACCAGTGCCTTGCTGGCCAGCGTCACCAGCGTCAGTGCCGCGTCAACTGCGGTCAACGCCGGTAAGGAAAAGTGCTACGGCATCTCCCTGGCCGGGCAGAACGATTGTGCCGCCGGCCCCGGAACATCCTGTGCCGGAACGTCCAAGGTCGACTACCAGGGCGATGCCTGGAAGCTGGTGCCCACAGGCACCTGCACCACCATCGTGACGCCCAAGGGCACGGGTTCGTTGACTCCGCTCAAGCGCAGCTAGGAAACGTCGATGAACTGCAAACCACTGCAAGCGGGCGCCGGTGTGGCGTTCAAGCCGCAGTATTTCGAGGCTCTGCTGGCCGATCCACAGCGGCTGGACTTTATCGAGATCCATGCCGAGAACTACTTCGGCGCAGGTGGTTTGCTGCATGCGCAGATGGGCGCCTTGCGCGAACAACTGCCGCTTTCCGTGCACGGTGTCGGCTTGTCCCTGGGCGGCGCCCAGGCGCTGGATGCCGGGCATCTGCAACGGCTGGCCGAACTGTGCCGGCGCTATCAGCCGGTGTTGGTGTCCGAGCACCTGGCGTGGTCCGGTCATGCGGGCGTCTACCTCGGCGATTTGCTACCGATTGCCTATGACCGCGCGACTCTGGAGCGCCTGGTCGAGCATGTCGATCAGTTGCAGTGTGCGTTGCAGCGCGAGGTGCTGATCGAAAACCCGGCCGCTTGTCTGCGCCTGGCGCACAGCGAGATGAGCGAAGTCGAGTTTCTGCGCAGCCTGAGTCAGCGCAGTGGCTGCGGACTGCTGCTGGATCTGAACAACCTGCTGATCAGTAGCCACAACTGTGGCGGCGAGCCATGGGACTACCTGCGGCAGTTACCGGTGGAGCGAGTCGGTGAGGTGCATCTGGCCGGGCATACTCGCGTTGAGCTGCCCGATGGCGAGTCTGTGCTGGTGGATGAGCACGGCAGTGCGGTCGCCGATGCCACCTGGCAGCTGTATGCAGAATGGGTGCGCCACGCCGGCAAGTGCCCGACGCTGGTCGAATGGGATCGCAACCTGCCGAGCTGGCCGGTACTGGCAGCGGAGGCCGACTGTGTGCGCTCGTTGCAGTGTGTGCCCTTCATGCCAGAGGTCGCGCTGGACGTGCCGCTATGAATGCCAAGGATCAGGACGTATTTGCCCAGGCCCTGGACAGGCCCGAGGCCAGCATCCCCTGGCAACTGGGCAACCTGCCAGAGCAGCGTTTCGCTCAGCGCTTCAACATTCTGCGCAACACCGTGCATGCAGGGCGTATCGAGGCCTTGCGCCAAGTCTACCCGGCCGTGGAGCGGCTCCTGGGCGCGGACTATTTCACGGCGTTGGCGGCACTGTTCAGCCGTCAGCATCCGCCCTGCTCGGCGGTTCTGCATGAGTACGGTGCGCATCTGGCGGTGTTTATCGAACAGTTCCCACCCTTGGCCGACTGGCCTTTTCTGGCGGACGTTGCTCGCCTGGAGTGGGCCCGTTTGCAGGCCTTTCATGCTGCCGATGCGCTGCCCCTGCAACTTGGTGGCCTGGACGAGGAGGCGCTGCACCGCCTGCTGGATCTGCGTCTGCAATGGCACCCCAGCGTCACCTTGCTGCGCTCGACTTACCCGCTCTGGGCGCTGTGGTCCAGTGCAGAGCTGCCGCACGATAACTGGCCGGGCGAAAATGTCCTGGTCTGGCGCCAGGGGCTGCAGCTGATGACCCGTCAGGTGGATAACAGCAGCGCAGAGCTGCTTGAGCAGTTGCAGCAGCGCAGGTCTTTCAGCGAGGCAGCGCTGGTTTTGCAGCCGCATATGGATATAGAGCAGCTCTGTACGCGGTTCAGCATGCTCGTGTACTGGCAGGTTTTCAGCTAGGTGGTTGCGGCCGTGGCACTCAAGCAGGACGAGGCGGGGACGCAGTCCGAGTAGGGCTTGGCGCTGCAGGGAGAACCGCGGGGTTCAGTCCACGATGAGCGTATTGAAGAACTCCGCATAGGACTGCTGCAGCTGCACGTCCCGCAGGGCTTTCTCATAGCGGGCCAGGTACTGGTTGCCGTTCTGGCGGGAAAACACCGAGTACAGCTCCAGCTGTTGTTCGGGCATCGCCAGCACTTTGATCTGGGCCTGGTTGCCGAGTTTTTTCGCTTCGTATTGCAGGGCGTAGTCGTCAGGGAAGTAGAAGGCGTCGACGCGCCCGGCGGCGACCATCTTCAGGCCCTTGCCCATCACCCCATCGCCGCTCAGGGTTTGCAGCTGTAGTCGCGGGTCATTCAGCAGGGGCGAGCGATAGCCAGCCTGCCAGACGCCAATGCGCAGCGGCAGCAAATCCTCTACGGAGTGGATGGCAGTCAGGGGGTTGTCGGCCTGTACGGCCAGCACCGTTGAGGTGCTGAGCAGGGCCTGATGCGGGTAGAGAAAGCGCGCATCACGCTCCGCGTCCTTGGCCAGTAGCAGGATCATGTCCAGCTCGCCGCGTTCGAGCATGCGCAGCAGGCGTGGCAGCGGC
Source organism: Pseudomonas sp. J452 (assembly GCF_024666525.1). Taxonomy (NCBI): domain Bacteria; kingdom Pseudomonadati; phylum Pseudomonadota; class Gammaproteobacteria; order Pseudomonadales; family Pseudomonadaceae; genus Pseudomonas; species Pseudomonas sp. J452. The sequence continues at coordinate 3,872,279 of NZ_CP088294.1, read as the reverse complement.
ATCTTGCTGTAGCTGACTTCGCCGACGGCCATGCGCGCGGCAATCTGCTCGAAATAGCTGATCGCTATCCCCGGATTGGCGGCGTTCGCGCCCAGCCCGGTATGTGGCGCCAGGTCGAAGTATCCAACGCGGAAAGGCTTGCTCTCGGCTTGGCAGGTTGTCGGTATGAACAGTGGTATCTGCAGGGTTAGAAGGATGGCGGCGAGCAGCTTTCTGGTGATGGTCATAAGGCTCTCTTGGGGGCGGTGCGCACTGAATCCGGGCAGATCTACTGGGCCCAGGCTGGCTCAGCTAAGCGTGGCTCCCTTCGACGGGCTCGGCAACTCGATGCGTTGCGATTCGCCCGGTACCTGCGGCCAGTCCCCGGCCGCCCAGCGCTGCTTGGCTTGCTCCAGCAGGGCCGGGTCGCTGGCGACGAAGTTCCAGAACATCCGCCGTGGCCCCAGCGGCTCGCCACCGATCAGTGCCAGGTGGCATTCGCCGCAGGCGCTGAGCAGCAGTTCCTCGCCTTCGGGCAGTACGGCCAGGCAGTGCCGGGGCAGTTCGGCGTCTTCCAGTCGGGCTTCGCCGTCGATCAGGTACAGCGCTCGCTCGCGCTGCTCGGCCGGGATCAGCAGGCTGGCGCCGGCCTGCAGCTTCAACTCGGCGTAGAGGGTCGGCGAGTGCATGGGCACGGGCGACTCGAGGCAGAAGCCTGCGCCGGCGATCAGGGTGATCTGCACGCCCATGGCTTCGCTGCGCGGCAGGCTGGCGGCCGGGTGATGGCTGTAGCTCGGCTCGCTCTGCTCAAGTTCCTGCGGCAGGGCCAGCCAGACTTGCAGGCCGTGCAGGCGTGAGCCGGTTTGGCGCAGCGCCTCGGGCGTGCGCTCGATATGAGCCACGGCGCGGCCGGCGGTCATCCAGCTGACATCGCCGGGACGCACGTGCTGATCCGAGCCGAGGCTGTCCTTGTGCTGCAGCTCGCCATCGAACAGGTAAGTGAGGGTGGATAGGCCGATATGCGGGTGCGGGTTGATGTTCATCCCGCTGCCGGGCGGGTAGGCCTGCTCCAGCATATGGTCGAAGAACACGAAGGGGCCGACGCTGCGGCACTTGGCCGAAGGCAGCGGGCGCAGGATCGGCTGGCCGGCGATGTCTTCCGCGCGCGGCTGGATCAGCAACAGGCTAGCCATCTCAGGCCTCATCGAGTTGGGTGGTGATCTGCACCTCACTGCTGGTCACCAGTTTGTGCACCGGGCACTTGTCGGCGATGCGCAGCAGCTGCTGGCGCTGGGCTTCATCCAGCGCACCGTGCAGATCCAGTTGTACGGCCAGGCGATAGATGCCCTGGCGCTCCTCGCTGTCGTCGCGGCTGACGTGCACATCCAGGCTCTCCAGCGGCATGCCTTTCTGCTTGGCGTAGAGCATCAGGGTCAGCGCCTTGCAGGCACCGATGGCGGCATCGAACAGGTCGTGAGGCTCGGGGCCGGAGGCCTCGCCGCCGAACTCGACGGGGACGTCGGTGTGCAGCAGGTGCTCACCGATTTCGATGCTATGGCGCAGGCCGTTCTCTGTGCTGATGCGGATCATGGGGCGCTCCCTGGCTCTTGGATGATGCCAAGAGCCTTGCATGCCTCGTCGATCCGCGCCAGTCGCCTTAGGCGATACGGAACTGCCCCACCAGCACCTGCAGCTCGCCGCCCAGGCGCGCCAGGTCGATGCTGGAGGCTGCGGTCTCTTCGCTGGCGGAGGCGGACTGCTCAGCCACGTCGCGGATGCTGGTGACACTGCGGCTGATGTCCATGGCCACGGCGCTCTGCTGCTCGGCGGCGGTGGCGATCTGCTGGTTGAGCTGCTGGATGTTTGACACCGCGTCGGTGATGGCACGCAGCGCCTGACCTGCCTGGTGCACGTCCTTTCTGGACTGCTCGGCGAGGTTGCTGCTCTTGTCCATCAGCTGCACGGCCTGCTCGGCGCCGCTCTGCAGGCGCCCGATCAGTTGTTCGATCTCGGCGGTAGAGCTCTGTGTGCGCACGGCCAGGGCGCGTACTTCGTCGGCGACCACGGCAAAGCCACGGCCCTGTTCGCCGGCGCGGGCGGCCTCGATGGCGGCGTTGAGCGCCAGCAGGTTGGTCTGTTCGGCCACCGCTTTGATCACGTCAAGCACGCCGCCTATGTTCTGGGTCTCCGCCTGCAGCTGGCCGATGGCCTCGGCCGACTGGCGTACCTCCTGGGTCAGGCTCTCGATGTGGGCGATGGTCTGGCCGATCACGCCGTCGCCCTGACGGGCGCGCTGGTCGGCCTGCTGCGCCGAATCGGAGGCGGTTTCCGCGTGGCGTGCCACTTCCTGCACCGTGGCCGTCATCTGCTGCATGGCGCTGGCCACCTGGTCGGTTTCCAGCTTCTGCTGGTTAATGCCGACGTTGCTCTGTTCGGTAACGGCAGACAGCTCTTCGGCAGCGGTGGCGATCTGGGTGATGCCGCTGGTCATTTGCTGCAGCAGCTGGCGCAGGCTGCGGGTCATGTCGCCCATGGCCAGCATCAGCTGGCCGATTTCGTCCTTGCGTCGGCCGTCCAGTTCGCCACTGAGGTCGCCGGAAGCGATGCGCTGGGCGGCGCTCACCGCGTGGCGCAGCGGTTGCACTATCAGGGTGCTGATCAGCCAGGTGGCCAGCACGCCGATGACGAAGGCCACGGCGGCGCTGATCAGGATCAGCCGCTCGGCCGTATTGCTTTGTCCTTCCAGGGCGCCCAAGTGTTCGTTATAGCTGCCGTCGGCGGCTTCCATCACCGCGCGGGCGCTGTCGCGCATCAGGCCTTCGGCCTCGCCGTAGGCGCCGCGGCTGGCGTGGTAGACGGCCAACTGCTGCTGATACTGCTGCAGCGCCTGTTCGGTTGCGGCCATCAGCTGTTGCTGCTGCTCGTTACCCAGTTGCTCGCGCAGCTGCGTGGCGCTCTGGCTCAGTGCCTGCAGCTCCTGCTCCAGGGCGGCGCCAGCCTGCTCGTCGCCGCGCAGCAGGCGGCGCTCGATGTCGCGGGCGGCGATCAGGCGTTGGTTCAGCGCGCCGGCGCCGCTGGCCAGGTTGAACACCTCCAGGGCCAGGCTGTCACCGCTGAATTCCAGCTGACCACGGGTGTCCTCGTCGAGGGTGGTGCGCAGCTTTTCGAGCCCCTGGCTGGCCTGCAGCGCGGCCTGGTTCATTGAGCTCTGCGCCTGATCGCGTTGGCGGTAGGCGCTGGCGAAGCCATCCAGGTGCTGGTCGTAGGCCTGGCTGTTGTCGCGTATACCTTGCAGCACCTGGATATGGGCCGGGTCGGTCTCGTCGTCCAGGTTGGCGCTGGCGATCTCGTCCAGCTTGGCGATGGCCGCGTGCGCCTTGCCGACATAGGCGTCGTCGTTGCGCAGGGCGAAGTCCTTCTCGTTGCGCCGGGCCTCGTATATATGCAGGTTGATAGCGGCCAGCTCGTTGGCTTCGAGGAAGCCTGCGTGCAGTCGGTTGAGGGCCAGGTAGCCGAGAGCGGCGATGGCCAGGGTAAGGGTCAAAACCAGGGAGAAGCCGAGGGCTAGCTTGTTGCGGGTTTTGAGATTGGCGAGTGCAGTGGTGAATGTCCCTGACATGCCAAGTGCTCCTGTGAAGCGTCTAATTAATGGCGTCACTAATGTGGCGGTGACTGATCACTATGGTGGCATTTGGCTATCTCTGGCAAGGAAGGAACGGAAAATGGCCGATATGTCGCCCCGTGAAATGACTGAGGCGACAGTGTCGGTGGCTAGGTGATTACACCAGCACGGATAGGCGCACATCGGCACCTAGCACCCGCTGCAGACGGCCGCTCTGATCGAGGATCGGCACCGAGACGGTAAAGCAGAAGTCATCGGTGGCCGAGGAGCGGTAGACCGGGGTGATGTGGCTGCGCAGGTCATCGGCCACCGTGCGGAACCAGGGGCGTTGGCTCCAGTTGCGCCCGCGGCAGCTGGGTGCGTCTTGATGCGGCACATCGCTGGCGAAGATGTTTTCCGAGAGCTGCACGCCATTGCTGTCGACCAGGTAGAACAGCTCGAAGCGCGGATCGCGGCGCAGGGTTTCGCCGAGCAGGTGTTCGGCCGTTGGCACATCGCCACGCAGCTGGGCGTGGCTGGCCAGTTGCTCGACGCTCGATTGCATCACCCGGTGCAGTTCCAGGCGAAAGCCGCCGAGGCCTTGCAGCAGGCGGTCGCCATCTTCGCGCACGGCCTGGCTGTGGCGCAGCACCTGGCCGGCCTTGCCGAGCAGGTCGCCGGCGACCTGGGCGATCTGCTGTACGTCGCCGTTGATCGAGCGCACGGCCTGGCCGATCTGCTCGGTGCCGGTGGCGATATGGCCGACGCGCTCGTCGAGACGGTCCATGGCCTGGCGCGTGCTGTCCAGCCCGGCGCCGACCTGCAGCATGCCCTGGCGGCCGTCGCCGACGGCCTGGTGCATGCGCGTGCCGGCATTGCCCAGTTGCTGCATGCCGGCGTGGAAGCGCTCGATGATGCTGCTGACCTGGCCGGTGGCTTCGGTGGTGTGGCCGGCCAGGCGGCGCACTTCCTCGGCGACCACGGCGAAGCCGCGGCCATGTTCGCCGGCGCGGGCGGCTTCGATGGCGGCGTTGAGGGCCAGTAGATTGGTCTGCTGGGAAATGCTGGCGATCACGCCGATGACCTTGCTGACTTCTTCCAGCTGGCTGCCGAGGTTGCCGATCACCTGGCTCAGGTCGGTTTCGCACTGGCCGATGGCTTCGACCTGGCGCAGCACGTCCTGGCCACTTTGCTGGCACTGGCGCAGGGTGCTGGCGACTTCGCCGGAGAGCCGCGCGACTTCGGCCGCGCCGGGCACCAGTTCGGCATCCAGGGTGGTGGTCACCTGTTCGCTGGCGCTGGCGATCAGCTCCGAGGATTGCGCCAGGCTCTGCCCGCTGGCTTGGTTGGCGCTGGCGATGCTGGCCAGTTGTGGGGCATGGGCGGCGATGCCGACGGCGGCGCCGAGGCTGGTGCGGATGCGCTGGTGCAGGCCGTCGCTGAAACGGTTGAGACGGCCCATCCAGGCCTGGCTTTCGATCAGCCGGCTGGTCAGGTCGTGTTGGTTGAACAGGGCGCTGAGGGCTTCTTCGTCCCGGGCGCGCTGGGTGGGTTTGCGCAGTAACTGCAGCATGCTGGATCTCCCTAAATGGTCTGCAGGGAGCTGTGCAAGCAGGGTGCCAGCATCTGTGCGCTGGTTCACAGGCTGCGTGTGCGCCGGGCGACACGAGTGGCGGGTTGGCTGCGCGTTCTACTTTGGTGCGTCGGGCTGATACCACAGCTCTTCGCGGGCGAAAGGGGTCAACTCCGGGAGGTCGGGGTTCTGCAGTTCGATGACCTGCCGCTTGTCCAGTTGCGCCCGGCGGATGGTCGCACCGTGATGGCTGTCGAACAGTTGGTCGAAACTGCCGTCGGCGATCATCCGCTCCAGGCCGCGCTCGATATCCGCGGCCAGATCGGCCCGCGCCCGCGAGGTGAAGAAGTAGAAGGCGGTGGGGTAGTGCAGTACCACATGTTCATCCACCGCCAACTGCAACCCTTGTTGATTGGCGCGGGCCTGCTCGTCCCAGGCCACCACCACTTCCCGTGGGAACAGGTCGAAGCGCCCGGCATTGAGCATGCGGAACAGGCTCGCGTAGCTCTGGCTGGTGACCACCTGCAGGCCATTGCTGCGCAGGATGGCGGTGTCCGGCCAGTCGCTGCGCTGGCCGAAACGCATGGGCTTGAGATCGGCCAGGCTGCGTACGGACTTCAGCCAGTGGCGGTCTTCCTCGCGCACCAGGGCCACGCGCCAGCCGATCAGGCCCTTGTAGATGGGGATGCGGATCGGCAGGAGGACCTGCTCGCGCTCCTTGGTGGTCATGGTCCACATCAGCTGCACGCTGTTGTCGTTCTGCTCCAGCGACTGCTGCGCGCGGCTCTGCGGCATGGCCAGGCTGGAGGGCACCAACTGGTGGCCGGCGCCACTCTTGTCGAGGGCCTGGCGCAGCAGTTCGACCACATAGGCCTCGGGGTCGGCATCGCTGGAGTGCAGCGGGTAGACCAGGCGCTCGCCGGCCAGCAAGGGGCCACAGCAGAGCAGGGCAAGCAGCGCGAGCAGACGAGGCATTGGATGACTCATGGACAGTGGCTTTGTTGCTCAGCATGGCTGCTCGCGGGGCTGCTGGCCAGTTGGCCGGCGAATGTCATGGGCAGGTTCGACGGACGTTGGCTTGTCATCAGCCTGTCATGCTTTGGTCATAGGCTCGCGCCATCCCAAACAAGGAGTACGAGATGAAAGTGTTGAGCCTGACTGCCCTGGCCCTGAGCCTGGCATCCAGCCTGGTGATGGCCGATGTGCGTGTCGAGGGGCCGATCGAGTACGGCGTGTTCGCCACCCAGTTCAAGGACCCGCAACCGGGTGAGCGGGTGTTGACCCGCGCCAACCAGCAGATCCAGCAGACGGAACAGGTACCGGCCCAGCTGGGTACCAAGTTCGGCATGCGCTATCGCCTGGCCGGCAAAACGGAAAGCGGTGAGCCGCTGACTCTGATGTACTTCACTCCGGGGCTGGTCGGGCCGGATGGCCGGCGCCAGGACAAGATCGAGGTGCTACAGAAGCTGGCTCCCGGTGCGGAGCAGGACGTGATGGCCTTCGAGTTCACCGAACGTCATGAAGTGGTGCCGGGGGAGTGGCGTTTCATGGTGTTCCAGGGTGATCGCAAGCTGCTGGAGCAGGGCTTCCTGGTGCGCTGATTCACTGCGTTGTAGATAAAGCCCGATCGTTTACGCGGTCGGGTTTTTCTATGCGCGGTTGGCAAGGCTGACAGAAAACAAAACGGCGCCCTTAGGCGCCGTTTTGCGTGGGGCTGAGTGATCAGCCCTTGTAGCGTTGCAGGACCAGGGTGGCGTTGGTGCCACCGAAGCCGAAGCTGTTGCTCATCACGGTGTTCAGTTCGGCATTCTCGCGGGTCTGGCACAGGATCGGCAGGTCGGCCACTTCCGGGTCCAGTTCGTCGATGTTGGCCGAGCCGGCGATGAACTTGCCTTCCATCATCAGCATGCAGTAGATCGCCTCCTGCACGCCGGCAGCGCCCAGGGAGTGACCGGACAGGCTCTTGGTCGAGCTAATCGGCGGTGCCTTGTCACCGAACACTTCACGCACGCCGCGGATTTCCGCGACATCGCCCACCGGGGTGGAGGTGCCGTGGGTGTTCAGGTAGTCGATCGGGCCATCGACGGTGGCCAGCGCCTGCTGCATGCAGCGGATTGCGCCTTCGCCGCTCGGGGCGACCATGTCGTAGCCATCGGACGTGGCGCCGTAGCCGACGATTTCGGCGTAGATCTTGGCGCCGCGCTTGAGTGCGTGTTCCAGTTCCTCGACCACCACCATGCCGCCACCGCCGGCGATGACGAAACCGTCACGCTTGGCATCGTAGGCGCGCGAGGCCTTCTCCGGGGTTTCGTTGTACTGGGTGGAGAGGGCGCCCATGGCGTCGAACAGGCAGCTCTGGGTCCAGTGTTCTTCCTCGCCACCGCCGGCAAACACGATGTCCTGCTTGCCCAGCTGGATCTGTTCCATGGCTTGGCCGATGCAATGCGCGCTGGTGGCGCAGGCCGAGGAAATGGAGAAGTTCACACCCTTGATCTGGAACGGCGTGGCCAGGCAGGCCGACACGGTGCTGCCCATGGTGCGGGTGACACGGTATGGGCCAATGCGCTTGACGCCTTTTTCGCGCAGGGTATCGAAGGATTCCATGAGGTTGTGCGTGGAGGCACCGCCTGAGCCGGCAATCAGGCCGGTACGCGGGTTGGAAACCTGCTCGGGGGTGAGGCCGGAGTCCTTGATCGCCTGTTCCATCGACAGGTAGGCATACGCCGCAGCATCGCCCATGAAGCGCAGGACCTTGCGGTCGATCAGCTCTTCGAGGTTGAGGTCGACCGAACCCGATACCTGGCTGCGCAGGCCCATTTCTGCGTAGGCCGGATTGAAGCGGATGCCCGCCTTGCTGGCACGCAGGTTGGCGGAAACGGTGTCTTTGTCATTGCCCAGGCAGGAAACGATGCCCAGACCGGTGATCACGACGCGGCGCATGCGAAAAATCCTTTAGAAACTGTCGGTAGAGGTGAACAGGCCAACACGCAGGCCTTCGGCACTGTAGATCTCGCGGCCATCGACGCTGACGGTGCCGTCGGCGATGCCGAGGATCAGCGAGCGGTTGATGGTGCGTTTGATATGGATGTTGTAGGTGACTTTCTTGGCGGTGGGCAGCACCTGGCCGAAGAACTTCACTTCACCCGAACCCAGGGCGCGGCCGCGGCCGGGGTTGCCCTGCCAGCCGAGGTAGAAGCCGACCAGCTGCCACATGGCGTCGAGGCCCAGGCAACCTGGCATCACCGGGTCACCTTCGAAGTGGCAACCGAAGAACCACAGGTCCGGATTGATATCGAGCTCGGCGACGATTTCGCCTTTGCCATACTTGCCGCCGGTTTCGCTGATGTGGGCGATGCGGTCGATCATCAGCATGTTCGGGGCGGGCAGTTGCGCGTTACCCGGGCCGAACAGCTCGCCGCGGCTGCAGCGCAGCAGATCTTCCCGGGTAAAGGCGTTTTGCTTGGTCATGCGAGCTCCTCAATGGCCCCGCCGCACGGGGCTATGTGTTACATCCTGATTGCCGTCTGGCGGCAGCGTAGTCATAGACTGTTGCGTTGTGGTGAAAGTCACAGTCCGCGGTGAACACTTGTATCCTCGAGCCGTGCAAGACCACTCTAGCTCTGACTTTAGCACCCTCAGTGGCCCCGTTTACTGAGCCAGCGCAGCAATATGCGCTCGAGATCGGCGCGCTTGAACGGTTTGGCCAGGTAATCGTTCATCCCGGCCTGCAGGCAGGCTTCGCGATCGCCCTGCAAGGCATTGGCCGTGAGGGCGATGATCGGGGTCTTACTGTACGTGTGTAGCTGGCGAATCTGGCGGGTGGCTTCGTAACCATCCATGACCGGCAACCGGCAATCCATCAGGATGGCCGCATAGTGATGCTGGCTGGCACTGTGCACTGCCTGGACGCCATCGCTGACCAGGCTGACCCGATAGCCGAGGCTGCGCAGCATGGCTTCGATCACCGTCTGGTTGACCGGGTTGTCCTCTACCAGCAGTACTTCCTGGCCTTCGCCATAGTGGTTGAGTGGCTGGTTGTCCGATTCCTCTGGGTGTAGACGCAGGCTGAACGGCAGGGGGATTTCCAGGGTGAACACCGAACCCTGGCCCTCCGTGCTGCGTGCATGCAGGGTGCCCCCCATGCGTTCGGCCAGGGTGCGAGCGATCGACAAGCCGAGGCCGGTGCCGCCATAACGCCGGGAAATCGACGAGTCGGCCTGCTGGAAGGCGTCGAACATGCGTTCCAGACGCTGCGGTGCGATGCCGATGCCGCTGTCATGCACGGCACAGGTGAACCACAGCACTTCGTTATCCAGCGGCTGCCAGTGGGTTGCGATGCGAATGCCGCCGTCTTCTGTGAACTTCAACGCATTGCCCAGCAGGTTGACCAGGATCTGGCGGATCCGCGTCGGGTCGCCCTGCACCTCGAACTGTTCCAGACCCGGCTGGTTCTCCAGGGTCAGGTGCAGACCATGTTGCTGCGCGCTGTGCTGGAACACCTGGATCGAGCCCTGCAGCAGCTCCAGCAGGTTGAACGGAATACGCTCCAGCTCCAGGGCACCGCGCTCGATGCGGGAGAAGTCGAGGATGTCGTTGATCACCTTGAGCAGATGCTCGGTCGACTCGGTGGCCAGGGCGGCGTATTCGTCCTGCTCCTGGGTCATTTCGGTGGTTTCCAGCAGCTGCAGCATGCCCAGCACACCGTTCATGGGGGTACGCAGCTCGTGGCTCATCATGGCCAGGAAGTCCGATTTGGCCCGGTTGGCTTGCTCGGCCTCTTCGCGGGTCTTGATCAGCTGGGTCATGGCCAGTTGCTGCTCATGGCTGGCGTCGGCCAGGCTGAGCGCCAGCTTGTTGATATGCCGGGCCAGATCGCCCAGCTCGCCGGTGGCGGTTTCCGCCAGCGGCGGCTGGTAGTTGCCGCTCTGCAGGGCTTGCAGGGCTTGCCCCATGTCGCTGATCGGCTGGGCCAGACGCCGTGCCAGCTGGCGCGCCAGGAGGAAAGTCAGGAGCAGGGCGAGCAGACCCAGCACGGCCGCCTTGAACAGGATGGCCTGCTGACGGCTGGTGAATGCCTCGCCGGACATGCCGACCACCACACGCCCCAGGTAGTCGTCGCTGAGTTTGTCGCGAATACCCGGCTGGCCGGCTTGCTGCAGGTGGATGGGGGCATGGAAAACCTCCACCGAGGTGCTGCCCGGGTGATTCGGCTGCTCGACATAGACCAGGATGTTCTCTTCACGGTCGCGCACTTCGAGAAAGCGTACGTGCGAGGTCGTCAGCGTGGAACTCAGCAGGTTGTCGAGCACCTCCAGGTTGCCGGAAATGACCCCGTACTCGGCCGCTGGGGCCAGCTGGTTGGCGATCAGCTGGCCAGTGCGGTTGAGTTCCTGGCGCAGGTCCTGCAAGCGTTCATAGGTGAAGAAGCTGATCAGTAGCACGGTCAGCAGCAGGGCGGGGCCGACGCTGATCAGCTGGGTGCGACTATGAATAGTCCAGTTACGGCCGAAGATCATGGGCGTCCAGCTCCGGCCAACAGGTGCAGGACCTGCAGCGGCAGAGCCAGCTGGCGGGAGTAGGGTGGACTGCGGAAGGACAGGTTCGGGTGCACGCAACGGCCTTGCTATAGGGCGGAATGCCCCGCATGTTAATCGACAAACGCGTATTTGCCAGTCTGTCGCTGCGCGCAAGCGCTCTGAGGGCTGGTCGGTCGGCGGATGCTCCGCAATAATGCCGCCCATTCGCCATCTCGATGGCTCTGATTGGATCGATCATGACCGAGCAACAACCAGTCGCCGTATTGGGTGGCGGCAGCTTTGGCACCGCCATCGCCAACCTGCTGGCGCAGAACGGCCAGCGCGTCCGCCAGTGGATGCGTGATCCGGAGCAGGCCGCCGCAATGCGCAGCCAGCGTGAGAACCCGCGCTACCTCAAGGGCATCAAGCTGCACCCGGGCGTCGAGCCGGTAACGGACCTGGCCGAGACCCTGGCCGCCTGCGAGCTGGTATTCGTCGCCTTGCCATCCTCGGCGTTGCGCCAGGCCCTGCAGCCGGTAGCGGGCGCGCTGGCTGGCAAGCTGCTGGTCAGCACCACCAAGGGCATCGAGGCGCAGAGCTTCAAGCTGATGAGCCAGATCCTCGAGGAAGTGGCCCCGCAGGCGCGCATTGGCGTGCTGTCCGGGCCCAACCTGGCGCGCGAAGTGGCCGAGCAGGCGCTGACCGCCACGGTAATCGCCAGTGAGGACGAACAACTCTGCCTGTGCGTGCAGGAAGCTCTGCACGGGCGCACCTTCCGCGTCTACGCCAGCCGCGACCGTTTCGGCGTGGAGCTGGGCGGGGCGCTGAAGAACGTTTACGCGATCATCGCCGGCATGGCCGTGGCGATGGGCATGGGCGAGAACACCAAGAGCATGCTGATCACTCGCGCGCTGGCGGAAATGACCCGTTTCGCGGTCAAGCTGGGCGCCAACCCCATGACCTTCCTCGGCCTGGCCGGGGTCGGCGACCTGATCGTCACCTGCTCATCGCCCAAGAGCCGCAACTATCAGGTCGGTTTCGCCCTGGGCGAAGGTCTCAGCCTGGAAGATGCCGTGGCCCGGCTCGGCGAAGTGGCGGAAGGGGTCAACACCATCAAGGTGCTCAAGGCCAAGGCCGAGGAACTGCAGATTTACATGCCCCTGGTCACGGGTTTGCATGCCATCCTCTTCGAGGGGCGTACCCTGGCCCAGGTGATCGAGGCGCTGATGCGTGCAGAGCCGAAGACCGACGTCGATTTCATTTCCACCAGTGGTTTCTGAAACCTAGCGAGATTGGGAGAGCGACATGAGCGAACCGAGCAAAGAACTGGAGCGTGAATCCATCCTGCTGCGCATTCTGTGGATGGTGATCTTTACCATCGTCTGGCAGCTGGCGGAAATCATCCTCGGTGGGGTGGTGCTGCTGCAGCTGGGCTACCGCCTGTTCTACGGCGCACCCAACGGTGGCCTGCAGGGTTTTGGCGACAGCCTCAGCCAGTACCTGCAGCAGATCGGCCGCTTCGGCACCTTCAATACTGAAGAGAAACCCTGGCCGTTCGCCGACTGGCCGACCCCGCGCGCGCCGCAAGACAACGAGCCGCACAGCATCCCGCCGGCCGCTCATCCTGTGGTGGACGAAGAGCCCAAGCTGTGAGGCTATGGCTGTTGCGCCACGGTGAGGCCGAGCACAGGGCGCGCAACGATGCCGAGCGCGCCCTGACCGAGCACGGGCGCAAGGAAGTCCGCCATGCGGCCAAACATTTGCGTGGCGTGGCGCTGACGAAAATCCTCGTCAGTCCGTATCGGCGCGCCCAGCAGACGGCCGAACTGGTACGTGAAACCCTCGGCTTGCAACTGCCGCTGACCACCCTCGACTGGCTGACGCCGGACGACGATCCACGCGCCGTGCTGCAGCAACTGGATGCCGACGCTGGCGACGAATACCTGATCGTCAGCCACAACCCCTTGCTCGGCTCCCTGGCCGGATTGCTGGTGCATGGCCACCTGCAACAGCCGGTCATCCTGCATACCGCCAGTCTGGTGTGCCTCTCCGGCGAACACCTGCTGGCCGGCGTGCTGACTCTAGAGTCGCTGCATCACCCGCACTAGAGCGGCTCTGCGCTCCTGTAACATTTCTTCACTTGCCGCCCCTCCTGACGCGTGGAATATTCAACCAAGCAAGTGCTTGGTTGCTCCCTGTGACAATAAGAAAAAACAAGGAGGCCCCGTGGCCAGTGCAGTCCGTTTACCGCTCGAGGTATTTTTCGAGCGCGAGTCGCGTCACCCGAACAAGACGTACCTGATCCAGCCCCAGGGCAATGGCCAGGTCGAGGAGCTGATCTGGTCCGAGGTCGGCGAGCAGGCGCGGCGCGCCGCCAGTTGGCTGCGCAGCCTGGAATTGGCGCCGGGCAGCCGGGTCGCCATCATCTCGAAGAACTGCGCACACTGGATCGTCACCGACCTGGCGATCTGGATGGCCGGGCATGTCTCGGTGCCGCTGTATCCCAACCTCACCGGTGACTCCGTGCGCCAGGTGCTGGAGCATGCCGAGGCCCGCGTGGCCTTTATCGGCAAGCTGGATGACTGGCCGGCCATGGCGCCCGGCGTGCCCGAGGGCGTCATCACCGTGTGCCTGCCGTTGCACCCGCACGGCCGCTTCGACCGCACCTGGCAGGATCTGCAGGCCAGCGCGCCGATCCAGGACACTCCGCGCCCTGCGGCCGACCAGTTGGCCACCATCATCTACACCTCCGGCACCACCGGCATGCCCAAGGGCGTGATGCACAACTTCGGCAACTTCGGTTTCACCGCCAGTCATGCCACTGAGTTGTTCGGTGTTTCCGATAATGATCGGGTGCTCTCCTACCTGCCGCTGTGCCACGTGGCCGAGCGCATGTTCGTCGAGCTCAATTCGCTGTACAGCGGCCTGACGGTGTACTTCGCCGAGAGCCTGGATACCTTCCTCGCCGACCTGCGTCGCGCCAGGCCCACGGTGTTCTTCGGCGTGCCGCGGATCTGGACCAAGTTCCAGATGGGCGTGTACTCGAAGATGTCCGCCAGCAAGCTGGATTTCCTCTTGTCCCTGCCGCTGCTCGGGCGTTTGTTCGGGCGCAAGGTGCTGCGCGGCCTGGGCCTGGATGCCGTGCGCTATGGCCTGTCCGGCGCGGCGCCGGTGCCCGAGGCGCTGCTCAACTGGTACCGCCGCCTGGGCCTGGAGCTGCAGGAGGTCTATGGCATGACCGAAAACTGCGGTTACTCGCACGTCTGCCGTCCCGGCAAGTTCAAGCAGGGCTGGATCGGCCAGAACAACCCTGGCGTGGAAGTGCGCATCAGCGAGGAGGGCGAAGTGCTGGTGCGCAGCGGCTCGACCATGCAGGGCTATTTCAAGGAACCAGGCAAGACTGCCGAAGCCATGACCGAGGACGGCTTCCTGCGTACCGGCGACAAGGGCGAGCAGGATGCCGATGGCAACCTGCGCCTGACCGGGCGGATCAAGGAAATCTTCAAGACCAGCAAGGGCAAGTACGTGGCCCCGGCGCCGATCGAGAACCTCCTGGCGGTGCACTCGCATATCGAGCAGGTCTGCGTGGTTGGCGATGGCCTGCCGCAGCCGCTGGCGCTGTGCGTGCTGTCCGAGGCCGGGCGCAAGGAGCCGCGCGAGCAGCTGGAAGGCAGCCTCAAGCGCTTGCTGGAGGAAACCAACCAGGCGCTGGATAAGCACGAGAAGCTCAACGTGCTGGTGCTGGTGCCGGAAGTCTGGGCGGTGGAGAACGGCTTCCTGACGCCGACCCTGAAGATCAAGCGGGCCTCGGTCGAGGGCGCTTACAGTCCGCATTTCCACGCCTGGGGCAGTCGTTCCGGCGAGGTGGTCTGGCAGGAATAGCTGCCGGCGGGCGTCCTGCTGCAATGCGCGCGGCTGTCTCGCGCCCATTGCAGCGGGTCTGGCACAGTTAATTAGTCGATTTCTTTGACCGGGGCCATGATTCGGCAATCCGGCGATTGAAGCTGTGCATCCGCTTGGGCACCCTTGCGCCTTCTGCAAACTCCAGGAAGGAGGTTAAGGCGTGAGGGATGCCAATCAAACGCATATTTCCCTGAGCATTCAGGGTGTCGCCAGCGACCTGCAGGTACTGGCGTTCGAGGGCCGCGAGGCGCTCAACCAGCCGTATGAGTTCAGCATCGACTTGGTCAGCCAGGACCCGCAGCTGGATCTGCAAGCGCTGCTCAATCAGCCGGCCTTTCTCGCCTTCGGCCCCGATGGCGGCGTGCATGGGCTGGTCTACGCCATCGAACAGGGTGACTCCGGCAAGCGCCTGACCCGCTACCGCATCAGCCTGCAACCGCAGCTGGCCTACCTGCAACACCGCCATAACCAGCGCATCTTCCAGCAACTGAGCGTGCCGCAGATTATCGCGCAACTGCTCGAGGAGCACGGCATCCAACAGGGCGCCTACAAGTTCCAGGTTGGCAGCGTCTATCCGCCGCGCGACTACTGCACCCAGTACGACGAATCCGACCTGCATTTCATCCAGCGCCTGTGCGAAGAGGAGGGCATCAGCTTTCACTTCCAGCACAGCGAAAATGCCCATGCGCTGGTGTTCGGTGACGACCAGACGGTGTTCCGCAAGCTGCTGGCGCTCAACTACCAGCAGGACAGCGGCCTGGCCGCCGAGCAGGCAGTGGTACGCGCGTTCAACGTGCGATTGGCCACGCGCAGCACCCAGGCCAGCTACCGCGATTACGATTTCGAGAAGCCGCGCCTAACCCTGCAAGCCACGCAGAACAGCGCTTTCCAGCCGAGCCTGGAGGTCTACGATTTTCCCGGCCGCTTCACTGAGCGCGAACGCGGCAAACACCTGGCCAAGCGCGCCCTGGAACGCCTGCGCAGCGACTACACCCAGGCCGAAGGCAAGAGCGATGCATCCCTGGCCTGCGGCCACTTCCTCAGCCTGCAGCAGCACCCCAGCGCACCCTTGAACGACCTGTGGCTGCTGCGCGAGGTCTGGCACGAAGGCAAGCAGCCCCAGGTGCTGGAAGAGTCCGTCACCGACTTCGGCGCCGGCTTTCTCCCCTCTCCCATTCATGGGAGAGGGGCCGGGGGAGAGGGCTCGTCAGGCGACTCCGACTTCCACCAAGGCTACCGCAACCGCTTCCATGCCACGCCCTGGGCCGATCCATTCCGCCCGGCCCTGCAACATGCCAAGCCCAAAGTCCTCGGTAGCCAGACGGCCGTGGTCACCGGTCCCAAAGGCGAGGAAATTCACTGCGACCAGTACGGTCGGGTGAAAGTACAGTTCCACTGGGACCGCGAAGGACAGGCCGACGACAAGACCAGCTGCTGGCTGCGCGTGGCCAGCAGCTGGGCCGGCGACCGCTACGGCGGCATCGCCATCCCGCGGGTTGGCATGGAGGTACTGGTCAGCTTCCTCGAAGGCGATCCCGACCAACCCCTGGTCACCGGCTGCCTGTACCACGCCGAGCACGTGGTGCCCTATGACCTACCCGCGAACAAAACCCGCAGCGTGTTCAAGACCCTCAGCTCGCCTGGTGGTGGCGGCTACAACGAATTGCGCATCGAAGACCGCAAAGGCCAGGAACAGATCTACCTGCACGCCCAGAAAGACTGGGACGAAAACGTCGAAAACGACCAGAAGATCCGCATCGGCCACGAACGTCACGACACGGTCGAGGCCAACAGCTACACCGAGCTGAAAGCCGAGGAACACCGCACCACTCACTCCGACCGCAAGGTCGAGGCACGCAGCAATGACCACCTCACAGTAGCAAGCACTCAGCACATCAAACTTGGCACGGCCCAGTTCACCGAGACCGGCAACGAAATCCACTACCACGCCGGCAGCAAAGTGGTGATCGAGGCCGGCATGGAGCTCACCGCCAAGGGCGGCGGCAGCTGGCTCAAGCTCGATCCCAGTGGCGTGACTCTGAGCGGGGCGACCGTGAAGATCAATTCTGGTGGCGGGCCGGGATCAGGTAGCGGAAACACCAGCATGCTGCCGATGATTCCGCTACCAGCGGCAGCCGACAAAGCCGGGCAGTTGCTCAAGCAGGCCCTATCGCAACCCGCCCCGGAGGTCATCCACAAACTGAGCCTGCTGATCAGCCCCATACCGGGATATCGGGGATACAAAGACGAGCCGTACACCCTGTACGCCGATGGCCGCCAGATCCAGGAAGGTTTGACCGGCAAGGATGGCCTGCTGGTCTTCGATCACCTGCCAGGTACTCGCCAGTACTCGGTCGAGCTGGTCAACGGTCACCGCTTCGACGTCGATGTCAGCGAAGAGCCGGAAGAGACCGACGCACCACTGGGAGAAAATCTCGCCCGCCGCGGCTACCGCGACTATCAGGCCCAGGTCGAACAACTGGAGCCGCTGCAGTCGGCAGAAGACTATCGCCTAGCCTCTTGGAACCCTACGGGTGAAACAAAGGCGTGAGTACACGCAAGGAAGCAACATGACCACGGACTACAGCTCTCAGGCCCTGAAGCTCAATATCAAGCAATACAAAGACGGCAACACGACCATGGACTGGTTCGCGCGCAAGGCACTCTATCCGCCACGCGCCGGCATCGAGATCACTCCACTGATCAACGGCGAGGCTGCCTTCGGGGCCGTGCATGACGCCATCCAATCCGCGCAGAAAAGCGTCGAGATCATTTGCTGGGGCTTCGACCCGGCCATGCGTTTCAAACCCGGCGGCGATCGCATCGGCGAACTGCTGGATCTACGTGGCCGCTCTGGCGTCAAGAGTCGGGTCCTGATCTGGAAGAACCCGCTGGCCAACATCATGGAAAACACTGTGATCGGTGATGGCCTGATGGGCTCAGGAGGTACGGCAGCTGGCTCGGGGGTGACATCAGGAAGGCCGGCCAAACAGCCGGAGGAAATAACCCGGCTGCAGATGCAGCACCAGCACAACCAGGCCACCATCGATCGCCTCCAGGCCACGCTGGAGAGCTCTCGGCAACGCCGCCAACGGGGTGAGTTGTCCAGTTACGACTCCGCCATGGAGCGCGATACCCAGGGGCGTATCGCGCAGCTGGAGGGGGAAAACAGGGCCATCGACAAGCGTATCGAAGAAGTCACCGAAGCCACTACGGGTTATGGCGGCATGTCAGGATCCGGCGGCCCCAAGCTCGACCCGCAGGACCAGGAATTCACCCGCAACTGGTTTCGTCGCGTACACAAGGGCTGGATGCAGAACGTCGAGTTTCGTACCCGCGACTTCAGCTTCGTCGAAGACCTGATTCCCCTCTTTGGCGGCGCAGCCTTCCGCCTGGAATCGGATCGCTTCAGCATCCTTACGCGACTGCTATCAGGCGAGGCTCCGGACCTCAACTACAAGCAGATTTTGGCCCTGACTTTCTTCGCCAGCCACCACCAGAAGATGGTACTGGTGGACTACGAAGACCCAGCCAGCGCTGTCGGCTTTGTCATGGGTCACAACATGCATCGCAACTACTGGGACACCAATGCCCACCTGTTCGATGACCGTGCCGCCCAACGCACTCCAGGCTTCGGCCCCTGGCAGGATATCTCCACCCGGGTTCGCGGGCCGTTGCTGCATGATCTGAACGACAACTTCAGCAGTGCCTGGGATAGGGAAACCTTCTGGATCAAGCGTTGGTTCAGCGACGGTCTGAAGGAGCAGCGCAAAGCCATCCGTCCGGATGTGTTCGCACCGCAAGGCGCCAACATGGCGCAGATTATCCGTACCCAGCCGCAAGAGAATGGCGAAACCTCGATTCTCGAGGCCTATCACAAGGCCATCGGTAACGCGCGCAATTACATCTACATGGAGAACCAGTACTTTCGCTACCCGCAGTTCGCCCGGCAGCTGCGCACTCTGGCAACCGCTTACAAGGAGCGCGGGCGCAAGGATGATCTCTACCTGTTCGTAGCCACCAACAATCCCAATGGCGGTTTCTACTCCAGCTCCACCTACAGCATGATGCAGGAGCTCGGCCAGGAGCAGCTGATGCCCCAGGCCCAGCGCGACCTGGCCGAAAAACTGATACGCAAACGCCGGCGCCTGGCTGCCCTTAAGGCCGACACCAGCGGCCGCACCGATGCACAGGCGCGTATTCCTCAGTTGGAACGCGAGATCGCTGAGCTGGAGGCCCAGGGCGTCACCCCCGAAGTGGAGGAGCGCCTGGGTGGATTGAAAGAAACCGACATTCCAGAACTGGCCAAACCGAAAGAGGGCGAAGACGAGGATGCCAAACCCTATGAGCTTGAGGAGCTTCCGGGGCTGAAAGTCGTGATCGGAACCCTTACCGCCTGCTCACCGGAACCGGGAAGCCAACTGCCGCAAGGCCAGCAGGCACGTTTCCGCGATATCTATATCCACTCCAAGCTACTGGTGGTGGACGACGTGTTCAGCCTGGTCAGCTCCGCCAATATCAATGCCCGTAGCATGCATAGTGATTCGGAACTTGGCGTGTGCTCGCCTGATCCCAAGCTGGCCAGATATTTTCGTGAAGAGCTTTGGGGGCTCCATACCAAGGCCAATTTCAATGACGGGCAAGGTCTATGCGATGCCCTGCGAAACTTCGAGAACTGGAACAAGGTAATGGACAAGAACTGGAAGGAAAGGAGCAAAAATAGACCCCTAGTTGCACATCTGACCCGTTTCTGGGATGTGGAGACGCCTTATGCGACTGCGGCTGATTAAAACGCTAACGACAGTCTTCTTCATCCTCGCTGCCATACATGGAGTACCGGCCATGGCCTATCCCACATTCACCTGTGTCTACGAAAAAGACCATAACCCGCCGCTGGATTCCGAGGCCGATACCTGGTTTCAGGAAGCCAGAAGTCTGGAGAAAGATCTCCGCGACTGGCCCCGAGTTGTCGAGCTCTATGAAAAGGCCATCGCCAAGGATCACTGGAAGGCCATGCACAACCTGGCACGCCTATACCGAACAGGCTGGCCGGGCAGGCCGGGGGTGGAGAAAGACACCCAGAAAATGCTCGACCTTTACGAGCAAATGGTTGAGCTCAAAGTGCCGCTGGGTTACTACAACT
Organism: Pseudomonas sp. J452; assembly: GCF_024666525.1. Classification (NCBI taxonomy): domain Bacteria; kingdom Pseudomonadati; phylum Pseudomonadota; class Gammaproteobacteria; order Pseudomonadales; family Pseudomonadaceae; genus Pseudomonas; species Pseudomonas sp. J452. Next base: position 3,852,564 of record NZ_CP088294.1, on the reverse strand, counting down.
GGGCCGTCGCTGCCGAGCGCGGTAAAGGCATGCTGCGCGACGATCGCATGGCCAGTTCCTATATGTTCCAGGCGGCGCAGCTAGGCAGCCCCCAAGCCCAGGTTGCCCTTGGCAACTTTTTCGCCTTCGCATTACCTAGCGAGAAACAAGACGATGTAATGGCTGAGGCCTACTTTCGCTGCGCCGGCGCCCAAGATAATCCTGAGGCGCTCCTAGAAGTGGCTGGGTTCTATGACACGGCCAAGAGGAACTATCCACGCGCTTTGTTCTACTACCAGCGTGCAGCGTCATTCGGTGACGCCTCCGCAGTCAGCACATTGAGCAGCGTGTTCAACCCAGACAGTTCACCAGGCTTCACGCTTGGCTACAAAGCCAACAATGAACTGCATGACGTCTACGAAAAATTCTATGCGCAAGTACGCAATAACCCGGATCTGCGCTTCCCCGATCTGGCCAAGGAACACCCTCTGCCGCCTCATCCGGAGCAGGGCCTTGATGCCGAGCATCCGGATCGTCGTTTCGCGCTTTGACCCGGTGTGGGGATGGTGGGACGCTCTATGCAACTACTGCCGATTAAAGTCCTGATGCGAGGCCTTTTCTTTCTTTTGCTGTTCCTGGGTGGGGTGCCTGCCATGGCTTACCCAGAATTCACCTGCGCTCACGAAAAAGACCATAACCCGCCGCTGGATGCAGAGGCCGATACATGGTTTCAGGAAGCCAGGAGCCTGGAGAAAGATCTTCGAGACTGGCCTCGCGTTGTCGAGCTCTATGAAAAGGCCATCGGCAAAAATCACTGGAAGGCCATGCACAACCTGGCACGCCTATACCGAACAGGCTGGCCGGGCAGGCCAGGGGTGGAGAAAGACACCCAGAAAATGCTCGACCTTTACGAGCAAATGGTCGAACTCAAGGTGCCGCTGGGCTACTACAACTGGGCGGTCGCTGCCGAGCGCGGTAAAGGCATGCTGCGCGACGATCGCATGGCCAGTTCCTATATGTTCCAGGCAGCGCAGCTGGGCAGTCCGCAGGCCCAGGTCGCACTAGGTAATTACTTTGCTTTTTCTCTGCCGCGGGAGAAACAGGATGATCCGATGGCTGAGCAGTATTTCCAATGTGCGGGCGCCCAAGACGTGCCAGAAGCAATCATCGAAGCCGCGCAGTTCTATGAAATCCGCAAGCACAATCAACCGAGAGCCCTTTTCTACTACCAGCGGGCCGCTTCGCTTGGGAGCACAGCAGGGTTCATGGAGCTTTATGAAGTCTTCAGTCCAGAATCGGGACCTGCTTTTACTAGGGGCTACAAATCCGACAAGCAGCTCGCCGACTTTTACAAGGCGCACATGTATCAAGTTGATGAAAACCCGGATCTGCGTTTCCCCAATTTGGCCAAGGAACATCCTCTTCCTCCTCATCCAGAGCAGGGCCTCGATGCCGAGCATCCGGATCGCCGTTTCGCGCTTTGACCCGTTTGGGGATGCTGGGACGCCCTATGCAACTGCCGCCGATTAAAGCCTTGGTGCGAAGCCTTTTCTTTCTTTTGCTGTGTCTGGGTGGAGTGCCTGCCATGGCTTATCCGGCATTCACGCCTACGAAAAAGACCATAACCCGCCATTGGACGCCGCCGCCGATGCCTGGTTGAATCGCACCGGTTTTTGTGGAGGCTGTTTCGTTTAAGTCAGGCCGCCATGGCCTGACCGGCTTGTTGCTGGTGGAAGTTTGCCTCAGCCTCCGCCGGCGGGATATATCCGATTGAACTCAGCAAGCGTTGGTGGTTGTACCAGTGCACCCATTTCAAGGTTGCCATCTCGACGGCCTCGCGGCTCTTCCATGATTGGCGGTGTATCAGCTCGGCTTTGTATAGCCCGTTGATGGTTTCGGCCAAGGCGTTGTCGTAGCTATCACCCTTGCTACCCACCGAGGGCTCGATGCCGGCCTCGGCCAGTCGCTCGGTGTAGCGGATCGAGACGTACTGGCTGCCACGGTCGCTGTGATGGATCAGGCTCCCCGTGCGATGCGGCTGACGGGCATACAGCGCCTGTTCCAGGGCATCCAGCACGAAGTCGGTCTTCATGCTGGTACTGACTCGCCAGCCGACGATGCGCCGCGCATAAACGTCAATCACGAACGCCACATACAGCCAGCCCTGCCAGGTCGACACGTAGGTGAAGTCCGATACCCACAGCTGGTTGGGGCGGTCGGCATGGAACTGCCGCTGGACACGATCCAGCGGGCAGTGGGACTTGTCGCCCGCCACCGTTGTCCGCACAACCTGGCCGCGCCTTATGCCCTGCAATCCAGCCCGACGCATCAACCGCTCCACCGTGCATCTGGCTGCCTCGATACCCTCTCGCCGGAGCTGCCTCTAGACCTTCACCGCGCCATAGCACTGCATGTTGGCGTCCCACACGCGCTGGATTTCCGGGATCAATGTGTCGTCACGCCGTGCACGGCAGGAGCGCAGTGCCGGGTTACGAAGTCGGGCCGCGTGCCTACGGTAACCGGACGGGGCGATCTGCAAGACGCGGCAGATCGACTCGACCCCGAGACGGTCACGATGCTGATCGACAAATGCCCTCAGGACTTGGTGCGGCGGTCGAGCTCCGCCTGGGCAAAATACGCACTGGCCAGGCGCAGGATCTCGTTGGCCTTGCGCAGCTCGCGATTCTCTCGCTCCAAGGCCTTGATGCGCTTGCGCTCTTCGGTGGTCGGCCCAGGACGCTGACCGGCATCAGTTTGATGGCGACGAATCCAGCCATGCAGAGTTTGCGCTGCACAGCCAATCTTCGGGGCAATGGCCTCAATGGCCGCCCACTCGGACGGATAGTCGTTCAGGTGCTCCAGAACCATGCGCACGGCACGTTCACGGACTTCAGGGGAGTAGGTAATGGTCTTTTTCATAGCCTCATCTTCTCAAGAGTTGGGGCCTCCACGAAAGCCGGTACGATTCAAACATCCGGATCGCCGTTTCGCGCTTTGACCGTTTTGGGATGTTGGGGCGGGACACCGAAACGAAAAAGGCTGCCAGATGGCAGCCTTTTTTCTTGTTGCGGCGATGCTTACTTGCGCTGGTCCAGCGGCACGATGTCACGCTGCGCGTAGCCGGTGTACAGCTGACGCGGACGACCGATCTTGTACGGGCTGGAGAGCATTTCCTTCCAGTGCGAGATCCAGCCGACGGTGCGCGCGAGGGCGAAGATCACGGTGAACATGCTGGTCGGAATGCCGATCGCCTTGAGGATGATCCCCGAGTAGAAGTCGACGTTCGGGTACAGGTTGCGTTCCTTGAAGTACGGATCGGTCAGGGCGATCTCTTCCAGGCGCATGGCCAGTTGCAGCTGCGGGTCGTTGGTGATGCCCAGTTCGCCGAGCACTTCGTCGCAGGTCTTCTTCATCACGGTGGCGCGCGGGTCGCGGTTCTTGTAAACGCGGTGACCGAAGCCCATCAGCTTGAACGGATCGTTCTTGTCCTTGGCCTTGGCGATGAACTTGTCGATGTTCTCGACGCTGCCGATCTCGTCCAGCATGGTCAGTACGGCTTCGTTGGCGCCGCCGTGTGCCGGGCCCCACAGCGCGGCGATGCCGGCAGCGATACAGGCGAACGGGTTGGCGCCGGACGAACCGGCCAGGCGTACGGTGGAGGTGGAGGCGTTCTGCTCATGGTCGGCGTGCAGGACGAAGATGCGGTCCATCGCCTTGGCCAGTACCGGGCTGATCGGTTTGATCTCGCACGGGGTGTTGAACATCATGTGCAGGAAGTTTTCCGCGTAGTTCAGGTCGTTACGCGGATACATCATCGGCTGGCCCATGGAGTACTTGTAGGCCATGGCAGCGATGGTCGGCATCTTGGCGATCAGGCGCATGGCCGATACTTCACGATGCTGCGGGTTATTGATGTCCAGGGAGTCGTGGTAGAAGGCGGAGAGGGCGCCGACCACGCCGCACATGATGGCCATCGGGTGGGCATCGCGGCGGAAGCCGTTGAAGAAGCTCTTCAACTGCTCGTGAACCATGGTGTGGTTCTTGATGGTGCTGACGAACTTGGCCTTTTCCTCTGCGCTCGGCAGTTCGCCGTTCAGCAGCAGGTAGCAGGTTTCCAGGTAGTCGGATTTCTCGGCCAGTTGCTCGATCGGGTAGCCGCGATGCAGCAGGATGCCCTGGTCGCCATCGATATAGGTGATTTTCGACTCGCAAGAGGCGGTCGACATAAAGCCAGGATCAAATGTGAAGCGACCCGTGGCGGTTAGGCCCCGCACGTCAACTACATCGGGACCAACGGTGCCGGTCAGAACGGGCAGCTCTACGGGGGCATTGCCCTCGATGATCAACTGCGCTTTTTTGTCAGCCATGTTCGGCCTCCTGTTTATGCTTGAAATCATCAGACGGCCCCCCACGCAGGGCCCGGGACACTATAGAGACATAAATTTTAATGTCAATTTGCCCTAAGCCAGATGGCAGACGGCTTCCAGCCCTGTTTTGGGGCGCAATAAGTGCCGCTAATACGCCATTTATTAAGGTGGCGCAATCCGCTTTTAGCGAGGGTCTTTACGTTGTCATTAGTTACCTAACTGTCTATACTCTGCGCCCGGCCGTCAGGGGCTTTAGGGCCTGCGTTTTGGCGGTTGGCACTCCCTTGGTGAGGGGTACCTGACCAGTGCACTTCCCGACAACTTGCCCTGTTTGTTAGGGGCCTCTAGTGTGAAAAAAGCCGTGAATAGCCAACGACCTGTAAACCTAGATCTCAGGACTATCAAACTCCCGATCACCGCTTATACGTCCATTCTGCACCGTGTTTCCGGTGTCATTCTCTTTGTCGGCCTTGCCGTGCTGCTGTTCGCACTCGACAAGTCGCTGAGCTCCGAGGAAGGCTTTGCAGAAGTCAAGGCGTGTCTGACCAGTCCGCTGGCCAAGCTGATTGTCTGGGGCCTGTTGTCCGCTCTGCTGTATCACCTGGTGGCCGGTGTACGCCATCTGATCATGGACATGGGTGTCGGCGAGTCGCTGGAAGGCGGCAAGCTGGGCTCGAAAATCGTCATCGTGGTTTCCGTGGTGGTGATCCTGCTGGCAGGGGTGTGGATATGGTAACCAACGTAACGAACTTCTCTCGCTCGGGCCTCTACGACTGGATGGCCCAGCGCGTGTCTGCGGTTGTTCTCGCGGCTTATTTCCTCTTCCTGATCGGCTTCCTCGTGGTGAATCCGGGCCTCGGCTACGCCGAATGGCACGGTCTGTTCGCTCACACGGCGATGCGCATCTTCAGTCTGCTGGCCCTGGTGGCCCTGGGCGTACACGCCTGGGTCGGCATGTGGACCATCTCCACTGACTACCTGACGCCAATGGCGCTGGGCAAGTGGGCGACTGTCGTGCGTTTCCTGTTCCAGGCGTTCTGCGGCATTGCCATGTTCGCGTTCTTCGTCTGGGGCGTACAGATTCTCTGGGGTGTCTGATTAATGTCTAGCATTCGTACTCTTTCCTATGACGCCATCATTATTGGTGGTGGCGGTGCCGGCATGCGTGCCGCGCTGCAACTGGCTCAGGGCGGCCACAAGACCGCTGTAGTCACCAAGGTTTTCCCGACTCGTTCGCACACCGTATCCGCCCAGGGTGGCATTACCTGCGCCATCGCTTCGGCCGATCCGAACGACGATTGGCGCTGGCACATGTACGACACCGTCAAGGGCTCCGACTACATCGGTGACCAGGACGCGATCGAGTACATGTGTTCCGTAGGCCCGGAAGCCGTGTTTGAGCTGGAGCACATGGGGCTGCCGTTCTCCCGTACCGAACAAGGCCGCATTTATCAGCGTCCGTTCGGTGGTCAGTCCAAAGGCCCGAACAACCCGACTCAGGCTGCACGTACCTGCGCCGCGGCTGACCGTACCGGTCACGCCCTGCTGCACACCCTGTACCAGGCCAACCTCAAGGCTGGCACCTCGTTCCTCAACGAGTGGTACGCGGTCGATCTGGTGAAGAACCAGGATGGCGCCATTGTCGGCACCATTGCCATCTGCATCGAAACCGGCGAAACCGTTTACATCCGCTCCAAGGCTGTGGTTCTGGCCACTGGCGGTGCGGGTCGTATCTACGCCTCTACTACCAACGCCCTGATCAACACCGGTGACGGCGTGGGCATGGCCCTGCGTGCCGGCGTGCCGGTGCAGGACATCGAGATGTGGCAGTTCCACCCGACCGGTATCGCCGGCGCTGGTGTACTGGTTACTGAAGGCTGCCGTGGCGAGGGTGGTTACCTGATCAACGCCCATGGCGAGCGTTTCATGGAGCGTTATGCGCCGAACGCCAAAGACCTGGCCGGCCGCGACGTGGTTGCACGTTCCATGGTCAAGGAAGTCATCGCCGGCAACGGCTGTGGCCCGGACAAGGATCACGTGCTGCTGAAGCTCGATCACCTCGGCGAAGAAGTGCTGCACAGCCGCCTGCCAGGTATCTGTGAGCTGTCGAAGACTTTCGCTCACGTCGATCCGGTCGTCGCTCCGGTTCCGGTGATTCCGACCTGCCACTACATGATGGGCGGCGTGCCGACCAACATTCATGGTCAGGCCATCACCCAAGATGCCAACGGCAACGACAAAATCATCGAAGGCCTGTTCGCCGTAGGCGAAGTGGCGTGCGTGTCGGTACACGGTGCTAACCGTCTGGGCGGCAACTCGCTGCTCGACCTGGTGGTATTTGGCCGTGCCGCTGGTCTGCACCTGGAAAAAGCGCTGAAAGAAGGCGTGGAAGTCCGCGGTGCCAGCGAAACCGACATCGAACAGTCGCTCAAGCGTCTGGCTGGCGTCAACGAGCGCAGCACCGGCGAAGATGTCGCACCGCTGCGTAAAGAACTGCAGCAGTGCATGCAAAACTACTTCGGTGTATTCCGCACCGGCGAGTACATGCAAAAGGGTATTACCCAACTGGCCGACCTGCGTGAGCGGATCGCGAGCGTCAAGATCGCGGACAAGAGCCAGGCCTTCAACACTGCGCGTATCGAAGCACTGGAACTGCAAAACCTGCTGGAAGTGGCCGAAGCCACTGCCATCGCCGCCGATACCCGTACCGAGTCCCGTGGCGCGCATGCCCGCGAAGACTACGAGGATCGCGATGATGAGAACTGGCTGTGCCACTCCCTGTACTTCCCGGGTGAGAAACGTGTCGCCAAGCGCGCTGTGAACTTCGCGCCGAAGACCGTTCCTGCTTTTGAACCCAAAGTACGTACTTATTAAGGGTGGTCATCATGTCTCTTGGTAAAACTTTGCAAGTCAGCGTTTATCGCTACAACCCGGAAAAAGATGCCGCGCCGTTCATGCAGGACTTCACCGTCGATATCGACGGCAAGGACCTGATGGTGCTCGACGTACTGGCCCTGATCAAGGAACAGGACGAAGGCTTCTCCTACCGTCGCTCCTGCCGTGAAGGCGTGTGCGGTTCCGACGGCATGAACATCAGCGGCAAGAACGGCCTGGCCTGCGTCACGCCGATCTCCTCCGTGGTCAAGGGCAACAAGCTGGTGATTCGCCCGCTGCCTGGCCTGCCGGTCATTCGTGACCTGGTGGTCGATATGAGCATCTTCTACAAGCAATACGAGAAGGTGCAGCCTTTCCTGCAGAACGACACGCCGGCTCCGGCCATCGAGCGTCTGCAGTCGCCGGAAGAGCGCGAGAAGCTGGACGGTCTGTACGAGTGCATCCTGTGCGCGTGCTGCTCCACCAGCTGCCCGTCCTTCTGGTGGAACCCGGACAAGTTCCTCGGTCCCGCTGCACTGCTGCAGGCTTATCGTTTCCTTGCCGACAGCCGTGACACCAAGACCGCAGAGCGTCTGGCCTCGCTGGACGATCCGTTCAGCGTGTTCCGTTGCCGCGGCATCATGAACTGCGTGAACGTTTGCCCGAAAGGTCTCAATCCGACCAAGGCAATCGGCCACGTACGCAACATGCTGCTGCAGAGCGGTACCTGATTCAGTTTTACCCGTAATACCTGCGGCGGCGGCGTAACTCCGCTGCCGCAGTAAAACCAGAACCGCAGCTCACAAAGCCGCGGTTCTTACTTGAAAAGAATTTGATGACCAGCAGGGGCATCCGGGCTGGTGCCCGGACTATCTGCGGGATCCGTAGTGGCTTACCCGTCGCTGCTTCAGGACTTTGAGCCTCAATTACGGCCTCCACGCCGGTGGTGTCCCCTTACCGAGGGTGACCAAGCATGCAAGAAAGCGTGATGCAGCGCATGTGGGACAGTGCCCACCTATCCGGTGGTAACGCTGCCTACGTGGAAGAGCTCTATGAGCTCTACCTGCACGATCCCAACGCTGTGCCAGAAGAGTGGCGCACCTATTTCCAGAAATTGCCGACTGACGGCAATGCCGCCACCGACGTTTCGCACTCGACCGTCCGTGATCATTTCGTGCTGCTGGCCAAGAACCAGCGCCGCGCACAACCGGTTTCCGCCGGCAGTGTCAGCAGCGAGCACGAGAAGAAGCAGGTCGAAGTCCTGCGTCTGATTCAGGCGTACCGCATGCGTGGCCATCAGGCTGCGACGCTCGACCCGTTGGGTCTGTGGCAGCGTCCGGCTCCGGCTGACCTGGCGGTCAACCACTATGGTCTGACCAACGCCGACCTCGACACCACCTTCCGTACTGGTGAGCTTTATATCGGCAAGGAAGAGGCGACTCTACGGGAAATCTTCGAGGCGTTGCAGCAGACATATTGCCGCACCATTGGCGCCGAGTTCACCCACATCGTCGATTCCGAGCAGCGCAAGTGGTTCCAGCAGCGTCTGGAAAGCGTGCGCGGCCGCCCGGCATTCTCCGTGGAAGTGCAGGGTCACCTGCTTGAGCGGCTGACCGCCGCCGAAGGCCTGGAAAAATACCTGGGCACCAAGTACCCGGGCACCAAGCGTTTCGGTCTGGAAGGCGGTGAGAGCCTGATTCCGCTGCTGGACGAAATCATCCAGCGCAGCGGTTCCTACGGCACCAAGGAAATCGTCATCGGCATGGCCCACCGCGGCCGTCTCAACGTACTGGTCAACACCTTCGGCAAGAACCCGCGCGACCTGTTCGACGAGTTCGAAGGCAAGAAGGTCGATGGTCTGTCCTCCGGTGACGTGAAGTACCACCAGGGTTTCTCCTCCAACGTCATGACCCCGGGCGGCGAAGTGCACCTGGCACTGGCGTTCAACCCGTCGCACCTGGAGATCGTCTCTCCGGTGGTCGAGGGTTCCGTGCGTGCCCGTCAGGATCGCCGCAGCGACCCGAACGGCGACAGCGTACTGCCGATTTCCATCCACGGTGACGCGGCTTTTGCCGGTCAGGGCGTGGTCATGGAAACCTTCCAGATGTCGCAGACCCGCGGCTACAAGACTGGCGGCACCATCCACCTGGTGATCAACAACCAGGTCGGCTTCACCACCAGCCGTCCGGAAGACTCGCGCTCCACCGAGTACTGCACCGACGTGGCGAAGATGATCCAGGCGCCGATCTTCCATGTGAATGGCGATGATCCGGAAGCCGTGCTGTTCGTCACCCAGCTGGCCGTCGACTACCGCATGCAGTTCAAGCGTGACGTGGTCATCGACCTGGTCTGCTACCGCCGTCGTGGCCACAACGAAGCCGACGAGCCGAGCGGCACCCAGCCGCTGATGTACCAGCAGATCGCCAAGCAGCGCACTACCCGTGAGCTGTATGCGGAAAGCCTGATCAACGGCGGCCGCCTCGACCTCGAGCGCGTGCAGACCAAAATCGACGAGTACCGCAATGCGCTGGACAATGGCCAGCACGTGGTCAAGAGCCTGGTCAAGGAGCCGAACAAAGAGCTGTTCGTCGACTGGCGCCCGTACCTGGGCCATGCCTGGACTGCCCGTCACGACACCCGCTGCGATCTGAAGACCCTGCAGGATCTGGCCGGCAAACTGCTCGAGCTGCCGGAAGGCCTGGTTCTGCAGCGCCAGGTGGCCAAGGTTCTGGAAGACCGGGTCAAGATGACCGCCGGCGCCATGCCGATCAACTGGGGTTACGCCGAGAACCTGGCCTACGCCACGCTGCTGCAAGCCGGTCACCCGGTGCGCATCACCGGTCAGGACGTTGGCCGCGGCACCTTCTCGCACCGCCATGCGGCGCTGCACAACCAGAAGGACGCGACCACCTACCTGCCGCTGCAGAACCTGTTCGAAGGCCAGCCGAAGTTCGACCTGTACGACTCCTTCCTCTCCGAAGAGGCGGTACTGGCCTTCGAATACGGCTACTCGACCACCGTGCCCAACGCACTGGTGATCTGGGAAGCGCAGTTCGGCGACTTCGCCAACGGCGCTCAGGTGGTGTTCGACCAGTTCATTTCCAGTGGCGAGCACAAGTGGGGCCGTCTGTGCGGCCTGACCATGTTGCTGCCGCACGGTTATGAAGGGCAGGGTCCGGAACACAGCTCTGCACGCCTGGAGCGTTACCTGCAGCTGTGCGCCGAGCACAACATGCAGGTCTGCGTACCGACCACCCCGGCGCAGATCTACCATCTGCTGCGTCGCCAGGTGATCCGTCCGCTGCGCAAGCCGCTGGTAGTGCTGACTCCCAAGTCGCTGCTGCGCCACCCGCTGGCCATCTCGACCCTGGAAGATCTGGCCGAAGGCTCGTTCCAGACCGTCATTCCAGAGACCGACACGATCGATCCGAAGAAGGTCGAGCGTCTCGTGCTGTGCAGCGGCAAGGTCTACTACGACCTGCTGGCCAAGCGCCGTGCCGAAGGGCGCGAAGAGATCGCCATCGTGCGCATCGAGCAGCTCTATCCGTTCCCGGAAGACGATCTGGCCGAGGTTCTGGCGCCGTACAAGAACCTCAAGCATATCGTCTGGTGTCAGGAAGAGCCGATGAACCAGGGCGCCTGGTATTGCAGCCAGCACCACATGCGTCGTGTTGCCTCTGCGCACAAGAAGGCCCTGTTCCTCGAGTACGCAGGTCGCGAAGCCTCGGCTGCGCCGGCTTGCGGTTATGCCTCGTTGCACGCCGAGCAGCAGGAAAAACTGCTGCAGGACGCCTTTACTGTTTAACGCCTTCGCGTAGCGAGGCGACGGCACGGGCCGTCGCCTCCTTGAAGAAAACGAATTTAAGGAAACACTCAGAATGGCTATCGAGATCAAAGCCCCAACCTTCCCGGAATCGGTTGCCGACGGCACCGTGGCTACCTGGCACAAGAAGCCGGGTGACGCGGTCAAGCGTGATGAGCTGATCGTCGACATCGAGACCGACAAGGTGGTGTTGGAAGTACTCGCCGAGGCCGACGGCGTACTCGCCGAAATCGTCAAGAACGAAGGTGACACCGTGCTCTCCGGCGAACTGCTGGGCAAGCTGGGTGCCGCTGGCGCAGCCGTAGCCGCTGCACCGGCTGCTGCCGCTGCGGTTGCCGCTTCTGCTGCAGCCCCGGCCGCTGGTGATGATGATGCGATCCTTTCGCCGGCCGCGCGCAAGATCGCCGAAGAAGGTGGTATCGATCCGAACAGCATCACCGGCACCGGCAAAGGTGGTCGTGTGACCAAGGAAGACGCCGTGGCTGCTGTTGCCGCCAAGAAAGCCGCTCCGGCCCCGGCTGCCAAGCCGGCCGCTCCGGCTGCCGAAGCACCGGTGTTCGCCGGGGGCGATCGCACCGAGAAGCGCGTGCCGATGACCCGTGTACGTGCCACCGTGGCCAAGCGTCTGGTCGAAGCCCAGTCGAACATGGCCATGCTGACCACCTTCAACGAAGTCGACATGACCGAAGTCATGGCCTTGCGTTCGAAGTACAAGGACCTGTTCGAGAAGACCCACAACGGCGTGCGCCTGGGTTTCATGTCGTTCTTCGTCAAGGCTTCCGTCGAGGCGCTGAAGCGCTTCCCGGCCGTCAACGCCTCGATCGACGGCACCGACATCGTCTACCACGGCTACCAGGACATCGGCGTTGCCGTGTCCAGCGACCGTGGCCTGGTGGTTCCGGTGCTGCGTAACGCCGAGCTGATGAACCTGGCCGAAGTCGAAGGCGGCATCGCCACCTTCGGCAAGAAGGCCCGTGACGGCAAACTTTCGATCGACGAAATGACCGGTGGCACCTTCACCATCACCAACGGCGGTACTTTCGGTTCGATGATGTCGACCCCGATCGTCAACCCGCCGCAGGCCGCGATCCTCGGCATGCACAACATTCTCCAGCGCCCGATGGCCGTCAATGGCCAGGTAGTCATCCGCCCGATGATGTACCTGGCGCTGTCCTACGATCACCGTCTGATCGACGGCAAGGAAGCGGTGAGCTTCCTGGTGACCATCAAGAACCTGCTGGAAGACCCGGCTCGTCTGCTGCTGGACATCTGATCCCGCTGCTGTGCACGCGGCAGTCCTCACAAGGGACTGCCCGGTTTTATCCGAGAAGGAATGAGTTATGACCCAGAAATTCGACGTGGTAGTGATTGGTGCCGGCCCTGGGGGCTACGTGGCCGCCATCAAGGCCGCACAACTCGGTCTGAAGACCGCCTGCATCGAGAAGTATCAGGACAAGGACGGCAAGGTCGCCCTCGGCGGCACCTGCCTGAACGTCGGCTGCATTCCATCCAAGGCGCTGCTGGACAGCTCCTACAAGTATCACGAGGCCCACGAAGGCTTCAAAGTCCATGGTATCGACGTCAAAGGCGTCACCATGGACGTGCCGGCGATGGTCGCGCGCAAGAACACCATCATCAAGAACCTGACTGGCGGCGTTGCCGGCCTGTTCAAGGCCAACGGTGTGACCCTGCTGGAAGGCCACGGCAAACTGCTGGCTGGCAAGAAGGTTGAAGTTACCGGGACTGACGGCAAGGTTGAGATCGTCGAAGCCGAGAACGTGATCCTCGCGTCCGGCTCCAAGCCGGTCGACATCCCGCCGGCTCCGGTCGACCAGGATGTGATCGTCGACTCCACCGGTGCCCTGGAATTCCAGGCCGTGCCGAAGAAATTGGGCGTGATCGGTGCCGGTGTTATCGGCCTCGAGCTGGGCTCGGTCTGGGCTCGCCTGGGCGCCGAAGTCACCGTGCTGGAAGCCATGGACAAGTTCCTCGCCGCCGCCGACGACCAGATTGGTAAAGAAGCGCTGAAAATCCTCGGCAAGCAGGGCCTGGACATCCGTCTGGGTGCCCGCGTGACCGGCAGCGAAGTGAAGAAGAAGCAGGTGACTGTGACCTTCACCGACGCCACCGGCGAGCAGAAGCTGACCTTCGACAAACTGATCGTCGCCGTTGGCCGTCGTCCGGTGACTACCAACCTGCTGGCTGCCGATAGCGGCGTGACCCTGGATGAGCGCGGTTTCATCTTCGTCAACGACCAGTGTGAAACCAGCGTGCCGGGCGTCTACGCCATCGGTGACGTGGTGCGCGGCGCGATGCTCGCGCACAAGGCCTCGGAAGAGGGCGTGATGGTTGCCGAGCGCATCAAGGGCCACAAAGCCCAGATGAACTACGACCTGATCCCGTCGGTGATCTACACCCACCCGGAAATCGCCTGGGTCGGCAAGACCGAGCAGCAGCTGAAAGGCGAGGGCGTTGAAATCAACGTCGGCACCTTCCCGTTCGCCGCCAGCGGCCGCGCCATGGCTGCCAACGACACCGCCGGCCTGGTCAAAGTCATCGCCGATGCCAAGACCGACCGCGTACTGGGCGTGCATGTGATCGGCCCAAGCGCCGCCGAACTGGTGCAGCAGGGCGCCATCGGCATGGAATTCGGCACCAGTGCCGAAGACCTGGGCATGATGGTGTTCTCGCACCCGACTCTGTCCGAAGCGCTGCACGAAGCGGCCCTGGCGGTGAATGGCCACGCCATCCACATCGCCAACCGCAAGAAGCGCTAAGTACCACCAGAGCATGCGGCGTCTGGCCTTGGCCAGACGCTCAAACGCAGGAAAGAACCATGGCGTACGGCCCGCGGCAGCCCCACACGGTGTGTTGCAGGAATGTCCGCCAGGACTGCTAACCAGAGCAGTCACAGGTGGCGCGGCGCCTTCGAGCGCAGCGCCGAATGCGCAATACCTAAACGAAGAACGGTAGATAAGCATGAATCTTCACGAGTATCAGGGTAAGCAGCTGTTCGCTGAGTACGGCCTGCCGGTTTCCACTGGCTACGCCGTTGACACCCCGGAAGAAGCGGCTGCGGCCTGCGAAAAGATCGGTGGCAGCGAGTGGGTTGTCAAAGCCCAGGTGCACGCCGGTGGCCGCGGTAAAGCGGGCGGTGTAAAGCTGGTGCGTAACAAGGAAGACGCCAAGGCGTTCGCCGCTCAGTGGCTGGGCAAGCGTCTGGTGACCTACCAGACTGACGCCAACGGTCAGCCGGTGACCAAGATCCTGGTCGAGTCGTGCACCGACATCGCCAAGGAGCTGTACCTGGGCGCCGTTGTAGACCGTTCCAGCCGCCGTATCGTGTTCATGGCTTCCACCGAAGGTGGCGTGGACATCGAGAAAGTCGCTCACGACACTCCCGAGAAGATCCTCAAGGCCACTATCGATCCGCTGGTCGGCGCTCAGCCGTTCCAGGGTCGCGAGCTGGCTTTCCAGCTGGGTCTGGAAGGCAAGCAAGTTGCTCAGTTCGCCAAGATCTTCGTCGGTCTGGCCAAGCTGTTCAAAGATCACGATCTGGCACTGTTGGAAGTGAACCCGCTGGTGATCAAGGCCGACGGCGACCTGCATTGCCTGGACGCGAAGATCAACATCGACGCTAACGCCATGTACCGTCAGCCGAAGCTGAAGACCTTCCACGACCCGTCGCAAGACGATCCGCGTGAAGCTCATGCTGCCAAGTTCGAACTGAACTACGTAGCCCTGGAAGGCAACATTGGCTGCATGGTCAACGGTGCCGGCCTGGCCATGGGTACCATGGACATCGTCAACCTGCACGGCGGCAAGCCAGCCAACTTCCTCGACGTAGGTGGCGGCGCGACCAAAGAGCGCGTGACCGAAGCCTTCAAGATCATCCTGTCCGACAGCAACGTCGCGGCCGTACTGGTGAACATCTTCGGCGGTATCGTTCGTTGCGACATGATTGCCGAAGGCATCATCGGTGCAGTGAAAGAAGTCGGCGTGAAGATTCCGGTCGTGGTTCGTCTGGAAGGTAACAACGCTGAGCTGGGCGCCAAGGTCCTGGCCGAAAGCGGCCTGAACATCATCGCGGCAACCAGCCTGACCGACGCTGCTCAGCAAGTCGTCAAAGCTGCGGAGGGCAAGTAATGAGCGTCCTGATCAATAAAGACACCAAAGTTATCTGCCAGGGTATTACCGGTTCGCAAGGTAGTTTCCACACCCAGCAAGCCATCGAGTACGGCACCAAGATGGTTGGTGGTGTAACTCCAGGCAAAGGCGGCACCGAGCACCTGGGCCTGCCAGTGTTCAACACCGTGAAAGATGCTGTAGCTGCCACTGGCGCCACCGCCAGCGTGATCTACGTTCCGGCTCCTTTCTGCAAAGATTCGATCCTGGAAGCGGCTTTCGGCGGCATCAAGCTGATCGTCTGCATCACCGAAGGCATTCCTACCCTGGACATGCTGGATGCCAAGGTTACTTGCGACGAGCTGGGCATTACCCTGATCGGCCCGAACTGCCCAGGCGTGATCACCCCCGGCGAGTGCAAGATCGGCATCATGCCCGGTCACATTCACCTGCCAGGCAAAGTCGGCATCGTCTCGCGTTCCGGCACCCTGACCTATGAGGCCGTTAAGCAGACCACTGACGCCGGTTTCGGTCAGTCCACCTGCGTCGGCATCGGTGGCGACCCGATCCCGGGCTCCAACTTCATCGACATCCTGAAGCTGTTCCAGGAAGACCCGAAGACCGAAGCGATCGTGATGATCGGCGAGATCGGCGGTTCCGCTGAAGAAGAAGCCGCTGCCTTCATCAAGGCCAACGTGACCAAGCCGGTGGTGTCCTACATCGCTGGCGTCACCGCGCCGCCCGGCAAGCGCATGGGCCACGCCGGCGCCATCATCTCCGGTGGTAAAGGTACTGCGGACGAGAAGTTCGCCGCCCTGCAGGACGCTGGTGTGAAAACCGTGCGTTCCCTGGCTGACATCGGCAAGGCCCTGGCCGAGCTGACCGGCTGGCAGGCCAAGAACGCCTAAGGCGTTCTTGATCTAAAAGAGGCCACCTTCGGGTGGCCTTTTTTATTGCTGTCGATTCGATCAGAAATTTGTGTCGGGGCGACAGATTGTTGCGTCCGATCGACAGCCCGACCGTTGCCAGACGCGGTCTATCGTTAAAATCGTTAGGCTTGCAACTATATATCCCGGCGAGGCTCCACAAGGGCTGGCGGCGGGTACCTGTGAATCGCCTGAACCGGGCGCTGCACGCTTCCTGAACTCAAAGGAAACCTGCGTTTTCTCCCTGTTTTCCAGCTTGGTACTTCCCGCTATGACCCGTTTGAAAGGCCCCGATCTCCTGGCCCTTGGCTTCATGACGTTTGCCCTGTTCCTCGGGGCCGGCAACATCATCTTCCCACCCAGCGCTGGTATGGCCGCTGGGGAGAACCTCTGGTCCGCCGCCCTCGGTTTCCTGCTGACCGGCGTCGGCTTGCCGCTGCTCACCGTGGTCGCCCTGGCCCGCGTCGGCGGTGGCATGGCCAACCTCACTGCGCCACTCGGACGCAAGGCCGGCACGCTGTTCGCTGTGGCGGTCTATCTGGCCATCGGCCCGCTGTTCGCCACGCCACGTACCGCCGTGGTCTCGTTCGAAATGGGCGTGGCGCCGTTCAGTGGCAACAGTGAACTGGCGCTGATGATCTACAGCGCCGCCTATTTCGCCGTGGTGCTGTTCCTCTCGCTGAACCCCGGGCAACTGGTCGACCGCATCGGCAAATACATTACCCCGGTGTTGCTCGCTGCATTGCTGGTCCTCGGTGGTGCGGCGCTGCTGGCGCCGGCCGGTGCGATCGGCCAGAGCAATGCCGACTATCAGGCGATGCCACTGGTGCAGGGCTTCCTGCAGGGCTACCTGACCATGGATACCCTCGGCGCGCTGGTGTTCGGCATCGTCATCGCCACTGCGATCCGCGGCCGCGGAGTGACCGACAGCCGCCTGGTCACGCGCTACTCGGTGATCGCCGGCCTGATCGCCGCTACCGGTCTGTCGCTGGTCTACCTGTCGCTGTTCTACCTCGGCGCCACCAGCCAGGGCATTGCCGGCGATGCGCAGAACGGTGTGCAGATTCTCACCGCCTATGTGCAGTTCACCTTCGGCACGCCGGGCAGCCTGCTGCTGGCCGTGGTCATCACCCTGGCCTGCCTGACCACTGCCGTGGGCCTGCTGACCGCCTGTGGCGAGTACTTCAGCGAGCTGCTGCCGGTGTCTTATCGCAAGGTGGTACTGGCGTTCGGTCTGTTCAGCCTACTGGTGTCCAACCAGGGGCTGTCGCAACTGATCAGCGTGTCGGTACCGGTGCTGGTCGGTCTGTATCCGCTGGCCATTGTGCTGATCGGCCTGAGTCTGCTCAGCCGCTTCTGGAACTCGGCGCCGCGGGTGTTCATCCCGGTGATGCTGGTGACCCTGCTGTTCGGCCTGGCGGATGCAATCAGTGCCGCCGGCTTCAAGGCGCTGCTGCCGGGCTTCCTCGCCCAGCTGCCGTTGGCGGCGCAGGGGCTGGGCTGGGTGGTGCCGGTAGCGCTGACTCTGCTGCTGGCGGCGGTTGCAGACAGGATGCGCGGCGAAGCGCAGCCAGAAGCCTGCTAACCTCTCTGCGACGCGCCTTCTGGCGCGTCGCTGCTGTTTTTTGGCCGTTGTGCCACCCATCTACGACGGATCGCCGATTGCTGCCTGGCCTGCACTGCCGGACAATTCAGGCATGTTTCCCGTGCAGCCCGCCGTCATGTCGCAATCCGTGTTCTTCGCCCACGCTAACGGTTTTCCCTCCGCCACCTACGGCAAACTGTTCGCCGCTCTGGCGCCGGATTACCAGGTGCAGTATCTGGAACAGCACGGCCACGATCCGCGCTTTCCGGTGGATGACAACTGGCAGAACCTGGTCGATGAATTGATCGCGCACCTCGAAGCCCAGCAGCAACCGGTCTGGGGTGTCGGCCATTCCCTCGGCGGGGTGCTGCACTACCATGCGGCGCTGCGCCGGCCGGATCTGTATCGCGGCGTGGTGATGCTCGACTCACCGTTGCTGACCCGTGTCGACCAACTGGTGATCCGCGCCGCCAAACGCTTCGGCTTCATCGACCGGATCACCCCGGCCGGGCGCACCGTGGGCCGCCGCGAGGTATTCGAGGATAGCGCCGAGGCGCACAGCTACTTTGCCGGCAAGACGCTGTTCAGCCGTTTCGATCCGGAATGCCTGGATGCCTATGTGCAGCATGGCCTGCGCACTGACCAGAGCGGCCTGCGCCTGCGCTTCGACCCGGCCACCGAGATCAGCATCTACCGCAGCGTGCCGCACACCAGTCCGGGCCGCCCGCAGCAGTTGCAGGTGCCGCTGGCCCTGGTGCGCGGTCGGCAGAGCAGGGTGGTGCTGGCGCACCATGCACGATTGGTCAACCGCGTGCCGCAGGGTGAGTACCACAACATGCCGGGCGGGCACATGTTCCCCCTGGAACGCCCGCAGGACACTGCACGCCTGCTGCGCGAACTGTTCAGCCGCTGGCAGGGCCAGACTATGGAGCGCAGCGCATGACCTTCAGCGTCGAGGAAACCCGTTTCAGCCTGCCGCATGTCGACCTGGCCGCACACCTGTTCGGCCCCGAGGACGGCATCCCGGTGATCGCCCTGCATGGCTGGCTGGACAACGCCATGACCTATGCGCGCCTGGCGCCCAAGCTGCACGGGCTGCGCATCGTCGCCCTGGACTTCCCCGGTCACGGCCACTCCGGGCACTACGCCAGCAACTCCAGCTACAGCATGTGGGAGTACCTGGAGGATGTACTGCTGGTGGCCGAGCAGCTCGGCTGGCAGCGTTTCAGCCTGATGGGCCATTCCCTCGGCGGCATCATCTCGACCCTGCTGGCTGCCGCGGTGCCGGAGCGCATCGAACGCCTGGCATTGATCGACGGCCTGATTCCCTTCACTGGCGAGGCAGATGGCGCGCCCAAGCGCCTGGGCGATGCGTTGCGTGCGCGCCTGGCGGTACGCAACAAACGCAAGCCGGTGTACGTCGATCTGGACCGCGCAGTACAGGCGCGCATGCAGGGCGTGGTCGCGGTGAGCCGTGACGCCGCCGAACTGCTCGCTCAGCGTGGTCTGGAGCCGGTGCCGGGCGGTTATACCTGGCGTACCGATATCCGCCTGACCTTGCCCTCGGTGATGCGCCTGACCTTCGCCCATGTCGAGGAGTTCGTGCGTAGCGTGCAGTGCCCGGTCAGCCTGGTGTTGGCCGCGCAGGGACAAATGGCGGTCGAGCCGCGGATTGCCAGCCTGCTCGAAGGGCGTGATTTTGATGTGCATACCTTGCCTGGCGGCCATCACCTGCACCTGAACGACGAGGAGGGTGCGCAGCAAGTTGCAGACTGTTTCAATCGATTCTTCGCTGCGACTTGACTTGACCCCTGCAACTGCCGAGGCTGGGCAGATTGTTCAGGGAAGTGCGCATGATCGATCTCTACACCGCTGCGACACCCAATGGCCACAAGGCCTCCATCGCCCTCGAGGAGCTGGGCCTGGCCTACCGGGTGCATGCCTTATCCTTCGACAAGAAGGAGCAGAAGGCCCCCGAGTTCCTTGCCATCAACCCCAACGGACGCATCCCGGCGATTGTCGACAGAGGCAACGATGACTTTGCCGTGTTCGAGTCCGGCGCCATCCTGATTTACCTCGCCGAGAAGACGGGTCAACTGCTGCCCAGTGATGCCAAGGGCCGCTCGCGGGTGCTCCAGTGGCTGATGTTGCAGATGGGCGGGATCGGGCCGATGCAGGGCCAGGCCAACGTATTCTTCCGCTATTTTCCGGAGAAACTGCAAGGCGCCATCGACCGCTACCAGCACGAAACCCGGCGCCTCTACGAAGTGCTCGACACCCGTTTGGGCGAAGCCGAATACCTGGCCGGTGACTACAGCATTGCCGATATCGCCACCTATCCGTGGGTACGGGTGCACGACTGGGCCGGGGTTGCCGTCGATGGCCTGCCGCACGTGCAGCGCTGGATGGCGGCCATCGAGGCGCGCCCGGCAGTGCAGCGCGGGCTGCAAGTTCCCGTGCGGGCAAGTGACGAAGAATCTGTGGTGAAAACTGCGCAGACCATGCTGATACGCTGAGGGCCGGATGCTTTCCAGACTGTCTTTTTACCTGCTGTGCCTGAGCGGCTCCGCGTTGGCCGCCGATATGCCGGGCAGCCAGGATCTCGAGGTGCTGCCACGCGCAGCGCGCAGCGAAATAGTCGACTATCAGGATGTTGCCAGCCTGGAGAGGCGCTACCCGCTGGGCGCGGTGCAGCGCATCAGCAGCCAGTTGCGTCTGGAGCGCGAGGTGCTGGCCGAAGGGCGCCTGCGTGCGCTGACCTACCGTTTGCCGGACGAGCATCCGCCGCGTGAGGCCCTCGCAGCGGCGCGCCATGCCTTGCTCGAGCAGGGCGCACAGCTGCTGTATTGGTGCGAAGGCCGCGAGTGCGGCTCCAGCAGCCTCTGGGCCAACAACATCTTCGATAACGCCAAGCTGTATGGCCCGGAAGAACGCCAGAGCTATCTGCTGCTGCGTCTGGTCGCTCCGCAGCAGGACAGCCTGCTGGCCTTGTACGGTATTACGCGCGGTAATCGACGCAGCTATCTGCATGCCGAACAACTGGATGCCAGCACGCCATTGCCGGCCGTGCTGCCGGTGGCGGCTACCTTACTGCGCCAGTTGCGTGAGCATGGCGAGCTGGCCTTGCCGCACCTGAGTGCCCCGGATCAGATCTGGAGCGAATTGCTGGGGCGGACCCTGAACCTGGACAGCACCTTGCGAGTCAGTTTGTCCGGGGCGAGCGCCGCAGCATGGATCAAGGCCCTGCAGGAGCAAGGCGTGCGTGCCACCCGCCTGGAACTGGGTATGGCTACGGCCGATGGCCTGCTGCTGCAACAATTACGCTGAATAATGTGCAGTCGGACCGCCTGGCGGTTCACCGAGATATTTTTGCAGGACTTTTGCAATGCTCAACAATGATCGCCTGCTGGTACAGATCCTCCTGCTGGTGTTGCTCGGTGCCTGCGCCTGGGTGTTGGCACCGTTCTTCTCGGCGCTGTTCTGGGCTGCCGTACTGGCCTTCGCCAGCTGGCCGCTGATGCGGCTGCTGACGCGGGCGCTGAATGGCCGGGAAAACACCGCCGCCGCCATTCTCACCGCCTGCTGGATGGTGCTGGTGGCGGTGCCGCTGGTCTGGCTGGGCTTCAACCTGGCCGACCATATCCGTGATGCAACTGAGCTGTTCAAAGGCTTCCAGGTCGATGGCCTGCCGGACCCGCCACAATGGCTGGGCAATCTGCCGCTGGTGGGCGAGCGCCTGGTCGGGGTGTGGAACCGCATCGACGAGGAGGGCGTGGCCCTGTTCACTGCCATCCGCCCCTACCTGGGCCAGGTCGGCAACTGGCTGCTGGCGCGCAGCGCGCAGGTCGGTGGCGGCATGCTCGAGCTGGCACTGAGCCTGGTGCTGGTGTTTTTTTTCTATCGCGATGGCCCGCGCATGGCGGCTTTCGTGAAAAGCATGCTGCAGCGCCTGATCGGTGATCGTGCCGATCATTACCAGGAGCTGGTTGCCGGTACCGTGCAGCGGGTGGTCAACGGGGTGATTGGCACCGCAGCGGCCCAGGCGCTGCTGGGATTGATCGGTTTCTATATCGCTGGGGTACCCGGTGCCCTGGTGCTGGCCATCATCACCTTCGTGCTCAGCCTGATCCCCATGGGCCCGCCGCTGGTGTGGATACCGGCCACGGCCTGGCTGGTCAGCCAGGGCCAGTACGGCTTTGCGGTGTTCCTCGGTCTCTGGGGTATGTTCGTCATCAGCGGTGTGGACAACGTGCTCAAGCCCTACCTGATCAGCCGCGGTGGCAACCTGCCGCTGGTGGTGGTGCTGCTCGGTGTGTTCGGCGGCATCCTGGCCTTCGGCTTCATGGGCCTGTTTCTCGGTCCGACCCTGCTGGCCGTGGCGTTCAGCCTGCTTGGCGACTGGGTCAGCAGTGAGCCGAAGGAGTCCGTGCAGGCCGTTTCCATGATCAGCGAAGACAAGCGCGACTGATCCCGTCGCACGGGCATCTGCTCGCGCCTGTTGGCCTCTTGGGTTGTTCGACCGGGTTGGCATCCTGCGCAATTTCTTGCCAGCCCAGCCTTGGTCGCAGGCTTTGTCCGGTGTTAGCCTTGCAGCGCTTTGTCGCTGCCTCAGGCAGTTCAAGCCGGGGCAGCTGCCTCGCCTCAGCCCGCGCAACAGCTCGTTAGAAGCTTTTGCGGGCGCAGGGAAGAACCAACACCACACAACGGACAATCGCGAGTCATCCCATGAAAAAATCTGCAGGCATTGCGGTAGGCGTCATCCTGGCCATTGGTGCATTGGGCACGGCCGGGGCCTGGTACACCGGCCAACAACTTCCCGCGGTGCTCGACACCTCGATCAAGCAGGCCAACGCGGAAATGGCCAAGACCCTTCCAGCCGTTGGTATCAACGTTTCGATCGAGCTGTTGTCGCTGGAGCGCCAGTTCTTCAGCAGCAACGCGCGCTACCGCGTCAAGTTCTCCGGTTCGCTGGATGGCGAGTCGCCGAGCAACCTGGAGTGGGTGGTCACCGATCGCATCGAGCACGGCCCGTTCCCGCTGTCGCGCCTGCAGGCCTTCAAGCTGATGCCGGTCATGGCCACCAGCAACTACGCGCTGGAACAGAGCCCGGCACTGGAGAAATGGTTTGCCGCCAGCAACGGTGTGTCGCCGCTCAATGGCCAGGTCAGCCTGGGTTATGACCGTTCCTTCGACGGCAACCTGCAACTGCAGCCGCTGAAAGCGGCCATCGACGAACAAAGCGCTCTCGAGTTCAGCGGTTTCAATATCGACTTCGACAGCAGCGCCGATGCCCAGGAAATCAGTGCCAATGGCCTGATGGACAGCCTGGTGATCACGTCCACGCTGGATAACGCGCAGAACATGACCCTGCAGTTCAAGGGCCTGACCCTCGATAGCGAGGCGCACAAGGGCAGCAGCGACTTCTACCTGGGCAACAACGAAGTGCGCCTGCAGAGCATCGAGCTGCTGCTGGGTGAAAGCCAGCCGATCCTGCTCAAGGATTTCGTCCAGCGCGACGAAACCACCGAGAACGACAACAAGCTGTCTGCTCGCTACAGCTACGACATCGGCATGATCAGCTATCAGGGCAACGACATCGGCGGCTCGCAGATGATCTGGGGCGTGAAGAACCTCGATGCCACGGCGCTGCAATCGCTGGTCGAGCTTTACGGCGAGCTGCTCCAGGCTGGCCAGGTCGACAGCGAAACCGGCATGCCCGAGCTGAGCGCAGAGCAGACCGAACTGTTCAAGGCTGACATCGAGACGCTGCTGGCCGGCAAGCCGAGCCTGGCCCTGGAAAAACTCTCGTTCAAGACCGCCAACGGTGAGAGCAGCTTCAGCCTGGCCCTGGACCTGAACAAGCCCGAGTCCTTCGAACTGCCGGCACCGGAACTGGCCAAGCAGCTGATCGGCCAGCTCGACGCCAAATTGCTGGTGTCCAAGGCCATGATCGGTGATGTGGTGGGCGTGCAAGCGGCCATCGGTGGCGAGACCGACAAGGAAGCCATTGCCCAGCAGGCCACGATGATGAGCGAGATGGCCAGCGGCATGGCGGTGGCCACCGAACTGGCCACCGTGGAAGGCGAGAACATCGTCTCCAGCCTGCATTACGCCAACAATCAGGTGAACTTCAACGGCAAGCAGATGAGTGTCGAAGAGTTCGTTGCCATGGCCTTCGCCACTGGTGGTGGCCTGGGTGCTGGCATGGGCGGGGATATGTCGGAAGAGGCTCCGGTTATCGAAGACCCGGCGCTGATGGAAGGTGAAGGTGCCGCCGAGGAAACCGCACTCGAGCAATAAGCACTGCCGGGCAGCTTTGCCGCCCGCAGTTTGAATAACGGCCAACCCACCTGTAGCCGCAGGTCGGTTGGCCGTTTTGTTTCAGGCCGAGATATTCAGCTGGCTGCCGATACTCGACTGATAGCTGGCACTGCTCTGGTACTCCTTGAGCAGCTTGGCAATCAGCCCCGAGTAGTTCTCTTCCTCGCTGCTGCTGGAGGCACTCGAGCCCTGGCCGACGCTTTCCAGCAGGCTGCTCAGCTCGTCCTGGCTGATGCTGCCACTGCTGTCGGCATCCAGTTGACTGAACAGTTCCTCGCTGTTGCCCTGGCCCTGCGGTGGCGGTGGCGGTGGCGGTGGTGGGGGCGGCGCGAGCGCAGCCATCTCGTCGATGTTCAGGCCGCCATCGCCATCGGCATCCAGTTCGCTGAACAGGCTGGAAACGTCGCTACCCGCGGAGCCGGAGAGGGCTGCCAGCTCACCCTGGTCGATGCTGCCGTCGCCGTTGGCATCCAGTTGGGAGAACATTTCCTCCGGATTGGGGCCGCCCGGACCGCCCGGTGGCGGAGGCGGCGGTGCCATGGCCGCGGTTTCCTCGCTGTCCAGGCTGCCGTCGCCATTGGCATCGAGCTGGCTGAACAACTCGTCGATATCGATGGTCAGGCTGCTGTCGCTTTCCTTGGCCGCCGTGAGGACGCTGTCCAGCTCATCCTTGGCCACGCTGCCGTCGCCATTGCCATCGAGGATGCTGAACAGCTTTTCCTGAACCTTCGCCGGGCCACCCGCACATCCACCACTGCCACTGCTGGCGGTGCTGCTGCGCTGGGTGCTGGCGAGTGTCGAGCTATAGCTGCTGTAGCTCGAGTAACCGCTGACACCACTGATCATGGGAGTCACTCCTGTTTAATCACACCGGAGAGGGTTCTCCGGTGATGTCAGCCTCGGCGTGCTCTGTGTCGGCGGTATGTGGTGTTTGTATCGGCGGCCATACAGCACTGGCCGGATTTGTAGGAGCCAGCTTGCTGGCGATCTGTATTGGCGTACAAAGCATCGCCAGCAAGCTGGCTCCTACAGGATTCCGCGTGGAACTCGCAGGATGGCGGTCAGCCCGCCCCCCGGGGTTTCTTCCAGGCTGATATCGCCGCCCTGATGGCGTGCCGCTTCGCGGGCGATGGTCAGGCCCAGGCCGACGCCGCCGGAGCTGCGGTTGCGTGAGCCTTCGACGCGGAAGAACGCCTCGAACACCGCCTCGCGCTGCTCCGCGGCGATGCCGGGGCCATGGTCGCGGACGCGCACTTCGACCTGCGCGCGGCTGTCATTCAGCTCGATTTCGGCATGTCCGGCGTAGCGCAGGGCATTCTCCAACAGATTGCTCAGGCATGAGCGCAGGGCCATGGGTTGCGCCCGCAGCGGCGCGCAGTGGCCAGACACCTGCACGGCCGCGCCACGGTCCTGGGCATCCTCGGCCATCGATTCGACCAGTGCCTGCAGATCCAGCCACTGCAAGGCTTCGCTGCTGCGCTGCTCGTGCAGGTAGCTCAGGGTGGCGTCGAGCATGCCGATCATCTCGCCCAGGTCCTGGCCCATGCGTGCGCGCAGTTGCGGGTTGGGGATCTGTTCCAGGCGCAGCTTGAGGCGCGCCAGGGGCGTGCGCAGATCATGGGATACGGCGGCGAGCATGCGTCCGCGCTGCTGCACCTGCTGGCGGATACGCTGCTGCATCAGGTTGAAGGCATGCGCGGCCTGGCGCGCCTCACGCGGGCCGGTTTCCGGCAGCGGCGGACTGTCGAGATTGTCACTCAGGCGTTCGGCGGCATCGGACAGGTGCTGGATCGGTCGGCTGAGCAGGCGCGCACCCAGCCAGGCGGCGGCGATCAGGGTTAGCAGCTGGAAGGCCAGCAACACCAGGGGCCCGCCGAAGCGGGGTGGTGGAGGGGGCGGTGGGCCGAATTGTTGTTGATCGGCATGGGGCGGGGGTGGCGGGCGCGGCGGGCCGTACTGGTTGAACCAGGCGAAGGCCAAAGCATGGGCCAGCAGGATGGCCAGCAGGAACACGCCGAACAGGCGGGCAAACAGACTGTCGGCACGGCGCATCAGGCGATCTCGCGGGCGTCGAACAGGTAGCCTTCGCCGCGCACGGTCTTGATCAGGCGCGGGGCTTTCGGGTCTTCGCCGAGCTTCTGGCGCAGGCGCGAGACCAACAGGTCGATGCTGCGGTCAAAGGCCTCGATGGAGCGGCCGCGGGCCGCGTCCAGCAACTGCTCGCGGCTAAGCACTCGACGTGGACGCTCTAGGAATACCCAGAGCAGGCGGAATTCGGCGTTCGACAGCGGCACCACCAGCCCCTCGGGGGACTGCAGCTGGCGCAGTACGCTGTGCAGGCTCCAGTCATCGAAACGGATGCTGGTGCGCGCTTCCTGGCGGGACGGTTCACGGTCGTCACGCACGCGGCGGAGGATGCTCTGGATGCGTGCCACCAGCTCGCGTGGCTCGAAGGGCTTGGCCATGTAGTCGTCGGCGCCCAGCTCCAGGCCGATGATGCGGTCGGTCGGCTCGCAACGCGCGGTGAGCATCAGGATCGGGATGTCGGAAACGCTGCGCAGCTCGCGGCACAGGCTCAGGCCGTCTTCGCCGGGCAGCATGAGGTCGAGGATGATCACGTCGAAATGGCTCTGCGCCAGGGCCCGGCGCATGCCACTGCCATCGCCGACCGCCTCGCTGTCGATATTGAAGCGGGTCAGGTAGCCACCCAGCAGCTCGCGCAGTTCGAGGTTGTCGTCGACGATCAGGGCGCGGGTCGATCGGGTGCGCAGCTCGTGCGCATTCAGGGCTTCCACCGGTACAGGCTCCAAGGACTTCAGGACAGGGGCGGGCGGGGAGGCATCCTAGCCTGTCATGCAGTTGGCGGCCATGCCGGCCAGCGCCGCCCGTCGCCATGCTGGCGGGCCCGCGTATCGACAACATGTCTGGCCTGTATCGAGCTCGATACAAAGCCGGTAAGGCCGGCGTAAAGCGCTTCTTTACGCTTTCTTTATGCCGCGCCGCGGGGCCGGCACTCGTTCCTTTACGGCCTTCCTGCCGAGAATTCGTCCAAGGCGGTAGTCACCGCAACAAGGAGCACACACATGAGCATTCTCGACGGGGTGTCCCTGGCTATGGCCGTGGGACTTTTCATTTATTTGCTGGTCGCGCTGCTGCGCGCCGAACGTAGCTAGGAGGCGCCATGCAAATCCACGACTACTGGCTGATTCTGGCCTTCTTCGTGCTGGTATTGCTGCCGGCACCGTTTCTCGGGCGCTACCTGTTCCGCGTGATGGAAGGGCAGAAGACCCTGCTGAGCCCCGTGTTCGAGCCCGTCGAACGCCTCTGCTACCGCCTGGCTGGCATCGACAGCCAGGCCGAGCAGGACTGGAAAACCTACAGCCTGGCGTTGCTGGCCTTCACCCTGGCCAGCCTGCTGACACTGTTCTCCATCCTACTGCTGCAAGGTGTGTTGCCACTGAATCCGCAGCGGTTGCCGGGTCTTGAATGGACCCTGGCGTTCAACACCGCGGTGAGCTTCGTCACCAACACCAACTGGCAGGCCTACAGCGGCGAGGCCGCGCTCAGCTACTTCAGCCAGATGGTCGGCCTGGGCGTGCAGAACTTCGTCAGCCCGGCGGTTGGCCTGGCCGTGCTGGTGGTGTTCTGCCGGGGCATCGCGCGGCGTTCGAGCAACAGCGTCGGCAACTTCTGGGTCGACCTGACTCGCGCCACGCTCTACGGTTTGCTGCCGTTCTGTCTGCTGTTGGCGCTGTTCCTGGTCTGGCAGGGGGTTCCGCAGACCTTCCTCGAGTACGTCACGGCGCACACCCTGTCGGGTGCCGATCAGGTCATCCCACTCGGCCCGGCGGCCAGCCAGATTGCCATCAAGCAGCTCGGCACCAACGGTGGCGGCTTCTTCGGCGTCAACTCGGCGCACCCGTTCGAGAACCCCACGGCCTGGAGCAACCTGTTCGAGGTGGCTTCGATCATCCTGATCCCGGTGGCGCTGCTGTTCACCTTCGGCCACTACGTCAAGGACCTGCGCCAGAGCCGCGCGCTGCTGGCCTGCATGCTGATTCTGTTCAGCGTCGGCCTGGGCGGCACCCTGTATGCCGAGCATCAGCCGAACCCAGCGCTGAGTGCGTTGCCGATTGAGCAGAGCGGCT
Source organism: Pseudomonas sp. J452 (assembly GCF_024666525.1). NCBI lineage: Bacteria > Pseudomonadati > Pseudomonadota > Gammaproteobacteria > Pseudomonadales > Pseudomonadaceae > Pseudomonas > Pseudomonas sp. J452. The sequence continues at coordinate 3,824,416 of NZ_CP088294.1, read as the reverse complement.
CTTTGGAAGGCAAGGAAAGCCGCTTTGGCACCACGGCCTCGGCGTTGTGGGCGGTGACTACCACCGCGGCGTCCAACGGCTCGGTCAACGCCATGCACGACAGCTTCAGTGCCCTGGGCGGCATGGTGCCGATGTTCAACATGATGCTCGGCGAGGTGATCTTCGGCGGTGTCGGCGCCGGCCTCTACGGCATGCTGCTGTTCGTCCTGATCGCGGTGTTCCTCGCCGGCCTGATGATCGGCCGCACCCCGGAATACCTCGGCAAGAAGCTGGAAGCTCGCGAAGTCCGCCTGCTGGTCGCCACCCTGCTGGTAATGCCGGTTGGCGTATTGGTGCTTGGCGCCCTGGCGGCCAGCCTGCCTGGCCCGGCTGCCTCGGTCAGTAACCCAGGCGCGCATGGCTTCAGCCAGATTCTCTACAACTACACCTCCGGCGCGGCCAACAACGGCTCGGCCTTCGGTGGCTTCGGCGCCAACACGCCGTACCACAACCTGATGATCGGCCTGGCCATGCTGATCGGCCGCTTCGGCTACATCCTGCCGATCCTCGCCATCGCTGGCAGCCTGGCGGCGAAGAAGCGCGCACCGGTGGGCAGCAACAGCTTCCCGACCCATGGCCCGCTGTTCGTCACCCTGCTGACCCTGACCATCCTGCTGGTCGGCGGCCTGACCTTCCTGCCGGCACTGGCCCTGGGCCCGATCGCCGAGCACCTGACCCTGTTCCAGGGCTTCTAAGGGAGAACCATGATGAATGCCCGTACCGAACCGCATAAACAGGCGCTGAAAGACGCCAAGCAACAGCCGAAAACCTCCCTCGCCGCGCTGTGGCAGCCGGCGCTGCGCCAGGCTTTCGTCAAGCTCGATCCGCGCCAACTGCTGCGCTCACCGGTGATGCTGGTGGTCGAACTGACTGCCGTGGTGACCACCGTGCTGTGCTTTATCCCCAACCCACAGGTGTCTACCGGCCTGGCCGTGCAGATTGCCCTGTGGTTGTGGTTCACCGTGCTGTTCGCCAACTTCGCCGAGGCACTCGCCGAAGGGCGCGGCAAGGCTCGCGCCGACAGCCTCAAGGCCGGCAGCCAGGGGCTCAATGCGCGCCGGCAGAAGGGCCAGCAGTTCGAAACCGTACTGGCCAGCAGCTTGCGCAGCGGCGATATCGTCCGCGTCGAGGCCGGCGAGCTGATCCCCGGCGACGGCGAAGTCATCGAAGGCATCGCCGCGGTCAACGAGGCGGCCATCACCGGCGAATCCGCACCGGTGATCCGCGAGTCCGGTGGCGACCGTTCGGCCGTGACCGGCAACACCCGCGTGGTCTCCGACTGGCTGCTGGTGCAGATCACCGCCAACCCCGGCGAGTCGACCCTGGACCGGATGATCGCCCTGGTCGAAGGCGCCAAGCGGCAGAAGACGCCCAACGAAGTGGCGCTGGATATCCTGCTGATCGGCCTGACCCTGATCTTCCTGCTGGTGGTGGCCACCCTGCAGCCGTTCGCCCGCTATGCCGGTGGCGACCTGCCGCTGGTGTACCTGGTGGCGCTGCTGGTGACCCTGATTCCGACCACCATCGGCGGCCTGCTCTCGGCCATCGGCATCGCCGGCATGGATCGCCTGGTGCGCCTCAATGTGATCGCCAAGTCCGGCCGCGCGGTGGAAGCCGCCGGTGACGTGCATGTGCTGCTGCTGGACAAGACCGGCACCATCACCTTCGGTAACCGCCGTTGCAGCGCGATGATCAAGGCCCCCGGCGTATCCGGCAAGGATCTGACGGAAGCTGGGCTACTGGCCTCGCTGGCCGACGACACCGCCGAGGGCAAGTCGATCGTCGAGTACCTGCGGGCCTTGAGCCCGATGCAGGAACCGGAGCGCAGTGCGATCAAGTCGATTGCCTTCAGTGCAGAGACGCGCCTGTCCGGTGCCGACTGGAACGGCCACAGCTACCGCAAGGGCGCGGTGGATGCGGTGCTCAACTACCTGGGCATGAGCCGTGACGAGGTACCGGCACCGCTGGCCCGCGAGATCGAGAAGATCGCCCAGAGCGGTGGTACGCCGTTGCTGGTGGCCGGCGATGCGCGTCTGCTGGGCGCCATCCACCTCAAGGACGTGGTCAAACCGGGCATCCGCGAGCGTTTCGCCGAACTGCGCGCCATGGGCATCCGCACCGTGATGGTGACCGGCGACAACCCGCTGACCGCTGCTGCGATTGCCGCCGAAGCCGGCGTCGATGACCTGATCGCCGAAGCCACGCCGGAGAAGAAGCTGCAACGCATCCGCTCCGAGCAGGCCGAAGGCAAGATGGTCGCCATGTGCGGCGACGGCGCCAACGACGCCCCGGCGCTGGCTCAGGCCGACGTTGGCCTGGCGATGAACGACGGCACCCAGGCCGCCCGCGAGGCCGCCAACCTGGTCGACCTCGACTCCGACCCGACCAAGCTGCTCGACGTGGTGCAGGTGGGCAAGGAGCTGCTGGTGACCCGTGGCGCGCTGACCACCTTCTCGGTGGCCAACGACGTGGCCAAGTACTTCGCCATCCTGCCGGCGCTGTTCGCCGGTATCTACCCGCAGCTCGGTGCGCTCAACCTGATGCAGCTGCACAGCCCGCAGAGCGCGATCCTCTCGGCCATCGTGTTCAACGCCCTGATCATAGTCGCGTTGATTCCGCTGGCCTTGCGCGGGGTACGGGTGCAGGCCGCCGATGCCGCCAGCCTGCTGCGCCGCAATCTGCTGATCTATGGCCTGGGCGGTCTGCTGGCGCCCTTTGTCGGGATCAAGCTGATCGATGTACTGCTGGTGGCGGTAGGACTGGTGTAGTGCTTTTGCTCCCCTCTCCCGCTTGCGGGAGAGGGGCCGGGGGAGAGGGTAATTGGCAACGCAACGCCCCTCTCCCTAGCCCTCTCCCACTCTCTGTAAAAAATGGGGGGAGAGGGTGCTGATTCGGTGTAAACCTGAGAATTCGGAGATCCATCATGCTCAAGCAAATCCGCCCAGCCCTCAGTGTGCTGGCCTTTATGACCCTGGTGACCGGCGTGGCCTATCCGCTGGCTGTTACTGGTGTGGCGCAATTGGCATTCCCCGATCAGGCCAATGGCAGCCTGGTGCTCGACGGCAAAGGTGCCGTGCGTGGCAGCGCTCTGCTGGCGCAAAACTTCGACGGTGTCGAGTGGTTCCAGCCACGTCCGTCGGCCGCCGCTTTCGCCACCGTGTCCAGTGGCGCAAGCAACCTGGCGCCGAGCAACCCGGCACTGGCCGAACGCATCGCCGAGGATGCCCAGCGCCTGCTTGGCGAAGGGCAGGGGCCGGTACCCATGCAACTGGTGACCACCTCCGCCAGCGGTCTCGATCCGCACCTGTCGCCGGCCGCGGCACGCTTCCAGATTGCCCGCATCGCCGAGGCGCGCGGCATGCCGGTGGACAGTCTGGAGCGCCTGGTCGAGCAGCACATGGAGCAACCCCTGGTGGGGCCGGCCGTGGTCAACGTGCTGGCGCTCAACCTGGCGCTGGCCGACAATCGCGCCATCGCTTTCCATGAGACGACTCCATGAGTGACACGCAACGCGCCGATGCTCTGCTGGCCGATATGCCCCGTGAGGGCCGTGGCCGGCTGAAAGTCTTCCTCGGCGCGGCGCCCGGCGTGGGCAAGACCTTCGCAATGCTGCAGGCGGCGCAGGCGCAATTGCGCCAGGGTGTCGACCTGCGCGTCGGGGTGGTGGAAACCCACGGCCGCGCGGAAACCGAGGCCATGCTCGCCGGCCTGCCGCAACAACCGCCGCGCCACCTGGAGTACCGCGGCGTGGCGCTGAACGAGATGGACCTCGACGGCATTCTCGCCCACCCACCGAAGCTGGTGCTGGTCGACGAGCTGGCCCACAGCAACGCCCCCGGCAGTCGTCACAGCAAGCGCTGGCAGGATGTGCAGGAGCTGCTCGACGCCGGCATCGACGTCTACACCACGGTCAATGTGCAGCATCTGGAAGCGCTGAACGACCAGGTGCGCGACATTACCGGCGTGCAGGTGCGCGAAACCCTGCCGGACTGGGTGCTGCAGGAGGCCGACGAGATCCTGCTGATCGACCTGCCGCCGCGCGAGCTGCTGGAGCGCCTGCGCGAGGGCAAGGTGTATGTGCCGGAACAGGCGCGCGCGGCCATCGATGCCTTTTTCAGCCAGACCAACCTCACCGCCCTGCGCGAGCTGGCGATGCAGACCGCTGCGGCGCGGGTCGACGCCGATCTCAACCGGCGTTACCGCCTGCAGGGCCAGGAGGCGCCGACCGTGCGCGGTCGCCTGTTGCTCGGCATCGATGGCGATGCCCAGGCCGAACGGCTGGTGCGGCATGCCAGCCGGGTCGCCGAACGCCGGCATATGCCCTGGTCGGTGGTGCATGTCGACACCGGTGGCGAGCGTGATGAAACGCGCCTGGCTAATCTGCAGGCGGCCCAGCAACTGGCCGAGCGCCTGGGCGGCGAGGTGGTCAGCCTGCGTGGTGGCGAAGTCGCCCGCACCCTCATCGAACACGCCCGCGAGCGCCGCGCCAGCCTGATTCTGGTCGGCCGCAGCCGGCGGCGCCTGCGTCGCCGCTGGCTCGGTCGCGGCTTGGCCGAGCGCCTGTTGGCCAAGGGCCAGGGCCTGGAAATCAGCGTGCTGGATACCGAGGTCGATCAGGCACCAGCGATGCCGCGGGTTAGCCAGCCGCTGGCCTGGCGCGATTACCTGCTGGCGCTGTTGGCCACCGGCGGCGCCGCGGGCATTGCCCTGGGGCTTTCCCGGGTGCTGGAGCTGCCGAATATCTCCCTGATCTTCCTCGCCGCCGTGTTGGTGGTGGCGGTGCGCAGCAGTCTGGGCCCGGCGCTGGCTTGCGCCGGGCTGTCGTTCCTGGCCTACAACTTTCTGTTCATCCCGCCGACCTTCACCCTGACCATCGAGCGCCAGGAGGATGTGCTGACCCTGCTGTTCTTCCTGCTGATGGCGGCCCTCACCGGTAACCTGGCCACCCGCCAGCGCCGCCAGTTGCAGGCCCTGCGTCAGACCCAGGCGGAAACCACTGCACTGCTCGAACTGTCGCGCAAACTGACTGCCGCCACCGACCGCCAGGCGGTGCTGACGGCGGCGATGCAACAGTTCGCTTTGTGGTCGGAAGTTGAAGTCAGCCTGCTGGCACGCAGCACGGACGGGGTGTGGAAGGTCGAGGCAGGGGCGCAGCGCCTGCTTGCCGAACAGGAGCGTGCCGCTGCCGAGTGGTCCTGGCAACACGACCAGCCCGCCGGGCTGGGTACCGGCACTCTGCCGGGCGGGCGCTGGTGGTGGCTGCCACTGTCTGGCGAAGAGGGGCCGCTGGCCTTGCTGGGCATCAGCCCCAAGGATGGTGGCCCGCTGCCGCCGGAACAGCGCCGGCTGATCGCTGCTCTGGGCCAGCCGCTGACCCAGGCCCTGGAGCGTGCGCAGCTGGCCGAAGACCTCGAAGCGGCGCGCCTGCATGGTCAGACCGAAGAGCTGCGCAGCGCGCTGCTGGCCTCGGTATCCCACGATCTGCGCACGCCGCTGACCGCCATGCGCGGCTCCATCGACAGCCTGCTGGCCCTCGGCGAGCAGATTCCCCTGGAGGATCGCCGCGAGCTGCTGGAAGGCACACGAGACGAAGCCGAGCGCCTCGACCGCTATATTCAGAACCTGCTGGACATGACCCGCCTGGGCCATGGTGGCCTCAAACTGTCGCGCGACTGGGTGGCGCCGGTCGATATCGTCGCCAGCGCCCTGCAGCGCCTGCGCCCGGTGCTGGCGCCGCTGCGGGTCGAGACCGTGTTGCCGGCCGAATTGCCGCTGCTCTACGTGCATGCCGCGCTGATCGAGCAGGCACTGGTCAATGTGCTGGAAAATGCCGCGCGCTTTTCACCGAGCGAGGGCCGCCTGCGCGTGGCGGTCGAGGTGGACGATAGCGAGCTGCGTTTCTCCGTCAGCGACCAGGGGCCGGGGATTCCCGAACATGAGCGAGAGAAGATTTTCGACATGTTTTACACCGCCGCGCGCGGTGATCGCGGCGGCCAGGGCACCGGCCTGGGCCTGGCGATCTGCCAGGGCATGCTGGGTGCCCACGGTGGCCGCGTCACGGTCGGCGAGGGCCTGGATGGTCGTGGCGCCAGCCTGACCCTGCATTTGCCGCTGCACCCGCAGCCCTTGCTGGAGGAAGAGTCATGAGCCGAGCTGACCCCGGACTGAAGTCCGGGCTACGGTGTGGCGCGGGCTCGGTAGCCCGGACTTTAGTCCGGGGAAAGTCCCGGGCGTTGATGAGCCAAGACCATGAGCGCTAATCCCTCGACCATCCTGGTGATCGACGACGAAGCACAGATCCGCAAGTTCCTGCGCATCAGCCTGACTGCCCAGGGTTACAAGGTGCTGGAAGGCGCCAATGGCACTGAAGGGCTGGCCCAGGCCGCGTTGGGCAAACCGGATCTGGTGGTACTGGATCTCGGTCTGCCGGACATGGACGGCCAGCAGGTGTTGCGCGAACTGCGCGAGTGGTCGACGGTGCCGGTGCTGGTGCTCTCGGTACGCGCCAGCGAGGGCGAGAAGGTGTTGGCCCTGGACGGCGGCGCCAATGACTACGTGACCAAGCCGTTCGGCATCCAGGAGTTTCTTGCCCGGGTGCGCGTACTGCTGCGCCAGGCCGGTGCGGGTGAGCAGCAGGAGGCGGTGGTCAGCAGTGGGCCGCTGAGCCTGGATTTCGCCTATCGGCGGGTGACCTTGGACGGCGTAGAGGTCGCGCTGACGCGCAAGGAATACGCGGTGCTGGCCATGCTCGCCCGTCATCTCGGTCGCGTGGTGACCCAGCAGCAACTGCTCAAGGACATCTGGGGGCCGACCCATGTCGAGGACAGCCACTACCTGCGCGTGGTGGTCGGTCATCTGCGGCAGAAGCTCGGCGACGATCCGGCGGCGCCGCGCTTCATTCTCACCGAAGCCGGCGTCGGCTATCGGCTGCTCGAGCTGTAAAGTCGGCTAGCGAGCGTAGGGTGTGCACGGCGCCCCTACGGCACATGATTACGGGTGGTCGCGCTCGTACTTGTCCAGGGTGTCGCTGGCGATCTGCCGGCCCAACATGATCAGCTCCGGCGCCTTGTGGAACTCGAAGAAGCGGCACACGCGCTTGGGCACGTTGATCAGGATGTCCGGCGGGTAGCCGGCGATCTTGTACTGGGTCAGCGACGACTGCATGGCTTCGAAGCTCTGGTTGACCAGCTCCAGCAGCGAGGCGGGCCCGACATTGCCCAGCACATGGGAGGTGTTGGCCGATTTCGGCGCAGCTTCCTCCACCAGCGCTTTGGTTTTGGGGGCGCGGATCTCCAGCCAGGGATTGACCTCCACGGCCACATCACCTTCTTCCTCCTCGTCGCTGTCACGCTTGAGGAAAGGCAGGCGAGAACTGAGCGAGCCCATCAGCTGGTCGATGCGTCCTTTGATTGCAGGCGGCCGCTCGATCACCGGCAGGTGGTACTGCTTCTGGTTGAGCGAGTTGAGGTTGACCGCGACGATCAGGTCGCAGTGGCTGGCCACCACCGGCACGATCGGCAGCGGGTTGAGCAGGCCGCCGTCGACCAGCATGCGATTACCCTGGGTGACCGGAGTGAACAGGCTGGGGATCGCCGCCGAGGCGCGCATGGCCTTGTGCAGGCAGCCTTCCTGGAACCAGATTTCCTGTTGGTTGGTCAGGTCGGTGGCCACTGCCGTATAGGGGATCGAGAGGTTCTCGATATCGATCTCGCCGACAATTTCGTGGATTTTGCCGAAGACTTTTTCGCCACGAATGGCGCCAAGGCGGAAGCTGACATCGAGCAGGCGCAGCACATCGAGATAGTCCAGGCTCTCGGTCCACTCGCGGTATTCCTTGAGCTTGCCGGCCGCATAGATACCGCCAACCACAGCGCCCATGGAGCAACCGGCGATACAGCCGATTTCATAGCCGCGGGCTTCCAGTTCCTCGATCACGCCGATATGCGCGTAACCGCGCGCGCCCCCCGAGCCGAGAACCAGGGCTATTTTCTTGCTCATTTACATTTCCCCCATACATGCCCTGACCATACGCTTGGTGCTACCTTGCGCCAAGGAACGCTTTGCTAGAATTTGCCGGCAGCGCAGCCAGCATTGGAAGCCTCCACTGGCTCAGGCGGCACCTTGGCAAAGCAAAACTCGGGCACTTCTCGCCGCTTACGACATCCCATACAAGAATCCGCTGTTCAGGAGCCTTACCCCATGAAGAATTTCACCTTGCTGACGCTGCTCGTCGTACTCGTCAGTGGTTGCGCCGGTGCGAGCAAGACGGCGTATCGCGACAGCTGTGCCAACCAGCTGGATGCCGCCTGGCGTGAGCTGGACATTGCCAAGGCCGAAGGTTTTGCCGGTACGGTCAGCTACTCCAAGGCGTTGTCACTGCTGACCGGCGCCAAGACCCAGCAGCAGTTCGAAGCCTTCGAAGGTTGCTCGGCCAAGGCGCAGAAAGCGCGCTTTTATATCCGCGAGTCGCGCGCGGGGCGTTAACTGAATGCAGCTTGATTTCAGTCGTTTGAGCGCACTGGAGGCTTACCGCTGGTTGGCCTCCACCGTTACCCCACGGCCGATTGCCTGGGTTTCCAGTCTGTCGCGTGAGGGTGTCAGCAACCTGGCGCCGTTCAGTTTCTTCCAGGTGATCAGCGACGATCCGCCGAGTCTGATGATCAACGTCGGCACGCGCGACAACGGCGTGCTCAAGGACACCCTGCGCAATGTGCAGGACACCGGCGAGTTGGTGATCCAGCTAGTGTCCTTCGCCCAGGCCGAGGCGATGAATGCCAGTGCCGCACACCTGCCTCACGGCATCAGCGAGTTCAGCCACTGCGGCATCGCCAGCCTGTCTTCGATGCTGGTGCGTCCACCCCGGGTAGCGGGCGCGCCGGTGGCCTTCGAGTGCCGGCTACTGGAGGTGCAGCCGTTCCCGCGGGCCACGCCCAATTGCCACCTGATCTTCGTCGAAGTGCTGCTGGCGCATATCGACGATGGCGTGCTCAACGAGCAGGGGCGGATCGACCCGCAGCACCTGGACCTGGTCGGGCGTCTGGGCGGTAGCCAGTACTGCCGGACCCGCGACCTGTTCAGCCTGCAACGCCCGGCCTAATCGTCAACAAAGATTGCAGCCCGCTATGCCATAGCGACGTGGCGCAGTAGCATCGTGCGCCTGATAAGAAGGAGTTAGCGATGCGCACCAAGCTGGATGCCGTACTGCACGCAGTGAACCAGATTCTGTTGGGCAAGGAACCTCAGGTGCGCCTGGCGCTGACCTGCCTGCTGGCGCGCGGGCACTTGCTGATCGAAGACCTGCCGGGGATGGGCAAGACCACCCTCAGCCATGCCTTGGCCAAGGTTCTGGGCCTGAGCTTCCAGCGCATCCAGTTCACCTCCGACCTGCTGCCCGGCGACATCCTCGGCACCTCGGTGTTCGACAAGGACAGCGGGCAGTTCACTTTTCACCCCGGGCCGATCTTCGCCGAGCTGGTACTGGCCGACGAAATCAACCGGGCCACGCCGAAAAGCCAGAGCGCGCTGCTGGAGGCCATGGAGGAGGGCCAGGTGACCATCGAGGGCGCCACCCGGCCGTTGCCGGAACCCTTTTTCGTCATCGCCACGCAGAATCCGGTGAGCCAGGGCGGCACCTTCGCCTTGCCGGAATCGCAGCTCGACCGTTTTCTCATGCGCCTGTCCCTGGGCTATCCGGCCAAGGCTGCGGAAAAAGCCCTGCTGCTGGGCGAGGCGCGTCGCGAACTGCTGCCGAAGCTGGAGGCTGTACTGGATCATGCCGAACTGGCGGCGATCCAGGCGCTGATTCCTCAGGTGCGCGCCAGCGATGCGCTGGTCGACTATGTGCTGCGTCTGGTCGAGGCCACCCGCAGCGAACCGCAGTTCGCCTGGGGGCTGTCGCCGCGGGCCAGTCTGGCGCTGCTGTCGGCGGCGCGCGCCTGGGCCTTCCTGGCCAACCGCGAGTACGTGATTCCGGAAGATGTGCAGGCCGTGCTGCCCTCGGTGGTCGGCCATCGCCTGCGTGAGCGCGCCGATCCGGCCGGGCATGGCGGCGGCTCGCTGGTGCAGTGGCTGCTGCGCGAGGTGCCGGCGGTTTGACCCTGCGCGAACGCGGCCAGGCGCGCTGGCGCAACTGGGTGGCCAGGCGCATTCCGCCGGCGGCTCAGGTGCAGCTCAATCAGCGGCGCATTTTCATCATGCCCAACCGGGTCGGCGCGGCGTTCGGCCTGATGCTGTTCCTCTTGCTGCTGGCCGCGATCAACTACGAGAACAGCCTGGCCTATGGCCTGACCTTCGTCCTGGCGGCAGTGTTCATCGTCGCCATCCTGCACACCTACCGCAATTTCACCGGCCTTGTGCTCAAGGCCGGCAGCAGTGGTGCGGTGTTCGTCGGCGAGCAGGCGCGCTTTCGCGTGCGTCTGGAGAGCGTTGGCAGTCCTCACCATGCCGTCGGCCTGGGTTGGCCGCAGGGCGAGCTACAGACCCTCGATGTGCCGGAGAATGGCCAGCGCGAGTGCGAGCTGAGCCTGCCGGCCTTGCGCCGTGGCTGGTTGCGTCCCGGGCGCCTGCGGGTGGAGAGCCGCTTCCCGCTCGGCCTGCTGGTGGCCTGGAGCTGGGTCGATCTGGATCAGGCGGTGCTGGTTTATCCCAAGCCGCTTGAAGGCGATCTGCCGCTGGCCGCCGGTGCCGGTCAGGACGAGGAAGACGAAGGTTCGCGCGCCAGCGGCCAGGGCGCCGACGATTACCAGGGGCTGAAAACCTACCAGCCTGGCGACTCCAAGCGGCGCCTGCACTGGAAGGCCTATTCGCGCGGCCAGGGCCTGCTGGTCAAGGATTTCGCCGCCCTGGCCGGGCGCGACCTGTGGCTGGACTTCCTGGCCATTGGCGGCGACCCGGAGGCGCGCCTGTCGCTGCTCTGCCATTGGGTGCTGCAGCTCGACGATCGTCAGCAGCCCTACGGTCTGCGCCTGCCCGGTAGCGAGTTGGCGCCGGACTATGGCGACGCGCACCGCGAGGCCTGCTTGCGCGCCTTGGCCCTGTACGGGGTGGCCGCATGAGCAGCATCCAACCAATTCCGCGGATTGCCCTGACCTGGCTGCTGGTGGCCCAGGTGCTGGTGATCCTGCCGCACCTGTTGCACCTGCCGCCGTGGATCATCGGCCTGTGGCTGTTCTGCGCCGGCTGGCGCATCCAGGTGTTCCGCATGCGCGCCACCTATCCAGGCACCCTGGTGCGGGTCGGTCTGTTGCTGGCCACCGCCGCGGGCGTGTTCCTCTCGCGCGGCAGCCTGATCGGCCTGGATGCCGGCGTCCTGCTGCTGGTGGCGACCTTCATCCTCAAACTGCTGGAAATGCGCAGCCGGCGCGATGCCCTGGTGTTGATCTTCCTCGGCTTCTTCGTGGTGGTGACCGCCTACCTGTTCGATGACAGCCTGCTCGCCGCGCTGTACAGCCTGTTGCCGGTCACCGCCTTGCTGGCCGCGCTGATCGGCCTGCAGCAGAGCGGGGTGGCCGTGCAGCCGCGGGCCACCCTGAAGCTGGCCGTCACCCTGCAGTTACAGGCCTTGCCGCTGATGCTGCTGTTGTTCGTGTTCTTTCCGCGCCTGGGCCCGCTGTGGAGCCTGCCCAACCCGAACAAGGCCTTTACCGGCCTGTCCGACAGCATGGCGCCGGCCGATATCGCCGAACTCAGTCGTTCCGATGCCCTGGCCTTCCGCGCCAGTTTCAGCAGCCCGATGCCGGAACGCAGCGAGCTGTATTGGCGCGCGCTGACCCTGGAACACTTCGATGGCCGGCGCTGGTCGCAATCGGAGGGCGCTAAACAGATTGGCGGTGCCGACTGGCGCCAGCAAGGCCCGGCGCTGGACTACAGCATCGTCATGCAGCCCAGTGGCAAGCCCTGGCTGTTCGCCCTGGACGTCGGCCTGAGCAATCAGGACGGTGTGCGCCAGATGAGCGACTTCCGCCTGGAGAATCGCCAGCCAGTGGTGCAGAACCTGCTCTATCAGGTCACTTCCTGGCCGCAGGCGCTGCGTCAGGCAGAGCTCCCGCCTGGAGTGGCTCGGCGTGCCCTGCAACTGCCCGCGCAGGGCGATCCGCGCAGCCGCGCCTGGGCCGATGAGTTGCGCGGCAAGCACGAGCAGGACGAGGCGCTGGTCGCGGCCTTGTTGCAGCATTTCAACCGCGAACCCTATGGCTATACCCTGAAACCGCCGCCGGTAGGCGCCGACAGTATCGACGAGTTCCTCTTTCGCACGCGCAAGGGCTTCTGTGCCCACTATGCCGGCGCCATGACCTTCGTTCTGCGCGCGGCCGGCATTCCGGCGCGGGTGGTGGCCGGTTACCAGGGCGGCGAGCTGAATCCGGCCGGTAACTACCTGTCCGTGCGCCAGTTCGACGCCCATGCCTGGGTCGAATATTGGCAGGACGGCAAGGGCTGGATCAGCGTCGATCCGACTTTCCAGGTGGCGCCCGAACGTATCGAGCTGGGCCTGGAACAGGCCCTCGCCGAGGAACAGAGCTTCCTCGAAGAGTCGCCACTGTCGCTGCTGCGCTATCGCGATGTCGGCTGGCTGAACGACTTGCGCCTGACCTGGGACAACATCAACTACGGCTGGCAGCGCTGGGTACTCGGTTACCGCGGTGAGCAGCAGTTGCACCTGTTGCAGCGCTGGTTCGGCACCCTCGACTGGCAGCGTCTGGCGTTGGCTCTGGTCGGCAGTGGTGGGCTGCTGTTGGGCCTGGTAGCGCTTTGGCTGTTCAAACCCTGGCGCCGCGAGCGCGATCCACAACAGCGTTTGCTACGCGGTTTCGAGCGGGCCCTGGCGCGCCACGCAGTGATCCGCCAGCGCGGTGAAGGCATGCGCGCCTTTGCCCTGCGTGCGGCGCGCCAGTTGCCGGTCCAGGCCGAGGCCATCCAGGCCTTTGCGCGGATCTACGAGGCGCAGCGCTATGCCGGCCAGCCCAGTGCGCCTGACGAGTTGCGTGCAGCGTTGCGCCAGTTGCGCCGCGTGCTGCCTTGGCGCAGGAGCCACGTTAGTTAAAGCAAGCGTGCGACCATTGGCCACTTGCTGCTCACGGCAGCAGCGGCAAAATGGCCACGGCTGCGAGCAAATGCTTTCAGGGAGGGCAGAGTGACGGAATTACTGAACAAGCTGCAAAGCCAGGTGCTGAGCCTGCAGGTGCGGCTTTATGCCTGTTGTGCTCGTTTGCAGGCACAGACGGACGACGAAGCCCTGCATGACCTGCGCATCGCCTTGCGCAAGCTGCGCAGCCTGTTGCGCCCACTGCGTCGGCAGGCGCTTTGCGCGCAACTGGAACAGGCCGCCGCCGCGCTCGGGGAAATCAGCGGGCCGCTGCGCGACCTCGAAGTGCTGGCCGGCGAGCTGCAGCGCCTGGGTTATGACCACCTGGCGCGGCAGCGGCGCAACCAGCTGGCGCCAGGTTACGTCCGCTTGCTCGACAGTCTGGCCTTGCAGCGCCTGTTCATCCTCCTCGACGACTGGCCAGAAAACTGTCGCGAGGCCGTCGGCAAGGGCGAGTGGCAGGTGGGCCGAAAGCGCGTGTGCAAGTACCTGGCGAGCCAGGCGCAACAACTGGCGGCGGCATTGCGCGATCCGGCCCATGACCGCCATCGCCTGCGCCTGCTGATCAAGCGTCTGCGTTACTGCGCCGAGGCCTATCCACGCCGTAGCGACCTCTCGGCCAGCGCACTGAGTGGCCTGCGCCTGGCCCAGGGCGCGCTGGGCGATTGGCACGATCACCTGCAATGGCTGGCGCGTTTGCCCAGTGAGCCTGACCTGCAACCTTGTGCCGCGCTCTGGCAGCGTCAACTGGATGAAGCCGAACAACAGGCCGACCAGGCCTTGCAGGCACTGTGCGAACACTTTCCGGCAGTGCCGCAGCAAGACTGAATAGACGGCAATTTCGCGGCTGAATTGTCTAGAACGCCCCTCCCGCAGCAGGGCGCTTTTCTCCTAAGCTGTTGCACAGATAACAGGAGACTGCTGCATGACCTTTGCTGAACTGATCCAGGCGGTGCATAACCGCCCGCAACACGTTGTAGTGCCGCCGCTCTGGGGCCAGGGCCGGGCCACGTTCGGTGGCCTGGTCGCGGCGATGATCTATGAAGCCATGCGCGCCAAGGTGCCGGCCGGGCGCCCGGTGCGTTCCTTGTCGATCACCTTTGTCGGTCCGCTGCTGATGGGCGAGGCGGTGGCGTTCGAGGTCGAAGTACTGCGTGAAGGCAAGGCGGTCAGCCAGGTGCTGGGCCGCGCGGTGCAGAACGGTGAAGTGGTGGCCCTGATGCAGGGCAGCTTTGGTGCCTCGCGCCCGTCGGCAATCGATGTTCCTGCCGTGCCAGCGCCGGCGATGAAGCCCGTGGAGGAGTGCCAGGAGCTGCCTTACATCGCCGGCGTCACCCCCGAGTTCACCCGTTTCCTGGCTATGCGCTGGGGCCTGGGCGGCATGCCGTTCAGCGGCAACACCTCGCGCGAGATGGGCGGCTGGGTACGCCTGCGCAGCGATGTGTCCTACGACAAGATCAGCGAGACCCACCTGCTGGCCCTGGTCGATGCCTGGCCGCCGATCCCGCTATCGCACCTGAAGACGCCGACCCCGGGCAGCTCGCTGACCTGGACCATCGAGTTCGTCCAGCCGGTGGCCAAGCTGACCACCCACGACTGGTGCCTGTACCGCGCCGAGATCGAACATGCTCGCGATGGCTACGGACATATCGCCGCCGGCCTGTGGAGCCCCTCGGGCGAGCTGCTGGCCCTCAGCCGGCAGACGGTGACGGTGTTCGGCTGATCAATCGATTAGCGGCAGATCGAAGAATGCCCGCGCGCTGGCAGTAGTATGCGCTGCCAGCGCCTCCTGACTTTCGCCTCTGTGCAGGGCGACCTCACGCAACACCTCGCCTAGAAACGCCGGTTCGTTGTGCCCGCTCTTCGGTTTGGGCCGCAGGCTGCGTGGCAGCAGGAACGGCGCATCGCTCTCCAGCATCAGCCGCCCGGCCGGGATCTCGCGCACCAGCGGGTGCAGGTGAGTGCCGCGGCGTTCGTCGCAGATCCAGCCAGTGATGCCGATGTGCAGGTCGAGGTCGAGGTAGCCGTACAGCGCGGTTTTCTCGCCGGTGAAGCAGTGCACCACCGCCGCCGGCAGGCGGTCGCGAAACTCGCGGAGGATGGCGATCAGCCGCTCGCTGGCGTCGCGCTCATGGAGGAACACCGGCAGCTGCAGTTCGACCGCCAGGGCCAGCTGCTCCTCCAGGGCTTTTTCCTGCAGCGGGCGAGGGGAGAAATCGCGGTTGAAATCCAGCCCGCATTCGCCCACCGCGCGCACCGGCGCTTGCGCCAGCAAGGCGCGCAACTGACGGCTGCTGTCGGCGTTCCACTGGCTGGCATCGTGCGGGTGTACGCCGGCGGTGCTGAACAGGCGCTGGCCAGTGCCGTCCAGTTCTTCACAGAAGGCCAGGGCCTGTTCGCTTTCTTCCAGGCTGGTGCCTGTCAGGACCAGTTGGCACACGCCGGCAGCCTGGGCGCGAGCGAGCACTTCGTCACGTTGCCGGGCCAGGCTGGGGTGGGTCAGATTGACGCCGATGTCGATGAGTTGCATGGTGCTACCTCCGGGCTGCGCCGGGCAGCATAGCAGAGCTCGATATTTATCAATAAAGCCAATAATTTCATTGGGTTATTTATGATATTTCAAGTTGATTACCAGCTTCGAGTGGCGAGCATCGGGTGTCTGTGACACTCTCCGCGCCCCCGTTTGCCGGAACTTGCCGACATGCGGGCGCTCTCAGTCGGCCAGGCGTGTGCTGTGCCTGGCTTAACCCGGAGGCCGGATGACCCGCGCGCTACTGCTTCTGTTCTGCTGCCTGGTCTGGCTGCCCATGCCTGTCCAGGCGCGTCTGGCCAGCTCGCCGGCCGAGGTGCGTGGCACTGATCTGCCGCTGCGCGATCTGGCCGAGGTGCGCAAGAGTGGCGAGTTGCGCGTGCTGGTCAACCAGAGCCGCAACAGCTCCGGTGAGGTGAAGGGCCAGGCGATAGGCGTCGAGCGCCATCGCCTGCGCGCCTTCGAGCAATACCTCAATGGCAATGCCCGTGACGGCCGCAACCTGCGCCTGAAGATCATCCCGTTGCCCAAGGATCAACTGCTCGCAGCCTTGCAGAAGGGCCAGGGTGATCTGGTTGCGCCGGGAGAATTGCTGGCCCCACATACCGGGCGCAGGGTCACTGCCAGTGCGCCGATCCGCCAGGATGTGGCGATTGTGGTGGTGGGGAACCGCGGCAATCGTCATTACCGCAAACTCGAGGACATGGCCGGGCGCAGCCTGGTTCTGCCGGCGGGCAGTGCCGTTGGCGAAGCCCTGCGCGAGGTGAACCAGCGCCTGGCCGAACGCAAGCAGCCGCCGATCGTGGTCGAGTGGGCTGATCCCAGTCTCGCCGTGGAGGATGTGCTGGAGATGGTCCAGGCCGGCATCTACCCCTGGACAGCCGTAGAGCTGCCGATTGCCGAGCGCTGGAGCAAGGTGTTGCCCAGATTGCGTATCGAGAGGCATCTGCTGGTGGGGCAGAAGGCTGACATGAGCTGGTTCGTGCGTCGCGATGCTCTGATGCTGCGCGCCAGTATCGATCGGTTCCTGGCCAGCTACCGCCAGCCGGCCGACCAGGACGCCACCTTCCAGCGCGTCTACCGCCGTATGTACAAAGTGCGTAACCCACTCACGGGTAATGATCGCCAGCGTCTGGAGAAGGTCCGTCAGGTGCTGCAGAAACACGGCCAGCAGCAGGATCTCGACTGGTTGCGGCTGGCTGCGGTGGCCTACAAGGAGTCCACCCTCAATCCGGCGGCGCGCGGAGCATCAGGTGCCACCGGCCTGATGCAGATCACCCCGGCAGCGGCGCGCAGCGTCGGGGTTGGCAATATCCATGCGCTGGACAGCAATGTCCTGGCTGCCACCCGTTACATGGCGCGCATCCGCCGCGAGTTCTTCTCCAGCCGGCAGATCGCCGAGGAAGAGCGCATGGCCTTTGTCCTGGCCGCCTACAACATGGGCCCGCAGCGGGTGCAAAGCCTGCGTGCCGAGGCGCGGCGCCGGGGGCTGGACCCCAATCGCTGGTTCTTCCAGGTCGAGCGTATCGCCATGGAGCAGCTGGGCATGGGCGTGGTCAGCTACGTGAGCAGCGTGAACAAGTACTACCTGGCCTATGACCGCGAGCGCTATCTGATCGAGCCGCAAGGGCAAAAAGTGAGTACGCGGAAATGATCAATTTATTCGATTTAAATTAGCGCAAATTTACACTATTTAAATCGATAAATTCATCTAATCTGTTGTTCAGCAACCGCTAACTCTCACTTCTCGCACTAAAGGACGCACTGGCATGAACGCACTGATCAAAACCGCTCTCTCCACCCAAGCCGGTTACGGCATCACCCTGCTGCGCATCGTCACCGGTCTGACCTTCGCCGCTCACGGCGCCCAGAAGCTGTTTGGTTGGTTTGGCGGCTACGGCCTGGACGGCGTGGCTCAGTGGATGGAAAGCATCGGCATCACCCCCGGCTACCTGATGGCAGCCCTGGCTGGCAGCGCCGAGTTCTTCGGTGGCCTGGCCCTGGTGGTCGGCCTGCTGGTACGCCCGGCCGCGATCTCCCTGCTGGTTGCCATGCTGGTCGCGATCTTCAGCGTGCACTGGGTCAATGGCTTCTTCATGAGCGCCAATGGCTATGAGTACGCGATGATCCTGGCGCTGATCAGTGCCACCCTGGTCATCGAAGGGGCCGGCAAGCTGTCGCTGGATCGCCGCATCGCCGGTTGAGTCCTTCTGCAATGAACGAGGCCCGCGTTTGCGGGCCTCGTCGTTTCTACCTCAGGGTGTCTATTCGCGGGCGCTGGCCAGCTCTTCGGCTGCGGCCAGGCGCAGGCGCTCTTGCTCGTCGAAGCGTTCTGCAGCCAGGCTGTCGATGGCTGCCGCCTTGTCGCTGCTGCTGAGGCCGTTGTTGGCTTCGATCAGCGCCTTCTCGCGGCGATAGTCGTTGAGGCGCTGCGCCCACTGCTGGCGGCGCTGGTCGAGCGCCTCCAGGCGTGCGGTGGCTTCGGCACCGACCAGTTGCAGGCGCAGCTGCTGGATCTGCTGCGGGCTGGCACCTTGCGCCTGCAAGGCTGACGTCTGCTGGCGCAGCTCGGTCTGCAACTGCGGCACGATCAGCTCCTGCATGGACTCCGGCAAGCCATTGCGCAACTGGTCGAGGGCTGCAGCTTTCTCGTCATCGCTCAGGCTCTGGTCATGGCGGATGGCCAGGCGCTGCAGGGTGAACTGGTTGTAGGCCTCTTCGTTGCCGAAGAACACCTGATGCGCCTCGGCGCTGAACAGCGAAGCGCGCAGGGCCTGGACGGCCTGCTCGCGCTGGCGCATGGCATCCACGCTGGCCATCTGCGGCAGGTCCTTTTCCAGCTGGACCAGTTGCTGCTTGTACTGCAGGTACTGTTCCAGGAGGACCAGCGCCTGTTCACGGGCGGGCATTGCCAGCTGGCTGGTGATGTAGGTCTGCAGGCGTTTGACGCTGTGCTGCAGCGAGTCTTCACCCAGGGCACTGAGGAAGTAGTCGAATATCCGCCGGATATCCTCGCTGATCAGCAGGTTGCCGGCGCTGTCGACGCGAAACTGGCCGTCTACTGTGGTGCCGCTGAAGGAAGGGGGCAGGGCATAGGGTGCATTGTCCTGGGTGCTGGTTGGCGCAGCTTGCGTGTTGCTGTCGATCGTCGCCGCAGGTTGGCTAACGGCTGTCGACGTCGCAGGTGTATTGGCCGGTGTCGGGAGGTCGGTGGCGGGGTTCAGGTAGAGCGTCAGTGCAATACTGCCTCCGACTACCAGGGGGGCGGCAAATAGCAGTTTTCGATTCACGTCGATACTCGAAGAGGCGCGCCAAAGGGGCCCGAAGGCCCCGGCAGGCTGATTACAGACCGGCGTTTTTCAGGCGGTTGGCGTGCTGGCGGTAGACGGTGACCGGATCGGTCTCGAACAGGCTGGTGAGGCCGAAGGTCTGGTTGACCTCGTCGAGGTGGTTCATCCGGTAGTTGTCGCGGATCACCTTGCCCATGTGCGAGCTGCAGGTGCCGACCAGGCCGTCGTTGGCTTCGTCGAAGGTCAGTGCGGAAGCGCCCATCAGCACATCGCTGATGTCGAGGAAGTTGGTCAGCGGGCTGCTGCCGCTCCAGGAGTAGTAGCTGACGCCGTTGACCTTGTAGGCGCCTTCGCCGCAGGCACTGGTCGGGATGGCTTGCGGGTACTTGGCGTTGAAGGCCGCTGCGCCCTGGCTGTTCAGCGATTCCAGGGCACCCAGGGCGTTCTGCGGCGAAGTGCTGGAGCTGCCCGAGAGGAAATTGATCAGTGCACCGAGGCCGTTGACGATACCGGCAACAATCACTTCACCGGCCGAACCTGGTGGGATCTGGCGAATGAAGTCGGCCGTGTCGGAGCCTTTGTGCGGCGCGCCGACGCTGGTGGCCGAGGCGATCAGATCCGGGCGTACGGCAGCGACGTAGCGAATGGTCGGGCCGCCATGGCTGTGACCAATCAGGTTGACCTTGCCCTTGCCACTGATGGCAGCGATTTCCTCGACCTGTTCCAGCAGCTCTTCGCCACGCAGTTCGGAGGTGTTCAGCTGGCTGACTTCGGTGACATAGACACTGGCGCCATCGGAGCGCAGCGACGAGGGGATGCCGTACCAGTAGTCGATACCGAGAATGCTGTCGAAGCCCAGCATGCCGTGAGCCAGGACGACCGGGTACTTGGTCTTGGTGTAGCCGGTGGAGCCGAACAGGCCGGCCTCGGCCTGGCCGGACAGGAGGATTCCGGTTCCGATGCAGAGGGCGAGCAGGGTCTTCTTATTATTCATTGGGTGCTCTCAAACAGTGATGTGGCAGTTTTCCCTGAGTTCAGCCAGCCATATCCATCCTGGGTAGGCACTTCAGCTGCGGCTTGAAGGGCAGGAAATGTGCCAAACAGTCAGATTATTAGAGCGAAGGCTCTAAACGGCCGTTTGCAAATTTAGGCCACTATTTCGCCGGGGTTGCCTGCATGAAGTCAGTTGTTACCTGGGGAAACGCCCCATGGGAATCCGCGCGCTCAGACGGGGCCGATCAGCTTGTCCGTAGCTGCAGTGGCCATTGCCCGATGAGCTGGTAGCGGCTGCCATCGGCCTGTTGGTGCGAGACGAACAGGGCGAAATGCTCGACCTGCCAGGAGAATGCACAAGGGCTGACAAGCGCAGGCAGTCGACTGCCGCGTGCCAGGCTCAGGTGCGGGCAATAGGGGCGTGTTTCGAGCGAAAAACCGGCCTGTGCCAATGCGGCGTGCAGGTTCTGCTGCAACACCAGCAACGCGGCGGGCACCTGGCCAGGCGCCAGATGCAAGAGACCGCCTTGCCAGCACTGCAGCCGATCGAGGCACAGACAGAAGGATTGCTGCGCGTGCAAGCCGGCAGCCAGGCGCTTGAGCCGTGCAAGGCTGCTGCACGGCTGGGAGCCCAGAAAAGCCAGGGTCAGGTGCAGGTCGCTGCCGGCCAGCAGATGCCCTTCGATGGCGAGACCATTGCGCCAGTTTTCGACCTGCAGACGCAGTGCCGGCGGCAGGGGCAGGGCAAAGAACAGTCGCAAGCGCGGTTCGATCTCTGCTGACACATGGGCCTCCGGGTCTGCATGCGGCTTGACAGAGCGGTACGAGGATTTCTAGCATCACCCCATGGCGCCGATTTAAGAGCAACTTGCGGGGCGCCGCCCGGTTGGGCAAATACCGCTAAAGCGCTGGCCGGTGTCGCCTCTCACCGCAGTCCGGCGGGATTACGAGGCTGAGACTGTAACCATGAATTGCCCGCGCCCTCATCTGTATTTTTCCTCCCTGCCGCGTACCGCGGTCAACCGTCATCCGCATGTGCTGCTGGTCGGCAGCCATCAACCGCGTCTGCTCAAGAGCCTCGAAGGCTGGCCCAAACATTGGCCGAGAGCGCGTAATTTTCTCATCAAGTTCGCCTCGCCAGACGCCGAAGCATTGGCGCAGTTACCCAGCAACGGCTTCGATCTGGTGGTGGTCGGTGGCGAGGCGCAACCGGTGAATGCCGAGCTGATCGAACAACTGGTACGGGTCGCCCGCCAGGGCCTGATCAGCCTGCGCTGAGCTCTAGGGTCTGTTGCCGTCGCGGCCGTGAACGAAATGGCAAAAGACCCTAGGGATAGTCGATCGCGGTGATATAGAAGGTCTGCTCGCCGCCCGGTGCCTGTACCCGCACTTCGGCATCCAGCGCCTTGCCAATCAGTGCTCGGGCCAGCGGCGAGTCGATGCTGATCAGTCCCTGCTTGAGGTCCAGTTCGTCCGGGCCGACGATGCGATAGCGGGTCTCGTCGCCATTGTCATCTTCCAGGGTCACCCAGGCGCCGAAGTAGACCTTGTTCGGGTCGGCAGGGCGGCTGTCGACCACCTTGAGGCTTTCCAGACGCTTGGTCAGGAAGCGCACGCGACTGTCGATTTCCCGCAGCATCTTCTTGCCGTAGGTGTACTCGGCATTTTCCGAGCGGTCGCCCTGAGCCGCCGCCTCGCTGACCGACTGGGTCACCTGGGGACGACGCACATGCCAGAGCTCGTGCAGTTCTGCACGCAGGCGCGCTTCACCTTCCGGGGTGATCAGGGCAGTGCCGGCGGTGCGCGGCGGGCGGTAACGGCTCATGCAGCTCTCATGTATCGCGAAGTACGGCCAAAGGGCTGACGTTGAGGGCACGGCGGGTACCGAGTACACCGGCAGTCCCCACCAGCAGTGCGCCAATCAACGGCAATAGCAGCAGCCAGGCATGTGGCTGCCAGGGTAGATCGAGGACGAAGCGGTACAGCAGCAGGCTCACCAGTTCGCAGCCGAGCGCAGCCAGCACGCCGCTGGTGGCGCCGAGCAGGGCGAACTCGGTGCGCCGCGCGGCGATAAGCAGGCGGCGTTCGGCGCCCAGGGCGCGGAGCAGGGCTCCTTGGCGGATGCGTTCATCCAGAGTGGATTGCAGGCCAGCGAACAGCACGGTCAGGCCCGCCGCCAGGACGAACAGCAAGACGTACTCCACGGCCAGGGTGACCTGGGCCAGGATGCTGCGCAGTTGCGCCAGGAGTGCTTCGACCTGCAGCAGGGTGGCCGCCGGAAAGGCGCGCGCCAGCTCCACCAGTTGCTGCTCGCTGTTGGGCGGCAGGTAGAAGCTGGTCAGGTAGGTGGCAGGCAGGTCCTGCAGGGTGCCGGGCTCGAAGATCATGTAGAAGTTCGGCTGGAAGCTGTCCCATTCGACCTTGCGCAGGCTGCTGACACGGGCCTGGCGTTGCAGGCCGCCGACATCGAAGGTGAGCAGGTCGCCGAGCTGCAGTTGCAGGCTTTCGGCCAACTCGGACTCCACCGAGACGCCCGGCACTGGCCCGGTCGTGTCAGTCGTCCACCACTGGCCGGCGACCAGTTCGTTGCCGCTCGGCAGTTCAGCCGACCAGGTCAGGCTCAGGTCACGTCTTACCGCGCGGTCGCCGGTGCTGTCCTTGCTGACGATCTGTTTGACCGCCGCGCCGTTGATCTCGGTCAGGCGCCCAGCAATTATTGGATAGAGCGGGGCTGGCTGCGGCGAGATCTCGGCCAAACGCGCGGCGAAGGCCTCCTTTTCCGCTGGCAGCACATTGAGGGCGAAGTGATTGGGCGCTTGTTCGGGCAACTGGTCCTGCCAGGTATCCAGCAACTCGCCACGCAGCAGGGCGATCAGCGCCATGGCCAGGAGGATCAGGCCGAATGCCAGTGCCTGCCCCGCGGCGGCCAGCGGGTAACGCAGCAACTGGCCCAGACCCAGACGCCAGGGCAATGAGGCACGCGCCAGCAAGCGGCGCAGGCTGCGCAGCGTGAGCAGCAACAGGCCGCCCAGCAGCAGGGTGGTGAGTAAGCCGCCACCGAGCAGGGCCAGGGTCAGTTTCAGGTCCAGGCTCAGGCGCCACATGATCAGGCCCAGGGCCAGCAGCGCCGCACCATAGACCAGCCAGGAACTCGGTGGTACCGGCAGCAGATCGCGGCGTAGTACCCGTAATGGCGGCACGCGCCCCAGGGCGGCCAGCGGCGGCAGGGCAAAACCGGCCAATGCCACCAAACCGGTGGCCATGCCGGCCAGGGCGGGCAGGGCGCCACCAGGCGGTACGCCGGACGGCAGCAGACCCGCGAGCAGCTTGAACAGGATCAGTTGGCCAGCCCAGCCGAGCACTGCGCCAGCGATGCAGGCCAGCAGACCGAGCAGCGCTAGCTGCAAGGCG
The DNA here is from genome assembly GCF_024666525.1 of Pseudomonas sp. J452. Classification (NCBI taxonomy): domain Bacteria; kingdom Pseudomonadati; phylum Pseudomonadota; class Gammaproteobacteria; order Pseudomonadales; family Pseudomonadaceae; genus Pseudomonas; species Pseudomonas sp. J452. Next base: position 3,801,072 of record NZ_CP088294.1, on the reverse strand, counting down.
AACAGGCTCAGGGCTTCGCGGCGTGACAAGCCCAGACAGCGCAACAGTGCGCTGCTATCGAAGCGCCGGGCCGCGAAACGCGCAGCCGACAAGGCGACAGCAACACCGGCAAGCAGCACGGCAGCCAGGCTGGCCAGGTTCAGGTAGCGTTCGGCACGGCCCAGTGCGCCACCGATCTGGCGGTTGCCGGAGCGCGCATCCTCAATGCTTTGGTGCGCCGCCAGGCCAGCTTGCAAGCCATCCTGGTAGCGCTGCAGGGCTTGCTCGTCGCCGCGCCACAATTCGCGGTAGCGCACTCGGCTGCCGGGCTGCACAACGCCGGTGGCGGGCAGATCGTCCAGGTGCATCAGTACCCGCGGGGTGAGGCTGTAGAAATCGCCGGCGCGATCCGGTTCGTAGGTCAGTACGCGGGTCAGGCGCAGTGGCAGGTTGCCGACTTCAATCGATTGGCCGATCTTCAGGTCCAGCGCGGCAAACAGCCGGGCCTCCGCCCAGGCTTCGCCGGGCCCCGGTCCTGTACCGGGCTGTTCGGGCTGATAGGGCGCCGCTGCGCTTTTCAGCTCGCCGCGCAGCGGATAGCCGGCGCTGGCGGCCTTGACGCTGGCCAGCTGGATGCCCTGATCGGTGGCGATCACGCTGGAGAATTCGACCACTTGCGCATGGTCCAGGCCCAGTTGGCGGCCGGCTTCGATCTGTTCGGCCGTAGCCGGCGCACTGCCGGAGAGCAACAGATCGGCACCGAGAAACTCGGTGGCACGCAGCAGCATGGCGCCATTCAGGCGCGCGCTGAAATAACCGATGGCAGTGCTGGAGGCCACGGCGATCAGCAGGGCGAAGAACAGCACGCGCAGCTCGCCGGAACGGGCATCGCGCAGCAACTGGCGCACGGCCAGGGCGAACAGGCGTGACAGCGGCAGGGCGCGCATCAGGGCTCCACGGTGTCGACCAGACGGCCGCCTTCCAGGCGAATCAGACGCCGGCAACGATGCGCCAGGCGTTCATCGTGGGTGACCAGTACCAGGGTCGCACCGCGCTCCTGGTTCAGCTCGAACAGCAGGTCGCTGATGCGTTCGCCCGTGTGGCTGTCGAGGTTGCCGGTCGGTTCGTCGGCAAACAGCACTGCCGGCTCGGCGGCAAAGGCGCGGGCAATGGCGACGCGCTGCTGTTCGCCGCCGGACAGTTGGCGGGGTGAATGAGTCAGGCGCTGACCCAGGCCGACCCGCTCCAGCAGGTCGCGGGCACGCTCGCGGGCATCGCGGCGGCCGTCCAGTTCCAGCGGCAGCATGACGTTTTCCAGGGCATTGAGGTTGTCGAGCAACTGAAAGGACTGGAAGACGAAACCCACATGTTCGGCGCGAACGCGTGCGCGTTGATCTTCATCCAGATGGGTCAGGCAGTGTCCGGCCAGTTCCACGTCGCCACTGCTAGGCAGGTCGAGACCGGCGAGGAGGCCGAGCAGGGTGGACTTGCCCGAGCCGGAGCTGCCGACGATGGCCAGGCTGTCGCCACGGTTCAGCTCAAGGCTGAGGTCGTGCAGGATGCTCAGCTCGCCTTCCGTGCTGGGTACCACTTTGCTAAGGTGCCGCGCAGAAAGAATGCTAGCGCTCATGGAGAGTCCGATGCGTGCATGGTGGGTAAGCGGTGCTGCTGCACTACTGTTGTTGGCCCAGGTGTTGTGGCCCCAGGGCGCCATGGCCGGCAGCGTGCTGGTCGTGGGCGATAGTATCAGCGCCGCTTTTGGCATGGATACCCGTCAGGGCTGGGTTGCCCTGCTGGAAAAGCGCCTGGCCGAGGCTGGTTTCCCGCAGTCAGTGGTCAACGCTTCCATCAGCGGTGATACCAGTGCTGGCGGCCTCGCGCGCCTGCCCACGCTGCTTGCACAGCATCAGCCGGAGCTGGTGATTATCGAGTTGGGCGGCAACGATGGACTGCGTGGACAGGCGCCGGCGCAATTGCAACAGAATCTTGCGGTGATGGTCGATCGCTCGCGTGCAGCCGGGGCCAAGGTGCTGCTGCTAGGCATGCAATTACCACCTAATTACGGGCAGCGTTATACGCGAGCCTTTGCCGCGGTCTACGCCAATCTGGCAGCGGAAAAACAGGTGCCGCTGGTACCGCTCTTCCTCGAGGGCGTTGGTGGTGTGGCCGGAATGATGCAGGCCGATGGCATCCACCCGACCGTGAGCGCCCAGCAACGCCTGCTGGATAACGTCTGGCCACAGCTGCAACCCTTGCTCTGAGTCTTCCCCGTGCGCAGCCTTTCGGCTATCGTGGCGACCCCTCTCGGAGCTCCCAATGCCGCGCCCTGCCTGGTCCCTGCATGCCTATCAATTGATCGTGCCGGACGAACAGCTCGACCTGTTCGCCTGCCGCGAAGCGCGTGTACACCTGGTCGCTCGTCAACTCGAGCTGCAGGGCTTCGCCGATCGCACGCTCTGTGGTGGTCTGCTACCTGCCTTGCCGGTGATGCGCGCAGTGGACAAGACCAGCTTGCGCGACAAGCGCCTCTGCCAGGCTTGCAAGAGCGTGCTGGAGGCTCAGCGTCGAGGCGAGCGCTCGATCTGGCCTGAAGCCTTGTAGGCAGGGTTTGGCTAGCTCGTCGAATTGTTTTTCACGGGTTTGCAGGGTCTCCCAGCCCCAGCATTGCCGGTGTACAATTCCGACTCTATTTATCAGCCATTCATGCCAAGGATTTCCGGATGTTGTCGCGCGTTCCTGCCGTCGCCCGTAACCTGACTCTCGCCAGTTTTTGCCTGGCGGGCCCCGTAGCAGCCCTGGAGCTGCCGCTTCCTGCTCCAGGCGATGACATCGTCGGCCAGGTGCAGGTGATCAAAGCCAAGTACGAAGACACCTTCGCGGATCTGGGCGTGGCCAATGATCTGGGCTACCTGGAAATGGTCGTAGCCAACCCGGGCGTCGACCCCTGGTTGCCGGGTGAGGGTGCTGAAATCGTGCTGCCGACCCGCTTCATCCTGCCGCCAGGCCCGCGCGAGGGCATCGTGATCAACCTGGCCGAGTACCGCATGTACTACTTCCCGAAAGGGCAGAATGTGGTGCACACCTTCCCGTTGGGTATTGGCCGCGAGGGCTGGGGCTCGCCGATCGCGCACACCACCATTACCGGCAAGGTGCCGAATCCGGGCTGGTCGCCGCCAGCCTCGATCCGCGCCGAGCACGCCGCCGACGGTGATCCGCTGCCAGCCTATGTGCCGCCAGGCCCGAACAACCCGCTGGGGCCGTTCAAGTTCACCCTGGGTACTCCGGGCTACCTGATCCATGGTTCCAACAAGAAGTTCGGCATTGGCATGCGCGTCAGCCACGGCTGCTTCCGCATGCTCAACCACAACGTGCTGGAACTGGCCAAGATGGCGCCGGTAGGCACCTCGGTGCGCATCGTCAACGAGCCGTACAAATTCGGTATGAGCAATGGCAAGGTCTACCTGGAGGCCCATGCCCCGCTGGATGATAACGGCGTGCCTTCGGTGGTGGACAAGCACACGGCTGTGATCAATGCGCTGCTCAAGCGCGATGAGGTCGCCGGGCAGATGCGTCTGGATTGGGAAGTGGTGCGCGAGGTGGTGGCTGCCGAAGATGGTATGCCGATCGAGATCGCCGTACCGCAGCAAGGCCAGGGTTCACTGGCGGACAATGCTGCACAGGTTCAGCTCTGATCTAGATTACGTGTTCCGAAACCCGCCCATGCCACGCATCGGCGGGTTTTTTATTGGCCTGGATAATTCGCAGGCAATAAAAAAGCCGACCTGCGAACAGGTCGGCTTCTTCAAAGCCTTGGCAAGTATTACTTGCGGCTAGCTTTTTCCAGCATGCGCAGAGCGCGCTCGTTGGCTTCGTCAGCAGTCTGCTGAGCCTTCTGAGCAGCGGCCAGAGCTTCATCAGCCTTACGGTAGGCTTCGTCAGCACGAGCTTGAGCACGGGCAGCGGCGTCTTCGGTAGCGGTCAGACGGGCTTCAGTTTCTTTGGACATGCTGCTGCAACCGGTAGCCAGAACTGCTGCCAAGGCCAGAGCAGAGAATTTCAGAACGTTGTTCATCGTGTTCCCCTTGAGGTGGACTTTCCATAAAAGCAATTCCCCAACACTGGGAAATTAGCCGGGCTACATACTACCCATTACTTTTAGTAAGTAAACTGACCGAACGCAAGACAAGCCACTTTTTTCTTTTATCTAGCTCTGTCTCTATGTTTTGCTTAAAAAACATACAGATCAGGCGCTTAGAGTGACGTCTTGCCCAGCAATTTAGCTCAGATCGTGGCTGGCACCCTGCCTGCCTGATAACATCCGGGGCGGCCAACGGGAAGGCTGTTCTCCCGAAATACTTCAAGGACGTTGCATATGTCGAAGCTGATTAAATGGGGCTTGCTGGGTGTTCTTGCCCTGGCACTGCTTATCAAGGCCTCGCTCTGGTTGTCGGTCCGTACGATCATGAACGACGCTGTCGAGCAGATGTCGCCCGTCATGCGTATAAGTTATTCCGGGATTACCTCCTCCTTCGATGGGCGGGTCGGGATTTCCGGCATTAATGTGCATGTGCCGCTGATGCACGACAATTTCCGCATCGAACATGCCGAGTTGAAGTTCAAGGGCCTTATGGACTTGTTGCGCTTCAAGGAGAGCATGAGTGCAGGCAAGTTTCCGGAGCAGATGGCGGTCAACATCAAGGGTCTCGAGTTCGACGTGCATGGCCCCTTCATGACGCAGATAAGCCAGCAGCCAGAGGAGTCGTCTATCTATACCGCCCTGTCGCAGGTAGCTTGCGGCAGCTCACGGTATATCGGCAGCGACGAGTTGCTTGAGATGGGCTACCGCACGCTGGAAACCGATGCGCAGTTTTCCTATCTGTACCAGCCAGGCGCCCAGACGCTGACCTTCAATCTCACAGCCGACACCCGTGACATGGGTGAGTACCGTGTCAATTTTGCACTGGCCAACATGTCCGAGCGGCCTGGTGATTTGCGGGTCAACCCACCGCGCTTATCCACCGTTACGGTGGAGATCAATGATGATCAGTACCAGCGCAAGATCCAGAGCTATTGCGCCGGCAAACTCGGCCAGACTGAAGAAGCCTACCTGCAGACTACCCTGGATCAGCTCGATCGCGCCTTGCGTGCACAGCGGATTGCTCTGGACCCCGAGTTGCTCAAGGCGCTTGGGGCGTACTACAAAGACCCACAGGCGCTGCGCCTGGAGCTGGCGCCCACGGAAGGCATGAGCTGGGATGGCTTGCAGTTCTTCGAGCCCAAAGATGTGCTGGCCATGCTGCGTCCGGTTCTGCTCATCAATCAGCAGGCGGTGCATCCTTTGGCGTTTTCCTGGGTCGACCCGGATGCCGTGGCCGCACCTGAAGAGGAAGAGTTGGTGCGTGCGCCCGAGGTCGAACAGCCGGGCAAGTTGCGCCAGTACGATTATGTCGAAGTCGCCAGTCTGGCCGAACATGCGGGAAAACGACTACAGTTCATTACTTATGACGGTGCCTACTATCAAGGCCTATTGCACAAAGTAGAGAACGGCAAAGTCTTTCTGAGTGTCCAGTTTGGTAGCGGTTCGGCCGAGATGTTTCTTCGCCTGGAAAAGATCGATAAGGTAAGGGTTCTGTTCTAGAGCCCGCTGAGGAGTAGCAATGAGCGAAGGGTTGTCCATCCACCATGACCTGGCGGGTCACCAGTTTGAGGCCATCATCGATGGTCATCGGGCGTACCTGGCCTATATGGATCTGGGCAAGCAGACCCTGGATATCTACCGTACCTTTGTGCCCAATCCACTGCGCGGCCGCGGCATCGCTGCGGCGTTGACCGAGCAGGCGCTGGAGTACGCAGAACACATGGGCTACACGGTCATTCCGTCCTGCTCTTACGTGGAGCGCTATCTGGAGCGGCGTCAGCGTAGTCACTGACAGGCCAGAACAAACAAAAACGCCGGGCAATGCCCGGCGTTTTCATTCCTGCTCCACTCAGCTGCGCTGACGCTTGGGCAGGACATCCTTGAGCTTGGCATGCATGCTGCGCAAGGTCTTCTCGGTGGCGTCCCAGTCGATGCAGGCATCGGTAATGGAGACACCGTACTTAAGGTCGCAGAGGTCTTTGGGGATCGACTGGCTGCCCCAGCCCAGATGGCTTTCCACCATCAGGCCGACGATGGAATTGTTGCCTTCGAGGATCTGGTTGGCCACGTTCTCCATGACCAGTGGCTGCAGGGCCGGGTCCTTGTTGGAGTTGGCATGGCTGCAGTCGACCATGACGTTCGGGCGGATCTTGGCCTTGGCCAGCTCCTGCTCGCAGATGGCGACGCTCACCGAGTCATAGTTCGGCTTACCGTTGCCGCCGCGCAGCACCACGTGACCATAGGCGTTGCCCTTGGTGGTGACGATCGAGACGCCGCCTTCCTGGTTGATGCCGAGGAAGCGGTGTGGGCTGGAAACGGACTGCAGGGCGTTGATCGCTACCGTCAGGCCGCCATCGGTGCCGTTCTTGAAGCCGACCGCGGAGGACAGGCCGGAGGCCATTTCGCGGTGGGTCTGCGATTCGGTGGTGCGCGCGCCGATGGCCGACCAGCTGATCAGGTCCTGCAGGTACTGCGGGGAGATCGGGTCGAGGGCTTCGGTGGCGGTCGGCAGGCCCATCTCGGCCAGGTCGCGCAGCAACTGGCGACCGATATGCAGACCGTCCTGGATCTTGAACGAGTCGTCCAGATACGGATCGTTGATCAGGCCTTTCCAGCCGACCGTGGTGCGCGGCTTCTCGAAATACACGCGCATGATCAGGAACAGGCTATCGGACACTTCCGCAGCCAGCACCTTGAGGCGCTCGGCGTATTCGTGGGCGGCCTTGATGTCATGGATGGAGCAGGGGCCTACGACCACGAACAGGCGGTGGTCCTTGCCATCGAGAATATTGCGTACCACTTCGCGGCCATGGGCGACGGTGCGTTGGGCGGCGGCGGTGAGGGGGATTTCGCGCTTGAGCTGCGCCGGGGTGATCAGGGTTTCGTTGGAGGCAACGTTTAGATCGTCGATCGGTAAATCAGCCATCGTGCTATTCATCAGTCAGAGTCATCAGGTCACGGGTGCCGGGCGCCAGAGGCACAGCTAATCATGGGCGCAGCGGGGAAGCGGAACCTTAGCGCGTAACAGGCGGGCTCGACAATGGGCGCGGCCGCTTAAAAGCCGCGCTTGGAGCGAAAACACTAGTTCATGCTGGCGCCGGAGAATTCTTCGGCATGCAGGGCAATCCACTCGCGAGCCACCACCTCGACGGGAAGATCCTCGCCGAGTTCGCGTTCACGCTGATGGCGGTAGTGCTCGATCTGGCAGACCTGCTCGACCATGCGCGCGCGGAACAGGGTGTCTTCGTCGATAAAGGCAATGCCGACCAAGTAGTCCTCGGTCTGCTTGCGGCACCAGGCCACGACCCCTGGATAGCGCGCCTGATCGCCGAGCAGTGGAATACGCAGCTCCACCGCAGTGCCTTTGCGAAAGCCCTTGTTGGAATTGCACGCCACGCCCCCGAGGCTGATATTGTTCAGCCTTTGTCGCGGCAGGAAGGCGTGTTTGCGTTGAACCAGTTCGACTGGCATGTCGCTGGGGTGACGCAAGAAATGACGCATTTTGACTACTCCGGATGCCACTCATTTGACATCACACATGAACAGTATAGTGCCCAGTCTGGAGTTGACCGACTTCGATGCCGAACAGCGCTTGTTGCAGCTGAGCGGCACGTCCCTGCTCATATTCACCAGCATAGGTTGTGCCAGTTGCCGTTGGGCGCGCCGTGAGCTGCCCGGCTTGCCACTGGCTGTGGAGCAGCTGTGCTGGATCGATGCCGGAGATAATGGCGGTCTGGTCGAGCGTTATGAGGTTTTCCAGCTTCCCAGCCTGTTTCTGATCCGCGATGGCCAGTTTTTTGGCGCATTACAGTGCCGCTTGAACGCCACCGGGCTGAACGCGGCCATCCAGCAGGCCCTGCAGCTGGAGTTTGAGGAGTTACCTTGATGCAAGAGCAACAACGCCCGCGTATTGGCATTATCGGCACCGGTGCCATTGGCGGCTTCTACGGCTTGATGCTGGCCCGTGCCGGTTTCGATGTGCATTTCCTCCTGCGCAGCGAGTATGCAGCGGTTGCCGAGCATGGCCTGCAGCTCAACAGCGTCGTGCATGGCCGCTTGCACCTGCAGTCGGTACAGGCCTGGTCGAGCGTAGAAGGCATGCCCCGCTGCGATTGGCTGCTGGTGGGCACCAAGACCACCAGCAACGCCGAGTTGGCTCCACTGCTTGGCAAGGCTGCCGCACCCGGCGCCAAAATCGTGTTGTTGCAGAATGGCCTGGCGGTGGAGGAGCAGTTACGCCCTCTGCTGCCGGACTCCCTGCATCTGCTCGGTGGGCTCTGTTACATCTGCGCGCATCGCTCCGCGCCTGGAGTGATCGAACATCAGGCACTGGGGGCGCTGAGTCTGGGTTACCACTCGGGACCGCCGAACAGTGCCGAGCAGCGCCTGGCGATAGTCGAGGAGGGCGCCGCGATGTTTCGCGCCGCCGGGCTGGAGGCCACGGCAATGGCCGCACTGGAACAGGCGCGCTGGCAGAAGCTGGTGTGGAACGTGCCGTACAATGGCTTGTCCGTGCTGCTCAACGCCGGCACTACCCGCCTGATGGCCGACGCCGATAGTCGTGCGTTGATCCACGCCATCATGCTGGAGGTGGTGCAGGGCGCTGCCGCCTGTGGTCATGTATTGCCGGAAGGTTGTGCCGACAAACTGCTGGCGGCCACCGAGCGTATGCCGGACTACCTGCCAAGCATGTACCACGACTTCACGCTGCAGCGCCCGCTGGAGCTTGAGGCCATTTATGAGGCGCCGCTGGCAGCCGCTGCAGCCGCCGGCTGTGAGTTGCCGAAAACCCGCATGCTGTACCAGGCATTGCGTTTTCTGGACGTACATTGAGGTCGATATGAGCAAGGGACTGGGTGACAAGCTGGTGCTGGCGATTTCCTCGCGAGCACTGTTCGACCTGAGTGACAGCCATCGCATCTACGAGAGCGAAGGAGTCGCCGCCTACCGCCAGTACCAGATCGACCACGAGGAGGAGATTCTCAGTCCTGGCGACGCTTTCCCTCTGGTGGAGAAACTGCTTAGCCTCAATACCAGCCTGGGCCAGGCCCGTGTCGAGGTCATCCTGGTGTCACGCAACAGTGCCGATACCGGCTTGCGCGTGTTCAACTCGATCCAGCATTACGGTCTGGGCATCTCCCGCGCCGCCTTCGTCGGTGGGCGCAGCCCTTATCCGTATCTGGCTGCATTTGGCTGCCACCTGTTTCTCTCCACCCATGTCGAGGATGTCCGCAGTGCCCTGGATGCCGGCTTTGCCGCCGCCACCATTCTTTCCGGTGGGGCACGGCGGGCAGCTAGCACCGAGCTGCGCATCGCCTTCGACGGTGATGCCGTGCTGTTTTCCGATGAGTCCGAGCGGGTCTATCAAAAGGGCGGCCTCACGGCGTTTCAGGACCATGAGAAGGCTTCCGCGCGGGAGTTGCTGGGTGGCGGCCCGTTCAAGCCGTTCCTGGCGGCCCTGAACCGCTTGCAGCGCGAGTTTGCCGAAGAACAGTGCCCGATTCGTACCGCACTGGTTACCGCGCGCTCGGCCCCCGCCCATGAGCGGGTCATCCGCACCCTGCGTGAGTGGGATATTCGCCTGGACGAGTCACTGTTTCTCGGTGGCCTGGAAAAAGCGGCGTTTCTTGAAGCCTTTGCCGCTGACGTGTTTTTCGATGATCAGGCCGGACACTGTGAAAAAGCCCGTGAAGTGGTGGCCACCGGTCATGTGCCGCATGGTGTGAGTAACGAAATACAGCTCTGAGAACCTGTTCACGATCTCTTGTCCGTCGGCCATACCGCGTTAAAAACAGGCTCGGCAAGCCGCTTGCGGCTAACGCGCTTCAGCGCGACCCGCAGGGCGAGTGCAACGAGTCATACTCATTTACAGCTCGTAAACTCCGCTTCCTCGCCTGTTTTGACCAGCCGGAGGCTGTTACTGGCGTAGCGCCTTGTCTGGCTCTAGTCCAAAAGATCGTAAACAGGTTCTGAGGGCCGCCTGTCTGCTCTCTGGTCTGCAGCCTTGCGCGTGGTGACACGCTGCTAAGCTCAAAACAGGGCCGCAGCAGGAAGTGGGGAGGCCGCATGATCCGATCCATCCTATATGCCACCGATCTCGGTCTGTACGCTCCTTATGTGCTGCAGCATGCGCTGAACCTGTCCCGTGCCCTTAAGGCTGAGCTCTATGTGGTGCATGCGGTCGAGCCCATGGGGCTGTTCGCCGAGTCCGTACTGCAGACCTATCTGGATGAGAAGACTCTGCAGGAACTGCGCAGCAAAGGGCTGGGCAATGTCATGGCGAGTATCGAACAGCGGGTGCTTGAGGGTTTTCGCGATGAGCTGGGCGATGCACAGCATGACATCGAGTTGATCCGCAACGTGCGGGTTGCTCAAGGCGACTCGTCACAGGTGATTCTCGAGGAGGCGCGCAAACTTGCCGTCGATCTGCTGGTCGTAGGCAGTCACAGCCATGGCGCGACTCAGGAAACCCCGTTGGGGCGCACAGCGGCTCGCGTCCTGCAGCTTTCCGAGATACCTGTCTATCTGGTGCCGATGCTGCAGCACCGCAGTTGAAGAGGGTTATGAAGATTCGTTAGACGAACGGCATGCATAACTCAGAAAATCGTCTAGTTTTATTCCTTGAACCATTAATATGGTTATATAACGCAGCTGGCACATTCGAGCAGCGTCTATCTGCTTTAGAGGGATATTTATGAAGCTCCAGCAACTGCGCTACATCTGGGAAGTGGCGCACCACGACCTCAACGTCTCCGCTACTGCGCAGAGCCTCTATACCTCGCAACCCGGCATCAGCAAGCAGATCCGCTTGCTGGAGGATGAGCTTGGGGTGGAAGTCTTCGCCCGCAGTGGCAAACACCTGACCCGGGTGACTCCGGCTGGCGAGCGGATCATCACCACGGCGGGGGAGATCCTGCGCAAGGTCGAGAGCATCAAGCAGATCGCCCAGGAATTCTCCAACGAGAAGAAGGGCACGCTGTCCATCGCCACCACCCACACCCAGGCACGCTATGCGCTGCCGCCGGTAATCAGTAGCTTCATCAAGCAGTACCCGGAAGTCGCCCTGCATATGCATCAAGGCACACCGATGCAGATTGCTGAGATGGCCGCCGATGGCACCGTCGATTTCGCTATCGCTACCGAAGCGCTGGAGCTGTTCGGTGACCTGGTGATGATGCCGTGCTACCGCTGGAACCGTTGCGTGGTGGTGCCCCAGGGCCACCCGCTGACCAAACTGCCGAAGTTGTCGCTGGAAGCCCTGGCCGAGTACCCGATCGTCACCTACGTATTCGGTTTCACCGGTCGCTCTAAGCTGGACGAGGCGTTCAGCCATCGCGGCCTGACGCCCAAGGTGGTATTCACCGCGGCCGACGCCGACGTGATCAAGACTTACGTGCGCCTGGGCTTGGGTGTGGGCATCGTCGCGCGCATGGCGGTCGACGCCAAGCTCGACAGTGATCTGGTGGTACTGGACGCCAGCGACCTGTTCGAATCCAGCGTGACCAAGATCGGCTTCCGCCGTGGCACCTTCCTGCGCGGTTTCATGTGCGACTTCATCGAGAAGTTCGCCCCGCACCTGACCCGTGAGGTGATGGCCAAGGCTGTGCAATGCCATACCAAGGCCGAGCTGGATGAGCTGTTCGATGGGGTCGAGCTACCGACCTACTGAGTGTCGTCCAGATAGAACAAGCCCGGCACTCGCCGGGCTTGTTCATTCAGGCTCTGGCAATCACGTTGCCTGCGTGCAAACCGCACTCTTTCTGGGTTTCCTCTTCCCACCACCAGCGGCCTTCGCGCTCGTGCTGGTTGGGCAGGACTGGGCGGGTGCAGGGCTCGCAGCCGATGCTGGTGTAGCCGCGCTCGTGCAGGCTGTTGTAGGGCAGCTCGAGCATGCGGATATAAGCCCAGACTTCCTCGCTGCTCATCTGCGCCAGCGGGTTGAACTTGTACAGCAGTTTGTCGGCTGTGGAGAAGGCTGCATCCAGCTCCAGAGCGGCGACCTGGCTGCGGGTGCCGGGGCTCTGGTCGCGGCGCTGGCCGGTGGCCCAGGCTTTGACGCTGGCCAGTTTGCGCTTGAGCGGCTCGATCTTGCGGATACCGCAGCACTCGCCGTGGCCGTCCTTGTAGAAGCTGAACAGGCCTTTCTCGCGCACCAGGGCTTCGAGGCGGGTGGCATCCGGGCTCAGCACTTCGATGGCGATGCCGTAGTGCTCGCGCACATGCTCGATGAAACGGTAGGTTTCCGGGTGCAGGCGCCCGGTATCCAGGCTGAATACCTTGACCTGCTTGTTGAGCTTCCAGGCCATGTCGACCAGCACCACGTCCTCGGCACCGCTGAAGGAGATCCACAGCTCGTCACCGAAGTGCTCGAAGGCCAGTTTGAGAATGTCCTGGGGCGATTTGTTGGCATAGGCCGCTGCCAGTTCGGCAACGTTGAAGGCTTGGCTCATCGGGCTGGTTTCCTGGTTTAGGTGGCGCTGAACGCTCTGTGCCGAGGATGTTAGCAAAAAGGGCATATGCGTCTAAATAACCATATGCCAGCACGACTAACCACTATGGATATAAGTGCTGCGTTGCGTCGCAACGGGTGAATCGCTAGAGTGCCGCCTTCTGTCAAATTGCTAGCTAGGAGTGTCCCGTGGAAATTGCCTGTCTCGACCTCGAAGGCGTTCTGGTCCCGGAAATCTGGATCGCTTTCGCCGAAAAAACCGGCATCGACGCCCTCAAGGCGACCACCCGGGATATTCCTGACTACGACGTGCTGATGAAGCAGCGCCTGCGCATCCTCGACGAGCATGGGCTGAAGCTCGCCGATATTCAGGAAGTGATCGCCACCCTCAAGCCGCTGGAAGGCGCCGTGGAGTTCGTCGACTGGCTGCGCGAGCGCTTCCAGGTGGTGATTCTGTCCGACACCTTCTACGAATTCTCCCAGCCGCTGATGCGCCAACTGGGCTTCCCGGCGCTGCTGTGCCACAAGCTGATCACCGATGAAACCGATCGCGTTGTGGGTTACCAGCTGCGCCAGAAGGACCCCAAGCGCCAGTCGGTGATTGCCTTCAAGAGCCTGTACTACCGCGTGATCGCCGCTGGCGACTCGTACAACGACACCACCATGCTCAGCGAAGCCCATGCCGGCATTCTGTTCCATGCCCCGGACAACGTGATCCGCGAGTTCCCGCAGTTCCCGGCGGTGCACACCTATGAAGACCTCAAGCGCGAGTTCCTCAAGGCGTCGGTACGCGATCTGAGCCTGTAAGGCTCTCTCGCATAAAACAAGGCCCGCTATCTGCGGGCCTTGTCGTTTCAGTGCCGGACTACAAGCCGGAGAGCTGTTCCAGGGTCTGCAGTAGCACCTTCACCTTGGTGATCGACTCCTGGTACTCGGCCTGCCACTGCGAGTCGGCGACTATGCCACCGCCGCCCCAGCAACTGATCTGGCCATCCTTGACCAGCAGGCTGCGAATGGCGATTGAGCTGTCCAGCTCGCCGCGCACGTCCAGATAGAGTAGGGAGCCGCAATACAGGGTGCGACGGGTCGGCTCCAGTTCGTCGATGATCTGCATGGCGCGAATCTTCGGCGCGCCGGTGATCGAGCCACCGGGAAAGCTGCCGGCGATCAGATCCAGTGCGTCCTTGCCCGCAGCCAGCTCACCGGTCACCGCGCTGACCAGGTGGTGCACATTGGGGTAGCTCTCCAGGGCGAACAGCTCCGGCACTCGCACCGAGCCGATGCGGCAGCTGCGGCCGAGGTCGTTGCGCAGCAGATCGACGATCATCAGGTTTTCGGCGCGATCCTTGAGGCTGCCCAGCAACTGCTGCGCTTCGGCAGCATCGGCGGCTGGCGTGGCGCCGCGTGGGCGGGTGCCCTTGATTGGCCGGGTTTCCACCCGGCCCTGGCTGACTTGCAGGTAGCGCTCCGGCGACAGGCTGAGAATAGCGCCGCCATCAGGCAGGCTCTGGAAGCCGGCGAACGGGGTCGGGCAGGCGGCGCGCAGGGCCTGATAGGCTGCCCAGGGATCGCCCACACAAGGCGCCTGGAAGCGCTGGGCGAAGTTCACCTGGTAGCAATCGCCAGCCTGGATATAAGCCTGGATGCGCTCGATCGCCTGACGATACTGCTCGGCATCTAGATCACCGCGAAAGGCCTGCAGCAGCTTGAAGCTGGCGGCCGCGACAGGCACTGGCTGGCTGAACAGCGCGATCAGGCGTACTCGCTCGGCCGCCTCCAGTTGCGGGTGAAACACCAGCTGGCTGGTACGCTTCTGGTGGTCGCTGATCAGGGCCCAGCCATACAGGCCAAAGCGAGCATCCGGCAGTTGCAGGTCATCCTCTGCCTGTTCCGGCAGTTGTTCGATGTGGCGGCCAAAGTCATAGGCCAGATAGCCGATCAGGCCGCCGGTGAAGGGCAGCTCGATATCCGCCGGAGCTTCGGCGCGCCCCAGTAGAGCCAGGCCATTGCGCAGGCGCTGGAAGAACGCCGCAGCGGATTCATCGGGCTTCGGCGCGAACGTCTGCAAGGGCCAGGCGCTGAGCAGATCGAAGCGCCCGCGCTCGGCCTGCGGCCGGCCGGCATCCAGCAGCACGGCGCCGGGTGCCTGGCGCACGAGGGCAAAGTAGTCGGCCGGATCGGCCAGATAGGGCAGGGCGTGAACGAGGCAGCTGTGCATGCGGATTGGTCAGGCGAACGCGAAAGCCGATTGTAGGCTGCGCACCCTACTAGAGCCTAGGGCGCAGCAATGAAAAAGCCCGGCCGGAGCCGGGCTTTTTCTGGCGGAGTCGAATCAGATCTCTGCCGGTTTGACGTGGCCGAACAGCTGTTGGGAGAAGCGCACGCGATCTTCCACGCTTTCCTTTACATCGTTCTTCGCCAGCTCGGCGATCCGCGCTTCCACCGCATGGGCGCGATGGGTCAGGCCGCAGTCGTTGGCGATCTGGATGTTCAGGCCGGGGCGGGCGTTGAGCTCGAGGATCAACGGGCCTTTCTCTTCGTCCAGCACCATGTCCACGCCGATGTAGCCGAGGCCGCACAGCTCGTAGCAACCGGCTGCCAGCTTCATGAAGCCGTCCCAGTTGGGCAGTTGCACGCCGTCCACCGCGTTGGTGGTGTCCGGGTGCTTGCTGATCTTGTTGTTCAGCCAGGTGCCTCGCAGGGTCAGGCCGGTGGCCAGGTCCACACCGACGCCGATGGCGCCCTGGTGCAGGTTGGCCTTGCCGTTGGACTGGCGAGTCGGCAGACGCAGCATGGCCATCACCGGGTAGCCCATCAGCACGATGATGCGGATGTCTGGCACGCCTTCGTAGCTGATGCTTTTGAAGATCGGGTCCGGGGTGACCCGGTACTCGATCAGCGCGCGGTCGCGGTGGCCGCCCAGGGAGTACAGGCCGGTGAGGATGCTCGACAGCTGGTGCTCGATGTCCTCCTGGCTGACGATCTTGCCGGATACCGTCTTGTAGCGGCCCTCGAACTTGTCGGCGATAACCAGGATGCCGTCACCACCGGCGCCTTGCGCCGGCTTGATCACGAAGTCGCTGCGTCCGGCGATGATCTCGTCGAACTTCTCGATTTCCTTCTCGGTGGAGATGATCCCGTACAGCTCCGGCACATGGATGCCGGCCTGGATCGCGCGCTCCTTGGTGATGATCTTGTCATCGACGATCGGGTACAGGTGCCGTTGGTTGTACTTCAGCACGTAGTCCGCATTGCGTCGATTGATACCCATGATGCCTTTGGCTTCCAGGGCTTTCCATCTCTTGATCAGACCGAACATGGGCTCAATCCTTCAGGAAGGCTTTGAAACGGAACAGCTCGGTCAGGCGGTAGCCGCGGTAGCGACCCATCGCCAGCATGAAGCCCACCATGATCAACAGCACAGCCGGGAAGGTGAAGATGAAGTAGGTCAGCTCCGGCACGGTCATCAGCAGGTGCGCCAGGGTGGCGGCGAACAGGGTGCCGACCGCGACCTTGAAGGCATGCGAGGCGCCACGTTCTTCCCAGGTGATCGACAGGCGTTCGATGGTCATGGTCAGAATCACCATCGGGAACAGTGCCACCGACAGGCCACGCTCCAGGCCCAGCTTGTGGCTGAACAGGCTGATCACGGCGATCAGCACCACCACGAAGGTCAGCACCACCGACAGCCGCGGCAACATCTGCAGCTTCAAGTGCTCGAGGTATGAGCGCAGCGACAGGCCGAGGGCGGTAATGATGGTGAACAGCATGATGCCGAAGCCCAGCTGGGTTTCGCGGAAGGCCAGGGCAATCAGTACCGGGGTAAAGGTGCCCAGGGTCTGCAGGCCGCCGAGGTTACGCAGGATCAGGATCACCAGCACGCCGATCGGGATCATGATCATGATCTGATAGGTCTGCTGGGTCTGCAGCGGCAGGCCGTACAAGGAGTATTCGAGGAAGTCGACGTCGGTGTTCTCGTCCGTCAGCTTGGCCAGGCGGATGGCGTTCATCTCGCTGTTGTTCAGGGTGAAGCTGACCAGGGCTTTCTTGCCGCCCTCGATGCCAACCAGCTGGCCGTCGCCGGTCCACCAGACCAGGCGATCTTGCGGCAGGCCTTGCTCGCCACTGTCCGGATTGAAATACAGCCAGTTCTCGCCGTTGAAGCTGCGCAGCCACAGCTCGGGGGTCTGCTGAATGTCGGCCGCCAGGCGAATGGTGTGCACGCGCTCCATCGGTACGTGGGCGATGGACAGCAGCAACTCGATGACTTTGGCCTTGTTCGGGGTCGAGGCATCGCCGCCCAGCAGCAGCTTGACGTTGTCGTCGCCGCTATTGTTGACCCGTTTGATGGTTTCGCTGATGAAGGTCTCGACGTCGGCCGAGTGCTGGCGGATCGGCGCCAGCAGGGCCTCGGCGGCGATCTTCTCGGCGCCGTCGACGGGGATGCTGTCACGGTAGATCGGCCCTGTGGCCTTGGGCTGCTCGCCGCTGTAACGCTTGGTCAGTACCAGGCGGTAGTACAGGGTCTGGTTGCCGCTGGCGCGCCGTGCCGACCAGGTCACCTTGCGGTTACCGTCAGCGCGTTTGATGCTCACCCCGTAGTTGTTCGAGATGAAGCTCTCATTGAGGCTGACGTAGTCCTGGTTGAGCGGCGGTACAAACATCTGCACCTTCACCGGCTCGCGGCCGCTGGCCTGGAATTCGACTTTGGCGTCGATGTTCCACAGGTCATCGGTCTCGTCCTCGGTCACCGGGATGCCGAGAATGAAGATCTGGTAGGCCGTAACCAGAATGCCCACCGTCACCAGAAGGGTGATGAGGACTTTCAGATGCAGGGTCAAGGATCGCATGAGCAATTACTCGGCAGCGGTAGTAAGGGAGCAGCCGGGCTTGCCGGCAGCATATTTAAGGCTTGGATCGACCATGGCATCCAGGCGCTTGAGCGCTTCTGAGCCAATCAGCAAGGGATACTGGAAGGCGCTACGGTCGGTCAGGTTCACTTCGATGGTGCGTTGGGCTTTACCCATACATACGTTCAGTTCGATGACGGGACGTGCAGTGTAGGTCTTGCCTTCTTCAGGATCATAGTCGCCCGAACGGCGCTTGATCTTGCTGATCCGCGCCAGGGGGCGTTCGATGGGGTGTTCGTGTGCATCATCGATTGCCAGGTAGAAGCGCACCCAGGTCTCGCCGTCACGTTTGAAGCGTTTGATATCACGCGCACTCAGCGAAGCGGTCTTGGCGCCGGTGTCCAGTTTGGCGGCGACTTCCAGCTTGAGATCGGAGAGCTGGATGTATTCATTCAGACCATAGACCGTCTTTTCCGCGGCGAGACTCAGGCCGGAGAACATCGTGCAGCAAAGAAAGAAGGCTAAGGGCTCGAGTCTCATAAATCCTGTGATGCTTGTTTCGTCGGTTCGAGTGATCGGCACAAGGGTGGGGCGGCCGGCCCCTGCAGTCTAGCAGGCGCTACAGGCGTGGCGACGGCGCTGGCGGGCGCATTCTAGCATGGGCTTTTTCAGCTGCGACAGACGCTTACGCGCGTTTCTAGAGGTGAAGTGCACAGATTATGCGCGCGTCACCCGCCGAGATATTGTCGACAATATTGTTTTTTGTTTGACAGAAATCCGCCTGGATCGTAGTTTTTCCGCACCAGAAACAAAAGGTGTCAACAATAATGCTGGGCACTTCCGATATCACCGCCACCGCTGTCGACGACTCTGGCACGCTTTCCGAGCATGTCTTCCGGCGCATTCAGGCGGCTATTGTCAAGGGCGAGATTGCACCAGGCAGCAAAATCTCCGAGCCGGAGCTGGCGCGTACCTATGGCATCAGTCGCGGCCCGCTGCGCGAGGCGATCCACCGTCTGGAAGGTCAACGCTTGCTGGTGCGAGTCCCCCATGTGGGCGCGCGGGTGGTATCACTCAGTCACGCCGAATTGATCGAGCTGTATGAGATCCGTGAATCCCTGGAGGGAATGGCCTGTCGTCTGGCCGCCGAACGCATGACCCAGGGCGAGATCGACGAGCTGCGTCGGGTGCTCGATCTGCATGAACAGGATGCAGCCTTCAAGGCTGGCGTGGGCTACTACCAGCAGGAAGGCGACTTCGACTTCCACTATCGGATCATCCAGGGCAGCGGCAACAAGACCCTGGCGCAGATGCTCTGTGGCGAGCTGTACCAACTGGTGCGCATGTACCGCTTGCAGTTTTCCGCTACGCCCAATCGCCCACGTCACGCCTTCAATGAACACCATCGCATCCTCGATGCGATTTCCGATCGCGATGGCGAGTTGGCCGAGCTACTGATGCGCCGCCATATCGCCGCTTCCAAACGCAATATCGAACGCCACTACACCGCGCAAGCGGGGCAGGGCGCAGCTCCTTCAACCGCACGAGGTGAATCATGAGTTCGAGCACTCCCGGTCAGCGCTTCCGCGACGCAGTCGCCAGCGAACATCCCCTGCAAGTGGTCGGCACGATCAACGCCAACCATGCCCTGCTGGCCAAGCGCGCCGGCTTCAAGGCCATCTACCTGTCCGGTGGCGGAGTCGCCGCCGGCTCCCTGGGTCTGCCGGACCTGGGTATCACCGGCCTGGATGACGTGCTCACCGACGTGCGCCGCATTACCGACGTGTGCGATCTGCCCTTGTTAGTGGATGTCGACACCGGCTTCGGCAGCTCGGCCTTCAACGTGGCGCGTACCGTCAAGTCGATGATCAAGTTCGGCGCCGCCGCCATCCATATCGAAGACCAGGTCGGCGCCAAGCGCTGCGGCCACCGGCCGAACAAGGAAATCGTCACCCAGCAGGAGATGGTCGACCGCATCAAGGCAGCCGTCGATGCGCGCACCGATCCCAGCTTCGTGATCATGGCGCGCACCGACGCCCTGGCCGTCGAAGGCCTGAACTCGGCGCTGGACCGCGCCGCCGCGTGCATCGAGGCCGGCGCCGACATGATCTTCCCGGAGGCGATCACCGAACTGGCGATGTACAAGACCTTCGCCGACCGCATCAAGGCGCCGATCCTGGCCAACATCACCGAGTTCGGCGCCACACCGCTGTACACCACCGAAGAGCTGGCCGGCGTCGACGTATCCCTGGTGCTCTACCCGCTGTCGGCCTTCCGCGCCATGAACAAGGCCGCCGAGAACGTCTACACCGCGCTGCGCCGCGACGGCACGCAGAAGAACGTGATCGACACCATGCAAACGCGCATGGAGCTGTACGAGCGCATCAACTACCACGCCTTCGAACAGCACCTCGACGCGCTGTTCGCCGCCAAGAAGTGACCGGTACGCCGGCCGCCCGCTTTCGAGCCGGCAGGCCGGCGCACAACAAGAAACAACCGGATTAGATGAGGACCTATTCGTTATGAGCGCCACTCCCGAAACCACCACCGGCTTCAAGCCGAAGAAGTCCGTAGCCCTGAGCGGCACCACTGCGGGCAACACGGCACTGTGCACCGTCGGCCGTACCGGTAACGACCTGCACTACCGTGGCTATGACGTGCTCGACTTCGCCAACCGCAGTGAGTTCGAGGAAATCGCTCACCTGCTGGTGCATGGCAAGCTGCCCAACGTTGCTGAGTTGGCCGGCTACAAAGCCAAGCTCAAGGCCCTGCGTGGTATTCCGGCGGCGCTCAAGGCGTCCCTCGAACAGCTGCCGCCGTCGGCCCACCCGATGGACGTGATGCGCACTGCCGTGTCCGTGCTGGGCTGCGTATCGCCGGAGAAGGAAGACCACAACCACCCGGGCGCTCGCGATATCGCCGACAAGCTGATGGCCTCGCTGGGTTCGGCGCTGCTGTACTGGTACCACTTCAGCCACAACGGCAAGCGCATCGACGTGGAGACCGACGACGACTCCATCGGCGGTCACTTCCTCCATCTGCTGCATGGCGAAAAGCCGCGCGAGTCCTGGGTACGTGCCATGCACACCTCGCTCAACCTGTATGCCGAGCACGAATTCAACGCCTCCACCTTTACCTCGCGGGTGATCGCCGGCACCGGATCCGACATGTATTCCTGCATCGCCGGTGCTATTGGCGCCCTGCGCGGGCCGAAGCACGGTGGTGCCAACGAGGTGGCCTTCGAGATCCAGAAGCGCTACGACAACCCGGACGAGGCCGAGGCCGACATCCGCGCCCGCGTCGAGAAGAAGGAAGTGGTGATCGGCTTCGGTCACCCGGTCTACACCGTGGCCGACCCGCGCAACAAGGTGATCAAGGAGGTAGCGCGCGAGCTGTCTGCCGAGCAGAGCAACAGCAAGATGTTCGACATCGCCGAGCGCCTGGAAAGCACCATGTGGGAAATCAAGAAGATGTTCCCCAACCTCGACTGGTTCAGCGCCGTGAGCTACCACATGATGGGTGTGCCGACCGCCATGTTCACTCCGCTGTTCGTCATCGCGCGAACCTCTGGCTGGTCGAGCCATGTGATCGAGCAGCGCATCGACGGCAAGATCATTCGCCCGAGCGCCAACTACACAGGTCCCGAGGACCTCAAGTTCGTGCCGCTCAAGGATCGCAAATAATCATGAACAGCCCGCTGAACACTCAGTACCGCAAGCACCTGCCCGGCACCGCGCTGGACTACTTCGATACCCGCGAGGCGATTGAGGCCATCGCGCCGGGCGCCTACGCCAAGCTGCCCTACGTATCCCGCGTGTTGGCCGAGCAGCTGGTGCGTCGCTGCGAGCCCGAGGCGCTGACCGATTCGCTCAAGCAGCTGATCGAGCGCAAGCGCGACTTGGACTTCCCCTGGTATCCGGCCCGCGTGGTCTGCCACGACATCCTCGGTCAGACTGCGCTGGTCGACCTGGCCGGCCTGCGTGATGCCATCGCCGAGAAGGGTGGTGATCCGTCCAAGGTCAACCCGGTGGTGCCGACCCAACTGATCGTCGACCACTCCCTGGCTGTGGAGGCTCCGGGCTTCGATCCGGACGCTTTCGCCAAGAACCGCGCCATCGAAGACCGTCGCAACGAGGATCGCTTCCACTTCATCGAGTGGACCAAGACCGCGTTCAAGAACGTCGACGTGATCCCGGCCGGCAACGGCATCATGCACCAGATCAACCTGGAGAAAATGAGCCCGGTGATCCAGGCGCGCGGCGGCGTGGCCTTCCCGGACACCTGCGTGGGTACCGACTCGCACACTCCGCACGTCGATGCCCTCGGCGTGATTGCCATCGGCGTCGGCGGTCTGGAAGCGGAAACCGTGATGCTCGGCCTGCCGTCGATGATGCGCCTGCCCGACATAGTCGGGGTCAAGCTGACCGGCAAGCGTCAGCCTGGCATTACCGCCACCGACATCGTGCTGGCCATCACCGAGTTCCTGCGCAAGGAGCGCGTGGTCGGCGCCTGGGTCGAGTTCTTCGGCGAGGGTGCCGACAGCCTGACCATCGGCGACCGCGCGACCATCTCCAATATGTGCCCGGAATACGGCGCCACTGCCTCGATGTTCTATATCGACCAGCAGACCATCGACTACCTCAAGCTCACCGGCCGCGAGCCGGAGCAGGTGGCCCTGGTCGAGAGCTACGCCAAGCTGACCGGTCTGTGGGCCGATGCGCTGGTCAGCGCCGAGTACGAGCGCGTGCTCGAATTCGATCTGTCCACCGTGGTGCGCAACATGGCCGGCCCGTCCAACCCGCACAAGCGCCTGCCGACTTCGGCGCTGCATGAGCGCGGCATCGCCGACGAAGCCAAGCTGGCGGCCGGCAAGGTCGAGGAGGCCAAAGGTCTGCTGCCCGATGGCGCGGTGATCATCGCCGCCATCACCAGCTGCACTAACACCTCCAACCCACGCAACGTGGTGGCTGCCGGTCTGCTGGCGAAGAAGGCCAACGAGCTGGGTCTGCTGCGCAAGCCGTGGGTCAAGACTTCCTTCGCCCCGGGCTCCAAGGTCGCCAAGCTGTATCTGGAAGAAGCCGGTCTGCTGACCGAGCTGGAGCAGCTCGGCTTCGGCATCGTCGGCTACGCCTGCACCACGTGCAACGGCATGTCCGGCGCATTGGACCCGCTGATCCAGCAGGAAATCATCGATCGCGACCTGTACGCCACCGCCGTACTGTCCGGCAACCGCAACTTCGACGGGCGTATCCATCCGTACGCCAAGCAGGCCTTCCTGGCTTCGCCGCCGCTGGTGGTGGCCTACGCCATCGCCGGTACCGTGCGCTTTGATATCGAGCAGGACGTGCTGGGTACCGATAAGGCGGGCAACCCGATCACCCTGAAGGACCTGTGGCCGAGTGACGAGGAAATCGACGCCATCGTTGCCGCCTCGGTGAGGCCGGAGCAATTCAAGCAGATCTACATCCCGATGTTCGATCTGGGCACCATTGAGGAAGCGGAAAGCCCGCTGTACGACTGGCGCCCGATGTCCACCTACATCCGCCGTCCGCCATACTGGGAAGGCGCGCTGGCGGGCGAGCGTACCCTCAAGGGCATGCTGCCGCTGGCAATCCTGCCGGACAACATCACCACCGATCACCTGTCGCCGTCCAACGCGATCCAGATGAACTCGGCTGCCGGTGAATACCTGCACAAGATGGGCCTGCCGGAGGAGGACTTCAACTCCTACGCCACCCACCGCGGCGACCACCTGACGGCGCAGCGCGCTACGTTCGCCAACAAGGAACTGGTCAATGAAATGGCCGTTGTTGACGGCGTAGTGAAGAAGGGTTCGCTGGCACGCGTCGAGCCGGAAGGCAAGGTCATGCGCATGTGGGAAGCGATCGAAACCTACATGAACCGCAAGCAGAACCTGATCATCGTTGCCGGTGCTGACTACGGTCAGGGCTCGTCGCGTGACTGGGCTGCCAAGGGCGTACGTCTGGCTGGCGTGGAAGTGATAGTCGCCGAAGGCTTCGAGCGCATCCACCGTACCAACCTGGTCGGTATGGGCGTGCTGCCGGTCGAGTTCAAGCCGGGCACCACCCGCTTGACCCTTGGCCTGGACGGCACTGAAACCTATGACATCCAGGGCGATGTGTCGCCGCGTAGCGATCTGACTCTGGTGGTCAATCGTCGCAATGGTGAAGTGGTCAAGGTGCCGGTGACCTGCCGTCTGGACACTGCCGCCGAAGTCAACGTCTACAACGCTGGCGGTGTGCTGCAGCGCTTCGCCCAGGACTTCCTCGAGTCTTCCCAGGGCTGATGCCGGCGCTGACACCCTCTCTCACGGGGGAGGGTCGTCAGTCTGTAGCCCGGATGCAATCCGGGTGTGGCGAGCAGCACCCCATCCCGGATTGCATCCGGGCTACCTTCACCAAGCCAGGACTGAAGCATGGCTCAGCAACCCCAGATCAAGATCCCCGCTACCTACATGCGTGGCGGTACCAGCAAGGGCGTGTTCTTCCGCCTGCAGGACCTGCCCGAGCGCTGCCAGGTGCCGGGCGCAGCGCGCGACAAGCTGTTCATGCGCGTAATCGGCAGCCCCGATCCTTATTCTGCCCATATTGATGGCATGGGCGGCGCGACCTCTTCGACCTCCAAGTGCGTGATCCTGGCGAAAAGCAGCCAGCCCGATCACGACGTCGATTACCTCTATGGCCAGGTTTCCATCGACAAGGCCTTCGTCGACTGGAGCGGCAACTGCGGCAACCTGTCCACCGCCGCTGGCGCCTTCGCCCTGCAGGCCGGACTGGTCGATCCGGCGCGCATTCCGCAGAACGGTGTGTGCGTGGTGCGCATCTGGCAGGCCAATATCCAGAAAACCATCATCGCCCATGTGCCGGTCAGCAATGGCCAGGTCCAGGAAACCGGTGACTTCGAGCTGGACGGGGTGACCTTCCCGGCAGCCGAGATCGTACTGGAGTTCCTCGATCCGTCCGACGACGGCGAGGAGGGCGGCTCGATGTTCCCCACCGGCAACCTGGTCGATGACCTGGAAGTGCCGGGTGTTGGCACCTTCAAGGCAACCATGATCAGCGCCGGGATTCCCACGGTGTTCGTCAATGCCGAGGACATCGGCTACCAGGGCACCGAGTTGCGTGAAGCGATCAATGGCGATCCAGCGCAACTGGCGCGTTTCGAGCAGATCCGTGTGGCCGGCGCTCTGCGCATGGGCCTGATCAAGACGGCCGAGGAGGCGGCGACCCGCCAACACACGCCGAAGATCGCCTTCGTCAGCCAGCCGAAGAGCTACAAGGCTTCCAGCGGCAAGACGGTCGAGGCCGGCGAGGTCGATCTGCTGGTGCGCGCACTGTCCATGGGCAAGCTGCACCACGCCATGATGGGCACCTGCGCGGT
This sequence comes from Pseudomonas sp. J452, assembly GCF_024666525.1. Classification (NCBI taxonomy): domain Bacteria; kingdom Pseudomonadati; phylum Pseudomonadota; class Gammaproteobacteria; order Pseudomonadales; family Pseudomonadaceae; genus Pseudomonas; species Pseudomonas sp. J452. Next base: position 3,776,255 of record NZ_CP088294.1, on the reverse strand, counting down.
GGCTATCGGTACGGCGGCGGCGGTTCCGGGCACCCTGGTCAATCTGGCGGCCGGTGGCGGCGAGCGCGAGGCGGTGCGCTTCGGTCATCCCTCCGGCACCTTGCGGGTCGGTGCCGAAGCCAGTCAAGTTGGCGGCGAGTGGGTCGTGAAGAAGGCCATCATGAGCCGCAGTGCGCGCATCCTCATGGAAGGCTGGGTGCGGGTTCCAGGCGACACGTTCTGAAGCATGAAAAAGCCCGGCACTGGGCCGGGCTTTTGCTGAACGGTAGCGCCTGCGTTACTTGAGCCGGCGTTCCACGCCTTTCTCCACCAGGATCTTGGCGGAAATCTCTTCCACCGAGAAGTGCGTGGAGTTGATGTACGGGATGTTCTCGCGGCGGAACAGGTTTTCCACCTCGCGGACTTCGAATTCGCACTGGGCGAAGCTGGCGTAGCGGCTGTTGGGCTTGCGCTCATGGCGGATGGCGGTGAGCCGGTCCGGGTCGATGGTCAGGCCGAACAGTTTGTGCTTGTAGGGCTTGAGGGCTGCCGGCAGTTGCAGGCGTTCCATGTCTTCTTCGGTCAGCGGGTAGTTGGCCGCGCGGATGCCGAACTGCATGGCCATGTACAGGCAGGTCGGGGTCTTGCCGCAGCGCGATACGCCGACCAGGATCAGGTCAGCCTTGTCGTAGTAGTGGGTGCGGGCGCCGTCGTCGTTGTCGAGGGCGAAGTTGACCGCCTCGATGCGCTCCATGTAGTTGCTGCTGCTGGCGATGGAATGCGACTTGCCGACCGAGTAGGAGGAGTGTGACGTCAGCTCCTGCTCGAGCGGGGAGAGAAAGGTGGAGAAGATGTCGATCATGAAGCCGTTGGACTGGGCCAGGATGTCGCGAATATCCTGGTTGACCACGGTGTCGAAGATGATCGGCCGGGCGCCGTCTTTCTCGGCAGCATTATTGATTTGCTGTACCATCGCTCGCGCTTTGTCCACGCTGTCGATATACGGGCGCGTGAGCTTGGTGAAACTGATGGTTTCGAACTGCGCCAGCAAGCTCTGGCCCAGGGTTTCGGCAGTGATGCCGGTGCCGTCGGAGATAAAGAAAGCGGTTCGTTTCATTTGCGCCAAAGGCCTTAAGTCAGGAGCGATTCTTGGCTATCATAGGCCCCCTTTGTCGGGCCCGTACTGGCCGGCATTGTGACTTATTTCCTTGAGGCAAAGCCAGGACGCAGCATGGCTGCACGGCTGGGCCGAACACAGTGGAGAGTTCACCTTGGTTGAGTACGTAGTTTCCCTCGATAAGCTCGGCGTCCACGATGTGGAGCACGTAGGGGGCAAAAACGCATCCCTGGGCGAAATGATCAGCAACCTGGCCGGTGCTGGTGTCTCGGTGCCCGGCGGCTTTGCCACCACCGCCCAGGCCTACCGTGACTTCCTCGATCAAAGCGGTCTGAACGAGCGTATCCATGCCGCCCTCGACGCGCTGGACGTGGACGACGTCAACGCCCTGGCCAAGACTGGCGCGCAGATTCGCCAGTGGGTGATGGACGCGCCGTTCCCCGAGCGCCTCGACAGCGAAATCCGTACCGCCTTCGCCGCCATGGCCGGTGACAACGCCAATATGGCGGTTGCCGTGCGCTCCTCGGCAACCGCCGAAGACTTGCCGGATGCCTCCTTCGCCGGCCAGCAAGAAACCTTCCTCAACATCCGTGGCGTGGACAACGTGATCCGCGCAGCCAAGGAAGTGTTCGCCTCCCTGTTCAACGATCGCGCCATTGCCTACCGCGTGCACCAGGGCTTCGACCACAAACTGGTCGCCCTGTCCGCCGGCGTGCAGCGCATGGTCCGTTCGGAAACCGGTACTGCCGGGGTGATGTTCACCCTGGACACCGAATCCGGCTTCCGCGACGTGGTCTTCATCACCGGCGCCTACGGCCTCGGCGAGACCGTGGTGCAGGGCGCGGTGAACCCTGACGAGTTCTACGTGCACAAGCCGACCCTGGAGGCCGGTCGCCCTGCGATCCTGCGCCGCAACCTGGGCAGCAAAGCAATCAAGATGGTTTACGGCGAGGAAGCCAAGGCCGGCAAGTCGGTGAAAACCGTCGAAGTCGACCGTGCCGAGCGCGCCCGTTTCGCCCTTAGCGATGCCGAAGTTACCGAGCTGGCCAAGCAGGCGCTGATCATCGAGAAGCACTACGGCCGGCCGATGGACATCGAATGGGCCAAAGACGGCGACGACCAGCAGCTGTATATCGTTCAGGCCCGTCCGGAAACCGTGAAGAGCCGCAGCAGCGCCAACGTCATGGAACGTTACCTGCTGAAAGAGAAGGGCACCGTCTTGGTCGAAGGCCGCGCCATCGGCCAGCGCATCGGCGCCGGCAAGGTCAAGGTAATCCACGACGTTTCCGAGATGGACAAGGTGCAGCCGGGCGACGTCCTGGTCTCCGACATGACCGACCCGGACTGGGAGCCGGTGATGAAGCGTGCCAGCGCCATCGTCACCAACCGCGGCGGGCGTACCTGCCACGCAGCGATCATCGCCCGTGAGCTGGGCATTCCGGCGGTAGTCGGCTGCGGCAACGCCACCCAGGTCCTGCAAGACGGCATGGGCGTTACCGTATCCTGCGCCGAAGGAGACACCGGCTTCATCTTCGAAGGCGAACTGGGCTTCGATATCCGCAAGAACTCCGTGGACGCCATGCCGGATCTGCCGTTCAAGATCATGATGAACGTCGGCAACCCGGACCGCGCCTTCGACTTCGCCCAGTTGCCGAACGAAGGGGTGGGCCTGGCCCGTCTGGAGTTCATCATCAACCGCATGATCGGCGTGCACCCGAAAGCCTTGTTGAACTTCGCCAGCCTGCCGGCGGAGATCAAGGACAGCGTGGAGAAGCGCATCGCCGGCTACAACGACCCGGTCGGCTTCTACGTCGAGAAGCTGGTCGAGGGCATCAGCACCCTGGCCGCAGCGTTCTGGCCGAAAAAGGTCATTGTGCGTCTGTCGGACTTCAAGTCCAACGAATACGCCAACCTGATCGGCGGCAAGCTCTACGAGCCGGAAGAAGAGAACCCGATGCTCGGCTTCCGTGGCGCCTCGCGTTACATCAGCGAGTCGTTCCGCGACTGCTTCGAGCTGGAATGCCGCGCGCTGAAGAAAGTGCGCAACGAGATGGGCCTGACCAACGTCGAGATCATGGTGCCGTTCGTGCGCACCCTCGGCGAAGCCAGCCAGGTGGTCGATCTGCTGGCCGCCAATGGCCTGGCCCGCGGGCAGAATGGCCTGAAGGTCATCATGATGTGCGAGCTGCCGTCCAACGCCATCCTGGCCGAGGAGTTCCTCGAGTTCTTCGACGGCTTCTCCATCGGTTCCAACGACCTGACCCAGCTGACCCTGGGCCTGGATCGGGACTCCGGCATCGTCGCGCACCTGTTCGACGAGCGTAATCCGGCAGTGAAAAAGCTGCTGGCCAATGCCATCCAGGCCTGCAACAAGGCCGGCAAGTACATCGGCATCTGCGGCCAGGGCCCTTCGGATCATCCGGATCTGGCCAAGTGGCTGATGGAACAGGGCATCGAGAGCGTGTCGCTGAACCCTGACTCGGTGCTGGATACCTGGTTCTTCCTCGCGGAAAGCCAGCCAGCCTGAGTTAACGCCACCAGCACTGAAGGGCGGGAGCAATTCCGCCCTTTTTTGTGTCCTGCCATCCGTGGCAGAAACCCTCTGGGCCGGCCCTGCGGGCAACGCCAGCAATTGCTCCCGGCAACTTTTTTGTGCAAGAACGACTATGCAAAGCAGTAGCGAGTTATTCCCCGTCGCCCTGATCAGCGCCGAATTACGCGGCGATCTGAGTGAGGATGTCTACCGTCTCAAACCGGGTAACAGCCCCGACTATTCCGTCGAACTGGCGCTGACCCGGCTCGGTCATGCCAACCAGGAAAATCGCGGCGTGCCGGTGATCCTGCTGCACGGTAGCTTCTCCAATCGACGTTTCTGGTATTCGCCCAAATGCATCGGCCTGGGCCCTTATCTGGCGCGTGCCGGTTTCGATGTGTGGATCGCAGAAATGCGTGGTCACGGCCTGTCGCCACGTAACCAGGCTTACAGTCGCAACACCGTGGCCGACTATGCCCGCTACGACCTGCCGGCCATTGCCGCCTTTGTCCGTGAGCAGAATGGCCAGGCCCCCCCACTGGGTTGGCCACTCGCTGGGTGGCATTACCCTGGCGGCGGCCTTGGGCGGGCATTATCTGGGCGAGGAGGATGTCGCTTCCGCGGCGCTGTTTGGCAGTCAGATCAGTCGCATCTACTGGCCGCTCAAGGTGCCGCCGGTGGAGTGGGGCAGTCGTCTGCTACTCAAGGGCTTTCGCCATGTCTCCGGTTCGCGCCTGAAACGCGGCCCGGAAGACGAGCCGATTGGTCTGGTGCGCGAGAGCCTGCGCTGGCACCGCTTGTTCGGTCGCTTTGGCGACAAGCAGCGCGACTGGTGGGCCGGCATGGCCGAGGTGCGCATGCCATTGCTGGCGGTGAGCGCCGCCGGTGATATGCAGGACCCGACCTGGGCGTGCCGCAAACTCTATGAGCAATTCATCGCAGCCCCTCGGGCGTTCCTCGAGTTGGCCAAGAGCAAGGGTTTCAACAGCGACTATGGTCACGTTGAAATGCTGGTCAGCAAGGACGCGCAACAGGAAGTCTGGCCGCTGGTTGAGCGCTGGTTGCGCGAAGGGCAATTGCCGGCCGGGCTGGCTCACGACTGAGGTGCCAAGCGCTCAAGCTTGCGGCTAAGATGGCAGGCAAGGGCAATGCCGGCCAATTCTCCGCATGGTGCCGCCATGTTTGTAGCGCTTGAGCGCCTGATCAATCTTGATGATGGTTATCGGCAGACCTTTCAGGTCAGCGGGCGCAGCCTGTTGTTGCTGGTGATTGATCGTCAGCCGGTACTGCTGGAGAACCGCTGCCCACACCAGGGCGCACCCTTGCACAACGCTACGCTGGTCGGTACGGTGCTGCGCTGCGCGCGTCACGGGGTCGAGTTCGATCTGCTCAGCGGGCAGCCGCTAAATGCCACCTGTGCTGGCCTGAAGCAACTGAAACTGGCCTATGCGGGGGATCGCATAGGCATCGACGTCTGACGCTGTTCTTCACTAAAAGGAGCTTTCCCATGCAATACATCACTCCCGACCTGTGCGACGCCTACCCGGAACTGGTGCAAGTGGTTGAGCCTATGTTCGCCAACTTCGGCGGGCGCGATTCCTTCGGTGGCGAGATCGTCACGGTGAAGTGCTTCGAAGACAACTCCCTGGTCAAGTCCCAGGCCGACCTGCCTGGTGCGGGCAAAGTCCTGGTGGTCGATGGCGGCGGCTCGCTGCGCCGCGCCCTGCTGGGTGACATGATCGCCGAGAAAGCCGCGAAGAACGGCTGGGAAGGCATGGTTATCTACGGTTGCGTGCGCGATGTCGATGTCCTGGCGCAAACCGATCTCGGTGTGCAGGCCCTGGCCAGCCACCCGATGAAGACCGACAAGCGCGGCATCGGTGATCTCAATGTGGTTGTCACTTTCGGCGGCGTGACTTTCCGTCCGGGCGAGTTCGTGTATGCCGACAACAACGGCATCATCGTTTCACCGCAAGCCCTGAAGATGCCTGAATAAAAGGTGCCAAGCCCGGCCGGCTGCGGGCTTGCTCGCCACCAGACAGAGTGATTACGGATGATTGAGCAGGACAACCTGCAGTGGGGCCTGGTACACGCCTTCGTCCTCGATGGGCGGGGCGGTGCGCGTGGCATTACCCGTGCAGAGCTGGATGGCTTGCAGCTCAAGGCTGAGGAAAGCCTGTGGCTACACTGGGATCGCAGTCATCCGCAGGCGCAGGCCTGGCTGCGAAGCCAGAGTGGGCTCGACGAGTTCAGTTGCAACCTGCTGCTGGAAGAAAACACCCGGCCACGAGTGCTGGCACTGCCTGCCGATGAGTTGTTGCTGTTTCTGCGCGGGATCAACCTGAACCCCGGTGCAGAGCCGGAAGACATGGTCTCCGTGCGCATCTTTGCTGATGCACGGCGAGTGATCTCCCTGCGTTTGCGCCCCCTGCGCGCAACCGAAGAGCTGATCGCACAATTGGCGAAAGGCCTGGGCCCGAAGAGCCCGGCCGAGCTGATCCTGTTCCTCGCGGAAAACCTCACGGATCGTGTCGACACCCTGGTCAGCGAACTGTCCGAGCAGCTTGACGAGCAAGAAGAGCGTCTGGACAGCAATGAGCGCTATCTACCGGATCACAGCCTGATGCTGCAGATTCGCCGGCGCGCCGCCGGGTTACGACGCTTTCTCGCACCGCAGCGCGATATCTATGCGCAGTTGCTGCGCAATGGTTTCAGCTGGTTTGCTGCCAGCGACACCAGCTACTGGAACGAGCTGCACAATCGCCTGACTCGCTATCTGGAAGAGCTGGAGTTGGTTCGTGAGCGAGTAGGGCTGGTGCTGGAGTCCGAACACCGGCGCATGAGCGAGCACATGGGACGCACCATGTACTGGCTCGGCATCATTACCGGTTTCTTCCTGCCGATCAGCTGCATCACTGGCCTGCTCGGGATCAATGTCGGCGGCATCCCTGGTGCGGACAGTACGTATGGCTTCCTGATTGCCTGTGTATTGATCGGCGCTGTTGCCACATTCCAATGGTGGCTGTTCCGCCGATTACGCTGGCTGTAGATGTGACCCCGCCGGACAGGGGCACGTCTAGGCAACATATCCACGCGAGGTGCGCATGCACGATCCGTTCGAAGAATCCTTGCGCGACTTGCTCAAGTCGCACACGACCACCCATGACGACGACGCCACACTCGGTCGCGTCCTGAAAACGGCCAACCGCCAGGTTGGCGTGGGCGATCTGTTTAGTCTCATGGGGCACTGTATCGAGGCCCTGATGATTGCGCTGAACAACGGCTCGGCCCATGTAACCCCGGTTTCCCGCACCTCATCCCCGCGCTCCGCAGACAAGGCTGATTGAATATGGAATTCGACCCCTGGACTCAAAGTCTCGTTAACGCCATGAGCTCGGTGTGGGCTCCTATCGCCGGCTTCATCCCGCGCCTGTTCGGTGCGCTGGTGGTGGTGCTGCTCGGTTTCGTGGTGGCGAAGCTGCTCGATACCTTGCTCTCCAAGCTTCTGGCCAAGGTTGGCCTGGATCGCCTGATGTCGGGTACCGGGCTGACCAAAATGCTCTCCCGTGTGGGCATTCAGGTGCCGGTTTCGACCCTGATCGGCAAAATCGTCTACTGGTTCGTCCTGCTGATCTTCCTGGTTTCCGCCGCCGAGTCCCTCGGGCTGGACCGCGTATCCGCCACCCTCGACGTACTCGCCCTGTACCTGCCGAAAGTTCTCGGCGCGGCAGCCATCATGCTGGCCGGTGTGCTGTTGGCTCAGCTGCTCAGTGGCATTGTCCGCGGCGCCGCGGAAGGCGTTGGTCTGGACTACGCCGCCGGCCTGGGGCGCGTTGCCCAGGGGCTGGTGATCATTATCAGCATCTCGGTGGCCATCGGTCAGCTGGAAGTGAAAACCGAACTGCTCAACAACGTGATCGCCATCGTGTTGATCTCCATTGGCTTGGCTATCGCCCTGGCTTTGGGACTGGGCAGTCGCGATATCGCCGGGCAGATCCTCGCCGGCATTTATGTGCGCGAACTCTATGAAGTCGGGCAACAAGTGAAGGTGGGTGAGGTCGAAGGGCAGATCGAGGAGATTGGTACGGTAAAAACCGTACTCCTGACCGAGGACGGGGAGCTGGTCTCGCTGGCTAACCGCACCCTGCTCGAGCAGCACGTCAGCAGTCGCTGACCGTCAATCCCTGCTAATGTATGCCGCCAGTGCCCATTCTGTGGGCGCTGGCTGCCACCTGACCTCTTTGTCGGCACGACCCGTTTTGAATACAGGCCAATCGCTATCAATGCGTTACGACCCGCGCGAACTCTCGGATGAGGAGTTGGTGCAGCGGGCGCATGTCGAGCTGTTTCACGTCACTCGCGCATACGAAGAACTCATGCGGCGCTACCAGCGCACCCTGTTCAATGTGTGTGCCCGCTATTTGGGTAATGAGCGTGATGCGGATGATGTTTGTCAGGAAGTCATGCTCAAGGTTCTGTATGGCCTGAAGAACTTCGAAGGCAAGTCCAAGTTCAAGACATGGCTATATAGCATCACTTATAACGAATGCATTACCCAATATCGCAAAGAGCGCCGCAAGCGCCGTTTGCTTGATGCGCTAAGTCTCGATCCGCTGGAAGAGGCCTCCGAAGAGAAGACCCCCAAAGCCGAAGAGCGTGGTGGTCTCGATCGCTGGCTGGTGCATGTCAATCCAATAGACCGGGAGATCCTGGTTTTGCGTTTTGTCGCCGAACTGGAGTTCCAGGAAATTGCCGACATCATGCATATGGGCCTCAGCGCAACCAAAATGCGCTACAAGCGCGCACTTGATCGTCTGCGCGAGAAATTTGCTGGCGTCGACGAAACTTAGTCTGCGGCAAATTATCTCAAGCACGCTGCCCGGTCATTCTGCTAGACTCCGCCGCCAAGTTGCTCCGCATGACCGTAGGGGCAACTCACTGCAATATCATGATGGGGATTTACGGATGAAACTGAAAAATACCTTGGGCGTAGTCATCGGCTCGCTGATCGCTGCTTCTTCGCTGAATGTACTGGCACAAGGCCAAGGCGCTGTAGAAATCGAAGGCTTTGCCAAGAAAGAGTTCTTCGATAGCGCCCGCGACTTCGACAACAACGGCAACCTGTTCGGCGCCTCCGTTGGCTACTTCCTGACCGATGCCGTTGAACTGCGTCTGGGCTACGACGAAGTACACAACGCCCGTAGCGACGACGGCCGTAACATCAAAGGCTCCAACACCGCTCTGGATGCCCTGTACCATTTCAACGCTCCGGGCGACACCCTGCGCCCGTACGTATCCGCTGGTTTCTCTGATCAGAGCATCGGCCAGAACGGCAACAGCGGCCGTAACGGCTCCACCTTCGCCAACCTGGGCGGCGGTGCCAAGATGTACTTCACCGAGAATTTCTACGCCCGTGCTGGTGTTGAAGCTCAGTACAACATCGACCAGGGCGACACCGAGTGGGCCCCGAGCGTTGGTATCGGCCTGAACTTCGGTGGCGGCTCCAAGCCGGCTCCGGCCGTTGAGCCAGTAGCTGACGTGTGCAGCGACAGCGACAACGACGGCGTTTGCGACAACGTCGACAAGTGCCCGGACACCCCGGCCAACACCACCGTTGACGCCGATGGCTGCCCGGCTGTTGCTGAAGTGGTTCGTGTTGAACTGGACGTGAAGTTCGACTTCGACAAGGCCCAGGTCAAAGAAGAAAGCTACGGTGATATCAAGAACCTGGCTGACTTCATGAACCAGTACCCGCAAACCGCTACCACCGTGGAAGGTCACACCGACTCCGTGGGTACCGACGCCTACAACCAGAAACTGTCCGAGCGTCGTGCCAACGCAGTTCGTGATGTTCTGGTCAACCAGTACAGCGTTGGCGCCGAGCGCGTTAACTCGGTCGGTTACGGCGAGTCCCGCCCGGTTGCAGACAACGCTAGCGAAGCTGGCCGCGCTGTTAACCGTCGCGTAGAAGCTGAAGTAGAAGCTCAGGCCAAGTAATTGCCCCTGTAGCCTCACAAAGAACCCGGCCTCGGCCGGGTTTTTTGTACCCGAGATAATCTTATTTACCTGGCATCGATAGTGTCCTTATCCGTGCCATTGTAAGGCCCGCGCCGCCTGATTAGACTGCGCGACAGTTTATTCATAGTTGTATCCAGGACTCCCATGATCAAGAAATGTCTCTTCCCGGCTGCCGGCTATGGCACCCGCTTTCTCCCCGCAACCAAGGCCATGCCCAAGGAAATGCTGCCAGTGGTCAACAAGCCACTGATCCAGTACGGCGTTGAGGAGGCCTTGGAAGCAGGCCTGACTGAAATTGCCATGGTCACCGGCCGCGGCAAGCGTGCCCTGGAAGACCATTTCGACATCAGCTACGAGCTGGAGCACCAGATCCAGGGCACCGACAAGGAAAAATACCTGGTCGGTATCCGTCGCCTGATCGATGAGTGCAGCTTTGCCTATACCCGTCAGGTCGAAATGAAGGGCCTGGGTCACGCCATCCTCAGCGGCCGCCCGCTGATTGGTGACGAACCATTCGCCGTGGTTCTGGCCGACGACCTGTGCCTCAACCTCGAAGGTGATGGCGTGTTGCAGCAGATGGTCAAGCTGTACAACCAGTTCCGCTGCTCCATCGTGGCCATCCAGGAAGTGCCGCCGGAGGAAACCTCGAAATATGGCGTGATTTCTGGCGAGATGATCCGCGATGACATCTACCGGGTGAACACCATGGTCGAGAAGCCGAAGCCGGAAGACGCGCCGTCCAACCTGGCGATCATCGGTCGCTATATCCTCACCCCGGACATCTTCGAGCTGATCGAGAAGACCGAGCCGGGCAAGGGTGGCGAGATTCAGATCACCGATGCGCTGATGAAACAGGCTCAGGATGGTTGCGTGATCGCCTACAAGTTCAAGGGCAAGCGTTTTGACTGCGGTGGCGCGGAAGGCTACATCGACGCGACCAACTTCTGCTTCGAACACCTGTACAAGACCGGCCGGGCCTACTGATTCAGGCGCCATGCCAGCGAAAGCCACCTGCGGGTGGCTTTTGTATTTCAGGGGATTGGCAGGTGCTCGGAACCAGGCCCGAGTGGCTGGCCATAGCTGAATTCGACATAGTTACCGGCGGGGTCGCGCAATCCGCAGTAGTAGCCGACAGGGTAGGGTTCCTCACGCGGAGCCCAGATCAGGCAGCCTGCCAGTTCGGCTTGCTCGGCCACTGTGTCGACCTGTTGACGACTGTCCAGGGCGAAGCCGAAATGGCTGTAGTCGTCCGCCGCTAGGTGGCGCTCGCTTCCGCCGGGCATGATCACGAAGATGAACTGGTGCTCCTTGCCCGGCTCGGCCATCCACACGATTTTCGAGCCCTTGCCGGCTCGCTCATGGATGATGCGCATGCCGCAGAATTGCTCATAGAAGTCGATACAGGCCTGCAAGTCGGGCACATGCAGGGCGATATGGGTCAGGCTAGGGCGCATCTCAGGCACTCCTGGCGAACGTTCGGCGAGGACGTTGGGGTATGCTGGCAGCCTGCTAAGGAGATCACAACCCATGCCCTACGACTTCGACCTTTTCGTCATCGGCGCCGGTTCCGGCGGTGTACGTGCCGCACGTTTCGCTGCTGGCTACGGCGCCAAGGTGGCGGTAGCGGAAAGCCGTTATCTAGGCGGCACCTGCGTCAATGTTGGCTGTGTGCCGAAGAAGCTGCTGGTCTACGGCGCCCATTTGGCCGAGACCTTCGAGCAGGCGCAGGGATTCGGCTGGAGCAGTGAGCAAGCCAGCTTCGACTGGCCCACCCTGATCGCTAACAAGAACCGCGAGATCCAGCGTCTCAATGGCATCTACCGCAATCTGTTGCTCAATAGCGGGGTAGAGCTGCTGGAAGGGCACGCCCGCCTGCTCGACAAGCACAGCGTCGAGGTCAACGGCCAGCGTTACAGCGCAGCCAATATCCTCATCGCCATCGGCGGCTGGCCGCAAGTGCCGGATATTCCCGGCAAGGAGCTGGCAATCACCTCCAACGAGGCGTTCTTTCTCAAGGAGCTGCCCAAGCGCGTGCTGGTGGTCGGGGGCGGCTATATCGCCGTCGAGTTCGCCTCGATCTTCCATGGCCTCGGTGCACAGACATCACTGCTGTACCGCCGCGAATTGTTCCTGCGCGGCTTCGATGGTGCGGTGCGCCAGCACCTGAAAGACGAGCTGACCCGCAAGGGGCTGGACCTACAATTCAACAGTGATATCGCCAGGATTGACCGCCAGCCCGACGGCAGCCTGCTGGCCACGCTGCAGGATGGTCGCCAGTTGCCGACCGATTGCGTGTTCTATGCCACTGGGCGCCGGCCGATGCTGGACAATCTCGGCCTGGAAAATACCGCCGTCGAGCTGGATGAGCGCGGCTTCATCAAGGTCGACGAAAACTACGTGAGCAGCGAACCGTCGATCCTCGCCCTCGGTGATGTGATCGGTCGCGTACAGCTGACCCCGGTGGCCCTGGCCGAAGGCATGGCCGTGGCCCGTCGGCTGTTCCGCCCGCAGGAGTACCGCAAGGTGGATTACAACCTGATCCCGACCGCCGTGTTCAGCCTGCCGAATATCGCCACCGTAGGCCTGAGCGAAGAGCAGGCGAGGGCGGCTGGGCATGTGGTCAAAGTTTTCGAGAGTCGTTTCCGGCCGATGCAGCTGAGCCTCACCGAATGCCAGGAGCGAACCCTGATGAAGTTGGTGGTGGATGCCGAGAACGATCGCGTACTGGGCTGCCACATGGTCGGCCCGGAGTCGGGCGAGATCATCCAGGGCTTGGCCGTGGCACTCAAGGCTGGCGCGACCAAGCAGATCTTCGACGAGACCCTGGGCATCCATCCAACGGCCGCCGAGGAGTTTGTTACCATGCGCACCCCTGTAAGCGCCTGAGTTCCCATGCAACAGCTTTTCTACCTGGCCGACCTGTTCGGGGTCGCCGTATTCGCCATCACCGGCGCCCTGATGGCCGGGCGCAAGTCCATGGATCTGTTCGGTGTGCTGGTGATCGCCATCGTCACCGCGCTAGGGGGAGGGACCCTGCGTGATGTGATCCTGGATAACCACCCGGTCAGCTGGATTCGCAATGACACCTATATCCTGGTTGCCTCGCTGGCAGCCATCGGCACTGTGCTCTGGGTGCGCCTGACCCGTCCGATCCACGAGCGCGGCCTGCTGATTGCGGACGCTTTTGGTCTGGCTGTGTTTACCGTGATCGGCACAGAAGTCGCCCTGCAGCACAACGTGCCCTACAGCACTGCGGTGATCATGGGCGTGATGACCGGCGTGGCCGGTGGTGTGATGCGCGATGTTATCTGCAACGAGATTCCGCTGATCTTCAAGAAAGAGATCTACGCTACCGCCTGCATTCTCGGCTCGCTGGTGTTCATTGGCCTGCGTGAACTGCAGACACCGCACTGGCTGGATACCGGGGTAGCCATGCTGACCGTGCTCGGTGTGCGCCTGGCGGCCATCCAGTGGCACCTGGGCCTGCCGCAGTTCCATTTGCTGGATCGCGACTGAGCCAGGCGCCGACTTCACTCAATGGTGGGCGTGTGCATCGACAGGCGCTTCGGCTTCGATAGCCACCTCAACGTCCACCTTGCCAGCCTTCTCGAACTCCAGCGTCAGCGCAAAGCGCTCGCCGGCCACCAGTGGTTGGGTCAGGCCAAACAGCATCACGTGATTTCCGCCTGGGGCGAAGCGTACTTCGCCACCTGCGGGGATGCTGACCGAGTCGACCTTCTGCATTTTCATCACCTCACCCAGCATCAGATGGGTATGCAGTTCGGCTTTGGCCGCTCGCGGCGTGCTGACGGCAAGCAGGCGATCAGCACTTTGCGCCTGGTTGTGCACGACGAAATAGGCACCGCCGTTGGGGGCATTGGGGGGCAGGGCGCGTGACCAGGGGTGTTCGATGTGCAGATCGCCTACAGTGAACTCATGAGCCAGTGCGCAGTTGCCCAACAGTGCCAGCAAGGCAAGGGCGGCAGGTTTCAGACGCATCGTGGAAAAGTCTCCAGGTTATCGATTGGCCAACCCTAGCATGAAGCCAGCACCCACTGGCTGTGGCAAAGCGGCACAGATTATTCAGAAAGCTAAACCCCAGGCGGGCTAAACCTGCACCTGTGCAGGTAATATCTGCATGATGGCACCCGCCAAGCCGGCCTGTGATGAGTACGGAGCAATACGATGATTCAGGATTCGGGGCAACCCGTGGATACCCGGCAAGCGCTACCGCCGCTGAAAGATCTGATTGCCTGCCATGAGTGCGACCTGCTCATGCATCACCCGCATGTTGGTGAGGAGCAGAAAGCCAGCTGCCCGCGCTGTGGCTACGAACTGGTGGTGCACCGTGCGCAGATGCAGCGCCGCGCCCTGGCCCTGGTGCTGACGGCATTGCTGCTGTTCATCCCGGCCAACTTCCTGCCGATCATGAGTCTCAACCTGCTGGGCCAGAACGCCGTCGACACGGTGTGGAGCGGGGTAGTGGGGCTGTACCAGTCCGACATGAAAGCCGTGGCCGCGGTGGTCTTTCTCTGCAGCATGCTGATCCCGCTGCTCAAGCTGCTGTGCCAGCTTCTGGTCCTGCTGAGTTTGCCATTCCCAAGCTGGCGCCCCCTCGGCATACAGTTGTACCGGGCGTACCACCACCTGCGTGAATGGGGCATGCTGGAAATCTACTTGTTCGGCATTATCGTCTCGATCGTCAAACTGGTCGGTCTTGCCGACCTGCATCTGGGCGTTGGCATGGCCTGTTTCATCGCCTTGATGCTGGCTCAGGTGTGGCTCGAGGTGACCATGTCTCCGCATCAGGTGTGGGATGCACTCAGTGAAGAGGAAGATAACCATGCGCGCACTTGATGCCGGAATTCTGGTCTGCGGCGAATGCCATCAGCTGGAATACTTGATCGAAGACCAAGTACAGCACTGTGCGCGTTGCGGCTCCAGGCTGCATATGCGCCGCCCGGACAGTATCACCCGGACCTGGGCCTTGCTGATCACCGCGGCGGTTCTCTACATTCCGGCCAACTTGCTGCCGATCATGACCATCAACTTCTTTGGCAACGGCGCGCCGTCGACCATCATGGGCGGCGTACTGGAACTGATCCATGCCGATATGCTGCCAATCGCGGCGGTGGTGTTCATCGCCAGCATCCTGGTGCCGACCTTCAAGCTGGTGGGTATCGCCTTGCTGCTGTACTCGGTACAACGCCATCAGCCGATGTCAGCCCAGCAGCGCATCCTGATGTACCGTTTTATCGAGTGGATTGGACGCTGGTCCATGCTCGATATCTTTGTCATCGCAATCCTGGTTGCACTGGTCAATTTCGGCAACATCGCCAGCATCCAGGCGGCTCCCGGTGCGATCGCGTTTTGCTGCGTGGTGATCCTGACCATGATCGCGGCAGTGACGTTCGATCCGCGATTGATCTGGGATAACACCGATGCAGAAGAGGTAGAGGACGGCAGCGCCGATTTGCCGAGCGACAAAGCGCAGGGTTGATCAGAGGGGGGGGGGGCGGCATGCAAAGACATCTTGTGACTCCGTAATAGTGCAACCAACTTAATTTGAAACTTTCACCTAGTCGCTAAAAACGCCTTTCACTGGATAGTTTTTGGTGATTTTCAATTCAATTAATTATTACCAACCCCCTCCTTATCTCCAAAAATTCTGAGTTGCGCAGAAATTGCCACCATAATTCTTGGGAATTTGAAACTTTCGCGCTTGCCCTGCAAATATGAAACTTTCGTAAATTGCTAATTTTCCAGGGAATTATAGTGCAAAAGCTGAGAGGCCATACGAATGGCAGCCTTTATTACATTGGATGCAAAGGGTAGGCCGGCGGGCGCGCCTGAGTTTTTGGCATACAGCCCTAAAAAGAATACTCAGGTAAGGCTTTACTGTCGACCGAGCTTCTGGCGCTGGGCTGGGCTCGAGTTTAACCCCTATGCCACAGATGTACTTGTAAATCAGGCTACTTTAAATCTGGAACGCAAAAAAGTATCAGTTGCACTTCAGTGCGAAATGCATGGCGTTTTACATTTTGTCTTTTCTAGCCGCGAAATCACCGGAAATGTTAAAGCTGAGATAGTCGAGTATTGCGAAAGCAACGGTATCAAAGCTGAGTTCTTAGGGGCTAAATGCCTGAGTGAAGAGCAGATGTATGCAGAAAATCTGCTTTGCATGCTGTCATACATTAACAAATATAGAGAGATATTTACTGAGAAGAACCTTGAATTTGCATTTCATTCGATTGATCGAAGCAAGGGAACAATAAGCGACTCAGTAAGTGACTTGCAGTCTGGATATGGTGGTGGCGCAGCGGCGCTACTGTTTGAGCTTGTCAGGCGGGGTAGGGTAGAACTATTTGATGTTCGATACAAAAGGATCAGCGGATTAACTCAGCTAGGTGTAATTCGGGTGAGGCATGAGTGACTCAACTCGCTTTTCTCGTAATGAATTCCTTGCCGCTGGGTATTCATGTGATGCGTGGAGGGGTATAGATATTGAGCTTGTTGCCGAGAATATAAGAGGGGCGACAGACAATAGAATCAAAGCAATTAGAGCTTATCTGAAAAATGGTGCAACCCTGCGCGAGATAGAAGATACGTATGGTCTACCGCGATCAACACTGTATAGATCTATTAATAGATGTCTTGCATTGGATGCGGATGGAGTGGTTATTGGCTTCAAAGGAGCCATTCCATATAGACGCAATGGTGATAAAAAATATAATCGCGAGAAAGATCTAGGCGACTCCAATGATGGAGCAGCTCAGGGAGATGCTGGGGCATTTAGCAAGCTAATAGCTGAACACCCAAAAATACAATCATGGTTAGATAAGACTGCCCGAAGTTATAAGCCAAGGAGCCAAGGTGGTGATAGCTTTGATGTTGTACATAATAATTTTTTAGCGCAATGCACATCATTGTCGATCAGCAAAGATCATTATCCATTTAATCGAAAGACACTTGCCCGATCGGCCTTGAGAGAATATCTGAAGTCGAAGAGCAAAGAATTAAAGGCGTTAGATGAGAAAGATAGGAATGCCTCTGATATAAATGACAATGTTCCTCCTACCGATATTCTGCAGCAGGTGGAGACTGACGGCCACATGCTCGACATCCGATTAGTCATTGAAGAATTAGACAGTTTTGGACAGCCAATCAGATACGAAATTTTAAGGGTTTGGCTAATTTTGCTAATTGATGTTTTTTCGCGCTGTGTGCTGGGATACTCCATTGCTCTAGGCCATACGTACGACCAGATTGACCTTTTAAAGGCTATATTTAACAGCTTAACACCGCATCAACGACCGTCCCAAGTTACTCCAGATATTCATTACTCTACCGCTGGCGGGTTTCCAAGTGAGCACGGATATGCCTGGGAAACATGGTCAACTCTCAAACTTGATAATGCTTGGGCTCACCAAGCCACGAATGTTGTCCGGGTTCTTCACGATCGAGTAGGGTGTGTTACTGAGTTTGGGCGCCCCCATACGCCTAATGACCGAGCCATTATCGAGCGATTCTTCCTGTTTGTCGTACAACATTATTCACACCGGATAATTGGCACAACCGGCAGTGATAGTCGAGATAAAATTATTGAACGCTTATCTCCCAAGTCAAAGAATCCTCTGAAACTGCTAATGACACTAGAAGAGCTGAAAAGCACCATTGATATCTTGATCTCTGACTACAATGGTCGCCCTCACTCATCGTTGCAAGCGCATTCACCGCTGGGGATTTTCTGTCTGAGAGGTGATCAGAACTCTCTTCCACCCAACACATTGCCTGACGCTCTCAGGGATCCGACTCTATTTGCAATGGCTCGGGAGTCGGTGGTCGTGCGAACTTCTTCAAAATATGGCGGGGCTTACGTTAATTTTGCATATCTGAAGTACAAGAATCCCGATGTCCTTAGAAGCGACTCCGCTGGAAGAAATATGTTCGTAGAGTATTCACGTGACGATATTTCATTTCTCAGACTCTTAGATGAGGATGGCGCTTTTGTTGGAGTTCTAAGAGCTCCTCACCCTTGGTACCAACAGCCGCACAGTCTTAAAGTGCGAAGCGAATTGTGGAAGGCAACGAAGAAAGGCCAATTCCAATTTTCTCGTGACGAAGCTCCCGTCGAGGCATTCCGGCGTTTAAAATCGTCTACTGGTGAGATTTCGCGAAGAGTTGCTACCACCTTATATAAGGAGACTGGGCGCGTCAGTGATGAGCCATCTCAAAGCAATACTGGCGGCACTGATGCGCCAGAGAGAACTAATGCAGAGCGCATTAAACTTACCAAGGTTTTTACACTCTGAGAGGATAGCATATGGATATCAAGGATATGCGGCCTATCCGTATCGAAGAACATCCTGTTAGCAGTAAAGCTTATTTGATGCCTACGTATTCTATTGGCGAAACTTATGCCATGGTGTTGAAGGCAATCAAACGACTCGACTCAGGGCTAGTTATTTATGGACGCGTCCGCTACGGCAAAACGCGAGCTATGCTTTACTGCAGGCAGTGTTTAAGTATTGATTTCCCAAATATCCCAGTGGCAATATTCTTTGCTGAACGCGATATATCGCCCAGCAAGGGCGGCTTCTATACCTCTCTACTGGAAGTCGTTGGTCATGCTAAATGGGAAGATTATTGCAGCATCAGTATCAAAAAATCGAGGTTAAAGAACTTTATTATTGACGCAGCGCTGAATGATCCGCGCAGAATTTTTATTTTGTTCATTGATGAAGCATCAAGATTACTTCCGATTCACTATGACTGGATCAAAGATATATACAATGCTTTGATGGAGAAAAGTGTCACGTTGCTGCCTATCTTGGTTGGGCAGAATCAGTTGCTAGGCCATAAAGAAACTTTGCTAAAATCTGGTGAGGAAGGGGAAGCCATAGTTAATCGTTTTCTGCTTTATGAGCACTCATTTCGTGGTATCCGCAGCAAAGAGGATTTCGTAGATTGCCTTGGTTATTATGATAGCGCCGTTTTTCCGGAAGGAAGTAATTGGACATATACGCGTTTTTTCTTTCCTGATGCGTTTGCGGCTGGACTTCGGCTGCAAGACTATGGAGATATGCTCTGGGATGCGTTCAAAGAGTCCTACAAAGGGCTAGGAATAAAGGCTGATATGGAGATTCCGATGAAGTACTTTACGAAAACCATTGAAATCCTCCTAACTGAATACTGCGATAATGATAGTGCGAGCTTCTCACTGTCCCCGGCGATCTGCATGTCGCTCATCGAAGAGTCCTGGTTCGCGGTTGCCGCTCGCAACTCTAAAGTGGCGAACACGTTAGCCTAGATATGATTATCACCCTGCGCGAAGAGTTGCTACGTCCTAACCAAAGATACTGTGGGCTAAGACCAAGATATATTCCATATGAATCGATTTACTCAGTTATTTGTAGATTTGGATTGTTCAATGTCGTCAAGGGTGGATCACTAGTTAAGATCATCAAACAACATTGCGGCTCTCAACACTCCAGGGCTAGACACTTCAAAAATCTAGCTCATATTGAGTCTGTGGGAATGGCTGGTTTGCAAGATTTGTTCGGCTTGAGTTCGCAGCAGGCTAAATTCTTATTTCTTACACCTGCTTATATTGGCTCTGACCGACACGTGGCTTCTGAGCTTAGATATTGTCCGATTTGTTTGTCGCAAGGTCGGCATTATACGCTATTTCAATATGAACTCATTGAAACATGTCCAGTACATGCGATCGACTTGCTTAATCATTGCCAGCACTGCGCTGCAACCATGAGTTACGATTTTAATGCTACCTTATTTAAATATCTCTATGGCTGTTGGCACTGCGGTCGCCAACTTGGAAGTGGGCGCGACCCTCAATCGTTGCGTTTTATCAGCGCTCCGGGTATGTCGCGCTTGCGACAGGTCCATAGAATGCTGGGGGGAGAGAACGAGCACATTGTGTTCGATATTGTCGGCCCCGCAGATCTGCATTGCGATAATGTATTACAACTGTCGCATTCCGTTCAGCAGTTTGCTCGAGTAGAGGCAGATTTATTTCGTGACCTGCAAGCAATGGCTTGTGCGCCTTCATTCCAATCTTCGCTGCGCCAATACCCCACATTTTTACACTCCGATAAAATTAAACAAGAGGAGGCAGGCACCGACAGTGAGATTTTAGTCAATGAGTTGGTGAGTATTTCGAAGTCGATTTTTAGGAATTTCAAAAAAAACTATATTTCGAAAATTTGTTTAACTAGTAATTCGCTAGAAATGTTTTGGCGCGACATTGAGGGGGGCCTTGCTGCCCGCTAATTATTATAGCGTGCTCGTCTACATTGATTGGTTATGCTATTGGCGCCAGGCTAAAGTGCCGCGTGAACTACTGCATTCGACGCACGGCAGCAAGGTGAAGGTGGCCGCATGGATAGCGGAGAAGAAAGGGCATGGCCTGTTCCGGCAGGTAACGCCTGCAGCCGAGCGTTGGTTGCTTCGACAAATGCTTGGCTGTGAAGTTGTTACGCTGCTCAAGCGGCAGATGGAGCAGAGGGAGGCGCTGGCCAAGGGGGTGGACACGCCGGAGTATGCTGATATTCCATATCGGCGACTTTTACATCCCGTATGTTGGGCTGTAGTTCTCACTGAGCGGAGCGTGAGCCCACCAAGCATGACATTTATATCGGCTCACTCATGGAAAACGGGCCGCGAGCCAAGTCCCTTGGAATTGCCACCTGACGAGGAAAGTCCTCCTCATGGTCAGAGTTGGCTTAAGGTTATCCGCCTAATTAACGCTTGAGCCTATATTCTTGATGACCGCATCCCAATCAACTTGCTCTTCATTCATGCGGGATTCCGCCTCTGCTGAAGTTCGCTGTAGCGACATTTTTCGGACAGCTGCATCCCAGTCATCGTCCTCGTGCTCCCCTTCAGTCGAACCCTGACCAGCATACAGATCCTTGGTGAACCTTTTTAACGCTTTGGTAAATGCCGCTTCCTCCTGCGGCAAGAGGTCAGGTGTTGGTGGTCCGGCAGGGACATAGTAATGATCAAATCCATATAGGGTACCCGCATATCGGTAATGGCGCTCCAGGATCACCTCGACCTCACTTACGGTCAGGGCACGCCAGGCCCCGCCATCCTGGCGGTTCATAAACCCGTGGGACTTGAGGTCCATCAAGTCAACATTCTCGCAAAGGAGGGTAAAGATGGTTACAGCTGTCATATGATCCAGCTTTACTGGAAGTTCAGAGCGGAGGTATATCCACTCTAGAGGTCTGCGGTTTATTCGAATGCTATCAAAGCTCAACTGAATCAGTTCTGATGGACTAAAGTCGTATTCCCAGGTCAGCAAGATCATGGCTAGGTCGCGCTCAGGTTGAGGGCTTGTTACCTGATGGCGACGGAACACATTTAGAACTCTTGCAGACTTTAGTGCCGATTGATAGGTGAGTTCTTTGTTGCGCGTTATCCATTGGACCTGCCGATAAAAAGGAAGCAACTCGCGCAACAGTTTCTGAGCATCTATTGCCTTGTATCGATGGTGCTGCCAGCGAAGGACGGACAAAACCATCGAGGCTACTTGCTGGCAACTGAGCTCATCAGCATCTAGTAACCCTGACCCAAGCAATTCATTCTCCAAGTCTGCCGACAGTAGGCGACCTGGCATCGCCGAGCTTGGATAGAGCGCGACGTGGCTGAGAAAGAAGTCTTTGTAGATATAGGCTAAAGGGATTGGCCTATCGATCGTGATTTCGTAGGTTGCTTGTAACCAGAGATCAAAGTGCTTCAGATCGCGTCGGATTCTTACCGACTTCCGATAAGGAAAGTCCAAAGCGAAATGTTCCGCCTCGCTTGCTCTGGGTATGTCTTCATCTGGTTGGTTCATTATAGGATCGCTTGTTGTGAAAACGGCATGGCCTCGCGGTGTGCGCATGCTCGTATTTGAGCTTAGCTATGATTGTGTCGGTTGTAGGTGCGATGCTCGTCTGCACTTGGCCCATGGCCCAACGCCAGAGTACAACCGGTATGCGCCTCCATTTATCGCTACCGGTCTGGCAGATCGTCCCACTCCTACTGGCTGTTGAGTTGCTATGCCTCTACGTTGCGTCGACGCGGATAGGAAGAGCATCCATTCATTCAAGATGAGCGAGTGGGAGTGGGAGGCGCTGCGGCAGTCCAATGCCCAATTTCGGCACCTGAGCATGCCCTGCTGCGGCCGCGGCGTAGTCTTAAAGAAGAGCGAACGCGGAACCCGGTTCTTCGCGCACAAAGTCAAAGGTACCTGCACTTCGGCATCGGAGTCTGCCGAGCACTTGGAGATTAAGCTGCAGGTGTGCGAGGCGCTTATTGAGAGCGGATGGGACGCTGAAACGGAGGTGCGGGGTGAATCTCGCGAAGGCGAATTGTGGGTGGCCGACGTTATGGCTTCCCGCGGCCGGGCAAGGTTTGCGATCGAGGTTCAGTGGAGCCGGCAAAGCGACAAGGTCACTGTTGAGCGGCATGCCAGATACAAATCCGCTGGTGTAAAAGCCCTCTGGCTTCATCGCCAGGAGCAGTTTCTGGTGCGAGAGCAAATCCCCGCAGTGAGAGTCGGAGTGCACTCTGACGGCACTTATGAGGTTTATGCCAAGCAGATGATGATCCATCACAAAGCTGATGACTCACCACCAAACCCCATTTTCCGCTTGCGTGGGATTCCCATAGCCCAGTTCATACGAGCATTACTCAATCGGCGTTTTTGGTTTGGCAGTATGCAGGTAGGCGAGCAAGCGGTGATCGACCAGTACGCTTCGCCGGCGCACTGCTTTTACTGCAGGCGGGACCATGAGGCCACGTCCCTGCTAATCATTAATGGTGAAGCAAGCCGGGAGCCGTTTTGGCTTCACCACAAAACACTCTTAGCCTCAGCGGCACTTCGCACTGAATTACTAGCTTGCGGGATGCCGGTCTCGATGATGCCGAGTGATGTGTGCCCACACTGCGAGGCTAAGGTTCCAGGGGAGAACGTCAAGCGGGCCGCCTATGCGGAAAGAAAAGTTGGCAGTTGCTCTATCCAGGCCAGTGCAAGCTTGGTGAAAGCCGCCAACTGGTGGGGCATAAGCCACAGCTTGCAGCAATGGCGACTCGATCATGACTTACTGGACGCGGAGCATACCTATGAGGATCGGGCGGGCGGGGATAGCTCGGCCGGGGTGCGGACCTCAGGCACTTCGAGCAGATGCACTACGTAGCGCCCCGAGCTTGTCACAGGCTTGAGATCGGCCCTGAACTTACCGCCGGCCGGCGTGCTGGGGGCTGCCGAAGAACACAGCTAACTCGCGGAAGGCCTCCATTTCGGCGTCAAGCTCGAAGACAGGGCAGGGCTGCGACTGGATCTGATGGCCCATTGGCCCACCTTTGTTGCTTATGACCTGGACAACTGCACAGGGCTTGTTATCTGCAGTGAACCACCTGGTTGACACGGCGATAGCCTCCACGATGATGTGCAGGCCGGCGGCGATGCAGGAGTGGGGCTCCGGGCTCATGGGCACTCTTTGTCCCGAAGCTCCTTTTCCGACTTCTCCAGCTCACGGCGAAAGGCTTCATCGAGCAGGCTCGGTCTCTTCTTCCAGGGCTTCTTGGTGGGCTCGCTCTTGGCGGCATAGAGAACAACCTCACCGCCGGCGTGCTGAAATTCCCCTGCCTGGCGCGCGAGGATCTCTCGCAATTCGTCTTTCGTCGGCATTGATGTTCCTGTTGCGGGCCAATAATCGTTGTCACTTGGGCAGGGACTGATCAGGGCAGTCGCCTGTACTAACTCTTTGAAGGCATCGGCACATGGGCTGGCGGCGACACATGTCCGAGTGCCTTCAATTGATCAGTAGTTTCGGCTAGCCGTCGCTGCAGGCTCTGCACTTGCTCTGTTTGCGCTGTGCGGGCTTCATCCAACCGAGTCACTTCTCCCTGCAGGGCCTGGCGTTGCTGTTCGAGTGTTTCATTCGTACGCCCCATGCTAGCCAGTGTGCTCTGAGCGTTTTCCAGCGCCTGACTCCTCTGCGCGAGAAGCTGCTCCAGCGCACGCTGATCTTTCTGCTGTTGTCGCGCCTCGGTGAGTAGTCGTGCGTTGTCACGGTTCAGCTGTGTCAGCTCGTCATGCTTGATCATCAGCGTTTGTTGCAGTTGGCGTATCTCGGCCTGAAGCTGGCTGGCCTGGGTTTCATGACGGCGCTGCTCTTGTTCTCGCTGTTCCTTGCTGGCCTGGCGGTAATGCTCCATGCCGTCACGAGCGTGCTGATGCATGTCTTCAAGCGATTGAATGCGCTCTTCGCGCTCCTTGACGCGTACCTCCAGATCCCGCAGGGATTGAACCATTCGAGCGTTGTCGATTTCGACCGTTTGCCGCTGTTGCTGCTCCTGGAGAACCAACTCCTGGGCCGCTTGCAGCTGTAGAGCCAGGCCCGAGCACTGTGATTCGAGGTTTCGCATCCGAGGCTCGAGTACGGCCGATTGCTGCTGTACTGCCGTGCGCTCGCGCAGCAACGCTTCGTGGGTCTGGGCCACGGACTGCTGCGCTTCTTGCCTCAATTGATCCAGCAGATGGCCGACTAGGTTCGTCAGCGGTCCGCTCAACGCATCTCCCGGCGAGGCCGGCTCGCTCTCGGCCTCCAGCTCCTTCAGGTACCGGTGGATAGTGCTCTTGGAGCCCGTGTTGCCCAGCTCGATACGCACCGCATCAATACTGGGGTGGACGCCGCGGGCGAGGAGGTCATTCCGCGCTTTCTTCACGACAGCTTTGTTGATTCCACCACGGGCCATAACGAGGACTCCTAACGATTTCGTTCTGTAGTACATACCATGTAGATACATAGCACTTTATCAAGAATTTCCCTTCTTTTCTGCCAATAATCTAGAATTGGGTAATCACGAATTATCCAAGGTGAAGCGGCATTTTCGTCGTTTGGCAGTCGCTCACCGGTACACCAGGGAGATGCGCTCAGATGAGCCAGGACATCGAGCGGTACCTACAGGCCGGTACCCGAGCTAACACCCGGCGCAGCTACCAGCAGGCGCTCGAACACTTCGAAGTCACCTGGGGCGGCTTTCTGCCGGCGACCAGCGATGCCATCGTGCGCTACCTGGTCGATCACGCCGCCACGCTGTCCAGTAACACCCTCAAGCTGCGCCTGGCGGCACTGGCGCAGTGGCACGTCAGCCAAGGCTTCCCCGATCCGACCAAGACCCCATTGGTTCGTCAGATTCTCAAGGGCATCCGTACCCTGCATCCGCGTCAGGAGAAGCAGGCTGAACCGCTGCAATTACGCCAACTCGAGCAGTGCGTGCTGTGGCTGGAGCAGGCCGAGGGGAGAGCACGAGCGGAGGACGACTGGCCGCGGTTGCTGCGCTGTTGTCGCGATCGTGCGTTGATGCTGATTGGCTTCTGGCGGGCGTTTCGCAGCGATGAGCTGTGCCGCCTGCAGGTCGAACACATCCAGGTGCGGACCGGGGAGGGCATGCAACTGTTCCTGCCCTGGAGCAAAGGTGATCGCGACAACCAAGGCCAGACCTTCAACGCCCCGGCGCTGGCCAGGCTGTGCCCAGTACAAGCCTACGTCGACTGGATCAGCGTGGCGGGCATAGCTCGAGGGCCGGTATTCCGTGGAATTGATCGCTGGGGGCACTTAGGTGAGCAGGGCTTGCACCCAAATAGCGTTGTCCCACTCATGCGCGCCGTACTGCAGGCGGCAGGGCTGCCTTCGGAGCTGTACAGTAGCCACTCGCTGCGCCGCGGGTTTGCCACCTGGGCCACCCGCAGCGGCTGGGATCTCAAAGCGCTGATGCAGTACGTAGGCTGGAGCGATGGGCAATCGGCATTGCGCTATGTCGAGAGCACAGGGGTGTTCCCTGGGCAGCTGAGTGCGCTACAACACATCTCAAACTGGCCCGAGGGACTGCCATAAGACCGCCTTCCGCGGCCCCGATCCGCCCCTAGCTGCGCACTGGGAACACCAGTTCGTCATGTGCGGTGCAAATGAGTCGATGGTCCAGCACATGGAAAATTGCAGGGTTCTTAGCATCCTGGGCGCCCACAAAGAAGAGGTAACTGCGGGATGCCTGCTTATCTTTTTTGGCTTTCATGTTCTCTTGACGGGCTATTTCCAGCTCGTTTTTCAGCCGCCCGCAGGCAACTGCTGACCACTCGCTCCAGAGGACGACCACCTGGTAAGGCGTTAGTTTTTTCTCCTCCCATTCGCCCGCGTTGAGTGAAATGGTTATGTGTTCGGGCGATTCAGCGGCTGGCGTCCAGGCCAGTTCTCCATAGAAAATGCGTGCATTCGGACATGGCTCCAACCCTTTCGCCCGAAGTTTCTTGAAGGCGGTTTGATAGGTCGTTGGGGCAATACCCGGGATAGCTAAAGAAAGATGCCTATCGAAGGGGAAACGCAAAAAAGCACGGCAGATAGGACGAATACTGTTCGCAGCGCGTCGTCCCTCTCGTCGCACCAGGCCAGTAGCTCCATCCAACCGTCTGACGCTCTGTGTCTGACACTCGGTGTGAGGTAGCGCAGGATCGACGATGGTACGGTCTTCAACCAGCTGCAGCCGGGCGGGTGATAAACCTGGCGAGGTCTCTAATTCCTGCTGAACACTGCCGCGCTTGCCCTGCGCTATAACCTTAGTTTCGCCCTCCACCTCACAACCTGAGACGTGAGGGTCGCGAAGTTGAAAGTGAGCCCGAACCAAGTTCTCCTGGCGGTAGGCGCGCGGGAAGGCCTGAGTTTTGCAACCAGGGCATTGGTAGCCATAGGTATCCACTGCCACCAGCAGTTTAAGGTCCTCGGCCTCAACAATTTCCTGTGTAATACGATCACGAGCGTTGTCCATGACGCTGACGTCTCCATGGGGGTGGGTGTTCGGCTTATACAACTCACCGCATACTGTCCGAATGGATCGGACTAAATAAAGGGGTAAAATGGTGAGCGATGAGCTTTATGTTTCCGTCGACGTAGAAACTTCCGGGCCGGTGCCGGGCATCTATAGCTTGCTTTCCATTGGGGCCTGCCTCGTGAGTGAGCCTGCCAGCTCTATTTATCTTGAGCTTCAGCCTGACGGTATACAGCACGATCCGGAAGCAGTGGCCGTAACTGGCCTTGATCTAACAAGGCTAGAAAGCGAGGGGCTTGCTCCGCAGGTCGCGATGCTCAAGTTGGAGCAATGGCTGACCCAGGTATGCCCGGCAGATCAGAAAGTCGTTTTCGTGGGGCTTAATACTCCATTTGACTGGTCCTTCATCAATTACTACTTCCACAAGTATGCTGGGGCAAACCCCTTTGGGTTCACCGCAATTGATATGAAGGCGTATTACATGGGGGCTACCGGCTGCCGCTGGAAGGAAACCAAATCCTCCCAAATGACCGCTCGGCTCAAACCCCAAAGCTCACCCAACCATAATGCGTTGGACGATGCACGATTTCAGGCGGAGCTTTTCGCGCTAATGCTGGCAGGCGGGTGTAACCGCTAACCTGGCCAGCTACCCCATGCAGCTTCAACATAACGCCCCTCCCTGAAGGACCAAGCCTTTATGCCTTCAGGGCTGCTGGAGTTGCCCACGATGATTGCCAGCGGCCGCGGCAGATCTTGTGTGTAGCGCGCGGCAAACCTGGAAAAACTCCCGACATCAGTGGGGGAGATCATAGGAATGCTTTGCGGGTGAGTATGCCAGTACCCCACCAGTCGGAGCCCGGCAGCATTGGCTCGTTCAATTTCGTCTCGGCAGCGGTGAGCATTCAACTCCAGCCAAGTTCTTCCAGCCCGGTCATCTCGATGGGGGGGGCGTCGCTAAGGCAAGTACCAGTCCGGCAGCGCTTGCGGGGTCGACGAATAGCTGTCCCCCACGCTCCACATCGAAGTGCCTCTGCCGATAGCGCTCCAACAGGCTCGCAACGTCCTGCGATACCAACAGATGAGTGTCCACCCCGGGCCAGCTCCATTGCCAGGCGATGGCCGTCATCGAGCTGTCTCCAATTGCTCCGGCCAATCGCGCTCCACCTGAGCGTGCTGCATGCCGGTAGGTAGTTCAGGACCCAGATACTGCCCTCCCAGCGTCGCCACGTCGTGAGGGCTATTGATGCTGCTCACCCAGATCGGGGTTCCGGTGCCGCCGCTCAATGCTCGTAATGCGGCCTGAGAGACCATTGAAGCAATGTTCACCATTCCCAGAGAACCTCCTGGGATGAAACTCTCTCCGCAGGCGGGAAGGGCGACGACACCACCTTCCGGCCACTCGGTGAACTTGTGCCTAAATTCACCGTTTTCTGTGAATAGGCCTCGAGCATCAAATGCACCCGATGGTGCAAGGAGCACATGCCCCACCTGCGTATGAGGTTCGCTCCAGGCCTGGAGTAGACCCCAGGATGTGCCATTCGACTTGGCGCTCCACAGAGCCACCTCTGACTGCCAATCCGCAGTGGTAACTACGACCAGATCCGCTTTATCAAATACCTCGGAATTCTGGTACATCACCACTTCAGCGAAGTCTGCGAACGCAGCGACCTCCGTGGTAGGCAGGTCTTTGCGAATTCGCTCCTGCAGCGCTTCGGCCTTGGCCAGGCCTAGGTCATCGGCCCCGAGCACATGCCTGCCGAGATTCGCCGACACCAAGTGATCCGGGTCAATGAGTGTCAGATGCCCAACACCCGAGCGCGCCAACTGTATGGCAACCGTACTACCCAACGAGCCGACCCCAACACAAACTACGCGAGCCGCTTCCAGGTTCTGCGCCACACCGCTGAGGTCACGGGACAAAATCTCTGTCCGATCCAGTACATCCAGGGTCGTTGCTCGGATCAGAACTGGGGGGTGGCTTACCGCGACTGCTGGCCGGCGCCGCGCTGAACGTAGGTAAAACTTTGATCCTCGATCCAACTGTGGGCCGTAAGCGCGAACGTTAAGGCAGTAGATCGGAGCACCGGTATCTCCCGGAAGCTCCAAAGCGATCCAGCGGTTAGGTAGCGAGCCACGCTCATTGAACCAAGCCAACAGCTGCGTGCGGTCGCCGGGAGTAAGGTGCGGAATGAGCCATGTGAGCAGTAACTCAGGGGCCGGAATGCGCAGATCCGGATAACTCTGAAGCTTTGCGTAGAAGCCTGGGGTCTCGGGAGCACGCATCCTGGGGGATCGGCCAATCGTGCGCTTGCAGTGCCTTTTCAGTGATGACAGATCTGTTGCGAGCCAGACTGTTTCCTGGCCGGACGGCAACGCTTGGCGAGGATCGCTTAGGGCAAACAGCTGCGAGGCAGCTTGGGGGCGATCCAGAAGAATAAGGTTCTGTAGAGACAGTCCCTGCTGCCTCGACCAGTAGGATGTGATTTCGCGCCGAAATTCGGCATCCCGCGCCGCCGCGCATGACCCCATTTGGGACAAGCTTACGATCTTGCGTAACCGAGCCAGGCTATCCGACACCACGTATTCAGGGGTGCCCATCACTGGGCGCTCCTGGAAGCCATGCAGGCAGAGCCCGACTTCCATGGCGTGGGGCCATATAAGCCATGGCGAAGGTTCGACAGTAAGCCTTAATCCGCCGCGGGGGAAATTCCTCGGAAAGCTGATACGTAGCCGCCGCTCCGTGCCCGTATAGTCAACGGGCAAAGGAAAGTAATAACTTGCGGCTTCGTCAGACCGTGTGGTCACAGGCTGAAGCAGTGCAAGTGCGGCATCTTCGCCAAGAGCGCCTCGCAGCGCGGCTATGCCCCGCTGCAGAGGTGTCTCCATCTGATCAACCAAGACGCCCAACTGGCTTCACATCCTCTTGTGAGTTCGCTGTTCCGCTGACACCGCCAAACAGTGCGCCCATCGACGTGGAGTTTCGGGTGGTTCCGTCCGGGCGGCCTGGCATCGTCCAGTTGGACGGAATCTCGCCATTTACTGCAGAAATGAAGGCAGGCCCCATGCCAAAGTTTTCCTTGACCGCCTTGGCAAAGGCCTCTGCGGACTCGAAGCTCTCAAGCCCCAGTGATACGGATGCGCTGGCATTCGAGTGCCAGTCTTGGAACGCCCGGCGGTAGCGATGCCCCTCGCTCGGTCTATTCCATTTCTCCGCGAAGTTTTCACCGCTGTCGGCGGGGTTGCAGACCAAGCATTCGTTCCCCCGGTGTTTGACGTGATCCGGCATCCTCCGTACGATTTCGAGGATCGCGTCCAGCGGCCTTAGCGGTTTCGACTGAGACTCTTTCGCCACGTCCAGGTAGGCATGAGTGGCGAGTGTTGTGATGACTGCTGAAATAGGTCGGAAGCTCTCATTCTTTGTCCGAATGGCCCACTCATCCCGATGCCGCTTCAGCAGCTTGATCGTCGCCCTAAGTGGGTCTTGATCGAGGTACTCCTCATATTGAGGCAGCGGATCCTGAGTGGCGGCATCAAAGGCACGCTGACTTTTCGCGACAGCCAGATGCTCCTCGAAGGAGATCGTCTGCGTAGAAGCGACCTGCAGCCAGTTAGAGTAGGGGATAGGGCTGCTCGCCTTCCATCCTGTCTCCCGGTCTGGCACTTCCAGCTTACCTTCGCCATTGCCTTGAGAGTTCCCATTGATGGCACGCGCTGGCGTGACATCGATATGGAATCCGGGGTTTTCGTCGGCATAGACGATCCGGATGCCGCGACGCAGCGGCTTGATTTCTTCTTGGACGCGGCTGCCTGTCCTGAATCGCTCTTCGATAGCATCCAGAACTTCTTGAGCGCCAGCCCCCTGGGCATGGGGAAGCCAAATAATGGCGTCCGCATCGATGGTATCCAAATCTTCGGGAGCACCAGAAACGGGTTTGATCGTCGTCTTCAGGCGCATGGAGCCCTGAACAAAAATATGCGCCTCCGCCAGTAGCGGATTGTCGGATGCATTAAGGATTTTCTGCAGCTGGGAGTATCGATCGTTGATCTTCTCGTACTGTGCTTCCGACAGTGAGACCTCCCGTGCTGCACGGAGCAGAAAATGTTCCCAGCTCCCGCGCTTGCTCTGCTCATTGCTCATGGACATCAGCGGACCTCCTGGGCCTGGTGGCCCAACTGTAGTGTTGGCGTGAACCTGTTTTGGTTGTCTTTGTCTCGATCGAAAATCAGGTAAGGATGCCGATGTTGCGTGGTCAGCAAGGCACCAAACTCAATCGCCAACGCAGCTGGAATGGCCGCAAACACATGAATTGTGTCTGCCGTCGCGGCCTCAAGTCGGCTCAAGTGCATTTGTAGGGCGTCGCGAAAAGCGTGAATCACGCGACGGTTCTGAACCATCGCGTAACTCGGTTCTGGGATGCTTAACTCTGCGATACGTGCGCCAGGTAATGCCACTTCGACGTCGCGAAGCGGGACCTGAGCGGAAATAGACAGCACCAGTGCAAGCGGACCATCTCCATCCGCTGGTGGGGTAAACACAAACTCCGGCGGTTCAGCTGACTGGTTAGGCCAACGTAGCTGATGCTCGCGGTTGAACGAGAAGAGCAGACGCTTGGATCGATCGCCCAAGGATTGTCCCAGCATCATCAGCGCAGGGATGTCTGCCAATCCCACCACGGCCAAGGTAGGGGCATCGCCATAGGCTCCTCCACGACGCTTTAGCTGCTGCTCTAACTCGTGCTGAACGCTGTCCTGGATGCTCTGCCAGTAGTGGGCATCCCTGCCACGATGACTCGGGGCAGGGAAAGTGATCTTGATGGCATGATCGAATGCAGTTAGTCCCTCTGCGGACATTGCCCCCAACAGATCACGAACAGGGATGTCGTTGATCGTCGCGAAATGCTGACTTTGCACTATCACCGGAATGGCTCTGCCGCCGTCAGGCGTGGTTGCGGCCAACCGGATTCGCTCCAAATATGCCTGGTGCAGGCCGCTCAGATCGCTTTCTGGGTAGCCATCAGCATCGCGATCGATTTTTTCATGGCAGCCAGGGCAGAGCAGCATGAGGTTAGCGGTATCGTTGGTGAGCGACTCGGCCTTGGCCTCATCATGATCATCTCGCCCCCTTGGCCCCTTCGGGCTGGCTGGCAGGATGTGGGCTACCTCGCCCCATTTCATGGGCTTTCCTGCACGATAATCGTACGTGAGGTCCGTGCCACAGAGCTCGCAATGACCAGCTGATTGGATCCAGACGATGCGCTTCGTCTCATTATCGGTATCGTACCGCCCGTTGGCAGGCTTAGACTTTTCTTGTTTTTCCACTTGCCCTCCTTGGGCATCTGGATCGCAGATACGTACTGGCTCTTTAAGATCAAATGAGGCCATCAAGCCAGAATTCAAGGGGCGTGAAGCGAAGCAGCTCAAATAAGGCTGCTTCGCATAAGACCCGCGGTCTGCGAGCAGTTTCAGCGCACAAATGAACCTCCATCTGCAGCGCTAGGGCGGCCCATGAATTAACCAGCACCAGTGTCGGGGCTGGTGCCAACATCACAACCAGTGGTTGCCATGATGAAAAGTCTTGAACGACTCGGGCTGCCCCAAAGCCAAAAGAGCCTGCATCAGGCGACCATGGCAAGACTCCAAGTCGAGCTAACCACTCGCTTGGCGGAGGAGCTGGGGATTGAGCCCTGCGTCGTGGCAAGCTGGATCGGTATTACTCCAGAGGGCTTCCCTCATGACGCCAGCTGAGGGCGATGCGTTTTGTCGACTGGCTAACCTTGTCGACGTGCTGATGAACGCCTTGGAGTCAGATCAAGTCGCGGCGTCTCGCTGGCTCACGCGGCCCAATATTGCGTTAGGAAACGTGCAACCCGTTTCCCTGCTGAGCACCGAGGTCGGTGGCCGAGCTGTACGCCAGGTGTTGCTCGCTATTGAGTACGGGCTGCCGGCTTGACTAAGTTGCTGCTCTTACTCTCGGCCAAAAGGTCTTGGGTGTTTGGCTCAGCGTCCAACTGCGTCAGCATCAGCCACTTATCAGGAATCCAGGCGTATGCTGCCAGAGGAGTCGTGGTTTTGATGGAGATGGGAATGACAATGCCGAATGAGCGCTCTCGCGCTGTGGTGCAGACTCGAGATTTTCTCGTTGAACTGTCCCGAGATAGCAGCCTGCCTGAAAAGGTGCGGCGAGATGCCAAGTTCCTTTTGCGGCATTTCCCGACACAGGACGATGTGATCCTGGCGGGGCGAATAGAAGAGCAGTCGGAGACCTTGCCGCTGGGAGCTATGGGGCCCGTCTTCAGTTCCTCGATTACAGGCTAGGGCCGCTTTCGGCTGGGCAGAAATGATAAAGGCGGCCTCAGGGGCCGCCTCGAACCAAGTTTCATCACCGGTACAGCGCCCGGGAGAGGAAGCTCTTGGGCTGCGCGCCCAGTGTAGCGGCAGGCGAGGCGCGAGAACAGGTTAATTCGCTGGGGGCTTCGGAGCGTCGCTATCCCAAGCGCTTACAAGCGCATCTATCCGATCAGGAGTCTCTGCCTACAGGATCTGCACCTAGTGGTTGAGAGCGCCTATCCGCAGGATCCGAGCATGTCTGCGCCTCAGCTGTCGGGCCGAATGGCGTTTGGTCTGCTGTGTTCAAAGGTGTATGCGGGGGAGCCAGTTTCGACCAAACGGTAGCCAGAAACGAAAAAAGGCACCATAGGCACCTTTTTTGAATATTGCGATCCAGACACCACTTGCGAGCCGCCTTGCGCGACTACGGCTTTCGCCGCTGGAGAGTGCTCGGTCTCATCTGGTCAGTCACTCCGATGCGCCCAGTGTTGCGCAACAGTGGTCGTGATGCAAGGTGATGCCGCAATAACTTGCATGAACGGCAGTTACCTGCATCGATCTCACCTGTACATGCCTACTCAGGTGAAAGGCTGTCCTTCAGGTTCGTGATTTCTCGTTGGATCTTTTTCAGAAGCTCATCTGGCTTCAGTCCAGGCGTCTGCTTTTGGTAAGCCAGGACCAGCAGTGTCAAAGGATGGATGCCCACAACCTCGGCAATTTGCTCAACTTTTTCAATCGATGGCTTCCATTTTCCGCGCTCGATCGCACTGATGTAACTCTGGCTAGGCCCGAGCCCTTCCTGGGGCAGCTCCTTCAAATTTCTCAGATTCTTGATCACCAGACCAAGCGCTTCATTGAGTTCCATTTGCTGTCTCGCAAAAGGAACGATGAAGCCTTTTTAGCGCCCTTGGGGCTATGCTATATATAGCTTAAAAGAGGGTGTACTGATGTTTCTCACGTACAAGCGCGCTGAAATTGCGTATCCGCCGTTGTTTGGAGATGACTTTCAAATGTGGCGTTTCGTCGAGCTCGAGGAACATCGCCCTTGGTTCTACGTGGTGATCAATCGCCGCCGGAAGACCACCGCCTGGCGGACGATGCTTCTGATTCCGACCGAGGAAGAGCTGGAGCACATGCTACAAAGACGCGCTGAGGGAACGCTGGTCGAGGCAGTCCAGGTTGTACTGCCCGCGAGGCTGAATGGATCCAATGACTGGACGATGGAGAAGCTGACCGAGCTGATAAGGGTCTATGACCGGGACGAACGAGTCTTGGGCTACGACTTCAAAACGGCATCAGGCCAGACCTACTCGCACAGGGATTGCCTGTACTCACAGGACGGAGCCAAGCACCAGGTCTATTGTTCGATGATGTGTCCCGCATGAGATGGTCGCCACCTCTGGTGGTTCTTGGCAGGGCCACTCACGAGGTTTGACAGGACAATGAAGGCTCTTCCCGAAAAAATCCTGGACATCATTCAACAGCTTCCAGAAGGTGAGGTTCTGACACCTAGCAGATTCCTGCATCATGGTTCTCGCCATGCTGTGCAGCGAGGACTCTCTCGCCTGGTCGAAGGTGGAAAGCTGTTTCGCGTTGCTCGGGGCATTTATGTTGCCGCAGTCGAAACTCGGTTCGGCGTGCGCCCGCCGGCACCGGAGAAGGTTGTCCACTCGCTGGCTAATGCGCTGGGTGAAGTGCTGGTCGACCACGGGGCTCGTGCCGCGAATAAATTAGGGCTGAGCACACAGGTTCCAGTTCGCTATGTCTTTCTAACCGACGGACGCTCTAGGGAGCTTCAGGTAGGCAAGACCACCGTGTCGATTCGGTATGCGCCTCGATGGTTGATGGCTCTAGGCGCTACTGGAGCGGGGGAAGCCATTCGAGCATTGGATTGGATTGGCGAGGCAAGCGTGGGGTATGCCGTTTTCAAACTTCATAAACTACTACCCGAGAGCGAATGGGGTGATCTGGTGTCAGCTCACCGCTCGTTACCTATCTGGATGGCGAATGCAATCTGCGCTCAGTCGAGTTGCACCCACCCTGTCAAGTTGGGCTAGCGGTTTAGCTGTAGCCTACTTACCGCCAGATCGGCATCATCTGGAATGGGGCAATTCGATGTGAAAGCCCGTGAGGCCGGCGGCTGAGGTGCACCAGATGCGGCCTTTGTGAGCCTCAATGATGGATCGGGTGATGGCAAGTCCGAGCCCGGCGTTGCTCGGGCTTCCCTCCCGCCGAGCGGGGTCGACCCGGTAAAAGCGGTCGAAGAGCTTCTCTAAATGCTCTGAGCTAATTGTGTCCCCTGGGTTCTCGATACTGAAGGTGGTGGAGTCCGCTGCCTGGCGGATCAGAACCGAAATTGTCTTTCCCGCCGGCGTGTAGCGCAGCGCATTGGACAACAAGTTGGATAGCGCACGATCAAGCATCAGCCGATCTCCCAGTACTTGGCCTGTGCCAATGAGCGATAGTCCAATTCCGTGCTCTTCGGCCAGTAGATGGTAGTAGTCAAACAGTTTGAAGACTACGTCAGCCAGCTCGATCCTGGCTTGCTCTGGGATGATTAAGCCATTATCAGCCTTGGCCAAGAACAGCATGTCATCAATCATTCGTGACATGCGCTTAAATTCTTCCAAGTTGGAGTAGAGATTCTCCTCGTAAGCGGTGATGTCGCGCTTATGGCTCAAGATCACCTCAGTATGGGTCATGAGGTTGCTAACGGGCGTTCGTAGTTCGTGAGCGATGTCAGCCGAAAAATTGGATAGGCGAATGAAGGCCTCTTCAAGTCGAGCCAACATCGCGTTGAAGGATGCAACCAGTTGTTGAAGTTCTAGCGGCACCGGCTCTAGAGGGATTCGTTCCTGCAACGACCGAGCGGACATTGCGGTGGCCACACGCGTAACTTGCCGCAGAGGCTTGAGGCCGCTTCGAGCAACCACCCAGCCTAACGCGGCACTAACCAGAGCACTGATGATCAATCCAACCCAGAACCATCGCTGCAGCGTGTCGAAAAAGTGTGTGTGATTGGTGACGTCGAGAATCAGCAGGGCTGTAAGTGGTTCAGGTTGGTCGGCTACCGAAATTTGTGCCGTCATACCGCGGTACATGTGCTGTCCGTTCTGCCACTCCCACATGCTCTGCTCGTTAGCACGCCTGAAGCTTTCAGGAATCTCGACTGCTCTGGGATCGGAAAAGAGAACCGCGCCGTCGCTAGAAAGGATGGTTGCCGCCAGGTCCTGATGCGCTCCCAGCAAGGCTCGCAATTGCGGTAACTCTTCGGAAAGGCTTGCTCCGCCGCGGGCATTATTGAGGATATGCTTGGCTGATTCGAGCTTCTCAACCAGGGCCTGCCGATCCAGCATTCTGAAGTGGTGCTGACTGAGCATATTGAAACTCAGTCCTGCTACCGTCAGAACTGCAATTACCGCAGACATGAACATCAGACTCATGCGTGCTGTCAGCGAAAGGTGCTTCATATTCACTCCGGCGCATCCATCATGTACCCCATGCCGCGGGCGGTATGGATCAGCTTGAGATCGAAATCATCATCGATCTTTGCGCGTAGCCGGCGTACAGCAACCTCGATGACGTTGGTGTCGCTGTCGAAGTTCATATCCCAAACCTGAGAGGCAATCAGGGATTTCGGGAGGACCTCGCCGCGCCGGCGCAGTAACAATTCCAGGAGGGAAAACTCCTTGGCCGTCAGGTCAATTCTTTTCCCGCCACGGATCGCACGCCGCTTCATCAGGTCGACTTCCAGATCAGCAATTCTCATAGTGGTCTGCGTAGGAGAGCCATTGCCTCTGCGCAACAGCGTTCTGACCCTGGCCAAAAGCTCTGAGAAAGCAAATGGCTTGATCAGGTAGTCGTCCGCGCCAAGCTCCAGACCTTTAACGCGGTCTTCCACACCATCGCGTGCGGTCAAGAACAGCACAGGGACATCTTTTCCTGCCGCTCGCACCATGCGCAGCACTTCCCACCCGTCCAATCCAGGCATCATCACATCCAGGATCAAAAGGTCATAGGACTCGCTCAGAGCGTGCTGAAGGGCATCTGTACCTGTCATAACCCGGTCGACATTGAATCCGGCCTCGGTAAGACCTTGCTGTAGGTACGCACCGGTTTTGGGTTCATCTTCAGCTACAAGTAGTTTCATGCGAGCAGATTCCAAAAGTCGGGTGGCCTGAGTTTGCAGGCAAACGGCACCACCAACCAGAAGCTTACGAAAATGTAATCCTGGCTTCAGGTCACTGACAGGGGGCTTTGTCTAAGGTGCAAGCATGAGCACTGGGTTGTGCTCACGGCTCTCGTTAAGACCTAAAGCAGAGTGCCGATTACAGCTTTCCCTGATGGAGACTGCCCCTATGAATTCGCTGAAACCTTTACTTCTGGTTGGTTCGCTGCTGCTTTCTTCTATGGTCTGGGCCGAAGGGGGGAGTGATCGTACCTTTGAGCGCATGCAGCAGATGCGCGACAAAGCGGAAGCCGTGCTGATCCAGGCAGAGAAGGCCCCAGTCGGCGAGCGGCATGTGCATATGAAGGAGCACATGAACATGCTCGAAGACCTCATGAGTCAGCTGCACAATGAACATCCTGCTCCAGGCATGACTGCCGAAGATCATTTGGCCTGGATGGAAAAACACGACAAGTTAGTAGACGACGTGCTGGGTCAAATGATTCGCGAGCACAAGCTGATGATGGCCGACAAAGAGTGCCATAAGTAAGAGCTTCCCCCATCTTCCAGGCCTTCCGTGATTGCTCCTTTGGCCTAGCGGCGCCTCAATGGCGCCGTGCTTTTTTCAAGCTGACGCAATTGTAGTTTTGGGGTCAGCGGCCTGGCAGGAAGCGGGGAATAGCATGAGATTTCCAGCCTACCTAGCGAGGTCTCACCATGAAACGCATCCCTCTTAAGCTGCTGATCAGCACACTGTTCATCAGCACCACTTTTCCGGCATTTGCCGAGACCAGCGACAGTAGCAATGGCATTGGGCAGCAGGCCCAGGCGACGCCGGCGACTCGTACCGTCTTCGTGAAGATGGAAGACATCAACTACAGCCAGAAGACGATCGATGTAAAGCCAGGTGAAACCGTGCGTTTCGTTCTGAAGAACGAAGGTGCATTGATGCACGAGTTCAACATCGGGCAGGCAGCGTCCCAACTGGAACACCAGCGCAAGATGGCGGTCTTGTTCAAGGACGGCACGTTGACGCCGACAGGCATGGCCGAAAGCATTGTCTGGCATGAGCGTTATGGCACTGGTGATGCCAACCCGCCTGGGTATCCGGAAGTCATCAAAGCCAAGCATGACGATCCGAACGCGATTCTCGTTGAGCCCGGCACAACCAAAGAGTTCGTGTGGACCTTCCCCAAGGCTGGGAGCTTGGGCTTTGCCTGCACGCTACCTGGACATTATCAGGCGGGAATGGTGGGTGAATTCGCCCTGCGTTAGATCGACGGCGGAGCGGTGCTACCCGTTAGCCACGGTTCTGGGTAGCACCAATCTAACGAACCTTACTGTGATGTATTTTTCGCGTCAGCGTGCCGGCAGCTTCACCTGTTTAGCATCAGGGCGTTTCCTTCCTCATTACCACAGGTGCTCACCATGAAGCTCATATCAGTATCCATTGTCACCACCGTTGGCTTGCTGGTCAGCACTGCGAACGCTCTGGCCAGCCCGGGACACAACAAAGACAGCATCGGGCAACCGGGAGACAGCCAGGCAGTAGACCGCACCATCGAAGTACGGATGGGGGACATCTTTTTTGAACCCAAGGTAATGGAAATCAAGGCGGGCGAGACTGTTCGCTTCGTACTGCAAAACGAGGGGGCTCTGCTGCACGAATTCAACCTTGGCAAAGCCGCTTCCCATGCCGCGCATCAGAAAGAGATGGCCGCGATGTTTCAGAACGGCACGTTGTCCCCGACTGCAGCGCATGTCATGAGCAATATGGACCATGCCATGGGCGGCATGAAGATGGTCGGCATGGAGCACGACGATCCCAACAGTGTTCTGGTAGGACCTGGCGCACGCGAAGAGCTGGTTTGGACCTTCTCCGAGACCACTGATCTGGAATTCGCCTGTAATGTTCCTGGACATTATCAATCGGGAATGGTCGGTAAGGTGACCGTACGCTGAACTCTATTGATACGTGTCAACTCCGCTTTACTTGAGCCGCCTATGCTGATCCAACAGCCATTGAATTGAGGCTATTGTCATGGACCACACTCATCACTCCAGCACGACTGAACCGCCTTTCTGGAAGAGCAAGATCGGTATTTCGCTAATCATGCTGGCCGTAATCGGCATCTTCTATGTGGCGCGTGAGCATTACGGTCATCTTTCGCAGGTCCTGCCGTACCTCATCCTGCTGCTGTGCCCGCTGATGCATCTGTTTGGCCACAATCACGGCGGGCATTCCCACTCCAGCAGCACCGCTGTTTCCAAGGACGAAGAAAGGAAATAAATCGCATGCATAAGACCTCCTGCCATCATGACCAGGATCATGCACATAACTCGCTCGCTCACTCCGAGAGCCAGCGCGACCCGGTGTGTGGCATGGAGGTCAAACCTGATAGCCCTTACCACGAGAGCGTTGAAGGGAAGGCCTATCGTTTCTGCAGTGCGAAGTGCCTGGAGAAATTCCAAGCAGATCCTCATCAGTACATGAGCCATCAGTCGCATGGTGGGCATCACCAGCACGTGACTCCAGCACCCACATCGACACCCGTAAGTGCTGAATACACCTGTCCGATGCATCCAGAGATTCGTCAACCGGCTCCCGGAAACTGCCCGA
This sequence comes from Pseudomonas sp. J452, assembly GCF_024666525.1. Classification (NCBI taxonomy): domain Bacteria; kingdom Pseudomonadati; phylum Pseudomonadota; class Gammaproteobacteria; order Pseudomonadales; family Pseudomonadaceae; genus Pseudomonas; species Pseudomonas sp. J452. The sequence goes on along the minus strand of NZ_CP088294.1, from coordinate 3,736,657 downwards.
TCTGCGGGATGACACTGGAACCTGTCATCCCGGAGCTGGAAGAGGATGAAAACCCAGAGCTGAAGGACTTCTCGCGGCGGTTCTGGTGGACCTTACCGTTGACCGTCATCGTGACCGTACTGGCGATGGCTGGCCATTCCTTGCAACTGTTTCATGGCACGACCCAGAACTGGGTTGAGCTGGTTCTGGCGACGCCAGTGACGCTTTGGGGTGGCTGGGTATTCTTCACCCGCGGCATTGACTCCATCCGGCACCGCAGTCCCAACATGTGGACGCTCATCGGATTGGGAACTGCAGCTGCCTACCTCTACAGCGTGGCCGCTACCTTGGTTCCGCAGTGGTTTCCGGCGGCCTTTGTCCAGGACGGACGCATCGGCGTCTATTTTGAAGCAGCCGCGGTGATCATCTCACTCACGCTGTTGGGCCAAATGCTGGAACTCAAGGCCCGCTCGCAGACTTCGGCAGCCATCAAGTCACTGCTGAGGTTGGCACCCAAGACTGCGCGGCGCATCAAGCCCGATGGCCAGGAAGAAGATATTCCGCTGACACATGTCCATCAGGGCGACCACCTACGTGTCCGGCCGGGAGAGAAAGTTCCGGTGGACGGTACGGTTCTAGAGGGGGAGAGCGCCGTCGACGAATCGATGCTTACCGGAGAACCACTACCCGTGACCAAACGGGCAGGGGATGCCCTTATCGGCGCCACTATGAACACCCATGGGAGCCTGGTGATGGAGGCACAAAAGGTCGGTGCAGAAACCATGCTGTCGCAGATTGTCCAGATGGTGGCGAGAGCTCAGCGTTCCAAGGCACCGATGCAGCGCATGGCAGATGCGGTGGCGGGATATTTTGTCGTTGGGGTGATCCTGATCGCCATCCTGACGTTCTTCGGCTGGGGGCTATTCGGGCCGGAATCAGGCTGGGTTTTCGGCCTGATCAATGCCGTGGCCGTATTGATCATTGCTTGCCCCTGCGCCTTGGGTTTGGCGACGCCAATGTCGGTCATGGTCGCGACTGGTAAGGCCGCCAGCAGCGGCGTGTTATTCCGTGATGCCAGTGCCATCGAAAACCTGTGCAAGATCGACACCTTGATCGTCGACAAGACTGGAACCCTGACCGAGGGCCGGCCGGTTTTTCATAGTGCAGAAGGAGTCGGGTCGTTCGACTCGATCGAGGTACTGCGCTTGGCTGCTAGCCTCGACCAGGGCAGCGAGCACCCACTGGCTCATGCCATTGTCGATCACGCACGTGGCCAAGGTCTTGCCTTGGTGAAGCCGGACACCTTCGAGTCTGGCTCGGGCATCGGTGTTCGCGGACAAGTCGATGGCCATCAACTGCAGCTCGGTAATACAGCGCTGATGGAGGAGGCGGGCGTCGATATTGCCTCGCTGCGTGATCGTGCCGAGCAACTGCGCCTGGAAGGCATTAGCATCATCTATCTGGCAGTTGACGCTCGCCTAGCTGGTCTCCTGGCCGTTTCCGATCCGATTAAGCCAACTTCGCTACAGGCCGTCTCTAAACTTCAAAGCGAGGGCGTAAAGGTCATCATGGCTACTGGTGATGGCCTGACCACAGCAAGAGCCGTAGCGAAGGAGTTAGGAATCGAGGAAGTGCATGGTGAGGTGAAGCCACAGGACAAGGAGAAGTTAGTTGCTGATCTGCAAGGTGACGGTCGCCGAGTGGCCATGGCTGGGGACGGCATCAACGATGCACCGGCTCTGGCCAGGGCCGACGTCGGAATCGCCATGGGTACGGGCACCGACGTGGCGATGAACAGCGCCCAAGTGACGCTGGTTAAGGGAGACCTGATGGGCATCCTGCGAGCACGCACCTTGTCAGTTGCCACCGTGAAGAACATGAGGCAGAACCTTGCTTTTGCGTTCCTCTACAACGCTATGGGAATCCCGCTAGCTGCTGGGCTGCTGTACCCACTGACAGGGCATCTTCTGTCGCCCTTGATCGCTGCGTTGGCTATGAGTGTCAGTTCGGCTTCAGTGGTTTTCAATGCTCTGAGGTTGAAAACCACGGACATCGGCTAGGCTCCGACAGGACGAGGTGCATACCACCGGCAAGGCGATTATTCCGAAGCGCATCTGAGCGGAAAATGCCGTACGGTAGTTTCCAACTTGATCTATCTGTCGCTGAGGTTCTATGGACTGTTGCCGCTGCGGGTAGGAGACTGACCGTTGTTAACCCATGAGGACACTCCGTGGCCCGCATTCGCCGACTGAAAATCAGCAACTTCCGGTCTATCCAGGCGCTCGACTGGGTGCCGCCCCCCGGAATTAACTGCCTCATTGGTCCGGGTGACAGTGGAAAATCCAGCATTCTCGACGCGATTGACCTCTGCCTCGGTGCCCGCCGAAGCATCACGTTCGGCGACATGGACTTCTTCGCTCTGAACGTCGAAGTGCCCATCACCATCAGCGTGACACTGGGCGATCTTCCTGCATCTCTGATGGACATCGATGTCTACGGCGAGTTCTTGCGTGGATTCAATCCCGAAACGGGGGCGATCGAAGACGAACCACGGGCAGGCCTTGAGACCGTCATCACGCTGCTTCTGCAAGTTGGTGCTGATTTGGAGCCCTCTTGGACGCTTTTCTCTGAGCGCTCGGAACAGCAGCAGCTTGAGCGCACCCTTCCCTGGAAAGAGCGAGCGGCGTTAGCACCCGCCCGCATCGGTAGCTTTGCGAGCTCGAACCTGTCGTGGAGTCGTGGCTCGGTGCTCAATCGACTCACTGATGAACGCGCGGAGCTGGGTGCCGAACTCGCGCGCGCAGCCAGGCAGGCAAGAGCGAACTTTGGAAATCAAGCGGCCACGCATCTAACCCAAACGCTTGAGGTCGTGCAGCAGACAGCACAACAGCTCGGCGTTTCGGTCGGGGCGATGCCGCAGGCACTACTTGACGCACACTCTGTGTCGATTGGCGAGGGGGCCATCGCGCTGCACAGCGAAACAGGCATTCCCCTTCGCTCCCTTGGCACGGGCTCGTCGCGATTACTAGTGGCAGGGTTGCAAAGAGCTGCGGCTAGCGCCGCGCCAATAGCTCTTGTCGATGAGGTGGAATATGGGCTTGAACCTCATCGGCTCATGCGATTCCTGGACTCCCTGGGCGCAAAGGACGCTGCCGCTCCGCTGCAGGTCTTCATGACGACGCACTCACCGGTTGCACTGCGCGAATTGTCCGGCAGCCAGTTATTCGTTGTTCGGTCTGGGCATCAACGCCACAGCGTTATGGCCGCTGGGGAGGCCAACGAAGTACAAAGTACCCTTCGGAAGGACCCAGAGGCATTCCTCGCCAAATCCATCATCGTTTGCGAGGGTGCCAGCGAGGTTGGCTTCGCGCGAGGCCTTGATCAATGGTGGGTCAGTCTTGGCGCTACCTCATTCCTGGCTCATGGCGGCGCTTATGTGGACGCCGGCGGAGGAAGTCCCGATAACAGTCTTATCCGTGGAACAGCACTTCAGAACCTAGGCTATCGCGTGATGGTTTTTGTAGACGCCGACAAGCCTTCGACCGCGGGGCTCCCTGAAGCATTCTTGGCCGCAGGCGGACAAATTCTTACATGGCGACCAGGCCTAACTTTGGAGGACGAGATCTTCCGCCATCTCAGTGACCAAGCACTCGATGCACTTCTGGCGAAAGCCGAAGCAATAGTGGGTGCAGAGCTGATGAACGCACACATCCAGTCGAAGTCCCAAGGACGTGTGACACTACATGACATCAAAGCTGAAAGACTTATTCAGGGCTACTCGCACGCGACGCGAGAGCTGTTGGGAGCTGCATCTCGTATCCGCAACAGCGGGTGGTTCAAGTCGTTGACAACCTATCAGGAGGTTGCAAGGGACATCGTCGGCCCGTCTCTACAGAACGCCGACCCGGGCTTCATGGCAGTCACGAATCAGCTCTGGACGTTTACAAGTGCCCCTTGAGATCGATCTTTTTGCTATCGAGCGTGGCTCCATAACAGCCCCCGCAGGTTGTGGAAAAACGCAATTGATTGCCGAGACGCTCATCGCGCATAGACAGAGCAAACCCATCCTCGTACTAACGCATACGAACGCAGGCGTTGCGGCCTTACGGGCACGCCTGAGACGCGCCGGTGTCCCTAGCTCCGCCTATCGAGTATCCACCATCGACGGATTCTCGATGCGCCTCATCGCCAAGTTCCCGGCGCGAAGCGGCCATAACCCGCAAATCTTGGAGCTCCACCAGCCCAACACTGACTACCCTGCAATTCGAGAGGCCGCCAGGCAGTTACTGCACGCTGGCCACCTTGCTCAGTCTCTCCGTGCCACCTACGCGCGGTTGCTTGTCGACGAGTACCAAGACTGCAATGTGGTCCAGCACGCTATCGTTTCAGGTTTAGCCCAGGTGCTTCCGACCTGCGTGCTCGGTGATCCAATGCAAGCCATCTTCGGCTTCCGTGGCAACCGACTGGTGCATTGGACGAACGAGGTACTACCCCAATTCCCGGCAGCGGGAGAACTGGGGACTCCGTGGCGCTGGCGACTGGCCGGCGCTGAGAACCTCGGGCAGTGGCTGCTCGCCATACGGCAACAACTTCAAGCTGGCCAGCCGGTGGATCTGCGCACGGCTCCGGCGGAAGTGCGCTGGGTTCAGCTAAACGCCGGTACCGAAGTCCAGCAGCGGCTAGTGGCCGCGAGAACCGAGGCACCCAACGCTCAGGGCGGCGTCCTCATCATCGGGGACTCCATCAACGTGCAAGGTCGCCATCAGCTCACGAGCCAGACACCCGGCGCCATGGCCGTCGAAGCCGTCGACCTAAGAGACCTCGTGAGCTTCGCCAGAAACTTTGACCTGCAGGGTGCCAATGCTCTGGCACAACTTATTGAGTTTGCTTCAAGCGTGATGACAGGGGTAGGTGCAGCGAACCTGCGAACGCGTGTGGAGTCTCTGCGCACAGGACGGGCCCGAACGCCTCCGACCGAGGCCGAGGCTGAGGCGATTGCATTCGTAGCAGCGCCAACGCCGGAGCGGGCGCTCCGCGTGATCAATGCGCTCGCTGAACAGCCGGGGGCACGTGTGTACCGACCGGAAGTTCTGCACTGCTGCCGGTCCGCTATGCAAGCTGTGGCGGGAGGTACAGCCGACTTTCTAAGCGCCGCCATTCAAGCGCGTGAGCGCAATCGACACCTCGCCAGGCCGATTGGAAGGCGCTCGGTAGGCAGCACATTACTCCTCAAGGGGTTGGAAGCGGATGTCTCGGTTGTTCTGCATCCTGAGCTTATGACCGCTCAGAATCTGTATGTCGCCCTGACAAGGGGCGCAAGACACGTCGTGGTGTGTTCATCGACCCCCATTCTCATGCCTGTGAACAACGGCTGAGCCTTATTGTTGCGTTTGCGCACTTGACCTTGCCATCGTGTCAAGGTCGATGCTGTCTGTGCGGTAACTTGAGCCGCGGACGAAATGAGGTGAGAAAGATGTTCAGCCTGAATGTTTCGGGGATGGGTTGTGGCAGTTATGTCAGCAAAATCACGAAGGCCATCCAGACGCTGGATCAGGACGCACGCGTAGAGGTGGATCGGGTGGCCGGCAAGGTCACGGTAGAGAGCACAGAAAGTGCCGAATTGATCCGCGAGCTGATCCAGGAGCTTGGTTATGCGGCCCAGGTCAGCGCTTGAGCGCTGGCCTGCCGACCGACTAAATCTCCAGTTCTGAGAGCTCTTTCAGCCCGTGGATACTGGTGACCTCGTTAGTAATACCTTCTTCGCCATCTCGGCCGCGAAGCCAGCTTGAGTGATCGCCTGGCTCGCGCATTTCCAGCGCGTCATAGGAGTAGCGCTTCCGCTTGAACAAGCTTTTCAATGCGGCGAATTCATGGCCTTTTTCGTCTTCTATTCCGACGGATTTTCCTACAAGTGCCTCCCAATGGCCGACGCCGTCAGCCAGCATCGCCTGGTAGGTCTCTGGGTCCAGCAAGGCTTGCTGTTTGAAGTGAATGATGCGGTGTGTCATAGACGCGCTCGGGAGTGGCCAAAGAGAAGTCGCTAGCCTAAAGGTTCCGGGTCATTCGTGAATAGTTGCCTTACGCTTTAGCAAACCTTCGTCGACCCACAATTTCAACCAAGTTGCGGCTTGCAGGGGGGCTTGCTCTCCATGTGTTGCGCCCAATAACTCGCAGAGCTCAGCGAACGAGCCACGCTCAACGAAAAATTTCAATGCTGACGCCTCTTCTGGCTCCAGGCTCCGGTACTGGCATACGAGGTCATAGCGCCAGACGAGACAGTCTTGATTCGCGGGTAGCGGGGTGATTGCGGGAGGCAGATCTCCAGACTTGGCAGCCTTCCACAACTCCAGAGTGTTGTACTGCAACTGCAGCCACCTGGCAGATGGAGTCAGGGCAACCCTGAGCGAGATCCAGTCTTCAGCCGAGAAACTACTCATGGTTTCCAACGAGAGCGCTTCGGCATCCTGTGCGTCGAATGCCAGGGTGAAGGCCCACTCCAGTTCTGCGAGCTCGCGCATCGGCGATAGCTGGGGCTCCGCGACATAACAGCCAATAAACTCGGGCAGCCTCTCGCCCAACCAGCGAATACTGAAATGCCGTGGAGGCCAGGCTGCGATATAGGCCATTGCGAGTTGCTCGAATGATTCTTCGCCCATCCACTGATGTAGAGCCGGGAAGTCCTCTCGCAGGACTGTCAGCAGTCGAGCACGGTAGGCGTTGTGGTAGATCTTCAGGCCTTCTAGGGCACTCAGCGCTGTGCTGCTTCGGATCTGCCCCAGAAGCGCGTCCGAGGGGAGGGCACCTTCATCCGTCAGATAGGCTTCCAATGCAGCCTGTTGAGTGATCAGGCTCAAGGGGTGGCCCCCGATATCACGCCATGGGCAATAGCACGCGCATGTGTCAGCTCGGATAGCAGCTCCTCGAAAGACGGAAAGTGATCGTCCCGCTCGATCAAGGTCGATGTCGGGCCCAGGTAGCTCAGCGCTTTGCTGTAGAGCGACCAAACCGGATCAGCGATGGGCTGATCATGGGTGTCGATGAGGTAATGCCCATAATTGCTGTGGCCTGCCAGGTGAATTTGGCGAATCCGATCATGTGGCAGTTCCATGATGAACTGCCAGGGGTCGAAATCCTGGTTTCGCGCGCTGACGTAGACGTTGTTTACGTCCAGGAGCAACTCGCAACCGGTCAGGTAACTCAGTTCCGCGAGAAACTGCGATTCACTCATGCACGAGGTCTCCCACTGGATGTAGGCGGAGACGTTTTCCAATACCAGTGGACGCTCCAAAATATCCTGCACCAGACGGACCCGCGCCGCGACATGCAGCAGGCTTTCCTGGGTAAATGGCAGTGGCAGCAGATCGTGCAGTTGATGGGCGTTGCCGCGGCTCCAGCACAAATGATCGGAAATCCAGTGGGGCTGGACGCGGTCTGCCAGGCTCTTGAGCTGCCGTAAATAATCAATGTCTATGACATGAGGGCCGCCAATCGACAGAGATACCCCATGCATGACCAAGGGGTACTGTTCGTTGATCGCGTCGAGAAAGTAGAGGGCCTTGCCGCCGTCCACCATGTAGTTCTCGGAAATGATCTCGAACCAGTCGACTGCAGGCCGCTGTTCCAGAATCTGCTGGTAATACTCGCTGCGTAGACCAAGACCGAAACCCAGCGTTGTGCGCTTGCTCATTCGGGACTCCAGCAGGGGAGTGGCATGCACTCCCCTGGGCGGCATCATTCGCTGGTCTTGCCACCGGCTTCGTCACACTTGGCCTGGGTCATCAATTGGAAGCCCTGGCCTTTGCACTCGCCTTGGCCTTTGCAAGCATTTTTGGCGGTCATGCAGTCATTCTGACCCTTGCAACCGTTGACGCCGAAGCACTTCACTTCCGCTGTTTTTGTGTCCTGAGCGGCTTGTGCCGGCAGGGTGGCAAACAGACTGGCGGCCACAAGAGCCAGAGCGGCCCCGGTAGCAGCATTTGATTTGGTCGACATAGTGGCTATCTCTCTTAATCGTGTGGTGGTCGAGTCCGCATGTGCGAATGACCAACAGTTGTTTAGGCATCGCTGCCGGGCATGCCCTCCCACGAAATCCGCCAGACTCCTGTGGGGGCGCATGAAAGACAGTACCGAGCCTTCTGGAGGGGCGACAAGCAAGAAATAGCAACCTGACAGAACTGTAATGTTCAGCTCAGGTTTCTGACAGGGCGTCGTAGTTAACGTGACATCAAGCCTGAAGCTCGGCCCCTGTGGTTACAAGGGCCTTATTGAACTTACGAGGATTCCCCAAATGAAATCGATCAAAGCCCTGTTTGTAGTTGCTGCACTGAGTGTTTCCAGCCTGGCAATGGCCGAAGGTGGTGCGGACCGAACCTTCGCACGTATGGAGCAGGCCCGTCAGGCGTCACTGGAAGCTTACCAGGTGGCCAAGCAGCAGAAGGTCGACGCACCCATTGCCGGCGATCAAGCCAAGCAAGCTGAACACGCTAACTGCTGAGGGTCTCTACCTTACAGAAATGTAATCGCCCGGATGGTTGAGATATGGCAGTTTCATATTGCTCGTTGTCGGTGCGGCTTGCGTACTTCCGTCGGCGTGCAAGGCTTGAGGATTTAACCCCGATATTTAAGCAGCCAATGAACCCGAGACCGGATGCACATCACCGGCTCATCTGACTGATTGGACATAACGGCATGCAAAGCAAAACCACAAGGCGCACTTTCGTCAAAGGCCTGGCCGCCACCGGTATTCTCGGTGGCCTTGGCCTGTGGCGCACGCCGGTTTGGGCGGTGACCAGCCCTAGTCAGCCCAACGTGCTAACTGGTAACGATTTCGACCTGTTTATCGGCGAGACCCCAGTAAACATTACCGGTGCAGCGCGTACTGCCAAGACCATCAACGGCTTGCTACCTGGGCCGATTCTGCGTTGGCGCGAGGGCGACACCGTTACTTTACGGGTGCGTAACCGCCTGCAGGAAGACACCTCCATTCATTGGCACGGCATCATCCTGCCGGCGAACATGGATGGTGTTCCGGGCCTGAGCTTCCATGGCATCGCCCCTGACGGCATGTATGAGTACAAGTTTAAGGTCAACCAGAACGGCACCTACTGGTATCACAGCCACTCTGGGCTGCAGGAGCAGGTCGGCGTATACGGCGCATTGGTCATCGATGCCAAAGAGCCCGAGCCGTTCAGCTATGACCGTGACTACGTCGTGCTGCTGAGCGACTGGACCGACGAAAACCCTACACGGGTATTGGCCAAGCTGAAGAAGCAGTCGGATTACTACAACCAGCACAAACGCACGGTTGGTGACTTCATCAACGATGTCGGCGAAATGGGCTGGTCCGCCGCCGTAGCTGATCGGAAGATGTGGGCCGAGATGAAGATGAGCCCGACCGACCTCGCCGACGTCAGTGGCTACACCTACACCTACCTGATGAATGGCCAGGCACCCGATGGCAATTGGACCGGCATCTTCAAACCAGGCGAGAAGATTCGTCTGCGCTTTATCAATGCCTCGGCTATGACGTATTTCGATGTGCGCATCCCGGGCCTGAAGATGACGGTGGTCGCGGCCGACGGCCAGCACGTTAAACCGGTCAGCGTTGATGAGTTCCGTATCGCTGTGGCCGAGACCTACGACGTGATAGTCGAGCCAGACAACGAGCAGGCCTACACTATCTTCACTCAATCCATGGATCGCACCGGCTATGCGCGCGGCACCCTTGCTGTGCGGGAGGGGTTGAGCGCACCGGTGCCGACTCCGGACCCGCGCCCGCTGATTGCCATGGGCGATATGGGCATGGATCACGGCAGCATGGGTGGTATGGACCATGGGAACATGGCCGGTATGGGTCAAGGCAGCATGTCGGGTGGCATGGCTGATATGTCTGGTATGGATCACAGCCAGATGGCCGGAATGGATCATTCGAGCATGGCAGGTATGGCCGACATGGCAGGTGCCATGCAAGCGCACCCGGCATCCGAGACCGGCAACCCGCTGGTCGATATGCAGACGATGACGCCGACGCACAAGTTGGACGATCCAGGTATCGGCTTGCGGGACAACGGCCGTCGCGTCCTAACCTACTCTGACTTGCGCAGCGTCTTCCCCGATCCTGATGGGCGCGAGCCAAGCCGCACCATCGAACTGCACCTCACCGGGCATATGGAGAAGTTCTCTTGGTCCTTCGACGGCATCAAGTTCTCTGATGCCGAGCCTCTGCGTCTCAAGTACGGCGAGCGCGTCCGCATCACGCTGATCAACGACACCATGATGACGCACCCCATTCACCTGCATGGCATGTGGAGTGATCTGGAGGATGCGGACGGCAACTTCCTGGTGCGCAAGCACACCATCGACATGCCACCAGGCTCCAAGCGCAGCTATCGCGTGACGGCCGATGCGTTGGGTCGCTGGGCTTATCACTGCCACCTGCTGCTCCACATGGAAATGGGCATGTTCCGTGAAGTTCGTGTGGATGAGTAAAGGAGATATCCGATGAGCATTTTTATGAAGCGAAATGCCCTGGTTGGCAGCGCTGCTATGTTGAGCCTTTTGGCTGCCCTGCATGCTCCCGTGTCGTTGGCTGTTGAGGCGCTCCAGACCGCTGAAGCCACAGCGTCTGACGCTGAAACCGACAAACAGGCCCCGCAAACGAAGGAAAAAGCTGCTGCCGGTCAGCAGATGGATCACAGGACCATGAATCATGACGGCATGGACCACGAGAACATGATGAATAAGCAGGGCGGCGCTGAAGCCGAAGCAGGTTCGAACCATGACTAGGATTTTACGTCCGTCCCTAGTAGCGCTGGCAGTGTCGCTGAGCGCGCTTAGCAGCGGTTTCACCCTCGCTGCGGAAGAAATGGATCATTCGGCAATGGGTCACGGTTCCATGCCGATGCCCCCTAGCAAGATGAACCACGGTTCCGCCAAGGAGCCGATGGAGGGCATGGATCACACTAAGATGAGCCATGGTGCCGTGCAGGGCGAGTCGGCCAACATGGATCACAGCCAGATGGGTCACAGTCAGAGCCAAGAAAGGGCTCCAGTTATGGACCACAGAAAGATGGGTCACGGTGCCATGCAAGGGCAGATGGATGGCATGGATCATTCAAAAATGAACCATGGTTCCGCTGAAGCCCCGAGAACTACCAGTCGCACACCGATACCTGTTCTGACTGACGCTGATCGCCAAGCTGCTTTCCCGCCGCTACCTGGCCACAAAGTGCATGACAGTGCCATCAACAGCTTTTTCCTGCTCGATCAGCTCGAATATCAGGACGCAAATGAAGGCAGCACCCTGGCCTGGGATGCATCAGGTTGGGTTGGTGGTGATATCAACCGGGCCTGGTTTCGCTCCGAAGGGGAACGCACCAATGGGGTTACCGAGGATGCCGAATTGCAGCTGTTGTACGGGCGCTCAATCGGCCCTTGGTGGGACGTAGTCGCTGGTGTTCGCCAGGACTTCAAACCTGAGTCTCCACAGACCTGGGCAGCCTTTGGTATCCAGGGCATGGCGCTCTATGCCTTTGAGGCCGAGGCCACGGCCTTTGTCGGCGAGAATGGCCAGACCGCTGCCCGTCTTGAGGGCGACTACGACATTCTGCTGACCAACCGACTGATTCTCCAGCCGACTGCCGAGGTGAATTTTTACGCCAAGAACGATCCTGAGCGTGGCGTAGGGTCGGGGCTGGCCAATACCGAGCTCGGCTTGCGCCTGCGTTACGAGATCGTTCGCCAGTTTGCGCCCTATATCGGTGTGTCGTGGAGCCGCTCCTACGGCAACACCGCTGATATGACGCGTGACGAAGGTGGCGATGTAGATGAGGCGCGCTTTGTCGCCGGTATTCGGATGTGGTTTTGAGAGCCTGACATGAAAAGAACAATTACAACCTTAGTGGCAGCAGGTGTTGTCGGCAGCGCAGCAGTCCTGGCCGGAGCCTATTCTGGGCTGGTCAACGTGGGGGCAGATGATCCCCACTTTCCAGCTGTTCATGCCTTCCTGACGATGGCCCGTGATCGGTCCATCGAGGTGCGCTCTCGGGATATCGAGGTTCCCAAGCTCGATGATCCGGCCATCATTCGTGCCGGGGCAGGCAACTACAACTCCATGTGTATCGGTTGCCATTTGGCACCGGGTGTAGCGCAAACAGAGTTGAGCCAATCGCTTTATCCAGCCCCACCCAACCTGGCCAAGATCGGTATTGATGGCAGTCCCTCTGCTGCATTCTGGGTGATCAAGCACGGCATCAAAGCATCAGGTATGCCCGCCTGGGGCAAGAGCATGGAGGACGAATACATCTGGGGCATGGTGGCCTTTCTCAATCAATTGCCGAAGATGGATGCCACGCAATACCAAGCGCTCGTAGCGTCCAGTAGCGGTCACCAGCATGGCGGTGGTGAGACCCAAATGCATAACCATGAGGGACAACATGGCAACACTGAGGGTAGCGAAGACCATCATGGCTCCGGTGATGCCGGAGCGCCTGGTCACCACGACACCGTACCTACGGATGACGAGGGTGGCTCCGCCCCAGAAGCTGGCCACCACTCTTCGGACGCCGGTGGCAATGACCACCATGCTGGAGATAAGACTTCCACCAACGGCAGTAGCGCCGAAAATCATCACACCGAACAAGCCCCGAATGGCGCGCCCAAGACCCACACCCATGCCGATGGCAAAGAGCACGTACATGAAAGCTAAAAATCTCGCATTGTTAGCCGCTCTCTTCGCGGCATCCACAGTTCAAGCAGCGGATGCCCTGACCATTGATGTGCATCGTGATGCCAATTGTGGGTGCTGCAAGAAGTGGATCTCACATCTCGAAGAAAATGGCTTCAAGGTCGTCGATCATGTCGAAAGCAACATGACCGCGGTGAAGCATAAGCTGGGCGTCGTGCCGCGGTTGGCGTCCTGCCACACCGCTGTGATTGACGGGAAATTCGTCGAAGGCCACGTGCCGGCAGCCCAGGTAGTCGAGCTCACCAAGCGCAATGAATTGGTCGGAATCGCAGTGCCCGGGATGCCGGCTGGCTCTCCGGGAATGGAGACTGGCGGCGTGCAGCACGCCTACCAAGTCATCGGACTGACTCAAGCAGGTGCTGACCAGGTTGTCGCTGAGTACCCTGCAAAGTAGTAAGCCACTCATCCGTATTGTCACAAACTGCGAGCGCCGCACTGGGTAGCCAGTGCGGCGCTCGGACCATGACGACTACAGCAGCGGAAGGGTGTAGCTGACGATCAGACGGTTCTCATCAACGTCGTTGCCGAAATTGCTAGAGCGCAGTGTGGCGTTGCGCCATTTCACGCCCAGATTCTTCAGCGCGCCGTCCTGGAAGACATAGGCGATGTCAGTATTGCGCTCCCACTCCTTACCATTGGCGTTGCCTGCGCCTAGATCAATATCGTCGCCGGTCAGATAACGGGTCATGAACGTCAAACCAGGGATGCCAACGCTGGCAAAGTTGAAGTCATAGCGGGCCTGCCATGAGGTCTCGTCTTTGTTGGCAAAGTCGCCGATCTGCACATAATTGACCAGGAACGGATCAGTGCCGTTGATGTAGGCGTAGCCGGTGTCTCCGCTCATGCTCTGGTAGCCAATACCGAGGGCGTGGCCACCAAAGGCGTAGGTAAACATTGCTCCGAATGCCTTGTTGTCGACGTTGCTGTTGCCTTCGTCGGTGGAGCGGGCGTAGCGAAGATCAGTTTTTAGCGACTGTTTGTCACCTAGCGGAAAGGTATGCAGGACAGTGAAAATATGCTGCTTGTAGAACTCGTCCAAGTTACCGTAGTTGTAGCCGGTGGCCAGGTTGCTGTTCCATTTGTAGGTCGCCCCGGCAAAGCTGAACTCATCGCTCGTCTGGGTTCCACCGCCACTGATAGCGCGGGCCGAGCCGCTGGTAATGCTGAGGTCCTCGCTATCGGATGAGTCGCGCTGGCTTACTTGCTTGAGCTGGCCTGCATCGAAGGTCAGTCCATCAATCTCCAACGAGTTGAGATGCCCGCCCTGAAAGGTCTGTGGCTGTAGGCGCGAGTCATTAGCTTGGACGGTTGGCAGCTTGGGTTGCAGCGTACCCAATTTCAGCACGCTGTTCGAAGCACGTAGCTTCGCGGTTAAACCCATCTCGCCATATTCATCCTGCGCGGCACGAGGCGCTTCTTTATCGCGCTTGAGCAGGCCTGATCCTGAGCGGTCGGCGCTGGAGTCCAGCTTGAGGCCAAGCATGCCGATGGCGTCGAAGCCCACGCCGACGGTCCCGTCGGTGAACCCGGATTCATAGCGCAGCAGGAAGCCCTGGGCCCATTCTTCCTGCTTTGATTGGCTGGCTGAGTCTTGGCGGAAGTCGCGATTGAAATAGAAGTTACGCGCTTCCAGACCGGCTTTGCTGTCTGCAAAAAATTCAGCGGAGGCTGGCTGGCTAAGACTGAGTACCCCAGTACTCACCGCGACTGCCAAGAGGGTCTTCTTCATTGTTGTTTCTCCATGCTCAGGGGGTTGGCATATCGGGGAGCCGTCGCTGTATGCCGTGCTCTCCGAATAGGGGCGGGTTCCTCTGCAGCCAATCTTCGGCTGGTCGTTATGCCTGTACGCCTGCAGGGTCTAGGTCGAGGAACCATTGCGGACTTTGGGGAAGATCAAACGGAACACGGTGAAGCTGCCTGGCAGGCTGCTGACCTCGACCGTGCCCTGATGCAGGCTCATGATCGAGCGAACAATTGCCAGGCCAAGCCCTGTTCCACCTTCGGCACGAGAGCGGCTGGTATCGACGCGGTAGAAGCGTTCGAACAAATGAGGGATGTGTTGTGCGGGAATGCCAATCCCGGGGTTTCCCACCGAGAACGATACGGTTTCGCTGTGCTTTTCGATCAGCAACGAAATGTTTGCGCCGATGGGGCTATGTCGAATCGCATTGGACAACAGGTTTGAAATCGCGCGCTGCACCATCAGCCGATCACCGAAGGTTAGGCCTGCTCCGGCAATGCTCAGACTGATCTGCTTCTCTTCCGCGGAGATGCTGAACAGATCCACAACGCGTCTTGCCTCATCTTCTAGGGCAATCTTCTCGAAGGGAACCAGGGACGCCGGGTGGCTGACTTGAGCGAGAAACAGCATGTCGGAAACAATCCGGGTGACGCGCTCAAGCTCTTCTGTACAGCACTCCAGTACGGCTTTGTATTCCTCTGGCGGACGCTCTCTGGAGAGAGTTACCTGGGCTTTGCCCATCAGGTTGGTGATGGGCGAACGCAACTCATGGGCCAAGTCATCAGAGAATTGCGATAGCTGCTGAACGCCGCCATCAAGTCGATGCAGCATGAAGTTGATGCCGTGGGCCAGCGCGCTGAGTTCTTGCGGAAGCTTATCCACAGAAATTCGGTGGGTCAGATCCTGTGTGGAGATCAGCGATGCAACCTGCCGAAATTGCCGGAGCGGAGAAAGGCCTCGCTGCACGATCCACCATGCGCCCATGCCAATCAGCGCGAGCAGAAGAGGGAGTGCGATCAGTGTTGACTTGAGGTAGGCGCTGAGCAGCGCTTCGTCGGCAGATCGATCAATTGAGAGCAAGACTCTGACGTGGTCGCCATCGTTAAGTAGCATCACTTTGGATGCGGTCAGGAAGTTGTTTCCATCAGCATCGGCCCAGCTCCGGTAATTAGGGGTATCGCCTGCCGGTATGTTGGCAAGAACGGGTTCCAAGGATTTTTTACCAAGGTTAAGGAGCAACTTGGTACCTGACTTTTTCCCGTAAATCGTCAAGTGCAGGTTGTCATGCCCCATGACCAGGTCCAACAGTGCATGAGGCTGCTGAGCAATTGCATGAGCGCTCATGTCATCGGCGAGATTGTGCTGAATCTGCTCTAGTTTGCCATCAAGGCTCTTCTTCGCCAGGGAATCCAGCTCATGGGTAAGCGCGAAATATGCGAGCGCCGCCAGCAGAACCACCAACGCAGCACCCATTAGGCTGACCGACAGGCCAAGGCGCATGGATAGACTGGCCGGCTTCATGCTCGTTCCTCAAGCACGTAACCGACGCCCCTGAGGGTGTGGATCAGCTTGTTATCGAACGGGTCATCAATTTTGGCACGTAGCCTGCGGATGGAGACTTCGACGACGTTGGTATCGCAGTCAAAATTCATATCCCAGACAAGTGAAATGATCTGGGTGCGCGATAGCACTTCCCCAGAGCGGCGCATCAGTAGGTGCAGCAACGCAAACTCTTTGGTAGTCAGGTCGATGCGCTGTTCGCCACGGAACGCGCGGTGCCTAGCCGGATCAAGTTCTAGGTCGGCTACCCGCAGCACTTCCGGTACAGGAATTTGTTCGCTTCGCCGTAGCAACGTACGAATTCGCGCAAGTAATTCAGGGAACTCAAACGGTTTGACTAAATAATCATCCGCGCCCAAATCCAAGCCTTTAATTTTATCCACTAAGCGGCCGCGTGCGGTCAGCATTATTACGCGAGTACTGCTGTTGCTGCGTATATGCTCAAGCACACCCCAGCCATCAATTTCCGGAAGGTTTACATCAAGCACTACCAAGTCATAAGCGTGTTGCCTAACAAGATGGAGGCCGTCAACTCCCGTGGCAGCCTTATCAACTACATAGCCACTTTCGCTTAATCCTTGGTGTAAGTACTCGGCAGTCTTGGGCTCGTCCTCGACAATAAGGATTCGCATAAATATTCACCTTAAAATGTGCGGCCAGTATTTTTTAGATTTTCTTTTGTTGTGGCTGCAGAGTGGTTTTAATTCTTTAATCGGTGGTCACTGACATGACCTGAGGCGTTTCAGGTTTCGCCAAGGCTAAAGCCTGTAGCGGCTTTAGGGTCAAGCCGTAATGCGCGTTTTGACTGGGCTCCATGGGGTTAGCGACAACGTGTCGCACGTCTCGAACTCATCCAAAACACCCAACTTTGGACTGGCAGGGCTGCCCCGTGGCGCTAGGAACGGGGCAATCCTTATTTATCTGCGTTTGTTTCTATTTGTTGCTGGACACTAAATCACCTGCTCTCTTGAGCGCTGCCAATACTAATACAGCCCCACCTGAAAAAGTGCTGGATAACGTATTTGTAATTTTCCAGTCACCTTGCTGATAGGCATAGAGCACTACATTCTGCCGGGAATTGGCTTTCTACTTATTTTCCTAAGTAATAACCTGCGAGATTTCTCAGGCTAAATAAATAGCAAGGCCTTCATTTATTCCAGCAGAGTTAGTTCTGCGGAGGGCTTTTAAGTGTATGTAGAAACAGTCGCCGGTTATGGTGTAGGCATAGGTAAGCTCTGTGTATTTTCAGGCCTACTGGCCGCATTGTTGATTGCTCCAGTGACAACAATTGCTACTGAATCAGTCGGGCAATCAATAACGATTGAGGAGGCGCTGGCGCAAGCGCTCACCGAGAACCAGGAGTTCGCTGCAGCACAATGGAATACTGGCATTGCCAAAGGCGCTCGTACCCAGGCTGGGCTGATCCCAAATCCTGAGCTGTCCTGGAGCGTTGAGGACACGCGCAGTGAGTCGCGCGTTACCAGCATTCAGGTATCTCAGCCAATTGAGCTGGGCGGCAAGCGTGGCGCGCGCATCGATGTTTCTGAACGTGATCAGGACGCTGTGGCGATTGACCTAGAGCGTAAGAAAAATACCTTGCGCGCTGAGGTTATCCAGGCCTTTTACTCGGCACTGCGTGCCCAGGAAGGACTGCAGCTTTCCACTCAGTCGTTAGACCTTGCCCGTCGCGGACTTCAGGTGGTCGAAGGGCGCGTAAAGGCCGGCAAGGCTTCGCCAATCGAAATTTCGCGTGCTCAGGTGCAGCTTTCGGAAATTCAACTGGAGCTGAATCGCGCACGCCTCAATCGAAGCAATGCCTACAAGCAACTGGCGCTCATAACGGGTGCCAAGACGCCGAACTTCGAACATGTCGAGGGTGATCTTGAGCGCCTGCCGTACCTGCCGTCGCAGGCTGAGATGCTTGCACGCATAACAGATACAGCGGACCTGCGGCTGGCCAGCATGCAAATCCAGCGTGCCGAGTCTTCCTTGGAACTCGAAAAGTCGCAACGCATTCCAGACCTAACTGTCAGCGTTGGCAGCCAATACGACGAAGGGCTTGGCGAGCGCGTCAATTTGCTCGGCTTGTCGATGCCTATTCCATTGTTCAACCGCAACCAGGGCAATGTGTTGGCCGCTGCTCAAGGGGCTGACCAGGCGCGGGATTTGCGCAATGCCACAGAGCTTCGCATGCGCGCGGAGGCTCAGCAGGCGTTTGAGCAATGGGAAAACGCTAGAGGTGAAGTCGACTCGATCAGCCGCACATTGCTGCCGACGGCGCAGCAAGCGGTAGAGGGTGCCGTGCGGGGGTTTGAGATGGGTAAGTTTGCCTTTATCGATGTGCTCGATGCTCAGCGCACCCTTGTGAGCATGCGTTCCCAGTACCTGAATACCCTGGATGAAGCTATTTCGGCCTGGGTGAGCTTGGAGAAAATCTACGGTTCCCAACTCAACGTCGAATTCAAAAAATAAGCATCTCCGCAGACCTACATAACGCCTCAGGCGGTCGCGCCATACGGCATGAAGCCTCACCTGCGTTCCGGGCGGTTGCATGCTTATTGAGCCCGTTCAGTCGCCGTCGGGGCATGAGTCAAATTCAATACTTTTGATAATTTGGAGTTACCAATGGCATCAACAACTCCCAGAAAACAGTGGCTGATGATTGCGGCCGTTGTCGCCATCGGTTTGGCTGTGGCGGGTCTGATTTTAAGTGGCAGCCCAGGTCAGTCCGGGGAGGAAGGCCATGGCCATGATGAAAGTCATGAGGATGCATCGGCTCACGCAGATCCCGAACACCATGGGGATGCTTCGCCAGAGGCGCATGAAGAGGCCGACGAGCATGCAGATAAAGAGCACCATGAAACCGTAGAACCCACCAAGGGCGAGCATGGCGGCAAGCTTTTCACTGAGGGTGATTATGCGCTTGAAGTGACGATTTTTGAGGAAGGCGTAGAGCCTCAGTTCAGGCTCTATACCTACCTGGACGGCAAGCTTCTTAATCCTGCGGACAGCAAGGTGCAAGTGACCTTGTCGCGCCTTGGTCAACCTGCACAAATTATCAATTTCAGCAAAGAGAATGACTACCTGCGTGGCGATGCCGCGGTTGTAGAGCCGCATTCATTCCAGGTTTCCATCAGTGCCAAGCACAGTGGCAAGAGCTACTCGTTCGGTTACGAGCAGGTTGAGGCGCGAGTGACCATGACGGATGCGCAGCTTGAACAGGGTGGTGTCACGCTAGCCACTGCGGGGCCCGCAAAAATCGCTTCCACGCTGCAAATTCTGGGCGAGGTTCGCTACAACGGTGACCGCACCGTTCAGGTGACCCCGCAACTTGCCGGTCGGGTCGACTCGGTGGCAGTGAGCGCTGGCGATACGGTCCGCAAGGGTCAGGTGCTGGCCAAGATATCCAGCCAGGCACTTGCCGAGCTGCGTGGCGAGCTGTTGGCTGCGCAGCAGCGTTCGGCGTTTGCCCGCACGACCTATGCGCGCGAAAAGCAATTGTGGGAAGAGAAGATTTCCGCCGAACAGGACTTCCTGCAGGCGCAGGTTGCCATGCAGGAAGCCGCTATCGCAGTGCAGCGCGTCCAGCAACAAATAGCCTCGCTGGGCGGTGCCCCAGCCAAAGGCCAGAATCTCACCGAGTTCGAGATTCGTGCCCCTATCGATGGCGTGATAACCAGCAAAAGCATCTCTGTTGGTGAAGTGCTCAAAGAGGATTCCGCCGTCTTTACCGTCTCGGATTTGTCGACCGTATGGGTGGACTCAACTGTGGCGGCGAAAGACTTGGGCGTAATCGCCGAAGGGCAAAACGTTGTCGTGAGTTCCAGCGCATTCGCCGCCAAGGCAGAGGGCAGTATTTCGTATGTCAGCGCTCTGGTTGGGGCGCAAACCCGCTCGGCGACTGCTCGCATCGTGCTCGCCAACCCAGATCGGCTATGGCGGCCTGGTTTGCCGGTGACGGTCGAGGTGATTGCCGAGGAGAACGAGGTTCCCGTTGCAGTGGCCGTCGAAGCGATCCAGACCGTTCGCGATTGGCAGGTGGTGTTCGGCCGCTTCGATAGCCAGCTGGAAGCTCGGCCGCTTGAGTTGGGCAAATCCGACGGCCGCTTCGTCGAGGTTATCTCGGGGCTGAAGGCGGGGGATCGTTACGCACTGAAGAACAGCTTCCTGATCAAGGCTGAGCTTGGCAAAGCCGGCGCGAGCCATGACCACTAATCCGGAGTCGAGCCATGAAACAAGTTACCGCTATTTTTCGCCCGATCCGGCTTGAGGCCGTCGAGCAAGCGTTACACGCGCTGCCACACCTGCCGGGATTCACCATCCTGCCCGCTCATGGTCATCCGCGTGGCCATGGTAAGGATCACAGTTACATCGCCGACGAGTGGAACCCCGACGCCCATCAGCACCTCGTGCTGGTGGCATTTTGTTCCGACGAGGTTGTCGATGAGATCGTCCAGGCCATCGAGAAGGCTGCTCACACCGGTGTACCCGGTGATGGAATCGTCGCCGTAGCCCCGTTGACCGACGTATTGCGCATCCGTACTGGAGAGCGCGGTGATGCTGCGCTTTAGGGAAATTTGATATGTACGAACGATTAATTCGCTTCGCCATCGATCAGCGCTGGCTAGTTTTGCTGGCTGTGCTCGGCATGGCCGCGTTGGGTGTTTACAGCTACCAGAAACTGCCGATTGATGCGGTTCCCGATATCACCAACGTGCAGGTGCAGATCAATACCGAGGCCAAGGGCTACTCGCCACTGGAGACCGAACAACGTGTGACCTTCCCGATTGAAACGGTCATGGCGGGGCTGCCCAACTTGCAGGAAACGCGCTCCATCTCGCGTTATGGGTTGTCGCAGGTCACGGTCATCTTTGAAGACGGTACGGACATCTACTTTGCGCGTCAGTTGGTGAATGAGCGGATACAGGAAGCCCGTGGCAACCTGCCCGGCGAACTCTCGCCAAGCATGGGGCCCATCGCTTCTGGTCTGGGCGAGATCTACATGTGGACCATCGAGGCGCAAGACGGCGCGAAAAAACCGGATGGCAGCGCCTATACACCGATGGATCTGCGTGAGATTCAGGACTGGATCGTCAAGCCGCAACTGCGAACCGTTAAAGGTGTTACCGAGATCAACACCATTGGCGGCTATGCCAAGGAGTTCCAGGTCTCACCCATGCCGGAGCGCTTGGTCGCCCATGGCCTCAGCCTGCAGGATATTGTGGTTGCGTTGGAAAGCAATAATGCCAACGTTGGTGCGGGCTACATCGAACGCAGCGGCGAGCAGTATCTTATCCGCGCCCCAGGACAGGTAGGCAGTATTGCCGACATCGCCAATATCATCATCAAGAACACCGATGGCGTTCCTGTGCGCATCGGTGATGTGGCCGAGGTTGGCCTGGGTAAGGAGCTGCGCACCGGTGCCGCTACTGAGAACGGCCAGGAGGTGGTGCTCGGCACCGCCTTCATGTTGATTGGTGAGAACAGCCGCTATGTATCGCAGGCGGTCGACCAGCGCCTGAAGGAAATCAACCGCAACCTGCCGCAAGGGGTCATGGCGAAGACGGTTTATGACCGTACCGTATTGGTCGACAAAGCCATCAGCACGGTGAAAAAGAACCTGGTCGAAGGCGCTCTGCTGGTTATCGCGATCCTGTTCCTGTTCCTGGGCAACATCCGTGCAGCGCTCATCACTGCGATGGTGATCCCGCTGTCGATGCTGTTCACCTTCACGGGCATGGTCAGCAACAAAGTCAGCGCAAACCTGATGAGCCTCGGCGCGCTCGACTTCGGCATCATCATCGATGGTGCCGTGGTGATCGTCGAGAACTGTGTGCGGCGTCTGGCTCACGCCCAAGCCACAGCGGGCCGGACGCTGACCCGTAACGAGCGTTTCCATGAGGTGTTCGCGGCGTCGAAGGAAGCGCGTCGTCCGCTGCTGTTCGGTCAACTGATCATCATGGTGGTGTACCTGCCGATCTTTGCGTTGACCGGTGTGGAGGGCAAGATGTTCCACCCGATGGCGTTCACCGTGGTGACCGCCCTGTTGGGGGCCATGATCCTCTCGGTGACCTTCGTCCCGGCGGCTGTTGCGCTGTTCCTCAATGGCAATGTCAGCGAGAAAGAAAACCGCTTGATGGTCTGGGTCAAGCAAGGCTACGCGCCGCTGCTGGATTGGGTCATGGTCAGTAAGCCGTTAGTCCTGACTATCGCAGCAGTCATCATGGTGCTTTCCGGTTTGGCTGCTTCGCGCATGGGCAGCGAGTTCGTGCCGAGTTTGGATGAAGGCGATATCGCCTTGCATGCCTTGCGCATTCCAGGCACCAGTCTCTCGCAAGCGATTGACATGCAAGTGCAGCTCGAACAACGGATCAAATCCTTTGCTGAGGTTGATACGGTGTTCGCCAAGCTGGGAACCGCTGAAATTGCTACAGATCCGATGCCGCCAAACGTGGCGGACAACTTTGTCATGCTTAAACCACGTGACCAGTGGCCCGATCCTGATCGCAGCAAAGCCGATTTGGTTGCGGCCATGCAGGAGGCGGTTGAACAGGTTTCCGGCAACAACTACGAGTTCACCCAGCCCATTCAGATGCGCTTCAACGAGCTGATCTCCGGCGTACGCAGTGACGTCGCGGTGAAAGTGTTTGGCGACGACATGGATGTGATGAACGAGACCGCCGAGCAAATCGCCGAGGTGCTGGAGGGTATTCCGGGTGCAGCCGATGTGAAGGTCGAACAGACCACCGGTCTGCCGATGCTCAGCGTACAAATCGACCGTGAGAAAGCCGCACGATTCGGTTTGAATGTCTCGGAGATTCAGGACGCCATTTCCACCGCCATCGGCGGGCGCGAGGCGGGTGCGCTGTTTGAAGGTGACCGGCGTTTCGATATCCAAGTTCGCCTGGCGGACGAGTGGCGCAATGATGTCGACAAGATCCAGCAGCTGCCTATTCGTCTGGCCAATGGCGATGGGCTGGATGGCCCAGGGTTTGTGCGCTTGGCTGATGTGGCGAGCGTGGTGTCCGCACCGGGGCCGAACCAGATCAGCCGTGAAAGTGGCAAGCGCCGCGTGGTGGTCACCGCTAACGTTCGCGGTCGCGATATCGGCTCTTTTGTCGCCGAGGCCGAGAGCAAGATCGCCCAGGCGGTGAGTGTTCCTACAGGTTACTGGACGACTTGGGGCGGCACCTTCGAGCAGCTCCAGTCGGCGGCCAAACGCCTGCAGATTGTCGTGCCGGTCTCATTGCTGCTGGTGTTCACGCTGCTCTTCATGATGTTCGGCAATGTCAAAGATGGCCTGCTGGTATTTACCGGCGTGCCCTTCGCGCTGACAGGCGGGATCATGGCCTTGTGGCTGCGTGATATTCCGCTCTCGATCTCTGCTGGGGTGGGTTTCATTGCGTTGTCGGGTGTCGCGGTACTCAACGGCCTGGTGATGATTTCCTTTATTCGCAGTTTGCGTGAGAACGGCATGGGGCTGGACGAGGCCATTCGCGAAGGCGCATTGACGCGTCTACGGCCGGTGCTGATGACTGCCTTGGTGGCGTCTCTGGGCTTTATTCCAATGGCCACTGCCATTGGCACCGGCGCTGAGGTTCAGCGACCTCTGGCGACGGTGGTAATTGGCGGAATTCTGTCCTCAACAGCGCTGACGCTGCTGGTTCTGCCATTGCTCTACCGCTTGGCCCATCGCCTGCGCTAAGTTCACAGCGCTATTCGTGTGCAACTGAAAAGCCCCGCTCTTGAGCGGGGCTTTTTGCTTACCGGAAATACCACTTAATGTAGGCGGTGACTGTGCCTATGCTGGCCAGAGCGGGATTGATCGTGGCCGGGCTCTTAGTTATCGCCAAGAAGCCCTGATCAGAGGAGCCCTTAGCCCTCGTGCTGCTGAAAGGCTGCCGCCAGCGTCAACTGTGCACGTGCCTCGATAATCTCGATTAGCTCGAAATGTTTGGGGAACTCTCGCTTGAGCCAGTTGCTGGGCACGAAGTGATGATCGAGGTGAACGATTGTGCTTTGGCCTTCGGCAGCCGCGCAGAGCATGACGTTCAACTCTGAATCATCACCGGCCATCGCCGCGGGCACGAAGACGATGCCGTTGTCGCTAATACCGAAAGTGCGCCTCCATTCGGGGAACTGCTTCTGCTCGGAATTTGAAACGGCAAACCAATGAATTCTGTCCATTTATTTCTTCTCGAAAGGGAGCAGCGTGGAGTACGGCAGTGCATCACCTTCGGCTGCGGCTAATACTTGGTCCAGTACCGCCTCAGGGGCGTCGAGAGCACCGAGAATCACGTACAACTCGGACAACACGTTCATCCTGGCTGCGCGATCGAAGCCGGCATCACCGCCTACTGACTCGGCGTGATCGAGTGCATTGGCAATGGCATTCTCATTGAGCAGATAACGCGCGCCACAATCGCAGATAAATGGTTGTTTGGCGTTGTAGAACCGATCCTGTGCTTCCCAACCATGCAGCCTTGGCTCCATGGGCTTGCCGCACTTTGGGCAATAGGCAGGTTGCACATCGGTAAGGTAAAGCATGACTTGAGTTCCTTTCCTGCCGCGCCGCTCCGTGTTTGGAGGGCCGTACAATGCGCGCTATTGTCGTAACCCCGCTTCATAGCTGTCCAGAAAAGGTACAAAGGTACAAATGTCCCTCGCGCTTGACTCCGCCCTGACCAGCCCCAGCTTGATTCGCCTCGACCCGGCCTATGCCCTGGCAGCCCATCTCGCAGAGCGCCATCTGCTAGGCTACCTGATGCTCAATGGTGAGGCGTTACGCTTGGTGGCAGAAATTATCGATCCCGGTGATTTCGAGGGATATCCACATTGCCGGATTTACCTGGCTATGGAGACGCTGGCCAGTCTCGGCGAAGCCATCGACATCCTGACGCTCTCTGAATTGCTTGAGTCGGACGAGCATTACCAGGCCGCAGGTGGGATTCAATTGCTTGGGCAACTGGCCACGGAGACGCCGATTCGTTTCGAGCAGGTGAGCGGCCTGGCCCGCCTACTCAGAGGTTTTGGTGTATTGCGCTCCAGCCTCAATGAGGCCTATCAGAGCCAACGCCGACTATGCAGCCTGCTAGAGGCCAAGCGCTGCGGGCTCTCGCACGGCAAGTCATGGGTTGCCACCATCGATGACACGATTCGGCAGGAGCAACCGTTTCCGCATTCCTGGCTCGGGCAGCGCGTCTGCTATGTCTACGATGAATCCGTTATAGAGCACGCGACTCTGTGACCAGCACTATCGGTGCAGATTGGATGTAAAGGCCTTCGGTACGTATCATTTTCCTGTCTTGCTATACGCTGACTGCGATGATTTTTTGCAGATATGAATTACTTGCGGAAGAGTAGGGTTAGTTGCCTAGCGTGGAAGCTTATATTCTCAGTAAATCTCTTTTATTATTAAAAGATTAAATAAAAAAAGCGCCCCGAAGGGCGCTTAGGGTACACCTCTTTCCAAAGGAGCTCGGGAGCTTCTAGAGGTGAACAACGTTCGGAAGTGAGCAGCTAGTCAGCTTTGGTTTCTTTTTTAGTATCGGTATCGATCCGATCTTGGCTGGTGGCCTTAGCTTTTAACTCGTCCGCCGCTTTAGCGGCGCGCTCAGTTCCGTGAATTCGTTTTTGATCTGCTCTGAACTTTTCATTCATTTTAATTGAGCGTCCAGAGCCGTCTGCAGCATAAATCTGTGTGGATCCGACAAGAAGTACCGATCCAATAACTAGGGCTTTCAACATCTTCATAAGGCAGGCCTCGTAAAATTCAATTAGTCGCTTGTCGAGGTTTATGGACAAGTTCTGCAAGTTCGAATGAATTTTACGGGGGTGAAGCTAACAGCAGCGTGAGCCCAACATTACATTCTTGAAATCTAATAACTGTCTATCTTGTTATGCATGAGCGGGCAGGGCTTTTAGAGCCCGCCCGCCCATCCATTTTTAGAGCACGCTCAGTGGGTACTCAACGATCAGACGAACCTCGTCCAGATCCGACTCGTAATCCGTTGCGCGGGTAGTCATCTGACGAACGCGGAAGGACATATCTTTCAGCGAGCCAGCTTGTACGACGTACTTGGCTTCGATGTTGCGCTCCCAGCGCTTCTGGTCGGTCAGCGGATTACCATCGGCATCACGACGCATATACACATTGTTG
Source organism: Pseudomonas sp. J452 (assembly GCF_024666525.1). Taxonomy (NCBI): domain Bacteria; kingdom Pseudomonadati; phylum Pseudomonadota; class Gammaproteobacteria; order Pseudomonadales; family Pseudomonadaceae; genus Pseudomonas; species Pseudomonas sp. J452. The sequence goes on along the minus strand of NZ_CP088294.1, from coordinate 3,710,473 downwards.
GCGTCGGAGTAATCCGCATCTGTACCCAGCGCATAGCGCGTCATGAAGGTCAGTCCAGGAACGCCATAGCTGGCCATATCCAGGTCGTAGCGCAGCATCCAGGATTTCTCTTTCGGCGAGTTGAAGTCGCTGTACTGAATGGAGTTGTCGAGGAAGATGGAATCAGACTGGCGCAGGTAGTCGAAATCATCGTCGCCGTTGTTGCGCTGGTGCGACAGGGCAACGCTGTGTGCACCGAATTGCACGCCCACTTTGCCGCTGTAGATATCGTTGTCGAACTCGCCCAGCAGCTGTTGGCCGTCATCGACAGCTTTGTAGTAGTTCAAACCACCGAACAAGGAAACACTGTCGGTCAGCGGGTAGGTGAAGGACGTACCGGCATAGTGTTGCTTCCACGCATCCTTGAGTTGGCTGCTATAGAGGCTGAAGCGCAGGTTATCGTTCAGCGCGTAGTCACCACCGAAATAGGCAACCCATGGGGATGCGACGGAGCCTGCGTAGAATGTTGCGAACTCATCGCGCATTGTGCTGACTTGCGGCTGGCTCATGGCATGCAGGCGGCCACCTTGAAGGGTCAAACCATCAAAGCTGGTGTTCTCAACCGTAACGCCGCGAAAGCTTTCCGGCAGCAGGCGGGCGTCACCGTAGTGAACCACTGGCGTCATGGGGAATACATCACCCACTTTGACAACAGTGTCGAGTAGCCGGGCTTTTACTGCACCGCCGACTTTGGAGTAATTGTCTTCAGCTTCGCCATCACTGTTTACAGGGAGCAGGTTAATGCTGCCGCCTGGACCATAACGACCATCACCGGTATCCAGCTTAAGGCCGAGCATGGCGAAGGCATCAATACCAAAGCCTACAGTGCCTTGGGTAAAGCCCGATTCAAACTTTCCAATGATCCCGTGGGCCCATGCCTCAGAGTAGCCATTTTCAGTGTTGCTCGACTGACCTTTACGAAAGTCACGGTTCATGTAGAAGTTACGGTTGAGAATATTGAAACTGCTACCTTCTACAAAACCTTCGGCTTGCTCTTCTGCAGCCGCCATAAGAGGAGTTGAGCTGACAATCGCCGAAAATACTGCAAGGGATAGCTTGGTTTTATTAAGCATTTATTGCTCCTTTATAATTGGCAGTTATAGGTCTAGTTTTTTCGCCATTGCGTTCTTATTGGTTGCGCACCCTCAAGCGCTCTGCACCTTTGGGGGCTGAGTCCTATCCTTGCAAGGCGAAGATAACTTGGAGATGATTGAAAGATTACAATTCTGTAATCTTCATAAGCCGGCAATAAAAGTTGTCTTAAAGCGACATTTACATGCGTATTTTCAACGAAAATACGACGCATAGGACGTGAGAAATCTCAGTCTTAAATTGACTGTGTGGTTAACGAGGAGGTCAGTCAGCTCACGGTAGCGCTGTGTAGATGAACAGCTGTCAGTCGCAAGATCGTCTAGGTCGCCGTTGTGGCTGAACTCGCGCGAGTAAACAGATTACTGCTCTTGTGATGAGCAATGACTTATAGCCAGCGGCGCACTTTCGCCTGGTAGGCCAAGAAGTCGCCCTTAAATAGAGCCTTCAGCGCTCGCTCCTCGGCGGCGATTTGGAACTTGTTCGTATACAGGACAAAGCCCAGTACGCCGAGCAACGAAAGCGGTGATGCCAGGTAGCAAGCCCAGGCCGTGAGAAACAGCGCAAAGCCGACATACATCGGGTTGCGTGAGTACCGATAGATACCCGAGCTCACAAGCGCTGAGGCTGTTTCAGGCTTCAACGGATTGACGGTTGTCTTCGCTTTCCGAAAAGACAGCGCTCCTGCAAGGCTAAAGAAAACCCCTATGCAGAGCACCAACAGAGCGGCCGTCACGCGCGCTGAAAAGGCTGTGTTGAGACTTGGAGCAAAGATAGATCCCGCCCACATTAGCCCTCCAAGCAGGGCGGCAATAATGGGTGGGGGTATTTTGTTCTCAAGCGTGCGCATAGACAGCATGGATGCAATCACCGATTGGATGGGGTCGGATCTTCGTTTGCAAGCAGGGCCTGCAGTTCTTCAGGAACCGGCATGGGCCTGAAAGCACTGACTCTGGAGCGGCCTGTGTTACCAATCGGCACCCAGATCTTGGAGAACAGCAGGGCCGCGAAAATGCGGGGTATTTGCCCCGCGACCTCGCGATAGTCGCCAGTCTGCCATCCGAGTATGAGCATCAACCAGTGCGACCTGGCATGCAGCAAGGGGTGGCGTTGGGTCAGGATGTGCGTGCGTTCCAGCCATTGAAAGGCCTCTGTACTGCGCTTTTCCTGCATGGCGTGCTCTGCCTGTTGAAAGGCTTGTTCAACTGCGAGTTGCAATGCTGCTTTCATCTGCAATCCTCCGGCCCTACTTTTTAAGCAGGCGCAGGCCGTTGAACACCACCAGCAGGCTAACGCCCATGTCTGCAAAGACGGCCATCCACATGGTGGCTTGCCCCGTGAGCGTAATGACGAGAAACAAGGCCTTGATCCCCAACGCTAGCACGATGTTCTGCTTGAGGATGGCAGCGGTTTGCTGGGACAGGCGAATGAAAGCCGGAATTTTGCGCAGGTCGTCATCCATCAACGCTACATCTGCGGTCTCAATAGCGGTGTCCGTGCCGGCGGCGGCCATGGCAAAACCGATTTCAGACTTTGCCAGCGCCGGCGCGTCGTTGATCCCATCACCGACCATCCCGACAACAAAGCCGCGGGCTTGTAATGCCTCAATGGCTTGCAATTTGTCGACCGGGAGGAGATTGCCGCGTGCCTCATCGATACCGACCTGCTTTGCGATAGCTTCTGCGGTGTACGGGTTATCACCTGTCAGCATCGTGGTTTTCACCCCGAGTGCGTGTAACTCCTCAATTGCCATGCGGCTGGAGTCTTTGACTGTGTCGGCAACGGCGAACATGGCAATCGCACGTTGCTGATTGCACAGCACCACCACCGTCTTGCCTTGGCGTTCGAGGCGCTCCAGTGTCGCTTCAAGCTCTGGTGAACAGAGACCAAGCTCCTCCACCAGGCGGTGGTTGCCCAGATGAAGATCTGTGCCGTCGATGGTGCCCCGTACACCTCGACCAGGCAGGGCTTCGAATCCTTCAACGGCGGTAAACGCCAGCCCATTCTTACTGGCATGCTTGGCTATCGCTTGCGATACCGGATGGTCAGACCGACTGGCGAGGCTGGCGGCATGTGTGCGGTAGACTTCTGAGTCCTGATCAACCAGCGGCATGTAATCGGTCTGCACCGGCTTGCCGTGAGTAATAGTGCCGGTCTTGTCGAGTGCCAGGAAGCCAAGCTTGCCGCCGGTTTCAAGGTAGACACCGCCTTTGATCAGAATGCCTTTGCGCGCAGCCGCAGCCAGGCCACTGACAATGGTGACGGGCGTTGAAATAACCAAGGCGCAAGGGCAAGCGACCACCAGCAGTACCAAGGCACGATAGATCCAGTCGTACCAGGGTTCGGCCATGAAGAGTGGCGGCACAATGGCGATAGCCAGGGCGAATAGGAATACGACAGGGGTGTATACCTTGGCGAATTGGTCGACAAAGCGCTGGGTCGGAGCACGTGAACCCTGTGCCTCTTCGACCGCGTGAATGATGCGTGCCAGCGTGGTGTTGGTAGCGGCTGCCACGACGCGGTATTCCAGCGAGCCTGCTTGATTGATGGTGCCAGCAAAAACCGGGTCTCCGACGGTTTTCTCTACGGGCAGGCTTTCCCCCGTGATCGGCGCTTGGTTGATGGTGGAGTTGCCGGAAGTCACCTCGCCATCGAGGCCGATCCGCTCGCCAGGCCGAACCCTGACCAATGCACCTAAGGCTATGGTTTTAACCTCAACTTCAAGCCATGAGCCGTCTGCTTGCTGCACCGTGGCGCGCTCTGGGGTCAGATCCATCAGGCCGCGGATGGCATTACGAGCCCGATCCAGCGATTTTGCCTCGATCAGCTCGGCCACAGAAAAGAGGAACATGACCATGGCGGCTTCCGGCCATTGCCCAATCAGCACCGCACCGGTAACCGCAATACTCATCAGTGCATTGATGTTCAGGTTGCGGTTCTTCAGCGCAATCCAACCCTTTTTATAGGTCGTCAGGCCGCACAGCAGAATGGCGAGCAGCGCCACACCGGCCACAACCCACTCAGGTGCAAGCTCGGCGAAGTGCAGCACTTCAGCCGATACGGCAGCCACACCGGATAGCGCTACAGGCCACCAAGCCTTCTTGCGCGGCGCTGCTTGCGCTTCATCGTTTACTGTTGCTGCACCCTCAACCACTGGCGTGAAACCAAGGTCGCGAATCGCTGCCAGGGCTGCTGGCAATGCTTCTGCTGTGTGGCTAAACGTCAATACGCGCTGAAGCAAGTTGAACTCCAGCGCGCTGATGCCGGTCAGGGAGGAGAGCTTGTCGCGGATCAGCTTTTCTTCCGTTGGGCAGTCCATCTGTTCGATTGTGATGCGGGCTTGCCCCTCAGCAGAGAGCGGTTCTGCTTGCATACCTAGGGATGAGATCGCCGCTTCAATAAGAGCGGTCGACGGCAAGCTGTGCCATACCCCAAGAACGCGATTGATCAGATTGAAATCGAGCTTGTCTATGCCAGCCAGCTTGCTCAGTTTGTCTTGAATCAGCGTCTGTTCGGTGGGGCAGTCCATTTGTTCAATACGGAAACTGCTGAGCCTGGAGCGAACCATGGCATTTACCGTTGTAGTTGCCGTGGCCGAGCACTTAAACGCGCCGCTGGGGTCACAGCAGACATCCTTTGAAACCGCTTCAGGTTTTTGTTCATCACTGCAGCAACCAGCCATGGGGGTATCCTTATTGGTCAGTGCTGTAGAGTGAACACCCTGAAGCCACTACAGGGTCAAGAGTTTGTAGAAGGGGTATTTCATGAAAATTGGAGAGCTGGCCAAGCTTGCCGATTGCCAGGTTGAAACGGTTCGCTATTACGAGCGTGAAGGGCTGTTGCCGACACCGGCTCGCAGCGAGGGCAATTATCGTCTTTACAGCAGTGAGCATCTTGAGAGGCTTACGTTTATTCGTAATTGCCGAACACTGGACATGACCCTGGACGAGATCAGAAGCTTGTTGGCGCTGATGGATCGGCCAGAGGGGAACTGTGAGGGTGTGAATAGCTTAGTGGATGAGCACATCGAGCATGTGCAAGCGCGAGTGACCAGCCTCCTGGCACTGCAACAACAGCTGGTTGAGTTACGACACCGTTGCGCCTCTGAGCGGGGTGTAGACGAGTGTGGAATTCTCCAGCGCCTGAATACCACCGGCGGAGTCAGTGCACTTCCAGATGATGGCCATACCCACGTTGGGAAAAGCCATCGCCACTAAACAATGCGCCACCACCTGCAGTACTCGGCACGAGACATTGCAGGCGGTGGTGCGGGTTTGTTTACAGACTGCAAGCGCTTATTTGCTTTGTTCGATTTCAGCTTTAACCAGATCAATCAGTGGCTGTGCACCAAAGCTCAGGAGCGGCTTGCCATTCACAAAGAACGTGGGCGTCTGGCGCACGGCAGCAGCTTGGGCATCCTGGGCGTCTGTTTTAAGCGTTTCGGTGATATCGGTAGCCATCATCTCTGCGCGGGCCTTTTCCACATCTAAGCCTGCAGCTTCAGCAGCCTCCCAGGCTTTGAGCACCTGAGGGTCACTGTGCCATTGCGGTTGAGCCGCCATGATTGCCTCCAGAACCGGCTCATAGACCCCCTGCTTACGCGCAGTTTCAAGGATTCTTGCCGCTGTTTCAGAGCCTTCATGGAAGAGGACGTAACGCAGCACCAAGCGCACATCTTTCGGGTTCTCAGCCAGGATCTGCTTAACCAGTGGAAAGAAGGCACGGCAGGCTTCGCAGGACGGATCGAAGAACTCAACAATGGTTACTGGCGCAGTAGCGGCACCGATAACTGGCGAATGGAAGCGCACCAAGGAGCTGGTTGCCGGGGCCGCTGGCGGAGTTTCTTCGCTTGCCGAATATCGATCATAAACGAATGCCGCAGCAGCGAAGCCGAGCGCAGTAAGAATGCTGATGACGAGGACGATTGCACGTCTGCTCATAGGGAAGACCTCCGGCGGATGAGAACAAGAAGAACAGCGATAAGGGTGAATGCACCCAGCGAAAGCAGTGGCAGCGGTATGCTGCCGAAAATCATCATGTCAGCGCTGGAGCATGATGGGCCTGCACCACAGGGCTTGATGCTCTCCGGGATGATCCCGAGGTAGAGCAGGCTGTGGTAAAGCGCGATGAGCCAACCCACGACGGTAACTGGCAACGCATAGCGCCAGACGCCGAAATCTGAGATGTAGCAACCAACGGCCAGAATCACGACCAGTGGGAACATGAATGCGCGCTGGAACCAGCAGAGAACGCAGGGTGTTTTCCCCATGACCTCGCCGATGAACAGCGCGGCTAAAGTTGCAACAAGCGCAATACCCCAGGCCATAAGTAGCAGTCCCCAGGGGTTGATAGCGTGAGTGTTTGTCTCTGCTTCCTTCATGGTTGACACCTGCCCTCGACTGAGGTGGATGGCGCGGAAACTAGCTTTGGCGCTATACCGCTTGTGGTGACGTCTTGAGCCCGTGCATCTGCCATGCCCATAACCATCAACGAGATGGCGAACAGCGATAAGAGCGCCGGGCGGCGTAGGTGCGCGGACAGAGCCACGAACCAGCGAGGAGAAAGCGATTGCATAAGTTGATCCTGGATTGCAGTGGTCTTTGGCCGCAATGCGGCTTTGTCTAGATCACGCGTCTGGATCGTGGAGGGCGCTCAATCAGGTAGATAGGGCGAACTGGCGTAGCTTGATCCGAAATAGCCGCAAGTGCGTTGTTTTCTGCTTGGGCAGGCAGGGTAAGCAACGGCCCGAGGTAAGGGGTTTCATGCACATGGTCAGCAGTCACCGGCGAGTGCCGATGATCTTCACACCATGAGCAAGAGGGGGCTGTATCTGTGGACAAACTACTGTGCGTGGATTCGCTTTTGAATCCCGCTTGCGGCTCTGTACCCGTCAACAAGGAAGATGTATGCCAGACCATGACCAGCAGTAATGCCAGGCTCAGTGCAAGTACTGCTTGAGTTGTAATAGTACGGCTGGGCATCGTTGATGTCGGTAGGCATTAAGTGGGGGAGGGAGGTTTGAGCCTAGCCTCATTGAAAATACGGTCGTCGTACGAATTGTCCCGCATGAGATCATTCTCAGGTGGGCGGCACAAGCACCATAGGCATCGCATAACCTTTTAAAAGGTGACGCGCCCAGAGGGCTAATTACACAGTGCACGGCGACTGTAAACGATGGTTCCTTGCTGATTATATGGAGTGAGCAAGCAGGCTTTGAAGAAGGAAAACCCACACTAGCTGAGCGTGCGGATCAGGTGCAGTGCTACTAGATGACTAGGGTAGAACCAGTAGCCCCAGCGCTTGACCGGCCAGATCCTGAAATGGCGCGTTCGGCGCAGTAGCCATAGCCCAATTAAGGGCGCAGCGAACGCTGTGGCCAGGATCAGCAACGTATAGGGCTGCAACTCCCACTCGGCGAGCCAGCGGTTGCGACTGTTGGCCAGTACGCAAAGTGAGGCAGGCAATAGCCACACAAGCCCAGGGCGCTGAATGGCCAGCAGCAACGCTGCAGGCAGCAGTGCGCCGAAAACGCCGTACATCAGGCGCTCTTGCATCAACACCGCGACAGTCACGCCGGCCAAAGCCAGGATCAAACCGTCGCGACCACGGTGATGTGCTCCCCAGGTGATAAGCAGGCCCAACAGCAGCGAAGGCATAACGTTGAGCGTGCTGCTGTCGTTAGAAAGCAGGCGATAGGGCAACTCCGAGATCACTGCAAACGCAGTCATCCAGCCCATGTAGCGAACGTTGTTATCGGAATACAGCTCACCTGTTTGCGAGCGCGCGACATTGGCGGCGATCCCCAGGCAGAACATTGGAAAGGCTAAGCGCCCAACGATGAACAACCATCCGTTGTCAGGCCAGATGTAGCGCAGGTGATCCAGCAGCATGGTCAGCATCGCCAGCCACTTGATCAGATCTAGGTTGGTGTCGCGCTTCTGCAGGCTCACCCAAACCACCCAAGCGTCATGGCAGCTAGTGCCAGATAGCGAGTGGTCTTAGCCAGCAGCACGATCAACAGAAAGCTCCAGAATGGTTCGCGCATAACACCGGCTACCACGGTAAGCGGATCACCAATGATCGGCACCCAGCTAAGCAGCAGTGACCAGCGACCGAAGCGGTGATAAGCCTGCTGGGCCTTTTTCAGTTTGCCTTCGCTGACGGGAAACCAGCGCTTGTGCCGGTAATGCTCGATGGAACGGCCCAGCAGCCAGTTCAGTGCCGAACCCAGCACATTGCCCGTGGTGGCCACTGCCAGCAGTGCCCAGGCCGCGTAGCGGTCGGTCAGCAGCAACCCGACCAGCACCGCCTCCGACTGCATGGGCAGCAGCGTGGCGGCACCGAAGGCGGCGAAGAACAGGCCGAAATAACCGGATAACTCCCACATCGGCTAGGCGTTCAGGCCGATCCAGCCGTGGAAGCCAACGTAAATCCCCACCCCAATGATCAGCAGGCTGGACAGGTAAGGGGCGCGACGCGCGACAGCACCGAGCCAGGGCCAGCGATTGGAGGCTTGCCGAGCGCCAATAGCGGCGGCGGCACCAACGGTGACCAGGGTGATGGCCAGACCAATGCTGAAACACAGCACCAGGACGGCACCCAGGGCGACTTCTTTCACTTGTAGGCAGAGCAACAGCACGGTGATCGCGGCCGGGCAGGGAATCAGCCCGCCTGTTAGGCCGAACAGGACGATCTGGCCGGTGGTGACATTGCGGTTGCTGAAGCGCTTGCGGATGTCGTTGGCATGCGCCCGCTCATGGGCATCCTGATAGCCGTCCAGCGACAGCTCCAGCTCTTCCAGCTCGGAGTGCTCATGACCGTGGTCGTGCTCGCGGAACTCCAGGTCATAGTCGTGGGAATGTCCGGCATGGCCCAGACTCAGGCGCGCGGTGAATTCGTGGGGCTCGGGAATCACGTCGACTGACTCTAGGTAATCACCGCGGTCAACGAAGCAAAACTGCTGGGCCAGTCCATCGGGGCGAGTCGTCAGCAGGCTCACTTCGGCAGCCGGCCAGACATGGCCACTCAAGGTCTTCAGCCGCCAGCGCGGTGGAGTACTTTCCTCGAAGATCGACAGCTCGATACGCCCATGTCCGGTGTCGATGCGCTGCGTTTCATCGTGGTGGTGCTCGTGTTGATGCTCATCACCTTCCTCGAAGCGCCACATCTGCTCGCCACGCCAGGTGCGCCAGAGCATCCACAGGGCGATAGTGATAATGATGGCGGCGGACGCGAGCTGGAAATACGGCTCGGTAGTTTCGGCATCCAAATTCTGCCCTAGGTACATGCCGCCCATGGCCACCAGCCAGACTACAGCGGTGTGCGAAAGCGTTGCGGCAAGGCCTAGCAGAATGGCCTGCTTCACCGTGCCACGAATGGCCACGATAAACGCCGCCATCATGGTTTTCGAATGCCCAGGCTCAAGGCCATGCAAGGCACCCAGTAATATGGCACTAGGGAAGTACAGCCAGGCCTGCGAGGCCCCCTGTTGCAGCAGTTCGGCGAAACTCGACATGGGAGGGGCCTAGAGGTACTTGGTGATTTGCTTGAAGTCTTCGAGTGATGCGCGCTCGCCTATCGCAAGTGCTTCGACCGTATGTTCCAGGCAGTGGTCGATATGGTCTTGGATAAGCACACGCTTGGCCTGGCAGACGGCTTTTTCCACGGCATGCAGCTGCTGGGCGATGTCGACGCAGGCCCGGCTTTCTTCGATCATGGTGACGATGCTGCGCAGGTGGCCCTCCGCTCTTTTCAACCTTTTGATGATGTCGCCATGACTTTGGTGCTGGTGGCCGTGTTCGTGATCGCTCATGCCTTGAGTCTCGTGCGTCGATGAATTACGCTCGCATGCTATCCCCCAGGGGGGGATATGGTCAAACCGACCAACCCTCCAGAAAAGCCACCCGCTTAGGCATCGAAAGAACCACAACATGCTCAGCAATCCCATCAGCACCAAGGTGATTTTTGCCCTTGCTCTCGCCATCTTGATGGCCTGGGCCGGGCATACCTCTGCGCTGTTTATGGGGTCGAGCCAGCCAGCCTTGGGTGGCAATGACGGTGCTCATTCGCATGCGCATGGTGACGAGACGCTGGCCTGTGCGGCGTACGGGGATCACTGCCACTCGCCGCTGACCGCCGACCATCTGCATGAAACACCACACCTGACCGCACGGCTGAGCATCAGCACGCTGCCAGAACGTGCGCAGCCGATACCAGCCCCTCATTACTCCATTCCTCCAAGCCCGATCTTCCTGATCGAGCGGCCGCCGCGCGCCACATTCGTGATCTGACACAGGCCGCTGTGCGGCCCAAGACCACTGCAATTTAGGACTCAACTATGCATTCGCTATCTATGGGCGCAATGGACGCAGCTGCTGTGCGTCCGAATCGTTCGCTACTACTGTTGCTGTTGTTCACGGCATTGCTGTTTCTCGGCATGCCTGACGCACTGGCCCACGCTGTTGCCGAGGGCGACAAGGGCTTTATCCAGGAAAGCTCCGGGGTGATGTTACTGCCGTTCATCTACATGGGCGCTAAGCACATGATGACCGGGTACGACCACCTGCTGTTCCTCTTCGGGGTGATCTTCTTTCTCTACCGCCTGAAGGACGTGGGGCTCTACGTCACCCTGTTCGCCGTGGGTCATTCGGTCACCCTGCTGCTGGGTGTGCTGACTGAAATCAGCATCAGCTCTTACGTGATCGACGCCATCATCGGCTTCTCGGTGGTGTACAAGGCGCTCGATAATCTCGGGGCATTCCAGCGCTGGTTCGGTTATCAGCCCAATACCAAGGCAGCTACGCTGATTTTTGGCTTACTGCACGGCTTTGGTCTGGCCACCAAGATTCAGGAATACGAGATCTCGGCAGATGGCCTGATCGCCAACCTGATTGCCTTCAACGTCGGCGTCGAAATCGGCCAGCTCCTGGCCTTGAGCGCCATCCTGATTGTCATGGGCTACTGGCGGCGCACCGCCAGCTTCTGGCGTCATGCCTACACCGCCAACGTCGCCATGATGAGCGCCGGTTTCCTCTTGATGGGTTACCAGCTCACCGGCCTGATCGTCTCTCAGTAAGGAATTCTCAGCATGTTCAATACCCAGCTTCCGACCCAAAGCGAATTGCCTACCAGCCACCAACTGCTGCGCTCCACTGTGATCGCCGTGGGTGTTGCCGCAGCCTTACTGGTCACCGTGGTGATGCCTTCGGAGTACGCCATCGACCCAACGGGCGTTGGTCGCGTACTCGGCCTGACCCAGATGGGCGAAATGAAGATAACCCTGGCCGAAGAAGCGGCAGCGGATGCAGCGGTTCAGCCAGCTGCGGCTCCAGTCGCTCAAGCTCCCGCGCCTGTTCAGCCGGTAGTGCAAGAGCCTGTTGCAGCAGCACCTGTGGCCGAACCCGTAGCTGAGCCTGAGCCAGCCCTGAAGTCAGATGAAGTGACCGTCACGCTGAAGCCGGGCGAGGCCAGTGAAATCAAACTGGAGATGCTGGACAAGGCCACGGTCAGCTACGAGTGGACGACCAATGGTGTTCCGGTCAACCACGACACCCATGGCGAACCCTACAACGGCCCAAAGGGCTACTACCACAGCTATAGCAAGGGTAAGCAGATCAAGGGCGACAAGGGTGAATTCACCGCCATCTTCGACGGTACACACGGCTGGTTCTGGCGCAACCGCAGCAACCGCGACGTGACCATCACGCTGAAGACCAAGGGCGATTACCTGAGCGTTAAACGCGTGATTTAAGACAGATAAGCCCCTTCGTCATATGGCGGAGGGGCTCACCTGAACATTCAGAGCTATAGCTCCTGTGGTTAGTAACTCTTTCGTTTACCCCGTCGACGCATCAACCAATAGGCGGCAGGCAACACCAGCATGGACAGCAGCGGGGCTGTGATCATGCCGCCAACCATAGGTGCGGCAATGCGTTTCATGACCTCTGAACCCGCTCCGCCACCCCAGAGAATGGGCAGCAGGCCAGCGATGATCACGGCAACGGTCATCACCTTGGGTCTGACACGCAGGACAGCTCCTTCGCGAATTGCCTCCAGCAGGGCCGGATCGTCGCTGCGCCCTGCATCCACGCGCGCATGCCAGGCGTTCTTCAGATACAGCAGCATGATCACCCCAAATTCCGCCGAGACTCCCGCCAAGGCGATAAAGCCGACCCCAGTGGCAACCGACAGGTTGAAGCCGAACCAGTAGAGCAACCAGACACCGCCTGACAGGGCGAAGGGTAGTGTGGCCATGATCAACAGGGCCTCGCTGAAACGGCTGAATGTCAGGTAGAGCAGCACGAAGATGATCAGCAAGGTCGCCGGCACGACCCAAGTCAGGCGTGCATTGGCGCGCTCTAGGAATTCAAATTGACCGGAGTAGGAGACTGTCACCCCCGCAACCAGTGGCACACCATTCGTGACACGCTCCTGCAGTTCTCGCACAGTCGATGCCAGATCGCGACCGCGGACATCGACATAGACCCAGCCCGAGAGACGCCCGTTCTCGCTGCGCAACATCGGCGGCCCTTCTGTCAGACTGATCTGGGCGACGGTTCCTAGGGTGATTTGCTGGCCCACTGCGGTGAGAATCGGCATGCGCTGCAACGCTTCCGGGCTGTCACGCCACTCCCTGGGATAGCGCAGGCTGATCGGGAAGCGGGCCAGCCCCTCGACCGTTTCACCGATATTGCTGCCGCCTATAGCGCCCGATACCACCGCCTGCACGTCGGCGATGCTCAGGCCATAGCGCGCCGCGGCCAGGCGATCGATCTGGATGTCCACATAGCGACCGCCGGTCAGCCGCTCCGCCAGCGCCGAACTCACGCCAGGTACCTCCTTGGCCACGGCCTCAATGTCACGCGTTATGCGCTCAATCTCGGCCAGCGAGGTTCCGGAAACTTTCACCCCGATGGGACTCTTGATCCCCGTGGCCAGCATATCGATGCGGTTACGGATCGGTGGAACCCAGATGTTGGACAGCCCCGGGACTTTCACCGCCTGGTCCAATGCCTCGATGAGCTTCTCTGGTGTCATTCCCGGGCGCCACTGATCGCGCGGCTTGAACTGTACCGTGGTCTCGAACATCTCCAGCGGCGCTGGGTCGGTGGCCGTTTCTGCTCGACCGGCTTTGCCGAACACCCGCGCCACTTCCGGCACGGTAAGGATCATCCGGTTGGTCTGCTGCAGCAACTGACTGGCCTTGCTTGCCGGCAGGCCGGGCAGGGCAGATGGCATGTACAGCAGATCGCCCTCATCCATGGGTGGCAGGAACTCACCGCCTAGCTGGCTAAGTGGCCAGACGCTAGAGAGAAAAACCACTAATGCCAGCGTCAGCGTTGTTTTCGGCCAAGCCAGCACCGCTTCCAACACCGGCCGGTAGGCATTGATCAGCCAGCGATTTAGCGGGTTTTGCTGTTCGTTGGGGATATGCCCACGAATCCAGTAGCCCATCAGCACCGGCACCAGGGTGACCGACAGTCCGGCGGCGGCCGCCATGGCATAGGTCTTGGTAAAGGCCAGTGGGCCAAATAACCGGCCCTCCTGAGCCTCCAGAGTGAAAACGGGGAGGAAGGACAGGGTGATGATCAGCAGGCTGAAGAACAGCGCGGGCCCGACTTCGGCTGCGGCTTCGCCGATCACTCGCCAGTGCGCCTCGCCATGGAGGTGCTCATCAGGATTCCGGGCCTTCCAGGCCTCGATGTGCTTGTGCGCGTTCTCGATCATCACCACGGCTGCGTCGACCATGGCACCGATGGCGATGGCGATCCCGCCGAGCGACATGATGTTGGCATTGACGCCTTGGTAGCGCATGACAATGAAGGCCATCAGGATGCCCAGGGGCAGGGTGATGATCGCGACCAGCGACGAGCGCAGGTGCCAGAGGAAGATCAGGCAAACCAGGGCAACCACCGCGAACTCTTCCAGCAGCTTATAGCTGAGGTTGTCGATGGCGCGGTCGATCAGTTGCGAACGGTCATAGGTGGTGACCACCTCGACGCCGGCCGGCAGGCTGCCCTTCAGGCTGTCCAGCCTGGTCTTCACCGCGGCGATGGTATCGCGGGCATTTTTGCCGGAGCGAAGGATGACTACGCCGCCTACCACTTCACCCTGACCATCCAACTCGGCAATGCCACGCCGCATCTCTGGTCCCAGTTGAATGGTGGCCACCTGACCCAGAAGCACCGGAATTCCGCCTGCCGAAGCCCGAAGCGGCACATTGCGGAAATCCTCCAAGCTTTCTAGATAGCCTGAAGCCCGCACCATGTACTCGCGCTCTGCCAGCTCCAGGATGGCGCCGCCGGTTTCCTGATTGGCGCTCTTCAGCGCCGCTTCGACCTCCTGCTGAGTTACCCCATAAGCCACTAGCTTCTGCGGATCGAGCAGCACTTGGTATTGCTTGACCATGCCGCCGAGGGTGGCCACTTCGGCTACGTTGGGCAGGCTCTTGAGTTCGTACTTAAGGAACCAGTCCTGCAGTGCCCGCAGCTGGGCAAGATCATGCTGGCCGCTGCGGTCGACCAAGGCGTACTGGTAGATCCAGCCCACGCCGGTGGCATCCGGCCCAAGGGTGGTGGTAACACCCTCGGGCAGGCGTTCCTGCGCCTGATTGAGGTACTCCAGCACCCGCGAGCGCGCCCAGTAGAGGTCGGTATCGTCCTCGAACAGCACATAAACGAAGGAGTCGCCGAAGAACGAGTAGCCGCGCACTGTCTTCGCCCCCGGCACCGAGAGCATGGTGGTGGCCAGCGGGTAGGTCACCTGGTTCTCGACAATCTGCGGTGCCTGGCCGGGGAAGCTGGTGCGGATGATGACCTGGGTGTCGGACAGATCCGGCAGTGCATCCAACGGCGTGTTGCGCAGTGACCAGATGCCCAGGGCGGTGATGAACAGGGTCGCCAGCAGCACCAGAAAGCGATTGCCGATAGACCAGTGGATCAGACGTGCGATCATGGCTGATCTCCTTGATTGACCAGCCGCTCGACCTGCAGGCCAGAGTCCGTCTGGCGGACGCCGATACGCACTTGATCCCCGGGCTTAAGCCCAGCCGCTACTTCGGGGCTGGCCAGTGGAAATGCCATGGTCATACCGGGCATGTTCAGGCTCTCGAAGGGCCCGTGCTCCAGGGTGACTTCCTCAGCGTCCAGAGCACGAATCACACCATGAGACTCATGCAGCCCATTCGCGCTGTCCTGTTCCGCGTTGCTGGCCATGACGCCCTGAAGGCTGGCTTCCGAATCGATGAGGAACTGGCCAGAGGTGACGACGGCCTGACCTTCCTCTAGGCCAGACAACACTTCCAGGCGCCCATCGGCTTCACGGCCCAGGATGATTTCCTGGGGGCGGTAGCGCCCGTCACCGTTGGTCAGCATGACCAGCGCACGTTTGCCCGTGCGGATCACCGCCTCACTCGGCACCAGAAGTAAGGGCGGCTCGACATCGCTGTCCAAGCGCACGGCCGCGAACATGCCGGGGCGCAGCTTGCCTGCGGTGTTGGACAGTTCGCTGCGCACGGTGATCGTACGCGTCTGCGGGTCGGCACTCGGTAATAAAGCGATGATACGGCCTTGTAGCGGTTGCCCGGGGAAGGCTGTCAGGGTGGCCCGGA
Source organism: Pseudomonas sp. J452 (assembly GCF_024666525.1). Taxonomy (NCBI): domain Bacteria; kingdom Pseudomonadati; phylum Pseudomonadota; class Gammaproteobacteria; order Pseudomonadales; family Pseudomonadaceae; genus Pseudomonas; species Pseudomonas sp. J452. The sequence goes on along the minus strand of NZ_CP088294.1, from coordinate 3,694,737 downwards.
TGTCGCTCCCAACCTGAACTGCTCCAGCCATCGCTTCGGGTATTGCCGCATCGAGCCAGACCGTGGACAGCCCGTTGATACGCGCCAGATCCTGCCCGGCTTCGACGGTCATCCCAGCGCGTACCTCCAAGGTTTGGAGCTCGCCGCTAATAGGTGTGGTGAGGGTTTGCACCGCCTGCAGTTTTCCGCTGTGTCGAACTTGTTCGATCAGTGCGCGCGGCATGCCCAGCAGGCGCAGTCGTTCCTGGCCTGCAGCGATCAGGCGGGCATCACCGGTGCGCAGTACCGCCAGGAACTCAAGCTGGGCTGCAGACCACTCGGGAATCAGGAGGTCGACGAGAGGCGTGCCGGCGGGCAGCACATCGCCCGGGGCACGTCCGTAGACGCGTTCGACGAATCCGCCAGCGCGGGCCTGAAGGTTCGCCACCTCGCGCTGGTTGTAGGCCAGAGAACCGACAGCCTCGATGCCGGAGGGAAGTACACCGCGGACCACCTTTGAGGTTCGCATTCCGAGGTTCTGCACGGCTTGAGCGGGGACGCTCAGGACAGACGGATCCTGCTCGGATCCTGCGTATTTAGGGACAAGCTCCATATCCATGAAAGGTGACTTGCCCGGTTTATCGAACCGCTGCTCAGGCTGCATCGGGTCGTACCAATAGAGCACCTTGCGCTCATCCGTCGGTGCGGAGCTAGGCAGGATCTCTTGTTTGGCCTGCCGCTGAGCCAGCCAGTAGCCACCGCCTGCCGCGCCAATGCCCACGGCCAGCAAGGCGACCGCAAAACCAAATGCCGATATCTTCATTTCAGGCCCTCCACATAGGCGTAGTAAAGGCTTGCGGAGAGCTGGCTCAACTTGCGCTGCTGTTCAATCTGCCGCAGCTGCGCCTCAATCAGGTCGCGCTGGGCGGTAAAAACGGAAGTGAGTTGGCTGTTACCGGCTTGGTAGGCGGCCAGCTCGAGATCGGCACGCTTGCTTGCAAGCGGGATCAAGGTTTTTTCGGTGCGCGACAAGGTCCTGCGCAGTTGCTCAAGCTCGGCAATACCGCCTTCCAGCTCAGCCTGATGGGCGCGCAGTAATGCCTCCTGCTCGGCTTCCATCTGCGACACGCTTTGTTGTCTGGCGTTGATCTTGGGCCCCTGACGTGTGCCTACGAACAACGGCAGGTCGAAGGTGAATTGCACCATCACCATATCGCCGAACTGGTTGTCGCGATTGTTATAGGCAAACTCGACACCCCAATCGGGAGTCTTTTCGGCGATGGCCTCGTACAGCTCGGCGCTAGCCTCGCCGACTCGGGCGGAGGCAGCGCGCAACTCAGGGTGTGAGGCAATGCGTTGCTGCAAGTGCGGTGCCTCCAGGCTTAGATTGGGAACACCTCCTTGCAAAGGCTGGTCAGCCTCGTTGCCTATCCAGCGGCGCAGATTGGCACGAGCTACTGCCGCATCGCGATTCAGCTCGTCTCGCCGGTCCTGTAATGCCAGAGCTTCCTGGTCGGCCTGCAACAGCTCGCCAGGCTGAGCACTATCGCCGGCAATCAGCGATTGCACGGTCGAGCGAAGCATCTCGATCTGACGGTCCAGTTGATCGAAGAGGCCAACACTGCGTTCGGCGTAGTACACGTCCAGCCAGCTCACTGCTGTCTGGCGCTTGATCTCCAACTGCATGGCACGCTGCTCTGCCTCGGCTCGGACAACTGAAGCCTCGGCCAACTGGCGCCGAGCCTGACGCTTGTCACTGTTGGGGACTTCCTGCATGAGCCCAATGCGGCGCATGGTCATAAAGTCCCGATTCAGGGTGTAACGGTCCGGTCCTTCGATGGGCAGGTTGTCGACACCGAGGATCAGTTTAGGGTCAGGTAGGGCAGCAGCAGGTTCAACTGACTGTTGTGCCGATACGACCTGCGCTTTTCGCGCGAGGTTCTCGGGGGCGCTCTGCTCAGCGAGTGCCTGCGCTCTTTCGAAGGTCAGGGGCTGCGCCTGAGCGGCAACCCAAGGAACTACCGAGAATGCGGCAGCAAACACGCCGAGATAGCCACGGCGTGTGAAAAGGAAAGCGGACATGCTTTCGCCTCCAATGCGATTGATCGAGGTCAGTACCACGAAACGTGGTCGCGACAATGCGCCTGACTTTAAGGCGCGGGATGATCACTGCATTAGACGAAACGAGGAGGGCGCCAGAGTCCTGCAGGCTCTCGCTTAATCACCGACTGGGTCAGCAATATTTCGGGGCGTGAGGGGAGGGGGGATATGCTCTTGATCACGGCGGTCTGGATAAGTCCTCCAGTCTTGCATTCCTGCCCGGATTTGCAGGGGGACTTACTGGCCAGCCCATCGGACTTGTCCATCTGCTCACAGCACGAAGCATCAGCCGTTGCATGGTCCTGATTATCGGCGCTCTGCATCGGGCAAGGTTGTGCCGGCATGCTGAAAGCAACACCGCCGAAGGTCGGCAGCACGAGGCTAGCAATCATTAGCAGGATCAATCCAATCCGACGCACAGCAATTCACCAGGCGAGGCAATAGGCCGACGATAGCAGATTGCCCCAACGCATGAACGCTCCTTTTGACGATAACAGCACTTCGTTGATTTGGATCAAATAGAGTGTCATGCAGGGTAGGGGCGGGAAGCAAAGCAGAGGGACTATCAATTGACTGCATCACAGAGCGCCAGCTGGCACGGCAAAGCCTGGATATCTCCAGGCTTTGGAGTGTTTTTAGGGCAGGCAGGCAATCATGATTGGCACCGCCACATGGCTCACCAGATCACTATTGGCATTAACCACGACTTGACGGTGACTACACCTGATAGCCACGTCACGGCCCGAGCTATTTGCATTCAAGCGGGCGTAACTCATCGAATCGAAGCAGTTGAAGTTATTTCGATTTACCTTGATGCCCTTTCTGAGGAGGCACGGGCATTCAATGCCTCTACGAGCATCTTGCCTATCGATGCGCAAAAAATTTTGTCTCTGCAGAGACTGTTGGCAACTCCCAATATCACCGCACAGCAAATGCGGGGAGCGGTACGCCAATTTCTTAATCTCACCGATCTGCCGATCATCGATCAACGGCTACGGCTTGTCCTTGAAGCCTTGAACGAGCCCACCAATGGCAGACAAGAACTGGCCGATCTGATGCACCTGTCAACGACTCGCTTTTCTCATTGGTTTGTTGAACAGACCGGCTTGCCATTGCGCAGCTACCGTAAATGGCTTCGCCTGGTCGCAGCGTTACAACTCATTACGGTTGGCCAAAGTCTGACTCGGGCCGCCCATGCAGCGGGATTTTCGGATTCCGCACACTTTTCCCGAACCTTTCGGAGCCTATTTGGCCTCGATCCTTCTTCAGCTCTGAGCCAGGTCAGTCTCAGCAGCTGAGATCAGCTTTTTTGTTCAAGCCAGAACTATGGGGGCCGCTTAACGTACGGTCTTCAAGAAGAGGGCTGCATGATGAGCAATTACTTCAGGTTCATGATCCGCTGGTTCAGCTATCCCGTCATCTTTGGAGGTACGGCTGGCTGGATGATTTGGCAGCTTTACGAGGGCTTGCCATATTGGCCCAGCACAGCCCTGATAGCCGTAGTCGGTATTCTTCCGGTCGTCATGTTGGAGCGTCTGCAGCCATTCCGGAAAAGCTGGCTTGCCGACCACCACGATACACTGACCGATCTGCTTCACCTGATCGTGAATCTATCTGTCATCCAGTTCACCGCTGCGGTTCTGGCTCGGCTGGGCGATTGGGTGCCTGACGCTGCGCGTACCTTCCCAACGGATCTGCCGCTGTGGTGCCAGCTACTCATCGTAGCCATGGTTTTGGATCTCAGTCTCTATGCCATGCACCGATTCAGCCATTTGGTACCGTGGCTATGGCGCTTACACGAGCCCCATCACAGTGCAGAACGTCTCTATTGGATGAATGGCGAGCGTCGACATCCACTACACGCAGCAATTATGGCAGGCCCTGGGCTCTTGGTGCTCTTCGCGATGGGAACGCCTTCAGCACTCGTCGCAACCTGGTTTGGCATCCTGACAGTGCATCTCGCATTTCAGCACTCCAACCTGGACTACTCGCTAGGCTGGATGCGCAATGTGATTGGCGTCGCTGAGACACACCGCTGGCACCACAAGCGGGAGTTCGAAGATGCTCAAGTTAACTTCGGCGAGTTCCTGCTTCTGTGGGATCACCTGTTCAGAACATTCTATGGCGGGACAGACAAGCTCGGCGATGCACAGGTAGGACTGCAAGAGCGTGACTACCCGACAGGGTATCGGGCTCAACTGGTAGCTCCGTTTAAGCGGATTTCTCAAGCTCGTAGGATTCGCAAAAACCACTCGGCGAGCTAGCACAAGAGCCCGGCAACCTGATCCGTGGAAGGCAAATTCCAGTCCCGGAACAGCCTGCTTTCAGCTATAACGAGGCCGAACTCATCCGCTGTGGTGTCAGGAACATAGTGTTGATTAGGCGTTCAAGGCAAAAGTGGGGCTCTTACAGATTGGTACTTCTAGCGGCTTCAAGCGTACAAAATTACGTGCCAAAGAGGATTCTATAATCGCTCTATAATCCGCTATAAAGCTCATTCTAGAGCGACTGCAGTCTAGCCTTTGACCGGAGACAGCTCACGCCCCGGTGAAGGCTAAAGTCGATCAGTTGGCCGCATGGGCCACGCCCCAAGTTTCCTCCCAAACAAGAAGTGAAGTTCCACCCTGCCTAACACGAAAGCCTGGCCAGAACTCTGGCCTGCAAAAGATCGTAAATTGGAGACTAGTCGCCAGGAGCCGTTAGAATGCAATGTATGAGACCTGCGAGCTAAGTCCAACATTCGCAAAAGGCGAAAGTAATGGCAAAAGACGGCATATCGCTAATGGACGTGCGAATAGCGCGAGAGGAACTCCTCAGGCAGGGCTTGAAGCCATGCGTCCGCAATATCCAGACGAAGGCTGGGGGCTCAAATACTGCCATACAGACGCAGTTGCTCAAGTTGGACACGATGAGTAAAGGCGAGTTTTTCGGTGAGCAGGGGCTGCTCCAAAAAATTTTCCAGGACGCTCAACGCCAACTCCTAGACGTGTTCCAGGAAGAGGTTGCCATTGCTCGAACCGAGGCACAGAGCAAAGTCGAGGAGTTACAGGCCCAACTGAATATATATAGGTTATCTAGTGAAACACTGCTGAATGAGCTCACTCGCGTGCTCAAGGAGAATGAGAATGCCGTCAGTGCCCTGACCAAACTGTCGGAGAGGCATGCCGCAGCTACCGAAATGGTTCGCAAGCTTGAGGTAAGACTGGATGCGAAAACACGCGATCTGATGCTCTTGAATAGCGAAATCGCTGACACGAGGCAGACGCTCGAATTGCGATTTCAGCAGCATCTGGAATACGTTCAGGAGTCTGAGGAGCGCCAGCGAAAAGATTCAGCGGGATTTGCGACCAAGCTGATAAGCCTGCAGGCGGCACACGAAAACGTCTTAGCTGCTGCTCAAGCTGAGTTCAAAGCCCTACAGAAGCAGCTAGCTAAAGTGGACATCGATCGAGTAGCCCTGAGCCTTGAGTGCTACTTACTCTCACAGACGACTACTGTGCAGATCGCCGACCGCGACCTGCAACTAATCACCCTTAATGAGGATTTGAAATCTGTGCGCGATGAGCTCTCTAAAGCCCTGGAGAGAGAGGCAGCGCAAAATGCAGCGACAGAAGCGAAGTAAAAGTAGCTGTTGCAACTCGGTCAGAAGAGTGATTGCGAGGTGCAATAATGCCGTGAGGGTGTCTCCTTGGAGTCTCAAATTTGTCGAATCATAGAAGGTGGAGTTTCAAATTTGGCTTCCAAACTGCTCACGATAGAGGTGTTCAGGTGCTTTTTGTTTCAAATTCACTCGATCACAAGGACATGGGTTTAAACAATCTCTGCGCCGTATATGTAATTTAACATAATATACATTATGCGAAGCATGATATAGACCAGTACAGCTACCTCTCGTCAGCCTGGCAAAGTGACAGCATTGCGGCTCGGCTTCGCTGACCTATGGTGTTAATAGATTTATCGGCCGTATGGCCAATCGGGCTCCTGTAGTCCGCGTTTGACGCCTAGTTTTCAAGGACGGAAGCAACTTTCCTCTCCGCCGCATTTGGGCCTGGACGCTCGTCTTTCCTGATTGTGCGCATCGCATTGTCCGCATCGATCCCATTTTGTGCACCGAGTAGTTCCATGCCCGGTCTGCGCGCCATCTATGCATTAGGCCGGGCATCAGATTACCTCTGAGGAGTTCAGCTCATGCCTTCCAACCTGAGTTATCCAGGCGTCTATATCGAAGAAGTGCCCAGCGGCGTGCGCAGTATTACCGGCGTCGCTACCTCGATCACGGCGTTCATCGGTCGCGCGCTACGCGGTCCGGTCAATGACCCTGTGCGAGTCCAGAGTTTCGCCGAGTATTCCAGGCTGTTTGGCGGTCTCTGGCAGCCAAGCACCCTGAGTTATGCGGTGCTGCAGTTCTTCCAGCATGGCGGCAGCGACGCCTTGATCGTTCGGGTAGCCAACGCGGCTGTTAGCGCGACGCTTGAGCTACCAACTGCGGGCGGTTCGCTGCTGCTCGAGGCCGCCAGTCCCGGCGTCTGGGGCAGCCGCCTGCAGGCCACGGTCGATCACCTGACGCGCGATCCTGCCGATCCGCTGCTGTTCAATCTGCTGATCGAAGAGCTGGACCGGCCCGGGGGCACTGTGACTGTTGCGTCTGAGGTGTTTCGCAACCTCTCGGTCGATCCGCTCAGCCCGCGCTTTGTCGACACGGTGCTCAACGAGCAGTCCGCACTGGTCAACGTACAGGCCTCGGCACCGGTTGACGAAAGCCCCACCGACGGCACGCTGACCGTAGCCAATGACGACGGCACAGCCACGGCGGCAGGCGTCCTCGGTGAGGATGGCGACCCCATCGGAGACGCCGAAATCACTGGCGACGAAGACCAGCGCACTGGCATCTTCGCGCTGGATGCGGCCGACCTGTTCAACCTGTTGTGCATTCCTCCCCTCACCCGTGACGCCGACCTCGATCCTGCCACTTTGGCGGCGGCGGCGAGCTACTGCCAAACGCGCCGCGCGGTACTGATCATCGACGCCCCTGCGGCCTGGACCGCAAGCCCGAGTACGGCCATCAGCGACGCCGAGGACGGGGTGAACGCGCTGCGCGGCACGATCGGCAACGATGATGCGATCAACGCGGCGGTGTACTACCCGCGTCTGCGCATGGCCGATCCGCTGTCCGAGAATCGCCTGGCCGAGTTCGCTCCCTGCGGTGCGGTGGCCGGGATCATGGCGCGTACCGATGTGCAGCGCGGCGTATGGAAAGCCCCAGCCGGCCTGGCGGCCTCGTTTTCCGGGGTGCAGGGCTTCAGCTACACCATGACCGACCGGCAGAACGGTGTGCTCAACCCGGTGGGCCTCAACTGCCTGCGCAGTTTCCCCGTGGCCGGTCATCTGGTCTGGGGCGCGCGCACGTTGGCGGGTGCGGACCTGTTGGCTTCCGAGTGGAAGTACGTGCCGATCCGCCGCCTGGCGTTGTTTCTCGAGGAAAGTCTGTTCCGCGGTACCCAGTGGGTGGTGTTCGAGCCCAATGACGAGCCGCTGTGGGCGCAGATTCGCCTGAACATCGGCGCCTTCATGCAGGACCTGTTCCGCCAGGGCGCATTCCAGGGTTCCAGTCCGCGCGACGCCTACTTCGTCAAATGCGACCGCGAAACCACCACGCAGAGCGATATCAATCGAGGTGTGGTGAACATTCTCGTTGGCTTCGCCCCGCTCAAACCCGCCGAGTTCGTGGTCATCAAGCTGCAGCAGATGGCCGGCCAGATCGACGTCTAGGAGAACCAGACCATGGCTCAGTTCAGCGTCAACGCACAGCGTTTCGATCCGTACAAGAACTTCAAATTCCGGGTGAAGTGGGATGGCCGCTATGTCGCCGGCATCAGCAAGGTGGGCGCCCTCAAGCGCAGCACCGAGTTGGTCGAGCACCGCGAAGGTGGCGACCCATCCACCTCGCGCAAATCGCCCGGGCGCACCAAGTTCGAGGCCATCACCCTGGAGCGCGGTGTCACCCATGACACCGAGTTCGAAAAGTGGGCCAACAAGGTGTGGAATTTCGGTGCCGGGCTGGGTGCCGAGGTATCGCTCAAGGACTTCCGCAAGGACCTGATCATCGAGGTCTACAACGAGGCCGGTCAGCTCGCCCTCGCCTACAAGGTATTCCGTTGCTGGGTGTCGGAGTTCCAGGCGATGCCAGACCTGGACGCTAACGCCAATGCGGTGGCCATCCAGACCATCAAGCTGGAAAACGAGGGCTGGGAGCGCGACTACGACGTGAGCGAACCCAGCGAGCCCAGCTACACCGAGCCGGCCTGAACAGCATGTTGCCGCTGACTTCAGCACAGCTGCTGGCGCTCTGGGAGCATGGCGCGGCCCGGCATCCGCTCGACCGCGCGCTGCTGCTCTTCGCCCAGGCCGCTCCGCAGTTGCCGGCAGAGAGTCTGGCGGACCGGCCGCTGGGCGAGTGCCATGCGGCCCTGATGCGCCTGCGCTGGCGCAGCTTCGGCAGCCGCATGCCGTTGTGGCTGGATTGTCCCGCCTGTGGCGAGCGTATGGAGTTCGAGCTGCTGCCGGAGCAGTTGCCGCCCATGCAGCCACCTCCCGATTCCATTGAAGTGGCCGGGCAGCGTTTTCGTTGCCCAACCAGTCGCGATCTGGCTGCTGTTGCCAACCTCACCGACCGGGAGTCGGCCGCGCAACAACTGCTGCTGGGCTGTGCCGAAGATGCATGCGTTTCGGACATCCGCCGTGAGCTGGTTGAGGCGGCACTGGAGGATGCCGACCCCTGGGCCGATCTGTCGCTGGCCTTCCAGTGCCCGACCTGTGGCCAGGGTGGCGAGGCCTGTTTCGATGTGGCGGGCTATCTGTGGGAAGAAGTCGATGTCAGCGCCCGCCAGCTGCTGAACGAGGTTCACCTGCTCGCCCAGGCCTACGGTTGGAGCGAGCCCCAGATCCTGGCACTCAGCGCCACGCGGCGCAGCGCCTATCTGACCAGGGTGGCGCCATGAGTGGCCTGTTCCAGCGTCTGGCCGCACAGGCCAGCGGTCAGCGCGGCGCTACCCTGCGTTCGCCTGCGGCACTGCCCTATCAGAGCGCCCCGGAGCGAGTGGAGCCGCTTGAGTCCAGTGCGGATCAGCCGGATTTGCCGATGGTGCAAGCTACTGCGACGGAGCAGCCAGTTTTTGCTCCGGGGAGCGAAACCGCCGCGAGGCTGCCCGCCCGCCCACCGCATAGGTTGCCGGACAGCGAGGCGATGAATTCGCAGGTACCGGATAAGCAGACGCCCGCCGTCGCCCCCCGTGCTTTTCAGGCACATGACGAACCAGCGACGGCGTCCCCCCTGTCCAACCGGGCGCAAACGGATACGCATGCTCCCTCCTCGCTGGCTGTGCCCCCTAGTTTGATAACGCAGCCGATAAGAACGGCAACGGCGAACCACTCTGCGCAGCAAGCGGATGCCGCTTCCCCACAAGGTCCGAGGCAAACAGCCGCAGGGCATGCGCCGAGCCCGCTGGCTGGCTCGGCACACAATCAATCAGCCGTGACCGAAGAACCTGTCTTCGAGGATGACAGCGGCACCCTGCCCTTGCCGGCCACCCTGCTCTCGCCGCGCCCGGTTGCGCCCAGGCAGGCGGTTACTGCCGTCCCGCTCGCATCGCCCCCCCCACCGCACCCAGTCCGCAGCCGGACGAAGTGCATATTCATATCGGCCGCATCGAAGTCACTGCCATCCAGGAAAGTGCGCCGAGCAAGCGCACGTCACGCAAAGGCGCGGCACCGTTGTCGCTGGATGACTACCTGGCCAAGCGCAAGGGAGACGGTCGATGAGTACCGCCTTGGCTCTGGCCGGCGTCACCGCCGTGCTGCGCGACCGGCTCAACGATGGCCTGGTCAACCATAATGTCGCCGGCATCCTTGGCAGCACAGTGAGCGTCAGCGTGCTGCCGCCCGACCGCGTGGTGCCGGCCGATGGCACCGAATCCAGCCAGCTCAACCTGTTCCTTTATCAGGCAATGCCCAACGCCAGCTGGCGCAATCAGGCGTTGCCCTCCCATGACTCCGCTGGCCGCCAGCGCCTGACCAACCAGCCGCTGGCCCTGGACCTGTACTACCTGATTTCCGCCTACAGCGGCGGCGATCTGCACGCCGAAATCCTGCTCGGCTATGCCATGCAGCTGATGCATGAGTTTCCGATCATCACCCGCGAGATGATCCGTACCGCCCTCACCCCCTCACCCGACCTCGGCGTGGTGTTGCCGCCAGCCCTGCGGGCGCTGGCCGAGTGTGGTCTGGCCGATCAGTTCGAGTTGCTACGTATCACGCCGCAGACGCTCAACACCGAGGAAAGCTCCAAGCTGTGGTCGGCTACCCAGTCCAGCCTACGCCCCACCGCTGCCTACCAGGTATCCGTGGTGCTGATCGAGGCCACCCGCCCTGCCCTCGCCCCCTTGCCGGTGCTGACGCGCGGAGAGGTCGACCCGCTCTCGGGGCGCGAGCGTGGCGTGGTGGTTTCGCCCAGTCTGATCCCGGCCCTGCCGACCCTGGAAGCCATCCTGCCAAGTGGAGCCCAGCCGGTGGCCCGGCTCGGGCAGAGCATCGTGCTGCGCGGCCACCACCTGAACGGCAGCGACCGTGAAGTGCGCATCGGCAACCCCCGCTATGAAGTGAGCGAAGTCCTGGCCGCCAGCGGTGCCAACCTGGGTGAGCGCATGGAACTGCTGATCCCCGTGTCGCGCGCGGATGACTTCCCGGTGGGCGTCTATGAGGCGAATGCGCGGCTGATCCGTCCCGGGGAAACGCTCGCCAGAGAGAGCAATCGCCTGGCTTTCACCCTCGCTCCGGACATCACCAATCTGCCGCAGAACGTGGCGCGTGACGGCGACGGCGATGCCCTGGTAAGCATAGAGTTCACTCCCGAATTGCGCGCCGGTCAGCGTGCCACTCTCTTGGTCGGCCAGCGCGAGGTACCGCCACAAAGCTTCGCCGCACCGACCGACACGCTGGATTTCCTGATCGAGCAAGCCGAAGTCGGCGAGCACCTGGTGCGCCTGCGCATCGATGGGGTCGACAGCCCCATCGTCGATCACGCCACCACGCCGCCGACCTTCCTCAATCTGCGGCTGACCATCACATGAACGCCCCGGCAGCCATGGACTGGTCGAGCGCCAACCAGCAGTTGCTGGCGGCCGAGTTCGCCCGTCTGCGGGCCTTGCTCGACGGCAGCGACGCGCAGGATGAGCGGATGCGCGGCGCAGAGCTGCGTGCGGCAATGAGCGCGCCGCCGGCCATCGATACCCTGGCACAGCTGTTCGAACTGAGCGACTTCGAGCGCGACCTCCTGCTGCTCGTCGCGGGCGTCGAGATGGACGCCCGCCTGGGCCCGCTCTGCGCCCAGGCCAATGGCCAGGCAGGCCGCCCCTGGGCGACGTTTGGTCTGGCCATGAGCCTGTTGCCCTCCGCCCACTGGGATGCTCTGGTTCCGTCGGAACCGCTGCGCCGTTGGCGCTTGCTGGAGGTGGACGAGAGTAGCGGGCTAGCCAGCGGACGCGTACGCATGGATGAGCGCGTGTTGCACTACCTGGCGGGTCTCAACCATCTGGATCAGCGCCTGCAACCCTTGCTGTCGCCACTGCCGCCTCCCGGATTGATGTGCCGGGCGCATGCTGCTGTCAGTGCGCACGCCTGCAGCCACTTGCAGCGTGATGGCGCCAGGCCCAGAGCCATCCTGCTGGCCGGCGATGACCCGCAGGGGCAACAGGATGTCGCCGCCGACATTGCCCGGCGTCTGGGCGTCGCGCTGCATTGTCTGCGCGCCGTGGACATTCCCGCCACGGCCCACGAGCAGGCAGCACTGGCCACGCTCTGGCAGCGCGAGGCCGTCCTGCTCGGCAGTGCTCTGCTGATCGAACTACGCGATGACGAGAGCAAAACACTGGAACGCTTCGTCGAACGTATTGGCGGACTGCTGATCATCGCGTCACGGGCGCCCCTCGCGCTGGATGGCGAGGCGTTCATCGTCGAGCGCCCCGACGTCCCCGAGCAACGCCGGCTCTGGCGCGAGGCCCTGGGTCAACGGGACGACGAACTGGCGCCGACCCTCGACAGCTTGGCCGGACAATACCGCCTCGGCGCGCGGCGCATCGCCAGCATCGCGGCGCGGCTTGGCGCAGAGCTCGACCTGGCCGAGCTGCACCGCGCCTGCCGGGCCGATGCACCGAGCATGAGCGAACTGGCTCAGCGTATAGAAGCACGGGCCGACTGGGACGATCTGGTACTGCCCGAAGCGCAGCGGCGGATCCTGCAGCAGATCGCCGTGCATACCCAGCATCGCCTCACCGTGCATCACGACTGGGGCTTTGCCGAGAAAAGCTCGCGTGGCCTGGGCATCGCCACCCTGTTCTGGGGCGACTCCGGCACCGGCAAGACCCTGGCCGCCGAGGTGCTGGCCAATACCCTGGGCCTAGTGCTCTACCGCATCGACCTGTCGGCCGTGGTCAGCAAGTACATCGGCGAAACAGAAAAGAATCTGCGCCGGGTCTTCGACAGCGCCGAAGAGCTCGGCGCCATTTTGCTATTCGATGAGGCCGATGCGCTGTTCGGCAAACGCAGCGAGGTCAAGGACAGTCACGACCGCTACGCCAACATCGAAGTCAGCTACCTGTTGCAACGGATGGAGTCCTATCGCGGCCTGGCCATCCTCACCACCAACCACAAAGCCGCGCTGGACAGCGCCTTCGCCCGGCGCCTGCGCTTCGTGGTGCACTTCCCCTTCCCCGACCAGATCCAGCGTGAGGCGCTCTGGCATGGCGTGTTTCCGGCGGCGACACCGCTGGAGCCGCTGGACTACCGCAAGCTGGCGAACCTGTCCGTACCGGGCGGCACCATCCGTAACATCGCCCTCGGCGCCGCCTTCCTCGCCGCCGAGGGCGGAACGGCGGTGGGCATGCGCCATCTGCTGCGGGCCGCGCATATCGAGGCAGGTAAACGCGACAAACCGATTTCCGATGCGGAAACACGGGGGTGGGTATGAGCCGTGTCGTGCTGCATATCGATCGCCTGGTGCTGCGTGGCATCGCCCCAGAGGACGCCGCCACATTCGCCGAAGCCTTGCAGGCCGAGCTGCAGCAGCGTCTCGCCGCTGACGGCGGGCTGGCGGCGCTACAGGGCCATGAGCGGCAGGCACGTTACCGGCCTGCCCCCATCCGACTCGCGCCCCACACCAGCAGCGAGCAGTTTGGCCAGGCGGTCGCCAGTCAGTTGCTGCCGACAACCGAACGAGGTGCGCCATGAGCCTGGGGCGAGTCGAACAGCTGAACCCGTCGCCCGAGCACTCAGGGCTATTGCTGCAACGCAAATGCAGCTGCGGTGGCCAGGCCTCAGGGCTTACCGGTGAATGCACGGAATGCGCGCAGCGCCTGCAGCGCAAGCTGGCCATCGGCCCCGCAGACGATCAGTACGAACGTGAGGCTGATCGAATTGCCGAGCAAGTCGTGGGCGGATCACCCGGCAATGCTCCCACCGTGCACCCGGCCACAGCCACACCGCTGCGGCGCAAGTCAGACGATGGCGGCGCCGGCGGCGCAGCTGTACCGCCAGTAGTTAATCAGGCGCTGCGCTCACCTGGGGAACCACTGGGCAACGACGCGCGCGCGTTCTTCGAACCGCGCCTCGGCCACGACTTTGCCAAGGTGCGCGTGCATACCGACGGGACTGCGGCAGCGTCGGCCAGAGCGGTCCAGGCCCGCGCCTACACGGTCGGCCAGGACCTGGTGTTCGCGGCCGGTCAGTACGCCCCCCATAGCCAGGAGGGCAAGCGCCTGCTGGCCCATGAGCTAACTCACGTCACGCAACAGAGCCAGGTCCTACGCAGGGCGCCGGCTGCCAAAGCGCCTGCCGACCCGCTGTGCGAAACCTTCAATTTCGCTAGCGCGCGCAAGGCAGTCGAGGCGCAGGCCAAGAAAGCGAGTAAAACCGCTGACCTGTTGCCATTGATCCGTGCGCTCAAGCCGATCCGCCGTTGCGCCACGGCCAAGCAGCAGACCGAGGTCAAGGACAGCCTGAGCAGCAGCCTGTCCACAGCCAAGGCCGACGAAGCCTGGGCGGCAGCCGGTACCGCGTTTGGTGGCTATGTCGGCTTCTACCCGGGCTATGCCCCCGACGTCAAAACGCATCTGGACAAGCTGGGCACGAGCGAGTCGCTGAAGTCCAATACCTTCGAGTTGTCCAGTGAAGGCAAGACGCACAAGACAAGGGCCAAGAAAGCGGGCGCCGGTGACGTGGCCGATCTGGAGCGCACCGACATCGTCTATTTCCGTGGCCATCAATACGCCCAGTACAAGGCGCCAGGGCTGTTCGCCAATGGCGATGAGAGCAAAGGCTTCGACCTGCGCTATGTCGAGAAGAAAGGTGGCTTCGGCAACGTCAAGCTGATGATCAGCACCAGCTGCGCAACCTTGTGCCAGGAGGCTGCCTCTGTGTTCAGCGGCCTGTTCCCCAACGCGGTGATCCTCGGCTACCGCAAGTCGGCCCCTCTAGAAGGAGCAGCCGTGCGCGCCGACCTGACCAAGCGCATCAACGAACTCAATCGCCCCCTGCTGCTCGATCAGCCCGTCGATGTGGCGGCGATCATTGCCATCTGGAAGTCGGTCGTGGAGTCGCGCCACAAGGGGCAGACCGCCCCGCAGCCGGGCATCTACCAGGGCGGAACCGTGACCTATTGGGATGGTTCCGCCTGGCAGACCGTCACCGCAACGGATGCGAAGAACAACGCCTGCAGGAAAAAAGGAGACTTCAGTGATCAGTACCCGAGCCCTTGAGTCTATGGGTAGCGTGCCCGAGGCATGTCGATGAGCAGCAAGTCCGCCTTGAGCCCGGTCGCCGCCACCAGCGCTGCAGCGCCATTGCTGCAGCGCAAGTGTGCCTATGGCAACCCGGCCTCCAGCCTAGCGGCTGACTGCGAGCAGTGCCGACGTCCCCAGGCGCTGGGGATGCAAACCCGGCTGGCGGTGGGCGCCACTAATGACCCGCTGGAGCAGGAAGCCGACCGGGCCGCCGCTCAGGTGCTCGGTGACGCCGGCAAGACCCGCATTCAGCCCTCGGCGCGCCCCCATCTCAGCCGCGTTGCCCATGGCGCCGCCGCTACATCGGTGGCCCCGGCGAGCGTAACCAGAACCTTGCAGTCTGCTGGCGAGCCGCTGCCCGGCGCCGCCAGAGCCTTCTTCGAGCCCCGCTTCGGCCATGATTTCGCTCAGGTCCGGGTACACCGCGACAATGCCGCCGCCAACTCGGCACGGGATGTTGCCGCGCATGCCTATACCGTGGGGCGGCATGTCGTGTTTGCCCAGGGCCGTTACGCGCCCGACAGTGGCAGCGGGCGCGCACTGCTGGCCCATGAGTTGGCGCATGTCGTGCAACAAGGCGCATCTGCCACAGGGAACCAGCGGGTGCAGCGCACTGGCGACGGTGCGGGCGGCTCTACGGCCAGTGCGCCGCCCCAGGCAGAGGCAGAAGCGGGAGCAGTGGCAGAGCCTGCACAACGTGTTCCCCCTACGCCAACAGCCCGGGTAGTCGCCCTGACCTTCGACGACGGCCCGCATGCGGCCGGGTTGGGCACCGGCAGCAACAGGACCGAGAAGGTCCTCGACACCCTGCGCGACAAAGGGGCCAAGGCCGGCTTTTTCATTCAGAGCCATGCGCAGGGCGGCGATGGACGGCCCATTCGGGGCAACACCAGGGTGGGCCGGCAGTTGATCCGCCGCATGCATGCCGAAGGCCACGCCATTGGCATCCACACCGGTGGCACCCGGGATCATGAGTCACATATCACCGCCCAGGCCGCCGGCCGTCTGAGCGGCGAGCTGGCCGGTGCCCGCGACTTTATCCGCGACACCACCGCCACCGAGACCGAGGCCGGCGTAACAGCCACCCTGGTCAGGCCTCCGTTTGGCAGCTCGGACGCCGCTGTACGCAGTACCTACGCCTCGCTCAGCCTGACCAACCTGCTCTGGGACATAGACGGCGACCCCGGTGGCGAGCTGTCACTGGTCCAGCTCAAGACCAACGTTGAAACCGGGCTAAGTGCCATGGCTGCACGCAGCTGGCGGGGTACCACGCCTTCGGCCCCCAAGATCGTCATGCTCTACCACGACATTCGGCGCAACTCTTCCACGCACCTGGGCGCGGTCATGGACCACATCACCCTGGTCATGCGCCGCGACCACAACTCAACGGTTTCCTTCGAGAAGCCGTAAAGGCAGGAGCGAACATGGGCTCATGTAGCAGCAAGTCGGCACCCTGCAGCCAGTGCGCAAGTTGCAAGGAGCGCGCACCAAGCGCCGCTGCGCGAGGGCAAGAGCCCTCACTGTTGAGTCAGGCGCAACGCCAGCGCCTGGAGAGCGAGGCCGATCTGATGGCCGAGCGCTTTACTCGCTCCGGCTTCGCGGGCGGTGGGCCGCGCCCGACAGCCAGCGCCGCCCCACAGCAGGCTGTGCTGAAGAAGGACGACGAGGAAAGTCCCGCGCCGGCGCAAGGTGCCGCGCAGGGGAACAAGGGCGACGGCTCGGTGACGGAAACCGCCGAGAGCAACCTTGGCGAGCCTGGAACCGCCGCCGACGAGGTACTGACCAAGCGTGCCGACGCCCGAGTTGAGCCTGTCAGCCATGCCCCCTCATCGATGGGCGGGGGATCTGCCATGCCCAGCGCAGAGCGTCGCCCTTTCGAAAACTTCTTCGGCCGGGACTTCTCAGCCGTGCGTATTCACAACGACAGCCAGGCCCATCAATACACCCGGCAGATCAACGCCCTGGCGGCCACCCGCAGCAACCATATCTACCTGTCCGAGCGGGTCGCCTCCAGCCGCCCCAGGGGCTTGCTCGCCCACGAGCTGACCCATGTGGTGCAGCAGGGCCGCGCACCTCTGGTGGCAGCCCGCGCAGGGGTAACCGCGAATACCGCCCGGCTACAGGATGCACCACCGAATATCTCCCCGGCCCCGATAGGCTGGCAGCTCTACCAGGCGACCATCTGCAGCGGCAGGGACAACGAGCACCCCAGCACCCAGCCGCTGGACTTTCCGGAGACCTACATCAGCAAGATCAACGTCTCGCTGACCAATCAGAAGGTCACCCTGGACTGGACCGGCCCCAGCGTCGCGGAGGCCGAGCGGAACGTACTGGCTGCTACCGGTGACGGCATCATCAACTGTTCCACCGGTGCCGGAGTGACGGGCCAGGCCAGCTGCAACGACACCGAGCACAGCAAGAGTAGCGGCAGCTGTTGTACCCCCAAAGGCACCTTCACCCTGGGCGCGCAGAGCTGCGTTACGCCACGCCTGGGGTTGCAGAACTTCAGTGGTTTCCAGCGCGACGGAGTGGGCTTCCACTACTACTCCAGCGTGCCCAGCCACCCCGCTTCCCACGGTTGCGTCAGGCTGCACCGGGGCGCCTCCAAGATCATCTTCGACAGTGCCCGCTCGAACGTCACCACGGTCGAGGTCAGCGGTAGCTACACCGGCGCTTACGCCAGACACAGCAGCTGCGATTAGACAGCTGCTGCCACACAGGATGGGCGATCCATGAAGACAGCGTTCAGGGTAAATGCACGGCAAGACGCAACCCGCTACGGAGCATGTTCAGCATGACTGGCCTCAGTAATTCCCCCCGCCTGGTCAAAGCCGGCCTGGTCATGATCGACCCGCAATCGGCCCAGGTGCGTCGGGTGATCGCCCTGCAGTACAACCCGGAAAAGCTCACCCGCAGCCTGCAGGTGCAAGGGGCCGGCGACGGGGCCGAGCGTTCCGAGGCGCTGCGCTTGAAGGGGCCGGCGGTGGAGACCTTCCAACTGGAGGTGGAGATCGACGCCGCCGACCAGCTGCAGTATCCGGAACAACATCAGGCCGTGGTGGATGCCGGCATCGCCCCGCAGCTGGCGGTGCTGGAGTCGCTGATCAACCCGGCGGCAGCCGATCTGCTGGCCGGCAAGGCGCTGGCCGCGGCGGGCACCCTGGAGATCGCGCCGATGGAGTCGGCCCTGGTGCTGTTCGTCTGGGGCGCCAAGCGCATTGTGCCGGTGCGGGTGACCGATTTCTCCATCGCCGAAGAGGCGTTCGACCCGCAGCTCAACCCGATCAACGCCACCTGCAACCTCGGCCTACGCGTGCTCTCGGTGGACGACCTCGGTTTCGATCACAAGGGCGGCGGGCTGTTCATGGCCTACCTGCAATCACGCGAGAAGCTGGCCGGTAAAGCCGCCACCTTCGGTTTCGACGCTCTGGGCATTGGAGGCCTGCCATGATCGATCCGCTCAAGGCCTTTCTGCAGGCCAACGCCCTCACCGCCCCGGCTTTCGCTCCGGACAGTCGCTACCACGGCCTGGATATCGCCCAGTGGGTGCGTGCCGACGGCGAGGTGCTGAGTTATGTACGCCGGCGCTTCGTGCCACCGCCGGAGAACTTCGCCACCCTGGGCGAGCATCGGGTGGAAGTCGGCGACCGCCTCGACAACCTGGCCGCGCGCCATCTGGGCGACCCGCAGCAGTACTGGCGGCTGTGCGACGGCAACGGCGCGCTGCGCCCGGATGAGCTGACCGAGACCGTCGGCCGCCGCCTGCGCATCACCTTGCCGGAAGGCGTGCCGGGAGACGACGCATGAGCAATGCCGTCCACCTCAGCCTGCTGATCGGCCCGATCATTCCGCTGCCCGTGCCGGCGATGCTGATCGACGCCCTCGAAGAGGTCACGGTGACCAGTGCCAGCGAGGGCGCCAGCGGCTTCCAGCTGCGCTTCAAGGTCAACAGCAAGTCCGAACTGAATACCCTGTTCCTGATTGCCGTGGGCAACAACGCCAGCCTGGGCACGCCGCCGCTGCGGGTGGTGCTGATCGTCACCCTCGGCGGGCGGGCGCAGCCGCTGTTCGATGGCGTGCTGACCAATGTCGAGGTGCAGGCCGGGCAGAATCGCCAGCCCGGCAGCATCACCATCACCGGCGAAGACCTGACCAAGGTGATGGACCTGATCGACTTCTCCGGCATGCCCTACCCGGCCATGCCGGTCGAGGCCCGTGTGGCGCTGATCTGCGCCAAGTACGCGGCGTTCGGCATTATTCCGCTGCCGATCCCGTCGTTCTTCCCGGACGTGCCGATCCCCATCGAGCGCATTCCTGCCCAGCAGGGCACGGACCTGGCCTACATCCGTCAACTGGCCGAGGAAGTCGGCCATGTGTTCTACATCGAGCCGGGCGAGGTGCCGCTGACCAACATCGCCTACTTCGGCCCCGAGATCAAAGTCGGCATACCGCAACCGGCGCTGAACATCGACATGGACGCGCACACCAATGTCGAGTCGCTGAACTTCAGTTTCGATCCGACCAAGGGCGTGCTGCCGATCGTGTTCATCCAGAACCAGATGACCCGCGCGCCGATCCCCATTCCGATCCCCAATCTCAACCCGCTGCAGCCGCCGCTGGGCGTGCTGTCCACGCCGCTGGCCAACCTCAAGATGATGAAGGAAACGGCCAAGATGAGCCCGATGCAGGCCATCTGTGCCGGCCTGGCCGAGGCGAAGAAATCCCAGGACGCGGTGAGCGCCAGCGGCAGCCTTGACGTGCTGCGTTACGGGCGCATCCTGCGCCCACGCAAGCTGGTAGGCGTGCGTGGCGCCGGGGTCGCCTACGACGGCCTGTACTACGTCAGCAGCGTCACCAGCACCCTGGGCCGCGGCAAATTCACCCAGAGTTTCAACCTCAGCCGCAACGGGTTGATCTCCATCACGCCAACGGTGCCCGCATGAGCCAGCGCTACTACGGCAAGTACCGCGGCATGGTGTTGAACAACATCGACCCCATGCAGCAGGGCCGCCTGCAGGTGCAGGTGCCCGATGTGGCCGGGCTGATCCCGGCCAGCTGGGCCATGCCCTGCGTGCCGATCGCCGGCATCCAGAACGGCATGGTGGCGCTGCCAATGATCGGTTCCGGGGTATGGGTGGAGTTCGAACAGGGCAACCCGGACCACCCGATCTGGGTCGGCTGCTTCTGGGGCAGCGCGGCGGAGATCCCCGCGCTGGCCCTGGCCACCCCGCCCGGCATGCAGGCCATCACCCTGCAAACCCCGCTGCAGAACGGCCTGACCATCTCCGACCTGCCCGGCCCGACCGGCGGAATCATGCTCAAGAGCGCCACCGGGGCGACCCTGATCGTCAACGACACCGGCATTTATATCCAGAACGGCAAGGGCGCCATGCTCACCCTGGTGGGCCCGGCGGTAACCATCAATAACGGCGCGTTGACGGTGATCTAGGTCGCCCGCGCGGGCGGTCGCAGGCAGTTCCCGTGGAATGCGGAACAAGGAGGCAGGTATGGACAGATACGCAACGCAGCAGCGCCGCCCGAGCCGTGCACGGCCACGCGCTATATGGCACGCGGAGGGTTGCTGAGATGCCCGGCCCCCTCCTGCATGTCGGTGCCAGCGTGCTCTGCGCCCATGGCGGCACCGCCAATCCGACCGTGCCCAACCCGCGCGTGCTGGTCAGCGGCCAGCCAACCGTGTTGATGAGCGGCCCCTACGTGATCGCCGGCTGCCCGTTCAACGTCTCCGGCAGCCCGGTGCCCTGTGTCACCGGCCAGTGGGTGGTGGCCGCGACCCGGGTGCTCTCCAACGGCCAGCCCGTGGTGCTGATGGACAGCCAGGCGGTCTGCGCGCCCAACGGCACACCGCTGCTGCCGGTGGCCGCGCAGACACGCGTGATCGGGAGCTGACCATGACCCAGCGCCTGCACTTTCCCTATGCCTTCGATGGCCACGGCCGCAGCCGCGAGGCCGATGAAGCCAGCTGGATCCGCGGCCTGATCGAGCAGGTGCTGTTTACCGCACCGGGCGAACGGGTGATGCGCCCGGACTTCGGCAGCGGCCTGCGCGAGCTGGTGTTTGCGCCCAACAGCCCGGAGCTAGCCGCCACCGTGCAGTTCCTCGTGCAGGGTGCGCTGCAGCAATGGCTGGCCGACCTGATCCTGGTCGAGTCGGTCGAGGTCAGCGCCGTCGAGGCACGTCTGGCGGTGCAGGTGCAGTACCGCATCCGCCGCACCAACCAGCGCCGTGACGAAAGCTTCGTCCAGGGAGCGACGCCATGATCTACCACTGCTGCGAAGAAAATCGCCGCGCGCTGGTGGATGCCCACCCCAGCCTCAACGGCATCGACTACCTGGAGGTGCTCGACCTCGACGCCCCGCCCGGCAGCCCGCGCCAGCGCACCCTGCTGGTTCGTCTGCTCAAGCCGGTGCCTGCCGGGCTGAGCGTGGACAACCTGCATATCAGCGGTGGCGAGCGCGTGCGCCGGGTGAGCGTCGAGTGGCTCGGCATCGCCAGCGCCCCACCGGCCCAGGCCAGCGCCGCCGAGCAAGCATTGTTCCTGGCCTTGGTGGAACCCGAGCATGTGCTGGTGCTGCGCACCGACACCGATGGCGACCACTCCACCTATCACCTGCAACTGCGCCAAGCCGGCTCCCTCGACACGCCGCTGGCGGATTTCGACCCGCGTCTGTCGGCCGTGGACTTCGCCTTCAAGGTCGAGTGCCCCAGCGATTTCGACTGCCGCCCGCAGCAGGACTGTGCCGAGCCCGCCACGCCAGCGCCGGACATCAACTACCTGGCCCGCGACTACGCCAGCCTGCGCCGCCTGGTGATGGATCGCCTGGCCCGGCAGATGCCCGGCTGGCGCGACCGCAGCCCGGCCGACCTGGCCACCACCCTGGGCGAGCTGATCGCCTATGTCGGCGATCTGCAGCACTACCAGCTCGACGCCGTCACCACCGAGGCCTACCTGCACACCGCGCGCAAGCGCAGCAGCCTGCGCCGCCATGCCCTGCTGGTGGACTACCAGCTGCACGAAGGCTGCAACGCCCGCGCCTGGCTACATCTGCAGGTCAGCGGCGGGCCTTTTCCGCTGCCGGACGGGCTGCGCTTCTATACCCGCGTACCCGGTGTGCCGCCGCGCATCCTCAGCGACTCGCCGGAGGAACGCCAGGCGCTGCAGAGCACGCCGCTGGTGTTCGAGCCGATGCAACAGGCCAGCTTGAACCAGGCACACAACCGCCTGTTCTTCCACACCTGGAGTGACGCCCGCTGCTGCCTGGCGAGCGGCTCCACCGCCGCTACCCTGCGCGGCCACCTGCCGGACCTGGCGGTGGGCGACGTGCTGGTGTTGCAGGAAGTGCTCGGCCCGCTCACCGGCGAGGCGGCCGACGCCGATCCTGCGCGGCGCCACGCGGTGCGTCTGACCCAGGTGCGTGCCTTCGACGGCACGGACCCACTGCTCGATCCGCTGGACGACAGCGAAATTACCGAGATTGCCTGGCACGCTGCCGACGCCCTGCCCTTTGCCCTGTGCATCTCCAGCGAGACCGACGAGGCTCATGGCAGCCTGCAACTGGAGGATGTCAGCGTGGCGCTGGGCAATATCGTCCTGGTCGACCACGGCCGCAGCGTGATCGGCGAGGCACTGGGCAGCGTACCGGCACCGCTGATGCAATACCCGGCCAGCGGCGGCGCCTGCCAGCGCCTGGCGCCGGAGCCGTTGCCGCCGCGCTATCGCCCGCTACTGGCCGAGGGCCCGGTGACCCACCGCGGCCGCGTCGTCCGGCGGGTGCTGGATGGCGGTCTGCTGCGCCGCGAGTGGGTGCTGTTCGACCCCCAGGCCTCGGCCAGCAGCGCCCTGCACTGGCGCGCCGCCGACGCGATCCCCGCCCTGCGCCTGGAAAGCGGACTTGAGGCCAGCCCGGACCACTGGAACGTGCAGCGCAACCTGCTGGACAGCAAGGCCGAGGACCGCCATTTCGTCGTCGAGGCGGAGCACGACGGCAGCACCCACCTGCGCTTCGGCGACGACCGCCACGGCCGGCGCCCGGACAGCGGCATGGACTTTCGCGCCTATTACCGGGTCGGCAACGGCCCCGCCGGTAATGTCGGCGCGGCCAGCATTGCCCATGTGGTCAGCGCCGAGGCGCGCATCGAGGCGGTGAGCAACCCGCTGCCGGCCCACGGCGGCATCGCCGCGGAGAACCAGGCCGAGCTGCGCCGCGCGGCGCCACAGGCATTCCGCACCCAGGAACGGGCGGTGACCCCGGCCGACTACGCCGAAGTCACCGAACGCCTGGATGGCGTGCAGCGCGCCGCCGCCGGGCTGCGCTGGACCGGCAGCTGGCACACGGTGTTCGTCACGGTGGATCGCGAGGGCGGTGAACCGGTCGATGTGCCATTCGCCGAGAACGTGGTCGAGCACCTGGACCGTTACCGCATGGCCGGCCATGACCTGCGGGTCAACGAGCCGCTGCATGTATCGCTGGAGATCGACCTGCTGGTCTGCGTCAAGGCCGGCTACTTCCGCAGCGATGTACGCCACGGCCTGCTCGACGTGCTCGGCAGCCGCCAGCGCAGCGACGGCACACGCGGCCTGTTCCACCCGGACAACTTCAGCTTCGGCCAAACCTTCTTCCTCAGCCCGCTGTACGCCGCCGCGCGCACCGTGCCCGGCGTGGCCGCGGTGCAGGTGACGCGCTTCCAGCGCCAGGGCCAGGTCGATCCCAAACCGCTGGCCGATGGCTTCATGGCACTCGGCCGCCTGGAAATTGTGCGCCTCGACAACGATCCGAATTTTCCGGAGCACGGCGTGCTGCGGCTCAATCTGCATGGAGGCAAGTGATGGCCAGCAAACCCGAGTGTGACTGCTGCACCGGCGTGGACGCCGATACGCCACGGCGCATCGACAACCCGCCGGGGCTGCCGGCGATCGACTATCGCATCGGCCGCCATGGCGACTTTATGGACAGCCTGCAGGCGCGCCTGTCCAGCGCCGAACATCCGGCCCTGGCTGCCTTCACCAGCCGCGAGGCCAGCGACTTCACTCTGGCGCTGTCCGACGCCCTGGCCTGCTCGCTGGACGTGCTCGGCTTCTACACCGAGCGCTACGCCCAGGAGCACTACCTGCGCACCGCCACCGAGCAGCTGTCGGTGCGGCAGATGGCGCGGCTGATCGGCTATCGGCCGGCACCCGGCGTGGCCGCCTCCACCCACCTGGCCTTCACCCTGCAGAGCGCGCCGGGCATGCCCAGCGAGCCGATCGTCATTCCAGTCGGCAGCAAGGTGCAGAGCGTGCCCGGCCAGGACGAACAGGCGCAGACCTTCGAGACCCTCGCCCCGGCACCGGCCCGCGCCGCCTGGAACGCCATCCCGGCCCAGGCCAGCCGCGCCTGGCGGCCGCGCAAGGGCGACACCGAGCTGTGGCTGGCCGGGGTTCTTCACCAGTTGCAGGTGGGCGACGCCATCCTCATCGTCGGCGACGAGCGTCTCAGCGACCCTGGCAGCGAGCGCTGGGACGTGCGCGTGCTGGCCAAGGTCGAGGCGGACAGCGCGAATGGGCGCACCCGACTGCTGTGGAATCACCCGCTGGGCAGCGGTTTCCCGGCCATGAGCCCGAGTGGCGCCGGCGCCCGGGTGTTTGCCCTGCGCCAGCGCACCGCGCTGTTCGGCCACAACGCGCCCGATCCCAACCTGTTCGGCCCGGACAACCCGCAGATCGGCCACCAGATCGACAAGAGCACCAGCAACAACTGGCGCTGGGCCAACTTCACAGTCGATCCGGCCGCTGTCGACCTGGACACCGACAACGCCAAGATTGTCGCCGGCAGCTGGTTCGCCCTGGTCTCCAACAACCCGGCCTACGGCAGCGCCGACCTGCCCGGCTATGTCGAGCTGTACCGCGCCACGCGGGTTATCCATCGCACCCGCAGTGCTTTCGCCCTGTCCGGCAAGATCACCCGCATCACCCCGGACACCGACGAAAATCTCAGCACCACCACCTTCCCGCTTCGCCAGACCCTGGTGCTGGCCCACAGCGAGGCGCTGGAGACGCTGGCCACGCCGCTGTTCCACCCGGCGTATGGCGATCTCCTCGAACTCGACCAGCGCGTCGACGGCCTGCAGCCGGGCCAGGCCTTGGCGCTGTCCGGCCGGCGCCAGCGCATCGCCCTGCTGGCCAGCGGCCTGGCCCTGCAGCTGGACCTGGGCGGCAGCGTGGCACTGGAGCAAGGCGATGAACTGTTTATGCTCAGCGCCGCCGACCGCCTGTTCGGCAGCACCCCGGTGGCACTCGGCGCCGAGGAGTTTGCCGGGCTGCTGGGCAGCGCGTCGGTCAACCTGCGCTTGCAGGTGCTGGATCGCGACGGGCGCAGCGGCCGCTTGCAGGCCAAGGCCAGCCAGATTGGCCTGGCCGTGGGCCACAAGGACGATCCGCTGGTGCGCCAGATCGCCTTTATCGGCGACACCGAGGATGCCCTCAGTCACGACCGCGACCGCACCAGCCTCCAGCTGCAGACGCCCTTGCAGCATGTGTTCGAGCGCGCCACCTTGCGCATCAACGCCAACGTCGCCCCAGCCAGCCACGGCGAGACGGTCGAGGCGATCCTCGGCGACGGCAACGCGGCCCAGGCCAACCAGCGCTTCGCGCTAAACCAGGCGCCACTGACCTACCTCAGCGCCAGCACGCCCAGTGGGCGCGCCTCGTCCCTGGAGCTGCGGATCAACGATGTGCTGTGGAGCGAGGCGCCGACCCTGTACCACGCCGCGGCCAATGCGCGCAGCTACGAAACCAGCCAGGACGAGGCCGGCTACACCACCCTGCAGTTTGGCGACGGCAACGAGGGCGCGCGCCTGCCCAGCGGCCACAGCAACGTGCGCGTGCGCTACCGCAAGGGCCTCGGCGGCGCCGGCAACCTGGCCGCCGGCAAGCTCACCACCCTGCTCTCGCGACCGCTTGGCGTCAGCGAAGTGGTCAACCCGGTGCCCGCCAGCGGTGGCGAGGATGGCGAGTCGCTGGCCCAGGCCCGCGGCAACGCGCCGCTGACGGTGCTGACCCTGGACCGCGCCGTGTCCATCGCCGACTACGCCAACTTCGCCCGCGCCTTCGCCGGTATCGACAAGGCCCACGCCCTGTGGATTCCCAGCGGTCCGGCGCGTGGCGTGTTCCTCAGCCTGGCCGGTGCGCAAGGCGCGACGGTGGCCGAGGGCGACACGGTGTATGCCTCGCTGCGCGCCGCGCTGCTGGCCTACGGCGACCCGCTGGTACCGCTGCGCATGGTCGGCTACGCCGATGCGCGCTTCCGTTGCCGCCTGGCGATCAAGGTGCTGGCGGAATACGACGGCGAGCTGGTGCTGGGCCAGGTGGAGGCCGCGCTGCGCGAACATTTCGGCTTCGCCAAGCGCGATTTCGGCCAGACCGTGTCGGTCGACGAGCTGGCCGCGGTGGCCCACGGCATCGCCGGGGTGCAGGCGGTGCAGGTCAGCCGCCTGTATCGCCAGGGCCAGCCGCCGGGCCTGGCGCCACGCCTGTATGCCGCGCTACCGGTGGCCTCACTCAGCGGCCTGCCGCAGGCGGCAGAGCTGCTGACCCTGGACGCTGCGCCGCTGGAACTGGAGGTGCTGCCATGAGCCTGGACGCGCAATCACTGTTCGCCCTGCTGCCGGCCATTCATCGCATAAGAGATGCCGAGCTGGCCGCCTCGCAGGGTTTCGAGCGCGGTCCGCTGGAGGAGCTGGTCGCCTTGCTGGCGGAGCAGTTGGGGATCGCCGAAGAAGGCCTGGAACAGCTCTACGACGACCTGTTCATCGAAACCTGCGCCGACTGGGTAGTGCCCTACATCGGCGACCTGATCGGCTATCAGGGCCTGCATCAGGTGGTGCCCAAGGTCGCCAGTCCGCGTGCCGAAGTCGCCCACACCATCGCCCTGCGTCGGCGCAAAGGCACTGCCACGGTACTGGAGCAGCTGGCCCGCGACGTCACCGGCTGGGACGCCCGCGCCGTCGAGTACTTCCAGCGCCTGTGCGCCACCCAGTATATGAACCACCCACGCCCACAGGCGCTGCAGGCCCCCGACCTGCGCCAGGAGCAGGCGCTGGAATGGCTGGGCACGGCCTTCGAGACGGCCAACCGCAGCGTGGACGTGCGGCGCATCGAGACCGGTCGCGGGCGACACAACATCCCCAACGTCGGCCTGCACCTGTGGCGCATCCAGGCCTACTCGCGCAGCCAGGCGCCCTGTTTGCGCGCCGGCCCACGGCGCTACCGGGCCAGCCCGCTGGGCCACGACCTGGCGCTGTACAACAAGCCACGGGTGGAGGACGACATCGGCCACCTGGCCGAGCCGGACAACGTGCCCTGGCCGCTGTCGCGCCGGCGCCTGGAGGCGCATCTGGCGCGGCATTACGGGGTGCGCGCCAATGCCGGCGCGCCGCTGGACAACCCAGCGCCGAGCCTGCAGCTGTGGGTCGACGGCACGCTGATCGAGCGCGAGCAGATCTGCATCTGCCACCTTGGCGACGACGGTGCCGGCTGGGCGCACACGCCACCGGCCGACGGCACCTATTCCATCGATCCGCTGCTGGGGCGCATCGCCCTACCCGGCGACGCCCCGGACCCCGCCGAGGTGCAGCTGACCTGGCACGAAGGCTTCTCGGCCGATATTGGCGGCGGCGAATACGAACGCGGCGCCGACCTGCCCACGCCACCACTCGGCCGCCTGCTGGTGCGAGTGCCGGACGATCAGCCGACGCTGGTGGCGGCGCTGACCGAGATCGCCGGCGACGGTGTGGTGGAAATCACCGACAACGGCCGCTATGAGGAAGCGCTGGCTATCCAGGTGGCGGTCGATGGCGCCGTGGAAATCCGCGCGCGCAACGGCCGCCGTCCGGTCCTCGCGCTTAGCCAGTTGAGCATCAGCGGCGCGGCAGACAGCGCCTGCCTGCTCAACGGCCTGCTGATCAGCGGTGCGCCACTGCAGGTGGCGGCCGGCGCCGGCAACCTGCTGGCCCGTCTGGAACTGAGCCACTGCACCCTGGTGCCCGGCATCGCGCTGGATGCCGGCGGCCAACCGCTGCAGCCCACCAGCCCCAGCCTGCTGCTGGAGATCGCCAGCCTGCACACCCGTATCTCGCGCAGCCTGGTCGGCGCCATCCGCGCGCACGAGCACGCCGTGGTACAGGCCAGCGACAGCCTGATCGATGCCACGGCCCGCGACGGCGTGGCCTTCGCCGCCATGGATGGCGAAGCACCGGGCGCCGCGCTGTCGCTGGATGCCTGCACGCTGATCGGCAAGCTGCATACCAGCGAGGTCGGGCTGATCTCCAACAGCATCCTGTTCGCCGCCCTGGCACCGGCCGACAGCTGGGCGGTGCCGGTACGCGCCGAGCGCAAGCAGGTCGGTTGCGTGCGTTTCAGCTGGCTGCCGTTCAACTCGATCCTGCCCCGCCGCCATCGCTGCCAGCCCGACTCCAGCGCGGCCGCGCGGCACATCGCACCGCGTTTCACCTCGCTGCGCTACGGCACTCCCGCCTACGGCCAGCTCGCCACCTCCACCGCGGCGGAAATCCTCCAGGGCGCCGACGACGAGAGCGAAATGGGCGTGTTCCACCAGCTGTATGGCGCACAACGGGTCACCAACCTGCGCATCCGTCTCGCGGAATACCTGCGAGTCGGCCTGCGCGCCGGCATCTTTCACGAATCCTGAGGGCGCATCATGAGCTTCGATCTGAGTCGAGTCCGCTTCGACGCCCGCCGCGACTTCCTCGGCGTGGTCATGCAACAGGGTCGGGTCCAACTGGACGCCGACTGGAACGAGTGGGTGGCGCAGCTGGCCCGGCGCATCCAGGCCGGCGCGCTGGATACCTTCGGCGGCAACGTGGTGCCGCGCATCACCCCGGATGGCTTCCGCATCGAGGCTGGCGGCGGCAGCTTCACCATCGGCGCCGGACGCATCTACGTGGACGGCCTGCTGGCGGAAAACCACGGCGCCGCGCCCAACGTCTGGGAACCGCGCCTGGCCGAGCTGACCGGCAGCAACCCGCTGGGTTACGCCAACCAGCCCTACTACCCCAATCCGCCGGCGCTGCCCCAGGGCGGGCCGCACCTGGTGTATGTCGATGTGTGGCAACGCGACGTCACCGCCGTGGAGGCCCCCGACCTGATCGAGAAGGCAGTCGGCGTGGACAGCACCGGGCGCCTGCAGACGGTGTGGCAGGTCAAGGTGCTGGCCAATGTCGGCAACAGCACCTGTGCCACCGAGGATGAGGATGTACCTGGCTGGCTGGCCCTCACCGCGCCCTCGGCGGCGCGCCTGTCGACCAGTACCGGCGTGCCGAATTTCGAGCCCGACCCGTGCCAGGTGCCGCCAGCCGCCGGCTATCGCGGGCTGGAGAACCAACTCTATCGGGTCGAAGTGCACCGCGGCGGCGCTCTCGGCACCGCCACCTTCAAATGGTCGCGGGACAACGCCACGGTGGCCTCGCGGGTCAGCCACATCAACCCGGCGCGCGATCGCATCACCGTCGAGAGCATCGGCCGCGACGACGTGCTGCGCTTCCATGACGGCGACTGGGTCGAGGTGACTGACGACTGGCGCGAGCTGCACGGCCTGCCCGGCGAGCTGCGGCGCATCCGTGTCGCCGGCGGCGTAGACGAAAGCGCGCGGACCCTGCAGTTCGACCTGGCGCTACCCGCCGGCATGTTCCCCACCAACGCCCAGCAGGCCACCCAGGCCGCGCGCAACACCCGCGTGCGGCGCTGGGACCAGGCCGGCGTGGTGCGCCGCGAGAACGGCAACCAGGTAGTCGACCTCAACGCCCCAGGTGCTGCTGGCGACATCGTGATTCCCGCCGCGGGCACCCGCCTGTTCCTCGAACACGGCATCCTGGTCGAATTCGCCCTGGCCCCGGCCGGCGGCCAGTTCAAGACGGGCGACTACTGGGTATTCGCCGCGCGCACCGTGGATGCCAGCATCGAGGCGCTCAACCAGGCGCCGCCGCTAGGCATCCATCACCACTACGCACGCCTGGCGATGGTCAACTTCCCCGACAACGAGACCGACTGCCGCGTGCTCTGGCCGCCAATTGCCGAGGGCGAAGGCTGCGACTGTACCGTGTGCGTCAGCGCCGAGGGCCACAACAGCGGCGTGGCCACCATCCAGCAGGCCATCGACTCAATCAAGGACGTCGGCGGCACCATTTGCCTGGGCATCGGCACCTACAACCTGCGCGAAACGCTGACGGTGGACGACGCCAACTCTCTGCGCATCCGCGGCCAGGGCTGGGGCAGCCTGCTGGTCGGCAGCCAGCCCGGCAGCGTGATCGACATCAGTGCCAGCAATAGCGTGGCCCTGGAGAACCTCAGCCTGATCGCCTCGACCAGCAGCGCCAGCAGCACGGCGGCGCTGCGCGCACGCAACACGGTCGACCTGCGCGCCGAGCACATCAACGTGCTGTGCCTGGCCACGGGCGAAGGCAGCAGCGCAGCCATCAGCCTGGGCAGCAACATGCTCGGCGTGAGCATCGACGATTGCGCCCTGGTGGCCGAGCGCGGCATCGTCCGCGCCGGCGAGTACCTGCTCAGCGCCGAACTGCGGGTGACGCGCAACCTGTTCTTCTGCAGCCAGCGCGCTATCAACCTGGACGGCATCAGCCTGCACTACGGCAACACGCGGATCGACGGCAACCTGATGATCACCGGCACGCAAACGGCGCTGGTGGCGACCGGCGCGGTGCTGCCGGGCTCGCCGTTCACCATCGCCGACAACGTCATCTACACCCAGGGCGATGGCATTCGCGCCGGGGTGGATGGCCTGCGCATCCGCGACAACGAGATCAGCGGCGCGGGCGAACGCAGCGGCGATGGCATCGTGCTGGAGGAAGGCCTCGACCCGCAGGGCCTGAGCGACGTGCGCATCGAGGGTAACCGCCTGAGCCAACTGCAGGGCAACGCCATCCTCATCCACCAGCACCTGGACAACGCCAGCATCGCCGGCAACCTGATCGAGGGTATCGGTCTCGGCGCCCTGGTGATGGGCGAAGGCGGTTCGGCCACTACCCTGGGCGTGACCGGCAACCGCTGCCGCCACCTGGGCCTGGCGGCGAATGTCGATGGCAGCGCCTATGCCGCGGTGCAGCTGATCCGCGTACAGCGCGGCGACTTCTGCGACAACCTGATCGCCGAAGTGGCGCGCGACGCCGTGATCTCGCCCGCCATCGCCGGCCTGCGCGCGGCGGCGGTTGGCCAGTTGCGGGTGGTGGGCAATCGCTTCCTCGGCATCGGCCCGGATCGCAGCAGCGGCGAGATGGTGGCCATCCAGATCCTGCCACCCTTCGAGCGCAGCGTGGTCGAGGGCAACCATGTCGACCGGGTCGGCGACGATGAGCAGCAGAAACCGGTCAACGCCATCTGGCGGGCAATCCAGATAGCCCCGGTCACGCTCGGCGGCCCGGCCAACTTCAGCGTCGCCTACATGGTGCCCGCGCCGGAAAGCACCTACCTGCTCAGCGCCAACCGCGCTTATGCACTCGCGCGCCAACCGGCCGACCTGGCGATCCAGAACAATCGCCTGCGCGCGCACCTGAGCAGTGTGCCGCTCAACCTCTGCGCCAGCCTCGAGCACTGCCTGTTTGCCGGCAATCACTGCGAAACGCTGGGCGCCGCCAACGATGGCGCGCAATCCGGCGAGCTGCAGGCGCGCACCCTGAATGCCAGCAACAACCGCCTACGTGGCCAGGGCGACCACGACACCCTGCATCTGCACCCGGATGTCCAGGTCAAGCAGGCCATCGTCATCGGCAATACCAGTACCGGCAACATCCGGGTCATCAACGGCGCGCCCATCCCCAACGACATGGCGTTGACCAACATCATTGGCTTCTAGGAGAGCAAGACATGGCCGTCACCACCTTTCGCGGCGAAAAGAACCTCGGCGAGCTGGCCGACAAACTGTTCCTGAAGCTCACCCCGCGCCAGCGCGAGAAGGTCGAAGGCGCCCTGCTGCAGGCCAATCCACAGCTGGACCAGATCACCAGCCTGCGTGCCGGCACCCTGCTCAAGGTGCCGGACCTGCCGGAGCTGCGGGCCAAGGCCAACCGCGCCGGCGGCAAGCCGGACGACCAGCTGGCCGACCACCTGAGCAACGAGCTACAGGCCTTCGCCCGCCTTCTGGGCCCCCGCTTCGCCGCGGCGCAGGAGGCGGTGGCGCAAACCGCCGCGGTGCTGGCGGAGCCGGAGCTGAACCGGGTGATCGCCAAGGAAAAACCGCTGCGCGACCTGGCGAAGAATATCGGCACGCTCAACGAAAGACGCAAACAGGAGCTAGAGGAACGCCAGCAGGCGCTGACTGCCGCCATCAAACAGATGCAGGGCGATCTGCAGAAGCGCTGAGTCGGCGCCGCCCCATCAGGAACCAATTGCGTTTGCAAGGGATTATCATTTTGGCTAAAGTCGCCGGCTTCGGTATAGCCAGGCTCGCCAAGGATTGTCCATGTTCCGACTCGATGCGGTCAGCTTCAGCCTGCCGGAGCGTACCCTCCTGCATCCGCTGTCGCTCGACATCCCGCAAGGCCAGATGGTCGGCCTGATCGGCCACAACGGCTCCGGCAAATCCACCCTGCTGAAGATGCTCGCTCGCCAGCAACCGGCCAGCGCCGGCCACCTGCTGCTGGACGATAAACCGCTGGCCGCCTGGAAGGATCGCGACTTCGCCCGCCAGGTCGCCTACCTGCCACAGCAGCTGCCGCCCGCCGACAGCCTGACGGTGCGCGAGCTGGTCGGTTTCGGTCGCTATCCCTGGCACGGCCTGCTCGGCCGCTTCGGCAGCGAAGACCACGCCAAGGTGCGCGAGGCCATGGAGCTGACCGACACCACACGCTTCGCCGAACGCATGGTCGACAGCCTCTCCGGTGGCGAGCGCCAGCGTGTGTGGCTGGCCATGCTGCTGGCGCAGAACAGCCGCTACCTGCTGCTCGACGAGCCGACCTCGGCCCTCGACATCGCCCACCAGGTCGACGTGCTCGGCCTGGTTCATCGCCTCAGCCAGCAGCTGGGCCTGAGCGTGATCGTGGTGTTGCACGACATCAACATGGCCAGCCGCTACTGCGACCGCCTGATCGCCCTGCACAGCGGGCGCCTGCTGCTGGACGGCAGCCCGGCCGAGCTGATGACCGACAGCAACCTGGAGGCCATCTACGGCCTGCCCATGCAGGTGCTCAGCCACCCGCGCGGCCAACAACCCATTGCCGTGGTGGTCTGATGCGCTGGCTGCTCTGCATGCTCGCCCTGCTGGCGGCAATCGCCCAGGCCGATACCCGCCAGCCGCGCATCGCGGTAATCGACTGGGGCCTGACCGAGACCCTGCTCGGCCTGGGCGTGACGCCCATCGCGGTGGCCCAGACCGAGGGCTACCGGCGCTGGGTGCAGGCCCCCGAACTGCCCGCCCAGGTGGTCGACCTCGGCCTGCGCATCGAGCCCAATCTGGAGCTGCTCAGCCAGCTCAAGCCGGACATGATCCTGATCACCCCGCAGTTCGCCGCCAGCCGCGCGCAGCTGGAGCGGGTGGCGCCGGTGCACACCCTGGCCATCTATACGCCGGAGGCCGAGGCCTATGTCGGCGCCCAGCGGGTGACCCGCGAGCTGGCCGAGCTGCTCGGGCGCCAGGCCGAGGGCGAGGCGATGATCGCCCGCATCGATGCCACCCTGGCGCGGGTCCGCCAGCAGCTTGAGCCCCGAGAGCTGCCGCCGTTCTATGTGCTGACCTTCCTCGACCAGCGCCATGTGCGCCTGTTCGGCAGGCAGAGCATCTACCAGGGCGTGCTCGATCGCGTCGGCCTGCGCAACGCCTGGCAGGGCCCGACCAACTACTGGGGCTTCAGCCAGCAGGGCATCGACCGCCTGGCGGAGACGCCCGAGGCCGCCCTGCTCTACCTGAAACCCATGCCGCCCGGCGCTCAGGATGGTCTGGCCAGCAGCGCCCTGTGGAACCAGCTGCCGGCCGTGCGCGCGGGGCGCCTGTATGACCTGCCGCCGGTCTGGAGCTTCAACGGCTTGATGGCCGCCGAACGATTCGCCAACCTGCTGCAAGCGCGCCTGGCACCGGAGCACGTGCAATGACCGACCTGCTGGCCCAGGGGCCGTTACCCGTACGCACTCGCCGCAGCTTTTCCAGTCATCCCGCCTGGCTCTGTGGCCTGCTGTTGGCACTGACCCTGGTCCTGGCTTTCACCGACCTGGGCCAACGTTTGCCGAGCGGACAATGGCTGCAGGCCATGTTTGCCCCGCAAGACGGCGACATGGCGCAACTGATCCTGCATTTCAGCTGGTTGCCACGCCTGTGTATGGCCCTGCTCTGCGGCGCCGTGCTGGCCCTGGCCGGCACCCTGATGCAGCAGGTGCTGCGCAACCCGCTGGCCTCGCCGACCACCCTCGGCGTGGCCAGCGGCGCCCAGCTCGGCCTGCTGGTGGCCACCTTATGGGCGCCCTGGCTGCTGGATTTCGGCCGCGAATGGGTGGCCCTGGCCGGTGGTGGCCTGGCCTCCCTGCTGGTGTTCGCCCTGGCCTGGCGGCGTGGCTTGGCGCCGCTGACGCTGATCCTCGCCGGCCTGGTGGTGACGCTGTATCTCAGCGCGCTCAACGTGACCCTGATGCTGGTCCAGCAGCAGGATCTCAACGCGGTGTTTATCTGGGGCTCCGGCTCGCTCAGCCAGAACAGCTGGAGCGGCGTGCAGTTCCTCGTGCCACGCCTGGTCGTCGGCCTGTTGCTCCTGCTACCGCTGCTGCGCCCGCTGGCCCTGCTGGAACTCGATGACAGCGGCGTGAAGAGCCTGGGCGTGCCGCTGCGCTTGCTGCGCTTCGTCACCCTGACTCTGTCCGTGTACCTGGCCGCCTGCGTGGTCAGCACGGTGGGCGTGATCGGTTTCATCGGCCTGGCCGCCCAGGCTCTGGTGCGTCTGCTCGGCGCGCGCACCTTCGCCCAGCGCCTGTGCTGGGCGCCGCTGCTCGGCGGCCTGCTGCTGAGCGTCACCGACCTGGGCATTCAGCGCCTGGCCGGGTCCCTGGCCGAGCTGGTGCCCACCGGTGCCGCCACCGCCCTGTTCGGTGCGCCGCTGTTGCTCTGGTTGCTGCCACGCCTGCGCCTGGCCGGCGGTCAGCCGCACGGTGGCGACGGCCATCACTTCACTCGTCACCCCTTCCCGCTTAGGCGTCTGTTGCCGCTGTGCGTGGCGCTGGGCTGCGCGCTGCTGATCGCCCTCGGCCTGGGCCGCGGCCTGGACGGCTGGCAGTGGAGTCTGGGCGACGCAACTCTGCTCGACTGGCGCTGGCCGCGGGTAATGGCCGCGGCCGCCGCCGGCTGCATGCTGGCCCTGGCCGGCTGCATGATCCAGCGCCTGACCGGCAACCCGATGGCCAGCCCCGAGGTGCTCGGCATCAGCGCCGGCGCCGCCCTGGGCCTGATCGCCCTGTTGTTCCTGCTGCCCTACTCCGGGCCGCTGGCCCAGCTGGCATTGGGCGGCCTGGGCGCCGGACTGACCCTGCTGCTGTTGCTTGGCCTGTCGCGGCGCTCCGGCTTCGCCCCAGAACGGGTGCTGCTGATCGGCATCAGCATCACCGCGCTGTTCGACGCCCTGCAGGTGATCCTGCTGGCCGGCGGCGATCCGCGCGGGCAGAACCTGCTGGGCTGGATGTCCGGCTCCACCTACTTCGTCGGTCCGCAGATGGCGCTCTGGGTGCTGGTCTGCAGCCTGGTGCTGCTGGTCGCTGCCCTGCCCTTCGGCCGCTGGCTGGAATTGCTGCCGCTGGGCGATGGCACCCCGCGCGCCCTCGGCGTGCCGCTAGGGCGCAGCCGCTTCGTGCTGTTGCTGTTGGCAGCGCTGCTGACCGCCGGCGCCACCCTGATAGTCGGGCCGCTGAGCTTTATCGGCCTGCTGGCGCCGCACCTGGCGCGCCTGCTCGGCCTGGCCCGCGCCGTGCCGCAACTACTCGGTGCGGCGCTGCTCGGCGCGCTGGTGATGGTGGCGGCGGATTGGCTGGGGCGCACCCTGCTGTTCCCCGCGCAATTGCCGGCGGGGCTGCTGGCATCGCTGCTCGGCGGCGCCTACTTCATGCTGTGCCTGTATCGGCGCTGAACCGCTATTCGCGAGCAGAGCTCGCTCCTACGCAAACCAACCATGCATGTAGGAGCGAGCGATATTTGTAGCCCGGATGCAATCCGGGAGCCGAGCCGCCTGTGTCCCGGATTGCATCCGGGCTACGACAGATGCTGCTCGCCCATGGCATCAGTCCAGCACGGCTACCCCTTCCGCCGGCGGCTCTTCCAGCAGCGGGCAGTTGTCGCACATCGCCATACCCAGCTCGTTGCGGATGCAGCACAGCTTGCGTTGCCGCCAGGGCGCGCAGCCCTCGCCCTGGGGCACGTAGAGCACCGGTTCGCACAGCGGATTGCGGCTGCCGTCGGGGCGCAGCTTGCTTTCCAGCACCTCGAAGCCCTGGGCCAGCATCGGCTTGGGGAACGGCAGGCCGCCGAGGGTGCTCATGAACCACTCAAAGTAGTTGCCGGCGTTGCTCCACAGCACCCGTGCGGCGATCTTGCGATGGCTGCGCAGGGCGTCGATGAAAGGCAGCAGGTTGTCGTCCAGCAGCCCGGAGAAGCGCTCGAAACCATTGGCCGGCGCGCTGCTCCAGCGCTCGCCGGCGTGCGGCAGCTTGAACGCCTCGGGCAGGCCGTCGGCGCCGACCACCACCTGGATCTCGTCGAAATCCAGCGGCAGGCGCCAGTTGAGGATCAGCCCGGCAGCCAGTACCGGCGGAATCAGGCGCAGGAAGTAGTACTTGGACCACAGCGACATTAGCGCCCGGCGATCGCCTTCGGCGTACTCGGGGGCGAAGCGCAGCATCTGCTCTTGCAGACGTTCGGCGCTGACAAACTCACGCCCGGACAGTGCCGGGCGTGGGTCATCCGCAAGGGTGAGAACATCGCGGTAGTGGGCGAAAGGCCCTTGGAACAGCGGGGCAATGGCCGGAATCATCGGCCCCCCGCCAGGGTCAGGCGCATGCGCTGGCGACTCCTTGGGTGTGTCGGTGGCGGCGATTATCCAACAAAGCGTCGACCACTTCCTGCGAACGTATCGCCAGCACCGACAACAGCGTGTCGCTGAGGCCATGACTGGACTCGCAGCAGCCCTGCAGGTAGATGCCGGCGCTCATGTGCGGCTGGCAGCACAGGCGATAGTCGCGCTCGACGCCTTCGCCCAGGTGCTCGGCCAATCCGCCGAGCAGGCGCTTGTAGCCGTCGCGGCGATAACCGGTGGCCAACACCACAGCATCGTACAGACGCTCTTCCACACCCTGCGGACCGCTCAGTGTCAGGCGAATGCCCTCGGCACCCGCCTCCACCGCTTCGATGCTGCGCTGCGTCAGCAGGCTGTGCGGCGCATGGCCGGTGACCTTCTGCAGGTACAGGCGGTGATAGATGCTCTCGATCAGGTCCAGGTTGACCACCGAGTAGTTGGTCTGCGCGTTGGCCTGGATAAACGCCTCGCGCTCCTCCGAGGACTGGCCGTAGACCACGTCGGTATAGGCCGGATCGAAGATCTCGTTGACGAACGGGCTGTCGTCCGCCGGACGCAGGGCCTGGCTGCGCATCACCAGCGAGACTTCGGCCTGCGGGTAGCGGCCGCACAGGTCGCTGAAGATCTCCGCCGCGCTCTGCCCAGAACCCAGCACTGCCAGGCGCTTGGGTTCGCCGCAGGCGTGGATACGCTCCAGGTAGCCGGACGAATGCATGACGCGCGCATCGCCCTTGAGCGGGCGGAACGCCTCGGGCACCACCGGCTCACCGCCGATGCTGACCACCAGGTTACGGGTGATGCGCGCACGGGTGCGGCCGTCGGCCAGGCGCGAGATCACCTTGACCCGGGTCACGTCGCTGCCATCGAGCACCGGCTCGACGCCGATGACTTCCTCGCCATAGTGCACGCGGTCGCTGAACTGGGCGGCGGCCCAGCCCAGGTAGTCGTTGTACTCCAGGCGCGACGGCGTGAAGGTGCCGACGTTGATGAAGGACGCCAGGCGCCCCTTCTGGTGCAGGTAGTGGACGAAGGTGAAGCGGCTGGCCGGGTTGCGCAGGGTAGCCAGATCCTTGAGGAAGGAAATCTGCATGCGGCTGTCTTCCAGGAGCATGCCACCGTGCCATTCGAAGGCCGGTTTCTTCTCCAGGAAGCAATAACGCAAACCACCCTGCTCGCGCGTGCGGCGGTCTTCGTCGAGGGCCACGGCAATGGCCAGGTTGGCCGGGCCGAAGCCCAGGCCGATTACATCGTATTCCAACGTTTCTATGCTCATGTCAGGCACCGATCCCGCGAATGGCTCGTGTGAAGGTCAAGTGGGTCCTATGGCGGAACGGCACTCGCCTTGCCCAACCTCATCAGTCAGCGGCCGCGTTAAGCGCGACTCATCTTGTGTATACATACCAAGCGACAGTCTCTTGCAGGCCAGACAGCAGCCCTTGCTACGCCCGACTGCAGCGTTCGAAGAACACTTCGCGGGACTGGATCATCAGTGCCGCGCGCTTGTGGGGGAAATCGAACTCCTTGGCCTTGTGGTAACCCTGGGCCTGCATGTGGCCGATCATTTTGGCGTTGTCGGCCCGTGGCTCGGCGACAATGCGCTGGGTGCGCGGGTCATCGAGCAACAGGTAATGAGTCAGCGCATTCAGCCAGCTGGCCACCTTGTGCGGGCCGCGATGGCTCTCCTCGCCGACCAGCATGTGGATGCCACGGTCGTAGTCGTCCACGGCGTAGAACGGCGCGATGCGGTCTTCCTTGGCCCAGTAGGCTTCGTAATAGGCGAACGGCTGATCGTCGAAGCAGCCGATCAGGGGCAGCACGCGCGGGTCGTCGAGCAGTTCCTGCAGGTAGCGACGGTGCTTGTCCAAATCACCCTCCTCCTGCCAGAACGCTGCCACCCGGGCGCTGTTCTGCCAGCGATTGAAGCGCTCCAGGTCGCTGTCGATAGCCAGGGTGCGCAGGGAAATCCACGCACCCAGGTTGGCATCGAAGCGCCGATAGACTTCGCCCACCGGCTTGGGCCCACGGCGCGGATGACGCCGCCCGCTGGCGTGCATAACCATCTGCTGCGGGTAACCGGCATGGCTGGCGTTACGCAGGAACGGCCCCGGCAGTTGCCAGAACAGCGCGCGTTCGATGCGCAGCTGGTCACCCGCGGCGACCAGCAGGCCGCTGTTCAGCAGCGCCGGATCGACCTGCTCCAGCCGCAGCGCCAGGCTCTGGCGCTGCGGCTCATTGGCGAAGCACCAGTAGGCCAGCAGCCACAGCGTCTCGGCCTGTGCCTCGACGGCCAGTTCCAAGGGAACCAGCAACTCGCCCTGACGCCGCGCACGCAGCAGCGCACGCTCGTCTAGGTGCAGCGCCAGGCTGTCGCCATCGTCACGGGCGCTGAGCTGCCGGCCATCAGGCAGCGGCAGCCGGCTCAGCTGGTTAGAACTCATAGGTAGCACTGGCGATGATGTTGCGACGGTTGCCGTACCAGCAGTAGTAGTCACAGGCCGCGACGTACTCTTTGTCGGTCAGGTTGTTGGCGTTGAGCTGCAGGCGCACGTCCTGGATCTGGTAGCTGACCATGGCATCGAGCAGGGTGAAGGACGGCACTTCCAGGGTCTCGGTGTTGTCACCGTAGCTGGAGCTGGTGTGGCGCACGCCACCACCGAAAGCCAGACCATCGAGCGGGCCGCCAAGGACCTTGTAGTTGGCCCACAGCGAAGCCATTTCGTCGGCGATGTTGGCCGGGGCCTGGCCTTTCTCTGCCGGGTTTGTAGTCTTGGTGATTTCCGGGTCGAGCTTGGTATAGCTGGCGATCAGGCTGACGTTCTCGGTGACATTGGCCTGCGCCTCCAGTTCGATACCGCGACTGCGAACCTCGCCGAGCTGCACATAAGTACCGGCGTTGTATTTTTTGACGTTCTCTTGTGTCAGCTCGAATACAGCCGCAGTGAACATCGCGTCCAGACCCACTGGCTGGTACTTGATACCAATTTCCTTCTGATTGCCGGTCTCTGGCTCGAAGGGTTTGTTCGGCGTGACCGTGGTATTCAGGTCGGTTACCGGCAGGAAGAATTCCGAGT
This sequence comes from Pseudomonas sp. J452, assembly GCF_024666525.1. Classification (NCBI taxonomy): domain Bacteria; kingdom Pseudomonadati; phylum Pseudomonadota; class Gammaproteobacteria; order Pseudomonadales; family Pseudomonadaceae; genus Pseudomonas; species Pseudomonas sp. J452. Next base: position 3,654,692 of record NZ_CP088294.1, on the reverse strand, counting down.
AGCTGGCATATGGAGTCACGCCATTGTCGAAGACGTAGGCGACACCACCGCTCCAGGTGAAGTCCTCGTCACGCACATTGTGGCCGGCACCAGTGGTCTGGTTATCGAAGTCAGTACGGGACTTGTCGAAACGGCCGCCAAGCAGGAACACCCAATTGTCGTATTTGAACTGTTCCTGGACGTAGTAGCCCATCTGGTCGGCGCGGGTGTCCTTGTCTTCCAGGGCGAAGTCACCGATAGGCGCGTCATTACCGACCGGGACACCAAAGATCGGCGTGTTGTTGCCGGGATTGAAAATGTCCAGCGGCGGGATCACGCCAAAGTTCGGATAGCCGTTGGGGCTGCGATCATTGATCTTCAGCTGCTGGTAGTCGAAACCAAGCAGCAAGGTGTTTTCCCAGCGATCACCGAACCAGTTGCCGAGCAGACGGTTGTCTACCGACAGGTTGTCGGCCTTGCCGTCGTTATAGGTCAGACCACGGTTGATCACACGGTCGCTGAGGTTGCCGTAGAAGAACAGCTGGCGCAGTTCCAGGTCCATGTGACCGTAGCGCAGGTTCTGCTGGAAGTCCCAGTTGTCGCTGAGGCGATGGTTGAGCTCATAGCCCAGGGTGTACTGGTCGCGTTCGAACGTCTCGTACTGGGGATTGCCAACGGCAGTATCGGTGTCGATATCGCCATTCGGGTTGTGGCTGATGGTGCCGCTGGATGGCAGGAACTGCAGCTGCGGATCGGAGCGATCCTTCTGCATGCTGGCCAGCAGGGTCAGCGAGGTGTCGTCGTTGAAGTTGATGGTCATCGACGGCGCCAGCAGGATGCGCGCGGCGTCCACGTCATCGACCTGGGTGCCGGTGTCGCGGCTCAGGGCGACCACGCGGTACAGCAGGTTGCCCTCTTCATCCAGCTTGCCGCCGACGTCGGCGTTGATCTGCTTGCGCTCGAAGCTGCCGTACTGCACGCCGACTTCGTTCTTACCTTCGGCGGTCGGGCGCTTGCTCTGCAGGTTGATCAGGCCGCCGGGCGGGGTCTGGCCGTAGAGCACGGATGAGGCGCCCTTGAGCACTTCGATGCGCTCGAGCATGTAGGGGTCGATCTGCCAGCTGTAGAAGGCGCTGGAGTAGATGCGCGAACCATCCATGAACAGGCCGTTGTTGGCCTGTTTGAAGCCACGGATGATGAACCAGTCCTGCTTGTTGTCTTCACCATAGAAGCCGGCTTGTACGCCTGCGGAGTACTGCAGGGCCTGGCTGATGGTCTGCACATTGCGATCGTCCATCTGCGCCTGGGTCACCACCGACACCGAACGCGGAGTTTCACTCAGGGGAGTGTTGATCTTGGTGGCGCTGCGGCTGTTCTTCGCCACGTAGCCCTGGTCTTCGCCAACCGGGCTGTCCAGCTCACCGCTGATGTTGGTCGCACCCAGCTCCAGCACTTGCTCTTCGGCGTGCGCGGCAAAGCAAACGGCGCTCAGCGCACAGGCCATGGCCAGTGGCAGACGTGCTTTGGCGAACGGCGCGCGGGCCAGGTGTTTCGACTGCTGTTCCATCAACTACTCCCCGTTAAATCAAATCAGAAGAATTCGCATTTAAACTATGTGTCTCTACTAGACGATCCAGCGCCGGCGAAATTTAGAAAAAACTGAAAATTTTGTTTATTCCGGCCGCAGCAGCGCTGCCAACTCCTGCAGTACCTGCGCATGACGGACGATGCCCTGGTGATCGGTGTCCACTAGGCGATGGGCCGCCGCCCTGCCCTGCACCTGCTCCAGTCCCGACTCCAACAACGCGGCGCGGCCAGCCGGCTGCGCCGCCCACCAGCAGTGCGGGCGCACCTTGACCTGGGGCAGCGCGTAACCGGTGCACAGGCGGCGCATATGCTGCTCCACCGCCCAGGCGAACAGCAGCTCCTCCAGACTCTGGCGGGTCATGGCGTCCAGCGGCTGGCCGGCGAACCAGGCGCCGCAGGCCTGCGGCCAGTCCAGCGGTTCCAGCTGCAGCAGGCGCTCGAACAGGCTGTCCCAGGCCTTGGCCGGCAATTCCGGAGCGAGCAGTTGCAGGTGCTCGCCGAGCTTGGCGCGGGCCTGCGGATGGCGTGCATCGTCACCGGCGATCTCGGTGCCCGGCACGTAGCAATCGAGCAGGCCGAGGAAGGCCACTTCATGACCACGGGCCTCCAGGCGTGCGGCCAGCTCCAGGGCCAGGCTGCCTCCCAGCGACCAGCCGACCAAACGGTACGGCCCCTGCGGTTGCTGCTTGAGCAGCGCGGCCAGGTAGGAATCGGCCATCTCGCCCAGCGAGGCATCGCGCCAGGCCGGATCGAGGAAGCTGCGGCACTGCAGGCCAAAAACATCACGCGCACCGTCCAGGCGTGCGGCCAGCGGCTGGTAGCCGGTGACCCGGCCGGTGACCGGGTGCGGGCAGAACACCGGCGCCGGTGCTGCAGCCTGGCGGGTCAGGCGCAGCAAGGGCGATGGCCCTTGCACGGCCTGGCCGCGAGCCAGCTCCAGCAGGCCGAGCAGCTCCTGGCGATAGGCTGCCGCAAGGTTTTCGATGGTCGCCGCGCTGTACTGGGTGACCGCGTATTCCCAGGACAACTGCAACTGGCCGTCGAACACCTGGCCATTCACCCCCAGGCGACTGGCCAGCGGGTTGTCCGCCGCCACCGCCACACCGCCACCGCCGGCCGGGCGGAACCAGTCCGCCGCCGCGCCGGCCTGGTATTGGCCCAGGTAGTTGAAGGTGACGTCGGCAGCCGGCAGTCCGGCCAGCGCCGCTTGCACCTCGGCCGAGCCCAGCCAGCGCAACACGCCATAGCCCTGGCCGCCATGCTCGATCTGCTCCAGCTGCTGCTGCACGCGCTGCAGCTGTTGCTGCGGATCGTCCAGTCGCGGCAGTTGCAGCGGATACAGACTGGTGAACCAGCCAACCGTGCGCGACAGGTCCAGCTCGGCGGCCAGCGCCTCGCGGCCATGGCCTTCGAGGTTGACCCGCAGGCCCGGCTGGCCGCTCCAGCGGCACAGGGCACGGGTTAGCGCGCTGAGCAGCAGCGCGTCGATGCGCACGCCCAGCTGCGCCGGCGCCTGCAGTAGGCGCTTGGTCTCGCTGGCATCCAGAGCCAGGCGTACTTCGCGCTTGTCGCCATGGCTCGCAGTGTCACCATCCAGCTCGCGCGGCAACGGCATGGCCGGGCCGCTCAGGCGGCTGCACCAGGCATCCAGCTCGCGCTGGGCGGACTCGCTGCCAGCCCAGCCCTGCAGCGCTTCGCTCCAGGCCTTGTAGGACTGGCTCTTGCTCTGCAGGCGCGGCGTCTGCCCGGCTTCCAGCTGGCGATAGGCGGCGAGAATGTCCTCCAGCAGGATGCGCCAGGACACACCGTCGACCACCAGGTGGTGCACGGCCAGCAGCAGCCGTTCCGGCTGGCCGGCCTGCTTGAGGTAGAGCGCGCGCAGCAGCGGGCCGTTGGCCAGATCGAGGCTCTGCTGGGCCTGCAGGTAAAGCTGCTCGGCTTCGGCATCGTTGCCAGCCTCGCGTAGCCATAGCAGTGGCTGATCGGTGTTCACTTCGGCGTAGTGCTGCTTCCAGGCACCCTGCTCTTGGTTGAAACGCAGACGCAGGCCGTCGTGGTAAGCGACCAGGGCCTGCAGCGCCTGTTCCAGCAACTGCGGATCGAGCGGGCGCAGCAGCTCCAGATTCAGCGCCTGGTTCCAGTGCGCGGGATTGGCCTGGCCCATGGCGAAGAAATGCGCCTGGATCGGCGCCAGCGGCAGCGGGCCTGTTACCGGCCCCTGCACTTCCTCCGCTCCTGCCAGGCGCGCGACCTTGGCCAGCTCAGCCAAGCGCGGGAACTGGAACAACTCGCGCGGCGCCAGTTGCAGTCCCTGTTGGCGCACGCGGCTGACCACCTGCAGGGCGACGATGGAGTCGCCGCCCAGTTCGAAGAAGTGATCCTGTCGCCCTACTCGCTCGACACCGAGTATTTCGGCCCAGATGGCGGCGAGGATACGTTCGTTGTCGGTTTGCGGCGCCTCGTAGCTCTGGCTCTGCCAGGTCGGCTCGGGCAGCGCGGCGCGATCCAGCTTGCCGGCCGGGGTCAGCGGCAGTTTTCCCAGCGCAATGATCTGCGCCGGGACCATATAGTCCGGCAGCACCTTGGCCAACTCGGCCTTAAGCTGCGCGGTATCAGTGTTTTCGCGGGCGACGACGTAGCCGACCAGCTGCTTGCCGGTCGGCATCTCGCGGGCGATCACCGCCACTTCCTGCACACCGTCGAGTGCCAGCAGCTGGCTCTCGATCTCGCCCAGTTCGATGCGGAAGCCGCGGATTTTTACCTGATGGTCGACCCGGCCCAGGTAATCCAGGGTACCGTCCTCGCGCCAGCGCACCAGGTCGCCGGTGCGGTACATACGCTCCCCTTCCCGGCCAAACGGATCGGGCAGGAAGCGCTCGGCGGTCAGCTCCGGACGCTGGAAGTAACCGCGAGCCAGACCGACTTCGCCGCCGATATACAGCTCGCCGGCTACACCGATGGGCAGCAGGTTCAGTTCGGTATCCAGCACATACAGGCTGCGCGGGCCGACCGGGTTGCCGATCGGCGCATAGGCCGCCTCGAAACTGTCACCGGGGAAGGCTTCCCAGATCAGCGGAGTCACCACCGTCTCGGTCGGGCCGTAGCCGTTGATGATGCGCTGCGGTTGCAGGACTTTCTGCAGGCGTTCGTAGGTCTCGCGGGTAAAGGCCTCGCCGCCCAGGGTCCAAGAACGTACTGGCAATTTCAGGCCTTGCGACTCGACCCAGTCCAGCAGTTGCTGGGCATAGCTCGGTGGCAGGCAGGAGATGGTCACGCCTTCATCGGCGATCACCTGGCAGGTTTTCTCGGCGCTCCACAGCTCCTGGTCACGAATCACCAGTCGGCTGCCGAAGGCCAGCGGCACGGTCCAGCGCTCCAGGGCGCCATCGAAACTGATCGAGGCGAAGTGCAGCTCGACATCGTCCGGGGTCATGCCGTAACGCTGACCGATGGTCTGCACATGCATGGTCAGGCCGAGATGATTCACTGCCACGCCCTTGGGCTGGCCGGTGGAACCGGAGGTGTAGATCAGGTAGGCCAGATTGAGCGGATGCAGCCGCACCGTAGGCGCAGAATCTTCGAAGGCGGACAGGTCGAGCTGATCCAGATACAGCGGCTCGACGCCCTCGCCCAGCGTCAGGCGCTCGGCCAGGTCGGACGAAGTGATAAGCCACTTCAGCCCCGAATCCTCGACCATATAGCTGAGGCGCTCGCGTGGATAGTCAGGGTCGAGGGGCACGAAGGCGCCGCCTGATTTCAGCACCGCGAGCATGGCTACGATCATGGCGTTACCGCGCTCAAGGGATACGCCGACGCGCGACTCTGGGCTAACACCGAGAGAAACCAGCAGATGGGCCAGGCGATTGGCACGGGCCTCCAGCTCGGCAAAGGCAATGCGCTCACCGCCATGCACCAGGGCGATGGCCTGCGGACGCAGGCGCGCCTGTTCGGCGATCAGCTCGGGCAGCAGGCGCGCGGCATCGAAGTCCTGCCGTGGCGTGTTCCACTCGCGCAGTTGCACTTGGTCTTGGCCATCCAGCACCTCCAGCCGCACCAGCGGCTGATCCGGTGCAGCACTGACCCGCTCCAGCAGGCCCAGCAAATGTGCCGCCATCTTCTGCATCTGGATATCGTCCAGGCGCTCGCGGGCCCAAGTCAGGGTCAGGCGCAATTGGCCGCTGCTGTCTTCATGGCTATCAAGCGCCAGGTCGAACAGCGCGTGCGGCACGCCCTGTGCCAGTGGCTGCAGGCTCAGACCCGGCAGCTGCAAGGCGCCGAGGTCGCGTTTCTGGTGGTTGAATAGCACCTGGAACAGCGGCGTCTGGCCCAGGCTGCGCTGCGGCGCCAGGGCTTCCACCAGTTGGTCGAACGGCAGGTCTTGCTGATCCTGGGCATCCAGGGCGTGGCGGCGTACCTCGGCCAGCAACTGGCGGAAGCTCATGTCCGCACTGATCTCGGCGCGCAGCACCTGGGTGTTGACGAAGAAGCCCACTAGCGGCGCGGTCTCGGCGCGCTGGCGGTTGGCTACCGGCACGCCGACACGGATATCGCGCTGGTTGCTGTAGCGCGCCAGCAGCAACTGGAAGGACGCCAGCAGCAGCATGAACAGGGTCGCACCCTCGCCCTGGGCCAATTGGCGCAGCCGTTCGGCAAGGGCCGGCGGCACTTCGATGCTCTGGCGCTGGGCATGGCGTTGGCCGGAGGCGTCCAGTTTGTAGGGCAAGGCCAGCACCGGCTGCTCGTCGCCCAGTCGCTCGCGCCAGTAACCCAGCTGCCGCTCGCGTTCGCCGGCGGCCAGCCAGGCGCGTTGCCACTGGGCGTAGTCCGGGTATTGGATCGCCAGTTCATTGAGCTGCGGTTGCTGGCCCAGGCGCAGGGCGGCATAGGCGCGGCCCAGTTCCTCGGCGAACACACCGATGGACCAGCCATCGGAGACGATATGGTGGCAGACGATCTGCAGGCGCCACCGCTGCTCGGCCAGGCGCAGCAGCTGCACGCGCAGCAGCGGCCCTTCGATCAGGTCGAAGGCGCGCGCCGCGTGGGCATCGGCCAGGGCCTGCACCGCCTCCGGGCGACCCTGTACATCCTGCTCGTCGAGGGCCAGCGGCCCCGGTGCATCGATGCGCTGGCACAGCTGGCCATCGTGCTCGTAGAAACGCGTGCGCAGCGCCTCATGGCGCGCCACGATCAACTCCAGCGCGGCCAGCAGCGCACCGCGATCCAGCTCACCTTCCAGGCCAAACGCGCCGACCATATGGTAGGCGCTGCTGTCCGGCTCCATCTGCGCCACCAGCCACAGGCGCTGCTGGGCATGTGAGGCCGGCAGGTGCTCGCCACGCGGCGCCGGCACCAGCGGCAGACGGTCGAAGCGAATGCCCTTGGTCGCCAGCAGTTCGAGGAAGCGCTTCTGCTCGGCCGGGCCGAGAGCAAGAAAACGGCGCGCCAGGGCGGCCTTGTCGATGGGCGCGGTCACAGGGCCTCCAGTTCGTCGAGCAGCGCAGCCATGTCGCGCAGGTCTTGGTCTTCTTCCTCGGCGGCGGCCGGGGCCAGGCCGTCGAGGGATGCGGCCAGGGCGGCCAGGTCTTGCGCCTCGAAGAAGGCGCGCAGCGGCAGCTCCAGGCCCAGGCGTTGACGTAGCAGCGCCACGGCCTGGGTAGCCAGCAGCGAGTGGCCGCCGAGCTCGAAGAAGTTGTCGTCGAGGCCGACCTGCTCCACCTCCAGCACTTCCTGCCAGATGCTCGCCAGGGTGATTTCCAGCTCGGACTGCGGCGCGCGGTAGCTGCGCGCCTGCCACATCGGCTCGGGCAACGCGCGGCGCTCCAGCTTGCCGTTGGGCGACAGCGGCATGCGTTCCAGGCGCATCAGGATCGACGGCACCATGTGCTCGGGCAGCTCGGCCTTCAGCGCGGTCTTGATCCCGGCCAGCCAGGCGGCCTCGTCGGCCGGCAGCGGATCGGCCACCAGATAGCCGACCAACTGCTTGCCGATCTGACTGTCGCGGGCCACCACCACCGCTTCGGCGACGCCCGGCTGCGCACTGAGCTGGGCCTCGATCTCGCCCAGTTCGACGCGGAAGCCACGAATCTTCACCTGATGGTCGATACGCCCCAGGTAATCGATGGCGCCATCGGCGCGCCAGCGCACCAGGTCGCCGGTGCGGTACATGCGCGAACCGGCCGGGCCAAACGGATCGGGCAGGAAGCGCTCGGCGGTCAGCTCGGGCCGACGGTGGTAGCCGCGCGCCAGGCCGATGCCGGCGATATACAGCTCGCCGGGCACGCCCTGCGGCACCGGGTTGAGCTGGGCGTCGAGGATATGCAGGCGCAGGTTGGCGATCGGTCGGCCGATCGGCACGGCATGCCGGCCCTCCTCCACGCAGGTCCAGTGGCTGACGTCGATGGCCGCCTCGGTCGGTCCGTACAGGTTGTACAGGCCGGCACCCGGCAGGCGCTGGAAGGTGCGCACCTGCAGCTCGGCCGGCAGCGCCTCGCCGCTGCAGACGATGCGCGACAGGCTGGCGCACTGCTCCACGTCCGGGTGCAGGAGGAAGGCCTGCAGCATGGACGGCACGAAGTGCAGCGTGGTGACGCGGTGGCGCTGGATCAGCTCGACCAGCTTCTGCGGGTCGCGGTGATCGCCCGGCGCGGCCACGGCCAGGCAGGCGCCGGTGATCAGCGGCCAGAAGAACTCCCATACCGAGACGTCGAAGCTGAACGGCGTCTTCTGCAGCACCACATCACTAGCGCCTATCTGATAGGCCTCTTGCATCCAAAGAATGCGGTTGGCCAGAGCCAGGTGGCTGTTGCCGGCGCCCTTTGGCTTGCCGGTGGAGCCGGAGGTGTAGATGACATAGGCCAGATCGTCGGCCTGCAGCTCGACCTGCGGCGGTTCCGCGCTCTCGTCGCCGCAGTCCTCGCGATCCAAGCTCAGCACCTGCAGACCCTGCGGCAGTGGCAGGCGCTCGACCAGCAGACTGTGCGACAGCAGCAGCTCGACGCCAGAATCCTCCAGCAGATAGGCCAGGCGCTCCAGCGGGTACTCCGGGTCGAGCGGCACGTAAGCACCACCGGCGCGGACGATGGCATGCAGGCCGATCACCAGTTCCAGCGAGCGCTCCAGGCTGATGCCGACCAGGCTGCCACGCTGCACGCCGAGGCTGCGCAGACGGTTGGCCAGCTGGTTGATGCGTTGGTCGAGCTCGGCGTAGCTGAGTACCTGTTCGCCAAACACCAGGGCCGCTGCCTGCGGCGTGCGCACCGCCTGCTCGGCGATGCGCTGGCTGAGATTGACCAGCGGGCCGTAGTCCTTGGCGGTGTCGTTCCAGGCGGCGAGCTGGGTCTGTTCGTCTTCCTCCAGCAACGGCAGCAGGCCGATGGGCTGACTCGGGTCGGCGCAGATGCCTTCCAGCAGGCGCACGAAGTGCCGCGCCAGACGCGCGATAGTGCGCGCCTCGAACAGCTCGGCGGCGTAGCTGACGAAGCCGCTGAGGCTGCCATCGGCGCCCTCCTCGGTATCCAGCGCCAGGTCGAACTGCGCGCCGGCAGCGCCGGGGTCATGCGGTTGCACGCGCAGGCCCGGCAGGCTGCCGAGGGCGCTGAAGTCCACCTGCTGATGGTTGAACGCCACCTGGAACAGCGGGTGATGGCTAAGGCTGCGGCTTGGTTGCAGCGCTTCCACCAACTGGTCGAACGGCAGCTCCTGATTAGCCAGGGCGTCGCGACTGGCCGAGGCCAGTTCACCGAGAAGCTGGCGGAACGGCTTGAGCCCGCTCGGCTCGCCGCGCAGCACCAGGGTGTTGATGAAGCAACCGAGCACGCCGTCCATCTGCGCCAGGCTGCGGCCGGCCACCGGTACGCCGACGCGGATGTCCTCCTGGCAGCTGTAGCGGTGCAGCAGGCTCTGCCAGGCGCTCAACAGCAGGCTGAACAGGGTGCTGCCCTCGCGCTGGGTCAGGGCGCGCAGTTGTGCAGTAAGCAGCGGCGACAGCTCGAAGCGCCAGCGCATGCCCTGGCGCGCGCCATGGGCAGGGCGCGGGTGGTCGGTGGGCAGTTCCAGCAGCGGCTGGTGCTCGCCCAGGCGCGACTTCCAGTAATCCAGCTGGCGCGTGGCCTCGCTGGAGTTCAGCCAGTCGCGCTGCCACTGGGCATAGTCGGCGTATTGCAGTGGTAAGGCGGCGAACTGCGTGGTGCGGCCCTCGGCAAACGCCGCATAGGCAGCGGAGAACTCACCGATAAAACGCTGCATCGACCAGCCGTCCGAGACGATATGGTGCTGGATCAGCAGCAGGCGGTATTCCTGGTCGCCCAGGCGCAGCACGGCAACCCGCAGCAGCGGTTCGCTGGCCAGGTTGAACGGTCGCTTGAGCAGTTTCTGTGCGTAATTGCGGGCCTCGGCTTCGCGCTCGGTGGCGGCCAGCTCGCGCAGGTCGAGCCAGTCGATGCGCTGGCCCTGGGCCGGCAGGATGCGCTGGCGCGCCTCGCCGTTGACCTCGACGAAACGGGTGCGCAGCGCCTCGTGGCGCGCCTCCAGCTGGTCGAAGGCGGCCTGTAGCGCGTGACGATCCAGACGCCCCTGCAGGTCGAGGCCGGCGGGCATATGGTAGGCGCCGTTGCTCGGGTCGAGACGGTTGAGGAACCACAAACGCTGCTGGGCATGCGACAGCAGCAGATCGCCGCCACGCGGCAATGCGCGTAGCTTTGGCGCGTCGGCACTTTCACGCTGCAGGGCGCTGGCGCAATCGGCCAGGCGGCTCTGCTCGAACAGCGCCTTGAGCGGCAGCTGCAGGCCCTGTTGGCGAATGCGGCTGACCACCTTGAGCGCGACGATGGAGTCGCCACCCAGCTCGAAGAAGTGATCCTGGCGCCCTACCCGCTCGACACCCAGCACTTCGGCCCAGATGGCGGCGAGGATGCGTTCGTTGTCGGTCTGCGGTGCCTCGTAGGACTGGCTCTGCCAGGTCGGTTCGGGCAGCGCGGCGCGGTCCAGCTTGCCGGCCGGAGTCAGCGGCAGTTTTTCCAGGTCGATGATCTGCGCCGGGACCATATAGTCCGGCAGCACCTTGGCCAGCTCGGTGCGCAGGGCATTGGCGTCGCTGTTGTCGCGAGCCACCACATAACCCACCAGCTGCTTGCCGGTCGGTGTTTCACGGGCGATGACTGCCGCTTCCTGCACGCCATCCAGGGCCAGCAACTGGCTCTCGATCTCGCCCAACTCGATACGGAAACCGCGAATCTTCACCTGGTGGTCAACGCGGCCCAGGTAGTCCAGGGTGCCGTCCTCGCGCCAGCGCACCAGGTCGCCGGTGCGGTACATGCGCTCGCCAGCTTGGCCGAATGGATCAGGCAGGAAGCGTTCGGCAGTCAGCTCGGGGCGCTGGAAGTAGCCGCGGGCCAGGCCGACTTCGCCACCGATATACAGCTCGCCAGCCACGCCGATGGGCAGCAGGTTCAGCTCAGCATCCAGCACATACAGGCTGCGTGGGCCGACCGGGTTGCCGATGGGCGCATAGGCCGCCTCGAAACTGTCACCGGGGAAAGCTTCCCAGATCAGCGGCGTAACGACAGTTTCAGTCGGGCCGTAGCCGTTGATGATGCGCTGCGGCTGCAGGATTTTTTGCAGGCGCTCGTAGGTTTCGCGGGTAAAGGCTTCGCCACCCAGGGTCCACGACCTGACCGGCAACTTGAGGTTTTGCGACTCGACCCAGTCCAGCAGTTGCTGGGCATAGCTGGGCGGCAGGCAGGAGATGGTCACGCCTTCATCGGCGATCACCTGGCAGGTTTTCTCGGCGCTCCACAGTTCCTGGTCGCGAATCACCAGGCGGCTGCCAAAGGCCAACGGCACGGTCCAGCGCTCCAGGGCGCCGTCGAAACTGATCGAGGCGAAGTGCAGTTCCACATCGTCCGGGGTCATGCCGTAGCGCTGGCCGATGGTCTGCACATGCATGGTCAGGCCAAGGTGGTTGACCGCCACACCCTTGGGTTGGCCGGTGGAGCCGGAGGTGTAGATCAGGTAGGCCAGATTGAGCGGATGCTGCTGAACAGTCGGCGCCGATGCAGCGAAAGCGGACAGATCGAGCTGATCCAGATACAGCGGCTCGACGCCCTCGCCCAGCGGCAGGCGCTCGGCCAGATCGCTTGAGGTGATCAGCCACTTCAGCCCAGAGTCCTCGACCATGTAGCTCAGGCGCTCGCGCGGGTAATCCGGATCGAGCGGCACAAATGCGCCACCCGACTTCAGCACTGCCAGCATGGCTACGATCATCGCGTTGCCACGTTCAAGGGATACGCCGACGCGTGAATCTGGCTGTACGCCGTGAGCAACCAGCAGATTGGCCAGACGGTTGGCACGGGTTTCCAGCTCGGCGAAGGCAATCTGCTCGCTGCCATGCACCAGGGCGATGGCATCCGGACGCAGGCGCGCCTGCTCGGCGATCAGCTCGGGCAGCAAACGGCGGGCATCAAAGCCCTGCCGTGGTTTATTCCACTCGCCCAGCAGGAACTGCTCGGCCTCGCCAACCAGTGCCAGGCTGCCCAGCGGCTGGGCCGGGTCACCGCACACCAGTTGCAGGGCCTGGCGCAGCAGCGCCTCGACCTGGACGATGCCGGCGGCATCGAAGTGTGCGCGGTCGTAGGCCAGCAGCAGTTCCAGGCGGCTGCCCGGCAGCACGGCCAGGGTCATCGGGTAATGGGTGAACTCATAGCTTTGCGGCAGCCCTAAGCGAAGCTCGCCGCGCTCGGCCTGCTTGAGGGCGTCGCCCAGAGGGTAGTTCTCGAATACCAGCAGGCTGTCGAACAGTGCCTCGCCGGCACTGCCAACCCAACGCTGGATATCGTGCAGCGGGCTGTGTTCGTGCTCGCGCAGCTGCAGGTTCTGCACCTGCAGCGCGGCCAACCAGTCGCCCAATGTCTGCTCGGCCGGCAACTGCACGGCAACGGGAAGACTGTTGATAAACAAGCCGAGCATCTGCTCGCTGCCAGCCAGCTCGGTCGGGCGACCAGCCACGGTGGCGCCAAAGCACAGGCTGCGCTTGCCGGTCAGACGCGCCAGCAGCAAGGCCCAGGCGGCCTGCACCAGGGTGTTGAGGGTCAGGCCCTGACGCTGGGCGAAGCTGCGAATTTGTTGTTCGGTGGAGGCATCCAGCGGCAACGGATGGCGGGCATGGCCCTGCCCCGGTGCGCGGCACGGCAGGCAGCCGGCGATGCGGGTGGCGCCGTCCAGCGGGGCTAGCTGTTCACGCCAGAAGGCCTGTTCGGCAGCCGCATCCTGGCCATCGAGCCAGCCGATATAGTCGCGGAATTGGCTGCTCGGCGCCGGCAGGCGGTCGCCGTGATACAGGGTCAGCACTTCGGCAAACAACAGGCCGTTGCTCCAGCCATCCAGCAGCAGGTGGTGCAGGGTCCAGACCAGCACGAAGTCGCCCACGCCGCGCTGGATCAGTGCCAGGCGCAGCAGCGGCGCTTGTTGCAGATCGAAGCCGCGTTCGCGCTCGGCGCTGCAGAAGTCTTGCAGCGCGGCGTCGAAGTCGGGCTGCGCGCGCCAGTCGAGGCTCTGCCAGTCCAGCGCAACATCGGTCTGTACCAGTTGCAGAGGACGTTCGCCGAGCAGGAAGCGGCTGCGAAGCACGCCATGACGGGCTAGTACCTGGCGCCAAGCGTTTTCCAGACGCACAGGGTCGAGGCCGGTAAACGGCAGCAGCAGCTGGCTGACGTAGCTGCCGGCACCTTCCAGCTGGCTGTGGAACAGCAGCCCCTGCTGCAGCGGCGACAACGGATGGATGTCTTCCACGCCGACCAGCGCATCCAGCTCGACCTGGCTCAGGCCGACCAGCGGTACGTCGCTGGGGGTCAGGCTGCGGGGGGCCTTCTGGCAATGGGTGTGGATGGCGTGCAGCTCATCCTGCAGACGGCTCAGCAGGCCTTGCAGGGTCGTGCGGGCCAGCTGCTGCGGGTTGAAGTCCAGGTGCAGATGCAAGGCACCGCCGCGCTGCTCGGCGTTGATCACCAGCGGCGCATCCAGCGGCGCTTCGGCTTCGCGCCACAGGCCGCCTTCGACCAGGCGCAGGGCGCTGTCGCCCTCGTCGAACTGGCCCAGGTAGTTGAACAGCAGTTGCGGTGCGCGCTCGCTCAGTTGGCCACTCCGGGCCAGCAGGCCGAAACCCAGGCCCAGATCGGGCACGGCGCGCAGCTGCTCCTTGATCGATTTGAGGCTGACAGCCAGCTCGGCGTCGGGCTGCAGGCGCACGGGGTAGAGGCTGGTGAACCAGCCAACACTGCGCGACAGGTCGATATCGTCGAACAGCGGCGCACGGCCATGGCTTTCCAGGTGCACGGTCAGCGCCGGTTGCTCGCTCCAGGCACATAGCACACGGCTCAGCGCGGTCAGCAACAGCTCGTCGGCGCGCAGGCGGTAGGCTTGCTGGCCGGCGTGCAGCAGCTCGCGGGTGAAGCCGGCCTCCAGGCTCAGCTCCAGGCGCTCGCGGCTGCCTTCGCGGCCGGTTTCGCTGCTCAGCAGCGGCAGCTCACCACCAGCCGTTTGCTGGGCCTGCCAGTACGGCAGTTGCGCGTCCACGTTCCAGCCAGCCAGGCGCTCGCCCCAGCTCTTGAAGGCGCTGGTCTTGGCCGGCAGCTGTACCGGCAGGCCGCTGGCCAGCTGCAGGCAGGCGCGCTGCAAGTCTTCCAGCAGCACGCGCCAGGACACGCCGTCCACTACCAGGTGGTGGATGCTTAGCAGCAGCCGATCCGGCTGGTCCGGTAGGCTCAGGTAAAGGCCACGCAACAGCGGGCCGTTGGTCAGATCGAGACTGCGTTGCAGAGCGTCGTAATGAGCCTGAGCGGCTTCGCCGGCGGCCAGTTCGGCCACCTGCAGCAGAGCGGCGTCTTCGCTGGCGGCATGGACCTGCTGCCACTGGCCATCGGCCTGGCTGTAACGCAGGCGCAGGGCATCGTGATGTTTGCTCAGTGCTTGCAGGGCCTGCTCCAGCTGGGCGGCCGGCAACGGCTCGGCCAGCTCCAGCAGCAGGTACTGGTTGCACGGTGCCAGGCCTTCGCGCTCAAGCAATCGCGCCTGGATCGGCAGCAGCGGCGCGGCACCGGTTACCGGGCCTTGATCGGCCAGCGGTGCAGCGACGCTGCGGGCTACGCCGGCCAATTGCATAAGGGTCTGCTGCTGGAACAGGTCCTTTGGCGTCAGGCCCAGGCCCTGTTGGCGAGCACGACTGACTACTTGCAAGGCAACGATGGAGTCGCCACCCAGCTCGAAGAAATGGTCCTGGCGCCCTACCCGCTCGACACCCAGCACTTCGGCCCAGATGGCGGCGAGGATGCGTTCGTTATCGGTCTGCGGGGCTTCGTAGGACTGGCTGTGCCAGGTCGGCTCGGGCAGCGCGGCGCGGTCCAGCTTGCCGGCCGGGGTCAGCGGCAGTTTTTCCAACGCGATGATCTGCGCCGGGACCATATAGTCCGGCAATACTTTGGCCAGTTCGGCGCGCAGCACACTGCTGTCGGCGCCGCCTTTGGCAACGACATAACCCACCAACTGCTTGCCGGTCGGGGTCTCGCGGGCGATTACCGCCGCTTCCTGCACGCCATCCAGGGCCAGCAACTGGCTCTCGATCTCGCCCAGTTCGATACGGAAACCGCGAATCTTCACCTGATGGTCGACCCGGCCCAGGTAGTCCAGGGTGCCGTCTTCACGCCAGCGCACCAGGTCGCCGGTGCGGTACATACGCTCGCCGGCGGCACCGAACGGATCGGGCAGGAAACGTTCGGCAGTCAGCTCGGGGCGCTGGAAGTAGCCACGGGCCAGGCCGACTTCGCCACCGATATACAGCTCGCCAGCCACGCCGATGGGCAGCAGGTTCAGCTCAGCATCCAGCACATACAGGCTGCGTGGACCGACCGGGTTGCCGATAGGAGCGTAGGCGGCTTCGAAACTGTCGCCCGGATAGGCTTCCCAGATCAGCGGCGTGACGACTGTCTCGGTCGGGCCGTAGCCGTTGATGATGCGTTGCGGCTGCAGCACCTTTTGCAGGCGCTCGTAGGTCTCGCGGGTAAAGGCTTCGCCACCCAGGGTCCAGGAGCGCACCGGCAGTTTCAGGTCTTGCGACTCGACCCAGTCCAGCAGTTGCTGGGCATAGCTCGGTGGCAGGCAGGAGATGGTCACGCCTTCGGCGGCGATCACCTGGCAGGTCTTCTCCGCGCTCCACAGCTCCTGGTCGCGGATCACCAGGCGGCTGCCGAAGGCCAGCGGTACGGTCCAGCGCTCCAGGGCACCGTCGAAGCTGATCGAGGCGAAGTGCAGCTCGACATCGTCCGGGGTCATGCCATAGCGCTGGCCGATGGTCTGCACATGCATGCTCAGGCCGAGGTGGTTGACCGCCACGCCCTTGGGTTGGCCGGTGGAGCCGGAGGTGTAGATCAGGTAGGCCAGATTGAGCGGATGCAGCTGGACGACTGGAGCCGAGGCCGCAAAGGCAGACAGATCCAGTTGATCCAGATACAGCGGCTCAACGCCCTCGCCCAGCGGCAGGCGCTCGGCCAGATCGGAACTGGTGATCCGCCACTGCAACCCCGAGTCCTCGACCATATAGCTCAGGCGCTCGCGCGGATAATCCGGGTCGAGCGGGACAAAGGCGCCGCCGGATTTCAGTACCGCCAGCATGGCCACGATCATCGCGTTGCCGCGCTGCAGCGAGACGCCGACACGCGACTCAGGCTGCACACCGTGGGCTACCAGCAAATTGGCCAGGCGATTGGCGCGGGCCTCCAGCTCTGCGAAGGCAATTCGTTCACCGCCATGCACCAGGGCAACGGCATCGGGGCGCAGCCGCGCCTGCTCGGCGATCAGCTCGGGCAGCAGACGCGAAGCATCGAAGGGCTGACGCGGCGTGTTCCACTCGGTCAGCTGCGCCAGCTCCGGTGCGGTGACCAGCGCCACTTCACCCAGCGCTGCCTGCGGTGCACTGGCAAAACCGTCAAGCACTTCAAGGAAACCGGCGATCAGCCGTTCGATGCTGTTCTCGGCGAACAGGTCGGCGGCATAGGCGAAGTTGATCAGCAGCTCATCACCACGGTCGCGCACCGCATCCAGGGCCAGGTCGAAGGGAATCTGGCTGGACGGCAGCTCGGCCAGCTGGGTCTCGATACCGGGCAGCCAGTTGGCCGCCAGCGGATGTTGCCGACGGTAGTTGAAGGCCACCTGGAACAGCGGCTGCTGGCCCAGGCTACGGCTCGGCGCCAGCTCCTCGACCAGGCGCTCGAAGGGCATTGCCTGGTTGGCCTGGGCCTGTTTCAGACCTGCGCGGGCCTGGCTCAACCAATCCGCCACCGATTGCTCGGGACGTGGCTCGGCCTTGAGCACCAGGGTGTTGACGAAGAAACCGACCAGGCGCTCGAAACCCTTGGCACGACCGGCCACCGGTACGCCGATGCGCACCTCGCGCTGGCCGGACAGACGCGCCAGCTGCAGTTGCAGGGCCGCCAGCAGTACGGTGAACAGGGTCGCGCCATTGGCCTTGGCCAGGTCGCTGAGACGCGCCACCAGAGCCGGCTCCACCTGCAGCGGGCGATAGGCTGCACGGCGCGCGGCTTGGGCATTGTGCGGGTAGTCAGGTGTCAGGCTCAGCGGCGGTTGCTCGCCGCCCAGGCGCTCGCGCCAGAACGCCATCTGCTGGATACCAGCCTCACTGTCCAGCCACTCGCGCTGGCCAATGGCGTACTCGCTGTACTGCAGCGGCTGCGGAGTCATGAACGGCTGGCGGTTCTGTTGGCGAGCGCGGTAGAACTCGGCCATCTCCTCCACCAGCACGCGTACCGACCAGGCGTCGGAGATGATGTGGTGCATGCCCACGGCCAGGGCGTGGCTGTTCTCGCCCAGGCGGTACAGGGCGCAGCGCACCAGCGGGCCACGGGTGAGGTCGTAGTCGGCCTCGATGAAGTCGCGCGCCAGGGCCTCGACCTGCTCGGCGTTACCTTCGAGGTCGATGATTTCCAGCGGCATCGGGCCGGTCGGCAGCACGGCCTGCTGGGCCAGGCCGTCGTGCTCGCGGAACACGGTGCGCAGCGCGGCGTGGCGGGCATACACCTGATCCAGGCCGTGGCGCAGACTGTCCATGTCCAGCTCGCCGGCGAAGCGCAGCACACCGCCGATGTTGTAGGCCGTGCTACCGCTTTCCAGGCGGCTGAAGAACCACAGCCGTTGCTGGGCGAAGGACAGCGGCGCCCATTGCTGGGCGGCAACGGGCTGGCACTCGGTTTGCGCGTTCATCAACACTACCTCGCAGGCATTGGCCTAGGCGCTCAGGGGCGCACCGGCCGCCTCGCGCCGCAACAGGCGCAAGGCATGGAATTCGATCAGGGACAGCAACTCGTCTTCCTGGGGACGCAGGTAGGCGTGATCGCCCTCCAGCCACTCCAGGGTGAAAGCACTGCGGGTTTCACGCCGCCAGGCGCGCAGGTCTTCTTCGCTCAGGCTGTCGTGGCGCGCGCCCAGCACATGCAGGGCACAGGGCAGCGGCGCACGACGCTGGTAGCGATAACCTTCGGCCAGGGCGAAATCGCTGCGCAGCACCGGCAGCATCTCGCCGCGAAACAACGGGTCGGCCAGCAGTTCCCGCGGCAAACGGGCGAAGCCGGCCAGGCGCGACAACAGCTCGCCATCGCTACGCTGCGCCAGACGTGGTGCCTGGGCGCGCAGCGACGGCGCGCGCGAGGCGGAAGCGAACAGCGCCAGTGGCGCGTTCTGCCCGGCGCCGATCAGCGCATGGGCCAGCTCATAGGCGAGCAAGCCGCCGAGGCTGTGGCCCCACAGCAGATAAGGGCCGCTGCACTCGCGCCGCCAGGAGGCCATGAGGTCGGCGAGCATTGCCGGCAGGTCCTGGCACAGCGGTTCCTGCTGGCGCGCACCGCGGCCTGGTAGCTCCAGCGGACAGACATCCAGCCAGCGCGGCAGGCGCCGACGCCAGCGCGCATAGGCCATGGCGCTGGCACCGGCATGAGCCAGGCAGAACAGCTGCATCAGGCGTCCATCGCCTCACGCAGGCTGCGCGGGCGCATATCGGTCCAGACGCTGGCGATATGCGCCAGGCAGGTCGGCTTGTCGCCGCGCACGCCGATGTCCTGCCAGCCAGCCGGTACAGCCTTGTAGGCCGGCCAGATGGCGTATTGCTGTTCTTCATTGATCACCACCAGGAAGGTGGTTTGCGGATTGTCCAGGCTCATTCTCAGTACCTCGCAGATGCCGATCGAAACGGCTCGCTTTAAAGACGTATATCAGTGCGAATAGTTTTCATTTAAATGCAGAAAACGGACGAACGAAGCCCGCGCCCGCAGGCGCTGCGGGCTTCAGTTCACAGGGGGGCGCCGACTGCTTCGGGCTTGGCGCTGCCGCCGATTTCCAGCACCGCGTCGCGGGTGGCGCGTTCGCGGGCCTGGCCACTCAGCTCGTACAGGCGGCCGCCATCCATTTTCAGCAGGCGGTCGGCCTGGTCGAAATAGTGGTCGTCGTGGGTGATAGCGATGATGGTCTTGCCGGCAGCCTTGAGCTGCGGCAACAGCTCGCGGTAGAACAGGCGACGGAACAGCGGGTCCTGGTCGGCCGCCCATTCGTCGAGCACCAGGATGTCGCGCCCTTCCAGCATCGCCAGCATCAGCGCCAGGCGCTTGCGCTGGCCCTGGGAGAAGCGTGTATCGGCCAGACGGCCGCTGGCGAAACGCACCTTGTGCGCCAGGCGCAGGCGATCCAGCCATTGCCCGACCAGCGACTCCGGCACCTCGCCGCCCTGCGGACCGAGCAGACGGGCGAACAGATGGAAGTCGGTGAAGACGCTGCCGAACAGCTGGCGGTAGGCCGGCCATTGCTCGGCCGTCAGGGCTTGGCCATCGAGGCGTATTTCACCGGCTAGCGGGCGATGCAGGCCAGTGAGCAGGCGGGCGAAAGTGGACTTGCCACTGCCGTTGCCGCCGACCAGGAAGACCAATTCGCCACGGCGCAACTGCAGGTCGACCGGGCCTACATCGAAACCGGCATCGCCACCCTCCCCCGGATAACGGTATTCCAGGCCGCACAGCTGCAACTGTTGCCAGTCGCCCAGCGGGCTGATCGCCTCGGTGCTGTGCTCCGGGGCCAGTTCCAGCGCTTCCAGCTTGTCCAGCGAGATGCGTGCGGCGAGCAGCGCCGGCAGCGCGGCGACACTGGACACCAGTGGTGCACGCAGGAACAGCACGGTCAGGGCGAAGGTTGCGGCCACCGAGCTGGTCGCCCAGCCCAGGCCGCTGGCGCAGAAAAACACCAGGCCGATGCTGCCCAGCACCATGCAGTTGGCCCAGTTGCCGGCCAGGCCGTTGTAGATGTCGGCGCGGGTGACGTGGTCGCGGTAGGCGCGGGCATCGCGGTCGAATTCCTCGTCGAACAGCAGGCGCGCGCGGTCGCGGTTGAGTGCCAGCTCCTTGCGCCCGTCGATGATCGCCTGGTAGTCCTGGTACAGGTGGTCCTCGGCCTCGCGCAGCAGGCGGACATGGCGGTTGACCTTGCCCACCAGCAACCAGCCCACCACCAGGGTCAGGGTCAGCCAGGAAATGGTGATGCCGAACAGCGATGGCGACAGCCAGGCCAGGAAGGCGAAGGCGGCCAGGCTGAGGATCAGGCCGTAGACCAGTTCCGGCAGATGAACGAAAGCGATGGTGATGTTGCGGATGTCGCTGGCCAGGCTGGCCAGGATGCGCGCCCCGCCGATGCGTTCCAGGCGCTCGATATCGGTGTTCATCACCCGCCCGACCAGGCTGCGGCGCAGGCGGTAGACGAAGGCGTGACCCAGACGGTGTAGGGAGATCTGCCCGGCGGCGGCGCAGATCAGCAGCAGCACCAGCAGGCCTAGGAAGGTCGCCAGGGCACTGCCCAGATCGCTCTGCAAGCCGATCAAGCGCCAGTTGACGAAGGCGATCACGCCGATGCTGAGCAAGGCGCTGCACAGGCTCAGTACGATGATGCCGGCGAATGGCAGGCGGTTGTCACGGAACAGCAGGTTGAGCAGTTTCATTCAATCGATTCCAGAGTGCTCGACGGTGAGCGTCACGCCGCCTCGAAACCGAGGCGGCTGCGGCAATGGGTCAGGGCATCGCGCAGGAGGAAATGCACCAGGGTGGGCGAGGCATTCAGGTGGCTGGCCACTTCGCGCTGGCTGTAACCTTCCAGCTGGCTCATGGTGAACACGGTGCGGGTGCGCTCGGGTAGCTCGCCGATCGCCTGGTGCATGCGCTGCCATTCCAGCTCGCCAAAAGCGGCCTGTTCCGGGGTGGATTGCGGCGCTGGCAGCTCGTCCAGCGGCTCCTCGTCGAAGCGATAGCGGCCTTCCAGAGCCAGGCGACGCAGGCGGTCGATAGCCAGGTTACGCACCATGCGGAACAGGTAGCGGATAGGTTCCTGGATGGCATGCTGATCGCCACTTTCCCAGAGTTTGAGAAAGGCATCCTGGACCACGTCCTCGGCCCGCGCGCGGCAACCCAGTAGCGCCTGGGCGGCATCCACCAGACTGCGATGACTACCGTGATAGAGCTGCTCCAGCGGCTCAGACGAAGCACCCTCAAGTAGCGTTGTCGCTACTGAGCCCTGCTCCTGCAATGTGAATAACCTTCCCATAGCCTGTCCTCGGCTGCACGGTGATGCGCATCTTAATGATAATTCTTATCATTACAATACTGGCAATCAGCAATGCCGCTAAAAAACAGGGCCTATCAGCGAAATACGGGGGCTGAAACGCAGCGCCGCCCAGAACGGGCGGCGCGGAAGGTAGAACAAGGCGGAAGGATGCTTACGCAGTAACTGTCATCACCACCCGGCCATTGGCCGGACAGGTTTCCATGAACTGGCTGGCGGCAACGAAGTCCTTGGCGTCGAACACCTTGCTTATGTCCGGCTTGAGCAGGCGGTCCGCGGTCAGCTGGTTGATTTTGCTCAGCGCGCGCTGCACGGCCTCCTCGTTGCGTTCCAGACCCAGTTCCGGCTGGCCAGTGAAGTCCAGCACACAGTGCCGGTGGAACTGCAGGTGTTTCTTGAACGCCGCGCAGGCTGGGAATGCCGCATCGTTGCCGCCGTTGACGCCGCAGATGATCAGCTTGCCACGGGTCGCGGCGACGTCGCCGAGCAGTTTCATCTGCGGGCCGGCGCACTGGTCGATGACCACTTCGACGCCCTGGCCCTGCGTGTAGCGTTCGATTTCCAGGACCAGGTCCTGCTCTTCGGTGCAGATGATCTTGTCGGCGCCCAGCTCACGCAGGAAGTCGCGGCTAGCAGCCTCGCTGGTGGCTGCGATGACCTTGGCGCCCAGCGCCTTGGCCATCTGCACTGCCTGCGGCGCATTGCAATGCGCCGCTTCGGTGATCAGTACATGCTGACCAGGTTGCAGCTTGGCCAGCTCGACCAGGGCGAAATAGGCAGCCAGATAGCCGGTGTAATGCACGGCGGCCTCTTCGGGGCTCAGCACATCGGGGTAACGGGTCAGCGCCAGACGCGGCATCAGCACCAGGTCGCCCCAGGTCTGATACTGGTTGAGGCTGAAGGCCGGGAAACTGGCCACCGCCACACCGGGAGTGAGATCGTCGACACCTTCGCCGACGGCTTCGACCACGCCGGCCAATTCAGAGCCCACACCGGCCGGCAGACGCGCCTGTTCCGGGGCCAGGTTCTGCCGCCAGAGCACGTCGCGCCAGTTCACGCCCAAGGCCTGGGTACGAATCAGTACTTCGCCGGGGCCGGGTTTCGGGGTCGGCACGTCCTCCGCGCGTAATACGCTGGCATCGCCGAACTGGTGGAAACGGATCATGCGGGACATCACACACCTCGCCATAGACTCTCTATGGCCACGGACTCTATACGGGCTTTCCCGGCAAAACCACCCGCACAGATTGATAGTCACCATAAATGCGGATGATCCGGGGCTCATCCATACAGACCTGCTGCCGCGCAGCAGGTTGCATGCTTGACGGCAGCTTGCCATAGCCGCACCTTTCACACATCCCACATGGAAGACGGCCATGAACCGCAACGACTTGCGTCGTGTTGACCTCAATTTGCTGATCGTTTTTGAAACGCTGATGCACGAGCGCAGTGTCACCCGCGCGGCGGAGAAACTGTTTCTCGGCCAACCGGCAATCAGTGCCGCGTTGGCCCGCCTGCGCAGCCTGTTCGACGATCCGCTGTTCGTGCGCACCGGGCGCAGCATGGAACCGACCGCCCGCGCCGGCGAGATCTTCGCCCTGCTCTCTCCGGCCCTCGACTCCATTTCCACCGCCGTCAGCCGGGCGACCGACTTCGACCCGGCAACCAGCACGACCGTGTTTCGCATCGGCCTGTCCGACGATGTCGAGTTCGCCCTGCTGCCGCCCCTGCTGCGCCGTATTCGCGGCGAAGCGCCGGGGGTGGTGCTGGTGATTCGCCGCGCCAACTACCTGCTGATGCCCGGCATGCTGGCTTCCGGAGAAATTTCCGTAGGTGTCGGCTACACCGAAGAGCTGCCGGCCAACGCCAAGCGCAAGGTACTGCGCCGCAGTTCCGCCAAGCTGCTGCGCGCCGACAGCGTGCCGGGGCGCATGAGCCTGGACGACTACTGCGCTCGTCCGCATGCCCTGGTGTCGTTCGCTGGCGACCTCAGCGGCTTTATCGACGAGGCGCTGGAGAAACTCGGACGCAAGCGCAGCGTGGTGCTGGCCGTACCGCAGTTCAACGGCCTCGGCACCCTGCTTGCTGGTACCGATATCGTCGCCACCGTGCCCGACTACACCGCAGCCGCCCTCACCGCCGCCGGCGGCCTGCGCTCGGAAGACCTGCCCATCGAACCGCAGACCTTCGAGCTGCACATGGCCTGGCGCGGCGCCCAGGATAATGACCCGGCCGAGCGCTGGTTGCGTTCGCGGATCCAGATGTTCTGTGGTGACCCGGATAGCCTGGCCTGAGAACTCGCCTATCCCGCTCGTTAAGGAAAACGCCGCCTTCCACCTGGAAAGCGGCGTTTTTCCTGGTGGCAAATGCCGCGGCCAGGCCACGGGATAAGGCCTTCCTGGTAGCACGGACAGTCCCCTCTCCCACTTGTGGGAGAGGGTTAGGGAGAGGGGGCGGAGTCGCCTGCCCAACCCTCTCCCCCAGCCCCTCTCCCATGAATGGGAGAGGGGAGCAAAGCGCTTACTACACCTCTCTCGCGCCCCTTTGCGCACATAGCGGTTTATCGATACAAGTCCACTAATCATCATTCCTGCTGATACTTACCTTCGAATTGATCGATTCGTCGTGTGTAACTCAGCGTCGCAGACTCCGCCCATTCGTAAATCCAATCTGGCGGAGTTCTCACATGGACCGGTTCCCTACCCCCCTCTTGCGCTATCCCCTGGCACTCGCCGCCATCCTGGTGCTCAGCGCCTGCGGCAAGGCCCCGGAAAGCGCCGCCCAGCACCCGGCCGCCAAGGTCAGCGTGGCCGAAGTGATTGAGCAACCGATCAACGAATGGGACGAGTTTACCGGCCGCCTGGAAGCTCCGGAATCGGTGGAAGTGCGTCCGCGCGTGTCCGGCTACATCGACCGCGTGGCCTTCCGCGAAGGCAGCCTGGTGCAGAAAGGCGACCTGCTGTTCCAGATCGACCCGCGCCCGTTCGAGGCCGAGGTCAAGCGCCTGCAGGCGCAAGTGCAGCAGGCCCGCGCTAGCCAGACCCGCGCCGCCAATGAAGCCCGCCGCGGTGAACGCCTGCGCCAGAGCAACGCGATTTCCGCCGAACTGGCCGATGCCCGCGCCAGTGCCGCGACCGAGGCTCAGGCCGCGGTCGCCGCCGCTCAGGCCGAACTGGACAATGCCCAGCTCAACCTCAGCTTCACCCGCATCACCGCGCCCATCGACGGCCGCGTCAGCCGTGCCGAGATCACCGAAGGCAACCTGGTGGGCGCTGGCCAGTCGCTGCTGACCACCGTGGTGTCCACCGACAAGGTCTACGCCTATTTCGACGCCGACGAGCGCGTGTTCCTCAAGTACGTCGAGCTGGCCCGCCAGTCCGGCGGCCAGACCCGCGATGCCAGCCCGGTGTACCTCGGCCTGTCCAGCGAAGACGGCAACCCGCACCTCGGCCAGCTGGATTTTCTCGACAACCAGGTCAACCCGCAGACCGGCACCATCCGTGGCCGCGCCGTGTTCGACAACCGTGACGGCCGCTTCACCCCCGGCCTGTATGCACGGCTGAAACTGGTGGGCAGCGGCAAGTACGACGCCACGCTGATCCAGGACGCCGCGGTCGGCACCGACCTGGGCAAGAAGTTCGTCCTGGTGCTCGACAAGGACAACGCCGTGCAATACCGCGCCATCGAGCTGGGGCCGAAACTGGAAGGCCTGCGCATCGTGCGCAAGGGCCTGGCCAAGGGCGAGAAGATCGTGGTCAACGGTCTGCAGCGCGCCTTCCCCGGCTCGACGGTCGATCCGCAGGCCGTGCCGATGGCCAACGAGCAGACCCTCGCCGCCCTGGCCAGTCAACGCCAGGCCGTGGACGCCAGCACCACCCCGCGCGTGGCCGAGAAAACCGCCAAGCCCGCCACTGCGCCGCGCGGCTAACAGGTAGAAGACGATGAATTTCTCGCAATTCTTTATCCAGCGGCCGATCTTCGCTGCCGTGCTGTCGCTGCTGATCCTGATCGGCGGGGCCATCTCGCTGTTCCAGCTGCCGATCAGCGAATACCCGGAAGTGGTGCCGCCGACCGTGGTGGTACGTGCCGCCTTCCCCGGCGCCAACCCCAAGGTGATCGGCGAAACCGTCGCCTCGCCGCTGGAACAGGCGATTACCGGGGTCGAGGGCATGCTCTACATGTCCTCCCAGGGCACCGCCGACGGCAAGCTGACCCTGACCATCACCTTTGCGCTGGGCACCGACCTGGACAACGCCCAGGTGCAGGTGCAGAACCGCGTAACCCGCACCATGCCGACCCTGCCCACCGAAGTGCAGCGCCTCGGCGTGACGGTGGACAAGGCCTCGCCGGACCTGACCATGGTCGTGCACCTGACCTCGCCGGATGACCGCTACGACATGCTCTACCTGTCCAACTACGCTGCGCTCAACGTCAAGGACGAGCTGGCGCGCCTGGATGGCGTGGGCGACGTGCAGCTGTTCGGCCTCGGCAACTACTCGCTGCGCGTATGGCTGGACCCGAACAAGGTGGCTTCGCGCAACCTCACCGCCAGCGACGTGGTCAACGCCATCCGCGAGCAAAACCGCCAGGTCGCCGCCGGTTCGCTCGGTGCGCCGCCCTCCGATGCCGGCAACAGCTTCCAGCTGTCGATCAACACCCAGGGCCGTCTGGTCAGCGAGGAAGAGTTCGAAAACATCATCATCCGCGCCGGTGAAGATGGCGAAATCACTCGCCTGAAGGACATCGCGCGAATCGAGCTGGGCTCCAGCCAGTACGCCCTGCGCTCACTGCTGAACAACAAGCCCGCCGTGGCCATCCCTGTATTCCAGCGCCCCGGCTCCAACGCCATCGAGATCTCCGATGCGGTGCGCAGCCGTATGGCCGAGCTGAAGCAGAGCTTCCCCCAGGGCGTGGACTACGAAATCGTCTACGACCCAACCATCTTCGTGCGTGGCTCCATCGAGGCGGTGGTGCACACCCTGCTCGAAGCCATTGTGCTGGTGGTGCTGGTGGTGATCCTGTTTCTGCAAACCTGGCGCGCCTCGATCATCCCGCTGGCCGCCGTGCCGGTATCGCTG
This sequence comes from Pseudomonas sp. J452, assembly GCF_024666525.1. NCBI lineage: Bacteria > Pseudomonadati > Pseudomonadota > Gammaproteobacteria > Pseudomonadales > Pseudomonadaceae > Pseudomonas > Pseudomonas sp. J452. The sequence goes on along the minus strand of NZ_CP088294.1, from coordinate 3,628,398 downwards.
ATCGGCACCTTCGCCGTAATGCACATGTTCGGCTTCTCGCTCAACGCGCTGTCCCTGTTCGGCCTGGTGCTGGCCATCGGCATCGTGGTGGACGACGCCATCGTCGTGGTGGAAAACGTCGAGCGGAATATCGGCCTGGGCAAGTCGCCGGTGGAAGCCACCAAGCAGGCGATGAAGGAAGTGACCGGCCCCATTGTCGCCACCGCCCTGGTGCTGTGCGCCGTGTTCGTACCGACCGCCTTTATCTCCGGGCTTACCGGGCAGTTCTACCAGCAGTTCGCCCTGACCATCGCCATCTCCACGGTGATCTCGGCCTTCAACTCACTGACCCTGTCACCGGCCCTGGCTGCCGTGCTGCTGAAAAGCCATGACGCGCCGAAAGACCGCTTCTCCAAGGTGCTCGATAAGCTGTTTGGCGGCTGGCTGTTCAACCCGTTCAACCGCCTGTTCGACCGCGCCAGCCATGGCTATGTCGGTACGGTAAAACGCGTGCTGCGCGGCAGCGGCATCGCCCTGTTCGTCTACGCAGGCTTGATGGGCCTGACCTACCTGGGCTTTGCCACGACGCCGAGCGGTTTCGTGCCGGCGCAGGACAAGCAGTACCTGGTGGCCTTCGCCCAGCTGCCGGATGCGGCGACCCTGGATCGCACCGAAGACGTGATCAAGAAGATGTCGGAAATCGCCGGCAAGCACCCCGGTGTGGAAAACACCGTGGCCTTCCCCGGCCTGTCGATCAACGGCTTCACCAACAGCCCGAACAGCGGCATCGTCTTCACCCCGCTCAAGCCCTTCGATGAGCGCAGCGATCCGTCGATGAGCGCCACCGCCATTGCCGCGGAGCTGAACGCGCAGTTCAGCGAGATCCAGGACGCCTATATCGCCATCTTCCCGCCACCGCCGGTGCAGGGGCTGGGCACCATCGGCGGCTTCCGCCTGCAGGTGCAGGATCGCGGCAACCTCGGTTATGACGAGCTGTATGTGCAGACCCAGAACGTCATCGCCAAGGCCCGTCAGCTGCCGGAGCTGGACCCGATGTCGGTGTTCACCAGCTACCAGGTCAACGTGCCGCAGATCGATGCTGCCATCGACCGCGAAAAGGCCAAGACCCACGGCGTGGCGATCAGCGACATCTTCGACACCATGCAGATCTACCTGGGTTCGCTGTACGCCAACGACTTCAACCGTTTTGGCCGCACCTACCAGGTCAACGTGCAGGCCGAGCAGCAATTCCGCCTGGAACCGGAGCAGATCGGCCAACTCAAGGTGCGCAACAACCGCGGGGAAATGGTGCCGCTGTCGGCTTTCCTCAAGGTCGATGCCAGCTCGGGCCCGGATCGGGTGATGCACTACAACGGTTTCCTCACCGCCGAGATCAACGGCGCGGCAGCACCCGGCTACAGCTCCGGCCAGGCCGAAGCGGCGATCGCCAAGCTGCTCAAGGAAGAACTGCCCAACGGCATGAGCTTCGAGTGGACCGACCTGACCTACCAGCAGATTCTGGCCGGTAACAGCGCGATCTTCGTCTTCCCGCTCTGCGTGCTGCTGGCCTTCCTGGTGCTGGCCGCCCAGTACGAGAGCTGGAGCCTGCCGCTGGCGGTGATCCTGATCGTGCCGATGACCCTGCTGTCGGCCATCACCGGGGTGATCCTGGCCGGTGGCGATAACAACATCTTCACCCAGATCGGCCTGATCGTACTGGTGGGCCTGGCCTGCAAGAACGCCATTCTGATCGTCGAGTTCGCCAAGGAGAAACAGGAAGAAGGCATGGACCGCGTCAGCGCGGTGCTGGAAGCCTGCCGCCTGCGCCTGCGGCCGATCCTGATGACCAGCTTCGCCTTCATCATGGGCGTGGTGCCGCTGGTGACCTCCACCGGCGCCGGTGCGGAGATGCGTCATGCCATGGGCGTGGCGGTGTTCAGCGGCATGCTCGGGGTGACCTTCTTCGGCCTGTTGCTGACGCCGGTGTTCTACGTGCTGATTCGCGGCTTCGTGGAGAAGCGCGAAGCGCAGAAAGCCGCGCGCCTGCAGGAGGTACACGCATGAAGCCGTTGATGCCCGCCCTGCTGGCGTTGGCTGTGAGTGCCTGCGCCGTCGGCCCCGACTACCAGGCGCCAGCCACCGAGCCGGCCAAGCTGAGCAGCCTGGAAGCCGGCGACTATGATCGCACCCGCTTCGAGGCAATCTGGTGGCAGCAGTTCGATGATCCGACGCTGAACCAGCTGGTGCAGCAGTCACTCAAGGAGAACCGCGAGCTGCGCGTGGCCTTCGCCCGCCTGCGCGCCGCCCGTTCGATTCGTGATGACGTGGCCAACGATCAGTTGCCCACCGTTACCAGCCGCGCCAGCGGTGAGTTCGGCAAGGCCCAGCAACCGCCGACCAGCGAGCAGCGTATCCGCCAGGAGCGTTATGACCTGGGCCTGGACATGGCCTGGGAGCTCGATCTGTTCGGCCGTATCCAGCGCCAGCTGGAAGCCAGCGATGCGCAGATCGAAGTGGCCGAAGCCGAGCTGCAGCAACTGCAAGTCAGCCTGATCGCCGAACTGGTGGACGCCTACGGCGACATGCGCGGCGCGCAGCTCAGGGAACGGATTGCCCGCGACAACCTGAAGAACCAGAGCCAGTCACGCGCGCTCACCGAACAACTGCGTGACGCCGGCATCGGCAGCGAACTGGATGTGCTGCGCAGTGACGCGCGCCTGGCCGCCACCGAAGCCAGCCTGCCGCAACTGCAGGCCGAGCAAGCACGGGCGCGCAATCGCATCGCCACCCTGCTCGGCCAGCGGCCGGAACAGTTGACGATCGACCTGTCAGCCAAGCCGTTGCCGGTCATTGCCAAGGCCCTGCCGATTGGCGATCCAGGCGAACTGCTGCGCCGCCGTCCGGATATCCGCGCTGCCGAACGCCAGTTGGCTGCGTCCACCGCCAATGTCGGGGTGGCCACCGCCGACCTGTTCCCGCGGGTCAGCCTGTCCGGCTTCCTCGGTTTCACCGCCGGCCGTGGTTCGCAGCTAGGTGCTTCCGCCGCCCAGGCCTGGGGCGTGGCGCCGACCATCAGCTGGGCTGCATTTGATCTGGGCAGCGTGCGTGCCCGCCTGCGCGGCGCCGAAGCCGAGTCCGATGGCGCCCTGGCTGGCTACGAGCAGCAGGTGCTGCTGGCCCTGGAAGAGTCGGAAAACGCCTTCAGCGACTACGCCAAACGGCAACAGCGCCTGCTCGCCCTGGTGCGCCAGTCGCAAGCCAGCCGTGCTGCCGCCGAACAGGCCGCGGTGCGCTACCGCGAAGGCACGGTGGATTTTCTCGTGCTGCTCGACGCCGAGCGCGAACGCCTGGCCGCCGAAGACGCCCAGGCCCAAGCCGAGGTCGAGCTGTATCGCGGCATCGTTGCCATCTACAAGGCGCTTGGCGGTGGGTGGCAGCCGCAAGCCTGAACGCAGGGCGGGTGCAACCCGCGTTATCCACCCCGCGCGGGTTTCACCCGCCCTACACCGAGCCAGTTCCTCCTGGGTCGACTTCCTCCTTTGTCGGCCATTCCTTCCCCACGGCGCTGCTCCAGCCCGTGGGGATTTTTTTGTGTTCAGCCCTTCCTGCGTATGAGCAGCAAAGCCCCGCCCACCAGGATGGCGCCCAAGCCGGCCCAGGTCGGGATACTGACCTGCTGTTTCTCTACAACCTCCATATGCAACGGGCCCACGTCGACGTTGTGGGTCTCCTTGGTGTAGCTGAAGCCACCATAGGCGAGCCCCAAGGCGCCGGCGATTATCAGCACTAGCGCGACGATCTTGACTGCGTCCATCTTCTTTTCTCCTCTGCGCAGCACCTGAACTGGGCTGCGCCAACACCTGCAAACGGGACCTTTCCGGCGCTGCGAAGCAGGCGCCCTGCCGTGACCTATTCCCCGGAATCCTTCTGCCGCGTCACCTTGACCGCACTCAGACACGCAAGCCCCAGGGTTACCAAGGCGCCTACGGCGATCCACTGCACAGGAACTTCCATCAGCACGGCGCCGTAAATCAGCCCGCCGATAAAGATCAGGGCTCCACCGATATAGAGTGCGAATGACATAGTGCTTCTCCTCGTTGCCGTGCGCTCGATCCGATCGACAAGGCACTGGGCGCCCTGTATTTCCTGCGACTGGCCTTCATGCCAGTACGCGCCTGGCTAACAACGCTGCATCGAGCCTCCACACAAACTGCGCCCAATGCCCGTCACTATCGGTGCGCTGGCGCACCCCCAGACCGAAACAAAGGCAATGGGTGCCCATGAGCTGATTTTTTTGCCGGCGGGTATACTCGCGCCCTGGATTTTTTCGGCGCACACACATGAAAGTACTGATCATCGGCTATGTCTGGCCTGAGCCACGCTCCTCGGCGGCGGGCAGCCGGATGATCGAGCTGATCGAGCTGTTCCGTGCCCAGGGCTGGACAGTGACCTTCGCCAGTGCCGCCGCGCTGTCCGAACACCGCGCTGACCTGGCCGCGCTCGACGTGCCGGAAGTGCCGATCACCCTCAACTGCGACAGCTTCGATGCCTTCGTCAGCGCGCTGCAGCCGGACCTGGTGCTGTTCGACCGTTTCTTCAGCGAGGAGCAGTTCGGCTGGCGGGTCGAGCGGGCCTGTCCGCAGGCCCTGCGCATCCTCGAAACCTGCGACCTGCACAGCCTGCGCGATGCCCGTCAGCGCCTGCTCAAGGCGGCGCAACAGGCCTGCAGCAGCGAAGCGGAAAAACACCAGCAAGGCGCCGTCAGCGCCACAGCCGTTGAGTTGTTCAACGCCATGGCCATGGACGACATGGCCCAGCGCGAGATCGCCGCCATCTACCGCTGCGACCTAAGCCTGCTGATCTCCGATTTCGAGCTACAGCTGCTGCGTGAACAGTTCGGCGTGCCGGCCGCCCTGCTCCACCATTGCACGCTGATGCTGATTCCCACGGCCACCGCACAACCGGCGTTCGAGCAGCGCACGCACTTCCTCAGCATCGGCAATTTCCGCCATGCGCCGAACTGGGATGCGGTGCTGTGGCTCAAGCAGCAGCTCTGGCCGCTGATCCGCCAGCGTCTGCCGCAGGCCCAGCTGCATGTCTACGGCTCCTACACCCCGCCCAAGGCCACCGCCCTGCACAACCCCAAGCAGGGTTTTCATGTACTGGGCTGGGCCGATGATGCCCATGCGGTGATGGTGCAGGCCCGCGTGTGCCTGGCGCCACTGCGTTTCGGTGCCGGGATCAAGGGCAAGCTGGCCGATGCCATGGCCTGCGGCACACCCAGCGTGACCACGCCAATCGGCAGCGAAGGCATGGCCGGCGAGCTGCCCTGGGGCGGTGCGGTGGTTGATGATGCCCAGGCCTTTGCCGAGGCCGCCGTGGCGCTGCACGAGGATCAGACGCTGTGGCAGCAGGCCCAGGCCAACGGCGCGCGCATCCTTGCCGAGCGCTTCGACCGCCAGCAGTCCGGCCAGGCCCTGGTCGAGCGCCTGCTGGTCCTGCGCGCCAACCTGCCGGCCGAGCGCCGCGCCAACTTCGTCGGCGGCATGCTGCGCCACCATACGCTCAAGAGCACCCAGTACATGGCACAGTGGATTGCGGCAAAAAATCGCGGTGCCTCGCCCGATTTTCAGGATAAATCTAAGCTGTAGCTTAGATTTCATGGCACGAAGGCCGTGAAACCATAAAATCTAAGCCATAGCTTAGATTTGGTTGAAAAATAGACAGCCGCAGGGCTAATCTAAGCTGCAGCTTAGATTAGGAGCCTGTCATGACCCTGATTCCCATCCGCGACGCAGCCGATATCGGCACCCTGGCACGCGACCTGCGCCGCCAGCAGGGCCTGCGCCAGGACGACCTAGCGGCCATCATCGGTGCCAGCCACGTGTTCCTGCGTGACGTCGAACAAGGCAAAGGCACCGTTCAGCTCGGCAAGTTGCTGCGCCTGCTCGATGAACTGGGGGTACGCATCCACCTGGAAGTGCCGGATAGCCTGGACGGGCAATCCGCATGAGGCAGTTGCAACTGTGGCTGAACGAGCAAGTCGTCGGCATGCTGGAGGAGCAGGACAACCTCTGGCAGCTCAGTTATGACCCGCAGTGGCTGACCGCTAGCCGCAGTTTCGATCTGTCTCCGCAACTGCCGCGCAGCCTGGGCAGCATCCGTGATGGAGGCAGCCAGCGGCCGGTGCAGTGGTTCTTCGACAATCTGCTGCCGGAAGAACAGGCCCGCACCCTGCTGGCCCAGGATGCACAGGTCGAGGTGGCCGATGCGTTTGGTCTGCTGGCCTATTACGGGGCCGAATCGGCAGGCGCCCTGACCCTCCTGCCGCCGGGCCAGCCCTTGCCTGCAGGCGCCTTGCAGCCGCTCGCCGAACAGCAACTGGCACAGCGCATCAGCGCCTTGCCACGGGTCTCGCTTGGCCAGGCCGCGCCCAAGCGCATGTCCCTGGCGGGCGCCCAGCACAAGCTGGCCATCGTGCTGCAGGGCGATCAGTTGCTGGAGCCGGTGGGCCAGGCGCCCTCTACCCACATCCTCAAGCCCGACCATCCGGACAGCGACAATTACCCGCACAGCGCCGCCAACGAGTGGTTCGTGATGTCCATTGCGCGGGCGGTGAAGCTGCCGGTGCCCGCCGTCGAACTGCGCCGGGTGCCGCAATCGGTGTACCTGGTGCAGCGCTTCGACCGCGAACTGGCAGGCGGCCAATTGCGCCGCCGGCATGTGCTGGACGCCTGCCAGCTGCTGTCCCTGGACCGCCTCTACAAGTACCGCATGGCCACCCTGGAAACCTTGCACCGGCTGGTGGAGCTGTGTCGCAGCAAGGCACTGAGCCGCCAGCTGCTGTTCCGCTGGGCCGTGTTCAATGCCCTGCTCGGCAACAACGATGCACACCTGAAGAACCTGTCGTTCTTCGTCGGTGCCCAGGGCGTGGAGCTCACCCCGCATTACGACCTGCTCAGCACCAGTGTCTACGCACGGGACAATGCCTGGGGCGCGGCCGAACTGTCCTGGCCCATGGGCCAGGCCCGGCGCTTTGCCGAACTGCGCCGGGCCGACGTGCTGGCGTTTGGCGAAGTGCTCGGTCTGCCGGCAAAGATCGGCCAGCGCCTGCTCGATACACTGCTCGCCGCCCTGCCCGCCGCCGCCGAGCAGCAGCTGCAGCAGGCCCTGGAATTGCGCCTGAGCGCGGGCGAGCTGCGCCTGTTGCGGCAGATCCGCCATGGCGTGCTGGCGGACATGCTGGCGCAACTGGGCTGAAGTCAGGCCATGGCTGGGCTAGTATCTGGGCTCGCCTGCACGGAGCAGGCCTCTGCATAGGGACATACGATGAAACAGCTACTTCTCGCGCTAATGATGCTGGTCGTGCCGGTGGCCCACGCCGCCGACAGGCTCAGCGAAGACAACATCCGCGCCATGTACGGCGAACTGACGGCGGCCGCACAGGCCAAGGATATCGAAGGGGTTCTGCGCCATATGAGCGAGGATGCCCGCGTGCAGATCAAGGCCCCAAGCGGCGACCTGGATCTGGACATGACCATGTATCGCGACCTGCTGCAGCAGGGCTGGGGCGCGATCGATGGTTACCAGGTGACGGTCAGCATCGAAAGCATCGAGGTGGCTGCCGACGGCCAAAGCGCCACGGTGATCGACCAAACGCAGGAGTCCTACCAGGCGCAAGGCCAGACCCTGCAGACCAGCACCCGGGAAACCGCCACCCTGCGCCTGGTCGATGGCGAGCCGAAAATAAGCCTGATCGAGGCGGTGGTGCAGCCGTAAGAAACAGCTAGGGTCTCGGCAACGCCCCTCTCCCCAGCCCTCGGTTAGGGCGTCCTGCTTCACCCTACCTCCTGCATCCATGCAGTCGTCTCCCGTAAACGGGAGAGGGGGCAAAGCGCTCTGCAGCTGTTGTACACACCGCTATAACGCTGTTGAGCCTTTGTTTGCAGACTTGTCGAAACTCCCGCAGCTGCAACGACTACTGGAGGAAGCGCTCGGCACTATGCTCAGCGCATGCCGGACCATTCCGAGGAATCGACCATGGCCATCCAGTTCTATGCCCACCCCTTCTCGTCCTATTGCCAGAAGGTGCTGATCGCCCTCTATGAAAACGCCACGCCCTTCGAGTGGCACCTGCTGGCCCCGGAAAACCCGCAGGCCATGGCCGAGCTGGAGATGCACTGGCCGTTTCGGCGCTTTCCACTGCTGCTCGACGGGGAACGCGCGGTAAGCGAGTCGAGCATCATCATCGAGTACCTGCAGCAGCATTACCCGGGCGCCAGCCGCCTGCTGCCCGAGGACGCAGAGAGTGCGCTGGAAGTACGCTTCATGGACCGATGCTTCGACCTGTATATGTCCAACCCGATGACGGCCTGCGTGTTCGACCAGTTGCGTCCGGCAGCACAACGCGATGCCTTCGGCATCGCCCAGGCACGGCAGTTGCTGGAAACCGCTTACCGCTGGCTCGACGAGAAATTGGCCGACCGCGAGTGGGCCTGCGGCGCGAGTTTCAGTCTGGCCGACTGCTCCGCCGCGCCAGCGCTGTTCTATGCAGACTGGGTACAGCCGATAGGCGCCGAGTTCAGCACCCTGCACGCCTATCGCCAGCGCCTGCTGGCACGCCCCTCCTTCGCTCGCGCGGTGGACGAGGCGCGGCCTTACCGGCACCTGTTCCCGCTGGGCGCGCCGCAGCGCGACTGAGCTATTCGGTCGGTTCGATCGGCTCGGTCACACCATCCCAGCCGCCGCCGAGGGCGGCGATCAGCTGCACGCTTGCGGTCAGGCGATTGCCCTGCAGGGTCAGGCGCGTGCGTTCGCTGGACAGGGCGCTGGTCTGCACGCTGACCACGTCGGTGAACTCCACGGTGCCGGCCTTGTACTGGTTGAGGATCAGCCGCAGCGACTCGCGTGCGGCATCCAGCCCCTGTTGCTGGACCACGGCCTCGCGCTCGAGCACGGCCAGTTGCACCAGGTAGTCCTCCACTTCGCGGAAGCCTTCCAGCACCGTCTGCCGGTAGTCGGCCACGGTCTGGTCGTAGCTGGCCTCGGCCTGCTCGACGCGGGAGCTGATCAATCCGCCGTCGAACAGGGTCATGGCGAACTGCGGGCCGATCGACCAGAAGCGGTTGGGCGAGCTGATCCAGTCATTCAGGCTGCCGCTGCGGTAGCCGCCCGTGGCGGACAAGGTCAAGTCCGGGTAGTAGGCGGCCTTGGCCACGCCGATCGAGGCGTTGGCGGAAATCACCCGGCGTTCGGCGGCGGCGATATCCGGGCGGCGTTCAAGCAGAGTCGAGGGCAGGCTCAGCGGCACCGCCGGCAGCTGCGGCACCTGCTCGCGCGCGGCCAGTTCGAACTGCGACGGCGCCACCCCGACCAGCACGGCCAGGGCGTGTTCCAGCTGGGCACGCTGGTACTCCAGGTCGACCGCCTCGGCCTCGGTGCTTTTCAGCTGGGTCAGCGCCTGGGTCACGTCGGAGCGTGGCACGATGCCGGCCTTGTACTGGTTCTCGGCGATGCGGAACGCCTGCTGGTAAGCCGCCACGGTCTCGTCGAGCAGGCGCTTCTGTTCGTCCAGCACGCGCAGCTGCAGGTAGCTCTGCACCAGTTCCGCTTGCTGGCTGAGGCGCACCGCAGCCAGGTCGGCGGCGCTGGCCTGCATGCTGGCGCTGTCTGACTCCAGCTGGCGGCGCAGCTTGCCCCAGATATCCAGCTCCCAGCTCACGCCCAGGCTGGCGTCATAGGTCTTGGAGATCTGCGCCGCATTCGAACCGCTGACGCTGACCCCGCCGGTGGTGCCGATGGTGCTGTCGCCACCACCCTGCCCCGCCCGGCTGACGCCGGTATCCAGGCCAATAGTCGGGAAAAACGCGGCCCGCGCACCACGGGCCAGAGCCCTGGCCTGGCGGTATTGGGCTTCCGCGCTGGCCAGGCTCTGGTTGTTGGCGTTGAGCCGTTCGATCAGCTGGTTCAGTTCGGCATCGCCGTACAGCTCCCACCAGTTGCCGCGCAGTACGGTGTCGGCCGGAGCCGCCGCTTTCCAGCCGGCCGCCTGCTTGAACTGCACCGACTCGGCGGAGTCCGGGCGCTGGTAGTCGGGGCCGATGGCACAGCCGGTCAGCAGCAAGGCCAGGGTAAGCGCCGTAGGGCGGGTGAAACCCGCGAGACGAGGCAGAGAGTGGCACGCGGGTTTCACCCGCCCTACGCAGGCTTTGTTCATACGGGGGTATCCAGGGCAGCATCGCTACGCACGCCGCGCCAGCGGTTGACGCGATGGCGCAGGCGGTCGAGGTAGAGGTAGACCACCGGGGTGGTGTAGAGGGTCAAGAGCTGGCTAAGGATCAGCCCGCCGACGATGGTCAGGCCCAGCGGCTGGCGCATTTCTGCGCCTTCGCTCATGCCCAGCAGCAGCGGCAAGGCGCCGAGCAGAGCGGCCAGGGTGGTCATGATGATCGGCCGGAAGCGCAGCAGGCAGGCGCGGCGGATCGATTCCTGCGGGCTCAGTTGGTCGTGGCGTTCCAGCTCCAGGGCCAGGTCGATCATCAGGATGGCGTTCTTCTTCACCACGCCGATCAGCAGGAACAGGCCGAGCAGCGAGATCAGGCTGAACTCGCCGCCGCTGAGGATGATCGCCAGCAACGCGCCCACCCCGGCCGAGGGCAGCGTGGAGAGAATGGTCAGCGGGTGGATATAGCTCTCGTAGAGGATGCCAAGCACGATGTACACCACCAGCAAGGCCATCAGAATCATCCCTGGCTGGCCCTTGGCCGCCTTTTCGAACTGGCCACCGGTGCCACCGACCAGGCCCTGCACTTCGGTGGGCAGGTTGACCTGCGCCACGGCCTGGGCAATCGCCTGGTTGGCCTGTTCCTGGGTGACGTCCTCGGCCAGCGAATAGCCGATGCTTTCCGCGGCGAACTGGCCCTGGTGGTTGACCCGGTCTTCCTCCAGGCTGCGCTCCCAGCGGGCGAAGCTGGACAGCGGCACCCGCGCACCGTCGGCGCTGATCACCTGGATCTGGTCCAGCGCCTCCGGGTATTCGGCGAACGTGGGATCGATTTCCATCACCACGCTGTACTGGTTGAGGCTGTCGTAGATGGTGGAAATCTGCCGCTGGCTGAAGGCGTTGTTCAGCACCGCGGTGACCATGGCCATGTCCACGCCCAGGCGTTGGGCGGTGGCGCGGTCGATCTGCAGGCTGATCTGCTGGGCGCCCTCGCCTTCGTTGGCGTCGATATCGGTCAGCTCCGGCAGCTTGGCCAGGGCATCGCGTACCTTGGGCAGCCACTCGCGCAGGTCGTCCAGATTGCTGGCCAGCAGCACGTACTCGTTCTCCGAGCTGCGCCCCTGGCGGCCGCCGAACTGCAGGTCCTGGTCGGGCATCAGCATCAGGCGGCCACCCGGCACCTTGGGCACACTGTCACGCAGGCGGTCGATCACTTCCTGGGCCGATACGCCGCGCTCAGCGATGGGTTTCAGGCGCACCACCAGAAAGGCGTTGTTGATTCCGCCGCTGCCGCCGATGAAACCGGCCACGCTGTGCACCGCCGGATCGGCCAGCAGCCCGCGGCGGTAGATCTCCATCTTCGGCTGCATGACCTGGAACGACAGGCCATCGTCACCGCGGATAAAGCCGATCAGCTGGCCGGTGTCCTGCTGCGGCATGAAGGTCTTCGGCACTTCGATGAACAGAAACACGTTGAACGCGATGGTCGCCAGCAGGCTGAACAGGGTCAGCCGCGCGTGACGCAGGGCCCAGTCCAGGCTGCGCGCGTAGCCATCCAGCACACGCTCCTGCAGGCGCGTACCGAAGCGCTGCAGGCGACCGGGCTGGCGTTCGGTTTCCTCGGCCTTGAGCCAACGCGCGCAGAGCATCGGCGTGAGGGTCAGCGAGACCAGCATGGAGATCAGGATCGCCACGGTCAGGGTCAGGGAGAACTCGCGGAACAGGCTGCCGACGATGCCGCCCATGAACAGGATGGAGAGGAACACCGCGACCAGCGACAGGTTCATCGACAGCAGGGTGAAGCCGACTTCCTGGGCGCCCTTGAACGCCGCGGCCATGGGTTTCTCGCCGGCCTCGATATGCCGCGAGATGTTCTCCAGCACCACGATGGCGTCGTCCACCACCAGGCCGGTGGCGATGATCAGCGCCATCAGCGACAGGTTGTTGAGGGAGAAATCCAGCAGGTACATCACTGCGAAGGTGCCGACCAGCGACACCGGCACCGCCAGCGCCGGAATCAGCGCGGCGCGCCAGCGGCCGAGGAAGGCGAACACCACCAGGATCACCAGCGCCACGGCGATCAGCAGGGTGCGCTCGGCCTCGTGCAGGGTGGCGCGGATCACCGGTGAGCGGTCCATCGCCACTTCCAGCTGCACGCTGGACGGAATCACCGCCTGCAGCGCCGGCAGCTCGGCGCGGATGTCCTCGATGGTCTCGATGATATTGGCGCCGGGTTGGCGGTTGATCACCAGCAGCACCGAGTCATCGTCGTTGTAGAAGCCGCTGTTGTAGCGGTTCTCCACCGAGTCGCGAACCTTGGCCACATCGCTCAGGCGCACCGCCGCGTTGTTCTGGTAGCGGATGATCAGCGGCTGGTAGTCGGCGGCCTTCTCCAGCTGGTCGTTGGCCTGGATCTGCCAGTGGCGGCCGGCGTCTTCCACCGCGCCCTTGGGCCGGTCGACGTTGGCCTGGACGATGGCGTTGCGCACCTCGTCGAGGGCGATGCCGTACTGATCGAGCAGGCGCGGCTGCAACTCCACCCGCACCGCCGGCAGCGAGCTGCCGCCGATCTGGATCTGGCCGACGCCCTGCACCTGCGCCAGCTTCTGCGCCAGCACGGTGGACGCGACGTCGTACAGCTGGCTCTTGTCCAGCAGCGGCGAGGTCAGCGACAGCACCATGATCGGCGCCTGCGAGGGGTTGAACTTCTTGTAGGTCGGCATGCTGCGCATGCCGCTGGGCAGCAGGTTGCGCGCCGCGTTGATGGCCGCCTGCACCTCGCGGGCGGCGGCGTCGACGTTACGTTCGAGGTCGAAGAGGATGACGATCTGCGTGCTGCCCTGGCTGCTGCGGCTGGTCATCTCGCTGATCCCGGCGATGCTGCCGAGCGAGCGTTCCAGCGGCGTGGCCACGCTCGACGCCATCACCTGCGGGCTGGCGCCCGGCAAGGAGGCGTTGACCACGATGGCCGGGAAATCCATCTTCGGCAGCGGCGCCACAGACAGCAGGCCGAAGCTGACCCAGCCGAGCAGGAGGATCGCCAGGCTCAACAGCAGCGTGGCTACCGGCCGCCGGATAAAGGGGGCGGAGATGTTCATCGACACAGCGCCCAGAATGCATGCACGGCCAGCCCCCTCTCCCATTTATGGGAGAGGGTTGGGGAGAGGGAAACAGGCAGCGCAGTGGCCCCGCCCTCTCCCCCGGCCCCTCTCCCATAAATGGGAGAGGGGAGCAAACGCGTGCTCATACCGTCACCCCGGCTGCACTGCGGCCGAAATAGCGGCGCGACAGGCGATCGAACCACAGGTAGATCACCGGCGTGGTGAACAGGGTCAGCACCTGGCTGAGCAGCAGGCCGCCGACCATTACCAGGCCCAGCGGCTGGCGCAGCTCGGCGCCGGAGCCCGAGGCCAGCATTAGCGGGATGGCGCCAAACAGCGCCGCCAGGGTGGTCATCAGGATCGGCCGGAACCGCAGCAGCGCCGCCTGGTAGATCGCCGCCTCGGGCGCCATGCCCTGAAGCCGTTCGGCCTCCAGGGCGAAGTCGATCATCATGATCGCGTTCTTCTTGACGATGCCGATCAGCAGGATGATGCCGATGATGGCGATCAGGCCCAGGTCGTTGCCGGTCAGCAGCAGCGCCAACAACGCGCCGACTCCGGCCGAGGGCAAGGTCGAGAGAATAGTGATCGGATGGATGTAGCTCTCGTAGAGCACGCCGAGCACGATGTACATGGTGACGATGGCCGCCAGAATCAGCAGCAAGGTGCTCGACAGCGAGGCGCGGAAGGCCTCGGCGGCGCCCTGGAACTGGCTCTGGATGCCGGCCGGCAGGCCGATGTCCTGCTGCACCTGCTCGATCACCGCCACCGCCTCGCCCAGCGATACGCCACTGGCCAGGTTGAACGACACGGTCACCGCCGGGAACTGGCCGATATGGTTGACCAGCAGGCTGGCCGCACGCTCGTCGATGCGCGCCAGGGAGGCCAGCGGCACCTGGCCGCCGCTGGCGGTGGCTACATGCACCTGCTGCAAGGCCTGCGGGCCGAGCTCGCCGGCGCCGGCACTCTCCAGCACCACGCGGTACTGGCTGGCCTGGGTGAAGATGGTGGAGATCTGCCGCTGGCCGAAGGCGTCGTACAGCGCATCGTCGATAGCACTGATACTGACACCAAGCCGCGAGGCGGCGTCGCGGTCGATCTGCAGGTACACCTGCAGGCCACGGTTCTGCAGGTCGCTGGCCACGTCACGCAGCTCGGCTTGCTCGCTCAGCACCTTGATCAGTTTCGGCGTCCACTCTTCCAGCAACGCGGCATCCGGCGACTCCAGGCTGAACTGGAACTGGGTGCGGCTGACCCGGTCCTCGATGGTCAAATCCTGCACCGGCTGTAGATACAGCTGGATGCCGGGAATCGCCGCCAGCGCGGGGCGCAGGCGCTCGATCACTTCGCTGGCGCTGACCTCACGCTCGGCATGCGGTTTGAGGTTGATCAGCAGGCGGCCGCTGTTGAGCGTGGCGTTGTCGCCGTCCACACCGATGTAGGACGACAGGCTGGCGACCGCCTGATCCTGCAGGATCACCGCGGCCAGGCGCTGCTGGCGCTCGCTCATGGCGGCAAAGGAAATGCTCTGCGGCGCCTCGGAAATGCCCTGGATCACGCCGGTGTCCTGCACCGGGAAGAAGCCCTTGGGCACCGCCAGATAGAGCACCACGGTCAGCGCCAGGGTGCCGAGGGCCACCAGCAGGGTCAGCGGCTGGTGTTTGAGCACCCATTGCAGGCCGACTCCGTAGCGCTCGATCAGGCCGTCGATAAAGGCGCCGCTGGCGCGGTAGAAACGCCCCTGCTCCTCCTCCTTCTCGGCCTTGAGCAGACGCGCGCACATCATCGGAGTGAGGGTCAGCGACACCACCAGGGAAATCAGGATGGCCACCGCCAGGGTGATGGCGAACTCGCGGAACAGGCGCCCGACCACATCGGCCATAAATAACAAGGGGATCAGCACCGCGATCAGCGAGAAGGTCAGCGAGATCAGGGTGAAGCCGATCTGCTTGGCGCCCTTGAGCGCGGCGTTCAGCGGGGTCTCGCCCTCCTCCAGATGGCGGGCGATGTTCTCCAGCATGACGATGGCGTCGTCGACCACGAAGCCGGTGGCGATGGTCAGGGCCATCAGGGTCAGGTTGTTGACCGAGAAACCGGCCAGATACATCACGCCGAAGGTGCCGATCAGCGACAGCGGCACCACGATGGACGGGATGATGGTGGCGGACAGCTTGCGCAGGAACAGGAAGGTCACCAGCACCACCAGGCCGATGGCCAGGATCAGCTCGAAACGCACATCGCTGATCGCCGCGCGGATGGTCTGGGTGCGGTCGGTGAGCAGCTTGACCTCGATGCTGGCCGGCAGGCTGGCGGTGATCTGCGGCAGCAGTTTCTGGATGCGCTCGACCACCTCGATGACATTGGCGCCCGGCTGGCGCTGGATGCTCAGCAGCACGGTCTGGTTGCGGTCGGCCCAGGCGGCCAGGCGCTCGTTCTCGGCGCCGTCAATGACCGTCGAGACATCCTTGAGGCGCAGCGCGGCGCCGTTTTCGTACTTGAGGATTAGGTCGAGGTAGGCCTCGGCCGATTCCAGCTGGTCGTTGGCGTCGAGCTGCGAGACGCGGGTTGGGCCGTCGAAGTTGCCCTTGGGCTGGTTGACGTTGCTCGCGGTGATCAGCGTGCGCACGTCAGACAAATTCAGGCCATGGCTGGCCAGGGCCTCGGGGTTGACCTTGATGCGTACCGCCTTGCGCTGGCCACCGGCCAGGCTGACCAGGCCGACGCCGCTGATCTGCGCGATCTTCTGCGCCATGCGCGTATCGATCAGGTCATGCACTTCGGTCAGCGGCATGCTCGCCGAGCTGATCGCCAGGGTCAGCACCGGGGTGTCGGCCGGGTTGACCTTGTTGTACACCGGCGGTGCCGGCAGGTCGCTGGGCAGCAGGTTGCTCGCCGCGTTGATTGCCGCCTGCACCTCCTGTTCGGCCACATCCAGGTTCACTTCCAGGGTGAAGCGCAGGGTGATCACCGAGGCGCCGCCGGAGCTGGTCGAGGACATCTGCTTCAGGCCCGGCATCTGGCCGAACTGGCGCTCCAGCGGTGCGGTCACCGCGCTGGTCATCACCTCCGGGCTGGCGCCGGGATACAGGGTGAGCACGCGGATGGTCGGGTAATCCACCTCCGGCAGCGCCGACACCGGCAACAGGCGGTAGGCGATCAGACCGGTGAGGAAGATCGCCACCATCAACAGGGTGGTGGCGACCGGACGCAGGATGAACAGGCGTGAAGCATTCATGCGTCGTGCTTCTGCTCGGCTTCACCCTTGCCAGCTGGCTGGGCCACGGCACCGGGTTCGCCGATCACCTGCACTTCGCTGCCGTCCTTGAGCTTGTCGGTGCCTTCCAGCACCAGCCGTTCGCCGACCTTCAGGCCAGCGCTGATCAGGGTCAGCGCGCCGTCGCTGGCGCCCACTTCGACTTTGCGCAGCTGCACCTTGTCCTCGTTATCAAGGAGGAAGACGAAGGTGCCACGGGCACCGAACTGCAAGGCCGCCGACGGAATCAGCGTGGCGCCCTGGCGGGTTTCCACGCGCAGGCGCACGTTGACGAACTGATTGGGAAACAGGCTCTCGCTGGCATTGTCGAAGCGCGCCTTGAGCTTGACCGTGCCGGTGGCGACGTCGATCTGGTTGTCCAGGCTGTGCAGCACGCCTTCGGCCAGCAACTGTTTCTCGCCACGATCCCAGGCCTGCACCAGCAGTTGCTCGTTGTTGCGCACCCGCGCCAGCACCGGCGGCAGGTCGTTCTCGGCCAGGGTGAAATTGACCGTGATCGGTTTGACCTGGGTGATCACCACCAGCGCGGTGGTGTCGCCGCTGCTGACCAGGTTGCCGGCATCCACCTGGCGCAGACCCAGACGGCCGTCGATCGGCGCGCGGATGCGGGTGAAGTCGAGGTTGAGGCGCGCCTCGGCGACAGCGGCCTGGTTGTTCTTCACCGTGCCACGGTATTGGCCGACCAGCGCTTCCTGGGTGTCCAGGGTCTGCTTGGCAATGGAGTCTTCGGCGTACAGGCCTTTATAGCGAGCCAGATCGATCTCGGCGTTCTTCAACTGCGCCTGGTTCTGCGCCAGGGTGCCTTCGGCCTGTTGCAGGGCCACCTGGTAGGCGCGCGGATCGATCTGCGCCAGCAGGTCGCCGGCCTTGACCAGCTGGCCTTCCTCGAACAGCACCTTGACCAGTTCGCCATCCACCCGCGAGCGCACGCTGACTGTGTTCAGCGCAGTGACCGTGCCGAGGGCCTTGAGTTCGACATTGAAGTCGCCCTGGCTGACCTCGGTGACTCGCACCGGTACCGGACCGCTGTCGCGTCCCCAGGGGCCGCCGCGCTCATCTTCCTCGGCAGGCTTCTCCGGCCACAGCCACCACAGCAGCAGGACGACGGCAAGCAGCGCCAGGGCGATCAGCCAGGGGCGGTAAGAGCGCGATGCAGAGCGAATATCAGGCATGGTCCGGGGTCACTTTCCTTGGGAGCGTGAACGATAAGTACTCTGCGCTACCAGGCAAAGGGTCTTTACCGCCTATTTACCCTTATTTGACGTAACAAGACGTTGGAAATTTAGAAATGAAAACGGCCTGCTAGGCAGGCCGTTTCAAGGTGTTGCAGAAACTTACTTCAGAACGGCGATGGCGGCCGCGTAATCCGGCTCGTCGGCGATCTCGCCCACCAGCTCGCTGTGCAGCACCTTGCCTTGCTCGTCGACCACCACCACTGCGCGGGCGGAGACGCCGACCAACGGGCCGCTGGCGATGGCCACACCGTAGTCCTTGAGGAAATTGGCACCGCGCATGGTCGACAGGTTAACCACGTTATCCAGGCCTTCGGCACCGCAGAAACGCGCCTGGGCGAACGGCAGGTCGGCGGAGATGCACAGCACCACGGTGTTGGGCAGCGCGCTGGCCTCGGCGTTGAACTTGCGCACCGAGGTGGCGCAGGTCGGGGTGTCGACGCTGGGGAAGATGTTCAGCACTTTGCGCTTGCCGGCCAGGCTGGCCAGGCTCACGTCGGAGAGGTCCGTGCCCACCAGGCTGAACGCCGGCGCCTGCTGGCCGGCTTGCGGCAGCTGGCCGTCAACCTGGATCGGATTGCCCTTGAGGGTTACTTGAGCCATTTCAGTGTCCTTATCGTTGCGTTGAGCCCGACGCGGTGGCGTCGCGGCAGGAAAGCGACAGGCATGCACCTGCGGTGGTGAGGAAGGTTAGCGCGATTGCGCGTGGCAAACAAAAAAGGCCGGCAGATTCTGCTGGCCTTTGCCCTGGATGGGGGGGATCTGGTCACCCACCGCGGCGCACCCCATGATCGGTTTACGCACTGGCCTTGAGTGTCACCTGCGGATTGGCATGAAAGAACACATGCTCGCGGATCGGCCCCACCGCCACTTCACCGATTTCCTCGTAGCCCTGGCGCTTGTAGAACTCCAGGTAATGCGGGTTGCCGGTATCCAGGACCACGCCCTGGGAGCCGGCATCTTCCGCGCACCAGTTGTGCAGCGCACCGAGCAGTTGCTCGCCGAGGTGCTGGCCCTGAAACTCCGGGTGCACGCCAATCAGCGGCAACACGTGGTAAGGGCCGGGCGGCAGGCAGGCGAGCACCGCGTCGTGGTACTCCAGGTAGCGTTTGGTGCAGCGGAAACCAGTGGTCATCAGCATGCGCAGACGCCAGCCCCAGCTTTCGGTGATGTCCAGGCGGCGTATCGGCGGGGCGATCAGGGCGATGCCGACCAGACGTTCCTCGATCAGCAGGCCGATGGCCGGCAGTTCTTCGGCAAAGTGCTGCTGCACCAACTCTCGCACGGTGGCGCGCACGCGCTGGTCGAAGCCGGGGCGCTCGCTTTCGAACAGGTAGGCGAAGGTCGGATCGTGACGGTAGGCGTGGTACAGCAGGGAGCGGGCTTCGCGGCTGTAGCCATGGTCGAGCAAGCGGACTTCGGCGGTACGGTGGGGCATCGGGCTGACCTCATTTGTTATAGATTTTGCGGGTCGAAAGCCAAGGTAGCACCGTGCCGTGAGGCCCGCCAGACGCTGGCCGTCACCGGATGACTGGGCTAGCATCGCGTTTTTACTTTGCCGGTAGCTGCCCATGAAGATCGTTTCCTTCAATATCAACGGCCTGCGCGCCCGCCCCCACCAGTTGGCGGCGCTGATCGAGAAGCACCAGCCGGATGTGATCGGCCTGCAGGAAACCAAGGTCTCCGACGAGCAGTTCCCGGAAGCGGAAATTCGTGCGCTCGGCTATCACGTGCACTACCACGGGCAGAAGGGCCACTACGGCGTCGCCCTGCTCTCGCGCCAGGCGCCACTGGAGCTGCACAAGGGCTTTCCTGGTGATGAGGAAGACGCCCAGCGCCGCTTCATCTACGGCACCTTCGCCGATGCCCAGGGCAACCCGGTGACCGTGATGAACGGTTACTTTCCCCAGGGCGAGAGCCGCGACCACCCGACCAAGTTCCCGGCCAAGCAGCGTTTCTATGCCGACCTGCAAAACCTGCTGAACGACTCGTTTAAGCCCGAGCAGGCGCTGGTGGTGATGGGCGACATCAATATCTCCCCGGAAGATATCGACATCGGTATCGGCGAACCGAACCGCCTGCGCTGGCTGAAGACCGGCAAGTGCAGCTTCCTGCCGGAAGAGCGCGAATGGCTGGCCACGCTCAAGGGCTGGGGCCTGGTCGACAGCTTCCGCCACCTCAACCCGGCGGTGAATGACCGCTTCAGCTGGTTCGACTACCGCAGCCGCGGCTTCGAGGACGAGCCCAAGCGCGGCCTGCGCATCGACGTGATCCTGACCAGCGCGCCGCTGCAGGCGCGAATCAAGGATGCCGGCGTCGACTACGAGCTGCGTGGCATGGAGAAACCTTCGGACCATGCGCCGATCTGGCTGGAGCTGAACTGAAACGAGGCCACCTGCGGGTGGCCTTGTTGTTTTCTGTGGGAGCGGATTTATCCGCGATAAGCAGGCCACTCCGAGCTGGCCCCGATCGCGAATGAATTCGCCCCCACAAAAAACCACAGCCACCACAGCGCTCTTGTGGGAGCGGATTTATCCGCGATAAGCAGGTCACTCCGGGCTGGCCCCGATCGCGAATGAATTCGCTCCCACAAAAAACCACAGCCACCACAGCGCTCTTGTGGGAGCGGATTTATCCGCGATATGCAGGTCACTCCGAGCTGGCCCCGATCGCGAATGAATTCGCTCCCACAAAAAACCACAGCCACCACAGCGCTCTTGTGGGAGCGGATTTATCCGCGATATGCAGGTCACTCCGAGCTGGCCCCGATCGCGAATGAATTCGCTCCCACAGAAAGCCACAGCCACCACAGCGCTCTTGTGGGAGCGGATTTATCCGCGATAAGCAGGTCACTCCGAGCTGGCCCCGATCGCGAATGAATTCGCTCCCATAAAAAACCACAGCAAAGCCATATCGGCGACAGGCACGCAGCTGCCCTCGCGAAACCCGTGAAAGAGCTGCCCCAGAGCGGTCGCTGTAACCTGGCTGCAATCTAATCGTCTTATTCTGCGCGGCACTTTCCCTCCCTCGAAGAAGGCTCCTGCTGCAATGTCGCGCACCCTGCCCGTTAGTGATCGGCACTCCTGGCGCCAGGCCTATGCCTGGTTGTTGCTCGGTTTCATCTGCTATGCCCTGCCCTGGTCCGTGTTTGCCGCGAGCGATGCCGGCAGCGTGCTGCGCATCCAGGGTTCCAACACCATCGGCGCCAAGCTCGGCCCGGCCCTGGTGCAGGGCCTGTTCGAGCAGCAGGGGCTGCGCAATATCCGTATCGAACCGGCTGCCGCCGAGAACGAACAACGGGTGCTGGCCGAGGACAAAAACGGCCGACCGGTAAGCATCGCCGTAGCCGCCCACGGTTCCGGCACCGGCTTCGTCGCCCTGCAGGACGGCAGCGCCGAACTGGCTGCGTCCTCGCGGCCGATTAAGGATGGTGAGGCCGACAGCTTGGCCAGGCTCGGCGACATGCGCAGCCGCGCCGCCGAACAGATCATCGCCATCGACGGCCTGGCCATCATCCTGCATCCGGGCAATCCGCTGGCCGCGCTCACCACCGCGCAGCTCGCGGCGATCTTTTCCGGCGAAATCAGCACCTGGGAACAGCTGGGTGGCCGTGGTGGCCCCATCACCCTGTATGCCCGCGATGACAAATCCGGCACCTACGACACCTTCAAGGAACTGGTGCTGACAGCCAACGGCAAGAGCCTCGCCGCCGGCGCCAAGCGCTTCGAGTCGAGCACCCAGTTATCCGACAGTGTCAGCCAGGACCCCAGCGCCATCGGCTTCATCGGCCTGCCCTATATCCGCCAGAGCAAGGCCGTGGCGATTGCCACCGGCGAATCCCAGCCGATGCTGCCGAGCACCACGCTGATCGCCACCGAGGACTATCCGCTGTCGCGCCGCCTGTTCCTCTATACCTCGCCCACTGCCGAGAATGCCTGGGCCAAGTCCCTGCTGGAGTTCGCCCACAGCCCACAAGGCCAGGCGATCGTCGAACAGAACGGCTTCATCGCGCAGACGGTAAAGGCGGTCAAGGTCAGCGGCAGCCCGAGCATGCCGGCCAGCTACCAGAAGCTGACCAGCGAGGCCCAGCGCCTGTCAGTGAATTTCCGCTTTCAGGAGAACAGCGCCACCCTGGACAACAAGGCCCAGCGCGATATCGCCCGAGTGCTCGACTACCTGAAAAGCCAGGACAAGCTGCGCAACAAGGTGGTGCTGGTCGGTTTCGGCGATCCGAAGAACGACCCCAGCCGCGCAGCCCTGCTGTCCAAGCTGCGGGCCATGGAAGTGCGCCGCGAGCTGTCGCGCGGCGGGGTGATTTTCCGCGACATCACCGGGCTCGGCGCCCAGCTGCCCGTAGCCGCCAACAGTGGCGATGAAGGTCGCAGCAAGAATCGGCGCGTGGAAGTCTGGGTCTACTGAAACCTATTTACGATATTTTGCGTCGTTGCGATGTAGCCCGGACTTCAGTCCGGGGGCTGGCAGGCATGCCACCGGACTGAAGTCCGGGCTACAGGCTCAGCGTCCACATAAACGCCTTGGCCCTTCAGGCAGGGCGTTGGTCGTTTCTGGTGGTGGGAAACCCTTTGCAACAGCCGGCGATTTGCCGTAGCCAGCCAGGCGCACTAGCCTGCCAGTAGTGACGCCGGGCCCCTCTGGCGGTGAATCTTCACCGCGATGTCGGAGTCACTGTCTGCAGGCAGCGACGGGAGGGCCCGATGAACGACCTGCTCAGTCTCCTTACCAGCCCCATGCTTGGCACGCCGACCTGGCTGTGGCTGAGCTTCTTCGTCATCGTCATCGCCCTGCTGGTGTTCGATCTCGGCGTCTTGCACCGCGACCAGCACGAAATCGAAATGCGCGAGAGCCTGCTGCTGTACAGCGGCTACTTCAGCGTCGGTGTGCTGTTCGGCGTGTGGGTCTGGCATGAACTCGGTGCGCAGAGCGCCCTGGAGTTCTACACCGGTTTCCTGGTCGAGCAGTCGCTGTCGATGGACAACGTGTTCGTCATGGCGATGATCTTCGGCTTCTTCGATATCCCCCGGCGTTACCAGCACCGCGTGCTGTTCTGGGGCATTCTCGGGGTGATCGTGCTGCGCGCCTTGATGATCGGCCTGGGTACGGCACTGGTGCAGCGCTTCGAGTGGATGCTCTACCTGTTCGGCGCCTTCCTGTTGTTCAGCGGCGTGAAGATGCTCTTCAGCCACCCGGAGCATCACCCTGATCTGTCACAGAACCGCCTGCTGCGCTTTATCCGCCGGCATTTCCGCATCACCGACAGCCTGCACGACGGGCACTTCTTCGTGCGCCTGCAACCACCGGGGCAGCCCCATCCCCTGCTCTATGCCACTCCGCTGTTCCTCGCCCTGGTGCTGATCGAGCTGGCCGATCTGGTGTTCGCCGTGGACAGCGTGCCGGCGGTGTTTGCCATCACCCAGGACCCGTTCATTGTCTACACCTCGAACATCTTCGCCATCCTCGGCCTACGCTCGCTGTACTTCGCCCTGGCCGCGCTGATGCATCGTTTCATCTACCTGAAGTACGCCCTGGCCCTGGTGCTGGTGTTCATCGGCGGGAAGATTTTCCTGCACGGCCTGATCGGCAAGATTCCCGCCCTGCTCTCTCTTGGCGTAACCTTCGGCCTGCTGGCGGGCGGCGTGCTGCTGTCGCTGCTGAAAACCCGTGACAGGCCCGAGCAGGACCAGGAGAGCAAACCCTAATGCCCGATGTGCGCATCGAAACGCTGGAGCTGCAGGGCCGCCTGATATGGCGAGTACGCGTGGGCCGCCGCGCCCTGACCTTTCACGAGGAGCTGGCCGCGCGCACCTTTGCCGCGCAACTGCACATCCGCCTGGACTGGCTGAGCCGGCAGGCGCAGACAGACAGCGCCGACCACCACTGATAGCCCCGTAGCCCGGATGCAATCCGGGAAACAGACCGCTCCGCTCCCGGATTGCATCCGGGCTACCACACCGGCACAAACGACAAGGCCCGCAAATGCGGGCCTTGTCGTTACTGAGCCAGGCTCAGCGGCTGGCTTTCATCGCCTCACGCGGCACGTACTTGCCGATCTCGAACTTGCCGATGGCCATGCGGTGCACTTCATCCGGGCCGTCGGCCAAGCGCAGGGTGCGCTGCATGGCGTAGAAGTAGGCCAGCGGCGTGTCGTTGGAGACACCGGCACCGCCGTGGATCTGGATCGCCCGGTCGATCACGTTGAGCGCGACGTTGGGCGCCACCACCTTGATCTGGGCGATTTCGCTCGCCGCGACCTTGTTGCCCACGGTATCCATCATGTAGGCGGCGTTGAGCGTCAGCAGGCGCGCCTGGTTGATTTCGATGCGCGAGTTGGCGATATGGTCGATGTTGCCACCCAGGCGCGCCAGCGGCTTGCCGAAGGCGGTGCGGCTGACGGCGCGCTTGCACATCAGTTCCAAGGCGCGCTCGGCCATGCCGATGGAGCGCATGCAGTGGTGGATACGACCTGGGCCAAGGCGACCCTGGGCGATCTCGAAGCCACGGCCCTCGCCGAGCAGGACGTTCTCATAGGGCACACGGACGTTCTCGAACAGCACTTCGGCATGGCCGTGCGGGGCGTCGTCGTAGCCGAATACCGGCAGCGGACGGACGATCTTCACCCCGGGGGTGTCGGTCGGCACCAGGATCATCGAGTGCTGCTGGTGACGCGGCGCGTCCGGGTTGGTCAGGCCCATGAAGATCATGATCTTGCAGCGCGGGTCGCAGGCACCGGAAGTCCACCACTTGCGGCCGTTGATCACCCACTCGTCGCCGTCACGCACGGCGTTGGCTTCCATGTTGGTGGCGTCGGATGAGGCCACGCCCGGCTCGGTCATGGCGAAGGCCGAGCGGATCTCGCCACGCAGCAGCGGCTCCAGCCACTGCTGCTTCTGCGCTTCGCTGGCGTAGCGCACCAGGGTCTCCATGTTGCCGGTGTCCGGCGCCGAGCAGTTGAACGGCTCGGGGCCCATCAGCGAGCGGCCCATGATCTCGGCCAGCGGCGCGTATTCCATGTTGGTCAGGCCGGCGCCGTACTCGGACTCCGGCAGAAACAGGTTCCACAGGCCTTCGGCTTTGGCCTTGTTCTTCAGCTCTTCCATGATCGCCGTCGGCTGCCAGCGGTCACCTTCGTTGACCTGCTGCTCGAACACGGCCTCGTTCGGGTAGACGTGGGTATCCATGAAGGCGGTGACGCGTTCACGCAGTTCCTGAACTTTGGGGGAGTAGGCGAAATCCATGGGTAGCTACCTTCTAACGACCAGGGCGAGGTTGTGGTTTCAATCTGCAAATGATGCTAGAACAGTGACCTTGATTTATCGAACCTATTTTCATGGCTTATTAACATTCATCACTGATATATGATCCGGCGCACTGGATCGGCATGACGAGAGCCCGCAATGAATCTGAGCAAGGTCGACCTCAACCTCTTCATCGTCTTCGACGCCATCTACACCGAAGCCAACCTGACTCGCGCCGGGCAGATCGTCGGCATCACCCAGCCGGCCGTGTCCAACGCCCTGTCGCGCCTGCGTGAAACCTTCAATGACCCGCTGTTCGTGCGCACCGCCCAGGGCATGGTGCCCACGCCCATGGCGCAGAACATCATCGGCCCGGTGCGCAACGCCCTGCAGCTGCTGCGCGTGTCGGTGCAGGAAAGCCGCACCTTCACCCCGCAGCAGGCCAACAAGACCTACCGCATCAGCATGACCGACCTCACCGAGGCGGTGATCCTGCCGCCGCTGTTCCAGCGCCTGCGCCGCCTGGCGCCGACCGTGCAGATCGAGAGTTTCCTGTCCAAGCGCCGCGAAACCACCAAGGAACTGGCCGCCGGCCGCCTCGACTTCGCCGTCGATGCACCGCTCAACACCGATACCCAGGTGCGCCACGTCAAACTGATGGAAGACCGCTACGTCTGCGCCTTGCGTCAGGGCCACCCATTGGCCAAAGAGAAGATCAGCCTGGACGAATACCTGTCGCTGACCCATATCCAGATCTCCAGCCGCCGCAGCGGCCTCGGTTATGTTGACCTGTCGCTGGGCAAGATGGGCCTGCAGCGCAAGGTGGCGCTTCGTTCGCAGCACTACATGATGGCTTCCACCGTGCTGCAGAACACCGACATGGCAATGACCGTGCCCGAGCGTTTCGCCCGCCGCCACGGCCTGCATTACGTGCAATTGCCGGTCAACGACGTGCCGTCCCTGGAAACCCACCTGTACTGGCACGAAAGCACCGACCAGGACCCGGCCAACCGCTGGATGCGCGAGCAGATCATCGAGATTGCCCAGCAGATCAGCGCCCAGGAGAAGAGGCTCGAAAGCGAAGCTAAAGCATGAGCTATAGCCTCTAAGTAATTGAATTAATAAGCCCTGCACTCGCAGGGCTTTTTGTTTTTGGCCGTCGGTGCACAATTTACGTTGACGTTAACGTCAACCAGCTTTACGTTTACGTAAAGCAACCCGCGCAGAGCCCATTGCATGGCCGCCAACTACAGT
This sequence comes from Pseudomonas sp. J452, assembly GCF_024666525.1. Taxonomy (NCBI): domain Bacteria; kingdom Pseudomonadati; phylum Pseudomonadota; class Gammaproteobacteria; order Pseudomonadales; family Pseudomonadaceae; genus Pseudomonas; species Pseudomonas sp. J452. The sequence continues at coordinate 3,602,083 of NZ_CP088294.1, read as the reverse complement.
ATTTCCGACCTGGCCCGCGAGCTGGACATCACCACCCGTGCCATCCGCTTCTACGAGGAGCAAGGCATGCTCGCCCCCGAGCGGCGTGGACAGGAGCGAGTCTATACGGCCAAGGACAAGGTCACCCTCAAGCTGATCCTGCGCGGCAAGCGCATCGGTTTCTCCCTGGCCGAGTGCAAGGAGCTGATCGAGCTGTACGACCCGGCCGGTGGCAACCGCAAGCAGCTGGAGACCTTTATGGACAAGATCAGCGAGCGCCGCGCCCAGCTCGAACAGCAGTTGCTGGATATCCAGCAGATGCAGCTGGAGCTGGATACCGCCGAGGAGCGCTGCCTTGCCGCGCTCGAACAAACTCAAGCCTGAACAAGCAGTTAGCTAGCAAACCTAATAAAGACAATTACAGGTGGAACCATGAGCTACCCGACCCTCAACTTCGGTCTCGGCGAGACCATCGACATGCTGCGTGACGCGGTCCACCACTTCGCCCAGGCCGAGCTGGCCCCGCGTGCGGCGCAGATCGACCGCGACAACGAGTTCCCCATGGACATGTGGCGCAAGTTCGGCGACATGGGCCTGCTCGGCATGACCGTGGAAGAGGAATACGGCGGCACCAACATGGGCTACCTGGCCCACGTGGTGGCCATGGAGGAAATCAGCCGCGCCAGCGCCTCGGTCGGCCTGTCCTACGGCGCCCACTCCAACCTGTGCCTCAACCAGATCCGCAAGAACGGCAGCCACGAGCAGAAGGCCAAGTACCTGCCCAAGCTGTGCTCCGGTGAGCACATCGGCGCCCTGGCCATGAGCGAGCCGAATGCCGGCTCCGACGTGGTGTCGATGAAGCTGCGCGCCGAGAAGCGTGGCGACCGCTACGTGCTCAACGGCAACAAGATGTGGATCACCAACGGCCCGGATGCCAACACCTACGTGATCTACGCCAAGACCGACATCAACGCCGGCTCGCGCGGCATGACCGCCTTCATCGTCGAGCGCGACTCCAAGGGCTTCTCCCGCCACCAGAAGCTCGACAAGCTGGGCATGCGCGGCTCCAACACCTGCGAACTGGTGTTCGAGGACGTGGAAGTACCGGAGGAAAACATCCTCGGCGGTGAAGGTCGTGGCGCAGCTGTACTGATGAGCGGTCTGGACTACGAGCGCACCGTGCTCTCCGGCGGCCCCACCGGGATCATGAGCGCCTGCATGGACGTGGTGCTGCCCTACGTGCACGAACGCCAGCAGTTCAAGCAGTCGATCGGCGAGTTCCAGCTGGTGCAGGGCAAGCTGGCCGACATGTACGCCGGCATGAACGCCTCCAAGTCCTACCTGTACACCGTGGCCAAGGCCTGCGACCGCGGCGAGGAATCGCGCAAGGATGCCGCCGCGGTGATCCTCTACACCGCCGAGATGGCGACAAAAATGGCCCTCGACACCATCCAGCTGCTCGGCGGCAACGGCTACACCAACGAGTACCCGGCCGGCCGCCTGCTGCGCGACGCCAAACTCTACGAGATCGGCGCCGGCACCAGCGAAATCCGCCGCATGCTGATTGGTCGTGAGCTGTACAACGAGACGAAATAGCCCTCAAGCAACACGGATAGTCCCCTCTCCCACTTGTGGGAGAGGGTTAGGGAGAGGGGCTCTGCGTCGCCTGCACACCCCTCTCCCCCGGCCCCTCTCCCGTGAACGGGAGAGGGGAGCTAAAGCCTGCAACCCGGAGTGAGCCCAATGGCCATCCTGCACACCCAGATCAACACCCGCTCGCCGGAGTTCGCCGCCAATAGCGCGGCCATGCTCGAGCAGGTCGACGCCCTGCGCACCCTGCTCGCCCAGGTCCACGAAGGCGGCGGCGCCAAGGCGCAGCAGCGCCACACCTCGCGTGGCAAGCTGCTGCCGCGCGAACGCATCAACCGCCTGCTGGACATCGGCTCGCCGTTCCTCGAAATCAGCCAGCTGGCCGCCCATGGCGTGTATGGCGAAGACGTGCCGGCCGCCGGGGTGGTCGCCGGTATCGGCCGGGTGGAAGGCGTCGAGTGCATGATCGTCGCCAACGACGCCACGGTGAAAGGCGGCAGCTACTACCCGCTGACCGTGAAGAAGCACCTGCGCGCGCAGACCATCGCCCAGCAGAACCGCCTGCCGTGCATCTACCTGGTCGACTCCGGCGGCGCCAACCTGCCGCGCCAGGACGAGGTGTTCCCCGACCGCGAGCACTTCGGGCGGATCTTCTTCAACCAGGCCAACATGAGCGCCATGGGCATTCCCCAAATTGCCGTGGTCATGGGCTCCTGCACCGCCGGCGGCGCCTATGTGCCGGCGATGAGCGACGAGACCATCATGGTGCGCAACCAGGCCACCATCTTCCTCGCCGGCCCGCCGCTGGTGAAGGCTGCCACCGGTGAAGTGGTGACGGCCGAGGAACTCGGTGGCGCCGATGTGCACTGCAAGACCAGCGGCGTGGCCGACCACTACGCCGAGGACGACGAGCACGCCCTGGCCATCGCCCGGCGCAGCATCGCCAACCTCAACTGGCGCAAGCAGGGTGTACTCAACAGCCGCGCACCGATCCAACCGCTGCACGCGGCCGAGGAGCTGTACGGGGTGATCCCGGCCGATGCCAAGCACCCCTTCGATGTGCGCGAAGTGATCGCGCGAATCGTCGATGGCAGCCAGTTCGATGAGTTCAAGGCACTGTTCGGCACCACCCTGGTCTGCGGCTTCGCCCACCTGCATGGCTACCCGATCGCCATCCTGGCGAATAACGGCATTTTGTTTGCGGAGGCCGCGCAGAAAGGCGCGCACTTCATCGAGCTGGCCTGCCAGCGCGGCATCCCGCTGCTGTTCTTGCAGAACATCACCGGCTTTATGGTCGGGCAGAAATACGAGGCCGGCGGCATCGCCAAGCACGGCGCCAAGCTGGTCACCGCGGTGGCCTGCGCCAAGGTGCCGAAGTTCACCGTGATCATCGGCGGCAGCTTCGGCGCCGGTAACTACGGCATGTGCGGCCGCGCCTATGACCCACGCTTTCTGTGGATGTGGCCCAACGCGCGGATCGGCGTGATGGGCGCCGAGCAGGCCGCCGGCGTGCTGGTGCAGGTCAAGCGCGAGCAACAGGCGCGCAACGGCCAGGAATTCTCCGCCGAGGACGAGCAGCGCCTGAAGCAGCCGATCGTCGCCCAGTACGAGCAGCAGGCCCACCCCTACTACTCCAGCGCACGGCTGTGGGACGACGGCGTCATCGACCCGGCGCAGACCCGCGATGTGCTCGGCCTGGCCTTGTCCGCCGCGCTCAACGCGCCGATCGAGCCGACCACCTTCGGTGTGTTCCGGATGTAAGCATTTTTTGTAGGAGCCAGCTTGCTGGCGATCCGCACCGCTCAAAAGCATCGCCAGCAAGCTGGCTCCTACACCAGACAGGTTCCTGAAAATGAACAGTTTCCAGACCGTACAACTCGAACAAGACCCGCGCGGCTTCGCCACCCTGTGGCTGAATCGCCCGGAAAAGAACAACGCTTTCAACGCGCAGATGATCCGCGAGCTGATCCTCGCCCTCGAAGCGGTGGCCGGCGACCAGACTCTGCGCTTTCTGCTGCTGCGCGGGCGCGGCAAGCACTTCAGCGCGGGCGCCGACCTGGCCTGGATGCAGCATTCGACGACTCTCGACTACAACGCCAACCTGGCCGACGCCCACGAGCTGGCCGAGCTGATGTACAGCCTGCATGCCCTGCAGATTCCCACCCTGGCCGTGGTCCAGGGCGCGGCCTTCGGTGGCGCGGTGGGCCTGGTCAGTTGCTGCGACATGGCCATCGGCGCCGATGACGCGCTGTTCTCCCTCTCCGAAGTACGCATCGGCCTGGCTCCGGCGGTGATCAGCCCCTTCGTCGTGCAGGCCCTTGGCGAGCGCGCTGCACGCCGCTACGCGCTGACCGCCGAGCGTTTCGACGGCAACCGCGCCCGTGAACTGGGCCTGCTCGCCGAGGCCTACCCGACCGCCGAGCTGGATGCCCAGGTGGAAAGCTGGGTGAATAACCTGCTGCTCAACAGCCCGCAGGCCATGCTCGCCAGCAAAGACCTGCTGCGCGAAGTCGCCAGCGGCGTGCTCAGCCCGGTGCTGCGCCGCTACACCGAGAACGCCATCGCCCGTATCCGCGTCAGCCCGGAAGGCCAGGAGGGGCTCAATGCCTTCCTGGAAAAACGCACGCCCGCCTGGCAGGAGCCGCAAGCATGAGCCAGCAACAGATCACCACCCTCCTCGTCGCCAACCGTGGCGAGATCGCCTGCCGGGTGATGCGCACCGCCAAGGCCCTGGGCCTGCAGACCGTAGCCGTGCACAGTGCCATCGACCGCAACGCGCGCCATGTGCGCGAAGCCGACATGGCCGTCGACCTCGGCGGCGCCAAGCCGGCCGACAGCTACCTGCTGGTCGACAAGATCATCGCCGCGGCCAAGGCCAGCGGCGCCCAGGCGATCCATCCGGGCTACGGCTTTCTCTCCGAGAACGCCGGCTTCGCCCGCGCCATCGCGGCCGCCGGCCTGGTGTTCCTCGGCCCACCCGCCTCCGCCATCGACGCCATGGGTAGCAAGTCCGCCGCCAAGGCGCTGATGGAAGACGCCGGGGTGCCACTGGTGCCCGGCTACCACGGCGAGGCGCAGGACGTGGAAACCTTCCGCGTCGCCGCCGAGCGCATCGGCTACCCGGTGCTGCTCAAGGCTGCCGCCGGTGGTGGTGGCAAGGGCATGAAGGTGGTCGAGCGCGAAGCCGAGCTGGCCGAGGCCCTGCAGTCGGCGCAGCGCGAAGCGCAATCGGCCTTCGGCGACTCGCGCATGCTGGTGGAAAAGTACGTGCTCAAGCCACGTCATGTGGAGATCCAGGTGTTCGCCGACCAGCACGGCAACTGCCTGTACCTCAACGAGCGCGACTGCTCGATCCAGCGCCGCCACCAGAAGGTGGTCGAGGAAGCCCCGGCCCCGGGCCTGTCGCCCGAACTGCGCCGCGCCATGGGCGAGGCGGCGGTCAAGGCCGCCCAGGCCATCGGCTATGTCGGCGCCGGCACCGTGGAGTTCCTGCTCGACGCTCGCGGCCAGTTCTTCTTCATGGAGATGAACACACGCCTGCAGGTCGAGCACCCGGTCACCGAAGCCATCACCGGTCTCGACCTGGTGGCCTGGCAGATTCGCGTGGCCCGTGGCGAGGCGCTGCCGATCAGCCAGGCGCAGGTGCCGCTGAATGGCCATGCCATCGAAGTGCGCCTGTACGCCGAAGACCCGCAAAATGATTTTCTCCCGGCCAGCGGCACCCTCGCCCTCTACCGCGAGCCCGCCAGCGGCCCGGGCCGGCGCGTCGACAGCGGCGTGGCCGAGGGCGACGAAGTCTCGCCGTTCTACGACCCGATGCTGGGCAAGCTGATCGCCTGGGGTGAGAACCGCGAGGAGGCCCGCCTGCGCCTGCTGGCCATGCTCGAGGAAACGGCCGTGGGCGGTTTCAAGACCAACCTGGCCTTCCTGCGGCGCATCCTCGCTCACCCCGCCTTCGCCGCCGAAGAGCTGGACACCGGCTTTATCGCCCGCCATCAGGCCGTTCTGCTGCCGCCGCCGGCCGAGCTGCCCGAGGCGTTCTGGCAACTGGCCGCCGACGCCTGGTTGCAGAGCGAACCGCAGCAGCTGCGCCACGACGACTACCACTCGCCCTGGAGCACCCGCAGCGGCTGGCGCGCCGGCCTGCCGGCGGAAAGCGAGCTGCACCTGTGCAGCGGCGAGCACGCCCACAAGGCCCGCCCGAGCGGCCAGGCCAAACTGATCGGCGAGACGCTCACTTGTAGGAGCCAGCTTGCTGGCGATCAGACGCCGCAGATCCAACGCCGCCTGCAGGCCATCCGCCAGGGCGACACCCTGTACCTGGAATGGCACGGCGAGCTGCACCCCATCACCCGCTTCGACCCGATTGCCGCCGCCGAAGCCAGCCATGCCCACCAGGGCGGCCTCACCGCGCCCATGAACGGCAGCATCGTCCGTGTACTGGTCGAACCCGGCCAGGTTGTCGAGGCCGGCACCGCGCTGGTGGTGCTGGAAGCGATGAAGATGGAGCACAGCATCCGCGCACCGCATGCCGGCACGGTCAAGGCGCTGTATTGCGGCGAAGGCGATATGGTCAGCGAGGGCGCTGCACTGGTGGAGCTGGAGCAGGCCTGATGCACTTGTAGGAGCCAGCTTGCTGGCGATCAGCCTTTTACAAATGCAGCCAAGGGACCTGAAAATCGGCATCGCCAGCAAGCTGGCTCCTACATCACTTGTAGGGTGGAAAACCTCGCAGCGTTTTCCACCAACCAACGGTGGTTGGATAAAGCGCCATCCACCCTACGGAGAACATGCATGAACCTGCCCCACCACGTCCGCCTGGTCGAAGTCGGCCCGCGCGACGGTTTGCAGAACGAGAAACAGCCGATCAGCGTGGCCGACAAGGTGCGCCTGGTCGACGAGCTGAGCGCCGCCGGCCTCGGCTATATCGAGGTCGGCAGCTTCGTCTCGCCCAAGTGGGTGCCGCAGATGGCCGGCAGCGCCGAAGTGTTCGCGCAGATCCAGCGCAAGGCCGGTGTGGTCTATGGCGCGCTGACGCCCAACATGCAGGGCTTCGAGGCCGCCGTGGCCGCCGGGGTCAAGGAAGTCGCGGTATTCGCCGCCGCCAGCGAGGCCTTCTCGCAGAAGAACATCAACTGCTCGATCAGCGACAGCCTGCAGCGCTTCATGCCGGTCATGGAGGCCGCCAAACAGCACGGCATCAGCGTGCGCGGCTATGTCTCCTGCGTGCTCGGCTGCCCCTACGAGGGCGAGGTGGCGCCCGAGCAAGTGGCCAACGTGGCTGCCGAGCTGTTTTCCATGGGCTGCTACGAAGTGTCCCTCGGCGACACCATTGGCACCGGTACCGCCGGCGCCACCCGCCGTCTGTTCGAGGTCTGCGCCGGTAAGATCCCGCGCGACAAGCTCGGCGGGCATTTCCACGACACCTACGGTCAGGCCCTGGCCAATGTCTATGCCAGCCTGCAGGAAGGCATCAGCGTATTCGACAGCTCGGTCGCCGGCCTCGGCGGCTGCCCCTACGCCAAGGGCGCCACCGGCAACGTCGCCACCGAGGACGTGCTCTACCTGCTCAACGGCCTGGGTATCGACAGCGGTATCGACATGGACAAGCTGATCGCCGCCGGCCAACGCATCTGCGATGTACTCGGCAAGCCCAACGGCTCGCGCGTGGCCCGCGCCACCCAAGCCAGCCGCTAACCCTGTAGGAGCCAGCTTGCTGGCGATCAGCTCTACGCAAGCAAGCGCCCCAGGAACAGGAGAACCGCATGAATCTGCAAGGTAAGACCGCACTGGTCACCGGCTCCACCAGCGGCATTGGCTTGGGCATCGCCCTCAAGCTGGCCGAGGCCGGCGCCAACCTGGTGCTCAACGGCTTCGGCGAGGTTGACGCGGCGCTGGCTGCAGTCAAAGCCAAGGGTGTAAAGGTCGGCCACCATCCGGCCGACGTGGGCAAGCCCGAGGAGATCGCCGCGCTGATCGCTTATGCCGAGGAACGGTTCGGCGGCGTCGACATCCTGGTCAATAACGCCGGCATCCAGCATGTGGCGCCGGTGGAGGAATTCCCGGTGGAGCGCTGGGACGCGATCATCGCCATCAACCTGTCCTCGGTGTTCCACGCCACCCGCCTGGCCCTGCCCGGCATGCGCGAACGCGGCTGGGGGCGGATCGTCAACATCGCCTCGGTGCACGGCCTGGTCGGCTCGGTGCAGAAGGCCGCCTATGTGGCCGCCAAGCACGGCGTGGTCGGCCTGACCAAGGTGGTGGCGCTGGAAACCGCCACCACCGGTATCACCTGCAATGCCATCTGCCCAGGCTGGGTGCTGACGCCACTGGTGCAACAGCAGATCGACGCCCGTGCTGCGGCTGATGGCGACCCCGAGCGCGCCCGTCATGAGCTGCTGGCCGAGAAACAGCCCTCGCTGGAGTTCGTCACCCCCGAGCAACTGGGCGCGCTGACCCTATTCCTCTGCAGCGATGCCGCCGAGCAGGTGCGTGGCGCGGCCTGGAACATGGACGGTGGCTGGACTGCGCAGTAACGACCGGCGCAACGAACCCGTAGGGTGGAAACCGCGCAGCGTTTCCACCACTGGCCGGTGGATGTAAAAGACGACATCCACCCTACGCAAGAACCACGAAACCCGGAATCACTTATGTCGCAACCCCTCTGGACGCCCTCCGCCGAACGCATCGCCGCCACCCGCATGGATGCCTTCCGCCGCACCATCAACCAGCGCCACGGGCTGCAGCTGGCCGACTACCCGGCCCTGCACGCCTGGAGCGTGGCGCAGCGCGAGGCGTTCTGGCAGGCCGTGGTCGACTTCTTCGATATCCATTTCAGCGCCCAGCCCGAGGCCGTGTTGCGCGAAGGCGCCGCCATGCCCAGCGCGCACTGGTTCCCCGGCGCCACCCTGAATTTCGCCGAACACCTGCTGCGCCGCCGCGACGCGCATCCGGCACTGGTCGCCATCGGCGAGGACGGCTCGCGTGAGCAGCTGAGCTACTTGGAGCTGGCCGCCCATGTCGCCGGTCTGCAACAGAGCCTGAAAGCCGCTGGCGTCGGTGTCGGCGACCGCGTCGCCGCCTTTATGCCCAACACCTGGCAGACCGTGGTCGGCATGCTCGCCAGCGCCAGCCTCGGCGCCACCTGGTCCTCCTGCTCGCCGGACTTCGGCACCCAGGGCGTGATCGACCGCTTCGGCCAGATCGAACCCAAGGTGCTGATCGCTGCCGCCGGCTACCGCTACGCCGGCAAGAACCTCGACCTGACCGCCAAGCTCAACGAGATCCTCGAACGCCTACCCGGCCTGCAACAACTGGTGGTGGTGCCTTACTCGCGCAGCGAAGCCAGACCTACTGATTACAAATCAGTTGCTCTAACCACTCTGTGGCAGGACTTTTACCAGCCCGGCGGCGAGCCCGAGTTCACACCCGTACCGTTCGAGCAGCCGCTGTACATCCTCTATTCCAGCGGCACCACCGGCGTGCCCAAGTGCATCGTGCACGGCGTTGGCGGCACCCTGCTGCAGCATGTCAAGGAACTCGGCCTGCACACCGACCTGCACGCCGACGACACCCTGTTCTACTACACCACCTGCGGCTGGATGATGTGGAACTGGCTGGTCTCCGGCCTGGCCCTGGGCGCCACCCTGGTGCTGTTCGACGGCTCACCCTTCCATCCGGGTGCCGAGCGTCTGATCGACCTGATCGACGCGGAGAACATCAGCCTATTCGGCACCAGTGCCAAGTTCCTCGCCGCCCTGGAAAAGGCCGGCGCCAAGCCGCGCGAGACGCATAAGCTGAGCCGCCTGAAGGCCATTCTCTCGACCGGTTCTCCGCTGTCCCATGAGAGCTTCGAGTACGTCTACCGCGATATCAAAAGCGATGTCTGCCTGTCCTCCATCTCCGGCGGCACCGACATCGTTTCCTGCTTCGCCCTCGGCAACCCGGTGCTGCCGGTACGCCGCGGCGAGCTGCAGTGCAAGGGCCTGGGCATGGACGTGCAGGTATGGAACGAGGCCGGCCAGGCGGTGATCGGCGAGAAAGGCGAACTGGTCTGCGCCCAGCACTTCACCTCGATGCCGGTGAGCTTCTGGAACGACGCCGACGGCGCCAAGTTCCACGCTGCCTACTTCGAAACCTTCCCCGGCGTATGGGCCCACGGCGACTACGCCGAAGAAACCGCACAAGGCGGCCTGGTGATCCACGGACGCTCGGACGCCGTGCTCAACCCCGGCGGCGTGCGCATCGGCACCGCCGAAATCTACCGCCAGGTGGAAAAGGTCGAGGAAGTGCTGGAATCCATCGCCATCGGCCAGGACTGGGACGGAGACGTGCGCGTGGTGCTGTTCGTGCGCCTGCGCGACGGCGTGACGCTGAACGATGAACTCAAGCAACGCATCTGCAGCGTGATCCGCGCCAACACCACCCCACGCCACGTACCGACCAAGGTCATCGCCGTGGCCGACATCCCGCGCACCATCAGCGGCAAAATCGTCGAACTGGCGGTGCGCAACGTGGTGCACGGCAAACCGGTAAAGAACACCGACGCCCTGGCCAACCCACAGGCACTGGAGCTGTACCGCGACCTGCCGCAACTGCGGGACTGACGCGCTCAATCAGCGGCCACCGGCGCAGCAATCGGCAGCATATTGAGCAAAGTGCCAGCATTGGGGCAGACTGCTGACCGGGCAATCTGCCCTCTTTGCTCAGGTGACGATATGGAAGTTGTCAAAACCCTCAAGCCCGGTCGCAACGGCACCAAACGCCTGGTGGAACTCTACGGCAAGCAACTGCTAGCCGTACGCTACCGCCTCGATCGCGACAAGCAGCTCAGCTACACCACGGTTGAACTGATCATCGAAACAAAACCTGCCCCCACTCCGGGACAGAACCTCACCGCCCAACGCCTGTATCAAAACCGCCAGCTCGTTGCCCTGCGTATCCACTACGACGAGGAGGACTTGCGACGTCTGCTCATAAGGGCGGGCGGTAAATGGGACCTGGAGAAGAAGACCTGGCGCATCCGCTACGGCGACGCCATCAAACTCGGATTGAAAGATCGGATCATCGAAAAGTGATGGCCAGATATACACACGCGATACCTACATCTGGAGACATGTTCCCACATATGGGAATATTCCTAGATGTAGGCATGTCGCCTACTTATAGTTAGGCAGCCTCCGAAAATTCTTCTCCGGTTGGTTTTAATCGCAACACCGCGTCGCCTGTAAGTCGCCATGGTTAGTGGCATTATCAAAAGGAGTTGGCTTCATGCCGGGCACCGTAACAAATAACTTACCGCGCTCACCTTCCAACTCGGCGGCGTCAGCCTTTTCTTTCTGCGTTGCGGCGGCTACCGTGTCGGGCAGGCCAGGCCTAACAACTGCTTCAAGTCGTTCGCTGCGCTTACTTGGACGGGCTAAAGCCCGCCCCTTAACCAAACGTTATATGTCTTTCCTATGCACATGATCCTCACAAAATTTAAGGAAAAACTCCCGAAAGGTTTTTCTTACCCAATTGGTTCTGAAAAAATAAGTACATGTCTAGCCAGCGCCCCTCAGCTAGAAAGTTTGGTGCTTAATTTTTGGCATAAAGATGAATTCTGGGCCTCTTCCTATAACGAAAGAATCAAGCAGAAAAAGCCTCTAAAAATAATTGAAATTCGCTATCAAAATCCGACAACTGGAATTTCTTCCCCACAACACATGATAGAAGCAGGTTATTACTCCCCGTCATGGCTAATATATATTTATGCGGCACCAAAAGAATATTTATCAGAGATAAAAGACCAGCTGACAAATGTAGCTTTGCCTGAAATAGAAAAATGGCTTATCCAAGTTGGACTTACAGAAGAGAAAATCAGCATGGTCAAAAGCTATATTTATGACCCATGCTCGAAAAAGCTGACAGAACGTGTATAGCCACATAACAATTGGTTCAAACCGTTCGCTTCGCTCACTCGGGACGGGCTAAAGCCCGCCCCTTAACCAAACGTTATAAACCATATGCGTAAATCCGTGCTCATCACCGTCATCGCAGGATTAATAATCACTGCCATAGCAGTTGCCCTCATCAATAATCGCGAAGAGAAATTCGCCATTCATATTGAAAATGAAGACGCACGAAACAAACTGACAAAAAGCCTCCTGGAAAGAAATATTTCATATACAACGGAGACCGATCATCTTGGCAGAACATGGGTAGTCCCTGACCAAAGGAAGAAAAAAGAATATGATCTACTGCTAGAGTCCACAAAGGCATCCGATGCCACAGACGAGAGCCCTGCACCATAATGGCTTATAACAATACGCTCAAATCGCTCACTCCGTTCGCTGGGACCGCGTTCCGCGGCCCCTTAGCTTAATCGTTAGGTAATTAAGCCATGAGTTTCGACCAACACAAAGCCCAGGCCATGGTAGGAAAATACGTTTTAGTTGGTGTAAACCGCTGCGACAGAGATGGTAATGTTATTTCTACAGAGCAGATCCACGGCAAAGTTCTTCACGCATCAGAAGATGATGGCCTGGTAGTTTTACTTAACAACGGAAATGAATTTTCATTACCTCCATTCTTGAGCTGCTATCAACCGGCCGAAGAAGGGATTTACGTACTAAAAAGCACTAACGAAAAAATCAACAACCCCGACTATATTGCAACCTTTAACGTTACAGCAACACAAGACGATGAGTAATCACCTAACAAGTCGCTCAAAGCGCTCACTCCGTTCGCTGGGACCGGCGAAGCCGGCCCCTTAGCTTAATCGTTAGGCGGCAACAGCAATTAAAGGATGTGCGGGCATGGAAGTCTTTCACAGTTACGCAGGCAAACACCGTGCAGCCCGGAACAGAAACGTGCTCAATAATCGGTTCGCCGCCCTACCCCAGCTCATTTGCTGCTCGCTGCGCCTCAAGGCTGCTGTGTATCCAAAGCGTCGCCTGGTAGCGCGCTCAGTCGCGGTTCCGTCCAGAAAGAAACAGTCGCTTGCAAGAGAATTGCGGGTTGTCCACAGTGCGGTATTCATTACCTGCGTCCGACTCGATGCCCGCTGCCTAACAACTGGTTCAAGTCACTCGCTTCGCTCGTTCGGGACTGCGTTCCGCAGCCCCTTAACCAAACGTTAGGTTTCCTTCGGGAGAATCGGCTGTGATCTTTGCATTCGAAGAGGACGGAACGCTCGAAATCTATGCAACCGCCGAGGATGCCATTCGGGAATATGAAGGGGTTGACGTTGAAGCTGGTGTTGTCCATTTCTACGATGAATCCGGGACTTACCTGGAGCCGAGGTTCTCCTCGCCCAATCTGAAACGCAAACTCTTCGGCCTCGTAAGTTTGGTCCAGTCCGGCACTTATGAATTGGTAGCCGGTACGTCCACAGAGGAAGATTCATTCGCACTTGCACTGCATGAGGCAAGGAACCTTGCCGCTAACGAATGGTTTAAGAGCTTCCATGACATCAAGACAAAGTTGTCCGCACAGGGAGTTGAGGTTGAACTCAGATCACAGTAGTGCCAGGAAACCTAACAATGCGCTCAAAGCGCTCACTCCGTTCGCTGGGACCGGCGAAGCCGGCCCCTTAGCTTAATCGTTAGCGGTATCAACACATGATTCCATTCGGTCTCAATAAAGAACAATTTCAAGCACGCTACCGTCGCTGCTTAGAACGCGCATCGCAACACCTTATTGACGAACTAAGAAAACTTTTTTCTATCGCCGTACCAAATTCTGTCAAAGATGCAGAGGTTCAAATATTTCTTGGTGAAGATGGTCTTGATACCCCAACGGCGTGGATTTACTACCGTGGAGAAAATAACAAAGTAGATCACAGCGACCCATCCATTTTTCCAGGCAGAGCCATGGAGCTCTCGGTTGGCTTAGAAAATATTGAGCCATTCGACGAAAGGTATTTCTCTGACGAAGAATTTAACGGCCTCACATTAGCAGCCAATACTACAAAACATTGGTTTGCTGAGTGCTGGTGGCAAGCTGGAGGTTGGAGTTACGCTGTTCCAGCGAAAGTATGGATACATGATGGGTTCGGTGATGGCAAAGCAGTTGAACTCTCGGAGAACCGCTAACAACTGGTTCAAACCGTTCGCTTCGCTCACTGGGACGGGCTAAAGCCCGCCCCTTAACCAAACGTTAAGCCCCAAAGGAAATGTCGTGGAACGAAGCAGATCCGAACATATTTTGGAGTTGGCTAAGGAACTCCTTGACGATATTGAGCTGAGTAGAATTCCAGCTGAATCCTTATTACTTAAAGCGTCACGACTAGCTCGCTGGGTTGGCTCAGACGAAGTCAAGTACTGGATCAAACTTGAAATGCAAGGATATAACTCATCCAACGAGATTTCCTTAAAATATATGGGGCTCACTGGGCGCTGGACAGATAAAAAAGAGGGGAAAGGTTACTGGGGGCCTTTAGCGCAACATGAGGCCGCCCTTGAGTCAGAGAATATAAAACTCCGAACAATGACCACTCCAGATACTAGCGGAGACTGGGCATTTCGAGTCATGCAAATGCACAGCCAGCAACTTGTGGCGACCTCAAACTATATTTCCACTCTTAGCGGCATCCGAAGTAGGGTCTTAGCAAAGCTCCATAGCTTTGTTTCTGAGGTCTATTACGAAAAAGAATTCGACAACCTTTCCGAATCAATTTTTGAAAAGTATAAGAGAGACGTAGATACCCTTATCTCAACTCACTGCGGAAATGTTCTTGAGCAAATTCCATCTGTAATGTCTCGGCTAGCCGATGGAGATCCAGAGTCTATAAGCCAGGCATTAACAACTACCCGCAGAATCATAGATTCCTTTGCAGACTCTATATTCCCACCTAGAGACGAAACAATTAATATCGGCGGTAACGACGTAACTCTTGGCGCGAACAAGCATCAAAATAGAATCAATGCATACGTACATCAAAATATAGAAAGCAAGTCGCGCAAAACAAAAATCAGGCAAAATCTATCCAACCTCTACGACCGAGTATCAACAGGCGTACATAGTGACGTATCTGCCGAGGAAGCCAGAGCATTATTTCTAAATACATATTTATTGCTTGGTGAAGTCTTACATATTGGCAAGCCTCAACAGTAAACCCAAGAGCTTACTAAAGGAGTGTTGGCGCTTAACAAATGGTTCAAATCGCTCGCTTCGCTCACTGGGACGGGCTAAAGCCCGCCCCTTAACCAAACGTTAGCACCCAATGAAATTTAGTCGAAACTCAATTATAGCAATCACAAGCACCGCATTGCTGTTTGCTCCAGTCCTAATAGGATTTGGAGCATTCCCCTCTATGCACATTTGGTTCATACCCAGCGAAACGCTTTGGGTTTATGCGGCAGCCCTGTTTTTTCTCTACTACACGACGGTATTTTATATCTTCACATGCTTGGCCGGGATGAGGCCTTGGCGTATCCCGCAGCAAAATTTGAAAAAGCAAATTATGGGTGTGCTCGGACTAATTGTGTTCTCGTCCGCTGCCTATCAAGCTTTCTATAGAGTCATCCCCGCGCTTACAACATCTGCTATCGGAGAGGAGGTTAAAAAGGAGTTAACAATTTCCTCCGTAGATAATATAAATCCATCCAGTAAATGCGGCACTGAGGTTAAGTTTCGCGAAGCCTCGGTATCCCTACTAGACAAGGGGCTCTGCATTAAAGATCGAGACATTGACAAAAATTGGCATAAAGGCACCCGAGTTACCATATCAGGGAAAGAGTCGATGCTCGGATTCCGTATCATGCGAGTTGGGAGCTAACAATGCGCTCAAAGCGCTCACTTCGTTCGCTGGGACCGGCTAAAGCCGGCCCCTTAGCTTAATCGTTAGGCATACGAGACTATTACAACATGGACGATTTCGAAGAATATCCATCTCGTGAAGAATTCTTAGATCTACTGTGGAGGGAGATTATTAATTCACCCATGCAGGAAGAGTGGATCGAAAACTCTATTGATGCATCGCAGGAAGAACCTAACGGCCCATTCGGAGATGTCGGTCCAGCTTTGAAGCGACTATTGTCTTTGGGGGCATCAAGGCGCGATCTTTCACTTCTTTATCGCATGGCGTCTTATGAGGCAGTTTTTAGCACTCTCTACAAAATGGATGATCCTGGAATTGATCCAAATGAGGCGGCTATGCTTTTTGAAGACCTTCTTATGTCAGATCCCTCGGGTTTAGAAGCAGGGCCTGGCTCAGCACCAGTGAAAAATGCCTAACAAGTGGTTCAAGTCGTTCGCTTCGCTCACTAGGGACCGGCTAAAGCCGGCCCCTTAACCAAACGTTAGGCCCACTCCGTTAGTTTTCTTTGTTGGTTTTGTATCGTTTTCAATATCGCTATCGGGTTTTCACGCTTTACGCTAATCAGTTCCACCGCAAGGCGTTTTTACTATTCAATTCAATTCGTGCTTTAAAAGGATTTCAAGCTTGAATAATCGGCAGGCACAAATTAACAATTTATCGCGCAGCGCTCGAATCACGTTCAGCGCTATTTTGAAAAATGCCGGCGGTTCGGCTTTCGCTTAGCATCGTTTTCAAAAATGGGCAGCGTTCTGCGTTCGCTTGAGGCACAAGGTTTTGCAAACACATGAAATCGCGCTCGATCAGAAATGCCTAACTAGTGGTTCAAATCGTTCGCTTCGCTCTCTGGGACCGGCAGAGCCGGCCCCTTAACCAAACGTTAGCGGTATATATGAATTTCTACGTATCCGAAAAATACAAACGTAGCGGCAAACGAAAAACCATACTTGCCGCATTACTGGTGGTCGGCATAATTGCAGTTGCCGCCTGGATGTTTATTGCCAGCGACAGCTTTTATCACAAAATATTAGCTGCAACTATCACCTTACTACTCATAAAGCATTTGCCCGGCGCATATAAAAGCATAAAAAACAATGACTCATCCTACCCGATCGTAGCCATCATTGAATCTGAAAACAAAATCGATATATCGCACAAAGGCGCCGTTGTAAGCATGCCGTTATCGGATATAGAAAGCCTGAGAATTCAGAGCGCGAAAGGAAATATAAAATCTCTTCTGCTAACCACTAAATCTTTCAGCAATTTACGCTTTGAAGGGTACGAAAATTTAGCAGAAATGGCTGAGCTTCTTAAAAAATACACACCGGCAGGAAAAATCAAAAATGCCACGTGGTATCACCGCTAACAAATGGTTCAAGTCGCTCGCTTCGCTCACTCGGGACCGGCTAAAGCCGGCCCCTTAACCAAACGTTAGAGATCATATTTCGTGCACAACCCATTCAGAACACCCACATATGAAGACGGCGGCACAACAACAAACTCTCCAAGCTTAAATATTCTATTACTTTTACTATCTATCACTACCTCCTACATGCTGACAAAAGACTTCAGCCACTTACTTGTTACTCATAATGACTCACTAGCACAAGCAGCTAAAATTTCAATATTTCATTACATGTACATCAAAGCCATCCCATTCGAAATCGCTTATTTCAGAGTTTTTTCCAGCATCGCCATTCTTATATTCATACTTTTTACAGCCCGAAACAGCCATAATTTTTCAAGGTACTATTTTTTTGCAATAGCTTATGGGGCTACACAACTTGCGTATCAAACATTAGCGATAACAGGCGCAATTGAAATTCTTAGGCAAATATCCGGAAAAAGTATCTTCGATACAGATTTTTGGCTTCACCCGACAATAGCACCAAGCATAATAGAAATTCTTATTAAACTCTCGCTAACTCTAGTTCCGTCAATTGCCTTTCTAGCACTGTGCGTCACCGTCAAAGCAAAAATTCAAAAGCAAAAAAATTAAAAAACATATTCCATGGGTATCTCTAACTAATGGTTCAAGCCGTTCGCTTCGCTCACTCGGGACCGGCTAAAGCCGGCCCCTTAACCAAACGTTATGTACCCACTGGCAGACAACGGATTTAGCCATGAAAATTCTCAAAGTCCTTGCTCTATTTATTACGTCTTTAAATGCCAACGCAATCGAGTACGTAAAAGATATAGGCAACGGAAGACTCTATTCCGCCCGGGAGCCGCGCGAGTGCTTCGATATTAGTGAAACAATAACAATAAACCAATGCATAATTTACTTTGATACTGAATCACAAAAATCCTTAGACGAAACTCTTGCAAACATCCAAGAAAAAGTAAAACGCGATATTGAGCTGTTAAATGATGCGCAAGAAAAATGGACTTCATTCAGGCATAGTGAGTGCAAAGTTCAATCAGTACCTGGGCTCGCATTTCGAGACCCAACATCACAAGTTGACCTATTCTATAAAGCCTGCACGGCAAAACTTAATCTAGGCCGTATAGAACAGCTGAAAAGTATCACACTGGGCTGTGACTCATGCGTACAGTGAGCACATAACAACTGGTTCAAGCCACTCGCTTCGCTCGCTCGGGACTGCGTTCCGCAGCCCCTTAACCAAACGTTAGCCACTAATATGAATCTGACACTACGCACGGACGCAATCATCACAGCAATGGTCCTCGCCGGTATCATGACCATCACCCTAACAAAAGGCGATGTTCTTTTTATCGGGCACTGGTACTACGCGTCAGTCTTTCTAGGAATTTTTATCCTCGCAGCACTTGTAAAAGCAAAACCTCTATTTATCTCAGGGGCGATCCTCGCTGCAGCGCTAACTTTTGGATTTTACATACGAGCTAATTGGACACCATCAGCCACAACCGACCTACTGGTGCTAGGACATATATTCTCATTACCTGGCGCAGCTATTGGCCTACTACTCACGGGCATCATCAGTCGGCTTTCAAAGCACTATAGGCCGGCACTAGCATTTGCCGCAGGTGCTTTAGGTTTCGGAATTGGATTCCTGATCAATCAGGTGTTTTTATGCAGCACAGTTCTGTACTGCGGCGCACTTCTACGCGTCTAATGGCTAACAAATGGTTCAAGCCGTTCGCTTCGCTCACTCGGGACCGGCTAAAGCCGGCCCCTTAACCAAACGTTAGGCAGCAATCATGGCCATCAATGAATCGCGGCTAAAGTCGAGGCCGCCCTTGTCCGCACCTGATCGAGAGTTGTTTATCGAAGCTTGCGACGAATTCCAACGAACTGGTACATGCGCTTCTCGCTGTAACTCGTGTGGCTCAATTATTACCTTTGTGCACAAAGGCAGCGCTACAACACATAGCTGCACTTGTGGCAAATTCACAGGATCTTTGCGAGGGCTTTGAGTTGGTGGCGTCCCCGTTTTACCTGACGCACCTTCTTCTTGGCTATCGCCCACACACCGCGCCAAGGTCTTCTACCTGTACCTCCGTATCGGCCTGGACAGATAGCAGCAATGAGTTCCCAGCAAAAACCAATGCGCTGCTTGCAAGGCCGTTTCGGGTTAGCCACAGTGCGGTATTCATTACCTGTGTCCGACTCGATGCCCGCTGCCTAACAAATGGTTCAAGTCGTTCGCTTCGCTCACTCGGGACTGCGTTCCGCAGCCCCTTAACCAAACGTTAGGCCACCCGCCCAATATCTCACTCTTCTTAGGGATGAATCGTGATTGAATACAACGACCTATTCACTAAATTTCGCGATGAAATCGCCTCTGAGGTCGATGAGAAGACCCCTGAAATCACTAAGAAAATAAAGACGTTCTTTGCGAGCGAATTTAGTAATTATTTCGTTGCGCCTTCGAGCAAAGAGAAAGAGTTCTTAGTTGATATTTTCGTCTCAACCAGAAATCCACGCAAACTTGGCGAAGACTCTAATGCTGGCGATTTCAAAGTTATATTGGTGGCGGAGTCAGAACTCGGAGGTGAAGGAGGTGGAGCTCAAGGATATTTGAAGAGAAATGTATTTGAAGACTTTGCAAAACTCCTTGTCATCCAATCAGAGTACAAGGTTTTGATATTTACATCCCTACCTTATTACAAAGAGAATGACCACCTTGAAAAAAGAATTTGCGAAATAAATTCAATATACAAAAACGCAGGATGTCCAGGAGATATCCTTCTGATCCATCTTCACGCTACCTCTCAAAAAACTCCAAATGGACACCCCACTAACCCAAAGGTTAGCCTCAAGCGGGACACAATGTCCGCTTATGTCTTATCAAATAGTTTGAGTGTGCAACGGCTGGCCTAACAAGCGGTTCAAACCGTTCGCTTCGCTCTCTGGGACGGGCTAAAGCCCGCCCCTTAACCAAACGTTATGCACTAAGGAAATTTATGCGCTCAGCCAACCTTATCATCACTGGCGGAATTGCAACATTCACGACCTTACTGGCCATTTATACCTCACCAGTGGGAGATCGTGAGCTGCATTATTGGGCCATGAATCTTGGACTTTTCTCTAGCGCAGCACTTGTTTCATGGCTTTTCTTTGCCGCATTACTAATCTTCAAAAGCAACAAGCTAAAAAATCAGTTGTTAATTTTGCTTGGCTACGCCGGAGCCCTAGCTTGTGGCACAACTTCTGGCGCCAGCTTCGGAGCTGTTTACTTTATAATGAAAGCAGAGAACACCACTTTTCAATCCGCTTTCCAATCAGCATCAATAGTCATAATTGGCGGCTATGTAATTGCTCTAGTAGTTCTAGCAGGCGTATGCATTTATCTACACAAGCAAAGCAGTTCAGTGCAAAGCGCATAACAATGCGCTCAAAGCGCTCACTCCGTTCGCTGGGACCGGCGAAGCCGGCCCCTTAGCTTAATCGTTAGGCGGCAACAGCAATTAAAGGATGTACGGGCATGGAAGTCTTTCATTTTGCTGTTCAGTCGTTAGCCCGCTCTAACTCATGTGCTGCTTTTCAAATTCCACACTTGATCATCGTACGGGCCGGACAGCTTGCATGAATGAGCTCCCAAAAAAAGAATGTACGCGCCATCATTGCGCTTTTAAGCCGTTAGCCCGCTCTAGCCTAGGCGCGGCCTTCAATATCGTAGGGATTGAGTTCCCAGCAAAAACGAATCAGGTGCTTGCAAGAGAATTGCAGGTTGGCCACAGTGCGGTATTCATTACCTGCGTTCGACTCGATGCCCGCTGCCTAACAACTGGTTCAAGCCGCTCGCTTCGCTCGCTCGGGACTGCGTTCCGCAGCCCCTTAACCAAACGTTAGGCCTTGAAATTATTACACTAAGGATTTAATCCATGGGGAAATACATAATCATCCTGTTTTTGGCCTTGTCGGGCTGTACAAATTTAAGCAATCTACAAAAACCAGCACAAGCATTAGAATTCAAAATAGAAAACGATATAGTTGTTTTCTATGACGCGGGAATGTTTGATGATATAAGACATTGTCGAGGCCTTCTCAAAGGCACCTACGAGGCGATTGCAGAAGATGAAGATGGCTATTATTTTTCCGCGGTAAGTGGGAAAGTAGTTCAGTTGATAGGGCCTCCTGCAGAGGAATTCGAGAGAACAAAAGTATATCCGGACTTCAAAGATCTAAGATCTCTAGGAATTTGGATTCCCAAGCCAGGTAATAAAAAGCCTGCAGATATTTTTCAGGTTACAGGCGTTGTGGATATATCCGAGCACTATCGGCCAGGAGGTGGAGGGGCTATAACATATGGCATGTCACACCTGTTGAATGGAACTGTTGTATTTTGGCATGAGCAAAACTTTCCGGACATATCTAATATTAGTTCGCTAATTAATCCGCAGTAAATTTTACGATCGCCGCAACTCGTATAGTTTTAAGGTCGATGGCTATAGCTTTGTATAATAGGTGTTGCTAAAGCCTAACAAACGGTTCAAGTCGTTCGCTTCGCTCACTCGGGACCGGCTAAAGCCGGCCCCTTAACCAAACGTTAGGTGAAAGATGGAACTTCAAAGCCTTCGCGCTCTTTTGCTCATCCTATTTTGCATGCCGTGCTGGGCAGAGATGTCGCAGAAGGATATAGAAGCAGAAAAAGCTTGGGATGCAGGGCAGTTAGCAGCCGAAAAAACGATACCAACCCTGCTTGAAAGTTACGGAAACGCTATAGGTTGCTCTTTTAGTTTCAATCCAAGCCATCTGGTCAAGTACAAAATTCAAAAAGAACCAGTTTTTGTCGCAGTAATTGGCTTAGACGTTGGGTGCTCGGGCGGTAGTGCCATGGGGCGAACACTGCTAATTACCATGAAATATGGCGCCTATCACAAAATAAATGTAGTGCCCGAACTCTCTACGCCTATGCAAACCCCCTCTGACTTTCCAAAGCATCTTGAGCAGCTTTATCTTGAAAACGGCGAAATTATGTTCTCCGGCTTTGTGCCTGACTGGTCAAAGGATTCGCTGTGCTGTGCGTCCCAGCCAGTTAAAGGTAAAGTCTCATTTGCTAATGGCAAGTGGGCGCTCTCCTTTCAGCAATGAGCATCACCTAACAAACGGTTCAAGTCGCTCGCTTCGCTCACTCGGGACCGGCTAAAGCCGGCCCCTTAACCAAACGTTATGTTTTCAAGCAGCTTCTAGTGAAGCCCCTAAAAATGACCAGCGATTTCAAATCTGATAGATACTTCAAAAACCTGTATTCAAGCAGACTCAGATTAAGCCGCAGAGTTCTCCGAGCAGAGCGCCGCGCAGCATTAACTCTGAGCTATTTTCTTGGCAATCCAGAAAATACGAAACTGGAAGAACTAGCTTCTGACCTGGAGTGGCTGTTTACTTGGAAGCTGAAAACCGGTATCGCATCTGAACCCCTCTGGTGCGATGGCGTTGCTGACATCGCTTTAAAACAAACCGGCAAATACGAGCTTCAAATATCAGCAATGGCATGGGTAGGCCCTGAGGCTAATATCGAAATTCTTAACAAGGAAAATTTTGCAGGAACGCTAGCCTTAAAGCCTTCAGGCAAAGCTTTCAAGAGCTATAGTCTCAAATTAAATTACAACAATGAAACTTTAGCGCTAAAGAAAACATAACAATTGGTTCAAGTCGCTCGCTTCGCTCACTCGGGACCGGCTAAAGCCGGCCCCTTAACCAAACGTTAGGCTTACTCATGCTAAATCCTTACACCCCACCAAAGTCATCAGTCACGCTCCCTAACGAATCGCCAGATATAAAATGGCTAATGCTCATCTATTCAGTGTTTATCGGTGTTATTTTAGTTTTATTCGTACTGGACAGCCTATATAGAGACCGCAGCTTAATATACGTTGTATTCTCAATATCTTTATATATATTTATCTCTCTTGGCAACTTACTTTACGCCACAAATCGATCAAGAATATTCCCCACACTGCTATGGCGAACAACACTAACACTAATGATCCTTGATTATATCTTTCGATCAACCTATAACTCATACGACGAGCAAATTTCAAACAGCATGGATATACTCTCAACTCTAAAAGCACAAGCCATACACATAATTTTACTTTTCCCAACTTTTAGAGCTCACTACATAATCTCAAAAACCCAACCCACCTCCGCCTAACAACTGGTTCAAGTCACTCGCTTCGCTCGCTCGGGACTGCGTTCCGCAGCCCCTTAACCAAACGTTAGGTTACAAGTCAATATGTCAGTGTCTTTCACAATCTCAGAGCAGGACTACGTTAAGAGCGCCCAATTAAATGGCGAGCTAACGAAGAAGACAAAAATAGTCCATCTAGTTATCGATACCTTGCTGGTTTTGGCAGGAGTTTCATCACTACTGAATGGAAACATTGTTCTTGGCTCTGCTTTTATTGGCGCAGCCATAGGTGCGGTCACACTACCCTTCTTGCTAAAAACCTTTGTCGTTCCATTCATTCTAAAACGGCACTATAAAAAATATCGGCAAATGCAGAAACAGATGAGTGCTGAGTTAACCGCAGACGGCCTGTCATTTAAAACAGAAACCGGAAGCTCAATACTGATGTGGCCAGATATTTATGCATGGCGCGAAAACAGTGAATACATAATTATCTATATCGCACCGAAGATATACCATGTACTTCCAGTGCGTATTAGTGAAAACGGCTTCCCCGTCAACGAACTCAAGAGCGTGTTACTGAACAACGTCAGTGTTGCAACCTAACTAGTGGTTCAAGCCGTTCGCTTCGCTCACTCGGGACCGGCTAAAGCCGGCCCCTTAACCAAACGTTAGATGCTTTGGCCCACCATCCGTCAACGCCCGCTTGCCCCACTGAATACCATGTAATACATTGCAGTCAACAGTATGGAGGGCACCCCGATGAGCGTCACAACCGTCCGGCTACAACCTGAACTCGAAGAAAATCTTGGAGCCATGGCCGAAAAGCTTCAGCGGAGTAAAAGCTGGCTTATCAATCAAGCACTTAGAGAATTTTTTGAGCGCCAGACATTAGAGCAGAACCGCTGGCAGGAAACGCTACAAGCTATGGAGTCCGTAGCACAGGGCAAGGTCGTGTCCGGTGAGGCAGTAAGCACATGGCTCCAAAGCTGGGGCAGCTCCAATGAACTACCACCACCGAAGGCGGGCCAATGAAGCTGGTCTACTCAGAAGAATCCGTGGCAGATCTGGTTCGTCTCCGAGCATTCATTGCTGAAAAAGATCCCCTTGCTGCTGCATGTGTAGCAACAGAACTCATTGCCCGCATCGAAAATCTTCGCCTATTCCCAACAATGGGCCGCGCAGTTGAATTAGCTCCAGACCCCAAAGCTATTCGTGACGCAGTTTTCGGTAAATACGTAATTCGGTATGCCCCCCATACCGAAACTGTCGTGATTCTTCGTATATGGCACCACTATGAAGACCGCATGCAAAGCATCTAACTACTGGTTCAAGTCGTTCGCTGCGCTCACTCGGGACCGGCTAAAGCCGGCCCCTTAGCTTAGCGGCCCGCGCGCCGTAAACTTCCGCGTGGATGCCATTGGCCTGGTCAAACCGGGCTGCTGAGCTGCAGAGACTGGACGCTGAGCCGAATAACCCACACAATCGGCTCACAAAATGAGCCGAATAACATCTTTATTCGGCTCACTGCCCACCGAGCCCATGTCTATGCCCCACTGGATCTGGCAACACCCTGACTGGCCGCACTTCAGCTGGCAGGCCGAACGCCTGGCACCGCTGCTGCGCGACTGCGCCCAGGCGCAGGGGCGACTGCTCGGCATGGCCGGCGCGGTGGATGTCGAGGCCAGCGCGCACAACAGCCTGGATTCCCTGCTGCAGAACATCGTCACCTCCTCGGCTATCGAGGGGGAGCTGCTCAACGTCGGCTCGGTGCGCTCGTCCCTGGCCCGACGCCTTGGCCTGGCCGAAGACGGCCGCGTCACCCCGCGCAGCGAAGGCCTGGCCGAACTGCTGCTGGATGCCACCCGCCAGCATGAGCAAGCTCTGACCTTGGAGCGCCTGCTGCACTGGCACCAGCTGCTCTTCCCTGTCGATGACAGCCCGCTGCCTGCCCGCATCCGCGTCGGCAGCCTGCGCGGCGATGAACCCATGCAGGTGGTGTCCGGGCGCCTGGACAAGCCCACCGTACATTTCGAAGCGCCGCCGCGTGCCGGTCTGCAAGCTCAGCTCGACAGCTTTTTGCATTGGTTCGCCAGCAGCCGCAGCGATGCCGGCCTCGACCCGCTGCTGCGCGCCGGCATCGTCCACTTCTGGTTCGTCACCCTGCACCCCTTCGACGACGGCAACGGCCGCCTGACCCGCACGCTCACCGACCTGGCCCTGGCCCAGGGCGAGCAGCAGGCCATCCGCTTCTACGCCATGTCGGCGAGCATTCTCGATGATCGCGCCGGCTACTACCGTATCCTCGAAGCCAGCCAGCAGGCCACGCCGGATATCAGCGCCTGGCTCGAATGGTTCCTGCGCACCCTGCTGCGCAGCCTGCAACAAGCCCTGGTGCGCATCGATCGGTTGCTCGGCAAGGCACGCTTCTGGCAGCAACACCGCCAACAGGCGCTATCCGCCGAACAGGCCAAGGTGCTCAATCGTCTGCTCGACGGCGGCACCAATGGCTTCGAGAACGGTATCAACGCCACCCAGTACCAGGCCGTAGCCAAAGTTTCCAAGGCCACCGCCACTCGCCATTTGACCGACTTGCTGGACAAGGGCTGCCTGCAACGCCTGCCTGGCGGTGGGCGCAGCACCCGCTACCAGATCAACTGGCCGCAACAGCCATGAACAATCGTGGCCTACTGCCGACAACAAACCTGCGCATAGGGTGCGCCGCACGCACCACAGGCACCCCAGCACACCCGAGACAGAGCGACACCTGCAAGCCACTCATATGCCATCACAAGGACCCGCGATGAAAACCTCCCTCCTCCTGCTCACCCTGACCCTCGCCCTGGCCGGTTGCCAGCTCGAAGATGAAACCCTGGCCCTGGAAGCCAATGCCAAGGAGGAGCAGGTCTGGACCTTCATTCAGTTCAACGTGCCGGAAGAAGATGAAGGGCTGGAGTCCTTCTATTACTACGGCAAAGTCTCGAAAAGCCTCTATCAGTTGATCAGCAGCAACCGCCTGCAGAGTGGTTTCCTGCGCCTGCAGGACATGCATTACTGGGGCGATGACGACCTGATCTACACCTACCGCGACCCGCAGAACAGCGGCGAGATGGTGTTTCGCATCGAAGACATCCGCAGCATGAAACTGGTACGCAAGGCGCCCACGCCGGGGCTCGGCTATGAGCAGTTCGAAGAGCCGCAGAACAAGGGCATCAAGCCGGCTGCCGCGACACTGGAACAACGTTCCTGAATCCAGTCCGTAGTCGTTGCACAGGCTGGTATCACTGCCCTGCTGGGCGCCACCGGTACCCGCCAATCCGCTTCGTCGTGTAAAGGAATACCTGCGTGCGCAAAGGTCTCTCCACCCTGCTCTGGCTTGCCACCCTGCTCCTGGCTGTGTGGGCCTGGAATTTGAAAGATCCCCATCTGCTGGCGCTGCGCCCTTATGAAAGCGCGTTGCTGATCGGCCTGTGCCTGCTGTTGGCGCTGCTGTTCCAACGCTACCAGGGACGCCTGTCCGGCATCCTGGGAGTGGCCGTGCTGCTGGGCAGCGCCGGTCTTAGCGCTTATGGCGAGTGGACGCTGCTGCGCCAGAAAGCGGCGGTACAGGCCGGAGAACTGCGCGGCGCCGGGGTGATTGGCGCGCATCTGCTGGTGGGTTACAGCGATATCGATGAGTTGCGCGTGCTGGTTGGCCGGGGCATGGTCGCCGGGGTTTTCGTCACCCGGCGCAATCTGCAGGAGAAAACCCTTGAGCAACTGCAGGCTGAAATCGCCGAACTGCAGCAGCTGCGCGACGCCGCCGGGCTACCGGCACTGCTGATCGCCAGCGATCAGGAAGGTGGACTGGTCTCTCATCTGTCGCCACCCCTGCCGCAGCGAGCGCCTCTGGCCAGCCTGCTCGCAGACTCGCCTAGCGCCGAGCAACAACTGTTGCGTGCCGAGCAGTACGGGGCGGTGCAGGGTGCCGAACTGGCCAGGCTGGGGATCAACCTGAATTTCAGCCCGGTGGTAGATATCAAGCCGGATACGCCGGGGCAACTGTTGGACTTCCACAGCCGCATTGGCCAACGGGCCATCGCCAGCGATCCCCGCACGGTCAGCACCATCGCCCTTGGCTACAGCCGTGGCCTGCAGAGCCAGGGCGTGCTGCCCACGCTCAAGCATTTCCCCGGCCTGGGCAGGGTCAGCGCCGACACTCACCACTTCTCCGCCAATCTGGATGCACCGCTGGCAGACCTGAACCAGCGGGACTGGCGACCTTTCCGTGAGGTCGCTGGCCAGACTCGCGCGCTGATCATGCTCGGTCATGTGGTGTTGAGCACGATTGATACCGACAATCTGGTCGCCACCTCGCCACGGGTGATTGAGGATGTGCTGCGCGGCCAATGGCAGCATCAGGGCGTGCTGATCACCGATGACCTGACCATGGCGGCGGCCTACAACCGCGGGCTTTGCACAGTCGCAGTCGGCGCGCTGAATGCCGGCGTGGATCTGCTGCTGGTGTCCTACGATCATGAGAAGGTCTATCCGCTGCTGGACTGCCTGAGCCAGGCTTATGCGCATGGCGCGCTGGATCGGAACCAGTTGCAGCGCAGCGCCCAGCGGCTTGCCGAACAGCAACGCTGGCTGAGCGAGACGCCCCTACAGCCCTAGCACTTCTTCGCCCACCCACCGGGCTAACGAGCCCGCCCTTCAGGAGCCACCATGCCACGACTCAAACTGCTTGCCGCCCTCGCCGCCCTGCTCTGCCTGCCGCCCGCCATGGCGCTGGAGCAGAACAATAGCGTCAAGGTCGCCACCGTGCTGAAGACCCAGAGCAGCTGGGACGGCAAGCCGCTGGCCTACCCCGCGGGACAAGCCGAGGTGACCGGCATGCTCATCGAGATCGCAGTAGGTGGCGAGACGGGCTGGCATCTGCATCCGCTGCCGTCATTCGGCATGGTGCTGGAGGGCGAGCTGGAGGTTCGGCTGAAAGACGGCGCAGTCAAGCACCTGAAAGCCGGCGAGGCACTGGCCGAGGTAGTCAACACCCTGCACAACGGGCGCAACACCGGCCAGGTGCCAGTCAAGCTGGTGGTGTTCTATGCGGGGGCCGTCGGCCAGGCACTGTCGGTAAAGCAACCAGCGCAGCCCTGATACATGGCTGGAGCGCCGCCCAATGCACCTGCCATTGCCGGATTCAGATACCGGGCCGCCCCGGATCTTCCGGCGGGTTCTCTTCCTCGATTTCTTCCAGCTTCAACTCCATGCCCCAGCTCGCTACATCGGCCGCCGGTTTTGGCGCGGCCGGTGCGGGAGCAGCCTGGGCCGCTGCGGCAGCCTGGGCGGCGGCGTTAGCCGGGTTCTCGCGGTGCAGCTTGAGCTTGAGGCGCACGTTGTTGGCCGAATCGGCGTTCTTCACCGCTTCTTCTTCGTCGATGCTGCCTTCGTGGACCAGGTCGATCAGCGCCATGTCGAAGGTCTGCATGCCGAGGTTCTTCGACTTCTCCATGGTTTCCTTGATCTCGGAGAAATCGTTGCGCTTGATCTGGTCGCGAATGGTCGGCGTGCCCAGCAGCACCTCGACCGCCGCGCGGCGCTTGCCGTCCACGGTCTTGACCAGGCGCTGGGAGACGAAGGCCTTGAGGTTGTTGCCCAGGTCGTTGAGCAGTTGCGGGCGACGCTCTTCAGGGAAGAAGTTGATGATGCGATCCAGCGCCTGGTTGGCGTTGTTGGCGTGCAGGGTGGAGATCGCCAGGTGGCCGGTGTCGGCGAAGGCCAGGGCATGCTCCATGGTCTCGCGGTCGCGGATCTCGCCGATCAGGATCACGTCCGGTGCCTGGCGCAGAGTATTCTTCAAAGCCGCGTGGAAGCTGCGGGTATCCACGCCGACTTCGCGCTGGTTGATGATCGACTTCTTGTGCCGGTGCACGTACTCCACCGGGTCTTCGATGGTGATGATGTGCCCGCCGCTGTTGCGGTTGCGGTAGTCGATCAGCGCTGCCAGGGAGGTCGACTTGCCCGAGCCGGTGCCACCGACGAACAGCACCAGACCGCGCTTCTCCATGATGGTCTTGAGCAGCACTTCCGGCAGTTTGAGGTCTTCGAACTTGGGAATCTCCATCTTGATGTTGCGCGCGACGATCGACACTTCATTGCGCTGCTTGAAGATGTTGATGCGGAAGCGGCCGATATTGGGCAGGGAAATCGCCAGGTTCATCTCCAGCTCACGCTCGAAGTCCGCGCGCTGCTCCGCATCCATCACACCGGCGGCAATCGCCGCCACCTCACCCGGTTTCAGCGGCTCGGCGCTGAGCGGCTTGAGTACGCCATTGAACTTGGCGCAGGGCGGTGCCCCCGTGGACAGATAGAGGTCGGAACCGTCCTGACTGGACAGGATCTTGAGCATTGCGGAGAGGTCCATGGGGCGTGTTTCCATCAAGGCGGAGTTAACAAGTTAGGCCATGTTTGCCGGATATTCCGGGACTTGTCAGCCTGAAAAGTGGCGCCATTCTGATGGCGCGGTAAATGCTGGCACAATAGCGGCCCGAGAAAAATGAGGAGCCCGTCATGGCAAAGGCAATGGCCCGCCACATTCTGGTCAAGACCGAAGCAGAAGCCGCGGCGCTAAAGAAGCGCATCGCCGCTGGCGAGGCTTTCGATGTGCTGGCACGCAAGTACTCGACCTGCCCATCGGGCAAGAAAGGCGGCGACCTGGGCGAGGTGCGTCCGGGGCAGATGGTCCGCCCAATCGACCAGGTGATTTTCAAGAAGGAACTGCGCACCGTGCATGGCCCGATCAAGAGTCAGTTCGGCTATCACCTGGTGCAGGTGTTCTACCGCGACTGAGCCACCTGCGCGGAAGCTTCTACTATCCCGCCTGTCCCACGTGACTGCCCTTCGCCGCCCTAAACCGCTACAATCGCGCCCTTTTGCGCAGCCGCGCCCTCGCTCCCCGGGATTCCAGTCGTGATTTCTACCGCTAACATCACCATGCAACTTAGATTGCGTTCTGGTGAGGACGGATGAGTATGAAAATCAAACACTTGGCGCACTCTTAAACGCACTCGAACTCAGCAGAACGCACCGATTGGTATCAAAATTGGTATCAGCTTCGGCAGCCCTCTCAATGCCCCGCCAAGGGGCGGCTCTGTCTACAGCACGCGCATGACTCGCTGGCGAGTAGAGCCCACGTATTTCTAATCATGTTCCCTCCCTCGACCTCGACTTGCAGTTTTCAGAATGATTGGAAACTGGAAATGCCAGACCAATCTGGCTTCCCCATTTTAGGGATATCAAGTCGAGGAATCCGCCATGTTGAAGCACCTGTTCGCCACGCTCTTTAAAAGCCCGCTTCGCCCGAGATTCAATCCTGGGTACCAAACCAAAATCTATCCAACGCTTGGCGAAGTAATAATTTTGCATGACAGCCTGGACTTTGGTTTGACCGCAACGGATGACCAGTTGAATCGCATCACCGAGTTTTGGAAGGGAGATGAAGACGCGGATATCCTATTGGCTGCCACATGCTGGTCAGGCACACGTTACCCTCAGCTGCCACATACCTTCTGTGCAGGCATAGCCTGACCAACCAGGTACTTTCCCCTGCGTGGGTTTAGCCCTGGAGCGTCGCTTTTTCGCGAAATCCGTTGGCTCCCCAGCAAGCAACCTCCGTCTTACGGACGCGCGTGCGGTTAGACGCGCACAAAACTCTCGGCTAAACCTATAAACCTGTGTCGATGAGCGGGTGTTGCTCTCCGAACAAGAGCAAGATGCTGCTCCTTGCCACCGAAATGTGGGAGAGGCTGTTGTGTTCAAGTTTTAACCGCCAGGGTTGGCATCCTCGCGAACAATTCCCTCCAGGCAGTCCCCACACGGCCCTTGGCGCGTCTTTTCATGAAAGCCAGCCGTGGGCATCTCAGGCTTCCTCGCTGTCGTATCCGGCTGCTCGCCAGGACTTGCGAGACATGGAACTGCTCGGCAAGTGCCCTGGCCATCCCAGGTTGCAAGCACTCCAGCAGCATTGCTTCGCTCTTGGACGGGCCCCTTCGTCTGCGCGGAGCTCGACGGACATGAGGGACAACAGTCATGCTGACTCCGCTACAGAAACGAACCGCCCAGGCCATCGTCAACATCTTCGAAACCGGGAGTGTCCAGGGTGACTACGGCAATGTCACCGTCATCAAGGGTGACTCCGGCCACCTGACCTTTGGTCGATCGCAAACCACCCTGGCCACGGGCAATCTGCATGACCTGATCGAGCGCTATTGCCAGAATCCCGGAGCGCGATTCAGTGAACGCCTAAGCTCCTTCCTGTCCAGGTTGGCGGCCCGTGACACCTCCTTAGACCATGCAGGACTCCTGCACAACATCCTGCGCGCCACCGCCGACGACCCGGTAATGCGCGAGACTCAGGATCAGTTCTTCGATGAGAAGTATTGGCAACGCGCGGAAAAATCCGCCAAAGACCTCCATATATCCACGCCGCTTGGCCTGGCGGTGGTCTACGACAGCACGGTGCACGGTTCCTGGGCGCTCATCCGCGACCATGTCGTGCAGCACAAGGGAAGCCCAAAAGCTGCAGGCGAACGAGCGTGGATTACAGCCTATGTCGAAGCTCGCGAAGATTGGCTCACCAACCACGACAACGAGGTGCTGCACGCCACGGTCTATCGCACTCAGGCCTTCAGCCGGCTGATCGAGTTGGGGCACTGGGGACTGGATCTGCCGCTGGTGGTTCGCAGCCTGGAAATTTCCACAGCCACCCTGAATGCAGCACCACCGGGCTGCTACGACGGGCCTCAGCCCGGCAGCCGCCCACTGGCATTGCAGACGCCCATGGCACGAGGCCTTGACGTGCGCCTGGTACAGCTCGGTCTATCCACCCATGGCGCGGACATCAAGGCTGACGGCCTGTTCGGCCAGACGAGTGCCGCACGGCTCAAGGACTACCAGAAAGCCAACGGCATGCCGGCGACCGGAGTGGCTGATGCCGCTCTGATCATGCAGCTGCTGGCCTAATGCCGAACCTCCGCGGGCCCAGCTCGGGGCCGCGGCTCACTAATCGCCAGCAAGGAGCGCCAGCATGCCTGCCCCGACACTGCACCCTTACCATCCGATCATTTATGTGCGCGGCTTTGCCGCCACCTCCGGCGAGATCGAAGACACCGTCTCCGACCCCTACATGGGCTTCAATATCGGTTCCACCCGTGCGCGTAGGGGCTGGACCGGCGAAACCCAGCGTTTCTACTTCGAGTCGCCGCTGGTGCGCCTCATGGGTGAGCACCAGTACGACGATCTGTATCATGACGGCCTGGACAAACTCGACAACACCAACGAACAGGTTCCCTATCGTTGCGTGGTCATCTACCGCTATTACGACGATGCGTCGAATATATTCGGTTCCGGCAATACGCCGCCGATCACTCATTTCGCCCAAGGTCTGAGCGATCTGATCCTCAAGCTCCAGCAGAGGATTCTGGCCAGCCCCGACAACATCAAAAATGGCGTCACCGCAGCCAACTTCCGCGTTCATCTGGTCGCCCACTCCATGGGCGGCCTGGTCTGCCGTGCATTCCTTCAGAACAGAAGCCTGGGGTCTGACGTCGCTCGAGCAGCCGTGGACAAGGTGTTTACCTATGCCACGCCGCACAATGGTATCGACATGCGCATCGTACGCAACGTGCCGGGCTGGTTGCCCTTTGGCGACATCGAAAATTTCAACCGTCAGCACATGGCGCGGTACCTGGACCTACCGCCGGGCAGCGCTGACGTATCCGTCGTCCAGGGCTTCCCGCCGGAACGAATATTCAACCTGATTGGCACCAATCCCAAGGACTACAGGGTCCTCGCTGGCGCCTCGGCCTGGGCGGCAGGCGATGCCAGCGACGGCCTGGTGCGCATCGAAAACGCCACGACCCACGGCCCTGACGCCAACGGGCAAGACGTTACGTCACCACGTGCTTTCGTTCACCGCAGCCATTCCGGCTACTACGGCATCGTCAACTCGGAAGAGGGCTATCAGAACCTCACGCGTTTCCTGTTCGGCAAGCTGCGGATCGATGGTGTGTTGGACATCGATGACATCACCTTGCCCGCCGAGGTCGACAAACACCTGAAGGACGGCAAGCAGGTCAAGGCCTCCTACCAGCTCGAAGTGGCAGTCAGCATCCGCGGCAGCCAGTGGCAGATCACCCGTCGCGAAATGCGGGAGAACTCGGCGATTTTCCGCACCTATGACCAGCTCTTCCCTGGCGTACCCGGTGCCATACGCCTTCCGGATCGTCGTCAGAGCCCCCACCTATTCTCGGTATTCCTCGACCCGGACAAGAGCGTGAAAGCTTCGAAATCGGTCAGCTTCGCCTTCGATTTGCGAATCATGGTGCCCGACTACGAGGTGGACGGTGCGCTCTTTCTAAAGCGGCACTATGAGGGCAGCTACATCCTGCAGCGACAGATTCTGGTCGAAGCATTCCGCGATCCGAATTCACCTATCGGCTGGAGCCTGAAGTACGGCTTTCAGGAAACCAATCCAGGCAAGCCCGGTATCACCGCCAACAGTAAGCTGCTGGTCGGCGGTACGGGGATGAGCTTCGACATCCCTATCGAACAGAAGGTACGTCCGGGCGTGACAGGGACTTTGCGTATCGAGGCGCGCCCCTGGAGTTAAGGAAATGCGAAAGAGCAAGTCCACGTCGTGATCGACAGAATCTCAAACCACGCGCCGCTTTTTCAATGAGGCCGATAATATGCCATTTGATCGTAACAACTCAAAAATCGCCATAACCCTGCCTGAGTTCACCTTGCTCAAGAACGCGGACTCATTTCTCGAACGCTACAGCGAGCCATATATAATTTCTTTTGCTATAGACAGATCCGGACAAACAAGCCCAGAAATAAACTTCAACTTCATGCCCTTCCCGAAAGTTCGCCAAAACACAACTGTAACAATGCTTGGGGACGGCCATCTGATATATGGCCCACAGAACCCAGGCGACTTCGTGGCCATATCAGTACTTATGATGGAATCCGACGCTGATATGCGAGAGCGCGGAGAACTAATTAAAAAAGTTATAAAAAGCAAAGCCACCAACCTTGGAATCAAGGCAATTATCGCTGCAAACCCCGGCTCAGCAGCAATTGTTGCAATACTTAAAGAGCTAACCTCATTTGTTGCCGGCGAACTCGCCACGAACGGCGACGATGAACTTTTCAAGACTGAAGGCGCATTCCTGAGAGACCTCCCAAACCCGTACCACATTGATCGGAGTTACAAGCACCGAAACGACTACGTTGAAGTCTC
Organism: Pseudomonas sp. J452; assembly: GCF_024666525.1. NCBI lineage: Bacteria > Pseudomonadati > Pseudomonadota > Gammaproteobacteria > Pseudomonadales > Pseudomonadaceae > Pseudomonas > Pseudomonas sp. J452. Next base: position 3,567,873 of record NZ_CP088294.1, on the reverse strand, counting down.
AATAAGAATAATCGCGCTTGATGAAGCCAATGGCAAAGGCGCTCCAACCGAACAACTTAAACTGTAACCGAATAGACTTTTTCCATGGAAGTGCTTTCATCCCCCCCTCATCCATGGGGACGCAAATGGAAAACATATCGGCAAGAAGAATCCAGGAGGCACTAGTCACCAAAGAATTCATTCCCGGAGAAGCCGATGGAATATGGGGCGCAGAACCATCGCTACAGTCAAGAGCTTCCAGAAGCTCGCATTCCAAGTCGAACAAGGAGCACCTCTTCCAAACCACGACGAAATTTTGAAAATTATCGAGCCAAGCATTCACATTGCTTCGCGGTCTCCGGCGTACAGAAAAGGGCGCTCAAGCGCCCTTCTTTGTGGTCAGCCCGCCTTGGCTGCCGCGGGCTCAGTCGTGACCTGTGGAGGCGGCGCGGTGTCCGCCTGAGTCGCACTGGCCGGCTGGGCGGATTCCTGCGGCACGAGCTTCTCCACGACCAGGTCGCACTGATAGGACTGGCCGTTTTGACCATTGAACCAGTAGCAGCTGCCCTCGCTGGCGAGGCTCACCTTGTAGCCTGGAGCGGTGAAGGTGTGGGTGATCTCGGGGTCATGCGGCACGGCATCCCACGGAGGGAAAAACCATACGCCGGTGCAGACCAGTGCAATGCCCATGCACGCGATCACACACTGCGCACCTGTAGATTTGAACAAAAGGCCAGCACAGATCAGCAGCAAGCTGGCCGCGCCCAGCAGGTATGCTAGAGCGAAGGCAAAGCCGTTCTGGCGCAAAGCGTAGATGGCCACGCCCACGCTCAATACGGTGGCGAGGAAGAGTGCAACCTTGATGACGGTTGTGAGCAGGGAGTCTTTCGTTGTGGTGCTGAGAGTCATGGTGTACCTAGCGTGGTATTTCCGAGGGCCAGCCTATCTGGCGCACCTCTATGATAACCGCCTTCAGCCGAACCTTCTGGCGCCGCCTTACCGCGGCGGTATGCTAAAAACACACAGTGTCATCAGGCTGAGTAGAGCGCCTGCTTCAGCTTCTCGGCCCGCGCCTGGCAACAGTGAACAGGGGGGGCCACGACACTATTCCCCCACCAAAGCCAGAGTTAGCCTGGCGTCGACCTTGCCAGTAGCGACCTTCTCCAGGCTCACCTCGGTTAGGGCTACGCCCTTGGCTTCCAGCTCCGTCACCCAGCGCAACATGGGCTCGAAAGGAGCCTGCGTGAGCGTGATCAGCAGTCCGCCGCTACCCTCGCTGTCAAACCGTTCCAGCACCAGGCCATGCTGCTGGGCCGTGCTGGTCACCAACCCTTGCAACTGTTCCGGCGCCAACTGAGACTTCGCGGTCTTCAGGGACTGGCGAGCCTGCTCCGAGTTTTCCAACAAGTAAGCGTAAAGCTGACGCTGCTGCTGATAATAGATATCTGCGCGGGCCAACTTGCCAGCAATCGGCAACCAGACCAACGCATAGAGCAATGCCGCAGCGAGGAAGGCACCCAGCACGAGTAATGCCAGGCGATCTCTGGCCGGAAGTAGCAACCAGCGGTGTCGGATCGGTGATTGAGTGACTCGCTCGTTTAGCTGGCTCTTCCAGTGTTCTAGCTTGCTCATAGTCCACCACCCAAAACCACTCGCGCAGTAACGCCCTGCTCTTCACGGCTGGCCGAGCCCATCTGCACAGTCAGTCCGACCGCAATGAGACGTTGGCGTAGCTGCTCCACCTCGGAGAAATCTTTAGCCTGAACCTGCAAGGCGAGATCACCACTACTCTGGCTGTAGTCCGCCTGGGCTACAGAAATTGAAGATTTGCTCTGGGCAAGAGACGCTGCGGCCTTATCCATCAAGCTGATAAAGCCACTACCGGATTGCGCACCTGCCTTGAGGTGCTCGGCAAACTGCGCCTTGAGGTTGACGATGCGTCGATCCTCGGGAAACAACTCTTTGTACAAGGCCACACTGGACTCGGCGTAACGCTCCCCCTGACGTTCCAGGTGCAGGGCCTGGAACAGACTGAAGCCCATATGCAGTAGCAACCACAGCCCCAGCAGAGCGGTCACTGGTCGCCAGACCTGCCATGCCTGGTTATCGCTGCGCCGGGCAAACTCCGCCTGGGCCATATTCGTGGCCTTGGTCCGTCCCTCGGCCAGCAGGCGATAGGGCATCGGCAGGTTATCCAGAAGTACCGGTGCGTCACAAAGCCCCTGCAGTTGCGGCCAGTGATCCCGCGCGAAGCCCAGGCGCGACTCGCATTCGCCGCCCAATAATCCCCGCTCGCCGAGCAACAGCACCTGGGTGCCTTCGCGCGGCAGCAGATCCGCATCGACATAAATAGCTGCGACATTCACCGCTAGGGCCTTCATCTGCCCCAACCACTGCCCCAACAGATCACGCCGCACAGCCAGAACCCGATGGCGTTCGTCCTCAAGTTGCTCACCTAGAGCCAAATGGAACAGATCAACGTCCTCTGCCAGCATTTCCTCAACCGCAAACGGCAGTGCCTGGCGCACCCAGCGCGCCTTGCTCGTCGGCAAATTCACCAGAAAGGAGCTCACCACCTCGATCGGCAGCACCAGTGCCACTGGCTGCCCCGCAACGCGCTCGGCGCATTCGGCCAGGCTCAGTTGCAGGCATTCGCCCACAGCCGGCTGCCAATGCACCTGGCACTCGGCGTCCAGCGCATTAACGCTGCCGGCGGGCAGAAAAAGGCAGTCCATCATGGTTCATCCTGTTTCGTTGAAGTCACCGGCCCCAGAGAGCCCGGCTGCCCTAAATCACGGCGCAGAACCCGCACCACGCCCCTGCTGTCACGCTGCAGGGTACTCAGCAGGGCCTGTCGGCGCTCAGCCAGCCAAACTTCGCTGCGCACCTGGAAATACATACTGCCAACCGCCAGACCAACCTCCTTGACACCCGTGCCCGCCATAGCCGACTGATCGAGGAATGCGCGGACGTTGGGATATCCATCACGGCCACGAGCCTCTATCAACGCTTGCGCCGCCCCCGTATCGAGCACGTCGGACAGACTCGAAAGCACCAGAGCGCTGGCCGTGTTGACGTTCAGCGGCACCTTGGCCGGCAGCGCGACAATGTAAGGGAGCAACAGGCGATAGTCATCCTCGCTCATGCCCAGCAGCAAGCGCAGCTCGCTGGCATCCTGCATTTCGTGCCCGGCGGTGCGGTACGACGGCTGGGCCAGCAGATACTGATTGTCTTCCGCACCATATTCACCCGTCGGCTCCTGATCCTGATCCAGCCAGTCGACCAAACGCTCGGCATAAGGACTCTCGATCTGCAGGCGCAGCAGCAAGCGACTGAAACGCTCGACCGCGAGTTGATTGACCTTGCCGTCCTGCACCAGGCTATTGAGGTTGAAACGCCCGGCCAGATCCTCGATGCGTACGGCAAGCTCACCCTGCTCGATGGGAAACGCCGGCAACGGCGTGGCCCAGCTTTCCAGCGGATGATCGATGGGTTCCCGTGGATCGCTACCCGGAGCCTTTAAGTCACGCAGAAGCACCGCCTGCCCCAGCGCCTCACCACCCAAGGCGTAATGCCAGGCCTGCTGAGTCGCCAGCTGATTGGCACTGCTGCGGATAGAAAACTGCTGGCGAGCGATCAGACCGGCGCACACCACCGTGACCAGCGAGACCACCAGCAGTACGGTCACCAGCGCCACGCCACGCTGGCTACTCATGCAGGCACCTTCGGCTCGGCTGTCGGCGGCGGCTCCAGTGTTGGCGGCGGAGCACTCTGCGGCGTGTCAGCCTCGTCCATGCCCGGCTCGGGCAAACGATACAGGCGCAGCAGCTCGCCATAACTGCGGTGCTCGATCTTCAGCTCCACGGCCAGCGGCATGCGTAGCAGCGCCTCTTCCTGGCTCAATTCGCTCTGCGCGGGAGGCCACTGCTCTTGCCATTGCCCTTTATCGTCCAGATAGCGCAGCTCCAGGGCCATAACGCCCTCCAGCACCTTCTGCACCCTGGGCTGACTGTCGACCGCCTGATCTAGCACCGTCCAGTAAACCCGCTCCAGCTTTTCGTCCGCCAGGCGCCAGCGCACCCGCTGCAACTGGGATCGGCTCATACCCAGGGGATTACGCCAACCGGAGCGGGTGAATTCAAGCGCCGCAGTACCATCGACGGACAGCAAAGCTGCCCGCTCGTCTCCGTAAGCGTCACGTACGCTGCGCGGCAGGGTCTGGGCCAGGTCGCGATCCAGCGAGGCAAAGGCACGGGTCAGTTCGCGCAGGGCCTTTTCGTGACCACGCGTGACCTCATCGGTCTTCATCACGGTGTCCAGCATCCGGTAGGTACCCAGCCCGAGCAGGGCGAAGATGCCGATGGCAATCATCACCTCAAGCAAGGTGAAGCCTCGTGCCGAGCGCTTCATCCACGCACCGCGAGAAAGCCGGTAAGCATTTTCACCGCACGTTCCTTGACCGGTACACCACCACCGCGCAGCAGTTTCGGCGCCACCCAGACGGTTACCCGGCGCAGGTCCTTGTCGCTGGTGCTGTCGATTTCGCTGTGGATTTCCCAGTCACGCCCACCGAACTCCAGCACCTTGTCCTCGCGTCCCTCGCCCGGAGTTGGCGTCTGCAGCTGCAGTTCAGTAACCCGGTTATCGGCGATCCAGCCCGCCATGGCCTTCAGCTCCAGCTGTTCGGCGATCGCCAGGCTGCGCTGGCTGGCGCTCAGCACCGACGCGGCGACCGTGGCAAAGATCGCCAGCGCCACCAGCACTTCGAGCAAGGTAAACCCATGCATGCGCTTCATGCGGCTCAATCCTTTGCCAACTCGGCGCTGGGCAATTGGTAGCCATCACTGGCCAGCAGATAGGCGCGCCCGCCGGCGCGGCGCTCTTCAAGGCGTAAACGGAATGGGGACAGCTCGCCGCTGGAAAGGATCAGTACCTGGGGCATCAACCGCCCCTGTTTTTTCGCCTGTTCCTGCGTAGCCATCGACTCACCCTGTGGCTTCGGCTCAGGCAGCTGCAAGGCTTCGCCATCCAGCTCGAGCAACAGGCGCGCCCACACCGGCGTACGCCTTTCTGGCTGGGCCTCCACGGCATTCCAGCTCCCGGCGACAGCGTCATACAGCAATACCCGGTACCCTTCGGAGCTCACCAGCAGCCCGTACTCCTGCCCTTCAAGCACCGCCTCTTCGGTCAGCACGCCGATCAAGGCGGCCAGCCGCTCGGCCTCATCGCGCAACTCGCGGCTGTTGCTGCCGTTTCCACTGGATAGCACGGCAAGGCTGACCAGCGTACCGAGTATCACCAGCACCACAAGCAGCTCGATCAGGGTGAAACCGCGCGCGGCTCTCATCGAGAATCAGAGATCCCAGTTGCCGATATCGGCGTCGCCGCCCTCGCCACCTTCCTGGCCGTCGGCGCCCAGGGAGTAGAGGTCGATCTTGCCGTGGGTGCCCGGCGCCAGGTACAGGTAGGTGTTGCCCCACGGGTCGACCGGCAGCTTCTTCAGGTAGCCCTCGGCGTTCCAGTTCTTCGCCGGCGGGTTGCCGGTGGGCTTCTTCACCAGCGCCTCGAGGCCCTGCTGGGTGCTCGGGTAGTTCTGGTTGTCCAGCTTGTACATGTCCAGCGCGGCGCCGATGGCGCGGATATCGTTCTGCGCGACTGTGACCTTGGCCTGGTCCGGCCGGCCCATCACCTGCGGCACTACCAGTGCGGCGAGGATGCCGAGGATCACCACCACCACCATGATCTCAATCAGCGTGAAGCCTTGTTGCCCCGACCGCGCGACAACTACTGCGCTTGGCGATGCGTCGTTGAAACCCGGCTCAGAATGCTCATTTACGACCTGTAAACTCCGCTTCTTCGCCAGGTTTCGCCTAGCCTCGCCGGCGCTCGCTACGTTTTCGCACAGTCGGTATTTGTTCATCGTTTTCAACCCACCAGTTGGTTCAAAGACAGAATCGGCAGGAGGATGGCCAGCACGATCACCAGCACCACCGCCCCCATGAAGACCAGCATGAACGGCTCGAACAGCCCGACCAGCAGGCCGATGGTGGCCGCCAGGTCGTTTTCCTGATTGCGCGCGGTGCGCGCCAGCATCTGGTCCAGCTCGCCGGAGCGTTCGCCGCTGGCAATCATGTGCAACATCATCGGCGGGAACTGCCGGCTGGCCTCCAGCGCCCGCGACAGGCTGCCACCCTCGCGCACGCGCTGGGTGGCCTGGATCACGTCGCCCCGGATCACCCGGTTGACCACTACTTCGGTGCCGATCGCCAGCGCCTCGACCAGCGGCACACCGCTGCGCACCAGGATCGCCAGGGTCGAGGCGAAGCGCGCGGTCTCGGTGGCGCGAATCAGCCCGCCCACCAGCGGCACACGCAGGACGAAGCCGTGCCAGCGCTGGCGCATGCCCTCCTCGCGCACCGCCCGGCGAAAGCCCAGCACGCCGAGCACGATGAGGATCAGCGCCAGCCAGCCCCAGCCCTTGACCAGCTCGCTGACCAGGATCAAGCCACGGGTCAGCGCCGGCAGGGTCTGCCCGGAGTCGATGAACACCCGCACCACGTCCGGCACCACATAGCCGAGCAGGAAGCCGACGATGATCAGCGAGGTGATCATCAAAATCAGTGGGTAGAGCAGCGCCAGTTGCACCTTCTGCCGCGACTGCTGGCGTTGCTCGGTGTAGTCGGCTAGCTGCTCCAGCACCGGGCCCAAGTGCCCGGCATGCTCGCCGGCCGCTACGGTGGCGCGGTACAGCTCCGGAAACGCCGCCGGAAACGCTGCCAGGCTGGCGGCCAGGCCGTGACCCTCGAGCACGCGGGCGCGCACGGCCAGCAGCATCGACTGGATGCGCGGCTGGCGCGATTGCGCGGCGGCGGCGCGCAAGGCTTCCTCGATTGGCAGCGCGGCGCTGATCAGGGTCGCCAGCTGGCGGGTAACCAGGGCCAGGTCGCGCGCGGCCAGGCCACGACGCAGGCTGAAGCCACTGCCCTGCGGCGCCTCGCGGCTGCGCATGGCTTCTACCTGCAGCGGTGCCAGTTGCTTCTCGCGCAGCAGCTGGCGCACCTGGCGGGCGCTGTCGGCCTCCAGGACGCCTTTCTGCTGGCGGCCCTTGGCGTCGAGGGCGATGTATTCGAAGGCGGCCATCAGTCTTTCCTAGCCATCAGTCTTCTCGCGTGACGCGCAGCACTTCTTCCAGGGTGGTCACCCCTTCCAGCACCTTGCGCCGGCCATCTTCGCGGATGCCGGGGCCGAGGTTGCGCGCGTGGCGGGTCAGTTCCTGTTCGCCGGCGCCGTTGTGCACCAGGGTGCGCAGTTGCTCGTCGAAAATCACCAGTTCATAGATGCCGGTACGCCCGCGGTAGCCCTGCTGGTGGCATTCGCTGCAGCCCTGGGCGTGGTAGATGATCGGCGCGGCCTGCGGGTCGAGGCCGAGCAGCGTGCATTCGGCCGCATCGGCCGGGCGCGCCTCGCGGCAGTGCGGGCAGAGCACGCGCACCAGGCGCTGGGCCAGCACGCCAAGCAAGGAGGAAGACAGCAGGAACGGCTCGACGCCCATGTCGACCAGGCGGGTGACGGCGCCGACCGCGCTGTTGGTGTGCAAGGTGGACAGCACCAGGTGACCGGTGAGCGAGGCCTGCACGGCAATGTCGGCGGTTTCCTGGTCGCGGATTTCGCCGACCATCACCACGTCCGGGTCCTGCCGGAGGATGGCGCGCAGGCCGCGGGCGAAGGTCATGTCGACGCGCGGGTTGACCTGGGTCTGGCCGATGCCTTCGAGGTAGTACTCGATCGGGTCTTCGACGGTGAGGATGTTGCGCGTGCGGTCATTCAGGGTGACCAGGCCGGCGTACAGCGTGGTGGTCTTGCCCGAGCCGGTGGGGCCGGTGACCAGCAGGATGCCGTGGGGCTTGCGCAGGTTTTCGTCGAGCAAGCGGCGGTCGCGCTCACTCATGCCCAGGTGGGTGAGCGACAGGCGCCCGGCCTGCTTGTCGAGCAGGCGCAGTACCACCCGCTCGCCGTTGGCCGAGGGCAAGGTGGAGACGCGGATGTCGACTTCACGGCCGCCGACCTTGAGCGAGATACGCCCGTCCTGCGGCACGCGCTTCTCGGCGATATCCAGCCGCGCCATGACCTTGACCCGCGAGACCAGCAATGCCGCCAGCTCGCGGCGTGGCTCGATCACTTCGCGGAGGATGCCGTCGACGCGAAAGCGTACGACCAGGCGTTTTTCGAAGGTTTCCAGGTGGATGTCGGAGGCGCCGGCCTTGATCGCCTCACCGAGGATGGCGTTGATCAGGCGGATGATCGGCGCGTCGTCTTCCTGCTCCAGCAGGTCGCCGGATTCCGGGGTCATTTCCGCCAGACTGGCCAGGTCCAATTCGGCACCCAAGCCTTCGGCCATCAGGCGCACTTCCGAGGAGTCGCGCTGGTAGGCGGTGGTCAGGGCCTGTTCGAATTCGGCGGGGCTCAGCCAGTGCAGCGGCAGCACCTGGCGGGCAAAGCGCTGGGCTTCCTGCAGGGCGGCCAGGGTCGCGCCTTCGCGCAGCCACAGGCTGACCTGGCCGGCGTCTTCGCGCAGCAGCACGCCGTGGCGTTTGGCAAAGGCGAAGGGCAGCGGGCGCGAGACTACCCTTTCATCAGCTGACTCATGAGTAGGGTTAAGGGGACTGACTGGAGGCATCGCAGAATCCATTGCGTTCAAAGCTGGCGCTCTAGCACCAAGAGACTTCTGTGTACTCGGGCCTACGCCCCACACAGCTGAAGAGACGGGCGCAATTAGAACATTGAATTCGCTTGGCCGGACACAACCATAAACAAGCATCCTGCCAGTCTCAGTGCAGTCCCGAAGTGGTGGCGCTGAGCCGGGCTGACTTGCAAAAGCACAAGGCATAGAAAAAACGGCCCCTGATGGGGCCGTTTCAAGACTAAGGCTCCTACCTCTTCCAGGCTTTGGCTAATGCCTCATCAAGCAGTGCTTGTTTGGTGGCTGAGCGATTAGCCGCGATAGACGGTGTGACAGACATCAGTTCACGTAGCGGCTCAACATCCTCAGGCTGCAGCACCCAACCACCAGGGAGTTCAATGCGCTCAATGCGATTGCGCGGCGTGCTATACCACCCTTTGATGGTGACTAGATCGGTGACGTTTTCGGAGACACTGAGGGGTGCCTTGTACACGCCGAGATCGGAACCACTCTTGACTATCCAAACTTCCTGCGGAGTCCAGGGAGCCTCTATGACAAGCCGATCAATATCGGCTTCATCGCCGTTATCTTCCAGGGTGTCTTTGTCATGCCCCAGGGCAAAACGGTAAACATCGCCACCGTTGCCGCCTTGCTGGTAGTCAAAGCCTTTACCACCTACCAATACATCTGCATCAGCGCTGCCGGTGAGTCGGTCAGCACCACCGAACCCCTCGATCTGAGCAATCCCCACAAGACGGGTCGAGGAAAAATCCAGGGTATTAGCAATTCCAGTCCCTACGATTCGATTGAGGCCACCATCGCCATCTATCAACTCGATGCTATTGATGCCCGCCGAGAAGGCCGGAAGCACCAGGATATCGTCGCCGGAACTGCCTAGCAGTCGATCCATACCCGCATCGCCCATCAGCCGGTCCAGCCCTGCCTCCGACACCATTGCATCGAGCTCAACATTCGTACCGTAGAACAGCAATGTGTCGTCCCCGGCCTCGCCGTTGACGGTATCGATCCCCGCCCCGCCATCGATGACGTCATTTCCCGCACTGCCCCGTATCTTGTCCTTGCCACCCTGCCCATCGATCCGCGTAATGTTTTGCAGAATGGTTGCCGAGAAGTAGAGAGTATTGTCCGCATCATCACCGGCGATAATGTTCACGCCATCGCCACCATCAATACGCTCCACGCTATCAGCACCAGCAATACCCTCGAAGTTGAGGGGACCGCCATAGTAAGTGAAGCCAACGCGATCATCCCCGGCAGACCCCAGCAGTACATCGTCCCCCTCACCACCAGTGATGCGGTCATAGCCTTGCTCACCGGCCACCAAGTACCTGTCGTCTCCGAGTCCACTTCGGATCACATCGTTTCCTAACCCACCGACAATTACATCCCCCCCAGTACTACCCACAATAAAGTCATTACCTGCCAAACCGTCGATAGCGTCGATATTGCGCAGCTCGGTCAGACTAAAGTCCATGCTATCCGCATCCGCGGTACCTTCGATGCGGTTGCTTCCCTCGGCGCCGTCGATCAACTCCACACGTTTACCAAGCGTGTAATCGTTGACCCGAACCACATCGTCACCTTCTCCCCCCAAGATACGGTCATAGCCATTGCCGCCATTGAAAGTGTCCGATGAGATGTCATTGCCGAGAACGATAAATGTGTCATCGCCGAAGTCACCGAGAAGCGTGTCCTTACCAGCACCGCCAATCAGCACGTCGTCACCCGAACCACCAAAGAGCACATCATCCCCGCCCTTACCATCGATAGTGTCGTTGGCGGCTGTGCCATTCAGATTATCCACACCATCGCCACCCTGGGTGACCGGTTCTGGCTCCCCGGCTTCGATGGCCCAGTGCAGGCGGCTGAACAGTACCGGCTCGTTGGCCAACTGACGCAACACAATGGTTTCGTGGGCCTGACTGCGCATACCACTCAGCACCTTGCTGAAACGCACCTGCGCGGCACCGGCCAGGGTGATGTCACTGCCCTGCACGGTTGGCTCGGCTTCGGCCGAGGTCAGCGCCACGCCGGTATTCAGCAACTCGGGACGCAGGGTGATATCCACCAGGCCTGCAGCATCCGGCTCAGAGCGGGAAACCACCTGGTAATGGCAGATGAACAGGCTCTGCCCTTCCTGTTCATTGTCTGCCGTGGTCAGCAGCACATCCTGCGGATCGAGGCCGGCAAAGTCGCTGTCACTGCTCTGCAGCGGCAACAGCTGCACGCCCACGGCCTGCGGGCCATCGATGCTGCAGTCGTCCACACCCAACACACGGATGCGCTGCGGTTGCTGCCAGTTCTCGGCGGTGAAATACAGGTACGGCTGCTCGTTGAGCAGACGGGCCTCGGTTTCATCGCTGAGCGCCAGGTTGAGCATCACGCTCTGGCCCGGTTTCGGGCTGCGGTCCAGGCCAACTTCGACCTCAACCACCGTCTCGCCAAACTCGTCGAGCTGCACGCCGCCCACCGGGGTCACGCGGACCTGCGGCGTCGGCGGCAGCAGAATCACGCTGCAGCAGGCTTCCACCGTCACGTTGTTGCTGGCGTCACGGATCACCGCGCTGATGCGATAGGTGCCCGGCTGCACACCGGCCAGCGACCACTCGAACCGGTCGGCATCGCCGTCCTGGTCTTCCACCAGGCCACTGGCGATCACCTGGCCATTGGCGAGCAGGTCGATGGTCGCGGCACTGTCCGGATCCTGGTCCGTCCACTGGATGGAAACAGTCCCACCGGTAAGGGTCTGCTCGGCTTCCGGCAGCACGAAGCTCAGGCCCGGCGCATCGTCCACACCATTCTCGTTGACGAAGAACTGCTGCCAGCTGCTCCACGGCGAACTCAGCCCGGTGGCGTCCAGCGTGCGCACGCGCCAGCGGTAGTCGCTGTTGTCCTGCAGCGGGAAGGACGGTGTCCAGCCTAGTTCGGCCACTACTTGCGTGGCGAGTGGCTCGGCATCATCCAGGGTGTGCAAGGCGAACTCATAGGACAGCGCATCGCCATCCGGATCCACCGCCGGGTGCACCTCCAGGCGCGGGTTACGCACCTCCACCCAGGCCCCGTTGGCCGGGTTGCTGATCGTCGGTGTGGCGGGCGCTTCCTGGTACTGGTTGACCTTGAAGCTACCGGTTACCCAGGCCGACTCCTGCTCGCCATCGCTGGCACGCGCACGCCAGTGGTACTGCTGGTTCTCGCTCAGCGCCTGCGGCACGCTCCACTGCACGCCCGCCTGGGCCGCCGCGAACCAGTCGGAATCCAGCACCGCCCCAGAATCGAAGCGCTCGCTGGTGTCCAGCTGAATGCGGTAGTTCAGGGGCTGGCGCTCTGGATCGCTCGCTGCATCCAGGCGCAGCACCACGCCTTCGGCCTTGTCGATCTGCTGGTTTTGCAGCGGCCAGGCCAGCACCGGCTCACTCGGTGCCTCGTTGCTCAGGCTCACGCCGAACATGCTCGGTTCGCTCTGGGTCACCGCGCCGTGCTCGTCGACCGCCTCCACCAGCCACAGGTAGAAGCTTTTCTCCTGCAGATCGATCGGCGACTGCCACTCGGTCACGCCATTGGCGCCAGGCAACAAACCGGTCACTTCCACCACCGGCTCGGTGAACTCATCATCCGCTTCGCTGAATACCCGCACGCGGTAGCTCAGCGCATCCTGATCCAGGTCGAAGCTGTTGTTGAACTGGAAGGTCGGCCGCTGCTGCGCCACCAGCCCCATCGGGGTCGGGTTGAGCAACGCGGGGGCGCTGGGCAGGTCGTTGGCCTGGTTGATGAAGAAGCGACCATTGAGCCATTCGCTGTCGCCGCTGGCATGGCTGACCCGCGCACGCCAGTAGTAGCGGCGATTATCGTGCAGGCTGGCATTGCCGATCAGTTGGTCAGCGCTCACCACCCACTCGGTGTGGCTGCTGCCTTCTTCAATGGCGGCCGACTTGGCCACCAGGCTGCCCAGGTTTTCGTCCTCGTACAGCTCGAACCAGTATTTGAAGTTCTTGCCCTGTCCATTGGCGCTGTTCTGCACCCGCAGGGTCGGGACCAGCTCGGTGACCTCGGCATTGTCCGCCGGTACATCCAGCTGCGGCGGCAAAGGCGTCAGCTCAGCCTCCTTGGGATCGGAGTCCTGGTCATGCTCATCCAGGTCGCTGACGCCGTCGTTGTCGAGGTCGCCACTGCCGTCACGGTCGAGGTTGCCGAACTGTTCGTTCTCCCAGGCGTCGTCCATGCCGTCGCCGTCGTTGTCACCCTCGCGGAATACCCGAATGCCGACTGGCAAGGTGCTATCCAGCAAGCCATCGGAAGCACGGAAATTCACCACGTAACGGCCAGCCTGGCCTTGTAGCGGCGTCCAGGAGAAGGTAGCGCTGCCGCCCCCGTCATCCTTGAAGGTGGCGCCCGTGGGCAAGCCCTCGGCAAACAGTTTTGGCACATTGCCATTGGGGTCGCTGGCCCGCACCAGGAAGCCGACCTGGCCACCCTCGTAGGTGCTGCGGTCGGTGATGGGCATGAATACCGGCGCCTTCGGCTCCTGGGTCAGCTCACCAAATTCGACGCTGTATTGGGTGTCCGGGTTGGTATCGAACACGTTCAGGTAGTAGTTGAAGGCGCGGCCGTCCTCAGCCCGCTCCTTGCTCAGCCAGGCGTTGTGCGGCGCCAGCGCCGTGCCATTGCTGCGCACTACACGCTGCAGGCCCTTCTGCCCGGCATAGGGGTCGGCCACGCGCACGTAGCCATAGCCCGGCTGGATATCACTCACCGTCAGGCTACGCAGGGTCGAGCCGCCATTCAGCGAGCCACTGAGGGTAGCCACCGGGGCGCAGTCCACGCAGGGCGCGTTGTCCGTCTGGCCAACACTGTCGGACTCGAACACATACAGCGCATCGCCCACATAGCCGAGGAAGTCGCGGGTGCGGTCACGGGTCGGCAGGTCGACCAGTACATCGCGCAGGAGGAAATGCGCGTTCACCGCCTCCAGCAGGGAGGTCAGCTGGCCGCCCAGTTCGTCCGGGTGGGTGAAGGATGCCTTGAAATCGATGAACTGGCCCGACAGGCTGCTTTCCATCAGCCAGCGGCCATTGCGGTTCTTGCCCGGAGCGACGTTGCCGAAATCGATCAACAGGGTCGGCGCCGCGGGGGCCTCGTCGACGAAGCTGTTGGTGATGCGGAAGTTGATCGCCAGGCCCAGGTCATTGCCGATGATCTTCGGTTGGGCCGATTCGATCTTCACGCTCTTGGCTTCACCGCGACCGCTGTTGCGCACGCGCACACCCAGGGTATAGGGCTCCGGCGCTTCGATGGCGGGGGTAAAGGCATCGTCGGCGATCACTTCCTTGGTCAGGAAGTAGTCCAGGGTCAGCTCCGGCTGGGGTTTGACCGTGATGGTGTCGGGGGTCACCGTCAACGACTCAACCTTGCCGCCGGCGTTGTAGCTGAGGCTGGCGCCTACGGCGTAACGTTTGCCGGACAGGCTCTCGCCGGCCGCGCCAGCGGTGGGGATGATCAGCCAACGCAGCACGCCACTGGCCTTGGCCGGCACCACACCATTGGTGATGGCGCCATCTGCGCCGGATTGCAGGCTGTTGACGTTATTGCTGTCGTCCAGGCGAATGAAGAAGGCCGCATCAGTAGCATTGGGGTCGGAACTGGCCTTGGCCACATTGCCCTGCTCGTCTTCGAACAGCACATTGACCGTCAGGCTGTCCAGGCTGATGGTATCCAGTCCGTTGTTGATGCGCATCGTGGCCTCGAAGGCCTGACGCTCCAGGGTCAACTCCTGGGCGATCTCGATCAGCACCACCGCGCACAGGTCCTCTTCGGCCCAGGCGCCCACACTCCATAGGGCCAGTAGACCGGCCATCCATTGCTTGAACATTATTCCCCCAAATTTCTAGAGCGGGCAACCACCCACCACATGCAAAGCCAACCACTTTTAGAGTGGGGGCAAGCCCCACAATTACTTCAATCTAAAAACCGAAACCCGTCCAAAGATGAGCTCCATAATGCTTGTGAAAAAACTTCGAAGCCGCAGAGATGGTTACAACCAGAAAATGTCGAAGATCGACAAAGTTCACCGAAATCAGAGTTTAGCTGTCACGCTTTACACCCAGCCCCGTCAATACAATGTAGCGCCCCACTTTCACCGCATAATAAGAACACTCAACATAGAAAACAGAGCTTACATCAGGCACATATATAGCCCCCTGCACAGAGAGTGGATTAAAAGCTCCAAACTCATTCTCGGCAGTGGCAATCAACCCATAGTACTCAATCAACTGCCGTGCAATTCTCTTCTTACACCCCTGACCAAGAGCAGGTAAAGCGCGGAATAAATATTTATCAAGGAGCGACTTCACATCCTCAAAAGATTCTTGATCAACGGAATTACACTGAAATCCTGATCCAAGCATAGAAAAATGCTTCAGAACCGATGATTCAACTCCGCCTTCATCATCAAGGCAATCCACCCCAAAACTATATCTATCACCACAGAGAACCTGCATAGCCCCAAGAAAGCCCCTCAACTCAGAAACATGCAAACTCACTGTATTCATTTCACCACCATAATTAAGAGTTCTGCTGCTCAGTTGGCACAGGACAAGAAGCCACATCCGCCTGACATGTTTCAAGTGCAATTTCCAAAACAGCTATTCTGTCTTTTACTCTTTTTATTCTAGCGCGATGATCTTTACCCACTATATTATTAGCGTCATCAGGCCTTAACTGCCTCAATCGACGCTCTAATGCATCTCTTAGAACCTGCAAATCAGCTTTTATCTCACTACACGACACGGGGACAGGTTTATCCAAAATCCAATTTTCATCATTATGATAGTCATCATCCCACCAATCACTATCATCATCTGCGCCATCTTCCCAGTCATCTTCCCAGTCACCCTCTCCCCACTGATCCTCCTCCCACTCACCAGCATTATTCGCAACATTCCCGCTATTTACTGCTGCAGAAACACTTAAATAGACAACAGCAGCAATGAAGCCACCAACCACAATCGCATTTGTGCCACTTGGATCAATATACCGTAGCGGGCGACCTCCGACATAAGCATAATAATTTAGACCTCCAGCGATTCCAATTGGATCACTTTGCATATATCGGCCGAGGCTCGCATCATAGTCTCGGTAGTAATTATAATGCAGCCCGGTTTCCTGATCGAAATACTGCCCTGGGAAACGCAGTGGGTTATTGAGGGCATTGAGCGTCACTGTCGCTTCGCCAAAGGCCTGAGTCTTAGCACGCCACGTCACCTCCCCACTCTTCAGGAAGGCCACTTCCGGCGTACCCAGATGGCTAGTGCCGTAGTAGTGCACTTGCAGAGCTGAGCCTTGAGCATTCGACTTGGCACGCGTGAATAGCGGCTGACTCATCCATGGCGCGGTCGGGTTGTAGGCATACTCCTGCAGCAATTCGCCCTGAGCGTCGTACTCGCCTACTAGCCCTTCTTCGCTGTACAGGTAGTAGGTGGTCGTGCCCTGTTGCGGCAGGGTCTTGCCGATCCGTTGCCCCAATGGGTTATAGGTGTAGCGGGCCAGCACCTGACCGTTCTTCTCCACCTCCACCAACCGCGCGCGGGCGTCGTACTGATACAGCCAATGGTCGATGGCGCCGCTCTGGATCAGGCTGCCATCAGCCTGCAGGGCACCCCGCTCGATCAAGTGGCCATCGCGGTTGTAGCGATAGCCGATGCCATCGTGACTAACTAGCTGGTTATGGGAGTTGTACTGCCACTGGCCGATATCCAGCTCGTCTTTACTGACGGCCTCGTCCAGACGGTTGCCCACACCGTCGTAGACATAGGCTTCGTTTTTGCGGCCATCCCCCTCGGGATACTTGGCCTCGGTCAGGCGGTATAGCTTGTCGTAGTCGTAGGTGGTCTTGCCGCCCTGGCCTTCGATGGCGGTGATATTGCCCACAGCATCGTAGTCATACTGCCAGCTCAGCATCGGATTGCCGGCGGCATCCTTGAGCACCCGGCTTTCGTAGCGCTGCAGCCCGTCGTAGCCCAGGCTGTACTGGTTACCACCAGGAAACAGGATGCTCTGCGGCCTTAGCCAGTTGAAGTCCTGGAAGCTGATGCTGCCTTCGTCGGGAATGCTGACTCCGGCCAAGCGGCCATGCGGAGTGTAGCGGTAGCCGTAACTCTGCTGTTCCGGCGTGGTGTAGCTGGTCTTGCGGCCGTTCAAATCGTAGATGTAGCTGATGGTCTTGCTGAAAACCGGATCGGCCTGTTTGTAGGTGGTTGTGATGCTTTCCACCCGACCTAGCACATCGTGTGTGTAGATGGCCTTGCTGGCTTCATCTTCGTAGCTGGCCAGTCGATTAAGTACATTGTAACCGTAGGTGGTGGTGCCATTCGTCTCGTCGATCTCTACCGCCGAAGTCGTGGCGAAATGATCGATGCGCAACAGGTGATTGCTGTCGTCGTAGTGGTAGGTGCTGACCCGGCCATCCGGGGTGGTGGCCTGCTTGAGATTGCCAACCTTGTCATAAACGTAGCGACGCTCTGTCGTCGGCGTATCACCATTGCCAGCCTTGATTTCGCTCGCCACTGCATCGCGGGCATCGTAGCGGAAACGAGTTATACGCCCCGCCGGATCAGTAACTTGGACCATATTGCCGCGAGCATCGTAGGTAAAACGAGTCACACCACCTTCGGCATCGGTGCTGCTAGTTAACCGTCCCAGGTTGTCGTAGCTGGGGCGAGTAGCGTTTTGTGCAGGATCTATCCACTCTGACTGCAAACCATCTGCCAGATAGCGAAACTGGTCTCGCTGAGTCTTAACCTCACCACGCTCGCTATAGAGGCGAGCCTCACTCAGCCGTCGCTCACGGCTATCGTATTCGTAGTTTTCTTGGTAAGTCGGATAGTCGACACCAGACAACCGATCCTGCTCATAGCGATACTGTGCAGCATTGCCTGCTTGGTCCTTACTCGTCTTCAGACGGCCTCGGCTGTCGTACTGCCTTTCGACCCGATTACCATAGGGGTCCACCACTGCCACCAGCCGCTGACTCGCATCGTACTCAAACTGAGTCCGCGCATTCGCCGCGTCGGTAATGCTCTTCGGCAGCCCCGTCGCATTCGGTTCTATGACTTGAGTCGCCCCATTTGGCGCCCGCACGCTGACCCGCTGCCCCAGGTCGTCATACCCGTACAACGTCTCCTGATTGAGCGGTGTCTTCAGGCTCTTCAGGTTGCCCACCGCGTCATAGGTACTGGCCCAGGTCTTCTCCAAGGCATTGGTTACGCTCAGCACATTGCCCAACACATCATGGGTGTAGCGGGTTTCGTAATTCAGCGGGTCTCGGGTGAGATTGCGGTTGCCCTTACCGTCATAGCCGTAGTTCCAACTCGCCGCCGGGGTCTGCGCCGCCTCGTCACCAGGACGGTCTTCGCCTTCCAGTTGGCCCAAGGCGTTGTAGCGGTAGCCGGTGCGGGTTTCTTCCGGAAGCCCCGCCGCTTCGATCAACTCGATCAGATTGCCTTTACCGTCGTAACGGTACTGGGTCTTGATCCCCCGCTCACTGATCTCTTCGGCGATGCGGTTGGTCGCCGGGTCGTAGCTCTTTCTGATCTCGCTGCCATCGGCGTACTGCACGCGGATGGTCTGGCCGTAGCGGTTGTACTCGGTCAGGGTGCGGTTGCCGTGGGCGTCTTCTTCGGTCATCTGCGCCACGTAGGGCGATGGCGCACGGCCCTGGCGTTGGGAGATTTCCTTGGTCACGGCCAGGCTTTTGCCGCTGATGCGGTAGGCCTCGGCCACTTTGCTCATGTCGCTGGAGCGGTCCGAGAGCAGGTAGCTGCGGCTGAACTGGGTCTCGCCGTCCAGTTGCTCACGCACCAGTTGACCCAGACGGTCGTACCACTGTTCTTTGACCAGGCCCGCCTGGTCAACGCTGCGCACGTAGTACTGTTCCTGGGCTTCGTCGTAGCTGTAGCTGTACTGGGTGAAGCGACCATCCGGCAGGCGGCGTTCCTGCACGCGGTCGTCCTTGCCGAGGACGAAGCCGGTGCGCTGTTGCAGCGGGTCGGTGTAGCCAGAGAGGCCGTTGGCGTCGTAGTGGTACTGCCAGCGTTTGCCGAGCACGTCGGTCACGGCGCTGAGTCGGTTGTTGCTGTATTCGTATTTGACTTCGCGGCCGCTGTAGTCCTTGACGCTGGTCAGGTTGCCGGCGCTGTAGGTCAGGGTGATCAGGCTCTCGCCGTGGTGATCCTTGATCTCGGCGATGCGCCCTTCGCTGTCGCGCACCAGGCTGGTCCGAATGCCGTTGTGGTCGGTGTAGCCAGTGATGCGGCCCTGAGCGTCGTATTCGTTGCGGTTGCCTTGGGTGTCTTGCCAGCGGTAGCCCGCCAGGCCGCGCTGCAGGGCGATCAGGGTACGTTGCGGCAGGTTGTTGAACGCGATGTCCTGGCCTTGCGCGGTGCTGCTCGCGCGCAGGTAGCTCTGCCCGGCGCGAACGATGGCGTAGGGCTTGTCGGCGTTGGCCGGGTCGGCGGCGCCCTGCGGCGCGGACGCATCGGCGGCGCCGAGCACTTCCAGGTCGGCCCAGCGCTCGTTCCACACCCACTTGCCGCCCTTCCAGCTACGCAGGATGCGCACCGGCGCGCCCAGGGCCTGCACCTGCAGGTCGAGCACATCCAGCTGCAGACGGCCTTCGGCGTAGTGCGGGGTGGCGAAACGATGGTCGATACCCGGCTTGGCCTGTGCCAAGCCAGCCCCCATTGCCAGTACGCCCCCACACAACCACAGGCCCAAACGGCCGAAAATACCCTTAACCACAGCACGCACTCCCTTAGTGCCTACCCCGATGGGGCAGGCATCCTTTTCGTTATCTAGTTATTTGCCGCCGCCGTTGGCACCCAGGCCCGGGCAGTTACCGCTCTCGCAATTCGGCGATGGTACGCACTGCTGATCGCTGACCGGCGTTGGCCGCGGGATGAAGCTACCACCCCCGCTACCGCCCCAGCCCCCCCCAGGACCCCGCACCACCAGCCACACCACAGCTGCCACCACCGGCGGAGTGCCAGGCCACATTGGCCCGACCCGATACACGAACACCGTTGGCGCAGTAGCTCGCATAGCTGACCACGCCCTGGTAGTTGAAACTCCAGCAACCGGCCGCGCCATTCAGCTCGTCGTCCGGATCGAAACTCTGCAGGGCGACGATGCGGTACGGAATGATCACCACGTCCCCGGCATGCAGGGTGTTGGGCACCGAACGCAGGTACTCGATCTTCGCTCGGGCGTCGCCCGCTGGCAGCGAGGCCGTCACATCATCCGCACGCACCAGGCCGTAGTTGGTCAAGGTCAACTCACCTTGCAGCACATCGCCTTTGCGCATCGCCGGCAGGTTAATCGACAACGGCTCGATCATCACCAATGCAGTCGGCACATTGGTCTTGAAGGTGGCATCCAGGATGACCTCGTAGCGATCCTCCAGGGTGATTTCCTTGACCGACCACTCCACGGTGACCAGCTTGCTCATCAGGAACACCTGTTCGGCCTGGGTCATCCCCGGCTTGATCCATAGCTGCCCGGCCAGATCCTCGTGGTCCCAGGCCGAGACGCGGTAGGTGTATTCACCGGCCGGAATGTTCTCCAGCAGCGCCTGACCGCGATTGTCGGTGGTGACGCTGTATTCCTCCGTCAGCACGTTGCGGTTTTGCAGTTTGATCTTGGCGTCGGCCAGGCCGGGGATCAGCTGGCCGTTGTCATCCCGGGTGCCGGTGTAGATGTCCGATGCCTGGAAGATCACCCCGCCCTGGCCCGACTGAGTCACCGCCGCTTCCATGGCGACATCCACCTGCGGGTGGTTGTCGCTCTGAATACGCAGGGTGACGTAGTAGTTGCCCTCCGCCACCCCATCGCCCGGTTTGAAGGCGATATTGAGCGGCACGGCCGCGCCGACTGCCAGATCGCTCAGGCGTTCGGCACTGCGCAGGCTGACCCATTCCGGCAGTGCGCCGCCCTCGCTGTTGTGCAGACTCAGGCGCACATTGCGCAACACGTCCAGACCGGTGTTCTTCAGATTGACGGTCTCGACCTGTTCTTCACCACCGCGCTTGAGGCCGGTACGGATCTGGTTAGGGCTGACGTTGATCACAGGGCGCGCCTCCACCAGGCTGTACTGGATGCGCGTCTGCCCCAGCGGCTTGCTCAGCCCATCGGCGACGACGCGATAGTCCAGCAAACCGCTGGCTGCGGCACTGTTATCGCCGCTGATGCGCAGGGTCAGGTTGCCGCGCTTCTGCGCCGCCAGGTTCAAGGGCGGGCTGGCCAGCACCTTGATGCCCACTGGCAAGCCACTGCTGCCGGTTGGCTTGACGTACTCCAGGCGCAGGTTGTTCAGCGCCGTGTCGTGACCTGCATCGACCACAACGGTCACCAGTTGCTCGTAGTTGCGTGGGAATTGCGTGCTGACGCTCGACGGTGAAACGGAGGCGCCCTGGATCAGGAACTGTCCATGCTGTGGCCGCGTCGCGATGTTCGGGTGCACCACAGACACTTGATAGTTGCCGGAGTCGGCCACTGCCGTCTGATGCTCATAGGAGAACTGGCCCAGGGCATCGGTGGTGACACTGACCACCCGCTCGAAGCCACGCACGGTGAGCACGATCTTGAGGTCAACATTGGCCAGCGGCTGGTCATCTTCGCGCTTGAGGGCGCGGCCAGTGAGCAGGACCTTATCGCCGGCCTGTAGCTGCTGCGGAGCGACCTGAGTCAGCTCACCGTAGTAGGGACTTTCCACCAGGGTCATCTCGCGACTGCTGCGCAGGCCGCGAATCTTCTGTTCGGTGGGCAGGCCGGTCTGGTAATGCAGGTAATCCGCCTCCAGACGCAGGCGTACCTGATCGGGCGCAGCCACCGGCACAGCAATGCTGAAGGGCTCGGTTTCCACGGTGTCCAGCGCCCCGACGCGGAGCACGGTACGGCCGTCACGTACGGTCACCAGACCATTGCCCAGATTGGCCTTGATCGGCTGGCTGGCCAGCACGTTGCCTTGCAGGTCCTCGAGCACCAGACGCATTTCGTCCGACGCCTGGCTGCCATTGGCACGGGCGGTAACCAGTTCGGTTGCCACGTCGCTGGGGTTTTCCAGACGCAGACGAACCTGGGCCGCGCCACCCCGCGTCAGATCATCGGCCAGCAGCTGTACCAGCAGCGCGTTCTCACCGGCCGGCAACGATTCGCGGCGCTGGATCAGCACTTCCTCGCCCGGCTGCGGGGCATAGATCAGCTCACTGCTCAGCGGCACCACACCCGGCAGCTCCGGATAGCCGCCGATCACCACCGACACTTCCTCGAGGCTGCCTGGGGCAACCTCGAAGTAGTCGGAGAGGTGCTGCTTGATCTCGCCATTCACCTCGGTACTGACGCGCAAACGCAGGCGCCCCAGTTCCAACGCGCTGTTGTTGCTGACCCGGTAGTAAAGGGTATTGAACAGACCGCGCTGGAGTTGCTGGTCCGCGCGCAGCTCTGCACGCAGGGCCGGTAGCAACAGCGCATGCGGCAGGCTTTCAACACCCTGGGCATCCACCGCGGTAATGCTGTAGCGGCGGTCGGCAGTCAGTGGCAGCGTCAGCCCCTGGTCCTGGTATTGCTTGACCTGGAGCAACTGGCTGTTGAGCTTCTGCGTGCTGCCTTCGGCACCGACATAGACGTTGTAGCCCACAACATCCTGGCCGCTGTGATCCCACTGCAACAGCGGTGGCTCACCTTCATGGGAGACCAGTTTCAGGTCGCGCACCGGCAGCAACCCGGCATTCAGGTAGACGGTATCGGCCGGGGCGGACTCGTTGCCGGCGGCGTCCACCGCCGTCACGGTGTAGGCGTGCTCGCTGTCGGAGGGCTGGCTGTCGAGGGCAATCAGCTCCGGAATCTTGCTCTGCAGCGCGGTACGCCCCGCAAGAGTGATCGGCACATCCTGGCCGACGTCGGCACGGTACAGGTTGTAGCTGTAGGCACCGGCCTCGGCAGGTGCCTGCCAACGCAGGACCACACCCGCACCATTCATCTCGGCCTGCAACTGGCGCGGGGCCGAAGATGCCTGACTGTCCACCTCGACCCGCACGGCTTCGCTGGACTGGCTCACTGCTTCCTTGCCTTCATGTTCGCGAATGCTGGCGACCTGATAGAAGTACACGCCATCCGCTTGCGCCGCGACCGGCAGGTTGTCTTCGAAGCTTGCCTCGCGCACCCGCGCCAGCTCGCTGAAGCCTTGCTCGGCTTCGGCCCGGCGCAGGATGCGGTATGCACTGGCCTCAGCCACTGGCTTCCAGCCCAGCACCACACGCCCCGCAGATACCGCCTTGCCGCTCAGCCCTTGCGGGATGTCCAGCGGCGGCAGGGTTCCCTGGTACACCTGGAAGTCGCGGCGACCCTGGATGCGCTCGCTGCGATTGCCCAGATCGTCCACCGCCTCGTAGGCGAAACCGAGCAGATCCACCTGCTGCTGGCCGGCGGCGCTGGGTAACCTGAAGCTGCCGGTGTAGATCGGGCTACCTGGCTGCGACTGGGCATCGCGGGTCAATGCAAGCGGGCTGCCTACTGACTGGCCATTGAGTTGCGGAGCCAGCTGCGGCATGCCCGTCGGCTCATCGCTGAGGCGCAAAATCACCTGCACCTCACGACCCTGATTGTTCGCGACCAGGTTTTCCACCGGGCTCTCCGGCAACAGCGACAGCTGCTGGACATCCGGTCCCTGGGTGTCGATGCGCAGGCTCTTGCCTTCGATGATCTCAGTGCCTTCGTTACCCACGTTGTCGTAGGCCGATACCCGCGCATACAACAGGCCCGATGGCAGCGAGGTGGTGATGTCGAAGCTGCCCTGGTAATACAACGGATCGTTGGCGGCCTGGGTCATGCGCACCGGGATGGAGGCGCCTTCCGGCACGTCCAAGCTGAGGAAGGGGGCATTACGCAGCTGCTCGCTGACTTTCACGCGTACATCCACACGTCCTTGGGCATGACGACCATCTGCCGCAACCTGACCTTGCGAGGTGTAGGTGATGCTGTCGACTCGCGGCAGTACGCGATCAGCCGTCGCCGACTTCTGCGCCGACAGGGCGCTCTCCGAGCCAACCTTGTTCACGCTGACGACACGGTAGTAGTAGGTCCCATCTGCTGTCGGCTTGTGGGTATAACTGGCCGCCGCAATCGGGCTGCTGTTGATCCGGCTGGCGCCGCTGTTCTCGGTGAATGGCTGGTTGGCTACATACAGGTTGTAACCCACTGCCGTATTCGGCGTGACCGCCCCCCAATTCAACTGGACCACACCCTGAGTCTTGCCAACCGCCTGCAGGCCCTGCGGGGCATCCGGCAAGGTGGTGTCCAGCGTCACGCTGAGAGGATCGCTGTCATCGCCGAAATCGCTGCGATTGGCATGGCGCAGGCGCGCAGTCAGCTGGTTCTCGCCCTCGGCCAAGGTGACCGGCAGCAGAACCTCGCCACTGCCAGCCAGGTCGAACTCACCCGCCAGTAGGTCGCCATTCAACTCGACCTGGGCCAACGCATTGGCCTGCCCGCGCACGATAAGCACCTGCGCGGCAGTGTTGCTGGTCTGGGCCTGGCTCTGCAGGCGCAGCGACGGCTTGGCCGGTTCTGCCAGTGCAACATCGAGTTCCACACTGGTCTCGCTGAGATTCTCCAGTGTGTCGTACAGCTTCAGCCCCAGCCTGTGCTCGCCATCGCTGATACGAACCAGATCAAGGGGTTGGCGGTAACCCGTAGCCGATTGGATGGCCTGCCCCAGGGGCTGACCATCCAGGCTCAGCTCTATTCGGGAGATACCCGACTCATCGCTGGCCTGCAGTTGCAGCTCACCCAAGGTGGCCAACTCGCCGCCGCTCAGCAGGTCGACAGTTCCGGCCACACTGTTCCAGCTCAATTGCGTGAGCTGCGGGCCAGCGGCATCGGCCTGTGGTTTGACGGTGAATGACTGGACCTGCGGGTTCTCACCACCCGAGGTATTCACTGCCGTCACGGCAACATGGTAGGTCTGATCGTTCTGCAGGCCCGCCACCGAACCGCTCAACTGTGTCGCGCTGCGCGACAGGCGCGGAGTCATGCCATTCACCGAGTTGAACGGTGCATCAGCGATATAGACGCGGTATCCGCTGAGCAATGCCGCGGGTTCGGCAGCCGACCAACTGACATCAAAGCGGTTGGCAAACGGTTCCAACTCGACCCCTTGCGGGTTGGCCAGCCACGTGACGCCAGGATTGCGGATACCGGCACTCTCGTTGTCGTCGGCGTCCACAGCCACCAGCCTCAGCGGATACGCCTGCGCAGCAGCCAGACCAGTCAAGGTGTAACGCAGGCCATTGACCAGCGTCGCCAGCGGCAGATCAATACGCTGCTCGCCATTGGCGCCGACATACAGCGCATAACCCGACAGGTCTGCGGCACTATTGGCGCTAGTCTGCCAGCTCAGCTCCAGCTGATCCGCACCGGGTTTCACGTGCAGCCCGCCGACCTCTTCCGGCGGCAAGCTATCTTGCGGAGTCACGGCCAGCGACGTCACATCGCTCTGTTGCAGCCCCTGATGATCCACCGCAAGCACTGCGTAATGACGTTCTTCGTTACGCGTCAGGCCAGCGATCACTACTTGTTTGGTGCCACCCGGCACTTTCTGCAGCAGCTGGGCGCCCGCGATCGAAGTGAAGGCCTGGGCGGCGCTGTATACCTGGTACTCCTTGATGTCGTTGCCGTTGGCGACTTCATCGTAGGTCGGCCAGGACAATTTCACCGAGGTACCATTGCCACGCGGGTCCGCGCTCAGCAGCACATTCCCCGGTGCCTGGTTGTCGAAGCGAATCTGGAACGGCGTACGCGGACTGACGTTGCCAGCGGCATCGGTCTGATCGACGGTGAACAGGTTGTCGCCCGGGGAGAGGGTCAGGTCGTACTGCCAGACCGTACTGCCGCCGATGGTTACCAGCACATTACCGGCAATATTGCGGATACGAACTGTAGTGCCAGCCTCCTTGGAACCGGAGAAACGCTGCTTGCCACTCGTGGTAACGCTGGGGTAATCATTCAGAACCAGCGCCGCCGGCACGCTGTAGTCGAGATTGAAAGTGTTGGTTCCCGACCAGCGATTGCCGAAGTTGTCCTGCAGACGCACCTCGTAGGTGTAGCTCCCCTCTAACAGGGGACTAGAGGGCGTCAACCGCAAAACATCAGTGTCCAAGGTCAACGGCCCGGAGAGGGTGCTGCCCGAACGTTTCAGGACAATGCTGCTATTGGCGAGATCCAGCCCGCTACCTGCTTCAACGAAGCGTACCCATACGAACGAGGGCACTTCACGAATACTGCCGGAATGGGAGTACTGGGCCGGCGCAGGCTTCAAACTGTCGACGTTGAACTTCACCAGCGCTGCCGGCGATAGATTGCCAGCGGCATCGCGCGCTTGAATCTGCAGCTCACCCACACCCTCCGGCAAGGCGAAATCGGCGATATTCCAGGCGCCATCACCCAACGGCACCTGTTGCACCCCATTCACTAGCACCGCCGTCTGATCTTCCCGAGAGCCGCTGATACTCACCTTGCGCACTGTGAGTTCATTCACTGCGGGAGAGATCGCCGGTGCACTCACTTGGGGTACCGGCGGCGGTGCACGGTCGATGGTGAATGTACGCACAAAGACGTCGCTCGCTTCGTCTTCAATGCCATTGCCATCCTGGTCCATGCCGCGGCCTTGGGCAGAGCGAATGCCCGACACACGCAACTCATAGTCGCCATCAGCCAGGGCCGTACCCAGTTCAACAGTGTATTTCGTGGGGTTTACTGCGTTGATCGAGGTGATCGGAACCACCCCTGCCCCACCCTGCAGCCTGATGGTGTCTGTGTTGATGGAGGACGGCGAGACAGCATTGATGAAGTCCAGGCTAAATTGCTGGAGATCCTTATTGATCTGATCAACGAGGCTAGTCCCAAGCACAGCCGTGGAGCCAATGCGATGCTCCAGGTGCAACGATCCGACCCCGCCAGCACTGCTGCCACTTCCAGACGCAACACTGATCTGGCTGAGCGCATCGACATCCAGCAGCCCCGCGTAATAAATGGCGATACGCCCACCACCGCCCGCGCCCGCTGAACTAAGGCCATTACCACCGACAGCCTGGATACGGGTGGTGGCGCTGCCAATCAAGTGCTGAGCATTAACCCACAGCGAACCACCGGCACCACCGCCGATCATGCCGCCCGCTGCTCCGCTAGCGCCATTGGCGAGCAACTGGCCATCCAGTTGCAAAACGCGCGCGACCAGTGAGAGCGCACCACCGCCGCGGGTCTGAGCCGAAGAACTGCTTTTACCGCCGATACCGAAAGTAATCGGCATCAACTTGTCACCAAATACGGGGTTCACGCTGCCACCGTTGTAACTACCACCCAGCCCGCCATGGCTACCGCCGCAGTAGTACCCCACCGCCAGAGAGGCAAGCGAGCCTTTACCGCTGACATCGATCCGCGATGTCGCATCCACATCCACTGTGTCGGCACTGAGGTTGAGCGCCATCTCGACTGGCGAAGTCAGCACCGCCGAATTGCGCAGTAGCACCGACTCATAAGCGTGCGTGCCCGAAAGAGTCAAGGTCGCGCTATCGAGCAGTAGCTGCGTTTTGTTGCCAAGGGCGGGATCAAAAAGTATTTCACCTTTCAGTTCGCCAATGACCTTGTTCCAGCTCAGCTTGCCGCCGTAACTCGCACCACTGCTCAGATCCAGTAACGCCAGCGAGGCAGTCACTGGCACTCCATCGTTATTGAACACCAACTCTTCAGTACCGTTATCGGTGCCCTTCAGGTAGATGGAGCCTGCCGCTCCTGCCTGGGCATGCGTGGACAAACCACCTTTGGCCAGTACCTGAGTCACCAGCGAGCCCTGGTTCACCGCGCCGTAATACAGCGCCACGCGCCCCCCGCCGCCACCGCCATAGGTATAGACAGTCGATGAGCCACCACCATTCGCTTCAATACGGGCTTGTTGCCCCAGGCTTAGTGCACCCACCCTCAGGAGCAACGAGCCACCGCTACCAGAGGCATAACTTGCCGTATTGGTCTGGCCATTGGCCTGTAACAGGCCATCCAGTTTCAGGGTGTCGGCCTGCAGCTCAAATGCACCGCCACCGCGGGTGTAAGAGGAGCTTCCATTTCGGCCTCCGGAACCAAGATCTCTCGGCTCGCGGAAATCCCCATACGGTTCCAGAGAGACATATGACGAATAGTTGCCGCCCCTGCCGCCATAACTACCACCTGCGTAATAGATGGTGCCCGCGACACCTTGCTTACCCTTGGCGCTCACATCGATGCGTGATGTTGCATCCACCTCCACGGTGCCGGCCCGCAGGTTGATGGAAGCCTCCACGGGAGAAGTCAGTACCGCCGAATTGCGCAGCAGCACCGATTCATAGGCATGACTGCCCGACAGGCTCAGGGTCGCGTTGTCCACTACCAGTTGTACGGCACTGCTGACCACCGGATCAAAAGGCACTTTGCCTTTGATTTCACCTACAACTTTGTTCCAGCTCAGCTTGCCGCCGTAACTCGCACCACTGCTCAGATCCAGTAACGCCAGCGAGGCAGTCACTGGCACTCCATCGTTATTGAACACCAACTCTTCAGTACCGTTATCGGTGCCCTTCAGGTAGATGGAGCCTGCCGCTCCTGCCTGGGCATGCGTGGACAAACCACCTTTGGCCAGTACCTGAGTCACCAGCGAGCCCTGGTTCACCGCGCCGTAATACAGCGCCACGCGCCCCCCGCCGCCACCGCCATAGGTATAGACAGTCGATGAGCCACCACCATTCGCTTCAATACGGGCTTGTTGCCCCAGGCTTAGTGCACCCACCCTCAGGAGCAACGAGCCACCGCTACCAGAGGCATAACTTGCCGTATTGGTCTGGCCATTGGCCTGTAACAGGCCATCCAGTTTCAGGGTGTCGGCCTGCAGCTCAAATGCACCGCCACCGCGGGTGTAAGAGGAGCTTCCATTTCGGCCTCCGGAACCAAGATCTCTCGGCTCGCGGAAATCCCCATACGGTTCCAGAGAGACATATGACGAATAGTTGCCGCCCCTGCCGCCATAACTACCACCTGCGTAATAGATGGTGCCCGCGACACCTTGCTTACCCTTGGCGCTCACATCGATGCGTGATGTTGCATCCACCTCCACGGTGCCGGCCCGCAGGTTGATGGAAGCCTCCACGGGAGAAGTCAGCACCGCCGAATTGCGCAGCAACACCGACTCATAGGCATGACTGCCGGAAAGGGTCAGGGTGGCGCCATCAACGATCAGGCGCTTGCCGTCATGCTGAAGGTCTGTCGAGGCTATGGTGGTATTGCTCTGAATCAGCAGTTCTTCAGACGCAGAGACATCGAGCACGATACCGGCCATCAGCAGGCCAGCACAAAAAAACCCTAGGAGTCCTTTCATGAAGCGCCCTGACTCATAGAGCAACCAGACCTTGACCGGGCTCGACTCGCCAGACAGAGGAAGACCCAGATTGCCTGACCTGGGGGACTCACAATAATCGCTATAGCGCGGATTTTTTCTAACGAGCAGGGACTGCCGAAGTAGCGAAAGCCACCGGTCAGATTGAAATAGAAGCCGAGCTTGAAAAGACGCTCAGCAAGCGCAGTGACCGATCCCGCCATCCGCCCAATAGCACAGCGGAGCAAGCTTCCGAATCCTTTCATTCAAATCCCTTTGACTTACCTAATAGAGCCGCGAGCACTGCGCGCTGATCGTGGATGGCACCGCTGACGGGTATCGGCTGCTGGCGCAGTAAACCCACGATTAAAATAACGGGGCTGTCGTATTTCCGAATATGCGTCTAGAAAAGTCGAAAACGCGCCACCTGTGATTATCCTGATATTCAGATGAGCTCTGCAAGTATCTTGTCTTTATTCGATTTTGATCTTCACCGTTTTTCTCCCACCCCAAGACCCGCCCCCCCTTCGTTAGTGGGCTCTCATCTCTAGGTCAAGCTCTGCAGGACCAGCGCGCGGTAAAAGGCCACTACCACCGCCACCGACATCACCCCTCCCCGTACGCTCGTACGACCAGCGAAATATCTGGCCGAACCAGCAACCTGCCATTCACCTCAACCACGGGTAGATCGTAAAGCTGGGTGCTAATCCCCAGGCTCTCCATCTTCTGATGCAACCCGTCCGCAACCGCACCGTCATCGACAATGCGGTAATCGAACTCGATGTTTTCTCGAGTCAACCCACTACGCATCTGGCTGGTAAACCCGCAGCTATCACGCCCGTAAACCACCACATAAGGTGAGCCGGACGAGTAAGCCAACGTCGAGTCGTGCGGCCGGAACGTCTGCCACCCTTGGTATAAGCCGACCATCACGATGAGGCACAACACCAATCGCTTCATATTCAAGCCCCTTCCCCTTCAAGGCGCGTCACTGCCCGAGCATCCAGATGGCCAGGTCGACAGCAAAGCATGCCGACCTGGACGACCTCTTACTTGCCGCCGCCGTTGGCGCCCGGGCAGTTACCGCTCTCGCAATCGGTAGGCGGCACGCATTGCTGGGCCGTGCCGGTGGGTACGGGCTTGGGAATGACGGAAATGCCGCCACCCGTACCGCCACCACCCCAGCCGCCCCAGCCGCCGGCGCCACCGCCGGTGGCACCACCGCCGCCACCGACACCGCCACCCGAACCGCCACCACAGGAGCCGGTGCTGCCGTTGGAGGTGAAGGCCGTACTGGCCTGGCCATTGACCACCGTGCCGTTGGCGCACTGGCTGCTGTATTTCACGTTCACCGGGTAGGAGAAGTTCCAGCAGCCGGCCGCACCATTGAGCACGTCCTCGGGGTCAAAGCTCTGCAACGCCAGCACGCGGTAAGGAATCACCACCACATCGCCAGCGTTGAGGGTGCTGGGCACCGGGCGCAGGTATTCGATCTTGGCCCGCGCATCACCGGCCGGCAGGTTGGCCTGCACATTGTCCGCGCGCACCAGCCCGTAGTTGGTCAGCTCCAACTCGCCCTGCAGCACATCGCCTTTGCGCATTGCCGGCAGGTTGATCGACAGCGGCTCGATCATCACCAGTGCAGTCGGTACGTTGGTTTTGAAGGTGGCATCGAGGATGACCTCATAGCGGTCCTCCAGGGTGATCTCCTTGACCGACCACTCCACGGTGACCAGCTTGCTCATCAGGAACACCTGTTCGGCCTGGGTCATGCCCGGCTTGATCCACAGCTGCCCGGAAAGGTCGTCGTGGTCCCAGGCCGAAACCCGGTAGGTGTATTCACCGGCCGGGATGTTCTCCAGCAGGGCCTGACCGCGGCTATCGGTGGTGACGCTGTACTCCACGCTCAGCACATTGCGGTTCTGCAGTTTGATCTTGGCGCCGGCCAGGCCCGGAATCAGCTGACCGTTGTCATCCCGGGTGCCGGTGTAGATATCCGACGCCTGGAAGATCACCCCGCCCTCGCCCGACTGGGTCACCGCCGCTTCCATGGCGATATCCACCTGCGGGTGGTTGTCGCTCTGGATGCGCAGGGTGACGTAGTAGTTGCCTTCTGCCACCGCCTCACCCGGCTTGAAGGCAACGCTGAGCGGTACGGCCGAACCCGCCGCCAGGTCACCCGGACGCTCGGCACTACGCAGGCTGACCCAGGCCGGCAGTGCGCCGCCCTCGCTGTTGAGCAGGCTCAGGCGCACATTGCGCAACACGTCCATACCGGTGTTCTTCAGGCTGATGGATTCGACCTGCTCTTCACCACCGCGCTTGAGGCCGGTACGGATCTGGTTCGGGCTGACATTGATCACTGGCTGAGGCGCTACCAGGCTGTACTGGATACGCGTCTGGCCAATCGGTTTGCTCAGCCCATCGGCAACGACCCGATAGTCCAGCAAGCCGCTGGCTGCCGCACTGTTGTCGCCGCTGATGCGCAGGGTCAGGTTGCCGCGCTTCTGCGCCGCCAGGTTCATGGGCGGGCTGGTCAGCACCTTGATGCCTGCCGGCAAGCCGTTGCTGCCCGCTGGTTTGACGTACTCCAGACGCAGGTTGTTCAGCACGGTGTCGTGTCCCGCCTCGACCACGATGGTCACCAACTGCTCGTAGTTGCGCGGGAACTGCGTGTTCACCGATGCCGGCGAGAAGGACGCACCGGACACCGTGAAGCTGCCATGCACCGGACGCGTCGTCAGCGCGGGGTGTATCACCGATACCTGGTGAACGCCGGAGTCGGTCGAACGGGTTTTGCGCTGATAACTGAACTGGCCCTCTGCATCGGTGGTGACATGCACCGTCTCCTCGAAGCCACGCACGTTCAGCAGCACTTTCAAGCCGACATCCGCCAGCGGCTCCTGAGTGTCGCGTTTGAGCGCACGGCCACGAATGACCACGCTATCACCCGCCTCAACCTGCGCAGGCTCTATCGAAATCAGCTCACCGACATAAGGCGTATCACTGAGCGTCAGCTCACGACTGGCGGACAAGCCAGGCAAGGTCAGCTCGCCCGATTGCCCGGTGAGGTAATGCAGTTTGTCGGCGACCAGGCGCACACGCACCTGCTCGGGTGCGGCACCGGGCACGCTGATGTTGAACGGACCGACCTCAAGGGCCTCGCCCGCCCCCACACGCGCCACGGTGCGACCGTCACTGACCATGACCAGGCCATTACCCACGGCAACCTTGGCGGACTGGCTGGCCAACACGTTGCCTTGCAGGTCTTCGAGGATCAGGCGCAGCTCGCTCGACGCGTCACGCCCGCCATTGCGCGCCGTCACCAGATCCACTGGAACCTTGGAGGGGTTTTCCAGGCGCACCCGCACACTCCCCACCGCGCCACGGGTCAACGTGTCTGCTTGCACCTGGGCCAGCAACGCGGTGTCACCGGCATCCACCGAGGCGTTACTGCGCAACGTCACCTGCTCGCCCGGTTGTGGAGCGTGGGTAATCGTCAACTGCAGCGGCACGACGCCCGGCAAGCTCGGGTGCCCGGCCACCACGACCGGAACCTCGCTCAGGCCGCCAGCGGGCACATCAAAGGCCTCGGACTGATGCGTCAGATAGCTACCGTTAACCTGCACCAACACTTGCAGACGCAAGCCTTTGAAGGCCTGGCTGCCATTGTTGCCCACCTGGAAGAACAGCTGGTTGAACAGGCCGCGCTTGAACTCTTGCCCAGGCCGCAGGGCGGTACTGAGCAACGGCAGCGTGAGGCTGTGCGGCATGCTCTCGACCCCATTGGAGTCGACCGCCGTCACGCTGTATAGGCGCTCTGCGCTGAGAGGCAGACTCGCCCCCTGATCTTGCCAGGTCTTCGCGCTCACCAGGCTGCTGTTGAGTTTCTGCCGGGAACCCTCAGCACCCAGGTAGATGTTGAAGCCTTCTACATCCTCACCGGTATGTTCCCAACTCAAGCTGGGAGCGCCCTCGACGGGCAGGTTGATCCGCAGATCGCTGACCGGCAGCAATTCGACCTGCAGTTGAACCACATCGGCAGGAGGCGACTCGTTACCGGCGGCATCCACCGCCGTCAGGGTGTATCCACGCGCACTGTCCGACGGTTTACTGTCCAGCGCAATCAGCTCCGGAATCTTGGTCTGCAGCGGTGTCTGTCCGCTCAGGTCAACCGGCTGGGCTGCAGCACTGGTGCGATACAGGTTGTAGGTGTAGGTGCCAGGCTCTTGTGGCGCCAACCAGCGCAGCACCACACCCGCACCATTGAGCTCGATCTGTACCTCACGCGGGGCACCCGGCGCCGTGCTGTCCACCACCACGCGCGCGGGGGCACTGGGCAGGCTCTCGGCCTCCTTGCTTTCATGCTCGCGGATAGAGGTCAGCTGGTAGTGGTAAGTACCATCACCCAAGCCGCTTTCCGGCAGGTTGTCTTCGAAGCTGAGGCCACGCACACGCGCCAGTGGCACGAACTGCGCATCGGCATCCGCACGACGATAGAGTTGGTAAACCCCGGCATTGCTGACGGCCCTCCAGCTCAAGGCGACTCGCCCTCCGGGAAGGGCTTTGCCCGTCAAGCCATCGGGGACAGCCAGAGGTGGCAACTGCCCCTGATACACCTGGAACTCCCGACTGCCCGCAATATGCTGGCTGAGGTTGCCCAGGTCATCGCTGGCCTGGTAGGCAAAGCTCAATAGATCGATCTGCCCCTGACCCGCCCCGACCGGCAAACGGAACATGCCGGTATACACCGGAGCGCCTGGCTGGGACTGGCCGTCCTTGCTCAGGCTGATGGCGCCTGGCTGGCTGGAGAGTGCTTCGCCATTGAGCAGCGGCTTGAGTTCCGGCGTGGTAACCGGCTCATCACTCAGGCGCAGGATTACCTGCATCTCACGCCCCTGGTTATTGGCCACCAGGTTTTCTATCGGGCTTTCCGGCAGCAGCGACAACTGCACGACATCCGGCCCGCGGGTATCGGCACGCAAGGTGTTGCCAATGGCGACCTCGGTGCCCTCGTTACCCACCGCGTCATAGGCGGAGAGACGCGCATAGAGCAGATCAGCCGGGACGGAGGCAGTCAGGTCGAAACTGCCACGGTATTGCAGAGGATCGTTGGCCACCTGAGCCATGCGCACGGGGATCGATGCCCCCTCGGGCACATCCATGCTGAAGAACGGCGCATTGCGCAGCGCCTCGCTGAAGCGCAACGACACCTCGATACGGCCCGGCGCATGGCGGCCATCTGCAGCCACCACGCCCTCGCTGCTGTACAGCGCTTCTTCGACCTTCGGCGCGACCCGATCGGCTACCGCGCTCTGCTGCCCCGACAGATTACTTTCCGAGCCCAGGGCATTCACGGCCGCCACACGGTAATAGTAGGTGCCGTCATTGGTCGGCTTGTGCGAGTAGCTGGGGGCGGAGAGCACGCCGGTGTTGATCTTGCTCACGCCGGCCTGCTCGAGCGCACTGAAGGGCTGTGCGGAAACGTAAAGGTTGTAGCCCTTGACGTTGTTAACCGCCGACCAGCTCAGTTGCACCTGACCCTGGGCCTTGGCTTGCGCCTGCAGACCTGTGGGCGCGTTGGGCAAGCTACTGTCGAGTACCACGCTGAGCGACTGGCTGTCGTCACCATAGTCCTGGCGGGTGGCAAAGCGCACCGCCGCCTGCAACGTGTTGTCGCCTTCCTGCAGGGTCAGCGGCCATTGCGCCTCGCCCTGGGCGGAGAGCGCCAGATCCTCGGTGAGCGATTGCCCATTGAGCTGCACACGGGCTCGAGCCAGCGGCTGCCCCGTGACCAGCAAGACCTGCTGCGCCTGATTGGTGCTGCTGGCCTTGCTCTGCAGACTGATCTGCGGCGCGCCCGGCGCCAGCAGATCCACTTCCACCGCCTGGCTCACCTCACTGAGGTTATCCAGGGTGTCATAGAGCTTGAAGCTGAGGCTGTAATCGTCGTCGGCTAGCTGGCTGATATCCCAGGGCAGGCGGTAGTCACTGCCGGCAGGCTGCATCTGACCGAGCGATTGTCCCGCCAGGCTGACTTCGATGCGGCCGATACCTGACTCGTCCTTCGCCCGCAGACGCAGCTCGCCGAGCTGACGCAGTTCATCATCCTCGGCAAGGTCCTGGTCGCCCTGCGGGCCGCGCCACAGCACCTGCAACAACTCCGGCCCCGTCGAGTCGGCCTCCGGCGTGATGCTCTGCGACTGCACCTGCGGGTTCTCGCCACTGCTCGCGTTGAGCACCGTCACCGCTACGTGATACGCCTTGTTGTTCTCCAGCCCGGCCACCTGGCCACTCAGCTGGCCTGGCTGCAGGCTGAGTCGCGGCTGCATGCCCTGTACGCTGGTGAAGGGGGCATCCGCCACATACAGGCGATATCCCGCGATCCATGGCGCGGGCGTCACGGCCTGCCAGCTGGCTTCAAAACGGCTGGAGAAGGCTGTCAATTGCAGGTCTTGCGGGTTGTTTAGCCAGGTGATGCCAGGGTTGCTCAGGCCGGCACTCTGGTTACCGTCGTTATCGACGGCCACCAGACGCAGGGGGTTGGCCGATGCTGGCTGCAAGCCGGTGAGGCGGTAGCTGAGGCCGGCACCCAACTCACTGAGCGGCAGCTCGATAACCTGTTCATCCGCAGCACCGACATAGAGGCGGTAACCCTTGAGGTCACCGGCCGCGTTGGCACTGGCCTGCCAATTGAGCAGCAGATGCTCGGCACCGGTCTCGACCTGCAGGGAAACCGGGATTTCCGGCGCCTGCACATCATCCGGCGTCGCTGCTACCGCCTGAACCTGCGGATTGAGCAAACCTTGTTTATCCACCGCGACTACCGCGAAGAAGGCTTGCTGATCCCGCGGCAGGTTTTTCAGGGTGATCTGTTTGATGCCGGCGTTGGTGTTCGCCACCTGCTGGGCCTGGGCAATGTTGCTGAAAGCGGCGGCGGCGCTGTACACCCGGTACTGCTGGATGTCGTTGCCGTTGTCGGCCTCGTTGTAACCGCTCCAGCTGAGTTTGACTTCGGTACCGCTGCCCTTGGGGTCAGCCAGTATGCTCACCGGACCAGGGGCCTGGTTATCGAAGCGGATCAGGGCCTCTGAAAGCGGGCTGTAGTTACCAGCCTGGTCATACTGCCTGAAGCTCAAGCGGTTATCGCCAGGCAGCAATGTAGCGGTGTAGCCCCATGTGCTGCCTGAACAGCAAATAGAAGTTAGTGGTGCCCCTGCACCATCGTAGATGTAGACCGTTGCGCCGTTTTCTCTTGTACCCGACAGGGTCACCTTGCTGTTGGTGGTGGTAGCCGGGTAGGCATTCAAAACAACAGCCGCCGGCGCGGTGTAATCCTGAGTGAAGCTGAAAGAGCTGACCTTCTGGTTACCGGCCTTGTCCTGCAACCGGTAGTAAGCGGTATAAGTGCCCTCCAGCAACGAAGAGCCTGGGATAAGAGTCAGGGTGTTGTTTTCCAGAGCGAGGCTACCAGCAATACCCAGATTGCCCTTCATCAGGGTCAGATAGCTATTGCCAAGGTCCAGCCCGGTACCGGTTTCAGTGAAAGTAACCGTAACCTTACTGGGTGCCCATCTTGATAGAGTGTAATTGGGATAGTAGCTGCTTACTGTCGGTGCAGTGCTGTCGATACTGAAGTTGAGCATTACCGCTTCGGACAGGTTGCCAGCGGCATCACGAACTTGCAGCTTGAGGCTGCTAGTGCCTTCAGGCAGCGGATAATTACTGACTGTCCAGGCACCCTCACCCAGGTCAACATTGACCACATCGTTCACCAGAATGGCACTTCGCTCAACGCGAGTACCTTTAAGGGTGACCTGCCGTACGTTCAGTTGGTTGATGGCAGGAGCCACCAACGGCGCGGTGACCTGGGGTGCAGCCGGAGCAGTGAGGTCAACTTCGAAACGCTTGAAGAAGAAGTCATCGGCTTCGTCTTCCGTACCGTTGCCGTTCTGATCCATCCCTAGCCCCTGCGCAGAACGCACCCCGGCCAGACGCAGCTCATAAACGCCATCCGTAAGCATCTGCGGCAGACGCACGCGATAGGTCACCGGGCTCAGTACATTGAACTGTACCGGCACAATAGCGCCCTCTGGCCCCTGCAGTTGCAAGGTTTGCGCATTGAGGCTGGTCGCGTCGATCGGCGTGCTGAAATCGAGGGTGAAGTTATCGAAGGCCTTCTTGCTCAGCTCCGACAAAGTGCTGCCTTGTACCACCACGGCTCCGGCGTGGTTCTCCAGATGCAATGAGCCCACGCCAGCCGGATAAACACCTGCACCAGGAGCAACACTCAACTGACTAAGCGGATCGAAACTTTCCAGCTGCCCATAATAGAGAGCGATACGCCCACCACCACCGGCCCCACCGACGCCCCTGGCATCGCCACCCCTGGCATGGATTCGGCTGCCTGCTCCTCCTCGCAGCAACTGAGTATTGACCCAAATCGAGCCGCCAGCACCGCCGCCGGCATTACTGCCCGTGAGCGGGACACCACCGTTGGCCAATAGCTGACCTTGCAGATCGAGCACCCGGCTGGACAGGAACAGCGCGCCACCGCCACGAGTGTAATAAGACGAAGAATTGCTGCTCCCACCAATACCTCGGGTAATTGGCCGCAATGGATCGCCGAAAGTGGGGTTCACCGACGCAGTATTGTTGTAACGCCCCCCCAAACCA
The DNA here is from genome assembly GCF_024666525.1 of Pseudomonas sp. J452. NCBI lineage: Bacteria > Pseudomonadati > Pseudomonadota > Gammaproteobacteria > Pseudomonadales > Pseudomonadaceae > Pseudomonas > Pseudomonas sp. J452. The sequence continues at coordinate 3,530,077 of NZ_CP088294.1, read as the reverse complement.
CCATGGCTGCCACCAGAATAGGTAGCTACTGCCAGAGAAGGCAGGTCGCCCTGTTCAGAGGCATTGATTTTGGAATCCGCTGAAACCTCGATGCTGTCCGCACTCACACTCAGGGGTGTGGCCGCGCCTACATAGGTGTTGAGCACCGAGGCCTGTAGCAAACGGATGCGCTGCAGGCTGTGCTTGCCATTGGCCAGTGTCAGGTTGGCGGCCTGTAGCACTAGTTCCAGATTTGGGGTGGCCTGTTCGTCGTAAGTGAGCTCGCCACTTAGCGAAGCATTGGCGTTCACGAAGCGCAGCGGCCCAGCAAAAGCCGGCCCAGTGCGTAGATCCAGATAACTGGAGGAAGCATTAGTGGTGGGCACACCGCTGTTATCGAACAGCAACTCCTCGCTGCCGCTCTGGGTGTTCTTTAGATACACACTGCCGGCGCCGCCCGCCTGAGCGTGGGTCGATAAACCACCGCGCGCAGTGAGACGCCCGTCCAGGGAGCCCTGCTCCAGTTGACGGTAATGCAGCGCCACACGTCCACCGCCGCCACCGCCATAGGTCTGCCCGGTCGCATGCCCACCACCATCAGCCCGAATAAGGGCTTGTGCACCCAGGCTCAAGCTGCCGACCTGCAGCAACACGGCACCACCGCTGCCCGAACCGTAGACTGAGCCGGTGATGGCTTGTCCATTGGCGAGAATCTGCCCGTCGAGACTCAGGCTTTCGGCCTGCAGCTCCACAGCACCACCACCACGCGTCCAATTGCTGGTGCTCGAGCTATGCCGCCCCCCAGTACCCAAGTCGCGCGGTAGACGGAAATCCCCATAGGTTGCTGGCGAGTAATAGTTGCTGTAAGCACCGCCACGACCGCCGTAGCTGCCACCTGCGTAGTGGTTGGTGGTCCATGTCGTGTTCGGACCATTGCCTTTTTCACTGACATCGATCTTGGAACTGACATCGATACTGATCTGCTCGGCACGCAGCTTGAGCACGGCACTGAAAGGCGTGGTGAGCGTCGCTGACTGCAGACTGACCTGAGCAAAGGCCTGCTCACCCGCCAGGCTCAGCGAGCCTCCACTCAGATGCAGACTGCGCTTCGCAGTCAGAACGGCGTCATAGACCAGCCCACCATTCAGCGAAGCATTGGCATTAACGAAGCGCAGCGGCCCTGCAAAAGCCGACCCGGTGCTTAAATTTAAATCACTGCTAGCGGCATTAGTTGTGGGTACGCTGCTGTTATCGAACAGCAACTCCTCGCTGCCGCTTTGGGTATTCTTCAAATACACACTGCCGGCGCCGCCCGCCTGAGCGTGGGTCGATAAACCACCGCGCGCAGTGAGACGCCCGTCCAGGGTGCCCTGGACCAGTTGACGGTAATGCAGCGCCACACGCCCCCCGCCACCGCCCCCATAGGTCTGCAAGGTCGCATGACCACCACCATCGGCCCGGATAAGGGCCTGTGCACCCAGGCTCAAGCTGCCAACCTGCAGCAACACGGCACCACCGCTACCCGAACCGTAGACTGAGCCGGTGATGGTTTGTCCATTGGCGAGAATCTGCCCGTCGAGACTCAGGCTTTCGGCCTGCAGCTCCAGAGCACCACCTCCAAGCGTCCAGTTGCTGGTGCTCGAACTATGTCGCCCCCCAGTACCCAAGTCGCGCGGCAGGCGGAAATCCCCATAGGTTGCTTGCGAGTAATAGTTGCTGTAAGCGCCGCCACGACCGCCGTAGCTGCCACCTGCGTAGTGGTTGGTGGTCCATCCGGTGATCGGACCTTTGCCTCTGGCGCTGACATCGATCTTGGAGCTGGCATCGACACTCACCTGCTCAGCACGCAATTTGAGTGCAGTCCCCGTCTGCGAGGAGAGAACCGCAGATTGTTGCAGAACGACCTGCTGGAAGGCCTGCTCGCCCGTCAAACTCAGCGAACCTCCACTCAGATGCAAACTGCGCTGTGCGGTCAGCCCCGCATCATAGGCCAGCTCCCCCCCCATCGAAGCATTGGCGTTAATGAAGCGCAGCGGCCCCACAAAAGCCGGCCCCGCAAGCAGATTCAGATAACTGGAGGGAACATTCGTGACTGGCACACCACTGTTATCGAACAGCAACTCCTCGCTGCCGCTCTGGGTGCTTTTCAGATACACACTGCCGGCACCACCGTGCTGGGCCTGGGTCGATATACCACCGCGGGCACTAAGCCGGCCCTCCAGGCTACCTTGGGCCAGCTCGCGGTAATGCAGCGCCACACGCCCACCACCACCGCCACCATAAGTCTGCAAGGTCGCATGACCACCACCATCGGCCCGGATAAGGGCCTGAGCACCCAGGCTCAAGCTGCCGACCTGCAGCAACACGGCACCACCACTGCCCGAGCCGTAGCTTGAGCCGGTGATGGTTTGTCCATTGGCGAGAATCTGCCCGTCGAGACTCAGGCTTTCGGCCTGCAGCTCCACGGCACCACCACCACGCGTCCAATTGCTGGTACTAGAACCTTGCCGTCCACCGGAACCCAAGTCGCGTGGCAGGCGGTAGTCACCACGGGTTGGTAGCGCGTAATACGTACCGTTGTAGCCGCCACCAGAACCGCCGTAGCTGCCGCCTACCCAGTAGTTGGTGGTCGATGCGGTGTTCGGACCATTGCCTTTGGCACTGACATCGATCTTGGAGCTGGCATCGACACTGATCTGGTCAGCGCGCAGCTTGAGCGCGGCAAATGACGATGTGGTGAGCGTCGCTGACTGCAGGCTGATTTGGGAAAAGGCCTGTTCGCCGGCAAGATACAGAGTCGCTCCCTTAAGGTGCAGACTGCGCTGTGCCGTCAGACTGGCGTCATAGGCCAGCTCACCCTGCAACGAGGCACTGGCGTTGATAAAACGCAGCGTCCCTGCAAAAGCGGGTCCAGTACTCAAATCGAGGTAACTGCTGACAGCATTACCGGTTACACCGCTGTTATCGAACAGCAATTCCTCGTTGCCGCTCTGAGTGTTTTTCAGATAAATACTGCCGGCGCTACCGTGCTCAGCCTGGGTCGATAAACCACCACGAGCGCTGAGCCGCCCCTCCAGGCTGCCCTGGGCCAACTGAGCGTAATACACGGCCACCCGACCACCGCCACCACCGCCGTAGGTCTGCGAGCTTGCATGACCACCACCATCGGCCCGGATAAGGGCCTGAGCCCCCAGGTTCAGGCTACCGACCTGCACCAACACCGAACCACCACTGCCCGAACCGTAGGTTGAGCCGGTGATGGCTTGTCCATTGGCGAGAAGCTGACCGTCGAGATTCAGGTTTTCAGCCACCAACTCCAGAGCGCCGCCACCGCGAGTAAACGGGGATGCATCGTTGTTGTATCGCCCTCCCGTGCCCAGAGAACGCGGAAGACGGAAATCACCATAAGTACCCGGCGAGTAATAAGTACCGTTGTAACCACCACCACGGCCGCCGTAGCTGCCACCTGCGTAGTAATTGGTGGTCGATGCGGTGTTCGGGCCATTTCCATTGGCACTGACATCGATCCTGGAGCTGGCATCAATGCTAACGCTGCTAGCGCTCACACTCAGAACGGAACCGGTAGCAGACGTGATACGCGCGTTGTTGCGCAGGGTCAGGGTGCCGAAACGGGTGGCACCGGAAAGAGTCAGGATGACGCCATCTACGATGACGTCATCGCTCTGATACTGCTGACTGTCTTGCGGCAGGCTGCTGTTGCTATTGATCACAACCTGCTGTGCCAAAGCCGGCAAACCAAGACCGAGGCCCACACCAAGCAGCAGGTAACGGGCTAATGCCAATCCGTTCATAGGGCCTCCTTAACAAACATCACCGGAGCTGCTTCATTGCTTGCGAGTTCATCCGCAGACCGCACACGCATGGGCGGCAGGCGTGACTCTTTACGACCCAAGACGAAGGATCGCCCGGCATCTTCATGAAGGAAGCTTTGAGAAAACATTGGGGTACTGATGACCCATGGCAGTCGCGTATCCGAGCGACCGCGATCGACGGCCTGATCCAGACCAAGACTCGCGATACCGGAATAAACAAGCAGATCAGGCTTGAGCAGATTCCCAGCCATTTCCGTTGCGGAAACTGCCGAACTGCAGGCCACAAGGCAGCAGGAAAGAGCGAGCTTTCTGAGTCCCTTCATACAAATCCCTTTGTCTATTCCAAGTAGAGCTTCAAGCCCTGAGCATCAGTCGTTAGCGGTACAGCCGATAGCTGCTGACTGTTTTCGTAGTAGAGCAACGCGAGGTAGCGGCGCCCTGCGGGGTTTTCAAAAATGCGCCGTGATGAATCGAAAATGCGCCACTCGCGATTATCCAGATATTCGACCCAGTTATGCAAATCGCCCGCACTTATTCGATTCTGATCTTCGGGGATGGCCACCCCAAGCGCCCTTCTTACGCTGATGCCGTTACGACTCAGCAGCTCCGCAGCCAGCAGCATGTGTTCGGTACAGTCACCCTGGCGCTGACTCAAGGCATGCTCGGCACCATCGACACCCCGCCGGATGCCAGAGAAGGCGACGTTGTCGATCATCCACTGGTAAATGTGCTGCGCCCGCTCCGCTTGCGGATAACGCGAGAAGCTATCCGCCAAGGCTTGCAGCTCAGCCGAGGGAAACTCCTCCACGGGGTAAGCAGGCGCACTCGCCCCGGCCTCTTTAGCCACCGTGACGGGCGACCAGTTCAACCGCACAACTTGACTCTGATAGGGCCCGAACTCCGGCAGAGCCATGCAATATCCGGCTTCGCCCCGCTCCAACCCGCTTGTGCTGCTGACCTCCCAGCGCCACGACTGGGCATTCACCGCAATAGGCAAATCCCCGCAAACGCGGGCCCCCGCGACTACGGCAGCACTGTCATTGCGCACCCTCATCTGCAACTCAATACCCTGAGCGCTGGCGAGCGTGGAAATGAGCAGGCTACTTGCAGTAGTAATTAAGCAGGCGAGCCTGGTCATCAGCCGAAAATTTCGCATGTTTGTTCAAGGCATCGCGCACGGTTTCCGGGCTCTCGAAGGAGAGAAAAACCCCGGGTAGCGGGCTGGAAGAAAAAAACTCAAAGAAAGGCTGCTGGTGCTCGGCACTGATAAACAGCACCACCGGCTGGCGTTTGCCCTGGTAGGTATCCATCAGCCAGGCGGCCATCTTGGCCGGATCGGTGATAGCGCTTTGCTCCAGCCCCTTGCCGACAACCGCCTTGCCTTCGCCCACAAAGACGCCAGGCAACACGCCCATCACCAGATTGGCGGCCACGGCATCGGCCGACACCATCAGCCAGTTCCAGGCGGGCTCGCCCTGCTGCGCCAGATAACGCTCCCGGCCACCGAACAACACCCCGGCAGCCGAGCCCTTGGTAGCCGAAACCTGCTGGCACACGCGCTCAGCTTTGAGCACGTCGTAGCCATTGAGCAACAGCTCCATCGGTACGCGTGACTGCGCCAGACGCTGGCTCACCAGCGTTTCGGGTAGCGCCAAGGCACCGACGATGCCGCCAGTACCATCGATATCGATGCGCACGGCATCAGTCGGCTCACTCCAGCACTGCGCAGCGGTTTCTGCGGCAATCAGCCCCGGCAGCAGGCACAGCCCCAACCAGAGCGCTTTACTGGCCATCCAGTTGATACCCCATCTGCTTGGCGGTCTCATCCACATAGCGGTAACGCCCGCCAGTGATCAGTTGCGCATCAGCCCTGTCGCGGATGATGCGTGGCTGGATGAAGATCATCAGGTTGCTCTTGTTCTTGCTCTTCTCTTCGCTTTTGAACAGCGCGCCAATCAGCGGGATCTTGCTCAGGAAAGGTATCCCGGCATCGCCATTCTGCACCTCGTCCGAAATCAGCCCACCCAGCACCAGGGTCTGACCATCCTCGACCAGCACGCGGGTCTTCACCGAACGAGTGTTGGTGATGATGTCCTGGGCCTGGGCAACCTTGGCGTTGGAGACACTGGAGATTTCCTGGGTGATGTCCAGGGTGACGGCATCCCCTTCGTTGACCTGGGGCTTCACCGTCAGGGTGATCCCCACGTCCTTGCGCTCGATGGTCTGGAAGGGGTTGTCCACCGGGGTGGCCGCACTGGTCGAGCGGCCGGTAACGAACGGCACGTTCTGCCCCACCACGATCTTGGCCTCTTCGTTGTCCAGGGTGACCAGGTTGGGCTTGGAGAGGATGTTCAATTCATCGTTGCTCTCCAGCGCCTTGAACAGGCCACGCAGCGAACCGTTGCGGTAGAAGCCCAACGTCAGGCCACTGAGCAGATCCGGGCGCTCATCCGCCTTGCCCGAGGCGCCGTCACGGAACAGCGTGCCGCCATACCAGCCATCACCGCCCTTGGCGCTATCCGACGTGCGCCACTCGATGCCGAGTTCACGCCCGGTGCCTTCCGTTACTTCGACAATTACCGCCTCGACCAGTACCTGGGCGCGACGGATGTCCAGTTTCTTGATGATGTACTCCACCGCATCGATCACATCCGGCGGCCCCGTCACCACCAGGGCATTGGTCGCCTCACTGGCCTGGATATTCACCTCGGCGCCAGCGCCTTGGGCATTCAACCCCTGCTTCTGGATGCTCGCACTCAGGCTTTGCACCACCGGCAAGGTATCCGCGGCCCGCAGGTAATGCAGATAGAACACCTTGGTGTTACCGACGCCTTGCACCTTGCGGTCGAGCCGCTCAACCACGTCACGCACCTGGCGGCGTATCACCTCATCCCCCGCCACGACGATGCTGTTGGTGCGCACATCGGCGCCAATCGAGAAGAAGCCCTCAGGCGTATCTGCTTTGGGCTTGGGGAACAGGTTGGTGACCATGGTCAGGATATCCGGCGCGTTGCCGTAGCTGAGCGGCAGCACATCGGCATTGACCGCCCACTCCTGATCCAGACGATTGATCAAGTCATCGATCTTGGCGATGTTCACCGCGCGATCCGCCACGATGATGAAGTTGCGATCCGGGTAGGCCGAGATATAGGCCGTCTGCGGCACCATCGGCTTGAGCAGGGTTACCAGCTGCCCGGAGGAAACGTTCTGCAGCTTGAACAGCTTGACCACGTTATCCCCGGCCAGCGCCTCCTGCTCATCCACCGGCAGGCTGGATGACTTGGCATCGCCTTCCGGGATCACCTTGTAGACGTTGTTTTCCTTGATCAGCGCGTAGCCATGCACACTCAGTACAGAGCTCAGCAACTGGTTGAGGTCTTCCGGCGGAATGGCTTCGCTGGTCACCACCGTGACCTTGCCCTTCACCCGCGGGTCGATCACGATATTCTTGCCGGTCTGGTCCGCGACCCACTCGATCAGGCTGCGAATATCCGCATCCTTCATGTCCAGCTCCATGCCCGTCGACTCAGCGGTCTCCTCGGCATGCAACATCACGCTGAACAGCAGCGCGCACAGCAAAGCACCCCAACGCATTTCAGTTTTCCCCAGACGCAATCGACTTTAATTTTTTTAGTTTTTCGAGCATTTCCTGATTATTCCCCGGCTTGGCCACCGGTGTTGCCGCAGCCACCTCGACCGGCGCTGCCGCCTGGCTCTCGACCGGCACAACACCGCCGGCTGAACCATCTTCCAGGCTGATACTTTCCAGCACGCCATTGCGCTTGATCAGGATACGGCCAGCCTGTACCGCTTTCAGCTCCACGCCGGCCTGAATCTTGTCGCCGACATAGAACAGCTTCTGATTGTCTTCACCGCTGCTGATGATGGCGGCGGAGCGTTTTTTCTCTGGCACTACATAACTGGCAACCAGTTTTAGAGAAAGCGAGCTTTCCTTGACGCTTTCTTGCTTCTCTTCTTTCTCCGCGCTGCCAAATAAAGTGGCGATAGCGGAAATATCGAGAGCTTTATCGGGCGACACCTCAGCTCCGACCACTTCCAGCGGGGCGCTTTCAACCTGCAGAGCCTGGTCGCGCCAATAGATAAAAATGGCGGAATAAGAGGCCACCATGAGCAGCGCGGCGGCAAACCACAACTTAGAATATATATGCCTGCTCACAGGACAAACCCGACCATCATAAATGAAAACTTCCTAGATTTTGAAGGTGAAACCGCCTCCTCCAGAGGAAAGACCATCACCACTCGATCAGCCTTTCATGGATAGAGAATCATCAAATAAATCTAACGCCATTCGCTAGCAGAAGTCTTAGTGACAACATCAGCAGCCTCATACTCGTAAACAGTCTTTATGCCTAGCAAAGCTGGAATATTATTTTTCTTTGCCCCCTCTCTTGTTTTGCGACATACCGTGCAGGTCATTTGGCCCACCCTACAAGGACCTCAATCACTTCCCTCTATAAACAAATAAAATCTTTCCATCTTTGTCATCAATAAAAAAGCCAAAATCCCCACCCAACTGGCTTTCCTGTGGCATATAAAGTGCGAACCAATAACACTTATCTTTCAAAACACCTCGAAGACGTCTTGAATAGTCTCCATCAGGATTATTTTTCGTGATTCTATTCCAGTGATTTTTATGGCGTTCCACCGAAATCAACTGATACCCACCCACCTCACCAGTTTCTTGCTTCAGCCCACCTTTTGAAAGCTCAATGATTTGAAGCGCCCTTTCCGAGATCGAACTACATGACGCCTGACCTGCAAAAACAGAAAAGGAGCAAGCAAGCAACGCAGCAAAAAAAAACAATCTAATCATAATTTCTCCAACCCCTCCGGTTGATAATCCGGATCCCGATCACTCTTCTCATAGCTATAGAAATAGACATCATCGCTAGGCGTAGATACATAGCCATCAATCTCATGATCATCAACGTATTCCTTATCAGCGTCAGAAAACTCCTCCGAGCGGTCATCATCCACGCCATCGTGATTAGCGTCATTCACAGCACCATGAGTGTGCCAATAAGCAAGTTTTATAGCGCCTTCTGGGCACTTTGCATAATACGGCTGACACGTTGATTTAGCGCTTTTCGCCGGCTCCGCCACAGTATAAAAATACCCCTTCTCACAACTCCAGCAAACATTCCCGCAATACTCTCTATTTTCCCTTTTTGAAATAGGGTTATACGCTGACATTGCAGCACGAGCAGCGTCATGTTGAGTTTCGTATAGCCCATCCGGGTCAAAACTAAATAATGGTGCAGAATTAACATAAACATAATAGTTAATCCCTCCTCTCAACCCAATCGGATCACTCTGCACATACCGCCCCAGTGCCGGGTCGTAGTCGCGGAAGTAGTTCTGGTACAGCCCGGTTTCCGCATCGAAGTACTGCCCGGGGAAGCGCAGCGGGTTGTCGATGGTGGCGAGGTTTATTTGGGTTTTCCCAAAAGCCTGGGCCTTGGCGCGCCAGGTTACTTCGCCGCTCTTCTCGAAGGCCGCCTCGGGGGTACCAAGGTGGCTGGTGGCGAAGTAGCTGATACTCCACTGCTGGTTGTCCTGCCGTTTCGCGCGGGTGAACAGCGGCTGGCTCATCCAGGGCTTGGTTGGGTCGTAGGCATATTCCTGCCGGAGGTTGCCCTGTTCATCGTACTCGCCCACCAGGCCTTCTTCGCTGTACAGGTAGTAGGTGGTGCGCTGGCTGGGCAGCAGGGTCTTGCTCAGGCGCTGGCCCAGTGGGTTGTAGCGGTACGCCACTAGCGGCTGGCCATTCTTGTGTACGGCCACCAGGCGCTCACGGCTGTCGTACTGGTACTGCCAATGGTCGATGCCGCCGCTCTGCACCAGCTGTTCGCCCTGTAGCGCGCCCTTTTCGATCAGGTGACCGTCGACGTTGTAACGGTAACCGATACCGTCGTGGCTGATCAGTTGGTTATGGGCGTTGTACTGCCACTGGCCGATATCCAGCTCGTCCTTACTTACGGCCTCGTCCAGACGGTTGCCCACACCGTCGTAGGCATAGGCCTCGTTCTTTCGATCGTCACCCTCCGGGTACTTGGCCTCGGTCAGGCGGTACAGTTTGTCGTATCCATAGGTGGCCTTTCCGCCCTGGCCCTCGATGGCGGTGATATTGCCCACCGCATCGTAGTCGTACTGCCAACTCAGGATCGGGTTTCCGGCGGCATCCTTGAGGACGCGCCCCTCATAACGCTGCAGGCCGTCGTAGGAGAGGCTGTACTGATTACCGCCAGGGAACAGAATGCTCTTCGGCATCAGCCAGTTAAAGTCCTGGAAGCTGATGCTGCCTTCGTCCGGGATGCTTACACCGGCCAAGCGGCCATGCGGGGTGTAGCGGTAGCCGTAGGTCTGCTGATCGGGTGTGGTGTAGCTGGCCTTGCGACCGTTCAGGTCGTAGGTATAACTGATGGTCTTGCTGAAAACCGGGTCAGCCTGCTTATATGTGGTCGTGATGCTTTCCACCCGACCCAGCACGTCGTGGGTGTAGACCGCCTTGCTGGTTTCGTCCTCGTAGCTGGCCAGACGATTGAGCGCGTTATAACCGTAGGTGATGGCGCTGTCAGCCTGGCCGGCCTCCGCTGCCGAGGCCGTAGCGAAATGATCAGTACGAATCAGACGATTACCGTCGTCGTAGTGATAGGTGCTGACACGACCATCCGGGGTGATGACCTGCTTGAGGTTGCCCACCTCGTCGTAAGCGTAGCGGCGCTCTGTCGTCGGCGTATCACCATTGCCAGCCTTGATTTCGCTCGCCACTGCATCGCGGGCATCGTAGCGAAAACGAGTTATACGCCCGGCCGGATCAGTGACTTGAACCATATTGCCGCGAACATCGTAGGTATACCGAGTCACACCACCTTCGGCATCGGTGCTGCTAGTCAACCGTCCCAGGTTGTCGTAGCTGGGGCGAGTAGCGTTCTGTGCAGGATCTATCCACTCCGACTGCAAACCATCTGCCAGATAGCGGAACTGGTCTCGCTGAGTCTTAACCTCACCCCGCTCGCTATAGAGGCGAGCCTCACTCAGCCGTCGCTCACGGTTATCGTATTCGTAGTTTTCTTGGTACGTCGGATAGTCGATACCTGACAACCGATCCTGCTCATAGCGAAACTGTGCAGCATTGCCTGCTTGGTCCCTACTCGTTTTCAGACGGCCTCGGCTGTCGTAATAGCTCTCCTTCCGATTGCCATAGGGGTCCACTACCGCCACCAGCCGCTGGCTCGCATCGTATTCAAACTGGGTCCGCGCATTCGCCGCGTCGACGATGCTCTCCGGCAAACCCGCTGCATTCGGCTCAATTGTTTGTGTCGCACCGTTCGGAGCCTGCACACTGACCCGCTGACCTAGGTCATCATAGCTGTACAGCGTCTCCTGATTCAGCGGTGTCTTCAGGCTCTTCAGGTTGCCCGCCGCGTCGTAGGTAGCACTCCAGGTCTTCTCGCGGGCATTGGTCACGCTCAGCACATTACCCAGCACGTTGTGGGTGTACCGGGTCTCGTAGCCCAGCGGGTCACGCACCAGGTTGCGGTTGCCTTTGCCGTCGTAGCCATAGTTCCAGCCCGCCGCCGGGGTCTGCGCCGCCTCGTCACCGGGGCGGTCTTCGCCTTCCAGTTGGCCTAGGGCGTTGTAGCGATAACCGGTACGGGTTTCTTCCGGTAGCCCCGCCGCTTCGATCATCTCAATCAGATTGCCCTTACCGTCGTAACGGTACTGGGTCTTGATCCCGCGCTCGCTGATCTCTTCAGCAATGCGGTTGGTCGCCGGGTCGTAGCTCTTTCTGATCTCGCTGCCATCGGCGTACTGCACGCGGATGGTCTGGCCGTAGCGGTTGTACTCGGTCAGGGTGCGGTTGCCGTGGGCGTCTTCTTCGGTCATCTGCGCCACGTAGGGCGACGGTGCACGGCCCTGACGCTGGGAGATTTCCTTGGTCACGGCCAGGCTTTTGCCGCTGATGCGGTAGGCCTCGGCCACTTTGCTCATGTCGCTGGAGCGGTCCGAGAGCAGGTAGCTGCGGCTGAACTGGGTCTCGCCGTCCAGTTGCTCGCGCACCAGTTGACCCAGGCGGTCGTACCACTGTTCTTTGACTAGGCCAGCCTGGTCGACGCTGCGCAGGTAGTACTGCTCCTGGGCTTCGTCGTAGCTGTAGCTGTATTGGGTGAAGCGGCCATCCGGCAGGCGGCGTTCCTGCACGCGGTCATCCTTGCCGAGGACGAAGCCGGTGCGCTGTTGCAGCGGGTCGGTGTAGCCGGCCAGGCCGTTTGCGTCGTAGTGGTACTGCCAGCGTTTGCCGAGCACGTCGGTCACGGCGCTGAGGCGGTTGTTGCTGTACTCGTATTTGACTTCGCGGCCGCTGTAGTCCTTGACGCTGGTCAGGTTGCCGGCGCTGTAGGTCAGGGTGATCAGGCTCTCGCCGTGGTGATCCTTGATCTCGGCGATGCGTCCTTCGCTGTCGCGCACCAGGCTGGTACGGATGCCGTTGTGGTCCAGGTAGGCGGTGATGCGGCCCTGGGCGTCGTATTCGTTGCGGTTGCCTTGGGTGTCTTGCCAGCGGTAGCCCGCCAGGCCGCGCTGCAGGGCAATCAGGGTGCGTTGCGGCAGGTTGTTGAACGAGATGTCCTGGCCTTGCGCGGTGCTGCTCGCGCGCAGGTAGCTCTGCCCGGCGCGGACGATGGCGTAGGGTTTGTCGGCGTTGGCCGGGTCGGCGGCGCCCTGCGGCGCCGAAGCATCGGCGGCGCCGAGCACTTCCAGGTCAGCCCAGCGCTCGTTCCACACCCACTTACCGCCCTTCCAGCTGCGCAGAATGCGCACCGGCGCGCCCAGGGCCTGCACCTGCAGGTCGAGCACGTCCAGTTGCAGACGGCCCTCCGCGTAGTGCGGGGTGGCGAAACGATGGTCAATGCCTGGAGCGGCCCCGACCGATGTGGAAAACCAAAAACCGAACGCAACCCCGACACAAGCGGCTACGCGAGCCAGATTCCTTGCCAGCATACTCAGGATGTCCCTATCACGATTACTGCCGGGGCCGCGTCTACAGCGCAAGCAGCCCAAATAATTTTTTCATATTACCGGCTGCGTCCATGTACGTTCCAGTCATATGCAGCGGATCCAGACAAAATGCACAACCTACTGACCCTCCCCCCATCAAAGGGCCAAGAGCACGTCATATCAGAAAGGCAAAGCGAGGAGTCTTGAATAGGTATGCGGCTGCTGCGTGAGCTTGAGGAGCGCCAGCAGCCTGTCAGATGCTCTCGTTCCCAGACGACGTTGTTCGATCTGCCCTGAAATACAGGCTGCCTCACATCACGTCTTAGGTGGGCGGTGAAATTCGAAAATGTGCTTTTCTTGTTAATGCCAAATCTCTCTGGTTTGGCTTAAGCAACGCCCGGTTTCCTAGGTCTTCATGCCTGAGACTGTATTTTTCCCGGTTTCGCTTTATAAGCCAAAAACGCTTGTTTTGCGTCCCCCTGTGCGCAGCCCGATAGCGCCTGTCAGAACGAGCCCCCACTAACTCTTAGCGACATGGGGCTGGCGGCACTCAAAATCTGCCAATCCAGAACTGAAACAAAAGAATTTTCCCTTTATAAGCACAAACGCCTTGGTTTCGTGACCATAGAAAACCGCTCAAACCCGCGAATTCACTAGGGACTGAGGGGCGGCTCATTCGCCATCAGTTATTACGTATTTCCGCATCGTGTGGGCTACAAAAGTAGCCTTATAGCGAGTGGGCTTTTGGCGCAAGCCAAGGCAGCTTTGGGTTGGTTGCTGGCATGGGGCCCGAACTCAGCCCTCAACAGGTTCCTCAACGGCGAGCGCCACCTGCGCCGCCGCGAGGAGCTGGCAGAGCTCTATCCAGCCGAGCTGCTCGCCGAGACGCTGCGTATCGCGGCCCGCTGCAGCTTCGACCTCGACCAGTTGCGCTACCACTACCCGCACGAACTGGTACCCACCGGGCATGACGCTACATCCTGGCTGTGCGCACTGGTTGAACAAGGCGCGTGCTGGCGATAGCCCGGAAGCCCAGCTTGGTAAGTAGTGCGCGAGTGTCGATACCCGCGTGGGAATGGCGAAGCCACCGTCCTTTGCCGCCGGCCTTCAGCCATGATCGAGTTCGCTACGTCGCTTTTATGGGGCAACGAACGCTTCAGACAAGAACACCATCACTTGCTCACGTGCGGCATCGCTCAGGCGGTGAAACTTCACCAGCAGCTCTGCTTCGTCGTCGCGCACAGCATGAAAGTAAGCTGCTGGTAGATCCAGCTCTTCTGCGAGCCGCTCCACCAGTTCCAAGTCAGGGACTCGTTTACCTAGCTCATAGCGGTTCATGCGCGCCCTGGCCGAAGCTGGATCAATACCAATCCGAATGCCGAGCCGCTCTTGGGACAGCCCAGTGCGCAACCGCGCCTCTCTGATTCTTTTCGATAGCGTAGACATGGTGCTCTTCAGCTACTTGAAGAGCGAAATCGTCGGGGGTTATCCCTTCCCAAATGTCACCATTTTGGTAACATTAAAAAGCCACCCTACGCCTACCAGCCAACGCTGGCCAACGGTATGGCCTATTTGAGTTAGAAGGTGAAGAAAAGATGTATAGAGCCGCTTTTGCGATTGGACTGTCCCTTGCTCTCACAGGCTGCGGCCTGATCCCTCGAACCGGGACGCCATCAACTGCGCTTCAGGTTGCTGATGCGATGGACGTACCTGCCGAAGATATGAGCCGAGAAGAGTTTGCTGCCCGCCTCAAGGCTGGCAGAAATGACTTGGGAACAGCTCAGGGCAACGCGAATATCGATGGGGCTATGAATAGCCTGATTACCCGCGATCCGACAATGTTTCTCGTATCAGGCTTTTTGCCGCCAGGCATCGCTAGGAACACACAGATTGTGGCTTGGGTGCCCGAGGCGATGGCAGCGGATGGAAAGACGGCGGCTGCAATTGCTGAGAAAACTTACAAAAAGGCTAGCGCTGAGGTCTATGGCAATACCCCCCAGGAGAAGGAACAAATTGAGACAGCGCCTATAAAGTACGTCATGGGTGTTCCGTATGGAGAAGGAAGCCCGACACACTCAGTTGCTCAGCTCTACCAGATGATCGCGGGACATACGCCCTCGCTCGAACCAGCCCCTAAATTTCTCCATGCTCAAGCAAATGCTTATGGACCCCTGTTCTTAGGGATTCATGGCCGCGCCAGCAATCAAGACGACCTGGAAAAGATTCAGCGCCTCTCTGCGCTGCTGCCGGAATGGTTCTATATATACAGCCCTGGCCTTGCCCAAGTTGCACCGCCAACGGTCCTGAATAAGGGCAGTCATTTACCGTTCGTTGAACCTCAGTAGTAAGCCACTCTCGGTCTACAAGAGAGATGAATCATCGAGAACTCAAAATGAATAAGACAATACTGCCTGTAGCCGTAATCGCCCTTGCATTCAATTTGGGCGGGTGTAACGACCATAACTCCACACCCACTGGCAAAGCATGCCTCGGCACGAATAACGACACCTTAGTAGAGTCGCTGGGGGATAAGTGCCATGCGGGAGATGCGATCAGCACAAAGCACCCCGCATATTTCTGCGATTTCACGTACGCAGTAACTTTCAACAACTACAACTCGGCGTTCTGCATTTTTTCAGGTGCCCAGGCAGGTGAACGAACCGCAGAAAATGAAGCTGCTCCCTAGCGGATAGTCAGGCTTAACGATTGAACCCCATAATCGTTAACCTTAAGATCAACCCCAGCCACTTGTATGAATAAAAAATCGTGCTCACCTAGTGATCCCACTAAAAGGAGATGCTTGATGAGTACCCTGATGAGCTTAGATGACGTTTGTGCAGCGATATGGAGGCACCTGATTTACTGTACCTTTCTACTCTTATCCGCCATTTCTATAGCAGCATTGCGACTGTCACAGTTGCCAAGTGCAACAGACCCAAGCAAAGAGCCTTTGCTAGAAATGGCACTTTGGCGAGTTGGACTGCTCCTAGTCTTTCAGACAGCTCCGCTGCAATGGGCTCGGTTCATTTATAAGAGCTACAGGTACAGGACCACTTCAGTTCCTCTCTATCAAACCATGGCACTACTGAGGATGCCCTTGGCCATCTGGACGGGCGGGGGCCTGATGGCAGCGCTAGTGCTCTGGCCCGTCCTTGGCGGTGTATAAAGCACATCACGCTATCAACGCTTGCGTTTTCTTGAAATAAAGGAAACTGGCTCTGTAACCAATACGGAGCCAGTCAATGAAAAATCAACACGAACTTACTGCCGCCCAAAAAACCGACATAGATACCTGGTCAGAGGTCTACAGCAGCGCCCATATTTCCACGCTACTCAACATCCCACTGTCTCGCTTCTTAGAAGACCCGCAACGCTGCTTAGAGCATGCTGGACAGAGCACAGCTCTTACAGCAATGGCCAATGGTTATCGCCCTCTTCTACCCGCGCAAGTGGCTGCAAGTCAACGCATCCAGAAACAATGGAGAGAACGAGAATAGGCCAGCAACAAAAATCAAAAATACTGCTTGCACTCACCCACAAATCAAAACCGACCAACAGTGAGCTTGACATGCTTCTGATAGCCACCATCATCGCGATTGTTATTGGATTTATGATACTTGATCATAGAAATAAAAAAGCTAGAGAACTACAAGTTCATCGCAACTGGCTAAGAATCCCCGAAGTCGATGCTTACATGAAGAGCAACCCCAATAATGGGGGGCGCCGGCAAGGAATTTCCTGCTGTCATTGCGGCTCTCGCAGCATCCGCCAACCCGGTGTAGATAGCCGCTACGACCGCCGCCGGGTCCATATTTGCAACCAATGCAATTCCTCCCTGTACCGAACCTACCGCTAGCCATGCGCCAATCGAAACTTGCAACAACCTTGCTGATAAGCGCTGAGAGCCCAACAAGGCAACCCAGTGACCGAGTCCCTTGAAACACAGGACACCATGTCCCCTCACCATAAGGGATACGCAAACGACTAGTCGTTGTGGGTAGTGCCAAGAGCTACGCGAGTCCATATCAAAACAGCCGTGCGCTTACCAGTTCCTCAAGCCGCGGGGTATCGCCGCGGCATTGCCGAAGAACAGACTGGCATCGACACGCAGGAGCAGAAGATGGGGCTGTGTCTCGACTTTGTAGCGCAGCACATTGCGGAAGGTCTCGCCGTCGGGCATACGCCCCAGCACGGCAATATGCGGCCGGGCATTGCGCGCCAGGTGGCCACCGAGGGACAGCAGCACGCCCTTCTCCACGCCCAATAGCAACTCACTGGCGGCGGTTGCCAACCACACGCCGGCCTCCCACGGTCGTAACGTCAGGCTTGGTGCAAGCTATCCAGATCAAGCATGCCAAGTGCAGCAAAAATAATGGTGGCCGCCAACGCCGATAGTGGTAGCCAGTGTAACCAGTCGGTGGGCGCCAGAAGCGCCAGAGCCAGGAGCAGCGCAGTCCCCAGCCCGGCTAATTGGCTACGGACACCGGCGGCATGATTGAGTGCCGAGCGCGACAACCCACCACTGACCGGCAGCCCCGCAAACAGTCCGCTGGCCATATTGGCCAAACCCTGACCGAGCAACTGGCGGCCATCATCGAAACGCTCGCCACGGCGCTGCGCCAATACCAGTACAGAAGAATGCCCAGAAACGAAGATCACAAACGCCAGCAGCAACGCCGACGACAGCAGCTCGGGCCAGCGCGAAGGCTGCAAGGCAGGTCCCGGCAGCGGCAGCCCCCTTGGGCAAGTCACCTAGTATCTGCACGCCAAGCAGATCCAGCCGCCACCACGCTACCAGCAGCATGGCCAACGCCAACAACAGCGCTGGGGCTAGCCGCGCCAGCGGCCCACTTAACCAACGGCGCGCGCCATACAACGCCAGCAACATACCGACGCCCAGCAAGGTCGATGGCCAATTGGCTGGCATACCGCGCATGGCCTCCAGCTGCCCCTGCGCCACCAGCAGTGCGGCGCCCGCGGTAAAGCCACCGAGCACCGTGCGACTGAGCAAGGCGCTGAGAAAACCCAAGCGCAACAACGCACACAGCAGCAGAATCAGCCCCGCAGAGCAAGGCCAATTGGGCGGACACTAGCAAGGCCTCACCTGGGCTGCTGGATGCAAGCGTGGCCAGGTCCGATGCCGTTACCAGCAAGGTGAGCGCCATCGGGCCAATCGACAGCGTGCTGCTGCCGCCCACCAGCGCATAGACCAAATGCGTTGGGCTCTTTAGCGGCTCGATGCTGGCAAAGGGCCAATTTGTGGTCTGAACTGTGGGGCAGCTATCAACGAGTGACGCTATGCAACCAAGGACGGAAGAGCCTGCTGCGCCCAGCAGCAGTAACAGCAGCAAACGGCCAAAAGTGCGCTCCGCATTCGGATTGTTCGCCTTGTTATTGCTGGGTCTCGCTTGCTTGGGCTCCTGGTGGCAACTGTCTGGCGCGCAACTGCGCCAAAACACCTATGGGCTGGGCTGGTTTGTTAATCCGCTGGAGGTAAACGCGGCCCTGCGTTTACCCGCGATACCCGCCGCACTTACCGCCGTAGAGATGATCGGTGACAGGGGCTGGGCAGTGGGCCTGGGCGGCGCCATTGTCAGCAGCGATGACGGCGGCAAAACCTGGAAGCCAAGTGCCCATATCGTCGAGGCCAACCTCAGAAGCGTGCGTTTCCAGCCCAATGGCGAACTGGGTTGGGCCGTGGGTGATGGTGGCACCGTGCTGCGCACAACCGATGGCGGCGCCCATTGGCAAGACGTGTCTCCGCGCCCCGAGCTGGGTTACCTCAGCGACCTGGTCGATCTCGAACGCAACGAATCGACAGATGAGCTGTGGGCGATTGGCCGCAATGGCACCCTCCTAATGAGCCGTGATAACGCGCAAAGCTGGCGCTCGTTGGTGCTACCAAGCAGAGGCGTTACGGCTGCACACAATCTGTCGTCGATCTTTTTCAGTCAGGACGGCAAGTACGGCTGGATTAGCGCTGAAGGGGCAGTGCTGGTAACCAATAACGGCGGCAGGGAGTGGCTGCTGGTAAACGTGCACGCGGCCGATGGGCCAGTGCCGCAACTTAACGCGGTGTGGTTTTCCGGCCCCCAAGGCTGGGCGGTGGGCGAAAACGGCCTCATCGTTAGCTCCACGGACTGGGGCGAGAGTTGGTCAGCTCCGCATAACACTGGCACCACGAGCACCCTTAACAGCGTTATCGGCAGTGCCGAGGGCATCTGGGCCTCCGGCGAGCAAGGCACGCTATTGTTTAGCACGGACGGCGTTAACTGGGTGGCTATTGAAAGCGGCACCCAGGCGAACCTGAACAGTCTGGCGCTATTTGGCCAGGCTCGTCTTGACGCCGCCCTTACCCAGGGCGGGGGGGGGGCATTAACTAAACGCCGTGCCCGCCAGGTTTGCCAACTGGACGCCAACTCGGATGGGGTAATACGTGACTTGCCGGGCGGGCCTGATGCGCAATCGTCTGGGCAAAGCCCCGTGCAGCTACCGTCTCGCGTTCCAACGCAGGTTCCTGCGGACGTAATGCCACCGTTGCCTTGGGTTGAACCGATTGCCGAGGGACGCGAAGCACTGACCGGTTACACCCACGGTATTGCCGTGGGCGATGCCGGCACCATTGTCCATGGCCCTAACCGCGCAAGCCCCTGGGCGGCGGTAGCGACGGCAACCGATACACTGCTGCGCAGCGTGGAGGTTAGCAACGCCGGTAACGAGGTGTATGCGTTTGCCGCGTCGGGGCTGATTCTGGCCTCCAACGATGCAGGCCGCAGCTGGAGCGCCAGCATGCCAGCCGGTGGGGTGCGCTGGAACGGCTCCAGCCTGGTCGAAAAAGGCAGTACCTGGGTGGTCGGCGACCAAGGAATGATGCTCAGCAAAGCACAAGCAGGCTCCACGTGGACCACCCATGCAGATCTCCCCAAAGCTGATTGGCAGGATATCGACTTTGACCTGCAGGGCCAGGTCGGCATCGCGGTTGGTAGCGCCTCCAGCACACTGGTGACCAGTGACGGCGGTGATACCTGGCATGCGGGAAGGCAGCTTTTATCCAAGAGCGACTCACCCGCTACCCGCGATACCTTCAGAAGCGTCTACGTGCATAGCGATGGCCGGCGCGCCTGGGCAGTCGGTGACCGAGGTTTGCTGGCCAGCAGCACCAACGGCGGCGAACACTGGTTGCTTACGACGCAGTTACCCTCCCCTGCGGAGAAAACCGTTGGCAAGGAGGTTCGCTCCTTCGCGACTAACCTGAAGGCCATCTACTTTGCCAAGGATGGCAGCACTGGCTGGCTCACGGGCGATAACGGCCTGATCGCCAAAACCGTTGACGGCGGCGCCACCTGGCGAATTCAGTTCCACCTCGAAGGGGTATCGCTTAACAGCCTACATGTAACCAGCGACGGCAAGCGCGGCTGGGTCACCGGCAATGGCGGAGTGCTTCTGAGTACCACTAACGGCGGCGATAGCTGGGAGCGGGCCACGACCAACGTGGGCTCCACCCGCCTGGCCATCGCCATGGCTGCTAACGCCCAAACAGGCTGGGTTGTTGGCTACCCCCCAGCCTTGTTGCACACCCGAGATAAGGGAGAAAGCTGGCAAACCGAGGCATGGCCGTTGCGTTATTGGCAATTTCCAGCACCATGGTTCTGGATCCTGGTAGCGCTAGCGGCGCTGTTGATCTGGATGATGTTCCGGCCAGATCCGCCACCTCAGGAGAAGAAAGCAGCCGCCATTGCCATCACCGACGCGCCCACCGCCGATGCCGAGCAGGACAAACTCGGCTTTGCGCCGCTGGCGCGGGGCATTTCACGCTTTCTGCGCAATACGCGCACGGAGCCGCCGTTGACGGTGGCGATATCTGGCGGCTGGGGCTCGGGGAAAAGCAGCCTGATGGCTATGATCTGCCAAGACCTGCGCCGCTATAACTACCGCCCCATCTGGTTTAACGCCTGGCACCACCAGAATGAAGAGCAGTTGCTCGCCTCACTGCTAAACAGCATTCGCGACCAGGGCTTGCCCTCGCTCTTGTCGCTGGACGGCTTGGCATTTCGCATGCGCCTGCTGTACATCCGGTCGCGCAGTAATCTGTTGCTGGCGGCACTGCTGATCGGCGCCACTGCATTTTTGACCGGTTATGTGATTTTCCATAGCAACGATGAATGGAACACCTTATTGACGGTGCTTGAGGCCCTACTGAAACAGGAGGAAAACCCAGAAGCGATCTCGGATGCTGAGATAGGCAGCTTACTCGGCCAACTGGCAACCGGCGTGGTTATCTGGAAGAGCCTGTCCACTGCATTAAAAGCCTACGGTGTGGACCCCGCCGTATTATTGTCCAACACCGCCTCACGCTTTCGTATCAACGAAGCCCAGGCGCAGAGCAGCTTTCGCAGTGTTTTCGCCCAGGAGTTTGCCGACGTCACAGAGGCACTGCCGTATCGTACCGTTATCGTCATCGACGACCTGGACCGCTGCCAGCCAGAAACCATTTTGACCGTGCTGGAAGCCGTGAACTTTCTGGTTACCTCGGGCAATTGCTTTGTGATTTTCGGGATGGAAACCCGCTATATCAGGGCCGCCCTGGGCCTGCACTTCGAGCATTTCGCCGAAGAACTGGCCCTGCATGACCCTGCAGCCGCAGCGCTGAGCGAGGATGAGCGACGCTGGATCTACGCCGGCAAATACCTGGAAAAACTGGTCAACGTAGAGATCAAGGTGCCGAATCCAAAGGACCAGTCGAGACTGGTGCAATCGAGCGAACGCAACGAAACGGCGGCCACCCATATGGCCCTGAAAATGCTGCAACGCTGGCCGCTGTTTGTGCTGATCCTAGTTGCAGTGCTGTGTGCAGCAGCCGGAAAAATGGTCACCTACTCGCCGAGCAAGCCTGCGCTGACTGCAGCGGCTGACACAGGCGCAGCGCTAAACCCAACAGCAACACCTGTACCAAACCCTAGGACCGCAGCGACCAGTCCGGCTGCCACATCGGCCACCGACGCAGTGGTTCTCAGCCCTGCACCTACCGTCACGCAGCCCAGCGTGCCGTTGCCTGCGTTAACGGTGCAGGCCGCTAGCACCAGTGTGCTCGGTATCAGCAGCATTTTCGCGGTAGTGCTGGTATTTGCCGTCTATGTGGCCGGGGTAATGCTCTATCGAATTCGTACCGACATACGCCAGGTCAACGACTCCGGCGCCTTCAAAGAGGCCCTTCACGCATGGCTGCCCCTAGTCAGCCAACGCCATATCACCCCCAGGGCGATCAAGCGCTTTATCAACCGGATTCGCTACCTGGCGATGCTGCAACAAGGCGAGCAGTTAGATCATTCGCTTCTGGACGAACTTAAACTGCGCCACACACCCGCACCGCAGGCCACGCCTAGCCAAGCCATCGCCGAGCATCTTCTGGTAGCCTTGGGGGTATTGCATGACGTCTACCAAGACGATTGGCGCCAGCGCATCGAGAGCAAAAGCTACTCGCCCGAGATCGCCAGCGCCATCGAAAGGTACAAGAACAATCGCGATGTCGACTGGCCCCCTAAACCTGAAGAGCTTGATGCGTTCGAGAGTTCGCTAATGGGTTTCCGTGTTGCCGGCTAGGCGTCGACGTTGGCAACACTCTTCCCGTTTTGCTTTCACAGCATTGCTTGTCAGCCTATTTTCTCTCGGCAAATCAGGCTCTTGCAGCATGTAATGACTTGCAGATGACACTGACAACTGTCAGATTCTGGGGAGACGCATTGCAATGCGATGAATCTGCTAAAGGGCGCTCCACCAGTCCCCGCCAACCGACGCGATTACGAGCACCAGGCATGTCATGCTCAGTAGGATCAGCGTGGCTCCGACTGACGAATAGTTCGTAAGCTCCAAACGCAGTGAGCGCAGATCCAGGCTAATTCGCTGGCTATGTTCGGATGGGCTCCTCGCCTGCTTATCGCCGGTCGCATCAACTCGACCTGAGCCTCGGGTCTGCTTTTTCAATTATCACCTCCTAGTCTAATGAAGGCATACAACAATAGTAGTTTGCAAAAGCAGACCTACGCCCATGAACTCAATATGAGAAGTCGCTTCTACGCAAAGCTTTCTCACTATTCGACTCTTGCTATTTCATCTAACAGTTCTTGACGCCGCCTCTCGAGCTTCATTAACTCATGCTGCAAATACACTCGCTGACGACGCAGCTCATCCAAGTTGAAGCTTGTCTCTTCTTCCAGGACTTTTATATAGCGAGCAATTGACAAGCTGTACTCGCTCGATGCGACCTCACTCCTTGTGACTACTCGTGAGTATCCAGCACATTCCTCGCGCGACTTAAAAACTGAGAGAATCCGGTCAAAGTTATTTTTACCAAGCGTGCATCTTGCTCTTCCCGCGTTATAGTTCTGCCCTGCATCGATAAACATGATGCCATCACTTTCTTTTCTGTCAGCGCGCAAAATTAGGATAGCGGTTTCTATACCGGTATTAATCAGCATCCGCGGTGGCAATGAAATTATCGCATCAACGAAATTGTCCTCAATTAATCGTTCGCGAATTTGGCGTTCCGCGCCTCCACGAAATAGAACGCCGTGTGACACTAATACTGCCATACGGCCTGTACCTTGTTTCAAGGTACTTACCATATGACTAATAAACGCGAAATCCGCTGAGGCCTTCGGCGGAACACCGCGCGAATAACGGCCATACGGGTCATACTGACAATCTTCTTGCCCCCAGTCCTTCATAGAGAATGGCGGGTGCGATATAACAACATCGAACCGTCTAAGCTGCCCCGGGTCATCCAAAAATTTGGGATCGCGAAGTGTGTTACCCCACTCGAGCTGATACCAGTTTTTTCCACCTAGAATCATGCCCATTCTGGCTAATACCCAGACGGTGGCGGCCACTTCTTGGCCGAAAAGTTGACATCCATTTCCGCGATTTTTGCGAGAATGATCGTCACACGCCATAAGCGTTTGGGCTAATCCACAGCAAGGGTCAGATACTGTATCCCACTCACTAGGATCCATAAGCTCGACTAGAAGATTGGAAATTTCTTGCGGTGTACTATTCTCACCGGAGCGGCGCCCCATACTTTGCTCTTGATGCCTTACAAATGAATCGTAGACATATGAACCTACGAGTGCTGCGTGCTCCTCATTGGCTGCGCTAGCAAACGGAATAATTTTTATCGCCTCCAACAACCCAGCCAAGATACCATCCCGCTGATTTTCTCCACCAAGTCTCGGCGAAGAAAAATCCGCAGCGATAAAAACATCTTTTAGTTGCTCATTTTCTCTTTCAATACGTCTAAGAGCCTCGTTAATTCGCTCACCATTTTGGCGCTGCCCTCTCAATTCATATAAAGAGTTAAAACTTGCACCCTGTGGTACGCGGAAGCCGCTTGACCATCTGTGGCTAGCCTCTTGCTCCTCAATACCCGTGTCGGTCACATATTTAAGCAAGATCAGAGCAAGTACGTGATGCCTGTTGTCCTCGAGCAGGCCACTTGCACGCAGAACCTCAAATGCTTCCGGAATCGCGCGATCAATAGGAGCTGCAATGTTTAAATCAAGCACCGCCCCCCCCCCTTCGCAACAATGTTTGTGTAACGAACGCAGCTTCAATCTGATCTAAATTATTCAAGCGCTGCCTAACTGCGCTTATATCCTGAGTGTTGCGATCCAACTCAGAGATGACTTGCTGCTTTTCCAGGGAGGGTATCTCGATATCGAGAGTTAACAATGAGGCTTTAGTAAAGGCCTTAATGCTTGTGCCAGTGAGCATCACTGAGATTTTCGTCTGCGTCGACTTAGAGTTTAAATACCAAGCGAGATAGCGTGGATTCACCTCAGGTCCTGCGGTGATGATATTTAGCTGCCCAAGCGGGAACACGAGATCAGCGGGCCCCTCGAAGTAGAGAGCCCTGTAATGATCCCCGCGTGACGGCAGGACTACCTCCCCTGTATGTAGACAATGCAATTGAAGACTTTCGTCTATATGGATTTGAGGCAGCTCCTCAATCCGCAAAGGGCCGCCTGCGACGACATCCCGGATCGCCAGCGCGCGCACATTGCCGCCCTCGACTTCCTGGGGAGCTTGGCTTCGGAAAACTACGGCAGTGCGAACGTTCGCGACGTGCCCGAGCGGAAGAACTTTCATGCAAATCGACCTACTGCAGCCATATGCAAACGATCATAGCCGTTTTGCAAGCGCACCGCAAGACAGTAGCAATCTACTGCATTTAGTAATTTGCACCGGAAGGCACTGGGCTCGCGTTCGCCTGTCTTGGCAGAAACGCCGGAAGCAAAGGGCCAAGCGGTCGATGCTAGAGGGGTTCACCTACCAGCACCGCAGATCCTTCGCAACCCACGTCGGGCATCAACTTCAAATGAGCCTCTCGAGAAGAGAGATCCACAAGCAGATAACGGCTCAAACACCCCATCGATCGGGTAGCCGCCGGCCACTGAAATCAAGAAATCGCTGAATTGCTGTTCATCTCGGTATTCACCGTGAAGAGCCATATCCAGCGACTGTCCGCCAAACTAGAGGTCAAGCGGCGAACCCAGGTCGTGGCCAAGGCAAAGTCGCTTGGTCTGCTCGAATAAACTTACTCCCGTTCGCACAACCCCGCCCTGCCGTCCACAGTGCCTGAACCTGGCGCCCAAGCTTTCCCAGTTCTTCGGTGTCGAGATAGGACCTACCGGCATGCGCTCTATGGACTGGACTGGCTTTTAACAGCATGTTGCGTCAGGTGCTCGCGCTCAAGTGCGTTCGTGTCTTCCATCAGGCAAACAACATCCGCTATGGAGGAAAGGAAACGATCCGTTGCGGATTGCCACTGCGCAATCCTGCCCCTAGCTGTAGCGGGAGAGACGTCTGGGACTCGCGAAACAAACATTCAAGAGAGTCGGCTGCACTCTGGGGTAGTTCGAACAGAGCTCGGCAAGCTTGGCTCCCTGGTCGGCGGAATTGAAAAATATGCTTTTCTTGTTAATGCCAAATCTCGCTCGTTTGGCTTAAGCACGACGCGTGCTTGCCTAGACTCTCATGCCCCAAACCACGCTTTCTCCGGTTTTCCTTTATAAGCATAAAACGCTTGTTTTGACCCCTCTTCCGGCCCGGAAGAACAGCCTGTCAGAACGCGCAATCCACGAATCCTTGGCGACGTGGAGCTGGCGGCACTCAAAATCTGCCAATGCAAAACCTGAAACACAGGCGTTTTCCCTTTATAAGCATGAACGTCATGTTTTCGTTGCCATTTTGATGGGTAGACCCGCTCAAATCCTGCGGATTTACCAAGGCCTGAGTGGGGGATCGTTTTCCATGAACTCTTACGGGTTTCGGCATCGTGTAGACCATACAAAAATGGCCTTTACAGAGACCTTTTGCCTGAAAGGTTCTTGCTGGTGCAGGTCTGCCACACGCTAATCCAGTCACATCACGCGACCATGCATGCCCTGCAGGCATCTACAAAAGGACATTCTGCGCTCCGAGCACGAGTAGCTACGGAGTCTCGTTTGCACAAGCACACCTAGGAAATGTCCTTTTCAGTCGCCGCACCCTCAGCACAACCTGCAGCTAACGGGCCGAATCACCCGTGCATCACTACGCGGGCCAGAACTCGTTGTAGAGCTCACGAAGCCTACAAGTTCCTTGCATTTGGACACTCTCATGCTCGGCTGAGGCACAGCCAGCACTCAAGCATTTGTTGATTTTTTCTTGCCCTATCCCGACGCGGTCACTGGCGCCTGATTCCGGCCAAACCATCCTGAACCGCATCTGATTGAGGAACGAAGCGTCCCACCCAGCAATTAGTTGCGATCCATTTTTGGGTACGAATAGACCCACTCCGCAACAAGCAATCCCTCCACGATTACCCCATCAAACGTCGATGAACGGAGAAGACGCGATGGGGTGGAACACAAATTCACAAGTGCAGGTTGCAGCGCCAGGTTCAGCTATGCCGGCGACCACGGGTGCATGCGAGATAGACAAAATATCTGAAGAACAGATGGCTGAGTGGCTTGGCACTACTAAGCGTGCGCTGCAGGCACGACGCGCCCGCAAAGAAATTCCCGAAGGGGTCTGGATGAAGATCGGCCGCAAAATCATTTACAGCAAGCGAAGGTACGATGAATGGCTCGAAAGCCAATGGATATGCCCGCCGGGGTGGAAATTTTCCGCACCTCACTCCGCATCAGATTCACGTGGCGCGGACGCCGCTGCAGCGAAACGCTCCCTTATCCCGTCACGCCGAAAGGGATCGCAGCTGCATCGCTACTTAGAGATCAAGTAGTTGGTCTGTCCAAACTGGATTTGCTGGACGATGCCAAGTATGCGGAGCTGTTCCCAGGATCGGCAGTGCCCGTTGGAGGAGTTGCCTGCTTCGGCGAGTTTGCACAGCTGTGGTTGAACAGCCGGGAAATTACCGAAGGTACCAGGCTCAATTACAAGAGCACATTGAACCGCTACTGGATGCCGTCGCTTGCTCTGGTTCGAATGGATCTGATCACCACCACCCTGCTCCGTCGCATCATCGCTGGGACCAAGTGGGCATCCGCAGGCGTTAAAAGGAATGCTCTCGTCAAGATTTCCACGATTTTTAAGGCGGCGGTAGCAGACGGAGTAATTGAGCGCAATCCGGCAGAATCACTTGAGCTACCGAAGCGCTCGCGCAAGGAAATCGATCCGTTCACCTTGGATGAAGCCAATCGCATCATTGCGCGGCTGTACCAGCACGAACACTGGCCGAGCACTATCTATGCAGCGTTCTATGAATTTGCGTTCTTCACCGGAATGCGGCTATCCGAAGCATTGGCGTTACGCTGGGACGCTGTAGACATGACCAAGCGCGTTGCTCACGTTTGCCGTACGGTAGCGCTAGGTGTCATTGAAGAGCGCACCAAAACCGGTGGTGACCGCTTCGTCCTGCTGAATGAAAGAGCCATGCATGCCCTGGAATTCGCCAAGGCTTATGCAGAGCGCCGCAGATCTGGGGTGGGAAAGGTTACTGAAACACCCTATGTCTTCCCTCCGTCCAAAAACAACGAGTATGTAAAGCAAACCTCGGATCTGCACCATCAGTGGCGACCGGTGCTGAAAGCACTGGGTGTTCGTTATCGGCCGCCGTACAACTGCCGTCATACCTATGCGACAATATGCTTAATGTCTGGCATGAACCCCGCTTTCATATCCCAGCAGCTCGGCCATAGCGTGCAGATGCTGCTGTCTACGTACGCCCGCTGGATTAACTCAAGCTCCGATTGGAGTGAGCTGGAAAAGCTGAATATTGGTATCAAATCGGTATCAGGCGATTCCAGACACCCCTAAGTCATTGATAGGTAAGCCCTTTGATCTCCACCGCTAACATCACCATGCAGTTCGGCGCCAAGCCGCTGTTCGAGAACGTTTCCGTCAAGTTCGGTAACGGCAACCGCTACGGCCTGATCGGGGCCAACGGCTGCGGCAAGTCGACCTTCATGAAAATCCTCGGTGGTGATCTGGAGTCCTCCGGCGGCCAGGTGATGCTCGAACCGAACGTGCGCCTGGGTAAGCTGCGCCAGGATCAGTTCGCTTACGAGCAGTTCAGCGTGATCGACACCGTGATCATGGGTCATGAGGAGCTGTGGACAGTCAAGGCCGAGCGCGACCGCATCTATTCGCTGGCCGAGATGAGCGAAGAAGACGGCATGAAGGTCGGCGAGCTGGAAGGCGAGTTCGCCGAGATGGACGGCTACACCGCCGAATCGCGCGCCGGCGAGCTGCTGCTCGGCCTGGGTATTCCGCTGGAACAGCACTTCGGCCCGATGAGCGAAGTAGCACCGGGCTGGAAGCTGCGTGTGTTGCTGGCCCAGGCGCTGTTCTCCGATCCGGAAGTGCTGCTGCTGGACGAACCCACCAACCACCTGGACATCAACACCATCCGTTGGCTGGAAAACATCCTCACCCAGCGCAACAGCACCATGATCATCATCTCCCACGACCGGCACTTCCTGAACAGCGTGTGCACCCACATGGCTGACCTGGATTACGGCGAGCTGCGCCTGTTCCCGGGCAACTATGACGAGTACATGACCGCCGCCACGCAGTCGCGCGAGCAACTGCTGTCGGACAACGCCAAGAAGAAAGCGCAGATCAACGAACTGCAGAGCTTCGTCAGCCGCTTCTCGGCAAACGCCTCGAAAGCCAAGCAGGCCACCAGCCGCGCCAAGCAGATCGACAAGATCCAGCTGGCCGAGGTCAAGCCGTCCAGCCGCGTCAGCCCGTTCATCCGCTTCGAGCAGAACAAGAAGCTGCACCGCCAGGCCGTGATGGTCGACAAGATGGCCAAGGGCTTCGACGGCAAAACGCTGTTCAAGAACTTCAGCTTCCAGGTCGAAGCCGGCGAGCGCGTGGCCATCATCGGCCCCAACGGCATCGGCAAAACCACCCTGCTGCGCACCCTGGTCGGCGAACTGACCCCGGACGCCGGCTCGGTGAAATGGACCGATAGCGCCGAACTGGGCTACTACGCCCAGGACCACGCCCACGACTTCGAAGACGATGTCACCCTGTTCGACTGGATGAGTCAGTGGACCCAGGGCGAGCAGATGGTGCGCGGCACCCTCGGCCGCATGCTGTTCAGCAACGACGAGATCCTCAAGTCGGTAAAAGTCATCTCCGGTGGCGAGCAAGGCCGCATGCTGTTCGGCAAGCTGATCGTGCAGAAGCCCAACGTGCTGGTGATGGACGAACCGACCAACCACCTGGACATGGAATCCATCGAGTCGCTCAACCTGGCGCTGGAAAACTACCCGGGCACGCTGATCTTCGTCAGCCACGACCGCGAGTTCGTCGGCTCCCTGGCCACCCGCATCATCGAGCTGTCGCCTAACGGCATCACCGACTTCAGCGGCAGCTATGACGACTACCTGCGCAGCCAGGGCGTGATCGTCTAACCGAGCCTGACAGCAATGAAAAAGCCCCGCAGATGCGGGGCTTTTTCATTGCTGCGCGGCAGTTACGGACGCCCGAGGAAGTCCATCTTGCCGATATCCAGACCGTTATGACGCAGGATCGCGTAGGCGGTGGTCAGGTGGAAATAGAAGTTCGGCAACACGAAATGCTGCAGATAGTCCTGGCCCGTGAATTTCAGCTCCGCGCCCGGAAACTTGAGCACGACCTCCCTGCCCTCGCTGCCGTCGATCTGCGCGGCACTGAAGCCCTTGAGAAAGTCCACGGTCTTCTGAATGCGCGCCTGCAACTCGGCGAAGCTGCTCTCGGTATCGGCGTAGCTGGGAATCTCCACCCCGGCCAGGCGGGCGGCACAGCCTTTGACCGCATCGCTGGCGATCTGCACCTGGCGAGTCAGCGGGTGCATATCCGGCGCCAGACGTGCGTTGAGCAATACGGTAGGGTCGATCTTCTTCGCTTCGGCATAGGCGGCAGCCTTGTCGAGGATGGCCGAGAGGTTGCCGAACATACGCACGAACACCGGAATCGAAGCCTGGTACATGGAAAGCGACATCGAAGTGACTCCTCTATGAAGAATGGCTACAGGACTCTGCTAGGGTAGCTGCAGTTCAGCCAAGGGAGACTGCATCGTGATGACCGCCGCACAGATCGCCGAGTTCTGCCTGAGCCTGCCTGGCGCCCGCGAAGACCTCAAGTGGGGCGGCAATCGGGTGTTCTCCATCGCCGGCAACAAGATGTTCGCCATTCTCGACTTTCTCGGCAACGAGCTGGCCTTCAAGGTCGACCAGGAGCTGTTCCTCGGCTTCGTCGACCGCCCCGGAATCCGCCCGGCACCCTATCTGGCGCGGGCCTTCTGGATCAGCATGGCGCCCCCTTTGCCGCTTGGCGACGACGAACTGCGCGATCTGCTGCGCCGCTCGCACCAGTTGGTGGTGCGTAAACTGCCGAAGATTCGCCAGGTCGGCCTGCTGCTCGATCAGTAAGACAGCAGGTCACGCAGATAGCCGCCGAGAAAACGACCATCCAGCAGCAAATGGTCGAGCCAGAAGCCCTGATGCAGCAATACGATCAACCAGAACAGTAGCTGGAACGGCAGTTTGCGCGTCTTGTGGCGAAACACCTGCTGCGCCACCAGCGCACCGGGCCAGCCGCCGAGCAGAGCCACGAGCTGCAATTGACTTTCGGGGGTGCGCCAGCGCCCCTTCTGCGCGCTGCGCTTGTCGTTCCAGTACTGACCGAAACTGATCAGACTGAGCAGCGGATAGGCGCCCAGCGCCCACGCAACACCGGCGCCAAGCCAGAGCTGCAGGGCCCCGGCCAGCGGTAGCGCGCACAGCACCAGCAGAACGACCAGTTTAAGCGGCAGTTGCTGAATAGCCCCTGTGACAGTACGAGATAAGCGCGGCACGGACTCCACTGCCGCAGCACGCGACTTGCGCCGAATCGCCGGCCGATCCAGGCTCAGCCCTTCGCAACGCATATGCTCGGCGCGGGAGCGCCCCTGGGCATCCTTGCCGGGCACGAACAGTACGGTTTCGCCGGGCTGTGGGCGGCGCTCACCGCGCAGCGCCGAGACATGCACGAACAGCTGTTCACCGCCCTGCTCCGGCTGGATGAAACCGAAGCCCTTGGCATCGTTCCAGCTTTTCAGGGTGCCGCGTTTCTCCGTCGCCAGCATGCTCTCAGTGGGCCTGCACGGTGGCCCAGTCGATCAGGCTGAACTGCCAGGTGGCGAGAATCAGCAGACCGAAACCGATGCGGTACCAGGCAAACACCGCATAGCTGTGGTTGGCGATGAACTTGAGCAGCGCACGCACGGCGATCATGGCGAACACGAAAGACACCACGAAGCCCAGGGCGAACACTGGCAGATCACCGGGCTGGAACAGCTCGCGGTACTTGTAGCCGGAATAGACCGCTGCGCCGACCATGGTAGGCATGGCCAGGAAGAAGGAAAACTCGGTAGCCGCGCGGCGCGACAGGCCGAACAGCAGGCCGCCGATGATGGTCGAGGCCGAGCGCGAGGTGCCGGGAATCATCGCCAGACACTGGGCGCAGCCGATCTTCAGGGCATCTTTCCAGGTCATGTCATCGACTTCCTCGACCGTCACCTCATGCTGGCGCTGCTCGGCCCACAGCATGACTACCCCGCCCACTACCAAGGCCACAGCAACGGTGATGGGGTTGAACAGGTATTCGCGTATTAGGTCGGCAAAGGCCACGCCAAGCACCACCGCCGGCATGAAGGCAATCAGCAGATTGAGGGTGAAACGCTGCGCTTGTGCCTGGCGGGGCACATTGAATGCAACGGTGAGGATCTTGCGCCGGTATTCCCAAATAACCGCAAGGATGGCACCGAGCTGGATGATGATATTGAAGGCGAACTCTCGGTCGCCACCGAAGCCAACCAATTTGGCGACGATGATCTGATGACCGGTGCTGGAGATCGGCAGGAATTCCGTCAAACCCTCGACCAAACCAAGAATCAGTACCTGCAGGGCAGTCCATAAATCCATGAAAAACCTCTCGGCACGCCAGGGTTGGCGGGCCACAACTCGATCGGGCACCTGAAGCGTCAGGTGAAAAAAGGCATGGCATCCTACCAGAGCAGCAACCTGCTCGCCGCCCGGGCCGGCAGCTAATTGCACAGCTCCCAGGCTGATGTTTCGCTGCCGACAGAAGCCCCCTACCAGAGCGGCGCCCAACGCCCATGAACAGCCTGCCGATTAACCCGCGCCAGCGGCATCCAGCTTCTGTGTCAGGGTCTGACAAGCCGCGGCACACTCAACCCGTAACCTGCCATGGCGCTGATCCGTAGCCAAGTGATCCACACCACGCCGGGCAGGCGCACCCGACCAGAGGCAGCCTGAGGCAGATCGCTAGCTCTTTGCGTAATCTCACGGGCTTGAATGCTTCCGTCGCCAGTGCCACTCTGCAACAGTCGCATGTGCTTGACGATATCGACCACACTGTTACCCCGGCGGCCTCGTGGCTCATGAAAATACCCTGACCGCCGATCAATCCAGTGAGACCCGCCAGCACCTGGGCAACCCGGTAAGGCAACGCAACCTGTTGCGGAACCAATTTCGCGTATGAGGGGCTGAATGAGCAGCATGGAACACCAGGAAGTCGACCTGAGCAGGCCACAGAATCAGGATCTGATCTGGGATCTGGACAGCATCGCCCGCCGCGAGCTGGCCGAACGTTTCATCAAGCTGTTCGAGAACCGCCTGTGCGTCTATTCCGAGTCGGTGCGCCAGCTCTACACCAACTACGACCTGCACTTCCCCAGTGACCAGGGACGCAAGATGGTGGTGCTACCCAACCCCTACGCCTTCCACGACACCCTGCACGGCATCGAAATCGCCGCCGTGCGCCAGACCGGGCTCTGCGTACTGCCCGGCGTGGTGCTGGGCAAGCCGGGGCTGCTGCTGACCACGCAAATGAAGAATGGCGGCCCAGCGCCCAAGACCATGCCGTTCAAGCAGGCCCTGGCGCAGATCATCAGCAACCAGAAGAAGATTGGCGACGTGTTCCTGCCGATCATGATGAAAGGCGATCTGCGCGAGTTCGACCAGCAGATGCCCTACATCCACCTGCACCGTCTGCAGGTGCAGCGGCTTACCCGCCTGTCGACCTTCGAGCGCGACGATATCCAGCAGACCATCACCCGCAAGCTGCTGGCGCTCTATCGCCAGGCCGACAGCCTCGACTGCTAGGGCATCAGCCCTGCAGTACACCACCCCAGGCCAGCAACAGACTCACGCAGACGATCAGGGTCAGCGGCCTGCGCAGGGCCGGGTACCAGCTTGGAGCCAGGCCCAGGCTCACGGCGCGCAAATCGCCCATATAGAGCGCGACAAAGCACAGCAACAGCAAGGGCAACGCCAGGCCGTGCGGCAGATTGCTAGCAATCGCCAGCCAGCCCAGCAGGGGTGGAATCACCGAAAGCCCCAGTTGCAGGCGCGCGGCCGTTTCCTGCTGGTCCGCACGCATGGCCAACCCCCAGTGAATGGCGCCCATGAAGGCCAGGATCACGGCGGCATAATCGAGCAAGGCCTCCAGGGTCTGTTCCCGATTCGTTCGCGAACCGCGTTGCTGCGCAAAATCGCGCCAGGCTAGGCGCGGGACGCCGGCAATGGTCATTCCCTTGGCAAGTCCCGCAACGACGCATGGCGCGATTTTGCGCGCAACCCGCAGGGACGGGCCCGTTTTTGCGCGGAACGTCGTTACTCGACGGCTCATTTGGACGACCAAACCTCGCGTCTCGCGCCTAGCCCCGCGCAAAAACGGGCTCCGTCGCGGCCGTGAACGAATCGGGAACAGACCCTAGACCCACGGGCGCCAGCCTATGGGGATGAGCCACACCCCCAAGGCGCCGGAAATGAACGGCAGCAAACCGGCATAGCCCAGCAGCCGGGCCAGCAGCGGCGGATGACTGGCATTGAAATCGTACATGTCTTGCTCCTTGTATGATTTAGCAGGCATCTGACTGACAAGTTTGGAATGGCTACTTGCCATCCAGCCAACGGATTGGCATAAACGTACCCCATAACAAAATCGCCACACGGATGTTGAAGTATGCGAATCCTGCGCCGTGCCCTGTACCTGGTCGTGCTGCTCGCCCTGATCGCTGGCGCCGTGGTGCTCTACTACATCGCCAAGCCCAACTTGCCATCGTTCAGCCCGCCCAGCCAGGTACATTACCTCGGCCAGTGGGATGAGAAAGCGCGCCAGACCTACTACTACACACCGCAAGGCACCCAGGTCAAAGGCCTGCGCTACGACTGGTTCACCGCGCTGGAACTGCCCTTCTCCACCGACAAGTTCGCCGCTCCCGACTATCTGGCCCGTTTCGGCTTCCTGACGGATCCGCAGCAGCAGGCCAGCGCGCTCAACCCCGGCAACCTGCCGGTGGGTTTCGCCCGCCACCAGGACGTGGAAAGTGGCGCGCAGTTCCTCGATATCACCTGTTCCGCCTGCCACACCGGCGAATTGCGCTACCAGGGCCAGGCCATCCGCATCGACGGCGGCGCCGCCCTGCACTCGCTGGCCTCCACCGTGCCCACCCTCAAGGGCGGCAGCTTCGGTCAGGCGCTGGGCATGAGCATGGCGTTTACCTATTACAACCCGATCAAGTTCAAGCGCTTCGCCAAGACGGTGCTGGGCGACAACTACGACCAGGGCAAAAAACAGCTGCGTGCGGACTTCAAGGTGGTGCTCGACCGCCTGCTCGGCACTGCGATGAACGACTGGCACCGCGGCCTCTACCCCACCGAGGAAGGCTTCGGCCGTACCGATGCCTTCGGCCGCATCGCCAACAGCGTGTTCGGTGATGCCATCGACGCAAGCAACTACCGGGTGGCCAACGCGCCGGTCAGCTACCCGCAGGTGTGGGATATCTGGAAGTTCGACTGGGTACAGTGGAACGGCTCGGCCATGCAGCCCATGGCGCGCAATATCGGCGAGTCCCTGGGCGTTGGGGCCACCCTGCACCTGTTTGACGAGAATGGCGGGCAACTGAGCGAGGCCGAGCGCTACCCCTCCAGCGTGCGCCTGCGTGATCTCTACACCCTGGAAGAAACCCTCAAGCAGCTGAAGCCGCCGGCGTGGCCGGAAGCGGTGCTGGGCAAAGTCGATATCGAGTTAGCCAGCCAGGGCCGCGCCCTGTTCAGCGAGAACTGCGCCTACTGCCACGCGCCTGATCCCAAGCCGCGCGACGAGCGCCTGGCGGCCGCGCGCGACCCAGAATGGCGCATGCGCATTGTGCCGACACGGATCATAGGCACCGATCCGACCACCGCCGACAACATTGCCGACCACCGCTTCGATATCAGCAAGCTGGGCTGGAAGAAGGAAGAACTGGCCAAACTGGACGTCAAACTGTTCGGCGCCAGCCTCGATGAAGTCGACTTCGCCAGCATCTCCAGCGCCAAAGGCCTGGCCTACATCACCGCCTACGTGGAAAACCGCGCTTACCAGGACGCCGGCATCCAGCCACGTGAGCGCTGGCGCATGGACGGCTACGGCCTGGCCATCGGCGTGCAGGAGAAGCGCGGCTACAAGGCCCGCCCGCTGCACGGCATCTGGGCCACTCCGCCCTTCCTGCACAACGGCTCGGTGCCCAACCTGTTCCAGCTGCTGTCGCCCGTGGTCGAGCGTGACAAGCAATTCTGGGTCGGCAACTTCGAGTACGACCCCAAGCGCGCCGGCTTCCTCACCGGCAAGTTCGACGGTGGCTTCCTGTTTGACACCCGCATCACCGGCAACAGCAACCGCGGCCACGAATTCCGCGACGGCTGCCGGGTCGACGGGGTGATCGGCCGCGCCTTGGCTCCGCAAGAACGCTGGGCGCTGATCGAATACCTCAAGGTCATGGGTGATCCGGCGCTGGAAGGCCAGCTCAAGTCCGTCGAAGCCAAAGCCTGGACCCCTGGCCCCAGCTGCCAGATCTGACAAGGATATCCACCATGCTCAAGCGTTTCTGGCTCTGGCTCGGCCGCCTGCTCGGCAAGCTGCTACTCATCCTGCTCCTGCTCGGCCTACTGGGCTGGGCCATCGGCGCGCTGTATTACGGCTGGAAGTTTTCCGGCCCGGTGTCGACCGAGGAGCAGATCCCGGCCAATGAGGCCGCCCTGACCCAGGGCATCATCGAAGACGCCATCAGCGTGGTCGAACAGCACCGCGACAATACCCGCGTGCTGCGCGATGCCCATGCCAAGGCCCATGGCTGCATGAAAGCGGAAGTCACCGTGCTGCCGGGCCTGGATGCGAGCCTGCGCCAGGGTGTGCTCAGCGAGCCGGGCAAGACCTGGCAAGCCTGGATGCGCCTGTCCAACGGCAACGCCTACCCGCAGTTCGATCGCGCTCGCGATGCCCGTGGCATGGCCATCAAGCTGCTCGACGTGCCGGGCGACAAGCTGCTGAGCAGCCCAGCCACCGCGGGCAACCAGGACTTCGTGATGTTCAACCATCCGGTGTTCTTCGTGCGCGATGTGGCCGAGTACAAACAGAACTTCGCCGCCCAGGCTAGCGGCCAGAAGATCCTCGCCTTCTTCCCCAGTTGGGATCCGCGCAGCTGGGAAATCCGCCACCTGATCATCGCCCTGAAGACCCTCAGCCCGGCACCGGAAAGCCCGGTAGCGACCACCTACAACTCCATCGCGCCGTTCAAGCTCGGCCCGCACAACATCAAGTACCGGGTTATCCCCGATCCAGCCAGCTGCCCGTCCTACGAACTACCGGAACAGAACGCCGACCTGCCCAACTTCCTGCGCAGCGCCCTTTACCAGCAGCTGTCGCTGGATCGCGTGCCGACCTGCTTCGCCCTGCAGGTACAACGGCAGAACCCCGAGCACTACATGCCCATCGAAGACCCCAGCGTGGAATGGAGCGAGGCCATCTCGCCCTTCGAGACCGTGGCAACGATCAAGGTGCCAGCCCAGGACTTTGATAGCCGCGAACAGAACCTGCTCTGCGACAACCTGTCGTTCAACCCCTGGCACGCCCTGCCCGAACACCGCCCGATTGGCGGCATCAACCGCCTGCGCAAGGCGGTGTATGAAGCGGTGAGTGTGTACCGGCACCAGCGCAACGGCGCAAAGGATCAGTACTGAGGCTCAATCTGTAGCCCGGACTTTAGTCCGGGAATAGGCGAGCTAGCCTGAGCTGAAGCCTGCGCGATCTGCTCCCGGACTGAAGTCCGGGCTACAGGGCTACTGAGTATTCCGTTGTCGCCGGATGCAATTCGGCTACGGCTAGAAGCAACTCAGGTCGATCACCGCAAAGCTGGCCACCGTGTCGTGGCCGCGCAACTCGCCGCCCTCGCGGGCCAGGCCGATGGTCTGCAGGCCGGCCTGCTGCGCGGCATCCAGTTCCTCGACGATATCGGAAAGGAACAGGATCTCCTCGCCTGGCAGACCGATGCTCTCGACGATACGCCGGTACGAGTCCGCCTCGCGCTTGGGCCCGCTGGTGGTGTCGAAATAGCCGCTGAATAGCGGCGTCAGGTCGCCCGCCTCGGAACAGCCGAAAATCAGCTGCTGCGCCTGGATCGAGCCGGACGAGTAGACATACAAGCCATAGCCCTCGGCCTTCCAGCGCTTGAGCGCCTCCACCGCATCCGGGTAGACATGCCCCTTGAGCTGCCCGGCCTGATAGCCTTCGGCCCAGATCATCCCCTGCAGCACCTTGAGCGGCGTGGCCTTGCGGTCTTCGACGATCCAACCGAGGAGAATCTCGATGACGCGGATCAGGTCCGCATCCGCCTCGCCGCTTTGCGCCCGCACCGCGTCCAGTTGCTCGATCAGCAGCGGCTCATCGGCGTGGTTCAGCACAAAATCCGGCAGATGCCGTGCGGCATAGGGAAACAGCACGTCGAAGACGAAGCTCACCGAGCTGGTGGTGCCTTCGATATCGGTGAGGATGGCTTTGATCGGCATGGGGGCTCCAGTTGAGTTTCCCTCTCCCCCGGCCCCTCTCCCGCAAGCGGTAGAGGGGAGACAAGCGGCTCGGTGCGCTCAGGCTGGCTTACGCTCCACC
The DNA here is from genome assembly GCF_024666525.1 of Pseudomonas sp. J452. NCBI lineage: Bacteria > Pseudomonadati > Pseudomonadota > Gammaproteobacteria > Pseudomonadales > Pseudomonadaceae > Pseudomonas > Pseudomonas sp. J452. The sequence goes on along the minus strand of NZ_CP088294.1, from coordinate 3,491,768 downwards.
GGCAGCTCCGCAGCAGTCCCCTCTCCCATTTATGGGAGAGGGCTAGGGAGAGGGTTTAGTGATCAGTCTTCCAAACGCGGGAAGCGACTGGCGATCTCGTCGCCGGTGAAATTGGCCACCCAGCCCTCGGGATTGTTGAACAGGCGAATCGCCACAAAATGCGGGAACTCGCCCATGTCGAACCAGTGCCGCGTGCCGGCTGGCACCGAGATCAGGTCATTCTTTTCGCACAGCACGGCGTACACGTAGTCCTCGATGTGCAGGCTGAACAGACCACGCCCGGCGACGAAGAAACGCACCTCGTCTTCGCCATGCTGGTGTTCGTCGAGGAACTTGGCGCGCAGTTCGTCCTTCTGCGGGTGATCCTTGTTCAGGCTGACCACGTCGACGGTGACATAGCCCTGCTCGCGCATCAGCTGGTCGATCTGCGGGCGGTAGGCGGCAATCACCTCGTCCTGGCTCGCGCCCGGCTGGATCTTTGCGCCGGCCTGCCAGCGCTCGAAGCGCACGCCGACTGCGCCCAGGGTGCTGGCGATGTCTTCCAGGTGGGTCAGCACCTTGTTTGGCACGTCCGGGCTGGACTGGTGGTAGACGGTCAGGCTGCTCATGGCAATGTCCTCTGCGGGATGCTTAGCGCTGCAAGGCGCGAACTTTCAGCTCGCACTCAAACAGGAATTCGAAGGCCTCGATCTGGCGCAGGGCGTCGCTCATCTGCGCGCCCCAGGTGTACAGGCCGTGGCCGCGGATCAGGTAGCCGACGCAATCCGGGTGCTCGTCGAGCCAGAGCTGCACTTTGGCTGCCAGGCGGGCAATGTCCTGGTCGTTGGCGAAGATCGGTACCTCGACCTGGCATTCATGGGTACTGATGCCGACAAAAGCTTTCTGCAGTTCGTAATCGGCGAACACCAGCGAATCGCTCAGGCACAGGCGCGACAGCACCGTGGCGTTGACCGAGTGGGTGTGCAGCACCGCGCCGATCTGCAGCTGCCAGCGGTACAGCTGGGTATGCAGCAGGGTCTCGGCAGAAGGCTTCTTGCCCGGTTCCAGGCTGTTGCCGTCGAGGTCGGTGGCCAGCACATCGTCCGCGCCGAGCTGGCCCTTGTGCTTGCCGGAGACGGTGAGCAGTGCCTGATCGGCAGACAGGCGCGCCGAATAGTTGCTGCTGGTGGCCGGCGACCAGCCGCGGTCGTAGAGAAAACGTCCGGCTTCGATGATCTGCTCGGCGAGTTGTTCGCGTTTCATGCCTGCTCCTCGCGCAATCGGGTGGCAATGATAAGGGTCGCGGCCAGCGCGACCAAGCTGGCGATGGCAAAGGTCCAGGCCGGCCCCAGGCTGTTCCAGCTATAACCGGCGTACAACGCCCCCAGCGCCCCGCCAATCCCGGCCATGGCCGCATACAGCGCCTGCCCCTGGCCCTGCTGGTTGGCACCGAAACTGCGTTGGACGAAGTGGATCGCAGCCGCATGGAAGCTGCCGAAAGTGGCGGCATGCATCAGCTGGGCGAACAGCAGCACCGCCAGGTGATCGGCCAGGTTGCCCAGCAGCAACCAGCGCAGCGCCGCCAGGGCGAAACTGGCCGCCAGCACCTGGCGCAGGCTGAAGCGCGCGAGGATGCGGGTCATGAACAGGAACAACACGATCTCCGCCACCACGCCCAAGGCCCACAGCAGGCCGATCACCCCGCGGCTGTAGCCGAGCGACTCCAGGTGAATGCTGAGGAAGGTGTAGTACGGCCCGTGGGACATCTGCATCAGCCCCACGCACAGGTAGAACGACAGCACACCGGGCCGGCGCAGCTGAGCCAGGAAGCCGCCCTCGCCGCCCGCGCCGTTGTTTGCCTGCGGCGTGGCGTTAGGCACCCAGAAGCTGCTCAGGGCGATACCGGCGATGATCAGCAGCAACGTCCAGGGGTAGATCGCCAGGCTGTAGACCTCGAACAACTTGCCCAGGCCGACCACGGTGAGGATGAAGCCGATCGAGCCCCACAGGCGGATCTGCGAATAGCGCGCTGTCTGCTCTTGCAGGTGAGCCAGGGTGATGACCTCGAACTGCGGCAGCACCGCATGCCAGAAGAAGGCATGCAGGGCCATCACCAGGGCCAGCCAGGCGTAGCTCTGGTCGACGAAGATCAGGCTCAGGCTGAGCAGCGTGCAGACCGCGCCGAAGCGCACGATGCGCAGGCGCTGGCCACTGCGATCGCCGAGCCAGCCCCACAGGTTGGGCGCCACGCAGCGCATCAGCATGGGAATGGCCACCAGCTCGCCGATGCGCGCCGGGCTGAAGCCGAGGAAGTCGAAATACAACGCCAGAAAGGGTGCCGTGGCACCCAGCAGGGCGAAGTAGAACAGGTAGAAGCCGGACAGGCGCCAGTACGGCAGCGGCGTGTCCGTCAGAACCTGTTCAGGATCTCGCGAGCTAGAGAAAAACAAGGCGAAAATGGCTGAGGGAGCGGAATTTACAAGCGCTAAATGAGCATCCCGAAGCCATTTTCAACACCGTTTTTCCAACGCGCAGCAGATCATGGACAGGTTCTTACAGCTGGCCGAGTACCGGTGTGCTGACCTGCACGCCGGTATTCTGCGCGCGGTGGCGCAGCAGGTGGTCGAGCAGAACGATGGCCATCATCGCCTCGGCGATCGGCGTGGCGCGGATGCCCACGCAGGGGTCATGGCGACCTTTGGTGATCACTTCCACCGGGTTGCCGTCGACATCGATGGAGCGGCCCGGGGTGGTGATGCTGGAGGTCGGCTTGAGCGCCAGGTGGGCGACGATCGGCTGACCGGAGGAAATGCCGCCGAGGATGCCGCCGGCATTGTTCGACAGGAAACCTTCCGGCGTCATTTCATCGCGGTGTTCGGTACCGCGCTGGGCCACCGAGGCGAAACCCGCGCCAATTTCCACGCCTTTCACAGCATTGATGCTCATCAGCGCATGGGCCAGGTCGGCATCCAGACGATCGAAGATCGGCTCGCCGAGGCCCGGCATCACGCCTTCGGCGACCACGGTGATCTTCGCACCGACCGAGTCCTGGTCACGGCGCAGCTGGTCCATATAGGCCTCCAGCTCCGGCACCTTGTCCGGGTCAGGGCTGAAGAAGGCGTTCTGCTCGACGCTGTCCCAGGTCTTGAACGGGATCTCGATCGGGCCGAGCTGGCTCATGTAGCCACGCACGCTGATGCCGAAAGCCGCCAGCACCTTCTTGGCGATGGCGCCGGCGGCGACGCGCATGGCGGTTTCGCGCGCAGAGCTGCGGCCGCCACCACGGTAGTCGCGGATGCCGTACTTGTGGTGGTAGGTGTAGTCGGCGTGAGCCGGGCGGAACAGATCCTTGATCGCCGAGTAGTCCTTGGACTTCTGGTCGGTGTTGCGGATCAGCAGGCCGATGGCGCAACCGGTGGTCTTGCCCTCGAAGACGCCGGCGAGGATCTCGACTTCGTCGTCTTCCTGACGCTGGGTGGTGTGGCGGCTGGTGCCGGGCTTGCGCCGGTCCAGGTCGCGCTGCAGGTCTTCCAGGGACAGCTCGATGCCCGGCGGGCAACCGTCGACGATGGCGACCAGCGCCGGACCATGGCTTTCGCCTGCGGTGGTGACGGTGAACAGCTTGCCGTAGGTATTGCCGGACATGCAGAAAGCTCCGCGAGGGCCTGAACGAGGGGGCGCCAGTATACCCGCGGCGCCCGGTCAGTTCACCCTCGAACCGGATCAACCCGGCGACTTGCATAGGTCTGGCGCTCTGCCAGCCTCCAGAATACGTAGAAACAGTCGATAATTCGCTTACCAGTGCCCTGCCCGCCTGGCTCAAGGACGCCCGCCATGACCGATACCGACGCCCAGCAACCCGCCGATGCAACGCCCGCAACGCCGCAGCCGCATCCCTGGCAGGACCTGCCGGCTGAACAACTGCGCCTGCTGCGCCTGGCCCCACTGCCGACCGATCGGCATACCGGCGCGCGGCCGCTGCGTTTCGTTCAGCTTGGCCGCGCCGAACGCCATAGCCCGGAACAGAGCTTGCTGCGCCTGAGCATCGACCTGCCAGGACAGCGCGTGCGGCGCGAACAGAATGTGCTGGAGGTCTGGGCCGACCACCGCCGCCGTGAAGTACGCTTCGGCGCCGACAAGGGCCTGCAGATCGAGCCAGTCAACCGTGGCATCGGCCGTTTCCTGATGGCCCAGGGCATTCTCTGGGCCCGTCAGCGCTGGCCCAACTATCAGGTCGAGGGCGGCGCCCTGGCGGTCAAGGACATCCTCAGCGACGACGCCCGCCTGCGCCGCGACCACTTCCTGCGTGCCATGGGCTTCGAGGTCGAGTACCAGGACCTGCTGCAGCTGAAAGCTACCTACGGGGCGAAAAGCGTCAGCGCGCTGGTCGGTGAATGGAACCGCGAACGCTTGCAGCAGGTGGAGCCACTCGAAGCCGGCGCCATGCTGCAACAGGCCGACCAGAGCCTGCACGAGCAGGAGGTCAAGATCGGCAAGCTGGAGCGCAAGATCGCACTGCTCAAGCGCGAAGACAGCAGCCTGCGTTTCACCATCGCCTGTCTGGTGACCCTGGCGCTGTTCCAGGCTGGACTACTGATCTGGATCGCCACCCGCTGATTGTGCAGCGATCTGCTGCGCGTCGGCCGGGCTGCGTTGAAATTGGGCTCGGGCTGCTCATTTACACTCAGTAAACTCCGCGCCCTCGCCCAATTTCGCCTTGCCCGACTCTAGCTCGCTAGATCCAGAAGTCCGAACTCAGCCGGTAGCCCGGATGCAATCCGGGAAGATTCGCCCGACTGAGCGCAAGCTCCCGGATTGCATCCGGGCTACACCAGATCAGCCGTTCAGCCGCGAGCGGAACATGGCCTGATGCTCGCGGCACTGCTTAGCCGCCAGCAGAAACACGCCATGGCCACCTTGCTCGAACTCCAGCCAGGTGAAGTCGACCTCCGGGTACAGCGCCTCGACATGCACCTGGCTGTTGCCCACCTCGACGATCAGGATGCCCTGCTCGCTCAGGTGATCGGCCGCCTCGGCCAGCATGCGCCGCACCAGGTCCAGGCCATCGTCGCCACAGGCCAGGCCCAGCTCCGGTTCGTGCTGGTACTCGGCCGGCATGTCGGCGAAATCCTCGGCATCGACATAGGGCGGGTTGGACACGATCAGGTCGAAACGCTGACCCGGCAGCCCGGCGAAACCATCGCCCTGCACGGTGTACACGCGCTCGTCCAGTTCATGTCGCTCGATGTTCTGGTTGGCCACTTCGAGGGCGTCAAAGGACAGGTCGGCGAGCACCACTTCGGCCTCGGGGAAGGCAAAGGCGCAGGCGATGCCGATGCAACCGGAGCCGGTGCATAGGTCGAGGATGCGTGCCGGCTCGGCGGGCAGCCATGGCGCGAAGTGCTGGCCGATCAGCTCAGCAATCGGCGAGCGCGGTACCAGCACGCGCTCGTCGACGATAAAGGGCAGGCCGCAGAACCAGGCTTCGCCCAGCAGATAGGCGGTCGGTACGCGCTCTTCGATACGCCGTTTCAGCAACGCCAGCAGATGCTCCTGCTCATCGGCTTCGAGACGGCAATCGAGGTAGCCATCGGCGATTTCCCAGGGCAGGTGCAAGGCGCCGAGCACCAGCTGGCGCGCCTCATCCCAGGCATTGTCGGTGCCATGGCCGAAGAACAGCTGCTCGTCATGAAAACGGCTGACAGCCCAGCGAATGTGGTCGCGCACGGTGCGCAGGCGGGATTGGGACACGGGACATACCTCCAGAACGGGTGGGCGATTCTAGCCGCAAGTGCAAGCAAATTGCCTCGGCGAATCGGCGCCTTGCACTGCAAAAGGTTCACAGATCGCTCTGGCAAGCAGAGAATAGAGCCACAGCCACATCAGGAGCCTGCGTCATGTCCGATCCCAAAACCCTGTTCCAGCTGACTGGTCGTGGTTATGCACCCGCCACCCTGGGCAAGGCCACCCTGTTGATCATCGACGCGCAGGAAGAGTATCGCAGCGGTGTCTTGCAGCTGCCGGACGTGGACGCTGCCGTGGCGGAAATTACTACTCTGGTGCAGGCCGCCCGGCGCATCGGCACCCCGATCGTGCACGTGCGCCACTTGGGCATCCCCGGCGGCCTGCTCGACCCACAAGGCCCGCGTGGCCACTTCCTCGCCGGCCTGGAGCCGGAAATCGGCGAAGCGGTGATCGAGAAGCGCCTGCCCAATGCCTTCGCCGGTACCGACCTGCACGAGCGTCTGCAGCAACTCGGCCACCTCGACCTGATCGTCTGCGGCTTCATGACCCACTCCAGCATCAGCACCACCGTGCGTGCGGCCAAGGACTACGGCTACCGCTGCACCCTGGTGGACAGCGCCTGCGCCACCCGCGACCTGCCCTATGCCGGCGAACTGATCGGCGCTCGCCAACTGCACCGCATGGAGATGGCCGCCCTGGCCGACAACTACGCGATTGTGGTGCCCCAGGCCCACGCGCTGATCTGAGCTAGTCACTCAGCAGCGTCACGGCTGCACCCCGCGAACGGAACCCTGACAGCCAGGGCCGGTCATAGCGCCGATAGCCCATGAGGAAATCGGGATGAAGTTGTCTGAAGGTTTTGATGCTCGCCGCCTGCGCCCGCGCGGCCCCGGTGGCTTGCGCTGGCGTCTCGGTGCCTTGTTCGCAGCGTTGTTGGCCAGCCTAGGCGTCCTGCTGACGCTGGCTGGAGCGTCTACCCTGCTTGGCCGCCCGGCAGCGTTAGGCCCGCTGAATGACAGCATCGGCGCCGCCATCACCCTGTTGCTCGGCGGTCTGTTGCTGCTATGGCTCGGCGTGAGCCTGTGGCGCCGTTGTCGGCGACATATGCGCCAGCGCTACAGCAACGAACTGAGTCTGTCACCACGCCTGCTGAAAAAGCGCGGCTGATCCCGGTAAACTGGCCTCCTGTTTGGAGGCATTATGCAAGACGACGACTTATCTCTATTCCAATCCGCCGTGCGTGGCGTCAAACCGATCAGCCATGACCGCGCCGACACCGGCAAAGCCAAGACCGATCGCCAGCGCCTGAGCACCCTGCGCCAGGCCGCTACGCTGAAGACCGACAGCGTCACGGTCGACGGCCTGTCCGACCTGTTCGTCATCGATGTCGGCGCCGAGGACGAGCTGTACTGGGCCCGCGACGGCGTGCAGGACAGCCAGCTGCGCAAGCTCAAGGCCGGCCAGGTGCCTTTCGAAGGCAGCCTCGACCTGCATGGCATGAGCGTGGAAAAAGCCCGTGAAATCCTCTGGGACTTCTTCGCCGAAGCCGCCAAGATGGAAGTGCGCTGCGTGCGCGTGACCCACGGCAAGGCCGCGCGCAAAGATGGCAAGCGCCCGCTGATCAAGAGCCACGTCAACACCTGGCTGCGTCAGCACCAGCAGGTGCTCGGTTTCACCTCTTGCCTGCCCAAACATGGTGGCGCCGGTGCAGTCTATGTGCTGCTCAAGCGCACCATGATGGAGGGTCGCGACGAGTAGCCAGGCCCGTCGATCTGGCGCAATGCGCCCTTGCCAGTCCGGCAGCTGCGCCCTACCCTGCGCCTCTGCGATTTTTTGACTCCACAGGAAGACCCATGTCCCTGGAACAGCAATACACCGCCATCCTCGGCCAGCTCGGCGAGGACGTGTCCCGCGAAGGACTGCTCGACACGCCGAAACGTGCCGCCAAAGCCATGCAGTACCTCTGCAAGGGCTACCAGCAGACCCTCGAAGAAGTCACCAACGGCGCCCTGTTCAGCTCCGACAACAGCGAAATGGTGCTGGTGAAGAACATCGAGCTGTACTCGCTGTGCGAGCACCATCTGCTGCCGTTCATCGGCAAGGCCCATGTGGCCTACATTCCCAGCGGCAAGGTACTGGGCCTGTCCAAGGTCGCGCGGATCGTCGACATGTACGCCCGCCGCCTGCAGATCCAGGAAAACCTCAGCCGGCAGATCGCCGAGGCGATCCAGCAGGTTACCGGCGCCCTCGGCGTGGCGGTGGTCATCGAAGCGCAGCACATGTGCATGATGATGCGCGGCGTGGAGAAGCAGAACTCGTCGATGGTCACCTCGGTGATGCTCGGCGAGTTTCGCGAAAACGCCGCCACCCGCAGCGAGTTCCTCAGCCTGATCGGCTGATTGCCGCTGCAACAGAAAACCGGCCTCCAGGGCCGGTTTTTTATGGCGAGCTAATCGATATCCGGTACAGCCAAGCCCGAGCAAGTCGGGTACCCTGCCGCCCCTTTCAGACACTCCTACAGGAATGACCGGCGATGCTTATCAAGGCACTGCGGATCGGCCTCGGCCAGATCATCATCTTCATCGATTTCATCACCCGTCCGCGCAAACTCAAGCGCAGCGCAGAAGCCCAGACCCAGGTCGAACGCGAAGCCGCCGGCCTGGCGCTGTATCAGTTTCATGCCTGCCCGTTCTGCGTGAAGACTCGGCGCAACCTGCACCGCCTGAACGTGCCGGTAGCGCTGCGTGACGCAAAAAACGACGCCACTCACCGCCAAGAGCTGCTGGAGCAAGGCGGCAAGATTCAGGTGCCGTGCCTGCGTATCGAGGAGTCGGGCGAGAGCCGCTGGCTGTATGAATCCAAGGCCATCAGCGCCTATCTGAACGAGCGTTTCGCCGCGCAGTAAGCCTGTGGGGCAAGACGCAATCGCCCTGCCCCCAGCCCACTGTCAGCCGAGCATGCTCACATGTTTGGGATGGCTGGCCACGCGCGCGAGCCAGGCCTGCACCGCCGGATAGGCGCTGAGGTCGAAGCCACCCTCGTCGGCCACGTGGGTATAGGCGTACAGGGCGATGTCGGCGATGGTGTACTGCTCGCCGACCAGGTAGGGCGTACGGCTGAGCTGCTGCTCCATCACCTTGAGCGCCTTGTGGCCGCGCACCATGCACACCTTGAGTTCTTCCTCGCGTTCGGCCGGGCGCCCCTGGTACAGGTGGATGAAGCGCGCCACCGCCACGTAGGGCTCATGGCTGTACTGCTCGAAGAACTGCCATTGCAGCATCTGCGTGCGCAAGCGCGGCTCGCTGGGAATGAACTCGCTGCCATCGGCGAGGAAATTCAGGATGGCATTCGATTCCCACAGGTAGGTGCCGTCTTCCAGTTCCAGCACCGGGATCTTGCCGTTTGGGTTCTTGGCCAAAAACTCGGCAGTCTGCGTTTCACCCTTGAGGATGTCGATCGGCAGCCACTCGCACTCGCGGCCGAGCAGGTGCAGCATCAGTTTGATCTTGTAGCAGTTGCCTGAACGGTAATCACCGTAGACCTTGAGCATGCTATTTACTCCCTTGCGCTTCGCGCACCACCGCCGCCAGGCGACGCAGGCCTTCGCCCAGACGCTCCGGCTCGACGTGGCTGAAATTCAACCGCAGGTGACCGGGGTTGGCATCCGGCTCGACGAAGAACGGCTCGCCCGGCATGAACGCCACGTTTTGCGCCATCGCCGGCTGCAGCAGGGTGCGGGTATCCAGCTTGTCCTTCAGGGTCAGCCAGAAGAATAGGCCACCCTGAGGAATCTCCCAGGTTGCCAAGTCACCGAAGTGTTCCTGCAGCGCCACCTGCATGGCGTCGCGACGCACACGGTAGAAGTCGCGCAACTCGGCCAGGTGCGCGCGGTACTTGTCGCTGCCTAGCCACTGCAGCGCCTGCCACTGGCCGATACGATTGGTGTGCAGGTCGGCGGACTGTTTCAGGCGCAACAGATGCGGGAACAGGTCCGGGGTAGCGATCAGGTAACCCACGCGCAGACCCGGCAGCAGAGTCTTGGATACGGTGCCGGTGTAGATCCAGCTGGCGCGCTTGAGGCGGCTGACGATAGGCGTGGCGCTGCCAGCATCGAAGACCAGCTCGCGGTACGGCTCATCCTCGATCAGGGTGACGTTGAACTCGTCGAGCAACGCCGCCACCGCATCGCGCTTGGCTTCGCTGTAACGCACGGCGGACGGATTCTGGAAGGTCGGAATGAGGTAGGCGAAAGCCGGCTTGTGCTGCTGCAGGCGCTGGCGCAGAGCCTCCAGCTCGGGGCCGTCGGCTTCCTGGGGCACGGTGATGCAGTCAGCGCCGAACAGCTGGAAGGACTGCAGCGCGGCCAGGTAGGTCGGCGCCTCAACGAGAATTTCCGTACCCGGATCGATAAACAGCTTGCTGGCCAGGTCGAGGGTCTGCTGCGAACCGCAGACGATCAGCACCTGGCTGGCCTCGCACGGTACGCCGAGCAGGCGCGCTTCGGCGGCAATCCGCTCGCGCAGTTCCGGCTCGCCTTCGCTCATGCCGTACTGGCCCATGCTGACCGGCATGTCGTTCCAATCCACCTTGGGCAGCATCGCCTCGGCCGGCAGGCCGCCAGCGAAGGACATCACCTCCGGACGCTGCGCCGCAGCAAGGATTTCGCGGATCAGGGAGCTTTTCAGGCGGGCAACACGTTCGGAGAAGGCCATGACAAATCACCGGTAGCAAAGGCAGGACAAATTGGGTCAAACTGATTGACCGAAACTACGCCGACTCGGACAGATACGTCAATATGCTTGACCTGAAAAAGCCGACCAGCCAGCAGGCCGCCATGGAAGCCTTCTTCTTCGGCTACCAGGCCTTCACCGCCAAACCGGACGAAATGCTCGCCCGCCGGGGTCTGTCGCGGGTTCACCATCGCATTCTGTTCTTCATCGCCCGCTATCCGGGGCTGAGCATGAAGCAGCTGCTCGGCTACCTGGGCGTGAGCAAGCAGGCGCTGAACATTCCGCTGCGCCAGTTGCTGGAAATGAATCTGGTGGAAAGCCTGGCGGCGCCGGACGACAAGCGCAAACGCCTGCTGGCGCTGACTGACGATGGCGCCAAGCTGGAGCAGGCGCTGCGCCGCGAGCAGGTGAAACTGCTCGAGCGCATGCTCGCAGAAGCCGGCGCGGATGCAGTGAGCAGCTGGTTGGCGGTCAACCAGCGGCTCGGCAACACCCGCCAGGTGCTGCTCGGCGAAGACTGATCAGCCCTGGGCCGGCTGCCCGCGCAACTCCTCGGCCGCGCGGAAGAACACCAGCATCATGCACAGCGTGGCGCCCACCAGCGGCACAACGGCCAGCACCATCAGCAGGATGGTGGCCAGCAAACCGCCACCGACGATTTCCATCCAGGCCAGCACGCGGAACACTGGATAGACGTCCTTGACCTGCAACAGTCTGATCCCCAGCCACAGCGTCACCCCGCCCAGCATGGCCAACAAGCCGAAGTAGACGAACATCGGCCAGCCGAACTGAGCCAGCTCAACATCGCCGAAAGCCAGGTCCAGCCCCTCCAGCACCAGCATAAAGAAGAGCGAAAGCCACACCGGCAGGCTCAGGCCGCGGGCACTGAAACGCTGCTCGGCAAAGCCTTTGAAACGCAGCAGCACGTACATGCCGAGCAAGGTGTTGACCAGACCAAGGGCCACCACGCCCTGTTGCCGAAGGGCATCGGCTTGCTCGTCGACGACGAACACCAGCACCAGGTCAACCAGGGACGCAAGCAGCGACACCAGGCAAAGCCAGCCGAGCACCTGCAGTTGCCCGGCACTCCAGCCCAGCAGTTGCTGAGGCGATTGCTGATCGACCAACGCCACCTGAGGCGCGGCATAAGGGTTGTTTTGCTCCATACGACTTCCTGTGTCTGCAATGAAAGGAACAGTACCGTGCAGTTTCAACTCTGGCGAAAACTGTAACGCTCAAAGCACGCACTGCTGTACCGCGACGCTCAGCCTAACAGGGCATAGGCTGCCAGCAAGCCCGGAGTGCCGCCATGACCACTGAACTGTTACTCGCTTTTATCGCCTTTGCCTTCGTCACCTCGGTTACCCCGGGGCCGAACAACATGATGTTGCTCGCCTCGGGGGTGAATTTCGGCGTGCGCCGCAGCCTGCCGCATATGCTCGGCATCAGCCTGGGCTTCATGATCCTGGTGATCGCCGTGGGCCTGGGGCTTGGCCAGTTGTTCGAACAGTTCCCGCCGTTGTACAGCGCGCTGCGCTACGGTGGCGCAGCTTACCTGCTCTATCTGGCCTGGAAGATCGCCGGCGCCGGCGCACCGGATGCCGCCACCGGCAACAGCAAGCCGTTTACCTTCCTGCAGGCCGCGGCCTTCCAGTGGGTCAACCCCAAGGCCTGGATCATGGCCATCGGCGCCATCACCACCTACACCCCGCATGAAGGCTTTCTGCTCAATGTGCTGTTGATCGCCGCCCTGTTCGCCCTGGTCAACTGCCCCAGCGTCGGCCTGTGGACCGTGGCCGGCAGCTTCCTGCGCCGCTGGCTGGAGGCACCACGGGTGCTGCGCGCTTTCAACATCGGCATGGCCCTGCTGCTGGTGGCCTCGCTCTACCCTATTCTTAGCGATTTCCAAGGACAGCTCTGATGACCCAGGCTCACCCCCTGCCCTTGCGCCCACTGGCAGACAGCTCGCCATCGGCGGTCGTCGCCGGCTTCGTCGCCATGCTCACCGGCTATACCAGCTCGCTGGTGCTGATGTTCCAGGCCGGCCAGGCTGCCGGCCTGAGTACCGCGCAGATTTCCTCCTGGCTGTGGGCGCTGTCGATCGGCATGGCGGTCTGCACCATCGGCCTGTCGCTGCGCTACCGTGCGCCGATCGTGGTGGCCTGGTCGACACCGGGTGCGGCGCTGCTGATCACCAGCCTGCCGGGGGTAACGTACCCGGAAGCCATCGGCGCCTTTGTCGTCTGCGCCCTGCTGCTCAGCCTGCTGGGCCTGTCCGGCGCCTTCGAGCGGGTCATGCGCCACCTGCCGGCCTCGCTGGCCGCGGCGCTGCTGGCCGGGATTCTGTTTCGCATCGGCAGCGAAATCTTTATCGCCGCACAAAACAGCAGCCTGCTGGTGCTGGCCATGTTCTTCACCTTTCTGCTCGGCAAACGCCTGTTGCCGCGCTATGCGGTGCCGGCGGCGCTGCTGGTCGGCGCAAGCCTGGCCGGCGGGCTGGGTCTGCTGGATTTCAGCCAGTTCGAGTGGCAGGTGGCGGTGCCGGTGTGGACCACACCGAGCTTCTCCTTCAGCGCGGTGATCAGCATCGGTATTCCGCTGTTCGTGGTGGCCATGGCCTCGCAGAACATCCCAGGCATTGCCGTGCTACGCGCCGATGGCTATGACGTACCGCCTTCGCCGCTGATTTCCACAACCGGCATCGCCTCGCTGCTGCTGGCGCCGTTTGGCTCCCATGGCATCAACCTGGCGGCCATCAGTGCGGCGATCTGCACCGGCGCCGAAGCCCACGAGAATCGTCACAAGCGCTACACCGCGGCGCTCTGGTGCGGGCTGTTCTACGGTGTCGCCGGGATTTTCGCTGCGACCCTGGCCGCCCTGTTCGCCGCTTTGCCGGCCGCCCTGGTGCTGTCCATCGCCGCCCTGGCCCTGCTCGGTTCCATCGGCAATGGCCTGGCCCAGGCCATGCAGAACCCCGGCGAGCGTGACGCCGCGCTGATCACCTTCATGGTCACCGCCTCGGGCATGACCCTGCTCGGTATCGGCTCGGCCTTCTGGGGTTTGATTGGCGGTGCGCTGACTCTGCTGATCCTCAACTGGCGCAAGGCGTAGCCCGGATGTAATCCGGGATCGGAGTCGCCGGTCTCCCGGATTGCATCCGGACTACGACGCTACAACGCAGATACAGCAAACAAAAAGCCCGGGCATGCCCGGGCTTTCTCGTGGCGCAGCGTATCAGGCCGCTTCGGTTTCCTCGCTGGCCAGCTCCTTGCCGTGGGCAAAGTTGACCCACCAGCCGAAGGCGGCAGCCGTGAAGAACATGATGAAGCTGTAGATCGCCGCCGGAATGGCCATGGTCGCGTTGTTCAGCAGCATCGGACTGAGCGCCAGGGCAATCGCCAGGGTGCCGTTGTGGATGCCGATTTCCATGCCGATGGCCACCGCCTGACGCCGTGGCAGCTTCATCAGGCGCGGCACGCCGTAACCCACGCCGAGGCTGACCAGGTTGAACAGCAGCGCCGCCAGACCGACCACCGGGGCGTAGTCCACTACCGTCTGCCAGTCCTTGATGAAGGCCAGCACCACCACCAGCACCAGGAACAGCGCGGAGATGATCTTCACCGGCTTCTCCATAGCGTTGGCGAAGCCGGGCGCCAGGCGGCGAATCACCATGCCGATAGCCACCGGGCCGAGCACGATGGCAAACACTTGCACCACTTTGGCGAACTGCAGCGGAATGGCCTGATCGCCTTCCATGAAATAGGCCAGCGACAGGTTGACGATAAATGGCATGGTCAGGATGGCGATCACCGAATTGACCGCAGTCAGCGTCACGTTCAGCGCTACGTCACCGTGGGCCAGGTGGCTGTAGAGGTTGGCCGAAGTACCACCGGGCGAAGCCGCCAGCAGCATCAGGCCGACCGCCAGCGCCGGTGCCAGGCCGAAGCCCTTGGCAATCAGGAAGCACAGCAGCGGCAACAGCAGCAGCTGGCAGGCCAGGCCGATCAACACCGGTTTGGGAAACTTCACCACCCGGGCGAAGTCCGCCAGGGTCAGCGACAAGCCCAGGCCGAGCATGATGATGCCCAGGGCAATGGGGAGAAATGCGGTGAGCAAGGGTGATGCGGTCATTCTTGTTGTTCTCCGAAACGAGTCGGCCGATTCTCACGACTGCCAGCCACCTTGTAACTGGCTTTGCGCGCCAAGGGGCGGTGTTGCTGTTACAGAATGCAAAAAAGGCGCCTTGCGGCGCCTTAAAACCTATTTACGAGCTTCTGAATTAGAGCCAGACAAGGCGCTACGTCAGTAACAGCCTCCGGCTGGTCAAAACGCCGAAGAAGCGCAGTTTACGGACTGTAAATGAGCATGACTCGTTGTACTCGCCCTTCGGGTCGCGCTGAAGCGCGTTAGCCGCAAGCGGCTTACCGAGGCCGTTTTTAACGCGGTATGGCCGCGAGTCAGGAGCTCGTAAACAGGTTTTTCGGGTTCAGATCGCGGTAGCCCCGCCATCCACCGCCAACGAGTGGCCAGTGGTGAAGCCGGCCCCGTCACAGCATAGGTAGAGCACCGCAGTGGCGATTTCCTCGACTCGCCCGATACGCCCGACCGGGTGCATGCCGGCGACGAACTCGGCTTTCTTCGGATCGGTTTCGGCCGCACGGCGCCACATGTCGGTGTCGATCACCGCCGGGCACACGGCGTTGACGCGGATCTTCTTCTTGCCATATTCGACCGCAGCTGACTTGGTCAGACCGATTACCGCGTGCTTGGAGGCAGCATAGATACTCATCTTCGGTGCCGCACCGAGGCCGGCCACCGAGGCGGTGTTGACGATGGCACCACCGCCCTGGGCCAGCAGCAGCGGGATCTGGTGCTTCATGCACAGCCACACGCCTTTGACGTTGACGCCCATGATGGCGTCGAACTCGGCCTCGCTGCCCTCGGCCAGCTTGCCCTTCTCAATTTCGATGCCGGCGTTGTTGAAGGCGTAGTCCAGGCGGCCATAGGCGGCCAGGGTGCGCTCCATGAGCACCTTGACCTCGGCTTCGCGGGTCACGTCGCAGCGTACGAACAGCGCATCGCCACCGGCTTCGCGGATCAACTGCACGGTGCCTTCGCCGCCGGCCACGTCGACATCGGAAACCACCACCTGCAGGCCTTCGCCCGCAAAAGCCAAGGCGGTGGCACGGCCAATGCCGGCGGCACCACCGGTTACGAGAGCTACTTTGCCGGAGAAGGTCATGCTCATGTCTCTATCCTCGCTGGGAGTTGGGAATGAGCGCAGTCTAGCCAGCCGCCCGCGTCACGAGCAGCACTATCAAGCTGCCGTGTGAAGGTTCATGCAGAAAACTGATGACCCGATTAGGCCTCGGGTTTGAGCCACGAAGCAGGCGGCCGACCCTGGATGGCATACCAATAGGCTTGTGCTGGCGAGCACTTGCCGATGGTGAGCAACAGAAGACTGAAAAGCCCCCTGACGACGAAGAGGCTGGCAATGAACAAGACCGGCACCGAAAGCAGCGTAATGGCCAGCCAGCAGAAAAAGGCCAGTCGCATACCGGCCAGAGGCGCCTCACTGAGAGGCAGGCCCAGTGCGATCCGGGTGTAGTACATGGTCACTGCAACCAGAACACAGCCGGTGAGGACCATCACCCAGCCGAGGACGAAAACCAGCGTTCTGTATGGCGCTCTTAGTCGAGCCTGTGCCGCCTGGGCTCGCATGAGGTGACGGAGCAGCATGGCGGTGGCTCTCCTCGTCGATGCCGAACCGTCGTCTGGGTGATCAGCCCAGTTCGGCCACTATGTCGGCCAGGGCCTTGGCCGGGTTATTGGCCTGGCTGATCGGACGGCCGATCACCAGGTAGTCGGAGCCGGCCTTGAGCGCGTCGGCTGGGGTGAGAATGCGCCGCTGGTCATCGGCCGCGCTGCCCGCCGGACGAATCCCCGGCGTGACCAGTTGCAGGGCCGGTTGCGCGGCCTTGAGGGCCGGCGCTTCCTGGGCCGAGCAGACCAGGCCATCCATGCCGGCCTGGGCAGCCAGATCCGCCAGGCGCAGCACCTGCTCCTGCGGGGTAATATCCAGGCCGATACCGGCCAGGTCGTCCTGCTCCATGCTGGTCAGCACGGTCACGCCGATCAGCAGCGGCTTGGCGCCACTCAGTTTGTCCAGCTCGTTGCGGCAGGCCGCCATCATGCGCAGGCCACCGGAACAGTGCACGTTGACCATCCACACGCCCAGCTCGGCGGCGGCCTTGACCGCCATCGCCGTGGTATTCGGGATGTCGTGGAATTTCAGGTCGAGGAACACCTCGAAACCCTTGGCCTGCAAGGTCTCGACCACCGCCGGGCCGCTGCGGGTGAACAGTTCCTTGCCCACCTTGACCCGGCACAGCTTGGGGTCGAGCTGATCGGCCAGGGCCAGCGCGGCGTCACGGGAAGGAAAGTCGAGGGCAACGATGATCGGGGTCTGGCAGGACATGGCGGACTCACAGGCAGGTCGAAAACGCCGCGCATTGTAGCGAAAGCCGCCGCCGGCGTCAGAACTGCTGCCCGCTTCGCCGCTAGCCGGCCAGGGTAATCCGTCCACTTGGCGCATGGGGCCGGTGCAGGAAAAAACCACTACAGCGCCAATCAGCCGGTTGCTGGCCATTCACCGCGGCAATGCTTCCGCACTGCGGCGACGCGGTTAGACTGTGCGCCATCTCCAACGACCAGGCAGCAGTCATGGCCCGTCTCCAGCTCGACTTTTCCCAGCAGCAGTTCTGCTACAGCAGCCACATGACCGTGCGCAGCACCGACATCAATGCCAGCAACCACCTGGGCAACGATTCGATGATCTCGATGATTTCCGAAGCACGGGCGCGCTTCCTATTCGATTTCGGCATCCGCGAAGCGGCCGAGGCCGACGACATCATCGTCACCGACCTAGCCACCATGTACCGCGCCGAATCCCATGCCCGCGACCAGCTGCTGTTCGAAGTCGGGGTGATGGACTTCAACCGCTACGGCGGCGACATCATCTTCCGCATCACCCGCCCAGCCGATGGCACGCTGATCGCCCTGGCCAAATCCGGCTTCGTGTTCTTCGACTACCGCCTGGGCAAGGTGGCGGCAATGCCGGCTGATTTCCGCGCCAAGTTCCCCGCGGTCAACTGGCTGGACTGAGGCTGGCGCAGCGCTGGAGCAGGTTCTAGGGTTAATCACGGATTGCCCAGCAAGAGGCATCAGCCGAGGAGCCCACACATGCGCATACGTCATCCCTTCAAACCCTTGCTGCTGGCCAGCCTGGCAGCACTGCCCATGGCCAGCCAGGCCGCCCCTTCCGTCGAGCGTGGCCGCTACCTGGTGCAGGTGGCCGGCTGCAACGATTGCCATACCGCCGGCTATATCATGGCCCCGGATCAGGTGCCGGAAAGCGCCTGGCTGCTGGGCGACAGCCTGGGCTGGAGCGGGCCCTGGGGCGTCACCTACGCCAGCAATCTGCGCCTGGTATTGCCCAAGTTGACCGAAGAGCAGTGGCTGCTACTGGCGCGCAACGCCAACTACCGGCCGCCCATGCCCAACCACGCGTTGCGCATCATGGAAGAAGACGATCTGCGCAGTATCCATCGTTTCGCCAAGCAGCTCGGTGAAGCCGGCCAGCCTGCCCCCGCCGCCTTGCCGCCCGGGCAGACGGCCCAAGGCCCGGTGGTGCAGTTCCCGCAACCGCCCACAGAACCCTGAGCGTCGCGCCTCAATACAGTGCGAAGGCCATCACTTACGCACTGTATTGAACCGACCACCTCGAGCAACACGGCTGTACAGCCCGCGCAGCAGGCAAACAGGCACGTTGGCCCGGCTCTTGCTGTAGTACCGTCATGGCATCCAATGGCGGTTGCCCCAGATACGACAAAGGCGTCGCACTACCCCCGCTAACTAGCGATCAGGTGGTGCGGCGCTTTTTGCGTTTCAGCCCCAACGCATGGGGTGGGTCGACGGGCCGCGATCCGGACGTCGACCGGTAACTCTCTCAATCTGGCTGTGGCTTCGGCCGCAGGGTTGGGCGCCACAAGCGCCCGGCTCACCCGGCAACTGCAGGCGACGTGCCCACGATCACGGCAACCTGCAGCCTGCCGGGACTCTCTTTTGCTGACGAGGTGTTGGATGAATACAAGTTTCTGGAAAGCCGGCCACGCACCGACGCTGTTTGCCGCATTCCTCTATTTCGACCTGAGTTTCATGGTCTGGTACGTGCTCGGCCCGATGGGCGTGCAAATCGCTACCGACCTGGGCCTGACCACCCAGCAACGCGCCATGATGGTGGCCACGCCGATTCTGGCGGGTGCCGTATTGCGCTTTTTGATGGGCCTGCTGGCCGACCGCACATCGCCGAAGACCGCCGGCCTGATTGGCCAGGTGATTGTCATCGCCGCCCTCGCGGTGGCCTGGCTGCACGGCGTGCATAGCTACGAGCAAGCCCTGCTGCTCGGCCTGTTCCTCGGTTTCGCTGGCGCCTCCTTCGCCGTCGCCCTGCCGCTGGCTTCGCAGTGGTATCCGCCGCAGCACCAGGGCAAGGCCATGGGCATCGCCGGCGCCGGCAACTCCGGCACCGTGCTCGCCGCCCTGTTCGCCCCGGGCCTGGCCGCCATGTTCGGCTGGAGCAACGTGTTCGGCCTGGCACTGATCCCGCTGGTGCTGACGCTGATCATCTTCGCCACGGTAGCGCGCAACGCCCCGGAACGTCCGCCGGTGAAATCCATGGCCGACTACCTCAAGGCCCTGGGTGACCGCGACAGCTGGTGGTTCATGTTCTTCTACAGCGTGACCTTCGGCGGCTTCCTCGGCCTGGCCAGCACCCTGCCCGGCTACTTCCATGACCAGTACGGCTTCGACCCGGTCAAGGCTGGCTACTACACCGCCGCCTGCGTGTTCGCCGGCAGCCTGATGCGCCCACTCGGCGGCGCCCTGGCCGACCGCATCGGCGGCATCCGCTCGCTGCTGGTGATGTACACCTGCGCCTCGATCTGCATCGCCGCCGTCGGCTTCAACCTGCCCAGCTCGCTGGCCGCCCTGGCCCTGTTCGTGGTCGCTATGCTCAGTCTGGGTGCCGGCAACGGTGCAGTGTTCCAGCTGGTACCGCAGCGTTTCCGCAAGGAAATCGGCGTGATGACCGGCTTGATCGGCATGGCTGGCGGCATCGGTGGCTTCTGCCTGACCGCCGGCCTCGGCGCCATCAAGCAGTCCACCGGCTCCTACCAGCTCGGCCTGTGGCTGTTCGCCAGCCTGGGCATCCTGGCCTGGGTCGGCCTGTACGGCGTCAAGCTGCGCTGGCGCACCACCTGGGGTTCGGCAGCTGTTACTGCCGCCCGCGTATAACCCTGTGTGCGGTGCCGGGCTCACTGCCCGGCGCCACACAGGTCGGTTGCGACAAAGGCGGGGCGACCACAGACTCCCTGCACTGGTCAGGAAAGGTGGAGTGGCAACACTCCTGGGCGTCTAGGTGGCTCGGCCTTTGTCTCAACCGACTTGAATCCTCGGGCGCCTCAGGGCGCTCTTCGCACGAGAGAGCCCGATGGCCCTGCAACTCAGCTTCGGCGAAGCCTCTGCCACCGGCCCCCGCGCCGAGAACCAGGACGCCATCCGCGTAGTTACCCCGGCGCCCGCCCTGGCGGCGAGCAAAGGCTTCCTGTTCGCCCTGGCCGATGGCGTCAGCCAGTGCGCCGATGGCGGCCTGGCGGCCCGCGCCACCCTGCAGGCCCTGGCCCTCGACTACTACGCCACCCCGGAAACCTGGGCCGTGGCGCAATCCCTGGATCGCCTGCTGGTCGCCCACAACCGCTGGCTGCAGGCCAACGGTGGCGGCCAGCCGCTGCTGACCACCCTCACCGCCCTGGTTCTGCGCGGCCGCCGCTTCACCCTGGCGCATGTCGGCGACTGCCGGGCCTATCGCTGCCTGGATGGACAGATCGAACGCCTCAGCGAAGACCACGTCTGGGAACAACCGGGCATGCAGCACGTACTCAAGCGCGCCATGGGCCTGGATCAGCACCTGGTGGTGGATTACCTGGAAGGCGAGCTGCGCGAAGGCGAACGTTTCCTGCTGGTCAGTGACGGTGTCTGGTCGACCCTCGGCGACCAGGGCATCCACAGCATGCTCAAGGACGAGAGTGATCCGGCCGCGGCCTGTCGCGCCCTGGTCAGCGCCGCCCACCTGGCCGGCAGTCAGGACAATGCCAGCGCCGTGCTGGTAGACGTACAGAGCCTGCCGGACAACGACCTGGCCGACACCCTGGCCCAGCTCAAGCACTGGCCGCTGCCGCCGCGCCTGCGCGACGGGCAGAACTTCGAAGGCTGGCAGGTCGAACGCCTGCTCGCCGAATCGCGTCAGTCGCTGGTCTACCGGGTACGCGACAACCAGTCACGCCGCTGGCTGCTGAAAACCCTGCCGGCCAGCCGGCATGACGAAGAACAGGCCGGCCCCGCCCTGCTCCTCGAGGAATGGTTCCTGCGCCGCGTCGCCGGACGCAACTTCGCCGAAGCCCACCCGTTGCCGCAGCGCCAGCATCTCTACTACGTACAGCGCGAACACCAGGGCCAGACCCTGGCCGAGCACCTGCGCCTGTCCGGTCCCCTGGGCTTGCCGGAGTGGCTGGAGCTGGCGCCGCGCCTGCTCAAGGCCCTCGGCATGCTGCACCGACGCAACCTGCTGCACCGCGACATCAAGCCGGAAAACCTGCTGTGGTGCGACGATGGCGAGCTGCGCGTGCTGGATTTCGGCCTGGCCTACTGCCCCGGCCTGTCTCGCGACGAAGCCCACGCCCTGCCCGGCACGCCCAGCTATATCGCCCCGGAGGCCTTCAGCGGCGGCAAGCCCAGCGCGCAGCAGGATATCTACGCCGCTGGCGTGACCCTCTACTACCTGCTCACCGGGCACTACCCCTACGGCGAGATCGAAGCCTTCCAGCACCCGCGCTTCGGCAAGCCGACCGCACCCAGTCGCTACCGCCCGGACATTCCGAGCTGGCTCGACGACTGCCTGCTGCGCGCGGTGGCGGTTAGCCCCGCCGAGCGCTTCGAAACCGCCGAGGAATGGCTGCTAGCCCTGGAACAGGGCGAACGCCAGACCCTCAGCCTGCGTCCGCGTCCATTGCTGGAACGCGAGCCGCTCAAGGTCTGGCGTACGGTGGCACTGGTCTCGCTGCTGGCCAACCTGGTGCTGCTGATTGTCCTCCTGTAGGACGGATGAAACCCGCGAGCCCCTGACGCGGGTTTCACCCGCCCTACGCCTGACTGTGCTTTTGTAGGAGCCAGCTTGCTGGCGATGCGTTTGACCTGCCTAGATCGCCAGCAAGCTGGCTCCTACAACAACCCAAAGCGCACCACAACAGCGCAACTTGCTTTAAACGGGTGCGCCAAGCGCACCCGCAAGCGCCCCACAAAACCGCGGAAAGCCCCTAAAAATCAAACATCTACAGAGTTGGCACGCTGCCTGCTTTAGAGAAATCGACATTACATAAAAGCACTGCCTTCAACGTAGAAGGCGCTGCTTCCCGACAGATCGGGGCAGGACAAAGGCGTCCTCGCTAGGCAACTAGCGGGACGCCTTTTTTGTTTTCCGTGTTTTCTACGCAGGAGATGGCCGGCATGAAAAAACTCAAGCTGGTAATGGTTGGCAACGGTATGGCCGGCGTGCGGACGCTGGAGGAGCTGCTCAAGCTCGCTCCCGACCTCTACGACATCACCGTGTTCGGGGCCGAGCCGCACCCGAACTACAACCGCATCCTGCTCTCGCCGGTACTGGCCGGCGAACAGTGCTTCGATGAAATCGTCCTCAATGACCTCGACTGGTACCTCGACAACAACATCGAGCTGCGCCTGGGACGCAAAGTGGTCAGCATCGACCGCAAGAAGCGCGTGGTCACCGCCGACGACGGCAGCACGGCCGAATACGATCGCCTGATCCTGGCCACCGGCTCCAACCCCTTCATCCTGCCGGTGCCGGGCAACCGCCTGGAAGGCGTGATCGCCTACCGCGACATCGCCGACACCGAGAAGATGATGGAAACCGCCCGCACCCACAGCCACGCCGTGGTCATCGGTGGCGGCCTGCTCGGCCTGGAAGCGGCCAACGGCCTGCGCCAGCGCGGCATGGACGTCACCGTGGTGCACCTCTCTGAGTGGCTGCTGGAGCGGCAACTGGACAAGACCGCCGGCAAGCTGCTGCAACAGGCCCTCGAGGCCCGCGGCATCCACTTCCGCCTGAGCGAGCAGACCGAGGAGCTGCAGGACTACGGCAACGGCCGCGTCTGCGCCGTGCAGTTCAAGGGCGGTGACGTGATCCCAGCCGACCTGGTGGTGATGGCCGCCGGCATCCGCCCCAACACCGAGCTGGCGGAGAAGAGCGGCATCCCGTGCAACCGCGGCATCCTGGTCGACGACTGCCTGCAAACCTATGACCCACGCATCTATGCGGTCGGCGAATGCGCCAATCACCGTGGCATCGCCTACGGCCTGGTCGCCCCGCTGTTCGAACAGGCCAAGGTCTGCGCCAATCACCTGGCCATGCTCGGCACCGCTCGCTACCAGGGCTCGGTGACCTCGACCAAGCTCAAGGTGACCGGCATCGACCTGTTCTCCGCCGGCGATTTCATGGGCGCCGAAGGCACCGAGACCATCACCCTCTCCGACCCCATCAGCAGCGTGTACAAGAAGCTGGTGATCAAGGACGACGTGCTGGTCGGCGGTTGCCTGTACGGCGACACCCTGGACGGCGGCTGGTACTTCCAGCAGATCTGCGGCGCGGCCGATATCAGCCAGGTGCGCGATCACCTGATGTTTGGCCAGGCCAGTATCGATGCGGCCAACGCCAGCGCAGCCAAGGATACCACCCGTGCCTGAACTCAGCCTGCAACCCGTCGCGGCCCCGGCCACCCAGCACACCGCCGCCACCTGCTGCTACTGCGGCGTCGGCTGTGGCGTGCTGATCGAGCATGACGGCGAGAAGATCCTCGGCGTCCAGGGCGACCCGGATCACCCCGCCAACTTTGGCAAGCTGTGCAGTAAGGGCTCGACCCTGCACCTGACCGGCGACCTCGATGCCCGCGCGCTCTATCCCGAGCTGCGCCTGGGCAAGGGTCTGGCCCGCACCCGCACGGACTGGGACAGCGCCCTGGATCACGCCGCCAATGTGTTTGCCGAGACCATTCGCGAGCATGGCCCGGACAGCGTGGCCTTCTACATTTCCGGCCAGCTGCTGACCGAGGACTACTACGCCTTCAACAAGCTGGCCCGCGCCCTGGTCGGCACCAACAATATCGACAGCAACTCGCGCCTGTGCATGTCCTCCGCCGTGGTCGGCTACAAGCGCAGCCTGGGTGCCGATGCCCCGCCGTGCAACTACGAGGACATCGAGCAGGCCGACTGCCTGCTGATCGCCGGCAGCAACATGGCCTACGCCCACCCGATCCTGTTCCGCCGCCTGGAAGCGGCCAAGGCCGCGCGCCCGGAGATGAAGATCATCGTCGTCGACCCACGGCGCACCGATACCTGCGACCTGGCCGACCTGCACCTGGCGATCCTGCCGGGCACCGATGTGGCGCTGTTCCACGGCATCCTGCACATCCTCATGTGGGAAGGCTGGGTCGACCACGCCTACATCACCGCCCACACCGAGGGCTTCGAGGCCCTGAAGAGCCTGGTGCGCGAATTTACCCCAACGGTCGTCGCCGATATCTGCGGCATTGCCCAGGCCGACCTGCTGCGCGCCGCCGAGCTGATCGGCAAATCGCCGGCATTCCTCTCGCTGTGGTGCATGGGCCTCAACCAGTCCACCGCCGGCTCGGCCAAGAACAGCGCACTGATCAACCTGCACCTGGCCACCGGGCAGATCGGCAAGATCGGCGCCGGTCCGTTCTCCCTCACCGGCCAACCGAATGCCATGGGCGGCCGCGAGACCGGCAGCCTGAGCAACCTGCTGCCGGGCCACCGTGAGGCCGGCAACCCCGAGCACCGCGCCGAAGTCGCCCGCTACTGGGGCGTCGACAGCCTGCCGGAGCGCCCCGGCCTGACCGCTGTCGAGCTGTTCGAGGCGGTACGCGTCGGCCAGATCAAAGCCCTGTGGATCGCCTGCACCAACCCGGCCCAATCGCTGCCGGACCAGCAGAAAATCCACGAAGCCCTGGCCACCTGCCCCTTCGTGGTGGTGCAGGAAGCCTTCTTCACCACCGAAACCTGCCACTACGCCGACCTTCTGCTCCCAGCCGCCAGCTGGGGCGAAAAAGAAGGCAGCGTGACCAACTCCGAGCGGCGCATCACCCATGTGCGCCGCGCCGTGCCAGCGCCCGCAGAGGCGCGGCCGGATTGGGCGATCACCTGTGATTTCGCCCGTCGTCTGGAACAACTGCTCCGCCCCGGCCTGCCCAGCCTGTTCACCTTCCTCGACAGCGAGTCGCTGTTCGAGGAATACAAACACCTGACCAGCAATCGCGACCTCGACCTGTCCGGCCTGAGCTACGCGATCCTGGATAACCAAGGTCCGCAACAGTGGCCCTTCCCGGCCGGCGCCCAGCAGGGCACCGCGCGACTGTACGAGAATGGCCAATTTCCCACCGCCAGCGGGCGCGCGCAGTTCCTTGCCGACCCATACTGCGCGGGCAAGGAGAAGCGTGATACGCGCTATCCGCTGCTGCTCAACACCGGCCGCCTGCGCGACCAGTGGCACGGCATGAGCCGCACCGGCACCGCCGCGCGCCTGTTCGGCCACGCCGAGGAGGCCGTCCTCAGCCTGCACCCGGATGAACTGCGCCGGCGCAGTCTGCAGACTGGCGAACTGGTCACCCTGCGCAGCCGCCGCGGCGAACTGAGCCTGCCGGTACAGGCCGACGAAAACGTGCGCCCCGGCCAGGCCTACCTGCCGATGCACTGGGGCAATCGCTTCCTCAAGGGCCTGGGCACCAACGTGCTGACCCAGCCGGCCTTCGACCCGCTGTCCAAACAGCCGGAGCTCAAGCTCAGCGGTGTCGAAGTGAGCAAGGCCGAGCTGCCATGGCAGTTCTTCGCCCTGGTCGAAGGCGATGTGCAGCGCCGTTTCGAGGCGCTGCGCCCGCTGTTCGAGACCTTCACCTACGCCAGCCTGAGTCTTACCGGCCGCGAGCGCCCGGCCCTGCTGATCAAGGCCGCCAGCGGCGAAGCTCCACCGGCCGATCTGCTGGCGCAGATCGACGCTCTGCTGGCGGTCGACGCTGGCCCGGTACTGGCCTACGACGATCCGCGGCGCACCGTGGGCAAGCGCGTGCGCATCGAGGACGGGCGCATCGTCAGCATCCGCCTGGCCGGCGAAACCGCCGCCCGCGACTGGCTGAAAGGCTTGTGGAACGACGGCCAGGCCGACGCCGACCTGCGCCGCTGGCTGCTCGCCCCGCTGTCCACCCCGCCGGGCAGCAACGGCAAGAAGCTCAGCAAGACCCTGTGCAACTGCCTGAACGTCAGCCAGGACGCGGTGTGCGCCGGCATCGCCCGCGGCCTCGACCTGAACGGCCTCAAGCAGGAGCTGAAATGCGGCACCAGCTGCGGCTCCTGTGTACCGGAAATCAAACGTCTGCTGGCGACCCAAGTCGTGCCAGCAGTAGCGACTGCCTGAGGAGATGACCATGAGCGCAAAAGTCTGGCTGGTAGGCGCAGGTCCTGGTGATCCGGAACTGCTGACCCTCAAGGCGGTGAAAGCCCTCAACCAGGCCGAGATCGTGATGATCGACGACCTGGTCAACCCGGCCGTGCTGGAGCACTGCCCGGATGCACGCATCGTCCCGGTGGGCAAACGCGGCGGCTGCCGCTCCACCCCGCAGGCCTTCATCCACCGCCTGATGCTGCGCTATGCGCGCCAGGGCAAGTGCGTGGTGCGCCTGAAAGGTGGCGACCCGTGCATCTTCGGCCGCGGTAGCGAAGAAGCCGACTGGCTGGCCGAGCACGGCATCGAAGTGGAAATGGTCAACGGCATCACTGCCGGCCTGGCCGGTGCCACCAACTGCGGCATCCCGCTGACCCTGCGCGGTGTGGCCCGCGGCGTGACCCTAGTCACCGCCCACACCCAGGACGACAGCAGCCTCAACTGGCCGGCCCTGGCGCAGAGCGGCACCACCCTGGTGGTGTACATGGGCGTGGCCAAACTGCCGGACATCCGCGAAAGCCTGCTGGCCGGCGGCATGCGCGCCGACATGCCGGTGGCGATGATCGAAAACGCCTCGCTGCCGCACCAGCGCGAGTGCCGCAGCAGCCTGGCGAGCATGCAGCAGGCTGCTCACGACTTTCAGCTCAAGAGCCCGGCGATCCTGGTGATCGGCGAAGTGGCCGCGCAGCAACAGATTCAAGCTTTGGCAGAGATTGCCTAATCCCCTTCGCTCCTGCGGAGAAATGCTTTGCCCGGCCTTTTGGCCGGGCTTTTTTTGCGCAGTGGCGCATCAACGGCCCTCGGCTTTGGCCCGCAGCCCCTGCAGGGTGTTGAACGGCGCATCCACCACAAAACTGTTGGCCAGCCAGGACGGGACGCTGCCGCCCGGTTCGGTGTGAACCTGATAGGTCACCTCCACCTCGCCTGCCGCCTTCGGCATGAAGGTCCACGAGCCTTTCAGGCTGGTGACCCGCACATACCCCTTGTCCTCCGGCAGGTACTGCGGCTGGCCATCCATAAGCCGCACCAGGCTACCGTCGGCATTCACCTGGGTCACCACACGCAGGATCGAATCGCGGGAGGTCACTGGCCAAGGCATCTCGAAGCGGGTATAGACCCAGCTTTGCGCCCCCTCATGCTTGAGCAACATCTGCCCGGCGCAGGCATGAATCCAGGGACAGGAGCCCTGCACGTCATCCTGCAGAGCGCGCAGCCTGGCGACATCGCTCTTGATCGTGGTCACACCCCGGTAGGCCTTGTATTTCGAGCCCTCGACGGCACTCAGATAGACGCGAATACCCTCCTCATCCTTGACCAGCTGCCAGTCTTCGGCCCGCGCCAATCCGCTGGCGGCCAAGATACCGAGACCACAGAATGCAGCCACACGCGTCAATCCCTTCATGGATATTCCTTAAACAAGAAAATCAGTCGGCAGAAAGTGCCGCCCGGATGAACATCACTATGCCGTGGCCTGTTCCAGCCAACCCAGCAGACGAATTGCCTCCTCCCGACTCTCGCCACACACCGCAGGGTCGGCGCTGAAGCCAGAACACACGGCAGGGCGCTCGGCCTGACCGAAGATGGCGCAGAGGTAATCGAGCGTCAGATGGATGCAACGCTGCCCCGCGACCTTGCCATCGGGCATGCCGGGGATCGGCGAACTGATGGAAGGGGCAACGCAACAAGCTCCGCAGCCCGCACGGCAATTCATGACAGCAACCTCAGAACAATCAACTCAGCAAAGACAGCCGATTTTATCCCTCGCGCCAAAAAAACACAGCCCAGCCGGACTTGTCGCACCGGCAACGCCTGATTAGGCTGGCCCATCGATTTTCTGGAGCACTGGCATGCCCATCTGGCTACAAACCGCTGCGATGCTGACCCTGTCGAACATTTTCATGACCTTCGCCTGGTACGGCCACCTCAAGTCCCTGGGCCACAAACCCTGGTACATCGCCGCCCTGATCTGCTGGGGCATCGCCCTGTTCGAATACCTGATCATGGTGCCGGCCAACCGCCTCGGCTACACCGAGCTGTCGGTCGGCCAACTGAAGATCATGCAGGAGGTCATCACCCTGGCGGTGTTCGTGCCCTTCAGCGTGCTGTACATGCAACAGCCGCTGAAGCTCGACTACCTGTGGGCCGGTCTGTGTCTGCTGGGTGCGGTTTACTTTATCTTTCGCACCTGATCAGCCCTTGGGCACCTGCTTGAGGCGCGCCAGCAGGCTGGAGGTGTCCCAACGTCCACCGCCCATGGCCTGCACGTCTGCGTAGAACTGATCGACCAGCGCCGTCACCGGCAGTTGCGCGCCGTTGCGGCGAGCCTCGTCCAGCAGGATCGACAGATCCTTGCGCATCCAGTCCACTGCGAAGCCGAAGTCGAACTTGCCGGCCAGCATGGTCTGATGACGGTTTTCCAGCTGCCAGGACTGCGCCGCGCCCTTGCTGATTACCTCCATCGCCGCATGCCCGTCGAGCCCCGCGCACTGGGCGAAATGCAGTGCCTCGGCCAGCCCCTGAACCAGGCCGCCGATACAGATCTGGTTAACCATCTTGGTCAGTTGCCCGCTACCCACCGGCCCCATCAGCTTGACCATCTTGGCGTAACTGTCGATCACCGGCGCAGCGCGCTCGTAGAAGGCCTGCTCGCCACCGACCATCACCGTCAGCGCGCCATTTTCCGCGCCGGCCTGGCCGCCCGACACCGGCGCATCGAGAAAACCCAGCTCGCGCTCGGCAGCCAGCACCGCCAGCTCACGGGCGACATCCGCCGAGGCCGTGGTGTGGTCGACCAGCACGCTGCCTGGCGCCATGCCGGCAAAGGCCCCGTCGACACCGAGCACCACGCTGCGCAGATCGTCGTCATTACCCACGCAGGTCATCACCAGTTCGGCGCCCTGCGCCGCTTCCCGCGGGGTTGCCGCCGACTCGCCGGCAAACTGCGCAACCCACGCCGCCGCCTTGGCCGCCGAGCGGTTGTACACGCACACCTGATGCCCCTTGCGCGCCAGATGCCCGGCCATGGGGGAGCCCATCACCCCCAGCCCGATAAACGCTACCTTCGCCATGTACACCTCCGTCATCAATGGCCGCAAGCATAGCCTGCCACCTGGGGTGTCCGGCCAGCACAGCGGTGCGGAAAAACTGTATGGATATCGTTTTGCCCAAACACCACGCAACTCCCATACTGCCCGCAAGCAATGGAGGGCCTATGCGCAACTGGTTGGTAATCGACCTGGAAGCCACCACCGAAGAAGGTGGCTGGCCAGTGGAAGACATGGAAATCATCGAGATCGGTGCCAGCCTGGTGGCTGCCGATGGCCACGAACTGGACCACTTCCAGCGTTTCGTCCGGCCACTGCGTCGCCCTTGCCTGACCAGTTTCTGCCGTGAACTCACCCATATCAGCCAAGCCAATGTCGACAGCGCCGCGCCGCTGGCGACGATCTGGCCGCAGTTCGAGCGCTGGCTGGCACCGCACCTGGGCAATCTTGCCGGCTGGGCCAGCTGGGGCGACTACGACCGTCGCCAGTTCGAGCTGGAATGGCGGCGCCATGACCTGCACAGCAGCCTGCAGCAGCGCCCCCATGCCAATCTCAAGCAGCGTTTCGCCGAAGCCCGCCAGCTGAAACGTGCCGTCGGCCTGCACACAGCCCTGCAACTGGCCGGTCTGACGTTTCAGGGCCAGCAGCACCGCGCCCTGGAAGACGCGCGCAATACCGCGCGCCTGCTGCCACTGATCTTTGCCGCATAAAGCCCGCAAGCCCGTGACGGAGCGCGTCGCCTTGGGCATACTGGCAAGCCATTTTTAACCCCCTTCGAGGAACCCCGCATGTTCAAGGTCAACGAGTACTTCGACGGCACCGTCAAATCCATCGGCTTCGCCATGAACGAAGGCCCGGCCACTGTCGGCGTGATGGCCCCGGGCGAATACGAATTCGGTACCAGCCAGCTGGAAATCATGCACGTGGTGGCTGGCGCCCTTACCGTCAAGCTGCCGGGCAGCGACAACTGGGAAACCTTTGCCGCCGGCAGCCAGTTCACCGTGCCGGCCAACAGCAAGTTCCAGCTGCAGGTCGCCGTGGACACCGCCTATCTCTGCGAATACCGCTGAGTCAGGCCGCTGTGAAGAACCGGCCCCGGTGGCCGGTTTTTTTATCCTTGCAAAACGACTGACCAGTCATAGTTACGGACAGCCCCATGCCACGCTCCCGCACCATCCTTCTGCCGATTCTCCTGCTCCTGGTGGCGATGGTTTCCATCCAGAGCGGTGCGTCCCTGGCCAAGGGCCTGTTCCCGCTGATCGGCGCCGAAGGCACCACCGCCCTGCGCCTGAGTCTCGGCGCGCTGATCCTCTGCCTGGTCATGCGCCCCTGGCGCACACCGGTCAATTTCTCCGCCTGGCCGTCGTTGCTCGGTTATGGCTTGTCGCTAGGCAGCATGAACCTGCTGTTCTACATGTCGCTGAAGACCATTCCCCTGGGCATCGCCGTCGCCCTGGAGTTCACCGGGCCGCTAGCCCTGGCGCTGTTCGCCTCGCGCCGGCTGCTGGATTTCGTCTGGATCGCCCTGGCGGTGTTCGGTCTGTGGCTGTTGCTGCCGGATACCGCCTCCAGCGGCCATCTCGACCCACTGGGCATGGCCTTGGCCCTGGGCGCCGGAGTGTGCTGGGCGTTGTACATCGTCTTCGGGCAGAAGGCTGGAGCCGCCCACGGCGCGCAGACCGTGGCGTTCGGCACCATAGTGGCGGCACTGCTGGTGTTCCCGATCGGCCTATGGCAGAACGGCAGCGCGCTGTTTTCCCTGGACCTGCTGCCCATCGCCCTGGGCGTCGCCCTGCTCTCCTCGGCCCTGCCCTACAGCCTGGAGATGATCGCCCTGACCCGCATGCCGGCGCGCACCTTCAGCATCCTGATGAGCATGGAACCGGCAGTTGCCGCGCTGATCGGCCTGCTGGTGCTCAGCGAACGCCTGAGTGGCAACCAGTGGCTGGCCATTGGCGCAATCATCCTTGCTTCGGTCGGCGCCGCAGCGACCAGCAAAGGCAAGCCGGTGCCGCCAGTCGAGCATTAAATTATCGGCTACCCAGAGTCTTTCCAACATCGCGTTCTGGCTGGCTGCGTGCCGGCTCATGGTGGATAAACAGAGCGTTATCCATCCGCGGCCCGATCCTGTAGGAGCCAGCTTGCTGGCGATAGGCAGACAGTGTCCCACTGATCGCCAGCAAGCTGGCTCCTACAAAAAATTGTGCTGAATAACAGTATCTACGCGGGCGAGCAGATTCTCAGAGCACCCTCAGCTCACTGCTGATAGCCAACCCCTCTAGTTCGGCCAGGTAATCCTCCAGCGTCAGCAGGCCCAGGCACGGCAGCGCTCCACGCGTGGCGAGGGTGCCGCCGGCCAGTTTGCGCGCCAGCGCTACCGCGGCCATGCAGGGGATATTCGGCCCGTCGTTATGCAGCGCCTGCAGCTCCCAGCACAGGGTTTGCGCCTGACCGGCCTGATCCAGGCCCTGCAGACGCACGAACATACCGCTCAGGCCATCGCCCAGGGGTTCGACCAGCACGGCACCACGCCGCAGCAGGCCGGCCAGCGGCACACCACTGCGCAACAGACCACCGCGCACCAGCCAGGACAGCAGCCAGGTGCCGAACTGGGTCAGGCGCAGGCCGACGCCAGCCGAGAAGCGCACGCTGCGCACGCCCGGATAACGCGCCGGGAACAGCTGCAAATCGGGGATATCGCAGTTGCCCACCCAGCGCCGACCCAGCGGCGCGGCGAAGTCATGCGGACTCAGATCCTGCCAGCCATAGACCGCCTGCCAGGCGCCATCGCGCCACTGCTGAAAGGGTTTACCGCAGTAGTTGAGCACCGCCGCCAGGGTCGATACGCCCGGTGTCTTCTCCGAGGAGCTGATGCCATGCCAGATCGCATCCAGCCGCGAGAAGCGTGGCAGCAGGCTGTCGATCACCGCGGCGCTGAGTGCGGGCACCGAGCTGGCGCCGCCACAGACCAATACGCCGGCCGCGTGCGCCGCCTGATCCAGCACACCGATGCCGCAGACGAACTCGCGCGCATCGGCCAGATCGACGTAATGCGCGCCCGCCGCGATGCAGGCCTCGGCCACCCGGTAATCCTGGTTCTGGAACGGCCCGGCCGTGGAGATCACCAGCTGCGCCCCCAGCACGCGTAAACGCTCGGCCAGATCGGCCTGGTTCATGTCCAGACGCACGGCCTGGCTGCCCGTCTCTTTCGCCAGGGTTTCGGCCTTGGCCAGGTCGCGGCCGGCCACACACACACGAATGCCGGCAATAGTGCGCAGGCGGCGGACGATCACCGTACCGAAATTGCCGTAACCGCCCAGCACCACCACCCGATAATCCGTCACCCGCCCTACTCCTTGTTCAGTCCGCGTCATTGCTGTCGCTATTGAATTGCAGCTCGGCCAGCCGCGCGTACAGCGGGTTGCTCGCCACCAGCTCGCTGTGGCTGCCGATCGCGACCAGCTTGCCATGCTCGATCACCGCGATGCGGTCGGCACTCTTCACCGTAGCCAGGCGATGGGCGATCACCAGGGTGGTACGGCCCTGCATCAGGGTCGGCAGGGCCTGCTGGATCAGGTGTTCGCTTTCCGCATCGAGGGCGCTGGTGGCCTCGTCCAGCAGCAGGATCGGCGCGTCCACCAGCAGCGCGCGGGCAATCGCCAGGCGCTGACGCTGGCCGCCGGACAGGCCCAGGCCGGCATCGCCCAGGTGGGTCTGGTAACCCTGCGGCAGACGCTGGATAAATTCGTGGGCATGCGCCGCGCGCGCCGCCGCCTCGACCTCGGCCTGACTGGCCTCGGGTTTGCCGTAGCGCAGGTTGTCTTCCACGCTGCCGTAGAACAGCGCCGGATTCTGCGAAACCAAGGCGAAGCAGCGGCGCAGATCGGCCGGATCGAGGCGGTCGATGGCCACTCCTTCGACCAGAACCCTGCCCTCCTGTGGATCGAAGAAACGCAGCAGCAGGTCGAACAGGGTCGACTTGCCGGCGCCAGACGGCCCGACCAGGGCCAGGGTCTCGCCAGCACGCACCTGCAAACTGATGCCATCCACGGCGAAATGCTCGGGCCGCGACGGGTAAGCAAAACGCAGTTCCTCCAGCGCCAACTCGCCGCTGATCCGCGCTGGCAAGCGTTGCAGGTCAACGCTCGGCGCAGTGATGGCATTGTCCGTCTGCAGCAGTTCGGCAATGCGCTCGGCGGCGCCGGCAGCGCTCTGCAGCTCGCCGATCACCTCACTGACCGCACCGAAGGCCATGCCGACGATC
Source organism: Pseudomonas sp. J452 (assembly GCF_024666525.1). NCBI lineage: Bacteria > Pseudomonadati > Pseudomonadota > Gammaproteobacteria > Pseudomonadales > Pseudomonadaceae > Pseudomonas > Pseudomonas sp. J452. The sequence goes on along the minus strand of NZ_CP088294.1, from coordinate 3,458,363 downwards.
AGGCTGTAGAACACGAAGGCGGCCAGGTCGCCGCCGGAAATCTTACCGGCGATCACGTCCATGCCTCCGACCCAGAGCATCACCCCGACCGCACCGAGCACCAGCACGATGACCACGGTGATCAGCCAGGCGCGCTGCTTGATGCGCTTGCGTGCGGTATCGAAGGCCGCCTCCACCGTCTGGCCGAAGCGGCTTTTGTCCTGGGCCTGGTGGTTGTAGGCCTGCACGGTCTTGATCTGGCCGAGGGTTTCGCCGACATAGCTGCCGACATCGGCCACGCGGTCCTGGGTCTGCCGGGACAGCGCGCGCACCCGCCGACCGAAGATCAGGATCGGCGCCACCACCAGCGGCAAAGCGACGATCACGATGGCGCTGAGCTTGGGGTTGGTGACGAACAGCAGGACGATGCCGCCGAGCATCATGATGATGTTGCGCAGCGCCATCGACAGCGACGAGCCGATTACCGTCTGCAGCAGCGTGGTGTCGGCGGTCAACCGCGACTGGATTTCCGAGGCGCGGTTGCTCTCGTAGAAGCCCGGATGCAGGCCGATCAGGTGATTGAACACGCGCTTGCGGATATCGGCTACGAAACGCTCGCCGATCCACGACACCAGGTAAAAACGGGTGAAGGTACCGACCGCCAGGGCCAGCACCAGGGCGAAGAACAGCCCGATCGACTGGTTCAGCGCCTGCTGCGACTGGGTCGCCAGGCCCTGGTCGACCAGCAGGCGAATGCCCTGACCCATGGACAGGGTGATAGCGGCGGTGAACATCAAGGCCAGCAAGGCGCCCAGCACCCGCCAGCGATACGGCGCGACAAAGCGGGCGGCCATGCGCAAGGCGGTGCGCTGGCGGGAAGACAGAATCGACGGCATGCGGTTCTCGCAGACAGGCCAGTGGCCCGGATTAGTCGAATAAGCCAGCAACGGCTTGCTCAGATTGCTCGCCGATAAGACGGCCTGTTACAGCAGATGGGGGCTGTACGGCAGCAGATCAAGCCAGCAGTGTCCGGCGTGCTTATTCATGCAGGAAACGCCGGGCATGGTCGGCATCCGGCAGCAAGCAATGGTCATAACACCCGAACAGGCGGTAGCGGTTCAGCGCGATGCGGTCGTAGCACCAGTCACGCAGCGGCCGCGGAATCAGCCGCAACCCAGCCATGAAGCGCCAGGGCGCCGGCAGCTGGGCGAGGATTCTCAGCACCGCCGTGGAGCGGACAAACAGCTCGGCGCCTTCGACATAGGCCATGGTGTCGAAATGATCGGTCGGCAAACCGAACCACTGCAGGATCGCCTGGCCTTCGCTGGACTGCACCGAGCACAAGCGAAAGCGTGCCTCGCGGTCATGGCGGATAAGGAACTTCGCCCAGCCATTGCACAACTTGCACACCCCGTCGAACAGCACCACGCGCTCGCCGGGCTGGATAAAGGGTGGCAACGGCTTAGCTGTCATCGCACGCTCCTTGGCAGTCTTGCCTGCATGCTACGCCAATCAAGGGCTGACGAAGCGGTAATGGCCGGTCACGGTGAAGGCAAACAGGATGTCCTCTTCCTGGGTGCCACGACCGATGTTGTGCAGGATCAGCGGCACGCCCTGCGCGGTACGGCGATCGGAGACGATGCCGATATGGGTCAGGCCGCGGCCCAGATCCCAGGTGACGATATCGCCGGGCAGATAATCCGCCGCCTGCTGGCTGATCGGCTGGGCCAGGCCCTGACGCTTGAACCAGGTCATCAGATTGGGCACCCGGCGGTGGTCGATATTGCGGTCAGGGCGCTTGAGCCCCCAGTTCTGCGGGTAGGCGGCGAAATGCCCGCGCATGTCCTCGTGCACCGCCTGCTGCAGATCCAGGCTCTGGACACGCAGGGCGCGGATCAGCACATCGGTGCACACGCCGGTAGCCAGCGGTACATCGCCGCCGGGATAGTCGAGCTGGCGGTAGACAGGGTCATAGCTGAGGGTCACGCCAACCTGCTGGCGGGCGGCGCTGATCAGCTGCTCCGGCTGGATCGACTGCGCCCATGCCGGCAGCGCCAGACACAGACACAGCCAGACCACAACGGCACGGCCCACTGCCTGATAACGCTCCATCCTCTTGCAACCCTGGCGCATTTAACCCTCCTTGGGTGATTCCGCACTCCAACCTACCGGATAGAGCAGCTCTTCCTTGTAGCCGGCCCACACCCGCACCGCATCGGGGAAAGCCTCGTCCAGCGCCGGGTCGCCGCTGTCCACCAGCAGCGGGCGGCCTTCCAGGGTAGCGAGCTTGCGCTTGGTGGCGATGACCCGCAGGTGTTCCAGGCCGATGGCGTGCAGCACCCGTGGGCTGATCTGCTGGTTGCCGCGGCCGATGATATGGCCCTGGCCACCGATGGCGGTGACCAGCAGGCGCGCAGGGTAGCCGTCGACCAGCTCGAACAGCTGGGCTTCGGTCACATCGCGCGCCAGCACGGCGCCATTCTCGATCACGTCGACGCCGAGCAGGGTGGCCTCCAGGCCGAGGTTGTGCGCCAGGCCGTGCAGGGTCGAACCGGGGCCGAAAACGTAGCGCACGCCCTGCTCCCAGCTCTCCTGCAGCCAGTCGGCCAGGTCGACCAGCACCAGCTCCTCGGACTCCATGCCGGCCTGTTTGGTGTGCTGCATGAAGCTGCCTTCGACCGGCACCGTCAGCTCGCCGTACCAGCGCGCGCTGACCCTGCCGTCGCGCAGCGCCGCCTCGTCGAGATCGCGCACTTCGCCACTGGCCAGGCGCACCAGGCCGCCCTCCACCAGGCGCCGGGCCAGCTCGCCGGCGGCGCGCGGGCTGATGGCGTAGACCCCGGAATGGATCTTCACCCCGGCCGGAATGCCCAATACCGGCTGCTCCTCGCGCACGGCCTCGCAGATATCGCGGGCGGTGCCATCGCCGCCGGCAAACAGGATCAGCGCACAGCCAGCATCCTGCAGCGCCTGCACGGCACGTTGAGTATCGGCGGCGCTGGTCGCGCCCTCGCCCAGATCACCCAGCACGCGATGGGCATAGCCCAGTTCAGCCAGCAGCTCGGCGCCCATCGGCCCGGGAAAGCTGAGGAACTGCAGACGCCCGGCCACCGGCCGCAGACATTCCAAAGCGATGCGCGTGCGCTCGGCGGCACGCGGCTCGGCGCCTCGCGCCAGGGCCTCGGCGGCCACCCCATCACTGCCCTTGAGCGCAGCGCCCCCCCCCAGGCCAGCCAGGGGGTTGATGATCAAGCCGATATGAAAGATGGCGCTCATGCTGGTTCCTGCTTCAACTACATACAAAGTCTGATTGGCAGGCAGCGGACTTTGCCAAAAACTGCCGCAACCGACGCTATAAACACTTCAATTTGAACCGCAGGCCCGCTAGCCGGGTCAACCCTTGACTGGCTTAGTGCCCCGTTCTTCAAGCGCTCATTTGGTGCTTCTGACTGTCACCGCGCGTTCACACAGCCTATCTAGACTGCGCGCATTCACCTGATGAGGAGACAGGCCATGAACTTGAAAGACAGCAATCCAACCCCTCAACGTGTCATCCCCTTGCAACCGCAGCATGCGGTGGGCGGCTCGTTCATCGATGCCCAGGGTCGCGAAGTACCGATCACCGAAGGCATGATCCAGCGCGCCTGTCGCGAATTGGAAAAGCACTGGTCGCTGCCCAAACAAGCCTAAGAGCCTGTTCAAAGTCTCGCGAGCTAGAGCCAGGCAAGACGAAATCGGGCGAAGAAGCGCAGTTTACGAGTTGTAAATGAGCATTCTGAGCCCGATTTCAACGCAGCATGGCCGACGCGCAGCAGACATTGAACAGGTTCTAAGCCTTACCCCTCCTGCCCTATGGGCTGATCAACCCGAGCATTGCCCGGGTTTTTCTTTGCGCTCACACCAGCTGCGCACCCAGCGCGCCGACCAGTTGTCGTAGGGCCGGCGCCTCATCCTGCAGACGCACACGCAGCCCGTCGATCTCGCGGCGATAGGGGTAGTGTTTGCGCAAAGCATCGAAGGCCACCTTGCGCTGCTCGGCGCTGCCCACCAGCGAGCGGCGGAAATCCGCATCGTCTCGGCGCGGGTCGTAGACTGCGCGGCACAGGGTGGCCAGCGCCCATTCAGGCGTAGCCTTGGCATGCAGGCTCAGTTCGTTCAGCCAGGCCGGCGGCAGCAGATTGCTCAACTGCACCTGCTCGGCCAGACCGTTGGCGGCGCAATAGGCCTGGTAGATCTGCGCGGTACCGCGCAGCTTGCCGTCCAGGCTGTAACCGGCGATATGCGGAGTGGCGATCTGGCACAGCGCGGCCAGCTCGGGGTCGACCTGCGGCTCACCCTCCCAGACGTCCAGCACCACCTGCAGATCCGCCCCCGCGCGCAGATGGCCGAGCAGCGGCTGGTTATCCACCACCGCGCCCCGGCTGGCATTGATCAGCCAGCTACCGGGACGCAGCTGCTGCAGCTCGCGGGCGCCGATCAGATGGCGGGTCGTGGCATCCAGCGGGGTGTGCAGGCTGATTACATCGCAGTCGCGCAGGATGCTTTGCAGCTCGACGAAGTCGCCCCCTTCGGCGGCCTGCCGCGGAGGGTCGCAGACCCGCACATCCCAACCCAGGCCGCGCAGCACCTTGACCAGGCGCCCACCCACCTGGCCGGCGCCGATCACGCCGTAGCAACGTTCGGCCAGCGGCTTGCCGGTTTTTTCGGCCAGGGCCAGCAGTGCGCCCAACACATAATCCACCACGCCGCGGGCATTGCAGCCGGGGGCACTGGACCAGGCGATGCCCGCTTCATCGAAATAATCGAGGTCGAGGTGGTCGGTGCCGATGGTGCAGGTACCGACGAAGCGCACCGCGCTGCCCTCCAGCAAGGCGCGGTCGACGTGGGTTACCGAACGCACCAGCAGTACTTCGGCATCGCCCAGGGCGGCACGGTCGATCGCGCGTCCTGGATGGCGGCTGATCGCGCCAAAACCGGCAAAGAACTCGTCGAGCAGGGGGATATTTTCGTCGGCTACGATACGCATACGGCTCTCCACAACAGAGGCGCTATTCTAGGCGCAGGCGGGCCATGTGGGTATGCCGGCCTTTCCTGACCGATCCGTCAGCGCGTAAACTAACGCGCCTCGCGCACCCTCCTGCTGGTCTCCTGCATGTCCACCCTGTCCCGCCCCGCCCGCGTCCACACCGAACTGCGCGCCCTGCTCAAACTGGCCACGCCCATCATCATCGCCCAGCTGGCCAACACCGCCATGGGCTTTGTCGATACCGTGATGGCCGGTCGCGTCAGCCCCCATGACCTGGCCGCCGTGGCGCTGGGCAACTCGCTGTGGGTGCCGGTATTCCTGTTGATGACCGGCATTCTCCTGGCCACCACGGCCAAGGTGGCGCAACGCTTCGGTGCCGGCCAGGAACGCGACATCGGCGCGCTGGTGCGCCAGGGCCTGTGGCTGGGCCTGGCGGTGGGTTGCGGCTCGGCCGCCCTGCTGTGGAACGCCACGCCGGTGCTGCGCCTGATGGACGTCGACCCCAGCCTGATCGAACCGGCCATGGGCTACCTGCGCGGCGTCGCCTGCGGTTTCCCGGCGGTGGCGCTGTATTACGTGCTGCGTTGCTACAGCGATGGCCTTGGTCATACCCGACCGAGCATGGTCCTGAGCCTGTGCGGCCTGTTGCTGAACATTCCGCTCAACTATGTGCTGATCTACGGCAAATTCGGCCTGCCGGCGCTGGGCGGCGTGGGCTGCGGCTGGGCCACCGGCATCGTCATGTGGTGCATGCTGCTGGGCATGCTGTGGTGGGTGAACTGGGCGCCGTTCTACAAGCCCAGCCAGCTGTTCAGCCGCTTCGACTGGCCGCAGTGGCCGGTGATCCGCCGTCTTCTCGGCGTGGGCGTGCCGATCGGCGTATCGGTGTTCGCCGAGTCGAGCATTTTCGCCGTGATCGCCCTGCTGATCGGCAGCCTGGGCGCCACCGTGGTGGCCGGGCACCAGATCGCCCTCAACTTCAGCTCGCTGATCTTCATGATTCCCTACTCGCTGGGCATGGCCGCCACCGTGCGCGTCGGCCAGGCGCTGGGCCGCGGCGAGCCGCGCAATGCACGCTTCGCTGCCGGGGTGGCGATGGGCACCGCGCTGGCCTATGCCTGCCTGTCCGCCAGCCTGGTGTTGCTGCTGCGCGAACAGATCGCGCAGATCTACACCGCGGACCCGGCGGTGATCGCCATCGCGGCCACGCTGATGGTCTATTCGGCGCTGTTCCAGTTCTCCGATGCGGTACAGGTGACCGCCGCCGGCGCACTGCGCGGCTATCAGGACACCCGCGCGACCATGCTCTTCACCCTGTTCGCCTACTGGGGCATCGGCCTGCCGGTGGGCTATGGCCTGGGCCTGGCCGACTGGTTCGGCGAGCCCTCCGGGCCCAGCGGGCTGTGGCAGGGGCTGATCGTCGGGCTGACCTGCGCGGCCATCCTGCTCGGCATTCGCCTGGCGCGCAGTGCCCGTCGGCGCATTCGCGCTCAGTCGTCGAGTGCGACGGTGGCAGCCAGGGCCGCCCAGTAGTCGGCCGACAGGTACTCGCGTCCGGCCAACAGGTGCTCAAGATAGGCGCGGCTGGGGGCCAGGCCCTCGCTGCGCCAGAACGGGTTGGCGATATAGATCCAGGCAGTGATCGGCCCCTTCTCGGTCTGCACCGCCAGGCGCTCGCGGCTGTAGTAAATCGGCGTGCCTTCGAAGTGATCCAGCTTGAAGATCTCGTGCTGATCGGCCAGGCGATACAGCACGCCTTCGACCACGCCGCCGAGCTGGTGGCGGATATTGGCGTAGGCGCGGCCGGGATGGTCATGGGCGCGCTTGTTGAAGCACAGGGCAAAGCCCGGCAAATGCCCGGACAGCACCTGCTCCACCCGCAATCCGCGCGCCTGCATGCGCGCCGGGTTCATGTTGGAGCCATAGGCGAAGTAGTACGGCATTACTCGGCTTTCTTGCGAATCCAGTAGAGATAGACGCCGCCCTCTTCGCTCTGCTCAACCAACTGGTGATCGAGGAACATGCAGAACTTGGGAATATCGCGGCGGGTCGAGGGGTCGGTGGCGATCACCTTGAGCAGGCCACCGGGCGCCAGGTCGCGCACCTTGTTGTGCAGCATCATCACCGGCTCCGGGCAGTTGAGCCCGCTGGCGTCGAGGATGGCGTCGGGAATGACGGCAGAGTGTTGGGACATCGTAAAACTCCGGAAACAGGCCGCTATTGTGGCGCATAGGACAGCTCGAGCCCAGCGCAGGAGATCGGCGCATGACGACAACGGCTAGGAATTCGTCCTGCGCGCGAGCCTGCCCCTGGCCTGGCACCGTAGGAGCGAGCTCTGCTCGCGAACCAAGCCCCGGAGAACCCCGCTTCGCGAGTAGAGCTCGTTCCTACATCAGAGCCGACGCAGGTGACAGGTCACTTCCTCACGATCATGGTAGAGCTGTTTGCAGGCGATCGAGACCTTGATCTTGCGCGCGGCGAAGGCATCTTCCAGGCGCTGCAGCAAGCGGCAGACTTCGGCATAGCGCTGCTTCATCGGCAGCTTGAGGTTGACCACTGCCTCACGGCACAGGCCCTCGCCGATCCAGGTTTCCAGCAGCGCGGCGTTGCGCGCCGGTTTCTCGACGATGTCGCAAACCATCCAGTCCACCGGCTGCTTGGGCTTCCAGGTGAAGCCGTCGACCATCAGATGCTGCACCAGGCCGGTGTCCATCAGGCTTTCGGCCATCGGCCCGTTGTCGATGGCGGTGACCAGCATGCCGCGCTTGACCAGTTGATAGGTCCAGCCGCCCGGCGCGGCGCCGAGGTCGACGCCGGTCATCTCGTCCGACAGCCGCGTGTCCCACTGCTCGCGCGGGATGAAGTAGTGCCAGGCCTCCTCCAGCTTGAGGGTCGAACGACTCGGCGCCTCGCGCGGGAACTTCAGGCGCGGGATGCCCATCGGCCACGGCGCCTGGTTGTTGGCCTCGGCCAGGCCGAGGAACACCTCGCGGCCGCTCTTGAAGGTCAGCAGCAGGCGCGGCTTGTTCGGATCGTCGACCAGCTTGCCCGCCGCCGTCAGCGCCTTGCGCAGCGGCGCCTCGAACTTCTTGCAGAAATTCGACAGCTCCTTGCCGTCATTGGTATCGAACACTTCCAGCCACAGGCTGCCGCACACCGGGTAAGCGGTCAGGCTGCTCAGCAATACGCTGATGCGGTCAGTTTCCGGCAACTCCACGTAACTGCCACGAGCCCATTGGCGCGGGAAGATCAATTTATTGAACCGCAGGCCCTGCATCAGCCTCTCAGTACCATCGGCCTCGCTGCAGACGAACTCGGCGTGGGCGCTGCTCGCCTTGCCCTTGGCATAGCCGGACACGTTCAGGCGCGCGGCGTGGTCGCTGATCTCGGAACAGACTTCACCTTCGAAGCCCGGGCGGCAGTGCAATAGCAGGGTATTCATGGTGGTTCTCCTCAGGCCGCGCATGATAGCCGAGTCCGCCCGCCACAGCGCGTGCGGCGGCCAGGCGAAACTGGCAGGAGCTGACTGGGCGGTCTAGTTTCACTGCTTGGCCGCAACCGATGCTGACCACGCAGGAGATATGCAGATGGCTTCCCTTGATAGCCTCAATTGCCAGCGCAGCCTGGATATCGACGGCACGCTCTACCACTACTACAGCCTGCCGGAGGCGGCCAAGAGCCTCGGCGATATCAGCCGCCTGCCGCTGTCGCTCAAGGTGCTGCTGGAAAATCTGCTGCGCTGCGAAGACAACGCCACGGTCAGCGTTTTCGATATCAAGGCCATGGTTGATTGGCAGCAGGAGCGGCGCAGCGACCACGAGATCCAGTTCCGCCCGGCGCGCGTGCTGATGCAGGACTTCACCGGCGTGCCGGCGGTGGTCGACCTGGCGGCCATGCGCGCCGCCATGGCCGCCGCCGGTGGCGACCCGCAGCAGATCAATCCGCTGTCGCCGGTGGACCTGGTGATCGACCACTCGGTAATGGTCGACCAGTACGCCTCGCCCGGCGCCTTCGGCCAGAACGTCGACATCGAGATGCAGCGCAATGGCGAGCGCTACGCCTTCCTGCGCTGGGGACAGGACGCCTTCGCCAACTTCCGCGTGGTGCCGCCAGGCACCGGCATCTGCCACCAGGTCAACCTGGAATACCTGGCCCGCACCGTGTGGACCAAGGAAGAGAACGGCCAGACCCTGGCCTTCCCCGACACCCTGGTCGGCACCGACTCGCACACCACCATGATCAACGGCCTCGGCGTGCTCGGCTGGGGCGTCGGTGGCATCGAGGCGGAAGCGGCGATGCTCGGCCAGCCGGTGTCGATGCTGATTCCCGAGGTGATCGGCTTCAAGCTCAGCGGCAAGCTGCGCGAAGGCATCACCGCCACCGACCTGGTGCTGAGCGTGACGCAGATGCTGCGCAAGCAAGGCGTGGTCGGCAAATTCGTCGAGTTCTATGGCGATGGCCTGGCCGAGCTGCCCCTGGCCGACCGCGCCACCATCGCCAACATGGCCCCAGAATACGGCGCCACCTGCGGCTTCTTCCCGGTGGACGCGATCACCCTCGGCTACCTGCGCCTGTCCGGGCGCCCGGAGGCCACCATCAAGCTGGTCGAGACCTACAGCAAGACCCAGGGCCTGTGGCGCGAGCCGGGCCATGAGCCGCTGTTCAGTGCCAGCCTGGAGCTGGACATGGGCAGCGTCGAGGCTTGCCTGGCCGGGCCCAAACGCCCGCAGGATCGCGTACCACTGCCGCTGGTAAGCCAGGCCTTCGACGACCTGCTGGCCCTGCAGCTCAAAGCCGCTGCTGGCGTGCCCGGCAATAGCCTGGTCGAGCATGACAGCCAGATCTACAAGCTGCAGGACGGCGCCGTGGTAATCGCCGCCATCACCTCCTGCACCAACACCTCCAACCCCAGCGTGATGATGGCCGCCGGCCTGCTGGCGAAGAAAGCGGTAGAGAAAGGACTACAGCGCAAGCCCTGGGTGAAGAGCTCGCTGGCCCCCGGTTCCAAGGTAGTCACCGAATACTTCGCCGCCGCCGGCCTGACTCGCTACCTGGACGAACTGGGCTTTGCCCTGGTCGGCTACGGCTGCACCACCTGCATCGGCAATTCCGGGCCGCTGCTCGAACCGATCGAGACGGCCATCCAGCAGGCCGACCTGACCGTGGCCGCGGTGCTATCCGGCAACCGCAACTTCGAAGGCCGCGTGCACCCGCTGGTCAAGGCCAACTGGCTGGCCTCACCGCCACTGGTGGTGGCCTACGCCCTGGCTGGAACGGTGCGCATCGACCTCAGCAGCCAGCCGCTGGGTACCGGCCGCGACGGGAGCCCGGTGTACCTACGCGATATCTGGCCAAGCCAGGCAGAGATTGCCGCGGCAGTGGCCCAGGTCAGCAGCAGCATGTTCCGCAAGGAATACGCTGCGGTGTTCAGCGGCGATGCGCAGTGGCAGGCGATCGCCGTGCCGCAGGCCGCCACCTATGTCTGGCAGGCGGACTCCACCTATATCCAGCACCCGCCGTTCTTCGCCGACATTGCCGGCGACCCGCCACATGTCGGCGATATCCACGGCGCGCGCATCCTCGCCCTGCTCGGTGACTCGGTGACCACCGACCACATCTCCCCCGCCGGCAATATCAAGAAGGACAGCCCGGCCGGGCGCTACCTCGGCGAGCACGGCGTGGCCCAGGCCGACTTCAACTCCTACGGCTCGCGGCGCGGCAACCACGAAGTGATGATGCGCGGCACCTTCGCCAATATCCGCATCCGCAACGAGATGCTCGGCGGCGAGGAAGGCGGCAATACCCTGCACATGCCCAGCGGCGACAAGCTGGCTATCTACGACGCGGCCATGCGCTATCAGGACGAAGGCGTGCCGCTGGTGATCTTCGCCGGCCAGGAATACGGCACCGGCTCCAGCCGCGACTGGGCGGCCAAGGGCACCAACCTGCTGGGCGTGAAAGCGGTGATCGCCGAGAGCTTCGAGCGTATCCACCGCTCCAACCTGGTGGGCATGGGCGTGCTGCCGCTGCAGTTGCGCAATGGACAAAGCCGCAAGAGCCTGCAGCTGAATGGTACAGAGAAAGTCACCATAGGCGGCCTGGATGGCGTCAGCCTGCGCCCACACATGAGCCTGGCGCTGGACATCACCCGCGCCGACGGCAGCCATGAGGAAGTCGAAGTGCTGTGCCGCATCGACACGCAGAACGAGGTGGAATACTTCAAGGCCGGCGGCATCCTGCATCATGTGCTGCGGCAGATGCTGAAGAGCTGAGAACCTGTCTACGATCTCTTGATCGTCGGCCATGCTGCGTTGAAATCGGGCTCGGGCTGCTCATTTACAGCTCGTAAACTCCGCGCCCTCGCCCAATTGATTCGCTGGCGCTTCCCCTTCGGGCCAGCCTGCGGCTGTTACTCCCGTTGGTCGTTGCGCCTTGCCTGGCTCTAGTTCAAAAGATCGTAAACAGACTCTGAAGCCGCTGCCGCCACCGACGGCCGCATGTTGGTTGCGGGTGAGGCTGTTTCAGCTGGTCACCGTGATCTTCGGTGTGCGCCCGTAGACGTCTTCCAGGCGCTCGATGTCGTCCTCGCCAAGGTAGCTGCCGGACTGCACCTCGATGATCTCCAGGGGGATCTTGCCGGGGTTGCTCAGGCGGTGCACCGAGGCGATGGGGATGTAGGTCGACTGGTTCTCGGTGAGCAGGAACACCTTGTCGTCGCAGGTCACCTGCGCCGTGCCGGACACCACGATCCAGTGCTCGGCGCGGTGGTGGTGCATCTGCAGCGACAACTGCGCCCCGGGTTTGACCGTGATGTGCTTGACTTGGTGGCGCGAGCCGTTGTCCACCGAGTCATAGCTGCCCCAGGGGCGGTAGACGGCGCAGTGACTCTGGGTTTCCTTGCGGCCCTGGGCGTCGAGCAGGTTGACCATCTTCTTGACGTCCTGCACCGCATCCTTGTGCGCGACCATCACCGCATCCTTGGTCTCGACCACCACCACGTCACTCATGCCGATCAGGGTCACCAGCTTGGACGTGCCGTGCACGAAACTGTTCTGGCTGCTGTGGGTCACCACATCGCCCCTGAGCACATTGCCGTCGCTGTCCTTCTCGTGCACATCCCACAACGACGACCAGGAGCCGACATCACTCCAGCCCGCCGCCAGCGGCACCACGCAGGCGCGTGCGGTTTTCTCCATCACCGCGTAGTCGATGGAGTTGTCCGGGCAGCATTCGAAGGTGCCGGCATCGATGGTCAGCACGCCAAGCGCAGCCTTGCTGCGTTCCAGGGTCAGCACGCAGGTGTCGTAGATATCCGGCTCATGGTTGCGCAGTTCATCCAGGAAGCGACTGGCGCGGAACAGGAACATGCCGCTGTTCCAGTAGTAACCGCCGCTGCGCACGAATTCGCTGGCGCGTGACGCATCCGGCTTCTCGACGAATTGGGTCACCCGGTAGGCACCGGGGACCAGGCCATCGCCCTCCTCGCTGCGGCCAGCCTTGATGTAGCCAAAGCCGGTCTCCGGTTTGTCCGCCGGCACGCCGAACAGCACCATTTCCCCTTCTTCCGCTGCCGCGCTGGCCAGCTCCAGGGCCTTGCGCAGGTTCAGCTCGTCACTGATCACATGGTCGGCCGGCAGGATCAGCATCAGCTCGTCGCGCCCCTCGGCCAACAGCTGCAGAGCGGTCATCGCCACTGCCGGCGCCGTGTTGCGGCCGAAGGGTTCGAGCAGCATCGACTGGGCATGGCTGCCGATCTTGGCCAGCTGTTCGTTAACGATGAAGCGGTGGTCCAGGTTGCACACCACGATGGGCTTCTGCATGCCGTCGAAAGCCAGGCGCTGCACGGTCTGTTGGAACAGCGAGTGCTCGCCGGCAAGGGCAAGGAACTGCTTGGGATACAGCTTGCGCGACAGGGGCCAGAGCCGCGAACCGCTACCGCCGGAAAGGATGACCGGGATCATGGGGTGTCTCCATTCAATATCCGTTCAAATAGGACCTGTCCCGCGCAGCCGGAACGGATGTACCGGGCCTGGGAAATGCTTCAGGGCTTACCTCAAGGCAGTTGTCCGCATGATGCGAAGCGATAAAGTCGCCCGGCAGTCGGCAGAGTGCAGTCACACAGCGGTCGCCCTGGATACCAAGACGAGCGGTGTGAGCCTCGGTCAACCGAGCAGCGGCTTCCCTGCGCGTCCTCCATGGCGGGCCGAGCAGCCGTTTTTCTTGGAAGTTGTGCCAGCCGCCAGCAAGCGCGAGCTGAATGGATAACGCCTTACCAGCCGATACCGACCAGTTGCTCGGTACTGGTATGGCGCATGAAGCCGACCAGATCGAGCATTCTCTTCCCCGGCGCGAGCTTCTCGACCACAGCGGCGAACAGTTCATCGCCATTACCCAGCACGATCACATCGGCATCGGCCACCACCTGTTCCAGGTTGGTGCGCAGCAAGGACGATACGTGGGGAATCTTCGACTCGATGTACTCGCGGTTGGCCCCATGCACCCGGGCATATTCGACGTTGCGGTCATAGATCTGCAGGTCGAAGCCCTTGCCGATCAGCATCTCCGCCAGCTCCACCAGCGGGCTTTCGCGCAGGTCGTCGGTACCGGCCTTGAAGCTCAGCCCCAGTAGCGCCACCTTGCGCTTGTCGAAGCCGGCGATGATGTTGAAGGCTTTCTGCACCTGGCCACTGTTGCTTCGCATCAATGAATTGAGCAACGGCGAGTCGACATCCAGCTGGTTGGCGCGGTAGGCCAGTGCGCGCACATCCTTGGGCAGGCAGGAGCCACCGAAGGCGAAGCCGGGCTTCATGTAGTACTTGGACAGGTTGAGTTTGTGGTCCTGGCAGATCACGTCCATCACCTCGCGCCCATCGACCCCGACCGCCATGGCGATATTGCCGATCTCGTTGGCGAAGGTGACCTTTGCCGCGTGCCAGACATTGCAGGTGTACTTGATCATCTCCGCGACTTCGATGCTCTTGCGGATGATCGGCGCGTCCAGCTCGCTGTAGATGGCTTCGAGCAGGTCGCCGGAAGTACTGTCCAGTTCGCCGATCACGGTCATGGCCGGGAAGTCGTAGTCCTTGATCGCCGTGCTTTCACGGAGGAACTCCGGGTTGACCGCAACGCCGAAGTCCTTGCCGGCCTTTAGTCCCGAGTACTTTTCCAGGGTCGGAATGACCACCCCACGCAATGTCCCCGGCAGCACGGTACTGCGCACCACCACGGTATGCCGCGTAGCCTTCTCCGGCAGCACCTTGCCAATCTGCTGGCAGACTTCCTCGATATAGGACACATCGAGGTCGCCATTGCGTTTGCTCGGTGTCGGCGGAGCCAGGAAGGAAATATCCGTCGCCATCACCGCCTCGCGCACATTGAGGGTGCCGCGCAAGTTGCCACTGCCGACCCCTTTTTGCAGCAGAGCTTCCAGGCCCGGCTCGACTATGGGTGACTTGCCGCTGTTGATCAGGTCGATTTTCAACGCCGAGATATCCACCCCGACAATCTGGTGGCCACGCGCCGACAGACAACCGGCACATACCGCGCCGACGTACCCCAAGCCAAAGATGCTGATGCGCATTGAACGATCTCCTCCTTGCGTTAACCCGTGCAGCAACCCCCAGGTAGCTGCACCCTCGCGAGACCGACAGGTACTACAGACTCCTCGTCCCACACTTCAAATTGCACATTCCACTGATGCTTATTTGAAATGCTATTCCGGCATTCAACGTGTCGAGAGCAAAACGAGTGCCAGTTATATCCAGTCAGACTCAAGACCGAACACTTTCAAACTTTCCTTACAAAACAGCCATCTAGTTAACGGCGACAACCGCAGCACAGCCAAAGAAAGCCAATATTACGGCACCAAAACAAGGCAACCGCTCTAGAATGCAGCGCACGACAGTGTTTTTAGAAAACATCACCTAATAAACTGATAGCTAATAATGAAATAAAAACACTGTTTTAGTAGCGAATCACACTAACAATCAGTTTATTGACTCCAAACTAAGCCAGCTAGTTCTTACCCTGAACAGAGATGCCAGATCGAGATGAACAAATGATTAAACCTTACTGCCTTATTTCGACAGCCCTGCATCCGCCGCCCATGGAGTGAACGGCAAGTTCAAAAAATATTATTGACGTCAAAATATTATTGACCGCCTTCTGCCGTTACACTGCAGCCTCTTCAGGATCAGCCGCTAAACTTCCAGCAGCTACGGCCGATCCATCCTGGACAGCCACCCGCACAAGAATCGACACGCATGCGCAATAATCAGCCCGTCACCCAGCGTGAACGCACCTTCCCCGCCCAGCAGCGCCTGATCTCCACCACGGACACCAAGGGCCAGATCACCTACTGCAACGAAGCCTTTATCGAGATCAGCGGTTTTTCTCGCGAAGAACTGATGCGTGCGCCGCACAATCTGGTGCGTCATCCGGACGTCCCGCCGGCCGTGTTCGACCATATGTGGACGACCCTGAAGAAGGGCCGCCCGTGGATGGGCATCGTCAAGAACCGCAGCAAGAATGGCGACCACTACTGGGTCAACGCCTATGTCACGCCGATGCTGGAAAACAACCAGGTGGTTGGTTACGAGTCGGTACGGGTAAAACCCACCAGCGAACAGGTCAAACGCGCTGAAGCACTCTATGCGCGGATAAACGCCGGCAAGTCGGCCATCCCCAGCAGCGATGCCTGGTTGCCGATGCTGCAGGCCTGGCTGCCGTTCATCCTGGTCAGCCAGATCGGTTTCCTGGTCGGCCACTGGATGGGCTCGACCTGGGGCTTCCTGCTCGCCGCCCTGCTCTCCGTGCCGTTGGGCCTGGCTGGCCTGGCCTGGCAGAACCGCGGGGTTAAACGCCTGCTGCACCTGGCCGAACAGACCACCTCCGACCCGCTGATCGCGCAGATGTACACCGACAGCCGTGGCGCCGAGGCGCGCCTGGAAATGGCCATGCTCAGCCAGGACGCGCGCCTGAAGACCTGCCTGACCCGCTTGCAGGACACCGCCGAGCGCCTGACCAAGCAAGCCCGCCAGGCCGATCAACTGGCGCACAACAGCTCCGCCGGCCTGGAGCGCCAGCGCGTGGAGACCGAACAGGTTGCCACCGCCATCAACGAGATGGCCGCCACCACCCTGGAAGTGGCCAGCAACGTGGCGCGCACCGCCATTGCCACCCAGGAAGCCAATCGCCTGACGGGTGAAGGCCGCAATGTGACGGCAGAAACCCGCGCGGCCATCCAGCGCCTTTCCGTATCGGTCGGTGAAACCGGCGAAACCGTGTCGCGCCTGGCCCAGGACAGCAACGAAATCGGTGGCGTGGTCGATGTGATCAAGGGCATTGCCGACCAGACCAACCTCCTGGCCCTCAACGCCGCCATCGAGGCGGCGCGTGCCGGCGAGATGGGCCGCGGCTTTGCCGTGGTGGCCGACGAGGTGCGCTCGCTGGCACAGCGCACCGCCGAGTCCACCGGGCAGATCCACGGCCTGATCGCCAAGCTGCAGCGCACCGCGGAGGAAGCGGTGATGACCATGGAAGTCGGTCGCAAGCAGGCCGACGAAGGCGTCGAGCGTGTGCTGCAAGCCGACCAGGCCCTGGCTGGGATCAGCGAGGCAGTAGCCAATATCGCCGACATGGCCAATCAGATCGCCGCAGCCGCCGAGGAACAGAGCGCGGTGGCCGACGAGGTCAACCAGAACATCACCACCATCGCCCAGCTGGCCGACCAGACTGCCGGTGAGGCCTTGAGTACCGCCCATCTCAGCCAGGAGCTGACAGCCACCGCGCAGGATCAGTACTCGCTGGTCGAACGCTTCAACCGCTGATTCAGGCTCCATTAAAAAGGCCGGCATCTACCGGCCTTTTTATTGCGCGCTGGTTTTAACCGCGCAGGAACCCGACCACTGCATCGGCGGCAGCCTGCAGATGCTCTTCATGGCTAAAGCCACTGGCCTTCAACGGCTTCAGATCATGATCGCCCGCAGCCAGCCAGTGCAGCTGGATAGTCGGCGCCAACCCATAGCCTGCCACCGTCTGGCGATTGCCCATGGCATCGCGCTCGCCCTGCACGATCAGGGTTGGCGTGCGCAGTTCGGCCAGATGCGCCACCCGCGGCTTGTCCTGCTTGCCCACGGCATGGAAGGGATAACCGAGGCAGACCAGCGCATCGGCCTGTAGCTCATCGGCCAGCAGGCTGGCCATGCGCCCCCCCATGGACTTGCCGCCGATCGCCAGCGGCCCACCTACCTGCGCACGCACCTCGCGGTAGACCTGGCGCCAGCACTCCAGCAACTGCGCCTGCGGGTTGGGCGGCCGCTTGCCGCCATCGGCGCGTCGCGCGGCCATATAAGGAAACTCGAAACGCAACACGCTGACACCCCGTGCCGCCAACAGCTCGGCCATGCTTTGCATGAAAGCGCTGTCCATCGGTGCGCCAGCGCCATGGGCAAGGATCAGCGTGGCCTGCGGTATCTGGCCTGCCTGCGACATCAGCCCCGTCTGCGGCATCAGCGCTGCCTGCGACATTCCGTCAGCCCCATTCCACAACCATCCCCTCTCTCGGCATTGATCCCCGTCAATAACTGTCACCGTGCCATTACCCATGCTTAGCCTGCTTTTAATAAACCGTGGATGGAAGCCCAACACATGAACACAACCAGCAGCACCGCCTACAACTATAAGGTGGTCCGCCAGTTCGCCATTATGACGGTGGTTTGGGGCATAGTCGGGATGGGGCTCGGCGTGTTTATCGCCGCGCAACTGGCCTGGCCCGAACTCAACTTCAACCTGCCGTGGACCAGCTTCGGCCGCCTGCGCCCACTGCACACCAATGCGGTGATCTTCGCATTCGGTGGCTGCGCACTGTTTGCCACCAGCTATTACTCGCTGCAGCGCACCTGCCAGACCCGGCTGATCTCCGACAGCCTGGCCGCCTTCACCTTCTGGGGTTGGCAGCTGGTGATCGTGCTCGCCGCCATCAGCCTGCCACTGGGCTGGACCAGCTCCAAGGAATACGCCGAGCTGGAATGGCCGATCGATATCCTCATTACCATCGTCTGGGTCGCCTACGCCCTGGTGTTCTTCGGCACCCTGCTCAAGCGCAAGACCCAGCATATCTATGTGGGCAACTGGTTCTTTGGTGGTTTCATCCTCACCGTGGCGATTCTGCACATCGTCAACAACCTGGAACTGCCGGTCAGCCTGACCAAGTCGTACTCGCTGTACGCTGGCGCCACCGACGCCATGGTGCAGTGGTGGTATGGGCATAACGCCGTGGGTTTCTTCCTCACCGCCGGCTTCCTGGGGATGATGTATTACTTCGTGCCCAAGCAGGCCGAGCGTCCGGTGTATTCCTATCGCCTGTCGATCGTGCACTTCTGGGCACTGATCACCCTGTACATCTGGGCCGGCCCGCACCACCTGCACTACACCGCGCTGCCAGACTGGGCGCAGTCGCTGGGCATGGTCATGTCCCTGGTGCTGCTGGCGCCGAGCTGGGGCGGCATGATCAACGGCATGATGACCCTCTCGGGCGCCTGGCATAAGCTGCGCAGCGACCCCATACTGCGCTTTCTCGTCGTATCCCTGGCGTTCTACGGCATGTCGACCTTCGAAGGCCCGATGATGGCCATCAAGACCGTCAACGCCCTGTCCCACTACACCGACTGGACCATCGGCCACGTTCACGCCGGTGCCCTCGGCTGGGTCGCGATGATCTCCATCGGCGCGCTGTACCACCTGATCCCCAAGGTCTTCGGTCGTGAGCAGATGCACAGCATCGCCCTGATCAACGCGCACTTCTGGCTGGCCACCATCGGCACCGTGCTGTACATCGCCTCGATGTGGGTCAACGGCATCACCCAGGGGCTGATGTGGCGTGCAGTCAACGAAGACGGCACCCTCACCTACTCCTTCGTCGAAGCTCTGGAAGCCAGCCATATCGGCTTCGTGGTGCGGGTACTGGGTGGCGCAATCTTCTTCGCCGGCATGTTGCTGATGGCCTGGAACACCTGGCGCACCGTGCGCGCCGTGCAAGCGGCCGAATATGACGCAAGCGCTCTGATTGGCGAGGGGGCTCACTGATGAGCAGCAAACACGAAATACTCGAGAAAAACGTCGGCCTGCTGGCCCTGGCCATGGTGCTGGCAGTCAGCATCGGCGGCCTGACCCAGATCGTCCCGCTGTTCTTCCAGGACGTAGTCAACGAGCCGGTGCAGGGCATGAAGCCCTACACCGCACTGCAACTGGAAGGCCGCGACATCTACATCAAGGAAGGCTGCGTCGGCTGCCACTCGCAGATGATCCGCCCGTTCCGTGCCGAAACCGAGCGCTACGGCCACTACTCGGTCGCCGGTGAAAGCGTCTGGGATCACCCGTTCCTCTGGGGCTCCAAGCGTACCGGCCCGGACTTGGCCCGCGTCGGCGGCCGCTACTCCGATGATTGGCACCGCGCGCACCTGTACAACCCGCGCAACGTGGTGCCGGAGTCGAAGATGCCGGCCTACCCCTGGCTGGTAGAGAACAAGCTGGACGGCAAGGGCAGCGCCGCCAAGCTCGCAGCCATGCGCACCCTCGGCGTGCCCTACAGCGATGCCGAGATTGCCGGCGCGGCCGAGGCCGTGCAGGGCAAGACCGAGATGGAGGCGCTGGTCGCCTACCTGCAGGTCCTCGGTACCAGCCTGAAGAACAAGAGGTAAGTCATGATCATTCACCCCAACCTGTTCCTGTCACGGAGTACACAGCCATGACCTCTTTCTGGAGTGGCTATATCACCCTGCTCACCCTTGGCAGCCTGGTCGCCTTGCTCTGGCTGATCTTCGCCACCCGCCGTGGCGAGCGCCCGGGCCCTACCGACCAGACCATGGGCCACGCCTTCGACGGCATCGAGGAGTACGACAACCCGCTGCCCAAGTGGTGGTTCATGCTGTTCCTCGGCACCATCATCTTCGCTGTTGGCTACCTGGCGCTCTACCCCGGCCTGGGTAACTGGAAAGGCGTGCTGCCGGGCTACGAGGACGGCTGGACCCAGGTCGCCCAGTGGCAGCGCGAAATCGACAAGGCCAACCAGCAGTACGGGCCGATCTACGCCAAGTACGCGGCCATGCCGGTCGAGGACGTAGCCAAGGATGAGTATGCGGTGAAGATGGGCGGTCGCCTGTTCGCCTCCAACTGCTCGGTCTGCCACGGCTCCGACGCCAAGGGCGCCTATGGCTTCCCCAATCTGACCGACCGGCACTGGCGCTGGGGCGGCTCACCGGCCGAAATCAAGCAGACCATCAGCGCCGGCCGCCACGGCATGATGCCGGCCCAAGCACCGATGATCGGCGACGATGGCGTGCGTAACGCTGCCGCCTTCGTCCTCGTCGAACTGGCTGGGCGCAAGCTGCCGGAAGGTGTCAGCGCGGACATCGAGGCCGGGCGCAAGGTCTTCTCCAGCAGCTGCTTCGCCTGCCACGGCGCGGCAGGCAAAGGCACCCCGAGCATGGGTGCGCCGGATCTGACCAACCCCAGCGCCTTCATCTACGGCAGCAGCTACGCGCAACTGCAGCAGACCATCCGCTACGGCCGTAACGGCAACATGCCCGCGCAATTGCCCTTTGTCGGCAGCGAGGACAAGGTGCATCTGTTGGCCGCCTACGTGTACAGCCTGTCACACGACGAACGCAGCGCTGCAGTCGAGCAATAAGCGAAAAGGAGGGCGTCGCCCGACGCCCTCCTTCACCTAGCAATACCCTCTCTCTGCCTGCAACCCGCACTGCAGGCGGCCTGCCGCTCTGCGACCCAGTGTCGCACCCCGCCGACAAGTTGCACGTCAGCCCCCTTGACATGGGCTAAGCTGCTGACAATCGCACGTTGTAACAATTCCAAGGCGACCCCTTCTTCAGCGCAACACGCTCTAGCTGCGAAATGTTCGCAACTGGATGGCTATTTATACCGTTCGAAACCAGGGTAAAAGCCGCTAAAACCTTGATCGTACAGGCATGTAGCGTTGCAATGGGCACCCCGTTTCTCCATACTTGCCGCCGATTTTTACCCCCCTAAAAAACCTCCATTAACCGTGGAACCCCTAGCATGAGCACAGCAATCAGTCAGACTGCTTATAACTACAAGGTGGTCCGCCAGTTCGCCGTTATGACGGTGATCTGGGGCGTCATCGGCATGGGTCTAGGCGTGTTCATCGCCGCACAACTCGTGTGGCCGGAACTCAACCTGAACCTGCCGTGGACCAGCTTCGGCCGCCTGCGCCCGCTGCACACCAACGCAGTAATCTTCGCCTTCGGCGGCTGCGCCCTGTTCGCCACGTCTTATTACGTGGTGCAGCGTACCTGCCAGGCTCGCCTGGTTTCTGACGGTCTGGCTGCCTTCACCTTCTGGGGTTGGCAGGCTGTAATCGTGCTGGCCGTGCTCACCTTGCCGCTGGGTTACACCAGTTCCAAGGAATACGCCGAGCTGGAGTGGCCGATCGACATCCTCCTGGGGATCGTCTGGGTCACCTACGCGGTGGTGTTCTTCGGCACCATCATCAAGCGCAAAGCCAAGCACATCTATGTGGGCAACTGGTTCTTCGGTGCCTTCATCCTGGTTACCGCCATGCTGCACATCGTCAACAGCATGGAAATTCCGGTCAGCCTGACCAAGTCATACTCGCTGTACGCTGGCGCCACCGATGCCATGGTGCAGTGGTGGTATGGTCACAACGCGGTGGGCTTCTTCCTCACCACCGGCTTCCTGGGGATGATGTACTACTTCGTACCCAAGCAGGCCGAGCGTCCGATCTACTCCTATCGCCTGTCGATCGTGCACTTCTGGGCGCTGATCACCCTGTACATCTGGGCCGGCCCGCACCACCTGCACTACACCGCTCTGCCGGATTGGGCGCAGTCCCTGGGCATGGCCATGTCCCTGATCCTCCTGGCTCCGAGCTGGGGCGGCATGATCAACGGCATGATGAGCCTCTCGGGCGCCTGGCATAAGCTGCGCAGCGACCCCATCCTGCGCTTCCTGGTGGTGTCCCTGGCGTTCTACGGCATGTCGACCTTCGAAGGTCCGATGATGGCCATCAAGACCGTCAACGCCCTGTCCCACTATACCGACTGGACCATCGGCCACGTGCACGCTGGCGCCCTCGGCTGGGTCGCGATGATCTCCATCGGCGCGCTGTATCACCTGATCCCGAAAGTCTTCGGTCGCGAGCAGATGCACAGCATCGCCCTGATCAACGCGCACTTCTGGCTGGCCACCATCGGCACCGTGCTGTACATCGCCTCTATGTGGGTCAACGGCATCACCCAGGGTCTGATGTGGCGTGCAGTCAACGAAGACGGCACCCTCACCTACTCCTTCGTCGAAGCGCTGGTTGCCAGCCACGAGGGTTACCTGGTGCGCATGATCGGCGGTGCGTTCTTCGCCACCGGCATGCTGCTGATGGCCTACAACACCTTCCGCACCGTGCGCGCAGCCAAACCGACTGAATACGAAGCTGCCGCCCGCATTCCTGCCGAGGTTGCTCACTGATGAAAAGCCACGAAATAGTCGAGAAGAACATTGGCCTGCTGGCGTTCTTCATGGTCATCGCCGTCAGCATCGGCGGCCTGACCCAGATCGTCCCGCTGTTCTTCCAGGACGTCACCAACACCCCGGTCGAAGGCATGAAGCCGCGTACCGCGCTGGAAGTCGAAGGCCGTGACATCTATATCCGCGAAGGCTGCGTTGGCTGCCACTCGCAGATGATCCGTCCGTTCCGTGCCGAAACCGAGCGCTACGGCCACTACTCCGTCGCCGGCGAAAGCGTCTGGGATCACCCGTTCCTGTGGGGTTCCAAGCGTACCGGCCCGGACCTGGCCCGCGTTGGCGGCCGCTACTCGAATGAGTGGCAGCGTGCACACCTGTACAACCCGCGCAACGTGGTACCGGAGTCGAAGATGCCGGCTTACCCGTGGCTGGTCGAGAACAAGCTGGATGGCAAGAACACCGCCACCAAGCTCGAAGCCATGCGCACTCTGGGTGTGCCCTACACCGACGAAGATATCGCCGGTGCGGCAGAAGCTGTGAAAGGCAAGACCGAGATGGATGCGCTGGTCGCATACCTGCAAGGTCTGGGCACCTCAATCAAGAACAAACGGTAACGCATGATGGATATCGGGACGCTTCGCGGTATCGGCACCGCCGTGGTTTTCATCGCTTTCATTGGCGTGGTGCTCTGGGCCTACAGCAGCAGACGCAAAGACAGCTTCGACGAAGCCGCCAACCTGCCCTTCGCCGACGACGCACCCGCCAAAGAGCGTGACGAAAAAGCTTCTGGGAGCAATAAAGAATGACTACCTTCTGGAGTCTCTACATCACGGTGCTGAGCCTGGGCACCATCATCGCCATGGCCGTGCTGATCTTCAGTGTGCGCAAGGGCCAGCGCCAGGACCCCACCGAGGAAACCGTCGGCCACGAGTTCGATGGCATCGCCGAGTACGACAACCCGCTGCCGAAATGGTGGTTCATGTTGTTCGTCGGCACCATCGTCTTTGCCCTCGGCTACCTGGTGCTGTACCCGGGTCTGGGTACTTGGAAAGGCCTGCTGCCAGGCTACAACGAAGCCGGTGACGGCAAGCCGTTCGCCAATGGCGAAGCCGGCTGGACCGGTGTGCACCAGTGGGAAAAAGAGATGGTGCGGGCCGACAAGCAATATGCCCCGCTCTATGCTGCCTACGCCAAGATGCCGGTCGAGGAAGTGGCCAAGGACGAGAAAGCCCTGAAGATGGGTAACCGTCTGTTCGCCTCCAACTGCTCGGTGTGCCACGGTTCCGATGCCAAGGGCGCCTACGGCTTCCCCAACCTGACCGACAACGAATGGCGCTGGGGCGGCTCGCCGGCCGAGATCAAGCAGACCATCATTGCTGGCCGCAGTGGCGCCATGCCGCCGCAGGCTCCGCAGATCGGTGAAGAAGGTGTGCGCAACGTCGCCGCCTACGTGCTCACCGAACTGGGCGGCCGCAAGCTGCCGGAAGGCGTGACTGCTGATATCGCTGCCGGTAAGAAAGTGTTCGAGACCACCTGCTTCGCCTGCCACACCAAGGAAGGCACCGGCAACAAGATGATGGGCGCACCGAACCTGACCAACCCAAGCGCCTTCATCTACGGCAGCAGCTACGCGCAACTGCAGCAGACCATTCGCTACGGCCGTAACGGCAACATGCCCGCTCAGCTACCCTATGTAGGCAGCGAAGACAAAGTGCACCTGCTGGCCGCTTACGTGTACAGCCTGTCGCACGGCGAGAAAGCCGAGCAAGTCGAGAAGTAAGCATCACCCGCCCGGGACGCGACCGCTGGTCGCACCCGGGCACAGCTCGATCAGGCGTACCATAGAGCCGTGAAATTCTGACTCCTTCGGCAAGTATCGACAGGAGCACTCACCCAAGCCGTGGTACGACCCTGATGAGCGACCAGATTCCCGTTCGAAACATCACCCCACCTGCGGCCACCGGCAACGCCAGCGTTGACCTCTACGCCAGCCAGGAAAAAATCTATACCCGCGCCTTTACCGGCCTGTTCCGCAACCTGCGGGTCAGCGGCGGAGCCTTCCTGTTCCTGCTCTATTTCGGTACCGCCTGGCTCAGCTGGAATGACCGGCAAGCCGTCTGGTGGGACCTGCCCGAGCGCAAGTTCTACATCTTTGGCGCCACCTTCTGGCCGCAGGACTTTGCCCTGCTGTCCTGGCTGCTGATCATCTGTGCCTTCGGCCTGTTCTTCATCACCGTGTTCGCCGGCCGCGTCTGGTGTGGCTACACCTGCCCACAAAGCGTGTGGACCTGGGTGTTCATGTGGTGCGAGAAAGTCACCGAGGGTGACCGCAACCAGCGCATGAAGCTGGACAAGCAGCCCATGAGCGGCGAGAAATTCGCACGCAAGGCGGCCAAGCACAGCCTGTGGATTCTCATCGGCCTGGTCACCGGCCTGACCTTCGTCGGCTACTTCTCACCGATCCGCGATTTGATCCCCAGCCTGCTCAGTGGCGAGGCCGATGGCTGGGCCTATTTCTGGGTCGGTTTCTTCACCCTGGCCACCTACGGCAATGCCGGCTGGTTGCGCGAGCAGGTGTGCATCTACATGTGCCCCTACGCGCGCTTCCAGAGCGTGATGTTCGACAAGGACACCCTGATCGTCTCCTACGATCCGCGCCGCGGTGAAAGCCGTGGCCCGCGCAAGAAGACCGCCGACTACAAGGCCGACGGCCTTGGCGACTGCATCGACTGCACCATGTGCGTCCAGGTCTGCCCGACCGGCATCGACATCCGCGACGGCCTGCAGATCGAGTGCATCGGCTGCGCCGCCTGCATCGACGCCTGCGACAGCATCATGGAGAAGATGAACTACCCGAAAGGCCTGATCAGCTACACCACCGAGCACAATCTCTCCGGACAGAAGACCCATCTGCTGCGCCCACGGCTGATCGGCTACGCCATCGCCCTGGTCGCCATGATGGGCCTGTTCGCCTGGGCTGTCGGTCACCGCTCGCTGGTGGAACTCGACATCCTCAAGGATCGCGTGCTGTTCCGCGAGAACGAGCAGGGCTTCATCGAGAACGTCTACACCCTCAAGCTGATGAACAAGGCCCAGCGCGACCTGACCTTCCTGGTCAGCGTCGAAGGTCTGGATGGTTTGGTCTACGGCGGCAAGAGCGAACTCAAGGTCGCTGAAGGTGAGGTACTCTCCGTGCCGGTGGAGTTGTCCATACCCCCGGAGAAACTGCCCTCCAGCGCCAACGAAATCCTCTTCAAGGTTCAGGCCGTTGAAGACCCCAGCATCCACAGCGACACCGACAGCCGCTTCATCGGCCCCAGCGTTCGCTAAGCAAAGGTAACTGCATGCAACCCGATACCCTCGCCCGGCCCTGGTACAAAGAATTCTGGGTCTGGTTCATTCTCGGCATTCTGGGCATGTCCGTGGTGCTGGGCACCTCCATGCTGGTCATCGCCACGCGCAATCCACCGGGTCTGATCTCCGACAACTATTACGACGTCGGCAAGGGCATCAACACCTCGCTGGAGCGCGAGAACCTCGCCACGCGCCTCAAGCTCAAGGCCAACCTGCAACTGGACAACGAGCGAGGCACCGCCAGCCTGCAGCTGCAGGGCTACAGCAACCCGCCGCAGCTGGTGCTCAACCTGATTTCGCCGACCCAGCCCGAGCGTGATCGTCGGGTAGTGCTGCAAGCCCAGGCGGACGGCAGCTATGCCGGCAACCTGCTGGACGCCGTCGAAGGCCGTCGTTTCGTCGAGGTCATCGGCCAGGAAGGCGGCCAGGACTGGCGCCTGTTCGAGGAAGAACAACTGGCCAGCGGCCAGTCGGTTCAGCTCGGCGAGTGATCCGCCCCCGCCCATGAGCAGCAGCCCCCTTCCCTGCTATCACTGCGGCCTGCCGGTTCCCGCCGGCAGCCGTTTCGAGGCCCGCGTGCTCGGCGCACCGCGGGCCTTGTGCTGCCCAGGCTGCCAGGCGGTGGCCGAGGCGATAGTCGCCGGCGGTCTGGAGAACTACTACCGCCACCGCAGCGACAACGCGGTCAACCCGCAGGCCCTGCCCAAAGCCTTGCCGGATGAGCTGGAGCTGTACGACCGCGAGGAGGTGCAACAGGACTTCGTCCAGCACCAGGGCGAACTCAGCGAAACCAGCCTGCTGATCGAAGGCATCAGCTGCGCCGCCTGTGGCTGGCTGATCGAGAAACACCTGCGCACCCTGCCTGGCGTTGCCGAAGCCCGTCTCAACCTGTCCAACCATCGCCTGACCCTGCGCTGGGCCGACAGCCTGCTGCCACTCAGCCAACTGCTCAAGGAGCTGCGCAGCATCGGCTATGCCGGTCACCCCTGGCAGGACGATGAGGCCAGTACCCGCCTGGCGGCCGAGAACCGCAAGTCGCTAAGGCAGATCGGCGTCGCCGGCCTGCTGTGGATGCAGGTGATGATGGCGGCGATGGCCACCTGGCCGGAGTTCAATGTCGACCTGTCGCCCGAGCTGGACAAGATCCTGCGCTGGACCAGCCTGTTCCTCACCACACCCATCGTCTTCTACTGCTGCGGCCAGTTCTTCCGCGGTGCCCTGCGTGACCTGCGCACCCGTCATCTGACCATGGACGTGTCGGTGTCGCTGGCCATCGGCGGCGCCTATGTCGCCGGCATCTGGTCCACCGTCACCGGCATCGGCGAGCTGTATTTCGACGCGGTCGGCATGTTCGCCCTGTTCCTTCTCGCCGGGCGTTACCTCGAGCGACGTGCCCGCGAACGCACGGCGGCGGCCACCGCGCAACTGGTCAGCCTGCTGCCGCCTTCCTGCCTGCGCCTGGATGCCGAGGAGCGCAGCGAGCGCGTGCTGCTGCGCGAGCTGCAGGTCGGCGACCGCGTGCTGGTGCCACCGGGCGCGCTGCTGCCGGCCGACGGACATATCGTCGCCGGCCAATCCAGCGTCGACGAATCGCTGCTCACCGGCGAATACCTGCCGCTGCCACGCGGCATCGGCGATGCGGTGACCGCCGGCACCCTCAACGTCGAGGGCCCGCTGACCCTGCAGATCAGCGCCCTCGGTGCCGACACCCGGCTGTCTGCCATCGTCCGTCTGCTGGAACGCGCCCAGACCGACAAGCCGCGCATCGCTGAGCTGGCCGACCGGGTCGCGCAGTGGTTCCTGCTGATCGTCCTCGGCGTGGCCGCCATCGTCGGCCTGGTCTGGTGGCAGATCGACAGCGACCGCGCCTTCTGGATCGTCCTCGCCCTACTGGTCGCCACCTGTCCCTGCGCCCTCTCACTGGCCACGCCGACCGCGCTGACCACCGCCACCGGCAGCCTGCACAAGCTCGGCCTGCTGCTGACCCGCGGCCATGTACTGGAAGGCCTCAAGCAGATCGACACGTTGATCGTCGACAAGACCGGCACGCTCAGCGAAGGACGCCTGACCCTGGAACGCATCGAGACCCTGCGCGAGCTGGATGGCGACGCCTGCCTGGCCCTGGCAGCGGCCCTCGAACATGGTTCCGAACACCCCATCGCCCGTGCCTTCGGTCACTGCACGCAAGGCGCCGAACAGCTCGCCAGCGAACCCGGCCAGGGCCTGCAAGGCGTGGTCGACGGGCGCCGCCTGCGTATCGGCCAGCCGGCCTATGTCGCCGCGCTATCAGGGCGCAGCGCGCCGGCAATTCCCGGCGAGCACGGCCAGTGGTTGCTGCTCGGTGACGAGCGCGGCCCGCTGGCCTGGTTCGTCCTCGGCGACCGCCTGCGTGATGATGCTCCGCAGTTACTGGAGGCCTGCCGCACGCAGGGCTGGCAGATCATCCTGTTGTCCGGTGACAGCTCACCGATGGTTGGCGAAGTGGCGCGCCAGCTGGGTATCGACGACGCCCGCGGCGGCCTCACCCCGGACGCCAAGCTGGCCGTGCTGAAACAGCTGCAGCAGGCCGGCCACCGCGTGCTGATGCTCGGCGATGGGGTCAACGACGTGCCGGTGCTGGCCGGCGCCGACATCAGCGTGGCCATGGGCAGCGCCACCGACCTGGCCAAGACCAGCGCCGACGCCGTGCTGCTGTCCAACCGCCTGGGCAGCCTGGTGCAGGCCTTCAGCATGGCCCGCCGTACGCGGCGCATCATCCTCGAGAACCTGGCCTGGGCAACGCTGTACAATGGCCTGGTGCTGCCCTTCGCTGCCCTGGGCATGGTCACTCCGCTGTGGGCCGCGGTCGGCATGTCGGTCAGCTCGCTGCTGGTAGTGCTCAACGCCCTGCGCCTGAGCCGTCCGTAGGGTGGATCGCGCTTCATCGATCCACCACAACGCCGCAATGGTGGATGTAAAAAGCGACATCCACCCTACGTCTGAGCCGTATCCGGAGACCCCATGTCCGCCATCTACATCCTGATTCCGATTGCCGTAGGCCTGGTCGGCTTCGCCATCTGGCTGTTCGTCTGGGCGGTGGACAACGGCCAGTACGACGACCTCGACGGCCCGGCCCACAGCATCCTGTTCGACGACGAAGACCCGCAGCACCAGGCCGGCATCGCCGAAGCCGACAAGCCGACGGAGCAGGATGAACCCCGTGCTTGAACTCGCCCCGCTGCTGGTTTCCGCCCTGATCCTCGGCCTGCTCGGCGGCGGTCATTGCCTGGGCATGTGTGGCGGCCTGATGGGCGCGCTGACCCTGGCCATCCCCGCCGAACAACGGGCCCGGCGTTTTCGCCTGCTGCTGGCCTACAACCTCGGCCGCATCCTCAGCTACACCACTGCCGGCGTGCTGATCGGTCTGGCCGGCTGGGCCGTGGCCAGCAGCCCGGCGGCCATGGTGTTGCGGGTGATCGCCGCGCTGCTGCTGATCGCCATGGGCCTGTACCTGGCCGGCTGGTGGAGCGGCCTGACCCGCATCGAAGGCCTCGGCCGCCATCTCTGGCGCCACCTGCAACCCATCGCCACGCGCCTGATGCCGGTCAGCAGCCTGCCCCGCGCCCTGCTACTCGGCGCCATCTGGGGCTGGTTGCCCTGTGGCCTGGTCTACAGCACCCTGCTATGGGCGGCCAGCCAGGGTTCGGCGCTGGACAGCGGGTTGCTGATGCTGGCCTTCGGCCTCGGCACCTGGCCGGTGCTGTTGGCCACCGGATTGGCCGCCGAACGGCTGACCGCCCTGCTGCGCAAGCGCGGCGTGCGCATGGCCGGCGGCCTGCTGGTGATCCTGTTCGGCCTGTGGACCCTGCCCGGCCCGCATCAACACTGGCTGATGGGGCATTAGTCGGCGCACGCTCTGCTCTCGAACGGCGCAACGCAGCCCGGCAAGCTCCTCCAGCTTGATACAGGTCAAGATCACCCACCGCGCACCTCCCTAGACTCGCAACCACTGCTTGCCTATCCGGGGACAATCGTATGCTCGACGCCATTCGCTGGGACGCTGACCTGATCCGGCGTTATGACCTGCCCGGCCCGCGTTACACCTCCTATCCCACCGCCGTGCAACTGCATAACGAGGTCGGCTCGTTCGACCTGCTGCATGCGCTGCGCGACAGCCGCAAAGCCCTACGCCCGCTATCGCTTTACGTGCATGTGCCGTTCTGCGCGAACATCTGCTACTACTGCGCCTGCAACAAAGTCATCACCAAGGATCGCGGCCGCGCCCTGCCTTATCTGGAGCGCCTGGAGAAGGAAATCTCCAGCATCGCCTGTCATCTGGACCAGCAGCAGGTGGTCGAGCAACTGCATTTCGGCGGCGGCACCCCGACCTTTCTTAGTCATGACGAGCTGCGCCGACTGATGGGCCATCTGCGCCAGCACTTCACCCTGCTGGATGACGACAGCGGCGACTACGGCATCGAGATCGATCCGCGCGAGGCCGACTGGTCGACCATGGGCCTGCTCCGTGAGCTGGGCTTCAACCGCGTCAGCCTCGGCGTGCAGGATCTCGACCCGGCCGTGCAACGGGCAATCAACCGCCTGCAGAGCCTGGAAGAAACCCGCGCCATCGTCGAAGCGGCGCGTACCCTGCAATTCCGCTCGGTGAACATCGACCTGATCTACGGCCTGCCCAAGCAGAACCCGCAAAGCTTCGCCCGCACCGTGGCCGAAGTCATCGCCCTGCAACCGGATCGCCTGTCGGTGTTCAACTACGCCCACCTGCCGGAACGCTTCATGCCGCAGCGACGCATCAACAGCGAGGACCTGCCCAGCCCGGCGGACAAGCTGGCCATGCTGCAGGGCAGCATCGAGCAGCTGACCGCCGCCGGCTATCGCTACATCGGCATGGACCACTTCGCCCTGCCCGACGACGAACTGGCCACCGCCCAGGAAGACGGCACCCTGCAGCGCAACTTCCAGGGCTACACCACCCATGGCCACTGCGATCTGATCGGCCTTGGCGTCTCGGCCATCAGCCAGATCGGCGATCTGTACTGCCAGAACAGCAGCGACCTGGGCAACTATCAGCAAAGTATCGACAACGACCAGCTCGCCACCCTGCGCGGCCTGCAGTGCAACCAAGACGACCGCATCCGCCGCGCCGTGATCCAGCAACTGATCTGTGAGTTCCAGTTGGATTTCACCACCATCGAAGCGCAGTTCAACATCGACTTCCGTAGTTACTTCGCCCCGCTCTGGCCGCAGCTGCAGCAACAGGCACGCGACGGCCTAATCGACCTCAGTGACAGCGGTATCGATGTCCGCCCAGCTGGCCGACTGCTGGTGCGCGCGGTGTGCATGCTGTTCGACCGCTACCTGGAGCAGCAGAACCTGCAGCGTTTCTCGCGAGTTATCTGAAGATCGCCGTCTGTAGCCCGAATGAAATCCGGGGCATGCCTATCCCGGATTGCATCCGGGCTACCACGACCATGTCCGCGGCAAAAGTGCAGGAATTACTTGCCGGATCTCAGCCCAGTGCCAGCCCGGCCGCCGTCTGCATCTGCTCGTCACTCAAGCCGGCTTCGCGCATGGCCTTGAGCAGGTTGGCACTGGCGCTGCTGAGTGCCCCTTGCAATGAAGCAAGCTCACTGCGCAGCGCCTCGACGCGCAACTGGCGGATCTCAGGAGCCAGCCCTGGTTCGGCCATCAGCGCCTCCAGCTCGGCCTGCTTCTCGGCGATCTGCTGCTTCAACGCACGGATCAGCCTGAGCAGTTCCTTGACGCTGTCCGGCAGGTTGCTCTCGTCGATATCCGCGTTCTTCGTGCTCGAACGTACCCTTCCCAGTTCCGAAAGGCTCACGCGCAAGCCATCGGCCACTGCCTCGGCATCCGCCGCTTCGCCATTGTTCCGCGCCACCTGGCGCTGGATGCCCAGGCTCAGGCGCTCCGTCAGGCCACCCACATCGATCCGTAACATGAACTTGCCCTGCAGCTGTACTCAACGGCCTTGTCGGCCGACCGCCGAAAAACTTGAACACCCGGTCAAGGGCTGGCCAGCCAACCCGCCCCTGCGTTACCCTTGCGCTTTATAGGTGTTTAGCCAGCAGGGATCTCCGAGATGTCCGAATCCATCAAGGTGCACACGCCGCACCAGGCCCATTGCAAGGATTGCAGCCTGGCAGCGCTGTGCCTGCCGCTGTCACTCAATCTCGAGGACATGGACTCCCTCGACGAAATCGTCAAACGCGGACGACCGCTGAAGAAAGGCGAATTCCTCTTTCGCCAAGGCGATACCTTTGCCTCCGTGTTCGCCGTGCGTGCCGGCGCGCTGAAGACCTTCAGCCTGTCTGACGGCGGTGAAGAGCAGATCACCGGCTTCCATTTGCCCAGTGAGCTGGTCGGCCTTTCCGGCATGGATACCGAGCTCTACCCGGTTTCGGCCCAGGCCCTGGAAACCACTTCGGTCTGCGAGATTCCCTTCGAACGTCTGGACGAGCTGTCCGTCCAACTGCCCCAGCTGCGTCGCCAGCTGATGCGGGTGATGAGCCGGGAAATCCGTGACGATCAGCAGATGATGATGCTGCTGTCGAAAAAGACCGCCGACGAACGCATCGCCACCTTCCTGGTCAACCTGTCCGCGCGCTTCCGCGCGCGGGGCTTCTCCGCCAACCAGTTCCGCCTGGCCATGTCGCGCAACGAGGTCGGCAACTACCTGGGCCTGGCGGTGGAAACCGTGTCACGCGTGTTCACTCGCTTCCAGCAGAACGGCCTGCTCGCTGCAGAAGGCAAGGAAGTGCACATTCTCGATCCGATCGAACTGTGTGCACTGGCCGGCGGCAACATGGATCGCTGATAATTCGCTGCCCATAGCGCCTGGAGTACCGCGATGATGTTCGACGAATTCAGCATCAAGTCCCTGATTCGCCCTGTGCCCGACTTCCCCAAGCCGGGTGTGGTGTTTCGCGATATCACCCCGCTGTTCCAGTCGCCCCGCGCCCTGCGCCTGGTTGCCGACAGCTTCATCCAGCGTTATGTGGAGAGCGAGTTCAGCCACATCGCTGCCATGGATGCCCGGGGCTTTTTGATCGGTTCGATCATCGCCTACGAACTGAACAAGCCGCTGATCCTGTTCCGCAAACAGGGCAAGCTGCCCGCCGACGTGCTCGCCGAAAGCTACCAGACCGAATATGGCGAGGCGCTGCTGGAAGTGCATGCCGACAGCCTGTGCGAAGGCGACTCGGTGCTGATTTTCGATGACCTGATCGCCACCGGCGGCACCCTGCTCGCCGCCGCCCGCCTGGTCCGGCGCATGGGCGCCACAGTGCACGAAGCCGCCGCGATCATCGACCTGCCCGAGCTGGGCGGTTCGCAGAAACTCCACGACAGTGGCATCCCCACCTTCTGCCTGACGGCCTTCGCGCTCAACGAGCGCTGAGTTCCCCGCACGCGGCGGAGTGGCCCATGGCGCCGATCAATCGTCGCGAGTCAGCACTTCCAGCAACTCGATCTCGAAGACCAGGTTGGCGTTCGGCGGAATCGAACCCACCTGGCGTTCGCCATAGCCCAGATGCGCCGGCACCCACAGCTTGCGCTTGCCGCCCACGCGCATACCCATCAGCCCCAAATCCCAGCCCTGAATGACACGGCGCGTACCGATCACGCACTGGAACGGCTTGCCGCGCTCATAGGAGGAGTCGAAGGAACTGCCGTCCTCCAACCAGCCGCGGTACTGGGTGGTGATCAAGGCGCCCTTGACCACGGCCTTGCCGTCGCCCAGCTGGATATCTTCAACCTGCAATTCGTTGCTCATCGCTCACCCTCGTTCGATCAATCGGCAGCCTGCCTCGGCGCCCCGCGCAGGCTTTTCGCAGGATTTCGCCGAGCTGGCAAGCGATGCACGGCAACTTCACCGGCTTACAAACTGCGCTGCAGGCTAATAACTGCACACCACTTGGCAGGCAAAGACAGAAAGCCTGCGCTTTCAGGCTAAAATGCCCGGCTGTCTACCGATCATCCTGTCGAAGCCTGAAACCATGTCCCTGCCCAAGCACCAGCTCGAACTGTTAAGCCCGGCGCGCGATGCCGCCATCGCCAAGGAAGCCATCCTGCATGGCGCCGACGCCGTGTACATTGGCGGGCCGAGCTTCGGTGCGCGGCACAATGCCAGCAACAGCGTGGCGGACATTGCCGGCCTGGTGGAATTCGCCCGCCTGTTCCACGCCAAGGTGTTCGTCACCATCAACACCATCCTGCACGACGATGAAGTCGAGCCGGCGCGCCAGCTGATCCACCAGCTCTACGACGCCGGCGTCGATGCGCTGATCGTGCAGGACATGGGCGTGATGGAAATGGACATCCCGCCGATCGAGCTGCATGCCAGCACCCAGTGCGATATCCGCACCCTGGACAAGGCGAAGTTCCTCTCCCAGGCCGGCTTCTCGCAGATCGTCCTGGCGCGCGAGCTGAACCTGGAGCAGATCCGCGCGATCAGCGACAGCGTCGATGCCGCCGTCGAGTTCTTCATCCACGGTGCGCTGTGCGTGGCCTTCTCCGGCCAGTGCAACATCTCCCATGCGCAGACCGGGCGCAGCGCCAACCGCGGCGACTGCTCGCAGGCCTGTCGCCTGCCCTACACCCTGAAGGATGACCAGGGCCGCGTGGTGGCCTATGACAAGCACCTGCTGTCGATGAAGGACAACAACCAGACCGCCAACCTGATCCACCTGGTCGATGCCGGCGTGCGCTCGTTCAAGATCGAGGGCCGCTACAAGGACATGAGCTACGTGAAGAACATCACCGCTCACTACCGCCAGGAGCTCGACGCCATCCTCACCCAGCGCCCCGAGCTGGCGCGCAGCTCCAGCGGCCGCACCGAACACTTCTTCACCCCGGACACGGAAAAGAC
The DNA here is from genome assembly GCF_024666525.1 of Pseudomonas sp. J452. Lineage (NCBI taxonomy): Bacteria > Pseudomonadati > Pseudomonadota > Gammaproteobacteria > Pseudomonadales > Pseudomonadaceae > Pseudomonas > Pseudomonas sp. J452. The sequence continues at coordinate 3,423,606 of NZ_CP088294.1, read as the reverse complement.
CTTCCACCGCGGCAGCACCGACTACTTCGTCAGCGACCGCAAGATCGACATTGGCGCCTTCGAGTCGCCCAAGTTCGTCGGTCTGCCGGTGGGCGAAGTGCTCAAGGTCGGCAAGCACGACCTAACCGTGCAGACCACTGAACTGCTCAACAATGGCGACGGCCTCAACGTGCTGATCAAGCGCGAAGTGGTGGGTTTACGTGCCAACACCGTGGAGCAACTGGCCCAGGTCGAGGAAGACGGCAGCACGCAGTGGCAGTACCGCGTGGTGCCCAACGAGATGCCGGCCGAGCTCAAGCAGCTGCGCCCGCACCACGTGCTCAACCGCAACCTCGACCACAACTGGCAGCAGGCGCTGCTCAAGACCTCGTCCGAGCGCCGCGTGGCGGTCAGCTGGCAAGCCGAGCTACGCGAAGCCGAGCTGCGCCTAACGGTGACCAGCGAGGACGGCAGCAGTGCCAGCGTCAGCCTGCCCGGCCCGTTCGGCCCGGCCAAGGATGCCGAACAGGCGCGCGCGCAGTTGGTCGACACCCTGAGCAAGCTGGGCACTACCATCTATTACGTCAGCGACGTGCAGATCGACGCGCCGCAGGCGCTGTTCATCCCCAACTCGCAGCTCAAGGCCCTGCGCCGCGAAGCCATCGAGGCGCTGAGCGCTGCGCGCGTGGCCGCTCACCCGAGCGGCAGCCGCAAGGCCGTCAGCGTGCCGCCGCCGGTGTACCCGGAATCGCACCTGACCTTCCTCGCCAACGTCTACAACGACCAGGCCCGCGCCTTCTACCAGCGATTCGGCGTACAGCTGATCGACGCGGCCTACGAGGCCCACGAGGAAACCGGCGAAGTGCCGGTGATGATCACCAAGCACTGCCTGCGCTTCTCCTTCAACCTGTGCCCCAAGCAGGCCAAGGGCGTCACCGGCGTGCGCACCAAGGTGGCGGACATGCAGCTGATCCATCAGGACGAAGTGCTGACCCTGAAGTTCGACTGCAAGCCATGCGAGATGCACATCATCGGCAAGATGAAGGGCCACATCCTGCACCAACCGCAACCGGGCAGCGCAGCCAGCTCAGCCGGCATGGTCGGCTACATCAGCCCGGACGACCTGCTCAAAACCATCAAGCGCAAGCCGGCTGGCCGGCCGTAAGGACTTGCACAAAAGTCGCCAGCCCTGTCGGCCACCTCGTTACGCTTCAGTGGAGGCCGCTGCGGCTTCGCTATCGTGCGCTCAAATGCAGTCACCGATCGCCCCTGGCTCGAGGCCGGTGTAGCTTCATGCGGTCACGGCTGACGCACAGCTAGCTTGCTTACCCAGCTCCGTCAGGTAATAACACTGCAGACGACTATTGGGCTTGTCCGGCCGGGTCATGGCAATCAGTCCGGCATCCAGCGCCGGACGCAGATAGCGCTCGCGGAAAGATTTGCGGTCGGCCAAGCCCAGAGCAGCTTGCAGCTTCTCCCGACTGACCTCGCCGACCACATGCTTGAGCAACGCCGCGACTTGAGGGGTGACTTGAGGCGCCACTTGAGGGGTCACGCTTAGAATTGCATCACGCAGCATGCTCAACATAAACCCAATAAACGGCGCACTGTCGGCTTGTTGGGTGCTGTCATTGATAGCCGCGTAGTACTCGGCTTGATGCGCGTGCACCAGGCTTTCCACCGGTACATGCGCGAACAGTGGCTGCCAACGGCTCAGAATCAGGGTTTGCCACAGCCGCCCCATGCGCCCATTGCCATCGGCAAAGGGGTGGATAAATTCGAACTCGTAGTGAAAGACGCAACTGGCAATCAGCGGCGGCTGATCGGTTATTTCCAGCCAGTGCAGTAGGTCACGCATTAGCTTGCTGACGCGATTGGCCGGTGGAGCCATGTGCACCACCTGATCACCCTTCATCACGCCAACACCGCCCTGGCGATAATGCCCGGCATCATCGTTCAGGCCTTTCATCAGCAGCGCATGAGCATCAAGCAGATGCTGTTCACTCGCGGGCTGCCAAGCCTCCAACTGCTCGTAAACGGCCAGTGCGTTACGCGCCTCCTGCACATCTTTAGGCGGCGCGATGATGCGCTTACCGTCGAGGATCGCGGTGATCTGCTCCTCGCTCAGCGTATTACCCTCAATCGCCAGCGAGCCTTGCACGGTGCGGATACGGTTGATCCGCCGCAAGCGCAAAGCATTGGCATGCTCCGGCTGCGCGCTTAAGCGACCGACGCTTTGCGCAATCTCCGTCACCAACGACAGAGTGCTGCCGTTCAACGTAAAGGGGGGCTGATAGAGTGCCTCGCCGACCATTACGCCGCCGCACTGCGTTTGGGGTTGGAAAGACCACCGCTCCAGAACGCATTCCAGATCTGGTCAACTTGGGATTTGATAGCGCCTGTGATCACTATGTCTGACCGCCTGAATTGAATAACGGATTTACTGCTCGGCAGCGTTGCGCGGGGGCAATGGCCAAGTCGGGAAGACCCGGCTGGCAAGGTGGGCTCAGTGTAACGAATAGCCCTGAATACGGTTACTCATCTGACCGGACATCGTTATCCAATCGGGAGCCAGCCAACAGCGGCGCTATAATTCGGCCTGCAAATAGATTGGCTGGCTCCTACAAATAATTGCGCTGTTTAACCCGCTCTTCATACTTAATACAGGCAGGATCAATAGTGGCGTGGCTTAGAGCCTGCTTCTGACTTTTGGGCAGCGCCATAACAGCGCGCAGGATGGCCGGGGGGCGCTTTTGCCCCTCTCCCGTTCACGGGAGAGGGGAGCTAAACAGGTTCTTACAGCCCCATCTGCTTGCTGATGATCTCGTTCATCACCTCGCGCGTGCCGCCGCCGATGGAGAGGATGCGGTTGTCGCGGTACAGGCGCTCGACCAGGGACTCGCGCATGAAGCCCATGCCACCGAGCAGCTGGGTGGCGTCGTAGGTGATGCGGCCGGAGACGTCCGTGGCGAAGTTCTTGGCCATGGAGATTTCCTTGATCACGCTCTTGCCGGCGGCCATCTTCGCGGCCTGGCGATAGGTGAACTCGCGTGACACCTCAAGCTGGGTGGCCATCTCGGCCAGGCGGTGCTTGAGCACCTGGAACTTGCCGATCGGTTTGCCGAAGGCATGGCGGTCATTCGCCCACTTCAGCGCTTCCTCCAGGGCCAGCTGCGAGGTCATGTTGGCCATGATCGCCAGCGACAATCGCTCGCTCTGGAAGTTGGCCATGATCCCGGCAAAACCCATGTTCTCAGCGCCGATCAGGTTGCCCACCGGCACCTGGCAGTCGTCGAAAAACAGCTCGGCGGTGTCCGAAGCCCACCAGCCCATTTTCTTCAGCGAGCGGCCGACAGTGAAGCCCGGCGTGCCCTTCTCGATCAGCAGCAGGCTGACGCCGCCGAAGCCTTCGCCACCGGTACGCACCGCCACGGTGTAGTAGTCGGCGCGCACGCCGCTGGTGATGAAGGTCTTGCTACCGGTCACCCGATAGAAGTCACCCTCTTTCACCGCGCGGGTCTTCAGGCTGGCCACATCGGAGCCGCCAGAAGGCTCGGTCACCGCCAGAGCCATGATCTTCTCGCCGGCCAGCACCTCTGGCACTACCCGCTCGCGCACCTCCGGGCGAGCCCACTTGAGTACCGGCGGCAGGCCGATATCCAGCGAACCCAGGCCAGCCACCAGGCCACCGGAGCCGCAACGCATCAGCTCCTCGCTGGCCGCCACCTTGGCGAACAGGTCACCCTCGTGGCTGCCGCCGAACTGCTCCGGATAACCGATACCGAGGATGCCGGCGTCGCCGGCCTTGCGGTACAGCTCGCGGGGAAACTCCTCGGCCTCCTCCCAGTCCGCCACATGCGGCAGGATCTCGCGCTCGACAAAGCGGCGCACCGAGTCACGGACCAGTTGATGGGAGTCGTCGAAGTATTCCTGGAAGGCGCTCATCGGGCAGCTCTCGGTTATTGTTTTCACAACCCTAACCGAGCGCTTGCTTGGTTTTCAAGGCTTAATATGCCTAGCGTTCTGCCATGCGGGGCTCATCCGCCACGGCCAGATGTCTGCAGCAAATAGCTCTGAGTGATGTCTCAACCCTATCGGCGCCTTCGCCGAGCACTGGTATTCCCGCGTTTTGCGCGGCGAGGAGCTGGCTATGTTGGAGAGATACCACACACTCAAGGAAAACCCCATGCGCCGGATATGGATAGCACTGCTTGCCCTGCTGCTAACAGGCTGCACCTCGACGCAGGTCGATTACTCCCCCCAGGACATCAGCGAACCGGAGGCCTATGCCGTGATCAAGCAGGTGGTGCTGGCGCAGCCACAGACGCTGCGCCCCGACTCGGTCTACATCGACCAGCACTACATGGGCTTCAACGACCCGGGCGCCGCCGGCAAGCCGGTGACAGCCGACGCCAAGGATGCGGGTAAGCGGATCTACTTCAACAGCATCGATTCGTTGCACATGTACAAGCTGTTCGGCCGCTACACGGTGCAGCTGTTCCGTGCCTACGGCCAGGCGCTGCAGGGCTTCACGATGGACAGCCGCACGCAGGCCGAGCGCTTTATCGATGCCGTGCAGTTCTATCGCAGCCAAGCGCCGGAGTCTGCTGGCTTCAACTAGCCACTGCAGCCTCTTATCACCTGCCGCTCAGCGCAGCACCAAAGCGCTCGCGGTACGCGGCAGGCGCCAGTCCGACACTGTTGCGAAAGGCGATGCGAAAACCCTCCACGGTACGGAAGCCACATTGTTCGGCGACTCGCTCGATATTCTGCGCCCCGCCTTCCAGCAACAGGCGCGCGCGGGCCATGCGCTCGTGCTGCAACCAGGCCTTGGGCGACATGCCGGTGGCATCACTGAAACGCCGCAGAAAGGTGCGCTCGCTCATCGCCACCCGCTTGGCCAACTGGCTGATTTCCAGCGGTTCGGCCAGGTGTTGACGCACCCATTCCAGCAGACCGGACAAGTCATGGCGCACGGCCTGCGCCACCGGCGCAGGAATGAACTGGGCCTGGCCGCCGGCACGCTGCGGCGCCATCACCAGCCGCTGCGCCACGCGATTGGCCACCTGGCTGCCGAAATCCCGCGCCACTAGGTGCAGGCAGGCATCGATACCGGCCGCGCTGCCCGCCGAGCTGATCAGTTGGCCGGCATCCACGTAGAGCACCTGCGGGTCCACCTCGATGGCCGGATAGCGCCGCGCCAGCTCATCGGTATAACGCCAGTGGGTGGTGGCACGCTGGCCATCGAGCAGGCCGCTGGCCGCCAGCACGAACACCCCGGAACAGATCGACAGCAGGCGCGCGCCGCGCTCATGAGCTGCGCGCAAGGCCTCAAGCAGTTCGGCGGGTGGTAATTCGGCACGGTCGCGCCAACCGGGGATGATGATGGTACGGGCTTCGGCCAGAGCCTCCAGGCCGGCGTCCGCCAGCACCTGGATACCGCCCATAGCGCGCATCGGTCCTTGGTCCAGGCCGACGATGCGGTGGCGGTACCAGGGGAAGTCGAACTCCGGGCGCGCCAGACCGAAGATCTCCACGGCAATGCCGAATTCGAAGGTGCAAAGGCCGTCGTAGGCGAGGATGGCCACCAGGCCAGGGTCGGTGCGCATTGGCGGATTTTTTCCTATCACTGTCCGAGCCGCCACTGTAGCCAAGATTGGCGTCTGGATACAGTGGCGCCACACTCACCGACTGGAGCCTCACATGAGCCTGATCAGCCAACACCCCGCCGCCTCTTCCGCCATCGCCCTGATGCACTTCAGCCAGCGCCTGAGCTTCGAGACCGACTGCTCGGACGTACATGCCAGCCAGCAGGACGGCGATGTCGACTATGTACTGGTCGACGTGCGCGGCGAGGCGGCCTATGCCAGCGGCCATGTGCCAGGCGCCATCAACATCCCGCACCGACTGATGGAGCGCGAGTACATGGCACGCTACCCACGCGACACCCTGTTCGTCGTTTACTGCGCCGGCCCGCACTGCAATGGCGTGCACCGCGCCGCCGTGCGCCTGGCCAGCCTGGGTTATGCGGTGAAGGAAATGCTCGGTGGCGTCACCGGCTGGCTCGACGAAGGCTTGAGCCTGGTCGGCGCCCGCGGCGAGCAAACTGGCAACAGCCAGCCGGGCATCAGCTGCGCATGCTGAATCAGGCCCGAGTAAGAGCAGCGCAGGTGACGGACATTCCCGCGCTGCTGGTACTCATGCGCGAGCTGGCGGCATTCGAGGATTACCTGATGGACTTCGCTGTTGATGCCCAGGCGCTGCGTGAACGGGCCTTTGGCCCCGGCGCGCAGTGCCAGGTGTTTGTCGCCGAGAGCGCTGGTGTGCCGTGTGGCTATGCCGTGGCGCTGCTGATCCCCTTCACCTACGACCTGCGTCCAACCTGCCTGCTCAAGGAACTGTATCTGCAACCTGAACAGCGCGAGCAGGGACTGGGCTGGCAGCTGCTGTCCGGCGTGGCGAGCTGGGCTATAGACCAGGGCGCAGGACGCATGAAGTGGGACGTATTGGTCGGCAACAGCCGTGCGGAACGCTTCTACCAGCGCCTCGGCGGACGCCCGGTGAGCAAGTGGCGGGCCTATGAAATGGCGGAGCCAGCCCTGGCGCAATTGGCCGGGCAGCTACCTGGATAACTCGCTCAGTCAGCGATTGGCCGGCGCCCGGCGAAGGCATGCGCCAGGGTGCCACCGTCCACCAGCTCCAGCTCGCCCCCCCAGAGGCACGCCATGAGCGATGCGCGAGAGGATGATGCCTTTGCCGGCAAGCATCTGCGCGATGTAATGGGCCGTGGCCTCGCCCTCCACCGTCGGGTTGGTGGCGAGGATCAGCTCCGCGAAATGGCTGACCGAAACCCGTGCCAGCAACTCGGGGATGCCTATGGCTTCGGGACCCAGACCATCGAGCGGCGACAGGTGCCCCTTGAGCACGAAGTAGCGGCCGCGGTAGCCGGTCTGCTCCACCGCGAACACATCCAGCGGCCCTTCCACCACACACAGCAGCGAATCATCGCGGCGCGGGTCGGCACACTGCGGGCACAATTCGTCCTCGCACAGGGTTCGGCAGCGCGAACAGTGGCCGACCCCTTCCATCGCCGCAGTCAACGCCTGAGCCAAACGCATACCGCCACTGCGATCACGCTCAAGCATCTGCAGCGCCATGCGCTGAGCCGTCTTCTGCCCTACTCCGGGCAGGATGCGCAGGGCGTCGACCAGTTGGCGAATCAGCGGGCTGAAGCTCATGGGAAATACCGTAGGAGATGGCTTTAAATGATAAGCACGGAGCGAGGGGTGATCAGACGCGGTGCAGAGCAAGGCGCGATTCGGTCCGGGCAGCGGAGTTTACTGGCCGTAAATGAGCATGCCCGGACCGAATCGCAACGCCGCTATGTGCTGCGGCTGGACGCCCCGTCTTAGAAAGGCATTTTGAAGCCGGGGGGAAGCTGCATGCCTGCGGTCACGCCGGACATCTTGTCCTGGCTGTTCTGCTCGACCTTGCGCACCGCGTCGTTGACCGCCGCGGCGATCAGGTCTTCCAGCACTTCCTTGTCTTCCTGCATCAGGCTGTCGTCCAGGGTGATGCGCTTGACGTCGTGACGACCGGTCATCACCACGCTGACCAGGCCGGCACCGGACTGGCCGGTGACTTCAGCGTTGGCCAACTCTTCCTGCATCTTGGCCATTTTTTCTTGCATCTGCTGAGCCTGTTTCATCAGGCCTGCCATGCCACCTTTCATCATGGTGAACTCCTTAATTGTTCACAGGTTCGATGGAGTCGGCGCGGATCACCGCGGCGAACTGTTGAATCATTTTCTGCACCAGCGGGTCATCGTGGATCGACTGCTCCGCCTGCTGCTGACGTTGCGCACGCTTGCGCGAAGCCGCCTGGGCCGGGGTTTCCTGCTCGGGCAGGATCAGCTCGATGCGCAGGTTAATGCTACGCCCGAGATGCTGGTTCAGCGCATCGTTGAGGCGACGCTGCTGGGTGGCATTGAACAGGGCACTGTGGCCCGGGTCCAGGTGCAGCAGCCAATCATCGCCATTGGCTTCGATCAGGGTGCAGTTGGCGCCGATGCTGCCGGTCATGCCGGACAGGCCCAGACGCGGGAACAGATCCAGCCACTCAGCGGCCAGGCCGGTGGCCGGCTGGGCCGCTGGCAAGGGTTCCGCCTCAGCCACAGGCTCGGCGGCCGACACGTCGAAGTTGTAGTCGAGACTGTCACCATCGACTTCGGCATAGTCGTAATCGCCAGGAGGCGGCTCGTCGTCATCGCCTTCTTCAGCTTCTGCGGCGAGTGCCGGGGCAATCGGAGCTACAGCCGCGACAGCAGGCACCGGTTCAACCGTCGAGAGCGCCGCCGACGGAACCGGTTCGTCCTCTACAAGCGTGGCGACAGGCGACTCGGGTACTGGCTCGGCAACCGCCAGCGCAGGCTGGGTCGCTGGTGTTTCCCAAGGCAAATCGACAGCCGCGGCTTCGACAACCGGTGCGCTGATCGGCGACGGCAGCACGCTAGCCACAGACACCACTACAGGTGCGGCAGGTGCAGGGACAAGCTCAGCAGCAACCGGCGCGGCGATCGGAGTCGGAGTCGACACAACCGGCGCAGCAACTGCGGGAGATGCGATAGGTGCCGGCACCGCAGCAATGGCCGCACCGGCCACTGGGTTGTACGTGGAATCAGCTGTGGCCTTGCTGATTCCCAGATCCTTTGACGGTAACTCCTTCAAAGGTGAACGTGGCGCTCCGTCGGCATCCGCGGGGCGGAACGCCAACATGCGCAACAGCACCATCTCGAAACCGCTGCGCGGGTCCGGCGCCAGCGGCAGGTCGCGGCGGCCGATCAGGCCCATCTGGTAATAGAACTGCACATCCTCGGCCGGTAGCGCCTGGGCCAGTGCCAGCACCTTGTCGCGGTCGCCCTGGCCGTTGTCCACCGCTTCCGGCAGGGCCTGGGCTACGGCGACACGGTGCAGCACGTTGAGCATCTCGGACAGCACGCCGCCCCAATCCGGGCCTTGCTCGGCCAGATGACGCACCGCTTCGAGCAGAGCTCGCGCATCGCCGTCCAGCAGCGCATGCAACACGCCATACACCTGACCGTGGTCGAGGGTGCCGAGCATGGAGCGCACATCGGCGGCCAGCACCTTGCCTTCACCGAAGGCGATGGCCTGGTCGGTCAGGCTCATGGCATCGCGCATCGAACCATCGGCGGCGCGGCCGAGCAGCCACAGGGCGTCGTCCTCGAACGGCACGCTCTCGGCAGTCAGGACGTGGGTCAGGTGCTCGACCACCCGCTCCGGCGGCATGTTCTTCAGGCTGAACTGCAGGCAGCGCGAGAGGATGGTGACCGGTAATTTCTGCGGATCGGTGGTGGCGAGCAGGAATTTGACGTGGGGCGGCGGCTCTTCGAGGGTCTTGAGCAGCGCATTGAACGAGTGCGTGGAGAGCATGTGCACTTCGTCGATCAGGTAGACCTTGTAGCGCCCACGGCTGGGTGCGTATTGCACGTTTTCCAGCAGCTCACGGGTGTCTTCGACCTTGGTGCGGCTGGCGGCGTCGACTTCGATCAGGTCGACAAAGCGGCCCTCGTCGATCTCGCGGCATACCGAGCAGGTGCCGCAGGGCGTGGAGCTGATGCCGGTCTCGCAGTTCAGGCACTTGGCGATGATCCGCGCGATGGTGGTCTTGCCTACCCCGCGGGTGCCGGTGAACAGGTACGCATGGTGCAGGCGCTGGCTGTCCAGGGCGTTGATCAGGGCCTTGAGCACATGGGTCTGGCCGACCATTTCGCGGAACGAGCGCGGACGCCATTTACGTGCAAGAACCTGATAACTCATTGAAAACCGTCGCGTCTGGGTAACCGAGGGGCTAATCCTAGCGGAGCACCGGGTAAATTGCATCCGCGCTGGCGGATTGCGCTGCCGGCAATGGCCATGCGCAGCAGCCAAAGCGACTTTCAGCGCCATCGGCAAAGCACTTCACCCAACCATGGCACGCACGGCTAGCAAGCAAGAGAGTTGAGATAGAGAGGAGAACGACTAACCCTAGGCGGGTTATGGAGGCGGCCCCACCAGCCACACCCCGGCACACGATGTTCCCGCTGTGGCTGCTTCCTTCCGGGCCTGACCGGGGTGGAGTGCAAGCACTCCTTGCAGTTTGCTGAAAGCTGCACTGCGTCTGGGCTGGTGGGGGTTGATGGGTGATTCGCCAACATTCATTTCGGACGGGCGAGTACGCCTGAGCCAAGGCCAAAAATCTGGGGTGTGATCAACATTGTTCCACTTTGCTGTACCACTCTGGTGTACCACTTTGACTTACATCACTCGACGCGGAGCCGCGTACTATCTGAACTTGCGACTTCCTAAGCACCTCTATCCCGACCGTACCACTCTCCGTTTGAGTCTCAGTGTCAGGGACCGTAAAACCGCCGTATTCATCGCATCCGAGCTTGCTCGTCGAGTACACGAGCACATCAGCAGCCACCCCCTTACTGAACCTCGGAAACTCCTCGCCTTGTGTGCGGAATGGCGAACCAAAACGTCAGTTCCCACGATCACAGTTAGCCCTGCAAATACTTCAACCAAGTCGATCAGCACCGTAGCGGAGGGCCCAACGCTGGCAAGTCTGGCGAAGCTCTACATAGATGAAGGGACTCGGAGCGGCGCTTGGCGAACGGTCAGTACTCTGGACGTGGAACGTGCCTTGCGGGACTTCTTCGAACTGATGGACGACATGCCTGCCTCTGCCTTCGGAGTCGAACAAGCTCGCACCCTCAAGGAACGCTTGGCACGGTGCCCGCAGTACTTCGCTCAGCGAACCGAGTTCAAGGGAATGACACTGCGGCAAGTCGTAAACTCGTCCATGCCCTACCAGACTATCACTGCCGTAACGATCAACAACCGGCTACGGAAGCTGACGGCCTTCTTCAACTGGTGCAAGGCAAACGGCTACATCGGACAAAACCCGCTAGCGGGAATGAAAGTGATGGCTGGTGCTGCAAAAGAGGCTCGCCTCTCCCTTGAGCCATTTGACCTCAACGCCTTGCTTAAACATGACGCACTGGCCCATGAGGCACGAAAGCATCCATGGCGGTACTGGTTACCCCTCCTCGCCCGTTTCACTGGCGCCCGCTTAGAGGAGCTTTGCCAATTGCACGTCGATGACATCACTAGCTATCAAGGCATCCCGTGCATTCGTATCGATGACAGGCATAGTGACCAAAAACTCAAGAATCAGAGCAGCCGCCGGGTGCTTCCTATTCACCCCAAACTGCTGGAACTTGGTCTACTTGAGCATGCCGAATCCATCGGGGATAAAAATCACTCCAGACTCTTTCCCGATCTTGTCCCGACAAGGGGAAAGCTTGGTCATGCTCCATCAAAATGGTTCAGTCGCTACAAGGCGAAACAAGGAATCAGCGACCCACGCAAAACCTTCCATAGCTTTCGTCACACCTTCATCGATGAACTGAGGGAGGCTGGCGTCCAAGACTCGCTGATTAAACGGATGGCGGGTCATGAAGAAAGCTCCGTTACATTCAGCGTCTACGGCAGCAGGACACCAATCAGAGCGATGGCAGAAGCATTGAGGCACGTCACATGACGCCGATACACTTTTGGCCAGCCCTGTCAACAAGTACTTGACAGCCGGTCAGCCATTATGAGAATATACGAATCTGCCCAGTAAGCAGACATACAACTTGGAAGCCTCTACGCGACTACGGTTCGACAAAATCGACCCAAAATCGCAGGAGGCTTTTTAGTGCCTACCTTTTGGCTGACCACCACCTGACGGTCAACGCAGATCATGAGAAATCACATGACATACGCAATCGAAGCAACACCAACACTGAGGTCAACAACATCGAATAGCTAAGTCCCCTCCTCCGCAGCGAGAAGAATGACGAGCCCGATGCCGACCCCTGTGTCGGTTTTTTTCGCCTTTTTTTCAACAGCACGGAGGTAACAACAATGCACCAACACAGCAGCACCACCCCTCGAACCATTTACGTAGCGCCTTGCGTAGCCGGAATCCACCTTGACTACAGTCTCGGTGAAGAGCTTCCACTCTTTGGACCTACTGCAGATAAGCCTCTTACCTATGGTGTTGGCTACAACTCTGGTAGCCGGCGTAAAGCCATGGGCATGCCCTACTTCAAAACGGGGAAAGGCACACCTAATAAGACTTGGCACAACATGATGCGTCGAAACTACTGCTCTAACGCCCCTGCGTATCAGAGCGGGCGTGTCTGCCTGAAGTGGCATGACTATCAGGAATTTGCTGCGTGGTATGTCTCGCAGCCCTATGCCGGAATGCCTGATGCAGAGCTAGACAAGGACATCATTGACCCACTGAACACCGTTTACTCACCAGAGTACTGCTGCGTCGTACCCAAGCTCGTCAACCTGATCTTCAAAGACTCACGAAAAATCCGAGGAAAACTCCCTGTATCGTTGAGCCGTACCGCTTGCTCTGTGGGGGGATGTAGAGATTTCCAAACCCGCCCCAACTCGATTAGCTAGCAGGCAGCAATGGGGGCAATTGAGAGCTTGTCGAGCAGAATCAAGCAGATGTAGGCTACCGCCTTGGAACACTTTTGTGTTCTACACGGCTGTCACACTTCGAGATTTTTGACTTAGAAATCCTTGAGAATTCAAGGACTTACGTTATGGAGGCGGCCCCACCAGCCACACCCCGGCACACGATGTTCCCGCTGTGGCTGCTTCCTTCCGGACCTGACCAGGTTAACGGGTAATCGTTGCGAGGGGACCGATGGGACCACCATAACGAAGCCCGTCAGAAGACGGGCCGCGCCATTGTACTGATTGGAAGCGAACTTACAACCGCTTCAAGCACTTAGCTCAGAGAACAAGCACATACCCGTACGCCTGGTCAGACGCGGAAGCGCCCCACCAGCTGCTCCAGTCCGTGGGACAGTTCGGACAGTCGGGCGCTGGCCTGGGTGCTCTGCTCGGACGTTTGTGCCGCCTCGTTGGACAGGTCGCGGATATCGCTGATATTGCGTGCGATCTCTTCGGTCACCGCACTCTGCTCCTCGCAGGCGGTGGCGATCTGTGCCGCCATGTCGTTGATCCGCGCCACCGAGTCACCGGTGGCGGACAACGCGCCATCCACCCCCGCCGCACGCTCGACACTGTCGCGGGCCTTCTCGCTGCCCGAGTGCATGGCCTTGACCGCATTCTGCACGCCGACTTGCAGGCGCTCGATCATCTGCTGGATGTCCTTGGTCGAGTCCTGGGTGCGTGCCGCCAGAGCCCGCACCTCATCAGCCACCACGGCGAAGCCACGGCCCTGCTCACCGGCACGTGCGGCCTCGATGGCGGCATTCAGCGCCAGCAGGTTGGTCTGCTCGGCGATGCCCTTGATCACCGCGAGTACGGCGCCGATGTTGGCGGTTTCCTGCTCGAGGGTCTGGATGGTCGCCGAGGCGCTTTCCACCTCATGGGCCAGCTGGCGGATGGCATGGATGGTCGCACCCACTACCTGCGCACCATCACGCGACTGGGTCTCGGCACTGCGCGCGGCATCGGCGGCATTCTGCGCATTGCGCGCCACCTCGTGTACGGCGCTGCTCATTTCGGTTGCCGCAGTGCTGACCTGATCCACCGCGGCATGTTCGCTGCTGATCAGGCGATCATTGGCTGCCGCCATGCCAGCCAGGGACTCCGCCGAGTCGGCCACCTCACCGGTAACCCGCCCGACTTCCTTGATCAGCGGCTGCAGCTTGTCGAGGAAGCGGTTGAAGGCATGACTGAGCTTGCCCAGTTCATCGCGTGACAGCACATCCAGACGCACGCGCAGGTCACCGTCACCATCGGCGATCTGCTCAATGCGGTGCAGCAGGTTGTGCAGCGGACGGGTCACCAGGATCGGGAAGCCCACCACCAGTACGGCACAGATCAGCAAGCCGATGGCGATGATCCCGCCTTGCTGCCAGCTGCGCTTCTCACCCAGGGCAATAGCGGCGGTGCCTTCGGCATTGGCGGCGGTGTCTTCCAGCTCACCCAGCTTGTCGATCGGGTCGCGGATAGCTTCGAACTGCGCTTCGCTGTCGCCATAACTCAGCAGAGAGGCGGCGGCAGGATCACTGCCCGCCAACTCCAGCACGCGACTGGAGGTGGCCTTCCACTGGGCGAAACCGCGGTCGAAATCGGCCACCAACTTGAGCGCCTCGGCGCTCGGCTGCATCTCGGCAAACTTGTGTACGCGGTCGTAGGCCTGCTGCGCATTCTCGGCATGCGCGGCCTTGAGCGCCTCGGCATGGGCGCTGGCACCCTCGTCGAGCAGGCTGCGCTCGGCGACGAAGGCCTGGTACAGGTCACGATCAGCATTCAACAATAGACTGATGGCAGGCAGGTAGCGGTTGGTCAGACGGGTACTGGAGTCGGTCACCTGGCTGATGCCCTGCATACCCAGAATCCCCATGAGTACCAGCAGTACGGCGAGCAGAAAAATCGGCAGGGCAATCTTCCAGCGGAATCCTAGATCGGCGAATAGACGGAACATGGCAGGGCTCCACGGCTTGGGCAGGCTTGTAGTTATTTATTGAGCATAGTCAGTTTCTTGCCGCCCGCGCCGGGAGCGAGCGGCAGCCCATGGGTGAGACTTTTTTCCCCAGTCTGTCAGACTGGACCACAGCAGCACGCAAAAGGACTTGTATGCCTATCTCGCCCCGTTTTTCAGTCACTACCGGCACCACACTCTGGCTCGGCATCAGCCTGTTCTGCCTGCTAAGCAGTGCCACCCTGGCGCTCGCCAGCGGCCTTTATCTGCTACAGATCCGTGAAACCAGTGGCACCCTGCTCGGCGGCCTGGGCAGCGCGAGCGCATTGCTGCTGTTGTTGCCGGCACTGCTGGCATTGGGCTCGGGCTGGCTGCTCGGCATGAGCGGCGCACGCACTGCCTGGACCCTGACCTTTCTGTTGCTTGGCGGTACGGCGCTGTATCAGTGGGCGACATTTCCCAGCAACCCCAACGGCAATCTGCTCTATTCGCCGACGCCTGAGGAGCTGAGCAGCTACGCCCTACTCTGCGCCATCGCCCTGCTGCCTCTGCTGCTGCCCAAACGCCGGCCGCGAAGCCGAGGCTGGTTACGTTGGCTGTTGGCAAGCGTCTTCTCATTGCTCTGCCTGTACGCTCTGCTGCTGATGTTGCAGCAGGCTCAAATGCACAACCTGCCCAACTGCGCCTTCGACAGGCAGAGTGGCCAACAGCTGACCATCTGCCTGCATGATGAGCCGCACGTACTGATCGACTAGCTGCGCCAAAGCGCCGACGCAGCTGTACTTTGTGGTAGCGTGCCTGCCGAATCGCCCGCCCTGCGGGCACCTTCCCCCTGCTGCATGGAGCGCCTCATGGCCATCACCAAAGACCAGCTGATTTCCGACCTCGCCGAAGCCATCGACCTGCAGAAAAGCGATGTACGCGCCCTGCTCGAACAACTCGGGGAGATCGTCGCCGACGCTCTGGAAAATGACGGCGAAATTACCCTGCCAGGCATCGGCAAACTCAAGGCCAGCGAGCGCCCGGCACGTACCGGACGCAATCCGCAGACTGGCAAGGCGATCGAAATCGCGGCCAAGAAGGTGGTCAAGCTGGTGCCGGCCAAGGCCCTGACCGACGCACTCAACTAAGAACAGAAGGAAGCGGGGCCCTGGCCCCGCCGACTTCAGGCGCTGATGCCGTAGCCCGCCAAGGCTTGCAGAAACTCCGCTTCATCCATCACCCGCACCCCCAGCTCACTGGCCTTGGCCAGCTTCGAGCCAGCGCCAGGCCCGGCAACCACGCAGGTGGTCTTGGCCGACACCGAACCGGCCACCTTGGCCCCCAGCGCCTCCAGCTTCTCCTTGGCGACGTCGCGACTCATCACCTCCAGCGTGCCGGTCAGCACCCAGGTCTGCCCTGCCAGCGGCAAGCCCGCGACCTGCTTCTTCTCGCTGGCCCAGTGCATGCCGAACGCCAGCAACTGCTGCTCGATGGCCCGCGCCTTGGCAACGTTGTCAGCGACGGCAAAGAACTCGCGCAGCGACTGCTTTGCCTTCTCGTTGAGGCCCTTCATCACACTCAGCTCCAGCCAGTCCTGAGTGAGAGCGATCACGCCATCCAGGCTGCCGCCTTTTTCTGCCAGGTTCTTCGCCCCGGTGGCGGCGATCCCGGCGATGTTCAGGCGGTCGAGGAACTCGGCAAAGCTGGTGCAGGCGGCGAACTCGGCATGCAGCTCGCCCTCCTCCTGCAGCTGCACGCCGCGCTCCAGTAACTGGGCGATGACCTTCTGGTTGTGGCTGTCTTCGAAGAAGCTGTGGATCTCATGAGCCACTTCGCCACCGACATCCGGCAGCCAGGTCAACACTTCAGGCAGCGCTGCCTGGATACGCTCCAGCGAACCCAGAGCACGGGCCAGCAGCTTGGCGGTCTCTTCGCCGACATCGGGAATACCCAGGGCATAGATGAAGCGCGCCAGGGTCGGCCGCTTGCTCTCGGCAATCGCCGTCAGCAGGTTGCGCGTGGACAGGTCGGCGAAACCTTCCAGCACCACCACCTGCTCATAGCTCAGGGTGTAGAGATCGGCCGGCGAGGCGACGAGGCCGGTATCCACCAGCTGCTCGACGATCTTGTCGCCCAGCCCTTCGATATCCAGGGCCCGTCGCGACACGTAATGGATGATCGCCTGCTTAAGCTGAGCACCGCAGGCCAGGCGGCCGACGCAGCGGTATACCGAGCCCTCGCTGAAGGTTTCCTTGCCCTTGCTGCGTTTGACCAGCTGGGTGCGTTCCACCGCCGAGCCGCACACCGGGCACTGGGCGGGAATATGCACCGGCCGTGCATCGGCAGGACGGCGCTCGAGCACCACCTGCATCACCTGCGGGATCACATCACCGGCGCGGCGGATGATCACCGTGTCGCCGACCATCAGGCCCAGGCGCGCCACTTCATCCATGTTATGCAAGGTGGCGTTGGATACCATCACCCCGGCTACCTTGACCGGTTTCAAGCGTGCCACCGGAGTGACAGCGCCGGTGCGGCCAACCTGGAACTCGACATCCAGTAGCTCAGTCAGCTCCTCGCTGGCCGGGAACTTGTGGGCAATGGCCCAGCGCGGCTCGCGGGCGCGGAAGCCCAGCTCGCGCTGGTAGGCCAGGTCGTTGACCTTGAACACCACGCCATCGATCTCGTAGGCCAGGCTGGCGCGGCGCTCACCAATATCACGGTAGTAGGCCAGGCACGCTTCGGCGCCCTTGGCCAGCTTCAACTCACGGCTGATCGGCAGGCCCCAGACTTTCAGCTGCTGGAGGATGCCCACCTGGGTCGCCGGCAACTCGCCTTCGACCCGGCCGATGCCGTAGCAGCAGAACTCCAGCGGGCGGCTGGCGGTAATCTTCGGGTCGAGCTGGCGCAGGCTGCCGGCCGCCGCGTTGCGCGGGTTGGCGAAGGTCTTGCCGCCACTTTCCAGCTGCCGCGCGTTGAGCGCATCGAAGCCGGCCTTGGACATGAACACTTCGCCGCGCACTTCCAGCACGCTCGGCCAGCCCTCGCCATGCAGCTTGAGCGGCACGTTGCGGATGGTGCGCACATTACTGCTGATGTCCTCGCCGGTGCTACCGTCGCCACGGGTGGCGCCGCGCACCAGCAGGCCATTTTCGTACAGCAGGCTGACCGCCAGGCCATCGAGTTTCGGCTCGCAGCAGTATTCGATCTCCGCACCGCCACCGAACAGGTCGCCGGCCGGCAGATCCAGGCCCTCGCGCACGCGGCGATCGAAATCGAGCAGGTCGCCTTCCTCGAAGGCGTTGCCCAGGCTGAGCATCGGCACTTCATGCCTGACCTCGCCAAAGGCGCTGAGCGCCGCACCGCCGACGCGCTGGGTCGGCGAGTCCGCCGTGACCAGTTCGGGATGCGCCGCCTCCAGCGCCTTCAGCTCGTTGAACAGGCGGTCGTACTCGGCATCCGGGATGCTCGGCTCGTCCAGCACGTAGTAGCGGTGGCTGTGCAGGTCCAGTTCGGCGCGCAGGGCGAGAATGCGGGCGGCAGCGAGGGTGGCGTCGGTCATTGCGGTGATCTCTCAAACGAAAAGAGCAGCCGGGGCTGCTCTTTCTCTGTAACGGCGGCGATTAACGCTTGTGGGTCAGCTTCTTGCGCTCGAACTCGGCGATGCGCTGACGGTAATGCTCGATGGTCTGCGCGGTCATCACACTACGCTGGTCATCCTTCAGCTCGCCGTTCAGCTCATGGGACAGCTTGCGTGCGGCAGCCACCATCACGTCGAAGGCCTGCTTCGGATGACGCGGCCCCGGCAAGCCGAGGAAGAAGCTAACGCCACGGGTGCTGAACAGCTCGATATCGTCCAGGTCGAAGGTGCCCGGCTTGACCGCGTTGGCCATGGAGAACAGCACTTCGCCATTGCCGGCCATGCTTTCGTGACGGTGGAAGATGTCCATCTCGCCGAAACGCAGGCCGCTTTCCAGGATGTTCTGCAGCAGCGCCGGGCCATTGAAGACTTCGCCTTCGCGGGCCACCACGTTGATCACCAGCACTTCCTCGACCGGCAGAGCCTCCTTCGGCGTACCCAGTACCGGCTCAGGGCCGTCATCGACTGGATTGAGCAGGGTCGGCACCGGCTCTTCGGTGTCGAGGTTGAGGTCGCCCTGTTGCGGTTCGATATTGCGCCGGCGATTCAGCTCGGTGGCGCTCATCGACGGCATGTCTTCTTCGCTGAGGCCCGGCTCGCGCTTGCGATCGAGGATGCGCGGCGGGCTGAGCAGATCCGGATCGGAGTCATCGTCCGGCAGATTGCTGAAACTGTGGTCGAGCTTGAACTTCAGTTTGCCCTTGCCGCCACGCATGCGGCGCCAGCCGTCGAAGAGAATGCCGGCAATGACGATGATGCCGATGACGATCAGCCATTCGCGCAGACCGATTTCCATGAAGTTTTCGAGCCCCTGAACCAGTAATTATGATGATGAAGAAAGGGCTTCCTGCCCCCTGAAAAACGCAGACAACTGTATGTTCTTACAGGTATTTTCCGCGTGTAACAAAATTGAGGCCTAAGCTAGCACGACGAACGGTAAATGTGCACCGTTAGCAGGCAATCTTGACCATATCACCCCTAGGCTTCCACCAGCGACAGCGCCTCCTCCACGTCCACCGCCACCAGGCGCGAGCATCCCGGCTCGTGCATGGTAACCCCCATCAGTTGATCGGCCATTTCCATGGCGATCTTGTTGTGGGTGATATAGATGAATTGCACCGTTGCCGACATTTCCTTGACCAGCCGTGCATAGCGGCCGACGTTGGCATCGTCCAGCGGCGCATCCACTTCGTCGAGCATGCAGAACGGCGCCGGGTTGAGCTTGAAGATGGCAAACACCAAGGCCAGCGCGGTCAGCGCCTTCTCCCCGCCGGAAAGCAGGTGGATGGTGCTGTTCTTCTTTCCGGGCGGGCGCGCCATGATCGCCACGCCGGTATCCAGCAGATCTTCGCCGGTCAGCTCCAAATAAGCGTGACCACCGCCGAACACCTTGGGGAACAGCGCCTGCAGGCCGGAGTTGATCTGGTCGAAGGTTTCCTTGAAGCGGTTGCGGGTTTCCTTGTCGATCTTGCGGATGACGTTTTCCAGGGTATCCAGGGCCTCGACCAGGTCGGCGTTCTGCGCATCCAGGTAACGTTTGCGCTCGGACTGCTGCTGGTATTCGTCGATGGCCGCCAGGTTGATCGGCCCCAGGCGCTGGATCCGCGCAGCCAGGCGCTCCAGCTCCTCTTCCCAGGCCTTCTCGCTGGCCTCGCTCGGCAAAGTGGCCAGCACGCCGTGCAGGTCGTAGCCGTCTTCCAGTAACTGATCGTGCAACGCTTTGCGCCGCACACTGAGCTCCTGCCAGCCCATGCGCTGCTGCTCCAGCTGGCTGCGCAGCAATTGCGCCTGCTGCTCGGCCTGGGTGCGGCGCTTCTCGGCGTCACGCAGTTCGCGATCGGCGTCTTCCAGGGCCAGACGCGCCAGCTTGAGTTCGTCTTCCACGCCCATGCGCTTGTCGAGCAGCTCTTCCAGCTTGATACGCAGCTCTTCCAGGGGCGCCTCGCCCTCCTCCAGATTGAGGCTGAGCTGCTCACGGCGCTCGATGGCGCGCTCGAATTGCAGCTCCAGGCGCTCCAGGGCCTGACGAGTGGACTCGTGCTGGGCCTTGATTGAGCCCAGGCGCACGGCCAATTGATGGGCGTGATCCTTGTGCTGGCGGGCTTCCTGACGCACCCGGTCGAGGCGCTCGCGCAACTGGTCGCGCCTGGCCAGCAGTTGCTCGCGCTGCTCGGTGTCGACGGCCATGGCATCTAGGGCGTCCTGCAGAATCAGGCGTGACTCGCCCAGTTGCTCCTGCTCCAGCTCGCGCTGCTCGGCCAGCTCCGCCAGCTCGCCGTCCAGACGACGACGGCGTAGGGTCAGCTGTTCGGCCTTGGCCTGACCGGCGGACAGCTGTGCCTTCAGCTCGCCCTGACGGCGGGCCTGCTCCTGCACCAGACGGCGCTGTTGCTCACGCGCTTCTTCCTGCTGGCGCTGACTGGCCTGCAGCTGCTGCAGGCGCTCTTCCAGATCGGCCAGCGCCGCTTCCCGCTCTTCGCGCTCCAGGCCGAGGCGCTCCAGCTCCTGACCACGGGCCAGCACACCACTCTCGGCGGCACTGGCGCGGCGCACACGCAGGAAGTGCCGACCGACCCAGTAACCGTCGCGACTGATCAGGCTTTCGCCTTCGCCCAGCTGACTGCGCCGGGCCAGAGCCTCGTCGAGGGTCTCGACCGGGCGGACCTGACCCAGCCAGGGCGCCAGGTCGAAGCCGGCCTCGACCTTGTCCAGCAGGCTGCCGGCCACGCGCGCGCCGCCAGCTTGCGGGTTAACCAGGCGCAGCTCGCCCTGGTCGAAGCCGGCCAGGTCGAGGCCAGTGAAATCATCCAGCAGTACCGCCTGCAGGTCGGAACCGAGCACAGTTTCCACTGCCAGCTCCCAGCCGGCCTCCACGCGCAGGCCTTCGGCCAGACGGGGGCGATTGTTCAGCTGCTGCTCGCGCAGCCATTCGGCGGCGCCCTTGCCCGGATTCAGCGCAGCCTGCTGCAGGGCTTCCAGCGACACGATGCGGCCATTCAGGCGCTGCAGTTCGCCCTGGGCCTGCTGCTGGGCCTGGCTGGCTTGTTGCAGCTCGCCGCGCAGCTGTTCGAGGCGCTCGACCAGGCTGTCTTCGGCGGCATGCAGCTCTTCCAGGTTCAGCTCGCTGGCGGCCAGCTGCTCGGAGAGTTCGAGAATCGCCGCGTCTTCCGGGTCGGCGGCCAGCTGCGCCAGCTCCTCGGCCAGCCGGCGCTGGCGTTCGCTCAGGCGCTCCAAGCTCTGCTCCAGCTGTTGCAGGCGCGACTGCTGCACTTCGGCCTGGCGCTGCGGCTCGGCACTGCGCTGGTTGAAGCCTTCCCACTGCTCCTGCCAGCCGTGCATGGCGCTTTCCGCCTCTTCCAGACTGGCGGCGGATTCTTCGGCGGCAGCGGCGGTCAGCTCCTGCTCGGGTTCGAGCATGGCCAGCTCTTCACCCAGAGTGGCCAGCAGGGTGCGGTCGTGGCCCAGGTGCGATTCGGTTTCCAGGCGTGCGCGTTCGGCCTCGTTGAGGTCGTCCTGCAACTGGCGCAAACGCTGCTGGCCATGCTGGATGCTCTGCTCGACGCGGGCGATATCGCCACCCACCGAGTAGAAGCGCCCCTGCACCTGGTTGAAACGCTCGGACAGCTCGTGGTGGCCGTCACGCAGGCGCTCGATGCTGGCGTCGGCATTGCGCTGCTCGGCCACCAGCGCTTCGAACGCCACTTCCTGATCGCCGATCACTCGCTCGCGGTTGCCGACCTGTTCATTCAGCGCCTGCCAGCGCAGGGCCGACAGCTGGGCCTTGAGCTGGCGCTCCTCGGCCTTGTATTCCTGGTATTTCTCGGCGGCCTGGGCCTGGCGGTGCAGGCGTTCCAGCTGGCGCTCCAGCTCATCCCGCAGGTCGGTCAGGCGCGCCAGGTTCTCGTGGGTGCGGCGGATGCGGCTCTCGGTCTCGCGGCGGCGCTCCTTGTACTTGGAGATGCCGGCGGCTTCCTCGATGAAATTGCGCAGGTCCTCGGGCTTGGCCTCGATCAGCTTGGAGATCATGCCCTGTTCGATGATCGAGTAGCTGCGCGGGCCCAGGCCGGTGCCGAGGAAGATATCGGTGATATCGCGGCGGCGACACTTCACGCCGTTGAGGAAATAGGTGTTCTGCGAATCGCGGGTCACCCGGCGACGGATGGAAATCTCGGCCCAGGCCGCATACTCGCCGCCCAAGCCGCCGTCGGAGTTGTCGAAGATCAGCTCGATGCTGGCCTGGCTCACCGGCTTGCGCGTATTGGAGCCGTTGAAGATGACGTCGGTCATCGACTCGCCGCGAAGGTTCTTCGCCGAACTCTCGCCCATCACCCAGCGTACGGCGTCAATAATATTGGACTTGCCGCAACCGTTGGGGCCGACCACCGCCGCCATGTTGCTCGGGAAAGTCACCGTAGTCGGATCGACGAAGGACTTGAAGCCGGCCAGCTTGATGCACTTCAGGCGCATGCCATGACCTCCACCGGAGCAAAACCGGGAGACTGCAGAGCGAGGCTGTCCGCTGCCGTGAAGGTCATGTTTTTCCTTGGATTTCGGGGGTTGCGCGCAAGATCGGCGGAGTTTACCACAGGGTTTTCTCCGACCAAGACTGCCGTTTGCCGGCTATTTGGCTCAGCACCTGGGGCTTGCAGCACCAGCGGCAAACTCCCTAGGCTGCGCTGTAGCGGCAATCCACGACCATCGCCAAGGAGCCACCCACACATGCTCAGTGAAGACCGCTGGCAGACACTCTGGCGCAAGCTCGGAGCAGCAGCGCCGGACGGCAGTTTTAGCGAACTGCAGCAGGCCTACAGCGAGCCCCATCGCCACTACCACAGCAGCGCGCATATTGCGGCCTGCCTGCAACACTTCGACAACTGGCAGCACCTGGGCGAGCAGCCACTGCTGATCGAACTGGCGCTATGGAGCCACGACCTGATTTACGACACCCGGCGCCAGGACAATGAAGCAGCCAGCGCCGAGCGTGCCGGTCAGTGGCTGAGCCAGGCCGGGCTGCCCCAACATGCCGACACCCTGCGCGAACTGATCCTCGCCACCCGCCACCAGCAGCCCGCCGAAACGATCGACGCCGCACTGGTAGTGGATATCGACCTGGCCATTCTGGCGGCGCCGGCCAGCGTCTATGCCGACTATGAACAGGCCGTGCGCCGGGAATATGTATGGGTTCCGGAACCGCTGTTCCGCACAGGACGCAGCCAGCTACTGCGGCATCTGCTGGCAATGCCAGCGCTGTACCAGCACAGGGAACTGGCCGAGCAGTGGGAAGGACGCGCCCGCAACAATCTGCAAGAGGCCCTGCTGGCGCTGCAACAGGTCTGATGTTTATTGCGCGTACTGACGCCCAAGGCCCGCTGGCACAGCGCTGCTGTCGGTTGGCTGCCAAGGGCCATGGGGATTGCTCGCCCAACTCCAGCCATCGGCCCAGCGATAGTAGGTGCGCTCGCGGTAATAGAGATCGCGACTGCCCTTGAGCACGTACACGCCCAGGGCACCATCCCAGTAGCTGTTGCCACCCGGCGGCGGGGCGAAACGGGGATGGTTCTGCGCCTGCTGCGGAGCGCTCTTGGGCACAGACGGCGCGATGCCGCCGAGACTGCAACCGCCGAGCAGGATCAGCAACGCCAACGGTAAATGGCGCCCCAGATGGCTCATTTGCGCTGGTCCGCACTATCGATCAGCAACTGCTGAGGATCGCGACTGCTACTGGCAATCGGCTGACTGTTGCCGATCCACTCGCCGGCCGTGGCATTGCCGGCCCGCGAAATCCGCGCCACCAGCTGCACTTGGGCGAAGCTGGAGATCTTCAGCTGTTCCATCATCGCATCGCGGTCGCTCAGCTCGACGTCCGCCGGCAGCTCGGCCACCGTCAGGCGCTTGACGGCCAGCGGCATCGGCGGGCCGGACACCGCACGGGCGAAGACAAACACCGTGTCACCCGGCTGCACCTTGGCCTGCAGCGCCGGAGCCAGTTCGACGCGCACCTTGAGCAGCGGCATCGACTTGGTCAGGGTATCGCCCGCCGGCGCGGGCTGCCCCGCCGCCTGCAAGCGCTCGCGAGCCCGCTCGATGCCGCCCTGGATCGACTGGCGGGAAGGGTCTTCCGCCGGCATCAGCGCCACCAGGCGCTGCCAGTAGTCGATGGCTTCGGCGAAGCGCTCATCCTCGAACGCCGCAATCCCCAGCAGGCCGAGGCTGGTCGCTTCCTGCGGATCCGCCTTGAGCGCTTCGTCGGTCAGCGCCTGGATCTGCTGCGACCACTGTTTCTGATTGGCGAAGTACAGGGCCTGGGCCCACTGCCCGAGCAGTTCCGGCGCGCGCCCGGCAATGCCGACCGCCTGCTCGTAGGCGGCAGCAGCTTCGCCGGCACGCTCCTGGGCCATGTAGATGCGACCGAGGAAATACCAGGATTCGGCCGATTTGGGATCGTCCTGCACCGCGCGCTCCAGCTTGGCGGTCATCACGCCGATGCCCGGCTGGCTTGGGTTTTCCAGCTCGGCCAGCTGCTGGCTGGCGCCCCAGTGCATGTACAGGCCCAAGCCGGCGAAGGGCACCAGCAGGGCGGCAATCAGCGGCAGCGCCTTGCCCAGGCGGGAGACGCGTTCGCCAGCCGTGTCTTCGGTATCGGCCAGCAGCTCGCGGGCGGCCTCGGCCTGGCCGGCTTGCAACTGCTCGGCAGTCAGCACGCCAGCGGCCTGCTGGCCTTGCAGCTCGGCCAGGCGCTCCTGATACAGAGCGACGTTCAGCGCGGTACGGTCTTCTTCGGTCTGCGCCTTGCGCCCACGCAGTACGGGAATCAGCAGAAAAGCCAGGGCGACCAGCAACAGCAGGCCGGCAGCGAGCCAGAATTCGATCATTTGGGGTCCTGGGAGTTTTGCTTGAGCAGCGCACTCAGGCGCTGGTTTTCACTGGCCGACAGGGCAACCTGTGCCGGATTGTTCTCCACCTTGCGCCGGCGCAGCACCAGCACGCCGAGCCCCAGGGCGCCGAGGCCGAGCAAGGCGAACGGGCCGTACCAGAGCAGATAGGTGCGGGTATCTACCGGCGGCTTGTAGAGCACGAAGTCGCCGTAGCGCAGCACCAGGAAGTCGACGATCTCGGCGTTGCTCTTGCCCTCCTCCAGCATGCGGAAGATTTCCCGGCGCAGGTCGGTGGCAATCGGCGCATTGGAGTCGGCGATGTTCTGGTTCTGGCACTTGGGGCAGCGCAGCTCCGCGGTGAGCGTACGGAAACGCTCACGTTCGGCTTCGTCCTTGAACTGGTAGGTGTCGATGGCAGCCCGGCTCATGCCAACCAGGCTCAGGCCGAGCAGACAGGCAATCAGCAGACGCTTCACGGCTTCTCCTCCAGCAGGGCCTGGTAGCGCGGCGCCAGCTCCTCGCGCCAGACTTTCTCGTCGATTGCGCCGACGTACTTGTGGCGGATGATGCCCTGGGCGTCGATCAGGAAGGTTTCCGGAGCGCCGTAAACACCCAGGTTGATGCCCAGCGATCCCTGCGGGTCGGCCACGTTGACCTGATAGGGGTCGAGGTAATCCTGCAGCCACTGGCGCGCGGCCGCACCGTCATCCTTGTAGTTGACCCCGTGGATCACCACACCAGCCTTGGCCAGGCGATTGAGCATCTGGTGTTCGGCCTTGCAGGTCGGGCACCAGGTGGCCCAGACGTTGACCAGTGCCGGACCCTTGAGGTCCTTCTCGCTGATCAGGCGCTGCTCGTTCTTCAGGTCCGGCAGGCTGAAAGCCGGCAGCGGTTTGTCGATCAGCGCCGAAGGCAGCTCCTGCGGATTGAGGAACAGGCCGCGGTAGAGAAAGACCGAAACACCGAGGAACAACAGCAGCGGCAACAGCAGGATCAACCGCTTCATGCTGCTACTCCATTCAGGCCGAGGGCATCGCGCACGCGGGTTTTGACCTTGACCCGGTAGCGCGGATCGAAGGCCGCCAGCAGGCCGCCCAGGCCCATCATCAGGCCACCGAACCAGATCCAGCGCACGTAGGGCTTGATGTGCACGCGCACCGCCCAGGCACCGTCTTCCAGCGGTTCACCGAGCGCCACATAGAGATCGCGGGTGAAGCCGGCGTCGATACCGGCCTCGGTCATCGGCATGTTCTGTACGGTGTACAGACGCTTTTCCGGGTGCAACAGGGCAACTTCCTCGCCGTCTTCCAGCACGCGAATGGTGCCTTTGTCCGAGCTGAAGTTGGGGCCTTCGAAGTGCTGCGCGCCCTCGAAGACGAAACGGTAGCCGCCCAGTTCCAGCGACTCACCAGGCGCCAGGCGCAGGTCGCGCTCGGCGCTACCCTGGCTGACCAGCACCACGCCGATGGCGCACACGGCGATACCCAGATGCGCCAGCTGCATGCCCCAATAGCTGCTGTTGAGACTCAGGATGCCCTTGAACAGGCCCTTGTGCCGGGTCTTGTCGAGCAGATCGCGCACGCCGGCCAGCAGCACCCAGGCCGCCAGCATGAACACCGCCAGCACGGCCCAGCTGAAGTCACCGAACAGCCAGGTGGCCAGGCCACCCAGCGCAGCGCTACCGAGCAGCACCGGCGCAAGCATGCCGAGTAGCCAGCGCACCGGCGTGTCCTTCCAGCGCACCAGCACACCGATCGCCATCACCAGCATCAGCAGGGCCATCAGCGGCACGAACAGCGCGTTGAAGTAAGGCGGGCCGACCGACAGCTTGGCGCCGCTCAGAGCATCCAGCACCAACGGGTAGAGAGTGCCGAGCAGGATCATCGACGCGGCCACCACCAGCACCAGGTTATTGGCCAACAGCAGGGTCTCGCGTGACCACAGGGCAAAGCCGACCTGGCTCTTGACCACCGGCGCACGCACGGCGAACAGGGTCAGCGAACCGCCGATGACGATCAGCAGGAACGCCAAGATGAACACGCCGCGCTCCGGATCGGTGGCGAAGGCGTGCACCGAGGTCAGCACACCGGAGCGTACGAGGAAGGTGCCGAGCAGGCTCAGGGAGAAGGCGGCAATGGCCAGCAGCACGGTCCAGCTCTTGAACACGCCGCGCTTCTCGGTCACTGCGAGGGAGTGGATCAGCGCCGTGCCGACCAGCCAGGGCATGAAGGAGGCATTCTCCACCGGGTCCCAGAACCACCAGCCGCCCCAGCCGAGTTCGTAATAGGCCCACCAGGAGCCCAGGGCGATACCGATGCCGAGGAAGGCCCAGGCGATGATGGTCCACGGCCGCGACCAGCGCGCCCAGGCCGCATCCAACTTGCCGCCCAGCAGCGCAGCGATGGCGAAGGCGAAGGCCACGGAGAAGCCGACATAGCCCATGTACAGCATCGGCGGATGGACGATCAGACCGATGTCCTGCAACAGCGGGTTGAGGTCGCGGCCGTCCTGCGGCATATCCGGCAGCAGGCGCTCGAAGGGGTTGGAGGTGAGGATCAGGAACAGCAGGAAACCGATGCTGATCATGCCCATCACCGCCAGCACGCGGGCCAGCATCACCTCAGGCAGTTGGCGGGAGAAGATCGACACGGCGAAGGTCCAGCCGCCGAGGATCAGCGCCCACAGCAGCAGTGAACCTTCGTGGGCACCCCACACGGCACTGAACTTGTAGTACCAGGGCAAGGCGCTGTTGGAGTTGCTGGCCACGTAGGCGACGGAGAAGTCGTCGACCATGAACGACCAGGTCAGACAGGCAAAGGCAAACAGCAGGAAGGCGAACTGCCCCCAGGCGGCCGGCTGCGCCAGGCTCATCCACTGGCGATCACCGCGCCAGGCGCCGATCAGCGGCAGGCTGGCCTGCACCAGGGTCAGGCACAGGGCGAGGATCAGCGCCAGATGGCCAAGTTCGGGCACCATCAGATTCAGGTTCATGCTCAGCCCTCGCTCTTGCCAGGTTGCAGCTGACCGCTGTCTTGCAGCGCCTTGGTCACTTCCGGCGGCATGTAGTTCTCGTCGTGCTTGGCCAGCACTTCATCGGCAATCAAAACGCCGTCGGTATTCAGCTTGCCCAGGGCGACAATGCCCTGCCCTTCGCGGAACAGGTCCGGGAGGATGCCGCGATAGCGGATGGTGACGTTCTTGGCGAAGTCGGTAACCACGAACTCGACATCCAGCGAATCGCCGCTGCGCTTCAGCGAACCCTCGGCCACCATGCCGCCGGCACGGATACGGGTATCGGCCGGGGCCTCGCCATTGGCGATCTGCGTCGGCGTATAGAACAGGTTGATGTTCTCCTTGAGCGCCGACAGGGCCAGCGCCACGGCGATGGACACACCGACCAGGATGGCGAGGACGATATACAGGCGTTTCTTGCGGACCGCGTTCACTGTTGGTTCTCCCGGCGCAAACGGCGCGCCTCGTCTTGCAGGTAACGGCGCCGGGCCAGAATCGGCAGAGCGACATTGAGAGCCAGCACGGCCAGGCTGATGCCATAGGCCGACCATACATAGGGGCCATGGATACCCATGGCGATGAACTCGGCGAAGGAAGAAAAACTCATGCTCGCCCCTCCACCAGACGGGTCACTTCAGCCTTGACCCAACTGCTGCGGCTCTCACGCTTGAGCACTTCCAGGCGCATGCGCAGCAACAGCACCGCACCGAAGAAGCAGTAGAAACCCAATACCGAGATCAGCAGCGGCAGCCACATTTCCGCATTCATGCTGGCCTTGCCGGTGACCTTGAAGGTGGCCGGCTGGTGCAGGGTGTTCCACCACTCCACCGACTTCTGGATGATCGGGATATTCACCGCACCGACCAGCGCCAGCACCGCGCAGGCCTTGGCCGCGCTGTCACGGTTGCTGATCGCGCTACCCAGGGCGATCACGCCGAAGTAGAGGAAAAGCAGGATCAGCATCGAGGTCAGGCGTGCATCCCAGATCCAGTAAGTACCCCAGGTCGGCTTGCCCCAGATGGCGCCGGTCACCAGGGCGATGAAACAGAGCCAGGCACCGATCGGCGCGGCCTGCTGCAAGGCTACATCGGCCAGCTTCATCTTCCAGATCAGGCCCACGGCACCGGCCACCGCCATCAGCAGGTAGCAGGACTGGGCGAGGAAAGCCGCCGGCACATGGATATAAATGATTCGGTAGCTATTGCCCTGGTACTTCTCCGGTGGCGCAAAAGCCAGCCCCCAGAGCAGGCCAACCACTAGCAGAACCACAGCGGCAGCGGCCAGCCAAGGCAGCCAGCGCCCGCTCATCTCGTAGAACCACTTGGGCGAGCCCCATTTGTGAAACCAGGTCCAGTTCATCTTCACGGCAACTCTGTAGTTATTCGCCAACGCTGATCTTCAGGCCGGCGGCAATTGCAAAGGGTGTCAGGGTGACCGCCAGGGCAGTCAGGCTGGCCAGCCACAACAGGTGACCGGCTGCCGGCAATCCTTGCAGGGCCGCCTGCAACGCCCCGCTGCCGAGAATCAGCACCGGGATGTACAGCGGCAGAATCAACAGCGCCAGGAGCAGACCGCCGCGCTTGAGACCAACGGTCAGCGCCGCACCCACCGCGCCGAGCAGGCTGAGCACCGGCGTACCGAGCAACAACGCCAGCAGCAGCACCGGCACGCAGCGCGACGGCAAGCCCAGCATCAGCGCCAGCAGCGGCGACAGGATGACCAGCGCTAATCCAGAGAAAGCCCAGTGTGCCAGCACCTTGGCCAACACCAGAAGAGGCAGGGGGTGCGACGAAAGGACCCACTGTTCCAAAGAACCATCTTCGAAATCGCTGCGAAACAGACCATCCAGCGAGAGCAGCACGGCCAGCAGCGCCGCGACCCAGACCAGCCCCGGCGACAGCGTCTGCAGCAGCTTGGACTCCGGCCCTACGGCCAACGGAAACAGGGCGATGACGATGGCGAAAAACACCAAAGGATTAGCCAGCTCCGCCGGACGACGGAACAGCAGGCGCGCCTCGCGGGCGACCAACTGCAGGAACACACTGCTCATGCGGCCGGCCTCCCAAGCTCAAGTTCGCGGTAGCCGGAGGGCTTCTCGACGAGCGTGTGGTGAGTGGTCAGCACGACGATGCCGCCCTGCTCGCAGTGCCGGGCCAGATGGCTCTCCAACTGGGCCACACCCTGTTTGTCGAGGGCGGTGAAGGGTTCATCGAGAATCCACAGCGGCGGTGCATCGAGGTACAGGCGGGCCAGGGCCACGCGGCGCTGCTGGCCGGCCGATAGCGTGTGACAGGGTACGTCTTCGAAGCCGCGCAGGCCGACCGCGGCCAGCGCCTGCCAGATCGCCTCGCGCTCGGCCGGGCAATGCAGGGCGCACAGCCAGGCCAGGTTTTCTTCGGCAGTCAGTAGGCCTTTGATCCCCGCCGCGTGGCCGATCCACACCAGGCTGCGGCCCAGTTCACCGTGTTGCCGCGCCAGGGCTTTGCCATTGAGCAGCACCACGCCCGCCGTGGGCTGCATCAGACCGGCCAGCAAACGCAGCAGGCTGGTCTTGCCGCTACCATTGGGCCCGCTGACCTGCAGCAGGGTGCCGCCGGACAGGTGCAGGTCCAACCCCTCGAAGAGCAGGCGCCAATCCCGCTCGCAGGCAAGGGCTTGGGCTTCTAGATGCAGGCTGGTCAAGGCATGGCTACCCATCAGGGGTTCAAGTCGGCAATATTCAGGCCGCTATACTGACGCAAGATAACTGCACAGCCGGCCCGAACGGGGCGGCATTATACATGCCGGGCTCCGCCCTCGAAGCCGGCTTTTTCGACAGGGTGTAACCCGGCAATGGCAGAAATCACCAGCCCTCGCCCACTTCCGCCAACACCGCCGCCAACGCGCCCGGCGCAGCCTGCTGCCGACCTGGCAGTCAAGCTGCTGCAGCCCCTGGAAGGCCTGCTGGCAGCCGGGCAGACGGCCAAAGCCGAGGTGGTGGCGCTCAAGGAAGTCACGCAAAGCTTTCAACTGGTGCTCAAGCTGACCCTGGACAACGGCAAGCAGACCACGGTGGAAGCCAGCAGCTCGCGCCCCTTGAGCCAAGGCACGGCTTTGGCAGTCACCGCCCTGTCGGATACTCGCCTGCTGCTGGCCCTGCAAACCGGCAACAGCAAGGTGCTGACCAGCCTGGATCTGCAGGAACTGCCCATCGGCACCCTGCTGCAAGGCAAGGTCGAAGCCCGCGAACAGCTGGTGCAGGCCAAGGCCCAGCAGGTCGTCTACAAGATACTGGTCAGTTTGCTCAACACACCGCTGGCCGGCAGCAAACTCAGTATAGAAACCCCGCTTCCCCTGCCCATCGGCAGCCTGCTGACGGCCCAGGTCCAGGGCAGCCAGGCACTCAATTTCCTGCCGCTGAGCGGTCGCCTCGATCAGTTGGTACTGGGTCAACAACTGGCCACCCAGCAGGGGCGCCAGGGCTCCTTAGAGGGCCTATTCAAAGGCCTGCAGGGCTTGCAGGGCCTGAGCCAGCAAAGCGCCCTGCCGGAAAACCTGCGTGCCAGCGTCGACAAGCTGCTCGGCCAGCTGCCAGAGGCCGGCCAGCTGAGCACGCCCAAGGGCTTGGCCCAGGCCCTGGAAAACAGCGGTGTGTTCCTCGAAGCGAAACTACTGGGCGGCCAAACCAGCAACCTGCCGCAGGACCTCAAGGCCAACCTGCTGCGCCTGGTCGCGCAACTGCTGCCCAATCTGCCAACGGCCCCGGCACTGCCAGGCACGCTCGGCGCCATCAGCACCGCTACGGCATTGGCTCAGGCACTGCCGGCGTTGGTGCGCAACGCCCTGGGCAGCCTCGGCCAGGCCAATTTGCGCCAGCAAGGGCTGAGCTTCCCCCTGCCCTCGCGCCTGCTGCAGTCGATGGAAGGCGAGGCCGACCTAGAAGCCCTGCTGAAGCTGGCCGCCGCCGCTGTATCACGCCTGCAGACCCATCAACTGTCGAGCCTGGCGCAGAGCCAGGTAACGGCCGAAGGCAACCTGCTGACCACCTGGCAGCTGGAGCTGCCGATGCGCAATCAGCAGGAGATCGTGCCGCTGCAGATCAAGCTGCAGCGTGAAGAGCAGAACAACGCCAGCAAGAAGGAGCAGAAGGAGGTGCTCTGGCGGGTCGACCTGGCCTTCGACCTGGCGCCACTGGGGCCGCTGCAGGTCCAGGCGCAGTTGATCCGCGGCAGCCTGTCGAGCCAGCTCTGGGCCGAGCGCTCGAATACCGCCGAGCTGATCGACCACGAGCTGGGCCATCTGCGCGAGCGCCTGCTCGCCGCAGGTCTGGAGGTCGGCGAACTGGCCTGTCGCCAGGGCATGCCACCGCAAGGGCCGAAGACCCATGTGGAACAACGCTGGGTGGATGAAACCGCATGAAGCAGAAAGCCCCGCGCCAGGCCATAGCCCTTTCCTATGACGGCAGCAGCGCGCCCAGCCTGACCGCCAAGGGTGACGACGAGCTGGCCGAAGCCATCCTGGCCATCGCCCGCGAGTACGAAGTGCCGATCTACGAGAATGCCGAACTGGTACGCCTGCTGGCGCGCATGGAGCTGGGCGACGCGATTCCCGAGCCGCTCTATCGCAGCATCGCCGAAATCATCGCCTTCGCCTGGTATCTCAAGGGCAAGTGCCCGCCCGGTTTCGACGAGGAACGCGACGTCACCCCGCCACTACCGCTGCTCAGCGCCCCTCAAGAATAAGCGCGAGCATCTCGTTCTCACTGCCCTTGCCCAGCGGGAAGTCCAGCAACTGCCAGGCAAAATAGCCGGAGCGGAAGTAGTACACCTGCTGGAAGCCCCAGCCTACGGCGCGCTGGGCCGCTTCCGCGCTGTGCGGGCAGACCTCGCTGTCGCAGTACAGCACGATCGGCATGCTGCGCGGCCAGGCCGGCTCGGCCAGATCGGCGAAACGGCCATTCAGATCCAGATGCAAGGCGCCGTGCACATGCCCCCACGCCCACTCGCGCGCGGGTCGCACATCGATGAACAGCACACCGAATTCATACAGCTGGCGGGCCTGGATGGCATTCACCGTGGTCGCTCCCTTGACCTCCAGCGGCGCCTCGGCGGCTTCCACGCGCCAGACCAGCAACAGACATAACAACAGCAGACTGCAACGCATGGCAGACCTCCACGGGAAGGCAAGACCTGAGTTTCAGCTTAGGTGGACGGCCGTCGGCGGCTTGGAACCATTCGCGCAGGCTGGCGAAGGGTTAAGAGCAGGAGGGAGTAAGAACCTGTTTACGAGCTTCTGGATTAGAGCCAGACAAGGCGCAACGACCAGAGGGAGTAACAGCCGCAGGCTGGCCCGAAGGGTGAGCGTCAGCGAATCAAATGGCCGAGGAAGCGGAGTTTACGAGTTGTAAATGAGCATGACTCGTTTCACTCGCCCTTCGGGTCGCGCTAAAGCGCGTTAGCGGCAAGCCGCTTTCCGAGGTCATTTTTAACGCAGGATGGCCGACAGCCAGGAGATCGTAAACAGGTTCTAAGAATTCAGGAGCGCTGTTTCTGCGCCAGCTGCAGCTTGCTGACCAGCTCGGCTTCGGCCTTGGTCAGGCCGCAGGAATGGGTCAGGTCATCGACACTGGCGCCCATGCCGGCCAGGCGTGCAGCCTGGGTGAAGGACAGGCTGGAAGGATCGCGCTGCTCCATCTGGTTGAGCTTGTCCGGCAGCGGCGCCACCACCCGGCGCAGTTCATGCAGCTCTTCGCCCATGCGGATACTACCGGTCAGGTAGGTATCGAGGCGCCGGCTCAGCTCGCGCAGGCGCTGGTCACGCACGGTGTCGCGCTCACTCTGCAGCTGTGCCTGCTGGCGCAGGGTCATCACCAGCCAAAGGCAGGTACCTGCGAGCAGTACACAGAACAGGCCAAGCACGGCCACCGCGATCTCCAGCATGGGTCAGAAACTCTCCAGCTCGGACCATTCTTCTTCGGACATCATCTTGTCCAGTTCGACCAGGATCAGCAGCTCGCCGTTCTTGTTGCAGACGCCCTGGATGAACTTGGCGGACTCGTCGTTGCCCACGTTCGGCGCGGTCTCGACCTCGGACTGACGCAGGTAGACCACTTCCGCCACGCTGTCGACGAGGATGCCAACCACTTGTTTGTCCGCCTCGATAATCACGATGCGGGTGTTATCGGTAACTTCCGCCGAGTCGAGGCCAAAGCGCTGGCGGGTGTCGATGACTGTCACCACATTGCCACGCAGGTTGATGATGCCCAGCACATAGGCAGGAGCACCCGGAACCGGGGCGATTTCGGTGTAGCGCAACACTTCCTGGACCTGCATCACGTTGATGCCGTAGGTCTCGTTATCCAGGCGGAAGGTTACCCACTGCAGGATGGGATCTTCAGTACCTTGCGCAGACGTTTTCTTCATTTCCCTAGCCTCGTCTAGAACCGCATTGGGCGGCATACGCGGGTGCACCCCGCTGTCATTACTATAGAGCCCCGCGCCAGGCGGGGCCGAGCAAATTAATGGCGCTTGGTGGCTGCCTGCTTGCGCGTCGCACCACTGGCGATCAACTCGGCCAGGGCGGACACATCCAGCAGCGCGCACATGTGTTCGATCACCGTACCGGCCAACCAGGGTCGCTGGCTGCGGTGGCTGCGCCACTTGATTTCGTCCGGCACCAGGCGGATGGAACGGCTGACCTGATGCACCGCCAACCCCCACTCATAGCCTTCGACCGAAATCACGTACTGCAGGCCATCGCGGAAGTCGTCACGGTAGCGTTCGGGCATGACCCAGCGCGCCGTATCCAGCACCTTCAGATTGCCAGCCTGGCTGGGCAATATGCCGAGAAACCAGTCGGGCTGGCCGAACAAGGGAGTCAGCTCGGCATTGGCCAGCGGGTAGATGGTCCCCAGGCACACCAGCGGCACAGCCAGGGTGAGGCCGGCGACATCGAACAGCAGGCACTCGAAAGAGTCCTCGGCCCAGCTTGGCCGGCCATCGACGCTGAACTTGGCCGGCTCGACCGGAGGTTGCAGTTCCTGCTGCTCGACCCGCGCCTCGACCACCGGCGCAACAGGTTCAATTACCGGCACGCTGACGGTAGGCGGCAACTCGATCGTAGGCAGGACCAGGGGCCGCGCTTCCGCCAGCGCCAGCGGCCGCTCGATGGCAGCGGCAAGCACTGGATGCGGCGTCAGGCGCGCATCACGCACCTGTTCCTCGATAACCGCCGCTTCGAATTCGTCCAGAGTGATGCTCTGTTCCAGCTCGGCAGCCGCTTCCTGCAGCAAGGCATCCAGATAGGACTGCAAGGCCTGCTGAGGGCGGGTGGCGGTGGCAACAGTACGACTCATGACGGACTTCCACAAAAAAGGGTTCTACAACCTATCGGCCGGCCTACTGCATCACTTGAACCGATACCCTCAGCATAGGCCAGCATTTCAGGCTACCTGGGTTGCTGGTGATGCCGCCAGCAGATGCTTGAGCAAGGCCCGGTAGGCAATCACGCCACGGCTGTTGCCATCGAACTGTGAAGGGGTCTGCCCGGCACGGCTGGCGTCGCGCAAGCGCGTATCAACCGGCACGTAAGCCTGCCACAGATGCTCCGGATAGGAATTGCGCAGCACCCGCAGGGTATTCAGCGAGGCCTGGGTACGACGGTCGAACAGAGTCGGCACGATGGTGTAGGGCAAGGCCTGCTTGCGCGAGCGGTTGATCATGGCCAGGGTACTGACCATGCGCTCCAGGCCTTTTACCGCGAGGAATTCGGTCTGTACCGGAATCACCAGCTGCTGGCTGGCTGCCAGCGCGTTGACCATCAGCACGCCGAGCAACGGCGGGCTGTCGATGATCGCGTGGTCGAACTGGTTCCATAACTGCGCCAGGCTCTTGGCAATCACCAGACCCAGGCCACTCTGCCCCGGCGATTGGCGCTCGAGCGTGGCCAGCGCGGTACTGGAGGGCAGCAGTGAAATACGCTCATTGCTGGTCGGCAGCAACAGGCGCGCCGGCAAGCCTTCAGGCACAGCGCCCTGGTGCTGGAACAGGTCGAAACAGCTGTGCTCCAGGCTGTCCGGGTCATGCCCGAAATAGCTGGTCATCGAACCATGCGGATCGAGGTCGACTATCACCACGCGCTTGCCGGCATCGGCCAGCAGGCCGGCCAGAGCGATGGATGTGGTGGTCTTGCCGACCCCACCTTTTTGATTGGCTACTGCCCAGACTTTCATCTTCATCGTCCTCCCGGCACGGCCATTACCTTACCGAGAACTGATTGTCGCCTCATGGCGCAGGCGTCGGAATATTGGCGGAATCCCCAGCAGGGACCGCTAGCGGTGTCACCGGTGCAGGTTGCGTGCCAGCCCGTTGCAGCGCCGCATCGGGCTTGGCATTGGCACTGCCTGTTCCACTGATACTGCGCCTTACCTCCAGATTACGCGAGATCACCAGCACCACACGGCGGTTACGCGCGCGCCCGTCCGCGGTGGCGTTGTCCGCCACCGGCTGGAATTCCCCATACCCCACCGCAGCCAGGCGCCCCGGATCAACCCCATCCATCGCCAGCATGCGCACGATGCTGGCCGCACGCGCTGTCGACAGTTCCCAGTTGCTGGGGTACTCAGCCGTACTGATCGGCAGATTGTCGGTAAAGCCTTCGACATGGATCGGGTTCTCGTAAGGCGCGAGGATCTTCGCCACCTTGTCGATCAAGGTGAAGGCCAGCTCGTTCGGCACCGCATCGCCGCTAGGGAACAGCAGGCTGGAGTTCAGCTCGATCTCGATCCATAGCTCGTTGCCGCGCACGGTCAGCTGCTCGGCATTGATCAGGTCACCGAAGGCTTCACGCACGTTGCTGGCAATCTCTTGCAGCGGATCTTTCGCCTGCGGCGATGAACTGTTCGGGTTGTCCTCGACCATCGTGTGATCGGGCTCCGTGGTGCGCGGTTTCTCTTCGCCGATGGGAATTGGCTTGATCGCCCGTTCCGGCTCGCTGAACACCCCGACCAGGCTCTGCGAAAGCACCTTGTACTTACCTTCGTTAATCGAAGAAATCGAGTACATCACCACAAAGAAGGCGAACAGCAGGGTGATGAAGTCCGCGTAGGACACCAGCCAGCGCTCGTGATTCTCATGTTCTTCGTGGTTGCGTCGCCGGGCCATGTCGGTCCCCTGCCCCTGTCAGTCCATGAAGCCTTGCAGCTTCAGCTCGATGGAGCGCGGGTTCTCGCCCTCGGCAATGGACAGAATGCCTTCCAGCAGCATCTCGCGATAGCACGACTGGCGGCCGGCAATGGCCTTGAGCTTGTTGCCCACCGGCAACAGCAACAGGTTGGCGAAGGCCACGCCATAGATGGTGGCGACGAAAGCCACGGCAATACCGCTACCCAGCTTGCTCGGGTCGGCCAGGTTGCCCATCACATGGATCAGGCCCATCACCGCACCGATGATGCCGATGGTCGGCGAGTAGCCGCCCATGCTTTCGTAGATCTTGGCGGCCTGGATATCGCGGCCTTCCTGGGTGTACAGGTCGACTTCGAGAATGCTGCGGATGGCCTCAGGCTCGGCGCCATCGACCAGCAGCTGCAGCCCCTTGCGTGCGTAGGGATCATCCTCGGTGTCGGCAATCGGCTCCAACCCGAGCAACCCTTCCTTGCGCGCGGTCATGCTCCAGCCGACAACCTTGCTGATACCACCGGCCAGATCGATCCGCGGGGGAAAAAAATCCAGCGCAAGATGACCAGCGCGCGCTTGAACACACTGACCGGCGCCTGCAGAAACGCCGCACCCAGGGTGCCACCAATCACGATCAGCGCGGCAGGGCCATTGACCAGAGCCCCAAGGTGGCCTCCCTCGAGGTAATTGCCACCGATGATGGCGACAAATGCCAGGATGATCCCAACAAGACTCAGTACATCCATCAGATACAGGCCTCAGCCAGATGCCGGCCAATATCTTCGAGACCGTATACCGCATCCGCCAGGTCAGCTTTGACGATGGCCATCGGCATGCCATAGATCACACAGCTGGCCTCGTCCTGTGCCCACACCTGGCTGCCACTCTGCTTGAGCAGACGAGCACCTTCGCGGCCATCGGCACCCATGCCGGTAAGAACCACGGCCAGCACCTTGTCGTTGTACGACTTGGCGGCCGAGCCGAAGGTAATGTCGACACAGGGTTTGTAGTTCAGACGCTCATCGCCCGGCAGGATGCGCACAGTGCCGCGCGGATCGACCATCATCTGCTTGCCACCGGGCGCCAGCAGAGCCAGACCGGGGCGCAGCACGTCACCATCCTCGGCTTCCTTGACGGAAATCCGGCACAGCTTGTCCAGCCGTTCGGCGAATGCCTTGGTGAAAGCAGCCGGCATGTGCTGGATCAGCACAATGGGCGACGGAAAATTGGCCGGCAGCTGAGTCAACACCCGCTGCAGGGCCACCGGGCCACCGGTAGACGTACCGATGGCCACCAGCTTGTAGGATTTACGCTTTGGGGCGGGCGAGCTTCCCCCGGCAGACGCCGTGGTGCCGGCCGCTGCAGTCGCCACCCGTGCAGCCGGAGCTGCTGCGGGCGCGGCACTTCGGGCGGTCGCGGCAGGCGTAACCGGAGCCGCTGCGGGCGCCGAACTGTAGCCGCTATTACGGCGGTTACTGCGGGCAATCGAATGAACCTTCTCACACAGCAGCGCCTTAACCTTCTCCGGGTTACGCGAGATGTCTTCGAAGTTCTTCGGCAGAAAATCCACCGCGCCGGCATCCAGCGCATCCAGGGTGACCCGGGCGCCTTCGTGGGTCAGCGAGGAGAACATCAATACCGGCGTCGGGCAGCGCTGCATGATGTTCCGTACCGCCGTGATGCCGTCCATCATCGGCATCTCGTAGTCCATGGTGATCACGTCCGGCTTCAATGCCAGCGCCTGATCGATCGCCTCGCGGCCATTGGTCGCGGTACCGACCACCTGGATATTCGGGTCGGCGGAGAGAATTTCCGATACCCGGCGACGGAAGAAGCCGGAATCGTCCACCACCAGGACCTTGACAGCCATAAACACTCCTGAGCGGTTGGCGTTGCCAGACCGCAATCAATCAGATGCGACGTGCGTAGCGCTTGAGCATACTCGGCACGTCGAGGATCAGGGCTATGCGCCCGTCGCCGGTAATGGTCGCGCCGGACATGCCCGGAGTGCCCTGCAACATCTTGCCCAGTGGTTTGATCACCACTTCCTCCTGACCGACCAGTTGATCGACCACGAAGCCGATGCGCTGGCTGCCAACGGTAAGAATCACCACATGACCTTCACGCTGCTCTTCGTAGCTGGCGCCACGCACCAGCCAGCGCTTGAGATAGAACAGCGGCAACGCCTTGTCGCGCACGATCACCACTTCCTGACCGTCCACCACGTTGGTGCGTGACAGGTCGAGGTGGAAGATCTCGTTGACGTTGACCAGCGGGAAGGCAAAAGCCTGATTGCCGAGCATGACCATCAGGGTCGGCATGATCGCCAGGGTCAGCGGCACCTTGATGATGATCTTCGAACCCTGGTCCTTGACCGAGTGCACGTTGATGATGCCGTTGAGCTGGGAAATCTTGGTTTTCACCACGTCCATGCCAACGCCACGCCCGGACACGTCGGAAATCTCGGTTTTGGTCGAGAAGCCCGGGGCGAAGATCAGATTGAAGCACTCGGTCTCGCTCAGGCGATCGGCCGCATCCTTGTCCATCAGGCCCTTTTCCACGGCCTTGGCACGCAGGATTTCCGGATCCATGCCTTTGCCGTCGTCGGAGATCGACAGCAGGATGTGGTCGCCCTCCTGCTCGGCCGACAGCACCACTCGACCACCACGTGCCTTGCCCGAGGCCTCGCGCTCTTCCGGCATTTCGATACCGTGGTCGACTGCGTTGCGTACCAAGTGCACCAGTGGATCGGCCAGCGCCTCGACCAGGTTCTTGTCGAGGTCGGTTTCTTCACCGACCAGTTCCAGGTTGATCTCTTTCTTCAGTTGGCGCGCCAGATCGCGAACCAGCCGCGGGAAACGGCCGAAGACCTTCTTGATCGGCTGCATGCGGGTCTTCATGACCGAGGTCTGCAGATCCGCAGTCACCACATCGAGGTTGGAAACGGCCTTGGACATGGCTTCGTCGCCGCTGTTCAGGCCCAGGCGCACCAGACGGTTACGCACCAGCACCAGCTCACCGACCATGTTCATGATCTCGTCCAGGCGCGCGGTATCCACCCGTACCGTGGTCTCGGCTTCGCTGGCTGCTGCTGGAGCTTTGTCTGCTGCTGCGGCTGGAGGTGGTGGCGCGGCAGCCTTGACCGGCTCGGCCTTAGCCGCAGGTTTGGCGGCCGGCTTGGCGACAGCAGGTTTGGCCGGCGGAGCGGCTTTCACCGCCGCTACAGGAGCGGCAGCCGGCAGCACGGCGGTTTCGTCGAACTTGCCTTTGCCGTGCAACTGATCGAGCAGTGCTTCGAACTCGTCATCGGTGATGTCGTCGCCCGCTGCCGCGCTAGCCGGCGCTTTAGCAACAACGGGAGCCGGCTCTTCCTCAGCGGCTACAAACTTGCCCTTGCCATGCAACTGGTCAAGCAGCGCCTCGAACTCGTCATCGGTGATCTCGTCACCGGCCTTGGCCGGGGCAGCCGCGGCCGCAGTTGGCGCAGCTACGACTGGCTCG
The DNA here is from genome assembly GCF_024666525.1 of Pseudomonas sp. J452. Lineage (NCBI taxonomy): Bacteria > Pseudomonadati > Pseudomonadota > Gammaproteobacteria > Pseudomonadales > Pseudomonadaceae > Pseudomonas > Pseudomonas sp. J452. The sequence continues at coordinate 3,382,942 of NZ_CP088294.1, read as the reverse complement.
GCGAACTTGCCCTTGCCGTGTAGCTGATCGAGCAACGATTCGAATTCGTCATCGGTGATTTCATCACCGGAAGCTGCCGCGGGAGCCGCGCCCTGCTCATCCGGCTCACTGATCGCTTCGAGCAACTGCTCGAACTCGCTATCGGTGATGTCACCGGAGGCAACCTCGGCGGGCGCCTCTTCGGCTTCCAGTTCCGCTTCGGGCTCGGCCACTTCATCCGCGCTTTCCGGGTCGGCCAAGCGCGCCAGCGCCGCCAGCAACTCGGGCGAAGCCGGAGTGACAGCTGAACGCTCGCGCACCTGGCTGAACATCTCGTTGACCGCATCCAGAGCCTGCAGCACCACGTCCATCAGCTCGGCAGTGACTCGCCGTTCACCCTTGCGCAGGATGTCGAAGACGTTTTCCGCGATATGGCAGCACTCCACCAGCTCGTTCAGCTGGAGGAAACCCGCGCCCCCTTTGACCGTGTGAAAACCGCGGAAAATAGCATTGAGCAGGTCCGTATCATCCGGTCGACTTTCCAGCTCGACCAGTTGTTCGGACAGCAACTCAAGAATTTCGCCGGCCTCTACCAGGAAGTCCTGGAGGATTTCTTCATCGGCGTCGAAGCTCATCGGTGCGCTCCAAAGGCTCTGTTAGAGCCTTAAAATCCCAGGCTGGACAGCAGATCATCGACATCGTCCTGATTGGATGCGACGTCCTCACGCTTATCGGCATGAATCTGCGGACCTTCACCCCGGGAAGGCTCTTTTTGTTGTTCTTGCTCGGCGCGTAGCGCCTCGTGGTCATGCTGGATACCAGCAAACCGATCGACATGGCTGGCCATCAACACCAGCTTCAGCAGATTTCCTTCAACCTCGGTGACCAGTTGCGTCACGCGCTTGATCACCTGGCCGGTCAGGTCCTGATAGTCCTGCGCCAGCAAAATGTCGTTCAGGTAACCGGAGAGCTTATGACTGTCGCGCTCGCTGTGGGCGAGGAACAGTTCGATACGTTTGGCCAGCTCACGGAAGGCCTCGGCGCCCAGCTCGCGGCGCATGAACTTGCCCCAGTCGGCGCTGAGGCTCTGCGCCTCGTCACCCAGATCATTGACCAGCGGCGCGCTCTGTTCGACCAGGTCCATGGTGCGATTGGCCGCTTTCTCGGTCATCTGCACCACGTAGGACAGACGCTCGGTAGCGTCGCTGATCTGCGAGATTTCCTGGGCGTGGGGATTACCGGGATCAATCTGGAAATTGACGATGGCGTTGTGCAACTCGCGCGTCAGCCGGCCAACTTCCTGGTACAGACCGCGGTCGCGGGTCTGGTTGAGTTCGTGAATCAGTTGTACGGCTTCGCCAAAACGGCCTTTTTCCAGGCTGTCGACGAGTTGCGTTGCATGCAGCTTCAGGGTCGATTCAAGCTCGCCCAGGGAGTCATCGTGTGCCATAGCGCCCTCGTGGCGAACATCAGCCATTAACCCGCTCGAAGATCTTTTCGATCTTCTCCTTCAGCACCTGAGCCGTGAACGGCTTGACCACGTAGCCATTCACCCCAGCCTGCGCGGCCTCGATGATCTGGTCACGCTTGGCCTCGGCCGTCACCATCAGCACCGGCAGGGTTTTCAGGCGATCGTCGGCACGCACCGCGCGCAACAGGTCGATGCCGGTCATACCGGGCATGTTCCAGTCGGTCACCAGAAAGTCGAAGCTGCCACTCTGCAGCATCGGCAATGCGGTCACACCGTCATCCGCCTCGGCGGTATTGGTAAATCCCAAATCACGCAAGAGGTTCTTGATGATCCGTCGCATCGTCGAGAAGTCATCAACGATGAGGATTTTCATGTTCTTGTCCAAGTCGACCTCCGTACAGTCTTAAACGTCACCGGCCCCCGGGGACGCCGCAATCGTGAAACCGGTAGCCCTTCAGCTGGCCCGCCACTCACCCAGACGCGCACGCAAACGTGCGGCGCACTGGCTGTGCAGCTGGCTGACACGGGACTCACTGACTCCCAGGACCTCACCGATTTCCTTGAGATTCAGTTCTTCGTCGTAGTACAGCGCCAAAACCAGGCGTTCGCGCTCTGGCAGGTTGGCGATGGCTTCAGCCAGCGCCGACTGGAAGCGCTCGTCTTCCAGTTCATGCAGAGGTTCGGTCTGGGTGCTCCCGGTGTCTTCATGCATGCCGCCATGTTCACCGTCCTGCATCAGGTCGTCGAAGCTGAACAGGCGGCTGCCCAAAGTGTCGCCAAGAATGCCGTAGTAATCCTCGAGACTCAATTGGAGTTCGGCCGCAACCTCTTGATCTTTAGCGTCTCGACCCGTGCGGGCCTCAATCTTTCTGATGGCGTCGCTGACCATGCGGGTGTTGCGGTGTACCGAGCGCGGCGCCCAGTCACCCTTGCGCACCTCATCGAGCATGGCGCCACGGATGCGGATACCGGCGTAGGTTTCGAAACTGGCGCCCTTGCCTCCGTCATATTTCTTCGAGGCTTCGAGCAGGCCGATCATGCCGGCCTGGATCAGATCATCCACCTGCACGCTGGCCGGCAGCCGCGCCAGCAGGTGGTAGGCAATGCGCTTGACCAGCGGCCCGTAGCGCTCAATCAGCTGGTGCTGGGAATCCTGCGCCTGCGCCTTGTTGTACATACGGAGTCCACTGGCTGCTGCTGTCATACCGCCGTTCCCGCGATCGGTTGCTGCACCAAACGCTCGACGAAAAACTCCAGATGGCCGCGCGGGTTGGCCGGTAAGGGCCACGTGTCGACTTTCTGGGCGATCGCCTTGAACGCCAGTGCGCACTTCGAGCGCGGGAAAGCTTCATAGACCGCGCGCTGCTTCTGCACGGCCTTGCGGACTGACTCGTCGTACGGCACGGCGCCCACGTATTGCAGGGCCACATCGAGGAAACGGTCAGTCACTTTAGTCAGCTTAGCAAAGAGGTTGCGACCTTCCTGCGGGCTGTGGGCCATATTGGCCAGAACACGGAAACGACTCATGCCGTAATCACGGTTGAGCAGCTTGATCAGGGCATAGGCGTCGGTGATCGAAGTCGGCTCATCGCAGACCACGACTATCACTTCCTGGGCCGCGCGAACGAAGCTGACCACGCCATCGCCAATGCCGGCGGCGGTATCGATCACCAGCACGTCGAGGTTGTCGCTGATGTCGCTGAAGGCCTGGATCAGGCCGGCATGCTGCATGGGTGTCAGTTGCACCATGCTCTGCGTGCCGGAAGCCGCCGGCACGATACGAACACCGCCGGGGCCCTGGATCAGCACGTCCTTGAGGTCGCACTCGCCGGATATCACGTCGGCCAGGGTGCGCTTGGCCGTCAGGCCGAGCAGCACGTCGACGTTGGCCAGGCCGAGGTCGGCGTCCATCAGCATGACCCGGCGACCGAGATCGGCCAGCGCCAGTGACAGATTCACCGACACGTTGGTCTTGCCGACGCCACCTTTGCCGCCGGTCACTGCAATCACCTGTACGGGATGCAAACTACCCATGTTTTCTACACACCTTGTCTTGCCTGGACTGGGCTGATCGGGCAACTACACCGACCTTTCCTCAACACTAGATCGCCTTGGCCGCTACCGCCTGCCCTAACCCGCCCGCCTGGCCGGATTGTGGTACAGACTGGTAAATACATCGGCCATGGCCTCTTCGCTCGGATCTTCCGCGGTTTGCAGGCTGACCGCCCGGCTCACCAACTGGTGGCTGCGCGGCACCTGCACATCGTCCGGAATCTTCGGCCCATCAGTCAGATAGGCTACCGGTAGATGCTGGCTGATAGCCAGCCCTAAAACTTCGCCGAGGCTGGTGGCTTCATCCAGTTTGCTCAGGATGCAACCGGCCAGGCCGCAGCGCTTGTAACTATGGTAGGCCGCCTTGAGCACCTGGCTCTGGCTGGTGGCGGCCAACACCAGGTAATTCTTGGCATTCACGCCGCGCCCGGCGAGGCTTTCCAGCTGCATGCGCAGGGCCGGGTCGTTGGCTGGCAGGCCGGCGGTATCGATCAGCACCACGCGCTTGCGCGCCAGCGGTGCCAGGGCCTGGACCAGCGACTGGCCCGGATCGACCAGAGTCACCGAAACATCGAGGATACGCCCGAGGGTCTTCAGCTGCTCCTGGGCACCGATGCGGAAGCTGTCCATGCTCACCAGGGCGATGCTCTGCGAGCCGTACTTGAGTACATAACGCGCCGCCAGCTTGGCCAGGGTGGTGGTCTTGCCCATGCCGGCCGGACCGACCAGGGCGATCACCCCACCCTCCTCCAACGGCTCGACTTTCGGCGTCTTGATCGCGTGAGCCAGGTGCGCCAACAGCATGCGCCAGGCCTGGCGCGGCTCAGCCACTTTGCCGACACGTTCCAGCAGCGCCTTGGAAATTTCTGCGGACAGGCCCATGCGCTGCAAGCGACGCCACAGGTTGGCCTGCTGCGGCTTACGGGTCTGCAACTGGCCCCAGGCAATCGAGCCCAGCTGTACTTCGATCAGTTCACGCAGACCATGCAGCTCGAAGCGCATGGCATCGATGGCGCCCTGGTCGGCTGTCGGGCGAACGGCAACCGGAGCAGCTTGCGGGGTTGCCGGACGCTGCGGTTTGACCAGCGAGGCCGGCAGCTCCGGGGCGATGATCGATTCGTTGGCGAACAGCTGGCGATCCTTGCGTCCGTCGGCAACCGCCCGGCTGGTCAGGTCGGCCTGGGCATTGGCGATCTTCGCCTGGGTCTTGCGCAGCTCGGCTTCCAACGCCGCGTTGGGCTGGCGCACCGGCTCGGCCGGCAGCTGATAGTCCAGCGCGGCAGTCAGCTCGACACCGCCGGCCACCCGACGATTGCCGATGATGGCAGCGTCGGCGCCCAGCTCATCGCGCACCAGTTTCATGGCTTGACGCATATCGGCGGCGAAGAAGCGTTTGACTTGCATGGCTTAGAACCCTCAGTTCTGGCCGACCGTGGCAACGATCGTGACCTGCTTGTTATCCGGTATTTCCTGATAAGCCAGGACATGCATGCTGGGTACTGCGAGCCGCGCAAACCGCGAGAGCATCGCCCGAACCGGGCCGGCTACCAGCAGGATCACCGGTTTGCCGAGCATTTCCTGGCGCTGCGCCGCTTCCACCAGGGAGCGTTGCAGCTTTTCAGCCATGCCAGGTTCGAGGAGGATGCCATCCTCGGAGCCCTGACCGGCCTTCTGCAGGCTATTGAGCAATATCTGTTCCAACCTGGGCTCCAGGGTGATCACAGGCAGCTCCGGCTCTAGTCCCACAACGCTTTGCACGATTGCGCGGGCCAGCGCGACACGCACCGCGGCGACCATCGCGGCGGGATCTTGACTCTTTGGCGCCACGTTGGCGATGGCTTCGGCGATGGTGCGGATGTCGCGCACCGGCACCTGTTCCTGCAGCAAAGCCTGCAGCACCTTGAGCAGGGTCGACAGCGACACCAGGCCCGGCACCAGCTCTTCGGCCAGCTTCGGCGAGCTCTTGGCCAGCAACTGCAGCAGCTGCTGCACTTCCTCATGACCGAGCAGTTCGTGGGCGTGCTTGTGCAGCACCTGGTTAAGGTGGGTGGCAACCACGGTGCTGGCGTCGACCACCGTGTAGCCAAGCGATTGCGCCTGGTCGCGCTGGGTCGGGTCGATCCACACCGCCTCCAGGCCGAATGCCGGGTCCTTGGCGGCAATCCCATTGAGGGTGCCGAACACCTGCCCCGGGTTGATCGCCAACTCGCGCTCCGGGTACACCTCGGCTTCGGCCACGCTGACGCCCATCAGGGTCAGGCGGTAGGCATTGGGCAGCAGATCAAGGTTGTCGCGGATATGCACCGAGGGCATCAGGAAGCCCATTTCCTGGGAGAGCTTCTTGCGCACCCCCTTGATCCGCGCCAGCAATTGCCCACCCTGGGCCCGATCGACCAGCGGGATCAGGCGATAGCCTACCTCCAGGCCGACCATGTCAACCGGGGTAACGTCATCCCAACCTAGCTCCTTGACTTCCTGGGAGCGCTGCGCCGGCAGCAGTTCCTGCTGACGCTGGACTTCCTTGACCTCTTCTTCCTTGCCCTTGCGCTGCTTGTTGGCGATCCAGTAGGCAGCGCCGGCAGCGATCAGGCCGAGGCTGATGAAGGAGAAATGCGGCATGCCCGGCACCAGGCCCATGGCGATCATGATGGCCGCGGCAACCGCCAGCGCGCGCGGTGAGGCGAACATCTGCCGGCTTACCTGGGCGCCCATGTCCTCCGAGGTCGACACGCGGGTAACCATGATCGCCGCCGCGGTGGACAGCAGCAGCGACGGAATCTGCGCCACCAGGCCGTCACCGATGGTCAGCAGGGTGTAGATGCGCCCCGCCTCGCCGAAGGCCAGGTCGTGCTGGAACATGCCGATGGCGATACCGCCGATCAGGTTGATGAACAGAATCAGCAGACCGGCAATGGCGTCGCCGCGGACGAACTTGCTGGCACCGTCCATCGAGCCATAGAAATCGGCTTCCTGGGACACCTCGGTGCGCCGGCGCTTGGCTTCCGGCTGGTCGATCAGGCCGGAGTTGAGGTCGGCGTCGATGGCCATCTGCTTGCCGGGCATGGCATCCAGGGTGAAGCGTGCGCTCACTTCGGAAATACGCCCGGCACCCTTGGTGACCACCACGAAGTTGATGATCATGAGGATGGCGAACACCACCGCACCGACCACGTAGTTACCGCCGATCACCACCTCACCAAAGGCCTGGATCACCTTACCGGCGGCATCGTGACCGTCCTGGCCGTGCAGCAGCACCACCCGCGTGGAGGCGACGTTGAGCGCCAGGCGCAGCAGCGTCGCGGCCAGCAGCACGGTTGGGAACACGGCAAAATCCAGCGGGCGCAAGGAATAGATCGCCACCAGCAGGACCACGATGGACAGCGCAATACTGAAGGTAAACAGCACGTCGAGCAGGAACGGCGGGATCGGCAGCATGACCATGGCAAGCATGACCAGCAGCATCAGCGGGATGCCCAGATTGCCGTGGCGTAACCCCGACAGGTTGGTGCGTACGTCACCGATGATTTGCGCGCGATCCACTGCCACTTGTTTTCCCCAGCCTATTCAATCTTTTGACGCGAAAGCGCGCCGTGCTGGAGTTATGGCAAGAAGCATTCCAATTTGCTCGACGAGCCTGCAGCGCCCGCGAAACAAGGGCCGCCCTGCGGACTGCAGGGCGGTTCAGCGGCTAGGCGGCAATGCGCTGACGCGCCCGTGGATCGCCCGGCAGGTAGTCGCCCGTCACCAACTGGTAAGCCTCGGAGGTGCGTTTGCCGGGAATGCCGTCGACCTTGACGAAGATTCCAGGGTAGGTATTCAGCCAACCCTGCAGGGCCTCGACCCGCTGCATCTCGAGTGGATCGGCGGACGCACTCATCGAGTAGGCCACCACCACCGGTTTAGGCTGATCGGCAAACTCGACCAGGCCGCGCTCGGCCATGCGCCGCAGCAACACAGCGGCGCCACACTGCTTGGTAATCGCGCTATCTGACCAGGTGCCGTCCTGCACGTACTTGCCACTGCTGTAGTGGTTGCAATAGCCCCACAGGTAAGGGCTCAGCACATGCGGGTGGTGCAGGCGGTAGCCGAAGCCGTTGTACAACTCCAACTGGTAGAGCGTACCGGCCAGACTCCAGTCGGTCATCGCGCCCAGCTTCTTCAGCAGCAGGGCATCTTCGGCGCTCTCCTCCCAGGTAAAGGGCGGATTTCCGCTCTTCGGCCGCCCGGCGGGTACCTGCACGGTACGCGCCGTCAGCGGATCGCCGTTGTGCAGGTGGCCGGTGAAGCTTTGGCTGCTTTCCATGTTGTGCACCACCGCGATGAAACCCCAGGGAATGCCCAGCGCCTGGCCTACACGCTGGTAGCGCGGACGGTTGCCATTCAGTTTATCGATCAGGGCTTCGACCTCGCCGGCCTTGGCCGGGCGAATCTGACAGCTGTTGAAGAGGTGTTCGTATTCGCCGCGCAGGGCGCTGGTGAGGGCAATTCTGGCCATGGGATGCTCCGTAGCGAGTGATCTGACTCCGTTCAGGTTCAGTACCACGGCAACGGCAAGGCCACCGACCTACTAGCAGGTGTAGGTCGCACGACAGAGCTGTCAACGGCAGGCGACGAACGTACAGCGCGCTACTCGTCGCGGCGCAGGTCCGGCGGAATCGGCAGATCCGGCAGCGGCCCCGGGCGCTTGCCCTTGCCGGCGCGGAACTGCTTGAGCTGGTAGACGTAGGCCAGCACCTGGGCCACGGCCAGGTAGAGGCCCGCGGGAATTTCATGATCGATTTCGGTGGAGAAGTACACCGCTCGCGCCAGGGCGGGCGATTCGAGCAGGGTGACCTTGTGTTCCTGGGCAATCTCGCGAATCTTCAGCGCCAGGAAGTCGCCACCCTTGGCCAGCAACACCGGCGCATTGCCCTTGGCCGGGTCGTACTTGAGGGCCACGGCGAAGTGCGTCGGGTTGGTGATCACCACGTCGGCCTCCGGCACCTGTTGCATCATCCGCCGCTCGGCCATCTGCCGCTGCAACTGGCGGATCTTTGACTTGACCTCGGGCTTGCCCTCGCTGTCCTTGTACTCGTCGCGCACTTCCTGCTTGGTCATCATCAGCTTCTGCTTGGCATCCCAGAGCTGGAACGGCACATCCACCGCGGCAATCAGAATCAGGCCACAGGCCAGCCACAGGGTGCTCTGCCCGACGATCAGCGCGCCGTGCAGGATGGCCGACTCGACCGGCTCATTGGCCAGCGCCATCAGGTCGTCCTGATCCGCCGAGAGCACGGCCAGCCCCACCATCAGGATGATCACGAACTTGGCCAGGGCCTTGAGCAGCTCGACCAGGGCCTTGGTCGAGAACATGCGTTTGAGCCCTTCCCAGGGATTCATCCGGCTGGCCTTGGGTTGCAGCGCCTCGGCGGAGAACAGCCAGCCCCCCAGAGCAATCGGGCCGACGATGGAGGCAATCAGCAGCACGATCAGGAACGGCTGCATCATCTCCAGCGCCGCCTTGCCCGCCGCCAGCAGGTACAGCGCCATGCTGCGGTCATCCAGCAGTACCTCGCGCGGCAAGGCGAAGTTGGCGCGCATGATGTCGAGCAAGGCATCGCCCATCTGCCCGCCGTACATCAACAACGCCACGGCACCGGCGAGGGTCACCGCGAGGGTGTTGAGCTCTCGGGAACGGGCGATCTGGCCCTTCTTGCGCGCCTCTTCCAGGCGCTTACTAGTGGGTTCCTCGCTCTTGTCGGCACCGCTTTCGCTTTCCGCCACGCAGCCTCCTTAGCGCGTACGCGCCAGTTCGCGCAGCAGGTCCAGGGCTTCGCTGGTCAGCACCTGGAAATGCGCAAGAAAATCGGCGATGCCCAGCCAGAAGATGGCCAGGCCCAGTACCAGGGTCAGCGGAAAACCGATGGAAAAGATGTTCAGCTGCGGCGCCGCACGGGTCATCACACCGAAGGCCAGGTTGACCACCAGCAAGGCGATCACCACCGGCAGCGACAGCAGCAGGCCCGCGGCAAGCACCCAACTGAGCTTGCCGGCCAGCTCCCAGTAGTGATCGACCAGCAGCCCCTGCCCCACCGGCAGGGTGACAAAGCTCTCGGCGAGCACCTCGAACACCACCAGGTGGCCATTCATGGCGAGGAACAGCAAGGTCACCAGCATCAGCAGGAACTGGCCGAGCACCGGCACCGACACGCCATTGGCCGGGTCGACCATGGAGGCGAAGCCCAGGCCCATCTGGATGGCAATGATCTGCCCGGCTACGGCGAACAGGTGGAAGTACAACTGCAGGACAAAACCGAACATCACCCCGATCAGCACCTGCTCGCCAATCAGCAGCATCGACTGCAGGCTCACCGAGTCGACCTGCGGCATCGGCGGCAGGGTCGGTGCCAGCACCAGGCAGATCGCCAGCGCCAGGTACAGGCGCACCCGCGCCGGCACCAGCTGGGTACCGATCACCGGCATGACCATCAGCATCGAGGCGATACGGAACAGCGGCAAGAGGAACTGCCCCAGCCAGCCGCCGATCTGTGCGTTGGTCAGCTCGAGCATCAGCCGATCAACAGCGGAATGTTCTGAATCAGGTTCTGGGTGTACTCCATCAGCTGGCGCACCAGCCAGGGTCCGGCCCAGATCAGGGTGAGCAGCATCACCAGCAGGCGCGGGACGAAGCTCAGGGTCTGTTCGTTGATCTGCGTGGCGGCCTGGAACATGGCCACCAGCAGGCCCACCAGCAGGCTGGGCATGACCAGCAGGCCGACGATCACGGCAGTCAGCCAGAGCGCTTCGCGGAACAGGTCGACGGCGATTTCCGGAGTCATGTCAGCCTCGCTATAGGGTGCCGAAACTGCCGGCCAGAGTACCCATGATCAGTGCCCAGCCATCGATCAGGACGAACAGCATGATCTTGAACGGCAAGGAGATGATCAGCGGCGAGAGCATCATCATACCCATCGCCATGAGGATACTGGCCACCACCATGTCGATGATCAGGAACGGGATGAAGATCATGAAACCGATCTGGAACGCAGTCTTCAGCTCGGAGGTGACGAACGCCGGGATCAGGATGGTCAACGGCGCCTGCTCCGGCGAGGCGATGTCGGTACGCTTGGACAGGCGCACGAACAGTTCCAGGTCGGAGGCACGGGTCTGCGCCAGCATGAACTCCTTGATCGGCACCTCGGCCTTGGCAATCGCCTGCTGCGCCGGCAACTGCTCGTTGAGATAGGGCTGAAGGGCATCCTGGTTAATCTTGTCGAACACCGGGGCCATGATGAACATGGTCAGGAACAGGGCCAGGCCGATGAGGATCTGGTTCGACGGTGTCTGCTGCAGGCCCAGGGCCTGACGCAGAATGGAAAACACGATGATGATCCGGGTGAAGCTGGTCATCAGCATGACGAACGCCGGGATAAAGCTCAGCGCCGTCATGATCAGCAGGATCTGCAGGCTGACCGAATACTCCTGCTGCCCTTCGGCGTTGGTGCTCAGGGTAATCGCCTTGAGCGACAAAGGATCATCGGCGCCGAACGCCAGTGGTGCCGCCAGTGCCAACAGTAGAGTCAGCAGAATGCGCCAGACGCTCATGTCTTGTCCTTGTCCTTGGGGCCCTGCTGATCCTTGCCGAGCAGCTCCATCAGGCGCTGGGCAAATTCCGGGGTGGCCGGCTCGGCATCACTGAGCAGCACCGGCTCCTTGAGCACGTGCAACGGGGTGATGCGCCCGGCGCTGAGACCGAGAAGGATCTGTTCGCCGCCCACCTGCACCAGCAGCAGACGGTCACGCGGCCCGAGCGCCTGACTGGCCACCAGTTTGATCGCCTGGCCGCCACGCGGGCCGAACTGCTGCACCCGGCGCATGACCCAGGCCAAAGCGAAGATCAGACCGATCACCAGCAGCAGGCCAAGCAGCAGCTGCACCAGTTGGCCACCGATGCCGGCTGCAGCCATCGGCGTCACCGCCGGTGCAACGGGTGTCGCCGGTGCTTCGGCCAGGGCCATCAGTGGCAGGGCCAGCAGCAAACCGCAGAGTCTGTGCATGGTCGCCTCAGCGCAGCTTCTTGATGCGCTCGCTGGGGCTGATCACGTCGGTCAGGCGGATGCCGAACTTCTCGTTGACCACCACCACCTCGCCATGGGCGATCAGCGTGCCGTTGACCAGAACATCCAGCGGCTCGCCGGCCAGGCGATCGAGTTCCACCACCGAGCCCTGGTTGAGCTGCAGCAGGTTGCGAATGGAAATATCGGTGCTGCCGACTTCCATGGAGATCGACACCGGGATGTCCAGGATCACGTCCAGGTTCGGCCCGTCCAGGCTGACCGGGCCATTGCCGAGCTTGGGCCCGGCATCGAACTCTTCCATCGCCACCCGCGGTGCCGCCGGCGCTGCCGCGCCACCACCGCCCTGGGCCATCAGCGCATCGATATCGTCCTGCGCGGCGTCATCGCCGGCTTCGGCCAATGCTGCAGCCCACTCATCGGCCAGTGCCTGCTCCTCGGGAGAGGTGCCTTCTTCTTCGTCTGCCATCGCTATTCCTCGGCGGGCTAATTATTTGGACAGGCCTGGTCATGCCAGGCCCTGGCGCCTGCTTAGCGCAGACGCTCGATAGGTTCGATTACCTGCATGGCCAGGTTGCCCTTGTGCGCACCCAGCTTGACCTTGAACGCCGGCACGCCGTTGGCGCGCATGATGATGCTTTCTGGCAACTCCACCGGAATCACGTCGCCCGGCTGCATGTGCAGGATGTCACGCAGCCTGAGCTCGCGGCGGGCCAGGGTAGCGCCCAGCGGTACGTTGACGTCGAGGATGTCCTCGCGCAGGGCCTTGATCCAGCGTTCATCCTGATCGTCGACATCGGACTGGAAGCCGGCGTCGAGCATCTCGCGGATCGGCTCGATCATCGAATAGGGCATGGTGATGTGCAGGTCGCCGCCGCCGCCGTCCAGCTCGATGTGGAAGGTCGACACGACGACCACTTCGCTGGGGCTGACGATGTTGGCCAGTGCCGGGTTCACTTCCGAGTTGATGTACTCGAAGTTAACGTCCATCACTGCGTGCCAGGCTTCCTTCATGTCGACAAAGGCCTGATCCAGCACCATGCGCACCACCCGCAGCTCGGTCGGGGTGAATTCGCGGCCTTCGATCTTGGCGTGACGGCCATCGCCGCCGAAAAAGTTGTCGACCAGCTTGAACACCAGCTTGGCGTCGAGAATGAACAGACCGGTGCCGCGCAGCGGCTTCATCTTCACCAGGTTGAGGCTGGTCGGCACGTACAACGAGTGCACGTACTCGCCGAACTTCATCACCTGCACGCCACCCACGGCCACATCGGCCGAGCGGCGCAGCAGGTTGAACATGCTGATGCGGGTGTAGCGGGCGAAACGTTCGTTGATCATCTCCAGGGTCGGCATGCGCCCACGGACGATGCGGTCCTGGCTGGTCAGGTCATAGCTTTTGACGCTGCCGGGCTCAGCTTCGTCTTCGGTCTCGACCAGGCCATCGTCGACGCCATGCAGCAGCGCATCGATTTCGTCCTGTGACAGCAGGTCTTGTACGGCCATGTGTAACTCCCGCCTACTGCAACACTAGATTGGTGAACAACACCTGTTCGACCACCATTTTGCCGGTTTCTTTCTGCGCCAGCTCCTGCACCGTGGTGGTGGCCTGCTGACGCAGCATTTCCTTGCCCAGCGGGGTGAGCAAGGTAGCGAAGTCCTGCCCGGAGAACATCATCACCAGACGGTTGCGCAATACCGGCATATGCACCTTCAGCGCATCCAGTTCGGCCTGATCACGGGCCATCAGGGCCACACTGACCTGCATGTAGCGCTTTCGGCCCTGGTGATTGAAATCGACGATGAAGGCCGGTGCTATCTGCTCGTAGATAGCCAGCTTCTTGACGGGAGCAGCAGACTCGGCAGCGCCCTCTTCGGCAGCCACATCCTCTTGCTCCTTGCTATCACCCTTGCCCAGCAGGAACAGCGTGGCCCCCACGGACAGGCCAATAGCCAACAGCAACGCCACCCCGATCAGGATGATGAGCTTCAACTTGCTCTTGCCAGCCGGTTTGTCGCCATCTGCTGGAGGTTGCGGCGCTTGTTTCTTTGCCATGCCAAAAATCCGTCGCTGATCAGGGTTTTGTCTGCGGTCAAAGGCTTAGGAGCAAGTGTTATGCCACCTTGTAAACAAAATAGCTGCTCAAGCGCCCGCCGACACAGCCTGCCGATATACCAAGGCACAGACCGCCTGTCACCCGAAAACGACTGCGCCCGGTGCTTTTCTCGGCACCGGGCGCAGTTTTTTTACCTTGAAGCGAGGTGCAACAGGTCAGGCGTAGTAGTCCACCAAACCACGCGGAGCGCTGCTGGTGGGGCTGCGAACCTCGCTGATGCCACTGAGCAATTCATCCTCGCCCTCCATACCGGAACCACCGGAGCGGCCGGACTGACGCTGGGAATCCTCACCCCCACCCTGCCAGCCGCGAGCCAGCGACTGATCGGAGACGTTGACATCGAGCTGCCCCATGCCCTGCTGGGTGAACATGTCACGCAGGCGCTGCATCTGCCCTTCCAGCTGGTCACGCACGTTGGCGTTGGCACTGATGAAGGTCACCTGGGCGGCCTGATCCTTGTTCATCTCGATGCGCACTTCCAGGCGCCCCAGCTCGGCCGGGTCGAGCTGGATCTCCGCCGACTTGAGGTTCTGGCTGGACAGCCACATGACACGGTCGACCACTGCCTCACTCCACGCGCCCTGCTGCATGGCGACGGCCTGCCCTGGCACCAGCGGCAAACGCTGCGCCTGAGTGGTCTGCTGAGCAATCGCCTGGCTCAGCGCGCTGAGCTTGCTGGCCAGGGCATCGGCGCGTGCGTCCGTCTGCCCCTCACGCACACCCGGCAGGCTGCTTTCCACGCTCTCGCCAAGCAGTTCGGCCACATCCAGCTCGCTGCTTTCACCCTCTTCGGCGGGTACGGCATCACCTGCCATTGCCGCCAGAGCATTGGCAAAGCCCTCACTCGGGTTGACCGCCTGCTGCGCCGCCAGAGCGCCTGGACTCAACTGCTGCTGAGCCGCCGCCTGGTTTTGCGCCCCTATCTCCAGCGCCATACGCACGCCTGGCAGAGTGTTGAGCATATCCAGCTCGGGATCATGGCTGGCTTCGGTGAGTGTCGCCGGTGCGGCACTGTTCACCAGCGGGGTGGTGGGCAGCAGGGTTGGCAGAGCGGTATCGGTAGCAGTAGCGGTGACGACCTCGCCCTCAACCACGGGCAAAATCTCACCATCAACCACGGCTACCGAGGCCTCGTCGACGGGCAACTGGCCTGTCATGGCCATCAACAGCAGAGGGTCGAGGGTCGACGCTTCCTCTGCCACACCCTCCTCCGGCAAGGCCTTGCCGCTATCGGCAACGACTGGCTGCTCCGTGGCAGTTTCGCCGCTCGCTGGCTCTGCCGATTTGCCCTCATCAGCAGGCTCAGAGCTGGACTTGGCAGCCGCCTCCTTGCGCTCGGCCACCTTACTCTGACGTTCCTTGGCGTACACCTCGGCAAAGCTGGAAGCCTCGTTTTTGACGGGCTCCGGCGCACTAGAAGGAGGCTTTGCCACGGCGGCCTTGGGCCGCACATCGGGTGCGGTCTGTAACAGGAAATCCGGTGCAACGGACATGGGTACTCTCCGTTTTTGGTTGGGTCGTACCGGGATATAGCAAGCAGTGGGCCAGATTCCTGATGCGCGACCAAGAACATGCCAGAGAGAGGGCAATAGAGGGCGGAAACTAGCGGTAACGCTGGCGCTCGGCGCGAAACAGGATGCGCACAATGGCGAACTCGCGTTCGACCTGCTCGATCAGCCCAGGCGCCACATCCAGCTGTTCACGACGGGCAGCCTCTTCCAGCTGCTTGCACAGGCCCGCCAGTAGCGGCGCGCCCATGTTACTGCAGCTGCCTTTAAAGCTGTGCGCAGCCAGACGCAAGGCCTGAGCATCGGCAGCCTGCAGGGCATGCTGCAGACTACGCAGGCGCTCATCGGAGTCGGCCAGAAAAGTATCCAGTAGCACCGGATACTCGTCTTCCATGACATCCTGCAGCGCGGCCAGCACATTGTTGTCGAGGTGGAGGTCGGACACCTGCTCACTCCTTGATCACGAGCGGCGATTATGCCTGAGCCGACCAGCAGAACTCCACGCTTACCCCGCGACCGTCCGCCGACCACTCGCAGTGCTGGGCCAGCTGGCGCACCAGGCGCAAGCCACGGCCACTGAGCCCGGCGCTCATCTGCGTGCAATCCATAGCACCGGCAACATCGAAACCACAGCCACTGTCCTCGACCCGCACGCGCAAACGCCCGCCATCGGCCTGCGGCAAGAGCTCCAGATGAAAGCGCACATAACCGTCCTGCAGTTCGCCCAGGCGCGTGGCGCGTTGCTGGTAGTAATGGGCAAAGCCATCGGCATTGCACTTGAGCGCCGAGTCCAGGCCCAGCACACCATGCTCAAGGGCATTGGAGTACAGCTCGGCCAGCACCGTATACAGCGCCCCGCCTTGGGTGCGCAGGCCCTGCACTTCGAGCAGCAGCTGCAACAGGAAAGGCAGCGGATTGAAGCGTTTGAGGGTTTGCGCGCGGAACTCGAAACTGGCCGACCAGTCCAGCGGGCTGCTCAGGCCGCTATCGGAGAACGCCAGGGGTGGTCGGCTCAGCCCGCCCTCCTCGATCAGGCCGAGTTCGATCATGCTCACATCGTCCTGGGCCTCGCCGCGGAACGCCGCCAGCGCCAGCTGGATCTCGTCGAACAGGCGCTCGGCTGGATGCTGTCCCGCGAAAATCGCCTGCAGGCGCTGCTCGCCGAACAGTTGCCCGTCGCTGTCGCAGGTTTCCAGCACCCCATCGGAGAACAGGAACAGCCGATCGCCCAAGGCCAGCGGATGCACCTCGTAATGGTCATTGAAGCTGGCAGACTCCAGCACGCCCAGCGGCAGGTGGCGCGAGACCAGCGCAGTGCGCTCGCCGGTCGCCGCGTGGTACAGATAGCCATCGGGCAAGCCACCATTCCACACTTCCACCACCCGGCGCTGGAAGCTCAGGTTGAGCAGGGTCGCGCAGCAGAACACGCCCACCGGCAGGATGCGTTTGAGCTTGGCATTCATCTCACGGAGGATTTCCGCCATGGAAAAACCCTTGGCGGTCATGCCGTAGAACACTTCCGCCAGAGGCATGGCGCCGATGGCCGCCGGCAAGCCATGGCCGGTGAAATCGCCGAGCAGCACATGCATGCCACCCGAAGGCTTGAAGGCTGCCAGCAGCAGATCACCGTTGAACAGGGCAAAGGGCGACTGCAGGTAGCGGATGTTCGGCGCATTCAGGCAGCCCGAGTGCGCCACCTTGTCGAATACCGCCTTGGCCACCCGCTGCTCGGTGAGCAGGTGCTCGTTGTGCTTGGCGATCAGATCGCGCTGCTGCATCACCGTATCCTGCAAGCGACGCAGGCGATCCATGGCGCGGATCTTGGCTTCCAGAATGACCCGGTTGTAGGGCTTGGCGAGGAAGTCGTCGCCCGCCTCCAGGCAACGCACCAGCGCTTCGCTCTCAGTCAGCGAGGTGAGGAAGATGATCGGCACCAGAGACTCGCCGGCGCAGGCCTTGATCCGCCGCGCCGCCTCGAAACCGTCCATCACCGGCATCAGCGCATCCATCAGCACCAGCTGCGGACGCTCCTGCTCGAATAGCATGACCGCCTCCAGACCATTGCTGGCGGTCAGCGCGCGATGCCCCTGGCGATTGACGATGGTGGACAGCAGCATGCGATCCGCAGCGTTGTCCTCGGCGATCAGGATGGACAAGCGCGTCGGCATGCTGGCTCAGCCGATCTGGAACAGCTGTTCGAAGTTGGAGATGGACAAAATCTTGCGCACATCCGGGTTGCAGTTGACCAGGCTGATGCGCGCATGGTCGCCACCGGCATGGTCACGCAACAGCAGGAGCATGCCCAGTGCCGAGCTGTCGAGGTAGGTGGCTGCTTTGAGATCCACCACATAGCGTTTGGGAGTCATGTTCACGCGCTCGTAAGCGTCGCGGAATTCCTGGTGCGCCGAAAAATCGAAGCGCCCCTGAATCTGAATGGTCAGTTCCTGTCCGTCATTCGAGGGCAGTGCGCTGATGCTCATGAAGCACTCCTTGTTATTTGTATGTGCTGTGCTGCGACAGATTTAGCACCGGCTGTCACAGCGAGCAACCGCGATCATCGTTGATCACGCATAGGCAGGCGTTGGGCCAGTTCGTCGAGCAGCTTTTGCTCGCGTTTGTCTTCAGCCAGGCGCGCCTCATCGAGGTAACGTTGCACCAGCTTGCGTAGGCCCTCCAAACGAGCATAGCGCTGTTGCCAGATGCTGCGCGCCTTGGCCAGATTTTCGCGATGCCAGTTGACACTCTGATGTTGCTGGCCGATGGCAGACTCCAGTTGCGAGAGGAAACGCTGGTAGTTCATCAGCCACTGCCCGGACACGCCCTGGCGGCCTTCGGTGATCCACTGCTGCTGGTAGTCGCCACGGTAACGTTCGAGTTCGCCGAGTTGCGCCTCGGCCTTGCCCAGCAGGCCCTGGCAGTGACCCAGCTGGCGGGCGGCTTCGCGCTCGGCGCGCTCGGCCATCTCGATCACCGGCGCCAGGCGCGCGGCACGACTGTTGGCCATTTATCAGGCCTGCGCCGTGGGGTTGAAGACCTGGCTCAACTGCATGGCGCTGGCGTCGAGCCCTTCGCTCTCCTGCAGGCCCTGGCGCAGGTAGCGGGCCATGGCCGGTTGGCGCGCGATGGCCAGATCAGTATCGGCATCACCGCCCGGCACATAGGCGCCGACGCTGATCAGATCGCGACTTTGCTGATAACGCGACCACAGCTGCTTGAAGCGCTGAGCCAGCTTCATATGCTCGGCGCTGACCACCTGCGGCATGACCCGGCTGATCGAGGCTTCGATGTCGATGGCCGGGTAATGCCCCTCCTCGGCCAGCCGGCGCGACAGCACGAAGTGGCCATCGAGCACACCACGGGCGGCATCGGCGATCGGGTCCTGCTGGTCGTCGCCCTCGCTGAGCACGGTGTAGAACGCGGTAATCGAACCCCCGCCGGCCTCGGCATTGCCGGCACGCTCCACCAGCTTGGGCAGGCGGGCGAAGACCGAAGGCGGATAGCCCTTGGTCGCCGGTGGTTCACCGATGGCCAGGGCGATCTCGCGCTGGGCCTGGGCGAAGCGGGTCAGCGAGTCCATCAGCAGCAGGACGTTCTTGCCCTTGTCGCGAAAATATTCGGCGATCCGCGTGCAGTACATGGCCGCACGCAGGCGCATCAACGGCGCGTCATCGGCAGGCGAAGCCACCACCACCGAGCGCTTGATGCCCTCCTCGCCAAGAATCTCGTCGATGAATTCCTTGACCTCGCGGCCGCGTTCGCCGATCAGGCCGACCACGATGATGTCCGCCTCGGTGAAGCGGGTCATCATGCCCAGCAGCACCGACTTACCCACGCCAGTACCGGCGAACAGGCCCAGGCGCTGGCCGCGGCCGACGGTGAGCAGGCCGTTGATGCAGCGAATACCAACATCCAGCGGCTCGCTGATCGGGTGACGATTGAGCGGGTTGATCGCTGGGCCATCCATCGGCACCCAGTCCTCGGCCTTCATCCCGCCCTTACCATCCAGGGCGCGACCGGCACCGTCGAGTACGCGACCGAGCATCGACATGCCCATCGGCAGGCGCCCGGCATCCGGCAGCGGCACCACCCGTGCGCCCGGGGCAATCCCGGCCAGGCTGCCGACCGGCATGAGGAAGATCTTGCCGGCGGAGAAGCCCATCACTTCGGCCTCCACCTGTACCGGGTGGTAGCTGTCGTCGTTGATCACCAGGCAACGACTGCCCAGCGCGGCACGCAGGCCTTCGGCCTCCAGGGTAAGACCGACCATGCGCAGCAGGCGTCCCTCGACCACCGGCTGGCTGGGCAATTCGACGGCCTCGCTGTAGCCAGCCAGGCGCTTGGCGAAGCTGATCCGCTCAAGGCGCATCGGGCATGTCCAGGTCCACATGGATATCCGTCTCGGGCGGACTGGTCACCTGCGTGCGCTGCTGCTCGAACAACTGCTTGAGGGCCAGCGCCATGCGTGTCTCGATGCTCGCATCGATGCGACTGTGCTCGCTCTCTACCCGGCAACCGCCAGGCAGCAGGGATTCGTCCTCGACAATCCGCCAGTTTTCTTCATGGCGCTCGCGCAGGGCTTTGACCAGCTCGAAATCCTGCGGATGAATATGGATACGGATATTGCTGGCGCCCATCGGCAGCAGGACGAGCGCCTCGCGCAGCACACTGCGGATCTGACTGGAGTCGGTCGTCAGCTCGCGCTGGATCACCTGACGGGTCATCTGGCTGACCAGGTTGACCAGCGCCTGCTCCAGCTCCTGATCCTGGTTGGCAATCGGCTCCAGCAGTTGCTCCATCAGCTGTTCCAGGCTCTTGAGCTTGAGCGCCAGGGCGGCGTCGCCTTCCTGTTTGGCCTTGAGCTGGCCGGCGTGGAAGCCGTCCTTCTCGCCAGTGGAAAAACCTTCGTTGTAGGCATCCTGGCGAATCGCCTCGACCTCATCGAGCGTCAGCGGTTTGACTTGCTCGATGGCAACTTCTTCCACCTGCGGCTGTAACTCCGCCTCGGCAACCGGTTCAGGCTCCGGCTCGGCCGGCACTTCCACGGCGGGATCGAAGCTGGGCAAGGCCCAGCGGTCGAAGCCGCCGACATCCTTGGCGCGAATCAGCTCGCTGGGGACTTCCTTGGGGGCCATGCCTGCGTCCGCCGCTTAGATCATCGCTTCGCCGCCCGCGCCGCCGAGAACGATCTCGCCGGACTCGGCCATGCGACGGGCAATGGTGAGGATTTCCTTCTGCGCGGTCTCGACGTCGCTGACGCGAACCGGCCCCTTGGCGTCCAGGTCGTCGCGCAGCAGCTCGGCGGCGCGTTTGGACATGTTCTTGAAGACTTTTTCCTTGATCGCCTCGTCGGCGCCCTTAAGCGCCAGCACCAGCACATCGGACGACACCTCGCGCAGCAGCGCCTGGATACCCTTGTCGTCGACATCGGCGAGGTTGTCGAAGACGAACATCAGGTCTTCGATCTGGGTCGACAGGTCTTCGTCGACTTCGCGGATCGAGTCCATCAGTTGGCCTTCGATCGAGCTGTCGAGGAAGTTCATGATGTCCGCAGCGCGCTTGACCCCGCCGAGGTTGGCGCGGGTGGTGTTGGAGCTGCCGGAGAACTGCTTCTCTAGAATCAGGTTGAGTTCCTTGAGCGCCGCCGGTTGCACGGTATTCAGCGAGGACACGCGCAGGACGATGTCCAGGCGCACCTTGTGATCGAAGTGGCCAAGCACTTCGCCGGCCTGATCCGGGTCGAGGTAGGCGACCACGATGGCCTGGATCTGTGGATGTTCGTAGCGGATCACGTCGGCCACGGCGCGCGGTTCCATCCACTTCAGGCTGTCCAGACCACTGGTGCTGCCGCCGAGGAGAATACGGTCGATCAGGTTGCCGGCCTTGTCTTCGCCCAGGGCCGCGGTGAGCATCTTGCGGATATAGGCATCGGAGCCCACGCCCAGACTGGTCTGGTCGCCGACGATGTCGACGAACTCGCCCATCACCTGCTCGACCTGTTCGCGCTGCACATTGCGCATGCCGGCCATGGCCACGCCGACCCGCTGCACTTCCTTTGGCCCGAGGTGGCGCAGCACCTGCGCGGCATCGGTCTCGCCGAGCGACAGCAGGAGGATGGCGGCCTTGTCGACCTTGCTCAGCTTGGTGAGGCGGGCGTTTTCGTTACTCATCGGCGTTGATCCACTCTTTCACAACCTGGGCCACGCGACCCGGATCTTCTGCCACCAGGCTCTTGATGGCGTTCAATTGTGCATCATACCCCTCGGACGGGCTCGGCAGCAGGATGCTCTGCGGACCACCAAGGCTGACACGGTCGGCCGACAGTTCACCGTCCAGGCCACCCATATCACCCAGTTCGACGTCACCGCCGGCGCCAGCCCCGCCTTTGTTCGGGTTGGCGATGTTCTTCATCACCGGGCGCAGGACGAACCAGACCAGGATGAAGATCAGCAGCGCCGGCACCAGCTGTCTCAGCGAGCCCATGGCCATCAGGAACAGCTCGTTCTGGTACCAGGGCAGCTCGACGACATCGGCCAGATCGGTGGTGAACGAGGTGTTGATCACGCTGACGCTGTCACCACGGCTGGCATCGAAGCCCACGGCGTCCTGCACCAGGCGGGTAAAGCGTGCCAGCTCCTCGGCACTCCAGGGCGCACGCGTGGTTTCGCCGGTTTCTGCGTTGATCTTGACCTGATCGTCGAGCACCACCGCCACCGACAGACGCTTGAGGCGACCCTGCTGCTGCTTGGTGTAGCTGATCGAACGGTCCAGCTCGAAGTTGCGGGTGGACTGCTCGCGCTTGTCCGCCGGATAAGGTGCCAGCATCGGCAGACCGGTCGCCGGATCGATAACCTGTTGACCATTGGCATCCAGCAGCGGCTGGCCCGAGGCTATCGGACCGGGCGGCGCCGGCGCTGCGGCGGCCTGCTCCGGAGCGGCAGCGGCACCTGGTGGCTGATTGCTCAGGGCGCCCGGCACGCCTTGCGGCGGCAGGCTGCTGGAACGCTGTTCGTTGACCTGCTGTTCGCTGCGCAGGGCCGGCTGGTCCGGGTTGAACATTTCCGAGGTCGATTCGACCGCACTGAAGTCGACATCCGCCGACACTTCAGCCTTGTAGCGACCCGTGCCGAGCACCGGCTGCAGGATGTTGTGTACGCGCTGGGTGAACAGGCTTTCCATGCGCCGGCTGTAGTCGAACTGCTTGCCGGCCATGGTCAGCTCGGACATTTCCTGCTGATCGGAGAGCAGGTTGCCTTTCTGGTCGACCACGGTGATCTGCGATTTGCTCAACTCCGGCACGCTAGTGGCGACCAGGTTGACGATGGCCATGACCTGGCTCGGTTCCAGGGTACGACCCGGGTACAGCTCGACCAGCACCGAGGCGCTCGGCTTGCGCTCATCGCGCACGAACACCGAACTCTTCGGAATGGCCAGGTGCACGCGGGCACCCTTGACGTTGTTCAGGCTGGAGACGGTACGCGCCAGCTCGCCTTCCAGGCCACGACGGTAACGCGTGGCCTCCATGAACTGGCTGGTGCCCAGGCCCTGCTCCTGATCGAGGATCTCGAAGCCGATGTTGCCGTCGCTCGGTGCCACGCCGGCACCGGCCAGCTTCAGCTGCGCGCGACCATAGTCTTCGGACTTGACCAGCAGCGCGCCGGAGTTCGGCTCGATGGTGTAGGCGATATCGGCAGAGGCGAGGGTTTCGATGACCTGGTTGGTGTCCATCCCCGCCAGGTTGCTGAACAGCGGACGATAATCCGGCTGTTGCGACCAGAGCACCACGGCGAAACCGATCGCCACGCTGGCGGCCAGGCCGACCAGCAGGCCGATCTGCCGCAGCATCGACATGTCGGAGAGGTTTTCCAGGAACGACAAACCGAGCAAGGGTTTCTTCGGTTCTGCCGCCGTGGTGGCGGGCATATTTGCAGCGACTGCTTCAGCCATGACTCAATTCCGCTCTGTTAAACCGGCATCTGCATGATGTCTTGGTAGGCCTGGACCAGCTTGTTGCGCACCTGGGTCATGGCCTGGAAGGAAACGCTGGCCTTCTGCGAGGCGATCATCACGTCGGTGATGTCGACACCGCCCTGGCCCATCTCGAAGGCATTGGCCAGTTGCGTCGAAGCCTGCTGGGTCTCGCTCACCTTGCCCACCGCCTGACCGAGCATTTCCGAGAAACTCGGCGCACCCGGCTCCGGCGCGCTGATAGCAGGCGGCTTCTGCTTGGCCATGGCCTCCATCTGCATGGAGCGCATTTCCAACATCAGGCGATTGAACTCGACACCTTGACTCATGATCGTTCTCCGGCGGCCGCGGTTTTTTGACGCTGCGCGGCTCTGTAGAGAGGTATCTGCAACAAGGGTGCCAGAAAATCAGTAGCTTCATTTTCCAGAGCAACGGACCACACGCCAGCCCGGCTCCACGCTATTCGTAGGAGCCAGCTTGCTGGCGATCAATGGGGATGTGGCCGATCGCCAGCAAGCTGGCTCCTACACAAGGGCGCCCTCAGCTGGCGAACAGGTAGGCCTCGACATCCATGCCGGCATCACGCATCTGCGCCAGCTTGTAACGCAGGGTGCGCGGGCTGATGCCCAGGCGCTCGGCGGCCTCCTTGCGGCGGCCACGTTCGGAACGCAGGGTGTCGATGATCATCTGGAACTCACGGCGACGCAGGTCGTCACCCAGGGCGCCGGATGCCTCTACCGGCGACTCCTGCTCCAGCGGCGCCGGGCTGTTGATCACCAGGCTCAGCGGTGGCGCAGTCATCGGCAGCGGCGCCATGCCGATGGGCGCCGTCAGACACAGGTCATGGGGCTGGATCAGCCCGCCCTGCTGCAGGATCAGCGCACGCTGAATGGCGTTATCCAGTTCGCGCACATTACCCGGCCAGGGGTGAGCAATCAGGCAGGCACGCGCCTGTGGGGAAAGCTGCACGGCGCCGTGATTCATTTTTTTGACATGCTTGGCCAGCAGGCGCTCGGCCAGCGGCAGAATATCGGCGGTACGCTCGCGCAGGGCGCGCCACGCCAGCGGAAATACCGACAGGCGATAGTAGAGGTCTTCACGGAAACGCCCGGCAGCGACTTCGCCGGCCAGATCCCGGTTGGTGGTGGCCAGCACGCGGATATCCAGGTTGATCGGCTTGCGCGCGCCCACCCGCTCCACCTCACGCTCCTGCAGTACGCGCAGGAGCTTGGCCTGCAGCGCCATGGGCATCTCGGAAATTTCATCGAGCAGAATGGTGCCCCCTTCGGCCAGCTCGAACTTGCCCGGCTGAGCCGCGATGGCGCCGGTGAAGGCGCCCTTCTCATGACCGAACAGGGTGGCCTCGAGCATGTTGTCCGGAATCGCCGCACAGTTGATCGCGATAAACGGCTTGCCGGCCCGTGGCGACTGCTGGTGAATGTAACGCGCCAACACTTCCTTGCCGGTACCGGACTCACCGGAGATCAACACGGTCGAATCGCTGCGCGCCACCCGTGCGGCCAGCTCTAGCAGTTGCAGGCTGGCCGGCTCGCAGGCAATCGGACCATCGCAGTCACTGGCACTGAGGCGGCCAAGTGCGTGACGAGCGACCAGATCCAGCAGGGCCTTGGGCTCGAAGGGTTTGACCAGGTAATCCGCGGCGCCCTGGCGGATCGCATCTACCGCGCGCTCCACGGCGCCATAAGCGGTCATCAGCAGCACCGGCAGTTGCGGGTAACGACTGCGGATCAGGCCCAGCAGTTGATGGCCATCCATGCCGGGCATGTTGACGTCGCTGACCACCAGGCTGAAGGCCTCCTCGGTCAGCGCTATGAGCGCATCTTCGGCGCACGCCACGGCGCGCAGGTCATGCCCACCGAGCAACAGGGTGTCGGCCAGCGCCTCGCGCAACGCGCGGTCGTCTTCGACCAGCAGAATTTTGGCAGTCATGGCATTACTCCTGAGAAACCGGATGCGCTGCAGGCAGCAGCGGCAGAACGAGGGTGGCACAAGTGCCGCGCCCAACTCGTGAGCGCAGTTGCAGCTCGCCCTGGTGGGCACGTGCCACGGCCTGAACCACGGCCAGGCCGAGGCCGGTGCCGGTGGTCTTGGTGGTGAAGAAAGGTTCGCCGAGGCGCGCCAGGGTCGCCGGATCGATGCCGTCGCCGTTGTCGCTGACGCACAGGCGCAAGGTATTGCCACGGGCGTACAGGTGAATCTTCAAACGCGCCTCGCGGCCCGCGGCCTGGATCGAGTTCTGGATCAGATTGAGCACGGTGCCGACCAAGGTGTCGCGGTTGCACAGCAACTCGCCGGCGCGGGCATCGCACTGCCAGCGTACGCTCATGCCCTGCACATGCACGTCGGCAGCGGCGCGCAGGGCATCGAACAATACCGACGGTGCGATACGGTTGGGTAAAGGCAGCTCGCCGCGGGCAAACACCAGCATGTCGCGCACCTGGTGCTCCAACTCATGCAGGCGCTCCTTGAGGCGCCCGGCGAAGCGCTGCTGCTGCTCCAGAGGCAAGGCCTGCTCGGTCAGATGGCTGGCATACAGCAGCGCTGCGGACAGCGGCGTACGAATCTGGTGGGCCAGCGAGGCAACCATGCGGCCGAGGGCCGAGAGGCGCTCATGACGGGAGAGTTGATCCTGCAGGCGACGGGTTTCCGTCAGGTCGGTAAGCAACACCAGCTGCCCCGGCTCGCCATGCAACGAGCGGGTGGCAATGGACAGCCGGCGGCCATCCTTGAGGGAAATTTCATGACCATCATCTTCACGCGGGGCAAAACTGCGGCTGATGACTTCACGCCAGAGCATGCCAACCAGCGGCTTCACCAGCAGCGTGCGCGCCACCGGATTGGCCTCGCGGACCACGCCCTGGCCGTCGATCACGATCACCCCACCGGGGAGCAGGTCGAGTAGGCTTTGCAGGCGATGGGCCAAGCGCTCCTTTTCCGCCAGCTCCTGCATGCGCTGGGCACTGACCAAGGCCAACTGCCCCTTGAGCTCGGTAACCCGTGCCTCAAGCATGCTGTAGGAGGCCGTGAGCTGCGTCGACATCTGGTTGAACAGCTCGAACGCCTGCTCCAGGCTGGCGCGACTGGCCTGTTCAACCGGCGCGGCAACGACGGCTTGAGGATTCGGGGATGGTTGGGCAGCTTGGCTCATGCTCTTCTCTCGCTTGGCAAACCGTCAGAAGACGGTCAGTCAGAAGAGTCATAGCAATCGCCGTGCCTAAAAAAATATTGTTTATTTTCAAATGCTTAAAAAATAAAGCCGGAGACTGCGTCAAAGCTCCGGCTTTATTGGCTGGGTGAAGCGACCTTGTCAGTCTTCTTCCCCACCCTCCTCGTCCCGTCGGCTCATGCCGTACTTGCGCATCTTCTCCACCAGCGTGGTACGGCGGATACGCAGACGTTCGGCAGCCCGCGCGACGACGCCACCGGCATCGTCTAGGGCTTGCTGGATCAGACCCTGTTCGAGGTTACCCAGGTAGTCCTTGAGGTCGAGGCCTTCCGGCGGCAGCATCGCTGCCGTGGAGACGCCAGGCAGCCCCGCACCAATAGCAGCACGCTCCTCGAACTCCTCGCGCAGGCTGGTCGCCAGCTGTTCGTCTTCGTCATCGACATGACGGAATTTCTTCGGCAGCTCGCCGACGCCGATCACCCCATAGGGATGCATGATCGCCATGCGCTCGACCAGGTTGGCCAGCTCACGGACGTTGCCCGGCCAGTCGTGGCGGCACAGCGACATGATCGAGGCCGAGTTGAAGCGAATCGAGCCGCGCTTCTCGAACTCCATGCGCGAGATCAGCTCGTTCATCAGCAACGGGATGTCTTCCACCCGCTCGCGCAGGGGCGCCATCTCGATGGGGAATACGTTGAGGCGATAGTAGAGGTCCTCGCGAAAGGTGCCCTCTTCGATCATCTTTTCCAGATCTTTGTGCGTGGCAGCGATGATGCGCACATCGGCGCTTTGCGTCTTGTTGCTGCCAACACGCTCGAAGGTGCGCTCCTGCAGCACGCGCAGCAGCTTGACCTGCATCGGCAGCGGCATGTCGCCGATCTCGTCGAGAAACAGGGTGCCGCCATTGGCCAACTCGAAACGCCCGGCACGGCTGGTGATGGCGCCGGTGAATGCGCCCTTCTCATGGCCGAACAGTTCGCTTTCCAGCAACTCAGCGGGAATCGCCCCGCAATTGACCGGGACGAACGGCGCTTCGCGACGCTTGGAGTGGTAGTGCAGATTGCGCGCGACCACTTCCTTGCCGGTACCGGACTCGCCGAGGAGGAGCACGCTGGCTTCGGTATCGGCGACCTGCTGCATCATCTGCCGCACCTGATGGATGGCACGGCTGGTGCCCACCAGGCTGCGGAACAGATTGGGCTCACGCTGCCGGCCGCGCTCGCGCGCCTGGTCGTACATCTCGCGGTAGACCTGGGCCCGGTGCAGGGAATCGAGCAACTTGTTGTAGCTGGCCGGCATCTCCAGGCTGGCCAGCACGCGGCGGCGCAGATCTTCCGACCAGTCGGCCGGGGCGGCTTCGCCAATCAGCAGCAGTGGCAGGTTCTCGTCCCAGGCGGTCAACTGTTTGAGCAGCTCCAGGGCACCACCCTTGACCTGGACATCGCCCAGCAGCACGCAGAGCACGGTGCGGCTGGAGTCCAGCGGCGCTACCGCTTCACGCCATGTGGCGCTAGCGCAGGAAAAGTGCTCTTCACCGAGAAAATTGAGAATCACCGCCAGATCACGGCGGCGCTCGCTGTTGTCGTCAATCAGCAGGATCTTGGTTTCACGCCACATCTTATTAGGGTCTGACTCGCGAGCTGGAAATGAAGTTGCTCACTAAGGTCGTGGGCAACACCGGCAATTGGCCACTAGTAAAGTCAAAAATCAGGCGTGAGTCAATTTTATGACGTGAATTTTCTGCTTTTTAGCGATAAAAGTTCGATTCGCGGGAAATAACGAGGCACTGCAGCCCGCAAAGCGGGCTGGGTCAGGTGAATAGCTGGTAAACCTTGGCACCTTGCTGGGACTGGTTGAGTTGCACCAGCTCGCCCGCTAGACGACGCTGCTCGCTCTGACACATCGTCACCAGTTCGCGATAGAGGTCGAGCAACTCTTGCATGCGCTCGCGCAGCACACCTTCATCGTGCACCGCCTCGACCATGGCCTCGTCAACCGCTTGCCGGCATTGCGCATCCAGCTCACCGATAGCGGTCCAATCCTGGCGAGCCAAGGCGTCACGCAAGGCACTGCCGGTGGCTTCGAGACGCTGCACAGATGAACTCATGAGATTTCTCCTCGGTCACGGAAAGCCTTAGTGGCTGATGGCATCCCAACCGGATTTCACATTACGCAGCAGCCCCGCCACTTCATCGACCAGGGCCACATCATTGTTCAGGTTAGCCTCGATCAGACGAGAAACCATGTATTCGTAGAGCCGATCAAGGTTGGCGGCGACTTCGCCACCCTGCTGCAGATCCAGCCCTTCACGCAGGCCGCCGATGATACCAATAGCTTTGCTGATCAGCTCGCCCTTGATTGCCACCTGACCATGCTGCATGGCGCCACGCGCCTGCGCCAGACGCGACATGCCACCTTCCATCAACATCTGGATCAGTCGGTGCGGGCTGGCATCGCCAACCTGCGCTTGGGTATTGACGGTTTGATACTGCTTGAGGGCCGCCATCGCGTTCATGATCTCTCCACTGAACATTGCCTTGGATACATCAAATGTATCGGCAATCCGGTGGACAGCTTTAACGCTAAAGACGCAGGAAAGGACGAAAAATGCAAATTAGCCGGCGGTCGCCGCAGGCTCTACCTCGGGGCCGATAGCGTCCCAGGCAGTCTTGATCTGGGTTAGCAGCGCATGCACTTCATCGAGGCTGCGCGGAGTGCTATCCAGCGCCACGCCAGCCAGCTGGCGAGTCATGTAATCGTAGAGGGCATCAAGGTTCTCGGCGATTTCACCGCCCAGATCCTTGTCCAGCCCTGCCTGCAGTACACCCAGGATGGTGATGGTGCTGCCTACCGCCAGCCCACGAATCTCGGTATCCCCTTCCGCCTGGGCATGGCGCGCCAGACGAACACGCTCAAGAGCACCATCGAGCAACAGCTGCACGGTACGGTAAGGCGATACTTCCTGACTGGTCTTGACCTGCTTGTAAGTATCGATGGGTTTCTTGCTCATCTATCAATCCTTCTTCACAAAGCCCGGCAGACTCGCCAATTGACTGGTCAGACTCTCGCTGGTCTTCTGCAAGCGCGCAACCAGGCTGTCCATCGCGGAATACTGCGCCACCAGACGCGCCTGAACTTTCTCGATGCGCATATCCAGCGCTTCGCGCTGATCATCGATATTGGCCAGGGTGCCGGACAGCGACTTGGTGCGCTGATCGAGGACGCCATCACTCTTCAGATAGTTGCTGACATTGCTCTCAAGCCGCGTCATCAAACCATTGCTGCCGCTGAAGTATTCGGCCACCCCTTCGAAGTTGCTATCCAGGGCAGCACTCAATGTCGTGTCATCGATCTTCAGCGTACCGTCCTTCTGCGTGGTGATGCCCAGCTCAGCCAGAGCCCGCGCACCATCAGGACCGGTCATTTTCACCAGTTCGCCACGAATACCAGACATCAGGCCACGCACCGTGACATCGCCCACCAGGGGCCCGGTCACCGGGGTACCGTCGGTTACCGGCACTACCGCACTCAGTTGCCCGACCGTGCTGATCAGACTGTTATAGGCATCGACAAACTTCTGCACATTGCTTTTCACCGTGCCCTTGTCGACACCGACCGTGACATCAACGGTTTTGCCGGCCAGAAGATCGGCGCTACTTTGGGCGCTGACCAGATTGAGGGTCAGACCATCGATCGCCGTGGTGACCGTATTGCTGTCACTGGTGACCTGCAGACCGTCGACGTAAAGAATGGCAGACTGCGCCTTGCTGATTACCCCGCCTGCCCCTGTGGTCGAGTTAGGACCACTTGAGGTCGCGACAACACCAGAGGCCGGATTGAGCGAAGTCAGCTCATTGGTTCCGGTAGCACCGCCAGTCGATGATGCACTGACCTCCAAGGCGGTTCCATTAGTGGAACTCAGCACCAGGCGGGCGCCAGACGAGTCGGTTTCAATCGTGGCAGAAACACCTTGGCCGCTGCCTGCGGTGTTTATGGCGTCACGAATGGCCTCCATGGAGTCGCCATCATTAACCGCCACATTGAGACTAACCGAGCCGGCAGTGATTTCCAGGGCACCAGCCTTAAACGTCGAGGTTGCCCCTGCGGCAAAGCTGGGTAGCTGCAAACTGGCTGATGGTTGGAATGACTGCGTAGTGAGCGCCACAGTGCCCGTCGTAACACCATCCTGCGTTGCCGCTACCGTGATGTCATTTCCTGCCCCGGTCTTATTGGAGCTCAAAACCAGGCGAGAGCCAGAAGCATCGGTGACGATGGTGGCACTGATCCCTGCGCTCTTGCCTTCTTCGTTGATGCTGTCGCGAAGCCCACTGAGGGTATTGTTGGCTGCCGTGACATCGACTTCGATACTGGACGAGCCGGCCGATATGGTCAGCTTGCCACTATTGAACGTGGTGCCTGAGGTGCTGGACACGGACTGCAAGGCGACCTTGCTGCTGGAAGCGAGCTGCTGCACCTGCATGCTGTACTTGCCGGCATCTGCCGAGGCGGCAGCTTTGGCGGTGAGTACGCTGCTACTGCTGGATGAAGCCGTGCGCGTCTCGAAGACCGAAGCCTTGCTCAGGCCCTGGATGGTTGCCTGCAGGCTGCTCAGCGAGCCCTTGAGGGTGCCAAGCGCAGAGAAGCGCGAGGTGGTGACCTTTTCCAGTCGATCCAGCTGCAGGGTCTTCGGAGCTTTCTCCGCATTCACCAGCGCTGTCACGATGCTATCGATATCGATACCCGATCCGACACCCAGAATTCCAGCCATGTTACACCTCGCCAAAAATATGACTATCAACGCCTCGTGAGCGTTTAATAGTCAAAAGCCATGCCAAAACTTGACGTCAGGCTTCGGCCTTGAACAGCAAACTGCGAACCTCTTCCAAGCTCTCTGCAAGCTGCAGAGCCTCTTCCGAGGGGATCTGGCGGATGATATCGCCGGAGGTAGCGTCGGTAACTTTTACCACTACCCGCCCGGAACCATCTTCCAGGGAAAAGTTGATATTGCGGCGCGCCGATTGCACGAACTCTTGGATGGTTGAAACAGCAGTTTCAACCTGTTCGCGCGAGATGCTAGCGGTTTCGCCTGGTGCTGCCTGAGCCGCTCGCTCTTCGCCGGCCGGCTCAGCACCTACTACCTGCTTGCGCGCAGCGTCCACGGAGGCGGAACGCCCTGTGGCAAGCGCCGGGTTCAGCGAATTCTTGATTGAGCCAACGTCCATAAATTTCTCCTCACAATGAGGGAACGGGGAGAAGAGCTATGCCCTTCTCCCCGCAGTCTAGCGCGTTTGCCCTTACTGCAGCAGGCTGAGAACAGCCTGCGGCAGCTGGTTGGCCTGTGCCAGGATTGCGGTACCGGCCTGCTGCAGGATCTGGTTTTTAGTCAGTTCCGAAGTTTCCGCAGCGTAGTCAGTGTCGCGAATCCGGCTACGAGCAGCCGAGGCGTTCTCAGAGATGTTCTGCAGGTTCGAGATGGTGTTCTCGAAGCGGTTCTGCACAGCACCCAGCTGAGCACGCTGGCTGTCGATGTTGGAGATCGCCGCACTGACGATACCCAGAGCATTCTGCGCGCCGATGGCGGTGCCGATATCGATTTCATCGACCGACTCCAGGGTGCTGAACACGCTAGCGGACTGGATAGTCGTATCGATGGTGTCGAAGTTCTCGACCTCGAAGGAATCCGCCGACTCGAAGCGCACCTGGCCTACGGCCACCGCACCATCAGTACCGTCACCGGCCAGCGCCTGAGCAGTACCTACCGTATCGCTGGCATCCTCGGTATCGGCGATACCGTTGTCACCATTGAAGGCCATGCTCTGTAGCTCGGCAGTGATCGGCGTGGTACCGCCATCGGCACTGGCAGTGAATTCGTTGATGACAATATTGTCACCGCGCTCACTGACCATTTCCAGGGCACCGCTATTAGTCACACGGGCACTGATGCCAGTACGGCCAGTTTCCTTGTTGATGGCATCGGCCACACCGGACATATCTTTCCAGTCGGTCATGGCTACGGAAATCGCCACACCATCATCTTCCTCGGCACTATTCGAGCCGTACAGGGTGAAGCTGATGTTGCCGGTAGTTTCTGTGTTGGTGAAGCCACCACCGTCAGAATCCTGCTGCAGACGGACCACTGTGCGCGATGCGGAGGTCACACCGGTAGCACCCGAAGCACCATTCACGGCATTGGACAGTTCACGTGCCGAGCTGCCATCCGCCAGAGAAATCGAAGCGGTACCCAGCTTGCCTTTGATGGTCAGACCATCGGTACTGGCCGGAGAAGAGGCGTAGCCGATATCGGTAGAAGTCAGATCCGCAAAACCGGTGATCTGGCTGGCAGCGAGGCCACTCTGGGCGGCAGTTTCGCTGGATACGCTGCTGTTGAAGCGGCTGGCACCGATACGCGAGGCGGAAGCTGCACCGACGGAAACGCTGATGGTTTCGAAGGCGTTGGCACCGACCTGGAAGCTCTGCGAACCGAAGGTACCGTCGAGGATCTTGCGACCGCCGAAGGTAGTGGTTTCGGCGATGCGGTCCAGTTCCTGTTGCAGCTGGGACACTTCACCCTGGAGGGCTGCACGTTCAGTTGCGCCGTTGGAACCGTTGGCCGATTGCAGGGCCAAGTCACGCATACGCTGCAGAATGCCGGTGGACTGCTGCAGGGCGCCTTCAGCGGTCTGCGACAGGGAGATACCGTCGTTGGCGTTACGAGTGGCCACGTTCAGGCCGTTGATCTGGCTGGTCAGACGGTTGGAAATCTGCAGGCCAGCAGCGTCATCTTTGGCGCTGTTGATACGGAAGCCGGTGGACAGGCGCTGAAGCGAAGTGTCCAGGCCTTTGGCAGAAGTGTTGAGGTTACGCTGAGTGTTCAGCGACGCTACGTTGGTGTTGACTGTCAGGGCCATGGTGTTTGCCTCCAAAGGACCGTACTAACTGGGTTTGCCTGAGCTTGCGAGCTTTGGGCCTGCTTTGCTCAGACGCCCCATAAAGTTCGCATTCGATCTTTGTATCGGCGCTACCCGGCGCAACTTTAGGCGGCTTTAGCGAGGAAAAACCATTTTTTTTATTTCAGTCAAAACAACGATTTAGAGTATTTAACCAGCAGGAAAAGGGCTTTCACTGGAAGTTTGACGCGCCACAGCAGGCTAATTGCAGTGGCGCACCAACACTTTCCATCATTTAGACGCGCTTCAACCAGGCATCCGGCCAGTGGGTGATGTTCTTGCTCAGGGTGCTTTCATTGAACGGCCAGGCCGGCTGCTCGATGACAAACTGCGGATTGCCCGCCGCGAAATCGATAGCCGCGTTGGACGGGTTGTCGGTACCCCAGTCCTTGCCGGCACGCGGTACATCCTTGACCTCCTTCATCACCCCATCGGTAGAGACGATGTAGGAGCCCTTGGTCACCAGTGGCGAATACAGGCGCAGTTCTTCGGCCACATGGGCATAGGTGTGATTCGAGTCGAGGATGACCAACACGGTTTCCCCGGGCTTGATCAGCGACTTGACCTGCGCCACTACATCATCGGCAACCGAGCTGCCTTCGATCAGCGTCAGGTAACTGAACAGCTCATGCTCTTCAATAGCCTTGCGATTGTGCGGGCGGATCTCGATGTCAATGCCGATCACCCGGCCCTTGCCCATGGCCTGGAACAGGCTGGCGTAATAGATCAGGGAGCCGCCGTGGGCCACGCCGGTCTCGACTATCACGTCCGGCTTGACCTTATAGATCACCTCCTGCATGCGGATCATGTCTTCCGGCAGCTGGATTACCGGGCGGCCCATCCAGGAGAAGGTATAGGGGTATTTCTGGTTCCAGCCGAGGTTGACCCATTGCTGGGATAGCAACTCGAAGGCCTCGTCGGTGTAGAGTTCCAGCTCGCGAACCACTCCGCTCTCGTTCAGGGTCAGTTTGTTGTTATCGGTATCGACTGTCAGTTTCACGTCCTGCTCCTTTCTGAGTATTAAATCTGCCCACGCCACCAGGCCAGGGCATCATTCAAACCACTGTGTAGATCGAATCGCGGCTGCCAGCCGGTCGCCAGCAGGCGCTGGTTGTCGGCGATCAGCAACGGGGGGTCGTTGGCCGCTACAGGCACAACCCCGAATTGCAGCAGGTGTTCGGCATCCAATTGCCTGGCCAGGTACTCGATGACCTCGCGCAGGCGTGTCGGCTGTCCGCTGCCGATATTAAATGCGCCCTGGGCATCGACACGCAGCAACTGGACCAACGCTGCGGCCACATCCGCCACATGCAGCAGATCACGCAGTTGCTCGCCATGCGAGCAACGCGCCGGCTCGCCTTTGAGCAGCGCACCGATTACCGCAGGCACCAAACGCGCCGGCGCTTCATACGGGCCATAGGCATGGAAGATACGCGCCCAGGCCACTGGTATGTCATGCAACTCGCCGAACAACTCGGCCAGCTCCCGGGTAGCATTCTTGCTACGCCCGTAGGGGGTTGCTGGCTTGGTCGGCGTTTCGTATTCACGACACACCCCCTCACCAGACCAGTCGTATTCCGCGCAACTGCCCACCAGTACAGCCTGTTCGCCGCCATGCTGCTGGAAGGCTTCCAGCAACTCCACGGTGGCCCGCACCCAGCTCAGATTTTCCGGCGAGGTCCAATATCCACCGGGCTTGGCGCACCAAGCCAGATGCAATAAACACTGCGGCCTGACCGTTTTACACAAAGACTCAGTAGCCCCAGGCAACAGCAAGTTCACTGCATGATGGGTGATGTGTTCATGGCCTACCGCGTAGGTATGGCTCTGGCTATAAACGGCATGCACTGCCCAGCCAGCCTCATGCAATTGACTGAGCACATGGCGACCAATAAAACCACCGGCCCCCGTCACCAGAACACGCCTGGAAGAACTCGACATGTTCAGAGCTTTACCAGCAGGCCTTGACCGGTAGGCAGCTCTAATATGCGCTCATAGTGTCGCTGACTGAGCCATGCATCTTCAGCATGTTGCTGAGCCCCGTACCACAACCAGCCATAGTCATCGAAAATTATCATGCCGCCGGGCACCAGACGCTCATAAAGCTGATCAAGAACCGCCACTTCTGCATCCGCATTATTCATATCGATATGCATGAATGCGATTTTTTCCGGCATCCCCTTCACAAAGGAATCGGGCACAAGGCCTTGCACCACCTTGACCCGCGGATAATCGCGCAAACGCTCGCAGACCTGCGTATAGAGCTGATCGCTGTGACTCGACAAAGCATGATGCTTCATATCGGGCGTGTGATAGAAAACATCGTACAGATAATAATCACGCGCCATGTCATTGAAGCCCAGGTAATCACAGAGCACCTTGACAGTGAAGCCCTTATAAACCCCAGCCTCTACAAAATCACCCTCCAGCCGGCTGCATTGCCGGGCAGCCCAGCACAAGGTGTGCAACCGCCAGACAAGGGACTTTTCCTGCGAGTCAGGATCGTTGTTATTAATCGCGGCGACGAATTTATCGTCCCGCAAAAAACCCATATTCCTGTTCCAGGTTATGAGATTGTCACCGGCAAAAATACCATCTGCTTGCAAGGTATTAAGTGCATTTGAAACACCATCAACGAAGCGCTCTTTATTGCCGACGCCGTAAAACATGTCCGTAATATAGTTAGCCATGACTTCCCCTCCTTAAGACTCAGCGCTGCACTGAACATCAAGCTGGCGCAACTTCGGCACGGCCACCACGAAGCGGCCACCCCATGAACTGACTACAGCCTGCTGCTCCCTCACCTCGCTCAGCAGGTTCCACGGCAGCACCAGCACATAGTCCGGCTGCTCGGTCGCAATACGCGCCGGCTCGACGATCGGAATGCGGCTACCAGGCAAAAACTTGCCCTGCTTGTGCGGGTTGGCATCGGCCACCCAGGCCAGTAAGTCGCCACGCACGCCAGCGTAATTGAGCAAGGTGTTGCCCTTGGCTGCGGCGCCGTAACCCACCACTTTCTTGCCGTCGGCCTTGGCCTGCAGCAGGAAGCGCAATAGCTCGTGCTTGATGCGTTCGGCCGCTGGCGCCAGGCTGGCGTAGAACGCCGCGGTACGCACCCCGCTCGCCTCCTCCCGCGCCAGCAACTCGGCGACCGCCGGGGCAACAGCGCGGCCAGCGCCTACCCGCTGCACGAAAACACGCAACGACCCACCGTGAGTCGGCAACTCCTCGACATCGAAGATGGCCAGGCCATTGCGCACGCAGAGGTTCTGCACGGCGGTCAGCGAGAGGTAGGAATAATGCTCGTGGTAAAGCGTGTCGAACTGGTCCTCGGCCATCAGCCGCAGCAGATGGGGGAACTCGAACGTGGCCACGCCATCGCCCTTGAGCAGGGTGGCGAAGCCCTTGAGGAAGTCGTTGATGTCCGGCACATGGGCCAGCACGTTATTGGCCGCCATCAGGTCGGCGCTCCAGCCGTCCGCGACCAGACCCGCCGCCACGGTTTCACCGAAGAACAGCTCGCGGATCTCCAGGCCCTTCTCCCGCGCTGCCTTGGCCGTGCTGGCCGTGGGCTCGATGCCCAGGCAGGCAATGCCGCGCTGCGCCACGTATTGCAGGAGGTAGCCATCGTTGGCAGCAATCTCCACCACCCGGCTCTGCGCCGTCAGCCCGAAGCGCTCGACCATCTGCGCCACGTAGCGCTCGGCATGCTTGAGCCAGCTGCTGGAGAAAGAGCTGAAATAGGCGTAATCGGCATCAAACAGACTGTCTGCAGCCCGATAGTCCTCGGTCTGCACCAGCCAGCAGCCATCACACACCAGCACCCGCAGCGGCACCCACTGCTCGGCCTGGTTCAGCTGTTCGCTAGTGACATAGGCGTTCGATGGCGGCGCGGTGCCCAGGTCGATCAACGGCAGGTGCAGGTGCGCACCACAGCCTCGGCAGTTCATAGACGTACTCCTTGGAAATCTTCGCCCAGCAAGGGATGGCCGGCATCGCGCGCCGACAGGCCCTGCACTGGCAGCGGCCAGTCGATGGCCAGGCGCGGATCACTGACGGACAAGCCCCCCTCGTAGCCCGGGGTGTAATCGGCACTGTGCAGGTAGAGCAGTTCGGCATCATCGCTGAGAGCCTGGAAGCCATGGGCGAATCCGGCGGGCAGCAGCAAGCTGCGACCATCGCCCGCCTCCAGGCGCTCGGCGTGCCAGCAGAGAAAAGTCGGCGAGCCCTGGCGCACATCCACCGCCACATCCCACACCGCCCCACGCAGGCAGGTGATCAGCTTGCTTTCGGCCTGCGGCGGATACTGGAAATGCAGCCCGCGCACCGTGCCACGCTGAGCGGTGCGCGAGTGGTTGATCTGGCGGATATGCAGCGGCTGGCCGAAGGCCTGCAGGCTGCCCTCGCAGAACAGCCGAGCGAAACGCCCGCGCTCGTCCTCGTGCACCTTGTGCTGCAGGCTGAACAGCCCGGCCAGCGGCAGCTCACGCAGGTGCAAATCGCTCATGCCGCCCCCCAGTAGCCGGCCAGCTGCGCCAGGCTCACCGCGCGCATGTCTTCGCCGCGCTGCCAGGCCTGGTGCCAGTCAAGGGTCTGCTGCAGGCAGTCATCCAGCGACCAGCGTGGCAGCCAGCCCAACAACTGGCGGGCACGGCTACTGTCCAGGCGCAGCAGGCCGGCCTCGTGCAGTTCACTCTGTTCGATAATCAGGCCCGGTGCCTGCGGCCAGCGCGCCGCCATGCGTCCGACCACGTCGCCGACATTGCAGGTATCGGCATCGGCCGGGCCGAAGTTCCACGCACCGGCCACGGCCGGGCCCTGCTCATACAGGCCCTGGGCCAATTGCAGATAGCCCGTCAGTGGCTCAAGGGCATGCTGCCAGGGGCGCACGGCCTGCGGGTAACGCAGGGTCACCGGCTCGCCACGCGACCAGGCTGCCAGCACATCCGGCACCAGGCGATCGGCAGCGAAATCACCACCGCCCAACACATTGCCGGCGCGCGCGGTGGCCATGGCCAGGCCGTGCTCGGCGTGACGCGCCACCGGGAAATAGGAGGCGGCAAAAGACTGCGCCACCAGCTCGCAACAGGCCTTGCTGCTGCTGTAGGGATCATGGCCACCCAGGGCCTCGTTTTCCCGATAGGGCCAGGCCCACTCGTGATTGGCGTAGACCTTGTCGGTGGTGACCACCACACAGGCGCGCACACCGCCGACCTGGCGCATGGCTTCGAGCAGATGCAGGGTGCCCATGACGTTGCTGGCGTAGGTACCCAGCGGATCGCGATAACCCTCGCGCACCAGCGGCTGCGCCGCCAGGTGCAGGATGATCTCGGGGCGCACTTCAGCCATCACCCGTTGCAGTTCGGCCAGATCGCGCAAGTCGCCGATATGGCTGTCGATGCCCTCACCCACCCGCGCCAGCTCGAATAGGCTCGGCTGGGTCGACGGCGCCAGGGCGAAACCACTGACCTTGGCGCCCCAGCTTTGCAACCAGAGCGCCAGCCAGCCACCCTTGAAGCCGGTATGACCGGTCAGCAGAACGCGCTTGCCCTGCCAGAAGGCCTGGCTCAGTTCCACTGCTTCCACGGCGCCTCCCCGCTCTGCCACAGTTGCTCGAGGTAGTTCTTGTCGCGCAGGGTGTCCATCGGGTGCCAGAAGCCTTCGTGCTGATAGGCCATCAGTTGGCCTTCGCTGGCGAGCTGATCCAACGGCTCGGCTTCCCAGGTAGTCGTATCCTTGTCGATATAGGGCAGCACCTTGGGCGACAGAACGAAGAAGCCGCCATTGATCCAGCCGCCATCGCCACGTGGCTTCTCAACAAAACCGGTGACCTGGTCACCTTCGCGCGCCAGCGCACCGTAACGCCCCGGCGGCTGCACCGCGGTGACGGTGGCAAATTTGCCATGCTCTTTGTGAAAGGCCACCAGGGCACTGATATTGAGGTCGGAAACACCATCGCCATAGGTGAAACAGAACGCCTCATCCTCTTCCAGAAAACGCCCGACGCGGCGCAAGCGGCCACCGGTCATGGTTTCCTCACCGGTGTCCACCAGGGTCACCCGCCATGGCTCGCTGTAGTTCTGGTGCACTTCCATCTGGTTGCTGCGCATGTCGAAAGTGACATCCGAGGTGTGCAGGAAGTAGTTGGCAAAGAAGTCCTTGATCGCATAGCCCTTGTAGCCCAGGCAGATGACGAAGTCCTGGATACCGTGGGCCGAGTACTGCTTCATGATGTGCCAGAGGATCGGTTTGCCACCGATCTCGATCATCGGCTTGGGCTTGAGGTGCGATTCCTCGCTGATCCGCGTCCCGAGGCCACCGGCCAGAATCACCGCTTTCATTATTGTTCTCCTTGTTCGCAATAGCGTTGCCACATCTGCCGGTAGGTTTCCTCCATGCGCCGGGTGAAATCCACCGCATCGCAGAGTTTAGAGGCCAGCATCTCATCACGCAGCCCGGCGCGGATCTTCGCCAGCGCCGGCACATCGTTGGCCAGCGCCACCAGTTTGTCGAGGTACTCCTGCACCGTGTCGGCAATCCACTCGTCACGCCCCATACCATGCAGAATCAGCGCGCCGACGCGACCCATGGAAGGGCGATCACGCAGGCTGACCACCGGCAGGCCCATGTACAGGCTTTCATACAAGGTGGTGCCGGAGTTGTGCGGGAAGCAGTCCAGGGCGATATCCATCTGCGCCAGCGCCTCAGTGGCGGGCGAGGTATAGCCGATCAGCAGGCGCTCGGCGGCGATACCTTGCTGAGCAAACAGGGCGAAGTAATGCTCGCGCAAACTTTCGTCCGTAAAGGCACTGCTGTCGAGCAGCAAGCGCGAGTTCGGCACGCGCTTGAGCAACACGGACCAGACCTCGATGACCTTATAGTTCAGGCGCACCGGGCGAGTCAGACTGCCGAAGGTGATATAGCCGTTGCTCAGCGCCGGTAACGCGCTGATCTCGACCTGCATGCGCTCCGGCGGCACATAGGCCACGGCGGGCGCTGGCATGCGCCAGAGGCTTTCGGCGAAGGATGATTCGCAGCCAACCGGCAGCATCTGCTCGTCGGCGAGGAAGTAGTCCACCTGCTCCAGGCCCGTGCCGAAGGCGAAGCCCATCCACCAGCTGATCTGTACCGGCGCCGGTTTCAGAGCAAACACCTGCAGGCGACTGTTGCCGGTATGCCCGGCCAGGTCGACGAGAATATCGATGCCGTCCTCACGTATGCGCTCGGCGATCGCCTGGTCACTCAGCCCGACGCAGTGGCGCCAGTGGTCGACATGGCCGATGAAACGTTCGGTCATCGCATCTTCACGGCGCACCAGCGAGTAAGCGAACACCTCGACCTGCTCGTGATCGTGATGGCTGAGCAGCGGCTCGATGAAAATCGCACAGACGTGGTGACGGAAATCTGGCGATACATAGCCGATACGCAGGCGGCGCTTCGTGGTACGCGGGTTGTCGTAGTGGAAATACTGTCGGGCCGGATAGCGGCTAGTGACCTCGCGGTACAGCGCATACACCTGCTCGCCACTCCAGTCCGGATGGTAGTTGGCGAAGAACAGCAGATTGGTGCGCGCCCCCGGCAAGTCGAGCACCTGGCGCAACAGGGCGATGGCACGGTCGAGGTTGCCGAAATGCGATTCGACACCTGCCAGATTGATCAGTACCGGCTCATAGCCCGGCATCAGCTCCTGGGTCTTACGATAGGCGACCAGGGCTTCCTTCAGACGCTTGTCGGAACTGAGAATGTTGCCCAGGTTGTTCCACAGGCTGGGATCGCCGGGATTGAGTTCCAGCGCCACGTGCATGACCTTCTCGGCTTCCTCCAGCGCGCGCCAGTCCAGGTAGGTATTGGCCAGGTTGTTCCAGGCCAGGGCCTGTAACGGCGAAATGGCCAGGGCGCGCATGAAGCAACCCTCCGACTCATGCTGGCGCCCAACCGACTGGTACACCCCGCCGAGCATGTTCCAGCCCGCTTGATAATCGGGCTTGAGCTGCAAGCCACGCATCAGGTATTCCAGAGCCTTGTGCGGGTCTTGCTCCTGCTGATAGGACTGACCGATCCAGCACAGCGCTTCATGATGATCCGGCTCCAGCAGCAGCGCCCGATCCAGGTACTCACGCCCGGCCTTGAACTGCTGCATCATCACCGCCGACATGCCGCGATGGCACCAGGCATCCGCGTTGTCCGGACAGCGCTCGGTCCACTCACCCATGGTTTCCAGATCATCATCGAGACGCTGGTTCTTGCGCAGGAAGTTGCTCAAACGCTGCCAGGCCAAGGTGCAATCCGGGTTGTGCTGCAACAGTTCGCGCAAAGTCTTTTCGGACTGTGCAGGCGAACCCTGACGGGAATGCACGGCAGCCAACACCAGGCTGGCCCGCCACTGCCGTGGATCGGCCGCCAGAGTAGCCTCGGCCAAGCGTTTTGCCTTCGCCACATCATGATCGAGCTCGAGATCGGCCAACGCCGCGCGCAGCTCCAGATCATCCGGCCATTCGCGGTAAGCCGCCTTGACCAGCGGATAGGCCGGCTCGCGCTGGCTCAACTGGTAACGGGCCAGGGCCGTGGCCCGACGGGTCTGCGGCGAGGTGCCGCGCAACTCTTCGCCCAGGGACACCACCTGCTGCCACTCTTCGGCGGCGAACGCCTGCTCGAAGCGCTGCAGAATCAGGGTTTGCGAGCTTTTTTCCAGGCAGCACTTCTTGTATTTCAGGCCGCTACCACAGGGACAGGGATCATTGCGCCCCGGCTGATTCGCCGGCAGTTGTCCGAGGATATTCAGGCGTTCTTGCAGTTGCGCAATCAGCGCCAGCGCTTCGTTCGCCCCGGCATGCTCGGGCTGCAGTTTGAGAACCTGATTGAAGGCGGTAACAGCAGCCGGCCAGTCCTGCGCCTGCAGGCAAGCCTGACCAAGCTTCATCGCATGTTCGGGATTGTCGGGCTCGAGATCGACCAGATGGTCAAACGCCCGCAGTGCCGTGACAGGATCACGACTGGCCAGGGCCGCCTCGCCCAGCAGCGCCCAAGAGGGGGCGTCTTCCGGCACATACTCCAGCACCTCGCGGCAACTGTTGCGCGTGCGCGTGTAATCACCCTCGTCAAAGCCCAGGCGCGCCTGCCCGCGGAAGAACTCAACCAGCCACTCGGTATCAACTGCCATGCCTGCTTCCGTCAATTTTTCAGCATCGTCTGAGCAAGTTAGCAATTAACACGCCAGAAGAAACGGAAAAATCGCCGGGCCTGCCCGAGGGCCAGGCAAGACGATAACGGCCATGCGTTTGCAGAGAGCGATCAGCGCAACTGACTGAACAGGTTGAGCCCGGCGATCTTCACATAGCTTTGCTGTGCGGCTTCCAGAATCACGGTCTGGAAGGACAGCCGGGACAGCGCCTCGGCATAGTCCAACTCGCTCAGCTCGGCCTGGACCGCCTTGTTGACCAGGGTGACGTCTTCATTGTCGACCTCGGTGGAGTCAACCAGATTCAGGCGGGCGCCGATCTCGGTCTGCACTTCCAGGACCTGGCCGATGCCGTTGTCCAGGTTGGTCAAGGCAATGGCCACTTCGTCGCGAATCGCCAGGTTGCCAACCGTGGTGGTCGGTGACGACTCCAGCGCCTGGCGCAGGCGCGAAATGCTGTTGAGGATGCTGCGCTGCTCCTGGAACTGCGGCTTCACACCGAACTCATCACCGGCAGCAGCAGGTGCGCTCAGATTGAAGTCCACACCCAGGACGGTAAAAGTGGACGGTGCGGGTGGTGCACTGGCGCCAGTAATAATCGGCACGCTGCTCGGCCCGACTGGCTGGGCATACACGTCATAGTCTGTTGCGTTGGTAAAGCGCAACACCACGCCCGAGGTCGGGAACTGCGAGTTGAAGACGGTCTGGTCGGTGATGGTGCCGCCGCTGATCACGGCCGTCGACGGGTTGGTCGAGGCGCGTGTCACAGCGAACTCGGTGGGCGCCGACTCCAAGGTGAAACTGTGCGTACCGATGCCCGGAGAGCCTGCCACGGCGGGCGGCTGAATATCCGCCAGGAGGTTATCCAGATCCTGTTCGTTATCGCCCTCCTGCAGCACCACGTCCAGTTGGAAGCGCATGCCACGGAAGTTGATCACGTTGCCGCCATTGGCCAACGGGTCGATCACCCCACCACCGGTAATCTCCGAGGTCACATCCGCCCCGGCGGCATCATAGATACGGAACTCGCTACCGCTGACAAAGGCCAGGGAATAAGGCTCGCCCGCCCGGAAGGTGCTGTTGAAGGCATCGTTATCATTAACCAGCCCCGTCGACATGAAGACGCGCTGATCGGCACTGGCTACCGGCGGAATGGTCGTCGCCGGCAATGGCGGCACCTGGCCCGCCAGAGCGGCATTGTCGATGCCACCGGTATTCAACACACGGTTGGCGTTGGTCACATCCTCGAACAGGCGCTTGCCGTTGTCGTTGATCGCCACTGTGGTCGAACTGGCCACCTGCAGGCTGCGCTGGCCTTCGTCACCGAAATACGAGTAGGTGCCATCCGGATTGCGCACGAAAGGCTCGGTCTTGCCGAGGAAACCGGCAAACAGGTACTCACCCCGGGCATCACGGCTGTTCATCAGGTTGAGCAGTTCACCCTCGCGCTCTTCCAGTTCCTTGGCGATCGATTTGCGGTCATCGGCAGACAGCGCGCCGCCACCGGCCTGCACGGCCAGCTCGCGGATACGCTGCAGCACCGTATTGACCGAGTTGAGCGTGGTCTCTTCCTGGGTCAGGCTGTTCTTGGCGGCGGTCAGGTTTTCCTTGTACTGCCCGAGCAACGACTGTTGCTGCTGCAACTGCAACAGGCGCACCGAAGCCACCGGGTCGTCCGCCGGAGTCAGGATGCGCTTGCCGCTGCTGATCTGCTCCTGAGTGCGGATGACATTGGAATAGTTGCGACCAATGCCGCTGACACCGTTATTGAAAGCCTGGATGGAAGAGATACGCATGACCATGGTGGCTGTCCGGCTTTAGAAGGTGTTGATAAGGGTATCGAACAAGGATCGCGCAACTTGAATGATCTGCGCCGAAGCCTGGTAGTACTGTTCGAATTGAATCAGCTTGGCTGCCTCTTCATCCAGGTTCACCGCCGATACCGAATCGCGGTTGTCGGTCGCCTGCTTGAGGATCGAGCTAGTCGCCTCACCATCGACCCGCGCCTGGCTGGTCAGGGTGCCGACCCGTTCGACCAGATCACCATAGGT
Source organism: Pseudomonas sp. J452 (assembly GCF_024666525.1). Taxonomy (NCBI): domain Bacteria; kingdom Pseudomonadati; phylum Pseudomonadota; class Gammaproteobacteria; order Pseudomonadales; family Pseudomonadaceae; genus Pseudomonas; species Pseudomonas sp. J452. Next base: position 3,338,436 of record NZ_CP088294.1, on the reverse strand, counting down.
ATCAGTAAAACTCGTACCGGTGGTGTTGGGGAAGTTCGGATCGATACCGACGGTCGTCTTGTTCTGCAGATCCGCCAGTTTCAGCGCATTGCGGTTGTCGGATACGCCATTGGTGTTGAACGAGATGGTGAAGTTGTCACCCGTCTCCGGACGACCGCTGATGGTGAACTCGAAAGTGAAGTCATCCGGCGCGATACCGGCGGTAATCTGCTGGGTGTTGTTCTGCCCCGGCACGATGGTGTTGGTCACGGGTGGGACCAGTGGTCCTGCAGAGTCATAGACTTCATAATCGGTCGCCGAGGTGAACACGATACGCAGCGGCGGCGCGGTACGCAGGCTGTTTTCCAGGGCGGCCTGGGCCACCGGATCATAGATATCGATTTGGGTGATCAGGCTGGGCTGGGTGATGGTGCCATTGCCGATATTGGCCGGGCTGGTTTCCGCCTTCAGCGGCGAGGCGAACGCCAATTCCTGGGGGTTGGTCAGGTCGGAGCGAATGTAGCTGCCTTCGTTGCGGGTCGGCATGATGCGAAAGCGATCACCGGCCGCGAAGGTGCCGGCTGCCACATTCATCGAGAAGCCATCGAAGATCAACGGCGTGGCACTGGTGATGTCATAGGGCGCCGGTGCCGCCACCAGCGGAGTATCCGGATCGGCATCGTCGTCATACAGGGCAGAAACCATCTGACCATCGGAGATGCGCCGTACCGTGTACTCGGTGGCACTGGTGAACTCCACTTCATAATCGCTGGTGGTCAGCGTCGTGGTGTCCTCGATAAACACGTTCAGGTTGGCCGTGCCATCGCTGTTGCCAACCCGCGCCAGGCTGCGCTGGGTCAACAGGGTCGGGTCATTGATATCGCGAAACAGCGGCTCGCCAAAGTTGCCCTTGAGATCGAGCCCCTGCCCCAGCTGGGTATTGATCTGGTCGGCAACCGACAGCGCCAGGCGCCCCACCGAGTTCAGAGTCTCGTCGAGCACGTCTTCGCGGTAGCGAATCAGCCCACCCATTTCACCACCGGTGATCAACGAGGTGATGCCCTGGCGCGAGTTGCCACTGACGAACTCGACTTCGCTGCGCAGAGGGTCCGCCTGCCCTTGCACCACGGCCAGCTGCGCAGCCGTGGAACCCACCACCAGCGGTTGGCCGGAGCCGATGAACAGGTTGTAGGTATTGTCATCCTGCGGCACCACGGTGACGCCGATGAACTCGGACAGCTGGCGCACCGCCTCTTCGCGGGCATCCAGCAGGTCATTCGGCTGCTGGCCATTGGCGCCTGCGACGGCGATGGCATCGTTGTAGCCGGCAATCGAGGTGGCCAGCTGGTTGACCTGATCGGTCACCGCCTCAAGCTGTTTGTTGATGAACGCGTTCTGCTCATACAGGCGGTCGTAGATCGTGTTGAAACGCTTGGCCAGGCCTTCGGACTCGGACAGTACCAACTGCCGCGCCGGGATGTTGGCTGGGTCTTCCGCCGCGGTCTGCAGTGCGGCGAAGACCCTCTGCAGCCCCGGCGTGATGCCAGTGGTGCTGCCGGCCAGCAGCGAATCGAGCTGGTTGATCTGGCTCAGGTAGGCACTCACATCGCTGTTCAGTGCCGTGCTGGTGCGCACCTGGGTGGTGAGGAACTCGTTGTAGATACGCCGCACGTCGACCAGCGTGGTACCCGAACCGATGTAGCCCACCCCACTGAACTGCGGGACGCGCGTGGCCTGGATGGTGTCCTGCCGGGAAAACCCGGGCGTATTGACGTTGGTGATGTTGTGGCCGGTGACCGCCAGCGAAGTCTTGTTCGCCGAGAGCCCGGACAGGCCAATACTCAGTAAGTCAGCCATAACTCAGCCTCAGGTCCTTGTGGTCGAACTGTCGACGGCAGCTACAGCTTGATAGGTCTGCATTTTGCGGGCGATCTGGGCAATCTTGCGGGCGTACTGCGGGTCGGTGGCATAACCGGCCTCCTGCAGCTCGCGCACGAAGCTTTCCGGGTTGTCCGTAGAAGCCAGGGCCTCCTGATAACGGCCATTACTCTGCAGGAAGCTCACGTAGTCGTTGAAACTGTGCTGGAACGACTCATAGGTACGGAACGACGCCGCCTCCTTGACCGCCTCACCGCCCTTGTACTCGGTGGTCAGCACCCGCGCCGAATCACCCTGCCAACCACCATGGGCCTTGATGCCGAACAGGTTGTGGCTGCTGCTGCCATCCTGCTGGCGGATGATCGACTTGCCCCAGCCGGTTTCCAGCGCAGCCTGGGCCACCAGGTAACGGGCATCGACACCAATCTTCTGCGCGGCTTCTTCGGCCATCGGCAGCATGGTGGCGATGAACTCTTCGGCCGAACGGAACGCCGACTTGCCCGGTGCCAACGGCGGCTGGGCGATGCGCCGGCCACTGATGGCATCGCTGTCGGCCAGCTTCAGCGCTTCGCCCTTGGCTACCTTGCCGCTTTGCCCAACCAGCCAGTCGGCACCCGCCAAAGGCTGCGTCTCGGCCTCGCCGCTGGCCGGAACGATACCGGCCAGCAGGCGATCGGTCAGCTTGCTCGGCAGGCTCAGGCGGCGCTGGTTGAGCATTGAGGTGTCATCACGCCCAGACGTTGCCGCCTCGTTGTTGAAACCTTGCGCAGTGGCGCTCGCAGACGCCTGCTCGGCAACCTGGGCGAAGGGATTCGGCCGCGCCTTGTCGCCGCCTTTCATCTTCGACAGCTGGCGCTCCAGCACATCGGCCAGGCCGATACCGCCACCGCTTTTCGACATGGTCACGGCCAACTGCTGGTCGTGCATGTCCTGGTAGGTCTTGCTCTCGTTGCTGTTCATGAAGTTGCCTTCGGCGAACACCGCGTTCGCCGAGCGCATGGCCTTCATCATCTCGTTGAGGAACAGCGACTCGAACTCCTGCGCCACCTTCTTGATGTTGCCGTCGCTGTCGCCACCCACCTTGAACTGGTTGAGCCGGTTCAGGTCGGTGTAGGCACCACTGTCGTAGGGCTTGCCGCTGACCAGGCCGGCGGCTGCGAGTTTGGAATCCATGGCCGCCTCCTTTAGATCACGATCAGGTCAGCCTGGAGTGCGCCGGCTTGCTTGAGCGCCTCGAGGATGGCCATCAGGTCGGAAGGTGCGGCGCCGACTTCGTTCACCGCACGGACAATTTCATCCAGGGTGGTACCGGGGCCGAACTTGAACATCGGCTTGGCTTCCTGCACGGCATCCACCTTGGAGTTCGGCACTACCGCCGTTTGCCCGCCGGAGAAGGCCTCGGGCTGGCTGACGATGGGGTCTTCGCTGATGGTCACGGTCAGGCTGCCATGAGTCACCGCCGCCGGCTGCACGCGTACGTTCTGGCCGATGACGATGGTGCCGGTGCGCGAGTTGATGATGACCTTGGCCACCGCCTGCCCTGCTTCGACTTCGATGTTTTCCAGCACCGACAGGTAATCCACGCGCTGGTTGGGATCCAGCGGCGCACTGACGCGGATCGAGCCGCCATCGATGGCCTGGGCCACGCCGGGGCCGAGCAGGCCGTTGATCTGGTCGACGATATTCTTCGCCGTGGTGAAATCCGGGCGGTTGAGGTTGAGCGTCAGGCTGTTGCCCTGCTCGAAGCCACTCGGCACCGGCCGCTCCACCGTGGCACCGGCCGGAATTCGCCCGGCGGACGGAACGTTGACAGTAATGCGCGAGCCATCGGCACCGCCGGCATCGAAGCCGCCGACCACCAGGTTGCCCTGGGCCACGGCATAGACGTTACCGTCGATGCCCTTCAGCGGCGCCAGCAGCAGGCTGCCGCCGCGCAGGCTCTTGGAGTTGCCGATCGAGGAAATGGTCACGTCGATGGTCTGCCCCGGCTTGGCGAACGGCGGCAGCTCGGCATGAATGGACACCGCCGCGACGTTCTTCAGCTGCACGTTGCCGCCACCCGCCGGCACCTTGATGCCGAACTGCGCCAACATGTTATTGAAGGTCTGCAGGGTGAACGGGGTCTGCGTGGTCTGGTCACCCGTACCGTTGAGGCCGACCACCAGGCCGTAGCCGATCAGCTGGTTGCTCCGCACGCCCTGGATGCTGGCCAGGTCCTTCAGGCGTTCGGCCTGCACGGCGCTGGCGGCAAGCAGCAGGCAGAGGGCGGAAATCAGTCGCTTCATGATCGGTTACCTGGTTAGAACGGGAACAGCGGGTTCATGAAGAAACGGTCGAACCAACCCGGCTGGCTGGCATCGGCGAAGGTGCCGGTGCCTGAGTAGGTGATCCGGGCATTGGCCACGCGGGTCGAGGATACGGTGTTGTCGGTGGCGATATCGTCAGCGCGGATCAGGCCGGCAATGCGCACCAGTTCATCGCCGGTGTTCAAGGTCAGCCACTTCTCGCCACGCACGGCGAGGATGCCATTGGGCAGCACTTCAGCGACGGTTACGGTGATCGAACCGGACAGGCTGTTGCTCTGGTCGGCGGCGCTGTCGCCTTCAGTCTCGCGGGTGCCGCTATAGCTGGCATCCAGGCTGAGCCTGGCAGCATCGAGCGGATTCAGGCCGCTGTCGGGGTTATCCACGGACACTCCGCCGCCAAACAGAGAGGTCAGCCCGAGGCTGGTGCTGCTGTCCTTGGCCATCTTCGAACCGGCCGACTTGCTCGCCTGGGTCCGTTCGCTGAGGCTGATGGTGATGATGTCGCCCACGCGATAGGCCTTGCGGTCGTCATACAGGTTGGTTTCGAAACCCGCCTGGTAGATCGCGCCAGTGGTCTGCGCAGCCGGCAACGGGGTACGTGGCAGCACCGGGGCATAGTAGGGATCGTCCGGCTTCGGTGGTGGCGACACACAGCCGCTCAGGGCGGTGGCGCTCAGCACGGTAAGAAGAATCATCAGCCGGTTCATAACCACTACCTCACGGCGTTCTTGTTGCTTTAGGCGCTTGCCGAGCCAGGCCCGGAAACGCGTGTTAAAGGTTCTGGGTGATAAAGGACAGCATTTGGTCGGAAGTGGAGATGACCTTGGAGTTCATCTCGTAGGCGCGTTGGGTGGTGATCATGTTCACCAACTCCTCGACCACGCTGACGTTGGAGTTTTCCAGGGTGTTCTGCAGCATTACGCCGAGACCAGTCAGACCTGGGGTGCCGACTTGCGGCGCGCCGCTCGCTGCGGTCTCCAGGAACAGGTTGTTGCCGATAGACTGCAGGCCTGCCGGGTTGACGAAATCGGCAGTCTGGATATTGCCGATCACCTGCGCCGCCGGGTTGCCGAAGGTAGTGACCGAGACCGTGCCGTCTTCACCCACGGTAAAGGTCTGCACCTCGGCCGGCAGGACGATGGCCGGCTCCAGGGCCAAGCCCTGGCTGGTAACAATCTGGCCATCGGCGTCCAGGTGGAAACTGCCGTCACGGCTGTAGGACACGGTGCCATCCGGCAGCAGGACCTGGAAGAAGCCACGGCCATTGATGGCCATGTCGAGCGGCTGCTCGGTGGTCTGCAGGCTGCCCTGGGTATGGATCTTCTGCGTGCCGGCGATGCGCACACCGGTACCCAGCTGCAGGCCGGTAGGCAGCTCGCTGTCCTGGCTGGACTGGCCACCGGGCTGACGACGGATCTGGTACAGCAGGTCTTCGAACTCGGCGCGATCACGCTTGAACCCGGTGGTCGAGACGTTCGCCAGGTTGTTGGAAATGGTGGTCAGGTTCATGTCCTGAGCGGACAGGCCGGTTTTGCTGACCCAGAGTGCCGGAAGCATAGTGTTCTCCTCGAGTGCCGGTTTTACGGCACTTCGCGTTGGTAATTAGCTGAGTTGCATGACCCGTGCCATGGCGGTAGCGCCTTCCTCGGCGGTACGCATCATCTTCACGTGCAGTTCGAATTGGCGAGACAGCGAGAGGATCGCCGTCATCTCTTCCACGGCATTGACGTTGCTCGCTTCGAGGAAACCGGACGTCATGCGCACGTTGGCATCGGCCAGCTGTGGCTGGGTGGCGTCCTTGACGCGGATCAGGCCATCGGTACCCTTCTCCATGTTCTGCAGATCCGGCTTGACCAGCTTGATGCGGTCAACCTCGGCCATCACGCTCGGCGCCTCGCCGAGGGCGCGGATGCTGATGGTGCCGTCCTGGCCGATCTCCACCTTCTGCTCCGGCGGCACGGCAATCGGCCCGCCATTGCCGAGCACCGGCAAACCATTGCCGGTGCGCAGCTGGCCCAGGGCGTCGATCTGCAGGCTGGCGGTACGTATGTAGGCTTCGCTGCCATCGACAGACTGCACGGCGATCCAGCCCTGGCCATCGACGGCCACATCCAGCTCACGCCCGGTTTCCTGCAGGGAACCCGGCGTGAAGTCGGTGCCGGGACGCTCGCTCATGGCGTACACCCGCGCCGGGTAGCTCTCGCCGAACACCGGCATGGAACGGGCCTGCTCGAAGTCGCGCTGAAAGCCATTGGTGGAAATGTTCGCCAGGTTGTTGGCGTGGGCGCGCTGGGCCAGGGTGTTCTGGCTGGCACCGGTCATGGCGACGTACAGCATCTTGTCCATGGTGTTCTCCGAGGGTCGGCGCTTGCCGCTCGCTACTCTGTTGCAAGCTATTCAGCAAACGCCGTGCCATACTCGAAAAACAATCGTATCTATATGATATAAAAGGAATTATAAAAATAAAAAGACTCCCGAAGGAGCCTCTATGGAAGACGGACGGCGACTGCTTGCCGCTGGCGGCAAGCAGTCGCCCGAGCCACCTCGATCAACGCAGGTTGATGATGGTCTGGGTGATGGCGCTTTCGGTCTCGATGGTCTTGGCGTTGGCCTGGTAGTTGCGCTGGGCCACGATCAGGTTGACCAACTGATCCGACAGCTCAACGTTGGAGTCTTCCAGAGCGCCGGACTGCAGGGCGCCCAGGGTGCCCGTGCGCGGTGTGCCAATGACCGGCTCGCCGGAGGCGAAGGACTGCACCCAGGCAGTCTTGCCCACCGGCGTCAGCCCTTGCATGTTGGCGAAGCTGGCCAGTATCACCTGCCCTTGCACGGTGGACTGACCGTTGGTGTAGCGGGCGAAGATCACACCGGTGTCATCAATCTCAAGGCCAGACAGTTGGCCAGTGGTGTAGCCGTTCTGACTGACGCTGCTGACGGAGAAGGCACTGGCATTCTGCGTCGTGCCGCGCGGGTCGAAGGTGATGTTGTCGGTACTGCCCAGGGCACCGTTCCAGACGAAGCCGGTAGGTGAAGCACCGGTTGTATCGACAGTCGCCGGAATCCAGCCGTCACCCGCCGCACCCGTGGTATCGGACAGGAAGGTGATTTCGTTGGTCAGCGGGTCGATCGAATAACCCGTGCCCGCAGTGCCCCCCACGGTGTCAGTAATAGTGCTCAACTGCCCCGAGGTGTCGAACGCCACGTTGAAGGACATCGGCGTGTTCGCCGCATCCTGTGGGTTGAGCGGATTGAGGCCATCGATCAGCACATGCATGACCCAGGTATTCTGCCCGCCGGAGGCCGCAGTGGCATCGTCCTTGACGAAGTACTGGGTCATCACGTGGGAGTTGCCCTGGCTGTCATAGATGTTCAGCGAGGTGGACGAGTTGTAGGTCAGTGGATCGGACGGGTCGAAGGTTGGCGCCGCCGAGGTACCGGCATTGCCTGGACGCACATTGGTCGAGTTGAGGTTGAACACCTGGGAAATCGACGAAGTGGCCTGCGGCTGCTGGCTGGCCGTCTGGATGCGCAAGTCATCCACCACACCATTCTGCAAATTGCCATTGGCATCCACGGTATAGCCCTGCAGGCGATAGCCGAAGTTGTTGACCATGTAGCCGTCGCGATCGGTACCGAAATAACCGGCACGGGTGTAGCTGATCTCGCCGTTATTACTGGTCTGGAAGAAGCCGTTGCCGTTGATCGCCAAGTCCAGGGAGTTCTGCGTGTAGTTGATGTTGCCCTGGTTGAACAGCTGCGACACATCACCCAGCAGCACACCGCTGCCCTGCGGGTTGGAACCGCTGCCAAGCACCGAGGCGGCATATACGTCGGCGAATTCCGCCCGCGACTGCTTGAAGCCCGCTGTGCCGGCGTTGGCGATGTTGTTACCGGTGACGTTGAGGTCACTGGTGGCCGCGCGCAAGCCGCTGAGACCGATATTGAAACCCATGGAAGACTCCTTTGCCGTTACTGCCGGCGCTTACGATCTGTGCGTTATTGACCGATGACCTGGACCTGCGACAGCGGCACGCTGCCCAGCCCCGCGAGGTTCAACATCAGCTCGCCACCGTTTTGCCCGAGGGTGACGCTGTCGACGTTGGCCGGCAGCAAGGTGTAGAGCCCCTTGGTGCCATCGGCGTAGCTGGCCTGTGCTTCGAACTTGTAGGTGCCAGGCGGCATGACTTTGCCGCTGGCATCCTTGCCGTCCCACATGAAGCTGATATTGCCGGCAGCCTGTTGCCCCAGGTTGACGCGATTCACCGTGGCTCCCGTGCTGTCATAGATGTTGACGTAGACGTTGCTGCTGGTTTCCGGCAATACCAGGCTGCCTTTGAACGTCTCGCTGGTATCCACAACCGCCTTCTCGGTTGGCACTATCACCTTGTGCCCGACCAGCGAGGAGGCCTGCAGAGCCTGCGACGACTGATAGCCGGACAGCAGTGCGCCCATGCTGGTGTTGAGATTTTCAATGCCCTCGACCTGGCTGAACTGTGCCAGCTGGGCGATGAACTCACCGTTGCCCTGCGGCTCCAGCGGATTCTGGTTATTCAACTGAGCCACCAGCAGGTTGAGGAACTCGTTCTTGCCAAGGTCCTTGTTCTGGGTGGTGTCCTGCTTGATCTGGTATTGATCCAGGGCCGAACTGACGCCACTAACGCTCATGGTCTTGCTCCTCGTTCGCGGCTTACTGGCCCAGGGTCAGTACGCGCTGCATCATCTGCTTGGCGGTATTCATCATTTCCACGTTGGTCTGGAAGGCACGACTGGCAGAAATCATGTCGGCCATTTCCTCAACCACGTTGACGTTCGGGTAGTACACGTAACCTTTCTCATCGGCTGCCGGATGGTTCGGCTCGTAGCGCGGCATCAGGCTGCTCTGATCCTCGACGATGCCCAACACCTGCACGCCGCGACCGGCCTCGTCCTGCTCGGCAAACAGCGAACCACGGTCGCCCTGCATGCTCGACTCAAACATGGTGGCGAATACCGGGTGGCGCGCACGGTAGGTCTGGTTGATGCTGGAAGACACCGTCTCGGCGTTGGCGATGTTGCTGGAGATGGTGTTCAGGCGAGTGCTCTGGGCGCTCATGCCGGTTCCGGCAATGTTGAAGACACTGGCAAGTGACATGTTTGGTATCTCCCTTATTCGCCGCGCAGGGCGCCGACCAGCCCTTTGAATTTGCTGTTGAGCAGGGTGAAGCTGGCCTGGAACTGCACCGAATTCTCGGCGTAGCTGGCTTGCTCCTGCTGCATGTCGACGGTGTTCTGATCGATGGACGGGTGGAACGGGGTACGGAAGCGCAGCGCCGGGTCGGCCAGTTCGATACCCGCGACAGCAATGTGCTGGCTGTCGGTAAGGCTGAGACCGACCTGCTTGCGTGTGGTCTTGTCATTCTGCTCGGCCAGCACGGCGGCGAAGTCCAGATCGCGGGCCCGGTAGTTCGGCGTATCGGCGTTGGCGATATTGTTGGCCAGCACCTCGGCGCGCTGGGCGCGGAAGCCGAGTGCCTTTTCATGGATACCGAGTGCGTTGTCGAAGCTGATGCTCATGACCTTGAACCTTTGCCGTTGGGCGATCTGGTGGTGCTGTGCCAGATATTTAGCAAAGGCTATGCCAATATTTATTACCCTTATTTATCAATGAATTAGAGTAAATACAGGGTCTAGAAAAGCGGCAAGCGGCAAAGCTTTTCCGCTATTGGCAAGACAAGCGGCAATACCAGGCAAAGCGTTTGCCGCACAAACGAAAACGGGAGGCCACTGGCCTCCCGTTTGTTTCTCGCTAACGCTGCGGGCGTTACTTCACCTTGTAGATGATCCCCGGACTGCACTGCACCATCTGATACAGATCCGGCAGGGCATTCAGCGCCTCGGAGGCACCGAGGAACAGATAGCCCCCTGGTTTCAGCGTGGCATGGATGCGCGTGAGGATGTCCTTCTTCACCTCGGCGGAGAAGTAGATCAGCACGTTGCGGCAGAACACGACGTCGAACTTGCCCAGCGCCGCATAGCTTTCCAGCAGGTTTAACGGGCGGAACTCCACACGACTCTTGATCGGTGCCTTGATCGCCCAGCGGCCCGGCCCCTTAGGGTCGAAATAGCGCTGCAGACGTTCCTGCGACAACCCTCGGCCCATTGCCAGGCTGTCGTACTCACCCGACTTGCAGTTGGTCAGCATCGAGGGCGACAGATCGGTAGCGACAATCTGCACGCCAGCCTTGAGCTGCCCCAGATTGCTCTTTTCGAATTCGTCGATGGTCATCGATAGCGAGTAAGGCTCCTGCCCCGAAGAACAGGCTGCCGACCAGATGCGCAGGCGCTGGTTCGGCGAGGCCTTGATCATCTCCGGCAATACCCGGTTCTTCAGTACTTCGAAGGGGTAGGTATCACGAAACCACAGGGTTTCGTTGGTGGTCATGGCATCCACGACCTGCTCGCGCAGACCGCCACGCGGCTGCGTCTGCATTTTCTGCACAAGCTCGCCAAGCGTCTTGATGCCTTGCTGTTCCATCAGCTTGTTGAGACGGCTGGAAACCAGGTACTGCTTGTTGCTACCCAGCAAAATACCGCACGCCTTCTCCAGGAAGGTCCGGAACTGCTCGAAATCCAAATTGCCTGAAGACACTAATGCCGCCTCACCATACATAGTTACTACCGAAGGCAGCGCCCTCAGCCCTCATCTGCGACACGGATGCGCTCAACCACGCGGGAAGCCAGGTCATCCGGGCGGAACTTCGCCAGGAAGTCATCCGCCCCCACCTTCTTCACCATGGCCTGGTTGAACACGCCGGACAGCGAAGTATGCAGAATCACGTGCAGCTTCTGCATCCGTGGATCGGCACGAATCTCCGCTGTCAGGGTGTAGCCATCCATTTCCGGCATCTCGATGTCAGAAATCAGCATGAGAAACTCTTCTGCCGGATTTTTGCCTTCTTCGACCAGCTTGCGCAGGTAATCATAGGCCTGGCGCCCATCATTGAGCGCGACCACTTCGACCCCGATGCTTTCCAGGCAACGTGACACCTGCTTGCGCGCCACCGAGGAGTCGTCGCAGATCAGCACCCGCAGCGATACCGCCTTGGCCTGGGTTGCGGTATCCACCACGCCCTCGGATATGGCTTCAGACATGGGCGCGACTTCGGCGAGGATTTTCTCCACGTCGATGATTTCCACCAACTGATTGTCCACACGCGTCACTGCCGTCAGGTAATGGTCGCGCCCGGTGCCCTTGGGTGGCGGATGGATTTCTTCCCAGTTCATGTTGACGATGCGCTCGACCGAACGCACCAGAAAGCCCTGAACCTTGGTGTTGTACTCAGTGATGATGACGAAGCTGTTCTTCAGGTCATCCAGACCGGCACGTCCGGTCGCCATGGACAGATCCATGATCGGGATAGTGCCGCCGCGGATATTGGCAACACCGCGCACCACCCGACTGGACTTGGGCATGATGGTGAGTTTGGGGCACTGCAGCACCTCCTTCACCTTGAATACGTTGATGCCATACAACTGCTGCCCCTCAAGACGGAACAGCAGCAACTCCAAACGATTCTGCCCGACTAACTGAGTACGTTGGTTAACCGAGTCCAATACTCCGGCCATGCCCAGACTCCTTTTATTGTATGTAACCGGACGCTTTGCTCTAGCGTAGCAGGCGGCACGAGCCTTGCTTTGCTGTCAGCATGAACGCGATAACGACACTTTCCCGACGCCTGATGGCAAAACGCCGCACTCTTGCCGGAGTTTTACCTGCTTTGTGCCTACTCGGCTACAGCTCGCTGCATGCCGGGTCATTCACGCTGCCTGAGGAGCTTATCGGCGCCAGCGAAGGCTTTCTTGAGTACACGGTAGAAGACTATCTAGAGCGTAGCGAAATCCAGGCGCGCTATGAGATTCGTATCAATCCACTCGACCCGCGGCTACGCCTGGCAGCTTGCGACAGCGATTTGACGCAAAGCCTGGAAAGTCCCGCGCAGCCGGTAGGCCGCGTTACCGTCAAAGTCAGTTGCGAAGGCAGTTCACCCTGGACGGTATTCGTCCCCGCCCAGGTGCGCCTGTTCCGGCCAATCGTCGTAGCCACCCGCCCGCTCAAGCGTGATCAGGTATTGGGGCCGGCCGACGTAAGCATGATCGAGCAGGACATCGGACCGCTCAGCCGAGGCTATCTGACCGACGCCGAGCAGGCTATCGGCAAAAAACTGACACGCCCGCTGCAAGCTGATCAGGTTTTGACCCCTGCGAGTCTGGAATTAGCTGAGTCGATTCGCCGTGGCGATCAGGTTGTGATCACCGCACGCAGTGGTACGATCAGCGTGCGCATGTCTGGCGAAGCCCTCTCGGACGGGGTTCTCGGCGAGCAGATCAGTATTCGTAACCAGCGCTCGCAACGTACCGTCAGGGCACGCGTAGTGGGGCCTGGACAGGTTGAGGTAGAAATGTAGGCATGATTCTTGTAGCGCTATTGGCCAAGGGTTTCCTACACTGTTAAACAACGCACACTAAAGCGCCCTAAAGTTTCGACGGATCCAGCCGACAAGCTTGGCAAGCGTCCAGATACCGTCCGAGGTTTGAATCATGGTTATCGACTTCAACCGGCTGAACAATGCCGCCACACCCGCCAATGCAGGGCGGACCGGTAGCACCCAGTCCAGCGGCCGTAACGAAGCCGTAAACAATCAGTCCACCGCCCTGCCGACTGCTGAAGAGCAGGCCAGCACGGCGAAAACCGGCGAGTCCGTACAGCTCAGCCGCGAGGCTCAGCAGTTGCAAAAAGTCAGCGACAAACTGCGCGACCTGCCGACCGTCGATAAAGAACGCGTGGCCAAGCTCAAGCAAGCGATTGCCGAGGGCAGCTACCAGGTCGACAGCCAGCGGGTTGCCGGCAAACTGCTCGATTTCGAATCCCAGCGCTAGTCCAAGGGCTGCGCTGGGGAGACTGGACGCCCAATCCCCAGAGCCAGCGATGCACGACACCAATCTGCTCCAACTTGTCACCGAGGATATCGACAGCGCCCAGCAACTGCTTGAGCTGATCGATGCCGAATACCAGGCCCTGGGTCAGCGCGACCTGCCCCGCCTGCAGGAAATCCTCGCCAGCAAACTCCCCCTGCTCACCCTCCTGGATCAGCACAGCGCCGCGCGCAGCAAATACCTGCGCGAACAGCAACTGAGCGCAGATCGTGCAGGCCTGCAGGCTCTGGCAGCACGCAGCCCGGATGGCGAAGCACTGCTTGCCCGCAGCGACGAGCTGAATCAGCTCCTGGCCAGCTGCCGCGATGCCAACCAGCGCAATGGCCGCGTGATACGCGCCAATCAGGCCTCCCTGACTAGCGTGCTCGGTATTTTGCGCGGCGGCGAGACACCTGGCCTCTATGACAGCCGTGGCGGGGCCGCTAGAATCGGCCAGCAGCGCCCGCTCAGCCAAGCCTGATCTAACGATTCAGTACGGCAGGACATACAGGCAATATGCCAGTATTCTACTGCCGCAATAATTTGTGCCTGGAGATTTTTGGACCGTGTCCAATGCATTCAACGAGGAAGATGGCCCACAACCTCCCAAGGTGCTCACCGCACCCCTGGAAGTCTTCGCCAACCTGCGCCTGCTGCAACAGAGCCACGACCCGCTGATCATCACGTTCAAGGATCGCAACCAACGCTTTCAGAGCTACCTGATCGAGGTGAATCGCGAGCGTGGCGTAGTGGCTTTCGACGAACTGGTACCGAATGATGGCGAACGGTTTTTCGCTGCCGGCGAGACCTTTCACGTCGAAGGCCTGCACGATGGCGTGCGGATTGCCTGGGAGTGCGAAGACCCGGTCAAGATTGGCGACCTGGAAGGTGCCCGTTGCTACTGGAGCTACATGCCAGAGCGGATCATCTACCACCAGCGGCGCAATGCATTCCGCGCCCACCTCAGCGCTGGCCAGCTGCTCAGCGTAGAGTTATCCGGCAGCAAGCTGACCCCAGCCCTCAAGGGGCAGGTACTGGATATCTCCGCCACCGGCTGCAAACTGCGCTTCCAGGGTGACATCACCTCGCGCCTGCAACCGGGCCAGGTGTATGAAGGCCTGCGCATACAATTGCCGTTCGGCGCGATGACCGCCTCGGCAGAGTTGCGCCATCTGTACTTCGATGAAAAAACCGGCATGAGCTTTACCGGCATGCGCTTCTACCGCATGAGCGGCCTGGAACAGCGCCAGGTTGAACGCTTCGTCTACCAACTGCAGCGCGAGGCCCGCCGCAGCGACGATTAACGGCTCTGCACACAGAGCCACCCGTCGAGGATTTAGATGCTGTTTAGCAGAGCCAGGCCAGACTGCGTTTAACGCTGCCTGGCCTCGCAAACAGGTTTTTAGACCTGCCCCGCCAGCACACGACGCTCCCACGGGGTAATTTCATCGAGGAAGCTGCTCAGCTCCAGCGTCTTGCTGGCGATATAGCCCTCGATGAACTCCTGACCAAACCACTCGCGCGCCAACTGGCTGCCTTGCAGGCGCGCCAGGGCCGCATGCAGGGTGCATGGCAGGCTCTGCCCTTCCGGCACCTCGAACTCCCCTTGAATCGGTGCAGTCGGCTGCACCTGCTCGCGCAGGCCATGCAGCCCGGCAGCCAGGCTCGCCGCCAAGGCCAGGTAAGGGTTGGCATCCGCACCCGGCAGACGGTTTTCCACCCGCCGCGCCGCCGGTGCGCTGGCCGGGATGCGCAAACCCGCCGCACGGTTGTCATTCGACCAGCAGGCGTTGTTCGGTGACGCATAGGGGTGGCAGAAACGCTGGTAGGAGTTCACGTTGGGCGCAAACAGCAAGGCAAACTCGGCCAGTGCCGCCTGCTGCCCACCGATGAAGTGATAGAAAGCCGGTGTCGCCTCGCCGGCGGCATCGGTGAAGATATTCCGCCCTGCCACCTGCTCGACCACACTCTGATGGATATGCATCGAGCTGCCTGGCGTATGCGCCAGCGGCTTGGCCATGAACACCACATTGAGGCCATGTTTGAGCCCCACCTCACGCAGCAGGTGCTTGAACAGGAAGGTCTGGTCGGCGATCAGCAAGGCATCGCCATGCAGCAGATTGATCTCGAACTGACTGACGCCCATTTCATGCATGAAGGTATCGCGCGGCAACCCCAGGGCCGCCATGCTGCTGTAGACCTCATCGAGGAACGGCCGCAAGCCATTGCCAGAAGACACACTGAACGCCGAACAACCGCTCTCGCGGCGCCCATCCAGGCCCACAGGGGGCTGAAATGGCTGCTGAGGGTCGCTGTGCTTGTCGAAGATGAAGAATTCCAGCTCGGTGGCCACCACCGGCTCCCAGCCATGTTCGGCGTAAGCAGCCAGGACGCGCTTGAGCAGGCCACGGGTCGACAACCCTGAGCTGCGCCCATCCAGCTCGTCCGCATCACAGATCGCCATAGCCCTTGGCGGATTGCTCCAGGGCAAACGGAACACCCGCTCTGGCGCGCTGCTGAGCTGCAGGTCGCCATCATCACTGCCATAAAAACGTGCGGGCGGGTAACCGCCCATGATGCATTGCAGCATTACGCCACGGGCCAGTTGCAACCGACGTCCCTCGAGGAAACCCTCGGCTGTCATGACCTTGCCTCGCGGCACACCATTCAGGTCCGGGGTTACACATTCGACTTCGTTGATACCGGTCAAGCGCTCCTGGAGCGAACTGCGGCCGTCGGTGGTCATGACTCTTGTCCTTGTTATTCACGGGGTCTGTACTGCTCTGCGTACAAAATACGCATCACCCGTTTTAAATATCAAGCACTCAAGTCACCACGGCCGCACTAACGCAGGAAGTGCGCCACCTGCTCGGCCTCGAATGGCCAATCCAGCTCGGCCCCGCTGTCGCAGCGGCGCAACACGGGAATACGCAGGCCGTAGTGTTCGACCCAATCTTCGCGATCGGCAATATCCACCAGCTCAACCAGCAGACCGTGTTCAACAAAGGGCATCAGCACCGCTTCCGCCACCTCACAGAGGTGGCAGCCCAGGGTGCCGAAAAGTTGGCATTCGGGAATCATGGCAGGTGTCTCTTGCAGCACTCAGAGCTGCAAGTTTACACCGCCCTCAGGCAACGACGGGCTCGGCCTCAGGCTGCAGAAGGCCTTGCAGGCCATCCAGCAAACGCTCATTGAGCGCCTTGGCCTTGTCCAGCAGCGACTCGCCGAAGCGCTCGTCGAGACTGAAACCACCGTCGAGCAACTGCTGCAGGGTGCCCTTGGCATCCTCAGTAATCTCGTTGGCGCTGCGCAGGGCATCCAGCAGGCCCTGGGCGTAATCGACCAGCGCACCGTTGACTGCGCTGGCCGGCTGACCGCCCTGCTCGGCCACCGCGCTGTAGGCATCGGTAGCCTGGCGCACGCTGGTCTGGGTCAGGCTGAGCGACATGGAGGCCAATTGCGTGCCATCCATGTCCAGCTGCATAGCCCGATCGAAAGCACCGGCAAGGTCGCCTGCGTAGAACTTGCTGGACAGGTCCTGCACCTGACCGAACAGATCCTCAAGGGCTGCACGCTCTTCCGCATCCAACTCGCCTTCGACCGTCACCTGCCAAGCACCGATCTGCATGCTGCCGGACTGGCTGCTGGCCACCACTGCAGAACCATTGCCATTGCTCACCGCGGCCACGCTGGTCTGCGACCAGCTGGCAGAAGCCTGGGCGATGGAAATACTCAGTCGATCACCGTCACGGGTGGTCACCTGCATATCGAAGGTTTCCGCCATGGCAGCGAAACGTTCGCTGTAGGCCGCCAGCGCAACGGTACCGCCATTATTGGCTGCCGGGGCGGACAGCAGTCCGTCCTGCAGGCCCTGCAAGCCGTCCTGGATCTTGTCGTAGGTCGTATCGATATCTTCGGCGACCTTGCCTTGCAACACGCCCATGCCGTCGAGAATCTTGCGCGCCTCGGCAAAGCCCTTTTCCACACCTTCGCGAGCCTGGTCGAACAAGGACTGCAGCTCCTGCGGGTCGGCGCCGGCAGCCGCTTCGCTTTTCAGGCGCTGTTCGATGAAACCGATAACCCGCTCAGTCACCTTGTCCGGGGAAAAATCATCGCGCTTGCCATTCAGCGCCCCTGGCTGCAGGCCCAGGCGTTCGGCAAGACGATTGGCCAGCGTGTTCTGCGCATTATTAGCAGCAGAGCGCGAGCCGGAGTGGTTGTTCAGCGGCGAGGAGCCGGAAAAAGAGGGCGACAGCGAGGCCAGAGCATTCATGGCGGTGTACCGGTGTAGGACATTCAATCCGTTGGCGGCGCGACAGAAGAAAACTTGAGCCGTCAGCGACAAACGGTCTGACTTGCCCTGGATCAACAGACGCGGCTGTTGCCATGGACGCCGACCAATGGCTTGGGCATGCTCGCGGGCAACCAAGGGAGAAGTATCTTGTTCGCCGACCTGCTGATCATCCTCGCCTGCTCACTGGTAGTTATCGCCCTCTTTCGCCGCCTGCGCCTGCCTCCGGTACTCGGCTACCTGTGTGTCGGCTTGCTGATCGGGCCGACCGCACTGAACTGGATCAGCCACTCGCAGGACCTGCCTCTCCTGGCTGAACTGGGCGTGGTGTTCCTGCTGTTCACCCTCGGCCTGGAATTCTCCCTGCCGCGCATGCTCGCCCTGCGCCACACCGTGTTCGGCCTGGGCAGCGCGCAGGTGCTGCTGTGTGGTGCAGCCTTGAGTGGCACGCTGTATCTGTTCGGTCTGTCAGCAGCCATTGCCGCGCTTCTCGGGCTGGGCCTGGCGCTGTCATCCACGGCCATCGTCAGCAAGGAACTGAGCAGCCTGGGCGAGATATTCAGTGGCCACGGGCAGAACGCGATCGGCGTGCTGCTGTTCCAGGATCTGGTTGCCGTACTGCTGCTGACTCTGGTGCCCGCCATCGCCGGTAGCAGTGATGAGCCCTGGTACTGGGCCCTGCCACTCACCCTGGGCAAGACCGCCCTGCTCTTTTTCGGCCTGCTGCTGGCCAGCCGCTGGCTGCTGCCCAGGTTGTTCCGCGAGGTTGCCGAAGCCCACTCGGCAGAACTCTTCGTCATGCTGGCCCTGGTCATCGTCCTGCTGACTGCCTGGCTGACTCATCTGCTCGGGCTGTCCATGGCGCTCGGCGCGTTTCTCGCTGGCATGCTGCTCGGCGAGAGCCACTATCGCCACCAGATCGAAGCGGATATCCGCCCGTTCCGCGACATCCTGCTCGGCCTGTTCTTCGTCAGCGTCGGCATGCTGATCGACCTGCGCCTGTTCGCCGAGCATGGCTGGACGATTCTCGGCGTGACCCTCGGCCTGCTGGCCATCAAGGGCCTGCTGATTGCGTTGCTGGTCAGGCTGCGCGGTGAGAATGGCGAAACCGCCTGGCGCACAGGGCTGTCCCTGGCCCAGGCTGGCGAGTTCTTCTTCGCCCTGGTTGCCCTCATGCACCAGGTAAAGCTGCTGGATGAGCGCAGTGGCAGCCTGCTCCTGGCCGCAGCCTTCTGCTCGATGGCACTCACTCCCCTACTTATGCGCAGCGCCCCGCTGCTGGCCAGGCGCTTGCACGCCGGCACCACTCGGCAGAGCCAGATCGAGGAGATCGCCGGCAGTAGCCGCGAACTCAGCGGCCATGTGGTGATCTGCGGCTATGGCCGGGTCGGCCAGTCGATCGCGCGCTTCCTGCAACGCGAACACCTGCCGTTTATCGCCCTGGATGACGACCCGGTGCGGGTCGAGGAAGCCTGTGCCGGCGAGGAGAATGTGCATTACGGCGACTCGCGCCGCCGCGAACTGCTCGAAGCCGTCGGCATTGCCCGCGCGCGCCTGCTGGTGGTGGCCGTGGACAAGGCCGATGCGGCCCTGGCGATAGTCGAGCAGGTACGCCTGCAATGCGCCACCTTGCCGATTCTGGTGCGCACCCGCGATGACAGCCGCCTGGCCGAACTGCAGGCTGCGGGCGCTACCGAAGTGGTGCCGGAAGTCCTGGAATCGAGCCTGATGCTGGCCTCCCACGCCCTGGTCCTGCTGGGCGTGGCCGAGCACCGGGTACAGATGCACATGGATGAAGTACGCCGCAGTCGCTATCGCCTGCTGCACGGCTTCTACCATGGCGCCCAGGCCAACCTGCTGGATGCCCAGGGCCAGCCACGCGTACTGCTGCATGCAGTCAACCTGCCGACCAGCGCCCATGGCTGCGGCCAGCACTTGCAAAGCCTGGCCCTGGAAACACTGGGGCTGGAGGTACAAGCCGTACGCCGCGATGGCAATAACCTGCCGCTGGACAGCGACCCGCTACTGCAGGAAGGCGATGCGGTGCTGCTGTCCGGCCCGCTGCAGGCTATCGAGGCCGGTGAGTCGCGCCTGCTGGGCGGCAACAACTGAGTTAGAACCTGTTTACGATCTTTTGGACTAGAGCCAGACAAGGCGCTACGCCAGTAACAGCCTCCGGCTGGTCAAAACAACAGAGGAAGCGGAGTTTACGAGCTGTAAATGAGCATTCCGAGGTTGTTTTTAACGCTGTATGGCCGACGGCCAGGAGATCGTAAGCAGGTTCTCAGGCGCCGGCGATGGCCAGCAGCGCCACAGCAGCAGCCTTGGCCTCCTTAGCTTGATCAGCCGGGCCCTGCAGGTGCGCGATGCTCAAGGCGCCTTCAAACAGAAACTGCAACTGATTGGTCAGTTGCTGGGGTTGAGCAACTGCCATGGCCTGCAGCAATAGCCGGAAATGACCGGCGACTGCCGCCTTGGCCTGCGCCGCCTGGCGGTGAATAGGGTGTTCCCGCGCCTGGAACTCAGCCGCCGCATTGATGAAGCTGCAACCGCAAAAATCCTCCTGATGGATCCAGGCATGCAGACCATCGAAGATCGCCAGCAGCGCTTCACGCGGCGGCAGGTTGAGGCGCAGCGCCTGCAACTGCTCGAGCAGCACCTGTTGGCGCGCGTCCAGCACGGCCAGAATCAACTCATCCTTGGAGCGGAAGTGCTTGTACAGGGTCATCTTCGCCACCCCGGACTCAGCCAGGATTCGATCAATACCGGTGGCGTGATAGCCCACCCGATAGAACAGCGCCTGGGCGGTTTTGATCAGCTGCTCGCGTTTGCTCGATGCCAAGCGCAGTACCTCTAAGGGCAAAAAGATAATGCTGGAATATACAGACCTGTCTATCTACTATCCAGTCCAAGCGCTAACCCGCTGCCCTCCAAAATCGTCCTGCACAAGGAACCCAGCATGCGTGCCCTGGCCATTCTCCTGCTTAGCAGCCTCATCAGCCTTTCCGCGCATGCCGCCGGCCTGCGCTTTTCCCTGGTCAAGACCGCCGAAACCGAAACCCGTGACGCCTTCACCATCGAGGATGGCGCCTGGGGCGAGAAGGTGATCGCTAACCATGTTGCCGTGCTGATCGAGCATCACGCCGCTACCCTGCTGCTCGACACCTCGCTCGGCCGCCAGGTCGACCAGCAATTCGACGCGGAAATGCCCTGGTGGGACAAACCCTTGCTGCAATACGGCGCGGTCACCCCGGTGCGCGACCAGCTCGAGCGTGACGGCATCCGCATCGACCGCATCCTGCTCACCCACACCCACTGGGATCATGCCTCCGGCCTGGCCGACTTCCCGGAAGTGCCGGTCTGGGCACCCTACGAAGAGATTGAGTTCAGCCAGATTTCCACCCCACCGGCCGTATTGCCTAGCCAGTTCAAGCACCCGATCAAGTGGGTGCCGTTCACCTTCGCCGCCCACCCTTTCATGGGCTTCGAGCAGAGCCATGACCTGTTCGGTGACGGCAGCCTGGTGCTGGTTCCGCTGACCGGCCACACCCCCGGCTCGGTCGGCCTGTTCCTCACCCTGGACGACGGCCGCCGCTTCTTTTTCACCGGCGATGCCAGCTGGCGCCTGGAAGGCTTCACCGGCCCCAGGGAGAAATTCTGGATCAGTCGCCACATGGTCGATAACGATCGCGAGGGCACCCGCGCGCAACTGGAAAAAGTCCACCAACTGCTGCAGCACGAACCCGACCTGCAGGTGATCCCCGCCCACGATGAAGCCGTGCAGCGCAAACTCGGCTACTACCCGCAGTGGGTGGAGTGACCCGACCAAGGTCTAAAGGTCGCCAACGTTACGAAATGTTTTAGTCGCCTCGCTGTAACAGGCCGGTCATCCGTCCTGCCACCACCAGCCGAGGAAACAATAACAATGAGCACGTCCCCACTCGCCCGCGCCGTGGCCCTCGCCACCCTGGGCACCAGCCTCACCCTGCCAGGTCTGGCCCAAGCCGCCTTTATCGACGACAGCAAGGCCAGCCTGGAGCTGCGCAATTTCTACATGAATCGCGACTTCCGCCAGGAAGGCGGCAATCCCAGCAACGGCCACTCCAAGGCCGAGGAATGGGCCCAGGGCTTCCTCCTGCGCTACGAGTCCGGTTTCACCGAAGGCACTGTCGGCTTTGGTGTCGACGCCATCGGCACCCTGGGCCTGCAACTCGACTCCGGCCAGGGCACCAGTGGCACCGGGCTGCTGCAACTGGATCGCGATACCGGCCAGGCCCAGGACAGCTATGGCGACCTGGGCGCAACGGCGAAGGTTCGCGTCTCGAAGAGCACGCTCAAGGCCGGCACCCTGATGCCCAAGCTGCCAACCGTGCAAGCCAACGACTCACGACTTTTGCCGCAAAGTTTCCAGGGTGGCTGGCTGAACTCCATGGAGATCGATGGCCTGACCTTCGACGGCGGCCAGCTGAGTCGGGTCAACCAACGCGATTCCTCCGACCATGAAGTAATGACCCTGACCAGCGGCACTGGTCGCGGCTTCACCGGCATCAGCGGGGTCACCAGCGACGAGTTCAACTTTGCCGGCCTGAGCTACAAGTGGAATGATCAGCTGACCACCGCCTACAACTACGGCGCCCTGGACAACCTCTACCAGCAGCACATCGTCAACGCCACCCACCTGCTGCCACTGGCTGACAAGCAGAGCCTGAAGACTGACCTGCGCTTCGCCCGCTCCACTGACGACGGCAGCAGCAACGTCGACAATAAGGCCTTCGGCGCGATGTTCACCTACGCCCTGGGCTTCCACAGCGTCGGCCTGGGCTATCAGAAAATGAGCGGTGACACCGGCTACGCCTACATCGGCGGTACCGATCCGTTCCTGGTCAACTACGTGCAGATCGGCGACTTCGCCTTCAAGGACGAAAAGTCCTGGCAAGCCCGCTACGACTACAACTTTGCCGGCCTCGGCATCCCGGGACTGACCTTCATGACACGCTACCTCAACGGCGCCAACGTCGACCGCGGCGCCGGCCTCTCCGAAGGCAAGGAATGGGAGCGCAACACCGACATCGCCTACGTGATCCAGGACGGGCCACTGAAGAACGTCGGCATCAAATGGCGCAACGCCACGACCCGCTCCAACTTCGGCAACGATCTGGACGAGAATCGCCTGATCCTCAGCTATCTGCTGCCGCTCTGGTAGAACCCGGTAGCCCGGATGCAATCCGGGAAGCCGGCAACGCCAACCCAGATTGCAGCCGAGCCAGCGACACCCATGAAAAAGCCCGCCGAGTGGCGGGCTTCTTTATTACCGACGGACTCAGTCCTGGGTCGTAGCGCCAATCTTGTGGATCGACAGGTCGGCACCGTAGTACTCCTGTTCCTGGCTCAGGCGAATACCCACCACCAGGCGCAAGAGGCCGTAGATCAGGAAACCACCCGCCAGCGCCACCAACACACCCAACCCAGTGCCCAGCAGTTGGCTGATCATGCTGACGCCGCCCAGGCCGCCCAGCGCCTGCTGGCCGAAGATGCCGCAGGCAATCCCGCCCCATACGCCGCACAGGCCATGCAGCGGCCAGACCCCGAGTACGTCGTCAATTTTCCACTTCACCTGGGTCGCGGTGAACGCCCAGACGAACAACGCACCGGCAATCGCACCGGTGGCCAATGCGCCGACCGGATGCATCAGGTCAGAGCCGGCACAGACCGCCACCAGGCCCGCCAGCGGGCCGTTGTGCAGGAAGCCCGGGTCATTGCGACCGATCAGCAGGGCCGCCACGGTACCGCCAACCATCGCCATCAGCGAGTTGACCGCGACCAGGCCGCTGATGCTGCCGAGGGTCTGCGCACTCATCACGTTGAAACCGAACCAGCCGATGATCAGGATCCACGAACCCAGCGCCAGGAACGGAATGTTCGACGGCGCGAATGCCACCAGGCGGCCCTCGCGATAGCGGCCATCGCGGCGGCCGAGCAGGATCACCGCGCCGAAGGCCAGCCAGCCGCCGACCGCGTGCACCACCACCGAACCGGCAAAGTCATGGAAGGCAGCGCCGAACTGCTCGGTCAGCCAGGCCTGGAAACCGAAGTTACCGTTCCAGATCAGCCCCTCGTAGAAGGGATAGACGAAGGCCACGATCAGCACCGTGGCGCAGATCTGCGGGCCGAACTTGGCACGCTCGGCGATCCCCCCGGAGATGATCGCCGGAATCGCTGCGGCAAAGGTCAGCAGGAAGAAGAACTTGACCAGCCCGTAGCCGCTGCCGGCGGTCAGCACCGAAGCCGGCTCGAGGAAGGTGACGCCATAGGCCACCCAGTAGCCGACGAAGAAGTAAGCCAGGGCCGAGACAGCGAAGTCGGAAATGATCTTCGACAGCGCGTTGACCTGGTTCTTGTGACGCACCGTGCCCACTTCCAGGAAAGCGAAGCCCGCATGCATGGCCAGAACCATGATCGCGCCTAGCAGGATGAACAGGGTGTTGGAGCCGTGGATCAGAGTTTCCACGGCACTGTTGAGGTTTTCCATCGCAACGAAAACTCCAGCGTTCTGGAAAAGCACCAAAGCAGTTCATCACCACCAACGGTCGCACCATCCTGATGCCGCACTGCACCATATAAGGCCCCTTTCGAGACCTTATATGGCGCAGCGTGTATTGGCAGAACAAACAGTTTTTTAGCGTTTTTCTATATTTATCATTGAGTTGAGGTGCACGCCGAGCGCTCCATCCTTGGCAGGAAACGCACATTAAAAGAGCACCGCAACAGCTTTTCGCACCAAGCAAATGCAATAGCTATACCAGTCACGCCATCCAAGACTCGCCAGTCATCCTGCAACGGCAACCCGCCGACGTCACTGGCACCAGCACAGTGCGCCATCCCCCCCTGATCCAATAACCCGCACCGACGACTACAGAGGCGACCTCACAAGTGCCGAGCCAGACCAGTCGGCACCCACGATAAGCGCTAAAAAGCTGTCCATCTGAACAACTGGCCACAATCTTGCTTTAGCTGCACCTCCTCACAACCGCCCGCCTCGCGCGCCCTGCGCCACTTACCAAGGAATACACCGTGATCGACGGGCAACCGCTCGCCTCCTTCCAGCCGTTCATTGATACCGCCACGGGCCGCATTGCCGGTGTCGAGGCGCTAGGGCGCCTGCGCCAGACCGACGGCCGCCTGCTCTCGGTCGGCCCCTTGTTCGTCGACCCGAAAATGTCCCCCAGTGTGCTGCGGCGCCTCGATCGGCAGATTCGCGACGATGCCCTTTCGCGCCTGCCCGAAGTCCCCGAGGACTGGTTTCTCAGTATCAATATCTCACCACGCTGGATCAGCCGGCTGCGCCCCAACCAAGCACTGCCCAGCCTCAAACAGCTGGAAAAGCATGGCGTGGCAGCGGAACGAATCGTCTTTGAAATCACCGAGCTGGGCGGCGGCAACCAGAAGCTGCAAGACGTGGTAGCCCGCTACCGCGAAGCCGGCGCACGGATAGCCATCGACGATTTCGGTGCCGGCTATTCACAGCTCGATCGGGTACTGGCGCTGCAGCCGGACATCCTCAAACTGGACATGCGTCTGTTCCAGGAAGCGGCCCGCGGCGGGCCTAGCGGTGAAGTGGTCAAGGCGCTGGCGCAGATGGCCGAGAAGACCGGCTGCTGGATCATCGCCGAGGGTGTGGAAACCGAAGCCGAGCTGGATTTCGCCCTGGAGTGCGGTGCACGTTATGTGCAGGGTTACCTGTTCGCCAAGCCCGAACTGCAGTTCCCGGCGGCCGATGCCTTCGTCGCCCGCTTTGCCACCCTGCGCGACCAGTACGTGCAACACAAGCTGGCCGAACGGGCGCGCCTGATGACCCTGCGCCAGCAGCTGAGCGAGCTGATGAACCTGTTCAAGGACTGGGCCGAAGGCAACGCAGCGAGCAGCGCGCTGCCCAGCCCGACCGGCTACCCTTGGCTGTTGCGCCTGTACCAGTGCGACCGCCACGGCACGCAACTCACCCCGAACCTGCAGTGGAGCGGCAATGCCTGGCTGGAAGACCCGCGCTACCTGGGCCACAACTGGTCATGGCGCCCCTACTTCTATCAGTTGCTGGCCGAGGGCTGGGAAGAACGGCGCCTGACGTTATCGAGCACCTACCGGGATGCCACCACCAACCAGTACTGCCTGACGGCCGGGCAGTTCATCGACAACGGCCGCCGGCTGCTGTTGCTGGATATCGACGCGGCCGGTCTTTGAGCGGCCCCAGGCGAGCAGCTAGATCAGAGCCGGTCGGGCGAAAGGCGCCAGCTCCATGCGATTGCGGCCATTCTGCTTGGCCCGGTACAGCGCCTTGTCAGACCGCTCGATCAGGCTGGGAATACCTTCCTGCAGGTAGTACTGCGCCACACCGATCGACGCGGTAACCCGGAAGTCTGCTGGCAGGCCCTCGAAGCGGGTGCCAGCCAACGCCTCCTGGATACGTTTGATGCAGTGCTGGGCCATCTCCAGCGAGGTCTGCGGCAGGAACAGCAGGAACTCCTCGCCACCATAGCGAGCCAGGAAGTCGGTACTGCGCAGCAAGGGCTCGACGGTCGCGGCAAAAGTCTTCAGCACGGTATCGCCAGCCGCATGGCCGTAGTTGTCGTTGACCCGCTTGAAGTGGTCGAGGTCGAACAGGCACACGCAGAAGCCACCGCCGCCACGGTCGGTGCGGTTTTTCTCGTGACCAAGCATTTCCAGCAGGTAACGGCGGTTGTACACGCCGGTCAGCTCGTCATGGGTGGCCAGCTCGGTCACCTGCTGCAGCACTTCCTGCAGCTGGGCGTTGCTGGCCATTAGCTTCTTGCGCAGGTCACTGATACTGCCACCGAGAATGGAGATAAACGGCAGGAAGGCGGAGAAGCTGCACCAGAGGATGACTTCCACCGCCAGATTGAAGCGCTCTCCTTCAATCTCGCGAACCAGAGGCATCGTCAGGGCATAGGCGAGGATGGTCAGCAGGCTGAGGATCAGCAGTTGGCGGGTGTGCAGCTTGAAGCAACCGAACACCATGATGATCAGCAGCACTACCAGATAGGCACCGCGCGCTTCGCCGGCATACAGCTGAGTGAACAGCACCAGGATAATCGCCACCACCATCTGCGCCATGGTCATACTGGGGTCCCTGAAGCGCAGGCTGAAATTGCTGCGGATCGCCAGGTAGAAGCCCAGGTTGAACACCACTGCGTAGGCGGCCCAGGTGTACATGACCCAGGCCGGAGAAATGCCGTTATAGAGAGAAACGCCCTGTGGCACGGCACTCAGGACATACATGGCGACGCTCATCAGCAAGCGACGAATGCGCAATTGCTGGTGCGAATCCTCGGGCAAGACAGTGCCTGGAGTCACGACTGATTTCTCTTGTTATTGGTTTTATAGACAGCTTTTTGACCATAGCATTCTGCCTGCAATCTTCATACGGTCGTTTCAATACCGCTCGTCGCCCGCCAGCCAGCACAGGAAAAATCGCCGGAGTACAGGCCCGCTACTTGCAGCCGCCTCCATGAAGCACGAAGCTAGCCCTCACCCCACCGGCGAGGACAGCCCTTGGACTGGCAAACACTGCTCACCCGCGAACGGCTCGGCAAACCGGTACACAGCCCGGACGAGCTGGGCCGCAGCCCGTTCCACAAAGACCACGACCGCATCATCTTCTCCGGCGCCTTCCGCCGCCTGGGACGCAAGACCCAGGTGCATCCGGTCTCCAGCAACGACCATATCCACACCCGCCTGACCCACTCGCTGGAGGTCAGCTGCGTCGGCCGCTCGCTGGGCATGCGCGTCGGCGAGATGATCCGCGACGAGCTACCGGACTGGTGCGACCCGGTCGACCTGGGCGTGGTCGTGCAGTCCGCCTGCCTGGCTCACGACATCGGCAACCCGCCCTTCGGCCACTCCGGCGAAGACGCCATCCGCCACTGGTTCCAGCAGGCCGCCGGGCGCGGTTGGCTGGATGCCATGAGCGAGGCCGAGCGCGGCGATTTCCTCAACTTCGAGGGCAACGCCCAAGGCTTTCGCGTGCTCACCCAGCTGGAATACCACCAGTTCGACGGCGGTACCCGGCTGACCTACGCGACCCTCGGCACCTACCTGAAGTACCCCTGGACTGCCCGCCATGCCGAGGCCCTGGGCTACAAGAAGCACAAGTTCGGCTGCTACCAGAGCGAGCTGCCGCTGCTGGAACAGATCGCCAGCAAGCTGGGACTGCCACAGATCGAGGACCAACGCTGGGCGCGCCACCCGCTGGTGTACCTGATGGAAGCGGCCGACGACATCTGCTACGGCCTGATCGACCTGGAAGACGGCCTGGAAATGGAGCTGCTCGACTACCCGGAAGTCGAGGCCCTGCTGCTCGACCTGGTCGGCGACGATCTGCCGGAAACCTACCGCCTACTCGGCCCGCGCGACTCGCGCCGACGCAAACTGGCGATCCTGCGCGGCAAGGCCATCGAACACCTGACCAATGCCGCCGCCCACGCCTTCGTCGCCCAGCAACCGGCGCTGCTGCGTGGCGACCTGCCAGGCGACCTGGTCGAGCACATGCACGGCCCGGCCAAGCGCTGCGTGCAGCAGGCCAAGGCCCTGGCGCGGGAGAAGATCTTCCAGGACAAGCGCAAGACCCTGCACGAGATCGGCGCCTACACCACCCTGGAAATTCTACTCAACGCGTTCTGCGGTGCGGCCCTGGAGCAGCATGGTGGCGGCAGCCTGTCGTTCAAGAACCAGCGCATCCTCGATCTGCTCGGGCACAACGCGCCAGAGCCGAACTGGCCGCTGCACCGGGCCTTCCTGCGCATGATCGATTTCATCGCCGGCATGACCGACAGCTACGCTACGGAAATGGCCCGGGAGATGACCGGGCGTTCCAGCCCGGTATGACGAGACCATGAAGAAACCGCAACAGCGCAAGCTGGCCTGGCATTCCGGGCCACCGGAATGGGGGCCCGGCATCATTGCCGGGCTGGGCTGCGCCCTGCCTCTGCTGCTTGGCCTGCTCAGCGGCCATCCGGGGTTTCTCTGGGCCTCGGTCGGCGCCTTCCTGGCCGCCCAAGCCAATCCGCTGCACCGCTTCGGCATGTTTCGCCTGTTGCTGCTGACCCTGCTGGGTGCACTCAGCGCCGGGCTGGGCTTCTGGTCGGCGACCGAGCCGGTGCTGAGCTTTGCCCTGTTCGCCCTGTACGGCTTCATCCTCGCCTGGCTGCAACGCTTCGGCAGCGAAGCCGGCAAGCTGGGCATCTCGCTGGCGGTGTGCCTGTGCCTGGGCCAAGGCCAGTTCGGCATACTCAACCTGAAGAATGCCGATGCAGTCGCAGCCCTGTTCATCCTCGGCGGCCTCTGGGTCGCCCTGCTCGCCTTCGGCCTGCGCGGCCTGCACGGCCTGCGCATGTGGCCGTACATGCCGCGCTTCGTCAGCCTGTTCCGCGTGCTCCGGCGCTATGCCAAACGCCTGCCGGAACAACGCTGGCGCCTGCATGCCCTGCGCTGCACCCTGGCCTGTGGCGCGGCCGGGCTGATCGTCAACCTGGCGCACCTGCCCCGTGGCTACTGGCTGACCCTGGCGCTGATCGGCACCCTGCAACTGGAGTTCAAAGGCAGCCTGGTGCGCGCCCTGCAATCCAGCCTGGCCAGCCTGGCCGCCGCCGCCCTGCTGATCTACCTCGGCTACAGCCTGCAGAGCCCGCCACTGATGGTCGCCACCCTGTTGCCGCTGATCGTGCTCAGCCGCACCCTGCAAGCTCACAGCTACAGCCTGTTCGTGCTGCAGGTGACGCTGAGTTTCGTGCTGTTGGCCGAAAGCCTGTCGACGGACTGGCAACTGGCACAGATGCGCCTGTTCAATAGCCTGATCGGCGTGACCCTGGCACTGCTGGTAGCACTGCTGGTCTATGGGCTGGAGCAGCACCTGCTGCGCCGCCAGGTACCGGCACAAAACTAAAATTTGTACTGGCCGAGCCTGGCCCGCGACAGCCAGGGCAAGGCTTCACTATGCTTGGCCCAGGTCAACAGGCAATCAACGGAGTGAAGGCACCATGCGGGCACCCAGCCAAGGCCAAAAGCGGCGTTTCCCCCTTCACGTGCATATCGGTGTGTTATTCACCTTGCTGCTGGTCAGTACGGGGGTGGTGCTGGGTTTTTTCAACTACCGCCAGACCAGCCAGATCATTCTCTCCAGTAGCAATCAGCTGTTCGAGCAGATCCGCCAGGAGGTCGAGTCCGACCTGCAGCACACCTACCAGCCGATTCGTCACCTGCTCAGCCTGCTGGTGCTCAACGAGCAGAATCAGGCCAGCGATGCCTACCGGCGCATGGACCTGCTACCGGCCTTCGCTCAGGCCCTGCGCGACAACCCCAAGCTGGCCTCGCTGTACCTCGGCTACGAGGATGGCGACTTCTTCATGGTGCGCCACCTGCGCACCGCGGCGCTCAAGCAGCGCTTCGATGCCCCGGCCAATGCCGCCTACCAGGTCTGGACCATCGACCGCAGCGGCGAGGCCCGCCCCGTTTCCGAGTCGCAGTATTTCGATGCGGATCTGCAATGGATCAGCCGCCGGCAGAACCTCAAGGAGACCTTCGATCCGCGCACCCGGCCCTGGTACAACAGCGCCGTCGCCGATGGCGAACAGATCACCACCGAGCCCTATGTATTCTTCTCCACCGGCGTGGTCGGCACCACCCTGGCCCGCCTGAGCCGCAACAAGACCGTACTGGCGGCCGACCTGACCCTCGCCGACCTCTCCGAGACCCTGGCCAAACACAAGGTCACGCCCTCCACCGAGGTGGTGCTGTACCGTCCGGATGGCGCCGCGGTGGCCTACCCCGACATCAGCCGGCTGATTGTCCAGAACGGCACCACCCACCTAGTCCAGGTAGAGCAGCTCAGCCCGGCGCTCGGTGAACTGTTCGCCCGCGGCCTGCAACAGGACAAGCAAGGCGCCATGCAACTGGCCAAGCGCCGCTGGCAGGTGTCCTACACCCAGCTCGCCGAGGGTGGCCCCAATGGCCTGCGCCTGGCCTTGCTGGCGCCGGAAGACGAGCTGCTGGCCGAGGCTTATCGCATCCGCTGGCAGGGCGCGATGCTGACCCTGGCCATCCTGCTGCTGTGTATTCCTCTCGGCTGGCTGATGTCACGCATTCTGGTACGCCCGCTGCGTGCCCTGGTGCTGGAAGCCGAAGCGATCCGCAGCTTCAATTTCGACTACCCGGCCAGCGGCCGCTCGCCGGTGCTGGAAGTCGATCAGCTGGCCGTGGCCATGGCCAAGATGAAGGACACCATCTCCAGTTTCCTCGACATCACCGCCAGCCTCTCCGCGGAAACCCGCTTCGACGCCCTGCTGCGCCGGGTGTTACGGGAAACCGTCGACCTCAGCGAAGCCAGCGGCGGCCTGCTCTACCTGCGCGACAGCAGCAGCGGCCGCCTGGAGCCCCATGGCCTGTTCCTCAGCGGCGAGCAGCACAACGTCGAGGAACATCGCATCCCCGCTTTCGATCAGGGCGATCAATCCATACCGGCCTGGCTGGAACAGCCGGCCCAGGGCGGCGACAGCAGGGTCGCGTCGATCGGTTTCGACCAGGCCGGTGGCTTTCAGAGCCTGCTGCACACCCTCGACAGCCCGCGTGTACACCTGGTCTGCACCGGCCTGCACAATCGCCAGGGTGAAACGGTCGGCGTGCTGATGCTGCTGCACCGCGATACCGGCGATGAGGCCGAGCTGGCCATGCTGCGCCCGGAACGCATCGCCTACGTCGAGGCGGTATCCGGCGTGGCGGCGCTGTGCATCGAGAGCCAGCGCCTGCTCGACCAGCAGAAGAAACTGCTGGATGCCTTCATCCAGCTGATCGCCGGCGCCATCGACGCCAAGAGCCCCTACACCGGCGGCCACTGCCAGCGCGTGCCGGAACTGACCCTGATGCTCGCCCACGCCGCCGCCGAGAGCGAGGCGGAGCCGTTCCGCCACTACCAGCCCGACGACGAGGAATGGGAGGCCCTGCATATCGCGGCCTGGCTGCACGACTGCGGCAAGGTCACTGTGCCCGAGTACGTGGTGGACAAGGCCACCAAGCTGGAAACCATCTACGACCGCATCCACGAAGTACGTATGCGCTTCGAAGTGCTCAAGCGCGATGCCTGGATCGCCTACTGGGAGGGGCTGGCCAAGGGCGCGGCCGAGCCGCAGCTGAGCAGCCTGCGCGATGCCACCCTCGCCGCACTGGACGACGAATTCGCCTTTATCGCCCGCTGCAACCTGGGCGGCGAAGCCATGGCCGAAACCGACCTGGAGCGCCTGCGCAGCATCGGCGCACGCACCTGGACGCGCACCCTGGATGATCGCCTCGGCGTGTCCTGGGAAGAGAACCAGCGCCAGGCGCGCACCCCAGCGCCGAGCCTGCCGGTGCAGGAGCCACTGCTCAGCGACAAGGCCGAACACCTGCTGGAGCGTCCGGCCAGCGAACTGATTGCCGACGACAATCCCTGGGGCTTCAAGCTCGACGTGCCGCAGTACAAACACAACCGCGGCGAGCTCTACAACCTGGGTATCGCCCGCGGCACCCTGACCAACGAAGAACGTTTCATCATCAACGGGCACATGGTGCAGACCATCCGCATGCTCAGTTACCTGCCCTTCCCCAAGCACCTGGCCAACGTCACCGAGATCGCCGGCGGCCACCACGAGAAGATGGACGGCACTGGCTACCCGAAACGCCTGAAGCGCGAGGACATGAGCCTGCCGGCACGGATGATGGCTATCGCCGACATCTTCGAGGCGCTGACAGCGGTGGATCGCCCCTACAAGAAGGGCAAGACCCTGACCGACTCCCTCACCATCATGGCCGGCATGTGCCGTGGCGCCCATGTCGACCCGGAGCTGTTCGGCCTGTTCGTCAGCGCCGGCATCTACCAGAACTACGCCGAGCGCTACCTGCGCCCGGAGCAGATCGATCAGGTGGACGTCGCGGCCATCCTGGCCAAGGCGGGCCTGGCCTGAGAGCCTGTTTTCGGCCTCGGAAACTCCCCTCGCCCACTTGTGGGAGAGGGGCTGGGGGAGAGGGCGCTGGCTTCCTGCGTTGCTCTACTTTCTGCTTCCAGCGTTGTAGCCCGGATGTAATCCGCGAGCGGAGCTGCCTGTTTCCCGGATTGCATCCGGGCTACGACTGCGCAGCGCGTTTCAGGAAAATCCCGCGCAACAAAAAGCCCGACCTGAGTCGGGCTTCTTGTTGGCTGGCAGGTCACCCTGCCGAGCAGGAAAATCAGGCCGGGTTGACCGAGTTTTCCGGGTACCACACGTCCATCAGCGGGCTCAGGGTGAAGCCGGTCAGGTCGCTACGGCCTTTCAGCCAGGCTTCCAGCTTGTCACGCTGCTCGGCGCTGACCGAACCACGCTCGGCCAGGCAGACGAAACCGTAGTCATCGCCACCGACATAACCCAGGCCGTTGCTTTCGACGGCATCACCCAGGAAGGCTTCGACGAAGCTGTCCATCTCGGCGTCGGACAGGCCGTCGCGGAAGCTCAGGGTCAGCTCGCAGCCCAGCTCCTGGAATTCATCGACGCAGAGTTTCTTGCGCAGACGACGGGAACGGTTAGTGGCCATGTAACACTCCTCAAAACTCATAGAAATAACCGGCCGCACTCTAGCAGCTTGGCGCCATTACCGCCTGCCTAACCGACGCAAAGCCGGAAAAAACCACAACAGGCGGTCAGTTTCACCTTAGCGCAGAAGCCACGGCGCGCCGCCTTGGGGCATAATGCGCGCCATTCTCAGAATACTTGCAGTGGCCTGGCTAAGAACCTGTTCACGATCTCGCGAGCTAGAGATAAACGGTGGCGAAAGCAGCCGAGGAAGCGGAGTTTACGAGTGGTAAATGAGCATTCCGAGGCCGCTTTCAACGCCGTTTAGCCGACGCGCAGCAGATCGTGAACAGGTTCGAAAGGCTCTGCGCAATTTTCTGCCCCAGTCTTCCGGGCCTGCCAAATGATCAAATCACTGCGTTCCCTGCTTCTCGTCAGCGCTCTGCTGCCACTCGCCCTGCCCACCTTCGCCGCCACCAGCACGGTGCTGCCGCCCAAGGTGCAAAAGGCCATGAAAGCCAACAAGCTGGGCGCCAACAGCCTGTCGCTGGTGGCCATTCCGCTCAACGGCCCCGGTACCAGCATCGTTCACAACGCCGATGTCTCGGTGAATCCGGCCTCGACCATGAAACTGGTCACCACCTACGCCGCCCTGGAACTGCTCGGCCCCACCCACCAGTGGCAGACCGAGTTCTACACCGACGGCCCGCTGAAAGGCGGTGTGCTCAACGGCAACCTCTACCTCAAGGGTGGTGGTGATCCCAAGCTGAACATGGAAAAACTCTGGCTGCTGATGCGCGACCTGCGCGCCAATGGCGTGCAACAGGTCACCGGCGACCTGATCCTCGACCGCAGCCACTTTGTTCACCCGCAACTGCCCAGCTTCAACGACGACGGTGGCGACAAGAACAAGCCATTCCTGGTCGGGCCGGACTCCCTGCTGGTCAACCTCAAGGCCGTGCGCCTGATCACCCGCACCTCCGGCGGCAAGGTCAGCGTGATGATGGAGCCGCCGCTGACCAATGTGCGCATCGACAATCAGGTCAAGGCCTTGCCGGCCAGCAAGTGCCCCGGCTGGCCGGATGTGCGCTTCAACCCGGTGACCCAGTACGACGGCACCACGCTGATCGTCAGTGGCAAGTTGGCCGAAGGCTGCAGCGCGCAGAGCTATCTGGCCCTGCTCGATCACCCCGCCTACGCCGCCGGCGCCGTGCGGGCGATCTGGCAGGAACTGGGCGGCAGCATTCTCGGCAAAGACCAGGTCGCCACTGTGCCGAAGAGTGCCCGCCTGCTGGCCCGCGCCTATTCGCCAGACCTGGTGGAGATCATCCGCGACATCAACAAGTACAGTAACAACACCATGGCCCAGCAGCTGTTCCTCAGCCTGGGCGCTAAGTTTCGTGATCGCGTCGATACCGACGATGCCAAGGCCGCCCAGCGGGTGATCCGCAACTGGCTGGCGCGCAAGGGCATTACCGCGCCGCACCTGGTGATC
Organism: Pseudomonas sp. J452; assembly: GCF_024666525.1. NCBI lineage: Bacteria > Pseudomonadati > Pseudomonadota > Gammaproteobacteria > Pseudomonadales > Pseudomonadaceae > Pseudomonas > Pseudomonas sp. J452. The sequence goes on along the minus strand of NZ_CP088294.1, from coordinate 3,303,951 downwards.
GAGAATGGCTCCGGCCTGTCACGCGCAGAGCGGGTCAGTGCGCGGGAGATGGCCGCCATGCTGCAAGCTGCCTGGCAAAGCCCCTATGCCGCCGAGTTCATTGCCTCGATGCCCCTGGTCGGCATGGATGGCACCATGCGCAAACGCCTAAAGCGCACCGGCATGGAAGGCCTCGCGCACATCAAGACCGGCACCCTGAACAACGTACGCGCCATTGCCGGCTATACCCGCGACGCAAAAGGCACCACCTGGGCCGTGGTGGCGATTCTCAACGACCCTCGCCCCTGGGGCGCTTCAGCGGTGCTCGACCAAGCGCTGCTGGATATCTACCGGCGCTAGGGTCTGTTGCCGTTTCGTTCGCGAACCGCGTTGCTGCGCAAAATCGCGCCAGGCTAGGCGTGGGACGCAGGCAATGGTCATTCCCTTGGCAAGTCCGCAACGACGCATGGCGCGATTTTGCGCGCAACCCGTAGGGACGGGCCTGTTTTTGCGCGGGACGTCGTTACTCGACGGCTCATTTGGACGACCAAACCTCGCGTCTCGCGCCTAGCCCCGCGCAAAAACAGGCTCCGTCGCGGCCGTGAACGAAACGGCAACAGACCCTAGAGCATTACCTGCAGGCGGTCGCGCCCGGCCGCCTTGGCCTTGTACACCGCAGCATCCACACGACTCAGCAAGGCCGCACTGCTTTCGCCAGGGCGCCAGGCTGTAACGCCGAAGCTGGCCGTGACGATGCCGACTCCATCCACCGGCTCATTGCGCAGTATCTGCCACAGTGCCTCAGCCAGAATCATCGCCTGATCCTCACTGGTAGCTGGCGCCAGCACGATGAACTCTTCGCCACCCAGGCGACAAAACACATCGATGTTGCGCAGGCGCTGGCGGATGCGTTCACACACCGCCTTCAATACCTGGTCGCCGGTGTCATGACCGAAACGGTCATTGATCAACTTGAAGTGATCAATATCCAGCATCACCACGGCAGGCCCCTGAGCGGACTGTCGTTTAGCCCGGGAGATTTCCATTTCCAGGCGCTCCTGAAAATAGCGCCGGTTGTAGGCACCAGTCAGGGTGTCGGTGATCGACAGGGTACGCAGCTCCTGCTCTACCAGTTTTGGCCCGGTAACATCGGTCAGGTAGCCATGCCAGAGTACGCGGCCATCACTCAAACGCTCAGGTGAAGCCTCGCCACGCAACCAGCGCAAGCCCTGACGCGGCAACAACACGCGGTACTCCTCGCGCCAGGGGGTCAACTGCTCCGCCGAGGTCAGCACACTGCGTTTGACCCCATCGAGATCCTCCGGGTGAATGCGCTGGAAGACCGCCTCGCCGTTCTGCCGCAGGCTTTCCGGCTCAAGCTCGTAAAGCGCACGCAGGCCCAGGCTGGCATAGGGAAAACAGGACGTACCATCGGTGTTGAGCTGGTACTGGTAAATGGCTCCCGGCACGTTGGCCGTCAGTTTTTCCAGCAACTCATCACGCGCCTCAAGCGCCTCGCGGCTATGCCGAGCTGCGGTGATGTCGATGGCAATACCGAGATAACCCACCAGTTGTGCATCGGCATCGCGCACTCCGGTGACGATCAGATTGACTACCAGTTGGCTGCCATCCTGGCGCACATAGGTCCATTCACGCTCCACATGGCCCTGCTGGCCAGATGCTTCGGCGACAAACACTTCGAAACCGGAAACGGGCCGCCCGAGCTTCAGGCTGATATCCCGGGAACGCTGCTGCACTTCCGCTGCCAGGTGGATGCGCTCCGGGGTAGCCTGGCCGATCATGTCCTCGGCGCGGTAGCCGAGCATGCGTTCGGCGCCGACATTGAAGGTCTGGATGATGCCGTCCAGGTCGGTCGCGATGATGGAAACCTGGGTGGCCGAATCCAGCACACCGCGCAACTGGCTGTTGACTTGGGCCAGCTCGCTTTGGCGCTGACGCAATGCCGCCGTCTTCTCGCGCACCAGCAGCTGGGCGCGCTGGCGCTGGCTCACCAGGCTGAACAGCAATGCCGCCAGCAGCAGGGTCAGCAGCATCCCGGAAGTCAGCACAATGGCCAGGCCACCGGGGGTGGTATTGGCCTGCAGGAACAACGCGCTCGGGCGGATAGTCAGGGTGTAGCGGCGATCAGCCAGTTGCAGCTCACGGCTGTGCAGCAAGCGGCTCTCCGGTGCAGACTCCTGGGCCGAGCGATAATGCAATTTTTGCCCATCCAGCCCACTGATATCGCGCAGTTCCAGGCTGAGGCTGAGGGCATCCTCACTGTTTTCATGTCCGCTCAGCAGTTGCTGGAGACTGAAGGAGGCCAGTACATAGCCACGCAGCGCAGCGCCCTGGCGCTGCGCCGGATCCTCCGGCATGGCGCCACGATAGACCGGTGCGGCCAGCACCAGACCATCTTCGGCAACAGACGTGGCAAGAAAGCGGAGAACCCCGGAGGCCGTCATGTTGCCGCCCTGCCCGGCCCGCTGGAGGGTATTCAGACGCTCGGGTAATGCAGCGATATCCAGGCCCAGAACCTGCTCAGCCTTCAGGTGCCTGGAGTCAATGAACAGGATGGGGAAGTACTCGGCACGTCGCCCAGCCACCTGCAATACCCCACGACTGACCCAGTCGCGGATCTGCAAGCCAGGCACTCCCAGCGTCACTGCGCCAGCCTCGAATGCCTGCCGCTGCGAGTCAGTGACCCGCGGCACCCAGGCGTAGGAGAAGGCGTGTTGCGGCAGATCACCGACATATCCGGTGAATTCGCTACGGGTCACCTGATCGGCATTGACGAAGAAGCGCCGAATGCCATCGAGTTCATGCGTACGCGCGGCAAAGTCGTCCTGCATCGAGCGGGCCCGGTCCTTGGCGACTGCATCGAAGCGCTGTTCCAGCTGGTGCTGGTAGAAATTGCTGAGCACGGCCGCCAGGCCAATGGTCAGCGCCAAGCCACCCAGACAAATGGTTCCGGCCAACAGCCAAGCCGTCGATGTATCCCGCAGGAATTTGCAAACCTCGGGCGAGTTACTGCGCCATGCCAACATGCAAGCTCGCTCATTTGAGATTGACAGTCCCTGTCAATAAGCTGTCAGTGCAGCCTTGAAGTGCCAATAACCATGAGACTAGCGCGCCATCAGCTTCCAGGCACGGTGAATCTTCGGATTGCGCGCGAAATCCTGGTCGATCGTGCTGGCACTGATTTCCTCGACCGCGTAACGCGCCGCCAGCCCTTCATCGAGCTGGAACTTGCGGAAGTTGTTGGAGAAATACAGCACGCCGCCGGGCGCCAGGCGGTTCATGGCCAGGTCGAGCAGCTGCACGTGATCGCGCTGCACGTCAAACACCCCTTCCATGCGCTTGGAGTTGGAGAAGGTCGGTGGATCGATGAAGATCAGCTCATATTCGCCGCGATCGGCCGCCAGCCAGGCCATCACATCGCCCTGCTCCAGCTTCTGCTTGTCGGAGAAGCCGTTCAGGCTGAGGTTGCGCCGCGCCCAATCGAGGTAGGTTTTCGACAGGTCGACGCTGGTGGTGCTGCGCGCGCCGCCCTTGGCTGCATGCACGCTGGCCGTGGCGGTGTAGCAGAATAGGTTGAGGAAGCGCTTGCCGGCCGCCTCCTTCTGGATGCGCAGGCGCAGCGGACGGTGGTCGAGGAACAGGCCGGTGTCCAGGTAATCGGTGAGGTTGACCAGCAGCTTGATGCCGCCCTCGTTCACCTCCATGAACTGGCCCTGGGTTGCCTGGCGTTCGTACTGTTTGGTACCGCTCTGGCGCTCGCGGCGCTTGATCACCACTTTGTCCTGCGGCACGCCGAGGGCCACGGGAATTGCCGCCAGGGCATCGAGCAGACGGGTCTGCGCCTTTTCCGGGTCGATCGAACGCGGCGGTGCGTACTCCTGCACATGCACCCAATCCTGGTACAGATCGATGGCCAGGGCATACTCGGGCATGTCGGCGTCATACAGGCGATAGCACTGAATATCCGCCTTGCGCGCCCACTTGCCGAGGGTCTTGAGGTTCTTCTGCAGGCGATTGGCGAACATCTGTCCGCCTTCGGACAGGCGCGCCGCCTGGTTGGCCTGGGCCACCAGCGGCTGCTGCTCGTCGCTATCGCCGGCCTCATTGGCACGGCTGGAGCGACGCTCGCCGGTAACGAACTGCTCCGGCAAAATCTTGAACAGCAGCAGCTTGCACGGCAGCGCACCGTTCCAGAAGGCGTACTGCTTGTGGCTGCGCAGGCCCATGCGTTTGCCCAGCTCGGGCGCGCCGGTGAACACCGCCGCTTCCCAGTTCAGGCAGCTCTGGCGCAGGCGCTCGCCGAGGTGCTGGTAGAGATAGAGCAGGCTCGCCTCGTCGCCCAGGCGCTCACCATAGGGCGGGTTGCTGACCACCAGGCCGGTCTGGTTCTGATCGGGGCGCGGCTCGAAAGTCGCCAGTTCGCCCTGGTAGACCTTGACCCAATCGCTCAGGCCAGCCCGTTCGATGTTGTTGCGCGCCGGCTGGATCAGTCGCGGATCGGCCTCGTAGCCGCGAATCCACAGAGGCGGCTTGCGCAGACCGATGGCGGCACGCTCATCGGCCTCGGCATGCAGTTTCTTCCACAGCGCCGGCACATGGCCCAGCCAGTAGCTGAAACCCCACTGCTCGCGGCGCAGGTTGGGCGCCTGGTCGGCGGCGATCATCGCGGCCTCGACCAGGAAGGTACCGACCCCGCACATGGGGTCGGCCAGGGCGCCGCCGGCGGCAGCGATACGCGGCCAGCCGGAGCGGATCAGTACCGCCGCGGCGAGGTTTTCCTTGAGCGGTGCGGCGCCCTGCTGCAGGCGGTAACCGCGCTGGTGCAGGCTGTGCCCGGACAGATCCAGCGACAGCACGGCCTCGCCGCGATCCAGGCGCAGATGAATGCGCAGGTGCGGATTGATCTTGTCGATCGATGGGCGCGTGCCATCGGCGGTACGCAGCTTGTCGACGATCGCATCCTTGACCTTCAGCGCGCCGAAGTGGGTGTTGTCGATGCCCGAGCCATTACCGCTGAACTCCACCGCCAGGGTGCCGGCAGGCTCCATGTGCTCGGCCCAGTCCACGGCCAGCACGTCCTGGTACAGGGATTCGGCATCCACCACCGGGAAACGCCGCAACACCAGCAGTACCCGGTTGGCCAGGCGCGACCAGAGGCACAGGCGGTAGGCCGTTTCCAGCCCGGCGAAACCGCGTACCGCCGCGGTCTGCTCACGCACCTCTTCCAGGCCCAGGCCTGCGGCCTCTTCGGCCAGCAGGCTTTCCAGGCTCTTGGGGCAGGTAAGGATCAGTTCGTAACGGTCCGACATGTGACTTCCAGTAAAAAGTGGCGGCTTGCTAGCCAAAATATGTGACAGAACGTCGCTGCGCGACCCTTCGTCGGAATAAGCACTGCTCGCAGACGCGACGAGTTCGCAATGGCAAAACGCCGTAGTCCCCTGGCGCGACTCCCGCAGCACGGGGGCTGGGGCAAAAAACGCGAAAAAAACTGCCTGGACCTTATGGCCCCTTACCCAAATGCGTTACGTCCTTATGACAAAACGATCATTCACAGGCCACGACGCATTCGTTAGAAATCAACTCAGGTTGATGCCGCAACGGCATCGACAGGCAGTCCGCCACGCCGGCAGCGGACTCCAATGGCAGAGCATTTCTGCCTGGCTCCAACCTGGAGCTCAAGGACATAACAGTCAACAAGTGAGGGCAACACCCTATGAGAAGACTTAAGCGTGATCCGATGGAACGAGCTTTCCTGCGCGGCTATCAGCACGGCATTCATGGCAAATCCCGCGACATGTGTCCTTTCACTCATCCCACCACACGCCAAGCCTGGATCAACGGCTGGCGCGAAGGTCGCGGCGACAACTGGGACGGATTGACCGGCACCGCTGGCATCCACCGACTCAACGAACTGCATGCCGTCGGCTGAACTAGGATCACCACCCGACTTCACCAGGCCGTCCCATCCGGACGGTGGGCGCAAGCCCAAGGGCCCCTCCGGGGCCCTTTTTATTGCCTTCAGCCCTTCGGCAATGCGGCGATGGCATCCACCGCCTCACGGATCAGCGCCGGGCCCTTGTAGATGAAGCCCGAGTAGATCTGCACCAGGCTGGCCCCAGCGGCGATCTTCTCAGCCGCGTGCGCACCTTCGGTGATACCACCCACGGCGATGATCGGCAGGCGGCCCTTGAGTTCGCCAGCCAGCACCTTGACCGTGTGCGTGCTCTTCTCGCGTACCGGCGCACCGGACAGACCACCCGCTTCGTCCCCGAACGGCAGGCCTTCGACGCCTTCGCGGCTCAGCGTGGTGTTGGTGGCGATCACCGCATCCATGCCGGTTTCCACCAGGGCCTGGGCGACCTGCACGGTTTCCTCGTCGCTCATGTCCGGGGCGATCTTGATCGCCAGCGGCACACGTTTGCCATGCTGCGCGGCCAGGTCCTCCTGGCGCTGACGCAGGGCTTCGAGCAATTGTTTGAGCGAGTCGCCGAACTGCAGGCTGCGCAGGCCGGGAGTGTTCGGCGAACTGACGTTGACCGTGACGTAACTGGCGTGGGCGTAGACCTTGTCCAGGCAGATCAGGTAGTCATCCACCGCCCGCTCGACCGGGGTATCGAAGTTCTTGCCGATATTGATACCCAGCACGCCTTTGTACTTGGCCGCCTGCACCCGTGCCAGCAGGTGATCGACGCCGTGGTTGTTGAAGCCCATGCGATTGATGATCGCCGTGGCCTCCGGCAGACGGAACAGCCGCGGCTTGGGGTTGCCCGGCTGCGGGCGCGGCGTTACGGTACCGATCTCGACGAAGCCGAAACCAAGCTGAGCGAAGCCGTCGATGGCATCGCCATTTTTGTCCAGGCCAGCGGCCAGACCGACCGGATTGGCGAAATCGAGGCCCATGACCCGCACCGGCAAGCTTGCCGACGTCTTGCTCAGCAAGCCATTGAGGCCAAGACGCCCCCCCGCCCCAATCAGGTCGATGGACAGTTCGTGGGAAGTTTCCGGGGACAGTTGGAACAGCAGCGCGCGGGCCAGGTCATACATGGGCGAGTCGGCTCGGATAAGAGTGGCGGTGGGAAGCAGGCCGCGATTATAGCCGCGCCCACTAGCCTCAGGCGAGGCAAGCAGGTAATAAGGCAGGTAATGCAGGCGCGTAGAACCTGCTTACGATCTTCTGGACTAGAGCCAGACAAGGCAAAAACAGCCGAGGAAGCGGAGTTTACGAGTTGTAAATGAGCATTCCGAGGCTGTTTTTAACGCTGTATGGCCGACGGCCAGGAGATCGTAAACAGGTTCTTATTGCAGTTGGCGCAGCTCAAGAAGCTCGCCAGCCAGGCTGAATTCGAGCTCGAACACCCCATAGATACCGTTGTGGCGCAGGAAAGGCCGCAAATGATGAGCCGGCAAGCTAACCTTGCGACCATCGCGACTGAACAATAACACTCGGTTGGCGCGCCCCTGATAAACGGCGCGAAAACGCTCTGCAGACAGGGCGATATCCAGCACGAGGCTGGGCATGGAGGCTACCTCATCGTGATTTACCCGATTCTGCCACAGCTGCTGTGGCTTGCAGAGTCCGAACAGGCCGGTCTTGAGCGCCTGACTAGTGCGCGCCGGCAGCAGCTCTGCCACACTGGCACCAACGTCCCAGGAGTGCACTGCGGCTCATGAGTCTGTCCGAACCTACCAACAACCTGGCATCACGGCTTTCGGCCCTGGCTCAGCGCCTGGGTCTGAGCGGGCGTGTAGCACGCATGGTATTCGAGCGCTCCCGCACCCTGCAGTTGCCTTTCCAGCCCTTGCCGGCAACCTCGGACAGCATCTGGTGGCTGGCCGGACCGCCCCTGCAACGCCTGGTCAACCTGCCGCGCGATGCCCTCTCCGGCCCCGTCCAGGAAGACAAGGCCGAAGCCCGCGCCGTACTGATGCGCGTGGTCGAACAGGAGCAGCAGAGCTTCGCCGACTTCGACCTGCGCCGCATCGATGGTCTGTGCAGCCCGCCGCCGGAGATTGGCGGGATATTCAGCACCTTCGAAGAGTTTGCCGCGACCCAGACCTGCCGCAGCGTGCGCATCATTAGCTACAAGGACTTCCTCAAGACCATCAGCACCGCGCTGCCACGCTTTCTCGCGGGCGAACCGATCGAGCTGTGCCAGGCCAGCTGGTATGGCGAACGGCTGTTCTGGGCCTCGGAGCAATACGGCGAGTCCTTCGCCTGTGCAATTGCCTATGCCCGCCTGCGTGGCCTGGAGGTCAACCTGCCGGCGCAACTGACGCGTTACCGCATCAGCCAGTACGGCCTGGCCGAGCTGAAACAGCACTACCACGTGCTGGCCATGCCGGTGCAGGCCTGGAGCGACCCGGCGTTCATGGGCCTGCTGCTGGACAACCAGTTGCCCTACGCGCGCCTGTCGCTGCTGCGCAACCCTGGCGCGCCGGAGTTCCTCCTGCTGCCCAAGGCCTCCGCCGAAGCCAATGCACTGGGCGAAGGCCTGCGCCTGTCTGGCGCCCCCGACGTGATTGCCCACCTGGAACAGCTGCACAAGCGCACAGCCGGCTGAGGCAAGCTCGCGCCTGAGCCACTGCACACGAAAAAAGAAGGGAAGAAACAGGACACCGGCCGACCCTTGGGTCAGCCGGCGTGGAGACACCGGCGTCTAGCGCGGGCTGGCGTGGACTTCCTGCGTCACGCCCCACCCATCCAGCACACCGCCAAGCGGTACGACCAGCAACTCCAGGTCTTGCTCAAAATCACCAATGCCTGCATGGGTGGCATACATCACCTTGCTCACCTGCAGGTGCCAAGCCCCGTCATCGCGCACACTGACCTGGGCATTCAACGACTCACCACGAAACGTACCGGCCACCTGACGCGCCCGCTCCTCGTCGGGAAAGATGGCGTAGAACTCGATGGGATGGACCCGAGCAAAGTCGAACCCCCCTTCCTTCATGCGGCGCAGAACATTGTTGCTGACATCTTCCTGAATGACTGTGCTCATCTAACGACCTCCTCTCAGGCGATTGATAGACCGCAGCCGGCATCACAGACCGGCTTGGCAGCACCAGACGGTGCCGCACGAGACCCACGCCGGGCATCAAACCCAGCGGTGACGCACACAGAGACAGAAGCGTGTTGCACTCAAGGGCTGGTTTGGCAGAACACCAACCGGAACCCTCACTTGCAGAGTAGTCCCCGCCTTGAGCGGCTGTCGCCTGGATAATCGATCAAATTGTTACCGCAGCGACAAACGGGAACAGACCCTAACCTCACTCACGGCTAATCCGGCGCATCATCAGCCGGCTTACCCAGGCCGGCGAAACCTGGCCACTCCAGTACATCAGCTTGAACAGCCAGTGGATCGGTCGATGCACCTGCGACTGCCCGGCCTGCAGCCAGACGGCCGCGGCGATGTCCTCGGCGCGCAACTTGACGCCCAGGCGGCGCAGCGCCGGTGGCTCGAAGCGCTGGCTGTCGACCATCGGCGTGCGCACGAACGGTGGCATCAGGTCGCCGACACGAATGCCATGGCGCTGCCACTCCAGCTCCAGGGCTTCGGTCAGGCCGCGCACGGCGAACTTGGAGGCCGAGTAACTGACCATGTGCGGCGTGCCATACAGCCCCGACGCCGAGCCCATGTTGATCACCTGGGCATCGCGGGTCGCCTTCAGATAAGGGAAGGCCGCGTGAGTCATCTGCAGCAGGCCGAGCACGTTGATCTGCAGGATTCGCGCATGCTCCTCCAGGCTGATTTCCTCGAAGTGACCGAAGCGCAACATACCGGCGCAATTGAACAGCAGGCGCAGCTGACCGCCATGCACCGCGGCAAAATCGGCCAGGGCCTCACGCACGGCACCAGCGTCGGCCACATCCAACTCGGCATGCCAGACTCCGCCCAGTTCGGCGGCCAGTTCGGCCAGGGCGCTGTGGTTGATATCCAGCAAGCCGACTTTCCAGCCGCGCGAGTGGAACAGCCGCGCCGTGGCCGCACCGATACCGGAAGCCGCGCCAGTGATCAGGATATTGTTCATGGACAACCTCGCTGATGGAGAAAGCCGAGCACCCGCTGCAGGGCCTGATCGGCACTGGGCAGCAGCCCGCAATTGATCTGGAACACATGCCACTGGCGCCGATACAGCTCAAGCGTGCAGTCCACGCCCGCCGCCAGCGAGCGCTCGGCGAGCAGTTGACTCTGGCGCAGGAGGATCTCGTCCTCGCCGACCTGCACCAGCAAGGGCGGCAAACCCTGTAGATCAGCATAGAGCGGCGACACGGCTGGATCACACCGATCCATGCCCGCTGGGCAGTAAGCGCCGATCCCCTGCTCCAGCCAGGCCTCATTCAGCAGCGGATCGCCGGCGGCTGGCTGATGCAGGGTGGCGCCGCTGATATCGGTTAGCGGCGAGAAACACACCAGCGCTGCCGGCAATGGCAGGCCCAGCTCGCGCACATGCAGCGCGGTGATCAGACACAGGTTGCCGCCAGCCGAATCACCGGCAATGACGATGCGCTCGGCCGGCTGGCCCTGGGCGAGCAACGCGCGATAGGCCGCCAGCGCATCGTCGCGCGCCGCCGGAAACGGCTGCTCCGGCGCCAGGCGATAGTCCAGCGCGCAGACCGCCAGGCGTCCGTGCCGGGCCAGGTAACTGGTGAGGCTGCGATGGGTCTGCGGCGCACCAACGATAAAGGCGCCACCATGCAGATAGAGCAGCACCCAACCGTTGTCCTGGGCCGGCCGCAACCACTCGCAAGGCACGCCACCCAACTCACCCGACTCGATGCGCACGCCCGGGGAGATCGGCGTGATGCGAGTGAACAGGCGCAGCAGGCGGCGCTGAGCCCGGGCACTCACTCGCGGCTGGAAGAAGCTGCTAAACAGCAGCCAGGTCATGCCGCGCAACAGCGGCGCCAGCCAGCGCTGACGCCGCCCGGTTGGCGCCGCCAGCTCAACGAACCTGGTCATAGTCGCTCCAGTCCGGCTGACGGGTGTGTTGGCGATAGCTGAAGGTGAAGCCGGACCAGTTGTTGGTGTGCTTGCCTGCGGCGTTCTTGTACCAGCTGTTGCAGCCCTGCTCCCACACCGAATGCTCGATGTCGTGCTGCAGGCGCTGGTTCCAGGCCTGCTGCACGGGCGCACGCACGTCGAGGTAACGCACGCCCTGTTGCAGTTGCTGCAGGCAGCTCAGCACATAGGGAAACTGGCTTTCGAGCATATAAATGATCGAGTTGTGGCCCAGGTTGGTATTCGGCCCGTAGAGGATGAACAGGTTGGGGAAGCCGTTGACGCTGATGCCCTTGTAAGCCTCGGCGCCCTCCTTCCAGGCCTGGTTCAGTTCGCGCCCGCCAAGGCCGCGAATGCGCATGGGCGCAAGAAAATCGCTGGCGGCAAAACCGGTGCCATAGATCAGCACATCCGCCGCATGCTCGCGGCCATCGGCGGTGATCACCCCCTGTTCGCTGACTTCGCGGATCGCCTGGTTGACCACCTCCACCTGCGGCTGGGCCAGTGCCGGGTAGTAGTCGTTGCTGATCAGGATGCGCTTGCAGCCCAACGGGTAATCCGGGGTCAGCCGGGCGCGCAGTTCGGGGTCGGCAACCTGGCGCTGCAGATGACGGAGAAAACTGCCGCGATACAGTTTCATCAACCCCGGCAGGACGAAGAAGGCCACGCCACGGGCCTCGTGATAGAGGTACTGCAGGGCCCGGTCGAGTTTCTGCGTCCAGGGAAACCGCTGCATCAGCGCCAGCTCGAAGCGGCTGTAGGCGCGGTCCGGCTTGGGCAGCACATAGGCCGCCGTGCGCTGGAACAGAGTCAGCTGCTGCACCCTGGGTACGATCGCGGGGACGAACTGAATGGCGCTGGCGCCGGTGCCGATCACCGCCACGCGCTTGCCGCCCAGGTCGATGTCATGCCGCCAGCGCGCCGAATGGAAGCTCTCTCCGGCGAAGCGCTCGATACCGGCAATCTGCGGGTACAGCGGCCGGTTGAGCTGACCACAGGCACTGACCAGCGCCCGCGCACTGAACTGCGCGCCATCGACAGTGCTCACCCGCCACAGCGCCGCCGGCTCGTCGAACCAGGCCTCGCTCACTTCGCTGTTGCAGCGGATACGCGATTGCAGTTGGTACTTGGCAATGCACTGCTGCACATAGGCGAAGATCTCGGCCTGTGGGGCAAAGCGCCGACTCCAGTCGGTCTTCGGTTCGAAGGAAAAGGAGTACAGGTGCGAGGGCACATCGCAGGCGGCACCGGGGTAGTCATTGTCGCGCCAGGTACCGCCGGCCTTGGCGGCCTTTTCCAGGATCAGGAAGTCGTCGCTGCCCTGCTGGTGCAGGCGCATGGCCAGGCCCAGGCCGGCAAAACCCGAGCCGATGATCAGCACGCCCAGGGGCGCCTGCTCAGGAGTCTTGTTGTGCATTCTTATCTCCATAAACCGCGATAAAGCGATGAGCAGATCCTACGTACTGCGCGGCTCCCGAGTTATGGCATAGTCGGCCATAAAATTGTGACTTTCGGACAAACTTGCATGACTGCCACACCCCACTGGCCCGCACGGCGCAGCGCCATCAGCGTGCAACTGCTGGCCCAGTTCGGTCTCGACCAAGGCCTGTCACTCGACGCCTGCCTGGCCGGCACCGGCCTGAGCTGGCACCTGCTGGCCGACCCGGCCTGCGAGGTCGCCGCAGAACAGGAGCTGCTGCTGATCGGCAACCTGGTCCGCGCGCTCGGCGAGCAGCCGGGCATCGGCCTGCTGGTCGGCAAACGCTACCAGCTCAACACCTATGGCATCTGGGGCTTTGCCCTGCTCAGCAGCCCGACCTACCGTGACGCCGCCCGCCTCGGCCTGCGCTACCTCGACCTGACCTACGCCTTCCACGGCATGCATCTGGAAGAGCATGGCGACGAAGCGCACCTGCTGCTCGACGACCGTGCCATTCCCCTGCCGCTACGCCGTTTCATCCTCGAGCGCGACCTGGCCGGCATGCTCAACGCCCAGCGCGAGTTGATCAACGCAGCGCCACCGATTCGCCGTGTCGACCTGTGCATCCCGGCACCTGCCGACCCCAGCCTGTACCTCAGTGAAATCGGCGTGCTGCCGAACTTCGGCCAGCCCTGCAACCGCCTAGTGGTCGATCGGCAACTGCTCGACCGCCCGCTGCCCGGCGCCAACCCACGCACAGTGGAACTGTGCGAGCAGCAATGCCAGCTCCTGCTGGACAAGCGCCGCCAACGCAGCGGCCTGGCCGCACGGATTCGCAGCCTGCTGCTGAACCGCCCCGGTCGCTTGCCGGATATGGAGGAAGTTGCCGCCAGCCTGCACATGAGCTCGCGCACCTTGCGCCGGCGCCTGGACGAGGAAGACAGCAGCTTTCGCAACCTGCTGGAAGAAGTGCGCCAGGCCCTGGCCGAAGAACTGCTGGCCACCGGCGGCCTGAACCTGGAAGAAATCGCCGAACGCCTGGGCTATGGCGAAGTGTCCAACTTCATCCACGCCTTCAAACGCTGGAAAGGCGTGCCGCCACGCCAGTATCGCAAGCGCTGAGAAGCTCACGTACGCAGGCTGCCCCTGGCTCTGGCGCTACGCCTGCGGGAATGAGGCAGAACAGGCGAGAAAGACAAAGGGCTTTTGCCAATGCTATCAACGCGAGATCGCCAACAGCGGCTACGCCAAGTGAGACCTGTTTCAGCGCTCGCCCCAGGCACCTGTGCAACAATTCGCGCAGTCTGCGGGCTCCGGTGTCTTGAGTCCGGAACGTGATCCACGCTCTGCAAGCACCGCCCAGCCGGGAATGACTCGCGGCTTACACCCCCACCAAGGAAGATGACCGATGAAACTGCAATTCCCCCTTTCCGCCCTCGCCTTCGCCACCCTGCTCAGCGGCTGCCAGAACATGAGCCCGGACGCCATGCTGCAGACCGGCATGATGGCCGTGCAGGCCGCTACCCTCAGCGATGCCGAAGTGAAGAGCCAGGCCGACCAGGCCTGCGTGCAGATGGATGCCGAAGCGCCCATCGCGCCGGCTGACAGCGAATACAGCCAGCGCCTGGACAAGATCGCCGCCAACCTCGGCAGCCAGGTCAACGGCACGCCGGTGAACTACAAGGTCTACCTGACCGATGACGTCAACGCCTGGGCCATGGCCAACGGTTGCGTGCGCGTGTACAGCGGCCTGATGGACCTGATGACCGACAACGAAGTGGAAGGCGTGCTCGGCCACGAGATGGGCCACGTTGCCCTCGGGCACACCAAGAAGGCCATGCAAGCCGCTTATGCCACCTCGGCCGCGCGCAATGCCGCCGCATCCTCGGGCAATGGCGCTGCGGCGGCACTGTCCAGCTCGCAGATCGGCGAACTGGGTGAGGAACTGGTCAATGCGCAGTTCTCCCAGTCCCAGGAATCCGATGCGGATGACTTCTCCTTCGACCTGCTGACCCAGCGCGGCGTCAACCGCGAAGGTCTGGTCACCGCCTTCGAGAAGCTGGCCAAGCTGAGCAGTGGCGAGAGCAGCATGTTCGACTCCCACCCGGCTTCCGCCGAGCGCGCCGCGCATATTCGCGCACGCATCGCCGCCAACAAGTAAGTTGCCATCACGGGGCTGCGGCCCCGTTTTTGTAGGAGCCAGCTTGCTGGCGATCAGTGGCGCAGCGGATCGCCAGCAAGCTGGCTGCTACAGGTCACTGGCCAACCGAGGCCGCAAGCGTGCGGCCTCAGCCGACCGGCAATTCAGCACCACCCGCTGCAGTCCCAGCCAGCTGGCCAGCACTTGCAGCTGAGCCGCCAGCGCCAGCAGTGCCTCCTCGCCCAAGCCACTTTTCTCCACATGCACGGCATGCACCGCCAGGCGCCCCTGCGCCCGCTCGCTGCGCAGGTCGAGACGCGCCTGCAGACGCTCGTCATGCAGGAACGGCAGCACGTAGTAGCCATACACGCGCTTGTGCTGTGGGGTGTAGATCTCTAGGCGGTAGCGGAAGTCGAACAGGCGCTCGGTGCGTTCGCGTGCCCAGATCAGCGAATCGAAGGGCGATAGCAGCGCGCTGGCCCTGATCCGCCGCGGCAGCTTCGGTTCGCCACGGCAATAGGCCGACTGCGTCCAGCCCTCGACCGCGACGTGCTGCAGTTCACCGGCTTCGACCAGCTCGGCAATGCGCATCTTGGTTTCGGCTGCGTCCAGCCGGTAGTAATCGCGCAGATCCTTTGCCGTCGCCACCCCCAGAGCATCCGCCGAGCGCAGCAACAACTGGCGCTGCGCGTCGCCTGCCTCCAGCTCGGGATGCTCGAACTGCGCCGGCGGAATCACCCGCTCCGGCAGGTCGTAGAGGCGCTCGAAGCCGCGCCGGCCGGCCACCGTCACCTCGCCAGCAGCGAACAGCCACTCCAGTGCATGCTTCTCCGCGCTCCAGTCCCACCAGGGCCCGGCCCGCTCGGTACGGGTGCTCAGGCTGCCGGCGCCCAGGGCGCCCTGCTCGCGCACGCTGCACAATACGCGGGTAATGAGCTCACGCTGCTGGCGACCAAACTCGGCCAATTGCCGGTAGATGCCCTGGCCATCGGCGGCACGCCGCATGCGCCAACGCAGCAGCGGATACAGCTCAAGCGGCAACAACGAGGCTTCATGCCCCCAATACTCGAACAGCGCACGGCGCCGTGGCGGGCCCCAGGCCAGCTCGTCGAGCAGCTCAGGTGGGTAGTGGCCGAGACGCGAGAAACCCGGCAAGTAGTGCGAGCGCACCAGGGCGTTGACTGAATCGATCTGCAGCACGCCGAGGCGCTCGATCTGCGCCAGCAACTGACGCTGGCCGACAGCTGCGCGCGGCATCCGGCCGAAGCCCTGGGCGGCCAGGGCCAGGCGACGGGCTTGCGACAAGGAAAGGGATAGGCTCATGGCGGCCTATGCTAGCCGCATTCCGTCGCCACGCCAGCCTCGCCAGCTCAGGTAGTGAGCAGCGCAGCCGGGGCGGCAAAGCGCTGGCGAAAGCTGAACGCCTCGGCAGTCGGCCCCAGCTCACGCAGCAAACGCAAGCGCTCGGCGGCCTCATGAACATCCGGCAGATGCCCGGCCGGCACCCACCACAGCACCATGTGCGCCTCGCCCAGGCGGCTGAACCACTCGTTGCGCCGCTTGAGCATCTCGGTATGAGCGGACTTGTAGACGTAGTCGCTGAGCGACTCGACATCCTGCCATAGCGAAAGATTGACCAGCATCTGTGCGCCGAATGGGCGGAGGGCGGTGGCATCGCCCGCCTCGTCCTGCAGACGCCAGACGTAGCCTGGCGAACTCTCGGCCAGGGCATTGATGCGCTCCAGGTTGGCGACGAAGTCGGCCATGCCCGGCGACTCCAGGGGCTCCTTCATGCTGGCGATATTCAGTTGCGCGAGGTGGTAAGGGGACATACTGGCTCCTTGCTTCAATACCTTGTCTCTCATTCAGCCAACCGGCATGCTGCCAGCAGCCGCTTGCGCCCAGGCCTGGTGGCCGGTCGGCCTGACGGCAACGGACGCCTTACCACGCCTCGGTGCACAACGACTCAGCGTTTGAGCGGGTCGTCCCAGAACGGCCGCTCGCTTTCCTGCAAGACATCGGCGCGGCTCAGGCCCATGTCCTTCAGCGCATGTTCATCCAGCATAGCCAGCCGGCGACGCTGCTCGGCCAGTTGCCACCAGCGTACGACTTGACGCCAGGCGGCCTTCAGTAGAATGAGGGGACGCATCCGTTCGATGCTGATCGACTGTGCTACGGCATAACCTTTTTGACCTTTCATCTCGACGCCCTCCTGTGGGGTTGGCGCCAGTCTCGCGCTGGGATTAAGATCAATCCAACGAATGTTTCTTATGCGAGACATCTTGGAGATTGATCAATGGCCAATTACCCAAGCATCGACACCGAGCTGCTGCGCAGCTTCGTCGCCATCGCCGACCTGGGTGGCTTCACCCGCGCGGCCGAGGCGGTCAACCGCACCCAGTCGGCCATCAGCATGCAGATGAAGCGTCTGGAAGAAGATGTGCTGCAGCGCTCGCTGTTCCAGCGTGATGGCCGTCAGGTGCGCCTCACCGCCGAAGGCCAGGTGTTGCTGGGCTATGCCCGGCGCATCCTCAAGCTGCATGGCGAGGTGTTCAATACCCTGCGCGAACCGCATATGGTTGGCTCGGTGCGCATCGGCACACCGGACGACTACGTGATGCGCTTCATGCCGGGCATCCTCGCCCGTTTCGCCCAGGCCTATCCGCTGGTGCAGGTGGAGCTGCACTGCGAGCCGTCCTTCCAGCTGCTGCAGCGCCAGGACCTCGACCTGACCATCGTCACCCGCGAGCCGGGCAAGGAGATCGGCCAGCTGTTGCGTCAGGAGCGTTTCGTCTGGGCCGAGGCCATCGGCTTCAGCCCCCACGAGCAGACGCCCATGCCACTGGCCATGTTCAATGCCGATTGCTTCTGCCGCGCCTGGGCCTGCAACGCGCTGGACGCCATGGAGCGCGAGTACCGTATCGCCTACACCAGCCCCAGCCTGTCGGCGATCTTCGCCGTGGTCAGCGCCGGCCTGGCGGTCACCGCCCAGCTGCAGAGCCTGATCACCCCGGATATGCGCATCATCGGCGAGGCCGAAGGCCTGCCAACGCTGCCGCAGACCAGCATCGTGCTGCTGCGCAACCAGCACAGCCAATCCCAGGTCACGGAAACCCTGGCCGAGCATATCGTCGAGGGTTTTCGCCTCTGAGGCGCGGACGCTTGCCACGCCCGCGCCTGGCTGGCGATCTGGGCGAGTCAGCCTTTGGCGGGTGCCAGGACGACACGGGTACTGGCCACCAGGTCATGCAGGCAGCGACGATCGCCACGGAAGATGCTCAGGCAATCGGCCAGACCTATCAGCCCGCCCAGTAGCGGAATGGCGGTAATGACCCAGAGCAGCAGGTAGCGCTTGGCGACCATGGGCAGAAAGTCCGGCACATTGCCCTGCAGATCGACGATGGCGATGCCGAGCAGGTACTTGCCAACCGTCTGCCCGTAGTTCTTCAGCAGGTAGCCATGGATCAGCACGAAGGCCAGCATGCCAACCAGCAGCCCCGTCAGTTGCTGCCCCAGGCTCGGTTCGAGCCCCTGCTTGACCGCATCGAAGGTACCGCTGAGAAAAGCGACCGGCACGCTGACCACGGCCAGCAGCAAGGTATCGATCAACACGGCGCCCAGCCTGGCCCCGCGCGAAGCCAGCAGGGGCTGACCCGGGGCTTGTGCCTGCAGATCAGCCTGAGGAGCCTGGTAGGGGTTCTGACTCTGTTCCATGCAAACATTCCTTGTTCCAGTGAGAAGCTGCAATCCTGCCCCGCGCCCGACTGTCCGGGCAACATCCCGCGCATAAAAAAGCCCGGCACAGTGGCCGGGCTCTTTGTCACACGCGGTACAGACGGAAGGCTTAAGCCTGCGGCGCCTGGGTACGGCCTTTGTAGGAACCGTCGCGGGTGTCGATCTCGATCCAGTCGTCGATGTTGCAGAAGTCTGCAACCTTAACTTCGGTACCGTTGCTCAGCTTGGCCGGTTTCATGACCTTGCCGGAAGTGTCGCCACGGGCGGAACCTTCGGTGTAGCTGATCTGGCGCACGATGGTGGTCGGCAGGTCAACGGAGATCACTTTGCCTTCGAAGAACACGGCTTCGCAGATGTCGGTCATGCCTTCTTCGATGAACGGCAGAACGCTTTCCAGGTCTTCTTCGCGCAGTTCGTAGGAGTTGAACTCCGGGTCCATGAACACGTAATCGGTGCCGCTGATGTAGGACAGGGTCACTTCCTTGCGCTCAAGGATTACCGGCTCCATCTTGTCGTCGGCCTTGTAAACGGTCTCGGTCTTGGAGCCGTTGATCAGGTTCTTCAGCTTCATTTTGACGATGGCGCTGTTACGACCGGACTTGGTGAACTCGGCTTTCTGGATCAGCCAAGGTTGACCGTCGATCAGGGCCACACTGTTGGGTTTCATTTCTTGTGCGGTTTTCATACGAATATCCGGATTTTGATGGAGGTACGAATTTCTAAGCCGCGCATGATAGCCAATTTCGGTAAAACTCTGCCAGCGCTGCAGCAAGATCAGGACGAGAGGCCTGTTGCAGACACCAGTGCTCGGCGTGTTCGCTCAGCTCGGGCCAGGCTTTCTGCAACGCCAGCCAGCTTTCGTCCATGGCCTGCCCGCTATTCCACGCCCGCCACAATTCACCCAGCGCCGTCGCAGCCTCGGCAGAAAGCGCCTGCAGGTACAGCTGCAGGAACGCCTCGAGCTTTTCCAGATGTGCCTGCTCGTCCTGCACATAGATGTGCCAGAGCAGCGGCCGCCCGGCCCACTGCGCGCGGACGAAGGAGTCCTCGCCGCGCACCGCGTTGAAGTCGCAGCTCCACAGCAGCAGGTCGTAATCGTCCTGACGGACGAACGGCAACAGGTGGACCTGCAGGTTGCCGCGTTGCCAGCTGCCAGCAGGCGGCAACTCGGCCTCGCCCAGCCAGGCCTGCAGATCGCCAAGGATGCGCCCTTGCGGCACCAGCAACTGGGTCGGCCGGGCATCTGCGGCCAGCGCCTCCAGCCAGCTCGCCAGCCCGGAGTTCTCGTAGGCGAATAGGGATATCAGCCGTGCGCCCTTGAGCAACGGCACGCCCAACCCGGCAAGAAACGCCACCCGCGCCGCCGGATCGGCCTGAAATGCCCGGCGCCGGGCGAGCAAGTCGCCTTCGCGCAACAGGCCGCCGGTCTGCGCGGTAAAGCCAGGAAAGAAGAAGAATTTCTGCAAACCATCCGGCTGCGGCGATGGCAGTCCATGACAGCCGCCGACCCAATCTTCGGCACTCAGGTATTCCAGGTTCAGCCACAGCGGTTTACGCGCCTGCGCGCCCATCGCGCTGACGAACGCCGCCGGCAGATGGCAGGCAAAGGCCTCAATCACCACCTCGCCCGGCTGCGCACCCGGCCAATCGGCAGACCAATGGCAGACCTCGACGCCGTCCAGCCATTGGCTGGCAGCCTGGGTGTCGGCCTGCGGGCACAGGCGCTGCAGCGCCGCCAGCTCGTCCACCCACAGGCGCACAGCCACTTCGTGCTCGGCCACCAGCTGGCGGGCCAGGCGCCAAGTCACGCCGATGTCGCCGTAGTTATCCACTACCGCGCAGAAAATATCCCAACGGGCGCGCATAGGCAGCTCCCCTGCAAAGAATCGACGCACCTTAAGCGCTTGTCAGAAAGAGAGAAAGTCCCAGGGTCGGTTAACCCCGTCGCGCGATAAACCGCTCAGTCCGTAGCCCAGATGCAATCCGGGAAACAGACAGCGCCGCTCCCGGATTGCATCCGGGCTACGACTGGCAACACGAACAGCCCCTCTCCCACTGGCGGGAGACGGTTAGGGCGGCCCGTACTAGCCGTTCAGGACGACAGGGAAAAGCGATTCCTCCCCGCCTGCTTGGCCTGGTAGAGCGCCTGGTCGGCTTTTTCCAGCAAGGTTTCCGGGCAAGGCGTCTGCGCATCGAGCATGGCCACGCCGATGCTGGTGGAGACCGCCAGGCTGTGCTGACGAATCTGCAACGGCTCGACCATGGCGTCGATAACCTTGGCGGCCACCTCACAGGCGTGCTCGGCCGACGACAGGTGCTGCAGCAGGATGACGAACTCATCGCCCCCCAAACGCGCCACCACATCGCTGGTGCGCACGCTGCGCTCCAGGCGTGCGGCGAAGATTTTCAGCACCTCGTCCCCCACGGCATGACCGAGGTTGTCGTTGATCTCCTTGAAGTGGTCGACATCCAGATAGAGCAAGGCTAGATCGCGACTACCAGGCCCGTGCTCGGCGAGCGCACGCTCGAGCGCCTCCATGATCGCGGCACGGTTGAGCAGACCGGTCAGGCTGTCGCGCAGGGCCCGCAAGCGGAACTGCTGCTCCAGCGCCCAGCGCTCGGTAATGTCCCAGAGAATCAGATAGAAGCCGCGCACCTCACCGCCAATATCCCGCTCGGGCACGTAACGCGCCTCCAGATAGCGCTCGTTGCCATGCACCTTGAGCGCCCGTTCGAAGGAGGTCTGCTGCCCCGCCAGGGCCTGCGCCACATGGGGCTGGATGAAGGCGTACTCATCGCTGCCCAACAATTCGAGCAAGGAATGCCCCAGACACTGCGCCTCGATCTTGCCGAACGTCTGCAGGAACGGCTTGTTGCAGTAACGCAGCACTTCGCGCGTGTCGACAAAAGCCACCACGGCGGGAATGGCATCGGTGACCGAACGCAGCAACTGCTGATTGAGCAGCACCTCCTGCTCGGTGCGTTTGCGCTCGGTGACATCGCGCATGAAGGCGCTGAACTCACGCTCTGCGCCGCTGCCACTGGTACTGATGGTGATTTCCACGATCAGCTCGCTGCCATCCTTGCGCAGGGCCGGCAACTCGACCCGACGATTGATCACCGGCCCCTGGCCGGTTCTGATAAAGCGCGTCATGCCCTCATGATGTGCGCTGCGTAGGCGCTCCGGGATGATCACCGAGGTCAGCGGGCGCCCTATCACCTCGCCCCGCTCCCAGCCAAATATCCGGCTGGCCTCGGAGTTCCAGTCGGTAATCTCGCTCTGTTCGTTGACGCAGACGAAGGCCTCGTGAGAACTCTCGATGATGCGCTGGGTACGCTCCATGTTGGCACGCAGTACCGCCTCGGACGCCATGCGCTTGGCCACTTCCTCGGTACGCTCGGCGAGCAGGCGCTGGTTGTTCTCGTAATCGACCTGATGACCCAGCTCCGAGCCCAGCAAACCGGCCATCAGCTGCAGGGTCTGCACATCGGCGGCGCTAAAGGCGTTCGGCTGCGCCGCCATGATCTTCAGTACACCCACGGCTTGGCCAGCCAGCAGTAGCGGCGCCACCACCATCGACGCCACGCCGATCTTGCGGCACGCGGCCAGATCGACCCGCGGATCCTGCTCGGTATCGGCCGACATCAGCACCGTGGCCGAGCGCACACAGAGCCCGGACAGGCTGCTGCCAATGCCCAGGCGCACGCCCACGAATGGCGCCACGCTGCCAGAGGCCGCGCGATAGACCATCTCTTCACCTTCGACCAACTCGACTGCCGCCCCCGAAGCTGGAGTCAGCTCCTGCATCTGCTGCACCACTAGGTTGAGGAACAGATCGAGATCCAGCTCGGCCTCGGCCAGACGAGTCTGGGTCGCGATAATCCGCGCCAGGTTATCGGTGTGCGACTGCAGTTGGCGCAGCAGATACTCGCCCTTCTGCACTTCAGCCAGCAGGTGCGTGTTGACCCGCTCGATCAGCATCGTGCGCTCGAGCACCTGTTCCTGCAGACGCTGCTGAACACCTGCCAGCGACTCGGCAGCGCGTTTCTGGTCATCGATATCGGTACAGGTGCCCAGCCACTTGAGAATCTGCCCGTCAGCCTCGCGCAGTGGCTCGGCGCGCCCCAGATGCCAGCGGTAGGTCTGGTCAGCAGCCCGCAGGAAGCGGTACTCCATTTCATAGGCTTCGCCAGTGGCCAGCGCCTGCTGCCAGCGGGCAAGCGTAGGGGGCAGATCATCTGGGTGGAGAACGTCCTGCCAGCCACTCTCATCCGGCATGCCCGGCCTGGCGCCTATGAAGTCCCACCAGCGCTGGTTGAAATAGTCGACAACACCGTCCGCGCGCGCAGTCCAGACGATCAGCGGCAAACCATCGGCCATCTGGCGAAACCAGCGCTCGCCCTCCACGCCATGCAGCGCCTGAGCGAACTCAACGGGCATAGCGGCCGGGGGAGTAGCGGAGTCAGTTTCGCTCATCGTGCTTCTGCACCTGCTCGGGGGCCGGGTCAAGACAGGAGAATCCTGCTGGCTATCCATAACAGTAGCCCAGCAGATCTGGCTTAGAACCTGTTCACGATCTCCTGTCCGTCGGCCATACCGCGTTAAAAACAGGCTCGGCAAGCGGCTTGCCGCTAACGTGCTTCAGCGCGACCCGAAGGGCGTGTGCAACGAGTCATGCTCATTTACAGCTCGTAAACTCCGCTTCCTCGCCTGTTTTGACCAGCCGGAGGCTGTTACTGACGTAGCGCCTTGCCTGGCTCTAGTCCAAAAGATCGTGAACGGGCTCTTAGAGCCTGCATGCGATCTGGAAAACGCCCCTCTCCCTCCTGTGGTAGAGGAGACAAGCCCCCATCTCACCCCGCACACCGTTAGGGTGATGTAAAAAAGGTCGTAACCAACCGCTTACAGGCCTTGCACGGCACCGGCACTACTCGAGCCGTGCGCTGTACTTGCCCTCTGCCTCAAGTCTGCCGCTATTCGACAGTCTATTATCAATGGGGTAGCCGATCCGGGGTCGCTAAGGCCCTGATACCTAGCGAAACGGCCCCCACAGCCCACCGCCAGCAACGCCGATCAATGCACCAGCCACAAGGCCTGCCGCGAAAGGCCGGCGCGATGAGGCGGCGAAAGGGTGCAATAGTCAGAAGAAGTTGAGCTCAATTTCATGCTCGTCACAGGGGTACAGGCGGATGGTGCGCGAGATACTGCGGAAGTTGGCGGCAAGGCAGGATTTGTTGCCAGGCGAGATCGAAGCCTTTATCTGCGCGGTTAGCCGCGACGAAGTCGGTGAGACCAGCATCGCTGCCTTTCTGATGGGTTTTCTGTCCAAGGGAATCAGTGCGCGCGAGACCGAGGCGATCGCGCGGGCGATGATGGCCCACTACCTGCCAGTCCGCCCTCGGGTCACGGAGGATCTGCTCGACACCTGTGGCACAGGCGGCGGCCTGAGCACTTTCAACATCTCAACGGCTACCGCCATTGTCTGCGCCGCCGCCGGCATTCCCGTAGCCAAGCATGGCAGCCGCTCGCTGCACAGCCCCTCGGGCAGCGCCGATGTACTGGAAGCGCTGGGGGTGGTGATCGACCTGCCGGTGCCCGCCATCGAGCGGATGATCGAAGAGATTGGCATTGCCTTCATTCACGCCCCCAACTTTCACCCCGTCATGCGCCGGCTGCTGCCGGTCGAGGCGGCATTAGGCATCAAAACCATCTTCTATACCCTGATCGGCCCGCTGATTAGCCCGGCAAGGGCGCAGCGCCATCTGCTCGGCGTATTCCGCGAAGACTGGCAGGCGATGACCGCCGAAGTGCTACGCAATCTGGGCATGGCACGGGCGATGGTGGTTCACGGGCTCGACGGCCTGGATGAAATTTCCCTGCTGGGCCCGACCCGGATCCACGACCTTGGCCCAGGCGGAACCTCGGTGTACGAGATTGCCCCCGAGGACTTCGGCCTGGCGCGCTGTCGGCTTGAAGACATCGGCGCGCGGGGGCCGCAGGGCAACGCCGAGTTGCTGCGCCAGGTATTTTCTGGCCAGGAGCGTGGCGCCCCGCGCGATGCCATCACCCTCAACAGCGCTGGCGCCTTGATCATCAGTGGGCGGGCGGCAGATTTTGCCGAGGGCATCGCCCTGGCCGCGGAGCTGATCGACAGTGGTGCGGTAGCGCGCAAACTGGGCGAAATGGTCGAGGCCTCACATGCCTTTGGCGACCGACTGGCGCGGGTACAGGTCGACGAATCGCGGCGGCTGCATACCGCCGAGCGCATCTGGCACGGCATCCTGGCGGCGTCGCCGGACGGCATTGTGCTGCTGGGCAGAGAGGGCATGGTCGAGCAAGCCAATGCACAGGCCTGCGTGCAACTGGGACTCGCTGCTGAACAGATCGTGGACCACAGCTACGCCCAGTTGCTCGATGCCGCGACCGCACAACCGCGCCTGCAGAAGATTGCCGAGGCCTTCTCCAGCGGGCAAGCGTTGCGCTGGGAGGACTCATCAGGCGCCTTTCACTATGGCCTGACGGCCATTCCGGTCGACGATGGCAGCGGCCTCGTACTGATCTGCCGCGATCTGAGCGAACAAGTGCGTGCAGCGGCCTCCGAGCAGGACAAGCGCGCCCGCCTGAAGACCCTGATCGAGACCCTGCCCGACCTGATCTGGCTCAGTGACGCCAACGGTAACCTGCTCAACTGCAACCACAAGTTCGAGCGCCTTATCGGCGTCACGGAAAGTCAGATAAAAGGACGTGCGCTGCGGGACTTCCTCCCACGCGAGCTAGCCGACACGCTCAAGCACGGCGCGGCTCAAGTGCTGTCCAACAACATCCCCGCGCTGTCGCGCCAATGGCTGGTGTTCGCCGACGACAACCACCAGGAATATGTCGAAATCATCCAGACACCCTTTATTGATCAGCAGGGCGTTATTAAGGGGGTGATGGGCGTTGCCCGGGATGTCACGGCGTTCCAGCACAAGGAAGATGAACTGCGCCGACAAAAAACGGCACTGCGCAAGATGCTCTACACCGATGACCTCACCGGCCTGCCCAGCCGGCAAGCGCAGATCGAGCGGATTCAGGCGCTGGCAGCCGGAGGCTCAAGCTTCTCCATCATCAGCATCTCCCTGAATAACTTCTCGCGCATCTTCAGCAACTTTGGCTCGTCGATGAGCGATGCGGTGATTGCCGCCACGGCGACAGCGCTGGGCGAAGCCATTCCTGGCCATTACGAGCTGTATCGCTCGGCGGATATCCGCTTCTCCATGATTGCTGTCAATGTCATCGACCCCGCCATGCTCGCCTCCCTCGCCAACCGCATCATTGAGCACATGAGCCGCCCGCTGCATATCGGCGACGCATCGATTTTCGTCAATGTCTCGATTGGCATGGCCTCGTACCCCATCCACGGCCCCAATACCGATCAGCTGATTCGCAACACCATTGCCGCACTCAACGAGGCCGAGCAGATCGATGGCATGGCTTTCCGCCTGTTCACCCCCACCATGCTCGAAAGCGTCCAGCACCTGCAGTGGCTTGACCACAACCTGCGCCTGGCGCTGGAACAAGGTCAGTTCGAGCTGCATTACCAACCCAAAGTAGACCTGGCAGACCGCACCACCAGCAGTGTTGAAGCGCTGATCCGCTGGATTCATCCCGAAAGGGGCAATATACGACCGGACGAATTCATTGGCCGCTGTGAATCCAATGGCCTGATCATTCCCCTGGGCCGCTGGATTATCGATACGGCAGCCCATCAGGCAGCCGAGTGGCGCGCTCAAGGGCGCCCGGTGCGCATCGCCATCAACGTCAGTGTCAAACAGCTGGCTGACAGCGAACTACTGAACAAGCTGCGCGAGGCACAGGCCCATGCCAGTGGCCTGCTCGATATCGAGCTGACCGAAAGCTGCCTGATGAGCCATCAAGACGCCATGCTGGAGCTGATCCAGCAGTGTCGCGAGCTGGGCTTCGGGGTGCACCTCGACGACTTTGGCACCGGCTACTCGTCCCTCTCCGTCCTTGCCAGACTACCGCTGACGAAGATCAAGCTGGACAGAGTCTTCGTCCACGAAATCGGCAAAACCGGCAATGGCCAGGCGATCCTGAAATCCATGATTGGCATGGCCAAAGAGCTGCAGCTCTCCGTCGTAGCCGAAGGCGTCGAGACTGAAGAACAAGCGGAGTTTCTGAGAGGCCAAGGGGTGACGCTAGCCCAAGGTTGGCTGTACGCACCGGCCATGTCGGTAGAGAAGTTCAACCTCTGGTTCTCACCCGAAAGCCTTGCCTAGTTTGATCATCTGTAACCGATGAAGGGTATCAACATGACGTACGCTTTAGCGTACGATAGGCCAATCACTAGGAGAGCGGCTCTCATGAAAACACTTACCGCCAGCGAAGCACGCACCAACCTGTATCGGCTTATGGATCAGTCTGCCGAGTCTCATCAGCCCATTCTGATTTCGGGCAAGCGGACTAACTCCGTCCTGGTATCGGCTGAAGATTGGGAAGCTATCCAGGAAACGCTCTACCTCCTGTCCATTCCGGGCATGCGTGAATCCATCAAGGAAGGCATGGCCGAACCTGTAGACGAATGCGCTAAGGAACTGGACTGGTGACTTGGCAGCTCGTCTACACAAAACAAGCTCAGAAAGATGCACAGAAGCTCGCTGCGGCGGGCTTGAAGGAAAAGGCCAAGGCATTGCTTGAGGTGGTGCGGGAAAACCCGTTTCAGAACCCGCCCCCGTACGAAAAGCTGGTCGGTGACCTCTCCGGCGCCTATTCCCGCCGCATAAATATCCAGCATCGGCTGGTTTATCAGGTGCTGCAGGAGGAACAGACGGTAAAGGTGCTGCGGCTCTGGTCGCACTATGAATAAGCGGGCTTTTCGACACTGAAGAGCGCTGGAAACAAAAAACCCCTGAAAGATTGCTCTTTCAGGGGTTTTATTTGTCTGGCGGTGAAGGTGGGATTCGAACCCACGATACGGTTTCCCGTATACACACTTTCCAGGCGTGCTCCTTCAACCGCTCGGACACTTCACCGGGTCTCGTCGAACTGGTCAGTCCGTCGAGGCGCGCTAATGTAGCCGAACAGCCTCTTTAAGGCAAAAGTTTTTTTCAGTCGATTCATGCGCTTATGCAGAATGCCGAACGCGCTGGCGGCGTTCCTGCCTGACCTCGGTGAAGCGCTGGCCACCGAATAGAAGAAAACCCAGGGAAAAGAACAGGCTCAGGGCAAACACCTGCAGCACACCATAAGGTGTGTGACTGTGGCTGCTGCCGGCCCACAGGATCAGCCCCAGCAGCAGAAGTGCTGCGCTAATCCGCAAAATCAGGGGGATCATTCGATACATGTTCGGCACTCCTCAGGTTGCTGGCTAACCTAAGTCAGTCATGGGTATAGCAGCCAATTGGCTGAACCGATGGCCTCGATAGGAGGCGGCAGACCAATGGCCATGACCAAGCGGTCAGCCAAAGCGCTTTACCCGCGGCGCCTCGCTGGGTAACGTCAGCGCCACTTCAGCCCACACCAGGACTAGGAACCCCGCCATGAGCGACCTGATCAGCTACCAACTCGAAGACGGCATTGCCACCCTGACCCTGAACAACGGCAAGGTGAACGCCATCTCCCCGGACGTGATTGCCGCCTTCAATGCCGCCCTGGATCAGGCCGTGCAGGATCGCGCCGTGGTGATCATCACCGGTCAGCCGGGCATCCTGTCCGGCGGTTACGACCTCAAGGTGATGACTTCCGGCCCGCAGAACGCCGTGGCCCTGGTCACCGCTGGCTCCACCCTGGCGCGCCGGATGCTGTCGCACCCCTTCCCGATCATCGTCGCCTGCCCGGGCCACGCCATCGCCAAGGGCGCCTTCATCCTGCTCTCGGCCGACTACCGCATCGGCGTGGAAGGCCCGTTCAACATCGGCCTGAACGAAGTGCAGATCGGTATGACCATGCACCACGCCGGCATCGAGCTGGCCCGTGACCGCCTGCGCAAGTCGGCCTTCCACCGCTCGGTGATCAATGGCGAGATCTTCAACCCGCAAGGCGCCGTGGATGCCGGCTTCCTCGATAAGGTGGTGCCGACCGAAGAGCTGATGGCCACCGCCGTCGCCGTCGCCCAGCAGCTGAAGAAGATCAACATGACCGCGCACAAGAACACCAAGCTGAAAGTGCGCAAGGCCTTCCTGGAAACCCTGGACAAGGCCATCGAGCTGGATCAACAGCACCTGGGCTAAGCCCTGCGCCAGTCCAACAGCCCGGCCCTGCGCCGGGCTTTTTATTGTCCGCGCCCCAGCCAGTCTGGCTGTACCCGGCAGGAAGCGGCGATGGCCACAGTATTGCCACAGCAACTTTTCGCGCAGCACTGCGCAAGTGAATCGCTGCCCGCTCAACTAGAGTGAACAGACAATTCGGTGTGATCGGGAGCGCCGGCGATGCATGGCTCACGACGGTTTGGTTCATGGACAGAGTGGCTTCCGACACTGCTCGTGCTCGCCTTCGCCGCCGTTCTGAGCCCCTCTCTGTCGGCCGGAGAGATACTCGCCGGCATCAAGGCGCGCGATCAGCTGCGCTGCGGCGTGAGCGAGGGCATTGCCGGTTTTTCCACGCAGGACGCAGAAGGCCGCTGGCAAGGCCTGGATGCTGATTTCTGCCGCGCCGTGGCCGCCGCCACCCTGGGTGACGCGCAGAAGGTCGAGTTCGTGCCGCTCAAGGCCTCCACCCGCTTCCCCGCCCTGCAAGCGCGGCGCATTGATCTGCTGGCGCGCAACACCAGTTGGACCCTGACCCGCGAGGCGCTGCTCAAGCTTCAGTTCCCTGCCGTGCTGTTCTATGACGGCCAGGCTTTCATGGTGGCCAAGACCTCGGGCATCACCCGCCTCGCCGAGCTGCGCGAGGGCAGCGTGTGTGTGGAGAAAGGCACCACCCACGAGCAGAACCTGGCCGACCACTCCCGCGAGCATGGGCTGAATCTGCAGCCGCTGGTGATCGACTCCGCCGCCGAGGCAGCGGCAGCCTTCTTCGCCGGGCGCTGCCGGGCCTACAGCTCGGACGCGTCGCAACTGGCCGCCGCCCGCCTGCAGGCGCCAGACAGCCCGGCGAACTTCGTCATTCTTAGCGAGCGCATCTCCAAGGAACCGCTGGGGCCGGTGGTATCCCAGGGTGACGAACAGTGGGCCTCGGTGGTGCGCTGGGTGCTTTACGCCCTGATCCTGGCCGAAGAACACGGCATGACCCAGGCCAGTATCGAGGGCCGCATCCAGCACCAGGGAGGACCGTTGGGCGCGTTGTTGCGTGGCGAAGACCTGCGTCTGGCCCGCGCGCTGGGCGTGCAGCCGGACTGGGCGCTG
The DNA here is from genome assembly GCF_024666525.1 of Pseudomonas sp. J452. Classification (NCBI taxonomy): domain Bacteria; kingdom Pseudomonadati; phylum Pseudomonadota; class Gammaproteobacteria; order Pseudomonadales; family Pseudomonadaceae; genus Pseudomonas; species Pseudomonas sp. J452. The sequence goes on along the minus strand of NZ_CP088294.1, from coordinate 3,274,313 downwards.
CGCGCCGTGCGTGCCGGTGGCCACTACGGCGAGCTGTACGCGCGCAACCTCGGCGAACACAGCCCGCTGGCCATCGAGCGTGGCCTCAACCGCCTGTGGAACGCCGGTGGGCTGATGTACGCGCCACCGCTCGACTGACCCCGGAGAGCCGCATGAGCGACCTGCAGATCTACCTCACCCTGGCCGTGTTCGCGGGCGTCGTGCTGGCCATTGCCTTCGACCTGATCGACATGGCGGTCGCCGCCATGCTGGGCGTGGGCGCCCTGCTGGCGTTGGGCATTCTCGGCGACAGTGCCCTGGTCGCCGCCATGCGCACCGCGTCGGGGCCGCTGGCCCTGCTGTTCGGCGGCATGGTGGTGGCCCACGTGCTGGGCAAGACCGGCCTGTTCGAGCGCCTCGGCGCGCTGTTCCTGCGTGCCACCGCCGGCAGCGGCAAGCGCTTCCTGTTGCTGCTGATCCTTCTGGTGGCGCCGGTATGCGCCTTCCTGCCCAATGCCACCACCGTGATCCTGCTCGCCCCGGTGATCGTGCGCGTGGCGCGGGCGCTCAAGGTGGACATCGTGCCGCCACTGATCCTCACGGCCATCGTCAGCAACTCGGCCGGCATGCTCACCCTGGTTGGCGATCCGGCCACCTTTCTGGTCGGCAGCTCGATCGGCATGAGCTTCGCCACCTACCTGCAGAAGGTCAGCCTCGCCGGCCTGCTGGCGGTGCTGGTGATCATTCCGCCGCTGCCCTGGCTGATGCCACAGATCTGGCGTGCTCAAGTGCAGCTGCCCGAGGCTGCGCCCCTGCCGCCGATTGCGCGGCCGGGCTTCGTGGCGCTGGCCCTGGGCATCCTGGCCCTGATGGTCGGGTTGTTCCTGTTTGGCGAGCTGCTGCCCCATCCCATAGTGCCGCCGGCGGTGGCCATCATCGCCGCCAGCCTGGCGCTGCTGGTGGTCTATTCGATCCATATCGAACCGGTGGACACCCTGCTGCAGGCCATCGACTGGAAGACCCTGATCTTCCTCGGCGCCATCTTCTGCCTGGTCCAGGCCTTCAGCGAAACCGGCCTGCTGCAAGGGTTGTCGCTCAAGCTCCACGCCTGGTTCGGCACCCAGCTGTTCCTCGTCGCGCTCTGCCTGCTGGGCGGCATCGGCCTGCTGTCCAGTCTGCTGGCCAACATCCCGGTGGTCGCCGCCTCCCTGGTGATGACCAAGGGCTACCTGGTAGCCGCCGAGGTCGTGCCGGAAATCGCCCTGGCCGCCGGCTTCACCGACTGGCCCGCAGCCACCCTGCCGGTGTTCATCGCCATGATGTTCGGCGCCACCCTGGGCGGTAACGCCACCCTGATCGGCGCCTCGGCCAACATAGTGGCGGTCGGCATCTGCGCCAGCGAAGGCGAGAAGGTCAGCTTCGCCCGTTTCAGCCGCTACGGCGTGCCCATCACCCTGGTGCAGCTGTTGATGTCGGCGCTCTACGTGGGCCTGCTGTTCCGGCTGATGAGTTGACCGGGCTTGGCATCCATACACCCGCAATACCTTCCATCCCGACTGTTTGCCGAAAGCAGTGCACGCCCGTACACTGCGCGCCTTTTTGTCTGCTTACAGGCCTACTCGATGCTTTTTCTCCCCCGCATGCTGCTGATGGGTCTGCACTTCATCATTGCCGGAACCCTGGGCCTGCTGCTCGGCCTGTGCCGCCCGTTCAACCCGGACAACAGCCGCCTGTGCGCGCGCCTGTATTCGCTGCCGGCCCTGTGCATGCTGCGTCTGCGGGTTAAAACCGAGGTGCAGAGCCTGTTCAGCCAGAAGCAATCCTGCGTGATCATTGCCAACCACCAGTCCAACTACGACCTCTACGTGCTCGGCCGCGTGGTGCCGCCGCGCACCGTGAGCATCGGCAAGAAGAGCCTGAAGTGGGTGCCGTTCTTCGGCCAACTCTACTGGCTGGCCGGCAATGTGCTGATCGACCGCGGCAATGCGCGCAAGGCCAAGGAAGCCATGCTCACCACCACCGAGACCCTGCAGCATCGCGATACCTCGATCTGGGTCTTCCCGGAAGGCACCCGCAACCTCGGCAACGGCCTGCTGCCCTTCAAGAAAGGCGCGTTCCAGATGGCCATTGCCGCCGGCGTACCGATCATTCCGGTGTGTGTCAGCAGCTACGCCAAGCGCATCAAGCTCAACAGCTGGGACAGCGGCCGCATCATGATCCGCTCGCTGCCTGCCATCCCCACCCTGGGCCTGACCCTGGACGACCTGCCGCAGCTGATGGAACGCTGCCAGACGCTGATGCGCGAGTGCATCGAGCAGCTCGACCAGCAGCTCGCCAAGGCCTGAGGCCAGCGGGGCCCGGCATAGCGCCGGGCTTCGCCATCAGGAGCTTCGCGGCTGAAGCCCCACACCCACGCTGCACCCGCCCCGACCATCGGTTAAGCTGCGCCATCGCACCGCAGAGGAACACCCATGGGCCAGATCGTTGCCGCCGCTGCCTATAGCAAAGGTCGGAAAGTCGCCGACTTCAATCTTGATGAAGGCAAGCAGTGGGCCACCCGCCCCGAGCATTTCGTCTGGATCGGCCTGCGCGACCCTGACAACGCGGAACTGCACAGCCTGCAACAGCAGTTCAACCTGCACGAGCTGGCCATGGAAGACGCCATCGCCCAGCACACCCGGCCCAAGCTGGAAACCTTCGGCGACGCGCTGTTCATGGTGCTCTACTCGCCGATCCGCGATGAGGGCCGCCTGCAGTTCGTGGAAACCCAACTGTTCGCCGGCAAGGGCTATGTGATCAGCGCCCGCTACGGTAACTCGGCGCCCTACTCCACAGTGCGCCAGCGCTGCGAAGCCAAGCCGCTGCTGCTCGAACACGGCGAAGACTTCGTGCTCTACGCCTTGCTCAGCTTCGTCATGGAGAACTACCGGCCACTGATGGACTGCATCCACGGCGAGCTGGAAAACATCGAACAGACCGTGCTGAGCCGCCCCCTGACCCAAGCCGACGTGGAGCGCATCCACGGCCTGCGCCGCGACCTGCTGCGCCTGCGCCGGCAGATCGCGCCGATGGTGGAGATCTGCCAGGAGCTGCAACAGCTCGACTTCCCCTTCATCGACAAGCACATGCGCCCGTATTTCCGCGACATCGCGATCCATGTCACGCGCCTGCTGGAGGACCTGACCGGGCTGCGCGAGATGGCCGACCATGCGATCGAGATCGGCCTGCTGCTGGAGTCTTCACGGCAGAGCGTGACCCAGCGCAAGTTCGCCGCCTGGGCGGCGATCCTGGCATTCCCCACGGCGGTGGCGGGGATCTACGGGATGAACTTCCAGAACATGCCGGAGCTGACCTGGCACTACGGCTACTTCGGCGTGCTTGGCATCATCGGCGTGGGCTGCGTCGGCCTGTTCGCCAACTTCAAGCGCATGGACTGGCTGTAAAACGTAGCCCGGACTGCAGCCGGGCTACAGGCTGATCGCCAGCAAGCTGGCTCCTACATGCCGTGCGCGCAGGCCTGACGTAGGGCGGGTGAAACCCGCGCAACCTTGCAGACAGACAACGTGGATCACGCTTCACCGATCCACAGATGGCGATCATTGGTGGATGAGCAGAGCATCATCCACCCCAGGGTGCGCCGTGCGACACCCCGAACCTCAGGCGTCCTGCAGACCACGCTTGCCGTGGGCGACAAAACGCATCATCCATTCGGCAACCATGTGCCCCTGGTGATCCTGCTCCAGGCTGGCGACTGCCTGCTGGTAGGTCGGCTCGCCGATGCACTTCTGGCGGATATCCAGCAGCGCCCGCGAGTAGTCATGGATGAACTCAGGGTGGCCCTGGAAGCACAGCACCTGATCATCGATGCAGTAGGCTGCAATCGGGCAGAACGGGCTGGAAGCAAGCAGCGTGGCCTTTTCCGGCAGCGCGGTGACCTGGTCCTGGTGGCTGATCAGCAAGGTCAGCTGCTCCAGCGCCGGGCTCATCCAGGCGGGTTGCTGCTTGACCTCGTAACGATGGATACCCACGCCCCAGCCCTGCTGCGCACGCTCGGTGTGGCCGCCGAACATCAGGGCCAGCAACTGGTGGCCGAAACACACGCCGAGCAGCTTGTCGCCACGCTGGTAGCGCTCTTGCAGGTAAACCTTGAGCGTCTGGATCCAAGGATCGCTGCCAAAGGAGTCGGCCTTGCTGCCGGTAATCAGGTACGCATCGTATTGCTCGGCATCGCTCGGGTAGTCGCCCTGCATGACGTTGTACACGCTGAACTGCGCCGGTATCGGCTGACGCTCGAACAGGCGCTCGAACATACGGCCGTAGCCCTGGTATTGCTCGATCAACTCGGGGCGAAGGACATCGGTTTCCAGAATGCAGATGCGCAGTGACATTAAGCGGATTACCTGACTCGACGGAGGGTTGGAAGAAGGCGCTAAGAACCTGTTTACGATCTTTTGGACTAGAGCCAGACAAGGCAAAAACAGCCGAGGAAGCGGAGTTTACGAGCTGTAAATGAGCATTCCGAGGCTGTTTTTAACGCCGTATGGCCGACGACCAGGAGATCGTAAACAGGTTCTAAGCCTGCATCGAAGTGCTCTGCAACGCAATATCCACGGGGCTGTCAGGCGCATCAGCCGACATCCGGCAACCATCACCGGCCTTGATAGTTACCATGCTCGCCATTCACTTCTGTCGATGGGGCGTCTCGTCAATGATGCAGGCGTCGGATTCAACCCATCACCCGTACAGGAGATACCCCATGAGCAGTTTCGCAGCCATCGCCAGCCTGATCGCGGCTTCCGCCTTCCACAGCCCCGCCGCCGCGCACAACCACCAGGCCCAACAGGCCGCCAACCGCAAGTAAGCCAAAGGGGCCGCTACCCGGCCCCGGCTAACGAGGACGTGACGATGACCATCAACGAAGCCTTCTCCAGCACCCGCACCTACGGCGTCACCTATGCCAGCCTCGACGACTCCGGCCTGCGCTTCGAGTCGGAAGCCACCGTGCACCTGGACGACGGCAGCCTGTTGACCCTGCGCATGCCTACCCGCCAGGACGAGAAGCTGGATATCCACGAAGTGGTGTGCATGCAAAACGGTTGGTGCCAGGCCGCCTGAAGCGCCTGAGCGCCCTGCACGGACTCAGAACCTGTTTACGATCTTCTGAATTAGAGCCAGGCAAGGCAAAAACGACCGAGGAAGCGCAGTTTACGAGCTGTAAATGAGCATTCCGAGGCCGTTTTTAACGCGGCATGGCCGCGAGTCAGGAGATCGTAAACAGGTTCTCAGAGCAGTTTCAGGCGCTTGAGCACTTCACGCACGCCGGTCATTTCTTCCGCCGTCGCATTGCCGCTGTCACCGCAGACGCTGTAGTCCAGACGCTGAGCCAGCGACAGTGGCTGCAGATCGCGCGAGCGCAAGGGCACGTAGATGTACTCGACGACGCCGACCTTGAGGGTGCTGCGCTCGATCTTCTCCTGGTGACCAATGCGCATGCCACCAACGCGCACATCGATCTGATCACAGCCCAGGTAACGCGGCTTATCGTCGCCACGCATCAGCACCAGGGTCAGCTGCACTTCGCGGCTTTGCGGATCGCTCATACCGAAGAAATTCAGGGTAACGCGCTGCGCGACAGCCTCCTGGACGAAGCTCACCACCCGGGCACCGCTCTGCGGGTCGTCCTGGTCGTTGATCTTGCCCTCGGCATGGGCTGCCGAAAACGCCAACCCGGCCAGCCAGGCCACGCCCAGCATCCCTGCTCGCCTGCAACGGCGCTTCATGGCGTGCTCCATACCTACCCCCACAGCTCGCAAGCCGGTTCAATGCATTTGTCGCCCAGCCTACAGGGAAAGCCGGAGCTGGCGCAGCCTTAGGCAAGTGGTATGAGCAAATAGCCTCGTGGCTGTAGCCGCGAAGGCTTCCCGCAGCTTGGGTTGGGCAGGCCACTCCGCCCCTCTCCCTAACCCTCTCCCACAAGCGGGAGAGGGGACTGTCCGTGTTGCCAGAAAGTCATTATCCCGTTGCCTGGCCGCTGCATTATTCGCAAGAAAAAACGCCGCTTTCCAGAAGGAGGAAGGCGGCGTTCAGTGAACAGCATTACCCGCAGGGGCCGGTTTCTCAGGGCATTGCCAACTCGTCGGGCAAACTCAGAACTGCTCGCCCGTGGCCGCCTTCTCCAGCAGCAGCGCCGGCGGCAGGAAGCGCTCGCCATACTGTTCGGCCAGGTACTGGGCGCGAGCGACGAAGTCCTTGATGCCGTACTGGTTGATGAACTGCAGCGCCCCGCCGGTCCAGGCGGCGAAGCCGATGCCGAAGATCGAGCCGATGTTGGCGTCGGCCACCGACTTCAGTACACCCTCCTCCACACAACGCACGGTCTCGATGGCCTGGATAAACAGGATGCGATCACGCACATCTTCCTGGGATATCTGCGCGTCGGCCTTCTCGAAGCGCGCCTTGAGCTGTGGCCACAGGTGCTTCTTGCCGCCCTCCGGGTAGTCGTAGAAACCGCCACCGGCCGCTTTGCCCGGGCGTTTGTACTCCTTGAGCATCAGCTCGATGACGTTGAACGCCGGGTGCTGCGGGATCTGCTTGCCCTCGGCGACCAGGTCGGCGACGGTCTGCTGGCGGATGTGCTCCATCAGGCTCATCGACACTTCGTCGCTGATCGCCAGCGGGCCCACCGGCATGCCGGCCTTGCGCGCCTCGTTCTCGATCATCGCCGCGCTCACGCCCTCGCCGAGCATGGCGATGCCTTCGTTGGTGAAGGTGCCGAACACCCGCGAGGTGAAGAAGCCGCGGCTGTCCTCGACCACGATCGGGGTCTTCTTGATCTGCAGCACGTAGTCGAAGCCACGGGCCAGGGTCTCGTCGCTGGTCTTGGCGCCACGGATGATCTCCACCAGCGGCATCTTGTCGACCGGACTGAAGAAGTGCAGGCCGATGAACTTGTCCTGCTTCTGCACCGCCGTGGCCAGGCCGGTGATCGGCAGGGTCGAAGTGTTGGAGGCGATCACCGCATCGCTCAGCGCGGCACTCTCGGCGGCGGCGGTGACCTTGGCCTTCAGATTGCGATCCTCGAACACCGCCTCGATGATCAGGTCGCAGCCGTCGAAGTCGGCGTCGCTGACGGTCGGCTTGATCCGCGCCAGGAAGGCGTCGCGCTTGTCGGCCGTCATCTGGCCGCGGCTGACCTTCTTGTCCAGCAGTTTGGCCGAGTAGGCCTTGCCCTTCTCCGCCGCCTCGATGGACACGTCTTTCAACACCACGTCGATGCCGGCGGCCGCCGACACATAGGCGATGCCGGCGCCCATCATGCCGGCGCCGAGCACGCCGACTTTCTTGGTCACGTACTGCGGGATACCCTGCGGGCGCGAGCTGCCGGCGTTGATCTCGTTGAGCTGGAACCAGAAGGTGCCAATCATGTTTTTCGCCACCTGGCCGGTGGTCAGCTCGGTGAAGTAGCGCGCCTCGATGATCTGCGCGGTGTCGAAGTCGACCTGGGCGCCCTCGACGGCGGCGCACATGATTTTCTCCGGTGCCGGGAAGCAGCCCTTGGTCTTGTCACGCAGCACGCTCGGCGCGATGGCCAGCATCTGCGCCACGGCCGGGGTGCTCGGCGTACCACCGGGGATCTTGTAGCCCTTGACGTCCCACGGCTGCACGGCGCTCGGGTTGGCGGCGATCCAGGCACGGGCCTTGGCCAGCATCTCGTCCGCAGTGGCGGCGATATCGTGGATCAGGCCGGCCTTGAGCGCGGCGTCCGGGCGCACCTTCTTGCCTTCGGCCAGATACGGCAGCGCTTTTTCCAGGCCGAGCAGGCGCACCATGCGCACCACGCCGCCACCGCCCGGCAACAGGCCGAGGGTCACTTCCGGCAGGCCCAGCTGCACGCTGGAGTTGTCCAGGGCGATGCGGTGGTGGCAAGCCAGGCAGATTTCCCAGCCGCCGCCCAGCGCGGCGCCGTTGATCGCGGCCACCACCGGCTTGCCCAGGGTCTCCAGGCGGCGCAGCTGGCCCTTGATGCCCAGCACCATCTGGTAGAAGGCAGGGGCGTCGGCCTTGGTGACCTGGATCAGCTCGCCCAGGTCGCCGCCAGCGAAGAAGGTCTTCTTCGCCGAAGTAACGATCACCCCGGCGATGGAGTCCTTCTCGGCCTCCAGGCGCGCGACGGTCTGGCCCATGGCCTCGCGGTACACCGCATTCATGGTGTTGGCGCTCTGGCCGGGCATGTCGATGGTCAGGACGACGATATTGTCCTGGCCTTTTTCGTAACGGATGGCGTCAGTCATGGCTTTCTCTCTCGAATTCGGTTGGCCGCAAACCCTGTAGGAGCGAGCTTGCTCGCGATCGCCAGCGAGCTGGCTCCTACAAAAAGCCGGCTCAAATGCGCTCAATGATGGTGGCGATACCCATGCCGCCGCCGACACACAGCGTGGCCAGGCCGTAGCGCAGGTCGCGCTTCTCCAGCTCGTCGAGCAGGGTGCCGAGGATGGCGCAGCCGGTGGCACCCAGCGGGTGGCCCATGGCGATGGAGCCGCCGTTGACGTTGACCTTGTCCTCACTCACACCCATGTCCTTCATGAACTTCATCACCACCGAGGCGAAGGCTTCGTTGACCTCGAACAGGTCGATGTCCTCGACGGACAATCCAGCCTTGGCCAGAGCCTTGCGCGTAGCCGGCGCCGGGCCGGTGAGCATGATGGTCGGGTCGGTACTGGTCACCGCCGTGGCGACGATGCGCGCACGCGGCTTGAGGCCCAGCTCCTTGCCCTTGGCCGGGCTGCCGATCAGCATCAGCGCGGCGCCGTCGACTATCCCTGAGCTGTTGCCCGGCGTATGCACGTGGGTGATCTGCTCGACATGGCTGTAGACGCGCAGCGCGGTGGCGTCGAAGCCCATCTGGCCCATCATCTCGAAGCTCGGCTTGAGCTTGCCCAGGCCTTCCAGCGTGCTGTCGCCGCGAATGAATTCGTCGTGGTCGAGGATGACGATGCCGTTCTGGTCAGACACCGGAATCAGCGACTTGGCGAACGAGCCGTCCTTGCTGGCGCGCGCGGCTTTTTGCTGCGAGCGCAGGGCGAAACTGTCGACATCGCTGCGGCTAAAGCCTTCCAGGGTGGCGATCAGGTCGGCGCCAATGCCCTGCGGGGTGAAGTGGGTCTGCATGTTGGTTTCCGGGTCCATCACCCAGGCGCCGCCGTCGGAGCCCATCGGCACGCGCGACATGGACTCCACGCCGCCGACCACCACCAGGTCCTCGAAGCCCGAGCGCACCTTCATCGCGCCCATGTTCACCGCTTCCAGGCCCGAGGCGCAGAAACGGTTGAGCTGCACGCCGGAGACGCTGACGTCCCAGTCGGCGACCATCGCGGCGGTCTTGGCGATGTCGGCGCCCTGATCGCCCACCGGGGTCACGCAGCCCAGCACCACATCATCGACCTGGCGGGTATCCAGACCATTGCGCGCCTGCAACGCGCGCAGCAGGCCCGCCACCAGGCTGACCGGCTTGACGCTGTACAGCGCGCCGTCCTTCTTGCCCTTGCCGCGCGGGGTGCGCACGGCGTCGAAAATCAGTGCTTCAGTCATGACGTCCTCGGTAACTGGCAGCGGCAAAAGCCGGGTTGCCTAACCATAGCCCCACGCGGGCCGGACTCAATGACCGATGAGCTCAGGGCCATTGACCGTTCGGCTCAGACGGGCGGTCAGCAAAACCGGCCAAACCACCCGCGCTGCAGCAAGCGCTCTGGCGCCTGGCCTGCGCATCGATTGTTTAGCCGATGCAATAACTACAGGGTTTTGCCTATGCCGTGCTAGGAGCCAAGTCGTCTAAGCTCCACGTGACGCGGGCCCTAGAGTTACCAAGGCAAGGTGCCGCCGCCGGGTTTTGCCGGGGTGGTTTATGGTCTGAGCCAAGGTGTTGTGCCCGTGTCTACCAGCCACTGGTTGCTGACAAAAGCCGATACACCAACAAGAAGAAAGGCAGTAGCAACATGTTCAAACAAGCCAAGTACCGGCAGGCGACGCTGATCGTCCTGGCCACCACCGTTATCCTGATCCTGCCCAACGTGACTCGTCTGGTCAGCTGATTATTCTTCCCTGCCGTGGCCTGATGCCGTAGCTGCTCAGGCCCGGCACACCTCTACTTTCCAGCCTGCGTCTGCGCCAGCGACTGTGCTAGCGTGGTACTTCATTGCACCTGCGAGGTGAACCTCATGCGCCACCTATTGCTGAGCCTTGCCCTGATCCTGCCGATTGCCCAGGCCGGAGAAGTCGACCAGAGCGCCGCCTTGCGCACCCTTATCCTGCCGGACACGATACTGATCGATGTACGCAGTGCCGATGAGTTCGCCAGCGGCTCTCTGCCCGGTGCTCAGCTGATCCCCCACGACCAGATTGGCACTCGCATCGCGGCGGTGGTGCCGGACAAGAACACCCCCGTCGTGCTGTATTGCCGAAGCGGCCGACGCTCATCGCAGGCCCAGGACGAACTGCGCGCACTGGGTTACACGCAAGTGATGAATGCCGGCGGCTATGAACAATTCAAACTGGCAACCACTCCTCGGGATAAGGAAGCGGCATGCATCGACTGCTGAACGCACTCTCCAGCCTGGCATTACTGGCCGCCCTGCACGTTACAACTGCGCATGCAGCCGAACTGCACATAGAACTGCCTAGCGGAACGCGCACCTGGGATAGCAGCAGCCTGCTCAGCCACCCCCAGACCGAAACCATCAGCATCACCGCCGACGTGGCCTACAAGCGCGATATGCAGTACCGCGCCATCCCCCTGGCGGTACTGCTGGAGGGCGTAGCCCCTGGCGACCACTTGCAAGCCGTCGCCCTAGACGGTTTTGCTGCCGAACTGCCAGCCGCGCCAGTGCTGGCGATCCAAGGCGCGCGCGCCTGGCTGGCCATCGAAGACCCACAACAACCTTGGCCTGCACTGGCCAAAGGCAAACCCAGCGCAGGCCCGTTCTACCTGGTCTGGCAGAACCCCGAGGCCGCGCAGATCGGGCCGGAACAGTGGCCGTTCCAGGTTTCCCGCATCCGCCTGCTGGCAGCAGTCGCCAAACGCTTCCCGACCCTGCTCCCCGCAGCGGATGCCGGTGCCGACGTGCAGGCCGGTTTCGCCCAGTTCCAGAAAAACTGCCTGGCCTGCCACCGCCTCAACGACGCCGGCGACTCGCAGTTCGGCCCCGACCTGAACCTCCCGCACAACCCGATCGAATACTTCAGCGGCGACTTTCTGCGGCAGTACATCCGCAACCCGCAAAGCCTGCGGCGCTGGCCCCAAGGGCGGATGCCGGCATTCAGCGAAAGCGTTATCAGCGACAGCCAGCTCGAGCAACTGATTGGCTACCTGCGCCACATGTCCACGCGAAAAACCGAACACTAGGAAGAGCAGCCCAACACCTGCTCAGGCTTTACCCGCCACACGACAGGCGCTAGCGTGACAAAAGCAACAACGGGAATCGACAGAGGCCAGGAATGCCCAAACCCGCCACAACTCGCCTTATCCATCTGAAAGATCGGGCCTACAGCTGTCCTGCGGTTTACAGCAGAAAGCCACTGTCGCTCATTACCCGCCACCCTGTCGTATTGGGTCTAGTTGGGAAAGAAAAATCAGAGCGCTACAAAATAGACAAGAACTTTACCCGACGCCCTGCCGGATGTTATGCGACAACGATGTCGCCTAATTGTAGTTAGAAGGCTTCTGGAAATTATGTGGCTGCATCCAATAGCGCTTACCATCACTACTGCACTAGCTCTTTTCGGCAGCCTGCATATTGCATCAAACACAATCCAATATATTCCAGCCGCATTTTCAAACGCAGAACAAATAAACAGCCTGGCAGGACCTTCAATAATTGTTTTATCCAAGATTCTACCAGGATTTCTGCTGGGCTGGCTTACCAAGCGCCAGCCTCTAGCTTATGGTGTAATTGCAGGTGCTATCGGCGAACTTCTTTATATGAGTTCACTTAGTGTTAGCTACGAGCCTTTCTCAAAGACCGGGCGCATGCTAGAGGCAGGAATTATTGTTTCCATCTCAGCTCTAGCAATGTACAAATCGCGAAAGAGGTCAACGCCCTCTAACTAGTGGTTCAAGTCGCTCGCTTCGCTCACTCGGGACCGGCTAAAGCCGGCCCCTTAACCAAACGTTATAAGTCTGACTAGAAATCATGCCAAGCAAAAAATCATTCAACATTCACTTTGAACTTGGTGTGTTTTTAGTTTTTGTCTGTATTTCAATCTTCGCTTACACAGCGCTTGTCACTTCCACAGAAGTTTCTGCAAGCTCGGAAATAATTGACACAAGAAATTGCTACACAAAAAACAGTGCATTTCGTTCAGCCAAACGAATTTGTACTAATTACAAATTTAGATTTACTTATGAGGGAAAAATCTATATCGGCTGGTCAGAGTTAGTCAGGCTTGAAACTGAGACGATTCCATACGACAAGGTTTACTTTTCAAGTATGCGACCACAAGCCACTGCCTCCTTGCGTTCGATGGCCGATCGAGGCAATGGTCTAATTGCTATAGCACTGTCAGCCCTCGCTCTTTCTGCATATTTCTTCTATAAACAATCTGCTAGAAAGTCAGATGGGGACGACTCATAACAATGCGCTCAAAGCGCTCACTCCGTTCGCTGGGACCGGCGAAGCCGGCCCCTTAGCTTAATCGTTAGGAGTCACGATTGGCCAAGATTGCGCCCTACAAAATCATTGGAAGTTTACTTTTCCTGTACTCACTACACGTACAAGCAGATTGGGGTATTAACGGTATCGCCGCAGAGTGCTTAGACTCTGGAGAACTCTTTGAGCTATCGCCTATCGTGGAGCTGTCCTCTCCCGCTGCAGGCGAGGTCAAGCTGAAGCAAGGATTTAGGCGTCTAAACAAGAACAGGAACGAGCTTTATTGTCACGTGGGCCAGCATTTAGTCAAAGCGTCTATTCGCGTTTACAGTTCAGATAGCGGCGCATGCATGGGAGCTGGTTACGTGTCGATTGATAGCCTTAGCGTTGGCCCAAACTTAATAATTAAGCATCCCACAGCCTTCAACTGGGATTGTCCTGGCGAGCAAATACTTGTAGGGCTGCGTATTACCCAGCAAGGCACCAAAGTTCACGTAGAGTCCTGCTCGGCAAAGTCTTGGGGCTGGGACACAGGCTTTCAAAATATTAGCTGCACATCAAAGGAGCTCAAGCAATGATGCTAGTGCCTTCTAACAATGCGCTCAAAGCGCTCACTTCGTTCGCTGGGACCGGCGAAGCCGGCCCCTTAGCTTAATCGCTAGGTGCTATATGAAAAATATCCTCCTTACTTCAACTCTTCTTCTGTGTGCAGCTTGCTCGTATGACTTTGAGCTTCCAGCTGAAGATTTGACTCTTACGATTACAAAAAAAGGAATCACAGTTAGCTCCTGCACAATAGCACTCAACTCCAAACAATATAAAATATTATCTAATTATTTTTCTTCCACGACTAATTGGACGTCTGCGCCCGCAACGTATCTTCCTGACAAGCTTGTAACTGGCAGTGGGTTTAAAGCTAATTTTTCAAGCAACATAGCCATCATTAATGGCACTCATAAAAACACCATAAGCCCCGTTATATACGATGACTTAACATGCAATTAGTCACACCTAACAAACGACTCAAACCGACCCCCACTGCGTTGCTCATTTTGTGCTTTTTCGCTACGCCCGCACAAAACAATAAACTCCATTTCGGCGGCTTAGCCGGGCGCTAGAGCAATCAAACCATGAGAATACCAACCCTGAGCCTCGCAGTATTCTTAATACTTAGCGCACTCGTATCATATTTCCTTGAAGCCAGCTTTGCAGTTGCTCCAGGAGTTGTGACTGTCGCATATCTAATCGGGCAAATCCTGAATTCCGGATCGACACCTTTTACTGACTGCTGCATCAATGCAACCATCCTGATCTCAGTGCTAGCAGCACTCTTCATTGCAAGTTACTTCTTTCCAATTATCAATGAGACAGGGCTTTACAATGTGCAAAAGCTCTAAAAATTGGTTCAAAGTCGTTCACTTCGCTCACTCGGGACCGGCTAAAGCGGCCCCTCAACCAAACGTTAAGCATTAAAGATGAATATGCTCGAAGATCAGAAAATCTTAGAAGAAGAATTCAAAGGCGACTCTGACAGGGCTGCCGCCATAGTTGGCGCGTCCTATCTTGACGAACTTCTTAGAGAAATTATTCTTGAGTATTTGGTCGAAGACACCACAAAGAATAACAAAGAGCTTTTTTCTGGGAACGGCCCTTTAAGCACTTTTAGCTCCAGAATAAACTTATCGTATAGATTTGGAATAATCTCGGAGAATGAGAGGAAGATGCTACACGGCATTCGAGGAGTTAGAAACGAATTTGCTCACAAGCTTGCTGGTGCGTCATTTAGTGATGAGAGCATAAGACAAAGATCTCTGAACCTTTCGATTCCTCGAGAAATGTTGATGCCCAGCCATATACCTATCCCTCGAACGCATGAGGAAAATGTGCCATTACCAACCATTACAAAGGCGGACGAGAGTGATCCCCGTGCGATATATCAAGAAGCAGTGACTCATGTCGCACGCTTACTCCGCGGACGGCAGGCTTACTGTTCGCAAAATAAGCTCAGCGAGGTGGAGAACTATAGTAGGGCAACTGCTCCGGGACGAGAAACTCTAAGAACCCATGAGGCCTTGCTAAAAAGATATGAGTCATTGCTCGAACAGGCAAAGAAACATGGAATAAAAATAGCCCCAGAAGATACAGACGCACAACATCGGCAAGATGCGCTGTACAGAGCTCACAAGTACTGCCTCGACCAAGCAGATAGAGCTCACTCCGAGAAAAACTATGCTTAACCATGTGCTGCTAGGGACTTACCTACGCTTCGGTAAGCCCTAGAGCAAGACGTTAGGCGCCAGTCACTATCGATATCGGTGCCAACATGGGGATTGCGTCAGCTAGTCACAACTTCAAACTTACTTCCGACGCATTGCGCGACCGGCTGGCATCCAATCTGCAGCTTCTTAGCCCCCACCCACCGCACCCGTGTTCTTCCACTGCAATGCTGCACCCGCTTGTAGCGGTGAGCACGCAACAGCAGAGCACTGCAACCAACCAGAATATCTCCGGCACATTTGTCACGCGGATCTACGAGGCAAGTTTTGAACACTGTGCGGGCATGGCGCAATTCGGTTAACCGATCACCGACAATAAGGCCTTGCTAACTGGTTGCTAGATCCATTCCAATGGCCGGACTCGCCAATAGCGGCAAAGCCAAGGACGGATCATGAAGAAAATCGCACTGCCCCTGCTCACGCTGATCGCCTTTTCGGCCTACACGCTGTTCGTCATGGCGCATGCTGAGCAATCACTTATCCAGTTCGGGTTGCAGTTGCTGTCTCGCCTGGATACGGCGCAGGTGGTGATCGATCTTTATATTCTCGCCGCGCTGGCCTGCGTGTGGATGTACCGGGACAACCAATCACGCAAACTGCCGCTGCGGGCCGTATTGCCGTATATGGTGCTGACCGCCGTGTTCGTTTCGGTAGGGCCTTTGCTTTATCTGGTAGTGCGCGGTTTTTCTCCCAAACCGAAACCGTAGAATCCTAGAAGCGTTCGCGTTTCAACCTTGCTCATCCTGTCCAGGGAGGACATCCATGCATTGCTTCAACCACCCCGACACCCCTGCCCTCGGCACCTGCAAGGCTTGCTGCAAAGGCCTGTGCGCAGAATGCACGACGGATATGGACCACGGCCTGGCCTGCAAGGACAAGCATGAGGCCATGGTCGAGGCCTATCAGTTCATCATCGACAAGAACTCGGAAATCTACTCGGCCGCGCCGCAGAACATCCTGATCACATCGCTTTTCTATTTGTTCATGGGCGGCGCGTTTTCCTTTTACGGCTACCGCTCCGGCGGCGTGACCGACCTGCCCTTTATGCTGGGGATCGGTTTTATTGTTTTCGCGGTGGTGACCTATATCAGGAGCAAGGCACTGTTCACCGCGGAGTCGAGCAAGGCCTGAGGATGCGCGCTGGCGAGGAGCAATTGGGGTTTGTAGCGCAGGCAGTGAAACGGGTTGGCTTGCGCAAGAACGCAGTGCTTCGCTTCGCGGCTGAAGCGCTTGTACGACGGGGTTTACCTGTTA
The DNA here is from genome assembly GCF_024666525.1 of Pseudomonas sp. J452. Classification (NCBI taxonomy): domain Bacteria; kingdom Pseudomonadati; phylum Pseudomonadota; class Gammaproteobacteria; order Pseudomonadales; family Pseudomonadaceae; genus Pseudomonas; species Pseudomonas sp. J452. The sequence goes on along the minus strand of NZ_CP088294.1, from coordinate 3,258,163 downwards.
CCGCGGGTTGCTACAGCGCCGTGCCTGAGTGACGAGTTAAAGCCGAGCATCGGTCGCGGGGCTGGCCAGGCCGCCTCGATGATTGGCTGTGGGCTACTCTGAACATTCAAGTGCTGAGGGGACTGTGATGAAGTGGCTAATCAAGACGTTCGCCCTACTGTTCCTCGCTTATTCCTTGCCTGGTGCCTATGCCGCCACGTTTTCGGTGGGTTTCTATAACTATCCGCCGATGATGATTGAAGACGGCAAGACGGGCATCTATCAGGATATATTCGATGAACTGGGCAAACTGACGGGGGATACTTTCGATGTGCAGTATTACCCCTACCCACGCATTAGCTTGCTGTTTAATGCGGGACAACTCGATATAGAACCCGGTGTTTACCCCGGCTGGGTGCACAATCAGTCGGTTCCCGGGGTATTCACCGTGCCATTTGGCAAGGTTGTCGATGTCATGGTGTTTGCTCCGGGCAAGTCTTTCCCGGTGAAACAACCTGAAGACTTGCGCGGCAAGTCGGTGGGCCTGGTGCGTGGATATGCTTATCCTGATTTAGCGGCACTGATCAACGCAGGGCTGATCGACCGCCGCAATGGTTTGAATGAAGAGCAGTTGTTGGAGATGCTGACGAAATCGCGCTTCGATCAAGTCGTGGCCAATAAGGCCATCGTCCAATACAGCATGGTCAAGATGGCCAAATATCGACATCTTGAAATCGGCGATGTCATGAGTTCTTTCGATGTCAGCATGCGCGTTCATCCCAAGCATGAGGCCTGGCTGGAAAAACTGGATGCGGCGATTTTAGAACTCAAGCAGCAGGGTGTTATAGAAAAGATATATGCCAAATACGGTGTCCATCTTTAGCCCGCAATAGCCCTGCTTTCCTGGCTGTTTCCAGCTGCCGCCGATGCTGCGGGAGGCATGTGCTTTTCGTCGGCCTTTGGCCTGGCGGCTGCTGCGCAGCAGTGCCCCTTCGCGGCTGAAGCTGCTCCTACGACGAGGCTTGTCCGCTGCGCCGGGGTATCGACCTCGGCGCTTGGCGCTAGCTGAGTGGCTACTGCTGCTGCACCTGCAGCAACGGCGAAACCTTGACCCGCGCATGCATCTGCTCGCCGCCACCGCCACGGCGCATGCCGCGTACCGGGCAGGCGTCGAGGTAGTCCAGGCCGACGGCCAGTTTGAGGTGGCGCTCCGGGCGGGCTAGCTGGTTGGTCACGTCGAAGCTGTACCAGCCATCGTCCAGCCAGGCTTCGGCCCAGGCGTGGCTGGCCAGGTGGCCGCTGTCTTCGGTGAACAGGTAACCCGACACGTAACGCGCCGGCACGCCCAGGCTGCGGGCGCAAGCGAGGAACGCGTGGGTGTGGTCCTGGCAGACTCCGGCACGGCCGGCGAAAGCCTCGGCGGCAGTGCTCTCGACCTTGGTGGCGCCGGGGGTATAGGGCATCTGCTCGTGCAGGCCATGCATCAGGCTGATCAGGCTATCGCGATCCCGGCGACCGGCGCTGCTGGCCTGGGCGAAGTCGTACAGGGCGTCGTCCGGCTGGGTCAGGCTGGTGAAGCGCAGGTACGGCAGGGCCGAGTGGCTGTCGCCTTCAGACTCGCAGTGTTCGTCGATTTCGACCTGGCCGCGGGCACCGATCACCAGTGCTTCGTGGGGTTCATCGAGGGTCAGTACATGCAGGATGTTGCCGTGCGGGTCGCGCTGGGCACGCACCGCGCGCGGCAGGTCGAGCTGCCAGCTGAGCACATGCTGGCGCACGCTCTCCTGCGGGGTCAGGCGCAGGTACTGGATGCTGGAACGCACCTGGTCATCGTAGTTGTAGGTGGTGTCGTGACGGATCGAGAGTCTCATACGACCTCCAGATAGGACGTGTGGATGGAGCTGCCCAACTGCCGGACGAGCAGGATGAAATCGGTGAGCCAGACATGCAGGCCCTCGTCGAGGACCTCGTCGATGCTGGTGTAGCGCAGCCGGGCGTCGAGTTCGGCGGCCATGCGCTGGGCCGGGCGGCCGTTCTCGCCGGGCAGGCCGGAGAGCATCAGGTTAAGTTCTTCCATGCACGAGCGCAGCGAGCGCGGTACGTCCGGGCGCAGCAGCAGCAGTTCGGCGATCTTGCGGGTGCGCGGTGAGCCGCGGTATATCTCGGTGAAGGCCTCGAAAGAGGACAGCGCACGCAGCAGCGCACTCCACTGGTAGTAACCGCGCGCCGAGGTGTCGCTGACCGCATCGGCCTCCTCGCCGAGCATTTCGTAACGTGCATCGAGCAGACGCAAGGTGTTGTCGGCGCGCTCGAGGAAGGTACCCAGGCGGATGAAGCGGTACGCCTCGCCGCGCATGATGGTGCCGAAGGTGGCGCCGCGGAACAGGTGCGAGCGCTCCTTGACCCACTCGCAGAAACGGCTGATGCCGTAGCGCCCCAGGCCCTGGGCGGCGATGCCGCGCATCTCCAGCCAGGTGGCGTTGATGTTCTCCCACATATCGGCGGTGATCCGCCCGCGCACGGCATGGGCGTTGCTGCGCGCCGCCTGCAGGCAGCAGTAGATGCTCGCCGGGTTGTCCGCATCGAGGGCGAAGAAGTGCAGCATGCGCTCGGCGTGCATTTCGCCGTGGCGTTCCAGGTAATCGTCCAGGGTGCCGGTGATCAACAACGGCATGGCCAGTTCGTCGAGGCCGTCGCCACGGCCGTCCTGCGGCATCAGCGATAGCGAATAGCTGACGTCGAGCATGCGCGCGAGGTTCTCGGCGCGCTCCAGGTAGCGCGACATCCAGTACAGATCGGAGGCAGTTCTGCTCAGCATGATTAGTCCTCGACCACCCAGGTGTCCTTGGTTCCGCCGCCTTGCGACGAGTTGACCACCAGCGAGCCTTCGCGCAGTGCCACGCGGGTCAGGCCGCCCGGCACCAGGCGGGTTTCGCGGCCGGACAGGACGAACGGGCGCAGATCGATATGGCGCGGCGCGATGCCGCTTTCGACGAAAGTCGGGCAGGTCGACAGGCACAGCGTGGGCTGGGCGATATAGGCCGCCGGGTTGGCCTTGAGCCGGGCGCGGAAGGCCTCGATCTCGGCCTTGCTCGCGGCCGGGCCGACCAGCATGCCGTAGCCACCGGAGCCCTGGGTTTCCTTGACCACCAGCTCGGGCAGATGGGCCAGCACGTGGGACAGGTCCTCGGGCTTGCGGCACTGCCAGGTCGGCACGTTCTTCAGGATCGGTTCTTCGTCCAGGTAGAAGCGGATCATGTCGGTGACATAGGGGTAGATCGATTTGTCATCCGCCACCCCGGTACCCACCGCGTTGGCCAGTACCACATTGCCGCTGCGATAAGACGAGAGCAGGCCGGGCACGCCGAGCATGGAATCCGGGTTGAAGGCCAGCGGGTCGAGGAAGGCGTCGTCCAGGCGACGGTAGATCACATCCACCGCCTGCGGGCCGGAGGTGGTACGCATGAACACCTTGTCGTCACGGACGAACAGGTCGGCACCTTCCACCAGCTCCACGCCCATCTCGCGGGCGAGGAAGGCGTGCTCGAAATAGGCGCTGTTGAAACGGCCCGGGGTCAGCACCACCACATTGGGGTTGTCCAGCGGACTGGAGCTTTTCAGGGTTTCCAGCAGCAGGCTCGGGTAGTGGTCGATGGGCGCCACGCGCTGCATGGCGAACAGTTCGGGGAACAGGCGCATCATCATCTTGCGGTCTTCGAGCATGTAGCTCACGCCGCTGGGGGTGCGCAGGTTGTCTTCCAGCACGTAGTAGGTGCCGTCGCCATCGCGTACCAGGTCGACCCCGGCGATATGCGCGTAGATGTCGCGGTGCAGGTCGAGGCCCTGCATGGCCAGTTGATAGCCCTCGTTGGCCAGCACCTGTTCGGCGGGGATGATGCCGGCCTTGATGATGCGCTGGTCGTGGTAGAGGTCGGCGAGGAACATGTTCAGCGCCTGCACGCGCTGGATGCAGCCGGCCTCGACAATGCGCCATTCACTGGCGGGGATGCTGCGCGGGATGATGTCGAAGGGGATCAGGCGCTCGGTGCCCTGCTCATCGCCGTAGAGGGTGAAAGTGATACCGGCGCGGTGGAACAACAGGTCGGCTTCGCGGCGGCGCTGGGCCAGCAGTTCTTCCGGCGTAGCGGCCAACCAGCGAGCGAACTCCCGGTAGTGCGGGCGAACGATGCTGCTCGCTTCATACATCTCATCAAAAAAGGTGCGGACCATGCCGTACTCCTTGCCACCTGGTCGTAACAAGCATCGCAAGGGCCGTGCCATAGGAATTTATTGTTTAATTTCAATTAGTTAAATATACGACCAAACAGTCACGCACCATGTCGGCGCGTTAATCCAAGCCCCAAAACAGGTCACGCCCCAATCGGAGGCAGGCGCGGCAACGCAGATTGCCCAAGCGTTGGCGCCCTTCTCCGTGAGCGACTTTGGCTGGAATGGGGGATCGACGTTGCGGCGAGGCATCGAGGCTAAGCCCGCTCCTACAGAAAGGCGGGGCTGAGGTAGGCAGGTAAAACGCCCAGACCGTAGGAGCGAGCTCTGCTCGCGAAGCTCTATGGGATGCCCAGTTCGCGAGCAGAGCTCGCTCCTACAGGTTGCCCACAGCAGAAAAAACGCCGCGACCCCGTTGGGACGTTGCAGTGTTTTTCTTGAGCGAACAGCAGGGCTGGGGGCTTTATCGCAGGCAAAAAAACGGCCCAACGCCGGGAGACGTGGGCCGCAAAGCACTATCGGGTCGTGCGTGGTGCCCCGCCGTCAGGTACTGGACCTGGGGCGAAGCGAAGACGCGACTGGACGACCGGCCAGCCGCGCCTGGGGGTATCAGATATGGGCGTCCTGGTATTCCTTCTCGGCCATGTCGAAGCGCTGTTGCATGGTTTTCGAAGCGCCGTTGCCGATGCGGCTGAAGACCAGAATGGCCAGGGTGGCGAGGATGAAGCCCGGAATGATTTCGTACAGGCCCAGACCGATCCAGTTCTTCCACACCACCACGGTCACCGCACCGACGATCATGCCGGCCAGCGCGCCGTTGCGGGTCATGCCTTTCCACATCACGGAGAGGATCACCACCGGACCGAAGGCGGCACCGAAGCCAGCCCAGGCGTAGGAGACCAGGCCCAGCACACGGTTGTCCGGGTTGGAGGCCAGGGCAATGGCGATCACCGCAACCAGCAGCACCATGGCACGGCCGACCCAGACCAGTTCGTTCTGGCTGGCGCCTTTGCGCAGGAAGGCCTTGTAGAAGTCCTCGGTCAGGGCGCTGGAGCACACCAGCAGCTGGCAGCTCAGGGTGGACATCACGGCGGCGAGGATGGCCGACAGCAGCACACCAGCGATCCACGGGTTGAACAGCAGCTTGGACAGCTCGATGAACACGCGCTCCGGGTTCTCGGTAACCGGGCCAGCCAGGTCCGGGTTAGCCGAGAAGTAGGCGATACCGAAGAAGCCTACCGCCACGGCACCACCGAGGCAGAGGATCATCCAGGTCATGGAGATGCGACGGGCAGCCGGGATCGATTTGACCGAGTCGGCCGCCATGAAGCGCGCCAGGATGTGCGGCTGACCGAAGTAGCCCAGGCCCCAGGCCATCAGCGAGATCACGCCGACAAAGGTCGTGCCTTTGAGCATGTCGAAGTTGGTGGCGTCCTTCAGCTCGATGGCAGCGAAGGTGCTGTCCATACCACCGGTGGCCACCAGCACCATGACCGGAGCGAGGATCAGGGCGAAGATCATCAGGGTGGCCTGCACGGTGTCCGTCCAGCTCACCGCCAGGAAGCCGCCGATGAAGGTGTAGGCGATGGTCGCTGCAGCACCGGCCCACAGGGCGGTTTCGTAGCTCATGCCGAAGGTGCTTTCGAATAGGCGGGCACCGGCCACCACGCCCGAGGCGCAGTAGATGGTGAAGAACACCAGGATCACCAGGGCGGAGAAGATGCGCAGGATGCGGCTGTTGTCTTCGAAGCGATTGGTGAAGTAGTCCGGCAGGGTCAGCGCGTTGCCGTTGTGCTCGGTCTGCACACGCAGACGGCCGGCGACGAGCAGCCAGTTGAGGTAGGCACCGACGATCAGGCCGATGGCGATCCAGCCTTCGGACAGGCCGGACATGTACACGGCGCCCGGCAGGCCCATCAGCAGCCAGCCGCTCATGTCGGAGGCACCAGCGGACAGCGCGGTAACAAAACTACCGAGGCTGCGACCGCCAAGAATGTAGTCGGACAGGTTCTTGGTACGCATGTAGGCGAATAGCCCGATCAGTACCATCGCGGCGATGTACACCACGAAAGTGATCAGCATGGGGGTGCTAGCGGTCATGGGAGGATGCCCTCTCGTTTGTTGTTATGGCGCTGCGGTGGGTGATCCGCAGCCTGGTTGGCATTACGCCCGCTTGTGGCGGGCCGCTTAGAACCTGTTCAATGTCTGCTGCGCGTCGGCCATGCTGCGTTGAAATCGGGCTCAGAATGCTCATTTACAGCTCGTAAACTCCGCTTCTTCGCCCGATTTCTCCTTGCCTGGCTCTAGCCCGCGAGACTTTGAACAGGCTCTTAGAACCCGCTCCTGCTGCAGGAACGGGTCATGAATGGGGTGGCGCCATCCGCGCTGCCATGCTGCTCTCGGTCATCCGGGTGAGAGCCAATCAACCTACGTCTCTACTCAACTTTAGCTCGCGCCGGCGAAAACAGAGTGCAACCTGGCCGGGAGAGCAAAACACGCCGCGAACAACCGGGTTGCGCCAGCGGTTTGCTGGGATGCAGGACTCTAGTGACAGGGGGGTGACAGCTTCTTGCAGGAAACTCTGGAGTTTTTGCGGAAAACTCCGAGGCAGGGAACTTTATCCATACAGCCGTTTGAAACCAGCGCGCCGGCAAAGGTGCCGGCGCGTGGAGGGTGGAGCAAGGCTTACTGCACGGTGTCAACCAGGTACTTGTGTACCAATTGGCTATCCATGCGCTCGTTGAAGGCAAAGATGATGTAGTCGGCGTCGTCCTTCTGCAGATCGACTTCGCTCTTCGCGCGGCCTATTTCCTGACCGTCCTTGTTATACGCCTTGGCCAGCAGAGTGCCCTTGAACGGCTCGTTGGCCACCAGATAGACGCTGAAGCTCTTTTCCGCGTCGGCCATACCGTTGGACTTGGCGGTGGTCTTGACCAGGCCGGCCTTGCTTGCGCCTGCGCCCAGCTCGGTCTCGACCACCATGCTCTGATCGACACCACTGCCTACACCGGAGAGAAAACCGGTGACGCCCTCGCCCACCGCTTTGCCGGCTTTCTCCGAGAGGCTCTGCTCGCTATCGCCGCAGCCGACGAGAACCACAGCACTGAAAAGACCTACCAGCAGGCTTTTACACTTCATTTTTCACTCCCTGAATCAATGGATTCTGCAAAGGCGAGCAGCCGCAGCGTGCCGCTCGCAGCTGCGCAGAATACGCCAAAGCCAGCCCCGGTCGCGCTCGTGCAATGCGTGGATGTGAAGGAGTTGGCGAGCTAACGCTCGATGATCTGCCCGCGCAGCGGTGCCAGGCGCGCCAGCAAGCGGTTTTGCGCGGCGACCGGGATGCCCTCGGCGTCCATCGCGTCGATCAGGTCTTCGACCAGGGCATTGAAGTCACCCCGGTCGATATTCAAGCCCTTGTGGCTCTCTTCCATGCTGTCGCCGGTGTATTCGCAGGGGCCGCCGGCCTCGACGCAGACCTGTTCGACCAGCTTGTCGCGCAGGCGCTCGATGTCGATGTCGCGGAAGTAATGGGCGATACGCGGGTTGCGTGCCGAGTTGAGCAGCATGCCTTCGACGATACGGGTGATCCCGGCTTGCTCGCCGAGGCTGCGGTAGAGACTGTCATCCCTGGGTGGCTGGCTGGTGCAGGCGACCAGGGTCAGGCACAGCCCAGCGAGAAGAACGCGCATGCTCAGAAGCTCCCCTGGATGGACAGGTAGGCGCCGTCCTGATTATCCAGCCCGGCAATTTCACCCAGGCGCGCATAGGCCAGCACCACGGCCAGGTGCTTGTTGGGGAAGTAGCCGATGAACACATCGGACCAGTCGTTTTCGCCGGCGAAGGACAGGTTGTCCGGCTTCTCGCGGTACTCCACGCCCAGTGCCCAGCGCGGGTTGAACAGCACCGCCACGGAGCCTTCCTTGAGTACAGAATGCTCGTCGCGGCGGTCGCCACCGAAGCCCAGCAGGCCCAGCTCGTTGGCCCGGCTGTAGCGCAGGTTGCCATTGAGCAGCAGGTTGTAGCCGAACGCGCCACCGAGCAGCAGGCGACTGGCGGCGATGTAGCCTTCGGTGTCTTCGTCACGCTGGGCGCCGATCAGGCTCGGCACCAGAAAGTCCTTCTGCCGCTTGTGCTGGATGCCCAGGGAGACCTGCGGCAGCTGGTCGTAGATCAGGTCGCCGAATAGGCGCACCTTGAGGCCGAGGATGTCCTGGCTGAGGCTGTTGTCCGGCAGGCTGAGGTCACGGGCCAGGGTGCCGAGGTCGAAACGCTGGCGCGCGTAGGACAGCTCCACGCGGTTGCCGTAGGACGCGGCCATACCCGCCACATCCAGGCGGTAGTCACCGGTCTCGACGCGGGTGGCGAAGGCGCTGGCGCCCCACTCGCCCTGCTCGCCATAACCGGACAGCACCGCCCAGGGCGTGATACCGCCACCGGCCGCGCCTTCGATGCTGCTCGCGCCGCCGGTGGCCAACAGCCGGCCCTGCTCGGCCAGCACCAGGCCCGGGCATAGCAGCCCGAGAAAAATCAGCGCGAGGGTCTTGCCCATGGTCAATGTGCTCCGGCCAGAACGGATGGTTGCCACTGCTGCATCCACTGCTCGAACGCCTGGGCCGGCAACGGCCGGCTGATCAGGTAGCCCTGGGCGGTGTCGCAGTTCCACAGGCGCAGCAGATCGAGGTTGCGCTGGAACTCGACCCCCTCGGCCACCACCTTGAGGCCGAGGCTGTGGCTCATGTCGATGGTCGAACGGACGATCACCGCGTCATCACTCTGCTCATCCAGCTCGCGGATGAACGACTGGTCGATCTTCAGCTCGTGCACCGGCATGCGCTTGAGCTGGGCCAGCGAGGAATAGCCGGTGCCGAAGTCATCCACCGACAGGTGAATGCCGCAGTTGCGCAAGCTGTGCAGCACCTCCAGGGCGCGCTCCGGGTCCTGCATCACCGCACTCTCGGTAATCTCGAACACCAGTTGCTCGGCCGCCACCGCCTGGCGGGCCAGCAGCGCCGCGACGCGCTCGGCCAGTTCCAGACTGCCCAGGTCTTCGGCGGAGATATTCAGCGACACCTGCATGTGCAGGCCGCGGCTGTTCCACTCATGCAGCTGGCGCACCACTTCTTCGATCACCCAGGCGGTGAGGATCTGGATGCTGCCGGTGCGCTCGGCCAGCGGGATGAATTCGCCCGGTGAAACCATGCCGTACTGCGGATGGTTCCAGCGCAGCAGGGCCTCGGCCTCGTGCACCCGGCCGGCACGGATATCCAGCTTGGGCTGGTAATAGAGCAGCAATTCCGCATTGCTTGCGGCATGGCGCAGGTCACGGATCAGGCTGATCTGCCGTTGGTGGGCATCATCGCGGCCCTGCTGGTAAACCTGCAGATGGCCCGGCAGGTGCGCGGCATCCTGCATGGCAATGGCGGCGCGGCGCAGCAGTTCATCCGGCGTCGCGCCATCGACTGGGTAGACGGCGATGCCAATGCAGCAATCCAGGCTGATGACCAGGCTACCGATAGTCATGGGCTTGGCCAGCAACTGCTGCAGTTTGTCGGCGGCGGCGATGGCACTGTCGCTGTCGCAGTGCTCCAGCAACAGCAGCATTTCATCTGCCACCAGGCGTGCCAGGCTGTCGCCGGGACGCAGGGTTGCCTGCAGGCGCCGAGCGAGCTGCTGCAAGGCCAGATCGACGCCGTCCGCACCGCTGCTTTCCAGAATGCTGCGGAAGTTGCTCACGCTCAGGTAGAGCAAGGCGGTCGGTCGCCCCGCGGTAATCGCGCTGCCCAGGCGTTCAATGGCCAGGGTGCGGTTGGGCAGCCCGGTCAGGGCATCGTGCAGGGCGTTGTGCGCCAGTTGCCGCTCACGCTCGGCGATGCCCTCCTGCATGCTCTTGAAGGTCTGCGCCAGGCTGCCCAGTTCATCACGGCGCTGCAGGGTGATGGGCGTCTGGTAGTCGCCCTGGCCGATGCGCTCGGCCACCCGGGCCAGCTGGCGTACCGGTTGCGACAGGTTGCGCGCCAGCAGCAGAGCGCCCAGCAGCGAGGCGAACAGGGCCGCCAGGGCGATCAGCAGAATGTCCTGATCGAGTGGCGCAAAGGCCGCCTCGGCCTGGTCCAGCGACTTGTGCAACAGCGCCAGGACCTTGTAGTTCGAGCCGCTGGCCAGGGTCCGCCACTCACCGAGATAGCGCTGGCCATCCTGTTCCAGCAAACGGCTGCCGCTGTCGAGGTTCTGCTGCATGATCTCCGCGCGCAGACCACCGTGCAGGGCGGCCGGCAAGGTGCTGACCCAGCCCGCCGGCTTGCCCTGTTCGATCGACACCAGGGTCAGTTCCAGGTGAGTCAGCTCGCGCAATTCGTTGGCGAAGGCCTCGTCGACATGAAAGCCCATCACCACCCGGGCGATGGGCAATGGCGCACTGACCATGGCCTCGACCAGCAGGAATACTTCACCATCGATGGGCAGCAGGAATACCTGCGGGCCGCTGCCGGCCGGGTCCTGCATCTGCCCGGCCAGGCGGCTCATCGAGTCGCTGCCGATCTGCTCGGCGGTGCTGACCTGCAGGCTGCCATCCAGCCCGAGCAGCATCACCACCCCGGCATTGATCCGTGCGCCATGGTTGGCCAGCGCCGAGCGGATGGTGGCGGCGTCGCCACTGGCCACCGCATCCTTGAAGCCGAAATCCGCCGCCAGCACGCGCACCGCATCGTGCAACTGGCGGCCGCGCACTTCGAGCAATTGCTCGAACACCCGGCCACCGACGCCCAGTTCCTCGCGCAGCTGGTTCTGCACGGCCACGCCGGTGGCTGCCTTGACCGAGAAATACAGAGCGCCGATCACCACCAGCAACAGCAGGATCAAGACGCTGGCGATGCGCGCCTGGAAGCTATGGCTGAACTTCACGCGTGGCCTTCTTGAATGCATCACCAAAGGAGCTCGGCGCCGGCGCCGCAGGCACTGCCTGCACCGGCCCCGAGAGCTGCAGGGCAAAACGCTGTTGCAGGCTGGGTTCGACAACCTTCAGCTCACCCGCAGCAACCGGCAGCATGTTCGGGCTCTGCGGATGCCACAGGCTGGCCTGGTAGCTACCGGGCGGCAGACCGTCGATCTTCAACCGCCCCTGCTCGTCACTGACGGCGAACCAGGGGTCGTCGGTGACATACACGTAGCCGAGCATCCAGTCATGGATGTTGCAGCCGAGCACCACCACCCCCGGCTTGTCGAACAGCACCGGCTCGCTGGGCGTGCCCTGGTACAGGCGCAACTCGAAACGCTTGGCCGGCGAGAAGGAATAGACCTGGTGGCGGATGTTGTCGCTGTTGGGGAATTTCACCGAGGTGCCGCTGCGCACGGCCAACACGCTGGGGGCAAACTGCTTGTCGCGCTGATCCATGATGCCCTCGCCCGGCGCGGCACCCGGCACACCGCGCAGCGTGAGCACGGCATTAGCCAGCGGCTGGCCCTGGCCATCCACCAGGTCGGCCAGCAGACTCGCGGCGTTGGCCGGGAACACAGTGCCCAGGGCAACCCCGAGGGCAAGACAGCAAGACTTGATCATGCGGCGTTCCAGTACCCAAGCAGACTCGGGAGCACGTGTGAATACAGGCCGTCCTGGCAACTCTTATTAGGCTCGTCTGCAGATTAGCTGAGGCCGCTATGAAGAGCACGCAATGCAGTGCTTCGACATATGTGCAGCCTCAGAACCTGTTTACGATCTTTTGGACTAGAGCCAGACAAGGCAAAAACAGCCGAGGAAGCGGAGTTTACGAGCTGTAAATGAGCATTCCGAGGCTGTTTTTAACGCCGTATGGCCGACGGCCAGGAGATCGTAAACAGGTTCTCAGGACAGCACGCTGCGATCGAAGATAAAAGCCCCACTGCCCTGCGGCCGATGCGCCAGCAGGCTTTGCGGCCGGCCCATCTTCGGGTAGTTCTTCTCGCCGGTATCACTGATCCAGCCCTGCTGCTTCATCTTTTCCAGGCGTCCGCGCAGGGTGGTGTGCTGTACCGCCTGGCCCAGGCAGGCCTGAAACGCGGCCAGCGCCTCGGTCACGGTAAAGCGCGGCGCCAGCAGATAGAGCGGCAGCGAGGTGTACACCGACTTGCCGGCCAGCCGTTCCAGCGCTTGCGCCACCAACTGCACATGGTCGAATGGCAGCGGAAAGCGCTCATCGAGCACCTGCGCCAGGCTGGCGAAGCACAGGTCCTCGCCCGGCAACTCGGTATCGGCGGGCAACAGGGCCAGGTAGAAGGTGCTCAACGACCAGCCGCGCGGGTCACGCACCGCATTGCCCACCGTCGCCACCTGCTCCAGGTGCTGCGGCTGCACCCGTGCTTTTTCCTGCAATGCACGGGTCGCCGCGGCATCCAGGCTGAGGTCGGCGCAGCGGCCGTTGACCAGCACGCCGGGCAACGCCCACTGCCCGGCGAATGGCGCCTGCGCACGACGAATCAGCAGCAGCTCCAGCTCGCCCGCCTCGCTCAGGCGCAGCGCGACGATATCCACGCTGGCCAGCACTTCTGCAGCACCCATCACCCCTCCAATCCCTTCGACTTATTTCATCTTGACCAATAACCCGGTGAATTTCACTTGTTTCGATGAAAAGCGCTTGACTACATATTACATCAGATGAAATATGTAGTCATGCAAACGCGCAACAAGGAGCGCTACCCATGAAAATCGCCAGCTTCGACGTCGATGCACAAAAGGGCTTTACCCCGCTGTGTCCGAATGAGCTGCCGGTGGCCGGTGGCGAGCAGATCGCGCCAGCCCTGAATGAGCTGGCCAGCCGCGCCCACCTGCGCCTGGGCAGCAAGGACGCGCACAGCCCGCAAGCCGCCTGGATCGCACCGAGCCATGCGGAAATGCTCAAGCCGCTGCCGCTGGCCAACGCCGATCTCAGCTGGGTCAGCCACTGCGTGCCGGGCACGCCCGGTTTCGAACTGCTGGATGAACTGCCACAGCCGCTGGACTACGACTACTTCGTGTGGAAAGGCGTGGAGCCGGATCTGCACCCCTACGGCGCCTGCTACCACGACCTGGCCGAGAAGCGCAGCACGGGCGCCATCGAGTTTCTCCGGCACAATGGCGTGCAGCGCGTGCTGGTCGGCGGCCTGGCCCTCGACTACTGCGTGAAGACCACCGCCCTGCAACTGCGCCGTGCCGGTTTCGAGGTCGGTGTTTACCTGCCGGCCTGCCGCGCCATTGCCGAAACAACCGCGCAAACCGCCTGCAGCGAGATGCGTGCAGCGGGCATCGAGCTGTACGCCAGCCTGGATGAGCTGGACGCGGCCCTCAACACGGACAAGAGGATCTGATCATGGGTGAAAGCGTATTTGCCGAGCGTATCGTGCAGAACCTGCTGGATACCGACTTCTACAAGCTGACCATGATGCAGGCGGTGCTGCACAACTACCCCAATGCCGAGGTGGAGTGGGAGTTCCGCTGCCGCAATGCCGAAGACCTGACGCCCTACCTGGCGGAGATCCGCTATCAGATCGAGCGCCTGGCCGAGCTGAGCATGAGCGCCGACCAGTTGGCCTTCCTCGAACGCATTCCGTTCATCAAGGCCGACTTCATCCGCTTCCTCAGCCTGTTCCGCTTCAACCTGCGCTACGTGCACACCAGCATCGAAGACGGCCAGCTGTGTATCCGCCTGCGCGGGCCCTGGTTGCATGTGATCCTCTACGAGATCCCGCTGCTGGCCATCGTCAGCGAGGTGCGCAACCGCTATCGCTACCGCGAGGTGGTGCTGGAGCAGGCCAGCGAGCGCCTGTACCAGAAACTCGACTGGCTCAAGGGCGAGGCCTCGGCCACCGAGCTGGAAGGTTTCCAGATCGCCGATTTCGGCACCCGCCGGCGCTTCTCCTACCGGGTGCAGGAACAGATGGTGCACATCCTCAAGCGCGACTTCCCCGGGCGCTTCGTCGGCACCAGCAACGTGCACCTGGCCCGCGAGTTCGACCTCAAGCCGATCGGCACCATGGCCCACGAATGGCTGATGGCCCACCAGCAGCTCGGCCCACGGCTGATCGACAGTCAGAGCGCCGCGCTGGACTGCTGGGTGCGCGAGTACCGCGGCCTGCTGGGCATTGCACTGACCGACTGCATCAGCATGGATGCCTTCCTGGCCGACTTCGACCTGTACTTCGCCAAGCTGTTCGACGGCCTGCGCCACGACTCCGGCGACCCGCTGCAGTGGGCGGAGAAGGCCATCGCCCACTACGAGAAGCTCGGCATCGACCCGCTGAGCAAGACCCTGGTGTTCTCCGACGGGCTCACCCTGGAGAAGTCGCTGCGGCTCTACCGTGCACTTTGCGGGCGGATCAACGTAAGCTTCGGCATCGGTACCAACCTGACCTGCGACATTCCCGGGGTCGAACCGATGAACATCGTGATCAAGATGACCGCCTGCAATGGCCAGCCGGTCGCCAAGATCTCCGATGCGCCGGGCAAGACCCAATGCCGCGACGACAACTTCGTCAGCTACCTGAAACATGTTTTTCGCGTCCGCGACGCCCAGTGAGGACTTTGAAATGAGCAATCGCCAAGCCGAAATCGCCGCCGCCCTCGATGTTGTGCCGTCTTTCGCCGATAGCGCCGCGCTGGTGGCGCAGATCGACAAGCGCAAGGCCTTTATCAAACAGTGCCTGCGCAACTCCGGTCTCAAGGTGCTGGTACTGGGCATCAGCGGCGGCGTCGACTCGCTGACCGCCGGGCGCCTGGCGCAACTGACAGTCGAGGAGCTGCGTGCCGAAACCGGTGACCAGAGCTATCGCTTTATCGCCGTGCGCCTGCCCCACGGCACCCAGCACGACGAACAGGACGCCCAGGATTCGCTGAAATTCATCCGCGCCGACGAGGAAGACACGGTGAATATTGCCGACAGCGTCAGCGGCCTCGGCGAACAGGTCACTCACCTGCAGAAGCTCAGCGACGCCCGCCGTGACTTCGTCACCGGCAATATCAAGGCACGCATCCGCATGGTCGCGCAGTTCGCCATTGCCAACGCCAACAACGGCCTGGTGATCGGCACCGACCATGCCGCCGAAGCGGTGATTTCTACCCCCCTACACTGAAGTGCACAATCCGATAGCCCTTAGCTTCACCCCCCTCCAGAATCTGAGCCATGAGTCATACTCCACACCGACCTTCCTGAGTCGATGCGTAGGGCGTCAGAGCATGAAAGTGATTGCAGAGCGAGACAGAGAACTCGATCTAAGCCGTTCCATCCTCGCCAACGGCAAATACCGTGAGCAGTTCCTAGCTCAGCCAGAAAGCAGCGAGCCACTCGTGAAGGTGACTGGGTGCGGGTTGATTGATGGCGATGAACAGCTTCTCCCCCTAGTGTCCTCCTACCTCTGCCGGAACTACAGAAACGTCTCAAAGGCGGACAAAACCGTTCTGTCCTATGCCAGGCGTATCTCGTACCTGCTTCAAGACCAGAAGACCAAACCAGAGTACGAGCACTCCCGTAGAGACGATCTTCTGCTGAGCATCGGGTTAGGTAATCTTGAGGTGTATTTGGGTCGACTGGATGGTGCGGGCCTCGCTCCCAAGACCGTGCAGGGTCGCGATGCCGCCTACCACCATTTCTTCAGTTCCCACCTCTGCGTCAGCCTCAGTGGAAAACCTCCACTTCGGTCTGACAATCCCTATGAACACGGGCCGATACGACCAGGCAAGGCAAACACGAGAGCAATCGTCCAGCCATGCAGCATGCTCGAACTTGAACAGCTGATCCTGCACACAGACTCAGAGCGCGAGAGGTGCATGCTGCAGCTGATCTATGACTCCGGAATTCGGGAATCTGAGCTTCCCCGCATAACGCTTCGGCACATCCGAGATGCACTTGAGTACCAAAAGCTCCAATACGTATCCGCTGATTGCAACATCCCGGTGAATGCGGATTACAGCCCCTTGCATATCCAGGGCAGTAAGGGCAGAAGGAATCAGATCGTCCCCAGGGTAACCCTTGTCAGCAGGACAACCCTGGAGCGTATCGAGAACTATCACAGGACACCGCTGTACCGTCGATATAGCCAGCGCATCAGAGACCCGGAGAAGACGCCTGCGTTCTTCAATTCACACGGGAAGGCCTTTACCACCAAGAGCGTTGAAAAGCTGTTTGAACGCGTTTCCAAGCGGGCGCGAACGTCAGGCAAGATCAAGCGGAAAATCTCAGCACACAAGTTCCGGCATGGCTCTGCGTACCTCCTGCTCACAAGCCCTGATCTTGGGAAGGATTATTTCGAGCGCCTTGGGATGCTTTCGATAGGGCATGGCCATTCGCATACCACCACGACTGAGGGGTACGCTCAGATCCCCCATGACATCTACCAAAAGCTCTGTAAGCCGGACTCGCTCCTCAAGACCAAATGCGGGGAAATGCAAGTTCTACGCGAGAGGACGACCAAACGAATCAGGTCAGGGGATAAGAAATAATGCGCCTCGGGGATACGCCTCAATAGCTTCAGCCCAGGCTGCCACCTGAAATTCAAGTCAATGACGAAGCAGAAGCTCAGCCCCACTCATACATCACAGCCAACGCGACGCGACAGCACGACATCGATGAGCAAGCCGTCATCGGCTTCAAAAAGGAGGGCGCCGCCCCTCGTACCCAGCATTAAATTCATAAATTTTTTCACAGCGGCACCTGACACATTTCGCCATGCCAGTCAGAGAAAATTACTGATTGGACAAACGCTTAGCGTCAAGAGTAAACCGCAAGCATACTCTTATCTAATTGATTAATAAGGTTTTTTCTTAACTTAACGACTTGACCGACGCATCGCAATGGTGTTCATTCCTGGTTACTAACCGTGAGGAATCACCATGTCTTTCTGCGCCCAACTGCATCCGCGAGTAGGCCAAAAATGAGCGCTACTCATCAGCCGCCCGAGGATCAAACAAGCGCTCAGCTTCGCAGCGAAGCCCAGACACCCAGCCAGGCTAGGCGCCCCAAGCGGTTGGAATTTGAAGTCACTGAAGCAATCCAGGATTGGGCCACCAAGACCAAGAGCAGTCGCCAATCTCTGCTGAGCGTGCAGCTTTCGCAAAGGGGGAAGCTGAGCCCGGCCTACACGTACCTCCTGAAGGAGCTGGGTACTAGCGGCAACACGTTTAACACGAGGAAATACATCCTCGACTCGATCATCCAGCGGATGATTGAAGAGGAGATCGTAATCCCCGACCAACCCTCAATCGCGAATGAGTGGCGCCGGAAGCTTCTATGCTGGTACGAAGGTCTGACGGAGGCAGAGAAGCAAAGCATCCCAGTGTTCGGCAATACCATCTGCTCAAAGGCCAGCTTGTTCCAAGTCGACAGGATGAAAAATCTAAAGTGGGCCCGCGCGAACTTCGCCATCGTCGAACAGACCTTCCAAGACATCCTCTCTGACCTCACGCGACGTGGCGTCATCGGTGCTGATTACAAAAACTGCAAGGAACGGGAAGTCGAAGCCGAGCTAAAAAAGGAAGCGGCCTCGCCAGAGGACTCCCTGACTAAGGCGCTCTCAGAACTCAGGCTGGTCGGGCTCTCGAAGTATGAAGACCTGGTACATAACCCCGATAGGCCCTTCAACAAGCTCCTGCATATGTTTGCCGCTGCGTCGATGAAGTCTAAATCCACATCAGGCCAGCAGAATTACAGCGACGGTTTCCGGCAGATGACCCTGCATTTGACCGAGGTTGGCTTTAGGGGAAGTGAGGATCCTCGTGAGTACGTCACAGCCCATTACCTGACGCGATTCAGGAAGCACCTCACCGATCAAATGGAGGCCGACCTCCTGACGTCACATTACTCACAAGGGGTCTTGTCAGCAGTCCGTTCAATGCTCAAGCGAGCGGTGAAGATTCGGGGTTTGGGCCTCACAACGTTTATTGATGTAGAGGGGTTCGATACAGCTCGGGAGACGGATCAGTATCGTCCCTACCCTAAGATTGTACGAAGTGCCATCCAGGAAGCTTGTGACATTGAGCGGCAACAGACCAACGATTTGGCCAAGGACTATATCCCCTTCCATGGCGGCAGCGACCCGGTAGGTGAGGATGGATACCTTGTTAAAGGTATGGCCACCCTGGAAAACGCTCGGTGGATTTTTGAGAACAAACTCTACGGCAGGATGCTTAGCCTGTCGTCGGCTGATGCCGATGACAATTATGAGCGAGCCTTTGGTCGGTTGATAAAAATCGGCGGGCTAGGAGTCGCTGAGACATATACCAGTTGGGGAATGATCTACCATGTGAGTTCTAGAATGCTGGCCCCTTACATCACTCGCCTAGCACAAATAACGGGGCTGAATGCCGACTCTCTCAAAAGACTAGATGTTGATGACTTCGTAGAGCGCCACGAGCTGACCCACCGCCCTTGCCTACGGTACTGGAAAGTGCGTTCAGGAGGAGGAAAGGTTCTTCATCTCGACCTCATGCATGCGGATTTGACATGGTGCTCGCGGGCACAAGGCATCGAGATCAAGAAGATCTTCGACGAAGTCATCTACCTAACTCGCCACATTCGCGAGCGTGCAGAGGGGCCTATCAAAGAAAGACTTTTCATCTACGAATCGCAAAAGAAAACTGAATACCGGAAGGTAAAGTCGTTCGAGAACTCTACCGTCATCAATAACGTAATGAACCAATTTTCCAGGGATCACGACCTCGAAGCTGAAGACGGCAAAACCCTGAACCTCTCAGCTTCTCGACTTCGCCCTAGCCTCGTGGCTGACCTCGTTTCGCAAGGCGTTTCAATTAGGGAGATCCAGGCGATTCTAGGCCATAAGTCCCTGCATAGCACTGTGATTTATCTCGACAAACTCGAGTTCACCAAGACGGCTCGAGAGGTCAACAGTAAGGCGCTCACCCAAATCCACAAAGGCACGATTGTTCACGATAGCCAACCAGTCAAGCCAACTCCCCCAGTCACTAACTCGTCGCCAATAATTATTAGGACAGGCCTAGTCAGTTGTAAGGACGCGCTTAATCCTCCAGATGAAATAAAAAGGTTGTCTAGCTACAAAAAAGGCACTAAGTGCTCGTTACTGAACAAGTGCATTTCCTGTAGCAACTCCATCATTACCGTATCGAACCTTCCCGATCTTTTTGTTATGCAGTGGGACTACATCTCGACAATGTCCACGAGTAACGTGGCCGAAACGCCCTACGGCGCTGTAATTCGAGAGAACCTTGAGGTACTGAACAGCATCCTCACTCCTTCTGACCATGGCTTCACGGCGGAGCAACTTGATGAGGCTTGTCGCTTGGCAGAGCACATCAGCCCTAGCCCTCTGATTGAGGCAGTGTCCCTATGAACCTCGGGTTTGATAGCCTCATTTACAAGATCAAAGCAGTGCGCGAGAGGTTCTTGGGCTACCTGGACAACGATCTCATTGCAGTCACCTCCCACTCTTGCGATGGGGCGAACGCACTCGAGTTGCTCGCAGCACTAATGAACCTCCCGGCAAGCAAAATGAGTCTCGTGAAGGATATGCTCTGGGACTTCAACGGAGAGCCTCACGCTCTGGCGAGAAACATCCAAGGAGCCAAATCCCGAATCGACTTTGCGACTTATGAGAGCCTCAACTGGACGATTCTTTTCGAGCTGAAGATGGTCATTTTGTGCATGCTCGAAATTCCTGGGGCTCTTCGCGTCAGAAGAACACCTCTGAGTTACAAACCTCACACGGTCTTGGATATCTTCAAATCTGTAATCCCCTTTATCAATCAGATGTGTACCCGTAAGCGAGCGGAGCATGGGGATCACTTTTTTGAGAGGTCGCACTTCAGCTTGGCTGACTTTACAGAGGAAGACTATCGGGTTGTGGCTGAAAGCTTTGACCGAGCCTTCAGGGAGCCAACTCTTCAAGGATTTCGGGTCTTGAAGTCGCACTTCCTAGTCGAGAATCTCTTCGCTAAACCTTTGGCTTATGTCGATCTGGAAGCCTTGAGTTGGAAGCAAAACAGCATCACCAACAAAAAATTCCGTTCCAAAAAGAAATGGTTCAGCAACCATATTTTCGAAAAGTGCTCCCGTGAGGGCTCATTTGCAGTTGTTGATTTTCTCAGAGCACTGAATGAAGAGATCTCGGATCAGGACACATTAAGTCGACTCGATCTGATTGACTACCAGAAAGCCTGGCATGCCGAAGTGACGAGGAGAAACTACGATATCTACGTCGCGTACCGTTTGACATCAAGGGGATATACAGGGCGCGAAATCGAACCATTCCTCTACAAGCTGGAGCCTGAATACTGGTCTCCCCGAACTCCGGGGATGCTGAAGGACAAAGAGGCACTGTGCAAGTTGACACAGACCCAAATGGACAACAGCTTGTATGAGTACCTGACCCACATCAGTAACAGTGCCTGCTACATCATTGCTCAGTATACCGGCATGAGGCCATCTGAGCTTTCAGGTTGCTTAGTTGATGACTGCCTAACAGTCGATGAATTTGGACACGACCTCATCATCAGTAGCGTCATCAAACATCAAGAAGTCATCAGAAAACTCTTCGACGACCATTGGGTTGCAATTCCAATCGTCAAAGATGCAGTTAAGGTGCTGCGGATCCTGAACCGGTTCAAGCAGAACCCATACCTATTCGCCAACATGAATACCGTGAAGCCTGGCATGCGGCATGAGGCCAACTCGCTGAGCGGCTCTGGGTTAACCCATCAGCTCTGTATGTTTTTGGCCAAAACCTTGACCCTCGAGGAGCTTGAAGAGCTGGATGTATCGCCCTACACGCTCAGGCACTCACTGGCCAACCAAATGCTCAGAGCTGCCGTGGGGCTGCCCTTCATTTCCTACCAGCTTAAGCACTTTGGGCACCATGCCAGCACCATCGGTCAAGATAAGCGTCACAACCGGGTCGGCATCGTTACGATTGACTACGGCGGTATCGGTGAGGCCCTAAGCACAGGTGGCGGGCCCGATGCTCCCGCTCGAAGGTTCGCAGAGAAGGAGTTCATCATGAACTCCATGAACCCTAACGGGAGCTATGCCGGCGACAACGCCCACGCGCACCGTGCTCGACTCAAGGAATACTTCAAGGGCTATCTCGAAGCGGGCTATTCGAGCGATGAAATTTTCGAACGAATGGTTGAGCTCAATTTCGCAGTCATCAACGTTGGTCACGGATACTGCTACGGCAACGCGAATGATCTAACTGACCCCACAATACCTTGCATCGGCTCGCTGCGCTGTAACCCTAACCGGTGCAAGAACGCTGTGGTAACGGAGGCAAATTCGCCTAAGTGGCAAGAGATCTACGTCCAAAACACTCTGGCGCTCAGGAGATACGAAGCAGATCCCGCTGCGGCCTTCGAAGAGCTACGGGGCCAGAGTGACGTTGCATTGTCTATCGAGCAAATGAAGCTTGCGATCATCGAGGCAGAGGGTGTGCTCAAGCAACTTGGCATTGAGGTGCAAGTGTGAGCCGGGCAGCCTACGACTCCAAAAATGAGGAGAGTTTTGAAGCTGGCACTCGGGCGCTCGATGAGGCGTTGAACAAAATACAAAAGAATCCGTCCATTTCGGCCAACGTCTCCCAGCTGGCCAAGTTAGCAGGTGTGCATAGGAACACCATCTACCACCGCGAGTGGCCCTTGGAGCGACTGAAGGAGATCAAGGCGCAGCGTGCCAAGCAGAAGAAAGACCTAGCAGCGGCGAATGCAGAGATTCGCTCTCCCGAGGAGCTGCTTGAGCTGAGTAGGCTCGAAATTGTCTACTGGTTCACCCAGATCCAAGACGCGCGAGCGACCAACACCGTACTGCTCGCCAATCTTAGAAAGACGGAAGAGGCTCGCGACATGTACATGGAGGATCACCAGAAAGCCCTGGGAGTGAATCGCCCCTAGTTTCGTAGACACCTCCGAGCCTCATAATACGGCCCATTAGGAGGTGCCATGAGCAACCCGCGTTATCCCGAAGAATTCAAAATCGAAGCAGTCAAACAGGTGACCGAGCGAGGTCTGCCGGTGGCTGAGGTAGCTGCTCGTTTGGGCATGTCGACACACAGCCTGTATGCCTGGGTGAAGCGCTACAGCAAGCCCCAAGAACAGCGGGCGCAAGAGGACGATCAACACGCTGAGCTACGTCGTCTGCGTGCGGAACTCAAGCGCGTGACCGAAGAGCGAGACATCCTAAAAAAGGCCGCCGCGTACTTTGCCAAGGAGTGCGGCTGAAGTACGCCTTCATTAGTCAGCTATCCGCAGACTATTCGGTTCGCCGCCTGTGCCTGACCCTGAAAGTTCATGCCAGTGGCTACTACGCCTGGCTGGCTGAGCCGAAGTCGGCACGAGCAAAGGATGATCAGCGGCTGCTGGGTTTGATCAAGCACTCCTGGTTAGAGAGCGGTGGCGTCTATGGTTACCGCAAAATCCATGACGACCTGCGTGAGCTGGGAGAACAGTGCGGCAGGCATCGCGTTGCTCGATTAATGCGCCAGGAAGGCCTGCGTTCGCAGACGGGGTATCGGCGACGTCCAGGACGTTATGGTGGCAAGCCTCCAGTGGCCTCACCGAATCATCTTGAGCGTCGATTCAATGTCACTGAACCGAACAAGGTCTGGGTTACGGACATAACCTACATCCGCACCTATGAGGGTTGGTTATTTTTGGCGGTGGTGCTCGATCTGTTTTCGCGGCAGGTAATCGGTTGGTCAATGAAGCCGCAGATGACTAGCGATCTGGCTATTGATGCATTGCTGATGGCGGTTTGGCGGCGTAAGCCAAAGCAGGAAGTGATGATTCATTCCGACCAAGGTAGCCAGTTCAGCAGCGGCGACTGGCAGAGCTTTCTGAAAGCCAACAACTTGCTTGGCAGCATGAGTCGGCGTGGCAACTGCCATGACAATGCGGTAGCGGAAAGCTTTTTCCAGCTGCTGAAGCGGGAGCGGATCAGGCGAAAGATCTATAGCACCAGGCAGGATGCCAGAGCCGATGTGTTCGATTACATCGAGATGTTCTACAACCCAAAACGCCGGCACGGTTTCAACAACCAGCTGTCGCCGGTAGAGTTTGAAAAGCGCTATTTCCAGAGACTGGAGAGTGTCTAGAAAACCAGGGGCGATTCAACGAGTGGTTTCCACGCTGTTCTTGGATGAGTGGAAGGGAGCGAAGAATGAGCTCTGGAAAGAGTTGGAAGGACTTGATCGCCGCAAGACTCCCCTGAGCGATCATCTGCTCGAAGTGATGACGAACTGGCGATCCAGCTTTGCCGGTGTATCGGCTGAGTTTGAACTGATGTTTGAACGATTTGAACTGCTCGCTGCTCTTGCCTATCTGGAGGAAAACAGCGAAGCGAGTTTGGAACAAGCCTTTGCCGATACGCCTCACGGACTATTCGCCCGTATGCCCGTAGGGCGTGTTGGATGGCATGACTCCTCAGCCAATGCACTGATTCTGGAGCTTCAATCGGAAGCGACTATCACAGCTTTGCTGGACGCAGGCTTTGCGCGGAACAGCCGCCGTTTCTTGGAGCTCTCCATCGAGAGTTTCAAGCGCTACATGAACAAGATGTCCTGGTAGCAGTCTCCCCGCCGCAACGGGCGGGGCGCCGAGGTGGCCGTCAGGCAGCCGGCTTGCTGCGCGATCAGATCAGATTGTGCGTACCGTCCTCCTCCTCGATCAGCCGGGCGTAGATGGTCGCCGGGAACGAAGGGGCGTCTAGGGTCACGGACAGGTAGGGCCGTTCGGCATGGCTGACTTTCTTCCAGGCCGCGCCAATGTCGTAGCCGCCGGCCGCCTGGATGCGGTAGTCGGGGGCGTTCTCGCTGTTCCTGTCGTTCGGGACGAACTTGACCTTGACGTTGAGCGTCAGGGTGCGGATTGTGCCGGTGAAGCCGTCGTTCTGAGCCCTGAGTTCATCGCCCGCGACGGTCAGGAGCGCGCGGACGGGGCCGTCAAGGAGGCAAGCGCTGGGTGGGCGCAGCCGAGGACACGGCCCGGCGCGCCTTGACGGCTCAAGGCCGCGGGCTACAGTCGCGACAAGGTGATGAAGTCAGGGAAAGGCGGATCGACAGGCCACGGCCGCAGCGTTGGCGCAGACGCCACGCAAGCGCAGCGCGCAGGCCCTGCGTAGCCGGGCCGAAGGCATCAGCCGAACGCAGTAAGGGAACGATGGAAGCCCGAATGGGGCGAGACTCGCGCAGCGTGGCTCGATGCACAGCACGACAGCGCGACGGGCCATTGACCGGGATGCCCAAAAACACAGGTACCTGAGGGCAGGCCGAACAACAGGCCCTGGGGTACCGACAAGCGCAACTCGGCTCATTACGCTGCCAAGCATCCTCACCACTCAGAGACGACCCATGCGTACCGCACCAACCCTATCCCCGCAGCAAACCTGCGAGAACATCCTGATCGACGATAAAACCTACAACGTCGAGCACAACATCCTGTCCAGCGAAAACGCCATCATCGATCGCCTGCTCGCGCGACGCCTCGAACTGAATGAAGCCTACGGTGAGCTGTACGACAAACTGCACCTGCATCCTCGGGCACTCTCGGTATTCCTGAGCCTCTTGCTCAGTACCGCAGCATTCTGGGCCCCAGAGAAGATCGCCAGGGCTCGTGCTCAACGGGACGAACTTGTCGACACCAACCAGCAGATTGCACAGAAAGCCGAGGAGCTGGCCCAACTGCTGGAGCACCGCTCCAACCTGCACAACACATCGGGTTTCAGCAGTGACACTCACTACCATATTTGCGACGTAATTGAGGATGCAGCGAAGGATCACTACCTTTTTAACGCCTATGTGAGAGAGCGCCTGAACACCGTTCGCAACCAGTTCGAATGGAAGTACTGGCCCACCGTGGAACAGTTCGTTCGAGCGCTGGGCAGAGATGCCAACGGCGCCAAACTGGAGGCCACAGACCCGCTGACTCGAGTCGCAACCGCAGCCACACGTCACTCGCCTGCGGACTTCTTCAAGGCACTCTTCGCCGCCATCGAGGAGAACAGCGAGCCGAACGGTGGGCCGCTACCCGAAGGCATCAAGCTCAGCGATGCCACGCTGGCCTCGCTGGTGAACTGTGCATTGGATCTGAGCCCTGACGAACTGAAAGACAGCGCCTACGTGAAGCGACTGCGACAACGCGAACGCAATAGCGACAAGTGATGCACGGCCAGCAGGCAGGGCGCAGCAAAAAAGGGGGCCGAAGCCCCCTGCTGTCAGAGTAACCCCTGTTCGGCAAATGATGCAGTCGCCTCGCCACCCACGATGACGTGATCCAGCGTGCGCACATCCACCAGTGCCAGAGCCTCCTTGAGGCGCTGGGTCAGCACCTTGTCTGCCTGGCTTGGCTCTGGATTTCCGCTCGGATGGTTGTGCGAGAAAATCACCGCCGCTGCGTTGACGCGCAATGCCTCCTTCACCACTTCCCGTGGATACACCGCCGCCGCATCGATAGTGCCGCGAAACAACTCCACATACTCAAGCAGCCGATGCTGGCTGTCGAGGAATAGCGCCGCGAACACCTCGTGCTCGAAACCAGCCAGTTTGGTGCGCAGGTAGTCCTTGACCAGCTCCGGCGACGTGAACAACGCTCCACGTTGGTATTTCTGGTCGATCACCTGACGCGCCATGTTTAGGATCTGATCTGCAGACGCAGGCAGGTAGCGCCCCTGTGCATCACGCATCAGCAGCATGGCATCGAACGAGGAAAAGGAAAGTTGCGACATGGTCGTGCTCCGGTTGCTCGGGCGGAATTGCCCGGAACCGGCGCCAGCACGGCGCAGCACAGCTGTCAGGGGTCACCGACGGACGCCAGGACGCCAGCGTGCAAGGCACGCGCAGCCCTTGACGGCGAGAACGCCGTGATACGGTGAAGGGAACAGCAAGACCGCCCCACTCCACCCATGCCACGGATTGGCAAGCGGAGCGCGCAGGCCCTCATGGGCCGGAGGCGTCAGGGATCAAGGTCATGACTCGGCACGAGGCACGGGGCGTAGCCTGCGAGCCCGACGCGGAACGCCGGGTACTCTAGCTAATGGCAAAATACGAGCTCGCAGCCTTAGGCCAAGCAGAGTAAATGAGCAAGACTCATCGGTGATGGATGAGTATTAGCCTGCTAGCTCTACACTGCAGTTCGCTGTTGATTGGCAGAAACAGCCAATTGCGGTCAGTAGGCCAGCAAATAAATCTGTTCACTTTTGTACTGCCTGGTGCTGGAGGTCGAAGTAAATCATTTGATTTGGTATAGGCTTGGGATACACAATCCAAAATGCGATTCGGCGTGCCTTGCCAAGGCTCAAATAAAAAACAGTAAAGATCGGGGGCGATTAAGTTATGGCGGAGGTGTTTGGCTCTATTCCAGAATGCGGAATAAAACTTGCTGAGAAAATTTTTCGCGATGGCGAACAAAGAGGGACTTAAACTCTGCCTCGACAAATTGCAATGATGTCAGAGAAATATAAAGAACAATGATTTTAGTGTCGCTCTATCAATAGCTTACCCAAGGAGGAAACATGGCAGTTCCTGCACACCACAGGGGTCGCAGTGCATATCATTTCACATCGATAGAGAATCTAGAGTCAATAATTGATCACGGTATTTTTTCGACCAATCAGAAAATTGCTCGCGGTATCCTGCATGTTAACGTTGCTGAGGAAGGCATACAGAGGCGTCGGGCGCTGATGCAAGTGCCTGGAGCCAACGGTCGGTGTGTTCATGATTTTGTTCCATTCTATTTCGCAAAGAAAACGCCTATGCAACTGGCGGTGTTGCATAAAAAAAACGTAGATCAGCAATTTATTATCTACCTTTCCGTTTCGGTTTTGCTGATGGAGACAAGACCTGGGGCCTATTACACAAGCGCGTCCGCAAATACGGAAATCCCCCCAACTTTCTTTGCTGGAAATTATCAGTCTGATCAGCTCGATCAACTAGATTGGCCAACTATTGATAACGGCCGATGGGGATATGACGACGATGATCAGAAGCACCGTAAAATGGCGGAACTTTTGTTACCCGATCATGTTCCATTGTGCGAAATTAATCAAATAGTTACGTTTAATCGCAGCGTGTCTGACTGTGTCAGGCAAATTTTTCAGAGCAAAGGGGTTACTCCGCCGAGCGTGGTTGAGGCGGGATGGGAGCATTATTATCTAGAGCCTGGAAATTGGAGTGCTTCTTTGGTTACAGGGCCTTTTTTTCTGAAGCGCTTTGTGGATGAAGCTGTTTCTCATGTAATCTCTTTTCAGCGTCAGGTGATGCCGAAATTCCGGACCCTAAGTGACGCCTTGCATGCTATTCGCGCTAACTTATCGGCCATCAGAGAGTTAGAGGATATCGATGGTCTAGGTGCTAACTACGGGCCGCATAACGAAGATGTTGGCGCTCATTCTCGACGCGTTGCGGGGCTGGTGCTGAACTCACCTGAATATAATCAGTTGGATCCTATCCATCGTGAAGTTTTGGAGCTTTCTGCTTATCTTCATGACATAGGCAAAGGGCCGAAAACACGCTGGCCCAATAGCTTTATGAATAAGGCAGACGGGGAACACCCCAAAAAATCCCTGCCCATGTTGAAGAGAATTCTGACAGAGGATTTGCCCATTCTGCCGCCAGATATAGTTCGAAAAATTATAACCCTGGTGATCTATGACGACCTACTGGGTGAGATCGTTGCTAAAGGCCGGAACAAAAGTCAGTTGTTCGATATAATTACTTGCCCTGAAGATATCAATATGTTGGTGGCTTTGAGCAAGGCTGATATTGGTGCAATAAATCAGTTTTGGCTGATGCAAGTCTCTGCTGGAATAGACAACCTCAGAGCTGAGTCACTCCAAAAATTGCAAGGTGGCAACTAATGATAGAGTTTGTTACTGGAGATTTTTTCGATTTTGATGCGGACATCATGATCAATACAGTCAACTGTGTTGGTGTGATGGGCGCAGGTGTGGCACTCGCATTTAAGAAAAGATTTCCTGAAATGTTTGATGATTATGCTGAGAAGTGTCGCTTGGGCATCATTCGCCCCGGACTGCCCTCCGTTTGGTTGCAAAAGGATATGATCTCAAAAGACATCGAGATCATAAATTTCCCGACTAAAAAGCATTGGAAAAAACCATCTGAATATCATTATATCGATGATGGGTTGGAATGGCTTTCTAAGTATCTTGAAGATAAAAGTGGGAAAATAGTAACTCTCCCGGCCTTAGGCTGTGGCCATGGTGGTTTGGACTGGGGCAGGGTCCGATCCATGATTGCTGAGAAGCTAAAAAACTCTCCTGCGCATATATACGTCTTTGAACCTTTCGACTCAGTGAAGGCGGGCGATGTCAAGGCTTCAGAGCCAGACTATGAGCAACTGCTTGGCTCGGTGGGGGCTGGGGTTGTTAAATATGAGTCAGACTCATACCCGGAAAAATTACGCAGCTATACTAAGAAAAACGTTTATTACTATCCAAAGCAGCAAAAAAAAATTGGATACGATTATTCAATGGTGTGCAGCAGCACGCCTGGCTCTAGCGAAATAAATGCTATACGGAAATTTGTTGATTTTTGCGTCATCGAGAGGCGGAGTATTTTGCTGGGAGGGACAGCCTTTGAAAAAAAACTCGCACTTGAACTTTCGGCAAAAGGTCTAATTTGCGGCTGCGTTCTACCATCCGGAATTTACGAATCCATAAAAAAAGTATCGTCATCGCCGCGAAAAGAAAAACCTATTCTTCTTTCGATAGGCAATCCAGTAGTTGCCTTCGACAAGAAAGAATTCATGCCTTCTGTTTTTGCGAGAATGTATCTTTCTGAGAAAGTGGTGTTTTTTTCTGGAAAGCTTGCTTGGTTGGAGAGATATAAGAGTCAACTCAAGCGAATATCTATAGATGCGTATTATTGCGTTTCTGAAATCAGCTCTCCAGAGGATATGAAGGCAATATCAAGCATAGGGGCAAAAGGATTTGACTTGGATGTCCACTTAAAAAGCTTTTTCGCGGATGATACTCACAAGTCTGATGCGGCTAGGGGGTAGGTGATCAGGCTCTTGCTTGATCTTAGCTTATCTAAATTAGAGCTATGGCATAGCTCATTGCATTTAATGGCTTGTGATGTGTAATCATTTTATTTAAGAGTTTTATTTTTGACAGAAATAGAGCACGGGTAAAAAGGCAGATTTATTTACTGGTCTACTGTCCGCTAATCCCTGGAACTGCTGAGGATCTTCCCGCTATAACCCTCTGACGTTGAAAGCTGCAGCACGGTAGCCATCAGTCAAACACTCCCTGAATTTCGTCCAACGTCGGCATGGCCGCAGGCACCAGCGCGAACTCACAGCCCAGGGCTCCCAGTAGTCGCGCATAGGCCGTCATACCCACCGTCAAGTCTCCCCTCTCGATGGCGATGACCTTCTGCCGGGTGATGCCTGCAAAGGCAGCCAGCTTGGCCTGTGTTAGACCGCGATTCAGGCGGCGCTGCCGGATCTGCTCGCCAAGGCGCCTCGTGATAAGGGAATAATCCATGTTCTGTATACGTAACAAATTAGATTAAATGTAACGTATACGTAACCTATGGAAAAATCAAAGCGGATTAGAGCAGCCATGCTCGAGAATCAAAGCCAGCCTGCACTTCTGCCTCACCGCTCTTCTGGTCCTCGCCATTTCATCAACACGCCAAGCGTATCCATCTTCCCAACAAGCTCCGTGGCAATGGCCAGGCGCTCCAGCAATACCTCCCTCTCCTCGCTTGTTCTCGACAAGGCTTCGTCCTCGGCCTCGCGGAAGAATGCTTGTATCCGCCGCACGTCATCCCAGGCACGAATGGCATCAAGCAGCTCTTGCCGGGCTTCGGCCCTAGCTTTTTCCTGGCGCTCCCGCTCCCACCGCTCCTCCAGTCGCCGCCGCTCTTCCTCCCATTCCCGCCTTCGGATCTCAGCCTGGCGCTCACCCTCCTCGACTAGGCCAGCAATAGCGGTAGCCGCCTTTGCCAGGTAGTCGACTATTTCGTCCAGTTGCCCCCGAAGTTCGCGCACCTTGGCCTCTGGCCAGCGCTGCACCCAATCTGCGACTGGGTACGGACTGAATGCCTGAAGACACAGCCGTCCGGTAGCGAAATGCTTCTGCGTGGTCCAGCTCCAACTGGGCATCGGACGACGTCGCTCGGCAGCCGGCAGCTTGCCAAGAGGGATATACTCCCCATCGACGTACCGCGCCTCCAGCTCCTCGGTCATCTCGAAAAGGGTCAGGCCGATAGCGACGGAGCCCACGAAGACAACAGTCGCCTTGGAGGGATGCCAAAGGCTCGGATAACGATTATTAACCGTCTTTCCAGGCTTTTCCCTTTCCTCCACGGGAGCGCGGGAATAGGTACGATCGCTCGGCGCCAGCATGACCCGGTAACCAGCAACTTCCAGCCTGAGGAAAAGGGCATTGGCCGTATCCAGCGCATCGTCGAGCATCGGCTCCGAGACAACTACATCCACCAGGCGCCTCTGCGACGGCTTCAGGTAGCCGCTGTCGATTACCTTTCCCTTGGTAAAAAGGTCTCGTACACCGCTGACCAGGGTATGGCGGGCTGAGCGAGAAATACGTGGCCGCGGACGGGCAACCTGGCACTCCGGCGGTTTGGGAAGCGGATACCTGGCCGGCCCCGGGGCATCGCCTCTTCGCCATATCAAATGGTCTCCCGGGCGTGCGTCAGGCAAGGGTACCTGGGGACTTGGCTTGCCATGCTCGAGCTTGGTCCAGTGGCCGCGCGGCGGGCGCGGCACGTTCATGGAGGTGCAGACCCTCGCCATGAAACTCGACGAAACCCCATAGCGCTCCGCCACCCTGATCATCGGATGACGCCACACCTCATCGTAGAGTGCCTCCCGGGACACCTGCCCAGGCGGATCCTCGCGATCAGTGGCATCTAGCAGAACTGAATTCACCCACTATCCTCCTGTCGCTCATCGTCAAGATTCGTCACCTCCCGCATCGCCTGGCCGCTCTTGGCTGCACCTTCGCCTGAACATGCAGCAACCCGCCACAGCGGGTTGCCCCTTCAATTGGTCTGTCTTGAACATGACACCCTCATGCCAGGAGGCAGATGCCATGTCAGACGCCAGCAGGAAACCCCTGCCCAACCGACTTTCTTGCCCACCACGCGTTATCCGGGCCGGGGCGGCTCCCGCTTATCTTGGGATGTGCAGGGATGAGTTCAACAAGACCGTACGTCCCTATGTCCGCGAATTTCGCATAGGCCGGCAAGGCATCGGCTTTGATCGCGAGGAGCTGGACGCCTGGGCAGATGACTACATCGAACGAACGGTTATTGAAAAGAATGGTGCCCAGGGACAAGATCGATTCCGCAGCGAGCGCCAAGGAGAAAAACCATGGCGCGAAAAACCATCACTGGCCTCTACGAGAGAAACGGAATCTGGCACGTCGACAAGGTCGTCAGAGGTCAGCGACTTCAAGAAAGCACTGGCACAAGCAACCGGGAGGAAGCAGAACAGTACCTGATACACCGGCTCGAGAAGCTCCGACAGGAGAAGGTCTACGGTATTCGCCGAGTCAGGAGCTGGCGCGAAGCCGCGACCCGCTACCTGATGGAGTATAAGGACATGCCGTCGATCGGTCTGGCCGCCATCTACCTCGAGCAGTTGGATCCCTACATCGGCGACCTACCGCTCACGCACGTCGATGACGAGTCGCTTGCCCCGTACATCAGGGACAAGCTGAAGCCGAGCAGGACATCGACCGGCAAGGTGAAGCCTGGTGTAACCCCAAGGACGGTGAACATCGCCCTGGAGAAGGTCATCCGCATTCTCAACCTATGCGCCCGGAAATGGCGTGACGAAGAGAAACGGCCCTGGCTGGACACGGTACCGATGATCAGCAAGCTGGACGAGAAGCGATCGAGGCGAACGCCCTATCCGCTTTCGTGGGAAGAGCAATCGCTGCTGTTCTCGGAACTGCCAGACCACCTGCGCCGAATGGCGCTTTACAAGGTCAACTGCGGCTCCCGGGAGCAAGAAGTGGTCAAGCTGAGGTGGGACTGGGAGATCCCGGTGCCAGAGCTCGACACTAGCGTGTTCCTGATTCCTTCGGATTTTGGAGGCAGGGACAAAGGATCGGGTGTGAAGAACGGAGAGGAACGGCTGGTCGTGCTGAACGCGGTGGCCAAATCGGTCATCGAGGGACAGCGTGGCCTGGATCCGGTCTGGGTATTCCCGTATGGGATGCCCGACAGGAACGGCAAGGCGACACCGGTTCATCGGATGAACGATAGCGCCTGGAAGAAGGCCCGGATTCGGGCGGCGAAGAAGTACCAGGAACGCTTCCTGCGACCGGCACCGAAGGGGTTTGCCTCGATCCGCATCCACGACCTGAAGCACACCTTCGGGAGAAGACTCCGGGCAGCCGGTGTAACCGAGGAAGACAGACGGGCCCTGCTGGGCCACAAGAACGGCAGCATCACCAGTCACTACTCGGCGGCGGAGCTGGGAAAACTGATCGATGAGGCCAACAAGATATCGGCGACGGACTCGCGAGGACCGGCGCTGACGATACTGAGGAGGAAGGCAGGATGAAAAGTCCCGCAAAAGTCCCTGAAACGAAAAAGGCCAGCTCATCTCTGAACTGGCCTAAGTCGTGGAGTTATTTGGTCGGGACGGAGTGATTCGAACACTCGACCCCTTGCACCCCATGCAAGTGCGCTACCGGGCTGCGCTACGCCCCGACTTTTACAGCTGCTCCCGAATTTCGAAAGCGGACGGATCTTACAATAAGCTTTTGAATTCTGGAAGCTTTTTCTTGAGCAGGTTATTTACGCAAGACCTGCAAGACATCTTCCAGCTCGACGATCATCTGCCGGATCATCTGCTTGTACTGGGTCGTATCATCCTTGGCTTCATCGCCCGACAAGCGCTGACGCGCACCGCCGATGGTGAAGCCCTGGTCATACAACAAGGCGCGGATTTGCCGAATCATCAGCACATCCTGGCGCTGATAATAACGACGGTTTCCACGGCGCTTGACCGGGTTGAGCTGGGGAAATTCCTGCTCCCAGTAACGCAGCACATGCGGCTTTACCGCGCACAGATCACTTACCTCACCGATGGTGAAGTAGCGTTTGCCAGGGATGGGCGGCAGCTCGTCGTTATGACTTGGTTCCAGCATATGCCTCAACTCTGGCCTTCAGTTTCTGGCCGGGACGAAAGGTGACAACACGGCGAGCCGTGATTGGGATTTCTTCGCCTGTTTTTGGATTGCGACCCGGACGCTGGCGCTTGTCGCGCAGGTCAAAGTTGCCGAAACCGGACAGCTTGACCTGCTCGTTATCCTCCAGCGCGTGGCGGATCTCTTCAAAAAACAGTTCGACCAGTTCCTTGGCTTCCCGTTTATTCAGGCCAAGCTCTTCATACAGACGTTCCGCCATCTCAGCTTTCGTCAGAGCCCCCATACGCTACTTCCTTAACGTGGCGTTGAACCTTTCTTCCAGCGAGGTGAGGATATTTTGCGTTGTGGTATTCACCTCATCGTCATTAAGAGTGCGCGATGGATGCTGCCAGGTCAAGCCGACGGCCAGGCTTTTTCTATGCGGATCAATACCTTTACCGTGATACACGTCAAACAGCCTGAGATCCGTCAGGTACTCGCCCGCCGCTTCGCGGATACAGGCCAGTACCGACTCGGCCGGTAGCTCACGATCGGCCAGCAAAGCCAGGTCACGACGCACCTCGGGGAAGCGCGACAGTTCGCTGAACTTCGGCATGCGCCCCTGGGCAACTTCGGCCAGCACCAGCTCGAACAGATAGACTGGCTGATCGATGCCCAAAGTCTTGGCCAGCTCCGGATGCAGCGCACCGATGAAGCCAACCAGGCGGCCATCACGCTCGATGCGCGCGGTCTGCCCCGGATGCAGCGCAGCATGCTCGCCAGGCGCGAAACTGAACTCCAGCGACGAACCTGCGGAACCCAGCAGCGCCTCGACATCGGCCTTCAGATCGTAGAAATCGACATCGTCACGACCATGCGCCCAACCTTCCGGCAAGCGGCTGCCAGTAAGCACACCGGCTAGCATGGCTTCCTGCTTCAGCCCTTCGAGCTGACCGACGAAGCGCAGACCGCTTTCGAACAGACGCACGCGCGATTGCTGACGATTGAGGTTGTGTTGCAGCGCCTTGACCAGGCCCGGCC
The DNA here is from genome assembly GCF_024666525.1 of Pseudomonas sp. J452. NCBI lineage: Bacteria > Pseudomonadati > Pseudomonadota > Gammaproteobacteria > Pseudomonadales > Pseudomonadaceae > Pseudomonas > Pseudomonas sp. J452. The sequence continues at coordinate 3,223,835 of NZ_CP088294.1, read as the reverse complement.
ACAGCGAGGAGCGCATGGCGGCCATATCGGCGGAGATCGGATTGGCCAGTTGCAGTGGCTCGACACCCGGATTGAACAGGGCGAACAGCTTGGGATCAATGAAGCTATAGGTGATCGCTTCCTGATAACCACGCGCCACCAGCAGACGACGCAGGGTCGCCAGCTCGGCGCGCGCTTCGCTCTTGGCCTGCGGCGCCAGACGCGCCTGCGGGTAGCGCACCGGCAGACGGTTGTAGCCATACAGGCGACCCAGCTCTTCGATCAGGTCCACTTCCAGGCTGATATCGAACCGATGGCTGGGCACGCCGACCTGCCAGACGCCTGCGCCTTGTGCCGATACGCTCAGCCCCAGGGCAATGAGCAGACGCTCGACTTCCGCGGCATCCATCTGCAGGCCCAGCATCTGGTCGATGCGCTCGGCACGCAGGGTGATCGGCGCGACCTGTGGCAGATCGGCCTGGCTCACGGCTTCGATGACCGGACCGGCCTCGCCACCGACGATTTCCAGCAACAGCGCCGTAGCGCGCTCGATGGCCTGGCGCGCCAGCTGCGAATCCACGCCACGCTCGAAGCGGTGCGAGGAGTCGGTGTGCAGGCCATAGGAACGGGCCTTGCCGGCCAGGGCGATGGTGTCGAAAAACGCGCTTTCGAGGAACAGATCGCGGGTCTTGGCGCTCACGCCACTGTGCTCGCCACCCATCACGCCGGCGATGGCCAGGGCGCGCTGATGGTCGGCGATCACCAGAGTATCAGCACGCAGGCTGACTTCCTGGCCATCCAGCAGAACCAGCTTCTCGCCCTCTTCCGCCATGCGCACACGGATGCCGCCATTGATCTCGGCGAGATCGAAGGCGTGCATCGGCTGACCCAGCTCGAGCATCACGTAGTTGGTGATATCCACCGCCGCATCAATGCTGCGGATATCGGAACGGCGCAGGCGCTCGACCATCCACAGCGGAGTCGGCTTGGACAGGTCGACATTGCGGATGACACGACCCAGGTAGCGCGGGCAGGCCTTGGGCGCCAGCACTTCAACCGGACGCACTTCGTCATGCACCGGAGCAACCGGGGCAATGACCACCGGAGCAACCTGAGCGGCGTAGATCGCCCCCACTTCACGGGCCAGACCAGCCAGGGACAGGCAGTCACCACGGTTAGGCGTCAGGCCCAGCTCGATGCTGGCGTCATCCAGACCAAGGTAATCACGGATGTTGCCGCCGACCGGCGCATCAGCCGCCAGCTCCATCAGGCCGCTGTTGTCGTCGTTGATCTGCAGCTCGGAAGCCGAGCAGAGCATGCCGTTGGATTCGACGCCGCGCAGCTTGGCCTTCTTGATCTTGAAGTCGCCCGGCAGCTCGGCGCCGATCATGGCGAATGGAATCTTGATGCCTGGGCGCGCATTCGGCGCACCGCAGACTACCTGGAAGCTCTCGCTGCCATTGCTGACCTGGCACACGCGCAGCTTGTCGGCATCCGGATGCTGCTCGGTGCTGAGGATTTCGCCAATCACGATGCCGCTGAACTCGCCGGCAGCCGGGGTAACGCTGTCTACTTCGAGGCCAACCATGGACAGGCGGGCCACCAGCTCGTCACGCGAGACCACCGGATTGACCCAGCTGCGCAGCCACTGTTCACTGAATTTCATACTGTCTGTTCTCCTGAACGCATTCGAAACGGGTCATGTGGCCTAGCGGAATTGCGCCAGGAACCGCAGGTCGTTATCGAAGAACAGGCGCAAGTCATTGACGCCGTAACGCAGCATGGCCAGGCGCTCGACGCCCATGCCGAAGGCGAAGCCCTGGTATTTTTCCGGGTCGATGCCGGACATGCGCAGTACGTTCGGATGCACCATGCCGCAACCCATGACTTCCAGCCAACCGGTCTGTTTGCACACGCGGCAACCGTTGCCGCTGCACATCACGCACTGCATGTCGACTTCCGCCGACGGCTCGGTGAACGGGAAGAAGGACGGGCGGAAACGCACACCCAGGGGCTTCTCGAAGAACACCCGGAGGAACTCCTCGATAGTGCCCTTGAGGTCGGCAAAGCTGATGCCCTCGTCGATCAGCAGACCTTCGACCTGATGGAACATCGGCGAGTGGGTGATATCGGAGTCGCAGCGATAGACGCGGCCGGGGCAGACGATACGGATCGGCGGCTGCTGCGATTCCATGGTGCGCACCTGTACCGGCGAGGTATGGGTACGCAGCAGCATGTTGGCGTTGAAATAGAAGGTGTCATGCATCGCCCGCGCCGGATGGTGGCCAGGGATGTTGAGCGCTTCGAAGTTGTGGTAGTCGTCTTCGACTTCCGGACCCTCGGCCACGTTGTAGCCGATATGGGTGAAGAACTGTTCGACACGCTCCAGCGTGCGAGTCACCGGATGCAGACCACCAGAGGCCTGACCGCGGCCAGGCAGGGTTACGTCGATTTTTTCGGCGGCGAGCTTGGCGCTCAGCGCAGCCTGCTCAAGCACGGATTTGCGGGCGTTGAGGGCGTCCTGAACCTGGTTCTTGGCAGCATTGATCAGGGCACCGGCCTGTGGACGCTCTTCGGCGGAAAGCTTGCCGAGGGTCTGCATCAGGGCGGTCAGCTCGCCTTTCTTGCCAAGATAGTGAACCCGGAGCTGCTCCAGGGCGTTGACGTCTTCGGTGTGTTGCACGGCCTCAAGCGCTTGCGAGACCAATGCATCCAGGTTTTCCATGTACGGACTCCAGATACAAAATAGGGGAAGAGCTTGAAGGCTCTTCCCCTATTGGTGACGTTGGCACCGGGCGAACCCGGTGATTGTCGGGGACTTAAGCCAGAACGGCCTTAGCTTTCTCGACAATCGCAGCAAACGCCGCTTTTTCGTTCACTGCCAGATCGGCCAGAACCTTGCGGTCGATCTCGATGGACGCTTTTTTCAGGCCAGCGATGAAACGGCTGTAGGACAGACCGTTAACACGAGCACCAGCGTTGATACGAGCGATCCACAGAGCGCGGAACTGACGCTTCCGCTGACGGCGGTCGCGGTAGGCGTATTGGCCTGCCTTGATCACAGCCTGCTTGGCAACACGGAACACGCGCGAACGAGCGCCGTAGTAGCCTTTAGCGAGTTTCAGGATTTTTTTGTGACGAGCACGAGCGATAACGCCACGCTTAACACGAGCCATGAGTAATTTCCTCTATCTTGACCGATTAACGAACGCGCAGCATGCGCGCCACTTTTGCAACGTCGGACGGATGCACCATGGTGCTACCGCGCAGGTGACGCTTACGCTTAGTGGACATCTTGGTCAGGATGTGACTCTTGAAAGCGTGCTTGTGCTTGAAGCCAGTAGCGGTTTTGAGAAAACGCTTGGCTGCACCACTCTTAGTTTTCATCTTTGGCATGTTCGGATACTCCGCATTCAGTTGATAAACATAACCGCAAGGCCTGCCGTGCCCTGGTGGTTACTTCTTCTTTTTGGGGGCGATGACCATGATCAGTTGGCGTCCTTCCATCTTTGGATGCTGCTCAACGGCGCCGTATTCAAGCAGGTCATTTTCAACCCGCTTCAACAGCTCCATGCCCAGCTCCTGGTGGGCCATCTCTCGACCGCGGAATCGAAGCGATACCTTGGCCTTATCCCCATCACTAAGGAAACGTACCAGGTTGCGTAGTTTTACCTGGTAATCCCCTTCTTCCGTCCCTGGACGAAACTTGATTTCTTTAACCTGAATCTGCTTCTGGTTCTTCTTCGCCGCGGCAACCTGCTTCTTCTTCTCGAAGATCGACTTGCCGTAGTCCATCACTCGGCAAACCGGCGGAACCGCGTCGGCAGAAATTTCGACCAGATCGAGTTTGGCCTCATCAGCCACTCGCAACGCTTCATCAATCGAGACGATGCCAATCTGCTCGCCATCAGCACCAATTAACCGAACCTCGCGGGCCGAGATATTCTCGTTGATCGGTGCTTTAGGTGCAGCTCGTTTATCTTGTCTCATTTCACGCTTAATAATGATTACTCCGAATCTTGGCGCGAACGCCGGGAAACCGCTTGCTTGAGCTGATCGGCGAATTGCTCGAGGGGCATGGAGCCCAGGTCGACGCCTTCGCGGGTGCGCACAGCAACGGATCGTGTCTCAACCTCCCGATCTCCAATAACCAAGAGATAGGGAACCTTGAGCAAAGTATGCTCGCGGATTTTAAAGCCGATCTTCTCGTTTCTCAAGTCAGACTTGGCACGAAATCCGCTTTCATTGAGCGTTTTTTCGACTTCGAGGGCAAAATCGGCCTGCTTGTCGGTGATATTCATCACCACGGCCTGAGTCGGCGCCAGCCAGGCCGGGAAGGCGCCAGCATAGTTTTCGATCAGCATGCCGATGAAGCGCTCGAAGGAACCGAGGATCGCACGGTGTAACATCACCGGACGCTTACGGTTGTTATCTTCGGCGATATAGCTGGCATCCAGGCGCTCCGGCAGGTTCGGATCGTACTGCAGGGTACCGCACTGCCAGTTACGACCGAGGCAATCCTTCAGGGTGAACTCGATCTTCGGACCGTAGAACGCACCCTCGCCCGGCTGGTATTCCCACTCCAGACCCGACTCGTTCAGCGCATCGGCCAGGGCCGTTTCGGCGCGATCCCACAGCTCGTCGGATCCCACGCGCTTGGCCGGGCGGGTCGACAGTTTCATCGCGATATCGGAGAAACCGAAGTCGGAATACACCTGCAGAGTCAGCTTGATGAAGTCGGCTGCCTCCTTTTTCACCTGATCTTCGGTGCAGAAGATGTGGGCATCGTCCTGAGTGAAGCCACGCACACGCATGATGCCGTGCAGCGCGCCAGACGGCTCGTTACGGTGGCAGGCACCGAACTCGGCCATGCGCAGCGGCAGGTCGCGGTAGGACTTCAGGCCCTGATTGAAGATCTGCACATGGCACGGGCAGTTCATCGGTTTCACCGCATAGTCGCGGTTTTCCGAGTTGGTGGTGAACATGTTCTCGGCGTAGTTGGACCAGTGCCCCGAACGCTCCCAGAGAATACGATCGACTACCTGCGGGGTGCGCACCTCGACGTAGCCGTGCTCGCGCTGCACCTGGCGCATGTACTGCTCCAGCACCTGATAGACGGTCCAGCCGTTCGGGTGCCAGAACACCATGCCCGGTGCTTCTTCCTGCAGGTGGAACAGGTCCAGCTGCTTGCCGATGCGACGGTGATCGCGCTTCTCGGCTTCCTCGATGCGCTGGATATAGGCCGCCAGCTGCTTCTTGTCCGCCCAGGCCGTGCCATACACGCGCTGCAGCTGCTCGTTCTTCGAGTCGCCGCGCCAGTAGGCACCAGAAATCTTGGTCAGTTTGAAAGACTTGAGAAAGCGCGTGTTCGGCACGTGCGGGCCACGGCACATGTCGACGTATTCTTCGTGGAAGTACAGGCCCATGGCCTGCTCGTCCGGCATGTCCTCGATCAGGCGCAGCTTGTATTCCTCGCCACGGGCCTGGAACAGCTCGATGACTTCGGCGCGCGGAGTCATCTTCTTGATGACGTCGTAGTCCCTGTCGATCAGCTCGGCCATGCGCTTCTCGATGGCCGCCATGTCTTCCGGCGTGAAAGGCCGACCGATGGCGATGTCGTAATAGAAGCCTTCTTCGATGACCGGCCCGATCACCATCTTGGCATCCGGGTACAGCTGCTTGACCGCATGGCCAACCAGGTGCGCGCAGGAGTGGCGGATGATCTCCAGCCCCTCTTCGTCTTTCGGCGTGATGATTTGCAGGGTGACATCGCTGTCGATCACATCGCAGGCGTCCACCTGCTTGCCATTGACCTTGCCGGCCAGGGTGGCCTTGGCCAGGCCGGCACCAATGGACTGGGCGACCTCAAGCACGGACACCGGATGATCGAACGAACGCTGACTGCCGTCGGGAAGAGTAATGATGGGCATGGCGCCTCCTCTCCTAGTGGTGACCCCTACCAAAGGTCACGTGGGTTGGGATGAGCCAGGAAGCGATTCGGCGGTATACCTGCCTAACGATGGCAGGAGCCTTGCGGGCCAACCTGAACCGAACCAGAGTCACTGGAAGTAAGAGCGCGGATGCTTTCAGAAAGCCGCAGCCCTGACAAGCAGCCAATAAAAAAGGGGTCGTATAAACGACCCCTTTCGGATTTGGTAGGCACAATTGGACTCGAACCAACGACCCCCACCATGTCAAGGTGGTGCTCTAACCAACTGAGCTATGTGCCTGCAATGGCCGCGCATTTTACGGATAAGCGCATGACTGTCAACACCTTTTTCGCTAAGTGGCTGAAAAAGTGACTATTTTGTTATACAGCTAAGCGTTAAAAATTTTGCACAGAGGCTAGCCGGGCATTTTCAAGTCGAGTAGCATCGCCTCATTCGTAAAAAATAAAGAACAAAGGTTCCAATATGACGCACACCCCCTACCCCCAGTCCTACTACGCCGCCTCCGCCAATCCGGTTCCTGCACGCCCAGAACTGCAAGGCGAGACGGAAACCGATGTGTGCATCATCGGCGCTGGCTACACCGGTCTGTCGACTGCGCTGTTCCTGCTGGAGAACGGCTTCAAGGTGACCGTACTGGAAGCGGCCAAGGTCGGCTTCGGCGCGTCCGGGCGTAACGGCGGGCAGATCGTCAACAGCTACAGCCGCGATATCGACGTGATCGAACGCACTGTCGGCCCCAAGCAAGCACAGCTGCTCGGGCAAATGGCTTTCGAAGGCGGCCGCATCATTCGTGAGCGCATCGCCAAGTACAACATCCAGTGCGACCTGAAGGACGGTGGCGTGTTCGCTGCCAACACGCCCAAGCACATGAAGCACCTGGAGTCGCAGAAGAAACTGTGGGAGCGCTACGGCCACACCCAGCTGGAACTGATGGACGCCAAGCGCATCCGCGAAGTGGTCGCCAGCGACAGCTACGTGGGCGGCATGCTCGACATGAGTGGCGGCCATATCCACCCGCTCAACCTGGCCCTCGGTGAAGCGGCTGCGGTCGAGTCGCTGGGCGGCGTAATCCATGAACAATCGCCAGCCATCCGCGTCGAGCGTGGCGCCAACCCGGTGGTGCACACCCCGAACGGCCGCGTCAAAGCCAAGTTCGTGGTGGTTGCCGGCAACGCCTATCTGGGCAACCTGCTGCCGGAGCTGTCGGCCAAGTCGATGCCATGCGGCACTCAGGTCATCACCACCGAACCGCTGGCCGCTGACGTGGCCAAGAGCCTGCTGCCGCAGGACTACTGTGTCGAAGACTGCAACTACCTGCTCGACTACTACCGCCTGACCAGCGACAAGCGCCTGATCTTCGGCGGCGGCGTGGTCTACGGTGCCCGCGATCCGGCGAACATCGAGGCGATCATCCGTCCGAAGATGCTCAAGGCCTTCCCGCAGCTCAAAGACGTGAAGATCGACTACGCCTGGACCGGCAACTTCCTGCTGACCCTGTCGCGCCTGCCGCAGGTCGGCCGGATCGGCGACAACATCTATTACTCGCAGGGTTGCAGCGGTCACGGCGTGACCTACACCCACCTGGCCGGCAAGGTGCTGGCCGAGGCCCTGCGCGGCCAGGCCGAGCGCTTCGACGCCTTCGCCGACCTGCCGCACTACCCGTTCCCGGGTGGTCGCCTGTTCCAGGTGCCATTCAGCGCCATCGGCGCCTGGTACTACACCCTGCGTGACAAGTTCGGCATCTGATCGGACGCAACGAAAACGGCGCCTGTTGGCGCCGTTTTTCATTGCCAGCGTATGACCTCGCAGGAGTGGCCAGGACCAGCCAACCACGCCAATCGCAACCACCAATAGATGGCTGGGGTAAACTAGAGCATGCACAGCGCTCGCTCCAGGCGTGCAGCTGCAGCCTTTATTCGCATTTTCTCTGGTTCCGTTATGCCCAACAGCCCCACCTCGTCGGTGTCGCAACGCGCCGAGCCCTCCCGCCGCTTCTCCGTTGCGCCGATGATGGATTGGACTGACCGTCACTGCCGCTTCTTCCTGCGCCAGCTGTCCAGCCAAGCCCTGCTGTACACCGAGATGGTCACCACCGGCGCCCTGCTGCATGGCGAGGCCGAGCGCTTTTTGCGTTACAACAACTGCGAGCACCCGCTGGCCCTACAGCTGGGCGGCAGCAACCCGACGGAGCTGGCGGCCTGCGCCAAGCTGGCCGAGCAGCATGGCTACGACGAGGTCAACCTGAACGTCGGCTGCCCCAGCGACCGGGTGCAGAACAATATGATCGGCGCCTGCCTGATGGGCCATCCGCAGCTGGTGGCCGACTGCGTCAAGGCCATGCAGGACGCGGTGTCCATCCCGGTCACGATCAAGCACCGGATCGGCATCAACGGCCGCGACAGCTATGCCGAGCTGTGCGACTTCGTCGGCACGGTGCGTGATGCCGGCTGCACCAGCTTCACCGTGCACGCGCGCATCGCCATTCTCGAAGGCCTGTCACCCAAGGAAAACCGCGAAGTGCCGCCGCTGCGCTACGAGGTCGCCGCGCAGCTCAAGCAGGACTTCCCGGCGCTGGAGATCATCCTCAACGGCGGGATCAAGACCCTGGAGGAATGCCAGCAGCATCTGCAGACTTTCGACGGCGTGATGCTTGGCCGCGAGGCCTATCACAACCCCTACCTGCTGGCTCAGGTCGACCAGTTGCTGTTCGGCCAGCCAGGCCCAGTGATCAGCCGCGCCGAGGCGCTGGCGCGCATGCGTCCGTATATCGAGCAGCACATTGCCGGCGGCGGCGTGATGCACCACATCACCCGCCATGTGCTGGGCCTGGCCCAGGGTTTCCCCGGCGCACGACGCTTCCGCCAGCTGCTTTCGGTGGACGTGCACAAGGTCAAGGACCCACTGGCCCTGCTCGATCAGGCCGGCGAACTGCTCGCCGGTCGCTGAAACCTGCAAGCCAGACCGTTGAGCGGCACTCGCCGCTCGGGTAAGGTCATGCCACTTGTAACGACAGGGTTTCGTCATGACTTCCAAGCTGGATCAACTCAAGCTGTACACCACCGTGGTCGCCGACACCGGCGACCTCGACGCGATCAGCCGGCTCAAGCCGGTGGACGCCACCACCAACCCGTCCCTGTTGCTCAAGGCCGCCGCGCTGCCGCGCTACGCCCACCTGCTGGATGAGGCTGTAGCGGGCTGCCAAGGCGATCTGGGCCTGGCCTGCGATCGCTTCGGCGTGGCCGTCGGCCAGGAAATCCTCAAGGTGATTCCCGGGCGCATCTCCACCGAGGTGGACGCGCGCCTGTCCTTCGACACCCAGGCCACCCTGCGCCGCGCCGAGCGCATCATCGGCCTGTATGACCAGGCCGGCATCGGCCGCGAGCGCGTGCTGATCAAGATTGCCTCCACCTGGGAAGGCATCCGCGCCGCCGAGCAGCTGGAAAAGGCCGGCATCCAATGCAACCTGACCCTGCTGTTCTCCTTCGCCCAGGCGGTGGCCTGCGCCGAGGCCGGGGTATTCCTCATCTCGCCCTTCGTCGGGCGCATCTACGACTGGTACAAGAAGGCCGAGGGCCGCGACTTCGTCGGCGCCGAAGATCCGGGCGTGCAGTCGGTGGCGCGCATCTACCAGTACTACAAGGCCAACGGCTATAAAACCGTGGTGATGGGCGCCAGCTTCCGCAACCTCGGCCAGATCGAACAGCTGGCCGGCTGCGACCGTCTGACCATCAGCCCGGACCTGCTGCAGCAACTGAGCGATGACCAGGGCGAGCTGCCGCGTCTGCTCAATGCCGGCAGCGGTGAAGCCCGCCAGAGCCTGGACGAGAGCAGCTTCCGCTGGGCCCTCAACGAAGACGCCATGGCCACCGAGAAACTGGCCGAGGGCATTCGCCTGTTCGCCCGTGACCAGGAAAAACTCGAGGCGCTGCTCGCCGCGCGGGCCTGATTCCCGGGCAAAGAAAAAGGGCGATACCTTGGCGGGTATCGCCCTTTTTTATTCCTGGCCGGCCTAGCAGGCTGTTGAAAAACGTAGGCGAGGTAGCCAGCGCAAGGCGCAACGTTAGTAACAGCCTCCGGCTGGTCAAAACGGCGAAGAAGCGCAGTTTACGAGCTGTAAATGAGCATTTTTAGCGTGTTTTTAACGCAGCGATGGCAACGCAGGTAGTTTTTCAACTGCCTGCTAGCTGCGTTCCAGCGCGCTCACCAGATCATGGAACGCCTCGCGATTGGAGTCGTTGAGGCCCATGAGGATGCGGTGCGCTTCCAGCACCTTGGCCTTGACCACTGCTTCCGAATGATCCTGCGACGGCAGGTCATCCAGGCACTCCGGGCAAGGGATCGGCTGGTTGACGATATTGAACACCTGATCGAAGCCCATCGACTGCAGCAGCCGGGTGATGTCCGCGTGGGTGGTGACCACGGTCGGCAAGAGGCCGATCTTCTGCCGCGATAGGATCGAGAGCTTGGCCAGCAGGCCAAGCGTGGTGCTATCGATGCTACGGGTTTCCGTCAGATCGATGACGATCGCCGAAAAATTCAGCGCCGTGAAGATTTTTTCGATTGTGGAGTCCAGCGCCGAGCACAAGGTCAGGCGCACTTCACCGATGAACTTCAGAACGAAGGTACCGTCCTGCTCGGCAAACTGGATTCTACCGGGGCTATTCCCAGGATTCATGCAAGGTTCCTGCTCAACACCAGCAAGGCGATATCATCGGGCATCTCGCCCAGATTGGCCAGCCCAAGGACCTGACGCAGGCCATCGAGCGTACCGCCGGCCGAGCTTATCAGCTGCGGCAATATGGCTTCCTTCTCTTTGAGTGTATCGCCGGGCAAAAGATCCAGAATGCCGTCGGACAGCAGGGTCAGGCTGAAGGACTTGGGCAGGTCCATTTGCAGGTCGGTGTAGACCGCCTCATTGAACAAACCTACCGGCAGGCCGCGGCCTTCCAGGTAGTGGGCGTGACCTTCGCTGAACAACACCGGCAGCGGCAGGTGCCCGCCAATGCTGTAGGTCAGCTTGCCGCTCTGCTCATCGATCACCCCGCCGAGCATGGTCACGTGCTTGCCCAACTTGCAGTTGATCAGACCCCGATTGATATGGCCGAGCACATCGGAAGGCTTGAATTCGGGCAGCAAACCACCGCGGCGCGACTCGTACAACAGACGAGTGGTCATGAACTTCAACAGCACGGTGACGAAGGCCGAGGAAGCGCCGTGGCCGGATACGTCGGCCAAATAGAAGGCTATGCGCCGTTCATCGACCCGGAAGTAGTCGACGAAGTCGCCGGACAGGTACAGCGACGGAATGATCTGGTGGGCGAACTCCAGCCCGTCGACCCGCCAAGGGGTCAGCGGCAGCATGTTCATCTGCACCTGGCGCCCGGCGTTCTGGTCTTCCTGCAGCAGGTGCAGGCTGGCTTGCAGCTCGCGGTTGGCGGTTTCCAGCTTCTCGCGGTAGCGCTGGTTTTCCAGACGCAGGTGGGTACGGTCGAGTGCGCGGCGCACCGAGTGCTCGAGGACGGCGAGGTCTTCCAGGGGCTTGATCAGGTAGTCGGCGGCGCCCAGGCGCAGGGCCTCGACGGCATCGCTCATCACCCCGGCACCGGAGACCACGATCACCGGCACTTCGGTATTGAGCACGTTGATCCGGCGGATCAGCTCCAGACCATCGACCTGCGGCATGCGCAGATCGCAGATGACCACATCGGGGCGCTGCAGCTCGAAGACTTCCAGCCCCTGCAAGCCATTGGCAGCCTGCAGGACAGTGAAACCGCTGTCTTCAAGGTAGGCGGCGAGGCTGGCACGAACCACCTCGTCATCATCGATAATCAGCAGCTTGGCGCTGGGATTGTGCATGCAGTATCCAGGCAAACGACGCCGGAGAGGGAGTTGACGATTGGTGTTCGGAGGCTTCCGCACACGATCATTTCACGGCGCAGACGGTACTCCCATCCTGCAGTCGATTCAAGCCGCTGCCGATTGTCGCCAGGCGACTTTACACCTCAAATCCGCGGGGGTTATAACGACCCGCGGGAGTACCCAATAAAACAAGAGGACAGGGTCCATGAGCCAAAGCGATCGTGCCTACAGCGAGAAACGTGACTTCATCCGCATGCGACTGGAAGCCCCAGTCACTTTGCACATTGATGGCCGCGCCATACCCGCCCTGTGCCTCGACCTGTCGAGCACCGGCATGCAACTGGAAGCAGAATGCAGCGTGACCATGGGCCAGAAGGTCAAGGTGCATATCGCCTCCGACCACAACGAGCTGCAGGGACTCAATGCCGAAAGCGAAGTAATGCGCATCATCGACCTGGGCGATGGGCGCCAATCCATCGGACTGGCCATCCTGTCGATGACCTGAGTTACATCTGGACATGAAAAAGGCGGCCTAGGCCGCCTTTTTCGTTTATCTGCCGCCGATCAAAAATCGTCGACCACTTCGCCATCCTGCACGCGGAATTCGCGATTCTGCAGGTAGGCGTTACGAATGAAGATGTACTTGTCACCACTGACCATCTTCTCGGCCTCGAGCAGGCTGGCACGGCTGTCGATCACATTCACCCCACGGGTGACGTTGCGGGTCGGTACATGGTCGATGTAGGGGTACATGCCCAGGTAGCTGTCCGGAATCTTCGCCCCGGCATCCCGCACGCTGCTCGGCCCCATGAACGGCAGCACCAGGTACGGGCCACTGTTCAGGCCCCAGGCACCCAGGGTCTGGCCGAAGTCTTCGTCGCTGCGCTGCAGGCCCATCTTGGTGGCCACGTCGAAGAAGCCCAGCACGCCGAAGGTGGTGTTGAAGATCAGGCGGCCGGTATCCACGCCCGCATCATGCACCTTGCCCTGCAGCAGGTTGTTGGCCAGGTTGCCGACATCGCCGATATTGCCGAAGACGTTGTGCACACCATCCTCGAGAAATTGCGGGGTCACGGTCTGATAACCCTGCGCCAACGGCTTCAGCGCGTAGGTATCGAGAGTGTCATTGAAACTGAACATCGGACGATTGAAGGATTCCCACGGATCGTCTTCAGAGGCCTGCGCCAGTGCCGGAACCAGCACCAGGGTGGCACAGGCACACAAACGACCCAGACGTTCGATCCAGCTTGCAGCAGCCATACGCATTTGCAGTCTCTCCATGGCAACAGTAGTGTGGCGGCCCACGGCCAGCCCATCAGGTCGCGCAGTATAAACAGCCCGGCCTCTTAAGGCAGCAGCATAGCGGACGAACGCATGACGGAAAAACGCCTTCTGCACACCGCCCATATCCCGGTTCGCTGGGGCGATATGGACAACTACGGCCACGTCAACAACACCGTCTATCTCGAATATGTGCAGGAAGCGCGGGTGGAGTGGTTCGCCCTCGCCGGCATTGCCATCGACCACGCACCGCAGGGGCCAGTCGTCCTGCAGACCCTGCACACCTACCTCAAGCCGGTGGTGCATCCGGCTACCGTGGTGATCGAACTGTACGCCGGCGCGGTCGGGCGCAGCAGCCTGGTGGTCGAGCATCGCCTGAGCACCCGCGAAGATCCGCACAACTGCTACGGCGAAGGCCATTGCAAGCTGGTCTGGATCGACCATGCCAGCAACGCCTCGGTGCCGGTGCCTGACAGCCTGCGTAGCGTGATGGGCGCCTGAGAGGCTGAAACCTCGGCGTCACTGAAACGTCATCGGCGTGGATTAGCCTGCCCCGTGAATCTCGGGAATCCACGTCATGTCCAGCCCCAACGCTGCCCCCGCTTTCAATGCCCTGCTGTTCGGCCTCTCCGGCTGCCTGGTGGACTTCGGCGCCCGCACCTTGCCGGTTGCCCTCGCCCACACAGCCGGCCCGCTGGAGGACGCCGCCTTGCTGGCCAGCGCCGCCGAGCATGCGGAATGCCTACCGGGCGTCAGCGAACTGCTTGCTCAAGTACAACAACAGCAGCTGCCAGCTGCCTGGCTCGACGAGTTACCGCCGGCCGCCAGCGCCCGCCTGGCCTCCGCACTGCCTGCCTGGCTCGCAGCCGGGCAGCGCGGCCAAGCCCGCCCCTGGCCGGCACCGGACAGCATCTGGCTGGCCCTCAGCGGGTTGCAGGTCGATAAACTGCACGGCTGCGTGCTGATCGCCAGCGAACCGCGCCTGTTGCAGGCCGGACTCAATGCCGGACTGTGGTGCATCGCCCTGGCCACCTGTGGCTCGCTGTGCGGCCTGGCCCTGGGCGACTGGCAGGCCTTGTCGAGCAGTGAGCGCGAGAAGCTGCGGGTCGAGGCGACCCTGCAGCTCTATCGCCTCGGCGCGCACTCGGTGATCGACCACCCGAGTGAAGTGCCGGCCTGCCTGCAGGATCTGGCCATGCGCCGGCACAAAGGCGAAAAACCCTGAGCGCAATTGATCCCGATCAGGCAAGAGCGCGCGAGCTGGATTAACCTTCAAGCAAAAGGACGAACCTTTGCCGTCGAGTGAGGGTCCACTTTGCTGTCTTGAAGGAGAGAAACCATGCCCGAACGCCTGCAGCAACATCTCCAGCAACTGCGCGACGAGCTCGCCACCGATATTCCGCTGGACGTGAACGACCGCGCCGCCCTGCTCGAACTGATGCAGGAGATCGACCTGAAACTGGCCAAGGAGCTGGCCAGCGCGCCGGATGCCAGCCTGGTCGATGGGGTCAACCTGGCCGTGGAGCGCTTCGAAAGTCAGCACCCGACCCTGGCCGGCACCCTGCGCAATATCCTGCAGAGCCTGGCCAATATGGGGATCTGAGCACCCTCCCCGGATTGCATCCGGGCTACAACCCTAAGCGCTTTGCTCCCCTCTCCCTAACCCTCACAAGTGGGAGAGGGGACTGTCCGTGTTGCCAGAAAGTCATTCTCCCGTTGCCTGGCCGCTGCATTTACCGCAAGGAAAAACGCCGCTTTCCAGGAGGAGGAAAGCGGCGTTTTCCTTTAGTGAACAGCGGCTTTTACTTACTGACGTACCAACCGCCGATTGTCCGGGCTGATCGGCGCCGTGCTGCGGTACGGGTTGATATCCAGCCCGCCGCGGCGCACGTAGCGTGCATATACGGTCAACCGCTGCGGCTGCAGCAGGCGCTGCAGGTCGAGGAACACCCGCTCCACGCACTGCTCGTGGAAGTCCTGGTGCTGGCGGAAGCTCACCACGTAGGCCAGCAGGCTGGCGGCGTCCAGGCGCGGGCCGCGGTACTCGACCACCAGGGTGCCCCAGTCGGGCTGGCCGGTGACCGGGCAGTTGGATTTGAGCAGGTGGCTGTAGAGGGTTTCCTCGACGATCTCGCCCGCCGCGCAGCGCAGCAGCTCGGGACGCGGATGGGCGTAGTCGCTGACCGCAATTTCCAGCTCGTCGACGCAGCGTCCCGGCAGCACGGCCACGCCCTCGGCGGCCACCGCATCCAGGCTGCGCACCCGCACCGCCACCGGCGCCCCGGCGCAGGCCGACAGGTCGCGTGCCAGCACCTGCTCGACCTCGGCCTGGCTGGCATAGGTGCTCTGGTTCAGCGAGTTGAGGTAGAGCTTGAACGACTTGGACTCGATGATATTCGGCGAGTCGGCCGGGATGGCGAACTCGCCGATGGCCACCACCGGCTTGCCGGAAGGCAGCAGCCAGGACAGCTCGTAGCAGTTCCAGTAGTCCACGCCTTGGTAAGGCAAGGTGCTGGCCGTCAGCCCCAATTCGGCCCACTTGGTGGCGCGCGGAATCGGGAACAGCAGCTCGGGGCTGTAGCTGGACAGGTATTCGCTGGACTTGCCCAGCGGCGAGTGTTCGGCGGGATGTTGCATGGCGAGGGCCTGGAAGCGGAAAACGGCGGGCATTGTACCCCATGCCCGAAGCCCTCTCGTCACCCGTAGCCCGGATGCAATCCGGGAAGCAGGCCACTCCGCCCGGGATTGCATCCGGGCTACAGGCTGGGGAGAGGCTGAGTTGCCCACAGCCCTCTCCCCCGCCCCCTCTCCCACAAGCGGGAGAGGGGTGACTCACACCAGAACTTCAACCCCAGCACCCAAGCCCACCCATCGGCATGCTCGCGCTTGGCGCGCAGCCCCCGTAGCCCGGATGCAATCCGGGAATCCGGCCATTTCGTCCCCGGATTGCATCCGGGCTACAGGCTGGCCGCCCCCTCTCCCGTTCACGGGAGAGGGCTGGGGAGAGGGTGAATTGCCCACCGCCCTCTCCCCCGACCCCTCTCCCACAAGTGGGAGAGGGTGATTCACAACCAGAACTTCAGCCCCAGCACCCAGGCGCCCTCCTCGTCATGCTCGCCTTCGTCGCGCAGCCAGTCGCCACTGCGGCCGTAGGTCTTCTCCCAGACATAGCCAACATAGGGCGAGAATTGCGGGCTGACCCGGTAATTCAGGCGCAGCCCGGCCTCTAGGGTGCTGCCACCGGCGCCAACGCCCAGGTCGCGATCGTCGGCCAGCGCCAGGTCGTATTCCAGCTTGGGCTCCAGCACCCAGCGCTGGGTCAGCAGCAGCTCGTACTCGGCCTCGACGCGCAGCGACGGGTCGCCGCGCTCGCTGACGAACAGGTTGGCGTCCAGCTCGATCCACTGCGGCGCCAGGCCTTTCACCCCAAGCACGGCATAGCTGCGCGCCGGCCCCGGCTGGTCGTCATGACGCACGCCGGCCTGCCAGTCGAAGAACTCGCTGGCCATGCGCCGATACAGCAACTGGGTCTCGCTGGACTCGGTCGGCCCGCCGTCGGCACGCTCGCCGCTGCTTTTCAGTACTGCCTTGTGCAGGTCGTTGCCGTAGGTGGCCTCCAGCTCCCAGGCCAGCGCCTGGTCGTCGCCATCGAAGCGCTGTTCCAGGTGATCCACGGCCAGCTTGGCTACCGGCATGGCGTCCATGTGCGGTTCCATGGCCAGCGCCGGGGTGGCCAGCAGCAGGGCCGGCAGCAGATTAATGATGCGCATGTTCGCTCTCCTTGGCCGCCGGTTGCTCGCTGTAGAACGGCTGGGTACTGCCGTCTGCCGCCTCGACCACGACCTTGCGGAACATGCCGCTGCCCATGTGGTAGATCAGGTGGCAATGGAAGGCCCACTCGCCCATGGCATCGGCCGGCACGTCCACTTCCAGGGTCTGCCCCGGCGCCACGTTGACCACGTGCTTGAGCGGGTTGAACTGGCCGTTGCCCTTGTCCAGCTGCATCCACATGCCGTGCAGGTGCATGGGGTGGTTCATCATGGTCTGGTTGACGAAGCGAAAGCGCACGCGCTCGCCGTACTTCAGGCGGATCGGCTCGGCCTCGGAGTACTTC
Source organism: Pseudomonas sp. J452 (assembly GCF_024666525.1). NCBI lineage: Bacteria > Pseudomonadati > Pseudomonadota > Gammaproteobacteria > Pseudomonadales > Pseudomonadaceae > Pseudomonas > Pseudomonas sp. J452. The sequence goes on along the minus strand of NZ_CP088294.1, from coordinate 3,206,651 downwards.
ACCCCGTTGAACGACCAGAAGTAGCGTTCCATGTTGCCGGTCAGCTGCAGCTCGACGGTGCGGTCCGGCGCCCGGTAGCCGTCGACCGGGCGCATGGCCTTGAGGTCGCCATAGACCAGCACGCGCCCGCCATCCACCGGCTCGGGGGCAATGCCACTGCCCGCGGCGTAGTCCGGGTTGTTGGCCTGGGCCATGGCCGCATGATTCATCGCGCCATGGTCCATGCCGGTCATCTGCGAGTGATCCATCCCCGCCATCTGGGAGTGATCCATTCCTGCCATGGCCGAATGGTCCATGCCAGCCATCTCGTCACCGCCCATCGAGCCATGATCCATCCCGGCGTGAGCCATGCCCATGTCGGCCATGCTCAGCAGGCGCGGGGCACGCAACTCGGGCACCTCGGCCTGCATGCCGACCCGTGGAGCCAGGGTGGCGCGGGCATAGCCACGGCGGTCCATGGATTCGGCGAACAGGGTATAGGCCTTGCCCTCCTTGGGCTGGACGATCACGTCGTAGGTCTCCGCCACGGCGATGCGCAGCTGGTCGACAGTCACCGGCTGCACATCGTTGCCGTCGGCCTGCACCACGGTCATCGCCAGGCCGGGGATGCGCAGGTCGAAGTAGCTCATGCCCGAGCCGTTGATGATGCGCAGGCGCACCCGCTCGCCCGGCTTGAACAGCGCGGTCCAGTTCTGCTCGGCATCGCGGCCATTGACCAGGAAGCGGAAGCCGCTGACATCGGCGATGTCGGTCTTGGCCATGCGCATGTTGCCCCAGTCCCAGCGATCCTTGAGCGCCGCGCTCCAGCCGTCGCGTTTGGCGTCGCGCAGCAGGTCGCCGAGGGTCGGCTGCTGGTCGTTGTAGTAGTCGGCCTGCCTCTTCAGGTTGGCCAGGGTGCGCTCCGGCTTCTCGTCCTGCCAGTCGAACAGCAGCACCGTGTACTCGCGGTCGTAGCGGTACGGCTCACGGCCCTTGGGCTCGATGATCAGCGGCCCGTAGATGCCCTCCTGTTCCTGGAAGTCGGCATGGGCGTGGTACCAGTAAGTGCCGGACTGGTTGACCGTAAAGCGGTAGGTGAAGGTCTCACCCGGCTGGATGCCGGGGAAGCTGATGCCCGGCACGCCGTCCTGGGTATAGGGCAGCAGGATGCCGTGCCAGTGCAGCGCGGTCATGCGATCCAGTTTGTTGGTGACGGCGATTTCCACCGCCTCGCCTTCCTGGAAACGCAGTTCCGGTGCCGGGCTCTGGCCGTTGACGGTCAGCGCCGGACGCACGCCGTCACTGAAGCGCACCTGGCCCTCGTCGATCACCAGTTCGTAGCGACCGGCCTGGGCGGCCAGGCTCAGGCCCAGCAGACCGGCGGCGAGTAGCAGACGCTTCACGGCTGCACCTCGACATTACCGACCATGCCCGCCTGGTAGTGGCCGGGGATATTGCAGGCGAACTCCAGGCCGGTGCTCTGGCTGAAGGTCCAAGTCAGCTCGGCGCTCTGCCCCGGTTCGAGCATCACCGTATTGGGGTCGTCATGGGCCATCTTGCCGTGGTCCATGCCGCTCATGTCGTGCTGGCTATGGTCCATCTTGCTCATATCGTGCTGCATGCCGGTCGGGGTGAGCATGCCCATCTGCTGCATCATCAGCATGTGCTTCTGGTGCTCGGCATGCATCGCCGCATCGCCCAGGCTGAACTCGTGCAGCAACGCGCCGTCGTTCTTCAGCACGAAGCGCACGGTCTCGCCAGCCTTGATCTGCACGCTGGCCGGCTCGTAGTACATATCGCCCAGAGTGATGGTGACGGTGCGGTCGGCTTCGGCCGCTTTCGCCGGCTTGCCGAACGCGAAATGCCCCTGGTCGGCCAAGGCCGGCAGGCTGATGGCGAAGAGCAGCGGCAGAAGAATACGAGCGGACATGAGTGAGGCTCCATGGATGGACGATGCCCCACTCTAGGCGCTGGCAACTGGCGCTAAGCTGACGCGAAGATTACAACTTTGTCAGCTTTGCCCATTGCCGCCCTCGCCTGGCGTATAAAGCCGGCATCCACCCCGCACGAGCCCCAAGCTGCGAGCCCCGAATGAAACTGCTGATAGTCGAAGACGAACCCAAGACCGGCCAGTACCTGCGCCAGGGCCTCGCCGAGGCCGGTTTCAGTGTCGAACTGGCCACCGACGGCAGCAGCGGCGAATTGCTGGCGCTGTCCGGCGAGCATGACCTGCTGATTCTCGACGTGATGCTGCCCGGCCGCGACGGCTGGCAGATCCTCCGTAGCGTGCGCGGCGCCGGCCTGGAAACCCCGGTGCTGTTCCTTACTGCCAGGGACGCAGTCGAGGACCGCGTGCGTGGCCTGGAAGCCGGCGCCGACGATTACCTGGTCAAGCCCTTCGCCTTCACCGAACTGCTGGCCCGCGTGCGCACCCTGCTACGGCGCAGCAACGGCGTGGCGCAGGACACCCAGCTGCAACTGGCCGACCTGTCCCTCGACCTGCTGCGCCGCCGCGCCGAACGCGCCGGCCAGCGCATCGAACTGACCGCCAAGGAATTCGCCCTGCTCGAACTGCTGCTGCGCCGCCAGGGCGAAGTGCTGCCCAAGTCGCTGATCGCCTCGCAGGTGTGGGACATGAACTTCGACAGCGACACCAATGTCATCGAAGTGGCCATCCGCCGCCTGCGCGCCAAGGTCGACGACGGCTTCGCCCAGCCGCTGATCCACACCGTGCGCGGCATGGGCTATGTGCTGGAGGCGCGCCGCTGATGTCGCTCGCCAATCGCCTGGCCCTGCTGTTCGCCGCCTGCGCCGCGGCGGTGGCGCTGATCGCCGGCAGCCTGTTCAGCCAGGCCAGCGCCCGGCACTTCATCGACCTGGACCGGCAACTGCTGCAAGGCAAACTGGCCGTGTTCGCCGACATCCTGCAGGGCGCCGACACCCCCGGCGCCCTGGCCAGCCGCCGCCCCGCCGTGCTGCAGGAACTGCAACGCCACCCGGAACTGGCCCTGCGCGTCGAAACCCGCGACGGCCAGGTGTGGTTCAGCAGCCTGCCGCAACTCGAGAAACTATCGATTTCCATGCAGGCGCTGCGACGCTGGCGCAACGGCGATACCGACTACCGGGTGATGGAAAAGCCTTTGTCCAACGGCCTGCGCCTGAGCCTGCTGCTGGATATCACCCACCACCAGCATTTCCTGCAGCAGATGCAGCGGCTGATCTGGCTCTGCGTCGGCCTCTCGGCCCTGGCCACCGCCCTGCTCGGCGCCTGGGTGGCGCGGCGTGGCCTGCGCCCGCTGCGCAACATGACCGCAGTGGCGCAGCAGGTTGGCGCCAGCTCGCTGACCACCCGCCTGCCGACCCAGGGCCTGCCCGCCGAACTGGGCGAACTGGCGCAGGCCTTCAACGCCATGCTGGCGCGCCTGGAAGATGCCTTCGCCCGCCTCTCCGCGTTCTCCGCCGATATCGCCCACGAGCTGCGCACGCCGCTGTCCAACCTGCTGACCCAGACCCAGGTGATCCTCAGCCAGCCCCGCCCGCTGGAGGACTACCAGGAAGCGCTGCACTCCAACCTGGAGGAGCTGCAACACCTGGCGCAGATGGTCGGCGACATGCTGCTGCTGGCCAAGGCCGAGCACGGCCTGTTGCAGACCCAGCGGGAAAGCCTGGAACTGGGCGTCGAGCTGGCCGCCCTGGCCGAGTACTTCACCCCGCTGGCCGAGGATGCCGGAGTCACCCTGCGGGTCACCGGCCAGGCCGCGCTCAGCGCCGACCGCGGCCTGCTGCGCCGCGCCCTGAGCAACCTGATCGCCAACGCCCTGCGCTTCACCCCCAGCGGCGGCGAGCTGCACCTGAACACTGCAAGCTCGGGCGCCACCGTACGCATCGAAGTGGCCAACCAGGGCCCGGAGATTCCCGCCGCATTGCGCGAGCGCCTGTTCGACCGCTTCTACCGCGCCGACCCGGCCCGCCGCGAAGGCAATGCCGAACACGCCGGCCTTGGTCTGGCCATCACCCGCTCCATCGTCCGCGCCCACGGCGGGGCCATCCGCTGCGAGTCGGCCGAGGGCTGGACGCGCTTTATCCTGGAGTTCCCAACCTAGCCGGTTAAGGCAACACACAACCCGCCGTTAGCCGCAGCGGCGCGCTGGGCAAGCTGCCACTGACATGGCTGGCGGTGCACTGCACCGGCGGCAGGGTACGCAGGAAGTCGGGATCAGGCTGCGCCTGGATCGGCCCAACCAAAGGCAGGTTCAGGCTGACAGTCTCACGGGCCGCCAGGCGCAACGGGTTGCCATTGAGATTGCCGACCACGGCGAAGCCATTGGGGTTGTGGATGCTGAGCAGATGCATATTGGGCGAAGCCCGGGTGAACAGCTCCTCCAGGCGCGTGCCGCCCCAGGTGCGGGTGCCACCCAGGCATTCGTAGGCATTGGCGGCGATGCGCCGGAGATCGATGGGGATCACCTCGGCCCGCGTATCCAGATCGATGCGCCCGATGGCGCTGGCGACCCCGGCACGCTGGCCCTCGACATCGATCACTTCACTACGCAAGGCGATATTGCTGGTCTCGCGGATCACGAAAGTGCGCTCGCCACGGTGCTGGACGATATCGCTGGCATCGGCCAGTGGCGGCTCGGGCTCGGGGGTGATCTGGATGCGGGCATTGAGGTTGGGCTCGCAGCCCAAGTTGCTTGGCGCCGCGCACTCGCTCATACGGCGCGCCGAGTCGCTGATGGCCGCACAACCATTGCAGAAGCCATCCAGGCATATCGCCCCAGCCGTGCAGTCGGCACTGATGCGACAGCTCTGTAGCGCCGGGGTATTGCCGTTGGCGATAGCGCAGAAGCTCGGGCTGCGTGGACGCTGGGTATCCCAGGCAATGGTCACGGTATCGCCGGCACAGGCCAGAGCGGGTGTGGCAATCAGGCTGCCGCCCGGCATGGCGGCGATAACCGAGCGATCCAGAGTGCAACCGGAAAGAAAGGAGAACAGCAGAAACAATGGAACCAGCAAGCGCGCGGTCATGACGGAGCCTCCCTGCAGACGATGCGTCCTTTAGGCATAGTCCCTCCTGCCGTGCCGGCAAACCGGTGTGACCAACGGCAGGTGACGGCCAGAATTAGCGGGAGCGCTGTGGGCCGCCCAGGAGCCATCAGCGCAGGCCGCGCCATGGCGCTGGTCGCCGGGATTTGCCAGGCACGCAGTTGCTCGACAAAATCGCCCGCCGTTCCGGCCCAACGTGCCGGACGACCGTGGTGAAAAGAGGCAGCAGTTGAACGAACAGAGATTGTCCGAACGCCTGGAACGCGTGGCCGCGCATGTGCCGGCCGGTGCGCGGTTGGCCGATATCGGCTCGGATCACGGCTACCTGCTCGTAGCCTTGATGAAGCGTGGCGTGATCGCGGCGGCGGTGGCCGGCGAGGTGGCGGTGACGCCGTTTCACGCGGCGCAACGCAGCGTGCGCGAGAATGGCCTGAGCCAGCGCATCAGCGTACGCCTGGCCAATGGCCTGGCCGCGATCGAACCAGCAGACGGCATCACCGCGATCAGCCTCTGCGGTATGGGCGGCGAGACGATCCGCGACATCCTCGACCGCGACCAGGCACGCCTGAGCGGCGAGGAGCGCCTGATCCTGCAGCCCAACGGCGGCGAGCAACCCCTGCGCCAATGGCTGATGGACAATGGCTACCGCATCCTCGGCGAGGAAGTGCTGCGGGAAAACCGCTTCAACTACGAAATCATCGTCGCCGAACGCAACGGGCCGGTGCTGTATAGCGCCCAGGAGCTGTACTTCGGCCCACTGCAATTACAGCAACGCAGCTCGGCATTTCTGGCCAAGTGGCAACGCCTGTTGCGCCTGAAGCAGCGCACCCTCACCCACTTCGCCCAAGCGCGGCAGGCCGTGCCCGAGGAGCAAGTGCAAGCACTAACGCAGCAGGTCGGGTGGATCAGCGAACTGCTTGCTCAAGCAAACGAGGCGCTGAAGGGCTGATGCGTGGTGCGCTTTCGATAGTAAGTGCGCGCATGCGCCGGTAGCACAGCCTGAACGTATCGTCTCTTGACTTCAAAACGACCCCAAGCGGTCGGGGCAAGGGGGCAGAGAGCGGCCATTGAGTATCTAGAGCGTCTTAGATGATTCACTGGGTGTGCCGGTCATAAAGCCCAAAATCTAGCTTCGCTCAACAAGATCTATAAGACGTAAATAACGTGGATCTGATGTCAGATGCGGTTCGGTTTCCGCAATCAGTGCTAGCACCTTCGCTAACTGATATGGCAGGCGAGTAAGGGCATGAGGTGTAGCTCTGTTCATTAAGTCCAGCGTCGTTTCGGGGAACATAACGGTAATCGGCTTTCCATCATGGATCTCTCGGGTGAACCGGTAGAACGGATGATCATTTGCCTCCACCGGGACCACGAACCTCTTCACCGCCTCGTATACGACCGGGAAACTATCACCCGTGTCATCCAGCAAGCCGATCCACGCCCTCACCGATGCCGAGGTTCTGTATCGGCGCTCTCTCGGCCAGTCCTCATCGATTAAGGGGATGACGTGTTTGGCCCAGCCACTCTCGTTTTCCTTTCCAACTAGACCCAGCCAGAAAATGAACCGATTACGAGTTTCATCAGACATCGCTCGTAAAACCGAACGCATTTCAACTCGTGAGAGACCGCCCTGCTCATTTGAATGAAACACCCGCATGAAGCCCAGCCATTGGGCGGCTACGTTTGAGAAGTCCTGATTCCAAGAAAACCTCTCGACCCACGGAAAGAGTCCAAGCAGCAACGGTTTGATGATTGCGGCCAGTGGCTGCCATGGCACCCGCTCACTATGAAGAAACCCGTTCCACGCAGGCTCCGAAGCTGGATGATCAAATTCCAACATTGGAATAAGACACTCCTCAGTCCAGACAGGATCAACGAACATGAGCCAGTTCAGCTTTCTGCTCACTATCGACACGGCATGATCTGCACCCTCACCTGGCGCCGCAAAGAGGCGCTCGATACGAAACTTGATGTGCTCTGGGATGAGCGACCCGGCCTCCTGCGTCTTTCCAGGCACTGCATGAAAAAGTACCTCAGCACACATGCCAACGGGGCCGTTGATTGCGTGATCGAGTGTACGTCGGGACCGTTGAATAACTTGTCCACCTTGGCGGACTTCGCCAAGCCCGCTCTTCGCCGCATCTGCCCCTCCACTCAGGATGCCATCGACGATGTGATCGTAGATCGCCCAACCGAGAGCATCATCAAATTCAAGGACCGCGACCAAATTCTGTTCGAGCCATCGGCCTAAGGTATGGCGCAGTTTGGCGATTAGCGCATGTGGAAGTCGCACTACTCGATTCAGGAACACCCGTCTCAGCCTGGGTGTAATGTCGGCAGGAAGTTCACTGATCATCGACGACCAGAACGCCTCTGGATAGTCGCCAGTCCTTCCTGCAATCGTCAGTGCAGACAATGCTTTGCGCGGATTGGCTTTTACTAAACCAGTAAAGGGGCGCCTCTCGGTGAGGCTTCCTAAATCGCGTTTAATATCTCCTTTCGCCGTGGCTATGACCTGGCTTACAGGGAGGTTCATAAGCTCGCCAGGCGTTTCGTCCGTGCGAACCCAGCCTCCTTGAGAGCCCCATTTAGTCACCGTCGAGGTCGCCCAATCGTCGCCCCATTCAGGAATACCTCTGATCATCTCGGCAAGTCGCTTCCTGCGATCTTCCGTCAGCTCACAATCATGCAGTTCGAGATACCTTGCGTATCGGGCGGCGAACTTATCCCGCAGCTCATGGAGTTCGTCGTCAGTCCAATGGGAAAGCTGATCAGGGCCTGAGAGGATTCGGTCGGTGAGTTTATCTCGGCTCTCCTGAGAGAAATCCCTCCACCGATCCGCCAATAGGAAAAGAAGTTCTCGGATCGCATCGCGACACCAAAAGGTCTCTTGATCAAAGGACAAGATCGCGCTGGCGACATAGTCGGCCTCGAAAATCTCTGCCTTGTTGAACGCGTAAAGCTTTAGTTTCCGGAAGAAAAACCGATCAGTTTCGGGCCAACTCGTTGAATAGGCATTCGCCAGATCTGGCCTAAGTCCAGCCATTCGGTCAAAGAGCTGGATGAACCAAGTCATGACCTCTGCGTCTTCGGTGATGCGTTCTCTACCGACAACCTCGCGGTCCGGGTAGCACGTTGGAGTCTGAACGTAAACTGGTTCGAGATCAGCAAGAAGACCGCAGGCAATAGTTAGCTGTTCTTGCAGGATGCTGATTACCGCCGGCAATACCTCGTCAGGGACTTCCAGGCCCTCGTTATGCCGGTCAAGGAACTTGACCTCGAACTGACCAAGGTCACTAAAGCGAACTTCCTCCCAATTTGCAGATGGTGGTTTGGATTGCGCTAAACCAAATGGTGGCCTGATATCGACTCGGGGCAGAGCGACTCGCCTGAATTCGCGAAGGACACCGGGGGCCCAACCCTCTACCGCTATCATCTTTTTCAGGCTGAACCAGTCGCCATACAACTGACGATTACGAGGGTCTCGGTGGTGCTCAAGGATCAGACGCCAAGTGTGTCGAGCACGCTTGTGAAGATCCTTCCCATTTTCTATCTGCCATTCAATTTCATGTAGCAATCGTGGATGAAGCCCGTTCTGCCGGATGGCCCACCACGCGAGCACAGGGCTATCAAGTGACTTTCTGACCCAAGTTATGAGATGCCCGAGCCTTTTCGGGATCGTCTCGAAGCCTTCCGTCTGTCGGCCACCCAACCGATGAAAATCATGCGGATTATCGTCTTCATCACGCCAGGCAAGGAGATCGTCGTTGCTGACACCCTGCCTTCGATCATCCTCAGAGACCTCCATTAGATCGTCATCAAGTCCATATGCGGCCTTGGGGTCGAAAACTTCTGCATCGTCGCCATAGCTGCGGCTCTGTTTGGCTGACCGGACATTCGCATCCATTACACACACCCATTCCGGATGAGGTGCTGGATCAGCCTCCGAGAGCAATCTCGCCCCCTGCACTGTGCGCAGGACATGTGCAATCTGGCCACGCTCATAAGGCGCCAGATTCTTCGGGTCCTGCTGGCTTTTAGCAATTATGGATGTACGCCATCTGCGAGGATCATCGGCCCGGTCTGCCCAGGCCTCCAGGCTCCTCCATAAGTCTGGATGATTGGAATAGGCTATGGCTGTGACGCCTCGGTCTCGCCACTTGGCTTCGATCTCCTCTGGAAGCCCACGATCAAAGGCATAGAGCCTAGATCGATCATACTGACCGTCATGGTTGAGGCCTTGAAGCAGGTATTTGATTGGTGGGTCTTCCGCCTGATAGCCCACCAAAACGACGGTATATCGTTCGAGGAGATGCCTGATAAAGTTAGTGGCCCATCCTTCTGAAAGGTAGGCGCGTCCGAAGTCCGCGCTGCTCAGAACGTAGGGATGACTTTCAGAGGCGGCTTCCACCAGCCGCCCGTGTAGATATGTAATCCCCTCTATTTTCGATCCGAAATTCAGATCTGGAAAAGCAGGCGGTACGTGCCGGACCAAATGTTCCCCACCCTGCCCGGCCTCGAACAATCGGTCGAAGTTCGTCGTGACAATCTGCGGCACGCCGTTTTGGCTCGAAGAAATTCGCTTGATTAGGTCGTGCTCACGTCCAAAATCGTTAGTTTCTAAGGGAGCACTCAGCCGCTCTGTGACCAGAGCGTTAACTTCAGCCTTGCCGTATTCAAGGTGAAGTAGGTTGAAGATTTGGTCGAGAGGGACATTCGCTGCAGATTGACCGTCCAGCCACGGCCGAAATGCGGCCATGATTTCTGAGTCGGCTGGCGGGTCATAGAACTCTATGACGTATTGGGTGAGGCCGACAAAAGTCGGCATCCCAGATGGCAACGAAACTCCGGCACCGCACAAAAACACAACGCGACCAGCATCGCAGCGTTCTAAGAGGATATCCGGTATAGCGGGACCATCTGGATAGAATCTCATGAGCTCAATTTATCAATGCTGTTCGTAGACTATTCTGCCGGGAAGAGGGGACAGATTTATATACCGGGCAGAGTAGCCGCTATATGGCCGGCAGCTACCGACCGCCCAGCCCGCAAACACCCTAAGCCAACCCCACCTCACCCTGCCCCACCTCAAGCGGCTTCCAGCGCCGCAGCAAGCTGTACAGCGTCGGCACCACGAACAGGGTGAAGAAGGTGCCCACCAGCAGGCCGCCGACGATGACCATGCCGATCTGCTGGCGGCTCTCGGCGCCAGCGCCCGTGGCGATGGCCAGCGGCAGCGAGCCGAGCACCATGGCGCCGGTGGTCATCAGGATCGGCCGCAGGCGCTGCACCGCTGCTTCCATCACCGCCTCGTGTAGCGCCCTGCCCTCGCGCAGCAGGTGGTTGGCGAATTCGACGATGAGGATGCCGTGTTTGGTGATCAGGCCGATCAGGGTCACCAGGCCGACCTGCGAGTAGATGTTCAACGTGCCGCCGAACAGCTTGAGCGCCAGCAAGGCGCCGGCCATCGACAGCGGCACGCTGAGCAGGATGATCAGCGGATCAAGGAAGCTCTCGAACTGCGCCGCCAGCACCAAGTAGATGAACACCAGCGCCAGTACGAAGATCAGCGCCACGCCGCTGCTGGAGTCCTTGAAGTCGCGCGAGGTGCCGGTGTAATCGAACTGGGTCTCGGGCGGGAAGATCGCCCGGGCCTTCTCTTCCAGGTGATCGAGTGCCTCGCCGAGGGTGTAGCCGGAGCCGACGTTGGCGGTCACCGTCACCGCGCGCAGCTGGTTGAAGTGGTTGAGCTCGCGCGGCGCCACGGTCTCGCGTACTTCGATCAGGTTGGACAGCTGCACCATGTTGTCATTGCGCCCGCGCACGTAGACGCGGTTGAGGTCCTCGGGGTTGCTGCGATCCACACCCTGCAGCTGCACCAGCACGTCGTACTGCTCGCCGTTCTGCTTGAAGCGCGTTACCTGGCGGCTGCCGAACAGGCTCTCCATGCTGCGGCCGATGGTGGCCACGTCGGTGCCCACCGCCACCGCCTGCTCGCGGTTGACCGTAACTTTGAGCTGCGGGGTGTTCAGCTTGAGGTCGGTGTCCAGGCTCTCCAGCCCCGGATAACCGCGCACTTCGGCCAGCAGCTGGTCGACGTACTGCTGCAGCTCGGCGTACTCCAGCGAGGAGCGAATGACGAAGTTGACCGGCTGGTTACGCGCGCTCTGCCCCAGCGGCGGGCGGTTGATCGGGAAAGCGCGCACGCCGGGGATGTCCTGCAGCTTGGGCAGCAGTTCGTCACGGATCTCGAACTGGCTGCGCTCACGTTTGTCCCAGTCCTCCAGCTTCATGAACGACAGGCCCTGGGCCACCGTGGGGAAGCCGACGATGACCATGTAGCGGTTAGTTTCCGGCACCGCGTCGTAGGCGGCTTCCAGTTGCTTGGCGTAGCGGCTGGTGTAGCCGACCGTGGCACCGTCCGGGCCGTTGATCGAGCCGACGATGGTGCCGGTGTCTTCGGTCGGCGCCAGCTCGCTGCGCAGGCTGCCGAACAGCCAGGCGCACAGCAACAGGATGCCCAGCAGCAGCGCAACCACCAGCCACCAGGCGCGCAGCACCCGTTCCAGGCCGTGGCGGTAGCTGTAGGTGAGGTTATGCAAGAAGCCTTCGATCAGGTTGTAGACGCGGCTGTGTTGCTGCTGCGGCTGATGGGCCTTGAGCAAGTGGCCGCACATCATCGGCGACAGGGTCAGGGCGACGAAGCCGGACACCAGCACGGCGCCGGCCAGGGTCCAGGCAAACTCGGTGAACAGCTTGCCGGAGGTGCCCTGCATGAAGCCGATCGGCGCGTACACGGCGGCCAGGGTCAGGGTCATGGCGATCACCGCGAAGGCGATTTCGCGGCTGCCGACGAAGGCTGCCTGCATCGGCTTCATGCCCTGCTCGATATGCCGGTGGATGTTCTCCAGCACGACGATGGCATCGTCCACCACCAGGCCGATGGCCAGGACCATGGCCAGCAGGGTCAGGGTATTGAGGGTGAAACCCATCAGCATCATCAGCGCGCAGGCACCGATCAGCGACACCGGGATGGTCACCAGCGGAATCAGAGTGGCGCGCAGCGAGCGGAGGAACAGGAAGATGATCAGGATGACCAGCAGCACCGCTTCCCAGATGGTGGTGTAGACGTTGCTGATCGACTCGCGGATGAACAGCGAGTTGTCGTTGGCCACCGCCATCTGCATGCCTTCTGGCAGCAGCTTGCGCACCTCGGGCATGGCCTCGTTGAGGCCATCGGAAATCTCCAGCGGGTTGGCCGTGGCCTGCTTGACCAGGCCCATGGACACCGCCGGCTTGCCGTTGAAACGCACCACGGTGCGCTCGTCGGCGGCGCCGATTTCGGCATGGCCGACATCGGACAAGCGCAGCAGGTAGCCGCGCGAATCGTCGAGGATGATCTTGTTGAAGTCGTCCGGGGTTTTCAGGTCGGTTTCCGAGAGCACGGAAAACTCGCGCTGCACCGACTCGATGCGCCCGGCCGGAATCTCCACGTTCTGCCGGCGCAGGGCATCTTCCACGTCCTGCACGGTGAGGTCGTGGGCGGCCAGCTTCTCCGGGTCGAGCCAGATGCGCATGGCGAAGGTGCGCGCGCCACGGATCTGCACTTCGGAGACGCCGGGAATGCTCTGCAGGCGGTCCTGCACCACCCGCTCCAGCACATCGGTGATCTCCATGGCGGAGAAGCGCTCGCTGTAGAACGCCAGCCAGATCACCGGCTGGGCGTCGGCCTCGACCTTCTGCACCAGCGGTTCGTCGATCTCGTCCGGCAGCAGGCTGCGCACCCGGCCGAGGCGGTCACGCACGTCGTTGGCGGCCTCGTCGGAGTTGCTGCCGAGGCGGAACTGCGCGGTGATCTGGGTGTTTTCCGAGCGGCTGATGGAGCTGACGAAATCCAGGCCCTCGATGCCGGACAGCACATCCTCGATCGGCTGGGCGACCTGGGATTCCATGATCTCCGGACTGGCGCCGGGGTAGATGACGTTGACCGTGACGATCGGCACGTCGATGTTCGGGTACTCGCGCACGGCCAGGCGCTGGTAGGCCATCAGGCCGAGCAGGACGATGATCAGTGACAGCACGGTGGCGAACACCGGCCGGCGGATGCAGATATCCGAGAGGGTCATACGCCCTCCCCGCGCTTGACCGTGCGTACCTCGCGGCCCGGCGCGACTTTCTGCCAGCCGGCGCTGATCAGCGTCTCGTCACCCTGCAGGCCTTCCACCACCTCGGCCTTGCCGCGCAGGCGCTGGCCTATGCGGATCTGCCGGCGCTCGACCTTGCCGTCTACCACCAGGTTGACGAACAGCAGCTGGCCCATGGGCATCACCGCTTCCTCGGGAATCAGCAGGGCCTGCGGGCGCTCGGCGAGGATCACCGAGACCTTGACGAACTGGCCGGGCTTGAGGCGCTGGTCCTGATTGTCGACCCGGGCGCGGATGGCCTGGCTGCGGCCCACTTCGTCCAGGCGCGGGTTGAGGGCGGTGATCGTGCCCTTGAAGCGCTCGCCGGGGTAGGCATCCAGGCTCAGCTCGATGGCCTGGCCGAGACGCACCTGGCTGACCGCCTTCTGCGGGATGCGGAAATCCACCTTGAGCGGGTCGAGCACCTCCAGGTTGACCAGGTCCTGGCCGGCGCTCAGGTAGTCACCGACGCTGACCTGGCGCAGGCCGAGCACACCGTCATAGGGCGCGCGGATCTGCGTCTTGTCCAGACGCGCCTGGGCCAGGGCCAGGCTGGCACGGGCGGCCTGCTGCTGGGATTGCGCCTCGTCCTGGGCCTGGGCGTTGCTGGCGCCGCGCTTGAACAGCAGCTGGGTGCGCTGGAAGCTCTTTTCCGCCAGATCGAGATTGGCCTGGGCCTGGGCCAGCTCGGCACGAGCGATGGCATCGTCCAGGCTGACCAGCAGCTCGCCGGCCTTGACCGCCTCGCCCTCGCGGAAATGCACGGCCGCCAGGCGCCCGCCCAGCTCGGGGCGGATCACGGTCGACTCGTCGGAGCGCAGCGAACCGAAAGTGATCAGCTCATCGCGCACCAGCGTCCGCTCGGGTTGCACCACTTCCACCAGCGGTGCCTGCTCGGCCAGTGCGGGGAGCGGACTGCAGGCGATAACACAGGTGAGCAGCAAGGCGTGGCGGCGGGAAGACATCGATCGACCTCTTGTTGTCCAGGCGGTCGAGTCTAACGGCGGTTGCGCCAGCTGCCGACCGCCGAAAGTGTTACTTCATATACTACTGACGCATGCCCCGGCCGCTCTGCAACAGGCGAATGCAGACGATGTAGAGCACGCTGCTGGCCAGCACCATCATGCCGATGGCGACGCCGATATTGATGTCGGAGACGCCGAGGATGCCGTAGCGGAAGGCATTGACCATGTGCAGGATGGGGTTGGCCAGCGACACCGTCTGCCAGAACGGCGGCAGCAGGCTGATCGAGTAGAACACCCCGCCCAGGTAGGTCAGCGGCGTCAGCACGAAGGTCGGGATGATCGAGATGTCGTCGAAGTTGCGCGCGTACACCGCGTTGATGAAACCGCCGAGGGCGAAGGTGATCGCGGTGAGGATGATCACCAGCACGGTCACGCCCAGGTGGTGCACCTGCAGGTCGGTGAAGAACAGCGACAGCAGGGTGACGATAAAGGCCACCGCCAGGCCACGCAGCATGCCGCCCACGACATAGCCGATGAGGATGGTGTGCGGCGACACCGGCGACACCAGCAGCTCCTCGATATTGCGCTGGAACTTGCTGCTGAAGAAGCTCGACACCACGTTGCTGTAGGAGTTGGTGATCACCGACATCATGATCAGCCCCGGCACGATGAACTCCATGTAGCTGTACTGGCCGACATCGCCGACCTGGCTGCCGATCAGCCGGCCGAAGATGACGAAGTACAGGGCCATGGTGATCGCCGGCGGCAGCAGGGTCTGCGCCCAGATACGGGTGAAGCGGCGCACCTCGCGGACGACGATGGTCTGCAGGGCGATCAGGTTGGAACGCAGTTCGGGACTCATTTCGCCACCTTGGCCAGATTCTTCTCCACCAGGGAAACGAACAGTTCCTCCAGGCGATTGCTCTTGTTGCGCAGGCTCAGTACCTCGACCTTCTGCGCCGCCAGCTGGCGGAACAGCTCGGTGATGCCGAGGTCTTTTTCCACCTGTACTTCCAGGGTGTGCGGGTCGACCAGGGTCGCCGGGTAGCCCAGCAGTTGCGGCGCCACCAGTTGCGCCTCCTTGAGGTCGAGGAGGAAGGTCTCCACGTGCAGGGTCTTGAGCAGCGCCTTCATGCTGGTGTTCTCGACGATGCTGCCGTGGTCGATGATGCCGATGTGGCGACAGAGCTGCTCGGCCTCCTCCAGGTAGTGGGTGGTGAGGATGATGGTGATGCCCTTCTGGTTCAGCTCGCTGAGGAAACTCCACATCGAGCGGCGCAACTCGATGTCCACCCCGGCGGTGGGCTCGTCGAGAATCAGCAGGCGCGGCTCGTGGACCAGCGCGCGGGCAATCATCAGGCGGCGCTTCATGCCGCCAGAGAGCATGCGTGCGGGCACGTCGTGCTTGTCCCACAGGCCGAGCTGGTTGAGGTACTGCTCGGCGCGTTCCTTGGCCACTTTCAGCGGGATGCCGTAGTAGCCAGCCTGGGTCACGACGATGTCGAAGACCTTCTCGAACTGGCTGAAGTTGAATTCCTGCGGCACCACGCCCAGGCAGCGCTTGAGGCCGGAAGGGTCGCGATCGAGGTCGTGACCGAACACCTCGACCGTGCCGCCGCTCTTGTTCACCAGGGTGGAAAGAATGCCGATGGTGGTGGACTTGCCGGCGCCATTGGGGCCGAGCAAGGCGAAGAAGTCGCCTTCGGCCACTTCCAGATCGATGCCCTTGAGGGCCTGGAAGCCATTGCCGTAGGTCTTGGTCAGCTGCCGGATGGACAGAGCGGAACTCATGAGGGCTAGGTACTCAGCGAAATGAACGACTTAGATAGGGGCGCGCCGCGACGTTTGCAACCTGATGTTTCAGGTTAGCGGAGCCTTCGGAGCTTGCAGGAGTTGCACCCTACCCAGCCTGGGCACAAGAAAAAAGTCGCGAATGCTGATGTTAACTATCGATGGCCTGCATGGCGGCCACTTCGGCCTGCAAATCGCCACGGAGAAACGCCGAATCGGCGGCGAACAGGTGCGGGTAGCAGTGCTGCAGATGGCTGAAGAACAGCGTCTCCGGCAGGTCGTCGAACTGGCCGTGATCGGCCAGGTATTCCATGTAGCGCTCGCCCTGCTGATTGAATGGGTGGAACACACTGTCCGTGCGTCCATCGAACTCCAGCGGCGCCACCTTGAACACCTTGCACAGGGCCAGGTTGAACGCCGGCGTGGCCTTGACCCAGCGCCCGTCGAGCAGCAGTTCGGTGTAGCCATGCATGGCGAATATTTCGCTACGCAGGATCTGCAGCAGGCGCGGGCTGGACAGGTGATTGCGCACATCGGCCAGACCGATGCGGGCCGGGATGCCGCAATGCCGGGCGCAGGCCGCCAGCAGCAGCGCCTTGGGCACGCAGTAGGATTCGCCGGCGACCAGCGCATGGCTGGCTTTCAGGGTTTCGGGATCGCGACTGAAGCTGTAGGGGTTGTAGCGGATCTGGTCACGCACCGCGTAGTACAGGCTGATCGCCTGCTCGCGCGGATCAAGGCTGGTACCGCACCAGGCCTCGGCGAATTCGACCACCAATGGATGCTCGCTATCGATGAACTGACCGGCTTGAAGGTAGGACTGCATGGCACGCTCCCTGGAGTCGCTCCCAGTCTATCGGCGCATCGGCCCGGCGAAAGCGGCGATCCGGCCAAGCTCACCGGCCTTGTCGCCATGTCGGCCCGACAACCGCTGCCTATATAGAAGAGTGCTCACCAGCAAGCCGGGACAGCAGGCGCCTGGCGCCCTATACTGCCGCGCTCGTTTTCAATCAGGATCATTGCCATGGCTGCCTCCCACCTCGACCACCACCTCGCCCTGCTCGCCCACCTGCGCGGCATCCTGGTTGCCCTGGGTGAAGCCGAACTGGTGGAAGACGATACCCACGGCCTGTTCCTCGAGCGCTATGACGAACTGCTGGTGGAACTGCCGAAAGACCCGGAGAACAGCCTGTACCTGGGCCAGGACCTGATCAGCCAGATCTTCCACCGCTACCCGCAGATCGCCCACCTGGTGCCGCGCGACCTGCTGTGGTTCTTCGGTGGCGACTGCCTGCACTTCATGCCGGACGAGGAAATCGAGCTGTACCAGAACCTCGACGAGCGTCGCTACGAAGCCGAGGCCAATGGCCAGCCCTTCGACTGGACCCAGGAAAAGCAGCTGCTGGCCCTGCCGCCGGAAAGCCCCAAGCACTGATAGCCCTGCCCCGGTTCATCCGGGGCGCCAACGGAAAAGGCCCGCACGGCATGACCGGCGGGCCTTTTTCATGGTGCTGAATTACGCGCAAACAAAAACGCCGCTCGATTGAGCGGCGTTTTTGTTTATTTGGAGCGGGAAACGAGACTCGAACTCGCGACCCCGACCTTGGCAAGGTCGTGCTCTACCAACTGAGCTATTCCCGCAAATATGGCGTCCCCTAGGGGACTCGAACCCCTGTTACCGCCGTGAAAGGGCGGTGTCCTAGGCCACTAGACGAAGGGGACGTGGCCCGGAGCTTACAACAGCTTTCCGGCTCCTTTCGCTCTGCGTTTCCGCTTCTGCGTTGGGAGTGGCGCGCATTCTAGGGATGCTCTTTGAGGTCGTCAACCCTCAATCAAAACTTTTTTCAAATCAATGAGTTCAGTGTCGAAACTGATATAGCGCTATGAGCATATTGGCTAACGCACTACACTCGGGAGAAAAACAAGCGTTCGGGAGATTCATCGGTGTCCCCACTTCTCATCACCGCCTTGGTTGTTGGCGTCATCGTGCTACTCATCGCCATCGGCTACATCAATCATATGGTGGAGAGCAGCAAGCTGGAGAAGGCCCGACTCAAGGCCGATCTCAATGATCGCGTGCGGCGTAGTCGCGATGTCTCCGACAACATGCCTGGTCAGTTGATGACCCCGGCACTCAAACTGCTGCTGTCGCGCCTGGAACTGCAATTCAGCGACCGCCTGCTACCACTCGATAAACAGAACTCCGCCCTGCGCAACCGCATTGCCGAACTGCGCGACATGGTCGCCAAGGGCGAAGACATCCCCGTACGCAATGCCCCGCAACCCATCCTGACTGAAGTAAAAGCCAAGGACGTGCGCTTCCTTCTGGAGAACTTCCATAGTCAGATCACCCGCGCGGCGCAGGATGGCGCACTACCGGCCAACGATGCCAAGCGCTGGCTCGGCGAGATTCGTCATATCCTCGTGCAGCTGCATTACGAGTTCTTCACCAACCTTGGCCAGCAATCCCTGCAGCAAGGCCAGCCTGGCCAGGCACGCCTGGCCTACGAGCGCGGCGTGCAGTACCTGCGCAAGCAACCCGACCCGGTTCGCTACCAGAGCCAGCTGCAACAGCTGGAGCAACAGCTGGCCCGCGCCAACGACATGGTCCTGGAAAAGGCCAAGCCTGCGCCGAACGAGCACAGCGAGTTGACCGATGGCCTGCAGTCGCTCGGCGAAGACGACTGGAAGAAGAAGAACATCTACGACTGAATAGCAGTCCAAGAACAGCCCGGCATTACCGGAACGCTGTTCCCTTAAGAAAACGCCGCGCCTGCTTCGCACAGCCGCGGCGTTTTTCTTTGCCCGCTCAGCATCCGGCGACGCCTCAGTCGTAGCCCGGATGCAATCCGGGAAACAGGCAGCTCCGCTCCCGGATTGCATCCGGGCTACAACGCTGGAAAGCGACGTTTCTCATTGCAGCTAATGCAGCAGCCATACAGCGGAATAATGACTTCCAGACAACACGGACAGTCCCCTCTCCCACTTGTGGAGGGTTAGGGAGAGGGGCGCAAAGCGCTTAATTGAGCAGCCAGCAAGGCGTAGCCTGACTGCCCCTGGCCGATCTCGGCCAAATCGATCATTGCGCACTCTCCAGCAACTGCTGGCCGACCCAGCTACGAGCGAACTGGTAGGCACAGCGGCCATTGCGGTTGCCACGCCCCAACGCCCAGCGGATGGCCAGGATTTCCAGCTCGTGACTCCACTGCCATTGCAGGCCTGCCTGGGCAACCAGCACCTCGATCCAGTGGCGCACCACGGCAAGGAAATGCTCCTGGGTAAAGGGATAGAAGGACAGCCACAGGCCAAAGCGGTCGGACAGGGCGATCTTGTCCTCCACCGCCTCACTGGGGTGCAGTTCGCCCTCGACGCGCTGCCAGTTGTCGTTGTCGCTTTCCTTCTCCGGCACCAGATGGCGGCGGTTGGAGGTGGCGTATAGCAGCACGTTGTCCGGAGCCCGCTCCAGCGAGCCATCCAGCACGCTTTTCAAGACCCGGTAATCGCCTTCGCCGGCTTCGAACGACAGGTCGTCACAGAACAACACGAAACGCTGCGGCAGCCCGGCCAGTTGCTCGACCACCCGCGGCAAATCCGCCAGGTAGTCGCGCTCGATCTCGATCAGGCGCAGCCCGCCCTTGGCATATTCGGCCAGTAGCGCCCGCACCAGCGACGACTTGCCAGTACCCCGCGCGCCCCACAGCAGCACGTGGTTGGCCGGCAGGCCGCTGACGAACTGACGGGTATTGCGCGCCAGCTGCTCGCGCTGCACATCGATACCGACCAGATCGGCCAGACTCAGGTCCAGGCTGACCTGCAACGGCTGCAGGTAGCCGCCCTGCCCCTCGCGAAACCAGCGCGCAGCAACAGTTACATTCCAGTCCAGTGCCACACGACGCACCGGCAACAGCGGGTCGAGGCGCTCCAGCACCTCCTCGGCACGCTGTAGAAAGCTATTCAAGCGGGCATCCACGACTCACTCCTCAAAAGCACACCTGCCGACAGTCAGGTGTGATGGGCTATGCTTGGCTGGCGCACGAACTCAGGAACCGCCCTGCCCTCCATGGATATCTCACTCACCCACCGCCTGTCGTTCAAACAGGCCAGTATCACGGTGCTGGTGGCGTTTATCCTCGGAACCCTGCTCAGCCTGATTCAGGTCGGCCTGGATTATGCCAGCGAAGACGCCGCCATCGACCTGGAAATCAACTCACTGCTGGAAATCAGCCACAACCCGGCTGCGCGCATTGCCTACAACATCGACGCCGAACTGGCCCAGGAGCTGGTACTCGGCCTGTTGCGTTCACCGGCGGTGATGCGCGCGGAGATCATCGACAACAGCGGCATGATCCTCGCCTCGGTGGAACGCGCGCCCAGCCAGAGCGACTACCGGATCTTCAGTGATTTCCTGTTCGACGAACGCCGTCAGTTCGTCGACCACCTGTTCGTCAGCCACGCCCCGCAGGAAGCCCTCGGCATGCTGCGCCTGGAAGTCGACACCTTCGCCTTCGGCAGTGACTTCCTGCGCCGCGCCGTGCTCACCCTGCTCACCGGCTTCGTGCGCAGCCTGCTGCTGTCGCTGATTCTGCTGGTGCTGTTCTACGCCATGCTGACCAAGCCCCTGGTCGGCGTGATTCGCGCCCTCAGCGAGCGCGACCCGCGCCGCGACTTCACCCCCGTGCCCTGCCCGAGCGGCCATGAAGAGGACGAGATCGGCACCCTGGTGGCAGTCACCAACCAGCAGCTGGCCAACATCCACGAGGAAATCGACCAGCGCCGCGAAGCCGAGGACCGCCTGACCCAGTACCTGGCCGAGCTGGAAAACATCGTTTCCGCGCGCACTGCCGAACTCAAAGCCACCAATGCCCGCCTGACCCTGTCCAACAGCGAACTGGAAGAGGCGCGCCGCACCGCCCTGGACATGGCCCAGGCCCGCGCCGCCTTCCTCGCCAACATGAGCCACGAAATCCGCACGCCGCTGAATGGCCTGCTCGGCATGCTTGCCCTGTCTCTGGACGGGCCGCTGAATGTCGAGCAGCGTCAGCAGCTGTCGATCGCCCACGACTCGGGCAAGGTACTGGTGGAACTGCTCAACGACATCCTCGACCTGTCCAAGTTCGAGGCCGGCCAGCTGGAGCTGGAGCACATCCCGTTCGACCTCGGCAGCCTGGTCGAAGACACCGCCAGCCTGCTGTCGCAGAACGCCGGCCCCAATGTCGAGCTGACGTGCCTGCTCGACCCGCGCCTGCCAACCCAGGTGCTGGGCGATCCGACCCGGGTCCGCCAGATCGTCAGCAACCTGCTGTCCAACGCCCTCAAGTTCACCCGCTATGGCCGCGTCGATGTGCGCGTCGTACCCAGCGCTGGCGGCGTACGCATCCTGGTCAGCGATACCGGGATCGGCATCGCCCAGGAAGCCCAGTCGCGCATCTTTCAGCCCTTCACCCAGGCCGGCGTCGGCATCACCCGCCAGTATGGCGGCACCGGCCTGGGCCTGGCCCTGACCCGGCGCCTGTGCGAAGCCATGCAGGGCCAGCTGAGCCTGAATTCGCAGGAGGGCTTCGGCAGCCAGTTCTGCGCCGAACTACCGCTGCCCAGCCATACCCCGGCGCAGCAGTGGCCCGCCCTGTCCGGACGGGTCATCGCCTTCTGCCAGGCCAACAGTGGCCTGGCCGAGCTGCTGGGCAGCTGGCTGGGTAACTGGGGACTGAGTTATCGACGCCTGGACAGCGACGCCAGCCTGGGTGGCCAGCAGGCCGACCTGCTGATCAGCGACAGCGCCGAGCGTTTGGTCGAGCTGCACCAGAGCAGCAACGCCCCACTGCTACTGGTCTCGGCCTACGGCGGTTTCCTTTCCAGCGAACAGACCAGTGCGCTGGCACCATTCGAGCAACTGGCCCGCCCGCTGGCTCGCGCCACCCTGCAGCAAAGCCTGCAGCGCCTACTGCAACCACGCCAGGGCAGCAACGTCAGCACGCCCGTGGTGCAGCCCAACAAGCTGCGCCAGGCCCGCGTACTGCTGGTAGAGGACAATCCGGTGAACCAGCTGGTGGCCAAAGGCATGCTGGCCAAGCTGGGTTGCGAGGTGGCAGTCACCGGTCATGGTGGCGAAGCCCTCAGCTACCTGGAAAAAAACTCGGTCGATCTGGTGCTGATGGACTGCAACATGCCGGTGATGGATGGCTACGAGGCGACCCGGCGCATTCGCCAGAACGGTCGCTGGCCAAACCTGCCGATCATCGCCCTGACTGCCAACGCCCTGCCCGATGAGCGCGAGCGCTGCCAGGCAGCCGGGATGAACGACTACCTGGCCAAACCCTTCCGCCGCGAAGACCTGGCCACCCTGCTGGACAACTGGCTGCCACTCACGACGACACCGTGAGCCGCTGCAGCAAGCCGCCGAGACTGTGCTGCAGGCCATCCAGTTCAGCCAGATCCAAACCACTGTCACACAGCAAACGCCCCTTCAGCGGCAACACGCGCTGACGCAGCGCCACACCCGCCTCGCTCAGGCGCAGGTGCACTTCACGCTCGTCTTGCGGCGAGCGCTGGCGCAGCACCAGGCCGAGCTGCTCCAGACGCTTGAGCAGTGGCGTCAACGTGCCGGAATCGAGCAGCAGGCGCTCACCCAGGGCCTTGACCGTCGGCTGCTCGGGTGGCGCAGCCTGCCACTCCCACAACACCAGCATGGCCAGGTACTGCGGGTAGGTCAGGCCGAGCTCATCGAGCATCGGCTTGTAGGCGCGGGTAACGGCGCGCGAGGCAGCGTACAGCTTGAAGCACAGCTGGTTGTCCAGCTGCAGCTGCGCCTCGGCATCATCCAGTGGAGTCATTGCAACAGGGCTTCGATCTCGGCACTGAGGTCTTCCGGCTTGGTGGTCGGGGCGAAACGCTTGACCACCTGGCCATCGGCGCCAATCAGAAACTTGGTGAAGTTCCATTTGATGCCCTGGCTGCCGAGCAGGCCCGGAGCGCGCTGTTTCAGCTGCACGAACAGCGGATGGGCGTCGCTGCCATTGACATCGATCTTCTTGAACAGCGGGAAGCTGACGCCGAAGTTCAGTTCGCAGAACTCGGAAATCGCGCCCTCGTCACCCGGCTCCTGCTTGCCGAACTGGTTGCAGGGGAAGCCCAGCACCACCAGACCCTTGTCCTTGTACTGCTGCCAGACGTTTTCCAGGCCCTTGTACTGCGGGGTGAAACCGCACTTGCTGGCGGTATTGACCACCAGCACGGCCTTGCCACCGAAGTCGGCGAGGGTCTTCTGCTCGCCTTTGATGGTAGTAACCGGGATATCAAGCAGCTTGTCGCTCATGGGTGGCACTCCGAATGGGTTGGGAACCTGGACAATATAGTGAGCAATTGAATTGCACACAATTCAATTGCTGTAAAATAAGGCCCGCCAATCAGCGAGCCTTATTTTCCAGCCACGCGCGCTACTCGCGCGGCACCAGCTTCAACGACAGCGAATTGATGCAATAGCGCATCCCGGTCGGCCGCGGTCCATCCGGGAAGACATGGCCCAGGTGGGCATCGCACTTGGCACACTTGACCTCGATACGGTGCATGCCGTGGCTGAAGTCGGCCTTCTCGGCGACAGCCTCGCCATTGACCGGCTGGAAATAGCTGGGCCAGCCGCTGCCGGAGTCGTACTTGGCAGCCGAATCGAACAATGCCTCGCCGCAGCAGGCACAGTGATAGATGCCGGGCACCTTGCTGTCGTGGTATTCCCCAGTGAAGGCACGCTCGGTGCCGCCCAGCCGGCAGACGTGGAACTGCTCGTCGGAAAGCTCGTCGCGCCAGGCTTCCAGGGGTTTTTCGATCTTTTCCATGGGGTACACCTCAGTGGCAGAAAAAAGCCCGACCTGTACCTTTTCCGGGCATCGGGCCGCACGTATCATGCGTGCCTCTTTGGACGCCAGTCTGGCAGCAGCGTTACAACCTGCCAAGGCGCAGGATCAATGCCACCCGCCGCCATCGCGGTGCTTTCTCCCGGGAAATCTGGATCATGCAGGTCAGCAAATCGAACAAGCTCGCCAACGTCTGCTATGACATTCGCGGCCCAGTGCTCAAGCACGCCAAGCGCCTGGAAGAGGAAGGCCATCGCATCCTCAAGCTGAATATCGGCAACCCGGCGCCGTTCGGTTTCGAAGCCCCGGAGGAAATCCTCCAGGACGTGATCCGCAACCTGCCCACCGCCCAGGGCTACAGCGACTCCAAAGGCCTGTTCAGCGCGCGCAAGGCGGTAATGCAGTACTACCAGCAGAAGCAGGTGGAAGGCGTCGGCATCGAAGACATCTACCTCGGTAACGGCGTTTCCGAGCTGATCGTGATGGCCATGCAGGCGCTGCTCAACAACGGCGACGAAGTGCTGATCCCGGCACCGGATTACCCGCTGTGGACTGCTGCCGTGGCGCTCTCCGGCGGCAAGCCGGTGCATTACCTGTGCGACGAGCAGGCCGGCTGGTTCCCCGATATCGCCGACATGCGCGCCAAGATCACGCCGAACACCAAGGCTCTGGTGCTGATCAACCCGAACAACCCGACCGGCGCCGTGTACTCGCGCGAAGTGCTGCTGGAAATCGTCGAGCTGGCCCGCCAGCACAATCTGGTGCTGTTCTCCGACGAGATCTACGACAAGATTCTGTATGACGACGCCGTGCACATCTGCACCGCCTCGCTGGCCCCGGACGTGCTGTGCCTGACCTTCAACGGCCTGTCCAAGTCCTACCGGGTGGCCGGCTTCCGCTCCGGCTGGGTGGCCATTTCCGGGCCCAAGCACAAGGCGCAGAGCTACATCGAGGGCATCGACATCCTGGCCAACATGCGCCTGTGCGCCAACGTGCCGAGCCAGCATGCGATCCAGACCGCACTGGGCGGCTACCAGAGCATCAACGACCTGGTACTGCCACAAGGCCGCCTGCTGGAGCAGCGCAACCGTACCTGGGAACTGCTCAACGACATCCCCGGGGTCAGCTGCGTCAAGCCGATGGGCGCGTTGTACGCCTTCCCCAAGATCGACCCCAAGGTCTGCCCGATCCACAACGACGAGAAATTCGTCCTCGATCTGCTGCTGTCGGAGAAGCTGCTGATCGTCCAGGGCACCGCCTTCAACTGGCCGTGGCCGGATCACTTCCGCGTGGTCACCCTGCCGCGCGTGGATGACCTGGAGCAGGCCATCGGGCGCATCGGCAGCTTCCTCAAGTCCTACCGTCAGTAAGCGCGGCACGGGGACGGCCATGGATCTGCAGATCGACGAGTTCTACAAGGATGCCGCCGCCGGCATGCTCCTACTCTATCAGGCCTTTCCGCGCAAAATCGCGCTGTATGTGGAAGACCTGATCGGCCGCGAGGAGCCGGACGAATTCGGCCTGCCCAGCAAACGCCACCAGAGCTGCCTGGGCGCCTTGCTGTGGCTGGCCGAGGAAGGCTACCTGCGTTACGACTCGACCATCGGCTACGACGCCCTGGATCAGGCCGTGCTCAGCGAAAAGGGCTTCCTGCGCCTGAGCCGCGGCCTGCCGCATGCCCTGCCCGCTGGCGACAACCCGCCACCACCGGCGGTGCGTCGCGTGCAGGCCACCCTGGCCTGGCAACTGCGTGAAGCACTGTCGCTGCACAACAGCGAAAAAGTCGCCCGCCTCACCCGCCTGCTGTTCGAAAGCGCTCTAAACCCGGCCCGGGACACAGTTTGAAATAGTCACCGGGTTGAAGATGCCTGCCCCACGCCCCTATATAGCCGGCATAACCTGATGTTTTCTCGCTCCGAGGAGTAGCTTCACACCATGATGCGTATTGTCTTGTTCCTGGCCACCAACCTGGCGGTACTGGCGATTGCCAGTGTCACCCTCAAACTGCTGGGGGTCGATCGCTTCACCGGTCAGAACTACGGCAGCCTGCTGGTCTTCTGCGCCGTGTTCGGCTTCGCCGGCTCGCTGGTCTCGCTGTTCATCTCCAAGTGGATGGCGAAGATGAGCACCGGCACCCAGATCATCACCCAGCCGCGCACCCGCCACGAACAGTGGCTGCTGCAGACCGTGGAAGAGCTGGCCCGCGATGCCGGGATCAAGATGCCGGAAGTCGGCATCTTCCCTGCCCATGAGTCCAACGCCTTCGCCACCGGCTGGAACAAGAACGACGCCCTGGTCGCCGTCAGCCAGGGCCTGCTCGAACGCTTCTCGCCGGATGAAGTGAAAGCCGTACTGGCCCACGAAATCGGCCACGTGGCCAACGGCGACATGGTCACCCTGGCGCTGATCCAGGGCGTGGTGAACACCTTCGTGATGTTCTTCGCGCGCATCTTCGGCAACTTCGTCGACAAGGTGATCTTGAAGAACGAAGACGGCCCGGGCATCGGCTACTTCGTCGCAACCATCTTCGCCGAGCTTGTTCTGGGGATACTGGCCAGCATCATCGTCATGTGGTTCTCGCGCAAACGTGAGTTCAAGGCCGACGAAGCCGGCGCCCGCCTGGCCGGTACCGGCTCGATGATCGGCGCCCTGGAGCGCCTGCGTGCCGAACAGGGCATCCCGGTGGCAATGCCCAGCAGCATGACTGCCTTCGGCATCAACGGCGGCCTGAAGAACGGCCTGGCTGGTCTGCTGATGAGCCACCCGCCGCTGGAACAGCGCATCCAGGCCCTGCGCCAGCGCGGTTGATTGCACGGCAACACGACCAAGGGCAGCTACGGCTGCCCTGGTCTTTTCCACGATCCAATCGATTCAACCGATAAGAAACCCCAGCTTTTCCCGTTTGAAGCCCGGCCTCGTTTGATCAATGATCAGCCTCACTCAGAGCCTGTTCAAAGGCTCGCGAGCTAGAGCCAGGCTAGGCAAAAACAGGCGAGGAAGCGCAGTTTACGAATGGTAAATGAGCATGACTCGTTTCACTCGCCCTTCGGGTCGCGCTAAAGCGCGTTAGCCGCAAGCGGCTGTCCGAGCCTGTTTTTAACGACGCATGGCCGACGCGCAGCAGCCTTTGGATAGGCTCTCAGGAGGACTTCAGCGTGCTGCCCAGTCTGTTTATCTCCCATGGTTCGCCCATGCTGGCCCTCGAACCAGGCGCCAGCGGCCCCGCCCTCGCCCGCCTGGCGGCCGAGCTGCCCAGACCGCGCGCCATTCTGGTGGTTTCCGCCCACTGGGAAAGCGACGAGCTGCTGCTCGGCAGCGCCGCCCAACCGCGCACCTGGCACGACTTCGGCGGCTTCCCCGCGCCGCTGTACGCCGTGCAGTACCCGGCACCCGGCTCGCCTGAACTGGCCCAGCAAGCCCAGCAGCTGTTGGCCGACTCCGGCCTTGCGGCGCGCCTGGACGAACAGCGCCCGCGCGACCATGGCGCCTGGGTACCGCTGTCACTGATGTATCCCGAAGCAGATATCCCGGTGCTGCAACTGTCCCTGCCCAGCCATGCCGGCCCGCAACTGCAGACCCGCGTCGGCCGCGCCCTGGCCAGCCTGCGCGAACAGGGCGTACTGCTGATCGGTTCCGGCAGCATCACCCACAACCTCGGCGAACTGGACTGGCGCGCCGGCCCGCAGACCATCACGCCCTGGGCCCTGGAGTTCCGCGACTGGATGGTGCAGAAGCTGCAGGCTGGTGACGAGGCCGCCCTGCACGACTACCGCCAGCAGGCCCCGCAGGCCCGGCGCAATCATCCGAGCGACGAACACCTGCTACCACTGTACTTCGCCCGCGGCGCCGGCAGCGTCTTCAAGGTCGAGCACAGCGGCTTCACCTATGGCGCACTGGGCATGGATATCTACAGCTTCGCCTGAAAACACATTAAGCGCTGACAGGCAGTAACAACACCTCCAGCACGGTGACGCCCACCCCATCGACCTGCTCGGGACTCATGTAGTTCTCGGCAAAGGTGCGCCAGATGCCGCTGCGCAAGAAGTAGCGAAACAACAGCAACGGCCAAACATACTTGATGAACTCAGCCAGGCGCATACCCACGGGAATGCCCAACCTGGCCTTGCAAATCGAATCACACCAGCAGCAATGACTTTGCCTCAAGCCCTGACGGGATGAGGCTCTCGCCAGGCCATAGACAGTTTCCGCTCACAACAGCGGCGTTGCTCGGCAAGCTCCCACGCCAGTCGATAGCCAGGGCACCTCAGCTTTGTTAGTCGCAGGCCGGACAGACTTCTACACTGAGCAGAAACCGATGAGTTGAGCCATGCAGCCACCCCTCCTTTTGGCCGCCTTTATGCGCCATACCATTGCACTCCTCTGCGGACTGCTACTCAGCCCGTCGGCGACTGCCGAGCTGAGTAGCGAGTTTCGTGCCCTGACCTTGAACATGCCGCCGTTCTCGGTGTCGGTCGACCCTGCGCGCAAGGAAATGCAGGGTTACTTTGGCGAAATATTCATTGGCGCCATGCGCCAGGCTCACCTGCTGGAAAAGATCGAAGTCGGCATGATCCCCTGGCGGCGCGCCCAGCAATATGCCCTGCAGGAACCCAATGTGGTGCTGTTCCCGTTGATCCGCACGGCTGAACGTGAAACACAGTACCGCTGGTTAGCATTGATCCTGCGTGAGCCCTGCTACGCCTGGGCCATCGATCCAGAAACATCCATCGACAGCCTCGAACAAGTTCGCCATGCCGGCTCTATCGGGGGCTTGGCCGGCGGCCCGCAAACCCGCGAGGTGCGCCGCATTCTTGGAACGGATGCCTACCTGGTCGAGGACTCGGAAAGTGAAGTCATCGCACTGCGGCGCTTGCTGGCGGGACGCATCAAGGTCTGGTCGGCACACAGCGTCACCGCCCACTACGTCGCTCGCGAGTATTCCCTCAGCAATCATCTGCCCAAGATCAAGCTGCGGCGTGGTCACAAATTCTTCGATGCCGATATCTGGATGGCCGTCAGCAAACAGACCGCCGAGGCCGATGCACAGCAACTTCAGCAGGCACTGGAAACATTCTTCCTCAGCCGCGAGTACATGGCGATCAACCGCAAATACCATATTGCCGACCGCAAGTATCTGCTGCCCGAATAGCCCAGATCTACGGGCGTTTACAGCCAATCACCCGAAATAAAAAACCCCGCACTTGGCGGGGCTTTTCATTCAGCTTTGGTTCGATCCCAGGGGATCAATCCTCGCGATAACGACGCAGCTTCAGGGCCTTGCCGGCAACGCGGGTGTCCTTGAGCTTGCCGAGCAGACGGTCGAGACCTTCTTCCGGCAGTTCGATCAGGCTGAAGGTCTCGCGGATCTGGATGCGACCGATGGCTTCGCGGGCCAGACCACCCTCATTGAGGATCGCGCCGAGCAGGTTCTTCGCGGCGATGCCGTCGCGAGTGCCCAGGGCGGTACGGCAACGGGCACGGCCTTCGGTCAGCGGCACCGGAGCACGACGTTCACGCGGGGCGAAATCGCCACCGCTGCTGCGCTCGCCATCACGCTCGCGACGCTCGCGCGGGGCGCTGACGGTCGGCACCAGCGGCTGCTCGCGCTCGACGTCGGCCAGGTTCAGCGACTGGCCATTGGTGGCCTTGCGCAGCAGGGCTGCGGCCAGGGCACGCGGGGTGCAACCGATATCGGCAACCAGACGGTCGAGCAGTTCGCCATGGCTGGCTTCGGCATCGGCCACCAGCGGCGCCAGGCTGTTGGTCAACTTCTTGATGCGCGCGTCCAGCACCTGCTGGGCATTCGGCAGGCGCACTTCGGCAACTTTCTGCCCGGTTACACGCTCGATCACCTGCAGCATGCGGCGCTCACGCGGAGTCACCAGCAGCAGCGCACGGCCAACGCGACCGGCACGGCCGGTACGGCCGATACGGTGCACGTAGGACTCCGGGTCGTACGGCATGTCGACGTTGAGGACGTGGGTGATGCGCGGTACGTCGATACCACGGGCAGCTACGTCGGTGGCGACCACGATGTCCAGACGGCCGTCTTTCAGCGACTCGATGACGCGCTCGCGCTGGTTCTGCGCGATGTCACCGTTCAGCGCGGCAACCTTGTAGCCCTTGGCTTCCAGCGCAGAGGCCAGGTCCAGGGTGGCTTGTTTGGTGCGCACGAAGGCGATCAGGGCGTCGAATTCCTCGACTTCCAGCAGGCGCGAAACGGCCTGGACCTTCTGGTCGGCATGCACCATCAGGTGCGCCTGCTCGATCAGCGAGACGGTCTGGGTCTTGGCGGCGATCTTGATGTGCTTCGGCTCGCGCAGGTGCTTCTCGGCGATGGTGCGGATCGAGGCCGGCAGGGTCGCGGAGAACAGCACGCTCTGGCGGCTGGCCGGCATGGCCTGGAAGATCACTTCCAGGTCATCCATGAAGCCGAGCTTGAGCATTTCGTCGGCTTCGTCCAGCACCAGGTGGCTGATGGTCGACAGCAGCTGGTCGTTGCGGCTCAGGTGGTCAACCAGACGACCCGGGGTGGCGACGATGACCTGGGCACCCATGCGGATGGCCTTGAGCTGCGGGCCCATCGGCGCGCCGCCGTAAACGGCAACCACGCTCAGGCCGGGCATCTGCTTGGAGTAGGTTTCAAACGCGGTGGCCACCTGCAGGGCCAGCTCACGGGTCGGCGCGAGGATCAGCGCCTGCAGTTCACGCTTGGCCGGGTCGATCTTCGACAGGATCGGCAGGGCGAACGCTGCGGTCTTGCCGGTACCAGTCTGCGCCTGGCCGATCATGTCGTGGCCGGCGAGGATCACCGGGATCGCCTGGGATTGAATCGGGGACGGCTCTTCGTAACCCACCGCGGTCAGCGCAGCGAGAATAGAAGGATGAAGGCCGAGTTCGGCGAAAGTGCCGGTTACTTCCTGGGTCATGGGTCTGCCTCTAGGTGCATCCGCAAAGACCCAAGTTCCAAAGCTGCACATGCCATGTAGGACCCGAAGGTCACCCTGGCAGCCGTGTAGGCGGGGATTTGCGAAAACTAAATGAATAAAGCGTCAAGGATAGTCCGCTATGCGGACAAGCTGCCGAAGCAAGCGCTTCGTGAGTTTTACTACCTGAACGACGGCCAAGTTTGGCCGGGCGCGAATCATACAGGAAAAGCTGTCCACGTGGCAGATTTTTTACAGAAGCGGCGCGCGTCTTGCAGATCATAGCCTGCCATTCAGGCGGGCAATGCGTTTGCACGACCGCCGGCGGGCTGACTATAAAGGGAACTCCCCTAGCGAACCTGGAGCCACCCCATGGCCGAGCCGACGACCGACCGCATCAGCCGCGAGAAACGTGGCCAGATAATGCTGATCGGACTCAACCGCAGCGACAAGCGCAACGCCTTCGACCTCGACATGCTCAATCAGCTCTGCCTGGCTTATGGCGAATTCGAGCGCGATGAGGAAGCGCGCGTGGCCCTGGTGTTCGCCCATGGCGAGCACTTCACCGCTGGCCTCGATCTGGCCAAAGTGGCGTCCACCTTTGCCGCCGGCTGGCATATTCCCGCCGGTGGCTGCGACCCCTGGGGCGTATTCGGCGGCCCACGGGTCAGCAAGCCGGTGATCGTTGCCGCCCGCGGCTACTGCTACACCATCGGCATCGAGCTGATGCTGGCCTCCGATATCAATCTGTGCTCCAGCGATACCCGCTTCGCCCAGATGGAGGTGCAGCGCGGCATCCTGCCCTTCGGTGGCGCCACCCTGCGCATGCACCAGGCCGCTGGCTGGGGCAATGCCATGCGCTGGCTGCTGACCGGCGACCCCTTCGATGCCGCGGAAGCCTATCGCCTGGGCCTGGTACAGGAAGTGTTCAGCCCCGAGGATCTGCTGCCCGGCGCCCTGGCGCTCGCCGAACGCATCGCCGCCCAGGCGCCGCTGGGCGTACGCGCCACCCTGGCTTCAGCGCGCCAGGCCGTGCAAGAGGGTGAAGCGGCAGCGATTGCCAACCTGCATCCGCTGGTTACCGCGCTGATGGCCAGCGAAGATGCCCAGGAAGGCGTACGCGCCATGCTTGAGCGCCGCCCCGGCGAGTTCAAAGGCCGTTGAGCCGCAGCGGCACCCTAAGTCAGGAGAACTAAGTGGAGAAGTAGAAACTCCCTCGCACCGACCTCAACTGGCCGGACGCAGCACGTCGATCAAGGGCTGCAGCGAGTAGCCCAGACGGGGCGCCAGCTCGGCGGCGCGGGCCGAGAGCAATTCGGGCTGCAGCTCCTGCTCCAAATCGGCCGGCACCAGCAGGATGACGTTGCCCTCCTTCACCGGAATTTCCCAGTAATGGCGGTGATAGAGACCACGCAACAACGCCGCACCGAGCGGCTTGCCGTCGTCGGTGCCCCACTGGTTGATCACCAGCCAGCCGCCCGGGTTGAGCTTGGCCTGGCAGTTTTCCAGGAACTTCCAGGCCAGGTGGCCGACCGCCGGCCCGGTGTCGGTGTACAGGTCGAGGAAGATCAGGTCGGCCGACTCGGCGCTGTCGAGCAGCTCCAGGGCATCGCCGATACGGATGGTCAGGCGCGGGTCGTCGGCCAGGCCGAGGTACTGCATGGCCAGGCGCGGCACGTCCGGGCGCAGCTCGATCACCTCGACGTCGTCCAGCTCGATAAAGCTGAGGCAGGCCTGGGTCAGGTTGCCCGCGCCCAAGCCGAGAAACAGCGCGGTTTCCGGCTG
Source organism: Pseudomonas sp. J452 (assembly GCF_024666525.1). NCBI lineage: Bacteria > Pseudomonadati > Pseudomonadota > Gammaproteobacteria > Pseudomonadales > Pseudomonadaceae > Pseudomonas > Pseudomonas sp. J452. The sequence continues at coordinate 3,174,129 of NZ_CP088294.1, read as the reverse complement.
TTCATGGCACAGCGCACCGAGGAACATGGCGCGGGTGTAGTCGTACTCCAGCCACTTCGGGTCGCGGGTGAACACACAGCTCTGCTCGATGGCATCGCCGAATTCGAGGAAGCGGTAGTCGCCGACTTCCAGCACGCGGACCAGACCGAACTGGTCCTGCACTTCGGCCAATACCCGTTCTTCGCGCAAATCACTCATTCACTCTGCCCCTGACGAAACTGCCCTGGTGTCATGCTGCTCCAGCGGCGGAAAGCCTTGGCGAACGCACTCTCATCGGAAAAGCCGAGACGCTCGGCGACATCGGCCAGGCGCAATGACTCACGCAGCAGCCGCTCGGCCATGGCAAACAGCACCTGCTCGCGCAGTAGCTTGAAGCTGCTGCCCTCCTCGGCCAGCTTGCGGTTGAGGTGGCGCCCGCTGAGTGCCAGCTGTTCGGCGATGCGCTCCTTGCCCCAGCGCGGATGCTGGCGCAGCAACTGCTGCACGCGCACCGCCAGGCTCTGCGTACCCAGGCGTTCGAGCAGGCTGTCGGCGAGGCCGCGCAGGTGCTCGCGCATCAGGGCATTGGCCTGGATCAGCGGCACCTGCAGGTCGGCCTCGGCAAACAGCAGCGCATTGTCCGCGGCCTCGAACTGCAACGGGCAATCCAGCAGCCCGGCATAGCTGGCGAGCTCGCCACGGGCGGCGTGGCTGAAATTCAGTTGTAACGGGCCCAGCTTGTTGCCGGCGATCCAGCGCGTCATGTGCAGCAGGCTGGCCAGCACCGCCTCGACCCGCTCTTCGCGGCGTACCTGGTAATGCGGCTGGTAGACCAGGCGTACTTGCCCGGGAGCCCGCTGCAGGCTGAACTCGCCGCCCTCGCCAACGATCGGGTAGTACTCGAGCAGGGCTTCCAGCGCCTCGCCGACCGTTTCACAACTCATCAGCAGGGCGCCGACCATATCCAGATGACCGACCTGCAGGGCACAGCCCAGGCGCAACCCGATCAACGCATCACTGGAGGCGCTACAGAAGGCCTCCCACAGGGCGTCCTGGCGCGCCAGGGGAATGCGTGCCTCGCCACCCAGTGCGCGCAACTCGGCCGGCAGCGGCAAGGCCAGGCGCTCGGCGGCCTGCAGAATGGCCTGGGCGTAATGCACGGTGACGGAAGGCGTGGTGCTCATGGTCTTGAATTAACCAGTAAAGGTCCTGATTGAGCCGTTACGGCCTACGCGAGGGTGCATATGCTTACGGAATAACACTAGAAAGACAATCGAGACACCTTGCATGCACGCCATTATCGGAGCCGGCCCCATGGGGCTGGCGGCTGCCCGTCAGCTACAACGCCATGCTATCCCCTTCGTCGGCTTCGAGCTGCACAGCGATGTCGGCGGCCTGTGGGATATCAGCAACCCGCACAGCACCATGTACGAGTCGGCGCACCTGATCTCATCCAAGGGCACCACCGCCTTCGATGAATTCCCCATGCCCGCCGCAGTGCCGCACTATCCGCGACACCAGCAGATCGGTCAGTATTTTCGCGACTACGCCGAGCACTTCGGCCTACGCCAGCACTACCAGTTCAATACCCGTGTGCTCAAGCTGGAACGCCTCGACCAGGGTTGGCGCCTGGTCAGCGAATGCGCCGGTGTGCAGCGCGAATGGCAGTTCGACGGCGTGCTGATCGCCAACGGTACCCTGCACCAGCCCAACCAGCCGGCCCTGCCCAGTTCATTCGCCGGCGAGCTGCTGCACTCCTCGGCCTACAAGTCGGCGGACATCTTCGCCGGCAAGCGCGTGCTGGTGGTCGGCTGCGGCAACTCGGCCTGCGATATCGCCGTGGATGCCGTGCACCGCGCCGCCTCGGTCGACCTGTCGGTGCGCCGCGGCTACCACTTCCTGCCCAAGTTCATCCTCGGCAAGCCCACCGATACCTTCGGCGGCGCAGTCAAGCTGCCGCGCCGGCTCAAGCAACTGGTCGACGGCCTGCTGGTGCGTGCCCTGCTCGGCAAGCCTTCGCAGTACGGCCTGCCCGATCCGGACTACCGCCTGTACGAGTCGCACCCGGTGATGAACTCGCTGGTGCTGCACCATATCGGCCATGGCGATATCCAGCCGCGCGGCGATATCCAAGCGGTCAGCGGCCATAGCGTGACTTTCGCCAATGGCGAGAGCGCCGACTACGACCTGATCCTCCAGGCCACCGGCTACAAGCTCGACTATCCCTTTATCGACCGCGCCGAGCTGAACTGGCCCCAGGACGCCGGCGCGCCGCAGCTGTACCTCAACGTGTTCCACCCGCTGCACCGCGACCTGTTCATGCTCGGCATGATCGAGGCCTCCGGCCTCGGCTGGCAGGGCCGCGCTGAACAGGCCGAGCTGGTCGCCCTGGTGATCCGCCAGCAACTCGACGGCCATGCCTCGGCCGCGCGTTTCCATGAGCAGGTACAGCAACGCTTCGCTCAGCGCCTGGACGGCGGCTACGCCTACCTGCAGCTGGAACGCATGGCCTACTACGTACACAAGGACAGCTACCGCGCCGCGCTCAAGGCCCATATCGCCGAACTCAAACAGCACCTGACCCCGACTTCGCCAAAGGAAAGCCTCGATGCCTGCCGTCAATCTTGAGTTTTCCCCCAGCGCAATGATCGCGCTGAACGCCATCATCGCCCTGATGATGTTCGGCGTATCCCTGGAGCTGCGCGCCGATGACTTCAAGCGCATCCTGCGCACGCCCAAGGCGCCGCTGATCGGCCTGTTCGTGCAATTCGTGCTGCTGCCGGCCAGCACCTGCCTGCTGACCACCCTGCTGCCGATCGACCCGAGCCTGGCCCTGGGCATGATCCTGGTCGCCACCTGCCCGAGCGGCACCTTCTCCAACATCATGACCTGGCTGGGCCGTGGCAACGTCGCCGTGTCGGCCAGCGTCACCGCGGTATCGAGCATCACTGCGGGGATCTTCACCCCGCTCAACTTCGCCCTGTACGCCGGGCTCAACCCCAACACCCGGGCGCTGCTCACCGAGATCAGTGTCGACCCGGTCGAACTGCTGGCCATGGTCGTGCTGGTCCTGGTGCTGCCGATGATCGCCGGCATGCTGCTCGGCAAGCGCCGCCCACAGCTTGCACGCCGAATGGAGAAACCGCTGCGCAACTTCTCCCTGCTGGTGATGCTGGCCTTCGTCGGCGGTGCCTTCGCCAAGAACTTCGAACAGTTCATCGAACACTTCCACCTGTTCTTCTGGCTGGTGGTCACGCTCAACGGCATGGCCCTGCTACTCGGCTACCTCTGCGCACGCCTGTGGCGCCTGCCGGAGGCCGACGTGCGCGCGGTGACCCTGGAAACCGGCATCCATAACTCGGCCCTGGGCATGGCGCTGATCTTCACCTTCTTCCCACAGGCCGGCGGCATGTTGCTGATCGCCGCCTTCTGGGGTTGCTGGCAACTGCTGGCGGGGCTGGTGCTGGCACTGTTCTGGGCCCGCCGCCCACCGGCGGGCCAGCCTGCCGCCGTGCTTGGCGAAGGAGTGCAATGATGCGCGTAGCGCTGATCACCGGCGCCGCCAGCGGCCTCGGCTGGGAGCTGGCCAAGGCCTGCCACGCCCGTGGCGACAGCCTGCTGCTCACCGATATCGACGCCGTCGGCCTGGCCGCACGAGTCGCCGAACTGGGCGGTGAGCGAGTGGAAGGCCTGTCCGGCGACATCACCGATCCCGAGCTGCACCGCCAACTGCTCGACGCCTGCCAAACCGTATTTGGCCGCCTCGACCTGCTGCTCAACAACGCCGGCATCACCCACCGCTCGCCAACCACTCGCACCGACCCGGCGGTGTTTCGCCGGGTCATGGCGGTGGACTACCACGCGCCGCTGGAGTTGACCCTGGCCGCCCTGCCGCTGCTGCGCGAGAGTCGCGGCCAGGTGGCCGCCATCGGCTCCATGGCCGGCTGGATGCCGGTGCTCGGCCGCGCCGGCTACTGCGCGGCGAAAAGCGCCCTGGCCCAGGCCTTCGAGGTGCTGCGCGCGGAAATCGCCCGCGACGGCATCCAGCTGCTGATGGTCTACCCGAGCTTTCTCGACACCCCGATCGACCGCAACGCCCTCGGCGGCGACGGCCAGCCGGCCGGCCATGCGCGCTCGACCATAGGCCGGGTGCGCGGCGCCGACTGGATGGCCGAGGAAATCCTCAAGGGCCTGGCTGCCGGCCAGCAACGCCTGTTTCCCGATCGCGGCAGCTGGCTGGCCAGCCTGCTCTGGCGCGTGGCACCGGCACTGTACTACCGGCAGATGAGCCAGCGCTTCGCCGCGGAGATGGACTGATGGCTTTCACCCCCTACGCCCTCGGCGCCTTCATCCTGCTGGCCTACACCCTGGAAGCCGTCACCGGTTTCGGCAGCATCGTGATCGCCTTATCACTCGGTGCATTGCTGCTGCCGATCGACCAGCTGCTGCCGGTGCTGGTACCACTGAATATCGGCATGACCGGCTACCTGGTCTGGCGCCACCGCGCGCAGATCGACCGCCCGCTGCTGCTCGGCACCATCCTGCCCGGCATGCTGCTCGGCACGCTGCTCGGCTACCTGCTGCTGCCGTATCTGGACGAGGCGCTGCTCAAGCGCGGTTTCGGCGTGCTGATCCTCTGGTTCGCCGGGCGCGAGCTGTGGCGCCTGCGCCATGCTGCCGCGCTGCCGGTGCGCCCGCAGTGGCTGACCCGCCTGCTGACCCTCGGTGCCGGCCTCAGCCACGGCCTGTTCGCCTCCGGCGGGCCGCTGCTGGTGTTCGGCCTGGCCGGCACCAGCCTGGACAAGGCGCGCTTTCGCGCCACCCTGGTCAGCGTCTGGTTCACCCTCAACAGCCTGCTGACCGCAGCCTTCCTCGTCGACGGCCGCCTGCTGCCGGCGCTGCCGCAGGTGCTGGTCTATGCCCCGCTGCTGCTGGTCGGCCTGTGGGCCGGCGAGCGCCTGCATCGGCGCTTCGACGAGCGCCACTTCCGCATCGCCATCTACATCCTGTTACTGGTCACCGGCACCCTGCTGCTGGCGCCCTGGAGCCTCGTATGAGCTACGACATCATCATCAAGAACGGTCTGTACTTTGACGGCACTGGAGCCCCTGGTCGCCTGCGCCATCTCGGCATCAAGGCCGGGCGCATCGACACCGTCAGCCTCAGCCCGCTGATTGAGAACGGCTGCCCCGATGTGTTCGACGCCGCTGGCAAGTGGGTCACTCCCGGCTTCCTGGAAATCCACTCGCACTACGATGCCGAAGTGATCGCCGCGCCGGCGCTGAAGGAATCGGTGCGCCACGGCGTGACCAGCGTGACCATCGGCTCCTGCTCGATCAGCATGGTGCTGGCCGATGCCGAGGATTGCTCGGACCTGTTCACCCGCGTCGAGGCGGTGCCGCGCGAATACGTGCTGCCTATCCTGCAGGAGAAGAAGACCTGGCGCGACGCCGCCGGCTACCGCGCCTTCTACGACGAGCATCCGCTGGGGCCGAACGTCAGCTCCTTCCTCGGCCACTCCGAATTGCGCGTGGCGGTGCTCGGCCTGGAGCGCGCCACCAGCAAGATCAAGCCCAGCGAAGCCGAGCTGCAGCGCATGGAACAGCTGCTGGAAGAGGCACTGGACGTCGGCTGCATCGGCCTGTCGGTGATGACCACCAAGCTCGACAAAATGGACGGCGACCGCGCCTGGTCCAGCCCGTTGCCCTCGACCTTCGCCAGCTGGAGCGAGTTCTCCCGCCTGTTCGCCGTGCTCCGTCGGCGCGGCGCGGTGCTGCAGGGCGCGCCGGACGCGGTGACCAAGGTCAACGTGTTCGCCTTCCTCTACCAGGCCCACGGCTGGTTCAGAAAGCCACTGAAGTGTTCGATGCTCACCGCCCTGGACCTCAAGTCGCAGCCGCTGCTGCACCGCTTCACCCGCCTCTCCGGCTGGCTGGCCAACCGCGTGCTGCTCGGCCACTTCCGCTGGCAGACCTTGCCGGCGCCCTTCACCCTGCGCCTGGAAGGGCTCAACGTGAACGCCTTCGAGGAGTTCGGCGCCGGCGAGATCCTGCGCAATATCAAGGACCCGGACCAGCTGTACGCCAAGGTGCTGGAGCCGGAGTTCCGCGCCCTGTTCAAGAAGCAGGTCAAGGCCATCCTCACCAAGGGCCTGTGGCACCGCGACTTCTCCGACTGTTGGGTGACCGAGTGCCCGGACGCCAGCATGGTCGGCCAGAACTTCAAGCAACTCGGCGCCGCCCGTGGCCTGGACCCGGTGGATGCCTACTTCGAGCTGGCCTGCCAGTACCGCGAGGCGCTGAAGTGGACCACCTGCTACGGCAACCAGCGCCTGCCGGTGATGCACAAGCTGCTCTCCAGTCCCTGGACCCAGCCCGGCTTCGCCGACTCCGGCGCGCACCTGCGCTCGATTGCCCAGTACAACTTCCCGCTGCGCTTCCTCAAGTACGTGCGCGACGCGGAACTGGCCGGCACCCCGTTCATGGACATGGGTCGCGCCGTGCACCGCCTGAGCGGCGAGCTGGCCGACTTCATCGGCGTGGATGCCGGCACCATCCGCGTCGGCGACCGCGCCGATGTGGTGATCGTCAACCCGGCCGGGCTGACCGACGAGCTGGACGAGATGCATGAAGCACCCATGGAGGTGATCGGCCTGGAGCGCGTGGTCAAGCGCAACGACGCGGCGGTCGATGCCACCCTGATCAACGGCCGCATCGCCTACCGGCGTGGCGCCGAGTTCCCAGCGGAACTGGGCAGGCAGCAGGGCTTCGGGCGCTTCCTCGCGGGCCAGCTGCCCGCCTTGCAGAGGCCGTAGCTGGCGAAAAAGCCCGTCGCGCCTGGGAGACTTTGACTAACCTTCTCCCTGCTCCTGCTGCCCCGTGTAGAGAGCGATTCGACTGACAGGCGACTGACTGCGACGTGCATGACGCAAGCGACCGCCCTGTTCCAGAGGAGTGGACCATGACGCGAAATCTCCCGCCCCTGCTCCTCGTGATCGGCCTGACGCAGGCTTCGTCGGCATTCGCCCTGACGTTCTACTGGACGGGGTCTGATTGTTACAACTGCTCAGGGTCCTGGACGCCGGCAGAGGTGCCCGACAGTCCGGGCGAGGATGCTTTATTCGGCAATGGCGGCACCAACAGTGTTCTGGTGGCGGCCCCGGTCAATCCCTCATCCTGGCTGTTCCAACCCAACGGTCAGGACTACGTCATAGTCGGCGCGCCCGTGGTCTTCGCCGGCGCCGGCCTGGTCATCGACTCGCCCGAACTGATCGCCATCAGCAACAACCTCGGCGGCAGCAGCGGCGTCATCAAGAATGGCGTCGACGGGACGCTGGCCCTGTACGGAACTAACACCTACACCGGCGGCACCACGGTCAATAGCGGCACCCTTTCGGTCGACGTGGATGCCAACCTCGGCGCCCTGAGCGGGCCTTTGACCCTCGGCAACGGCACCCTGAACACCAAGACAACCTTCGCCACCAACCGCGCGGTGACCCTGACCGGCAACGCTTCGCTCACTCAGGCGCTCGGTACCCGCTTCACCCTGAACGGCGTGATCGGCGGCACCGGCAGCCTGAATCTCAACGGTGACGGCAGTGGCGGCGGCTTCGTTACCCTGAGCGGAGACAACACGTACACCGGCGGCACCCGCCTCAACGCCGGTAGGCTCACCATCAGCGCGGACAGCAACCTCGGCGCCTCAAGCGGCACCTTGACCATCGGCAACGGCAGGCTGCACACCCTGCAGAGTTTTGCGAGCAACCGCCTGGTCACCCTGAACGGTGATGCAGAATTCACCCAGGCAGCCGGTACCGACTTCACCCTGAACGGCTTGATACGCGGCACCGGTAGCCTGACCCAAAACGGCGACGGGACGCTGGTTCTGAACGGCGCCAACACTTACACCGGTGGCACCCGCATCAACGCCGGCACTCTATCCATCGACGCCGACAGCAGCCTCGGTGCCTCGAGCGCCCATCTGAGCATCCGAAACGCCACCCTGCACACCCAGCAAACCTTCGCGAGCAACCGCCTGGTCAGCCTGACCGGCGATGCCGGGTTCACCCAGGCAGCTGGCACCGACTTCACCCTGAACGGCGTGCTCAGCGGCACCGGCAGCCTGACCCAGAGCGGCAGCGGAACGCTGGTGCTGAACGGCGACAACGCTTACACCGGTGGCACCCGCATCAACGCCGGCACACTCTCCATCGACGCCGACAGCAGCCTCGGCGCCCGGAGCAGCTCACTGAGCATAGGTAACGGCACCCTGCACACCCAGCAGAGTTTCGCGAGCAACCGCTCAGTGATCCTGCTTGGTGATACATCGTTCACCCAGGCAAGCGGCAGCAATTTCATCCTCAACGGCGAGATCGGCGGATCCGGCAGTCTGACCCAGAGGGGCGACGGGGCGTTATTCCTGAGCGGAACCAACAGCTATACCGGAACTACCGAGCTGAACAGCGGCTCCCTGTTCGTCAATAGCTCGATCACCGCTTCCAGCCAGCTAACCACCACTCCAGCAACATTTCTCGGCGGTACCGGCACGCTGCCGCAAAGCACCGTCGGCGGTAGCGTTTCACCAGGCGCTGCCCGCGACAGCAGCGGCACCCTCAGCATTGCCGGCAACCTGACCACCACACCCACGGCAAGTTACGTTGTCGACTTCAATTCCAGCGGCGCGCCCGACCTGATCCACGCCAGCGGGATCGCCACGCTGAACAATGCCGGCGCCAGCACCGTACTCCATGACTTTATCCCGGTGGTGAACCAGCCTTATGCAATCCTCACCGCCGACGGCGGCGTCAACGGCACGTTCATCTACCCGACCCGCAGCCTGCCACTGTCAAATATCAGCCTTACCTACGACGCGAACAACGTCTACTACCTCGTCACTCGTAACGAGGTTCCAATCGGGGGCACCCCAGAACCTCCAATAGTCGGCGTACCACCCGGCGAGGGTACGCCCGAACACCCTATCGCGATCACCCCGCCACAAGAGTCGACAGGCGGGGCCGTGGACGAATTGCCGCCGGACAACCCGATCCTCGGCGCGATCGTTCTACTGCCCACGGTGAGCGAAATCCGCGACGCCCTCGACCAGTTGTCCGGGCAGATCTATCCATCGCAGCAGACCCTGTTGCTGGAGAGCAGCCACTTCGTGCGGGACGCAGTCAACGAGCGTCTCGCTGCGCAACAGGATGAGCCGCTCACGCCCCTGCTGACCTCGCTCGGCACGCTGCAACTGGCCCCTCGCTTGACCGCCTGGGTGCAACTCGACCCACACCCGAGCGCGTGGCTGCAAGGTGTCGGCGCGCGCAGGAAGCAAGGTGACTTGGTGGATGACACCGCCGGCACCTTCTTCGGCATCGACTCGCGCATTACGGACAGCACAACCCTGGGCCTCATCGGCGGCTACACGCGCTCGGACGTGGACGCTTCGCACGGCTCGTCCACCAGCGACAACTACAGCCTCGGCACCTATGCCGGTACGCAACTCGGCGCCTGGTCGCTCAAGGCCGGCACCACCTACACGGTCAGCGAGATCGACAGCCAACGGAGCGTGCGCTTCAGCGGCTTCAGTGACTCCCCTAGCGCAGACTATTCGGCCAGCACCGGCCAGGTCTTCGCCGGCGTCAGCTACAAGGTCAGCCTGGGAGCCGCGCTGCTGGAGCCCTACGCCGACCTTGCATGGGTCAAGGTCAGTACCGAGGGGTTTACCGAGCACGGTGGCCCTGCGGCCCTGCGCGTGGACGACAATGACCAGGACATAACATTCAGCACCCTGGGCATACGCCCCAGCTACACCTTCGCCATCCGCGACATGCCGATGAAGGTCAAGGGCGGGCTGGGCTGGCGCCACACCTTCGGCGACCTCGAACCGTCCAACAGCATGGCATTCGCCCCCACCGGTACCTTCGCGATACCCGGCGTAGCACTGGCCGAGGACACCACACTCGTCAGCCTGGGACTGGAAGCGGCCCTGACCCCGACTGCCAGCCTGAGCCTGGCCTACAACGGCCAGTTCGGCAGCGATACGCAGGAGAACGGCCTGACAGGGTTGTTACAGATCAATTTCTAATAGCGCGCCCCTTGCCCGTATCAGGGGTTCTAGAACCAGCGCATCGCTGCCGCTGCCCGCTCTCATGCAGCGCGTCTATCGTGCCTATCGGCTTGCCGGCCATGGCTGATCGGTTACCATGCCAGTCCGCCTGAATAGCCGCTAACCGAGAAGTCCGATGTCGCACGCCTGGAGCCCCGAAAGCTGGAGAAGCAAGCCGATCCAGCAACAACCCGCCTACCCTGACCTCGCCCACCTGCAACGTGTCGAGCAGACCCTGGCCGGCTATCCGCCGCTGGTCTTCGCCGGCGAGGCGCGCGAGCTGCGTCGCCAGTTTGCCGAGGTCACCCAGGGTCGGGCCTTTCTCCTGCAGGGTGGCGACTGCGCGGAAAGCTTCGCCGAATTCTCCACCCTGAAGATCCGCGACACCTTCAAGGTGCTGCTGCAGATGGCCATTGTCATGACCTTCGCCGCCGGCTGTCCGGTGGTCAAAGTCGGGCGCATGGCCGGGCAGTTCGCCAAGCCGCGCTCGGCCAATGACGAAACCATCGATGGCGTGACCCTGCCGGCCTACCGTGGCGACATCGTCAATGGCATCGACTTCGACGAGAAAAGCCGTGTACCGGACCCGGAGCGCCTGCTGCAGGCCTACCACCAGGCCACCGCCAGCCTCAACCTGCTGCGCGCCTTCGCCCAGGGCGGCTTCGCCGACCTGCACCAGGTGCACCAGTGGAACCTCGATTTCATCGCTAATTCGGCGCTGGGCGAGAAGTACAGCCAGCTGGCCGACCGCATCGACGAAACCCTGGCCTTCATGCGCGCCTGCGGCATGGACGGCGCCGCCCAGGTGCGCGAGACCAACTTCTTCACCGCCCACGAAGCCCTGCTGCTCGGCTACGAACAGGCCTTCGTGCGCAAGGACAGCCTCACCGGCGGCTGGTACGACTGCTCCGCGCACATGCTGTGGATCGGCGACCGCACCCGCCAGCTGGACGGCGCCCATGTCGAATTCCTGCGCGGCGTCGGCAACCCGATCGGGGTCAAGGTTGGCCCGAGCATGGACCCGGACGAGCTGATCCGCCTGATCGACATCCTCAACCCGGACAACGACCCCGGCCGCCTCAACCTGATCGTACGCATGGGCGCCGACAAGGTCGAAGCGCACTTCCCGCGTCTGCTGCGCAAGGTGCAGGGCGAAGGCAAGCAGGTGCTGTGGAGCTCCGACCCCATGCACGGCAACACCATAAAAGCCAGCAGCGGCTACAAGACCCGCGACTTCGCGCAGATCCTCTCCGAGGTGAAGCAGTTCTTCGCCGTGCATCAGGCCGAGGGCACCTACGCCGGCGGCATCCATATCGAGATGACCGGACAGAACGTCACCGAATGCATCGGCGGCGCGCGGCCGATCACCGAGGCCGGCCTGTCGGACCGCTACCACACCCACTGCGACCCGCGGATGAACGCCGACCAGTCGCTGGAACTGGCCTTCATGATTGCCGAGACGCTCAAGCAGGTGCGTCGCTAAGCGTCTACCTACGCGCCGTTCCAACCACTGCTGGCGGGAAGCAGTAGCGCCTCGGCGCATGGTTGGGACGGCATTTCCGTAGGGCACGCATTACTCGTACGTGACCTAGCTGCACAGGCACACGCCAGTGCGGCGACAACCTTCACTCAGGTTTGCTGTCACGCACCCCGGCGCTGTTGTCCAGCAGGCTCTGGGTAGCGACCTGGAGGAACGCCTCCAGGCGCTGCTGCAGCTCGGCTTGGGCCGGGTTGTCGGTGAGCAGATCGACCCTGGCTCCGGCACCCAGCTGGTAGTCGTACAGGCGCGGCGCCAGGCCCTTGGGCTGCACCAGGATCTTCGAGCCGCTGACGATGGCCACGGTAAAGCGAGCAGCCGGGCCAAGGCACGCGGGACGACTATTGGCCATGCTGCGCAATGACCCGTGAATTTTTTGTCGAACGGACTGACAGCCTCCATACGCGCCTGTTAGGTTCAGCCCCCTCAAAAGGATCAGCTCTTCAGCAAGGAAGCCCCATGCGCAGCATTCTTCTATTCGCCCTCCTCGGCGCCTGCACCTTGGCCAGTGCCGACGGCCTGCAGCTGCAGCGTCAGGAAGGCTTCCAGAGCCATTACAGCGGCACCCTGACGGTTTCCGGCCAGTTCCAGTTTTTCGCCGAGGACGAGTTCAACCACGGCCTGTGCTTCTACCCGCAAGGCAGCAGCGCCGCAAAGATCCCGCGCAGTGCCGACGACGAGCGTCTGCCCTGGTTCTGTTTCAGCAATCAGCAGCAGGCCTTCGCCTTGCTCCAGGTGCCATCGTCGTTGCCGGCCGGTTTCTGCAGCGCCGAGGGGAGTGCGCAGCTGAGGATCTCCCACTACATGACCGACACCACCCCTTCGGAGGTCTCGGACATGGCGCGCCTGGAGAGCATCCTGCAAAGCAAACCGACACGCCTGCAGCCCTGCGAGACGCCTGACTGAGGGCCAGTCAGCGGCTGGCATGAGTCGCTGATTCCCGGAGTGCCGCCGCCGGATATAAGCGCTGTAGAGCAGATGCCGATTGCGCCTTTCCTGCAGGCTTTTCGGCCAGACGCTCGGCAGCATCGTGTAAAGCCGCGTGGTTACTGAGTTGCGCGCTCAAGGTTGAAGGCGTGCTTCGTCGCCAATCGGTCGCCGCCAAGGCCTTGGCGCTGTACTCTCGACGCAGGCCATGTGCCATCACTCGAACCACCCGAACTGTGCGCCGCACACCCGCATCACCCTCAAGTTGCGGGTGTCAGCGGCCGATAGTGTCGGCAACCCACACGAACGGAGCCCCCCATGCAACAGGGCCTTTTAGCGAGCTTTATGCCGCAGACCAAACTCAGCCCCAGCGACGAGCTGCTCAGCCGCATGCTGGCCTTCTTCGCCTTCTGCGGCCTGGTCATCGGCCTGTACAGCGGGATCAAATGGGGCCGCCTGGGTAACGATGCGCTGATGCAGGGCTCCTTCCTGCTGATCATCGGCATGCCGCTGGGGTTGCTGCTCCTGCGTAACGCCTGGCTGCCGGCGCGTGGCGTGGCCAACTTGGCCATGGCGCTGATCAGCAGCTACACCATGATCCTCATCTACCAGCTGGGCGGCCTGCACTCGGCACATATCTTCTGGCCACTGGTGGTGATCGGCTTCGCCTACCTGTTGCTCGGCGGGCGCACTGCGGCCTTCTGGGCCCTGTGCCAGATGGTGTTCGTGTTCTGGCTGATTCGCCTGCAGCGCAGTGGCGTCGAACCGCCGAACTTCGAGTTGAGCCCGCGTGACGCCATGCTCAACGAGTACTCGGGCTACATGCTGCCGGTGCTGACCATGTGGCTGGCCCAGTGGTACAGCTCCAAGGTGCGCCAACAGGCCTTGGACGGCGCCCAGCAGAACCTCGACGAGGCCGAGCGCGTGGGCAAGGCCGCCACCCTCGGCAGCCAGCAGCTGGCAGCCCTGCTCGATGAAGTACGTCACGGCGCCGCCGACCTGCGCCAGCTCTCCGTGCAGCTGTACCAGACCCTGGACAGCATGCGCCTGCGCTGCCAGAGCATCGACGGCGACGTGCAACAACAGTCCGACGCCATGCACCAGCTTGACCTGGCCGTGCATCAGGTGCTGGAAAACCTTGCCGACAGCACTGCGCAGATGCAGCAGCTGAGCCAGGACACCCAGCACAGCAGCGGCCAGGTCACCACCTGCGCCCAGCGTATGCAGGACGCCCAGCAGAGCATGCAGGCCATTCAGCAGAGCAACCAGCGCATCGCCGAATCCATGCAGATGATCAGCGCCATCGCCCAGCAGACCAACCTGCTGGCGCTCAACGCAGCCATCGAGGCAGCCCGCGCCGGTGAACACGGACGCGGCTTTGCCGTGGTTGCCGATGAAGTGCGCAGCCTGTCGCAACGCAGCAACCAGACGGCCGACACGGTGCAGAACGTGCTCGGCCAGTCCGAGCAGATCGTCAACACCGGTGCCGATCAAGTCTGCAGTGTCGGTGAGGCGCTCAGCGAAAACGCCGCCCTGACCGCCAACCTGTCCGGCGCCATCCTTCAGCACAGCCAGGCCCTCGACCAGGCCCACCGCCAGTTGGCCCAGGTGCGCGACAACAGCGCCGCCCAGCGCGAAGCCAGCCTGCGCCAACGCCAGGCCAGCGCCGAACTGCTCAACGCCCAGGAGTCACTAGTGGGATTAGGGGAGCGCCTGGAACAGCTGTCGCAGCAACTGCATCAGCGAGTCGCTTCGCAGCAATAAGGCAGATACCGATCGAAGAAGAGCCCGCCGCATGGCGGGCTCTTTGGTTCAGGGCAGCGGCTGGCGCAGATAGCGCCTGCTCAGATCAGCGCCGAGCTGTTGGCGCTGCTCGGCCACGGCTCGCCAGAAGCCCTCTGCCAACTCAGGATTAGCGCTGTAGAACTGATGCGACAGCGGCAGGTACCAGTCGGTATCCAGCAGCGACTGGGGCAGGAACATCAGTTGCCCCTGCAGTTGCAGGCGCTCGATCAGCTCCAGGGCGATCTCGCGTTCCAGCACATAGCCATCCAGGCGCCCCGCCGCGACCATTCTGAGCGCCGCGGCTTGCCCCAACGACTCGCTGGCGAGCACGCCTAGCTCACGCAGACGCTGACTGGTGGCATAGCCCAGCGGCGCACCAACGCCATGGCGAACCCCGGAAAAGCGCTGACCATCCCACTGCAGTGCGCTGCCAGGGCGCACGATGATCGGGTACTCGACACGCCACAGGCGCTGATTGACATCGATCGGGATCTGGCGCTGAGGATCGCGACCGGGGTAACGCCCCCAGGCATCGCGATCCGCCTGCCAAACGGCAATGAACAGACCATCGCTGTCGCCCTGCCGTACCTCATGCAAACAGCGCTTCCAGGGTTGCTGGTGCAGATCCAAACGTAACTTGGCCTGGTAGGCGGCCTGCTGGATCAGCTCGATAATCAACCCCGGCTGCTCTACCGACGCCTCGGCCGGCGGGCTGGTGTAGGGCGGCAGGCCGCCCAGCTCATAACAGAGTCTGAGCCGCGGCCAATCTTCCTCCGCGGCAGCAACTGCGCAGGACAGGCCGCCAAGCACCAGCAGAATCAATACGCGCAGGCTCGCCATGCCGCTTCTCTCTTGAGCAGTTAGGTTAAGCATGGCGGTACATAACGCCAACGTCCAGAAACACGCCGACCAATTCCACCCTGCCGGTACTGCTGACGTTCAGTCGTTGCTCGGCTTGTTCACGGCCTGCAGCACGTACTGCGGCAGGGCGAAGGCGCCCTGATGGATTTCCGGGTTGTAGTAGCGCGTCACGATGCTGCTGCCGGCAAAGCGCTGGCGCAGGGTTTCCAGTGGCAGCTTGCGGTACTCGGCGTCGGTGGAGCCCCAGGCGAAGGTCATGCTGCCACCGATATAGGTGGGCACCGCTGCCATGTAGAAATGCCAGTCGGCGAACAGGCCATCCATGCGGCTGGCGGTGTTCTGCACTTCGGACAGCTGCATGAACGGTGTGCCGTTCTGCGTGACCAGGATGCCGCCGTCGTTCAGGCAGCGCCGGCAGGCCTGGTAGAAGTTCTCGGAGAACAGCACCTCGCCCGGGCCGATCGGGTCGGTGGAGTCGGAGATGATCACGTCGAACTTGTCTTCGGTCGTCGCGACGAAGTTCATGCCGTCGTCGATCACCAGATTCAGGCGCGGATCTTCATAGGCGCCGCAGCTGTGGTTGGGCAGGAATTCCTTGCACATCTCGACCACGGTGCCGTCGATCTCGACCATGGTGATGCTCTCCACGCTGCGGTGCTTGCACACTTCGCGCAGCATGCCGCCGTCACCGCCGCCGATGATCAGCACGCGCTTGGCGCTACCGTGGGCGAGGATCGGTACGTGGGTGAGCATTTCGTGGTAGATGAACTCGTCGGCCTCGGTGGTCTGGATCACCCCGTCCAGGGCCATCACCCGGCCCATGCGGGCGTTCTCGAAAATCACCAGATGCTGGTGTTCGGTGCGTACCTCATGCAGCAGCTTGTCCATGCGAAAACGCTGGCCATAGCCGTCGTAGAGAGTTTCCTGGTAGTCGCTCATGGGTAGTCCCCCGTCGAAGTGGTGGATGCGGACGGACTGAGAACCTGTGCAAAGGCATGCGAGCTAGAGCCAGACAAGGCGAAATCGAGCGAAGAAGCGCAGTTTACGAGTGCTAAATGAGCATGACTCGTTTCACTCGCCCTTCGGGTCGAGCTAAAGCTCATTAGCGGCAAGCCGCTTTCTGAGCTCGATTTCAACGCAGTATGGCCGACGCGCAGCAGGCTTTGGACAGGTTCCGTCACCCGCCCATGAAAAGGCGCGCATTGTAAGTGCATAACCGGGGTGGCTCCACCGCCAGGCTGCAAGTGGATGTGTGAGAACGCCTTCCTGCGGTAGACGCCGACAGGAAGGACAGGGTTCAGAAGCCTGAGGGGTTTATAGACGAACGTTGCCACGCGGCCCGGCCAGGGCCCAGATGATCAGGCCGAGCACGGGGAGGAAGACGATCAGCAGCACCCAGACCACTTTCATCGTGGTTTCCGCGTTGCTTTTCACCACATTGATGATCACCCAGATATCCAGAACCAGAATGACGAGACTGAGAAGACCGCTCAAGATAGAGCCCATGGAAACACTCCTGTGTGATGGGGTTGCCTGCTTAGGATAAACAGAATCCGCCGATGTTCCATGTTCCTCGCTAGTCTTGGGCAAAAGCGTCTGAAAACGGGAACATGCGACATATTTCTATGTTTTTACGCCAGCATGTGACTTTCCAG
Organism: Pseudomonas sp. J452; assembly: GCF_024666525.1. Classification (NCBI taxonomy): domain Bacteria; kingdom Pseudomonadati; phylum Pseudomonadota; class Gammaproteobacteria; order Pseudomonadales; family Pseudomonadaceae; genus Pseudomonas; species Pseudomonas sp. J452. The sequence goes on along the minus strand of NZ_CP088294.1, from coordinate 3,157,284 downwards.
TCAGGTTTCGCCATCAACAATGCACAGGCCACGGCAATAAGCGCTTTCGTCGGCCAGATCGCATATTGGGCAGCCTCTGGAGAAACAGACCCATGAACACCATGCTCCGCGTCAACGAAGCACTTTTGATTGCCGGCCGCGCCTTCCAGCCGTTCCAGTGTGTCGCCTGGACCCAGCAGGATGGCAGCGGTGAACTCATCAACCTGACCGTGATTGACCGCACCAACACCCGCGTCGGCCAGGCTCGTCTCACCAGCAACATTTACCGTGACCCGGCGCAACTGGCCGATGTACTGATCCAGTCGCGCGAGCAGCTGAGCAGCCAGGGCTTCGCCCTCGAGCCGTGGAGCATGCCGGAGTAAGACTCCGCTCTACCCGGCCTGCCGCCACCCCGAAGCCCCCTCTGCCGCAAGGCGAGGGGGCTTCGCTTTTCCACGCCCCCCCTTGCAATCCGCTAAGCTGCCCTCCCGCAACGGCCACTCTGGAGGGACCCATGCCACGCCTGCGCCATCTGTTGCTCTGTCTCCTGTTATCGACACCTTCCCTATTCGCACACGCCGATGCGCCCTCCGAGGCCCTAGCCGCACAGATCGAACGTCTGGTTGAACTGCTCGGCGACGGTTACAGCAGTGGCTATCCGGAAGCCAGCCTGTATCGTTTGGCGGATCCACAGCAGCCAGACTCTCAGGCGTTCGCCGTGTTTACCGTGGAAGGCTACGGGGGCGGCAATGGCCACTTGCAGTATCTGGCAGCCTTCCAGCGCGGCCAGGGGCGCGACGGCAAGGAGCACTACCAGTTTCTCGACGTGGTGTGGATCGGCGGCAAGAGCTTCCGCTCCATCGATGACATCGACGCCTTGGAGCTGCTCCCTGCGGGCGGCATGCGGGTGCACCTGTCCGGCATGGCCAACAGCGCAGAAGATGCGCCTAACTTCCCCAGCCAGCCGCTGCGGGTACAGCGAGACCTTATCCAGGGGCGCTTCCTCGGCGAAAGCTGAGACCTGGCAAGATCTGTGGGTTTATTGTCATTGTCGCCAAGTAGGGCCGAGCGCAGACTGCGCTCATCTTCTTGCGAGAGTCGCCCATGGACCCGCTACGCACCATTGCCGGCCTGATCTACCCGGATTTCATGAGCCTGGATGTAACCGGCCCGCTGCAGGTATTCGCTTCGGCCAATGTCGAGCGGCAACGCCAGGGCCTGCCAAGCACTTACCGTCTGCTGGTACTGGCCGAACAACCCGGCCCCGTCGCCACCTCGGCGGGTTTCCAGCTGGTTGCCGAGCAGGCCTGGCGCGACAGCGACCCGGCCGAGCTGGATACCCTGCTGATTCCCGGCGGCCTCGGCGAAGGGGCGCAGTGCCAGAACTCAGCGCTGCTGGCGTGGCTAAGAGCAGCCGAACCCAAAGTGCGCCGCCTCGGCTCTGTGTGCTCCGGCGCCCTGATCCTGGCGGCCGCCGGCCTGCTCGATGGACGCCGGGCGACCACCCACTGGGCGGATGTCGAAGCCTTGCGCGCTTATCCGCAGATCGAGATCGACGGCAATCGCCTGCATACCTACGACCCCAGCGGTCGCGATGGCGAAGCCCATATCTTCACCTCGGCCGGGGTCACCGCCGGCATCGATCTGGCCCTGGCCCTGGTCGAGGCCGATCTCGGTCGCCCGCTGGCCCTGGCCGTGGCGCGGCGCCTGGTGATGTTTCTGCGCCGCCCCGGCGGCCAGGCGCAGTTCAGCGCCCTGCTCACCCCACAGGCCAACCGCACGCCGCGCCTGCTCGGCCTGCTCGAGTGGATGGCGCAGAACCTCTCAGCCGATCTGTCGCTAGAAGCCCTGGCCAGCCAGGCCAACCTGTCCAGCCGCAGCCTGTCGCGCCTGTTCGTCCAGGAACTGGGTATGGGCCCCGGTCGCTACGTGGAACGCTTACGCCTGGAGGCGGCGCGCGCGCTGCTGCAGGACAGCGGCGCCTCGATCAGCACGGTGGCGCGCCTGACCGGCTTCAACCACCCGGAAAACCTGCGCCGCACCTTTCACAAACACCTGGCGGTCAGCCCCCAGGACTATGCCGAACGTTTTGCCTGATCAGGAGAGATAAGCATGCTGCAACTACGCCCCGGCTGCGAATGCTGCGACCACGACCTGCCGCCCGACTCGCCGGACGCCATGATCTGCTCGTTCGAATGTACTTTCTGTCGCGACTGCACCGAACAGCGCCTGCACGGCCACTGCCCCAACTGCGGCGGCGAGCTGCTGCGCCGACCGATTCGCCCCGCCACCAAGCTGGCTGCCAACCCACCCTCCAGCACACGCTTCCACAAGCCAGGCGGCTGCGCCTGAGGATTTCACCATGCTGCTTCTGCGTAACCCCACCCTGCTGAAACTGTTCATCGCCCAGGCCTTGTACTGGAGCTGCGCGATGATCGGCATCACCCTCACCGCCCTGGTCGGCCTGCAGCTGGCACCCAGCAATGCGCTGGCCACCCTGCCGCTGGCCCTGCTGGTGCTGGGTAATCTGCTGGCTACCCAGCCGCTGTCGCTGTTCATGCAGCGTCACGGGCGGCGGCCGGGGTTGATGCTCGGTGCCGGCGCCGGTGCAGCGGGCGGACTGCTCAGCGCACTGGGCGTGTGGCAGGCGGACTTTCTGCTGTTCTGCCTGGGCGCGCTGCCGATTGGCGTCTACCAGGCCTCGGCGATGTACTACCGCTTCGTCGCGCTGGAGGCAGTGGACACGGCACACCAGGGCCGGGCGACCGCCTGGGTGGTCGGCGGTGGCGTATGCGCCGCCCTGCTCGCACCGAGCTTGACGCTGTGGTCGCGCCATCTTTTGAGTACGCCCTTTGTCGGTGCCTACCTGGTGCTGGCTGTGCTGGCCGTGACCGCCGCGCTGCTGCTCGCCAGTCTGCGTGAAGGGCGCTTACCGGCCCCGGCCAATGGCGGCTGGCAGGCGCTGCGCCAACTGCTGAGCCGGAGCCCGGTGCGCGCGGCGATGGCGACCACCGCCATCGGCCACGGCCTGATGTATCTGGTGATGAATGCCACGCCGCTGGCCATGAGTTTCTGCGGCCTGTCACTGGAAGCCAGCGCCCAGGTGATCCAGTGGCACCTGCTCGGCATGTTCCTGCCGGCCTTCATCGCCGGCCCCCTGGTAGATCGCCTCGGCAGCCGCCGCGTGGCGCTGCTCGGCATCACCCTGGTCAGCCTCAGCGCCGGCATTGCCCTGAGCGGCCAGGCACAGGTGCACTTCCTGGTCTCCTCCTGCCTGCTGGGTATGGGCTGGAACCTGATGCTGGTGGCGGGTACCACCTTGCTCGGCACCGGTCACACGCCGGCCGAACGTGGCCAGGCCCAGGGGCTGATGGAGTTGGGGAATGGCACGATGGCGGCGCTCGCCTCGTTCGCCTCCGGCGCGCTGATCAGCGGCATCGGCTGGAACCCGGTCAACCTGGCCATCCTGCCATTGCTGGCGCTAGCCCTGCTGGCCTTGCGCAGACCGGCAAGCCGAACAGCGATGCAGACCTAACCGGGTAGGAGCATCTCAGGCGCCGTGCACGCTCACCTGATTACGCCCATTGCGCTTGGACTGGTACAGCGCATGGTCGGCCCACTCGATCAGTTGCTGGTGGTCGTTGCTGCTCTGCGCCAGGTCGGCGACGCCCAGGCTGATGGTGAAGGGAATCAGCTGGCCGTCATAGTCGACCTGTAGCGCCTCGGTCTTCTGCCGCAAGCGCTCGGCAAACAGGCGCGCGCCGGCGCTGTCGACGTCCGGCAGGAGAATGACGAACTCCTCGCCGCCGTAACGCCCGGCGATATCGGTATCGCGCGCTTCCTTGCGTACCACGTCGGCAACCGCCTGGATCACCTTGTCACCCGCCTGGTGACCATAGGTGTCGTTGACCTTCTTGAAGTGGTCGATATCGAACATCACCAGCGCCGCCGTGCTGCCGTAGCGGCGATGACGCGAGTACTCGCGCTTGAGTTCTTCTTCCCAGTGCCCGCGGTTGTTCAGCCCGGTCAGGCGGTCGGTGCGCGACAGGTGCTTGAGCTGGCCGTTGGCCGACTGCAACTGGTGCTTGTTCACCGCGACATTGGTGACGTCGTAGATGATCAGGCAGACATGCTCGACCACGCTGTTGGTGGCCTGCAGCGGCAGGATGGTGGTGTTCTGGTACATGAACTCTTCCTGGCCGGTGATCGGCTGGTAGTTCTTGAACCGCACCAGGTAGGGTCGCTGCTCCCAGATGGTGAATGCCGGCGTGCCGAGGGTCACCACGCTTTCCACCTTGTGGCGGAACCATGGCTCCTCGACCTCGGGAAACAGGCTGAAGAAGGACTTCTGCACCGCATCGTGGGCCGTGCGGCCGGAGCGGTTCTCCATGAAGCTGTTCCACACCTCCACGCGGTACTCGCGATCCAGCACCACCACGCCGACGTCGATGCTCTGCACGATGGCCAGCAACCAGTGAAACTCGTTGAGATCCATGCCAGCCATGTCTTAGATCATCCCATCAGGTAAGCGAGTTTGTGGGTCAGCAGCGGTACCGAGTCCTCGGTAAACAGTAGCAACAGGTCGAAGTGGATGTCGTGCCCCTCGATGCTGTAGCTGACCTCGACTGCCAGGGTCTTGCGCCAGCGCTGTTGATTGAGGCGGATCAACTCGTCGATCGAGGCATGTTCGCCGAGTATCTGTGGGTGGCCCTGGGAAAACTTCACGTTGATCTGCTCGGCGATGCCACTCAGGCAGGCGCCGATCACCACGCTGGACATGTCCAGGAGCATTTCCATCGGCTGGTAGTCATGTTCCTGGCGCTGCATCAGCCTGGCCATGTCGGCCACTTCCGAGTCATGGAACAACAGTAGCGCCTCACCGCAGATGCCACCGCCAATATAGCCCTGACACACCGCCGTCAGACGATCACCCTGCTGGGCATCGATCAGCGCCATGTGCAACTCGCCGACCTCGAGGATGTTGACGTTGGGCACCGGCAACTGCACGAACACCCCCAGCACCCGAGCCAGCAGTGCAGCGGCGCGGCCCATGGCGACGTTGATTACCTCGCGGAAGGCATCGCGGAAAGTCACCTGGGGCTCGCTGAGGCTGGCCGACACCGGGGCCCCGCCAGTCGCCGCCAGCAGCCCCAGGCGCTGCAGGGTCTCTTGCAGCAGCGCGGGCTCAGCCGGCTTTTTCAGGAAGGCCAGCGCGCCCAGCTCGGTAACCCGGCGCAGCGCCTCGTCCTGCACGTCGCCGGAAATCACGATCACCGGGCATTGCAGGCCTTCGGCGCGGATCGCCGTGAGCACGCCGTAGCCGTCCAGCACCGGCATGGTCAGGTCGAGCAGGAGCAGATCGAAATGCTGCGTGCGCAGCAGCTCCAGCGCTTCCTGGCCGTGGCTGGCCTGGCTGACGGTCACCGGCCAGTCGGCAGGTAATGCACGCAGCAGCTGCTTGCGCGCCATGTTGGAGTCGTCGCAGACCAGTAGGGAGAACGTTGGCATTTCCTTCCCTCGTGACTAGCACGCGAAATGACGGGCTGCGCTGATCGCCCCGGGTCATCGCTTCAGCCATGCCAGAAGTCCGGCGATGGCCATACAAAATGCGCGGCATAAGGAAACATTTTTTCTCCGCGCACGCCATAGCAATGTGCCATTACTTTGTCGACTAGACGACATTTTGTATGCAAACGACTGCAGCAGAAACGCACAAGGCGACCGAAGTCGCCTTGTTGGAACTCAACCGCGCCTATCAGTAATAGGCGTTCTCGCGATTACTGTGGTCGGTCACGTCACGCACGCCTTTCAGCTCCGGGATGCGCTCGAGCAGGGTCTTCTCGATGCCTTCCTTGAGGGTCAGGTCGGCCTGGCCGCAGCCCTGGCAACCACCGCCAAACTTGAGCACAGCAATACCCTCATCGACCACATCGACCAGGCTGACCTGGCCGCCGTGGCTGGCCAGGCCCGGATTGATCTCGGTCTGCAGGTAGTAGTTGATGCGCTCGTTGATCGGGCTGTCTTCGTTGACCATCGGTACTTTGGCGTTCGGCGCCTTGATGGTCAGCTGGCCGCCCATGCGGTCGGTGGCGTAGTCGACCACGGCGTCTTCGAGGAACGGCTCACTGACCGCGTCGATCCAGGCGGTGAAGCTGGCCAGGCCCAAGGCGGTGTCTTCCGGCTTCTGCTCGCCCGGCTTGCAGTAGGCGATGCAGGTTTCCGCGTACTGGGTACCCGGCTGGGTGATGAACACACGGATGCCGATGCCCGGAGTGGTCTGCTTGCTCAGCAGATCAGCCAGGTAATCGTGGGCCGCGTCGGTAATGGTGATGGCGCTCATGGCAACTCCTCGCAAACATGGGCGCAGTGTACGCCAGTCGGCTTCACGGATAAAGTCCTACCAATTTAGTAGGAATAATTCCCAGCCCGCCGATGAACACGCTCACCGACGGGCCCTGTCACAGATTCTGGTAGCGATTCATGTCCAGCACGCCCGCCTCGACCGGCTCGGTTTCGCGGATATAGGCCGACAGATCGTGGAAATAACGCCAGAACTCGGGATGGCTGCGACGAATGCCCCAGCGCTCGACCAGTTTGCCGAACGCGTTGGGATCGCGCACCTGCTCCAGGCTGCTGACAAACTCAGGCACCTGACTGGCCGGCACATTGAACAGGAAGTTCGGGTAGCTGGTCAGCACCCCCGGATAGACCGTCAGGGTGTCCAGCCCCGGCTGATAGCGCAGCGATTCACCGGCGATAAAGGCCACGTTGCTGTGCGCACGGTTGCGCAGCAGGCTGTAGATCTCGCGCCGGCCATCGGCCAGTTCGACGCGCAGCAGGCTGGCTTCCGGCAACTGGTCGATCACCTTGAGCCCTGCCGCCGGTTTGCCAGGCAAACGGCTGAGTGCCTGTTCGGCATCCTCCAGCTCAGTGGGCAAACCCGGGCGGTAGCACTCGGCCGTAGTGCAGCGATTGAGCGGGTCGGGCCGCGCATTGATATCCGCGTAGCGTTCCAGCAAAGCCTGGGCAAACCCGCGCTTGGGGTCGCGACCCTCGAGCTTGAGGGCGGTCGGGGTATGCAGATCGGCATTCACATAGGTCAGCCACATCTTCAGCTTGCCGCTGCTCTGGTACCAGTCATCCAGATAGGTCTGGCGCGACTCGGCCGGTAGCAGGCGCAGGAAGTTCAGTTCGGCACCGTTACGGATCAGGTCGAAGTACAGCCGGGTCTGCGCCTGGTGCGAGACATTGCCGAACACGTCGAAGTTGACCACTAGTTGGTAGTAGGTGCGCTCGAACAGCGGGTAATCCATCAACCACAGGGTCTGCGGAATCTCACCAATCAGACCTTTGCGCACCGAAGCGCTGTCGTACTGGCGGAAGATCGACAGCAAGGCGTTGTCGTTGCCGGCCCAGATGCTCGACCAGCTGGGTGCCGGCGCATCGGCATAGGCCTGCTGGCGCAGGTCCTCGTACTGGTTGCGCTTGTTGCGATAACTGCGCCATACCCCCGGTAGATCGCCGATCTCGTCGAACTGCCCGGGCATGGCCAGCAGCGGCGTGGCTTCGGAACGATAGGCGGCATCGGTCAGATAGAGGTCACGCTCCGGCGCCTGGAACAGCGCCCAGAAGTTGTCGCGGATCACGTCGGTGGCGATCTGCCCACGGCACACCGGGCCGCGGATAAAGGTGCGCACGAAGTACTCGGCGTTATCCAGCATGAACTGGTAGCGCGCCTGCGGCGGGATGGCGGCGAAGGTCTCGAAGGGGTTTTCCCGGCGTTGGGCGCCGTAGCCGGGCACCGCATCGGTGGTCCAGTCCGTGCCGTAAAACAGCTCGTTGACCCGCGCCAGCTTCTTCGCGCTGAGCGGATAGGTGATGTGGGTCTTGTGCACGATCACACCCTGGATCGGCCACAGGCGGTAATACACCTGGGTGCCCGGGTCTTCGTTGGGCCGCCGGGTGGCGATTGCATCGATCGGCTGGCCGCTGGGCGTGCGCGAACGCACCAGCTGGAAAAAATGCCCCGGCTCGCCGCCCTCGAAGTACAGGTGGGCGAGGAACAGATGCTCGAACAGCCAACGCCCGACCAGCGCCTCGCGCGCGCCTGGTGCATTCAACAACCCTTCCCACTCGGCGATCTGCTGCTGTTCGGCAGCCGAAGGTTGCAGCGCCTGCTCATCCACCGGCGCGCCCTGTTTCAGCCATTGCTGCAGCATGGCGTATTCGGCGTCGCTGAGGCCGGCCACAGCGAACGGCATACCGGCGTGGGCGAACTGTTTCTGGTAGGCATCGAATTCACCCGGCAGCGGGCACTGATTGTCGCGGGCGATGGAGATATCCAGCTCGGCCGGCAGCTTGGCATTCGGCACCGGCGGATTGCTGCGCCCCAGCTCCAGCATGCGCGCCATCAGCGCTGCCTGGCCATTTTGTGGGTTCAGCACCGACTCGAAGCCCTTAGCGCGCCAGGCCGCCTCACCCTGGGCATCGAAATACAGGCGCGTAGTGGCTTGAGCCTTAGTTCGCCCGCCGTCATACACTGGCAGCTTGCTGGCCCCGCGCAGCACGCCCTCGCCACTGCCCAGGTTGAGCTGGCAGGGCGCGTCATAGCAGGCGTGGCAGGCCACACACTTTTGCGTGAGGATGGGCTGGATGTCGCGGCTGTAGGAAACCGCTTCGCTGGCGCCGGCGAGGCCGGACAAGATGAAACCGAGGAAGAAAATTGCAAATCCCTGGCGCGACATAAACCCAGCCCTGTGTGTGAATGACGATTCTATCAGGCCACTGAAAACGGCTGCCGAATCGCCCCAGGTTTCGTGGAGGCCTCGGGTATTCAATAGACTAGATCCAGAACCAGGCCTGCTGCTTCGCGTTTGAAATCTGTACTGAGTGATCTTCTGGTCTCGTAAACATCTTATTGCTGGGCAAAGCTAAACGCCCCATCGGGGTGTCCAGAGTCATTGAGCCACAACAGTTTTTCGAAACTGCTTCACGAATGCCGCGGCAGCAAGGTGAGAGCCGTACACTGAAAGATGATCGCCGTCTTGATAAATCATCTTTCCGTCATGCTCTGCGTAGCAATAATTCTCGTCGCAGAAAGCCTTGGGAAGATCAAGAACCTTAACCTGTGGGAACTCTTTGAGAACACTATGAACAATAGCCAGATAGTCCTTGACCCTGGCATCGAATGACGACCGTTCGATTGCGCAGGGTCTGATTACTTTGGCCTCTGTCATGCGAACGGGCCTGGTAAGATCGAGGCATTCCATTGGATGGAAACCAAGCTCAGGGTTGTCGATGACGAAGACTACTTTCTTTCCTGCTTTGGTAAGCAATGCCACGGTGTCACGCATCCCTATCTCAAAAAGCTTTTTAGGGTCGCGCAGCTCCTTGTTGCTTGGTTTGGTCAGTACAAATTTCCAGTCAGCATCTGGCGTGCTGCCGAATCCGCTCCCGGTCAGATACATTGGGCCTCTACTCGCTAGGAACACTGTTTTGATCTCTGCCTGGAGCGCCAGGTCAAAGGCGTGCTTCATGAGTGGGGCGCATCTCGGCTGGCTTGAGCGCTGTCCGCTTTCAATGTCAATGAATGGAGGGCAGCCAGAGCCTCCAAGCGCCAATATGCCTCGACCTTGCTTCTCGTAGATCGAGGCCAGGCCAGGGAACAGACGCCTAGCATGGCTATCGCCAATGATCATGACGTCAGTTTTTCGGTCTGGGCTTTCCATGCAGCTCTTTGCAAGAGGGTGCTTTTCGAGGCATTGCTTGCTGACCACAAACTCAGGGGCAGTGCCCTTGAATTGATCAAGTCGCTGATTGAATTCGGTAGTCCTACTTGGAATCCCGCCATTCGTATAGATGTACGCTCCAGCGGCGCCGATCAAAGCCATAATTAACAGCAAACTGACTGGAACGCTCCAGTGTTTACGGAATCGCAGATTGTTCTCGATCAGCTTCATCGTGGCATATGCCAGGATAATGCTGCTTACGACCGCTGCGGCTCTGATCTCGCGACTGGCATTTCCATCCTCCATGATCCTAGCAAAAGCAAGCAGCGGCCAATGCCACAAGTAAAGAGGGAAACTGATCAACCCGAAAAACACCGCTATCTTGCTACCCAGAAGCACGCGATTAATCCAAGAGGACTGCCCAGCAGCGATCACCAGAATGGTTCCGGCAACGGAGAAGGAAGCTGTCCATCCAGGGAACTCTGAATTCTTGTCCAGCACTAGGAATGGCAGGCCGATCATCAGTAGGCCAAGCGCTGAGGCGGCGGTGGCTGCTGCACCATGATGTGCGGGGTCACCACCCGCCATTGCTAAATTGCAGATGAAGCGCTGCAACTCCGTATGTTTGTAGATGCATATCCAGGCGAGAAGGCTGCCGGCCATTAGCTCCCATGCCCTTGTGAAGGGCAGATAGAATGTCGCGACCTCGTCCTTTCTGATCATGTCGATATTTAGGCAAAAGGATGCCGCAGTAAGTCCCAGCGTTATGGTCAGCAGGTTTAGGCGCAGCTTCCAGGCGGCCCAAAGGATAAGCGGCCAAGCAAGATAGAACTGTTCCTCAATCCCAAGAGACCAAAGATGCAGCATTGGTTTGAGATCGGCAGCGGTATCGAAATAACCTGACTCACTCCATAGCGCCCAGTTGGCGGCAAAGCCTGAGCCGGCGGCTATATGCTTCCCGAGCTGCTTGTATTCGTTGGGTAAGAGCACAAACCAGCCGCACACCAAGCTGAAGGACATGACCAGAGCCAGGGCTGGGAAAATTCGCTTGATGCGGCGCGAGTAGAAATCGATGAAGCTAAAACTCTGATCGTCCAGCTTGGAGATAATGATGCTGCCGATCAGAAATCCGGAGATAACAAAAAACACATCAACGCCAGCAAACCCACCAGGCAGCCAGAACGGGAAGGCATGGAAAGCCACGACAGCCAGAACTGCAATAGCTCTGAGGCCTTCTATGTCAGCCCTGTACTGTTGGGATGCATGCAACTGCTCGGGGCTTAATCCGACGTTGAGTTGGGCTGTCATCTGGAGCTTTCCTGTGGGTGCCTTTGTTCTAGCGGCGCGCATTCTATAGTGTGGCGTCCAGAAATACTGACGGCGGTATTCTTTATGCCCTTTAAGTCTAGGGAATGTATCGCTGCTGTTTGCCCGCTCCCGTACTTACCCAACTCATGCCAAATGGCGCACAAAATCTCATAGCTCTGCGCGCCTTCTCTAGCGCCAGACATTCCGCCAATCTGTGCAAATCCCGCGGTGCGCATAGACGTAGCGCCTTGCGCTGGCTGCCTCGCCAACGTTTCTCAACAGCCTGCTAGCGCCACCAGCCCGGCAAAGAGAGCCTTGAACATGAGCGAAATTCATGAGAATGCTCAACATGCGGAAAAACCTTGCAGCTTTGCTATCATCGCCGCCTTTGTTTCCGCTCTCTCCAGGTAGCTCCCCATGTCCGATCGCAGCGCCCGTCTCCAGGCCCTTCAGCAAGCTCTGAAAGAACGCATCCTGATCCTCGATGGCGGCATGGGTACCATGATCCAGAGCTACAAGCTGGAGGAAGAGGACTACCGTGGCGCACGCTTCGCCGACTGGCCGAGCGACGTGAAGGGCAACAACGACCTGCTGCTGCTCAGCCGCCCGGACGTGATCCAGGCCATCGAGAAGGCTTACCTGGATGCCGGCGCCGACATCCTGGAAACCAACACCTTCAACGCCACCCAGGTGTCCCAGGCCGACTACGGCATGGAGTCGCTGGTGTATGAGCTGAACGTCGAAGGTGCGCGCCTGGCCCGTGAAGTGGCCGATGCCAAGACCCTGGAAACCCCGAACAAGCCGCGCTTCGTCGCCGGCGTACTCGGCCCAACCAGCCGTACCTGCTCGATTTCCCCGGACGTCAACGACCCCGGCTACCGCAACGTCACCTTCGACGAACTGGTGGAAAACTACGTCGAGGCCACCCGCGGCTTGATCGAGGGCGGCGCCGACCTGATTCTGATCGAGACCATCTTCGACACCCTCAACGCCAAGGCGGCGATCTTCGCCGTGCAGCAGGTGTTCGAAGACGACAACGTCGAACTGCCGATCATGATCTCCGGCACCATCACCGACGCCTCCGGCCGCACCCTGTCCGGGCAGACCACCGAGGCCTTCTGGAACTCGGTAGCGCACGCCAACCCGATTTCCGTAGGCCTGAACTGCGCCCTCGGCGCCAAGGACCTGCGCCCGTACCTGGAAGAGCTGTCGACCAAGGCCGGCACGCATGTGTCCGCCCACCCCAACGCCGGCCTGCCCAACGCCTTCGGTGAATACGACGAGACCCCGGCCGAGATGGCCGCCGTGGTCGAAGAGTTCGCCGCCTCCGGCTTCTTGAACATCATTGGCGGTTGCTGCGGCACCACCCCGCCGCACATCCAGGCGATTGCCGAGGCAGTCAGCAAATACAAGCCGCGCGCCATTCCGGACATCCCCAAGGCCTGCCGCCTGTCCGGCCTGGAGCCGTTCACCATCGACCGCAACTCGCTATTTGTGAACGTCGGCGAGCGCACCAACATCACCGGCTCGGCCAAATTCGCCCGGCTGATCCGCGAGGAAAACTACACCGAGGCCTTGGAAGTCGCCCTGCAGCAGGTGGAAGCCGGCGCCCAGGTGATCGACATCAACATGGACGAAGGGATGCTCGATTCCCAGGCGGCCATGGTCAAGTTCCTCAACCTGATCGCCGGTGAACCGGACATCTCGCGCGTGCCGATCATGATCGACTCCTCCAAGTGGGAAGTGATCGAGGCCGGCCTCAAGTGCATCCAGGGCAAGGGCATCGTCAACTCGATCTCCATGAAGGAAGGCGTCGAGCAGTTCAAGCACCACGCCAAACTGTGCAAGCGCTACGGCGCCGCCGTGGTGGTGATGGCCTTCGACGAAGTCGGCCAGGCCGACACCGCCGCGCGCAAGCGCGAGATCTGCCAGCGCAGCTACGACATCCTGGTCAATGAAGTGGGCTTCCCGCCGGAAGACATCATCTTCGACCCGAACATTTTCGCCGTCGCCACCGGCATCGAAGAACACAACAACTACGCCGTGGACTTCATCGAAGCCTGCGCCTATATCCGCGACCACCTGCCCTACGCCCTATCGAGCGGCGGCGTTTCCAACGTGTCGTTCTCCTTCCGTGGCAACAACCCGGTGCGCGAGGCGATCCACTCGGTGTTCCTCTACCACGCGATCCAGAACGGCCTGACCATGGGCATCGTCAACGCCGGCCAGCTGGAAATCTACGACGAGATTCCCAAGGACCTGCGCGAGAAGGTCGAGGACGTGGTGCTTAACCGCCACGAAGGCGGCACCGAGGCCCTGCTGGCCATCGCCGACAACTACCGTGGCGACGGCAGCGTCAAGGAAGCCGAAACCGAGGAGTGGCGCGCCCTGCCGGTTGGCAAGCGCCTGGAACACGCGCTGGTCAAAGGCATCACCGCCTTTATCGTCGAAGACACCGAGGAGTGCCGCCAGCAGTGCGCGCGCCCCATCGAAGTGATCGAAGGCCCGCTGATGAGCGGGATGAACGTGGTCGGCGACCTGTTCGGCGCCGGCAAGATGTTCCTGCCCCAGGTGGTCAAATCCGCCCGCGTGATGAAGCAGGCCGTGGCCCACCTGATCCCCTTTATCGAAGCCGAGAAAGGCGATAAGCCGGAAGCCAAGGGCAAGATCCTCATGGCCACCGTGAAGGGCGACGTGCACGACATCGGCAAGAACATCGTCGGCGTGGTGCTCGGCTGTAACGGCTACGACATCGTCGACCTGGGCGTAATGGTGCCGGCGGAGAAGATCCTGCAGACGGCCATCGCCGAGAAGTGCGACATCATTGGCCTGTCCGGCCTGATCACCCCGTCGCTGGACGAGATGGTGCATGTCGCCCGCGAAATGCAGCGCCAGGGCTTCAGCCTGCCGCTGATGATCGGTGGCGCCACCACCTCGAAAGCCCACACCGCGGTGAAGATCGAGCCCAAGTACCAGAACGACGCCGTGGTCTACGTCACCGACGCCTCGCGCGCGGTCGGCGTGGCCACCCAGCTGCTCTCCAAGGAGCTGAAAGCCGGCTTCGTCGAACGTACCCGCGCCGAATACGTGGAAGTGCGCGAACGCACCGCCGCACGCAGCTCGCGCACCGAGCGCCTGCCCTACGCCGCCGCCGTGGCCAACAAGCCGAAGTTCGACTGGAGCAGCTACCAGGCCAGCAAGCCGAGCTTCACCGGGGTGAAGGTGCTGGACGATATCGACCTGGCGACCCTGGCCGAATACATCGACTGGACGCCGTTCTTCATCTCCTGGGACCTGGCCGGCAAGTACCCGCGCATCCTCACCGATGAAGTGGTCGGCGAAGCCGCCACCGCGCTGTTTGAAGATGCCCAGGCGATGCTGAAAAAGCTGATCGACGAGAAGCTGATCAGCGCCCGCGCGGTGTTCGGTTTCTGGCCGGCCAACCAGGTCGACCACGATGACATCGAAGTCTACGGCGACGACGGCCAACAGCTGGCCAAGCTGCATCACCTGCGCCAGCAGACCATCAAGCCGGACGGCAAACCGAATCTGGCCCTGGCCGACTTCGTCGCACCCAAGGACAGCGGCGTGACTGACTATGTCGGCGGTTTCATCACCACCGCCGGCATCGGCGCCGAGGAAGTGGCCAAGGCCTACCAGGACGCCGGCGACGACTACAACTCGATCATGGTCAAAGCCCTGGCCGACCGCCTGGCCGAAGCCTGCGCCGAGTGGCTACACGAACAGGTGCGCAAGAATTACTGGGGTTATGCCCAGGACGAGCAGCTGAGCAACGAGGAGCTGATCAAGGAAGCCTACAAGGGCATCCGCCCGGCCCCCGGCTACCCGGCCTGCCCGGACCACACCGAGAAAAAGACTCTGTTCACCCTGCTCGACCCCGCGGCCGAGTTCAACCAAGCCGGCCACAGTGGCGTGTTCCTCACAGAACACTACGCCATGTTCCCCGCCGCCGCCGTCAGCGGCTGGTACTTCGCCCACCCCGAGGCGCAGTACTTCGCGGTGGGCAAGGTCGACAAGGACCAGGTGGACAGCTATACGGCGCGCAAAGGTCAGGAGCTGGCGGTGAGCGAGCGTTGGTTGGCGCCGAATCTGGGGTATGACAACTGAGGAAAGCCACTGAGCCGTAGCATGGGGTGAGCACAGCGATATACATCTGTGTGCCCCTCCACTATGGAGATCGGCGCCTAGCGCCTGACCCTAAATACATGAAGGTGGGCAAAGTGAAGTTAATAGGTCTACTAGCCGGGTTATTACTGACCGCACTGATAGGTGGCTGTGCAAAACACCCACTAACCAATGCAAGTGTTACATCGGTAGAAACCGACGGACATGGGAAAATCAGCATGGGCGACACTGCATATATCCACTATATATGCCCATGCCTAAAAACCTATAGAGTTCAAAAAGAGATCCAAATATCCGGACTACCTGCAATACCAGCGCAATCCATCTGGATAGCCCGTTTTAATAACGCCAAAACCGGGGAAACATATTTAGTCAACGACAACTACCATCTGCAACTAGCCCTCGTCATGAGGAACGGTGCCATCAACCCGGTAAAAGCAGTCGCACAATTTGCAGGAATGAAAAAGAGCAGAACCTGGCCACTTTCCAGCCCTAGCGACTCGACAGCATTACAGCCCGACGGCTACAGCTTTAACTCCCCCTCATGGAAGCTCCAATATCTGGGGCTAGACAAAGAAAACAACAAAGTCCTTCGCTTCTCGATTTCCAACATAAGCGGTAGCGAAACAATAGGACAAGTCGAATACAACCATAACTTAGCCAACGGCAATAGCTTCGTTATCAAAGGCGTCAAATTCGAGGTTCTAGAAAAAGGAAACGACGGCACACTCGCTTATAGCTATAGCGCTAACGAGTAACTTAGTGTCTCCTCTCGAACTCATCGCCTCCGCCCTCGGCATCACCTCTGTCTGGCTGACCGTGCGGCAGAACCCACTGTGCTGGCCTATCGGCCTGGTGATGGTGCTGCTCTACGCCTGGTTCTTCTTCGATGCTCGCCTGTACTCTCTGGTGCTGCTGCACGGGGTATTCGCCGCCATGCAGCTGTACGGCTGGTGGGTATGGCGCCAGGACGTGGACGCAAGCGGCAAACGACCGGTCAGCGCAGCGGGCCGCAACGAGATATTGATCGGCGCAGGTGTGGCGCTGCTGATTGGTCTGCTGCTGGGGCTGACCATGCAGAGCTTCACCGAAGCCATCTACCCCTGGCCGGATGCCCTGCTCACCGCCTTCAGCCTGCTCGCCCAGTTGTGGATGGCGCTCAAACGCTGGCAGTGCTGGGTGCTGTGGATAGTGGTCGACGTGCTCTATGTCGGCTTCTTTGCCTTCCAGGGTTACTGGCTGACGGCCGCCCTGTATGCCGTATTCACCGCCCTGGCCGTGCTCGGCCTGCGCGAATGGCGGGCCTCGCGGGTGCAGCCGGCATGAAGGTGGTGGTGCTCACCGGCCCCGAGTCCAGTGGCAAGACCTTCCTTACCGAGCGTCTGCAGCAACGCTTCGGCGGCCTGGTGGTCGGCGAATACGTGCGCCATTTCATCGAGCAGGAGCGCCGCGACACCCGTCTGGCGGATATTCCGGCCATCGCCCGTGGCCAGCTGGCCTGGGAGGATGCCGCCCGCATCCGAGCGCCCGAACTGCTGATCCTCGACACCCACCTGCTGAGCAATATGCTGTGGAGCAGCACCCTGTTCGGCGCCTGCCCGGACTGGCTCGAAACAGAGCTGCTGCAACGCCATTACGACCTGCACCTGCTGCTCTCGCCGCAGGGCGTGGACTGGCACGACGACGGACAGCGCTGCCAGCCGCAACTGGCCGACCGCCAACGCTTTTACCAGGATTGCCGCGATTGGCTGCGGCGGCATGCCCGCCCCTGGACGGAAGTCGGCGGCGACTGGCTGCAGCGCGAGGCTCAAGCCATCGAACAGGTACGCCAACTGCTTGGCTAACCGGCTGTTGAATAACGACCTGCGCTGCCGATACCGCGTTAAAAACGGCCACACACCCCTAATGCCGATCAGTCCCTTTCCTGTATCAGGCAGAGAGCGCTTTTTGTAGGAGCCAGCTTGCTGGCGATGTTTTGGCTCCGCTGATCGCCAGCAAGCTGGCTCCTACAGAGGCTCGGATGTCCTGGAGTCAAACGCTTTACTGATCGGCATTAGCCACACACGCCCCCTGGCAGCCATCCCGTTCGCTGCATCACGAGCTGTCAGCGACGCCCGCGCACCAACCCCATCCGCGCGCGAATGCGCGACAACGCCACATTGGTGATGCCCAGGTAGCTCGCCACATGATGCAGCGGGATGCGCTCGGCCAGCTCGCCACGCTGCTCGAGGAAGGCCCGATAACGCGCCTCGGCATCCAGCAGCAGGAGCTCGGCCTCGCGCTGGGCACTACGGGCCAGCACGGCGCGAATGGCGTCGCTGAGCAGTTCCTGCACCAGCGGCAGTTCGGCCTGCCACAGGCGCAGCTCGGCATAGCTCAGCTCCAGCACCTGGGTCGGCTCCAGGGCGAAGATATCCACCGGGCTGGTCGTGGCGAAGGGCGGCGTGCCCCAGCCGACCCAGCTGCCTTCGGCATGGAAGGCGGCATTGCGTTCGACGCCCTGCGCCGAGAGGTGCGCCACCCGCACCAGGCCACTAGCGACAAACCAGACCCGCTCGACCGTCTGGCCGGCCATAAGCAAGGGCTGGCCGACCGCGTACTCGCGGCGTGGCAGGGTCTGCCAGCGCGCGGCCAACTGCGGATGCCGGTCGAGTTGACCGAGCAGGTGCGGCGCGCAGGCCAGGCAATCGTACAGAGAGGTGTCGGTCATAAACCCAGGTTAATGCAGCCGCAGGACGGGAGGCGAAAACTAGCACCATCGCATAACGAATGACAGCCGCATGAACACGCTCACCCAACTGAACTGGGCCCACCTAGGCGCCCTGCTGCTGGCGGCCGGCTGGGCTGCGCTGGCGCTGCAACTGAACTGGGGCAGCATGCCGCTGCTGCTCGGCGGTCTGATGCTGGTGCTGACCTGGTTCGCCTTCTGCGAATGGCGCTGGCCCTACCGCGAAGACTGGCGCGCACAACCCGTGGATCGCCGCCGCGACGCCCTGTTCGCCATCGCCCTGCTGGGCGCCGACGCGCTGGCCGATCTGTTGATCCGTGGCCTGGTCATGCACCTCAACGCGCACGGCGCCGGCCCCGCCGCCGCACTACCACTGTGGCTGGCGGTGCCGGCCGCGGCCCTGCTCGGTGAATTCGGCGACTACTGGCTGCACCGCCTCAAGCACCGCGGCGGCTGGTTGTGGCGCGTGCATTTCGTCCACCATCGACCCAGCGCGCTGAATGTGACCAACAACTTCACCACCCACCCGCTGGATCTGCTGCTGCGCAAGAGCGTGCATGTGCTGCCGCTCTGGCTGCTGGGCTTCGATCCGCTGGCCATCGCCCTGGCCGGGCTGTTCAGCCAGACCCAGTCCTTCGCCACCCATGCCAACAGCCGCGGCACCCTGGGTTGGCTGAACTACCTGATCGGCAGCGCCGAGCTGCACCGCTGGCATCACAGCGTCAAGGTGGACGAAGCCCTCAACTTCGGCACCGCCCTGCCACTCTGGGATCAGCTGTTCGGCACCTACCGCCGCCATGGTGCTCCCAAACGGGTCGGCGTAATCGCGCCACAAGCGCCGGCGGAACAGGACACCCTCGGCTTGCTGCTGCACCCGCTGCGCCGCGCCGTGCCTGGGCCAAGCGTGCAGCCGCAGGCCTGATCAGGCCCGGCTGCGGGATGTTGCCGATTCGGCTAAGCTGCGCGCCCACCACCAGCCAGCAGAGGGATCTCATGGCCACGCCCCACTCGCGCGCACAACTGCTGCGTAATCCCCTGTTCGGCCTCGCCCTGCTGGCCAGCCCCGCCTTCGCCGACTGCGGCGAAGACGCGGAGCTGGCCGTGGCCTTCATGAACCAGTACCTGGCGCTGATCGTCGAGACGCCGGAGCGGGACGTGACGCAGTGGCTGCGGGAACAACCGCTGGCCAGTGCCGAGCTCGCCGCGGCCTATGCCGCCGAACAGGCGCGCGGCCGCGCTATCGATGCCGAAATGGGCTGGGGCGTCGACCTCCTCCTCGACGCCCAGGACTCGCCCGATCAGGGCTTCACCCTGGCCCAGTGCGGCCCCGCGCCAGACCATGTGCAGCTGCGCGGCATCGACTGGACGGAGTTCCGCGTCACCCTGCGTCTGGCCGATACGCCCCATGGCCGCCGGGTGGCCGGGGCCGGTCGGATCAACATCGGCGAGGCCGAGCGAGCGCCACGCTGACCGCTGCCGACACCATCCGCCAGCACACCGGGCACCACATCCGGACATAATGCCAACAGCCTTTTACCCCGAGACAACGCAGGAAGCCCATGTCGCCCATTACCTATATCCGCCTTCATCCCTCTGCCGGCCTGCTGTTCGTGCAGCTGCTCGGCGTGTTGCTCTACCCCTGGATGGAAGCCACCGCGCTCGGCCGAGCGCTGTTCGGTGCCTTCGGCCTGGTGGTGCTGGGCATGGCCCTGCATGTGGTCAAGCGCAGCCCGACCCAGACCTGGGTCGCCGTGCTGCTGGCCCTGCTGGTACTGGCGCTGTCGTCGATCAACATCCTGATGCCCAGCCCCGTATTGGAATGGTTGATCGCCATTCTGGAAGCCGCCTTCTACTTCTATGCCGCCGCCAGCCTGATCGCCTACATGACCGCCGACCAGCACGCCACCACCGATGAGCTATACGCGGTCGGCGCGACCTTTACCCTGCTGGCCTGGGCCTTCGCCCACCTGTTCACCTTCTGCCAACTGCTGCTGCCCGGCAGCTTCACGGCGATGTTCGAGCCACAGGCGGCGCGCACCTGGATGGAGCTGTTGTTCCTCAGCTTCACCACCCTGTCCGGCGTCGGCCTGGGCGATATCGTGCCGGTAACGCCCATGGCCCGCTCGCTGGTGATGATCGAGGAATTCGCCGGGGTCATGTACCTGGCGCTGGTGGTGTCACGGCTGATTGCCCTGTCGGTGAATAAGCGCTGAATCCTTGCCACAGAAAGCAAAAAGCCCGCATATGCGGGCTTTTTCTTGCCGGATGGGCGGGGTTACTTCTTCACCTCGAAATCGCGCCCCCACAGACGGATCGACTGCACGCCCTCGACCGGTCCCTCGAAGACGAATTTCTGCCGCACGCCGGTCAGCGCTGGAATGGTCACGTCGTCCGGGTTGACCAGGCCCGGCAATGGCGCACTGGAATAACCCTCCTGGTCGATGGCCAGCAAAGCGCCAGTCATGCGCAGGTTGATCAGGCGCAACGGTTTGTCAGTGGTGTTCTTGAACCCCAGCAAGGCATTCAGGCTGCCATCTTCGACGGCCTCGACCTTGAGCAGCTGCACGCTGACCTGGCCATCGAGCTGCTCCAGGCTGGAGACGACGATCGAGCCATCGGCGCCCTGGGCCTCCACACGGCCTTCGGTGACGCCGTCCGACACACCGCCCAGCAGGTTCTTGCCGGCGGTGATTGCCGTGGACACGGCCGCCTTGGCGGAGTCCTTGATGGTGCTCGAATCGCTTGCCGCTTCGTCGGCGAAAGCAGCCGGCGCGGCGAGTGCAAAAGCCAAGGTAATCGCCAGCGGTGAAATCCTGCTCATGGTCGTACTCCTGTAATGACGACGGCTGAAAAGAGCCACAGAGTGACCGCAGGCCATCGGAAAAGCGAGCCGGCGAGCGGGAAACTCCCAACTGGCTAACGATTTTTCTGTGCGCGCCGCATCAACTGCAGCAGGCAGGAACTCGCGCCGGCGAACCAGCGCTGTCCCCGACATAGCAGTTATCGGGGCTCAGTGGTGATCACTGCTAGGCTGCCTTCATCAGTCCACCGCCACAGGAAGCCGCCATGCCAACCCCCCACGCGCCCTTCGTGCTCGAAGCCGGGCATGGCCCGGCAGTGGTCTGCCTGCACGCCAATGCCAGCACCTCCAGCCAATGGCGCGACCTGAGCGAGCGCCTGGCACCTACCCACCATGTTCTGGCACCAGACTCCTACGGCTCGGGAAAAAGCCCGGACTGGTCGTCGGATCGGCTCATCAGCCTGCGCGACGAAGTCGAGTTCATCGAACCGGTACTGGCCCGGGCCGGCTCCCCTTTCGTCCTGATCGGTCACTCCTACGGTGCCGCCATCGCCCTGCTGGCCGCCCTCAAGCATCCGCGCCGGGTGCGCGCCCTGGTGCTGTATGAGCCGACCCTGTTTGCCCTCATCGATGCGCAGACGCCACCGCCCAACCGTGCCGATGGTATCCGCGCCACCGTGGCGGCAGCCAGCAGCGCCCTCGACCAGGGCCAGCCGGAACGCGCCGCCGAATGCTTTATCGACTACTGGATGGGCGCCGGCAGCTGGGCGCACATGCCGGAACAGCGCAAACCGGCGATAGCCGCCTCCACGCGCAATGTGCGGCGCTGGGCCCATGCGCTATTGACCGAGCCCACACCACTGGCGGCCTTTGCCCAACTCGACATGCCGGTGCTCTATCTGCTCGGCAAGCATTCGCCCGATGCGGCCCATGCCGTGGCCGAATTGCTGCTGCCGGTATTGCCCCATGCAGAGCGGCGCCAGTTCGAGGAACTGGGCCACATGGGGCCGGTCACTCACCCGCAGATCGTCGACAAGGCCATAGTCCGCTTCCTGCAACGACTCTGAGGGCATCTGGTGCGGCAAGCGAATGGCTGCGCAGCTTTCCTGACGGCCCATAAAAGCTGACCAACCCGATACAAAATCATAACCAGACGCATAAGCCGTACAGGCATAATGCCAGCCATCTCACGCGCCCCAGTGGCCCCCAAACTGCCCTGAACCAGCAAATGCCCTTGATCATTCTTGCCCTCGCCGCCGCCCTGCTCGCTCTAGCCCTGCTGATCCGCCTGCTGCAGCGTGAACGCCAGGCCCGGCAGCGGCTGGAACTGCACGACCAGTTATTCGACAAACTCAGCGACGGCGTACTGCTGATCGGCCGCGACGGGAATATCCGTCAACACAACCAGGCCGCCGCCGGCCTGCTGGGCAAGGCCGGCAGCGAGTTGCTCGGCTTACCCCTGACGGACGCGGTGCCGCAGCTGGCGCAAACCGAACCCCTGGCCGCCGGGCAACGCCTGCAGATAGTCAGCGCCACGGGTAGCCGCCTCGCGCTGGAAGTCTGCCGCCTCGGCGAGGCCGCAGAGAGCCTCGTACTGCTACAGCCGGCCAGCGAAGCGGAACGTTCCATGGAAGATATCGAGCGTTTCAAGCGCAGCCAGTACTTCGCCCGTATCGGCACCTGGGACTGGGATGTCGATACCAATCGCCTGTACTGGTCCGAAGCCATCTACGCCATGTTCGGCCATGCGGTCGGCGCCGTGACGCCCAGTTACGAGCTGTTCTGCGCCAGTCTGCATCCGGATGATCGTGAGCGGGTGCGTGCCGGCGAGCTGCGTTGCATCGAGACCGGCGAGAACCACGACGAGGAATACCGGGTGGTCTGGCCGGACGGCAGCGTGCACTGGCTGCGCGAGACCGGCAACGTGGTGCAGAACGAACAGGGCGTGGCGGTAAAGATGATGGGCGTGGTCCGCGACATCACCGAGGAGAAGGCCTGGGCCAGCCAAATGCACCAGTTGGCACACCACGATGCGCTGACCGGCCTGCCCAACCGCCTGGCCTTCGAGGACCGCCTGAGCAATGCCCTGGAACGTGCGCGGCGCAATGCGACTCGGGTGGCTCTGGTGTTCATCGACCTAAACGACTTCAAGGCGATCAACGATGCCCACGGCCATGCCGCTGGCGACCAGGTGCTGGTCAGCACGGCGCGACGACTGAAAACCGCCCTGCGTGAATCAGATAGCGTGGCGCGGATTGGCGGCGACGAGTTCGTCGTCATCCTCGAAGGGCTGGCGCTCGGCCGCGCCCTCGAAGAAGAAGCCCGCAGCATCGGCGAGAAGATCTTCGGCGCGCTGGCGCTACCGCTCGGCGACGGCGACCAGCCGCAGCGCATCGACGCCAGCCTGGGTATCGCGGTATTCCCGGATCACGCGCCGAGCATGGACCGGCTCATCCATGTCGCCGACCTGGCGATGTACGAGGCCAAGCGCAGCGGCGAAAACCAGTATCGCCTGGGCAACGACGGTCAGCAGCGCGCCAGCGTCGACTAACGTTGGCGAATCAGCTCAGGCTGGAGCTGGAGCGGCGGATGATCTTGATCGAGTGTTTCAGCGCCGGCTTGCGCGTCACGCTGATCGCGCGGCGGGTTACCGTGTCGATGGTGATGTTCCAGAAGCCACTGTTAGGCACGGTGATCTTCGCCGGGAACTTGTCGAACGCGCCGCCGTGGTAGGCATGGCGCCCGCCATTCTTGAAGCTGCGAAAGTTCGCATCGCTCATCAGGCGGATATTGCAGGGCTGCGAGCACTCGATGACGACGATATCGTCTTCGTTGAGATGTTCGCGCTGGTGTATGTATTTCATCGGTGTGTCCCCACACTTTTTCCGGCGCGCACCATAGCACAGGCGCTACCGGCACGCAGATGGATCGTCAGCTAACCTTAGCCGGTCGGCCGCCTGCGGTCGGCAATCGTCACGCACTCGCCACCGGACAAGGATGCCCTGCATGCATCGTCGGCTAATACTGCTTCTGCCCTTGCTGCTCACTGCCTGCAGCAGCCCCGCCTACTTCCAGGCCGTACACCCTTCCAATCCGGATAATGCCGTGCTCTACCTGTATCGTCCCGAAGCAAGCAATCCGGGGCTGATGCAACCCCTGCGCTTCGACTACCCGGAAGTGTTCATCGACGGCCAGAGCATCGGTGCGTTGAAGTTCAACCAGTATCGGCATCTCGAACTCGCGCCCGGAACCCACAGTGTGCGGATTACCGGCCTGAGCCCGGCAGCCAAATGGCCGGCTCGCGATATCGAGCAGAAGGTCACCCTAAGCCCGGCACAGATCAAATTCCTGAAGCTGAATGTGCAGTACAACCTGAATGAAATGGTCATCGGCCAGCCTGCGCCAAGCTACTCGATTCACCTGACACCGATGCGCAGCGAAGAAGCCCTCTACGAGATTCGCCACACCAAACCCTAAGATCCATCAGGAGAATGTCCATGCCCACCATCAATAATCTTGGTTTTTTGCTGCTCAGCGCTGCGCTGCTCAGCGCCTGCACCAGCCAGGCACAAGATGAGCCGCTGACCCGCGACGTGGACACCAGCCAGGTCACCATCGAGGGTGTGCCCGGCGGCGTGAGCACTCAGGTCGAGAAAATCAGCGCCCTGGTCAGCGCCATCGATTATGAGCAGCGCAGCTTTACCCTGGAGGATGCCCAGGGCCATCAGCGCAGCTTCACGGCCCCGCCGGAGATGATCAACTTTCCGCAGTTGAAGGTCGGCGACAAGGTCAATGCCACCGTCGCCGTGGAACAGGTGGTATTCCTGCGTGAGCCGGGCGCCGTCAGTGAAGATGGCGCCGCCGGGCTGGTTGCCGCGCCGCCGGCTGGTTCCAAACCGGGCATGCTGGTGGCCGATACCGTCGAGGTCACTGCAGTGGTCAAGGTCATCGACAGCAAACAGCGCACCGCCACCCTGGAATTCGCCGATGGCACGCGCAAGACCGTGCAGGTGCGCCCGGACGTGCAGCTCAAAGACGAGTACCTGAACCGCCAGGTGGTGATTCGCCTGAGTTCGGCACTGGCCATCAGCGTCGAACCCCAGTAAGCGACTGCGCTCGGCGGGCATCGCCCGCCGAGCCGGCCACGCTTCGCCGCTACCGCGCGCGGTGGTAGCATGCGCGCCCCATGCGTATCCCCGACATATACCAACGCCTCGCCGATCTCGGTGCCCTGCCTGCCCATAGCGGCCGGGTGGTGCGTGCCTGGCTGCAGGGCAAGCCGCTGAACACCGGCACCCGCCGCCAGCAGAGTGAGAACTTCCTGCCGCTCTCGGTGCGCGCCGGCCTGCCACAGCTCGGCGATGACCTCGACAGCCTGGTGCGCCTGCGCTCCGAACACCCCGGCGCCGACGGTTCGGCACGCCTGCTGGTGGAGCTCAGCGACGGGCAGATGATCGAGAGCGTGCTGCTGCCGCGTGGCGGCCTGTGCGTATCCAGCCAGGTCGGTTGCGCGGTCGGCTGCGTGTTCTGCCAGACCGGCAAGAGCGGCCTGCTGCGCCAGGTGGGCAGCGCCGAGATCGTCGCCCAGGTGGCCCTGGCGCGGCGCTTCCGCCCGGTGAAGAAGGTGGTGTTCATGGGCATGGGCGAGCCGGCGCACAACCTCGACAACGTGCTGGAAGCCATCGACCTGCTCGGCAGCGAAGGCGGCATCGGCCACAAGAACCTGGTGTTCTCCACCGTCGGCGACCCGCGGGTGTTCGAGCGCCTGCCGCAACAGCGGATCAAACCGGCCCTGGCCCTGTCGCTGCACACCAC
Source organism: Pseudomonas sp. J452 (assembly GCF_024666525.1). Lineage (NCBI taxonomy): Bacteria > Pseudomonadati > Pseudomonadota > Gammaproteobacteria > Pseudomonadales > Pseudomonadaceae > Pseudomonas > Pseudomonas sp. J452. The sequence goes on along the minus strand of NZ_CP088294.1, from coordinate 3,131,780 downwards.
CGATGCCGAACTGCGCCAGCAACTGCTGCCGCGCGCACCGCGCATCGACCCCGAGGAGCTGATGGAGCTGGGCGAGGCCTACGCCCGCGCCGTCGACTACCCGATCCAGTACCAGTGGACGCTGCTCAAAGGCATCAACGACAGCCAGGAGGAGATGGACGAGATCCTGCGCCTGTTCAAGGGCAAGTACGCGGTGCTCAACCTGATTCCCTACAACAGCCTGGAAGCCGACGAATTCCAGCGCCCGGACGGCGATCGCATTGTGCAGATCGTGCGCTACCTGCACAGCCGCGGCGTGCTGACCAAGGTGCGCAACAGCGCCGGCCAGGATATCGACGGCGGTTGCGGCCAGTTGCGCGCGCGGGCTGCCGAACTGGTCGAGCGCAAACGCCAACAGCGCCATTCTGCGGACTGAAAAGGCGCCTGGGCTTGCCAGCGGCGGCAACGCCGTGCACCAATCGGCGCACATCCCGTCAGGAGCCGTGCCCATGTCCGCCCTCGAACTGAAGATCCCGCCACCGCTGGTGCTGTTTGTCTGCGGCCTGCTCATGTGGCTGCTGGCATATCTGCTGCCGAGTCTGGGTTTCAATCTGCCGGGGCGCCTGCTGCTGTCCACCCTGCTGGCAGCCGGCGGCCTGGGCGTAGCGGGCGCCGGCGTCCTGGCCTTTCATCAGGCCAGCACCACCATCAACCCGACCCGTCCGAGCACCACCAGCAGCATCGTCAGCAACGGCGTGTACCGCTTCACCCGCAACCCCATGTACCTGGGCATGCTCCTGTGCCTGGGCAGCTGGGCGCTGTTTCTTGGCAACCCGCTGAGCCTGCTCGGCCTGCCGCTGTTCGTCGCCTACCTCAACCGCATGCAGATCGGCCCGGAAGAGCGCGCGCTGGACGCCAAGTTCGGCGAGCCCTACGCGCAGTACCGCAGCCGCGTGCGGCGCTGGCTCTGAGAACCTGCTTCATGCCGTCACACTGTAGCCCGGACTTCAGTCCGGGAGCTGGCTGACGTGCCCCGGACTGAAGTCCGGGCTACCGGCTGTGTTCGTGACAGCGAACTCATCCGCGGTCAGGGGCTTACTCGCAGTGGTCTACCCATGGTGGTCAAAGTCCACCAAAGTGCCTGACACCGTCCTGCGCCCGCGCTGCCTGACACTCGGCAAAATGCTACCCTCTGCAGCCTTTTTCAGCCGTATCTGCCGATCTGCATGCACACCCTCGAACAACTCCGCCGCGGCAAACTGGCCGGCATCACCCGCCTGGATCTGTGCGCCGGGCTGCGCGAATTCCCCCGGGAAATCTTCGACCTGGCCGAGAGCCTGGAAGTGCTCAACCTCTCCGCCAACCAGCTCACCAGCCTGCCCGCCGACCTGCCACGGCTGCACAAGCTCAAGGTCGTATTCTGCTCGGACAACCCCTTCAGCGAGCTGCCAGAAGTCCTCGGCGACTGCCCGCAGCTGGAGATGGTCGGCTTCAAGGCCAACCGCCTGCGTCACCTGCCGGCCGCCGCACTGCCCAAAGCCCTGCGCTGGCTGATCCTGACCGACAACCAGCTCAGCCAGCTGCCGCAAGAGCTGGGCGACTGCGCGCGCCTGCAAAAGCTGATGCTGGCCGGCAACCAGCTCACCGACCTGCCGGACAGCCTGGCCGCCTGCCATAACCTGGAACTGCTGCGCATCGCCGCCAACCGCCTCGACGGCCTGCCCGACTGGCTGCTGCAGCTGCCGCGCCTGAGCTGGCTGGCCTTTGCCGGCAACCCGTTCAGCGACCGCGAGGAGGCGCTGGCCCTGGCTCGCCACCCGCACCCGCCAATAGCGCGCGCGCAGCTGGATATCGGCGAACTGCTCGGCCAGGGCGCCAGCGGCATGATCCACCGCGCCCAGTGGTCGCGCCCCGGCCAGCCGCCCCAGGCGATGGCGGCCAAGCTGTTCAAGGGCGCGCTGACCAGCGACGGCCTGCCCCACAGCGAAATGGCCGCCTGCCTGGCTGCCGGCGCACACCCCAACCTGATCCGCGTGGCCGGCCCGCTGGCCGAGCAGCCTGGCGCACCGGCGGGCCTGCTGCTGGAGCTGATCGAACCGAGTTATCAGGTGCTGGCCGGCCCGCCCTCGCTGGCCAGCTGCACCCGCGACCAGTACCCGGCCGAGCGCCGTTTCAGCCTCGCCGAAGCCCTGCGCATTGCTCGCGGCGCCGCCGCGGCCGTGGCCCACCTGCATGCCCAGGGCATCCTGCATGGCGACCTGTACGCGCACAATCTGCTGGCAGATTCACAGGGCCAGTGCCTGCTCAGCGACTTTGGCGCGGCCTCGTTCTTCCCCCTCCAGGGGACCCAGGCTCAGGCACTGCAACGCCTGGAGGCGCGCGCCTTCGGCTGCCTGCTTGAAGAACTGCTGGAGCGCTGCAGGGACGCCGCGCTGCCGGCGGCCCTCAGCCAGCTGCGCGACCGCTGCCTGAGCGAGCAGCCGGCGCAGCGCCCCGCCTTCGATGAGATCCACGCGACGCTGCAGGCCCTCTAACCCCCCAGGGTCATGGGTGCACACGGCGCACTGTAAATGAGGCAACACCCTGGCAAGGCAGGCGAGTGGGATGGCCCTGAAAAAGCTGCCGCCCACAGGCAATCGGTTACGACGACAAAACTGTCAGAAAAGGTTCTTCTGGCGTTAACTGTGCCGACATCTGCAGCCAACATGCTGAGCAGCCCTTTTCGCCTCCAGGACTGCCCCATGCGCCTTACCCGCCTTGCCTCGGCCCTCACCCTCGCCTCGCTGCTGGCCACCCCGGCCATCGCTGGCAACACGCCGCACACACTCAAGATCAGCCCGCTGGGCACTTACCAGAGCGGCCTGTTCGAACAGGGCGCGGCGGAAATCGTCGCCCATGATGCGCGCAGCCAACGCCTGTTCGTGGTCAACGCCGCCAGCGGCAAGCTCGATGTCCTGGATATCCGCGACCCGGCCCAGCCCAAGCTGCTGTTCAATATCGACCTGTCGGCCTATGGCAGCTCGATCAACAGCGTGGCCGTGCACAAGGGCCTGGTGGCCGCCGCCGTGGAAAACAGCGTGAAGACCGAACCGGGTCAGGTGGTGTTCCTCGATGCCGATGGCCAGATCCGCGGCCGGGTCCAGGTCGGCGCCCTGCCCGACATGCTGACCTTCAGCCACGACGGCCAGCGTGTGCTGGTGGCCAACGAAGGCGAGCCGAGCGACGACTACCTGGTCGATCCGGAAGGCTCGGTGAGCATCATCGACCTGCCCAAGCGCCTCAGCCGCCTGAGCCAGGCCAACGTGCGCACCGCCGACTTCCGCGCGTTCAGCCGCGAGCAGCTGGACCCGTCGATCCGCGTGTTCGGCCCCAACGCCAGCGTGGCCCAGGACTTCGAGCCGGAATACATCACCATCAGCAAGGACGGCAAGCGCGCCTGGGTGACCCTGCAGGAGAACAATGCCATCGCCGAAATCGACGTGCGCCGCGCCCAGGTCAAGGCGGTACACGGCCTGGGTTACAAGGATCACCAGTTGGCCGGCAACGAGTTGGACGCCAGCGACAAGGACTCTGCGGTGAATATCCGCAACTGGCCGATCCGCGGCCTCTACCAGCCGGACGCCATCAGCAGCTTCAGCCAGCGCGGGCAGACCTACCTGGTCACCGCTAACGAGGGCGATGCCCGCGCCTATGGTGGCTACAGCGAGGAAGTCCGTGTCGGCAGCACCGCCTACTTGCTCGACCCGGCCGTCTTCCCCGACGCCGGCACGCTCAAGCAAAACGCCAACCTCGGCCGCCTGACCGTGAGCAAGGCCAGTGGCCTGGACCCGCAGACCGGCACCTACAACGCCATCTACGCCTTCGGCGCCCGCTCCTTCTCGATCTGGAGCAGCGAGGGCACGCGCGTGTATGACAGTGGCGCGGACTTCGAGCGGATCAGCGCCGAGCGCCTGCCCGCCCTGTTCAACAGCAACCACAAGGAAAACACCCCGGACGGGCGCAGCGACGACAAAGGCCCGGAGCCGGAAGGCGTGACCGTCAGCACCCTGTGGGGCAAGCCCTATGCCTTTATCGGCCTGGAGCGCATCAGCGCGGTGATGGTCTACGACCTGAGCAACCCCAAGGCGCCGCGTTTCGTCGAGCTGGTCAGCAACCGCGATGCCACCGCCAAGCCGCCTGCCGCCGAAGCCGGCGACCTCGGCCCGGAAGGGGTCATGGTCATCCCCGCCGAGCGCAGCCCGCTGGCTGGCGTACCGCTGCTGGTGGTGGGCAACGAGGTCAGTGGCAGTACCACGCTGTACCGCATCGACCGCCAGTAAGGGTTTAACGTCCAGCAAAAGGCCGGGTTACCCCGGCCTTTTGCTTTGCTGCCTGCCCAGAAGCTCATGGGCCCAGAAGCGGCCGCCTGGACGCCTCAGGTCCCGCTCTTGACCTTGCTCCAGATGCGCGTGCGCACCCGGTCGATCTTCAGCGGCATGGCCTGCAGGGTGTACAGCTTGCTCAGCACCGCTTCCGGGGGATAAACCTTGTTGTCGGCCTTGAGCGCCGGGTCGACCAGGCCGTCGGCCTTGGCATTGCCGTTGGCATAGTGCACATGGTTGCTGATGCCGGCCATCACCTCAGGCTGCAGCAGGTAGTTCATGAACGCGTAACCAGCTGCCTCGTTTGGCGAGTCGGCCGGCATGGCTACCATGTCAAACCACATGGGCGCGCCTTCCTTGGGAATCACGTACTCGATCTTCACCCCGTTGCCGGCCTCGCTGGCGCGGCTGCCGGCCTGCATGACATCGCCGGAGAACCCCACCACCAGGCAGATATCGCCGTTGGCCAGCTCGCTGATGTACTTGGAGGAGTGGAAATAGCGCACGTTCTGGCGCATCTCCAGCAACAGTTTCTCGGCTTTCTTGTAGTCGTCGAGATTCTGGCTGTGGTGCGGCAGCCCCAGGTAATGCAGGGCGATCGGCAGCAGCTCCGGGCCGTTGTCGAGTACCGCCACGCCGCATTGGCTGAGCTTGGCCATGTTCTCCGGCTTGAACAGCAGATCCCAGGAGTCCAGCGCCACGCCGTCACCGAGCACCGCCTTGACCTTGTCGACGTTGTAGCCGATGCCGGTACTGCCCCACAGGTAGGGAAAGCCATGCTGGTTGCCCGGGTCGTTGACCTGCAGCGCCTGCAGCAATACCGGGTTGAGGTTCTGCCAGTTGGGCAGCTGGCTCTTGTCCAGTTTCTTCAGCGCACCGCCCTGGATCTGCCGGGCCATGAAGTGGTCCGAGGGGAACACCACGTCATACCCGGAGCGCCCGGCCATCAGCTTGGCATCCAGGGTTTCGTTGCCGTCGTAGACGTCGTAGTGGGTGGCGATGCCGCTGGCCGCCTCAAAACTTTTCAGCGTATCCGGGGCGATGTATTCGGCCCAGTTGTAGATGCGCACGCTCTCCGCGGCCTGGCTGACCGATGCCAGTAGCATCAGCGGGAGGATTTTCTTCAACATGGAATTACCTCGGTAGTTGTTTTTGTTGGCAAGGATGGATGGGCAGCGGGCTCAGAAAATCAGCACATAGCTCTTGCGCAGGGTTTCCTGGATATCCCAGATACCGGTGGTATTGGCGGGAAAGAGGATGGCGTCGCCGGCCTGGATCGCGATCGGCTCGCCAACGTCGGGGATGAAGGTGCAGCGCCCGGCGATGAAGTGGCAAAACTCCTGCTGCACGATCTGCCGGCGCCAACGCCCCGGTGTGCACTCCCACACGCCGGTTTCCACGCCGTCGCTGCGCTCGACGCTGGTCACCGAGGTGACTGCGATCGGCTCGCTGAGCGGCACGGCTACCGGGTTGGAGTCCTCCAGCGCCAGGCTGGCGGTGTTCTTGAAGTGACTGATGCTCATGACTTTCTCCGAAGGTTTTGCGTTAACGCATGAAACTTTCCATGAAGCCCGCCACGCTTTGCGCCAGGCGGCGGCGCCAGGGCGCGCTATGTGGGTCAGCCAGCACCCGGTCTTCATGCACGAAGCTCTGGATGATGGCGTTGTAGCCCAGCCAGCGGCACGGCTCCGGCTCCCAACTGCACAGCTGGCTCAGGTGGCCATCGCTGATGACCCAGGGCTGGCGGATTAGCTCGCTGTCCTGGCCAAGAATCAGCGCGGCCAGGGTGCGGCCACCGAGATTGCTCGCCCCTACCCCTTCGCCACCGTAGCCGCCGGACAGGGCGATACCGCTGCGCCGGTCGGCCAGCATGTGCGGATGAAAACGGCGGGCCATGCCCAGGTTGCCGCCCCAGGCATGGCTCAGGCGCACCTCGCGCAACTGCGGGAACAGTTCGCCAAACAGGTAGCGGCGCAGCTCACGCTCGTCCGTGGTCAGGTTGAAATCCGTGCGCAACTGGCCGCCAAAGCGGTAACCACCGCGGGCACCGAAGACCAGACGATCATCGGCCGTGCGCTGGCCGTAGGTGACCTGGCGACTGGCCTCGCTGAAGGCCTGACCACGCTCCAGGCCGATCTGCGCCCAGGTTTCGGCCGACAACGGCTCGGTGGCCACCAGCAGGCTCTGCACCGGCAGTTGGTAACGCCCCAGCGGTGGCAGGCTGGCGGCGTAGCCTTCCACCGCCGGCACGATCCAGTCGGCGCGCACGCTGCCGTGCTCGCTGCGTACCCGGCCCGGCTGCCAGTCGAGCACGCGGCTCTGCTCGTAGATTTCCACCCCCAGGGACTCGACGCAGCGGGCCAGGCCCCGCACCAGTTTGGCCGGCTGGAGGGTCGCGCAGTGCGGGGTAAACAGCGCGCCGTAGGGGTTGGCCATGCGCAGTTGCGTGGCCAGCTCGGCGGGTTCCAGCCAGCGGTAGTCTTCCTCGCCCAGGCCCAGCGCGCGCAGGCTCTGCAGCTGCTCACGCAGGCTGGCCTGCTGCTCCGGATAGCGCGCCGCGCAATACAGCACGCCGCTCTTGCGGTAGTCGCAGGCGATGCCTTCGCGCTGCAGTACCGCGCCGACCTCATCGGGAATGCCATGCAGCAGGTCGAACGCGGCTTTGCGCTGCGCAGCCGGCAAGTCGCCAAGCAGGCGATCTTCGCCGAGCAGGTTGCCCATCAGCCAGCCGCCGTTGCGCCCGGAGGCGCCGAAACCAGCAGTCTCGGCTTCGAGAATGACGATGCGCAGCTGCGGCGCCTGGCGCTTGAGGTAGTAGGCGGTCCACAGCCCGGTGTAGCCGGCACCGATGATCGCCACGTCGGCCTGCAGTTCGGCGCCCAGCGCGGGCCGTGGCTCGAGGGGCTCGTCGAGCTGATCCATCCACAGGCTGAGGGTGCGCCAGTCGCTCATTGCATGCTCCACAAAGGGGGAATGCGCAGAGCCTAGTCAGTCGCCTCAGGGCTTGTCGTGCGTGCGGGCCCGCAAGGAAATCTGCTTGAGGTAGGCCTTGGGCGACTGGCCGGTATGCCGGCGAAAACAGCTGTAGAAAGCCGACAGAGAATTGAAGCCGGCGGCGAACGCCAGTTCATCCACCGGGCGCGAATCGCCGCCGGCCGCCAGGCCATCGAGCAGGTGCTGCAGGCGCGCCTGGTTGACGTAGCGGTAGAAGCTCTGCCCGAGCACCTGGTTGAGCAGGTGAGAAATCTGGTTGCGGCTGTAGCCGGTGGCCGCGGCGACCTGCTGCAGGTTGAGCTCGGGGTCGAGGAACGGCCGGTGCTGCTGGAAGTACTCCTGCAGATCCTGTGCGAGCTGGCCAAGCTGGCGCGCCGACAGCCCCAGGCGGCTGATCGCCGGGCGTGCCGAACTACCCGCACTGGTAGCCCGCTCTTCGCGCAGCAAGGTCGCGTACTCATTGATCAGCCAGATCAACCCGTCGCGCACGGTGATCGCCTCGCTGCTGCGAAATGACACCAGGCCATCGCTGCCCTGCAGGCACAGGCGGTACTGGATGAACGCGGTGTGGCCGTCGATGCGGATACGGTCGCTATGCTCCAGCGCCTCGCCGGGCTGGCGCGGCAGGTTGTGCTGCACGTACTCGCGCAGCTCGGCCAGGCGCATGCAGCGCTGCTGAAAGAAGTCGTTGTACTCGATGTCCGGGTGATACAGCGCCAGCACCGCTTCGAGGTCGCGATGCTTCCAGCTCAGGTGGTAGCGCAGGATGATTTCGCGGGTGCGTTCGCTCTGCTGCGCGTCATCGGGGAAGTCACTGTCAAACATGCCGGACTCGGTGCAATGAATGCTGGCAGCTTGCCCTAGCACCGGCAGCCGCTCAATCCCGAATTAACCGGCGAATAGACGCACACCTTGTGGATGCGCCAGCACGGCAGACGGAGTCATCCCTATGATGCTGCGGAAGGTGTGGCTGAAGTGCGCCGAATCGGTGAAGCCGGCGGCCACCGCTGCTTCGGTCAGGCTCATGCCACGCGCTACGCCGACCGAGGTGACGAACAGGCGATGCCACTGGCGGTAGCGCCGAATCGGGATGCCGATCTTCTGGCGGAACAATTGCGTCAGGCGCGGCACCGACAGGCCAACCTGCTCGGCCAGGTAGTCGATGGACTGGTTGCACGACACATCGGCCTTGATCAGCTCGATGGTACGCACGATGCGCGCATCGAGGGAGAAGCCGCCGGGCACCTGCTGCTGCGGATTGATCAGTTCGTCCATCCAGGCGTAGAGCAACTCTGGCGATGCGCTGCTGCGGTGCAGCTCGTCGAAGCGCTGGATACAGGCAGCCTCGCTATCCAGGCCATGCAACACACTGGCCTGGCAGAAAGCCATGCGCGGCGCCAACAGCGCGAAATCTTCGCCGAAAACGTCGAGATAACAGATCGCCACACGCGAGCTGCGGCTATCCACACTCAAATCCAGGCCGGCCGGCAACAGCGCGCTATGACACACCACCGAGCAACCCTGGGACTCCAGATAGAGCGGGCCATCCAGGCCGAATAGCAGCATTGCCGCAGCCTGTGAAAGCTGCAGCGGCTGGTGGAACTGACTGAGATGGAAGGTGCGTTTGTCCCACAGATAAAGCAGGACCGGCGCGTTGATTGGCAGCATGAAGATTCCCGCCTGGCAGTCGGCTGATCGCCGCTGCTCCTGTTGTTTTTGTCGGCGCAGGGTTATCACAGGGATGAATTTTTCGGCTAGCCGATGCCGCCCCAGCGTGACGTGCATCACATTTATTTTATCGCCATGCACAGGCTTTCATCAGTTCTTACAAGCCGTACCGACGTTGCGGTGGTCTGATAACCGCCACCTCCGCTGCTGTGTGCGGGGCTACAACAAAAACAAAAACAGATCCACACAGGTACTCTCGATGAAAAAGCTGCTCGTCTCGACGCTGGCTGCCGCCAGCCTTTGCACCACCCTCACCGCCACCGCCGGTACTACAGCACAAACCAAAAACCCCATCGTCCTGGTGCCCGGCATCTTCGCCTTCGACACCATTGCCGGCATCGACTACTGGTACAAGATTCCCAGCGCCCTGCAGGCCGAAGGTGCCAAGGTCCATGTGCCGAAAATCAACGCCTTCGACAGCTCGGCCAAGCGCGGCGAAGCCCTGATCGCCCAGCTTGAGCAGATCCGCGCAGCCTCCGGCGGTACCGTGAAGAAGTTCAACCTGATCGGCCACAGCCAGGGCGGCATCACCGCGCGCTATGTGATGAACACGCGGCCAGACATGGTGGCCTCGGTCACCACTCTGCACACACCACACAAGGGCTCGCCGCTGGCCGACGTGGCTACCGGCATCGCGCCAGCCGGCACCCTGCGGGGTGTGGCCTTCGATGTGTTCGCCAACGCCGTGGGCGACTTGGTCAACCTGCTGTCGAACAACAAGAAGAGTCAGGCGGATATCCGCGCCATGCTCGCCGAGTTCAACAAGACCGGCGCAGCTGCCAACAACAGCAAGTTCCCGGTCGGTATCCCCACCACCTCCTGCGGTGAAGGCCCGGAAACCGCCAGCATTGCCGGCAACAGCGTGCGCATGTACTCCTGGAGCGGTACCTGGCAGCTGACCAACGTGCTGGACATCTCCGACCCGTTGTTCAACACCACTGCGCTGGCCATCAGCGAATCCAACGACGGGGTGACCGGACGCTGTTCCAGCCACTTCGGCAAGGTGATCAAGGACAACTACATAATGAATCACCTGGACGCGAACAACCACATCAATGGCCTGGTGTCGCTGTTCGATACCAACCCGAAAACCCTCTACGTGAACCAGGCCAATCGCCTGAAAAATCTCGGCCTGTAAGTTGTAGGCGGGCATGCCGGCTCCCCTCCGTGCATGCCCGCTGTCAGGAGCTCTCAATGTCCACCAGATTTCTCCTGAGTGCCTTGGCCGTCGCCGGTTTCAGCGCACTCGGCATTTGCACCACGCTGCTCCTCAGCGAGACAACACCGCCTACGGCTCAAGCCCAGAGCACGCCCAGCAACGCGACCCCTACTGACGCGCGCAGCCAGCAGGCCAGCACCCTCAATCAGCAACTGCAACAGGCCCCCCCTGGCCCAACTGCGCGATCCCGGCCCCCTGCCCGCCTCCCTGCAGGGCAGCCATCACGATGTGCGGCTGCAGCTGGATGAACAGGGCAACCTGAAGATCGAAGCCAGCCTACTGCATCTGTTCGAGTTCTATCTCGCCGGCCTGGAAGAAGAAGGCGTCGACAAGGTACTGATCCGCGTCCACCGCGAGCTGGCCGGGCAGCTCCAGGGAGCGGCCCTGGAGCAGGCACGTAATCTCTTGCGCCGCTACGTGGATTACCGCATTGCCCTCAAAGACTTACCGCAGAGCAATGGCGACCTGAACCCCGAGAGCCTGCGCCAGCGCCTCGACGCCCTCAAGGCCTTTCGCCAGCAATACTTTTCGGTCGAGGAGTACGCGGTATTTTTCGCCAACGACAATGCCGAAGACGAATACATGCTGCAGCGCCTGGCACTCAGCCAGCAGCAAGGACTGAACGACAACCAACAGCAACAGGCGCTGAGCGAACTCGAGGCACAATTACCCGAAGACGTGCGCCTGGCACGCAGCGAAAGCACCCGCTACGGCGACCTCTACGCCGCCACCCAGGCCATGCAAGCCGAAGGTGCCAGCGCCGAAGAAATCCGCCTGCTGCGCGAACAGACACTGGGCAGTGAAGCAGCTCAACGCCTGGCCGAGCTGGATCAGCAACAGGCCGAGTGGCAGCAGCGCCTCAGCGACTACGCCAGCGAACGTGACCGCCTGCGTGCCGCCGGACTCAGCCAGACCGATCTGCACAACGCCCTGAGCGAACTGCAGGCCAGCCGTTTTGACGAGCTGGAACGCAAACGCGTGCAGGCGCTAGATGCCGATCTGTAGTTGAGCCCCGAGCCATCCACCTGGCTTGCAGCTACGCTGTGGCAAAGGAGGTGCCCATGAGCGACGAGCAAAACGACAAACCCCTGACCTTCGGCCAGATGCTGCAAAGCGTGCTGGCCGCAGCCTTTGGCGTGCAGAGCGGCAAGCACCGCGCCCGCGACTTCAGTCGCGGCAAGCCGAGCCACTTCGTGATCCTCGGCGTGCTGTTCACCGCAATCTTCGTGCTGGTGATCTTCAGTGTGGTGCAGTTGGTGCTGCACTTCGCCGGAGTCTGAACTCAGCGCAGCAAGGCATCGATGGCGCAGGCGTACTGCCGCATCTGCGGATTACCCTCGGCACTGAAATTCTTGAAGTCCAGCCCTTCACCAGGCTTGCGCATATACGCCAGCAGGTTCTGCGCCTCGTGCTGATCCAACAGGCGCAAGAGTCTTGCCTGCTGATCCTTGCCGCCGCGCTCGGCGAAATCCAGGCCGTGCGCATGGTCGTGCAACAGCACCATGGCACAGCCACCAAGGATGGTGTGCCCGCCGGCCAGCACCTCGATGCGTCCATCCATCCGTGCTTGCAACACCCGTTCAGAGGTATTCAGGGCGCTGTAATGCAGCTTGCGCTCCTGCTCCCGAGCCGCTCGCATCACCCCGAAGGCCATCTCGTCATTGGCCGCCCACACCAGATGGAGATCCGGGTAGCGTGGCAATAGAGCCGTGGCCTGTTCATAGGCACGCTGTTCCTTCCATTCGCCATACAGCAACTGGCGCAGACGTACCTGCGGATGCTCGGCCAGCGCCCGCTTCAAGCCCTCCTCACGCAAGGTTGCCGACGGCGTCTGTTTGACCCCGGAGAAAGCCACCATCTCGCCCTGAGGATCCAGCTCGATCAGCGCCTTGGCCATCAGATAGCCGGCTTCCTCGTCGTTGGTGACCAGGCTGCCGATCCAGTTGCGGTACTTTTCCCGCGGCCCACCCAGACGCGCTCGCTGCTCGGGTGTCAGGGTGCTGTGCAGGGCGAACAGTTTGATCCCGCTGTCGGCATACAGGCGGAGGATTTCCGGGCCCACATACTGTTCGTTGACGAAGACCAGGTAGTCAGGCTTCTCCTTGCCTTGCAGCACCGCATGGGCATTGGCCAGGATGGTTTGCGTATCCCGCGCGCCATACAGCACGTGCAACTGCAGGCCCAGATCATCGGCGGCGTCCTGCATGAAAGCCGCGTAATCGGACCAGAAACGTTCGGTTGAATAACCAGGGTTGAGAAACACCACCGAAGCTGCCTGGGCCGGCAGCCCGGTCAGCAGAAGGCCAATAGCGAGAAAGATGCGCAACAGAGCACTCATGAAACGTTATTCAGGAAAATTTGCCACGCAGTATACCGAGCCGCCCCGTGCATCCGCTCACCATCGATCCTGCACCATAAAAAAGCCAGCGCTGGCTGCCCATCGCTGGCTCTTGTTGCTTTCACAAGCTACTGCTGACTGACCCAGAACACCGCAGTGGCGACGACCAGCACTATCAGTGTGAAGATAGCGCGGGCATCGACGAGGCTGTCCTGGCTGTCTGGTTCGGAATGGTCGGTCATGGCTTCCCCCTTTATTGTGGTTATGGGTGGTTCGCCATGACAGTTAAGACCAGACAACCCCGCGCCTCAAGGTAAAAGGCCACATTTGCTCTTCTTAGTACTTTTTGTTCAAGCCTTATACAAAAACATCACTTTTGCGCATAAACCTTAACTGGTATCTTCCCCCGGCTCCGCGTGGAGTGCGCAGCCGTGCGCGCAAAAAGCCTTGCTGTCTGATGAAGCAGTAGCCTGAATCACAGGATATATATGTACGTATACGACGAGTACGATCAACGGATCGTCGAGGACCGCGTCAAGCAGTTCCGCGACCAGACCCGCCGCTATCTGGCCGGCGAACTCTCCGGTGAGGAGTTCCGCCCCCTGCGCCTGCAGAATGGCCTGTATATCCAGCGCTTCGCGCCGATGTTGCGCGTTGCCGTGCCCTACGGCCTGATGTCTTCGGCCCAGGTGCGCATGATGGCCAAGATCGCTCGCGACTACGACAAGGGTTACGCACACATCAGTACCCGGCAGAACGTGCAGTTCAACTGGCCGGAACTGGAAGATGTACCGGACATCCTCGCCGACCTGGCCACCGTGCAGATGCACGCGATCCAGACCAGCGGCAACTGCATCCGCAACACCACCACCGACCAGTTCGCTGGCGTGGCCAAGGATGAGCTGATCGATCCGCGCCCCTGGTGCGAGATCATCCGTCAGTGGTCGACCTTCCACCCCGAGTTCACCCACCTGCCGCGCAAGTTCAAGATCGCCGTCAACGGCGCCGTCAGCGACCGCGCCGCTATCGAGGTGCATGACATCGGCCTGGAAGCCGTGCAGAACGCCGCTGGCGAACTGGGCTTCCGCGTTTCCGTCGGTGGCGGCCTGGGCCGTACGCCGATCGTCGGCAGCTTCATCAACGAATTCCTGCCGTGGCAGCACCTGCTGTCCTACCTCGACGCCATCCTGCGCGTGTACAACCGCTATGGCCGTCGCGACAACAAGTACAAGGCGCGTATCAAGATTCTGGTCAAGGCACTGACGCCTGAGGTGTTCGCCGAGCGCGTGGACGCCGAGTGGGCCCACCTCAAGGATGGCCCGACCACCCTGAACGAAGCCGAAGTCGCCCGCGTCGCCGCGCACTTCATCGACCCGGCCTATAAAGCCCTGAGCGATCAGGACGCTGCTCTGGCCGCGCTCGACGCCGAGCACCCGGGCTTCGCCCGCTGGCGCCAGCGCAACACCTTCGCCCACAAGCGCCCCGGCTATGTCGCCGTGACCCTGTCGCTGAAGCCTACCGGCGTGGCACCGGGCGACGTCACCGACAAACAGCTGGACGTCATCGCCGACCTGGCCGACCGCTACAGCTTCGGCGAAGTGCGCAACAGCCATAACCAGAACATCATCCTCGCCGACGTCGAGCAGGCGCAGCTGTTCACCCTGTGGGGCGAGCTGCGCGAGAATGGTTTCGCCACGCCGAACGTCGGCCTGCTGACCGATATCATCTGCTGCCCGGGCGGTGACTTCTGCTCGCTGGCCAACGCCAAGTCGATCCCGATCGCCGAAGCCATCCAGCGCCGTTTCGATGATCTGGACTACCTGTTCGACATCGGCAATATCGACCTGAACATCTCCGGCTGCATGAACGCTTGCGGCCATCACCACGTCGGCCACATCGGCATCCTCGGCGTGGACAAGAAAGGCCAGGAGTTCTACCAGGTGTCCCTCGGCGGCAGCGCCGGGCGTGACGCCAGCCTGGCGCAGATCCTCGGCCCGTCCTTCGCCGAAGCGGACATGGCCGACGTGATCGACAAGATCATCAAGGTCTATGTCGAACAGCGCACCGATGAAGAAAGCTTCCTCGACACCTTCCGCCGCGTTGGCGTCGATCCGTTCAAGGAGCGTGTATATGCAGCGAATCATTAAGAACGGCCAGGTGCTCGACGAAACCTGGCACCTGCTGCCCAAGGACGCCACGCTCGATGGCATCTCCAACTGCGACGACCTGATCGTGCCGCTGGCCCTGTGGGTCGAACACAGCACGGCGCTGAAAGCCCGCGATGGCGGCCTCGGCGTATGGCTGGATGCCGGCGAAGAGATCGAAGAGATCGCCGACCAGCTGGACAACTTCCAGGTGATCGCGCTGAATTTCCCGGCCTTCACCGACGGCCGCCATTGCTCCACCGCCTACCTGCTGCGCACCCGCTACGGCTACAAAGGCGAAGTGCGGGCGATTGGCGATGTGCTGCGTGACCAGCTGTTCTCCTATCAGCGCGTCGGCTTCGATGCCTTCGCCCTGCGTGCGGACAAGGACCCGCTCGACGCCCTGCAAGCCTTCGAGGAATTCTCCGAGGTCTACCAGGCGTCCGCCGACCAGCCGCAACCGCTGTTCCGCCGCCGCGCCTGAGCACGGCCAGCAGCATGAAAAGCCCCGCCAAGTGCGGGGCTTTTTTATTCCAAGCCCGCCGTAGCCCGGATGCAATCCGGGAGCGGAGTCGCCTGCTTCCCGAATTGCATCCGGGCTACGGAAAATGTCGCGCCTAGGGATTGGCGCGCACCGACTCCCAGGCCACCTGCGCCAGCAATTGGCGACAGTCAGCCAGCTCGGTCTGGGTGCGCCCAGCCAGCCAGTTGCGGGCGAAGTCATGGGTCGGGCCGATGATCACCGAGGCGAAACAGTCCACCGGCATCGGCTTGAACAGCCCCTCCTCCCGATAGCCGGACAGCGCCTCGAAGATGCGCTGGAAATGCAGGCGGTTGGCCTCGCGCAGTTCATCACCGCGTTCACTGGCCTCGACCCGACCGCGACTGTGCAGGATGAAGCGCGCCCAGTCCGGGTTGGCCGCCACCCAGTCGATGTAGCTGGTCACCAGCAGCTTGACGCAGGCTTCGGCGCTATTGGCCGTGCTGAAGCCCTGCTCCAGCAGTTCGGCGTACTCGCCAGTGCCGGCCAGATAGAGCGCTGCGATGATGCGCTCCTTGTTGCCGAAGTGGTGATACAGGCTGCCGGTGCTGGCGCCCGACCGGTCACGAATCATCTCGATGGTCGTGGCATCCACCCCGAACTCGGTAAAGCAGGCCAGGGCAGCCTGGAGAATTTCATGTTTACGCGAGGGACGGGCCATGGGATTCCTTAACAATCATTACTAGAATATTTTTCTAGAATTAAATTCCAATATTCGTATACTGCCTCGGCGCGCGCTTCTCTTCAATGTATTTGCCATTCCAGGAGCACCCATGAGTCAGATGATGCAGATGTACCAGCAAGCCGGCCCGGCACAGTTCAGCGCCATGATCGGCCAGGTCGCCCCCTACTTCGCCAGCATCGCCCCGCAGTTCGTCGAGCTGCGCGCGGGTTACGCCGAAGTGACCTTCGCCAAGCGCCGCGAGGTGCTCAACCACCTGGGCACCGTGCACGCCATCGCCCTGTGCAACGCCGCCGAACTGGCGGCTGGCACCATGACCGATGCCTCGATCCCCAAGGGCTGCCGCTGGATTCCCCGTGGCATGACGGTGGAATACCTGGCCAAGGCCGATGGCGACATTCGCGCCGTGGCCGACGGCAGCGCCATCGACTGGAGCCAACTGGGCGATGTGAAGGTTCCGGTGCTGGCCTATGTCGGTGACAAGCCGGTGTTCCGCGCCGAAATCACCATGTATGTCAGTCAGGCCTGAAGATCGGCCACACCCTGTAGGGCGGGTGCACCCGCGAGCTAACACGCGGGTTTCACCCGCCCTACGTCGTTCAAAACGCAAAGGCCCGGCATAAGCCGGGCCTTCTGCCACGCCACACCTATCAGCCGAGATTGACCAGCACCCGACCGACCTGCTTGCCCGCCAGGATCTGCTCGATCTCCTGCGGTAGCTCCTGCAGCCCCACTTCCCGCGCCAGGGCCTCGAGGTTGCCGAGTTTCCACTGCACGGACAGCTTGTCCCACATGGACGCCTTGACCACCAGCGGCAGTTCCACCGAGTCCACCCCCAAGAGGTTGGCGCCGCGCAGGATGAAGGGCATGACATTGGCCTTGAAGCCAACCCCGGCGGTCAGCCCGCAACAGGCCACGCTGGCGCCATAGCGCAGCGACTTGACCACGTTGAACAGGATGTCACCGCCTACCGTGTCCACCGCGCCGGCCCAACGCTCCTTGAGCATCGGCTTGTCGATGCCTTCCTGCAGCTCACTGCGTGGCACGATCTGCTGCGCCCCGAGCTGACGCAGGAACTCGCCCTGCTCGACCTTGCCGGTGGCAGCGGCCACGCTGTAACCCAGGCGCGCCAGCAAGGCCACGGCGACACTGCCAACCCCGCCGGTGGCGCCGGTCACCAGCACCGGGCCCGCTTCGGGGGTCAACCCGGCCTGCTCCAGCTTGTCCACGCACAATGCGGCGGTCAGCCCGGCCGTGCCGAGCAGCATCGCCTCACGCAGGCTCAGTCCGGCCGGGCGCTTGATCACCCAGGCTGCCGGCACACGGATGTACTGACCAAAACCACCGGCGGTATTCATGCCCAGGTCGTAGCCGGTGACGATCACCTCATCGCCCACGGCGAACTCGGCCACCCGCGATTCGGCGACTACCCCGGCGGCATCGATGCCGGGCGTATGCGGATAGCTCCGGGTCACACCACGGTTACCACTGGCGGACAAGGCATCCTTGTAGTTGAGCGAGGAGTACTGCACACGAATCAGCACATCGCCAAGCGGCAGATCAGCGGTGTCGCGCTCCGTCATCTGAGCCGAGAACGCACCTTCGTTTTCGCTGACCAGCAGCGCCTTGAACTGAGTCATGCAGCCTCCCGTTACCAGAAACGTTGTTGATGGAGCCGGTTCCACCAGTTCAGCAGCACCCGGTCGAGCGCCACGCTGGCAGCCAGGCCGAAACGCTCCGGCAGGCTCTTCTTCTCAGCGTAATGCAGGTGGAACAGATCGGCTTCGCGGGCGCGCTCAGCCAGGTACTCGTCGCTGGTCTTGAGCTCGTCGACCAGTTGCTTGTCCAGCGCGGCAATGCCCAGCCAGACCTCACCGGTGGCGATCTCGTCGATCACCAGCTGCGCGCGATAGCGCGCCACGAAGTTCTTGAACAGCACATGGGTGGTTTCCAGGTCTTCCTGGAACTTCTCCCGGCCCTTGTCGGTGTTCTCGCCGAACACGGTCAGGGTGCGCTTGTATTCACCGGCGGTCAGCACTTCAAAATCGATGTCGTGCTTCTTCAACAGGCGGTGCACGTTGGGCAACTGCGCCACCACGCCGATGGAGCCGAGGATGGCGAACGGCGCAGCGAGGATCTTCTGCCCGACGCAGGCCATCATGTAGCCGCCGCTGGCCGCCACCTTGTCCACGCAGACGGTCAGCGGGATGCCAGCGTCGCGAATCCGCGCCAGCTGCGACGAGGCCAGGCCATAGCTGTGCACCATGCCACCGCCACTTTCCAGGCGCACCACCACTTCGTCGGCAGCGCTGGCCATGCTCAGCAAGGCGGTCACTTCGTGGCGCAGGCTGTCGGTGGCCGAGGCCTTGATATCGCCATCGAAGTCGAGGACGAACACCCGCGATTTGCTGGTGCCGGCCTTCTTGTCGATCTTCGCCTGCTTGGCTTCGGCCTTGTGCCGGGCCTTCAGCTCAGCCTTGTCGAGCAGTGCATGCTCGAGGCGCTCGCGCAGGGCTTTGTAGAAATCGTTCAGCTTGTGTACATCGAGATGACCGCTGCCTTTGCCGCGACCTTTACTGCGCAGCGCCGCGATGGTCACCAGTACCACGATCACCGCCACCACCAGGGTTACGGTACGCAGCAGAAACTCCGCATAGTCCATCAGAAACTCCACAGCTCCCCCTTATTCGTACCTATCCAGGAAACCGCCAGCGGCCCCTGCCAGCCTCAAGCATACCGAGGCCGACCGGCAGTGTCCGCAACGGAAATATCTGTTCATGCTTGGACAGGTGATTAACCGCCAGCAGCAGCGGCACTATCAGCCTCGGCTATGGAGCCTCATATCCGCCACCGGCACGCCGCAGCGCAATGGCCCAGTGAGCGTGCAAAGCCGCGCGTCGGCAGCCCCAAAGCAATTCAAACAAGCGTATGTTTTTTCGTTGACAGCGCCCCGGCTCTGCCCATAACCTCGCGAAACTTCCACTGCCGGGATCGACTGCAGACGTGGGCAGCATCTACCTGATTCGCCATGGCCAAGCCTCTTTCGGTGCAGACGACTATGACGTGCTGTCGCCGACCGGTATTCGCCAGGCAGAAGTACTCGGTGATCACCTGGCACACCTCGGCCTGAGCTTTGATCGCTGCGTCAGCGGCACCCTGCGCCGCCAACAGCATACCGCCACAGCCGCCTTGCAGCGCTGTGTCGCCGCTGGCCTGCCAGCGCCAGAGCTGGAGCTGGACGCCGGCTTTAACGAATTCGATGCCGAAGCGGTGATCCGTGGTTTGTTGCCAGCCATGCTGCCGAGCGAGCCGGATGCCCTCGACATCCTGCGCAATCCGAAAGACAACCGCGCCGCCTTCCAGCGCCTGTTCGCGCGCATTATCCAGCGCTGGGTCAGCGGAGAACACGACCAGCCCGGCCATGAAACCTGGCAAGGTTTCGTCGGTGGTGTACAGTCAGGGCTCGAGCGCCTGCTCGCCCAAGCTGAGCACAGACAGAACATCGCCGTGTTCACCTCCGGCGGCACCATTACCGCATTGCTCCACCTGTTGACCGGCGTACCCGCCCACAAGGCGTTCGATCTCAACTGGCAAATCGTCAACACCTCGCTGTCGCGCCTGCAGTTTCGCGGCAACGAGGTGACCCTGGCTTCCTTCAACAGCCGTGTGCATTTGGAGCTGTTGAAGGCGCCGGAACTCATCACCTATCGCTGAGTTCCAGCCCACTGCGGCCCGCAAGGCCGCCAGAAACCCTCGATAACAAAGGATAGAAACCATGAGCTCCGTTGCCGACACCATCAACTCCATGCAGTCCAAGTTCAACGCCAGCGCTGCTGCCGGCCTGGACCTGGTATTCCAGTTCAACATCGAAGACGGTGAGAACTACGCGCTGATCGTCAAAGACGGCACCTGCGACGTACAGCAAGGCGACAACGCCAATGCCAACGTCACCCTGATCATGGACAGCGCCACCCTGGCCGGCATCGCCAGCGGCGAAACCGACGGCATGCAAGCCTTCATGGGCGGCAAACTGCGCGCCGAAGGCGACATGATGCTGGCCATGAAACTGGCCGAACTGTTCCCGGTGTAAGACCTAGCGTCTACGCTGTGGTAACACGAAAAACCGGAGCCTTCGGACTCCGGTTTTTTTTCGCCCGTTCTCAAGCGACAGACAGCAATCAGGCCTCTTGATCAATGACCAACAGCCACATCTATAACGCTGTGCTTTGCTTAAGGGCACCATTAAATTAGCCAATAATTAGTGGCACCCATCATCAGCAGAAGGGATAAGCATGACGCTTACAGACCAGTCCACCGGGATTCGCGATGGCGAAGAACTCGATGCCGCCATCATCGACCAGTACCTCAAGGCGCATATTCCCGGCCTGACCGGCGAGCCGCGCATCAGCCAGTTCCCGGGCGGCGCCTCGAACCTGACCTATCTGCTGGAATACCCGCAGCAGGAATTCGTCCTGCGCCGCCCGCCGTTCGGCCACAAGGCCAAGTCGGCGCACGACATGGGCCGCGAGTACCGCATCCTCAACCAGCTCAACGCCGGCTTCCCCTACTGCCCCAAGGCCTACGTGCACTGCACCGACGAGTCGGTGATCGGCGCCGAGTTCTATGTGATGCAGCGGGTCAAGGGCATCATCCTGCGCTCGGACATGCCGACCGAGCTGAACTTCAGCGCCGAGCAGACCCGCGCGCTGTGCAAGAGCTTCATCGACAAGCTGGTCGACTTGCACAACGTTGATTACCAGGCCTGCGGACTGGCCGACCTGGGTAAGCCGGAAGGCTACGTCAAGCGCCAGATCGAAGGCTGGAGCGATCGCTACGAGAAGGCCCTGACCCCCGATGCGCCGACCTGGGAACCGGTCAAGGCCTGGCTGCGCGAGAAGATGCCAGCCGACCACCGCAAACCGGCCATCGCCCACAACGACTACCGCTTCGACAACGTGATCCTCGACCCGAGCAACCCGATGCAGATCATCGGCGTGCTGGACTGGGAGCTGACCACCATCGGCGACCCGCTGATGGACCTGGGCAACACCCTCGCCTACTGGATCGAGGCGGCCGACCCGGCGCCGGTGCAACTGATGCGCCGTCAGCCAAGCAACGCCCCCGGCATGCTGACTCGCCAGGAGTTCGTCGACTACTACGCCGAGCGCTCGGGCATCCAGATCGACAATTTCGATTTCTACTACACCTACGGCCTGTTCCGCCTGGCCGGCATCGTGCAGCAGATCTACTACCGCTTCTTCCACGGCCAGACCAAGGACAAGCGCTTCGCCCAGTTCGTTCACATGAACAAACTGCTGGAGCAGATGAGCCTGCAGGTCATCGGCAAATCCACCCTCTAAACCGGATCAAGGTAACCAGAATGTCCAAGACCAACCTGTTCGACCTCGACGGCAAGATCGCTTTCGTCTCCGGCGCCAGCCGTGGCATCGGTGAGGCCATCGCCAAGCTGCTGGCCCAGCAAGGCGCCCACGTGATCGTGTCGAGCCGCAAGATCGACGACTGCCAGAAAGTCGCCGACGCCATCCTCGCCGACGGCGGCAAGGCCACTGCCATTGCCTGCCACATCGGCGAGATGGAGCAGATCAGCAACGTCTTCGCGATGATCCGCGAGCAGTTCGGCCGCCTCGACATCCTGGTCAACAACGCCGCCACCAACCCGCAGTTCTGCAACGTGCTGGACACCGACCTGAGCGCGTTCCAGAAAACCGTCGACGTCAACATCCGCGGCTACTACTTCATGTCCATCGAAGGCGGCAAGCTGATGAAGGCCGGCGGTGGCGGCAGCATCATCAACGTCGCCTCGATCAACGGCGTCTCGCCGGGCGAGTTCCAGGGCATCTACTCGGTGACCAAAGCCGCCGTGATCAGCATGACCAAGGTCTTCGCCAAGGAGTGCGCGCAGTTCGGCATCCGCTGCAACGCCCTGCTGCCGGGCCTGACCGACACCAAGTTCGCCTCCGCGCTGACCAAGAACGACGCCATCCTCAACCTCGCCCTGCAGCGCATCCCGCTCAAGCGCGTGGCTGCCCCGAGCGAAATGGCCGGTGCCGTGCTGTACCTGGCCAGCGAAGCCTCCAGCTACACCACCGGCGTGGCGCTGAACGTGGATGGTGGCTTCCTCTCCTGAGAAACAGCCGTGCACAAAAAAGGGACCTTCGGGTCCCTTTTTCATTGCCTGGGTTTTACTGCCAGTCTTTCAGGGCCTGATTGGCCGCCTGATTCATCGGCTGGGCCAGCAAACCGGTCGGGCTCAGGCTGACGCTGAACATCGCCCCATCGGCAATCGGCAGATAGGTCACGCGCGCGGCTTCGGGATCGAACAGGAACAGATCATGCTGGCCCAGGCGCAGCCAACGCCACAGATCGATACCGTAGGGGCTCTGCGCCAGGGCAACCTGGGCGTGGCGCGCGCTTTCCTGCTGCTCGATGGCAAGGAAACGCCCGGAGAGTTTTTCCAGGCGATAACCCGGCTGCAGACCGATCAGCGCGGCCAGGCCTTTCCAGCGCAGCAAGCGACCATCGAGCTGCCACAGATCGCCTTCCAAGGTGACCTGGCGTTCTTCACCACCCTCCAGCAGGCTGACCTGGTAACGCTGTGGGCCGTCGGCACTGAAGCTCAGGGTCAGCAGCGGCTTGCCTTCCGGCAGCGGGCTGTAGCTGAGCAGATCATAGGCGACCACGCCGACCAGCCCGGCCAGGCCGACAAAGGCCAGACCAACAGTGCCGCGCAGCCAGCCGAGGAACCAGCTACGCGACAACAGAATGCGCGCGGCAATGAACAGCGCCAGTATCGCCAGAAGGCCAATGAACCAGGCCAGGCCGTCATACTGCATGGGTGTAATTCCTTCTCCGTGAAATTGCCGGCATTATGCGCAGCAGGCAGACGGACAGGCCAGTCGCCACCCCGCACAATTGAATCCACGTCGAGTTTTTTATGCCTTTTCCTTTTGAGTTGGGAGTCGACCCACTCACTCTGGCGATTCTCGCCCTGGTCGCCTTCACTGCCGGCTTTATCGACGCGATTGCCGGCGGTGGTGGCCTGCTGACCATCCCCGCCCTGCTCACGGCTGGTCTGCCGCCGCATCTGGTGCTGGGCACCAACAAACTGTGCGCCACCTTCGGCTCGGCCACCGCCAGCTACACCTTCTACCGGCGCAAGCTGTTCCATCCCCGGCAATGGCGCAATGCCCTGCTGGCCACGGCGCTGGGAGCCACCCTGGGCGCCATTCTGGCCCACTGGCTGCCCGCCGCCTGGCTGAACCAGATGCTGCCGGCGGTGGTGTTCGGCTGCGGCCTGTACCTGCTGTTCGGCAAGACCCCGCCAACCCATGCGCAGCAGGATGCGCCCATTGCCCAGCGCCGCCAGTGGCCACAGGGGCTCGGCCTGGGCTTCTACGACGGCGTGGCCGGCCCCGGCACCGGCGCCTTCTGGACGGTCAGCACGCTGCTGCTCTACCCACTGGACCTGGTGCGCGCCAGCGGCGTGGCACGCAGCATGAACTTCGTCAGCAATGCCATGGCCCTGACGGTGTTCATCATCACCGGCCAGGTGGCCTGGCTGCTCGGCATCTGCATGGGCCTGGCACTGATGGCCGGGGCCTTCTTCGGTGCGCGCACGGCGATTCGCGGCGGCTCGAAGTTCATCCGCCCGGTATTCATTCTGGTGGTGTTGGCGCTGACCGCGCGCCTGGCCTGGCAGCACTGGTTCGGCCAGGCGTAGGCTGAGTACGTTGTGGTGGATGGGTAACGCGCCATCCATCCCAGCCGAATTCGGTCATGGATAGCGGCTTGCCATCGCTGACGATGAAATTCGTAGGCGGGTGAAACCCGCGGACTTTATCCGCCCTACGGTCTGATCCTGTAGGGGCCAGCTTGCTGGCGATAGGCAGACAGCATCCCGCTGATCGCCAGCAAGCTGGCTCCTACAAGAGCTTGTGCTGAATAACAGAATCTACCGTGCCAGCTGCGGCTCGGGCTGGCCCAGGCGGCGAGCCACATAGAGGTCGATCAGATAGCGGGCGATCGAACGCGTCATCGGCAACGGTGGCAGCTGCTCGATAGGAAACCAGCGCGCATCCTCGATCTCGTCGGCCTGCGGGACGATCTCGCCGCCGACATATTCGGCATGGAAACCGAGCATCAGCGAATGCGGGAACGGCCAGCCCTGGCTACCGAGATACTGCAGGTTGCCGACCTCGATGCCGACCTCCTCATGCACTTCGCGCAGCACGCACTCCTCCGCCGACTCCCCCGGCTCGACGAAACCGGCCAGGGTGCTGTACACACCAGGCACGAAGCGCGGCGAACGGGCCAGGAGAATCTCGTCACCACGGGTGACCAGCACAATCATGCTCGGTGAAATACGCGCATAGCCATCCAGGCCGCAGGACGGACAACGCATGCAGCGCTCGCCCGCTACCTGCTGGGTCGGCGTGCCGCAGCGCCCGCAGAAGCGATGCTGGCTCTGCCAGGTCGCCACCTGCTCGGCGAACGCCAGCATGCGGAACGTCGGGTAATCGGCCTGCAGCATGAACTGACGCAGGCTCTGCCAGTAACAGCCGGGCAATTCGGCAGGCTGCTCCAGCTGCAGCAGCCAGACGGCCTCGCCATTGAAATAGCCCAGGCCCTGTTCGCCGCGCAGCGGCAGGTCCTGACGCTTGAGCCATTCGCGGGGAAACAGCACGCCATTGCTGTCGGCCAGGAAACCCTGAGCGCCATGCACCAGCGCCCAGCCACCGGCCTGGCTGTTATCCAGCACTGGAGTGGTCTGCCAACCCGCTGCCATCAGGCGGCTACCGGCAGACCCAGGGCACGCACGCTTTCCTCAGCGAGGTCGAGCACACTCGGGCTGGTTTCCGGACGCAGCACGGCGCCACCTTCCAGGTAGTACTCCAGGCTGCTGAGGGCATCGGCCAGGGTTTCCAGCATCTGCTCGGAAGGCATCTGCTGGGTTTCGATCATGCGTGTCTGGATATAGTCGGCACACAGACCGATCAACTTGGCCGCGCGCTCCTGACCGAGGAACCACAAGCCACCGCGCACCGCCTGCAGGCTGATGGGCACGTTGGCCAGGTGCATGCGGTCACCGTTGGATTCCAGGTAGGAAGTGATCGCCCGCTTGGCCAGGGCCAGACCGCCCTGGGCCTCGTCGACCACCACGATGCGCGCCTCGGTCAGCTGATGCGCGGCGAAGGCCTCGCCCTCGTCGCCCGGCTGAATCTGCGCAGGACGCTGATCACGGCGCTCGCCACGTTCCAGGCTGGCTACCATGCTTTCCACATAGAGCACGGCTTCGGCAAGCTTGTGCAGATCCTGCATTTGCGCCGGGCTGGCTTCGCCCCAGCCAGCTACCACCGGCAGTTGTACCTGCAGGGCATTGGCCGCCGAGCTCAGGCCAACCATGCCGAGGGTCTTGGCCAGTTTGCCCAGCAACGCATGCAGGTTGCCGAAGCTGTCCGACTGGGCCGTGCCGCGCTCGATCAGATCGAGCAGATCCTTGACGCTGGCCAGCTCCTCGCGAATCGCCGAGGACAGCGAACGCATCACGCCCTGCCCCGGCCCGGACAGGCGCTGGTATTCCTCATCGAGCAGATGGTCGGTAAATGGCAGCGCATTGAGGCCGAACACCTCGCGCACCGAGCTGGCCTGCTCGCCCTTACTGTCGGCCAGGGCCACCAGGTACAGCAGTTCCTTGAGCAGGCTGCGCGGCGCCTCGTAGGTGCTGTTGCCCAGGGCTTGCTTGAGTTCGCGATCGAGACGGGAGAACAGCTGCTTGCGCGACTTGCGTGGCAACAGCTGGCCATCCAGCTGTGCTTCCACGGCAGCGGCACCGACCCAGCACAGGCGCCCGCGCGAGTCGTCGCCAAACAGGCTGTCGAGACGCGCCAGGGCACGCAGCATCAACTTGAGCCCAGCCTGGGGGTTGTCCTCGCGGATGAAACCGAGCAGACCGACCTGGTACATGTGACGCAGGCGACGGGTATCGTCAGCCGATACATCACCGGGAACCATGCGGGCAGCGCGCTGCTGATCGAGCCGCACGCTGAAGAAGAAACTCTCCGGCAGCGGCGGCTGCGCACCGGCCTGACGCAGCTCGTTGATCGCCGGCAGCAGCAGCTCAGGCATTTCCTGGCGATGGGCGTCGACGTTTTCCAGATAGCGGCGCAGCACATACATCGCACTGCTCAGCGCCGAGAGCTGCACGTCGCGCTCTTCGCCGGCGCCGGCGGGGATATCGGTGGCCTGTTGCAGGACTTCCTGGGCCAGCAGCTCGGCACCGGCCAGCTCGATCAGGTTGAGCGTGCCGCGCACCTGCTGCAGGTTTTCCACCGCCTGCTGCAGCAGGCTGCCGTTGTGCCGCTCGGCGATGAAGTGTTCGAGACTCTGTTCGGTCTCTTCCATGGTGGTGAACAGTTCGTCACGCACCAGGCTCAGGGATGTCGCTCCAGTGACCATAGGTCTACTGCACCTCGCTAGGCTGGTACTGCATCAGTCGGCAAATTCGGCTTTCTGCTTGCTCATGTGCGCGGCCATGGCCACGCGCAGGTCAGCAGATTGCAGCATGGCGGCATTCCAGTTGGCCACATACTCCAGGCCGTCATCGACGCGGTGATCGCGCATGTAGCGAATCATGTGTTTGGTGCCACGGATGGCGATGGGCGACTTCGCGGCAATCTCGCCGGCCAGTGCCAGCACGCCGGCCAGCAGTTCTTCCTGGCTGGCGTAGGTACGATTGACCAGGCCAATGCGCTGGGCTTCGCCGCCATCGATGGTGCGGCCGGTGTAGGCCAGTTCACGCATCATGCCGTCGCCGATGATGCGCGGCAGACGTTGCAGGGTGCCGACGTCGGCCGCCATGCCCATGTCGATTTCCTTGATCGAGAACTGTGCATCGACGGTGCTGTAACGCATGTCGCAGGCGGCGATCAGGTCGATGGCGCCGCCCAGGCAATAGCCCTGGATAGCCGCCAGCACCGGCTTGCGGCAGTTGTCGACGGCATTGAAGGAGGCTTGCAGCTGGAGGATCTTGCGCCGCAGGGCTTCGGCGTTGCGCCCGACATCCTTGCCCAGCGCGCTGCCAGCCTGGGCCAGCAGCATCAGGTCGATACCCGAGGAGAAGTGTTTGCCGGCGCCGGAAAGCACCACCACGCGCGCTTCATCGGTGTCGTCGATCCAGCGGAAGATATCGACGATCTCGGCCCAGAAGTCCGCGTTCATCGCGTTGACCTTTTCCGGGCGGTTGATCTGTACGTGGGCAATCTTGTCGTTCAACTCGACACGGAAGGCTTTGTAGTCCGGCACGCAGATCATCCTCGAAGGCGTGGCGCCAGGCGGCGCGCATAGAAACATTGTTATGGGTTTAACCGCCCAACTATAACAAGCATGTAATAAATGTCGATGCTGGCCACTGTGATGCAAGGCACGCTAGCAAAGCTAAGAACATTTCTGACTATATTCGTTAAGCGCTTGATCTTTTTTAGAACTCGACTCTGTGCTCTGGGATAAATCAGCGTTCGCTCGGGCGCCGCCCCCACCAGGCAGCGCCAAGGTGCTAGTGGAGTTACTCCACTGCAGCTGCCAGCCGATTACGCCACTGCCGCCAGGTGTAGACCGGAATCCCCGCCATCAACACCAGGAAACCCCAGAACACGGCCTGCTCGCCCGTGCCATACAGCGCCCATATCGAATAGCTGAAGGCGCAACAGCCGATCCACAGCAGCGGCCCCTTCTCCCGCTCGCCGAAGTCGCTCGGACGGGTCGCCAGCAGGTGCAGCAGCGCGGCGGCGCAGAACACGTAGGGCACCACACCGGCCATGGTGCCGAGCAGGATGATCACATTGAACACCTCGACCAGCTCGCCCTGGCCGTTCACCAGCACCAGCAGGGTCACCAGTACGCCCGAGATGAGCATGCCGTGGGCCGGCACGCCGTTCTTGTTGGTTTTGGCCAGGATCGCCGGTAGCAAGCCATCACGCGCGGGCGCCATGGGAATCTGGCCCTGCAGCAGAATCCAGCCGTTGAGGGCGCCGAGGCAGGCGACCACCGCGCCGCCGGCGATGAAGTAGTAGCCCCAGTCGCCGAGCATCACCCGGGCGGCGTCGGCGAAAGGTGCGCTGGAATGGGCCAGCACCTCGGGTGCGAGGATGCCCTGCACTGCCGTATTGGAGAGAATGTACACAGTCGCCGCCACCAGGGTGCCAACCAGGGTGGCGCGCGGAATGGTGCGGCGCGGGTCACGCACATGCTCGGCCGGCACCGTGGCCGACTCCAGGCCGATGAACGACCACAGGGTCAGCGCCGCCGTGGTGGCGATGGCCTGGGCGTAGCCGCCGCCGGGCAGTTTCTCCGGTTCGGGGATGCTCAGGTACTCGGGATGGAAGTGGAACCAGCCAAGCAGGCCAACCAGCAGCAGCGGCACCAACTTGAGCAGGGTAAGGATGTTCTGCGCGAGGGCGAAGGACTTGATGCCGCGCAGATTGATCAGCGTACACAGCCAGATAGCACCAATCGCCGTTGCGACCATCAGCGTCGGGTCGCGCAGAATGGGCAGGAACACCTGCAGGTAGCCGACCAAAGTGACCGAGATGGCGGCATTACCGATCCAGGCGGCCATCCAGTAGATCCAGGCGCACAAGTAGCCGGCGAAGCTGCCGAAGGCGTCACGGGTGTAGGCGTAGGGTCCGCCGGCAGCCGGATTGAGCCGCGCCAGACGCGAAAAGGTCAGCGCCAACAGCACCGCGCCGACGCTTGATACCAGCCAGCCAACCAGGCTCAGACCACCGTAGGGTGTCAGGCTGGCGGGTAGCAGAAACACCCCCGAGCCGACCATGTTGCCAACCACCAGGGCGGTACAGGTCCAGAAACCCATCTCGCCCGGCGCACCTTTGTCCTCAGCCATAACATCCCCCGATGGCGTGGCCGGCCTGGCCGCCACTCGGGTCGTTACAGGCCGTGCGTTATTGTTTGATGCAATCCACGGTATAGCACGCGCCATCGCGCTGCAGCCCATGCACATCGGCATCGAAGCCAGGGAACTGGCTATCGAAGGTTCGGGCGAACTGCAGGTAATCGATGATCGAGCGGGTCTCGGCAGTGAAGCGCTCGCCCGGCATGATCAGCGGAATGCCTGGCGGATAAGGCACCAGCATCACCGCCGCGATACGCCCTTCCAGCTGTTCGATCGGCACCGCCTCGACCTCGCCACGCACCAGCTGGTTGTAGGCGTCGGCCGGCTTGATCGCCACCTGCGGCAGCACCGTGTACATGCGCTTGAGCGCCTTGGCCGTGGCGTTCTCGCGGTAGCAGGCATGCAGCTGGTCGCACAAGTCACGCAGGCCCATGCCGGCGTAGCGCGCGGCATCTTCACGAGCAACCGAGGGCAGCGCATCGACCAGTGCCACGTTGGCGTCGTACAGGCGCTTGAACTCCAGCAACTCGGTGAGCAGGGTGCTCCACTTGCCCTTGGTGATACCCATGGAAAACAGCACCAGGAAGGAATACAGGCCGGTCTTCTCCACCACCAGACCGCGCTCCCAGAGGAACTTGCCGACCACCGCGGCGGGGATGCCCGACTCGGCCAGTGCGCCCTCGGCGGACAGCCCCGGCATCACCAGGGTGACCTTGATCGGGTCGAGCAGCACATAGTCCTCGGCGATCTCGCCGAAACCGTGCCAGGCGGCATTTGGTTGCAACAGCCAGTCGCCGGTCTGTACGCCCTCGGCCTGCGGCGGCTGCCAGATGCTGAACCACCAGTCATCGGCCTTGAGGTTCTGCCGCAGGTTGGCCAGGGCGCGGCGGAAACTCAGCGCCTCGTCGAAGGTTTCCTGGATCAGCGAGCGCCCGGCCGGGCCTTCCATCATTGCTGAAGCCACGTCCAGCGAGGCGATGATGCCGTACTGCGGCGAGGTGGAGATGTGCATCATGAAGGCTTCGTTGAAGCGTTCACGGTCCAGCTGACGCGCGCCGCCGTCCTGCACGTGGATCATCGAGGCCTGACTGAAGGCCGCCAGCAGCTTGTGGGTGGAGTGGGTGGTGAACACCAGCGGGGTCTTCTCGCCGCACTCGGTGCCCATGCCGTAGCGCCCGGCATAGAACTCGTGGAACGCCGCGTAGGCGTACCAGGCCTCGTCGAAATGCAGCACCTCGACGCTGTCGGCCAGGGTGCGCTTGATCAGCTCGGCGTTGTAACAGAGGCCGTCGTAGGTGGAGTTGGTCACCACCGCCAGCTTGACCTTGGGCGCACGGCCCTTGGCCAGCGGGCTGGCGTCGATCTTGGCCTGGATCGATTCCTTGCTGAACTCGCTCAGCGGAATCGGCCCGATGATGCCCAGCTCGTTGCGCTCCGGGCACAGGTACAACGGAATGGCGCCGGTCATGATGATCGAATGGAGGATCGACTTGTGGCAGTTGCGATCGACCAGCACCAGGTCGTCGCGACCGACCATCGAGTGCCAGACGATCTTGTTCGCCGTCGAGGTGCCGTTGATCACGAAGAAGGTGTGGTCGGCGCCGAAGTTGCGGGCGGCGCGGGCCTCGGCCTCGGCCAGCGGGCCGGTGTGATCGAGCAGCGAGCCCAGCTCCGGCACCGACACGGACAAGTCGGAACGCAGGGTGTTCTCGCCGAAGAACTGGTGGAAGGCCTGCCCCACCGGGCTCTTGCGGTAGGCCACGCCACCACCGTGGCCGGGCGTGTGCCAGGAATAGTTGGACTGCTCGGTGTGCTGCACCAGCGCCTTGAAGAACGGCGGCAACAGGCCATCGAGGTAGTTGTGCGCGGCGCGCGCCACCTGGCGGGCAAGGAAGGACACGGTGTCTTCGTACAGATAGAGGATGCCGCGCAGGTGATTGAGATCGGCCATGGCCTCGGCCGGCGCGTTCTCGATGGTCACCTGTTCGCCCAGGGCGAAGATCGGCAGCTGCGGTGCGCGCACGCGGGCGATGCGGATCAGCTCGACCATGTCCTGCAGCAGACGCTGGTTCTCCCCCGCTCCTTCGGCGGCGACCAGGATGCAGGCCAGGCCGTGGTGGGTAGAAGCGACGATGCGCCCCTCGGCGGAGCTGGCGGTGGAGAGGATGGTGAAGCCATCCTGGCTCAGTTCCTCGGCAATCGCCCGTACGCGTTCGCCGGCTACGGTGTCGGCCTTGATGTCGCGGTGGACGATGAGGACGGGGAATTTCAGGTCTTTATACATTATGAGTTCCTGAGGGGCCGGCAGCGGCCTATCCCCTCAGGTTAGAAGCTCGCCCGGACCGGCGGAACCCCCTGTGCGGCAAGCTGTAAGAAAAGGTCGCCTGGACAACCTTTACCCTTGCCTCAGCTTTCTTTCGGCGCGTCCAGTTGCGCCCACAGCGACGGCGCCCCGGCAGACTTTTCGATCACCGCCAGACGCGCAGCATGGGCAGCCAGTTCGGCCTCGCTGGCGCGGATGATGCGGGTTGGCGAGCGGTTGGCATCCAGGCGAATGATCGGGCTGGGCATCTGCCGACCGCTGCCATCACCACCCTCGCCGGCCAGCGACAGGTGGGTCTGGCCGCCGGTCATGGTCAGGTAGACGTCGGCGAGGATCTCGGCGTCGAGCAGTGCGCCGTGCAGATCACGACCGGAGTTGTCGACGCCATAGCGTTTGCACAGGGCATCGAGGTTGTTGCGCTGGCCCGGATGACGCTCGCGGGCCATCAGCAGAGTATCGAGGATGCCGCAGTAGTCGCTGACTTCGGCGCGCTCGCTCTGCCCGAGCAGGGCGAACTCGTTGTTGATGAAGCCGACGTCGAACGCCGCGTTGTGGATGATCAGCTGGGCGCCGTGGATGAACTCGTAGAACTCATCGGCGACTTCCTTGAAGCGCGGCTTGTCGGCAACGAACTCGTTGGTAATGCCGTGCACGGCGATCGCGCCCTCGTCGATCTCGCGATCCGGGTTGAGATAGACGTGGTAGTGGCGCCCGGTCAGGCGCCGGCCTTCCAGCTCGACGCAGCCGATCTCGATGATGCGGTGCCCATCGGTCACCGGCATGCCGGTGGTTTCAGTATCGAGTACCACGCTACGCATGTTTCATTGCCCTCACTTCATCGACACCGCGATTGGCCAACTGGTCGGCCTTCTCGTTGCCGGGGTGGCCGGTATGCCCGCGCACCCACTGCCAGGTCACGTTATGGCGGTTGACCTGCTCGTCCAGCGCCTGCCACAGGTCGGCGTTCTTCACCGGTTCCTTGGCAGCCGTCTTCCAGCCGCGCTTCTTCCAGTTCGGCATCCACTCCTGGATACCCTTCATCACGTACTGCGAGTCGGTAACCAGACGCACGGAACAGGGACGGGTCAGGGCGATCAACGCGCAGATCGCCGCCATCAGCTCCATGCGGTTGTTGGTGGTGTTGGGCTCGCCGCCCCAGAGTTCTTTTTCAGCACCCTTGAAAACCAACAGCGCGCCCCAGCCACCCGGGCCGGGATTGCCCTTGCAGGCGCCATCGGTGTAGATCTCGACTATTTCTTCGCTCATTGACTACATCTACTGCTCGGAATCGCGGCGGCTGACTTTAGCCACCGGCATTGGCAGCAACTTGCCCATGGTGGCCCGTTGCACAGGTCGCAGCGGCCGCAAGCCGACCACCAGCTTGCGCGCTACCAACAGATAGAAGCCCGCGCCCGGCATCTGCCAGGCGCCGCCCCAAGTCTCCAGCCGGGCCAGGCGCGATTGCCAGGCCGCTGAAGCAAGCGGCGGACGATAGCACCCGAAGCGGCGTTTCTCCAGCGCAAAGCCGAGCAGGCTGAGCCAGTCGCTCATGCGCGCCGGCGAGATGCAGCGGGCCTGACGAAAACCATCACGAGCGAAGTAATGGCGCAGCCCCCAGGCGCTCCAGGGGTTGATCCCGACGATCAACAGATGACCGCCCGGGCGCACGCTGTGTGCCGCCTCACGCAGCAGGCCGTGGGGCGACAGGCAGAAATCCAGGCCGTGTTGCAGCACCACCACATCGGCAGCGTGCTCACCGAGCGGCCAGGCCTGCTCTTCGCAGGCGATGTCCACACCGGCCAGCGGCGCGCCAAGGCGTACATTGCAGCGGATCTGCGGCGCCTTCGGTGGCTGGACCGCCGCCGGGCCGTAATGCACCAGGTAACCGCCAAAATAACGCGCCAGTTCTTCATCCAGCGCGCGGCGCTCTTCTTCCAGCAACAGCTCGCCGAGCGGCGAAGCCAGCCACTCGCGGGCCGCCTGGGTGAGGTCTAGCCAATCGGCATCGGCCTGGGCGAAGGGTTGCTCGCTCATCGGGAACCTCCAGTGACACAAGCAGGGCTTTGCCGCTTAAGATGCGCCAATGCCCCTCACTTGGCGACCCCGAAAAATGTTTCAGATCGACGCCCTGCCCGCCTTCAGCGACAACTATCTGTGGCTCCTGCAGGACCACGCCCAGCGCCGCTGCGCCGTGGTCGATCCGGGTGACGCCGCGCCGGTAGTGGCCTGGCTCGCCGCCCATCCAGGCTGGCAGCTCAGCGACATCCTGATCACCCATCACCACCCGGACCATATCGGCGGCATCGCCCAGCTCAAGGCCGCCACCGGCGCCCGCGTGTATGGCCCGGCGCAGGAGCAAATCCCAGAGCGCGACGTGGCCTTGGCTGAAGGTGATCGCATCAGCGTGCTCGACCGCGAGCTCGTCATCCATGAGGTGCCCGGCCACACCCTCGGCCATATCGCCTACTACCACGCCGATCCCGCGCAGCCTTGGCTGTTCTGTGGCGACACCCTGTTCTCCGCAGGCTGCGGCCGCCTGTTCGAAGGCAGCCCGGCGCAGATGCATGCATCGCTGAGCCTACTGGCCAGCCTGCCGGATGCCACGCGGGTCTACTGCACCCACGAATACACCCTGAGCAATCTGCACTTCGCCCGCGCCGTGGAACCGCACAATGCGGCCGTCGCCAGGCACTTTGCCGAAGTCAGCGCCTGGCGCGCGGCAGGACGGATCAGCCTGCCCTCGACCATCGCCCTGGAGAAAGCCATCAACCCCTTCCTGCGCTGCACCGAAACATCCATTAAAGAAAAAATCGACGAGCGGGAAGGCCCCCAGCAGCGCTCGGCGGACGAGGTGTTTGCCAGCCTGCGCAGGTGGAAAGACAACTTTCGAATTGGTTAAAAACTGACCAATGGACTGGTGAAAACTTGACCACCCCTAGGGGCATTCCTAGAATCCCCCAACTTTTTAGCGCCGGCAGACACTAGCAACCAATGTTTTTATTACCTTTCAGATCCCTTGATTCAGCTGCATTGGCACAGAGAGCAAGGGCTCTGGCGGTGTTGGCCTGTCTGTTTGTCGCCGGTTGCCAGAACATGGCCCCGTCCACCCCGGAGAACGACCGCGATACCGATCGCGCCGTCAGCCTGCAGCAGGAACCGGAGTGGCTCAGCCAGGAAGCCGAACCCGAAGAGCCGCGCGACATCTGGGAACGCATGCGCGAAGGCTTCAAGCTGCAGGGCGAGATCGGCGTCAATCCGCGCATCGAGCAGCAACGCCTGTGGTTTGCCAGCAATCCCTCCTTCCTGGAAAACGCCAGCGAACGCGGCAGCCTCTATATCCATTACGTGGTCGAGCGCCTGGAAGAGCGCAATATGCCGATGGAACTGGCCCTGCTGCCCGTCATTGAGAGCGCCTACAACCCCTTCGCCTACTCGCGCAGCCATGCCGTGGGCATCTGGCAGTTCATTCCCTCCACTGGTCGTCACTTCAACCTGCGCCAAACCAACTGGTACGACGGCCGCCGCGACATCGTCGCCTCGACCAACGCCGCCATGACCTACCTGAGCCGCCTGCACGACATGTTCAACGGCGACTGGCTGCTGGCCCTGGCGGCCTACAACGCTGGTGAAGGTACGGTCAGCCGGGCCATCGAGCGCAACCAGAAGCTCGGCCTGCCGACCGACTACTGGAACCTGCCACTGCCCAAGGAAACCCAGGCCTACGTGCCCAAACTGCTGGCCCTGTCGCAGATCGTCATGTCGCCTGAAGCCTACGGCGTACGCCTCAACCCGATCGCCAACGAGCCCTACTTCGAACAGGTGGCGAGCAAGCCGGGCCTCGACCTGACGCGGGTAGCGGCCCTGGTCGACATGGAAGAGGACGAGCTGCAAAGCCTCAATCCGGCTTTCAAGAAAGGCATCACCATGGATGGCCCGCAGCACCTGTTGGTGCCCACCGGGAAAGCCGAGCTGCTCAACGCCAACCTGGCCCTGATGAAACCGCAGCAGGTGGTGCGCTGGCAGGAATACCGTGTGCGCAACGGCGACAACCTGCACAGCATTGCCAACCGCTACCACCTGACAGTCAACACCCTGAAGGACGTCAACAAGCTCAAGAGCAACAGCCTGCGGGTTGGCCAGGTCCTCAGCATTCCCGCCGCCGGCGACCGCGAACCGAGCCAGCCGCTGCACCAGCAGGTTGCCAAGGCCACGCCGAGCGCCGGGCCGCGCAGCTACAAGGTGAAGAGTGGCGATACCCTGTGGCAGATCGCCAACAGCAACAATGTCTCGCTGAAAGACCTGCAACGCTGGAACAAGCTCAACGCGCGCAGCAAGCTGAGCCTGGGCCAGACCCTGGTGATCCACGGGGGTAGCGGGGCCAGCGGTGGCACCGGCAACTCGGTGGCCGCCGCCAAGCCCGCCAGCCGTCAGAACGTCACCTATTACCGGGTCAAGTCAGGCGACTCGCTGTACCTGATCGCGCAGCGCTTCAAGGTCGACCTGAAGCACCTGCAGCGCTGGAATCCGCGCAGCAACAGCAGCTCGCTGAAACCGGGCCAGACCCTGACCCTGTATCTCAACTGAGAGCCGTAGCCCGGATGCAATCCGGGTACGACAGCGACCAATCAGCGTTTGGTTAACGCCTCCAGGCAGCGCCCAGTCAGCTGGGTAAAGCGCTGGAAAGCCACGAACTGCTCATGCTTGAGCGCCCGCCCGGATACTCGGCTGTCGGCATACAGCACACCGATTTCGCGGGTTCCCGCCATGATCGGGGCGATAAAGAACATGCCCTGGCCGAGCAACTGGCGCATCGGCAGGGTCACCAGTTCGGCCAGGTTGTAACTGGCTGGCACGCCCATCCACAGCGCCTCACGGTTGCGCAGGGCGTAGCTGAAGATATGCGGTTGCTCAATTTGCGCCGCCGGCAACTGGAAGTCCGTCAGCCACTGCTCGGTGCCCTCGCCCACTGCCCGCTTGGCACGGAAGCGGGTCTGCCCGTCAGCCAGCACCACCAGCATCACTCGCTCCAGGCCAGCCCCCTGATGCAGCCCCTTGAGCAGGGTATCGAGGATCAGGCCGACATCGCCCTTCTGGTTGATCATCATGCCCAGGTCCTGCAGCGCCTGCTGCAGCACCAGCAGGTCCGGCTGCAACAGGCGCGCCTTGCGCTCCTGCTGTTGCAGCTTGATCTGTTCGGGGTCGGTATTGGGAATCAGCCGGCACAGCTGGCTGGCGCCGAAGGTAGCAGCCACCTCGACGGTTTCTTCGGCGCTCTCCAGCACCTGCTTCAAGGCATCTTCCGGGCTGACCCCGGTGAAATCCGCCAGTTGCTGCACCAGTTTTTCCATCTCCGGCGAGTCCCAGCCGTTCAGCGCCGCCTCACTGATCTTCACGCCCAGGTTGATCGCCCGCACCGCCGGATCATGCTGATTGCCGCTGCCGTGGGCGAAGGTCGCCAGCTCGCCGAGGTTCCAACTTTTCACCAGACCCTGGGTCAGTTGGCGGAAGCTGGTACCAAGCACCTGGCGCACCGCCTCGTCGGCATCCACATTGGGCTGTTCCAGGGCATCGGCCAGCTCGTCAGCCTGATCGCCGCCACAGGCCCAGAACGCCAGTTCGCCCACCGTGTGCAGCAGCGCGGCGATAAAGACTTCTTCCTGGTTCTTGCTCAGCACGTAGCCGGCGATGTTGCGCGCCTGCACCGCGGCATGGAACGAACGCGCCAACAGCATCTGCAGCTGCTCGCGTGGCACCTTGGTCAGCAGGCTGTCGATCAGGCTGACCGACATGCCAATCAGACGCACATTGTCGAAGCCGATCAGCACGATGGCTCGGGAAATCGTGCGAATGCCTTCCTGGGAGGGGTTGTAATAAACGCTGTTGCCGACCCGCAGCACCTTGGCGGTCAACGAGGCATCACGCAACAGGACATCGGCCAACTGCTGCACCGAGGCCTTGTCGACCTGGGAAAGCCGGTGCAAATCCTGCACCACCGCGGCTAAAGCGGGCAATTCGGCCTGATTCAGACGATCTATCCATGCCTGTACACCCACACTGCGTTCCACCAAGATGCCAACCTCTATTTCAATTTGTTTCAGTGTAATCAAATTGACCGTTCATGCTCTGAAAAAGGCACTCTTTTTCCTGCGGATACAAGCTGTTACTGTACCGCCCGAGAAGCCCAAACGCCGCCATGGACTGGATCTTGCGCCCAATGCGTCCCCTGCTCCTGCTGATTGTTGGTCTGGCCCTGAGCTTTCCCGCTTTCGCGACCCTTAGCGAAAGCCACGGCTACGCCCAGTTCGGCACCCTCAAATACCCCGCCAGCTTCACCCACTTCGACTGGGTGAACCCCGACGCACCCAAAGGCGGCACGCTGCGGGTCATGGCCTATGGCACCTTCGACACGCTCAACCCCTATAGCTTCAAGGGTAGCAGTCCCTCCGCCGCGCCCAACTTCATGCAGTACGGGGTCAGCGAGCTGAACGAACCGCTGATGGCCGGTACCGGCCAGTACGACCCTTCGGGCGACGAGTCCGCCACCAGCTACGGGCTGATCGCCAAGAGCGTGGAGTACAGCGAGGATCGCAGCTGGGTGGTGTTCAACCTGCGCGAAGAAGCGCGCTTCCACGATGGCAAGCCAATCACCGCCTATGACGTGGCGTTCTCCTATCGCCTGCTGGTCAAGGATGGTCACCCGCAGTACCGCACCAACCTGCAGGAAGTGAAGCGGGTCGACATCCTCAACCGCCATCGCATCCGTTTTGTCTTCAAGCGTGCCGGCAACCCGTTGCTGATCCTGCGGCTTGGCGAACTGCCGGTACTGCCGCAGCACTACTGGAAGAAGCGCGACTTCAAGGCCACCAGTTTTGACGTGCCGCTGGGCAGCGGGCCGTACAAGGTCAGCGCGATCAGCCCGGGACGCAGCCTGGTGTTCGAGCGGGTCAAGGACTGGTGGGGCGAGAAGCTGCCGGTCAACCGTGGCAAATACAATTTCGACCGGGTCGAGGTGGAGTTCTACCGCGACAGCAGTGTCGCCTTCGAAGCGTTCAAGGCCGGCGAGTTCGACTTCTATATCGAGCACCAGGCGAAAAACTGGGCCACCGGCTATCGCTTCCCCGCCATTGCCCGGGGCGAGGTAATCCGCGCCGAAATCCCGCACCAGATCCCGACCCAGACCCAGGCGCTATTCATGAACAGCCGCCGCGCCATCTTCGCCGAGCGCAAGGTGCGCGAGGCCATGGGTCTGATGTTCGACTTCGAATGGACCAACCGCGCGCTGTTCAACAGCGCCTACAAGCGCACCAGCAGCTACTACCCGAACAGCGAGTTCGCCGCCAGCGGCAAGCCGGAAGGCCGCGAGTGGCTGCTGCTCTCGCCGTACCGCAAGCAACTGCCCGCGCCCTTGTTCCAAGAGCCGTTCAGCCTGCCGGAAACCGACGGCCGCGGCATCCCGCGGGAGACCCTACGCAAGGCCATGGGCCTGCTCGGCGAAGCCGGCTGGAAACCCTCCGGACACAAGCTGGTCAACAGCAAGGGCGAGCCGCTGCGCTTCGAAATCCTGCTGGTCAACCCGAACCTCGAGCGCATTCTCCAGCCCTATACCGAGAACCTCGCCAGCATCGGCATCCAGGTCAATCTGCGCACCGTCGACCGCGCCCAGTACAAGCAGCGCCTCGATCACTTCGACTACGACATGATTCTCATGACCCTGCCGCAGAGCCTGAGTCCGGGCCTGGAGCAGGTGCAGTACTTCCATTCCAGCCAGGCCGATGTCAAAGGCAGCAAGAACTACGCGGGTGTCACCCACCCGGTGGTCGATACGCTGCTGGAGAAACTCCTGGAAGCGCAGACCCGTGACGAACAGGTGGCTGCCAGCCGCGCCATCGACCGCGTGCTGCTCTGGCAGCACTACAGCATTCCCAACTGGTACATCAACCATCACCGCCTGGCGTACCGCAACCGGTTCGCCTTCGTCACCACCCCGCCCTACACCCTGGGGCTGCGGGCCTGGTGGCTGAAGCCCACGGAGACCGCTCGATGACTAACCCCCTGCGCGCCCTGGGCGCCGGCCTGCTGCTAATAGCCGGCCTGGCCCAGGCCGCTCCGCAGCACGCCCTGACCCTGTATGGCGAAGCGCCCAAATATCCGGCCAATTTCCAGCACTTCGACTATGTGAACCCGGACGCGCCCAAGGGCGGCATCCTGCGCCTGCCGGGTCTGAGCGGGTTCGACAGCTTCAATCCGTTCATCACCAAGGGCAATGCACCGGCGCAGATCGGCCTGATCTACGACAGCCTGACCTACCACTCGCCAGACGAGCCCTTTACCGAATATGGCCTGCTCGCCGAGAAGATCGACAAGGCGCCCGACAACAGCTTCGTGCGCTTTATCCTCAACCCCAAGGCCCGCTTCCATGACGGCACCCCGGTCACCGCCGAGGACGTGGCCTTTACCTTCAACACCCTGATCGAAAAAGGCACACCGCAGTACCGCCACTACTACGCCGATGTGGCGCAGGTGGTGGTCGAGGACAAACTGCGCGTGCGCTTCGACTTCAAGCACCCGGAGAACCGTGAGCTGCCGCTGATCCTTGGCCAGTTGCAGATCCTGCCCAAGCACTGGTGGGCCAACCGCGACTTCGCCAAGAGCAGCCTGGAGCCACCGCTGGGCAGCGGCCCCTACCAAATCACCAAGGTCGAGCCGGGCAGCGCCCTGCGCTTCGAACGGATCAAGGACTGGTGGGCCAAGGACCTGCCCGTCGCGCGCGGCCAGTACAACTTCGACACCATCCAGATTGAGTACTACCGCGACAGCGCAGTCGCTCTCGAGGCCTTCAAGAAAGGCAGCTTCGACGTCAACCTCGAGTACTCGGCCAAGGACTGGGCCACCGGCTACGAGTCCCCGGCCCTGAGTGCCGGCAAGTTCGTCCAGCAGGCCATCACCAACCATAACCCGGTTGGCATGCAGGGCTATGTGTTCAACCTGCGCCGCCCGCTGTTCCAGGATGCCCGCGTGCGCGAGGCCATCGCCCTGTTGTTCGACTTCGAATGGGCCAACAAGCAACTGTTCTACGGCGCCTACAAGCGCACCCACAGCTATTTCGAGAACTCGGAAATGGCGGCCAGCGGCCTGCCGGATGCCGACGAACTGAAGCTGCTCGAACCCCTGCGGGCACAACTGCCACCGGCAGTCTTCACCCAGGCCTTCAAGCCGCCGGTCAGCGATGGCAGCGGCATCATTCGCGAGCAGAGCCGGCGCGCCTACCAGCTGCTGACCGAGGCAGGCTACCGCATCGACAACGACAAGATGGTCGATGCCAATGGCAAGCAGCTGAGCTTCGAATTCCTCAACTTCCAGGCCAACTTGGAGCGGGTGATCCTGCCGTTCAAACGCAATCTCGCCGAGCTGGGCATCGATCTGCAGATCCGCCGGGTCGACGTGTCCCAGTACATCAACCGCCTCAACTCGCGCGACTACGACATGACCTCGGCCATCTGGTCGCAGTCCAGCTCGCCGGGCAATGAACAGCGCGAGTACTGGCACTCGAGCAGCGCCGACAACCCCGGTAGCCGCAACTTCATGGGCCTGCGTGACCCGGCCATCGACAAGCTGGTGGAGGGCCTGATCCGCGCCGACTCGCGCAAGGCGCTGATCACCCACGCCCGTGCCCTCGATCGCGCCCTGCTCTGGGGCCACTACGTGGTGCCCAACTACTACGTCGACACCTGGCGCGTGGCCTACTGGAAGCGCTTCGGCCGCCCAGCCATCACGCCGCTGTACGACTACGGCCTGATGACCTGGTGGGAAGAATCCCAAGCCAGCGCGCCGGTCACCGCGCCAACCGAACCCGCGCAGGAAGCCAACTGATGCTCGCCTATATCCTGCGCCGCCTGCTGCTGATCATCCCTACCCTGCTGGGCATCCTGCTGATCAACTTCATCATCATCCAGGCCGCGCCCGGCGGCCCGGTCGAGCAGATGATCGCCAAGCTGGAAGGCTTCGATGCCGCCTCCGGTGGCGCCACCGGGCGCGTTTCCGGTGGTGGCGGCGAAGTGGCGGTGGCCGGTTCGACCTACCGTGGCGCCCAGGGCCTGGACCCCGACCTGATCGCCGAGATCGAGCGCATGTACGGCTTCGACAAGTCGGCGCCGGAACGCTTCTGGATCATGCTGAAAAACTACGCCCAGCTGGATTTCGGCGTCAGCTTCGCCCGTGATACCCAGGTCATCGACCTGATCATCGAGAAGATGCCGGTGTCGATTTCCCTGGGCCTATGGAGCACCCTGATCACCTACCTGATCTCCATTCCACTGGGCATCGCCAAGGCCACCCGCCACGGCAGCGCCTTCGATGTCTGGACTAGCTCGGCGATCATCATCGGCTATGCCATCCCGGCCTTCCTCTTCGCCATCCTGATGATCGTGCTGTTCGCCGGCGGCAGTTACTGGGACTGGTTCCCGCTACGCGGGCTGACCTCGAACAACTTCGACGAACTGAGCCTCGGCGGGCAGATCCTCGACTACTTCTGGCACCTAGTCTTGCCGGTGACCGCGCTGGTGATCGGCAACTTCGCCACCCTTACCCTGCTGACCAAGAACAGCTTCCTCGACGAGATCAGCAAGCAGTACGTGATCACCGCACGCGCCAAGGGCCTGACCAACAATCAGGTGCTCTACGGCCATGTGTTCCGCAACGCCATGCTGATCATCATCGCCGGCTTCCCCAGCGCCTTCCTCGGCATCTTCTTCACCGGCTCGATGCTCATCGAGGTGGTGTTCTCCCTCGACGGCCTGGGTCTGCTCGGCTTCGAGTCGATCGTCAATCGCGACTATCCGGTGGTGTTCGGCACCCTGTTCATCTTTTCCCTGTTCGGCCTGCTGGCCAAGCTGCTCAGCGACGTGTCCTATACCCTGGTCGACCCGCGCATCGACTTCGATAGCCGGGAGAATTGATGATGAAGCTCTCCCCTCTCAATCAGCGGCGCTTTGCCCGCTTCAAGGCTAACAAGCGCGGCTGGTGGTCGCTGTGGCTGTTTCTCGCCCTGTTCACCCTCAGCCTCGGCGCCGAACTGATCGCCAACGACAAGCCGCTGGCGGTGCGTTACGACGGCGAGTGGTACTTCCCGGTGTTCAAGCGCTATGCGGAAACCACCTTCGGCGGCGAATTCCCGCTGCAGGCCAATTACAAGAGCCCCTACATCCGCGAACTGGTCGCGGCCAAGGACGGCTGGATGCTCTGGCCGCCGATCCCCTTCGACTACAGCAGCATCAACTACGACCTGCAGGTGCCCTCGCCCGCCCCGCCCTCCGCGCAGAACTGGCTAGGCACCGATGACCAGGGCCGCGACGTGCTGGCGCGGATTATCTACGGCTTCCGTATCTCGATCCTGTTCGCCCTGGTGCTGACCGTGCTCAGCTCGATCATCGGGGTGATCGCCGGTGCCCTGCAGGGGTTCTATGGCGGCTGGATCGACCTGGTCGGGCAGCGCTTCCTGGAAATCTGGTCGGGCCTGCCGATGCTGTTCATGCTGATCATCCTCTCCAGCTTCGTGCAGCCGAGTTTCTGGTGGCTGCTGGGGATCATGCTGCTGTTCTCCTGGATGACCCTGGTCGACCTGGTGCGTGCCGAATTCCTCCGTGGGCGCAACCTGGAATACGTGCGCGCCGCCCGAGCCTTGGGCATGCAGAACGGCGCCATCATGTTCCGCCACATCCTGCCCAACGCTATGGTCTCGACCCTGACCTTCATGCCCTTCATCATCACCACCGCGATCGGCACCCTGACCTCGCTGGACTTCCTCGGCTTCGGCCTGCCCGCCGGCGAGCCCTCGCTCGGTGAACTGGTGGCCCAGGGCAAATCCAACCTGCAGGCCCCCTGGCTGGGCATCAGCGCCTTCGTCGTGCTGGGGTTGATGCTGAGCCTGCTGGTGTTCATCGGCGAAGCGGCGCGCGATGCCTTCGATCCGAGGAAATAAGATGAGCGAAGCGAACAACCTGATCGAAGTGCGCGACCTCGCCGTCGAGTTCGTCACCGGCGAGCTCAGGCAGCGCGTGGTCGAAGGCGTCAGCTTCGATATCCGCAAGGGCGAAACCCTGGCCCTGGTCGGCGAAAGCGGCTCCGGCAAGTCGGTCACGGCGCATTCGATCCTGCGCCTGCTGCCCTATCCGCTGGCCCAACACCCGGCCGGCAGCATCCTGTTCCAGGGGCAGGACCTGCTCAAGCTCGACGAGGCCAAGCTGCGCGGTATCCGTGGCAACCGCATCGCCATGGTGTTCCAGGAACCGATGACCTCGCTCAACCCGCTGCACACTATCGGCAAGCAGATCAACGAAGTGCTCGGCCTGCACAAAGGCCTCACCGGCAAGGCCGCCACCGCACGCACCCTGGAGCTGCTGGAGCTGGTCGGCATCCCCGAGCCGCACAAACGCCTGCGCGCCTATCCGCATGAGCTGTCCGGCGGCCAGCGCCAGCGCGTGGTGATTGCCATGGCCCTGGCCAACGAGCCGGAACTGCTGATCGCCGACGAGCCGACCACCGCGCTGGACGTCACCGTGCAGCTGAAGATCCTCGAACTGCTCAAGGAACTGCAGGCACGCCTGGGCATGGCCCTGCTGCTGATCAGCCACGATCTCAACCTGGTACGAAGAATCGCCCATCGCGTATGTGTCATGCAGCGCGGTCGCATCGTCGAACAGGCGTCGTGTGAAGAATTGTTCCATGCACCGCAGCATCCCTATACCCAGGAACTGCTCGGTGCCGAGCCCAGCGGCGAACCGGCGGACAATCCTGCCGGCCCGCCGCTGTTGGAAGTGGACGACCTGCGAGTGTGGTTCCCGATCAAGAAAGGGTTTCTGCGCCGCACGGTCGATCATGTGAAGGCGGTGGACGGCATCAACTTCAGCCTGCCCCAGGGCCAGACCCTGGGCATTGTCGGCGAAAGTGGTTCCGGCAAGTCCACCCTCGGCCTGGCGATCCTGCGCCTGCTTGGCAGCCAGGGCGCCATCCGCTTCCAGGGCCAGGCGCTGAACGGGTTGTCGCAGCAGGCCGTGAGGCCATGGCGACGGCA
Organism: Pseudomonas sp. J452; assembly: GCF_024666525.1. NCBI lineage: Bacteria > Pseudomonadati > Pseudomonadota > Gammaproteobacteria > Pseudomonadales > Pseudomonadaceae > Pseudomonas > Pseudomonas sp. J452. The sequence continues at coordinate 3,087,474 of NZ_CP088294.1, read as the reverse complement.
GATGCAGGTGGTCTTTCAGGACCCCTTCGGCAGCCTCAGCCCACGCATGTCGGTCGGGCAGATCGTTGGCGAAGGCCTGCGCATCCATCGCATGGGTACGCCGGCGGAGCAGGAACAGGCAGTCATCGACGCGCTTGTGGAAGTAGGTCTGGATCCGGAAACCCGGCATCGCTACCCCCATGAGTTTTCCGGCGGGCAGCGGCAGCGGATTGCCATTGCCCGGGCACTGGTGCTGAAACCGGCGCTGATTCTGTTGGACGAGCCCACCTCGGCGCTCGACCGCACGGTCCAGCGCCAAGTAGTGGAGCTACTGCGCTCGTTGCAGGCCAAGTACAACCTGACCTACCTGTTCATCAGCCATGACCTGGCGGTGGTCAGGGCCCTGAGCCACCAGCTGATGGTGGTCAAACAGGGCAAGGTCGTTGAACAGGGCCAGGCTGACGCGATCTTCGCCGCACCGCAGCACACTTATACCCGGCAGTTGCTGGAGGCCGCCTTCCTGGCCCCCGCAACTCCTGACTAACCAGAAGAGGAACAACGCACATGGGTTTTCTCACCGGTAAGCGCGTACTGATTGTTGGCGTGGCCAGCAAGCTGTCGATTGCCTCGGGCATCGCCGCCGCCATGCACCGCGAAGGCGCCGAGCTCGCCTTCACTTATCAGAACGAAAAGCTGAAAGGCCGCGTCGAGGAATTCGCCGCCGGCTGGGGCTCCAGCGCCGAGCTGTGCTTCCCCTGCGACGTCGCCAGCGATGAAGAGATCGCCAGCGCCTTTGCCGCCCTCAGCCAGAAATGGGACAGCCTGGACTGCATCGTCCACTCGGTCGGCTTCGCCCCCGGCGACCAGCTGGATGGCGACTTCACCGATGTCACCACCCGCGAAGGCTTTCGCATCGCCCACGACATCAGCGCCTACAGCTTCGTCGCCCTGGCCAAGGCCGGCCGCGAGCTGATGAAAGGCCGCAACGGCAGCCTGCTGACCCTGTCCTACCTGGGCGCGGAACGCACCATGCCCAACTACAACGTAATGGGCATGGCCAAGGCCAGCCTGGAAGCCGGCGTGCGCTATCTGGCTGGCAGCCTCGGCCCGGAAGGCACGCGCGTCAACGCCATCTCCGCCGGCCCGATCCGCACCCTAGCGGCCAGCGGCATCAAGAGCTTCCGCAAGATGCTCGCCGCCAACGAGAAGCAGACCCCGCTGCGCCGCAATGTGACGATCGACGAAGTCGGCAACGCCGGCGCCTTCCTCTGCTCCGACCTGGCCTCAGGCATCAGCGGTGAGATCATGTACGTCGACGGCGGCTTCAACACCACCGCCATGGGCAACATCGAAGACTGAGTCCGACTCAATCTTCGCCCACAAAAAAGGCCGCTGATCAGCGGCCTTTTTTGTGGCTGGATGGCCGCCCCACAGGGCGGCACCTCGATCAATAACGCTCGATATCAGCCTGCTCTTTCAACTCGGCACGGAAGGCATTGAAGTCCTGCTGGCCCAGGCGCGAAGCCAGGAAGCGACGGTACATGCTCTTCTCTTCTTCGCTCAGCTCGGCTTGCGGCTGACCGACGCCGTTCAGGCGCAGCAGCACGTAGTCACCGTTGCCCAGGCTGACGCCCGCGAAAGTCGGCGTACCATCTTCAGCAGGTTTCGGCATGCGGAACAGCGCCTGCAGCAGCACGGGCTCGATGCCCTCCTGACTGCGGGTAGCCGCCTCGACAACCTTCCAGCTCTGCCCGTCCTCAGCCTGCTCGACCGGCGTCTTGCCTTCACGCAGGCTGACCAGCAGCGCCTCGCCCTTGGCCTTGACCGCTTCATTGGCGCGCTGCAGGGTCAGGGTTTCACGAATGCTGTTCTGCACCTGATCAAAAGGCAGCAGTTCGGACTTCTTGTGCTCCTTGACCCGGATGACCACCACGGTGGCCGGATCCAGTTCGATGGCACCGCTGTTGGCGCCACCTTCCAGAAGGTCCTCGCTGAAAGCAGCCTGGATCACCTGACGGTTGGCCGCCAGACCTTCGCTGCCACCCTCGCGGCCAAAGGCTGCCGTGGTTTGCACGGCAAGCCCTTGCTCCTGGGCCGGCTGGGCCAGGTCGGACGCCTCGTAGGCAGCATCTTCCAGGGCCTTGGCCGCTTCGACGAACAGCTGCTCGACACGCGGCGCCTTGTTGTCAGCAATCAGCTTGTCTTTCAGGCTGTCAAAGCTCGGCACATCTGCAGCTTGCACACCCAGCAGCTTGACCAGGTGCCAACCGAACTGGCTACGTACCGGAGCCGACACTTCGCCCTCTTTGAGGCTGTAGAGCGCCTCCTCGAAGGCCGGATCGTAGACACCCGGGCCGGCATAACCCAGGTCACCGCCATTGGCAGCCGAGCCCGGATCCTGCGACAGCTCCTTGGCCAGCGCGGCAAAGTCTTCACCCTGCTGCAGGCGCTTTTTCACGTCTTCGAGCTTGGCCTTGGCCTGCTCGTCGCTGAGCTTGTCGTTGACCTCCAGCAGGATATGCGCGGCCTGGCGCTGCTCGGCCAAACCGGCGATTTCCTTCTGGTACAGCTCCTGCAGCTCGTCGTCCTTGATCTCGACGCGGTCGAAGAAGGCATCTTTCTTCAATTCGACGTAGTCCAGAACCACCTGCTCAGGGCTCATGAACTGATCGGCATGCTCTTCGTAGAACTTCTTCAGCTCTACATCCTGGAGCTGCACAGCCGCGGTGTCCGCCTTCAGGGTCAACGTGGCGAAATCGCGAGTCTGCTTGTCCAGACGGACGAAAGCGCTGAGCTCGGCGTCGGTGAGGAAGCTGCTGCCGACCAGGCCGGCTTGCAACTGGCTGACCAGCACATCCTGCTCCAGGCGCTCGCGGAACTGCATCCGGGTAAAGCCTTCCTGGCGAATGACCTGGTCAAAGCGTGCGGCATCGAACTTACCGTCTTGCTGAAACAGCGGCATGCCGAGGATCAACTGATCGAGTGCTGCCTGGGAAAAGGCCATGCCGGAGTCTTTGGCGCCCTGCAGCAGCAGGTTGCGCTCGATCAAGGCATTCAGCGCCGACTCGCGCAGCAGCTTGTCGTCCAGCATCGAGACATCGAAGTCCTTGCCGAACTGCTGAATGTACTGGCGGCGCTGCATATCAACAGCACGGCTAAGCGTGTCCTGGGTGATTTTCTCACCGTTGACGTCGGCAGCATTCTTACTGTTGCTAGCGGAGTTGACGATGGCGTCGAATCCGGTGAAAGCCATCAGCGCGACGATAACGCCGACGATGGTCTTGGCAATCCACCCCTGTGAATTGTCCCTGATGTTCTGCAGCATGCATCCCCCGAAACGGCTGCGCTGAACAAGCAGCCATGCAGCGTGGGTAAAATCCGGATAAAAGAAAGGCGCATCCTAGGATGCGCCTTCTCGGTAACTGGTGGAGTGGCTTTGGCTCGTCTGAACCACCACTCCGACCAGGTCGGGACCAGCCCGACCTGGAAGGGCAAGGCCAGAGAGACGCTTAGTTGACGGCGTCTTTCAGGGCTTTACCAGCTTTGAAGCCAGGGATCTTGGCAGCAGCAATGCTGATCGGCTTGCCGGTCTGCGGGTTGCGGCCAGTGCGAGCAGCACGCTCTTTGACAGCGAAAGTACCGAAGCCAACCAGCACCACGGAATCACCAGCCTTCAGGGCGCCAGTGACGGATTCGATCACTGCGTCCAGCGCGCGGCCAGCAACAGCTTTCGGGATATCAGCAGATGCGGCGATGGCATCGATCAGTTCCGACTTGTTCACTCTAAGTCCCCTTATCTCTGTTGAGTTGTTTCTTAATTGTTTGGTGTAAGCAAAGCGGGTGCTGAAGGGCCTGGCTGACACGTAAGAGCCGCTTTATAGCAAGGGCTCGAAAAATGTGTCAAGGAGGCCCTACGGCTAATGCGTGCTGATTCGCTCCTTGGAATCAGACTCGCGCTTGTCATCCTTTGCAACCATCTCGGGAGCCGCATCAGGCAAGGGCTCCGGGGCGTATTGCAGCGCAATTTGCAGGACCTCGTCAATCCATTTAACCGGCTTAATGGTCAGGTCTTGCTTAATATTCTCGGGAATTTCCTTCAGATCGCGCACATTTTCCTCAGGAATGATCACCGTCTTGATTCCACCACGGTGGGCGGCCAGCAATTTCTCCTTCAAGCCGCCAATCGCCAGCACCTGACCACGCAGGGTGATCTCACCGGTCATGGCCACATCGGCACGCACCGGGATCTGCGTCAGCGCCGACACCAATGCCGTGCACAAACCGATACCGGCACTCGGCCCATCCTTCGGCGTCGCGCCTTCCGGCATGTGGATGTGCACGTCACGCTTCTCGTGGAAGTCCGGCGCAATCCCCAGGCTCTTGGCCCGGCTACGCACCACGGTGAGCGCGGCAGTCATCGACTCGGCCATCACGTCACCCAGCGAGCCGGTCTTGATCAGCTGGCCCTTGCCGGGCACCACAGCGGTCTCGATGGTCAGCAACTCGCCACCCACCTGAGTCCAGGCCAGGCCTGTGACCTGACCGATCTGATCCTGCTGCTCGGCCAGACCATAGCGATAACGCCGCACGCCGAGGAAATGCTCGAGCAACTCGTCGGTTACCAATACCTTGAAACGTTTTTCCTTGGAGTGCTCCTTCACCGCCTTGCGGCAGACCTTGGCGATCTGCCGCTCCAGGCTACGCACCCCCGCCTCACGGGTGTAATACCGAATGATGTCGCGAATCGCGGCCTCTTCGAACTCGATCTCACCTTTCTTCAGGCCATTGGCCTCGATCTGCTTGGGCGCCAGGTACTTGACCGCGATATTGATCTTCTCGTCCTCGGTGTAACCGGGCAGACGAATCACCTCCATGCGGTCCAGTAGCGGGCCGGGGATATTCATGGAGTTGGCGGTGCAGATGAACATCACATCCGACAGGTCGTAATCGACCTCCAGGTAATGGTCATTGAAGTTGTGGTTCTGCTCCGGATCCAGCACTTCCAGCAGCGCCGAGGCCGGATCGCCGCGCATGTCCTGGCCCATCTTGTCGATTTCGTCGAGCAGGAACAGCGGGTTGCGCACGGCAACCTTGGTCATCTTCTGGATCAAGCGACCCGGCATGGAGCCAATGTAGGTGCGCCGGTGACCGCGGATCTCGGCTTCGTCGCGCACACCACCCAGGGCCATGCGCACGAACTTGCGGTTGGTCGCGCGGGCGATGGACTCGGCCAGGGAGGTCTTGCCCACCCCAGGCGGGCCAACCAGGCACAGCACCGGCCCCTTGAGCTTCTTCACCCGCTTCTGCACGGCGAGATACTCGAGGATGCGATCCTTGACCTCATCCAGACCATAGTGATCGGCATCGAGGATGTCTTCGGCTTTGGCCAGGTCCAGACGCACCTTGCTCTCGGCCTTCCACGGCACATTCACCAGCCAGTCAATGTAGGAGCGCACCACCGTGGCTTCGGCCGACATCGGTGACATCTGCTTGAGCTTGTTCAGCTCGGCATTGGCTTTGGTCAGGGCTTCCTTGGTCAGGCCGGCGTTGTCGATGCGCTTTTTCAGCTCATCGATTTCATTGTGGCCTTCGTCGATGTCGCCCAGCTCCTTCTGAATGGCCTTCATCTGCTCATTCAGGTAGTACTCGCGCTGGCTGCGCTCCATCTGCTTCTTGACCCGACCACGGATGCGCTTTTCCACCTGCAGCAGGTCGATTTCCGCATCCAGTAGCGCCAGCACATGCTCGACGCGGGCGGGCAACTCGGTGATTTCGAGGATTTCCTGCTTCTGCTCGATCTTCAGCACCATGTGCGCGGCCATGGTATCGACCAGGCGGCCCGGCTCATCGATGCTGTTCAGCGAAGACAACACCTCCGCCGGGACCTTCTTGCCCAATTGCACATACTGTTCGAACTGACTGAGCAGGCTGCGCGAGAAGACTTCCGACTCACGCTCGGCGACTTCCATCTCGTCGATCAGCTGCACTTCGGCGCGGCAATGGCCGTCCACCTCGATGAAGCGCTCGATGCTGCCGCGTTGCTCGCCTTCGACCAGCACCTTGACCGTACCGTCCGGCAGTTTCAGCAACTGCAGCACGGTGGCCACGGTCCCCACGCGATACAGGGCATCTTCGCCCGGATCGTCGTCGGCAGGATTACGTTGCGCCAGCAGGAGAATCTGCTTGTCGCCGGTCATTGCAGCCTCGAGGGCCTCAATGGATTTCTCGCGCCCGACGAACAGCGGGATGACCATGTGTGGGTAGACCACAACATCGCGCAAGGGCAGGAGAGGCAATTCGATGGTTGTCTTCATGATTTCAGCTCTACGGCGGCCATTTGGCCGTAAACGGACGGGAGACCCTTGAACCTAAGATGGGGCCAGCCTCCGGAAAAAACAAGCAAGGACACCGGAAAAACAAAGGGCCCCGCAGGGCCCTTTATTTCATCAAGTATCTGACATCACGCGTCGGGAGCAGCCTTGGCTGGCGGCTCGCTGTTTTCGTAGATCAGCAGCGGCTTGGAATTACCTTCGATCACGCTTTCGTCGATCACCACCTTGCTGACTTCACTCTGCGAGGGGATCTCATACATGGTGTCGAGCAGCACACCTTCGAGGATGGAACGCAGGCCACGGGCACCGGTCTTGCGCTCCAGCGCACGATGGGCCACGGCCTTCAGGGCATCCGGACGGAACTCCAAATCCACGCCTTCCATTTCGAAGAGCTTGCCGTACTGCTTGGTCAGCGCGTTCTTCGGCTCGGTAAGGATCTGCATCAGCGCCGCCTCGTCGAGCTCGTCGAGAGTCGCGATGACCGGCAGACGACCCACGAACTCGGGAATCAGGCCGAACTTGACCAGATCATCCGGCTCAACTTCACGCAGCGCCTCGCCAACCTTCTTGCCCAGCTCCTGGCTACGCACTTCGGCATTGAAGCCGATGCCACCCTTGGTCGAACGACCATGGATGACCTTCTCCAGACCGGAGAACGCACCACCACAGATGAACAGGATGTTGCGCGTGTCCACCTGCAGGAATTCCTGCTGGGGATGCTTGCGCCCGCCCTGCGGCGGAACCGAAGCCACAGTGCCTTCGATCAGCTTCAACAGCGCCTGCTGCACGCCCTCGCCCGAAACGTCACGGGTGATCGACGGGTTGTCCGACTTGCGCGAAATCTTGTCGATTTCGTCGATGTAGACAATGCCCATCTGGGCCTTCTCGACATCGTAGTCGCACTTCTGCAACAGCTTCTGAATGATGTTCTCGACGTCCTCACCGACATAACCGGCTTCGGTCAGGGTGGTGGCATCGGCGATGGTGAACGGCACATTGAGCAGACGCGCCAGGGTTTCGGCCAGCAGGGTCTTACCCGAGCCAGTCGGACCGATCAGCAGGATGTTGCTCTTGCCCAGCTCGACATCGTCTTTCTTGTCGCGCTGATTCAAACGCTTGTAATGGTTGTACACCGCGACAGAGAGCACCTTCTTGGCGCGCTCCTGACCGATGACGTACTGATCCAGAATGCCGCTGATCTCTTTCGGCGCGGGCAACTTGTGCGCGCTGCTTTCGGCCTGTGCTTCCTGCACCTCCTCACGGATGATGTCGTTGCACAGGTCGACGCACTCGTCGCAGATAAAGACCGAGGGGCCGGCAATCAATTTGCGCACTTCATGCTGGCTTTTGCCGCAGAAGGAGCAATAAAGCAGCTTGCCGTTGTCCTCGCCATTGCGGGTGTCAGTCATTCGATCAATCCAAATCCGGTAGGCATGGAAAACAAGATGGAGGCAATTGCAGGCATTTTCAAGCCTGCATGACGGCCGGACACGCCAAACCGCCCTATTTTGAGCTGCCTATATTAAGCGGGGCGCTGTTCAATCACTGCGTCGATCAACCCATACTCACGAGCGGCTTCGGCGCTCATGAAATTATCACGATTGGTATCGCGCTCGATTTCTTCCAAAGTGCGTCCACTGTGCTTAGCCATCAGTATGTTGAGACGCTCACGGATGAAGAGGATCTCCTTGGCGTGAATTTCAATGTCCGACGCCTGACCTTGGAAACCGCCCAGCGGCTGGTGAATCATCACGCGCGAGTTCGGCAGACAGTAACGCTTACCCTCAGCACCAGCGGTCAGCAGGAAGGCACCCATGCTGCAAGCCTGACCGATACAGGTGGTCGACACGTTTGGCTTGATGAACTGCATGGTGTCGTAGATCGACATGCCTGCGGTTACCGAACCACCCGGGGAGTTGATATAGAGATGGATATCCTTGTCCGGGTTTTCCGCTTCAAGGAACAGCAATTGGGCGACCACCAGGTTGGCCATGTAGTCCTCGACCGGACCAACCAGGAAGATCACCCGCTCCTTCAACAGGCGCGAGTAGATATCGTAGGCACGCTCGCCGCGGGCGGACTGCTCGACCACCATCGGCACCAGGCCACCGGCAGCCTGGATATCAGGCATTTGCTGCATAAATTGATTACGCGACATATCCAGCGATCTCTCCATAAATGTTCATATCCCAAAGACGCATAAGCCAGCTCGAAGGCTGGCTTATGGTTTGCTCTAACGAGGCGAGGGATCAGGCTGCTTGCGGAGCTTCCGCCGGCTTGACCGCTTCTTCGTAGGAGACCGCTTTATCGGTCACTTTGGCCTTCTGCAGGACAGTATCTACAACTTGTTCTTCCAGTACAACCGAACGCACTTCGTTCAGCTGCTGGTCGTTCTTGTAGTACCAGGCCACAACCTGCTGCGGCTCCTGATAGGCCGAAGCCATTTCTTCGATCACTTCGCGTACGCGGGCGTCGTCCGGCTTCAGTTCGAACTGCTTGACCACTTCGGCGACCAGCAGGCCGAGGGAAACGCGGCGCTTAGCCTGCTCTTCGAACAGCTCGGCCGGCAGTTGGTCAGGCTTGATGTTGCCACCGAACTGCTGAACGGCCTGCACGCGCAGACGATTCACTTCGTTGCCGATCAGCGCCTTCGGCACTTCAACCGGGTTGGCGGCCAGCAGACCTTCCATTACCTGGTTCTTAACCTTGGACTTGATGGCCTGGCGCAGTTCGCGCTCCATGTTCTTGCGCACTTCGGCACGGAAGCCATCCAGACCGCCTTCCTTCACACCGAACAGGGTGAAGAACTCGTCATTCAGCTCCGGCAGTTGCGGGGCAGCCACGGCAGTCACGGTAACGCTGAACTCGGCAGCTTTGCCGGCCAGATCGAGGTTCTGGTAGTCAGCCGGGAAAGTCGGGGTGATCACGCGCTCTTCGCCAGCCTTGACGCCAACCAGGGCATCTTCGAAGCCCGGGATCATGCGGCCGGAACCCAGCACCAGCTGAGTGCCCTTGGCAGAACCGCCAGCGAAGACTTCACCGTCAACCTTGCCAACGAAATCGATGGTCAGCTGATCGCCATTCTCGGCAGCACGATCGCTGGCCTCGAAACGGGTGTTCTGCTTGCGCAGGATTTCCAGCATGTTGTCGACATCGGCGTCAGCGACTTCAGCCTGCAGACGCTCGATGGCGATGCTGTCGAGGCCGGCAACCTGGATTTCCGGGATGACTTCGAAGATCGCAACGTATTCCAGGTCCTTGCCCTTCTCGAAGGACTTCGGTTCTACGGCCGGAGCGCCAGCCGGGTTCAGCTTCTGCTCAACGATGGCTTCGTAGAAGGTGGCCTGGATCAGGTCGCCCAGGGCTTCCTGGCGAGCGGAGTCTTCGTAACGCTGACGAATCACGCTCATCGGCACCTTGCCGGGGCGGAAGCCAGCGACCTTGGCACGACGGGCAGTCTGTTGCAGACGCTTGGTCACTTCGGTCTCGATGCGCTCGGCCGGGACACCGATGGTCATGCGGCGCTCAAGAGCGGAGGTGCTTTCAACAGAAACTTGCATGGGTATTCCTCGTTGCACAGACGTAAGCCGGCCGTTCCGGCCCAGAATCAAGGGCATGCATTCTAGTGGGTCGAATAGCAGAAGTCACCTGCGGAAAAGACGCAGGAACGGCGAGGTATATAAAGGAAGAAAAGATGGTGCGGACGGAGAGACTCGAACTCTCACACCTTGCGGCGCCAGAACCTAAATCTGGTGTGTCTACCAATTTCACCACGTCCGCGTGGTATAGCGCTGAAACAAAAACGCCAGGCCTAGTGGCCTGGCGTTTTCTCGAATATGGGGTGGACGAAGGGAATCGAACCCTCGACACCAGGAGCCACAATCCTGTGCTCTACCAACTGAGCTACGCCCACCATATTGCGATGCTTGTGCCTGACTGCCAGATGGCACGCCCGGCAGGACTCGAACCTGCGACCATCCGCTTAGAAGGCGGATGCTCTATCCAGCTGAGCTACGGGCGCTTGTTCATCTGCTAGCGCAGACTTGAAGCTTCGGCTTCGGCTAGGCCCGAAGGCTTCGCTTTTGCCGTCTTACCCAGCGACTGGCTGTGCTCGACAAGCGGGGCGAATCTTATAGAGGCGTCGCCATAGCGTCAACACCAAAAGTTAAAAAAATTCAGCGAGATAAAGGAGTTACAGGAAATTCGCCGGGTGGCGCCTTTGCCCAACCGCCCCGCCGTGCGAGAATGCACGCCCTTTTTCAATCCTTCCCGATGGTTAACCACGCGCCATGACCGCACAACTGATCGACGGCAAAGCCATAGCCGCCAGCCTGCGCCAGCAAATTGCCCAACGCGTTGTCGAACGCCGCCAGCAAGGCCTGCGCGCCCCCGGCCTGGCCGTGATCCTGGTCGGTAGCGACCCCGCCTCCCAGGTTTACGTCTCGCACAAGCGCAAGGACTGCGAGGAAGTCGGCTTCGTCTCCGTGGCCCACGACCTGCCGGCCAGCACCAGCCAGGGCGAGCTGCTGGCCCTGATCGATCACCTGAACGACGATCAGGCCATCGACGGCATCCTCGTGCAACTGCCGCTGCCGGCGCACCTGGACGCCTCGCAACTGCTCGAGCGGATCAGCCCGGACAAGGACGTGGACGGTTTCCATCCCTTCAACGTCGGCCGCCTGGCCCAACGCATCCCACTGCTGCGCCCCTGTACGCCGAAAGGCATCATGACCCTGCTGCAAAGCACCGGTGTCGATCCGCACGGATTGAATGCAGTGATCGTCGGCGCCTCCAACATCGTCGGCCGACCGATGGCCCTGGAACTGTTGCTGGCCGGCTGCACCGTGACCGTCACCCACCGCTTCACCAAGGACCTGCCGGGCCACCTGGCCAATGCCGACCTGGTGGTCGTAGCGGCCGGTAAACCGGGACTGGTCAAGGGCGAGTGGATCAAGCCGGGCGCCATCGTCATCGACGTGGGCATCAACCGCCAGGCCGACGGCAAGCTGGTCGGTGACGTGGAGTTCGACGCCGCTGCCGAACGCGCCGGCTGGATCACCCCGGTACCGGGCGGCGTCGGCCCAATGACCCGCGCCTGCCTGCTGGAAAACACCCTGTACGCGGCCGAACACCTGCACGTGTAAGGGTATTGCTGGACAGGTGGCATCCAAAAAAACGGCACCCTCGGGTGCCGTTTTATTTTCAGTTGTCGAGCACGGCAGGCTACGCCGGCAACGGCGCACCCTGAGCAAACGCCATGAATTCCTGAGCAGGCAGCGGCCTGGCGAACAGGTAGCCCTGCCCCTGATCGCAACCCAGTTCGGCCAGCAGCCGCCGAATCGACTCATCCTCGATGCCTTCGGCCGTGGTCAGCAGGTTAAGGCTCTTGGCCATCTGGATGATCGCCGTGACGATGGCCTGATCCTGCGCATTGCCCAGCAACTTGCGGACGAATGACTGATCGATCTTTAGCTTGTCCACGCGAAAGCGCTGCAGATAGGCCAGATTGGAATAGCCTGTACCGAAATCATCGATCGACAACTTCACGCCCAGTGCCTTGAGGCGGTAAAGCATGTCGATAAAGGCCGCCGAATCCTGCAACAGGATCGACTCGGTCAACTCCAGTTCGAGGCAGCTGGGATTCAAACCGAAGCGGCTCAAAGCCGTGCCGATCAACGCCTCAAGATTGCCCCGAAGAAACTGCACCGCGGAAAGATTCACCGAGACCACGAAGCGCGGCAGACCGGCCGCCTGCCAGAGCATCATCTGGCGACAGGCCTCGTTCAGCACCCACTCACCGATTTCGACAATCAGCCCCGACTGTTCGGCCACCCGAATGAACCGATCCGGCGCGATCACTCCCAGCACTGGGTGCTGCCAGCGGATCAGAGCCTCGGCCGCCAGCAAGCGACCGCTGTGGATGTCGACAATGGGCTGGTAGTGCAAGACGAACTCACCGCGCGCCAGCGCCTGACGCAGATCCAGCTCCAGACTCAGACGCTCACGGGTGTCGGCGTTCATTTGCGCATCGAAGAAGCAGAAACCGTTACGCCCCGCCGACTTGGCCTGGTACATGGCCATGTCCGCATGCTTGAGCAGCGTATCGAAGTCGTCGCCATCCTCGGGGAACAGAGCGATACCGATGGAGATCGAGGTGACGATCTGCATCCCTTTCAAGGCAAAGGGGCGCGCCAGCTCGGCCTGCACCTGAGTCGCCACGGCAGAAATCGTGGCCGGGTCATCGACATCGGCCAGCGCCATAAGGAACTCATCGCCACCCTGGCGGCTGACCGTATCGGTGTCACGCACCACGCCTTGCAGACGCAGCGCCACTTCTTTGAGCAGCTCGTCGCCGGCGGCGTGCCCCAGCGAATCGTTGATCGTCTTGAAGTTGTCCAGATCGAGAAACAGCAAGGCCACGCGCTTCTTGTAGCGCCGCGCCTGGCCGATAGCCTGCTCCATGCGGTCGCTGATCAACAGGCGATTGGGCAGATTGGTCAGCGCATCGTGCTGGGCCAGATGGGTGAAGCTGGCCTGGGAGTCCTTCACCCGCAGGATTTCCTGCTGCAGGCGCAACAGCGTGCGGCGCAGGTCATTGGCCAGCAGCCACACCGCCATCGCGCACATCAGCAGGATGCAGCTGACATTGATCATTCGCCCGACCCCGATCGGCCAGGGCTCGAACACCAGCAGACCGCTGAGCGAGGCGTAGGTCATGCCGGCCACCGACGCCAACATGCTCAGCAGCAGACCGATGAACAACCGCAGCGACGCGACCATGCCGGCCACGATGAGGATAGCCGGATAGGCCAGCAGCACTCCGCTATAGAGCCCCTGACTGAACCACAGGGACACCGTGACCACCCCCGTCAACGAGACCAGCACCAGCACGATGGCCGCCGTGGTTGCCCCGCGCCGGTTCAGCTGCTGGCCAACCACCACCAGGGCCAGCGCCAGCAGCACCAGCACGGTGTTCAGCCAGCTCTGCGCCAACACGGTCTGCAGGCCGATCAGCAGCAGCACGACGCACTGCACATTGGCGATCTGGCCGAGGCGCCGCGCCTGCAAACGCCGATCCAGTGGATCGTTCTGCTCGTACTGGGCTTGCGAGTCTTGCGCGCGCGTCATCTCTACTTCTCTTCCATGATGCGACTACTGCGAAGCGGTCGTGGCTCGGCGAAAAGATTGCACGCTAACGAAAACTGCGCGCCAGCGGCAAGTTTTTGTGCTGCGGCAAAAGGCTGCAGCATGGGCCCCCGCGAATGCCAGGCGATTACTGGATGCATTCCAATCTGGGCGTTACGCGCGCTTGCAGGTATCTTCAGCGACCTGTACTCATCTTCCGCCGAGACACGCTTTTGATCAGCACCACCCTCCGCAGCGCCCTGCTCGCCACTGCCACGCTCTGCTCGACAGCCACGTTCGCCCAAGTCGAAGTCCAGCCCGTGCAGCACACGACTGTCGGCCGGATCCTGGCAGTCAAGATCTTCGAGGAGATTGCCCCGAACGACTACGAGGCCTTGCTCAAGGGACTCCGGCAGAATCCGGGCGAGTTCGCCAAGAAGATCGTGGTGCTAGACAGCATTGGCGGCAGCGTGCAGGAAGCCATCCGCATGGGCCGCCTGCTGCGGGAAACCGGATTCGATGCACTGGTGCCCAGCAATGGCATCTGCCAGGGCACCTGCGTCTACCTGCTGGCTGCCGGGCGCGACAAGAACGTACGCGGCCACGTCGGCCTGCACCGCCCCTACTACCCGAGCGGCGACTCGGCCCTGTCCGAGCGCAGCAGCAGCGCTGCACGCTACAACCCGAGCGCCTACTGGCGTGAGATGAATATCCCGGCCAGCCTGGCCGAAGACATGAGCCGCATCGAACCGAGCAAGATGCGCGTACTCTCGCCTCAGGAACTGGCCCGCTACCGGCTCGACTGAAGCCTGGCCCCGCGCAGGCTCCAGCCCTGCTGCATACCGGCCGCCGCCAGCAGGATGGCCGCCACGCCCAGCCACTGCAGCGGGCTGAGGCGATGACCGAAGGCCAGCCAGTCGACGAAGATCGCTGCGATCGGATAGACGAAGGACAGCGCCCCGGTCAGCGCCGTTGGCAACTTCTGGATCGCGCTATACAGCAGCATGTACATCACCCCGGTATGCACGATGCCCAGGGCCGCCAGGCTGGCCCAGGCCTGCGGCTGCTCGGGCAGCTGATAACTGGCCAGCGGCGCCAGCATCAGGATGCCGGTAAACAGCTGGATCAGTGCAATCAGGTGCGGCGGCGTGCCAGTCAGGCGTTTCACGATCAGCGCCGCCAGCGCGTAGAGCAGCGCGGCGCCCAGTGCCAGAGCGATACCCAGCAGGTAGTTCTCGCCCGTCGTACCGGTGTCGCCATGGGCGCTGACGATGGCCAGCATGCCGAGGAAGGCCACACCCAACCAGGCCAGCTTGGCCAGGCTGATACGCTCGCCGAGGAACAGCGCGGCCAGCCCCACCAGCATGAACGGCTGGACGTTGTACACCGCCGTGCTGATGGCGATGGACGCCTTGGAGTAGGAGGCAAACAGCAGCAGCCAGTTGCCGACTATGGCCACCCCGCTGACTACCGCCAGAGCCAACACGCGGCGGCCCAGCAGCTCGGCGCGCAGCAGGCCGAGCACGGCACAGACCAGCAGCAACATGGCGCCGCCGATCACGCAGCGCCAGAACACCACGTCGACCACGGCCTGGCCGGACACCAGGACGAACCAGCCAATGGTGCCGGAAATCAGCATCGCCGCGATCATTTCCAGCGAGCCGCGCTTGAGGGTCTTGTCCATGGTCGGAGTCTCCGGTTGGGGTGCGCTCATTATTCGGCTACCCACTCCAGCGGCTCCAGAGCTAATCTAAGGCGAAATAAACGCGAAACCTTTAATGCGAAGGCGTTTTCACTTAATCACCTAACGAGCACGCCATGACCGACGAAATCGACCAGCTTCTGCTCAAGGCCCTGATGGAAGACTCGCGCCGTTCGCTCAAGGCCCTGGCGCAGATCAGCGGCCTGTCCTCGCCCAGCGTAGCCGAGCGCCTGCGCCGCCTTGAAGAGCGCGGGGTGATCAAGGGCTACACGGTGGAGGTGGACCCGCGCCACTTCGGCTATCAGCTGCAGGCCATCGTCCGGGTACGCCCGCTGCCGGGCAAGCTGCACGAGGTAGAGCGACAGATCCAGTCGATTCCCGAGTTCACCGAGTGCGACAAGATCACCGGCGAGGACTGCTTCGTCGCCCGCCTGCACGTGCGCTCCATGGAACAGCTCGACGAACTGCTGGACCGCATCAACGCCTATGCCGAGACCAACACCGCCATCGTCAAGAAGACCTCGGTGCCGCGCCGCCTGCCGCCGATGAACTGAAGGAAACAGCCATGCGCGTCATCCTCACCGCGCTGACTCTGCTGCTAGTCGGCCATACAGCCATGACCCAGGCCGCCACTGCCCAGGCAGACCTGCGCGCCGCCGTCGATGCCGCCGTGCAACCCGCCATAGCCGAGTACGAGATTCCCGGACTGGCCGTGGCCATCGTTCACAAGGGCGAGCGTCACTTCTTCAACTATGGCGTCGCTTCCCGCGAGAGCGTTCAGGCGGTGGATGAACACACGCTGTTCGAGCTGGGTTCGGTAAGCAAGCTGTTCACTGCCACCCTCGGCGCCTATGCCCAGGCCGAGGGCAAACTGAGCCTGAGCGACAAAGCCAGCCAGCATCTACCGGCACTGCGCGGCAGCGCCTTCGAGCAAATCAGCCTGCTCGACCTGGCCATCTACACGCCCGGCGGTTTGCCGTTGCAGTTCCCGGATACCGTGCACAGCGAACGGCAGATCCTCGACTACTACCGCGCCTGGCAACCCGCCTACCCCGCTGGCAGCCAGCGCCTGTACTCCAACCCCAGCATCGGCCTGTTCGGCCACCTGGCTGCCGCCAGCCTGGGCGAGCCCTTCGGCCAGTTGCTGGAGCGCCGACTATTTCCGCAGCTGGGCATGAGCGAAAGCCATGCGCGGGTGCCGCAGGCGCACATGGCGCACTACGCCTGGGGCTACCGCGAAGACCAGCCGCTCCGCGTGCAGCCGGGACCACTGGATGCCGAGGCCTACGGGGTGAAGTCCACTGCCGCCGACATGCTGCGCTTCGTCGAGGCTAACCTCGACCCATCGCGGCTGCCGACACCGCTGCGCCAGGCCATCACGACCACGCACCAGGGTTACTACCGGGTCGGCGACATGACCCAGGGCCTGGGCTGGGAGCGCTACACCTACCCCATCAGCCTGGAGCGCCTGCAGGCCGGCAACTCCTCGCCAATGGCGCTGGAACCGCATGCCGTCGAACGCTTCAGCAAACCGCAAGCGGCCCAGGGCGACCTGCTGTTGAACAAGACCGGCTCGACCAATGGCTTCGGCGCCTATGTGGTGCTGCTGCCGGCCCGTGATACCGGTCTGGTGATCCTGGCCAACCGCAACTACCCGAATGCCGAACGGGTGCGCGTCGCCCTGCAGATACTCGGTGCGCTGCAGCACTGACCTGTAGCCCGGATGCAATCCGGGGCCTTTCCTATATCCATCCCGGATTGCATCCGGCTACAAATGAAAAGGCCGCCCGAGGGCGGCCTTTTCCATGACGCGCAAGCGCTTATTCGGCCAGGCGCCAGGTAGTCCCGCCCTTGCCGTCTTCCAGCACCACGCCCATGGCGGTGAGCTGGTCGCGGATGCGGTCGCTTTCTGCCCAGTTCTTCTCGGCGCGCGCCTGCAGGCGCGCGGCAATCAGAGCATCCACTTCAGCGGCATCGACCTTGCCCACGGCACCGGCCTGGAGGAACACATCCGGTTCCAGCTGCAGCACACCCAGCACGCCGGCCAGCTCCTTCAGCCGCGCCGCCAGAGCGGCGGCGGCAGGCAGATCCGACTCACGCAGGCGGTTGACCTCGCGGATCATCTCGAACAGCACGGCGCAGGCTTCCGGCGAGTTGAAGTCGTCGTCCATGGCCGCACCGAAGCGCTCGACGAACTCGTCGCCGCCGGCCGCCTGAGCCTGTGGCAAGCCTTTGAGGCCGTTGTAGAAGCGCTCCAGGGCGCCCTTGGCTTCCTTGAGGCTGTCTTCCGAGTAGTTGATCGGGCTGCGGTAGTGGCTGGACACCAGCAGGTAGCGCACCACTTCCGGGTGGTACTTCTCCAGCACCTCGCGGATGGTGAAGAAGTTGCCCAGGGACTTGGACATCTTCTCGCCGTCCACACGTACCGCGCCGGCGTGCATCCAGGCGTTGGCGTAGAGCTTGCCGGTGGCCGCCTCGCTCTGAGCGATCTCGTTCTCGTGGTGCGGGAACACCAGGTCCGGGCCGCCGCCGTGGATGTCGAAGGTCTCGCCCAGGCAGCAGGTGGACATCACCGAGCACTCGATGTGCCAGCCCGGCCGACCCGCGCCCCAAGGCGACTGCCAGCTCGGCTCGCCCGGCTTGGCGCCTTTCCACAGGACGAAGTCGAGCGGGTCTTGCTTGATCTCGTCGACTTCGATGCGCGCGCCGATCTTCAGGTCTTCGATCTTCTTGCGCGACAGCTTGCCGTAGCCGACAAACTTGCCGACCCGGTAGTACACGTCGCCGTTGCCGGGCGCATAGGCGAAACCCTTGTCGATCAGGGCCTGGATCATCTGGTGCATGCCGGCGATATGGCCGGTGGCGCGTGGCTCGATATCCGGACGCAGCACGGACAGGCGCGCCTCGTCCTCGTGCATGGCGGCGATCATGCGCTCGACCAGGGCTTCGAACGGCTCGCCGTTCTCCTGAGCGCGCTTGATGATCTTGTCGTCGATGTCGGTGATATTGCGCACGTAGGTCACGTCATAGCCACGATGGCGCAGCCAGCGGGTGACCACGTCGAACGCCACCATCACGCGGGCGTGGCCGATGTGGCAGAAGTCGTACACGGTCATGCCGCACACGTACATACGCACCTGATTGTCGACCAGTGGCTTGAACGCCTCCTTAGTCTTGCTCAGGGTGTTGTAGATGGACAAAGCCATGGTTCAGGCTCCCCAGGAATCGCGCAGGGTAACGGTGCGATTGAACACCGGTTTGCCCGGCTGCGAGTCTTTCAGGTCGGCGACGAAGTAGCCTTCGCGCTCGAACTGGAAGCGCTCTTCCGGCGCGGCGTTGGCCAGCGACGGCTCGGCGCGGCAGCCTTGCAGCACCACCAGCGAATCCGGGTTGATGTTGTCGAGGAAGCTGCCGCCCTCCTCGTCCTTCTCCGGGTTGGCGGAGCGGAACAGGCGGTCGTACAGGCGCACTTCGCACTCCACGCTCTCGGTGGCCGGCACCCAGTGGATCACGCCCTTGACCTTGCGGCCTTCGGGGTTCTTGCCCAGGGTGTTCTCGTCGTAGGAGCAGCGCAGCTCGACGATATTGCCGGCGGCGTCCTTGATCGCTTCGTCGGCGCGGATCACATAGCTGCCACGCAGGCGCACTTCACCACCGGGGATCAGGCGCTTGAAGCCGTCCGGCGGGGTTTCTTCGAAGTCGCTGGCGTCGATGTAGATCTCGCGGCTGAACGGCAGCACGCGTACGCCCATGTCCTGCTTGGGATGGCGCGGTAGTTCGAGGTTCTCGACCTGGCCTTCTGGATAGTTGCTGATCACCACTTTCAGCGGCTTGAGCACGCACATGGCGCGCGCAGCGTTGGCATCGAGGTCGTCACGGATGGCGAATTCGAGCATGCCGACATCGACCACGCCGCCGGCGCGGTTGACGCCGATCATGTCGCAGAAGTTGCGGATCGACGCCGGCGTGTAGCCGCGGCGACGGAAGCCGGACAGGGTCGACATGCGCGGATCGTCCCAACCATTCACATGCTTTTCATCGACCAGCTGCTTGAGCTTGCGCTTGCTGGTGATGGTGTAGTTCAGGTTGAGGCGGGCGAATTCGTACTGGCGCGGTTGCGCCGGCACCGGCAGTTGCTCGAGGAACCACTCGTACAGCGGGCGGTGGTCTTCGAACTCCAGGGTGCAGATGGAATGGGTGATGCCCTCGATGGCGTCCGACTGGCCGTGGGTGAAGTCGTAGCTCGGGTAGATGCACCACTTGTCACCGGTCTGATGGTGATGGGCGTGGCGGATGCGGTAGAGGATCGGGTCGCGCAGGTTGATGTTCGGCGAGGTCATGTCGATCTTCGCGCGCAGCGAACGGGCGCCATCGGCGAACTCGCCGGCCTTCATGCGGGCATACAGGTCGAGGTTCTCTTCCACCGAACGCTCGCGGAACGGGCTGTTCTTGCCCGGCTCGGTCAGGCTGCCACGGTAGGCGCGCATTTCCTCGGCATTCAGGTCGCAGACGAAGGCCTTGCCGGCCTTGATCAGCTCGATGGCCCAGGCATGCAACTGGTCGAAATAGTTGGAGGCGTAGCGCTCCTCGCCGGCCCACTGGAAGCCCAGCCACTCGACGTCGCTCTTGATCGCGTCGATGTATTCCTGGTCTTCCTTGGCCGGGTTGGTGTCGTCGAAGCGCAGGTTGCACTCGCCGCCGAGGGCCTGGGCCAGGCCGAAGTTCAGGCAGATCGACTTGGCATGGCCGATGTGCAGGTAGCCGTTGGGCTCCGGCGGGAAGCGCGTGATGATCTTGGCGTGCTTGCCGCTGTCCAGGTCAGCCTGAACGATGGGCAGCAGGAAGTTGGCGGCTTTTTCGACGGTGGGCTTGCTCATGATGTCCTTGAGGGTCAGGTGCGCGGCCAGATGCGGCGAGACAGTAGGCCGGTCAAAACAAAGCCCGTATGATACCCAACCCGTCAACCCCCTGACAGCCGCAAAGCGACCGGGCGTGAGCATAATGGCGTGAAAACAGGCCCTGCCTGTCTCGCTGCCACGCCACTTCCACCGCTTTGCCCGTAACCCAAGAGTGAATCCCATGATCAAGCTGCACACCAACCACGGCGTCATCACCCTGGAACTCTTCGAAGACAAGGCCCCGGAAACCGTGGCCAACTTCAAGGAATATGTGAAGAGCGGTCATTACGACGGCACCGTTTTCCACCGCGTGATCAGCAACTTCATGATCCAGGGCGGCGGTTTCGAGCCGGGCATGAAGCAGAAAGCCACCCGCGCCACCATCAAGAACGAAGCCAACAACGGCGTGGCCAACAAGGTCGGCACCGTGGCCATGGCCCGCACCATGGAGCCGCACTCCGCGAGCGCGCAGTTCTTCATCAACGTCGCCGACAACAGCTTCCTCAACCACAGCGCACCGACCGTACAGGGCTGGGGCTACGCGGTGTTCGGCGAAGTGGTAGAAGGCATGGACGTGGTCAACAAGATCAAAGGCGTGGCCACCACCATGAAATCCGGCCACCAGGATGTGCCGGTCGACGACGTGATCATCGAGAAAGCCGAAATCGTCGAGTAAGTCGATGATCCTGCTGATCTCCGATCTGCACCTGGAAGAGCAACGCCCGGACATCAGCCGGGCGTTTCTACATTTCCTGCAGACCCGTGCCCGTGCGGCCGAAGCCCTGTACATCCTCGGCGACTTCTTCGAGGTATGGATCGGCGACGATGGCATGACGCCCTTCCAGCACGAGATCGCCCGTGCCCTGCGCCAGCTGAGTGACAGCGGCACGCAAATTTTCCTCATGCATGGCAACCGCGACTTCCTGATCGGCAAAGCCTTTTGCCGCGAAGCCGGCTGTACCCTGCTGCAAGACCCCAGCCTGGTGCGTTTCAATGGCGAGCCGGTGCTGCTGATGCACGGTGACAGCCTGTGTACCCAGGACCTGGCCTACATGAAGCTGCGCCGCTGGCTACGCAACCCGCTCAGCCTGTTCATCCTGCGCAACCTGCCGCTCACCACCCGCCACAAGCTGGCGCGCAAGCTGCGCAACGAAAGCCGCGCGCAGACCCGCATGAAAGCCAGCCAGATTGTCGACGTGACCCCGGACGAAGTGCCGCGGATCATGGCCGCGCACGGCGTGCGCACCCTGATCCACGGCCACACCCACCGTCCGGCGGTGCATGAGCTGCTGGTCGACGGCCAGGCCGCCCGGCGCATCGTCCTCGGCGACTGGGACCAGCAGGGCTGGGCCCTGCAGGTGGATGAGAACGGCCTGCATCAGGCACCTTTCCCTCTGAGCTAGAAGCTGCGGCGACACACCGTGGGAGCGCCCTAGTGACGTAGCCCGGACTTCAGTCCGGGAGGGCGTCCGGCATGTCCCGGACTGAAGTCCGGGCTACCGGCTGCTCGACTGAGCCAGCCGCCGTCACAGAGCGTCAAGCATCTGCAGCCAAGGCTGGATATCCACCTCGTCGAGCTGTTCCGGGCGAAGAAATTGCTCGCCGTATTCGCGGTACACGCCGCTGCTCAGGAACAGACGGAACAACTGCGCATCGATGTGCTGGTCGCGGGCCATGAAGGCGAGGATCTTCACCGACTCGGACAAGGTCTTCGGCGCCTTGTACGGACGATCGGCGGCGGTCAGCGCCTCGAAGATATCGGCGATGGCCATCACCCGTTCGGCGATGCTCATGTCGTCCTTGCCCAGTCGCCGCGGGTAGCCGCTGCCATCCATCTTCTCGTGGTGGCTGCCGGCAATGGTCGGCACCCGCTTGAGCTGGCGCGGTAGCGGCAAGGTGCTGAGCATGATGATGGTCTGCACGATATGGTCGTTGATCTTGAAGCGCTCTTCATCGTTCAGCGTGCCGCGACGAATGCCCAGGTTGTACAGTTCGCCGTAGTTGCAGGCATAGGCCGGCAGGCGCATGTCGAAGCCCCAGACATTGCGCGGGTCGTCCTTGGTCACCGGCGGCTTGCGCTCGCCCCAGGGCACCCGGTGTTCGGGGCGGTCGGCGAGCAGCGCCTCCTCCACCGGCAGCGCCGCCAATGGCACCGCCGCCAACCGCTCGGCCTCGTCGCGCGATAGCCCCAGGCGATTGTCGAAATGGCGCAGCCAGCGCCGCTGGCCGATCTGCTGCAGGCGCTCGACGTCCTCGTCCTTCATAAATTCGCCGCCGACGTTGGCTGCCGCGACGAAGGCGAACTCCTCTTGCAGCTCGGCCTGGCGCTGCGCCAGGGTCGACTGCAGGGCCTCCCGCTCGCTGCCGCCAGCCAGGCCCTGCCAGTAGTCGAGCTCGGCGTCGCGCCAGAGCACCTCGAAGCGCATGCGCACCTCGTGGATGCGGTTGTACAGGCTCTCCAGCTTGGTCGCCTTGTCCACCACGTATTCCGGACTGGTGACCTTGCCACAGTCGTGCAGCCAGGCGGCGATGCGAAACTCGTACAGCTCGGCTTCGCTCATGCTGAAGTCGGCGTAAGGCCCGCGATCGGCGATGACCTGGTCCAGCAGCATCTGCGCCAGCTGCGGTACCCGTTCGCAGTGACCGCCGGTATAGGGGCTCTTGGCGTCGATGGCATCGGCCAGCAGCTTGATGATGGCGTCCAGCAGACGCTGCTGGGCCTCGATCAGCTGGCGTGTCTCGATGGCCACCGCGGCGGCGCCGGACAGCTCCTCGACGAAGCGGCGGAAGGGTTGTTGCACAGCGCCACCCTGTGCATGCTCGGGTGCCAGCTGCAGCACCAGGATGCCGAGCAGTTCGTCACTGCGGTCGTTGAGCACGACCTCCAGACAGTGGCCGCGAATCGCCAGGGCCTGGGCCACGGCGGCCGCCAGATCCTCATGACTGTGCGCCTCGAGCGCGACGCTCTCCGGATAGTCCTCACCATGGCAGTCGGCCGCCAGGCGCAACTCGCCGCTCTCGTCGTCATGCAGGTAGACGGCGCCGCCACTCGCCCCGGTGGCCTCGACCAATTGCCCGAGCACCCCGCCGAGCATGCTCTCCAGGTTCGTTTCGCGGCTCAGCGTCAGGGTGATGGACTGGAAGTTACGAATGGCCCCCGACATGCGCCGCAGCACGCGACTGAGATCATGCACTTCGCTGACGCTGGACTCGACGCCCACCTCGAGGCTGAAATCAAAACTCGCCAGGGCGCGCACCTGGCCAGCCAACAGCCGCAGCGGCCGGCCGATGCGATGGCCGAGCAGCCAGCCGACCAACAACAACAGGGCGATCAGTACCAGCGCCCACTGCAGTTGCTCCAGCAGCACCTTGCGCGCGCCAGCCTGCAGCTCATCGGCCGGCACGGCGATCAGCACCTGCAGCGGCTGATCGGAGAGGCTCGACATCGGCACGCGCATGCCGTACCACTCGCGGCCTTCCACCCGGTACAGCCGCGGCGCGGTGCCCTGCGGTGGATCGGCGAACAGCTGGGCCAGACTGGGGATGCCCAATTCCTCGATGCGCGACAGGCGCAGCCCCTCACCCTCCTCGACGATCACCCGCTGCAGGTCCGGGTAAGTCAGCACCGTGCCCTCGCCATCCACCAGCGCGATCTCGGTGCCGGCCGTCATGCGCATATCCTGCATCTCGCTGGCGAGCGCATTCACCGAGGCGTCCATGCCGATCACCGCCGCCCCATCGATGCTGCGCTGCGCCAGGGTCAGGCCGATCTCGCGGGTGCCGAAGAACACATAGGGGCGGGTCAGCACGGTGCTGGCCTGCTCAATGCTCTGGGTGAACCAGGGCCGGGTGCGCGGATCGAAGCGGAAATCGGGCTTGACCTCGGACTGCAACAGGGTCAGGTCGCTGTCGTAGAAACGCCACTCGCCCAGCAAGGCACCGGACTCGCCCCTGCTCATGCTCATCACCAGGAAGTCTGCCCCCTCGGGGCCACCGAAACGCTGGCGCAGCTCCGGGTCGCGCAGCACCGACAGCAGCTCACCATTGGGGTAGCCGACATAGATGTTGCTGAGCACATTGTTGGCGGTCAGGCACTCCACCAGCAGCGGCAGGCTTTCGAGCCGTTGCGGCAGGGTGTCGGCCTGAGAGATGGCGTCGTAGGCGAGCAGACGGATCGAACTGCGCACCGGGTCGATCAGCCGCCGGGCCTTCTCATTGAAGGTCTTGCCGAACTGCTGGGCGGTATCGCCGGCGGCCACCACCAGGGCCTGCTCGACCCCTTGGTAGCCCTGCCAAGCCAGCGCCCCGCCCAGCAACAGGGAGCTGAAGGTGATCGCCAGGGCGATCAGCAGTTGCAGGGAGATGCCGCCTGCGGACTTATGCATGGTTGTCCCGCCCGGCCAGTACGTCAGGGTAATAGCTGTTCGGCAGCTCCTCAGCCAGGTGCGCTGTGATCGCGGCCAGGCAAAACGGCTCGCAACCAGAGCGCCGCGCCGGCTCCACGGCCTGATCCGGACTCAGCAGAGCCGCGCGCAAGCTACTCTTCAGCCAATGACCTCGACAAGACTCCCGGCCCATCTTCACCCCCCATTCGCTCGCTGAACTGCACGGCGCAGTTCAGCTCAGTGTAATAGGCTCCGGGGAATGCGCCGGACTCCTGCCGCGCCAGAACGGCCGAAGCCCTGTAGATCCTCGGTGACTTCTTCGAGGTATGGATCGGCGACGACGGCATGACGCCCTTCCCGCTCATCTAAGTAATCTGCGCGAGGCACGCCACATACTGGCCAGCCGCCACTTGACGCCCCCGCGCCGGCTCAGCAGCATTCGCGTTCTTTTCCCGCAGTCAAGGACAGATCATGGAAATCACCAACGGAGCCTCCTCGAAACTCTCCCTCATCAAGTATGTCGGCATGCCCGTACTGGTCGCCGCCATCGGCTTCGTCACTTTCAACGGGGTGTTCTTCTATAACGAAGCCGGTTTCGCCACCCATGTGCGAACCATCTTCGGCGAAGAGAAGGTAGTCGACGACGTCGGCTACGCGACCAAATGGTTCGGTCGTGCCACCGCCTGGAAGAAGGCCCTCAGCGTGCAGTCGGTGCTCACCGAGGCCCTGGCCATCGACGACAGCAGCGACAACGATTCGCTCGGTGCGACCATCGAAGCCTTCCCCATCGTGTTTCTCGGCAACGTCGACGCCCAGGTCGAATCTTCGGCGCGCTTTCGCCTGCCGGCTGGCGAGCAGTTCCTGAAGATCGCCCAGGAGTACCGCAACCCGGAAAATTTCATCAAGACCGCCCTGGTGCCGGCCATCAAGGAAACCCTGCAGGCCACCGCCTCGCTGATGAGCGCCGACGATTTCTACGCCGGCGCGCGCAGCGAGTTCGCCGCCGAGTTCGAGAACCAGCTGAACGACGGCCTGTACCTGATCAAGCGCAAGGAAGTGCGTGGCCCGCGCGGCCACCAGCCGAGCCAGACGGCGATTCTCCAGGCCGGCACCGAACAGGGCAGCTTCGGCGACAACAATGCCAGCCAGTTCGTCACCGAGAAGGTCATGGACAACAAGGGCATCCCGGTACGCAAGCAGCAGCAATTCCGTAAATACGGGGTGGAAGTGGTCGAGGCGCGCATCACCAACGTCGACCCCAACCCGCAGTACAAGCAGCGCATGGTCAAGGTCCAGCAGGCCCTGGCCGAGCTGGCCGTGGCCCGGCAGAACCGCCTGAAGGAAGAGGAAGAGAAGCTGCTGGTCACCGCCCGCGGTGAGAAGGAAGTGGAAGCCCGCCGTCAGGAAACCCTGCGCGACCAGATCGAGCGCACCACCCAGGCCGAGACCGAGAAGCAACTGGCGCGGATCAACGCCGAGCGCGAAAAAGGCCGCGCCGAGATCGAGAAGCAGACCGCCGAGTTGCTGCGCGACAAGGCAGCAATCACCGCCGACGCCACCAAAATCACCGCCGACGCCGAGGCCTATGCACGCAAAGCAGTGATCGAGGCGGACGGCGCCCTGCAGCCGAAACTGGAGGCGCTGATCTCGATCAACAAGGTCTGGGCCGAAGCCGCCGCCCAGGCGCCGGTACCCGGTGTGATGATGGGTGGCTCGGGCACGGGAGCCAGCGCCAGCCGCCAGGACGAGATCGGCCAACTGATGGGCATCCTCGCCACCAAGGCCGCCCGCGACCTGTCGCTGGACATGAAGGTCAAGGAATAAGCTTCAGGCAGAACTGAAAACGCCCCGCACTGAGCGTAATGCTGTGCACTTAAGGAAAACGCCGCCTTCCTCCTCATGGAAAGCGGCGTTTTTTTCTTGCGGCAAATGCAGTGGCCAGGCAACGGGATAATGACTTTCTGGCAACACGGACAGTCCCCTCTCCCACTTGTGGGAGAGGGTTAGGGAGAGGGGCGCACTTGACCACTACAAGTGGCCTGCCCAACCCTCTCCCCCGGCCCCTCTCCCGTGAACGGGAGAGGGGAGCAAAGCGCTTAAGTGAACGGTATTACCCGCACTGAGCAGGGCGTTCTGTTTCAGCTGGGAGCCTCAGGCCGCCGGGCACGCCGGCAGGCGCAAGTCGCCAAAGGCCAGTTGCAGCCAGTGGCGATAAAAGCCTTCAGCCACCCGATTGAGCGCCGCCACCCGCGCCGGCAGGTCGACCAGCATCTGCCGCAGACCCTGCTGGCTGGCCTGGGTTTCGTCGAGCAGGTGCGCCCAGTCGCGCAACCAGTCGGTGACCAGCGCCTCGGTCATTTCCGGGTGGCCCTGCAGGGCCAGCACCTTGTCGCCCCAGGCGAAGGCCTGGTTCGGGCACCAGGGGCTGGACAGCAGCCACTCGGCACCGGCCGGCAATTCGAAGGTGTCGCTGTGCCACTGATAGACCGGAAACTCCGCCGGCAGATGGGTTAGCCAGGGATTGGGCTTGGCCTTGTCGCGGCGCACCAGCGGCTGCCAGCCGACTTCGGTATAGGGCATGCGATGCACCGGCGCGCCGAGGGCACGGGCAATCATCTGCCCACCCAGGCAGTGGCCGATCAAGGGAATATCGCGTTGGATGATGTGCTGCAAAGCGGCAACTTCTGCCCCGATCCAGGGCAGATCGTCGTTGACGCTCATCGGCCCGCCCATCACCGCCACGGCATGCGGGCGGTCAAGGTCGTAGCCATCGAGTTCACCGAGGTCGCAGCGCAACACGGTGTAGTCGAGCTGATGGGCCTCCAGCACTGCTGCCAGGTGGCCCGGAGAACAATAATCGACGTGCGTTAGAATTAGAATGTCGGTCATGACTTCTCTCCGATGTCCGCTGGAATAGGCAAGGCCCGTGCCGGAGCACGGAACCTTGCGGCAATTCTGCGAACTTTTTTACGGAGGCTAACCGAGTCGCCCGTGACCGACCAGTGCCGGCACGGACAAACCTGCAGCATCAGGCAATGCTGACCGCCTGTTGATCGCTACGCGCCAGATCCATCAACTCGCGGTTGGCCACCGCATACATGGCGTAGTCCGTCGTGGTCGCTGCACGCAGCTCTGCGAGCATCACCAGCCAGCGTTGCACCAGTGCCTTATGCTGCTCCAGCCAGAACACCACGCGCTCCTCCACATCCACCGGACCGTCGGCCATCTGCAGCACCGCGATGGTGATAGCGCGCTGCTGCCAGTCCAGGTCGTCGCGGAACGCCTCGCGGGCCAGGGCCTGCCAGTTGTTGTCCACCGGCAAACTGGTGATCTGCTGCAGGTACCAGGACAGCTCCAGCGCCCCGCCCACGGCGAAGTAGGCGGTAGCCACTTCCGAGGCCGGCTTGCCGGTGACATCCGCTGCTTCGATGATCGGCAGCAGGGTGTACAGGTGACTGGTGCCAGCGACCACGCGGGCCAGTTCCTCCGGTGTACCGGCTTCGACGAAGCCCTGGTAGCGCGCCAGCCACTGCTCGCGGGCCGGGCCTTCCAGCAGTTCGTCCAGACGCCCGGCCAGTTCGGCCACGCGCGGGCCGAAGTGGCCGACATCGCGGGCGGCATCCAGCTCGTTGCGGCGACTGCGCAGGAACCAGCGGGTAGCCCGGCGACCCAGGCGCATCAGCTCGTCCATCAACTGCAACTGCAGCTCGGCCGGCACCTGATAGTCCAGCGCCTCGATCTGCTTCCACCAGTGCGGCAGACGGAACACGTCACGCACGATGACATAGGCGCCGGCGACATTGGCCGCGCTCATGCCGGTGGATTCCTTCAGGCGCTGCACGAAGGTGATGCCCATGTGGTTGACCAGATCGTTGGCGATCTGCGTGCTGACGATCTCGCGCTTCAGGCGATGGCGGCGCATCGGCTCGGCGAACTTCTTGCTCAGCTGCGCCGGGAAGGCGGTCTCCATCTCACGGGCCAGGTAGTCGTCATCCGGCACCAGGGATTTGAGCAGCGCTTCCTTGAGGTCGATCTTGCTGTAGGAGATCAGCACCGACAGCTCCGGCCGGGTCAGGCCATGGCCGCCCACGGCGCGCTCGTTGAGCTCGTCGTCGCTGGGCAGGAACTCCAGGGCACGGTCCAGCTTGCCGGCCGCTTCCAGCGCGGCCATCAGGCGCTTGTACTCGGGCAGGCGTTCGCGGGCGCGACGCTCGGCCAGGGACAAGGCCTGGGTCTGCTTGTAGTTGTTGCCCAGCACCAGGCTGCCTACCGCATCGGTCATTTCGGCCAGCAGCTTGTTGCGCTGCTTGCCGGTCATGTCACCGGCGCCAACGATCTCGTTGAGCAGGATCTTGATGTTGACCTCGTGGTCGGAGCAGTCCACACCGCCGGCGTTATCGATGAAGTCGGTGTTGCTGGCGCCGCCGCTCAGGCCGTATTCGACCCGGCCGAGCTGGGTCATGCCGAGGTTGCCGCCCTCGCCCACCACCTTGGCGCGCAGCTCGTTGCCGTTGACGCGCAGGCCATCGTTGGCCTTGTCGCCGACGTCGGCGTGGCTTTCCTTGCTTGATTTCACGTAGGTGCCGATGCCGCCGTTCCACAGCAGATCGACCGGTGCCTTGAGCAGCGCATTGAGCAGTTCGGTGGGCGCCAGCTTGTCGGCGCTGATGTCAAAGCGCGCCTGCATCTGCGGGCTGATGGCGATGCTCTTGGCGCTGCGCAGGAAGATCCCGCCACCTTCGGAGATCAGCTTGGCGTCATAGTCGGCCCAGCTGGAGCGCGGCAGGTCGAACAGGCGCTGGCGCTCGACGAAACTCTTCGCCGCATCCGGATTGGGGTCGATGAAGATGTGCATATGGTTGAAGGCCGCCACCATCTGCAGCTTGTCCGACAGCAGCAGGCCGTTGCCGAACACGTCGCCGGCCATGTCGCCGATGCCGATGACGGTGACGTTGTCCTTCTGCACATCGATGCCGCGCTCGCGGAAGTGGCGCTGCACCGAGACCCAGCCGCCCTTGGCGGTAATGCCCATGCCCTTGTGGTCGTAGCCGGCCGAACCACCGGAGGCGAAGGCGTCACCCAGCCAGAAGCCGTAGTCGAGGGCGATGCCGTTGGCGATGTCGGAGAAGGTCGCGGTGCCCTTGTCGGCGGCCACCACCAGGTAGGGGTCGTCGTTATCGTGGCGCACCACGTTCTGCGGCGGCACCACAGCGCCGTCCTTGAGGTTGTCGGTGATGTCGAGCAGGCCGCTGATGAAGATGCGGTAGCAGGCGATGCCCTCGGCCAGCACCTCGTCGCGGTTGGCGCCCACCGGCATCTTGCGCGGGATGAAACCGCCCTTGGCGCCCATCGGCACGATCACCGCGTTCTTCACCTGCTGCGCCTTGACCAGGCCGAGCACCTCGGTGCGGAAGTCCTCCTCGCGATCGGACCAACGCAGGCCGCCACGGGCCACGTCGCCGAAGCGCAGGTGCACGCCTTCGACGCGCGGGCAGTAGACGAAGATCTCGAACTTCGGCACCGGCCGCGGGATGTCCGGAATCAGCCGCGGGCTGAGCTTGAAGCTGAAGTAATGCTTGGCCTGACCATCGGCGTCCGGCTGATAGAAGTTAGTGCGCAGGGTGGCCTTGATCAGGTCCAGGTAGCGCCGCAGGATGCGGTCCTCGTTGAGCACCGCGACATTGTCCAGAGCGGCGAGAATCGCCTGCTCCAGTTTCTGCTGCTTGTCTTCTAGGTCTTCGCCGACCAGCTTGCGCGCCAGGTAGAAGCGCGTCTTGAACAGGCGCACCAGCTCCTTGGCGATATCGGCATGGTTGACCAGGGTGGCGGCGATATAGCTCAGGTCGAAGCCCAGGCGGATTTGCTTGAGGTAGCGCGCGTAGGCGCGCAGCAGCGCCACGTCGCGCCAGGGCATGGAAGCCGTCAGCACCAGACGGTTGAAGCCGTCGTTCTCCGCCGCGCCACCGACGATCTGCACGAAGGCGTCCTGCAGGGTGTCATTGAGCTGCTGGATGTCGACCGCCGTGCCCTCGGCACTGGTGAAGGCGAAGTCGTGAATCCAGAACTCGCGGCCATCGGCACGGCGCAGCTTGTAGGGGAACTCGCCGAGCACGCGCAGGCCGAGGTTTTCCAGGATCGGCAAGACGTCCGACAGCGGTAGCGGCGTGTCGGCGTGGTACAGCTTGCAGTGCAGCTCCTGCTCGCCCTGGGCCAGCGGCTGGTAGAAGCTCATCACCAGCGGGCGCTCTGCGGACAGGCTGAGCAGGTGCTGCATGTCGACCACCGCCGAATGCGGGGCAAAGCGCTCGCAATAACCGGCCGGGAAGCCTTTCGGGAAATCCGCCAGCACCTGAGTGCCCTGGGCCTCGCCGAAGCTTTCCACGACCAGACTGGCGTAGTCGTCCTTCCACGAACGACAGGCCTGGATGACTTCCTTCTCCAGGCGTACCGGGTCGATCTGCACACGGTTCTTCGGGTCGACCTTGAGGATGAACTGCACCCGCGCCAGTACCGACTCGGAGAAGTAGGTCCAGAACTCGCAGTCACTGGCGCCCAGGCGCTCCATGAGGATCTGCTGGATCTTCACCCGCGTCTCGGTGGAGTACACATCGCGCGGCACATAGGCCAGGCAGTAAGCGAAACGACCGTAGGGGTCGCGGCGGATGAACAGGCGCAGCTTGTTGCGTTCCTGGATCTGCACGATGGCGATGGCCGTGTTGAACAGCTCATCAACCGGGGTCTGGAACAGGTCATCGCGCGGCAGCACTTCCAGCACCTGCTCCAGCTCCTTACCCAGGTGCGCCTTGCGGTCGAAGCCGGAGCGCGCGGAGATTTCCGCCACCTTGCGGCGGATATAGGGGATGCGGCTGACGCTTTCGGCGTACACCGAGGAGGTGTACAGGCCCATGAAGCGGCACTCCTTGATCACCTTGCCCTTGGCGTCCAGCTCGCGGATCGAGACGAAGTCCGGATAAGCCGGGCGATGCACGCGGCTCGGCGTGGCGGCCTTGGCGAAGGACAGCAGACGCGGTTCACGCAGGAACTCCACGGCCTCCTTTTCGATATGCAGCTCGTCCTTCTTCAGGCCCTTGCGCAGGCCGCGCGACAAGCCGAGCAGGGATTTTTCGTCATACACCAGATGGCCGCCATCCTTCTCTTCGGCCACGGTGAATTCCTCGTAGCCGAGGAAGGTGAAGTGGTTATCCAGCAGCCAGCCGAGGAACACCTTGATCTCCGCCAGCTCGGCGCCGTCGACCTTGAGCTTGGCCTTGTCCAGCCAGGCCAGCAGCTCTTCGGCACGGGCCTTCATCGGCTGGAAGTCGGCCACCGCCAGGCGCACTTCCTCCAGCACTTCCTGCAGGGCCTTTTCCAGGGTGCGCAGCTCGCCCACGTTGGCGCAGCGGTCGATCTCCAGGTACATCAGCGCTTCTTGCTGCACGCCCTTGCCGCTGCTGCCCTTGGCCAGGATTTCCTGCAGCCCGCCGTTCTTCTCACGGCGCACACTGAACACACTGTTCTGCAGGGTATGAATGCTGTAGCCACGGCGGTTCAGTTCCATGCGCACCGAGTCGACCAGAAATGGCAGGTCGACATGCAGCACCTCCACGGCGGTGTGGGTGGACTGCCAGCCGTGCTTCTCGTAATCCGGGTTGTACACCCGCACCAGCGGCTTGGCGGCGTCGAAACGCTCGAGCAGGCGCCAGGACGACAGGGTGCAGCCGGCCAGATCGCCGAGGCGGCGTTGGGTCAGTTCGTCGAGGGCGACGATGCCGAAGAATTGCTCGGCGAACAGCGCCACTTGTGGCAACGCCTGATCGCTGACGTGCTGGGCCAGGGCCGCTTGCAGTTGGTGCTGGAAGTCGGCTTTGCTGGCCGCAGTGAAAAACGCCATGGTGATGCTCCGCTGGACTTGTTATTCGTGGAGGCGCCGCGCGTGCTCCCAGGCAGGAAGCTGCACCGCCGGCTCCAGGCAAGTCTAGGCCATGATGGAAACTCGGCAGTACGCACGACGACCCATAGGTCACGGCAAGCTTAGCGAGTGCGTGTGAAAGCACGCTTGCAGCCCTGCGACATATTCGTTCATCGCCATGCAGGCCCAGGCTGGCACTTGTAGGAGCGAGCTCTGCTCGCGAAGCTTTTGACGAAGCCAACAGCGCGCGCCTACACGCTTCACAACTGAGCTGCTAAGGTGCCGGCTTCCTCGCAGTCTGGTAGGGAAACCATGCAGTACCGTCCTCTCACGCGCTCCCTCGTGCGCAACTTCGGCAACCTGCTAGTCAGCGCCATCGGCCTGTTGTTGCTGGCCCTGGCCTGGTGGCTGGCACCGCAGCTGATTCCCCTGCTGCTGGCCTGTGGCGTACTGGTCTACCTGGGCGTCTTGCTGCCGCGCTGGATCGGCCGCAGCGAACGCCTGCGCCGCGCCGAAGCCGCGCGCCAGGCCGGGGTGGCCAAGTGGGGTTTCCACTGCCGCGATCATGCCGGCCCCTGGCTCAACTACATCGACTATCCCCTGCTGCGCCATGAGCCATGGCTGGCCGGGCGCTTCTTCTATAGCGAGTGGCTGGTGATCCACGACGGCCTGCTGATCGTCAATCCCGGCCCTTCGCGGGTCGACCTGGAACACGGCGAAGTCCGCTATGACTTCACGTGCAGCAACACCTACGCCTGGGACGGCTGCACGCCCAAGGTGCCGTTCTACTGGGTGGCCATCCTCGGCATTCCCGACTGGTGGGAAAAGCTCCACCGCATCCAGCGCCTGCAGCAGGGCCAGGTGCAGGAAAGCCAGGTGTTCTGGCCGCTGGCCCACCCCGCCAGCCTGGTGCATGACGCGCTGTACCAGTACCTCAACGTTGCGCCAGTGGCCAAGCACGAGGCCGACCGGCTGTTCATGCGCATGCTGCGCGAGGCCGGCATGACCTGGCCACTGGCGTTCGCCTACTACCTCAGCGTGCGTCTGTTCGGCGCGCCGGATATCCGTGGGCCGGCGCGCGCCAACAGCACGCTGCGCTGCATCAGCGCCTTGCCGCACGGCACGCCGGCAGCGCCAGAGAACTTAGTCGACATGCCGCGGTCTGCTTGAGCCGCGCCCATTCCGCACGAAAACGGAACTGGCCGGCACTGCACCACCGCGGCTATGCCAGATCGCCGCGCAATGCAGTAGAGTTACCACCCCGATCGGGTGTGTTCGGCTACCCAGTCCCTTTCCAGGAAGAACCTCGATGGAACATCGTGAGGCGCTACTCGCGCTGCGACACTTTCTTGCAACCCAGATTCTCGGCCAGGAAAAACTCATCGAGCGTCTGCTGATCGCCCTGTTGGCGGACGGCCACCTGCTGGTCGAAGGCGCTCCCGGCCTGGCCAAGACCAAGGCGATCAAGGAACTGGCCGAAGGCATCGAGGCCGAATTCCACCGCATCCAGTTCACCCCCGACCTGCTCCCCGCCGACATCACCGGCACCGAGATCTACCGCCCGGAAACCGGCAGCTTCGTGTTCCAGCAGGGACCGATCTTCCACAACCTGGTGCTGGCCGACGAGATCAACCGCGCCCCGGCCAAGGTGCAATCCGCGCTGCTCGAAGCCATGGCCGAGCGCCAGGTCAGCGTCGGGCGCTGCACCTATGATCTGTCGCCGCTGTTCCTGGTGATGGCCACGCAGAACCCGATCGAGCAGGAAGGCACCTACCCGCTGCCCGAAGCCCAGCTCGACCGCTTCCTCATGCACGTCAAGATCGGTTTCCCGGATGCCAGCGTGGAACGCAAGATCCTCGCCCAGGCCCGCGGCGATGCGCTCAACGGCGAAGCCAAGCCGGAACACCGGGTGACCCAGCAGGCGATCTTCGCCGCGCGCAAGGAAATCCTCGGCCTGTATATGGCCGACGCGGTGGAGGAGTACCTGGTGCAACTGGTGATGGCCACGCGTACCCCGGGCAAGTTCGACCCGGAGATGGCCGAGTGGATCGCCTACGGCGCCAGCCCGCGCGGCTCCATCGCCCTCGACCGCTGCGCGCGCGCGCATGCCTGGCTGGCCGGGCGTGATTTCGTCAGCCCGGAAGATATCCAGGCGGTGCTGTTCGACGTACTGCGCCACCGCATCATCCTGTCGTTCGAGGCGGAGGCCGCTGGCATCGACCAGGACCGGGTGATCCAGCGCATTCTCGATGTGGTGGCGGTGGCGTGATGCAGCGTCGCCCCGTAGCCCGGATGCAATCCGGGAATCTGCACGCACCGCTCCCGGATTGCATCCGGGCCATGCGCTGACAACCATGCACAGCCAACCCACGCAACCCGGTATCCGCGTCAGCCTCGCCGAGCTGATCGAGATGCGTCACCGCGTGCGCGAGGTGCAGCTGTTCTCCACTCCGGCCAAGCGCAGCCCGCTGATCGGCCTGCACCACTCCAAGCTGCGCGGGCGTGGCGTCGACTTCGACCAGGTGCGCGTCTACCAGCCCGGCGACGACGTGCGCACCATCGACTGGCGTGTCACCGCACGCACCCAGGAGCCGCACACCAAGCTGTTCCACGAGGAGCGCGAGCGGCCGATCTTCATCATGGTCGAGCAAAGCCGGCGGCTGTTCTTCGGCTCCGGCCTGCAGTTCAAATCGGTACTCGCCGCCCAGGCCGCCAGCCTGTTCGGCTGGGCCGCGCTGACCCACAACGACCGCATCGGCGGCCTGGTGTTCGGCGACCACGAGCACCACGAGATCAAGCCAAGGCGCAGCAAGCAGAGCCTGCTGCAACTGCTCAACCGCCTAGCGCGCGCCAACCAGGCCCTGCATGGCGAAGCGCAGAACGGCCGCGACACCTTCGGCCTGGCCTTGCGCCGCGCCCGCGAGGTACTGCGCCCGGGCAGCCTGGCGATCATCCTGTGCGACGAGCGCACCCTCGGCGATGCCGCCGAGCAGCAACTGACCCTGCTCGCCCGGCACACCGACCTGCTCCTGCTGCCGGTTTCCGATCCGCTCGACCATGCCCTGCCGGCCGCCGGTCTGCTGCGCTTCTTCGAGCACGGCGCGCAGCTCGAACTGGACACCCACAACCCCGACCTGCGCGCCGCCTACCATGCCCTCGGCGAACAACGCCGTGCGCGCTGGCAGCGCCTGGCGCAGAAGCTCGGCGTGCCGCTGCTGCCGCTGTCCACCGCCAGCGACCTGGTCGAGCAACTGCGCGACCACCTGAACAGCCAGCAACGCGGGGGGAAACGCCCGTGAACCCGCTCGACCAGCTGCAACCGACCATCGCCCCGCCGCCCGTGGCCTGGTGGCCGCCGGCACCCGGCTGGTGGCTGCTCGCCGTGTTGCTGCCGCTGCTGCTCTGGGGCCTGTGGGTCCTGCGCCGCTACCTGCCCAAGAAGAAACAAACCAAGCAGGCCGAAATACAGCTCGACCCCTTGCGCCTGGCCGCCCTGGCCGAGCTGGAGCGCCTGAGCAAACCTTACGACGGCGTGCCTGCCGGTCCCTGGCTGCAGCAATTGAATGCCCTGCTCAAGCGCCTGTGCCGCGCCCACTATCCGCAGGATCACAGCCACACCCTGAGCGGCCGCGCCTGGCTGGCCTTCCTCGACAGCCGCTGCCCGGCCGCCGGGCTAACCCGCTACATGGTGCTGGTGGAAGGTGGTTACCGCGCCGGCTGCACCCTGGATGACAAGGCCATCGCCGGCCTCAGCCAGGCCGTCGATACCTGGATTCGCAAGCATGTTTGAGTTCGCCTGGCCCTGGGCCTTTCTCCTCGCCCCGCTGCCCTGGCTGCTGCGCCTGCTGCTGCCGGTGGCGGACAGCGGTGAAGCGGCGCTAAAGATCAGTTTCCTCAGCGAACTGGAAGGCCTCAGCGGCCGCCGCGCCCGTGCCAGCCTGCCGGCCTGGCGCCAGCAAGCGCCGTTCGCCCTGCTCTGGTTGTTGCTGCTGCTCGCCACGGCACGCCCGGAATGGGTCGGCGAGCCGTTGCCCTTGCCGGCCAGCGGCCGCGACCTGCTGCTGGCGGTGGACGTGTCCGGCTCCATGGAACAGCGCGACATGCAGTGGGACGGCGAAGAGGTCTCGCGCCTGGAGCTGGTCAAGCAGCTATTCGGCGACTTTATCGAGGATCGCCAGGGCGATCGCGTCGGCCTGATCCTGTTCGGCAGCCGCGCCTACCTGCAATCGCCGCTGACCTTCGACCGCCACACCGTGCGGGTCTGGCTGGATGAGGCGCTGATCAATATCGCCGGCCCGCAGACCGCCATCGGCGACGCCATCGGCCTGGCGGTCAAGCGCCTGCGCCAGCGCCCGGCCGACAGCCGGGTACTGGTGCTGATCACCGACGGCGCCAACAACGGCGGCGAGATCGAACCGCGTACCGCCGCGCGCCTGGCCGCCGAGGAACGGGTGAAGATCTACACCATCGGTGTCGGTGCCGACCCCGAGCAAAGCGGGATCATGGGCATGCTCGGCCTCAGCCCCGGTATCGACCTGGACGAAGCGACCCTGATCGACATCGCCGAACAGACCGGCGGCAGCTACTTCCGCGCGCGCACCAGCGAGGAATTGCAGGATATCGAGGCCGCCCTCGATCACCTGGAACCGGCTGCCCAGCTGCCGACCCGCGCGCGTCCGGCCCTGGCCCTGTACGGCTGGCCGCTCGGCGCGGCGCTGCTGCTCAGCCTGCTGCTGGTGGCCCATGAACTGTGGCCGCACAGCCTGCAGACCCTCAGCCAGCGCCTGCGGAGAAACCGCTGATGGACTTCGCCGCCCTCTGGCCACACTGGCTGCGCCCCTGGAGCCTGGCTCTTCTGCCCCTGTGCGCCTGGCTGATCTGGCAGCTGTGGCACCGCGAACGGCGCAGCGGGCGCTGGCAACTGCTGCTGCCGGCGCTATTCCAGAGCGCCCTGCTCACTGGCGGGCGCACCCGGCAGAATCGTCTGCCGTGGATCGCCCTCGGCCTGGGCTGGCTGCTGGCCGTGCTGGCCCTGCTCGGCCCCAGCTGGCAGCGCATGGAGCAGGCCAGCCAGAAGCGCGCCGACCCGCTGGTGGTGATGCTCGAACTGACCCCGGCCATGCTCGCCGGCGATGCCGCGCCGGACCGCCTGAGCCAGGCCAAGCGCAAGCTGCTCGACCTGCTGCAGGCGCGCCAGGATGCGCAGACCGCGATTCTGGTGTATGCCGGCAGCGCGCATACCCTGGTGCCGCTGTCCGATGACCTAGCCACGGCCAGCAACCTGCTGGACGCGCTCAAGCCGTCGATCATGCCGGAGCCGGGACGACGCGCCGACCTGGCCATGAGCAAGGCCATCAGCCTGCTCGAACAGGGCGCCCAGGGCCGCGGCCGCCTGTTGCTGATCACCAGTGAACTGAGCCAGGACGAGCGCAGCGGTATTCAGCGCGTGCTGGGCAAGCGCAGCGCGCAGCTGCGCATCCTCGGCATCGGTACGGCGCAGGGCGCGCCGATCCTCGGTGAAGACGGCAGCTTCCTCAAGGATGCTCAGGGCGCGATCCTGCTGCCGCGCCTGGATGCCGCCGGCCTCAAACGCTTCGCCAGCGAACTGGGCGGCCAGTATCGCCAGGCCAGCCTGGATGACCGAGACCTGCGCGGCCTCGGCCTGTTCGACGGCCCGCAGAGCCTGCGCGAAGACGGCGAGCCGACCCAGCTGACCACCTGGGCCGACCAGGGCCACTGGCTGTTGCTGCCGCTGTTGCTGCTGGCCGCCTGTGCCGGGCGCCGTGGCTGGCTGTTCTGCCTGCCGCTGCTGCTGGCCCTGCCGCAACCCAGCTATGCCTTCGAATTCCGCGACCTGTGGCTGCGCCCGGACCAGCAAGGCCAGCGCCTGCTACAAGCGGAGAAACCCAAGGAAGCCGCCGAGCGTTTTGCCGACCCGCAGTGGCAGGGCGAAGCCCTCTATCGCGCCGGCGACTACCCCGCCGCGGCCGAGCGCTTCGCCCAGAGCGACAGCGCCAGCGCCCACTACAACCGCGGCAATGCCCTGGCCAAGAGCAACGAGCTGGAAGCGGCCCTGGACGCCTATGACCAGGCCCTGGAGCAACAGCCGGACCTGCATGCCGCGCAGCAGAACAAGACCCTGGTCGAGCAACTGCTGCAGCAGCAAAAACAGCAACAGCAACAACAGCAGCAATCCGGGCAAGAAGGTGAGCCGCAGGAGCCCGGCAGTGAACAGCCGCAGTCGGGCAGCCCAGGTCAGCAGCAACCCTCCTCCGGCGAACCGCAGTCGCAGCCCGACGGAGAAGACGCTGCCGAGCAGCCGACTGCCGACAACCCCGCCAAGCCGGGCGAGCAACAGAGTGAAGGCCCGGCGGAAAAGCCCGGCGATGACGGCAGCGAAAACCAGTCGCAGGCCGCGCAGGACAGCGCTGCCGCCGAAGCCCAGGCCGGCAGCGGGCAGGCCCTCGGCGACGAGCAGCGCGATGCCCTGGAACAATGGCTGCGGCAGATCCCGGACGAACCCGGCGAGCTGCTGCGACGTAAATTTCTCTATGAACAGCAACAGCGCCAGGAACAGTCTCGATGAGCCGCCTGCTTTGCGTCCTCTTTCTCAGCCTCTTCGCCCTGCAGGCCAGCGCCGCCAGCCTGACCGCCACGGTCGACCGCGCCCGCCTGAGCGAGGGGGAAAGCCTCGACCTGATCCTCGAATCGGATGATGTCACGGTGTTCGGCAAGCCCGACCTGGCGCCCCTTGAGCCACTGTTCGAGGTCATCAGCACGCGCCAGGAAAACCGCCTGGCCACCTTCGATGGCAAGACCCAGGCCACCACCCGCTGGATCGTCACCCTGCTGCCCAAGCAGAGCGGCTATGTGGTGATTCCACCATTGCAGATGGGCGACGCCAGCAGCCAGGCCATCACTCTGCAAATCCTCAAGGCCGACGGCAGCGACAGTGGCGGCAAGCTCGCGCCGATCTTCATCGACTCCAGCCTGGATCAGGAAAGCGTCTACGTGCAGGCCCAGGCGGTACTGACCCTGCGCATCTACCACTCGGTGTCGCTGTATGACGACAGCAGCCTGACCCAGTTGCAGGTCGCCGACGCCCTGGTCGAGCAGCTGGGTGAGCCGCGCACCTACGAAAAGACCATCAATGACGTGCGCCACGGCGTGATCGAAGTGCGCTATGCGATCTTCCCGCAGAAAAGCGGTGAGCTGAGCATCCCCGCGCAGCTGTTCAGCGCCACCCCGGTGGAGCGTTCCGCCGATGGCGACTTCAACCCCTTCGGCCCGCGCCCCGGCCGGCAGACCCGGGTGAAATCGCCGGAAATCCCGCTGACGGTCAAAGCCAAGCCCGCCAGCTATCCCAAGGATGCACCGTGGTTGCCCGCCCGCGCCCTCAGCCTGGCCGAAGCCTGGAGCCCGGAACCGAACAAGGTGCGCGCCGGCGACTCGCTGACACGCAACATCATGCTGCGCGCCGAGGGCCTGTCCAGCGCCCAGTTGCCGCCGCTCCCCCCAGCCAGAGCGACGGCCTGCGCCGCTATCCGGACC
This sequence comes from Pseudomonas sp. J452, assembly GCF_024666525.1. NCBI lineage: Bacteria > Pseudomonadati > Pseudomonadota > Gammaproteobacteria > Pseudomonadales > Pseudomonadaceae > Pseudomonas > Pseudomonas sp. J452. The sequence goes on along the minus strand of NZ_CP088294.1, from coordinate 3,047,593 downwards.
AGCCCCTGCTGAACAACGAGAGCGGCGAACGCGGCATGATCGGCAGCCGCGAGGAGCGCGAAGCCCTGGTCGCCAGCCGCAGCGGACGGATCGACCTGGCGCCCGTCGAGGTGGTGTGGTGGAACACCCACGAGGACCGCCTGGAACGCACCAGCCTGCCGGCACGCACCCTGGAAGTCGCCATCAACCCGGCCCTGGAGGTGGATACCCCAGTCGACAGCCCGGCGCCGCTCGGGGTTGGCGAGGTCCCCCTGCTGTGGCCCTGGCAACTGAGCAGCGCCCTGCTCGCCTGTACCACCCTGCTCGGTTTCGGCCTGTGGTGGCGCGCCCGCCGCCAGCCGGCGATCCTGCCGACGGCGCAAACCGGCCCCAGCCCACGCACCCTGCTCGACGACCTCAAGCGCGCCTGCCTAGCCAACGACAGCCAGGCCACCCGCCAGGCCCTGGACGCCTGGGCACGCCAACAACCGGAAACCCTGGCCGATATGGCCGCCCGCTTCGTGCCGCTGTCCGATGCAATGGATGGCCTCAACGGCGCGCTGTACAGCGAGAGCGGCCAGCACTGGCAAGGCGAAAGCCTGTGGAAGGCGATCCGCAGCCTGCCAGCCCTGGAAGCACCGAGCAGCCAACAGGAACCGAGCCCGCTGCCGCCGCTGTACCCCCGCTAACGCCGTAGGAGATTGCCCGCCGTCTTCGACGGAGCGCTGTCGCGCAGCAAACTCTGTAGGAGCCAGCTTGCTGGCGATGCTTTTGACTTGCCAAGATCGCCAGCAAGCTGGCTCCTACAAACACAAGGAAGCACCCCATGACACTCAAGGAAGAACTGGCGGCCTTCTACCGCCGCTGCGGCTTCAGCGGCACCGCCGATCGCCAGGCCTGCACCGTGCCGGTCTACACCGGCTGTATGCTGGTGCCGCTGCCGAATATCGAGACCCGCCACCGCTACCTCAAGTACCACGACCTGCACCACGTCGCGACCGGCTACAGCACCGGGCGTATCGGCGAAGGCGAAGTCAGCGCCTGGGAACTGGGCACCGGCTCGATGCTCAATTCGCCACTGCTCGGCACCATGAACCTGATCGCCCTGTCCACCGGCCTGGTGCTCGAACCCAAACGCATGTGGCGCGCCTTCCGCCGTGGCTGCCGCAGCCGCAACCTCTACCCGCAAGCCATGCGCACGCAGATCGACAGCGAGCACTGGCCCGACCTGCCCGCCCTGCGCCAGGAGCTGCTGGAGAGTCGCCGCGATCCCCTGCCGTCAGCCCTGCGCAGGATCGAATTCGGCGCCTACACAGCCACGGCCATGCTCATTCACGCGCTTATCGCCATCCCCGCCCTCTGCACCCGCGTGGTGACCGATATCGGCCTGGGCTACAGCTTCTTCCAGGTGATCAAGCCAGCCAAACGCAACGACCTGTACTGAGCACAAGGAAAACCGCCGATGAGCAACCTCAACAGCGTGGAACTCAAGACCCTGGTGCCCGCCAAGAACCTGTTCACGATCTTTTGGACTAGAGCCAGACAAGGCAAAAACAGGCGAGGAAGCGGAGTTTACGAGCTGTAAATGAGCATTCCGAGCCTGTTTTTAACGCGGTATGGCCGACGGCCAAGAGATCGTGAACAGGTTCTAAGGACTTCGCCCGCTCCCAGGACGTCTACCAGGCCCTGGGCTTCAGCATGCCCTGGAGCGACGACAACCTGGCCTACCTGCGCCACGGCAACTGCAGCTTCCTGCTGCAGAACTTCTACGTGCGCGAACAGGCGGAAAACTTCGTCATGCACCTGCTGGTGGAGGATGTGGATGCCTGGCACCGCCACCTGAACGAGTCGAGCCTGGCCGAACGCTTTGCCGTGCGCATGGGCGACCTTGTCGATCAACCCTGGGGGATGCGGGAATTCGTACTGTTCGACCCGAGCGGCGTGCTCTGGCATATCGCGCAGAATACTTAGAGGGTGGCCGCTTCTCGATTTATGCAGAGGTTGTCCAGAGGCTCAAAGGGCGACAGTTGAGGGGGGGCAATCGGCCAAAAGCGGCCGGTCTGGAGCACGTTGAATCGACCTAGTAATGCCAATGCAGATTGAAGTCGGCTGCAACAGCAGTACTAAATTTATGCATTTCAGGCATGACTGCTATCTAATTGATGCCATTTATCGATCAATAACCATGGCGTAAGTTGCTACTCAGCGTTTTCAAGTTGAGAGCAAGCCATGACCCAGCACATCACTACTGTTCGTACGCAACGTAAAACGATCAAGGCCACGCTTATGGCCACTATTGTTGGGCTCTCTGCTGCCGAGGTCGGGGCCGCCGATTACCAGCAGAACCCCTTCACCTTGGCCTATGACGGTGCAATTGCGAAGAACGAGCCGGGCAAGGTCAACATCCATCCAGTCACCTACAGGCTCAATGGCCTGGATATTTCTGCCAACGTCTACACCCCGGCGAACTACGACCCTGCGAAGAAATACCCCGCAGTAGTCGTAGCGCACCCTAATGGCGGGGTGAAGGAGCAGGTCGCGGGCCTGTATGCCCAGCGTTTGGCGGAGCAAGGCTATATCACCGTTGCCGCCGATGCGGCTTACCAAGGTGCCAGTGGTGGCCAGCCGCGCAATGTGGACAAGCCTGCGTACCGCATCGAAGACATCCATGGCATGGCGGACTTCCTTACTCAGTATGCCGGCGTCGACCAGCAGCGTTTGGGCCTGCTCGGCCTCTGCGGCGGTGGCGGCTACTCATTGGCCGCCGCTCAGACCGACAAACGCTTTCAGTCGGTCGCGACCTTGAGCATGTTCAACTCAGGCCGGGTTCGCCGTAATGGCTACGTGGATTCGCAACTGGGCACCATCCAGGAGCGTTTGCAGCAGGCATCCAATGCCCGCGCCCAGCAAGCAGCTGGCGGCGAGGTGGTCTATTCAGGGGATGCCAACCTGACCGATGAGCAGATCGCCAAGTTGCCGTTCGCGCTGTATCGGCAGGGCTACGAGTACTACTGGAAGACCCACGCGCATCCCAACTCGACCTTCAAGTACACCACCAGCAGCCTGCTGGACTTGATGCGCTTTGATGCCACCAACCAGATCGAACTGATCCAGCAACCGTTGCTGATGATCGCAGGCAGTGAGGCCGACAGCCTGTACATGACTGAGGATGCCTTCGCCAAGGCTACCGGCACCCAGGACAAAGAGCTGTTCAAGATCGAGGGGGCTACCCATATCGAAACCTACTGGGTGCCGAAGTATGTGGATGCCGCGATGGACAAGCTGACGGCGTTCTTCGGTAGAACTCTTTAGGTAAGGATCAACCATCGTGAACACTACTTTGCTTGGGGTCGCGCTATGCGCTGCGATGCCTTTCGCCAACGCGGCCAGCCAGGCCGGTGAGTCTGTGGCCACCCAGCAGATCAGTCGCGCCGGCACTCAGGTATCGGTGACGGGATCAGCGGACTATTTCACCGGGCGGGTACGCGTCGATCCCTTGTTTCCCGCCAGCAGTGAGATCAATGCATCCGCTGCCTATGTCACCTTCGAGCCTGGCGCACGCTCGGCCTGGCACACCCATCCAGCCGGGCAGCGGCTGGTTGTGGTGTCCGGTATGGGCCTGACCCAGGAATGGGGCAAACCCGTACAGCACATTCACCCTGGAGACGTGGTCATCTGCCCTCCTGGCGTCAAGCACTGGCACGGTGCCGCAGCGACAACAGCAATGACCCACCTGGCGGTGAGTGGCGCAGTGGATGGCAAGAGTGTCGAGTGGCTGGAGCACGTCAGCGATGAGCAATACAGCGCGGTCCACAGCCCCGTGGCATTGCAGGCCAGGCCCGCTGCCTCCGAGACGCTGTCCGCCAGGCAGCAGGCGATCCCGTTGATTGCCGCCGCCATGGCCACGAGCGATATGCCCAGGCTCAGCGCAGCCTTGCATCAAGGGCTGGACGCGGGCCTGAGCATCAGCGAGGCGAAGGAAATCCTCGTACAGCTCTACGCCTACAGCGGCTTTCCGCGCAGCCTAAACGCACTGGGCGAGCTGATGAAGATAGTTGAAGCACGCAAACAGCGCGGCATCAAGGATACAGCCGGGCGCGAACCCAGCCGCGCCATACCCAGCGGCGATGCATTGCTGGCAGTGGGCAAGGCCAACCAGACCCAGATTGCCGGAGCACCCGTTCAGGGCCCGCTGTTCGATTTCGCCCCGGTGATCAATCAGTACCTGCAAGGGCACCTGTTCGGTGCCATCTTCGAACGTGACAATCTGGATTGGCAAAGCCGCGAACTGGCTACCGTCGGAGCACTGGCCGCCACTCCCGGTGTGGAGGCGCAACTGCGTTCGCATATGGCTGCCAGCATCAGGGTTGGTCTGACCGAATCACAGCTGCGCCAACTGATCCAGGTGCTGGCCCAGCACGGCGATGAACAGGCTGCCGAGCGCGCCAGTCAGGCATTGGCGCAAGCGCTGGCGATGACGCCAGCCCCCAAAAGCACTTCGACACCTCAAGGAGAGCAACGTGGACAGTAATCCAACTGATAGCAGCCGGCGCAACCTGCTGATCGGCGCAACGGCGCTAGCCGTGGCCCCACTGATCCCGGGAATGACGGCCAGCGCCAGTGAGGCTGCTGGCCCTGCACAACCGACGAAGACCACTGCCCTGGTCGGTCGGCGCAAGCTCGGCTCCCTGGAAGTTTCGAGTGTGGGCCTGGGCGTGCAGAACATGAGTCGCACCTACCAGACGACGATCCCTAACCGGGCGGAGATGCACAACATCATTCGCACCGCCTTCGACCACGGCGTCACCTTCTATGACGCGGCCGAGGCGTATGGACCCCATGAAGTGGAGCGGATTCTCGGCGAAGGTGTGGCCCCGTTTCGCAATGAGGTGGTGATCGCCACCAAGTTCGGCTGGAACATCGATCAGCAAACCGGTGAGCGTCGCCCAGGGCTGAATAGTCGCCCAGAGCACATCAAGTTAGTCGTTGAGGGCATGCTCAAGCGCCTGCGTACAGACCGTATCGATCTTCTTTACCAGCATCGCGTCGACCCGCAGATACCGATTGAGGACGTGGCGGGTGCGGTCAAAGACTTGATCGCTGAAGGCAAGGTGCTGCACTGGGGCTTATCCGAGATGGGGCTGAAGACATTGCGCCGCGCACATGCCGAACTGCCCGTTAGCGCAGTGCAGAACGAGTATTCGCTGCTGTGGCGAGGCCCGGAAAAGGAAGTGATTCCTCTATGCGAGGAATTGGGCATCGGCTTCGTCCCCTGGAGCCCACTCGGGGTCGGTTTCCTCAGCGGGGCAATCGACGAAAGAACACGTTTTGCCGAGGGTGATATCCGCGGGATCGAAGCCCGATTTGCGCCGGAGAATCGGTCCAATAACCTGAAACTCGTGCGCCTGGTGCAGGCATGGGCCGAACGCAAGGGCGTGACACCCGCCCAGCTCGCGTTGGCCTGGCTGATGGCGCAAAAGAGCTGGATTGTGCCCATCCCAGGCACGACACAGATGGCGCATATGCTCGAAAACAGCGCAGCGGCACAAGTGACCTTCGGCAATCAGGAGCTTGCGCAGCTCAATACGGCCCTAGCGGACATCAGCATCCAGGGTGAACGGCTACCGCCGGTAGTGCTCGCCTATAGCGGGGTCGAAGCCCCAACGCAGTGATGCTTTCGGTTCAGCCCGGATAACGCAGAGCATCGCGCAGCAAGGTAAAAGCCGGTGAGCTCTGCCGCCGGCTTGGGTAATACAGGTGGTAGCCCGAAAAGGGTTCGCACCAGTCCGCCAGCACGCGAATCAGTCGGCCTTCGTCGACATGCGCCTGCACCAGGTCTTCGGCCATGTAGGCCAAACCTAGCCCCTGGAGAGCAGCCTCCAGGCGCATGGCAATGTTGTTGAACACCAGTTGGCCCTCGACACGCACTTTCAGTTCTTCTCCTTGCTTTTCGAACTCCCAAGGGAAGATGCCGCCGTAGGTGGGCATGCGGATGTTGATGCAATTGTGCTGCATCAGGTCGCGCGGAATTATTGGTTGCGGATGCCTCGCGAAATACGCCGGGGAACCGACCACCGCCATGCGCATATCGGGGCCAATGCGCATCGCGATCATGTCCTTGGCCACTTGCTGACCCAGACGTACGCCGGCGTCGTAGCCTTCCGCCACGATATCGGTCAGGCCGTAGTCGACGATGACCTCGATGCTCAGATCCGGATTATCCGGTAGCAGTGTTGCCAGTACGGGTTGCAGGATAGTGATCGCCGCATGCTCGCCAGCCGTGATGCGCAGCTTGCCTGCCGGCTTGTCACGAAACTCGCTGAGCAACCCCAGCTCGTTATTGATTTCTTCGAACCTGGGTGCGACCACCCGCAGCAGATGTTCTCCCGCCTCCGTGGGGGCAACGCTGCGAGTGGTGCGCGCGAGTAGCCTGACGCCGAGGCGCTCTTCCAGCTGACGCATGGCCCGACTCAGGGCCGGCTGCGACATGCCAAGCTTGGCAGCGGCGCGCGTAAAGCTGCGCTCCTGCGCCACGGCCGCGAAGATCGCGAGCTGGTCGTAGCTTTCAGTGGTCATTTATGCGCGCCCGTTATGAACTAGCTGCGATTATGCCACTCGGCCAGCTCCAACTGCTTGGTTCCACATTGCCCCAATAGACAACGGTTTCTGTGAGTGTGGGGGGGAATTCAGTAATGTGCGGTGGCAGAACACACCTTACCCAACAGTGACCGCTATCGGCGTGACCTGGCTCTCTGGCTTCGACTTCGAGATCAAGGTGATCGCCAGGCTGCCGCAGTAGCCCGCGACGGGCAGGAGAGGTGTTCAGATGACTGGGTTACGCCTGTGGCTAACCCAGCCTACGTGAGGGGATGCGAGTCGGAACAGGGAGCGCCTATTCCGGCTGCGGGCCGATGGGGAAGAACTCGCCGTTGCTCCAGACGCCCAGCCAGGTCTGCCCGTCGATCTGGCGTGGCACGGCCAGCTCGACCAGCTGATAGAACACGTTGCGGTGCACCAGCGCTTCCAGATTGCTGCGCACATGCAGGTAAGGCGCCGGCTCCTCGGTCAGCGGGTCCAGTTCGACCCGCAGCGGGTGCTCGACACCGGCCTCGATCTCGTCGTCGACATTGCTGGTGAAGCGCAGCACCTGCTGCTCACCCTCGCCTTCGACCTGCAGGGTCACGGCCACGAACGGCGCGTCGTCGACCTTGATGCCGACCTTCTCCACCGGGGTGATCAGGAAGTAGTCGTCGCCGTCGCGGCGGATGATGGTGGAGAACAGCTTGACCATCGGCTTGCGGCCGATCGGCGTGCCCAGGTAGAACCAGGTGCCGTCGCGGGCGATGCGCATGTCGATATCGCCACAGAAATCCGGATTCCACAGGTGCACCGGCGGCAGGCTCTTGCCTTCGCCCTTGGGAATCTGCGCCAGCAGGTCGCCGGCTTTGCCCGGATCACTCATCACGTACTCCTCATCGCCCCGCTCAGCGGCAGCGTTTATTGCTCGCTCACACCGAGCAGGCTACGAGCATAACGCTCGAAAGGCTGCCGCAGCATATCTTCGGGCTTATTGTCATAGAACGTCAGGAAACCGCCACGATTGCGGATACTGGCGGTATCCACCAGGTAGCGGGTATTGGTCTCGATCAGCATCAGCTGGATCACGCCGCTATCGATCCCCAGGCGATCCAGGGCTTCCTGATCCTCCCACTCCACCACGGTGCCGATACGGTCGTCGGCGCCGGCAAAGCGGGTGTACAGCAGATAATGGGCGCCGCTGCTGCGGGCCTCGTTCATCGCCTCTTCCAGGCCCTGCGGTTTTGGGGAGCGGCGCACCAGCGGGAAGTATTCGACGAAGGCTTTGAAGGCTTCCTCGGCCACCACATTGGGCCGTGGATAGGCGCTGCCAGGCGGCACGAAATGGCTCTGGGCGATGAACACGAACGAATCGGCCTGCAGACGCCAGGTGTTGGCGCGACGGGTGTCGCTGTGTTCCAGCACCCCGGCATCGCGCAGGTGGTACTCGGTACCGGCGGCCATATCACTGACCTTCATGCAGCCGGTAAGGCCGAACAGGGCCAGCAGCAGAATCAAGCTACGCATCGCAAATCCTCCCGAGCCGGTGACGGAAAACCGGCGGATAGACGACCACTGCAGCTTCCGCGCCAAGCTCAGCAGCCAATCCCTCACAAGCCGCGCTGCCACTCCTGGCGCAACCGCGCTTGTTGAGGTTGCTCGATGGCCTGACGCACCTGGGCCAACAGGCGGGCCTTGTCGGCGCCCAGATTGCCCTTGAGTACCAGGTAATTGGAGGCGTGGTCGCTGCGGAATACCGTGTCACGCAGCTCCAGCCCTTGCAGCAGGCGCTCGACCTCGACGAACAGCTCATGCTGGCCGAGCGGCTGGAAGTCGGCAAAGCCTTCGCGAAAACGTGCCTCGCCGGTGGGAAAGCTGACCACCAGGGTCGAGAGAAACTCTGGCTGGGCCGCGTTCATCAGGCGCGCCGAATTGTCAGCATGCTGGGCGCTGAGCACGGTGCCACCCAGGCCATTGAGGATCATCACCGAGCGGGTGATGCCCGCCTCGCCGAGCTTTTCCAGGGCACTCAGGCTGGACTCGTAGGTCTCGCCCTTGTTGACCCGCGCCAGCACCTCATCGTCGCCGGACTCGCAACCGACATAGGCCATCTTCAACCCGGCGTCGGCCAGCTCCTTGAGCTCGCTCACCGACTTCTTGCGCAGGTTGCGCGGCAGGCAGTAGCTGGAAACCCGCGTCACCTCGGGCATGTGTTCGCGGATGGCGGTGAGGATACTCAGCAGGCGCCGCGTCGGCAGCACCAGGGCATCGCCATCGGCGAGGAACACACGCTGGACGATCAGTTGCCGGCCGCTACGGCGGATCTCTTCGAGCACCTCGGCTTCGTCGCGGGCGCGGAATTTCTTCTGCGGCTGGGTATACATCTCGCAGAAGGTGCAATGGTTCCACGAGCAGCCGTTGGTCACCGGCAGGATCAGCGAGTGGGCTTCACTCGGTGGGCGGAATACCGGTTCGATATAGGCGATGGGGAATTCGGCAGACATTTTTGAGATACACAAATAATTGATGATCTCGCGAGCTAGAGCGAGACAAGGACCTACGTTAGTAACAGCCTTCGGCTGGTCAAAGATGCCGAGAGAGCGGAGTTTACACAATGTAAATGAGCAGCCCGAGGCTAATGCCATTCACTTAAGCGCTTTGCTCCCCTCTCCCGTTTACGGGAGAGGGGCCGGGGGAGAGGGTTGGGCAGGCCACTTGTAGTGGTCGAGTTCGCCCCTCTCCCTAACCCTCTCCCACAAGTGGGAGAGGGGACTGTCCGCGTTGGCAGAAAGTCATTATCCCGTTGCATGGCCGCTGCATTGGCCGCCAAGAATAACGCCGCGATCCGGACGGATATCGCGGCGTTTTCTTAAGTGAACGGCATTTGCATCCCGAGGCAGCTTTTAACGCAGTATCGCCGACGCGCAGCAGATCATCAGCCGCCGATAATTTTCATCACGGTAACACCGCCCGCAAAGGCAATGTCCTGTTTGTCGCCCAGCGCCCGCACCAGCAGCCGCTGCAGAGCCGGCAAGGCCTGGTGACGCGGCTTGTCGAGCAGGTCACCGACATAGTGGCGGTTGCTCGACGACAGGCAACCATGCAGCCAGCCGGTGGACGACAGGCGCAGCCGCGAGCAGGTGCGGCAGAACGGCACGCTTTCGTTGGCGATGACGCCGAAGTAGCCCTGACCGGGAATCTGGTAGCGCAAGGCGGTGGCATCCAGCGGCGCATCGGCCTGGACGAACTCATGGTGCTCGCCGATGCGCAGCAGCAACTCGTCCATGCCATAGAACTGCTGCAGGAACGCATTGCCATCCCGGGCCAGATGGCCCATGCGCATCAGTTCGATGAAGCGCAGCTCGAAGCCGCGTTCCAGGCAGTAGTCGAGCATCGGCAAGACCTGCTCATGGTTCTGCCCGCGCAGCGGCACCATGTTGATCTTGATCTGCATGCCCGCCGCGCGCGCCTCTTCCAGCCCCTGCAGCACAGTGGCCAGGTCGCCGCCCCGGGCAATGCGCTTGAACGCATCGGGGTCGAGGGTATCCAGGGAGATATTCAGCCGACGCATGCCGCTTTCCAGCAGCAGCGGCAGCTTGCGACTGAGCAACTGGCCATTGCTGGTCAGGCTGATATCGCTGAGGCCGAGTTGGCTGACTTCACGCAGGAACGGGTCGAGCTTGGGACTGACCAGCGGCTCGCCACCGGTGATGCGCAGGCGCTCGATACCGGCGGCTTCGATCAGGTAGGCGACACCGCGCACCATGGCCTCGGCGGACAACTCGTCCTGGGCGGCGACCAGACGCTTGCCGTCCGGCACGCAGTAGGTGCAGGCATAGTTGCAGGCAGCGGTCAGGCTGATGCGCAGATTGCGAAAGCGTCTGCCCTGGCGGTCAACGATCATGGGCAACTCCGACTGGGTATAAGCCGGAGTATATGCCCGCCGCCGACTGCGCAAAGTGCATCATTGGCAGGCTGAATATCACGTCAGGCAGCCGGGGTGTCGCCGTCGCGCTTGCGCTTGTTGCCCATGCGCACGCCGATGTCCATGAGGAACTGGAAGAAACCGTCCTGGTCTTCCAGCACGTTGCTCCAGAACGGCGAGTGGTACAGCGCCACGGCGCCGTGTACCAGGGCCCAGGCCGCGCAGTAGTGGAAGTACGGCGGTACGTCTTCCAGCTTGCCTTCGGCGATGCGGCCCTTGATCAGCAAGGTCAGACGCTCGAAGTTGGAGGCACGGATCTTGTGCAGCTGCTCGACCATCTCCGGTACCTGATTGCCCTTGACCACCTTCTCTTCCAGGCGGTCGAACAGACGGTAGCGTTGCGGGTCACGCATGCGGAACTCGAAGTAGGCACGCGACAGGGCTTCCTTATCGCGGTCGACATCGGCCGAGTGCAGCAGCTCGTTGAGATCGCGCTCGTAGTCGAGCATCAGGCGCAGGTAGACCTCCGCCTTCGACTTGAAGTGCTTGTAGATGGTGCCTTTGCCGATGCCCACCGCGTCGGCGATCATCTCAACGGTTACGCTGTCTTCACCCTGCTCGAGGAAGAGCTTCAGCGCGGTATCGAGAATTTCCTGTTCGCGACGGCGGAATTCACGGACTTTGCGAGGTTCTTTGTTCATAAAGTGACTACAGGATGAAAAATCAGGGCGCGTTATTATGCCTGTTCAGCGCCAAATTGCACGGATCATCGCCTATGTCAGTGTTTTCCGATGAGTTTCCCCAGGAACCCGGCCTGTTCTATCTCAATCATGCCGCTGTAGCCCCCTGGCCCAAGCGCGCCGCAGAGGCCGTGCGCCAGTTTGCCGAGCAGAACAGCCGGCTCGGCGCCCGCGACTACCCGCAGTGGCTGAAGGTCGAGCAGAGCTTGCGTGAACGCCTGCAGCGCCTGCTGAATGCACCGAGCCGCGCCGATATCGCCCTGGTCAAGAACACTTCAGAGGCCCTGTCGTTCGTCGCCTTCGGTCTCGACTGGCGCCCCGGCGACCAGGTCGTCATCAGCGACGAAGAGTTCCCGTCCAACCGCATCGTCTGGGAGGCACTCAAGCCGCGCGGCGTCGAAGTGATCCAGGTCAGCCTACAAGGCCGCGATCCGGAAGCCGATCTGCTGGCCGCCTGTGGGCCGCGCACGCGACTGCTGTCGATCAGTGCCGTGCAATACGCCAGCGGCCTGCGCCTGGATCTCCCGCGCCTCGGTGCCGGCTGCGCGGGCAAGGACGTGTTGTTCTGCGTCGATGCCATCCAGCAGCTCGGCGCCCTACCCTTCGATGTACAGGCCAGCGGCTGCGCCTTCGCCATGGCCGACGGGCACAAGTGGCTGCTCGGCCCGGAAGGCCTGGGCGTGTTCTATTGCCGCAGTGATCTGCGCGAGCAACTGACCCTGCATGAATACGGCTGGCACATGCTCGAGCATGCCGGCGATTACGACCGCACTGACTGGCAACCGGCCCGCAGCGCCCGCCGCTTTGAATGCGGCAGCCCGAACATGCTCGGCGCCATGGCCCTGGAGGCGAGTCTTTCGCTACTGGAAGAGGTCGGCATGAGCAAGGTCGGCGCACTGCTGGAGGAGCGCATGCTGCAGCTGCAGCAAGGTTTGTTGCGCTTGCCCGGCATCAGTTTGCACAGCCCAGTGGAAACGGCGCGCCGTGCCGGCATCCTCACCTTCAGCCTGGCTGGCTGGAATAACCAGCAGCTGTTTACCCAGCTGCGGGCAAAACAGGTGATTTGTGCGCAACGGGGTAAAGGTGTGCGCTTTTCACCGCATTTCTACACGGATTTTGCTGTGATCGAGCAGACGCTGGCGCTACTGGGCCAGATGGCACATGGCTGAGTGCTCAGCAGCCATCGCGGTATTCCAAATCTGTTTAAAAAACCGCGGCAACCTGCCTGGACGATGAGGAAACATGACCAATACTTGAGCTTACTGGTGCGCGGCATCTCCCCCCAAGTGCCCCGCCAGTCAAGGTACCGTGGACCGCGTATCTTGATTTACTCCTAATGGTCTTAACCCGGATTCATCCCCCAGAGTCCGGGTTTTTTTTGCCTGCGATTTGGCGAGATCCCCCTCCGCCAGCGGGCTCACCCTCATCAAACAAAAAATAACTCTTTGTTTTACATGTAAAAATCAAATCTGCACGGAGACCTGTAGGAGCCAGCTTGCTGCGCGACAGCGCTCCGTCGAAGACGGCGGGCTCACTCCTTACGGGCAATGTCTCAGGCTACGCGGGCCAGCGGAAACAAACGCTTGAAGTTGGCCGTGGTCTGCGCGGCCAGATCCTCGAAACGCTCGCCGCGCACCAGCGACAGGAACTCGGCCACCTCGCGCACGTACTGCGGCAGGTTGGCCTTGCCGCGGTAGGGAATCGGCGCCAGGTAAGGCGAGTCGGTCTCCACCAGCAAGCGATCGGCCGGCACCTTGCGCGCCACTTCGCGCAAGGCATCGGCATTGCGGAAGGTGACGATACCGGACAGGGAAATATAGAAGCCCAGATCCAGCGCGGCCTTGGCCATGTCCCAGTCTTCGGTGAAACAGTGCAGTACGCCGGCCTGCGGCAAGGCGGCTTCGCGCAGCAAGGCCAGGGTATCGGCACGCGCCTCGCGGGTATGCACGATCACCGGTTTGCCGGTGATGCGCGCGGCGTCCAGATGCAGGCGAAAGGACTGCTGCTGCAGCTCCGCTGCTTCGGGCTCGTAGTGGTAGTCCAGACCGGTTTCGCCGATGGCCACCACATGCGGGTGGTTGAGCTCGGCCAGCAGCCAGTCAAGAACCGGAGCGGCGCCCGGCTGCAGATCCAGCGGATGCACACCCACCGAGCAATCGACATCGGCGTACTGCTCGGCCAGGCCTTTGACTGCAGCGGCGTTGGCGGCACTGACGCCGATGCAGAGGAAATGCTGCACACCACGAACGCGCGCCGCGTCGAGGGCGGCATCCAGGGAACCGTTATGGATAGCCAGGTCGAGGCGGTCGAGGTGGCAGTGGGAATCAACCAGCATGGTGTTTCTAATCTCTGAAAATGACAAAGCGCCCGATCCGGGCGCTTTCGACTGCAGCCTCGGGCGAGGCGATCTTACATGGTGTGGGTCGGACGATCCGACTTCAGCGCGCCGGCCAGGTAGGTCTCGATCTTGTTGCGCGCGGTGTTGTCGCCATCGTTGAACTGCACACCGACGCCGGCAGCGCGGTTGCCCTGGGCACCTTTCGGGGTGATCCAGACGACCTTGCCGGCGACCGGAATCTTCTCCGGTTCGTCCATCAGGTTGAGCAACATGAACACTTCATCACCGAGCTTGTAGCTCTTGGCGGTGGGAATGAACAAGCCGCCATTCTTGATGAAAGGCATATAGGCGGCGTAGAGCACGGACTTGTCCTTGATGGTCAGGGACAGGATTCCGTTACGCGGGCCAAGATTGGGTGGCAAGCTCATGCGGCATTCCTAGCAAACTATCCAATTTTCGATTCTAGCCCGGTCCAGGCAGGCTTGCCCACTGCACCAGCAATGCTTCGAGAAGCAAGACACTGTTCAGGTTGGCCTTGCCGAGCACTTTTTGCCGCTGTTGTAGCAGCCAATCCTGCATGGCCAGCAGCTTCGGCTGCGGGGTCTTGTCTGCCAGATACTGCACCACCTTGTGCATATCGGCCAGGCCCAGCCCCGCTTCGTCGCGGGTCAGCTGGTAGCGCAGCATGGCCTGGCTCCAGTCACAGAACCAGTCGAACAGCATGATCATCGGCATGGTCTTCCACGCCTCGGCCAACTGGCTGGCACTGGCCTGCTGCTTGAGCAGCTTCTTCACCCCATCGACCACCAGTGCGCGCTGTTCGCGCACGCCCTGCTGGTGCAGGCGGCGAGCGGCCAGTGGCGAACCGGCAGCCAGGGTGAGCAGCTCGCGGCGCTCGTCCTCGCCGCACTCCGGCAGTGCTTCGGCCAGCCAGGCCAGGCTGCTGGCCTGGTCCGGCAGCGGGCAGGCCTGCTGCACGCAGCGGCTTTTCACGGTCGGCAACAGGCGGCTGGGCTGATGGCTGACCAGCAGCAGCACAGTGTTGCCGGCCGGCTCTTCCAAACTCTTCAGCAGGGCGTTGGCGGCATTGATGTTCATCGCCTCCACCGGCTCCAGCAGGACGACCTTGCGTCCGCCGAGCTGGGCGGTCTGCACCACGAAACTGACCAGATCGCGGACCTGGTCGACCTTGATCGCCTTGTCCGCCTCTTCCGGCTCCAGCACGTAGTTATCCGGGTGAGTCCCCGCGGCCAGCAGGTAGCAGCCCTTGCACTGCCCGCAGGCCTCCAGGCCAACCGGTTTGTGGCACAACAGCAACGCCATCAGGCGCTCGGCCAGAGCACGCTTGCCAATGCCGGCCGGGCCATGCAGCAGGTAGGCATGGGCATGCTGCTGGCGACCGGCCAGTTGCTGCCACAGGCCCTGCTGCCAGGGATAGGCTTCAGCCACGGCAACGCTCCAGGATTTCCGGCAGCAGTCGATCGATGGACTGCTGCACGCCAGCCAGCGACTGCGCGGCGTCCAGTACGCGGTAGCGTGCCGGCGCGGCGGCTGCACGCTGCAGATAGGTCTGCCGCACGGCTTCGAAGAAGCTCTGGCCTTCCTGCTCGAAGCGATCCAGACGACCACGGGCAGCCGCGCGCGACAGGCCGACTTCCACCGGCAGGTCGAACACCAGGGTCAGGTCGGGACGCAGCTCGCCCTGCACGAAACTTTCCAGCTGGGCGATACGCGCCGTGGACAGGCCGCGCCCGCCGCCCTGATAGGCATAAGTGGCATCGGTAAAACGGTCACAGAGCACCACCGTGCCACGGCCCAGTGCCGGCACTATGACCTGCGCCAGATGCTGGGCACGCGCGGCAAAGACCAGCAGCAGCTCGGTATCGGCGGCCATCTGCTCAGCGCTCGGCGCCAGCAGCAACTCGCGGATACGCTCGGCCAGCGGTGTACCGCCCGGCTCGCGAGTCAGCAGCACCTCGATGCCCTGCTCGCGCAGGCGCTCGGCAAGGTACTCGCGGTTGGTGCTTTTGCCGGCCCCTTCCGGGCCTTCGAGGGTGATGAACAGACCGCTCACGGATGATCCTTATTGGGGGGCTGGACTGGAACGGTAGTCGGCACGCCGCTTGAGCTGATATTCGCTCACCGCGCGGTTGTGCTGCTCCAGGGAGTCGGAGAATACATGGCTGCCGTCGCCGCGCGCGACGAAATACAGGCTCTTGCCCGCCACCGGGTGCAATGCAGCATGGATCGCCTCGCGGCCGACCAGGGCAATCGGCGTCGGTGGCATGCCATCGATGGTGTAGGTGTTATACGGCGTCGGCTCACGCAGATGGGCGCGCGTGAGGTTGCCGTTATAACGCTCGCCGAGGCCGAAGATCACTGTCGGATCGGTCTGCAGGCGCATGCCCATACGCAGACGGCGGACGAACACACCGGCGATCTGGCCACGCTCGGCCGGCACACCGGTCTCCTTCTCCACCATGGAAGCCATGATCAACGCATCGTAAGGCTTGCGATAGGGCAGACCCTCGGCGCGCTGCTGCCACTCCTCTTCCAGCACCTCGGTCAGGCGAGCATGGGCCTGCTTGAGCAGATCGAAGTCGCTCATGCCGCGCACATAGCGATAGGTGTCCGGGAAGAAGCGCCCCTCGGGGTTGGCGCCAGGCTGACCGAGTTTGGCCATCAGGGCCGCATCGTCGAGCTCGGCCAGGGTCTGCTTCAGGGCAACCTGTTTGTGCAGGGCTGCGCGTACCTGGCGAAAGCTCCAGCCTTCGACGAGGGTCAGGCTGTATTGCACCACCTCGCCACGCTGCCAGATGCCGAGCAGATCCTTGGTAGTCTGGGCTGGCAGCAGGCGATACTCGCCACTGTGCAGCGGCTGCCCGGTCAGGTTGAAACGCCAGTACAGGCGCAACCAGAAGGCGCCATCCAGCACGCCTTCGCTCTCTAGCTGATTGAGCAGACCGCCGGGTGTAGCGCCCGGCTCGACAATCAGCAGGCGCTCCTCGCTGAGCTGCAGCGGTTGCTGCAACACCGAATGCATACGCCAGGCCGCCAGCGCCAAAGACAACACGAGCAGCAGCACAGCTGCGGTGAGCAGCAGCAAAAACTTGCGAATCACGAATCAGGAATCCAGAAGACTGCGGATAATGGCCTGCAGTTTACGGGTGAGCGGGCCTACCGGCCAGTCGTGGCCCTGCAATTCACGCACCGGCCAGATGCCATAGAGGCTGTTGCAGAGAAACACTTCATCGGCGCCGAGCAGCTCAGCACGGCTGATATCACGGATTTGCACGGCTATCCCGAGCGCTTCGGCCTGGGCCAGCACCTCGGCCCGCATTACGCCCGCCACGCCACAGCGCGACAGATCGGCCGTCAGCAACTGACCATCCCGGCACAGGAACAGGTTGCTGTAGACCCCTTCGATCACCCGCCCCGAGCTGTTGCACATCAAACCCTCGGCATAAGCCGGGTCTTGCCATTCGGCACGGGCCAGGACCTGTTCGAGGCGATTGAGGTGTTTGAGACCGGCCAGCAGCGGCTGCTCGGCCAGGCGAGTGGCACAGGGGAACAGGCGCACGCCCTGCTCGGCATGCACAGCTGGATAGGCAGGTGCGGAATTACCCAACAGAACGCGGCAGGGCCGGCTTGGCTGCGGCGGCGCATAACCGCGCAAGCCTTCGCCACGGGTGACGATCAACTTGGCCACGCCTTCGCCCAGCTCGGCACAGAAGGCCAATAACTCGTCCTGCACGATTTGCAGATCAAGCGCCAGGGACAGGCGTTGCGCGCCCTGCTGCAGGCGCCCCAGGTGCCGCGCCAGCAAGCGCGGCTGGCCGCGCTGCACGGCGATGGTCTCGAACAGACCATCGCCATAGGCCAGGCCGCGATCCAGGATGGACAGCTGCGTGGCCGGCTGGCCGTCGACCCAGCTCAGCATCAGCCGGCGAACCGGCGGAACACCAGCGAGCCGTTGGTGCCGCCAAAACCGAAGGAGTTGGACAGTACCGCGTCGATCGGCAGGGCCTTGGCCTGATGGGCGACGAAGTCCAGATCGCAACCGTCGTCCGGCTCATCCAGATTGATGGTCGGCGGCGCCACCTGATCACGCAGGGCCAGCACGCTGAAGATCGCCTCGACCGCACCGGCAGCACCGAGCAGGTGGCCGGTCATCGACTTGGTCGAGCTGACCGACAGCTTGTAGGCGCTATCACCAAATACCGACTTGACCGCCGCCGCTTCGGCCTTGTCGCCCGCCGAGGTCGAGGTGCCGTGGGCGTTGATGTACTGCACCTGATCGGCGTTCAAACCGGCATCGCGCAGCGCATTCTTCATGCAGCGCGCCGCACCGGCACCGTCTTCTGGCGGCGAGGTCATATGGTAGGCATCGCCACTCATGCCGAAACCGACCAGTTCGGCATAGATGGTCGCGCCGCGCGCCTTGGCGTGCTCCAGCTCTTCCAGAACCAGGGCGCCGGCACCGTCGGACAGGACGAAGCCATCACGCCCCTTGTCCCACGGGCGACTGGCCTTGGTCGGATCGTCGTTACGGGTCGACAGCGCACGGGCAGCACCAAAACCGCCCATGCCCAGGCCACTGGTGGCCATCTCGGCGCCGCCAGCAACCATCACGTCGGCTTCGCCATAGGCGATATTGCGCGCGGCCATGCCAATGCAGTGGGTGCCCGTGGTGCATGCTGTGGCGATGGCATAGTTCGGCCCCTGCAGACCCAGGTGGATCGACAGGAAGCCGGAAATCATGTTGATGATCGAGCCAGGCACGAAGAACGGCGAAATGCGCCGCGGCCCCTGCTCGAACAGCGATTTGCAGTTGTTCTCGATGTTGGTCAGGCCGCCGATACCGGAGCCCATGGCCACACCGATGCGTTCGCGATTGGCGTCGGTGACTTCCAGACCGGAATCACGCATCGCCTGAAAGCTGGCTGCCAGACCGTATTGGATGAACAGGTCAAGCTTGCGGGCTTCCTTGGCGCTCAGGTACTCCTCGACATTGAAGCCCCTGACCGAGCCGCCGAAACGAGTGGAGTAAGCGGACAGGTCCATATGCTCGATCAGGCCGATGCCACTGCGGCCGGCCAGAATGCCCTGCCAACTGCTGGCTACATCGACGCCCAAAGGCGACAGCATGCCCATACCGGTAACCACTACGCGTCTACGCGACACTGCGAAATCCTCTTGTTCTATTTGCCACTAAGCGGCCCATTAAAGAAAAACCGCACGCCTCGTGAGGGGCAGTGCGGCTTTTCCTGGTCCGAAAACCGTCGATTACGATCAATCAGCCGTGGGCGTTGATGTAGTCGATGGCTTCCTGAACGGTGGTGATCTTCTCAGCTTGCTCGTCCGGGATTTCGGTCTCGAATTCCTCTTCCAGAGCCATCACCAGCTCAACGGTGTCAAGGGAGTCGGCACCCAGGTCTTCGACGAAGGAAGCACTGTTGGTGACTTCGTCTTCTTTAACGCCCAGTTGCTCGGCGACGATTTTCTTGACGCGTTCTTCGATGGTGCTCATGTCTAGTTTTCACTCCTATGGAAAAAGATCCGTGCAGCTGAGCCGCAGTGTATAGAAAGGGTTTTCTAACTTTCAAGCCAAACGCCAAGCCCTTCCAGAACAGTTCACAGCGCTGTCTGCCGCTGATTGCACTTTTGTAACGGACTTTAGACAGCTTTTATGACAATTTCCTGAAGCGCCGAGTCACATTCAGCTCATGTACATGCCGCCATTCACCGGCACAGTCGCGCCAGTGACATAGGCTGCGCCGTCCGAGGCGAGGAAGCCGACCACCTTGGCGATTTCCTCGGCCTGGCCCAGACGGCCCAGTGGAATCTGGGTCAACAGCGCTTCGCGCTGGGCTTCCGGCAGCTCGCGGGTCATATCGGTATCGATAAAGCCCGGCGCCACCGAGTTAACGGTGATGGCACGCGAACCTACCTCACGCGCCAGGGCGCGACCAAAGCCTTCCAGACCGGCCTTGGCGGCAGCGTAGTTGACCTGCCCGGCGTTGCCCATGGCGCCGACCACCGAGCCGATGCTGATGATGCGACCCCAACGGGCCTTGGTCATGCCGCGCAGCACGGCCTTGGACAGGCGGAACAGGCTGTTGAGGTTGGTGTTGATGACATCGAACCACTCGTCATCCTTCATCCGCAGCATCAGGTTGTCGCGGGTGATGCCGGCATTGTTGACCAGAATGGCCACGGCACCGAAATCCTTCTGGATCTGCTCGAGAACGGCAGCTACCGACTCATCGCTGCCGACATCCAGAACCAGGCCAGCGCCCTGAATACCCTCGGCCTTGAGCGCTTCACCAATACGCTCAGCACCCGCTGCGGAGGTGGCGGTACCGATGACCACGGCGCCCTGGCGACCCAGTTCGAAAGCGATAGCCTGACCGATGCCACGGCTGGCGCCCGTTACCAATGCAACCTTGCCTTGCAGACTCATAGAGGTCTCTCCTTGCTTAATCAAACCAGCGCCGCGCGAACCGCTGCGAAAGCGTCCGGGGTTTCCAGGTTGTGGGTATTGATGCCTTTGACGCAGCGCTTGTTCAAGCCTGCAAGGACCTTGCCGGGGCCGCACTCGACCAGGTCGGTGACGCCTTGCTCAGCCAGCAGCACGATGGTTTCCACCCAGCGCACCGGGCTGTAGAGCTGTGCCAGCAGATCACGCTTGAGGCTATCGAGGTCAGCCGGCACCGCCGCCGTGACGTTCTGCACCAGGGCAATCTGCGGCGCCTGCCAGTTCAGGGCGGCGACCGCCTCGGCGAATTTCTCTGCCGCCGGGCGCATCAGCGCACAGTGCGACGGCACGCTGACCGGCAGCGGCATGGCACGCTTGGCGCCACGCGCCTTGCACGCCTCGATGGCGCGCTCGACGGCGGCCGCACCACCGGCAATTACCACTTGGCCCGGGGCGTTGAAATTCACCGCACTGACCACTTCGCCATTGGCTGCTTCGGCGCAGGCTGCCAGTACATCGGCATCGTCCAGGCCGAGAATCGCCGCCATGCCGCCCTGCCCGGCCGGCACGGCCTGCTGCATCAACTGGCCACGCAGCTCGACCAGTTTGATCGCCTCGGCAAAGCCGATGCTGCCAGCCGCCACCAGCGCCGAGTACTCGCCCAGGCTATGCCCGGCGACGAAAGATGGCTGCGCACCACCTTCAGCCTGCCACAGACGCCACAGAGCAATGGAAGCCGCCAGGATGGCCGGCTGGGTCTTGTCAGTCTGGTTGAGCTGCTCTTCCGGCCCTTGCTGGGTCAGTGCCCACAGGTCATAGCCGAGGGCATCGGTTGCTTCGCTGAACGTATCGCGGATCAGCGGCTGCTGTGCGCCGATCTCGGCCAGCATGCCGAGCGATTGCGAACCTTGGCCAGGAAAGACAAATGCGAGGGAGGTAGACATCAAAACTTTCCCTTATCTACTGATCATTGGGGGATTGCATACCCGGCAGAGCCAGGCACAGGACTGCAGATTGGATGACACGGAAAAACCTGCGGTCACAGACCAGACCGCAGGTTTTCTCAGATGTTCGAATGCACGCCGTGGAATCGGCTAGAGCAACAGATCTTCGAGGCGCCCATGCAGGCGCTGCGGCAGGTTTTCGCGTACTTCGATCAGGGCGCGACGAATGGCACTCTGGAAACCCTCGACACCCGCGGCACCGTGGCTTTTCACCACAATGCCCTGCAGGCCGAGAAAGCTTGCACCGTTGTGCCGCGCCGGCGTCAGATCGCCCTGCAAACGACGCAGCAGTGGCAAGGCCATGCTGCCTACCAGTCGCGCAGCGATATTGGCGGTAAACAGGTTTTCGATCCGTGCCGAGATCATCGCAGCCAAACCTTCACTGGACTTGAGCAGGATATTGCCGACGAAACCGTCGCACACCACCACATCCGCCTCGCCACGATAGAGGCCGTCACCCTCGATGAACCCGGTGTAATTCAAGCCCTGGGCCTGCTGCAACAGGCTCGCCGCCAGCTTGACCTGCTGATTGCCCTTTACTTCTTCGGTGCCGACATTCAGCAGCGCCACTCGCGGATTGGCGACACCCAGCGCTTCGGCGGCCACCGAGCCCATTACGGCAAACTGGTAGAGGTGCTCGGCACTGCAATCGACGTTCGCCCCCAGATCGAGCAGCTGGCAACTGCCGGTAGCGGTCGGCACTGGACTGACCATCGCCGGGCGATCGATGCCCGGCAGGGTTTTCAGCACATAGCGCGACAGAGCCATCAAGGCCCCGGTATTGCCGGCACTGACGCAGGCCTGCGCGCGACCACTGCGCACCAGCTCCAGCGCCACACGCATGGAGGCATCCGGCTTGCCACGCAGCGCCTGGGAGGGACGCTCGTCCATGCCGATCACTTCGCTGGCATGCTCAACGTGCAGGCGTGCGCGATCCACAGCAGGATGCCGGGCGATCAATTCTTCAAGAATGGGGGCTTGGCCGACGAGGACCAGATGTAACGAGGGGAACTCAACCAGACAGGCGATGCTGGCTGGAACAATGCAGTGGGGACCGAAGTCCCCACCCATTGCATCAATCGCGATCAACGGAGCGGACAAGGATTACTCGTCAGCGCCCTTGTCGATCACTTTGCGACCACGGTATACGCCTTCCGGAGATACGTGGTGGCGCAGGTGAACTTCACCGGTGCTCTTCTCGACGGACAGAGTGCTGGCCTCGAGCGCATCGTGGGAACGACGCATGTCGCGGGCAGAGCGGGATTTTTTGTTCTGCTGAACAGCCATAACTGATTAACTCCTAAACGTTTGGGTCACGCTTTAACTGCGCCAAAACACTGAACGGGTTGGACCGCGGTACCTCGTCCTCGCTCGACTCGGGCTCTTCGAGACCGGCCGGCTGCTGGCAATCTTCATGGGCGTGGGCCGGAATGATGGGCAGAGCGAGCAACAGCTCATCTTCGACCAACGCCAGCAGATCCAGAGGATCCTCACCCACTTCCAGCACGTCATAGCCCTGGGGCAGCGACTGGGTATCCGCACCTTCCTTCACCACCGCGTAATCACACTCGCTTTGGATCGGCAGGACGACCAGTTCCAGACAACGCTGGCAAATCATCTTGACCTCAACCTTGAGCTCACTGTGAATACTCACAGCACGTCGCTCACCACGCACGAAGGCTAGCTTCGCGTGCACCATGCCGGCGTTATCGACCAGCGGGTCGCAGAGACGCTCGAAACTTGCCAGCGGCATCGACCCTTCGAGGGTAACGCCGCGATCAGCGAGTTTGCGCGGATCAACGTGGGGTGGAATCGGTCCATTCAACATAGGCGCGACATTCTAGGGATGCACCCCCACCCTGTCAAAGGAAATTCGGCCCTGTGCGCCAGGCAGCGCACTGGCTAAAATCCGCCTCTTTTCGGGAGAAGCCCATGCTACCTCTGGTACTTGCCTCAAGCTCGGCGTACCGCCGCGAACTATTGGCCCGCCTGCGCCATCCTTTTATATGGAGCAGCCCGGATATCGACGAAACACCGGTAGCGGGCGAAAGCGCCGTAGCGCTGGTACGCCGCCTCGCCGAAGCCAAGGCGCGCGCCCTGAGCGAACAATATCCACACCACCTGATCATCGGCTCGGACCAGGTCGCCGTGCTGGGCGAGCAGATCATCGGCAAGCCCCATGACTTTGCCCGCGCCAAACATCAGCTACTGGCAGCCAGCGGCAACAGCGTTACTTTCCTCACCAGCCTGGCCCTGCTCAACAGCAGCACGGGGCAGTGCCAGGTCGACGTCGCGCCTTTCACCGTACATTTTCGCTCACTCAACGAAGCGCAGATCACCCGCTATCTGCAGGCCGAGCAACCCTACGACTGCGCCGGCAGTTTCAAGGCCGAAGGACTCGGCGTCAGCCTGTTCCGCGCCACCGAAGGCACGGACGCCACCAGCCTGATCGGCCTACCACTGATCCGCCTGGTCAGCATGCTGCACAACGAAGGCCTGAGCATTCCCTGAACCTATAAATGAAGAAGCCCGGCAAGCCGGGCCTCTTCGACAGCAACACCTCAGCGCAGCGACGGCCCCTGGAAGCCCATCACGATGGCCAGACGCTCCGCCACACTGGCGCCCAGTTTCTTGGCAAAGCGATCGAACGGGGTATCTTCGTGCGTGTAATCGACGATGTCTTTCGCCTTGATCACTTCGCGCGCGACGAAACTACTGCTACCCAGCGCGTCGATCAGCCCCAGCTCAAGGGCCTGCTCACCCGACCAGATCAACCCGGAGAACAACTCCGGATGCTCTGCAGTTTTCAGGCGCTCGCCACGGCCCTTCTTCACGCTATCGATAAACTGCTTGTGGGTGGTTTCCAGCACGCCTTGCCAGAATTGGGTTTCCTCGGCCTTCTGCGGCTGGAACGGATCGAGGAATGCCTTGTGCTCACCCGAGGTGTAGACGCGACGATCCACGCCGACCTTTTCCATCACCCCGACAAAACCGAAAGTGGCCGCCGTAACGCCGATGGACCCCACCAGGCTGGCCTTGTCGGCATAGATCTGATCGGCAGCGCTGGCAATGTAATAGGCGCCGGAAGCCCCCAGATCGCTGATCACCGCATACACCTTAGTGTCCGGGTGCTCGCCGCGCAGGCGCTTGATCTCGTCGTAGATGTAGCCGGACTGCACCGGACTGCCGCCCGGGCTGTTGATGCGCAGCACGATGCCCTTGGTCTTCGGGTCCTCGAAGGCGGCACGCAGACTGCTGACCACATTGTCAGCACTGGCCTCTTCATCCGCCATGATCACCCCGCGCACCTCGATCAGCGCGGTGTGCTCCTTGCCGACCCCGGCACTCTGCTGCAGATCCAGCTTGGGAATGAACAGCGCCAGCGCACCAAACAGGTAGATAAAGGTCAGCGCCTTGAAGAAAATCCCCCAGCGCCGCGCACGACGCTGCTCCTGCACACCGGCCAGCAGGGTTTTTTCCAGCAACTTCCAGCTCTTATCGTCGCCACCAGCGGCCGATGCTTTCCATTCATCCGACATATTCACCCACCCCAAGCGTCTTTTCATGTGTGCGCGCACCCAACCAGGTGCGCAACTCGGAAAACTCATTGATGGCCAGGCGCGGCCCGTGAGCCCGTAAACTGTCCAGTGGCTGCGCGCCGAAACCCACCGCCACCGAATCGATACCGGCATTGCTGGCCATCTGCAGATCGAACACCGAATCCCCCACCATCAGCGCCTGCTCGGGCGCCATGCGGCAATGGGTGAGGATTTCGTGCAGCATCAGCGGATGCGGCTTGCTGGCCGTCTCGTCGGCGCAGCGCGTGACATCGAAATAATCCAGCCAGCCACGCCCCCGCAGCACCCGCTGCAGGCCATGGCGACTCTTGCCGGTCGCCACCGCCAGGCGATAGCCCTGCGCACGAAATACCTCAAGCGAATCGGCTACGCCAGGAAACAAAGCCGAAGGCTCACCTTCCAGCAGCAGATACTGATCACTGTAAGCAGCGCGAAAGCGCTCGACCAACGCGTAGTCCTCAATCTGCGGATACAGACTGCGAATGGCCTCGGGCAAACCCAAGCCGATAATGCCCTTGATCGCCGCATCATCAAGCTGCGGCAAGCCGCACTGCTCGGCCGCCAGACGCATGGCCGCAACGATACGACCAATGGAATCCACCAGCGTGCCATCCCAATCGAAGATCAACAGCCGATAGTCACGCACCGAGTCGCTCCAGGGTACGCACCCACATTTCATCGACGGGCGCCTCCACCTCGAGCACCTGCCCTTCCGGCAAGGTGATCTTCAGTGCATAGGCATGCAGGAACAGGCGCTTGCCACCCAGGTCGCGCACTTCGTGGGAAAAGTCGTCGTCGCCGTACTTGGGGTCACCGGCAATCGAATGTCCGGCGTACTGGGCATGCACGCGAATCTGGTGGGTGCGCCCGGTAATCGGACTCGCCTCGACCAGCGTAGCGAACTCGCCGAAACGGCGCAGCACGCGGAATACGGTCAAAGCCTCCTTACCCTCAGGATTGACCTCGACCATGCGCTCACCGGAACGCAAGTTGCTCTTCAGCAACGGCGCACTGATCTTCTTCTTTGCCGTCGGCCAACTGCCGCGCACCAGCGCCATGTAGCGCTTGTCGACGCCATCACCACGCAAGGCCTCGTGCAGGTGACGCAGCATGCTGCGCTTCTTGGCAATCATCAGCAGGCCGGAGGTGTCGCGATCCAGGCGATGGACCAGCTCAATATCCTTGGCATCCGGGCGCAACTGACGAAAAGCTTCGATGACCCCGTAATTCAGGCCACTACCGCCATGCACGGCAATCCCGGTCGGCTTGTTCAGCACGATCAGCGCCTTGTCCTCATAGACGATGGCCGCCTCCAGACGCTCAAGCAACCCCTGAGCAAGCGGCACCGGCTCGTCACGCTCAGGTAGACGCAGCGGCGGAACCCGCACGATATCGCCAGCCTGCAACTTGTACTCAGGCTTGATCCGACCTTTATTAACCCGCACTTCGCCTTTGCGCAGAATGCGGTAGATAAGCGTCTTCGGCACACCCTTGAGGCGCGCGAGCAGGAAATTATCGATTCGTTGGCCGGCATGATCCGGCGCAACCTCAAGCAGCTGGACGCCGGAGGTTGGAGAGGCAGGAGTAGTCATGCCCGCGATCATAACAATTTTTTATTGAATTGAAGCACTTAATCATTGCTGATATGCTCGGGAGCGCCGCCAAAAGCGGCCCGGCCAGCGGATGATCGCCACATTGCCATCCCTGCCGAGCGCAACCCATTCAGGACGTGAGGCCGTCCGACGGGGCTTTCGCCGCACAAGAGCGCGAAGATCCCGGAAACAACGCCTTGAGCCATAGACGCGCAAGCCTTCCCTTTGGGAGCTTGCGGAAAATGCTAACCCGCTGCGGATTCTGCGAGCGGCACCCGATTTTAGCGATACGTGTAGGGTGGAGATGCACAACCGTCGGACTGCGTAGCAACAAGCTTTATCAAGACGCTTCACTATCGTCCGCAGCGACTGGTTGATTCCTCCCCTGACTGAGTGCTTCTGTCACCACAGCAAGCAGGAGCGTCGTCGCAACCCAAACGCCACAGGCCAACGGTTGCTAGACACTGGAATGATTTACGCCCATTCCTGACGCGCCCTGACACCGACCGTGAGAGTCGTGTGTGCCAACCGCCGTTTCCGGCAGCTCCGGAAACCATTGGTACAACATGAAAAGAATGCTGATCAACGCAACTCAGCCCGAAGAGTTGCGTGTAGCCCTGGTAGACGGCCAGAAACTCTACGACCTGGACATCGAGTCCGGCGCTCGTGAGCAGAAAAAGGCCAACATCTATAAAGGTCGCATTACCCGCGTCGAGCCCAGCCTCGAAGCGGCTTTTGTCGACTTCGGCGCCGAGCGCCACGGCTTCCTGCCGCTGAAAGAAATCTCCCGCGAGTACTTCAGCAAGTCCCCGGAAGGCGGTCGCGTCAACATCAAGGAAGTGCTCAAGGAAGGCCAGGAAGTCATCGTCCAGGTCGAGAAGGAAGAGCGCGGCAACAAAGGCGCCGCCCTCACCACCTTCATCAGCCTCGCCGGTCGTTACCTGGTGCTGATGCCGAACAACCCGCGTGCCGGTGGCATCTCCCGCCGCATCGAAGGCGAAGAGCGCAACGAACTGCGTGAAGCGCTGAACGGCCTCGACGCCCCGGGCGACATGGGCCTGATCGTGCGTACCGCCGGCCTCGGCCGCTCCAGCGACGAACTGCAGCTCGACCTCGATTACCTGGTGCAGCTGTGGACCGCGATCAAGGAAGCCTCGCTGGATCGCGCCGCGCCGTTCCTGATCTACCAGGAATCCAACGTCATCATCCGCGCTATCCGCGACTACCTGCGCCAGGACATCGGCGAAGTACTGGTCGATAGCGTCGAAGCCCAGGAAGAAGCCCTGTCCTTCATCCAGCAGGTCATGCCGCAGTACGCCAGCAAGATCAAGCTGTACGAAGACAGCGTGCCGCTGTTCAACCGCTTCCAGATCGAAAGCCAGATCGAAACCGCCTTCCAGCGCGAAGTGAAGCTGCCGTCCGGCGGCTCCATCGTCATCGACCCGACCGAAGCCCTGGTGTCCATCGACATCAACTCGGCGCGTGCGACCAAAGGCGGCGACATCGAAGAAACCGCCCTGCAGACCAACCTGGAAGCGGCCGAAGAAATCGCCCGCCAGCTGCGCCTGCGCGACATCGGCGGCCTGATCGTGATCGACTTCATCGACATGACCCCGGCCAAGAACCAGCGCGCCGTGGAAGAGAAAGTCCGCGAAGCCCTGGAAGCCGACCGTGCCCGCGTCCAGGTCGGCCGCATCTCGCGCTTCGGCCTGCTGGAAATGTCCCGTCAGCGCCTGCGCCCGTCCCTGGGTGAAAGCAGCGGCATCGTCTGCCCGCGCTGCAACGGCCAAGGCATCATCCGCGACGTCGAATCGCTGTCGCTGGCGATCCTGCGCCTGATCGAAGAAGAAGCCCTGAAGGACCGCACCGCCGAAGTCCGCGCCCAGGTGCCGATCCCGGTTGCCGCCTTCCTGCTCAACGAGAAGCGCAATAGCATCACCAAGATCGAGCTGCGCACCCGCGCCCGCATCATCATCCTGCCGAACGATCACCTGGAGACCCCGCACTTCGAAGTGCAGCGTCTGCGCGATGACAGCCCGGAAGTGATGACCGGTCAATCCAGCTACGAGATGACCCCGGCCGAAGTCGAAGACGTCCAGCCGGCAGCCGCCACCCGCACCCTGGTGCGTCAGGAAGCGGCGCTGAAAACTACTCCGCCACGCGCTGCTGCTCCGACCCCGGCTGCAGCGCCGGCCCCGCTGGCCCCAGCCGCAGCGACCGCGGAACCGAGCCTGTTCAAAGGCCTGGTCAAGTCGCTGGTCAGCCTGTTCGCCAGCAAGGAAGAGGCAGTCGCCCCGGCAGCCGAAGAGAAGCCGGCCGAGCGTAAACCACGCAGCGATGAACAGCGTCGTGGTGGCCGTCCGCAGAACCGTCGTGACGGCAACCGTGGTAACCGCGGCAGCCGTGACGAAGAGCGCAAGCCGCGTGAAGCCCGCGAGCCCCGTGAACCTCGCGAGCCACGTGAAGAGCGCCAACCACGTGAGCCCCGTGAAGTCCGCGAGCCACGCGAGCCGCGTGAAGAGCGTCAGCCGCGCGAAGCCCGCGAGGGCCAGGAGCCGCGTCGCGAGCGTCCGCCACGCGAAGCCCGTGAGCCGCGCGAAGAGCGTCGCCCACGCGAACTGCGCGAGCCGCTGGATGCCAATGCCAACGCCGTCGTCACTGACGAAGCCCGTAGCGAGCAACCGCGCAACGAAGAACGTGCCGAGCGCAAGCCACGCGAAGAGCGCCAACCGCGCCCGCCGCGTGAAGAGCGTCAGCCGCGTGCCGAACAGGCCGCTGCCGTAGCCGAAGAAGAAGTACTGGAAAACGGCGAGCAGCTCGATGATGGCCAGGAAGGTGGTGAAGGTGGCGATCGTCCGCGTCGTCGCTCGCGCGGTCAGCGTCGTCGCAGCAATCGTCGCGAGCGTCAGCGTGATGCTGATGGCAACCTGATCGAAGGCAGCGAAGAAGGTGCCGAAGAAGAAGGCACTGAAGGCGCCGTCGTCGTGACCGCTGCCGTTGCCGGCACCGCACTGGTCAGCGCAGAAGCTGCACCGACCAGCGAGCAACCGAACGAAGTCGTGGAAAGCGCTCCGGTCATCGACAGCCGCAACGAAGCTGCTGAAACTGCCGAAGCCGTGGTTGAAACTGCCGTAGCAGTGGAAGCACCGGCCGTGGTTGTTGAAGCCCCCGTCCAGAGCGAAGCCCCGGCCGACGTTGCAGTGGTAGAAGTCGCTGTCGTGGAAGCTGCCCCGGTGGTTGCTGAAACTGCACCAGCCAGCGTCAGCACTGAAGAAGTGGCCTCCGCCGCTGCCGAAGTGATTGTCGAAGCAGCCGCCCCGGTCGTCAGCGGTGGCCGCGCGCCGAACGATCCACGTGAAGTGCGTCGTCGTCAGCGCGAAGCCGAGCACCTGGCTGCCGAAGCCGCCGCTGCCCCGCAAGCGCCGAACGCAGTCGCGGTTGAAGCACCGGTAGCCGAAGTGGTTGAAGCCGCCCCCGTCGAAGCCGAGGCACCTGCCGAAGCTGTCGTGGTGGAAGCTCCGACCAGTGAGCAAACCGAGACCGAGGCAGCAGTGGAAGAAGTTCCGGCCCTGCTCGTCGAGGCCGCTCAGCAGCAGGATGCTGAAGAGGCCAAGCCGCAAGCCTGATACTGAGGCAATAAAAAGCCGGACCTAGTGTCCGGCTTTTTTATGCCTGCGATTCAGCCAGCAGGCAAACCATGAGATCAATCAGTCCCTAGCAGGCGACCGGTACACCACTGTGAAAACGGAACTCGCTATCCGGCGACTCGATCAGCTCGCGCTCAGCCGCCCTGACCCGCTCCACCGTACGCGTCACATCTGCCTCCTCGCCGTACTGATAGGCCAGTTTCAGATAGCCCTGAAAGTGCCGCGCCTCGGACTTCAGCAAACCACCATAGAACTTGCCCAGCTCTTCATCCAGATGCGGCACCAATGCTGCGAAGCGTTCACAGGAGCGCGCCTCGATAAACGCCCCGACCACCAGGGTATCCACTAGCTTGTGCGGCTCATGGGTGCGCACCAAGGCGCGCAGGCCGGAGGCATAGCGTGCCGCCGAAACCGGGCGCAGGCCGATCTTGCGCCGCTTCATGATGCGCAGGACCTGCTCGTGATGCACCAACTCCTCACGCGCCAGGCGCGACATGGCGTTGAGCAGATCGACATGGGAGCTGTACTTGGCCATCAGGCTGAGCGCCGTGGAAGCCGCCTTGAACTCGCAGTTCTTGTGATCGATCAGCAGGATCTCCTGATCAGCCAGCGCCGCACGCACCCAGGCATCCGGCGTAACACAGCCGAGAAAGTCATGAATCTCGGGAAAAATCATGGCGCAACGCCCTCCACCACCACGCCAGGGAATGGCCAGGCAGAAATCAGGTCAACAAGAAGGATTGGTTTTCAGTCATCACCGGCAATTCCACTACGCAAGCCTGCAACTCTGGCAGGCTTGCCAAGGGCGCGCCATTATACGAGCGGCGGCGCCCAGAGCCAGCGATGTCGTGACGCGGGTCAAGACCGCAGGCACCTCACGCGACTATAGTGAAGCCAGAGATAAGCATTCATGTTCAGGGAGACGGTCATGCAAGCTATTCGCAGCATTCTGGTAGTCATGGATCCACAACAGGCCGAGTGCCTGGCACTGAAACGCGCCAAACTGATTGCCGGGGTCACGCAATCCCACCTGCACCTACTGGTCTGCGACAAGAAGCAGGAGCATGCCGCCCTCCTCGACAGCACCCAGGCCAGCCTGCTCAAGGAAGGCTACAGCGTCAGCAGTCAGCAGGCCTGGCACGAAAACCTCTACCAAACCATCATCACCGTGCAACAGGCCGAAGGCTGTGGCCTGGTGATCAAGCAGCACTTCCCGGACAACCCACTGAAAAAAGCCATCCTCACCCCGGATGACTGGAAGCTGCTGCGCTACTGCCCAGGCCCGGTATTGATGGTCAAGACCGACACACCCTGGACCGGTGGCGT
Organism: Pseudomonas sp. J452; assembly: GCF_024666525.1. NCBI lineage: Bacteria > Pseudomonadati > Pseudomonadota > Gammaproteobacteria > Pseudomonadales > Pseudomonadaceae > Pseudomonas > Pseudomonas sp. J452. The sequence continues at coordinate 3,016,410 of NZ_CP088294.1, read as the reverse complement.
CATCCTCGCCGCAGTGGACGTGGGCAACCGCGATGCCGAACACCGCACCCTGCATTCCGGCATTGTCAGCCACGGCTACGACATCGCCGCACTGGCCAAGGGCACGCTGCATGTAATCAGCGCGCATCCGTCGCCCATGCTCTCGGCCGCCGATCCGACCTTCCAGCTCAAGGAAACCATCGAGGCGCGCTACCGCGAGCAGTGCAAGGCCTTCCAGGCCGAGTTCGACGTGAGCAATGACCGCCTGCATGTCGAGGAAGGCCCGGCCGACGTACTGATCCCCTACACCGCCGACAAGCTCAAGGCCGTGGTCACCGTGATCGGCACCGTGGCGCGCACCGGCCTGTCCGGCGCGCTGATCGGCAACACGGCGGAAGTGGTGCTGGATACCCTGGAAAGCGATGTGCTAGTGCTCAAGCCGGACGAAATCATCGCCCACCTGGAAGAGCTGGTCGCCCAGCACTAGGAGCCAGCGCAAAGACTGCCGCATGAAAAAGCCGCCCTCGGGCGGCTTTTTCATGCATTCGGATCGCTCAGACGCGGATTTCCATGCCTTCGAGGAGAAACCTGGGGGCAATATAGCGCTCGTAATGGGCCTCGGAAAGCAGAAAGAACTCGCGATCGATCGCCTCGCGCAGCTCTGGCAGCGCCCAGTCACGGAACTCCGGCATCAGCACCACGCCATAGGCATCCAGCCGATTGATCAGCCGCGAGCCCCGCGCAATCAGCTGATAGGCCCAGCAGTAGACCGACTGATCCGGAACGAAGCGCACCTGATGCTGTTCCAGCTGCGCGCGCAGGCGCTGGGGATCGAAAACCTCCAGCTTGCCCTGCATCACCTGCACCAGAAGGATCTCCAGGCGGCGCCAGACGGCGCGTTTCTCATCCTCGGCGTACAGGTTCCAGTTCACCACCTCATGATGGAAGCGCTTGCAGCCGCGGCACACGAGGTCACCGTAAACCGTGGAACAGAGGCCGACGCAGGGCGTCTTGATGCGCTGATTGGACATGACGAGTAGAGTTGGACGCTGAAACAGGCAGGTCATATTAGCCGCTTAGCCTGAGTGGGTCACCCTGACCGGCCAGACGTTTATCGACTTTTGCAGCCAGACCTTGGTCGCAGGTCAGCAGGCCAGTCGCATCGGGCTTTGCGCTTAACTTTAACGTCTTGTTCCAGTAGAATCGGACCGCCATTTTAGGCGTCGATGTCCGTCAGAAGCTGTTTTCAAAGCGTCACGAGCACAGTTAATCCGCCAGGAACGACGTTGGCGCCAGGTTTGCGAGCCCTCCTCACGACCTGCGCCAGCCCTCATCGCCCTTGTTCCTGCGGCGTAAAACTTTGAAAACAGCTTCTTGTATGAGGCTATCGACACACCGGCCAAGGCGCTCAAAAAGCGCTGAAGCGCAGTGTGCGATGGTTTTCTGGATGAGCGTTGCGAGCCACCTCGCAACCACTGATGAGGGTAAAAACTGTGCTTGAAGCCTATCGCAACCACGTAGCAGAGCGTGCCGCTCAGGGTATCGTGCCCCAGCCGCTAAACGCCGAACAAACCGCAGGCCTGGTCGAGCTGCTGAAGAATCCTCCGGCCGGCGAAGAAGCCTTCCTGGTCGACCTGATCACCAACCGCGTACCTGCTGGCGTGGACGAAGCTGCCTACGTCAAGGCCGGTTTCCTCTCTGCCCTGGCCAAGGGCGAAGTCAGCTCCCCGCTGCTGAGCAAGACCCGCGCCGTCGAGCTGCTGGGCACCATGCAAGGTGGCTACAACATCACCACCATGGTTGAACTGCTGGACGACGCCGAGCTGTCGGCCGTTGCCGCCGAGCAACTGAAGCACACCCTGCTGATGTTCGACGCCTTCCACGACGTCGCCGAGAAAGCCAAGGCCGGCAATGCCAACGCCAAAGCCGTGCTGGCCTCCTGGGCCGAAGGCGAGTGGTTCCAGAACCGCCCTGCCGTTCCGGAAAAAGTCACCCTGACCGTGTTCAAGGTCACCGGCGAAACCAACACCGACGACCTGTCGCCGGCTCCGGACGCCTGGTCCCGCCCGGACATCCCGCTGCACGCCCTGGCCATGCTGAAAATGGCCCGCGACGGCATCAACCCGGACGCTCCGGGCACCGTTGGTCCGATCAAGCAGATGGAAGCCCTGAAAGCCAAAGGCTTCCCCGTTGCCTACGTCGGTGACGTGGTCGGTACCGGTTCTTCCCGTAAATCCGCTACCAACTCGGTACTGTGGTTCTTCGGCGACGACATCCCCAACGTGCCGAACAAGCGCGCTGGCGGTTTCTGCTTCGGCACCAAGATCGCTCCGATCTTCTACAACACCATGGAAGACGCCGGCGCCCTGCCGATCGAATTCGATTGCAGCAACCTGGCCATGGGCGACGTCATCGACGTGTACCCGATCAAAGGCGAAGTGCGCCGCCATGGCAGCGACGAACTGGTCACCAGCTTCCAGCTGAAAACCGACGTACTGCTCGACGAAGTTCGCGCCGGCGGCCGTATTCCGCTGATCGTCGGCCGTGGCCTGACCGAGAAAGCCCGCGCCGAGCTGGGTCTGGCTCCGTCCACCCTGTTCAAGAAGCCGGAATCCCCGGTTGATAGCGGCAAGGGCTTCACCCTGGCGCAGAAAATGGTCGGCCGCGCCTGCGGTCTGGCGGAAGGCAAAGGCGTCCGTCCGGGCACCTACTGCGAACCGAAGATGACCACCGTCGGCTCCCAGGACACCACTGGCCCGATGACCCGCGACGAGCTGAAAGACCTGGCGTGCCTGGGCTTCTCCGCTGACCTGGTGATGCAGTCCTTCTGCCACACCGCGGCCTATCCGAAGCCGATCGACGTCACCACCCACCACACCCTGCCGGACTTCATCATGACCCGCGGCGGCGTGTCCCTGCGTCCGGGCGACGGCATCATCCACAGCTGGCTGAACCGCATGCTGCTGCCGGACACCGTCGGTACCGGTGGCGACTCGCACACCCGCTTCCCGATGGGTATCTCCTTCCCGGCCGGTTCCGGCCTGGTCGCCTTCGCCGCTGCCACCGGTGTGATGCCGCTGGACATGCCGGAGTCGGTACTGGTGCGCTTCAAGGGCAAGCTGCAACCGGGCATCACCCTGCGTGACCTGGTGCATGCCATCCCTTACTACGCAATCAAGGCTGGCCTGCTGACCGTCGAGAAGAAGGGCAAGATCAACGCCTTCTCCGGCCGCATCCTCGAGATCGAAGGTCTGGACGAGCTGACCGTTGAACAGGCTTTCGAGCTGTCCGACGCCTCCGCCGAGCGCTCCGCTGCAGGTTGCACCATCAAGCTGCCGGAAAAGGCCATCGCCGAGTACCTGCGCTCCAACATCACCATGCTGCGCTGGATGATCGGCGAAGGTTACGGCGACGCCCGTACCCTGGAACGTCGTGCCAAAGCCATGGAAGCCTGGCTGGCCAACCCGCAACTGCTGGAAGCCGACAAGGACGCCGAATACGCCGAGATCATCGAGATCGACCTGGCCGACGTCAAAGAGCCGGTGCTCTGCGCGCCGAACGACCCGGACGACGCCCGCCTGCTGTCCACCGTTGCCGGTGAGAAGATCGACGAAGTGTTCATCGGTTCGTGCATGACCAACATCGGTCACTTCCGCGCCGCCGGCAAACTGCTGGACAAGGTCAAGGGTGGCCTGCCAACCCGTCTGTGGCTGGCGCCGCCAACCAAGATGGACGCCCACCAGCTGACCGAAGAAGGCTACTACGGCATCTACGGCAAGGCTGGCGCACGCATGGAAATGCCGGGCTGCTCGCTGTGCATGGGTAACCAGGCGCGCGTACAGACCGGTTCGACCGTGGTTTCCACTTCGACCCGCAACTTCCCGAACCGCCTGGGCGACGCGACCAACGTGTACCTGGCCTCTGCCGAACTGGCAGCGGTTGCCTCGATCACCGGCAAACTGCCGACCGTCGAGGAGTACATGGCGTACGCGGCTGACATCGACAGCATGGCTGCCGACGTTTACCGCTACCTGAGCTTCGACCAGATCGCCGAGTTCCGCGAAGCCGCTGCCAACGCCAAGATCCCTGCTATTCAGGTCTAAGCGTTAGCTGCAATGAAAAAGCCCCGCCTGGTGCGGGGCTTTTTTATGTCCGGAATAAAGTGAGTGATGTTGTCGGAGCGAACTAATTCACGAAATTCGCGACTGAAGCGGCTCCGACAGATGCAGACTTAATTCAAAGGATGTTCGGCTCGATTTCCAGCTCTACGCCAAAACGCGCCAGGATATCCGCCTGGATACGCCGCGCCAGGGCCAGCAACTGCGCGCCCGTGGCCGCGCCGTAATTGACCAGCACCAACGCCTGCAGGCGATGCACGCCGGCATCACCGTCACGAAAGCCCTTCCAGCCTGCCCGCTCAATCAGCCAGCCGGCCGCCAGTTTGACCTGACCATCAGCCGCCGGGTAGCTGACCAGATCGGCTTGCTCGGTGCGGATACGCTCGGCCAGCTCAGCCGCTACCAGCGGGTTCTTGAAGAAGCTGCCGGCATTGCCCAGCAGCGCCGGGTCCGGCAGTTTTTCGCTGCGGATGGCGCAGATGGCGCGACTGACATCGCTGGCCGTGGGCTGCTCGATGCCTTCGGCCTGCAGGCGCTGGCGCACCGGACCGTAATCCAGGTGCAGCGCGGTCTGGCGGCTGAGGGCAAAACGCACCCGCAGGATCAGCCAGCGCCCCGGCTGCTGCTTGAACAAGCTGTCACGGTAGGCAAAGGCGCACTCCTCCAGGGCGAACTCGCGCAGCTCGCCGCTCTGTCGATCCAGGGCGGTCAAGCCGGCAAACACATCCTTGATCTCCACGCCGTAGGCGCCGATGTTCTGCATCGGCGCCGCACCGACCGTGCCGGGGATCAGGCTGAGGTTTTCCAGGCCGGCCAGGCCCTGCGCCAGGCTCCACTGAACGAAGGGATGCCAGGGCTCACCGGCCTCGGCCTCGACCAGCACACGCTCACCGTCATCGCTGAGGATGCGCAGGCCGCGACTGGCCATGCGCAGCACCAGGGCCTCGACGGCGCCGGTCAGCAACAGGTTGCTACCGCCGCCGATCACCAGCAGCGGCAGCTCGCGCTGCGCGGCCAGGGCCAGCGCCTCGCGCACCTGCTGGTCATTGCTCGCCTCGGCGAACAGGCGCGCCGACACATCGACGCCGAAGGTGTTGAAGGGCTTGAGCGAGCGGTTTTCGTGCAGCGGCAGGTTCACAGGCGCCCCCTGATTTCATTGAACAGGGCATCGCTGGCCTGCTCGATCAGGTCGAGTACCTGCTCGAAGCCGTCGTCACCACCGTAATAAGGGTCCGGCACTTCATCCAGGGCCAGCTGGTAGCGGCGCAGGAACAGGTCCAGCTCAGCCGACGCAGCCCCTGGGCGCAGCGCCTGCAGATGCTTGAGGTTGCTGTGGTCCATCGCCAGGATCAGGTCAAAGCGCTGGAAGTCCTCGACTACCACCTGGCGTGCGCGCAGCGGCGCCAGGTCATAGCCGCGGCGCTGAGCGGCCAGTCGGGTACGCTGATCCGGTGCCTTGCCGACATGCCAGTCACCGGTGCCGGCGGAGTCAACCTGCACCCGCTCGGCCAGACCGGCCGCCTGCAGGCGCTGACGCAACACGCCTTCGGCAGTCGGTGAGCGGCAGATGTTGCCCAGGCAGACGAACAGAACCTTCATCAGGCCCCCAGCAGACGGCGTACCCGCTCCAAATCTTCCGGGGTATCGACCCCGGCCGGCGGCGCTTCCAAGGCATCGGCAACATGGATACGCACGCCGTGCCACAGGGCGCGCAGCTGCTCCAGGCACTCGGTGTCTTCCAGCCAGCACGGGCCCCAGGCCACGAAGTCATGCAGGAAGCCGGCGCGGTAGGCGTAGATGCCGATATGGCGACGATAGGGCACGCCCGCCGGCAGCTCGTCACGGTTCTTGGCGAAGGCATCGCGGGCCCAGGCCAGCGGCGCGCGGCTGAAGGTCAGGGCCAGGCCGCTCTTGTCGCTGACCACCTTGACCACGTTGGGATTGAACAGCGCCTGCACATCCTCGATCGGCTCGGCCAGGGTGGCGATGCCAGCTTGCGGGTTGGCCGCCAGGTTGGCCGCCACCTGATCGATGATGCTCGGCGGGATCAACGGCTCGTCGCCCTGCACGTTGACCACGATGGCGTCGCTGGCCAGACCCAGCTGGGTGGCCACTTCGGCCAGGCGGTCGGTGCCGGAGTTGTGCGCGGCATCGGTCATCAGCACCTCGGCGCCGAAGCCCTGGCATACCTCGAAGATGCGCGCATCGTCGGTGGCCACGACCACCCGCGCCGCACTGCTTTTCTTAGCCTGCTCCCAGACATGCTGGACCATCGGCTTGCCGGCAATGTCCTGCAGCGGCTTGCCCGGCAGGCGGCTGGAGGAGAAACGCGCGGGAATGACAACGATAAAGGCGGCAGTCATTTACTTGTCCAGGCGTTCGTCGACGTTGAGGGTGCGGGCTTCGCTCTCCAGCATCACCGGGATACCGTCGCGAATCGGGTAGGCCAGGCCGGCGCCCTTGCTGATCAGTTCGGTCTTGTCTTCGCTCAGTTGCAGCGGGCCTTTGCAGACCGGGCAGGCCAGGATATCGAGCAGTTTGGGATCCATGGGGATGTCCTTGGAAAGAGTGAAAACAGCAGAAAGAGTCAGCGCTTGAGCGGTACCAGGCGGCTCAGCTCGCCATCCAGCCAGGCGACGAACGCCTCCGACGGTACGGCATCCACCGCCAGGTACCACCAGTCATCGACGGCAAAGGCCCGGCATTTCACCGCGTCCTTCTCGGTCATCAGCAGCGGCAGTGGCGGGCTGAAGCTGAGCAGCTGCGGGCTGTAACTGGCGTGGTCGGCGAAGGCATGCGCGATTGGCCGCCAGTTTAACGCCTCGAGGGTATTGAAGAAACGCTGCGGATTACCGATGCCGGCCACCGCATGCACCGCCTGGCCGGGCGGAAAATGATCGAGCGCGGCGCGCGCGCCACTGCGCAGGTTGACCAGGGCCGTCGGCTGCAAACGGAAGGCATAGCCCTCCTCGCTGTCGGCGCTGGCGCCATTGAACAGTACGGCATCCACCTCAGCCAGGCGCTCGACCGGCTCGCGCAGCGGCCCGGCAGGCAGGCAACGGCGATTACCCAGGCCACGGGCGGCATCGATCAGCACCAGCTCAAGGTCGCGGGCCAGGCGGTAGTGCTGCAGACCGTCGTCGCAGAGGATTAGGTCCAGCGCTTCCTGCGCCAGCAGCGCCTGTACGGCACGCGAGCGCTGCGGGTCGATCACCAGCGGCACGCCACTGCGTTGCACCAGCAGCAGCGGCTCGTCGCCCGCCTCGGCTGCCGAATGTTCCGCGCGCACCCGCCAGGGCAGCTGCGGCGGCTGGGCGCCGTAGCCACGACTGACCACGCCGACGCGCAGGCCGCGGCGGCGGCAGTGCTCGATCAGCCAGAGAATCAGCGGGGTCTTGCCGGTGCCGCCGACAGTGATATTGCCGACGACTATGATCGGCACCGGCGCGCGATAGATCTCGCCACGCCCGGCGACGAACGCCTGGCGCTTGCTGCGCACCACCCGCCGGTACAGCCACTCCAGCGGGCGCAGCAGGGTCAGCAGCGGATGGCCGCGGTACCAGGCATCGAGCAGGCGGTCAGAGAGCGCCATCAGGGCTTGGCCGCTTCGGCCTCGACCGTGGTGATGCGCAGGTGAGCGAAGCCCAGCTTGCCGGCGGCATCCATGGCGGTGATCACTGCCTGGTGCGGCGTCTGCGCATCGGCGCTGATCACCAGCGGCAGGCTGTTGTCACCCGCGGATTCCTTGCCCAGGGCCGCCATCAGGCTTTCCAGGTCGCTTTTCAGCAGGGCCTGGCCATTCAGCGAGTAGCTGCCTTCGGCACTGATCAGGACTTCCATCTGCTTCAGCGCGGTTTCTTCCGGCGGCGTGCCGCTGGCCGCTTCCGGCAGATCGACCTTGAGCTGGGTCTCGCGGGTGAAGGTGGTGGTGACCACGAAGAACAGCAGCAGGATGAACACCACGTCGATCAACGAAGCCAGGTTGATCTCGACGCTTTCCCGCGGTTTGCGCCGGAACTTCACGCCTTCTTGCCCTCTTTGCGGGTTTCCGCCTTGGTCGCCACAGCAGGCGCCTCGGTCAGGTCGACCTCACGATCGCCCTGCACCACTTCCACCAGCTTGATCGCTTCCTGCTCCATGCCCACCACCAACTCGTCGACCCGACGCTGCAGGAAACGGTGGAAGAACAGCGCCGGAATCGCCACCATCAAACCAGCTGCAGTGGTGATCAAGGCCTTGGAAATACCGCCGGCCAGCACCGAGGCGTTCGCCGTGCTGTTGCCGATGAAGGCGCTGAAGATGTCGATCATGCCCAGCACGGTACCCAGCAGGCCGAGCAGCGGCGCGATGCCGGCAATGGTGCCGAGGGCGTTTAGGTAGCGCTCCAGCTCATGGATGACGCGGGCTGCGGCTTCCTCGATGCACTCCTTCATGATCTCGCGACCATGCTTGGAGTTGGCCAGACCGGCGGCAAGGATCTGCCCCAGCGGCGAGTCGGCGCGCAGCTCCTTGAGCTTGTCGTTGTTGAGTTTCTTGTCCTTGATCCAGCGCCACACCTGACCGAGCAGATGGGGTGGCGTGATGCGGCTTGGCCGCAGGGTCCACAGGCGTTCGGCAATGATGCCGGCGGCTGCGATGGAACACAGAATGATCGGCAGCATCATCCAGCCGCCCGCTTTGACCAGTTCCCACACGGTAGTGCATCCCCCTCGGAAAAGTGGCGCCACTCTAGCATAGGGATACCGCCGAACAGACCTCCCCGGTTCTCATTTTTCCCGCCAGAAAACCCGGCGTTCACGCCAGCCGCTGGCCGCCTCATGAGCCCCAAGACGGATGCGGATGGCGCCACTGGCCACGCTGTCATGCAGCGTGATCCCGCGCGCCTGGTAGCTTGCCACGACCTGCGGATGGGGGTGACCGAAAGGATTGTTGCTGCCCCGCGACAGCAGCGCCGCAGAAGGTGCGACTGCATCGAGAAAAGCCGCCGAGGACGAACTGCGGCTGCCGTGATGGGGGATCTGCAGCCAGTCCGCGCGCAACGCGCGCCCCTCTACCAGCAAGGCCCGCTCGGCCGCCACATCGATATCGCCAGTCAACAGTAGCGTCTCACCCGCCGCTTCGACCTTGAGCAGGCAGGACGACTGATTGCCCTCCTCCGCCCGCGCCCAGCGCCAGGTGGTGAAACGCACACCCTCCCAGAGCCAACTGGCGCCATCCAAGCAGGACTCAGCCGCCAGCTGCTGCGGCAATACCGACGCCTCACCGCTCAGGACCCGCGCCACCGGCAAACGCTGCTGCACGGCCAGCGCACCCCCGGCATGGTCGCTGTCGGCGTGACTGAGCAGCATGACATCCAGCCTGCTCACCCCCAGAGCCCGCAGGGATGGCACGACCACCCGCTCGCCCAGGTCAAAATCGCCGTAGCGCGGCCCGGCGTCATACAGCAAGGCATGCTCGCGGGTCCGCACCAGCACCGCCAGACCCTGGCCGACATCCAGCTGCCAGACCTCCGCCTGCCCCTGTGCCGGCAGCTGCTGCGGCGGATACAGCAGCGGCAATAGTAATGGCAGCCCCAGCGCACGCAACGGCACACCTGCCGGCAACAGAAGCAGCCCGACGCCGAGGCTGACCAGCATCCAGGCCCAGACGGGCAACTGCATGGGCAGCCAGGCCGGCATCGCCGCAGCAAGCAGACCGAGCAGCTGGAACAGCAGTTCGAGCAGCCCACCGGCCAGCCACAACAGCCCCTCGCCCACCCCAGGCACTGGCAACAACAGCGTCCCCAGCAAGGACAAGGGCACTACCAGAAAACTCACCCAGGGCACCGCGAACAGGTTGGCCAGCGGCCCGCTGGCGCTGATCGGCAGGCCCAGGGCAAGAAACAGCGGCAACAGGCCGAGTGCCAGCGTCCACTGCGCGCGCCACCACACCAGCCACCAGGGCCAGGCGCCGAGTCGACCACTGAAGACCAGAGCCAGCAGCGCCACCGCGCCGAACGACAGCCAGAAACCCGCCTGCAGCACCGCCAGCGGCTCGATCAATAGCACCGCAATCCAGGCCAGCAGCAGCGGCGTCCACACGCCCAGATGACGAAAGCGCAAGCGCCAGAGCAGCACCACCGCGATCATCACGCAGGCCCGCCGCACCGGCACCTCGAAGCCCGCCAGCAGGCCATAGCCCAGCGCACCGACGAAGGCCAGGATGCAGGCCGCCGGTAACCAGGGCAGGTAACGCGGCCAACAACCGAGTCGTGCCAGCCCGGCAACCAGGCCATAGAGCAAGGCCGCCAGCAGCGCCACATGCTGGCCGGAGATGACCAGCAGGTGCACCGTGCCGGTGTCCTGCAGCAGGCGCCAGTCCGCCAGCGTCAGCCCCGAGTCATCGCCCAGCACCAGGGCAGCCAGCGCCCCGGCCCGCCCCTGGGCGTCGACACGCAACAGGCGCTGGCGCAGCTGGTCGCGCCAGGCAGCTATGCCGCCCGCCGAGGCCAGACGCTCGCCCTGCTTGACCGTACCCGTTGCACCGATGCGCTGCGCCAGCAGCCAGGCTTCGTAGTCGAAGCCCTGGGGATTGACCAGCCCCTGCGGGCGCTTGAGGCGCACCGCCAGACGCCAGCGTTCGCCAGCCTGCAGCGCCGGGCCGTCATACCAGGCCAGGCGCAGCTTGTCCGGCAAGGCATGGCGCCGCGCCACGGCATCAGTGAGATGAAAGCGCACCACACCCGCGCGCTGCTCCGGCAGGCCGACCACCTGCCCTTCCAACCACAGGGTTTGCCCATCCAGTTCGGCAGACAGCCGCTCGTCCAGCGCCCACAGCGCAGAAACGCAGGCCCAACCGAAACCAAAGAGAAACAAGGCCAGCGGATAGCTGCGGTAGGGCAACAGCATCAGCCCGACCGGCAGCACCAGCCACAGCAGCCAGGTCGGCGGCAAAGCCGGCAATACGGGCAGGCTGGCCAATCCGGCGGCCAGCGCCAACATCCCTGTGCGCATCCCGTTCTCCCCGTGGGCGCCACCGTCCTGGGGCGCCGCCTATCTCGCGTTGCCGGCCTGTCACAAGCCAGTCACCGGCAATCGGTGCATAATAGCCGCGCTTCAGCCACCCGAGAGTTTTCATGCCGCGTCGTTTATTCAAACGCTACATGCCCGATCCGGAGAGTATCCGGACCAATAAATCGCTGCGTTTCCTCGGCACCCTGCTGCACGACCCCAACCTCTGGCACCTCAACCGTCATTCGGTGGCGCGAGCCATGGCCGTGGGCCTGTTCGCCGCGTTTGTGCCGTTGCCCATGCAAATGCTGCTCGCCGCCAGTCTTGCCGTACCTGTGCGGGCCAACCTGCCGATATCCGTGGGCCTGGTCTGGCTGACCAACCCGGTCACCATGCCGCCGGTGTTCTACTGCACCTATAAGCTGGGAGCCTGGATCATGGGTATTCCGCCGATGCTGCTGCCCGACGAACTGACCTGGGAGTGGATCACCGGGGAACTGGCCACGCTGTGGCAGCCATTCTTGCTGGGCTCGCTGATTGCCGGGCTGACCTTTGCCCTGCTGGCCTACAACCTGACCATGCTCTACTGGCGCTGGTGGGTGCGCCACAACTGGCGCAAGCGCCAGGAGCGGCGCCAGCAACAGGCCTCGCCAGAATAAAAAAACGCCGCGAAATAGCGGCGTTTTTTATTGGCGCGAACCTGCCGGCTCAGCGACGTCAATCGTAACGCAGCGCTTCCGCCGGTTGAGTGCGGGAAGCGCGCCAGGCCGGGTACAGGGTGGCCAGGAAACTCATCAGCAACGCCGCGCCGCAGATCAACAGGACATCGGCGACCTGCAGGTCGGATGGCAGATTGTTGATGTAGTAGACATCGGAACTGAAGACATGCGTGCCGCTGACCCGCTCCAGCCAGGCCATCCAGCCACTCACGTTGAGGGCGACAATCACCCCCAGCACACCACCGATCAGCGTGCCGATACTGCCAATCACGGTGCCCTGGACCATGAAGGTGCTCATGATCTGCCACGGCGTGGCGCCGAGGGTACGCAGGATGGCGATATCGGAGCGCTTGTCGGCCACCACCATGACCAGGGTGGCGATGATGTTGAACGCGGCCACCGCAATGATCAGCAGCAGGAGCAGGCCGATCATGGTCTTCTCCATCTTCATCGCACTGAACAGGCTGCCTTGGGTGTGGGTCCAGTCATTGGCCTTGTAGCCGGCGCCCAGGCTGGCGGCGATGGCGGCGGAAACCTGCGGCGCCTGATACAGGTCCTTGAGCGCGATACGCACGCTCTGCACCTGTGGCGGGGCGAAGCGCTGGATGCTCGAAGCATCGGCGATGCTGATAAGGGCCAGACTGCCATCCAGCTCGGCGCCCACCTTGAACACGCCGACCACATTCAGGCGCTGCATCCGCGGGGTGATGCCACCGGCCGCACTGCTCACTTCGGGCACGATCAGGGTCAGCTTGTCGCCGACATTGAGACGGAAGCGCCGCGCCGTCACCTCGCCGATGATCACGCCGAACTCGCCGGGACGCAGATCGTCCAGGCGCCCCTGGACCATATGCTGGCCGATGATCGAAACCTGCTGTTCCTGGGCCGGTTCGACGCCGTTGATCTGGATCGGCTGCATGATGCCGCGGTAGGAGAACATCCCCTCCAGCTCGGCAAAAGGCGCCGCGCCGGTTACCTGCGGGTTGCGCTTGGCCACCTCGGCCACGGCATTCCAGTCAGCCAGTGGCTGTTCGGCGCTGAGGGTGGCGTGCGGCACCATGCCGAGGATGCGCGTGCTCATTTCCTTCTGGAAACCGTTCATCACCGAGAGCACCACGATCATCGCCAGCACGCCGAGACCGAGGCCGATCATCGAGGTCAGCGAGATAAAGGAGATGTAGTGATTGCGCCGCTTGGCGCGGGTGTAACGGGTGCCGATAAAGATCGCGATAGGCCGGAACATGGTTAGGCAGCCACCAACTTGCCTTCTTCCAGACGCAGCACCCGATCCATCTGCTGGGCCAGCTGCATGTCGTGGGTCACCACCAGAAAGGCGGTCTGCGACGAAGCACTGAGCTCACGCATCAGCTCCTGGATGCCATGAGCGGTGTGCTGGTCGAGGTTGCCAGTGGGCTCGTCGAGCAGTACCAGCGCCGGACGATTGACCAGGGCACGGGCGATAGCCACACGCTGGCGCTCGCCACCGGACAGCTCGGCCGGCTTGTGGCTCAGGCGATGGCCCAGGCCAACCCGCTCCAGCAGTGTAGTGGCGCGCTGACGCGCCTCGGCGATCGGCGTCTTGCCAATCAGCAGCGGCATGCACACGTTCTCCAGCGCGGTGAACTCCGGCAGCAGGTGATGGAACTGGTAGACGAAGCCTAGCGCCCGGTTGCGCAGCAGGCCGCGCGCCTTCTCGTTCAGCGCCGACAGCTCCTCGCCGGCCAGCCAGACGCTGCCCTGGCTCGGGGTATCCAGACCGCCAAGCATGTTCAGCAGGGTGCTTTTGCCGGAACCGGAACTGCCGACGATGGCCACGCGCTCGCCCGGCAACAGCTCCAGTGCCACGTTGGTCAGCACGTCGACCGTCTGCGGCCCTTCCTCATAGCTCTTGCCCAGGTTGCGGCAACTCAGGACTGCCTTATCACTCATAACGCAAAGCCTCCGCTGGCTGGGTGCGAGCCGCACGCCGAGCCGGGTAAAGGGTGGCAAAGAAACTCAGAAGCAACGCCGCGGCGCACACCAGCACCACGTCTTCGACCTGCACCTGCGAGGGCAGATAGTCGATGAAATACACTTCGGCATTGAGGAACTGCATGCCCAGCACGCCCTCCAGCCACTTGATCGCCGCGCTGACATTGAGCGCGGCGAGCACACCCAGCACACCACCGACCAGAGTGCCGACCACCCCGATCACGGTGCCCTGCACCATAAAGGTCAGCATGATCTGCCGCGGCGTGGCGCCGAGGGTGCGCAGGATGGCGATGTCCGACTGCTTGTCGGTGACCACCATGACCAGGGTGGAGACGATATTGAAGGCAGCGACCGCGACGATCAGCAACAACAGCAGGCCGATCATGGCCTTCTCCATGCGGATCGCCTGGTAGAGATTGCCGTGGGTCGCCGTCCAGTCGCGCGCATAGAATTTCTCCTCGCGCAGGGACTGGGACAACTCCCAGGCCACCCGCGGCGCCTCGAACAGGTCGCGCAGCTTGAGGCGGATACCCTGTACTTCGCCCGGCTTCATGCGCAGCAGTCGGCCGGCATCCTGGACATGGGCCATGGCCACATGGCCATCGATCTCACCGGCACCGACATGGAAGATGCCGACCACGGTGAAGCGCTTCATCCGCGGGAACATGCCGGCCGGGGTTACCGCGACCTCGGGGGCGACGAAGGTGACCTTGTCGCCAAGCGCCAGACCGAGCTTCTTCGCCGCCAGATCACCAAGGGTGATACCGAATTCGCCCGGTTTCAGGGCTTCCAGAGAGCCTTGGTCTTTGAGGAAGAAGTTGCCGATGATCGAGACCTTGTGCTCTTCGCGCGGATCTATGGCGTTGATCAGCACCTTCTGCACCTGCCCATTGTGGGTCAGCAGGCCTTGCATCTGGGTGAAGGGCGCCGTCGCCAGCACCTGCGGGTTCTCGGCCACCTGGGTGGCGATCCGCTGCCAGTCCGGCAGGGGCTGGCCGCTTTCGAGCGTGGCATGCGGCACCATGCCCAGCACGCGGTCACGCATTTCGCGGTCGAAGCCATTCATCACCGACAGCACGACGATCATCACCAGTACGCCCAGGGCGAGGCCGATGATGGAAGTGAGGGAGATGAAGGAAACAAAAAGATTACGACGTTTGGCCCGCGTGTAACGCAAGCCGATAAAGAACGGCAAGGGTCTGAACATGTATGGGTTCGCTGGCGAAAGAAGGAACGTCCTTGTGGCGGGGCTTGGCGAGCAGCTTTACACTCAGACCACCACTGCTGCCATGGGTTCGCCATGTCGTATCAAGACGCTGATGATCGCCGCGAATACTACCGTATCGATGACACGATCGCACTGGATTTCAGCCTGCTTTCCGGGCCCGCAGCGCAGGCCACCGATACCCTGCATGACCCGTCACCGCTGTTCAATCTGCTCAGCGATCTGCACCTGATGGACTTCGAATCGCAGCACCTGCTGCGCCATATCAGCGAACGCGATCGCACCCTGGCCAATTACCTGAAAGTGATGAACAAGCGCATCGATCTGCTCGGCCAGGCCCTGGCACAGAGTCTGCTGCGCGATATCGGCGCGCCCCGGCAGGTTTCGCTGTCGGAAGGTGGGCTGAGTTTCCTGCACCCGCAGGCCGTCGCAGCGGGCAGCCACCTGGCGATCAAGATGGTGCTGATGCCGCAGGCCCTTGGCCTGCTGCTGCGAGCCCAGGTCATGCATTGCCGAGCCCGCGACGATGGCCAGTTCGAGATCGGCACCGAGTTCGAGGCCCTGACCGATGCCCAACGTCAGCTGCTGGCCCGACACATCCTGCAGAAACAGGCACAACAGCGCCGCCTGGCCCGCGAGCTGCCACGATGAGGCCAGGTTTGCCGTATCTGATTGGTCTGTTCGCCTTCAGCTTGGCTCTGCCAGCCGCCGCCGAAACCATCGAGATTCCGCTTGGCCAGCAAGGCCAGAGCACTATCGAGCAGCCCCAGCGCGGCCAGTCGCAACGTGCGGTACTGGAGCGTTTCGGCCTGGCCGACGAGGAACATGCGCCGATCGGCCAACCGCCGATCACGCGCTGGGACTACCGCGAGTTCAGCGTGTATTTCGAATACGATCACGTGGTCAACAGCGTGACTCATCATCAGCCCCGCCATCCCCTTCCCAAGGAACAACAGTGACCCTTATCTACGGCCACCGCGGCGCCAAGGGCGAAGCACCGGAAAACACCCTCGCCAGCTTCCAGCGTTGCCTCGGGCACGGGGTAAAACGCTGCGAGCTGGATTTGCATCTGTCGCGCGATGGCCAGCTGATGGTGATTCACGACCCGACCCTGAAGCGCACCACCGGCCGCCGCGGCAAGGTGGTCGAGCACGACGCCGCCGAACTGCTCGGCTACGACGCGCGCCAGGGTGGTCCGGGCTGGAAGACCCCCTGCCCGATTCCGACCCTGGAGCAGCTGTTCGAGCAATGCGATTTCGAGCACTGGCAACTGGAAGTCAAAAGCGCCTCGCGGGTACGCGCCGCCCGTACGGTGCTGGCGATCCAGGCGCTGGCCGAGCGCTTCGCCATCAGCGAACGCATCACCGTAACCAGCAGCTCGCGCGAAGTGCTGCGCGCGCTCAAACGCCTGGCGCCGGAGCTGTCGCGCGGCCTGGTCGCCGAATACAACTGGCTCGACCCGCTCAAGGTCGCCGCCCACCATGGCTGCTCGATGCTCGCACTGAACTGGACCCTATGCACCCCGGAGCGCCTGGCCAAGGCGCAGAAAGCCGGGTTGCACGTGACCGTGTGGACGGTCAACGATGCCGCACTGATGCGCCGCCTGGCCGACTTCGGCGTGGACAGCATCATCACCGACTTCCCTGGGCTGGCGGTCAATACGCTGAAACGTTAGGCAGTCGAGCCGCCGGCCATCCCGGATTGCGTCCGGGCTACGAACTGCGCCCGATATAGCTGGCGCGCACGAAATGCCCCCTCTCCCCCGGCCCCTCTCCCGCAAGCGGGAGAGGGGAGAAAGCAGCCCAACAAAAAATGGCCGGGAGCCATTTTTGACGTCGCGCAGCGACGGCCCGGAGGGTGGCCGTCAGGGATGGTAGGCCACAAAAAACCGGCCCTTGGGCCGGTTTTTTGTTTATGCGTAATGCCTGGTCAGAAGCTCTCCCGGTTCGGCCAGCGCCACCCGCGGGAATCGCTGAAGGGATCTACCCCGACCGGCTCAGGCCACCGGTCGGAGTCGCTCAAAAAAGCCGGTTGAGGCCGTCGAACGCCGCCACCCGATAGGCTTCGGCCATGGTCGGGTAGTTGAAGGTGGTGTTGACGAAGTACTTGATGCTGTTCGCCTCGCCCTTCTGGTTCATGATCGCTTGGCCGATGTGGACGATCTCCGAGGCCTGGTAGCCGAAGCAGTGCACGCCGAGGATTTCCAGGGTGTCGCGGTGGAACAGGATCTTCAGCATGCCCACCGGCTCGTGGGAAATCTGCGCCCGCGCCATGCCCTTGAAGAAGGCCTTGCCCACTTCGTAGGGAATCTTGGCCTGGGTCAGCTCCTTCTCGTTTTTGCCGATCGAGCTGATCTCGGGAATGGTGTAGATGCCAGTCGGCACATCATCGACGAAGCGCCAGCTGTCGTTTTCCACCGCACTGCCGGCAGCCGAACGGCCCTGGTCATAGGCGGCGCTGGCCAGGCTCGGCCAACCAATCACATCGCCGGCGGCGAAGATGTTGCTCACCTGCGTGCGGTACTGCTGATCGACGTCGATCTGGCCGCGACTGTTGACCTTGATACCGATGTTCTCCAGGCCCAGCTTGTCGGTATTACCGGTACGGCCGTTACACCAGAGGAAGGCGTCGGCCTTGATCTTCTTGCCCGACTTGAGGTGCAGGATCACGCCGTTTTCCAGCCCCTCGATGCGCTCGTACTCTTCGTTGTGGCGAATCAGTACGTTGTTGGTGCGCAGGTGGTAGCTGAGGGCGTCGGAAATCTCGTCATCGAGGAAGCTGAGCAACTGATCGCGGTTGTCGATCAGGTCGACCAGCACACCCAGGCCACTGAAGATCGAGGCGTATTCGGAACCGATCACCCCAGCGCCGTAAATGATGATGCGGCGCGGGGTGTGGGTCAGGCTGAGGATGGTGTCGCTGTCGTAGATACGCGGGTGGTGGAAGTCCACGTCAGCCGGGCGATAGGGGCGCGAACCAGTGGCGATGACGATCTGCTTGGCCACCAGCTTCTCGACCACGCCGCTCGGGCAGACCACTTCAATCGTCTGCTCATCCGCGAAACTGGCCGTGCCGAAAAACACGTCGGTGCGGTTGCGCGCGTAGTAACCGGTACGCGAGGCGACCTGTTTGGAGATCACCCGCTCGGCGCTTTTCAGCACGTCGGGGAAGGAGAACCAGCGCGGCTCGCCGATCTGGCGGAACAGCGGATTGGTGTTGTACTGCATAATCTGCCGCACCGAGTGGCGCAGGGCCTTGGACGGGATGGTGCCGAGGTGGGTGCAGTTGCCGCCAACCAGCGGGCGGTTGTCGACCACCGCCACCTTGCGCCCGGCCTTGGCCGCGTTCATTGCCGCGCCTTCACCCGCCGGGCCGGAACCCAGCACCACCACATCGTAGTTGTAGACCGCCATGCTTACTCCTTTCAGAACTGCTCAGGGCGCCAGCGGCGCCCTGAAGGTACCGCGACACCCCATGGCCACGGCACTTTTGATCAACGACATAGCCTAGCCATGCCGATTTGCGCTGCACATTAGCGCTTGGTCGCGTCGTAGGCGAGCTTTGTATCCACTACATCGTCCGACTTGTCGCGATTCACTTCTTCGCACTTCTCGCGGTTGCCACCACAGATCGAGCACTCTTTCTCGATGCCCAGGGCCGCAATGCCGCCGCAGGAGCCGGCAATCGGCTTGCGCCCCATGATCACGCCAACGGCCATGCCCAGCACCACCAGCAGCATGACGATGAATACCAGCAACCAGGTCATTGTTCTGCTCCTGCGCCAAACTGGCGCTCGAAAGCCGGCGTTGCACGGGTGGCGAAGCCGGTGTCGCTGCGACTGACAAAGAACGCCGCGACGCCAGCCTGTTCAGCGTAGGCGAAGCCGCGCTCGGGCCCCAGCACCATGAGTAAAGTCGACAGGCCGTCGGCGCGCTGGGCCGACGCATCGACCACCGTCACCGCTGCCAGGCGATGGCTGATCGGCGCGCCGCTCTGCGGGTCGATAGTATGCGAATAGCGCCTGCCATCCTGTTCGAAGTAGTTGCGATAGTCGCCAGAGGTGGAAACGCCCAGGCCATCTAGCGCCAGCACCCGCTGCGCCACCTGCTGGTCGTCGCGCGGCGCCTCGATGGCAATGCGCCAGGGCGAGCCATCCGGCTTGCGCCCGAGCGCCTTGAGTTCGCCGGTGATATCCAGCAGGTAGCTGCGCACGCCCAACTCGGCCAGGCGTGCGGCGATGCGGTCCACCGTGTAACCGGCGGCAATGCTGTTGAGGTCGAGCTGCACGGCGGCGTCCTTGCACAGCTGTGCGCCGTCGATGCGCAGGTGCCGGTGGCCGACATTGGCCCGCGCCGCGGCAATCTGCTCGGCGCTCGGCACCCGCTCGCCGCGTGACTGCGCGCCGAAGCCCCACAGATCGAGCAGCGGCTGGATGGTCAGATCGAATGCACCGCCGCTGTCGAGCGACAACTGTTCGCCGGCGCGTACCAGCCCCAGCACCGCAGCCGGCATGGAGTGGCAGCTGCCAGCCGGCAGACGGTTGAACACGGACAGCTCGGAATCCGCGCGCCAGGTGGACATCTGCTGGTCCACCTCGGCCAGCAGGCCGTCCACCTCCGCCTGCAGCGCAGCAGAATCAGGGACACCCTCGCCCGCCACATATTTCAGCGAGTAGTGGCTACCCATGGTCGGGCCGCCGAATTCCTCGATCTTCTCGCCGCAACCAGCCAGCAGCAGGCTGGCCAGACCAGCGCACAGCACACTGAAAACTTGGCGCGAATGGCGCAGCGAGCGCAGTAGCCAATCAAGCCGAGTTTTAACCACCAAAATCGTCCAGCAGAATATTCTCGTGCTCGACGCCCAGGTCCAGCAGCATCTTGATCACCGCGGCGTTCATCATGGGCGGGCCGCACATGTAGAACTCGCAGTCTTCCGGCGCCGGATGGTCCTTGAGGTACTGCTCGAACAGCACGTTGTGAATAAAGCCCTTGAGGCCGCTCCAGTT
The DNA here is from genome assembly GCF_024666525.1 of Pseudomonas sp. J452. Classification (NCBI taxonomy): domain Bacteria; kingdom Pseudomonadati; phylum Pseudomonadota; class Gammaproteobacteria; order Pseudomonadales; family Pseudomonadaceae; genus Pseudomonas; species Pseudomonas sp. J452. Next base: position 2,996,404 of record NZ_CP088294.1, on the reverse strand, counting down.
GTCCTCCGGCTGCGGGTCGGACAGTGCCAGGTGCCACTCAAAGTTCGGATTCTCCGCCTGCAGCTGGTCGTATTCCTCGACATAGAAGGCTTCGCGCAGCGAGCGCGCACCGTACCAGAAGCTGATCTTGCGCTTGGAACCCAGGCGCTTGAGCTGGTCGAAGATGTGCGAACGCATCGGTGCCATGCCGGCACCGCCGCCGATGAAGATCATCTCGGCAGCGCTGTCCTTGGCGAAGAACTCGCCGAACGGGCCGTACACGGTGACCTTGTCGCCCGGCTTGAGGCCGAACACCCAGGACGACATCTGCCCTGGTGGCAGATGATCCTTGCCCGGCGGTGGCGAGGCGATGCGGATGTTGAATTTGACAATACCCTTCTCGTCCGGGTAGTTGGCCATGGAGTAGGCGCGGATCACCGTCTCGTCGACCTTGGACAGGTACTTCCACTGATTAAACTTGTCCCAGTCGCCACGGTATTCGGGCTGGATGTCGAAGTCCTTGTAGGCCACCTCGTGCGGCGGGCACTCCAGCTGCACGTAGCCGCCGGCGCGAAAGTCGACGCTCTCGCCTTCCGGCAGGCGCAGGGTCAGTTCCTTGATGAAAGTGGCGACGTTGGGGTTGGACTCCACCGTGCACTGCCACTTCTTCACGCCGAACACTTCTTCCGAGACTTCGATGTGCATGTCCTGCTTGACCGGGGTCTGGCACGACAGGCGCCAGCCGGCCTTGGCCTCGCGCTTGGTGAAATGCGATTCCTCGGTCGGCAGCATTTCGCCACCGCCCGACTCGACCACGCACTTGCACTGGGCACAGGTACCGCCGCCACCGCAGGCCGACGAGAGGAACACGTTGTTCGCCGCCAGGGTCTGCAGCAACTTGCCGCCAGCCGGCACGGTGAGGGTGCGCTCGCCGTTGATGACGATGTTGACGTCGCCGCTGGAAACCAGCTTGGCGCGCGCCGCCAGAATGATCACCACCAGTGCCAGGACGATGGCGGTGAACATGCCGATGGCTAGGGAAATCTCGAAACCCATTCATTAACCCCTTTTTGAAACGCCGGAAAAACGTAGCGAGTGCAGCTCAGGCAAGGCGAAAACAGGCGAGGACGCGGAGTTTACGGGCCTGTAAATGAGCAGTCCGAGCCTGTTTTCAACACAGCCTGGGCAAGCGCAGTAGTTTTGCCGGTGTTTCACAGTTGAATGCCGCCGAAGGACATAAAACCCAACGACATCAGACCGATGGTGATGAAGGTGATGCCCAGGCCCTGCAGGCCATCCGGAACATCGCTGTACTTGAGCTTCTCGCGGATGCCAGCCAGCAAGGCGATGGCCAGGGCCCAGGAAATTCCCGAGCCGAAGCCATAGACCACACTCTCACCGAGGTTGTAGTCGCGCTCGACCATGAACAGCGAGCCGGCCATGATCACGCAGTTCACCGTGATCAGCGGCAGGAACACGCCGAGGGCGTTGTAGAGCGCCGGCACGTACTTATCCAGGAGCATTTCGAGGATCTGCACGATGGCGGCGATCACCCCGATGTAGCTGAGCAAACCGAGGAAGCTCAGGTCGACCTCCGGCAGCCCGGCCCAGGCCAGTGCGCCTTCCTTGAGCAGGTAGGTGTACAGCAGGTTGTTGGCCGGCACGGTGATGGCTTGCACCACCACCACGGCAATGCCGAGGCCGATGGCCGTTTCAACCTTCTTGGAGATGGCGATGAAGCTGCACATGCCGAGGAAGAAGGCCAAGGCCATGTTCTCGATAAACACGGACTTCACGAACAGGCTGAGGTAGTGCTCCATCAATAGGCCTCCTTATCCGAGACTTGCGGCGCCATGCGGAAGCTCGGTGCCTCCTTCTGCGCCGGCTTCCAGCTGCGCAGCGCCCAGATGATCAGACCGATCAGGAAGAAGGCCGAGGGCGGCAGCAGCAGCAGGCCATTGGGCTGGTACCAGCCGCCCTCGCTGACCGTGGGCAGCACGCTGTAACCCAGCAGCTTGCCGGCACCGAACAGCTCGCGAACCACGCCAAGGATGATCAGCATGGCGCTGTAGCCCAGACCGTTACCGATACCGTCACAGAACGACAGCAACGGCGGGTTCTGCATGGCGAAGGCCTCGGCGCGGCCCATGACGATGCAGTTGGTGATGATCAGGCCGACGAACACCGAGAGCTGTTTGGCCAGGCTGTAGGCGAAGGCCTTGAGCACCTGATCGACGACTATCACCAAGGACGCGATGATCACCATCTGCACGATCATGCGGATCGAGCTGGGGATCTGCTGGCGGATCATCGAGATGAACAGGTTGGAGAAGGCCGTCACCAGGGTCAGGGCGATCGACATCACCAGCGCGGTCTTCAGGTTGGAGGTCACCGCCAGGGCCGAGCAGATGCCGAGGATCTGCAGGCCGATGGGATTGTTGTGCACGATCGGGTCGAGCAGCACGCTCTTGATGGTAGGTTGCGACATGCTTATGCCTCCCCTTTCTTCAGATTGGCCAGCAGCGGGCCGAAGCCGCTCTCGCCGAGCCAGAAATGCAGCAGGTTGTTGACGCCCTTGCTGGTCAGGGTGGCGCCCGCCAGGCCGTCAACCTGGTGCGCGGCCTTGGCCGACTGCGGATCGACGCTGCCCTTGATGATTTCCACGGCCAGCAGCCCCTGCTCGTCGAACAGGGTCTTGCCGGCCCACAGCGCCTTCCATTTCGGATTGTCCACCTCGCCGCCCAGACCTGGGGTCTCGCCGTGCTGGTAGAAGCCGAAGCCGACCACGGTATTCAGGTCGCCCTTGATCGCGATGAAACCGTACAGGGTCGACCACAGGCCGTAGCCGCGCACCGGCAGGATCAGGGTGTCGAGCTGGCCGGCGGTTTCCACCATATACACAGTGGAGAGCCGCTCGCGGCGTTTGATCGAGGCGATGTCTTGTGCCCCCGACAGGGTGTCGGACAGCGCCGGGTCCTTGGCCGCCTTGAGCGGGTCAAAGCTGGCGGCGTCCTGGGCGTCGCTGAAGGTGCCGCTCTGCAGGTCGACTACTCGGGCCTTGATGCGCTCGGCATACAGTGCCTTGATCGCCTTGGCCGACATGCCCTCCTCGCCCAAACCGGCAATCGCCAGGATGCTGCGCTGCTTGTCCAGCTCGCGGTTCTCCACCTGGGTCGGCTTCAGCGCCACGGCCGCGCCGGCGACGAACACCGAGCAGACCAGGCACACCAGCAGCGCCACGGTCAGCGTGCGCGCAGTAGATTCTTGCTTAGCCACGGGCGAGCCTCCGCTTGATATTGGCCTGCACGACGAAGTGGTCGATCAGCGGTGCACACAGGTTGGCGAACAGGATCGCCAGCATCATGCCCTCCGGATAGGCCGGGTTGACCACGCGGATCAACACCACCATCACCCCGATCAGGGCACCAAACAGCCACTTGCCAGTGTTGGTCATGGACGCCGACACCGGGTCGGTGGCCATGAAGATCATGCCGAAGGCGAAACCGCCGACCACCAGGTGCCAGTGCCAGGGCATCGAGAACATCGGATTGCTGTCCGAGCCGATGAGGTTGAACAGGTAGCTCATGGCGATCATGCCCAGCATCACGCCACTGACGATGCGCCAGGAGGCGATCTTGCTCAGCAACAGGAAGGCGCCGCCAATGAAGATCGCCAGCACGCTGGTTTCGCCCATCGAACCAGGTTCCAGGCCGACGAAGGCGTTCCACCAGGAAAGGCCATTGGCCGTGACCTGCTCGACACCACCAGCCGCGGCCACGGACAGCGCAGTGGCGCCGGCATAACCGTCCACCGCAGTCCACACTGCATCACCGGAGATATCCGCCGGGTAGGCGAAGAACAGGAAAGCGCGGCCGACCAGGGCCGGATTGAGGAAGTTCTTGCCGGTACCGCCAAATACTTCCTTGCCGATCACCACGCCGAAGCTGATGCCCAGGGCCACCTGCCACAGCGGGATATCCGGCGGCAGGGTCAGGGCGAACAGTACGGAAGTGACGAAGAAACCTTCGTTGACCTCGTGACGGCGGATGGAGGCGAACAGCACCTCCCAGAAACCACCAACGATAAAGGTCACCAGATACACCGGCAGGAAATACGCCGCGCCCTGGATAAAGCAGTCCCACAGGCTGTTCGGATCAAAACCGGCCAACATGCCGATCAGACCGAAGCGCCAGCCGTCCTGCGCCGCCAGCAGCTCGGGATTAGCGGCCATGAGGCTATTGGCCTGAAAACCGATGTTCCACATGCCGAAGAACATCGCCGGCAGGGTGCAGAACCACACCGTCATCATCATGCGCTTGAGGTCGATGCCGTCACGCACGTGGGCGGTGGTCCTGGTCACGCTGGCCGGGCGGTAGAAAAAGGTGTCGACGGCTTCGTACAGCGCATACCACTTCTCGAAGCGGCCACCCTGTTCGAAGTTGTGCTCGATCTTGTCGAGGAACTTACGCAAGGACATGGATCAGCCCTCCTTCTCAATGCGGGTCAGGTTGTCCCGCAGGATCGGGCCGTATTCGTACTTGCCGGCACAGACATAAGTGCACAGCGCCAGGTCTTCCTCGTCCAGCTCCAGGCAGCCGAGCTTCTGCGCCATCTCGGTATCACCGACGATCAGGTAGCGCAGCAGCTGGGTGGGCAGGATATCCAGCGGCATCACCGCCTCGTAGTTGCCCACCGGCACCATGGCGCGCGGACTGCCATTGGTGCTGGTGTCGAAGGCGAAACGCTTGGCCGCCATCAATTTAGACACGAAGATATTCAGCACCGAGTGCTTGTTCACCCCAGCGCGCAGGTAATGCAGGAACTCGCGCTCGCGGCCTTCGTGCAGGCAGGAAACCAGGCTGTGGTAACGCCCCAGGAAAGCGAACGCGCCGCGCGAAGTACGACCGCCCAGCACCGAACCGGAAATCACCCGATTGTGGCCAGGCTGCAGCTCGCCAGAGGTCAGCTCCTCCAGGTTGGCACCCAGGCGCGTGCGCAGCAGGCGTGGCTTGTCCACCACCGGGCCACCGAGGGCCACCACGCGCTCGACATTCAATCGCCCGCTGGTGAACAGCTGGCCGATGGCAATCACGTCCTGACAGCCGATCTGCCACACGCTCTTGGTCGCGCTGGCCGGATCGAGGAAGTGAATGTGGGTACCCGGCAGACCGGCCGGATGCGGGCCACTGAAGGCCTCGCAGTGCACGCCCGGCAGGTTTTCACCCGGCAACTGCACGCCTGCGGCCTTGCACAAAAAGACCTTGGCCAGACGCGCCAGGACTTGCAGACCGTTTTCGAAGTCGGCCGCCTGTTCGGCGATGATCAGCGCAGGATCTGCCGCCAAGGGCTGGGTATCGATGGCCGTGACGAAGATCGAACGGGGCACCGCATCGACGGCCGGCACCTTGCTGAACGGGCGCGTGCGCAGCGCCGTCCACAGACCGGACTGCTGCAGATTGTCACGCACCGCCTGGGGCTCCAGGCTGGCCAACTGGGCCGCCTCGTAGCGGGCGAAGGCGATGGCGTCTTCGCCCTCCAGGTCGATCACCACCGACTGCAGCACGCGCTGCTCGCCGCGATGGATGGCACTGACCACGCCGGCGCCCGGCGCAGTGAAATGCACGCCCGGATTCTTCTTGTCGGAGAACAGCAGCTGACCGAGCTTGACCCGGTCGCCGACCTGCACAGCCATGGTCGGCTTCATCCCGTGGTAATCACACCCCATCAAGGCAACGCTGCGCACGGCACGGGCATCATCGATGCGCTGCTCGGGGGCGCCGCTGATGGGCAAATCCAGCCCACATTTTATTTTGATCATTGAGTGGTCCAAACACTGAAACCAGTGCTTTTGCAGAGTTGGAACACAACCGGGACACTTCAGCTGCAGTTAGCACAGCCAAAGCCAATAACGGCCAAAAAGTCGCCCCGAAGTGAAAAGCCTTGGAATTATAAGGAGATAACCCCGTACTGCCCACCCGCTGGTTCCGGTTTCGACCCGCAAGTCGTAACACCAAGCAACAGCGGGATACTTGACGCACCGGTCAGCGCCAGCGAAAACCACTGAAACTCCGAGGAGCCTGCACCATGCGCTACCTGCTCATACTGACCCTACTGCTCATCGGCAACGGCAATCTGCTGGCCAAGAGCGACACCCCCATCATCGACCAGGCGGGCTTCAGCAGCACCTATGTGCTGGCTGGCACGCCACTGGAACGCAAGAACCAGGCATTGCTCACCTATCTATGGGCCGACGTCTATTCCGCCGCCTTCTACGCCGAAGCCAGCATCAACCCGAGCCTGGCCGTCAGCCAACCCATGGCGCAGCGCCTGGAACTGTATTACTACCGCGACATCGCCAAGGAAGATGTGCTCAAGGCCGCCTGGGTCACCCTGGAGCGCCAACACAGCGCCGCCCAGCTGGAAAAACTGAAACCTGAAGTGGATGCCCTGCACGCCACGTTCCGCGATATCCGCCCCGGCGATCGTTACGCCCTGAACTACACGACCCAGCAGGGCCTGACCCTGGAGCGCAACGGTAACGAGGTTTTCCGCAGCAGCAATAGCGAGCTGGCCCGCGCCTACCTGGGCATCTGGCTCGCTCCCGAGGGCCTGTCGGACAAACTGCGCGAACAACTGCTGGCCGATCGCTGAGTTCGCCAGTCGCTGAAATGCAAAACGGGAGCCTAGGCTCCCGTTTTTGGTATTTGCACAGAGAAACTGACTAGGAGCTTGCGAGCTAGAGTCAGGCAAGGCGAAATCGGGCGAGGGCGCGGAGTTTACGAGCTGTAAATGAGCAGCCCGAGCCCGATTTCAACGCAGCATGACCGACGCGCAGCTGCTCCTATTCAGTTTCTTAGCGCGGGAAGGCTGGCGGGTTAACCCCGGCCATTTCTTCCATCACGCGCACCACCTGGCAGCTGTAACCGAACTCGTTGTCGTACCACACGTACAGCACGACACGGTTGTCGTTGCAGATGGTGGCTTCGGCATCGACCACACCGGCGTGGCGCGAACCGACGAAGTCGGTGGAAACCACTTCCTGCGACTGCACGAAGTCGATCTGCTTCTGCAGATCCGAGTGCATGGCCATCTGGCGCAGGTACTCGTTGATCTCTTCGCGGGTGGTGGCTTTCTCAAGGTTGAGGTTGAGAATGGCCATCGAAACGTTCGGCGTCGGTACGCGAATGGCGTTGCCGGTCAGCTTGCCTTTCAGCACCGGCAGGGCCTTGGCGGCGGCAGTGGCGGCACCGGTTTCGGTGATTACCATGTTCAGCGGCGCGCTACGACCACGGCGATCGCCCTTGTGGAAGTTGTCGATCAGGTTCTGGTCGTTGGTGTACGAGTGCACGGTTTCAACGTGGCCGTTGACGATGCCGTACTGGTCATTCACCGCTTTCAGCACCGGCACGATGGCGTTGGTGGTGCAGGAAGCCGCCGAGACGATCTTGTCGTCGGCGGTGATTTCGCCATGGTTGATGCCATGCACGATGTTCTTCAGCGCGCCTTTACCCGGTGCGGTCAGCACCACGCGGTCGACACCCGGGCAGGCCAGGTGCTGGCCCAGGCCCTCGGCGTCACGCCATACGCCGGTGTTGTCGACCAGCAGGGCGTTCTTGATGCCGTATTGGGTGTAGTCCACCTCGGCCGGCGACTTGGCGTAGATCACCTGGATCAGGTTCCCGTTGGCGGTCAGGGTGTTGTTGGCTTCATCAATGGTGATGGTGCCATCGAACTTGCCGTGTACCGAGTCACGGCGCAGCAGGCTGGCGCGCTTGACCAGGTCATTGGTCGCGCCTTTGCGCACGACAATGGCGCGCAGACGCAGGCCGTCGCCACCACCGGTTTTCTCGATCAGGATGCGCGCCAGCAGGCGGCCGATGCGACCGAAGCCGTACAGCACCACGTCGGTGCCTTCACGGCCGGAGCCGTTCTGCTTGCCCACTACATCGGCCAGCTCGTCTTTGACGAACTGCTCGACGCTGCGGCCTTTGCCTTCGCTCTTGAACTTGCTGGCCATCTTGCCCAAGTCCACGGAAGCGGCGCCCAGCTTGAGCTCGCCCATGGCCTTGAGGATCGGGAAGGTATCGTGTACCGACAGTTCGCTGTCGTCGGCCAGACGGTGACGGGCGAAGCGGTGGGCTTTGAGAATGTCGATCACCGAACGGTTGATCAGACCACGGCCGTAGATCGAGGTCACCACGCTGTTGTTGCGGTAGAGCTGGCCGATCATCGGGATCATCGCTTCTGCGAGGGCTTCACGATCGATCCACTCACCGAGACACTGGTCGGGCTTCTGGGTCACGGGCAATACCTTCCACATGTAGGGGCTGAAAAAAGGGGCTACATTATGACGGCGCACGCGCGCCTGAGCAATGCGCGCCTGTCGCGACTGACAGCCGCTATCTCCCCTGGCTACAATCGCACGCTCGCCAATCTGGGGTTGCGTTGCCTGTGTCCGTCCTGCGCCTACCGAAACTACCCGCCGCCACTGGCAAGCAACACTGGGGCAACCTGCCCGGTGCCGCGCTGTCCCTGGCGATTGCCGAAGCCGCCAGCGCCGCCAAGCGCTTCACCCTGCTGCTGACCGCGGACAGCCAGAGCGCCGAACGCCTGCAGGAAGAGCTGGCGTTTTTCGCCCCGGAACTGCCGGTGCTGCACTTTCCCGACTGGGAAACCCTGCCCTACGACGTGTTTTCGCCGCACCAGGACATTATTTCCCAGCGCATCGCCGCACTCTACCGCCTGCCGCAGCTCAAGCACGGTGTGCTGGTGGTGCCGATCAGCACCGCCCTGCACCGCCTGGCGCCAACCCGCTTCCTGCTCGGCTCCGGGCTGGTGCTGGATGTCGGCCAGAAGCTGAATGTCGACGAAATGCGCGCGCGCCTGGAAGCCGCTGGCTACCGCTGCGTGGATACCGTCTATGAACACGGCGAATTCGCCGTGCGTGGTGCGCTGATCGACCTGTTCCCAATGGGCAGCGAAACGCCGTTCCGCATCGACCTGTTCGATGACGAGATCGAAACCCTGCGCACCTTCGACCCGGAAACCCAGCGCTCGGTGGACAAGGTCGAGTCGATCCGCCTGCTGCCGGCGCGCGAGTTCCCGCTGGACAAGAAATCCGTCACCGATTTCCGTGGGCGCTTCCGCGAGCGTTTCGACGTGGATTTCCGCCGCTGCCCGATCTATCAGGACTTGAGTACCGGCATCACCCCAGCCGGCATCGAGTACTACCTGCCGCTGTTCTTCGAAGACAGCGCCACCCTGTTCGACTACCTGCCGGCCGACACCCAGGTGTTTTCCCTGCCCGGCATCGAAAAGGCCGCCGAGCAGTTCTGGGTTGATGCGCGCAACCGCTATGAAGACCGCAAGGTCGACCCCGAGCGCCCGCTGCTGCCGCCGGCCGATCTGTTCCTGCCGGTGGACGACTGCTTCGGCCGCCTGAAGAACTGGCCACGAGTGGTCGCCGACCAGGCCGATATCGAAACCGGCGTCGGCCGCGAACGCTTCGATGCTCGCGCCCTGCCCGACCTAGCGATCCAGGCCAAGGCCAGCGAGCCGCTGGCGGCGCTGCGGCGCTTTATCGAGGAATACCCCGGCCGCGTGCTGTTCTGCGCCGAATCGGCCGGCCGGCGCGAAGTGCTGCTGGAGCTGCTCGCCCGCCTCAAACTGAAACCGGTTGAAGTCAGCGGCTGGCCGGAGTTCGCCGCCAGCACCTCGCGCCTGGGCATCTGCATCGCGCCGCTGGATGAAGGCCTGCTGCTCGACAACATCGCCCTAATCGCCGAGAGCCCGCTGTTCGGCCAGCGCGTGATGCAGCGCCGTCGCCGCGAGAAGTCGCGCGATGGCGGCGACAACGTGATCAAGAACCTCACCGAGCTGCGCGAAGGCTCGCCGGTGGTGCATATCGACCACGGTGTCGGCCGCTACCTGGGCCTGATCACCCTGGAAATCGACGGCCAGGCCGCCGAATTCCTCGCCCTGATGTACGCCGAGGAAGCCAAGCTCTACGTGCCGGTGGCCAGCCTGCACCTGATCGCCCGCTACACCGGCAGCGACGACGCTCTCGCCCCGCTGCATCGGCTCGGCTCCGAGACCTGGCAGAAGGCCAAGCGCAAGGCCGCCGAGCAAGTGCGCGATGTCGCCGCCGAGCTGCTGGATATCTACGCCCGCCGCGCCGCCCGCGAAGGCTATGCGTTCAAGGACCCGCTGGCCGATTACGCCACCTTCAGCGCCGGCTTCCCCTTCGAGGAAACCCCGGACCAGCAGACCACCATCGAAGCCGTACTGGCCGACATGCTCGCGCCCAAGCCGATGGACCGCCTGGTCTGCGGCGACGTCGGCTTCGGCAAGACCGAAGTGGCAATGCGCGCGGCCTTTATTGCCGTGCACAGCAGCCGCCAGGTGGCCGTACTGGTGCCGACCACCCTGCTCGCCCAGCAGCACTACAACAGCTTCCGCGACCGTTTCGCCGACTGGCCGGTGACGGTCGAGGTGATGAGCCGCTTCAAGTCGGCCAAGGAAGTCAACGAGGCGGTGGCCAAGCTGGCCGAAGGCAAGATCGACATCGTCATCGGCACCCACAAGCTGCTGCAGGACGATGTGCGCTTCAAGGACCTGGGCCTGTGCATCATCGACGAGGAGCACCGTTTCGGCGTACGCCAGAAGGAGCAGCTCAAGGCCCTGCGCAGCGAGGTGGACATCCTCACCCTGACCGCCACGCCGATTCCACGCACGCTGAACATGGCCGTGGCCGGCATGCGCGACCTGTCGATCATCGCCACCCCGCCGGCGCGCCGGCTGTCGGTGCGTACTTTCGTCATGGAGCAGAACAACCCGACGATCAAGGAAGCCCTGCTCCGTGAACTGTTGCGCGGCGGCCAGGTGTACTACCTGCACAACGATGTGAAGACCATCGAGAAGTGCGCCGCCGACCTGGCCGAGCTGGTGCCGGAAGCACGTATCGGCATCGGCCACGGGCAGATGCGCGAGCGCGAGCTGGAACAGGTGATGAGCGACTTCTACCACAAGCGCTTCAACGTGCTGATCGCCTCGACCATCATCGAAACCGGCATCGACGTGCCGAGCGCCAACACCATCATCATCGAGCGCGCCGACAAGTTCGGCCTGGCGCAATTACACCAGCTGCGCGGCCGCGTCGGCCGCAGCCACCACCAGGCATACGCCTACCTGCTGACCCCGCCGCGCAAGCAGATGACCGAAGACGCGCAGAAGCGCCTGGAGGCCATCAGCAACGCCCAGGACCTCGGCGCCGGCTTCGTCCTGGCCACCCACGACCTGGAAATCCGTGGCGCCGGAGAGCTGCTCGGCGACGGCCAGAGCGGGCAGATCCAGGCGGTCGGTTTCACCCTCTACATGGAAATGCTCGAACGTGCGGTCAAGGCCATCCGCAAGGGCGAGCAGCCCAACCTCGACCAGCCACTCGGTGGCGGCCCGGAGATCAACCTGCGGGTTCCCGCGCTGATCCCCGAGGACTACCTGCCGGACGTGCATGCGCGGCTAATCCTCTACAAACGCATCGCCAACGCCGCCGACGAGGATGGCCTGAAAGAGCTGCAGGTGGAGATGATCGACCGCTTCGGCCTGCTGCCCGACCCGACCAAGAATCTGGTGCGCATCACCCTGCTCAAACTGCAGGCGGAAAAGCTCGGGATCAAGAAGATCGATGCCGGCCCGCAAGGCGGACGCATCGAGTTCGCCGCCACTACCTGCGTCGATCCGCTGACGCTGATCAAGCTGATCCAGAGCCAGCCCAAGCGCTACAAGTTCGAAGGCGCAACGATGTTCAAGTTCCAGGTGCCGATGGAGCGCCCGGAAGAACGTTTCAATACCCTCGAAGCCCTGCTCGAGCGTCTACTCTCGCAATCTGTTTAAAGGACTGACCCCATGCGCGCATTCCGCCATTTCACCCTGCTGCTCTGCCTGCTGGCACCGTCGGCTTTCGCCGATGCGCTGTACCAGATCGAGGTCATCGTGTTCCGTCAGGCCGGCCAGCCGGTGGTCGCCAGCCAACCGGCGCCGGACGACTGGGCCGCAGGCGCCCAATCGCTTGCCGGCAACGAGCGCGGCATTGCCCTGGAAGACGTAGCGGCCAAGCTCAACCCGGGCAGCGGCTATCAGGTGCTGCTGCACAAGGCCTGGGCCCAGACCCTCGGCGCGATCCCCGGCAAGTCGGCGCTGAGCAGCGGCAACGAGCAGTTCGGCCACTACCCGGTGGAAGGCACCATCGCCCTCACCCTGCTGGAGCGCCTGGTCGATATCGACGCCGATATCTGGGTCAACCAGTTTGACGCCGACGCCCTGCTCACCGGCAGCGAGCGCATCAAGCAGCGCAGCCGCCTGAAGAATGGCGAGCTGACCTACCTCGATCACGGCAGCCTGGGCATGCTGGTGAAAGTCACGCCGCAGTAATCCCGGCCGAGAAAGCAAAAGCCCCGCAGTGCGGGGCTTTTTTCTACCCGCGAAAAACTACTCGCTCAGCACCCGCGCCAGCACTGCCTTGACCTTGCCAATGCCGTCGGCCAGGGCCTGCTCGATCTCAGCCATGGTGATGATGCCGCTGGACTTGCCGGCCGCCGGATTGACCACCAGCGCCAGACAGGCATAGGGCAGCTCCAGCTCACGGGCCAGAGCCGCCTCGGGCATGCCGGTCATGCCGACGATATCGCAGCCGTCGCGCTCCATGCGGGCAATCTCGGCCACGCTTTCCAGGCGCGGGCCCTGGGTGGCGCCGTACACCCCGTGACTGCTGTGCGCATGGCCCAGCGCCTGCAGGGCGTCGATTAGCTTGCCGCGCAGCGGTTCGTCATAGGGGTAACTGAAGTCGATGTGGGTGACGTGCTCGATGTCGCCGGCGAAGTAGGTGTGCTCGCGACCCCAGGTGTAATCGATGATCTGGTGCGCCACACAGAGGTGGCCGCTGCCCATGGCGGCATGAATGCCGCCGACCGCGTTGACCGCGATGATCGCCTCGGCGCCGGCCTGCTGCAGCGCCCAGAGGTTGGCGCGGTAGTTCACCTGGTGCGGCGGAATACGGTGCGGGTGACCGTGACGGGCGAGAAACAGCACCTCGCGCCCGGCGTACTCACCACGCTGAATGGCGGCCGAAGGGGCGCCATAGGGCGTGTCGAGCGACAGTTCTTCGCTCAGGGTCAGGCCTTCCAGTTGGGTCAGGCCGGTGCCGCCGATAATGGCGTAGACAGTCATACGTTTATCCTTTAATCGATCAGCTGCGCGGCGCGCAGGGCGGCCACGGCAGCCAGCCAGCGCGGCTGCTGGCGGTATTCGGTGCTGGCAAAGCCCTGCCCGCGCATGCGCGCCAGGCCCCTGGGCGGCTGCACCTGCAGGCGCTGCAGGGCGCTCAGGGCCAGCTCGGCGGCGCCGCGGTCGTTGCACACCAGGCCCATGTCGCAACCGGCACTCAGCGCCGCCTCGATGCGGCTGGCGGCATCGCCGACCACATGGGCGCCGGCCATGGACAGGTCGTCGCTGAAAATCACGCCCTGGAAACCCAGCTCACCACGCAGGATGTCCTGCAGCCAGCGCCGCGAGAAGCCGGCCGGCTGGTTGTCGACCTGCGGGTAGATGACATGAGCCGGCATCACCGCCGCCAGTTGCTGGCTGAGGCGCTGGAAGGGAATCAGGTCGTTGCTGCGGATCTGTTCCAGGCTGCGCTCATCCACCGGGATGGCCACGTGGGAGTCGGCCTCGGCCCAGCCATGCCCGGGGAAGTGTTTGCCGGTAGCGGCCATGCCGGCCGCCGCCATGCCACGGATGAAGGCACCGGCCAGCTTAGTTGCCAGCTCGGGATTACCCTCGAAGCTACGGCTACCCACCACCGCGCTGCGCTGGTGATCGAGATCCAGCACCGGGGCGAAGCTCAAGTCGAGGCCGACCGCCAGCACTTCCGTGGCCATCAACCAGCCGCATTGCTCGGCCAGGTACTCGGCGTTGTCGTTATCGGCCAGCGCGCGCATGGCTGGCAGACGCACGAAGCCCTGACGCAGGCGCTGCACGCGACCGCCTTCCTGATCCACCGCCAACAACAGATCCGGGCGCACGGCACGGATGGCCGCACTCAGCTCACACACCTGGCGCGGGTCTTCGATATTGCGGGCAAACAGGATCAGCCCGCCCACTTCGGGCTGGCGCAGGATCTGCCGGTCTTCGGCGGTCAGCCAGGTGCCATGCACGTCCAGCATCAGGGAGCCATACAGGGGAGTCTTCACGAATAGTCCTTAAACGAGATCGGCGGCCGCCCATGCGGGACACGGCGCCTCATCGATCAGTACCGCGCAGTGCAGCGGCACACGGGGGAAAAGTTGCAGCAGGTCGGCGTTGCGCAGGCGCACGCAGCCATGGGACAGCGGCACACCCAGCGGCTCGGTGTCCGGCGTACCGTGCAGGTAGATGTAGCGGCGAAAGGTATCGACGGCGCCCAGGCGATTGATGCCCGGCTCGCAGCCACTGAGCCAGAGAATGCGGGTGAGAATCCAGTCGCGACCGGGAAACTGCTGGTGCAACTCAGGGGACCAGACCTCACCGGTCCAACGGCGCCCGCGCAGAACAGCACCCAGCGGCAAGCCCTCACCGATCTTCGCCCGCACCTGATGACGGCCGCGTGGCGTGCAGTTGGAACCGCTGCGCTCCCCCGCCCCATTCAGCGCCGTGGAGACGGCCAGGCGCAGCAGCAAATGCCCGTCGGCAAAGCCGTACAGGCACTGATCAGCAATGGAAATATGCAGGAAATCGAGCGGGCACATGGGCGGCTAGCTTAGCCGATCAGCCCGCTCGGGCACAGCCGCAATCAGCCTTTCGCGGCGACCGCTACCTTGGCGCGCGGCTTTAGCTGAGCACTGGCCAGCGCTTCATCGTTGACCCCGGTCTCCGAGCGCATGCCTGCGGCGAGGAACGGCACCATCAGGCGCATGACCTGCTCAATCGAGGTATCCACACCGAAATCGTTCTCGGCGATGGCCCGCAGCGCCTTGATCCCGGACATGCTGAACGCCGCGGCGCCCAGCATGAAATGCACGCGCCAGAACAGCTCCAGCGGCGGTATGCGCGGCGCAGCCTCATGCAACAACACCAGGTAGCGACGGAACACCTTGCCGTACATGTCTTCCAGGTAACGCCGCAGGTGCCCCTGGCTCTGGCTGAACGCCAGACCCAGCAGGCGCATGAAGATGGACAAGTCGTTACCGCTGCGCGGTTTGACTGCCAGCGCCTGCTCTACCAGGATTTCCAGCAATTCTTCGAGGCTGGCCTTGCTCTCCGGCTTGCCCTGACGGCGATCCAGTTCCTTTTCCAGGCTGGCGCAGAAAGGGCCGAGGAAGCGCGAGAACACCGCCTGGATCAGCGCCTTCTTCGAGCCGAAGTGGTAGTTAACCGCCGCCAGATTGACCCCAGCTTTGCTGGTGATCAGGCGCAGAGAGGTCTCGGCGAAGCCTTTTTCCGCAAACAACTGCTCCGCAGCATCGAGAATGCGCTCGACTGTTTCTGACTGAGCCATGAAATATCCACCTGACAAACACTTGTTTGAAACATACGTTTCAGGCCGATGCCCTGTCAAGCCTCACAGGCCCTTTCATGGCTGACCAGTCACGCATTTAACCATAGAGCAGATTGGCAGAACCTTGCGCAATGCCGGCAAGCGGCAGAAATGGCCACACTGCCCTGAGCAAAAAAGACTGTTGCCAGACCAATATCACTGTATATAATCACAGCAACTGTATAAACAGACAGACCACCATCATGCTCAAGCTCACGCCTCGCCAAGCTGAAATCCTCGCCTTCATCAAGCGCTGCCTGGAAGCCAACGGTTACCCGCCTACCCGTGCCGAAATCGCCCAGGAGCTGGGTTTCAAGTCGCCCAACGCCGCCGAGGAACATCTCAAGGCGCTGGCCCGCAAAGGCGCCATCGAGATGACCCCGGGCGCTTCGCGTGGCATCCGCATACCTGGCTACGAGCCGGAGGCGCAGGAAGAAGAAGGCCTGCCCATTATCGGCCGGGTTGCCGCCGGTGCACCGATCCTGGCCCAGCAGCATGTCGAAGAGTCCTGCCAGATCAATCCCGGCTTCTTCCATCCACGTGCCGATTACCTGCTACGGGTACGCGGCATGAGCATGAAGGACATCGGCATTTTCGACGGCGACCTGCTCGCCGTGCACACCACTCGCGAAGCCCGCAACGGCCAGATAGTAGTCGCCCGCATCGACGACGAGGTTACGGTCAAGCGCTTCCAGCGCAGCGGCAACAAGGTGCTGCTGATTGCCGAAAACCCCGAGTTCGCCCCGATCGAAGTGAATCTGGAAGAACAGGATCTGATCATCGAAGGTTTGAGTGTCGGTGTAATCCGTCGCTAACGTGATACGCCACTAGGCCGTAAGGAGAGCTTCATGCAGTTCCCGCAGTCGCTGAATCGTTCGCAACTTCCGCTGTTCGAAGCTTTCCTGGGCCAGAGCCTGGTTCCTCAACTCACCGATAGCGTTGAACTGCCCTCCTGGGCAGAAGAGTCAGAGCCCTTCAGCGAGCTATCGCTGTCTGGCTCGCTGAATCACTGCCGCCACCTGCTGGGCCCGGTACTGCGCGAACTGAGCCAGAATCAGGACGCCCGCTGGCTGACCCTTATCGCCCCACCCGCCGGCTTGACCAATGCCTGGCTGCGCAGTGCCGGTCTCAACCTGGATCGCTTGCTGGTGCTGCAGCCGCGCGCCGGACAGAACAGCTTCGATCTCGCCAGTGAAGCACTGCGCCTGGGCCGCAGCCACACCGTGATCAGCTGGATCAAACTGCAACCAGCTCAACGCCTGAGCCTGAGCTGCTCAGCCCGACTGGGCAGTGCACAGAGTCTGAATATTCGTCTGGATTGATTGGCCAGGGGCAGCTTGCCCCACCCGAAGTCTGTGGAAGATGTTTCTGTGCAAGAGGGTATTGCGCTAACGCTTGCCTGAAATGATCAAGCGTCACTCATGCGGGCTGGATCAGTGCAGCACCCGCGGCTGATCGTCATGCTCCATATCGCCTTCGGCAAGGCGCCCGGCCATTTGCACGCCGACATTGAGCATGGCCTTGGCCACTTCGACGTGTTGCCCCTGCAAAAAGGCTTTGGCATCGGCGGAGAAATCCAGGGTTACCAGGGTTTCCTCATCCTCGGCACGACGCAAGGCAATGCGGCCGTCAGGAAGCTCAACGATTTCCAGGAAGGATGTAGGCATAGCAAAATTCTCCAATCAGATGGGCAGTGTACCAGCCAAGGGAGAACCGCCCTAGCCCACCCATCCCTTAGAACCTGTTTGCGATCTCCTGACTCGCGGCCATACCGCGTTAAAAACGGCCTCCGCAAGCCGCTTGCGGCTAACGCGCTTCAGCGCGACCCGAAGGGCGAGTGAAACGAGTCATGCTCATTTACAGCTCGTAAACTGCGCTTCCTCGGCCGTTTGATTCGCTGGCGCTCACCCTTCGGGCCAGCCTGCGGCTGTTACTCCCGTTGGTCGTTTGGCCTTGCCTGGCTCTAATTCAGAAGATCGTAAACAGGTTCTTTGCACTCAGCACTCGCTGAGCGACTCGCGAAAGCGCAGGGCCAGCTGCTTAAGCTGCTGACGCCAGGCTTCCAGCTCTTCGCGCCCCAATTGCGGCACTTCTTCTTCGACACTGACCGCCTGGATCAGCGGCAAGGTAGGATCGACCTTGGCCGTCTTCGGCGCCAGTGGTGGCTGGAACAGCTTGGCGTAGGCCTGCAGCAGTTGCGCCAGCCAGGTTTCCGACTGCTGTGCCAGCTCGACCAGCTCGGCCAATTCAGGACTCGGCGCCGCCTGCAACACAGCCTGATTCAGCAACAACTCGGCACGCGGCACATTGGCTTCCGGCAGACGGTAGTAGCCGGCAATCTCATGGCACAGCCCGAGCAACGCGCCGTACAGATGGAATAGCGCAGCCTCACGTTCGGCCTGCACCTGCCCCTGGCCGTGCATGGACGCGCCCGCCTCGGCCTTGCGCAGGTTCTCCAGCGCCAGACCGGCGAAATAGATCTTCTGATTGGTGCGGGTATACAGCTCATGCGCCATGGCAAGGCCCTCCAAACTCATGCGGGGCAAATCACCCGCTGGCTCCAGCAGCCAGCGGGCAAGCAGGACGACTCAGCCCTTGCTTTCCACTTTCCACTTGCCGCCCGAGAAGAAGGCGCGCCAGCCGGTGGGCTTGCCGTCCACCTCGCTCTGCACATACTGCTCCTTGGTCTTGCGGCTGTAGCGGATAACCGCCGGACGGCCTTCCGGATCCTTCTTCGGCGCCTCCAGCAGGAAGTGATACTTGGGATCGATCTCGTCTTTATGCGGGATCAGCTCCAGCACCAGCGGCGCACGGGTTTCGCGGTTCTTCGGGAACTGGCTGGCAGCCAGGAACAGGCCGGAAGCGCCGTCACGCAGCACGTAGGTGTCGTTGACCTTCTCGCACTTGAGCTCGGGCATCTGCACCGCGTCCATCTTCGGCGGCGCCGCCTCGCCGCTGCGCAGCAGCTTGCGGGTGTTCTTGCAGGTGCTGTTGGTGCAACCGAAGAACTTGCCGAAACGACCGGTCTTCAACTGCATCTCACTGCCACACTTGTCGCACTCCAGGCTCGGCCCTTCGTAGCCCTTGATGCGGTACTGGCCCTGTTCGATCTCGTAACCTGAGCAATCCGGGTTGTTGCCGCAGATATGCAGCTTGCGGGTTTCATCCAGCAGGTAGGCATCCATCGCGGTGGCGCAGATCGGGCAACGGTGCTTGTTCAGCAGCACACGCGACTCGGACTCACCTTCGTCATCGGCGGCGATTTCGTCGCCCGGAATCAGGTTGATGGTGGCCTTGCAGCGTTCTTTCGGCGGCAGGGCGTAGCCGGAGCAGCCGAGGAACACGCCGGTGGAGGCGGTACGGATCATCATCGGCCGCCCGCAATCGCGGCAGGCGATATCGGTCAGGGTCGGCTGGTTGGCACGCATGCCGCTGTCGGCCACTTCCGCCACTTCCAGCTTCTTCTTGAAGTCGCCGTAGAAATCGTCAAGCACGTGCTTCCAGTCGCGCTCACCCTGGGCCACGTCATCCAGATGCTCTTCCATGCCGGCGGTAAAGCCGTAGTCCATCAGGTTGGAGAAGCTTTCGTTGAGGCGCTCGGTGACGATATCACCCATCTTCTCGGCGTAGAAGCGACGGTTCTGCACCGCCACGTAGCCACGCTCCTGGATGGTCGAGATGATCGCCGCGTAGGTCGACGGACGACCGATACCGCGCTTCTCCAGCTCCTTGACCAGGCTAGCTTCGGAGAAGCGTGCCGGCGGTTTGGTGAAGTGCTGGCTGGGGTCGAGCTTGATCAGCTTGAGCGCCTCGCCCTCGTTCATATCCGGCAGTACGTCGTCTTCGCCGGGTTTGCTCTGCTGCGGCTGCGCCTTGGTGTAACCGTCGAACTTGAGGATACGGCCCTTAGCGCGCAGCTCGAAGGTGCCGGCGGCCACGGTGACGCTGGTCGACAGGTATTCGGCTGGCGGCATCTGGCAGGCGACGAACTGGCGCCAGATCAGCTCGTAGAGGCGCTCAGCGTCGCGCTCCATGCCGGAAATCTGGGTCGGACGCAGGTTGACGTCGGACGGACGGATCGCTTCGTGCGCCTCCTGGGCGCCCTCCTTGCTCGAATAGACATTCGGCTTGGCCGGCAGGTACTTCTTGCCGTACTCGCTCTCGATGAAGCCACGCACCATCTCCACGGCATCGGCCGAGAGGTTGGTCGAGTCGGTACGCATATAGGTGATGTAGCCAGCCTCATACAGACGCTGGGCCATCATCATGGTCTTCTTCACGCCGAAACCGAGGCGGTTGCTCGCCGCCTGCTGCAGGGTCGACGTGATGTACGGCGCCGACGGCTTGCTGCTGGTCGGTCGGTCTTCACGCTTGGCGATGCTGTAGGCGGACGACTTGAGCTTTTCCAGCGCGGCCATGGCCTGCGCTTCATTGACCGGCTTGAAGGCTTCGCCCTTCTCGCGGACCACCTCGAAACGCACGGTGGCGGCCTTGGCGGTGCCGAGGTCGGCATGCAGCTCCCAGTATTCTTCCGGGACGAAGGCGCGGATTTCTTTCTCGCGCTCGACCACCAGCTTCACCGCCACCGACTGCACGCGGCCGGCGGACAGGCCACGGGCAATCTTCTGCCACAGCAGCGGCGAGACCATGTAGCCCACCACGCGATCGAGGAAGCGCCGCGCCTGCTGGGCATTGACCCGGTTGATATCGAGCTCGCCGGGCTGGGAGAAGGCCTCCTGGATGGCCTTCTTGGTGATTTCGTTGAACACCACGCGCTTGTAGCGGCTGTCATCACCACCGATGGCTTCGCGCAGGTGCCAGGCAATGGCTTCCCCCTCGCGATCCAAGTCGGTTGCGAGATAGATGGTGTCGGCATCCTTGGCCAGGCGGCGCAGCTCCTCGATCACCTTTTCCTTGCCGGGGAGGATCTCGTACTTGGCCTTCCAGCCATGTTCCGGATCGACGCCCATGCGCGACACCAGCTGACGCTTGGCCTTTTCCTTGGGCGACAGTGCCGGCGCCTCGCCCGCGGCAGCCTTGCCGCGCTTGACGGGCTCCTTGGCGCTACTGGCCGAACCGCTGGTAGGCAGGTCACGGATATGGCCGATGCTCGACTTCACCACGTACTGGTTGCCCAGGTACTTGTTGATGGTCTTGGCCTTGGCCGGGGATTCCACGATGACCAGCGATTTGCCCATGGATTGGAAAATTCCTGAATTCTGAGAGTAAAAGCGGGCGGCGCCGCTAAAGGCACCGCTATATATAGTGGCCGTCGAGGTGAGGTCAAGCGCGCTGCTTGCTCACTCCTTGGCGAAACGTGCCGGTTCGGCCTCGATCAAAGCAAAGCGCGGGACTGTCTCGCCGTCCACCTCGACCGTGCTACAGAACATCTCCAGCGGCCTGACCCACAGGCCGAACTCACCGTACAGGGCCTGGTAAACCACCACATCCTCTTCCGTCTCGGAATGCCGGGCGACACCGAACACACGGTATTGCGGGCCCTTGTAGTGACGGTACAAGCCGGGTTGCAGTTGCATGATTCGACTCCCGCAGCGGGTTACCCAAAAACAAAAACCGGGGCACAGGGCCCCGGTTCTTCCATCTCGAAACGCTTAGACGCGTTCGAAGACGGTGGTGATGCCCTGGCCGAGGCCAATGCACATGGTCGATACACCGAGGGTGCCGCCATTCTGCTTCATCACGTTCAGCAGGGTACCGGAGATACGCGCACCGGAGCAGCCGAACGGGTGGCCCAGAGCGATGGCGCCGCCGTGCAGGTTAACCTTCTGCTCCATCTTGTCGAGGAGTTTCAGGTCTTTCAGCACAGGCAGGGCCTGGGCGGCGAAGGCTTCGTTGAGTTCAACGAAGTCGATGTCGTCCATGGTCAGACCGGCACGCTTGAGGGCTTTCTGAGTCGACGGCACCGGGCCGTAACCCATGATCGCCGGATCGACACCGTGTACGGCCATGCCACGCACCACGGCCAGCGGCTGGATGCCGAGGTCCTGGGCGCGCTGGGCGGACATGACGATCATGCAGGAAGCGCCGTCGGTGATCTGCGAGGAAGTACCCGCAGTCACGGTGCCGCCTTTCGGGTTGAACGCCGGCCTCAGTGCAGCCAGGCTTTCCAGGGTGGTTTCCGGACGAATGGTTTCGTCGAAGTCGAACACCTTCAGGAAGCCGTTCTCGTCGTAGCCTTGCATCGGGATGATTTCATCCTTGAACTTGCCTTCGACGGTGGCCTTGTGGGCCAGGCGGTGCGAACGCTCACCGAACGCATCCTGCTGCTCGCGGCTGATGCCGTGCATCTTGCCGAGCATTTCAGCGGTCAGACCCATCATGCCCGACGCCTTGGCAGCGTACAGGGACAGGTGCGGGTTCGGATCGACGCCGTGCATCATGCTGACGTGGCCCATGTGCTCCACGCCGCCAACCACGAACACGTCGCCGTTGCCGGTCTGGATCGCCTGCACGGCAGTGTGCAGGGCGCTCATGGAGGAACCACACAGGCGGCTCACGGTTTGCGCAGCGCTGGTGTGCGGGATCGGGGTCATCAGCGACGCCATGCGCGCGATGTTCCAGCCCTGCTCCAGGGTCTGGTTGACGCAGCCCCAGATCACGTCTTCGACTTCAGCCGGGTCCAGCTTGGTGTTGCGGGCCAGGACGCCGCTGATCAGGTGTGCCGACATGGTCTCGGCACGGGTGTTGCGGTGCATGCCACCTTTGGAACGACCCATCGGGGTACGGCCGAAGTCGACAATGACTGCGTCTCTCGGATTCAGGCTCATATCTCTACTCTCGCTCTGATCGTTGCGCGATTAACCGAAAAACTTCTGGCCGTTTTTGGCCATTTCGCGAAGTTTGGCGGTCGGGTAGTACAGCGCGCCCAGGTCGGCATATTTGTCAGCCAGGGCCACGAATTCGGCTACACCGATGGAGTCGATGTAACGCAGTGCACCACCACGGAAGGGCGGGAAGCCGATGCCGTAGATCAGGCCCATATCGGCCTCGGCAGCGGTTTCAACGATGCCGTCTTCCAGGCAACGAACGGTTTCCAGGCACAGCGGGATCATCATGAAGTTGATGATGTCTTCGTCAGTTACTTCACGCTGCTCGGTCACGATGGACTTGAGCAGGTCGTAGGCAACCGGGTCGGAAACTTTCTTCGGCTTGCCGCGCTTGTCCATTTCGTAGGAGTAGAAGCCTTTGCCGTTCTTCTGGCCCAGGCGATCTGCTTCATACATCACGTCAACCGCAGTACGGCCTTCAACAGCCATGCGATCCGGGAAGCCTTCAGCCATCACGTCACGGCCGTGGTGGCCAGTGTCGATACCGACCACGTCGGACAGGTACGCCGGGCCCATGGGCCAGCCGAACTTCTCCATGACCTTGTCGATACGCACGAAGTCGACACCGAAAGCCAGCAGCTTGGAGAAGCCACCGAAGTACGGGAACAGCACGCGGTTGACCAGGAAGCCCGGGCAGTCGTTGACCACGATCGGGCTCTTGCCCATCTTCTTGGCGTAGGCAACGGTGGTAGCCACGGCTACATCGCTGGACTTCTCGCCACGGATGACTTCAACCAGCGGCATCATGTGCACCGGGTTGAAGAAGTGCATGCCGACGAAGTTTTCCGGACGCTTGAGGGCCTTGGCCAGCAAGTTGATGGAAATGGTCGAGGTGTTGGAAGCCAGGATCGCGTCTTCGCGAACCACGCCTTCCACTTCGGCCAGAACGATCTGCTTGACCTTCGGGTTCTCGACTACGGCTTCAACGACGATGTCGACGTTACCGAAATCACCGTAGGACATGGTCGGACGAATGGCGGTGAGGGCTTCGGCCATCTTCGCCGGGGTCATGCGGCCTTTGGCAACGCGGTTGCCGAGCAGCTTGGAAGCCTCGGCCAGACCCATCTGGATACCCTCTTCGCGGATATCCTTCATCAGGATCGGGGTGCCCTTGGAAGCGGACTGGTAGGCGATACCGCCACCCATGATGCCCGCGCCTAGTACGGCGGCCAGTTTCACGTCACGCGCGATTTCGTCGTACTGCTTGGCTTTCTTCTTCAGTTCCTGGTCGTTCAGGAACAGACCGATCAGGCTTTCCGCAACCGAAGTCTTGGCCAGCTTGACGAAGCCAGCGGCTTCCACTTCCAGCGCCTTGTCGCGACCGAAGTTGGCGGCTTTCTGGATGGTCTTGATCGCTTCGACCGGTGCCGGGTAGTTCGGGCCGGCCTGGCCAGCAACGAAACCTTTGGCGGTTTCGAAGGACATCATCTGCTCAATGGCGTTGAGCTTGATCTTTTCCAGCTTGGGCTGACGCTTGGCCTTGTAGTCCAGCTCGCCGGAGATGGCGCGCTTGATCAGGTCCAGGGCAGCTTCCTGCAGTTTGGCCGGAGCGACGACAGCGTCGACCGCGCCTACTTTCAGAGCATCGGCAGCTTTGGCTTCCTTGCTGGAAGCGATCCACTCGATGGCGTTGTCGGTGCCGATCACGCGCGGCAGGCGCACGGTGCCACCGAAGCCCGGGTAGATACCCAGTTTGACTTCCGGCAGGCCAACCTTGGCGGTTTCTGCAGCAACACGGTAGTCAGCGGCCAGGCACATTTCGAAACCGCCACCCAGGGCGATGCCGTTGATGGCCACTACGGTCGGCACATCGAGGTCTTCGAAGTCGCTGAAGATCTTGTTGGCTTCGAGGTTGCCGGCTACCAGCTCTTCGTCGGGCAACTTGAAGTTATCGACGAACTCGGTGATGTCGGCACCGACGATGAACACGTCTTTGCCGCTGGTAACGATTACGCCCTTGATCGAACCGTCAGCCTTGATGGCGTCTACGGACTGGCGCAACTCGCTCAGAGTGAGACGGTTGAACTTGTTAACGGACTCACCCTTGAGGTCGAAATTCAATTCGACGATGCCGCTCTCAAGAGCCTTAACCGTGATGGCTTTACCTTCGTAAATCATCAACTGATCTCCACGGTATGGAAGCTGAACAGTACACATCGGAGCCAACTAGCAGGCTTGCCCGCGGCGCAGCCGTCGAGCATAGCCGCAATCGGCTTGGCACACCCACCGATGCGATAATCGGGCTGTATAGGCGCTGCCGAGGTCGGCAAACACTCAATTCATACGCCCGTTTGACTTGGGTGCGCACACATTCTGTGAAAACCAGGCAATTGTCAATTGCCCGACACTGGTGCAGCAAATGAGCACAGCGTCACGCAATGACCAGAATCGACCTAAAAGCCACAAAACACTAGCGACACCCGCATTCCAGAGCACTTCGACGTTCTGATAAAGGACATTCACAGGGCAAATAATGCTACGGATAGCGGCACTAAACCTATCAGGCCAGCTTGGCTAATGCACCGGCGATTGCACCCAGCTCGACCTCGCCACCCCGCTCCCCCCAGTACAACGCAATCATCTGCGCCCCGGCCTCTACCTTGTAGACATCCGCTGGCAACTCGCGTAGGCATTCCTGCAACGCAGGGTCGCTACAAGGTTCGCGCCACTGGTTGAGCCACAGCCCCGGAGCGCTCTGCCAATAGCTCCAGCAATCGCTACGACCACTGCGCCGGGGCCGATGGTATTGGGCACAGCTGTGAGGCGGGCTGGACTCCAGCCAATGCGGCCACTCCTGCTGCGTCAGCTGCATGCCCAGCCCCAGACGACGCGCCGCCAGACGCTGGGCCATCTGCCCACTCTGCAGGCGCGAAGGGCGCAGCCAGACCAGCGGACTGAGCGCCATAGCAACCAGCAAAACCACGATCCACCAGGTCATATCTGTCACCCTGCGGCAAAAGCCTGTGTTATGAAGCAGGCAAGCCATACTGTTTATAAAAGGCTGCCTCAACCAAGGAGGAAACGCTCATGCCCTATCAGCACATTCTGATTGCCGTCGACCTGACCGAAGAATGCCACCCAGTGGTGGTTCGCGCCTTGGAGCTGGCGACCAGCAGCACGGCCAAGGCGTCCCTGGTGCATATCATCGAACCGATGGCGATGGCCTTTGGCGGTGACGTGCCGATGGATCTGTCGCTGCTGCAACAGCAGCAGTTCGACCAGGCCCGTGAGCGCCTGCAAAGCTTTGCCGGGCGTTACCCACAACTGGTCAGCGAACAGCGCCATCTTGTATACGGCCAACCGCGCCAGGAGATTCACCGCCTGGCGACGGAACAGGGCTGCGATCTGATCGTGGTCGGCAGCCATGGGCGCCACGGCCTGGCCCTGCTGCTCGGCTCAACGGCCAATGACGTGCTGCATGGTGCGCCATGCGACGTATTGGCCGTGCGCCTGAAGAAGCCGAGCTGAACCCCGGGCGCCGAGGCGCCCTATTCGATGGCGTCGCCGGCACTCATGACCAGCGGGCGGATCTTCTGCAGCTGCGTCTCCAGCGACACGGTCATGCTCGACGACATGGAGAAGAAGGTGAGGAAGGCCTTGAGGTTTGAATCACCTTCACAGACATCCAGAATCCGCTGCCAGAAGGCCTGATTGACCAGCTGCAACTGCTGGAACTGCTTGACCAACCCTTTAAGCTCCCAATCCGGGCGACGCCCCTCACGGAAGTTGAAATACTGGCGGGTCAGGTATAGGGAAATGGTGCGCAGGATGAACTCCTGACTGCTGGCGAACGGCAGGTGGTTGTGCGCCATCGGCTTCAGGCGTGCCAGCACCGGGCAGGCACTGGTCGCCATGATCACCCCGAGCAAGGAGCGCAAGCCCTCCTCCAAGCCGACCAGCTTGTTGTACTCGCGCTCCGGGGTACGCACCCAGACCTGCGCCTTCTTCACGGCCGGCAAGCCCTGGAAATCCTCGATCACTCGATGCAGATCGACGGCAGCCGGGCAGTGACTGAACTCGTCCTTGCTCAACGGGCA
Source organism: Pseudomonas sp. J452 (assembly GCF_024666525.1). Classification (NCBI taxonomy): domain Bacteria; kingdom Pseudomonadati; phylum Pseudomonadota; class Gammaproteobacteria; order Pseudomonadales; family Pseudomonadaceae; genus Pseudomonas; species Pseudomonas sp. J452. The sequence goes on along the minus strand of NZ_CP088294.1, from coordinate 2,969,972 downwards.
GTTGCTGCACTGGTTATGCTCCAGGCGCGTCCACTTGGGCATCGTTTCAGCACTCTGGGCATCGTACGGCCGGTCCAGCTCGATCCTGTAGCTGAACTGATGGTTGTCATCCAGGGTGATGCGGTACTCAATCGCCATGCGTCTCTCCGACAGGCTCTTCAGGCTTCCAGTTCGGCCCAACGCTCCAAGAGCTGGTCCAGTTCTTCTTGCAGGCTCTGCAGGCGATCCAGCACGGCCGCGGTGGTAACCGCCGGCTGCTGATAGAACGCCGGAGCGGCGATCTGCGCTTGGAGCTCTGCGAGCTGCTTTTCCAGGGCGTCGATCTGCCCGGGAATCGCTTCCAGCTCACGCTGCAGCTTGTAGCTGAGTTTCTTCTTGGCCGCCGGTACTTCCGCCGCGGGCTCCACTACCGGCGCAGCGGGTGCCACCGCGCTCAGTTCTGCTTTACCTGATTTGCTCTCACCAACACCGAGCAGACGTGGCGAACCGCCCTGGCGCAGCCAGTCCTGGTAACCGCCGACGTACTCGCGCACGCGCCCTTCGCCCTCGAACACCAGGGTGCTGGTCACCACGTTGTCGAGGAAGGCCCGGTCGTGGCTGACCATCAGCACGGTGCCCGGGAAATTCAACAGCACCTCTTCGAGCAACTCGAGGGTTTCCACGTCGAGGTCGTTGGTCGGTTCGTCCAGCACCAGCAGGTTGGCCGGTTTGCTGAACAGCTTGGCCAGCAACAGTCGTGCCCGCTCGCCACCCGACAGCGCCTTGACCGGGGTACGGGCACGCTGCGGGCTGAACAGGAAGTCGCCCAGATAGCTAAGCACATGGCGGTTCTGGCCATCGATGGTGATGAAGTCGCGACCCTCGGCGACGTTGTCGATCACCGTCTTTTCCGGCTCCAGCTGGTGACGCAATTGGTCGAAATACGCCACTTCCAGCTTGGTACCCACCTCGATCTTACCGCTGGTCGGCTGCAGATCGCCGAGCAACATCTTCAGCAGCGTGGTCTTGCCCGTACCGTTGGCGCCGAGCAGGCCGATGCGGTCGGAGCGCTGCAGAACGAAGGAGAAATCGTCGACCAGCTTGGGGCCGCCTGGGTGGGCGAAGCTGACGCTCTCCACCACCATCACCTGTTTGCCGGACTTGTCCGCGGTTTCCAGCTGGATATTGGCCTTGCCCTGGCGCTCACGCCGCTCGCTGCGCTCCTGGCGCATTTCCTTGAGTGCGCGCACGCGCCCTTCGTTGCGGGTGCGGCGGGCCTTGATGCCCTGGCGAATCCACACTTCTTCCTGGGCCAGACGCTTGTCGAACAGGGCATTGGCGGTTTCTTCCGCCGCCAGCTGCTGCTCCTTGTGCACCAGGAAGCTGGCGTAGTCGCCGTTCCAGTCGATCAAGCCGCCGCGATCCAGCTCGAGGATGCGCGTAGCCAGGTTCTGCAGGAAGGAGCGATCGTGGGTAATAAACAGAACCGCACCGTTGAAACCCAGCAGCGCTTCTTCCAGCCAGGCAATGGCGCCGATATCCAGGTGGTTGGTTGGTTCGTCGAGCAGCAGCAGATCGGGCTCGGAGACCAGCGCCTGGGCCAGCAGCACACGGCGACGCCAGCCACCGGAGAGCTCGGCCAGAGTCTTGTCGGCCGGTAGCTGCAGGCGGCTCAGGGTACTGTCGACCAGCTGCTGCAGGCGCCAGCCGTCCTTCGCCTCCAGCTCCTGCTGCACATGCATGAGCTGGTTGAGGTCTTCGTCAGTGTGGATGTTCTGGCTCAGGTGGTGATAACGGGCCAGCAACTCGCCGACCCCGGCCAGGCCCTCGGCCACCACATCGAATACCGTCCGCTCGTCGGCGCGCGGCAGCTCCTGCGGCAGTTCGCCGATTTTCAGCCCTGGCGCGCGCCAGATTTCGCCGTCATCGGCCATCTGATCGCCCTTGACCAGGCGCAGCATGCTCGACTTGCCGGTGCCGTTACGACCGATGATGCAGGCGCGCTCGCCACGGGCAATTTGCCAGGACACCTTGTCCAGCAGCGGCATGGCGCCGTAGGCCAGGGAAACTTCGGTGAACTTGAGCAGGGTCATGACGAGCGACTTCCAAAAAACCGGGGACGCATTCTAACTGAGTTGCCGGCAATCCATGCTGGCATTTATGCATCACACATCACGCTAACGCGGCGTGCTTTCACCGACATCGCGCAAAAGGCTAAGCTAGACATATTTGGTGCTCGGCGAAGCCTGCACCCTACTGTCTTCTGCCCGGAAGTGTCATGCGCCGTTCTCTGCTCAGCCTGTGTTCCTGCCTGCTTCTCTGCACCTTCAGCCTGCCCAGCGCCCATGCGGCCAGCCTGGCGCAACAACGCCAGATGTACGACGAGGCCAAGCGCGCCCTGGCCAAGGGCAACAAGGGCCCCTACCTGCGCTATGCCGATGCCCTGCGCGACTACCCGCTGGAACCTTATCTGGCCTATGACGAGCTGACCGCCCGGCTGAAATGGGCCAGCAATGAAGAAATCGAGAAATTTCTCACCGAGCATGGCGACCTGCCACAAGCCGGCTGGATGAAGCTGCGCTGGTTGCGCTGGCTGGCCGAACGCGGTGAATGGCAGACCTTCATCAATTACTACGATCCCAAGCTGAATTTCACCGAACTGGACTGCCTCTACGGCCAGTACCAGCTCAAGCACGGCATGAAGGCCGAAGGCAATGTCACCACCGAGAAGCTCTGGCTGGTCGGCAAATCCCAGCCGGAAGCCTGCGACGTACTCTTCAACATCTGGCGCGCCGACGGCCAACTGACCGAGGAGCGCCGCTGGAAACGCGCCAAACTGGCCGCCGAAGCGCGCAACTATGGCCTCGCCAGCTACCTGGTCAAAGGCCTGCCGAGCCTCGACAAGCAAGGCAAGCTGCTGGTCGAGGTGGCGCAAAAGCCGCTGCTGCTGACTCAGAGCGCCCGCTTCACCCCGGCCGACCGGGCCATGGCCGATGTCGTCGGCCTGGGTCTGCGCCGCCTGGCCCGCCAGGATCCGGAGAAGGCCCTGAGCCTGCTCGACGTCTACGCCGGCAAGATGAGTTTCTCCGACGATGAGAAAGTCGCCATCGCCCGCGAGATCGGCCTGACCCTGGCCAAGCGCTTCGACATGCGCGGCCTGGACGTGATGAGCAAGTACGATCCGCAGCTGCGCGACAACACCGTTTCCGAATGGCGCGCCCGCCTGCTGCTGCGCCACGGGCGCTGGGACGATGCCTACCAGCTGACCAGCCGCCTACCGGCCGATCTGGCCTCAACGCCCCGCTGGCGCTACTGGCAAGCACGCAGTCTGCAACTGGCGCAGCCGCAAAACCCGCAAGTGCAGGCCCTGTATCAGCCGCTGGCCAAGGAGCGTGACTTCTACGGCTTCCTCGCCGCCGACCGCATCGAATCGCCTTACAGCCTGAACAACAAGCCACTGGCCCTCGACCCGCAGTTGGTGCAGAAGGTCCGCAATACCGCCGGCATTCGCCGCGCCCTGGAGTTCCACGACCGTGGCCAGATCGTCGACGGGCGCCGCGAGTGGTATCACGTCAGTCGCCTGTTCAGCCGCGACGAATTGGTCGCCCAGGCCCGCCTGGCCTTCGATAAAGAGTGGTACTTCCCGGCCATCCGCACCATCAGCCAGGCGCAGTACTGGGACGACCTGGATATCCGCTTCCCGATGGCGCACAAAGCCAGCCTGACGCAACAGGCCAAGCTGCGCGGCCTGCATTCCAGCTGGGTGTTCGCCATCACCCGCCAGGAAAGCGCCTTCATGGCCGACGCCCGCTCACCGGTCGGCGCCATGGGCCTGATGCAGCTGATGCCGGCCACGGCCAAGGAAACCGCGCGCAAGTTCGGCATTGCCCTAGCTAACCCGCAGCAGGCCCTAGTGCCGGAGAAGAACATCCAGCTCGGCGCCGCCTACCTGAGCCAGGTGCACGGCCAGTTCAACGGCAACCGCGTGCTCGCCTCGGCTGCCTATAACGCCGGCCCGGGGCGCGTGCGCCAGTGGCTGCGCGGCGCCGACCACCTGGCCTTCGACGTGTGGGTGGAGAACATCCCGTTCGACGAAACCCGCCAGTACGTGCAGAACGTGCTGTCTTACTCGGTGATCTACGGACAGAAGCTCAACGCCCCCACACCGCTGGTGGACTGGCATGAACGCTTCTTCGACGATCAGTGAGAACCTGCCCATGAGCAGCTGCGCGTCGGAAAAACTGCGTTGAAGACAGCTTCGGAAAGTCACCTGTGACTAGCGCGCTTTAGCGCGACCCGCAGGGCGAGTGCAACGAGTCATGCTCATTGACACCAGTCAACTCCGCTTCCTCAGCTGTCTTCGCCTTGTTTTTCTCTAGCTCGCAAGCTCATGAACAGGTTCTAAAGCAAACAGAACCGTAGCCCGGATGCAATCCGGGAATGGCTACCGAGAAAGCCCCCGGATTGCATCCGGGCTACTCCAGCACTTCCACTGACATGCCGACCTGCAATTCGCCGATACCACGCGGCAACAGGTTCTGGCCGAAATACACCTCGCCTTCGCGCTCGCGGTAGGTCTTCAGGGTGGTCAGCGGCTCGCGGTCGGCGCTACGCTCGCCGGTCTGCGGGTCGATGGTGGTCAGCACGCAGCGGCTGCAGCCCTTGGCCACCTCGAATTCCAGCGCACCGATGCGGATACGCTTCCAGCTGTCCTCGGCAAAGGCCGCGCTGCCCTGCACCACCAGGTTTGGGCGGAAGCGCAGCATCTCCAGCGGCCGGCCGACGCGTGCCGACAGGTCGTCCAGCGAAGCCTGGCCAATCAGCAGCAGCGGAAAACCGTCGGCAAACGCCACCTTGTCGCCGGGCTGGGCATAGCCGGTATCAACCTGCCGTGCGCGGCTTTCCGGCACCTGCACCAGGCGGCAGGCACGGCCGATAAAGGAGCTCAGCCACTCGGCGGCGGCATCACCGGCATCCGGCACGCGCAGGCTGTCGCGCCAGACGGTCACCCCGCGCAAGTCGCTATCGGCCTCCGGCAGCGGCACATCCAGGCTGTCATGCCCCGGCGCGCTGAGGGTCAGCCCGCCCGCCGCATTCCACAGCGCCGAGAGCTGGCTCATCTGCGGCAACAGGCGCTGGGTGAGGAAACGGCCACTGCCCTCCTCCACCAGCATCCAGCGCCGATCGCCGACCACGCCCAAGGCATCCAGGCGCACGCTGGCCAGGCTTTCGGCCTTGCCTGACTTGAGTGGGTAGCGATAGAGGGAGGCGAGTTGCATGACCGGCATCCTTGAGGGAAAGATGCCGGTTATACGGCGAGCACGCGACCAGCTCAAGCCCGTCGCGCCAGTGGCAGCTTATTCGTCGAGCTGCAGGCGCTCGCGAATCACATCGACCAGCTTGTCCGGCTGGAACTTGGAAAGGAAGTTGTCGCAGCCGACCTTCTTCACCATGGCCTCGTTGAAGCTGCCGGACAGCGAGGTGTGCAGCACCACGTAGAGGTCTTTCAGGCGCGGGTCGTTGCGGATCTCCGTGGTCAGGCGATAACCGTCCATTTCCGGCATTTCCGCATCGGTGAAGATCATCAGCAGCTTGTCGGTCATCACCTCGCCGCTGTCCGCCCACTTCTTCAGCAGCTGCAGGGCTTTGAGGCCGTCGCTGGCCGAATGCGTACGCAGGCCCAGCTGCGACATGGTCTCGCGCAGCTGATTGAGGGCCACGGTGGAGTCGTCCACCAGCAGCACTTCGCGCCCCACGGCCTTGGCCAGCAGCGGATCGGCGAGTTTCTCGTCGGAAACCTTGGTGCTCATCGGCGCGATTTCCGACAGCACCTTCTCCACGTCGATGATCTCGACGATCTGGTCGTCGACCTTGGTGATCGCCGTCAGGTAATGCTGGCGACCGGCGCCACCGGGCGGCGGCAGGATGGATTCCCAGTTGAGGTTGAGGATGCGATCCACGCCACCGACCAGGAAGGCCTGCACCGAGCGGTTGTACTCGGTGACGATGATGGTGCTGTTCTCGCTCGGGGTAATCGGCCGCATGCCGATGGCCTGGGACAGGTCGATCACCGGCAGGGTCTGCCCGCGCAGGTTGACCACGCCGCAGACGTGCGGATGGCGCTGCGGCATCAGGGTCAGCTTGGGCAGCTGCAGGACTTCCTGGACCTTGAACACGTTGATGGCGAACAGTTGCCTGCCAGCCAGACGGAACATAAGGATTTCCAGGCGGTTCTCTCCCACCAGTTGGGTGCGTTGATCCACTGAATCGAGAATGCCGGCCATTACGCGCTCCTGTTAACTAAATCGAGTCTAGCCAGTGTATCGGCCAGTTGCGGGCTAAATGAAAGCATATGGCCAGGCGCCATCATGCATCAGCCAAGCAGCAGTGGCGAGCCCGCCGGCAGGTGGACGCGCAAGGCGCCCGGGCGGACGGCAAAGCGCAGGCGCCGACTCTCCAGGGGCTCGCCATCGAGGTTGATATCCAGCCCCTCTGCCGCCTCGACCTCGACCCAGGGCAAGCGCGCGCTGACCGATACCGATTCGAGACCGAGAATGCCGCCGGACAGCAAGGTGCCCAGGGTGCCGACCAGATCCTGCGGTGCCGGCACGATGCAGATATCCAGCAAACCGTCATCCACCAGCGCCTGTGGACACAGCAAATGACCACCGCCGGCCTGGCGCCCATTGCCGATGCCGAGGGCGAGAAACTCACCTTCCCAACTGAAATCCGGCCCCTGGAAACGCCCGAACGCCGAATGCACCTCGGAGAAGCGCGTCAGCCCAGTGAGGAAATAGGCCGCACCACCGAGCAGTTTCTTCAGGTCTTCCGAGGTATTAGCGGTGATCTTCGAACCAAAACCACCGGTGGCCATATTGAGGAACAACTGGCCATCCACTTCACCCAGATCGATGGGCCTGGGCCGCTCATCCAGCAGGGCCAGGGCCTCGCCCGGCAACAGGGGGACGCCCGCCGCCCGGGCAAAGTCATTGGCCGTGCCCAGCGGCAGCAGTACCAGGGAAGCCTGGGTATCACTGAGCGCCATGGCTTCGGCGACATCGCGCAGGGTGCCATCCCCGCCACCGGCAATCAGAGTCGAATAACCGGCGGCCAGCGCCTCGTCGACCAGGCGCGCGGCGTCGCCAGCTTCCCAGGTCAGGCGCACGGCCAACTCCCAGCCGGCCTCACGCTGCGCCAGCACAGCGGCGCGTACTTCTTCGTTGAGGGCCTGCTTGCCGTGCAGGATCAGCAATGCCTTGCGTTCGCTCATGCGACACCCTCTTCTTCACCCATTCGAGTACAGCAGACCAGGTCGATAGCATGAAAGTGCTGGCGACTACCCCCGAGCGCCGAATAGGCCGACAGAATAGCCGGCCTGTTTAAGGAAGCGGGTGGCGCGAGCATTGATCACGAGAAGAATGATTAGATTGATCGTTGGCAGGAATAGACAGAACACATGAAAGGCCCGGGCCAAACGGCTGCGCCCCATGCCAGCACCTACTTTTAGAATGCCGATAATGGCAAGAACCAGACAGCACACCGGAACCACCAGTGAAGCGATGGACAAGGCCTCAACGGTCACCTTTCCAGCGTCTTGCGCAGCAATCACAGCATAAGCACCAATTAGCAGCAGATAGAGACCGAGAGCCGAGATCATAAACTTCTGCCCGCTCACGACTCGCTTGATCTGCAAACTGGACTCGTCGGTTTCTGCGAGTGCTGTTTTAGGTGCCGCGTAAGGGTTATCCATTGTGATCCTCCATGAAAAGTGGTCGACAGACGCTAACCATCCGCCCACCAGCTGTCCATAGCAGTGTCAGGCCGGGTAGCCGGTGATCTCGCGAATACTGCGGTACAGAGGGCGCAACTGCTGGTACATGCGCAGATAGACCTCGCGGTACAGCCGCTCGTAGACCTGCACCGCCTGCGGGTTGGGCTGGAACACCTTGCCCACGCGGGTCATGGCCGCGATGGCGGTGGGGAAGTCCGGGTGCAGACCGAGGCCGACCGCACAATCGATGGCCGCACCGAGGCCGGAAGTCTCGTACAGGTGCGGGCGCTCGGCCGGCAGGTTGAAGATGTCGGCGGTCAGTTGCATGGCCGCATCGCTCTGCGAGCCGCCGCCGGAGATACGCAAGCGACTGATGCGGGTGCCCGAGCGCTTCTCGATCTTCTCCTTGCCCTGACGCAGGCCATAGGCCAGGCCTTCGAGAATGGCGCGATAGAGGTGCGCACGGGTGTGCACGTCACCGAAGCCGATGATCGAGCCCTTGGCTTCCAGGCCCGGCTCACGGATGCCCGGCGACCAGAACGGCTGCAGCGTCAGACCCATGGAGCCGGGCGGCACGCTGTTGACCAGCTCATCGAACAGGGTTTCCGCCTCCACCCCCAGCTCCAGGCCACGCTGGCGCTCGGCGTGGCCGAACTGCTCCTTGAACCAGCTGACCATCCAGAAGCCACGGAAGATCATGACCTCGGTGTTGTAGTGGTCGGGAATCGCCGCCGGATAGGGCGGGATCAGTGGGATGGTTTCCAGGTAGGTCGAACGCGTGGTGTTGATGGTCGCCGTGGTGCCATAGGACAGGCAGGCCGTGCTCGGCTCCACGCCGCCGGCACCGATCACCTCGCAGGCCTTGTCCGAGGCCGCGGCGATCAGCGGCAGGCCTGCGGGGATGCCGGTATGCCGGCTGGCCTCGGCCGTAATGCAGCCCAGGCGCTCACCCGGCTTGACCAGCTCGGGCAGCATCGACGGCCGGACCGGGATGGCCTGCCACTTCCAGTCGCTGGGTTTGGCCCAGCACAGGCGCTTGTAGTCGAACGGCAGGTAGGCCACGCAACTGCCCACCGAGTCGGCGAAACGGCCGCTCAGGCGATGGGTGAGAAAGCCCGACAGCAAGAGGAACTTGTGCGTACGCGCCCAGATGTCCGGCTGCTGCTGGGCAATCCAGTTGGCCTCGGCCTGGGCGCGAAAATAATCCACCGTGGCCTCTTCGCGGATCAGCTTGAACAGCCAACCCCAGGGACCCTTGATGTGCCCGGCCACCTCGGCGCGGCGCTGATCCAGCCAGAGAATCGCCGGGCGCAGCGGTTTTCCGGCCTCGTCCACGTTGATCAGGGTGCCGCGCTGGGTAGTGACGGAGACGCCGGCGATCTGGCCCTTGTCGATCTCGACGCTGGCCCACAGCCGCCGGCACGCCTCGCCGAGGCTGGCCCAGTAGTACTCCGGGTCCTGCTCGGCCCAGCCGGGGTGCTCCGAGTAATAGGGCTCAAGCTCGACCTTGCCTTTGCCGAGCAGGTTGCCGGCCAGGTCGAAGAGCAGCGCGCGCACGCTCTGGGTGCCGTTATCGATGGCCAGCAGGTAGCGTTGTTCGGTCACGTCGGTTTCCACGGCAGGTCACGGCAGGCTGTAGCAACGGCGCCACAGCTCCAGATAGCGTTGTTGTTCGGTGTCCCAGCGCGCATCGCTCCAGCCCAGGCGCGGTTGGCACAGGGCACGGATACGCGGCAGCTCGGCGGCGGCACCTGCGGCCAGGAGCAAGCCGATGCGCGTGCGGCGCAGCAACAGGTCGTCCAGGTGCAACACCAGCTCGTCGTCGCAGGCCTGGACCAATTCGGCCCACAGGGTGTCGCTGGCGCCGATGCGTGCGTTACCCAGCTCGTCCAGCAATGCCGCCAGACATGGCAGCGCCAGGCCATGGCGGCCGGCCAGGCGGCGCTGCTGGGTCGCACTCAGGCCCGGCAGCAGCAGCGGCGCTGGCCGCTGAAACACCGGCTGCCCGACATCCTCGACCGTCTTGCCGGCAAAGGGCGCGCAGGCGCGCAGCACCTCCAGGGCCAGCAGGCGGAAGGTGGTCAGCTTGCCGCCAGCCAGGGTCACGCAGCCGGGCTCGATCCACAGGGCGTGTTCGCGCTTCTCGTCCGATGGTTTGCTGGTGGGTGCCGCGTCTGCACTGACCACCGGCCGCACCCCGGCCCAGCTCGACAGCACATCGTCCCGTGCGATGCCGGCCGCGGGGAAGACCTGGGCACAGGCGGCCAGCAGATAATCGACCTCCTCGCGGGTGATACGCGCATCGCGGTTCAGCGCCTCGTCATGGTCAAGATCGGTGGTACCGATCACCGTGGCACCTTCCCAGGGGAAGACGAATACCGGGCGTTGATCCTGGCCGTGCATAAAGCTGATCGCCTGCGCCACCGGCAGGCGCCAGGCCGGCAGCAGCAGGTGGCTGCCACGTAGCGGGCGGATATGTTCGAGGCCATCCCGGTGGCGCAGCTCATCGGCCCAGGCACCTGTGGCCTGGGCCACCACGCGGGCACGCAAGGCGTAGCGCTGGCCGGACTCGCTGTCCTCGGCCTGCAGCCCGACTACCCGGCCATTGTCGCGAGTCAGTTGGACCACCCGCAGACCGTTCAGCGCCTCGCCACCCTCGGCTCGCGCCTCGCCCAGCACGCGCATGACCAGACGCGCATCGTCGGTCACCGCATCAGTGAACTGGGTGGCACCCAGCAGTTGCTCGTCCTGCAAACCGGGAGCGAGAAAGCGCAGCTCGCGCAGTGGCTGATAACGGTGCAGGCGCTGGCCGGCCAGGGCGTCATAAACACCGAGCAGCCCACCGAAGACCTTGGGCCCGGGAAACTGCCCGCGGTAATGGGGGAACAGGAACGGCAGAGCATCCACCAGCCCCGGCGCCTCGCCGAGCAGGCGCTGGCGCTCGCGCACCGAGTCGCGGGTCAGGCCGAGCTGGCCCTTGGCGATATAGCGCAGGCCGCCATGCACCATCTTCGAGGAACGACTGGAGGTGCCCCAGGCGAAGTCGCGCTGTTCCAGCAGCAGGCATTTCCAGCCGCGCCGCGCCGCCTCACGGAGGATGCCGGCGCCGCTGATGCCGCCACCGACGACGATCAGGTCCCAGTCGCGCGCCGCCAGTTCGGGCAGCGCCGCCTCACGCCAGGCGGCGTTCCAGGCCATATTCAGTCTTCCAACAGCACGCCGGGAGCCAGGCGCCCATCCGGGTCAAAATGCTGCGCCATGCTCCTCAGCGCGGCGATACCCAGCGCGCCCTTCTCCGCCTGTAGGTACGGTGCATGGTCACGACCGACACCATGCTGGTGGCTGATGGTGCCGCGGTTGTCGGCAATCGTCCGGCTGGCCGCCTGCTTGAGCTTGCTCCAGCGCGCCAGGGTCTCGCCGTAGCTGCTGCCGGGACGGAACACGTAGGTGGTGTAGATGCTCGAACCCTGGCCGTAGACATGCGACAGGTGAGTGAACACGTGCACCCGCTCGCCCTCCTCGCTCAAGCCATGGCGCAGGCTGTCCTCGACCTTGTTCAGCAGGTTGTCGACGTTGCTCCAGTCGGTGGCGGTTTCCAGGGTGTCCACCGCATAACCGGCCTCCCACAGGCCATGCCGCAGGTAGGGGAAACGGAAGCGGTTTTCCGCCCACTTCTTGCCCAGCAGAGTGCCGGTGAACACCCCGCCGAACCCCTTGAGCAGGCGCTTGGCCTGTTTCACCGAGAGCGCGTTCTGCGCGCGGTTGCCGGTGACGCCGAAGGTCAGCATGCACTTGCCGGCACGGGCGCCACGCAGGGCCAGGTATTTTTCCAGCCAGGCGATCTGCTCGGGGTGGCCGGCCAGGGCCAGCTGGGTCTCGGTCTCGATGGCGTTGGACAGGCGCAGCATCGACAGCGGCACGCGCGCCTGCACCAGGGCACGGATGCCGGCCAGGGCCTGCTGCCAGCTGGGCAGGAACACGGCAAAGAACTTCTCCTGCTCGGCCAGTTTGGTGACCCGCACCTTGACCTCGGAGATCACCCCGAAGCGCCCTTCCGAACCGAGGATCAGCTCGCGCAGGTCGGGACCGGCGGCCGAGGCCGGGAAGGTCGGGATCTCCAGGGTGCCGGCAAAAGTCTCGACCTTGCCGCCGGCGAACAGCTGCTCGATGCGTCCGTAGCGCAGCGACTGCTGACCACTGGAACGACTGGCGACCCAGCCGCCGAGAGTCGACAGTTCCCAGGACTGCGGGAAGTGACCGAGGGTGTAGCCGCGGGCGCGCAGTTGCGCCTCCACCTGCGGCCCGTTGGCGCCGGGGGCGAAGGTGGCGATCAGGCTGCTCTCGTCGAGGTCGAGCAACTGGGTCATGCGCTCCAGCGACAGGGTCAGCACCGGTTTCTCGGACTCGACCGGGTTGATATGCCCGGCCACCGAGGTGCCACCGCCATAGGGGATCAGGATCACGTCGTGCTGGCGGGCCCAGGCCAGCAGCTCGCGGATCTGCGCCGGCGTTTCCGGCAGGGCCACGCCATCGGGGAACACGCCGAAGTCGCCGGAGCGCATGGCCAGCCAGTCCGGCAGGCTCTGCCCACGGGCATGCCGCACACGCACCTCGGCGTCCAGGCAGACCAGCGGATGGCGAGCGAGCAGACGCGACACCGGCACCTGGGCCAGCACCTGCGCCAGGCTGGCATCGGCCAGCGCCTGGCCCGTGCCGACCCGCGCCTCAAGGAAGGCGCCGCCATTAGCCGGCAGCACCACCTGCGTGGCCTCGTCACCCCATCCGTTCCAACGTCGCATCTGCCGCTCCCCTGTGTGTTCCGCTGACCATCGATGGGTGCCTATACTAGCCGGCCGCGTCATCCGGTCACTGTCAGATCGGGACAGCGGTTATCGCCAATCAAGACAAGCAGAACAACAAGAACCATGCTGACCCTTGGCTATACCTCGGTTCCCGCCCTGATCAAATACCTGCGCCATGCCGAGCGCCTCGGCCTGGACGTGGAAGCCGTGCGCACCGCCGTCGGCATCAGCGCCGAAGACCTGGCCGACAACGGCAAGCGCATCCCCAGCGAGCTGCACGAGCGCCTGCTCAGCCACCTGCTGGAAGTCTCCGGCGACCCGCTGTTCGGCCTGCGTTCGGCGCAGTTCGTGCAGCCCGGCTACTGGAGCGTGCTCGGCTACATCACCATGAACTGCGCCACCCTGGGCGAAGCCATGAGCCGCATCGTGCCCTACGAGAAACTGGTCGGCGACATGGGCACCAGCCAGCTGCTGGCCGCAGGCGACCACGTCAAGCTGGTCTGGAACTGCCGCCACGAACGCCCGGACATTCGTCGGCACATGGTCGAGGGTGTCCTCGCGTCGTGGATGCTCTATGCGCGCTGGATCGCCGACATGGACAAGTCGCCGCGTGAGGTGTGGATGGAGCACGCCCGCCCCGACGGCACCACCCAGGCCGATTACGAAGCGGTGTTTGGCTGCCCGGTGCTGTTCGAGCAGGCCTGCAACGCCCTGCTGGTACCCATGGATTACCTGGCCATCCCCCTGCGCCAGGCCGATGCCAACCTGCTGCGCACCCTGGAAGAACACGCGCTGACCCTGATGGCCGGCCTGGACGACAACGAGCCGCTGCCGCAACGGGTAAAGAACGCCCTGCGCCTGCTGCTCAAGGACGGTTTGCCGCGCAAGGAAAAGGTCGCCGAGAAGTTCCACATGACCGTGCGCACCCTGCAGCGCCATTTGCAGAACGCCGGCACCAGCTACCAGGAAATCCTCGACCAGCTGCGCCAGGAACTGGCCGAGCACTACCTGCTGCGCAGCGACCTGGCGATCGAGGATATCGCCAGCTACCTGGGCTTTACCGAGGCGCGCTCGCTGCACCGCAGCTTCAAGGCGCGCACCGGCATGACCCCGGGCGAGTACCGCGAACGGCACAAGGGCAATCCGCTGTAGCGCGGGGCAAGTCGCAGGCTGCGCCCGCCCTACCCCAGCAGCTCGCACAGCGGAATAAAGCGCAGCAGCTCGCCTTCGGCATAAGTCCTGTCTTCCAGCACTTCCACCAGGCCATCGGCCCAGGCGGCGCTGCGCAGCACGCCGGAACTCTGGTTCGGATAGAGCACCGCGCGGCCGCCTTCGAGGCGCGCGCGCAGGTATTCGCGACGCTTGCCGGCCTTGCTCCAGACGAAACCGGCCGGCACCTGGATGGCCAGCGGCTCGACCTCGACCACACCCAGGCGCCGTAGCAGATAGGGGCGCGCCAGCAGGCCGAAAGTGACCAGGGTCGAGGCCGGATTACCGGGCAGGCCGATCACTGGCACACCGCGGTAGTGGCCGCAGGTCAGCGGCTTGCCCGGCTTGATCGCCAGCTTCCACAAAGTCAGCTCGCCGTCTTCCTGCAGCACCTGGCCGAGGAAATCCGCCTCACCCACCGACACCCCGCCGGTGGACAGGATCAGGTCGACATCGGCCAGCGCCGTCAGGGCATCACGGGTGCGCTGCAGGTCGTCGGCGAGGATGCCGGCATCCACCACCGCGCAACCGAGGCGGCGCAACCAGGCGCACAGCAGGCTGCGATTGCTGTTGTAGATCTGCCCCGGGCCCAGCGGCAGGCCAGGCTCGATCAGCTCGTCGCCGGTGGACAGCACCGCGACCCGCAGTCGGCGCCGCACCGCCAGCTCGGCACGGCCAAGGGAAGCGGCCAGGCCCAGTTCGACCGGGCCCAGGCGCGTGCCGGCTGCCAGCACTTGCTCGCCGGCGCGGGTTTCCTGGCCCTGCGGCCGCACGTTCTGCCCCGCCCGTAGTGGCTCGCTGAAACGCACTCGGCCATCGGCCAGCACTTCGGCGTTTTCCTGCATCTCCACGCAGTCGGCCCCGGCCGGCATCGGTGCGCCGGTAAAGATTCGGGCACAGGTTCCCGGCTGCAGCGACGCGGGCGCCTGGCCGGCGAGGATGCGCTGGCTGACCGGCAACGGCTCACCGCTGCAATCGGCCAGGCGCAGGGCATAGCCGTCCATGGCGCTGTTCGGCCATGGCGGCAGGTCCAGAGTAGCGACCAGCGCCTCGGCCAGTACGCGGCCATCGGCATCGACCAAGGGCACGTTCTCGCACTCGCCAATCGGCGCCGCCGCAGCCTGGGCCAGCAGGCGCGCCAGGGCGTCCTCGACCGGCAACAGGCTCATCCGCGGCTCTCGCAGGCCCCGACCGCTTTGAGGTGCGGCACGAAGTTGCAGGGCCGGTGACGGTTGTCCAGTTGCTCGGCGAGGATGCCGTCCCAGGCGGTGCGGCAGGCATTGGTCGAACCCGGCAGGCAGCACACCAGGGTGCCGTTGGCCAGGCCGGCCAGGGCGCGCGACTGGATGGTGGAGGTGCCGATATCGGCCACGGAAATCTGCCGGAACAGCTCGCCGAAACCATCCACCTGCTTGTCCAGCAGGCAGCGCACGGCTTCCGGAGTGCTGTCGCGGCCGGTGAAGCCGGTGCCGCCGGTGATCAGCACCACCTGCACCTGATCCTCGGCGATCCAGCTGGCGACCTGGGCGCGGATCTTGTACAGGTCATCCTTCAGCAGCACCCGCGCGGCCAGGGTGTGCCCGGCGGCGCTGAGGCGATCGACGAACAGCTGGCCCGAGGTATCGGTCTCCAAGCTGCGGGTATCACTGACGGTCAAAACGGCGATATTCAGCGGCACGAATGCCGCCTCGGCCTTGTGGCTCATGGCGCAATCCGGTTGTGGCGAAAACAGGCCGGTGTTATATCACAGGCCCCAGCCAGAGCACCGCCATGACCGACTCCAGCCCCCTTCCCGCCTGCTCCATCCTGCTCCTCGCCGGCGGTCGCGGGCAGCGCATGGGCGGCCAGGACAAGGGCCTGCTGGACTGGTGCGGGCAACCGTTGATCGCCCATCTGCACGCCGTGGTGCGCCCGCTGAGCGACGACCTGATCATCTCCTGCAACCGCAACGCCGAGCGCTACGCGGCCTACGCCGATCAGTTGGTTGCGGATGACGACGGCGAATTCCCCGGCCCGCTAGCCGGCATCCGTGCCGGTCTCCAGGCCGCCCGCCAACCCTGGCTGCTGGTCCTGCCCTGCGATGCCCCACTGATCGATGCCGCCCTGCTGCAGGCCATGCGCGCCCGCGCCGCCGAACAGCCGGACAAGCCATTGCTGATCCGTCGTGGCGAGCAGTGGGAACCATTGTTCTGCCTGCTGCCACGCAGCCTCGCCGATGCCATCGAACAGGCCTGGCAAGCCGGCGAGCGCAGCCCGCGGCGCCTGTTGCTGCAGCTCGGCGCCCAGGCCTTCGACTGCGGCGAAGACGATCCGCGCCTGGCCAATCTGAACACCCCCGAGCTATTAGCGGCGAGCGCACCGCGAGGCTGACAGGCACTTTTTTGCGGAACTTGCCCAGCACCGCCCCGTCAGAAACCGGGTACCCACCTGAAAAGACGGGAGAACCCCATGACTCGACAAATCCTTGCCAGCCTGTTTATCACCCTCGGCCTCAGCACCCTGGTCGGCTGTGCCACGCCCAGCGTGATCACCCTGAATGACGGCCGCGAAATCCAGACCGTGGACGCGCCGGAATATGACGACGAGGCGGGTTTCTACGAGTTCGAACAGCTCGACGGCAAGCCGGCCAGAATCAACAAGGACGAGGTACTCAGCGTCAAGGAACTGTGAGCCTTCACCCCGCTCCCGCAGTGGCTGTTCAAGGACCTGAGCAACCACTGCGGGAACAAAAATGTTCGCGCTAACCCCTTGTGCAGCAAAACCTTTTCGGTACAATGCGCGCCATTGAACGGAGCGTAGCGCAGCTTGGTAGCGCGTCTCGTTCGGGACGAGAAGGTCGCAGGTTCGAATCCTGTCGCTCCGACCAAATTCCCGAAAGTAGAAAACTCAGCGAGTGATCTACTCCGAAAACCGGCCCCCAGTGGCCGGTTTTTTCGTTTCAGCCCCGCCCATACATTTCACTGCCTGGTGGCACAACGCTAAAGCATGAGTGACTGCTGTCGCGTGATCGGCACACCTTCCAGCTCGAGCAGGGCCAGCTTGCGCTGCAGACCGCCGGCATAGCCGGTCAGGCTGCCATCGGCACCGATGATGCGGTGGCACGGCACAATGATCGAGATCGGATTGAGCGCATTGGCCCGGCCGATGGCCCGCGCCGAAGTCTTGTGTGGCAGCAATCGCATACCCAGCTCGGCATAGGTCAGGGTGACGCCATAAGGCACCTGGCGCAGATGGCGCCAGGCCTCATGCTGATAAGGCGTGCCACGCGGCGCCAAGGGCAGATCGAAAACCCGGCGCTGACCGGCGAAGTATTCGTCGAGTTGCCGGGCCACTGCGGCCACCGCCGCCGTATCGCGCTGCCAGGTATAACCATGCCACTGCGCAGGCACATGCTCGTCAGGCAAAAAATCCAGACGCAACAACGCGCCCTGCTCATTCAACAAAGCCAGCATCGGCCCCAGCGGGGAATCGAACAGGTCGCCGCAGACCATTTCCTGATCAGTTGTTCTCGGCATAGGGCCTCATGCTGTCGGGGCGCTTCACTGGATTAATGGCGATAGCACCGAGAATACCTGACCAGCAGCGCCACCACGCCGATAGGCAAGCGTGCCACCGCATGGCTATGATCGGACACCATGACTTCCCCTGTCCAAGTCCGCCAACCCTGTCCGCCCGGTGCCTGCAACTGCGGACGTGACGATCTGCTGGATAAACCCGGCGCCGATCTGCGCATCCTGCTTCTGACCCGCACGGAGGAGAAGCGCCTGCTCGATCGGCTGGAAAACATTGCCGATCTGAACGATCTCGAGCACATGCAGCGGCGCCTCCATGAACAGCTAGGCATTCGCTTGGAGATTGCGCCCGGCTTCAATGAAGTCCGCAGCATGCGCGGTATTGCGATCAGGCTCGATGAACTACCTGGGCTGTGCCGCAAAACCCGCCAGTCGATCCCGGCTGCAATTCGGCGTGGTCTGGAAAAACATCCGGAGATCGCCTACGAGCTGCTCAACGCCCACGACCTCCTGCGGGATGCCTGAGGCAGCCGGACACGGATCGTCGAACAGAAAAATGCCTGTAGAGGCTGGATCAGCGCGCGCAGAGAAAAAGAAGAAATTGGCAAAACCGGCCCGAATCATCAACACAGATTCTGCAGCCGCTGAGCAAATGGCGTCCCAGAGTGGGTTCGAACCACCAACCTTCCCCTTAGGAGGGGGATGCTCTATCCAATTGAGCTACTGGGACCTGCAAGAAGCGGCAAGCTGAGCCACCTCTGACGGGCCCGCATGTTAACGGGCATGCCTGAATTTGTCATGCCGTACACCCTGTTTTACTCATCAGCGCGGTATCCAGCATGCCGAGTCATTCCTCCCCCGGCAAAACCACGGACTGCAATCTTAAAATTCGCCGCGCCCGCCCCGACGACGCCCAGCAACTGGCCAGTTTGCTCAAACAACTCGGCCACGATGAGCAGGCGGCAGACAGCGTCAGCCTTGCACGGCAACTGAGCCCAAGAGCCAACCGCGAAGTTCTGGTGGCAGAACGGGATAACCTGCTGCTGGGAACCTGCACGCTGCACCTGATCGAACACCTTGCCCATGGCTTCGCCCGCTCGGCGATCATCGAGGACATGGTGGTAGACAGCGCACAACGCGGGCGCGGGATAGGCAGAGCCTTGATGCTCCACGCCATCGACCAGGCAAACCTCTGGGATTGCTACAAAGTGGGATTATCGAGCGCGGCATCGCGCCAGGCTGCCCATCACTTCTATCGGAGCCTGGGCTTCGAGCAACATGGAATTAGCCTTGCCCTCAACCTGAAAGCCCCGCTCTAGCCAGAGCACCTGGGGATACTGGTACGATCGTTTTGCATAGTGGCACGCATTTCAGACAACTGGTGCTGGCAATGAGCCTGCATCAGGGGGCAAAATCCGACACGTAATTGGCGTCAAATACTCGGCCCACTAACGAAATGTCGATGCAACCGGTGAACGGCTAGTGCCAAACGCAGTCATAGCAGTAACAATCGCATAGCCCAATGCCAGCATCGCTTTCCTGAACTAACCGGTTTAATGTATGCGCCCTATGAAACAAGCTATCTATTCCAGCCGTACGGCTGACAAGTTTGTGGTTCGCCTCCCCGACGGCATGCGCGAGCGCATCGCTGACGTGGCGCGCAACCATCATCGCAGCATGAACTCGGAAATCATCGCCCGCCTGGAGCAGACTCTGCTGCAGGAAGGCGTATTGGGAGATGACCAAGGCTTACGCCTGGACAGCCCAGAGCTTTCCCTGCACGAGCGCGAACTGCTGCAGCGTTTCCGTCAGCTGTCGCACCGCCAGCAGAATGCCCTGGTTGCCCTGATCGCCCACGATGCTGAGTTGGCTGCCGAACAGGCATAAGCCATAAACCGAAAAAGCCGGCTTGATCGCCGGCTTTTTCATGCCCGTGAAAAAGCCGCCCGTAGGCGGCTTTTTTATTGCGACGGGCTACAGCAGAAAAATAGTGGCCAAGCCCAGGAAGATGAAGAAGCCGCCACTGTCGGTCATCGCCGTGATCATCACACTGGCACCCATGGCCGGATCGCGCCCCATGCGTACCAGCGTCATCGGAATCAGCACACCCATCAGCGCCGCCAGGAGCAGATTGAGCGTCATCGCCCCGGTCATCACCACGCCCAGAGACCAGCTGTCATACAACAGGAAAGCCACCACACCGATCACCCCGCCCCAGACCAGGCCATTGACCAGCGCCACCCCCAATTCCTTGCGCACCAGGCGCGAGGTATTGCCGGTGCCGATCTGATCCAGCGCCATGGCGCGCACGATCATGGTGATGGTCTGATTGCCTGAGTTGCCCCCGATACCCGCCACAATCGGCATCAGCGCGGCCAGCGCCACCAGCTTCTCGATCGAACCCTCGAACAGGCCGATCACCCGCGAGGCGACAAAGGCGGTGATCAGGTTGATCGCCAGCCAGGACCAGCGGTTGCCCAGTGACTTCCACACCGATGCGAACAGGTCTTCTTCTTCGCGCAGACCGGCCATATTGAGGACTTCGGTCTCACTCTCCTCACGGATAAGGTCGACCATCTCGTCGATGGTCAGTCGACCGATCAACTTGCCAGAGCCATCGACTACGGGCGCAGAAACCAGGTCGTAACGCTCGAAAGCCTGCGCCGCATCATAAGCATCCTCATCCGGACCAAAACTGACGGGGTCGCTGGCCATGATCTCGCCGACCTGTTTGTCCGGGTCATTGACCAGTAGGCGCTTGATTGGCAGCACACCCTTGAGGATGCCGTCATAGTCGACCACGAATAGTTTGTCGGTATGCCCAGGCAGCTCCTTGAGGCGCCGCAGATAACGCAGCACCACTTCGAGACTGACATCCTCGCGGATGGTGACCATCTCGAAGTCCATCAATGCACCGACCTGATCCTCCTCGTAGGACAACGCCGAGCGCACACGCTCGCGCTGCTGTGCATCAAGGGACTCCATCAGTTCGAGCACGACATCACGCGGCAGCTCGGGCGCCAGATCGGCCAGCTCGTCCGCATCCATTTCGCGGGCAGCCGCGAGGATCTCGTGATCATCCATGTCCGCAATCAGCGACTCACGGACGGCATCGGAAACTTCGAGGAGGATGTCGCCGTCGCGCTCAGCTTTGACCAGCTGCCAGACGGTCAGG
Organism: Pseudomonas sp. J452; assembly: GCF_024666525.1. NCBI lineage: Bacteria > Pseudomonadati > Pseudomonadota > Gammaproteobacteria > Pseudomonadales > Pseudomonadaceae > Pseudomonas > Pseudomonas sp. J452. The sequence continues at coordinate 2,949,524 of NZ_CP088294.1, read as the reverse complement.
CGCTCAGCGAGCGGCAGGGCTTCAAGGATATGGGCGACGTCGGCCGAGTGCAGCTCATCGAGCTTGCGCTGCAACTCGGCGAGGTTTTGCCGATGGACCAGGTTTTCCACCAGGTCCCGGTGCTGGCCTTCCTGGCGATGCGCCAGGCCTTCGACCAGCTTGTGCCGATGCAGCAGATCAACCACCTGCGCCAGGCGGTCCTGCATGCTCTCTTGCGGCTTTTTGGCTTCTACTTCAGTCATATGGCGCGCTCCACCCCAGCAGCAGAGCACGCCACGGGGATCAATCAGTCAATTCGCGATTGGGCAATCGAGGTGTTGAGTAACTACTGGGTAAGTCCATGGTGGGATTCCACAAGCCCCGGCGGGGCTGACAAGGCAATGATAGCACTCCAACCAGCCCGGGACGCGACAAAATCACGGTAAGAACAAGCGCTTGCATCACATACCTCAGCGGTGATTACAGGCTTGGCTCTGACGTTTGCAGCGCATCACAAGACACCACTGGCGCATTACGCAGCCGCGACTAGGCTTGGCCAGGAACGTCATGGAGGACGCCTTATGCTACGACTGATATGCGCAGGATTTTGCGCAACCCTGCTCTACTCAAGCCAGACCACACTCGCCTCGACCGTATTTCGCTGCGAGGATGCCAGCGGCCATATCACCTACACCCGCAACGGCTGCCCACTAGATGCCAGCCAAGCCCTGCAGAGTGCCGACAACCAAACGCCAGGCCAGGGCAAGCCGGTACCACTGGCCAAGACCAGCAAGAGCCAGAGCAGCAAGAGTGATAAAAACAACGGCATGCAGGTGCTCGTCACAGGCGAGACGCAGGACGGCTGCGGCAATCGAGTTACTGGCAGCGAGCGGCGCAACGCCATTATCCGCCAGCAAGTGCGCAGCGGCATGACCCAGAGTGACGTGGAAAGCAGCCTGGGTAAGCCGGACAAGGTCACTACCCAGGATGGCCAGACCCGCTATCAGTACACAGATACGGATGGCAATCGACGCCAGGTGACGTTCGATGAAGGCGGCTGCGTGAAGGGCAAACGCTGAAAAGCAAAAGGCCCGCATCAATGCGGGCCTTTTGGGGTTTGGTGCACTCAGGAGGATTCGAACCTCCGACCGCTCGGTTCGTAGCCGAGTACTCTATCCAGCTGAGCTATGAGTGCAGTCGGCGCTTTTAGACCAGATCACCACTGGTTGAAACCGAATCAACCGCATTGCTGCGCATGATTCTTAAATGGTGCACTCAGGAGGATTCGAACCTCCGACCGCTCGGTTCGTAGCCGAGTACTCTATCCAGCTGAGCTATGAGTGCAAATGGCGCTTTTTAACCAGATCACCCCTGGCTGAAACAAAATGGCCTGCATCGCTGCAAGCCATTCCGATTTGGTGCACTCAGGAGGATTCGAACCTCCGACCGCTCGGTTCGTAGCCGAGTACTCTATCCAGCTGAGCTATGAGTGCATGTAACGCTTGCACTGTAGACATCCAACATTAACGCCTACAGCACTAAATAATGGCGGAGAAGGGGGGATTCGAACCCCCGACACCCTTTTGAGGTGTACTCCCTTAGCAGGGGAGCGCCTTCGGCCACTCGGCCACCTCTCCGCAACACGGGGCGCATGATAACCATGTTTTCCCCGTTTGCAAAGCCAAAATTTCGATAAAAATTAGTGGCTTGGTTCGTCGCCCTTCTCTTTCTGAATACGTTGGTAAATTTCCTCACGGTGCACGGCAACTTCCTTCGGAGCGTTGACGCCGATGCGCACCTGATTACCTTTCACGCCTAACACAGTGACGGTCACTTCATCACCGACCATCAGGGTCTCTCCGACCCGGCGAGTCAGAATCAGCATTCCTTTCTCCTCACGGATTTAGTTCAGGACAACAAGTCTGCAGAAAATAAAATAGTGGCAGCCCCGCGAAGCTCTAATCGGAACCTTCACTCAAGTATTGACCAGTGCGGGCAAAAGGAAAGTTCCGCCGCACCACTCAAAAAGACAAAAGGCGCGGACTAGTCCGCGCCTTTTGGGCAACGCATCACTCGCCCTGTCGGGCCGGAGCGTCCAGTTCGAAGGCAGTGTGCAGCGCGCGCACCGCCAGCTCCAGGTATTTCTCTTCGATCACCACGGAAACCTTGATTTCCGAAGTCGAGATCATCTGGATATTGATGGTTTCCTTGGCCAGCGCCTCGAACATGCGACTGGCAACGCCGGCATGGGAACGCATGCCAACACCGACGATGGAGACCTTGGCGATATTGGTATCGCCGATCACCTCACGAGCACCCAGCTCGCGCGCGGTGTTTTCCAGCACGCCCATGGCGCTCTGGTAGTCGTTGCGGTGCACAGTGAAGGTGAAGTCGGTGGTGTTATCGTGCGCCACGTTCTGCACGATCATGTCCACTTCGATATTGGCGGCACTGATCGGACCGAGAATCTTGAAGGCCACGCCCGGAATATCCGGCACGCCACGGATGGTCAGCTTGGCTTCGTCGCGATTGAAAGCGATGCCGGAGATGATCGGCTGTTCCATGGATTCCTCTTCATCAAGGGTAATGAGGGTGCCTGGCCCCTCCTGGAAGCTGTGCAGCACGCGCAGCGGGACGTTGTACTTGCCGGCGAATTCCACCGAGCGGATCTGCAGGACCTTGGAGCCGAGGCTGGCCATTTCCAGCATCTCTTCGAAGGTGATTTTGTCCAGGCGCTGGGCCTTGGGCACTACGCGCGGGTCGGTGGTGTAGACACCATCGACGTCGGTGTAGATCTGGCACTCGTCGGCTTTCAGTGCCGCGGCCAGGGCCACGCCGGTGGTATCGGAGCCGCCACGGCCGAGGGTGGTGATGTTGCCCTCCTCGTCCACACCCTGGAAACCGGCAACCACGACTACGCGACCGGCCTTGAGGTCGGTGCGAATGCGCTGGTCATCGATCTGCAGAATACGCGCCTTGGTGTGGGCGCTGTCGGTAAGGATGCGCACCTGGTTGCCGGTGTAGGACACCGCCGGCACGCCCAGTTTGATCAGGGCCATGGCCAGCAGGGCAATGGTCACCTGCTCACCGGTGGAAACCATCACGTCGAGTTCACGCGGCACCGGCTGACCGTCGCTGACCTGTCTGGCCAGTTCGATCAGGCGGTTGGTTTCGCCACTCATGGCGGAAACCACGACGACGATATCATCGCCGCCTGCGCGGAACTTCTTCACCTTCTCGGCCACCTGCTGAATACGCTCGACGGTGCCGACGGAGGTGCCCCCAAACTTCTGTACGATCAAAGCCATGTCAAAAAGCCGCCTGATTCCTCGAAGGGCGCCCATTAAACCCGCATCGGGTCATACTGCCAAGGCCTGCCGGACGCACTGCAGGCCTGGCTTTCGCTGTTTTACAAGCCTTGTTCGGCGAAGCTCGCAGCCAAGGCCAGGGCCTCGTCCAGTTTGCCGGCATCCACCCCGCCACCCTGAGCCATGTCCGGACGACCACCGCCCTTGCCGCCGACAGCCGCAGCAGCCTGACGCATCAGGTCACCGGCCTTGAGCTTGGCGGTCAGGTCCTGGGTCACGCCAGCGACCAGCACGACCTTGTCCTCGAATACGCCGCCGAGCAGGATCACCGCACTGCCGAGTTTGTTCTTCAATTGGTCGACCATCGCCAGCAGGGCCTTACCGTCCAGACCATCGAGACGCGAGGCCAGAACCTTGATGCCTTTGACCTCGACGGCCGAGCCGGCCAGGTCATTGCCCGCCGCGCTGGCGGCCTTGGCCTTGAGCTGCTCCAGCTCTTTTTCCAGCTGACGATTGCGCTCGATCAGGCCGGCCAGCTTGTCCAGCACGTTATCGCGACTGCCCTTGACCAGCGCAGCAGCTTCTTTCAGCTGCTCTTCCGCGCCGTTCAGCCAGGCCAGTGCCGCGCCACCCGTGACACCCTCGATGCGGCGCACACCAGCGGCCACACCGCCTTCGCTGGTGATCTTGAACAAGCCGATGTCGCCAGTACGCGAGACGTGGGTACCGCCACACAGCTCGACGGAGAAGTCGCCCATGCTCAGCACGCGCACTTCATCGCCATATTTCTCGCCGAACAGCGCCATGGCACCTTTCTGCTTGGCGGTTTCAATATCGGTCTCGATGGTTTCGACGGCCAGATTCTTGCGAATCTCGGCGTTGACCAGTTCTTCCAGCGCTTTCAGCTGCTCGGGCTTGATCGCCTCGAAGTGGCTGAAGTCGAAGCGCAGACGCTGGCTGTCGACCAGAGAGCCCTTCTGCTGTACGTGCTCGCCGAGGATCTGGCGCAGCGCCGCGTGCAGCAGGTGGGTCGCGGAGTGGTTCAGCGCAGTAGCCTGGCGTACCGAGGCATCGACCTCCGCCTGCAGCTCGGCGCCGAGTTTGATGCCGCCCTGGGCGACGATGCAGTGATGCAGAAACGCACCACCGGCCTTGGTGGTATCGCGCACATCGACGCGCACGCCAGCGGCGGTGAGGTAACCAGTGTCACCGACCTGGCCGCCGGATTCGGCGTAGAACGGCGTCTGGTCGAGGACGATCACGCCCTCCTCGCCCTCGCCCAGGCTGTCGACGGCGGCACCGGCCTTGAACAAGGCGACGACCTTGCCGGCACCCTGGGTGCCCGCGTAACCGGTAAACACGGTGTCGACATCGACCTTGACCAGGCTGTTGTAGTCCAGGCCGAAGGCGCTGGCGGAGCGGGCGCGCTCGCGCTGGGCATCCATTTCGCGCTCGAAGCCTTCCTCGTCGAGGGTCAGCTCACGCTCACGGGCGATATCGCCGGTGAGGTCCATGGGGAAGCCGTAGGTGTCGTACAGCTTGAAGATCACTTCGCCGGGGATGACGCTACCTTTCAGCTCGGCCAGATCCTGTTCGAGGATCTTCAGGCCCTGCTCCAAGGTCTTGGCGAACTGCTCTTCCTCGGTCTTCAGCACGCGCTCGATGTGCGCCTGCTGCTGTTTCAGCTCGGGGAAGGCTTCGCCCATCTCGCCAACCAGCGCGGCAACGATCTGGTAGAAGAAGCTGCCCTTGGCGCCCAGCTTGTTACCGTGGCGGCAGGCGCGACGGATGATGCGGCGCAGCACATAGCCGCGCCCTTCGTTGGATGGGGTCACGCCGTCGGCGATCAGGAAGCCGCAGGAACGGATATGGTCGGCCACCACTTTCAGCGAAGCCTGCGCTTCGTTGGCACAGCCGATGGCCTTGGCCGCGGCGTTCAGCAGGCTCTGGAACAGGTCGATCTCGTAGTTCGAGTTGACGTGCTGCAGCACTGCGCTGATGCGCTCCAGGCCCATGCCGGTGTCCACGCTCGGCGCCGGCAGCGCGTGCAGCACGCCGTCCGCGGTGCGGTTGAACTGCATGAACACGTTGTTCCAGATCTCGATGTAGCGATCGCCGTCTTCTTCCTTTGAGCCGGGCGGGCCGCCCCAGATGTGGTCGCCGTGGTCGAAGAAGATTTCGGTGCACGGGCCGCACGGGCCGGTATCGCCCATCGCCCAGAAGTTGTCGGAGGCGTACGGCGCGCCCTTGTTATCGCCGATGCGGATCATCCGTTCGGCCGGGATGCCGACTTCCTTATTCCAGATGTCGTAGGCCTCGTCGTCGGTGGCATAGACGGTGACCCAGAGCTTTTCCTTCGGCAGGTTCAGCCACTTGTCGCTGGTCAGGAACTCCCAGGCATAGGTGATGGCGTCACGCTTGAAATAGTCGCCGAAGCTGAAGTTGCCCAGCATTTCGAAGAAGGTGTGATGGCGCGCGGTGTAGCCGACGTTTTCCAGGTCGTTGTGCTTGCCGCCGGCACGCACGCATTTCTGGCTGGTGGTGGCGCGAGTGTAGGCGCGCTTTTCCAGGCCGAGGAAGCAGTCCTTGAACTGGTTCATCCCGGCGTTGGTGAACAGCAGGGTCGGGTCGTTCGCCGGGATCAGCGAGCTGGATGCGACACGGGTGTGCCCCTTCTCTTCGAAGAAGCGGAGGAAGGCTTCACGGATTTCTGCGCTTTTCATGTATTTCTTCCAGGCAAACGACGGCCACGGCAAGCCGGCAAAGGGCCGCATTATATCGGCCCCGCGCGGCAGGCACAGCCCGTTTGCAGGGAAAAAGGATAGAAAACGGCTATCGACTGGATGAAGCGCGCAGAAAATGACCGACGAGCCGGTTTTGCTCAGCGGCTTAGAACCTGCTCAAAGTCTGCTGCGCGTCGGCCATGCTGCGTTGAAACCGGGCTCAGAATGCTCATTTACAACTCGTAAACTGCGCTTCTTCGCCCGATTTCGCCTTGCCTGGCTCTAGTTCGCGAAACTTTGAACAGGCTCTTAGAGGGTGGTGGGAACGATTAGAATCCCCGCGCGCAGGCCGTTCTTCACTTTCGGATTAGGGAAGATGATCCGTGCACCCTGCTCTTCAACCAGCCAGCGGGTACCAGCAATGTCTTCGGCCAGCAGGTAGCCGACCGGCAGCTCGCTGAAGTTCTCCACGTCGCTGGGCAGGTTCAGCTTGAACGCATCGCTGTGCTTGATCACCTCGCGCGCCACGCTGAACAGCTGCAGCCCATCGAGCTGGGCATCGGCCGGCTCGTTGTTCTCGATCAGTTGCTGCAGGCGCTTTTCCAGCAGGTCGAGGTTGACCTCCTGGTTCTGTCCGAACGGTCGCGCCTTGCCCAGCTCCAGGGTAAAGGCCTCGGCCTGCAGGTGGGCATAGGTGTAGGAGCTGAAGGTGATGCCGACCTTCTTCTGCAGCAGCACCGCATCGATACCGGCGGCACGCAGGCGCGCCAGTTCGCTGGCCGAGTGCTCACGCCCTTCCGCATAGGGATAGAGGGCGAACTGCTCGATCTTCGAGGCACGGATGGCGGTGTGCAGGTCGTAATGCAGACGGGCACGCCCGGCCTTGCTGAAGAAGGCGGCGGCCAGGCGCTCCAGCTCGTTGGCACGCAAGGCCTCCGGACCACTGCTCTGCTCGTGGCGACCGCTGAACAGACGATTGATGTCCTGCTCGATATAGCGCTCGCCGCGGCGCATGGCCTCGGGATTGCCGAACAGGAAGAGAATGCGCGCCTGCGGAATCAGCTGCCCGGAGGCAATGCGTTGCAGCAGGCGATCGAGCAATTCGATTGGGGCGGTTTCGTTGCCGTGGATACCGGCGGAAAGCAGCAGATCGAGACCGCTATCAACACTGGCCGGCGGGGTCACTTCCAGCGCCCCGAGCCCCAGCCAGTGCAGGCGCGCGCCCTCGCGGGTCAGCTGAATTTTCTCGGTCGGCTCGCGGCCGGCCAGGGTCAGTTCAAGCAGTTTGCCGAGGGCGAGCATGGCAGCAGATTCCCTTAGAGCCGGTTCAAAGTCTCGCGAGCTAGAGCCATGCAAGGCAAGAACAGGCGAGGAAGCGGAGTTTACGATCTGTAAATGAGCATTCCGAGCCTGTTGTTAACGCGGCAGGGCCGACGCGCAGCAGACTTGGAATCGGCTCTTAGTGGTTGCAGTCCGGACCATGCACATGGTCGTCATCTTCGTCGCCGACCTCGGCCGGTTCCATTTCCAGCTGCAGGCTGACCAGGTTGGTGGCCAGCGGACGCAGCAGCAGGTTGGCGTATTCGGCGTCGCCTTCCTCCACATCCACACCGATCAGCAGCTGACCGTTGCCGGCAGTCTGAATCCACACTTCCTTGCCCTGCCAGATGACGGCAAAGCGTGTGCAGGAAGTTTCCAGCTGGGTGCCGTCGGTGTCTTCGAGGATGAGTTGCAGGGCGTCGGACATGAAATAAGTACTCTTTAAGCCAATTGGAAAGGATAAACCGCGCCTAGTTTAAGGATCTGCGTCAGTTCATCCAATGCCGTGCGGCATTCGATGAGCAGTTGCGGATCGGCCAGATCGCTTTCCGCCAGGCGGTCGCGGTAATGCTTGCCAACCCAGACGGTCAGGGTTTCGTACAGGCTCGGGGTCATGATCACGCCTGGATTGACCGCCGCCAGTTCGTTGTCCTTGAGCGCCACGCGCAGGCGCAGGCAAGCCGGGCCACCACCGTTCTGCATGCTCTGCTTGAGGTCGAACACCTTGACCTCGCGAATCGGGCCGTTGCCGCTGGTGAGCTGCTGCAGGTAGCCCCACACGTTGGCGTTGTTGCGGCACTCCTCCGGCACGATCAGCAGCATGTTACCGTCGGCGCGGGTCAGCAGCTGGCTGTTGAACAGGTACGAGCGCACCGCATCGTCCACCGTCACCGCTTCACGCGGCACACAGACCGCCTGGAAGTTACCGCCGCGGCGCCCGAGCTTGGCGGCCAGTTCGGCCAGCACCTGCTCGGTGTCGAGGAAGGCATCCTGGTGGTAGAACAGCACTTCGCCGTTACCCACCGCGATCACATCGTTGTGGAACACACCCTGGTCGATCACCGCCGGGTTCTGTTGAGCATAGACCACACCCTCGTCGCTCAAGCCATGCAGCCGGGCGATAGCCTGCGAGGCTTCCAGGGTCTGCCGCGCCGGGTAGCGCAGCGGCGCCGGGTAGCGGCTGTCGAAGGCGCTGCGGCCGTAGACGAAGAATTCCACGCCGGCATCGCCATAGCCTTTGCAGAAGCGCGTGTGGTTGGCCGCGCCTTCGTCACCGAACTGGCCGACGGCCGGCAGCGCGGCGTGGTGAGCGAAGTGCTGCTCGCTGGCGAACATGGCACCGAGCACGCGACTGGTGGTCGGGTGCTCGATGCTGCGGTGGAACTTGCAGTTGAGGTTGGCCGCAGTGAAATGCACGCGGCCGTCGGCGGTGTCGGCACTCGGGCTGACGGTGCAGGAGTTGGCCGTCCACATGCTGGAGGCCGAGCTGACAGCAGCCAGCAACGGCATCGCCTGTTTCGCCGCCTGGGCAATCACCTGGGCGTCGCTGCCGGCGAAACCCAGGCTGCGCAGAGCGGCGACATCCTGGCGTTCCTGCGGGGCGAATACGCCCTGCTTGAAGCCCATCTCCATCAGCGCCTTCATCTTGCCCAGGCCTTGCAGCGCCGCTTCCTTGGGATTGGACGCCACCTGGCTGTTGCTCTGCGACGCCACGTTGCCGTAGGACAGGCCGCCGTAGTTGTGGGTCGGGCCAACCAGGCCGTCAAAGTTCATCTCATAGGCGGACATCACAGACTCACTCCCGGGGTCAGGGTGGCGGGCAGGCTCAGGGTTTCACTTTCCAGCGAGGCGACCGGATAGGCGCAGTAGTCAGCCGCGTAGTAGGCACTGGCGCGGTGGTTGCCGGAGGCGCCGACGCCACCGAAGGGCGCGCTGCTGGCGGCGCCGGTCAGCTGTTTGTTCCAGTTGACGATGCCGGCGCGGCTCTCGATGAGGAACTGCTGGTAGCGCTCGGCGGAGTCCGACAACAGACCAGCGGCCAGGCCGAACTGGGTGTTGTTGGCCTCGGCGATGGCAGCGTCGAAATCGGCGTAGCGAATCACCTGCAGCAGCGGGCCGAAGAACTCCTCGTCGATGCGCTCGGCAACCGCGGTGACGTCGATGATGCCCGGGGTCAGCAGCGCGGCGTTCGGCAGCGGCTGGATCATCTCCAGCAGCACGCTGGCGCCCTGGTCGGCCAGTTGGCGCTGGGCCTTGAGCAGATGCTCGGCCGCCGCCAGGGAAATCACCGAACCCATGAAGGGCGCAGGTTGTTCGTCGAAGGCACCGACCTTGATCGTCGAGCTGACCGCTACCAGCCGCGCCAGCAGGGCATCGCCCCACGCGCCCGCCGGCACCAGCAGGCGCCGCGCACAGGTGCAGCGCTGGCCAGCGGAGATGAAGGCGGACTGGATGATGGTGTACACGGCGGCATCCAGGTCGGCGACCTGATCCACCACCAGCGGGTTGTTGCCGCCCATTTCCAGGGCCAGGATCTTGTCCGGACGCCCGGCGAATTGGCTGTGCAGCAGGTTGCCGGTACGGCTGGAGCCGGTGAAGAACAGGCCGTCGATGCCAGCGCTGGCGGCCAGGGCCACGCCGGTTTCGCGGGCGCCCTGCACCAGGTTGAGCACACCAGCCGGCAGGCCGGCTTCGATCCAGCACTTGACCGTCAGCTCGGCGACTTTCGGCGTCAACTCGCTGGGCTTGAACACCACCGCGTTGCCGGCCAGCAGCGCCGGCACGATATGGCCGTTGGGCAGGTGACCGGGGAAGTTGTAGGGGCCGAACACTGCCACCACGCCATGCGGCTTGTGCCGCAGCACGGCGGTGGCGTCGGCCAGCGGGCCGCTCTTGATGCCAGTGCGCTCGCGGTAGCTCTGCACGGAGATGGCGACCTTGTTGACCATGCTGGTCACTTCGGTGGCGGACTCCCACAGCGGCTTGCCGGTTTCCTCGCCGATGGTGCGCGCCAGCTCGTCGCTGTGCGCCTTGAGGGTGACGGCGAACTGCTCGAGCACGGCGATGCGCTCTTCCAGCGAGCGCCGGGCCCAGGCCGGGAACGCGGCACGGGCGGCCTGCACGGCAGCCTCGACCTGCGCAGTACTGGCGCCCTGGCCAGCCCAGATACTTTCCTGAGTCACCGGATTGAGGGAGGTGAAGGCCTCGCCCTGGCCGGGTTGCCAGTGACCGGCGATGAAGTGAGTGGTCATTATTATTTTGTCTCCTTGGCCGACAGCGGTACCGCGCGCACCTGGGCACCGACGGCGAGTTGCAGGCGTTTCGCGGTCTGCGCATCGACCACCAGGGTGCCGGCGGCGACGCGCGCCGGGGCAGCAGTGATGCGGCAGTCTTCACGCTTGCGGTTGTGGATCAGGTAAGGCGTGGCGTCATCGCCCGGCGTGCCGACGGCCAGTACCAGGGTCTGGCTGTTCTGCACCGCACGGATCTTGTCGGTGGGCACCTCGATGGCCGGGCCGGCGTCGAAGATGTCGACATAACCCTGGTAGGCGAAGCCCTCGCCCTTGAGCATGGCCAGCGCCGGCTCGGTGTCCGGGTGGACGCGGCCGATGGTGCTGCGCGCCTCCGGGGAGAGGAAGCAGGTGTACAGCGGGAACTTGGGCATCAGCTCGGCGATGAAGGCCTTGTTGCCGACGCCGGTGAGATAGTCAGCCTGGCTGAATTCCATCTTGAAGAAGTGCCGACCGAGGCTTTCCCAGAACGGCGAGCGACCATTGGCGTCGGACATGCCGCGCATCTCGGCGATCACTTTGTCACCGAACAGCTCACGGAACTCGGCGATGAACAGGAAGCGCGCCTTCGACAGCAGACGGCCGTTGAGGCCGCTGCGGTGGTCGGCATGCAGGAACAGCGAGCACAGCTCGGAGTTGCCGGTGAGGTCGTTGGCGAGGAACAGGGTGGGGATCTCGCGGTAGATCTTCAGCTCCTGCGAGGCGCTCACGGTCAGGCCCAGGCGGTAGTTGTACCAGGGCTCGCGCATGCCCACGGCGCCGGCCACGGCGGAGATGCCGACAACCTGGCCGTCATCGTCTTCGAGCACGAACAGGTAGTCGGCATCGGCGCGCTCGGCCTCGCCGCGAAAAGTCTTCTCCGCCCAGCTGACCCGATGCGCCAGCCGCTCCATGTTGGCCGGCAAGGTGGTCAGCCCGGCGCCGGTACTGCGGGCCAGGTCGAACAGCGCCGGCAAATCGGCACTACGGACGGGGCGAACGATCATAGATCCTCCGGATAGCGGCCTGCCTGCGGCGGCCAGCTACGAGTTTGAAATGCGTCCAGGCGTGCTGCGTGCAGCGCGCCGCTTGTATTTAAACCGCGACCAGCCTGACGCTGACGCCTTCACCGACACCCAGAGCCTCGGCCGCCTCGGCGGACAGGGTCACCGGCTTGCCGGGTACCCAGTCGAGGTCGGCGACGATGGCGCGGAAGTCCTGCAACTGGCCGTTGCTCACCAGGTACTGGCGGCCACCCTTGCCCGGCTCGCCGATGCGCACCGGCACCACGCGGCTCTGGGCGATCGAGCGGATGCCCGAGGTACGCGCATGCAGGGTCGGGCCGCCGTCGAAGATGTCGATGTAGTGATCGGTCTCGAAGCCTTCGCGCATGAGAATGTCGAAGGTCACCTGGGCGCGGCTGTAGACCTGGCCCATGGCCTCCTGCGCGCTATCGGGCAGCAGCGGCACGTAGATCGGGTAATGCGGCATCAGCTCGGCGAGGAAGGTGCGGCTCTTCAGGCCGCACAGGCGCTCGGCCTCGGTGTAGCTCATGTCGAAGAAGTTGCGCCCGACCGCATCCCAGAACGGCGAGTCGCCCTGCTCGTCGCTGGAGCCGACGATCTCCACCACCATGGCGTCGGCGAAACGCTCCGGGTGGCTGGCGACGAACAACAGACGGGCCCGCGAGTTGAGCTCGGCGAAGGCGCTGTCGACCAGTTCGCGCTGCACGTAGAAGCTGGTCAGCAGGCTGTTGCCGGTGAGGTCGTGGCACAGCGAGAGGACGTGGATCTTGTTGTGGATCTTCAGCTCGCGCGAGGCATGCACGAAGGTCTCGTTGCGGAAGCTGTAGAACGGCTCGGAGTAGCCGGCCGAGGCGACGATGCCGGAGCAGCCGACCAGACGGCCGCTGGCGGTGTCTTCGAGGACGAAGAAGTAGCTCTCCTCGCCGTTGAAGCTGACTTCGGCGGCGAACGAGGCCTCCGAGGCGGCGATCTTGTCGCTCAGGCGGGCTGCGTCGTCCGGCAGTGAAGTGACACCTACCGGGCTATCCGCAGCCAGACGCTGCACTTCGGCAAGGTCGGACAGTTGCGCGGGGCGCATCACCAGCATGGCGTCACTCCTTTTTCAATAAAAGCTCCAGGCGCCTCAATGGAAGGCGCTGGAGAAAGACCGGGCCATGGCCCGATCACGCATGGAATTGCTCGTCCTGAGAAAGCAGGCGGCACTGCCTGTGCCGCCAACCGGCCGCGCCCGCAGGCGCGGCCAGGGCATCAGCCCTGTACCAGCTTGGCCACGGCGCGCTCGAAGCGGTCCAGGCCCTCGTTGATGTCGGCGTCTTCCACCACCAGGCTCGGGGCGAAGCGCACCACATCCGGGCTGGCCTGCAGCACCATCACGCCTTCGGCGGCGGCGGCATCCAGCACGGTCTTGGCCTTGCCTTTCCAGGCATCGGAAAGCACGCAGCCGAGCAGCAGGCCGAGGCCACGCACTTCGCTGAACACGCCGTACTTCTCGCCGATCGCGCGCAGGCGGCTGGTGAACTGCTGATGCTTGGCCTTCACCCCTGCCAGCACGGCCGGGGTATTGATCACATCGATCACCGCCTCGCCGACGGCGCAGGCCAGCGGGTTGCCGCCGTAGGTGGTGCCGTGGGTGCCGACGGCCAGGTGCTTGGCCAGCTCGGTGGTGGTGAGCATGGCGCCGATCGGGAAACCGCCACCCAGGCTCTTGGCGCTGGAGAGGATGTCCGGGGTCACGCCGTAGTGCATGTAGGCGAACAGCTCGCCGCTGCGGCCCATGCCAGTCTGCACTTCGTCGAACACCAGCAGCGCGTTATGCTCGTCGCACAGCTTGCGCGCGCCCTCCAGGTAGGCTTGGTCGGCCGGCAGCACACCGCCCTCGCCCTGAATCGGCTCCAGCACAACGGCGCAGGTCTTGTCGGAGATCGCCGCTTTCAGCGCGTCCAGATCGTTATACGGGACATGGCTGATGCCCTGGATCTTCGGCCCGAAACCGTCGGAGTACTTCGGCTGGCCACCGACACTGACGGTGAACAGGGTACGGCCGTGGAAGCTGTTGGTCGCGGCGATGATCTCGCACTTGTCCTCGCCGAACTTATCGAAGGCAACCCGACGGGCCAGCTTGAAGGCGGCCTCGTTGGCTTCGGCGCCGGAGTTGCAGAAGAACACGCGGTCGGCGAAGGTCGCGTCGACCAGCTTGTGCGCCAGGCGCAGGGCCGGCTCGTTGGTGAACACGTTGGAGATGTGCCACATGGTGTTGGCCTGCTCGGTCAGCGCGCTGACCAATGCCGGATGGCAGTGACCCAGCACGTTGACGGCGATGCCGCCGGCGAAGTCGATCAGCTCTCGACCGCTTTGATCCCAGACTCGCGAACCCTGACCACGCACCGGCACGAAAGCGGCGGGCGCATAGTTGGGGACCATGACCTGGTCGAAATCGGCGCGTTGCACCGGATCGTGCTGAACGGACATCTGAGCTCTCCTGAATAAGCAGCACCGGCACTGAATGGCAGGTGATGAAAGGATTGTAGGGGCTGGTTACGGGCCCGCATTGCCGCCATGCGACAACTTCTTACAGCGGCAACCCGTGGTTTTCCGGGGCTTTCGGCAATGCGACAGAAAGCAGCGGAATTGCGCAGTTTAAACGCTGCGCAGCGGCATCGGCGCTGCTGAGGGGAAAAAAGCAGGAGGCGAAATGTCCTGTAGCGGTGCAACGGGCTGCGACTCTAGCCGCCGCTGACAAAGCCGGGCTGCTGCGCCTGATGCCTTCGCCAGCCCGCCAGACGGCCCGCGACAATCAGGCCGCGAGCTACAGACCGCCCTGGCGGACCCGATTGCGCCCTTCCTGCTTGGCCCGATAGAGCGCGGCATCTGCCGCACCAACCAGCGCCACCAGCTCATTCTGGGCCGGCGAATCGGGAATCGCCGATGCCAGGCCGATGCTGACGGTGACCCTGAGGACTTCGCCAGCCAGCGGAATATCGAGCTCAGCCAGGGCCTGGCGAATACCCTCGGCGACCAGTTGGGCGCCCTCGGCGGTGGTATCCGGCAGAATCACCATGAACTCCTCGCCACCATAACGGCACACCACATCGGCCTTGCGCTTGGCAAAGCTCTTGATAAGCGCCGCGACCGTCTGGAGCACGGCATCACCAGATTGGTGCCCATAATTGTCATTGATGCGTTTGAAATGGTCGATGTCGACCATCAGCACGGACAGCGGGCCTTTCTGCCGGCAGGCACGCGCCCACTCTGTGGCGAGGACTTCTTCCTGATGGGCGCGGTTATACACCCCGGTCAGCCCATCGATCGTGCTCAGCTCGCTGAGCTGGCGGTTTTTGTCGCTCAGCTCGCGCAGGGCACTGTTGAGCTCTTCCGTGCGCTCCAACACACGCTGTTCGAGCAGCACTCGCGCCTCTTGCTCGATGCGCAGATTTTCCTGCTTCAACAGGCGCATGCGGTCGGCCAGCGCCACCACCAGCAGGATCATCTGCAGCGCAGAGCTGAACTGCAGGGCGTGCTCGGTAAGAGGGTTACCCGGCAGCACATGAAAGGTCTTCAGTGCGTAAAGCACCATGCCCAGCAGCAGCGCCGTGAACGCCAGGAGGAAAAAGCGCGACTGCCGATAGCCGGCCCAGAAAATCCGCACCGCCACCGCAAACACCACCAGCGGAGAAATCACCACGGACGCGGTGCTCAAGCGAATCGCCCAGTTATAGGAAATGGCCAGACAGGCCAGTGCTGACAGGGCATAGAACCACAGCATCAGCAACAGCAGGCGATCGATGCGCGGCACCAATATGCGGGTCTGCAGGAACGAGCGGGTCAATGCAATCAGGGTGAGCGTGGCCACCGAGATCGACAGCGGCAGCATGCGGTTGTTCCACTCTGGCCACTGTGGCCACAGATACTCAAAGGCCAGGCCATTGAGCGTCAGTTGGAACAACCCATAGGCGGCAATGTAGGCAATGTAATAGAGGTGGCTGACATCCCGGACCGACAGATAGGTCAGCAGGGTGTAGAGCAGCATCGACAGCAGAGCGCCGTAGTAGAGCCCCAGCAGGTAATACTCGGTGCGACTCTTGGACACATAGTGGGTGGCGTTGGAGAGTACCGCCGGCACCTGCAGCGAGCCCTCGGTCTGCACCGCTACATACAGCCAGACCGGCTCATCCAGCGGTAGCTGCAACTCCACGGTGAATTGCCGGCTTTTGATCGAGCGCCGGTCAAACTGTCGCCGATCCCCACCATGCTCGGCGACCAGCGCCTCGCCATGCTGATCGAGCAGATACACATCGATGTTATCCAGGGGCGGATAATCGAACTCCAGGAACCAGCTCTCATCACCAGCGCTCTGCCGCAACTGGGTGCGGAACCAATAGCGCTGCCCGGTGAAACCGAAGTTCGGCACCTCGGCGAAATGGCGGGTGAAGCGCTGGGCAGGCAGCGCGTGAATGCCATAGACATCTTCTACGGAACCCGGATCCGCGAGATATTCGAAATAGGCATTGAGCTCGACGCGCGGATTTCTCTCATCCAGGAGCAGAAACGCATCACTGGCAGCAGCCACAGCGGCAGCGCCGGAACTCATCCAGCAAAACAGCAGTATCTGTAATAAGCGCATCTTCTTATAGTTATCCGGCTTGTACCGCACTGAGCATAGGCCGATTTATGGTGCTGCAAAAGCGGCACGAAGCCATCGCCGACGAGCTCACCGAGGCATAGCAAAAGCACGCATCCACCGGCGCAAGTGGCTCGCACAGCCATCTTCAGACATGCACGGTTCAGCCAACCCAGATCAATACGTGATACCAAAGCCGAAGCGAGACTTTGCCTGCCTACATCAAGCGTAAACAGACCGGCACCAAGGAAACCAAACGATGACAACATTTCTCAGCGGTCTCGGTAAAACCTGGCGCCTGGATCTGGTAGCCGGGCTAACCGCCGCCGCCGTGGTGCTGCCCAAATCCATGGCTTATGCCACCGTTGCCGGGCTGCCGGTGGCGATCGGCCTGTATACCGCCTTCGTGCCCATGCTGATCTACGCCCTGCTCGGCAGCTCGCGCGTGCTCAGCGTCAGCTCCACCACCACCCTGGCGATCCTGGCCGGCACCCAGCTCGGCCTGGCGGTGCCGGATGGCGACCCCAACAAGCTGATTGTTGCGGTGGCCACGCTCAGCGCACTGGTGGGCGTTCTGTTGATGCTGGCGTCGGTGCTGCGCCTGGGCTTTATCGCCAATTTCATTTCCACCCCGGTGCTGACCGGCTTCAAGGCTGGCATCGGCCTGGTCATCGTGCTCGACCAGATACCCAAGCTGCTGGGGCTACACCTCGACAAACAGGGTTTCTTCCCCGACCTGCTGAGCCTGTTCAGCCTGCTGCCACAAACCTCGCTGCTGACCCTTGCCGTGGCAGTGGCCACCCTGGTCGTACTGATCGGCATGGAGCGCCTGCTGCCGCACTCCCCCGCCCCGCTGGTGGCGGTGGCGGGCGGCATCGCCGCCGCCTGGTGGTTCGGCCTGCAGGCACAGGGCGTGGCGATTGTCGGCTTGATCCCGCAGGGCCTGCCATCGCTGACCCTGCCGGACACTCATCTGGTGATGCTGCTGTTGCCGGGCGCACTGGGTATCGCGCTGATGAGCTTTACCGAGTCGATTGCCGCCGGGCGCGCCTTTGCCGAAACCAACCAACCACCGATCAATGCCAACCGCGAACTGCTGGCGACCGGCGCGGCCAACCTGGGCGGCGCCCTGTTCGGCGCCATGCCGGCGGGCGGCGGCACCTCGCAGACCGCCGTGGTCAAGGCCGCCGGCGGCCGCTCGCAGCTGGCCTCGCTGGTGACTGCCGGCACAGCCGCGGCCACCATGCTGCTGCTCGCGCCACTACTCGGCCTGCTGCCACACGCCACCCTGGCGGCCGTGGTGATCGTCTACTCGGTGGGCCTGATCCAGCCCGGCGAATTCCGCTCGATCCTGCAGGTGCGCAGCATGGAGTTCCGCTGGGCCTGCATCGCCTGTATCGGCGTACTGCTGTTCGGCACGCTGCAAGGCATTGTGGTGGCCATCGTGGTGTCGCTGATCGGCCTCGCCAGCCAGACCGCCAAACCCCATGTCTATGTATTGGCCCGCAAGCCCGGCACCGATGTGCTGCGCCCGCTCTCGCCAGAGCACCCGAACGACGAGACCTTCGACGGCCTGCTGCTGGTACGCCCGGAAGGCCGCCTGTTCTTCGTCAATGTCCAGCTGGTTGCCGATCAGATCAAGACCCTGCTGACGCAGTACCAACCCAAGGTGCTGACCCTCGATCTGAGCCGGGTGCCGGACATCGAGTACTCCGCCTTCAAGATGCTCCAGGAGGCCCAGCAACGCGCCGCCGAGCAGGGCATCAGCCTGTGGCTGGCCGGCCTCAACCCGGAAGTGCTGAAAATGGTTCGGCATAGCGGCCTGGCAGATCAACTGGGCCGCGAGCATCTGCTGTTCAATGCCCGCCAGGCCATCGCCCAGTACCAGGCGCAGCAGCGCGCCGATCAGGCCTCACAACCGCAACAGATCCAGCGCAATGGCGACCTGGGCATAGCGCCCGACTGACCGGCGAAGCGCCGCTCAACCGCGCTCTGACGGGCTCGGCGCGATTTCGAAGGGGCTGGTGCTGCGACGCTGGTTGCGATCTTCGCGCGGGGTGGCGCCGAAGAAGTTGCGGTAAGCGCTGGAGAAGTGCGGGCCGGAGGAGAAGCCACAGGACAGGCCGATCTGGATGATCGACTTGCTGGTCTGCATCAGCAGCTGGCGCGCCTTGTTCAGGCGCAGCTCCAGGTAGTACTGGCTCGGCACGCGGTTGAGGTACTGCTTGAAGATGCGTTCCAGCTGGCGCCGCGACACGCACACATGGGTGGCGATCTCGTCGGTGGTCAGCGGCTCTTCGATATTGGCTTCCATCAGCAGCACGGCCTGGGTCAGCTTGGGGTGGCTGGAGCCAATGCGGTTCTGCAACGGAATGCGCTGGCGCTCGCCACCTTCGCGGATGCGCTCGACCACCAGCTCTTCGCTGACCGCCCCGGCCAGTTCGGCGCCGTGGTCACGGGCCAGCACGGCCAGCAGCAGGTCGAGCACGGCCAGGCCGCCACAGGCGCTGAGGCGATCACGGTCCCAGTCGAACAGGTGACTGGTGCCGATGACCTTGGGGAAACGTTCGGTGAAATCATCCTGCCAGCGCCAGTGCACGGCAGCGCGGTAGCCGTCGAGCAGGCCGAGCTGGGCCAGCGGATAAACCCCGGCCGACAACCCGCCAAGCTGCGCACCGGCACGGGCCAGCTGTTTCAATGCGGAAGCCAATGCCGGCGCGACATGCACCGGCGGCTCGTCGGCCAGCAGGAACAACTTCTGGCAGCCGTCCAGGCGCCCGGCCCAGGGCTCGCCCGGCATCTGCCAACCGCCTTCGGCCAGTGGCTCGGCGTGCAGGAAGCGCAGTTCGTAGACCACCTCCGGGTGCACGCGCTGCGCCACGCGCAGGGCTTCCTCGGCCAGGGCCAGGGTCATGGGCCTGGTTTCTGGCCAGATAAGGAAACCGATGCAGTGGGAAGTGGCAGTCATGGCTCGCAGTCTAGTTCCTACTTCAAGCTGCCGGAAAGGAACTGCTTGAGGCGATCCGACTGCGGATTGGCCAGCACTTCTTTCGGGCAACCGGTTTCTTCGACTATGCCCTTGTGCAGGAAGATCAGCTGGTTGGACACCTCGCGGGCAAAACCCATCTCGTGGGTGACCACGACCATGGTGCGACCCTCCAGGGCCAGGTCCTTCATGACCTTGAGCACTTCGCCGACCAGCTCGGGATCGAGCGCCGAAGTCGGCTCGTCGAACAGCATCACTTCCGGCTCCATGGCCAGGGCACGGGCAATCGCCACGCGCTGCTGCTCGCCGCCAGACATGTGCGCCGGATAGGCGTCTTTTCTGTGCGCCACACCGACCTTGGCCAGGTAGTGCTCAGCCTTTTCCAGGGCTTCCTTCTTCGATACGCCGAGCACATGCACGGGCGCCTCGATGACGTTTTCCAGGGCGCTCATGTGCGACCACAGGTTGAAGTGCTGGAACACCATGGACAGGCGCGAGCGCATGCGCTGCAGCTGCTTGGGATCGGCGGCTTTGAGCGCGCCGTCCTTGTTCTTCACCAGCTTGAGCTCTTCGCCATTGAGCAGGATCTTGCCGCCGTAGGGCTGCTCGAGCATGTTGATGCAGCGCAGGAAGGTGCTCTTGCCCGAGCCGCTGGAGCCGATGATGCTGATCACGTCGCCGGCCTTGGCCGCCAGGGATACACCCTTGAGCACTTCGTGGTCGCCGTAGCGTTTGTGCAGATCCTGGACTTCAAGTTTGTACATGGTCTCGGCTCTCGTATGCGAATGCGGTGGAATCGGTGGTTCAGGCTTTGCGCGGGGCCAAATAGGCCAGCCAGCGACGTTCGGCCAGTTTGAACAGGCGCACCAGGATGAAGGTCAGCACCAGATAGAACAGACCGGCAGTGATATAGGCCTCGAACGGCAGGTAGTACTGCGAGCTGACGGTCTTGGCCGCACCGGTGATGTCGACCAGGGTGACGATGGACGCCAGGCTGGTGGTGTGCAGCATCATGATCACTTCGTTGCTGTATTGCGGCAGCGCACGGCGCAGGGCCGAGGGCAGCAGAATCCGCCGGTACAGTTTGAAACGCGACATGCCCATGGCCTTGGCCGCCTCGATCTCGCCATAAGGCGTGGCCTTGATGCTGCCGGCGAGGATCTCCGCCGAATAGGCGCTGGTGTTGATGGCAAAGGCCAGACAGGCGCAGAAAGTGGCGTTGGACAGGTAAGGCCAGAGCACGCTCTCGCGCACCGCTTCGAACTGGGCCAGGCCGTAGTACAGCAGGTACAGCTGCACCAGCATCGGCGTACCACGAATGGCGTAGGTGTACAGCCAGGCCGGGAAGTTCACCGCCGGCTGCTTGGACACACGCATCAGCGCCAGCGGCACGGCCAGGGCCAGACCGAAGGCCAGGGCGATCACCAGCAGCTTGAGGGTGATCAGCACACCGCCAAAGTAGAGCGGCAGGCTGTCGAGTACCACGTTGTAATCGAAAATCATGGCAGCCCCTTAAATTTCCATCGCCTTGACGCCCACCGAATAGCGGCGTTCGAGGTAGCGCAGAACGAGCAGGGAAACACTGGTGATGGCCAGGTAGATGGCCGCCGCCAGCAGGATGTAGGTGAACGGCTCGCGGGTCGCATCGCCGGCGCTCTTGGCGCGGGCCATCATGTCCTGCAGGCCGACCAGGGAAATCAGCGCGGTAGCCTTGATCAGCACCAGCCAGTTGTTGGTGAAGCCGGGAATCGCCAGACGGATCATCTGCGGCACCAGGATGCGGAAAAACACCCGCAGCGAACTCATGCCGTAAGCCATGCCCGCCTCGCCCTGGCCCTTGGGGATGGCCATGAAGGCACCGCGGAAGGTCTCGGACAGGTAGGCGCCATAGATGAAGCCCAGGGTGCCGACCCCGGCGATAAACGGGTTGATATCGATGTAGCCGTCGTACTCCACCAGCTGGGCAATACGGTTCACCAGGTCCTGGCCGCCGTAGAAGATCAGCAGGATCAGCACCAGGTCGGGAATCCCGCGAATCACCGTGGCGTACGTCTCACCCAACAGCGCCAGCCATTTGATCGGCGACAGACGACAGGCCGCACCGAGCAAGCCGAGAGAAATAGCCACCGCCATCGACAGCAGAGCCAGCTGCAAGGTGAGCCAGACACCATCGAGAATGGTCGAGCCATAGCCGTTGAGCATGAATTAATCCTCAGGGAAAAACAGGAGGAACGCCCCTGCGCCAGGGGAGCAGGCTGCTGCAGTGGCGCCCGATAGCGGCGCCCTGCAACCGGCCCGGCGGAGCACCTGCCTTCAGTGGCGAAGGCAGGTCAGCCCGGCCTTACTCGCCGTAAACGTTGAACTGGAAGTACTTGTCCTGCACTTCCTTGTATTTGCCGTTGGCGCGGATGGCCAGGATGGCGGCGCTGATCTTGTCGGCCAGGGCCTTGTCACCCTTGCGTACGGCGATACCCGCGCCGTTACCGAAGTACTTCTCCTCGGTGTAGTCCGGGCCTACCAGGGCGAAGCCTTTACCGGCATCGGTCTTGATGAAGCCATCGTCGATGTTGACGACATCGGCCAGGGTGGCATCGACACGGCCGGAAGCCAGGTCCAGGAAGATCTCGTTCTGCGAGCTGTAGCGCACCACTTCGATACCTGCCGGAGCGAACACGTCGGTGGCGTAGCGGTCGTAGATCGAGGCGCGCTGCACGCCAACTTTCTTGCCTTTGAGGTCAACCAGCGGATCGGTGATCACGGTGCCGGCCTTCATCGCCAGCTTGGCCGGGGTGTGGTAGTACTTGGCGGTGAAGTCGACCGACTTCAGGCGCTCTTCGGTGATCGACATGGACGACAGCACGGCATCGAACTTGCGTACTTTCAGGGCCGGAATCAGACCGTCGAATTCCTGCTCGATCCACTTGCACTCGACCTTCATCTCGGCGCACAGGGCCTGACCAATGTCGTAGTCGAAGCCGGTGATGCTGCCATCGGGCTGCTTGAAGGCGAACGGTGGGTAGGCTGCCTCGATACCGATACGCAGCGGCTTGTCTTCTGCCTGAACCAGCGCACTGAACGCGGACAGCGCCAGGGCGCCGAGAAGTACGATCTTCTTCATGGTGTGACTCCTTCGAATGGGGACATCGTTTGGCAGAATGAGGTTCGCCAGGGCCGTGGGTAAATTGTAGGAAGTGTCACCAGCTTTGCCGCCCCGAAAGGCGCCACAAGTGGTGCGGCCAGGTGGGCGGCATTCTAGCGAGCAGGGGAAGACCGATATTTCCTCAAAGCGACAACTAATTACAGAACCACAGGAGAGGCGCGCAAGGCGGCTTGACAGGCCATGAAAAACATGACCAGAGAGACAAAAACATTAACCTTAGATGCCAGCAATATCCACGCCATAAAAACCTGAAAGCCCCTGCAATGCGGCTTTTCAGCGATCTAACAGGATTTTCCCGCAGGCTTTTGCGCACCATCCCGGCGTACAGTGTTTCCGCCCTCCCCGAAACCGCGCAGCGCGTTACCGCCGGGTGTTACGTCGCCGGGCAGAAGCGGACAAATCCCGATATTCATCCCCCTTCCCCGCCAGAAAAGAAAAACCCCGGCTTGTGGCCGGGGTTGTGCACGCTGCGCGGAAGCTGACGAATCAGGCCGCCTGCATGGTGCGATGGGTATCGACGAGATGCTGCACCACGCCAGGATCGGCCAGCGTGGAGATGTCACCGAGGGCATCGTATTCGGCGACGGCGATCTTGCGCAGGATGCGGCGCATGATCTTGCCCGAGCGGGTCTTGGGCAGACCAGGCGCCCACTGGATCACATCCGGCGAGGCGATCGGGCCGATCTCCTTGCGCACCCAGTTTTTCAGTTCCTGACGCAACTGCTCGGAAGGTTCCTCGCCGTTGTTCAGGGTCACGTAGACGTAGATACCCTGCCCCTTGAGGTCGTGCGGCACGCCAACCACGGCGGCCTCGGCGACTTTCGGGTGGGCGACCATCGCGCTCTCGATCTCGGCGGTGCCCATGCGGTGGCCGGACACGTTGAGCACGTCGTCGACCCGCCCGGTGATCCAGTAGTAACCGTCTTCGTCGCGACGGGCACCGTCACCGGTGAAGTACATACCCTTGAAGGTCTTGAAGTAGGTGTCGACGAAGCGGTCGTGGTCGCCGTACAAGGTGCGCGCCTGGCCCGGCCAGGAATCGATGATCACCAGGTTGCCTTCGGCCGCGCCTTCGACCAGGTTGCCCAGGTTGTCCACCAGCGCCGGCTGTACGCCGAAGAATGGACGGGTCGCCGAGCCCGGCTTGAGCGCCGTAGCGCCCGGCAGCGGGCTGATCAGCACCCCACCGGTTTCGGTCTGCCACCAGGTATCGACGATCGGGCAGCGCGACTGGCCGACGTTCTCATGGTACCAGTGCCAGGCTTCCGGGTTGATCGGCTCGCCGACCGAACCGAGCAGACGCAGGCTGGAACCATCGGCACCCGCAACGGCGGCTTTGCCCTGGGCCATCATGGCGCGGATGGCGGTCGGCGCTGTGTAGAGGATGTTGACCTTGTGCTTGTCGATGATCTTGGCGACGCGGGTCACGTCCGGGTAGTTCGGCACGCCTTCAAACATCAGGGTGGTCGCGCCGTTGGCCAGCGGGCCATAGACGATGTAGCTGTGGCCGGTGACCCAGCCGACATCGGCGGTGCACCAGTAGACTTCGCCCGGCTTGTAGTCGAACACCCGCTCATGGGTC
This sequence comes from Pseudomonas sp. J452, assembly GCF_024666525.1. Lineage (NCBI taxonomy): Bacteria > Pseudomonadati > Pseudomonadota > Gammaproteobacteria > Pseudomonadales > Pseudomonadaceae > Pseudomonas > Pseudomonas sp. J452. The sequence goes on along the minus strand of NZ_CP088294.1, from coordinate 2,925,554 downwards.
AGCGCGGCATACAGCAGGTAGCCGGCGCTGGTGTGCAGCACGCCCTTGGGCTTGCCGGTGCTGCCGGAGGTGTAGAGGATGAACAGCGCTTCTTCGGCGCCCATCTCCTTCGGCGCGCAGACGCTGCCGGCGACCTTCATCAGGTCTTCGTACCAGATGTCGCGGTGCTGGTTCCACTTGATCTCGGAGCCGGTGCGCTGGCAGACGATGACCTTGGTCACGCTGCTGGTTTCCGGGTTGGTCAGGGCGTCATCGACGTTGGCCTTGAGTGGGGTCTTCTTGCCGCCACGCAGGCCTTCGTCGGCGGTGATCACCACCTTCGACTGGCAATCGATGATGCGCCCGGCCAGCGCTTCCGGAGAGAAGCCGCCGAACACCACCGAGTGAATGGCGCCGATGCGGGCACAGGCCAGCATGGCCACCACGGCTTGCGGAATCATCGGCATATAGATGGTCACCACATCGCCACGGTGCACATCCTGGCCGCGCAAGGCGTTGGCGAACTTGCACACCTGCTCGTGCAGCTGGCGGTAGGTGATTTCCTCGTGCTCGGACGGGTCGTCACCTTCCCAGATGATCGCCAACTGGTCGCCGCGCTCGGCGAGGTGACGGTCCAGGCAGTTGGCCGAGACGTTGAGGGTGCCGTCGGCAAACCACTTGATATCGACGTGGTGGTCGTCGAAGGAGGTCTGCTTGACCTTGCTGAACGGCTTGATCCAGTCCAGGCGCCTGGCCTGCTCACGCCAGAAGCCGTCGGGGTTGATCACCGACTGCTGGTACATGGCTTTGTAGGTCGCCTCGTCGGTCAGTGACTGGGCAGCGACCTCGGGGCGCACGGGATACAGGGAAGCGGAACTCATGACTAAACACCTCGGCGGGTAGTTGTTGTTCTATGGGGCCTGTTGTATCCCCCGACAGCCCGTAGGGCCATTCGACCATGGTCTTAGCGCTCTACGACCAAGATCCTGGCGGCGTTCGGCGGGCAAAAAAAGGCGACCCGGAGGCCGCCTGCCAATTCATTCCGGGGGAGGAATGCTAGAAACGCCGTCCGGGATTCGCAGGAACCGGACGCCTGACTTTTTACCCCCACCCCGCCTCGCTGCCTATTGCACCAAGGTCGTAGTTCTACTCTTTGCCCAAACCATGCTGGCGCAGCTTGTTGGCGATGGTGGTGTGCGACACCCCCAGGCGCTTGCCCAGCAGGCGGCTGCTCGGGTGTTCGTGGTAGAGGCGCTCCAGCACCGCCTTCTCGAAGCGGCCGAGGATAGTATCCAGCCCGCCATCCAGGGAGAAATCACCCAGCGGCTGCGGCGCGCCGTAGTCTGGCAGGCGGATGTGCTCGACCTTGACCGTGCCGCCGTCGCACAACGACACGGCCTGGAACAACACGTTCTCCAGCTGGCGCACATTGCCCGGCCAGTGGTAGTGACCGAGCTTGTCCAACACCGCCGGCGCCAGTTTGGGCAGCGGGCAGCCGATCTGCCGGCTGGCCTGGTCGAGGAAGTGCTCGACCAGCGGCGCCAGGCCATCCAGGCACTCACGCAGCGGCGGAATATGCAGGCTGAGCACGTTGAGGCGGTGGTAGAGGTCCTGGCGGAACTCGCCCTTGGCGCACAGCTCGGACAGGTCGACCTGGGTGGCGCAGATCACCCGCACATCCAGGTACACCTCCTCGTCGCTGCCCACGCGACGGAAGCAGCCGTCCTGCAGAAAGCGCAGCAGCTTGGCCTGCAGGCGCGGACTCATCTCGCCGACGCCATCGAGGAACAGGGTGCCGCCGGCAGTCAGCTCCAGCAAACCGAGTTTGCCTTCCGGGCGCGCGCCCTCGAAGGCACCGGGGCCGTAGCCGAACAACTCGGTCTCGGCCATGGATTCCGGCAGCCCGGCGCAATTCAGCGCCATGAACGGTGACTGGCCGCGCGGGCTGGCCAGGTGGCAGGCGCGCGCCAGCAGCTCCTTGCCGGTACCGGTCTCACCTTCGATCAGCAGCGGCGCATCCAGCGGTGCCATACGCCGCGCCTCGCGCACCACGGCGGCCATTACCTTGGAGCTCTGGAAGATGCTATCGAAGCCGCGCAGCTCCTGCTTGCGCACATGGTAGATGCGCTCGCCGACGCGGTCGGCGCGGTGCAGGGTGAGCACCGCGCCGGCCAGCGCCTCGCTCTCGTCGTGCTCGGACTGCAACGGGGCGATGTCGGCGAGGAAGATGTCGCCCTTGACCTTGACCCGCAGGCCGTTGATCCGCGATTTGTTGGCGCGCACCAGCTCCGGCAGATCGAAATCCTCGGCGTAGCGCGACAGCGGAATGCCCGGCACCTCGTCCACGCGCACGCCGAGCAGCTGCGCGGCGCTGCGGTTGGCGGCGACTATAGAGCCGCCCATGTCGATCGACAGCACCGGGAAATCCAGGGCGCCGAGCAGCGCATTCAGCTCCAGATGGCGGCGCTCACTGGGCATCAGGCCCACGCGCTTGACCCCGAACACCCCGCCGATGCCCTCCAGCTTGGGACGCAGGGCTTGGAACTGCAGGTTGATCAGGTTCGGGCAGTGCAGATAGATGGCATTGCCCTGCTCGCCGCCAACTTCGCCACGGGCGACGTTGATGCCGTAGTCGACCAACAGGTTGAGGATGTCGCGCAGGATGCCGACGCGGTTCTGGCAGTGGACTTTGATACGCATGGCGGGGCTCGGCTCGGGCTTGTTATGGACGCAGCGGCTCGATTAGAGGGCGCTGCGACATTTTATTCGTCAAGAATATGTGACAGATAAGCAATGCAGCAAGGCGATGACACGCCACATCGCCAATCGCGTAACCATTTCTTTACGAATAAGCCTGAACCAGTCGCCGCATATGCCTGCTCACCACCTTCCCGCGGACTGCCAGCGGGTTATCTGTTGTCCAATACAACAACAAAAACCTGCTGGAGGCGACGATGAAGACCACGCAGTACCTGGCCCGCGAACCCGACGCGACTGGCTTTATCCACTACCCGGACAGCGAACACGCGGTGTGGAACACCCTGATCACCCGCCAGCTCAAGGTGATCGAGGGTCGCGCCTGCCAGGAATACCTGGATGGCATCGAGCAGCTCGGCCTGCCCCACGAGCGTATCCCCCAGCTCGGCGAGATCAATAAGGTGCTGCAAGCCGCCACCGGTTGGAGCGTGGCGCGAGTGCCGGCGCTGATTCCGTTCCAGACCTTCTTTGAGCTGCTGGCCAGCAAGCAATTCCCGGTGGCCACCTTTATCCGCACACCCGAGGAGCTGGACTACCTGCAGGAGCCGGATATCTTCCACGAGATCTTCGGCCACTGCCCGCTGCTGACCAACCCCTGGTTCGCCGAATTCACCCACACCTACGGCAAGCTCGGCCTGGCCGCGAGCAAGGAACAGCGCGTGTACCTGGCGCGGCTGTACTGGATGACCATCGAGTTCGGCCTAGTCGACACCCCGCAGGGCCGGCGCATCTACGGCGGCGGCATCCTCTCCTCGCCCAAGGAGACGGTCTACAGTCTGTCCGACGCCCCCGAGCACCAGGCCTTCGACCCGCTGGAATGCATGCGCACGCCGTATCGCATCGACATCCTGCAACCGCTGTACTTTGTCCTGCCGCAGCTCAAGCGTCTATTCGAACTGGCCCACGAGGACATCATGGGCATGGTCCAGCACGCCATGACACTGGGCCTGCATACGCCGAAATTTCCGCCGAAGGCGGCGTAGGCTTTGGCTCTGGGGGAGAGGGTCGAACCAAACAGCGCCCTCTCCCTAACCCTCTCCCGCAAGCTGGAGAGGGAACTGATCCGCCCCCCCCCTGACCTTCTATGCTCTGCCCACGAATCCCAGAGGAACCCGACATGACCGCCCTTAGCCAAGCCCAATGCGAAGCCTGCCGCGCCGACGCGCCCCATGTGTCGGACGAGGAACTGGCCGAACTGATCCGCGAGATCCCGGACTGGAACATCGAAGTGCGCGACGACCATATGGAGCTGGAGCGCCTGTTCCTGTTCAAGAACTTCCGTCATGCCCTGGCCTTTACCAATGCGGTGGGCGCCATCGCCGAGGAAGTCGGCCACCACCCGGCCCTGCTCACCGAATGGGGCAAGGTCACCGTCACCTGGTGGAGCCACGAAATGAAAGGCCTGCACCGCAACGACTTCATCATGGCCGCGCGCACCGATGTGCTCGCCGCCAGCGCCGAGGGCCGCAAGTGAGCCACTTCGCCAACGTCGCCAACGTCGCCAGGGTGCCGGGCGACCCGATCTTCGGCCCACCGGGCGGGTAGCTGAGTGTCGCCGAGGAAGTGGGACGCCATGCGCCGGCGCATCGCCAGCCTGCGTGAGGAATTCAGCATGTAGAGGGTCAGCAGCGGCCGCGCCAGCGTGGCGGGGATGGCGGAACAGCGCCTGACATAGCTGCCGACGGCGATGGCCAGAGTGTGCGCCTGACGTCTCCCCTCTCCCACTTGTGGGAGAGGGGCCGGGGGAGAGGGTACAGGCCTGCCCTCTCCCGTGAACGGGAGAGGGAGCAGTCCGCGCCCTCACTCAACCTTGACGTAGCCCGGATGCAATCCGGGATGCAGGCAACTCCGTTCCCGGATTGCATCCGGGCTACGGGATCACTCCAGCGTTTCGTCGTCGCGGATCAGCACGTAGCTGCCGTCGGCCAGGTCATAGACGTAGTACATCTGCACTTCGCCATCGACCACCACGGCCGCGTAGTCACCCGGCTCGGCGACGAAATAGCCCTGGGTGCCCTTGACCGCCTCGCTCTCGATGCGCGCGGTCACGAACAGGTCTTCCTCATGGCCATCGAAGTAGTCCTCGCGGGCCAGGGCATCCCAGTCGGCCGGCGCCACGAACGGGCCCGTCAAGAGGATGCGTGCATCGCCCAGTTCCAGCTCGTCGGCATCCGGATCGAGATCGTCCGGACGGTAGACCGTGCAATCCTGGGCATCGGCGTGGTCCAGCAAGCTGTGTGGCGTGGTCATGACTTTCTCCGTAGGGCACGGTCACGCAGGTAGGCCACAACGGCCGCCTGCTCACCGGCAAATTCAATGCGTTCAGCCTTGCTCTCGCGCTGGAAGGCGTACATGGGGTCGTAGTACTCGCGCAGTAGGCCTTCAATCCAGCCGCGATGCAAATCCACGCTGCCACTGCCCTGCTGCTCGGCCAGCGCCGCCTGCATGATCGCCAGCAGGCGCTGGTAACGCTCACCGCCCAGGCGTTTCTGGATATTGCTCAGGCTCTGCAGCAGGCGCTCGGCAAACAGACGGAAGCCGTCCTCGGCGCCATGCACGCTGAGAAACTCGGCGCACAGGTCGATCACGTAATCGCCGAGGATGCGCTCGACGCGGCCTTCGAAGCTGTCTTCCAGCCACACCAGCGGATACGCCTGCATGCCCTGGTGCAGCTCCAGCGGCAGCGAGCAGCTGCCGACCAGGCGGCTCTCGTCCTCCAGCACGAACTGCTCGGTGCCGGCGGCGCGCTGCTTGAGGATGTCGATGGCCAGGCGGTTCTCGAAGTCGATCTGCCCCGGCTGGCCGGTGGCGCGCTTGCCGAAACTGGAGCCGCGGTGGTTGGCGTGGCCTTCCAGGTCCAGGCTGTTGCCCAGTTGCGCGATCACCTCGGTCTTGCCGGTGCCGGTCATGCCGCCGACGATGACGAAATCGCACTCGACCACCGCCTGCTGGGTGGTTTCCAGCAAAAAGGTGCGCATCGCCTTGTAGCCGCCGATCACCCGCGGGTAGTCGATGCCCGCCTCCGCCAGCCACTGCTGGGTGATCTGCGAGCGCAGGCCGCCACGGAAGCAGTACAGGTAACCCTCGGGATTGGCCTTGGCAAAAGCGGCCCAGGCCGCGACCCGCTCGGCCTTGACCTGGCCGCCGACCAGCTGGTGGCCGAGAGCAATGGCGGCGTCCTGGCCATGCTGTTTGTAACAGGTACCGACCTTCTGCCGCTCGATGTCGTTCATCAGCGGCAGGTTGAGCACGCCGGGGAAGGCGCCCTTGTGGAATTCCACCGGGGCGCGGGCATCCATCATCGGCCGGTCATTGAGGAAGATGTCGCGGTAGTCGCTGCTGTTATCACGCATCACAGCACCTCGACCGCGTAAGTCTGTCGCGGGACCAGACGGCCGATCGGCGAAAGCTTCAGGCCCAGCTCGGCGGCCACGGCGAGGAATTCGGCCTCGCCCTCGGGGGTGACGGCCACTAGCAGGCCGCCACTGGTCTGCGGGTCACAGAGCAGATCGCGCTGCGCATCGCTGATCGGGGCAATCTTGTCGCCATAGCTGTCGAAGTTGCGCAGGGTGCCGCCCGGCACGCAGCCCTCGGCCAGGTAGTAGTCGACCCCCGGCAGGCGCGGCACGGCGGCGTAGTCGAGCTGGGCGGTGAGATTGGCGCCATCGGCCATCTCCACCAGGTGGCCGAGCAGGCCGAAACCGGTGACGTCGGTCATCGCCGTGACCCCGGCCAGTTTGCCGAAGCGCGCGCCAGGCTTGTTCAGGGTGCACATCCAGTCGCGCGCCAGGCCGACGTCCTCGGCGCGCAGCTTGGCCTTCTTCTCGGCGGTGGTGAGGATGCCGATGCCCAGCGGCTTGGAGAGGTACAGCTGGCAGCCGGCCGTGGCGGTGTCATTGCGTTTCATGTGCTTTTTCTCGACCACACCGGTGACGGCCAGACCGAAGATCGGCTCCGGGGCGTCAATCGAGTGACCGCCAGCCAGCGGAATACCGGCCGCGTCGCACACCGCACGGCCACCGCGAATCACTTCGCGGGCCACTTCCGGCGGCAACAGGTTGACCGGCCAGCCGAGGATGGCGATGGCCATCAGCGGGTCGCCGCCCATGGCGTAGATGTCGCTGATCGCATTGGTGGCGGCGATACGACCGAAGTCATAGGGATCGTCGACGATCGGCATGAAGAAGTCGGTGGTCGAGACCACCCCGCGCTCGTCGTCCAGGGCATAGACCGCCGCATCGTCACGCGAGGCGTTGCCAACCCACAGCTTGGGGTCGAGGTTCTGTGCGCCGCTGCCGGCGAGGATCACTTCCAGCACCTTGGGGGAAATCTTGCAGCCACAACCGGCACCGTGGCTGTACTGGGTCAGGCGGATCGGCTCGCTCATCGGTAACGCTCTCGGCAAATCGGAAAACAGGCCGCGGATTCTAGCAAAGCTGTTCTTTCCCGCAGCGCCTCATATAATCGCCGCCGCTTCTACTAACCTGTCGGAGCGCAGGCACGGCCAAGGGCTCGCCTGCGCTTCCTCGTTTTTTCCGCTATTGAACCGGAGAACTCCCATGCTCAAGCGTACTTTGGCGCTCGCCGCCGGCTTTGCCCTGTCCCTGTCCGCCAGCCTGACCCAGGCCGCCGACGTGCTGCGCGTCTCCGCCATTCCCGACGAAGCCCCCACCGAACTGCTGCGCAAGTTCAAACCGCTGGGCGCCTACCTGGAACAACAGCTGGGCATGAAAGTCGAGTTCGTCCCAGTCGCCGACTACCCGGCCGTGGTCGAGGCATTGGCCACCGACCGTCTGGACCTGGCCTGGCTGGGCGGTTTCACCTTCGTTCAGGTGCGCCTGAAGACCGGCAACGCCATCCCGCTGGTACAGCGCGAGCAGGATGCCCAGTTCACCAGCAAGTTCATCAGCGCCAACCCGGACGTGAAATCCCTGGCCGACCTCAAGGGCAAGACCTTCGCCTTCGGCTCGGTATCGTCCACCTCCGGTAGCCTGATGCCGCGCTATTTCATGCTGCAGGACGGCATCAAGCCGGAAACCTTCTTCAGCCGCGTCGGCTACTCCGGCGCCCATGACGCCACCGCCGCCTGGGTCCAGGCCGGCAAGGTCGATGGCGGCGTGCTTAACGCCAGCGTGTGGGACAAGCTGGTCGCCGCCGGCAAGGTCGACACCAGCAAGGTCAAGGTCTTCGCCACCACCCCGACCTACTTCGACTACAACTGGACCGTGCGTGGCACCCTCGACCCGGCCCTGGCCGCGAAGATCAAGGCTGCCTTCCTCGCCCTCGACCCGGCCAACCCGGAGCACAAGGCGATCCTCGACCTGCAAGCCGCCAGCCGCTTCATCGAGACCAAGCCGGAGAATTACAAAGGCATCGAGGACGCCGCACGCGCCGCCGACCTGCTGAAATGACCCTGCGCCTGTCCGGCGCCCGCCTCAGCCACGGCAACGGAGTCCACGCCCTGCGCGGCGTGGATTTGCACATCGGCGCCGGCGAGCGGGTCGCCATCATCGGCCCGTCCGGGGCCGGCAAGTCGAGCCTGCTCAACCTGCTGGCCAGCGCCCTGCAACCGAGCAGCGGCGAGATTCAGCTGCTCGGTGAACAGCCCTGGCAGCTGTCCAGTCGCCAACGCCAACGTCTGCGTGCACGCATCGGTCTGATCCACCAGGCGCCGCCCCTGCCGGCGCGGCAACGGGTGGTTACCGCCGTGCTGGCCGGCAAGCTCGGTCAGTGGAGCCTGGGCAAGAGCCTGCTGAATCTGCTGCATCCCGTGGATGTTCCCGGCGCTCGCCGCGAGCTGGCCAAGCTGGACCTGGCCGACAAGCTGTTCGCCCAGTGCCAGCAGCTGTCCGGTGGCCAGTTGCAGCGGGTCGGCATCGCCCGTGCGCTGTACCAGGCGCCCGAACTGCTGCTGGCCGATGAACCGGTATCGGCCATGGACCCGGTGCTGGCCGAACACACCCTGAATGTGTTGTGTCGGCATGCCGAACAGCATGGCGTGACCCTGGTCGCCAGCCTGCATGCGGTGGAGCTGGCCCTGGCGCACTTCCCGCGGATTATCGGCCTGCGTGACGGGCAGATCCTCTTCGACCGCCCAGCCGGCGAAGTCGACCAGGCGCAACTCGACGCTCTGTATGCCAACGAACAGCTGCTCTCGCCGCCCGCGCCCAGCGTGACCCTGAGCCTGCAGATCCCGCGATGCTAAACCGCGACACCCGCGACCCGGCCGCCCTGCCCCGCCTGCTGCTCACCCTGCTGGCGCTGGCCCTGTTGTGGCCGGGTATTCAGCTCAGCGAACTGGACCTGGGCGTGCTGCTGCAAACCGACAGCCAGAGCGAGATGGGCCGTTTCGTCGCCGCCTTCTGGCCGCCGGCGCATGCCCCGGAATTCCTCGAACTGCTGCTGCAGGCCACCCTGCAAACCCTGGCCATCGCCACCGCGGGCATGGGCCTGGCGCTGCTATTGGCGATTCCGGCCAGCCTGCTGGCCAGTCGCGCGCTGTCGCTGTCCGCCGCCTCCCGTGGCGGGCGGCCCAAACCCTTGGCGCAGTTGCTGCGCTGGCCGGTACGCGGGCTGCTGATTTTCCTGCGTAGCGTGCCGGAAATCGTCTGGGCCCTGCTGTTCGTCCGCGCGGTCGGCCTCGGCCCTACCGCCGGGGTACTGGCCATCGCCATCACCTACAGCGGCATGCTCGGCAAGGTTTATGCGGAAATCTTCGAGTCGGTCGACCAGCGCCCGGCCCACGCCCTGCTGCAGGCCGGCAGCGGCCGGCTGACGGCCTTTGTCTACGGCATCCTGCCGAATGCCGCGGCGGAGCTGACTTCCTACACGGTGTACCGCTGGGAATGCGCGATCCGCGCCTCGGTGGTGATGGGCTTCGTCGGCGCCGGCGGCCTGGGCCAGCAGATCGACCTGTCGATGCGCATGTTCGCCGGTGGTGAGGTGGCCAGCATGCTGCTGACCTTCCTGCTGCTGGTGCTGCTGGCCGATCAGCTCAGCCGCGTGCTGCGCGGGAGGCTGGCATGAACCGGCTGATCAATCTGCTGTTGCTGCTCGGCATCGGCGCGGCGGTGATCGCCTCGTTCGTTTACCTGGGTATCGACCTGGGCGCGCTGACCCATGGCGACAGCCTGGGCCAGATGGCCGGCTATGTGCGGCGCTTTCTCAGCCCGGACCTGAGCACCGCGCACCTCGCCGCCATCGGCCGTGGCGCAATGGAAACCCTGGCCATGTCGGCCATCGGCACCTTGCTCGCGGCGGTATTCGGCCTGTTGCTGGCCTTGCCCGCCGCCGGGCGCTTCGGCTGGCCGCTGCAGAGCGCCGCGCGGCTGCTACTGAATGCGCTGCGGGCGATTCCCGAATTGGTCTGGGCGGCGCTGATGGTGCTGGCCGCCGGACTCGGCCCGAATGCCGGCACCCTGGCCCTGGCCCTGCACACCGCCGGGGTGCTCGGCCGGCTGTTTGCCGAGGCCCTGGAAAACACCCCGACGGCGCCGGCCGAGGCCATCCGCCTGCAGGGCGGCAGCCAGGTCGCGGCCTTCTGCTATGGCACCTTGCCCAACCTGTGGCCGCAGCTGTTGGCCTACTGCCTGTACCGCTGGGAAAACAATATCCGCATGGCCAGCGTGCTCGGCTTCGTCGGCGCCGGCGGCCTGGGGCAGATGCTCTACGTCAGCCTCAGCCTGTTTCAGGAGGCCCAGGCCAGTACGGTGATTCTGGCCATGCTGGTGCTGGTGTTCGGCGTCGATGCGCTGAGCGGCTGGACGCGGCAACGCTGGGTGCGGGCGTAGGGCGGGTGAAACCCGCGGTGCGCGCCACGCGGGTTTCACCCGCCCTACTCGGCACCAAAGCCGGTCGCCACTGTCCAACCCGGCGCGGCACCGTCCAGGCGGCACGGGCCGCACATCATGGTTACGGGAGACTGCCTTGCCTGCTGTATTTTCACGTCGCATTTTTCGCCTGGTCGCCCTGCTTGGCGGGCTCGGCCTGGCCGCCTCGGTGCTGGCCTGCCCAAGCGGGCAGCAGCAGGTCTGCGCGGTGGTGTGCTTCTGTGCACCGATCAGCCAGGCAGACATCGAGGTGCTCTACGAAGACGTCAGCCAGATGGCCGCCTCGGGCCTGGAGCAGTGGCTGCTGCAGTCACGCGAGACGGCGGCCGCCAGCGGCACCCAACCGATTCCGCTGCATATCCGCGCCCAACTGGAGCCCTACTACGACATCGGCGTACTCGACGCGGCGCGCTACAAGGTGGGTGACGGCGAAACCCTGGGCGCCGCCAATACCATGCTGCAGAACCCCGATGTGCAGGCGGTGACGCTGATCGACATCATCGTTTTCCGTAACGCCGCAGACGCGCAGGACAATGTCGCGCTATGGGCCCACGAGCTGTTGCATGTGCAGCAGTACCAGCAGTGGGGCGTGCGCGAATTCGCCCGCCGCTACACCCGCGACCACGACGCCATCGAAGCCCCCGCCTACAAGCTGCAAATCGAAGTCGCCCGCGCGCTACGCGCCCAGGTGGCGCAGAACGGGCAGGTGCGCTAGGGCTTCGTCATAGAGGTGTCGCCTGATCTCCCGGATTGCATCCGGGCTACGGACGCCCCGGCTCTAGCTCGCGAGACTTTCAGGCCTGGCAGGCGTCCGCTTCGCCACCACCACAGTGGCCATATTGCAGGCGGTCGCGGCCCTGCTGCTTGGCCTGGTAGAGCAGACGATCCACCGCCTCGATAAAGGCCAGCGGCGTGTCATGCGCCTCTGGGATGATGGTGCCGACGCCCAGGCTGACGGTCACCAGCTGTGCCACGTTGGACTGTTCGTGGCTGATCTGCTCCTTGCGCACCAGCTTGCGGCAGCGCTCGGCGATCTTCTGCGCCGACTCGCCGTCGGTCTCCGGCAGCACCAGCACGAACTCCTCGCCACCGTAGCGCGCCACGCAATCACGCGGGCGCACCGCCGCGCCCTGCAGCGCCTGGCCGATGCGCTTGAGGCAGTCGTCGCCGCGGATATGCCCGTAGTGGTCGTTGAACTGCTTGAAGAAGTCGATATCCAGCAGGATCAGCGACAGCGGCCGGCGGGTACGCTGGGCGTTGCCCCATTCGATGTCGAGGATCGAGTCGAACATGCGTCGGTTGTTGATACCGGTCAGGCCGTCCTTGTAGGAGTACTCCTCCAGCTGCCGTTGCAGGGCCAGCAGCTGTTCCTCGGTCTTCTTGCGCTCGCTGATGTCGAACATGAAGCCGACCAGTGCCTCGGTCTCGCCGTTGGCGTCACGCATCACGTGCACCACATCGCGGATCCACACATAGTCGCCGTCCTTGGTCAGCGCCCGGTAGTCGGCCTCATGGTCGATGCCGCACTGGGACTGGGCGATGCAGAAGTTCACCACGCGCTCGCGGTCTTCCTCGTGGATGCGCTCGGCCCAGTCGTTCGCGCTGATCCAGCTCTGCTGCGTCCAGCCCAGCAGCGGTTCGATCTGCGGGCCGATGTAGGCGAAGGTCATGCTCTTCCAGTCGATCTTCCAGGGAATTGCCTTGGTCGACTCGAGCAGGGTCTTGTAGACGGCGCTGTCGGTTTCCACGGTCTCAGGCCTCGGCTTGCGGAGCTAAAGTCTCGCACGCGCGCACAGCGCGTGCGTACAGCTGCATCAGATTTTCCGGCTGATCGTAGGCGATCCGTTCGCCGGCGCGCAGGTCACGACGCATGATGAAGATCATCTGCTCCAACACAGCCTGGGGGAAATCCCCCGCCGGCCGGCCACAGACCTCTTGCAGACGACCGGCAATCACCGCGGTGTCGCTGACCAGTGGGCAGATGCGGTAGCGATAGGTGCCACCAATGGCCTCCGGCGGCAGATCCATAAAGCGCCCGGGAATCTGCCGGAAGAAACTCAGCGGCAGGCGGTAGGCGTTGTGGCCAAGAATCGGCAGGTCGTCCGGCACCTGCGCCTCGTCGTCCAGTTCCTGCAGGTTGGTGGCCAGCGGCAGCAGGCGATCCAGCTGGTACTGCTGCATATGCGGGTTGCCGACCCGCACCAGGTTGGCGATCAGCTCACCCAGCGAAGCGTGGCCGATGATCGCCGCGCGCTTGGGCAGGCCGCCCCAGGCACCGTCCGCGCCGTTGAGCAGGGCCTCAATCAGCGAGGCGTTCTCGAAGCCGCCGCCGGCGTGCATGTGCACCACGATCTTCAGCGGTGGCGGCAGGAAGCTGCGCGCGGCAGCGATGAAGGCGCCGACCTGCAACGGCAGGTAGGTGCCACGGTCGTCCTCGATGCTGACGCCCTCGATCGGTTGCTCGGCGAGCATGGCCAGCACCTCGAACACGCCGTCCGGGTTCTCGGCAAAGGCGTCGCAGCCATCGACGATGTTGATCAGGATGCGCGGTGCGCCGCCGTGATCGCCGCGAATGTTCTCCTGCAGCCACTGGATGCTGGCCGGCAGGCTGCGCAGCACGGTGGCCAGGTCGTACTGGCCGGCCATACCCTCCTTGCTCAGGTAGATTTCGTGCAGGGTGTTGGGCACCCGGTAGTCGCGCAGTTTGAGCTGCGACGGATCGGGCACGAAGGTGCCGCCGGCATCCACCAGGCCCATGGCGGTGAAGGCGAAGCAGCCGGTCATGTCGATCTGCTGGTCGCGCAGATACATCATGAAGTCGTCGTCGACTTCCAGTTCGTCCGGGTAGGAATAATCGAGGGTGCCGAGGTGGATGTTGCGGAAACCGAACTCGCGCAGCTTGGGCAGGATCGCCAGCTTGTCCGCCAGGGTCTGGCCAATCCGCGCACCCACCGGGTTCTCACGCAGGGACAGATCGATCAGATAGGGGTCTAGGTTGCGCAGGCGCTCGATCTTCTCCTGGGCGGCGGCTAGGTGCTGGCGGGCTTGCTGTGCGGCTGCTGGCATAGGCATATCACGGTCCCTGTCGTTGGCTGGGACTGTTTATACACCAGGGCCGTTGCACGCCGTCTAGAAATCCACCTTGCCGCGCCCGGCCTTGATCGCTCCGCGCTTGCTCTTGCCCTCCAGGCGGCGCTTCTTCGAGCCCAGGGTGGGTTTGGTCGGACGACGCGCCTTCTCGGTCTTGCCGGCGCTGCGGATCAGCTCGGCCAGGCGCTCCAGGGCGTCGGCGCGGTTCTGCTCCTGGGTGCGGTACTGCTGGGCCTTGATGATCACCACGCCTTCGGCGGTGATGCGGCTGTCGCGCAGCTCCAGCAAACGCTCCTTGTAGAACGGCGGCAACGACGAAGCCTGGCTGTCGAAGCGCAAATGCACGGCGCTGGACACCTTGTTGACGTTCTGCCCGCCGGCGCCCTGGGCACGGATGGCGGTCAGCTCGACTTCATCGTCGGGCAGGTGGACGCTGTTGGAAATCACCAGCATGGGGTGGGGCCGGAAAGCTGAGGGGCGCTCAGGATAACCCGGCGCCCCTCACGCTGTTGAGCCGATCCAGCAGCACGCGGGTGGATAAGCAGAGCGTTATCCACCCTACGCGGCTGATCCCGGCTTGGGCGGCTCGGCGTAGGGTGCGCCGTGCGCACCTGGGCTCAGAGCTGACAATCACCGGAGCAGTTGACCATCCAGGGCACACCGAAACGATCAGTGAGCATGGCGAAGCCCTCGGCCCAGAAGGTGCGCTGCAGCGGCATCTGCACCTGGCCGCCGGCGGACAAGGCCTGGAACAGGCGCTCGGCCTGTGCCATGTCGTCCGCCTGCAGGGACATGTGGCAGCCCTTGATGCCCTCGTAGGGTTGGCCCGGCATGGTGTCGGATCCCATCAACAGCTGGCCGTCGCAATTGAGGCAGGCGTGCAGGGTGCGGTCGCGGTGCTCGGGTGGGATCTCGCCGCACTCCGGGCTATCGCCGAAAGGCATCACCTGCAGCTCGCCGCCGATGACCTCGGCATAGAAGCGGAAGGCCTCGGCGCACTGGCCGTCGAAAATCAGGTAGGCATGCATGTTCATCGCGCGCTCCTCAACCCTTGCCCATCTGCACCCGAAGACGCTCTTCCTGTTCACGCAACTCGGGCGTGAACTCGGCGCCGAAGTCCTCGGCCTCGAAGATCTGCCGAATCTCGATTTCCGAATCGCCCGGCATCGGGTTGGGACAGCGCTTGGCCCAATCGATGCACTCGGCCAACGAGGCCACTTCCCACAGCCAGAAGCCGGCGATCAGCTCCTTGGTCTCGGCGAACGGGCCATCGACCACACTGCGCTGGCTGCCGGAGAACTTCACCCGCACACCGCGACTGCTCGGGTGCAGGCCCTCGCCGGCCTTCATCACACCAGCCGCCACCAGCTCCTCGTTGTATTGGCCCATGGCCGCCAGTAACTCCTCGCTGGGCATCACACCGGCTTCCGAGTCCGCAGTTGCCTTGACTATCACCATGAATCGCATCGTTCATTCTCCTTGTTGGTCATTAAAGGAACCGGGTTGTGCCGCGGTTCTAGCTAGTAGTCGAACCGCTGCCGGGAAAATCGACAGGCCGCTGAAACTTTTAGTCGGAATTTCTGCACTGCCAGGAAGCCAACTCGGCGGTAAGTTAAGCATCTGATTTTTCCAGGGGGTAACAGCATGGATTCGCTCACCCAGGCGGTACTCGGCGCCAGTATCCAGGGCGCGTTGCTCGGCCGCTGGCAAGGCCGCCGCGCGCTGTTGTACGGCGCCATACTCGGCACGCTGCCGGATCTCGATGTGCTGATCGACTACGGCGACGCCGTAGCCGACATGACCTATCACCGCGGCTTCAGCCATTCGCTGCTGGTGCTCAGCGCCCTGGCCCTGCTGATTACCCTGGTCGCCCGGCGCCTGCAGCCCAACCCCGGTTATTCGACACGACGACTATTCTTCACCGTCTGGCTGGCGCTGATCACCCATCCCTTGCTGGATGCCTTCACCAGCTACGGCACCCAGCTGCTCTGGCCCATGCCCCTTCCGCCGGTGGCCTGGTCCTCGGTGTTCATCATCGATCCGCTCTACACCCTACCCTTGCTGGTAGCGGTGATCGCCGGCCTGCTGCGTGGCCTGCGCGAGCGGCCGCAATGGCTGGCCATCTCTGCACTGGGTCTGTCCAGCCTGTACCTGGCCTTTACCGTGGCCGGCAAGTGGATGGCCGAGCAGCAGGTCGAACAGGTCCTGGCCCAGCGCGGCATCCAGGCCGAGCAAGTGTTCAGCACGCCGACACCGTTCAACAGCCTGCTCTGGCGGGTCATCGTGATCGACGGTGCGGACTACCACGAGGCCCTGGTCGGCTGGCTCGACGATAAACCGCCACAACTGGAACGCATTCCCCGTGGCACGGCCCTGGCCAAGCCGCTGCAGCATTCGCCCCAGCACGCACGCCTGGCCTGGTTCACCCACGATGTGCTGCGCTACGACCAGATCGGTGAGCAGCTGATCGTCACCGACCTGCGCCTGGGCATGACCGGTTTTCACCCGTTCCGCTTCATCTTCGCCGAGCGCCGTGACGGACGCTGGCAGCCACTGGCCAATGTCGAGCGCCTGCCCTTTTCGCGTGGCCAGCCCGAACACCTGCTGGTGCTCTGGCAACGCATCTGGAACGACCGCGAGCCCGTACAACTACTGAGCTGGGCCAACGCCCTGCAAGGAAAACCCTGAGCTCAGGCGCTCTTGTTCTGGACTAGGCTTGACGGAAAGCCGACACCGGAGAGCGCCAGCATGAACATCCGCCAGAAAATGATCGCCTGTGGCGCCATCAGCGTGATTGCCGCCGCCCTGCTCGGCGGCATCGGCTTCTGGGGGCAGACCCAGCTGGCCGCCTCGCTGGCCGAGAACGAGCTGAGCGTCAGCGCCCTGCGCAACCACCTGGAAGGCGACATGATGCACGACGCCCTGCGCGCCGACGTGCTCGCCGCCTTCTATATCGAGCCCGGCGACAGTGCGGCGGCCGAGCAGGTGCGTACGGACCTGCGCGAACACAGCCAGTGGTTCCAGCGCACCCTAGCAGACAACGCCAAGCTGCCGCTGAGCGAGAACATCCGCCAGGCGATTGCCGAATCGCAGCCGGCACTCACCGACTACATCGCCCAGGCCGAGCGCATCGTCGCCCTGGCGCTGGCCGACCCACAGGCCGCACGCAACGAAATGGCTGCGTTCGACCAGAGCTTTGGCGTGTTGGAAGAGAAGAACGAAGCTCTCAGTGGGCTGATCGAAGACCACTCCGCGCAGACCCGCAGCGACAGTGAAGCCGCCGTGCGCCAAGCCGCCTGGCTGTTGATCGGCGGCATATTGGTGGTGTGCTGCCTGCTCTGCCTGCTCACCACCCAGTTGATGAAGGCCGTGCTACGGCCCCTGGAAAAGACCATCAAGGTGGCCAGGGCCATCGCCCAGGGCAATCTGCGCAGCGTGATCCATATCGACAGCAACGACGAAGCCGGCCAGTTGCAGCAGGCCCTGGCCGACATGCAGGGCAACCTGCGGCAGATGATCGACAGCATCCGCCACGAGGGCGAGACACTGCAGCACACCGCGCAGAACCTCAGCGGGGCCTCGCAGAGCATTGTGCGCAGCACCAGCGAAGAGTCGGACAGCGCCACCAGCATGGCGGCGGCCATGGAAGAGATGATCCACAACATCGACCAGATTGCCGGCCACGCCCGCAGTGCCCAGGCCATTTCCTCGCAATCGGAACAGCTGGCCAGCAGTGGCGGCCAGGTGATCATGGGCGTGGTCGACGGCATGAGCCGGATCGCCGAGGCAGTCAACGAATCGTCCAGCACCATCACCGCCCTGGGCCAGTCGTCCGAGGAAATCCACTCGATCATCCAGGTGATCAAGAGCATCGCCGAACAGACCAACCTGCTGGCCCTCAACGCCGCCATCGAGGCGGCGCGCGCTGGCGAGGCCGGCCGCGGTTTCGCCGTGGTCGCCGACGAAGTGCGCAACCTGGCGGCGCGCACCGCCCAATCGACCCAGGAAATCACCGGCATGATCGAACGTATCCGCAGCAGCACCGCGCAGGCGGTGAGCAGCATGCAGACCGGCGTGGAGCGGGTGAACGATGGCGTGGCCCTGGCCCGCCAGGCCGGCGAGTCGATCAACGAGATCCGTGGCGGCGCCCACCGCGCCGCGGAGATGGTGGAAGAGATTTCCCACACCATCAGCGAACAGAGCAAGGCCAGCAGCGAAGTGGCCCAGCGCGTCGAACATATCGCGCAGATGTCACAGAGCAACACCCGCACCGTGCACGAGCTGGCAGACGCGGCGCAGAGCCTGGACCGCGTGGCGCGCAGCATGCAGAGCTCGGTGCTGCAGTTCCAGACCTAGGGTCTGGTGCTGCGCACGCACAGAAGCCCGGCCTGACTTTCTCCCCTCTCCCACAAGTGGGAGAGGGGACTACCCGTGTTGCCAGAAAGTCATTATCCCAGTGCATAGCCGCTGCATGTGCCGCAAGAAAAAGCGCCGCTCTCCAGTTCGTGAGCAGAGCACGCTCCTACAGTCGTAGCCCGGATGCAATCCGGGAAACAGGCAGCCCCGCTCCCGGATTGCATCCGGGCTACAACTGCTAGCTCCTTTGCCCACATAAAAAAAGCCCGGCCTGAGCCGGGCTTTTTCATGGCTGCGGGTTTCAGCGATTGCTGACCTCGGCACTCGGGCTACCCGCCGCCAGCTTGATGCGGTAGCAGACCCAGATGAACAGCACCCACACCGGCATCGCATACACCGACACCTGAATCCCCGGAATCAGCAGCATCACGCCGAGGATGAACAGCACGAAGGCCAGGCAGATGTAGTTGCTCAGCGGGAACCAGAAGGCCTTGAAGCTTGGCTCCACACCCTTGGCCTGCATGGCCTTGCGGAACTTGATGTGGGTCAGGCTGATCATCGCCCAGTTGATCACCAGCGAGGCCACCACCAGCGACATCAGCAACTCCAGCGCGCCCTCCGGCGCCAGGTAGTTGACCACCACGCAGAGCAGGGTCACCGCCGCCGACAGACCGATGGCCAGCACCGGCACGCCGCGGCTGTTGACCTTCATCAGCGCCTTGGGTGCGTCGCCCTGCTCGGCCAGGCCGTAGAGCATGCGGCTGTTGCAGTACACGCCGCTGTTGTAGACCGACAGCGCGGCGGTGAGCACCACGAAATTGAGGATGTGCGCGGCGGTATCACTGCCGATCAGCGAGAAGATCTGCACGAACGGGCTGCTGCCATAGGCGTCGCCGCCGGCAGTGAGGGTCTGCACCAGGCTGTCCCAGGGGTACAGCGAGAGCAGCACGGTCAGCGCGCCGATGTAGAAGATCAGGATGCGGTAGACCACCTGGTTGATCGCCTTGGGGATCACCGTCTTCGGCTGGTCCGCTTCGGCGGCGGTGATGCCGACCAGCTCCAGGCCGCCGAAGCTGAACATGATGATCGCCATCATCATCACCAGGCCCGAGATGCCATTGGGGAAGAAGCCGCCGTGGCTCCACAGGTTGCTGATGCTCGCCTGCTCGCCGCCAGCACCGCTGAACAGCAGGTAGCAACCGAGCAGAATCATGCCGATGATCGCCACCACCTTGATGATGGCGAACCAGAACTCGGTCTCGCCGAAGGCTTTGACGTTGACCAGGTTGATCGCGTTGATCAGCACGAAGAACGCCGCCGCCGTGGCCCAGGTAGGAATCCCCGGGTACCAGTACTGCACGTACTTGCCCACCGCAGTGAGCTCGGCCATGCCCACCAGCACGTAGAGCACCCAGTAGTTCCAGCCAGACAGGAAGCCGGCGAACGGCCCCCAATAGCTGTGGGCGAAGTGGCTGAAGGAACCGGCCACCGGCTCTTCGACGATCATCTCGCCGAGCTGGCGCATGATCAGGAAGGCGATAAAGCCGCCGATGGCATAGCCCAAAATCATCGACGGCCCGGCACTCTCCAGCACTCCGGCCGAGCCGAGGAACAGGCCGGTGCCGATGGCGCCACCGAGGGCGATCAACTGGATATGGCGATTCTTCAGGCCGCGCTTGAGCGGGCCGGCGTGCAGATGTTCGGACATCAGCGAAGGCTCCGCAGCGGACGGAGGGCAAGGCAAGTGCAAGGCATGGGGTCACCTGACTGTCGAAATAAGCCGCCGGACTCGTGATCCAGCAGAGATTTTCTGAGCGATAAGCCGCGGCCCGCCTGACCTGTAGCCATGCTGGGCGGGTCGCAGTATACACCGCGGAATCAGACTGGCGCGTTGCCCCCGCCGCGTGTGCAAAGGACAGCAGGCTCGGTAAACAGGAAGGGAATAGTCGCGTGGTAGCCCGGATGCAATTCGGGAGCGGAGCTGCCTGCTTCCCGGATTGCATCCGGGCTACGGCTGCCTGGCCACACGGGCAGCCCCCTCTCCCAGGAGAAACCCTACTGCGCGTCGGGCTGCACCTCTGGAGCGGCGTTCTTGAAGGCATCCAGGGCTGCGCAGCGCGCCTCCATGGCGAGAAGGCGCGGGTAAACGCTGAGGTCGCAGGCGAAGCGCCGCGCGTTGTACAGCTGCGGAATCAGGCAGGCTTCCAGGTAGCCGGGGCGTTCGCCCAGTGACAGGCGCCCATCGAATACGGCCAGGCCCTGCTCCACCGCTGCCAGACCCTTGTCGACCCAATGGCGATACCAGGCGTTCTTCGCCTCGTCCGAGGCGCCCAGTTCAGTGGACAGGTACTGCAGCACGCGCAGGTTGTTTAGCGGATGGATGTCGCAGGCGATATGCAGGGCCAGGGCGCGCACCTGGGCGCGCTGGGCCGGGTCGGCTGGCAGCAGCGCCGGCACCGGGAACACCTCGTCAAGGTATTCGAGGATGGCCAGCGACTGGCCGATGCGCACCCCACTATTACCGGCGTCCACCAGCAGCGGCACCAGGCCCTGCGGGTTGAGCGCCAGGTAGTCGGCAGAGTGCTGCTGGCCGCCGTCCTTGACCAGGTGCACCGGTACCTGCTGATAGGCCAGGCCTTTCAGGTTGAGGGCGATGCGCACCCGGTAGGCGGCGCTGGAGCGCCAGTAGGAATAGAGCGTCAGCATGCCAAACCTCCCTGTAGCAGCCAGCTTGCTGGCGATATGCTTGCTAGCGCCGGATCGCCAGCAAGCTGGCTCCTACGCATGCGGGAGCAATCAGTGCGCATAGCGCTCCACCGCCTGGTCGATGGCGCCGAAGATGCTGTGGCCGGCGGCGTCGAACATCTCGATGCGCACGCGGTCGCCAAACTTGAGGAACGGCGTCTTCGCCTCGCCGCTCTCGACGATTTCCAGCATGCGTTTCTCCGCCAGGCAGCTTGATCCGGCGCTGCGGTCGTAATTCGACACGGTGCCTGAGCCGATGATGCTGCCGCTGCCCAGCGGGCGGGTCTTGGCGGCGTGGGCGACCAGGGTCGGGAAGTTGAAGGTCATGTCGGTGCCGGCATCCGGCTGGCCGAACAGCGCGCCGTTGATGTGCGAGACCAGCGGGCGATGCACCTTGCCATCTTTCCAGGCGTCGCCCAGCTCGTCTGGGGTCACCGCCACTGGAGAGAAGCTCGACGACGGCTTGCTCTGATAGAAGCCGAAGCCCTTGGCCAGCTCGCCAGGGATCAGGTTGCGCAGCGACACGTCGTTGACCAGCATCAGCAGCTGGATATGCCCGGCGGCCTCGGCTGCGCTGGCGCCCATCGGCACGTCGTCGGTGATCACCGCCAGCTCGGCTTCCAGGTCGATGCCCCAGGCTTCGTCGGCCATCAGAATCGGGCTGTGCGGCGGGATAAAGCTGTCGGCGCCGCCCTGGTACATCAGTGGGTCGTGCCAGAAGGATTCCGGCATCTCGGCGCCGCGGGCCTTGCGCACCAACTCGACATGGTTGACGTAGGCGCTGCCGTCGGCCCAGTGATAGGCACGCGGCAGCGGGCTGTGGCAGTCGGCCTGGTCGAAGTAGAAGGCATCCGGCTCCAGACCATCGTTGAGGCGCTGGTAGGTCGCCTCCAGGTGCGGGCGTTTGATCGCCCAGTCGTCCAGGGCGGCCTGCAGGGTGGCGGCAATCTGCGGCACCTTGACCGCGCGGGTCAGGTCGCGGGATACGACGACTAGCGAGCCGTCGCGGCCTTGATTCAGTGATGCGAGTTTCATAAGCAGTTTCCGTCAATATGTAGGAGCCAGCTTGCTGGCGATCAGCAGGTCAACAGCATCGCCAGCAAGCTGGCTCCTACAGGTTTGTTCAGACTGATTTCCCCGGCGCACGCCAGGAGTTCACGTATTCGGGGACGTCCACGCCGGCGGCGGCCTCGGCCACCTCCAGGGCGCGGCGGGTGTCGATCATCACCGCCACTTCCTCGGCGAAGGTCGCCGGGTCTTCCTGGGCCTTCTTCAGCGCCTTCGGATGCGGGCCGTGGGGGAAGCCGCAGGGGTGGAAGGTGACCATCCCGGCCTCGATGTTGTCGCGGCTGAAGAAGTTGCCGCGGTGGTAGAACAGCACCTCGTCGTAGTCGTCGTTGTTGTGGAAGAACGGCACTTTCAGCGCGCCCGGATCGGACTCGATCGGCCGCGGGGTAAAGGTGCAGACGACGAAGCCATTGGCGACGAAGGTGGTGTGCGCCGACGGCGGCAGGTGGTAGCGGTGGCTCATCAGCGGACGGATGTCGCGCCAGTTGAGGCGCACCACGGTGTTGTCGCCGTGCCAGCCGACCACATCCAGCGGGTTGTACGGATAGGTCACCGTGCTGATCTGGTCACGGCGTTTGATGTGGATCTGCCAGGGGTTTTCGTCCTGCTGGGCCTTGAAGGCGGCGTCGATGCGCGGATGGTCGAGCACCGCCGGGTCGAAGATCGCCTGCGCGCCGAGCAGGCCCTTGTCCGGCAGCTGGTAGGCGCCGTCGGTGTTCTCGATCAGCAGGAAGTGGCTCGGTGCCGTCGGCTCGATGCGCCAGGCGGTGCCGCGCGGGATCACCAGGTAGTCGCCGTCGCGGTATTCCAGGTGGCCAAAATCACAGTAGAAATGCCCGGCGCCGTCATGCACGAACAGCAGCTCGTCGCCGTCGCTGTTGCGCACCAGGTGGCGCATGGCGCCGTGGGTCTTCCACACGCGCAGCTTGACGTCGGCGTTGTGCAGGGTCAGCGGCGCCTGCAGCGGGCAGTCGCGCTCGCTGGCGATCTGGTTGAAGTTGAAGGCGTGCGGGCGCAGCGGGCCTTCCCAATCAACCCAACCGGTCGGCGGATGCTTGTGGTGCAGGTGAGTCACCGGGCCAAAGAAGCCCTCGCGGCCCATCTCGCGCTCGTAGGTGCCCTGCGGGAAGTCGCAGTGCGCCTGACGCGAACATTCGCCTTCACGCAGGGGGAAGCTAATCCATTGGCGGCTCATCGCGAAGCTCCAGGTAGGGTGCGCCGTGCGCACCACAAGGGTCTGAACAAGGCACTCATCCTCAGATCACGCCACGGCGCAGCTGGTCTTCCTCGATGGACTCGAACAGCGCCTTGAAATTGCCTTCGCCGAAACCCTGGTTGCCCTTGCGCTGGATGATCTCGAAGAAGATCGGACCGATCACCGTGTGGGTGAAGATCTGCAGCAGGATGCCGTCGTCGCCGGGCGCACCGTCGATCAGGATGTTCAGCTCGCGCAGCACCTCGGTCGACTCGCCATGCCCGGCAACACGGGTGTCGACCTTGGCGTAGTAGGTGTCCGGGGTGCTGAGGAATTCCACGCCGTTGGCGCGCAGCTTGCGCACGGTGGCGTAGATATCCTCGCTACTCAGGGCGATGTGCTGGATGCCTTCGCCGTGGTACTCGCGGATGAATTCCTCGATCTGCGACTTGTCGTCGGCCGACTCGTTGATCGGGATGCGGATCTTGCCGCACGGCGCGGTCATGGCGCGCGACAGCAGGCCGGTAAGCTTGCCTTCGATATCGAAGTAGCGGATCTCGCGGAAGTTGGCGATGCGCTCGTAGAAGCCCGACCAGACGTCCATCTGCCCGCGTTTGACGTTGTGGGTCAGGTGGTCGAGGGTCTGCAGCCCCACCGCGTTGTCGTGCGGCGTGCGGCCTTCGATGTACTCGAAGTCGACGTCGTAGATGGTCTTGTCGCCGTAGCGGTCGACCAGGTACAGCAGGGAGCCGCCGATGCCTTCGACGCAGGGGATGTTCAGCTCGCCGAAGTTGGCGTGGCTGCCGACCAGCGTGGCGCCCTGGGCCTCGACATAGGCGGCGGCCTGGGCCGCGTTCTTCACCCGGAAGGCCATGGCGCAGGCACTCGGCCCGTGCTTGAGGCCGAACTCGCGCACATGCCCGGTGGGGCTGCCGTTGAGGACGAAGTTGATATCGTTCTGCTGGAACAGCCAGACTTGCTTGGAGCGGTGCTTGGCGGTTTCGGTGAAGCCCATGGCGGTGAACAACTGACGCAGCTGCTCGATACCTTCCGGGGTGGGGGCGGTGTATTCGACGAACTCGAAGCCGTCGGTACCAATGGGGTTGTGCTGTTCGATCATGGCCACGGCGTTCATCCGGCCTCCTCGTTGTTCTTCTAGGCATGCACCCTGCCCTGGCGGCAGCGCGCTGTGGATAGCCCCATAACAACCCGCGAACCGCAGGCGAACAAGCCGACCTGCGACAGCGTGACCACCACCCTGCCCGGTTGATCGGCAGGTTTTCCTTACACCCCCGAAATCACCGTAAAGCGCCACCGCAACGGCCTGCCACGCGTAACGATTTCTTGCCAATGCGGCTCAGGAAGCTGCCAGCAGACGGCGCGGCACGCCCTAGGTCGCCGGGTCGGTCGCCGACAAACACGCGTCGAGCGGCGCGCTGAGTTCGCCGTGCAGCGCAAAAGGCTGCGGCCGGGCAATCACGTAGCCCTGGGCGTAGTCGACGCCGATCTCGCGCAAGACCTGCAGAATTTCCTCGGACTCAACGAACTCGGCGATGGTCAGCTTGCCCATGACATGGCCGATATGGTTGATCACCTCGACCATGGCCCGGTCGATCGGGTCTTCCAGCATGTCGCGGACGAAGCTGCCGTCGATCTTCAGGTAATCCACCGGCAGGTGCTTGAGGTACATGAAGGACGACATGCCGGCGCAGAAATCGTCCAGCGAGAAGCGACAGCCCAGGCCTTGCAGCTCGCCGATGAAACGGGTGGCCTCGGCCAGGTTGGTGATCGCCGTGGTTTCGGTGATCTCGAAGCAGATCATCTGCGGCGGCACCGGCTGGCTGGCGAACTGTTCGCGGATGTAATCGAGAAACGCGCCATCGCCGATGCTCGCCCCCGACAGGTTGACGGCACAGGTAGCGCTGGCCTGCAGGGCGCCGCTGGCCAGTTGCTCGGCCAGGGCCTGCAGGGTGTGGCGCAGCACCCAGCGGTCGATCAGGTGCATCAGGCCGTAACGCTCGGCCGCCGGGATGAAACTGCCGGGGCCGATGATCTGGCCGTGCTCGTCCTGCAGACGCAGGAGGATTTCCACATGCACGCTCTCGACCTCGTCGCGTAGGGCGATGATCTTCTGCGCGTAGAGGCAGAAGCGGTCCTCCTGCAGGGCCGTGTGGATGCGCTGCACCCAGCTCATCTCGCCGACCCGCAGAGACAGCTCGGAGTCATCCGGCTGGTAGGCGTGCACGCGGTTGCGGCCCTTCTCCTTGGCCGAATAGCAGGCCATGTCGGCGGTGCGCAGCAGCGACTCCAGGCTGCTGTGACCTTCGGCAATCTGCACCAGGCCGATGCTGACGCTGATGGCAAAGGGGCGGCCGTTCCAGATAAAGCGCAAATCCTGCACCGACTTGCGCAAGGCCTCGGCAATCCGCTCGCTGGCCTGCGCCGGGCAGTTCTCCAGGAGAATGCCGAACTCGTCACCGCCCAGACGCGCCAGCGTGTCGCCCTCGCGCAGGTGCTGCTGCAGCTCGCTGCAGACCTGGCGCAGCAACTCGTCGCCGGCGGCGTGGCCACTGGTGTCGTTGACCAGCTTGAACTGATCGAGATCGAGGAACATCAGGGCATGCCGGCGCTGTTCGTGCTGTAGGCGCTCCAGCAATTGGGCCAGGCGGTATTCGAACTCGCGGCGGTTGACCAGGCCGGTCAGTGCATCGTGGCTGGCCTGCCAGGATAGGCTGGCGACGAACTGGCGTTCACGGGTCATGTCGTGCAGCACCATCACCGCACCGCTGACCCGGCCGGCCATGAGGATCGGCGTACCGACCAGGTTGACCGCCACCGAACTGCCGTCCGGACGCAGGATCAGCTTGGTGTGATCACACACACTCTGGCTGCTGCCCGCCAGAATCGCCTGCACGAACGGCTCGCCACCCTCGCCCGGCTGCTCGTCGACAATCGAGAACAGCGCATCGAAGGCCTGGCCCTGGGCATCCTCGATCCGGCAGCCAATCAGCTGCTCCGCGGTGGGGTTCATGTAGGCGATATGGCCATGCCGGTCGAGGCTGATCACCGCATCGCCAATCGCCGCCAGGGTCACCTGGGCGCGCTGTTTTTCGCGTTCCAGGGCGTGATCGGCATACTCGCGCTCGATCAGCAGGTTGCGCGTGCGCAGCACCGCCAGGCCGATCAACAGGGTGGCGGTGAACAAATTGAGCAGCATCAGCAGACGCAGAACCACCCGCGAGGCTTCGCCGAGGATGCTGGAAAACGCCTCGGCGGCCGGCGTGGCGCCGTTGTTGATCTGCTCGATCCGTGCCTGCCAGTCGGCCCTCTGCCAGGCGCTGACCCGGCCGCGGGTGATGCTGGCGTGCATCTCGTCCGCCAATGCAGTGAGTTCGAAGATATAGCGGTCGCCCAGCGTCCATTGCTCGATGGCCAGCTGCAGGTAGCTGAAATCGCGAAAATTACGGAACAGCCAGATCATCGCCTCGACATCGTCGGGATGATTCTTGCCTTGCAGAATGCCGGCGCGCGCCGCCAGCAGATCGGGCTCGGCGCGGCTCAGTTCGACCCGAAAAATGTGATCGCCCAGGGGCACGGCAATCGCCTGGCGGTATTGCTGAAAGTGCACAGGATCCTGGCTCTGCGCATAGCGATCGAGATGGTGGATGGCATCCTTGAGGCCTTTCGACCACAGGCTTTCGCCGCCCACATAGCCGCGCACGGCCGACATCACATAAAGACTGCCACCCGCCAGCAGCGACTGCAGCAGAATCACCAGGGCAAACGGCCAGACCAGCCGCAGCAACTGGGCAGTGGTACGCGCTCGCCTGGCACTGATCTCTGCACTCATCAATCCCTTTCTCCTGAGCGTACCGCGCGTGGGCATGGGCCACGGCGCCGGTAGATGCATCATTCCCTTGCGCCGAAGCTCAGGGCGAGAACAACAAGGCAGCCATAGCCCTGCCCAAGAGGCATTGGCATATGGATGAGGTATAGATGGCTTTTTTGCTGAGCGACAGGTCAACTCCGCTGCATAAGCGCGAAGCGCGCTACCTGTAGGAGCGAGCTCTGCTCGTGAAGCACTTTGCAGTAGGCCGGCAGAGGTTCGCGAGCAGAGCTCGCTCCTACGTCAAATCGACTGCCACTCAGCGCCGGCGAAACAGCGGCCGCGGCTCGATAACCGAGCGGCCGTACTGCACGCTCATACCGGCCAGGCCCTGGAGCGCATCCGACGCCGACTTGTCGGCACGCACGGCAAAGCTGTCGAAGCCGCACTGGCGCATATGGCTGAGCTGGTCGCGCAGCACATCGCCCACCGCGCGCAACTCGCCGCGCCAGCCCAGGCGGGTACGCAGCAGGTAGGCCTGGCTGTAGCCGCGGCCGTCGCGGAAACTGGGGAAATCCACGGCAATCAGCGGTAGCGCCGGCAGGCAGATAGCCAGGCTTTCCACCTCGTCGTCCGGCGCCAGCCACAGACCATCACGGCTAAGCGTGCGACCAGTCAGTACCGCATCGTCCTGGCGCTCGCGCCACTGTGCCAGCGGCAGGATCAGGTGCGCCTGCTCGGGCGCGTGTTCGCCCTCGCGCAGCAGCTGCCAGGGATCGTCATCAATCAGCCGCGCCGCGCCATCCGCCAGCCTGATCAGGTTGTTCATGCCGGCTGCTCCTGCTGGCGATAGACCCGCTGCTTGAACGGTTCCAGGCCGATACGCGCCACGCAGTCGACAAAGGGCTCGCCCAGCGCACGCTGCTGCAGGTAGACCTGGATCAGGCTCTCGATCACTTGCGGCACCTCGTCGGCGCCGAACGCCGGGCCGATCACCTTGCCCAGCGCGGCGCCGTGGCCCTGGGCCCCGCCGAGGGTGATCTGGTACCACTCGCTGCCGTTCTTATCCACGCCGAGAATGCCGATGTTGCCGATATGGTGGTGGCCGCAGGCGTTCATGCAGCCGGAGATATTCAGGCTCAGCTCACCGATATCGTGCAGGTAGTCGAGGTCCGCGAAACGCTGCTGAATAGCCTGGGCGATGGGGATCGACTTGGCGTTGGCCAGCGCGCAGTAGTCGCCGCCCGGACAGGCGATGATGTCGCTGAGCAGGCCGATATTCGGCGTGGCCAGGCCGGCCACCGTGGCCAGCTGCCAAAGGTGATACAGATCGCTCTGGCGTATATCCGGCAGCACCAGGTTCTGCTCGTGGGCGACACGGACTTCGCCGAAGCCGAAGGCCTCGGCCCAGTCGGCCACCGCCTCCATCTGCGCGGCGGTGATATCGCCCGGCGGCAACGCCGCACCCGGCTTGCTCGACAGCACCACGCTGGCATAACCCGGCACCTTGTGCGGGTGCACGTTGCGCGCCAGCCAGCGGGCGAACTGCGGGTCATGCAGCTGCTCACCCGATCGCACGCCACCATCGGCCAGCGCGGCATAGGCAGGTGGCTGGAAGTGCATGGCCACCCGCTGGTATTCCGCTTCGGTCAGCTCGGCCGGGCCATCCTTGATCGTCGCCCACTCCTCCTCCACTTCGCGGGCAAAGGCTTCGATACCCAAGGCTTTGACCAGGATCTTGATCCGCGCCTTGTACTTGTTGTCGCGCCGGCCGTGGCGGTTGTACACGCGCAGGATGGCCTCGACGTAGCTCAGGGTGTGGCGCCACGCCAGGTCGTCGCGGATCGGCACACCGATGATCGGCGTACGCCCCAGGCCACCGCCGACCAGCACCCGCAACAGCAGCTCGCCGCCGGCGTCGCGGTAGAGCTGCAAGCCGATATCGTGGACCTGCACCGCGGCGCGGTCTTCAGCAGCGGCGCACAGGGCGATCTTGAACTTGCGCGGCAGGAACAGGAATTCCGGGTTGACCGTCGACCACTGGCGGAGGATTTCCGCCAGCGGCCGCGGGTCGAGAAGCTCGTCAGCCGCCACCCCGGCAAAGGCCTCGGTGGTGACATTGCGCACGCAGTTGCCGGAGGTCTGGATGGCGTGCATCTCTACCGCCGCCAGCTGCTCGAGGATATCCGGCACCTGCTCAAGCTCGATCCAGTTGAACTGGATATTCTGCCGCGTGGTCAGGTGGCCGTAGCCGCGATCATGCTCGCGGGCGATCCGCGCCAGGGCGCGCAACTGGGTCGACGACAGGGTGCCGTAGGGAATCGCCACCCGCAGCATGTAGGCGTGCTTCTGCAGGTACAGACCGTTCTGCAGGCGCAGCGGCAGGAACTCCTCCTCGCTCAGCTCGCCACTCAGACGGCGCTGCACCTGGTCGCGAAACTGCGCCATCCGCTCGCGCACCAGCGCGTGGTCGTAATCGTCGTACTGGTACATCCCGCCCCCTCATCCACTACCCGCACGGCGGGTTCAAGTCGGGGTGACTATGGCGTTGCGGAGTGCGAGCAGAACAGACTCAGATTGGGGAAGAAAATACGGAGCAGATACGCCAATATCTGCCACACACCACAGACGCTCACCCGGTGATGCAGAGCAGCGACTGGTCGCTCACTGCGATTTCCGCTGCTCTTATATGCCGCTAACGCAATGCAGGGTCTGCCGGGTTGATCAAGGCCAGCTCTGCGGCCAGTTGCCGCGCTTGCGCGTCCTGACCAACCTCTTTCAAGTAGTTCATGAGCGCAAATCGCGCGGCGCGATTGCTCGGTTGGCGCGCCAGTAGCGCCTGCAGCTGCTCACGCGCCAGATCCCCCTTGCCGGTGTCATGCAGGGCAATGGCATAGACGTAGCCATACTCGGGATTGTCCGGCTCAAGCTGTGCCGCCTGGGCCAGCGCGTGCAGTGCCTGGGCATGCTCACCGGTGCGCACCAGCGCCAGCCCCCAGGCATGTTGTAACAGCGCCGAATCGGCGTGCTGGTGCAGAGACTCTTGCAGCAGTTGGCGGCCCTGCTCCACCTGGGCGTTGTTTTCCAGCCACTGGGCGAGTGCTATCCGGGCTGGCAGAAAGTCTGGATCGCGTTTCAGAGCCGTACGCAGGGCAGGCTCGACCAAGCCTGAGCGGCCATCGGCCTGATAGAGCATGGCCAGGTTGAGATGGCTCTCTGCGCGCTCGGCCAGGCTGGCCTGAACCTGCTCATACTCGCCAATCGCCTTGCGCCAGGCCTCCGCATAGGGACCCAGCTGCGGCGGCGACAGGCCCAGAAGCTGGAAGCCGGCATTGATTCTGACCGCCCGCACAGGGTCATCGAGAAGCGGCCCGAGGATGTCGACCCGTTGCGGCTGCAGTGCTGCAACCGCCGATACCGCGGCCTCCCTGACCTGGGGAGCGGTATGGCGAAGATCATTGATTGCCGCCTGGAAGAGCGGCTGACCGGGGTAATTGGCCACCTCGGCGAGCAGGGTTGCACGGCGAATGGCGGGCAACTCCTGGCGTGCCAGCTGTTCCAGCAGCGCAGCGGCCGCCCCGTGGCTGCCTTGGCGGATACGCAGCAGGGCCTCGTCGTAGCGCGGCTCTTTGGTCGGCAGCTGAGCAAACCACTGCTGGAATTGCTCGGCGAGCTTGGCGCTGGGCATTGCCGTATGACAAGCGATACAGGCATCCGGGGTTCCGAGCTTCAGCGCACGCTCGGGATTGGGCAGGCTGAAACTGTGGTCATGCCGGTAGTCATTGACCATGTAAAGCTTGCCGGGCATGTGACAGCTCGTGCATTGCGCGGCCGGGCTACCGGCCGGGTGGCGGTGATGCTCGGGGGAATCATAGTTTTTCGCCAGCAGCCCCTGGCCTGCAATCCCCACCTGCGCGGCCTGGCCGGACGGATTGTGGCACTGGGTGCACAGCTCGTTGCCCTCCTGGCGCAGCTTGGCGCTGTGGGGGTTGTGGCAGCTACTGCAACGCACGCCTTTGGCGAACATCTTGCTCTGGGTGAAGGAGCCGTATTCGAAGACTTCGTCCTTGATCTTGCCGTCTATCTCATACAGCACAGGGGCCAGTACGCTCGGCAAGTAATCGTCCATCAGGCGCAGGTGGGAACGGAATCCATCGCCCAGGTTGGCACGCCGTGAATGGCAGCGGGCACAGGTTTCCACTTCGTTGAGATTGTCTTTTTCATGAGCTGCCTGGCTGAACCCGGCGTTGCTCCAGCCCTGCGGCTCTCGCGTCCATGCCAGATGATTCGACGCCGGACCATGACAGCTTTGACAACCCACGCCCAAGGCATGCCAGGCACTGCTGTAAGTATTGGACGCGCTGTTGTAATTGCGCTGGTAGCCCGTGGTATGGCACTCGACGCACATGAAATTGGCATTCTGCTGGGGCGTGCTCCAGTGCAGCGGATCCCGGAAATCCACGCATTGCCCGGGATAGAGATGGAACCAGGATTTTTTCTGGGTATCCCAGGCCACGCCGAGTGCTTGCAGATGGCCTTTGCCGGTATCGATGAGGTACTGCTGTAGCGGCTCTATACCGAAGGCATAAGCCACGCGGAAATCCTGCGGCTGGCCATCGGCGCCAGGCGCATGAATCCAGAACTCACGGCCTTTTCGAAAGAAGCGCGTGGTCTCGCTGTCACTCTTGAAGCTGACATTGTTGAAGTCACCGAGGACGGATGTGTCGCTAGCCTCCTGCATGGCGAGTTGATGGTGCGAGCCTTGCCACTGAGCAAACTGTTCGGCGTGGCAGCCTTGGCACTGCCGCTCATCGACCAGTTTGCCGTCATGCTTCACGGGCATGGGCCTCTGGACTGTCGTGCCCAGTGGGGCAGCCGGTGCCTGCGGCTTCGCCACCTGAACCAGCCAGATGCCGAGCGCCAACAACAGCAGACAACAGGCCAGCAGCGGCCAGCCCCAGCCAGATGCTCGACTGGAGGACGCAGGCTCAACCGCAGGGCTTTGGTTCTTCTTGTGTGCTTTCGACATTGGGCGGACTGGTCCAAAAAGTGCGCCTACTGTAAGGCAACCTTGGGGTGATCCTGAATCACTCACCTGCATGAATTGCCAATATGCCGCCACGCAGTGGTC
Organism: Pseudomonas sp. J452; assembly: GCF_024666525.1. Lineage (NCBI taxonomy): Bacteria > Pseudomonadati > Pseudomonadota > Gammaproteobacteria > Pseudomonadales > Pseudomonadaceae > Pseudomonas > Pseudomonas sp. J452. The sequence goes on along the minus strand of NZ_CP088294.1, from coordinate 2,893,578 downwards.
CAAGCACTGCATCTGATCCGCTTTTTATCGATCAACCTGAATCTGTTATGTAAACGCTGACGCGCCGACCATTGCCTCATCTTGGAAAGCTTGATGAGGCACCTGTCATGAGCGAACGCATCCCCGCGCGGATCGTGGAATCCATCGACGTCACCCAGCCTGTGCGGCTGACGCCATCCCTGGCCGGCGGGCCGATTCATACCCGCAGTTTCAGCGGGCGTTTCCGCAACCTGCGCCTGTATGGCGCCGGTCTGTTGTTCCTGATCTTCTTCGGTACCGCCTGGCTCGACTGGGACGGGCGCCAGGCGGTGCTGTGGAACCTGGCCGAGCACCGCTACTACATCTTCGGTGCGACCTTCTGGCCGCAGGACTTCATCCTGCTCTCGGCGCTACTGATCATCGCCGCCTTCGGCCTGTTCACCGCCACGGTGGTGGCCGGGCGTATCTGGTGCGGCTACACCTGTCCGCAGAGTGTGTGGACCTGGGTGTTCATGTGGGCGGAGCAGATCACCGAGGGCGAACGCCACCAGCGGGTCAAGCTGGACGCGGCGCCATGGTCGCTCAACAAGCTGGCCCGGCGCAGCGCCAAGCACGCCATCTGGCTGGCGGTCAGCCTGCTCACCGCGCTGACCTTTATCGGCTACTTCACGCCGATCCGCGAACTGAGCGCAGAGCTGTTCAGCCTGCAGATCGAGGGTGCCACGCTGTTCTGGGTGCTGTTCTTCAGCGCCGCCACCTACCTCAACGCCGGCTGGCTGCGCGAGAAGGTCTGCGTGCACATGTGCCCCTACTCGCGCTTCCAGAGCGCCATGTTCGACCAGGACACCCTGCTGGTGGCCTACGACGCCCAGCGCGGCGAAGGCCGTGGCCCACGGCGCAAAGACAGCGACTACAGAGCCGAGGGCCTCGGTGACTGCATCGACTGCCAGCTGTGCGTGCAGGTCTGCCCGACCGGCATCGACATCCGCGACGGTCTGCAGATCGACTGTATTGGCTGCGCTGCCTGCATCGACGCCTGCGACTCGATCATGGACAAGATGGGCTATGCCAAGGGCCTGGTCGGCTACCGTTCCGAGCGCGAACTACAGGGCGGCAAGACCCACTGGCTGCGCCCGCGTCTGCTTGGCTACGGCGTGGCCCTAACGCTGATGATCGGCGCCTTCGTCTGGGCCCTGGAAGCGCGCTCGCTGGTGTCCATCGACGCCGCCAAGGACCGCAGCCTGTACCGCGAAAACGCCGCCGGGCAGATCGAGAACACCTACCGCCTCAAGGTGATCAACAAGACCCAGCAGGCGCAGCGCTACCGCCTGACCCTGGTCGACAACCCCGGCCTGCGCCTGGACGCGCCCCAGCAATTGCTGCTGGCCCCGGGGGAAATTCTCGACGTGCCGGTGACCCTGGTGCAGCTCGCCGAGCAGGCCAGCGCCACCGCTATGCCGATCCATTTCGAGGTCAGCAACCTGGCCGACACCGGTGAAAGCGCGCAGACCCAGAGCATGTTTATCGCCCCGGCCAGGCGCTGACAGTCGCGTGGGCGCGAAACTCCCCGTACAGTGCGGCCATCTGCTGGCCGCCCCTACGGATACGATGAAACGCTACGAGAAATTCGCCGACCAGATAGCCGAACTGATCCGTTCGGGGATGCTCACGCCCGGCGAGAAAGTGCCTTCGGTGCGCCACGCCAGCCGCACCTATGGGGTCAGCCCGTCCACCGTATTCCAAGCCTATTACCTGCTGGAGGACCGCGGGCTGATCCAGGCGCGGGCGCGCTCCGGCTATTTCGTCCGCGAATTGGCGCGGCATTCCCTGGCCGAGCCGGAGACCAGCGCGCAGGCGGCGCAGACCACCGAGGTCGACGTCAGCGAACTGGTGTTCTCCGTGCTCGGCTCGCTGAAAGACCCGCACACCGTGCCCTTCGGCTCGGCCTTCCCCAGCCCGCAGCTGTTCCCCCTGCAACGCCTGGCGCGCTCCATGGCCCACGCCCTGCGCGACATGCCGGCGCATGCGGTGATCGCCGACATGACCAGCGGCAACCCCGACCTGCGCCGGCAGATTGCCCTGCGCTACATGGTCGCCGGCGTGCGCCTGCCACTCGACGAGCTGGTCATCACCAACGGCGCCCTGGAAGCGCTGAACCTGTGCCTGCAGACGGTAACCAGCCCCGGCGACCTGGTGGCCATCGAGGCGCCGGCCTTCTACGCCACCCTGCAGGTGCTGGAACGGCTCAAGCTCAAGGCGGTGGAAATCCCGGTCAACCCGCGTGAAGGAATCGACCTGGAGGTGCTGGCCGAGCGCCTGGCCGATCTGCCGATCAAGGCTTGCTGGTTTATGAGCAGCCTGCAGAACCCGCTGGGCGCGAGCATGAGCGACAGCAAGAAGCAGGCGCTCTATGAACTGCTGCACCAGCGTCAGGTGCCGCTGATCGAGGACGATGTCTACGCCGAGCTGTACTACGGAGCGCAGCCGCCCAAACCGGTGAAGAGCTTCGACCGCGACGGCTTAGTGATGCACTGCGGCTCATTCTCCAAGAGCCTGGCGCCGGGCTACCGGGTCGGCTGGGTAGCCGGCGGCCGTTACGCTGAGCAAATCAGCCGGCTCAAGCTGATGACCACCATCTCGCCCTCGGTGCCGGCCCAGGCGGCGATCGCCGACTACCTGCAGCACGGCGGTTACGACCGCCACCTGCGAAAGCTGCGCCATGCCCTGGAAACCCAGCAGGGCGCGATGCTCGCCTCCGCCGCCCGGCACTTCCCGGCCGGCACGCGGGTGACGCGGCCCAGCGGCGGCTACTTCCTCTGGTTCGAGTTCCCCGAACCGGTCGATTCGCTGCAGCTGTTCCAGCTGGCCCTGGCCCAGGGCATCAGCCTGGCGCCGGGGCCGATCTTTTCTGCTACCCGACGTTTTCGCAACTGCGCACGGCTCAACCATGGCCATCCCTGGGATGCGCAGAGCGAGCAGGCGATGGAACTCCTCGGGCGGATTCTGGCCTCATTTTGAGCGTGCGCACTGATCAGCGCGGCAACTGTGCCGATACCTGGTAAAGCCGACGTCGAAATAGTGACACACTGATACTTATCCAGCCGACACCACGACAAGAACCACAATAGAGTGAAGCGCCATGAGCACTGACAGCGATACCAGCACCAACGAAATGCTCAGCGACCAGCAGCGTATCGAGCTGCTGGAGAAAACCGGCAAACTCAACCGCCTGCTGATTTACGGCCTGGGCGGCGGACTGCTACTGGCGCTGCTGGCCATCCTGCTGGTCGGCCTGCTCGGCGGCGGTGAAGAAGACGAAGCGGAAAAAGGCCCGACTCTGGCCAGCGTCAAGGCGCTGGAAGAGCGGCTGGCCAGCCTGGAACAGCAGGTCGAACCGCTCAAGCAGCAGGTGCAGAACCAGCAAGCACTGTTCAACCTGCTCAAGGACGGGCTACCGGCACCCGCTGCCACGCCAGCGCCGGCTAAGGATGCGGCTGTGACCGCCAGCACGGAGCCCGACAAGTCTGCCAGTGAGACCAAGCTGATGGTGGCCAGAACCCTGATCGGCCAGGAGCAGAGTTACCAGAAGACCATCACCGCCCTGAAAAGCGGCATGCGCGACCTGGCCGGGATGATCGCCGGCTCGCGCAGCTGGCTGGAAGACTATGAATCCGACCTGAACAAGCCACTGGCAGAAAGCCAGGCGCGGGCCAAGGCACTGCAGCAGTGGGCCAACGGCAAGCCGGCTGAGTAACATACCTTTCACGCCCTTTCCCCAACCCTCTCCCGGACACGGGAGAGGGAGCAAAGGCGGCTAGCCGCTACTCAAAACAGCGTATAGCGCATAACTAGTTCAGTGCTGCAGATGCCCATAGAGCTTGGCATACAGCCCGCCCTCGGCGATCAGCTGCTGGTGATCGCCGTCCTCGGCGATGCGCCCGCCGTCGAACACCAGCACCCGATCGGCCTGTTTCACCGCACTCAGGCGGTGGGCGATGATCAGCGTGGTGCGGCCGCAGAGGAAGCTGGTCAGGGCCTGGTGCAGGGCATATTCGGTGGCCGCATCCAGGGCCGAGGTGGCTTCATCGAGGATCACCACCTTGGGCTCGGCCAGCACCATGCGCGCCACGGCCAGGCGCTGACGCTGGCCACCGGACAGGCGCACGCCGGAGCGACCGACCATGCTGTCCAGCCCCTGCGGCAGCGCGCGGATGGTCGCCGCCAGCTGAGCAATTTCCAGGGCTCGCCAGCAGGCCGCGTCGTCACGCTCGCGGCCCATGCACAGGTTGGCGCGCACCGTGTCGTTGAACAGCGCCGGATGCTGCAACACCACGGCCACGTTCTCGCGTACGGTTTCCAGGCCGATGTCCTCCAGGCTGGCCGCGCCGAAACGGATGCTGCCGGCCTGGGCCGAGTACAGGCCGAGAAGCAATTGCACCAGGGTGCTCTTACCACCCCCGCTGGCGCCGACGATCGCGACCTTTTCACCCGCCGCGATGCTCAGGTTGAGGTCATCCAGCACCGGTTCCTCGCGGTAGGCAAAACTCAGCCCGCGCACCTCGATACCCACCGTATCGCGGCCCTTGAACGGGTCGAAACGGCCGGGATACTGCGGCTCGTCGGCACGCGCCAACAGCTCGTTGATCCGTTGCAGCGCACCACCGGCCGCGTAGTAGGCGTATTGCAGGCTGAGCAGTTGCTCCACCGGGCCGATCATGAACCACAGGTAGCTGAACACGGCGAGCATCTGCCCGATCGACAGGTCGGACAACAGCACGGTGAGCATGGCCACGGCTCGGAACAGGTCGATGCCGAACTGGAACAGCAGACCGCTGCTGCGGCTGGCCGCATCGCTCTTCCACTGCGAGGCCACGGCGTAGTCGCGCACCTCTTTGGCGCGCAGGCCGAGGCGACCGAGGAAGAAGCCCTGGCGATTGCCGGCGCGTACTTCCTGAATGGCTTCGAGGGTTTCGGTGAGGGCCTGGGTAAAGCGCGAGGTGCTGTCGTTCTCCAGCTTCTTCAGGTGCTTGACCTGTTTGCCCAGCTGCACCGTGGCGAAGATCACCAGCGGGTTGAACAGCAGGATCAGCAGCGCCAGTTGCCAGTGCATCCACAGCAGAATCGCGGCCGTGCCGGTCAGGGTCAGCAGGGCGACCAGCACGCGACTGAGGGTTTCGCCGATGAACTTGTCGAGGGTGTCCAGATCGGTCACCAGGTGCGCGCTGACCGTGCCGCCACCGAGGTTCTCGTACTCGCCGAGGGCGATGCGCTTGAGCCGCTCGATCAGGCGAATGCGCAGGCGATAGATCACATCCTTGGACAGCCGCGCAAACAGGCGCGCCTGCAGCACGTTGCTGGCCAGGGCGCCGAGGCGCAGCAACAGGGTCAGGCCGAGCATCAGGCCGATATAGCCGGCGGCGTTTTCCCAGGCGGCCGGGAGGAACCGGTCCATCACCTTGAGCGCGGCATTGCCGTCGCCGAGCAGGACTTCATCGACCAGCAGCGGCAGCAACAGGGGAATCGGTACGCTGCACAGGGTGGCGAAGACGGCAATCAGGTTGGCCAACAGCAAGCCCTTGCGATGGCGCAAGGCCAGCTGGCGGATCTCCGCCCAGGTCAGCCGATCAGCCACGCGCACCTCGCTGCAGCCAGCGATCGAGCATGGGCGCCAGTTCCTCCAGCGGCTGGTAGCCATTGGTCAGCAGCGCCAGCTGGCCATCGCGCTCGGCCAGCAAGGTGGGGAAGCCGGCGATGCCAAGATCCTGCACCCAGGAAAAATCGGCAGCAGTCGCCGCGTGCATCTGCTCGCTGTCGAACAGCTCGGCGAATTCGATGCGCGGGATACCGGCCTGCTCGGCCAGTTCCACCAGCAGCTGCGGGCGAGTCACATCGCGACCCTCGGCGTAGAAGGCCTCCTGGATCAGCTGCAGCAGCGGCCACACGCTCTGCTCGTCCAGGCTGCGCGCCGCCACCAGGGCACGACAGGCCGGCTCGGTGTTGTAGACCAGGCCATCGGGCAAGGCGTCATGGAAGTTGAACAGCTGGCCGGTACGCGCGTTGACCGCCTGCCAGTGCGCGAGGATGCGCACCTTGCTCACTGGGTCGAGCGCGGCGCGCTCCTGGCGCAAACCGCCCACCACGATATGCAGCGGCACCCCGCCGGCCGCCGCCTGCTGCGCCAACGCCGCAACCACCGGAGCGAAGCCCCAGCACCAGGAGCACAGGGGGTCCATCACATAGAGCAGGCGGGGTGGGCGCACAGGCGGATCCTTACTGGTCGAGGGCCTTGTAATTGAAACCTATGGGGTGTGGCAGATTGCGCGCCTTGGCGATCTCGATCTGCTTCTGCCGTTCGCGGGCACTGGTGCGGGTCTTCTCCGACAACGTATCCCAGCAGTGCGGGCAGCTGATGCCGGGGGCATAGTGCTCGGACTGGCGATCTTCCACGGAAATCGGCGTACGGCAAGCGTGGCACTGGTCGTAATCGCCTTCGGTGAGATCGTGGCGCACGGTGACCCGGTTGTCGAACACGAAACAGTCACCGCGCCATTTGGTCGCGTCCTGCGGCACTTCTTCGAGGTATTTGAGGATGCCGCCCTTGAGGTGGTAAACCTCCTCGAAGCCTTCGCCCAGCATGTAGCTGGAGGCCTTCTCGCAGCGGATGCCACCGGTGCAGAACATCGCCACTTTCTTGTGCTTGCTCGGGTCGAAGTGCGCCTTGATGTACTCGGGGAACTCGCGGAACGACTTGGTCTTGGGGTCGATGGCGCCTTCGAAGGTACCGATGGCCACTTCGTAATCGTTGCGGGTGTCAATCAGCAGCACTTCGGGGTCGCTGATCAGGGCATTCCAGTCCTGCGGCTCGACATAGGTGCCGACCTTGCTGTTCGGATCCACGCCCGGCACGCCGAGGGTGACGATTTCCTTCTTCAGCTTGACCTTGGTGCGGTAGAACGGCTGATCGTCGCAGTAGGATTCTTTATGGTCGATATCGGCCAGGCGCGCATCCAGGGCGAACCAGGCGAGCAGGCCATCGACGCCCTCGCGGGTGCCGGAAACGGTGCCATTGATGCCCTCTTGGGCCAGAAGCAGGGTGCCTTTGATGCCGTTATCGAGCAGGGTTTGCAGCAGGGGTTCGCGCAGCGCTTCGTAGTCCGGCAGGGAGACGAACTTGTACAGCGCCGCGACGACGATCTTTGCAGTCATCGGGACTTCTCTCCAGTGGTCGTCCTCGCAAAGGACGGACCGGGGTTTAAACGACTGCGCCGGCAAGGGCCGGCGCGGAGGCGATTCTAACGCAGGGTGAAGCGGCGCTGCAGCCTGGCTGGATCAACGGAGGCGATGATCTAACCAGGCTGTCTAGGACCTCGGAAACTCCCCTCTCCCACTTGTGGGAGAGGGGCTGGGGGAGAGGGTACTTTTTAAAACACCCTCTCCCCAGCCCTCTCCCGTGAACGGGAGAGGGGGCAAAGCGATCCGCAGCCACCTCTACACGCCGCTAAATCGATGCACAAAAGCTCGTAAACCGGTTCTCAATGGCTACCGCCCTTACAGGTTGGCGATGCCGGGGCCACGCCCTGCGCCGCCCACTCCTCGGGGGTATAGGTGTGCAAGGCCAGCGCATGGAACTGGCCCATCAGCTCGCCCAGGCTGGCGTAGACCTTCTGGTGCCGTTTGACCGCGTTGAGGCCAGCAAACAGCGGGCTGACGATGATTGCCTTGTAGTGGGTCTGCTGGCCACGGCTGTGCATGTGACTCTCGTCCAGCACCTCTAGGTGTTCGGGTTGCAGGGCATCCAGGGCCTGCAGAATCTGCTCGCGCATGTTCATCGGTCAGTCCTCAGGGCTTCTGCTTGTCCAGATCGGCGCTCATTGCTTCCAGCAGCTTGTTCACTTCCGGTACTGCGGCCTGCAGGCGCGACTGGGAAATCTGTACCGACTGAGCCGCCAGCACCGGCATCTTCTCCAGCACCTTGCGCCCGATCGGGCTCTGGTAGAAGGCCATCAGCTCCTGCAGCTCGGCCTCGCTGAAGGTGCTGGTGTAGAGCTTGATCATGTCCGGTTCCAGCTTGTCCCAGCCGATGGCACGGTTCAGCGCCGCATCGGCCTTGGCCTGATAGCTCTCCAACAGGGCCTGCTTGTCGGCCGGCGCCTGGGCCTGGGCGAAGCGCTGGGCGAACATCTGCTGCACCTGGGCATACACCGGCACGGCCAGTTTGTCGGCACGGGTCAGTTCGAGGAAGCGCTCGGCCTGGGCAGCATGGCTGGCGGCATCGGCGAATAGCGGACCACTGACGGCCAGCAGCAAAGCAGAACAAACAAGGCGCAGACGGCTCATGGCATTTCCTGGATTAACAAAGGCAAAAAAGTGCGGGCGCACATTCTGCGCCCACCGCCTGCTCCGCTCAAGCCAGCAGCACCGTGCAGCGGTTGTCAAAAGGCCAGCACTTGCCCATCCTTGAGCCATGGAGGCATGCTGCGCAGCTGCCCCACTCTATATACGTCGCCGGCAGCGCCCGGCTACGCCTTGCACATGGACGTGTCTGATGAACAGCTTCATCAATAGCATCACCTCCCCACCACTACAGCCGCTGTGCGACAGCCAGGGGCGGCTCAACCCACAAGCCGTGGGCTGGTCGTCACGCCCGCTGGTGCATTGTGCCCTGCCCGGCAACGTCGGCCGGCGCAAGCGCTGGAACCATTGGTGCATCACCACTCCGCACTGGATGCTGGCGATGACCTTCGCCGACCTCGACTACCTGGGCTATGGCGCGGCCTACTTCCTCGACCTCGACAGCGGCAAGCTGGTCAGCCACACCCAGCTGCGCCTGTTCGGGCGTGGCTGCACGCTCCCCGACACACCGCTGGAGAGCCATGAATTCTGTGACAACCGCCTGCACCTGCGCGCCGATGACCGTGGCTCGGCGGTACGCCTGACGGCCATGGCGGCGGATATCGGTGGTCAGCCCCTGCAGGCGGCCCTGGATATCCTGCGGCCCGCGCACCTGGACTCGGTCAACCTGATCTGCCCCATGGGCGGCCGCGCGTTCCACGCCACCTGCCGCCAACTGGGCCTGCCGGTCAGCGGTAGCGTGCAGCTGGGCGGGCGCCAGTACCACTGCGTGCCGGGGCAGAGCTTTGCCTCGCTGGATTTCGCCCGCGGTATCTGGCCCCTGCGCAGTCACTGGACGCGCGCCGCCTTCGCCAGCGCCGGCGGCATCGCCGGCAACTTCGGCGCCGGCTGGAGCGACTACAGCGGGCTGTCGGAAAACGCCCTGTGGTTCGGTGGCGAGCTGCTGCACCTGGATGAACCGGTGCAGATCGAACAGAACCCGCAGGGCCCGCTGGCGCCCTGGCGCCTGAGCAGCGCCAGTGGCCAGGTCGACCTAACCTTCACGCCACGCCAGCAGCATCAGGCCTACCCGAAGATCGGCCCGCTCTACGCCGACACCCGCCAGTGGTTCGGTTGTTTCGATGGTGTACTGCGCGGCCCGCACGGCGAGAAGGTGCCGGTGGCGAATGCCTATGGCTGGGTCGGGGCGACCCACGCACGCTGGTAATCACTGCGATAGAGATAGCCGGGAACCGCTCCAGCCTGGCGCGGCCTAAACTGCCGGAAGCCCATCAGGAGAAAGCCCATGAGCCGCATCGAAACCGACAGTATCGGCGCCATCGAAGTGCCCAGCGAGGCTTACTGGGGCGCACAGACGCAACGCTCGCTGCTCAACTTCGCCATCGGTGAGCAGCGTATGCCGCTGGCGGTGGTGCATGCCCTGGCACTGATCAAGAAAGCCGCGGCGCGGGTCAATGACCGCATCGGCGAGCTGCCGCCGGATATCGCCCGGCTGATCGAACAGGCCGCCGACGAGGTGCTGGCCGGCCAGCATGACGCGCAGTTCCCGCTGGTGGTGTGGCAGACCGGCAGCGGCACGCAGAGCAACATGAACGTCAACGAGGTGATCGCCGGGCGCGCCAATGAACTGGCCGGCAACCCACGCGGCGGCAAGAGCCCGGTGCATCCCAACGACCACGTCAACCGCGCCCAGAGTTCCAACGACAGCTTCCCCACCGCCATGCACATCGCCGCCATGCAGGCCGTGCAGCACGACCTGCTACCGGCCATCGCCGAGCTGTCCGGTGGCCTGGCCGAACAGGCGGCGCGGCACATGGACCTGGTCAAGACCGGGCGTACCCACCTGATGGACGCCACGCCCATCACCTTCGGCCAGGAGCTGTCGGCCTTCGTCGCGCAACTCGACTACGCCGAGCGGGCGATTCGCGCCACCCTGCCCGCCGTCTGCGAGTTGGCCCAAGGCGGCACTGCCGTGGGCACCGGGCTGAATGCCCCGCACGGCTTTGCCGAGGCCATGGCGGCCGAGCTGGCAGCACTGGCCGGCCTGCCCTTCGTCCCGGCGCCGAACAAGTTCGCCGCCCTCTCCGGTCACGAGCCGCTGACCAGCCTGTCCGGTGCGCTGAAGACCCTGGCCGTGGCGCTGATGAAGATCGCCAACGATCTGCGTTTGCTCGGCTCCGGACCGCGCGCCGGCTTCGCCGAAGTGCGCCTGCCGGCCAACGAGCCGGGCAGCTCGATCATGCCCGGCAAGGTCAATCCGACCCAGTGCGAGGCCCTCTCCATGCTCGCCTGCCAGGTGCTGGGCAACGACACCACCATCGCCTTCGCCGCCAGCCAGGGGCACCTGCAGCTCAACGTGTTCAAGCCGGTAATCATCCACAACCTGCTGCAATCGATCCGCTTGCTCGCCGATGGCTGCCGCAACTTCAACCAGCACTGCATTGCCGGCCTCGAGCCGGACGCCCGGCAGATGGCCGCGCACCTGGAGCGCGGGCTGATGCTGGTCACCGCGCTGAACCGCCATATCGGCTACGACAAGGCCGCCGAGATCGCCAAGAAGGCCTACGCCGAAGACCTCAGCCTGCGCGAGGCGGCCTTGCAGCTGGGTTACCTGAACAACGAACAGTTCGACGCCTGGGTGCGTCCGCAAGACATGCTGGAGTCCGGTCAACATGGTTGATGAAGTGAAAAGCGGCGCCACGCCACTGGAAGGCGACGGCAAACGTATCCTGATGATCCTTGGCACGCCCAAGTCCGACAGTTTCTGCCATGCCCTCGCCGAGGCCTACAGCAATGGCGCGCGCGGCGAAGGCCACGTGGTGCGCCAGCTCAAATTGGGGGAGATCCACTTCGATCCGATCCTGCGCGATGGCTACAGTCAGGGCCAGGCCCTGGAGCCGGACCTGCTGGAAGCGCAGCGGCAGATCCACTGGGCCGAACACCTGGTGTTCGTCTACCCGGTCTGGTGGGGTGGCGTGCCGGCTCTGCTCAAGGGCTTCTTCGACCGCACCTTCCTGCCCGGTTTTGCCTTCAAGTACCGAAACCGCTCGCAGCTGTGGGACAAATTGCTCAGCGGCCGCACTGCCGACCTGCTGGTGACCCTGGACACGCCACCCTGGTACTTCCGCTGGATCTACGGCGCGCCGGCGCACCGCCAGATGACCCGCACCATCCTCGGCTTCAGCGGCATCAAGACCCGCCGCCTGGCCGAGTTCGCCCCCGTGCGCCCGTCCACCGAAGAGCAACGCCAGGGCTGGCTGCGCCGCGCGGAACGTCTGGGAGTCCGCGCCTGAATCTCTATTGATCGACGACCTGAGGCGCCTTGCTCCCCATCCACCAGGTCGGCCCCAACAGCCCGCGCCGAGCAGACGACCGCAGGTGACGGTGATCAGATCCGCCGCCTGCAGCTGAACAAAATTTGACCACTTGTCGCCCACGCCTGCTCGGCGCAATGCAGCCGCTAGACTAAAAACAGTGCAGCTTCGAGCAGGAGATTCCACTATGTTTGGTCAGCGTCGCGTCGACCCGACCGCCGGCACCCATTACCGCAGCGAGCGGGTCAGTGCGGTCAACGGCCAGTATTTCTTTTCCACCCGCGAAGGCACCCTGGAAGGCCCTTACTTCACCCGCGTCGATGCCGAACGTGAGATCGGCTCCTATATTCGCCGCATGATGCAGGCCAACCAACTCGCCGCTAGCAGGGTGCACTAGGCATCAGGGCGCCTGCCGGGCTCACGCCAGTACCGCTCAATCCCTGGCAAAGGCCTTCTCCAGCGCCTCGTTGATGGTGCGCAGCACCTTGACCCGGGCAAAGCGCTTGTCATTGGCCTCGACCAGGGTCCAGGGCGCAATCGCCGTACTGGTGCGGTCAACCATGTCGCCTACCGCATCGCAGTAATCCCGCCACTTGTCACGGTTGCGCCAGTCTTCCTCGGTGATCTTGAAGCGCTTGAAGGCGATCTGCTCACGCTCTTTGAAGCGCTGATACTGGGTGTCTTCGTCGATGGCCAGCCAGAACTTCACCACCACCACCCCGGCCTCGCTGAGCTGCTCCTCGAAATCGTTGATCTCGCTGTAGGCGCGCAGCCAGTCGGCCGGTTCACAGAAGCCCTCGACGCGCTCGACCAGCACCCGGCCATACCAGGAGCGATCGAACACGGTGAAGTTGCCGCGCGCCGGCACATGCCGCCAGAAGCGCCACAGATACGGCTGGGCACGCTCCTCCTCGGTGGGTGCGGCAATCGGTACGATACGGTACTGGCGTGGATCCAGTGCTGCCGCCACCCGGCGAATGGCGCCGCCCTTGCCTGCGGCGTCGTTGCCCTCGAACACCGCCACCAGGGCATGTCGGCGCATGCGTTTATCACGCATCAGCCCGGCCAGGCGGGCCTGTTCGGTGGTCAGTTGTTCCTGGTAGTCCTCCTTCTCCAGCGCCTGGCTCATGTCCAGGCTGTCGAGCAGGCCGCGGATATCCAGGCTGGCGGTCAGCGGCGCCACATGCGGCTGCACCGGCCGCCGTGCCTTGGCCTTCAGCGCTGCCTGCAGGCCGTCGAGCAGGATGCGTCCGACCATCAGGCTGCGGTAATACTCATCGGCACCCTCGACCACGTACCAGGGCGCGAAATCGCGACTGGTACGCCGCAGCACCCGCTCGCCGTAGCGCACGAAGCGGTCGTAGGTCTCCGATTGCTGCCAGTCCAGCGGGCTGATGCGCCAGCTGTGCAGCGGATCGTCACGCAGTGACTTGAGGCGCGCCTTCATCTGCTTCTTGGACAGGTGGAACCAGAATTTGAAGATCAGCGCGCCCTCGTCGCAGAGCATCTGTTCCAGGTTGAGCGCGCCATCGATGGCCTGATCCAGCACCGCGTTCTTGAAGTGGCCATGCACCCGCCCCTGCAGCATCTGGCTGTACCAGTTGCCGAAGAAGATGCCGATCCGCCCCTTGGGTGGCAGCTGCCGCCAGAAGCGCCAGGCCGGCGGCCGCGCGCGCTCCTCATCGGTCTGCTGGTCGAAGGTGCTGACCTGGATCAGCCGTGGGTCCATCCACTCGTTGAGTAGCTTGACCGTCTCGCCCTTGCCGGCGCCCTCGACTCCGTTGATCAGGATGATCACCGGGAAACGCCCCTGCTGCTTGAGCTCGTACTGGGCCTCCAGCAGCGCTTCGCGCAGCGCCGGCACTTCCTTGTCGAAGGTTTCCTCATCGATGGCGTGACCCAACTCGGCGGATTCGAACATGTGCAGCTCCCTGATGTGATGTGCACAGCCTAGCCCGTCGGCGCGCTGCTGGCATTACAATGCGCGCCTCTGCACAGGTGTCCGCATGTCCGACTCTCCCTACGCCCAGCTCGACTGGGATGCCCAAGGCCAACCGCTGTCACGCCAGTTCGACGACGTGTACTTCGCCCGCGAAGATGGCCTGGGCGAAACCCGCCATGTGTTTCTCGCCGGCAACCAGCTGGCCGAACGCTGTGCCGCACTGCCCGCCGGCGGGCGCCTGTGCATCGGTGAGACCGGCTTTGGCACCGGCACCAACTTCCTCTGTGCCTGGCAGCTGTTCGAGCAGAGCGCGCCGAGCGACGCCCAGCTGCATTTCGTCAGCGTGGAAAAATACCCGCTGAGCCCCACCGACCTGCAACGCGCCCTGGCCCTGTGGCCGGAACTGGCGCCCTGGTCCACTCAGTTGCTGGAGCAATACGTAGCCATCCACCCCGGCTTCCAGCGCTTGCTGCTGGCCGGCGGCCGGGTGGTGCTGACCCTGCTGATCGGCGATGCCCTGGAGCTGTTGCCACAGCTCGATGGGCGGATCGACGTGTGGTTCCTCGACGGCTTCGCCCCGGCGAAGAATCCGGACATGTGGGGCTTGCCGCTGTTCCAGCAACTGGCCCGGCTGTCTGCTCCCGGCGCCAGCCTGGCCACCTTCGCCAGCAGTGGTTTCGTCAGGCGTGCGCTGATCGAAGCCGGCTTCGCCATGCGCCGCGTGCCGGGCTATGGCACTAAATGGGAGAACCTCAACGGCCATTACGCCGGGCCCGCCGCAACAGCGGAAAAACCCTGGTTTGCCCGCCCGCAATACCGTCCACCGCAACGCACCGCCCTGGTGATCGGTGCCGGCCTGGCCGGCTGCTCCACGGCCGCCAGCCTGGCCGCACGGGGCTGGCAGGTGAGCCTGCTGGAGCGCCACGCCGACGTGGCCCAGGAAGCCTCGGGCAACCCCCAGGGCGTGCTCTACCTCAAGCTCTCTGCCCACGGCACGGCGTTGTCGCAGCTGATCGTCAGCGGCTTCGGCCATACCCGCCGCCTGCTCCAGCGTTTGCAGGCCGGCAGCGACTGGGCTCCCTGCGGCGTGCTGCAACTGGCCTTCGATAGCAAGGAAGCAGAACGCCAGGCGCGCCTGGCTGCCGCCTTCCCCAGTCAGCTGCTGCATAGCCTCGACCAGGCCCAGGCCGAAGACCACGCCGGTATTCGCCTGCCGGCCGGCGGCCTGTTCTATCCCGAGGCCGGCTGGGTGCATCCGCCGGCACTCTGCCGACTGCTGGCCGAGCACCCGCAGATCCGCCTGTTGCCACATAGCGAAGCCCTGCAGCTGCGCCGGGTCGATGGCCAGTGGCAGGCCCTGGATGGCGAGCGCCTGCTGGCCAGTGCGGCGGTCGCCGTGCTGGCCGGCGCGGCCGAGGTCAAACGCTTCGCCGCTGCCGTCGAACTGCCGCTCAAGCGCATTCGCGGACAGATCAGCCGCCTGCCGCAAACGACTGCCAGCACCGCACTGACCTGCGTGGTCTGCGCCGAAGGCTATGTCGCCCCGGCGCGCCACGGCGAACACACCCTGGGCGCCAGCTTCGACTTCCACAGCGACGACCTCACGCCGACTGCCGCCGAACATGCCGGCAACCTGCAGCTGCTGCAGGACATTTCCCGCGACCTAGCCGAACGCCTACAGGCCGACCAGCTCGACCCGGCGCAGCTCGAAGGCCGCGCCGCCTTCCGCTGCACCAGCCCCGACTACCTGCCGATCGTTGGTCCGCTGGCCGACAGCGCAGCCTTCGCTGCGGCCTATGCCGTGCTCGGCAAGGATGCGCGTCAGGTGCCGGACAGCCCCTGCCCCTGGCTCGATGGCCTGTACGTCAACAGCGGCCACGGTTCACGCGGGCTGATCACTGCCCCGCTGTCCGGCGAACTACTGGCCGCCTGGCTGAATGACGAGCCGCTGCCCGTACCACGCAGCGTGGCCGAAGCCTGTCACCCCAATCGCTTCGTTTTGCGCAAGCTGATCCGCAACGCCTGACTCTCTGCGCCGACAGGCGGACTTGCCTGCCGGCCAGCCCCAACACATACTCCCCCCAGTAACTTTATACCCCCATGGGTATACCAGGAGAGCACAGATGACCGCCGCCAACCTGCAGCAACAAGACGCCATGCTCAAACGCCTGGCCCGTGTCGAAGGGCAGATTCGTGGCATTCAGGCGATGATCCGCCGCGGTGAGGAATGCGAGGCCATCGCCCAGCAGTTCGCCGCCGCGCGCAAGGCCCTGGATAAGGCCTACCAGGAAATGCTCGCCTGCCTGCTGGAAGAAACCATGCTCGACCCCGAGCGCGATGATGCCGAGACCCTGACCCGGGTCCGTGCCATTTTCACCAAATACACCTGATACCCCCCGGGAGTACCCAATGAACCAGCCAATCTGCCTGATCGACGCCCCACGCTTCGCGGCTGCCCAGCACCAGGGCCAGGTGCGTTTCCTCATCGACGTGCGCAGCCCGGCCGAATTCCGCGCTCAGCATGTTGCCGGCGCCCGCAACGTACCGCTGGACCAGTTGCAACCCGAGCAACTGGTTGCTCAGCTCAAGCGCGAAGGTCTGCGCGCCGGCGATGAACTGTTCCTGCTCTGCCAGCGCGGACAACGGGCACAACGCGCCGCCGAGCAGCTGCAACATCTGCTCCCCGGCGTGCAGGTGATCGACGGCGGCACCGAGGCCTGCGTGGCCTGTGGCATGGCTACCAATCAGGGTGCCAGTGGCGTGATCAGCCTGCAGCAGCAGGTGCAGATCAGCGCCGGCAGCCTGGTGCTGCTCGGTTGCGCGCTCGGCACCTGGCTACATCCGGGCTGGTACGGCCTGGCGGCATTCGTCGGCGCCGGGCTGACCTTTGCCGGCCTCAGCAACACCTGCGCCATGGCTCTGCTGCTGGCCCGCATGCCCTGGAATCGCTGATGGATCTGCTGCTCCTCGAAGCGCTCGGGGTCGGTGCGATCCTCGGCCTGCTGCTGGGCCTGACCGGTGCCGGCGGCTCGCTGGTGGCCCTGCCCCTGCTGCTCAGCCTGCATCTGCCGCTGCGCGACGCGATCGGCGTGAGCCTCGGCGCCGTGGCGCTGACCGCCCTGGTCGGCGCCATCCCCCGCGCCTTCCAGGGCCTGGTGGCCTGGCGCCCGGTGCTTCTGCTGAGCCTCTGCGGTTTACCGGGCAATGCCCTGGGCCAATGGCTGGGGCAGTTCATCGCGGAAAGCCTGCTGATCATCGCCTTCTGCCTGCTGGTGTTGTGGTCGGCCTGGCGCATGTGGCGCGGTGCCAAGCTGCCGCGCAGCAACCAGGAGCGCACCCGCAACCTGCCACTGCTGGGCATCGGCCTGGGCGTCGGCCTGCTGTCGGGGCTGATGGGGGTCGGCGGCGGTTTCCTGGTGGTGCCGGCGTTGCTCTGGTTCACCCCGTTGTCGATGCTGGCGGCCACCGCCACCTCGATGGCCTTGATCGCCATCGTTTCCGGCGGTGGCTTCCTGCTCTACCTGAGCGAGGCCAATCCCTCGCCACTCCTGTTACTCGGCCTGGCCGGCGGCGGAGCGCTCGGCGTGCTGGCCGGCAACTACTGGGCCCTGCGCCTCGGCGGGCAACTGCTGCAGCGCCTGTTCGCCCTGATGCTCGTCGTGGTCAGCCTGTCGCTGGCCGCGCAGAAACTCTTTGGAGGAGCCTGACATGTTGCTACGCCAATTGTTCGACAGCGCCAGCTCGACCTACAGCTATCTGCTGGCCGACCAGGGCGAAGCCGTCTTGATCGACCCGGTGAAGGACAAACTGGACGACTACCTGCGCCTGCTGCGCGAGCTGGACCTCAAGCTGGTGCTGGCGCTCGACACCCACACCCACGCAGACCATATAACCGCCCTTGGCGAGCTGCGCAGCGCCACCGGCTGCCGTAGCGGCTTCGGCACGCAGAGCGGCAGCCAGTGCGCCAGCTTCACCTTCACCGACGGCCAGGCCCTGACCTTCGGCCAGCGCCAGTTGATCGCCTGGCATACGCCTGGGCATACCGATGATTCCTACTGTTTCCTGCTGCCCGCAGCCGAAAACGAAGCGGCCCAACTGTTCAGCGGCGATACCCTGCTGATCCGTGGCAGTGGCCGTACCGACTTCCAGAACGGCGACGCGCGCAGCCAATGGGCCAGCCTGCAGCGCCTGCTGGCCCTGCCCGGCGACACCGTGGTCTGGCCGGGCCACGACTATCGCGGCTGGACCCGTTCCAGCATTGCCGAGGAAGCCGCGCACAACCCGCGCCTGCAAGTCGCCGATGCCGACGCCTATGCGCAACTGATGGCTAGCCTGAAACTGCCCAACCCAAAACTGATGGACATCGCCGTGCCCGCAAACCGCGCCTGTGGCCAGGCCTGAGCCAGCCCACGGTACAGGCGTGCAGCAGAGGAGTGAGAGCTGCGCTTGAAGCCCCGCCCACATCCGGGCAAAGTGCGGTGACAGGCGTATAAAAATAATGAGGTTTGCGGATGCCTCGCTGCTGTCTTGGTTTCCTCCTGCTGTGCCTCAGCTTTCCACTCTGGGCGCTTTCCCCCGCCCCCCCTGGATCAAGACGAACTGCGCCTGTCGCTAGCGCCCTACATGGGCTACTACGAGGACCGGGCTGGCAACCTCAGCGCCGAACAGGTCCAGCAACTGCCAGACAGCGCCTTTACCGGCGTCAGCGGCGATCACGCCAACCTGGGCAAGAATGATTCGGTGTGGTGGTTCAAGGTGCGCCTGGTCAACAGCCGCCCGCAGCCGCTGAACGGCTACCTGGAAGTCAACTACGCCCTGCTCGACCAGATCGACGTTTACCTGGCCGGCGCCGGTGGCCAATTGCAGGCCCAGCGGGGCGGCGACCGCTTCGCCTTCGTGCAGCGCCCGGTGCAAGTCCGCCATTTCTGGTTTCCGCTGCAACTGCCGCACGGCAGCAACGAGCTGCTGCTGCGCGTGGAAACCACCAGTACGGTGTTCGTGCCGCTGTTCTTCAGCACCTACGGTGCCAGCGCGGCGGCCCAGGAAAACCTGATGGGCATCAACGGCGCCTTCTATGGCGTGCTGTTCGCCATGTTCATCTACAACCTGTTCCTGTTCATCTCGCTGCGCGAACGCGCCTACTTCTGGTACCTGCTCTACAACATCAACGTCGGCCTGTTCGCCGCCTGCTTCGACGGCATGCTGTTCAAGCTGCTGCCCGAGCACGTGGCCCTGCAGTCAGTGAGCATCTATATCCTGATGTTCCTCCACTGCCTGACGGCCACCCAGTTCAGTCGCCACTTTCTGCACACTCGCCAGCACTTCCCGCGCCTGGACCGCAGCCTGCGCCTGCTGATGCTGGCGATCTTCGGCTGCCTGCTGTCGGTGCCGCTGATCGGCCTGCAGGCCTGGAACATCCTGGCCAGCCTGACGGTACTGGTGGTCTCGCTGCTGCTGTTGCTGACCGGCATCTACGTCTGGCGCCAGGGCATCCGCCACGGCTCCTACTATGTGCTGGCCTGGAGCGTGCTGCTGGTGGCCTTCATGCTGGTCACCAGCGGCTCGCTGGGTGTCGAGATTTTCGGCATCTACGGCTCGGCGGTGGTCAAGATGGGGGTCACGGTCGAGCTGCTGACCCTGTCCATCGGCCTGGCCGATCGCATCAACCTGCTCAAGGAGGAAGGCTTCCGCTCGCGCCAGGCCGCCGAGCAGGCGGCCTTCGAGAACCAGGCCAAGAGCCGTTTCCTGGCCAAGATGAGCCACGAGATCCGCACCCCGCTGAATGGCGTATTGGGCATGCTGCAGCTGCTGCGTGACACCCCGCTGGATCGCAACCAGCGCTTCTATGTGGACACCATCAGCAGTTCCGGCAGCTCGCTGATGGCGGTGATCAACGACATCCTAGACTATGCACGCATCGAGTCCGGCAAGCTCAGCCTGGAAGAAATCGAATTCGACCTGGAGCAGCTGGTGTCCGACACCCTCAGCCTGTTCACCGGCCAGGCCCTGGAAAAACGCCTGCGCCTGTACGTCAGCCTGGAAGGCGGTGTGCCGCGGCAGATCAAGGGCGACCCGACCCGCCTCAAGCAGGTGCTGATGAACCTGCTGAGCAATGCCCTGAAATTCACCCAGGAAGGCCATGTCACCCTGCAGGTGGGCAAACGCAGTGACAGCCAGGGCCGCGAACATCTGCTCTTCGCCATCCGCGACAGCGGTATTGGCATGCACAGCGAAACGCTCAGTCAGCTGTTCAAATCCTTCTCCCAGGGCGACTCCAGCACCACCCGCCGTTACGGCGGCAGCGGTCTGGGCCTGGCCATCAGCAAGGAGCTGGTGGAGATGATGGGCGGCCATATCGAAGTACAGAGCAGTCAGGGCCAGGGTTCGCGCTTTGCCTTCGACATCCCGCTGCAAGCCGCTCGCGCCGAGGCGGATGAACTGGCCCAGCTGCTCAACAGCCGTACCGCCCTGCTCTGCTCGCTGGATAGCCTGGGCCTGGACGCCCTCAGCCACCTGCTCGGCCGCTGGGGCATGCGTACCGAGCGCTGCCAGGACCCGGAGCGCCTGCGCGACTGCCTGGAAGACTTCAGCAACCCGCCGCTGCTGGTGTTGATGGCGCCCTGGCCGGGCAGCATCGGCCATTGGCTGGACAGTCTCAGCCCACTGCTGGAACGCGGCCAGCGGGTGCTGTTGCTGCATCCGCCCCAGCACAGCCAGCCAATCCCCGATACCCGCGGCTTGCGCCTGCTCAACCTGGCATTGCCGGTGGCCATCACCAGCCTGCGCGAAGCCCTGCAGGAGCTCTACAGCGAGCGCCGGGTCGAGCCACGCGCCGCGGTGAGCGAACTGCGCAGCGATGGCAGCGCCACCCCGTGCATCCTGGTCGCCGAAGACAATGCGGTGAACCAATTGGTAGTGCAGGGTTTTCTGAAGAAGCGCGGCTACTGCGTGCGCCTGGTCACCACCGGCCTGGCCGCCGTTGCCGAGTACAACCGCGATCCGGCCTCGATCCAGCTGATCCTGATGGACTGCGAGATGCCGGAAATGGACGGTTTCGAAGCCACCCGGCAGATCCGCAAGCTGGAGCACAACAAGCGCCTGCCAGCAGTGCCAATCATCGCCCTGACTGCACATATCCTCGACGAACACCGCGAACATGGCGCCCAAGCCGGCATGAATGACTTCCTCGGCAAACCGCTGGATTGCCAGCTGCTCTATGCCACCCTGGATCGCTACCTGCTCGCTCAGTCAGTGAGTAACGACTAGATCGGTGCGGATCTGGCACGCAGCGCTAGCCCTGCAACGGCGCCACATGCTCTAAGATGGCCGCCCGCCAAAAGGACCCGCCATGCTGATCCCCTACCAGATGCTCGAAGCCGATACCCTCACCCGCCTGCTGGAGGATTTCGTCAGCCGCGACGGTACCGACAACGGTGACGAAACCCCGCTGGCCACCCGCGTCGAGCGGGCACGCAAGGCACTGCTCAAGGGCCAGGCGCTGATCGTTTTCGATCCGGAAAGCCAGCAATGCCAGTTGTTGTTGAAAGAGGAAGTGCCGCGCGAGTGGCTGCAGGATCAGGACTGAGACCAGGCTCTGAGCGCCAGGGCGGCGCTTAACGCCAGCCCAGCCGCGGCCCGAGCAGAATGATCGTGGCACCGAGCAGGCAGATAGCCGCCCCCAGCCAGTCGCTGAGCATCGGCCGAGTACGTTCGACGGCCGCCAGCCAGAGCAGCGAAGCGACGATATAGACCCCACCATAGGCGGCATAGGCGCGCCCCGCGTAGGCCGCCTCGACACGGGTCAACAGCAGGGCGAACAGGCTCAGGCTGAGCAGGCCGGGAATCACCCACCAGGCACTCTTGCCCAGCCGCAGCCACATCCAGAAGGCATAGCAACCAGCGATCTCGAAGAGTGCAGCGAGAAAGAACCACAGGTAGTTGAGCATCCGAACATCCCTTCAGCGGTTGTGCCGGTAGATAGCGCCGGCCTGCAAGCACTCAACCACGCAGGCTGCCTTCGCGTTCCCACACGCAGCGCATGCGCAGATCGCCTTCCTGCGGGCTATGGAAACCGCTCTCGGATTCCCAGCGAAAGGTATGTACGCCGTTCAGTTCGGTCTCCAGGTGCACCACCGCACTGGCCCAGTACAGGCGTTTGAGCAGAGCCTCAAACTCCTGCACCCAGAGCGTCCATTCGTACTCCACCGCGCGGTAACTGGCACCGAAGTGGATCACCTGGGTCTGGTACAGCCCCTCATCTTCACGGGCACAGAAGGAAAACATCTCGCGACCGAGAAACGACCAGCCTTCGCCCTGCGGCAATTGATCGAGCACGCGGTGATTGGTGCTGCGGCGCAACACACGCTGTTCACGCTCGCCCGATGGCCAGTCGCGGATGCAGCCGTAGACGATGGATTCAGGCTCCACGCGGGTACTCCAGAAAATGCAGGCTGCCTTCTATCACAGGGCTTTGCCTCTGCAAAGGAACCACTGCCTAAGAACCTGTTTTCGATCTCCTGACTGTCGACCATACCGCGTTAAAAACAGCCTCGGAATGCTCATTTACAGCTTGTAAACTGCGCTTCCTCGGCCAATTGATTCGCTGGCGCTCACCCTTCGGGCCAGCCTACGGCTGTTACTCCCGGTGGTCGTTGCGCCTTGCCTGGCTCTAGCTCAAAAGACCCAAAGCAGGCTCTAACTCTACCGATTGGGCGTGCGCAGGCACCAGGCAATCAGCGTCATCAGCACACCCAGGCCAGCCAGCACCATGAACGGTACCTGATAGTTACCCGCCAGGTCGCGTGCCAGGCCGGCCAGGATGGGCGCCAGGCAGGCCATGCAATAACCGGCGCAGAGCATCATCGCCGTCCAGCGGCTAACCGCCAGCGGCGTATGCACCTCGTACAACGGCAGCACCAGCGACAGGGCGAAAGAGCCACTCAGAGCCAGGCCCATGAGCAGCGCCCAGACTTCCGGCAGCCATTGCGGGACAACGCTGATCATGCCCAGGCACAGGGTCATCGTCAGACCACAGAACACCAGCAGCGGCTGGCGGATATCGAAGCGCTGGGCCAGCCAGGGCAGCAGCCAGGCGCTGGGCAAGCCGACCAGCATGAAGCTGCCAAACAAACCGTTGCTGTACAGCAGGCTGAAGCCGGCTTCGTGGTAACGCGCTACCAGCCAGGTGGCCAGCGTGTAGAACATGCCCGCCTGAATGGCGAAGAAACCGGTCACCAGCCAGGCCCGCGGCTCACGCCAGGGCAAACCCTGGCCATCGTTCTCACTGGGAATTTCCTTGCTGTTCGGCAAGCACGCCCACAGCGCCGCAGCGATCAATGCGGGCAACGCCCAGCCAGCCAAGCCGAAGCTCCAGTTATCCCCCAGCGCGCGGGTCAGCGGAATGGTCAGCACCGCCCCGGCCGCCCCGCCAATCGCCATGCCAAACGAATACCAGCCGACCACCCGGCCGATATGGCCGACGAAATGACGTTTGATAAAGGCCGACAGCAGCGGCCCGGCCACGGCGATGGCACAGCCCAGCAGCACGGCACTGCCGATCAGCAAAGCACTAGCATGACTGCCCAGGCGCAGCAGCAGGGCCAGGCCGATCAGCAACAGGCAGCCGGTAATCGTGCGCTCCAGGCCAAAACGTACCGCACAGCGGGGCGCCAGCAGAGCCAGCAGGCCCATGCACAACACGGGCAAGGCCGTAGTCAGACTGATCAGGCCACGGCTCAGCGCGAGCTCACTGGCAATTCGCTCGATCAAGGGAGCAAGGGAAGTGATGCCGGGGCGCAAATTGATCGCCGCCAGCAACAGAGCCAGCATCAGCAAGGCCCGAGAAGCAGATTTCACAACACATCCACACGCAGAACGGCCACCTGGACCGGGCCCGCCACCCTACCCCGCAGGCTGCGCGCCGGGCAAGCCTGCACAGGAAAATACTGACCGGACAGACAAGTAGAAATCACCTCAGCACATTCACCCAAGGCTCTGATCAGGCAATCTGCGGATATCCAGAAAGCGCCAGAAACCGCTACAGTGAAAGCAAAGTGCCACACCCTGAGTATCCCGTGCCGTCCAGCCAGCCACTCATCTCGCGCCGCCATGCCAGCCAGAGGGCTATATGCCTATGCCTGCTGGCTTTGCTCGCCCTCTGTTCACTGCCTGCGGGCACGGCCCTGGCCGCCGACAAATTGCGCCTGCAACTGCGCTGGCTGCACCAGTTCCAGTTCGCCGGTTACTACATGGCCCTGGAAAAGGGTTATTACCGCGACGCCGGGCTGGACGTGGAAATCCTCGAGGGCGGCCCCAGCGCGCTCAAACCGGTGGATGCCTTGCTGGCAGGCGACAGCGACTTCGCCATCAGCAACAGTGGCATGGTCATCGAACGCATGGCCGGCAGGCCAGTGGTGGCGCTGGCGGCGATCATGCAGACCTCGCCAATCGTATGGATCGTGCGCGCCGACTCCGGCATCCGCACGCCGATGGACCTGGCCGGCAAGCGCCTGATGCTGATGCCTGCGCCAGAAAGCGCCGAGCTGCTGATCACCCTGCGCCGTGAAGGCATCAACATCGACCAGTTGACCATCCAGCCCACCAGCTTCAACCCGCAGGACCTGATCGACGGTAAAACCGACGCCTACGATGGCTATATCTCCAACGAACCCTACTGGCTCAGCCAGCATGGCGCCGACTACCGCCTGATCAACCCGCGCGAGTATGGCGTCAACTTCTACAACGATGTGCTGTATACCCGCGAGCAATTGCTGGAAGACAAACCCGCCCAGGTCGCCGCCTTCGTCGAGGCCAGCCTCAAAGGCTGGCAGTACGCCCTGGAACACCGGGAAGAAACCATTCGCCTGATCCAGCAACGCTATGCGCCCGACAAAACCCTGGAGCACCTGCGCTTCGAGGCCGAGGCCCTGCACAAACTGATCATGCCGGAACTGGTGCAGCTCGGGCACATGAACCCCGGGCGCTGGGAGTACATCGCCAACAGCTATGTACAACTGGGCATGGCGCCAGGGCCGGTCGACCTGCAGGGGTTTCTCTACAGCGAACAGGTCGAGCAGGATTACCGCATGGTCTACCTGGGCGGCATGCTCGCCCTGCTGGTCATCGTGCTGGTCGGCGCCATTGCCTTGCGCTTCGCCGCGCTGTCACGCGCCCTGCAACGCGAAGTGAACCGCCGGCAGAATACCGAAGAGCAATTGCTCACCAGCAACTGCACGCTGGAACGCCTGGCCAATACCGATCGCCTGACCGGCCTGTGGAATCGCCTGAAGTTCGAGGAAGTGGCCCACCAGGAGGTGAGCCGCGCCGAGCGTTATGGCTACCCCCTGTCGCTGGTATTCTTCGACCTCGACCATTTCAAGGACATCAACGACCAGCATGGCCACGAGGTGGGCGATCAGGTGCTGTGCCGCCTGGCCCAACTGGTCAGCGGGCACCTGCGTGAATCTGACAGCCTGTGCCGCTGGGGTGGTGAGGAATTCCTCATCCTCATGCCCCATACAGACAAGCAGCAAGCCGAGCAATTGGCGGAGAAGCTGCGCGAACTGGTAGCCCGAGCAACATTGCTGGAACAGCAGCCCATCAGCGCCAGTTTCGGCATTGCCCAACTGGCGTCCGGAGAGTTACTGCGCGACTTGGTACGCAATGCCGATGCCGCACTCTACAGAGCCAAACAACTGGGCCGTAATCGGGTGGAGGCATAAACAGAAGGTCAATAAAAAGCCGCCAGCAATCCGGCATCTACCTCGAACAATGCAAATTCGCTGTATATAGTGCTTATCCATGCAACAAGAATGTATCAAGCTAAATTCGAATCCCTGATACGCCGCACACATCCACGGAATGTCGATGATGAAAACAACAAAAGACGCAGATTCCACCGTTTCCGAAGCGCGCCCAGTGGTCGCCGAGATTGCTGAAGTTACTGAAAGCCTATTAGCGCCCCGCGTGCGAATCAGCCCGGCCGGCAATGGTGAGCAGTACATGTACTTCACCGAGCGCGACATCGACCGCATTCTGGAAAATCTCGACGGCCTGCGTGAGCGGGTATTCCCCAAGGTACTGGGCGACGATGGCAGTGACGTGCGCTCCAGCCAGCATTTCCCTTCCGTATGCCTGATTGGTCTTGGCCGCTGCGGCTCCAACATTGCGTTGGACGTCGCCTCCCTGGTGTACAACGCGCGCAAGTTCTACCTCAACGAATTCAGCAGCCAGGAAAAACCGGCCAACGAACAGCGCCCGACCAGCTGGATCCGCAGCAACCTGCGCCTGGCGCCCAGTCGTGCAGCCAAGCCGGTGTTCCTCATCGAGCCACTGGTGATGCTCGGCGATCTGGACAAGGACATCGAAGGGCGCATCCGCTTCTCGCGCAAGACCGAGAAAAGCGGCTTCCTCAGCGACTACAGCAAGATGAAGATCATGGACCTGTCCGAGGTGCATGCCGGTGGCGCCGGTAACGCACCGATCCTCGGCCAGTACCTGGCCAAGATCATCCTCAACAAGGACACCCAGCGCTTCAGCAATGCCGACTGGAAATTCATCCACAGCTACCTGATCGACTCCTGCGGGATCAAAGCCAACCAGTCGCGCCTGTACTTCTACATCTTCAGTGCTGGCGGCGGCACCGGCTCGGGCATGGCCTCGGAGTTCGGTTTGGCCCAGCAATTTGCCTACATGAGCAAGACCTTCGAGACCAAGGCCGAAGAAGGTAGCGACGAAAACCGCGACCACTCCTTCGTTTTCGAACCGATCTTCACCAGCGGTATCTGCATCCTGCCGAACATCTCCGACCAGCGCATCGAGATGTCCGAAGCCCTGCACATCAACGCCGGCCGCCTGCTGTGCAAGTACCTCGCCGAGGAGTGGGACTTCTCCTACAACTTCGACAACGAGGAAACCGGCGAAGAAAGCGTGATGCGCCGCATCCGCCCGTGGAACGCGATGATGCTGATCTCCAACGACATCATGCGTTACGCCGAGGAAAGCGACGGCGGCAATATCCAGAACATCGACGTGAACGCCATGGAGCGCCACGCCAACCAGTACATCTCGCAGCAGATCTTCAACATCCTCACCGCCCAGGCGGTGACCACCGACTACGACCAGAACTACTTCCGCCGTGCCGGCATCGACATCGGCGAAACCATCCGTCTGGATGCCAACGACCTGTTCATGAGCTTGGCCGGCCCGGTGGCCGTGGCCTATGCCGAATCGGTAGTGGCCGAACAGGCAGCGCCGACCACCACCGACAAATTCAAGGTATTCGAGAAGGAACAGCCCAAGCTCAATATCGACGACCTGTTCTTCCGCTCCATCGACCTGCCGCACTTCAACAAGGCGACCCAGGCCATCGAAGGCATCAGCCTGCTGCCGATCGAATCCAAGCGCTACCGTGCGGCGCTGGAGCAATACAAGAAGTCCAATTTCGACGCCAGCGCCCTGAGCGACCTGCACTTCTTCAAGAACTGCTCCTCGGTGGTATCCATCGTCTCCCTGCCGAAGGACTACAAGCTGTCCTACATGGACCTCAACCGCCTGAAGAGCCACCTCAACAGCCTGTTCCCCAACACCACCTTGAAGCGCTACGCCCTGGTGATCGGCGCCTCGGCCAACCTGTCGCTGACCACCCTGATCGTCAAGAGCCCGTGCCTGTCAGACGACTTCCTGACTCTGATCGTAGCCTTCATCAAACGCTGCTTCGCCCGCGACCAGTACCGCTACGACGACAGCCTGGACAACTCCATGCTCGACTTTATCGTCTCCGAGGAGTTCGACGAAGAGCGCATCGAGGCCATGCTTAACGAGTACGAGAACCCAGCGAAGATCCTCGATACCAACTGGTACGCGATCAAGCCGATGTACGAGAAGAAGTACCGCGAGCTGATCAACGACAAGGACAAGTTCGTCTCGATCAACGACATCCGCCTGTCGCGCGAGAGCGTGAAGAAAGCCATCAAGTACCTGCGCGAGATCTACCGCCACCGTGTCGGCAAGACGCGAGTCATCTCGCTCAATGACTACAGCGGCGAGGACTGAACAGCTAACGACCCCGCACCAACGAAAAGGGCCTGCAATTGCAGACCCTTTTCGTTATGCGTGTCGATTGGCGTCAATTAGCGTGGCCAGGCCCCTGCTGCTGCAGATACATCAGATCGACGATGTCATCACTCGGCGTATAGCCATTGACCGTTTGCCGCAGCAGTTGGCGCACCTTGGCGTAATCCCCCGCATCTACAGCGGCCAGCAACTCGCTCAGGCGCTGCTTGAGGCTGTCCCAGTCCAGATGCTCTTCGCTGGCAGAGAGAATCATCGGGTGCTCTGTGGGCCGCACATTGTCACCGATCAACAACTCTTCATAGAGCTTTTCGCCCGGGCGCAGGCCGCTGTACTCGATGACAATATCGCCGTGGGTATTTTTTTCATTGCGTACGGTCAGGCCGGACAGATGAATCATCTTGACGGCCAGATCGACGATCCTCACCGGCTGCCCCATGTTCAGCACGAACACATCACCGCCCTGCCCCATGGCGCCGGCCTGGATAACCAGCTGGGCAGCTTCGGGGATGGTCATAAAGTAACGGGTGATATTCGGATGCGTCACCGTCACCGGGCCACCGCAACGAATCTGCTCGCGAAAGCGCGGAATAACCGAGCCCGAAGAGCCCAGCACGTTACCGAAACGGACCATGGTAAAGCGCGTCTTGTTGATCTGCCGCACGCCATCCTTGTCGTCCAGGAGCACCGGAGCGGTCTCGCGGCTGAGCGCCTGCAGCACCATTTCGGCCAGGCGTTTGGTGCTGCCCATGACATTGGTCGGACGAACCGCCTTATCGGTGGAGATCAGCACGAAGTGTTCCACTCCAGCCCTGACCGCGGCTTGCGCAGCATTGACGGTGCCCAGCACATTGTTGAACACACCCTCGGCGATGTTGTGCTCAACAATCGGAACATGCTTATAGGCCGCGGCATGGTAGAGCGTATTGACCTTCCAGCAGCGCATGACATCCAGCAAGCGGGAAGCACTGCCGATTGAGCCCAGAATCGGGATCAGTTGAATCGACAGCGCCTCTCTCGCAATGCGCGCTTCCAGCTCGCCGTGAATGGCATACAGATTGTACTCGGCGTGATCGAACAGGATCAGGGCCGCTGGCTCCACGCTGATGATCTGCCGGCATAGCTCGGCCCCAATAGAACCGCCGGCGCCCGTCACCAGAACAACCTGCCCACGGATGCAGCGCTCGAACAGGCCCGTCATGGGGGGGCACGGCATCACGCCCCAGCACATCGGCAATATCGACTTCCTGGAGCGCATCAACCTGCACTCGGCCGCTGGCCAGATCCGTGAAGTCAGGCACACTGCGCACATGCAGAGGGAACTGCTCCAGGTACTCGAGAATTTCCCGGCGACGCATGCGCGACACCGACGGCATGGCCAACAAAATCTCCTGCACGCCGGTATCTTCAATCAGTTGGGTAATGCTGGCAGGCTTATATACTTTGAGCCCGGCGATGACTTGGCTGACGATACCCTTGTCATCGTCGATGAAAGCTACGGGGTTCATCGATCGCCCCATGCGCAGCGCAGCAACCAGCTGATTTCCTGCAGTGCCAGCGCCATAAATGGCTACTTTCGGGGCTCTGCCGTCACTCTGTGAAGGCGTGGCACTGCGACCGATACCGTACCAGTCACCCATAAAGTAATGGCGCATGACCAAACGTAACCCGCCAATCAGGGTCAGGCTCAGCCACCAGTAATTGAATACCAGAGAACGCGGAACAACGGCAGGCGCATCCCGGTACCAGTAAACAACCAAGGCCAGAAGCAACGCAGAAACCGAAACCGCCTTGGCAATGGTCAACAGCGCATCATTACCCAAATAGCGCAGTACCGCACGGTACATACCCAAGCGGATAAACAAGGGGATAGCGATCAAGGGCGCAACAATAAACAGCCAACCATATTTGCTGAAAACATTGATGGAGTTATCGAAGCCAAGCCGAACAACAAATGCCAACCAGAGTGCCAACCAGACGAGCACCACATCGGCAGCAACCTGCAACAAACGTTTATGACGGCGACGCAGCCCCAACAAGCGTTCACGCAATACAGTAGGCTTGATCACACGCTATTCCATCCTGATAGACAAAAATCCCAACACCCTAACTTACCCACAGTACTTCATGCGTCAGCCGGCAGCTGACTCATACACCATCTGCGCAATCATACCTAAGGATGTCCTGCCATAATCTGAGCCAGGCGAACGACCCGACCCGCAGTCTACCTCCCTTGTACTCGGCGCCCAACCAGTCGCCATATCCCTGGGCCTGCAATACCCCGATCAAGGGTAGGAAATCCAGCTCGCCACTCCCCGGTTCTCCTCTGCCTGGACAGTCGGCGAACTGCACATGACCGATGCGCCCCGCCAGCAAACCCATGCCTGCTTCGATATCCAGCCCCTGCCGAGCCATGTGGTAGAGGTCGAACTGAGCCAGGCAGTTGGGGTGATCGACTGCTCGCAGCAATTCATCCAGATGTTCGGGGGTGTTGATCAGAAAGCCCGGCATATCGAGTGGATTGATCGCTTCGCACAGCACGCGAATGCCCAGGCACTGAAAAGCCTCGGCAGCCTTGCGCAGATTGGCCACCAGGACTGCCAGGGCTTCTTCGCGCATCACACCCTCGGCCAGTCGCCCGGGCAGTACGTTGACACAACTCGGCTGGACCATGGCGGCATAGGTCAATGCTTCCTGCAGCGCCGCAGCAAATTCGGCCTGGCGTGCAGGCACTGCCGCCAGCCCCGGGCCGCCAGTCATCAGGTCAGCGGCTGGCAGGTTGATCAGCACCAGCGGCAGACCGGCACGCTCCAGCGCTTCCTTGAGACGAATGGCCGGCACTTCATAAGGAAACTGGATTTCCACGCCATCGAACCCAACCGCTGCGGCTGCCTGAACACGTTCGAGCAGCGGCAGTTCAGCGAACAGCATGGACAGATTGGCCGCGATCTTCATGCATCCGTCTCGCGATAGAGCTGCACCAGCGTGGCGGGATCATGCTCAAGATGTCCCTGACTACCATGCAAGCGCATCAACTGGGCCGCCAGGCCGCTCATGGGCGTAGCACTGCCCTGCTCGCGGGACAGTTTGCTGGCCGTATCGAGATCCTTGAGCAGGGTGCGCACATGCCACTTGATCGGCTCGAACTGGCTGTCTGCCATCTGTGGCGCCAGGATCTGCAGCGGCCTGGAATCGGCAAAGCCGCCGGCCAGTGCCGGAGCCAGCAGACGAGCATCGACTCCGGCCTGCTCGGCCAGAGCCACCACCTCGGCGATCACCAGGGCATTGCAGGCGACGATCATCTGATTGCAGACCTTGGTCACCTGCCCGGCGCCAACCTCGCCCATGCGCGTCAGACGCTGGCCAAGATGGGCAAGGATCGGACGGATCCGCTCGATATCCTCGACCCGCCCACCCGCCATGATCGCCAGGCTGCCGGCTTCTGCGCCAGGCGTACCGCCAGACACCGGCGCATCGACCCAGCGCATGCCAGTGCGCTGCTCCAGCTCGGTCGCCATTGCACGCGTGGCGGCAGGCTCAAGGCTAGAGAAGTCGACCAGCAGCTGGCCAGGGCGCGCGCCTTCGACGATGCCGCCGGGGCCGAACACCACCTCGCGCACCGCCGCAGTGTCGGCCAGGCAGAGCATGACAATCTCAGCCTCGGCGCACAGCTGAGCCGGCGCAGCCGCCGCCTGCGCGCCCTGCGCCAACAAGTCCTGCAGCTTTTCCGCCGAACGGTTCCACAGCCGCAACGGATAACCCGCCGCCAGCAGGCGCCGGCTCATGGGCAGCCCCATCAGGCCAATACCGGCGAAGGCCAAAACGGGCGGGGATACGGGCATGCAGGGCTCCAATAGTTAGAAACGACGGTTTTCATCGACCTGTGGCGGATTTATCTGCGCTAAAACGTCGGTGGCGAAAGCTCTTTCACGGCTCAAGCCGCTGCCACGCAAAGCTCGCGAGCCTTGACCCAACTCTGGCCACCCGGTTTCAGTGCACCGTGGGCGCTTCTGCACGTTCCTGAATCAGCACCCAGGGCGCCACCACCACGGCCCAGAGCTGGGGATCACGGGCCAACAGGTCTTCGGCACGCGCCTCCTCGACCTTGGCCACCAGCCCTGCCTGCAACCAGCCCGCTACCTTGGCCTGATCGTCTTCGGCAACGGCCAGCGCCACCTCCACCAGATCCAGCGCGCCAGCGACCCAGAGCAAGGCACCGCGGGCAAAGAAAGGTTGCAGCTCCTGCCAGGTGATCGGGGCGGTTTCGCCAAGCAGCTTGGCATAGAGGGTGCTAGGTTGTTCTGTCATGACTGGCCTGTTTACAAGCAGCTGGTTGAGGGTGCGGCGCGCATGATAGCGTCGGACGCCCGACAGGCAAGTCAGTTGCGCGATCCGCCCTTCGCCAACGACTGGCCAGTCAGCAAAAGTTGCGCCGTTATTCTGTACGTTTGTTTCAATTTAGCGACACACCCCCTCTTCGCTCCGGACTGCCCGCTTTTCAAGGCAGGAAACGGAGTTCTACACTGTCCCGGTACAGTTGCCGGGGGTGTGGCCGGGGAAACTGAACCGGTCCTGCAGCTCTGGCCGCATGGATTACAACAACGAAAAACACCAATAAAGAGTGGAGCACTATGAATAAGGCTAGCAAGCAAGTATCCAAGCTGTTCGCCGCCATGGCTCTGGCTGGCATGACCAGCTATTCGATGGCCGCTGACACCATCAAAATCGCTCTGGCAGGCCCGGTTACCGGTGCTGTTGCCCAGTACGGCGAGATGCAGTTCATCGGTGCCGAAATGGCCATCGAGCAGATCAACAAGGCCGGCGGGGTGAACGGCGCGATGCTCGAAGGCGTCAAGTACGACGATGCCTGCGACCCGAAACAAGCCGTTGCCGTAGCCAACAAGATCGTCAACGACGAAGTCAAATTCGTGGTTGGCCACCTCTGCTCCAGCTCCACTCAGCCGGCGTCCGACATTTACGAAGACGAAGGCATTCTGATGATTACCGCGGCCTCCACCAGCCCGGACATCACCGCTCGCGGCTACCAGTTGGTGTTCCGCACCATCGGCCTGGACAGCCTGCAAGGCCCGACTGCCGGCAACTTCATTGCCGACCACGTCAAGCCGAAAACCGTTGCCGTAATCCACGACAAGCAGCAGTACGGTGAAGGCATCGCCACCGCGGTCAAGCAGACCCTGGAAGGCAAAGGCACCAAAGTCGCCCTGTTCGAAGGCATCAACGCCGGCGACAAGGACTTCTCCGCGCTGATCGCCAAGCTCAAGCAAGCCGGTGTCGACTTCGTCTACTACGGCGGCTACCACCCGGAACTGGGTCTGCTGCTGCGTCAGACCAAAGAGAAAGGCCTGAACGTCAAGTTCATGGGTCCGGAAGGCGTGGGTAACAAGGAAATCTCCGCCATCGCTGGCCCGGCTTCCGAAGGCATGCTGGTGACCCTGCCGAAGTCGTTCGACCAGGATCCGAAGAACCAGGCGTTGGTAGAAGGCTTCAAGGCCAAGAACCAGGACCCGAGCGGCCCGTTCGTCTTCCCGGCCTACGCCGCCGTGCAAGTAATTGCCGAAGGCATCAAGAAGGCTGGCGACACCGACACCGCCAAGGTTGCTGCCGCACTGCGCGCCAACAGCTTCGAAACCCCCACCGGAACCCTCGGCTTTGACGAGAAAGGCGATCTGAAGGACTTCAGCTTCGTGGTTTACGAGTGGCACCAGGACGGCACCAAAACCGAAGCCCCTCTTAAATAAAGAGAAGGCTTCCCGCCTGAACCCAGAGCCCACTGCAAACGCAGTGGGCTTTGTTTATTCGAAGAATCCCGGTCTTACGCTGCGCCACAAGCGCCGCCTTGCGTAGCGACCCAGGAGCTAGGCAATGCCTGATCTTTATCACTACCTGCAGCAGCTGATCAACGGCCTCACCGTTGGCAGTACCTATGCCTTGATCGCCATTGGCTACACCATGGTCTACGGCATCATCGGCATGATCAACTTCGCCCACGGCGAGGTGTACATGATTGGCTCGTACGTGGCCTTCATCGTCATCGCCGGCCTTACTTTCATGGGGTTGGACAGCCTGCCCCTACTGATGGTTGCGGCGTTTGCCGCCAGCATCATCGTCGCCAGTGCCTATGGCTACAGTATCGAACGGGTCGCCTACCGCCCCCTGCGCGGCAGCAATCGCCTGATCCCGCTGATCTCCGCCATCGGCATGTCGATCTTCCTGCAGAACGAGGTACTTCTCGCCCAGGACTCCAAGGACAAAGCCATCCCCAACCTGATTCCGGGGAACTTCGTGTTCGGTGAGAGTGCCATGCACAGCGTGACCATCTCTTACATGCAGGTGGTGATCTTCATCGTCACCTTTGCCGTGATGTACGGCCTGACCCTGTTCATCTCCCGCTCGCGTCTCGGCCGTGCCTGCCGCGCCTGTGCGGAAGACATCAAGATGGCCAACCTGCTGGGCATCAACACCAACAACATCATCGCCCTGACCTTTGTCATCGGTGCCAGCCTGGCGGCCGTGGCCGCGGTGCTGCTGGGCATGCAATACGGGGTGATCAACCCCAACCTGGGCTTCCTCGCCGGGATCAAGGCCTTCACCGCCGCGGTACTCGGCGGCATCGGCAGCATCCCCGGCGCCATGCTCGGTGGCCTGGTGCTCGGTGTGGCCGAAGCCTTCGGTGCCGACATCTTTGGCGATCAATACAAGGACGTGGTGGCCTTCGGCCTGCTGGTCCTGGTCCTGTTGTTCCGGCCGACCGGCATTCTGGGCCGTCCGGAGGTTGAAAAAGTATGATGACCAAGAACCTCAAGACCGCCTTCTTCAGCGCCCTGCTGGTGCTGGCCGTGGCCTACCCGGTGCTCGGTCTGAAGCTGACCACGGTCGGCATCCAGCTGGAAGTGCATGGCGCCAGCCCGGCCATCCTCTGGACCATCGCCGGTTGCGCCATCGCCATGTTTGCCTGGCAGCTGTTCCGTGATCGCCTGTCCAGCGCCTGGGCCCAGGTGCCCAGCCTGCCGAGCGTACCGGCCAGTGCGAGCAACTTCCTGACCCTGCCCTCGACCCAGCGCTGGATCATCCTCGGCCTGATCGTCGTCGGCCTGGCCTGGCCGTTCTTCGGCAGCCGCGGCGCGGTGGACATCGCCACGCTGATCCTGATCTACGTGATGCTCGGCCTCGGCCTGAACATCGTGGTCGGCCTGGCCGGCCTGCTCGACCTGGGTTACGTCGGTTTCTACGCCGTCGGCGCCTACAGCTACGCGCTGCTATCGCATTACTACGGTTTTGGCTTCTGGATCTGCCTGCCGATCGCCGGCCTGATGGCGGCGTTCTTCGGCTTCATCCTCGGCTTCCCGGTGCTGCGTTTGCGCGGCGACTACCTGGCCATCGTCACCCTCGGTTTCGGCGAGATCATCCGCATCCTGCTGCGCAACATGACCGAGCTGACCGGCGGCCCCAACGGCATCAGCAACATCGACAAGCCGACCCTGTTCGGCCTGTCGTTCGAGCGCCGCGCGGCCGAAGGCATGCAGACCTTCCACGAGTATTTCGGCATCGCCTACAACGGCATCAACAAGGTGATCTTCCTCTACCTGATCGCCCTGCTACTGGTGCTGCTGACCCTGTTCGTGATCAACCGCCTGCTGCGCATGCCGATCGGCCGCGCCTGGGAAGCCCTGCGCGAAGATGAGATCGCCTGCCGCGCCCTGGGCATGAACCCGACCATCATCAAACTTTCGGCCTTCACCCTCGGTGCCGCCTTCGCCGGTTTCGCCGGCAGCTTCTTCGCCGCGCGCCAGGGTTTGGTCACGCCGGAGTCGTTCACCTTCATCGAGTCGGCGATCATCCTCGCCATCGTCGTGCTCGGCGGCATGGGTTCGCAGCTCGGCATCATCCTCGCTGCGGTGGTGATGATCCTGCTGCCCGAGCTGATGCGCGAGTTCAGCGAGTACCGCATGCTGATGTTCGGTGCCCTGATGGTCCTGATGATGATCTGGCGTCCGCAGGGCCTGCTGCCCATGCAACGCCCGCACCTGGAGTTGAAACCATGAGCCGCCCGATTCTTGAAGTCAGCGGGCTGACCATGCGCTTCGGCGGCCTCTTGCAGCCCGTCAACGGCGTGGCCCTCAGCGTGCAGCCCCAACCCGTGGAGTTGAAAGCATGAGCCGGCCAATACTTGAAGTCAGCGGACTGACCATGCGCTTCGGCGGCCTGCTGGCCGTCAACAATGTCGCCCTCTCCGTTCAGCCCAAGCAAGTGGTGTCGATGATCGGCCCCAATGGTGCCGGCAAGACCACCGTGTTCAACTGCCTGACCGGTTTCTATCAGCCCACCGGCGGGGTGATCCTGCTCGACGACGAGCCGGTGCAGCACCTGCCCGGCCACAAGATCGCCCGCAAAGGCGTGGTGCGGACTTTCCAGAACGTTCGCCTGTTCAAGGAAATGACCGCGGTGGAGAACCTGCTGGTCGCCCAGCACCGCCACCTCAACACCAACTTCCTCGCCGGCCTGCTCAAGACCCCGGCCTTCCGCCGCAGCGAAAAAGCCGCGATGGAGTACGCCGCGCACTGGCTGGAACAGGTCAACCTGACCGACGTCGCCAACCGTCCGGCCGGCACCCTGGCCTACGGCCAGCAGCGTCGCCTGGAAATCGCCCGCTGCATGATGACGCGCCCGCGCATCCTCATGCTCGACGAGCCGGCGGCCGGTCTCAACCCGCGCGAGACCGAAGACCTCAAGGCGTTGATCGGCATGTTGCGCAATGACCACGATGTCACCGTGCTGCTGATCGAGCACGACATGAAGCTGGTCATGAGCATTTCCGACCACATCTACGTGATCAACCAGGGCACCCCCCTGGCCAACGGCACGCCGGAGCAAATCCGCAACAACCCGGACGTGATCAAAGCCTATCTGGGGGAAGCGTAAGCATGCTCAGTTTCCATAACGTCTCCACCTTCTACGGCAAGATCCAGGCCCTGCACGACGTCAGCATCGAAGTGCAGCAAGGCGAGATCGTCACTCTTATCGGCGCCAACGGTGCCGGCAAGTCGACCCTGCTGATGACCCTGTGCGGTTCGCCGCGCGCGGCCAGTGGCAGCATCCGCTTCATGGGCGAGGAACTGGTCGGCCAGGACTCCTGCGACATCATGCGCAAGAGCATCGCCGTGGTCCCGGAAGGCCGCCGCGTGTTCGCCCGCCTGACCGTGGAAGAAAACCTGGCCATGGGCGGTTTCTTCGGCAGCAAGGGCGACAACCAGGAGCAGATGGACAAGGTCCTGCAGCTATTCCCGCGCCTGCAGGAGCGCTTCGCCCAGCGCGCCGGCACCATGTCCGGTGGCGAACAGCAGATGCTTGCCATCGGCCGTGCACTGATGAGCAAGCCCAAGCTGCTGCTGCTCGACGAGCCGTCGCTGGGCCTGGCGCCGATCATCATTCAGCAGATCTTCGACATCGTCGAACAGCTGCGCCGGGATGGCGTGACCGTGTTCCTGGTCGAGCAGAACGCCAACCAGGCGCTCAGGCTGGCCGACCGTGCTTATGTACTGGAGAACGGTCGCATCGTCATGCAGGGCAGCGGCGCCGACCTGCTGGTCGACCCGAAAGTGCGCGACGCCTACCTCGGCGGTTGATGCTCGCAGGGTGAATGGCAACGGCCCTCACGGGCCGTTTTCATTTGTCCGCCACACTCGCAGCGGCCTGACGGAAGGCCCGCACAAAACCGTGCAGGCCTTTAGAATCGCCGCCTTGTTTTCTGCATCTGCCGCCACCCGGCAGACACCCGGAATCCGACCGTCCAGCCAGCATGGGTCACCACCCCTGCCTGGCTGGACTGTCGCCCCGCATGCACGGCGTCCACCGACGCGGCATGCCGAACCTCAGGAACATCGACCATGATCCATCGTCCCATCCTGCAACTGCTGACCCGCACCAGTCTGGTCAGCCAGATCATCATCGGCCTGGTTGCCGGCATCCTGCTGGCCCTGCTGTGGCCGCAAGCCACCGATGAAGTCGGCTTCCTCGGCAGCCTGTTCATCTCCGCCCTGAAAGCCGTGGCGCCGATCCTGGTGTCCATCCTGGTGGCCTCGGCGATTGCCAACCACAAGCCCGGCCAACCGACCCATATCCGCCCGATCCTGCTGCTGTACCTGATCGGCACCCTGGCCGCCGCCATCGTCGCGGTGATCGCCAGCAGCCTGTGGCCATCGACTCTGATACTCAGCGATGTGGCCAGCGGCAGCACACCTCCCGGCGGCATCGCCGAAGTGCTCAAGACCCTGGCCATGAGCGCGGTGGACAACCCGGTCAATGCCCTGCTCAAAGGCAACTTCATCGGCATCCTGGCCTGGGCCATCGGCCTGGGCATTGCCATTCGCCACGGCAGCGAAACCACCCGCGCCGTATTCGGTGACCTGGCCGAAGGCGTTTCGCTGATCGTCAAAGTGGTGATCCGCTTCGCCCCGCTCGGGGTGTTCGGCCTGGTCGCCACCACCTTCGCCGATGCCGGCCTGAATGCCCTGCTCGGCTATGTCCACCTGCTGGCGGTGCTGGTCGGCTGCATGCTGTTCGTGGCGCTGGTGGTCAACCCGCTGATCGTCTTCAGCCAGATCCGCCGCAACCCCTATCCGCTGGTCTTCACCTGCCTGCGTGAAAGCGGCATCACCGCCTTCTTTACCCGCAGCTCGGCGGCCAACGTGCCGGTCAACCTGCAGCTGGCCGCACGCCTGGGCCTGCATGAAGACACCTATGCGGTGTCCATCCCGCTGGGCGCCACCATCAATATGGCCGGTGCCGCCATCACCATCAGCGTGCTGACCCTGGCCGCCGCGCACACGCTCGGCATCGTCGTCGACATGCCGACCGCCATCCTGCTCTGCGTGGTGGCTGCCGTCTGTGCCTGCGGCGCCTCGGGCGTGGCCGGTGGTTCGCTGCTGCTGATTCCGCTGGCCTGCAGCCTGTTCGGCATCCCCAGCGAGACCGCCATGCAGGTGGTGGCCATCGGTTTCATCATCGGTATCCTGCAGGACAGCGCGGAAACCGCACTGAACTCCTCCACCGACGTGCTGTTCACCGCCGCGGCCTGCCTGGCCAAGGAAGAGCGCCCGGCGAGCTGATAGCCAACGTCGAGTGCAACAAGAGAAACCGCCCTTCGGGGCGGTTTTCTTTTACAGTCTGCGCAGCACTGGCCTGCATCCGGCCTGTTGCTGCGGAAACCGGATAATCACGCCCCTCATCGATAAGGATATCGCCCCATGCGCAAACATCTCCTCTTGCTGCTCAGCCTCGGTCTGGCCGGCAATGCAACAGCCGGCTGTGGCGAAGGCAGTGGCACCTGTTACTACTACAAGGCCGGCGAGCTGAAAGGCCAGGACAAGTGCGCCGTGACCACCTGTGCGGCCACCGACCAGTACTTCTTCAGCACCTGGGACTGGGACAACGGCAACCAGGTGGCAATCACCCTGACGGAAGACAAGCAGGGCACGCTGGTCAACGGCAAGCCGGGCTATGTGCTGCAGCTGCCATTCAAGGACGAGCGCATGCTCTGCTACGCCGTGGCCGCAGACGACGAGCTGCTGTGCAACGATTCAGGCGCGTACTGAAGGCTGGCGAAACACACCGGCGAACTGGGCGGCCCGCGGCACTCCAGTTCTTTCTTGAGGAACTCGGGCTGCCCCCATAGATCATCCGGCGCATACACAGGCTTGCACTGGATCATTGCGGAGTCAGTCGACGACTGCGTCGTCGTTGGCCGCCTCGTCGTCATCGTCATTGCTGGCAGTGACGCCACTAAGAATAATCAGCTCGTGGCTCGCCTCGCCAGCCGCGAGCTGCCAGCTGTCACCTGCCGCGCCCTGGCTGGCAGCAGCGATGGCAGCGGCGCTGAAGCTCCACACGCGGCGCTCGCGGCCATCCATGCACTCCACACGCAGCTGCACTTGCTCGCCGCTGGCCTCGTCGACAAGTTCGAACTGCCAGGCATGCAGGCCATCAATCAGCAGCATGTCGGCGTGTTGCAGTTGGGTCAGCAGGTTGGGCGTGGTCATGGGGCAATCACCGAAAGAGAAAGCGCCATGATAAGCCATGCAACGCTACCCTGGCCTAGGCCGGCGGGTGACGGGGCAGTTCCAGACTGGCTTGCAGACCACCCTGGGGCAGATTGCTCAGGTGGATACGCCCGCCCAGCCGCGAGGCGATCATCTCGACGATGGCCAGACCGAGGCCGGCGCCCTGGCTGTTGTCACGGCTGTAGAAGCGCTCGAAGACCCGCTCCAGCTCTTGCGCAGCAATACCCGGGCCCTGGTCTTCGACGCTCAAGCGCAGCGTCTGGGCATCAGCGCTGAGCAGCACTTTCAACTGGCCATGGGCTGGCGAGAAATTCGCCGCGTTGGTCAGCAGGTTCTGCAGGGCAATGCCGATGGAGCCTGCGTCCGCCGCGAGGTGATAGTCGCCCTCGGCCACTTCCAGTGACAGCTCCAGCCCCTGCTTGAGCACCCAGGGCGTCAACTCGGCCAGGGTTTCGCGGGTCAGCGCCTGCAAGTCGATGATCGGCCAGTTGCCCTTGGCTAGCGTCGGTTCGACCCGAGCCATGGTCAGCAACTGGTTGACCACCCGGGTGGCACGGTCGATACCGCCGATCAGGAAGCCCAGCGACTCGTTGCGCTGCGCCTCATCGCTGGCCTGGATGGCGTTCTGCACATGCACGCGCAGCACGGCCAATGGCGTGCGCATCTCGTGAGCGGCATCGGCGATAAAGCGCCGCTCGCGCTCCAGCACCTGGTCGATCTGCGCCAGCAGGCGATTGAGCGCCGCCTGCATCGGCTCCAGCTCGCTGGACAAGGGTTGCAGCTGCAGCGGCTCCAGCGAGTCGGCATGCCGCGCGCGAATCACCGCGGCCATATTGCGCAGGGGCTGTAGCCCCCAGCCAATCGCCCACCAGATCAGCGCCGCCAGCACCAGGCTGCCGATCAGATTGGGTAGCAGGGTGTGGCGCACGATGCTGGCCACCAGTTCCTGACGCACATCGTCGCGCTCGCCGATCCAGATGCGCACGCCCTGCTGCTCGTCGATCAGCAGGAAGCCACGCCACTGGTGCGGCCCCAGGTCGATATCGGCAAACCCGGCCTGGCGCGGCGGCTCGCTCAACTGCGGGGCGCTGGCAGTACGCACCAGCACCTCACCCGCCGCCCCCCAGACCTGGAAGGCCAGCTTGCTCTCGTAGGGATGCCCCGCCTTGTGCTGCCCGGCCTGACCGAGCGCCGAGTTGAAGGCGGCATACAGCTCACTGCGCTCGGCACTGGGCAAGGGCATGTGCATCACCCCTTGTAACAGGCGCGCGGTATTGGCCAGCTGGGCGTCGTAAACCTCCTCCACCTCGTGGGAACTGTCGAGGTAGTTGAACAGCGAGATCAGCGCCGTGCCCAGCAGCAGCAGGCTGAGCACCAGGGCGAGGATGCGCCGGCGAATCGAGGTCATGGCTGCTCTTCCACCAGGTAGCCGACCCCGCGCACAGTGCGGATCAGATTGTTGAACAGCTTCTTGCGCAGGTGATGGATATGCACTTCCAGGGTATTGCTCTCGGCTTCCTCGTCCCATCCGTAGAGCGACTGGGCCAGGCGTTCGCGGGTCAGCACCTTGCCCGGCTGCGACAGCAGCTCATGCAGCAGCAGGTATTCCTTGGGCGTCATCGGCACGGCCTTGCCCAGGTAGGTGACCTGCTGCGAAGACGGATCGAGACAGACCCCGGCATGCTCGATGCGCACTTCCGCGCGCCCGGCACTACGTCGCAGCAAGGCGCGCAAGCGGGCCTTGAGCTCATCGAGGTCGAAGGGTTTGATCAGGTAGTCGTCGGCGCCAGCATCCAACCCGGCGATGCGGTCCTCGGTGGCGTCACGCGCCGTGAGGATTAGCACCGGCAGCGCCGAACCGCTCTTGCGCAGCTGCTGCAGCACCTGGATACCACTCAGGCGCGGCAGGCCGAGGTCGAGCACCAGCAGGTCGAAGCTCTCGCTGAGCAGAGCATGCACCGCACTGGCGCCGTCCTGCAGCCAATCCACCGTGTAGCCTTCCTGACGCAAACCCAGGCGCAGGCCCTCACCCAGCGCCTTGTCATCCTCGACCAACAGTAAACGCATGCTGTGCCCTTCGTTCAGTGCTTCTTTATAACGCAGCGCCTGTAGGAGCCAGCTTGCTGGCGATGCCTTTCGCGGTGCACTGGATCGCCAGCAAGCTGGCTCCTACCTAGAGCTATGCCGCCGTATAACCCATGACTGGGACATAGCCGTTTTTATTGCAGCTCTTCTTCCACGGCCTTGAGCAGGCTATCGATTTCGCCCTGCCGGCCCTGGTCGGCCAACTCACGACCCGGCCGTGCCGGCGCCTGCTTGGCCTTGAGCAGTGCCTCCCGAGCTTCGGCGAATTTGTCCTGGCGGTAAAGGTAGTCGCCCCAGAAATACAGGCTGTCGATGCCCGTGGGATTGAGCTTGAGCGCCTGTTGCAACAGTTGCTGGGCCTTGTCGTCGTCGCCGAAGCCGACCGGCCAGCCCGGCACCTGCGCATACAAGGTGCCCAAGCTGGTATAGGCAGAGCCTTGCAGCGCAGCCGGATCGAGCTGGATGGATTTTTCCAGGGAGTCGCGCGCGCTCTTGGCCTTGCCCAGTGCACCGAGGCCGCCCTGGGCACCGGCCCAACTGCTGGTGACGATACCGTGCCAGATCCAGGCCTCGGCCGCCTGCGGCTGCTCGCGGGTAAACGCGGCGCTGTCGGCAGCCAGTTGCTCGAAGGCCTTTTCCTTCTGCGCCGCGTCGGTCTGGTACTGGATCTGTGCCCAGCGCGTCTGCACTTGCTTGAGGCGTTGCGTGCCGGCTTCGTCCAGGGCCCAGGCGGGCAGACTGAGGCTCAGGGCCAGCAGCAGGGAAAACAGCTTGTTCATAGATGAGACTCCTTGTTGCTGAATTGACGAATCAGCGGCAGCTGCTTGCGCAGGGCCTTGTCGACCACCCCGGGCCATAGGCCGTTGAGGCGGACGAAGAATTTTTCCGGCCAGCCGAGATACAGCTCGCTGCGGTCGCCGACGATGGCTTTCAACACTTCGGCAGCCACCTGCTCCGGTGCGTCCATGCTCACCTTGAGCGCCGAATTGAGCGCCACCGCGGCGGCGCTGTTCATGCGGGTACGGGTGGCGCGCGGGGCGACGTAGAGCACGCCCACGCCGGTGTCCGCCACTTCCCGGCGCAGCGCCTCGGAGAAGCCGCGCAGGGCGAACTTGCTGGCGCAGTAGGTGGCATAGCCGGCGTAGCCGATCGAGCCGTAGATCGAACCGACGTTGACCAGCAGGGCCTGGCGCTGCTGACGCAGCAGCGGCAACAGGGCGCGGGTCAGCTGTACGGTGGCGACCAGGTTGAGGCCGAGCATCTCGGCGATTTCCTGGTCATCCAGCTGCTCCAGCAGGGCGAAGCGGTTGACCCCGGCAGCATTGATCACCAGGTTGAGGCCGCCCAAGCTGCGCGCCGCCTCGACCACCGCCTGGCGCCCAGCCAGGCTGGTCAAGTCGGCCTCGATCCGCCGCAGCTGCTTGGGATAGCGCCGCGCCAGTTCCTCCAGCGCCTGCCCCTGGCGGGACACGGCGAGCACCTGGGCGCCGCCGGCGCAGAGCTGCTCAGCCAGCGCCAGGCCGATGCCGCCACTGGCGCCGGTAAGCAACGCGCGACATTCAGGCAGCCGCATGCTGCACCTCGCTGCTACGCGGCAGGCCGCGGAACATGTCGGTATACAGGCGATAGACCATTTGGCTGGCGTGGATCACCGCTGCCTTGTCGTCCGCACAGTCCAGCCGGTCCATCAGGCCGCGATAGGTCTCCATGTGGCCGATGTCCAGGGCGCCGTGGGAGAACAGGTAGCTGAAGGCTTCCTTGGGCAGCCCCAGGCGACTCTGGATGGTGCCGGCGGCCTGGCTGGCCAAGGCGATGCTGGTGCCTTCCAGCACGTTGACCATGCCGAACAGCGCGACCGGGTTGCCACGGGCGATGGTGTCGTAGAGGTAGCTGACCATCAGCTCGATGGCCGCGGACGGCTGGCCGTTGCGCACCGCTTCGGCGTCGCCACCGCAGGCAGCGATATCGTTGAGGATCCACTGCTCATGGCCGTACTCCTCCTCGATGTATTCGCACACGGCCTGGCGCAGCCATTCCAGGCGAGCCGGCAGGCGCGCACCGCAGGCCATCAGCAGCGGCACGGTGTGACGTACGTGGTAATAGGCCTGAGTCAGGAAGGCGATGTAGCTGTCCAGGCTGACCTGGCCGGCCAGGGCATCCTGGATCACCGGCAGGCTGAACAGGGTCTGGCGCTCTTGGGCGGTGGCGGCTTGCAGTTCGTCGAAGAATTTCATGGTTGACCTCATGCGGTTAAGGATTCGGAAAAGAGTTCGCCGTAGTGCGCCAGGATGGCGTCGCGACGGGGCCGGCCATTGGCCGTGAGCAGGCCATTGGCGGGGCTAAAGGGTTGTTCCAGGCGTAGCCAGCGGCCGACTCGGGCGTAGTCCGGCAAGCCGGCATTGGCCGCCTGCACGGCCGCTTCCAGCACGCTGTCCGGGCAACTCGGGTCGAAGGGCCAGAGCAGCGCGACGTTGCGCGGCAGGCTCTCGCCCTGCACGAAGGCCTGGGCGATGGCGCCGCGCTGGGTCAGCTCGGCTTCCACCCATTCCGGGTTGACGTTGCGGCCGAAGCTGGTGGTGAACTGGTGCTTCTTACGGCCGCGCAGGTAGAGGTAGCCATCGGCATCGAATTCGCCGATATCGCCGGTGGGCCACCACGCGCCGGCCCAGGCCGGCTCGCCCAGGTAGCCGAGCAGGGTCGAGCCGCT
This sequence comes from Pseudomonas sp. J452, assembly GCF_024666525.1. Lineage (NCBI taxonomy): Bacteria > Pseudomonadati > Pseudomonadota > Gammaproteobacteria > Pseudomonadales > Pseudomonadaceae > Pseudomonas > Pseudomonas sp. J452. The sequence continues at coordinate 2,849,052 of NZ_CP088294.1, read as the reverse complement.
GACCAGCACTTCGCCGTCTTCGGCCAGGCGTACCTGCACATGGCTGAGCGGCTTGCCGACGCTGCCGGGGCGTCTGGCTTCGGGACGATTGAGGCAGACCACCGAGGCGCACTCGGACAGGCCGTAACCTTCATACACCGGCAGGCCGACGCGGGCAGCACGCTGTAGCAGGTCCGGCGAGACCTTGGCGCCGCCCACCGCAATAAAACGGAAACCACTGGCCGGCACGGCGCCGCGCTCGATGGCGCTGACCAGGCCGAGCAGCAGTTGCGGCACCAGGATCAGGCTTTGCGCGCCGCGTACCATCAACAGGCCGAGCAGGCGCGACCAATCGACGCCGCTGGCGCCCTGGATGCCCAGCTGGCGTTGCGACGGCACACTGAGCGTGGCGCCGGCCAGCAAGGCGGCGTAGATGCCGAGGTTTTCCAGCAGTACGGCCAGCGGCAGTACCGCCAGGTAATGCTGCGGCGCACTGCTGCGGCTGACGTCCTCCAGCTCACGGGCCACGCGCAGCATGGCCTCGGCACTCAGGCACACGCCCTTGGGCGTGCCCGTGGTACCGGAGGTGTAGGTGATCTTGGCCGTACCGGCGGGCAGATGGCTGCTGTCTGCGTCTGCCGACAGGCGCCAGAACAGGCCGTCGTGCTGATAACCGCAGCTCTGCAACTCCTCGGTCATGCTGTCTTCGGCAATCACCAGGGTCGCCCGACTCTGTTGCAGGCAGTGGGCACGCTGGGCCGGACTGAAGAACGGCGGCAGGATCACGCAGGCGATCCCGGCAAACAGCCCCGCCAGGTCCCAGAGCACCGCCTCGGTGCCGTTTTCCAGGGCCAGGGCGAAAACCTTGACCCCCTGCATGCGCAGCAAGGCTTCACAGCGCTGAACTTCCTGCAGCAGGCTCTGGTAATCCACGCGCACACTGTCGCCCCACAAGGCCAGGCGCTGGGGTTGCGTCTCGGCATGGCGCTGCAGAGCGTTGCGCAGGTGCTGCAATTCAGGCTGCATGGGAGGCATCCTCACAGAGGAAAAAACCCAGGCGCTGCAGCACGCCCTGCTCGCACAGCTGGCGGTAGCCAAGCTGGATATTGCCGGCAAACACCTGGGGCCGCTGCGCGTAGTACTGGCCCCAGGCATGCTGCTGCTCGCCGAGACGCTGCGGGTCGGCCTCGCACAGGCGCAGCGGTTCCAGACCCAGACGGCGGAAGCTGTTGATCAGGCTTGCGGCGCCGGTGAACACCACCCATTGCAGGCCACGACGGGCCAGCAGGCAGGTCATGGCGATGATGATCAGGCGTGCATTGCCGGGGCTGATCGCGGCCAGGTTGCCGACTTCGACGATCTCACTGCGACTGACCGGACGCTCGGCCAGGCGGGCGATCACGCTCTCCACCGGCGCCTGCAGGTACTGCTCGAGAAACAGCTCTTCGCTACGGGCCAGGCGTGCGCCACAGACGGCGGTCAGCTCTGCCTGGGGCGTGCGCAGGCCGAGCAGTTCGGGCATGAAGTGGCTGACCCGGGCGCCATGGGCTTCGTTGAAGCGCTGCTGGATGAAGTGCTGGTAAGCCGCACGCTGCTGATCCTGCTCGCCCACCAGGCAGAGGCTGGATTGGCACTGCGGATCGGCACCGAAGTGCAGCGGGAAGACGGTATTCCACTCGGGGTGATGCATCGGGCTCCCTCCACGGGACAGTTCGTGGAGGTGAGTATCTGCAGCGAGTCTTAATGAATCCTGAAGCTAGCGATAAGGGCCTGGCGATCTTCCCAGACAGCTCAGCCGATACCTATGTCCCCCGACTGAACACTGCGTGCACCAGTGCCCCTATGGAAGCCGAGGCATCCGCGTGGGCTCAGCCTTCCAGACGCGCCAGGCGCTCTTCCAGCGCCGTCACCCGGGCTTCCAGTTCGGCGATGCGGCTGTCGTCCACGCCACTGCTGCGCGGCGCGCTGTCGGCCTGGCTACGGGCAGCCAGCAGGGCGTCCAGATCGGCTGGCTCTCCGAGCAGGTGCATGTAGCGATCCTCGCGCTGACCGGACTGACGCGGCAGCAGAAATGCCAGGCCGCGGGCCGCCAGGCGCTCCAACTGGTGCTGCACTTCGGCGACATCATCGAACTGGAACAGGCGGTTGCTGCGCGTGAGCAATTCGTTGAGGGTCTGCGGGCCGCGCAACAGCAGCAGGCCGATCAGCGCCACCTGCGGTTTGACCAGTTCCAGGGTCTTGTCCGCCCGCTGCTCCCAGCGGTCGGCACGGCCGCCCATCACCAGGCGACTCAGGCCGCGTCCTTCGAGGCTGCGCAGGCCCTGGCCGACCTGGCCTTCGGTGAGGTTCATCAACGGCTCGCGGCTGGTCTTCTGGTTGCAGGCCAGGACCACGGCATTCACGGTGAGTGGGTAGGTTTCCGGCGTGGTGGCCTGTTTCTCGATCAGGCAACCGAGGATGCGCGCCTCGATGGCGCTGAGCGGGTCAATGCCCGGGGTGGTATCGGCTTCGCTGGACATGCGGCTATCCCTGGAGTGACAAAGGTCGCTAGCCTGACATGTGCACGGCCGGCTGGGAATCTTCGCTGTCATGCTGTCGGGCACATCGCCAAGCCGGCAGTACACCGGAAACCGCCGCAACCCTTGAGATCGACACAGGCTCTGGGTAACGTGGCCGCACTTTGCCCGGAGAGCCCGTCATGTCGCCTGCCCGTTCCCTGTTGTTCGTCCTCGTGCCGCTGTTCGCCGGTTGCCAGGTATTCAAGCAGCCTGAGCCACCGCTGCCCATGCAGCGTCTGCAGGGTGAGCTGAGCGCCGGCACTAGCGGCCTGCAGTTCCGTCCCTGCGGCGAGCAACGTCAGTTCAGCATCAGCAACGACGGCAGTACCGACATCGTGCGCGAAGCGGCAGAGCTGCTCGCCGACGGCCCCGGCCCGCTGTTCGCCGATGTCAGTGGCCAGCTCGGCGCCAGTTCGCTAGAGGGTGCCGATGGTCAGCTGCTGCTCAGCGAGGTGTACCGCATCCAGCGCGAAGGCCCGGCCTGCAACGAAGCCGGCTTCCAGCGCCTGCTTCTGCGCGCCAATGGCCATGAGCCGGACTGGAGCATCAACGTCACCGGCAAGGGCCTGGCCTTGCTGCGCCCCGGCCAGCCGGCGCTCGCCCTGCCCTATCTGGAAGAAGCACTGCCAGACGGGCGCTTCAGCCTGAGCAGCGAAGCCAACGGCCAGCGCCTGGACCTGTGGGTCGCCCCGCAACGCTGCACCGACAGCATGAGCGGCACGGTGCAGCACCTGAGCGCCGAGCTGCGCCTGGACGGACAGATCTACCGCGGCTGCGGCTCGTTCGGCGGCGCGCGTAACCGCTAGAACAGTTCACCACCTCAAGCCAGACGGGCACGGTGCGCGTGCACACCTCGGGGCAATGCCCGTCTTGACTCAGCTCCAGACTGCTAGGGCCGCAGCCCCAGGCGTAGCAATTTGCCGTCCGCCTCGTCGGTGAGCAGATAGAGATAGCCGTCCGGGCCCTGGCGCACGTCGCGGATGCGCCAGCCGCGCTCCGTCAGCAAGCGCTCCTCATGCACCACCTGGTCGCCATCGAGCTGCAGGCGGATCAGCGCCTGCCCGGCCAGGGCACCAATGAACAGACTGTGCTGCCAGGCCGGGAAGCGCTCGGCCGAATAAAACGCCATACCCGAAAGCGCCGGCGACTTTTCCCAGACATGCAGCGGCGGCTCCGTACCGGCCACTCGCTCCCCCTCGGCTTCCGGGATCGGCAGGAAGCTGTAGTTGACGCCGTGGGTCGCCAAAGGCCAGCCGTAGTTCTTGCCGGCCTGGGGAATATTGATCTCGTCACCGCCGCGCGGACCGTGCTCATGCAGCCACAGCTGGCCCGTCCAGGGATTGAGCGCCGCACCTTGAGGGTTGCGGTGGCCGTAGGACCAGATTTCCGCCCGCGCCCCGGCCCGTCCGACAAAGGGGTTGTCGGCCGGCACCCGGCCATCCGCCTGGATGCGCACCAGCTTGCCCTGCAACTTGTCGAGCTCCTGGGCGGTAGCGCGCTGGTTGTTCTCGCCCAAAGTGATGAACAGCAGCCCCTGGCGATCGAACACCAGGCGCGAGCCAAAGTGAATGCCACTGGACAGCTTGGGCGCCTGGCGAAAAATCACCTGGAACTGCTCCAGGCTGCGCCCATCGTCCGCCAGGCGCGCGCGCCCCACAGCCGTACCGGCCAAGTCGCCACTGGCAGCGGCCTCGGCATAGCTGAGATAGACCAGCCGATCGCGAGCAAAGTCTGGCGACAGCACGACATCCAGCAAGCCGCCCTGGCCCACCGCGAATACCGGCGGCACACCGGCGAGCGGCGCCGACAGCCGCCCCTTGGCATCCAGCCAGCGCAGGCGCCCCGGCCGCTCGGTGATCAGGCTGCCCTGAGCATCCGGTAGAAAAGCCACGCTCCAGGGATGCTCCAGGCCACGCACCACTTCGTGCAGCTGCAGCACGCCCAGTTCGCTCTCCTCCACATCCGCCAGCGTCAGCAGTGGCAAGCCCAGGAGCAGGCTGAGCAGGAAATTTCTGACCATGTTGATATCTCCATTAGGGTCTGTTGCCGTTTCGTTCGCGAACCGCGTTGCTGCGCAAAATCGCGCCAGGCTAGGCGCGGGACGCCGGCAATGGTCATTCCCTTGGCAAGTCCCGCAACGACGCATGGCGCGATTTTGCGCGCAACCCGCAGGGACGGGCCTGTTTTTGCGCGGAACGTCATTACTCGACGGCTCATTTGGACGATCAAACCTCGCGTCTCGCGCGATCCACATGGATGTGGTGAATGCAGCAAGCCCGCCGGGAGCGGGCGCTGCCTAGCCCCGCGCAAAAACGGGCTCCGTCGCGGCCGTGAACGAAACGGCAAAAGACCCTAGCACCGCATTCTTGTAGCCCAATCCCGGTAGAGGCTCCCAGCCGGTTACAATCACCTTTCATTTCCTTTTGTGACTGCTACCACCATGAGCGAACCCGAGCGCCTGTCCAAACGCCTGACCCAACAGCTGCCCTGCTCGCGCCGCGAGGCGGAGCTGTATATCGAGAACGGCTGGGTCACCGTCGACGGGCGCGTGGTGGAAGAGCCGCAGTTCAAGGTGCGCGACGAAACCATCGCCCTGCTGCCCGGCGCCGTGGCGGAAACCCTGCCGCCGGTGACCATCATCCTGCACAAGCCCGCCGGCCTGGGCTGCGGCATGGGGGCCAACTCCGTACAGCAACTGCTGACACTGGCCAACCAGATGGAAAACGATGCCAGCGGCATTCGCCCGTTGCAGCGCCATTTCACCCGCCTGGACATGCTCACCCCACTGGAAACCGATGCCAGCGGCCTGCTGGTGTTCAGCCAGAACCGCTCGGTGATCCGCCTGCTCAAGGACGACGCCGACCAGCTGGAACACGAATACGTGGTCGAGGTCGGCGGCGAGATGGTCGGCAACGGCCTCAAGCGCCTGGCCTTCGGTCTCAGCTACAAGGGTGTGACGCTGGCCCCGTGCAAGGTCAGCTGGCAGAGCGAAAACCGCCTGCGCTTCGCCATCAAGGCGACCCAGCCGGGACAGATCCGCTTCATGTGCGAAAGCGTCGGCCTGCAGCTGGTGGGAATTCGTCGCCTGCGTATCGGCCGCACCGGCATGGCCAAGCTGCCGGTTGGCCAGTGGCGCTATCTGGGGCCGAACGAGAAGTTCTAAACCGGCTATTGCGGCGTTGTAGTTGGGCTACCGATGCGGCTTCCACCACCAGTCTGCGCCGATTGTCGCGATAAAGATCGCAGACCGGCCCTCAGTAGTCGGCGTAGCGTTGCTCGATCCGCAGATACTCACCATTGGCCCGTATCGTCGCCAGGCCGAGTTCGAAACGCTCGCGCTGCTCGTCCAGGCGAAAACCAACGCTATAGGGTGTCGCCGGCAGCAACATGTACCAGGTCAGCGGCTGAGTGGTATCGACCTGCTCGGCCACTTCGCGATTGAAATAGCGCAGGATCCGCGAGTCCCCCACCACCACATCGATGCGGCCACTGTAGAGCAGACGGTTACGGTTGATCTGCTGGGCCTCCTCGCGATAGCGCGGATTGGCTTCGGCCATGGCCTGAAACTCCGGCCCCAATAGAAAACGGGCACGCTGGAAGGTGCTGATCGAGTAATTCGCCAGCTCGGCGATACTGCTGATTCGATAGCCGCGCGCGGACAAGGCCACCGCCGCGTTGTGATAGTGGATATAGGGCACCGAGTAGTAGGCCTCGATACCGCTCTGCGGATTGGTCGTAGCGATGCCGTCCAGCTCGCCCCGGCGCAGCGCCAGGTGCAGGCGCTCCATCGGCGCGTAGCGTGCTTCCAGGGTAAAGCCCGCGGCGCTCACCGCCGCGGCGACGATGTCGTACTCCAGGCCGCGTGCTTCATTCTCGAAGATGTAAGGCGGTTTGTGCGTGCCGAAACCGATGTGTAGCGGCTCGGCCATTACGCCGGATGCCAGCAGCATCAACCCCCATAGCCAACAGCGACACGGCATGCCTGCACCCCCAAAGAATCTTTCTAGGATAGGCCCAGCAGCGCGTGCCGCGCCATCACCATGGCGTATGTCCGGGGATTCATCCATGGCCGGCGACTAGGGGCTAGACTGCGTGGGTCTGTTCCATGGATCGTTTGGAGAAACCCCATGCTCAAAGCCGAATACCAGCACCGCGGCAAGGTGCCTCAGGATGTTATCGAAGCGGTCGAACTGACCCTGCCAGCGCTGCCGGCCGGCCAGGTACTGGTCAAGGTGCTGGCTGCGCCGATCAACCCGTCCGACGTGCTCACTCTGACTGGCGAGTACGGCATGCTGCCCCCCTGCCGGCAATCGGCGGCAACGAAGGCGTCGGCCGCGTCGAAGCCCTGGGTGAAGGCGTGAGCAACCTCAAGGTTGGCCAGACCGTGCTGCTGCCGGTCGGTAGCGGTACCTGGGTGACCCACCTGCACGCCGCCGCCAACAAACTGATTCCGCTGCCGGACGCCGATCCGCAGCAACTGGCGATGATGACCATCAATCCACCGACCGCCTCCTTGCTGCTCAGCGAGTTTGTCGACCTCAAGCCTGGCGACTGGGTGATCCAGAACGCGGCCAACTCGGGCGTCGGTGGCTACCTGATCCAGCTGGCCAAGCTGCGCGGCTTCAAGACCATCAACGTGGTGCGCCGCGAGTCGGCCATCGCCGAGGTCAAGGCCGAAGGCGGTGATGTGGTACTGGTGGATGGTCCGGACCTGCACAAGCGGGTACGCGAAGCCACTGGCGGCACCCCGGTACTCCTGGGTATCGATGCCATTGGCGGCACGGCCACCGACCACCTGGCCGCCTCCCTTGGCGAAGGCGGCACTCTGGTCAACTACGGTTTGATGAGCGGCCAGCCGTGCCAGGTTTCGGCCGCCTCGTTCGTCTTCCGCGACGTGACCCTGCGCGGCTTCTGGCTGGCCAAGTGGTTCCAGAAGGCCACCCCGGCCGAGCAGTTCAAGGTCTTCGGCGAGCTGACCCAACTGATCGCTGCCGGCAAGCTCAAGGCACGCGTCGCCGCCACCTTCAATATCAGCCAGATCAAGCAGGCCATTGCCGCAGCCGCCAGTGGCGAACGCGGCGGAAAAGTCCTGATCGTTCCCTGATAGAACCAGCCAGGCAATAAAAAAGGGGGCCATCTGGCCCCCTCTTTTTATTCCGCCGTCGGCTTCTTGCGCTTGAGCGGTGCCAGGCCATCCTGGCTGACCACCGCGGAGGGGGCATTGTTCGGTCGCGCAGTCGGCTTGCGCTTCGGTGCGGCCGCCTTGGCGCCCGGTTTCTTGGCGTCCTTCTTGTCGACCTTTTTCTTCTTCGGCCCGACCGGCTTGCCGGAGGCCTTGAGGTTCTTCGGCCCCTGGTAGATGCCCTTCAGGTCCTTGATATTGCGCCGTTCGAAACGCTGTTTGAGGTAGCGTTCGATGCTCGACATCAGGCTCCAGTCGCTGTGGGTAATCAGCGAGATCGCCAGGCCTTCGCCACCGGCACGCCCGGTACGACCGATGCGGTGCACGTAGTCATCGCCGGAACGCGGCATGTCGAAGTTGATCACCAGATCCATACCGTCGACATCCAGGCCACGGGCGGCCACGTCGGTAGCGACCAGGACCTTGGCCCCGCCCTGCTTGATGCGGTCGATGGCCAGCTTGCGATCCTTCTGATCCTTCTCGCCGTGCAGCACGTACACCTTGTGCTCGGCCGCCACCAGCTTGCCCCACAGGCGATCGGCCTGGACGCGGGTGTTGGTGAAGATGATCGCCTTCTGGTAGGTCTCGTTGGCCAGCAGCCACTCGACCAGCCGTTCCTTGTGGTAGTTGTGGTCGGCAGTGATGATCTGCTGGCGGGTGCCCTCGTTCAGCTCGCTGACGCTGTTGAGCTTGAGGTGCACCGGCTCGCGCAGCACGCTGGCGACCATCTCGCGCAAGCCATTGCCGCCACTGGTGGCGGAGAACAGCATGGTCTGCTGACGGTTGCTGCACTCCTTGCCCAGGCGCTGCACGTCTTCGGAGAAGCCCATGTCGAGCATGCGGTCGGCTTCGTCGAGGATCAGCACTTCCACGTCGTTGAGCTTGAGGGTGCCGGCGTTGAGGTGTTCGAGCAGGCGCCCCGGAGTGCCGATGAGGATGTCCGGCACCTTGCGCAGCATGGCCGCCTGTACCTTGAAGTCTTCGCCGCCGGTGATCATCCCCGACTTGATGAAGGTGAACTGGGAGAAACGTTCGACTTCCTTGAGCGTCTGCTGCGCCAGTTCGCGGGTCGGCAGCAGGATCAGCGCACGGATGGTTACCCGCGGCAGGGCATCGCCCATCAGGCGGTTGAGCAGCGGCAGGACGAAGGCCGCGGTCTTGCCGCTGCCAGTCTGCGCCGTCACCCGCAGGTCGCGCCCTTCCAGTGCCGGCGGAATCGCCGCTTGCTGCACCGGCGTCGGCTCGGTGAAGTTGAGCTCGGCGACGGCCTTGAGCAGGCGTTCATGCAGGGCGAATTGGGCGAACACGGGGGATACCTCGACAAAAATCAGCAAAACAGCCGCATAGATTACCGGTTGTCAGGGTAAATGACCGCCTCTGTTATGCAAAAAGCCACTCAGCACCGGCCGAACGGCAGTTTTTCGCCCCACAGCTGCTGTTTGTTTTTTGTACAAAGCTGAGCAAGCAGATAGAATGCGCGCCGCCTGCCAATCCCGGCAGGCATGGGTTCCCTAACCCCATTCATTAAAAAGGTCCCGCTATGTCCCTGCTTCCCGAGCAGCGTCGGCGCTCTGCGCTGGCGGTGCTGATTGCCTTCCACATCCTCATCATCATCGCCAGCAACTACCTGGTGCAGCTGCCGATCACTCTGTTCGGCTGGCATACCACCTGGGGCGCATTCAGCTTTCCGTTCATCTTCCTCGCCACCGACCTGACCGTGCGCCTGCTCGGCAAGGGCCCGGCGCGCCAGGTGATCGCCCGGGTCATGCTGCCGGCGCTGCTGGCTTCCTACGTGGTCTCGGTGCTGTTCCAGGAAGGCGCCTTCCACGGCCTGGCGGCGTTGAGTGAGTTCAACGAATTCGTCCTGCGCATTTCCGTGGCCAGCTTCCTCGCCTACGTGCTCGGGCAGATCCTCGATATCCAGGTCTTCGACCGTCTGCGCCGCCTGCCGCAATGGTGGATCGCCCCTACCCTGTCGACCATCGTCGGCAATCTGCTGGATACCTTCGCCTTCTTCTCCGTGGCCTTCTGGCGCAGCAGCAATGCCTTCATGGCCGAGCACTGGGTGGAAATCGCCAGCGTGGACTACGGCGTCAAGCTGGCCGTCAGCCTGATGCTGTTCGTGCCGCTCTACGGCCTGCTGCTCAACGCCATCCTGCGTTTGCTGGCTGGGCGGGCTCGCGTGGCAGCCTAAAGGTTGCACAGGAAGCGGAGACGGCCTTGGCATTTCCCCGGAGCCCGGCAACACTCAGGGAACACCCAGCGTCCACCGGGCTCCAATGCCTTGTCACCACACGGAGTAGTCAGTATGTCGCGCTCAACCCTTCTCGTACTCACCGGCCTGGCCCTGGCCATTGGCCTCAACGCTGCCAACGCCGCACCCAAGCACGATAAACACAGCAATGAGGGTAAGCATGGTGGTGGCGAGGATGTTCAGGTCGACCTGCGCGGACCGACCATCGACATCGGCCAGGTGCGTATCACCCTCGGCAACAACCGCGAGCTGATCGGTCCGGCGCAAGCGCTGCCACCGGGTATCCGCAAGAACCTGGCGCGCGGCAAGCCGCTGCCGCCCGGTATCGCCAAGCGCTTCGACAGCCGCCTGCAGGGGCAACTACCGTACTACGCTGGCTACGAGTGGCAGCAGGTTGGTACCGATGTGGTACTGGTCGCCATTGCCACCGGCATCATCTATGAAGTGCTGCAGAACGTACTGGACTGAGTCGCAGGAAACTTTGCCGGCGCAACGCGGCTCCAAACTCTAGCGACCCGCGGGTGGTCGCCTTGGGCTGACTGAGAACCGCGCACTTGAAACCAGCATTGATCTATTACGTGGCCGCCAGCCTGGATGGCTATATCGCCCGTCCGGATGGGCGGGTGGACTGGCTGCAACCCATCGAAGCCTCTGGCGACGACCACGGCTACCAGGCTTTCTACGCCAGCATCGATGGCCTGCTGATGGGCCGCGGCACCTATGACACGGTGCTGGGCTTCGCCGGCGACTGGCCCTACCCCGACAAACCTTGCCGGGTGCTGACCCGCCACCCCATGGAGCAGGCACCGGCAGGCGTGATCGCCCGGCATGCCAGCCCTGCGGAAGCCCTCCACGAACTCGAAGAACTGGGTTGCCAACGTATCTGGCTGGTCGGTGGCGGCGCCCTGGCCGGCACCTGCTTTGCGGCAGGTTTGCTCGACGAACTGGTGGTCAGCCTGGTGCCTTACCTGCTCGGTGCCGGCATCCCGCTGTTTGCCACCGGCCTGGAACGCCACCTCAAGCTGCATGAGCAGCGCAGCTTCAGCAGCGGCGTGGTGCAGCTGCATTATCAGGTCCTGCCAGAGAACGCCCTGCCGGACAGTTTTCAGCAGACATAGGGTCTGTTCCCGTTTCGTTCACGGCCGCGACGGAGCCCGCTTTTGCGCGGGGCTAGGCACGAGACGCGAGGTTTGGTTGTCCAAATGAGCCGTCGAGTAACAACGTCCCGCGCAAAAGCGGGCCCCTGCGGGTTGCGCGCAAAATCGCGCCATGCGGCGTTGCGGGACTTGCCAAGGGAATGACCATTGCCTGCGTCCCACGCCTAGCCTGGCGCGATTTTGCGCAGCAACGCGGTTCGCGAACGAAACGGGAACAGCCCCTAGAGCACCTGCCGCGCCTGCTTGCGCAACAGGCGCGCGCTATCCCAACCGGTCAGCAGCACGGCCAGCCAGATCGGCGCATAGGTCCACAGCTGCAGGGGATCGAAGGACTCGCCGAGAAACAAGACCGCCAGGGCAAACAGCAGCACCGGCTCGACATAGCTGAGGATGCCGAACAGGCCCAACGGCAGCAGGCGACTGGCCGCCATCATCGCACCGAAGGCCAGGGCGCTGAGCAACCCCAGCCCCGGCAACAACCACCAGAGTTGCGGTGCCTGGTCGAATACCCCGAGCGGGCCATGGGCATGGATCAGCCAGATCGCCAGGGGCGTCAGCACCAGCATCTCCAGGATGAAACCGGACAACGCATCCAGGCGCATCCAGCGACGCAGCATGAAATACGGCGGATAACCCAGGGCCGCCACCAGCGTCACCCAGGAAAACGCCTGGGTCAGCCACAACTCATGGGCCACACCGAGCAGCGCACAGACCACCGCCAGGCGTTGCAGCGGGCGCAGACGTTCGCCGTAGAACAGCCGGCCGACCAGAACCATGGCCAGCGGCAGAAGGAAATAGCCGAGCGACACTTCCAGCATGCGCCCGGCCAGCGGCGCCCAGACGAACAGCAACCACTGCACCCCCATCAGCGCCGCAGCCAGCAGCAGGGCCGGCAACAGCAGCGGCTCGCGGCGCAGGCGCGTAAAAGCTGCGCCCAATACCGTCCACTGGCGCGCCAGGGCGACCAGCAGCAGGACGGCAGGAATCGACCAGAGAATGCGCTGGGCGAACACCTGCACGCCATCCAGCGGTGCCAGCTCGCGCACATAGCCGGGAATCAGCACGAACAGCACCGACGCTGCCACCGACAGCGCCACACCACGACCAGACAAGTGCACGGGAGCCTCCGGCCCTGATTAAGTGGCGACGATATCAGCACAGGATGTGCAATATTTCAAACACAGTTACACAGGAAAGCAGGCATACAGCCGGATAAAAAATGACCCGCCAGGCGCAAGGCCTAGCGGGTCAAACGTCGGGCCGAGGAGCACGGCCCGGAGGGAAGATCGGTATTACAGAGCCTGTTTACGATCTTTTGATCGTAGACAGGTTTTCAGGCGACCTTGGCCAGCTGCTCACGCGCCTGGGCCAGGCCCTTTTCGAGGAACTCGGCGCCCATGTTCAGGCCTTCGGCATGGATGAAGGTCACGTCGTGGATGCCGACGAAGGCCAGCGCCTGGCGCAGGTAGGGCTCCTGGTGATCCATCGCGCTGCCGCTGTAGACGCCGCCACGGGCGGTCAGCACATAGGCGCGCTTGCCAGTCAGCAGGCCTTGCGGGCCGGCTTCGGTGTATTTGAAGGTGACGCCGGCACGCAGCACATGGTCTAGCCAGGATTTCAGGGTGCTGGGGATGGCGAAGTTGTACATCGGTGCCGCCAGGACCAGTACATCGGCGGCCAGCAGTTCGTCGGTGAGCAGGTTGGAACGGGCGGCAGCGGCCTTCTCCACTTCGTTCTGCTGCTCGGTCGGCTTCATCCAACCGCTGAGCAGGTCGATATCCAGATGCGGCACCTGCTCCACGGCCAGGTCGCGGACCTGGATCTGATCCTGCGGATTGGCGGCTTGCCACTGGCCGATGAAGTCGGCGGTCAGCTGACGGGATACGGAACCTTCTTTACGGGCGCTGCTTTCGATAACCAGGACACGGGACATTTGGCTTACCTCCATCGGGGGTTGTTGTGCGTCGATGGGGGCAGATTAGGGTGATACAGATCGATTAAAAAGCGCAAAAAACCGCTATTACCTATCGATTAAGTTGATTTGTAGGCAGCCCCGCACTAGGCTGCCAACAGCTCTGCTTAACGCTTCAGAACCTGTTTACGATCTTTTGGACTAGAGCCAGACAAGGCAAAAATAGCCGAGGAAGCGGAGTTTACGAGCTGTAAATGAGCATTTCGAGGCTGTTTTTAACGCCGTATGGCCGACGGCCAGGAGATCGTAAACAGGTTCTCAGATGGGCTTGCAGGTCAGGTCGACACGCAGCTTGATCACCTGACGGCCGAACTTCACCGTCAGGTTGCTGTTCTGCCCCGGCGCCAGATCGATCTTGCGCGTACGCGGCGCATCCGGGCCATTGCGGAACGTGGCCTTGCACTGGGCAGCGCGCTGACCGTAGTTGTAGAGCATCACCGAGCCGATATCGCTGTCGATATCCTCAAGCGTCGCCGACACTTCGGCGCCATTCATCTGCTTGTTCATTTCTACCGGATAAGCCACGGCGGTGAGCGGCAACAGAGTGACCAGAGCCAGGCAAAGCTTTTTCATGCAGCGTCTCCTTCAGGGGACACCAAGAGTAGAGAAGAGGAAGCAACGATGAAAGCGCCCCGTGTCACCCTTGATCAATGGCGCACGCTGCAGGCGGTGGTCGACCACAACGGCTTCGCCCAGGCCGCCGATGTGCTGCATCGCTCGCAATCCTCGGTGAGCTACACGGTGGCACGCATGCAGGAACAGCTCGGCGTGCCGCTGCTGCGCATCGACGGGCGCAAGGCGGTGCTGACCGAGGCCGGCGAAGTGCTGCTACGGCGCTCGCGGCAACTGGTCAAGCAGGCCAGCCAGCTGGAAGACCTGGCCCACTACATGGAACAGGGCTGGGAAGCCGAAGTGCGCCTGGTGGTCGACGCCGCCTACCCCAACGCACGCCTGGTGCGCGCCCTCTCCGCCTTTATCCCGCAAAGCCGCGGCTGCCGCGTGCGCCTGCGTGAAGAAGTGCTGTCGGGAGTCGAGGAAGTGTTGCTGGAAGGCACCGCCGACCTGGCTGTCACCAGCCTAAATATCTCCGGCTATCTGGGCACCGAGCTGTGCAGCGTCGAGTTCGTCGCCGTCGCCCATCCTGATCACGCCCTGCACCGCCTGCAGCGCGAACTGACCTTCCAGGACCTGGAGAGCCAGATGCAGGTGGTAATCCGCGACTCCGGCCGCACCCAGCCGCGCGATGTCGGCTGGCTCGGCGCCGAGCAGCGCTGGACGGTTGGCAGCCTGCCCACCGCCGCCTCATTCGTCAGCAGCGGCCTGGGCTTCGCCTGGCTGCCGCGTCACCTGATCGAGCGCGAATTGCGCGAAGGCCTGCTCAAGCCCCTGCCATTGGCCCAGGGCGGCACGCGCAACCCCTCCTTCTCGCTGTATGCCAACAAGGAAAAGCCGCTGGGCCCGGCCACGCAGATTCTCGTCGAACTGATCAAGACCTTCGATGCCGCCCCACTCGATGCGCCGTTCGCCGCGCCCCTACCCGCCAACTGAGGGCCCAGCCATGTCTTATTTCGAACACGCCGGCTGCCAGTTGCACTTCGAGGACCATGGCCAGGGCACACCACTGCTGCTGGTACACGGTCTGGGCTCAAGCATCCGTGACTGGGAATACCAGGTGCCGCTGCTCAGCCGCAGCCACCGGGTGATCGCCCTCGACGTGCGTGGCCACGGCCGTTCCGGCAAGCCGCACGAGGCCTACAGCATTGCGCAGTTTGCCGACGACGTGGCCGCCCTGATCGAGCACCTCAAGCTCGGCAAGGTACACCTGGTCGGTATTTCCATGGGCGGCATGATTGCCTTCCAGCTTGGCGTCGAGCGCCCTGAACTGCTGCATAGCCTGACCATCGTCAACAGCACCCCGGAAGTGCGCGCCAAGAGCCTGGGCGACTGGTGGCAGCTGGGTAAGCGCTGGGCACTCTCGCGCCTGCTCAGCCTGGAGACCATCGGCAAGGGCCTGGGACGCATCCTCTTCCCGCGTCCGGAACAGGCCGAGCTGCGGCAGAAGATCGAGCAGCGCTGGCCGCAGAACGACAAACGCGCCTATTTGGCCAGCCTGGATGCCATCATCGGCTGGAGCGTCTGGGAACACCTGGGCAATATCACCTGTCCTACGCTGGTGATCAGCGGTGACCGCGACTACACCCCGGTGGCGCACAAGGAACGCTATGTCGAGCGGCTGCCCGACGCGCGCCTGGTGGTCATCCCGCAGTCGCGCCATGCCACACCGATGGATCAGCCCGATCAGTTCAACACGACCCTGCTGAGTTTTATTGGCTCAGTCGAAAAACCCTGAAAACAAGGACCTACCCATGCTGAACAAACTTGCCCTCGCCGCCTGCAGCCTGCTGCTCAGCCTCAACCTGATGGCCGCCGAGACTGCCACCGAGAATCCCCATGTGCTGCTGACCACCAGCCTCGGTGAAGTCGAGATCGAGCTGGCCGCCGACAAGGCGCCGATCAGCGCCAAGAACTTCCTCGCCTATGTGGAATCCGGTTTCTACGACGGCACCCAGTTCCACCGGGTGATCCCCGGTTTCATGGTCCAGGGCGGCGGCTTCGATGCCGACATGGGCGAGAAAGACACCCAGGATCCGATCAAGAACGAGGCCGACAACGGCCTGCGCAACCTGCGCGGCACCCTGGCCATGGCCCGCACCCAGGTCGTCGACTCGGCCACCAGCCAGTTCTTCATCAACCACAAGGACAACGCCTTCCTCGACCACGGCGGCCGCGACTTCGGCTATGCGGTGTTCGGCAAGGTAGTGCGCGGCATGGAAGTGGTCGACAAGATCGCCCAGGTACCGACCGGCAACCGCGGCATGCACCAGAACGTACCGCGCCAGCCGGTGCTGATCATCTCTGCCAAGAAGCTCTGAGCACCTGCCTACGATCTGCGGCACGCCGGCTATTCGGCGCAAAACAGCCTTGGAGCGCGGCTTGTTTAGCGCGCCCCAAAGGGCGAGTGAAACGAGCCATGCTCATTACGGCTCGTAAACTTCGCTTCCTCGGCTGTTTTTCTCTATCTCGCGAGATCATAAGCAGCCCCTGAATGCCTCTTTTCAGGCGCGGGCCCTGCCCTCCTTGGAAGCAGCACCGCGCAGAAACGACAAAGCCCCGCCGAAGCGGGGCTTTATCATTGCAGCGCAGGCATCAGGCCTTGGCGGCGATCTTCTTCAGCTCTTCGTCACGCAGCTCGCGGCGCAGGATCTTGCCGACGTTGGTGGTCGGCAGGCTGTCACGGAACTCGACAGTGCGCGGCACCTTGTAGCCGGTAAGGTTGGCACGCATGTGCTCCATCACCTGCTCCTTGGTCAGGCTTTCGCCTGGTTTGACCACCACGAAGACCTTGATCGCCTCGCCGGACTTCTCGTCCGGCACGCCGATGGCGGCGCACAGCAGCACGCCCGGCAGGGTCACCAGCACGTCTTCCAGCTCGTTCGGGTAGACGTTGAAGCCGGACACCAGAATCATGTCCTTCTTGCGGTCGACGATGCGCATGAAGCCGTCATCCTGGATCACGGCGATGTCGCCGGTCTTCAGCCAGCCATCCTTGTCGAGCATCTCGTCGGTGGCTTCCTGGCGCTGCCAGTAGCCTTTCATCACCTGCGGGCCCTTGACGCACAGCTCGCCACGCTCGCCCATCGGCAGGTCGTTGCCGGCGTCGTCGATGACCTTGCACAGGGTCGACGGAACCGGGATGCCGATGGTGCCGATCTGGATGTTCTGGAACGGGTTGACCGACACCACCGGGCTGGTTTCGGTCATGCCGTAACCTTCGCAGATGGCGCAGCCGGTGACGGCTTTCCAGCGCTCGGCCGCAGCCAGTTGCAGGGCCATGCCGCCAGACAGGGTCAGCTTCAGCGCGGAGAAGTCCAGCTTGCGGAAGTCTTCGCTGTTGCACAGGGCGACGAACAGGGTGTTGAGGCCGACGAAGGCGCTGAACTTCCAGTTGCCCAGTTCCTTCACGGTGCCCGGCAGGTCGCGCGGGTTGGTGATGAGGATGTTGTGGTTGCCGGTGAGCATCATCGCCATGCAATGGAAGGTGAAGGCGTAGATGTGATACAGCGGCAGCGGGCAGATGACGATCTCACAACCCTCGTTGAGGTTGGAGCCCATCAGCGCCTTGGATTGCAGCATGTTGGCGATCAGGTTGCGGTGGGTCAGCATCGCACCCTTGGCCACGCCGGTGGTGCCGCCGGTGTACTGCAGTACGGCGACATCGCCGTTGTGCGGGCTGGCTTCCTTGACCGGCTTGCCACGGCCCTTGGCCAGGGCCTGGTTGATCGATACGGCCTGCGGCAGATTGTAGGCCGGGACCATCTTCTTCACATGCTTGACGACGAAGTTGACCAGGGTGCGCTTGAGCAGCGGCAGCATGTCGGCGACTTCGGTGACCACCACGTGCTTGATGCCGGTCTTGGGCAGCACTTCCTCGGCCAGGTGGGCCATGTTGGCCAGGCAGACCAGGGCCTTGGCGCCGGAGTCGTTGAACTGGTGTTCCATCTCCCGCGCGGTGTACAGCGGGTTGGTGTTGACCACCACCAGGCCGGCACGCAGGGCACCGAATACCACGACCGGGTATTGCAGGACGTTGGGCAGCTGCACGGCGATGCGGTCGCCGGGCTGAAGGTCGGTGTGATTCTGCAGATAGGCGGCAAAGGCGCCGGACAACTCGTACAACTCACCGTAGGTGAGTGTCTTGCCCAGGTTGCTGAACGCAGGCTTGTCGGCAAAGCGTTGGCAGGACTGTTTCAGTACGGTCTGAATATTGGGGTACTGGTCGGCATCGATCTCGGCAGCGATCCCGACAGGGTACTTGTCCTTCCAGAAGTTTTCGGTCATGAAAAGCCTACTCCTGAGCAACAGCTTATTTACACCGCGCAATGGCGGTTATTTTTTGTGATTGGTGTGCGTTTTCGCCGACGGGTCGGCAAAAAATCGGGCCGAGAGTAGCAGCTTTGCCAAACACCGACTAGCACCAAACCTGCCCCGAACGGTCATAAAAATGACCACCCAATGCTGGACGGTCATTTTCTTGACTATCCGGAAAACTTCTCCGGACAGCAGGCAGCATAGGGCTTTTAGGCGATATCGCGCAGTTCGCGACGCAGAATCTTGCCGACCGGTGTCATTGGCAAGGCGTCCCTGAAGACGATGTGCTTGGGCACCTTGTAGCCGGTGAAGTTCTCCCGGCAGAAGGCCTTCAACTCTTCCACGCTGATACCGCCCTCGCGCGGCACGACGAACAGCTTGACCGCCTCGCCGGATTTCTCGTCCGGCACACCGATGGCCGCGCAGCTGGCAACCTTCGGATGAGCCATGACCACGTCCTCGATCTCGTTGGGGTACACGTTGAAGCCAGAGACGATGATCATGTCCTTCTTGCGGTCGACGATGCGTACATAGCCGTCCGGGTCGATCACCGCCACGTCACCGGTCTTGAACCAGCCTTCGGCATCCAGTACCTCGGCGGTGGCTTCCGGGCGCTGCCAGTAGCCTTTCATCACCTGCGGGCCCTTGATGCACAGCTCGCCACGTTCGCCGATCGGCTGCTCGACACCGTCGTCATCGATCACCTTGAGCGCCGTGCCTGCCACCGGAATGCCCACGGTGCCCAGGCGCGCCAGCTTGCCGTAGCAGTTGGTGGTGGCGACCGGCGCAGTTTCGGTGAGGCCGTAGCCTTCGACAATGGCGCAACCGGTCATCTGCTGCCAGCGCTCGGCCGTGGCCTTAACCAGCGCGGTGCCGCCGGAGTTGGTCAGCTTGAGCCGGGAGAAATCGAGGTTCTTGAACTCGGGATTGTCCATCAGCGCAACGAACAGGGTGTTGAGCCCCAGAAACGCGGAGAACTGCCACTTGCCGAGCTCCTTGACGAAGCCCGGAATGTCGCGCGGATTGGTGATCAGCACATTGTGGTTGCCGCTGACCATCATGCACATGCAGTTCGCGGTGAAGGCATAGATATGGTAGAGCGGCAGCGGCGCGATCATGATCTCGCCACCCTCCTTCATCAGCGGCTGGCCGTCTTCCGCCGTCTGCTGCAGGCAGTTGTGCACCTGCTGCATGTTGGCGATCAGGTTGCCATGGGTCAGCATGGCGCCCTTGGCCACGCCCGTGGTGCCACCGGTGTACTGCAGCACGGCGACATCGTCGAAAGCGACCTTGGCCGGTTTCAGTGCATGCCCGCGACCATTGCGCAGCACGTCCTTGAATGCCAGTGCCTGCGGCAGGCTGTAGTCCGGCACCAGCTTCTTGACCTTATTCACCAGGGTATTGACCAGCCAGCCCTTGAGGCTCGGCATCAGGTCGCCCATGCGCGCTTCGATCAGGTACTCGATCGGGGTGTCGGGCAGCACGTCCTGCACC
The DNA here is from genome assembly GCF_024666525.1 of Pseudomonas sp. J452. Classification (NCBI taxonomy): domain Bacteria; kingdom Pseudomonadati; phylum Pseudomonadota; class Gammaproteobacteria; order Pseudomonadales; family Pseudomonadaceae; genus Pseudomonas; species Pseudomonas sp. J452. The sequence continues at coordinate 2,829,527 of NZ_CP088294.1, read as the reverse complement.
GACTTGCCGAAGGTATTGAGGTAAACCAAGGCCCGTACACCAGCATCATTGAACTGGTGACGCATCTCGCGCACGGTGTACAACGGGTTGGTGTTGACCACGATCAGGCCGGCGCGCATGGCACCGAACACGGCAATCGGGTACTGCAGGATATTGGGCATCTGCACGGCGATACGGTCGCCGGGCTTGAGGTCGGTGTTTTTCTGCAACCAGCCGGCGAACGCCGCTGAATGGCGCTCCAGCTCGGCATAGGTCAGCGTGACACCGAGGTTGCTGAACGCCGGTCGGTCAGCGAACTTCTTGCAGGAACGCTCGAACACTTCGACCACCGAGCGGTAGGTGGAGAGATCGAGTTGATTGGAGACCCCAGCCGGGCGTTTGTCGTCCCAAAAGTCAGGTTGCATTGTTGTTATTCCCCTTGACCTGAAAATCCTAACCGACCGTCAAGACAACAGCCGGGCTGCCCCGGAACTTAACAGCTCCACGGACGCAGGCAAATACCCACGACTGACTCATTGACCGCATGAATCTTGCCAATGATTGCAGAGCGATCACCACTCTGTTGAGCTATAGCTAATAGTTAGTCATCACGACCCGTCCTAATGCGCCTGAGCCTGTCCGCCCTACTGCTCTCCCTCTGCCTGAGCCTGCCTGTGGCCGCAGAGCTGCGCCTAGCCACCCTGGAATACCCGCCGTACTGCTCGCAGGCGCTGCCGACCGGCGGCAGCATCGTCGAGCTGACCGTACGCGCCTTCGCTACCCAGGGCCATGTCGCGCAGGTGGACTTCCTGCCCTGGGCACGGGTGCGCGCCGACCTGCGCAGTGGCAATTACCAGGGCGCGCTGGCCTTGTGGCCACAGGAAATCATCGAGGAACAGCTGATCGCTTCGCGCCCGCTGTTCTACAGCCAGCTGGGCTTCTTCGTACGCAAGAGCAAACCGGTGGCCTATCAGAGCCTGAGCGAATTGCGTGGCCAGCGCGTCGGCATCGTGCGCGGCTATGGCTATCCACCCAACCTGCTGCGCTCGGGCTTCAGCGCCGAAGAAGCCGTGGACGACATCAGCAACCTGCGCAAACTGGCGGCGCGGCGTTTCGATCTGGTGTTGCTGGAACGTACCGTCGGCGACTACCTGATCAACCAGGATGCCGCTTTGCGCGGCCGCCTGCACTGGCAGGAGCCAGCCCTGGAGCGCATTCCGCTATTTGTCGGTTTCACCGCCCAGAAACCCGGACAACCGGACTGGGCAGCCATCTTCGCCCGCGGCCTGGCCGAACTGCACAGCAGCGGCGAATACACGCGCATTCTCCAGCGATACGCCAATCCAGTGCGCTGAACAGTACTTGGCCTGCCCCGCCCCGCCCATGCACAATGCCGCGACATCCTGGGCACAAGGACCCGCCATGCAGCACCAAGACTTCTGGCTCAGCGCCACTGACGGCAGCGCCCTGCTGGTCAACCACTGGCATGGCGAGAGCCCGCCCAAGGCCGTGGTGATGATCGCCCACGGCATGGCCGAGCACAGCGCCCGCTATGCGCGCCTGGCCGAGAGCCTGGTCGCCGACGGCTTTGCCGTGTACGCCCTCGACCAACGCGGCCACGGCCGCACCGCCGAACGCGGCGTACTCGGCCATTACGCCGATGCCGACGGCTGGAGCAAGGTGGTCGGCGACCTGGCCAGCCTCAATCACCATATCCGCCAGCAGCACCCGCAGGCGCCGATCTTCCTGCTGGCACACAGCATGGGCAGCTACATCGGCCAGGCCTACCTGATGCGCCACAGTTGCAGCCTGCAGGGCGCCATCCTCTCCGGCTCCAATTATCAGTCGCCGCGGCTGTACAAGCTGGCTAGCCTGATTGCCCGTGCCGAGCGCTGGCGTCAGGGGCCGGGCGGCCACAGCAAGCTGATCGACTTCCTCTCCTTCGGCTCGTTCAACAAGGCCTTCAAGCCCAACCGTACGGCCTTCGACTGGCTCAGCCGCGACCCGGCAGAAGTCGACAAGTACATCCACGACCCGTTCTGCGGCCACCCCTGCAGCAACCAGCTGTGGATCGACCTGCTCGGTGGCATGCAGTACATCAGCCAGGTCGACAACCTGGCACAGATCGACAGCGACCTGCCGCTGCTGGTGATCGGCGGTGACCGTGACCCGGTCAGCGAGGGCAAGCGTCTTGCTGATCTGGCCGGTGCGCTGCGCGCCGCCGGCCTCAAGGACGTGCAACTGCAGATCTACCCCGACGCCCGCCACGAGCTGCTCAACGAGAGCAACCGCGACGAGGTGACCACTTACCTGCTCGACTGGCTGGACGCGACCCTCGCCCACAGCCGTCAGTGCCCCACACCTGTCCAGGAGCCCGCATGACCCAGGTCACCAATATCCCCTACGAAGCCCTCGAGGTCGGCCAGCAGGCCAGCTTCGACAAGACCGTTGAAGAGCGCGACATCCAGCTGTTCGCCGCCGTATCCGGCGACAACAACCCGGTCCACTTGGACGCCGCCTTCGCCGCCGAAACGATGTTCAAGGAACGTATCGCCCACGGCATGTTCAGCGGCGCACTGATCAGCGCGGCCATCGCCTGCCGCCTGCCCGGCCCGGGCACCATCTACCTCGGCCAGCAGCTCAAGTTCACCCGTCCGGTGAAACTGGGCGACACCCTGACGGTAAAACTGGAAGTGCTGGAAAAGCTGCCCAAGGGCCGCGTGCGCCTGGCCACCCGGGTGTTCAACCAGAACGCTGAGCAAGTGGTCGATGGCGAAGCCGAAGTGCTAGCCCCGCGCGCCGAGCAGACCGTAACCATGCCGGCCATGCCGCAGGTGACCGTCGGCTGAGTGGATAGCCCTCTGCGCCTGACGCAGAGGGCTGACAGCCGATCAGCGCAATGCTGCCCGGCCGGATCAAACCTTATAAGCGCGCGCGATACTCGCCTGGGGTGACATCGAACCAGCGGCGAAATGCGCGGAAGAAATTGCTCGGATCGGCAAAACCCAGCAGATAGGAAATCTCCAGCAAGGTCAGGTTGGGCTGGGTCAGGTACTGGCCGGCCAGCTCGCGGCGCGTATCGTCGAGCAACTGCTGATAGCTGGTGCCTTCATCCTGCAAGCGGCGCTGCAAGGTGCGCTCGGACAGCAGCAGAGCCTGCGCCACGGTCTCGCGCTTGGGCTCACCCTGCGGTAGCAGGCGGCACAGCACCTGACGCACCTGATGGGTCACCCGGCTGCCCGAGAAGCGCGCCAGATAATCGCCGGCAAAACGATCATGCAGTTGCGCCAGCGCCTCGTTGGCCGAGGGCAGCGGCGCATCCAGGTCGGCCCGTTCGAACAACAGCGCATAGCGCTCGGCGTTGAACTTCAGCGGGCACTGGAATACTTCACGGTAGGGTTGCATATCCGCTGGCGGCGGGCCCATGAAGCTGGCCAGACGCGGACTCAGTGGCTTGCCGGTCAGCCAGCGACAGAACGCCAGGGAATACGCCAGCGATGCTTCGGCACTCTGGCTTGCGGAAGGCAGGCGATCACCGTGGATGGCCAGAACGATCTCGTAGCCTTCCGGCGTGGGGTGGAAGCTGAGGTCGGCACCCTCACCGATGATCCGCTGATAGCGCACCAGACGGGCGAAGCCTTCCTGCAGGTTGCGACTGGACATCACCGCATAGCCGACCACGTTGAACGACGACGGACGCAGGGTCTTCGCCATGTTCAGACCGATCGCCGGATTGCCGGAGGCCTCCACGGCCAGGTGCCACAGGCGGGTCATGGCATCCTGCGGGAAGCGCGCATCGGCATCGCTGAGTGCCGCGTAATCCAGGCCCAGGCGGGCAAACAGGCTGCGGCAGTCGACACCGCCCAGCTCCAGCGCCGCAACGATGCCGGAAGCCCAACTGGATGAAGTGGTACGTTCGCTCATAGGCTAATTCTTGTTCTGTTCAAGCGCAGGCTGGCGGCGCAAGGATACTAAACTGGCACTGTATGTCACTGGCCGCAGAAGACAGCCACCCTACACTGTCCGTCGACAATGACAGGAGGTACGCCATGAGCGCCGCACCCACCGAACGCTACCAGAGCTTTGCCGAGTTCTATCCCTATTACCTGCAGGAACACAGCAACGATATCTGCCGGCGCCTGCACTATGTCGGCAGCCTGCTGGTCCTGACCATCCTCGGCTACAGCCTGCTGACCCAGCAATGGCTCTGGCTGCTGGCCCTGCCGGTCGCCGGCTATGGCTTTGCCTGGGTTGGCCACTTCGTCTTCGAGAAGAACCGCCCGGCCACCTTCCAGTACCCGCTGTACAGCCTGATGGGCGACTGGGTGATGCTCAAGGACGCCTTCACCGGGCGCATCCGCTTCTGATCGCACCGTCATCGGTTACAACAAGAACGAGACCGACCTGATGAACAGCCGCGCCCGTTTCACCCATATGCAAGACGGCCAGGCCGAGGACTGGGCCATCATCGCCGAGGATTTCGCTGCCTACGCAAAGCACTTGCCGGACCGTATCCTGAGCCACCTCAAACTGCTGGATGGCGACTTCGGCGGCTTTCCGGTGGATCGCCTGAGCCACTCCCTGCAGGCCGCCACCCTGGCCCACCGCGCCGGTGAAGATGAGGAATACGTGGTCTGTGCCCTGCTCCACGACATCGGCGACACCCTCGGCAGCTACAACCACCCGGATATCGCCGCCGCCATCCTCAAGCCGTTCGTCAGCGCGGAAAACCTGTGGATGGTGGAAAAACACGGGATCTTCCAGGGCTACTACTTCTTCCATCACCTGGGCCTGGATCGCCACCTGCGCGAACAGTTCAAGGAGCACCCGCAGTACCAGCGCACCATCGAGTTCTGCGCCCGCTACGACGCCGCCGCCTTTGACCCACAGGGCGAAACCCTGCCCCTGGCGTTCTTCGAGCCCATGCTGCGCCGGGTCTTCGCCCAGCCACGGCAGTCCCTCTACAAGGCCGCCATGCAACCTGCGGCCAGCTGAACCAGGCAGCCTGCGAAAATCACCATTCGGCGGTCGCACTTGGCCGCCGAGCATACGCTTGGTTATGATCCTCCTCCTGCCGCAACACTGGTTCAGGTTTTGCAGACCGTCTGAACGCTCGCTTAGAAGCGTCAGAAAACTATCGGGGATCGTTTCACTTCATGAAGTTACCTGCCCAGGTTCAGTCCGCCCCGCTGCTGCGCGAATACTACTCACGCGTGCTGGCCTACATCGCCACCGCCGCCAGCATCGCCGCCGGCACCTACGCCCAGCACTTCGCCTACGACATCCTGTGGATGGTGCCCTACGCCCTGCTCTACCCACACCTGGCCCATCACCTGGGCAACCGCTTCAAGCAGGACTATCCGCAGCAGACGCGCCTCAGCTTGCTGTTCATCGACTCTGCCCATGCAGGCGCTGCCGCCGTGCTGATGGGTTTCTCGGTGGTACCGGGGCTGATGATCCTGCTGACCCTCAGTTTCAGTGCGCTGATCTCCGGAGGTCTGCGCTACATGGGTCTGACCCTGCTGATCGCCGCTGGCAGCATGGCCTTGAACACCGCCCTGCTGCAGCCGAAAATCAATGCGGCCACGCCGATCCTGGTGGCCATGGTCAGCATCCTGCTAGCCACGCTGTATATCTGCATCACCGCCTTCTTCGTGCATGCCCAGGGCCAACGCCTGACCCTGATTCGCAGCGAGATCAAGAAAGAGCAGGAAAAAGCCGCCCGCCTGGCGCGCAACCTGGCCAAATACCTGTCGCCACAGGTCTGGGAAATGATCTTCAGCGGCAAGAAGCACGTGCGCCTGGAGACCCAGCGCAAGAAACTCACCGTGTTCTTCTCCGACATCAAAGGCTTCACCGAGCTGTCCGAGGAACTGGAAGCCGAACAGCTCACCGACCTCCTCAACACCTACCTCAACGAGATGTCGAAGATCGCCCTGAAATACGGCGGTACCATCGACAAGTTCGTCGGCGACAGCGTGCTGGTGTTCTTCGGCGACCCCAAGACCCAAGGCGCCAAGCAGGACGCCGTCAACGCCGTGTCCATGGCCATCGCCATGCGCAAGCACATGAAGGTACTGCGCCAGCAGTGGCGCGCCCAGGGCATCACCAAGCCGCTGGAAATCCGCATGGGCCTCAACACCGGCTACTGCACGGTGGGCAACTTCGGCGCCGACACGCGCATGGACTACACCATCATCGGTCGCGAAGTGAACCTGGCCAGCCGCCTGGAAAGTTCGGCCGAAGCCGGCGAGATTCTGATCTCCCACGAAGCCTACTCGCTGATCAAGGACGTGATCATGTGCCGCGACAAGGGCCAGATCACGGTCAAGGGCTTCAGCCGCCCGGTGCAGATCTACGAGGTGGTGGACTTCCGCCGCGACCTGGGCGCCAAGTCCAGCTATGTCGAGCACGAACTGCCCGGTTTCTCCATGTACCTGGATACCAACGGCATCCAGAACTACGACAAGGAGAAAGTCATCCAGGCGCTCAACCATGCCGCCGAGAAGCTGCGCGACAAGGTCATCCTGTAGCGCAGCAGCCAACGCAAGGTGGCCAACAGAGAGCCGGCCTGCCATTTAGCAGGCCGGCTTTTTCATGCTCGGCCACTGGCCAGTTTAATTGCGTTCTCGACGCACTTCCCTATCGTCATGGCGCTGCTGATGGCGCGGTCGATCCTCGCGCCTGATCTGGTAGTGCTTGCCGGGCTGCGGGCGCGAGAGCACCTGATTACGTCCGTACTCGCGCTGCTGGTAGCGGTTGTCATCGTGGCGCGAGGGCTTGTAGCCGTGGACATTGGGTACCGGCCGCGCATGCTCATGGCCGCGGTGTTCATCCCGGCGATCATTGCGCCGATCATGCCCCTGCCAGCCGTAGCGCCCGTCGTAACCCGGCGCATAGTGATGGTGGCGCCGCTCCTGATAGCGATCCTGGTGCCAGTTGTAACGGCGGTCATCCTCATAGCGGTAAACCCGGTACGTGGGGTACGTCGGATACACCTCATAACGCTGCACGTTATAGCTACTACTGCCGCCGTAATAGCCGCCGTAGTAACGACCATCATCAGAAACGGCACAACCACTCAAGGTCAGACCCAATACTGCAAATAGGATTGATCGACTGGACATGGCGGCCTCCTTCGACCGCTGGGACGGCGCCGACGAATGTCGGCACCTGGGATTGCTCCCACTGTGTTTGACCACGCCACCAGCCGTGAAGTGCAGCGACCTCAGGTTCGATAAGTTGTATCCATGCATTTCCAGGCCTGACGCACTGAAATGACCCACCAGCCGCTCTATTACGGTGCTCCCACCTGCAATTCGCTGTGTCATAACGAGACCCCGCTCACATCCGCAAGGCTATTTCACGGGTTGGCACGCCATTCGCTATGCAGCCGCTGCACAGGATTGCCGCGGCACATGGAGTCGCCTCAACACTGCAACACAATGGTCGACTAGGGTTCCGGCTCGCCGCTCTACACAGAAACGGCAAGTGACTGGTCCGAGAGTCGGCGACCTCGATCGGGGTTACACGGCGGGACAAAAGCCCGGGAGAACGCGCAGCACATGACTGCCGCCGTCCCGTGCGTCTTTCGTTAATCCGCCTGAGGTCCCCCATGTCACTACGCGCCCTGCTCCCCTGCCTGCTCGCCCTGCTACTCCTGCAACCACTCGGCGCCAGCGCGGAAAACCCCAAGTTCAAGGTCTGCTGGTCGATCTACGCCGGCTGGATGCTCTGGGGGCAGATGGCCGAACAGGGCATCATCGACAAATGGGCGAAGCAGTACGGCATCCAGATCGAGGTCGAACAGGTGCCGGACTACGTCGCCTCCATCGAGCAGTACACCGCCGGCGACTACGCCGCCTGCGCCATGACCAACATGGACGCCCTGACCATCCCGGCTGCGGCCGGGGTCGACTCCACCGCACTGATCGTCGGCGACTTCTCCGCTGGCGCCGACGGCATCCTGGTGCGTGGCGGCAATCGCGACATCAAGGATCTCAAGGGCAAGACCATCCTGCTGGTGGAAAACTCGGTTTCCCACTACCTGCTCGGCCGCGCCCTGGAATGGGCGCACCTGCAGGAAAGCGATGTGATCATCGAGAACGTCTCGGACAAGGACCTGGCCCAGGTCTGGCGCAGCGGCAAGGGTGATGCGGTGGTGACCTGGAACCCGATCCTCTCCGACCTGCGCCAGGACGGCGACACCACCCAGGTGTTCAGTTCGCACCATATCCCCGGCGAAATCCTCGACCTGCTAGTGATCAACAGTGCTACCCTGACCGAACATCCTGAACTGGGCAAAGCGCTGACCGGCGCCTGGTACGAAGGCATGCGCCTGATGGGCATGCCGACCGCCGACGGCAAGGCCGCCCGCACGCAGATGGCAACTGCGGCGGGCACCACCCTGGAAGACTTCGATCTGCAACTGAAGACCATCCGCTCCTTCTACTCGCCCCGCTCGGCGCATGCCTTTGCCAGCAGCGACAAGATGCCAGCGCTGATGCAGCGGGTCGCCCAGTTCGCCGACGTCCACCACCTGCTCGGCAACCAGGGCAATGGCCTGGATTTGCTCGGCATCAGCTTCAGCGGCAACCGCGTGCTGGGCAACCCGGCGCAGATCAAGCTGCGCTTCGACCCCAGCTATATGCAACAGGCCGCCGAAGCCAAGCTTTAACAGGCTGTTGTGGCAGCGGATTTATTCGCGAATGGCGCGACCAAGGACGCGCCCAGGCACCAACAACGAACACCGCGCACCAGGATGGCGCAACCAGCCATCCCATCCGCCACCATGCTCACCACGCAAAGCGCCAGGCCAAGCGCTTTGCGCCAACTGGCACGATGTTCGCTTTAGCTCACACATGCAGAAGCACCCCGCAAGGGGCGCGGCACGACAATTTGCAATGGCTGACTAGGGTTCCGGCTCGTCGCTCTCCACAGAACGGCAAGTGACTGGTCCGAGAGTTGGCGACCTCGTTCGGGGTTACACGGCGGGATAAAAGCCCGGGAGAACGCGCCACCTGGCTAGCCAGGCACGTGCCGCGCTGCTCCTGCCCGCATTCCCTAGAACTGGAGGTCTACCCATGCGCAAGTCTCTGCTGTCCTCGCTGATCGCTACCGGCCTGTCCGCCGCCCTGAGCTTCCCCGCCCTCGCTGCCCCGAAGACCGACTTCAGCGTCTGCTGGACCATCTATGCCGGCTGGATGCCTTGGGAATACGGCCAGGCCGAAGGCATCGTCGACAAGTGGGCGAAGAAGTACGACATCAACATCGATGTGGTGCAGCTCAATGACTACGTCGAGTCGATCAACCAGTACACCGCCGGCCAGTTCGATGGCTGCACCATGACCAACATGGACGCCCTGACCATTCCCGCCGCCGGTGGCGTCGACTCCACAGCGCTGATCATCGGCGACTTCTCCAACGGCAACGATGGCGTGGTGCTCAAAGGTGAGAAGAAGACCCTCGGCGACCTCAAGGGCCAGAGCGTCAACCTAGTCGAACTGTCGGTGTCGCACTACCTGCTCGCCCGTGGCCTGGAAAAGGCCAACCTCAGCGAAAAAGACCTGAAAGTGGTCAACACCTCCGACGCCGACCTGGTGGCCGCCTTCGCCACCGACGACGTCACCGCCGTGACCACCTGGAACCCGCTGTTGGCCGAAATCGAAGCCACCCCGGGCGTGACCAAGGTCTTCGACTCCAGCCAGATCCCCGGCGAGATCATCGACCTGATGGTGGTCAACAGCGACACCCTGAAAGACAACCCCGCCCTGGGCAAAGCCCTGACCGGCGCCTGGTACGAAATCATGGCGACCATGAGTGCCGACACCGACGCAGGCAAGGCCGCCCGCGAGCACATGGCCAAGACCTCCGGCACCGACCTGGCCGGCTACGAAGCGCAGCTGGCTGCCACCAAGATGTTCTACAGCGCCAAGGATGCCGTGGCCTTCGCCAACAGCCCGAAACTGCCGGCGACCATGAGCAAGGTGGCCGAGTTCTCCTTCAGCCACGGCCTGCTCGGTGAAGGCGCGAAAAGTGCCGACGCCATCGGCATGGGCTTCGCCAAGGATGTGACCACCGGCGACCAAGGCAACCTCAAGCTGCGCTTCGACCCTTCGTTTATGCAGATGGCAGCCGACGGCACGCTGTAAGAACCTGTTTAGGATTTTTTGAGCTAGAGCCAGGCAAGGCGAAATTGGGCGAGGGCGCGGAGTTTACGAGCTGTAAATGAGCAGCCCGAGCCCAATTTCAACGCAGGATGGCCGACGATCAAGAGATCCGAGACCGGTTCTAAGGCTTTCCCTCCCCCTCTCCCATTCATGGGAGAGGGGCCGGGGGAGAGGGAATCTGCTCTCAGAGATGCATCCATGCGCCTGATCAACCGACACCCGGACCGCGGCGGCCGCCTGCTGCTGATCCTGCTGCCCTTCGCCCTGCTGCTGTTCGCCTACTTCATGGGTTCGGCGGCGCGGCTGACGGACAACCCCAACGACAAGCTGCTGCCCAGCGCGGCGCAGATGGCCGACGCCATCGACCGCCTGGCCTTTACCGAGGACAAACGCAGCGGAAACTACCTGTTCTGGCAGGACAGTGCCGCCAGCCTGGCCCGCCTCGGCATGGGCATTGGCATCGCCGCGCTGGTCGGCCTGTGCCTGGGCATCGCGGCGGGCATCCTGCCGTTGTTCCGCGCGCCGCTGTCGCCGCTGCTGACCGTGCTGTCGATGGTGCCACCGCTGGCGATCCTGCCGATCCTGTTTATCGTTTTCGGCCTCGGCGAATTATCCAAAGTGATGCTGATCGTGATCGGCATTACCCCCGTATTAGCCCGCGACCTGGAACAGCGCGCCCGCGAAATCCCCCAGGAAATCCTGATCAAGGCGCAGACCCTCGGCGCCAGCACCTGGACCCTGATCCTGCGCGTGGTGCTGCCGCAGTTGCTGCCGCGCCTGCTGATCGCCCTGCGCCTGGTGCTGGGCTCGGCCTGGCTGTTCCTGATCGCCGCCGAAGCCATCGCCGCCACCGACGGCCTGGGTTACCGCATCTTCCTCGTGCGTCGCTATATGGCGATGGACGTGATCCTGCCGTACGTGGTGTGGATCACCCTGCTCGCCTGGCTGATGGACCTGGGCCTGCGGCAGACCACCCGCTTGGTCTTCCCCTGGTATGAAGGAGCAAAAGCATGAGCGCCTTCATCGAAGTCAAAAACGTGTGGCAGGAATACGCCGATCAGGTTGTTCTGGAGCGCCTGAACCTGAGCATCAACGAGGGCGAGTTCTGCACCCTGGTCGGCGCGTCCGGCTGCGGCAAGTCGACCTTTCTGCGCCTGCTGCTGGGCCAGGAGCGCGCCAGCCGTGGCGAGATTCTGCTGGCTGGCCAGCCGCTGGCCGGCGAGCCGGATAGCAGCCGTGGCGTGGTGTTCCAGCGCTACTCGGTGTTCCCGCACCTGAGCGTGCTGGACAACGTCGCCATCGGCCTGGAGCTGCCACGTTCACCGCTGCTCGGTCGCCTGTTCGGCGCCGCCAAGCGCGACGCCCGCGAACAGGCGGCAGTCATCCTCAAGAAAGTCGGCCTCGGCCACGCCCTGGACAAATACCCCAGCCAGCTCTCCGGCGGCATGCAGCAACGCCTGGCCATCGCCCAGGCGCTGATCATGAAGCCGCGCGTGCTGCTGCTCGACGAGCCCTTCGGCGCGCTGGACCCGGGCATTCGCAAGGACATGCACGCCCTGCTGCTGGAGCTGTGGAACGAGACCAAGCTGACCGTATTTATGGTCACCCACGACCTGAGTGAAGGCTTCAGCCTCGGCACCCGCCTGCTGGTGTTCGACAAGACCCGTATCGACCCGCACGCACCGAACGCCTTCGGCGCGCGCATCACCTATGACATCCCCCTGAACAGCGACCGCCGCGCCACCCGCGCCGCCGTCGAGGCGCTGCCGGCGCACATCACCGGCACCCCGCAACCGGCCCTGTAAGGAGCAACCATGACCGCATCCCTGACCCTGCGCCCCAGCCTGTACGAGGAACTCGTACCCGGCGGCGGCCACACCTCCTTCGTCCTCAAGCGTGGCCAGCTGCTGCGCATCACCGATCTCGAAGGTGGCGCCAACGTCAGCCTGCTGCTGCTTTCCGCCGCCGAGAAAAGCGAGCGCCTCAACCTGCCGGACACCCTCAAGTGCCAGCACACCGCCAAGCTCACCGCCGGCCACTGCCTGTACTCGGACATGGGCCGCGTGCTCGCTGCGATTACCGCCGACACCTGCGGCTGGCATGACAGCTTCGGCGGCGTGCTGAATGCCGAGGAAGTCACCGAGAAGTACGGTGCCGGGCGCTACCAGGAGCTGCGCAACGGCTACTTCCGCAACGGCGTGGACAACCTGCTGGTGGAAATGGGCAAGTGGAACCTGAACCTGCAGGACCTGCTGATGGCGCTCAACCTGTTCAGCAAAGTCAGCGTCGACGGCGACGGCCGCTTCCATTTCGAACCCGGCAACTCCAAGGCCGGCGACTACATCGAGCTGTACGCACCGATGGACACCCTGGTGGTGCTCACCGCCCTGCAGCACCCAATGGACCCGAATCCCGAGTACGCACCCAAGCCGGTGCAGCTGAGCTGGAGCCGCGTCGAGAGCGACGGCATCAGCGTGCTCTGCCGCACCTCGCGCCCGGAAAACGGCCGCGGCTTCCACAACACCGAACGTCTGTATATCTAAGGGCTGCCAGCATGACTCTTACCCATAGCGACAAGCACCCCGAAGCCGCCGTCTACCGCCACGAGATCCCAGCCGGCGAGCCGTTCCTCTGCGAAGTCAAAGCCGGGCAGACCGTGCGCCTGCTCGACCTGGAAGGTAACCAAGCGGTCGACACGCTGTTCTTCAGCGCCAAGAACCCACGCGAGCGCTACGACCCGCAACGCACCCTGCGCAAGCAGAACAGCGTGTACCTGACCACCGGCACCGTTCTCTACTCCAACCTGGGCAACCCGCTGCTGACCATCAGCGCCGACACGTGCGGGCGCCACGACACCCTCGGCGGTGCCTGCGCCCAGGAGAGCAACACGGTCAGGTACGCCCTGGACAAGCGCTATATGCACAGCTGCCGCGACAACTTCCTGCGCGCCAGCCTGCACGACGGCCGCCTGGAGAAGCGCGACATCGGCGCCAATATCAACTTCTTCATGAACGTGCCGGTGACACCCGAGGGCGGCCTGACCTTCGAGGACGGCATCTCCGCGCCAGGCAAGTACGTCGAACTGGTCGCGCATATGGACGTCATCGTGCTGATCTCCAACTGCCCGCAACTGAACAACCCCTGCAACGGCTGGAACCCGACCCCGGCCGAGGTGCTGGTATGGGACTGAAGCAGCTTCGCGAATGGCTGTTCCGCCTGTGCCAGAGCCGCTCGGGCCAGTGCCTGGAGCAGCAACCCGCACAGCAGCAGAAGCAGGACCAACAGCCGTAGGGTGGATGTCGCTTTTCACATCCACCAGAGCACGGTGGAAAACGCTTCGCGGTTTTCCACCCTACGGACAGCTAGCAACAGAATTTCAGCCGTGGACGACCGCGGTGCAGACGACTAAAGACGGGACGGCCCGCCACTGCATGGGGCAACCTCCATGTTCGACAAACTCCTGATCGCCAACCGCGGCGCCATTGCCTGCCGCATCCTGCGCACCCTGCGCACCCTCGATGTACAGGGCGTGGCCGTGTATTCCGAGGCCGACGCCGCCAGTCTGCATATCCAACAGGCCGATGAAGCTTTCAGCCTCGGCGAAGGCCCGGCCGCCGGCACCTACCTGGTGGTCGACAAAATCCTTGCCGTCGCCAAGCAGACCGGCGCCAAAGCCATTCACCCGGGCTACGGTTTCCTCTCGGAGAACGCTGCCTTCGCCGAAGCCTGCGAAGCCGCCGGCATCGCCTTCGTCGGCCCGACACCCGAGCAGCTGCGCGTGTTCGGCCTGAAGCACACGGCCCGCGCCCTGGCCAAGCAGCACGGCGTGCCGATGCTGGAAGGCACCGAGCTGCTGGAAAACCTCGACGCCGCGCTGATCGCCGGCGAGCAAGTCGGCTACCCGGTGATGCTGAAAAGCACCGCCGGCGGCGGCGGCATCGGCATGCGTGTGTGCAACAGCGCCGCCGAGCTGAGCGACGCCTTCGAGGCGGTCAAGCGCCTGGGGCAGAACAACTTCAGCGACAGCGGCGTGTTTATCGAGAAGTACATCCAGCGTGCCCGTCACCTGGAAGTGCAGGTATTTGGCGATGGTCGCGGCGACGTGCTGGCCCTCGGCGTGCGCGACTGCTCGGTGCAACGGCGCAACCAGAAGGTGCTGGAAGAAACCCCGGCGCCCAACCTGCCGGCCGGCATGGCCGATGAGTTGTGCGCGGCGGCGATCAAACTGGCCAAGGCAGTCAGCTACCGCAGCGCCGGCACCGTGGAGTTTGTCTACGACAGCGAAGCAGCGCGCTTTTATTTCCTCGAAGTGAACACCCGCCTGCAGGTCGAGCACGGCGTCACCGAACAGGTGTGGGGCGTCGATCTGGTGCGCTGGATGATCGAACTGGCGGCCGGTGACCTGGCGCCACTTAGTGAATTGAGCGAAGGATTGAAACCCAGCGGCCACGCCATCCAGGCGCGCCTGTATGCCGAAGATCCGGGCCGCGACTTCCAGCCGAGCCCCGGCCTGCTCACCGCCGTGGACTTCCCCAAGGCCGATGGCAAAGCCCTGCGCATCGACACCTGGGTCGAAGCCGGTTGCGAGATTCCGCCCTACTTCGACCCGATGATCGCCAAGGTCATCACCTGGGCAGCGACCCGCGACCAAGCCAGCGCCGCACTGAACCAGGCCCTGGCCGACTCGGTGCTGTACGGCGTGGAATCCAACCGCGACTACCTGCGGCAGATCCTGGTCGACGCGCCGTTCGCCAGCGGCTCGCCCTGGACCCGCTGCCTGGAAGGTCTGGTTTATCAGGCCAACACCTTCGAGGTGCTCAGCGCCGGCACCCAGACCACCGTGCAGGACTTCCCCGGCCGCCTCGGCTACTGGGCCGTCGGCGTGCCGCCATCGGGACCGATGGACGACCGCGCGCTGCGCCTGGGCAACCGCCTGCTGGGCAATAACGAAGGCGCCGCCGGCCTGGAAATCACCATGAGTGGCCCGCTGCTGCGCTTCAATACCGATGCGGTGGTCGCAGTAACCGGCGCGGCGATTCCGCTGACCCTGGATGGCGCCGAGCAACCGATGAACACCGCGCTGCTGATCAAGGCCGGCAGCACCCTGAGCCTCGGCACTATCGCTGGTTCAGGCGCACGCTCTTATCTGACCCTCCGCGGCGGCCTGCAGGTGCCCGAGTACCTGGGCAGCAAAAGCACCTTCACCCTCGGCCAGTTCGGCGGCCACGGCGGCCGCGCCCTGCGTGCCGGCGATGTGCTGCATATCCCGGCATTGAGCGATCTGAAGGCTGGCGCGCAACTGCCCACCGCGCTGTGCACTGCCCTGCCCGCCGTCCGCGAAATCCGCGTGATCTACGGCCCGCACGGCGCACCGGAATACTTCACCCCGGCCTATATCGACACCTTCCTCACCACCGACTGGGAAGTGCATTTCAACTCCAGCCGCACCGGCGTGCGCCTGATCGGCCCGAAACCGGAGTGGGTGCGCGACAGCGGCGGCGAAGCCGGCCTGCACCCGTCGAATATCCACGACAACCCCTACGCCATCGGTGCGGTGGACTTCACTGGCGATATGCCGGTGATCCTCGGCCCGGACGGCCCGAGCCTGGGCGGCTTCGTCTGTCCGGTGACCATCATCGAGGCGGATTTGTGGCAGCTGGGGCAGCTCAAGGCGGGCGACAAGGTCCGGTTCATCCCGGTTGATATCGCTACGGCGCGGGAGCTGGCCAAAGCGAAAAGCCTCGAATGCGCGAGCCTTTGTAGGAGCCAGCTTGCTGGCGATCCTTCGGTATCGCTGATCGCGAGCAAGCTCGCTCCTACACAAGCAAGTGCGCTCACCTCCCCCATCGTCCTCGACATAGGCCAAGCCGACAAACGCCTGGTCGCTCGCCTCTCCGGCGACACCCACCTGCTGCTGGAAATCGGCCAGGCCGAGCTGGACCTGGTGCTGCGCTTCCGTGGCCATGCACTGATGCAGGCGCTGGAAGCCAAGCAGCTCAAGGGCGTGATCGACCTGACGCCCGGCATCCGCTCACTGCAGGTGCACTACCAGCCGGAAACCCTGCCCCTGCAGCAACTGCTCGACACCGTCGCCGGCGAATGGGACGCGGTGTGCAATGCCCAGGACCTCAAGGTGCCGTCGCGCATCGTGCACCTGCCGCTGTCCTGGGATGACCCGGCCTGCCAGCTGGCCATCGACAAGTACATGACCACGGTGCGCAAGGACGCGCCCTGGTGCCCGAGCAACCTGGAATTTATCCGCCGCATCAACGACCTGCCCAATCTCGACGAGGTGTACCGCACCGTGTTCGACGCCAGCTACCTGGTGATGGGCCTCGGCGACGTCTACCTTGGCGCGCCGGTGGCCACCCCGCTGGACCCGCGCCACCGCCTGGTCACCACCAAGTACAACCCGGCGCGCACCTGGACCGCCGAGAACTCGGTGGGCATCGGCGGCGCCTACATGTGCGTGTACGGCATGGAAGGCCCCGGCGGCTACCAGTTCGTCGGCCGCACCCTGCAGATGTGGAACCGCTACCGCGAAGTCGCCGCCTTCCACGGCAAGCCCTGGCTGCTGCGCTTCTTCGACCAGATCCGCTTCTACCCGGTGGGGGCCGAGGAACTGCTGCAGATCCGCCGCGACTTCCCGCTCGGCCGTTATGAGCTGCGCATCGAAGACAGCGAACTGGCCCTGGCCGATTATCAAGACTTCCTCACCGAGGAAGCCGAGGGCATCGACGCCTTCCGCACCCAGCAACGCGCCGCCTTCGACGCCGAACGCCAGCGCTGGATCGCCTCCGGCCAGGCCCACTACGAAAGCGAGGAAGTAGTCGCTGAACTGGACGACGACGCGCCGCTTTCGGCCGGCCAGCACAGCATCGACAGCCACATTGCCGGCAACCTCTGGCAGGTGCAGGTCGAGGCAGGCAGCACGGTGAAAGCCGGCGACGTGTTGGTGATTCTCGAGTCGATGAAGATGGAAATCCCCCTGCTCGCCCCACGCGACGGCGTGGTGCGCGAGGTGCGCGTGCAGCCTGGCTCGCCAGTGCGCGCCGGGCAGCGCGTGGTGGTGCTGGAAGAAGCGTGAACCGCTTTGCTCCCCTCTCCCGCTTGCGGGAGAGGGGCCGGGGGAGAGGGCGCGATTTCCGACAGGCTAATCAGTTGCCTGACTCATCCACCCTCTCCCTAACCCTCTCCCATCAATGGGAGAGGGAATTGATTGTGCAAGCCTGAATTTCCGAGAAGGAACTGAGCATGAGTCATCAATTCGATCTGCGCCTCGGCGCCCTGAAATCCGCCTACAGCGACGGCAGCCTGACCCCGCGCCAGCTGATCAGCGCCCTGCACGAGCAGGCCGCCGCGCTCAACCCCGAGTTCAAGCTGTTTATCCACCTGCTCAGCCTGGCAGAGCTGGAACCCTACCTGGCTGCGCTGGACGGCAAATCGCCGGCCGAGCTGCCGCTGTTCGGCGTGCCCTTCGCCATCAAGGACAACATCGACCTGGCCGGCGTGCCGACCACCGCCGCCTGCCCGGCCTTCGCCTATGTACCGGACACCAGCGCCACCCTGGTCGCACAGCTGATCGCCCTCGGCGCCGTGCCCATGGGCAAGACCAACCTCGACCAGTTCGCCACCGGCCTTAACGGCACAAGATCCCCGTATGGCGAATGCCGCAACAGCCTGCACCCGGCCTACCCGTCCGGCGGCTCCAGCGCCGGCTCGGCCCTGGCCGTGGCGCTCGGTGTGGCCAGTTTCGCCCTCGGCACCGATACCGCTGGAAGCGGCCGCGTGCCGGCGGCGCTGAACAACCTGGTCGGCCTGAAAGCCACCAAGGGCCTGATTTCCACCGCTGGCCTGGTGCCCGCCTGCCGTACCCTGGACTGCGTCACCTACTTCACCGCCACCGCCTTTGAAGCCAGCCAACTGCTGGCGCTGACCGCCAAGCTGGATGCGCGTGACGAATACAGCCGCGCCAACCCGCTGTGGAACGATGCCAGCGCCTTCGGCAAACCGCGCGCGGGCTTCCGCTTCGGCGTACCCACACAGCTGGAATTTCTCGGCTGCGCAGAAAGCCCGGCGCTGTTCGCCAACACTATCGAACAGCTGAAAGCGCTCGGCGGCGAAGCGGTTGAAATCGACTTCGCGCCCTTCCTCGAAGCCGCGCGCCTGCTCTATGAAGGCCCCTGGGTCGCCGAGCGCTACAGCGTCGCCGGCGCGCTGATCGAACAGCAGCCGGACGCCGTGCTGCCGGTGATCAAGGCCGTGCTGGAACAGGCGCCCGGCGTCAGCGGCGTCGACACCTTCCGCGCGCAGTACCGCCTGCAGGCGCTCAAGGCAATCTGTGACCGCATCCTCGCCGAGGTCGACTGCATCCTCACCCCGGCCTACCCGCGTCCGGTGACGCTGGACGAGCTGCACGCCGAGCCGGTCAAGCGCAATTCGGACCTGGGCTACTACACCAACTTCATGAACATGCTCGACTACGCCGCAGTCGCGGTACCGGCCGGTTTCATGGCCAACGGCCTGCCCTGGGGCGTGACCCTGTTCGGCCGCGCCTTCACCGACCAGTACCTGCTTGGCCTCGCCGACGGCCTGCAGCGCCAGCACGGCCTGCCGCTATCCGGTGAGCGCAGCCTGGATGCCCAGGTACCGGCCACCCTCGCCCGTAACGACCGCGCCCGCGTGGTGGTGTGCGGCGCGCATCTGGACGGCCTGCCGCTGAACTGGCAGCTCAAGCAACGTGGCGGCCGCCTGCTGCAGGCCACCCGGAGCTCGCCTGACTACCAGCTGTACGCCCTGGCCGGCGGCCCGCCGTTTCGTCCGGGCATGGTCCGGGTCGCCGAAGGCGGCGTGGCCATCGCCGTGGAAGTCTGGGAACTGCCGAGCGCCGAACTGGGCTCGTTCCTCACCGGCATCCCCGCGCCGCTGGGCCTGGGCAAGGTGCAGCTGGCCGACGGCAGCTGGGAAACCGGTTTTATCTGCGAGCCGTACGGGCTCGCAGGGGCCGTCGACATCACCCACTTCGGCGGCTGGAAGGCCTATATGCAAAGCAAGGGCTGAGGTGTCAGAACTCTAGGGTAGAAATAGCGATTGCAGCTCAGTGCCTGGCCGGTAGGCTCGAATGACCGTAGCCCGGATGCAATCCGGGGAACAGCTAACTCCGTCCCCGGATTACATCCGGGCTACGGTTTGCATCAGCCCTGCCAGCTGTCGACGAAATCGGCCGGGGCCAGCGCCGGCGGCGTGCGCCGCTCGCCTTCGACGCTGCCGAGGTAGAGGAAGCCGACGATGCGCTCATTGGCCGCCAGGCCCAGGCCGGTCATGACCTGGGCGTTGTAACACAGCTCACCGGTGCGCCACATGGCGCCCAGGCCTTGCGCATGGGCGGCCAGCAGCATGCCGTGGGCAGCGCAACCGGCAGACAGCAGTTGCTCCTGCTCCGGCACCTTGTGCGGGGCCGTCAGACGGGCGATCACCGCTACCAGCAGGGGCGCACGCAGTGGCATGGCGCGGGCCTTGTCCAGTGCCTCGCTCTTGACCTCCGAATTGCCCGCCTGCAGCGCGCTGGCGAACAGTTCGCCGAGCTTGGCGCGGGCCGCACCTTCGATAGTGAGGAAACGCCAGGGCCGCAGCTGACCATGATCCGGCGCACGCAGCGCGGCCCGAAACAGCAGCTCACGCTGCGCCGCATCCGGCGCCGGCTCCAGCAGACGGCCGACGGAAACACGGTTGAGCAATAGATCGAGAGCTTGCATCGGTCATCTCCAGGCAGGTCAGGCTGGCATTCTAGGGTCTATTGCCGTTTCGGCGCGACCGCGACGCAGCCTGCGCCTCGCCCTGCTATGGTCAAACATCCCCGTACCGGACAGCCTGCCAGCGCAGAGCGCCAACGCTTCTAGAGCAACGCGCCTGCAGGTAGAATGCCGCCTTCCTCGCCCACCGAGCTGCTTCATGGCTTTCTCGACGCTGCGCATCATCGGTTTCATCATCGGCATTTTCCTCATCACCCTGGCCGTGAGCATGGCTCTGCCCATGCTCACTCTGCTGGCATTCGACCGCACCGATGACCTGAACGAATTCCTCTGGTCGAGCCTGATCACCTTTATCGCCGGCCTGGCCCTGGTGATTCGCGGCCGACCGCAGCACATGCACCTGCGCCCGCGCGACATGTACCTGCTGACCACTGCCAGTTGGGTGGTGGTGTGCGCCTTCGCCGCCCTGCCAATGGTGCTGATCGCCCATATCAGCTACACCGACGCCTTCTTCGAGACCATGTCGGGCATCACCACCACCGGCTCCACGATCTTTGTCGGCCTGGACAGCATGTCGCCGGGCATCCTGATCTGGCGCTCGATGCTGCACTGGCTCGGCGGCATCGGCTTCATCGGCATGGCGGTGGCGATCCTGCCGCTGCTGCGCGTCGGCGGCATGCGCCTGTTCCAGACCGAGTCCTCGGACTGGGGCGAGAAGGTCATGCCGCGCTCGCACATGGCAGCCAAGTACATTCTGCTGATCTACCTGGCGTTCACCTTGCTCGGTTTCCTGGCCTTCTGGGCCGCCGGCATGACCCCGTTCGAGGCGATCAACCACTCGATGGCCTCGATTTCCACCGGCGGCTTCTCCACCTCTGACTCGTCCCTGGCCAACTGGCAGCAACCGGCGGTGCACTGGGTCGCCGTGTTGTTCATGATTGTCGGCGGCCTGCCCTTCACCCTCTATGTCGCCACCCTGCGCGGTCATCGCCGAGCGCTGCTGCGCGACCATCAAGTCCGCGGCTTCCTCGGTTTCCTGCTGCTGACCTGGCTGGTGTTCGGCACCTGGCTATGGGCCAACTCCGATCACGCCTGGCTGGACGCCTTCCGCATCGTCGCGGTCAACGTCACCTCGGTGGTCACCACCACCGGCTTTGCCCTCGGTGATTACACCACCTGGGGCAGCTTCGCGGTGCTGCTGTTCTTCTACCTGACCTTTGTCGGCGGCTGTTCCGGCTCTACCTCGGGCGGCCTGAAGATCTTCCGTTTCCAGGTCGCCTTCGTCCTGCTCAAGGCCAACCTGCAGCAGCTGGTGCACCCACGGGCGGTGATCAAGCAGCAGTACAACAACCACAACCTGGACGAAGACATCGTCCGCTCGCTGATCACCTTCTCGTTCTTCTTCACCATCACCATCGGCGTGATCGCCCTCGGCCTGACCCTGGTCGGCCTCGACTGGGTCACCGCCCTGACCGGCGCGGCCACGGCGGTATGCAACGTCGGCCCGGGCCTCGGTCCGACCATCGGCCCGGCCGGCAACTTCTCCACCCTGCCGGATGCGGCCAAGTGGCTGCTGACCATCGGCATGCTGCTCGGCCGTCTGGAAATTCTCACCGTGCTGGTGCTGTTCACCCGCGCCTTCTGGAAACACTGATGCGCCAGTCTGCCACCACCCTGAGCGCCTGCGCCAAAGGCCAGCCATGACCCTGCCGACCCTGCGCACCCTGGCGTTCATCAACGGCATCTTCCTGGTCACCCTGGCCATCGCCATGCTGGTGCCGATCGCCACCTTGCTGGTTTACCAGCAGCCGCAGGGCATCAATGCATTCCTCTGGTCGAGCCTGATCACCTTTATCGCCGGTATCACCATGGTCGCCCAGGGACGCCCGCAAAACACGCAACTGCGCCCGCGCGACATGTACATGCTGACGGTATCGAGCTGGGTACTGGTGTCGATCTTCGCCGCCCTGCCGTTTGTCTTTACCCAGCAGGTCAGCTTCACCGACGCCTACTTCGAGAGCATGTCCGGCATCACCGCCACCGGCGCCACCATCTTCACCGGCCTGGACGGCATGTCGCGCGGCGTGCTGATCTGGCGCTCGCTGCTGCACTGGCTCGGCGGTATCGGCTTCATCGCCATGGCCGTGGCCATCCTGCCGATGCTGCGCATCGGCGGCATGCGTCTGTTCCAGACCGAATCGTCGGATCGCTCGGACAAGGTCATGCCGCGTTCGCACATGGTCGCCAAGTACATGGTGCTGGCCTATGTCGGCCTCAGCAGCTTGTCGGTGCTGGCCTTCTGGCTGGCCGGGATGAACCTGTTCGACGCGATCAACCATGCCATGTCGGCCATCGCCACCGGCGGTTTCTCCACCTCAGACGCGTCCCTGGCGAAATGGCAGGAACCAGCGGTGCACTGGGTGGCCGTGGTGGTGATGATCCTCGGCAGCCTGCCCTTCGTGCTCTACGTTTCCACCCTGCGCGGCAATCTCAAGGCGCTGCTGCGCGATCAGCAGGTACAAGGTTTCTTCATCCTGCTGCTGAGCAGCTGGCTGATCCTGGCCTGCTGGAAGTGGAGCACTACCGACCTGCACTGGCTGGATACCTTGCGCCATGTAGCGGTGAACATCACCTCGGTGATGACCACCACCGGCTTCGCCCTCGGCGATTACCACCTGTGGGGCCCCTTCGCCAGCATGATGTTCTTCTACCTGGGCTTTGTCGGCGGCTGCTCCGGCTCCACCGCCGGCGGCCTCAAGGTGTTCCGCTTCCAGGTCGCCTACATCCTGCTCAAGGCCAACCTGCTGCAACTGGTGCACCCGCGCGCGGTGATCAAGCAGCAGTACAACCGTCACCGCCTGGATGAAGAGATCGCCCGTTCGATTCTCGCCTTCGCCTTCTTCTACACCATCACCATTGCCAGCCTGGCGCTTATCGTGGCAATGACCGGCATGGACTGGATCACCTCGCTGTCGGGTGCAGCCGCCATGGTTTCCGGGGTCGGCCCGGGCATGGGCGAAATGATCGGACCGGCCGGCAACTATGCCGCCATGCCCGACCTGGCCAAGTGGGCGCTGACCCTGGGCATGCTGATCGGCCGCCTGGAAATCCTCACCGTGCTGGTGTTGCTGATGCCGTCCTTCTGGCGGCACTAAGCATCCTTATCCGCCGGCTGTTTACGATCATCTCCAACTACGACAAATGAGGGGCTGAGCCCCTCAGGTGCGAGCCTGGATGCCTCATCCATGCACTCCATCTGATCAACGGTGCTTGCCGTTAATTAATTACTCATTTAATTATTAAGCCATGACCAAGAGCCCCCACCCCAAACAGCCTCCCCGCGCACCGGGCCGCCCCGCCGGCGATGCCCAATTGCAGCGCGAACGCCTGCTCGATGCGGCCGCCCAGGCCTTCGCCCATACCGGCATCCAGGCCTCCAGCCTGCGCAGCATCGCCCAGCAGGCCGGGGTCACCCCGGCCCTGGTCAACTATTACTTCGGCAGCAAGCAGCGCCTGGTCGATGCCCTGGTCGAGGAACGCTTCCTGCCGCTGATCCGCAGTGTGGCCGAGGGCCTGCAGGCCGCGGGCGACGACCCGCACGAGCTGGTCGAGCGCTTCGTCCGCAGCATGAGCGCAATGGTCGCGAGCAACCCGTGGATTCCGCCGCTGTGGGTGCGCGAAATCCTCTGTGAAGGCGGCCAGCTGCGCGAGCAACTGACCGCGCGCATCGCCCCGCTAATTCCTCTGCTGCTGGCCCAGCGCTTCGCCGCTGCCCAGGCCCGTGGCGCCCTCAATCCGGCGCTGGAGCCGCGCCTGCTGGTGGTCTCGCTGATCGGCGTAACCATGCTGCCCTACGCCGCCGCACCGCTCTGGCGCGGCATCTTCGCCAACCCGCAGATCGGTGACGAAGCGCTGATCGCGCACACCCTGGCCCTGTTGCATAACGGGATGGAGACCTGAAATGAGCAGACTGCTGCTCTGCCTGCTGCCCCTGGCCCTGCTCGCCGGCTGCAACCCGTCCGCCGACGAGGTGCTGCTCGGCACCCTGGAATGGGACCGCATCGGCCTGCCCGCCGAAGCCTCGGAGCGCATCCTCGACTGGCACGTGGCCGAAGGTGACCGCGTCGCCGCCGGGCAATTGCTGCTGGAACTCGACCCGCGCCGCCAGGACGCGCGCATCGCCCAGGCCCAGGGCGAAGTGGCGCAAGCCGAGGCCCGGCTGAGCGAACTGCGCAACGGCGCGCGTGCAGAAAGCATCGAAGCGGCCCAGGCCAGCCTGGCGCGCAGCCGCGCCGAACAGCTCGATAGCGAGCGCAACTTCCAGCGCATCGCCGCCCTCTACCAGCGCAAGCAGGTGGCCATCGCCGAACTGGACCGCGCCCGCGCCGCCCGCGACCAGACCAGCGCAGCCACGCGCAATGCCGATGCCCAACTGCGCGAGCTGACCAATGGCACCCGCCCCGAGCAGCTCGACCAAGCTAGCGCCGCCCTGGCCGCCGCCCGCGGCAACCTGGCCCAGCTGCAGGTCGGTCGTGAACACCTGAGCGTACGTGCACCGCGGGCCGGGCGCGTCGACGCCCTGCCCTTCAAGCCTGGCGACCAGCCGCCCGCAGGCGCCGAGGTGGTCAGCCTGCTGGTCGGTGAGCAGCCCTACGCGCGGGTCTTCGTGCCAGCCTGGCAGCGTGCAGGGCTCAAGATCGGCGACGCCATGCGCGTGTTCGTCGAAGGCATCGAGCAGCCTTTCGCCGCCAGCGTCAGCGTGATCCGCAGCGAAGCCAGCTTCACTCCCTACTACGCCCTCACCGGCGACGACGCCAGCCGCCTGGTGTACCGCGCCGAGCTGCGCCTGCAGGACGCCGCCGCACAGCAGCTGCCGGCCGGTCTGCCGCTGCGCGCCGAACGAGCGGGCCATGACCAGCAGTGACCTGGTGATCCAGGCGCGCGGCCTGAGCAAGCGCTTCGGCGAGCTAACCGCGGTCGACCAGCTTGACCTCAGCGTGCGCCGCGCCGAAGTGTTCGGCTTCCTCGGCCCCAACGGCTGCGGCAAGTCCACCACCATCCGCATGCTCTGCGGCCTGCTGCTGCCCAGCGCCGGCGAGATCGAGGTGCTCGGCTGCCAGATCCCGCGCGACGCCGAAGAGTTGAAGCGGCGCATCGGCTACATGACCCAGCGTTTCTCGCTTTACGAAGACCTCACGGTGGGCGAGAACCTCGAATTCCTCGCCGCCGTGCATGGCGTGCCCCGGCGCAGCAGCCGCCAGCGCATCAACGAAGTGCTGGAGCGCTACTGGCTGGCCGACCGACGCAAGCAGCTGGCCGGCACCCTCAGCGGCGGGCAGAAGCAGCGCCTGGCCCTGGCCGGCGCGGTATTGCACAAACCCGACCTGCTGTTGCTCGACGAACCGACCAGCGCGGTCGACCCACAGTCGCGCCGCGAGTTCTGGGACTCGCTGTTCGAACTGGCCGACGCCGGCACCACCCTGCTGGTGTCCACCCACTACATGGACGAAGCCGAGCGCTGCACGCGCCTGGGCATCCTCGACGCCGGTCGCCTGGTGGCCGACGGCAGCCCGCGCGAGTTGATGGACGCCCTGCCCGGCCACCCGCTGCTGATTGAGCACCCGCAGCCACGCCTGGTTCAGCGCACTCTACAAGGCAGCCCGGACGTGCTGGCCATGGCGCAGATCGGCAACGTCCTGCGCGTGCTGGTGGCCAACCCCGATGCCCGCCAGCACATCGAGCAGCGCCTGCGCAGCGCCGGTATCAGCGCGCAGATCGAGGACGGCGAGGCCAACCTGGAAGACGTCTTCGTCAGCGTCACCCGCAAGCCCGTGCAGGCCCAGCCATGAACCTGCGCCGCCTGAGTGCCATCGTGATCAAGGAGCTGCGCCAGCTGCGCCGCGACAAGCTGACCTTCGCCATGATCGCCGGCATCCCGCTGCTGCAACTGGTGCTGTTCGGCTACGCCATCAACATGGACGTGCGCGGCATCGAAGCGGCCGTGCTGGACCAGGCCAACACTGCCAGCTCACGCGAAGCGGTGGCGGAAATTGCCTCCAGCCAGGTGCTCGACCTGCGCTACCGCCTGAGTTCGCCGCAGCAGATCGATCAGTTGCTGCGCCAGGGCAAGATCAGCGCCGCGCTGGTGGTGCCGGCGGACTTCGACGCCCGCCTGCAACGCCAGGACCGCCCGCCGCTGCAGCTGATCGTGGATGGCTCGGACCAGAGCGTACAGGCCTCGGCGCGCCAGCTGGCGGCCTATCCGCTGCCCGGCTGGGAGAGTCGCCAGGGCGTCGAAGTGGTCAACTTCTACAACCCCGAACGCCTGGCACCGCTGAACACGGTGCCGGGGCTGCTCGGGGTGATCCTGACCATGACCATGGTGCTGTTCACCGCCGTGGCCCTGGTCCGCGAGCGCGAGCACGGCAACCTGGAAATGCTCATCGCCACGCCGGTATCGCCCTGGGAACTGACCATCGGCAAGCTGCTGCCCTTTGTCGGCATCGGCCTGGTGCAGATCACGGTAATCCTGGTGGTCGGCTACTGGCTGTTCGGCGTACCGGTGCGCGGCTCGCTGCTGGAGCTGTACGCCGCCTCGCTGCTGTTCATCGTCGCCAGCCTGGCCCTCGGCGTGTACCTGTCGACCCTGTCGCAGACTCAGTTCCAGGCCATGCAGATGGCCTTCTTCACCTTCCTGCCGCAGATCCTGCTGTCCGGCTTCATGTTCCCCTTCGCCGGCATGCCCAAGGCGGCGCAGTGGATCGCCGAGCTGATGCCGCTGACCCACTACCTGCGCCTGGCCCGCGGCATCATGCTGCGCGAGGCCACCCTGCTGGAGCTGTGGCCACCGGTGCTGGTCCTGCTGCTGTTCTCGGCGCTGCTGCTGGCGCTGGCGGTGACCCGGATCAGCAAGCGCCTGGACTAAGAACCTGTCTCGGATCTCTTGATCGCCGGCCATGCTGCGTTGCAACGCAGTAACAGCCGTAGGCTGATCAATTGGGCTCGGCAAGCCGCTTGCGGCTAACGCGCTTTAGCGCGGCCCGAAGGGCGAGTGAAACGAGTACTGCTCATTTACAGCTCGTAAAGTCGCCCGCTATTCCGACCGACCCTCGCCCACTTGATTCGCTGGCGCTCACCCTTTGGGCCAGCCTGCGGCTGTTACTCCCGCTGGTCGTTGCGCCTTGCCTGGCTCTAGCTCAAAAGACCCGAAACAGGTTCTAGGCAGTCATGCAGCCGCGCGCCATCCGCTGCATGGGGAACCGCAACGGCCCCTGACTGCTCTATTCTTGGGTCAGAATCCTAGGACGGGTCTCGCCATGCACCTGCGCCGCCGTACCATTACCCTGCTTTGCGTCACCTTGCTACTGAGCGCCTGCAGCCGCATCGACCTGGCCTATCGCAACCTCGACTGGCTGATCAGCTGGTCGCTGGACGACTACCTGCAACTCAACAGCACCCAGAAGGACTGGCTCAAGCCGCGCCTGCGCGAGCACCTGGACTGGCACTGCAGCACCCAGCTGCCGGCCTACTCGGCCTGGCTGCAACGCAGCGAAGCCCTGGTCGAGCAGCCACAGCTGCAACCCGAGCAACTGCAGGCGCAGTTCGGCGAGTTCCGCCAGGCGCTGGACGCCATTGCCGTGGAGATCACCCCGACCGGCACCGCACTGCTGCGCGGGCTCAACCCGTTGCAGATACAGGAACTGGAAGCGGCCATGGCCCAAGAGGATGCCGAGCTGCGCGCCGAGTACCTGGAACCCGCGATGGAGGAGCAGATCGCCCGTCGCCGCGAACGCATGGAGGAACGCCTGCAACCCTGGTTTGGCGAACTGAACGAGGCGCAGCGGCAATACGTGGCCACCTGGGCCAACCAGCTCGGCGAGCAGAACCAGCTGTGGCTAGACAACCGCGCGCACTGGCAAGCCAAACTGCGCGCCGCCCTGGAGAGCCGCCGCGGCGCCGATTTCGACGTACGCCTGCAAAGCCTGTTGCAGCAACGGGCGCAGCACTGGACGCCGGCCTATCGCGAGCAATTCGAACGCTCGCAACAGCTACTCGCCGAGCTGTTCAGCAACCTGCTGAATGCCGCCGACAACCCCCAGCGCCAGCACCTGCAACAACGCCTGGCGGCCCTGCGTCAGGATCTCGACAGCCTGGCTTGCCAGGCGCCGACTACAGCGCCGGCAGTCGCCAATCGATCGGAGTGAGACCGCACTGCTCCAGGTACTTGTTGGTGCGGCTGAAGTGGCCATTGCCGAGGAAGCCGCGGTAAGCCGACAGCGGTGACGGATGGGCCGACTTCAGCACCAGGTGGCGGGTGGCATCGATCAGCTTCTGCTTGCCCTGGGCATGCGCCCCCCAGAGCAGGAACACCAGGTTGCCCGGCCGCGCATTGACCACCTCGATCACCTTGTCGGTGAACGGCTGCCAGCCCTTGTCGGCATGCGAGCCGGCATTGGCCTGCTCCACCGTCAGCGAGGTGTTGAGCAGCAGCACGCCCTGCTCGGCCCAGCTCTGCAGGCAGCCATGCTTGGGGATGTCGATGTTCAGGTCGCGCTGCAGCTCCTTGAAGATATTCACCAGCGACGGCGGCGCCGGCACCCCCGGCTGCACCGAGAAGCACAGGCCATGGGCCTGGCCAGGGCCGTGGTAGGGGTCCTGGCCGATGATCACCACCTTGACCTGCTCCAGCGGCGTGGAATTCAGCGCATTGAAGATCAGCGGCCCCGGCGGAAACACCACCTTGCCCGCCGCCTTCTCCGCCCGCAGAAACTCGCTGAGCTGCGCCATGTAGGGCTTGTCGAACTCCTCGCGCAGGGCCTCTTTCCAGCCCGGTTCGAGTTTGATGCGATCGTCGACGCTCATGGGTAGTCCTGCACGGCAAAAAACGGAAACGGCACGCTAAGGAAGGCGCAGGGGCAAGTCAAGGTCGGGAAACTGCAGCGCAAGAGCAACCAACGCGCTGTCGGGTTGAGCACGACCAACACGACAACCTGATGCGCCACCATCACGCCCCTGTATGCAGATTGTCGATGCCTGCAGGCGGGTCAAGACTGCAGGCATCACCCCACGGAGTCGCCCGCATGAACACAGCTACCGGCATCAGCCGAGAACGCCTGGAGCAGGCCCTGCAAAACTCCACCTTCGCCCAGTTGCTCGGCGCCGAACTGCTCGACTTCGAGCCGGGTAAAGTCAGCCTGCAGGTACGCAGTCGCCCCGACCTGTGCCAGCACCATGGCTACATGCACGGCGCGGTGGTCGGCTTCATGGTCGACAGCGGCTGCGCCTGGGCCGCCGCCTCGCTGGTTGGCGACGTGGTCACCAGCGAATACAAACTCAACCTGCTCGCCCCGGCCCTGGGCGAACGCCTGATCTGCCGCAGCGAGGTACTCAAGGCCGGCCAGCGCCAGGCGGTGTGCCGCGCCGATGTGTTCGCAGTGAAGGATGGCCAGGAAAAGCTGGTGGCGACGGGGTTGGCGACCATTGCGCGGGTGTGAAATCGCGGATCCGACCCAACGGACGAATGTTGCGGACTGGCTGCTAGCGACCTCGCGCTGATTGTCGAAAAGCGGGCGGACAAAGAACCCTTGTCCACCCTACAAAAGCCGATCCGTATGTAGGGTGGAAAACCGCAAAGCGTTTTCCACCAGGCAGATATCTCGGCTACTTGCTGGCGGCTACCGACCCGAAGCACTCGTTTATGAGCGGCTGCTGTCGGCCAGGAGCAGTCACTCAGACAATAAATTTTCTCGCTGGGCGGGATTCAGTCTGTGCGGCACAAGCGACCCTCGCTCTTGTCTGGCAGTCACGCTTTGCTGCTCACATTGCAGCAGCTGCGCCTGGTCCTGGCGCGCGCCGTTACGACCACTCAATGACTCCTGAGCAACGCGGATCAATCGATAATGGGATTTGGCTGTGCGCTAGCTGTAGCGTTCTCATCGACAGGGACGAAGCCCGATTCTCAGCTCAATACCTTCATGAGCTGAAGCTCAGCCACGAGGCATCAAGGCGCCTTCAAGGACAAGGTGAAGTGAGTCGCGACGACATCATCGCTATCGGCCCGAGTCTGATAGCGCTAGGGGCGGTACTACGGTTCGGTCCGGACGGATGCCGATTCCGAATTTCTCACTTCCTGGAAGGCAACATCCGGGAGCTGTGGGCACTGAGCGTGGATTTCAGCAAATGGCCAGATGAGGATCGATACGTCCTTTCAAATGAACTGGGCTATGGCGGGCTGCTTTCCCAAGCGCCTGCAATTGAGCGAACTGAGTTTGGGCACGAGGTCACCGTCCAAATCCAAGCGGCCACAGACCGTCGCAATGCAATGACAACCAAAACCATGTGCAGAGAGACCGCCAGGATGCTCGGTGGCATGGAAGCGATGGAGTCGCTATTTGGCAACGTGCTGAGCTTGGCTCACGGCACGTTGTTTACAGACCTCCAGAGCGGCAGCTTTATCTCTGATTATCACGAAAGGTATGCAGACTCCGCTTGGCTTAGCAGGCTCATTATGATGGAGATCATCCGCCTTTCGTTTGTCCCCCGGAACTCCAGAGTTGCTAACAAGAAAGTGGCACCGCTTGCCTGGGTCAATCGCGTCAATAGCGTTAGCACTCCGACCTTTGAGCTTGCCGAGCAATATCTGTCTATTCATGTGGATGCGGAGCTTGAAGGAGTAGGTAACTGGTCGGGGGTGCTGTCAGTATTTATTTGTACGCCGGAACAATTACAGGAAGGTCGAGATCGAGCGCAGAGAAACGCGCTCTTGATTAGCCCTACTGTAGATCACGGCCTCGTTGAGACATTGCCTGTAGACAAGAAAACCGCAGATCGCTTGAAGCTCCTGGGGCGCTATCCGTTTTCCTCCCGAGCCAGAGGCACCGGACTAGGCAAACCTATAGCCCGCGCGAGCCATGCAGTGAGCGGGTTGCCGTGAAGCTGTACCAGTAGATCAGACATGAGTTTCCCGTAATTATCGTTCAAGAATGGCTGTGACGGCTTGGCCACCAGCGGCACAGATTGAGATCAGACCTCGCCCGCCTCCACGCTGGTCGATCATCTTTGCGAGAGTGCCCACAATACGTCCGCCAGTGGCTGCGAAGGGGTGGCCGGTAGCCACTTCGGCGCAGAGCAATCAACCAGCCCCCTAAGGCCTAAATTCCATGCAGTCGAAAGAAGTGACCAAACATCACGTAGTCCTCATCCATGGCACCTGGGCCAACGGCGGTATCTGGCAAGAGTTTGCTGAGTCGCTCAGCCAGCATGGCTTTACCGTTCAGCCCCCTCGCCCATCAGCACCGCCCTGCTCGCCTGCGCCATCTCGCGCAGGAAGTTCCAGGTCGCCTGCATGCGCGCGATGTCCTTGAGTTCGATCGGCATCAGCATCCAGAAGGTGCGGATGAACTTCACCTCGTCGCCCAGCACCCGCTGCAGACGCGGGTCGGCGTCGGCGGCGAAGGACGGCAGGATGGCGATGCCGGCGCCGGCCGCTGCCGCCTGTTGCTGGATAAGGATGCTGGTGCTGCGCAGCGGCACATGGCTGGGCTTGCCGATCTCGTCCAGGTAGAGCAGTTCCTTGCTGTACAGCAGGTCGTCGATGTAGCTGACGAAAGCCTGCTCGCGCAGGTCGTCGCGGCTGCGGATCGGCGCATGGCGGGCCAGGTAGTCGGGCGAGGCATACAGGCGCAGGCAGTAGTCGGTCAGCCGGGTGATGATGAAGGGGCCGCGTTCGGGGCGGTCCAGGGTGATCACGATGTCCGCCTCGCGGCGCGACAGCTGCAGCATGCGCGGCGCCGCCAGCAGGTCGATGCCCAGATTGGGGTAGCGGCGGATCAGTTCGGCCAGCTGCGGGGCCAGCATCATCGAGCCATAGCCTTCGGTGACGCCGATGCGCACCAGCCCGGACAGGCCGTCCTTGGGCGTCTGCCGGGCCCGCTCGATGCCGCTGCAGGCGCTCTCCATGGCTTCCGCCTGGGGCAGCAGGTTGCGCCCGGCCTCGGTCAGGCTGTAACCGGCGGCGCTGCGCAGGAACAGCTGGGTTTGCAGGCTCTTCTCCAGCGCCTGAATGCGCCGCGCCACCGTGGTGTGGTCGACGCCCAGGCGGCGGGCGGCGACGGTCAGCTTGCCGCCGCGGGAAAGCTCCAGGAAATAACGCAGGTTGTCCCAATCCACGGAGGCCCCTATCTGTGCAAAAACGCAGAATATACTTGCAAATACCCCGACTGCCATCTGCAAAAATACACTGCTAGCATCAACTTAAGAAGGCTCGCCGAGCCCCACTCCACGCAGCCAACGGCAGGTACGCAAGATGACAACCCCAGCAAGCGCCATCCCCACGGTCAAATTGCTGATCGCCGGTGAATTCGTCGAATCCCAGAGCAGCCAGTGGCGCGACATCGTCAACCCGGCCACCCAGCAGGTGCTGGCCCGCGTGCCCTTCGCCACGCCCGAGGAAATGAACGCCGCGGTGGCTGCCGCGAAGAACGCCTTCAAGACCTGGAAGCGCACGCCGATTGGCGCCCGTGCGCGGATCTTCCTCAAGTACCAGCAGCTGATCCGCGAGAACATCAAGGAGCTGGCCGCCATCCTCACCGCCGAGCAGGGCAAGACCCTGGCCGACGCCGAGGGCGATGTGTTCCGCGGCCTGGAAGTGGTCGAGCATGCCGCCAATATCGGCAGCCTACAGATGGGCGAGCTGGCCAACAACGTCGCCGCCGGGGTCGATACCTACACCCTGCAGCAGCCGCTGGGCGTGTGTGCCGGCATCACCCCGTTCAACTTCCCGGCGATGATCCCGCTGTGGATGTTCCCGATGGCCATCGCCTGCGGCAACACCTTCGTGCTCAAGCCGTCCGAGCAGGACCCGATGGTGACCATGCGCCTGGTCGAACTGGCCCTGGAAGCCGGCATCCCGGCCGGTGTGCTCAACGTGATCCACGGCGGCGCCGAGGCGGTGAACCTGATCTGCGATCACCCGGACATCAAGGCGGTGTCCTTCGTCGGCTCGACCAAGGTCGGCACCCATGTCTACAACCGCGCCACGCAGAACGGCAAGCGCGCGCAGTGCATGATGGGCGCGAAGAACCACGCCATCGTGATGCCCGACGCACCCAAGCAGCAGACCCTGAACAACCTGGTCGGCGCCTCCTTCGGCGCCGCCGGCCAGCGCTGCATGGCCTTGCCGGTGGTGGTGCTGGTCGGCGAGGCGC
Organism: Pseudomonas sp. J452; assembly: GCF_024666525.1. Taxonomy (NCBI): domain Bacteria; kingdom Pseudomonadati; phylum Pseudomonadota; class Gammaproteobacteria; order Pseudomonadales; family Pseudomonadaceae; genus Pseudomonas; species Pseudomonas sp. J452. The sequence goes on along the minus strand of NZ_CP088294.1, from coordinate 2,796,422 downwards.
AGAGCTGGCTGCCCGAGCTGGTGGCCAAGGCCAAGACCCTGAAGATCGGCGCCGGCGTGGAACCGGGCACCGACGTTGGCCCGGTGGTGTCCTGCGCCGCCCTCGACCGCATCGACGGGCTGATCGCCAAGGGCCTCAGCGAAGGCGCCACCCTCGAACTGGACGGGCGCAACCCGCAGGTGCCGGGCTACGAGAACGGCAACTTCATCGGCCCGACCATCTTCTCCGGGGTCACCGCGGCGATGAGCGTGTACCAGGAGGAGATCTTCGGCCCGGCGCTGTGCGTGATGCACGCCGCCACCCTGGACGACGCCATCGAGCTGATCAACGCCAACCCGAACGGCAACGGCACCGCCATCTTCACCCGCTCCGGTGCCGCCGCCCGGCACTTCCAGGAAGAGATCGACGTCGGCCAGGTCGGCATCAACGTGCCGATCCCGGTGCCGGTGCCGCTGTTCTCCTTCACCGGCTCGCGCGGTTCCAAGCTGGGCGACCTCGGCCCCTACGGCAAGCAGGTGGTACTGTTCTATACCCAGACCAAGACCGTCACCCAGCGCTGGCTGGACGAGGACGAAGTCGGTCACGTCAACACCACCATCACTCTCAAGTGATGGATCGGGCGGGGGGTGCAGGCCATCCAGCGCGCCCCTCCCCTGCCTCTTTTTTTGCACACTGGCGCCAGCCTGAGGAGCCACAATGGATTTTGAACTGAGCGACGAACAACGCCTGCTGGTGCACAGTGCCAGCGCCTTTGCCGCCCACGAACTGGCGCCGCACGCCGCCGACTGGGACCGCGACCACCACTTCCCGGTGGACGTGATCAAGCGTGCCGCCTCGCAGGGCTACCTGGCCCTGTACATAAAAGAAGAGGACGGCGGCCTGGGCCTGTCGCGCCTCTCCAGCTCGCTGATCTTCGAGCAGCTGTCCGCCGGCTGCGTGGCCACCACGGCCTTCCTGACCATCCACAACATGGCTTCCTGGATGCTCGCCTCGTTCGGCGATGCCGCGCTCAAGGATGCCTGGCTGCCGCGCCTGACTTCGGGCGAGCTGCTGGCCTCCTACTGCCTGACCGAGCCGGACGCCGGCTCCGACGCCGCCCGCCTGCGCACCCGCGCCAAACGCGACGGCGACGACTACGTGATCGATGGCAGCAAGTGCTTTATCTCCGGCGCCGGCAGCACCGACGTGCTGATCGTCATGGCGCGTACCGGCGAGGACGGCGCCAAGGGCGTGTCGTGCTTCCTGGTGCCGGGCGATGCGCCGGGCGTGAAGTACGGCCGCAACGAACTGAAGATGGGCTGGCGCGCCCAGCCGACCCGCACCATCACCTTCGAAGGCGTGCGCATCCCGGCGGGCAACCGCATCGGCCCGGAAGGCCAGGGCTTCGTCTACGCGATGAAGGGCCTGGACGGCGGTCGCATCAATATCGCCAGCTGCTCGCTGGGCGCGGCCCAGGCGGCGCTGGAGCAATCGCTGCGCTATGTCGAGGAGCGCAAGCAGTTCGGCAAGGCGCTCAGCGAGTTCCAGGCCCTGCAGTTCAAGCTGGCCGACATGCTCACCGACCTGACCGCCAGCCGGCAGATGGTGCGCCTGGCCGCGCACAAGCTGGACCACGCCGACGGCGAGGCCAGCCTGTACTGCGCCATGGCCAAGCGCTTCGCCACCGACCATTGCTTCACCCTGTGCAACGAGGCGCTGCAGCTGCATGGCGGCTACGGTTACCTCAACGACTACCCGCTGGAGCGCTGGGTGCGCGACAGCCGCGTGCACCAGATTCTGGAAGGCACCAACGAGATCATGCGGGTGATCATCGCCCGCCGCCTGCTGGACCAGGGCGGCATGCTCGATCGCCTGTTGTAAGAACCTGCATAGGATTTGCTGCGCGTCGGCCCTGCTGCGTTAAAAACAGGCTCGGAATGCTCATGTACAAAAGTACATTCCGCTTCCTCGCCGCTTTGACCAGCCGAAGGCTGTTACTAACGTAGCGCCTTGCATGGCTCTAGCTCGCCAAATCCTAAACAGGCTCTAAGCACACTACAGAAACGAGGACGTTTTATGAGCAACGCCATCGAAGCCTACAAGCCCGGGGTTTTCGACCTGACCCACAAGCTGACCGTGGAAAAACACGGCCACACCGCGCTGATCACCATCAACCACCCACCGGCCAACACCTGGGACCGCGACTCGCTGATCGGCCTCAAGCAGCTGGTCGAGCACCTCAACCATGACGACGACATCTACGCCCTGGTGGTGACTGGCCAGGGCGGCAAGTTCTTCAGCGCCGGCGCCGACCTCAACCTGTTCGCCGACGGCGACAAGGCCCGTGCCCGCGAGATGGCCCGGCGCTTCGGCGAGGCCTTCGAGGCGCTGCGCGATTTCCGCGGCGTATCAATTGCCGCGATCAACGGCTACGCCATGGGTGGCGGCCTTGAATGCGCGCTGGCCTGCGACATCCGCATCGCCGAGCGCCAGGCGCAGCTGGCCCTACCGGAAGCCACGGTCGGCCTGCTGCCCTGCGCCGGCGGCACCCAGGCGTTGCCCTGGCTGATCGGCGAAGGCTGGGCCAAGCGCATGATCCTCTGCGGCGAGCGCATCGACGCCGAGACCGCCCTGCGCATCGGCCTGGTCGAACAGGTAGTGGACAACGGCGAAGCCCGTGGCCATGCCCTGCTGCTGGCGGCCAAGGTGGCGCGGCAGAGCCCGGTGGCGGTACGCACCATCAAGCCGCTGATCCAGGGCGCCCGCGAGCGCGGCGCGAATACCTGGCTGCCGGAAGAGCGCGAGCGCTTCGTCGACCTGTTCGATGCCGACGACACCCGCGAAGGGGTCAACGCCTTCCTCGAGAAACGCGATCCGCAGTGGCGCAACAAGTGATCTGAAACCGCGTAGAGCGGGTGCAACCCGCGTGCTGGGCACACAGCAAAAGCTGCGGGTTGCACCCGCCCTACCCGAACTAACCTGACGGCGCCCCTCCTTGTAGGGTGCGCCGTGCGCACCAGGAACCCCCGACGATGAACGTGCATTTCGAAGAACGTCACGGCCAGCATGGCTACCGCATCGGCATCGCCAGCCTGGATGCGGAAAAAAGCCTGAATGCCCTGACCCTGCCAATGATCGAGGCGTTGGATGCCAAGCTGAGCGCCTGGGCGGCTGACCCGAGCATCGCCTGCGTGCTGCTGCGCGGCAACGGGCCCAAGGCCTTCTGCGCTGGCGGCGATGTGGTGCAGCTGGTGCAACAGTGCCGCGAACATCCGGGCGAGATCCCCGCGCTGGCGCGGCGCTTCTTCGCCGACGAATACCGCCTCGACCACCGCATCCACACCTACCCCAAACCGCTGATCTGCTGGGCCCATGGCCATGTGCTGGGCGGCGGCATGGGCCTGATGCAGGGCGCCGGGATGCGCATCGTCACGCCGAGCAGTCGCCTGGCCATGCCGGAGATCAATATCGGCCTGTACCCGGATGTTGGCGGCAGCTGGTTCCTCGCCCGCCTGCCGGGCAAGCTCGGCCTGTTCCTCGGCCTCAGCGCCGCGCAGATCAATGCCCGCGACGCCCTCGACCTGAACCTGGCCGACCGCTTCCTGCGTGACGACCAGCAGGACGTGCTGATTGAAGGCCTGGCGCAGATGAACTGGCAGGAACAGGCGCCGGCACAACTCACCAGCCTGCTGCGCGCCCTGGAACAGGAAGCCCGCCCCGACCTGCCGCAGGCGCAGTGGCTGCCGCGCCGCGAGCGCCTCGACGCCCTGCTCGACGTGGCCGATCTGGCCAGCGCCTGGCACGCCCTCACCGCCCTGCAGGGCGACAGCGACCTGCTCCTGGCGCGCGCCGCCAAGACCCTCAGCGAGGGCTGCCCGCTGACCGCGCACCTGGTCTGGCAACAGATCCAGCGCGCCCGGCACCTGTCACTGGCCGAAGTATTCCGCATGGAATACGCCATCAGCCTGAACTGCTGCCGCCACCCGGAATTCCCAGAAGGCGTGCGTGCCCGCCTGATCGACAAGGACCAGGCGCCGCGCTGGCACTGGCCCGATGTCGCGACCATCCCGACGGCGGTGATCGAAGCGCACTTCGAAGCGGTCTGGGAAGGCGAGCACCCGCTGGCGGATTTGTAATGACCCGCCCTGTAGCCCGGATGCAATCCGGGAGAGCTCTGCGAAAACGTCCCGGATTGCATCCGGGCTACGCGCTGTAAATTTCCTGTAGGAGCCAGCTTGCTGGCGATCGCCCCCCCTGATCGCCAGCAAGCTGGCTCCTACGAACGCGACACCTGGCATTCGCTACGAGGAGAACAAGAACAATGACTCAGATCGCCTTTATCGGCCTCGGCCACATGGGCCTACCCATGGCCCGCAACCTGCTCAAGGCCGGCTTTGCCATCAGCGTCTTCGACCTGGTCCAGGAGACCGTGGCCAGCATCGCCGCCGAAGGCGCCAAGGCTGCCGATAGTGCGGTGGACGCGGTGCGCGATGCCACGATCGTGATCAGCATGCTGCCGGCCAGTCGCCATGTGGAAAGCCTGTACCTGGGCGACCAGGGACTGCTGACCCAGATCACCCCCGGCAGCCTGGTGCTGGAATGCTCGACCATCGCCCCGGACTCGGCGCGCAAGGTACACGCGGCGGCGGCGGCGCGCGGTATCGGCCTGCTCGATGCGCCGGTATCCGGTGGCACCGCCGGTGCGGCAGCCGGCACCCTGACCTTTATGGTTGGCGGTAAGGCCGAGGCCCTGGAAAAGGCACGACCGATTCTCGCCGCCATGGGCAAGAACATCTTCCACGCCGGCCCCGACGGTGCCGGCCAGGTGGCCAAGGTGTGCAACAACCAGCTGCTCGCGGTGCAGATGATCGGCACCGCCGAAGCCATGGCCCTAGGCGTGGCCAGCGGCCTGGACCCGGCCGTGCTGGCCGAGATCATGCGGCAGAGTTCGGGCGGCAACTGGACCCTGGAGAAGTACAACCCCTGGCCCGGGGTGATGGAAAATGCACCGGCCAGCAAGGGTTACAGCGGCGGCTTTATGGCCGAACTGATGGCCAAGGACCTGGGCCTGGCCCAGGAAGCCGCGCAAGCCACAGCCAGCAGCACGCCGATGGGCGCGCTGGCCCTGCAGCTGTATCGCCTGTTGCTCAAGCAGGGTAACGGCAAGCTGGACTTCTCGGCGGTGCAGAAGTTGTTTGTCGAGTAGCCGAGCGCCTTCACCGACCGTAGCCCGGATGGAATCCGGGGCAATCCCACTTCCGGATTGCATCCGGGCTACCTTCGACACCGCCCCTCTCCCCAACCCTCTCCCATAAATGGGAGAGGGGGCAGTCCCTGCGATGCCTGAAGCCTATTGATCGGCCCCATTGAAGTATTGGTTGAGACGCAAGCGTGCCCTGCGACCGTCAGGTGAAACTTCACGGCGTGGACCAATAGTCACCCCTCTCCCACTCTTCACAAACAAAGAATGGGAGAGGAGCCGGGGGAGAGGAAACGCAGGCCACTCAGCGCTCGCGCAGTGCCTCGGACTGGGCGCGGATGATCGGTTTGAGCAGGTAGCTCAGCACACTCTTCTTGCCGGTGATGATGTCCACCGAGGCGACCATGCCGGGAATGATCAGCAGCGGGCGCTCTTCAGTCCCCAGGTGGCTTTTGTCGGTGCGCAGCTGGATCAGGTAGAAGCTGTTGCCTTCCTCATCGGTGATGGTGTCGGCACCGATCTGCTCCAGCTTGCCCTGCAGACCGCCGTAGATGGTGTAGTCGTAGGCGGTGAACTTGACCACGGCCTTCTGCCCCGGATGGAGGAAGGCGATGTCCTGCGGACGGATGCGCGCCTCGACCAGCAGGCTGTCGTCCAGCGGCACGATTTCCACCAGGTCGCTGCCCGGCTGGATCACCCCGCCGATGGTGTTGACCAGCAACTGCTTGACGATGCCGCGCACCGGCGAGGTGACCAGGGTGCGGTTGACCCGGTCTTCCAGGGCCTTGCCGGTCGCCTGGATCTTGCTCAGTTCGGTACGCGCCTCGTTCAGCTCGGTCAGCGCATCGCTGCGGAAGCGCCCACGGGTCTCGTCGATCTTGCGCTGCACTTCCTTGATCGCCGACTCGGCCCGTGGAATCGCCAGGCTGGTGGCATCCAGCTGACCACGGTTCTCCGCCTCGGTACGGCGCAGGCGCAGCAGCTCGACCTGGGACATGGCACCCTGCGCCACCAGCGGCTCAGACATCTCGATCTCCTGACGCAGGAAACCGAGGCTGCGGCTGTACTGCTCGCGCTTGGAGGCGAATTCACGCAGTTCCTGCTGGCGCTGGATCAGCTGCTCTTCCAGCCCCGCCACTTCGTCACGCAATTGCTGCTGGCGACTCTCGAACAGTGCCTGTTCGCTGGCCGCCAGGTGCGGCACGGCCTCGACCGCCTTGGCCGGCATGCTCAACGGCCGGCCCTCGATCTCCGCGCTGAGGCGCTCGATGCGCAGCAGCAGGGCGAAACGATCGGCCTCGGTCTCACCGACGTTGGAGGCAAAGCGCGTGTCGTCCAGGCGCAGCAGCGGCGCGCCCGCCTCCACCACCTGGCCTTCGCGGACGAACAGTTCGGCGACGATGCCGCCCTCCAGGTTCTGGATCTTCTGCAGCTTGGACGAGGGAATCGCCTTGCCATCACCGCGGGTGACTTCGTCGACCACGGCAAAGTGCGCCCACAACAGGCCGAAGGCGAAGAAGGCGATCAGGCTCCAGATGGTCAGGCGCACCAGGCGCGGGGCGTCTTCCACCAGGGCCTTGCGGACTTCGGGCATGGGTTGCCCGTCAAGCGAGGCGCGGCCCTGGAAATAGCTGCGCAATTGCGCCTTGAAGGACTCAAGCGACATTGATCCGCCCTCCGCGCAAAGCATCCATCACCTCGGCTTTCGGCCCGTCGGCGACGATGCGCCCGCGGTCGATGATGATCAGCCGCTCCACCAGGCTGAGCAGCGAAGTGCGGTGGGTGACCAGCAGCAGGGTCTTGTCGGCGATCACCGGCAGCAGGCGCTGCTTGAGGCGTTCCTCGCCGGAGTTGTCCATGGCGCTGGTCGGCTCGTCGAGCAGCAGGATTGGCGGGTCGAGCAGCAATGCACGGGCCAGGGCCACGTTCTGCCGCTGGCCGCCGGACAACTGCTGCCCCCGTTCGCCGACCGGCAGCTCGTAGCCCTGCGGATGGATCCGGGCGAACTCGTGCACACCGGCCAGTTCGGCGGCATGCAGAACCAGGCTGTCCTCGACGTAGCGCGCGCCGCTGACCAGGTTGTCGCGCAGGCTGCCGCTGAACAGCTGGATGTCCTGCGGTACATAACCGATGTTGTGGCGCAGGTCGCTGACGTCCAGCTGGCGGATGTCCACGCCGTCCACCAGCAGGCTGCCGGAGTCGGCCTGGTAGAGGCCGACCAGCAGTTTGGCCAGGGAACTCTTGCCCGAACCACTGCGGCCGATGATGCCGACCTTCTCGCCGGGGCGGATCTGCAGGCTGATGTCCTTGAGCGCCGCGCCCTGCTGCTGCGGGTAGTGAAACTCCAGGTCACGGCACTCGATGGCGCCGCGCAGCTGTGGACGCGCCAGGGGCCGCTCGTGCTCCTCGTGCTCCTGCGGCAGCTCCATCATCTGGTCGATATTGAGCATGGTCACCCGCGCCTGCTGATAGCGGGTGAGCAAGCCGGAGAGCTGGCCCAGCGGACTGAGCGCGCGGCTGTTGAGCATGTAGCAGGCGATCAGGCCACCCATGCTGAGATCGCCGGCGATGATCAGGTAGACGCCGCAGACAATCATCACCACACCGGCCAACTGCTGGATCAGCCCGGTGATGTTCAGTGCCAGGCTGGATAGCATGCGCGCGCGCAGTTCCAGGCGGCTGAGGGTGCCGATGGTCTGCTCCCACTGGTACTGGCGCTCGCTCTCGGCGTTGTTGACCTTGACCGCGTCGAGCCCTGCGAGGGTCTCGATCAGGCTCGACTGGCGCTCGGCGGACAGCGCCATGGTGCGCTCCATGGTCTCGGCCAGGGGTTTCTGCAACAGCCAGCCGATGCCCAGCGCCAGGGGGAAGGCCAGCAGCGGAATCCACACCAGATGGCCGCCGAGCACGGCGATCACCAGCAATACCAGCAGGGTGAATGGCAGGTCGATCAGGCTGGTCAGCGTCAGCGAGGCGAGGAAGTCGCGCAGCACCTGGAACTCGTGGATGTTCTGCGCGAAGCTGCCGATCCGCGCCGGGCGCACCTTCATGGTCATGCCGACGATGCGCTCGAACAGCGTGGCGGAAATGATCAGATCGGTCTTCTTGCCGGCCAGGTCCAGACACAGACCGCGCATGGTCTTGAGCAGCAGGTCGAACAGGTAGGCGCCGGAGATGCCGATGGCCAGCACCCACAGAGTCGCCGCCGCCTGGTTGGGCACCACCCGGTCGTAGACGTTCATCACGAACAGCGGAGCGAACAGGCCGATCAGGTTGATCAGTACGCTGGCCGCCACCGCATCGATATACAGCCAGCGCGAGCGCTTGAGGGTGTCGCGGAACCAGGAGCGGGTGCGCGGGATCAGGCTTTCCCGATCCAGATCGTGCTTGTGCCGCGGCTGGGCAAAGAACACCTCGCCGGAGTAATCCGCGAGCAGCAGATCCAGCTTGACCCGCACCTCGCCACCGTCGCTTTCGCTGAGCAGCAAGCGCGCATGTTCGGCCTCGCACGCCAGCAGGATGGCACTGCGGCCATCCTTCAACAGCAGCAGGGCCGGCAAGGCCATGGCGGGAATCTGCTGCAGCTCACGGCGCAACCAGCGCCCCTGCAGACCCGCACGGGCAGCGGCACGCGGCAGCAACTCGGCACTCAGGCGCTGCGCCGGCAAGGGCAAACCGGCCGTCAGCATGGCACGGGTAGCCGGGCGCTGGTGCAGGGCACAGAGCGACAGCAGGCTGTCCAGCAGGGGGTCATCGTAACGCGCCCGTGGATCACCCACTGGCTTGGTCTGGCTGGTTTCTGCGGTCACGCGGGAACACTCTCGGTTCTTTTTCACTTACATCCGGCAAGTACTGCACCTGCAGCTCGCCGCCGACTCAGCCCGGACATTCCTTGTATGGGCCATGCACCTTCCCTGGTGCAGACAATCTGACACATCCTGAACCCGCCCCTGCAGGGACTCTGTAGTGCACGCCTGAAAGCCGCCAGAACAGTGCCGGTAAACCGACAGCAAAATCCCGACAATCACTTGAGCGCCAACCTTTCATCCACCACCACTCAACCGACACCACCGAGCAGAGTTTTGCTTCGACTGCCTTTGTTCCAGGCGAAGACTCAAAGAATCAGGCACTTGCCAGATGAATCATGACCAACCAGTCAACCAGCACAGCCGCCGCCTGCCGCCGCATGGCAACTGGCCATGACCGTTGATCGGAGACTGCCAAAATCACCTGCGATAGCAAAGTGACATAACAGGATTGATTGTTTAGCATGATTCCTGTTCGGTCAACAAAATGGCATAAAGTCAATAGCAAACAACTATAAAACAATAGTTTGACGCTTGTTTTATGTCACACCTCACAAAACTGTCGGTGTAGGCGCCTCGCGGTAGCCGGCCCGGAAGCCTGTTGTAGTCAGACAAAGGAGAGTCCTCATGAGCAATGTCGTTGCGGTCGTCAAAGGCGTTGTCGGTCAGGTCATTGCACTTTCACCCGAAGGCATCCAACGCCTGCTCGTTGAGGGCGATCGCCTGTTCCGCGGCGATCAGGTCATGACCGGACAACAAGGCATGCTCAGCCTGCAAATGCAGGGTGGCCAAGAGCTCGAAATCGGTCAGAACAGCCAGTGGCTCGCCAACACCGAAACCGATACCCAGCCCACGCAGGCGACCCAGCCCCCATCCGAGGACGAACTCGCGGTAAAAGAGCTGCAACAAGCCATCGCCGCGGGTGTCGACCCCACCGCTGAGCTGGCTGCCACTGCGGCCGGCCCGGGTGCCGGTGGCGCCGGCGGCGGTGCTGGGGGAATCGGTGGTGGCCACAGCTTCGTGCTGCTCAGCGAAACCGCAGAGCAGCTTGATCCGACGGTAGGTTTTGTCACCGAAGGCCTGGATAACGCTTTCGTGGCCATCGAAGACGAGACGCCCGCACCCACGCCTGCAACCGCAGCCGCCACAGACGCCACGCCACCAGCCGCTGAGAACACCCCACCGCCAGGTGGTTCACTCAACGTCGAGACCCCCGAAGACACGCCGTTCGAAGGCAGCTTCCAACTCGAAGATGCAGATGGCGACAGCTTGACCTTCAGCCTGCTCGACGCACCGGACAATGGCCAACTGACCCTGAACCCGGATGGCAGCTGGCTGTACACCCCCAACCCCGATTACAACGGTCCGGACAGTTTCCAGGTCCAGGTCAGCGATGGCCGGGGGGGACTCAACACCCTGGTGGTCAATATCGGCGTCACCCCGGTCAATGACGCGCCAGTCGCCGTCGCCGATGCCGCCACCGTTGCCGAAGGCGGCAGCGTGCTGATCGACCTCGCTGGCAACGACAGCGACAGCGACGACGGCCTCGATCTGGCCAGCATCGTCATCACCAGTGGCCCGGCCAATGGCACCGTCACCGTCAACGCCGACGGCACCGTCAGCTACCAGCACAATGGCTCCGAGACCACGGGCGACAGCTTCACCTACACCATCAAGGACGCTAGCGGCCAGACCTCCAACCCGGTCACCGTCACCCTCGGCGTCACCCCGAGCAACGACGCCCCGGTCGCCGTCGTCGATGCCGCCACCGTCGCCGAAGGCGGCAGCGTGCTGATCGACCTCGCCGACAACGACAGCGACAGCGATGACGGCCTCGACCTGAGCAGCATCGTGATCACCGCCGACCCGGCCAATGGCACCATCACCGTCAATGCCGACGGCACCGTCAGCTACCAGCACGACGGCTCCGAGACCACCGGCGATAGCTTCACCTACACCATCAAGGACGCCAGCGGCCAGGTCTCCAATCCGGTCACCGTGACCGTAGGCGTCACCCCGGCCAATGACGCGCCAGTCGCCGTCGCCGATGCCGCCACCGTCGCCGAAGGCGGCAGCGTGCTGATCGACCTCGCCGACAACGACAGCGACAGCGATGACGGCCTCGACCTGAGCAGCATCGTGATCACCGCCGACCCGGCCAACGGCACCATCACCGTCAACGCCGACGGCACCGTCAGCTACCAGCACGACGGCAGCGAAACCACCGGCGACAGCTTCACCTACACCATCAAGGACGCCAGCGGCCAGACCTCCAACCCGGTCACCGTCACCCTCGGCGTCACCCCAAGCAACGATGCCCCGGTCGCCCTCGCCGATGCCGCCACCGTCGCCGAAGGCGGCAGCGTGCTGATCGATCTGGCCGACAACGACAGCGACAGCGATGACGGCCTCGACCTGAGCAGCATCGTCATCACTGCCGACCCAGCCAACGGCACCATCACCGTCAACGCCGACGGCACCGTCAGCTACCAGCACAACGGCAGCGAGACCACCGGCGACAGCTTCACCTACACCATCAAGGACGCCAGCGGCCAGGTCTCCAATCCGGTCACCGTGACCGTAGGCGTCACCCCGGCCAATGACGCGCCAGTCGCCGTCGCCGATGCCGCCACCGTCGCCGAAGGCGGCAGCGTGCTGATCGACCTCGCCGACAACGACAGCGACAGCGATGACGGCCTCGACCTGAGCAGCATCGTGATCACCGCCGACCCGGCCAACGGCACCATCACCGTCAACGCCGACGGCACCGTCAGCTACCAGCACGACGGCAGCGAAACCACCGGCGACAGCTTCACCTACACCATCAAGGACGCCAGCGGCCAGACCTCCAACCCGGTCACCGTCACCCTCGGCGTCACCCCAAGCAACGATGCCCCGGTCGCCCTCGCCGATGCCGCCACCGTCGCCGAAGGCGGCAGCGTGCTGATCGATCTGGCCGACAACGACAGCGACAGCGATGACGGCCTCGACCTGAGCAGCATCGTCATCACTGCCGACCCAGCCAACGGCACCATCACCGTCAACGCCGACGGCACCGTCAGCTACCAGCACAACGGCAGCGAGACCACCGGCGACAGCTTCACCTACACCATCAAGGACGCCAGCGGCCAGGTCTCCAATCCGGTCACCGTGACCGTAGGCGTCACCCCGGCCAATGACGCGCCAGTCGCCGTCGCCGATGCCGCCACCGTCGCCGAAGGCGGCAGCGTGCTGATCGACCTCGCCGACAACGACAGCGACAGCGATGACGGCCTCGACCTGACCAGCATCGTCATCACCGCCGACCCGGCCAATGGCACCGTCACCGTCAACGCCGACGGCACCGTCAGCTACCAGCACAACGGTTCCGAGACCACGGGCGACAGCTTCACCTACACCATCAAGGACGCCAGCGGCCAGACCTCCAATCCAGTCACCGTGACCGTCGGCGTCACCCCGGCCAACGACGCGCCGTTGATCCGTGTACCGGATACGCAGACCACCGCGGAAGACACCAGCAAAACCTTCTCCCTGCTGATGCAAAATGCTCTGGGTGTCTTCGACGCTGAACAGGACAACCTGAGTGTCACCCTCAGCGTCGAGCATGGCGTTCTCAACATCGGCCTCAACCTGCTCGGTGCCAGCCACACTGGCAGTGGCACAACCACCCTCACCATTACCGGTAGCGCGGCCGCCATCAACAATGCCATGGCCCAACTCAACTACGTTCCAGGCGCCGACTATTTCGGCCCGGACAACCTGCAAATCAGCGCAAGCGATGGCCAGACAACGGTTAACGATTCGGTAGCTATCACCGTAACACCGGTCAACGATGCACCGACCACTACCCCCATCACCCTGGCAGCCATCGCCGAAGACAGCGGCGGCCGTGTCATTACCCAGGCTGAGCTGCTGGCCAATGGCAGTGACATCGAGTCGGACAACCTGGTGGCGAGCAACCTGGCGATCACTGCCGGCAATGGTTCGCTGACTGATCTTGGCGACGGGACCTGGCTCTACACTCCGGCAGCCAACGACGACAGCTCGGTGTCCTTCAGTTACACCATCACCGACGATGGCACCAGCAACGGCTTGAGCGATCCGAAGTCCGTCACCGCTAGCGCTACCCTGGACATCAGCCCGGTCAATGAGACGCCGGTCGCCGTCGCCGATGCCGCCACCGTCGCCGAAGGCGGCAGCGTGCTGATCGACCTCGCCGACAACGACAGCGACAGCGACGACGGCCTCGACCTGACCAGCATCGTCATCACCGCCGACCCGGCCAATGGCACCGTCACCGTAAACGCCGACGGCACCGTCAGCTACCAGCACGACGGCAGCGAGACCACCGGCGACAGCTTCACCTACACCATCAAGGACGCCAGCGGCCAGGTCTCCAACCCGGTCACCGTGACCGTCGGCGTCACCCCAAGCAACGACGCCCCGGTCGCCGTCGCCGATGCCGCCACCGTCGCCGAAGGCGGCAGTGTGCTGATCGATCTGGCCGACAACGACAGCGACAGCGACGACGGCCTCGACCTGAGCAGCATCGTTATCACCGCCGACCCGGCCAATGGCACCGTCACCGTCAATGCCGACGGCACCATCAGCTACCAGCACGACGGCTCCGAGACCACAGGCGACAGCTTCACCTACACCATCAAGGATGCCAGCGGCCAGGTCTCCAACCCGGTCACCGTCACCCTCGGCGTCACCCCAAGCAACGATGCCCCGGTGGCCGTCGCCGATGCCGCCACCGTCGCCGAAGGCGGCAGCGTGCTGATCGATCTGGCCGACAACGACAGCGACAGCGACGACGGCCTCGACCTGACCAGCATCGTGATCACCGCCGACCCGGCCAATGGCACCGTCACCGTCAACGCCGACGGCACCGTCAGCTACCAGCACGACGGCTCCGAGACCACCGGCGACAGCTTCACCTACACCATCAAGGATGCCAGCGGCCAGGTCTCCAATCCGGTCACCGTGACCGTCGGTGTTACCCCTAGCAACGATGGCCCGGTGGCCGTCGCCGATGCCGCCACCGTCGCCGAAGGCGGCAGCGTGCTGATCGATCTGGCCGACAACGACAGCGACAGCGACGACGGCCTCGACCTGACCAGCATCGTCATCACCGCCGACCCGGCCAATGGCACCGTCACCGTCAATGCCGACGGCACCGTCAGCTACCAGCACGACGGCAGCGAAACCACCGGCGACAGCTTCACCTACACCATCAAGGATGCCAGCGGCCAGGTCTCCAATCCGGTCACCGTCACCCTCGGCGTTACCCCGAGCAACGACGCCCCGGTCGCCGTCGCCGATGCCGCCACCGTTGCCGAAGGCGGCAGCGTGCTGATCGACCTGGCCGACAACGACAGCGACAGCGATGACGGCCTCGACCTGAGCAGCATCGTCATCACCGCCGACCCGGCCAATGGCACCATCACCGTCAACGCCGACGGCACCGTCAGCTACCAGCACGACGGCAGCGAAACCACCGGCGACAGCTTCACCTACACCATCAAGGATGCCAGCGGCCAGGTCTCCAATCCGGTCACCGTGACCGTCGGCGTTACCCCGGTCAACGACGCCCCAAGCGCCGACAGTGCCTCGTTCAACGCAACGCAAGGCGGCAGCCCTGTAGTGATTGCGCTAAGTGGCAGCGACCAGGACGCAGGCGACAGTGTCGAGTCGTTCCGCATCACCGCCTTGCCCGAGGAAGGCAGCCTGCTGCTCAATGGCGTGGCCATCAGCGCAGCGGCGGTCGCGACTGGAACCGCCATCGTGACCAGCACCCAGATCGCCGCTGGTCTGCTCACCTACCAGCCGAACAACAGCTTCGACTCGCAGAACGACGGCCCGGCGCCGACCTTCACGTTCCAGGCCTACGATGGCGAAAGCTACAGCGACCCAGCCACCGTCACCCTCAATGTCGCCGATGCCACGCCCACCGCCATCGACGACTTTGCCAGCCTGACCGAAGGCACCCAGGCCAGCACTGTCAACCTGGTGATCATGCTCGACACCTCAAGCAGCATGGTCGACGCCGCCTATGGCGGAGTCATCAGCCTGCCGGGCGGCGGCACCACCACGCGCTTCGAGCTGGCCAAGGATGCTCTGGAAAATCTGATCAACAGCTACGGCAACTCGCTGCAGAACGTGATGCTGGTGACCTTCAACGGCAGCGCCACCTTCCAGGGCTGGTTCGACCCGAGCAGCGCTATCAGCACCATCCAGGGCCTCGGCACTGCCAACGGCACGGACTTCGACGGCGCCCTGCAGCAGGTGCAGCAGAACTACGGCACCCCAGCTGACGTCGACCATACCTATGTGTACTTCGTCTCCGACGGTTTCCCGGCAACTTCGCTGGGCCTCACCTCCGGCAGCGCTTCGGTGTCCGCGAGCGAGCGGGAGGACTGGGTCGACTTCCTCGAAAGCAACGCTATCGACGCGGCCTATGCGGTCGGTATTGGCAGCGACCTGAACAGCGATTACGCAAAAAGCAATCTGGATACCGTGGCCTGGTCTCCGGACCCGGCTGACAACCCAGCCCTGACCTGGAACAGCAACGACAGCCTGTTCTACAACCCGGGCGATATCGTGCAGGCCAGCAGCACCCACAACAGCAACACCATCGTGGTGGCCGACCCGTTCGACCTCGAATCCGTGCTGCAAGGCACGGTGCAGGTATTCGAGGGCGAACTGCTCAACGGCAGCATCTCCGGCAGCATCGCCGATAACTTCGGAGCTGATGGTGCGGCGACACCGAAGATCGTCGCCGTGGCCCTGGACAGCGATGGCAACGGTGTGGGCGACATCAGCGCCAGCTTCGATGGCACCAGCTACACCCTCGACCTCGGCGCCACCATCGGCACCCTGAGCATCAATGCGGTAACTGGCAACTATGTGTTCAATCCGGTGGCCGGCTTCGATATCGCGGACGACACCAGTTTCAAGATTCGCTACACCATCGAGGATGCCGACGGCAGCCAGGACAGCGCTACGCTCAACCTGACCCTGCGTGACAGCAGCGAAGTCAACGCCTACGACAACGCAGCCCAAGCCCAGGTGCAACAGTCCACCACCCTGGATGGCGCAGCCGCCATTGTCCTGGCCGATTTCAGCAGCACCAACATGTCGAGCACCAATGGCTCGCAGTGGGCCTTCGACACCAGCGGTAACTCCAGCACGACGAATGTGGTGGGCCAAGGGCAGACCCCAACCGGCGCCCAGTGGCAACTGATCGGCTCAGCCACCGTTGGCGACACCAGCGATGATGGTGACGCTGACAGCGAGCTGCGTATCACTGACAGCAAAACCAGCGATAGCGACACCAGCGGCAGCACTGTCACCACGCCGACCTTCACCCTTGCCGCCAACCAGACGGCCAGCGTGAGCTTCTTCGTCGATCTGGACACGGACTCCAGCGGCAACCAGTTCCAGAGTGGCGATATCTTCCGCTGGGCACTGGTCAATAGCAGCGGCGTCGAAGTGCAGACCGGTACGCTCACCGCAGCCAGTAGCGATGGCACCATCACGCGTACGCTCACCAGCGGCGCCACCAGCGAGACCTATCGCCTGGTGTTCAGCCTGACCGACAACACCCGCGCAGCCAGCGGCAATAAAACCGCCGAAGTACGCATCGACGACATCAGCCTGGACATCATCAGCACCACCACGATGAACGCCCCGGCCATTACTGGCAATGTCATCGACAACCCCAACAACCATGCCGGTAGCAGCGATGCCTGGGGCGCGCAGGACAGCCTGGGCAGTGAGGGGGCGATTGTCAGCGCCATCAATGGCGTCGGCTTCAGCGGCTCGACCAATGTCACCGGCCTCTATGGTTCGCTGACTATCAGCGACACCGGCCAATACACCTACACCCCCTTCGCCAACGTGACGAACCAGGGCCAGAGCGAGGCCTTCAGCTACACCCTGACCCAACCGGATCTCGACAGCTCCACGGCACAGCTGGTGTTCGACATCGTTGCCAGCCCCAGCACCCTCACTCCCATCAGCGGCGATGGTGCTCTGACGGGCGGCTCGAGCACCGATGTCCTGCTGGGCGGCGCGACGGCCGACACCCTCAGCGGCCTGGGTGGCAACGACCATCTGGAAGGCAAAGGTGGCGTCGACAACCTGCTCGGCGGCGAGGGTGACGACATCCTTATCGGCGGCACCGGCAACGACAACCTGTGGGGTGAAGGTGGCAGCGACACCTTCGTCTGGCATGCCGGCGATACCGGCGCCGATGTGATCAAGGACTTCGATCTGGCGCAGGACAAGATCGACCTCAGCGACCTGCTGCAGGGCGAAGAAAATGCCAGCGATATCGGCGATTACATCAAGCTCAGCGCCAGCGGCGACACCCTGCTGGTGAGCAGCACCGGCAGCCTCGATGCCACCGGCAGCAATGCCGACGTCAGCATCCAACTGGAAGGGGTAAACCTCAGCGAGCCAAGCCTGAACCTGGGTGCCACACCGGCCGCGATCATCAACTCGCTGATCGCCGGCTCCGACCCGACCGTGAAACTGGATCACTGACCCGCCCATCCGGGCAGCAAGGTCCGCGCTAAAAGAAAGCCGGCCTGCCATTTGGCAGGCCGGCTTTTTCATGGCCATTTAGCCGCTCACTGCTGCACCGGCCACAAGTCTGTGTGGCCGCGGACTCCGATGCAAAGGTACCTGGCAATCAGGTTGTATGTAGAGGCGCCGGCTGACCTGTAGGGTGCGCCGTGCACATGGCCAGATCAGATGGTTTAGGCTCCGGCAAACTGCTCGACCGCCACCAGTTCGCCATCCAGCAACGGCTGGTGGGTCAGGAACTCCAGCGCCGAGGCGCGCCAGGACTGGCGCGCCGCCCGTTCGGCGCAGCGCCCGCGATCCAGTTGCAAGGCGTCCAGACAGGCCTGACGCAGATCCTCGCTCATTACTCCAGTCAGCCCCTGCTCCAGTACATCCAGCGGTCCCGCCACCGGGAAGGCCGCCACCGGTGTGCCGCAGGCCAGGGCCTCGAGCATCACCAGGCCATAGGTGTCGGTGCGCGAGGGGAACACCAGCACACTGGCCGTGGCGAAGGCTTGCGCCAGCTCGGCGCCCTGCTGGTAGCCGAGAAAGCGCGCCTGCGGATAGGCCGCCTGCAACTCGGCGCGCTGCGGCCCATCACCGACCACGCGCTTTTCTCCCGGCAGATCCAGGTCGAGAAAGGCGCGCAGGTTCTTCTCCGCTGCCAGGCGCCCGACGTAGAGGAATGCTGGTTGCTCTGGCGCCCCGCCCTGCGGCCGGAACAGGTTGCAATCCACGCCTTTGCGCCACAGCTGCAGGCGGCGCAGGCCCTGGGCAGCGAACTCCTCGCGCATGCGCTCGGT
Organism: Pseudomonas sp. J452; assembly: GCF_024666525.1. NCBI lineage: Bacteria > Pseudomonadati > Pseudomonadota > Gammaproteobacteria > Pseudomonadales > Pseudomonadaceae > Pseudomonas > Pseudomonas sp. J452. The sequence continues at coordinate 2,778,063 of NZ_CP088294.1, read as the reverse complement.
GCTCACCAGCACCGCCTGGCTCGGGCGGTGGAAGCGGTGCAGGTAGGCGTAGCCCCAACTCAATGGAATCCGCGGCCAGCGGCTGTGCACATACTCGGGGAAACGCGTGTGGATCGCGCTGGAGAACGCCAGCCCACGCTGGCTCAGCCAACGCCGGGCGGCCCAGCCGAGCGGGCCTTCGGTAGCCAGGTGTACGCAGTCCGGGCGGAACTCGCGGATCGCCGGGCCGACCTTCCATAGATCCCAGGCCAACGGAATCTCCGGGTAACTGGGACAGGGCAAGGCGCGAAAATCGGCGGGTGACAGCAGCTTGACCAGATGGCCCAGACCGCGCAGTTCACTGACCAGCGCCTGCAGGCTGGTCACCACACCATTGACCTGCGGCAGCCAGGCATCGCTAACGATCAGAATCCTCATGCCACCTGCCCGATGGCCAGCTCAGCCTCACGTGCCTGGGCCTCGGCCAGGCGGTACAGCTCGATGCTGCCGTCCAGGTGCTCGATCAGCGCCGTGCAGGACTCCACCCAGTCACCACAGTTGAGGTACTCCACCTCACCGACTTTGCGGATCTCGGCGTGGTGGATGTGCCCGCAGACCACGCCGTCGAAGCCGCGCTTGACGCATTCGTGGGCGATCGCTTCCTCGAAGTCGCTGATGAAGCTCACCGCAGTCTTGACCTTGTGCTTGAGGTAGGCCGACAGCGACCAGTAGCCGTAGCCGTAGCGCTCGCGCCAGTGGTTGAGCCAGCGATTGAGGGTCAGGGTGAACTCGTAGGCGCTGTCGCCGAGGAAGGCCAGCCAGCGGTGGTAACGGGTGATCACGTCGAACTGGTCACCGTGGATCACCAGCAGCTTGCGCCCGTCGGCGGTGAGGTGCTCGGCCTCGTCGACCAGCTGGATATTGCCGAGGATCAGCGTCGAGTAACGCCGCAGGAATTCGTCATGGTTGCCGGTGACGTAGATCACCTCGGTGCCGCGCTTGCTCATGGTCAGCAGGCGGCGGATCACGTTGGTATGCGCCTGCGGCCAGTAGATACCGCTGCGCAGCTTCCAGCCATCGATGATGTCACCGACCAGGTAGACCTTGTCCGCCTGGTAGCGCTTGAGGAACTCCGCCAGGCGCTCGGCCTGGCAATCGCGGGTGCCCAGGTGCACATCGGAAATCCACAGGGTGCGGACTCGTTGCTTGCGGCTGGGTGTGCTGCGCTCGGCGATGCTCATCGGCGTTCTCCGCTGGGTTTAGCGCGAGCGTGCACCCTAGCGGTGAAAACACTGTGACAGCCCTATGGCAATGCGGTGACAAGCCGCGAGCGCGGTGTAGACTTCCTGCTTGTTTGAGGAGCCAGCCATGCACCCGGTCTTATCCCTGCGCCACTACCGCCACGAACAGATCGCCCACAGCCACGAGCACGCCCAACTGGTGTTCGGCCTGAGCGGCTGCCTGGATTTCGAAGTGGCCGGCCAGGGTTGCCAGGTGCTCAGCCACAGCCTGGCAGTAGTGCCGCCAACGGCCCACCATGCCTGCGCCAGCCCAGCGGGCAGCCAGTGCCTGGTGCTCGATGTGCCGGCCGAGGGCTGGCTGCAGCAACGCCTGGGCCGGCATGCCGACGCTGGCCGGCGCCTGCTCGACCGCCCCGGCCGCCTGCTGCTCAACCCGGCGCAGAGCCAGCTGGTCAACTGGCTGGCGGCCAGCCCGATCAACGACGACGTCATCGCCCAACAAGGCGCGGCCCTGCTGCTCGCCAGCCTGAGCAGTAGCGAGCCCCTGCCCAGCAACGGTCTGCCGCTGGCGGTGCTCGACGCGCATATCGAACGCCACTGCGCCCACCCGCTGCAGGTGGCGGATCTGGCGCGCCTGTGCGGCCTATCAGCGGCGCGCTTCCATGCGCGCTTTCTCGCCGAGACCGGGCAGACACCCATGGAGCATGTGCGCAACCGCCGCCTGCAGCTGGGCCGTGAGTTGCTGCTCGGCAGCAACCTGGCCGTCGGCGAGATCGCCGCGCGGGTCGGCTACGCCTCGCAGAGCGCCTTCACCGCGGCCCTGGCACGCCAGTTGGGTAGTACGCCGCGCCAGTTGCGCCGCGAGTGGCGCGACAAACGCCGCGACTAGCGCGACAGACTGAGTGCGCGCTACCTGCCTAGACTCTGCGGATAGTCAGGGAGCTCTTATGCACACCATCGAATGGCAGGATTTTGAGCGCGTGGAACTGCGCGTCGGCACCCTGCTCAGCGCAAGCCGCAACGGAAAAGCCGTGAAACCCGCCTACGTCCTGGAAGTCGACCTTGGTGAATGGGGGATCAAGACCTCCAGCGCCCAGCTCACCGCGCACTACTCAGCCGAGCAACTGATTGGCCGCCAGGTGCTCTGCGTGTGCAACTTCGCGCCCAAGCGCATCGCCGGCATTCGCTCGGAGATCCTGGTTACCGGCGTCTACGACGCGGATGGCAAGGTGGTGCTGGCCAGCTTCGATCATCCCCTACCGAATGGCGCACGCCTGGCTTGATCCTGTAGGGCGGGTGCAACCCGCGCTGCACCCTGGCGGATTTCACCCGCCCTACGAATTTCGGAATCCCCATGCAACACCGTACTGCACTAATCGCCCTGCATCTGGGCGCGCTGCTCTTCGGTCTGTCCGGCATTTTCGGCAAGCTGGCCCTGGCCGCTCCGGTGGTGATCGTCTTCGGGCGCGCATTGTTTGCCGTGGCCGCCCTCGCCCCGTTCGCCCGGCCCAGTGCCACGCAGACACGTCCCAGCTGGCAGCGCCGCTTGGCCCTGGCGGGCATCGGCCTGCTGCTGGGCGGGCACTGGTGGAGCTTTTTTATCGCGGTGAAAGTCTCCGGCGTGGCGGTCGCCACCCTGGGTTTCGCCAGCTTCCCGGCCTTCACCGTGCTGCTTGAAGGCCTGCTGTTCAAGGAGCGCGTGCGGCGCAGCGAATGGGCCGTGGTCACCCTGGTCTGCCTGGGCCTGGTGCTGGTCACGCCGAACTTCGACTTCAACGATCAAGCAACCCTGGGCCTCGGCTGGGCCGTACTGTCCGGCCTGCTGTTCGCCCTGGTCTCGTTGAGCAACCGCGCCACCACCCGCGACCTCAACCCGGCCCAGGCGGCGCTGTGGCAGAACATCAGCATCCTGCTGTGCAGCCTGCCTTTTGCCTGGAGCCTGCTGCCCGAGGTACGGGCGCTGGACTGGCTGTGGATCGGCCTGCTCGGTGTGCTCTGCACGGCCCTGGCACACAGCCTGTTCGTCGCCAGCCTGCGTACGCTCAACGCACGCAGTGCCTCACTGGTGTTCGCCCTGGAGCCGGTCTACGGCATCGTCTTCGCCTGGTGGCTGTTCCACGAGCAACCGGGGCTGCGCATGCTCTGTGGCGGCGCGCTGATCGTCCTGGCCACGCTGATCTCGGCGCGCATGAGCCGGCATGGTCCGAGCGTGGAAGACCTCGGTTGACAGGATAAGAACTAGCTAGGCATTCGTTCGACCAACCCGGTCAAACAAGGTACCAATTACCGCACCTTGTTTACACCCCAAAACGAGATACGGTATAGTGCATCTCGACAGCAATCATTCGCGCCCTCACGCCAAGGTGACTACATGAAAGAAATAGAACTGATCATCAAAATCAGGCAGCCGGACATTCATGACTATGAGGAGCTGTATCCGCGTATTCCCTGCAACAGCGAGCAAAAGAAAGCGATTTTTCGAATACTGACCTTGCCTGCAAATATTCAGGCAGCTCTCGTCGTTGCAGAAGAGACTGGCAGCTCACCCGTAACAGTTCACGAGTCGAAACTGCAGGCAGCCATTGAGCGCGGAGATATCCAACCGTTGTCGTGGCACGAGAAACAGTTTGTAGGAACTGTTACAGCGGTAATCATGGAGTTCAACGGTTTCGAGAAAACAAGTAAGAAACAGCGTTTCACGAAAGGGCTATTTAAAAGCGCCGAGCTCTATTGTCGGCAACAAGTTAGTGCCTAGCTATCAGCTCCAGACGAACACATAAAGTGGCGCAGGCTTTGTGTTTCTTTCAAACATTTGTGCACCGCTTTTGCGGTCGCGTGAACCATGAGTTCAAAGACTCGTGAGCTAGAGTCGGGTAAGGGGCAACGACTAACGTGAGTATTAGCCGAAAGTTGCGCCCGATGGGTAAGCGCCAGCGATTAAATCGAGAGAAGAAACGCAGTTTACAGACTGTATGTGATTCCACTCTCCCTTGGGCGTTAGCCGCAAGCGGCTTGCTGATCCCGTTAACTAGCCTGCGGTATTACTGCGTGTAACGCTGCATAGCCGATACGCAGCAGACTTTGAACAGGTTCGGGTCTGGGTTTCAGCGGTCGCTGTGGCCCAGGTCGCGGGCAGGATCGATCAGATCGCGCAGGCGCTGCTTGAGCACCTTGGCCTCGGGGAAACCAGCATCGGCCTTGCGCTCCCACAACTGAACGCCGTCGCAGGCAATCCGGAACACGCCACCGGTGCTCGGCTCCAGGCTGACCTTACCGAGCTCGTCGCTGAAGGTGCTGAGCAGTTCCTGGGCCAGCCAGGCGGCTCGCAGCAGCCACTGGCACTGGGTGCAATAGGTGATGGTAACTTCGGGTTTGCCGGACATGCCAAGGGCTCCGCTGCGCAGAAAACGCCATGATAGCGCCGCCCAAACGACAACGCCGCGAAGTCTCCTGCGCGGCGTTGTGGCTAGGGTCTGTTGCCGTTTCGTTCACGGCCGCGACGGAGCCTGTTTTTGCGCGGGGCTAGGCGCGAGACGCGAGGTTTGGTCGTCCAAATGAGCCGTCGAGTAACGACGTCCCGCGCAAAAACAGGCCCGTCCCTTCGGGTTGCGCGCAAAATCGCGCCATGCGTCGTTGCGGGACTTGCCAAGGGAATGCCATTGCCTGCGTCCCGCGCCTAGCCTGGCGCGATTTTGCGCAGCAACGCGGTTCGCGAACGAAACGGCAACAGACCCTAAACAACTCAGGCGATCCGGGCCAACAGCTCCCGTGCCCTCGCCTTCTCCTGATCATCCCCCTCGTCGATCAGGGCATTGAGAATGTCGCAGGCCGCGCCCAGGTTGCCCTGCTCGATATAGGCCAGGGCCATGTTCAGCTGGGCCAGGTGCTCACGGTTACCGGCCAGATGCTCGAGATTGGACTCCAGCGGCTTGTCGGCACGTCTCTGTGGTTCCTCCCGCGAGAACGCGTCGACGAATTCCTCCTGCAATACCTCATCGCCCGCGCCCTCAGGCATCGGCATATCGCCGAAAGGACTGAGGCCATCCTTGTCGACCGTCAGCTCGAACACCTCGGGGAGCTCGCGCAGGTCCGAGCGGAACGACGGATCGAGCGCATCTGCGCTGGCGACCTTGGCCCGCGGCGGTGCTTCGTTCTTGAACGGGCTGACCAGATCCCAATCAGCATCCAGGGACAGGTCATCGAGGTTGAGCTGGAAGTCATCCTGCGCTGGCTGGGCAGCAGGTACCGGCTCCAGCACTTCATCGAGGGGCAGTACGGCAGCCAGCTCGTCCGCCTGCGTCGGGCGTTGCAGGCTGGCATAGCGCACGCGGATCTGGTCGACCTGTACATGGCTGGCGCCCATATCCAGCAACTGCTGCTCCTGGGCAAAGAAGCCACTGGCATCTCCCAGTTCGCCCAATACCTCGAACAGACGCAGACGCAGATCGATACGCTGCGGTTCCTGTTCGACTGCCTTGCGCAACGCGACCAGGGCTTCGCCAAAGTGGCCATAGGCGATGTAGATGTTGACGCCTTCGAGCGGGTCGGCCGGGACACTGGCGGCCCGTACCGGCGCTGCAGCACCCGGCGCTTGCGCAGTCGCGAATGCCGCCGCAGGCCGCCGCTCCTGCATGGTCGGAGCCTTGATAGTCGGCTGCACGTGCACGCGGGGCTGGCGATAGGGTTGCGGCGCCGGCCCTGTGGTTTTGCGCCGCAGTAACCACATGCCACCGATCAGTACCAGGCACAAACCGCCCGCGCTGAGCCAGAACGGCAACGAACCGCTGTCCGACTGAGCGGCCGCCTCACTGCGTGGCGCCATTACAGCTGGAGCCATTTGTTCCTGTGCGCTTGGCGCAGCTTCCGCGGGCTCGCTGGGAGCCTGACGCTGCTGCTCCAGCTCGGCGCGAATACTGGCCAGCTGACGATCCTTCTCGCTCATCTGCGCCTGCAGTTGTGCCAACTGGGCCTGCAGCTCACCGATGGAGGCTTGCAACTGCTGATTCGCCGCGCTCTCGCTGGCCAGTTGCTGATCCACCTGCAGCTGCGCCGCTTCGATTTGCGCTATCTCATTAGCCTCTTCGGATACCGGCGCAAGGCTTGCGGCCGGCTCGGGCACTGACTGTGCGGCAGATTGAACTGGTGCTTCGGCAGCCGACTCGACGAAGGGTTCAGCGGCTGGCTCGGTGGCAGACACCGGTTGTGCTGGAGTCGGGGCAATCCAGTTAGGTACGGCGCTTACCGGCAACCGCAGCTCGGCCGCCAGACGCAGGCGATCGCGGTCTCCGGCGATGAAAGCACTGGGGTTCAAGGCATGGATATCACTCATCAGGGTCTGCCGCGACGCCTCGCTACCGGCTTCGCGCAGACGCCCGGCAATGCTCCACAGGCTATCGCCACGTTGCACCTGATAGCGCTGCCCCTCTGCCACTGCCGGCAGCGGCCGGGCTGGTGCCGCCGCACGCGGGGCTGGCGTCCGAGCCACCGGGGCGACAGCAGCAGGCTCGGTGTAACGCGGCATCTCTGTAGTACTGGCCACCGGGTTATAGGCCGATGAGCCTGGCGGGTCGATGAGCAAGGTGTATTCACGCAGCAGGCTGCCGCCTGGGCGCTGCACTTCGACGATGAAATTGAGATACGGCTCGCGCACCGGTTTGCTCGACTCCACGCGGATCATGCTCTGCCCACCGCGCAGAATCGGGGTGAAGCGCAGATCATTGAGGAACACGAAGCGGTCGACGCCGGAGCGGCTGAAGTCTTCGGCTGAGGCCAGGCGCACCTTGATCTCATCGGAGTTCAGATCGCCGATCTGCAGCAACTCGATCTCGGCCTCCAGTGGCTGGTTAAGCGCCGAGTGCAAGCTGATCTCGCCCAGACCGAGGGCTGGAACCATACCGGAATAGAGCGCTGAGCCCGATGCCAGGGTCAATAGAAGTTGACGTACCCGAGCCATACACCCTCCACGGATTTCCAGCTCGCACGCTGCCCTCAGTAGCCTCCCTGATAGAGCGAGTATCCCTGGCTAGCGAGCAACGCAACGCTGTTTTATGTCGGGAGGGCGTCCCTGTCGCCCGGCTTCGCCATGCCTCGGCAGACCAACGGGTACCAAGCGGTACCAACCGATACAACGATCAAGGCATAAAACCAGCATAGGAAATAGGAGCCTAAAAATGCCAACTATCACTCATTCTGTATTGAGATAAGTCGGCCGCAGCTAACAGCTAAATTGACTAGGGCCTGTGGAAACCAGCCCGGCAGCAGGCTGTCCCGGCAACCCTGGGGGGCTGGGGAGTTATCTGGCCGAACAGGGGCATCTTGGGCGGACTGCAGGCGGCAGACCCTAGCCCTTCTCCAGATTGGCCAGTACCTGGGCATGCACGCGCTGGCAGAGTTGCATGTCTTCATCACTGACGCCGGCAAACAGCTCCTTGCGCAGCCCCAGGGCGATGCTTTCGATCTGTTCGATAAGAGGCCGGGCCTGCGGGCTCAGGACGATCTTCTTCGCCCGCCGGTCTTCCGGCACGGCATGACGCTGCACCAACCCCTGGGACTCCAGACCATCGAGCAGACGGGCCAGGGTCGGCCCCTCGACGCCCACGGTCTTGGCCAGCTCACGCTGGGTCGGTGGCTCCTCCAGCAGAGCCAGGTGTAACAGCACCAGCCAGCGTGCCTGGGACAAGCCTAGGCCGGAGAGACGTCGATCCAGTTCGGCGCGCCAGGCGCGGGATAACTGGGCCAACTGCATGCCGAAACTGTGTTGCGCAAAGGTGTGCATAGCGATTCGTGCGACCGTGTCATGGCGGTTTTTGCCCCTGTCTGCACGCCCCAATACTGCGCAGACAGCAGAAAAACCTAATTATTAGTCGCCTAACCATAACCCCGTGGCGCGCCCGTCGCCAAGTCCGTTTTCACCATTTGACGTACTGGTCTTCGACGAAGCCCCAGAGGTTGTCGATCACCACTGGAGCCCGGCCCGGTGGGCGCAAGGTGCCCTGGAAACAGCCGAAGACCTGCTTGAAGTTGCTCGCCAGAACACCCAGATTGAGGCGCTCGCGGTGCAGGCCATGGCCACGGAAATTCAGCTCGACCTGGCCATCGGCAGAGACGATCCGCCAGGGTTGCAGCGGCTCATCGCGGTCGAACTGGAAATGCACGCCGCTGACCGGCAGCAGCTCGCCATCCAGCCAGTAGCAGTTCTCACTGAAACTGGTTTCGTTGACCCCGCAGGACAGGTTGAGACCGACCCGCACGCCCGCCACCTCACCGGACAGGCAGGCCCAGTTCCAGAAGGTCTCCGGGCGCATGTAGCCGGCCGACCAGTCGTGGTGGGCGAAGGCATCGATCCCCGCCAGGTCGAAATCGCCCAGGGCACTCTGCACCGAGCCCTGGCAGCGCACCCCGGCGACCTTCTGCGCATAGACCCAGCCATTCACCGCCGTGGGCGTACAGATGCACATCGGCTGGAAGGCTGGCTGCTGCTCGGAGAAGTGCGCCTCGATGCGCGTGCCATCGTCCAACTCCACCAGCAGGCGCTTCTCCCTGGGCTGCGCGCTGTTTTCCAGACGCAACAGGTTGCCGCCGCTGCGCAGCTCGCAAATACCGCTATCCGGCTGCTGCGAGAAGCGGCTACCAAAGCCCAGCGGCAGGCGGAACTGACGCTCGATCATGCGCCCGCTGGGCGGATGGAACAGGTAGACGAAGCCGATGCCGAGCAGGCTCAGGTTGCCCAGCGCGCAGCCGCCGATCAGCTCGTGGCTGACCAGGCCGAAATACTGGAACTGGTGAAAGCGCCGCCACTTGGCCAGCGCGCCGAGACGGCGGCCCATCGGTGAGCGGAAGTCGAAATCGCGGTAGTTCACCTCGCCCGGTGCCGCCGGGAAGATGCCGTAGTGGGGCTGGCCGTTGGCCTGGATCAGTCGTTCCATCGTTACTGCTCGGCGGGAAAGCCGTGATCCTAGCAGCCGAGTCTCAGCGTTGAAGCGACGATTCGCGCCAGTCTGGCTGACACTTCAAGTCACTACCTGGTTGCGGCCAAACGCCTTGGCCTCGTAAAGAGCCCGGTCGGCATGTTCGAACAGCAGATCGAGCGCCATTCCGTCTTGCGGGCGCAGGCAGGACACCCCGACGGAAATGGTCAGCACCGCCGCGGTCGACGAACCGGCGTGAGCCAGCTGCTGATCCTGCACGGCCTGACGCAATGCTTCACCGCGCTGGTGCGCCTCGCTGGCGCCGATGCCATACAGCAGCACGGCAAACTCTTCGCCGCCCAGGCGCACCGCCATGTCCAGCGGCCGCCGGGCCGAGTCGGAGAGCACTGCACCGACCCGCTGCAAGGCGCGGTCGCCAGCCTGGTGGCCATAGTGGTCGTTGTACGCCTTGAAATGGTCGACATCGCACAGCAGCAGCGCCAGCTCGACCTCTTCGCGCTGCGCCTGGCGCCACAGCCGGGCCAACTGGCGATTGAAGCTGCGCCGGTTGTGCAGGCCGGTCAGGCTGTCGTGGTCGGCCAGCACGCGCATCAGACGGCTAATCAGGAAATGCTGGCGCGACTTGAATTCCAGCAGGTAACAGCCAACCGCACCGATCAGGTTGCCGAACAGCAGGAACACCAGATTGTTGAACAGGCGCTCCGCTGGCAAACCGCCCAGCCATTCGAACAGGCCATAGGCAAGCAGCACCAGAAAGGAAATGGCCAGCGCCTCGACCAGCCGCAGCCCTACCAGGAAGTAGGCGGCAATGCAGACCAGGAGTACACCTTCATAGGGGAAAAACGGATTCTGACCATGGCCGATGGCGATGATCGCCGCGGCCCCCAGCCCCATTGCCCCGATACAGGCGAGGCTCAGCGGCACCATCAGGCGCGGATGGCGGTTCAACAGGATCAGACGGCCACAGACAACCAGCAGCACTGCCACGCCCAGGCGGATGACCAACAGCCCGTAGAGCAACGGCGCACTGATCATCCACACGTCCACCACCAGGAAGGCCATCCAGACGAACAGGGCGAACACCACGGAAACACGCTTCAGCTCGACACTGTCACGCAGCGCATAGGCGCGGTATTCCTGCTCCAGTGGCGCGCTGAAGCGCAGCCGACGATAGCCTTTGGCAAGCTGGTCGGCGTAGGGATTGGGGCTTACATCGTCAAGCCAGGCAAGATGGGACGACACCAGAACCTCGCAAATGGATGGCACGGCGCCACCATAGCCACTTGCGACATGCGTCACAAGTTTGTCACCCGTCAGCGCCGAGAGTTTGGCGCACAAAGCCACACCGTCGGTCGCTCTAGCAGGCTGTTGAAAACGTAGGCGAGGCAGCCAGCGCAAGGCAAAAACAGGCGAAAAAGCGCAGTTTACGAGTTGTAAATGAGCATTTTGAGCCTGTTTTTAACGCCGCGATGGCAACGCAGGTAGTTTTCAACAGCCTGCTAGACCTCGAACTCCGCCTGCAGGGCCGCCCGCACACAATACAGCACGCCTTCCGGCACTTTCCCGGCAAACTGTTCGGCGATGGCCGCAACCGGCGGCAGCTCGCCTTCGCCATCGAGGAAGGCATCCTGGATTTCACCGAGCAGGTCGTCCGGCAGATCCAGCGCCTGCTCCAGGCTCAGTTGCTGGCGGCCGATGGCTTCGGCCAGCAGGCTGTAGACGTTCTTCTCGGTGCATTTGAGCTGGGCGGCGATCTGCAGCGGGGTCATCCCGGCACGCGCCAGGCTGACCAGCTCGTGGCGCAGGTCGACCACCACCTGCGGCGCTTCTGCGGCGCCATTGAGCACTTCGAGGAAGGCCTCGCCGTAGCGCTCCAGCTTGCGCGCGCCGACGCCACTGACCTGCGCCATGTCGCTCAGCGAGGCCGGTTTGCTGCGCAGCATCTCCAGCAGGGTGGAATCGGGGAAGATCACATAAGGCGGCACGCTGTGCTCTTCAGCCAGCTTGCGGCGCAGGCTGCGCAGGGCTTCCCACTGTTCGCGCTCCTCGGCACGCACCAGCTGGCTGGCACTGCTGCCGGAAGCCTTGGCCGCCTGCTGCGGCTTGAGGTCACGACGCAGCTGCAGAGTCACCTCGCCGCGCAGCAGCGGGCGGCAGCTGTCGGACAGGCGCAGGCCGCCATAGCCGTCCAGATCGACATCAGCCAGACCACGTGCCACCAGTTGGCGGAACAGGGTGCGCCACTCACCTTCGTTGAGCGCCTTGCCCATGCCGAACACCGTCAGGTGCTGGTGGCCTGGGGCACGAATCTTGTCGTTTTCGCGGCCGAGGAGGATATCCACCAGATGGCCGACACCATAACGCTGGCCACTGCGGTAGATGGCCGACAGCGCCTGACGTGCCGGCTCGGTGGCATCCCAGGTCTGTACGCCGTCGATGCAGTTGTCGCAATGCCCGCAGGGCTGCGGCAGTTCCTCGTCGAAATAGGCCAGCAGCGCCTGGCGGCGGCAGCGGGTTTCCTCGCAGAGAGCGAGCATGGCATCCAGCTTGTGCTGCTCGACGCGCTTGTGCCGCTCGTCACCTTCGGAGTTGCTGAGCATCTGCTTGAGGAAGATCACATCCTGCAGACCGTAAGCCATCCAGGCATCGGCTGGCAGGCCGTCACGGCCGGCGCGACCGGTTTCCTGGTAGTAGGCCTCCAGCGACTTGGGCAGGTCGAGGTGGGCAACAAAGCGCACGTTGGGTTTGTCGATGCCCATACCGAAGGCGATGGTGGCGACCATGATCAGGCCTTCCTCATTGAGGAAGCGCTTCTGGTTGTAGGCGCGCAATTCGTTGGGCAGGCCGGCGTGGTACGGCAGCGCCGGGTAACCCTGGCCGCTGAGAAACTCGGCGACCTCCTCGACCTTCTTGCGCGACAGGCAATAAACGATGCCGGCATCGCCCTTGCGCGCGGTGAGAAAGGCCAGCAACTGCTTGCGCGGCTGATCCTTGGGCAGGATGCGGTAGAAGATGTTCGGTCGGTCGAAGCTGGAGAGAAAGCGCTCGGCGTTTTCCAGGTGCAGGCGCTGAACGATTTCCTCGCGGGTACGCATGTCCGCCGTGGCGGTCAGGGCGATGCGCGGTACATTGGGAAACAGCTCGGCGAGCTGGCCCAGCTGCAGGTATTCCGGGCGGAAATCATGGCCCCACTGCGACACGCAATGCGCCTCGTCGATGGCGAACAGGCCGATCTGCAGGCCCTGCAGAAAGGCCAGCATGCGCGGCTGGACCAGGCGTTCAGGGGCCACATAAAGGAACTTGATCTCACCGCGGCGGATGCGCTCGGCGATATCGCGCTGCTCATCGTTGCCCAGGGTGGAATTCAGCGCCACGGCGGCCACGCCTAGCTCGTCGAGGGTGGAGACCTGGTCTTCCATCAGCGCAATCAGCGGCGATACCACCACCGCCAGGCCTTCGCGCAGCAATCCCGGCACCTGAAAGCACAGCGACTTGCCGCCGCCGGTGGGCATCAGCACCAGCGCATCGCCGCCGCCGGCCACGCGCTCGATGATCGCCGCCTGCTTGCCGCGGAAGGCGTCATAACCGAAGACATCTTTGAGAATGCGGAGGGCGGCGGACATGAGTGGCGGGATCATCCGAAGACTGAAGAAGCGGGCGCGCAGTATACGCGAGCCAGCAAGCCGCGGCGCCCTCGCCCGTCGGCCGTGCTTTTGCCGGCCCAGGCGGCTAGAATCCCGGTGATTACTCCCTCAAGGTAGTGCCACGATGTCCTTCGCCGAGCAATTGTCCCGCCTGCAAGCCTTCCTCGATGCCGATGAACTGCATGAGGAGGCCTTGGACTACGTGGCCGCCCACGGCTACCTGACTGCCCTGTCGATCTGCCCCGATCAGGTGCCGGAGCGCGAATGGATCGACGCCCTGTTCGCCGAACCGCCGCACTACCGCAGCGACGCCGAGCGCGTGGACATCGAAGCCACCCTGCAACAGCTCAAGGCCCACATCGGCCGTCAGCTGGCCAGTGACGACGACCCGGAATTCCCCTGCGACGTCGACCTTGGTGAAGATCCGGACGATTCCGACCTGCGCGGCTGGTGCATCGGCTTCATGGAAGGCGTGTTCCTGCGTGAGTCGGTGTGGTTCGAAGACGCCGAAGACGAAGTCAGCGAACTGCTGCTGCCGATCATGGTGGCCTCCGGCCTGTTCGACGAACAACCCGAGTTCGCCGAGATCGCCCGTGACCGCGACCTGGTGGACAGCATGGTCGACCAGATCCCTGAACTGCTCACCGCCCTGTTCCTGCTCTGCCATGCGCCGGAAGAGAAGCCAGCCCTGCTCAAGCCCCGCCACCACTAAGCCGCGCCGATGGCGCACAGCGACATCCCGCAAAGCCGCCACCGCAGCGTACGTTATGTACTGCTGGCGGTCGGCTGGCTGAGCGTGGTGTTGGGGGTGGTCGGCATTTTCGTCCCCGTCCTGCCGACTACCCCGTTCCTGCTCCTGGCTGCCGCCTGTTTCGTGCGCAGTTCACGGCGTTTCTACCAGTGGCTGGTCAATCACCGCCACCTCGGGCCGTGGATTCGTGACTACCTGGAAGGCAATGGCATTCCGCTCAAGGGCAAGGTCTACGCCATCGGTCTGATGTGGCTGAGCATCGGCCTGTCCTGCTACCTGGTGCCGCTACCCTGGGCCCGCGCCTTCATGCTCACCAGCGCGGTGCTGGTCAGCCTCTACATCCTCAAGCAGAAGACCCTGCCAGTTCGTTGAACCCGCTGGCCGACAAACAAAAGCGGCAAAAGTGTGACGTAGCGCCTAAACTTTTGGCACTTTCAGCGCAGAGACAAGCCATGCATTCTCGGTCGAGCATTCAAGGACGAGCGCAGCGCCGGCCGGCGGCCTGGCTTGCGCTCGGCCTGTTGCTGGGCTTGCTGCTCGGCGTAGCCGCCAAGGCCAACTGGGACTTCGGCGTGGTCATCCAGAACGCCGAGCAGCGCTACGGCAAGCTGGGCGTGGCCAAGGGCCGTATCGAGGCCTGGGACGAGTTGATCCAGGCCAGCGCCAACCTCTCTGAAAGCGAGAAGCTCGCCACGGTCAATCGCTTCTTCAACCGCCAGTTCCGTTTCTCCGATGACATCCGCAACTGGCGCCAGGAAGACTACTGGGCCACCCCGGTGGAAGCGCTGGTGAAAGGCGCCGGCGACTGCGAGGACTACTCCATCGCCAAATACTTCACCCTGCGCCGCCTCGGCATCCCCAGCGAGAAGATGCGCATCACCTACGTCAAGGCCCTGAAGTACAACCAGGCACACATGGTCCTCACGTATTACTCAAGCCCCTCGGCAGTGCCCCTGGTGCTGGACAACCTGATCAGCGAAATCCGCCCGGCGTCCCAGCGCAAAGACCTCTTGCCGGTCTATGCCTTCAACGCCGAAGGGCTGTATCTACCGGGCTCCAACAGCAAGAAAAGCGATAGCAAGAAGCTCTCGCGCTGGCAGGATCTATTGAAGAAAATGCGCGCCGAAGGTTTCGCCGTTGGTGAGGGTTAGGAGAACTCTATGTCCTTGTTAAAACAACTTTTTCTCGCCATCTGCCTATTCCTGGTAGTGGCCTTCACCGGCAGCTTCATCGCCGGGGTGGAGAGCTCGCGCGAGCAACTGCTCAGCCAACTGCGCTCCCATGCCCAGGACGCCGCCACGGCGCTCGGCCTGTCCATGACCCCGCACGTCGATGACCCGGCGATGATCGAACTGATGGTCAGCTCGATCTTCGACAGCGGCTACTTCGCCACCATCCGCGTGGTGCGCATTCCCAGCGAGGAAGTGATAGTCGAGCGGCGCACCACCATCACCTCGGATAATGTCCCGGCCTGGTTCGTCGACATGGTCGACCTGGAGCCCCAGGGTGGTGATGCCCTGATCATGCGGGGCTGGGAACAGGCCGCGCGGGTCGAGGTGCTCAGCCACCCGCAATTCGCCCTGGCCAAGCTGTGGGACAGCGCCATCGGCAGCCTGCTCTGGCTGCTGTTGTGCGGCGTGGTCAGCGCCATCCTCGGTGGCTGGCTGCTGCGCACCCAGTTGCGCCCTCTCGACAACATGGTGCAGCAGGCCCAGGCCATCAGCCGTCGCGAGTTTCTCTCCTTGCCCAAGGTGCCACGCACCCCCGAGCTGAAGCGCGTGGTCATGGCCATGAACCAGATGGTCGAAAAGCTGAAAAACCTGTTCGCCGAAGAAGCCGCACGCAGCGAGAAACTGCGCGAAGAAGCCTATCAGGACAGCCTTACCGGCCTGGCCAATCGCCGCCTGTTCGATATCCGCCTGGCCGACCAACTGGCCGTTACCGAACAGAACGCTGAAGGCTATCTGATGTTCCTGCGCGTCAACGACCTCGGCGGGCTCAACCAGCGCATGGGCGGCCAGAAAACCGACGCCCTGATCAGCGCGATTGGCGACCTGCTCAAACGCCTGCTGGATGAGCAGGGCACCCCGGATTGGCTGGCTTCACGTAGCCGTGGCGGCGAATTTACCCTGCTCGCCCCTGGCCTGGCTGGCGAAGATGCCGACCGCCTGGCCCAGGAGTTGGTCGAAGGCCTGGAAAGCCTGCGCCAGACCGGTGCCAGCGACTGCACTCCAGTCGCCCACCTGGGCATTGCCGCATTCAAACCCGGCGAGGAGCCGGGCAGCGTGATCGGCCGCGCCGACCAGGCCCTGGCCCAGGCACAAAGCAATGCCGGCAAGCCCTGGGAACGCCTGGACGACTTCAACGCGATGCCCGGCCAAGGCCTGCACGACTGGCGTGCCTGGATCGACGACGCGCTCAAACAAAGCAAGCTGCAACTCTACTTCCAGCCGGTCACCCAGTGCGCCGATCGCAGCCAGCCGCTGCACCAGAAGGTACTCGCCCGCCTGATCGACCCACAGGGCGAAGCCATCGCCGCGGGCCGCTTCCTGCCCTGGATCGAGCGCCTCGGCTGGGCCGCGCGCTTCGACCTGGCCATGCTCGAACACAGCCTGGCGCACCTCACGCAGAACCCCCAACCACTGGCACTCAGCCTGTCTGCGGCAACCCTGCGTGAGCCGGCCAGCCTGGCGAAGATGCTTGCCATTCTCCGGGAGCACCCGGAACAGGGTCCGCTGATGACCCTGGAGCTGGACGAGCGCTACCTGCCGCCATCGGCAGAACTGGAAAAACTCAGCCAGGCCGTGCGTGAAGCCGGTTTCCACCTGGGCCTGCAGCACTTCGGTGGACGTTTCAGCCTGATCGGCAACCTGACCCACCTGGGCCTGGCCTACCTGAAGATCGATGGCACCTACATCCGCGCCATCGACCAGGAAAGCGACAAGCGCATGTTCATCGAAGCCATCTTCCGCGCCACCAACAGCATTGACCTGCCGTTGATTGCCGAGATGGTGGAGACCGAAGGTGAACTAGCGGTGCTGAACGAACTGGGTATCCACGGCGCCATGGGTCGCCTGATTGGTGCACCAGCACCCTGGCAGGGCTGACAAGTAGCCCGGATGCAATCCGGGAAAGATCAGTTCACGAGCGTATTTGCGGATATTGCCCCACTCCCAGAAATGGGAGTGAGTGGCACCGAGTCGCTGGCAGCCCTGTAAGCTCGGGCAGCGCCAGGGCCAAAGCTGGTCAACCGCAACGCTTGGCACAATCTCTCAGATCAACTGATGCTCGTCGTCACCCAGCAGACCACTCAAACCTTCGATCTCGGCACGGGTCACCGCCCGCTGATCGAGTTTGCGCCGCGCCGGCTCGGGCAGGTCGGTGTAGCGAATCACGCCCTTCTGTACCAGCACGCTGACCACGTCTTCCAGTACCCGTACCAGTTCAAGGTCTGACTCTTTCAGGCTGGTCAGGCGCGACTTCACTTCTTCCCTGGCTGTCAGCCAGTTCTCCAGTTCCGGGCTTTCAACCGCCAGGGTTTCCGTCATCCCCTCGAAAGGCTCATGCTCAACCCGCAGCAGCCGACCGTCCTCGTCCCTCAGCACATACACCATGCGACATCCTCCAGGCATGAAAAAGCCCGCTACCGGGAAGGGTAGCGGGCTTGATCATATAAGTGCAGTTCGAGCGGTGTCGACTGTGCCATACAGCCCCCGAGCCTACCGCCTCCACGGTAGGCTCGGATAAGGCCTAACTGCTAGGCCACATCGACCTTGAGGGTGCCATCGCCAAGCATGCCCAGGATCACGCTGCCCTCACTGCCAGTGGCGTAACTGGTGTAGAGGTTGACGTCCTGCAGCACGACAGTCTGCTCGGTCGAGGTAGCCGGATCGGCCGCCGAAGTAGCGCTGACCTTGATCACCGTATCCAGCGCCGCGCCGCCTCCGAGGTTGGCCGTACTGATGTCGATGAAGTTCAGCAGGTTGCCGAGCCCTCCATTGCCGATCTGGTTCTCCCCACTGAGCAGATCGGAGAGGTCCAAACGATCACCATTAACATTGCCATTGAAGTTATGGACAAAGCCCTGGACCGTATCTGTCCCGGTCGTACCAGCCTTCCATAGGTAGGTATCGTTGTCGGCACCGCCGATCAGCGTGTCATTACCCAGCCCACCAATCAGCACATCGTCGCCCGCCAGACCGGACAAGGTGTCGTTGCCCGTGCTGCCCTGAATGGCATCCGCCAGTGCCGACCCGGTGAAGGTGGTTCCGGCTTCGATGGTCACATGCAGGTTCACACTGGACGTGGCATCGTTGTCGGCGTCCTGCACCGCCACCTGGAAGTCCAGTTCGGCATCCAGTGTGGTGTTCTCCGAGGTGATCAGGCCGATATCGGAGACTTTCACCACATCGCTGTCGGTCTGGTTATTGAAGTTGGTGGTCGAACTCGATCCACCCGTATCACCGAAGGCCGCATTGAAGTTCAGTGCGGACGAGGTGGTAATGCTTTCAACACTGGTCAGAATCTGCGCACCGTAGATCTGCCAGTTTTCACCCACGCCGTTGTAGTCATTGCGCTCAATAACGATGGCACCATCGTTGTTATCCAGCGTGATGCCGTAGGCCAACAGTGCCGCCAGTGTTGCTGCACTACTACCGGATGTGGCGATATCGCTATTGCTGATCACCAGAGCCCGGGTGGTTTTTACGCCACCGTCGCCAATCAGCTTCAGCACCACCACCAGGTCTTCGCTGTTGATACCGTCGAACTTGAGGTAGACGCCCTCCGCCCGACCATCGGGATTGGCCACCACGGTGCCGGTCGGGTTGGTGGTATGGAATGTCAGATCCAGCACCTCACCCTTGCCGATGGTGTCGCCGCCCACACCGTTCGCCGTATTCGAGACACTGACCCAGGAAGCCGCCTGGGTGAACTGCTCACCGTTGACGTATATGCTGGTGTCAACCCCACCCGTCTGCAGGTTATTGCCACCGGTGCCTGCTCCTGGCTCCGCGGCGCTGCGGAACTGGACATAGAAGTCATTGTCCAGTTGTGCCACCGACACGGCCGGTTGGGTGTTATCCAGCACATTGCCACCCGACTCGTAGCCCGTGATGCTCAGCGACGCACTGGTTTTCAGGACACTGAAGCCCTCGACCGGTTCGCTCAACGATACCGTATAGGTGCCGTTGACCTTGTCGAACACCAGCGTACCTGTGGCCTCAACAGTCGTCCCTGGGGTGGCCGGATTCGGCGCATACCTGAACTCGACCTCGAAGGTTGCCGTGGTGGCGCTCTCCGACAGCCAGGTCACCGACTGCGAGCTGATGGCCGTGCCGCCGACAGTGCCGCTCAGGCTAATCGTCTTGAAGTCCGAATCGGCTGCACTGAACGGGCCAGTACCACGGGTATCGGCTCCGGTGCTGTAGTCAAAAATCCCTGTGCCCCCTGCCGGATTGCTGCTGTTGGCGTACACCAGATTGGAAGTAGCCAGGATGGCCGGCACATCATCCTCGACCTGGATCAACAGACTACCTGCCAGCGGCAGCGGGTTGACGCCATC
Organism: Pseudomonas sp. J452; assembly: GCF_024666525.1. Classification (NCBI taxonomy): domain Bacteria; kingdom Pseudomonadati; phylum Pseudomonadota; class Gammaproteobacteria; order Pseudomonadales; family Pseudomonadaceae; genus Pseudomonas; species Pseudomonas sp. J452. The sequence continues at coordinate 2,758,957 of NZ_CP088294.1, read as the reverse complement.
GGAAGCCTGTATGGCCCCGGTAAGGTTCAGCGTCAGGATCTCGTTGTCATCGCCATTGGCACCGGGGTGATCCAGCGGCCCGAGCAGGGTGAAGGTGTAGGCGCCATTGCTCTGCACCACCAAGGTGAAGATGCTGGTCGCCCCAGCCATCGCCGTCAGCGTATTACCAGAGAAGCCATAGGTAACGGCAACCCCGTCCGAGGTCAGCACTGGCATACCGGTCGGCGTGTTGTCCAGGCTGAACTGCCCACTGTTGGTGCCCACCAGCAGCTCGACCAAACTACCGGAAACCGTAGTGGTCTGACCGTCGTTGTCGGTAATGCCGCCGGGCAGCTCATCCTCGTCGACCTTGCCGATCACCGGAGCGGTGTCTTCGACATGGATGCTGAGGGTCGCTGTCGAAGGGTCGCCGTCCTTGTCCACGATGACGTACTCGAAGCTCTCGGCCTGATCACCGATGACGTTCGAGGGAGCCCGATAAGTCCAGGCGCCAGTGGTGAAGTTGAAGGAGAAGGTGCCGCCCAGATCCGTTGCGACATTGGTCAACAGGTGATCGCCGTCGGCAATGCCATCCCAGGTATAGGTGGTGCCATCGACCTCGATGGACAGGATCCGGCCAGGGCCATCGGCACCAAAGGCGTCATCATCGCCACCGCCAACAGCGTTGTTGTCGCCCAGCAGGACGTTGCCGTTGACCACCGCACCGAGCACCGCGTCGAGCAGGGTGTCAACCAGCTCGTCGAAGTCATCTACCCGCAGCGGATCCTTGTTCGGGTTGGCGTCAAGATCCACATCCTCCAGGCGGGCATCGATGATGCCGTCACCGATACCGATGGTGGTGACATTGACGGGGTTGGCCGGATTGTTGAGGAAGGTGTTCCAGTCAGTGGCCGTGCCAGCCAGCAGTGAGGTGCCACCAGGGCCGGTCTGCTGGTTGGGGTTACCGTCACTGACGAAGACGACCTGATTGCTCCAGCCCGGCAGCGGATCATAGTCGTCCATGGCCTTCTCGATGGCATCGGTGAAGTCAGTGCCATTGCCGATGGTATTGGGACGAACGCCGCCCACCTCGGATGGGTTGAGGGCATTGACTTGGGTAGTGAACGACGCCGCGGTGGTGAACGGACCGTACGACAGCGCACTTTCCGAGAACACTACCAACTGGATCTTCACATCGCCCGTGGCGCTGGAGAACAGCGCCTGGCCAGCGGTGCGCACGGCATCCAGCATCTGGTTCAGCTCGGTATTGCTGATACTGCCGCTGAAGTCCAGTACGAACACCAGGTTGATGTCCTCGGTATTGCTGTCCTGGGCCACCGCATGATCGTCCTGAGCCACTGGGGTGTCGTCGTCGACGTTGATCGACAGGGTGCCATCGGCCTTGTCACCATCCTTGTCGGTCACCTGATAGTTCAGGGTGAACGCCTGATTGTTCTCCAGGTCGGCATCGGCATGCTGGATCGGCGCGTTCTGAGTGACGTTGTAGGCACCCGTGGCGCTGTTCAGCGTCACCGTCAGGACTGTGGTGGTGCCCTGTTTGACCAGCAGCGAACCCGCAGGACCGGCTTCATAGGTGAAGCCTAGCGGAGCTCCCGTGGTCAGCCATTGCACCGTACCAGCACCATCGGCACCGAAGTTGTGAACGAGAGCGCCACCGGTATTGAGTCCGTTGGCATCGTCGGTACCACCAGGTCCGCCTGGGATGCCATTGGTCAGTGCATCATCGTCCAGTTGCACCATGAGGTTGCTGCCCACGGACGGACCGTCGTCGTCGAAGGCAATCTTGCCACCGAGATCCAGGGTCTTGTCGGCACTGGCGAAGTCGCCGTCACCGTCGGTAATGGTCGCAGTGAGGGTCAGGCCGATCTTGCCGGCCAGCAGCACTTCTTCCTGATTGCTGTAGTTGCTGTTGGCGCCTGGCAGATCGTGGGAGATCTCCTGGAACTGGGTCAGGGTCACCTGCCCGGTTCCGGCATCTACCGCCAGTGAGAAGACAGTGTTGCCCACTGCTACCCCTACCAGGGATGCCGACGAGGAACCGACGATCTCACCACCGATCTTGTACAGATAGATTGGGCCGGCGGCACTGTTCATGCCGGATGCCAGCGGGCCGTTACCACCTGCCAGCAGGTTGAGGCTGTAGGTCTGAGTGACCGTACCGGGGCCATCCGCGCCATGGTTGGGCGTTACGACGAAGGCACCCGAGAAGCTGCCGGAGTCGGTATCGGAAGCCCCGCCTATGGTCTGGGCATCCTGGGTGTTCAGCGACGGATTCGGTGCAGTGCCGAAGACCACGCTGATGCTCGGTCCATGGTCGTCGAAGGCTACCCGGCCACCGAGATCGAGGGTCTTGTTGTCGGTGGCGCTATCACCATCATCATCGGTGATGACGACAGTGCCTTTCAGGCCCACCAGCCCCGCACCAAGCAGAGCTTCCTGCGCTTCATAGTTACTGCCGACGCCCGGCAGGCTGTGGTCGACCTCCTCGAACTGAGTCAGGGTTACCTGACCAGAGCCATTCACCGACAGGCTGAAGATGGTGTTGCTTGGATCGACACCCCCTTCGGTGGCGGAAGTCGAACCGTAGATCACCCCACCCGTCTCATAGAGGTAGATGGTCGCGCCATCACTGCTGAGGCCGGACGAACTGCCCTCCGCTGCCAACAGCACCAGCGCATAGCTGGCACTCACGGTGCCAGGACCATCTGCACCGTAGCTGGAGCTGGTCACACTGAACGCGCTGGAGAAGCTGTCGCTGTCACTGTCCGAGGCGCCGCCGATAGTCTCGGCATCCTGGGTATTGAGGACTTCGGTGTTCTGGCCGAAGCCCAGGCTGATGCTCGGGCCATCGTCATCGAACAGCACTTTGCCGCCCAGATCCAGGGTCAGGCTGTCGCTGTCAGTGTCCTGGTCGTAGTCGGTGATGGTGGCAGTACCCTTCAGGCCCACCAATCCAGCATTGAGTACGGCTTCCTGGGCATCGTAGTTGCTGGTATCGCCCGGCAGGTCATGGTCGATCTCCTGGCGCTGGGTCAGGGTGACCAGGCCGGTAGCGCTGTCCACCGACAGAGTGAAGATGGTGTTGCCGAGAGTGATCGCACCTTCGCTGCCTGCGGTGGAACCCACTATCTGCCCACTGCCGTCCTGGTAGAGGCGGATGGCATTGCCATCGCTGCTCAGCCCGGACAGCGTACCCTCGGCCACCAGCAGCGCCATGGAGTAACTCCAGGTCACCGCGCCGGGGCCATCGGCTCCGTGGTTGGGCGTCGCCGTGAAAGCGCCGCTGAAGTCACTGGTCGCGGTATCGGAAACCCCAGCCCCAATGGTCTCGGCATCCTGGGTATTGAGATCGTCGGCATCCTGCCCACTGCGGCCGACATCGATCAACGGCACGTCATCCTCGACGTGGATCAGGAAGTCACCCGACAGAGTCAGCGGATCGCTGCCATCGTTGGCCTGCAGGATGCTGGTGAAGTCGAGAGTCAACAGCTGATTGTCATCGCTACCATCCAGAGGATGGTCCAGAGACTGCTCCAGATTGAAGGTATAGCTGCCGTCATCCGCTACCTGCAGGGTGAACACCACCGGACCAGCCGGGCCGGCCGTAGCCGTCAGGGTATCGCCAAGCACGGTGTAAACCAGGGCCACGCCACCCGAGGTGGCCGGGGTAACGCCACTGGCGTCGGTGGACAGGGTGAAATGCGAACCCGCATCCGGCCCTACCACCAAGTCGGCCACAGTACCGGTGGCAACATCGGTGACGCTATCCAGGTCGTCGATGCCGTCGGGCAGATTGTCTTCATCCACATAGCCCTCAACCGGACCGGTGTCTTCGACGTGGATCGTCAGGGTTGCGGTCGAGGGGTCGCCGTCGTTATCGACGATCACGTACTCGAAGGTCTCGGTCTTGTCGCCATCGATATCCCCAGCAGCCTGATAGCTCCAGGCGCCGGTGGCGAAGTTGAAGCTCAACTTGCCGCCTTCCGCAGTAGCGATATCGGTCAGCTGTTCGTCACCATCAGCCGTGCCGTCCCAGGTGTAGGTGGTGCCATTGATCTCGATGGAGAGGATCTGCCCGGGGCCATCGGCACCAAAGGCGTCGTCATCACTTGTATTCGGTGCTTCATCGTTGCCCTCAAGCACATTACCGTCCACCAGGCCACCGAGAACGGCATCCAGCAGGGCATCGATCAGGTCGTCGAAGTCACCCACCAGAATCGGTGCCCCGCTGCCATCGAGATCGACATCCTGCAGCCGATCCTCGTCGATGCCGCCACCCACGCCGATGGTGGTGACGTTGAGGTCGTTATCGTTGATGAAGTCCAGCCAGTCGCTGGCGGTGTCGTCCTCGAGGGAATTACCTCCAGTGCCCAGCTGCTCGTTGGGATTGCCGTCGCTGATGAAGAACACCTGGTTGCTCCACCCCGGAATCGGCGTGTAGTCACTCATGGTTTCTTCGATGGCGGCGGTGAAGTCGGTATTACCATTGAACGGCCGGGTTCCGCCGTCATCCGGATTGATGCTGTCGATCAGCGCGGAGAAGCTGGCGAAGTCGCTGATCACCGGATAGGACAGGGCCGTGCCGGAGAAGGCCACGATCTGCACGTTGACGTCGGACGCGCCATTGAACAACGCCTGAGCCGCGGCACGCACGGCCTCCAGCATCTGGTTCAGCTCGGTGTTGTCGATGCTGCCGCTGAAGTCCAGCACGAACACTGCGTTGACGTCGAGCGGTTGCCCAGACTCCACCACGGCGTAGTCGTCCTGAGCCTCAGGCACGTCGTCCTCGACATTGATGACGAAGCTGCCGGGTACGAAACCGTCGACCGGGTCGCCGTCGCCATCGGTGGCGGTCAGCACGCCGGAGAAATCGATCGGCAGGCCGAGCAACTGGCCATCGTCGGTGCTACCTGGCAGAGGGTGATCCAGCGGCCCGAGCAGTTCGAAGGAATAACCGCCACCTGCCGTCACGGTCAGGGTGAAGACCGGATCGACACCGGCCATGGCAGTCAGCACATTGCCCACCACCGAGAACGTCAGTGGCGTACCGTCCGAGGTCAGCCCCTGGGCTTCGAGGGTCGCGATGTCCAGCGGGTCGTCGCTCAGGCCGAAGTCGCCAGCGCCGTCAGCGCCAAAGTTGACCAAGGCGTCCAGGGTGCCGTCAGGCGCACTGGTACTGGTGCCGGTAGCGTCACCGTCAGCGATGCCGCCGGGCAATTCATCCTCATCCACCTGACCGGAAACCAGTGGGATCGGTTGCTGCGTCTGGTCGTACTGCAGTGGCATGGCGACTGGGATGTCGTCTTCCACCTGAATCACGAAGCTGCCCGGATTCAAGCCGCTGAGCGGGTCATTGTCGCCATCGGTCGCGGTAATCAAGGCCGAGAAGTCGATCGGCGAACCAAGCTGTTCGTTATCGCCGGCCGGCGTGCCATCGGCCACCGGGTGATCCAGCGGGCCAAGCAGGGTGAAGGTGTAGCTGCCATCCGGGTTCACCTGCAAGGTGAAGATGGGCTCTGCGCCAGCTGTGGCGGTGAGCAGATTACCCACCACTGCGAAGCTCAGTGCCACACCACCGGAGGTCAGCCCTTGGGCTTCCATGGCCGCGATACCAGCCGGGCTGTTGGACAAGCCGATCGTACCCGGGCCATCGGCACCGAAATTGATTGCTGCATACAGGGCACCGGCCCCACCGTTAGCAACGGTGTTGACCCCATCGCCATCGCCGATACCAGCCGGCAGCTCATCCTCATCGACCTGATTGCTGACCCACGGCCGCTGACCGATGTCACGAGCCTCGGGCACATCATCTTCGACATCGATAGCGAAGCTGCCATTGGGCAAGGCAATCACCATCGGGTCATCGTCACCATCGGTGGCGGTAATCATCTTCGAGAAGTCGATACCCAAGCCCGCAAGGGTTTCACCGTCCAGGGCGCTATCAGCGACCGGGTGATCCAGCGGCCCACTGAGGACGAACTCGTAACTGCCATCGCCCCCAATAGTGAGTGTGAATATCGTGTTGCCATTAGCCGTAGCAGTCAGCACTCCACCGACCACGCTGTAGCTCAGCGCCGTACCTTCAGAGGTCAACGCCTGCAAGGTCAGCGAGCTGACATCGCTAGACAGGCCAACCGTACCCGGGCCATCGGCACCAAAGTCGATCAGCGCAAAGAGCGCACCCGGCCCACCAGAAACCGTAGTGCTCTGGCCAACGCCCTCCTCGTTACCCTCGTAGGGGGCACCACCACCCAGGGTCAAGGCATCTTCCTGAACAACCAGGTTGATATCCGCCTGGTCGTCCTGCGTTGGCAGAGGCACATCATCCTGAACATTGACGGTGAAGCTGCCCGCAGGGAAGCCCGCAGCCAGAGGATCGCCATCGCCATCGGTGGCGATCAGCAGAGCAGAGAAGTCGATACCCAAACCTGCCAGCTGCTCACCATCGAGGGTGCCATCTGCCACTGGATGATCGATAGGACCACCGAGGACAAACTCATAGCTGCCGTCATCACTCACTGTCAGGGTAAAGATGGTGTTGCCATTGGCAGTGGCCGTGAGCACATCGCCCACCACGCTGTAGCTCAATGGCGTGCCTTCGGAAGTCAGAGCCTGTAGATCAAGCGAGCTGACATCACTGGACAGGTTGAACGTACCGGGACCGTCTGCGCCAAAGCTGACCAGCGCATGCAGCGCGCCAGTACCGCCACTGATCGTGGTGGTTTGCCCAAGCCCTTCGGGATTGCCCTGATAAGGTGCTCCGGAGCCGGTGCTGAGAACATCCTCATGGACCAGACCATTGATGGTCGAGCCTTCGCCCACAGCATCGCGCGGTACGTCATCCTCGATATCGATGGTGAAGCTGCCTGACGGGAAACCGCCGACCAGAGGGTCACCATCGCCGTCGGTGACGGTCAGTACCGCGGAGAAATCAATGCCCAGGCCGGGCAAGCTTTCGCTGTCATTGCCATCCATAACCGGATGATCGATCGGGCCTTCGAGGACAAACTCGTAGCCGCCACCCGCCGTCACAGTCAAGGTGAAGATGGTCTCGCCACCGGCCGAGGCCGTCAGCACATTGCCGACCACGTTATAGGTCAGCGGCACACCACCGCTGCTCAGGTCCTGTGTAACGAGCGAGCTGACATCGGTCGACAAGCCGAAGCTGCCGGGGCCATCGGCACCGAACTCAACCATTGCCGACAGGGTGCCGTCAGGTGCGGTGATGCTAGTGCTTTGACCACCCTCATCGTTGCCCTCATGGGGCGCGCCATCCCCAAGGCTCAATGCATCCTCTTGCACGGCACTATTGACGGTCGGATGTTCGCGCTCACTACCAGCCAGCTCTGGTACGTCATCTTCCACATCGACCGTGAAGCTGCCTTGGGGAAAACCATTGACCAGAGGGTCGCCGTCACCATCGGTGGCGGTCAGTAGCGCGGAGAAGTCGATACCCAGGCCTGCGAGGGTTTCACTGTCATTGCCATCGGTCATCGGGTGGTCGATCGGTCCTTCGAGGACAAACTCGTAGCCACCACCGGCCGTCACGGTCAGGGTGAAGATCGTTTCACCACCGGCCGAGGCCGTCAGCACATTGCCGACCACGTTGTAGGTCAGCGGCACACCACCGCTGCTCAGGTTCTGTGTATTGAGCGAGCTGACATCCGTCGACAGACCGAAGCTACCGGGGCCATCCGCACCGAACTCGACCATCGCCGAGAGGGTACCGTCGGGCGCAGTGATGCTCGTTGTCTGACCACCTTCATCGTTGCCTTCATAGGGCGCACCATCGCCCACCGCCAAAGCATCCTCGTGTACCACGGCATTCACCGTGGGCTGCTTGCCTTCAACACTGTCCAGTTCGGGTACATCGTCTTCCACATCGATGGTAAAGCTGTCCTCTGGCAGTGCTACCAGCATGGGGTCGCCGTCGCCATCGGTGACAGTGATCATGTGTGAGAAGTCGATGCCCAGACCCACAAGGGTTTCACTGTCATTGCCATCCATCATCGGATGGTCGAGTGGGCCTTCGAGGACAAACTCGTAGCCGCCACCAGCCGTCACAGTCAGGGTGAAAATCGTTTCACCACCAGCTGAGGCGGTCAGCACATTGCCGACCACATCGTAGGTCAGGGGCACACCACCACTGCTCAGGTTCTGTGTATCGAGTGAACTGACATCCGTCGACAGACCGAAACTACCGGGGCCATCCGCGCCGAATTCAACCAGGCCGGACAGCGTGCCGTCAGGCGCGGTAATGGTAGTGCTCTGACCACCTTCATCATTGCCTTCATGGGGCGCACCATCGCCCAATGTCAATGCATCTTCCTGCACAGCTGCGTGCACACCGGCCTCACCGTCCACCACCGGCCGCGGTACATCGTCTTCAATGTTGACGGTGAAGCTACCGCGCGGAAAACCAGCGCCCAAGGGGTCGCCATCTCCATCGGTAGCCGTAAGAATTCCGGAAAAATCGACGCCCAGGCCATTGATATTTTCGCTGTCATCGCCATCGGCGTTGGGATGATCCAGCGGGCCGCTGAGCACAAATTCGTAGCCACCTCCGGCTGTCACGGTCAGGGTGAAGATGGTTTCACCACCGGCAGAGGCCGTCAGTACATTGCCCACTACGTTGTAAGTCAGAGCGATACCGCCACTACTCAGCCCCTGCGTATCAAGCGAGCTGACATCGGTCGACAGACCGAAGCTGCCTGGGCCATCAGCACCAAAGTTGACCAGGGCCGACAAGGTGCCATCCGGAGCACTGGCCGTAGTGGTTTGCCCCAGGCTGTCGTTATTGCCCTCGTAGGGCGCACCATCACCCAGGCTCAGAGCATCTTCATGCACCTGGCCACTGACCGAGAGCAAACCACCTTCTTCCTGTTCAGGGTTGCCGGCCAACTCGGGCACATCATCCTCAACATCGATAGCGAAACTACCCGGTGGGAAGCCGCCAGGCAGCGGGTCGCCATCTCCATCTACCGCAGTCAGTACTGCAGAGAAGTCGATACCCAGGCCGGGGAGATCTTCGGAGTCATTGCCATCCTGGTCCGGGTGATCAAGCGGACCGCTGAGTACAAAGCTGAAGCTACCATCCGGGTTCACGGTCAGGGTAAAGATGGTCTCGCCACCTGCCGAAGCGGTCAGCACATTACCTACGACGCTATAGCTCAGCGCTATGCCGCCACTACTCAGGGATTGGGCATCCAGCGAGCTGACATCAGCGGACAGACCAAAACCACCAGGGCCATCGGCACCAAAATCGACCAAGGCCGAAAGAGTACCTGGGCCGCCACTGACGGTGGTTACCTGGCCACCCTCGTCATTGCCTTCATAGGGGGCACCACCAGCAGTGGTCAGTGCGTCCTCCTGTACCTGCGCGATTACGCCAACTTCGCGCAACTCCACCAGTTGCGGCACATCGTCCTCAACATTGATGACGAAGCTACCTTGGTTGAAGGTTCCCACCGAGTCACCGTCACCATCAGTCGCGGCCAGCACGCCAGAGAAGTCGATGCCCGAATCGAGCAGTTCATCGTCATTGCCATCTGGGGTCGGATGATCGAGCTGACCAACCAGAGTGAAGCTGTAACTGCCGTTACCACCCACCTGCAGGGTGAAAATGGTTTCACCACCTGCCGAAGCGGTCAGCACATTGCCAACGACGCTGTAGGTCAGCGCGACTCCACCCGAGGTCAGACCTTGTGCCTCCAGAGAGGCGATAGCAGCCGGGCTTCCACTCAGACCAAAGCTGCCAACGCCATCGGCACCGAAGTTGACCAGTGCGGTGAGGGTACCGGCACCACCGGAAACCGAGTTGGTAACGCCGTCGCCATCGCTGATGCCATCAGAGGTTTCGTCTTCATCGACAACGGCAGAGACCAGTGCGCCCTCGCCCTCTAGCAGAATCGGGCCATCGTCGTTGACCAGCACATCAATAGACACCGTAGGCGATACATCACCATCAAGGTCGAACATCCGCACAGGGAAGCTTTCGCCAACCTGATCAGCTGCACCCGTGGCGTTAGGATTGCTGTGGTCGAAGGTGTTATCACTAAGGGTATAGGTCCAGTTACCGGCTGCATCCACCGTCAGGGTCCCATACTGCCCCTGCACTACGCCGCCATCGGTTACATCTATCCAGTTACCATTGACGTCCTGGATTTCCAGTACAGAAATGCCATCCGGCGAATCGATAATGATCGTACCGCTGGCCTGCTCGGCATTGCTGCCAGGGTTGGTGCCATCGGCCAGCCCTTCCTCGTCAACAATGGCCGGCCCGGCAACCAGCGTACCGCTCTCGTCCTCGTATTCGATGTCGATGTCCGGGGTGAAATCCGGTATTACAACCGGCGCTTCCGGGTCAGGGGTCACAATGGGTTCGGCATCCGGGAACTCCGGACCACTACTCAGCCCCTCGGTGGGGAAACCGATAACCGGATCGAGTGCACCGCCGGTCTCGCCGAGCAGTACAAAGCTATGGCCGCCACCTATGCCACCAGCACCACCAGCACCACCGCCGCCTGCACCGGGACCAGCAGCAGTCGCTTCGCCCTCAAGGGTCGGGTCGACACCCGCCTCGATCGCAGCCTGCAATTGTTCGACATCAGTCAGTTCGGAATCGGAGGGAGCGGCAGGGGCCGCATCTTCAGGTGAAGCAGGAGGCGTACCCTCTGCGCCGGCGAGCATCTGCTCGTTGAGGGTCAGACTGCTATCGCGCCCAACGGTCAGTTCCTGACCGTTGGTCATGGTGATGGCAATCGCACCGCTGGCACCGGTTACAAGCTGCTCACCGGCATAGACACGATCACCCTCGACTAGCGGCCGACGCGTTCCGTCGCCAGCTACCGCATAGACCTCGCCGACAACCTGGCTGACGACACCAATCAAAGTAGCCATGATTCCTTCCTCCACACCACACCGTCGGCCGCTGCCGACACGTTTCAAAAGGGTCAATCGCCTTTCGAATCAGAGGATTGTGCGAAGAAAATTGCCGGAAAAAGCTACGGTGCTATCAACCCATTTCGCCAACGCGACAAAAAAGTGTCGCCCCAACTGCACCGACCTATTCCCTCAGATACCTCTTCGCCCTTATGCTCCAAACTGCGCTTGACCACCAACCTTCACCGCAAAATGAGCTGAAAGCCTCATTTCTCGCGGCTTACAGGGGAAACAATGTGCTGGTTTTCACAGAGTGCATAAGACTTTTTTCTCATAAATCTTGCGCCAATTTTTTCTTAGCTACTCTTAAAGATGTTCTTAGCTGTGATGTTACAGACCTGAAACGCTTTTTCAGGGAAAGCGTCAATATTCTGGCGACAGGAACTGAGCATATAAATAAGGAGAACTACCCCATGCGCGTTCTTACACCGCTCTGCCAAGGCATATTGCTAGCGATTGCCTGTACCCAGGCACAGGCAATGACCCTCTCCGAGGCGATTCAAAGCACGGTAGACAACCACCCCGAACTGCACGCCAGCATGAATGACCGCCTTGTCTCCGATGAAGAGGTCAAGGTTGCCAAGGGCGGCTACCTGCCAACCGTCGATCTGCTAGCCGGCTATGGTCGCGAGCAAACCGACAGCCCAAGCACTCGTGCTCTTGGCGATCACAACAAGGAAACCCTGAACTACCGCGACGCCGAACTGCGCCTGCGGCAGATGCTGTTCGATGGTTTCAACACCCCAAACGAGGTGGCGCGCACTGAAGCCGTGGTGAACTCCCGCGCCTACTATGTATTAGGCACCTCCGAGAGCCTGGCCCTGCGTACCGTCGAGGTCTACCTGGACATACTCAAGCGCCGCGAAATGGTGACCCTGGCCGAGAACAACCTGCAGGCCCACCAGCGCATCCATGATCAGATCCGCCTGCGTAGCGAGCGGGGCGTGGGCAGCACTGCCGACCTCGATCAGTCCGAAGCGCGTTTGGCACTGGCGGAGAACAACCTCTACACCGAACAAGTCAACCTCGCCGACGCCGAAGCCAACTTCTTCAGCGCTACCGGACGCATGCCCGACGAGCTGGAGCAACCAGGCACGATCAAGGGTGAAGTCCCCGAGGATCTGGGCGTTGCCCGGCAAACGGTAATGGACAACAACCCTTACCTGAAATCGGCACAAGCCGATGTGTATGCCGCAGAGAAGCAGTATGAAGTGGCCAAGTCGCCCTTCTACCCGCGCTTCGATCTGGAGCTGGCCACCACCGCCGATGACAACACCCAGGGCGATGAAGGCCACTACAACACCTGGCGTGCCGCCGTGGTGATGAACTACAACCTGTTCAACGGCCTGCGCGACAAGGCCCGCCTGCAATCAGCGGCGCACCAGATCAACCAGTCGATGGACATTCGCAACAATGCCCTGCGCGTTCTCAACGAGAACCTGGCCCTGGCCTGGAACGCCATGGAGAACGCCCGCCTGCAAACTCCCAAGGCGCGCGACTATGCTGATTACACCTCACGCGTACGCGAGGCGTATCAGCAGCAGTTCAGCCTCGGCCAACGCACCCTGCTCGACCTGCTGGACAGTGAAAACGAACTCTTCACCGCCAACCGCCGTTACACCGAGGTGCGCTACACCGAAGAGTTCTCCATGTACCGCGTGATCTCCGCCACGGGCGATCTGCTGAAGAAGCAGAACGTCGTACTCCCGGCTGAAGCTGTAGCACTCACCGAAATCAAAAGTGAGGCGCGCCTGCCGGAAATGAAGTAAACCCGGCGAAGAGATTGCCTGGAAACGATTCATCCACTGTTTCCAGGCAACCTCTCAGGAGTAGTGACCTTGACCACCATGGAACGGAAGCCTTCCGACGACCAGCGGCAAAGTCACGATGACCCGCTACTGGATGGATTACTGATTCTCTGCAACCTGCATGAATGCTCCGCCAGCCGGGCCAGCCTTACCGCCGGCCTGCCAATGCCGGAACAATGCCTGAGCGCTGAACTCCTGCCACGCGCAGCCGCCAGGGCGGGTCTGCAAGGGCGCATATTGCGCCGCGACCTCAACGCCATCTCACCCCTCAACCTGCCCGTCCTGCTATTGCTGAAAGACGGTCGCAGCGCCGTATTGCGCAAGTTCGGGCCAAAGAACCAGCTGCTGATCCTGCCGTGCGAAGCCGAAGGCGGCGAGCAATGGGTCAGTCGTGAACACCTGCTGCTGGAGTATTCCGGCCAGGCCTTCTTCGCCCGTCCGCGGCATGAGCTGGAAGATGTCCGCACACCGCTGGTACCACGCATCGATGCCTGGTTTCGTGACACGCTCAAGCTGTCACGCTGGCTGTATACCGACGCGGTGCTCGCCAGCCTGCTGATCAACCTGCTGGGCCTGATGGTGCCGCTGTTCGTCATGCAAACCTATGACCGCGTGGTACCCAACCAGGCCACGTCGACTCTGTGGGTACTGGTCATCGGTCTGTTCATCGGCAGCGGCTTCGAACTGCTGCTGCGTGTACTGCGAGCACATCTGCTCGACATTGCCGGCAAGAAGACCGACGTGGTGTTGTCCGCCACGCTGTTCGAGCGCATCACCGGCATGTCGATGAAGGCGCGACCGGCCACCGTCGGCGGGTTCGCCCAGAGCATCCACGACTTCCAGGGGCTGCGTGAATTTCTCACCGCCGTGACCCTGACCAGCCTGATCGACCTGCCCTTCTCCATCCTCATGATCGTGGTCATTGGCCTGCTGGGTGGCTGGCTGGTGGTCATTCCCCTGCTGGCCTTCCCGATTACCGCCATTTTCGCCCTGGTGATCCAGTCTCGCCTGCGCGACACCGTACAGAAAAGCCTCGCCCTGGGCGCCGAACGCCAGGCGCTACTGATCGAGACCCTCAGCGGCCTGGAAACCCTCAAGGCCTGCAGCGCCGAAAGCGAGCGCCAGCATCACTGGGAAAAAACCCATGGCGCTCTCACCCGCCTGGATAACCACAGCCGCTTCCTCGCCTCACTGGCCACCAACGGCACCATGTTCTTCCAGCAGTTTGCCGGTATGGCCACCATAGTCGCCGGGGTCTACATCATCATCGCCGGGCACCTCAGCGTTGGTGCCCTGGTGGCCTGCTACATGCTCGGCAGCCGAGTACTTTCCCCATTAGGGCAAATCGCCGGATTGATTACCCGCTACCAGCAAGCCCGCCTGACCATGACCAGCACCGATGCGCTGATGGCTTTGCCCCAGGAACGCGAGGCCAAGCAGCGCCCACTGGAACGCACCCATCTGAAAGGCGCGCTCGATGTACGCCAGGTCAGCTTCAGTTATCCCGGCCAGAGCACCCCGGCCCTGGTCAAAGTCAGCCTGCGCATGAATGCCGGAGAGCGAATCGGCATCATCGGTCGTAGCGGTTCGGGCAAAAGCACACTCGCGCGCCTGGTGATGAACTTCTACAGCCCGGACGAAGGCCAGATTCTTCTCGACGGCCTCGATCTGCGCCAGCTGGATGTCGCCGACCTGCGCCACCAGATCGGTTACGTCGCCCACGACCTGCCCCTGTTGTCGGGCAGCTTGCGCGACAACCTGACCTTGGGCGCCCGTTATGTCAGCGACGCGCGCATGCTCGAAGTGGCGGAAATGACCGGGGTTTCCGAACTGGCCCGGCAACACCCGCAAGGCTTCGATCGCCCGGTAGGGGAACGCGGGCAACTGCTGTCCAGCGGCCAACGCCAGGCAGTATTGCTAGCCAGGGCCCTGCTGCTCGACCCGCCCATCCTGCTGTTCGACGAACCGACCAGCGCCATGGACAACACCAGCGAAGACATCCTGCGCAACCGCCTGCACAGCCTGGCGCAGGGCAAGACCGTACTGCTGATCACCCACCGCGCCTCGATGCTCAGCATGGTCGACCGCCTGGTGGTACTCGACAATGGCCATGTCGTCGCCGATGGCCCTAAAGAAGCCGTGATCGAAGCCCTGCGCAAGGGTCGCGTCGGTCCGGCGGCGGTGTAAAGCGCGCCACCCTGTGGAGGTCGTGCATGGAACTGACTCAATCGATCCGCGATTACTTCGGCAGCCTGCAGAAAAACAAGCAGGACACCGAGTTCATGCCCGAAGTAGACGGCGCCATTCTGGAAGATTCGCCCTGGCTGGCCCGGGCCACGGTGTGGTCGGTCAGCGCCTGCCTGCTGGTGGCGCTGATCTGGGCCAAGTTCGCCGTATTGGAAGAGGTCACCACCGGCGAAGGCAAAGCCATCCCATCCAGCAAGATACAAGTCATCCAGAACCTGGAAGGCGGTATCGTCACTGAGATCTTCGTGCGTGAAGGCCAAGTAGTGAACAAGGGCGACACCCTGCTGCGCCTCGACGACACCCGCTTCCTCTCCAACCGTGGCGAAACCGAAGCCGATCGCATGGCCCTGGTCGCCCGCGTGGAACGCCTCAGCGCCGAAGCCGAGGGTCGCCCCCTGGCCTTGCCGGAGGAGCTGGTGAAACAGGCCCCGCAACTGGTTGAAGACGAAATGGCGTTGTATCGCTCGCGCCAGCAGCGCCTGCACAGTGAGCAAAACACCCTGCAGGAGCAGTTGCAGCAGAAAACCCAGGAGCTCGCCGAATTCCGCGCCAAATCCCAGCAATATCGCTCCAGTCTTGGGCTGCTCCAACAGGAGCTGAACATGTCGCAGCCGCTGGTGGAAACCGGAGCGATCTCTCAGGTGGAAATCCTCCGCCTGCGCCGCAGCGCCGTGGAGGTGCGCGGCTCGCTGGATGCAACCAACCTGGCCATCCCGCGCGCCGAATCGGCCATCGAAGAAATCAAGAGCCGCATTCAGGAGTCCGAACTGGCC
Organism: Pseudomonas sp. J452; assembly: GCF_024666525.1. Lineage (NCBI taxonomy): Bacteria > Pseudomonadati > Pseudomonadota > Gammaproteobacteria > Pseudomonadales > Pseudomonadaceae > Pseudomonas > Pseudomonas sp. J452. Next base: position 2,743,188 of record NZ_CP088294.1, on the reverse strand, counting down.
TTCCGCTCGGATGCCTTCAAGGAACTCAACGAGATGCGCACCGAGCTGAAGAAGATCACCTCTACCAGCGTCGCCATCGACGACCGGGTGACCCGCACCACGGTGGTTTCACCCGTGCACGGGATCATCAAGCTGCTCAAGGTCAACACCATTGGTGGCGTGGTGCAGCCCGGTGATGCCATGGTCGAAGTAGTACCGCTGGAAGACAACCTGCTGATCGAAGCCAAGGTGCGCCCGCAGGATGTGGCCTTCCTCCATCCCGGCCAGAAGGCCATGGTCAAGTTCACCGCCTACGACTACACCATCTATGGCGGACTGAAGGCCAAACTGGAACTGATCAGCGCCGACACCATCACCGACGAGGAAGGCAACAGCTTCTACCTGATCCAGGTACGCACCGACCAGAGCCACCTGGGCACCAAGGAACATCCCCTGCTGATCATTCCCGGCATGGTGGCCACCGTCGACATCATCACCGGCGAGAAGAGCGTGCTGGACTACCTGCTCAAGCCCGTGCTCAAAGCCCGCTCGGAAGCACTGCGCGAACGTTGAGTACTGAGGTAGCCCGGATGCAATCCGGGAATTTTCGTGCCGGATGCAACAGGGCCCCGGATTGCATCCGGGCTACGATTTCTGGTGATTGCGCAGAAAGGTTTCCTCGCCCATCGCGGCGATCTGTCCCTCGATCAGCGCGTCGAACGGGCGCAGCAGCTCATCGAAACAGGCCGGTGCCTCCTGCAGATTGAGCGCAACGACTATGGCCTCGATGGTCGCCAGCGCCCCCTCCCCTGGCGCCTTGCGCAGGCGATAGCGTGACTGCAGCCCCGCCGGCAAACAGACCCGTGGCAACTCAGCCAACAGCGGATTCAGGTGCAGCAACTTGCGCGCCTTGCGCCAGGTACCATCCGGCACCACCAGCAATAGCGGACGATCATCCCCCGGCACGCTGGCCAATGGCAGTTCCTGCGCCTGCTCCCCGGGGAACAGCAGGCAAGCGCGGTACTCGTTATTCAGCCACTGCTGCAGATCGGCAAACACCTCACCCACCTTGAGTTCGGCATTCATCAGGCCCAATGCCGCCAACCGAGCGGTGTTGAGGGCATGCGCCACCTCGTCCGGATGCTGCAAGATCAACACCCGTGTACGGCTCGGCAGGCTCGGAATCAGGTGACACAGGCAATGGTTCTGCGGTCGAGCACAACGCTCGCAGCGGGGTCGGGACATACGCACACTCCTTGGGCCACGCAGTGTGCCATAGCTGCTTCAGCCCACGCAGTTGCAGCACGGCAACCGCTCACCAGCCGCGAGAGAAATCTATTCGGCGCCAGCAAAGCGGCAAGCCTGAACATATACCGCCGAGCCTGCGCCTCAGCCACGGGTTATGGGCAAACAACACAACTACGCAGCTGAAAAAACAAGACCCGGTCAATGCCGGGTCTTGTCGTCCAACCTCTAACTGCTTCAGCGGTTAAAGCGTTCCGCCAGGCTGTGCAGGTACTCGGCCATCTGCTCCAGCTCCCGCCCAATCGTCGCCCCTTGCTGCGCCTGACCCGCGCTGTGATCGGAGAGCTGGGCGATGCGGGTAATCTGCCGACTGATGTCCTCGGCGACATGGCTCTGTTGTTCCGAAGCCGCGGCCATCTGCTGGCTCATGCCGGTGATACGGGTCACCGCCGTGCTGATGCCCACCAGCGCCTCACGCACCTCTTCGACGCTTTGCACGCTCTCGCGGGAAATCGTCTCGCCCTTGCCGGCGGTTTGCACCGCTCGCTCGGCGCCACTGCGCAAGGAGGAAATGATCTGGTGGATCTGCTCCGTGGACTCCCGCGTACGCCCGGCCAGCGCCCGTACCTCATCGGCCACCACGGCAAAACCTCGGCCCTGCTCACCCGCTCGCGCCGCCTCGATCGCGGCATTGAGGGCCAATAGATTGGTCTGCTCGGCGATCGAAGTGATCACATCGGCCACACTGCCAATCGACTGGGTGGAGCTGGCCAGGTCATTCACCGCCTGGCCGATCTCCTGTACGGCACCCGCCATATGCTGCATGGCCTGCAGGCTGCTATCGGCAAGATGACGGCCCTGCTGCGCCAGACGATCCGCCTCTTCGGCGGCATGCGAGGTGTTCTGCACGTTGTGCGTTACTTCCTGAATGGTGGCCGCCATCTGGTTGATCGCCGTGGCCGACTGATCCGTCTCGCTGCGTTGCTGATCCAGCAGTTCGGCACCAGAACGCGACAGCTCGGCTGACTGCGCGGCACGCTTGCGCACGCTCTCACCCGCATCTTCCAGGCGCGTCAGGGCGGTCTGCAGACGCGCCTCCTCGCTGATCATGGCCATGTCGAGCAGCGCCTGAGCGCCGCGATTATCGCTATAGGTCAACGCCACCAGCGCACTGGTAAAGGCCTTGGGGTGCTCGGCCAGGGTCTGCCGGATCAGTTGGCGCTTGCTGTACAGCTGATAAGAGCCCAGGCCAAACATCACCACGAAAATGAATAGAAGCAACCACCAACCACTCATTACCCAATGACCACCGAGGATCACCAGACCGGCGAGGATCAGCGGCCAGGAACGCAGCAGGTCATAGGTCAGGTATTCCAGCTTGGGCACCGGTGGTTTGCCAGCGCGCAAACGCGCATAGAGATTCTCGGCCCGCCTTTTCTGTTCCTCACTGGGCACCGAGCGCACCGACTCGTAGCCGGACATCTTGCCGTTCTCATAGACCGGCGTGACATAGGCACTGACCCAGTAGTAATCACCATTCTTCGAGCGATTCTTGACCACCCCCATCCAGGGCTTGCCCTGTTTGATGGTTTCCCACATATGGGCAAACACCGAGGGTGGCATATCCGGGTGACGCACCATGTTGTGCGGCTGACCGATCAATTCTTCGCGGGTAAAGCCGCTGATCTCGACAAAAGCATCGTTGCAGTAGGTGATATGGCTGTTCAGGTCGGTCGTGGAAATCAGGCGTTCAGTCGCTGGGAAAGTTCTTTCCCGCTGGGATACGGGGAGGTTTTGGCGCATGGGAATCATCCTTGGACAAGGTTGACGGTGGACTTCCAAGCTCACACAAATAGGGTCTAGCACAGCCGTGCAAAAACACCATTAAAAGTGTGGCATTAGTCCAGCGCCAGCCGAGCCATGCCCATATCACAGACAAGCGTCTGCTCTCTGCCAGGCAGAGAAAAACCGATCCAAGACAGGTAGGCCTTGCGCCTACCTGTGCACTGACGATCTAGCGTAAATGCGTGGGCTTGCGTGCATCACGCGATGGTTCTCTACGCACGGGGATCGGTTGCAGGCGCGGCGGCTCGATCAAGCCCAGTGCGATGAGAAACTGGCGAACAACATTGTGCAATCTGGCTTTCATACAACGTCCTCCTGCCATAAGCAAAGCGGCGTGGGCTGCAACTGCAGCCACTACCCTTGAGCATAGGCTAGCTCGCACCAGGACGAAGCCAGTTGTCGCAGATCAGTTCAGGGGCGGTTGCCGCTTCGCTCACGGCCGCGACGGAATCCATGCGGGTTGCGCGAAAGGAACGCAACAGACCCTGACCATCACTGGATGCTGTCGGCGAACTCCTTGCGCCGGTAGGGGAACACGTCGATCACCTTGCCCGCCCGAATCGCCTCCTGCAGGCCCTTCCAGTAGTCGGCGTCGTACAGGTCGCCATGCAACTGGCTGAACAGCCGACGCTGGCCGATATCGGCGAACAGGAACGGCGGGAACTCCTCGGGGAACACATCCAGCGGCGCCACCGAATACCAGGGCTCGGAGGCCATTTCGTCTTCCGGATAACGCGGCGGCGGAATACGCCGGAAGTTGGCCTCGGTCAGGTAGCAGATCTCGTCGTAGTCGTAGAACACCACGCGGCCATGGCGGGTGACGCCGAAGTTCTTCAGCAGCATGTCGCCGGGGAAGATATTCGCCGCGGCCAGCTGCTTGATGGCCAGACCGTAGTCCTCCAGGGCTTCGCGCACCTGGGCCTCGTTGGCGCTTTCCAGGTAGATGTTCAGCGGGGTCATGCGCCGCTCGGTCCAGCAGTGGCGGATCAACACGGTGTCGTCGTTTTCGATGGCCACGGTGGACGGCGCCACTTCCAGCAGTTCGGCCAGGCACTCGGGATCGAACTTGGCCTTGGGGAAGCGGAAGTCAGCGAACTCCTGGGTATCGGCCATGCGTCCGACCCGGTCGACACTCTTCACCAGGCGGTACTTCTCGATCACCGTGGCGCGGTCGACGTTCTTCGACGGCGAGAAGCGATCCTTGATGATCTTGAACACCGTGTTGAAGCCCGGCAGGGTGAACACGCTCATGACCATGCCGCGCACGCCCGGCGCCATGATGAACTTGTCGTCGGTGCTGGCCAGATGGTTGATCAGCGAGCGGTAGAACTCCGACTTGCCGTGCTTGTAGAAGCCGATCGAGGTGTACAGCTCGGCGATGTGCTTGCCCGGCAGGATGCGCTTGAGGAAGCCGATGAATTCCGCCGGGATCTCCACCCGCACCATGAAATAGGAACGAGTGAAGGAGAAGATGATCGAGACTTCCGCCTCGTCGGTGATCAGCGTATCGATCTGGATGCCCTGCCCCTCGCGGTGCAGCAACGGGATCACCAGCGGCCACTGCTCGTCGCGGGTGAAGATGCGCCCGACCAGGTAGGCGCCCTTGTTGCGGTAGAGGGTGAAGGAGAACAGCTCGATGCACAGCTCCGGATCCTTGCACACCCAGTCCGGCAGGTTGTTGCGCAACTGCCCTTCCAGGCGGTTGATATCGCGTTCGAGGTTCTCGAAGCCGACGCTGAAACGGTAATCGCTGAACACCGCATGCAGGGCCTGCTGCAAATTGCCCTGCGGCTTGTAGCTGCGCGTCTGCGGAGCACTGGCCTGCGGGCGCAGGGACGGCCGCGTGGTGTGGATGAACATGCAGCCATCGCTGATCTGGTCATGGCTGAACAGGCCGCAGAAGATCGAGTTGAACCAGGTTTCCGCCAGCTCATCATCGAAACGCTGGTCGATCAGGGTGATGTAGGCGCTTTTTACCAGCGGCCACAAATCGACATCCAGCAGGAATTCGTCGCTGAAACTGGCGCGCAGACGCTCACCCACTTCACTGACTTTCTCTTCGTAGAGGTTGATCCGCGCAGCCGAAGCGGCCTGCGCCTCCTGCCACAGCGCCTGCTCGAAGCGCGCCCGGGCGCCATTGGTGATCTCACGGAAATGCTCGCGATAGTCGTCGAAGCCGTCGAGGATCAGACGGGCGATATCTGCGGCTGGCCGTTGCTGCGCCATGGGAAAGCCTCTGCTGCGTATGCGAAGACGCGAGCTTAGCCAGAGCCGCGCGCCAGGGAAAGCCACAAACCACTCCCTAGGGTCTGCTCCCGTTTCGTTCACGGCCGCGACGGAGCCTGTTTTTGCGCGGGGCTAGGCGCGAGACGCGAGGTTTGGTCGTCCAAATGAGCCGTCGAGTAACGACGTCCCGCGCGAAAACAGGCCCGTCCCTTCGGGTTGCGCGGAAAATCGCGCCATGCGTCGTTGCGGGACTTGCCAAGGGAATGACCATTGCCGGCGTCCCGCGCCTAGCCTGGCGCGATTTTGCGCAGCAACGCGGTTCGCGAACGAAACGGGAACAGACCCTAGCGCCTGGATTCGCCAGCCGAGACAAAGTCATCGGGCAAAAAGAAGGCGGTGTCCGGGGAAAGGAGCACCGCCTTAAAGCACTGACGAATTGAACCCTGGGTTCAGATCAGCAGCAGATAGACCGCCGAGCCGCCCAGCAACATGCCAGGTCGGTCAGATAAGACTGTTAGATCAGGACGTGGACCTCGATCAGGCGAGGGCGCGCAGTACATTCACAGGGAAGGCATGGCAGAACAATCAGGAGAGGGGGCCGCGCAAAAGGCGCAGGCGAGTGCAGCGAAGTCGACATGGCATCCTTTCCACAGTCGTTATTGAGGCGCCGATTCTACGCGCAAAAGCGATGGCCTGGCCGGCTGGAATGGCCGGACTGTGAGGCATTTCTGAAAACATGTACGCACAGACAAAAAAGCCCGTCACCGGACGGGCCAGAAAAGCACCGCCCGAACAGGGGCGGCGCGGGTCGATATCAGGCGGTTTCGCGCGCGAAACTCACTTCCGGCAGTTCCGGCTTGCCGTTCAGCTCACGCTGCAGGGTGTTTTCATCGAGCTGTTTGCACCACTTGGCCACCACGAGGGTCGCCACGCCATTGCCAACCAGGTTGGTCAGGGCGCGAGCTTCCGACATGAAACGGTCGATACCGAGGATCAGCGCCAGGCCGGCCACCGGCAGATGACCCACGGCCGACAGGGTCGCGGCCAACACGATGAAGCCGCTGCCGGTCACGCCCGCCGCGCCCTTGGAGGCGATCAGCAGCACTGCCAGCAAGGTCAGCTGATGGGTGATGTCCATCGGCGTATCGGTGGCCTGGGCGATGAACACCGCGGCCATGGTCAGGTAGATCGAGGTGCCGTCGAGGTTGAACGAGTAGCCGGTGGGAATCACCAGGCCGACCACCGATTTGTTCGCGCCGAGCTTCTCCATCTTGCCCAGCATGCGCGGCAGGGCCGACTCCGAGGACGAAGTGCCGAGCACGATCAGCAGCTCTTCGCGGATGTACTTGATGAACTTGAGGATGCTGAAGCCATGGGCCCTGGCGATACCGCCGAGCACCACCAGGACGAACAGCAGGCAGGTGACATAGAAGCAGATCATCAGCTGGCCCAGCTGCACCAGCGAACCGACGCCGTACTGGCCGATGGTGAAGGCCATGGCACCGAAGGCACCGATGGGCGCGACCTTCATGATCATGTTGATGATGCCGAACATCACCTGGGCGATGCGGTCGATGAACTCCAGTACCGGCTTGCCGTAGTCACCCATGCGCTGCAGGGCGAAGGCGAAGATCACCGAGAAGAACAGCACCTGCAGGATGTCACCCGTGGCGAAGGCGCCGACGATGGTGCTGGGGATCACGTTGAGCAGGAAGGCGATGGTGCTCTGCGACTCACCCGCCGCGGCATAGGCGGCAATGCCCTTGGTATCTAGGGTGGCAGGGTCGATATGCATGCCCACGCCCGGCTCGACCAGGTTGACCACGACCAGGCCGATCACCAGGGCCAGGGTGGAGACAATCTCGAAGTACAGCAGCGCATAACCGCCGGTCTTGCCCACCGCCTTCATGTCCTGCATGCCAGCGATACCGCTGACCACGGTGCAGAAGATGATCGGCGCGATGGCCATCTTGATCAGCTTGACGAAGCCATCACCCAGCGGCTTCAGGGCGACGCCCGCCTCCGGGTAGAAATGTCCGATGGCGATACCGATGGCAATGGCCACCAGCACCTGGGCGTACAGACTCTTGTACAGCGGTTTGCGGGTCATGGCAGTTCCTCTCTTGCCGCGCCGGCCTCGATATCTGCGAGGTGCGCAGCCGCGTTTAGCGCTAACCCTCCTGCACTGGAGGGATTTGTTGTGGGCTCCACTGGGGAGCTGTAGCGCTAATTGCAGGGCCTGTGCCACTTCATGAAAATATTTTAAAACCTTTAAAATCAATTAGTTAATAATAATATGCACAACTTTAACCACGCTTTTTGGCGGGAAACCGCCAAGCCCGTGGCGGGTTTCCCCCGCTACCAACTGCACCTGACTACTGTGCCGCCAGTCAGCTGAGTATTCTTGCCGGCTTTACCTAATATTCGAAATTTCATATATTCGAAAAAACGTATATTAGGAGTCGCCATCCATGAGCGAAGCCCTGACCCCGACCAGCGTCTTCAAATGCCTGGCCGACGAAACCCGCATCCGTCTGCTGCTGCTGGCCACCCGCGAAGACGAGCTGTGCGTGTGCGAACTGACCTGCGCCCTTGGTGAGAGTCAGCCGAAAATCTCCCGCCACCTGGCGCAACTGCGTAACGGCGGCCTGCTAGCCGACCGTCGCCAGGGCCAGTGGGTGTATTACCGCCTGCATCCAGAATTGCCGGAGTGGGTGCTGAACATCCTGCGCACTACTCTGGAAGCCAACCGCGACTGGCTCAGCCCCAGCGCCCAACGCCTGCAATGCATGGACGGCCGCCCCGCGCGCGCCAATGCCTGCTGCTAGATAACGCAACCCTCTCGTCCCCTTAGGAAATACCCCTATGACCATCAAAGTCGGTATCAACGGTTTCGGCCGCATCGGACGCCTGGCCCTGCGCGCCGCCTGGGGCTGGCCGGAGCTGGAGTTCGTACAGATCAACGACCCCGCCGGCGACGCCGCCACCCACGCCCACCTGCTGAATTTCGACTCGGTGCACGGCCGCTGGCAGCATGAAGCGAGCAGCACTGGCGACTGCGTAGTGATCGACGGCAAGTCGATCAAGGTCACGGCCAACAAGGCCATCGCCGACACCGACTGGAGCGGCTGCGACCTGGTGATCGAGGCCAGCGGCAAGATGAAGACCGTCGCCGTGCTGCAGGGTTACCTGAACCAGGGCGTGAAGCGCGTGGTGGTCAGCGCGCCGGTGAAAGAGGCCGGCGCGCTGAACGTGGTGCTGGGGGTCAACCAGCAGCTGTTCGACCCGACCGTGCACCGCATCGTCACCGCCGCCTCCTGCACCACCAACTGCCTGGCGCCAGTGGTCAAGGTGATCCACGAGCACCTCGGCATCCGCCACGGCTCGATCACCACCATCCACGACCTGACCAACACCCAGAGCATCCTCGACCAGCCGCACAAGGATCTGCGCCGCGCCCGCGCCTCGGGCATGAGCCTGATTCCCACCACCACCGGCTCGGCCACGGCGATTGCCGAGATCTTCCCCGAGCTGCGCGGCAAGCTGAACGGCCACGCCGTGCGCGTACCGCTGGCCAATGCCTCGCTGACCGACTGCGTGTTCGAGGTCGAGCGCGCCACCACCGTGGACGAGGTCAATGCCCTGCTCAAGGCCGCGGCTGCGGGCCCGCTGGCAGGTATCCTTGGTTACGAGGAACGGCCGCTGGTGTCCATCGACTACCGCACCGACCCGCGTTCCTCGATCATCGATGCGCTGTCGACCCTGGTGGTCAACGGCACCCAGGTGAAGATCTACGCCTGGTACGACAACGAGTGGGGCTACGCCAACCGAACCGTGGAGCTGGCACGGATGGTTGGATTGGCTGGCTAAACGTAGCCCGGATGCAATCCGGGAGGTTGCGGGAGGTGTCCACCCCGGATACCTCCGGGCTACCCCCCTCTCCCCCGGCCCCTCTCCCGTGAACGGGAGAGGGGAGACAAGCCCACGCAGCATCCAGCCCACACGAACATCCCCCTCTCCCCCACGGGATGAGGGTTGGGGAGAGGGGTTCAAGCCCCACTTAACGCTCAGGAAACTCTCATGCGCCCGCTCTCGCAGCTATCGCCCGCCGTGCGCCAGTACCTGCTGGTAACCGGCAACTACTGGGCCTTCACCCTCACCGACGGCGCCCTGCGCATGCTGGTGGTGCTGCACTTCCACAGCCTCGGCTACTCGCCGCTGCAGATCGCCGCGCTGTTCCTGTTCTACGAAATCTTTGGCGTGGTCACCAACCTGGTCGGTGGCTACCTGGGCGCGCGCCTGGGCCTGAATCGCACCATGAACCTCGGCCTCGGCCTGCAGGTGGCGGCGCTGTTGATGCTCACCGTACCGGCCGCCTGGCTGACAGTGCCCTGGGTGATGGGCGCGCAGGCGCTGTCGGGCATCGCCAAGGACCTCAACAAGATGAGCGCCAAGAGCTCGATCAAGTTGCTGGTGCCCGCTGGCGAGCAAGGCACGCTGTACAAGTGGGTGGCGCTCCTCACCGGCTCGAAGAACGCGCTCAAGGGCGTCGGCTTCTTCCTCGGCGGCGCTCTGCTCGCCCTGCTCGGTTTCACCGGCGCGGTGCTGGGCATGGCAGCCGGGCTGGCGCTGATCTGGCTGGCCAGCCTGTGGCTGCTGCAGAAGGACCTGGGCAAGGCCAAGGCCAAACCCAAGTTCCGCGAGCTGCTGTCGAAGAGCCGGGCGATCAACATCCTCTCGGCCGCCCGCCTGTTTCTGTTCGGTGCCCGCGATGTGTGGTTCGTGGTGGCCCTGCCGGTGTACCTGTCCAGCGTGTTCGGCTGGGACTTCTGGCTGGTCGGCGGTTTCCTCGCCTGCTGGGTGATCGGCTACGGCATCGTCCAGTCGTTCGCCCCGGCAATCACCGGCAAGCGCAGCGGCCAGGTCCCGGACGGCCGCGCCGCCTTCGTCTGGGCTGCGCTGCTGGCGGGCCTACCAGCAGCCATCGCCCTTGGCTTGCAGACCGACGCATCGGCGCACTGGGTGCTGCTCGGCGGCCTGCTGCTGTTCGGCGTGCTGTTCGCGGTGAACTCCTCGCTGCACAGCTACCTGATCGTCAGCTACGCCAATGAAGACGGCGTGTCGCTGGACGTCGGCTTCTATTACATGTCCAACGCCCTCGGCCGCCTGCTCGGCACCCTGCTCTCCGGCTGGGTCTACCAGGCTTATGGGCTGGAAGCCTGCCTGTGGATTTCCTCGGCCTTCGTGCTGGCGGCGGCGCTGATCTCCCTGGGCCTGCCCAGGCATGCCGAGGGTCTGGCCCGCTAAGATACGGCAGCGGTGCTGATCTGCAGCAACTCGCCAGGCCAGGCACGCACAGCTTCGCCCCAGCCCCAGCACGCACCAACTCAAGGCATACGCCCCATTTCTGCACACTCCGCGAACCGATAATCAGGGTTCACGCCAGGCCTGCGAACCAGCTTCAGCCACTGAAAAAGCCCGTACACAGCGGCTTTAGGCCCCATGAACAGGGCCTTTGGCAAACCTGGCACAAGCGCTGCATAGCTCAGGCAAACCCGGCGCACACAAGCGGCCGGGCCACCCAGCGATCAACGGTGATCGACGGCCCAACGGCCATGGGTGTGGCGGTGAGCGAGGCACAGCAGCCTGGTTATCCATCGCGAATGAACAGGCAAAGGCGCCTGAAACCGCAAGGTTTCAGGCGCTTTTTTTATTGCCGCAGAAAAACCTGATGAGCTTCGGCCGGGAAATGCCATGAACAGCACAGATACCTCCACAGACCAGCAGCGGCTGATCATCATCGGCAACGGCATGGTCGGCCATCACTGCGTCGAGCAACTGATCGAGCGTGGCGCGCTGGCGCAGTACCGCGTGCATGTGTTCAGTGAAGAGCCGCTGCGCGCCTATGACCGCGTGCACCTCTCCGAGTATTTCACCGGCCGCGATGCCGAATCCCTGGCCCTCAGCGGTGCCGAGCTGTACCAGACGCCGGGCGTGACCCTGCACCTGGGCGTGCCCGTGCTGGAGATCGACCGCGAGCGCCGCGAAGTGATCACCGCCGAAGGCAGCTTCCCCTACGACCAGCTGGTGCTGGCCAGCGGCTCCTACCCCTTCGTGCCGCCGATTGAAGGCGCCGAAGGCGATTCGCGCCTGGTCTACCGCACCCTGGCCGACCTCGACACCATTCAGGCTGCCGCCAAGAGCGCGCGCCGTGGCGTGGTGGTCGGTGGCGGCCTGCTCGGCCTGGAAGCGGCCAACGCGCTGAAGTCTCTGGGCCTGGAAGCCCATGTGGTGGAGTTCGCCCCGCGCCTGATGCCGGTACAGCTGGACGACCACGGCGGCCTGGCACTGAAGGCACAGATCGAAGCCCTGGGCGTCAGCGTGCACCTGTCGCGCGGCACCCAGTCGATCACCCCCGGCAGCGAGTACCGCTACCGGATGAACTTCGCCGGTGAGGAATTCCTGGAAACCGACCTGATCGTGTTCTCCGCCGGCATCCGCCCACAGGACGCCATCGCCAAGCAGTGTGGCCTGGAACTCGGCCCGCGCGGCGGCGTGGCCATCGACAGCCAGTGCCGCACCAGCGACCCGGCGATCTACGCCATCGGCGAGTGCGCGGCGTGGAACGGCGGCATCTTCGGCCTGGTCGCACCGGGCTACCAGATGGCCCGCAGCGTCGCCACCCAGCTGTGCGGCGAAGACAGCGAGCCGTTCATGGGCGCGGATATGTCGACCAAGCTCAAGCTGCTCGGCGTCGACGTCGGCTCCATCGGCGATGCCCACGGCGCCACCGCCGGTTCGCGCAGCTACCGCTTCATCGACGAAGCCACCGCCAGCTACCGCCGTCTGGTGGTCTCGGCCGACGGCAAGCAGGCCCTCGGCGCCGTGCTGGTCGGCGACAACAGCTACTACGACACCCTGCTGCAGTACGTGCAGAACGGCATCAAGCTGCCGGCCGACCCGTCCTGCCTGATCCTGCCGCAAGGCGAAGGCGCCCCGGCGCTGGGCGCCGATGCCCTGCCGGACACCGCCACCATCTGTTCCTGCCACAACGTCAGCAAGGGTGCGATCTGCTCGGCGATCGACGCCGGCTGCGGCGACCTGGCCGGGCTCAAGGCCTGCACCAAGGCGGCCACCGGCTGCGGCGGCTGCTCCGCGCTGCTCAAGCAGGTGTTCGAGCACGAGCTGACTGCGCGCGGCGTGGTGGTGGACAAGAGCCTCTGCGAGCACTTCGCCTACACCCGCCAGGAGCTGTACGGCATCGTTCGCGTCGAAGGCATCGAGAGCTTCGAGGCGCTGCTGGCCAAGCACGGCCGCGGCCATGTCGGTTGCGATATCTGCAAGCCGGCGGTGGGTTCGATCCTCGCCTCCTGCTGGAACCGCTCGATCACCGACCCGGCGCTGGTACCGCTGCAGGACACCAACGACACCTTCATGGCCAACATGCAGAAGAACGGCACCTACTCGGTGGTGCCGCGTATTCCCGGTGGCGAGATCACCCCGGACGGCCTGCTGGCCATCGGCGCGGTGGCGAAGAAATACGACCTCTACACCAAGATCACCGGCGGCCAGCGCATCGACCTGTTCGGCGCGCAGCTGCACGAACTGCCGGACATCTGGGCCGAACTGATCGCCGCCGGCTTCGAAACCGGCCACGCCTACGGCAAGTCGCTGCGCACGGTGAAGTCCTGCGTGGGCAGCACCTGGTGCCGCTACGGTGTGCAGGACAGCGTCGGCATGGCGCTGCTGCTGGAGGATCGCTACAAGGGCCTGCGTTCGCCGCACAAGATCAAGTTCGCCGTCTCCGGCTGCACCCGCGAATGCGCCGAGGCGCAGAGCAAGGACGTCGGCGTGATCGCCACCGAGAACGGCTGGAACCTGTATGTCGCTGGCAACGGCGGCATGCGCCCACGCCACGCCGAGCTGTTCGCCACCGACCTGGATGACGCCACCCTGGTGCGCTACATCGACCGCTTCCTGATGTTCTACGTGCAAACCGCCGACCGTCTGCAACGCACCTCGGTGTGGCGTGAGTCGCTGGAAGGCGGCCTGGACTACCTGAAGGAAGTGATCATCGACGACAGCCTGAATCTCGCCGCCGAACTGGAAGCGCAGATGCAGCTGGTGATCGACCGCTACGAGTGCGAATGGGCCAACGCCCTCAAGGACCCGGAGAAGCTCAAGCGCTTCCGCACCTTCGTCAACCAGCAAGGCGGCGACCCGGATATCCAGTTCGTCGAGGAGCGTGGCCAGCGTCGCCCGATCAGCGCCACCGAACTGCAACTTATTCCAGCCGAGGAGGTGGTCTGATGGGCCAGTCGAGCGCAACCGCAATAGTCGAGCAAACCAGCGTGCAGTGGCGCGCCCTGTGCAGCCGTGCCGACCTGGTGGCCAACTCCGGCGTGGTCGCCTGGGTCGACGGCGCCCAGGTGGCGCTGTTCTATCTGCCAAACGAGGCCAGCGACAAGCAGCTGTATGCCGTGGACAACCGCGACCCCAAGTCCGGCGCCAACGTCATCGGTCGCGGCATTGTCGGCAGCCTGGGTGGCGACCTGGTGATCGCCGCACCGCTGTACAAGCAGCACTACCGCCTGGAAGACGGCACCTGCCTGGAATACCCGGAGCAGCAGCTGCGTACCTGGCCGGTGCGCCTGCAGGGTGACACGGTGGAAATCGGCCTGGCCTGATCGCTCCACCCAGTAGCCCACCGCGAGCCCGCGGCCGGCACCCTTGCAAGGTGCGGGTCGCGGGCTTTTGCGTTGCATGGCCGTGCTGGGCAAAGCGTATTAGGATGACCAGCCAGCAGCTCAACGCCGCCATGCGGGGGATAACGCGGTACTTATCCACCATCAGGCTGCGCCACTGCCCAACCCGCCCACCTTGCCCCGACGCCAAGGAAGCCACTGCATGCTCCACCCTCTGCGCCACGCCCTGTTCACCCTCAGCCTCAGCCTCAGCGGCATTGCCAGCGTGCAAGCCGAACAAGTCCAGGTGGCCGTCGCCACCAATTTCAGCGCGCCCATGCCGGCCATCGCCGAGGGTTTCGAGCAGGCCACCGGACACACCCTGGTCGCCGCCTACGGCGCCACCGGGCAGCTCTACGCACAGATCAAGCACGGCGCGCCTTTCGAAGTCTTTCTCGCCGCCGATGACAGCACCCCGGCCAAGCTGGAACGCGAAGGCGAGAGCGTGGCCGATTCACGCTTCACCTATGCCATCGGCGCCCTGGCCCTGTGGTCGGCGCAGGCCGGTTATGTCGACGCGCAAGGTGCGGTGCTCAAGGCCAACCAGTTCCAACACCTGGCCATTGCCAATCCGAAAACCGCCCCATACGGCCTGGCCGCCACCCAGGTGCTGGCCAAGCTGGGTCTGAGTCAGGCCATGGCGCCCAAGCTGGTCGAAGGCCAGAACATCGCCCAGACCATTCAGTTTGTCGCCAGTGGCAATGCCGAACTGGGCTTCGTCGCCCTGTCACAGGTGTACAAGGACGGCCGACTCAGCAGCGGCTCGGCCTGGCGTGTTCCGGCCGAGTTGCATGCGCCGATCCGCCAGGACGCGCTAATCCTCAACCAGGGCAAGGACAACCCAGCGGCCAAGGCGCTACTGGAATATCTGCGCAGCGAACCCGCAGTAGCGGTGCTGCGCTCCTACGGCTACCAGCTGTAGCCAGCGGCGCCCGGCTTCTTGTAGGGTGCGCCGGGCGCACCTGCAGCTGCCTGACGACAAGGAAAACCCGCGATGCCCCTCACCAGCGCCGACTTCGCCGCGATCTGGTTGACCCTGCAGCTGGCCACGCTGACCACAGTGCTCTTGCTGCTGATCGGCACGCCTATCGCCTGGTGGCTGGCGCGCACCCGTTCCTGGTGGAAGGGCCCGGTCAGCGCCGTGGTCACCCTGCCCCTGGTGCTGCCGCCGACGGTGATCGGCTTCTACCTGCTGGTGACCATGGGCCCGCACGGGCCGATCGGCCAGCTCACCCAGAGCCTGGGGCTGGGCACCCTGCCCTTCAGCTTCGCCGGCCTGGTGGTGGGTTCGATCATCTACTCCATGCCCTTCGTCGTGCAGCCGCTGCAAAACGCCTTCGCGGCCATCGGCGAGCGCCCCCTGGAAGTCGCCGCCACCCTGCGCGCCAGTCCCTGGGACAGCTTCTTTACAGTCGCCTTGCCGCTGGCCAAACCCGGTTTCATCACCGCCGCGGTGCTGGGCTTTGCCCACACCATCGGCGAGTTCGGCGTGGTGCTGATGATCGGCGGCAATATTCCCGGCAAGACCAGCGTGGTCTCGGTGCAGATCTTCAACCACGTCGAGGCCATGGAATACGCCCAGGCCCACTGGCTGGCCGGCGGCATGCTGCTGTTCTCCTTCCTTATCCTGCTGGCCCTGCACCTCAAAGGTCGCCTGCAGCCGGTACGGGTCTGAGCCATGAGCCATAACGCTGTTTCGCCCGATAAGCGTCTGCAGGCCCGCTTTCGCCTGAGCCGTGGCGAGTTCCGCCTGGATGTCGATCTGGACCTGCCGGGGCGCGGCGTCACCGCGCTGTTCGGCCCGTCCGGCTCGGGCAAGACCAGCCTGCTGCGCTGCGTGGCCGGTCTGGAGCGCGCCGAAATCGGCCAGCTGCGGGTCAACGGTGAGTGCTGGCAGGACAGCGCCCGCGGCCACTTCCTCGCCCCGCACCAGCGCGCCCTGGGTTATGTGTTCCAGGAAGCCAGCCTGTTCGAGCACCTGTCGGTGCGCGGCAATCTGGAATACGGCCGCAAACGCATTCCTGCCGAGCAGCGCCGCGTCAGCCTGGAGCAGGCGTTGGCGCTGCTCGGCATCGAGCACCTGCTCGAACGCCTGCCAGGCAAACTGTCCGGTGGTGAACGGCAACGGGTCGCCATCGCCCGCGCACTGCTGACCAGCCCGCGCCTGCTGTTGCTGGACGAACCGCTGGCCGCCCTCGACCCGCAGCGCAAGGCCGAAATCCTGCCCTATCTGGAGCGCCTGCACGACGAACTGGAGATACCCGTGCTCTACGTCAGCCACGCGCCGGACGAGGTGGCACGCCTGGCCGATCACCTGGTGCTGCTGGACCACGGCCAGGTGCAGGCCAGCGGCCCGGTCGACGAGTTGCTGGCACGCCTCGATCTGCCCATGGCCCACAGCGAGGATGCCGGCGTGGTGGTGCAGGCGCGGGTCAGCGACCACGATGCGCACTATCAACTGCTTAGCCTGGCCTTTCCCGGCAGCCCGATTGGCCTGCGCATCGCCCATGCCCCGGTGGCCAGCGGCAAGCTGCTGCGGGTCAAGGTGCAGGCCCGCGACGTCAGCCTGAGCCTGGATAAGCCGCAGCACAGCAGCATCCTCAACCTGCTGCCGGTCACCGTGCACAGCCAGGCGCCAGCGGACAACCCGGCCCATGTGCTGGTACGCCTGGACATGCACGGCACGCTGCTGCTGGCGCGCATCACCCGCTACTCGCGCGACCAGCTCGGCCTGCACGATGGCCAGCAACTGTGGGCGCAGATCAAGTCGGTGGCGCTGCTGGCCTGAAGGCTGACTCGGCCCACGGACACTCCCCTCTCCCACTTGTGGGAGAGGGGCTGGGGGAGAGGGAGTCGGCCCACTCCCCCTCCCCCCAACCCTCGGCTTTGGCTTCCTGCGTCCCCCTACCTCCGGCATCCCAGCAGTCGTCTCCCGTAAACGGCAGAGGGAGCAGCCCATGCTTGTCCACCGCCGCCGAGCGCCCTACCATCCGGCCCACACTTTCGCCGAGCCCTGTCATGCGCGAACGCACTATCGCCAGCCATTTCATCCGCGCCGCCCTGCGCGGCGCCGAGCGCCAGGGCCTGGACTACAGCGCCCTGCTGCGCGAGCTGGGCATCCAGCCGGCGCTGCTGGAAGAGCCGCGCGCACGCCTCGCCCCCGAGCAGTTCACCCGCCTGCTGCAAGGCCTGTGGGCACTACTCGATGACGAGTACATGGGCTTCGGCCAGCGCCCGAGCAAGCGCGGCACCTTCGCCATGATGGGCCACGCCATCATCCACTGCCGCACCCTGGAAAAAGCCCTGGTGCGCGGCATGCTGTTCTACGGCCTGTTCCCCGACGCCCCCCGCGTGCACCTGCAGCGCGAGGACGAGTGGGTCCGCCTGAGTATCGACAGCTCGGTGCTGTGGGACCCGGACCACTTCCTCACCGAGAGCCTGCTGGTGATCTGGCACCGCCTCGGCAGCTGGCTGATCGGCCAGCGCATCCGCCTGGAAGAAGCCAGCTTCGCCTATGCCGAGCCGGCGCACAGCGGCGAGTACGACCTGCTGTTCCCCTGCCCACGGCGCTTCGACGCAGCCAGCACTAGCCTGCTGTTTCACAGCCGCTACCTGAACATGCCGCTGCTGCAGGACGAGCGCACGCTCAAGCAGTTCCTCGAACACTCACCGGCCGACCTGCTGGCCCGCCCCGATGGCGGTGACAGCCTGACCAGCCGTATCCGCCGCCTGCTCGGCCGCGACTGTGCCAACTGGCCCGATCTGGAACAGGTCGCCCAGCAACTGCATATCAGCCCGCAGACCCTGCGCCGCCACCTGCGCGAGGAAGGCAGCAGCTTCCAGGAACTCAAGGACCACCTGCGCCGCGACCTGGCCATCTACCACCTGGGCCGCGACGAACTGTCGATCCAGGATCTGGCCGAACAGCTCGGCTTCTCCGAACCCTCGGCCTTCCACCGCGCCTTCAAGAAATGGACCGGGCTGACCCCCGGCGCCTATCGCGCGCATCAGGAAAGCTGAACATCAACCCCGCCGCATGGATGCCGCCCTATGAAACGCCCACGCAAACGCTATCTGCTGCTCGCCCTGTGTCTCGCCTGGCTGCTCGCCCCCGAGTGGCCACAGGTGCCCGTGCAGGGCGCCAGCAGCAAAGACTGGCACCCCAAGAGTTTCTGGTTCGAACCCTGGGGCCGCTCCGGCGTGCACAAGGGCATCGACATCTTCGCCCGCACCGGTACGCCTGTAGTAGCGCCGAGCTACGGCCTGGTGCTGCTGCGCGGTGAAATCGATATGGGTGGCAAGGTGCTGGTGGTACTCGGGCCGAAATGGCGCCTGCACTACTTCGCCCATCTCGACAGCCACGGCGCCTGGCCCGGCCAACCCGTGCTGCCCGGCAGCCTGCTGGGCACGGTCGGCGATAGCGGCAATGCGCGGGGCAAGCCACCGCACCTGCACTATTCCATCGTCAGCCTGCTGCCCTATTTCTGGCGCGCCGATGGCAGTGCGCAGGGCTGGAAGAAGATGTTCTACCTGGACCCCAGCCAGCTGCTCGCCCCCAGCAGCGACTAGCTGCACGCACGGCCTCGGGGCGCAGAGCACCGCCCCCAGCCGATGAACTGCCTTGAATAGCCCATCGAATCCGGTAGGCTCAGCACCTTTCTTCAGAGGAGTACACCCCATGGCCCGAGCCACTGCCCGTCACATCCTGGTTGCCAGCGAAGCCAAGTGCAACGAACTGAAAGCCGCCATCGAAGGTGGTGCCGACTTCGCCCAGGTCGCCAAAGATAACTCCACCTGCCCGTCCAGCCGCCAGGGCGGCGACCTCGGCTCCTTCGGCCCGGGCCAGATGGTCAAGGAATTCGACACCGTGGTATTCAGCGCACCGATCAACGTGGTGCAAGGCCCGGTGAAGACCCAGTTCGGCTACCACCTGCTGGAAGTCACCAGCCGCCAGGACTGATGGCCCCACCCGCCCTGGCCGCGCGCCCGGGGCGGGTTCTCACTCCGCTAGATCCCGCAACACACCCAATCCGACCGCCCTCCCCACCCGCCTATACTGGCTGCACAGCAACCCTGATTGCCACGCATGCCTACAGCCTCCGCTCGCCTACTCTGCCTGCTCATCCTGCTGCTGCCGTTGCCCGCCTGGGCCGAAGCCGTGCAGCTGTTCAGCGTGCAAGCGCCACCGCTGACCTCAAGCGAGCCAGGCCAGCACGGCCTGGTGGGTGAAGTGGTGCTGGCCGCCCTGGCTGCGGAAAAGCTCGACTACAGGCTGCACACGCCACCCTGGCCACGAGCCCAGAAGCAGGTGCAGGAAGGCCGCGACCTGCTGATCATGCCGCTGTCACGCATTCCCTCGCGGGAAAAGCTGTACACCTGGATCACCCCGATTTTCCACATACAACGGGCCTTCTTCAGCCTCGGCACGCCCGTACGCTCAATGGCCGAAGCGCGCCTGCAGCTGCGCCAGGTTGGCGTCGGCCTGGGCAGCGCGCAGCACCAGCAACTGCTCGACGCCGGCTTTCGCGAAGACCAGCTGCTGGTGTTGAAGATCGATGAGAACCCGGCGCTGATGCTGGAAATGGGCCGCCTGGATGCCTGGTTCAATGGCATCCCCGAAGCGCGTTACTTCTGGGAAAAGGTCGGCAAGCACGAACTGCTCAGCAGCCCGCCCCTGGTCAGCAACGACCTCTACCTGGCCTGCTCGCTGGAATGCGACCCGGACCTGGTCGAGCGCCTGCGCCGGCGCCTGCAGCTGATGCAGGCGTCCGGCGAAGTGGCACGTATCCAGGCGCGCTACGCCCGCTATACCGACTGAATCGGCCAAGTATTAGGCTTGCCAGTCATCCGAGCGGCAGCCAAAACCAACGCCATCAAACGGAATCCCGCTGCCCGACACTGGCAGAAATTCACTATTCAAAACCTGCCACGCCATGGAAACTGCGCCCGACCACTGCAAGCCACAAGGAAGTTCCTGCGATGCACGCGCAATCACCCGCCGCCACACCTGCCACTCGTCCTGCCCTGTCCAAACTCAAGCTGGTGCTGCATGGCCTGTCGCTACTCGCAGCGGCCTTGGTGGCCTACAGCTTCTGGTCCAGCCTGCCGGCTTTCGCCGACGTTTTCAGCAGCTTCGGTGCCGAGCTACCCCTGCTGACCCAGTTGGTCGTGGATTACCCGCAAGCGGTATGGAGCGTCCTGCGCGGCGGCCTGGCCCATCAACTGGCCTGGTTGCTGCTGTGGGTTGCAGTGCGCGAGCGCTGGGCCCATGTCGGCCTGCTGCTGGCGAGCCTGGTGGCATGGCTCCTGGTTGCCCTGCAGATCGTTGCGGTTTATCTGCCGCTGCTGAGCCTGGGCCAAGTGGTGTAGCCGACTGGGCTATTCCTAGCGTTGAATGGATCTTTCCCACAAACAACACAAGGATGTGGCGATGAACAAAACCTGCTTGAAGTGCGGCCATGCACAAGCATTTGCCGAAGACTTGCCGACCCACGCCTGCCCGAACTGCGGCGCCATTTATGCCAAGGTCGAGCAGGCGCTGAAGACTACCCAGCAGCTACAGGCCAGCATCATCGCGGTCGAACCAGCCAGCCCGAGCGAGCCGCGCCCGGCAAACAGCCTGTTATGGCTCGCTCTGCTCGGCTGCATCGTGCTGGCCAGCGCGAGCGCAATCCTGGGGACGCTGTATTACCAGGAAAAGCACCTGAACCAGGTGTTACTGAGCCAACGCGATCGCACTCCCGCAGCGCCAATCAGCAACCCGGCCCCTGCCATTCGAGCGGATGCCTTTATGCCGACGGGCAGCGAACTGCCGCTGAGCAAGTCCCGGCCACCGGCCGACCTGGCCGAGAACGCGGAAGTTATCGTGATTTCCGGATACGAGGCGGCAAACCAGGCCAGCCAGGGCACCAGGGTCAAGGTGTCGATCGATCGGCCGGGCAAAGCGGTGCTACTGGTGCTGACTAGCTACGAGAAGATTGCCTGGCAGGTGGATGCAAGTGCCGACACCCTGGTCAAGGGCATCCTCGTCTCCGGTTACGAACGCCCCAGCGTGTACAGCAGCTTTGCTACCCAGGGTTTCCTGAGCCAATTGCCCTACAGCTACGAAAAGGACAGCGGCAACTTCGTCGCCCTGCTCAAGGGCTTGCACGACCTGTTCGGCATTCAGCAGGTAGACGCTTTTCGCGGCGAATATGCCCTGCCCAATGCCATTGTCGTGACCGAACCAGACCAGCCGCAGCAGGACCTGACCCTGGCTGGCGACATGCCGCAGGCGCCGCTCAAACCCTTGCAGTTCGAGCTGACCACCCGCGACTACGGCAAGAGCCAGTGGTCGCTGGAAGGCCCCGTGGAGCCCGAGCTACAGGTTGCCATCGCGAGCGACAAGGCGGTCAAGGCCATGCAGGATCAGCGCATCTACCAGATAGACAGCCACCAGCTGCACGTGATCGATCCGCAGACTCGGCAGAAGACCCTGCTGGAAATGCCCAGCAACTTCCCCAGCCTGTCCTGGCCCATGGATGTGGCCTACGACAGCAAACGCCACTACGTCACCCTTGCCTCGCTGGGGGGCGAAGGCTTCCTTTACCGTTTCGATGCCAACAACGGTAAATGGCTGGACTTCCGCTCACTGGACAATATCGATATCAGTTCGCTGGCCTACGATGAACTGGCCGATCGCTACGCGGCCTGGACTTCCGACGGCAGTCTGCTGTTCATCGCCAGCGACGGTACACCGCTGTCCAGCACGCGACTCGCCGATCGCCTGCAAGGCTTCAACCGTCTCTACAACAGGGGCAATAGCCAGCCGCCCAGCCTGCTGCTGGTACCCAGAGGCGAGCAACTGGCGCTGATCAAACTGCAGGGCCAGGTCGTCGACTGCATCTGGTACTACGACCTGCGCCTGGATCTGACCCAGCTCACGTACAAGCGCGGCAGCTCTCTATCCATGCAGTAATCGGGCACATGACGGCATCCTTTCAGTGTGAGGAAAACTGCTCGGCCAGGCCCTGGCGGCGGAACTGCTCGACGATGAAGTCGACGAACACCCGGGTCTTCTGCGGCAGCAGTTTGTGCCCGGAGAAGTAGATCGATATTGCCCCGCTGTCCACGTACCAGTCCGGCAATACCCGCTGCAGCGCGCCGCTCTGCAGGTAGGGCAAGGCATGCGCGGTGCTCACCAGGGTGATGCCCAGGCCTTGCTGCGCGGCGTGGCAGGCAGCTTCCGGGTCGCCCAGGGCCATGCGCTGCTGCAGCTCGATGGCGGCCTGTTCACCCGCGCGATTGCGCAACAGCCACGGGCGAATACGCCCGGTCTGCGGCGAGCGAATCAGGATGCCAGCATGCTGGCGCAGCTCGCTCGGTGAGGTCGGCATGGCATGCTGGGCCAGATAGGCCGGGGCAGCCAGCAGCACCCGGTGGGCTGGCCCCAGCTCGCGGGCCACCGCTCCCGGCGGTAGCTCGAAGCCGCCGCCGATGGCCGCATCGAAGCCTTCGCCGATCAGGTCCACGGCACGGTTGTCGAAGTGCCAGTCGGGCACCACGCCGGGGTAGCGACGGAGAAACTCGTCGAGCAGCGGCACGATGTAGTTCAGGCCGAAGGCCAGGCCCATGCTGACCTTGAGCGTGCCGACCGGCTGGCCCTCGATGCCGGCCAGGTTGCTCATGGCCCCCTGCAGGATATCCAGGCCGCCCCTGGCCTCGCCCAGGAAGTGCTCGCCAGCCTCGGTCAGGCTCAGGCTGCGGGTGCTGCGCTGGAACAGGCGCACGCCCAGGTCTGCCTCCAGGCGGGCGACGTTCTTGCCCACCGCCGCCGGGGTCAGGCCCAGGCGCCGCGCCGCCTCGGCGAAGCTGCCAGCCTCGGCGCTGCGGACAAAGCATTCGATGCCGTTGAGCGTATCCATGGCCATTAACAACCATCTGTATCGAAAGAAAGCACAGACTACTGGCTAATCAATGACTAATCGAGGGCAGATACTCGTTTCCGTCAACTACCCCAATCCCCCGGAGACGAACATGACCACTCACCTTCCCCTCAGCGGCAAAGTTGCTTTCATCCAAGGCGGTTCACGCGGCATCGGCGCCGCCATCGCCCAACGCCTGGCCCGTGACGGTGCCAGTGTCGCCCTCACTTACAGCCAGTCACCGCAAGCCGCCGAAGCGGTGGTGCAGAGCATCGTCGCCGCCGGCGGCCGCGCCCTGGCGATCCGCGCCGACAGTGCCGGCGAACTGGCCATCCGGCATGCCATCGGCCAGACCGTGGAAACCTTCGGTCGCCTCGACATCCTGGTCAACAACGCCGGCGTGCTGGCGATTGCGCCGATCGAGGAGCTGAGCATGGAGGACATCGACCGCACCCTGGCGATCAACGTGCGCAGCGTGGTGATCGCCAGCCAGGAAGCCGCCAAGTACCTGGGTGACGGTGGGCGGATCATCCATATCGGCAGCACCAATGCCGAGCGCATGCCGTTCGCCGGCGGCGCGCTGTATGCCATGAGCAAGTCGGCGCTGGTCGGCCTGACCAAAGGCCTGGCCCGCGACCTCGGCCCGCGCGGCATCACGGTGAACAACGTGCAACCGGGCCCGGTGGACACCGAGATGAACCCGGACAACACCGAGTTCGCCGCCTCGCTGAAGCCGACCATGGCCCTGTCGCGCTACGGCCAGGTCGAGGAGATCGCCAGCTTCGTCAGCTACCTGGCCGGCCCGGAAGCGGGCTACATCACCGGCGCCAGTCTGACCATCGACGGTGGTTTTGCCGCCTGACACGCGGCCTGCGCAACAACCTGCACAGCCCCCGGAGCGGGGCTATGCTTGTTCAAGACGCAATTTTGCATCCATGCAGGTTGATGCAACCTGGGAGGTGGTAATGGCCAACGAGCGCACTCTGTCCATCCCTACATCACCGAGGTAAGCACCATGAGCAAGAGTCAGGATTCCCACAAAGAGAGCAAGAAGAAACCGCTCAAGAGCCTTCACGACAAGCGCCTGGCCAAGCGCGAGAAAAAGCATGGCACCACCCTGCTGGGCAGCCACGCCGAAACCCCGTGAACCCCAGACAAACCCGGCGCCATCTGGGCGCCGGGCCTCTTCCCCGCCCTTTCCAACCACAGCCCGACAGCTCACAGGTGCCTCCGCGCGCGTGACCGGCTAGAATCTGCCGCCTTATCCGGCGCAGGCCGGACATCGACTTACCCATCCGCAGCCAGCGAGAGAGCCAACATGGGCGCACAGTGGAAAGCCAAACCTAAAGAAGCCGCAGCCAACGCCAGGGGCAAGATTTTCGGCCGTCTGGTCAAGGAAATCATGGTCGCCGCACGCAACGGCGCCGACCCGGACACCAACGCCAAGCTGCGCGTTGCCGTCCACGCGGCCAAAAAGGCCTCGATGCCCAAGGACACCCTGGAGCGCGCGATCAAGAAAGGCGCCGGCCTGCTCGGCGAGACCATCAACTTCGAGCGCACCACCTACGAAGGCTTCGCCCCGCACCAGGTGCCGGTGATCGTCGAATGCCTGACCGACAACCTGAACCGCACCGTGGCGGAAATCCGCGTGCTGTTCCGCAAGGGCCAGATGGGCGCCTCCGGTTCGGTGACCTGGGACTTCAACCACGTCGGCATGATCGAAGCCTCCTCCGACAGCGGCGCCGACCCGGAACTGGCCGCCATCGAAGCCGGTGCCCAGGACTTCGAGCCGTCCGATGAAGGCAACACCCTGTTCGTCACCGAACTGACCGACCTCGACGCCGTGTGCAAAGCCCTGCCGGAGCACGGTTTCACCGTCAACTCGGCGAAGATCGGCTACATGCCGAAGAACCCGGTGAGCGGTCTGAGCGATGCGCAGATGGAAGAAGTCGAAGCCTTCCTCGAAGCCCTCGACAACCACGACGACGTGCAGAACGTCTACGTCGGCCTGGCTGGCTGATTCATTGAGTCGACAGCAATACCATGCCGATCACGCCGCGCGCGCCCAGAGCGAAGCGCGGCGCCTGCTCGACCAGCGTGCGGCCCTCGGCCCGCGCTGGCTGACCTGGGTCGCCAGCGAGCTGTACCAACTGAGCCCACCAGAGTTTGCCAACATGGTGCGCCGTGAGCTGGAACGGCAAAGCGCCGGCGGAATCGCAACCTAAGACCATCCACCTGCGCCACCGATAATCGCGACTGATTCTCAGGCGTGCCGCAACATTGATCTCCGACAACACACGCCTGCGGCCATGCCGCAACAATGCCCGGCATAACGCGTGTGCGGCCAACGAGCCCACCCTTCTCCCTTGCGTGTAGACCCGACCACCGTCGCCATCCGGCGCCTGCCTGAGGTTTACCCATGAGCATCACTTCCGCCAGCATCTGCGCCGCGGCCGACGCCCTGCAGGGCTTTGTCGGCTTCAACGCGAAAACCGGCCAGCACATCGTGCGTTTCAGCGAAGACTCCTTCGGCCTCGATGTACCGGGCGAGAGCATCACCCCCACCAGCGAGTTCGTCTGGCTGCCGCTGCCCGGCGGCGTCATGCGCCTGATCCGTGAACGCCTGCAATTGCTGGCGGCGCAAAATATCGACGACCGCTTGCAGCTTGGCGAGGCGCTGCATGTCTACCTGCGGCGCAGCGATCTGGCCGAAATCACTGCCGAACGGCGCGTGCTACCCAAGACTCCGGCCTGACCGAAACGACGGCACATTCATCGCTTTCGCCACCTGTCCGTCAGCCCCGTGGCTCCTATGCTGTGATCACAACAATAACAACCTATCTCGGATCTCTTGATCGTCGGCCATGCTGCGTTGAAATCGGGCTCGGACTGCTCATTTACACCTCGTAAACTCCGCGTCCTCGCCCAATTTCGCCTTGCCTGGCTCTAGCTCAAAAGACCCGAAACAGGCTTTAAGGAGTGGCAAGCATGTTCGATGTGCTGATCAAGAACGGCCTGTTTTTCGATGGCACCGGCGCGCCGGGCGTGGTTCGCCACCTGGGCATACGTGCCGGCAAGGTGGCCGCGATCAGCGCCACGCCGCTGGACGAGAGCGGCTGTGCCGAGGTGATCGACGCCAGCGGCCAGTGGCTGCTGCCCGGTTTCATCGACATGCACACCCACTACGACGCCGAGCTGGTGGCCGCTCCCGCGCTCAAGGAATCGGTGCGCCACGGGGTGACCACGGTGATGATCGGCAGCTGCTCGATCAGCATGGTGCTGTCCGGCGCCGAGGACTGTTCGGACCTGTTCACCCGCGTCGAATCGGTGCCGCGCGAGCATGTGCTGCCGCTGCTGCAGGCACGCAAGAGCTGGAACAGCGCCGCCGACTATGTGGCCTTCCTCGACCAGCATCCGCTGGGGCCGAACATCTGCTCCTTCCTCGGCCACTCCGACCTGCGCGTGGCCGTGCTCGGCCTGCAGCGTGCGGTGGACGCCAAGGTGCGCCCCAGCCAGGCCGAGCTGCAGCGCATGGCCGATCTATTGGAGGAAGCGCTGGACGCCGGCCTGCTCGGCCTCTCCAGCATGACCAACCCCTGGGACAAGCTGGACGGCGAACGCGAGCGCTCCAAGTCGCTGCCCTCGGTGTATTCCACCTGGCGCGAGTACGCCTGGCTCAACCGCGTGCTGCGCCGCCGCGGGCGCATCCACCAGGGCGCGCCGAACCTGGTGAGCAAGCTCAACGTGTTCGCCTACCTGTGGGAAAGCATGGGCCTGTTGCGCCGGCCGCTGAAGACCACGCTGATCACCCTGATGGATGTGAAGGCCGACCCGTGGCTGGCGCCGATCCTCGGCCCGCTGACGCGCTGGCTGAACCGCCTGAGCAACGCCGACTTCCGCTGGCAAACCCTGCCGGTGCCGTTCGAAACCTATGCCGATGGCATGGAGTTCGTGGTCTTCGAGGAATTCCCCGCCGGCCAGGCCGCCTTGCACCTGGCCAGCCAGGACCTGCGCAGCGAGCTGTTCCGCGACCCGCTCTACCGCCGCCAGTTCCGCCAGGATGTCGACAAGCGCTTCGGCCCGCGGGTCTGGCACCGCGACTTCGACGATGCCTGGATCGTCGACTGCCCGGACGCCAGCCTGGTCGGCCACAGCATCGGCGAGCTGGCGCGCCTGCGCGATGTGCACCCCGGTGACCTGTTCCTCGACCTGTTGGTGCTGCACGGCCCGCGCCTGCGCTGGCGCACGGTGATCGCCAACCATCGGCGCGAGGTGGTGGAAAAACTGGTGTGCGAGCCGAGCACGCTGATCGGCTTCGCCGATTCCGGCGCGCATATCCGCAACATGGCCTTCTACAACTTCGCCCCGCGCCTGCTCAAGCTGGTGCAAGACGCCGAGCAGCGCGGCACAGCGGTGATGCCGATCGAAAAAGCCATCTGGCGCCTGACCGGCGAGCTGGGCGAATGGTTCGGCATCGACGCCGGCACCCTGCGCGAAGGCGGCCGCGCCGACCTGCTGCTGCTCGACCCAAGGCGCCTGGACGACAGCCTGGCGACTTACCAGGAGGCACCGATGGAAGGCTTCGACGGCCTGCAGCGTATGGTCAACCGCGGCGACGCGGTGCGCTGCGTGCTGATCAACGGGCGCATCGCCTACCGCGACGGCGAGTTCGCCAGCGACCTCGGCCAGGCCCGTGGCTATGGCCAGTTTCTGCGCGCCGCTGCTCAGTAAAAAAACCGCAGCAGCAGAAAGGCCAACAGACCGAGCGGGCCGAACATCAGGGTCAGCACATAGCACGGCAGCAGCGCCCAATGGCTGATGCCGGCCAGGGCGCCTTCGTGGCGGATGTACAGGCCGACCATCAGGTCGAAAGCGAGGATATGCACCCAGGCCGCCAGCGCCGCCGTCGGCTGGCGCAACAGGGACAGCACCCCGGCGAGACTGAAGAACCCCGGTCGCCCCGTGCCTGGCTCAGGCCGCTGGCGCAGGGCCACCGCCAGCAACCAGGCATAGATCAGCACCAGCAGCACGACGATGCCCCACAGCAGCAGCGCGTCGGTGTGTGCCCAACCGGGCAGCAGCACCAGCGCCAACCAGCCCAGCAGGGCGATGACGGAACTCAGGGTGAACAACGGTTTGAGCGGAGCCATGGGCGACCTCGGAACAGGAGAGTGCGCTCAGCCTAGCGCCTGCCGATGTCGCTGCCAGCCAGTAAGCCGGCGCTGAATGACACGCCATGTCCGCGAACCCGGTGCCACACTGATCCAGCGGGGCTGGCATAATGCTCGCCCCAAAATGGAGCGGCTGCCGCTCCTGTTCCGATTGAAAGGACTGCAATCGATGCGAGCAAGGCGCAAGCCGGCCATTGGGCAGTGGCTGACGGCTTTCCTGCTAGGCGGGCTGCTCGGCACGGCCCAGGCCGAGGCCCTGGGCGTGCTGCGTTATCCGCGTGCCCCCAGCGGCGAGGAGTACCGCCAGGAGTATGCGCTGGCGCAATTGCAGCTGGCCCTGGACAAAGTCGGCAGCCCGCTGCAACCACGTCCGTCGGAGCAGCCGATGGAACAGGAGCGTGCGCTACTGAGCCTGGAAGAAGGCGGCAGCGTCGATGTGGTCTGGAGCATGACCAGCATCGAGCGCGAACGGCGCCTGCTGCCGGTACGTATCCCGCTCGACAAGGGTCTGTATGGCTGGCGCATCGCCCTGCTGCGTGCCGACCGCGCGCAGCTGCTGCGCCAGGTGCGCACACTCGACGATCTGCAGGCCCTCAGCGCCGGTCAGGGGCACGACTGGCCGGACACCGCGATTCTGCGCCACAACGGTCAGCCAGTCGTGGTCACCTCCAGTTACGACAGCCTGTTCCGCATGCTCGATGCCGGGCGCTTCGATTACTTCCCGCGCGCGGTGATCGAGATCTGGGACGAGGCCAAACACCGGTCCGACGCGGCGATCACGGTCGACCGCCATCTGCTGCTGCACTACCCGACCGCCCTGTATTTCTTCTTCTCGCCGCACAACCCCGAGCTGTGCCGATAGCGTGCGCGCAGGCATGCAGCTGGCGCTGGCCGACGGCTCCTTCGACCGCCTGTTCATGCAGCACTATGGCGCCAACCTGCAGCAGGTGAACTTCGCCGAACGCCGGGTGCTCGAACTGGATAACCCGCTACTGCCCCGCGCCACACCGCTGCAGCAGCGCGAGCTGTGGTTCAACCCCAGCGACCTGCAGCGCCCGCCCAGCAAGCAGACGGCGCAGCAGTAGAGTCCACCGTCTTCAGGGCTGCTTGGTGGCAGGCACTGCAGGAGAGTTGGCCCGCAGCGCCTGCCGGCTATGGGCGCCAAAGTGACGGAACAGCTCCACCAACAGTTGCTCCATGGCTGGATCAGCCTCGGTTCGGGCCAGGCGATTGCTGGCGCTGAAGCCCTGGGTCGCCGTGCGCTTGGCCAACCACAGGCCGATCAACTGATCCAGCTCGCCAGCCCGCGCCTGGGATTCGGCCGCCACCACCTGGGCCGCATAGTCCGGGCCGAAAGCCGGGTAGCTGGCATCCTGACGGGTATCGCTGTAGGCCGTGAGCAAGGGATGATCGGCCGGCCCCTCATGCATCAGCAACTGCATGCGATCGAACTGGTATTGCTCGATGGCCGTATGCCGATCCGCCACGCGCTTGATCGCCGCCTCGCGGTCTTCCGGGTAGCCGGCCTCGGCCTTGGCCGCAATCAGCAGCATGCCGCTGGCATCCACGCCCGGTAGCACGCTGGCATGGTAGGGCTGGGTCAGGTCCTGCAAATAGTGCAGAGCCCAGCCGAGAAAACGGTAGCCCCAGTAGGGATGCCCGCTGGCGAAAGCCAGCCGCGCCAGGCCGCTGTACTGATAGATGCGCCAGTGCGGCAGGGTGCGCTGCAGGTAAGGCGCGGCAGCGAAAATCAGGCTGGACTCGTGGTAGTAGCCGATATGGAACGGCGCCTGCGAGGAATACTCGAAGCGTGCATCGCCGAATGGCTGGATGCCGAAGTTGTAATGCTGGCCCGCCTCGCCTGGGTTATCGCTGAACAGGTTGATGTCGTGGCCGTAGTCCGGCTCGTCGGCGGCACTGGCCAGCACCTGCAGGGCACTGACCGCTTCACCGGGCTGCAGGGCCAGGTAGCGCCAGTTGCTCCACGGGCCGACCTTGTGGAACACCAACACCTCGGCGCTGCTCAGGCTGGGTCGGTTACCCGCGTCCTGCCCGGGTAGCTGTTGGACAAAGCTGGCTAGGCGCACCTCGGGGTTGATGCGCAACGCCTGGAGAAAGGCCGCGCGCGGTTCCTGCAGTCCTGCGGCACGCCAGCGCAGGGCATCCGGGCGCGGCGGATAGGCGGGGAAATGCTCACGGGCAAAAGTCTCCTGCTCGTCGAGCAGGCGCTCGATGGCCGGCGCCTGCTCGCTGAGGAAGGCCTCCAGCGGCTCCACCTGCACCTCGGCGGCCAGCTCGGGCTGATCGCGCAGCGCCAGCAGGCTGCCTAGGGCATGATTAGACCAGGCCTGGGCGGTCAACGGCAGACACGCCAGCAGCCAGACACAGGGCAACAAAACGGACGGTTTCACTCTCACTCCCAATACGCGCAGGGCCGAAAGTCAGCAAGACTAACCGCGGCACCTGACGCCGACACGGACACAGAGCGACAGCCACGCACACCGATTCGGCCACACCATGCTCTGCCCGCGCCTGCCCGTAGAACCTGTTTACGATCTTCTGGACTAGAGCCAGACAAGGCAAAAACAGCCGAGGAAGCGGAGTTTACGAGTTGTAAATGAGCATTCCGAGGCTGTTTTTAACGCGGTATGGCCGACGGCCAGGAGATCGAAAGCAGGTTCTTACAGCAGCAGAACAGCCGCAACACCGAGCACCAGCAGCACGCCTGCACCCAACAGGACCAGACGCAGCGGTGCCGGGCCAGCCGGTTCGGCAGCTGCCGGGGTCGGCGCCATCTGGGCCGCGGCGCGCAAGGGATTGGCGCTTGCCGTCGGCGCCGTGGCGGCCGGCTTCGCGGTGCTCGGCTTGGGCAGATCGACGGCGCGCATGAACAGCGTGGCGTCTTCGTCTTCGGCCTGCTGCACCTCGACCTTGGGCCCGATCACCAGCAACAGCACCGAGCCCATGCGCACCTGGTCGCCAGGCTGCAGCACCGCCGTGTTGGCCTTCGCACCATTGACGAACAGGCCATTGGCCGAGGCCAGGTCCTTGACCTCGAGCACGTCGTCCTTGAGGAAGAATTCGCAGTGCCGGCGCGACAGCTCGGCATCGCTGAAACACAGCTCGCACTTCACCGAGCGGCCGAAAGTCATCGAGCCGTTGACGTGGTACTTCTTGCCTTCGTTCTCGCCCTTGAGCACCTGCAGGAACCAGCGCTGGCTGGCCTCGCTGCGCGGCTTGACCTTGGCCGGATCGGTGAGCTGCAGCTCGACTTCGCCGAGGCGCAGGCAATCGTCGGCGCGCAACTGGTAGCGGCTGGCGATGCGCTCCTCGTTGACGAAGGTGCCGCTCTCGCTGTCGCAGTCTCTGATGAAATACAGGCCGTTCTCCTGGCGGATTTCGGCGTGGAACGCCTGGATCCCGGCATCGTCCAGCATCAGGTTGTTGCGCCGGTCCTGCCCTAGGGTGAAGCGCTCCTCGACCAGCCAGATCGGGGCTTGGCGACTGTCCTTGAAATGCAGCTTGAGCATCGTCTAAATCCTGTCGAAGTGGCGATCACTCACCAAAAAGGTTGTTCCAAGCGCGCTTGATCGGGTTGCTGGGCTCCTCGCGCGCGGCCTCACTGGCACGGGCACGGCTCTGTGCGGCACGGGCCGAACTGAGCAACTGCTGGTGCTCGTCGCGCATTTTCAGCAACTCGGGGTTCTCCGGCTCGACCTGCAAGCCACGCTCGATCATGGCCAGGGCTGCGGGGAAATCGCTGCGCCGGTAAGACGCATTGGCCAGGTCACGGTAAAGCATGGCGACCCGCTGCAAACCCGCCAGGGCCTGCTCGTTGCCGGGTGCCCAACCGAGGATCTGCTGGTAGTAGTAGACCGCGCTGTCCTCCTCCGGCAGCAGCAGGCGCTTGTCGGCAATGCTCTGCTCGGCACGTTCAAGGAACACCGCAATCCGCGCTTCGAGCAGGCGCTGCAGCGCCTCCAGCGTGGCGGCGTGCTGCTCATCCAGGGCCAGGGCCTGGCGGAAGTAGAAATCGGCGCTGTCCTGCGCCGGCTCCATCAGCAGGCCTTCACGCAGACGCTGCTCGCCCTGGACGAGGAAGGCGTTGATGCGGCTGTCCTTGATCCGCTGCAGACCCGCCAAGGCGTCTTCGTTGTCGGCATCAATCAGCAGCATCTGCTGGAAATAATGGGTGGCGCTGTCCTGCTCGGGCTCGATCAGCTGGCCACTGGCGAAGCGCTGCTCGGCCTGTACCTGCAAGGCTTCGAGCTGCTGGCGTTGTTTGATGTAAAGGCCGGCAAACGTCAACGTAGCGATCAGCACCAGGACGCTGAGCCCCATCAGCAGCGGCATCGCCGAACGGCGCTTTTTCGGTAGTGCGGTCGGGATAGCCGCTTCAGCGGCCAACTGCAGCGCCGGACGCAGCTGGGTCTGCTCCAGATCGCTCAGTTCCACCTCGTCCAGCGCGGCCAACAAAGCCCGGCAATCGGCGAACCGCTCGGCTGGGTTCTTCGCCAGCATGCGCGCCAGCAGTTCGCGGAAGGCTCCCAGCGCATCGGGCAGCGGTGGCGGCTCCATCTGCACATGGTTGACCACGGTCTGGGTGTAGTTGCCGCCACGGTAGGGGTTGGTGCCGGTGAGCATCTCCAGCAGGATCACCCCCAGGCTGTAGATATCGCTACGCGCATCCAGCGGCTGGCACTGGGCCTGCTCCGGGCTGCTGTAGGCGGGGCTGCCGACGGCAATGCCGAAATGGGTCAGCTCGCTGTCGATGTCGAGATCCTTGGCCACCCCGAAATCGGTGAGCACGGCCGTGCCGTCGCTGCGAAAGAGGATGTTGGCCGGCTTCACATCGCGGTGCACCAGGCCCTTGTCGTGAACCACGGCCAGGCCGCTGGCAATCTGGCGGACGATGGCCAGGGCGCGCTCGGCGGCGAACACCTCACCTTTGTGCTGGGCCAGATCACCACCGGCGACGTACTCCATCGCCAGGTAATAGCGGCCATCGGCCAGGCGGTCGATGTCATAGATGGTGATGATCGAGGGATGGTTGAGCGAGGCGACTATGTGCGCCTCCTTGACGAAGCGCACACTGAACGCCTCGTCATCGGCACTCAGCAATACCTTGATCGCCACCTTGCGGTGCAATGATTCCTGGGTGGCCAGGTAGACCTCGGCCATACCGCCCTTGCCCAACTGGCCGTGCACACGGTAGCCGGGTATCTCAAGCAAATTGTCGCTCATGAGGTGTCGTATCGAAGTGGTCAGGACTTACGTGAGTTCAGCCATCTGCTGAGAAAGTTACGCGGTCTGGCGGCGATCACCGGCGATTCCGGGGCGCTGAGGCCAAGTACGATGCAGCTGATATTGTCCTTGCCGCCAAGCTTATTGGCCAGCCCTATCAGCTGTTCGACCAGCGCATCGAGGGTTTCCGCCTCGGCGCACAAGTGCTGGATCTGTTCATCGCTGAGTTCGCCGGTCAGGCCGTCACTGCACAGCAACAGCAACTCACCGGCAGCCAGGGTGCCACGCAGCAAACCGACCTCCAGCTCCTGCTCGATCTGCCCCAGGCACTGGATGACGATATTGCGCCGCGGATGCTGGCGGGCCTCTTCCACACTCATCTCGCCGGCATCGATCATCAGCTGTACCCAGCTGTGATCGCGGCTCAACTGCTCGATGCCGGCCGCGCTGACCCGGTAGGCACGACTGTCACCGACCCAGGCCAGCTCGAATGCGGCACCGGCAACCTGCAGCGCAACCAGGGTGGTACCCATGCGCCGGCCACCGGCAGCCTGCCCGGCCTGGATGATCGCCGCATTGGCGTTCTGCGCGGCCGTCACCAGATCGCCACCGGCACCGATAACCTCGCGCAGGGTCTGCAGGGCCAGCGCGCTGGCCACTTCACCGGATTGATGGCCACCCATGCCATCGGCAACCGCCCACAACCCCAGTTCGGGGCAACACAGCACAGCATCTTCGTTATGCGCACGCACCTGACCGGCAACGCTCTGCGCCGCGAACACCAGGGACTGCTCGGTGAGCGTAATGGACATGGCTAGTGGATCATCTCGTTACTGCACGTG
The DNA here is from genome assembly GCF_024666525.1 of Pseudomonas sp. J452. Taxonomy (NCBI): domain Bacteria; kingdom Pseudomonadati; phylum Pseudomonadota; class Gammaproteobacteria; order Pseudomonadales; family Pseudomonadaceae; genus Pseudomonas; species Pseudomonas sp. J452. The sequence continues at coordinate 2,708,989 of NZ_CP088294.1, read as the reverse complement.
AGCGGCATGATGCGGCCACCACCCGCGGCTGTCAGCCCTGCGCGGAAGTTTCCCCGGGAAGTGTTAAGCAGTCGATATCGGCAGCGTGGCAACACCCACGTTTCACTGCTGACGCTGCTCTTGGTAACTGTTCTGCCCCGGATAACGCTGCACCTCAAGACCGCCTGGGTACTTGATGCTCTGCCGAATGCCGCCGTTCTGCTGCACGCCAGAACTGCCATAGGCGTGACTCTGGGTGCTGCCACTATCCCCGGGTACGGCATAGCCGCCATAGACGTCATAACTCTGACTGCTGCTGGATGAACTGATGCTGCCAGAGGCACCAGGACTGACGTACTCGATAGGCACGCTCTGCACCTGACGGCTAACCGGCTCGGCGGCCAGCGCCGGCAAAGCCACCATCGTAATGCTCAGCAGCCCTATTTGCATGATGCGCATTGGCCCACCCTTCCTCTCAAAGACCCTGGTTAGGATGCTACGCCGATCAGCGCCGTTGACCAGTGTGACTAGCCCTTTGCCAGCCTTGGCAAAGTTCATCAGGCCCGTATGATGCGGCGCTTTTCAGGGATGCCGTATTCATGCCCTCGCGCTTCATCGTTGCCCTGCTCGCACTGGTCTGCTCGGCCGCCAGCCTCGCTGCCCCGCCCCGCACCTTTGCCGAAGCCAAGAAAATTGCCTGGAAACTCTATGCCCAGCAGTCCGTGGAGTTCTATTGCGGCTGCCGCTATACCGGCAAGTCGGTCGACTTGAACAGTTGCGGCTATGTACCGCGCACCAATGCCCGACGCGCAGCGCGCATAGAGTGGGAACACATAGTCCCGGCCTGGGTTATCGGCCATCAGCGCCGCTGCTGGCAGCAAGGCGGCAGAAAGCACTGCGCCAGCCAGGACAAGGCCTACCGAAGCGCCGAAGCAGATTTGTTCAATCTGGTGCCGAGCATCGGCGAGATCAATGCCGATCGCAGCAACTACAGCTATGCCTGGCTGCCGCAGCAACCGAGCCAGTACGGTAGCTGCCCGATGGTGGTGGACTTCAAGGCGCGCAAGGCCATGCCCAGAACCAAAGTACGCGGCATGATTGCACGCACCTATTTCTACATGAGTGAGCGCTATGGCCTGCGCCTGTCGAAACAGGAACAGCAACTTTTCAACGCCTGGCACAAGCATTACCCGGTGCAGGCTTGGGAACGCCAGCGCAACCAGCAACTTGCCTGCGTGATGGGCTGGAGCAATCCCCATGTCAGCCCTGTCGATATGCGCCTGTGCCCGAAAAAAAGCAGCTAAAACAAGCGCGCAAAGCCTGTAAGCAAACCGGCCACTTAGCAGATTAAGTAAGAAATCATTTGGCGATTGGCACTTTCCCCTGTAGGGTGATCGGACTGTGTTGCATGTGTCACCGCAAATCGACTTGTTTAGATCTCGATCCAACCTTCCATCGGTTTCTTTACTCTTTGCACTCAGTCATGGCCTGGGCTGTTCCAGTGTCATGTTCACTTTGTTCAAGGAGACATCCCATGTCCGAACGTCAAACTGGCACCGTCAAGTGGTTCAACGATGAAAAAGGCTTCGGCTTCATCACCCCGGAAAGCGGCGCTGATCTGTTTGTGCACTACCGCTCGATCCAGAGCGCTGGCTTCAAAAGCCTGCAGGAAGGCCAAAAGGTCTCCTTCGTGGCTGTAAAAGGCCAGAAAGGCATGCAAGCTGACGACGTTCAAGTAATCTAATTACTCGACGCGTCACGAAAAACCGGCCCACGGGCCGGTTTTTTTATCCCTGCCATTTTTACCCGCACTCACCGTGCACCATAGATTTCCTGAAGAGGGAGCCACCATGCGAGTCAAAGGATCCAGCCAGAAACCCAAACCGCAACCGGCCGTGGAAACCCACGAATCCATCGAAGCCCAGGTCGCCGCCTTCCTCAAGTCTGGTGGTGAAATCCAGCAGATTGCCAAAGGTGTCAGCGGTCAATCGCTTACCCCTAGCCGGCATATCACCATCAGCAAGAAGTAACACCCGCAGCCACATCGCCAGCCGCCACCGTTGACTCCGAGTCATTCGGCACTTTGGCGGAAATACTGGCATCTTGCCCAAGATCACTCTTGCCCGCCTCGGCAAAGCTCTGCATTCTTGTCAGCACAAGAACGATAAGAAGCGCCAAAGGCCAGGGACTCTCGCTGATGTTCAAGCGACTCAGGAAGGATTTTCAGCTATCCATCATCACCTTGATGGGGCTGATCGGCGTATTGGGCATTACCCCCTATGCATTTTATCGCCTGACCCACGGCAACTATCTGGTTGGCATCGCCGACTCGATCATTGTGCTGTCCACCATCCTGGCAGTGCTCTATGCCTGGCGTACCGGGGACACGGTAAAACCGGGTATCTACCTGGCCAGCATTTTCTCCGTCGGAGCGACCCTGATCGCCATCGATCTGGGAGTCAACGGGCTGTTCTGGATCTACCCGCTGATCCTCTTCAACTTCTTCATGGTTTCTCCCGGCAAGGCCATCGCCGCCACCCTGCTCATCCTCGGCAGCCTGGTCGGCTATGCGTTATGGGTGCCCGGCAGCGTGTTCGAAAGTGACTATCAGATGATCTCTTTCCTGGTCACCAATATCACCGCCGGCATCATGACCTTCATCTTCGCCTACCGCACCCGCAGCCAGCGCGACCAGCTGCAGGCACTGGCCATCCGTGACCCACTGACCGGCGCACGCAATCGCCGGGCCATGGATGAAGAGATGAAAATCGCCGTTTCCAGCAAGCGCCGCCATGGCACCAGCTACGGCGTACTGGCCATGGACCTGGATCATTTCAAACAGATCAACGACCGTTTTGGCCACCAGGCCGGCGACTTGGTGTTGATTGATTTCGTCGAGCTGATCAAGCACTGCTCGCGCAAGGAAGATCGCCTGTTCCGCTTCGGCGGTGAAGAGTTCCTGCTACTGCTGCCCGATACCCAGCTGGAAGGTCTGCAAGCCGCGGCCAACAATCTGCTGCTGCAGGTACGCAACGCCCTGCAAGGCCCGGGCGGGACGGTGACAGTATCCATCGGCGGCGCCATCCTGCGCGCGGATGAAGGCCGGGAAAGCTGGCTGCAACGCGCCGACCAATGCCTCTACCAGGCGAAAAGCGCCGGGCGTGATCGTTATTTCATCGACGAACCAGTAGAAGCACCACTCGGCAGCCCCGCCCCCATGCCCTGAGCACAGACTACACTCAGGAAAGGCCGCATTAGCGCCAAACTGACGGGGGGCCCGCTAACCGCAAGATGGGAGGTGTGCCATGAATCGGCATTACTACATCAGTGACAATCTCGATGACCTGGAGACGCTCGAAAACGAGCTGGAGGCCAGCGGCATCAGCACCGAACAGATCCACGTCCTTAGCGACAAGGATGCCGACGTCGAACAGCACCATCTACACGATGTCTCCTCGGTAATGAAACAGGACATCGTCCACTCCGGCAAGATCGGCAGCCTGATCGGCCTTGCCCTGGCAGCACTGGTAGTACTGCTGGCCTGGCTCAATGACTGGGCCGACACCCCGGCAGGCTGGATACCCTTTGTTTTCCTGGCGGTGGTACTGCTTGGCTTCAGCGTATGGGAAGGCAGCCTGTTCGGCCTACAAAAACCCAACAGCGCGTTCCAGCGTTTTGCCGACAAGCTGCAGGAAGGTAAACACCTGTTCTTTGTCGACGTGAAACCCGCACAGGAACCACTGCTGAACCAGATAGTCGCCCACCACCCGCGCCTGGAATTGGCGGGTACTGGCAGTGCATCACCGGACTGGGCAATTGCCCTGCAACATCACTGGAACCAGTTCCGCAAACTGATCTGACAGGCAGGCAGGCCCTGAGGGGGCGAGCCGATGCTCGCCCTCTTGCTCCAAGCACCGCGACAATCAACACATTCAACAGACCAGACAGGATGCTATCGCCGCATGAGTTTACAGCGGGCACTGTTACTTGCCGGTTTACTGTTCAGCAACCTGGCTCTGGCCTCCCCTCTGCGCCTGGTCAGCGGCGAGGACTATGCCCCTTATGCAGGCAGCACCCTGCCCAATGGCGGAATGCTCAGCGAAGTGGTGATCGCAGCCCTTGGCCGCTCCGGTTACCAGCCAAATCTGGCCTGGCAACCCTGGAAGCGCGGCTATCAAGCCACGCTGAAAGGCAGCTTTGACGCCACCTACCCCTACCTGAAATCGACCGAGCGCGAGGCGGAGTTTCTTTACTCGGAACCACTTTACGAGGTCACTCAGCGAGTCTTCACGCGCCGCGGAATGATGCTCGAGCCGGATAACCTGCAACGCTTTATCGGCAAGCGCCTGTGCTACCCACTCGGCTGGCTGCCACCTGCCGCACTCAAGCCACTGCTGGAGCAAAACCAGCTACAGCGCCATGAGCCGCCGGATCTACTGACCTGCGCCAAGCTGCTGGCTCTGGGGCGCGATGACTTCTTCGTCGCCGACAGCCTGCTGGGGCAGCAGGCCATTCACTTATCGGGGCTCGACCCAGATCAATTCGAAAGCTCACAGGCCGTAGTCAGCAAGCACAGCCTGTACTTCATCGTCCCGCGCAATCATCCGCGCGCCACACAACTGATCGGCGATTTCAACCGAGGTTTGCAGCAGCTGATGGCGAATGGCGAGTACCAGCGAATTCTCCAGACCCACCGCAGCCCGACAAGCGAGTAACGTTTAGCCGCGCCCGGCAGCCGCCAGGATCAGCTGCTTCATCTCCGCGACCGCACCCTTGAAACCGACAAACAGGGCATGGGCAACAATCGCATGACCGATATTCAACTCGTGCACCCCGGCAATCGCCGCCACCGGCTCGACGTTGTGGTAATGCAGGCCATGCCCGGCATTGACGATCAGCCCATGGGCCAGGCCGCAGGCCACGCCGTCACGGATGCGGGCTAACTCACGCGCCGCTTCGGCGGGCGTATGAGCATCGGCGTAACGGCCAGTATGCAACTCGATCGCCGGCGCCCCGATGCGCCGCGCCGCCTCGATCTGCTTCTCGTCGGCATCAATGAACAGCGACACCTCGCAACCGAGCTTGCTCAGACGCTCGACGGCTGCGCGAATGCGCGCCTCCTGCCCGGCCACTTCCAGGCCGCCTTCGGTAGTCAGCTCCTGACGAGTTTCCGGGACCAGGCAGACATGTTCGGGGCGGATGCTTTCGGCGAAGTCGAGCATGAAATCGGTAACGCCCATCTCGAAGTTCATCCGCGTCTGCAGCACCTCCTTGAGCAGGCGCACATCGCGCTCCTGGATATGCCGACGATCTTCACGCAGATGCACAGTAATGCCATCGGCCCCCGCCTCCTCCGCATCCAGGGCGGCTTTCACCGGGTCCGGATAGCGGGTTCCGCGCGCCTGGCGCAGGGTGGCGACATGATCAATATTCACGCCGAGAAGAATGCGATTGGCTTCAGTCACGGGCAGATTCCTTGAGGTTCATAAAGAGTTCACGACTGACCAGCGGCCGGCCACCCAGATGCGGCGCCAAAGCCTGGCGCATCAGACGCTTGGCGGCTGCCAGCGCCCCCGGCGAGCTCCAGTCGGCCTGGGCCATGGCCAGCAGATCGCCCCCCTGAAACAGGCCAGGCTGCAGTTGCAAGACGGGTTCCAGCCCAGCATCCGGCTGCAGGCGGTACAGGCCGGCAGCCGTAATCGGCAAGCCGGCCAGGTCGTGATCGAGGGCAAAACCATAGCCCAACTCGTCCAGCAGACGCCACTCGAAAGCCCGCAGCAAGGGCTCCAACGGTGGATTAACGGCCAGGGCTCGTAGCGTCAGGGCATAGTGTTCGAACAAGGCAGGATGTGGATCTTCTGCCGGCAGCAGGCGGATCAGCAACTCATTCAAATAGATACCGCTGAACAAGGCGGCACCGCTGAGCAAATTGGGGATACCGGCGGCCTCCAGACGGGCCACATTCTTCAGCTCACCGCGCCCACGCAATTCGACTTCCAGCGGTACGAACGGCCGCGCCAGGGTGCCAGCCTTACCGCGCGCGCCACGCAGCACGGCACGCAAACGCCCTTGCGGGGTCAGCAGATCGACCAGCGCGCTACTCTCTCGATAGGCACGGCTGTGCAGGACATAGGCCGGTTGCGCGCTGGCCTGCATGGCTTAGATGTCGTTGTAGCCCAGCGAACGCAGCGCCCGCTCATCGTCGGACCAACCGCCTTTGACCTTGACCCAGAGGTTGAGCATGACCTTGGAGTCGAACAGCACCTCCATGTCCTTGCGCGCCTCCTGGCCGATGCGCTTGATGCGCTCGCCCTTGTCGCCAATGATGATTTTCTTCTGGCCGTCACGCTCGACCAGGATCAAGGCATGGATATGCAGGATGCGACCTTCCTGCTTGAATTCTTCGATTTCCACGGTGATCTGGTAAGGCAGCTCGGCACCCAGCTGGCGCATGATCTTCTCGCGCACCAGCTCGGCAGCCAGAAAACGACTGGAACGGTCAGTGATCTGGTCTTCGGGGAAGAAGTGCTCGCCTTCTGGCAGGAAATCCGCCACCAGCTTTTCCAAGGCATCGAGATTGTGCCCCTGTTGCGCGGAAATCGGCACGATCTCGGCCTTGGGCAGTTGCTGTTGCAGCCACTCCAGATGCGGCATCAACTCGACCTTGTCTTCGATACGATCGGTCTTGTTGATCGCCAGGATTACCGGACCCTGCACGTACTGGATGCGTTCGAGAACCATCTGGTCTTCGTCGGTCCAGCGTGTGCGGTCGACCACAAAGATCACCACGTCGACGTCCTTCAACGCCGCCGAGGCGGTCTTGTTCATGTAGCGATTGAGTGCCTTGTCGCTGTTCTTGTGCAGGCCGGGGGTATCGACATAGATCGCCTGTACCTCGCCCTCGGTCTTGATCCCGAGCATGTTGTGGCGAGTGGTCTGCGGCTTGCGTGAAGTAATCGCCAGCTTCTGCCCGAGGATATGGTTGAGCAGGGTCGATTTGCCCACATTGGGGCGACCGACGATGGCGACATAGCCGCAGCGGGTTACAGGTACATCAGTCATTGCCATTCTCCACGCCCAGCGCCACCAGGGCAGCAGCGGCGGCGACCTGCTCGGCAATGCGCCGACTGGCGCCCTGCCCCTGGGTCTTGTCATTCAATAAGGCTACTTCGCACTGGACGAAGAACGTCCGGCAATGCGGTTCGCCCTGGATATCCACCACGTCATAGCGCGGCAGATCGGTCGCCCGCGACTGCAGAAATTCCTGCAGGCGGGTTTTCGGATCTTTGTTGGTATCGACCAGGGTCAGGCTGTCCAGCTCGTTGCTTAGCCAACCCAGCACGCGCTGACGCGCCACATCCATACCGGCATCCAGGTAGATGGCACCAATCAGCGCCTCCAGGGCATCGGCCAGAATCGACTCACGGCGGAAACCGCCACTCTTCAACTCACCGGAGCCTAGGCGCAAGTATTCACCCAGATCGAAACCACGTGCCAGCACCGCCAGTGTCTCGCCTTTCACCAAGCGCGCGCGCAAACGCGACAACTGGCCTTCGCGAGCCTGGGGGAAACGCTCGAACAGCGCCTCGCCTGCGACGAAGTTGAGGATGGCGTCGCCGAGAAACTCCAGACGCTCGTTGTTGCGCCCAGCAAAACTGCGGTGGGTAAGGGCCAGGAGCATCAGATCCTGGTCCTGAAAGGTATGACCGAGCTGACGCTCAAGACGGGCTAGGGGAACACTCACGGCGCTCGCACACGAAATTCTTTTTCGAACTTGGCTACCAGATCGAGATTCTGGATCAGTGGCTCGCGCTTCTCATAGTTCAGGTGCACGACAAAATCATTATTCTCGATCTTGACCTGCATAATGTCTTTCGGACTTACATCCCGAATACTGTTGGTCTCCATCCCCTTCATCACATGACCATAGAAATCGCCCACGGTACGAATCTCATAACTCGGGTCGGTTTCCACAGAGGTGATGATCTTTTCCAGTGACATGTAATCAAGGTAATGCGGCAGCATCTTGAACACCATGCTGGCGAAAAATGCCACGACAGCCAGCAGCACCATCCAGCTTAGAAACGACATGCCTTTCTGCGAACGCGCAAATGTCATGATTACCCCCAATTGTCAGTTTGTTGTAATGCCCACGGCCGCAGACATCCTTATATATAAGCCGAGGCTGTCAGCTTGCACAGCCGCCATCGCTCGAAACGCTTAGCGGATCAAACCGACCCGCGAGAAGCTAGGCAAACTACGCAGTTTCGGATCCGGCCAGCTCAACCATACGGCAAACGCCTTACCGACGATATTCCGGTCGGGCACCATGCCAAGCAACTCCCTGGGAATATGCTTGTCGTTCCAGTAACGACTGTCGTTGGAGTTGTCGCGATTGTCACCCATCATGAAGTAGTGCCCCTGCGGCACCACCCACTCATCACCAGGAACGCGCAGGTTACGACGCAGCTCCTTGCGAATCTGGTGCTCGACCTCACCCAGCTTTTCCTTGTATAGCGCAGCACTGCCCAGGCTACCGGGCTCTTCGCCAAAAAACTGCTCGGCAATGGGCTGACCATTGACCGTCAGGCGCTTGTCCATGCTGTAGCTAATACGGTCGCCCGGCAGCCCAACGACGCGCTTGATGTAGTTGATGTTCGGATCGCTCGGGTAACGGAACACCATCACATCGCCGCGCTGCGGATTACCGACCTCGACAACCTTGCTATCAATAACCGGCAGGCGAATGCCGTAGGCGAACTTGTTGACCAGAATAAAGTCACCAATTTCCAGGGTCGGCTTCATCGAGCCGGATGGAATCTGGAAGGGCTCCAGCAAGAAGGAGCGCAGTACCAGCACGATGGCCAGCACCGGGAAGAACGACTTGCCGTATTCGACCAGCAACGGCTCGCGGTTCAGGCTCTGCAGCACGCCCTCGTCAGGCTCGCTGACCTGTCCCTCGTAAGTGGCAATCGCCGCGCGCCGGCGTGGTGCCAGCAACAGAAGATCGAGCAAAGCCAACGCACCGCAAACTGCTACGGCTATCACCAGAATCAGAGGGAAATTGAACGACATAGTGATTAGCTATCCAACCTGAGCACTGCAAGGAAGGCTTCTTGTGGAATCTCCACGTTGCCCACTTGCTTCATCCTTTTTTTACCGGCCTTCTGCTTTTCCAGCAGCTTTTTCTTACGGCTGACATCACCGCCGTAACACTTGGCCAATACGTTCTTGCGCAGAGCCTTGACCGTGGTTCGTGCCACGATCTGCCCACCGATGGCAGCCTGAATGGCCACATCGAACATCTGCCGTGGGATCAGTTCTTTCATTTTTTCGGTCAATGCGCGGCCTTTGTAGTGCGCATTGTCACGGTGCACGATCAGTGCCAGAGCATCGACCTTGTCGCCGTTGATCAACACATCGAGCTTGACCAGATTGGCCGACTGATAGCGGTCGAAATGGTAGTCCAGCGAAGCGTAGCCACGGCTGGTGGACTTCAGGCGATCGAAGAAGTCCAGCACCACTTCGTTCATCGGCAGGTCGTAGCTGACCTGAACCTGGGTGCCGAGGAACAGCATGTCATGTTGTACGCCGCGCTTCTCGATACACAGGGTGATGACGTTACCCAGATGCTCCTGAGGTACGAGAATATTGGCGCGCACAATCGGCTCGCGCATATCCTCAACAGACGACAGATCGGGCAGTTTGGACGGGTTGTCGACATAGATAGTCTCACCGGTCTTCAGCAACAACTCGAAGATTACCGTTGGCGCAGTAGTAATCAGATCCAGATCGTACTCGCGCTCCAGGCGCTCCTGGATGATCTCCATGTGCAGCATGCCGAGGAAGCCGCAACGGAAGCCAAAACCCAGCGCATCCGAGCTTTCCGGCAGGTATTGCAGCGACGAGTCGTTCAGCGTGAGCTTTTGCAGGGCTTCACGGAAATTTTCAAAATCGTCCGAGCTGACCGGGAACAGACCGGCATACACCTGAGGCTGAATGCGCTTGAAGCCTGGCAACACATCTACATCAGGGGTAGAGCTGAGGGTCAGGGTGTCACCCACCGGCGCACCGTGGATGTCCTTGATACCGGCGATGATAAAGCCGACTTCACCCGCTTTCAGGTCAGCGGTTTGCGTGTGCTTGGGGGTAAACACACCGACACTATCCACCAGGTGGATTTTGCCGGTGGACTTGACCAGAATCTTGTCGCCCTTCTTCACGCAACCATGGCGTACACGTACCAGGGACACAACACCCAGGTAGTTGTCGAACCAGGAGTCGATGATCAGTGCTTGCAGCGGGTCTTCGATGTTGCCGGTGGGTGCCGGAATGGTCTTCACCAGGCGCTCAAGCACCTCGTCAACGCCCATACCGCTCTTGGCACTGCAGGCCACGGCGTCGGTAGCGTCGATACCGATGATTTTCTCGATCTCTTCCTTGACCTTGTCTGGGTCGGCCTGCGGCAGGTCCATCTTGTTCAGCACCGGCATGACCTCAAGGCCCTGCTCGATGGCGGTATAGCAGTTGGCAACCGACTGGGCTTCCACGCCCTGACCGGCATCCACCACTAGCAACGCACCCTCGCAAGCGGCCAGCGAACGACTGACTTCATAGGTGAAGTCGACGTGTCCAGGGGTATCGATGAAGTTCAGCTGATAGGTTTTACCGTCGAGAGCCTTGTAGTGCAGAGTGACACTGTGGGCCTTGATGGTAATTCCGCGCTCGCGCTCGAGGTCCATGGAGTCGAGCACCTGGGCCTCCATTTCACGCTCGGAGAGGCCACCGCACATCTGAATAAAGCGGTCGGCCAGTGTCGACTTGCCGTGGTCGATGTGGGCGATGATGGAGAAATTGCGGATATGACTCAGGTCACTCACGGATCAACACTCGAAAAAGCCGCAGGCAGGCTGCCCGCCGAAAATAGCCGAGCATTCTACCTGACCGATGACCATGGCGTCACGCACGCGCGCCGATAGGCAGACACAAAAAAGGGCAGTGAAAACTGCCCTTTATGTCCATCAAATCGCCTTACTCCGCAAGTTTGAAGGTAATGAAACTGGCTCGCCCCTGACGCAAGACACGCATGGAAACCGAGCGATTGCTTGGCAACTCCTTGGCCACCTGGGTGAAGGTTTTGGCAGAGTCGATCGCCTGATTGTTCAAATGAGTGATCACATCACCGGGACGCAGGCCGATCAGAGCAGCTGGGCCACCCAGTACTTCCTTGATCACCACGCCCCCACGCACATCCAGGGCCTTTTTCTGCTCGACGGTCAGCTCGACCACCGAAACGCCCAGGCGATTACTGCTGCGCTCGACGCCTGCGTCGGCATCGATGGCAACCTCATCACCCTCTTCCGGCAACACCCCCACACTCATCTGCAGAGTCTTGCGCTCGCCTTCGCGCACCACTTCCAACTCGGCCTTGCTACCCGGTTTGAGACCACCAACCAGATGCGGCAGATCCGCCGACATGATGATCGGCTGATCATTCATACTGAGGATCACATCCCCCACCTGCAGACCACCTTTGGCCGCCGGACCATTTTCCAGCACCTGAGCCACCAGCGCGCCCGCCGGCTTCTCCAGACCGAAAGATTCAGCCAGGTCCTTGTTGACCTCCTGAATCACCACGCCCAGCCAACCGCGGCTGACCTTGCCGTCCGCCTTCAACTGATCGGCCACAGACATGGCCACATCGATCGGAATGGCAAAGGACAGGCCCATGAAACCACCGGAGCGAGTGAATATCTGCGAGTTGATCCCCACCACCTCGCCATCCAGATTGAACAGCGGACCACCCGAATTACCCGGATTGATCGCTACGTCGGTCTGAATGAACGGCACGTAGTTCTCGTTCGGCAGGCTGCGCCCCTTGGCACTGACGATGCCAGCAGTTACCGAATGATCGAAGCCAAAAGGCGAGCCGATCGCCAGCACCCAGGCCCCAACCTTAAGGTCATCCGATTTCCCCAGGCGCACTGTCGGCAGGTTCTTGCCTTCTACCTTGAGCAAGGCCACATCAGTCCGCGGATCCGCCCCGACCAGCTTGGCCTCGAGTTCGCTGCGATCAGACAGGCGCACGATGATCTCATCGGCATCTGCCACCACATGATTATTGGTCAGGACATAACCATCGGCGGAAATGATGAAGCCCGAGCCAAGCGACTGCGCTTCGCGCTGACGACCGCCCGGATTGCGCGGCATCTGTGGAATATTGCGTTCGAAGAACTCGCGGAACTGTGGCGGCAGACCTTCCAGATCGGGGATCTGCCCCTGGATAGCGACATTGCGCTGCGGCGCATTCTGCCGGGTACTGATGTTCACCACCGCCGGGGAAGCTTCTTCGACCAGCGCTGTAAACTCGGGTAATTCCGCACGCGCGAAAGCAACCTGCCCACACAGCAGGAGGGCAAACACTCCGGATAAAGAGGATTTCAGACCAAGCATCACTACGACTCCTATCCATAAAAACAACGAGTACTCAAACAGCTCCGACCAGCAGGGCCCGCACCACCACAGGCTGTAGTGCTGGATCACCGGCAGTACGCCGACTACGCCAACGCACCAGCAACCAGGCCAAAACCAAACCAGCCAGGCCAAACAAGATCACCAACGGTTCGGACAACCCCAGCCACTGGGCAAATAGCGCAAAAGCGAACAGACACAGCAGCGGCAACAGATAGACCAGGAACGCCCCCCGCAGCAGCAGATCCTCGCGCACCCCTATAACCACGGAATCACCAACCTGCAGCTGCAGGTCAGAAAGCGCACGCACCACGCCACGATTGCGACCGACGCCCAGCTTATCCATCAGCCCCTGCCCACAACCGGCATTGGCAGAGCAACTGGAGCACGTGCTTTTACGCAGGGTCTCGACCCAGACTGCTCCGGCCTCCAGCGCTATGACCCGTCCGGGCTCCTCAATCATTGCACGACCTTTTCGGCGGCTTGCGTCTGCATGGACAAGGCGACCCGTTCGGCAGTGCCCAGTGGAATTTCGCCGACCACCGTCACCATGACATCGCCAGCAACCGTGCTCATACGCCGGGAAACCACGGCAGTCGGGCCAAGCTGACTACGCGCATCTTCAACCTTGGCGCCGCGCAAGGGTTCGAGAAATATCGAGAAACGCGCCAGGCCATCGTCATAGGTCAGATACGCGACCTGTTCCGTCGAAGCCGGACTGCGACGCTGCATGGTTTGCTGCAACTGGAAACCCGGCGGCACCCAGGCAGCACGCCAGGCCGGCGCAGAGGCGCTACCCGGCGACACTGAATCGATTGACTTACAGCTGTCGCCAGGCTGCAACTGCTCATCCGAGACGGCCGTTTCAGTATCCAGATCGATGAACTGAAAACGTTCCAGCAACTGGCCTTTCTCGTTAATCAGTAGCGATTTGAGCGGCAGCGCGCTGGCTTCGTCCAGATGCAGCTCGACCGCATAACGATGCTGATCCCGCGGTATCAGGGTCAATATGACCGCTTCACGCCCCGCCACACGAGAGCGCCCCGCCACACGCAACTCATAGCGTTCCGCAAGCCGATCCGGCGCCACGACATGAGGCGACAAGCGCAGATCACTCAACTGATCCGCCAAGCCTTCACTCACGCAGGCCGGCTGCCCACCAACCCGCAGCACTTCCTGTACCGGGCCATCCAGCTGCAGCAGACGCTCACGCATCTCACCCGCCGCATCGACCCGATGCCAGATGCCGTGGGTAGAGAAACTACCGTTGCGCTCATAAACAAAAGAACCGTGGAAGCTCTGCCCCTCGGCCTCAGCCAAGCGACTCAGCCAATCCTGGGCATTGGCAGCATGAACCGAAGAGACCAGGCAGCTGCCAAGCAAAGCAATCAGAGGAAAGGCGCGCATGATCGCCCTCAGCGGTTTTCCAGACTGGCGGCACGCGCATAGGGTAGCGCCGAATCGGTTCCACTGGCGGCAGCCTGCTGGGCATGCTGGCGCAGATAGGCCGGCAGGCGCTGCTCATGCCAACCAGAAGCCGGTTGCTGCACATTCAGCTGCGGCCCCTGCGACATAGGCTCACTGCTGGTGGTGTAACCGGCCAATACGGCCGGCCCTTGCACCTGCGGCATCACCAAGTTTGGCTGGGCAGCCTGCTGAGCCAGTTGGGCACCGCTCAGTTCATCCTGATTGTAGAAGCGTACGCCAGCCAGCACGGCGACGGTAACCGACGCAGCGACCGCCAGACGACCCAGGCCACGCCAACGGCCAGCGGCCGCCTTTTCCGGCAGCGCCTCATCAGCCAAAGCGGCGGAAACGGCGGCAGCAATATCCAGGCGCGGTTCCAGCAACTCCTTGTGCATCACCGCACGCGCAATCTGGTAACGCGACCAGGTCGCACGCAGCTCGGGTTCTTCGCTGGCAGCCAGCACCCGGCGCAGCTCCAGTTCGTCCGCTTCGTTATCCATTACCGCGGACAGCGATTCCTGCAGGGCTTCACGATTCATGGCAGTTCCTCTCTTGGCTGTCGCCGCTGTCTCAGGCGTCCTGCAACAAAGGTTGCAGGGCTTTATCAATGGCCTCGCGCGCCCGGAAAATCCGCGAACGCACGGTGCCGACCGGACACTGCATGACGCTGGCAATGTCCTCGTAACTCAAGCCGTCGAACTCGCGCAGGGTCAGGGCCGTACGCAAATCCTCAGGGAGCATCTGGATGGTTCGATGCACGGTGGCTTCGATTTCATCCCGTAACAGCAGGCGCTCCGGTGACTCGTTGTCCTTGAGCGCGTGGTCGCCCTCATAGAACTCGGCATCCTCGGCACTTACATCACTGTCCGGCGGCCGACGACCGCGCGAGACCAGATAGTTCTTCGCCGTGTTGATGGCGATACGGTACAGCCAGGTATAAAACGCACTGTCACCGCGAAAATTGGCGAGCGCGCGATAGGCCTTGATAAAGGCCTCCTGGGCCACATCTTGGGCCTCATGGCTGTCGTGCACGAAACGCACAACCAGACCAAGAATCTTGTGCTGGTACTTGAGCACCAACAGATCGAAAGCCCGCTTGTCGCCGCGCTGCACCCGCTCGACCAGTTGCTGATCGTCTTCCTGGGTTAGCATGAATACTCCTCTTGGAGTTCGGAGGAGTTCTGCGTCTGCCAGCAAGTCACTCTGCCAAGATAGACTCGGACGCTGCGCAAAAGTTCTCCCTCCAAACTGGCTTCCTGCAGCACGCAAAGTACCTGCACGAAACAACGCAGCAGGGTCACCGACCCTGCTGCTGAAATTTTTCTACCTGATCGACAGAGCCATGCTGAGCGATCGGCACCTTGAACCACGGGTGACAGACTATGGAACCCAAACGTCTAAGGAAGTTCCCGAGCACCTTGGTCCGTCATAAGCACGCTATTGTGCCGGCCACCCCCTCTATATACTAGGCGATGCCCTTTTGCGGAATCAGCAGTAGATGAGCCAACACCAGCAGCACGACGTCCTCATCATCGGCAGCGGCGCAGCCGGCCTGACTCTGGCCCTGACGCTACCGCAGCACTTGCGCGTCGCCGTGCTGAGCAAGGGCGACTTGGCCAACGGTTCGACCTACTGGGCCCAGGGTGGTGTTGCCGCCGTACTGGATGACACCGACACGATCGAATCCCATGTCGCCGACACCCTCAATGCCGGCGGCGGCCTGTGCCGCGAAGACGCCGTGCGCTTCACCGTCGAGCACAGTCGTGAAGCCATCCAATGGCTGATCGAACAAGGCGTGCCGTTCACCCGTGGCGATGAACACGAACGCGAGGATGGCGGCTTCGAGTTCCACCTGACTCGCGAAGGCGGCCACAGCCACCGGCGCATCATCCACGCCGCCGACGCCACCGGCGCCGCCATCTTCAACACCCTGCTGCAACAGGCCCACCAGCGCCCCAATATCGAACTATTGGAGCAGCGCGTGGCAGTCGACCTGATCACCGAACGCAAACTCGGCCGCAGCGGCCAGCGCTGCCTCGGCGCCTATGTCCTGAATCGCCACAGTGGCGAGGTCGACACCTTCCACGCGCGTTTCGTCATCCTCGCCACCGGCGGCGCGGCCAAGGTCTACCTGTACACCAGCAATGCCGACGGCGCCTGTGGCGATGGCATCGCCATGGCCTGGCGCGCGGGCTGCCGGGTCGGCAACCTGGAATTCAACCAGTTCCATCCGACCTGCCTGTACCACCCGCAGGCCAAGAACTTCCTGATCACCGAGGCCCTGCGCGGCGAAGGCGCCCAGCTCAAACTGGCCAACGGCGAGCGCTTCATGTCGCGCTTCGACCCACGCGAAGAGCTGGCCCCGCGCGATATCGTCGCCCGCGCCATCGACCATGAAATGAAACGCCTGGGTATTGACTGCGTTTATCTGGACATCAGCCACAAGCCGGCAGACTTCATCAAGACGCACTTCCCCACCGTCTATGAGCGCTGCCTGCAATTCGGTATCGACATCACCCGCCAGCCTATCCCAGTAGTACCGGCGGCCCACTACACCTGCGGCGGCGTAGTGATCGACAGCAGTGGGCATACCGATGTGCCGGGCCTGTACGCGATTGGCGAAACCAGCTTCACCGGCCTGCATGGCGCCAACCGCCTGGCCAGCAACTCGCTGCTGGAATGCTTCGTCTACGCTCGCTCGGCAGCAGCCGATATCGTTGCGCAACTGGATAGCGTGAACATGCCAGGCGAGCTGCCAACCTGGGACGCCAGCCAGGTGACCGACTCGGACGAAGACGTGATCATTGCGCACAACTGGGACGAACTGCGGCGATTCATGTGGGACTACGTCGGCATCGTGCGCACCAACAAGCGCCTGCAACGAGCCCAGCACCGGGTGCGCCTGCTGCTCAGCGAGATCGACGAGTTCTACAGCAACTATAAGGTCAGCCGCGACCTGATCGAACTGCGCAACCTGGCCCAGGTTGCCGAGCTGATGATCGAGTCAGCCATGCGGCGCCACGAGAGCCGCGGCCTGCATTACACCCTCGACTACCCGCAGCAGTTGCCCGAAGCGCACGACACTATTCTGGCGCCGCCCACCTTCGTCGACTGAACTTCAGCCGCACCCGCAGGCGCCGATGTGCCTTGCGGGTCAGCCCGTCACGCGCAATACACAAGCCGCGCACGCGCCGTTCACCAGCCAGGCGAAAGCGCAGGATCACTACCAGCGGCAGAGCCAGGCTATCCGGGCGCAACTGCACCGCCTGCCAGCCCTGCTCCTTGCTCCATAGCTGCCAGCCATCCTCGTCCCGGCGCAAACCGGTGAACGCCTGGGCGTGGCTGAGCAGCACCTGACGCGGCAGCACCCACGCCGCATGCGCCAGGCAAACCAGAACACCGAGACAAAGCAGCCAGAACGGCACATCGAGCAGCAACAGCGTCACCCATGCCAGGCATTGCGCCAGCACATAGGCCGCCAGCAGCAGGCGCGAGGCCTGCCAGTGGCATTCAAAGCCGTTACTTGGGTTGGACACGATCCAGGATCATGCGAACCATGCGCCGCAGATCGGCGTCTTCCGGCTCGTCGCGCTGCATGAACCAGCCGAACATGTCCTGATCCTCGCACTCCAGCAGTTTGCGATAGCGCGCCTGATCATCGGCATCCAGCGTCGCGTACACCTCCTTGACGAAGGGCACCAGCAGTACATCCAGTTCCAGCATGCCGCGACGGCTGTGCCAGAAGAGTCGGTTCAGTTCAGTAGAATCGGCCATACAGCGGCTCCTGTGAGAAGGTGCGCAGTATAGCGAGCGACGCCTCACTCAGCACCCGCTGACAAGCCGCCGGGCGGGCTCTATGATGACGCCCCGGACTTTCCTTACTGCGACAGCCAATGGCCGACTCAGCTTTCTTCTGCACCCTGACCCATGAAGCCCTGCTCGCCGTGCGCGGCGTAGACGCCAGCAAATTTCTCCAGGGCCAGGTCACCTGCAACCTCAACTACCTCGACCCGCACACCAGCAGCCTCGGCGCTCGCTGCACGCCCAAGGGCCGCATGCTATCGAGCTTCCGCATTCTCGGCGAAGGCGACGGCTACCTGCTGGCGATGGCCAGCGAACTGCTCGACGCCCAGCTCGCCGAACTGAAGAAGTACGCGGCGTTCTCCAAATCCACCCTCAGCGACGAATCCGCCACCTGGGTACGCTACGGCCTCAGCGGCGCTGACGGCGCACTGGTCAGCCTCGGCCTGGATCTGCCGCAAACAGCGAACACGGTGGCGCGCCACAATGGCCTGCTGGCCGTGCGTCTGAGCGATGGCCGCGCCGAACTCTGGGCCCCGGTCAGCGAAGCCGAAACCCTGCACAAGCGCCTGGCCGCACAGCTGCGCGAAGCGCCACTGAACGACTGGCTACTGGGCCAGATCCGCGCCGGTATCGGCCAGGTCTTCGGTGCAACCCGCGAACAGCTCATCCCGCAGATGATCAACCTGCAGGCCCTGGGCGGCGTGAGTTTCAAGAAAGGCTGCTACACCGGCCAGGAAATCGTCGCGCGCATGCAGTACCTCGGCAAGCTCAAGCGGCGTCTCTATCGCCTGAGCCTGGATGCAGCGCCACCGGCGGTGGGCGCCGCGCTGTTTTCGCCGGTACATGGCTCCAGCGTCGGCGAAATCGTGCTGGCCGCGCAGACAGAGAGCGGCAGCGAAGTGCTGGCCGTACTGCAGGAAGATGCCGCCAACGATGGTCGCATCCACCTCGACAGCCTCGCTGGCCCCTTGCTGCGCCTGCTGGAACTGCCCTACGAACTGGACAGCGACCGAGAAATCCAGCGCTAAGCAGAAAACTGATGCAGACGCCGGGACAAACAGGTTACAACCGGCATAACCCTGACCAACAAGCGACACCGCACTACACTGAGGCGGTCGAGTGATCCGAGAGCCGAGATGAGCAAGCTTGCCGAGAAAGTCCAACAGGAACTGATCCAGGCCATCGAAAACGATGAACTGGTACTGCCGACCTTGCCCGAAGTGGCCTTGCGCGTTCGCGAGGCAGCCGAAGACCCGAATATCAGCATCCCGGCCCTGAGCAAGGTGATCGGCAACGACGCCGCCCTCACCGCACGCATCATCAAGGTGGTGAACAGCCCGCTGCTGCGTACCAGCAAGGAAATCACCGACCTGCAGATGGCCGTCAGCCGCCTTGGCATCAACTACACCTGCAACCTGGCCACCGGTCTGGCCATGGAGCAGATGTTCCAGGCCACCTCCGACGTGGTCGACCGCAAAATGCGTGAAGTGTGGAACAAAAGCACGGAAATCGCCGGCATCTGCCACGTTCTGTGCAAACACTACACGCGCCTGCTGCCCGACCAGGCGACCCTCGCCGGCCTGGTCCACCAGATCGGCATCCTGCCGATCCTGACCTACGCCGAGGAACACAACGAGCTGCTGGCCGACTCCATCAGCCTCAACCACGTGATCGAGAAGATCCACCCGATCATCGGCGACAGAATCCTGCGCGCCTGGGAATTCCCCGAGCCGATTGCCATGGTGCCCGGCCAGCACCTGGACTTCACCCGCAACTCGCCGAAGGTCGATTACGTCGACATCGTCCAGGTCGCCACCCTGCAGAGCTACCTGGGCAGCGAGCACCCCTACACCCAGCTGGACTGGAGCAAGATCCCCGCCTTCGCCAAGCTCGGCCTCGACCCGAGCGTCGACATGCAGGCCGACGAAGACCTTTCCGCGGCCATGGAAGCCGCCACCAGCATGCTGCAGTAATACACTGCAAGACGTATCGGCCAACCCCTTCTAAGCTATGAACATGCCCTGCCGCCTTTGCGGCAGGGCAGCGGCTTGCCGCCGCAAAGGCCGACTGGAGTGGCCTCTGTTTCGCTCAGCTCAGGGAAAGGAGGGCCCGATGCGTCTGTTGCTACTGCTGTTTGCCCTGGTTTTTGGCTGTCACCTGCAGGCTGAAACCATCCGCCTGACCAACGGCGAATGGAGCCCTTATCTGGGTGAAAAACTGCCCCATCACGGCGTCGCCTCGCGCATCGTCGAAGAAGCCTTTGCCCTGCAGGGCGTGCAGGTGCAGTGGGAATTCTATCCCTGGGCGCGCGCCCTACGCAGCGCCGAAAAGGGCAAGAGCGATGGCGCAGCGGTATGGCTGCGCAGCCCGGAGCGCGAGCAGGCCTTTTTCATCAGCGACCCGGTGGTGGACAGCGGCTACTACCTGTTCCACCGCAAGGATCAGGCCTTCGACTGGCAACAGGTCGGCGATCTGCACGGCAAACGACTCGGTGGCGCCATCGACTACGACTACGGCCAGGCCTTCCAGCAAGCGGAAAGCAGCGGCCAACTACAGGTCAAGCGCCTGAGTAGCGAGGAACAGGGCCTGCGCATGGTGCTGGCTGGACGCCTGGATGCCTTTCCGATGGACAAGGTGGTGGCCTTCGATTTGCTGCACAGCAAGTTCAACAGCGCCGAACGCCGCCAGCTGAGCTTTCATCCACTGCCGCTGCGCAGCGACAGCCTGCACCTGCTACTGTCCCGCAAGGTGGCCGGCAACGAGGCCATGTTGCAGCGCTTCAACCAGGGCTTGCAGCAACTGCGCGACAGCGGCAAGGTTTCCCAGTACCTGCTGGAAATCCAGCAGCCGCTGAGCCTGAGCCACTGATCACAGCGGCTGCGGCGGAAAACTCACGCGCACCCGCAAGCCACCGCTCGCTCCTTCATGCAGGCTGATCTGCGCCAGATGGGCGCGACAGATCTCGCCGACGATCGCCAGCCCCAGCCCGGCACCGCCGACCTGTGGGTTGCGCCGGTAGAAGCGCTCGAAGACCTTCTCCCGCTCCTGCGGCGGAATCCCCGGACCGTCGTCCTCGACCTCCAGCAGCGCCGGCGCCAGCACCCGCAGGATCACATTGCCGCCCGCCGGGGTATGGGCCAGGGCATTGTCCACCAGGTTGTAGACCAGTTCGTTGAGCAGAGTCGGTTCACCCTGGATGCACACGCCCTCCTCGGCCTCCAGGGCCAGGGCGATACCGCGCTGGTGCGCCAACGGCGCCAGGGCCATGGCCAGTTCGCGCACCAGCAGGCCGAGATCGACCTGTTCGGCACCACCCTCGGCGATGGCCCGCGCACCGCGCTCGATGCGCGCCAGGGAGAGCAGCTGGTTGGCCAGGTGAGTAAGGCGGTCTGTGCTCTGCGCGGCCTTTTCCAGGGTGCTGTACCACAGCTGCGGCTCGCGCTCGCGCAGGCCCAACTCGATGCGCGCCTTGAGCGCCGCCAGCGGCGTGCGCAGCTCATGGGAAGCGTCGGCGATAAACTGCGCCTGGCGCTCGAACTGCACGCGCAGGCGTTCGGTGAAGTGATTGAGAGCGGCCACCAGCGGACGCAATTCATCCTGCGCCTCGACCAGTGGCAGCGGCCGCAGATCGTCCGGCTGACGCTCCTCCACCGCGCTGCGCAGACGCTCCAGCGGACGCAAGGCGGCGCTTACCGCCAGCCACACCAGGCCCAGGGTGATCAACGCCAGCAGGCCCATGCGCCACAGGGTATCGAGCAGCAGACCACGGGCCATACGCTCGCGCGCGCCTTCGGTCTCGGCCACGCGGATTTCCGCCATGCCGTTCATCTCCGGTTCGCTGACCGGCTGCAGCAGGCTGACCACGCGCACGCCGACGCCATCGAACTCACCGTCGTAAAAACGCGCCAGGGCCGGATAATCGTCGGTGCGTTTGGTTCCGGGCGGCGGCGCCGGCAGGGCGTCGTAGCCCGAAACCAGGCGTCCCTGCAGGTCGCTGACCTGATAGAAGATGCGCCCCTCGCTGTCGTAGGCGAACACATCCAGCGCCACGTAGGGCACGTCGGCGCGCAACAGCCCCTCTTCGGTGTACAGGCCATCGGCGATGGCCCGCGCCGAGGCCAGCAGGGTGCGGTCGTAAGCTGCGTCCGCCGCCTCGCGGCCGTTCCAGTAGGCGCTCAGGCTGCCGATCAGCAGCGGGATGGCCAGCAGCGCGGCGAGGCGCCGCAGCAGCCGACCGCGCAGGCTGCCGGCAGGCTTTTCAAGCACCGACTGCCTCCAGCAGATAGCCCAGACCACGGAAGGTAACGATGCGCACGCTGTCACCTTCGAGCTTCTTGCGCAGGCGATGCACGTAGATCTCGATGGCGTCGGCGCTGGCCTCCTCGTCCAGGCCGAACACCTGGTCGGCCAGCTGCTCCTTGCTCATCACCCGCCCCGGCCGGGCGATCAGCGCCTCCAGCACCGCCTGCTCGCGCGAGGTCAGGTTGAGTAGTTGCTCGTGCAGGCTGAAACGCCGGGTGCCCAGGTCATAGACCAGCGCCCCGCAGCGCTGCTGCGCCTCACCGCCGAGCACGCTGCGCCGCAGCAGGGCCTTGACCCGTGCCTCCAGTTCGGTCAGTTCGAAGGGCTTGGCCAGGTAGTCGTCGGCGCCCAAGTTGAGGCCGTGCACCCGGTCCTTGACCTCGCCACGGGCGGTCAGCATCAACACCGGCAACACCTTGCCACGGGCACGGACGCGCGCCAGCACCTCGAAGCCGTCCAGCCGCGGCAGGCCAACATCGAGCACCGCCAGGGCGTAATCCTCGCTGGCCAGGGCATGTTCGGCGGCGACGCCGTCGTGCAGCACATCCACGGTCAAGCCGGTGCTGCGCAGGGCCTGGGCCACGCTTTCGGCCAGGGGCAGATGGTCCTCGACCAGCAGGATTCGCACGATTCGGGCACTCCAGAACTTGTTCTTATGGCCTCAGTGTAACCAGCGCAAAGCCGCTTTAACCGCCTAAGCAACTTTCTTTCACCCTGAAAGGCTGGCGAAAGCTTCGCCCCCTAGCATCGCGACAGGGTGGCTAGAACCACCCAGCAAACGCCGGTTGCGTGGTTGTGCCGGCGTACAAGAACAACAAATGGAGACCACCGATGAACGCTGCCCTGCTGCAGGCCCCCGCGCCTGTTCGTTCGCCTCGCCCGCCGTGCTGCCTGCGCCGCACCGCCGCCCAGGCCCGCCTCGACTTCCCTTCTTCGCCCGCACCGCGAGCGAGTCACTGATCGCCAGTCGTCGACTGCCGGTCCGCCCCCACCTGAGCCACAATAAAACTCCACTGGAGACCCGATGATGAAGACTGCCCTGTCCCGTGTCGCCCTGCTCGCCTCCGGCCTGCTGCTGTCCAGCCAGTTGCTGGCCGAACCCAAGCGCCCCGAATGCATCGCCCCGGCCAAGCCCGGCGGCGGTTTCGACCTGACCTGCAAACTGGCCCAGAGCGGCCTGCGCGACGGCGGCCTGCTCGAAGCGCCGATGCGCGTCACCTACATGCCCGGCGGTGTCGGCGCGGTGGCCTACAACGCGGTGGTCGCCCAGCGACCGAAAGACGCCGGCACCATCACCGCCTTCTCTTCCGGCTCCCTGCTCAACCTGGCCCAAGGCAAGTTCGGCCGCTACGACGAGAACGCCGTGCGCTGGCTGGCCGGCATCGGCACCGACTACGGCGCCATCAGCGTGCGCGCCGACTCGCCCTACCAGACCCTCACCGATCTGGTCGAGGCGCTGAAGAAGGACCCAGGCAGCATCGTCTTCGGCGCCGGCGCCACCATCGGCGGCCAGGACTGGATGCAGACCGCGCTGCTCGCCCGCCTCGCCGGCATCGACCCGCAGCAACTGCGCTATGTGGCCTTCGAGGGCGGTGGCGAGACCCTCACCGCGATGCTCGGCGGCCACGTGCAAGTGACCTCCAGCGGCCTCGGCGAAGTCACCCCGCAGCTGGCGGCGAACAAGATCCGCGTGATCGCCGTGCTCTCCGAGCAGCGCCTGCCGGGCAAGCTGAGCAACATCCCCACCGCCAAGGAGCAGGGCTACGACATCACCTGGCCGGTGATCCGTGGTTTCTACATGGGCCCGCAAGTCAGCGATGCCGACTTCGCCTGGTGGAAAACCCAGTTCGACACCCTGCTGGCCAGCCCTGAGTTCGCCAAGCTGCGCGAGCAGCGCGACCTGTTCCCACTGAGCATGACCGGCGACGAGCTACAGGCCTACGTGCTCAAGCAGGTGCAGGACTACAAGGTGCTGGCCGGCGAGTTCGGTTTGGCCAAATAAGCCCTGCCCGCCGGTTTTTGTAGGAGCCAGCTTGCTGGCGATCGGCGCCCATGCTGAACCTCCGAGGGCACCCGGATCGCCAGCAAGCTGGCTCCTACAGGGTCTTGCAACTACCTCCCCCATTCCTGTGAGGACACCCTCATGTATGTCCGCCTGTTCGCTGCGGTGTGGCTGCTCGCCTGCGCCTTTCTCGCCGTGGTCGCCTGGGGCTTCCAGGCACCCTTCTCCTACGACCCCGTCGGCCCGCGCGCCTACCCCCTGCTGCTGCTGAGCCTGATGGCCGTCGCCGCACTGTGGCTGCTGTGCAAGCCGAGCGGCGAGCCGAGCCTGCCGATCTCCATGGTGCTGGCGCGCAAGGTCGCCCTGTGTGTCGGCGCCCTGCTGGCCTATGCCCTGCTGTTCGAGCCGCTGGGCTTCGTCCTCAGCACCGCCCTGGCCGGTTTCGCCCTCGGCCTGCTGTTCAATGGTCGCCTGCTGCCCAGCGCCATCAGCGGCCTGCTGATGGGCGTGCTGCTCTACGGCCTGTTCGATTACCTGCTGGATGTGCCGCTGCCGCTCGGCCTGTTCGCCGCCTTCGTGGAGAGCTGAAATGGAAACGCTGAATTTCTTGATGCAGGGCTTCGATGTGGCCACCCGCCCGATCAACCTGCTGGTGGCGCTGTTCGGCGCCTTCGTCGGCACCGTGGTCGGCCTGCTGCCGGGCCTGGGGCCGATCAATGGGGTGGCGATCCTGCTGCCGCTGGCCTTCGCCCTCGGCCTGCCGCCGGAGACCGCGCTGATCCTGCTGGCCGCCGTCTACCTGGGCTGCGAGTACGGCGGGCGGATCTCCGCCATCCTGCTCAACGTGCCGGGCGACGCCGCGGCGATCATGACCACCCTCGACGGCTACCCGCTGGCGCGCCAGGGCAAGGGCGGCATCGCCCTGTCGCTGTCGGCCATGAGCTCGTTCATCGGCAGCACCATCGCCACCATCGGCGTGGTGCTGTTCGCGCCGATCCTGGCCGGCTGGGCGGTGGCCTTCGGCCCGGCCGAGTACTTCGTGCTGATGGTGTTCGCCATCGCCTGCCTGGGCGGCATGGTCGGCGACAAGCCGTTGAAGACCCTGCTCGCCGCGCTGATCGGCCTGGCCCTGGCCACGGTCGGGGTGGACGCCACCACCGGGGTGTACCGCTTCACCTTCGACAATGTCGGCCTGTCCGACGGCATCCAGTTCGTCATCGTGGTGATCGGCCTGTTCAGCGTCAGTGAGGTGCTGCTGATGCTCGAACACACCGTCAGCGGCCAGCAGGCGGTGAAAGCCAGCGGGCGCATGCTGTTCAACGCCAAGGAGTTCGCCTTCACCTGGTGGAGCACCGTGCGCAGCTCCCTGGCCGGCTTCGTCATCGGCGTGCTGCCGGGCGCCGGGGCGACCATCGCCAGCGCCATCACCTACATGAGCGAGAAGCGCATCGCCGGCAGCAGCGGCCGTTTCGGCGACGGCGACCTGCGCGGCGTAGCGGCCCCGGAAGCAGCCAACAACGCCTCGGCCTGCGGCTCGCTGATCCCCATGCTGACCCTCGGCGTGCCGGGCTCGGGCACCACCGCGGTGATGATCGGCGCCCTGACCCTGTACAACATCACCCCCGGCCCGCTGCTGTTCGAACAGCAACCGGACGTGGTCTGGGGCCTGATCGCCTCGCTGTTCATCGGCAACGTCATCCTGCTGGTGATGAACATCCCGCTGGTCGGCCTGTTCGCCCGCATGCTCAGCGTGCCGACCTGGATCCTGGTGCCGGCCATCACCATCATCAGCCTGGTCGGCGTCTACGCCGTGCACAGCACCACCTTCGACCTGGTGCTGATGATCGGCCTCGGCGTGTTCGGCTACCTGCTGCGCAAGATGGACTTCCCGCTGTCGTCGCTGATCCTCGGTTTCGTCCTTGGCGAGCTGATGGAGTCCAACCTGCGCCGCGCCCTGTCGATCAGCAACGGCGACCTGGCGATCCTCTGGCAGAGCCCGATCAGCATGGCGCTGTGGGGCCTGGCCGCGCTGATGCTGGCCCTGCCCGGCCTGCGCTGGCTGCGCAAGCGCCGCCAGCTGCGCGCCGCGCATGCCTAAGTGGTGGCTCACCCCGCTGGCCGGCGCGGCCGGCGGTGCCCTGGCCAGCCTGATCGGCTGGCCCTTGCCGTGGATGGTCGGCTCCCTGCTGGCGGTGATCCTGCTGCGCTGCCTGGCGGGGCTCGACCTGCGTGAGGTGCCCGGCGCGCGCAAGGGCGGGCAGTGGCTGGTGGGTACCGGCATCGGCCTGCACTTCAGCCCGGCGGTGCTGCAGCAGGTCGTCGAGCACGGCGGCCTGCTGCTGGCCGGAGCGCTATTCACCAGCCTCACCTGCCTGATCGGCATCGGCCTGCTGCGCCGCGCCGGCTTCGACCGCGCCACCGCCTACTTCGCCAGCATGCCCGGCGGCGCCAGTGAAATGGTCAACCTCGGCCAGCGCAATGGTGCCGTCGCCAGCCAGGTGGCCGCCGGGCAAAGCCTGCGCCTGCTGCTGGTGGTGCTCAGCGTGCCGGCACTGTTCCAGTATTGGCTGGGCACGCCGCCGGCCCTGGCGCATGTCGGCGGCAACGTGGATGTCCCGGCTCTGGCGCTGCTGCTGGGCGGCGGCGCCCTGCTGGCCCTGCTCGGCCAGCGCCTGCGCCAGCCCAATCCCTGGCTGCTCGGGCCGATCCTGGCCAGCGCCCTGGGTTGCGTGCTGTTCGACCTCGACCTGAGCCTGCCGGCCGGCACCAGCCAGCTCGGCCAGTGGCTGATCGGCAGCGCCCTTGGCTGCCACTTCAGCCGCGAGTTCTTCCGCCACGCGCCGCGCTTGATCACCCTGGTGCTGCTGGCCACAGTGCTGGCGATGCTCGTTGCCGCACTGGGCGCCGAAGCGCTGAGCTGGCTGGGCGCGCTGGATCATCGCGCGCTGCTGCTGGGCATGATGCCCGGCGGCATCGCCGAACTGAGCCTGACCGCCGAGGCCCTGGCCCTATCGGTGCCGCTGATCACCGGGCTGCAGGTGCTGCGCCTGCTCTGCGTGCTATTCCTCGCCGAGCCGCTGTTCCGCCTGTGGCAGCGCCTTCACCAGTTTTGATCCGGTTTTCCTCGAACCACGTTTGACCCGCCATGTGCGGGTCTTTTTTTGCCCGTGAGGGCAGGCAACCGGGCGCTGCAGGGTTTCGCGCAGACAAAAAAAGGGGCGACCGAAGTCGCCCTAATTTGCCTTGCGTGCTCGTTGCCAGGAAGGATCAGCTTGGCTTGCGCTTGTGCGAATCCTTCCAGATGAAATAACCGACGCCTGCGAAGAAGGCGATCATCAGACCGACCGTACCGATGCCGGCGAGTACCACTGTATCGATGAACATGGCTGCCTCCTTGTGCAAAGCCCGTGTTGGATGGCTTTAAGGTAACGGCAGAGGACTCGGCGAAAATTGACCGGGGTCAATATCCGCACAGGCAGGAGGCGGGAGGTGCTGCGGGTGTTGATCTGGATCAATTTTGCCGAGGGGTTGGCTGGCGCGAACGCAGAACCAACTTACGGCCTGCTGAATAGAGCCATTTCTAATGCAGCAGGGCCGACAGTCAGAAGGTCGTAGACAGCTTCTCAGCGCTTCTTCGGCTTGCCTTTGGCCTTCTTCTTGCCCTTGGGCAGCGGCAGCGCCTGCTCGAAGGCCTGGCGCATCTCGTCGAGCTTCTTCTCGTGCAGGTCGTGGATGCGCTTGCCGCGCTCGGCGCTGAAGTCGATCAGCTTGTCGTCGTTGCTCATGGTTAGGGTCTGCTCCCGTTTCGTTCGCGAACCGCGTTGCTGGACAAAATCGCGCCAGGCAAGGCGCGGGACGCAGGGAATGGTGAACCCTTGCCAAGTCCCGCAACGCCGCATGGCGCGATTTTGCACGCAACCCGATGGGACGGGCCAGTATTTGCGCGGAACGTCGTTACTCGACGGCTCATTTGGACGACCAAACCACGCCTCTCGCGCGATCCACATGGATGTGGTGAATGCAGCAAGCCCGCCGGGAGCGGGCGCTGCCTAGCTCCGCGCAAATACTGGCTCCGTCGCGGCCGCGAACGAAACGGGAACAGACCCTAAGTCCGGATCAGGCGAAAAGTGAGGTTGATACGTGGCGCTACCGGCTTGGCGGTTTTCGCCACCTGATGCTGCCAATAATGCTGGATTGTGCCGGCCATGACCAGCAGCGCGCCATGCCCTAGCTGCAGCGAGTGCTCGATAGCCTGACGGCCCTTGCGGCGCAGGTCGAAACGCCGGCTGCCGCCGAGATTGAGCGAAGCGACCAGCGGATTGCGCCCCAGCTCGGGTTCGTCGTCGCTGTGCCAGCCCATGGAGTCCTGGCCGTCGCGGTAATAGTTGAGCAACACGCCATTCAGCGGCTGCCCCGCTACCGCCTCGACCTGCGCACGAATCTGCGCCAGCAGCGGCGTCCAGGGCAACGGCTGGTGCAGCAGGCCGGAATAGCGATAGCTGGCCTCGGCATCGCCATACCAGGCCACCAGGCGTGGCACCGGATAATGCCGACCATGCAGGAACACCTGCGGCTGCTCCCAGGGCGTCTCGGCCAGCAGTTGCGCCAGCCACTGATCGGCGCAGGCCGCGTCCAGCCAGTGCGGGCGGTAATCCAACTGGGCATCGGGCAATTGCAAAGGTAGGTCGGCGAACAGATCCACGGCTTCGATTATCTGGCAGGTTGAAGAAGAGGGAACAGTTCAGAGCCTGTTTAGGAACTTTTGAGCTAGAGCCAGGCAAGGCGGGATCAGGCGAGGAAGCGGAGTTTACGTCTGTAAATGAGCATTCCGAACCTGATTCCAACACAGCATGGCCGACGATCAAGAGATCCTAAACAGGCTCTCAGACCTCAACATCTACCCACAGCCCCTGCCGCGGCAACTCGTCGAGCAGTTTCTCATCGGCCTTATCGACCTCGCCCTCGGCCAATGCCTCCGGGCTGTAGTGACGACGCTGGCGACGACGCTGTTCCTCGCGCAAGAGCATCTCGGCTTCCTGCGGATGACGCTTGTCCAGCTCCACCGCGCTTTCCTTCTGACTTTCGCTGGCGGGAGTGACCGGCGGAATATCCGGGCGCGGCTTGGGCACGTCCTGCTGGACGGTCACCGGCTGAAGGCTGTGTGGAATGGGCGGCAGCATGGAATTCCCTCCCTCTTGAAACTGCTGTCGGCTGGACGGCCATCAACTTGAACGCACGCTCGCTACACTTTCGACTCAGGCTCTGTCGATTGATTCCGGGCAAAGCCACAAGTCTCGTCGCTCTGCGCGCGGCGTTCCGTTACCATACGCGGCTTTTTTCGCAGCTGGGGCAATTCATGGCAAGTAGTGGCACTGTGCAGCAGTATGAACCGGGGCAACGCTGGATCAGCGACAGCGAGGCGGAACTGGGCCTCGGCACCATCCTGACCTCCGACGGCCGGTTGCTTACCGTGCTTTATCCGGCGACCGGCGAAACCCGCCAGTACGCCCTGCGCAACGCCCCGCTGACCCGCGTGCGCTTCGCACCGGGTGACGAGATCACCCACTTCGAAGGCTGGAAAATGACCGTGCAGGAAGTCGAAGACGTCGACGGCCTGCTGGTCTACCACGGTTTCGATGCCCAGCACGCGCCCTACACCCTGCCGGAAACCCAGCTGTCCAACTTCATCCAGTTCCGCCTGGCCAGTGACCGCCTGTTCGCCGGGCAGATCGACCCGCTGAGCTGGTTCTCCCTGCGCTACCACAGCCTCGAACACCAGAGCCGCCTGCTGCAGTCCAACCTGTGGGGCCTGGGCGGCACCCGCGCGCAGCCGATCGCCCACCAGCTGCATATCGCCCGCGAAGTGGCCGACCGGGTCGCCCCACGCGTGCTGCTGGCCGACGAAGTGGGCCTGGGCAAGACCATCGAAGCCGGCCTGGTGATCCACCGCCAGCTGCTCACTGGCCGTGCCAGCCGCGTACTGATCCTGGTGCCGGAGAACCTGCAGCACCAGTGGCTGGTGGAAATGCGCCGACGCTTCAACCTGGAAGTCGCACTGTTCGACGCCGAGCGCTTCGTCGAAAGCGATGCCGACAACCCCTTCGAGGACACCCAGCTGGCGCTGGTCTCGCTGGAATGGCTGAAGCGCAGCGACAAGGCGCAGGACGCCGCGTTCGCCGCCGGCTGGGACCTGCTGGTGGTCGACGAAGCCCACCACCTGGTCTGGCACCCGGAAAAGGCCAGCGACGAATACCGCCTGGTCGAGCAACTGGCCGGCCTGATCCCCGGCGTGCTGCTGCTCACCGCCACCCCGGAACAGCTGGGCCTGGAAAGCCACTTCGCCCGTCTGCGCCTGCTCGACCCCAACCGTTTCCATGACCTCGCCGCCTTCCGCGCCGAAAGCACCAACTACCGTCCGGTGGCCGAAGCGGTGCAGGAGCTGCTCGACGAAGGTCGCCTGTCGGAGAAGGCCCACGCCACCATCCACGGCTTCCTCGGTGCCGAAGGTGAAGCGCTGCTGGCCGCCGTCAGCGATGGTGACACCGAAGCCGCCGCACGGCTGATCCGCGAGCTGCTCGACCGCCACGGCACCGGCCGTCTGCTG
Source organism: Pseudomonas sp. J452 (assembly GCF_024666525.1). Lineage (NCBI taxonomy): Bacteria > Pseudomonadati > Pseudomonadota > Gammaproteobacteria > Pseudomonadales > Pseudomonadaceae > Pseudomonas > Pseudomonas sp. J452. Next base: position 2,678,360 of record NZ_CP088294.1, on the reverse strand, counting down.
TTCCGCAACACCCGCGCCGCGGTGCAGGGCTTTCCCCAGCGCGAGCTGCACGCCTACCCGCTGGCCAACCCGATGGAGTACATGGAGCTGCCGCTCGGCGAGCATGCCGACCTGTACCCGGAAGTCAGCTACCAGGCCCAGCAGGACAGTGGCGAGGACGAGCGCTGGTGGAAGTTCGACCCGCGCGTCGACTGGCTGATCGACACCCTGAAGATGCTCAAGAAGTTCAAGGTGCTGGTTATCTGCGCCCACGCCGAAACCGCCCTCGATCTGGCAGACGGCCTGCGCGTGCGTTCCGGCATCCCGGCCACGGTGTTCCACGAGGGCATGAACATCCTCGAGCGCGACCGCGCCGCCGCCTACTTCGCCGACGAGGAATTCGGCGCCCAGGTACTGATCTGTTCCGAGATTGGTTCCGAAGGCCGCAACTTCCAGTTCAGCCACCACCTGGTGCTGTTCGACCTGCCGGCCCACCCGGACCTGCTAGAGCAGCGCATCGGCCGCCTCGACCGCATCGGCCAGAAGCATGTGATCCAGCTGCACGTGCCGTACCTGGAGAACAGCCCGCAGGAGCGCCTGTTCCAGTGGTATCACCAGGCGCTGAACGCCTTCCTCAACACCTGCCCGACCGGCAACGCCCTGCAGCACCAGTTCGGCCCGCGCCTGCTGCCGCTGCTGGAAGAAAGCGACGGCGGCGACTGGCAGGGCCTGCTGGACGAAGCCACGGCCGAGCGCCAACGCCTGGAAGGCGAGCTGCACAGCGGCCGCGACCGCCTGCTGGAACTCAACTCCGGCGGTTCCGGCGAAGGCCAGCAGCTGGTCGAGGACATCCTCGAGCAAGACGACCAGTTCGCCCTGCCGATCTACATGGAAGAGCTGTTCGACGCCTACGGCATCGACAGCGAAGACCACTCGGAAAATGCCCTGGTGCTGCGCCCCAGCGAGAAGATGCTGGATGCCAGCTTCCCCCTCGGCGACGACGAAGGCGTGACCATCACCTACGACCGCAACCAGGCCCTGGTACGCGAAGACATGCAGTTCCTCACCTGGGAACACCCCATGGTGCAGGGCGGCATGGACCTGGTGCTGTCCGGCTCGATGGGCAACACCGCGGTGGCGCTGATCAAGAACAAGGCGCTGAAACCCGGCACCGTGCTGCTCGAACTGCTCTACGTCAGCGAAGTGGTCGCCCCACGCTCGCTGCAGTTGAGCCGCTACCTGCCGCCGGTGGCCCTGCGCTGCCTGCTCGATGGCAACGGCAACGACCTGGCCGCACGTGTGGCTTTCGAGACCCTCAACGACCAGCTGGAAAGCGTGCCACGGGCCAGCGCCAACAAGTTCGTGCAGGCCCAGCGCGAGGTGCTGAGCAAGCAGATCAACGCCGCCGAGGCGAAGATCCTGCCGCGCCACAGCCAGCGCGTGGATGAGGCGCGCCAGCGTTTCAGCGCCGGCCTGGACGAGGAAATCGCCCGCCTGACCGCCCTGCAGGCGGTCAACCCGAGCGTGCGTGACAGCGAGATCGAAGCCCTGCGCAAGCAGCGCAGCAGCGGCCTGAGCTTCTTCGAGAAAGCCGCCATGCGCCTGGAGGCGATCCGCGTCCTGGTCGCCGGCTGATTCGTCCGCCATTGCTAGCCCGGATGAAATCCGGGGGTGGCGTTGTTCAGGGCCCGGATTTCATCCGGGCTGCGAACTGCCAATAAAAAGGGCAGCCTAGGCTGCCCCTTTTTCATACCCGCGCGAATCAGCTGGCGCCCAGCTTGCTGCGCATCTTCTCGCACATCACCGTCATCTCGTCGTAGATCACCTGTGGGTCCTGGCGTTTGACCTGCCAGGCCATGCGCCCCTGCTCGTGCGGCAGGATCATGAACTCGCCCTTGGCGACGTCCTGGTAGATGTAGTCGGCGATATCCGCGGCGCTGATCGGGCTGCCTTCCAGCAACTTGCCGACCTGCTGCTTCATCGCCGGGGTCGGGCCACGGAAGGAGTCGAGCAGGTTGGTCTGGAAGAACGACGGGCAGACCACGTGCACGCTGACGCCTTCCGGCTTGAGCTCGGGCAGCAGGCTCTCGGACAAGGCCACCACACCAGCCTTGGCCACGTTGTAGTTGCTCATCGCCGGGCCCTGCATCAGCGCGGCCATGGAGGCGATGTTGATGATCCGCCCCTTGCTCTGCAGCAGCAGCGGCAGGAATGCCTTGCAGCCCTTGACCACGCCCATCAGGTTGATTGCCAGCTGCCAGTCCCAGTCCTCCAGGCTCAGATCGCCGAAGAAGCCACCCGCCGAAACCCCGGCGTTGTTGACCAGCACATCGAGGCCGCCGAAACGCTCCTCGCAGGCCTGGGCCACGGCGGTCAGCTGGCTATAGTCACGCACATCGCAACGCATGGTGAAGCCATCACCACCGGCCTCGCGCACCAGCTGGAGGCTTTCTGCCAGACCGGCTTCGTTGACGTCTGCCAGGGCCAGCTGCCAGCCCTCGCGCGCCCAACGCAGGGCTATTTCGCGTCCCAGACCGGAGCCCGCTCCGGTAATCATCATGCGCTTTTGCATTATTTACAGCCTTGCTGTCGGGTGAAGATGCAAGGAGTGTAACCAAGCTCGGCTCGAGCACCTTGCAGCATCAGACTGCTGAATGACGCTCAAGAAGGCCAGTGGCGCTTCATTGTTTCTCCAGCTTCTCGGTGACGGCCAGGATCAGGCTGGCGGTGAGCTTGCTGCGCTCCACCGTGCCCATGAAGTACTTGTCGGCATTGATCACCGGCAGGCTGTCGGTGCGTAGCTTCTCCATCAATGTCAGGGCATCGCGCCGCGACGTGGTGCTGCTGACCGCCACATCTACACCAACGAAACCCGGCAATTTGCTCAACTCAGCCCAACTGGCGGCGTCGTTGCTGTTGAGCAACTGCTGGAACTGCTCATAACCGGAATCCCCGGCCACACGCAGATAACCGATCAGGTTGGCCGCATTGAACATGCCGAACAGCCGGCCATCCGGTTGATTGACCACCACTACGCGCAGGTAGGAGCTGCCAGACAGCGCCTCGAAATAGGTCTTGATCGCCGGACCGTAGTAGCCACCGTGACCAAGGCGGAACTCCAGCGCCTCGATCTTGCGCTCGATCAGCACACGCAGCTCGTCGATGCCGCCCTTGCCAGCCATCTGCACCACTTGCACAGCATCCTGCACCGTCAGTTGCTGGGCCGGTGCGACCTGATCCTTGATCTTGCTTTGTGCGGCATCATTCCACAGCTCGCTGAGGTCGGCCTTGACCCCGAACATGTCGATGCCCTTGAGCTTGCCGGTGGCCAGTGCCACCAGCAGCAGCGGGATGACCAGGAACACCAGATCGATGGTCTTGATTTCATACTTGCCAGCGGAAAGCACCCGCAGCAGGAGTGAGCCGGCCACCAGGGCGGCGCCAACTAGCAGCAACAGCAGAATGGTCGAGGCATGCATGATCAGACTCCTTGTCGGTGACTCGCACGGGTTGCGCTCCCATCACCCCACGGCCCGCGCCAGGCACCAGCCAGACACATGCAAAGCGGGTACTGCTGTAACTAAACCTAGGTCGCGCCGCAGCAGACGCTAGAGGGTTTCGCGATATGCATACCGCCAGCGATTGTAATGACTCAGCGCCGCAACCCGCGCAGTAGCAGCCAGAGGTAGATAGGCAGGTTTACCAGCAGCACCAGGGCACCCAGCCACAGCTGGAGTTGCGGCGTCAGCCCGGCCGGGTAGATCAGCGGAATCAGGTACTGCTCGACGAATCCACCGCTATAGCCCTGCTGCCCGGCAGCCTGGCGCAACAGGTTTTCCAGGGGTGTCAGCGGGCAGTAGAGGTGCAACAGCTCCACCGCAGCGCCCCAGGCCACCGCAGGCAGATGAAGCCAGGCCAAGCGCGGCCAACGCCACACCAGCAGCGCGCCAAACAGCACGAACAGGATGAAGCCCAGGTGCAGGAGCACCACGCCATCGGCAGCGATGCGCAGGATCATCGCGGCGCACCCTGCCCCTGCCTACGCCTGCTGGTTGCTCTGGTGCCAAACTCGTTCATTACCCTACCTCGCCAAGCCGCAGAATATTGCGCATAACGGGACCACGGCACTCCCGCATGAAACACTAGGCCGCGACTAATTTTTATTGCTTTATTTCAATGATTTAGCGCCAAGACGCAGAACTTAAGCATTCTTATTTATATTAATTTTCATATATTTTTCAATTGCTTATGTTTGACGATCGGCAATAGCGGGCGCAAACTTCCTTGTTACTTACACCAGCCACGCGAGGCGCGTCATGAAAGGCGACAAGAAAGTCATCCAACATCTGAACAAGATCCTCGGCAACGAGCTGGTGGCCATCAACCAGTACTTTCTGCATGCGCGCATGTACGAAGACTGGGGTCTGAAAAAGCTCGGTGAGCACGAGTATCACGAGTCCATCGACGAAATGAAGCATGCGGACAAGCTGATCAAGCGCATCCTCTTCCTCGAAGGCCTGCCCAACCTGCAGGATCTCGGCAAGCTGATGATCGGCGAGAACACCAAGGAAATGCTCGGCAGCGACCTCAAGCTCGAGCAACAGGCGATTCCCGACCTGAAAGCCGCCATCGCCTACTGCGAAAGCGTCGGCGACTACGGCACCCGCGATATGCTGGAAGACATCCTCGAGTCCGAGGAAGAGCACATCGACTGGCTGGAAACCCAGCTCGGCCTGATCGACAAGGTCGGCCTGGAGAACTACCTGCAGTCGCAGATGGACGAATAAGCCAGCTGCAATAAAAAAGCCCCGCATTCGCGGGGCTTTTTTATTGCAGTGCCGAATTACTCGGCGCTGGCCTTTTGTGCGGCTTCCTTGATCAGGGCCTGCAGCTCACCCTTCTCGAACATCTCGGTCATGATGTCGCTGCCACCGACCAGCTCACCACCGACCCACAGCTGCGGGAAGGTCGGCCAGTTGGCGTACTTCGGCAGGTTGGCGCGGATTTCCGGGTTTTGCAGGATGTCCACATAGGCGAACTTCTCGCCACAGGCCATCACCACCTGCGCGGCTTTCGACGAAAAACCGCACTGCGGCGCATTCGGCGAGCCTTTCATGTACAGCAGGATGGTGTTGTTGGCGATTTGATCTTTGATGGTATCGATAATATCCACGACTCACCTCGTCTGAACTTTCCCGGACTGCACCGGACAGGATGGGCGCGATTGTAACCGAAAATCCCACTAATGGGCTCGGGTTAGCCCCTTAGCCGCCAAGCGGAATTGCTTGCTCATTCCGCGCCTCAGTGACCGGCGTAGGGCGGGTGCAACCCGCAAACCCTCTTCACGCGGGTTACACCCGCCCTACATCGTCCACTCAGGCTGCTGCAACCCGCACCGGCAACCCGTTCAGCGCCGCGTTACCGGATACCGCATCGAGATGACGCTCGTCGGTCAGGTCATTGGCGCTGGCTCCGGGCTGGGCGCTGGCAATCGCCATCTGCACACCCGGGCGGGCATGCCCCCAGCCGTGCGGCAGGCTGACCACGCCGGGCATCATGTCCTCGCTGCCGAGCACCTCGACCTCGATGGCGCCAACGCGTGACTCAATGCGCACGCGCTGGCCATCGCTAAGGCTGCGCCCGGCCATGTCCTGCGGATGCATCAGCAACTGGTGGCGCGGCTTGCCTTTCACCAGGCGCTGGTAGTTGTGCATCCAGGAATTGTTGCTGCGCACATGGCGACGGCCGATCAACATCAGCTCACCCTCGCCCGCCTGCGGTTGCGCTGCGAAACGCGCGAGGTCGGCGACCAGCAGCGCCGGGGCGGCCTCGACGGCCTTGGACTCGGTCTTCAGGCGCCCGCCCAGGTTCGGCTGCAGCGGCCCCAGGTCGATGCCATGGGGCTGCTCGCGCAGAGCCGCCAGGCTGAGCTTGTGGGGCGACTGGTCGCCGTAGGGGCCGAAGCGCACGCCCATATCGATCATCTGCTCCGGCGCCTTGGTCGGCTTCAGCTCATTGCCGACCTTGGCGGCGAAGGCCTTGGCCAGGCCGACGAAGATTTCCCAGTCGTCCAGCGCCCCGACCGGCTTGTCCAGCACCGCCTCGTTGAAACGGGTGACGTTGCGCACGGCGAAGGCATTGAAGGTGCTGTCGTAGTGCTCGTGCTCCAGCGGCGCGGTGGGCGGCAGGATCAGGTCGGCGTAGCGGGTGGTTTCATTGATATAGAGGTCGATGCTGAGCATGAACTCCAGCCCTTCCAGCGCCTGCTCCAGCTGGCGACCGTTGGGGGTGGACAGCACCGGGTTGCCGGCCACGGTGATCAGCGCGCGCACCTGGCCGTCGCCCGGGGTGAGCATCTCCTCGGCCAGCGCCGCCACCGGCAGCTCGCCGCCGTACTCCGGCAGGCCGGAAACCCGGCTCTGCCAGACATTGAAATGGCCGCCGGAGGTAGTCGCCACCAGGTCCAGCGCCGGCGTGGTGCACAGGGCGCCGCCGGACTGATCGAGGTTGCCGGTGACCAGGTTGATCAGCTGGATCAGCCAGTGGCACAGGCTGCCGAAGGCCTGGGTCGAAACGCCCATGCGCCCGTAGCACACCGCCGACTCGGCGCCGGCGAAGTCCCGCGCCAACTGGCGGATGGTCGCCGCCGGCACGCCGCAGCGGCCGCTCATGGCCTCGGCCGTGAAGTCGGCAATCGCCGCCCGCACCTGCTCCAGGCCATTGACCGGCAGGTGGCTGGCGCGGGTCAGGCCCTCGTCGAACAGGGTATTGAGCAGACCCAGGAGCAAGGCTGCATCGTTGCCAGGGCGGACGAACACATGCTGGTCGGCCATCGCCGCCGTCTCGCTGCGCCGTGGGTCGACTACCACCAGCTTGCCGCCACGGGCCTTGAGCGCCTTTAGGCGTTTCTCCACGTCCGGCACGGTCATCAGGCTGCCGTTGGAGGCCAGCGGGTTGCCACCGAGGATCAGCATGAACTGGGTGTGATCGATGTCCGGGATCGGCAGCAGGAAGCCGTGGCCATACATCAGGTAACTGGTCAGGTGGTGCGGCAACTGATCCACCGAGGTGGCGGAGAAGCGGTTGCGCGTCTTCAGCTGGCCGAGGAAGTAGTTGCTGTGGGTCATCAGCCCGTAGTTGTGCACGCTGGGGTTGCCCTGGTAGATGGCCACGGCGTTCTTGCCGTGCTGCTCCTGGATGGCCGCCAGGCGCTCGGCGACCAGGGCAAAGGCCTCGTCCCAGCCAATCGGCTGCCACTCGCTGCCGCTGCGGCGCATGGGTTGGCGCAGGCGGTCAGGGTCGTGCTGGATGTCTTGCAGGGCCACGGCCTTGGGGCAGATATGGCCACGACTGAAGCTGTCCTGAGCGTCGCCCTTGATCGACAGGATCTGCTGGCTGCCGTCGGCCAGGCGTTCGGTTTCGATGGTCAGACCGCAGATAGCCTCGCACAGGTGGCAGGCACGGTGGTGGAGGGTCTTGCTCATGGCTGGCCTCATCTTCTTGTTCGAGACGACCGGTCAGGTCGTGGAAACAAGACTATGGCGGCAGAAGGAATGCTTGGCCAGTGGCCTGCGTTTCATGAATCGGTGGGCATCATGCCCACCGATTCAACAGCGCATCAATTGATCAGGCCGGGCTCGACTGCAGGCAGCCGAGTGGCCCTGCCGATCAACGAATGGCGCTGATGGTGCCTTTGTTGCCGGTCACTTTGACGTTAACGGCCTTGTACACCATGTAATCCTGCACGCTCACTTCGTAGCGCGGCGCGACGATCAGGTCGGCACCGGAGGATTTGACTGCCTTGAAGGCAGCCGCGGATTTGGCAGCAGCCACCGGGTCCAGACCCAGGGCGAAACCACCTTCGCCACCACCATAGGTTACGCCGTCGGCGAACTGGGTATCGCCACCCAGCTTGAACAGACCGAAGAGGATGTTCACCGAGGATTCGCCCGTGATGGACTCGCCGACTTTCACGTCCGCTTTCAGGTTGGTTTGTACTTCACCGTTCAGCGGTGCGCTCGGCTGGCTGTAGTTCTGGCTGGCACAGCCAGTCAACAGGGCGAGGGCGGAAAAAGCGGCGGCATAGGCTACGTGTTTCATGCAAGACTCCTTTGCATTGATCTATCCATGTGCCCTGTTGCAGGGCTTAAAGTGCCTGGTCAGGCGGCGCGCATGGTAGGAGTCGGGAGCGCAGGCCAGCAAGCCGGCATGTCACTTTTGTGACATCGCCCGCACTGGCAAAAATCTCCTGATTCAGCCAGTTGCAATACGCGGCAGGGCCGCTCATTTGCCCCGGCTCGTCATTTCCTTATAAGATCGCGCCTCCCCATTTGTCGCCCCCACGCGGCTCCAGCCGCTGTACGGCGTGCTTTTCCCCGGAAAAACCGCCACCGCGACAATCGTAAAACCTAAGGTAGTGAATGATGAGCACCAGGCACTTTCTCTCGTTGATGGATTGCACCCCTCAGGAACTGAGTGGGCTGATCCGTCGCGCCATCGAGCTAAAGGACCTGCGCCAGCGTGGCGTGCTGCATGAGCCGCTGAAAAACCGCGTGCTGGGGATGATCTTCGAGAAGGCCTCGACCCGCACCCGCCTGTCGTTCGAAGCCGGCATGATCCAGCTCGGCGGCCAGGCCATTTTCCTCTCCCCGCGTGACACCCAACTGGGCCGCGGCGAGCCGATCGGCGACACGGCCATTGTCATGTCGCGCATGCTCGATGCGGTGATGATCCGTACCTTCGCCCACAGCAGCCTGACCGAATTCGCCGCCCATTCGCGGGTGCCGCTAATCAACGGCCTTTCCGACGACCTGCACCCCTGCCAGTTGCTGGCCGACATGCAGACCTTCGTCGAGCAGCGCGGCAGCATCGCCGGCAAGACCGTGGCCTGGATCGGCGACGGCAACAACATGTGCAACACCTATATCGAAGCGGCGCAGCAGTTCGACTTCCAGCTGCGCGTGGCCTGCCCCGAGGGTTACGAGCCGAAGGCCGAATTCATCAAAGCCGCCGGCGAGCGCGTGCAGATCGTTCGCGACCCCTTTGCCGCCGTGGCCGGCGCGCACCTGGTGAGCACCGACGTGTGGACCTCCATGGGCCAGGAAGAGGAAAGCGCCAAGCGCCTCAAACTGTTCGCCCCCTACCAGGTCAACCGCGCCCTGCTGGATGCCGCCGATCCTGCGGTGATTTTCCTGCACTGCCTGCCGGCGCATCGCGGCGAAGAAATCAGCATGGACCTGCTCGACGACCCGCGCGCCTTTGCCTGGGACCAGGCCGAGAACCGCCTGCATGCGCAGAAGGCCCTGCTCGAATTCCTCGTCGCCCCCCAGGCATGAGCCAGTCCCTGCTGCTCAGCCTGCGCGGCCTGGCCTGCGGCTATCAGGAACACCCCGTGGTGCAGCAGCTCAACCTGCACCTGAATGCCGGCGACATCGGCTGCCTGCTCGGCCCTTCCGGCTGCGGCAAGACCACCACCCTGCGCGCCATCGCCGGCTTCGAGCCGCTGCTGGAAGGCGAGATCGAGCTGGCCGGCGCAGTGATTTCCCGCGCCGGCTACACCCTGGCCCCGGAGAAACGCCGGATCGGCATGGTGTTCCAGGACTACGCCCTGTTTCCCCACCTGTCCGTGGCCGAGAACATCGCCTTCGGCATCCGCAAGCATCCGCGCCGCGAGCAGATCACCGCCGAGCTGCTGGAGCTGGTCAAGCTCACGCACCTGAGCAAGCGCTATCCCCATGAGCTGTCCGGCGGCCAGCAGCAGCGCGTCTCGCTGGCCCGCGCCCTGGCGCCGGAGCCGCAGCTGCTGCTGCTCGACGAACCCTTCTCCAACCTCGACGGCGAGCTGCGCCGCCGCCTCAGCCACGAGGTGCGTGACATCCTCAAGGCGCGCGGCACCAGCGCCATCCTGGTCACCCATGACCAGGAAGAAGCCTTCGCCGTCAGCGATCATGTCGGCGTGTTCAAGGATGGCCGGCTGGAGCAGTGGGACACGCCCTACAACCTCTACCACGAGCCGCTGACGCCCTTCGTCGCCAGCTTCGTCGGCCAGGGCTACTTCATTCGCGGCTTGCTGCAGAGCCCGGATACGGTGCAGACCGAGCTGGGCATCATCCACGGCAACCGCGCCTACACCTGGGCACCCGGCAGCTCGGTGGACGTGCTGCTGCGCCCGGACGACATCGTCTACGCCCCGGACAGCCAGCAGAAGGCACAGATCGTCGGCAAGACCTTCCTCGGCGCCGCCACCCTGTATCGCCTGCAACTGCCCACCGGCACCCAGCTGGAGGCGATCTTCCCCAGCCACGCCGACCATTTGCCGGGCCAGCAGGTCGGCATTCGCGTCGCCGCCGACCACCTGGTGGCGTTCCCGGTGCAGGGCAGCGTGGCCGCCCAGGTCAATCTGGCGGAATCCGGCGTAAGGCGCGTTACCAGCAACTGAAGGAAAGCCTAGCGGCGCTTGCGGATACGCATGCCACTGGGCATCGTCGCGCTCGGCGCTTACCGTAGGAGCCAGCTTGCTGGCGATGCTTGTCGGCGGATCGCCAGCAAGCTGGCTCCTACAAGTACACCGGTGCTCTCCTAGGTTGTGCCGCTAAACCACTCACTTACAGAAACAGCGTACCGCCCGCCATCAGCACCGCCTGCCCGGCGATCTTCACCCGCTCGCCGTCCAGGCGGCAGTGCAGCTCGCCACCGCGAGCCGAACACTGCAAGGCACTGAGCTCGGTCTTGTCCAGGCGCTCGGCCCAATAGGGAATCAGCAGGCAGTGGGTGGAACCGGTCACCGGGTCTTCATCGATGCCGATAGCCGGGGCGAAATAGCGCGAGACGAAGTCGTGCTGGAGCCCCGCCGCGGTGACGATCACGCCCAGCCCCGGCAGCCTAGCCAGGGCTTTCATATCCGGCTGGCAGGCGCGCACTGCCTGCTCCGACTCCAGCACCGCGAGCAGCTCATTGCCCTGCCGCGCCGCCAGCACCGGCACGCCCAGAGCCTGTTCCAGCTCGACGCTGACCGCCACCTCGGCGGCCTGCAGCGCCGGAAAGTCCAGCACCAGACGGCCCGCCTCGCGGGCCACGCTGAGCGCCCCGGACCGGCAGATGAAATCCAGCCGCTCGCCCGGCTCCCCATACAACTCGAACAGCACATGGGCGGTGGCCAGGGTGGCATGACCACAGAGCGGCACTTCGGTGGTCGGGGTGAACCAGCGGATATGCCAGACGGCCCCTTCGCGCACCACGAAAGCGGTCTCGGCCAGGTTGTGCTCGGCGGCGATCTGCTGCATCAAGCTGTCAGCCAGCCAGGCGTCCAGGCGATAGACCATGGCCGGGTTGCCGCTAAAGGGGCGACTGGTGAAGGCGTCGATCTGGTGGAATTGCAGGTGCATGGCGCGGTTCCGTGGCTGTCCTTGAATGACCCGCAGCATGCCGTTTCAGCCCGCCTGGCGCCCGGTACAGTCGCCCGCTTTTCCTGCACTACAGCTGCACTGTATCAATGCACTACGAGCAAGTGCAGTGCATGTATAAATCGCAAAAAGTTCTTAAAAATTCATTAAATCTTAATAAATCATACACTTACAAATCCTGGCACGCCGCCTGCTATGACCCACCCCGGTCAGCACAACGGCGTGTCTGCCACTCAACCGACAACGACGTCATAGCACCCCTCCCTTTCTGGAGCAGTGGGCGCTGTGGCGTTTTTTTTTGTGTTTTTTGGCTTACAGGAAGACCGCTATGCGCATGATGAAACTGTCCCTGCTGTCGCTGGCCATTGCCGGCACCACCTTCAGTCACGCCGCCGTTGCCGAAGAGGCCTTCAGCAATCTGTTCACCGAGGGCAAGCCGATCCTCGACGCGCGCTATCGCTATGAGCACGTCGACCAGGACAACGCCCTCAAGCACGCCAATGCCCAGACCCTGCGCACCCGTGTCGGCTTCCAGAGCGGCAAGTGGTACGGCCTGTCGGCGCTGATCGAAGCCGACAACGTCAGCCGCATCGGCGATGCCGCCTACAACGAAACCCGTAACGGCCAGAGCGAATACTCGGTGGTTGCCGATCCGGACGGCAGCGAAGTCAACCAGGCCCTGCTGCGCTACGACCACCAGTACGGCGCTGCCGTGCTCGGCCGCCAGCGCATCAACCTGGACAACCAGCGCTACGTCGGCGGCGTGGCCTGGCGCCAGAACGAGCAGACCTACGACGGCGCCCTGGCCCAGCTCAAGCCCCTCGACGGGCTGACCCTGACCTACGCCTATATCGACAACATCAACACCATCTTCGGCCCGGGCAACGGCCAGTACGACACCGCCGGCAACCCGGCCAACATCGAAGGCCACAGCCACCTGATCAACGCCCAGTACGTGGCCATGCCGGAACTGACCGTCACCGCCTACAGCTACCTGCTCGGCCTCGACAACCTGTTGGGCAATACCCAGTCCAGCCAGACCACCGGCCTGCGCCTGAACGGCGCCATCCAGGGCGTCAGCTACGCCGTGGAATACGCCCAGCAGAAGGATTACGCCGACAACCCGCTGGAACTGGACAGCGACTACTACCTGGCCGAACTGGGTTACACCATCAAGGGCGTGGCCCTGAAAGCCGGCTACGAAGTGCTGGGCGGCGATGAAGGCCCGGGCAACCGCGCCTTCCAGACCCCACTGGCGACCAAGCATGCCTTCCAGGGCTGGGCTGACCAGTTCCTCGTCACCCCGGCCGAGGGCGTCAAGGATGCCTATGTCGGCGCCACCGTACCGCTGCTGGGCGGCAGCCTGCAGGCCTGGTACCACGACTTCCGCGCCGAGGAAGGCAGCAGCCAGTATGGCGAGGAGATCAACCTGTCCTACGCCCACCCGATTCCGGGCGTGAAGGGTCTGGTCGGCCTGGTCAAATACGCCAGCTACGATGCCGACGACTTCGCCGTCGACACCGACAAGGCCTGGCTGCAACTGCAATACACCTACTGATCGTCCCGGCCCCGCAACGGGGCCCTGCCCGACTGGCGCGTGGCGGCCTGCCGCCACGCGCCTCTGGAGGTCCATATGTTCAGTCGTCTGCTTACACCCTTTTTATTGCTGCTCGCCCTGCTCTGCCCGCCTGCCTCGGCGGCCATCAGCAACGCCGAAGCGATGAACCTGTCCGGCATGCAGCGCATGCTCAGCCAGCGTATCGCCAAGACCTATCTGATGATCGGCGCCGAAGTGCGCAGCGAAGTGGCGATCCAGCAGCTCGACCAGAGCGTGGCGCGCTTCGAGAGCAACTTCCTCGCCCTCAGCGAATACGCACCCAACGCCGATATCCGCGCCGCCCTGGAGCAGGCCGGCAGCACCTGGCAGGTCTATCGCGAACTGGCCCTGTCACGCCCCAGCCGCGAACAGGCCGTACAACTGCTGCAACTCAGCGACCAACTACTGGCGCAAAGCGAACAGGTGGTGCGGCTGATCGAGCAATACACCGGCAGCCAGAACGCCCGCCTGGTCAACCGCAGTGGCCGCCAGCGCATGCTCAGCCAGCGCATCGCCAAGCTCTACCTGGCCGTCAGCTGGCGCTTGCCGGTCGAAGGTCTGGAAGCGGAACTGCAGAAAGCCACCGAAGAATTCGAAACCGCCCAGCAGGAGCTGCTCGCCGCCCAGCAGAACACCGCGCAGATCAGCCAGGCCCTGCAGAAGGTCGAGGCGCAATGGCGTTTCGCCCGCGCCGGTTTCCGCCTGTCCGCCGACTCGCGTTATGTACCGACGGTGATCACCACCACCACAGAAACCTTGCTCTGGCAGATGAACGAACTGACCAGCGCCTACGAACAAGTCATGCTGCAGGATTCCTGATCAGCCTGCGCACCGAGACCCGCACGGAGTTGTCGGTGCGCACGGCCTAGGGCCGGCCCACGCCATAGCGTTCCAGCAACGCCTGCAGCCGACCATCGGCGCGGTAGCGCTGCAGGCCCTGCTCGAACAGTTCGACATAGCGCGCACTGCTAGGCAGCGCCGGAGAAAATGCCAGGTAGATCGGCGCATCCGGTTCGCGGCAACCGGCCTCGCGCAATTCACCGGCCTTGCCCTGCCGGGCCAGCATGGCCTGCACCACCCAGCTGTTTTCCAGCAACGCATCCAGGCGCTCCAGACGCAACTTGCCCAGGTTCAGCTCCAGCGCCTTGTCACCGGCAGCCACCTGGATACGTTCGCTGTCGCCACGATGCGCGTCGATATAGGCATTCAGCTCATCGCCGTAGCTGTAGTCGTTGATCACCCCGACACGCTGCTGCGCCAGCGACGGCACGCCGTTGAAGTGCCAGGTGGAATCGGCACGGGTGAAGAAGCAATTGCGCGACTGCGCCACCGGCGTGGCAGTAAAGAGAAAGTCCGGGGCATCTTCGATGCCGGCCCCGATGGCCGCATTCAGCTCGCCACGGCGCACCTCGTGCAGGGTGCGCGCCCAGTTCAGCGCCTGATACTCAACCGTGATGCCGGACTCGGCGAAAATCTCCCGCGCCAACTCGACGAAGATGCCGGGGCGCTCAGCACCCGGCTCGCAGTTGATCGGGCACCAGATATCGCCAGCAATGGTCAGGGTTTCCCCGGATGCGCTGCCGGCCAGAAAAGCCAGCAGGAGAGAAGCGCCACGGACCAATAGCTTTCGACGCAACTGCATGCAGCGACCTCAGGCAGGTAGTTGGTACATTTGTACCATTCTCAACCTTCGCTGCGCACCCTTTTCACCGCATCCAGCCAGCCGTGATACAGCCTGCCGCGGTGCTCGTCGGCCATCCGTGGTTCGAAGCGGCGCTGGCGATGCCAGTGGCTGGCGACCTCGTCGAGGTCGCGGTACAGCCCAGCCTGCAAGCCGGCCAGGTAGGCCACGCCAAGGGCCGTGGTTTCAGTGACTTCCGGGCGCTCCACCGGCACGCCGAGGATGTCGGCGAGGAACTGCATGACCCAGTTGTTGACCACCATGCCACCGTCCACGCGCAATGCACTGGGTTCGGCGGCGCCGTCCTGGCGCATCGCTTCGAGCAGGTCGCGGGTCTGGTAGCACACCGACTGCAGGCCGGCGGTAACGATCTCCTTGATCCCGGTGTCGCGGGTCAGGCCGAAGATCGCCCCGCGCGCTTTCGGGTCCCAGTAAGGCGCACCGAGGCCGGTGAACGCCGGCACCAGGTACACGCCGCAGGCATCGCCGGTCTGCTCGGCCATCGCCTCGCTGTCGCGCGCATCGCTGATCAGCTTGATGCCATCACGCAGCCACTGCACAGCGGCGCCAGCGACGAAGATGCTGCCTTCCACGGCATAGGTAACCTTGCCATTGAGGCGATAGCCGACAGTGGTCAGCAGGCGATTCTTCGACACCACCGGCGTGCTGCCGGTGTTCTGGATCATGAAGCAGCCGGTGCCGTAGGTGCTTTTGACCATGCCCGGCTGGAAGCAGGCCTGGCCGATCAGCGCGGCCTGCTGGTCGCCGGCCATGCCCAACACCGGAATCGGCGCACCGAGCAGCTCGGCCTCGCAAGTGCCGAAATCGGCGGCGCAATCGAGCACCTCCGGCAACAGGCTGCGCGGGATGCCGAACAGCTGCAGCAGCTCCTCGTCCCACTGCTGGCTGTGGATATTGAACAGCAGGGTGCGCGAGGCGTTGCTGGCGTCGGTCTTGTGCGACTTACCGCCGGACAGGCGCCACAGCAGGAAGCAGTCCACCGTGCCGAAACGCAGCTCGCCGCGCTCGGCGCGCTCACGGGCGCCCGGCACGTTATCGAGAATCCAGCGCAGCTTGGTCGCGGAGAAATACGGGTCGATCAGCAGACCGGTCTTGGCCGCCACCTGCGCCTCATGCCCGGCGGCCTTGAGCCCGGCGCAGTAATCGGCGGTGCGCCGGTCCTGCCAGACGATGGCCGGGTGGATCGGCACGCCGCTCAGCGCATCCCAGACGATGGTGGTCTCGCGCTGGTTGGTGATGCCGATGGCGCGGATGTCCTCGGCCTTCAGGCCTTCCTGGGCCAGCGCCTCGCGGCAGACCTTGAGGGTGGTCAGCCAGATTTCCTCGGCATCGTGCTCGACCCAACCATCCTTGGGGAAATACTGCTTGAACTCCTGCTGAGCACGCGCCAGCGGCAGGCCCTGGGCACTGAAAACGATGGCACGGGAGCTGGTGGTGCCCTGGTCGATGGCCAGCAGGTAATGGGACATGCGGGATTTCCTTGTTGTTATGGGTTGCTTGTCTCCCCTCGCCCACTGGTGGGAGAGGGGCCGGGGGAGAGGGACTGGCCATCCCCCCGCTTATTACCCTCTCCCTCTGCATGCGCACAAAACAGGAAAGGGGACTACAGATTCACTCCCGCCCGATGGCGGCAAACTGCCCCTGGGTATGCAGGGCCAGCAACTCTGCCCCCAGCTCCACCTCCAGTCCACGCCGCCCGGCGCTGACATAGATGGTCGCGTGCAGCCTGGCCGACTCGTCGATAAAGGTGCGCAGGCGCTTCTTCTGCCCCAGCGGGCTGATGCCGCCGAGCAGGTAACCGGTGGCGCGCTGCGCGGCCTGCGGGTCGGCCATGTCGGCCTTCTTCACCCCGGCGGCGTGGGCCAGGGCCTTGAGGTCGAGACTGCCGGCCACCGGCACCACCGCCACCAGCAGCTCGCCCTTCTCGCTGGCGGCAAGCAGGGTCTTGAACACCCGGGCCGGATCGAGGCCGAGCTTTTCCGCCGCCTCCAGGCCGTAGGACGGCGCCTTGGGGTCGTGGCTGTAACTGTGTACCTGGTGCTCGGCCTTGGCCTTTTTCAGCAGATCGATGGCTGGAGTCATGTTCGAATGTGAAAATAGAATGACGATTTGCGCGTACCATAGCCGAAAAAACTGTCGACTGGCAGCTCCCCGTTATACTGCGCCGTCGCCCAGAAAGGATCGCCCATGAGCCTCCCCCCCGCCAGCAAAGCATATTGGATCGCGCCCGCGAACGTGGCTACGTGAGTATCGACGAACTGGCCCAGGCCTTCGTCGTCACCCCGCAGACCATTCGCCGTGATATCAACCAGCTGGCCGAACAGGGCTTGCTGCGGCGCACCCACGGCGGCGCAGCGAGCGAGGCATCGAGCATCCAGAACACCGCCTACGCCATGCGTGCCGGGCAGATGCGCGACGAGAAGCAGCGCATCGCCGAAGCCATCGCCGCACAGATTCCCGATCACGCTTCACTGTTTATCAATATCGGCACCACCACCGAGGCCATCGCCCGCGCCCTGCTCGGCCACAAGCACCTCAAGGTGATCACTAACAACCTGCACGTCGCCGCCCAGCTCAGCAGCAAGGCCGACTTCGAAGTGCTGGTGGCCGGCGGCACGGTGCGCGCCGATGGCGGCGTGGTCGGCCAGGCGGCGGTGGATTTCATCCAGCAGTTCAAGGTCGACTTCGCCCTGGTCGGCATCAGCGGCATCGACGAGGACGGCAGCCTGCTCGACTTCGACTACCAGGAAGTGCGGGTTTCCCAGGCGATCATCGACAACGCCCGCCAGGTTCTGCTGGCTGCCGACTCCAGCAAGTTCGGGCGCAACGCCGTGGTGCGCCTGGGCTCGCTGAACCTGGTCGATCAGGTGTTCACCGACGCTCCGCCCCCCGCCACCATCGCCCGCCTGCTGCACGAGCAGAAGATCCAGCTGCACATCGCCTGAGCCAACCGCTCCCGGATTGCATCCGGGCTACGCAGAGCCCTTCCCAATCGGACATTCGGCGCCACACCAGGCTGGCGCCAACGGCATTCTTCGACTAGCATATTTTCGGAAACGAACATTTAATTGTTCACTTTGTAACTTTCCGGTGCTTTCGCCATGCCCAACAGCCAGACCCACCCCCTCGCCGAAATCTACGACCTGGCCGTGGTCGGCGGCGGCATCAATGGCACCGGCATCGCCGCCGACGCGGCCGGGCGCGGCCTCTCGGTGTTCCTCTGCGAACGCGACGACCTGGCCAGCCACACCTCCTCGGCCAGCAGCAAACTGATCCACGGCGGTCTGCGCTACCTCGAACATTACGAATTCCGCCTGGTGCGCGAGGCCCTGGCCGAACGCGAAGTGCTGCTGGCCAAGGCGCCGCACATCGTCAAACCGATGCGCTTCATCCTCCCGCACCGCCCGCACCTGCGCCCGGCCTGGATGATCCGCGCCGGCCTGTTCCTCTACGATCACCTGGGCAAGCGCGAGAAACTGCCGGGCTCCAATGGCGTGCGCTTCGGCGCCGGCAGCCCGCTCAAGGCAGAGATGGCGCGCGGCTTCGAATATTCCGATTGCTGGGTCGACGACGCCCGCCTGGTGGTGCTCAACGCCATGGCCGCGCGCGAACACCACGCGCACATCCATACCCGCACCCGCTGCGTCAGCGCGCGGCGCAGCAAGGGCCTGTGGCACCTGCACCTGGAGCGCAACGACGGCAGCCTGTTCTCCATCCGCGCCCGCGTGCTGGTGAATGCCGCCGGGCCCTGGGTGGCGCGCTTCATCAAGGACGACCTCAAGCAACCCTCGCCCTACGGCATCCGCCTGATCCAGGGCAGCCACATCGTTGTGCCGCGCATCCACGATGGCGAGCAGGCCTACATCCTGCAGAACGAGGACCAGCGCATCGTCTTCGTGATTCCCTGGCTGGAGCGCTTCAGCCTGATCGGCACCACCGACCGCGAATACCAGGGCGACCCGGCCAAGGTGAAGATCAGCGAGGAAGAGACCAACTACCTGCTCAAGGTGGTCAACGCGCACTTCAAGCAGCAGCTGCAGCGCAGCGACATCCTGCACAGCTTCTCCGGCGTGCGCCCGCTGTGCGACGACGAGTCCGACCAGCCTTCGGCCGTGACCCGCGACTACACCCTGTCGCTATCCGGCGCACCGGGCGAGGCACCGCTGCTGTCGGTGTTCGGCGGCAAGCTGACCACCTATCGCAAGCTGGCCGAATCCGCCATGAGCCAGCTGGCGCCCTACTTCCCACGCCTGTGCCCGGCCTGGACAGCCAAGGCGCCATTGCCCGGCGGCGAGAACATGGACAGCCGCGAAGCCCTGGTGGAACAGCTGCAAGCCCGCTTCGGCTGGCTCGACCAGCAGTTGGCGCAGCGCTGGGCCAGCACCTATGGCAGCCGCAGCTGGCGCATCGTCGACGGCCTCAAGCAGCAGAGCGAACTGGGTGAACACTTCGGCGCCGGCCTGTATGCCCGCGAAGTGGACTACCTGCGCCGCGAGGAGTGGGCACTGGAGGCCGAGGACATTCTCTGGCGGCGGACCAAACTCGGCCTGTTCATGACTCCGAGCCAGCAGGCCAAGCTGAAGAGTTATCTGAGTAACTCACAGTCACTCCAGCCGGCCAGCGCTAAAGCGCTTTAGAAAGATTCGCTGTAGGAGCGAGCTCTGCTCGCGAATATTGGCCGCACAAAGGCTTCGCGAGCAGAGCTCGCTCCTACAGAGGTGAACCCTCTGCACCCTGCCATTGGGCCAACTGCTGCCCGTCCAGGCGATGCGCCCGTAAGTGCGGCAACACCGCCGCCAGCAAAGGCTCCTTGAAGGCCCCCTGGAAACGATGGGCCAGGCCGGGAATCAGCTTCAGCTGGCTGTCCTTTATATGTGCCGCCACATGCACGCCATGCATCACCGGCAGCAGCGGATCGGCCGTGCCATGCACCACCAGGGTCGGCACGCGCAGGCGCTTGAGCAGCTCGACCCGGCTCGGTTCGGCGAGAATCGCCAGGATCTGCCGCTGCACGCCTTGCGGATTGAACGCGCGGTCATAGGAACGCGCAGCCTCACGGCGCAGGCCCGCCAGGTTGCTGTCGATGCGTGGACTGCCAAGGGCGGCAAGCAAGGTCGCCTGCTGGGCAATGGCCGCTTCACGGTCCGGCGCCTCGCGCTGGGCCAGCAACTCCAGCAGGGCCGCCTGCGGTGCCGGCAGTCCCGGCGCACCGGAACTGGTCATCAGCAGGGTCAGGCTCTCCACCCGCTGCGGCGCCAGGTCGGCCATGTGCTGGGCGATCATCCCGCCCATGCTCGCACCCAGGATATGGAAGCGCTGGATGCCCAGGGCATCCATCAGGCCCAGGCTGTCGCCGGCCATATCACGCAGGCTGTAAGGCGCGCTGACGTCCAGACCCAGGCGATAACTCAGCACGCCATAGGCCAGATTGGCGCTCGGCGGCTGGCCCTGCCAGGTGGACAGGCCGACATCGCGGTTGTCGAAACGAATCACCCGAAAGCCCTGGCCACACAGGCGCGCCACCACCTCGTCCGGCCAGTGGATCAGCTGCCCACCCAGCCCCATCAACAGCAGCAGGGCCGGATCGCTGTCGCGGCCGATGCTCTGATAAGCCAGGCGCACCTCGCCGACGCTGGCCATGGCCACCGGCACCTGAACATCGCAACGGGACGCCGCCATAGACGGCACGCCGCACAACAGCGCGACAAGGAAAAGCAACGCACGCATAGCCAACACCAACACGCAGAACCCCAGTGAAGCGCGAGTGTGCGGACGTTTGTTGCAGCGCGCTGCCACAGAAGCGTGACAGTTTGATGAAGGGCGCCGAACGGTAGCTTCCTCCCCTCTCCCACTTGTGGGAGACGACTGCATGGATGCAGGAGTTAGGGTGAAGCAGGAAGCCAAAACCGAGGAGCCGGGGGAGAGAGTGAAGGCCAGCTCACCCTCTCCCCAGCCCTCTCCCGTAAACGGGAGAGGGGGCACAAGCACTGCGCGCCGGATCTACTTATCGCAAACGACCCTAAACAATCTTTATGCCCGCTCCGCGCCTTCCTGCTGCTTTGGCCAGACCAGGCTGAACTGCGCGCCGCCCAAGCCGGCGCTACGCCCGACATGGGCACGACCGGTGTGCCAGTAGATGATCCGCCGCACGATGGACAGACCCAGGCCGTGCCCGCCGGAGGCGCGGGTACGGCTGTCGTCCAGACGCAGGAACGGCGTGAAGATGCGCTCCCAGGCCTCTTCCGGCACACCCGGGCCATCGTCCTCGACATCGATCCGGCAACGCCGATGGCCGATGCGGTAGCTCAGCCGCACCCGTGAATCGGCGTGGCGCATGGCGTTGCTCACCAGATTCTGCAGGGCGCGGTGCAGATAGCGCGGCTCGGCCTCGACCCGTGCCCCGCTGCCATCCGGCGCATCCTGCGACTGGCCCAGCTCGACCCGCACGCTGGCGCGCAACGGCGCCAGTTCGTCGATCACCTGTTCGAGCAGCGCATGCAGGTCGACCTGCTGGTAGTGCAGTTCCGGCGACCCCTGCTCCAGGCGCGCATAGACCAGCATCTCGTCGACCAGCTTGTCGAGCTCCTGAATGTCGCCGTCCATGCCGTCCATGTATTTGCGCCGGGCCTGGTCGGTTTGCGCGTCGCCGATCATCTCCAAACCGAAGCGCAGGCGCGCCACCGGTGTGCGCAACTCGTGGGACACCGCACGCACCATCTCGCGCTGGATGCCCAGCAGGCGCTGCAACTGCTCGGCCATGGCGTTGAAGGTGGATGCCAGGCGCCCCACCGAGTCGGCGCCACGGGTCGGCACGCGGGCATCCAGATGGCCGTTGGCGATCCGCGCGGCGGCGCTTTCCAGACCGAGCAGGCGGCGCTCCAGGCGACGCACCAATAAATAGAGGATCAAGCCGGTCAGGCTCAGGCCGAGCACGCCGACCAGCACCAGCAGTTCGGTCGGGTAAGGGTTCATCTGGTACAGCGGGCCGACTTCCAGCACCCAGGGCGTACCGACCATGCCGGCGATCACGCGGATCGAGTCGCCGCCCTTGCCCAGCGCCAGCACCGTGTCGCCCTCGTCCACCCGGCGCTGCTGGTCGTCGTCGAGGTCGACCTTTTCCAGAGTGACCAGGCGCAGGTCGAAACCGAAGTTCTTCTCCGCCTTCAACGCAGCCAGGCGCCTGGGCTGCTCGACGATCGGATAGCGCACCAGCTCGTCCATCAGCAGGTAGACGGTGGCCCGCGCCAGCTGCTCGCTGATCTGCTCCACCTCGGTGGTCAGCACCAGCTGCTCCTGCTCACTGACCAGGCTGTAGACCCGCGCCGCATGCGGGCCGGTCTGCTCCACCAGGACCTGGCCGCGCAGCAGCAGGCCACGCGAGCGGCCATCCAGAGGTTCAGCCTTGAGCGACTCAAGAGCCAGCGGCACGCCGAGCAGGCGGCTCCAGGTCACCAGCGCACGGCGCCGGTCGACCGACTCCATGCGCTCAAGGTTGTCGGCCATCAAACGGAAGGTGCCGCGCGCCAGTTGCTCGCGGTACTGATCGCTGCGCACCTCGTTGGTCAGCTGCAGCACGCCCACGCCGAGCAGCGCCACCAGCACCAGGGCGGCGATGATGCCGCCATAGATGCGCAGGAAGATCGAGTTCATTGCGCCAATACCCCGACCAGCCGCGCGGCGCAACTCAAGGCGTAGGGCGGGTGAAACCCGCGTTTTCCAACGCCGCGGGTTTCACCCGCCCTACGCAGAACCACAGTGCCTGCAAGCCCTGCGGCATGGCCACAGACGGCACGCCTCAAGACAGGCCCTCGGCCGCCTCGGCGACGAACAGGTAGCCCTTGCTGCGCACGGTCTTGATCAGGCGCGGGTGCATCGGGTCGTCACCGATCTTCGGGCGGATGCGCGAGATGCGCACATCGATGGAGCGATCCTGGCCGTCGTACTCGATGCCGCGCAGGGCGGTGAAGATCTCCTCACGGGAGAGGATGCGCCCGGCGTTGGCCGCCAGCAGCCAGAGCAGGTCGAACTCGGCGCTGGTCAGCTCGATGCTCTGCTCACGCAGCCAGGCCTCGCGCATGGCGCTGTCGATCACCAGTTGGCCGAACTGCAAGCGCCGCTGGCTCTCCACCCCCGCCTCGGCATGCCCCTCGCGGCGCCGCAGCAGCGCGCGGATGCGCGCCAGCAACACGCGCGGACGCACCGGCTTGCACACATAGTCGTCGGCGCCCATTTCCAGGCCGAGCACTTCATCCATGTCGTCGGTGCGCGCGGTGAGCATCAGGATCGGCCCGTCGTACTGGCCACGCACCTTGCGGCAGATGGACAAACCATCCTCGCCGGGCAGCATCAGGTCGAGTACCACCAGATCCGGCTGCTCCTTGAGGATGCGCGCCGCCGCCTTGGCCCCATCGGATTCGATCGCCACCTTCAGGCCGTTGCTCTCCAGGTATTCCCGGGTCAACTCGGCCAGGCGCTGGTCGTCCTCGACGATCAGGATTTGCCAGGCTTCTTGCTCCACACGCCCTCCAATAACTGCTTACGACTGCCAATCAGGCCGGCATTGTAGCAACGCCGCCCCGGCAAAGGCGCAATCGCCAGCATCTATGCCCAGCAGCGCAAGGGCACCGTTAGAGGCGCCGACGCGCTTGCACAGAGCGCGCCAGAAGCAACGAGAAAAACCCTACATATTGTGTTTGTGTGATTGACTAAAAAGTCACGTTAAGGAACGGCAAAAAAGCTCAGTCAGGCTCGACGAACGGTGTAAGGGGGGCGACCCCAGCAAGCGCGGGGGCTGGCGAAACTTACCCCAAAGTAACCCACAGATTTATCCACAGGCTGCCAAGTTTTATCGGCTTGCCTTCGCCCGAGCACCGCACTATCTTGTATCCCCAGCGCGACAAACACCTACATGTTGGGTTTTTGCCCCGGAAACAACCCAAGCACATTTGCCCCGAAACAGTCCACACCCCGAACTGAAAAAGTGCAGATGACCGCTCAGTTAAACGCTTTAGCTCCATCGATTCAGAGCAGGACCCTGTACCGCCAGCAGAGCGAGGGCGTCCTGATCGGCGCACGCAGCCCCAGGCAGCGTGACACAACATCTAGTGGTGCCAGCCTGATTGCTGGCACAAGACTTGAAGAGCCAGGAAGGCGCTTGGTCGTACCTTCCTGTCAGTTTTGCAAGTCCCGCGCGCCCGGCCTCACTGCCGTCCGCGCGGCGTTGTTGAAATGGAATGAACGGCGGTACGGCGTAGCAATCTATTGCTAAGCGCCCAACTAACAATTAAGAAAAACACGGAGACCTCCATGCACACCGACACTACTCGCGAGAACCCGCAGGCCGTGGCGCCGCAGGCTGCAGATGCCAACCCGGATCTGGCTGCCACCGCTCCCGGCCAGCTGCGCGTGATCAAGCGTAACGGCACCGTCGTGCCGTATACCGATGACAAGATCACCGTCGCCATCACCAAGGCGTTCCTCGCAGTAGAGGGCGGCACCGCTGCCGCCTCGTCGCGTATCCATGAGACCGTTGCGCGCCTGACCGAACAGGTCAGCGCCACCTTCAAGCGTCGCATGCCATCCGGCGGCACCATCCATATCGAAGAAATCCAGGATCAGGTCGAACTGGCCCTGATGCGCGCCGGCGAGCAGAAAGTCGCCCGCGACTACGTGATCTACCGTGAATCCCAGGCCACCAAGCGCAAGAACGCCAGCGCTGCCAGCGACGTCGCCGTGCCGCACCCGAGCATCCGCGTGACCCGCGCCGACGGCACTGTGCAGCCGCTGGACATGGGCCGCCTGCAGACCATCATCACGGAGGCCTGCGAAGGCCTGGCCGAAGTCGATGGCGAGCTGATCCAGAGCGAGACCCTGAAGAACCTGTACGACGGCGTGGCCGAGAAGGACGTCAACACCGCCCTGGTGATGACCGCCCGCACCCTGGTCGAGCGTGAGCCGAACTACTCCTACGTCACCGCCCGCCTGCTGATGGACACCCTGCGCGCCGAAGGCCTGGGCTTCCTGCAAGTGGCCGACAGCGCCACTCACCACGAGATGGCCGAGCTGTACGCCAAGGCCCTGCCGGCCTACATCGCCAAGGGTATCGAGTTCGAACTGCTGAACCCGGTATTGGCCACCTTCGACCTGGAGAAGCTGGGCAAGGCAATCAACCACGAGCGCGACCAGCAGTTCACCTACCTGGGCCTGCAGACCCTGTACGACCGCTACTTCATCCACAAGGACGGCATCCGCTTCGAACTGCCGCAAGTGTTCTTCATGCGCGTGGCCATGGGCCTGGCCATCGAAGAGAAGCAGAAAGAAGAACGCGCCATCGAGTTCTACAACCTGCTGTCGTCCTTCGACTACATGGCTTCCACGCCGACCCTGTTCAACGCCGGCACCCTGCGTCCGCAGCTGTCCAGCTGCTACCTGACCACCGTGCCGGATGACCTGTCGGGCATCTACAACGCCATCCACGACAACGCCATGCTCTCCAAGTTTGCTGGCGGCCTGGGCAACGACTGGACCCCGGTGCGTGCACTCGGCGCCTACATCAAAGGCACCAACGGCAAGTCGCAAGGCGTCGTGCCGTTCCTCAAAGTGGTCAACGACACCGCTGTTGCAGTTAACCAGGGCGGCAAGCGCAAAGGCGCCGTGTGTGCCTACCTGGAAACCTGGCACATGGACATCGAAGAGTTCATCGAGCTGCGCAAGAACACCGGCGACGACCGTCGCCGCACCCACGACATGAACACCGCCAACTGGATTCCGGACCTGTTCATGAAGCGCGTGTTCGACGACGGCCCGTGGACCCTGTTCAGCCCGTCCGAAGTGCCGGACCTGCACGACCTGACCGGCAAGGCCTTCGAAGAGCGCTACGAGTACTACGAAGCCATGGCCGGCTACGGCAAGATCAAACTGCACAAGACCATCGCCGCCAAAGACCTGTGGCGCAAGATGCTCTCCATGCTGTTCGAAACCGGCCACCCATGGCTGACCTTCAAAGACCCGTGCAACCTGCGCAGCCCGCAGCAGCACGTGGGCGTCGTGCACAGCTCGAACCTGTGCACCGAGATCACCCTGAACACCAACGCCGACGAAATCGCCGTGTGCAACCTGGGTTCCGTGAACCTGCCGAACCACATCGTCGACGGCAAGCTGGACACCGCCAAGCTGCAACGCACCGTCAACACCGCAGTACGCATGCTCGATAACGTTATCGACATCAACTACTACAGCGTGCCGCAGGCGAAGAACTCCAACTTCAAGCACCGTCCGGTCGGTCTGGGCATCATGGGCTTCCAGGACGCGCTGTACCTGCAGCACATCCCGTACGGTTCCGATGCCGCCGTCGACTTCGCCGACAAGTCCATGGAAGCCATCAGCTACTACGCCATCCAGGCCTCCTGTGACCTGGCCGACGAGCGCGGCAGCTACGAAACCTTCCAGGGTTCGCTGTGGAGCAAGGGCATTCTGCCGCTGGATTCGCAGCAGATCCTCATCGAAGCGCGCGGCCAGAAGTACATCGACGTCGACCTGACCGAGTCCCTGGACTGGGCCCCGGTACGTGCCCGTGTGCAGAAAGGCATCCGTAACTCGAACATCATGGCCATCGCCCCGACCGCGACCATCGCCAACATCACCGGCGTATCGCAGTCGATCGAACCGACCTACCAGAACCTGTACGTGAAATCGAACCTCTCCGGCGAATTCACCGTGATCAACCCGTACCTGGTGCACGACCTCAAGGCCCGTGGCCTGTGGGACTCGGTCATGGTCAACGACCTGAAGTACTACGACGGTTCGGTACAGCAGATCGAGCGCATCCCGCAGGACCTGAAAGACCTGTACGCCACTGCTTTCGAAGTCGACACCAAGTGGATCGTCGATGCCGCCAGCCGTCGCCAGAAGTGGATCGACCAGGCTCAGTCGCTGAACCTGTACATCGCCAGCGCCTCGGGCAAGAAGCTCGACGTGACCTACCGCATGGCTTGGTACCGTGGCCTGAAAACCACCTACTACCTCCGTGCCCTGGCCGCGACCAGCACCGAGAAGTCGACCATCAACACCGGCAAGCTGAACGCAGTATCCAGCGGTGGTGACGACGGCTTCTCCGCAGCACCGGCCGGTCCAGCCCCGGTACCAAAGGCGTGCGCCATCGACCAACCCGACTGCGAAGCTTGTCAGTAAGGTACGCACGAAGCTGAGCGGCGCCCGCGTCGTTGCCCGGCAGGTCGGACCCCATCACGTACAGCAGTACGCTCAGGGGCTCCAACCTGCCAGGCGCCTAGCGCTCACTCGCTCAGTTTCGCGCTTACTGCGTGTTGCTTAAGGTAGAAAAGCCACAAGCAACACGGACTGCTTCCAGTCCCCTCTCCCCTCGGGGAGAGGGTTAGGGAGAGGGGGCCCGGCAACCCCGAGCCACCCTCCCCCCACGAATAACCGCCCCGCGCCAGCCCACTGGCGCGGGACGCCGCCCAGACAGGCGGCACAGTTTTAGCCTTGCGTGCACACCGCAACGGAACATAATCAGAATCACTGGATATTCATCCAGGCCGCACAAAGTCCGGCCTGATGACCAAGCAGGAGACCACCATGCTCAGCTGGGACGAATTCGATAAGGAAGACGGCGCAGAAGCTGCTGCCGCACCCGCCGCCGCTGTAGTTGGCGCAGCCATCGACAAGCTCGACGACGAAGCCGCCGGTTCCGTACAGGAAGCCCGCGCCGTAGACGCCAACGACTCGGACGCCATCGCCCGCGCCAAGAAGGCCCTGAACGACCTGGACATCCAGGAAGGCCTCGACGACCTCGCCGGCACCAGCGCCCGCGTACACGTCGGCGACAAGCAGATGATCAACGCCCGTGCCGACCTCAACCAGCTCGTACCCTTCAAGTACGACTGGGCCTGGCAGAAGTATCTGGATGGTTGCGCCAACCACTGGATGCCGCAGGAAGTGAACATGAACGCCGACATTGCTCTGTGGAAGAGCAAGGACGGCCTCAGCGAAGACGAGCGCCGCATCGTCATGCGCAACCTCGGCTTCTTCTCCACCGCCGACAGCCTGGTTGCCAACAACCTGGTACTGGCCGTGTACCGCCTGATCACCAACCCCGAGTGCCGCCAGTACATCCTGCGCCAGGCCTTCGAGGAAGCCATCCACACCCACGCCTACCAGTACTGCATCGAGTCGCTGGGCATGGATGAAGGCGAGATCTTCAACATGTACCACGAGATCCCGAGCGTGGCGAAGAAGGCCTCCTGGGGCCTGAAATACACCCGCTCGATCTCTGATCCGAAGTTCGAAACCGGCACCCCGGACACCGACCGCCAGTTCCTGCGCAACCTGATCGCCTACTACTGCGTTCTGGAAGGCATCTTCTTCTACTGCGGCTTCACCCAGATCCTCTCCATGGGCCGCCGCAACAAGATGACCGGCACCGCCGAGCAGTTCCAGTACATCCTGCGCGACGAATCCATGCACCTGAACTTCGGCATCGACGTGATCAACCAGATCAAGATCGAGAACCCGCACCTGTGGGACGCCGCGATGAAGGACGAAGCGACCCAGATGATCCTGCAGGGCACTCAGCTGGAAATCGAATACGCGCGTGACACCATGCCGCGCGGCGTACTGGGCATGAACGCGGCGATGATGGAGGACTACCTCAAGTTCATCGCCAACCGTCGTCTGACCCAGATCGGTCTGAAGGAAGAGTACCCGGGCACCAGCAACCCGTTCCCGTGGATGTCGGAGATCATGGACCTGAAGAAGGAGAAGAACTTTTTCGAGACGCGGGTTATTGAGTATCAGACTGGTGGGGCGTTGAGCTGGGACTAAGCAGCTCTGGCCATGATCAGTGATAAATAAGTAAGCGCTTTACCTGAATTTGCAGTTCGGGGCGTAAAAAGATAAAAAAGCCCCGCCTAGTGCGGGGCTTTTTTTGGGGAGTGCCAAAGTTCCACAACCAACCTTTTCTTGAGCAAAGAAAAACCGCTCGCTATCATCAACCGAAACATCAAGCAACACGCTTGCATAGCCAGGCATAAAATCAGGCCAACAAAAAATAGGGACGAGGCATGAAGGATCGAAAAACAATAGTCTTAGTAAGCGTAATCCTGGTTCTAATTGGAATAATAATATTTAAATTCTCTCAACCCCCCTCACCACACCCTCTAGCACATCCACGCAAGCAATGATAAAGGAAGATTTACTACTTGGTGAAAGCAAGATCAAAAGCATCGACGTTATCAAAGGAGATGACGGCCTGCTCTATGCCGACGTCACCTATTTCTATAACGGCAGCGAACTTGCGCTACCCAGCATTCGTGTCCTTGCGAACAGCCCAGACCCTAAAAGCCACCTGTACTATGATGAGGACCAGAGAGCCCTGGCAGAAAAAGGCGAACACACGACCAGAATAGAAATAAAGCGCCCTCCAACCCCTGACAAAGCATTTACCAGCCACACATTAAAAGTTTCCCTCGAAAATGACACTTTTCTAGAGAACGGCAAGAGCGCCATGAATATAGAGAAGGAAACTGACTATCTGATCGAGTGGCCAGACTCACACCACTACAATCAAAATCGCGATTTCAACAGAAAGACAATCAGCGAACTTTACACAGAAGCTGTAGACCTCATTGATCAGGCAAACAACGCCACCCTCCAGCAAGCCAAGAAGAACCTCGAAAGAGCCCTCCTTAAAGAGCCTACATACGTTGACGCTTATCCTGAACTAGCCCGTATTTCGATGAAGAGCAACTGGGGCCCCGAGGGCCTAAAGCAGGCTGAAAATTACCTAACGACCGGCCTCACACTGCAGAAAGACCACGTTAACTCCCATGTACTTCTTGGTTATGTTTATACCCACCAGGCCCGCTTCAACGAAGCGGAGCAGGAGTTCAAAACAGCGGAAAAGCTGGGCACTCACAACCTATGGTTATGGGCAAATTGGGGGGAGCTACATGCATTGCAGAGCAACAACGAGAGAGCCATTGAGATCTACCTAAAGGCCATCGCCGCCCCTCGCCCATATAACACTTTCGACAGAGCTCGCCTAGATGCCTACCGCAAGCTTTTCGAGCTGCTTGACTCAAGGGAAGGACTTGTTAAAGCAGATGAGCTGTACGCAAAGCGGGCTGAAGAGTATCCCAACCAACCCTGTTTCCACTCCGACTATGCGGCCTTCAGAATCACCAAATATGAAGACTATCAGATCGCAATTTCCGCGAGCCGCCGGGCAATTGACACAGGATGCAACTCTGCTGAATCTCGACAGATTATGGGTATCGCAAACTATCTGGCCTGGGCCAATATATCCGGCGATCAGCGCGAAGCCTATTTGGCACAAGCCCAAGTCTTCTTTCCGGAGTCGCCAGTACTTCTGTATCAACTGTCAAAGCACGACAGCACTAGCAAGGTACTCAATGAACTGAAACAACAGTTTATTAGCGTCGACACCAAGGACAACAACAACCTCAATGCCCTCGCCTATGCGCTGATGGACAACGACATAGCATCGGCTCGCCGCCTGATCGCACTGGGGGCTAAACCCACAGAACTGGTCAGCGATCAGGAGTATCCCGTGGCGTTCATCCCAGTGTTCTACCAGCACAAGGAAGGTGTCCAGCTGCTATTGGAAAACGGAGTGAATCTGTCCACCTTGAAGTATCGCGGTATCTCAGCACTGGGTTATGCAGAGCAGCTGAATAACCCGGAGATTCTCAGGCTGATCAAGGGCAAGGGCAAATTCAAAACCTGAAGCCCCCTTCCGCGAGCCAGGAAAGGGGGACATATTTTGATCGTTCCCACGCTCCGCGTGGGAATGCAGCCCTCGACGCTCCAGCGTCCACCTGTCAGCAACTACGTGCCGGAAGCCACGCAGCGACGCGGAGCGTCGCGGGCTTGCTACCACGCGGAGCGTGGGAGCCATCAGACCGTCAGGCAACTCCAATCCGATCGTTCCCACGCTCTGCGTGGGAATGCAGCCTTCGACGCTCCAGCGTCTACCTGCCAGCAACCACGCGGCGGAAGCCACAGCGCGACGCAGAGCGTCGCGGGCTTGCTACCACGCAGGAGCGTGGGAGCTATCGGGGATCGAGAAACAGCACAGCTCCACTGTTGGCCTGGCTAAAAACGCAATTACAGGCAAATAGCCATCACCTAATGTGATGCAGGTCACACTAAACCACCACCCAAGGTGTCGATGCCGTCACATTCCTTGCTAGGCTGCGGTGCAACTAACCAAGGAGTTTTCCGATGAAGGAACAACGGAAATTTGTCGCGTTACGTGCCCACATTGACGATCTACTCAAGAACGGAGCCGAGGTAATCGGGCGCTATCCGTTCACCCTTCGCGTCAATGGACGCCTGTTGCGGGCTCAGCATGGCATGCTGATCGGCTACTCGGCCGCGGCATAGCCCAAAGCACAGCACGCGAGCAGCTGCACCGCTCGAATTCGAAAGCCCCTGACGGCATAGCGTTCAGGGGCTTTTTTTCATTTCAGCAGGTAGCCCGGATATCCACGGTGGAAAACGCTTCGCAATTTCAGATCAGTGCGATGGCCAGGAATGCCCTTTCGCGCCGGCCCATCGAGGCCCGCACCTTATTCTGCCAGGCCGTAAATTTTACGAAGACACTCGATCACTATGGGCAGCGAGCTGCTGCGATCCAGTCCCAGGCCTTTCAGGTCGGGGGCGTTGGCCGGCAGCTGTTGCAAAAATGCCTGCATCTGTAGCGCAACGTTTTCAGGCAAGCCAATGGTCAGTTCAGACGACAGCAGTTGGCTCAGGCGCAACACGTCATTGAGGTGCTTGCGTACAGTGCGGCTATCGATGGCCTCACCGGCCGGCTGTCTGGCACTCAGATCAAGCCAGGCACTGGCCTTCGCCCACCTGCCAACAGCCACACTGTAATAAGCGCCATACGTGGCAACTGCTATCGCCCGGTCAAACACTCCCTTAAAAAGCGTCAGATGGCAGGATCCTATGCGCCTACTCCTCCCCCTCTTACTAGCTCTCGCCACAAGCATTGCCCAGGCAGACACACCCTGCCTGTTCAACCCTGATTCCGGCAGCCACCAGAGCTGTTACCACGTGACTGCCAATGGGCAGTGTGCGCATTACGGTACGGTTTGCACCCCGGACGAGCAGGCGTTCTACAACCCGCAAACCGCTGCCAACCACATCTGCTATCACGTTACGGCTGACGGCAAGTGCGCTCATTTCGGCGCCCCGACCGGCACAGCAGGGCAGTGCATGTTCAATGCGCAGGCCAATGCCTACCAGACCTGCTATCACGTCACCGCCAGCGGGCAATGCGCGCATTTCGGTACAGCCTGCAACTGATCCAACCACGCGCGGCCAGACCGACGGCTGATCGGCTACCATGCGTGCTCACTCCGCCGCATTGTCTCGCCATGTCTTACACCGTCTCCCCCATTGGTTTCGTCCGCTCCTGTTTCAAGGAGAAGTTCGCCATTCCCCGCCAGCCGCAATTGGCGCCGGCAGCCCGTGGCGTGCTGGAGCTGGTGGCGCCGTTTGATCGGGCCGAGGCTATTGCTGGGCTGGAGCAGGTCAGTCATGTCTGGCTGCTGTTTCTCTTCCACCAGACACTGGAAGACAAGCCGCGGCTCAAGGTTCGTCCGCCCCGGCTTGGCGGCAATGCGTCTATCGGCGTGTTTGCCAGCCGCGCGACGCACCGTCCCAATGGCATCGGCCAATCGGTGGTGCGGCTGGACAAGGTTGAGCCGGGCCGTTTGTGGCTGTCCGGGATCGACTTGCTCGATGGCACGCCGGTGCTGGATATCAAACCCTATGTGCCTTACGCCGACTGCGTAACCCAGGCGCAGAATGCGCTGGCCGAGGCGGCGCCAGAGGCGATCGCGGTGGAGTGGGCAAGCGCTGCCCTGCAACAGGCACAGCAACACGCACTGCGTTTGGGCGAGCCGCTGGTGGAGTTGATTGAGCAATGTCTGGCGCAGGATCCACGCCCGGCTTACCAGGTGCCGGAGCCGGAACGCCGCTACGGTGTGCAGTTCTGGGATGTGCAGGTGCGCTGGCATTACCCGCAGGCGGGGCTGATCCGCGTGCTGGAAGTCGTGCCTGCCTGAACGGAGGCGTCTGTCCCGGATTGCATCCGGGCTACGCAGGGCCTTTGCCGTGGGCTGACCCCTGCCTTCTCCCGTTCGCGGGAGAAGGGTTTCTAAAACGACAAACCCGCCTCTCGGCGGGTTTGTCTGTACGGCGACTGACGCTTACTTCTCGACGAAGGCGCGTTCGATCAGGTAGTCGCCCGGCTCGCGCATGCGGGCGGAGATTTTCAGGCCGAAGCTGTCGAGCACTTCGCTGGTCTCGTCGAGCATGCTCGGGCTGCCGCAGATCATGGCGCGGTCGTCCTGCGGGTTGATCGGCGGCAGGCCGATGTCGGCGAACAGTTTGCCACTGCGCATCAGATCGGTCAGGCGGCCCTGGTTCTCGAACGGCTCGCGGGTCACGGTCGGGTAGTAGATCAGCTTGTCTTTCAGGGCATCGCCGAAGAATTCGTTCTTCGGCAGGTGCTCGGTGATGAATTCCTTGTACGCCACTTCGTTCACGTAGCGCACGCCGTGGACCAGGATGACCTTTTCGAAACGCTCGTAGGTTTCCGGGTCCTGGATCACGCTCATGAACGGCGCCAGGCCGGTGCCGGTGCTGAGCAGGTAGAGGTGCTTGCCTGGGTTGAGGTCGTCGAGTACCAGCGTGCCGGTGGGCTTCTTGCTGATGATGATCTCGTCGCCTTCCTTGAGGTGCTGCAACTGCGAGGTCAGCGGGCCGTCCGGCACCTTGATGCTGAAGAACTCCAGGTGCTCTTCCCAGTTCGGGCTGGCGATGGAGTAGGCACGCATCAGCGGGCGGCCAGTGGGCTGCTGCAGGCCGATCATGACGAACTGGCCGTTTTCGAAACGCAGGCCCGGGTCACGGGTACATTTGAAGCTGAACAGGGTGTCGTTCCAGTGATGCACACTGACTACGCGCTCGACGTTCAGGTTGCTCATGTGTTTCTCCAAGACTGGCGCTATCAGGTCGGCAGGATGCTGCCAGGGCTGGCAGTGATTGCGCGCAATTCTAGAGGGGGCCACAATATCTGTGAAATGAATTATTAAGATATGGTTTATCGGTTATATAGATATGCGATTTACGTTGCGTCAACTTCAGGTATTCGTCGCCGTCGCCAAGCAGGAAAGCGTCTCCAAGGCTGCACAGTCATTGGCGCTATCGCAGTCGGCCGCCAGCACGTCGCTGACCGAGCTGGAGCGGCAATCCAGCTGTCAGTTGTTCGACCGCGCCGGCAAGCGCCTGGCCCTCAATGCCCTCGGCCGGCAGTTGCTGCCGCAAGCCGTGGCGCTGCTCGACCAGGCTCGCGAGATCGAGCAGTTGCTCAATGGCAAGAGCGGTTTCGGCTCCCTCGAAGTGGGCGCGACGCTGACCGTGGGCAACTACCTGGCCACCCTGCTGATCGGCAGCTTCATGCAGCGCCATCCGGAATGCCGGGTGAAGCTGCAGGTGCACAACACCGCCCATGTCGTGCAACAGGTTGCGCACTATGAATTGGATCTGGGTTTGATCGAAGGCGACTGCCAGCACCCGGATATCGAGGTGCAACCCTGGGTGGAAGACGAGCTGGTGGTGTTCTGCGCGCCGCAGCATCCCTTCGCCCGCAGTGGCCAGGCCAGCCTGGAAGAACTGACGCGCGAGGCCTGGGTGCTGCGCGAACAGGGCTCGGGCACGCGCCTGACCTTTGATCAGGCCATGCGCCACCACCCCACACCGCTGAATATTCGCCTGGAACTGGAACATACCGAGGCGATCAAGCGCGCCGTGGAGTCCGGCCTGGGCATCAGCTGCATCTCGCGCCTGGCACTGCGTGACGCCTTCCGGCGTGGCAGCCTGGTGGCCGTGGAAACCCCGCAACTGGATCTGACCCGGCAGTTCTACTTCATCTGGCACCGGCAGAAGTACCAGACCGCCGCCATGCGCGAGTTCCTGGAACTGTGTCGCGAGCTCACGGCCGGAATCAGCCGCAGCGACGAGATCATCCTGCCGTCGATTGCCTGAGAACGGCATGGCAGCGGTAGCAGGAAACTGCGGGTTGCACCCGCCCGACACGGACTGGCGCCAGCGTGGCGAAGTGTCGAGCAATGAGTGAGGTGTTCAGGCCTCAGGCAGAGGCCTGCAAGGGACGAAAGCTGAAGTAGTGACGCAGCGCGTCGACCATCTCCACATAGTCGGAGGGCGGCGCCACCAGGGCGAAGCCAGAATCGTAGCTGCCTGGCGTGATGTCCTCGCGACTCCACTGGCAGGTGGCATAGAAATCGACGTTATGGATGTGGCCATCGCGGCCCGGGATCTTCAGGCGCATGTCGAAGCGCGCATTGACCAGCATCGGCAGCTGGCTGATCAGCATCAGGCCGTCCAGGGAAACGTTGCCGATATAGCCCATGGGCTTATCGGTAATACGGTTGAACACCTTGAGGTAGTAAGGCAACTGATGGCGTTCAATGCTGCGTGGAATATGCATGATGGCCAATCGCTACAGATGGATTGCTGAGTATGGTCGCAGCACTCGACTCTCGCCAGGCTCAGCTGCAGCGTTCGGCGATCCGGGTCGACAGGCGGCTGCGCGCGGCCTCCATTTCCTTGTCGCTGTAATAGACGCGATTGCCGGCCTCGTCACTGCTGTAGAAGCGCCCGCTTTGCTCGATTTGCGCCTGGTTATGGCGCAGCTGGCGGCACTCCTCGGCACGCTCGGCCTGAGCAACAGCGGCTTGCTGGTCGTCCCTGGCCTGCTCCGCGCGACGCGCTTCGTAGAACTGCTCGGTACGTTGCTCGCGCTGGCGGGTGGCGTCATCACGCTCGACCACCTGCGGCTTCACTTCCACCGTTTGCGCATTGCTCGCACCCGGACGCTCGCCAAAATGCACGCGGCCCTGGGCATCGGTCCAACGGTAGATTTCCGCTGATGCCAGCGCGGGCAACAGCAGGGCACACAACAACAGTCGACGCATCGTTCACTCCCTCGAAAACCAGAGCTTAACCCTGGTCGAAACTCCCTATAAATCGGCCGACCAGCGGCTTCAGAGCGAGGCAGGCGAAGCCTTCGCCGGCTCTCCACCGCCATGATGCCCGAGTTGTTGCAGTGTCTCCAGACGTGCCCGCGCCCGATAGGCGTATTCGCTGGTCGGGTACTGGTTGATGATGAACTGATAGGTCTGCGCCGCATCGACAAACAGGTTCTGCCGCTCCAGGCACTGGCCACGCAGCAGGGAGATTTCCGGCTGGACATAACGCCGCGCCCGGCTGGTGCGCTCGGCGCGTGAGAGATCGAGCAGGGCCTCTTCGCAGTTGCCTTGGTCGTAATTGCGATAGGCATCGTTGAGGTGATTGTCGAGTGCCATCCGGCTGCACCCGGCCAGACTGGCCAGGGCGAAAAGCATGATCAGGGTACGCATGGTGTTGTCCTCCATTGCGCAGTGTATCGACTGCTGTGGCGGTTTCTGCAGAGGCCGATGCCTGGCAGCGAGTTTTCCACCGTTTTCAAGGTAGTGCATCGGAACAATGACTACAGTGTTTTGCCGTAGTAGCCTCGCGCCACGCCTTGTAAATGGAGTCCCTGCATGACCTTGCGTCGCACCAAAATCGTCGCCACCCTCGGCCCGGCCAGCAACTCGCCGGAAATGCTCGAGCAACTGATCCTCGCCGGCATCGACGTGGCCCGTCTGAATTTCTCCCACGGCTCGCCCGAAGACCACAAGGCCCGCGCCCAACTGGTGCGCGACCTGGCCGCCAAGCACGGCCGCCATGTGGCGCTGCTGGGTGACCTACAAGGCCCGAAAATTCGCATCGCCAAGTTCACCGATAAACGTATCGAACTCAAGGAAGGCGACCTGTTCCGCCTGTCCTCCAGCCACTCGCGTACCGCGGGCACCCAGGAAGTGGTCGGCATCGACTACCCGGCGCTGATCCAGGACTGCAACGTCGGCGACGAACTGCTGCTGGATGACGGACGCGTGGTCATGCAGGTCGAGCTCAAGGGCGCCGAAGAGCTGCATTGCCGCGTGACCATCGGCGGCCCGCTGTCCGACAACAAGGGCATCAACCGCCGCGGCGGCGGCCTGACCGCACCGGCGCTGACCGAAAAGGACATGGCCGACATCAAGCTGGCCGCCGAGATGGACCTGGACTATCTGGCCGTGTCCTTCCCCCGCGATGCCGCCGACATGCAACTGGCCCGCCGCCTGCGCGACGAAGCCGGCAGCACGGCCTGGCTGGTGGCGAAGATCGAGCGCGCCGAGGCGGTGGCCGACGACGCCACCCTCGACGGCCTGATCCGCGCCAGCGACGCGGTGATGGTGGCCCGTGGCGACCTCGGCGTGGAAGTCGGCGATGCCGAGCTGGTCGGCATCCAGAAGAAAATCATTGCCCACGCCCGCCGCCTGAACAAGGCAGTGATCACCGCCACGCAGATGATGGAGTCGATGATCCACAGCCCGATGCCGACCCGCGCGGAAGTTTCCGACGTAGCCAACGCCGCGCTGGACTACACCGACGCGGTGATGCTTTCGGCCGAGAGTGCCGCCGGCGAATACCCGCTGGAAGCGGTGCAGGCCATGGCCCGCGTGTGCCTGGGCGCGGAGAAGCACCCGACCAGCCAGAAGTCCAGCCACCGCATCGGCCGCACCTTCGAGCGTTGCGACGAGAGCGTGGCTCTGGCGACCATGTACACCGCCAACCACTTCCCCGGCGTGAAGGCGATCATCAGCCTGACCGAGAGCGGCTACAGCCCGCTGATCATGTCGCGCATCCGCTCCTCGATCCCGATCTACGCCTTCACCCCGCACCGCGAGGCCCAGGCCCGCGTGGCGCTGTTTCGCGGGGTCTACACCGTGCCGTTCGACCCAGCGTCCATGCCGGCCAACAAGGTCAGCCAGGCCGCGGTGGACGAGCTGCTCAAGCGTGGTGTGGTCGAACCGGGCGACTGGGTGATCCTGACCAAGGGCGACAGTTACCACGGCACCGGCGGCACCAACACCATGAAGATCCTGCATGTCGGCGATCCGATGGTGTGATGCCCCGCTGTAATGAAAAAGCCGCTCATCGAGCGGCTTTTTTGTGCCTGTCGCTGTACCTGTAGGAGCCAGCTTGCTGGCGATCCGCTCGCAGCAAAAGCATCGCCAGCAAGCTGGCTTCTACAATGCCGCAGTGGATCGGTGAAGCGTGATCCACCCTAGGCGAACTTGGAAAAGTCCGGTTTGCGCCGCTGCATAAAGGCCGACAGTGCCTCGATGGCCTCCGGCGAACGCAGGCGCTGGCCGAACAGCGCCCCCTCCTCCTCGATCACCTGACGCAGTTCGGCGCGCCCTGGGGCGCGCATCAGGCGCTTGCTATCGGCCACAGCCGAGGGGGCCAGGGCGAGGAAGCGCTGGGCCATCTCGCGGGCCTTATCCAGCACCTCGGCACCACCTTCCAGGGCGGCATTGGCGATGCCCCACTGCGCGGCCTGCTCGCCGGTGAAGCTCTCGCCGAGCAGCAGCAGTTCGGAGGCGCGCGCCTGGCCGAGCAGGCGCGGCAGGATCAGGCTGGAGCCGAATTCCGGGCACAGGCCAAGGTTGACGAAGGGCATCTTCAATTTGGCCGTGCGGCTGACGTAGACCAGGTCGCAATGCAGCAGCAGGGTGGTGCCGATACCCACGGCCGGGCCGTTGACCGCGGCGATCACCGGCTTGCTGAAGTCGAAGAGCGCACGCATGAACTGAAACACCGGACTGTCCAGACTGGTCGGCGGCGCCTGGAGAAAATCGGCCACATCGTTGCCGCTGGTGAAGCATTCGCTGCCTCCGGTGATCAGCACCGCACGCACGCTGCGGTCTTCGTTGGCAGCGTCCAGTTGCTCGGCCAACTGGCTGTACATGGCACGGGTCAGGGCATTCATCTTGTCCGGACGGTTCAGGTGCAGGGTCAGCAGGCCGCCTTCGCGCTCGACCAGTACATGCTCACTCATCACAACTCCTTGCAGATTCGGGGCGCCCCGAACGCAAGCAGCTTATGCGCGGGGCAGAAAGACGTCGGCCAGCACCTGGTTGCGCGGCACGCCGGCCAGGTACAGGCGGCGGGCGAAGCTTTCCACGCTGGCGGGAGAGCCGCAGAGTAAGGCGCGGGTTTGTCGGGAAACAAGCTTCAGTTCCGCCAAAACCGCCGCCAGCTCGGTCGCCGTCAGCAACTCGACCTGCAGCTGCGGGTGCGCAGCGGCCAATGCCCGCAAGGCTTCTGCCAGGTAATGCTCAGAACTGTCGTGGGCCACATGCAGCACGCGAATCGGCCCTTCATGCTGCTGGCGCAAGGCCTCGCGCAAGATGCCCCAGAGCGGCGCCAGGCCGGTGCCGGCCGCCAGCAACCAGAGCGGACGACTGTGCCAGTCCGGGTCATAGTGCAAGGCGCCGCCACGCAGCTCACCCAGGCGCAGGACATCCCCGGGTTGGAACTGCCGCGCCGCATCGCTGAATGCGCCAGGCAGACGGCAATCCAGGTGGAACTCCAGCCAGGCATCCTCGCCCGGCAGGCTGGCCAGCGAATAAGGCCGGGCCAGCGCTGCGTCAGCCCAGAGCACCAGATGCTGGCCGGCGCTGTAGCGCAGGTTTTTTTCCGGCTGCAGACGCAGGCGCAACACGCTCGGGCTGAGCCAGTCGCTGGCCACTACCGTGGCCGGCAGACCATCACGGGCCGGGTCGAACAGCTCCAGGGTCAGCTCATCGACGACCCGGCACTGACAGGCCAGACGCCAGCCCTCGGCCAGGCGCTCGGGGCTCAGGGCATCCGGCGCGGCGTTCTCGACCTCGCCGCGCACGCAGCGCACCAGGCAGGCATGGCAGCTACCGGCCCGGCAGCTATAGGGCACGCGCAAGCCGGCAGCGTTGAGGGCATCGAGCAGGTTGCTGGCGCTGGGAACCGACCAGGACTGGCCGGCCACGTGAAGTTCAGGCACCGGCGCCCTCCCAGGCCGCATCGCAGCGATTACGTCCGCCACGCTTGGCCCGGTACAAGGCCTGGTCGGCCCGTTGCAGGGCCACATCGAGGTCATCGCCTTCGCTGAGCAGGGTCATCCCGGCGGACAGGCTCAGGCTGGCCACCTGCACGCCCAGCGGCTCGGCCGCAGCAAAGGCTTCGCGCAGGCGCTCGCAGCAGGTGGTCAGGCGATCGGCGTCGGCATTCGGCAGGAGCAGGACGAACTCCTCACCACCGTAACGCGCCAGCACGTCACCATCGCGCACGCAGGCCCGCGCCACCGCGGCGAAGGTCTGCAGCACGCGGTCGCCGGCGGCATGGCCGTGTACATCGTTGATCCGCTTGAAGTAGTCGAGATCGATCAGGGCCAGGCCGTGCTGGCGACCGGGGCCGAGGTTCTCCAGTTCACGCAGGGCCAGGCGCAGGAAGTGGCGGCGGTTGAACAGGCCGGTCAGCTCGTCGGTGGCCACCAGGTCTTCAAGCTGGCGCATCATGCCGCGCAAGGTGTCCTGGTGAGCCTGCAAGGCGAAGCTGCGCTGACGCATGCGCTGGCGCAAACCCTGGATGTAACTGGCAAACAGGCTTTGCCAGGCGAGCGCGAGGAACAAGGCGCAGCACTGCAGCAGCGCCAGCCCCGGATCGGCCAGGCGCATCTCATAGCCTTCCCACAGATTGAGGCTGGCAAAGGCGAAGAAGGCGAAGAAGGCGCAGCGCACGAAGACCCGCGGCTGCAGCTGGAAAATACCGAACAGCAGGATGATCAGGTAGAACATCAGCAGGCTGCCGCGGGCGCTGTCGAAACTGGCCAGGACGAAGGTATGCAGGGCCAGGGCGACGAGGATCTGCGCTTCCGTCAGGCTGGGATCGCGAAAGCGCAGGTTGTAACCCGTGCGGAACAGCAGCAGGAAGGTCAGTTGGGAAACAATCACCAGCCCGCTGCAGAACAGTGCCCAGGAGATCTGGCCACTGAACAGGTCGCTGAATACGGCCAGCCACAGCAACGCCAGAGCCAGCCCGTGGGTGGCTGCTGCCATGCCGAAACGCTTCAGCAACAGGCTTTGCAAGGTTCGTCTGGTTACCCGATGAGTCATTGTGCTCTGGGCTCCGTCCCGTACTGGCACCTGGCCTCACTCTACCCCCGCGGACACAAAAAACCTAGGGTCATTGCACTGTGTCCGGCGCCTGGAAAATGGCGTCCATACGACCAGGGTCGACTGCCGGCGACTGTGCCGCAGCCCTCTACCGCGCTATACTTTGGCGCCTTTTTTGATGCAGTGCGCCGGGTCGTGGTCCGGCGCTTCCCTACCGATGTTCCCGTACTAGAGGAGCGCTTGCATGACCGTGATCAAGCAGGATGACCTGATTCAGAGCGTCGCCGACGCCCTGCAGTTCATCTCCTACTACCACCCCGTCGACTTCATCCAGGCCATGCATGAGGCCTACCTGAAGGAAGAATCGCCGGCCGCGCGCGACTCCATGGCGCAGATCCTGATCAACTCGCGCATGTGCGCCACCGGCCACCGCCCGATCTGCCAGGACACCGGTATCGTCACCGTGTTCGTCCGCGTCGGCATGGACGTGCGCTGGGATGGCGCGACCATGAGCGTCGACGACATGATCAACGAAGGCGTGCGCCGCGCCTACAACCTGCCGGAAAACGTCCTGCGCGCCTCGATCCTGGCCGAACCGGCCGGTGCTCGCCGCAACACCAAGGACAACACCCCGGCGGTGATCCACTACTCCGTGGTGCCCGGCGACAAGCTGGAAGTGGACGTCGCAGCCAAGGGCGGCGGCTCCGAGAACAAGTCGAAGATGGCCATGCTCAACCCGTCCGACTCGATCGTCGACTGGGTACTCAAGACCGTGCCGGAAATGGGCGCCGGCTGGTGCCCGCCGGGCATGCTCGGCATCGGCATCGGCGGCACCGCCGAGAAGGCCGCGGTGATGGCCAAGGAAGTGCTGATGGAGTCCATCGACATCCATGAGCTGAAAGCCCGCGGCCCGCAGAACAAGCTGGAAGAAATGCGTCTTGAGCTTTTCGAAAAAGTTAACCAGCTGGGCATCGGCGCCCAGGGCCTGGGCGGCCTGACCACCGTGCTCGACGTGAAGATCATGGACTACCCGACCCACGCAGCCTCCCTGCCGGTGTGCATGATCCCCAACTGCGCTGCCACCCGTCACGCCCACTTCGTGCTCGACGGTTCCGGCCCGGCCGAACTGGAAGCGCCGCCCCTGGACGCCTACCCGGAAATCGTCTGGGAAGCCGGCCCGAGCGCACGCCGGGTGAATCTGGACACCATCACCCCGGAAGAAGTGCAGAGCTGGAAACCGGGCGAGACCGTGCTGCTCAACGGCAAGATGCTCACCGGCCGCGACGCCGCGCACAAGCGCATGGTCGACATGCTGAACAAGGGCGAACAGCTGCCGGTCGATCTGAAAGGTCGCTTCATCTATTACGTGGGCCCGGTCGATCCGGTCGGTGACGAAGTAGTCGGCCCAGCTGGCCCGACCACCGCCACGCGGATGGACAAGTTCACCCGGCAGATCCTCGAAACCACCGGCCTGCTGGGCATGATCGGCAAGTCCGAGCGTGGCCCGATCGCCATCGACGCGATCAAGGACAACAAGGCCGTGTACCTGATGGCCGTCGGCGGCGCCGCCTACCTGGTCGCCCAGGCGATCAAGAAGTCCAAGGTACTGGCCTTCGCCGAGCTGGGTATGGAAGCCATCTACGAGTTCGAAGTGAAGGACATGCCGGTCACCGTGGCAGTCGACACCAAGGGCGAGTCGGTGCACATCACCGGCCCGGCGATCTGGCAGAAGAAGATCCACGACAGCCTGGCGGTGGAAATCAAATAACACCGCGCAGCAGTGAAAAAGCCCGGCCCAGTGCCGGGCTTTTTCATGGACAAAAAAGACCCGCCGGGAGCGGGTCGTAAAGGCAGGCTGGATAACCAGCCGTGCTCAGGGATA
This sequence comes from Pseudomonas sp. J452, assembly GCF_024666525.1. Lineage (NCBI taxonomy): Bacteria > Pseudomonadati > Pseudomonadota > Gammaproteobacteria > Pseudomonadales > Pseudomonadaceae > Pseudomonas > Pseudomonas sp. J452. The sequence goes on along the minus strand of NZ_CP088294.1, from coordinate 2,635,666 downwards.
AAAGACCGGCAGCCGAAAGTACAGGGGGAAGGAAGTGGCTGCCGGTTGCGCAGACGTTAGGCGGCGAACTCCTCCTCGCTGAAGGCCATCAGGCTGCTCTTGCCGGCCAGCACTTCGGCCAGCAGAGAGTCGGTTTCGGTCAGCACGCGACTCATGTAGAAATCCGCCGACTTGAGCTTGGCGCCGTAGAAAGCGCTTTCGCTGCTGCCTGCGGCCAGCTTGTGCCGGGCGGTTAGCGCCATGCGCGACCAGAACCAGGCCAGGGTGGTCAGGGCGAACAGGCGCAGGTAAGGCACGGAGGCAGCACCTGCCTGTTCCGGGTCCTGCATGCCTTCGCTGGCGATCCACAGAGTCGCCTGCTGCAGCTGCTTGAGCGCCTTGCCCACAGCCGCGACGTGGGGCGCATCGGCATTGATCTTGAGCCAGCCCTCGACCAGGGCGAAATAGCTGCGCACCGCACGACCACCGCCCAAGGCCAGCTTGCGCCCGACCAGGTCGAGGGCCTGAATGCCGTTAGTGCCTTCGTAGATACGGGTGATGCGGCAATCACGCACCAGTTGCTCGATGCCCCAGTCCTCGGTGAAGCCGGAACCGCCGAGCACCTGCAGGCCATCGTTGGCGCAGTTGAAGCCTTCATCGGTGAGGAACGCCTTGACCACCGGGGTCAGCAGTTGCACCAGGTCGTCGGACTGCTGGCGCACCTGCGGATCTTCGTGGTCGTGGGCGACATCCAGGTGCATGCCGGTGAAGTAGGCCAGGGCGCGGCAGCCTTCGATCATCACCTTCTGCCGCAACAGCATGCGCCGTACATCCGGGTGCACGATGATCGGATCGGCCGGCTTGTCAGCCGCCTTCGGCCCGGACAGCGAACGGCTCTGCAGGCGCTCCTTGGCGAAACCGAGGCTGACCTGGTAGGCACTTTCGGCAATGCCGAGGCCCTGCATGCCGACCATCAGGCGCGCCGAGTTCATCATGGTGAACATGCACTTGAGACCCTTGTTCGGCTCGCCGATCAGCCAGCCGCGGGCACCCTCGAAGTTCATCACGCAGGTGGCCGAGCCCTTGATCCCCATCTTGTGTTCCAGGCCGCCGCAGAACGCCGGGTTGCGCGTGCCGTCTTCGAGGAACTTGGGCACCAGGAACAGCGAGATGCCTTTGACGCTGTCCGGAGCATCCGGCAGCTTGGCCAGCACCAGGTGGACGATATTGTCGGCCAGATCATGCTCACCGCCGGTGATCCAGATCTTGGTGCCGCTGATGGCGTAGCTGCCGTCGTCCTGGGGCACGGCACGGGTGCGGATCAGGCCCAGGTCGGTGCCGCACTGCGGCTCGGTCAGGCACATGGTGCCGGTCCACTCGCCACTGATCAGCTTGGGCAGGTACCGATCCTGCTGCTCGCGGGTGCCATGCTCGGTCAGCGCGTTGATTGCACCGTGGGTCAGGCCCGGGTACATGCCCAGCGACAGGTTGGCCGAGCAGACCATCTCCTCGACCATCATGTTCAGCACATGGGGCAGGCCCTGACCGCCGAACTCCGGGGTACAGGCCAATGCGGTCCAGCCGCCTGCGGCGAACTGCTTGTAGGCCGCCGTGAAGCCATCCGGGGTTTTCACCGCCTTGCTCTGCGGGTCGTACTGGCAGCCCTGCTTGTCGCCGGGGCCATTCAGCGGAGCGAGGACGTTTTCCGCCAGCTTGGCGGCCTCTTCGAGTATGGCGCCACCGAGATCGTTACCGAACTCGCGCTGACTGGGCAGCGACTGCAGGGTGGCATAAGCGTCGAGCACCTCGTCGAAAACGAAGCGCATATCACGTAAGGGAGCACGGTAAGCAGGCATTGATTCAACCCTTAAACTGTACAAATAAATTTAATGTACAGCTTTTGTATAGCTATCCGCCTGCACAGTGCAAGCTTTTTTCGGAAAATAGGCAAAATCCGGCGACGCCCCATTCGCCTGGGTCGTTAGCTGTACAAGAGAGAAAGGCTTTGGGCGGGGTGCGCCATGCGCAGCAGCAAGCCGGCATAGAGCCCCCTGGTGCGCGTGGTGTTCAGCCTAGGGATAAAAGCGCGGTGCCATGTGGCCCGCAGGGGAGCTGGGGCCCCCCGCAGAGTTCCTAGGGAGGCTGTCAGGTATCCAGATGACCGGCGAGGAACTGCTGCAGACGCTGGTGCATCAGACGGCCTTCATTGCCCAGGCAGGCAATCGGCGAACCGCTGAGTTCTTCCTCGACCAGCTCGGAGGCGTCACCGGCCAGCAGCAGCGGACAGGGCAACGCCAGGGCCAGACGACTGAGCTGACGCGGCAAGTCGTCTGCCGGCGGCTGGTTGGAGAACAGCACCAGCGCCTGGGGCTGCACCTTCTCGCAGACCAGCGCCAGCTCCTCCAGCGGTTGGCCCAACGCCAGCACCTGCACCCGGCCTTCGGCACCGCCGAGCAACAGGCCGGCCACCAGCAGCTCCAGCTCACGGCAATGCCCCGGCAAGGCCGACAACAACACCGTGCCCTGCCCTGCGGCAGCCAGTTGCAGGCGCTGCAGGGCGCGCGCACGGAGGAAGGCATCGAGGAACAGCCAGGCACTGGCCTGGCCGTAATCGTCACGGTGCAACAGCAACTCCTGCCACAGCGGCACGAAGATATCCTGGAACACCACCAGCAGCGGGTAGGTGGAGAATATCTGGCCGTACAGGCGCTCCAGCTGCACCCCATCGAAGTCCGCCACGGCGCTGCGGATCCGCGCCTGCCACTCGCCCCACTCGCTGGCAGTGACTTCGACATAGACCGGCGCCGGCATCTTGATCGCGCTGCTGCGGGCGAGGATCTTGCCGACCTTGCTCACCGATACGCCACGCTCGATCCAGGCGAGGATGCTGCGTACCGACTCGATGTCCGCCGCCGAGTACAGGCGATGGCCGCTGTCGGTGCGGGTCGGCTGGATCAGCCCATAGCGTCGCTCCCAGGCACGCAAGGTAACCGGGTGAACCCCGGTAAGCCGCGAGACCTCACGAATGGGAAACAACTCCTCCTGTTGCAGGGAGTCGGAGACAAGAGCAGCGCCAGCGCGTTCGGTCATGGAATGAATCGCCGAAAGAGAATGCCCGCAGTGTACCTCAGGCAAGGCCCAGGCCTGAAATGCCCAGGCCACATGCACTACAGAGCCCGCACCACAAGCCACTGGCGAGCAAACCGCTGGCGTAATCGAGAAAAACCGCAATAATCGCGCCTGTCATTTTGCGCAGCGCCATCACCCCGGCGCTGCGGGATACGCCAGCCCTATCCGGGCCGGCGTTCGCTGCAAGGAGATACACAATGTCTGCTGATCCCGTCACCCTGATGGTGGCCCGTCGCGTCCATCGCGAACGCTTCCCCGAATTCCGCACCTGGCTACATGAAGGCCAGCTGCTCGCCGCCGATTTCGCCGGTTACCTGGGTTCAGGTGTATTGGCGCCACCGCCAGGCGACGACGAATTCCAGATCGTCTTCCGCTTTGCCGACCAGGCCACGCTCGCCGCCTGGGAACACTCGGCCTCGCGCCGCACCTGGCTGCAGCGCGGCAGCGGACTGTTCGCCGACCCGCAAGAACGGCGCATCCAGGGCCTCGATGCCTGGTTCGGCAGCAGCCTGCAGCAACCGCCGCGCTGGAAGCAGAGCGTAGCCATCTGGCTGGCGTTCTTCCCCGTATCGCTGGGCTTCAATCTGTTAGTAGGTGGCTGGCTTGGCGACCTGCCGCTGACCTTGCGCGTGCTGCTCACTACCCTGGCACTGACGCCCCTGATGACCTACTGGTTCATCCCGCTATCGACCCGCCTGCTCGCCCCCTGGCTGCAAGCGCGCAAAATGCCTGCGCCAACAGATACGGCCCTGCAGGTACGCTGAGCCGTTAAAGCAGTAGGGACCGACAGAACCGCCACTACGGGACCCGTGCTGCAGGCGCACCCATCTACACAAGCTGTACATAACCAAAAAAGCTGTACATGCGCACGCTCATATGAAAACCAACAAAATAAATTAAATACCTTATAAATCATGTAGATAAATTTACTTAAGACAGGAAAATGCATTCCCACAAACTGCGCATTGTTGTACAAAACCTATGCCTGGTATAACTTTGTCCTGTCATCGACAGCCTAGGCCACATACCCTGGCTGCCACCTCATCCTCCTGTATGCGAGGCATCCATGAGCGGTTCCGCCGCCCCTATCCTGCTTACCGGTGCCAGCCAGCGTCTTGGCCTGCACTGTGCACTGCGCCTGCTCGACAGCGGGCAAGCAGTGATCGTCAGCTACCGCAGCGAACGTCCCGGCCTCGAGCTGCTGCGTGAGCGTGGCGCCCTGACCTTGCCAGCCGACTTCGCCAGTGAAGCCGGCATCCTGGCCTTCATCGAAATCCTGAAAAGCCACACCGACAGCCTGCGTGCGATTGTCCATAACGCTTCCGACTGGCTGACCGAGATGCCCGGCAACGAAGCCGCCGTATTTCAGCAGATGGTCAACGTGCACATGCTCGCGCCGTACCTGATCAACCTGCATTGCGAACCCTTGCTGCGCCGCAGCACGCCGGCCGACATCATCCATATCAGCGATGACGTGGTTCGCGCCGGCAGTGCCAAGCGCCCGGCCTACTGCGCCAGCAAGGCCGGCATGGACAGCCTGACCCTGTCCTTCGCCGCGCGCTTCGCCCCGGCGATCAAGGTCAACGGCATCGCCCCGGCGCTGATCCAGTTCAACGAGGGCGATGACGCCGCCTACCGCGCCAAACGCCTGGCCGAGTCCGCACTGGGTATCGAACCCGGCGCCGAGGTCATCTACCAGAGCTTGCGCTACCTGCTCGACAACCCCTATGTCACCGGCACCACGCTTGCCGTCAATGGCGGTCGCCACCTCGTCTGAGGGGCGCCGCGAGGGCTTTATATGAATCCGCAACTGCCGCAGCACTACCGTGAAATTCTCATTGGCGTGGGTGAAAACCCCGAGCGCGAGGGCCTGCTCGATACGCCCAAGCGTGCCGCCAAGGCCATGCAGTACCTTTGCCATGGTTACCAGCAGTCGCTGGATGAGATCGTCAACGGCGCGCTGTTCGCCTCCGACAACGACGAGATGGTGATCGTCCGCGACATCGAGCTGTATTCGCTGTGCGAGCATCACCTGCTGCCCTTCATCGGCAAGGCGCATGTCGCTTACATCCCCACCGGCAAGGTGCTCGGCCTGTCCAAGGTGGCGCGCATCGTCGACATGTACGCGCGGCGCCTGCAGATCCAGGAGAACCTGACCAAGCAGATCGCCGATGCGGTCCAGCAGGTCACCAACGCCGCCGGTGTGGCCGTGGTGATCGAGGCCAAGCACATGTGCATGATGATGCGCGGGGTGGAAAAGCAGAACTCGGTGATGAGCAGCTCGGTTATGCTGGGTGCCTTCCGCGAGTCCTGCAACACTCGCCAGGAATTCCTGCAACTGATCGGACGGAGCAAGTAAATGCCACGCCTGGACCCCGGCATGGCGCGTATCCGCGTCAAGGATCTGCGCCTGCGTACCTATATCGGCATCAAGGAAGAGGAAATCCTCAACAAGCAGGATGTGTTGATCAATCTGACCATCCTCTACCCGGCCGACGAGGCGGTGCGTGACAACGACATCGACCACGCGCTGAACTACCGCACCATCACCAAGGCGGTGATCCGTCACGTCGAGGAAAACCGCTTCGCCCTGCTCGAGCGCCTGACCCAGGAAATCCTCGACCTGGTGATGAGCAACCCGGCCGTGCACTACGCCGAAGTGGAAGTCGACAAGCTGCACGCCCTGCGCTTCGCCGAATCGGTGTCGATCACCCTGGCTGCCGAACGCTAGAAACCTGTTTACGATCTTCTGAATTAGAGCCAGACAAGGCCAAACGACCAACGGGAGTAACAGCCGCAGGCTGGCCCGAAGGGTGAGCGCCAGCGAATCAAATGGCCGAGGAAGCGGAATTTACAAGTTGTAAATGAGCATTTCGAGGGCATTTTTAACGCCGTATGGCCGACAGTCAGGAGATCGTAACCCCGCCGCCGCTCAGGAGGCGGGCGTTGCCGGCCCTGCCCCGGCCTTCTATCATCTGCGCCTCCATCGTCGTCCGGGAGCCTGCCATGACTGAACAACAACGCCTCGAACTGGAAGCCGCTGCTTTTCGCACCCTGGTCCAGCATCTGCGTTCGCGCCCCGATGTGCAGAACATCGACCTGATGAACCTGGCCGGTTTCTGCCGCAACTGCCTGTCCAAATGGTACAAGGCCGCCGCCGACGACCTCGAAGTAGAGGTCAGCGTCGACCAGGCCCGCGAAGAGATCTACGGCATGCCGTATGCCGAGTGGAAAGCCAAACACCAGAAAGAAGCCAGCGCCGCACAACAGGCCGCCTTCGCCAAGGGAAAACACTGATGAACCTGCAAGACTTCCGCGCCCGCCTGCACAGCGAGCAGTTCCTGTTTGCCGAGACCCTGGCCTTCGTCGCCGCGCACTACGACTACCAGCCCAGCGCCTTTCGCAACGGCAGCGTGGACAACGCCAGCGGCCAGAATGAAGGCTCCTGCAAGACCCTCGGCCTGGCCCTGCTCGAAGGCTTGAGCCTGGAAGAAACCCTGCGCGCCTTCGGCGAGCACTACCGCGCCGTGCTGGCCAGCCCGGACGGCAGCGACCACGGTAATATTCGCGCCCTGCAGGACACTGGCCTGCACAGCGTGCATTTCGAGCACCAGCCGCTCACGCGCAAGGCCTGAGCTGCGCAAAAAGCTGCCCAACTGTAGGCTTTGGCTGACAGACAGCCGCTAGAAAGCCCCGTATTCTGCCGCCATCTGAGTGTCGGGTGCCTCCAGTAAGGTCGTCAGCAGGATGCTGACGCGAGGCCCCGGCCCTTGAGCCGTGGAGTGCAAGGATGCAACAAAGTCTGGTCTGGAAACCCTGGAGCAACCCGGGCGTCGAGCACCTCAGCCTGGATATCGACAGCCACGGCATCAATGCCAGCAGTCACCTGATGCAGAGCATCCGCGGCAACAGCATTGCCGCCACCTATGTGCTCAAGTGCGATGTGCGCTGGCGCTTCCGCCGCCTCTGGCTGAAAGTCGACAACCAGGGCCAGCGCAGCCTCGATCTGCGTCGCGATATCCGCGGCCACTGGTTCCTCAACGGCGAACTGCGTGAGGATCTCGCCCAGTGCCAGCAGGTCATGCTTTCCGCCTCGCCGTTTACCCACACCCCTGCCCTGCAGCGCTGCGCCCTGGAAATCGGCGAAAGCGAACAGCTGGACGTCGCCTACGTCGATCTGCTCAGCCTGCGCGTGGAAGCCCGCAGCCAGCGCTACCAATGCCTGAGTCACAGTGAAGGCCAAACCCTGTACCGCAGTGAGGCGGAAGGCCATGCCGCCAGCGAACTACTGGTCGACCAGGACGCCCTGCTGATGCGCTCCAGTGCGCAGTACCTGCGCATCAGCTCGCGCACCCTGAGCCTGAATACCCTGGTATGAAAAAGCCCCGCCATCCGCGGTAATGCTGTTCACATAAGAAAACCGCCGCGATATCCGTTCGGATTGCGGCGTTTTTCTTGGTGGCACATGCAGCAGCCATGCAACGGGAGAATGGCTTTACGGCAACACGGACAGTCCCCTCTCCCACTTGTGGGAGAGGGTTAGGGAGAGGGGCGCACCTGACCACTACAAGTGGCCTGCCCTACCCTTTCCCCCGGCCCCTCGGCTTTGGCTTCCTGCGTCGCCCTACCTCCTGCATCCATGCAGTCGTCTCCCGTAAACGGGAGAGGGGAGAAAAGCGCTTAAGTGAACGGTATTACCGCAATCGCGGGGCTTTTTCCTAGCAACGGAAAACGCTTACAAAGCGTCCAGATAGCGCTCCACATCCAGCGCCGCCATGCAGCCGGCACCGGCCGAGGTGATGGCCTGGCGATAGACGTGGTCAGCCACGTCGCCCGCGGCAAACACGCCGGGCACGTTGGTAGCAGTGGCATTGCCCTCGCGCCCGCCATTGACCACCAGGTAACCGTCCTTGAGTGCCAGCTGGCCCTCGAACAACGAGGTATTCGGCGTGTGGCCGATGGCCACGAACAGACCGTCGACCGTTAGCTCTGCGCTGCTGCCATCATTGTTGCGCAGGCGCACGCTGGTAACGCCCATATCGTTGCCCAGCACTTCATCGACTTCGGCATTCAGCTTGAGCACGATCTTGCCTTCGGCGACCCGCGCGCGCAGCTTGTCTTGCAGAATCTTCTCGGCGCGGAACGTCTCGCGGCGGTGCACCAGGGTCACCTTGCTGGCGATATTGGCCAGGTACAGCGCCTCCTCCACCGCCGTGTTGCCGCCACCGACCACTGCCACTTCGCGATTGCGGTAGAAGAAACCGTCGCAGGTGGCGCAGGCGGACACGCCCTTGCCCATGAACAGCTCCTCGGACGGCAGCCCCAGGTAACGGGCGCTGGCGCCCGTGGCGATGATCAGCGCATCGCAGCTGTAGGTGGCATTGTCGCCGCTCAGGGTGAAGGGCTTGCCGGCCAGGTCCACCGCATTGATATGGTCGAAGACGATCTCGGTCTCGAAGCGCTCGGCATGCTCCTGCATGCGCTGCATCAGCGCCGGGCCGGTCAGGCCATGGGGGTCGCCCGGCCAGTTGTCGACTTCGGTAGTGGTGGTCAACTGGCCGCCGGCCTGCATGCCGGTGATCAGCAGCGGCTTGAGGTTGGCCCGAGCGGCATACACCGCGGCGCTGTAGCCGGCCGGGCCGGAGCCAAGAATGATCACGCGGGAATGACGAATGGCGGACATGGACAACTCCAGGTAATAAAAGAGGGGCCGACCAAAGCACTTGGGGAAGGCTTGAAAGAAGCGGACGGCCCCTGGAAAACGCAACTGTGGCCAGCCTACGCAGTCCGATAGATAGGCCAAAATTTCGTTTCTCAATGCCAGCCATAGAGTCTGGCTATGTGACCCGGAGTCCTATCCATGCATGGCTATACTCAACCTCATCACCGAGCCCCAGCAGTAAACCCGTCATGACTCTGCGCAAACGTCTGTTCTGGTTGTTTGGCCCCCTGCTGGCGCTGGTTCTGAGCAGCGCCTTCGTACTCTCGCAGCAGCTCATCCTCAGTCGTTTCGATCGCCAGGACAGCGCCCTGCTGGACACCGAGGCCAAACGCCTGCGCAGCGTGCTCGACGATGGTCTCAAACACGCTCTCGACCTGGTGCACGGCTACGCAGAGTGGGATGACAGCTACGTATTCATGCAGGATCGCAACACCGACTTCATGCGCAGCAACATGGATACCGAAGCCATGCGCCTGATGGACTTCGACTTCATGGTCTTCCTCGACCGGCAGGATCGGGTCTACGCCGAACAGTGGCAGCCACCGGATCTACCGGAGCTGCTGGTACTCGGCGACCAGCGCCCGAGCGATCACCTGGCGCTGCGCGAAGGTATCCTCAGCCTGAGTAAACGCCTGAAGGGCAGCGGCGAGCTCAAAAGCCAAGTCGTGGTGGTGCATGGCGTCCCCGTGGTGCTGGCCATGAGTCCGATCAGCAACAGCGAAGGCACCCTGCAACCACTCGGCACCCTGATCGCCGGGCACTTCATCGATGGCGAGCGCGCCGAGCAACTGCAGTCCCGGGTCAATGCCGCGCTGCGCCTGCTGCCGCCAGACGGCACGCAGGCGAAATGGCGACTGATCCCCACCCTCAACAACAGCCTCAACCCAATCCATATCAGCCCACGCCGGCTGCTTGATGCCGAGCGCCAGCAGCGGCGCTTGCTGTACAGCAACAACCTCGGCGAGCCCGAGCTGTTGCTGGAGCTGACCAAGGACCGGCGTCTCTATCAGGATGGCCGCCAGACCATCGGCATTTTCCTGCTACTGAGCAGCGCCATCGGCCTGCTCGCCTGGCTGCTGATCTACCTGGGCCTGGAGCGCTGGATCCTGCATCGGGTATCACGCATGAACCACGAGATGGCCGCCATCGGTCCGGACTCCGCGCACCAGCGCCTCAGCGACAGCGGTCGCGACGAGCTCGGCCAACTGGCCGGCGAGGCCAACCGCATGCTCGAGCGCCTGGAGCAAAGCGAAGCCCGCGACCGGCAGATTCTCGATGCCATTCAGGATGGCTACTTCGAGCTGGATGCCAGCGGGGTTATCCTGGCGGTAAACCGCGCGCTCTGCCAGATGCTCGGCTACGGCGCCGAGGAACTGCTGCTGCACCGGTTCGATAACATCCTCAATGCCGACGACAGCCGACGCGCCAGCCAGCTGTTCGCCCAGGCTCGCGACAGTGGCGAGAACGCCACCTTCGCCGCACCCTTCTGCCGCCGCGATGGCAGCCTCGGCTACTACGAAACGCGCTTCTCCCTGGTTCACGACGGCCAGGGCCGCTTCAGCGGCTTTCGCGGCATCCTGCGCGACATCAGCGCCCAGGTGGCGTACCAGAACCAGCTGCTCGACATGGCCTACCGCGACCCGCTGACCGGCCTGGGCAACCGCAAGGCCTTTGCCGAACAGTTGAAGAATGCCCTGGAGCAAGCCCAGCGCCAGCAAGGTCAGCTGGCCCTGCTGTACCTCGACCTCGACCGTTTCAAGGAGGTCAACGACCGCTTCGGCCACGACACCGGCGATGCCCTGCTGCAGAAGATCGCCGAGCGCCTGCGCAATGCCATGCGCCAGCCGGATCGGGTCTATCGCCTGGGTGGCGACGAGTTCACCCTGCTGTTGCAGGATGCCACCTGCGAGATGGCGCTCAAGCTTGCCGAACGCCTGATCGCCGCCCTCAGCACGCCACTGCAGCTGGGCGCGCAGCACATCGACTTTGTTACACCGAGTATCGGTATCGCCCTCTACCCCGAGCACGCACAGGACCCGGAGGGCCTGATCAAGTCTGCCGATAGCGCCATGTACCAGGCCAAGCGCGAGCGCAACCGGGCCTGCGTCTACCAGCCCGAAGCGCTTTCTTCAGAGTCGTAAAATCGGTAAGGTCGGCGCGTTAATCAGCCTACCGGAGCTTCACCATGCTCAAACCCGCCCTGTCTGGCCCGCAGTATCTGGGCGAAGGCCTGAAACTGATAATGAGCCCCGGCTTGCGCCTGTTCGTACTGCTGCCGCTGACCATCAACCTGCTGTTGTTCATTGGCCTGATCGTCCTGGCCATGCAGCAGTTCGGCGGCTGGGTCGACACCTTCATGCCCAACCTGCCGGACTGGCTGAGCTTCCTCGAATACCTGATCTGGCCGCTGTTCGTGCTGCTGGTCCTGGTGATCATGTTCTTCAGCTTCACCCTGCTGGCCAATATCATCGCCGCGCCGTTCAACGGTTTCCTCGCGGAAAAGGTCGAAGTGGTGGTGCGGGGCCGCGATGACTTCCCGCCGTTCAGCTGGAACGAGCTGCTGGCCATGATGCCGCGCACCATCGGCCGCGAGCTGCGCAAGCTGGCCTACTTCCTGCCACGCGCCATTCCCCTGCTGATCCTCACGTTCGTGCCGGTGCTCAACCTGATCGCCGCGCCGCTGTGGATTCTCTTCGGCATCTGGATGATGGCCGTGCAGTACATCGACTACCCCTGCGACAACAACAAGGTCAGCTGGGACGACATGCTCGCCTGGCTGCGCGAGAAGCGCTGGCAGAGCTTGGGCTTTGGCGGCGCGGTGTATGTGGCGCTGCTGATCCCCTTCTTCAATATCCTGGTGATGCCGGCGGCGGTGGCCGGGGCCACGCTGTTCTGGGTGCGTGAGCGCGAGAGTCTATCCACGACCTCCTGACTCGCGGCCATACCGCGTTAAAAACGGCTTCGGAAAGCCTCTTGCGGCTAACGCCCATGGGGCGGCCCCGAAGGGGCGAGCGGAGCGAGTCATGCTCATTTACAGATCGTAAACTGCGCTTCCTCAGCCGTTTTTTCCTTGTCTGGCTCTAATTCAGAAGATCGTGAACAGACTCCGAGGCCAGCGCCGTCACAACCCGGTAACCACAGCGTCATCTGCGCTACATGGCAGCAGCCGAAACTGCTGCCATGACTGTCACAAGCCTGCATATCGCTCTCGTCAGCGAAACCTTCCCGCCGGAAATCAACGGCGTGGCCAATACTCTCGGGCGCCTCTGCCAGGGGCTGCAGCAGCGTGGCCACCGCCTGCAGCTGATCCGCCCACGGCAGAACGACGACCAGCAGCGGCGCAGCGACGATGACCTGCTGCTGACCCGCGGCTGGCCGCTGCCCGGCTACAGCGGCCTGCAGTGGGGCCAATCGGCGCTGCACAAGCTGCTGCGCCGCTGGCAGCACAACCGCCCGGACGTGCTGTATGTCGCCACCGAAGGCCCGCTAGGGCTGTCCGCCATCCGTGCGGCCCGGCGCCTGGGCATTCCGGTGGTCAGCGGCTTCCACACCAACTTCCAGCAGTACAGCGGGCATTACGGCCTGGGCCTGCTGGCCCGCCTGCTCACCCACTACCTGCGCTGGTTCCACAACCGTACCAGAACCACCCTGGTGCCCAGCGCCAGCCAGAGCCTGGAGCTGCAACGGCGGGGTTTCGAACGCCTGCAACTGCTCGCCCGCGGGGTCGACAGCCAGCTGTTCCACCCGGCGCGACGCTCGGCCGAACTGCGCGCCAGCTGGGGCCTGCATGACGATGACATTGCCGTGCTGCATGTCGGCCGCCTGGCTCCGGAGAAGAACCTGGCCTTGCTGCAGCGCAGCTTCCTGGCCCTGCAGGTACGCTATCCGCAGCAGCGCCTGCAACTGGTGCTGGTCGGCGACGGCCCGCAGCGCGCCCAACTGCAGAGCGCCCTGCCGGACGCCATCTTCTGCGGCCTGCAACGTGGCGAGGAACTGGCCGCGCACTATGCCAGCGGCGACCTGTTCCTCTTTCCCAGCCTCTCGGAAACCTTCGGCAACGTGGTACTCGAAGCCCTGGCCTCGGGCCTGGCCGTGGTCGCCTTCGACCAGGCCGCCGCCGCCCAGCATATCCGCCACGGGCACAGCGGCGCGCTGGCCATGCCCGGCGACGAGCAGGCCTTTATCGACGCCGCCCACTGGCTGCTGGAAGACCGCGAAACCTTGCGTCGGGTGCGCCTCAACGCCCGCCAGCACGCCGGCAAGCAGGGCTGGGCGGCAATCGTCGAGCAGTTCGAAGGACACCTGTTGCAGGCGCGGCTTTCGTAAGAGCGGCTGCAGCCGCGATGCCTGCAAGGCAAACGGCAGCGCGGATAAATCCGCTCCCACAAAGCCCCATGCCGCCAACCGACAGGCATAAAAAAGCCCCGGTGTGCCGGGGCTCGAAGGGTGCACCGGCAAGCCGGCGCACAGGGGTAAAACGGGCTGATCAGACCAGTTGCTTGAGGGCTTCGCGGCTGAACGGCAGGATGTCCTGCTCGCGGCTGTCGCGCACCTTCACCGCCCAGTCCGGGTCGACCAACAGGGCACGGCCCACGGCCACTAGGTCGAACTCCTGCTTGTTCAGGCGCTCCAGCAGGTTTTCCAGGCTGGCCGGCTCGGCGACCTTGTCGGTGTTAACCATGAACTGCAGGAACTCGCCGTCCAGGCCGACGCTGCCCACGGTGATGGTCGGCTTGCCGGTCAGCTGGCGGGTCCAGCCGGCCAGGTTGAGCTCGGAACCTTCGAACTCCGGCTCCCAGAAGCGGCGGGTCGAGCAGTGGAAGATGTCCACGCCAGCGTCGGACAGCGGCTTGAGGAAGGCACCCAGCTCTTCGGCGCTCTGTACCAGGCGCGCGCTGTAGTCCTGCTGCTTCCACTGGGAGAAACGGAAGATGATCGGGAAGTCCGGGCCCACGGCGGCGCGCACAGCCTGGATCAGTTCGATGGCGAAGCGCGAACGCTGGGCCAGGTCGCCACCGTATTCGTCAGTACGTTGGTTGCTGCCGGCCCAGAAGAACTGGTCGACCAAGTAGCCGTGGGCGCCGTGGATTTCCACGCCGTCCATGCCGATGGCCTGGGCGTCGCGGGCGGCCTGGGCGAAGGCGGCGATGACTTCGGCAATGTCCTGCTTGGTCATGCCATGCACGACCACGTTGCCGTCCTTCACTTTCTCGCTCGGGCCAAAGCCCGGCACGCTGGCGTCCGGCTCGGTGCCCAGCTTGCGCACGTTACCCACGTGCCACAGTTGCGGGACGATCTTGCCGCCTTCGGCGTGCACCGCGTCGACCACCTGCTTCCAGCCGGCCAGGGCGTCGGCGCCATAGAAGCGCGGTACGTGCGGGTAGCCGTTGGATGCCTGGTGGCCAACGGTGGTGCCTTCGGTGACGATCAGGCCGACACCACCAGCGGCGCGGCGACGGTAGTACTCGACGACCTGGGCATTGGGCACGCCGCCCGGGGAGAAGGAACGGGTCATCGGCGCCATCACCACGCGGGTCGGCAACTCCAGGTTACCCAGGCGGAACGGTTGGAACAGGGCTTGTACGGGGGCGGTCATGGGGACTCCTCAAGCCGGTCGGTCGACCGGTCGTCTCGTTAATCGGGCTATAAAAAATCAGGGCTGCAGCAGCAGCTCCAGACGGGTGATAAAGGCATCCAGGGCTTGCGTGCTGCGACCGACTTTGAGGCGTGCCAGCACACCCTGCCAGGCGTTGGCGATAAAGCTGGCGAGGTTGGCGCAGTCTTCCTCGGCATGCAGCTCGCCGGCCTGGCGGGCCTGTTCCAGGCAGCTCTGAAGGGTGTCCACCGAGGCCTGCTGAATCGCTTCGACCTGTGCACCGATGGCCGGCAGCAGCTCGCTCATCTCGAAACTCAGGCTGCCGATGAAGCAGTGGTATTCGGCCTTTTCCTGGCGCAGAAAGTGCGCCTGCAGCTCGCGGTAGTAGGCCAGGATGCGCGCTCGCGGGCTCAGCTCGGGATTGCCCAAGGCTTCGGCATAGCGCTGCAGGCGCGGCTGGTAGACGAACTCCAGGGCCTGCAGGGCGAAGTCTTCCTTGCTCGCGAAGTAGTGGTAGAAGGAACCCTTGGGGATGCCCGCCGCCTGGACGATTTCCTGCACCCCGGTGCCGTGGTAGCCGCGGCGGGTCATCACCGCCGAGCCCTTGGCCAGGATCAGGTCACGCTTGTCGAATCGAATGCTGGTGTTCATGGCGGCGAGCATATGACCGGTCGTCTCGCTCCGCCCAGCACTATTGATTTTGGTGATTTAGCCCCAGAAGCCGGCAGGGTGCTGATCGCCGCGACGGTCGGGGGGAAGCGGGTGGATAGGCAGAACGTTATCCACCCGGCCTGATCCTGTAGGAGCCAGCTTGCTGGCGATACGCAGACAGCGTCCCGCTGATCGCCAGCAAGCTGGCTCCTACAAAAGCTTGTGCTGAATACCAGTATCTACCCAGCGTGCTGCAGGCAGGCTTTGGCCAGCCACCGACGTAGGGCGGGTGAAACCCGCGAAAAACCTCAACGCGGGTTTCACCCGCCCTACGCAACTATTGTTTTCGGTGATTAAGCAGCAGAAGCGAACGCGCGCAGAATCTGTTTAGGATTTTTTGAGCTAGAGCCAGGCAAGGCGAAATGGGGACGAGGACGCGGAGTTTACGAAGTGTAAATGAGCAGTCCGAGTCCCCATTTCAACGCAGCATGGCCGACGATCAAAAGATCCTAAATAGATTCTTACAGCCAGGTGACGTGTTGTTCCAAGGGAAAGCGCAGGCGCGGGTTGTACACGCCCTTCTCGCCCTGGCGGCCCACGGCCAGCAGCATGATCGGCAACGCCTGGCGCGGGATGTCCAGCACCTTGCGCAGGCGCACCTCGTCGAAGCCCTCCATCGGGCAGGTGGCGTAGCCGTGGCTCTGGAAGGCCAGCATCAGGTTCTCGGCGGCCAGGGCCGTCGACTTGACCGCCCAGATGCGCATCTGCGCCCGGCTGTTGGGCGTGCGCATCAGCGGCTTGCGTAGCGCGGCCAGGCGCACCAGCTGGCGCTTGCACAGGCCGAACAGGCCCAGCGGGCCCTGGTTGTACTGGAACGGCGCAGTCTTGGCGTAGAAGCTGCGGATGCGCGCCGGCACCTCGGCTTCGGGCCAGTAGTCGACGATGTTCTGGCAGGCCTGGCGCCAGGTATCCGGGCGCGCCAACACGGCGATGATCAGCGGCGCCTTGGCCGCGTTCTGGCTCATGCACACCGGGTGCAGGCGCGCCAGTAGCGCCGGATCACGAATCACCTGGAAGCTCCAGGGCTGCAGGTTGCAGGAGTTGGGCGCGAGCACGGCCAGCTCCAGGCAGTCGCGGATCACCGCCTCCGGCACCGCCTCGTCGGTGAAGCGACGCACCGCGCGGCGGCTTTCGATCAGCGCGCGCAGGGCCGCCGGAGAGGCATGGGCCACGGTTTCGTCATGGGGAAAACTGGTCATCGCGCAGCTCCTCGGCAAGTCAGCCGATTAAGCAGGGCGACGATCCGCTCGACAAGCCATACGGGGGAAACAGCCGGAGCATTGGCGCATTTGCCCGCTATTGGGCACATGCGCCAGGACGATCAACCGAGCGCTTTCTCGATGGCCTGCATCAGCGCCGGATCATCCGGTGTGGTGCGCGGGGAGAAACGCGCCAGCACGCGGCCATCGCGGCCGACCAGGAACTTCTCGAAATTCCAGGTGATGTCGCCGGGGAACTCGGCACCCTCGCCCGCCAGCAGGCGGTACAACGGATGACGGCCGGGGCCGTTGACGTCCAGCTTGCTGCCCAATGGAAAGGTCACCCCATAGTTGAGGCTGCAGAACTCGCGAATTTCCTCTTCAGTGCCCGGCTCCTGGCCGGCGAACTGGTTGCACGGCAGGCCCAGCACGGTGAAACCGCGCTCACGGTACTGCTGGTAGAGGGTTTCCAGGGCGGCGTACTGCGGGGTCAGGCCACACTTGGAGGCGACATTGACCACCAGTACCAGTTGGCCTTTATAGGGCGCGAGGGGCAGATCCTGGCCATCCAGCGCACGCAGATTGAGGTCGTGAAAGGCACTCATGAATAACTCCTTGAGAATGCAAGAGATTCTGCGCAGAGGACAAAAAAGGCGCCCGCGGGCGCCTTTTCCGTTCACTCAGCGTAGCAGCCGCGACCCGCGTTGGAACGACCATAAGTCGTTTTGCAGGGTCATCAATCAGGCTGCCAATAAGAGCTGAAACACGATCTTGCGGATCAGAGAGAGCTGCAGATCGTGAACAGTTCTTAGTGGTGATGACCACCTTCGCCGTGGATATGACCGTGGGCCAGCTCTTCGGCCAGGGCCTCGCGAACGCTAACCACTTTGACCTGGAAGTGCAGGCGCTGGCCGGCCAGCGGGTGGTTGCCGTCGACGATCACGTCGTCGCCGTCGAGGTCACGGATGGTGACGATCTGCATGCCGCCGTCCGGGCCGGAGGCGTGGAACTGCATGCCCACTTCCAACTCGTCGACACCTTCGAACATGCTGCGGTTGAGGGTAGCCACCAGCTCGGCGCTGTATTCGCCGTAGGCATCCACCGGCTCGATGGCCACTTTCAGCTCGTCGCCGGCCTGCTTGCCTTCGAGGGCCTTTTCCAGGCCGATGATGATGTTGCCGGCACCGTGCAGGTACGCCAGCGGCGCGCCACCGGCGGAGCTGTCGATCACCTCACCGGCATCGTTGGTCAGGGTATAGTCGATGGAGACTGCCTTGTTAGTGGCGATCAGCATGAGGTGGGACCTTTTGCAAAAGATTGAAGAACGCGCGAGTTTACCTGTCGGCTCGGTCGAATGCGACCAGAAGCCGGACGGACGGAGCGCACCACCCAGCCAACTGCTGGGCTTCCACCAGGACGAGGAAGGCCACTGGGTGGCAGAACTGTCCTGCGGCCATACTCAGCACCTGCGCCACCAGCCGCCCTGGCAGAAGCGTGACTGGGTGATCGATGCCCAGCAGCGCCAGCAACGCATCGGCCAGCCGTTCGCCTGCGGCTGGTGCCAGGCCGAGCTGGAAGGTAGAGCCTACAAGGCGCCGACAACGGATAAGGAATAAGCATGCCGGCACGCAATATTCTGGTGATCAACTGCGGCAGTTCGTCGATCAAGTTCGCCTTGGTCAACCAGGCCCAACCCGACTTCATCCTCAGCGGCCTGGCTGAACGCCTGGCCAGCCCGGAAGCGGTGCTGCACTGGCAGCATGCCGGCAGCAAGGACAGCCTGCTGCTGCAGGGTGGCGACCACCGCGCCGCCCTCGCCCAACTGCTGCCACTGGTACAGAGTGCCGCTGGCGGTCAGCTGCATGGCATCGGCCATCGCGTGGTGCATGGCGGCGAGCAGTTCACCAGCGCCTGTCTGATCGACCCGCTCAGCCTGCTGGCGATCCGCGCCACCGCGCCGCTGGCACCTCTGCACAACCCGGCCAACCTGCTGGGTATCGAGGCTGCGCTCAAGCTGTTCCCCGAGCTGCCGCAGGTCGCGGTATTCGACACCGCCTTCCACCAGAGCCTGCCCGAACACGCCTTCCGCTACGCCGTACCGGAGGCGCTGTATCGCGAGCATGGCGTGCGCCGTTATGGTTTCCACGGCACCAGCCACCGTTTCGTCAGCCAGCGCGCGGCCGAAATGAGTGGCCTGGCCTTTGCCGACAGCAGCTGGTTGTCGGCGCACCTGGGCAATGGCTGTTCGACCTGCGCCATCGTCAATGGCCAGAGCCGCGACACCAGCATGGGCCTGACCCCACTGGAAGGCCTGGTAATGGGCACCCGCAGTGGCGACGTCGACCCCAACCTGCACGGCCATCTGGCGCGCACCCTGGGCTGGAGCCTGGAACGCATCGACAGTCTGCTGAACAAGGAAAGCGGCCTGCTCGGCCTATCCGGCCTATCCAACGACATGCGCAGCCTGGAGCAGGCGCGTGCCCAGGGGCATGTCGGCGCTACGCTGGCCATCGAGGTGTTCTGCTACCGCCTGGCCAAGTCCCTGGCCGCCATGAGCTGCGCCCTGCCGCAGCTGGACGGGCTGATCTTCACCGGCGGCATCGGCGAGAACTCGCCGTTGATCCGCAGCAAGACGCTGGCGCACCTCAAGCTGTTCAATCTCGCCCTCGATGAAACGGCTAACGCCGCCTGCATCCGCGGCGCCGCCGGGCCGATCCACAGTCCGGGAAGCCCGCGCGTGCTGGTGGTGCCGACCAACGAGGAGCGGCAGATCGCCCTCGACACCCTGAACCTGCTCGGCTGAGCGGCAAGCGCTTCGCGAGCAGAGCTCGCTGTTACGGGAGACCCCATGCATACCTTCTTCATCGCCCCCACCGGCTTCGGTGTCGGCCTCACCTCCATCAGTCTCGGCCTGGTCCGCGCCCTGGAGCGCGACGGCCTGAAGGTCGGTTTCTTCAAACCGATCGCCCAGCCTCATCCCGGCGACGAAGGCCCGGAGCGCTCTACCGAGCTGATCGCCCGCACCCTCGGCCTGAAGCCGCCCAAACCACTCGACCTGGCCCACGTCGAACGCATGCTCGGCGACGGCCAGCTGGATGAACTGCTGGAGGAGATCATCAGTCTCTACCAGCAGGCCAGCGAGGGCATGGACGTGCTGATCGTCGAGGGCATGGTGCCGACCCGCCACGCCAGCTACGCGGCGCGGGTCAACGTGCACCTGGCCAGGAGCCTGGATGCCGAGATCATCCTGGTCTCGGCACCGGAGGGCGACTCGGCCCAGGCCATGACCGAGCTGTCCGACCGCATCGAGATCCAGGCCCAACTGTTCGGCGGGCCACAGGAGCCGAAAGTGCTCGGCACCATCCTCAACAAGGTGCGCGGTGAGAACTTCGCCGCGCGCCTGCAGGAGCTTTCTCCGCTGTTGAAGACCGAGCAGTTCCGCCTGCTCGGCTGCATTCCCTGGCAGGACGAACTGAACGCTGCGCGCACCCGTGACGTCGCCGAGCTGCTCGGCGCGCACATCATCAGTGCCGGTGACTACGAACAGCGCCGCGTGCAGCAGATCGTCCTGTGCGCCCGTGCCCTGCCCAACACCGTGCAGTTGCTCACGCCCGGCGTGCTGGTGGTAACCCCTGGCGATCGCGACGACATCATCCTCGCCGCCAGCCTGGCCGCCATGAATGGCGTACCGCTGGCCGGCCTGTTGCTGTGCAGCGACTTCGCCCCGGACCCGCGGATCATGGAGCTGTGCCGCGGCGCCCTGGCCAGCGGCCTGCCGGTGCTCAGCGTGAGCACCGGCTCCTACGACACGGCGACCAACCTCAACCGGCTGAACAAGGAAATCCCCATCGACGACCGCGAGCGCGCGGAGAAGGTCACCGAGTTCGTCGCCAGCCATATCGACCATGACTGGCTCACCCAGCGTTGCGGCACCCCGCGCGAGGCGCGCATGTCGCCGCCAGCGTTCCGCTACCAGTTGATGCGCCGCGCCCAGGCAGCGAACAAGCGCATCGTCCTGCCTGAAGGCAGCGAGCCGCGCACTGTGCAGGCTGCGGCCATCTGCCAGGCACGCGGCATCGCCCGCTGCGTGCTGCTGGCCAAGCCGGAAGCGGTACAGGCGGTGGCCAAGGCCCAGGGCATCGAGCTGCCGCCCGGGCTGGAAATCCTCGATCCGGACCTGATCCGCGAGCGCTATGTCGGGCCGATGGTCGAACTGCGCAAGGGCAAGGGCCTGAATGCGCCGATGGCCACTGCCCAACTGGAAGACACCGTGGTGATGGGCACCATGATGCTGGCCCTGGACGAGGTCGACGGCCTGGTCTCCGGCGCCATCCACACCACCGCCAACACCATCCGCCCGGCACTGCAGCTGATCAAGACCGCGCCCGGCTACAACTTGGTATCCTCGGTGTTCTTCATGCTGCTGCCGGATCAGGTACTGGTATATGGCGACTGCGCGGTAAACCCCGACCCGAACGCGGCCGAACTGGCCGAGATCGCCCTGCAGAGCGCCGCCTCCGCCGAAGCCTTCGGTGTCGCCGCGCGGGTGGCGATGATTAGCTACTCCACCGGCGACTCCGGCAGCGGCGCCGAGGTGGAGAAAGTCCGCGAAGCCACCCGCCTGGCCCGCGAGCAGAATCCGCAACTACTGATCGACGGGCCGCTGCAGTACGACGCCGCCGCCATCGCCAGCGTCGGCCTGCAGAAGGCACCGAACAGCCCGGTAGCCGGGCGCGCCACGGTGTTCATCTTCCCCGATCTGAACACCGGCAACACCACCTACAAGGCGGTGCAGCGCAGTGCCGACTGCGTCAGCGTGGGGCCTATGCTGCAGGGCCTGCGCAAGCCGGTGAACGATCTGTCGCGCGGCGCCCTGGTCGACGATATCGTCTACACCATCGCCCTCACCGCCATCCAGGCCGCGGCCAGGGAGGCCTAATCAGGCCCACCGTCAACGTAGCCCGGATGCAATCCGGGGCAAGCACACACCGAGAACTCCCCGGATTGCATCCGGGCTACGGCGGACCTCCGCAACGCGGTTTCACCCGCCCGGCAAGAGGCTTGCGCTAGAATTCGCCCCGCCTGAATGCGGCGAAATGCGCCGGGCCGCCTGACCCACAAGTCAGCCCTAGCGCTTGCCGGTCAGTGTACAAGCGTTAACCTTGGCAGCCGACCGCCTTGTGCAAAGGAACTGCCGCAGGTAACCCGACCGATCCGGGGCACACAGAATGCCCCCACTGTCAGGAGGCTCACGCCCCCATGCTGCACTTTCTGCCTGCCCCGCTACGTGGCCTGCTTGCCGGCCTGACGCTGGCCCTGAACACCCTGATCTGCTGCTGGCCACTGTTCGCCGTGGCCCTGCTCAAGCTGCTCCTGCCGGTGCCGGCCATCCAGCGCGGGTTGCGCTTCGTCATGCATGGCATCGCCGAGTTCTGGATCGGCGTCAACAAGTTCTGGATGAACCTGGTCTGTCGTACCCAGTGGGACGTGGCCGGTATGCAGAGCTTCGACACCCAGCACTCCTACCTGGTGACCAGCAACCACCAGAGCTGGGTCGACATCCTGGTGCTGCAGTACCAGTTGAACCGACGCATGCCACTGCTCAAGTTCTTCCTCAAGCAGGAGTTGATCTGGGTGCCGGTGATCGGCCTGTGCTGGTGGGCGCTGGAGTTCCCCTTCATGAAGCGCTACTCCAAGGCCTACCTGGCCAAGCACCCGGAGAAGCTCGGCCAGGACCTGGCCACCACGCGCAAGGCCTGCGCACGCTACAAGAGCAATCCGGTGTCGGTATTCAACTTCCTCGAAGGCACCCGCTTCACCCAGGCCAAGCATGACCAGCAGGGCTCGGCCTTCCAGTACCTGCTCAAGCCCAAGGCCGGCGGCATTGCCTTCGTGCTGGACGCCATGGGCGAGCAGCTGCACTCGATCATCAACGTGACCATCCATTACCCAGGCGGCAGCCCGGGTTTCTGGGACCTGCTGTGCGGCAGGCTGCAGAAAGTGGTGGTGCGTTTCGAGGAGTTGGAGATTCCGGCCGAGTTCATCGGCCAGAACTACGACCAGGATGAAACCTACCGCCTGGCCTTCCAGCAGTGGGTCAACCAGCTCTGGGAAGCCAAGGATGCCGAGCTGGCGCAGCTGCACCAGCAGTTCCCGACCTCTCGCCGCTAATCAGGCTTCTGGCGCCCAAGTGGCCCAATCGAGCCGGGGCGGAAATTCCCCGGCCTTCTCCACCGACAAGCCCGGCGCCACCAGAAAGCCCTGCATGGTGCTGCACTGGTGGGCGATCAGCCAGTCACGCTGGGCGATGGTCTCCACCCCTTCGGCGATCACCTCCAGGCCGAGGTGATGAGCCAGGTCGATGATGGTGCTGACGATCGCCGCATCCTTCGGTGAGTCGAGCATGTTGGCGATGAACAGGCGGTCGATCTTCAACGTATCCAGCTCGAAATGACGCAGGTAGGCCAGCGACGAGTAGCCGGTGCCGAAGTCGTCGATGGCGATGCGCACCCCCAACGCACGCAGCTGCTGAAGCTGCTCGCGGGTGGTGTCGAGGTCCTGCATCAGCGCACTCTCGGTGACTTCCACTTCCAGCTGTGACGGCTTGAGCTGATGGGTCTCCAGCACCCGACGCAGGTCGCCAACCAATTGCGGCATGCTGAACTGCACCGGACTGACGTTGAGGCTGAGCAGCAGGTCCTCGCCGAATTGCGGGCGCCAGGCGCGGCACTGCTGGATGCCACGCTGGAAGATCCAGTCACCGAGGCGGTTGATCAGCCGGGTTTCCTCCAGCAATGGAATGAACACCCCGGGCGCGATGGTGCCGGCGACCCGGTGCTGCCAGCGCAGCAGCGCCTCGAAGCCGCGCAGGCGGCCGCTGGCCAGATCGATCTGCGGCTGGTAGACCAGCACGAAGTCGTCCTGTTCGATGGCCGTGCGCAGGCTTTCTTCGAGCATCAGCCGCGAACGTGCGCGGCCGTTCATTTCCGGGGAAAAGAAGCGGTACTGCTGGCGGCCGGCGCGTTTGGCCTCGTACATGGCCATGTCCGCCGCGCGCAGCAGGCCATCGACCGTCTGCCCGCACTCGGGGAAGCAGGCGATACCGACGCTGGCCCCCAGGGTGAACTCGACGCCATCGACCTTGTGCCGCACCGACACCAGCTCGATCAGTTTCTCCGCCACCCGCGCCGCATCTTCCGGGTGCTCCAGCGAGTCGAGCAGCGCAGTGAATTCGTCGCCGCCCATGCGCGCAAGGATGTCGTAGGGGCGCAGGCAGGTCTTCAGTTGCTCGGCCACCGTGCGCAGGATCTCGTCGCCGGCGGCATGCCCCAGGGAGTCGTTGACCCGTTTGAAGCCGTCCAGATCGAGGTAGAGCACGGCCATGCGCTTGCCGCTGCGATCGATGCGCGATAGCGCCGCCTCCAGGGCCTGATTAAAACCACGACGGTTGTACAGGCCGGTCAGCGCGTCGGTCACCGCCTGCGATTCGAGCTGGGCATGCAGGTTGCTCACCACCGACATATCCAGGGCGATCAGTACCATGGCGTTCTGGTACTGCGGCAGGGGCGAACAGGACAACGCCACCGGCAGGTAACTGCCGCTAAAGGTGGTCAGCACGGCGTCATGCAGCCGATAGGTCTTGCCGGCACGCCAGCTGCGGTAGAACTCGGAGCTTTTCCAGTCAGCCGGCATCTGCGGCGCATGCAGGTAGGAGAGCAACTGGGTGCCCTGCAAGTCGGCCACTTCGCCGTGGAGCATCTGTGCCATGGCCGGGTTGGCAAAGCTGATCTGGCCATCCTGATCCAGCACCAGGATGCCTTCGGAGGCATTTTCCAGCACAGAGGCATTGAAGGCGCGCGCACTGTCCAGCTGCTGGCTGAGCTGAAGCAACTCGTGGCGATGGCGCTCATGCTCAAGCAAGGCGCTGATCTTGTGCCGCAGTACCTTGGGATCGAAAGGCTTGAGGATGAAGTCCACGGCGCCGATGGCATAGCCGTGCAGCACCGAGTCCTCGGTGTGGGCGATGGCCGAGAGGAAGATGATTGGCGTATGCCGGGTGTGCGGGCTGCCACGCATCAGGCGGGCGACTTCGAAGCCATCCATCTTCGGCATCTGCACATCCAGCAGGACCAGGCCGACCGGCTCCTCGATCATGCACTGCAGCGCCGCCTCGCCGGAGTTGACGGTGCGTACATCCCACTCGCCATCACCGAGCAGGGCCTCCATGGCCACCAGGTTTTCATCGCGGTCATCGACCACCAGCAGCACCTGGGAGTCCAGCTGCGTATCGAGCTCTAACTGCGCCATCTCGCCCTCCTTCAGCGCCGGATCAAGGTACGTATCCGCGACCGTCTGTTCATCCCAACGCCTGCCGCAAGGGTTGCGGGGCTTCGATCAACCAGCGATGCAGGTGCTCCAGCAACTCCTGGCGGCTGACCGGTTTGGCCAAGTAATCGTCTGCCCCGGCGGTGATGCATTTCTCGCGGTCGCCCTTCATCGCATGGGCGGTCAGGGCAATGATCGGAATCCGGCAATCGTGCTCTTCCTTGAGCAGGCGCGTGGCGGTGTAGCCGTCCATGCGTGGCATGGCCATGTCCATCAGCACCAGATCGAACGGTTGGCGCGCGAAGCGCTCCAGCGCTTCCACGCCATCCTTGGCCGGGGTGACGACCAGGCCGACCTCGTCCAGTAGCGCGCTCATCGCATAGATATTGCGGATATCGTCATCCACCAGCAGCACGCGCTTGCCGGCCAGCCCGGAGCTGTCGCTCTGCGGCTCGCGCACTCCGGAAAGGAAGCCCTGCAGGGCAGCGCTCAGCGGGCTCAGATCGTCGCCACTCTTGCGCACCACCACGGCCGAGTAACGGCGCAGGCGTTGCAGATCCTGGCGGGTCACATCCAGGCCGGTGTTGATCACCACCTGGGTCGACTGCAAGGGGCGCTGCCGATCCATGGCTTCGAGCAGCTCGAAACCATCCTGATCCGGCAGATCGAGGTCGATCACCAGAGCGCTGAAACCTTGTTCCGCATAGGCCTGACGCGCCGCCTCGGCGCTGCTCACCGAGGTAACGGTGAAACCGAGTTGGCTCAGGTGCTCGTGGTAATGCTCGCGCTCGATCTCGACGTCCTCCACCAGCAACAGTGGACGCAGCGTCTGGCCAAGGCCGGCGAGCCCGACGAAGACCTGTTCGAGGTCATCGCGCCCGATGGGTTTGACCAGATAGCGCGTGCCATCCTCATGCCAGTCCTGTGGCTGCGGTACGCAGGAGATGATGTGCACCGGTGTGTCGCGGTACTGCGCCAAACTGCGCAAACGTCGGTAGATCTGCCAGCCGCTGATATCCGGCAGGAGGATGTCCAGCACCACCGCGACGAAACGCTCGCTCTGCAGCAGGTTGATCGCCTGCTTGCCGCTGCGGCAGAGCACGCTGGAAAAACCATGGGCCTGAGCCTCTTCGGCAATCACCGCGGAGAAATTGAGATCGTCCTCGATGATCAGCAGTGCCGGCCCCTGGCCGCTGCGCACGGGCACGCTGCTGAGGGGCTGGTCCGGCTCGACCTGGGTCAGGGCCACCACCGGCAACTGCACGATGAAGCGCGAGCCCTGCCCGGGAACACTCTCCAGGCTGATCTTGCCATCCAGTACCTCGACCAGCTGGCGGGTGATCGCCAGGCCCAGGCCGGTGCCACCAAAGCGCCGGCTGGTCGAGCCATCGATCTGCTGGAAGGCCTGGAAAATCCGCTCATGCTGCTCCACAGCAATGCCGATGCCGGTATCACGCACCACGATCTGCAGGGTTTCGCGCTCATCATCCAGCGGCGTCGGCGAGCGGCTGATGGACAGCTCCACCTCGCCCGCTTCGGTGAACTTCAACGCGTTGGACAGCAGGTTGCGCAGGATCTGATGCAGGCGCCCGCGGTCGGTATGAATCACCCGCGGTACGCCGGGCTCCATGGTATTGAGCAGACGCAGGCCCTTGAGCTCGGCCATCGGCCGCAGGCTGGCATCCAGCTCGACCAGCATGTCGTGGACATTCAGCGGTTCGAGCTTGAGCTGCACCCGGCCGGCTTCGATCTTTGCCAGATCGAGCACATCGTTGATCAGTTGCAGCAGGTCGTTGCCGGCTCTGTAGACAATGTCGGCATGCTTGACCTGCTTTTCCGTGAGGTTGCCAGCCATGTTCTGCTTCAACTGCTCGCTGAGGATCAGGATGCTGTTCAGCGGGGTACGCAACTCGTGGGACATGTTGGCGAGGAATTCTGACTTGTAGCGGTTGGCCAGCGCCAACTGCTCGGCCTGCTCGCGCAGGCGCTGCTCGGCAGCCTTGCGCTCGCTGATGTCGATGATCACTGCCTGCACCAGCACATCGGTGCCACTGCGCAAGGGCGAGAGGCCGACTTCCAGGGGAATCAGGTGACCATCGCGGTGCTGGCCAAACAGCTCGCGGTTGCCGCCCATGCGCCGCGGCGACGGGTCGTTGACGAAACTTTCGCGCAGGTGTGGGTGCATCTTGCGCAGGGACTCGGGCAGCAGTTGCTCGACCGGCTGGCCGAGCAACTCATCGCGCGAGTAGCCGAACATCTGCTCGGTCTGCCGATTGACCATGGCCACCAGGCCATGGCCATCGACCAGCACGATGGCGTTGGGCGAGGCCTCGACCACCAGGCGGAAGCGTTCCTCAGCGGACTTGCGCTCGCTGATATCGATGATCACCGCCTGCACCAGCACCTCATTACCGGCACGGATCGGTGACAGGCCGACTTCCAGGGGAATCTGTCGGCCATCGCGGTGCTGACCGAACAGCTCGCGGCTGCCGCCCATGCGACGTGGCTCCGGCGCCGCCTGGAAGTTCTCGCGCATGCCGACGTGAGCCTTGCGGATGGACTCCGGCAAGAGCTTTTCCACCGGTTGGCCGAGAATCTCTTCGCGGCCATAGCCGAACATCAGTTCGGTCTGCCGATTGATCATGGCGACATGGCCATGGCTGTCGACCAGCACGATGGCGTTGGGCGATGCCTCGATTACCAGACGGAAACGTTCTTCGCGCTCGCGCACGCCCTGATTGAGGCGCTCGCTGCTGGCCAGCGCCCGCTCGCGCAGGAACAGGTAACCACCAATCAGCAAGGACAACAGTAGTGCGGCCAGCAAGCCGCTGCCCAGGCCGATACTCAGGCTGCTGTTGTGCAGCGTCTGCTCGTACTGGGGGGTGCTGCTGACCTTGAGCTGCCAGGTCCGGCCGTAGATGTTCAGCGTGCGCAGGGTCTCGAAGCGGGGTCGCTGGGTATCTGTCGAGACCGCTGTGAGCAGCGGATTGGCGGCATCCTGGCTGTCGCGCAGCTCGACCCAGAACAGTTCGCTGCTGCTGCCGAGGATGCCGTGCATCAGGTCACCCATGCGGAAGGTGCCGGCGACCATGCCAAGCACCGCGGCACGCCGCTCATCGACATTGGTCTGCGGCGCATTCTGGCGATAAACCGGCAGGTACAAGAGTGCTCCGGCCTGCACATCCTGTTCGATCTCCTGCCTGAGCTTGAGCGGCCCGGTCAGCACCGCTTCACCACTGTCGCGGGCCTGGCTGATAGCCAGACGCCGGGTCGCCTCGCTGTACATGTCGAAGCCCAGGGCCCGCCGGTTGCGCCAGTCCAACGGGTTGATGAAGTCGACGATCAGGTACTCGTCACGCGGCCCTGGGGGATAGGCCTGAAACTCTGGCCGGCCGTTGCCGCGCTCGCGCTGCACGAAGACATCCAACTCGCTGTCACGCAGGTAGCGGCCCCAGCTCAGAGCCTGGATGCCGGGGTAGCGTTCCTGCAACTGCAACTGGTCCGCCGCACGCTGCCACTCCTCATGGGACACGTCGCTGCTGCCAGCCATCAGCCCGGACATGCCCCGCAGAACCATTTCGTAAGCCAGCATGCGTTCGCGCACGCTCTGCTCGACGCCATCCACCGCCAGGGCAAAGCGGGCGTCCTGTTCGTCGCGGTTGTTGGCCCCCAGCACCAGCCACTGCCAGGTCACCAGGGCGCTCAGGCCCGCCAGCAGAACCAGGGTGACCAGCAGGGGAATCCAGGGTTTGCGCGGGGGAAAAGCCGGGGTGGTGTCGTCCATGAACTCTCCTGATCCTTGATCGATGCGCGGCAATCGGCGGATGCGCACCTGTCAGGAACGCGGACTGCAGAACATATGTTGAGCAGTCTAGTCAGGAATTTAAGGCCGTCGAGTCACGCGACGGCCGGCACTCAGAATGCAAAAAGGCCCCTGATCGGGGCCTCTTGTACAGCAGTTGCAGCTATTGCTGGCCGGGCAAGGGGCGCAGGTTGATCTCTACGCGACGGTTCTGCGAACGCCCCTCTTCTGTGGCATTGCTGGCAATCGGTTGATCCGGGCCGGCACCACGGGTACTCACGCGGCCGGCATTGACCCCTTGCGCCAGCAGGTAGTTGGCCACGCTCTGCGCGCGACGCTGCGACAGGCCCATGTTGTAGGCATGGCTGCCGGTGCTGTCGGTGTGCCCGATGATCTCGATGCTGTTCTGGTCGTACTGGCGGAACGAATTGGCCAGGTTGTTCAGCGGGTTGTAAAAGTTACTGGCGATATCTGCCGAGTCGGTGGCAAAGGTAATGTTGCCCGGCATGATCAACTGGATGTTGTCGCCCTGGCGTTCGACCTGTACGCCGGTACCTTCCATGCTGCGCCGCAGTTCGGCTTCCTGCTTGTCGGCGTAGTAGCCGTAACCTGCACCCGCGGCTCCGGCAACCGCGGCACCGATCAGCGCACCTTTGCCCCGGTTGTCATGGTTGATCGCCGCACCGGCGACCGCGCCAGCTAGAGCACCGAGGCCACCATATTTGGCCGTCTTGCTCATGCCGCCAGAGCTTTGCTGGGAGCCTTGGTTGTCATAGGGGTTTTGCGAGGCACAGCCGGTCATCAGGGCAGCCAGGGTAGCGGCGAGGACGAGGCGTGAGGGGGTAAACATGCTTGAAGCTCCTGAGGCAGTCTTGCGTGCAGATAAACAGGTGCAGTTTAGAGCACTGGCCACGCAGAAGATTCCCTCGCTACAGACGTGCGTCACAATCAGCCACAGCCAGTGCGCCAAGCCTCAGGCGCGAATAAAGGGATTCTCGCGCATTTCCTCGCCCAGGCGCGTGTCCGGCCCATGCCCGGTTACTACTGTGGCCTCCTCGTCGAGACTGTACAGGCGTTGCTTGATCGAACGCTCGATGGTGGCGTAGTCACCGCCCCACAGGTCGGTACGACCGATGCCACGACGGAACAGGGTGTCACCGGCGATCAGCAACTTGTCCTGGGGGAACCAGAAACTCATCGAGCCTGGCGTATGCCCTGGTGTATGCAGAGCCACACCACAGCCGCAGGCCAGTTCCTCATCATCGGCCAGCCACTGGTCCGGCGCCGGCACCGGGGTGTAGGGCACACCGAACATGCGGCACTGCATCTCCAGGTTGTCCCAAAGGAACTGGTCGTCCTTGTGCAGGTGCAGGGTAGCGCCAGTCTTCTCCTTCATCTGCCCCGAAGCGAGGAAGTGATCGAGGTGGGCATGAGTGTGAATGATGCTCACCACTTGCAGGCCATGGGCCTCCAGGCGCGCCATGATCAACTCGGGATTGCCACCCGGATCAACGACGATGGCCTTCTTGGTCAGCGGGTCGCCGATGATGGTGCAATTGCACTGCAAAGGCCCGACCGGGAAGGTTTCACGAATCAGCTGGGGCTGGGGGCTGGTGCTCATCTGGCAATCCTCATCGGTGATCAGGGCCGGCACGATAATCGTTCGGCTGCCGCCCCGTCCATTTGCGGAAGGCGCGGCGGAAATTGGAGGGGTCGCTGAAACCCAGCAAGACGGCGATTTCATAGAGCGGCAGGTGGGTAGTGCCCAGGTACTGCAAGGCCAGACGCTTGCGCACCTCATCGAGGATCTGCTGGTAACTGGTACCAGAGCTCGCCAGATGACGACGCAAGCTACGGCCACTGATATGCAGAGCCCGCGCGGCGCTATCCAGATCGGGAAACTCGCCAGGACGGGCCAGCAGCAGACGGCGCACCCGGCTGAGCAGGCCATCCTGGACATCGAGCGTCGCCAACAGGGCTTCGCATTGCTGCTCGCACATCTGCATGGTCGCCGGATTGGCCAGGGCCATCGGCCGATCCAGATAGACCCGCGGCAGACTCAGCCAGTGCCAGGGTTGCTCGAACGCCACTACCCTACCGAAGACGTCGCGATAACGTTCGGCATAGGCGGGAGCCGGATAGGCAAAACCGACCGCCACGCCTTGCGGTGCCTCGCCGAGAAGGAACTGGGCGATGCTGTACAGACTGGCAAGCAGACCCTCTGCGGCAAAACGGCTGAGCGCCCCGAGCGGAATCGATTCACTGGCGCGCAACTCCAGGCGGTCGGCATGTTCGATCAGCTCCAGATCGAAGCTCAGCCCGAGGACGCGGTAGTACTTGAGCGCAAAGTGCAGGGCCTTCTCCAGGGTGGCGCTGGAGAGCAGTGCATAGCCGAGGATGCCATGCGCCGAGGCATTCAGGCGCTGCCCTAGCAGCAGCCCCAGGGCTGGATCGTCAGCCGCGAGCAACGCGGCGTTGGCGAGCTGGCGGAAGTCGAGAAAAGACAGCCGGCCAGCTGGATTCTGCAGAACCTGCGGGCCGATGCCGGCGACCAGCAAGAGCTGATCATGCGGCACGCCCAACTCCCCAGCAAGCTCGATCAACGCCTGTGCGTACGCCAGCGGGACCAGCGCGGAGTTCAGCGTGAGCAGCTTCTTCATCAGTCTGCCGCCTATCAGCAGTGGCCGGAAATGACCCGAATAATGGCAGAAGATAACCTTGCCCACCAAAAGCCCACAAGCCCATAGTCCTGGCAGACCATAACAATTACAGGGGAGGCGCCATGCCCAGCCCGACACCGCCAGACCTGCTGATCAAGGCACGCCAGCCCGGCTTTACCCTGCCCCAGCCCTGGGTGCGCCACTGGCACGGCGACAATGCCTTCAAGAGCCACTTCTTCGATGCCATGTCGCTGCTGTTTCCGGATGGCGAGCGCTTCTTCATCGACTCGGTGCGGCACTACCGCGACCAGGCCACGGACCCGCACCTGCAGAAGCAGATCAGTGGATTTATCGGCCAGGAGGCACACCACAGCCGCGAGCATGATCGCTACAGCGAGGCACTGCGCCACTGCGGCTACGACCTTGACTACCTGGAGCATCGCCTGAAGCGCCGCCTGGCCTTTGTGCGCAAACATCTGCCGCCCAAGGTGCACCTGGCTTCCACCGTGGCCGTTGAGCATTTCACCGCGATAATGGCCGACGCCATTCTGCAGAACCCGGATTGGCTGGCCGGAGCCGAACCGAGCATGGCTAAACTGTGGCGTTGGCATGCGCTGGAAGAAAGCGAACACAAGGCGGTTGCCTTCGATCTCTACCAACAGGTCTGCGGCAGCGTCTGGCTGCGGCGGCGGGCCATGCTGCACAGCACGCTGTATTTCACCCTGGATACCTTCAAGGGCCTGGTGCACATGCTCAAGCGCGATGGACTGCTGTGGAACTGGCGGGTATGGCGCGACGGGCTGGGTTGGTTGTGGGGCAGCCGCGGCATCCTGCGTCCGCTGGTGCGCACCTACCTGGACTTCTACAAGCGCGACTTCCACCCCTGGCAGCACGACAACATGCAGGTGATTCTGCAGTATCGCCGCGAGTTCGACGGGGTAGTCGAGACCGCTTAGGGTCTGTTCGCGCTTCGCTCGCGAACGAAACGGCAACAGCCTCTAACGCAACAGCCCTAGGCTCTTGGCCCGCGCCACGGCCTGGGTGCGCCGCTCCACCCCCAGCTTGCTGTTGATGTGGCGGGCATGGGTCTTCACGGTATGCAGCGAGATGAACAGACGCTCGCTGATTTCCTGATTCGAGCAACCCAGCGCAATCAGGCGCAGAACCGCCAGCTCGCGGGTACTCAGGCTCTCCGCCGCGCCCAGAGAAGCGAAGTTCTGCCCCACTTCCGCACTCTCCGGCAAATGCAGTTGCAAGGCCTCGGTCAGGACGGTGTTCGGCGCGGTCTGCAACTGCTCGCGCAGCCAGTCCGGCTGATGGGCAAGCAATTCGTGGAAGGGTAACAGGCAGCCACCGGCAGCAGCCTCCAGGCAACTCAGCAGTTGCTGCTGGGCTTCCCGTTCACGACCGGTGGAGCACAACAGCAAGGTCAACTGGACATGGGCGAAAGTGCCGAGCAACTGCCCGCCGCAGCTCTGCGCCCTTATCACCAGAGCCCGCAGACGGCGCTCGGCAGCCTCCACCTGGCCCTGACGACGCTCCAGTGCAGCACGGTGGATTTCAATGTGCAGGGACAGCTGTGGATGAAACTCCGGCGCCGTCGCCGCCTGCTCGCCACTGTAGGTATCCGCCAGACGCACCAACCAGGCATTGGCCAACTCGACCTGCCCCTGGGTCAACCACAACTCACACTTGCTCAGGGTGATCATTGCCAGGTAGTAAACCGGCGGAACATCCCAGACATGCATCAGCCGCTCGGCCTCGGCCAGATAGGCAAAGGCCTCGGCAAAACGTCCAGAACGCCCCTCTTGGCTGGCCAGAATGCAATATCCGATCAGCAGGCTGATATCCCGACAACCACGGGCTTCGGCAACGCCGGCCAGCAGGCGACTCTTCGCCTCATCGGGTTGCAGACGCAATGCCAGCAGGAAGCCCTCGTACAAGGTCAGTCGCGCCCGCACGGCATACAAACGCTGCGCGGGTAACTCGCGCAGACATTGCAGACCGTGGCGCACCTCTTCGAGCGCACGGGTCACTTCGCCACGCGCCTGCAGCACCCTGCCACGATCGTAGTGACAGAAGGCCTCGAACAACGGATTACCCTGGCGCTGAGCCAACTCCAGGGCCTCTCGATTGAGACCGCGGGCGCGCCACAGATCACCGCTGACCACCGCCAGGTTGGCCAGTGTCGACAGGCACAAAAGCCGCGGCCCGAAGCGTTGTACCGGCAGGGTCGCCAAGGCCGCCGTGCAATATTCCTCGGCTCGTGCGCTATCGCCACGGCCACGGGCAATCACGCCACTTACGGCCAGCCATTGGGCCAGCAGCGATTGTTGCTCCACCGCTGAGGGGGCGGGCAGGAAACGCACAAGCTGGCTGGCCAAGTCTTCCGCCGCATCCAACTGACAGGCCAGGGCCAGAGCCCAGCTATACAACACAATCAAGCGTGGCGTGCTACCCAGCAGGCTATCGGGCAAATCCATCTTCCAGCGCAGCAGCATGGCCACATTTTGCTCGGCCAGCAGATGTTCTTCGGAGAAATTCTGCACCAGGTTGGCTGCTACATCCGGCTGACCGGCGCGCAAGGCCTGCTCCACCGCCTCATCAAGCACGCCTTGCCCACTGAACCAGCGGCAGGCGCGCAAGTGCAGGCTCGACAACGGCAGGGTCAGTCCTAGCGCCGGACTGGCGCGCAGCAAGTCGGAAAACAGGTGGTGATAGCGGAACCAGCGCCCGTGCTCATCCAGCGGCACCAGAAATATCTGGTTGGCCTGCAAGTGTTGCAGGATCGCCGCGCTGTCATGGCTCTCACGCACCGCATCGCACAGTTCGACGCAGAAACGCTCCAGGCACGCCGTATCGTAGAGGAAGCTCTGCACCTCGGCAGGCTGGCGCTCAATGACTTCTTCCAGCAAGTAGTCGCGAATCAGCCCCTGGGCGCCGTGCAGGTCCCGCACCGATTCTTCGCTACCCGCTTCATCCGCCGTCAGCAGCCACAGGCGCAGCCCAGCCACCCAACCCTCACTGCGCTGCAGGAGATTGTGCAAGGCCTCACCATCGAGGCTCGCCCCTTGGCTGGCCAGCAGCTCTTGGGTCTCCTCCGTGGTCAGACGCAGATCCTGCTCCTGCAGCTCAAGCAACAGCCGCGACAGGCGCAAGCGGGCCAGATGCCAGTCCGGACGCTGGCGACTGGTGACCAGCAGCAGCATTCCCGCAGGCAGGTGATTGAGGAAAAACTGCAGGCAACGATCCAGCACCGCGCCTTGGGCCAGGTGGTAGTCGTCCAGGACCAACAAGAGGGGGGCCGCAGGATCCAAGCGCTGGCCCAACTCATCGAGCAGCCCATCCAGCAGCTCCTCGAAGGCAAACGGCTGATGCCGCTGACGCATCTTCAACAGCCCCAGCGCTTCCTCGCCAATGGCCGGGAACGACTGGCGCAAGCCGTCCAATAGACGTTCCAGGAAACGTCCTGGATCGCTGTCGCGCCGACTCAGGCCAAGCCAGAGACTCTGCCACTGCTCCGGCAAACGCTCGCAGAACTCGATGGCCAGTGAACTCTTACCGAAGCCTGCAGGCGCACAGACCAGCAGCAAACGCCCCGCCATACCCTCGGCAAGCCGCTCGCACAAACGCGGACGCAGAACATAGCCGTCTGGCAACGGCGGACGAAAGAAACGCCCTTCCCCAGAGTTGACAGGCAAACAGGCGATGCTGGGCGAGCGGGACAGGTCAGTCACTGGGCAGATTGCGGCTCATCGGCAGTTAAATGAGCGCAGCCTAGCCCCTTGCTCTCTGTATTTGAAGCCCGCTTTGTCCCCGGAAAGAAAAAAGCCGGCACTAGGCCGGCTTTTTCTTGTTGCGGGTAGCGGATTAACGCACGCCAGCCTGACGCAGGGCTGCCGGGGTGTAATCGCTGGTGCCAGCCTTGTAGTTGAAGTCGTAGGATTGTTTTTCCTCGTTCTTCATACCCAGAGCCAGGTAACGACCGGAGATGATGTCGTACAGGGTTTCCACGGTGTACCACGGCACTTCTTTGTCGTAGTAGTACTGAGCATGGGCTTCAGCCACACGCCACAGGGCACCACGACCGTCGTAGTGGTCGATTACCGCGGCTTGCCAGGTATCTTCATCAATGTACACATCACGCTTGGCGTAGATGTGACGCTCGCCCGCCTTCAGGGTACCGGTCACGTGCCACACACGGTGCAGCTCGTAACGGCTCAGTTCCTGGTTGATGTGGCCAGCCTTGACGATATCGGCGTACTTGACCTTCGGCGAATCCAGCGCGTAGGTGTTGTACGGGATATAGATCTCCTTCTTGCCGTTCAGCTTCCAGTCATAACGGTCAGGTGCGCCGTTATACATGTCGAAGTTGTCGGAAGTACGCAGGCCGTCGGCGGCGGTACCTGGGCCGTCGTAGGAAACCTGCGGGGCACGACGCACGCGACGCTGACCGGCGTTGTACAGCCAGGCCAGACGCGGCTCTTTCACCTGGTTGAGGGTTTCGTGCACCAGCAGCACGTTACCAGCCAGACGCGAAGGAGCGGTTACACGCTGCTTGAAGTAAAACAGGATGTTGCTCGGCTTGCTCGGGTCATAGTCGGTCAGACTGGTCGGGAAGCTGAACTCGTCCTGGAAGTACACCAGGCTATAGGAACCGTTCGGCTGCGGAGTGGCCTGGGTGACCAGACGACGCACGCTGCCACCGCGGTAACGGGTGATCTGGTTCCAGATTGCTTCCAGGCCGTTCTGCGGCATCGGGAAGGGGTACGCGGACTTGAAGTTCTCCAGGCCGTTACCACCTTCAACCAGCTTGGTGTTGGCGGCGTTGAACTTGGCATCGTCCTGCACGTTCTGCGGCACGGTGGCGGAACGATGGGTCTTGTACACCGGAATCTTGTAGCTGTCCGGATAGCGCTTGAACATCGCAACCTGACCCGGGGTCAGTTTGTCCTTGTACTGATCCAGGTTCTGCGCAGTGATGGTGAACAGCGGCTGCTCACTGGCGAACGGGTTGGACAGGAAGCCGCGCTCATCGACCGTACCCGCGGATTTCGGCAGACCGCCGGTCCACTCGGGAATCGAGCCATCGGCATTACCGGCCTTCTCCGCCCCCAGCGGAGTCAGGCTGGTGCCCAGCTTGGCTACTTCATCGGCAGAAACTGCAGCCATCACACTGGTAGCCATCAGAGACAGAGCCAGGGCACCGGATTGCAGCAGGTATTTTGTTGTTTTCATTTGCATGTCTTTCCTCAAAGGATCCTGGTCGCTTAGAAGCTGGCGCCGACGCTAAAGGCTACGAAGTCACGGTCGATCGAAGTGTTGTACTCGCCACCGAAGAAGTCGGTGTAGGACAGGTTGGCCGTGTAGGTGTTCTGGTACTCGGCTTCCACGCCAAGGCTGACAGCCTTACGGCCTTCTTCGAAGTTGGCAGCAGGACCAGGCGAGTAACCGTCAACGTCATGCGACCAGGCTACGCTCGGGCGCAGGTTCACACCGGCGAACACGTCCGGGTAATCCCAGATGGCACGGGTGCGATAGCCCCAGGAGCTGTGCGTGGTGTAACCGTCGTCGTTGCAGTCTTTGGTGGCGTTGGAGTAGTCGGCATTGTCGAGAGCACCAGCGACAGTGGCGTTGTTCAGGAGTTCACAAGTGCCATTTGGCAGTTCGCCCGGGCCGAAGACCGGATCACGACCATAGCGTGCTTCGCTGGAGTGCTCCAAACCACCCACGAAGGTCATACCAACCTCGCCCACCAGAGTCAGACGGCTGGCGCCCATAACCTGATCGACGAAGTGGGTGAAGGTGGTTTGAATCTGGGTAACTTCCTTGCGGTTATACCCATGACGAGTAGAACCCACGGCCCCATCAAGGACCGAAGCGTCAGCATACGGGTTGTCAAAGCCAGGGTTGGTCAACGGACGCACAGCCGAGTAGAGAACGTCCGTGGTATTGAGCGCAACCGGGGCGTTGGGGCGATAGCTGACCTCGCCACTCCAAGCAGTACCGGTAGGCAGAGTAGTGGAGAAGCTCAAGCCATAGAGACGGATGTCTTCCGGATACTCCATGAAATAGCTGGAGCTACCGGCAATCGCCAGCGCAGAGGCGGAACCGTTAAGAACCGGCAGAATGGCGTTGGCAACGTCATACACATCTTGACCAGGAGCAGTGGCACTGAGAATCGGTGCACGACTGTGGTAGTTCATCGCATAAGCGCCGAACTCAGTGTCCAGCGGCTCGAAGAAGTAGCGGAACGCCAAACCCCACTGCCCGCTATCACGAGCGTCGCGATCATCCGCACGGACAACCAGGTTACCCTCGGAATTGACGTCTAGCGGGTCCAGACCGCCCCCTACCAGAATCGGGTTGAGAATCCCATCGACCCGATCAATGTTGTTGGACAGCAGACGCAGGTTGTCATCACAACCGTCTGCAGCCACATCGACTTGGGAGAAGAAAGTACCGCAGTTGTCGACTACAGTCTGGCTCCACTCAAGCTGATAGAAGGCTTCGGCAGACAGATTCTCAGTAAGACTCTGCGACACGTAGAACATGTTGACCGGAATCAGGCCTTCCTTGATCTCGGCGCCAGGGCGACGGAACGCAGAAACGTCGACCGGGTTGACTGCGTTGATGCTGTTCTGGATGAAAGTACTTTCACCCCAGCTCACCACCTGCTTGCCCAGACGCACGGAGCCCGGCTGATCGGCGATGGAGTAGTTGTGGTAGACGAAGGCGTCGAGGATTTCCGCACCGGATGCCTGGGCACCCTCTTTACGGTTGCTGTCGTCGATATCCTTGAACAGACGGCTCTCGTCCTTCAATTCGAAGTCGTACCAGTACTTGCCACGGACGAACACGCCGGTGTCGCCGTACTTCAGCTCGAGGTCGTGGATGCCCTTGAAGATCTTCGAGAAGGTTTCGCCCTTCTTGAAGTTCAGGCGACCGTCGTCGGTGGTCTGCGACAGGCCTTGGCCGCCGTTGTTGACACCGATCAGATCAGGATCGGCACCGCGCGTGGACCAGCTTGCACCTACGGAGAGAGAGGAGTCGAGCTGACCCTCGATCTCACCGATGTTGAAGGTGACGCCGAATGCCGGGGCAGCCAGGGTTGAGGCAAGGCTGACTGCCAGAGGCAGTTTGGCCAGACGCCAGAACGGTTTAGTTGTTGTCATCGACGCTACTCCATGTGTTTTTTGTTATGGATGGTGCGGACTATAGCCAGTGGTCTCTTGAGCTTGATCCCCCGAAAGTGTGATTTCCGAGCCCAACCCCTCTAGACCGCCGAGTCAGTAAACTCATACGGGCTGAAAGCACGCCGTTAGACAGCAATTTACAAGCCAAGCGTTTGCTCGGTTCTTGATAAAGGCCGCGACTGGCGTGACCAGGCGCCTACAGAGTAGACAGGAATGCACTCCCCGCAGCCTGCCACTGGGCGATATCCAGGCGAATGCGTTTCTTATCCAGCTTACCCACGCTGGTCTTGGGAATATCGGTAACAAGTGCAATCTGACTGGGTATCGCCCACTTGTTGATACTGCCCTGCTCGACGAAGGGCTTGAGATGCTCCTTCAGCCCACGCGCATCGAGGGTTTGCCCCTCACGGACGACCAGTAACGCGAATGGACGCTCCCCCCACTGCGGGTCGGCAATCCCCACCACTGCCACTTCACGCACGGCTGGATGGCGACTGATCAGATCCTCCAGCTCCAGCGAAGACAGCCACTCGCCACCGGTCTTGATCACATCCTTGATGCGATCACGGATATCGATGAAACCGAAGTCATCCAGGGTCGCCACATCGCCGGTATGCAGCCAGCCGTGCTCCCACAGCTCGGCACTTTTTTGCGGCTCGTTGAAGTAACCCATGGTCAGCCAGGGCGCACGCAACACCAGCTCCCCCTGAGTCTCGCCATCGGCCGGCAGCAGACTCCCATCCGCAGCCATGATGGCCGCCTCCACCAGCGGCACCGGGACACCCGCCTTGATCCGATAGCTGATGCGCTCGTTTTCGCTGCCCGCGAACAACTCATCATTGATATGGCCACAGGAAATCAGCGGGCAGGTCTCGGACATGCCATAGGCCGCAGTAAGCTGAATGCCGCGCGCCTTAGAAGTCTCGTACAGGGCACGATTCAGCGCGCTGCCGCCGATGATCAGTTTCCAGCCGCCAAAATCCACGCCCTGCCCAGCCTTGGCATTGAGCACCATCTGCAGGATGGTCGGCACACAGTGGGAGAAGGTGACCTTCTCCTTTTGCCACAACTGCACCAGCAGCTCGGGGTCGTAACGCCCCGGATAGACCTGTTTCACGCCAAGCATGGTGGCCACATACGGAATGCCCCAGGCATGCACGTGGAACATCGGCGTGATCGGCATGTACACATCATTGGTACCGAGCAGGCGCACGCTATCCAGGCTGCCCAGCACACTGGCCTCGGCCAGGGTGTGCAGCACCAGTTGGCGGTGGGTGAAGTACACGCCCTTGGGATTACCCGTGGTGCCGGTGGTGTAGAAGGTGGTGGCTACCGAGTTCTCGTCGAAATCCGGGAAGTCATACTTCGTGCTGGCAGCGGCCAGCAGGTTCTCGTATTCGCCCACCAGATTGGTGATGTCTGCGGTTTTTTCCGGCGCGTCTGTCAGCAAAATGGTCTTGGCCACAGTAGTCAGCTGACTTTCGATACCCTTGTAGAGCGGCACGAACTCGCTGTTGACCAGGACGAACTTATCCTCGGCATGGTTCATGGTGTAGAGGATCTGATCGGCAGACAGGCGGATGTTGATGGTATGCAGCACCGCGCCGATCATCGGAATGGCAAACATGCACTCCAGGTAACGATGGCTGTCCCAGTCCATCACCGCCACGGTATCGCCAGCCTTGACCCCGGCCTCGCTCAGCACATTGGCCAGGCGCGCCACACGCTCATTGAAGGTGGCGTAGTTGTAGCGCACCAGATCGCGATAGACGATCTCGCGGGTCTTTTCATAGCGGACGCCAGAAAGCAGCAGACGCTTGATCAGCAGCGGCGCCTGGTTAGCACTTTCGGTTGGCGGGATGATCTTGGTCTGCAGCATGTCGGCACCTGATTTCTTGGAGTTGTTCTATGGCGCCCAATCTAGAGGGGCGCAAGCCATGCTTAATCAGCCCAAAGAATGATTTTCCCCATGACTCTTTGGCCACTTTTAGTCACGGAGTAGAATCACCCCAATCCAGTGGTATTAGGTTTTCCAACAAGAGGTAATACCGATGTCCGATATCGTCATCGTCAGCGGCGCCCGCACCCCCATGGGTGGCTTTCAGGGCAGCCTGTCCGGCGTGCCCGCCGTGGAGCTGGGCGCCATCGCCATCCGCGAAGCCGTGGCCCGTGCCGGCATCCAGCCCGCCGACGTGCAGGAAGTGATCATGGGCTGCGTGCTGCCCGCCGGCCTCAAGCAGGGCCCAGCCCGCCAGGCTTCGCTGGGTGCCGGCCTGCCTGCCGCCACTGGCTGCACCACCATCAACAAACTGTGCGGTTCCGGCATGAAGGCCGTGATGCAGGCCTTCGACGCGCTCAAGGCCGGCAGCAACCAGATCATGGTCGCCGGCGGCATGGAAAGCATGTCCAATGCCCCCTATATCCTTGAAAAAGCCCGTACCGGCCTGCGCATGGGCCATGGCGAGATCAAGGACCACATGTTCCTCGACGGCCTGGAAGACGCCCGCACCGGGCGCCTGATGGGTTCCTTCGCTCAGGAAACCGCCGACCAGTACGGCATCAGCCGTGAAGAGATGGACGCCTACGCCATCGAGTCGCTCAAGCGCGCCCAGGCCGCCATCGCCGACGGCTCGCTGGCCAGCGAGATCGTTCCGGTCACCGTCACCAGCCGCAAGGGCGAAGTCGTGGTCAAGGACGACGAGCAGCCGCTGAATGCCAACCTGGATAAGATCCCCGGCCTCAAGCCGGCGTTCAAGAAGGACGGCACCATCACCGCCGCCAACGCCAGCTCGATCTCCGACGGCGCCAGTGCCCTGGTGCTGATGACCGCAGAAGAAGCCGCCAAGCGTGGCCTCAAGCCGCTGGCCAGGATCGTCGCCCACGCCACCCAGAGCCAGGACCCGAGCGAGTTCACCATCGCGCCGATCGGTGCCATGAGTAACCTGTTCAAGAAGACCGGCTGGAGCAAGGCTGATGTCGATCTGTTCGAGATCAACGAAGCCTTCGCCATGGTCACCATGCTGGCCATTCGTGAGCACGGCCTGGATCACGCCAAGGTCAACGTCTATGGCGGCGCCTGCGCCCAGGGCCACCCGGTCGGCTCCACCGGCTCGCGCCTGATCGTCACCCTGATCAACGCCCTGCAGAAGAAAGGCGGCAAGCGCGGCGTGGCCTCGCTGTGCATCGGCGGCGGCGAAGCCACCGCAGTGGCGATCGAACTGCTGTAACTAGTGCGCCAACGAAAAGCCCCGCCTAGGCGGGGCTTTTTTATGACATATGGCTTGAGAAGGTACACAGCACTTGTAGGAGCGAGCTCTGCTCGCGAATCAGGCCCGTAAAGCGCTTCGCGAGCAGAGCTCGCTCCTACAACGGCACCGCTCAGCGCAGCTCGGTAAAGGCCAGCTTGATGCCCAACCCGACCAGCACAGCACCCATCATCCGGTCGAACCAGTGGCCCATCCGTGCGAAACCAGAGCGCACTCGCGCCTGACTGAACAACAGCGCCACCAAGCAGAACCACAAGCCCGTAGCAAAGGCCAGGTAGACCCCGTAACCCGCCTGCACGGTGAGCGGGGTATGCGGATTGATCACCACGGTGAACAGCGACAGGAAGAACAGCGTGGCCTTGGGATTCACACCATTGGTGACGAAGCCGGTCATGAACGCGCTGCGTGCCGAGCGCGCCAGCCCATCCGCCTGTACCTCCAGGGCACCCGCCGGCGCCGGGCGCGCGCGCAAGGCCTTGATGCCGATATAGAACAGGTAGGCCGCCGCCAGCCACTTCAGCGCGTTGAACAGCACGATCGACTGCGACACGATCAGGCCGATACCCAGCAGCGAATAAGCGACATGCACGAAGATGCCCGTCCCAACACCCACGGCGGTCCAGGTGCCGGCACGGCGGCCATGGGCCACGCTCTCGCGCACCACGATGGCAAAATCCGGCCCCGGGCTGGCCACAGCCAGCAGGTGGATCAGCGCCACGGTGAGAAACTCCGCCCAGTACATACAACCTCCAAATAGTGGGAAACATCTGTCCAGGCTGGCAACCTTACGCCAGCCCCCTTGCTGACGACAGGCACAGTTGATGAACAACAGCACCCGCGCGGTCTTCCTCGATCACGCCTCCCTCGACCTTGGCGACCTGGACATGGCGCCACTGCGCCTGGCCTTCAGCGAGCTGACCCTGCACGCCAGCAGCGCACCTGAGCAGGTGGCCGAACGCCTGCAGGGCGCCCAGGTGGCGATCAGCAACAAGGTGCGCCTGGATGCCGCCACCCTGGCCGCCTGCCCCGAGCTCAAACTGATCCTGGTCTCCGCCACCGGCACCAACAATATCGACCTGGCGGCCGCCCGCGCACGGGGCATCAGCGTCTGCAACTGCCAGGGCTACGGCACCCCGTCGGTGGCGCAGCACTGCCTGATGCTACTGCTCGCCCTGGCCACCCGCCTGCCGGACTACCAGCGCGCCATCCGTGACGGCGCCTGGCAGCGCGCCAGCCAGTTCTGCCTGCTGGACTTCCCGATCATCGAGCTGGAGGGCAAGACCCTCGGCCTGCTCGGCCATGGCGAACTGGGCGGTGCGGTGGCGCGCCTGGCCGAGGCCTTCGGCATGCGCGTGCTACTCGGCGCCCTGCCCGGCCGCCCGCCGCGTGCCGACCGTTTGCCGCTGCAGCAACTGCTACCCCAGGTGGATGCCCTGACCCTGCACTGCCCGCTAACCGAGGACACCCGCCACCTGATCGGTGCCGCCGAGCTGGCCCTGATGAAGCCGCAAGCGCTGCTGATCAACACCGCCCGCGGCGGCCTGGTCGACGAACAGGCCCTGGCCGATGCCCTGCGCGCCGGCCATCTGGGCGGCGCGGCCTGCGACGTGCTCAGCGAGGAACCGCCGCGCCACGGCAATCCACTTCTGGCAACGGACATTCCGAGCCTGATCATCACCCCGCACAATGCCTGGGGCAGCCGCGAGGCGCGCCAGCGCATCGTCGGGCAACTGGCCGAGAACGCGACGGCGTTCTTTTCCGGCGCGCCCAAACGGGTAGTCAGCGGGTAAACTACGCGCCTTTTTCAGCGGCCGGAGAACAGGAATGGACCCACGCAGCGAAGTACTCCTGCGCCAGGCAGAACTCTTCCAAGGCGACCTGCTGCTCGCCGGGCTGCCCGCCGATGACCTGCTCGGCCAGTTGCCGCACGCCCACGGCTGGAGCTGGCATGCCGGCGAGCAGCAGGTACTGGAGGCACGCTTCGCCGGGCGCAGCCAGTTCGGCACCCGCGCCCCGCAGCGCAGTTTCGCCAGCGCCGTGCTGTTCCTGCCCAAATCACGCGAACTCACCGATTACCTGCTGCAGGCGCTAGCCGCGCGCCTGGCTGGTGGCGAGCTGTATCTGGTCGGCGAGAAACGCGGCGGCATCGAACGCGCCGCCAAGCAGCTGGCCGCCTATGGCAAACCGCGCAAGCTGGACAGCGCCCGCCACTGCCAGCTGTGGCAGGTCAGCGTCACGCACTCCCCCGCGACGCCTGACCTGCACAGCCTGGCGCAACGCTATCGGCTGGAGCTGAGCGACGGCCCACTGCAAGTGCTCAGCCTGCCGGGCGTGTTCAGCCATGGTCGCCTGGACCGTGGCAGCGCCCTGCTGCTGGAACACCTGGACGGCCTGCCCAGCGGTCATCTGCTCGATTTCGGCTGTGGCGCCGGCGTACTCGGTGCGGTACTCAAGCGCCGCTACCCGCAGAGCCAGGTCAGCCTGCTGGACGTAGATGCCTTCGCCGTCGAAAGCAGCCGCCTGACCCTGGCTGCCAATGGCCTGGAGGGCACGGTGATCGCCGGCGATGGCATCGATGCAGCGCCACGGGAACTGGCCGCCATCCTCAGCAATCCGCCCTTCCACCAGGGCGTGCACACCGACTACCAGGCCAGCGAACACCTGCTGCGCCAGGCTGCCAGCCATCTGGTGCGCGGCGGCGAGTTGCGCCTGGTGGCCAACAGCTTCCTCAAGTATCCACCGCTGATCGAGCAGCACCTGGGCAGCTGCCAGACGCTCAAGGACGCCGAGGGCTTTCGCATCTACCGCGCCATCCGGCGCTAAGTCGAGGCCCAACGGACGCGACTATCTGTCGCCCTAGGTTGCCCAAGCCGGCCGAGTTGGGCAAAATGCCGCCCGTCCTAGGGGAGTAGTCTCCCGTGAGCGCCCGCTCACCCGGCATGCGTCAACACACTTGCTCCGCAGAGCATGGCGCATGCGACCCAAGACCCTAACCGGCCTGGGTTTGACAAGACCTATGACACGCACACCTTACCCGGGGCGGGGAGGTCGTACGTGTCATAGCACAGTCAAACCCGCCCCTTAGGAACCGCCTGATGTTGGAATCCCTGTTCGTCCCT
Source organism: Pseudomonas sp. J452 (assembly GCF_024666525.1). Classification (NCBI taxonomy): domain Bacteria; kingdom Pseudomonadati; phylum Pseudomonadota; class Gammaproteobacteria; order Pseudomonadales; family Pseudomonadaceae; genus Pseudomonas; species Pseudomonas sp. J452. The sequence continues at coordinate 2,590,962 of NZ_CP088294.1, read as the reverse complement.
ACCGCCATCGTTGCCCTCGCTGAAATCGGCGACAAGACGCAACTACTCGCCTTGCTGCTGGCCGCCCGCTTTCGCAAACCTTGGCCGATCATCTGGGGCATTGTCGTCGCCACCCTGGCCAATCACGCCGCCGCTGGCGCTGTCGGCAACTGGGTCGCCAGCTTCTTCTCCGCCACCACCCTGAGCTGGGTGCTGGCCGCCTGCTTTGCCGCCGTGGCCCTGTGGACGCTGATTCCGGACAAACTCGACGATGACGAAGCTTCCAGCCTCAAGCGCTATGGTCCCTTCCTCACCACCCTGGTGGCGTTCTTCCTCGCCGAGATGGGCGACAAGACGCAGATCGCTACCGTGATGCTGGCCGCGCAATACCCGGACTTCCTCCTGGTGGTCATCGGCACCACCCTGGGCATGCTGCTGGCCAATGTGCCGGTCGTGCTGGCCGGCAACTTTGCCGCCGATCGTCTGCCGCTGACGCTCATTCGTCGCCTCGCCGCTCTGGCGTTTGCCGCCCTGGCTCTTTACGCAGCCTCTCAAGCTCTAGGCCTGGGCAGCGGAGTCTGAGCAACGGCGAACCCGCGCACCCTTTCAGGGCTGATGACGGCACCCGGCGGGCTGGTAATCTGTGCAGCAAGTTGCGCAGTTACCAACTCAGGCAAGGAGCAGTAGATGTCATTGGAAGAGATGAAAAAGCGGGTTCGCCAGCATATCGACCTGTCTTGGAACAAGGGTCGCCTGGCCCTGGCCGAACAGCTGCACAGTCAGGATTTTCTCTACAAGAGCTCATTCGTGGGCCGGCCGCTGAGCAGTAGCGGTTACGTGCAGATGGTGCAGGACATCCGCCACGCCATGCCGGATCTGGAAGTGGTGATTGAGGACTGCATCGCCGAAGGCCTCAAGGTCGTTACCTGGAGCACCCTGATCGGCACCATCCAGAAACCCGCTTTGGGATACCCGCCCAGCGACAAGGTCATGAGCATCTCGGCCATGGCCTTCTGGACCTTTACCCCGGCCGGCGATATCCGCGAGATCTGCACCATGTTCGACATGGAAAGCTTCCGCGCCCAGCTCGGTCTGGAAACCCGCCCGTTCGCCGAAAAAGCCCTGCCCTGAAATGAAAACGGCGCCCTTGGGCGCCGTTGTTACTTCATTGCCTACCCCTGGCCTGCTGATACAACGGCATGACCTTGGGGATCGCCGCCTGCAGTGACGAGATACGCGTACTGGACGATGGGTGAGTGCTCATGAACTCGGGCGGTGCGCCACCGCCGGCCTGACTCATCTTCTGCCACAGGCTGATCGCCGCATTCGGGTTGTAGCCAGCGCGCGCCGCCAGTTCCAGACCGATGATATCCGCTTCGTTTTCGTTGCCGCGGCTGTTGGGCAACATCATCCCGTACTCCACCGCGGCATCGGCCAGCGCCAGGCTGTCCTGACCGAGTCCCAGCAAGGCCCCTGCGCCCTGCTTGGCCATTTCCATGCCGTAGGCCTTGGACATCGCCTCGCGGCTGTGTTCACGCAGCGCATGGGCGATCTCATGGCCCATCACCGCAGCGAGCTCATCGTCCGTCAGTTGCAGCTGCTCGATCAGACCGCTGTAGACGATGATCTTGCCGCCCGGCCCACAGTTGGCATTCAGCTCCTTGCTGTCGATCAGATTGACCTGCCAGTCCCACTGCGCCGCATCCGCGCGAAATACCGGCGCCTGGGCAATCAGACGCCTGGCAATGGCATCGACACGCTTGGCATTTTTGCTGCGCTTGTCCAACACCCCCTTACCCGATGCCTCGCTGAGGGTCTGCTGGTAGGACTGCGCATACATCTGGTTGACCTCGGCGGTCGACAGCATGCTGAACATGTACTGCTTGCGCTCGACGCCAACGGCGCCGCCGCTGGTGGTGTTCACGGCCTGACAGGACGCCAGCAGGGAGCAGGCCGCTAGGGCCGTCAGGCGAAACAAGGTATTCATGAAGGTTCTCCAGGTGAACGAGAGGCCTATGGCGAATTTGGATACAAGCGAGTCGGAGAAGGGCAATCCTCCATTTCAAGAGGGCGGCTATGCTAGGCCGCCCTCAGAGACGAAACAATGGCCTCACTGGTACTAGTCTCTATACGAGGAGTCCGTGCATCGTCCCGCAGCCTTTGCCCTACCCAATCGATGCACTACGACTTTTATACAGAACCTGAGACCAGCGGCATCTTCACTGGTTGCAAATCAGGCTAATGCTTTGCCACCGGGCTGCCGATATGCCGGGAAAGGCGCCATCCGAGCGACATGGAGTTTCTATGCGATTCAAGTCCATCCAGTTTTCCGTGGTCATCATGGCCGGCGCGAGCATCCTGGCCGTGGTGGTGGCACTGGTGCTCTACGCGCTGTTCGCCGGGTCGCGCACCCAAGCCCTGCTGCAAGAACGCACCCAGGGCCTGCTGGAGGAAGTGATCGACCAACGCCTGGTCGCCCTGGCCGAAGCGCAGGTCGGCCAGCTGCAGCGTCAATTCGAGCGCCCCATGACCATTGCCAAATCCCTGGCAACCCTCAACAGCAGCCTGGGCAGCGGAGTGAACGGTACACCCTCCATCAGCCTGAGCCGCGATGAACTGTCAGCATTGGTCGCCGATACGCTCAAGGCCAACCCGGAACTGCTCGATCTCTATATCGGCTGGGAACCCAACGCCCTCGACCAAGACGATGATCTTTACGCCGGCCAGGAAGCCAGCGGCTACGATGCCACCGGGCGTTTCATGCCCTGGTGGTACCGCGAAGGAAATGAACTCAAGGTGGCAGCGCTGACCGCGGTACAGATGGAAAGCGAGAAACGCCTGCCCACCGGAGTCCGCGAGGGCGAGTACTACCTCTGCCCGAAAAGCAGCAAGCAGCCCTGCGTGGTCGACCCGGCATCCTACGACTATGGCGGTAAGCAGGTGCTGGTCTCCTCCTTCAACGCGCCGATCCTGGTCGACGGCCAGTTCCGTGGCGTGGTCGGCAATGACCTGGCTCTAGACTTCATCCAGGGCCTACTCAACCAGTCCAAAGGCAAGTTGTATGGTGGCGCCGGCGAACTCGCGCTGATCGCAGCCAACGGCACGCTGATCGCCGCGACCAAGGATGCCAGCCTGATCGGCAAGCCGGCCGACGCAGCACTCGGCACTACCCTGATGGGCAAACTGAAGGAAAGCCGCGACGACACCCCTATCTATAACCTCGACCAGGAACAGCAGCTATTCCAGCTGCTGCTGCCCTTCCAGGTAGCCGGCACCGCAACGCGCTGGACGCTGGCCATCGAGCTGCCGGCCAAGGCCGTCTTCGCCGATCTGGAAAAACTCCAGGGCGTGCTCGCCGAGCAAGCGCAAGACGACACCCTGGGCATGACCCTGGTCGGCCTGCTGGTGGCCGCCCTCGGCCTGCTGGTGATCTGGTTCGTCGGCTACGGCATCGCCCGCCCGCTGAAGGACATGGCCGCCATGCTCGACGACATTGCCAAGGGCGACGGTGACCTGACTGTGCGCCTGCGGGTGGACCGCGCCGACGAACTCGGGCAGATCGCCAACGGCTTCAACACCTTCCTCAACAAACTGCAGAACATGATCCGCGACGTGGTCACCTCGGTGCAGAAGGTCAGCGACTCCTCCGAGCACACCGCCGACATCGCCATCCGCACCAACGAAGGCGTGCAACGGCAGATGGCTGAGATCGACCAGGTCGCCACCGCCGTGCACGAGATGACCGCCACCGCCCAGGACGTGGCGCGCAACGCTACCCAGGCCGCCGAAGCCGCCAACCATGCCGACCGGTCGGCCAACGACGGCAAGAACATCGTGCAAAAAACCTCCGCAGCGATTGCCTCGCTGGCCACCGAGATCGGCCGCGCCACCGGCGTGGTGCAGACCCTGGCCAAGGACAGCGAGAACATCAACGCCATCCTGGTAGCCATCCGCGGCATCGCCGAGCAGACCAACCTGCTGGCCCTCAATGCTGCGATCGAGGCGGCACGGGCCGGCGAGCAGGGTCGCGGCTTCGCCGTGGTGGCCGACGAGGTGCGCAACCTGGCACAGAAGACCCAGCAGGCCACCGGAGAGATCCAGACGATGATCCAGCAGCTGCAGCACGGCACCCGCGAAGTGGTCAACGTCATGGAGCAGAGCCAGGCGCGTACCGACGACAGCGTGCAACAGGCTGCTGCAGCGGCTCAGGCGCTGGAGTCGATCACCCAGGCGGTATCGGTGATCAACGACATGAACACACAAATCGCCAGTGCCGCCGAGGAGCAGAGCGCGGTGGCCGAAGACATCAACCGCAACGTCACCAATATCGGCCAGGTCGCCGGGGAAGTGGCCGGCGGCGCCGACGAGGCTAGCCAGGCCAGCGCCGAGCTGACCAAGCTGGCCGAGCAGCAGCGGCGACTGATCAACCAGTTCCGCGTGTAATCAGGAGAGCGAAAGCCCAGACCGTAGCCCGGACTTCAGTCCGGGGCTGTCGACAGATCCCGGACTGAAGTCCGGGCTACGCCTCTGTCAGCCCTTGTGCGCCCAACGCTGACGCAGCCACTCCAGGTCTTCCGGGCGAGTGATCTTCAGGTTATCCGCCCGCCCCTCGATCAGGCGCGGCGCCAAGCCTGCCCACTCCAGCGCCGACGCCTCGTCGGTCACCGCCACACCCGCAACCAGGGCATCGGCCAGGGCACGGTGCAGCGCGGCGAAATGGAACATCTGCGGCGTATAGGCCTGCCAGATCACGCTACGATCGACGGTTTCCTGCACTCGACCATCCGCGCCGGCACGCTTGAGGGTGTCGCGTGCCGGTACGGCCAGCAGGCCGCCAACCGGATCATCGGCCAGCTCGGCCAGCAGCAGGTCGAGATCGGCGCGCGCCAGGTTGGGTCGCGCCGCATCGTGCACCAGCACCCAATCACCTTCCTGCGCACCCAGCTCGCGCAGGTGCAGCAGGCCATTGAGTACCGAGTCGGCGCGTTCGCCGCCGCCATCGACACGCTGGATGCGTGGATCACGGGCAGCGGGCAGTGCCGGCCAGAAGGGATCGTCCGCTGCCAGGCAGAGCACCAGGCCCTTGAGCTGCGGATGATCGAGAAAACAATCGAGGGTGTGCTCGAGAATGCTGCGCCCAGCCAGCTGCAGGTACTGCTTGGGACGGTCGGCACGCATGCGCGAACCGATGCCGGCAGCGGGAATCACCACCCAGAACGGCGGCAAGGCAGCAGTGGTCATTCGGCCAGCTGATAGAGGGTCTCGCCCTCTTTGACCATGCCCAGTTCGTGGCGCGCCCGCTCCTCGACGGTCTCGGTGCCCTGTTTGAGCTCCATGACCTCGGCTTCGAGAATCTGGTTGCGCTCCAGCAGGCGCTCGTTCTCGCCTTGCTGTTCGGCGATCTGGCGCTTCAGCTCGGTAACCTGGGCCAGGCTGCCATCGCCCACCCACAGGCGATACTGCAGGCCGGACAGCACCAGCAGCAGAGCGAGGAACAACCAGTAAGGGGCTTTAGCCATCGAACTCAGAATCCATAAGCAAAGGGCAGCTTGCGCTGCCCTTTTACCATTCCCGGCTTAGCCGCGGAACTCGGCGCGGCCTTTATAAGGAGCCTTGCCGCCCAACTGCTCTTCGATACGCAGCAGCTGGTTGTACTTGGACACGCGATCCGAGCGGCACAGCGAGCCGGTCTTGATCTGGCCAGCAGCAGTGCCCACGGCCAGGTCGGCGATGGTGCTGTCTTCGGTTTCACCGGAACGGTGCGAGATCACCGCGGTGTAACCGGCGGCCTTGGCCATCTGGATGGCTTCCAGGGTTTCGGTCAGCGAGCCGATCTGGTTGAACTTGATCAGGATCGAGTTGCCGATCGACTCGTCGATGCCGCGCTTGAGGATCTTGGTGTTGGTGACGAACAGATCGTCGCCAACCAACTGGACTTTCTCGCCGATCTTGTCGGTCAGCACTTTCCAGCCGGCCCAGTCGGACTCGTCCATGCCGTCTTCGATGGAGATGATCGGGTAGCGCTGGGTCAGGCCGGCCAGGTAGTCGGCGAAACCTTCGGCGCTGAATACCTTGCCTTCGCCAGCCAGGTCGTACTGGCCGTCTTCGAAGAACTCGGAGGAAGCGCAGTCCAGGGCCAGGGTCACGTCAGTGCCCAGCTTGTAGCCGGCGTTGGCCACGGCCTCGGCGATAGCCGCCAGGGCGTCTTCGTTGGAAGCCAGGTTCGGCGCAAAGCCGCCTTCGTCACCGACGGAAGTGCTCAGGCCACGGGCTTTGAGCACGGCTTTCAGGTGATGGAAGATCTCGGTGCCCATGCGCAGTGCGTCGGAGAAGGTCTTGGCGCCAACCGGCTGGACCATGAACTCCTGGATGTCGACGTTGTTGTCAGCATGCTCGCCGCCGTTGATGATGTTCATCATCGGGACCGGCATCGAGTAGACACCCGGGGTGCCGTTGAGGTCGGCGATGTGTGCGTACAGCGGCACGCCCTTGGCCTGGGCGGCAGCCTTGGCGGCGGCCAGGGACACGGCGAGGATGGCGTTGGCGCCCAGCTTGCCTTTGTTCTCGGTGCCATCGAGGTCGATCATGGCCAGGTCGAGGGCTTTCTGCTCGCGGGCATCGAAGCCCAGCAGCAGGTCACGGATCGGGCCGTTGATGTTGGCCACGGCCTTCAGCACGCCCTTGCCCAGGTAACGGCTCTTGTCGCCATCACGCAGTTCCAGCGCTTCGCGCGAACCGGTGGAAGCACCGGACGGCGCACAGGCGCTGCCGATGATGCCGTTGTCGAGGATTACATCGGCTTCTACAGTGGGGTTGCCACGGGAGTCGAGAACCTCACGGCCCTTGATGTCGACGATCTTTGCCATTCTTGTCAGCTCCAACAGTTGAAATACGCGATCCGGATACGAAACTCAGGCAGTTTCGATCGGCGCAAAACTCTTGATCAGGTCATCCAGCTGCTTGAGCTGGGTGAGGAAGGGTTCCAGCTTGTCCAGACGCAGGGCGCAAGGACCGTCGCACTTGGCGTTGTCCGGATCCGGATGGGCCTCGAGGAACAGGCCGGCCAGACCCTGGCTCATGCCGGCCTTGGCCAGGTCGGTGACCTGGGCACGGCGACCACCGGCGGAATCGGCGCGCCCGCCCGGCATCTGCAGGGCATGGGTGACGTCGAAGAACACCGGGTAGTTGAACTGCTTCATGATGCCGAAGCCGAGCATGTCCACCACCAGGTTGTTGTAACCGAAGGAGGAGCCGCGCTCGCAGAGAATCAGCTGGTCGTTACCCGCCTCTTCGCACTTGGTCAGGATATGTTTCATCTCCTGCGGGGCGAGGAACTGGGCCTTCTTGATATTGATCACCGCGCCGGTCTTGGCCATGGCCACCACCAGATCGGTCTGTCGCGAGAGGAAGGCAGGCAACTGGATGATGTCGCAGACCTCGGCCACCGGAGCAGCTTGATGCGGCTCGTGGACGTCGGTAATCACCGGCACGCCAAAGGTCTTCTTCACTTCCTCGAAGATCTTCATGCCCTCTTCCAGGCCCGGGCCGCGGAAGGAAGTGATCGAGGAACGGTTGGCCTTGTCGAAGCTGGCTTTGAACACGTAGGGGATGCCGAGCTTCTCGGTAACCCGCACGTATTCTTCACAGGCCTTCATCGCCAGGTCGCGCGATTCCATGACGTTGATGCCACCGAACAGCACGAATGGCTTGTCGTTGGCGATCTCGATGCCGCCAACCTTGATGATCTTCTGGGTCATGTCCTTTGCCTTATGCCTTGCCGGCCTGCTTCAGTGCGGCCTTGACGAAACCGCTGAACAGCGGGTGGCCATCACGCGGGGTGGAGGTGAATTCCGGGTGAAACTGGCAGGCGACGAACCACGGATGATCCGGCGCCTCGACCACTTCGACCAGGGCGCCGTCGGCGGAGCGACCGGTGACTTTCAGGCCGGCCTGCAGCAGTTGCGGCAGCAGGTTGTTGTTCACTTCGTAACGGTGGCGGTGACGCTCGACGATGACATCCTTGCCGTAGCACTCACGCACATTGGAGCCGGCCAGCAGCTGGCAGTCCTGGGCGCCCAGGCGCATGGTGCCGCCCAGATCGGAGGCATCGGTACGGACTTCGGTGGCGCCGGTGGCGTCTTGCCATTCGGTGATCAGACCGACCACCGGGTGCGCGCCGTTCTGATCGAACTCGGTGGAGTTGGCGTCTTTCCAGCCCAGCACGTTGCGGGCGAACTCGATCACCGCGACCTGCATGCCGAGGCAGATGCCCAGGTACGGGATCTTGTTCTCGCGAGCGTACTGCACGGTGGTGATCTTGCCTTCCACGCCGCGCAGACCGAAGCCGCCGGGCACCAGGATGGCATCAACGCCTTCGAGCAGGCCGGTGCCTTTGTTCTCGATGTCTTCGGAGTCGATATAGCGCAGGTTGACCTTGGTGCGGTTCTCGATGCCGGCATGGCTCATCGCTTCGATCAGCGATTTGTAGGCATCCAGCAGCTCCATGTACTTGCCGACCATGGCGATGGTGACTTCCTTCTCCGGGTTCAGCTTGGCATCCACCACGCGGTCCCACTCGGAGAGGTCGGCCGGGTTGCATTGCAGACCGAAGCGCTCGACGACGAAGTCGTCCAGGCCCTGAGCATGCAGCACGGACGGAATCTTGTAGATGGTGTCGACGTCTTCCAGGCCGATCACCGCGCGCTCTTCGACGTTGGTGAACAGGGCGATCTTGCGCCGCGAGGACTGGTCGACTTCATGGTCGGAGCGGCAGATCAGCACATCCGGCTGCAGGCCAATGGAGCGCAACTCCTTGACCGAGTGCTGGGTCGGCTTGGTCTTGGTCTCGCCCGCGGTGGCGATGTAGGGCACCAGGGTCAGATGCATCAGCATGGCACGCTTGGCGCCCACTTCCACACGCAGCTGGCGGATCGCCTCGAGGAACGGTTGCGATTCGATGTCGCCGACCGTACCGCCGATCTCGACCATGGCCACGTCGGCATCGCCGGCACCCTTGATGATGCGGCGCTTGATCTCGTCAGTGATGTGCGGGATGACCTGGATGGTCGCGCCCAGATAATCACCACGGCGCTCCTTGCGCAGCACGTCTTCGTAGACGCGGCCGGTGGTGAAGTTGTTGTTCTGGGTCATGGTGGTGCGGATGAACCGCTCGTAGTGGCCCAGGTCGAGGTCGGTCTCGGCGCCGTCGTGGGTGACGAACACCTCACCGTGCTGGAACGGGCTCATGGTGCCCGGATCGACGTTGATATAGGGATCCAGCTTGAGCATGGTGACCTTCAGGCCCCGCGCCTCCAGGATGGCTGCCAGTGAAGCCGAAGCGATGCCTTTCCCCAATGAAGAAACAACACCACCCGTGACGAAGATGTAGCGCGTCATGAAAAATCCTAGAAGTCTGCGTTCAAGCGGTCAGCGCCGCCGGGGTGAAAGCGCAGGCCGGCACTCTTGGCCAACCTGAAATAAGCAAGCTTCCGCGGGTTCCGGGGAACTCGCAGAAAGCAGTAACAAGACGGGAGCGTAGTCTACCGGAAAGGCCCTTTCAGCTCAAACCTTGCTCGCTCGTCGGCGGCTGCCAGGACAATTGCCAATCGCCCCACTGCGAACCGTCCAAGCCAGGCAGGTTGGCCACGGCCAGCAGCTCCTCACCGCGATACAGCAGCGGCAATCGGCCGCGGACAAAGGCCGGCACGCCACGTTCGTTGAGCAAACGTTTCAGATCGCGATGACCGCGCCCCGGCAGCTCCAGCACTTCACCACCGATTCTGTAGCGCACCTGCAACTCGCCCACGGGGTATTCGCCGCGCAAATGGAGCCGACCATTGCCCGGCAATTGCAGCGACTGCGCCGGTTCAAACCAGGCTGCGGGCAATGACGGCGTGCTCAGCCATTCACCTGCCAGCCACCACAACCGTTCGTCGGCGCGCCTCAGCTCCCCCGCCGCCAGACGCCAGACCGGCGCACTGTCGACTGCCGCATCGCGCAGATCCTGCCAGCCCTGCCAGTGCTCGCTATCCGGCAGCGCCGTGCGCGGCGCCAGCCAGTGACGCAGCGCATTGCGCTGGCGTGCTGCCGACAACTGCCGCAGCGGCCCGAGCGCCAGCGAAGGCAGTCCCAGCCAGGCATATTCCGAGGAGGGCGCAGCGGCGGCCAGATCCAGCTCAGCCAGCTCATCGAGCAGGCCCTGCGCCTCGCGCATATGCTCGGCGCTGCGTGCCAGGTTCTGCCTAGCCTGCGGCCACTGGCGCGCCAGCAGGGGCAGGACTTCCGCACGCAGGAAGTTACGCGCGAAACGCGTATCCGCATTGGACGGGTCCTCGACCCAGCGCAGTTCATGCTGCTGCGCGTAAGCCTCCAGTTCGCTGCGCGAGACCGCCAGCAATGGGCGCAGCAAAACGCCCTGGCCAAGCGCCCGCTGCGCCGGCATAGCGGCCAGACCGCGCACGCCAGCACCGCGCAACAGACGGAACAGCAGGGTTTCGGCCTGATCATCGCGGTGCTGCCCGGTCAACAATAGCTCGCCAGCACCCAGACAGCGTTCGAATGCGGAATAGCGCGCCTCACGCGCCGCCCGCTCAAGGCTGGCTCCGGCAGCGACCTGTACATAGGCGATCTGCAGCGGCACGCCCAGCCCATCGCACAGCTGCTGGCAGTGCTGCGGCCAGGTATCGGCAATCGCCTGCAGACCATGGTGCACATGAATAGCCGAGAGCGGCGGCAAGGCCTGACGGTCGCGCAGACGCGCCAGCAAGTGCAGCAATACGCTGGAATCCAGACCACCGGACAGCGCCACCCGCCAGGCCGGGGCTGCCAGCCAGGGCTGTAGTGCTGCGAGCAGTCGGTTTTCGAGAGAAGTCATCGGCCAAGCTTAAAGCAACAGCCAATAACAACAACGGGCCCGAAGGCCCATTGTGCGTGCAGCAGGATGATCAGGCGATGCCGTAGCTCATCAGACGCTGGTAACGACGCTCCAACAGCTTGTCGTTATCGAGCTTCTTCAGGCCCTTGAGCTGCGACAGCAGCTCCTTGCGAATGCTCGCCGCCGCCAGAACTGGGTCACGGTGGGCACCACCCAATGGCTCGGCGATCACCTTGTCGACGATGCCTAGACCTTTCAGGCGATCGGCAGTAATACCCATGGCCTCGGCCGCATCCGGCGCTTTCTCCGAGGTTTTCCACAGGATCGAGGCACAGCCTTCCGGCGAGATCACCGAGTAGGTGGAATACTGCAGCATGTTCAGCTGGTCGCAGACGCCGATGGCCAGCGCGCCGCCGGAACCGCCTTCGCCGATCACGGTGGCGATGATCGGGGTTTTCAGGCGCGACATCACGCGCAGGTTCCAGGCGATGGCCTCGCTCTGGTTGCGCTCTTCGGCGTCGATACCCGGGTAAGCCCCCGGGGTGTCGATAAAGGTCAGGATCGGCAGCTTGAAGCGCTCGGCCATTTCCATCAGGCGGCAGGCCTTGCGATAGCCTTCAGGACGCGGCATGCCGAAGTTGCGGCGCACCTTCTCGCGCACTTCGCGGCCCTTCTGGTGACCGATCACCATCACCGGCTGATCATCCAGACGGGCAACACCGCCGACCAGGGCGGCATCGTCGGAGAAGTGCCGGTCACCATGCAACTCGTCGAACTCGGTAAAGATATGTTCGATGTAATCGAGGGTGTAGGGACGATGCGGATGGCGTGACAGCTTGGAGATCTGCCAGCTGCTGAGATTGCTGAAGATGCTCTCGGTCAGCGTATTGCTCTTGTCCTGCAGGCGGGCAATCTCGTCGCTGATGTTCAGCGCATTGTCGTTACCGACCAGGCGCAACTCTTCGATCTTGGCTTGCAGGTCGGCGATCGGCTGTTCGAAGTCGAGAAAGTTCGGGTTCATAGGCGTCCGTCTTGCATCGGCGGCCGAGTGGCCGGGCGGCTGGTTCCATCTGGCGCATTACCTTAAGGGATAAGGCGCCTGGGGTCGAGACCGAGAAAGCAGACCTGTGGCCTGCCACTCAGCGGTATTGGAGGAAGACGTTGTCTTTGCCGAACTGGTCACGCAGGCTTTGGATCAGACCATCGGCCGGATCGATGCGCCACTGCTCACCGAACTGCAACACGGCCTTGGCGTCGCTGCCACTGTAATCCAGGGTCAGCGGGCAGGCGCCGCGGTACTTGCCGAGCAACTCGCCCAACCAGCGCAGGCGATCGCCCTGCAGCGCCTCGCGACCGACACGCAGGCGCAGGCTTTCCGCCAGGCCGGTACGCGCCTCTTCCAGACTCATCACCCGCTTGGCGCGCAGGCGCAGGCCGCCGGAGAAGTCGTCATTGCTCACCTCGCCCTCGACCACCACCAGCGCATCGCTCTGCAGCAGCGCCTGGTTGCTGGCGAAGGCCTCGGCGAACAACGAGGCCTCGATCCGCCCGGAGCGGTCGTCTAGAGTGATGAAGCCCATCTTGTCGCCCTTCTTGTTCTTCATCACCCGCAGGTTGACGATCAGACCGGCGATGGTCTGGCTCTCGCGCGCCGGACGCAGGTCGATGATGCGCTGACGGGCGAAGCGGCGCACCTCACCTTCGTATTCGTCGATCGGGTGGCCGGTGAGGTACAGACCGAGGCAGTCCTTCTCGCCCTTCAGGCGCTCTTTCAGCGACAGCTCGCGGGCGTTGCGGTGGTTGACGTAGACGTCCGCCTCCGGCTCGGAGAACAGCCCGCCGAACAGGTCGGCATGCCCGCTGTCATGGCTGCGCGCCGCCTGCTCGGCCGCCTGCACCGCCTCTTCCATAGCCGCCAGCAGCACCGCACGGTTGCGATCGATACCGGCCTGGTAGGCCTTGAGCTCGTCAGCGAAGTACGGCCCCAGGCGATCCAGCGCGCCGCCGCGGATCAGCGCTTCCAGGGTGCGCTTGTTGATGCGTTTGAGGTCGACCCGCGAGCAGAAGTCGAACAGGTCCTTGAACGGGCCATCCTGACGCGACTCGACGATGGCCTCCACCGGCCCCTCGCCCACGCCCTTGATCGCACCCAGGCCATATACGATGCGCCCGTCGTCATCGACGGTGAACTTGAATTCGGAGTTGTTCACATCCGGGGCGAGAATGCGCAGCTTCATGCTGCGGCACTCTTCGATCAGGGTCACGACCTTCTCGGTGTTGTGCATATCCGCCGAGAGCACCGCCGCCATGAACGGAGACGGGAAATGCGCCTTGAGCCAGGCGGTCTGGTAGGAGACCAGGCCATAGGCGGCCGAGTGGGATTTGTTGAAGCCGTAGCCGGCGAACTTTTCCACCAGGTCGAAGATGTTGCCCGCCAGGTCCGCCGAGATGTTGTTGCTAGCACAACCCTCAATGAAACCGCCGCGCTGTTTGGCCATCTCCTCGGGTTTCTTCTTGCCCATGGCGCGGCGCAGCATGTCCGCACCGCCGAGGGTGTAGCCGGCCATGACCTGAGCAATCTGCATCACCTGTTCCTGGTACAGGATGATGCCGTAGGTCGGCTTGAGCACCGGCTCCAGGCCCGCGTACTGGTAGTCCGGGTGCGGGTAGGAGAGCTGTTCGCGGCCATGTTTGCGGTTGATGAAGTCGTCCACCATGCCCGACTGCAGCGGACCGGGACGGAACAGCGCCACCAGGGCGATCATGTCTTCCAGACAGTCCGGCTTGAGCTTCTTGATCAGCTCCTTCATGCCGCGCGATTCAAGCTGGAACACCGCAGTGGTCTCGGCCTTCTGCAGCATGTCGTAGGTTTTCTTGTCATCCAGCGGAATGAAGTCGATGTTCACATCGGGCAGGCCCTTCTTCGCCTGCTCGCGGTTGATCGTCTCCATCGCCCACTTGATGATGGTCAGGGTGCGCAGGCCGAGGAAGTCGAACTTGACCAGGCCGGCCGCCTCCACGTCGTCCTTGTCGAACTGGGTGACCAGGCCGCCGCCCTCTTCATCGCAGGCGATCGGCGAGAAGTCGGTGAGCTTGGTCGGCGCGATCACCACGCCCCCGGCGTGCTTGCCGGTACCGCGGCAGATGCCTTCGAGCTTGAGCGACATCTCCCAGATTTCCGCCGCCTCCTCGTCGACCTTGAGGAAGTCGCGCAGCGGCTCCTCCATCTCGTAGGCCTTCTCCAGGGTCATGCCGACCTCGAAGGGGATCATCTTCGACAGGCGGTCGGCCAGCCCGTAGGACTTGCCCTGCACCCGCGCCACGTCGCGCACCACCGCCTTGGCCGCCATGGTGCCAAAGGTGATGATCTGGCTCACTGCGTTACGGCCGTATTTCTCGGCCACGTAGTCGATCACCCGGTCGCGGCCGTCCATGCAGAAGTCGACGTCGAAGTCGGGCATGGAGACGCGTTCTGGGTTGAGGAAGCGCTCGAACAGCAGGTCGTAGGCCAGCGGGTCGAGGTCGGTGATCTTCTGCACATAGGCCACCAGCGAACCGGCACCCGAACCGCGGCCCGGGCCGACCGGCACGCCGTTGCTCTTGGCCCACTGGATGAAGTCCATAACGATCAGGAAGTAACCGGGGAAACCCATCTGGATGATGATATCCAGCTCGAAATTCAGCCGATCGATATAGACCTGCTTCTTCGCCTCGTAGTCCGGAGTGTCCTTGGGCAACAAGACCTCCAGGCGCTCGTCGAGACCGTCGAAGGAGACCTTGCGGAAGTACTCGTCGATGGTCATGCCATCCGGCACCGGGAAGTCGGGCAGGAAGTACTTGCCCAACTGCACTTCGATGTTGCAACGCTTGGCGATTTCGACGGTGTTTTCCAGCGCCTCGGGGATGTCGCTGAACAGCTCGGCCATCTCGGCCGGGGTTTTCAGGTACTGCTGGTCGGAATAGGTGCGCGGCCGGCGCGGATCATCCAGGGTGCGGCTCTCGCCGATGCACACGCGGGTTTCGTGAGCCTCGAAGTCGCCCTGCTTGAGGAAGCGCACATCGTTGGTCGCCACCAGCGCCGCACCACAGCGAGCGGCCAGGGCCACGGCGGCATGCACATGTTCCTCGTCGTTGATCCGGTTACAGCGGTGCAGTTCGAGGTAGAAACGCTCGGGGAAGACCGCCTGCCATTCACTCAGCAGTGCCTCGGCACGCGCCTGCTCGCCGGCCAGCAAGGCATGACCGATCTCGCCGTCGCGCGCACCGGACAGGGCGATCAGGCCTTCGGCCGCTTCCTTGACCCAGTCACGCTGGATGATCACCAGGTCGTTGCTCTGCCCGTCGCTCCAGCCGCGCGAAACCAGTTCGGTGAGGTTGCGATAGCCCTTGGCATTCATCGCCAGCAGGGTCATGCGGGTCAGCGGGCCATCTTCCTGATCGCTGGCCAGCCAGATATCGGCGCCACAGATCGGCTTGATCCCGGCGCCCATGGCCGCCTTGTAGAACTTCACCAGCGAGCACATGTTGCTCTGGTCGGTCACCGCCACCGCTGGCATGCCGGCACCAGCCACCGCCTTGACCAAGGGTTTGACCCGGACCAGGCCATCGACCAGGGAAAACTCGGTATGCAGGCGCAGATGGACGAAGGTGGTGGTCATGACGATCCTGTACAGAACACAAAAACAATAAGGCCCGGATTGTACCGGGCCTGCACTCAAACGACAGCTTGAGACTGTCGCTAGTCGATACCTTCCAGCACACTGCGCACCGGCGCGAAGGAACGCCGGTGGATCGGCGTGGCACCCAGGCGCTTGAGCGCCTCTAGGTGCACCGGTGTGGGATAACCCTTGTGTCCGCCGATGCCGTAGCCGGGGTATAGGGCTTCCAGCGCCTGCATCTCACGGTCACGGCTGACCTTGGCCAGGATCGAGGCGGCGGCGATGGCCGGCACCTGGCTATCGCCCTTGACCACCGGCGCGCTGGGCACCGCCAGCTTGGGACAACGATTGCCGTCGATCAACGCCAGGCGTGGCGTGACGCTGAGGCCCTCCACCGCACGCTGCATGGCCAGCATGGTGGCGTGCAGGATATTCAGGCGGTCGATCTCTTCCACTTCGGCGCGAGCGATGCACCAGGCCAGGGCTTTTTCGCAAATTTCGTCGAACAGCTTCTCGCGGCGCGCCTCGCTGAGCTTCTTCGAGTCGTTAAGCCCGAGGATCGGCCGCGCCGGATCAAGGATCACCGCGGCGGTGACCACCGGGCCGCAGAGCGGGCCACGGCCGACTTCGTCGACACCGGCGACCAGCTCCTCGACCAGGCTGAAGTCCAGACCGAGCTGCATCAGGCACGCCCCGCCAGGGCCAGCACGGCCTCGGCCGCCTGGGTCGAGGCATCATGGCGCAGGGCGCGATGGATCACATCAAAACCTTCGGTTTGCACCGCCCCATCATCCAGCAACGGCGCCAGAGTCTGCGCCAGGGCATCCGGGGTGGCCGCATCCTGAATCAGCTCCGGCACCAGCAGGCGCTCGGCCAGCAGGTTGGGCAGGGAAATATAGGGGCTGGTCACCAGGCGCTTGAGGATGCGATAGGTCAGCGGCGCCACCTTGTAGGCCACCACCATCGGCCGCTTGTACAGCAGCGCTTCGAGGGTCGCCGTACCGGAAGCGATCAGCACCGCATCGCAGGCCGCCAGGGCTTCATGGGACTGGCCATCGAGCAACAGCAGCGGCAGATCGCGGTTACCCAACAGCTCTTCCAGTTGCTGGCGGCGCTCACGGCTGGCGCAGGGCAGGACGAAGCGCACGCCCGGCCGCATGGCGCGCAGGCGCTCGGCGGCGTCGAGGAACAAAGCGCCCAGACGCGCCACTTCGCCGCCACGGCTGCCCGGCAACAGGGCCACGACCATCGCATCGCTATCCAGCCCTAGGGTTTCGCGCGCAGCCTGGCGGTCGGCCTGCAGCGGGATGGTATTGGCCAGCGGATGCCCGACGAAACGCACCGGCACCTGATGATCGAGATAGAACCGCGCCTCGAAGGGAAACAGGGTCAGCATCAGGTCGCAGGCTTGGCGAATCTTCAGCACGCGCTTCTGCCGCCAGGCCCAGACCGACGGACTGACGTAATGCACGGTCTTGATCCCAGCCTGGCGCAGCTTGAGTTCGAGGGTCAGGTTGAAGTCCGGGGCATCGATACCGATGAACACATCCGGCTTGGCGTCGATCAGCGTGCGGATCAGACGTTTGCGCCGTGCCAGCAGCTCCGGCAGGCGGCCGAGCACCTCGACCAGGCCCATCACCGCCAGGCGCTCCATCGGGAAGTAGGAAGCCAGACCCTCGGCCTCCATGCGCGGCCCACCGATGCCGATGAACTCGACCTGCGGATGCTTGAGCTTGAGCGCTTGCATCAGGCCGGCGCCGAGAATGTCGCCAGAGGCCTCGCCGGCCACCAGCGCTATGCGTAGAGGACGCGCCATGACTTAGCGGGTGATGCCGCGGGTGGAAGCCTGGATGGAGTCGCGGAATACCGCCACCTCCGGGAACTGCGCGGAGGATTCGGCCAGCTCGGCCAATGCCTGCTCCACGGTCAGCCCCTGGCGATACACCACCTTGTAGGCGCGGCGCAGCGAAGCGATGGCTTCGGCACTGAAGCCACGCCGGCGCATGCCTTCGAAGTTCATGCTGCGCGCCTCGGCCGGGTTGCCGAACACGGTGACATAAGCCGGTACATCCTTGCCGATCGCCGTGCCCATGCCGGAGAAGCTGTGCGCGCCGATACGGCAGAACTGGTGAACCAGGGTGAAACCCGAGAGGATCGCCCAGTCGTCCATCTTCACGTGGCCGGCCAGGGCCGTGTTGTTGACCAGGATGCAGTGGTTGCCGATCACGCTGTCATGACCGATATGCACATAGGCCATCAGCAGGTTGTGATCGCCGATGGTGGTTTCCGAGCGATCCTGCACGGTGCCGCGGTGGATGGTGACACCCTCGCGAATCACGTTGTGATCACCGATCACCAGGCGAGTCGGCTCACCGTTGTATTTCAGATCCGGAGTGTCTTCACCTACCGAGGAAAACTGGTAGATGCGGTTGTGCTTACCAATCTGGGTCGGGCCCTTGATGATCACATGGGGGCCGACCACGCTACCCTCGCCTATTTCCACATCGGGTCCAATGATCGACCAGGGGCCAACCTGAACGTCATCCGCCAGCTTGGCCGACGGATCGATGATGGCGCGAGGGTCAATCAAACTCATAGTTTGCGTTCCGCACAGATGATTTCTGCCGAGCAGACTTCCTTGCCATCGACAGTGGCCTTGCACGCGAACTTCCAGATGCTGCGCTTGTTGCTCAGGTACTTGGCTTCGAGCATCAGCTGATCACCCGGCACCACTGGCTGGCGAAAGCGTAGCTTGTCGGAGCCGACAAAGTAATACAGGGTGCCATCGGAGGGTTTCAGATCCATCATCTTGAAACCGAGAATCCCGGCGGCCTGGGCCATTGCCTCGATGATCAGCACACCCGGCATGATCGGGTGTTCGGGGAAATGCCCGTTGAAAAACGGCTCATTGATGCTGACATTCTTGTAGGCACGAATGCTCTTGCCCTCGAGATCCAGCTCTGCCACCCGATCCACCAGCAGGAACGGGTAACGGTGCGGCAAGTATTCGCGAATCTGGTTGATGTCCATCATGTACGGAAAGCCTGTTCTAAAGAATGGGGACGTGCGTCAGACGCGGGTCAGGCATCTGATGAGGCATCGGCGCCCGGGGTCACGGCAGCCAGGCGCTTTTCCATGTCGCGCAGGCGTCGTGCCATATCGTCCAACTGGCGAATGCGCGCAGCACTCTTCTTCCAATCGGCCGCAGTTTGCATCGCAGTACCCGAGGAGTAGGCCCCAGGTTCGGTAATCGAACGGGTGACCATGGTCATGCCGGTGACGAACACGTTGTCGCACACCTCGATATGCCCAACCATGCCCACGCCGCCGGCAATCATGCAGTTCTTACCAATCTTGGTGCTGCCGGAAATACCCGCACAACCGGCCATGGCCGTGTTGTCGCCGATCTGCACGTTGTGCGCGATCATGATCTGGTTATCCAGCTTGACCCCGTTGCCGATCAGGGTATCGGCCAGGGCGCCGCGGTCGATGGTGGTATTGGCACCGATCTCGACATCATCACCCAGAATCACGCCACCGATCTGCGCGATCTTCTGCCAGACACCCTTTTCGTTGGCGAAGCCGAAGCCCTCGCCACCGAGTACGGCGCCAGACTGAATGACCACACGCTTGCCGATGTGTACGTCGTGATACAGGGTCACGCGCGGCGCCAGCCAGCCATTCTCACCGATAGAGCTGCGCGCACCGATCACGCAATGCGCGCCGATGGTCACGCCAGCACCAATCTGCGCAGCGCTTTCGATTACCGCATAGGCGCCAACACTGGCACTCGCATCGACCTGTGCATCGGCAGCCACCACGGCCGTCGGGTGAATCCCGGCAGCGGCAACGGGTTTTCGATCGAACAGATGGGAAAGCTGGGCATAAGCCAGATAGGGATTGGCCACGATCAACGCATCACCCGCGAAGCCATCGGCATCCGCCGCGGTGAGCAGCACGGCGCCTGCCTGCGTATCGGCCAGGAATTTGCGGTACTGGGCATTGGCCAGAAAGCTCAACTGCTCGGCACCAGCATCCTGCAAGGATGCCAGGCCATGAATCGGCTTGTCGGCCGCGCCACGCAAGGTGGCGCCCAGCTGCTCGGCCAGCTGACCGAGGGTAAACGAAACTGCGCTCATGATCAGCGCAGCTTGTTCATACGCTCGATGACCTGACGGGTAATGTCGAGCTGCGGTTTGACGTCGATTACCGCACCACGCTCCAGCACCAGGTCAAAATTGCCGCCCTTGATCACTTCTTCAACCGCCTTGTCCAGCTTCGGCTTGAGCTGCTTGAGCATGTCGCGGTCGGAAATGGCCTTGGCTTCGTTGAGCTCCTTGGACTGGAACTGGAAGTCACGGGCTTTCTGCTTGAATTCGAGTTCCAGGCGCTCACGCTCGGCCTGCTGCATACGCTCGCCTTCTTTGACCAGGCGATCCTGAATACGCTTGGCGTCGGTTTCCAGCTGCTTCAGCTTGTTCAGTTGCGGGCCGAACTTCTTTTCGGCATCCACGGCGTATTTCTTCGCAGCATCAGACTCAAGCAGGGCCATTTGGTAGTTCAGTACTGCCACCTTCATCTCGGCAAACGCCGGAGTCGCCACCAGGGCCATGGTGATCAGAACCAATTGAGTCAACTTACGCACGATGCACTCCTGCAACAAACACTGTTGTCATTTATCAAGCAATTAGAAAGTCTGGCCAAGAGAGAACTGGAAGACCTGTGTGTCGGCATCGTCCGGCTTCTTGATCGGTGCTGCCAAGCTGAAACTCAGTGGGCCCAGGGCAGTAACCCAGGTCACACCCACACCCACGGAACTGGCCAGCTCGCCAATATCCAGGTCACAGGTGTTGCCATTTTCTTTCTGGCTAGTGGTGCAGTTGGTGTCGAAGACATTACCCACGTCCCAGAACAGCGCGGTACGCAGGGAGCGCTGATCTTTGACGAACGGCAACGGGAAGAGCATTTCCACGCCGCCCTGGATCAGCACGTTACCGCCGAAGGGCAGCGGATCCTGGTCAGGGTCGGTGTAGCGCCCATCTTTGTCCGGCCCATTGACGGTGACAAGATTGCCGGTAGCCGGATCGACCACCTGCACCTTGCTCGGGGTACTACGTGGGCCCAGGCTGCTGTCTTCGAAACCGCGTACCGAGTTGAAACCACCCGCATAGTAATGTTCATAGAACGGCAGATCTGAGGTAGATCCATAGCTGTCGCCATAGCCCAGTTCGGTATGAAAACGCAGGGTGTAGTTATCGGTCACCGGCTTGAACAGCTGGCCACGGTAATCGAGTTTGAAGAAGGACAGGTCACTACCCGGCACGGTGCTTTCCAGCACCAGGCTCTGCGAGTGGCCGCGGTTGGCCATCACGCCACGGTTCAGGGTCGACTCGGACCAACCGATGGAAGCCTTCAGGTTGAGGTAGTCATCCCCTTCTTCCTCGAGGAAGTCGAGAATCTCGTCCACGGTGTAATCACCGGTATCGATGCTGTCCTGCTGGATGGTCAGGCCATAGGTCAGGCGCGATATCTCGCTGATCGGGTAACCGATGCTGAGGCCGGCACCATAGCTGTCCACCGCATAGCTGGATACGTCGACATCGAGATCGTCGTAGTCAGTGGCGCGGTAGAAGGCGTTGTAGCCCAGGCTGACACCATCGGCGGTCCAGTAGGGGTCGACGAAGCCGAAGTTGTAGCTGGTCTGGTATTCGCTGCGGGTCAGACCGAGGCTGACCTTGTTACCGGTGCCGAGGAAGTTGTTCTGGCTGATTGAGCCACCGAGGATCAGGCCAGCGTTCTGCGCGAAGCCGACGCTAGCGGTGATCGAACCGGAAGCCTGTTCCTCGACGCTGTAGTTGACGTCAACCTGGTCGTCGGTACCCGGAACCTGCGGGGTCTCGACGTTGACTTCCTTGAAGTAACCGAGGCGCTCGAGGCGGGTCTTGGACTGGTCGATCAGGTAGGTCGAAGCCCAGCCACCTTCCATCTGGCGCATTTCGCGGCGCAGTACTTCGTCTTCGGTCTTGGTGTTGCCGCGGAAGTTGATGCGATTGACGTAGGCACGCTTGCCCGGATCGACAACAAAGGTGATGGCAACGGTCTTGTCTTCATCGTTGGGCTGCGGCACGCCGTTGACGTTGGCGAAGGTATAGCCTTCGTTACCCAGGCGCCGAGTGATCAGCTCGGAGGTGGTGGTCATCACTTTGCGCGAGAACACCTGACCCTGCTTGACCAGCAGCAGCTTCTCGATTTCTTCCTGCGGCACTTTCAGGTCGCCGGAGAGTTTGACTTCGCTGACGCTGTACTTCTCGCCTTCCTCGACGTTGACCGTGACGTAGACGTGCTTTTTGTCGGGAGTAATGGACACCTGGGTAGAGGAGATATCCATGTTGATGTAGCCGCGATCCAGATAGTAGGAACGCAGGCGCTCCAGGTCGCCGGAAAGTTTTTCGCGGGCGTACTTGTCATCGTTCTTGAAGAACGACAGCCAGTTGGTGGTCTTCAGTTCGAACAGGCCAATCAGGTCTTCGTCTGGGAATACGCTGTTACCCACCACGTTGATGTGCTGAATAGCGGCAACCGAACCCTCGTTGATCTCGATCTTCAGCGCCACGCGGTTGCGTGGCTGCGGAATGACTTCCGCCTCGATGGTGGCCGAGTAACGGCCCTGGGCCACGTACTGGCGCAGCAACTCGTTACGTACGCCTTCAAGGGTGGCGCGCTGGAAGATTTCGCCTTCCGCCAGACCTGACTGCTGCAGCCCTTTCATCAGGTCTTCGGTGGTGATCGCCTTGTTGCCTTCGATCTCGACACCGGAGATGGACGGGCGCTCGACCACATTGATGACCAGCACATCGCCTTCGCGACCCAGCTGGATATCCTGGAAGAAACCGGTCTTGAACAGGGAACGAGTGGCTTCAACCAGACGATTATCATCCGCCTGCTCACCTACGTTGAGCGGCAGAGCGCCGAACAGGCTGCCGGCGGAAACCCGCTGCAGGCCGTTGACGCGGATATCTGAGATGGTGAAGGACTCGGCGTGAACTTCGGCAATCATCAATGCGGCGAGCACCGCAGGTAGCAGCAGACGTTTCATGAAGTCCTTTCTTATTCCAACTGGCAATAAAGAAACTGCCGCGATACGCGGCAGCTTCACAATTCAGCGATTTGTTACAGACGGCCCAGGTCGTTGATCAGGGCCAGCAACATCACCCCAAGCACCAGACTGATGCCGATCTGCATTCCCCAACCCTGCACCCGTTCGGAGAGTGGACGCCCACGCACCCATTCCACCAGGTAAAACAGCAGATGCCCCCCATCCAGCACGGGGATGGGCAACAGGTTGAGAACCCCCAAACTAATGCTCAGCAGGGACAGGAAATAAAGAAAATCCCCCACTCCCGACTGGGCTGAAGCGCCCGCCACTTTAGCAATGGTTATCGGCCCACTCAAGTTTTTTACCGAGAGCTCGCCGACCAGCATTTTCCTCACCGAATCGAAGGTCAGCAGGGTCATGTGCCAAGTCCGCCGCAGCCCCTCGACCGCGCCATCCAAAGGCCCGTAGCGCACCTCGCGGAGCATTTCTGTCGGCCACTCGACGGAGCCGACGCCCACCCCGAGATAGCCGCCACGCGAGTCACCCTCGCCACGTACACCCAGGTTGGCGGATAACTCCAGCCGCTCACCCGCACGCTCGACAACCAGCGTGACCTGTTTGGCGGGCAATTCGCGCAGCACATCGAGCACCTGCTGCCAGTCATCGATACGTCGCTCACCGATAGCCAGCAAACGATCGCCCAGGCGCACGCCCGCGGCATGCGCCGGGCCATCGGGATCGATTTCCTTCAATACCGGCAGAATACTCGGGCGCCACGGCTGAATACCCAGGGAGTGCAGCGGATCAGGCTCATCCGCCCCCTTCTGCCAATCACGCAGAATCACCTGACGGGTACTTTGTGCCGTCGAGCCAGGTTCCTGCAGCAACAACTCCAGCGTGCCGCTCTCACCGAGACGACGCACCAACTGCAGATTGACCGCACCCCAACCCTGGGTCGGCTCACCGTCCACCGCCAGAATTTCCTGCCCCGGTAACAGACCGGCGGCCGCGGCCAGGCTATCCGGCTGCACACTACCGATTACCGGCTTGATCTGCTGACTGCCGAGCATGGCCAGCAGCCAGAAGAACAGAATGGCCAGGAGGAAGTTGGCGATCGGCCCTGCCGCAACAATGGCGATGCGCTGCTGCACCGGCTTGCGATTGAAGGACTGCTCGACCTGCTCGAGCGGCACATCGCCCTCGCGCTCATCGAGCATTTTCACGTAGCCGCCCAGCGGAATGGCGGCCACGACGAATTCGGTACCCTGGCGATCATGCCAGCGCAGCAGCGGGCTACCGAAGCCCACGGAAAAACGCAGAACCTTGACCCCACAGCGGCGGGCGACCCAGAAATGCCCAAACTCGTGGATCGTGACCAGCACCCCGAGAGCGATCAGGGTGCCAAAAATCATGTACAACGCGCTCATCGTCTTCCTCCGGACTCAACGCCCGTGGCGATTCAACCATTCACCGGCCAGCACCCGTGCCCGGGCATCGGCGGCCAGTACCGCATCGAGGCTTTCGACCGCAACGGCCGCTTCAAGATTCAGCACTTCATCGATGATACGCGCGATCTCGGGAAAGCGGATGCGCCGCTCGAGAAAGGCCGCCACCGCCACTTCATTAGCCGCATTGAGCAAGGCCGGCGCACTGCCACCAACCTCTGCCGCCTGCCGCGCCAGGCGCAGACAGGGAAAACGCTGTTCATCCGGGCGCTGGAAATCCAGACGTGCGACGGCAAACAGATCCAGTGGCGCCACCCCGGAGTCGATCCGCTGCGGCCAGGCCAATGCATGGGCAATCGGCGTACGCATGTCCGGATTGCCCAACTGGGCGAGCACCGAGCCGTCGACATAATCGACCAGCGAATGGATCACGCTCTGCGGGTGAATCACCACCTCGACCTGGGCCGGCTTGGCATCGAACAGCCAGCAGGCCTCGATCAACTCCAGGCCCTTGTTCATCATGCTCG
Source organism: Pseudomonas sp. J452 (assembly GCF_024666525.1). NCBI lineage: Bacteria > Pseudomonadati > Pseudomonadota > Gammaproteobacteria > Pseudomonadales > Pseudomonadaceae > Pseudomonas > Pseudomonas sp. J452. The sequence goes on along the minus strand of NZ_CP088294.1, from coordinate 2,566,384 downwards.
CCGAATCGACCGAGATCTTGCGCCCCATCGACCAGTTGGGATGGGCGCAGGCCTGCTCGGGACTGACCTGCTCCAGTTCGGCCAACGGCGTTTCGCGGAACGGGCCGCCGGAAGCGGTCAGCAGGATGCGCCGCACGCCGACCGCACCCAGACCGCGGGCGTAGTCGCCCGGCAGACACTGGAAGATCGCATTGTGCTCGCTGTCGATCGGCAGCAGCACCGCACCGCTGCGGCGCACGGCCTGGATAAACAGGTCGCCGGACATCACCAGCGCTTCCTTGTTGGCCAGCAGCACCTTCTTGCCCGCCTCGACTGCCGCCAGGGTCGGCTGCAAGCCAGCAGCGCCGACAATGGCGGCCATCACCGCATCCACCTCGGGATGGGCAGACACGTCGCACAGTGCCTGCGCACCCGCCAGCACCTCGGTCGGCACATCGGCGGCGCGCAACGCACGCTGCAGTGCAGCCGCCGAAACCTCATCAGGGGTTACCGCGAATTGCGGGCGATGTTTGCGGCAGAGCTGTTCCAACTCCTGCAGGCGCGAGAAACCGCTCAGGGCAAAGACCTGGTAGCGTTCGGGATGCCGGGCAATCACATCCAGGGTGCTGAGACCGATCGAACCGGTCGCCCCCAGCACCGTGATCTGCTGCGGCTGACTCACAGGGCGCCCCAGCCGGCCAGCCAGAGCAATACGGCAAACAGCGGTACGGCGGCGGTCAGGCTGTCGATGCGATCCAGCACGCCACCGTGACCGGGCAGCAGGTTGCTGCTGTCCTTGATCCCGGACTGGCGCTTGAACATGCTCTCGGTCAGATCACCAACCACCGACACCAGCACCACCAACGCAGCGCCCGCCAGCGCCAGGGCAAAGCCCTTGCCCTGCCAACCCTGCTGCAGGCCGACAGCCGTGGTGATCAGCAGGCTGGCCAGCAGCCCACCATACAGACCTTCCCAGCTCTTGCCGGGACTGACGCTCGGCGCCAGCTTGCGCTTGCCGAAAGCCTTGCCGGCGAAATAGGCGCCGATGTCGGCACCCCAAACCAATACCATCACCGCGATGATCAACATGTTCGCCTGCGGCCACTGCTTGAGCAGCACCAGACCTTGCCAGGCCGGCAGGAGGATCAGCAGGCCGATCAGCAACTTGCCAGGCAGGCCACCCCAGTAGCGACTGCTATCCGGATAGGTCAGTACCAGCAAGGTCGCCAGCGCCCACCAGAGCACCGCAGCCCCCAGCAACCAGGGCGCCAGCGCCGGGGTGAGATAAAGCAGATAGAGCAGCGCAGCGACCAGCGCGGCATAACCGACACGCAGCCCTTGCGCGGCGAAGCCAGCCAGACGCGCCCATTCCCAGGCGCCGAGAGTGACGACCGCACCAATGAACAGGGCGAACAGCCCGCCATCGAGCAAGAAGAAACCACCCAGAGCAATCGGCAGCAGAAGCAACGCCGTAATGATCCGTTGTTTGAGCATCAGTTACGCGCCTCGGCTTCTACCTGTTCGCTGGTCTTGCCGAAGCGCCGCTGGCGGGTAGAGAAATCGGCCAGCGCCTTGCGCATGGCCTCGTGTTTGAAATCCGGCCAGAACAGGTCGGAGAAATACAGCTCGGAGTACGCCAGCTGCCAGAGCAGGAAATTGCTGATGCGATGCTCGCCACCGGTGCGAATGCACAGATCCGGCAACGGCAGATCACCGGTAACCAGACAGCTCTGCAACAGCTCGGGCGTCAGATCCTCCGGCTGCAGATGACCAGCCTGTACATCACGCGCCAGGCGCTGCGCGGCCTGGGCGATATCCCACTGGCCACCATAATTGGCCGCCACCTGCAGGACGAAGCGATTTTCCCCGGCGGTGATCTGCTCGGCCTCGCGCATGGCGGCCTGCAACTCCGGATGGAAGCGCGAGCGATCACCGATGATGCGCAGACTGATGGCGTTGTCCTTGAGCTTCTTCGCCTCGCGGCGCAGAGCGCCGAGGAACAACTCCATCAGCGCCCCGACCTCTTCGGCCGGGCGTTGCCAGTTCTCACTGGAGAAGGCGAACAGGGTCAACACCTCGACCCCCGCCTCGGCGCACACCTCGATCACCGCACGCACGGCATCGACGCCGGCCTTGTGTCCAGCCACGCCAGGCAGCAGACGTTTTTTCGCCCAGCGATTGTTCCCATCCATGATGATGGCCACGTGACGCGGCACTATCGCCTGGGCTTCCTGCTTGCTCTTGACCATGGCTAGGAGACCGTCACACCGCCATCAGATCGGCTTCTTTGGCTTCCAGAGCCTTTTCCACCTCGGCGACGAACTTGTCGGTCAGCTTCTGCACCTCGTCGGAAGCGCGACGCTCTTCGTCTTCGCTGATTTCCTTTTCCTTGACCAGGTCTTTCAGCTGGGCCAGGGCATCACGACGAATATTGCGCACCGCCACCCGGGCGTTTTCCGCCTCGCCACGCGCCTGCTTGGTGAAACCCTTGCGGGTTTCTTCAGTCAGCGCGGGCATCGAGATCAGCAGCAGCTCACCCAGGTTGGTCGGATTGAAGCCCAGGCCGGAGCTCTGGATCGCCTTGTCGACGGCAGCCAGCATGCCGCGCTCGAACGCCACCACCTGCAGGGTGCGGGCATCCTTGACGGTGACGTTGGCCACCTGATTGAGCGGGGTATCAGCGCCGTAGTAAGGCACCATCACGCCACCCAGAATGCTCGGGTGCGCCTGACCGGTACGAATCCGGCTGAACGCATGGCTCAGCGACTCCAGACTCTTCTGCATGCGCTCCTGGGTGTCTTTCTTGATCTCGTTGATCATTGTGCATCCTCCTCGACCAGGGTTCCTTCGGCGCCGCCCACCACGATATTCAGCAGGGCGCCTGGCTTGTTCATGTTGAAAACCCGCAGCGGCATCTTGTGATCGCGGCACAGGCAGATGGCCGTCAGATCCATGACACCCAGCTTGCGGTCGAGCACCTCGTCATAGGTCAGACGATCGAACTTCTCGGCATTGGGGTCTTTGAAAGGATCGGCAGTGTACACGCCATCGACCTTGGTAGCCTTGAGCACGATATCGGCATCGATCTCGATCGCGCGCAGACAGGCGGCGGAATCAGTGGTGAAGAACGGATTGCCGGTACCGGCCGCAAAAATCACCACTTCGCCGGTTTTCAGGTGGCGCATGGCCTTGCGCCGGTCGTAGTGATCGGTCACGCCGACCATGGAAATTGCCGACATCACGATAGCCGGGATATTCGAGCGCTCCAGCGCATCGCGCATGGCCAGGGCGTTCATCACGGTGGCGAGCATGCCCATGTGGTCACCGGTGACCCGATCCATACCGGCCGCGGACAGCGCCGCACCACGGAACAGGTTGCCGCCACCGATCACCAGACCGACCTGCACACCAATGCCGACCAACTGGCCGACTTCCAGGGCCATGCGATCGAGAACCTTCGGATCGATACCGAAGTCTTCCGAGCCCATCAGGGCCTCGCCGCTAAGTTTGAGCAGAATGCGTTTATAGCGAGGTTGGCGACCACTCACCTGCTGAGCCATGCGTATCTCTCCTGCGGCGTTGTTTTCTAGTCGAAGCCTGGGGCTTCGTATTTTACCCGGCAGTCAGACCACTGCCCGGTGAATGGGTGCAGCGCTGGCAATTATGCCTCGCGCTTTGCAAAAGAGGCTGCACGCATAGCGGGCAGCCTCTTCGGTACGACAGTGTAGAACCGTCTTACTGCTTGCTGGCGGCAGCCACTTGAGCAGCAACTTCGTCAGCGAAGTTGTCGACCGGCTTCTCGATGCCTTCACCGACCGCGAAGCGGGTGAAGGAAACGATTTCGGCGCCGCCTTTCTTGGCCAGAGCACCGACGGTGATTTCCGGATCCTTGACGAAGGCTTGCTCAACCAGGCTGGCTTCGGCCAGGAACTTGCTGATGCGACCGGCAATCATCTTCTCGACGATTTCAGCCGGCTTGCCCTTCATCTTGTCTTCGTTCAGGGACAGGAACACGTTCTTCTCGCGCTCGATGGCCTCGGCAGAGACCTGGCTCGGCAGCAGGAATTCCGGGTTGCTGGCAGCTACGTGCATGGCGATGTCCTTGGCCAGCTCGACGCTACCGCCTTTCAGAGCCACAACTACGCCAATCTTGTTGCCGTGCAGGTAGGAACCCAGCACGTCGCCTTCAACACGGGCCAGACGGCGGATGTTGACGTTTTCACCGGTCTTGCCAACCAGCACCAGACGATCGGCTTCACGGGCTTCGATCAGCGGCTCAACGGTAGTCAGCTTGTCAGCGAAAGCCTGCTCGACGCTGGCAGCGACGAAGGCCTTGAAGTCGTCTTGCAGGGCCAGGAAGTCGGTCTGCGAGTTGACTTCCAGCAGAACGGCGGATTTACCGTCGTCCTTGACTGCGATGGCGCCTTCGGCGGCAATGTTGCCAGCCTTCTTGGCGGCCTTGATGGCACCCGAGGCGCGCATGTCGTCGATGGCTTTTTCGATGTCGCCGCCGGCCTTGGTCAAGGCCTTTTTGCAATCCATCATGCCTTCGCCAGTGCGCTCGCGCAGTTCTTTAACCAGGGCTGCAGTAATTTCTGCCATGTTCTTGATCCTCTTGAATCGGTAGTCAACCAATCAACCCGGATACCGGGTACAAATTCGTAAGTGGCAAAAAGGGGGCCTAGCCCCCTTCTTGCGCAACGGGTGACGTTAGTCGCCCGCTATCAGCCTTCGCTGGCCTCGGAGGACGCTTCTTCGACGAACTCGTCGGCGCCACCGGCAGCGTTGGTGCGACCACGGATTACGGCGTCGGCCATGGCACCCATGTACAGCTGGATGGCGCGGATGGCGTCGTCGTTACCCGGGATGATGAAGTCAACGCCTTCCGGGCTGCTGTTGGTATCGACGATGCCGATGACCGGGATGCCCAGCTTGTTGGCTTCGGTGATAGCAATGCGCTCGTGATCAACGTCGATCACGAACAGAGCGTCCGGCAGACCGCCCATGTCCTTGATACCACCCAGGCTGCGATCCAGCTTTTGCAGGTCGCGGGTGCGCATCAGGGCTTCTTTCTTGGTCAGCTTGGCGAAGGTGCCGTCCTGGGACTGGGTTTCCAGATCACGCAGGCGCTTGATCGAAGCACGGATGGTTTTGTAGTTGGTCAGCATGCCGCCCAACCAGCGGTGATCGACGTACGGCGAACCGCAACGTGCAGCTTCTTCAGCAACGATCTTGCCAGCGGAACGCTTGGTGCCCACGAACAGAATCTTGTTCTTGCCGTTAGCCAGTTTCTCAACGAAGGACAGGGCCTCGTTGAACATCGGCAGGGTCTTTTCCAAGTTGATGATGTGGATCTTGTTGCGCGCGCCGAAAATGAACTTGCCCATTTTCGGGTTCCAGTAACGGGTCTGGTGGCCGAAGTGCACACCGGCCTTCAGCATATCGCGCATATTGACTTGGGACATGATAGTTCCTTGATAAGTCGGGTTAGGCCTCCACGCATCCCGCTATCCAACCCTTGCAGGCACCCAGGATAACGTGTCGATACGTGTGCGGATTAAAGCTTTACGAGCCCACTGCCCGTAAAGCGGCGCGTTTTATACCATAGAAAGCCGCACCAAGCTAGCGCAAACAACCCCTCCAGCCCGCCGACCTGGGCCGAGCAGCAGCCCGCGCGCCCTGCCGCCGGGCGATTGCTTTCTGCTAGAATCGCCGTCTTCCCTGTTTTTGCCTTGCGCCGCCGGCGCCGAGAGAGACTGCATGACCGTCACCATCAAGACTCCCGCAGAAATCGAAAAAATGCGCATCGCCGGCCGCCTGGCCGCCGAAGTGCTGGAGATGATCGGCGAGCACGTCAAACCCGGCATCACCACCGAAGAAATCGACCGCATCTGCCACGACTATATCGTCAACGTGCAGAAGGCCATCCCGGCGCCACTCAACTATGGCGCCGCACCGGGCCGCCCAGGCTTCCCCAAGTCGATCTGCACCTCGCTCAACCATGTGGTCTGCCACGGCATCCCCAACGAGAAGCCGCTGAAAGACGGCGACGTGCTGAACATCGACGTTACCGTGATCAAGGATGGCTACCACGGCGACACCAGCAAGATGTTCATGGTCGGCAAGGTTCCCGAGTGGGCGGTCAAGCTGGCTCAGGTCACCCAGGAGTCAATGTACAAGGGCATCCAGCTGGTCAAGCCGGGCGCGCGCCTGGGCGACATCGGCGAAGTGATCCAGAAACACGCCGAAAAGCATGGTTTCAGCGTGGTGCGCGAGTACTGCGGCCACGGCATCGGCGCCGTTTTCCATGAAGAACCACAGGTGCTGCACTACGGCCGCGCCGGCACCGGCATGGAACTCAAGGAAGGCATGACCTTCACCATCGAGCCGATGATCAACCAGGGCCGCGCGGAAACCCGCCTGCTCGGCGACGGCTGGACCGCCATCACCAAGGACCGCAAGCTCTCCGCCCAATGGGAGCACACCATCCTGGTCACCGCCGACGGCTACGAGATTCTCACCCTGCGCAGCGACGATACCCTGCCGCGCACTTCCGCCTGAGCCCACACATATATAGAGAGAAGGTAGGCACGCATGCCGCAGATGGACCCGGAGTTGTTTGATCGCGGCCAGTTCCAGGCAGAACTGGCGCTCAAGTCCAGCCCCATCGCCGCCTTCAAGAAAGCCCTCAAGCAGGCCCGCGAAGTGCTCGACGGGCGATTCCGCGAAGGCCGCGACATCCGCCGCCTGGTCGAGGACCGCGCCTGGTTCGTCGACCAGATCCTGCAGGAGGCCTGGAAGCGCTTCGACTGGAGCGAGGACGCCGACATCGCCCTGCTGGCGGTCGGCGGCTACGGTCGCGGCGAGCTGCACCCCAACTCCGACATCGACCTGCTGATCCTGCTCGACAGCGCCGACCACGAAGTCTTCCGCAACCCCATCGAAGGCTTCCTCACCCTGCTCTGGGACATCGGCCTGGAAGTCGGCCAGAGTGTGCGCAGCGTCGACGAATGCGCCGAGGAGGCTCGCGCCGACCTGACGGTGATCACCAACCTGATGGAAAGCCGCACCATCGCCGGCCCCGAACGCCTGCGCCTGCGCATGCAGGAGGTCACCAGCAGCACGCAGATGTGGCCGAGCAAGCACTTCTTCCTGGCCAAGCGCAAGGAACAACAAGCCCGCCACCGCAAGTACAACGACACCGAATACAACCTCGAGCCCAACGTGAAGGGCTCGCCCGGCGGCCTGCGCGACATCCAGACCATCCTCTGGGTCGCCCGTCGCCAGCTCGCCACCCTCAACCTGCACTCACTGGTCAAGGAAGGCTTCCTGGTCGACAGCGAGTACAGCATGCTCGCCGCCAGCCAGGAGTTCCTGTGGAAGGTGCGCTACGCCCTGCACATGCTCGCCGGCCGCGCCGAAGACCGCCTGCTGTTCGACCACCAGCGCAAGATCGCCGCCCTGCTCGGCTTCGAAGACGGCGACGGCAGGATGGCCGTCGAGCGCTTCATGCAGAAGTACTACCGGGTGGTGATGGGCGTCGCCGAGCTGAGCGAGCTGATCAACCAGCATTTCGAGGAAGTCATCCTGCGCGCTGGCGAATGCGGCACGGCACAGCCACTGAACAGCCGCTTCCAGCTGCGCGACGGCTATATCGAAGTGACCAGCCCGGGGGTGTTCAAACGCACGCCGTTCGCCATCCTCGAAGTCTTCGCGCTGATGGCCCAGCACCCCGAGATCAAGGGCGTGCGCGCCGATACCATTCGCTTGCTGCGCGACAGCCGCCACCTGATCGACGACGACTTCCGCCGCGACATCCGCAACACCAGCCTGTTCATCGAGCTGTTCAAGTCGCCCCAGGGCATCCACCGCAACCTGCGACGGATGAACCGCTACGGCATCCTCGGCCGCTACCTGCCGGAGTTCGGCCTGATCGTCGGACAGATGCAGCACGACCTGTTCCACATCTATACGGTCGATGCGCACACGCTGAACCTGATCAAGCACCTGCGCAAACTCAAGTGGCCGGAGCTGGCGGAGAAATTCCCGCTGGCCAGCAAGGTCATTGGCAAGCTGCCCAAGCCCGAGCTGATCTACCTCGCCGGCCTCTACCACGACATCGGCAAGGGCCGTGGCGGCGACCATTCGGAACTGGGCGCGGTGGATGCCGAAGCCTTCTGCGTGCGCCACCAGCTGCCGACCTGGGACACCCGCCTGATCACCTGGCTGGTGCAGAACCACCTGGTGATGTCGACCACTGCCCAGCGCAAGGACCTCTCCGACCCGCAGGTAATCTTCGACTTCGCCCAACTGGTCGGCGACCAGACCCGCCTCGACTACCTCTACGTGCTGACCGTGGCCGACATCAACGCCACCAACCCCAGCCTGTGGAACTCCTGGCGCGCCAGCCTGCTGCGCCAGCTCTACACCGAGACCAAGCGCGCCCTGCGCCGCGGCCTGGAGAACCCGCTGGACCGTGAGGAACAGATCCGCCAGACGCAGAGCTCGGCGATCGACATCCTGGTCCGCGGCGGCATCGACCAGGACGACGCCGAGCAACTGTGGAGCCAGCTCGGCGACGACTACTTCCTGCGCCACGCTGCCGCCGATGTGGCCTGGCACACCGAGGCCATCCTCCAGCACCCGGCCGGCAACGACCCCCTGGTGCTGATCAAGGAAACCGCCCAGCGCGAGTTCGAGGGCGCCACCCAGATCTTCATCTACGCCCCGGACCAGCACGACTTCTTCGCCGTGACCGTGGCCGCCATGGACCAGCTCAACCTGAACATCCATGACGCCCGGGTGATCACCTCCACCAGCCAGTTCACCCTCGACACCTATATCGTTCTGGATACCGAGGGCGGGCGCATTGGCGACAACCCGGCGCGGATCAAGCAGATCCGCGAAGGCCTGATCGGCGCGCTGAAGAACCCGGATGACTACCCGAACATCATCCAGCGCCGGGTGCCGCGCCAGCTCAAGCACTTCGCTTTCGCCCCGCAGGTGAGCATCCACAACGATGCGCAGCGCCCGGTGACGGTGATCGAGCTGACTGCCCCGGACCGCCCCGGCCTGCTGGCACGTATCGGCAAGATCTTCCTGGACTTCGACCTGTCGTTGCAGAACGCCAAGATCGCCACCCTGGGCGAGCGCGTGGAAGACATCTTCTTCATCACCGACGCGCACAACCAGCCACTGGCCGACCCCGAACTGTGCGCCCACCTGCAGGACGCCATCGTCCAGCAACTGTCGCAGGCCAACGGTGAAGCCCAGACCACCGGCGCCATCCGCATCTGACCTGGGCCGCACGGCCCGCCCCGCGCAAGTAAAGAGACGTTATGAACCACGCCCTGACCCAGCTGCAGCCCTACCCCTTCGAGAAACTGCGCGCCCTGCTCGCCGGCGCCCAGCCACCGGCAGACAAGCGCCCGATCGCCCTGTCCATCGGCGAACCCAAGCACAAGTCGCCGGCCTTCGTCGCCGAGGCACTGAGCGCCAACCTCGAACAGCTGGCCGTCTACCCGACCACTTTGGGCATCCCGGCCCTGCGCGAAGCCATCGCCGCCTGGTGCGAACGCCGCTTCAAGGTGCCCGCCGGCTGGCTGGATGCCGCGCGCCACGTGCTGCCGGTCAACGGCACGCGCGAGGCGCTGTTTGCCTTCACCCAGACCGTGGTGCAGCGTGATGTCGGCGGCTTAGTGGTCAGCCCCAACCCGTTCTACCAGATCTACGAAGGCGCGGCCCTGCTCGCCGGCGCCACCCCGCATTACCTGTCGTGCCTGGAAGACAATGGTTTCAATCCGGACTTCGACGCCGTACCGGCCGCTGTCTGGCAGCGCTGCCAGATTCTCTTCCTCTGCTCGCCCGGCAACCCCACCGGCGCCCTGGTGCCGCTGGAACAGCTGAATAAGCTGATCGCCCTGGCCGATGAGCATGATTTCGTGATCGCCGCCGACGAGTGCTACAGCGAGCTGTACTTCGACGAGGACAACCCGCCACCGGGCCTGCTCAGCGCTTGCGCCGAACTGGGCCGCAGCGATTTCAAGCGCTGCGTGGTGTTCCACAGCCTGTCCAAGCGCTCCAACCTGCCAGGCCTGCGCTCAGGCTTCGTGGCTGGCGACGCCGACATCCTCAAAGCCTTCCTGCTGTACCGCACCTACCACGGCTGCGCCATGCCGGTGCAGACCCAGCTGGCCAGTGTCGCCGCCTGGAACGACGAAGCCCACGTACGCGCCAACCGCGACCTGTACCGCGAGAAGTTCGCCGCCATGCTCGACATCCTCGGCCCGGTGCTCGACGTGCAACGCCCCGACGGCGGTTTCTACCTGTGGGCCAAGACGCCGGGCGACGACAGCCAGTTCACCCGCGAACTGTTCGCCCAGCAGCACGTCACCGTGGTGCCCGGCTCCTACCTGTCACGCGAGGTGAACGGCGACAACCCGGGCGCCGGGCGCGTGCGCATGGCCCTGGTCGCACCGCTGGCCGAGTGCGTGGAAGCCGCCGAGCGCATTCGCCAGTTCATCCGCGGCTGACTACTTGGGCTGGTGGCCGACCTTGATGTCATGGAAGGTCACCCGCCCACCCTCGGTAGTCGGACCCTGGTTGTCCGGGATGTAGTTGCCGGTCTTGAAGTAGAAAGCCTTCTTCGCCCAGGCGCTATTGACCGTGGTGCTGTATTGCATGCCGGCAACATTCACATCCAGGCGACCGCTCGGCGAAACCTTGAAGGAATAGTCGAAGGCAGTGTTGAGCGGCATGCTCTTGTAGGTCAGCACCACCGGGCTGGCACTGTCCGTCGGCTTCTTGCGCAGGGTGACGTCTAGGTAGCCGACACCCCGATCCAGGCGATAACTCAGTTTGAGGAAGGGGTAGGGATTATCCTTGGCATGAATCTGCCCGACGATCACCCCGCCCACGGACGGCAGCTGGTTCACCTCCAACCGCGCGCTGAGGGTGGCAGTACCTTCGGTGTACAGCCAATTGCGTGGCTTGCCATCGGCATAAGCCTCACGCAGCTCGGTACGCGGGTAGTCGCTGAGGTTGGTACTGGTACCGCTGACCGGGGCCCAGAACTGGATGGAGCCGCCCGCAGGCTTGAAATACTGGTCGTTGTAACCTGCCACCAGCTGCGGGCTTTCAATGACGATAACGGGGTTACCTTCCGGGATCGACAGATCCCAATAGCTAAGATCAATCATGGCGTGCACCTCTCTACTTCGCACCTCGCGCAGGATAGAGAGGCAACGCCTGGCTAATTTTCGACCAGGTCTCATATTGAGCCGCCGTTCGTCTGACGCCATATTTCAGGCGAATCACTGAAAGCAGCCTGAAAACGGCCGAAAGCAGCCGGGCGTGGCATAATTGCCGGCTGATTGCACCGAACGTTCAATCGCTTGCGGAGAGCGCGCAGAGTGAGCAAAACCAGCGAAAGCCTGTACCTGTATGGCATCAAGGCCTGTGACACGATGAAGAAAGCCCGCACCTGGCTCGACGAGCAGGGCGCCATCTATGCCTTCCATGACTACAAGGTCGCCGGTATCGACCGCGCCCGCCTGCAGCAGTGGTGCGCCGAGCACGGCTGGCAAACCGTGCTGAACCGCGCCGGCACCACCTTCCGTAAACTCGACGAGGCGCAGAAGAGTGATCTCGATGAAGCGCGCGCCATCGAACTGATGCTGGCCCAGCCTTCGATGATCAAGCGCCCGGTGCTCGACCTCGGTGACAAGACCCTGGTCGGCTTCAAGCCCGAGCTGTACGCCGCCGCACTGAACTGAGCCACCCACGAATTCGCCTGGCTGCTGATGCGCCGGCCTGATCCAACCTAATTCAGCAAGAGGAATTGCCATGTCTACCCAACTGTTCAGCATCGCCTTCGGTGTCGGCACCCAGAACCGCCAAGGCAGCTGGCTGGAAATCTTCTACGCCCAGCCGCTGCTGCACCCGGCCGCCGCCCTGTCCGACAAGGTCGCGCAGAAGCTCGGCTACACCGGCGGCAACCAGGCCATCGCCTTCACCACCCAGCAGGCGGGCGAGCTGGCCGAAGCCCTGAAAGGCATCGATGCCACCCAGGCCGCCCTGCTCACCCGCCTGGCCGAAAGCCACAAGCCGCTGGTGGCAACCTTCCTCGATGCCGACATCGCCCTGACCAGCACCCCCGAGGCCTACCTCAAGTTGCACCTGCTGTCGCACCGCCTGGTCAAGCCGCATGGCCTGAACCTGACCGGCATCTTCCCGCTGCTGCCAAACGTGGCCTGGACCAGCCAGGGCGCCGTCGACCTGAGTGAGCTGGCCGAGCGCCAGCTGGAAGCGCGCCTGAAGGGCGAGTTGCTGGAAGTGTTCTCGGTTGACAAGTTCCCGAAAATGACCGACTACGTGGTGCCGGCCGGCGTGCGTATCGCCGACAGCGCCCGCGTGCGCCTGGGCGCCTACATCGGCGAAGGCACCACGGTGATGCACGAAGGTTTCGTCAACTTCAACGCCGGCACCGCCGGCCCGGGCATGATCGAAGGCCGCGTCTCCGCTGGCGTATTCGTCGGCAAGGGCTCGGACCTGGGTGGCGGCTGCTCGACCATGGGCACCCTGTCCGGTGGCGGCAACATCATCATCAGCGTCGGCGAAGGCTGCCTGATCGGCGCCAACGCCGGTATCGGCATCCCGCTGGGTGATCGCAGCACCGTGGAGTCCGGCCTGTACATCACCGCCGGCACCAAGGTCGCCCTGCTCGACGAGCAGAACAATCTGGTCCAGGTGATCAAGGCCCGCGAGCTGGCTGGCCAGCCGGACCTGCTGTTCCGCCGCAACTCGCAGAGCGGTGCGGTGGAGTGCAAGACCAACAAGACCGCGATCGAACTCAACGAGGCGCTGCACGCCCACAACTGAAAATCGGGCTGAAGCTGCTGCGCTAGGCCATTCGGCGTTGAAATCAGGCTCAGGCTGCTCATTTACACTCAGTAAACTCCGCGCCCTCGCCTGATTTCGCCTTGCCTGGCCGTCGCTCGCAACGCTTCAGCTCCGATTTTCGGCCGCGTGATAGTGAACAGGCCGGGCTCATGCCCGGCCTGTCTATTTATACTCAGCAGACATTCCTGCGGTGCCAAAGCCCATGTCACTGACTTCCCCCTGGCGCGCCGACTTCCCCGGCATCTTGGCCCTCGACAACCAAGGCCAGACCTATCTGGACAGCGCCGCCACCGCGCAGAAGCCACAGGCCATGCTCGACAGCCTGCTGGGTTACTACGCCAGCGGCGCAGCCAACGTGCACCGCGCCCAGCACCTACCGGGCGAACGCGCCACGCGCGCCTTCGAGACCAGCCGGGGCAAGGTGGCGCACTGGCTGAATGCACCCAGCAGCGAGGAGATCCTCTTCACCCGCGGCACCACTGAATCCCTCAATCTGCTGGCCTATGGCCTGGAACACCTGCTACAGCCCGGCGACGAAATCGTCGTGAGCGCCCTGGAGCACCACGCCAACCTGCTGCCCTGGCAGCAACTGGCGCTGCGCCGCGGCCTCAAGCTGGTGATCCTGCCGCTGGATAACAGCGGGCAGATCGACCTGGCGCAGGCCGCCACGCTGATCGGCCCACGCACCCGCCTGCTGGCCGTATCGCAGCTGTCCAACGTGCTGGGCTGCTGGCAACCGGTGCGCGAACTGCTCGCCCTGGCCCAGGCGCAAGGCGCGCTAAGCGTGGTCGATGGCGCCCAGGGCGTGGTGCATGGGCGGCATGACGTGCAGGCGCTGGGCTGCGACTTCTACGTATGCTCCAGCCACAAGCTATATGGCCCGGACGGCGTCGGCCTGCTCTACGGGCGCAGCACGGCCCTGGCGCAACTGCGCCACTGGCAGTTCGGCGGCGAAATGGTCCTGGACGCCGACTACCAGCACGCCCGTTTCCGCCCGGCGCCGCTAGGTTTCGAGGCCGGCACCCCGGCGATATCCAGCGTGATCGCCCTCGGCGCCAGCCTGGATTACCTGGCCGGGCTGGATCAGGCGGCCGTGGCCGGCCATGAGGCAGCCCTGCACGCAAGATTGCTGGCCGGTCTGAGCACCCGTGACGGCATCCAGCTGCTCGGTGAGCCGCAGGCAGCCCTGGCCAGTTTCACCGTGGCCGAGGTGCACAGCGCCGACCTCGCCCACCTGCTGACCGAGCAAGGCATCGCCGTGCGCGCCGGTCATCACTGCGCCATGCCGCTGCTGAAAAGCCTCGGCCTGCCCGGAGCGATCCGCGTGTCACTCGGTCTGTACAACGATGACGATGATCTGGCGCGCTTCTTCGTCGCCCTGGACAAGGCCCTGGAGCTGCTGCGATGAGCCTGCCGGACAGCGCCCGCGAGGCGCTCGACGTTTTTGGCCAATGCCCCGGCTGGGAACAGCGCGCGCGCCTGCTGATGCAGTGGGGCGAACGCCTGGCGCCGCTGAGCGAAGAGGAAAAGCAGGAAGCCAACCGGGTATCGGGCTGCGAAAGTCAGGTCTGGCTGGTCGGTGCAGCGCAGGAGAGTCGCTGGCAGTTCCGCGCGACCAGCGATGCACGGCTGATTCGTGGCCTGCTGGCCGTACTGCTGGCGCGGGTCGACGGACTCTCGGCAGCCGAGCTGGAAGCCCTCGACCTGGCCGACTGGTTCAAGCAGCTGGGCTTGGCCCGCCAGCTCTCACCCTCACGCAGCAACGGTCTGATTGCCGTGCTGCAGCGCATGCGCGAGCTGACCCAGACGTAGGGTGGATCGCGCTTCATCGATCCACCAAGCGAGCTAATGGTGGATGAACACGGCTCCATCCATCCTGTAGGAGCCAGCTTGCTGGCGATAGGCAGACAGCGTCCCGCTGATCGCCAGCAAGCTGGCTCCTACAAAAGCTTGTGCTGAATAACAGTATCTACTGCGCCTCAACCGCGCTGGCGCTGAGTCAGGCCACGGAGGAAGTTGCGCAGCACCTGATCGCCGCACAGACGGAAGTTCTTGTGCCCCGGCTTGCGGAACAGCGCGCTCAACTCGGCCTTGGTCATCGGCAGGTCGGCGGCCTGGAGGATGGCGTGCATGTCGTCGTCCTTCAGCTCGAAGGCCACGCGCAGCTTCTTCAGGATGGTGTTGTTGGTCAGGCGCTTCTCCACCGGCAGGGCCGGGCGGCTGTCATCCTTGCCGCGCTTGAAGAACACCAGACCATCGAGGAAATGCGCCAGCATCTCGTCGCGGCAGGGCACAAAACCCTCTTCCTCTTCCTTCAGCAGGTAGGCGGCGACATCGGCCTCGCTCAGCGAGTAGTCGGCCAGCTGGCAGATTTCAACCAGTTTGGCGTCACTGACATCCAGCAGGTAGCGCAGGCTGCGCAGCACATCGTTGTTGATCATCGGTACATCTCGTAAGGCCCGGCAGACGCGGGAAAGGCGCGATTATACGGGTAGCCGACCGGCCACACGGCAGATAAAAGCGCAGCCCTGCTGCCAAAGGCAGTTTTTCCTCAGTCGCGCGGTGCCAGCAACGTCGGCATCCAGCTATCCGGATCACCGCTATACAGCGCCCGCTGCAGAGCCTGCAGCTCGCCACGCTCGGCAAAACGCCTGAGGCTTTCGTTGAAACGGCGCATCACCGCCAGGGACGCCGGATCATCCTTGCGAAACAGCAGGCGCAACGGCTCGGTATTCAACTGGCGCGGATGGTGGGTAATGCTCGCCAGCTCGGCGGCAGAAAAGTGCTGGCGCAACATGCTGTAACCCACCGCCCGATCCTGCGGGTGCAGGTCGATGCGACCCAGTTCCAGTAGGCGAAAATTGGTGTCTTCCTTGCTGTTCTGCAGCGCTTGCAAGCTGCCCGCCTGCAACGCCGCATCGAACTGCGGGCCGTAGGAGTAGCCCAGGGTAGTACCGATGCGAAAAGGCCGCAGGTCATCGAGGTCACGCCAGTCGAACGACAGATCCTTGCGGTGGAACAGGACGATTTCGCCCTGCACCAGCGGCTCGCTGCACACCCCGTACTGCAGGCGCTTGGGCGTGCAGCTGTAGGGCATGATGGCGTCAAGCTCGCCATGCTGGAGCATCAGCACATTGCGATCCCAGGGATAGAACAGGTATTCGACCCGGTAACCGGCCTCGGCGAACACGGCACCGACCAGACGACCGAGGGCGCCGCCATCCTCTCGCTGCTGATCGACATAAGGCGCCCAGTCGCCGGTGCCGATGCGCACGGTCTGCTGCGCCTGTGCGGCACTTACAGGCAGCAGCAGGCAGATCAGCGCAAGCCAGGTTTTCAGACACATGCAGCGCAATTGATTGGCACCTCGGGCACACATCTCGACGCTGTCCCTGGCGGCAGATCTATCTCCCTGTCCGTTGTTTCAGCTTAGCCGAGCGCAGCTATCAGTCAGGCTGTCGGCGCTCCGCTGGTCGCCTGGCACCAGCCACCAGCTTGTCGATGATTTTCGCCGCCGCGACCATGCCGAAACTGGCCGTGACCATCATCGCCGAGCCGAAGCCGCCGGCGCAGTCCAGGCGGGTGCCGTCGCCAGGCATGACCTTGCTCAGGCACACGCTGCCATCGGGCAACGGGTAGCGCAGCTGCTCGCGCGAGTACACGCAGGTGATGCTGTAAGTGCGCCCTGGGGTACGCGAGAAGTTGTAGTCGCGACGCAGCAGCGAGCGCACCTTGGCGATCAGCGGGTCATTGACAGTCTTGTTGAGGTCGGCGATCTCGATCTTGGTCGGGTCGACCTGGCCGCCAGCACCGCCGGTGGCGACGATCTGGATCTTGCGCCGCTTGCACCAGGAGATCAGCGCCGCCTTGGCCGTGACGCTGTCGATGCAGTCGATCACCGCGTCCAGCTCCTCGGTGATGCACTCGGCCATGTTCTCGCGGGTGACGAAGTCGGCTACTGCATGCACCAAGCAGGCCGGATTGATGGCGCGGATGCGCTCGGCCATGACCTCGACCTTGGCCTTGCCCACCGCACCGCTGAGGGCATGTACCTGGCGATTGGTGTTGGTGATGCAGACATCGTCCAGGTCGAACAGGGAAATCTCGCCCACCCCCGAACGGGCCAGCGCCTCGGCCGCCCAGGAACCCACGCCGCCAATGCCGACCACCGCCACATGCGCCGCCTGCAGACGCTGCAAGCCCTCTACGCCATAGAGCCGGGCAATGCCGCCGAAACGCTGATCATCTGTTGCCATACCGCCACCCTCGAAAACCGGCCGGCATTATAGGGGCCTGCGGCGCCGGACTCACCCTGCGGTGATCGGAAACAGGCTCCACACGACCACCGGCCACCCAGCGGCAGGCCCCGTGCGCCGGGGCTGGCGGCCTATACAGCCTGCGGACAGGGGAGTAGCATGCGCGCCGACCGGCGTTCGCCGGATATTCCACCTGCTGCCCCTGCGGAACCTGAATAAAAGTCATGCCTACGCGCAAATTCGGACTCAACCTTGCAGTCTTCGTGGCGGTCGCCGCCCTGTTCACTGGCATCTGGGCCCTCTACAACCGCCCAGTCACCGCACCGGACTGGCCGGAACAGATTTCTGGTTTTTCCTACTCGCCCTTTCGCGCCGGGCAAAACCCGCAGCAGAACACCTACCCGAGCGATGCGCAGATCCGCGCCGACCTGGAACTGCTAACCGGTCATACCGACAACATCCGCACCTATTCGGTGGATGGCGCACTGGCCCGCATCCCCGAACTGGCCGAGGAATTCGGCCTGCGCGTGACCCTGGGTATCTGGATCAGCCCGGACCTGGAACGCAACGAGCGCGAGATCGCCAAGGCCATCGAGATCGCCAATAACTCGCGCAGTGTGGTGCGCGTGGTGGTGGGTAACGAGGCGCTGTTCCGCCGCGAGGTGACGGTGGAGAACCTGATCGCCTACATCGACCGCGTGCGTGCCGCAGTCAAGGTGCCGGTGACCACCTCCGAACAGTGGCACATCTGGCAGGAATCCCCGGAGCTGGCCAAGCACACCGACCTGATCGCCGCCCACGTGCTGCCCTACTGGGAGTTCGTGCCCATGGAGGACTCCACCGAGTTCGTCCTCGATCGCGCCAAGGACCTGAAAAAACTCTTCCCGAAGAAGCCGCTGCTGCTCTCCGAAGTCGGCTGGCCGAGCAACGGCCGCATGCGCGGCGGCGCCGACGCCTCCCAGGCGGACCAGGCCATCTACCTGCGCACCCTGGTCAATACGCTGAACGCCAAGGGCTACAACTACTTCGTCATCGAGGCCTTCGATCAGCCGTGGAAGGCCAGCGATGAAGGCTCGGTCGGTGCCTACTGGGGCGTGTACAACCTCGACCGCCAGGCCAAGTTCGCCTTCGAGGGCCCGGTGGTAGCCATTCCGCAATGGCGCCTGCTGGCCATCGCCTCGGTGGTGCTGGCCCTGCTGACCCTGGCCCTGATGCTGATCGACGGCAGCGCCCTGCGCCAGCGCGGCCGTACCTTCCTGACCTTCGTCGCCTTCGCCGGCGGCTCGGTGCTGGTGTGGATCGGCTACGACTACAGCCAGCAGTACAGCACCTGGTTCAGCACCATGGTCGGCCTGCTGCTCGGCATCGGTGCCTTCGGCGTATTCATCGTCCTGCTTACCGAAGCCCATGAACTGGCCGAGACCGCCTGGACCCGCACCCGTCGCCGGCCGTTCCTGCCGGTGCTGACTGACACCGCCTACCGGCCCAAGGTGTCGGTCCACGTGCCCTGCTACAACGAGCCGCCGGAGATGGTCAAACAGACCCTCGACGCCCTCGCTGCGCTGGACTACCCGGACTACGAAGTCATCATCATCGACAACAACACCAAGGACCCGGCCGTGTGGGAGCCGGTAGAGGCCTATTGCAAAGTTCTGGGCCCGCGCTTCCGCTTCTTCCACGTCGCGCCGATTGCCGGTTTCAAGGGCGGCGCGCTGAACTACATCCTGCCGCATACCGCACCGGATGCCGAAGTGGTGGCGGTGATCGACGCCGATTACTGCGTCGACAAGAACTGGCTCAAGCACATGGTGCCGCACTTCGCCGATCCGAAGATCGCCGTGGTGCAATCGCCGCAGGATTACCGCGACGGCAACGAGAACATCTTCAAGAAGCTCTGCTACGCCGAATACAAAGGTTTCTTCCATATCGGCATGGTCACCCGCAACGACCGCGACGCGATCATCCAGCACGGCACCATGACCATGATTCGCCGCACGGTGATGGACGAACTGAAATGGGCCGACTGGACCATCTGCGAAGACGCCGAACTGGGCCTGCGCGTGTTCGAGAAAGGCTATAGCGCCGCCTACGCCCACGAAAGTTTCGGCAAGGGCCTGATGCCGGACACCTTCATCGACTACAAAAAGCAGCGCTTCCGCTGGGCCTACGGCGCCATCCAGATCATGAAGGGCCATGCGCGCAGCCTGTTCCTCGGCAAGGACTCCGAGCTGAAGACCGGCCAGCGCTACCACTTCGTCGCCGGCTGGCTGCCGTGGATCGCCGACGGACTGAACATCTTCTTCACCATCGGCGCCCTGCTCTGGTCGGCGGCGATGATCATCGTGCCGCAACGGGTCGACCCGCCGCTGATGATCTTCGCCATCCCGCCGCTGGCGCTGTTCTTCTTCAAGCTGGGCAAGATCCTGTTCCTCTACCGCAAGGCCATGGGCGTCGACCTGGTGCGTTCGTTCCAGGCGGCCATCGCCGGCCTGGCGCTGTCG
Organism: Pseudomonas sp. J452; assembly: GCF_024666525.1. Classification (NCBI taxonomy): domain Bacteria; kingdom Pseudomonadati; phylum Pseudomonadota; class Gammaproteobacteria; order Pseudomonadales; family Pseudomonadaceae; genus Pseudomonas; species Pseudomonas sp. J452. Next base: position 2,546,748 of record NZ_CP088294.1, on the reverse strand, counting down.
CACACCATCGCCAAGGCAGTGCTGTACGGGACCTTCACCAAGACCATCCCGTTCTTCCGCACGCCGAAGATGGCCAGCAACCACGGTATCCTGGTAGCCCTGGCCGAAGCGCGCGAGGAAGTGTTCATCATGTTCCTGCTGTGGGGCTCGGCACTCGGCATCGGTATCGTCCAGGGCCTGCCCAGTGCCGACGTGAAGTTCTGGGTGGCCATGCTCCTGGTGCAGTCGCTGCCGTACCTGGCGGCGCTGATCATGGCCCTGCTGTCGTCCCTGCCGAAGCCGCTGGAAGCGAGCGAAGACGAGGCTACGGCCCCGGTCTGAGCACGCTTCTACCTGTCGAAACGGCGGCCCTGGGCCGCCGTTTTGCTTTAAGATGGCGGCCTTTTCAGAATACCGCTGTTCCGGAGCCGCAATGACCACCCTCTCCCCCACCCTCGAGCTTGCCTGCGACCTGATCCGCCGCCCCTCCGTGACCCCGCTCGACGAAGGTTGCCAGGAACTGATGATGCGCCGCCTGGCCGCCGCCGGCTTCGCGCTGGAGCCGATGCGCATCGAGGAAGTGGACAATTTCTGGGCCCACCGCGGTGGCGACGGTCCGGTGCTGTGCTTCGCCGGGCATACCGACGTGGTGCCGACCGGCCCGCTGCAATCCTGGCAGCACCAGCCGTTCGATGCGCTGATCGACGAGCAGGGCATGCTCTGCGGGCGTGGCGCGGCGGACATGAAGGGCAGCCTGGCGTCGATGATCATCGCCGTCGAACGCTTCGTCGCCGACCATCCGAACCACAAGGGCGCGATCACCTTCCTCATCACCAGCGACGAGGAAGGCCCGGCCCACCACGGCACCAAGGCCGTGGTCGAGCGCCTGCGCGAACGCGGCGAGCGCCTGGACTGGTGCATCGTCGGCGAGCCGTCGAGCACCACCCTGGTCGGCGACGTGATCAAGAACGGCCGCCGCGGCTCGCTCGGCTGCACCCTCACAGTGCGCGGCAAGCAGGGCCATGTGGCCTACCCGCACCTGGCCAAGAATCCCATCCACTTGGCCGCCCCGGCCCTGGCCGAACTGGCCGCCGAGCACTGGGACAACGGCAACACCTACTTCCCGCCGACCAGCTTCCAGGTCTCCAACCTCAACTCCGGTACCGGCGCGACCAACGTGATCCCCGGCGAGCTGAAGGCGGTGTTCAACTTCCGCTTCTCTACCGAATCCACCGTCGAAGGCCTGCAGCAGCGGGTGCGCGCCATCCTCGACAAGCACGACCTGGACTACCAGCTGGACTGGGCGCTGTCCGGTCTGCCGTTCCTCACCCAGCCGGGCGACCTGCTCGACGCCGTGGCAGCCAGCATCAAGACGGTCACCGGCCGCGACACCACCCCGTCGACCTCCGGCGGCACCTCAGAACGGGCGCTTTATCGCCACCCTGGGCACCCAGGTGGTCGAGCTGGGCCCGGTCAACGCCACCATCCACCAGATCGACGAGCGCGTGCTGGCCAGCGACCTGGATGTGCTGACCGAAATCTACTATCAGACCCTGGTAAACCTACTGGCATGAGCCTGACCTGCCCCATCTGCCAGCAGGCGCTGAGCGTCGTCGACAACGGTGTGGCCTGCCCGGCCAACCACCGTTTCGACCGTGCGCGCCAGGGTTACCTGAACCTGCTGCCGGTGCAGCACAAGAACAGCCGTGATCCGGGTGACAACGTGGCCATGGTCGAGGCCCGCCGGCGCTTTCTCGATGGCGGTCACTACGCCCCACTGGCCAAGCGCCTGGCCGAGCTGGCTGCCGAGCGCAACCCGCAGCGTTGGCTGGATATCGGTTGCGGCGAGGGCTACTACACCGCGCAACTCGCCGAGCTGCTACCGGATGCCGACGGCTATGCCCTGGATATCTCCCGCGAGGCGGTCAAGCGTGCCTGCAAGCGCTCGCCGCAGCTAAGTTGGCTGGTGGCGAGCATGGCCCGCGTGCCCCTGGCCGACGCCAGTTGCACCCTGCTGGCCAGCGTGTTCAGCCCGCTGGACTGGCAGGAAGCGCTGCGCCTGCTCGCTCCCGGTGGCGGCCTGCTGCGCATGGGCCCGACCGGCGAGCACCTGATGCAGCTACGGCAGAAGCTGTACGACGAGGTGCGCGACTATGATGAGCAGAAGCACCTCGAACTGATTCCGCCAGGCATGCGCCTGGCTCACAGCGAAACCCTGCGCTTTGCCCTGCAGCTGGACAGCAGCCAGGCCCGCGCCGACCTGCTGGCGATGACCCCGCACGGCTGGCGCGCCAGCGCCGAACGCCGCGCCGCGGTAATTGCCGAAGACTTCGAAGTGACTGTATCCATTCGCTACGATTGGATCGAGAAAGGTTCGGTACGATAAATGTCTGCGCTCGACCATGCGTCGTTAAAAGTCGGTTCGGACCGCTCATTTACAACTCGTAAACTCCGCGTCCTCACCGACTTTTGCCTAGCCTGACCTTCGCTCGACGATTTCTCGTGCAGAACCAAACCTAGAGAGCCCGCCATGCGCCAACCCGATATCGAGATCTACCTCAAGGACGCCGACCACAAGGCCATCGCCGCCTGGCTGGGCCAGGCCATCGGCGCCGTCAGCGAATGGCGCCAGCAGGGCCAGACCTACAAGTGCCGCGCCGGCACCGTGCCAGTAACCTGGCTGCCGAAGGCCGTGGGCAAATGGCACAGCCTGTACCTGGAAAGCGACGCTACGCCCTGGGACGACGACCTGACCTGCGCCCGCGCCGCCTTCGCCGCACTGGATGTGGAAGTACGCTGCGCCCCCGGTGGCTGGGACGAGGAGGAAAGCGTGGAAACCGCCGACCGCTGGATCCGCATCAGCAGCGACGGTGAAGAAGAGATCATCTGGCGCACCGACTGAAGCGCAGCCCCGGAAAAACAAAAGGCCCGTCACTGACGGGCCTTTTGTTTTTCTGCGAGCTGCAGGGCTCAGAGCTGGGATACGTCTTCCGCCTGCAGGCCCTTCTGGCCCTGGATCACAGCAAACTCGACCTGCTGACCTTCGACCAGCGAGCGGTGGCCTTCGCCACGGATGGCGCGGAAGTGGACGAATACGTCCGGCCCGCTGCCACGCTGAATGAAGCCATAGCCCTTGGAATCATTGAACCACTTGACGGTTCCAGTCTCACGCTCAGCCATTCGCACTTCCTCGACTCACATTATTGTTATTGCCCGGATGGACTTCGCCGGTGCCACGGGCGCCCTCCTCCGCGCTTCGCCCACACACCAGACCGGCGTGGAACGGGATGCTGAAAGTGCTCCTGAAGCAACCGCCAACCGAGTATAAAACAAGTGTTTGGCCTGCCAAGAGATAATTCAGGACAGCCTGCAGGGCACGCAGCATATGGCCTACAGGGCTTTTACAGGATTTTTCAGGGAGCAGAACGGTCAGCTTTTTGGTCAGTATCCGCTACGGCTCAGGCGCTGTTCGGCAGAACCCTGCCGAGTCAGCCGCGATGGATAAGCGCAGCGTTATCCAGCCGGCCTGACCCTGTAGGAGCCAGCTTGCTGGCGATATAAAGACAGCGTCCCGCTGATCGCCAGCAAGCTGGCTCCTACAAGAGCTTGTGCTGAATAACAGCCTCTGCCCAGACGAACGTCCGGGTAAGGTGGATGGCCACTCCGTGGAAAACCGCGCCGCGTTTTCCACCGTTGAGCCAGGCAAAGCGCCTGGCTCATGAGAGGCGAACGACCACCTAGGCCGCCTTGCGCCGACGCCACAGCCACAGCGCCAGCACGCCAAGGGTCAGCAGCAGCGGCACCAGGGCGATGTTGACGAACTTGAGTACGCCACCCAGTTCTTCGATCTTCGAGTTGAGCTGGAAGCGCACCTCGCGCAGTTCCTTGCGGATGCGCACCTTCTCAGCGAGGAACTGCTGCACGGTGGCCTGCTGTTCCGGGGTCAGCTCCATGGGCTTGCTCGGGTCCTGGTTCTGCTGCAGGGCAGCGAGCTTCTGCTCGGTCTCGCCCAGGCGCTTCTGCAGGTCCTCTTCCTTGACCCGGAACTGCGCCTCGGCCTCGCGCTGCAGCGCCTCGACCACCTCGAACGGGCGGCTGAAGCGACCGCGCGAGCGCACGCTGATCAGCGCGTCCGAGCCGGACAGGTTGTCCAGGGCGTTGATGGCGAAGCCGGCGTTGTCGGCAAACGGCTGCGGCATGCGCTGGCCGAAGAAGTCCTGCACCTGCACCCACATGCGGTCGCTGAGCAGATCGGTGTCGGCCACGGCAATGACGTTGATGTTGTCCGCCGCCTTGAGGCCGTCTTTCTGCCCCTCGATACCGTTCGGGTAGGCCGACTGCGCCGGGCCACTGATGCGCGCCGCCAGGGCATAACGCTCGCCGGTTGGTTGCAGGTCACGCAGCAGTTCTTCCGGGTTGCCGAGCATGCCGAAACGCGCCGCCTCGAAGGGCATGGCGTACTCCGAGCTCTGCAGCAGCGGCAGGAACTGGGTCTTGGCGCCTTCGACCGGTTCGAGAATGCCGCTGGTGGCGACGTTGATGCTTTCCAGGCCGGCGGTACTCACGTCTTCCTGGTTCAGCGCACGCGGCGGCAGGCCCAGCCAGCCGGCATGGCGCACCGGACGCTGGCTCTGGCCCATACCTACGGCCATGGCGTAGGAACCGTCACCGAGCACCTTGCCCGGCATCAGGCGCAGGCCCCAGGCCTTGAACAGCGGTTCCAGGTCGGACGCCTTGTCGGCGCCATCGCCCGGCAGCATCGGCATGCCGGTGTCGGCCTCGCTGAACGGGTCAACGAACACCAGCAACTTGCCGCCACGCAGGACGAACTGGTCGATGGCGTACAGGGTCGCCTCCGGCAGCTGCTTGGGGTGTACCAGCAACAGCACCGAGATATCGTCCGGGATCTGGTCGATGCCGATTTTCAGGCTGGCGATCTTGAACAGCTGACGCGCCTGCTCCATAAACATCCAGGGCGCGGTCGGCTGGCGGCTGGCCATGTCGAAACCACCGTTAATCTGCAGCCCGGACATCAGACCGACCACCGGAAGCTCAGGCTTGGCCAGGCTCTGTACCAGCTGGCTGACCTGGTATTCGAGGAACTCTTCCTGATCCAGCGGGAAGAACGGGATGATCTGCTTGTCATCCTGGCCATTGGTGCCGGCCAGGCCGAAGTAGATCTGCTCGCCGCTCTGGTTTGCCGGCACGGCCTGCAGGCCGAAGCCGGCAGCCTTGTCCTCATCCTCGGAGAACGGTTCGGGATCGATCACATGCAGCTTGATCTTGCCCTTGGCCGCGCGTTCATAAGCCTCGAGCAGCTCTTCCACGCGGGTGGCGTAGTTGCGCAGCACGGCCAGCTCGCGGGCCGACTTGTCGGAGTAGAAGAAGTACAGGTCGATCGGCTCTTCGATCTCGCCGAGGATCTGCTTGGTGCCCTCACTGATGGTGTAGAGCTTCTGCTCGGTCAGGTCGAGCCGGGCATTGCCCAGGGTCAACCCGGAAAATACGTTGAACGCCAGGAAGGCGGCGGCGATCAGCAGCAGGCCGGCGCCGGAATACATCAGTTTCTTCATCTTCAGTCAGCCTTCTTCAGATCGACCACGACGGCGGTGGCGGCAAGCCAGGCGGCCATCAGGGTGATGAAATAGAGCAGGTCGCGCAGGTCGATCACGCCCTTGCTGATCGCATCGAAACGGGTCAGGAAGCTCAGCGAGGCCACGGCATCCAGCAACCACTGCGGCGCCCAGCCGGTAAAGGCATCCAGCACCATGGGGAAACCGCTGACGATGAACAGGAAGCAGGCGCTGACCGCCAGGATGAAGGCGATCACCTGATTCTTGGCCAGGGCCGACATGCACGAGCCGATGGCCAGGTAGGAGCCGGCCAGCAGCCAGCTGCCCAGGTAGGCGGTGATGATCGCGCCGTTGTCCGGCTCACCCAGGTAGTTGACCGTGATGATCATCGGGAAGGTCAGCAGCAGGGCAATGCCGGCGAACACCCAGGCGGCGAGGAACTTGCCAGTGACCGCGTCGAAGCGGGTGATCGGCAGGGTCATCAGCAGCTCGATGGAGCCGGACTTGCGCTCTTCGGCCCACAAGCGCATGGCCAAAGCCGGCACCAGGAACAGGTAGAGCCAGGGGTGGAAGCTGAAGAAGGCCTTGAGATCGGCCTGGCCGCCCTCGTAGAAACCACCCATATAGAAGGTGAAGACCCCGGACAACACCAGGAAGATCAGGATAAACACGTACGCCAGCGGCGTGGCAAAGTAGCTGGCCAGCTCGCGTTTGAAGACTACCGGTAGCTGTTTCATGCCGCTTCTCCGCGCGTCAGGGTACGGAACACTTCATCGAGGCGACCGCGCTCCACGTCCAGTTCCTCGACCAGCCAGCCACGCTGGTGAATCAACGCGTTGACCTGCGGGAAGATCACCTGGCCCGCCTGGGCCAGCACGGTGAGGCTGCGCTCCAGACGGTTTTCCTCGACCCCGGCCACGCCCGGCAGGGCCGCCAGCGCGGCCTGGTCCAGCTCGCTGCTGCTGACCAGGGTGACGGCCTGGTGGTAACGCGAGCGGCTTTCCAGCTCCAGCGGCGTGCCATCGGCAACCAGCTTGCCGGAGGCGATCACCACGGCGCGGGTACACACGGCGCTGACTTCTTCGAGGATATGGGTGGAGATGATGACGATTTTGTCGTGAGCCAGGCTCTGGATCAGCCCGCGCACCTGGTGCTTCTGATTGGGGTCGAGGCCGTCGGTGGGCTCGTCGAGAATCAGCACCTTGGGATCATGCAGGATCGCCTGAGCCAGGCCGACGCGGCGCTTGAAGCCCTTGGACAGGGTGTCGATGGACTGGCCGAGGACCTTGTCCAACTCCACCTGGCCAACCGCGCGGCTGACCCGCTCGCGCTTCTCGGCGCCACGGAAACCACGCACTTCGGCGATGAATTCGAGGAAGCCCCGCACCGTCATGTCGCCATAGCAGGGCGCGCCTTCCGGCAGGTAGCCGATCTGCTGCTGGGCCTTGAGGGTCTGGCGCTGAATGTCGTAGCCGAGAATGCTCGCCGTGCCGGAAGTCGGCGCGAGGAACCCGGTCAACATCTTCATGGTGGTGGATTTACCGGCCCCGTTAGGGCCGAGAAAGCCCAGCACTTCCCCCTGCTGGACGTTGAACGAGAGGTTATCGACGGCCGTATGTCCGGCAAAACGTTTAGTTAGATTTTTTATCTCGATCATGGTCTCTCACCATTTTCGGTAAGGGCCCAGCCGTACTCACCACGGGGCCCATGAGGACCCATCTCGACACCCGGATAACCCAGCGGAGACAGGCTGCCAAAATGCCGCCGGACTATATGAAGCCATCGCGGCTATTGCAAGACAGCCTGTCATAGAGAAAGTTGCGCAGAGTGTTTCTGCACGTAAACGCAGCAAAGTCAGGGGCTGACCTGATAACCCCGCCCCTGCAGGCAGCTGGTATAGGCCGCCGAATCGACCTGACCCGTGCTGGTCGAGTCGTCCCGGCGCTCGTCCCGGCGATCACGGCGCTCGCGCGAGCCGCCGACCACCATACCCGCCACTGCGGTTTCCTTGGCCCGATCCTGCCGATACTCCTGCTTCACATCGTCATCGACGCGGTCGTACACCTCGTCATGCTGGTTGCCGCGCACCTGCGCTCCCGCCGCCCCGGCGGCAGCCCCCACCGCGGCACCACGCAGGCGCTGACCGGACGGCCCGCTTGAGCTGCTCGAAGTGGTGGCCGAACTGCGGCAGGCGTCAATATCCGCCTGGACCTGCTGGGAACTCTGGCCGTTCAGGGGTACCACCGTTTCGGCCTGGACCTGGGCAGCCCCTGCCGCCACGGCAAGGCCCAGACAAAGCAATGAAAACCTTTTCATAGCAACCTCCTCGGATAACATCTGCGATGCGACATTGATCGGCCCTACTCACCCCGTCCAGTGGCAGACCGGACAAGGATTGGCGGGGCACCTCAGACCTGAAGAATAGTCCCCAATCGGCCACCAGCCGGGCCGAATCCCGACCATTGGCCAGCGCACGCCAGCACTGATGGCTTTTGCCGCCGCGCGGCGAATCCGGCAAACTAGCGCCCCCGAGCAAATGCTCGCTTGATTGCCCCGCAGAGTCCGTATGACCCGCTCGCCTTTACGCCGCCTCGTTTTTGGTGCCCTACGCCGTGTGCTCTACCTCTGGGTGCGCTCGGAAACCATCAACCAGTCCGCCTTCACCCTCAAGCTCGACCGTAGCAAGCCAGTGTTCTACGTGCTGCAGCAGCCTTCGGCGAGCGACCTGGCAGTGGTCGACACGGAATGCAGCAAGGCCGGCCTGCCGCGCCCGGTGCTGCCGGTGGCGATCGGCGAGCAGATCGAACCTGCCGCGTTCTTCTATCTGACCCCCGAGCCGGGCTGGTTTGGCGGGCATGACAAGCGCGGCGCCCCGCCGGCGCTGGTGCGCACCCTGGCCGCCCTCGACCGCAACGCGGTGGACGACGCGCAGATCATTCCGGTCAGCGTGTTCTGGGGCCAGTCGCCGGACCGCGAGACCAGCCCGTGGAAGCTGCTGTTCGCCGACAGCTGGGCGGTCACCGGACGCCTGCGCAAGCTGGTCAGCATCCTGATCCTCGGCCGCAAGACCCGCGTGCAGTTCTCCGCGCCGATCCACCTGCGCGAACTGCTGGCCCAGGACAAGGGCCTGCAGCGCACCCAGCGTATGGCCCAACGCATCCTGCGCGTGCACTTCCGCAACCAGAAGGCGGCGGTAATCGGCCCAGACGTGTCGCACCGACGCAACCTGGTCAAGGGCCTGATCCACGGCCCGCAGGTACGCCAGGCGATCCTCGACGAGGTCGAGCGCGAGAAGATCAGCATGGAAAAAGCCGAGGCCCAGGCCCTGCGCTACGGCAACGAGATCGCCTCGGACTACACCTACACCGCCATCCGCTTCCTCGAACTGGTGCTGAGCTGGTTCTGGAACAAGCTGTATGAAGGCATCCAGGTCAACCATATCGACGCCGTGCGTGAAGTCGCCCACGGCCATGAGGTGATCTATGTGCCCTGCCACCGCAGCCACATCGACTACTTGCTGCTGTCCTACCTGCTGTTCCGCAACGGTCTGACTCCGCCGCACATCGCCGCCGGGATCAACCTCAATATGCCGGTGATCGGCGGCCTGCTGCGCCGCGGTGGCGCCTTCTTCATGCGCCGCACCTTCAAGGGCAACCCGCTGTACACCGCGGTGTTCAACGAATACCTGCACACCCTGTTCAGCCGCGGTTTCCCGGTGGAGTACTTCGTCGAGGGCGGGCGCTCGCGCACCGGGCGCATGCTGCAGCCGAAGACCGGCATGCTGGCCATCACCCTGCGCAGCTTCCTGCGCTCCAGCCGCCTGCCGGTGGTGTTTGTGCCGGTCTACATCGGCTACGAGCGCGTACTGGAAGGCCGCACCTACCTGGGCGAGCTGCGCGGCGCGGCGAAGAAGAAGGAGTCGATCTTCGATATCTTCAAGGTCATCAGCGCCATCCGCAAACAGCGCTTCGGCAGCGTCTGGGTCAACTTCGGCGAGCCGATCAAGCTAGCTGAGTTCCTCGATGCCGAGCAGCCGGACTGGCGCAGCCAGGACTACGGCACGCAGTTCCGCCCAGACTGGCTGAACAGCACCACCAACCGCCTCGGCGAGCGCGTGGCGCAGCACCTCAACGAGGCCGCGGCGGTCAACCCGGTCAACCTGGTCGGCCTGGCCCTGCTCTCCACCAGCAAGCTGGCGCTCGACGAGAAGAGCCTGGTGCGGGTGCTCGACCTCTACCTGGCGCTGCTGCGCCAGGTGCCCTACTCGCCCCACGCGACCCTGCCGGAAGGCGATGGCGCCGCGCTGATCCGCTACGTGCAGAGCATGGACCTGCTGGCCGAGCAGAAGGATGCGCTGGGCAAGATCTTCTATCTGGACGAGCAGAACGCCGTCCTGATGACCTACTACCGCAACAACGTGCTGCACATCTTCGCCCTGCCGGCGCTGCTGGCAAGCTTCTTCCAGAGCAGCTCGCGGATGAGCCGCGAACAGATCCTGCGCTACACCACGGCGCTGTACCCGTACTTGCAGTCCGAGCTGTTCATCCGCTGGTCACGAGAGGAGCTGGAAGGCGTGGTCGACCAGTGGCTGGCGGCCTTCGTCGAGCAGGGCCTGCTGCGCCAGGAAGACGATGTGTACATCCGCCCGGCACCGAGCTCGCGCCAGTTCGTCCTGCTCACCCTGCTCGCTCGCGCCATCGTGCAGACCCTGCAGCGCTTCTACATGGCCACCGCCCTGCTGAGCAACGCCGGGCAGAACGTGCTGTCGGCCGAGGAGCTTGAGAACCTCTGCGTGGTCATGGCCCAGCGCCTGTCGATCCTGCATGGCCTGAATGCTCCGGAGTTCTTCGACAAGAGCCTGTTCCGCCACTTCATCCAGACCCTGCTCGACGAAGGCGTGCTGCGCCAGGACAGCGCCGGCAAGCTCAGCCACCATCCGCAGCTGGATGGGCTGGCCGAGGGCGCGGCCAAGCGCGTGCTACCGGCGGAGATTCGCCTGTCGATCCGCCAGGTCGCGCTGGAGCGTGAAGACGACAAGCACGAAACGCTCTGAGTTAAGCCCTTCCGGGCTCAAGCGCACACCCGGCGCTTGAGCTGACTTGCGCACGCCCGCCACGTTTGGCCTCGTACAGTTGGGCATCCGCGGCGGCCACCAAGGCCTGCGGGTCCATCCCAACCCCCGGCACCAGACTGACCACACCCAGCGAAATGGTCACCACCTTGGCTACCGACGAGCCCTGGTGCTCAAGCCCGAGTTTGCGCACCTGCTCTTCCATCTTTTGCGCAACGGCCACCGCGCCGGCCAACCCTGTGCCGGGTAGCAAACAGACGAACTCCTCACCGCCATAACGGGCCAACAGGTCATAGGGGCGGCACAGGGTTGCTGCCAGCGCTTGGGCCACCTGTCGAAGAGTGCTATCGCCACGCTGATGGCCGTAGTGGTCGTTGTAGGCCTTGAAATGGTCAATATCCAGAAGGATCACCGACAGCGCTGACTGCTCGCGCAGGCACTGGCGCCAATCATTCTGCAGTTCTTCCTCGAAGCGTCGGCGATTGGCCACCCCGGTCAGGCCATCGAGCAGGGCCTGGGTACGCAGCAGATCACTCTGCAGCTTCAGGGTCAGCTGGGTGCGCACCCGCGCTTGGACAATCACGGGGTTGATCGGCTTACTGATGAAGTCCACGGCGCCTAACTCGAAACATTTCACCTCATCGGCTTCGCTTTTCTGCGCAGTGATGAAAATAATCGGAATGTGCTGAGTCAGCGGGTCGGCCTTGAGCTGCCGACACACGGCATGGCCATCCATATCGGGCATCACCACATCGAGCAGGATCAGATCCGGCAGCTGTTTCTGGCACTGTTGCAGCGCCTGCTCGCCACTGGTGGCCATAAACACATCGCACTGCTCGCGAAACAGTGCATACAAAGCCTGAATATTGATGCGCTGGTCGTCGACCAGCAGCAACCTGGGGCGCCGGGGATACTGCGTCAGCAAAAATTCCATTCACCCTCCTCAGATGGTCTCAAGCAACCCTTTCGCGGCCTTGCTAGCCTCCGCAAAATCCAGACTTTGCACCAGGGCCGACAAGCATACAAAGGACGACCTCTGCGCATGCGGTGTTTGCTCCAGCAGCGCATCGACCCGCCCCAGTGCCTCAAGATTACCTGCGTCCAGCAGGTTGATGATTTCGCGCAGTAACTCCCTCAGGCTTGTGCCATCAAGCTCTGCAACAACTTCCGCTGCCACACTATTGACCATAGCTGGGAACTGTTCGCCAAGCAGCGCCACACTGGCATCCAGCAACCGATAGAGCTCTTCGACAACCCCTGCGTCGGCCAGTAGGGCGGCGGCTTGCTGTGGTTCAGCGCTGCACAGCTGCTCCAGCTCCGCGGCGCGCGCCGCCAAAGCACGGGCGCCCATGGTACTGGCGCTGCCCTTGAGGGCATGCAACACGGCACCGCTCGCGGCTACATCACCAAAGCCTGTAAGACTGCGCAGCTTGTCGAGTTGGGCGTGCAACTGCGGCCCAAAGTTGGCCAGCACGCTGCAAATCAACTGCAGGTTGCCGCCAAAGCGCGCCAGGATGGTATGGGTCGGTTCCAGCAGACCAACATCTTCGGACACTGGCATCGCGACAGCCTCAACCGGTGGCAGCGCACGCCCCACCTGAGCCAGCACCACCGCAATCAGTTTTTCCAGATCAATGGGTTTGGCCACATGATCATTCATGCCGCTGGCCCGACACGCCTCTTTGTCGGCCTGCGAGGCATTGGCGGTCATGGCTACGATCGGCAGTTGGGCAAAACCCGGCAAGGCCCGGATGCGCCGGGTCGCCTCGAAGCCATCGATGTCGGGCATCTGGATATCCATCAACACCAGGTCGAAGGCATCTGGCGTGGCAGTGGCCATGCGTACGCCTTGCAGGCCACCCTCGGCCACTTCGATCAAGGCCCCCTCGCCTTGCAACAGCTCAGACGCCACCTGCCGGTTCAGGACATTATCCTCAACCACTAACAAGCGCAGGCCCAGCAGAGGCTGTAGCGTGTTAGCTGCAGGCTGCTGCGTTTGCCCTCCCGGCAATACCAGCTTGCCAGCCAGGCAGGCTTGTATCGTCTCGCTCAACAGCCGGGGGGTAACGGGCTTGGTCAGGAAACCGGAAAACGGGGCATTGCCTTCCTGACAAGCATCTGCCAGCACCTCATGGCCGTAGGCAGTGATCATGATAACCAGCGGTAAATGCTCGACCGGACCTTGCTGGCGTAACAACTTTGCGGCGCTCAGGCCATCCATATCGGGCATGCGCCAGTCCATCAGGATTACATCGTAACCGCGGCCATCCGCTAGTTGTTTGACCCGCTCGATTGCCTCAAGACCGCTTCTGACCAAATCAGCCTGCCAGCCCAGATCCAGTATGGTGTGCTGCAACAGATCCCCTGCAACCGGATTGTCATCGACAATTAGCAGGCGCAGATCGCGCCCAATCACGCTGTATTCCTCGCGCAACTCGGGGGCCGCTACCACGCTAAGATCGATTTCGAACCAGAAACGACTGCCCTCCCCCAGCACACTGGCTACCTGCAACTCCCCTCCCATCAGCTGCACCATGCGCTTGGAAATCACCAACCCAAGTCCGGTACCGCCGTAGCGGCGAGTGGTCGATGCTTCGGCCTGGGTAAAGCCCTGAAAAATCTGCGTCAGCTGCTCGGAGCTGATACCGATGCCACTGTCGGCCACTTCAATGCGCAGACGCACCTGGTCGGCATCGCGCCGTACCTGCTCGACCCGCACCACCACCTGGCCATGCTGAGTGAATTTGAGGGCATTGCCCGCCAGGTTGATCAGTACCTGCTGCAGACGCAGGCTGTCGCCAAGCAGGGTAGCTGGCAGGTCGGTATCCAGATCAAAGATCACCTCGACATCCTTGTCGCCCTGATTACCACCGAGGATGGTGGCCAGCTCACGCATCAGCGCTTCAAGCTCAAACGGATGCAGGTCGAGACGCATCTTTCCCGCCTCGATCTTGGAGTAGTCGAGAATGTCGTTGAGCAGCCCCAACAAGGCTTTGCCTGCGGATTCGGCCTTGCTCACATAGTCAAACTGACGCGCATTCAACTCCGTGTTCTGCACCAGCCGCAGCATGCCCAGCACCGCATTCATCGGCGTGCGAATCTCATGGCTCATGTTGGCCAGGAAGGACGACTTCGCCGCGCTGGCCGCATCGGCCTCCTCCTTGGCATGTCGCAGGCTGGCCTCCAGGGTGCGCTGGGAGGTGATATCGCGGTTGATCCCGGTCACCCGCAGAGCCACGCCTTGGCTATCTCGTTCTATCTGCGCGCCCGCCTGGACGATGCAGCAACTGCCATCGGGGCGCACCACACGGAACACCGCATCGTAGATCCCGCGCCCCTCCACGGCAGCCTGCAGATTGCTTGCCGCCGCCTCGACATCTTCCGGATGCACCCGCGAGTACCAGTGCTGGTACTCCAGCCCTTCGTCACGCAGGCTTAATGGCTGACCGTACATTTCGTACATGCGCTCATTCCACTGCAACGCGTTGTCAGCCAGGTTCCAGCTCCAAATGCCCAACTCGGCCACGTCTGCAGCCATCAACAACTGATCGCGTACCGTGGTCAGCTCACTACGCTGGCGCTGCAGCTCGGAAATATCGGTGATGATGCAGACGAACTGAGCTTGCGCCGCGCTCGCCATCGCCCCAATCGACATCTGCATAGGGAAGACCGTGCCATCCTGGCGCAGGCCAGTCAGCTCCTTGCTACTGCCGCTGCCTGGTGCTGAGCTCTCGTTAATGGTCGCAAGGTAGCCCGCCAGCTCGTCGCGCGACTCTTCGGCAGTCAACTGGTATAGCGGCTGGCCAAACAGCTCTTCACGGGTATAACCAAACAAGGCCTCACCCGCGGGGTTGAACGACAGCACGTTACCCGCCACATCGAGGGTGATCACCGGATTCACCGCAGTGCGCAGGATCGCCCGCATGGTTGCCACACTAGCAGCCAACTCCTGCTCGGCAGCCTTACGCTCGGTGATATCCACGGCGATGCCCAGGTAACCGCTGACCATGCCATCGTCATCACGCATGGCGGTTACCACCAGCGACACCGGGAACTGCGTGCCATCCTTACGCACATAGGTCCACTCACGGGTTTCAGAACCCTCAAGTTCCGGTTTGTGCACGAACACGCGAAAACCTTCTACCGGCTGCGCATACTCCTCGCTCAACTCGCGGCCGCGGGCCGCCACTTCCTCTGGCACATGCAGCACAGCCGGTGTACTGCGACCCAGCAATTCGTCAGCGCTATAGCCCAGCAGATGCTCGGCACCGCTATTGAACACGCGGATGATGCCCTCAGCGTCAGAGGCAATAATGGACACCTCGGACGCGGCGCGCAGCACGCTGCCAAGCAACACATTAAGCTCATCCAGTTCGCGGGTGCGCGCTACCACCTGATCTTCCAGGCTGTTGTTGAGCGCCCGAATCTGCGCCTCCGCGGCCTTTTGCGCCGAAATGTCGCGAACCGTCTTGGAGGCACCAACCACTTGCCCTTGACCATTTAGAATCGGCGATACGGTGACCGACACCGCAAGGGTATGACCATCCTTGTGCAGTCGCTGGGTATCGAAACTCATCACGCGCTCGCCACGTGTCAGGCGCGCCAGAATATCTACCTCTTCAGAGTGCCGCTCCGCCGGCACCACCAGCTCGGCCAGCCGTCGTCCCAGGGCCTCTTCGGCGCGGTAACCAAACAACTGCTCGGCGCCCTGGTTCCAACTGGTAACCACTCCCTCCAACGTCTTACCGATGATGCCATCCGCCGAACTCTCGACAATCGCCGCCAGTTTGGCTTGCTCGGCCACCACCAGGCGTTGGCGCTGACGACTGACACTGAACAGGCCAACCAGCGAGGCCAGCAATAGCGAGAACAGCCCCCCGCCGATTAGCAGCAGGCGTGGCGAGGACTGGTTAAGCGCGCGGATGAACGGGTGATGGGCGGAAAACTCGATCTGCCAGCGCCGACCGAACACTGAGCGCTCGACCTGTGCTGAAACCTCCTCGTCCTCGCCGGACTCCGGCTCTTCGCTGCTGTAGAAGGGCGCAGCCGAACCTGTCGCGGTGATATCACTCAAGCTCACATGGCTGGCATCTGAGTTAGGCAGCAGACCGACCAATACCTCTTCGGTCAGCAGTGGCGCATAACTCCAGCCGATGGCAGTAGCCTCACGCTCGGCCTGCGTGGCTGGTGTCTGCGCACTTTGGTAGATCGGCATCAGGATCAGGAAGGACTGCAGTGGTTTGCCCACAGCCTGTACCAGGGTAATCGGCCCGGTCAGGCGTACCTCGCCGGATTGCAGCGCCGCCAGCGCGGCTTCCCGCCGGTTGGCTTCCGACGCAATATCCAGGCCGATGGCCGCCAGGTTGGGCGCCATCGGCTCCAGGTACTGGATCACATAGCGCTCACCCTCATGCGGGGTCAGCTGGCGAATGGCAAAGTCGGCCTTGCCGTCGGCGCGTGCCTGGGCCAGAAAGCTCGCCTCGTCCGCCGGCTTAACCCGGCGAATAAAGCCGAAACCGCGGGCTCCCGGAAACTCTGTCGCAATATCACGGGTCTGGCTGTAACGCTGGAACTTGGCACGACTGATGCCGCTTTCGCTATCACTGGCGATGACAATAGAGCCCCGGGCACCTCGCAAGCCGTACTGATACAGGGTCAACCGTCGCACCACGGCATCGGCCACCTGCTCGGCAGCGGCACTCACGGCAGCCATGGATTCGCGCTGGTTGTGCTGCGCCAGGAAAAATGCAGCCAGCGCACTTAATAACAACCCCAGTAGCAAGGTGAGCAAAGCAACCCGACTGCCCGCTAAAACGCTGAAAGATTTATTCACTCGCACTGACACCTGAATGGAAACTCGTGAACTCTATCCTGCACCCGACAGCTGAGGCCCTCTGGGGGCGCTTACCACCCTGTTTGCTAACCAGACGGCTTGGCGAACGCCCCCAGCCCGCTGCGGAGAAATTCGCACAATTGCTCGAACGGAATGGGTCGAGAGTACAAATATCCCTGCATCACCGTGCAACCATTAGCGTGCAGCGCATTGGCTTGTTCCTGGGTCTCGACCCCCTCGGCCACCAATTCAAGGCCCAGCGCCTGACCAAGCTTTACGATGGCCTCGATGATCGCCGAATCGCTACGGTCGGTGAGCATGTCACGCACAAAGCTCTGGTCGATTTTCAGTACATCAATAGGAAAGCGCTTGAGGTAGGCCAGGCTTGAGTAGCCCGTACCAAAATCATCGATTGCCACGCGCACACCCATCCGTTTGAGTTCCAGCAGGGAATCACGGGTGTTATCGACATCCCTGGCCAGCACCCCTTCGGTAATTTCCAACTCCAGCAACTCCGGCGGTAGCCCAGACTCAAGCAGAATGCCTTTGACCATCGGCAGGAATGACTCCTCGCGAAACTGCACGGCGGAAATATTGACGCTGACGGCAATGCTCTGCCCCTGCAGGTTGAGCGTCTGCGCATCCTGGCAAGCCTGCAGCAGTACATATTTGCCAATCGGGATGATCAGACCGGTCTCCTCGGCCAACGGAATGAAATCGGCCGGGGAGATCAATTCCCCGGCGCCGTTGCGCCAGCGCACCAGAGTCTCCATGCCGATGACAATGCCGCGCTCGACGTCAACCTTGGCCTGATAGAACACTTCAAACACGCCGCGCTCCAGGGCGCTGCGCAAGTGCTGCTCGAGCAGATGGCGGCCGCGGGTACTGCTTTCGATTTCCGCGGAGAAGAAACGGCAGCGATTGCGCCCATCGAGCTTGGCCTGGTACATGGCCGCATCCGCATGGCGGTAAAGCGATTCGACATCCTCGCTGTCGTCAGGAAATACGCTGATGCCGATACTGGCCGACAGGTCATAGCGACTGGCCTGGAAGGAAAATGGCACGCCGATGGTTGCCAGCAAGCGTTCGGCAAAGTCGCCTACCGCATCGAAGCCGCTCACCTCGGGCAACAGGATGATGAACTCGTCACCCCCCCTGGCGGCTGACCGTGTCCACCGCCCGCGACGATTGTGCCAGGCGCTCGGCGACTTCCCTGAGCAGCGCATCGCCGATCGAGTGGCCGACCGAGTCGTTGATGCCCTTGAAGTTATCCAGATCGAGCAGCAGCATCGCCACCCGGCCATGACTGCGCCGGGCCTTCTGCAAGGCCTGCTCTGTGCGATCCTGCAGCAGTGTGCGGTTCGGCAGGCCGGTCAGGGCATCGTGGTTGGCGAGCTTTTTCGCCTCTTTGCGCAAGGCGATGTGGGCCTTCACGTGGGCCCTGGCCACAGCGACATTGAGTGGTTTCTGAATAAAATCGATGCCGCCATGCTCAAGCGCACGCAGTTCGTTGTCTTGCTGGGTATGCGAGGTTACGAAGATCACTGCGGCATCGCACAGCTTGGGGTCAGCCTTGAGTGCCTTGCACACCTCGAAACCGTTGATGCCAGGCATTTCGATATCCAGCAGCACGACATCCGGCCGGCACTGGCGGGCCATCTCCAGCGCACTGTGGCCATCGGCAGCCAGGTAGATATCGGCCAGACCGCGCACAGCTTCGCTCAACACCCGCGCATCGATGGGTTGGTCTTCGACGATCAGAATGACCGACTCTGGATTGAACGCCTTGCTGCGCATCCGTGCCCCCGCGACGTCAGTGCTCTACCTATGCGCAAATCCTAGCCCAGCTTTGCGCCCGGAGGCGTCTGTCGGGCGCATTACCATCGTCAGGCCAGCCCGGCCAGGCGCTGCAACCGGTCGACACTGGCGGCGGGCTCGGCATTGTTCAGCGCCGCCGCCAGGCGCATGAGCACCTGCTCGCGGCGCACCTGGGTGGGCGGCAATGCATACACGGCACCGATCAGCTCACGCAGAACCATAGGCAAGGCCCAGTGCGCTTTCAGTTTTATCGCCAGTGGCGCGGCAAAATCGCTGACGGCCTGCAACAGTACGTTCTCGCTAACGCTATGGCCACGGTCTTCCCACTCTTGGGCCTGGTAAATCACGCACAGCTCGCCGATGCGATGTAGCAAGGCTGCCGTGTGCAGGGGCGCCGGCTCCTGGCCCACTTGCTGGGCCAGGGCAACCACCCGCTCAGCCAGGCGTTGAGACGCTTCCAGATGGGACTGCACCAGCACCGAGAGCATCAGGTTGCTTTGCGTGTTGGACTGTTTGAGGGCAAAGCCTATTGCCAGGTTGATGCTGGTCCGCGCGCCCAGGCGTTTGAGTGCATCGCTCAGACTGGTGCACTGCTGCCCCGCGCCCGCATAGGTAGCACTGTTGGCGGCAGCGAGCAGGTGCGCGCACAAGGCCGGGTCATGCTGCCAGTCGTCGGCCAACTGGCGAAAATCCAGCTGTTCGCCGCGATAACCCAGCTGAAGCTTCTCCTTCACCTGTGCGAGCAAAGGCAGGTCCAGCGCGCTGGCCGCCAGGCCAGCAAGGTGGCTGGCAAAGTCCTCCTGGATGTCGGGAGACACGCGCGGGTTGCCGTCGGCTGGCAGCAACTGCTCGATGCACTGCGCGACACGCGGCACCTCGAAGGGTTTGGTAATGAACGCACTGATCCCCAGCGGCCTCACCGTCATGACACTTTGCCGATCGGAACGCCCGGTGATCATCACCAGCGGAACTTCCCGATCCTGCTCGCGCACCTGCTGCAGCAGGCTGACGCCGCTGGCATCCGGCAAATTCCAGTCCGCCAGCACCAGCTGATAACGGGTCTGTTGCCAGGCCGCGAAAGCACTCTGCACCTCGCCAAAGCAGTCAACCTGGGCCGAGGGACGCACACTTAGCACGATTTGCTTCAACAAGTCGGCTATCCATGGGTCGTCATCCAGTATCAGCACACGCATTCGCCCCCCTCTGAGCTCCGCCGCTCAACCTGCCCTGGTCACACTGTTCAATCCTAGAGAAACTCAGAATAGCCGTCGTTGCTCACCATCAATGAAATATGCAGCCAATAAGCCCGCGAGCAGCGAGGCCTGCGCTTCACCATGCCGCTACAGCGGGTTTGGTTCCCCCCGCCGCACTCCGTTAAGCTCACTGCATTCCCAGTCACATCAAGGATCTTCCCATGCTCCGCCTCTCCGCCCTGGCCGCCGGCCTGCTGCTCAGCGCCAACGCCTTCGCCCTGTCCCTCGCCGACCTCAGCCAGACCGATGCCAGCAGCGGCCTCAAGGATGCCCTGACCCAGGGCGCGCAGATCGCCGTCAAGCAACTGGGCAAGCCCGGCGGCTTCAGTAACAACGAGGACGTGCGCATCGAACTGCCCGGCAAGCTGGGCAAAGCCGCGCAGACCATGAAGATGATGGGCATGGGCGCCCAGGTCGATGAACTGGAAGCCAGCATGAACAAGGCGGCCGAAGCGGCCGTACCGCAAGCCCAGGCCCTGCTACTGGATGCCGTGAAGAAGATGACCGTGACCGATGCCAAGGGCATCCTCGCCGGTGGCGACGACGCGGCGACCCAATACCTGAACAAGACCAGCCGCGCACAGATCCGCAGCAAGTTCCTGCCGATCGTCAAGCAGGCCACCGACAAGGTTGGCGTGGCCCAGCAGTACAACGCCTTCGCCGGTCAGGCCGCTGCCTTTGGGGTGGTCGATGCGAAAAGCGCCAACGTCGAGAACTATGTCACCGAACAGGCGCTGGACGGCCTGTTCAAGATGATCGCCGAGCAGGAAGCCAGCCTGCGCGAAAACCCGGCCGGCGCCGCTACCAGCCTGGCGAAGAAGGTGTTTGGCGCGCTCTGATCGTTTAAGCCTCAACAAAAAGCCCGGCAATTAGCCGGGCTTTTTTTGTATGCGCGGTGCTGATTATGCCTCGACTTCCTTGACCTTGAACCAGGCCGCATAGAGTGCCGGTAGGAACAGCAGGGTCAGCGCCGTGGCAACGATCAGGCCGCCCATGATGGCCACCGCCATCGGCCCGAAGAACACGCTGCGCGACAGCGGGATCATCGCCAGCACCGCCGCCAGGGCGGTCAGCACGATCGGCCGGAAGCGCCGCACCGTGGCCTCGATGATGGCGTGCCAGCGGTCCTGGCCGGCGGCGATGTCCTGCTCGATCTGGTCGATGAGGATCACCGAGTTACGCATGATCATCCCCGACAGGGCGATGGTGCCGAGCATGGCGACGAAGCCGAACGGCTGCTGGAACACCAGCAGGAACAGGGTCACGCCGATCAGCCCGAGCGGCGCGGTGAGGAACACCATCACCGAGCGCGAGATGCTCTTCAACTGCAACACCAGCAGGGTCATCACCACCAGGATGAACAGCGGAATACCGGCATTCACCGACTGCTGGCCGCGCGCCGAGTCCTCGACCGTGCCGCCGACTTCCAGCAGGTAGCCGCTGGGCAGCGCATCGCGGATCGGCTGCAGGGTCGGCATGATCTGTTTGACCAGACCGGCCGGCTGCTCGCCGCCGTAGATGTCGCCGAGCACGGTGACGGTCGGCAGGCGGTCGCGGTGCCAGATCACACCTTCCTCGAAGCCGTACTCCAGGGTGGCGATCTGCGACAAGGCCACGCTCTTGCCGTTGCTGATCGGCACCGCCAGGCTCGGCAGCAGCTCCAGCTCCTGACGTTCACGCACGGTGCCGCGCAGGAGGATCTCGATCAGCTCGTTGCCTTCGCGGAACTGGCTTACGCTGGAGCCGGACAGCGAACTCTGCAGGAAGCGCGAAACATCGGCGGTGCTCACGCCCAGGGCACGGGCACGCTCCTGGTCGATGTTGAGATAGACCACCTTGCTCGGCTCTTCCCAGTTCAGGTGCACGTTGGACACATGGCTGTTCTCGCGCACCTTGTCGGCGACCTGACGGGCAATCGCACGGACTTCGTCGATATGCTCGCCGGAGACGCGGAACTGGATCGGGAAGCCTACTGGCGGGCCGTTCTCCAGGCGCGAGACACGGCTGCGCACGGTGGGAAACTCTTCATTGAGCACCTCGATCAACCAGGTGCGCAGCGCCTCGCGATCCTCGATCGACTTGGCCAGCACCACCACCTGGGCGAAACGAGTCGCCGGCAGTTGCTGGTCCAGCGGCAAGTAGAAGCGCGGCGAACCGGTGCCGACATAGGCCACGTAGTTGTCGACGCCCTTCTGATTCTTGAGCTTGGCCTCCAGGCGTTTGACCTGTTCCTCGGTGGCCTTGAGCGACGAGCCCTCGGTGAGTTTGAGGTCGACCATCAGCTCCAGACGCCCGGATGCCGGGAAGAACTGCTGCGGAATGAAGCGGAACAGCAGCACCGAGGCAACGAACAGGCCGATGGTCACCAGGATTACCGTGCGCCGGCGGCGTACGCACCACTCCACCATTTCGCGCACCGTCTGATAGAAGGTGGTCGAGTAGGGATCGTGACCGCTGGCACTGCCGCCATGCTTCTTCGCATGCAGCTTGGCCAGGTCCGGCAGCAGCCGGTCGCCCAGGTACGGCACGAACACTACGGCGGCGATCCAGGACACGATCAGGGCAATAGCCACCACCTGGAAGATCGAGCGGGTGTACTCGCCGGTACCGGATTGCGCGGTGGCGATCGGCAGGAAGCCGGCAGCGGTGATCAGGGTGCCGGTGAGCATCGGGAAGGCCGTGCTGGTCCAGGCGAAGCTGGCTGCCTTGAGCCGGTCGTAGCCCTGCTCCATCTTGATCGCCATCATCTCCACGGCAATGATCGCGTCATCCACCAGCAGGCCGAGGGCCAGCACCAGGGCGCCGAGAGAAATCTTGTGCAGGCCGATGCCGAAGTAGTACATGGCGGCGAAGGTCATCGCCAGCACCAGCGGGATCGACAGGGCGACCACCAGACCGGTACGCAGCCCCAGGGAGAAGAAGCTCACCAGCAGGACGATGATCAGTGCTTCAACCAGCACCTGGACGAACTCGCCAACCCCGGTCTTCACCGCCGCCGGCTGGTCGGAGACCTTGCGCAGCTCCATGCCGACCGGCAGGGTCTGCTGCAGGCGGGCGAACTCGTGTTCGAGAGCCTCGCCGAGCACCAGGATGTCGCCGCCGGCCTTCATCGACACGGCCAGGCCGATGGCGCTTTCGTCCATGAAACGCATGCGGGGTGCGGGTGGGTCATTGAAACCGCGAAACACCTCAGCCACGTCGCCGATGCGGAAGGTGCGGTCACCGATACGCATGGGAAAATTGCGGATCTCGTCGACCGTCTCGAAGCTGCCGGAAACCCGCAATTGAATACGGTCCGTACTGGCTTCGAAGAAACCCGAGGAAGCTACCGCGTTCTGCTCTTCCAGCGCCTGCTGCACAGCCGCCAGGGGCAGGCCGAGAGTGGCCAACTTGACGTTGGACAGCTCGATCCAGATCTTCTCGTCCTGCAGGCCGAGCAGCTCGACCTTGCCCACGTCCTTGACCCGCTGCAGTTGCAGCTGCAGGCGGTCGGCGTAGTCCTTGAGCACGGCGTAGTCGAAACCTTCGCCAGTCAGTGCATAGATGTTGCCGAAGGTGGTGCCGAATTCGTCGTTGAAGAACGGCCCGCGGATATCCGCTGGCAAGGTGTAGCGGATATCGCCAACCTTCTTGCGGATCTGGTACCAGAGCTCGGGAATATTCTTCGACACGATATTGTCGCGGGCCATGAAGGTCACCACCGACTCGCCGGGACGCGAGTAGGACATGACCATCTGGTAATCGCCGGTCTCCATGACCTTCTTTTCGATGCGCTCAGTGATCTGCCGCGAGACCTGCTCGGCGGTGGCGCCCGGCCAGTCGGTGCGGATGACCATGGCCTTGAAGGTAAAGGGCGGGTCTTCACTCTGCCCCAGCTTGGTGTAGGACAGCGCGCCGACCACGGCGATCACCAGCATCAGATAGAGCACCACGGCACGATTGCGCAGCGCCCATTCGGAGAGGTTGAAGGACATGCGCTTACTCCCCGGCGATCAGCTTGACGGTGCGATTGTCGCGATCCACCGGCTTGACCTTCTGCCCGTCACGCAGCATCTGCACGCCGGCGGCGACCACCCAGTCGCCCTCCTTCAGGCCTTCCAGCACCGATACGCGCTCCTGGCCATAGCGGCCGATGCGTACCAGGGTACGGACCACCTTGGATTCCTTGGGATCGACCACCCAGACGAAGGGCACATCCTTCTCCGCGCTGAGCGCCGACATCGGCACCGACAGCGGCACCTCGCCCTCGGCCTTGATCGCCACGCGGGCGCTTTGCCCCAGCTCTGCTTTCATCGCCCCGCCGGCAAAGGCCACGCGCGCGGCGAAGGTGCGCGACTGCGCGTCGGCGGCCGGCGACAGCTCGCGGATGCGTCCGGGGAAACGCTTGCCCGGCTGCGACCACAGCTCGACGCTGACGTCCTGGCCAATGCGGAAACGCTCGAAGGCATGTTCCGGGACGCTGATCAGCACTTCGCGCTCACCATCGGCCGCCAGGGTGAATACCGTCTGCCCGGCGGCAACCACCTGCCCGACCTCGGCCAGGCGCCGCGCCACCACGCCGTCCTGGGAGGCGCGCAGTACCGAGTAGCCGGCCTGGTTGTTGGCCACGTTGAACTCGGCCTTGATCTGTTTGACCCGCGCTTCACCGGCGCGGTACTGGTTTTCCACGTTGTCGTACTGCGACTGGCTGATCAGCCCACGCGCCAGCAGGGTCTGGTAGCGATCACGCTCGGTGCGCACCAGTTTGAGGTTGGCCTCTGCTGCCGCAACCTGGGCACGGGCGGCCTCCAGCTGCAGCTTGACGTCCTCGGGGTCGAGCTCGGCCAGCGGCTGATCCTTCTTCACCCGCGCACCGGCATCCACCAGACGCTTGCTGATCTTGCCGCCGATGCGGAAGGCCAACTCCGGTTCGAAGCGCGCCCGCACCTCGCCTGGATAGGTTTCCATGGCGTCACCCGCCGGCTGCGGCTGCACCACCATGGCCGGGCGTACCGGCGCTTCAACGGTTTCGCCGTTGCCGCAGGCAACCAGCAGGGCGATCAGGCTTACGGGCACAGCGACGGACAAGGCATGGCGAAACATGATGAGTGACCTTTCGCAAAGAAATGCTTGGAATACTTATACTGAGCGGTATAGTAAAAATAGCAAACTCACCAGTCCAGTATTAAAACGCGAAATGTCCAACAAACTGTTACCGCCCTCCGGTGGCCCGGGACGGCCCAAGGATCCTGCCAAGCGACTGGCCATTCTCGAGGCCGCCAAGCGCCTGTTCATGCGCAACGGTTATGAAGGTAGCAGCATGGATGCCATTGCCGCCGAGGCCGGCGTGTCCAAGCTCACGGTGTACAGCCACTTCACCGACAAGGAGACGCTGTTCGCCTGCGCGGTGGAATCCCAGTGCGAGGAGCAGTTGCCCACCCCCTATTTCGAGCTGCGCAGCGACACCGCCATCGACACCGTGCTGCTGGCCATCGGCCGCGGCTTCAACAGCCTGATCAACAGTGAAGAGTCGGTCGCGATGATGCGCCTGGTGATGACCCAGGCCGTGCAGAACCCGCAGATGGCCCAGCTGTTCTACGACGCCGGCCCGCAGCGCATGCTGCTGGCCATGGAGCATCTGCTGGAACAGGCCAACGCCAACGGTCAGTTGCGCGTGGAGCATCCGCAGCGCGCCGCGGAGCACTTCTTCAGCCTGATCAAAGGCGGCTGCAACTTCCGCCGCCTGATCGGCTGCTGCGAACCGCCCAGCGGCCTGGCGGCCGACGAGCATGTGCAGGAAGTGGTAAAGCTGTTTGTGCGTGCCTATCGCCCCTGAAAATCAGGTTTTCAGCGCCTTCTTCGGATAGATATCGTAGCGGCTGGACTTGCCCTCCAGCGCATAGCTCGGCTTGCCGCCCTCGATGATCGGCGCCTTGCGCGGGCGCTTGACCACCACCCGGTGGCTGGCCAGGGCCAGCGCGGCCTCGAGCAGCGCCGGGGCATCCATGTCATCGCCCACCAGCGGGCGGAACAGACGCATCTCCTTCTTCACCAGCGCGCTCTTGTCGCGATGGGGAAACATCGGGTCGAGGTAGATCACCTGCGGCGGTTCGCCCTGCCACTGACTCATCAGATCGATGGCGTTGCCGCAGAGCAGACGCATGTGCCTGGCAATCGGCGCCACCTCGGCATCCTGCAGGGCGCGTTCCAGACCATCTTCGAGCAAGGCGGCGATGATCGGCTGGCGCTCGATCAGGGTCATCTGGCAACCCAGACTGGCCAGCACGAAGGCATCGCGCCCCAGCCCCGCCGTGGCATCCAGCACCACCGGACGTACCCCGGACTGCACGCCGACCGCCTTGGCAATCATCTGCCCGCTGCCGCCACCAAACAGCCGCCGGTGCGCCACCGCGCCCTCGACGAAATCCACCCGCACCGGCCCCGGCGCCTGTGGTCCCAGCTCGGCCAGCTGCAAACCCTCGGCGCCCAGTTGCAGGGCGAACTCCGCCTCGCCATCCAGGGGCAAGGCCAGACGCTGCGCCCACTGCGCGGCAGCCGCCGCATGGCCTGGAGCCAGGGCTTCGACGCGAATTCTGGCTATATGCCGCTCGTCACTCATCAGGAAATATGCTCAAAAAATGTTCAATCAAGCCGATTTCCGGCCGATACAGGCATAACGCCCTATTTTGCCAGACGCGGTCGCTAGCAGCCGCATCGAGTTGATCATGTTTGATGCCCTTTCCGCCCCGCACAGTGCCGCCGCCCGGTCTTCGCACAGCAGCGACCTGGAAGACAACCTCGACGCGGGCCTGCGCGACTCGCTGGATTACCAGATCCTGCGTCGTACCCTGATGCCCAAGGATGACGTACCCGCGCCCGAAACCGCAGCAGCCGAAATCAACCAGGCACGCCGCCCGGACAGCACTACCAGCAGTGCCATGGCTGACGCCAGCGCCCAGGCCGCCAGCTTCCAGCAGGTGCTGGAGCAGCGCGAACTGCAACTCAACGTCACGGCCAATCCTCAGCCGCAGCAAACCGATCCACTGGTGCTCGACATGGCCAGTAACGGCTTCACCACCCGCGGCCTGCAAGACCCGGTGCGCTTCGACCTGGATGCCGATGGGCGCAGCGACCGCATCAGCGCACCGAGCGGCGACGACGCCCTGCTCGCCCTGGATCGCAATGGCAATGGCCGCATCGATGATGGCCGCGAGCTGTTCGGTGACCAGAACGGCGCGGCCAACGGCTTTGCCGAACTGGCCAAGCACGACGACAACCGCGACGGTCGCATCGATGCCCGGGATGCCATCTTCGAGCGCCTGAGCCTGCTGCGTTTCAACGCCCAGGGTCGCCAGCAGCAGATGAGCCTGGGTGAAGCCGGGGTCAGTGCCATCCAGCTGCAGGCCCGCGACGTCAAACAGGCCCTGGGCCAGTACGACAGCATCGCCCAGCTCGGCAGTTTCGACTTCACCGATGGCCGCCGTGGCCAAGCCGCCGACCTGCTATTGGCGCACAACTAAACCCAGTACCTGGGGCTTTGCAAAAAACTCGCTAAAGCAACCCCAACTGCAACTCCTGCGCCTGCAGCTCGGGGAATGCCAAAGCCGGCAGCCCCGGCAAACGCTCGCTCAGTTGCTGGTGAAAACGCAGCGCCAGATGCGGCGCCCGCAAGTTGTCCGGGGTATGCAGGAAGACATGGGGCTGCAGCCCCTGCTCGATCCAGCCCGCCACCTTGTCCAGCCAGGGCGCCATGAACACATCGTTCGCCGCCAGCTCGGGATGGCCGATAAAGCGCAGCTGTGGGTGCTGGGTGAACGCGGTCGGCCGTGGCGGCAGGCGCGGCTTCTTTGCCTGCGCATGCAATACGGCCGGATCACCGGACTGACAGCTGAACAGCGCCCGCGAATCCAGGCAAATGCGTTCCACCTGCAGATCGCGCAGCAGCCGGTTGAGCGCCCGCTCCTCCTCACCCTTGGCAAAGAACGCCGGATGGCGCACTTCCACCGCCAGGTTGCGCCCCAACTCTGCGACGAAATACTGCAGCTCGCCCAGGCGCGCCGGGCCGAAGCTGGCCGGCAACTGCAACCAGAGTGGCGCACAGCGCTCGCCCAGTGGTGCAAGCAAACGCAGGAAGTCTTCGGCAGCCGCCAGCTGCTCGCGCAGATCGGCGGTGTGGCTGATAGTGCGCGGCAGCTTGGCACAGAAGCGAAAGTCCGCCGGCATCAGCTCGGCCCAGCGCGCCACGGTCTGTGGCGAAGGCCGGGCGTAGAAAGTGGTGTTGCCTTCCACGGCATTGAACAGACGGGCATACAGCGGCAGGAAATCGGCACTGCGGGCGCTATCGGGATAGAGGGAATCGCGCCAGGCCGGCTCGCTCCAGGACGGGCAGCCGAGAAAGTAAGGCAGCACGCAGTCAGGCGTACAGATCGAGGCCGAGGACTTCCGTCGCGTCGCTCTCGCTGGTGAAACTGGCCGTGCTGCCATAGGCGGCCAGCGCCTGGTTGGCCTTGGCGTTCAGCGGACGTTGCTGGCTCAGCACGTCCTGGCTACGCGCCGGCAGGCTGTCGCTGCTGGCAGTGCCCGGCTGCACCCGACGCGGCTGTGGCGTCTGCTCGAAGCCCTGGCTGCTGACTGGACTGACCGGCTGCTCGCGGCGTTCCTCGACCTCGCGCTGGCTTTCGCGCAGCGGCGTGACCGCACTGCCCGGACGGGGCGTGCGATCCAGCGAATAAGAGGAAGTGAAGCCGTCGATACGCATCAGTTACTGCTCGGTATACGTGCTGGCAATTTAGCGGCGCCGCGGGCCCTTGGCAATTCTACGCTCAGCGGGCGGACAGAAGGTCAGGGAGCCGCCTTGGGCGTAGCGACCTTATCGCGCAGATAGACCGGTTGCGCCTGGTCGGCCGGCAGGCCTTCGCCACGGGCCCAGGCAAAGCCGGCCAGCTGCAGCAGATCCTCGGCGTGCGGCAGCATGCCGCCATCCTGGCCGCTGGGCTGCACGGCGATGCGTGCGCCGTAGGTGCCCCAGCCGGTGCCAGCAGCAAACCAGTCACCCGCAGCGCCCCGCGGCAGGCTGGCCTGCTCCGGCGGCAGCACGGCTTCGACGCCCTGCAAGCGCATCTCGCCCTGCTCGGCGCGGTAGCAACCCCAGTACACCTCATCCATACGCGCATCGATGGCCGCCGCGACCTGCTGCGCGCCGTGCTCGCGCAACGCGCGCTGGGCCAGCACCGCCAGGTTGGACACCGGCAATACCGGGCGATCCAGGGCGAAAGCCAGGCCCTGAACCACACCGATGGCGATACGGATACCGGTGAACGCCCCCGGACCACGGCCGAAAGCGATGGCATCAACTGCCGTCAGTTCGACGCCCGCCTCGCCCAGCAGGGTCTGGATCATCGGCAGCAGGCGCTGGGCGTGCAGGCGCGGGATCACCTCGTAGTGACTGAGCACCTTGCCGTCATGCAGCAGGGCAACGGAACAGGCTTCGGTGGCGGTATCCAGGGCCAGGAGAGTGGTCATTGCATTCGAAACGGTGACGAAATGGGACCGGCATTAGAACGGCTCGAGGCTCTTTTTTCCAGCGCAATCACTGGCGCTCGCGCCTGCCACGCCCAGCAATCCGCCGGACGGCTGGCACGCAGCGGGCCGGAACCGACCCGCTGCGTCCGCAGTACAGAGTCGCTTACCAGGCCTCGATGACGGTCTTTGCGTCCCAGGCCTGCAAGGGCGCCTTGGCCCAAGTGCCATAACTCGCATTGGGGAAGACGATCCACTCGGCACCCCATTTGCCCGCTTCGGCGGCCACGGTGGCGCGCTGATCGGCCAGCGGTGTCTTACGGAAACGTGCATCGAAGTCATGCAGCGTATCGCCCAGCAACAGCACGATCTGATGATCGGCGCTGACGATGGCGCGCCGCTCGACCTTGGGCGGCCCCAGCAGCAGAACACTGTCCGCCGACACCTGGGGCAGGCCGAGCTTGCTCAGGGTGGCCAGGGTGTATTGCTTCTGCTCGTCGGCACGGTCCGAGATATAGCGGATGGTCACGCCCAGGCTGTCGGCATGCTGCAGGAACTGCTTGGCACCGGGGATCAGCGCCGGAGTGCCGTCACGCTCCCAGGGCAACCAAGTATCCCAGGCGTCATAGGTGTGGCAGTTGGCCAGGTCCCGCGCCAACAGGGCGCTGTTATCGATGACGGTTTCATCCAGGTCGGTAACGATGGCCAGCTTGGACGGATCTTTCGCCGCGGCCACTGCCGCATCCAGTTTCAGCGTCGCAATATTGTAGGCCTGCAGCTGCAGGGCCTTGACTTCCGCCGATTGCTGCTGGAAACGCAGCCCCATGGTGAACTCGGCGACAGCGCAATCCGCCTTGGGCTTGGCCGGGGTATCGGCAAAAGCTGTGGGAATAGCCAACAGCGATACCGCAAGGCCCAGCCAGATAGCACTCTTTGCAGTTTTCTCGGTCATAGACGCGCTCTTCCTTTATAGGGTTAAGACCTAAAGCCTACGACCACCTCGCAATGGTCTAGACCAGTCACCGATGCTAGCCTAGAAGAGCAAGGTTACTGTTCTGTGAACGACGCTCAACGGCTACAGCGCGCCAACCGCAGAAACGACAACGGCCCGCATAAGCGGGCCGTTGGTTGAACTACTGCAGGTTCTTAGAACCTGCTCACGATCTTTTGGACTAGAGCCAGACAAGGCAAAAACAGGCGAGGAAGCGGAGTTTACGAGCTGTAAATGAGCATTCCGAGCCTGTTTTTAACGCGGTATGGCCGACGACCAGGAGATCGTGAACAGGTTCTTAGCTGAGAGCAGCCAGCACCTTGCCAGTGATCTCGTCCACCGAGCCAACGCCAGCGATGGCGCTGTACTTCGGCGTGCCTTCGGCAGCCGAGAGCTTCTGGTAGAAGTCCACCAGCGGCTTGGTCTGCGAGTGGTAGACGGACAGGCGATGACGCACGGTTTCTTCGGTGTCGTCCTTGCGCTGCACCAGCTCGTCGCCGGTGACATCGTCCTTGCCTGCCACTTTCGGCGGGTTGTAGACGACGTGGTAGACGCGGCCGCTGGCCTCGTGCACACGACGACCGGCGATGCGCTGGACGATTTCTTCGTCGTCGACGGCGATTTCGACCACGTTGTCGATGATCACGCCGGCTTCCTTCAGGGCTTCAGCCTGGGGAATGGTGCGCGGGAAGCCATCGAACAGGAAACCTTTGGCGCAGTCGGCCTGGGCAATGCGTTCCTTGACCAGGTTGATGATCAGGTCGTCGGAGACCAGACCGCCGCTTTCCATGATGCTCTTGGCCTTCAGGCCCAGCTCGGTACCGGCCTTGACCGCTGCACGCAGCATGTCGCCAGTGGAAATCTGCGGAATACCGAACTTTTGGGTAATGAAACCAGCCTGGGTACCTTTGCCGGCACCGGGCGCCCCCAGCAGAATCACGCGCATCGATGTGCTCCTCAAGAAATGACTAGAAATCGTCGGATTCGCCTCATGGGGCCAATCTCACTATTCGGGTTTCGGCGTCACTGAGCGGCCAAAAGGTTGACCAAGATACACAGCAGCCCCCTGCCACACAAGCCACCAAAAGTCGCAGACCGCCAGGGGTCAGCCGGTATTGCGCAGCCCGGCGGCGATCCCCGCCACCGTCACCAGCAGGGCCTGCTCCAGGGGGCTGTCCACCGGGCTCTGACGCTGTCTGGAACGGGCCAGGAGCTCGGCCTGCAGCAGGTGCAGCGGGTCCAGGTAGATGTTGCGCACCGTGATTGCCTCACGGGTCTCGGGGCTATGCGTAAGCAGCTCTGACTGACCGGTCAGACCGAGCACGATGGCACACGACTGCGACAATAGGTCGCGTAATTGCGCACCCAGCGGTCGCAGCTCAACACTGACCAGGCGCTCGTCATATAAGGCGGCGATGCTGTGGTCGGCCTTGGCCAGAACCATTTCGAGCATGTCGATGCGCGTGCGGAAGAACGGCCACTGCTCGCGCATCTGCGCCAGCAGGGCCTGTTCGCCACGCTGCAGGGCGTTGCCCAGGGCCGTTTCCCAGCCCAGCCAGGCCGGCAGCATCAGGCGGGTCTGGGTCCAGGCGAAGATCCACGGGATCGCCCGCAGGCTCTCTACCCCGCCGGCCCGCCGCTTGGCCGGGCGACTGCCCAGCGGCAGGCGGCCCAGCTCCTGTTCCGGAGTGGCCTGGCTGAAGTATTCGACAAACTGCGGATGCTCGCGCACCACCGCACGGTAAGCCGCCACGCCATCGACGGCCAGGCGGTCCATGGCCGCGCGCCAGGCCGGTTCGGGCGCCGGCGGGGGCTGCAGGGTGGCTTCCAGCACCGCGGCCAGGTACAGGTTGAGGTTCTGCTCGGCCAGGTCCGGCAGACCGAACTTGAAGCGGATCATCTCGCCCTGCTCGGTGGTGCGGAAGCGCCCGCTCACCGAGCCCGGCGGCTGCGACAGGATGGCCGCATGGGCCGGGCCGCCGCCACGTCCGACGGTGCCGCCGCGACCATGGAACAGCAGCAGCTCGACCTCGTGCTGGCGACAGACCTCGACCAGGGTTTCCTGGGCCCGGTACTGAGCCCAGGCCGCCGCCGTGGTACCGGCGTCCTTGGCCGAGTCGGAGTAGCCGATCATCACCTCCTGCGGGCCATGCAGACGCGCGCGGTAACCATGCAGGCCGAGCAGACGGTCGATCGCCGGGCCGGCGTTGTCCAGGTCGGCGAGGGTCTCGAACAGTGGCACCACGCGGATCGGCCGTTGCAACCCGGCCTCCTTGAGCAGCAGTTGCACCGCCAGCACGTCGGAAGGCGCACCGGCCATGGAGATCACATAGGAACCCAGAGAGGCGGCTGGCGCGGCGGCAGCCACCCGGCAGGTGGCCAGCACTTCGGCAGTTTCGGCTGAAGGTCGGTGCTGCGGCGGCAACAGCGGCCGACGATTGTCCAGCTCGCGCAACAGGAAGGAGATGCGCGCGTCCTCGTCCCACTCGGCGTAGCGACCCAGCCCCAGATAGTCGGTGATCTCACTCAGCGCGGCGGCATGCCGCGCGGCATCCTGGCGCAGATCCAGGCGCACCAGGAACAGGCCGAAGGTCGCGGCGCGGCGCAGGCAGTCGAGCAGCGCGCCTTCGGCAATCACGCCCATGCCGCAGGCGTGCAGCGAGTGATAGCAGAGTTCCAGCGGCTCGAGCAGCTCGCGGTTGTCGTGCAGCACCTCGGGGCCGGGGGCGACTTCAGCGGCCAGCGCCGCCTCGCTCCAGGCTCGGGTGGCGCGCAGGCGTTCGCGCAGTTGCTTGAGCAGCGCGCGGTAAGGCTCGGGCTGCGCGCCGACCACCCGCAGCAGTTCAGCGCTGGCCTGCTGCATGGACAACTCGGCGGCCAACTGGTCGATATCGCGCAAATACAGGTCGGCCGCCATCCAGCGCGCCAGCAGCAATACTTCGCGCGAAACCTGGGCGGTGACATTGGGATTGCCATCGCGGTCGCCGCCCATCCACGAGGCGAAGCGGATCGGCGCGGCCTCCAGCGGCAGACGCAGGCCGGTGGCGGCCTGCAGGGCCTGATCGGTGCGGCGCAGGAAGTTCGGCACGGCCTGCCACAGCGAATGTTCGATGACCGCGAAGCCCCACTTGGCCTCATCCACCGGACTGGGGCGAGTGCGACGGATCTCTTCGGTATGCCAGGCCTCGGCAATCAGGCGGCGCAAGCGCAGTTGCACCTGGGCCCGCTCGGCGGCGAGCAGATCGGTGTGATCAAGCGCCGCGAGCTGGGCGGCAATCGCATCGTATTTCTGGATCAGGGTGCGCCGCGCCACCTCGGTGGGGTGAGCGGTGAGCACCAGCTCGATATCCAACCGACCGATCTGCCGGGCCAGTTGCTCGGACTTGTGGCCGGCGCCCTGCAGGCGCTGCAACAGCTCATCCAGCACGCGATTCTCGAACGGTTCCGGCTCATTCGGGCCACGCCGACGAATACGGTGGTACTGCTCGGCGATATTGGCCAGGTTGAGAAACTGGTTGAAAGCCCGTGCCACCGGCAGCAGCTCGTCGTCGCTGAGGCCATCAAGGGTAGCCCGCAGCTGCTGCTCGCCAGCCGCCGAGCCTTTGCGCGCCGCTTTGGCGCCCTGGCGGATCAGCTCGACCTTGTCGACAAAGGCCGCGCCGCGCTGATTGCCGATGGTGTCACCGAGCAGGTCACCCAGCAGATGGACCTCTTCACGCAGGCGCGCATCGATTTTCGCCATGACCGGGGCCTCCTCTGCGGTAGTGGACCCAGCTTGCCCAGCGCGACGCTTTCTGACAAGGGCGCGACGAATGGCCTTGCAAGACTGGAACGCGAGCTAGGCTGAGAGTAGCGGACGCCATAAGCGCCCGCCGTCCGACTTGCTGTGGTTTCCGGACTGCACTACGCCCACCATGAATGGGCACTTAGAGGTATTTATGAAGATCCGCGAGCTTGTCCGCCATTGGGAACAGAACGCCAAGGGTCGCCTGACCCCCAGCCATTATCAGATCCACCTGGACCTGGAGTCCGCCGCCCGCCTGGCCGCGCTCTCCGAGATGTACCCGAAACGCAGCAGCGAAGAGCTACTCGGCGAGCTGATTGGCTCTGCCCTGGAAGAGCTGGAAGCCAGCCTGCCGTATGTGAAAGGCAGCAAGGTGGTGGCCACCGACGAACAGGGCGACCCGTTGTATGAAGACATCGGCCCGACGCCGCGCTTTCTCGCCCTGTCGCGTCGTTACCTGCAGACCCTGAGTGCCAAGCAGGACGGCGCCAAGCACTGAATGCGCCTGGCTCGCAGGGTGGCCAGGCGCACCAGCGGCAATTTACGGGCTTGCGGCACGCGCGGCACGCCTATGGGCGATTCACGGCTACCTTAAAAGCTATCGCGTGCGCACGGCCTGCCATGTTACTCGGCGACTGGAGCCTGCGGGGTCTCCTGGCCCATGCAGCGCACGGCCTGCTTCTTGTCATCCACCAGTACGCCGGTCAGGCCCTTCTGCTGGGTATCAAACAGCACCAGCACGCCGTCGATGCACTGCGCGACCTGGTTGGCCGGCTTCACCGGGAGCTTGTACTGATCGCCGGGGACGGTCTTGAGCATGGTGAACTCGGCCAGCAGGAGGGCATCCTCTTCCTTGGCAAAATGCAGGTAGCCGTACATCCAGAGCACGCCGATGGTGCCGATGATGCTGGCGATGCCGGTCAGAATCAGGGGGATGGCGTTGCGTTCTTCGCTCATGACGTTGTTCACCGTTAGAACTGACTAGATAGGACTTGGCTGCCGGGAGCCAATGGCCGCGCCAGCCTGATACAGGCGTAGGTGATTGGCAAGAGGGCGCGACCGATAGCCGCTGCGGTCGCGGGCAATGGTTCAGGACTTACCGCCAGCCCGCACTTCCTCGCGCGCCTTGAAGGTCGCGTCGTAGATGCGCTCGGCCAGGCGCGAGAACGGCAGGCTCTGGATCCAGACCGTGCCGGTGCCCTTGAGGGTGGCCAGGAGAATGCCTTCGCCGCCGAACAGCATGCTTTTCAGCCCGCCGGCCAGGGCGATGTCGTAGTCGATGCCACTGGTAAACGCCACCAGGCAACCGGTATCCAGACGCAGGGGCTCGTTGTTCAGCTCCTTGCGGATTACCGTGCCGCCGGCATGCACGAAGGCCAGGCCGTCGCCTTCCAGTTTCTGCAGGATGAAGCCCTCGCCACCGAAGAAGCCGGCGCCGATGCGCTTGTTGAAGCTGATACCGATCGCGGTGCCATGGGCAGCGCAAAGAAAGGCGTCTTTCTGGCAGATCAGCCTGCCACCGACCTGGCTCAACTCGATGGGTACCACGCTACCCGGGTAGGGCGCGGCAAAACCGACCCGCTGCGGGCCTTTGCCTTCGTTGCTGAAGTGGGTCATGAACAGCGACTCGCCGGTGAGCATGCGCTTGCCGGCGCCCCACAGCTTGCCCAGCACGCCGCTGGCCGAGCCATCGCCCATGCGCGTCTCGAAGCGGATGCCCTCGGTCATGTAGTTCATCACCCCGGCTTCGGCGATCACCGTCTCACCCGGATCGAGGATGATTTCCACGGTCTGCGCCGAAGCGCCGAGGATTTCGTAGTCGAGTTTATGGCTGGGCATGACGAGGGGTCCTTGATCGGTAACCCGGATGCAATCCGGGGCGGGCAGAGTCGCGGATTGCATTCGGGCTACGCGCACCATAAAAAATATGTGTCGGATGAAGCGTAGCGAGCGAAGGCCAGGCTAGGCGAAGAACGGCCCGGAAAGCGGAGTTTACGAGTGTAAATGAGCATTTCCGGGCCGTTCTTCAACGACGCATGGGCGAGCGCAGTAGCTTCAAAGGATATTCGCGTAGTCCGCTTCGATGCGATCCAGGCTGAGGTGATTGAGGAAGTTGGAGAAACACATCCAGGCCGACAGCGCGTTGAGGTCGCGGAACTGCGGCGGCAGGTACTTGGGCGGCGCCACCAGGCCCTCGTCGACCAACTGGCGCAGGGTGCGCATGTCTTCCAGGGTGGTCTTGCCGCAGAACAGCAACGGGATCTGTTCCAGCTTGCCTTTGCGCACGGCCAGCTGGATGTAGTTGTAGATCAGGATGAAGCCCTTGAGGTAGGACAGGTCCTTGGTGAACGGCAGGCCGCTCGGGGTCGAGCCGCGGAAGGCGCGGCTGGCATTGCCGTAGCTTTCTTCCAGGCTGAAGCCCTGTTCGCGGTAGAACTCGTAGACCTGCAGGAAGTCGGCGCCCTCCTCGGCCATGTGAATGGCGCGGGTGCGGTTGGTCAGCTTGCGCAGGCGGGTCGGATAGGAGGCGAAGGCAATCACCTCCATGAGAATCGCCAGGCCTTCCTGGGTCACCGTCGACGAGGGTGGGCCCTTGGCCAGAAAGGTACAGATCGGCTGATTCAGGCCATTCAGCGTGGTGCCAACATGCACCATGCCCTCGTGCACTTCCAGGGCGCGCACATCACGCTGGTTGAACAGCGCATCGGCACGCACCTTGATGTAGTCGGCCCCCGCCGCCGCGTCGGCGACGATGCCGTCGGATTCGAACACGCGGATGGTGTCATCACCGAATACCGCAGCCAGGCGCTCCTGGAGGATGGCCACGGCGTCCTTGGCGGTGAGGTTCTTGGCCTCGTCTTCCAGGTCACCACGGGCGGCGATGTTGTTCAGGTAGTCGGAGAGCATCAGGCCGAGGTCGGCCAGGGTCGGGTCGCCGGCATGGAAGGCGTCGGACGCCGCGCCATACAGCTCCTGGGAGATCAGGCCGAAGTCCGCGGTGCCGCGTGCTTCGAGCATGCGGATAACCATGCGGTATTCCTTGCACATGCGCCGCATGATCTGCCCGACCGGATTGAACTGGCCAAGCTGGCGGGTGATGTCGCGCTCGATGTTCTGGAATTCCAGCTTCTTCGCCGTCGAGTCGAAGCTCAGCGGGCGGCTGTCGTAGTAGCTGCGATCGACCGCCGGCATCTGCTTGCCCTTGGCCTTGATGAAGCCCTGGCGGATGCTGTCGTCCCACTTGATCGCATCGAGCACGCGGATCGGGGTCTGCGCCTCAACGATGCGGTCGGACAGGGCGCGGATGGTGCTGTGGTAATCGTCCGGTGTCTTGCGTTTGCTCATCGAACTGCTCCGTTATTGCTCGCGACTACTCGCTACTGCTCGCTGCTGCGCTGATAACGCGCCACCTCGACGAAGACGTCCGCGTTGGCCTGGTCATCCAGATAACCAAAGACCTGATCCAGCGGACTGGTGACCAGCACGGCCTCGCCTTCGCTGGTTTCCACCGGCTGGCCCTGGAGAATGCCGCCCTGCATTTCTTGCAGAATGCGTTCCACATCCAGGTTGTAGATCACCAGCTCGTTGTTGGCGGTCAGCTCGAAACCGGCAATCGCGAAATTCGCCCCCAGGCGCTTGGGCAGGCCCGCCGAGACATACCAACGCCGACCGTGGTGGGCGACGGTGAAGCCGTATTCGTCGACCTCCTTCAGGCCCTCCTCACCGTCCAGCCAAGCGCGCGCCTTGTAGACATTGGAGCCGGAGCGGCTGATCGACAGGTACTGGCGCTCGCCCCACTCGTCCTGGCGCTCCCACTCACCGAGCAAGGGTATGGGTGCCGGCTCATTGGCCGGAATCGGATCCTTGAAGGTGACCAGGCAACCACTCAACATCAGGCAGGCTAAGGCAGCTACCGCAACGCGCCAGGCATTCATTACGCACTCCTTGTGAGATCCGTGGGTGCCGCTCGCGGTTTTTTTGCTCCTGCCGAAAACGGCAAGCCCCGCAGCAGCGGGGCTTGGTCCGGCCTGATCCTACAGCCCTATGACCAGATCCAGGAAGCGTTTGAGCACCGCACGCTGGCCTGGCATATCCAGATTGTCCACCCCATCGACAAGGGCATGATATTCCATCCGCAAAATAAGCGTAGTCAACACCTGCGCATCCTCGACCGGAGCCGTCGAGCCCATGGCACGCAAGGCGCGCTCGGCAAAGTGAAAGCGCAGGTTGCGGTAGGCCGCGGCCAGCGTATTGAGACCGGCGTTGGTCAGCGCTTCCTGGCGGAAGGCCAGCTCCACCAATAGCTCGGCATCGCCTTCACGGGCCTTGGTCTCGATATGCGCCACCGCCAGTTCGATGACATGCTCGACCATGGCATGGCGCGCCTGCGGATTGCCCTCGAGGGCAGCGGACATGCGCAGGAAATCCTCGTCGATACCACTCCACAGACTGGCCAGATTGGTCGAGCTGCGTTTGACGAACAGCGCGAAGCTGTCGGCGATCAGGTCCTGGATATCGTTGAAATAGTAGGTAGTGGCCGACAGCGGTACGCCGGCTTCGGCAGCCACCGCGCGGTGACGTACGCCGCGCAGCCCTTCACGCACGATAATGCGCAGAGCGGCTTCGAGAATGCTCAGGCGGCGTTGTTCGCTGCCCTGACGACTGGCCTTGCGGCCACGGTATTGCACATTTTCGGCAAGCTCGCCGGCGATCTTGGCCGGGCACTCCGGGGCTGAGCTGAGAGTCACTGCAGGTTAAACCTCGCAAAATCCGGACAAAAAACAGGGCCTACCCTAGGGTCTGCTGCCGTTTCATTCACGGCAACAGACCCTCAGCAGACCCTCCTTTTTCATCGCCGGCATGGCAGTGATAGCCATGTGCCATGCAGCGCGGTGCGCACAGTGCCCGCAACGGGCCCGGCGATCAAGCCTGCGGGCGCATATGCGGGAACAGGATCACATCGCGGATCGATGGCGAATTGGTCAGCAGCATGACCAGACGGTCGATACCGATACCCTCACCAGCGGTCGGCGGCATGCCGTACTCCAGGGCACGGACGAAGTCGGCGTCGTAGTGCATGGCTTCGTCATCGCCGGCGTCCTTGTCGGCCACCTGAGCCATGAAGCGCTCGGCCTGGTCTTCCGCGTCATTCAGCTCGGAATAGGCGTTGGCGATTTCGCGACCACCGATAAACAGCTCGAAGCGGTCGGTGACGCTCGGATCATCGTCGCTGCGACGAGCCAGCGGCGAGACTTCGAACGGGTAGCGGGTGATGAAGTGCGGCTGCTCCAGCTTGTGCTCGACCAGCTCTTCGAAAATCATCACCTGCAGCTTGCCCAGGCCTTCGAAGCCCAGAACCTTGGCACCGGCCTTCTTGGCAATGGCGCGGGCCTTGTCGATGTCGGTCAGGTCGGCGGCGGTCAGCTCAGGGTTGTACTTGAGGATCGAGTCGAACACCGACAGGCGCACGAACGGCTCGCCGAAGTGGAACACCTTGTCGCCGTAAGGCACGTCGGTGCTGCCGAGAACCAGCTGGGCCAGCTCGCGGAACAGCTCCTCGGTCAGGTCCATATTGTCTTCGTAGTCGGCGTAGGCCTGGTAGAACTCGAGCATGGTGAACTCGGGGTTGTGTCGGGTCGAGACGCCTTCGTTACGGAAGTTGCGGTTGATCTCGAAGACCTTCTCGAAACCGCCAACTACCAGACGCTTGAGGTACAGCTCCGGGGCGATACGCAGGAACATCTGCATGTCCAGAGCGTTGTGGTGGGTCTCGAACGGCTTGGCTGCGGCGCCGCCGGGGATGGTCTGCAGCATCGGCGTTTCGACTTCGAGGAAGTCGCGCTGCATCAGGAAGCTGCGGATGTGGGCGATGACTTGCGAGCGCACGCGGAAAGTCTCGCGCACGTCCTCGTTGACGATCAGGTCGACGTAGCGCTGACGGTAGCGCTGCTCGGTGTCGGACAGACCGTGGTGCTTGTCCGGCAGCGGGCGCAGGGACTTGGTCAGCAAGCGCACGTCGGTCATTTCCACGTACAGGTCGCCCTTGCCGGAACGGGCCAGGGTGCCGACGGCGGAGATGATGTCGCCCATGTCCCAGTGCTTGACCTCGGCGAGCTTCTCTTCCGACAGGGTCTTGCGGTTGACGTAGACCTGGATGCGCCCGGTCATGTCCTGGATCACCATGAACGAACCGCGGTTGAGCATGATGCGCCCAGCCACCTTGACCGGAATGGCAGCGGCTTCCAGCTCTTCCTTGGTCTTCTCGGCGTACTGTTTCTGCAGGTCGGCGCAGTAGTTGTCGCGGCGGAAGTCATTGGGGAAGGCGTTGCCCTGCTCACGGATGGCAGCAAGCTTCTCTTTGCG
Organism: Pseudomonas sp. J452; assembly: GCF_024666525.1. Lineage (NCBI taxonomy): Bacteria > Pseudomonadati > Pseudomonadota > Gammaproteobacteria > Pseudomonadales > Pseudomonadaceae > Pseudomonas > Pseudomonas sp. J452. Next base: position 2,506,585 of record NZ_CP088294.1, on the reverse strand, counting down.
CTGGGCAATCAGCTTGTTTTCTTCCTGCTGCAGTTCGTGTTGGTCATGCTGGTCGAGTTGTTGGTCGCTCATGGTCATCGGTTTCCGTCACTGGGTCGTTGCCGCCCTCCTCTGGAGAGCGGAATCGAAAGGTATTACAGGCCTTGCTTCAGGCTGGCTTCGAGGTATTCGTCAATATCGCCGTCGAGCACCTTGTCGCAGTCGCTGCGCTCGATGTTGGTGCGCAGATCCTTGATCCTCGAGGCATCCAGCACGTAGGAGCGGATCTGGTGGCCCCAGCCGATATCCGACTTGGTCTCTTCCAAGGCCTGGGAGGCGGCGTTGCGCTTCTGTACTTCCTGCTCGTACAGGCGCGCACGCAGCATCTTCATCGCAGTGTCTTTGTTGGCGTGCTGCGAGCGTTCGTTCTGGCACGCCACCACGGTGTTGGTCGGTACGTGGGTGATACGTACGGCCGAGTCGGTGGTGTTGACGTGCTGACCACCGGCACCGGAGGAGCGGTAGGTGTCGATGCGCAGGTCGGCCGGGTTGATCTCGATCTCGATGTTGTCATCGATTTCCGGCGAGACGAACACTGCAGAGAACGAGGTGTGTCGACGGTTACCGGAGTCGAACGGGCTCTTGCGCACCAGGCGGTGCACGCCGATCTCGGTACGCAGCCAGCCAAAGGCGTATTCGCCCTTGATATGCACGGTGGCACCCTTGATCCCGGCGACTTCGCCGGCGGACAGCTCGACGATCTCGGCGGAGAAGCCGCGCTTGTCGGCCCAGCGCAGGTACATGCGCAGCAGGATGTTGGCCCAGTCCTGGGCCTCGGTACCGCCGGAGCCGGCCTGGATGTCGAGATAGGCGTTGTTCATGTCCATCTCGCCGCTGAACATGCGGCGGAACTCCAGCTTCTCGAGGATGCCGCGCAGGCGCTCGACTTCGCTGACGATGTCGCTCACCGCGCCTTCGTCGTTCTCTTCGGCGGCCATATCGAGCAGGTCGCGCGAGTCGGCGAGGCTGCTGTGCAGGTCATCCAGGGTGTCGACGATTAGTGCCAGGGCGGCGCGTTCGCGGCCCAGGTTCTGTGCGTATTCGGGGTTGTTCCAGACGTTGGGGTCTTCGAGTTCGCGGTTTACTTCGACCAGACGATCATGCTTTTGATCGTAGTCAAAGATACCCCCGAATGGTCTGGGTCCGCTCGGACAGGTCCTTGATGCTGTTGAGGATCGGGTTGATTTCCATGGCTGTCAGCACTCGCAGGCGAAGAGGGACGCAGCGGCCCTGTGCGGCCCGGCGAGCCGACCTGGACGGCCGCTGACCGGGCACGGCAACAGGCCGTGACCCCGAAGTTTCAGAAAAGCCGGCGAGTATACCCGAGTCCGCGCCGTGCGGGCAGCCCGCCACGGCGGCTGGCGAGACCCGGCCTGACCGGCGGAAGCCCTCAGAATTGCAGACTGAAACGAGCACCCAGCTGGTTGTCGCGGGCATCGTCGGCGTACTGGCCGGCGTAGGTCAGGCCCAGGTACAGCTGTTCGGCCAGCTGGTAGTCCAGGCTCAGGTCCAGGCGCAGCTGATCGCGTTCGAACTCGCGCCCGCTCAGCTCGAAACTCTGCCCAGTCGCCGGCTGCCAGGCCTGGGCTTCGGCCCGATCATCGAAAAAGCCATGCCGCGCGGCCAGACTGGCGCGCCCGACCAGGCGCCGCTCGCGCACCTGCCAGGCACTGGCCAGGCGCCAGCCGAGGGTCAGGTAAGCGCCATCCTGCTGCTCGCCGCTCAGGTGCAGGGCGTCGGTACCGCCCGTCTCGTGCAGGCTGTCAGCATCCAGATGGACATAGGCCAGGCCGGCGAAGGGCTCCAGGGTGAATTCACGGAAATCCAGGGGGTAGCTGGCTTCGCCGAACAGCTGGGCGCTGGCAGCCTGGCTATTGCCGCGCAGACGTTGTCCGGCACTGCGGCGCTGGCTGTCCAGCTCGTGCCAGCTGTAAGCGGCGCCGAGCTTGAAGCCCAACTGGTAATAGCGGGTCGTCGCGTAGGCCGCCAGGTGATAGCTGTCGACATCGCTGTCGCCGCCCTCATCCGCCTGCAGCTCGCTGCGACTGACGCCAGCCAGCGCACCGGCCATCCACATGCCCGTCAGCGGCCGGTCGACGCCGACCAGCAGGCCTGTACTGCGTCGCTCCAGGCCGTCCGAGTCGTTGCCGCCATCCCAGGAGCCATAACCCCCATAGCCGCGCGACCAGCCCTGTAGCTGACCGGCCGGCGCCGGACGCTCGCGGAAGGCGAAGCGGATCTGCTGCATGCGATCGAGCGCCGCCTCACGCGGCAGGCGGCTGTCGTCGAGCAACAGGCTGCGCTGACTGAGCGGCAGTGCCGCCTCGGCCTGTGCCGCGCTCGCACCCAGGGCCAGGGTCGCACCCATCACAGCTACCAGTACTTTCATGTTTGCGCTCCCCTGTCGCTATCCGGCGGATTCTATACGCCCCGGCGCAGACAGCTAGCTTCAGGGTGACAACACCTCGGCGACCGTCACCGCCAACCATGGGCCGGAGGAGCCACCGCCCAGCGCGGTCCAGTACCAGGCCGAGGTGTCGGTGAAGCTCTGCCCGGCGGCATCCTCGATGTACTCGCACACGCGCAACGCCGGGCCCTGGCCGCTGGCAACGAAGCAGCGCTGCAAGCCGCTGCCCTGCGCACGGCGCTGCAGGCTCATGGCCTGGATGCGATAACCCAGGCCGCGGTAGCAATCCGCCGCCGGGTGCAGCTTGCGCGTCGGCCGAGTGACATGGCGCAGACTGAGCACCTGGGCGCCGGCGCGAAAGCGCGCGATGGCGCCCGGAAACTGCGCGGCGAAGCGCTGCTCGACCGCCGACAGGGCCAGCGGCTGCAGCGACTGCCCGGCGAACTGCTGCGGCCACTCGACGAAACGCTCGAGCGGGCCTGACGCGGACGTCGACAGGCCCAGCAGCGGAGACAGCGCCAGCAGGCCGAAGGCCAGCAGCAACGCACCCTGCAGCAGCGGCGGCAAAGGCCGGTCGGCAGCCGCTGGCGTATGGCGTGGCACAGGCAGCTGCGCTCCGGCACCGGCCGCCGTATAGCGCAGCACCAGGGCGCAGACGCCGACGAACACCAGTAGGCCGGTGCCTTCGTGCATCCACGCCGGCCAGGCCAGGCGCCCGGTTTCCTGCAGCACCAGCAGGCTGTTGCGCAGGATATTGCCAGCCAGCACCAGCACCCCGAGCAGCGGCAGCCGGCGCAGCAACTGGCGATCGGCAAGCCGCAGCCAGGCCGCCGTGGTGAATGCGGTGAAATACGCGACCCAGGCCATCTGGATACCGGAACAGGGCGCATCGACCATCACCAGCTGCCCGGCCACCTCCAGCGTACTGCCCTGGCGCACCACCTCCAGCCCACCGGCGCGCAGCAGCCAGGCACTGACTTCGGCCGTCAGCACCCGCAACGGATAACCGATGAAGAACTGCAGCGAAGACAGCAGCGGCAATGCCAGCAGCCCCAGGCCGCACCAGGCCAGCCACGCCTGCCGCGGCACGCGCACGGCCAGCAGCGCGGCGAACAGGGCCAGCACCGCCAGTACCGCGCGCAGCAACGGCGGCAACCAGGCCTGGCTCAGCAACGCCGCCGCGCTGAGCAACAGCGCCAGCAGCAGGCCGGGCAGGCGCGGCGTGGCCGACAGCTGGTCACGTTCGCGCCACAGCACCAGCAGCAGGGCGGCCAGGGCGACGATGCCGAATGGGTCATCCGAGCCATCGCTCATCCGCCGCAGGCTCCATTGCCACACCGGCCACAGGGCCAGCGCCGGCAACAGCAGCCACGCCCAGCCGGGCAGCTGCAGGCGCCAGGCGGGTCGGTCCAGCGCCAGCACCGACATCACTCAGGCCTGCGCCTGGGCAGCGCGGCGGCGCAGCAACCAGCCCAGACCCAGCGCGGCAATCAGCAGCATGGCCCAGGCGCTCGGCTCCGGCGTACTCGGCACCACGGCTCCAATGGCCTGGTTGCTCACGCCCTGCGGCAACGGCACCGGCTGGTTGACGCTGGTTGCCGCGGCCGGATCGCTATTGCGCACCTGCTGGTCGACGGCAATGAAGGAGGTATAAGGCGTCAGCAGGCTGTATTTCAGGCCCAGATCGAGAATCGCCTGGCTGTGGGCATAGTCGCCTTCGAGGGTTTCCTGATCGGTCAGGCTGGCGACCTTGTGCCGCGCCCACAGATAGGCCAGCGCCTGGTTGTCCGCCTGCGCCTGCTCCGGGCGGATCGCCACCTCGCTGCGATAGACGCCGGCGGCACTGCGCCCCTCGACCTGCACACTGCCACGCGCCTCGCCGCGCCACTTGCCGAACACCACCAGCGGCCGCTGGGCGAACAGGTCCGGCAGCAGCATGGGCTCGACGTCATACACCTCCAGGCCGCTGAAGCGCACCTGCGGGTTGGCCAGCAGCGGGGCGTCGATCATCTGCCGGAAGCGTTCGGCCTGGGCGTCGGCCGACTCGGCATCGAGCACCACGAACGGCTCGCCCTGTCCGGCCCGCGCCAGGCCTTCGATCAACTGGCGGTTGACCGAACTGCCGATACCGAAGGCGAACAGGTTGGCCTTGTCCAGGTTGTTGCGCACCAGGGCGAAGGCCTCGCGCTCGACCGCCACAAAGCCATCGGTGACCACGATGAAACTGCGCGCCCGCTCCGCATCGGCCGGCACACTCAGGGCCTGACGCAGCGCCGGCAACAGCTCGGTGCCGCCACTGCCCATCTGCGTGTCGAGCATGCCCAGGGCCTGCTGGATATTTGCCGCGGTGGCGGGCTGGGACTCGGCGGCGAGCATGCGGCTACTGCCGGAGAACAGCAGCACATTGAAGCTGTCGGCCGGGCGCAAACGGCCGATCAGGCGCTGCAACAGACGCTTGGCGGTATCCAGCGGAAAACCATGCATGGAGCCGGAAATATCCACCACGAAGATGTATTCGCGCGGCACCAGCATCGCGCTTTTCACCGTGGCCGGCGGGGCGATCAGGGCCAGGAAGAAGTTTTCCTCGGCGCCCCTGGAAAGCAGCACGCCGCTCTCGAACTGAGCACTGCTGAGGCGGTAATCGAGGACAAAATCGCGGTTGTTAGCCGGCGCGGCCGCAGCGCCCAGCGCGACCTGCGCCTGACTCGGCGCGCTCTGCTGCACCTCGATGGCATGGCTCGGCGAGTGGATGGCCGTCAGCGGCACGGGCGACTGCAACTCGACCTTGAGCGCAAAACTGTCACGCGCGGCCTCGCCCTGCGCCAGGTAGGGCGTGCTGATCCAGGGCTCGGCCTGATTGCTCTGGCTGCCGGGGGTGCCGTTGTAACGGGGCCCGACCACAGTAGGGAAGACGAAGCGGTAGACGCCATCGCTGGGCAGCAGCAGCTCGGTATAGCGCAGCTCCACATCGACCACATCGCCGGGCAGGATGTTGGCGACATTCATCTGGAATACATTCTCGCGCTGCTGTTCGAGCAGGGCCGCGGTCTTGCCGGCGCTCTTGGCCTGCTGGTACTCGACCTGGGCCTGCTGCTTCTCGCGGATCTGCGCACGCAACTCGCGCTCGCCCAGACGCACGGTCATGCCATACACCGCGGCGCGGGTCGAACCGGGAAACACGTAGCGCGCCTCCAGCGCCCGCGTGCCTTCATTGCGATACTGCTGGATGACCCGCACATCGGCGATCACCCCGAGTACGCGCACGTCCACCCGGGTCGACTTGAGCGGCAGCCGGTCGAGCGCCGGATCGGCGCCATCCAGGGCGAAATAGGGGCTTTCGCCCGCCTCGTCCGCCGCCCAGGCTGGCGCCAGCAGCAACAGACTGAAGCACAGCAGCAGGTGACGGCAGGCGTCCACCCCACTGTCGGCAAGAAACTTGAACATGGCGAAACTCCCCAGGGCTGATGAAAACACCGGGACATGTTCACTGGCGTTTATGGGAGAACTTTGCAGGCTGCGTGGCGTTTGTGTGGAATAGCCGCGCATATACGTGGTGCCCAGCGCAACTACGCTTATCCGGTGAGCCGCCATGCCTGCCTGAAGAGCGCATCGTCGACACTGCCCGTTTTTCTGCCTGGGGGCCGAAGTACCATGCGCCCTCCGCACAGCCTGCGCAGCCGTTTCGCCCTGCTCATCGTGCTCCTGGTCGCGGCGCTCAGCTGACTGCAGGGCACCCTGATCGGCCAGGACGCCAGCCAGCGCATCCGCGAAGAAGTCGGCCGCGACCTGGCCGAAGTCTCGTTCCAGATGGTTGATCGCCTCGATCGCGACATGGCCAGCCGCGCCGACTACCTGCAAGTGCTGGCCAGCCTGCGGGTGCTGCGCAGCCCGGACGCCATCGGCGAAGTCCGCGCCCTGCTCGACCGCCTGCAGCAGGAAATCCCCAGCAGCGCCTGGATCGGCTACACCGATGTCCAGGGCCAGGTACTGGCTTCCAGCAACGGCATCCTCGAAGGCGTCAGCATCGCCCAACGGCCGGTGTAGCTGGAGGGCAGCCAGGGGCTGTTCATTGGTGACGTGCATGAGGCCGTGCCGCTGGCGACCTGCTGCTGCTGCAGGAAGTGGCCAGGCGCCTGCGCACCTGCCTGCGTGACAGCGACCTGGTGGCGCGCCTGGGCGGCGACGAATTCCTGATGATCCTCCAGGTGCCGCAGCACGATGCACAGCAGCAGGCCCGGCAGATTGCCGAACGCACCCTGCAGGCACTGGCCGCGCCGGTGCAACTGGACGGCCAGCAGGCCCAGGTCGGCTGTAGCATCGGCGGCGCACTATGGCCGCTCGACCATGCCGATCTCGGTGCAGCCCTGGAACTGGCCGACCAGGCGCTGTACCGCGCCAAGCATGCCGGCAAGAATCGCGTGGAGTTTCAGCCACAGGTACTGCCTGCGGCCTGAGACAAGTTAATCAGCGCGCAACACGGGCTCCTAGCGGGACCACGGCAAACATAGACCCCTGTCAATTGCCGTTTCCAGCCCTTAAGCCATGCTGACGGGGCATCATTCCTGTCACTTGCCTATGGATGGCAACCCCATGCTCAACTGGCTTCTGCTCTGCGTTCCACTGACCCTGGCGCTGGAATACCTCGCCCCCCCAGCAGCATCTGGCGATTTTCATCGCCGCCGCCATTTCGATAGTGCCGTTGGCCGGCTGGCTGGGCAAAGCCACCGAGCAACTGGCCGAGCGCTGCGGCGAAGGGGTCGGCGGCCTGCTCAACGCCACCTTCGGCAATGCCACCGAACTGATCATCGCCATCGCCGCCCTGCGTGCCGGCCTGCATGACGTGGTCAAGGCCTCGCTGGCCGGCTCGATCATCGGCAACATCCTCCTGGTGCTGGGCGCCGCCATGCTCTGCGGCGGCCTGCGGTTCAAGGAACAGCACTTCAACTCCGAGGGTGCACGGGCCGAAGCCAGCCTGCTGACCCTGGCCGCCATCGCTCTGGTGCTGCCGGCGGTGTACATGATGCGGGCCCACGAAGTGCCGGAGCTACTGGACAAGGTGCAATCCCTGAGCAATTCGATCTCGGTGGCGCTGTTGCTCGTCTATGGCCTGTTCCTCTACTACTCGCTGGTCACCCACAAGGCGCTGTTCGCCGGCAACCGCGACGACAGCGGCGCAGCCGTCGACCTCTGGCCAATGGGCAAGGCCATCGGCGTGCTGACGCTGGCTACCGGTCTGATCGCCTGGGTCAGCGAAATCCTGGTTGGCGCCATAGAGCCCAGCGCCGAGGCTTTCGGTCTGAGCAATATGTTCATCGGCGTGTTCGTCGTGGCGATTCTGGGCAACGCCGCCGAGCACGCCACGGCCATCACCGCCGCCATGAAGAACCGCATGGACCTGGCTCTGTCGATCGCCATCGGCTCCAGCCTGCAGGTGGCGCTGTTCGTCGCCCCGGTACTGGTACTGGCCAGCCTGTGGATCGGCCCGGGACCGATGGATCTGGCCTTCACCGCCGGCCTGACCCTGACCATGCTGCTGGCGGTGCTGATCACCGGCCAGCTGGCCGGCGATGGCCGCTCCGACTGGCTCAAAGGCGTGCAACTGCTGGCCGTCTACCTGGTCTTCGGCACGGCCTTCTTCTTCATTCCCGCCACTGCGGCCCCCTGATCTGCGAGCGCACACCGATGACCAGCGAAGCCCCGCAACCGAACCCCGCCCTGCCCATCATCACCCCGCCGAGCGGCTGGTTGCGCTGGCTGCCGGGCCTGCTGATGCTGAAAAACTATCAACTGGCCTGGCTGCCCAAGGACATCGCCGCCGGCCTGGTGCTGACCACCATGCTGGTGCCGGTGGGCATCGCCTATGCCGAAGCCTCCGGCGTGCCGGGCATCTACGGCCTGTACGCGACCATCGTGCCGCTGCTGGCCTACGCCCTGTTCGGCCCCAGTCGCATCCTGGTGCTCGGCCCGGATTCGGCGCTGGCCGCGCTGATTCTCGCCGTGGTGCTGCCGCTGTCCGGTGGTGACCCGATGCGCGCGGTGATCCTGGCCAGCATGATGGCGGTGGTCGCCGGGCTGACCTGTATCGTCGCCGGCCTACTGCGCCTGGGCTTTATCACCGAACTGCTGTCCAAACCGATCCGCTACGGCTACATGAACGGCATCGCCCTCACCGTGCTGATCAGCCAGGCACCCAAGCTGTTCGGCATCTCCGTCGACGGCGACGGCCCGGCCTGGGATATCTGGCTGCTCGGCCAGGCGCTGCTGGATGGCCAGGCCAACGGGTACAGCTTCGCCGTGGGTGGCGGCACCCTGGCCCTGATCCTCGCCTGCCAGCGCTTCAGGCAGTTGCCGACCATCCTGATTGCCGTGGTGCTGGCCACCGTCGCCGTCGGCCTGTTCGATCTCGACGCCCACGGCGTGAAGGTACTCGGCGAGCTGCCCCAGGGCCTGCCGAGCTTCGCCCTGCCCTGGCTGAGCGGCGTCGACCTGGCGGCCGTGGCGCTCGGTGGCGTGGCGGCCGCGCTGGTGGCCTTCGCCGACACCAGCGTGCTGTCGCGCAGCTATGCCGCGCGCACGCGCAGCTACGTCGACCCCAATCAGGAAATGATCGGCCTCGGTGCGGCCAACCTGATCGGCGGCCTGTTCCAGGGCTTCCCGATCAGCAGCAGCTCCTCGCGCACCCCAGTGGCCGAAGCCGCCGGTTCGCAGACCCAGCTTACCGGCGTGGTCGGCGCCCTCTGCGTGGCCATCCTGCTGCTGGTGGCGCCCAACCTGATGGAGTACCTGCCCAACAGCGCCCTGGCGGCGGTGGTGATCGCTGCCGCCATCGGCCTGTTCGAGTTTGCCGATCTCAAACGCATCTACAAGATCCAGCAGTGGGAGTTCTGGTTGTCGATGACCTGCTTCGCCGGCGTCGCGGCATTTGGCGCCATCCCCGGCATCGGTATCGCCGTGGTGCTGGCGGTGATCGAGTTCCTCTGGGACGGTTGGCGCCCCTACTACGCCGTGCTCGGCCGGGTCGACGGCATCCGTGGCTTCCACGACATCTCCCGGCACCCCGATGCCCGCCAGGTGCCCGGCCTGGTGCTGCTGCGCTGGGACGCTCCGCTGTTCTTCGCCAATGCCGAGCTGTTCCAGCAGAGTGTGCTGCAGACCCTGGCGCAATCGCCCACCCGTGTGCGCCGCCTGGTGGTGGCGGCCGAGCCGGTGACCAGCATCGACGTGACCTCAGCCGACATGCTCAGCGAACTGGGCCAGACGCTGGCCACTGCCGGCATCGACTTCCACCTGGCCGAGGTCAAGGGGCCGGTGAAGGACAAGCTGCGCCGTTTCGGCCTGCTCAAGCCGGAGGAGGAGCAGCGCATCCATCCCACCATCGGTGCCGCCGTCGATGCCTACCTGGCCGATTACCAGGTCGACTGGACGCCCTGAGTAGCTACTGAATAGCTCTTGCGTAGGGCGCAGGCAGGCAATGCCTGCACCACCATCAGTTGGCTGCTACGGTCTGGCGCACCTGGGCTTCCAGCTCGACCTTGAGCGCCGGATCTAGCTTGAGCTGGCGGGCCAGCTCTTCCAGGTAGGCGCGCTCCATGAAGTGCTCCTCGTCGACCATCAGCACGCTGGCGATGTACATCTCCGCGGCCATTTCCGGGGTGCTGGCGGCACGCGCCACTTCGGCCGGATCGAGCGGTTTGTTCAGCTCGGCATCCAGCCAGCGCATCAGCTGCGGATCACCCGAGAGTTGGCCGATCTGCTCTTCGATCAGCTGACGCTCCCTGGCATCGACATGACCGTCGGCCTTGGCCGCCGCCACCAGCGCCTTGAGGATGGCCTGGCTGTGCAGCTCGACCTGCGGCGCCGGCAGGCGATCCACGGTTTGTGGCTCATGCAGCGGCTGCGGCGCACCGCCCTGCTGTTGCTGGGTCTGCCAGTTGCCATAGGCCTTGTAGGCGATTGCTCCGAGGGCGGCCAGGCCACCGTAGGTAATCACCTGGCTGCCGACCTTGCGCGCACTCTTGTTGCCCAGCAACAGGGCCAGCGCGCCGGCGGCCAGCGCGCCACCACCGGCACCCTTGAGCAGGGTGCCGAGATCACTGCCGCCCTGCCCGCCTTTGCCGGCACTTTTGCCAGCGCCGAGCAGGCCACCCAGCGCATCGCCCAGGCCGCCGGCAGATGAGCTGCCGGACTTCTGTTGCAGCAGATCCTGGCCGGATTTCAGCAGTTGATCGAGCAAACCGCGGGTATTCATAAGCATCTCCTGTGAGTTATTGCCGTTCCTGGCTACTGACCGATTCTAACCAGACGGGTTACCAGGCGGCGGCCTGCAGAGTGCTTCGAGATATTGCGACCGGGCGGCGCCACGCCACCCGCCCAGCGCCCACAGGGGATTGCCCTTTAATTTCGATAAAAAAGAAGGCTTTCCTCCATTATCGACAAACCATAATGCTGACAGCCCCGCGCCGCCCCGGATGCCTAACCATGATGACCCTGCGCCAGATCCGCCATTTCATCGCCGTCGCCGAGACCGGCTCGATTTCCGCCGCCGCCCAGGCGGTGTTCATCTCCCAGTCGACCCTGACCCTGGCCATCCAGCAACTGGAAGAGGAAATCGGCGTCAGCCTGTTCAACCGCCACGCCAAGGGCATGAGCCTGACCCACCAGGGCCACCAGTTCCTGCGCCAGGCGCACCTGATCCTGGCCACCGTGGACAACGCCAAGCGCAGCCTGCAGCAGAGTACCGACCAGGTGGCCGGCAGCCTGACCATAGGCGTGACCAGCCTGGTCGCCGGCTACTACCTGGCCGACCTGATCACCCGCTTCCAGCGCGCCTACCCCAATGTGCAGACCCGCGTGGTCGAGGATGAGCGACCTTATATCGAGCACCTGCTGGTCAGCGGCGAGATCGATGTCGGTGTGCTGATCCTGTCCAACCTGGAAGACCGCCACGCCCTGCAGACCGAAGTCCTGACCCACTCGCCGCACCGTCTGTGGCTGCCGGCACGGCATCCGCTGCTGGAGCGCGACAGCATCAGCCTGGCCGACGTAGCCAGCGAGCCGCTGATCCAGCTCAACGCCGACGAAATGGGCCTGCACACCCAACGCATCTGGGGCCGTGCCGGCATGACACCGACCATCACCCTGCGCACCGCTTCGGTGGAGGCGGTGCGCAGCCTGGTCGCGGCCGGCCTTGGATTGTCGATCCAGCCGGACATGACCTACCGCCCCTGGTCGCTGGAAGGCGACATCATCGAGGCCTTGCCGCTGGCCGACCTGAGCGAGCCGCTGGACGTCGGCCTGGCTTGGCGCCGAGGCACGGCGCGGCCTGCACTGGTCGACCCGTTCCTCTCGGTGGCGCGCGAACAGCCGCATAACCGCAAGGTTTCGATTTAATCGAACGCTGCTTTCAATATTTAGAATTTGTCGACCTCTGTGCCGAGGCCTAGTCTCAGGCTTCTATAGATGCAGAGGTTCCACGCCACACTGGAGCCGTCATGCAGGCAGAAAGCAAAAGAAGAAGCCAGAAGATGTCCGAGCCCACCCTGTACAGCGCATTGCTGATCGACGGCCAGTTGGTCGCCGGGGAAGGTCTGGCCGAAGCCATCATCAATCCGGCCAGCGGCGAAGTGCTCACCACCATCGCCGAAGCCTCGCTAGAACAGCTGGAAGCCGCCGTGCAGGCCGCCCACCGTGCCTTCGCCGGCTGGTCACGGACTACCCCGGCGCAGCGCGCCACCGCGTTGTTGGCCATCGCCGACGCCATCGAGCAGAACGCCGAACAACTCGCCCGCCTGGAATCGCTGAACTGCGGCAAGCCGCTGCACCTGGCGCGCCAGGACGACATTCCCGCCACCGCCGATGTATTCCGCTTCTTCGCCGGCGCCGTGCGCTGCCAGCAGGGCCAGCTGGCCGGCGAATACGTGCCCGGCCACACCAGCATGGTGCGCCGTGACCCGGTCGGCGTGGTTGCCTCCATCGCACCGTGGAACTACCCGCTGATGATGGCGGCGTGGAAAATCGCCCCGGCCCTGGCGGCCGGCAACACGCTGATCTTCAAACCCTCGGAACACACGCCGCTGTCGATCCTGGCACTGGCCCCGGCGCTGGCGCAGATCCTTCCGCCGGGCGTGCTGAACATCGTCTGTGGCGGCGGCGAAGGCGTCGGCAGCCAACTGGTCGGCCACCCGCGCATCCGCATGGTGTCGCTGACCGGCGATATCGTCACCGGGCAGAAGATCCTGCAAAGCGCCGCGCGCACCCTGAAACGCACGCACCTGGAACTGGGCGGCAAGGCGCCGGTGATCGTCTGCAGTGACGCCGACCTCGACGCCGTGATCCAGGGCATCCGCACCCACGGCTACTACAACGCGGGCCAGGACTGCACCGCGGCCTGCCGCATCTATGCCCAAGCCGGTATCCACGACCGCCTGGTCGCGGAGCTGGGTGACGCCGTGGCGAGCATCCGCTTCGCCCGCAAGAAGGACAGCGACAACGAGATCGGCCCGCTGATCAGCGCCCGCCAGCGCGACCGCGTGGCCAGTTTCGTCGAGCGTGCCCTCGGCCAGCCGCATATCGAGCGGGTCACCGGCGCCGCCGTGCATTCCGGGGCCGGCTTCTATTACCAGCCAACCCTGCTGGCCGGCTGCAAGCAGAGCGACGAGATCGTCCAGCGCGAAGTGTTCGGCCCGGTGGTCACCGTCACCCGTTTCGACCAGTTGAGCCAGGCTGTGGACTGGGCCAACGACTCCGAGTACGGCCTGGCCAGCTCGGTGTGGACGCAGAACCTGGACAAAGCCATGCAGGTCGCCGCGCGCCTGCAATACGGCTGCACCTGGATCAACACCCATTTCATGCTGGCCAGCGAAATGCCCCACGGCGGCCTCAAGCGCTCCGGCTACGGCAAGGACCTGTCCAGCGACTCCTTGCAGGATTACAGCGTGGTACGCCACATCATGGCGCGCCACGGACAACAACTAGACTGAGTGACACCACCGGCTCGGCAGCCGTATCGCCGAACGACATTCAACTGCCCCTGATAAAGCTCACAAGAAGAGGGAAATCCGATGTCCGCGCACAAAACCGCAGCGCTCAGCGCGCTGGCCACCGCACTGTTCACCGCCGGCGCCGCCCAGGCCGCCGAACCACTCAAGGCCCTCGGCGCCGCCGAAGGCCAGCTCGACATCATCGCCTGGCCCGGCTACATCGAGCGCGGCGAGACCGACAAGAACTACGACTGGGTGACCCAGTTCGAGAAGGACAGCGGTTGCAAGGTCAACGTCAAGACCGCCGCCACCTCCGACGAGATGGTCAGCCTGATGGCCAAGGGCGGCTACGACCTGGTCACCGCCTCCGGCGATGCCTCGCTGCGCCTGATTGCCGGCAAGCGCGTGCAGCCGGTCAATATCGACCTGATCCCCAGTTGGAAGAACGTCGACAGCCGCCTGCAGAACTCGCCCTGGCATGTGGTCGACGGCCAGCACTACGGCACCCCGTACCAGTGGGGGCCGAACGTGCTGATGTATAGCACCACGCTGTTCAAGGAAGCGCCGACCAGCTGGAAAGTGCTGTTCGAGGAGCAGACCCTGGCCGACGGCAAGGGCAACAAAGGCCGCGTGCAGGCCTACGATGGCCCGATCTACATTGCCGACGCCGCCCTGTACCTGAAGGCGACCAAGCCGGAACTGGGTATCAGCGATCCCTACCTGCTCGACGAGACCCAGTACGCCGCCGTGCTGGAAGTGCTGCGCGCCCAGCAGCCGCTGATCCACCGCTACTGGCACGACGTCACCGTGCAGATGAACGACTTCAAGAACGAAGGCGTGGTCGCCTCCGGCGCCTGGCCGTATCAGGTCAACGCGCTGCAACTGGAGAAACAGCCGATCGCCTCCACCGTACCGGTCGAAGGCGCCACCGGCTGGGCCGACACCACCATGCTGCACGCCGAGGCCAAGCACCCGGTGTGTGCCTACAAGTGGATGGACTGGTCGCTGCAGCCCAAGCTGCAGGGTGACCTGGCCGCCTGGTTCGGCTCGGTGCCGGCCGTGCCGGCGGCCTGCAAGGACAACGCCCTGCTCGGCGCCGAAGGCTGCAAGACCAACGGCTTCGACAACTTCGAGAAGATCGCCTTCTGGAAAACCCCGCAGGCCGAGGGTGGCAAGTACGTGCCCTATAGCCGCTGGACCCAGGACTACATCGCCATCATGGGCGGTCGTTAACAGCACCCTAGCGGTGAACACCGTGTAGGGCGGGTGCAACCCGCGTCATCGCAGTCGCGGGTTGCACCCGCCCTACGCAGGCCCACGAAACTCGTAGGGTGGACGACGCCTTTTTCGTCCACCACCCGGCTGTTCGAGGCGCCTTTATCTGTAGGAGCCAGCTTGCTGGCGATGCTTTTCCCGAGTGCAAGAGCGGATCGCCAGCAAGCTGGCTCCTACAGCGCGGGTGATGAGCGGCACAGCCTGACTCATCCTGCGCAGCCACCGTTTTCACCGTTGTACATCCACCACCGACTCTCCCGTCTTGTGTCGGCAAACCCAACCCGGGCGAGACGGTGGTGGATGGCTTATATCCTGGAGCGTTTGTTATGACCCTTGCAGTGCAATTTACCGATGTGTCCCGCGCGTTCGGCGACGTCAAAGCCGTCGACCGGGTGTCCATCGACATCCAGGATGGCGAATTCTTTTCCATGCTCGGCCCTTCCGGCTCGGGCAAAACCACCTGCCTGCGCCTGATCGCCGGCTTCGAGCAGCCCAGTGCTGGCTCCATTCGTATTCATGGCGTGGAGGCCGCGGGCCTGCCGCCCTACCGGCGCGACGTCAACACGGTGTTCCAGGATTACGCCCTGTTCCCGCACATGAACGTGCTGGAAAACGTCGCCTACGGCCTCAAGGTAAAGGGCGTTGGCAAGTCCGAACGCCTGGCCCGCGCCGAGGAAGCCCTGGGCATGGTCGCCCTCGGCAGCTACGGCGTGCGCAAACCGGCGCAACTGTCCGGCGGCCAGCGTCAGCGCGTGGCCCTGGCCCGCGCCCTGGTCAACCGGCCACGGGTGCTGCTGCTCGATGAGCCACTCGGTGCCCTCGACCTCAAGCTACGTGAACAAATGCAGAGCGAGCTGAAGAAGCTGCAGCGCCAGCTCGGCATCACCTTCATCTTCGTTACCCACGACCAGAGCGAAGCGCTGTCCATGTCGGACCGCGTGGCGGTGTTCAACAAGGGCCGCATCGAGCAGGTCGACACCCCGCGCAACCTGTACATGAAGCCGGCCACCCCCTTCGTGGCCGAGTTCGTCGGCACCAGCAACGTGCTCAAGGGCGAGCTGGCCGCGCAGATCAACGGCTCACCGCTGCCGGTGTCGATCCGTCCGGAGCACACCCGCCTGGGCAATGGCGAAGCGCTGGGCAGCGACGAAGTGGAAGTCAGCGGTCTGCTGCACGACATCCAGTACCAGGGCGCTTCGACCCGTTTCGAGATCCAGCTGGAGAACGGCCAGAACTTCTGCGTCAGCCAGGCCAACAACCAATGGCAGCTGGGCGATGCGCCAGTGCAACCGGGCCAGCGGGTCAGCGCGCGCTGGGCGCGTGGCGCCATGGTCGGCCTGCGCGAGGACGTGTGAGATGAACCAGTCCCTCGCCCTCGACCACAGCGGCGGCGGCCTGATGCGCCGGCTGTCCGACCTGCTCTACCGCAAGCCGACGCTGTACCTGTCGATGCTGCTGATTCCGCCGCTGCTGTGGTTTGGCGCGGTCTACCTGGGCTCGCTGCTGACCCTGCTGTGGCAAGGTTTCTACACCTTCGACGATTTCAGCATGACGGTCACCCCGGACCTCACGCTGGCCAACTTCGCCGCACTGTTCCAGGCGGCCAACTTCGACATCATCCTGCGCACCGTCGGCATGGCGGTGGCGGTGTCGATCGCCAGCGGCCTGATCGCCTTCCCCATCGCCTATTACATGGCGCGCTACACCACGGGCAAGACCAAGGCGTTCTTCTACATCGCGGTGATGCTGCCGATGTGGGCCAGCTACATCGTCAAGGCCTATGCCTGGACCCTGTTGCTGGCCAAGGGCGGGGTGGCCATGTGGTTCATCCAGGCGCTGCATCTGCAGCCGCTGCTGGAGCTGATCCTCGGTATCCCCGGCGTGGGCGGCAACACCCTGTCGACCTCGCACCTGGGACGCTTCCTGGTGTTCGTCTACATCTGGCTGCCGTTCATGATCCTGCCGATCCAGGCTTCGCTGGAACGCCTGCCGCCGTCGCTGTTGCAGGCTTCCGCCGATCTTGGCGCCAAACCCCGGCAGACCTTTATGCAGGTGATCCTGCCGCTGTCGATCCCGGGCATCGCCGCCGGCTCGATCTTCACCTTCAGCCTGACCCTCGGCGACTTCATCGTGCCGCAGCTGGTGGGGCCGCCCGGCTTCTTCATCGGCAACATGGTGTATTCCCAGCAGGGCTCGATCGGCAACATGCCGATGGCCGCCGCCTTCACCCTGGTACCGATCGTGCTGATCGCCATCTACCTGTCCATCGTCAAACGTCTGGGGGCCTTCGATGCGCTCTAAAGCCGATAAGCATGGGGATCAAGCCTCCTGGGGCCTGAAACTGGCCGCCTGGGGCGGGTTGCTGTTCCTGCACTTCCCGATCCTGATCATCTTCATGTACGCCTTCAACACCGAGAGCGCGGGCTTCAGCTTTCCGCCGCAGGGCTTCACCCTGCACTGGTTCAGCGTGGCCCTGGCGCGCCCGGATGTGCTCGAGGCGATCAAGCTGTCAGCGCAGATCGCCGCGCTGGCCACGGTGGTGGCGATGATTCTCGGCACCCTGGCCGCCGCCGCGCTGTACCGCCGCGACTTCTTCGGCAAGGAAAGCATCTCCATGCTGCTGATCCTGCCGATCGCCCTGCCCGGCATCATCACCGGCCTGGCGCTGCTGGCGGCGTTCAAGAGTTTCGGTATCGAGCCGGGCTTCCTGACCATCGTCATCGGCCATGCGACCTTCTGCGTGGTGATCGTCTACAACAACGTCATCGCGCGCTTTCGCCGCACCAGCCACAGCCTGATCGAGGCGAGCATGGACCTGGGCGCCGACGGCTGGCAGACCTTCCGCTACATCGTTCTGCCCAACCTCGGCTCGGCCCTGCTGGCCGGCGGCATGCTGGCCTTCGCCTTGTCGTTCGACGAGATCATCGTCACCACCTTCACCGCCGGCCACGAACGCACCCTGCCGCTGTGGCTGCTCAACCAGCTGTCACGCCCGCGCGATGTGCCGGTGACCAACGTGGTGGCGATGCTGGTAATGATCGTGACCATGCTGCCGATCCTCGGTGCCTACTACCTGACCAAGGGTGGCGAAGGCGTGGCCGGCAGCGGCAAGTAAGAACCTGTTTAGGATTTTTTGAGCTAGAGCCAGGCAAGGCGAAATTGGGCGAGGACGCGCAGTTTACGGACTGTAAATGAGCAGTCCGAGGCCAATTTCAACGCGGCATGGCCGACGATCAAGAGATCCGATACAGGCTCTAAGGCTTTCCTCCCCTCTCCCGCTTACGGGAGAGGGGCCGGGGGAGAGGGCCAGACGCCCGCCCCGCCACCTTCCTGCAAACCCGATAACGAGGTTTAAGCGATGCAAAGCAAACTGCTGATCAATGGCGAACTGGTCGACGGCCTCGGCGCCGCGCAGCCGGTGCTCAACCCGTCCCTGGGCACGGTGCTGGTACAGATTCCGGAAGCCACTCCGGAACAGATCGACGCCGCCGTGCGCGCCGCCGATGCTGCCTTCGACAGCTGGTCGCAGACCACTCCGGGCCAGCGCTCCGCCCTGCTGCTGGCCCTGGCCGACGCCATCGACGCCAATGCCGACGAGCTGGCCCGCCTGGAGTCGCAGAACTGCGGCAAGCCCTACAGCGCCGCGCGCAATGACGAGCTACCGGCGATCGCCGACGTGTTCCGCTTCTTCGCCGGTGCCGCGCGCTGCCTGCAAGGCTCGGCCGCCGGCGAGTACCTGCCCGGCCACACCTCGATGATCCGCCGCGACCCGATCGGCGTGATCGCCTCCATCGCGCCGTGGAACTACCCGCTGATGATGGCCGCCTGGAAGCTGGCCCCGGCCCTGGCCGCCGGCAACTGCGTGGTGCTCAAGCCCTCCGAGCAGACCCCGCTGACCGCCCTGCGCCTGGGCCAGCTGATCGCCGGGATCTTCCCCGCTGGCGTGGTCAACATCGTCTTCGGCCGCGGTGCCAGCGTCGGCGAGCCGCTGGTTACCCATCCCAAGGTACGCATGGTGTCGCTGACCGGCTCCATCCCCACCGGCGCCAATATCATCGCCAGTACGGCGGCCAGCGTGAAACGCATGCATATGGAGCTGGGCGGCAAGGCCCCGGTGATCATCTTCAACGACGCCGACATCGACGCCGCCGTGGAAGGCATCCGCACCTTCGGCTTCTACAACGCCGGCCAGGACTGCACCGCCGCCTGCCGCATCTATGCGCAGAAAGGCGTTTACGAGAAGTTCGTCGCCGCCCTCGGCGCCGCCGTCGGTTCGATCAAGCACGGCCTGCAGGACGACGCCAGCACCGAGCTCGGCCCGCTGATCACCGAGGTGCATCGCCAGCGCGTGGCCGGCTTCGTCGAGCGCGCCAGCGCCGTTTCGCACATCGAAGTGGTCACCGGCGGCAAGGCCCCGGCCGGCAACGGCTTCTTCTTCCTGCCGACGGTACTGGCCGGCGCTCTGCAAACCGATGAAATCGTCTGCCGCGAAGTGTTCGGCCCGGTGGTCTCGGTCACCCCGTTCGACGACGAGGCGCAGGCCCTGGCCTGGGCCAACGCCTCCGACTACGGCCTGGCCTCCTCGGTGTGGACCAGCGACGTCGGCCGCGCCCACCGCATGGCCGCGCGCCTGCAGTACGGCTGCACCTGGGTCAACACCCACTTCATGCTGGTCAGCGAAATGCCCCACGGCGGCGTGAAGCTGTCCGGCTACGGCAAGGACATGTCGATGTACGGCCTGGAGGATTACACCGCCATCCGCCACGTCATGTTCAAGCATTGATCTGAACGCCGCGCGCTTGTCCGGGCGTTGTTGGCCAGAACCTCGGAATGCTCATGTACTCCAGTACATTGCGCTTTCTCGGCTCTGGCCGCCTAGCCCGGCCGGCGCGCGCGACGCCCAGATCGCTCCGATGTTTTCCAACCGGTTTCGTTACAACAACACAGCTGGAGCAATAACAATGAAAAATGCCCTGCGCAGTATCGCCTTCCTCACTCTCGGCGCGCTCGCCGGCCTGGCCCAGGCGGCGGATGACGCCAAGGCCATCGTCGACGGCTACATGGCCGCCTGGAACGCCCACGACGCCAACCAGGCCGGGGAATTTCTCGCCGAAGACGCCGAGTATTACGACGTCACCGTCGGCACCGCGCAGAAAGGCCGCGCCGCCGCCCGCGACAACGTGATCAAGGTGTTCGTCGGGGCGATCCCCGACCTGAAGTGGGAGATGACCGGCGCGCCCATCGTCAGCGCCGACGGCATCGCCTTCCAGTGGGTTTTCAGCGGCACCAACACGGGTGCCTGGAGCGCGGAAACCCCGGCGACCGGCAAGCCGGTGAAGTTCGAAGGGGTCAGTTTCATCCGCATCAAGGACGGCAAGATCGCCTACCAGGGTGATTACTACGACGCCCTCGGCTTCAACAAACAGCTCGGCTGGTAAGCCTCCGCTGCAGCCAACAACCCCGGCCACGTGCCGGGGTTGTGCGTTTATGGCGGATATTTCGGCGATCCGCGGCGAAAGGTTGTGCAAAAAGTGGCCAGCGTCACAGTGTGGGCCTAGGCGCTAGCAACCCTGCGCCGATAGGATGACGGCATAACGATAAACGGCGGCCATCCCGGCCAGCCAATAAGCCAGAAGCCCCCGTCACCATGCCCGAACAGCCCTTCCGCTGTGCCAATGTGCTGCGCCGTGCACTGCTCTGCGCCAGCAGTCTGCTGCTGTGCCTGGGCGGCAACCTGAGTAAGGCCGATATCGCCCCGACGGCCCTCGGCGAAGCGCTGCGCGATGCCCGCCTGAGCAGCTGGCAGATCCTCCTGCAACAGCCGGGTAGCCAGGATGAGTTGGCAACCCTGGAAACGGTCAACCGCTTCATCAACCGCAGCGTCGTGCATGACGAAGATACAGAGGTCTGGGGCGCAGCCGACTATTGGGCGACCCCGCTGGAAACCCTCAGCCGCGGCCGCGGCGATTGCGAAGACTTCGCCATCGCCAAGTACTTCAGCCTGGTGCGCATGGGCGTGCCCAGCGCGAAACTGCGCCTGACCTTCGTCAAGGCCCAGCAGTTCAACCGCGCGCATATGGTGCTGGCCTATTACCCCAGTCCGAGCGCCGAGCCGCTGATCCTCGACAACCTGCAACAGCAGATCCGCCCGGCCAGCCAACGCCGCGATCTGCTGCCGGTGTACGCCTTCAACAACCACGGGATCTTTCTCGGCAGCGCGCCGCAGCGCCAGTCGAAACAGTCGCCGCAGCTGTTGTCGCGCTGGCAGGACGTTAGCGCACGAACTCTGGCCGAAGGCTCAGCGGCGCAAGCTCCGCAGGGTTAAACAGCGCACTCGGCCAGCCAGCCCCGCGCACATCGGCAGATCACTCTGTCGGCAGGCGGGTGCCGGGCAATTGCGCCGGGGCAATGGGGCAGGCATCATCGGGACAAGGTTTATGTACGGCAGCGGCCATATCGGCGGCGCCCAACCTTCACGGATGATGCCCCATGACCGGTTGCTGCACGCGCCAGACCACGCGTAATTCAGCAGGACCAGCCCTCATTCGTGGGCTGCTTCTGCTTGTCTTGTGCCTGCCCGGCCTGGCAGTCAGCGACCAGCCAAGCATCGGCAAAGGCCAACCCACCCTGCAGGTCATCGATTTCCAGCTGCGCTGGAAGCACCAGTTCCAGTTCGCCGGCTACTACGCCGCCGTGGCCCAGGGTTATTACCGCGAGGAAGGCCTCGAGGTGCGCCTGCACGAAGGTGCACCGGGGCGTACTCCGGTGGATGAAGTACTGGCCGGCCGCGCGCAGTACGCCGAGTCCAACAGCGAACTGCTCTACGAGCGCCTCAAGGGCAAGCCCCTGGTGGCCCTGGCGGTGATTTTCCAGCACTCGCCTTCGGTGCTGCTGGCGCGTGCCGATGCCGGCATCGAAAACGCCCACGACCTGATCGGCAAGAACGTGATGCTGATGAACGCGCAGACCGATGCCGACTTCCAGGCCATGTTCCGCCGCGAAGGCATCGACCCGACGCTGATCCAGCTGCAGCCGAGCAGCTACGACATCGAGGACCTGGTCTCCGGCAAGGTCGCCGCGTTCAACTCCTACCTGACCAATGAGCCGTACCACCTGCAGCAGCGCGGCATCGATTACCGGGTGATCTCGCCCAACACCTACGGTATCGACTTCTACAGCGACATCCTGTTCACCAGCGAAGCGGAGCTGCGCGACAACCCCGAACGGGTCGAAGCCTTCCGCCGCGCCACCCTGCGCGGCTGGCGTTACGCCATGGACAACCCCGAGGAGATCATCGACCTGCTGCTTGGCCAGTATCAGGTGAAGAAATCCCGCGCCCACCTGCAGTTCGAGGCCGATGCCATGCGTGGCCTGATCCTCCCCGACCTGATCGAGATCGGCCACATGAACCCGGGCCGCTGGCAGCGCATGGCCGAGGCCTTTCACGAACTGGGCATGGTCAGCGACACCCGCGGCCTGGAAGGCTTTATCTACGATCCCAATCCACAATCACAGATCGAGCGCCTGCAGAAGATCATCGTCCTGATCAGTATCGGCGCCGGCCTGATCCTGCTCATCACCCTGGCGCTACTGGCCAGCCAGCGCCGGCTGAGGCGCGAGATCCAGCGCCGCCAGGTGGCAGAAGAAGAAGTGCGCAACCTGGCCTTCCACGACAGCCTCACCGGCCTGCCCAACCGCAACAGCTTCATCCCCTACGCCAAGCAGAAGCTGCTGAGCGCCAAACGCAACGGCGAGTGCCTGGCGCTGTGCTACATCGACCTCAATCAGTTCAAGCAGGTCAACGATGCCCATGGTCACCAGGCCGGCGATGCCATCCTGATCCACACGGCCAGGGCCATCAGCGCCCATATCCGCGAAGCCGACATGGCGGCGCGCATGGGCGGCGACGAGTTCGTCATCCTGCTCGATGGGGTGCATAACGATGCCGACATCCAGCAGCTGACCGCGCAGATCTGCCGGGCCATCGCCCTGCCGCTGCACTGGGCCGGCCTCCAGCTACAGGTCAGCGCCAGCCTGGGCGTGGCCCTGTACCCGCGCGATGGCGAAGAGCTGGACGAGCTGGTGTCCAAAGCCGACAGCGCCATGTTCATGCAGAAGGCGGCCATGCTGGTGCTGCGTTAAACATCCGCCACGCTCTTTCAGGCATTCACACTGATGGCGAACCAGAGGACAGGTAAGCCACCTGCGACCGCTCACCCATAGCCTGACGTTTAGCGCGGCGCGATATGCGCCACCATCAACTGCACGCTCTCGCGGCCCTGGTACTCGTTGACGTCGAGCTTGTAGGCCAGTTCGACCCAGCGCACGTTGGGATTGGGCCAGACCTCGCGGTCGATATTGAAGGCGATGCCGTCCAGGGTCTGCCCACCGCATTCGGTCTTCAGCACCAGCTTGAGGTGCTTGTCGCCGACCAGGCGCTGCTGGACGATCTGGAACACGCCATGGAACAGCGGCTCGGGGAAGTGCTGGCCCCAGGGCCCGGCATGGCGCAGGGCCTTGGCCAGCTCCAGGTGGAACTCCTCGACACCGAGCTGACCGTCCGACAGCAGGCGCCCGGTCAAGTCGTCTTCCGTCAGTTGACGGCGCACTTCGGCATCGAAGGCGGCGGCGAAAGCGCCGTAATGTTCCTGCGGCAACGACAGGCCGGCGGCCATGGCATGCCCGCCGAACTTGCTGATCAGCCCCGGATGCTTGGCCGCCACCGCGTCCAGCGCATCGCGGATATGCAGACCCGGCACCGAACGCGCCGACCCTTTGAGCACACCGTCACCGGCATCGGCGAAGGCGATGGCCGGGCGGTGGTAACGTTCTTTCAGGCGCGAGGCAAGGATGCCGATCACCCCCTGGTGCCAGTCCGGCTCGAACAGGCACAGGCCGAACGGCATATCGGCCAGCGGCAGGTCCTTAAGCTGGGCCAGGGCCTCGCGCTGCATGCCCTGCTCGATGGACTTGCGGTCCTTGTTCAACTCGTCGAGCTGCTGAGCCATGTCGCGGGCCAGGCCCTCGTCGTCGCACAGCAGGCATTCGATGCCCAGGCTCATGTCATCCAGGCGCCCCGCCGCGTTCAGGCGCGGACCGAGGATGAAGCCGAGGTCGGTGGAAGTGATACGCCCATGCTGCCGCCCCGCCACTTCCAGCACCGCACGCAAGCCCGGACGCGCACGCCCGGCACGAATCCGCGCCAGGCCCTGATGCACAAGGATGCGGTTGTTGGCGTCCAGCGGCACCACGTCGGCCACGCTGCCCAGGGCGACCAGGTCGAGCAGTTCGCCCAGGTTGGGTTCGGCCACGCCACTGCTGGCGAACCAGCCGATTTCGCGGAGTTTGGCACGCAGGGCCAGCAGCACATAGAACATCACCCCGACCCCGGCCAGCGCCTTGCTCGGAAACTCGCAGCCCGGCTGGTTGGGGTTGACGATGGCATCGGCCGCCGGCAATTCCGGGCCAGGCAAATGGTGGTCGGTGACCAGCACAGTCAGCCCGGCCGCCTTGGCCGCGGCCACGCCCTCGACGCTGGAGATGCCGTTGTCCACGGTCAGCAGCAGATCGGGCTGGCGCTGCAGGGCCACGGCGACGATTTCCGGGGTCAGGCCGTAGCCGTATTCGAAGCGATTGGGCACCAGGTAATCGACATGCGCCGCACCGAGCATGCGCAGGCCGAGCACGCCGACCGAGCTGGCGGTAGCGCCGTCGGCATCGAAGTCACCAACGATGAGGATGCGCTGGCGCCGCTCCAGCGCCTGCACCAGCAGCTCGACCGCTGCCTCGATCCCCTTCAGCTGCTGATACGGAATCAGCCGCGCCAGGCCCTTGTCCAGCTCGGCAGCGGACTGCACGCCACGCGCCGCATACAGGCGGGTCAGCAGCGGCGGCAAGTCGCCAAGGTCAGGTAGGTTGGCGGGAAGCGGGCGGGGTTCGATGCGCATGGGGATTCCGGTTGTTCTATGCAAGCTGGCGGCATTACGTAGCCCGGATGCAATCCGGGATCATCACGACGCAGGTGCCCCGGATTGCATCCGGGCTACGTCAGCGGCTGAAATCAGCGTTCGCCGACCAGCCACTCCAGGGGAATCTCGTGCTGGCCGCGCTCGTCGGTGACGAACAGCTCGCCGTCGCTGATCATCACGCTCCAGCTCACCGTGCGCGGCAGATCGCGGGCCAGGTTTTCCAGGGCCTCCTGCTGCACGCCGACCACATTGATGTTCTTCAGGTTGCGCACGTTGTCGAGCACCTTGGTCTGCCACACGCGCAGGTTGCCGTAGGCCACCAGGCTGAACTTCTCGGTACGCCGCGAGCACCAGGTCATGCGCTCGGCATCCGGCTGGCCGACTTCGATCCAGTGCAGCACGCGGTCGTCCAGGCTCTTTTCCCACAGCGCCGGCTCGTCGATATCCGACAGGCCGCGACCGAAAGCCAGCTGCTCGTGGTACCACAGCGCATAGGCGATCAGCCGCACGCACAGGCGCTCCTCGGTTTCCGAGGGGTGCTTGGCCACGGTGAAACGCAGGCTTTCATAGACGCTGCGGTCGATATCGGTGAGGTTCAGGTCGACTTTGTAAGGCGTGGCTTGCAGGGCCATAAGAGCGGTACCGGCTGGGAAGCGAAGGGGCGCAAGTCTAACGCGAAAGCCTTCACAGGTGCGGACCACGCGACCAGGCGAGGTTGGCAAATGGCGCAACCTGCGGTTGCCGAGCGGTGGCGGGCGCCGTATAAGACCGCGCGGCAATAGCCCTCATGGTCGAGAGGCTTACCTAAGGAAGGGAACCCCATGGAAATGTTTGTCACCGTTTTGTTCATCGTCGTCGTAGTCGTTGTGGTCATCACCCTGAGCGGCAGAGACCCAGCCGATCCGCGCCTGGAGGTCCAGGACAGCCCGGCACGCATTACCCTGGACGAAGCCAAACAGATCAATCGCATCGCCTGCCTGCAATACATCCACCCGGAGCTGGCCCGCACGCTGGCCAGCAACCTGCAAGGCGATGCCTGGCAGATCGCCCAGAGCGGCTTGTGCACCACCCTGTTGGACGATGGCCTACAGGACGCTGCGCTGCAGCTGCTGAGCCGATTCGATGCGCACCATCGCGGCGTTGCCCTGCACAACATGCTCAATCACCTGATCGAGGCGGGCGACGAGCGCCAGGCCCTGGAGCTGCTGGCCAAGTCCGGTGACGACCTACCCCAGAAGTCTCTCCTGAAAATTCCGCTGCTACTCAGCGCAGGGCGACTGGATGAGGCGCGGGCCGAACTGGCGGAGCTGGACGAGTGCAAGGGCGGCTCCGATGCCCTGCAGCTGCCGAGACTGGCCAGACAGCAACGCGCGTTCGAGCAGAGGGAGGCAGCAACCCAGACGCTCGACCTGGCCTGGCAGCTGATGCAGGCCGAGGCCGCGACACAGCAATACCTCGGTCTGGAAGACCTGCTCAAAGAACTGGCCGAACTCGGCGAGTACGGAAGGTTGCAGGCTATCGCCGAGCAACTCCCGGCGGAGCAGCGCCCAACGGCCATCGCCGAACTGATCCGGGCCGGCCTGTTCGCGCAGGCACGAGCCCTGCTTCAGGACCTGCCGCAGTACAAGAGCAACGTTCTGTATGAGCAGATGTTCGGCGCCATGCTGGAACGCGCCCAGTTGGTAGAGGCTGACGAACTGCTGGCGACACTGGACGGCACGCTGCACACCACTCTACTGGCCCAGCTGGCGCAATGGCACATCACGCGCGGCACCTTCAACACGGCCGCCGGAGCCCTGCAGGCACAGGCCCGTAGCCTCCAGGAGCGCATCGACCTCTATCTGTCGCTGTGGAAACTGCAGGCCACCGAGCGCCCCGAGCTAGCGGCCACGCTGCTGGACCAGGCCGAGCGCTGGGTATCCGAACTGGCCGCCGACGAACAGGACGAACTGCGCTTCTTCGTGCTCGACGCACGCCTCTCGACACAAAGCCGGCTACCCGAGCGGCAACGCACCAGCTACGAGATTCGCCGGGGGCTGGAGGAAATGGAACGGCTGCTGCCACGCATGGACAGCTACAGCCGAATCGCCAATCTCGGCCTGCTGGCCCGCCTGCTGCAAAAGCTCGGCCGCGACGAAGACGCCATGGCCAGACTGGCGCAGGCCCGCGAACTGCTGCGCCAAAGCGGCCCGCAGGACGAACTGGAAGACTTCGACAAGGCCTTGCTGCTGGAGGACATGGCGAAAACCTACCTGCTGCTGCAACGACTGGACCTGGCCCTGGCCGCCCGCAACGAGATCCCGAAGGAGGCAATGTTCGACGAGCACGAGTGGATAGCAGCCCTGATCGAGCATGGCCACCTGCAACTGGCCATCGAGGGGCTGAGCCTGACCACTCTGCTCGTCCTCGCCCAGCCACTGGCGGCCCTGACCACCAAGATCGCCGAACTGGCCGAGCAGGGTCAGGCACTGCGTAGCCAGTTGCTGGCCAGGTTGAGCGGCGACGCGTTCTGGGAGCCGTCTGGCACCACCGCCTGAAGCCAGGCCCGACTCAGCGGGCGAAGCGCGCCCAGAGCACGTCGAACTCGCGCGCGTAGCGGGTCACCAGCTGCGCATGGTCGATCACCAGCAGGTTTTCCTCGTTGCTGGTGCTGGCGCTGCGGGTCCAGTTGAAGCTGCCGTTGAGCAACAGACGGCGGTCGAACAAGGCGAACTTGTGGTGCATGTGGAAGGGGCTGTCGTCGATGCGCAGCGGCACGCCCTGGGCGAGCAGATGCTGGATGTCGCTGCCCTCGTCGAACTGCTTTTCGTTGTCGCTGATCACCCGCACCGCCACGCCACGGCGGTGGCAGGCGACGATTTCCTCGCTGAGGCGGTCGTCGGAGATGGTGTAGACGCAGATATCCACCGTCTCGCGGGCCTGGCGGCACAGCTCGCGGATCTTGCGCAGGCAGTCCTCGCCAGGACTGAAGTGAGCGCTGGCCACCGCCGCACGCGGCGGCGCGCTGGCAGCGTCGAGGGTCTTGATCACCTGCTCCAGCCACTTCAGCGCCGGCAGGGCATTGGCCGCGTCGCTCAGGGTCAGGTCGCGCACCAGGTCGAAGGCGCGGTTACGCAGGTAGCGCACCTGGTCCGGACCCAGGTCGTTGCCCAGCTGGCGCAGTTCGTCGCGCTCCTCATTGCTCAAACGTAGATCGGCCAGGCTGTCGCGCAACTGCTGATCGAGACGATTGAAATCCACTTAGCCTCCTTGTTGCCTGCGCTGACGCGGCGAATAGCGCCAGGCCGCATAAAGGCCACCGCAGAGCGTGCCGGCCAGGTGGTATTCGAAGGAAACGCCGTGCTGCGGCAACAGACCGAAGACCCAGCCACCGTGCAGGAACAGCACCAGGACCGCCAGCAGCAAGTCCAGCCAGCTGCGACGGAACCAGGCCCGCGCCAGCAGCAACGACCAGAGCCCGAACAGCCAACCGCTGGCGCCGACGTGAATCCCCTCACGGCCCAATAGCCACACCAGCAAGCCGCTGCCGAGCAGGATAAATACGCTGGCTTTGACAAAGTCGCGGCGCGACTCGACCAACGTCAGGGCGCCCAGCACCAGCAGCCCGCTGAGATTACCCAGCAGGTGCAACCAGCCGCCATGCAGCCAGGGCGCGAACAGAATGCCCGGCAGGGACTCGATCCGGCGCGGTATCACCCCCCAACTGTTCAGGCTGTAGTCGCTGACGCTGTTGCCCAATTGCAGCAGCACCATCAGCGCGGCTATGCCGAACAGCAACTGCACCCGCGGGATCAGCCAGGCTGTCACGTTGGCTCGCCGTCGACGTCGCCCAGGCGCTGTTCGTGGCCCAGTTGCTCGCCGAGATCACGCAGTTGGGTGGAGATTTCCTGCATGCGGTTGTGGGTGCGCAGGTCAATATCGATCTTCTTGTCCATGGCGTGGATCAACGGCAGAAAGCTGTTTTGCAGGCTGTCGGCAAGGCTTTCCAGCACCTTCTGCACCGCCGGTTGCGGCGGCGTGATCACCTCCACCTGCGGGCGCAGCTTGCCCAGGTTATCCAACCCGGCGAGCAGTTCTGCCCAAGGAATAGTCGGCGCAGCGGCTTGCTCGCCCGGAGCCAGCTTGGCCAGGCCGCGCACGCCCTCGACCAGATCATTGAGCTGCGCCACCACCCGGCCGCCGACATCCGTATCGCTGCCGCCCATAGCCTTGTTGCGCATAAAGTCGCGCTTGATCTGCGCCCAGCGTTCGACCTGTTCCGGCGTCATATTGCCGCGCAGCTCGGCGAGCTTGAGCAGGTTTTCCTCGGCGCCGGTGGTGAGCAGTTGCGATTCACCCTGGTAGTGATCGGCGATCAGCTGCAGCACCTCGCTATCGTTCATCACCGAGCTGATCTTCTCCGTCATCTTGTTCATGTTGCGGTAACTGCCCTGCAACTTGAACGGCGGTTCGGTGCGGTACTGATCGGCCTGGGCGGCGCTAGCGATGTACTGCTGGTTGACCCGGCCGACCACGTCGCGCACCTGCATCAGGCGCTGCAGGGTGGTGACGATTTCGTTGATCTCGGCGGCGCTGTAGCTGTGGCTCAGTTCGTTACTGGAGAACGGTTTGCCCTCGGCCTTGGCGACGAAACGATAGACATCGGCCATATCGCGGGTGGCCAGCGGCGCCAGCACCGGGTTGGAGGTCAAGCCGTTCTCGATATAGGACAGTGCGAAGGCTTCCTGCATGCCGCCCAGGGTGTCGCCGAGGTTGTAGATGTCGGCGCGGTTGGCCAGCATATCCGGGATCTTGAATACGTCGCCGGACTCGGTATAGGGGTTGCCCGACATGATCACGCAGAACTTGCGCCCACGCATATCGTAGGTACGGGTGCGGCCCGTCCACACGCCCTCGATACGTCGCGTGCCATCACAGAGCGAGATGAATTTCTGCAGGAATTCCGGGTGGGTGTGCTGGATATCGTCGAGATAGAGCATCACGTTGTTGCCCATCTCCAGCGCCAGGTTGAGCTTTTCCAGCTCCTGACGGGAAGTGGCGTCCGGCGCCTGGGCCGGGTCCAGGGAACGCACTTCGTGGCCCAGGGCCGGGCCGTTGATCTTCATAAAGATCAGACCGAGGCGGTGGGCGACGTACTCCATCAAGGTGGTCTTGCCGTAACCCGGCGGCGAGATCAGCATCAGCAGGCCCGAGAGATCCGAGCGGCGGTTCTCCCCGGCGGTGCCCATCTGCTTGGCCAGGTTGTCGCCGATCACGCCCAGATACACGTCGTTGATCAGCTTATTGCGCACAAAGGAGCTAAGTGGCTTGGGCTTGAACTCATTGAGGCGCAGCGCCTCGCGCTCGCGCGCCACCACTTCCTGGCGCAATGCCTGATAGCGCTGCAACCCGGGCAGGAACTGCTCGCGATGCACGCGCAGGCGGGCGAAGAAATCGTCCACTGCAAGCACCAGCTGCCGTTCGCTGATGCGTGGATGCTCGCCCATCAAGTCCTTGGCGGTAAAACGCAGGTCCACCTCGGTGATGCGTTTGGGCAGATCCTCAGCAAGCAGCGTCAGGGCCACGGCCTCGGGCACATAGGCACTGAGCGCGACGAATTCGTCTGCAGCGCAGAGGCCGCGCAACCAGTTTTCCACCAGCGCCCATTGCGCTGCCGGGCGCTCCTGCAGTTGCGTCAGAGTCTGCTGATAAACATCCCACATATGCGCCGTCTGCAGACGCGCTTGCAGACCGGCCAGCAGTTCGCGGGCGTATTTGCTGAAGACGAATTCGATCCGCTCGTCGGCCAGTTCCTGCACCAGGTATTCCGCCGCCTCGGCCAGCGTCGCCTGGGTCAGGCTCATGTCCTGCTCGGCGATATAACCGGCCATGGCCTCGACGATTTCCGCCTGCAGCTGCAGCAGGCTGTCGCGTAGGCCGAACAACTGCTGGATATGTCGGGCGCTGCGCGCGCGCTGCGGCCATTGTTTGGCCTCGTCGCGACGCTGCGCCTGGCCCCAGAAAAAGCTGGCGAAACCACGGGGCAAAGCGCCGTAGCTGAGCAGCCCGGCGCTGTCGCGCAGCGGCAACAATTGGGTAAGGATCAACGCCGCATCGTGGTCGTGGATGCCCTTCTCGTAGCCTTCCTTGTAGCGCGGTGCGGCGAAGTCACGAATGCTCTTGATCAGCGCCTCCGGCTGGGCCAGCTGCTGTTTGAGCAGCTCCAGGCTGGGCCCATCGCGCCCGGCATCGGCCGCCGCCAGCACTTCGCCGGCCAGGTATTCGGCGCGGTACAGCGTGGCGGACTCGGACTCCAGGGCTACCTGCCAGTAATCGCGCAGCGCCTCCAGCTCAGTGTTCTGCAGCGGCTCGAGGAATTCGGTGCCGGTCAGGTGCAGGTAGAGCTGATCGCCACGCGGCATCAGGGTCAGGTCCAGCTCCTGGGTGTTGACGCTGAAGCGGTGGCGCGGGCCGAGCTTGATGACGTTGCCGCCCTCCTCGAACAGCTCACTCTTGTCGCGCAGGCTGCGCACCGCCTGATCGCGAGCAGCCTTGAGGCGCGACTCGACGTCCTCGGCCTTGACGCTGTCCTTCAGCTCACGCAGGCGCTCGGCCAGTTCGCGCAGCTTGAGAATCAACGGATCGGCAGCGAAGAAGGCGTTCAGCTCATCCGGTTGGGTCAGGCGCGCGGTGCGCCGACCGAGGCTTTCCAGAATCCGCCGGGCGGCGTCGAGCAGGCCCTGGGCCTTGCGCTGCCGCTCATCGAGCAGCGCCTGTTTGTGCGCCTCGAAGGTTTCCAGCAGCTCCTCGCGCTTGGCCAGGATGTCGCCGAGGAACTGTTCCTGATCGCCGAACTGGCTCTCCAGCTCTTCCAGCTGCACCAGCAGGCGCGACAGCTGTTCGTCGCAGCGCTCCGGGTCCTGGGCCATGGCCAGGGCGTTGGTGATGCCCTGGCTGAACAGTTTGAACTGGGCGCCGAACTGCGCCACGGTTTCTGCCGAACCCAGGCCCTTGCGCCGCTGTTCGGCGCGGGCCTTGGCCTGGTTGAGGCGCGCGTAGACCTCGGAAATCGACTCGACGATCGCGGTGCGCTGAGTGGCATCGTCGATCGGTAGCGAGGCCATCAGGCTGGACAACATATCCAGGTTGCCGGCCATGGCCTGCAGCGCCACCAGTGGTTCGTTGAGTTGGCTGACGCTCTCGGCCTTCTGCGCCTGGGCGTCGAGCTGGGCCAGCTGCAGCACATAGGGTTCCAGCGCCGCCTTGCTGGCCAAAAACCCCGAGGTGGCAGCCGCGACTTGCTCCTGGGCAGTCAGCAGCTCGGTTTCCATGGCGTCGATGCGCGCCACGTCGATATAGCGGTAATCGCGGATGGTCAGCAGTTGGCCGCGCTGAGCGTTGATGCCGTTGAGTGCGTCGACGAAGTGCTGCACCTCGTCCCAGCTATCGATCAGCAGGCCGGAAAGCAGCGCCTGCTGCCGGGTTTCGGCCTCGGCCATGGCGCGCGCCGATTGCTGGCGAATGCTTTCGACCTTCTCGAACTCGTCGAGCACCAGCTCGCCGGTGGCAGCGATTTCGCGCAGCAGTGGCGCCATGCCCTGGCACTGGGCATCGCCCAGCCAGTGGTAGATGTCGAACAGCCGGCGGGTGTTCTGGCACAGCTGGGTGTAGCGCTGCACCGAGACTTCCGGGGTTTCGATCTCGCGACTGAGGCCCAGCAGGTCGGAGACGCCGCGTACCAGCTCGGCATTGCCGATGCGCCCGAAGAAGCCACTGCGCACCGGTTGGCGGGCGGCGAAGTCGTCGCTGCAGAACGGCGTTTGCCAGATCTGCATCGGGTGGATACGGGTTGGCTCCGAGCCTTCGGCGGCGAAGATCACCATGCGCCCGTCTTCCAGGCGCGCGTAGCCGTGGCCGAAGATCGGGTTGTGCAGCTGGCGATTGATCATGTTGTAGGTGAACAGCGCCGAACGACCTTCTTCCGGGTGGTAGAAGATGTACTGCACGTCCTCGCCATTGGGCGAACGCACCGCGCGCTTGAAGCGCATGCCGGCCATAGGCTGCTCGAAAGCCTTGGACTCGCCGTTCTGCAGGTAGTAGCCACCGGGGAAGATGATGCCGTGGTCTTCCGGCAGTTGCACACAGGCCAGGCCGATGGCGTCGATGCGTTCGACCTTGCGCGTCAGGCTGTTGAACACCAGGTAGCGCCACTGCTCTTCGCGGTACGGCAGGACTTTCAGCAGGATCAGGCTGCCGAGTTTGGCGTACTCGATCTGCGCGTCGTCCAGGGACTGGGTCTTATCCAGCACTTCTTCGCGGTAGATACCCAGGCCGTCTTCGGTGTTGTTCTCGACCTTGACCGTGAGATCGCCGCCGATGGTCTCGACGAAGATGGTGTCGAGGATATTCATATGCGGATGGCGACCGTTGACCACCATCTCGCGAGAAGTCTTTTGCCATTCGAAATCGAACGGCGCCGGCAGCGCTATGTCGCGCTCGCCGCGGTTGTCGATATAGCGAACTTCTTTGCCGTCGACGGAGATCGACCAGCGGAACACCCGGATATCGCTGATCCGCTCGCCGATCTGGAAGCTGGCCAGCAGCTTGCCGTCACGCACCAGCAGTTGCAGCAGGCGGGTGTTCTTGTAATAGGTGTAAAGCTCGTTGAAGTCGTTAACGAAGCTGCTCTGGCCGAGAAAGCTGTCGGCCAGCGCCACGCTCTCGGCTTCATAGCCTTCGTCCTGCTCGCTCAAGCGATACAGGGAAAACACGTCTTCGACGCGGGTTTCCTTTTTCAGGCCGAGGAACACGTTGTAGCCGAACAGCAGATTCTCGCCGACCTGAACGATATCGCGTGCCGTGCAGTTGTTCTCGGTGCGGATGCGTACCCGCCCGACCACCTCCATCTGGCTGCTGCCGAACTCCTGCAAGCGCTGAGCGTTCAGCGCCTCGGTGCTCTGGCGCAGGCGCAGGCCTTGCTCCTGCAAGCGCTTGTGCAGCACCTCGTAGGCACCGCCTTCGGCGACGGCCTTGTCCAATACATCCTGTGGTTGGGCTACGGCTGGAGCATCCGACATCGTGGTCTTCCTGAATCTGCGCTGTCTGCTAGCAAGGTGGGACGAGGCTAGGGGCCGGCTTCAGCTGGCCCCAAAGGCGAAGCTACCCTTGGTTTAGGCACCAATCTTCTGGGCAATTTCGGCAAGTTTTTCGCGCATCGCCTGATCGAGTTCTTCGGGCTTGATCTGCGCGATGATCTTCTTCAGCACGCGAACTTCATTGTCATCAATCACCCCGTCGCGCTCGGCAACACCCAGCAACGCACCCAGTTCCTGCACATCCAGGCGGCCGTCATTGGCGAAGCACTGAATCGAGCGAAACGACATTTCCAGATAATCCCGTGGTTCTGACATAAGGCTTCCTAATGGAGGAGTACAAGTCTGCAACGCTGGCTTGCGCCCGCGTCGACAAAAAGCGACCGCTAGTGGCGCGCCGTTGACGAGAAGCGCTTGAAGAAGTCGCTCAAGGTGGTCGATGCCAAATCGCGAAACTCGCCGGCGTCAAAGAAACTGCCAAAGCAGGTTGGGCAGCGCTCGAACCAGATATGCGGCTGACCAGGGTCGACCATGCGCGTCATCGGGCTATTGGCACATGCCGGGCAATCGATACGATCGTTGGTGTTGTGCATGCGGCCCGACTCGGCGCTGCCTACATCTAACTGCTTGGCGTAGGGCTTGAGGTCTTCGTGTTCGAGCATGTTGAACCACAGCCCTTTGCAGGCGGTGCAGCGATCGATCACGCCATCCTGCGTCGGTACTTTTTCCATAGCGGCCTGGCATTTCGGACAGTGCATGTAATTTCCTTATTTATCGAGGTGGACATAGCGTCACTTGAAAACGCAGCGGCAGCTTGCTGGTTGACGACCCCTAGGAGTCTCCGAGCCTAACCGGCGCACTTTAGTTTCTACGAAGCATCCCTAAAGCACCCAGCAGCATGCAGCACGCTGGGTGCGAGTTACGTCAGGTACTGGCGCTGTCTACCGCCGCCGGCGTTTTGCTTTCGCCAACGCGGCCGTTCAGCAGACGGGCCAACACGTCCTGCACCACCGGGCTCTTGCCGACTACGCCTTCGATGGCTTTGCCCACCGACAGCGACTTGGCGAAGGAATTGAAGAAGTCGCCTTCGCCGCCGACGATCTCGATCTTCGCCTTGGCCAGCGCGGTGGACAGCACCTCGGCCTGATCCTTGGCGATTTCCTTGTTGGCGGCGATAGCGGCCATGGCCTCGTCGAAGTTCGCTTCCAGCTGCATGCGGAACTCCTCGTGCTGACGCGCGTTGTCGCTGAGCGCATCGAGAGCACCGAACTTCTTGCCCAGGCCTTCGGCCTCGGCATTCAGACGCTCCAGCAACACATGGGCTTCGGCCATCCCCAGATCCTGGGTGGCTTTGGCCTTGGCCGCGCCGAGCTGTTCTTCGCCGCGCGCCTGGGCGCCGAGCTTCTCTTCCAGCACCTTGGCGTCGGCCAGGCCGTCTTTTTCCTTGGCGGCAGCCTTGGCTTCGGTCACCCGCGCCTCGGCCATGCCCTTCTCCTGGTCGCCCTTGGCCGCAGCAATCAGTTGTTCGGCATGCACACGGGCTTCGGCCAGGCCTTCCTTCTCCTTGGCGGCGGCGGTGACTTCGCGCACTCGCGCATCGGCCAGACCCGGCGCAGCGCGCTCGGCTTCGATACCTTCGGCCATTTTCTTCTTGGCTTCGGCCTGCTTGGCCGCGGCTTCCAACTCGGCCTGAGCCAGGTTGTTGATTTCCACGGCCTTGTGCTGGGAGCGGGTCTCGTCGGCTTCGGCCTGTTTGACCTGGCGCACCAGCTCCTGCTCGGCTTCGGCCTGGGCGTTGAGCACCATGACCTGCTTGGCCCGATCGGCCTCGGAAACCTCACGCACTTCCTTGATGCGTTCTTCTTCCTGGGCCACGGTTTTCTCGACCGCCACACGCTCGCGGATCACCCCGGCAATGTTCTTGCGTTCGACTTCCAAGGCTTTTTCTTTCTCGATGCGCTGCAGCTCGACTTCGCGCTCACGGGAGACGATTTCCAGGTCCTTGGCGCGGGTGACTTTTTCCACCTCGATAACCACCGCACGCTGGCGGTTCTGCTGCGCCACTTCGACCTCACGCTGATGGTTCTCGGCGCGGATATCCAGCTCCTGCTGGGTAGTGATGCGTGCCTGCTCGGCCTTCAAGCGCTCTTCTTCCTTGACCTTGAGGGTCTCGGCTTCTTCGCGGGCGCGGATGGTTTCGATCTCACGCTTCTGCCGCGCCTCGGCATCGGCTTGCTGACGCTCGAGAGCCAGGGTCGCCTCGCGGGTTTCCACGTTCTTCTTCTTGATCGCCAGCTCTTCGTTGCGTTCCAGATCATTGGTGATGACGTTCTGCGCAGCGGTCAGCTCGGTGATCTTGCGGATACCGGCCGCGTCGAGGATGTTGCTCGGATCCAGGGAGCTCTTGGCGGTCTGCTCCAGGTAGTCGATGGCCACGTCTTCCAGCACATAGCCGTTGAGGTCGTTACCGATCGTCTCGACGATGCGGTCGCGGAACTCCTGGCGGTTCTCGAATAGCTGGACGAAGTCGAACTGCTTGCCGACGGTTTTCAGCGCCTCGGAGAACTTGGCGTTGAACAGCTCATTGACCGCACCACGGTCAGAGGCACGATCCACACCGATGGCCTTGGCCACCTTGAGCACGTCTTCCTGGGTCTCGTTGACGCGCAGGTAGAAGGCCACAGTGATATCGGCACGCATGTTGTCCTTGCAGATCAGGCCGTCCTTGCCGCGCCGATCCACTTCCAGGGTGATCAGCGAGATGCGCATGAACTCCTTGAGGTAGATCACCGGATAGACCAGGGCGCCGGTGAAATGCACCTTGGGCGTCGACGACATGTCGTTGACGATCAGCGCCGTTCCCTGCGGGACCTTGATGTAGAAGGCCTTGAACAGGACGAAAAAGCCGAAGATCAGTAGAAAGAACAGACCCACACCGGTCAGGAAGGGCATCAGCAGCTCGAGGCTCATTGCAATCAATCTCCTTTGATTCAGGGTTGAGTCCGGGTTCAGACGCCCTTGAACTCGTCCTCGGTTATGACCCGGTAGGCATGTTCGGCCTCCAGGTACTCCAGCAACACGACGCGGTCGCCGCGTTTGAAACCTCGCGCCTCATCGGCACGCACGCGCAGGATCAGGCCCGCACCACCGTTTTCCAGCACCGCCTCACCATGAGTCAGGGTGATCCGGCCACTGCGCACCACGGCCGTCTGGCCGAGCACCGAGTTGCTGCTGGTGGCTTCCAGCTTGCGAAACAGCGGGCGTAGCGGCCGGCACAGCGCAGCACTGACCGGCACCGCCAGCAGCAGTGCAGCGAATGCCACAACCAGGCCCAGTGGATAACGCAACAAGCCCAGCGGCAGATAACGCAGGAGCAGCAGTTCGACGAAGTAGCTGACGCTCCAGGCGAAGAAGAACAGCAGGGTCAGCACCAGCGTCACCGGCACGCCGTTCAAGCCCAGCTTCAGCAGCAGCCCGGCGAAGCCCTCCGGCTGCAGCGCATGGTTGTCCAGCGCGGAGTCAGCCTCGATATCGAGCAGATCGACTTCGAGAATGCCCAGCGCAGCGACGCACCAGTAGAGGATTGCCACGCACAGCAGAAAGCTGAACAGCGCGGTGGGGAACGACAAGGCGCACTGCAGGAAGATTTCCATGTTTTTCCTATCCCTGTTGTCGACAAGTCGGCAGCTTGCACTGCCGACATGCGATTACCCGCGAATCAGGACTTGGCCTTGTCCTTCAGACGCGCCAGCACGCTGTCGGCGCTGCCGCTGTCGGCGACGATACCCGCAGCACGTAGCTTGGCTTCCAGCGAGTCGTCCAGGCTGACGGCCTCAGCCAGTTCGGCCGTTGCCTCCATCACCGCCGCGCGCTCGGCCTGCTTCAGCTTGATCCGCTCCAGCGATTCGACCGCGGTATGCAACTTGGCCTGCGAACCACCGTAGCGCTGAGCCACGGCCATCTGCGCCTTCTGTACGCTCTCGGTGGCCTTGACCGTATCCACCTGTTGCTTCAGACGCTTGATATTGGCCTCGGCCTGGCTAACCGCCTTGCGCAACTGCGCCACACTGGCCGCATAACCATCGGCCTGCTCGCGCTCGCCGGCCAGTTCGACCTCGAGGTTGGCGATCTTGCCAGCCACTTCCTTGGCCAAAGCCTCGTTGCCGGCTTCCAGGGCTTTCAGCGCGTACTGCTCGTACTCGGCGACCTTGGTTGCGCTTTTCTCGGCACGATCGGCAGCCAGCTTCTGCTTGGCCATGATCTCTGCCAGGGCCTCCTTGGACTTGCGCAGCTCCAGGTCGGCATCGCGGATTTCCTGATCGAGAATACGCAGGGCCTGACCATCGACCACTGCCTCACCCACTTCGTTGGCACCGCCGCGCAGCGCCGTCAGCAATTTGCTCCAGACGTTCATCAGCATCTCTCCTTCACAGTGGCTTTAGGCACTGGCCTTGAGGAAGCCCTCATAGGCTTCGGTGGCCTTGATCACGTTATCCGCCAGCAACTCGATTTCCTGCACCACGTTGGCCAGGATCGAACTAGCGCTCAACGCACCAAACATGGTGTAGCAAGCCTGCCCGTCCGGCAGCGTTTCCAAACCAATGCACGACAGCGGAAACAGCTTGTGGCTGCGCAGCACTTCTTCATTGAAAGCAGCCGCATCGCGCACATCGGCCAGCGGCCAGAGCAGCGCCTCGACGATGATCTGCTCGCCGAACACGGCGATGAACAACGGCAGGTCGCCGTATTCGCGCATGGTTACATGCAAGCTGGCGTCGGCTCCGTCGATCAGCTCGACCGCCGCACGCCCATCAGTGAACAGCTCCGTTGCCGACAGCGCATCAAACAAGGCTTGCGCAGTCCAGACCTGAGACATGCTCATATCCCCCTCCTTCTCCATAGAGGCCAGCCCCGACTGAGGCTGGCGCAGTTTCCGCTCAAGCGCCGCAAGCACATGGGCGTGCTCGGGCAATATCCAGACTTCCTTCTTCACCAAGCCCTGCTCGCGCAGGCGCTGACGAAAAAGACGCTGGTAATGGGCTGATGATTTGCTTTCCATGGATGCAGATTAATTAATCACATGTAACGAATCAACAGCTCACATGTAATGTTTTTAAAACAACCGTTTGACAGACGAATGCATACCCCGCGACGACCAGTGCCGCCGCGAAATGCGTTGAGAAGGAGGATGAACAACAGGAGGGAGAGCCATCCCGGCCAGATAGAAAGTGCGCATCCTTTCGCAGGGTGCGATTTAACCGCAAAAACACGGCCCCAGCGAAGTGGATTTTCCCAAGGACCAGCACAATCGCATAGGCTTATGCGCTCCCCCTCTGCCCCGGAGCCGTCATGATCCCCAGCAAACCCCTCGCCGGCCTGAAAGTGGTCGAACTCGGCACCCTGATCGCCGGGCCGTTCGCCTCGCGTATCTGCGCCGAGTTCGGCGCCGAGGTGGTCAAGGTCGAGTCGCCGGACGGCGGCGACCCGCTGCGCAAGTGGCGCAAGCTGTACGAGGGCACCTCGCTGTGGTGGTTCGTGCAGGCGCGCAACAAGCAGTCGATCACCCTCAACCTCAAGCACGAGGCCGGCCGTGAGGTGCTGAAGAAGCTGCTGAGCGAGGCCGACATCCTGATCGAGAACTTCCGCCCGGGCGTGCTGGAGAAGCTCGGCCTGGGCTGGGACGTACTGCATGCACTCAACCCGAAATTGGTGATGGTGCGCCTGTCCGGCTTCGGCCAGACCGGGCCGATGCACGAACAGCCGGGCTTCGGCGCGGTGGGCGAGTCCATGGGCGGCTTGCGCTACATCACCGGTTTCGAGGATCGCCCGCCGGTGCGCACCGGCATCAGCATCGGTGACTCGATTGCTGCGCTGTGGGGAGTAATCGGCGCGCTGATGGCGCTGCGTCATCGCGAGGTCAACGGTGGCCAGGGTCAGGTGGTCGACGTGGCACTGTACGAGGCGATCTTCGCCATGATGGAGAGCATGGTCCCGGAGTTCGACGTGTTCGGCTTTATCCGCGAACGCACCGGCAACATCATGCCCGGCATAACGCCCTCCTCGATCCACACCTGCGCGGACGGCAAGCACATCCAGATCGGCGCCAATGGCGATGCGATCTTCCAGCGTTTCATGCGCGCCATTGGTCGCGATGATTTGGCCGCTGCGCCGGACCTGGCCGACAACGCTGGCCGCGACGCCCGCCGTGATGAACTGTACGGAGTGATCGACCGCTGGACCGCCGGCCTGCCACTGAGCGAGGTGGAAGCCACCCTGGTGCGCGCCGAGGTGCCGGCCAGCCGTATCTACTCGGCCGAGGACATGTTCAAGGATCCGCAATTCCTCGCCCGCGAGATGCTCCTCTCGGCCAAGCTGCCGGACGGCAAGCCGTTCAAGATGCCCGGCATCGTGCCCAAGCTGAGCGACACACCAGGCGGCGTGGAATGGACCGGGCCGGCGCTGGGCGAACACAACGCACAGGTACTCGACGGATTGGGCTACAGCGCCGAACAGATTGCGGCCTTGAAGGCCGCCGGCACCATCTGACCCAGTAGCCCGGACTTCAGTCCGGGTTTCCCCAACGCCTTGTCCCCCGGACTGAAGTCCGGGCTACCCTGATTCCTATGCGTGCAGACAGCTCTGCGACGCAAGCATTCAATCAGGCGCCATGCACGGACCAACGGCCTTGCCGGAAAATACTTAAAAGTCCAATATGGACAAATAAGTTTATTTCCAGTCCAGCGGAGCGCCTTCCCCATGTCCAGCCCGACTCCTTATGTGATCCACCAGGCCGAAGCCGAACGTCTGCTCGCCCGCATCGACGTGCCTGCGGCCCTGCGCAGCATGTTCCGCAGCCTGGCCGCCGGCCAGGCCGTGCAGCCGGCGCAGCAGCTGGTGGAGTTCCCCACGGGCGGCGACTTCATCAATTATCTGGGCGTGCTGGCCGAAGAAGGCGTGTACGGGGTCAAAACCTCGCCCTACATTCCCGGCCCACAAGGCGCCGTGGTCACCGCCTGGACCCTGCTGATGTCGATGCAGACCGGCCAGCCGCTGCTGCTGTGCGACGCCCACAGCCTGACCACCGCGCGCACCGCCGCCACCACCGCCCTGGCGGTCGAAGAGCTGGCACCGGCCGGCGCTCGTCACCTGGCGATCATCGGCAGCGGCGCAGTAGCCCGCGCCCACCTGCATCATGTGAAAGGCCTGCGCGAGTGGCAGAGCATCCGCCTGTACTCGCCGAGCCTGGCCAGCCGCAGCGCCGCCGAGCGCGCCGAGCTGCAGGCTCTGGATAGCCGCTTGCAGCTGTGCGACAGCCAGGCAGATGCGGTGACCGACGTCGAAGTGATTCTGCTCTGCACCTCCTCGGCCAAGGCACTGCTCGACCCGCTGGCCCTGGGCCGCGCCGCGCTGATCACCTCGATCAGCACCAACGCGCCGCGCGCCCATGAAGTACCGCCTGCCAGCCTGGCCGGCATGGACGTGTACTGCGACTACCGCGCCACCACCCCCGGCTCGGCCGGCGAGATGCTGCTGGCGGCAGAAACCGGCTGGAACCGCAGCAGCATCCGCGGCGACCTGCCCGAACTGCTCAGCGGCCAGGCGCCCAAGCCGGACTACCAGCGCCCGGTGTTCTTCCGCTCGATCGGCCTGGGCCTGGAAGACATGGCCCTGGCCAACGCCCTGTACCAGCTGCGGGAGCAGGGCCAATGAGCGCGGTGATCGACACTGAATTCCTGATCATCGGCGCCGGTATCGCCGGCGCCTCCACCGGCTACTTCCTCGCCACGCACAGCAAGACCGTCCTGCTGGAGCGCGAGAGCCAGCCCGGCTACCACTCCACCGGTCGCTCCGCGGCGCTCTATACCCTGGCCTACGGCACACCCCAGGTGCGCGCCCTGACCGCCGCCAGCCGCGCCTTCTTCGACGCGCCGCCAGCCGGTTTCAGCGAGCATCCGATCCTCAGCCCACGTGGCGAAATGGTGGTGGACTTCAGCGGCGACCCGGACGAACTACAGCGCCAATATGAAAGCGGCAAGGCCAGCGTGGCGGAGATGCGCCTGCTGGATGCCGACCAGGCCTGCGCCATCGTGCCGGTGCTGCGCCGCGACAAGGTGCATGGCGCCATGCTCGACCCCAGCGCCGCCGATATCGACACCGATGCCCTGCACCAGGGCTTCCTGCGCGGCATTCGCCAACAGGGCGGGGAAATACACTGCACCAGCGAAGTCACCAGCATCGGCAAGACCGTCGACGGCTGGCAGGTGCGCTGCGGCCAGCAGCTGTACAGCGCGCGCGTGCTGATCAACGCCGCCGGCGGCTGGTGCGACGAGATCGCCAAGCTGGCCGGGGTCGCCCCCATCGGCCTGGTCCCCAAGCGCCGCGCGGCCTTCACCTTCCTGCCGCCGGAAGGCGTCGACAGCCATGCCTGGCCCTGCCTGGTGGACCTGCACGAAGCCTTCTACTTCAAGCCGGATGCCGGCCAGTTGCTCGGTTCGCCAGCCAATGCCGACCCGGTCGAGCCCCATGACGTGCAGCCGGAAGAGCTGGACATCGCCCTCGGCATTTACCAGATCGAGGAACACACCAGCCTGAGCATCCGCCGCCCGCAGCACAGCTGGGCCGGGCTGCGCTCGTTCGTCGCCGACGGCGATCTGGTCGGCGGCTACGACACGCAGGTGCAGGGTTTCTTCTGGGTCGCTGCCCAGGGCGGCTATGGCATCCAGACCAGTGCAGCGATGGGCGAGGCCTGCGCCGCACTGATCCGCCAGCAACCATTGCCGGAGCGCTTGGCCGCCTTCGGCCTGACAGCTGCCATGCTCAGCCCCGCCCGCCTGCATCAATAAGCCTCGCGCCCGCCCGGATTGCATCCGGGCTACGGTGACACTACAGCGCGGGGTGGCTGATGACGCACCCGGCGCTTTGCGGCACACTCGCCGAGCCGATCCAGGAGCCCACCGCATGACGCCCCGCCCCGCCGCCGACCTCGACAACTTCCGCGCCATCGCCGACGCCATCGCCACCCTGTTCTACCCCCATGCCGAGGTGGTGCTGCACGACCTGCGCACGCAGAAGATCGACCATATCGCCAACAACCTATCCAAGCGCGCAGTCGGCGACGATGCAGCGCTGGAAGACATGCTCAGCGGCGAGGTGGACGAGCGCAATATCGGCCCCTACGAGAAGCTCAACTGGGACGGCCAGAAGATCCGTTCGCTCAGCACCGTGCTGCGCGATGCCAAGGGCACGCCGATCGCCGTGCTGTGCCTGAACCTGAATATCTCGATGTTC
Source organism: Pseudomonas sp. J452 (assembly GCF_024666525.1). Taxonomy (NCBI): domain Bacteria; kingdom Pseudomonadati; phylum Pseudomonadota; class Gammaproteobacteria; order Pseudomonadales; family Pseudomonadaceae; genus Pseudomonas; species Pseudomonas sp. J452. Next base: position 2,463,558 of record NZ_CP088294.1, on the reverse strand, counting down.
GAGCGCGCCAAGCAGGCGCTGGATCTGTTCCTCTCCGCCAGCAGGCTGATCCCGCAACCGGACGCACTGTTCCGCGACGACTGGCAGGAGCGCATCAACACCTTCCTGCACGCCTGGCTGCAGCAGCGCCAACTCGGTCTCAACCTGCTGACCCGCGAACACAAGCGCGAACTGGTCGAGGCGCTGCACGCCGAAGGCGCGTTCAAGGGCAAGAGCGCCGCCAACTATGTGGCCAATGTGCTGAACATGGGCCGCGCCACGGTCTACAAGCACCTCAAGGAAATCAAGGGCGAGGCCTAAACCACGACCCACCGGCAAGGAATGCCAACATGCAACGCCTGATCCGCTACACCTGCATCTTCGTGCAGGGCCTGACCATCCCACTGACGGCCGGCCTGTTCCTCTGCGCCGTGACCGGCGAGCTGCAACAGCAACGTCTGGTTCTGGAGTGGCCGTACCTGATCGACTCCTACCACCCGGCCCTGGACATCCTCGGCCTCTCACTGCCGGGCATCCTGCTCTACACCGTACTGGCCAGCCTGCTGCGCCAGCACCTCCTGCATGCCGTGGCTCTGCTCCTGCTTGCAATGTTGACCGCCTACAGCGCTGTCCAGGCCTTCGCCACGGCCTTCGGCAATACCTGGACGTCGGCGGAAGTGTTCTTCGAGCTGTATCTCGCCCACCTGCACCTGCTGGCCCTGGCCCTGTTCCCCGGCCTGTTGCTGTGGTGGCTGCCCGATTGGCTGCACCAACGTTTGCGCCGGGCATGAAAAAGCCGCGCTAGGCGCGGCTTTTTGCTACGGCAGGTGCATCAGTCGCCGTAGATATCGAAACTGAAGTACTTGCTCTGGATCTTCTGGTACTCGCCGCTGGCGCGGATCGCCAGGATCGCCGCATTCAACTTGTCGAGCAGGGCCTGGTCGCCCTTGCGCACGGCGATGCCGGCGCCCTCGCCGAAGTAGGCCGGATCGGTGAACGCCGGCCCGACGAAGGCAAAACCCTTGCCCTGCTCGGTCTTGAGGAAGCCTTCATCCACCGGAATGGCATCGGCCAGGGTGCCGTCGACTCGACCGGACACCATGTCCAGGTAGATCTCGTTCTGCGAGCTGTAGCGCACCACTTCCACGCCCTTGGGCGCCAGCACTTCAGTGGCGAAACGGTCGGTGGTGGTGGCGCGCTGCACGGCGATGCGCTTGCCGTTCAGGCTGCTGAAGTCGGCGCTGACTTCGCTACCGGCCTTCATCGCCAGGCGTGCCGGGCTGTAGTAGTACTTGCCGGTGAAATCCACCGACTTGCGGCGCTCGTCGGTGATGGTCATGGACGACAGCACGGCATCGACCTTCTTCACCTTCAGCGAGGGGATCAGTCCATCGAACTCCTGCTCGACCCACTGGCATTCGACCTTCATCTCGGCGCACAGGGCGCCACCGATTTCCACATCGAAGCCATCCAGTTGGCCATCGGCGGTCTTGAAGGCAAAGGGCGGATAAGCAGCCTCGATACCCAGGCGCAGGGGTTTATCGGCGGCGAACAGGCTGGATGCCATCAGGCTCAGGGCAAGACTGCCCAACAGGACGAGTTTCTTCATGGTGCGACTCCCGCTATACGTGTGGGCGCCCGCCGCAAGGTGGCGGGCAGGTTGGCTGTAGGCGTTACTGGCGTGGCAGAAGAAAAGGCAGGCGGCGCGGACCGCTGCTGCAATGGAACCGGTTGGGCAGGTGCTGATGCATGATCGCTCGCCGCTGATTTGTACTTATGAGTCCATACTGGACTTTTATGTACATACCGTCAACCAACGGTAACAACCGCAGGTCGGCGTCCGCCAGGCGTGTCGAAACACCGCGAGGAAACACCTGCAACGACACTCGTGATGGGCCGGTGAGGCCATGCGTTGGCTTCGCGGTCGTAGGGTACGCCGTGCGCACCAGGGTGCTGTACGGGTTATCCGGTAGCGCAGCGCACCCTACGAAAAGCCAGCGCCGCTGGTGGGAATGCGATCAGTCGCTCAGGACTTGCTCCAGCGCCCGGCCGCGTCCTGATCGCTGGCCCGCCCCTCCACCCAGCGTGCGCCTTCGGCCGTGTCTTCCTTCTTCCAGAACGGCGCGCGGGTCTTGAGGTAGTCCATGATGAAGTTGCAGGCGTCGAAGGCCGCCTGGCGGTGGGCGCTGGCGGTGCCGACGAAGACGATCGGCTCGCCCGGCGGCAACTGGCCGACGCGGTGGACGATTTCTACGCGTAGCAGCGGCCAGCGCTGCTCGGCTTCCACCACGATCTTCTGCAGGGCCTTCTCGGTCATGCCCGGGTAGTGTTCGAGGAACATACCGTGCACGTCCTGGCCGTCATTGAAGTCGCGCACGTAGCCGACAAAACCGACCACCGCACCGATGCCCAGCTGCGCCGCATGCAGGGCGTTCAGCTCGGCGCCGGGGTCGAAGGCCGTGGGTTCGACGCGAACGGTCATAAAATTGTTAGCCTCCCGTGACCGTGGGGAAGAAGGCCACTTCATCGCCATCGGCCAGTTCGCTATCCAGGCTGCACAGCTCCTGGTTGCGCGCGCACATCAGGTTCTGTTCGGCCAGCACCTGCCATACGCCGCCGCGGCTAAGCAGGTGCTCGCGCAGCTGATCAAGGCTACTCAGCGCGGCGAGCTGCAACTGCTCGCCATCGATACCCAGCACCTCACGGTAACGGGCGAAATACTGCACGCGAATCATGCCGGCTGCTCCGCTATAAAGTGGCCGCTCTTGCCGCCTAGTTTCTCCAGCAGGCGCACCGATTCGATGACCATGCCGCGATCCACCGCCTTGCACATGTCATAGATAGTCAGCGCGGCGACGCTGGCGGCGGTCAGTGCTTCCATCTCCACGCCGGTCTGCCCGGCCAGCTTGCAGCGCGCCTGGATGCGCACGCAGTCGTCACCCTCGGCCTGCAGTTCGACTTTGACGCTGGTCAGCATCAGCGGATGGCACAGCGGGATCAGATCAGATGTCTTCTTCGCCGCCTGGATGCCGGCAATGCGCGCCACGGCAAACACGTCGCCTTTCGGATGGCCGCCGCTGGCGATCATCTGCAGGGTGGCGGGCAGCATGCGCACGCGGGCTTCGGCCACAGCCTCGCGGGAGGTCACCGCCTTGTCGGTGACATCCACCATGTTGGCGCGGCCTTGGGAATCGAGATGGGTCAGCACGGTCTTGCTCCGGAAAAGATGCGGCCATTGTAACGCCGCCCGCAGCCGAAGCGCGCATCCCCTCCCCCGAATGGGAGAGGGGAATACCGCGTGATTTACATGTGGGTTTCCGCGTACTCGGCCAGCAGCGAACGCGGCACGCCCTGCAAGGTGATGTGTACGCCGTGCTCGAAGTCCTTGAAGCGTTCGGTGAGGTAGGTGAGACCCGAGCTGGTGGCGGACAGGTAAGGCGTATCGATCTGCGCCAGGTTGCCCAGGCAGATCACCTTGGAGCCCGTGCCGGCGCGGGTGATGATGGTCTTCATCTGGTGCGGTGTGAGGTTCTGGCACTCGTCGATCAGGATCAGGCTGTGCTGGAAACTGCGCCCGCGGATGTAGTTGAGCGATTTGAACTGCAGCGGCACCTTCTGCAGGATGTAGTCGACGCTGCCGTGGGTGCTCTCGTCGTCCATGTGCAGCGCTTCCAGGTTGTCGGTAATGGCGCCCAGCCAGGGCTCCATCTTCTCGGCTTCGGTGCCGGGCAAAAAGCCGATGTCCTCGTCCAGGCCCTGCACGCTACGGGTGGCGATGATGCGCCGGTAGCGCTTGCTGACCATGGTCTGCTCGATGGCCGCGGCCAGGGCCAGGATGGTCTTGCCCGAGCCGGCGGCGCCGGACAGGTTGACCAGGTGGATGTCTGGATCGAGCAGGGCGAACAGCGCCAGCGACTGGTAGATGTCGCGCGGCTTGAGGCCCCAGGCTTCCTGGTGCAGCAGCGGCTCTTGGTGCAGGTCGAGGATGGTCAGGGTGCGTCCGTCGATGCCCTTGACCCAGCCAACGAAGCCCTGCTCGTCGATGATGAACTCGTTGACGTGCACGGCCGGCAGGTTGTCGGTGAGCTGCACCTGGTGCCAGGTACGGCCGTGGCCCTGGCGGGTCTCGACCTTGTTCACGCGGTCCCAGAACGAGCCCGTCATGTTGTGGTAGCCACGCGACAGCAGGTTGACGTCGTCGACCAACTGGTCGGTGTGGTAGTCCTCCGCGGAAATGCCACAGGCGCGCGCCTTCAGGCGCATGTTGATGTCTTTGGTCACCAGCACCACACGCACACCCGGATTGCGGCTGCGCAGGTCGACCAACTGGTTGATGATCTTGTTGTCGTTGAGGTCTTCCGGCAGCCAGGTCAGCGGCTCGGCACGCTTGCTCATGAGGATCGACAGACTGCCGCAGGGCCCGCTCTTGCCACGCTGGATCGGTACGCCCTTCTCCACCTCCTCCGGGTTGGCCTCGCCCAGTACCTGGTCGATCAGGCGGATGGCCTGGCGACATTCGGCGGCGACCGAGTGCTTGCCGGCCTTGAGCTTGTCCAGCTCTTCGAGCACGGTCATGGGGATGGTGACGTGGTGTTCCTGGAAGTTCAGCAGCGCGTTTGGATCGTGGATAAGGACGTTGGTGTCGAGGACATAGAGGGTGGGCTGGGTGGAGCGGGTGTGTCCGTGATCATCCATACTCGGTCACCTTATCTGGGGGCCATGCGGAGCCGGCAAAGCACTCCGTCGAAGGGCCGTCGGCCTCCCGGCCAGAGCCGGAAAAGTGCGCGCAAAGGTGATGGCCTGAAGCCGCCACCTGTGCTGCAGGGTTCGACGGTCTGTCTTTGTTAATACTCCATTGCGGGTGACAGAAAAAAGAACTTTTTCATCACTTGCAGACTTTTTTATCGGCTCGACGAATAACCCTTGGCGTACCCGACCCGCACCGTTAAAGTCGGAAGTCCTGCCCCTCGGCGAGCCCGCTGCGGCTCGCTCAGTAACGCCCTCGCCAACCCCCGAAAAGACCCTCTATATTCGCGCGCCACTCAGCGATAGCTGCGGCAATCCTGCCACTGCAGCGGCACCCCTGCGCTCGCCTGCAGCACCCAGGGCAAGGCACCTTGGGCCTTGTTATGGATGTCGTGGAACAGCAGCACACCGCGGCGCCACAGCAGCATCAGGGTCAGCACGCGCTGGCCGGCGGCCTCGGCGTTGACCTTGCTGCTCCAGTCCTGCGAGTCGATCTGCCACAGCGCCACCTGCAGGCCCTGGCTGGCGAAGAAGGCCTGGCTGTCAGCCTGGCGCTGGCCATAGGGCGGACGGAACAGCGGCACGTACAGCTCCGGCAGTTCGCGCTGCAGCAGTTCACGGGTGCGGCTCACCGAGCCCTGCCAGTCGGCCCAGCTGGCGTGCGACTTGTGTTCCCAGCCATGGGAAGCCACGCACTGGCCGGCATACAGCTGGTTCAGGGCGGCGGCCGAAGTCTTCCGCAGGCGCTGCTGCAGGTTGCTGCCGAGCACGTAGAAGGTGCCGTTGAGGCCCTGCTGGCGCAGCCAGGCCGCCAGCTTGTCCGTGTGGCCGCCGAGCGTCGTGGGGCCATCGTCGAAGGTCAGCAGGAACTGCATATCGGCCAGTTCGTCGCCGTTACGTTCCTGCTCGGAGAACAGCGCGATCTCGCTGCTGATCCGCGGGAACAGCGCGGCCAGGCGCATCTGCTCGTTGAGGTAGCCGAGATGGAAACGCTGGCTGGCCTCGGCCCAGGCGAAGTAGCGCGAGTCCGGCGCGATCACCAGTTGCCGGGCCTGCTCGCGCAGTGCGGCGACATCCGCGACCGGCGCGCAGAAATCGCTGGTCGGTGTGCAGCTCTGCCGGGCGAAGCGATAGTTCTCCAGCAGGCGCTGCCAGAAACGCTCACGCACCTGGGCGATCGACTGCAGGTTGGCCGATTTCAGCCCCAGGCGGGATTTCCAGGCCGCCTCGTCGAGCCCTTCGCTGGCCTGCAGGGCCTGGGCGAAGGTGAGGATTTCCGCGCGCGAGGCGCTATCGAAAGCAGCCTGACTGTGCAGCGGCTCGGGCCAGGTGCCGCGATCGAGGGTGGCGAAGGTCGCGGGGCCGGCGGCCTGAACGCTGCCGGCCAGCAGGCCGAAGCCAAGCAATAGGGTTCTGATCAACATGAATAGTCTTCCTTGAATGAAAAACGCGCCCCTGAGGAGCGCGTTGTCTGGATCGGCGACAGATCAGTGACGATCCTGCACGCGCAGGATGGCCTTGTCGTACACCGGGTTGGCCTTCTGTTCCTTGGCCAGGTGGTAGTGGCGCAGGGCGTCGTCGTACTGCTCGGCCGCCTCGTAGATACGCGCGATGTTGTAGTAGGAGCCGGCCCGCACGGTGGCCGCACTGGCGCCGCTGGCCAAGGCGATGGCCTTGCGGTTGGCCCAGATCGCCTCGGCGGTGCGCCCGGCCTTCTGGTAGGCCAGGCCGAGGTTGCCATAGGCCTGGCCGTAGTTGGCATCCAGCTCGATGGCTTCGCGGTAGAAGTCGATGGCCTGGTCCAGCTGGCCGGCATGGTAGGCCGTCTCACCCTGGCGGTTGAGTGCCTTGGCGTCGCCCTGGGCGGCTTGTGTGGCAGTCAGGCTGGCAATGCTCTGGCCTTCGTTCTGCAGCGGCTGGAGGATGCCGCCGATGGTGGCGCTTTCGCCACTGATGCCCTGCAGCTGGTTGATGTCCTGGAAGTCGCCATTGCCGGCGACGCGGAACACCGTCCACAGGTTGCCACGCTGGCCCTGCGGCACGTAGTAGGTGCGCACCAGCGACTGGCCGACATAGACGAACACCTTGGCCTGGCTGGCGCTCAGGGCATTGGCCGAAGGGTTGGTGCTGTTGATGAAGTCATGCACGGCGTACACATAGGTCTCGCCGAAGCGCTTCTTCTGCAGGGTGATGGTTTCCGGGCCGTAGCTGTCGGTGTCGTCGACATCCAGGTTGGCCTCCTCGCCCTCCTTCTCGCTGAAGAAGACGTGGTTGCCCGGGTAGGCGATGTGCGAGTCGAGGTCGGCCGGGGCCTGCCCCCAGCTGAGCACCACGCGCATACCGTCGAGGCTCTGCATCACCGGGCTGATGGCGTAGGTCATGCCCTTGCACGGGCATTTGGCGACCAGGTTGGAGTAGCCGGTTTTCTTGATGATCAGCAGGCTGGCGGCATCATCAGGGAAGGCCGTGGTCAGGCTGACCTGGCCCTGGGCGTTGGTCTTGCCGACCACGCTCTGCGCGCCGTTCTTCTGCACCAGCACTTCGGCGTCGGCGATGCGCTGGTCCTTGACCACGGCACTGAGCACTTCGATGGGCAGTTGCTCGGCCTGGACCAGGGCAGCGGTGGATGCGAACAGCAGGGATGCGATGGTGCGAGGGAGAAAACTCACTGCGACCTCCTTGTCAAAGCGATGAATGGAAGGCGCGGCCAAACGACCGCGCGGCGGCCACTATAACCGCAGCCCGAACCCCAGTCTGTGACTGATCGCCCCGATAGCTGGAGCCGCACCCCGCATCCAGCCTAGAATCGCCGCCACGTTTTATGGAGACGCTCCGATGCTGATGGTGATTTCCCCCGCCAAGACCCTGGACTACGAGACGCCGCCGGTGATCGGCCGTTTCACCCAGCCCGCGCACCTGGACCACGCCCAGGAGCTGATCGGCCAATTGCGCGAACTGAGCCCGCAGCAGATCGGCGAACTGATGCACCTGTCGGACAAGCTCGCCGCCCTCAACGTCGCCCGCTACGGCAGCTGGCAGCGGCCGTTCAACCCGTCCAACGCCAAGCAGGCGCTGCTCGCCTTCAAGGGCGATGTGTACACCGGGCTGAACGCCGAAGACTTCGCCGAGGCCGACTTCGACTTCGCCCAGACCCACCTGCGCATGCTCTCCGGCCTGTACGGCGTACTGCGCCCGCTCGACCTGATGCAGCCCTACCGCCTGGAAATGGGCACCAAACTGGCCAACCCGCGCGGCAACAACCTCTACGATTTCTGGGGCGAGCAGATCAGCGCCTGGCTCAATGAGGCCCTGGCCGAACAGGGCGACGACGTGCTGCTCAACCTGGCCTCCAACGAGTACTTCGGCGCGGTCAAGCGCAAGGCCCTGAAGGCGCGAGTCATCGACACCGAGTTCAAGGACCTGAAGAACGGCCAGTACAAGATCATCAGCTTCTACGCCAAGAAGGCCCGCGGCCTGATGGCCCGCTACGTGATCAAGGAGCGCCTGCGCGATCCGGCTGGGCTGAAGGACTTCAGCTATGCCGGCTACCGCTACAGCGCCGAGCAGTCCAAGCCGGACAGCCTGGTATTCCTGCGCGACCAGCCGCCAGAGTAATGGCTGAAGGGTGCGGGGTGGATCGCGCGCCATCGAGCCACCGCGCGGCGCCCTGGTGGATGAGCACAGCGTCATCCACCCTTGGCCTGATCCTGTAGGAGCCAGCTTGCTGGCGATAGGCAGACAGCGTCCCGCTGATCGCCAGCAAGCTGGCTCCTACATAAGGTTGTGCTGAATACCAGTATCTATGCGCTGGCGCGCCAGGTCAGTGACTCTGGCCCGCAAGGCAAGTACAGGCGGCAAGGCCCTTGTGTAGGATGCGGGCAGGATTCAGCCCTCATCACAACAAGGAGCCAGCATGAGCCAGCCCGTGGTACTGATCACCGGATGTTCCAGCGGCATCGGCCGCGCCCTGGCCGACGCCTTCCACGGCGCCGGTTACCGGGTCTGGGCCTGTGCGCGCAAAGCCGCTGACCTCAGCGCGCTGAGCGCCGCCGGTTTCGTCGCCGTGCAGCTGGACGTCAACGATGCCCAGGCCGTGCAACAGGCGGCCACCCGCCTGCAACAAGAAGCCGGGCGCCTCGATGTGCTGATCAACAATGCCGGCTACGGCGCCATGGGCCCGCTGCTCGATGGCGGCGCCGATGGCATGCGCCAGCAGTTCGAGACCAACGTGTTCAGCCTGGTCGAGCTGACCCGCGCCTGCTTCCCCCTGCTGCGCGCCAGCCGCGGTCTGGTGGTGAATATCGGCAGCATCTCCAGCGTACTGGTGACCCCGTTCGCCGGCACCTACTGTGCCTCCAAGGCCGCCGTACATGCGCTCTCCGATGCCCTGCGCATGGAGCTGGCGCCATTTGCCATCGCGGTCATGGAAGTGCAGCCAGGCGCCATCGCTTCGAGCTTCGGCAACAATGCCAGCCAGGCCGCGGAACAGCTGCTCAACGACAGCTCACCCTGGTGGCCGCTGCGCGACGGCATCCGCGCCCGCGCCAATGCCTCCCAGGACAAACCGACCCCGGCCAGCGCGTTCGCCGCCGACCTGCTCGCCGCCGTGCAACGCCCCAAGCGCCCGGCCCTGCTGCGCCTCGGCCATGGCTGCCGCAGCCTGCCCTTGCTGGCCTTCCTGCTGCCGCGCACACTGCTGCAGGCCGTGCTGAAGAAACGCTTCGGCCTCAATCAGAAGCTTGTCTGAAATCATGTCCAGCCCGCGCCGCTTTGCCCTCTACCAGTACGCGCTCGGCGCCGCCGCAGCGGTGTTCGCACTCAACCTGCTGGTGCGCGGCCTGCTCAAGGTTGGCGGCCTGCCCGCCACCTTGCTGGTGGCCATCGTCGTCGCGCTGGGCCTGCGCTGGCTGTTCACCCGCCTCGAAGGCCACCTGCCTCGCCACGGCGAAGCCTGGGGCCTCAACCTGCTCTACGGCGCGATACTCGGCCTGCTCTACTTCGGCCTGTGGGGCCTGATGTGGCTGAAGGACGAACCCGGCCACATGGGCCAGCTGATCTTCGTGCTGCACTACCTGAGCTACCCCGTAGCGCTGGCCTTCGCCCTGCATCTAGGCCGGCGCCCGACGTAGCTTCGCCATGCAGCCCCACGCTAGCCCTGCACACACCTGTACGACTGACGCCGAGCCATTCGTATCGACGATCCGGCCCGCTGCGCTAGGATAGTTGCGCGCCCTTCGCCACTGTTCGAGGCGGCTCTACTGTCAGGACGACTCGCCATGCTTCATACCCTCGCCGTCGGCAACTACCGCTCTATCAACAACCTGGTGATGCCGCTGGGCCGGCTCAATCTGATCACCGGTACCAATGGTAGTGGCAAATCCAACCTCTACCGTGCCCTACGCCTGCTGGCCGAAACGGCCCAAGGTGGCGTAGTCAATGCTTTGGCTCGGGACGGCGGATTGGAGTCGACTATCTGGGCGGGGCCGGAAACGATCAGCCGGCGTATGCGTAACGGCGAAGTACCGATCCAGGGTGGTCCACGCCGAGAGGTCGTTCGACTGCGCCTGGGCTTCGCTGCTGAAGACTTCAGCTATGCCATTTCCCTAGGCCTGCCCGAGCCGTCGAGTTCGGCCTTCTCCCTCGACCCCGAGATCAAGCGCGAATGCATCTGGGCTGGCCCCTGCTATCGCCCAGCCGCCCTTCTGGTCGATCGCGAAGGGCCGATGGTGCGCCAGCGTGAGGGCCGTGACTGGCAGGTGCTGGCCCAGCATCTGCCCAGTTACGACAGCCTGTTCGACCAGATTGGCAACGACCCAGGCTGCCCAGAGGTATTCCAGCTACGCGAGACCATCCGCCGTTGGCGCTTTTACGATCACTTTCGTACCGACGCCGAGGCACCTGCCCGCCAGCCGCAACTGGGCACCCGCACGCCTGTGCTGCACCACGACGGGCGCGACCTGGCAGCCGCACTGCAGACTATCCGCGAAATTGGCGACCGCCAGGCCCTGGAACAGGCGATCGCCGACGCTTTCCCCGGTTCCGAATTGAGCATCGATTGCCAACCCGGTGGGCGCTTCAGCGTCGCCTTGCGCCAAGAAGGCCTGCTGCGCCCCCTGTCGGCAGCTGAGCTATCCGACGGCACCCTGCGCTACCTGCTGCTGGTGGCTGCCCTGCTCACCCCCAGACCGCCCTCGCTAATGGTGCTCAACGAGCCGGAAACCAGCCTGCATCCGGATCTGCTACCGGCGCTCGGGCGGCTGATCATCGAGGCTTCGCGGCATACCCAGGTGTGGGTGGTGTCCCACGCCAGTCGGCTGATCGCCGCACTGGAACAACACCCGGAATGCAACTCCATCGTCCTCGACAAAAGCTTCGGACAGACCGCCATCCAGGGCCAGAGCCTGCTCAATGAACCCGCTTGGCACTGGCCGGATTAGGCTCGATCTGCCTGCGGACTGGCCACCGAGCGCGGCTGGCGGAACACCAGCACATTGCCCAGCATCACCAGCAGCAGGCCGAACAACGCTGGCGCCGTCCACTGGTAGCCCTCGGCGAACACCGAGATATTCAGCGCCACCACCGGGAACAGCACGGTGCAGTAGGCCGCACGTTCCGGGCCGAGGCGCCCGACCAGGGTCAGGTAGGCGGTGAAGCCGATCACCGAGCCGGGAATCGCCAGGTACAGCAGGGTGCCGACATAGCGCGTGCTGTACTCGAAGGTGAACGGGATGTCGCTGACCAGGCAGTAACCGACCAGCAGCAACGCGCCGTAGAGCATGCCCCAGGCATTGGTGGTCAGCGGTCGTAGGCCGGCCTGCTGCTGCAGGCTGGACAGCAGGTTGCCGGCGGAGAAACACAGCGTACCGATCAGCGCCAGGCCCAGGCCGATCAGGCTTTCGCGGCTGGCCTCGTGGCCCGCCAGTTGCGGCCAGAACAGCAGGCCCAGGCCGAGCATGCCCAACGCGCCGCCGGCCAGCACATTGGCGGCGATCCGCCGGCCCATGAAGATCCGTGCATTAAGGGCATTCCACAGGGTCGCGGTGGAGAAGATCACCGCCACCAGCCCGCTGGGAATCCACTGGCTGGCGGTGTAGAAGCACATGAAGTTGATGCAGAACAGGCACAGGCCCTGCGCCAGGCAGATCAGCTGGCCCCGGCGGTTCATCGGTTGCAGGCGGCCGCTGAGCAGCAGAATGGCGAACAGCACCAGGGCCGCCAGGGCGAAGCGGTAGGCGATGGACACCGGAATGGCCACCTCGCCCAGCTGCAGCTTGAGGGCGATCCAGGTGGTGCCCCAGATCAGGACGGTCAACAGGTACAACGACAGGTTCATGACCAGGCTCCGTGAGACAGGCCTTTAGTCTCGACCCGCTAGGCCGCCTGCGCTTGCACAAAATTGCGCTTATCTGCGCCAGGCCGGTGGCATCGGCGCATGCCGGGAGTAGGATGGCAACTGTCCAACTCAGCACTCACACGTCAATGACCAGCCTCGCCCACAACCAGGTTTTCCAGTCCCTCAGCAGCTCGCCGCACGCGCGCCTGCTGCATGGTGCCGAGCTGGGCGACGACTTGGCTGCGGCGCTGTGGACCAACCACCACGATGCCCGCGACTACCAGGGGCCGAGCCAGCACACGCTGTCCTGCTACCTGGCCGGCGGCACCGGCACCTTTCGCCGCGAGAAGCCCGGCAGCAAGGGCGCGCCGGACAAGCTGTGCATCCTGCCGGCCGGTCACGAGTCGTCCTGGGTGATCAATGGCGAAATCTGCCTGGCCCACCTTTATGTGAGCCCCGAGCGTTTCGCCGCCAGCGCGGTCACCCTGCTCGACCGCGAGCCGCGCGAACTGCAGCTGCGCGAAAGCACCTTCCTCGACGATCCGCAGCTGGCCGGGCAGTTTCGCCAACTGGTACAGCTGGACTGGGACGAACCCGGCGAGCGCCTGCTCGGCAGCAGCCTGGCGCACGAGATGATCAGCCATGTGCTGCTGACCCAGGTCGGTCTACGCCAGGGCCTGAAGGTCAAGGGTGGTCTGGCGCCGCACCTGCGCCGCCGGCTGGCCGAGTACATCGAGCAGCATCTCGACCAGCCCCTCAGCCTGGGCGAACTGGCCCAGCTGGCGGCGCTGTCGGAATACCACTTCGTGCGCATGTTCCGCGCCAGCTTCGGCCAGCCGCCACACCGCTATGTGTTGCAACGGCGCCTGCTGCGTGCACGCCAGTTGCTGCAGCACAGCCGCCTGCCCCTAGGCGAGATCGCCCTGGCCTGCGGCTTCGCCAGCGCCAGCCACTTCAGCAATCGCTTCCGCGCCGCCTTCGGTGCCGCCCCTGGCCTGCTGCGCGCCAGCCGCGGCGGTTGAGTCATCGCCCTGTAGCCCGGGCTTCAGTCCGGGGCTGGCAGACGAACCCGGACTGAAGTCCGGGCTACCGGTGAATCAGAGCAGCAGCGCCACGCCCCCTGCCACCGGCAGCAGGCCGGCCAGCGGCAACACCCAGCGTGCTTTCCAGGCCAGCAGGCTGACCAGCAGCACGCCGGCCAGCATCAGCTGACACAGCCACAGCACAGTGCCGATCTCGCCGCCTTCGCCGCGCATGCACAGCAGCAGACCGATAACCATGCCGACCACGGCCAGGCCGCGCAGCAAGCGCTGGCGCGCTAGCGCGGGGGCACCGCTGAGCAGCAGCTTGTGGTGGCGCGACATGGCCAGGCACAGGCCGGTCATGGCCAGGTAGTTGAGAGCAAAGCCGAGCAGCAACATCAGATGGCCTCCTCGACCAGAACACGGCGGGCGCGGGTGGCCTGGGCCTGTTGCGGCTGGGCGCAGCGCCAGGCAAACAGGGCACAGAGCAGGCCGCAGAGCAGCAGGAACAGATCGATGCCGGCCAGCGCCCAGTCGCCACGCAACAGGCTGGACGGCAAGCCGCCATGGCTGGTGGTCAGCACATTCACCAGCGGCAACCCAAGGGCCAGCACCGCACCCAGAGTCAGCTGCTGGCTGAGCAGACTGCGCGGCTGGTTACGGCGCAGTACCGCCCACAACGCCAGCAGCAGCCAGCTGCCAACGAACACCCAAGCCTCGGCCGTGGCCCGTTCGGCCAGGTCGGCGGGGATCAACCGGTTACCCCATAGCAGCGCCAGGCTGGCCAGCGGCAGGCCGGCGAATACCGCGCCGTTGAGCGCCCGCACCAGGCCGATGCCGGCACCGCCACGAGCTTCACGCTTGGCCAGCCAGACCTGCAGGCCACCGACCAGCATGGCGCAGCCGGCCAGGCCGAGCAGCAGGTAGAGCAGGCGCACCAGCGTGCCGCCGAACTGCGCCATATGCAGGCCGGCCAGCCAGCTATAGGCGCGGTAGGCGGTCGAGGCCTGCTGCTGATTGAGCAGCTCGCCGCTGGCGGCGTCGTAGCTCAGGGTGTCCTGCGGCGAGCCGATGCGCGAGTTGTCCAGACGGCGGATATCCACCACTGCCGCCACATCGCCCGGATGATGCACGCTGACCCAGCCGGTCTCGCCGCCGTTCCAACGCTGGCGCGATTGTTCGATCAGCTCATCCAGCGACATCTGGCTCGCCGCCTTCTGCCCGACGCCCTCGCGCGAGTAACCGCCCATCACGTCGGTGAAGAACTGTTCGACATTGCTGTTGTAGGCCACCTGCGCCCCGGCCGGCATATAGGTGGCGACGAAGATCGCCACGCCGGTGTAGGCCAGTACCAGGTGGAAGGGAAAGCCGATCACGCCGAACAGGTTGTGCGCATCCAGCCAGGCGCGCTGGCCATTGGCATTGGGCCGCAAGGTGAAGAAGTCCTTGAAGATACGCCGATGGATGATCACCCCGGACACCAGCGCCACCAGCATGAACATGCCGGCCAGGCCGACGATGTACATGCCGAGCGTGCCGCCATGCAGGTTGTAGTGCAACTCGAAGAAGAAGCCGCCGCCGAGGGTTTCCGCCATCGGCTGCTGGCTAGCCGGGTCGAAGGCGACGTCGTGCATTTCCTCGGTCTTGTCCACTTCCCAGCCCAGGCGCCAGAACGGCTCACGACTGGTCGGCCCATGCATCCAGAAGGCATGCAGCTCATCGCTGACATTCGTCTCCAGCCAGCCGCGCACCTGATCGGCCGTCATGCTCGAGGCCACGCCCTGGTGCAGCGCCGGACGCATCCAGCGCTCCAGTTCCTTGTCGAAACAGGCCAGGGTGCCGGCGAAGATGATCACGTAGAGCAGCCAGCTTGGCAGCAGGCCGCCCCAGGTATGCAGGCCGGCCATGGATTGACGCAGGCTCATGGGCGTACTCCCAGTTCAGTCGGCAGGAAGGCGGCCAGGCACAGGACAGTGGTCAGGCCGACCAGCCACAGCCAGGCGCGGGTCGCGCTGCGGGCGGCGAACACGTAGATCACCGCCGCCGTCCACACGGCGAAGCAGGCCAGGCTGGCGTACACCACGCGGTCGGCTCGAACCAGCGGCAGGTACACGGAAAAGAACGCGGTAAAGCCATAGGCCAATGCATAGCCGCCGAACAGGGCGGCCAGCACACGCGAGGCGATGCTCCAGCGCGACAGGGGAAGGTTCTTGCTCAAGATCGGCTCGCTGTTTTCGGTGAATAGGTGCCTGCTGCTCAGACCGGGAGCAGCCAGCAACTACGAATCAGAGCCATATAGTATTGAGAAACACTTGCACTGGAAAGCTATTAGCAGCCTGGTCGTGCCACTCCCTACAGCGTGATCAGGTCGCGCGGCCCGGTAAACCGCCCAAAGCGGCCAAGAAGCGCTTCAGACTTCGCCGGCCTCGCGCTCCTGCTCCCGACCAAGACGCGATGGCGCCTGCACCGAAGGGAAGCGCGAGGAGGCATAGCGCACCACCAGAATCGCCAGGCCGAGCAACAGGATGGCGCCAGACACATAGACCACGCCCATATCCGGGCGATTGTGGTGCGACACGTCGGAAATCAGCAGACGGGTCAGCGCGGTGATCGCCACGTAGATGAGGAAGCGCACCGGCATATGGTTGGTCTTGAAGTAGATGCCAACCATGGCCCCCAGCTCCAGGTAGATGAACAGCAGGAGGATGTCATCCACCGTGATATGGCCCTTTTCCAGCATGCCGAGAAAGGCCACCACCGAGGCCCATGCGGTAATGCCGCCGATGCCGAACAGCGCCAGATAGTGGAACGACTCCACCATCAGATTGCCGACGGACTGCGCAAAGTCATGCATGCCCTCGCGCAGGGCTTCGATCTGTTTCGATTTCACGCTGTTACTCCTGACTACTCTTGATTGGCCATGCTGGCACTAGCTGATGACGGTTATGCAGAATGGAGGCCAGTGTGACGCCCAGGCTTTTGCCTCGGGCACAGCGACGGGGCTGCCGGCAAAGACTTTGGCGCAGGCCTTGCAGCAACGACACATCTCTTTATACTGTATGCAAATACAGTATTTTTCTTCCCAACAGATACAGGAATGAGGTGATGAATGGCCGTCGAAGTGGTGTACCGCAGCAGCCGCGACCTGGAGCGCTTGTTCATGGATAAGGCCGAAGCCGATCGTTACGACAAGATGCTGGAACTGGCCGAAGCGCTGTCCGAGGCGCTGCAGAAGGCCGTGCCATCGCTCAGCGAACAACAGGTGGAAGAACTCGGCATCTTCATGGCGAAGAACCGCGACACCTTCGCCAAGGCTTTCAAGAACCAGCCGGAAGCCCTCGCCGAACTGGGCGCAGAAAGCGCCGAGTGATTGCGCACCGCCATGCGTGCATGGCGTGCCCCTGGCAGCTCTGCTCGGCCAGAACGAACGCCCAAGGCATTACTGCCTTGGGCGTTGCTGTTTTCAGGCGCGGTACTGAACTGCGCTAGCCGTACAACAGCCGCTCCGCCAGCCGGTCGGCAACCCGCGCCGGCGAGTGTTTGTCGGCCTGGGCATGGGCGTAGATATCGGTCAGGCGCAGACCGATCTGCGCCAGGTGCGCGGTGATCGCCGGCAGCTCATAACCCCGATGTTGCAGCGAGACATAGATCAGCCCGCCGGAATTGATCACGTAGTCCGGCGCATAGAGGATGCCGCGCGCCTCCAGCTCATCGGCGATCTCGCCACTGGCCAGCTGGTTGTTGGCCGCACCGGCCACCGCCGCGCAGTGCAGGGTGCCGACCGTCTGGGCGTTGAGCACACCACCCAGGCCACAGGGCGCGAGGATCTCGCACGGCGTGCTGAGCAATGCCTCGCTGCTCACCGCATGGGCACCGAGCTGCTCCACCGCCAGCTGTACGCGGCCGGGGTCGAGGTCGCTGACGAACAGCTCCACCCCGGCGGCCGCGAGTTGCTCGGCCAGGGCGAAGCCGACGTTGCCGAGGCCTTGCACGGCGATGCGCAGGCCCTCCAGATCACTGCTGCCGAGGCGCGCCAGGGCGGTGGCGCGGATGCCGGCATAGACGCCCATGGCGGTGTGCGGCGACGGATCACCGGCGCTGGTGGTACTGGTCACGTGCTGGGTGTACTGGGCGATGCAGTCCATGTCGGCGCTGGAGGTGCCGCTGTCCATCGCAGTGATGTAGGCCCCCTTGAGCGATTCGATCATGCGGCCGAAGGCCTCGAACAGCGCACCACGGTTATCCACATGGCCCGGACGGATGATCACCGCCTTGCCGCCGCCCTGTTCCAGGCCGGCCAGAGCGGCCTTGTAGCTCATGCCCTGGGCCAGGCGGATGGCATCGCGCACGGCGCTGTCGGTATCGGGATAGGCGAGATAGCGACAACCGCCAAGGGCGGGGCCGAGGCGTGTGTTGTGGATGGCGATGATGGCCTGGAGGCCGGTGGCAGGGTCTTGCGCCAGATGCAGGGCTTCGAGCCGGGCGCGTTCCATCATGGCGAACATGCGGATTTCCTTGCTGGCTTTACAGGCCAGTATAGGTCGGGCGCTACCTGCGGCTGGGTTGACTGGGTATAAGCCACCCAGTCCTGATAACCAGAGTCACAGTGAACGGCTCAGATCACGCCCCGATGAGAACCGCCACAGCATTGGCACTCAGCGCCCTTGTACCTTCCACCACTGGCAGAACTCCTCCAGCGCGGTCCAGATCGGCACCTGCGGATCGTAGTCCAGGTACTGCCGGGCGCGGCTGATGTCCAGGGAGAAATCCCGCGCCATCACTGCCACACCGAGACGGAACAGGCTCGGCTCCGGGCACCCCGGCAGCACCTTGCAGACCATCTCGTTGAGCGTCGCCGCGGCATACGCCAGGCCATAGGGCATGTGCTTGCTCACCGGCGGCAGGTCGAACTGGCGCAGGACGAAATTGACCACATCCCACAGTGGCACCGGCGCGCCATTGCTGATGTTGTACACCTTGCCCAGCGCCGGCCCGGCGGCCAGCAGGCTGCTGAACAGGGCGTCGTTGAGGTTCTGCATGCTGGTGAAGTCGACCTTGTTCAGGCCGTTGCCGATGATCGCCAGGCGACCCTTGCGCTGCATGTTGATCAAGCGCGGAAAGATGCTGGTGTCGCCAGCGCCGGTGACGAAGCGCGGACGCAGGGCGATCACCTCCAGGCCGAACTCCTGGGCCTCGAAGACCTTCTGCTCGGCCAGGTACTTGGTCGCACCATAATGATCGACGAAGGTCTTCGGCACCTGCTCTTCCTTCAGGCCGACATGCGACTTACCGTCGAAATACACCGACGGCGACGACAGGTGCACCAGGCGCCGCACCTTCTGCCCCAGACAGCCCTCGATGATGTTCTGGGTCAGGCCGACATTGCCCCGCTGGAAGTGCTCGCGGCTGCCCCACACGCCCACGGCGCCGGCGCAATGCACCACGGCTTCGACATCGCGACACAGGTGATGCACCAGGTCGGCATCGGCCAGGTCGCCCTGGACGAACTCTGCACCACGTTTGATCAGGTGCTGCACACCCTCGGGGCGGCGACCGTTGACCCGCACACGCAAACCCTGCTCCAGGGCGAACCGGGCAAAGCGTCCGCCGATAAAACCGCTCGCCCCCGTTACCAGAATTTTCATGCGCCTCTCCCCTGCGGTGCTTGTTGTAGCAGCGACTCTAGCAGCCTCGCCCCCGTCCGGCTGTGACATGGCAAGCCAGAAAACCGGCCTTGCGAACGGTTATCGCACATTATTTTTGACGCTCGTTAAACAATTCGCACGCTTCTTGCAGAATTTTTGACAGTCACCCTCTTTTGTAACCCTTCTACCCGTGGAGCCAACGGAAATGCCGTTACGCCTAAAACTCGCGCTCAGCTACCTGATGATCGGCCTGATCCCGGTACTCGCCATGGCTTTCACGGCCTACCACCAGGCCAGCCAGGCCCTGCAGGAGCAAACGCTGAACGCCCTGGAGGCCGTAGCGAATATCAAACAACGGCAACTGCAGGACAACTGGCAGTCCCGGCACAACCAACTCAGCACCCTGGCCAGCAACCTCGGCACCAGCTACGCCGGCCTGGACGCCGTCGCCCTGGTCAGCACCGCCAACTATGACCGACCGATCTTCGAGAACTTCATCAAGACCTTCGGCTACCGCGACCTGAAGCTGATCTCGACCGACGGCAAGGTGCTGTTCAGCGTGCTGCGCGGCAGCGACTACCAGCAGAACCTCAACGACGCGAGCTGGCGTGACACGCCCATGGGCCGCCTGGCGCGCGCCAGCCTGGACAGCCAGCAGGCGCTGATCAGCGACCTGGCGAGCAACCCGCAGACCAGTGAGCCCAGTCAGTTCCTGGTGGCGCCGATCCTCAGCGACGGCGAACTGCAAAGCCTGCTGATGCTGGAACTGCCGATCGATCCGCTGAATGCGGTGATGCAAACCCGTCAGGGCCTCGGCGAAGCCGGGGAAACCTACCTGGTGGGCAGCGACGGCCTGCTGCGCTCCGACTCGGTACGGTTCAGCGAACTGCAGGTCAGCCGTGGCGGCGCGCAGACCGCACCACTCAGCGGCCAGGCGCTGACGCTGGCGCTGCAGGGGCAGCAAGGTCGCCTGGCCGAACCAGGGCTGGACGGCAAACCGGCGCTCAAGGCCTTCGTGCCGCTGGAGTTCAACGGCCAGCGCTGGGCGCTGATCGCCGAGATGGACCAGGCCCAGGCCTTTGCCCCGGTGCGTGAGCTGCTGTGGCAAGTGCTCCTGCTCGGCCTGCTGACCATCGCTGGCGTGGCACTGGCCACCTGGCTGGTCAGCCGCAGTGTGATGCGTCCACTGGGTGGCGAGCCGAGCAACATGGCGGACCTGGCCCGGCGCCTGGCCGCCGGCGAACTGCGCCTGGCCAGCCAGGACACCCCGCACAGCGGGCTGATGCAGGCCCTGCATGAAATGGCCGGCGCCTGGCGCGAAGTGATCGAACGTCTGCGCCAGGCCAGCAGTGCGGTGGGCGATGCCAGCGGCGACATCCTCGGCGCCGCCGGGCAGACCAGCAGCCGCCTCGACCAGCAGCAGGAAGCCCTGGAAATGGTGGTCAGCGCGGTCGACCAGATGGCCGCCACCGTGCAGGAAATCGCCAGCAACGCCAGCCAGAGTGCCGATGGCAGCGCCGCCGCACGCGAAGCCTTCGTCACCATGCAAAGCACCCTGCAGCGCATGATCGGCCGCCAGAACCAGTTGCTCGACGGCCTGCGCCAGGCCGACCGGGTGGTGCAGACCCTGGCCGGCGACAGCCAGCAGATCGGCTCGGTGCTCAGCGTGATCGGCGCCATCGCCGAGCAGACCAACCTACTGGCGCTCAACGCCGCCATCGAAGCGGCGCGGGCCGGCGAACAGGGCCGCGGCTTTGCCGTGGTGGCCGACGAAGTACGCAACCTGGCCCTGCGCACCCGTACCGCCACCGAGGAAATCGTGCAGATCATCGGCGCCCTCGGCGACTCCTCCGACGAGGCGCTGCAGCGCATGCAGGGTTCCACCGAGCAGGCCCGCGCACTGGAAGACGAAACCCAGGCCGTACTCGGCTCGCTGGATCACCTCAGCCAGTCACTGGAAGGCGTGCATGCCCTGGCCTTCCAGATTGCCGCGGCCGCCGAGCAGCAGGCGGCCACCACCCAGGAGGTCAACCAGCACATGCACCGCCTGCACGAGATGACCGGGGAAAACCGCCAGACCGCCGCCCACACCCGCGACTGCGGCGAGCACCTGCGCAAGGTGGCCGGCAGCCAGGAGCAGTTGGTGGCGCACTTTCAGCTTTGAATGGTTCTAGCGTAGGGAGGGTGAAGCCCGCGTTGTCGGTACCGCGGGTTGCACCCGCCCTACGCCTTGACCAGCCAGCCACGCCGCGGGGGCAGCGGTGAAATGTGTGCCTGTAGGAGCCAGCTTGCTGGCGATCATTGATCCGCTGATCGCCAACAAGCTGGCTCCTCCGTCAAAGGCAAAGTCAGCCTGGTAGCCCGGATGCAATCCGGAGAAAACCGCCGGCACCATTCCCGGATTGCATCCGGGCTACGGCTCGACCAGCCAGCCGGCCACTCCGCGGTGCAGGTGTTCGGTCAGTGCCGTCAGCAGCTCGCCGCCGTTACGCCAGTGGTGCCAGTACAGCGGCACATCCAGCGGCAGGTCGGGAATGATCTCGACCAGCGCGCCGCTGGCCAGCTCGCGCTGCACCTGCAGCTCAGGCACCAGGCCCCAGCCGAAGCCGGCTTCGGTCAGACGCACGAAACCTTCCGATGATGGGCACAGGTGGTGGGCGAAACCGCCCTCCACGCCCAGCTGCGCCAGGTAGCGATGCTGCAGCAGGTCGTCCGGGCCGAAGACGATGGCCGGAATCCGCGCCAGGTTCTCCGCCTGCACACCTCGGGGAAAGTGCCGATCTATAAAGGCAGGGCTGGCCAGGGCACGGTAACGCATGGCACCCAGCGGCAGGGAGCGTGCGCCCGCCACAGGGCGCTCGGCCGCACACACGCAGGCGGCTACCTCGCCGGCACGCATGCGCTTGAGGCCGACGTCCTGGTCTTCCACCACCAGATCCAGCAGCAAGCGGTGCTCAGCGCAGAAGTCGCCCAGCGCTCGCGCCCACCAGGTCGCCAGGCTGTCGGCATTCAGGGCGATGCGCAGGCGCTCGGGCAGGCCGCCATCGTCCAGCGCCGGCACCTGGCCCTGCAGGTCGCGCTCGAGCAAGCGCACCTGCTGCACATGGTTGAGCAGGCGCCGGCCGATCTCCGTGGGCGCGGGTGGCATGGCACGCACCAGCACCGGCTGGCCGACGCGCGCCTCAAGCAGCTTGATCCGCTGCGACACTGCCGACTGCGACAGGCCGAGCAGCTGTGCGGCCCGCTCGAAACCGCCCTGCTCCACCACCGCAGCCAGGGCCGCGAGGAGTTTGTAGTCGAACAAATCAGTTCTCCTAATGAGAGATCAGCATGATTTGTTTTTCTTATACATGAGCGCAGCGGAAACTGCCCGGCAACGATCACCGCAATCCTCACAAGGAAGCCCCCATGGCCGGCGAAACTTCACTCGGCAAACTGCTCGGCAGCCTGTCACCTCAGCTCAACCCCGGACGCTATGTGTTCTGCAGCGTGGCGAGCGACAGTCCGCTGGACATACAGAAGATCATTGGCAGCTTTCGCGAGGCCGAAGGCCTGACCCTGATCCTCGCCCAGGAAGAGGCCGACCGCCTGGGCCTGAGCTATGACTACGTCGCCGCCTGGATCAGCCTGAGCGTGCACTCGGCGCTCGCCGCCGTCGGCCTCACCGCTGCCTTCGCCAGCGCCCTGGCCGCCGCCAATATCAGCTGCAACGTAGTGGCCGGTTTCTACCACGATCATCTGTTCGTCGCCGCAGCCGATGCCGAGCGGGCCATGGCCGTGCTGCGCCAGCTCGCCGCCAGCCAGGTTGAGGAGTGAGCGCCATGTGGCAGAGCTATATGAACGGTCTGCTGGTCGCCGCCGGCCTGATCATTGCCATCGGCGCGCAGAATGTCTTCGTCCTGGCGCAGAGCCTGCGCCGCGAACATCACCTGCCGGTCGCCGCATTGTGCGTGCTGTGCGACGCCCTGCTGGTCGCCGCCGGGGTCTTCGGCCTGGCTGCGCTGCTGGCGCAGAATCCGCTACTGCTCGGCATCGCCCGCTGGGGCGGCACCGCCTTCCTGCTCTGGTACGGCGCCAAGGCCTTGCTGCGTGCAGTGCGCCCGCAGGCCCTGGAGCAGAGCGAGAGCAGTGGCCCGCGCTCGCGCCGCGCCGTGCTGCTAGCAGCACTGGCAGTTACCCTGCTCAACCCGCATGTGTACCTGGACACCGTGCTGCTGATCGGCTCGCTCGGCGCCCAGCAGCCGGATCCCGGCGCCTACACCCTGGGCGCGGCCAGCGCCTCGCTGTTGTGGTTCTTCAGCCTGGCCCTGGGCGCGGCCTGGCTCGCGCCCTGGCTGGCCCGCCCCGCCACCTGGCGCCTGCTCGACCTGGGCGTGGCGCTGATGATGTTCGCCATGGCCTATCAGCTGATGCGTTCCATGTAAGGCGTGGCAAAGGCCCTGGCACCGGCTTTTCCACACAGTTGCTGCGTGGTTAAGGCCCGGCTCGGGTGCTATGATCCCCGGCTCGCGGCGCAAAGAGGACAAACTCTCCGCCGCCAGTCCGGCCGCCCGTGAACGGCCCCTGTGCGCACCGCGCGCCCCCGACCTGAGTAGGAGATAGACCATGGCTTTCGAATTGCCGCCGCTGCCGTACGAGAAAAACGCCCTCGAGCCGCACCTGTCCGCCGAGACCCTGGAATTCCACCACGGCAAACACCACAACACCTACGTGGTGAACCTGAACAACCTGGTGCCGGGCACCGAGTTCGAAGGCAAGAGCCTGGAAGAGATCATCAAGACTTCCTCGGGTGGCGTGTTCAACAACGCCGCACAGATCTGGAACCACACCTTTTACTGGAACTGCCTGTCGCCGAACGGCGGCGGCCAACCGACTGGCGCCCTGGCCGACGCGATCAACGCGGCTTTCGGTTCCTTCGACAAGTTCAAGGAAGAGTTCAGCAAGACCTCCATCGGCACCTTCGGCTCCGGCTGGGGCTGGCTGGTGAAGAAGGCTGACGGCTCCCTGGCCCTGGCCAGCACCATCGGCGCCGGCTGCCCGCTGACCAGCGGCGACACCCCGCTGCTGACCTGCGACGTGTGGGAACACGCCTACTACATCGACTACCGCAACCTGCGTCCGAAGTACGTCGAGGCGTTCTGGAACCTGGTCAACTGGGACTTCGTGGCGAAGAACTTCGCTGCCTGAGTCACCCCCAGTTCCAACAAGAAACCCGGCTAAGGCCGGGTTTTTTGCTTTCTGCAGACTGTATTCACAGCAACTTCTGCGGCGCCATCGGCAAATTGAGACGCTCGGCCTTCTGTACCGCCCGGGTCAGTACCTGATCGGCGGTCACCGGGCCGAG
This sequence comes from Pseudomonas sp. J452, assembly GCF_024666525.1. Classification (NCBI taxonomy): domain Bacteria; kingdom Pseudomonadati; phylum Pseudomonadota; class Gammaproteobacteria; order Pseudomonadales; family Pseudomonadaceae; genus Pseudomonas; species Pseudomonas sp. J452. The sequence continues at coordinate 2,439,489 of NZ_CP088294.1, read as the reverse complement.
GTACTCGCACAGGCCTATATACAGCAAATTCAGCAGTACCCGCAGGTGCTCCAGCGAGAGCGCCGTCAGCCCCAGTGAGCCGCCCTGCTCCAGCCAGCCGCGCAGGCGCAGACGCAGCTCGGTGTCGATCTGCATGCCATTCAGGTTACCGGCGGCGAAACGCCGTAGACGCGGCACCATCTCCGGGTCGAGCAGGCTGAACAGGGCCTGACTCAGGGCATCGAAGGTCTGCCGGGCGAGCGCATCCGGCCCGGAAACCTCCTCCGCCTCCAGGCCTTCGCCCTGACGCCAGGCGTGCACCCGCGGCGCCGGATCGGGCAGCAGATTGCTGGTCGGCCCGGTCAGTGCGCCGACCAGCTCGCGATACAGACGCGCGCGCTCCAGCTTGCGGCCGCTGCGCTGCGCCACTTCGGCGAGGAACTCGTTGAGGGCGAAAGGCGGCTTGTCGGCGTACTTGGCCTCCCACAGTGATAGCAGCGGCAGCAGCTCATCTTCACCGAAGTGCCCGGCCAGCCCGGTATAGATGGCGCGACGACGGGTAGTCAGGCTCATCTCACACCCTCCGCGTCAATTCGGCGCCATCGAAGGTCAGCGACTGGTTGAACTCCGGGTAACCGATTTCAGCATGTTCGGCATAGTCCAGGCCGCGCTGCTCATCCTGGGTGCTGGTGCGCAGGCCGATGGTCTTGGCCAGGATGAAGTACAGCGCCAGGGCCAGCGGAAAAGCCCAGACGAAGGCCATGCCGGCGCCGATCAATTGCACGCTGACGCGCGCCCAGCTGAACAGGTCGCCGGTAAAGAACAGACCGGCGGCAACCGTCCCCCAGACACCGGCCAAGCCATGCACCGGGATGGCCCCCACCACATCGTCGAGGCGCAGGCGATCGAGCAGGCGCATGCCGAAAACCACCACGACACCCGCCACCAGCCCGGTGAGCATGGCGAAGCCCGGCAGCATGGTCGCGCAACCGGCGGTGATGCCGACCAGCCCGCCCAGCGAGCCATTTACCGTGGTGCTCAACAGCACCGGACTGGATGTGGTGCGCAGGGCCAGCATCGCCCCCACCGCACCGCAGGCCGCGGCCAGGTGGGTATTGAGGGCGATCAGGCCGATGCTTGCATTGATCGCCAGGGTGCTGCCGGCGTTGAAGCCGAACCAGCCGAGCCAGAGGATGAAACCACCCAGGGTAACCAGCACCAGGTTGTGTCCGGGAATCGCCCGCGGCGTGCCGTCTTTGGCAAAGCGCCCCAGGCGCGGACCGAGCACCATGATCCCGGCCAACGCACACCAGGCGCCGACGCTATGAACCACGGTGGAGCCGGCAAAGTCGATGAAACCCATCTTCGCCAGCCAACCCTGGCCGCCATAGATACCGCTCCACACCCAGCTACCGAAGATCGGGTAGATGAAGCCGCTGATCACCACCGCGCCGACCAGATAGGCCGCGTAGCGGGTGCGCTCGGCCATGGCGCCGCTGGCGATGGTCGCGGCCGTGGCGGCGAACATCATCTGGAACAGCAGGAAGGTGAAATCCCAGGGTTCGCCCTGATGCGGCGCGAAGTGGCTCATGCCATACCAGCCGGTGGCATTGGCACCGAACATCAGGCCGAAGCCGACCAGCCAGAAGACGATGCCGCCGACACAGCCATCCATGTAATTCTTCATCATCACGTTGACGGCATTCTTCGCTCGCGACATGCCGCTTTCCAGCAGGGCGAACCCCGCCTGCATGAAGAACACCAGGGCACTGGCCAGCACCACCCAGGCACTATTCAGCTCGACGTCCGTAGCGGCATGGGCCAGCGACGGAAAGAACAAGGCACACAGCGACAGCAGGTAGATCTTCATGGCAAGTCCCCCGACACAGTGACGGACAAGCCTTAGCAACTCTTGCGCCAGCTCTGAGCCCCTCAGGCGAGAGGCCATCGCCATGCGCTCGCACCAAGGCAGAGCGCATCACCAATTGCATACTCCGCTCATGCGCCAGCGCAGAACAATGCTAAAAAATCCGCTCGATGACGTAATGGCCCTTTGACGGCTTCCACGCATTTGCCAATACTCACAACGGTCAGTAGGCTCCGGCAGATAACAAGGAATACGCATTTGAAGCTGGAATTGAAAAACAGCCTGTCGCTCAAACTGCTCCGAGTGGTTCTGCTTTCGGCGCTGATCGTTGGCGTGGTGCTCAGCTGTGCACAGATCGTCTTCGACATCTACAAGACTCGCCAGGCCGTGGCCAGCGATGCCCAGCGCATCCTCGGCATGTTCCGCGACCCCTCGACCCAGGCCGTCTACAGCCTGGATCGCGAGATGGGCATGCAGGTCATCGAAGGCCTGTTCCAGCACGAAGCGGTGCGCTACGCCGCCATCGGCCACCCCAACGAACCGATGCTGGCCGAACGCTCGCGCGAGCTGATCGAATCGACCAGCCGCTGGATGACCGATCCGATTCTCGGCAAGGAGCAGGTGTTCAGCACCCAGCTGGTGGGCAAAGGCCCCTACAGCGAGTACTACGGTGACCTCAACATCACCCTCGACACCGCCAGCTACGGCGAGAACTTCCTCACCACCTCGGTGATCATCTTCATCTCCGGCGTGTTGCGCGCCCTGGCCATGGGCCTGGTGCTGTACCTGGTCTACCACTGGCTGCTGACCAAGCCGCTGTCGAAGATCATCGAGCACCTGACCAACATCAATCCGGACCGCCCCAGCGAACACAAGCTGCCCATGCTGCGCGGCAACGAGAAGAACGAACTGGGACTGTGGATCAACACCGCCAACCAGTTGCTGGAATCCATCGAGCGCAACACCCACCTGCGCCGCGAAGCCGAGACCAGCCTGCTGCGCATGTCGCAGTACGACTTCCTCACCGGCCTGCCCAATCGCCAGCAGCTGCAGCAGCAGCTCGACCAGATCCTCGAAGACGCCGGCCGCCTGCAACGCCGCGTCGCGGTGCTGTGCGTCGGCCTGGACGATTTCAAAGGTATCAACGAGCAGTTCAGCTACCAGACCGGCGACCAGTTGCTGCTGGCCCTCTCCGATCGCCTGCGCAGCCACAGCGGCAAACTCGGTGCCCTGGCTCGCCTCGGCGGCGACCAGTTCGCCCTGGTCCAGGCCGATATCGAACAGCCCTATGAAGCCGCCGAACTGGCGCAGAGCATCCTCGACAGCCTGGACACGCCCTTCTCCCTGGAGCAGCAGGAAGTCCGCCTGCGCGCCACCATCGGTATCACCCTGTTCCCGGAAGACGGCGACAGCACCGAGAAGCTGCTGCAGAAAGCCGAACAGACCATGACCCTGGCCAAGAGCCGTTCGCGCAACCGCTACCAGTTCTACATCGCCAGCGTCGACAGCGAGATGCGGCGCCGCCGCGAACTGGAGAAGGACCTGCGCGAGGCCCTCGGGCGCAACGAACTGCATGTGGTGTATCAGCCGCAGGTCGACTACCGCGACCATCAGGTGGTCGGCGTCGAGGCCCTGCTGCGCTGGCAGCACCCGCAACACGGCTTCGTCCCGCCAGACCTGTTCATCCCGCTGGCCGAGCAGAACGGCACCATCATCGCCATCGGCGAATGGGTGCTGGACCAATCCTGCCGCCAGCTGCGCGAATGGCACGATCAGGGCTTCACCAACCTGCGCATGGCAGTCAACCTGTCCACCGTGCAGCTACACCACGCCGAACTGCCACGCATGGTCAACAACCTGCTGCAGGTCTACCGCCTGCCGGCACGCAGCCTGGAGCTGGAAGTCACCGAAACCGGCCTGATGGAAGACATCACCACCGCCGCCCAGCACCTGCTCAGCCTGCGCCGCGCCGGCGCGCTGATCGCCATCGACGACTTCGGTACCGGCTACTCCTCGCTGAGCTACCTGAAGAGCCTGCCGCTGGACAAGATCAAGATCGACCGCAGCTTCGTCCAGGATGTGCTGGAAGACGAAGACGACGCCACCATCGTGCGCGCCATCATCCAGCTGGGTAAGAGCCTGGGCATGCAGGTCATCGCCGAAGGCGTGGAGACCACCGAGCAAGAGGCCTACATCATCGCCAACGGCTGCAACGAGGGTCAGGGCTACCTGTACAGCAAACCGCTGCCGGCCCGCGAAGTCACCCTGTACCTGAAGCAGGCCCGGCGCCTGAATACCGCCAGCAACCCTGCCACGCTGTAACCACTCGATAGTGCCGAAAGGCCGCCCTTAGCCCTGGCGCTGTCCCCTTAAGAAAAACGCCGCGATCTCCCGAGGAGTCGCGGCGTTTTTTTCTGCGGCAAGTGCAGCGGCCATGCAACGGGATAATGACTTTCTGCCAATACGGACAGTCCCCTCTCCCACTTGTGGGAGAGGGTTAGGGAGAGGGGCGGAGTGGCCTGCCCACACTCCCCCCGGCCCCTCGGCTTTGGCTTCCTGCGTCGCCCTACCGCCTGCATCCATGCAGTCGTCTCCCGTGAACGGGAGAGGGGAGCAAAGCACTTAAGTGCACAGCCTTACAGACTCAGTCCCTCTTTGCCCATCGCGGCTGCAATCAGGCCGGTCGCGGCAAGCAACATTGCAGCCATCCGCTCACCAGCAATCCCCACCAACAAAAAGGCCGGGCTAAGCCCGGCCTTTGCACATCCCACTTGGTATCAGGCCGCGCGGCGCAACAGCACGAAGCCCGCCCCGGCACAGATCAGTGCCGGCACCAGCACCGCCAGCAGCGGCGAGAAGCCGAATACCAGGCTCGATGGGCCGAGCAGGTCCTGAGCGATGCGGAACACGAAACCCACCAGCACACCGGTAAACACGCGCTGACCGAGGGTCACCGAGCGCAGCGGGCCGAAGATGAAGGAAATCGCCATCAGCACCAGCGCCGCCGTCACCAGCGGTTGCAGCACCTTGGTCCAGAACGCCAGCCAATAGCTGCCATTGTTCAGGCCCTGCTCGCCGAGGTAGCGGATATAGCGCCACAGGCCGCTGATCGACAGAGAGTCCGGTTCCATCACCACGGTACCGAGCAGCTGCGGGTTAAGCTCGACATCCCAGCGTTCGATCGGCGCGTCGATCACCTCGGTGCTGCGCTCGCGGAAATGCGTAGTCTTGACGTCTTCCAGCTGCCAGTGATCGCCCTGGTACAAGGCACGGCGGGCAAAGCTCGAGGAAAGCAGGTGCCGCTGGTCATCGAACTGATAGCGGGTCACGCCATACAGCCGACCATTCGGCTGCACGGCGTTGATGTGCACATATTCCTGGCCCTGGCGATGCCACAGACCGCGCTTGGAGCTTTGCGCCTCGCCGCCGCCCTGGGCCATGGAGCGATGGGCCTGGGCCAGGTTCTCGCTCCAGGGCGCCAGGTATTCGCCGATCAGCACGCCGACCAGCATCAGCACCAGCATCGGCTTCATCACCGCCCAGACGATACGGCTGACCGACACGCCAGCCGCACGCATGATGGTCAGCTCACTGTTGCTGGCCAGGCTGCCCAGACCAATCAGACAGCCGATCAGCGCAGCCATCGGCAGCATCTCGTAGATACGCCGCGGCAGGGTCAGCAGGACATACACCAACGCCTCGAAGGTGCCATAGGCCTCGCCCACGTCGCCCAGTTCGTCGATGAAGGCGAACAGCAGCGCCAGGCCGACAATGATTCCCAGCACCGCCAGGATGGCGTAGAACACGCTGGTTCCGATGTAACGATCAAGCCTGACCATGGGCCATCTCCTTCACTGCGCGGCGGCTGGCCAGCTTGAGTTGCAGAGGCGTCCAGCAGAACAGCCCCAGACCGATCAACAGGAACAGGCCGTGCACCCACCACAGCCCCAGATCCTGGGGAATCTTGCCCTTGTCCAACTGGCCACGGGCACCGATCAGCAGCGCCAGGTAGGCCATGTACAGCAGAATCGCCGGCAGCAGCTTGAGGAAGCGACCCTGGCGCGGATTGACTCGCGACAGCGGTACCGCCAGCAACACGACGACAAATACCAGCAGCGGAATCGACAGGCGCCATTGCAGCTCGGCCTGATAACGCGGGTTGTCGCTACCCAGCAGTTCGCGGGTAGGAATGGCCTCGCGCTCACTGATCTCGCTGCTCACCGACGGCTTGGGCAACAGCACGCCATAGGTCTCGTACTGGATCGCCCGGTAGTCAGCCTGGCCCGGGTTGCCATCGTAGCGGTAGCCATTTTCCAGGATCAGGTAGCGGCTGCCATCGGCCTGGATCACCTGGCGACCTTTCTCGGCGACCAGCACGGTGATGCCACGCTCCTTATTTTTCTCCGCCTTGTCGCGGCTGAAGCGCTTCTCGGAAATGAACACCCCGGACAGCTGCGCCCGATCCGCCGAGAGGCTTTCCGTGTAGGTAACCCGCGAGCCATCCTTCATCGCCTGGAAACGGCCGGGCACCAGAGTATCGAACTCGGTCAGGGCATCCTGCTGATTGAGGATCCGCGTGACCTCGGCCACCCCCTGCGGCGCCAGACCCAGGCTCAGCCAACCCGTCAGCACGGCCACCAGCGCCGCCGGCGCCATGGTGTAGGTCAGCAGGCGCTTGTTGCTCATGCCGGTGGCCGACAGCACGGTCATCTCGCTGTCCAGGTACAGGCGCCCGTAGGCCAGCAGGATGCCGAGGAACAGACCCAGCGGCAGGATCAGCTGGAGGAATCCGGGCAGACGGAAGCCCATGATCATGAACAGCACGCCGGGGTCGAGCAGACCCTGCGCCGCCTGGGCCAGGTACTTGATGAAGCGCCCGCTCATGATGATCACCAGCAGTACGGCACTGACCGCACTGAGGGTGAGCAGCACTTCGCGAGACAGATAGCGGAAGACGATCAAACCAGACACTCCAGGGTTGTCAGGCTCCGGTGGCTACGCTCAAACTAGCCGCACCTTTGCCGGCCTGCAGCACATGCAGGCCCTCGAAAAAATAGCGGGCATTATCCGCCAAACCCGACTCTTTGTCTTGGGGACAGCTCACCATGGAATTCCTCGTCAAAAGCACCCGTCCGGAAACCCTGAAGACCGCCACCCTGGTGGTCACCCTCGGCGAAGGGCGCAAGCTCGGCGCGGCGGCCAAGGCCGTCGATGAGGCCAGCGGTGGCGCTATCAGCACCCTGCTCAAGCGCGGCGACATCGCCGGCAAACCCGGGCAGACCCTGCTGCTGCACAGCCTGCCGGGCCTCAAGGCCGAGCGCGTGCTGCTGCTTGGCAGTGGCAAGGGCGAGCTATCCGACCGCCAGTACCGCAAATTGGTTGCAGCCGCACAGGGCGCACTGAAAGGTCTGGGCGGCACTGATGCCGTGCTGGCCCTCGGCGAACTCAAGATCAAGGGCCGCGATGCCTACGGCAAGGCGCGCCTGCTGGTGGAAACCCTGGCCGACGGCGAGTACCTGTATGACCAGTTCAAGAGCAAGAAGGCCGAACCCAAGGCGCTGAAGAAGATCACCCTGATCGCCGACAAGGCCGAACTGGCCGACGTCGAGCGCGGCAGCCTGCACGCCCAGGCCATCGCCAGCGGCATGGCCTTCACCAAGGACCTCGGCAACCTGCCGCCGAACCTCTGCCACCCCAGCTACCTGGCCGAAGAAGCCAAGACCCTGGGCAAGGCGCACAAGAACCTCAAGGTCGAGATCCTCGACGAGAAGAAACTCAAGGAACTCGGCGCCGGCGCCTTCCTCGCCGTCGGCCAGGGCAGCGCCCAACCGCCGCGCATGATCGTCATGCACTACCAGGGTGGGCAGAAGGATGAACAACCCTATGCCCTGGTCGGCAAGGGCGTCACCTTCGACACCGGCGGCATCAGCATCAAGCCGGCCGCCGGCATGGACGAGATGAAGTACGACATGTGTGGCGCCGCCAGCGTGTTCGGCACCCTCAAGACCGTGCTCGAACTGCAATTACCGATCAACCTGGTGTGCCTGCTGGCCTGCGCCGAGAACATGCCCAGCGGCAGCGCCACCCGCCCCGGCGACATCGTCACCACCATGAGTGGGCAAACCGTGGAAATCCTCAACACCGACGCCGAAGGCCGCCTGGTGCTGTGCGATACCCTGACCTATGCCCAACGCTTCAAGCCGCAGGCGGTGATCGACATCGCCACCCTCACCGGCGCCTGCGTGGTCGCCCTCGGCGCCCACACCTCCGGCCTGCTCGGCAACAACGACACGCTGATCAAGCAACTGCTCAAAGCGGGCGAACACGCCGACGACCGCGCCTGGCAGCTGCCGCTGTTCGACGAATACCAGGAACAGCTGGACAGCCCGTTTGCCGACATCGCCAACATCGGCGGGCCCAAGGCCGGCACCATCACCGCCGCCTGCTTCCTGTCGCGCTTCACCAAGGACGTGCACTGGGCCCACCTGGACATCGCCGGCACCGCCTGGATCAGTGGCGGCAAAGACAAGGGCGCCACCGGTCGCCCGGTACCGCTGCTGACCCAGTACCTGCTGGATCGGGTCAAGTGAGGATCGAGTTCTACGTTCTTTCCACCGCCACCCCGGCAGACCGCCAACGCGCGGCCTGCCAGCTAGCACTGAAAGCCTGGCGCGCCGGCATGCCGGTGTTCGTGCGCGGCGCCGACCAGGCCCAGTGCGAAGAGCTGGACGAACTGTTGTGGCGCTTCAAGAACGACAGCTTCGTGCCCCATGACCTGCACCAGCACAATCCGCAGGCACCGGTGGTACTCGGCCTGGACGAGCCACCGGCGACCAGCCAGGGCCTGCTGATCAACCTCAACCCGGCACTTTCGCCGCATCTGCAGCAGTTCAGCCGGGTCATTGAGATCGTCAACCAGGAGCCGCAATTGCTCGCTCTGTGCCGCGAGAATTTCCGCCTGTACCGGCAGAAAGGCTATGATCCGCAGCGTGTAGAGCTCTGATTCAAGCCATGGACACCCCGAAACCGCCCAAGCCCGACCACCTGCTGGATGACCTCGAGTCCATCCGCAAGCTGCTGGAAGAGCAACAGCTCGAACCGCCGCTGCTGACTGACAGCCTCGACGATGACCTGCAGATTCCCCTGCTGTCCGACATCATCGAGCCCGGCCCGACCGTAAGCCTGCCCACCCCGCCGCCAAGTGCCACCCCAGTGCCGTCGGCCCGCGCGACCAGCGTCCCTGCGACAAGCCTTCCGCCCCAGCGCCCGGCCTCGCCGGTTACCCCGAGCCCCACAGCTGCCCCTGTAGCGCCGGCCAAACCCGCTACCGCGCCAACCGCACCTGCCAGCTCGACCATCAGCAGCGCCATCCAGCGCAGCGTCAGTGCCCAGGGACTCGGCGAACTGAACCGCCTCGACGGCGAACTGCGTGCCGCCGCCCAACTGCTGCTACAGGACGTGATCGACGATTTCGTGCCGCAGATCGAGGCCGAACTCAAGCGCCGCCTCGACGCCCGCCTCGACCGCCTGCTGGCCCAGCGCAAGCCCTGAGAACCCGTTCAGAGTCTTTTTTGCAGTTTCATAGTCGCGGTGCGGTGCGCTTTTGCCCCCTCTCCCGTTCACGGGAGACAACTGCATGGATGCAGGAGGTAGAGCGACGCAGGAAGCTAAAGCCGAGGGCTGGGGGAGAGGGTGAGTAGACCAACCCCCTCTCCCCCAGCCCCTCTCCCACAAGTGGGAGAGGGGAGCTTCCGAGACACCCGTCGTCCGGCGCTCGCCGCTTCGGCCTTTGGCCGCCTGCCCTTTGCCGTTATACTTGCCGGCTTTCCCGATCAGTTGCCAATACGGTCCCGCCGCACCCATGGACAAGACCTACCAGCCCCACGCCATCGAAACTTCCTGGTACCAGACCTGGGAGCAGAACAACTACTTCGCCCCGCAAGGTTCCGGCGAGCCCTACACCATCATGATCCCGCCGCCGAACGTCACCGGCAGCCTGCACATGGGCCATGGCTTCAACAACTCGATCATGGATGCGCTGATCCGCTTCCGCCGCATGCAGGGCCGCAACACCCTGTGGCAGCCGGGCACCGACCACGCGGGGATCGCCACGCAGATGGTGGTCGAGCGCCAACTGGCCGCCGACGGCATCGGCCGCCACGACCTGGGCCGCGAGAAGTTCCTGGAGAAAGTCTGGGAGTGGAAGGAACAGTCCGGCGGCACCATCACCCGGCAGATCCGTCGCCTGGGCTCCTCGGTGGACTGGTCGCGCGAGCGCTTCACCATGGACGAGGGCCTATCCGAGGCCGTTAAAGAAGCCTTCGTGCGCCTGCACAACGACGGCCTGATCTACCGCGGCAAGCGCCTGGTCAACTGGGACACCAAGTTCCACACCGCCATCTCCGACCTCGAAGTGGAGAACCACGACGAGAAGGGCCACCTGTGGAACCTGCGTTATCCGCTGGCCGACGGCAACAAGACCGCCGACGGCAAGGACTACCTGATCGTCGCCACCACCCGCCCGGAAACCATGCTCGGCGACAGCGCCGTAGCCGTGCACCCGGAAGACGAGCGTTATAAAGCCCTGATCGGCACCTTCGTCGAGCTGCCGCTGGTTGGCCGCCGTATTCCGATCATCGCCGACGATTACTGCGACCCCGAATTCGGCACCGGCTGCGTGAAGATCACCCCGGCCCACGACTTCAACGACTATGAAGTCGGCAAGCGCCACAACCTGCCGCTGCTGAATATCTTCGACAAGGATGCGCAGGTTCTCGCCAAGGCCCAGGTGTTCAACATCGACGGCAGCGTCAACAGCGAGATCGACGGCAGCCTGCCGGCCGAATACGCCGGCCTCGACCGTTTTGTCGCGCGCAAGCAGATCGTTGCCGCCTTCGAGGCTGCCGGCCTGCTGGAAAGCATCGACGACCACGCGCTGAAAGTACCGAAGGGCGACCGCTCCGGCACCATCATCGAGCCGTGGCTGACCGACCAGTGGTACGTCTCCACCAAGCCGCTGGCCGAAAAAGCCATCGCCGTGGTCGAGAGTGGCGAGATCCAGTTCGTGCCCAAGCAGTACGAGAACATGTACTTCAGCTGGATGCGCGACATCCAGGACTGGTGCATCAGCCGTCAGCTCTGGTGGGGCCATCGCATCCCGGCCTGGTACGACGATGCCGGCAACGTCTATGTCGGCCGTGACGAGGCCGAAGTGCGCGCCAAGCACAACCTCGCAGGCGTCAACCTGCGCCAGGACGAAGACGTGCTGGACACCTGGTTCAGCTCCGGCCTGTGGACCTTCTCCACCCTCGGCTGGCCGCAGCAGACCGACTTCCTCAAGACCTTCCACCCCACCGATGTTCTGGTAACGGGCTTCGATATCATCTTCTTCTGGGTCGCCCGGATGATCATGCTGTCCACCCACCTGACCGGGCAGATCCCGTTCAAGACCGTATACGTGCACGGCCTGGTGCGCGACGGCCAGGGCCAGAAGATGTCCAAGTCCAAGGGCAACGTGCTCGACCCGCTGGATATCGTCGATGGCATCACCCTCGACGAGCTGCTGGAAAAGCGCACCACCGGCCTGATGCAACCGAAGCTGGCCGAGAAGATCGCCAAGCAGACCCGCGCCGAGTTCCCCGACGGCATCGCCGCCTACGGCACCGACGCCCTGCGCTTCACCAACCTGGCGCTGGCCTCCACCGGTCGCGACATCAAGTTCGACATGGGCCGCGTCGAGGGCTACCGCAACTTCTGCAACAAGCTGTGGAACGCCGCCAACTTCGTGCTGGAAAACACCGACGGCCAGGACACTGGCGTCAACGGTGAGCCGGTCGAGCTGTCGCCGGTCGACCGCTGGATCATCTCCGCCCTGCAGCGCACCGAGCAGGACGTCACCCGTCACCTCGACGCTTTCCGCTTCGACCTGGCCGCCCAGGCCCTCTATGAATTCGTCTGGGACGAGTACTGCGCCTGGTATTTGGAGCTGGTGAAACCTGTTCTCTGGGACGAAAACGCGCCAGTAGAACGCCAGCGTGGCACCCGCCGCACGCTGATCCGCGTGCTGGAAGTGGTTCTGCGCCTGGCCCACCCGTTCATGCCCTTCATCACCGAAGAAATCTGGCAACGGATCAAGACCCAGGCTGGCGTCAGCGGCGACACCATCATGCTGCAGGCCTGGCCGGTGGCGAACGAGAGCCGCATCGACGCCGCCGCCGAAGGCGACATCGAGTGGGTCAAGCAGCTGATGCTCGGCGTGCGGCAGATCCGTGGCGAGATGAAGATCTCCATGGCCAAGCGCATCGACATCATCGTCGCCAACGCCAGCGGCGAAGACCTGCGCCGCCTGGCCGACTTCGAGCCGCTGCTGAGCAAGCTGGCCAAGCTGGAGTCGGTACGCGTGCTGGCTGCCGGCGAGGAAGCGCCGATGTCCGCCACCGCCCTGGTCGGCGAGATGCAGGTGCTGGTGCCGATGGCCGGGCTGATCGACAAGGACGCCGAACTGGCGCGCCTGGACAAGGAAATCCAGCGCCTCTCCGGTGAAGTGCAGCGCGTCGGCGGCAAGCTGAGCAACGAAGGTTTCGTCGCCAAGGCGCCGGCCGAAGTGCTCGACAAGGAGCGCGCCAAACTGGCCGAGGCCGAACAGGCGCTGGCCAAGCTGGTCGAGCAGCGCGAGAAGATCGCCAACCTGTAAAGCAGCCGCACCCTGAACAAGGCCCGCCGTCGTCAGACCGCGGGCCTTTTTCTTGCGCGCGGCAGCCTGCGCGTTGTCGCGCGGATCAACGTCATTCGCCGCTAAAGCCGCTTGTACCTCCAATATTCGGCGCAGCTGCTCGGGCGCCCGCGCTCCAGGGCGGGTGCCGGCCTCTTTCCGCTAGCGGTACGATCAGGCATGCTCGCCGGCTGCCCATAACTACAACCACAAGGGAATCGTCCATGTACGTACTGATGGCCCTGATCTTCGTCGCCGGCTACCTGTGCATAGCCCTGGAACATCCGCTGAAGATCGACAAGGCCGCCTCGGCCATCCTCACCGCCGTGTTCTGCTGGACCGCGCTGGTCCTCGGTGCCGAAAGCATCCTGCCGACGCTGGACAGTGCCAGCGGTCACGGCATCAGCACCGAGCTGCGCCATCACCTGGGCGAGATTTCCGAGATCCTGTTCTTCCTCCTGGGCGCCATGACCATCGTCGAGCTGATCGATGCCCACGACGGTTTCAAGGTCATCACCGAGCGCATCCGCACCAACAAGCGTGTGCAGCTGCTGTGGCTGATCGGCTTCATCACCTTCTTCCTGTCTGCCGTGCTGGACAACCTGACCACCACCATCGTCATGGTCTCGCTGCTGCGCAAGCTGATCGACGACCGCCGCGAGCGCTGGTTCTACGCCGGTATCGTGGTGATCGCCGCCAACGCCGGCGGCGCCTGGTCGCCGATCGGTGACGTGACCACCACCATGCTGTGGATTGGCAACCAGATCAGCGCCAGCGGCATCATCACCGAGCTGTTCGTACCCAGCCTGGTCTGCCTGCTGGTACCGCTGCTGGTGCTCAGCTTCACCATGAAGGGCGAGTTCGAACGACCGGCAGCCAGCGCCGGCGACGAGGAGCACCGCGAACCGACCACGCCGTTCGAGCGCAACCTGGTGTTCGCCCTCGGTATCGGCGCCCTGCTGTTCGTGCCGGTATTCAAGACCATCACCCACCTGCCGCCGTACATGGGCATCCTGTTCGGCCTCGGCGTGCTGTGGGTGGTCACCGAGCTGCTGCACCGTGGCAAGAATGACGAAGACCGCCACCCGCTGTCGGTGGTCGGCGTACTGCGCAAGATCGACACCACCAGCGTGCTGTTCTTCCTCGGCATCCTGCTTGCCGTATCCAGCCTGGCCACCGCCGGCCACCTGACCCAGGTTGCCAGCGCCCTCAAGGACAGCCTGGGCAATGTCTACGCCATCAACATCGCCATCGGCCTGCTGTCCTCGGTGGTCGACAACGTGCCGCTGGTGGCCGGGGCGATGAAGATGTACCCGCTGGTCAGCGCCGACACCCTGGCTGCGGCGGGCAGCGAGGCTGGCTGGCTGGGCAACTTCGTCATCGACGGCACCTTCTGGGAATTGCTCGCTTACTGCGCCGGCACCGGCGGCAGCTGCCTGATCATCGGCTCGGCGGCTGGCGTGGCGGCCATGGGCATGGAGAAGATCGACTTCATCTGGTACCTGAAGAAGATCAGCCTGCTGGCCCTGCTCGGCTACCTGGCCGGCGCCGCCACCTATATCGGGATGGCCAGCCTGTGAGCATGCCAAGCATGGAAGCGAGCAAGACCCGCACCAGCTTCTACCGCCGCCTGTACGTGGCCTGGCTGATCGACAGCGGCAGCGCGACCACGGTGCCGGCGCTGATGGCCGCCACCGGCATGCCCCGACGCACCGCCCAGGACACCCTGCTGGCCCTCGCCGAGCTGGATATCGATTGCGCCTTCGCCCAGCACGACGGCGAGCGCAATAACGCCGGCCACTACGAAATCCGTGCCTGGGGCCCGATCGACCGGGCCTGGGTCGGTGCCCACCTGCCACAGATCAGGACCCTGCTCGGCTATCCCTGAGCACCTGTTGGCGATCCTTATGTAGCGCCATAGCGCCAAGGTGAAGGATCGCTTTCCCCCTCGTCCACAAGTGGCGGAGAGCTCTGCCACCACTTGCCTCACCGCCGCCCCTCCTTCCGACAAGCACCGCTCATGGGGTGCCTTGTCACGCCTGGCCGAAGCTATCGATACAAAAGCTGTACAAACTCTTTGCATTTGTACAATTCAGCCCTATGATGACCAAAGCCTGTACAAACATAAAAACATGTACAACTAATTCATCAGAGGCCTGCCATGCAGCACAGCAACGGCGACAAGCTAAAACTCGGCATCAGCGCCTGTCTGCTCGGCGCCGAGGTGCGTTTCAACGGCGGGCACAAGGAATCGCGCCTGTGCAGCCGCACCCTGGCCGAGCACTTCGATTTCGTCCCGGTCTGCCCGGAAGTGGCCATCGGCCTGGGCACCCCGCGTGAGCCGATCCGCCTGGTCGGCGATCCGCAGGCACCGCGTGCGCTCGGCACGCTGCACCGCGAACGTGACGTCACCGACGCGCTGAGCGACTTCGGCACGCGCATGGCCGGCGAGCTGCACGACATCAGCGGCTACATCGTCATGCAGAAGTCGCCCTCCTGCGGCCTGGAACGGGTCAAGGTCTACCAGGACAACGGCTACCCCGCCGAAGGGGGGGCAGCGGCCTGTACACCGCAGCCTTGTGCCGCCTGCGTCCGGATCTGCCGATCGAGGAAGACGGCCGCCTGAATGACCCGGTGCTGCGCGAGAACTTCATCACCCGCGTCTTCGCCTACGCCGAATGGCAGCGCCTGCTGGCCAACGGCCTGACCCGCCGCGCCATCACCGACTTCCACGCCCGCTACAAGTACCAGCTGATGGCCAGCAACCCGCTGCAGTACAAGGCCCTCGGCCGCCTGCTCGGCGAACTCGGCCAGCATGACCCGGCCGAACTCGGCCCGCGTTATTTCAGCCTGCTGATGGCCGCCCTGAAAAAATGCGCCACCCGGCGCACCCACAGCAATGTCCTGCAGCACCTGTGCGGCTACCTCAAGCAGGCCCTCGGCAGCCCGGAAAAGGCCGAAATGCAGGCACTGATCGATCAGTACCGCAGTGGCATCGTGCCGCTGGTGGTGCCGCTGACCCTGCTCAAGCACCACTTCCGCCAGCACCCGCACCCGTACATCGCGCGCCAAGCCTACCTGCAGCCGCACCCGGAAAACCTCAGCCTGCGCAACGCCCTATGAGCCAGCCCGACGACTACCAGGCCGCCCTCGCCCAGGGTTACCTGCCGATCCGCGAAGTGGCGCGCAGCACCGGGGTCAACCCGGTCACCCTGCGCGCCTGGGAACGCCGCTACGGCCTGGTGGTGCCCTACCGCACGCCCAAGGGCCACCGTCTGTATTCGCAGGATCATGTCGCACGGATCCAGGCCATCCTCACCTGGCTGGCGCGTGGCGTGGCGGTCGGCCAGGTCAAGGAACTGCTGGAACAGCGTGTTCCAGCCAGCGCCGCCGGCAGCAACCTGTGGGACGAGCTGCGCCAGGCCCTGTTGCAGAGCATCGAGCGCCAGGCCGAACGCCAGCTCGACGAACACTTCAACCGTGCCCTGGCGCTCTACCCACCGCATACCTTGTGCCAGCAGCTGCTGCTGCCGCTGCTCGAAGAACTGGACCAGCGCTGGCATGGGGCACCGTTCGGCGCGCAACTGCAGCGGGTGTTCTTCCATTCCTGGCTGCGCAGCAAGCTCGGCGCCCGCCTGTACCACCACAACCGCCAGCAGCAGGGTGCGCCGCTGCTGCTGGTCAACCTCTGCAATCTGCCGCTGGAGCCCAACCTGTGGCTGTGCGCCTGGCTGGCCAGCAGCGCCGGCTGCCCGGTAGAGGTGTACGACTGGCCCATGCCGCTGGCCGAGCTGGCCATCGCCGTCGACAACATCGCGCCACGCGCCCTGCTGCTGTATGCCAGCCAGGCCCTGGATGCCGCGCAGATCCGCCGCGAGTTGCCCAGGCTCAACAGCGCCTGCGCCGTGCCGCTGCTGTTGGCCGGCCCGGCCGCGCAGATCCACGCCGACGAGCTGCACAACCTGCCGGGCCTGCACCTGGCCGCCGGGCCAATGGCCGCCGACCGCCTGCTGCACCAGGAGCAACTGCTGTGAAGGACTCCGCCATGCACCAACTGATCTGGCTGCGCAGCGACCTGCGCGTGCAGGACAACACCGCCCTGACGGCCGCGATGGCCGCCGGGCCGACCATCGCCCTGTACCTGCTCAGCCCGCAGCAGTGGCTGGAGCACGACGACGCGCCGTGCAAGGTCGACTTCTGGCTGCGCAACCTGCACGAGCTGTCCGCCGAACTGGCGGCGCTCAATGTGCCGCTGTTGATCCGCACTGCGCCGCACTGGCGTGATGCCCCCGCGGTGCTTGCCGAGCTGTGCCGCGAGCTGCGCATCGACTGCGTGCAGGTCAACGAGGAATACGGCATCCACGAAAGCCAGCGCGACCAGGCCGTGGCTGCCCGCCTGCAGCAACAGGGCGTGCAGTTTCGCAGCCACCTCGACCAGTTGCTGTTCCAGCCCGGCAGCGTGCTGACCCAGTCCGGCGGCTATTTCCAGGTCTACAGCCAGTTCCGCAAGGTCTGCTACCAGCGCCTGCACACGGCCCTGCCGCCCCTGCTCGGCACACCGCCGGCGCAGGCGCCGCTGGCCATCGCCAGCGATCCCGTGCCGAGCGCGGCCGAAGGTTTTGCCAGCCCCAGCGAGAGCCTGCGCCAGCTCTGGCCGGCCGGCGCAGTGGCAGCCAGCGAGCGCCTGGCGCGCTTCGCCGACGAACAGCTCGACGCCTACCATAACCAGCGCGACTTCCCCGCCCTGCCCGGCACCAGCCAGCTGGCCGCCTACCTGGCCGCCGGCGTGCTGTCGCCGCGCCAGTGCCTGCATGCCGCGCTGCGCCACAATCACGGCGAGTTCGACAGCGGCAGCCAGGGCGTCATCACCTGGATCAACGAGCTGCTCTGGCGCGAGTTCTACAAGCACATCCTGGTCGGCTACCCGCGCGTCAGCCGTCATCGCGCCTTCCGCCCGGAAACCGAGGCCCTGCCCTGGCGCCACGCGCCGGACGAGCTGGCCGCCTGGCAGGAGGGTCGCACCGGCATCCCGATCATCGATGCGGCCATGCGCCAGCTGCTGGCCACCGGCTGGATGCACAACCGCCTGCGCATGGTGGTGGCGATGTTCCTGACCAAGAACCTGCTGATCGACTGGCGCGAGGGCGAGCGCTTCTTCATGCGCCACCTGATCGACGGCGACCTGGCCGCCAACAACGGCGGCTGGCAGTGGAGCTCGTCCACCGGCACCGACTCGGTGCCCTACTTCCGCATTTTCAACCCACTCAGCCAGTCGCAGAAATTCGACCCGGACGGGCGTTTTATCCGCCACTGGGTGCCGGAACTGGTCGGCCTGAACAAGCGTGACATCCACAACCCGGCGGCAATGGGTGGTTTGTTTGGTCTGGCCGACTATCCGCGGCCGATCGTCGACCTGGCCCGCTCGCGCGAGCGCGCCCTGGCGGCCTTCAAGAACCTGCCACAACGGGAGGCCGCCCATGGCTGACTTCCTTCGCCAGTTCGCCGAACGCTTCGCCGGCCTGGATGCCAGCAACCTCGACCGCCTGCGCGAACTGTACAGCGACGACATCCTGTTCCGCGACCCGCTGCACGAAGTGCGCGGCCTGCCGGCGGTACGTGGCTACTTTGGCGAGCTGTACGCCAACGTCAGCGAGCTGCGCTTCGATTTCTATGGCTTCGACCAGAGCGCCGAGGGCGAAGGCTACCTGCGCTGGACCATGAGTTATCGCCATCCGCGCCTGCGGGGCGGCGCGCTGATCCGCGTCGAAGGCTGCTCGCACCTGCGCTGGCGCGACAAGGTCTACCAGCATCGCGATTACTTCGATGCCGGCGCCCTGCTCTATGAACACCTGCCGATCCTCGGTCGGGTGATTGCGTGGCTGAAAGGGAGATTGGCATGAAACGTATCTGGCTCACCGGCGCCAGCAGCGGGATTGGCGCTGCCCTGGCAGAAATTCTCCTGCATCAGGGCCATCACCTGACCGTCAGCGCGCGCAATGCCGGCGCCCTGCAGGCCCTCGCCGAACGCTTCCCGCAGCAGGTGTTGCTGGCCCCCGGCGACCTCAGCGATGCCGAACAGGTCCAGGCCATCGGCGAGCGCATCACGGAACACTGGGGCGTGCTCGACACGGTGATCCTCAATGCCGGCACCTGCGAGTACGTGGACACCCGCCACTTCGAGGCGGCGATGATCGAACGGGTGATGCGCGCCAACCTGTTCTCCGCCAGCTACTGCATCGAGGCCGCCCTGCCGCTGCTACGGCAGAGCGCCCAACCGCACCTGGTCGGCGTCGGCAGTTCGGTGACCTACCTGCCGCTCCCCCGCGCGGAAGCCTACGGCGCGTCCAAGGCGGCCATGCGCTACCTGTTCGAGACCCTGCGCATCGACCTGGCCGCCGAGGACATCGCCGTCACCCTGGTCAGTCCGGGCTTCGTCGACACCCCGCTGACGCAGAAAAACGACTTCCCCATGCCGATGCGCTGGCCGGTCGAGAAAGCCGCCCGCCACATCGCCGAGCGCCTGGACAAGCGTCCCTACGAAATCGCCTTCCCCGGCCCGTTCATCGCCACCCTGCTGCTACTCGCCCACATGCCCAAGGGCCTGCAACTGGCCATCGGCAAGCGCATGGCACGTACCTCCAACGCGGAATCCAACGCATGAAAATCGCCATCATCGGCAGTGGTATCGCCGGCCTGACCAGTGCCTACCTGCTCAATCGCCAGCACGACATCTGCGTGTTCGAGGCCAGCGACTGGGTCGGCGGCCATACCCACACCGTCGATGTCCAGGTCGACGGGCGTGACTACGCCATCGACACCGGTTTCATCGTGTTCAACGACTGGACCTACCCCAACTTCATCAAGCTGCTCGGCCTGCTCGGCGTCGCTTCGCAACCCACCGAAATGAGCTTCTCGGTGCATGACCCGGCGACTGGCAGCGAGTACAACGGCAACACCCTCAACAGCCTGTTCGCCCAGCGCAGCAACCTGCTGTCGCCGCGCTTCTGGGGCATGATCAGCGACATCCTGCGCTTCAACCGCGAGGCCCAGTTCGATCTGGCCGAGCAGTACATCGCCGCCGACCTGACGCTCGGCCAGTACCTGCAGCAGCGCGGCTACGGCCAGCGCTTCATCGACCACTACATCGTGCCCATGGGCGCGGCGATCTGGTCCATGTCGCTGGCCGACATGCTCGACTTTCCGCTGCAGTTCTTCGTGCGCTTCTTCAAGAACCACGGCCTGCTGTCGGTCAGCAACCGCCCGCAGTGGCACGTGGTCAGCGGCGGCTCGCGCAGCTATGTAGCGCCGCTGACGGCCAGCTTTGCCGAGAAGATCCGCCTGAACTGCCCGGTGCAGCGCGTCGAGCGCGATGCCGAGGGCGTGACCGTGCACAGCGCCGTGGGCGCCGAGCGCTTCGACCAGGTGGTGTTCGCCTGCCACAGCGATCAGGCCCTGGCCCTGCTGGCCGCGCCGAGCCAGGCCGAACGGGAGATCCTTGGCGACCTGCGCTACGCCGACAACGACGTGGTGCTGCACACCGACACCCGCCTGCTGCCCGACCGGCCGCTGGCCTGGGCCAGCTGGAACTACCGCCTCGGCGGCCCGGCGCAGCAACCCGCCGCCGTTACCTACAACATGAACATCCTGCAGGGCATCCAGGCGCCGCAGACCTTCTGCGTCAGCCTCAATCAGACTGCCGCCATCGACCCAGCCAAGGTCCTCGGCCGCTACCGCTACGCCCATCCGCAGTACAGCCTGGCCGGGCTCAAAGCCCAGGCACGCTGGAGCGAGATCAGCGGCGTGCAGCACAGCCACTTCTGCGGCGCCTACTGGGCCAACGGCTTCCATGAAGACGGCGTGGTCAGTGCCCTGCGCGTCGCCGAAGCCTTCGGGGAGCGCCTGTGAACAGCGCCCTGTACAGCGGCTGGGTCGGCCACCGGCGCTTCCTGCCGCGTGGCCACGACTTCCGCTATCGCATGGGCATGCTGTTTCTCGACCTCGACGAACAGGACGCCGTGCTGGCACTGTCGCCCCTGGCCGGGCGTGGGCGCTTCGCCCCGTTCGCCTTCCGCGAAACCGACTACCTGCCGCAATTCACCCGCCAGGGCATGCGCCTGATCGACGCGGTGCGCCAGCGCATCGGCGAAGCCCTCGGCCGCGTGCCGGGCGGGCGTGTGTGCCTGCTGACCCAACCGCGCAGCTGGGGCCTGGCCTTCAACCCGGCGAGTTTCTACTACTGCTATGAAACCGACGGGCGCCTGGCGACGATCCTCTGCGAGGTCAGCAACACTCCCTGGCGCGAACGCTACCACTATGTGTTGCCGGCCAGCGACGTGCTGCCGTCCGGCGGCGAAGGTATCCAGCACTTCGCCGTGGCCAAGGCCTTCCACGTTTCGCCGTTTCTGCCGCGTGAGCTGGAATACCGCATGCGCTTCAACCTGCCGGACGAGCGCCTGAGCATCCAGATGGAAGACTGGCAGGGCGAGGAGCGCCTGTTCGTCGCCAGCCTCGGCCTGCAGCGCCAGGCGCTCAGCCGCGCCAGCCTGCATCGCCACCTGCTGAGTTTTCCCTGGATGACTGGCAAGACCGTGCTCGGCATCTACTGGCAGGCCCTGCGCCTGCTGCTCAAACGCCTACCGATTTTTTCCCATCAAGCCGCGCAAGGTGAATACCGCGTAGCCAGCCCCTCTGATCAGGAGCCTCGCCATGAAAAGCCCTAGCCTGACCTCTGCAAAATCCAGCGTGCGCGCCGGCAGCGGCCTGGGCGCCAGCCTGCTGCGCAGCGCGGTACTGCGCCAGCTCGGCCAGTTGCGCCATGGCCAACTGGCCGTCTTCGAAAACGGCGAGCGCCTGCTGTTCGGCCAGGCCGGTTCGTCGCTGCATGCGGAGATCCATGTGCACGATCCGGCCGTGTGGGGCCTGGTCGCCGGCAACGGTTCGATCGGCTCCGGCGAGGCCTATATCCACGGCTACTGGAGCACCCCGGACCTGACCGCGGTGATCCGCGTGTTCGTCAGCAACCTCGACGTGCTGGATGCCATGGAAGGCGGCCTGGCCCGCCTCGGCCGCCCGCTGATCCAGGGTCTGCACTGGCTCAACCGCAACACCCGCAAGGGCTCGCAGAAGAACATCGCCGCTCACTACGACCTCGGCAACGAGCTGTTCGAGCAGTTCCTCGACCCGACCATGATGTACTCGGCGGCCATGTTCGAGGACGAAGACGACAGCCTGGAACAGGCGCAGTTGAACAAGCTCGAACGCATCTGCCAGAAGCTGCAACTCAAGCCCGGCGACCACCTGCTGGAGATCGGCACCGGCTGGGGCAGCATGGCCATCTACGCCGCCAGCCACTATGGCTGCAAGGTCACCACCACGACCCTGTCGAAGGAGCAGTTTGCCTACACCCAGCGGCGCATCGAGGAGCAGGGCCTGCAGGAGCGCATCACCCTGCTGCTGGAGGACTACCGCGACCTCAACGGCCAGTACGACAAGCTGGTGTCGATCGAGATGATCGAGGCGGTCGGCCATCGCTTCCTGCCCACCTACTTCAAGCAGTGCGCACGCCTGCTCAAGGACGACGGGCTGATGCTGCTGCAGGCCATCACCATCCGCGACCAGCGCTACGAGCAGGCCAAGCGCTCGGTGGACTTCATCCAGCGCTACATCTTCCCCGGCGGCGCCCTGCCCTCGGTGCACAAGATGCTGGAAATCGTTAACCGCGAGACCGACATGAACCTGCACCACATGGAGGACTTCGGCCTGCACTACGCCAAGACCCTGCGCCTGTGGCACGACAACCTGCGCCACGCCCGCCACGCCCTGGAGCAGCTGGGCTACGACGACTACTTCTATCGCCTGTGGGAGTTCTACCTGTGCTACT
Source organism: Pseudomonas sp. J452 (assembly GCF_024666525.1). Classification (NCBI taxonomy): domain Bacteria; kingdom Pseudomonadati; phylum Pseudomonadota; class Gammaproteobacteria; order Pseudomonadales; family Pseudomonadaceae; genus Pseudomonas; species Pseudomonas sp. J452. The sequence continues at coordinate 2,417,052 of NZ_CP088294.1, read as the reverse complement.
GCGAGGGCGGTTTCCTCGAACGCACCATCGGCACCGCGCAACTGCTGCTGGCCAAGGAGAAAGCCGTGCCGGCGCCGCTGCTCGGCCGTTTCAACGCCTGAGCCTGTCTCCCCTCTCCCATTTATGGGAGAGGGGCCGGGGGAGAGGGAAGCCCGTCACCAAGGATCGTACCCATGCCGCTGTCACCCACCCGCTCGCTACTGCTGAATGCCGCGCTGTTCCAGCTCGGCTGGTTCGCCTGCGTGTTCGGCGCCCAACGTCCCTGGCTGCTGCTGGTCGCCCTGGCGTGCCTGGCGGCGCATTTTCTCTGGGTCGGCAGCTGGCGCCAGGAGGGTCGCCTGGTCGCCAGCGTGATGTTGTTCGGCGCGGCGCTGGACAGCTTCCTGCTCAACCTCGGGGTCTTCGACTTCGCCGGAGATAGCCTCCTGCTCCCCGCCTGGCTGGCGCTGCTGTGGGCGTTGTTCGGCACCACGCTCAATCACAGCCTGGCCTGGACGGCCCGCCCCTGGTGGCTGGGCAGCCTGCTCGGCGCCGTCAGCGGGCCGCTGTCCTACCTGGGTGGTGCGAAACTGGCGGGCGTGGGCATGCCGCTGGGGCTGTGGCCGACGCAGCTGTTGTTGGCGGGGATCTGGGCGGTAGTGATGGTGGTGGTGAATGGGTTTGCGGGGATGTATCGGGCTCAGCGTCCGATCTGAACATGGCCCTGGACAAAGCCAAGCGCCGAGAAATAAGTTAGCTATTCCCTGATAGCCCTTACAGCAGTAGGGATAGCACTGTATGGCTCAAAACCCGTTCTACGTTTATGCACTTAAAGACCCCCGCTCTAACCCTGCAAAACCCTTCTACATCGGGAAAGGCACAGGCAACCGTGCTTGGGAGCACCAGCTAAAGATCGATGACTCCGAGAAGGGGAGCGTCATTCAAGCAATCAAAACTGCTGGCCTTTCTGTCATCCACACCATCATTTCCGACAATCTAACTGAACACCAAGCCTTGAAGATCGAGGCCGAATTAATCTCAGCATTCGGCATCCGGTCCCAAGGCGGCTTACTGACGAATAGGGTCAAGCCAAATCCAGAAACCATTAACAAGAAGGTCAAACTCAATATTCCTGATGGCTGTTATGAGAAAGCGCAAATGGCACTTGAGCTCCTCAAGTCGGCCACGATGGAGCTAGCCAAGGCAAATCCAGACGGCATTTCTAACTCAGATGCAGCCAAGTATCTCGGCCTCCAATCGGATTACGGGGGCGGCTCAAAGGATTACCTCAGTTACAGCATCATCGGTCTTCTGATGAAAGAAGGCCGACTCACAAGAAATATCCGCAAGAAGCACATAGCAACTGGCGAGTGACCTATTAGCTAGATGCCGGCTCTGTTTTCGCCCTGTCGGGCGCCTCACTTTCTTTGCTTGTGCAAAGAAAGTAAGCAAAGAAACACACCCCGGCATCCGGGTTTCGCTGCGCGAAACTCCCCTCCCTCCGGTGCCGCTCCGGGGGCCGGCTTACAAGGGCCATCCCTGGCCCTTTAAGCCTCTCGCCGCATCCATGCGGCTCGTCCCCCTACGCAACACCTACGCTCGGCCTCCTGACGGGGGATCGAGCCCCGAGCTGCTTGATAGCTTTGGGCTTTTCATCACACGACCTGTCAGGCAACACCAAACGCCCCTTTCAGGAGGCCGAATGGAATCATTGCGTAAGGGGTTGAGCGACATGGATGTCGCGAGAGCCGCGATGGGCCAGGGATGGCCCTTCGCGGCGGGCCCCTGGAGCGATGATGGAGTGAGGGAAGTCTGGCGCAGCCAGACCCGGATGCAGGGGCAAGCGTTTTTGCTTACTTTTTCCGCGCTTGGAAAAAGTGAGTCGCCCGGGAGGGCGAAACCAGAGCCAACAAGCACCTCAGCAATGATCCCGGCACAGATCGCTCATACCAGGACAAGACTCCCGCACTGCCCCCAGCACCGCGTCGGTCGGCCAGGCGAGCCATCCATCCCGGCCTGCCGTAAACTGCGCGGCATGAGTCAGATCCCCCTCACCCAACTCCCCGAAAAATCCAGCATCAGCTGCTCCAACTGCGCCGCCTGCTGCTGCCAGCTGGAGGTCATGCTGATCACCGATACCGGCGTGCCGCAGCGCTTCATCGACACCGATGACTGGGGCGGCGAAGTCATGCGCCGTCTGGACGATGGCTGGTGCGCGGCGCTGGATCGCGACAGCATGCGCTGCACCATCTACGAACTGCGCCCGCTGATCTGCCGCGAGTTTGAAATGGGCTCCCCCGAGTGTGTCGACGAGCGCCGCGAGATGGGCGCCATCTACCGCTGAGGCTTCACCGGTGCAGGCAGCGCGTTCAGCGCCTGTTCGATACGCCGCCGCACCGCCTCGGGCACCTGCCTGGCGACAAATATCCAGACCTCGCGATTGGCCGTCAGCACCATGCTGCGGTGAGCGGCCAGATCAACCCCGGCCTGCTGCGCACCGAAGCGGATGGCATCTTCAGTGCCACAGACCACATCCAGACGAGCACTTTGCAGCATGCTCAAACCACTGACGTAGTTGTTGAAGTCATGGAAAGCCTGGAATGCCTGACCGTTGGGTCGCAGGTCGGCGCAGCCCCCGCGAATACGCCCCACCCGCAGCTGATCCAAGTCTTCCAGCACTGATGGCTGCAGGCCGTGGCGCAGCAACAGAATGGAATTGACCGTCATGATCGGCCCCAGCTTGAAAGCCGATTTCTTCAGTGCCTCGGTCTCGAAGCCGATGGTCATATCGGCATCGCCCTGGGCAATCGCCTGGTCACGCCGAGCAAAGGAGGTCAGCTCGATACGCGGTAAAAAACCAGCCTGTTCGGCCAGGGCGCGGACCTTGTCGACCTGGATACCGGTGGGTTGCCCATCACTGCCCTCGTAGCTGTATGGCTCCACATCGAACAGCACGATGTGCAACTCAGCCGCTGGCGCCTGCCCGGATAGCAGCGTACATACAACAAGCAAGCCGCATAGGTATCTCTTGTGGCGCTTCATTCAACCTTCACTCGCGCACCTCAGCAAACACTCCACAATAAAAAGCCGGGCATAGAGCCCGGCTTTTGCGCGTTGCCTGCAATTCAGAAGCTCAGGCGGTAATGCAGGGTGTACGCCTCGACCCCATCGTTCGGCTGTTCGAGGCCGGCGTTGGAGTAGTGCACCGCGCGAATACCGACCTCCTGGCCGGAGAAACGCAGGCCAACACCGAGGCGATCCTCGAACTGGAAGGAGGAGCCGAGGTCGTTGTCTTCCACTTCGGTGTTCTCGAAAAAGGCCACACCGATACCGGCTTCGATATAGGGCCTGACCGTTTCACCAGCGAACTCGTAGACGAATACCGGGGTGAAGGACAGGCTGTGGTTGCTCGAAGTTTCATCGCCGTCCCAGTAGGTGTAACCGGCATCCCAATAGCCGGTCAGGCGACCGACATCGCTCTGCATCCAGCTCTTGTCCCAGTTCCACTGGGCACCCAGGTGATAGACCATGTTGGAGTCGCCGCTCTGGCCAACAGCGGCAGTGAAATCGACTGCCTGGGCAGAAAGGCTGCTCAGGCCAAGGGCTGCGACGGCAGCCAAGGAAAGGATCTTCTTCATGCTCACGTCCTGTCACCGAAGGATAATTGGGCCACACCACACTCACTCTGGAGTATAGAAACAACTGCTATTAGCGGAAGGCGGCTTAAGTATTAATACTCAGCTTTGCCGGCCGCTGGCAGTGCCTGCGCGGTGAGCGCTTCGCCCCACAGCACCGGCAATACCTGTTGCAGTTGCGCCAGTTCGCCGCTCGACCACAAGCGGGTCGGTTGCGCGCTACCCGGTGCGGCACGCAGCTCGCGCTGGTCGAGCAGTTGCTGCAGGCGCCGCGCCACCGCCGCGCCCGTATCCACCAGACTGACATTCGGCGGTACCAGCTCGCGCAGCAGCGGCTTGATAAAAGGATAGTGCGTGCAGCCGAGAATGAGGGTGTCGCAGCCTTCGGCCAGCAAGGGTTCGACCCAGCCCTGCAGCAGCTCACGGGTGCGCGGACTGCTCAGCTCGCCGGCCTCGATCTGCTCGACCAGCCCCGGACAGGGCTGGGTGACCACTCGCACATCATGGGCGAAGCGATCGAGCAAGGCGGCGAACTTGGCGCTTTTCAGCGTGCCGGTGGTGGCCAACACGCCAACCACGCCGCTGCGGGTCACGGCAGCGGCCGGCTTCACCGCCGGCTCCATGCCGACGATGGGCAAGTCGGGATAACGCTCGCGCAACTCGGCCACCGCCGCCGCCGTGGCGGTATTGCAGGCCAGCACCAGCGCCTTGGCGCCCTGGCTGAGAAGAAACGCGGCAATCGCCTGGCTTCTCTCGCGGATGAACTCGGGGCTTTTCTCGCCGTAGGGCACATGGCCGCTGTCGGCGACATACAGCAGCGACTCGTCCGGCAGGCGCGCGCGGATCTCGTGCAGCACCGACAGGCCGCCAACCCCGGAATCGAATACGCCGACCGGCGCGTTGCTGTTCATGGCCGCCCGCCACACACGCTGCAGGCCGGGTCGCGCTTGATGCGCAGCTCGCGAAAGCGCGAGTCGAGGGCATCGATCAGCAGCAGGCGACCCACCAGCGGTTCACCGAAACCGGCCAGCAGCTTGAGTGCCTCCAGCGCCTGCAGGCTGCCGACCAGCCCCACCAGCGGGCCGACCACGCCGGCTTCGCTGCAGGTCAGCTGGCTGTCGTCGCCATGGCCGAACAGGCAGTGGTAGCAGGGGCTCGCTGTATTGCGCGGATCGAACACGGCGAGCTGGCCCTGCAGGCGGATTGCCGCGCCACTGACCAGCGGCTTGCCGGCAGCCACGCAGGCGGCATTCACCGCCTCGCGGGTGGTGAAGTTGTCTGAGCAGTCCAGCACCAGATCGACGGCCGCCACGGCGGCAGCCAGGGAGTCTTCATCGAGTGCAGTGCGATGGGCCAGCAGCTTGATCTGCGGATTGAGCGCGGCGAGCCGACTGAGCGCCGAGTCGACCTTGCTCACGCCAACCTGGCTGGCGTCGTGGATGATCTGCCGCTGCAGGTTGCTCAGGTCGACCGTATCGAAGTCAGCCAGGTGCAGCTCGCCAACCCCGGCCGCGGCCAGGTAAAGCGCCACCGGCGAGCCGAGGCCGCCGAGGCCGACGATCAGCACGCTGCTATGCTTGAGCTTCAGCTGCCCGGCGATATCGATCTGCGGCAAAAGGATCTGCCGGCTGTAGCGCAGCAGTTCGTCGTCGCTCAGTTCCAGGCTCATGCTGGCCATTGCCCCAGGGAAATTCGTTGGTGGCCGCCCAGGTCGCGGCGGCTTTCCACGGCGACGAAACCGGCCGCCGCCAGCAGCGCGCGCACGGCCTCGGCCTGATCATAGCCATGTTCCAGCAGCAGCCAGCCGCCGGCGTCCAGATAAGCGGGCGCCGCGCTAATGATCTGGCGGATATCGTCCAGCCCATCGGCACCGGAGACCAGCGCGCTGGCCGGCTCGAAGCGCACATCGCCCTCGCCCAGGTGGCGGTCATCGGCGGCGATATAAGGTGGGTTGCTGACGATCAATCGGTAACGCTGGCCGGCCAGGGCGCTGAACCACTGGCTCGGGCGGAATTCGGCATTGTTCAGTTGCAGGCGCTGGCGATTGCGTTCGGCCAGGGCCACGGCATCAAGGACCCGATCCACACCGGTGACCCGCCAGCCTGGCCGCTCGCTGGCCAGGGCCAGGGCGATGGCGCCGGTGCCGGTGCCCAGATCGAGCGCGCGCAGCGGTGTGGTCGGCAGCAGCGCGAGGGCGGTTTCCACCAGCAGTTCTGTATCCGGGCGGGGAATCAGGGTGTGCGGAGCTACTTCCAGGTCGAGGCTCCAGAAGCCCTGCTGGCCGAGGATATAGGCCACCGGCTCGCCCGCACGGCGGCGTTCGAGCATGGCGGCGAAAGCAGCCTGCTGCTCGGCACTCGGCTCACGCTCCGGCCAGGTGCGCAGGTAGCTGCGCGACTTGCCCAGAGCGGCAGCCAGCAGCAGCTCGGCGTCCAGCGGCGCACTGGGCGAGTCAGGCAGATCGGCGCTATCGAGCAGGGATTGGATCGTCACCACGGGGTCTCTCCGTAGGAGCCAGCTTGCTGGCGATCAGGGGCAAACCACATCAGAACAGCATCGCGAGCAAGCTCGCTCCTACAGGTTATGCGGCGGGCATAACCTGTAGGAGCGCGCTCAATCGCCCAGGGCGGCCAGCTGGTCGGCCTGGAATTCCTGCAGCAACGGCTCGATCACCGCTTCCACGCCACCAGACAGAACGTCGTCCAGGCAGTAGAGGGTCAGGTTGATGCGGTGGTCGGTGACCCGCCCCTGGGGAAAGTTGTAGGTGCGGATGCGCTCGGAGCGGTCGCCGGAGCCAACCAGCAGCTTGCGCGTCTCGGAGATTTCCTTGTGCGCAGCGGCATCCTGCTGGTCCTGCAGTTTGGCCGCCAGCCAGGCCAGGGCGCGGGCGCGGTTCTTGTGCTGCGAGCGTTCTTCCTGGCACTCGACCACCATGCCGGTCGGCAGGTGGGTGATACGCACCGCCGAGTCGGTCTTGTTGATGTGCTGCCCACCGGCGCCCGAGGCGCGGTAGGTATCGACGCGCAGGTCGGCCGGGTTGATCTCGATCGCCGCCTGTTCGTCCGGCTCGGGCAACATTGCCACGGTGCAGGCCGAGGTGTGGATGCGGCCCTGGGACTCGGTTTCCGGCACGCGCTGCACGCGGTGGGCGCCGGACTCGAACTTGAGCTTGGCGTAAACATTGTCGCCCTCGACGCGGGCGATCACTTCCTTGAAGCCGCCATGCTCGCCGGGGTTCTCCGAGAGGATCTCGACGCGCCAGCCCTGGCGCTCGGCATAGCGCGAATACATGCGGAACAGGTCTCCGGAGAAGATCGCCGCCTCGTCGCCGCCGGTACCGGCGCGGATTTCGAGAAACACATTGCGCCCGTCCTTGGGGTCTTTCGGCAGCAGCATGCGCTGCAGGCGGCCTTCCAGTTCTTCCAGCTGCGCACGGGCGCTCGCGACTTCTTCCTCGGCCATCTCACGCAGATCCGGGTCGCTGTCCTTGAGCAGCGCCTGGGCGCCGGCGAGGTCGCCCTGCACCTTGCAGAACTCGCGGTAGGCGAGGATCACCGGCTCGACCTCGGCATATTCCTTGGAATAGGCGCGGAACTGGGTCTGGTTGCTGATCACTTCGCCGTCGCCAAGCAGCGCGGTAAGTTCCTCGTAGCGGTCCTGGAGGATGTCCAGCTTGTTCAACAGTGACGCTTTCATGATTTCGGCTCGCCCTCGTCGAGGGCAAAAAGTTCCTGGGCCACGGCCAGCGCATCGAGGCGGCCGTCGGCGGAGATTTTCTTCAGTTGCACGCTGGGCGCATGCAGCAGCTTGTTGGTCAGGCCACGGGCCAGCTGGGCGAGGACGTCTTCGGCCGGCGTACCGTTGTTCAGCAGGCGCTGAGCCTTGGCCAGCTCCTCGTCACGCAGGCGCTCGGCCTGCTGGCGGTAGGTTTTCAGCACATCCACCGCAGCCAGCGCACGCAGGCGCAGCATGAAGTCGTCGGCGCCGGCGCTAACCAACTGCTCGGCAGCCTGGGCGGCATCCTGGCGACTCTTGAGGTTTTCCTCGATGACCTCGTGCAGGTCGTCGACGGTATACAAATAGACGTCGTCCAGCTCGCCGACTTCCGGTTCGATGTCGCGCGGCACGGCGATATCGACCATGAAGATCGGCTTGTGCCGGCGCTTCTTCAGCGCCCGCTCCACCGCGCCCTTGCCGAGGATCGGCAACTGGCTGGCGGTGGAACTGATGACGATATCGCTGTTGATCAGCTCGTCGGGAATATCGGCCAGCAGGATGGCATGCGCGCCGAACTGCTCGGCCAGCGAGCTGGCGCGCTCCAGGGTGCGATTGGCGACGACGATGCGCTTGATGCCCTGGTCATGCAGGTGACGGGCAACCAGGCTGATGGTCTCACCGGCGCCGATCAGCAGGGCCTGGCTGCGGTGCAGGTCGGCGAAGATCTGCTTGGCCAGGCTGACCGCGGCGAAAGCCACGGACACCGGGTTCTCGCCGATGGCGGTGTCGGTGCGCACGGTCTTGGCGGTGCTGAAGGTGGCCTGGAACAGGCGACCGAGCAGCGGGCCGACGGTACCAGCCTCACGCGCCACGGCGTAGGCGGACTTCATCTGGCCGAGGATCTGCGGCTCGCCGAGGACCATGGAGTCCAGGCCGGAGGCGACGCGCATCATGTGCCGCACCGCTTCGTTGTCGCTGTGTATATAGGCACAGGCGCGCAGATCGGCGAGGTTCAGGCGGTGATAGTCGGCCAGCCACTGCAACACTTCGTCCGCCGACAGCTGCTCCTGCTCCAGGTACAGCTCGCTGCGGTTGCAAGTGGAGAGGATCGCCGCCTCCCGACTAGGGGTGACGCGACACAGCTGCTGCAAGGCCTCGACCAGCTGCTCAGGGGTAAACGCCACGCGCTCGCGAACGTCCACCGAAGCGGTCTTGTGGTTGATGCCAAGGGCGATAAAAGCCATGCAGGGTCGCTAACGGAAACGGGAGGCGCGCAATTGTCCTACGTCACCGGGGCGAGAACAACTGTCGCCGGCTATTGTCCCAACAGATCAAGTGTTCAGAGGCTGTGAAAAATCGAAGGCCGTCGCGAGGCCGTCACCGGGCGAGCGAAACAAGGCGCACTACGTGAAAGCGAGGGAGTTTGGCGAGCCAAATGACCGAAGCTTTTGCGTAGTGCAACGCAGTTGCAGCCGCTCGGAGGCGGCCGTAGCAGGCAAGCGATACTTTCACAGCCTCCCAGCACATCGCGGAACGGCCATGGCCCATTGGGCTTGCCAGAGCGCTTGTGTCATGATGCCGAGACCCCAGGTTAGTCGCTCTTACCCATGAATAAATCCTTCGCGTTGCTGACCGCCCTGCTGTTTGTCGGCGGCTGCCAGACACTGGCCCCCTCCTCTCCCGACGGCACTGTGCCCGTCGAGGAAACGGCTGCCAGCCCGACAGCGGAAAATCCCAAGGTGTACGCCTCATTCAATGAGGAAACCGTCTACAGCCTGCTCGCCGCCGAGCTGGCCGGGCAGCGCAATCGTTTCGACATTGCCCTCGGCAACTATGTTCAGCAGGCCAATGCGACGCAGGACCCGGCCGTTTCCGAGCGTGCCTTCCGCATCGCCGAGTACCTGGGCGCCGAGCAGGCCGCCATGGATACCGCGCTGATCTGGGCCAAGAACGCCCCAGACAGTCTCGAAGCCCAGCGCGCCGCCGCGGTACAACTGGCCCGTGGCGGGCGCTACGACGAATCCATGCTCTATATGGAGAAGGTCCTGCAGGCCCAGGGCGATACACACTTCGACTTCCTCGCCCTGTCTGCCGCGGAAACCGACCCGGACACTCGCAACGGCCTGCTGCAGAGCTTCGAGCGCCTGCTGGTGAAATACCCGGAAAACGGTCAACTGCTGTTCGGCAAAGCCCTGCTGCTGCACCAGGACGGCCGCGCCCAGGAAGCCCTGGAACTGCTCGAAGCGCATGCCGCCAGTGAAGAGGAAGTAGCGCCACTGCTGCTGCGCGCACGCCTGCTGCAAGGCCTGCAACGGGGCGACGAAGCCATCCCGCTGCTGGAGAAAGGCATCAAGCAGTTCCCCGACGACAAGCGCCTGCGCCTGGCCTACGCCCGCCAACTGGTCGAGCTGGAGCGCCTGGATGAAGCCAAGTCCGAGTTCGCCGGCCTGCTCCAGCAGTTCCCGGATGACGACGACCTACGCTTCTCCCTGGCCTTGGTCTGCCTCGAAGCAGAAGCCTGGGACGAGGCCATCATCTACCTGGAAGAACTGGTCGAGCGTGACAGCCACACCGATGCCGCACACTTCAACCTGGCACGCATCTATGAGCAGCGTGGCGACCTGGAAAGTGCCGTGATCGAGTACAACCTGGTCGGCCCCGGTGATGACTATCTCGCCGCGCAGTCCCGGCAGAACGAGATCCTGCTCGACAGCCAGCGCGCCGAGGAAGCTGCCAGCCGCCTGAGCAAGTCCCGTGAAAACCAGCCGGACTATGCGATCCAGCTGTACCTGATCGAATCCGAAGCCCTGGCCAATCGCGAGCAGCTGGAACAGTCCTGGCAACTGATCCAGCAGGCGCTGCAGCAGTTCCCCGGCGACACCAATCTGCTCTACACCCGCGCCATGCTGGCCGAGAAACGTGGCGACCTGCCTGGCCTGGAAAAGGACCTGCGCAACATTATCCAGCGCGAGCCGGATAACGCCTCGGCCCTGAACGCCCTCGGCTACACCCTGGCCGACCGCACCACGCGCTACACCGAAGCCAAGACGCTGATCGAGCAGGCCTACCAGCTCGACCCGGAAGACCCGGCCACCCTGGACAGTCTGGGCTGGGTCAACTTCCGCCTGGGCAATCTGCAGGACGCCGAGCGCTACCTGCGCCAGGCCCTGGAAAAATACCCGGACCACGAAGTCGCCGCGCACCTGGGCGAAGTACTCTGGGCCCAGGGCAAGCAGCGTGAAGCGCGCAAGGTCTGGGCCAGCGCCCTGCAAGCACAACCCGACAGCACCATCCTGCGCAGCACCCTGCTGCGCCTCACCGGTTCCGAGAAACCCTGATCCATGTTCCGTCAGCTTATCGTCATCAGCCTGCTTGCCCTGCTTACCGGCTGTGCCGGCTTCACCAACCGCGAGGCCATCGAGGGCCAGGGCGACCCGCAACTGTGGAAAGCCCACAAGGCGCAGATCAGCACCCTGGATGCCTGGCAGATCAACGGCAAGGTCGGCATTCGCGCACCCAAGGACTCCGGCAGCGGCACGCTGTTCTGGCTGCAGCGCCAGGACTACTACGACATCCGCCTGTCTGGCCCACTGGGTCGCGGCGCCGCGCGCCTGACCGGACGTCCCGGAGCCATTCTGCTGGAAGTGGCCAACCAGGGCCGCTATGAAGCCGAATCACCGGAAGCCCTGCTGGAAGAACAGCTCGGCTGGCGCCTGCCGGTCTCGCACCTTCTCTGGTGGGTGCGCGGCCTGCCCGCCCCGGACAGCAAGAGCCGGGTGACCCTGAGCAGCGACAGCCAGCTGGCGCGCCTGCAGCAGGATGGCTGGGACGTGGAATACCTCAGTTACGCCGAACAGAACGGCTACAGCCTGCCGCAACGGATCAAACTGCACGGCGAGAACCTCGACGTGACCCTGGTGATCAAGGACTGGCAGCCACGCCAGCTCGGCCAGTAAGCCTTTTTCAACGCACAACCTGTAGGAGCGAGCACGCCCCTACACAACGGCCAACCGAAATGACAGCCACCACAATTCCAGCCCACGCCGAACTAACCCTGCCGGCCCCGGCCAAACTCAACCTGATGCTGCACATCCTTGGCCGCCGCGCCGACGGCTATCACGAGCTGCAGACACTGTTCCAGTTCATCGACTACGGCGACCAGCTCGGCTTCGCCCTCCGCACCGACGGTGAAATCCGCCTGCACAGCGAGATCCCCGGCGTGCCCCACGACAGCAACCTGATCGTGCGTGCCGCGCGCCAGCTGCAGCAGCAAGCCGGCTGCATGCTGGGCGTCGACATCTGGCTGGACAAGCGCCTACCCATGGGCGGCGGCATCGGCGGCGGCAGCTCGGATGCGGCGACCACCCTGCTCGGCCTCAACCACCTGTGGCAGCTGGGCTGGAACGAAGAACAGCTGGCGCAACTGGGCCTCGGCCTGGGCGCCGACGTGCCGGTGTTCGTGCGCGGCCGCGCGGCCTTCGCCGAGGGTGTTGGCGAGCGCCTGCAGCCGGTCGAACTGGCCGAACCCTGGTATCTGGTCGCCGTGCCGCAGGTAGCCATCAGCACCGCCGAAGTTTTTGCCGACCCCGAGTTGACACGGAATACCCCGGCCATTACAGTTCGCAGCCTTCCCGCGGGGGGTGGTCATAACGACTGCCAACCGGTTGTCGAGAAGCGCTACCCAGAAGTGCGTAACGCTTTGAACTTGTTGAACAAATTTGTTTCAGCAAGAATGACCGGAACCGGAGCTTGTGTATTTGGGAGCTTCCCAAATCAGGCCGATGCTGATAAAGTCTCGCGCCAACTTCCGGCCACCCTGCCAAGTTTCATAGCACGTGGTTGCAATCGGTCTCCGGTGCATCTGCAGCTTGAAAAACTAGCAACGGAAGGGAATGCCTAGCATTCGGTTATACGATACAGGGGCGTCGCCAAGCGGTAAGGCAGCAGGTTTTGATCCTGCCATGCGTTGGTTCGAATCCAGCCGCCCCTGCCATAACCTCCCAGAGGTTACGTAAACCAGATCGTGCATTAGCGTTAACTCTACAGGGGCGTCGCCAAGCGGTAAGGCAGCAGGTTTTGATCCTGCCATGCGTTGGTTCGAATCCAGCCGCCCCTGCCATATATTCGAGAGCTGTTCAAAGAGCCTGGCTTTTTGAACAGCTTTTTAATTCATCGGACCCACCCTCAGGCAGGTACTGCGCGTGTCCAAGATGATGGTCTTCACGGGGAATGCTAACCCCGACCTGGCGCGTCGCATCGTGCGCCAACTGCACATCCCCCTCGGCGACGCCTCCGTAGGCAAATTCTCCGACGGCGAAATCAGCGCTGAAATCAATGAAAACGTTCGCGGTAAAGACGTCTTCATCATTCAGCCGACCTGTGCCCCGACTAACGACAACCTGATGGAACTGGTAGTGATGGCTGACGCCTTCCGCCGCTCCTCGGCTTCTCGTATCACTGCAGTCATCCCCTACTTCGGCTATGCCCGCCAGGACCGCCGCCCGCGTTCCGCCCGCGTGGCAATCAGCGCCAAAGTGGTGGCCGACATGCTGACCGTGGTCGGTATCGACCGCGTGCTCACCGTCGACTTGCACGCCGACCAGATCCAAGGCTTCTTCGATATCCCGGTAGATAACATCTACGGCTCCCCGGTTCTGGTGGACGATATCGAAGACCAGCGTTTCGAAAACCTGATGATCGTCTCCCCAGACATCGGTGGCGTGGTGCGTGCGCGCGCCGTGGCCAAGTCCCTGGGTGTTGACCTGGCGATCATCGACAAGCGCCGCGAGAAGGCCAACCACTCCGAAGTGATGCACATCATCGGCGACGTGGACGGCCGCACCTGCGTACTGGTCGACGACATGGTCGACACCGCCGGCACCCTCTGCCACGCCGCCAAGGCGCTGAAAGAGCACGGCGCCGCCAAGGTGTTCGCTTACGCGACGCACCCGGTACTGTCGGGCCGCGCCATCGAAAATCTTGAAAACTCCGTACTGGACGCACTGGTGGTGACCAACACCATCCCGCTGTCCGCTGCGGCGCAAGCCTGCACGCGTATCCGTCAACTGGATATGGCAGCAGTCGTGGCTGAAGCGATGCGTCGCATCAGCAATGAAGAATCGATCAGCGCGATGTTCCGCTAACGCGAACATCCCTGACGACCTGTGCCCCGCCGTTGTGCGGGGCTTTTTGCCCAACCGCCCGCACGCTGGTCGCAAGCGCAGCTGGCGGTTTGGTTATTTTGGAGAAGTGAAATGACTGTTGAATTTGCCCTGAATGCCGAAGCGCGTTCCGACCTGGGGAAAGGTGCGAGCCGCCGCCTGCGTCGTATCGCCAGCCTGGTACCGGCTGTTATCTACGGTGGCGAGAAAGCCCCGCAATCGATCAGCCTGCTGGCCAAAGACCTGGCCAAGCTGCTGGAAAACGAAGCTGCCTTCAGCCACGTGCTGACCCTGAACGTTGCCGGCGCTGCCGAAACCGTTCTGATCAAGGCCCTGCAACGTCACCCGGCCAAAGGCTTCGTGCTGCACGCTGACTTCGTTCGCGTCATCGCCGGCCAGAAGCTGACCGCCCACGTTCCGCTGCACTTCATCAACCAGGAATCCTCGGTTGGCGTGAAGCAGCAAGGCGGCGAAGTGTCCCACACCATCGTTGAAGTTGAAGTTTCCTGCCAGCCGCAAGACCTGCCGGAATTCATCAACGTCGACATGGCCAAAGTGGAAGTCGGTCAGATCGTTCACCTGTCCGACCTGACTCTGCCGAAAGGCGTCGAGCTGGTGGCCCTGGCCCATGGCAACGACCTGGCTGTTGCCAACATCCACGCTTCCCGCGTGAAGGATGAAAGCGCCGAGTAATTCTCTCGCCGCTCTTCCACAATCAGGGCTCCTGACGTGACTGCCATTCAACTGATCGTCGGCCTGGGTAATCCAGGCCCCGAATACGACCAGACCCGGCATAACGCAGGGGCCCTTTTTGTTGAGCGCCTGGCCGACCGCGAACGCGTCAGCCTGAGCCTCGATAAAAAGTATTTTGGCCTGGTGGGCAAATTCAGCCATCAGGGCCGCGACGTTCGTCTGCTCATCCCCACCACCTTCATGAACCGCAGCGGCCAGTCCGTAGCGGCCCTGGCGAATTTCTTCCGGATTGCTCCGGACGCCATTCTGGTGGCCCACGACGAACTCGACATGCCTCCCGGCGTCGCCAAACTCAAACAGGGTGGCGGGCACGGCGGGCATAACGGGCTGCGCGACATCATTGCCCAGCTCGGCAATCAGAACACTTTCCACCGCCTGCGGCTCGGCATCGGCCACCCCGGGCACAGCAGCCTGGTCTCCAACTTCGTCCTCGGCCGCGCTCCGCGTAGCGAGCAGGACCTGCTGGACACCAGCATCGATTTCGCCCTCGGCGTGCTGCCGGAAATGCTCGCTGGCGAATGGACCAAAGCGATGCACAAGCTGCACAGCCAGAAAGCTACCTAATCACTTTTCACCGCCTTATCGGCACGAGGGACACACCATGGGATTCAACTGCGGCATCGTCGGCCTACCCAACGTCGGCAAGTCCACCCTGTTCAACGCCCTCACCAAATCCGGTATCGCGGCAGAGAACTTCCCCTTCTGCACCATCGAGCCAAATAGCGGCATCGTGCCGATGCCCGACGCGCGCCTGGCCGCACTGGCCGAGATCGTCAAGCCCGAGCGCATCCTGCCGACCACCATGGAGTTCGTCGACATCGCCGGCCTGGTCGAAGGCGCCTCCAAGGGTGAAGGCCTGGGCAACAAGTTCCTCGCCAACATCCGCGAGACCGATGCCATCGCCCACGTCGTGCGCTGCTTCGAAGACGACAACGTGATCCACGTGTCCAACAGCGTCGACCCCAAGCGCGACATCGAGATCATCGAGCTGGAACTGATCTTCGCCGACCTCGACAGCTGCGAGAAGCAACTGCAGAAGGTCAGCCGCAACGCCAAGGGTGGCGACAAGGAAGCCGTGGCGCAGAAAGGCCTGCTCGAGAAGCTCATCCCCCACTTCACCGAAGGCAAGCCGGCACGCACCCTGCTGAAGGCCCTGGGCGACGACGAGAAGCAGCTGGTCCGTGGCTTTCACCTGCTCACCAGCAAGCCGGTGATGTACATCGCCAACGTCGCCGAAGACGGCTTCGAGAACAACCCGCTGCTCGACGTGGTCAAGGCCATCGCCGATGAAGAAGGCGCCATCGTCGTGCCGGTGTGCAACAAGATCGAAGCGGAAATCGCCGAGCTCGATGATGGCGAAGAAAAGGACATGTTCCTCGAAGCCCTAGGCCTCGAAGAGCCTGGCCTCAATCGCGTGATCCGCGCCGGCTACGAGCTGCTCAACCTGCAGACCTACTTCACCGCTGGGGTGAAAGAAGTCCGCGCCTGGACCGTCAAGATCGGCGCCACCGCCCCGCAAGCGGCCGGCGTGATCCACACCGACTTCGAGAAAGGCTTCATCCGTGCCGAAGTGGTCGCCTACAACGACTTCATCCAGTACAAGGGCGAAAACGGCGCCAAGGAAGCCGGCAAGTGGCGCCTGGAAGGCAAGGAATACATCGTCAAGGATGGCGACGTGATGCACTTCCGCTTCAACGTCTAAGCATTTGATAGCGCGCATAAATTTTCTCGAAACACGCTTGACAGCAAACGCTGCGACGAGAATAATGCGCGCCTCAAACGGCTACGTAGCTCAGTTGGTTAGAGCACGGCATTCATAATGCTGGGGTCCGGGGTTCAAGTCCCTGCGTAGCCACCAAACAAAACAAAGGCTTACCTTCGGGTAGGCCTTTGTGCTTTCTGGGGTAGTGACTACAAAGTGACTACGCCTTGCCTACACGCCAGCATCCTCAGACTTCAATTGCGCTACAAGGCGATCATTTTTGATCCCCCAGACTTTTGGTGCGGCATAGCCCACCACAAAAGACAAAGCCCAAATGCGAGCGAACGTTGATGGCGAGTCGTTAAGCATGCCAATGAAGTAGAGACCAAATACAAACCCTAGAACCCCACCAACGAAGAGCCGCATATTGATCCAAAGCCCTCTCGTTTCTTGTATTTCAGGTGGCGCAATTCTCAAATGCTCGGGTTCGGTTGGGGGGCCATCATGATCAATGGTTGCCAGAATGGCTTGAACCAAGCTGCCAATAACAGCCCCAAAGGTGCAAGCGAGCAGCAAAGCGATATCAAAAACAGTGAAGCCGAGCAGGTTGAATTCCATTTCGTAAGACTCCTTTGAATAGTCAACCAGCAGCCCGAAGCGGCTCAACTTCGTGCTCAATTTCTTCGCCAGCCTCTGCATATGTCGTCGCCAAAGCGTACTCAGTTTGCAGGTTCATCCAAAACTGAGCCGAGGTATCGAAGTAGCGACCCAGGCGAATAGCCATATCCGCAGTCACACCACGACGCTCGCGAACAATGTCATTCACGGTCGGAGCGGAGACGTGCAGAGCACGGGCTAGAGCAGCCGGAGCAATATCCAGCGGCTCAAGAAACTCTTCGCGCAGCACTTCACCTGGGTGAATGGGGCGCATGCCATTTACTGCCATGATTCCACCTCCTCAGTGGTAATCGACTATCTCAACACTCTCAGGGCCTGCTGCCGTCCATACGAAGCAGATGCGCCACTGATCGTTGATCCTGATGCTATGTTGACCGGCACGATTCCCGTGCAGTTGCTCCAACCTGTTCCCAGGTGGAGATCTAAGGTCTCGAAGCTCTACCGCAGCGTTGAGCATCGCCAGCTTTCTGGTGGCAACGTTCAGAACGCTCTTCCAGCGCCTGGAGTCTCCTGACTCGAACAGATTGAATCGCCCCTGGTTTTCTAGACACTCTCCAGTCTCTGGAAATAGCGCTTTTCAAACTCTACCGGCGACAGCTGGTTGTTGAAACCGTGCCGGCGTTTTGGGTTGTAGAACATCTCGATGTAATCGAACACATCGGCTCTGGCATCCTGCCTGGTGCTATAGATCTTTCGCCTGATCCGCTCCCGCTTCAGCAGCTGGAAAAAGCTTTCCGCTACCGCATTGTCATGGCAGTTGCCACGCCGACTCATGCTGCCAAGCAAGTTGTTGGCTTTCAGAAAGCTCTGCCAGTCGCCGCTGCTGAACTGGCTACCTTGGTCGGAATGAATCATCACTTCCTGCTTTGGCTTACGCCGCCAAACCGCCATCAGCAATGCATCAATAGCCAGATCGCTAGTCATCTGCGGCTTCATTGACCAACCGATTACCTGCCGCGAAAACAGATCGAGCACCACCGCCAAAAATAACCAACCCTCATAGGTGCGGATGTAGGTTATGTCCGTAACCCAGACCTTGTTCGGTTCAGTGACATTGAATCGACGCTCAAGATGATTCGGTGAGGCCACTGGAGGCTTGCCACCATAACGTCCTGGACGTCGCCGATACCCCGTCTGCGAACGCAGGCCTTCCTGGCGCATTAATCGAGCAACGCGATGCCTGCCGCACTGTTCTCCCAGCTCACGCAGGTCGTCATGGATTTTGCGGTAACCATAGACGCCACCGCTCTCTAACCAGGAGTGCTTGATCAAACCCAGCAGCCGCTGATCATCCTTTGCTCGTGCCGACTTCGGCTCAGCCAGCCAGGCGTAGTAGCCACTGGCATGAACTTTCAGGGTCAGGCACAGGCGGCGAACCGAATAGTCTGCGGATAGCTGACTAATGAAGGCGTACTTCAGCCGCACTCCTTGGCAAAGTACGCGGCGGCCTTTTTTAGGATGTCTCGCTCTTCGGTCACGCGCTTGAGTTCCGCACGCAGACGACGTAGCTCAGCGTGTTGATCGTCCTCTTGCGCCCGCTGTTCTTGGGGCTTGCTGTAGCGCTTCACCCAGGCATACAGGCTGTGTGTCGACATGCCCAAACGAGCAGCTACCTCAGCCACCGGCAGACCTCGCTCGGTCACCTGTTTGACTGCTTCGATTTTGAATTCTTCGGGATAACGCGGGTTGCTCATGGCACCTCCTAATGGGCCGTATTATGAGGCTCGGAGGTGTCTACGAAACTAGGGGCGATTCAATTTGATCCAGGGTCAGGAACGACAGCTCGGTCTGGTCGGTTTTGATCTGGCGGATCTTGGCCAAAGGATTGATGCCTGACCATGCACCCAAGCGGATCAGCTCGGAGAACACCGCCGACAGATAGCGTTGTTCATGGTTGACGGTCTGCGGCGACGCATCCTTGAGCCGGGTTTGGCGATAGCGAGCCCAGGCCAGGGCATCGAACTCAGAGGCTCGCGGATTACCCAGGCGCTCAACCACTGCCAGCGTCCGAGAAAGCCGGTGCTTTTCGTCTTTGAGTGAGCAGCCGTGCAGGGAATGCCAGAGGGTCACCAGATCCGAAAGCCGATCATCCAACGGGCGACCCGTCTGGTCGAGAGTGGCGAAAAAGTCGGATTCATAGCGCTGCGCCGCTGATTTGGTCAGAAAACCTTTCTTGCGGATACGACGCCCGGTGCGGCCATTCTCGTAGAAGTCAGCTGTCCATGTTTTGCCGTCTTTGCGTACCGTCATACCGCCCTACCCCACCGCACATGCCGTTCTTCGAGCAGATCCTTGATGTGCTTGTAGAGGTCACGCTCTCCCATTTCCTTTGCGGCGTAATGGTCGCGAATGACCGGCCAGCACTCCCAATTTTGCAGCCGGTCGAAAGCCTTTTTTGCCCCCACCTTTTCCCTTGCCAGCAGGCTGATGAAGTTGCCCAGGAACAGTTCGACGTTCTTGCCGGAGAAGCCGCGAGAGGTCTTGTAGTAGCGCTTGTACTCGGTCTCATCGAGCAGCGAATCGGCAGCGATATCGACCCGCACGTCATCACGCATCAGCGTCCAGATCGGCTCAAAGTAACCAGGGCGAGCCAGCAATTTGAACTGGCTGAGACCATAGCGCCAGAGGCCGTCCAGATGCCCCGAGAAGGCTGCAAAGGAGTCGGTTTCGATCAGTTGCCCGGTGTGCAGATCCACAGAGCCGCTGGCGAATTGTTGGATGACGGAGTGGTGATAGCGCAGCTCTACGCGCCAGACGTTTTGCTCGGGATCGTAGTTGTCCGGATCTAGATCGTCGAAGCTGTCACGGCGTTTCCAGACGCTCTCCCAGTAGTCCAGCTTGTCCGTGGCGCGGGCCTGTTCGGTCTTGTTGTAAATGGCGAGCTGGATGCCGCCTGCAGAGCCAAACATGGAGGTTTCGCCACGTCCGTAGACGCTGCTTTTGGTCGCCCAATGGATTTCGTTGATGCCGGAAATGTCGCGGTGCGTGCGCGCTTTGCAATGCAGGCGTGCGACCAGATCCACCGGAGGCGTCCAGCCCTGGAGATCCAGCGCGAGATGCACGGCGCATTGATTGCGCTCTACATGGGTCAGCAGGTGAGAGGCATAGAAATCCATGCGCTCTTGCAGGCGCTCAGGGGAGAAGGCATCGATGGCATGGGGTGATACTTCGATTTTCAGGTGTGGGCCAATGGCGTCCAGCTTGGCGTTGAAGTTCTTCACCAGCAGGACGAAGCCCAGATCGGCGTTCTGCAGCTTGTACTGGTAGCCGGAGTCCCGCCCTACCCGTCCCGAGTGCCAGCGCTGGCCAGCGAAGTCGACTATGACGCCTGGGGTCTCAAACAGCGCCATGATTTCCGGGCGGATCATGCCCCGGTAAAGCTGGCGGACGGTATCGACGCCGCAACGGAGCAGGCGAACGCCTGACAGGTCGACGAATCCAACTTTGCCCGGATCAACGAAAAGGCGACTTTCCGGAGAAAGCGCTCCGGTCAGTTGGTCAATGCGGTAGAAGTCTTTTGCCTTAGCCATTGTTTGCCCATCACTCTGGTTTAATGTGGTTCTTCATTTCTGTCTTTCTGACGTGTTACAGGGACGTCAGCGGGCGCTCTTTGGCGCCGCGCTCGTCCCTCGCGAATGGCGCCTAAAAGCGCGCCGCTTCGCTTGTGGTTCACCATAGGAATTGACCCTTCACATACGGAACACCGATCACGGTGGTGCCTTCCTGAGCCTGCTGGCCGGGTGCTTGTGGGTGTTCCTGGGGACGCTGCTGCCGATCGGCGAGCATCGGATTACGCTCGCTGCCGGGGTCGGGTCGTGCCGGATCGAACGCGCCGTGTTCGACGGTGTTCTTGCAGTACGAGAATGAGGTTTTGTGCCAGGTGCCTTGCTGGCTGAAACACTCGCAGATGTAGGCCCGTTCCCCCGCGCTGATTACCCGGTAGCGGCCTCGGTTGCGTTCGATGTAGCTCTCGTCCGAACTCATCACGCACGACAACTTGGGGTAGGTCTTGGGCTTGGTCAGCTCGTCATAAATCGGCGCGGAGCTGGGGATGTCAGGAATCCGCGGTGTACGCAGGGCAATGTATTTCTCAGGGGTTATGCTGCCTTCCGCCTTGAGGTTGCCCACCGGGTTGATCAGTGAGCCGACCGAGCTTTTCACCTGCTCGGCTAGGCCTTGCTCGGCTACTGGCGCGCCCTGCTCGGCGGGGGTTTCCTGCTGGCCATCGGCATAGCGCTCGTAGGCACGAAACAGCATGAAGCCGGCCCCAAGGATCACACAGGCGGCCAAGATGAACTTGGTTGGCAGCTTGGTCTGGAAATGGTGCTGGGCGTTGCTGCTGGTGTAGACGCTGAAAAACTTCTTATCGAGGCGGATGGTTTTCTTGTCGGCATCCTTGAAGCTGGTTTTGACCTCAACCTTTTCGATCACCGCTTCGGACTCAAAGCGCAGCAGTTGCTGGGACTTGAACACCCGCCAGTAGTGAATGTGCCCGTTGCACAGGCGGCGCAGGTGCACGTCGATATAGCGCGGGTCTTGGGTGACCAGATGCACCTCATGGCCTTGATGGCGCATGGTTTCGAAGCGGGTGATGTGTTCCGGTGGCCGGGCGCGAGAGTCACGGGCACCGAACCAGCCCTGGGCCTCATCCACCACGACGATGGCGTCTTGTGGCAGCTCAAACCACTTTTCCGGGTCTTCAAACTGAAACCAGCTGGCTTTGAGCAGCTCCGGTTTCAGGCCGTTGATGTTGTGGAAGTAGACCGGACGGCCTTCGTTGAATGCCTTCTGATCCACTTCGCGGATGGTGTTCAGGGTCTTGCCGTGGCCGGGCTTGCCGGTGCGGATATAGAGCATGGCTGCGCCTCCTTATGCTTCGATGGAGGTGCCGCCCGGCTTGCGCCAGACCTGTGCACGACGAAGGTCACGGGCACGATCCAAACCAGCAAGAACCAGCCGAGTGGTGACCGCTGCCAGGAAGATGTTGACCGCTATATCGATCTTGGCCAGACCGAGAATCTGCTGGATCACGACCGTGGTTTCACCCATGCGCGCGGTGATGTAGTCGGTGACCTGTTCCAGCAGGACGTTGTAGCCAACGTAGGAGACGAAGCCGATGCCGATCAGGCGAAAAGCAAAATTGATCAGCGGTTGCAGCATCAAAAAAATCAGTTGAACAGCCCAGAGCCAAAGTGGCATGACTAACCTCCTGCGGCACGGCCGACATAGACGGCAAAGAAGATCCCGGCAGCGGCGACGATCAGGTAACTGAGGTCGGTCGCCAGCTGGCACAGGGGTTCATAGGAAAATTGGAAGGTGCGGCCACCGGCTGAGGTCAGGGCGACCGATTCGGGTGACGGGCAGCCGCTGGGGAGAAAGCGCGTGCCCTCGCTGAACATAGAGCCGAGGTCGACCTCCTCGTCTGCCACAGCTTTGAATTCAGGCTGATTGAGGAAGTCTTTGATGTCGCCTTCCTGGCTGGGATAGTCCATCGCCTTTTGATCGGCGCAGTACTCATCCTTTTGGAAACGCAGGGTGGCGCACTGGATGGCATCGCCCGAGCAGGCCAAACCCACATTGCATTCCATGCCGGAAACCGTACCGGTATCACCACCAGAATCGCCGCCCCCGGTATCACCCCCACCCGTGTCGCCGCCGCCAGTGTCACCACCACCGGTATCGCCACCGCCCGTGTCACCGCCACCCGTGTCGCCACCATCGCCGCCATCACCACCAGGGCAACCGGCTGCATTGGGATCAGCCACGCAGGGATCGGGCGGCGGCGTGCAGCCCTCAGCGGAGGGGTTTGCAATGCACGGGTCTGGTGGCGGGGTGCAGCCTTCGCCAGTGGGATTGACCTCGCAGGGATCAGGCTCAGGGGGCGGAGGTATATCGGGAACGGGCTCATTGGAGCCGGAAGAACAGGCCGCGCCGCTGAGGTTGTAAGCGACGTTGGCGAAGATCACTTCGTACTTAGGATCGGTATCCGGCTGGCCGAAAAAGTCTTGCCCGGTGCCTTGAGCATCTAGGTTGCCGAGGCAGCCGCTAAAGCAATACGCGGGGGGTAGATCGTAGCCAAAGGGGGTAAAGCTGGAGTCACCGACTGCTACCTCTTCGCGACCCAGAGGCCAGGTTAAGGATTGGGTATCACCCGCCTCGCAACTTTCCTTGATAAGAGGGCAGGAACCTTCAGCACGGCAGGGATAGCCCTGATAGGTATACATCTGATTATCAGAGTTACGGCGTACATCGAAGACGCATACAGAGTCACCGCTATAAGGATGGGCAGCGACGACAGTGACAGGCGGCGTTTGCGCATTGGGGTGCGCCTGAACATCCGGAATCGCAGCGTCACAGGCCGCCTGCGCGGTGGCGAAGTAGATGTCGGGACGATGTGCCAGCGAGTAGGTGAAGTCAGCCGAAGCCGTGGCCGAGAGTAGGCACAGGGCAACCAGGGAGCCGAGGCGAAGCAGTAGACGGTGCATGGTCATATCCGCCCAAAGAAGACCGCCCACAGTGCGGCAGCGGTGATGATCAAAACGAACCATTCGAGAGACATGGCGACACCCGGAGAACTGGCCAGAAAAGAAAACCCCGCCGAGGCGGGGCTTGCTTGCTCGGCACATGACGTGCGGTTGCTGGGGTTACAGGGCGCGGCGCATGTACTTGAACGCCACCGCCGCGACGATCACGCCGAACACGGCCCAGCCGATGGTGCCGACGTCGGTCTTGGCGGTATCCAGGGCATCGGTGGCGCCAGTCGGGACAGCGGCGTAAGCCTGCTGGATGGACAGGAGGCCGACTGCAGCAGCGGCGCCGAGGGAGCGTTTCAAGTTTTTCAGGTGTTGATTCATGGGGTGTTACCTCGCTATTTCAGGACTTTTTTCAGGACGAGGAAGCCGAACACCAGGGCGAACAGAACAATGATTTCGCCTTGCAGCTCGGCCACCTGATCCCAGGTGAGAGCAGTGCCGTAGAGCGACTGCATTTCCTGTTCAGTGAGGGAAACCAGCGAGCCGGTGCAAATTGCTTCACCACCGGCACCGACCGACCAGCTCCCCTCACAGGCCAGGAAATTCATAGGGGGCTCCGGCAGCGCGGGCACGCCTGAATCAGTCGCCAGTCACGCGCCGGGGCGCAGTCGTGGCAGTGATTGCAGAAGATGCGAACCATCGGAGCGCCCCGTTAATCAGGCTTTGGCGTCAGCGGGTTTAGCCGCAGGTGCCGAGGTCTGGGGGCTGGCTGGAGTGGTCGCCTGGGGCTTCACCGACTCGATGTGCAAGGCGAGATTTTTGCCCTTGTTCTGGCCGCCACGGGCCACGTCGAAGGTGATGCGCACCAGTTGCAGCGGCTCGAAGTTGGCACCGGCTGCAAAAACCTCTTCAGCGGCATCATCGGCAATGGCCATGCCGATGATGGAAAGACCGTGTTCGGTTTTGCCATCGGGCTCATCGCCGTAAAAAATCTTGGCGTATTTGGCGTCATCGACCTGAGTCATCTGAGTGCCGAGAAATGCGACTTCCATAGTTGAACGTGCCATCGGTTGTTACCTCACTAGTTGCGCCTAATTGCGCGGTTTTGCCTTTCTGCAGGCCGAGCGATCCCGACAGGCAAACTTCGTTAAAAGTTTTTGGCCTGCAGGCAGTACGGCTTGCGGTGCTTGGTTAGTGGTTTCTACGCTACAGCAGCGGTGCTAAAGCTCTCCAATGGGGAATCTTCATCACCGTAAATGCCACTCTGGAACAATGTGTGACGCTGGGGTTTTCACCCGTTTTCGTAATTAACTCCCTCAATAACTGGACTCAAAACACCAAGGGCCTCGCCCTTGTCATCCCGCTTCGCCACCGTCGCCCGCGACTGGCGGGCCAGTCCCGGACGCCGGAGGCGATGGATTGGCCGGGGGATCGGTTGGGGCCGTGCAGGACTCAACCACCGATTGCATGGAGTGGGTGAAGGTCGATTCGATCAGGTCAGCGACTTCAACCAGTTGCCACGTGCTCAAGCCCGTACCGAGGGCAATGCCGATCACGATAGGGATCGACCATTCGCCCATGAGCGCGATCAGGCAGCGGGCCATATAGAAAGACCGGCTCATTCGCCCGCCTCCTGATCGTCGCTTGGCTCTTGGAACTGCACAGCCAGCCTTGCCAGCTCGGAGCAGGCATTGCAGCCGCAAAAGCTACCGCCGCACTTGGGGCAGTTTTCACGGCCGTGGTGCCGTTCGGAGGTGTAAGGCTCGACGTGGCTGCAGTCCTGGCACAGCACGTAACCATCGGTTTGCTCAGCGGCAGTGCTCATGGATTCAGCCCTCCAGCGTGAACGGTTCGTGGATTGGCACGAAAGGCGTGGGTTTGCCCGTGGTGAAGCACTCGCGCCAGTACTGCGGCGGGCGCAGGCTGGGCGTGTGTTTCGCGCAGAGAAAGGCAGGGGTCACCTTCCAGACACCACCGACCTTTTCCGCAGACACGGGGCGGCACTGGCCACATGGTGTTGATTGGGATGGAGCGAGCGACGGCGAATGACGACGGCACCAACAGACAGAGCAGTCGCAGTCCTGGGTATGTGTGGGCTTGTACGGGCTCATGGGAGGACGCCTTATTCATCGGCGTAGTCCCCAGCGCAGAACACGGTTTTGCCACGGTCGAGGTCGCGGCGGATGCGGTGCAGGTTGATCACACGACGGCGCCCAACCTTGACGGTTGGGAGGGTGTAAGACTCAACCCATCCACGCACCACGTCCGGGGTGATCAGGTCGGTGCCGAACATATCCACCAGCACTTGCTGTGAGCAAAGCGGCGCGTCGCGAAAATCAGTGACGCGCTCGGGATTCCCCTCAAACGAAAGCCCCACTACCCCAGACTGTTCCATGCAAAAGTCCCTATAATCGGTGCAATATCACTGTACCGAGTGGAATATCTCCACATCGCAGTGGAATAATACCACCAGCTGGCAGCTGTGGAATATTTCAACTGAGATTTTTTAAGATCAATATGGAATTAACACAGGATAGAGCTAGGCATTTTATGTCTATAGTCGGGCACCGCGAGGTGAGCGAAGTGACAGGCATAAAAGAGGAGCGCTGCAAAACCATTCGTTATGATAAGCGCGCAAACCTTAGAACAAATGAATTAGACATTATTGCGAGCCACTACCCTCAGTACTCGCTATGGCTAAGAACAGGGCGTATTGATCCTGATAATGGGGAAACTAGCCCTGACTATGACGAAGCTCATCGAAACTTGAGCAGTCCAAACGCGGGATAGCAATCACGCAAGAAGTTGCTAGGCGCTGGTACGCCCGCCGACGAGCCAAGGAGTAGCCCCCATGACCCGCGACGGGTGCGAAACAATCTAGTGACGTTTAATCTAAGTAGATGTGAATATTTTGAGTGTCACATCATAGTCGTTTGCGGTACCAACCCAGTCTTCAATCAGCTGATATGCTTGAACAACTTCTGGGGGAGCAGTTACTCCGAGCGTCATAGAGTTAATAAAGCTATTTTTAGAAAAAGATCGACCAACAACAATCCAAATCTCTTTCTTACACTGAAGCGATTTTCTCCTACTGCAAATCAAATCCCACACCTCCTGCGAGGTTGAACCATCTGCTGCAGGAGCATGCGAAATCACGCCATTAAATAATCTATACCGTGTTGAAAGAGGGTATCCAGAAGTAGAACTCGGCCACGAACTATTCCACATACCGAAATTACCCGGAACCTGCTGATCATTATTAGAAACAAGGTAATGGATATTTTTTATTGCTTGGCTACCGACTTCAGCGATAGCACCCGCCGGGGCGCCTGGATTAGCCGTGTCACCACATTTCACATGAACAAAGCAAAGCTTATCTGGTGACGACAATATGAAATCGCACGGCTCAGTGCTCATATCAGCACATATCACCAAGTCGCAGCCAGGAATATATCTCGCAAATTCACCAAGATCAGAAAACACAACTCCAGGAGCGCCGCTATTTCTGAGAAGATCCAACTTATAAAATATCGATTCAGGACCAAACTCGCCCGCAACCGTATTTATGTAATTCCCATGACCATCCGAAACGCCTTTTTCTTTTATATTTGCATCTTGTAAACATGGCACGCCAAATAGCACGGAACCTGCCCAAGAGTCCTCAACACTAATACCTTGTTCGTAAGGGAGAGAAAGACGATAGAAAGAACCTAGGAGATAAGTCGTCCCATCCTCAAAAAGAACCTTAATCTTACGGTGAGAATTAATATATTCAATTATTGGATAAAATTCAGCGATACCAAGTGAGCCTCCCACCAACCCTACAGAGAACTCGACTCTTTCGGCGTCGTACTCCAACTCCAAATCTATCGATTCACCATCAATTAAAAGCGTAAATATTGGTCCTCCATCAATATAATAGAACTCGGGACTCACGACACCATTACGAACTTCAAGCGGGCCATCGAGATCAGAGAAATCCAAAATTATTGATATGGGATCACAGGCTGGACGGTCTGCGCTAGGCTGAGCATAGGACTTGATAAGTCTACCTACGCTTCCGCCTTTATGCATTTGGTCGACGACTGTATCTACCCACTGAGATAAATCTTGGAGGGTGAAATTACTTTCCTTTTGATCCGCAACTCGTCCCGATCTGGCACCAACATAAAAGCTCTTACTCTTTTTACCATCCAAACCGTAATTATCAAACCTCAACATGGAAAGAGCATACTTAGAGTTACGTTGGGTTGCCTGGGCACTACCTAAATCAGCCCCCTTTTGCGCTACCATTTCCGGCCGTTGATCAGCGCTACCAACAGCACGGGCATGCGTTTCCTTTATCGACCGATATGGGGTGAAGGCCGCCAGCGATGTTAATTTTCCAATATCTAGCGAGGCCCCTAATCCATATGCCGACTGATTATAATATCGACCACCACCACTATCATATATAGCAACACAATCACCAGCATCCTTTACAACAATAACATCCAACTTAGGTTCAAAAAACAATTTCTCAGAAAAAAACCGTGAACTCTTGAAGGAGACATAAATTATTAACGACAAATCTATTACGTCACGATATTCCTTTACAAGCGCCCCCGCGCCGTGCAACTCCCAATAGAGCTTATCCATAAATAAAGGCAGAGAAAAACCATCACTTTTCTGAACAAAACAAACAGACGCCATGGGTATATTAATATCATCCAAAGGAGATACTTCACCCAAATCCAAACGCTTTCTAAAACGACCAGCAAAATAACTATATTGCGGGAATCCGTTCAAAAAGCCCTCTATGAGATAGCTCGTACTAAGCGATCTAAGAAAATCTCTCGCCCCATTATCTGATGAGATATAGGTATCAAAAGCCAAATACCCGTCCCACATCCCCTCATTAGCACCAAGTGCCATATCAACAACAATCGGGGTACTGCCTTCAAAGTTTCTTACTACCCGTCCAACAGACTGAACAAGCTCCCTACCACTACCTAAAGAATAAGTGAGAATCAGTAACTTTGCCTCGGGTATATCCACTCCCTCATCAAGCTTATGCTGGTGAATAATTACGCGAGCACCCTCAACTTTCAAAGCGTGAGAGACACTTTTAAATTTAAAGTCCACTCCAGGATTTACAACCCTATCATGAACACTAACAGTAACAAACTCCTGCGATAGTAGGCCATGGAATACAAGTATGTCATCCAAACTCTTACACTTGACGATACATTTCAAACTTGGATTATCATTGAGAAAGCCGCGAACCACTGCAAGCAAGTTACCAACTTGCTCTTGATGGAATTCAGGCTCCACTATAACGCCATCGAGACAAGCCTCGCGAAACGTATAAACGAAATATTTGTCAGTGCTTACATTGAGCTCAAAAAGATCATTCCTATATGGAGTCGCGGTAACAACCACTTTCACCGCACGACTCTGACGAACGATCTCCCGCCACACTGGAGATGGTTCAGAGTGCCCCTCGTCTACAACAATCAAATCAAACCCAGCCTGAACACCTGCCAGATCCTCATCACTTAATGTGGATAATTTTTGAAAAGTAGTAATATAAACACCATTACCCTGATCAAAATCATTGTCCTTATATGCAGCCTTCAACTCCAAATCATTATCTTTTAAAGTCTGGCGAAAGAACCTCTTTGAAATCTCCCGATAGAGCTGGGTTTTAACTGCCTTCCTATGGCAGACAACAAGAACTCTTTGTTCATCACAAAGGTGCGCAATAAGAGCTATGACACCGGTTTTACCAGCGCCAGTAGGCAAGTTTACTAGAAAGGCCTTTTCTATATCGCCTGACTGCCTATAGTCGACAAAAGACTCTAGAGCAGACCGTTGGCAACCTCTAACTCCGTCACCCCGGTCACGCAAGTAGTCAATAATTTTTTGAACCACAAAGCCCCCTAGATATTTCTTATGCCCTTACATAGAGGATATTTAGAGCATCCCCAGAATCGGTTACCGATATTCAAACCACGTTTGGCTGTACGTAGGACCATGCTGGATTGGCAATTAGGACATTTGGCGTCCTCCATGCCATGGCCGGCCTCAGCCTTAGCTCCGCCAGGCTCACTCCTTTGATTGCCAACAGAAGCCAACCACAACCGCAACTCATCACCTTCAACCAATACGATATTAAGCCCAGCTGAAAAACTCTTGGCCTCGCTTGTCATCTTTCCCGAAGTAACGACAAACCCACCAACAGCCCCTTGAGCTGCCATTACTCCGAAGAGCTCACGAACAACACTTACACCAACTTTCAAAGAGCGCCAATGCTTACATTGAACGAGATATTTCTCTCCATCCTTGTGAAGAACAATATCTACACCGCCATCCGGCCCCGCTCCTCCCAGCTCGGAAACCACATACCCCTTTTGGCGGAAAACCTCCCCGATTAATAGTTCGAATTCACGCCAGCTAATGCCATCAATTATCCGGCCCGGATTAATTGCAGAAGAAACATTCGCTAGTAGTCTCCGGCGATGAAGTCGGGTAAATACAGAACCAATTGAGCCAAAGACGAAAGCAAGGGGAAGCAGGTATTGGCCACCCATAGCAAGAGAATGAAACAGAGTAGAGGTCATCTGCGCCGCCATCTGATGCGGGTCAGTTACTCGAGGAATGGGAGAAGTCGCGTAAGCGTGAAGAAAGAGATAGGAGGCGAGAGCCAGGATCAGAGATAGCCACCAAGGAAGGCGGCTAGCGAGTTCGATCATGTTTTCAAAGGCTGAAGTTCTTCTACTGCGAGCCATCCTTACCCCTAATGCGATCCTTGCATTGGCACATTGCCAGTACGGATAAGCTAGCTTGTGAGTCGGATCACGTAAATAGGGAAGGTGACTACATCGGCAGCTTTTTCTGAAAAGCTCTGGCGTAACGGGAGTGAGAGAAGGCTAGAAGGCCCATGCTATGGGCTTGTGGGGCTTACTCTGGCGCCACTCAGGTGATTCATAATGCTGGGGTCCGGGGTTCAAGTCCCTGCGTAGCCACCAAACAAAACAAAGGCTTACCTTCGGGTAGGCCTTTGTCGTTTCTGGGATATTGACTACATCGTGCCTACCCCACCGCCCCATGCGCAATACGCCTATCCCTTACCGCCATGCCAGCGAGCACAATGAGGACATAGGCAGCAGGGCCACCTCCAAGCATGAAAACGAATTTAGCTTCCTGGATATTGCCAGGCACTCCCGCCCGAACAACTACCACCCCGAAGGCTATGAAACCAATCAAGAGCCCTGTCCAGATAGTCGGGCTCAACGTTTTCAGCCTTTCTCTGCGATGCCAGGACAGTAGCCTGAAGCAGGTTATCAACCCAACGCCTGCGCCAAAATACCAAAAAATGAAACTCGCATTTGGGCCACCCGCCTTATTCGAGAACAGCATGACGAACAGAAACAGAATCAGGGACATCACGTAAAAAGCACTAGTGGGGCCTAAAAAAACGACCGCAAGTGCGATATCCAGAATCTCTGACCACGAGCTTTTAGTCTTAGCCTGGAAAGCCTTATCCATCCCTGAACCCTATATGCGTTAAACCCTTTTTCGTTTAGCACTCGCCACTTTGCGGAAAAGGGGACTTGCGGAAAAGGGGACTGATTGAACCACCCCTGATATTTCGGCTTGAGCGATGAGGTCATTAATATCGAGTCGTACAGTGGGCTCACCACGTCGAGCACACACAACCTCGACTAGGCAGGCATCGTCGACGGCCCCAAGCATAGCCTCGTACAGTGCTGGGGGAACGGCATAGAAAGCCGGTTTGTTCCGATGGAGGATCAAGACCGCTGCGCCAGCCCCCTCGCGGATGACGCGCAGCGGGTTGCGTTTCAGATTAGCTATGGATGCGGCAACATCAGTCAGCACTGCAAATGCCATTGCTTAGCCCTCACGCAAAAACCAGCTTGCCTACCTGCTGTAGGTCTACATTCTGGCGGGCATTCCATAAATCGTAGGCATCCTGCATAGCTAGCCAACTTTCAGGCGAACGGCCGAGAGCTACCGACAGGCGCAGGGCCATTTCAGGCGTTACGCGACTGGTGCATTTCAAGACACGACTCAAAGTCGATGGTGCTACACCCAGCTTTTCCGCCAGCTCACGACCGCTGATGGCGTTCGGCTCCAGGTAGATATCGGTGATGAACTCACCAGGGTGCGGAGGGTTGTGCATATTCATCAGTGGTAATCCTCATAGTCTAGGACGTAAGCGTTTCCGTCGCGAAATTCGAACGTCAGCCGCCAGTTGCCATTCACCATGATCGACCAGCGCCCTCGCTGCTCACCCTTGAGCGGATGCAGGCGAAAGCCTGGGATGTCCATATCATCGACAGACAGGGCTGTATCCAAAGCAGCAAGCTGCAACCTCAGCCGCTTGGCATGTGCAGCCTGTACGCCAGCCGTGCTACCCGTTTCGAAGAGCTTACGAAGCCCTTTGTGCTGGAAAGACTTGATCATTGGCAAAGCTTAGCATGTTGCGCAACACGCAACAGCGGAGAGAATCCCAAAGCGAGCTGGGAAACCATCAATGCAATCACAGAAAGCTTATGCGTTTACTTGTAACAGGCCGTCCCAGTTGGGCTAACGGGGTGGGACCCGGCGCTGTACAGTGCGGCGGAGCTTCTGCATAATTCGCGGCCCGCTTTCATGCCCGGATGGCGAAATCGGTAGACGCAGGAGACTTAAAATCTCTCGGCCGCAAGGTCATGCCGGTTCGAGTCCGGCTCCGGGCACCATTCTCTTATCTACCCAGATTCTTTATTGCCGCGTTCTGGTGCGCTTAGATTTCGCCACCCCCTTTAACTCGGTTGGTGGCTTGTTGCGTACGGCCAGCCAACAAGAGACCGACAAAGATCATAGCCCCGCCAATCCAATGATAGCTCTGCAAGCCCTCCCCCAGTAGCAGCCAGGCCAATAGCGCGGTGAATACCGGCATCAGGTAGTTGCTCATCGCGGTACGCGCCGCGCCGAGTTCACGCAGGCCGATATTCCACAAGTGATAAGCCAGGACCGAAGCGAAGAGCGCGGTATAGGCAATCGCCGCGAGGTTCTCCAGGCTTGGCTCGAACCGCGCGCCCTGCCCAAGCGCCCAGGCATAGAGGGGCGCCAGCATCAGCAGGCCGAGCAGGATCAGCGCGCCGAGCAAGGTGAAGGGTGGAATCTGGAAGTAACGGTTCCAGCGCCGCAACAACAGGGAGTAGAGCGCCCAGTCGAGGGTTGCCAGCAAGATCAGCAGGTCACCCTGGGCAAACGACAGGGTGCTGAGCATCTGCCAGTTGCCCTGGGCGATCAGCCAGATCAGACCGAGCAACGCCAACCCAAGCCCGACCCAGGCCCGCCGTGCCGGCCATTCGCCGAGCAACAGGCCGGCGCCAATAAAGGTCGCCAGCGGCAGGCAGGTGCTGACCAGGCTGAGGTTGATCGCCGCGGTGCTCAGCGCCGCCGTGTAGAGCAGGCAGTTGTAGAGCGTGATCGCCAATAGCGCCGCGACCCAGAGGCGCCAGCCGGCGGCGCGTAGGGCTTGGCGGTAACGCCACAGCGAGGGGGCGACAAAAGGCAAGACGATGGCCAACGCCACAGCCCAGCGCCAGAAGGCCAGCGACAGCGGCGGGATCGGGCCGCTGAACGCCCGCGCCACCAGCGAGTTGCCGGCCCAGAACAGGCTGGCCAGGGCCAAGCCGAGCCAGGCGAGTAGTTGGGCGCGCGGCACCTCAGGACTGGCCGGCCGGGCGCAGGCGGTACTGCGGCGGCAGTTGCTCCAGGCCACTGACGGTGACGTTGAGGTTCTTCCAGCGACCGTCCTTGATGCCATAGATGCAGCCGTGCACCGCCAGCTCCTGGCCGCGGTGCCAGGCGTTCTGCACGATGGTGGTGTGGCTGACGTTGGCGACCTGGTGGATGACGTTGAGCTCGCAGAGGCGGTCGACCTTGTCTTCCTCGTCGGCGATGGCGGCGAAGTGCTCGCGCTGCTCGTAATAGAGATCGCGGATCGAGCGCAGCCAGCCGTCGATCAGGCCGAACTGGCGGTCCTGCATGGCCGCGCGCACGCCGCCGCAGCCATAGTGGCCGGTGACAAGGATGTGTTTGACCTTGAGCACGTCGACCGCGTACTGGATCACCGACAGGCAGTTGAGGTCGGTATGCAGCACCACGTTGGCGACGTTGCGGTGGACGAAGATATCGCCCGGTAACAGACCGACGATTTCGTTGGCCGGCACCCGCGCATCCGAACAGCCGATCCAGAGGAACTCGGGCGTCTGCTGCTTGGCCAGCTTGACGAAGAACTCCGGGTCCTTCTGGTTGACTGACTCGGCCCAGCGCGCGTTGTTGTCGAACAGGTGCTGCAGATCATTCATGGCTAATCCTCCAGGCTCGCGCCGCACCATACGGAGCGGCCTGGACTTTGACAAGCAAGCCGCGGTTCAGGCGCCGGCCGGGCTCGCGCCAGCGGCCTCCCCCGCAACCACGCCGCTGAGCAGGAAGCGGCTGTCACCGAGATAGCCGACGTGCAAGTCCTGCCCTTGTGGCAATTCGCCTTGCGGCTCGATCGGGTAGTGATTGAGCAGGTAGTCCTCGGGGGTCAGCTGCAGCTTCTGCCCGTTCATCAGGGTTGCCGCGGAAGCAATCAGGAAGCCCGCCGAAGCGATGGGGCCTGGATAGAGCTGGATCATCTGGAAAAAGTCCGGCCCGCTGAACGTACTGACCATGACGCTTTCCGGACCAAAGATCAGGGTCAGCACGCCAACGATCAGCACGCCGTAGCCGATGAAGCTGAGGAGGGTCGCCAACGACGGGCTCTCGTTAGCCAGGCGGTGCTCTTCGTAGAAGGTCGCGAAACCGGGCACCTCAAGCTGCAGCGGCAGGGTGCCGAGATCAATATGGATGGCGGACGGGGGACTCTGGTTTGCCTGTTCCATGGCAATCACTCCTTTTAGATGGAGCGCCATTCTATCCGCTGGTAGCCACTCGCTTGTGCCAGCGCGGGCCCGAAAGACTGGTTTTGCCGAACAGTACTCAGTCGAGCAGCGTGCAGGCCATCACCAGCGCATCTTCGCGCCCCCCCGCTGCCGGGTAGTAGTCGCGGCGCCGGCCGATCTCGTTGAAGCCGTAGCGCTCGTACAGGCGATAGGCCGACTGGTTACTGGCACGTACTTCGAGGAAGCACTCGCCAGCGTTCAGCTGCATGGCCCGGCGCATCAGGTGTTCCAGCAGCTGCAGGCCGTAGCCCTTGCCCTGGCTCTGCGGGCGCACGGTGATATTGAGCAGGTGCGCCTCGTCGATGATCACCTGGATGATGCCGTGGCCGATCTGCTCGTCGCCCTCCAACATTACCCAGCAGTCGTAGGACTTGAGGCCATCGGCGAACAGGTTGCGGTTCCACGGGTGGCTGAAGGCGGCGGCCTCGATCTGCACCACGCGGTCGAGATCCGCCTCAGTCATCGGGCGAAAGCTGATGGCGCCACTCATACAGTCGGCTTCCAGCGCTGCATCACCCGGCGCATGGCCTGCCACAACTCGCGCTTGCGCTCAGGCTCGTCCATCAGCAGCTCCAGCCCCGGCAGCGCCCAGGCCGGGCCGAGGCCGTCGATGGTCAGTTCGCGGTTGTAGCTGTCGGCATCGCCTTCGCCGGCAAAACGTATGGCGGGCAAACCGATCAGCCACAGGCAGGCGCAGGGCTGGCTTTCCAGCTGGCCGGCCAGCACGCCCTGCACGTAGTCACGGGCCGCATCCGGGCCCTGGTCGAGGTTGCCGCGCGAGAGCAGCGGCCAGCGGATCGGCGAGCCGTCGCCGACCTGTTGCGGGCTGTCCGGCAGGCCGGCGGCACGCAGCAGGTCTTTCAACAGCAGATAGGCTGGATCGCGGCTCTGGAAGGATTCGCCGGTGGGCAGCTCGACCAGCACGGCGCAGTCGCCGGCACGCAGCAGCTGCAGGGCAAAGCGCGGCGGCGCCACAGGTGCAGCCCGGGTCGGCGCCGGGGTTTCTTCTGCTTCGCTCGCGGTCGGTTCGGCCTTGATCATTGGTTTGGGCATCGGCACTGCGGGGCGCGGCACTTCGATGCTCGGACGGGGTGCCGGAGCATCTTCGCGCACCGTTGCAGGCGCGGCAGCCGCTACCGGCGGCGCGACAACCTGCGGCTCCGGCTCGGGCAATTGCTGCAGCAGCTCGGCCCGCGATGGCGCAGCAAAGGGCAACACACTGCGCGGCAGCCAGCTGACCACCTGCATGGCGGTCAGATAGGCACGGCGACGGGCTTCTTCGATCAAGGTAGAGAGTTCCTGTGGCGGGCAGCGGGCCCACTCTGATGGGCGGGAATTGTGGCCTGAATCGCCGCTTCGGGGAAGGCCGACGGGCGTTTCGACACCCGGTCGGCCAGCCCCTTACCTTTGCAGTACAATTCCGCGCTTTATAAGAAAGCAGCCTGCAGAACGGATGCCCAAATGATTGACCCCAAGCGCGTACTGCGCGCCCTCGCCGAGCACTGGACGCTACTGGAACCGCTGTGCGAGCGCTTCGATGCCGGCACCCTGAGCCTGGTGGAGTTGCGCAACCAGCTCGGCGCGCAGCTGCCTGCGGGCAGCCCCGCTGACATTACCGCCCTGCTCGACCAGTGGATCCGCCTGGATATCCTGGTGCCGGTGGCCAAGAGCCCCAATCGCTTCGAGCTGAACGCGCAGATCCATGACTTCCTCGCCTACCTGCGGCGCGAACACCGCCTCGGCCTGTGCCTGGAAATCGAAGCCTACCTGCGCCATCTGGAGCGCCTGGCCGGTTATATCCAGGACGCGTTCGAAATCCGCGACGGCAACGATCTGGCCCGCCAGCTGCGTCTGCTCGATATGCGCGTGCGCGATGTACTGAAGAAGCTCGGCAACGACGAGCAGGCGCTGATCGGCGTGGCCGAACGGGCCAAGACCAGCGACCGGCAGATTCCGCTGCGCCAGCGCTACGCCGAAGTGCTGGCGACCTGGGACGAATACGTTGAGCCGATGATCCAGCTGGTCGCCGCCGACGGCGCCTTCGAGCAGGGCGTACGGCGCGTCGAGCAGGTGCTGCTCAAGCTGCTCGGTGAACAGCAGCGCCTTGGCCAACTGGTCGACGACGACCTACTGCTGCGCACCCACGCGCGCATCCTGGAAATGCAGACCACCGCCCAGCTGACCCTGCGCAAGGCCCGCGAGCTGCTGCTGCCGCTGCGCGAGGAAGCGCGCCGGCACAACGCCGTGACCCGTGGCGCGGCACTGGCCCTGGCGGCAATCCGCAAGAAGGGCCTGGACGCCGTACCGCAGGCTTCGCTGCCGCTGCACACGCGCCCGCAGAGCACCTTCCTCGGCACCGCCTCGCAGGTCGAGGCGTACGTCTACGCCCTAGCCCGCTTCGAGCCCAAGCCGTCGCAGTTCCCCAAGGCCAGCGCCACGCGCAAGGGCGAACCGCAACGCGCGCCGCGCACCGCCCGCGAGATGATCGAGCGCTGCGAGCAGGCCCTGCCGCTGCCGGACCTGATGGTCTGGCTGCTGGAGCAGGAACCGACCGGCGCCACCGACGAATTGCTCTACTGGTTCTCGCGCCTGTCCCGCGATAGCCGCTTCCAGCGTGAACGCCTCGAGCGCCGCGATTACCTCACCCGCGAGCATCAGGTCAGCCTGAGCTCCTACGCCCTGATCAAGCCGGCCGGGACCACTGCATGAATATCGACCTGAAAGAACTGACCCAGCTGGCGCCGATCTTCCGCGAGCTGTTCAAGGGCTACCACATCAGCCGCCGCGACCCGGAGCTGTACACCCAGCTATCCAACCTGCAGGACCAGTACCGCGCACTGTTCAAGTCGCTCGGCTACGAGCTGACCTGCGACACCCGCGGCTTCTACTACTTCGTCCCCGAGCAGATGGGCGCCCAGGTCAACAAGACCGCCCAGCGCCTGGCGCTGTTCACCTTCGTCCTGGTCGAGCACCTCGCCGACCAGGGCCGCGACCCGCTGGCCGTGCTCGACGGCGGCAGCCTCGGCCGCGACGAGCTGCCGCCGCTACTGGACAAGTACAAGGACCTGTTCCTCCAGGCCGAAGTCACCACCCAGGAAGAACTGGAAGAGAAGGTCATGCGCCGCCTGACCCAGCTCGGCTTCGCCGGCGAGGACAACGGCGTGTACCGCTTCCTCGCGCCGATGCACCGCTTCCTCGACGTGTGCCTGTCGGTGCAGCAGGACCGCGACCTCGCCGCCAGCCTGCACAGCGCCCTGCCCCTGCCGACACCGGTACTGGTTGCCGATGAGGTCGAAGACGACATCGTGATCATCGAGCCGGCCGAAACAATCGCCCTCGAAGAAAACGAGGAAGATGCCCTGGCTCGCGCCATGGCCGAAGAACGTGAAGCCCAGGAGATCGACGCATGAGCCAGGAACGCTACGGCATCCGCCGCTTCGCCCTGCTGAACACCGCCGGCTACAGCCTCGGCCTGTTCCCGCTGGAAAACCCGCTGTCGGTGTACGGCGCCAACAACCTGGGTAAATCGGCGTCGATCAACGCCCTGCAGTTCCCGATCCTGGCGCGCATGTCGGACATGAGCTTCGGCAAGTACAGCCTGGAAGCCTCGCGCAAGTTCTACTTCGCCAGCGACACCAGCTACATCCTCGTCGAAGTGTCCCTGCCCCACGGCCCGCACGTGATCGGCGTGGCCGGTCGCGGCCCGGGCGGCGGCTTCGGTCACCAGTTCTTCGCCTACCGTGGCGAGCTGGACCTGCAGCACTACCAGAGCAACGGCACCTGCCTGCGCCAGCGCGAGCTGTTCAACAACCTCGGCCAGGCCGGGATCGTCGCCTATGAACTGAAGCCCGATGAACTGCGCCGCCTGCTGGTTGGCGGACATACTTCGATCCCGCTGGACCTGACCCTGATTCCGCTGCGCTCCACCAGCGAGCAGAGCCTGAAGACCTTCCGCGCCCTGTTCATCAACCTGCTGCATATGCGCGAGATCACCGCGGCCAAGCTCAAGCAGCTGTTCCTCGATGCCTTCGAGCACAGCCTGCGCTCCGGCAGCGTCGACTACATCGCCGCCACCGAGGAGGCGTTCCGCGACGTGCGCCGCATGGAGCAGGACTACCAGGCGCTGGTCACCGCCGGCCCGCTGATCGAAGCGCTGTCCGCCGGCGTGGCCCAGCGCGAAGTACTGCGCGGCAAGCTGCATCGCCTGTCGCCGCTGCTGGATAACCTGCTCGGCACCTGGCAGGACTACTCCGGTGCGCGCCGTGACGAGCTGCTGGCCCAGCACGAGCACTACCGTGGCGAGCAGGACGGCCTGCAGCACGAGCAGCGCGGCGGCACCCAGGAGCTGATGCGCCTGGAACGCGAGATCAGCGAAATCCAGCGTTGGATGGGCGAACTGGCGGTGCTGAAGAACCGCTTCGCCCTGGTCGACGACGTGAAAGTGCTGGAAGCGCAGCTGCTCGCCGCCAAGGACGCCCACGACGAACTGGCCGGCGCCCTGGCGCAGTCGCGGCAGTTCTCGGCCGAGGACCTCGACGAGCGTCTGCGTGACCTGGAAAAACGTCTGAAGTCGGTCAAGCAGCAGCTCGACCACGCCGACAACAACAGTTACTCGCGCCTGCGTGAGGAGTTCAGCCAGGCCGATGTCGATCGCCTGATGCGCCTGTTCAACGGCCAGCTGTTCAGCCTGCCGCTGGGCGAAAAAGGCATCCAGGCCGAGGGCGACGACTGGGTCAAGGCGGTTGAGGCCGTGCTAGATCGCTTCAAGGGCGATCACTTCGAAGTGCCCGGCCTGTCCATCGACCTGTCGCATATCGAGCCGCCGGCCCTGCAGGCCCTGGCCGACCGCGCTGCCCTGCGCGACCAGCGCGATCGCCTGGAACGCGAGCTCAAGCAACTCAAGACCCAGCAGGCCGTGGCCGCCGACCGCGCTGCGAGCAAGGCCCAGGCCGAGCAGCTGTACAAGGACGTGCTGGATGCGCAGAAGGCGCTGGAAGACTTCCGCCGCTGCCAGACCTTGTCCGTCGAGGACGCCAGCAAGCTGGAGCAGCTTGCACAATTGGAGGCCGCCCAGGACGAGCTCAAGCGCGCTTCGGATGCTTTTACCGAGCGCGTGCAACAGCTGTCCGCCAAGCTGCAACTGGTCGGCCGTCAGTTGGCCGATCTGGAAGCCAAGCAGCGCACCCTCGAAGATGCCCTGCGCCGCCGCCAACTGCTGCCGGCCGACCTGCCGTTCGGCACGCCGTTCATGGACCCGGTCGACGACTCGCTGGACAACCTGCAGCCCCTGCTCAACGACTACCAGGACAGCTGGCAGGCACTGCAGCGCATCGACGGCCAGATCGAGGCGCTGTACGCTCAGGTGCGCCTGAAAGGCGTGGCCAAGTTCGACAGCGAGGACGACGTCGAGCGTCGCCTGCACCTGCTGGTCAACGCCTACGCGCACCGCCAGGACGAGGCCCTGACCCTTGCCAAGGCCAGACGGGCGGCAGTCACCGACATCGCCCGTACCCTGCGCAATATCCGCAGCGACTACGACAACCTGGAACACCAGTTGGCGCTGTTCAACCGCGAGATCAACAAGCGCCAGGTCTCCAACCTGGAGAGCTTCCGCATCGTCCTCGCGCCGAACAAAGACGCGCTCAAACACATCGACCAGATCATCCACAGCGCCGGTAAGTACGAGGAAGGCGAGACCCTTTCGGTGTTCGATCTGCAGCAGAGCGGCGATCAGGACGCCAAGAACGAGGAGGCCAAGGAGTACCTGGCGCGCCTGGTCGCGGCCAACCACAACCAGCTGGGCCTCAAGGACCTGTTCGAACTGGCGTTCGAGATCACCAAGGTCGGCGGCCAGCCGGTGATGCACACCGACATCGACGGCGCGGCGTCCAACGGCACGACCATGACCATCAAGGCGCTGACCAACATGTACCTGCTGCTGCACCTGATGGACCGCGAGCAGGCCGGCAAGGTACGCCTGCCCTACTATCTCGACGAAGCGGCGGACATCGACGAGCGCAACCAGCAGGCGCTGATCGAGACCAGCCTGCAACTGGGCTTCGTGCCGATCCTCGCCTCGGTGAAGCCGCAGGTCTCGGCCCATGTGGCCATCGACTTGGAAGGTGGCAGCGGGCCGAACGGTATCTACATCGACGAGGCGGACTGGAAGTACATCAAGCGCCGCGAGGTGGTAAAAGCCGCCGAGCCGGAAGGCCAGCCGGCCTGAGGGTAGCCCGGATGCAATCCGGGAGTAGAAACGACAAGGGCCGCTAATGCGGCCCTTTCGTTATCTGGCGATCGATCAATCGTCGCGCTGGTCTTTGAGGATCTGACCGTTGGTGGCATCCAGTTCCAGATCCCACTGCACGTTCTGCGCATCACGCAGCTCGACCTGATAGATGTAGCGACCGTATTCCTCTTCCAGCTCGGTTTCCTCGACCTTGCTGCCGGGGTGCTTGGCGATGGCCGCTTCGTTGAGTTTCTCGAAGCTCTGGATGGTACCGGCGTCGCGCAGTTTCAGCGCTTCGTCCGGACCCAGGTCGCGGGCCTGGGCGATACCGGCAGTGGCAGCCAGGGTGGTGATGGCAAATAGGGCAGTCAGCTTGTTCATGTTCAGTCTCCGCTAGGGGTAGTTGGTTTCGACAGGAACCAAGATAGCCAAGTCGACTTAACTCAAACTGAATCTGCCCGATTCCCTCACTTCACTTGTCCAGCACGATCTTCGGCGCCCACTTCAGCCACTCTTCGTTGACCTCGTCGTTCAGCGCATAGGTCTGCCCTGGCTGGGCCGGCCCGCCCATCAATGCATTGTCCGGGGTGGCAAAAGCAATACCGCCTTCCAGCAAGGCCTCAAGGGATTCCGTGCGTACTTTCACGCCCTTGAACAACCCGGCCTCGACGCCAATACCGCTGGCATTCCAGAAACGCGTGCCACTGCGCACCAGGGGGGCATAACGCGGTTCAATCAGCGCGTGGATCAACACACGATCAGAGGTTGGCCCCAACTCGAAATGGGTCACCTTGCCCACCGGGACTTCCCGATAGCTCACCACCACGCCCGGTTTGATCGAGCCGCGGCGAGCGGTGCTCAGTACGACGCGCAGACCCGTTTCGCGCACGTCAGCCGTTGGCGCCTGCATGCGCGCCTCGAAATAGGCCTGCGGCTTACCAGCCTTGTCTGCGGGCGATACCTCCAGATACTGGCCACTGACCAGAGTTTCCAGATTGGCAGTACGCGCCAAACCAAGCTCGGGCTTTACCACCCAGAAAGAGCTGCCAACGCTGGCAATCCGTGTGGTCGCCTTGGTGATCCGCGCATTGAGCAGCACGGCCTGCAGATCATCGGTCAGCTCGACGGTTTCAACCTTGCCCACCTCGATGCCTTTGTAACGAATCGGTGTACCGGGGTTGAGCCCATCGCCACTGGCCACCTTGATCTGAATGGTTACGCCTTCCTGCAGTGCTTTGTCACGATCCTCATGCAGCGTGAAGCGCTGGATCTTGCGACTGACTGAAGCACTCAGATTTGGGGTGTCGAAGGCAACGCCACCTGCCAGCAAACTCTGCAAAGACTCGCTCTTGACCTTGATCCCCGAGAGCCCGCCGGTAAGGCTTATGCCACTGGCATTCCAGAAGCGTGTTGAGCTGTTGACCAGCTTGGCGTACTCGGGCTCGATGTGCGCTCCCAGAACCACGCGTTTCTGATCTTTGGCAAACTGGTAACTCTGGATGCTGCCGACCTTGACCTGGCGATAGAGGATGGGACTGCCGACTTCCAGAGAGCCAAGAGTGTCACTGAACAAAACCAGATGCAGGCCTGGCGCGCCCAAATCGAGAGGCGGAGCTTTGTCGCGAGCAACAAACTCACGAACCTGTGCGCCTCCAGTTTCGCCTGGGCGAATGGCAATGTAGTTACCCTTGACCAGGGCTTCCAAACCCGTGATGCCGGCTAAGGAGATCGACGGCTTGACCATCCAGAAATCCGTTCCCTCGACCAGATAGTCCTCGGTACGTGGGTCCAGCATCAGCTCGACACTGGCACCGCCCAGATCCTGGTCGACCTTGAAGGTCTTCATATGGCCAACCTGAATGCCCTTGTACATCACCGGCGTTCGGCCGGGCTCGAGACCATCGAAGTCATGCAGCTTGAGCGCAACCTTGATGCCGGCCTGTGCGTCATCAAAGTCTTCATAGAGACGAAACGGTAGGCTCGGGTCAGTCGGTGGACTGTCCTTGCGGTGCTCCGGCGTGGCAAAGGCGATGCCGCCTGCCACGATGCTTGCCAGCGACTCGGTACGAACTTTGACCCCAGACAGACCAGCATCGATGGTGACACCGCTGGCGTTCCAGAAGCGCGTATGTTTGCGTACCAGAGAGGCAAACTCCGGCTGGATGAACAGCTTGATTTCAACCGTGCTCTGGTCTTCGGCTAGCTTGTAGCTCTTCACTCGCCCAACCTGGATCTGCTTGTAGAACACCGGGCTGTCACGGTTCAGTGAGCCGAGACGATCAGCCTTGAGCGTCAGGTGAAGCCCAGGAATGGTGTCTGCCAGTGGCGGCGGCTCGATCAGAGCCGTGAACTCGCGAGTCGGCTCGCCATCACCCGGACTGGCCGTGATGTAGTTACCGGAGACCAAGGTTTCCAGACCGGTAATACCCGCCAGTGAAACACTCGGCTTGACCAGCCAGAAGCGGGTATTGCTGCGCAGGTGTGGCTCAACACGCTTATCCATCTCAATGGTCGCGCGCACGCCACGCTTCTTGCCGCTGTCGTCAATCTCCAGCCCGATGACCTTGCCAATCGGCATACCTTTAAAGATCACCTCAGTCTTGCCGGTCTGAATCCCGTCGCCGCTGGGGAAATACACCTGAATCTCGATCCCGGCCTGATTGTAGGCACGCCAGCCCAACCAACCGCCGATCAAGAGGGCAATCAATGGCAACACCCAGATGGCAGACCAGCTGGTCGTTCGGCGAGTTTTGGCTGTTTTAAGCTCGGTCATGATCGAGATCAGACTCCATTCCGGAACAGATATAGACAGGGAGAAAACTCTCCCAGAAGCAAGAAATGACAGACGCAGAAACGCGCTATGCAGGCAAGAGTAGAGCAACAAACCAGCAAGCGCTGCAAGACAAGAAGCGCCCCTACGCTCCCGTCCCGGGCTATGGCCTTGAGCTTTTCTTTCGCACAAAGCCAAACCCCCAACCCGTTTTCACGGATTGGGGGTTTGGGGATAGGAGCTTGACGATGACCTACTCTCACATGGGGAAGCCC
Source organism: Pseudomonas sp. J452 (assembly GCF_024666525.1). Lineage (NCBI taxonomy): Bacteria > Pseudomonadati > Pseudomonadota > Gammaproteobacteria > Pseudomonadales > Pseudomonadaceae > Pseudomonas > Pseudomonas sp. J452. The sequence goes on along the minus strand of NZ_CP088294.1, from coordinate 2,373,692 downwards.
CACACTACCATCGGCGATGCGTCGTTTCACTACTGAGTTCGGGATGGGATCAGGTGGTTCCAACGCTCTATGGTCGTCAAGCAATTCGGTTGCTGTCTCGGTGTTTAGTCGCTACAGCTAATTGGGTATGTGATATCAGTTGGTAGTGCGTGTTCAGGCAAATTTTCGGTTTGTCGACTTCTGTCGAGACACACAAACAGCAAATTGTTTGGGTGTTATATGGTCAAGCCTCACGGGCAATTAGTATTGGTTAGCTCAACGCCTCACAGCGCTTACACACCCAACCTATCAACGTCGTAGTCTTCGACGGCCCTTTAGGGAGCTCAAGGCTCCAGTGAGATCTCATCTTGAGGCAAGTTTCCCGCTTAGATGCTTTCAGCGGTTATCTTTTCCGAACATAGCTACCCGGCAATGCCACTGGCGTGACAACCGGAACACCAGAGGTTCGTCCACTCCGGTCCTCTCGTACTAGGAGCAGCCCCTCTCAAATCTCAAACGTCCACGGCAGATAGGGACCGAACTGTCTCACGACGTTCTAAACCCAGCTCGCGTACCACTTTAAATGGCGAACAGCCATACCCTTGGGACCGGCTTCAGCCCCAGGATGTGATGAGCCGACATCGAGGTGCCAAACACCGCCGTCGATATGAACTCTTGGGCGGTATCAGCCTGTTATCCCCGGAGTACCTTTTATCCGTTGAGCGATGGCCCTTCCATACAGAACCACCGGATCACTAAGACCTACTTTCGTACCTGCTCGACGTGTCTGTCTCGCAGTCAAGCGCGCTTTTGCCTTTATACTCTACGACCGATTTCCGACCGGTCTGAGCGCACCTTCGTACTCCTCCGTTACTCTTTAGGAGGAGACCGCCCCAGTCAAACTACCCACCATACACTGTCCTCGATCCGGATAACGGACCAGAGTTAGAACCTCAAAGTTGCCAGGGTGGTATTTCAAGATTGGCTCCACGCGAACTGGCGTCCACGCTTCAAAGCCTCCCACCTATCCTACACAAGCAAATTCAAAGTCCAGTGCAAAGCTATAGTAAAGGTTCACGGGGTCTTTCCGTCTAGCCGCGGATACACTGCATCTTCACAGCGATTTCAATTTCACTGAGTCTCGGGTGGAGACAGCGCCGCCATCGTTACGCCATTCGTGCAGGTCGGAACTTACCCGACAAGGAATTTCGCTACCTTAGGACCGTTATAGTTACGGCCGCCGTTTACCGGGGCTTCGATCAAGAGCTTCGCTTGCGCTAACCCCATCAATTAACCTTCCGGCACCGGGCAGGCGTCACACCCTATACGTCCACTTTCGTGTTTGCAGAGTGCTGTGTTTTTAATAAACAGTCGCAGCGGCCTGGTATCTTCGACCGGCATGAGCTTACGCAGTAAATGCTTCACCCTCACCGGCGCACCTTCTCCCGAAGTTACGGTGCCATTTTGCCTAGTTCCTTCACCCGAGTTCTCTCAAGCGCCTTGGTATTCTCTACCCAACCACCTGTGTCGGTTTGGGGTACGGTTCCTAGTTACCTGAAGCTTAGAAGCTTTTCCTGGAAGCATGGCATCAACCACTTCACGTTCTAAAAGAACGCTCGTCATCAGCTCTCAGCATTAAGCGCCCGGATTTACCTAAGCACTCTGCCTACCACCTTAAACTTGGACAACCAACGCCAAGCTGGCCTAGCCTTCTCCGTCCCTCCATCGCAGTAACTAGAAGTACAGGAATATTAACCTGTTTCCCATCGACTACGCATTTCTGCCTCGCCTTAGGGACCGACTAACCCTGCGTCGATTAACGTTGCGCAGGAAACCTTGGTCTTTCGGCGTGCGAGTTTTTCACTCGCATTGTCGTTACTCATGTCAGCATTCGCACTTCTGATACCTCCAGCAAGCTTCTCAACTCACCTTCACAGGCTTACAGAACGCTCCTCTACCGCATCACCTAAGTGATACCCGTAGCTTCGGTGTATGGTTTGAGCCCCGTTACATCTTCCGCGCAGGCCGACTCGACTAGTGAGCTATTACGCTTTCTTTAAAGGGTGGCTGCTTCTAAGCCAACCTCCTAGCTGTCTAAGCCTTCCCACATCGTTTCCCACTTAACCATAACTTTGGGACCTTAGCTGACGGTCTGGGTTGTTTCCCTTTTCACGACGGACGTTAGCACCCGCCGTGTGTCTCCCATGCTCGGCACTTGTAGGTATTCGGAGTTTGCATCGGTTTGGTAAGTCGGGATGACCCCCTAGCCGAAACAGTGCTCTACCCCCTACAGTGATACATGAGGCGCTACCTAAATAGCTTTCGAGGAGAACCAGCTATCTCCGAGCTTGATTAGCCTTTCACTCCGATCCACAGGTCATCCGCTAACTTTTCAACGGTAGTCGGTTCGGTCCTCCAGTTAGTGTTACCCAACCTTCAACCTGCCCATGGATAGATCGCCCGGTTTCGGGTCTATACCCAGCGACTAAACGCCCTATTAAGACTCGCTTTCGCTACGCCTCCCCTATTCGGTTAAGCTTGCCACTGAATATAAGTCGCTGACCCATTATACAAAAGGTACGCAGTCACCCAACAAAGTGGGCTCCCACTGCTTGTACGCATACGGTTTCAGGATCTATTTCACTCCCCTCTCCGGGGTTCTTTTCGCCTTTCCCTCACGGTACTAGTTCACTATCGGTCAGTCAGTAGTATTTAGCCTTGGAGGATGGTCCCCCCCATATTCAGACAAAGTTTCTCGTGCTCCGTCCTACTCGATTTCATGACTAAGAGATTTTCGCGTACAGGGCTATCACCCACTATGGCCGCACTTTCCAGAGCGTTCCGCTAATCTCAAAGCCACTTAAGGGCTAATCCCCGTTCGCTCGCCACTACTAAGGGAATCTCGGTTGATTTCTTTTCCTCAGGGTACTTAGATGTTTCAGTTCCCCTGGTTCGCCTCTTGCACCTATGTATTCAGTACAAGATAACCATCTTATGATGGCTGGGTTCCCCCATTCAGACATCTCCGGATCAAAGGTTGTTTGCCACCTCCCCGAAGCTTTTCGCAGGCTACCACGTCTTTCATCGCCTCTGACTGCCAAGGCATCCACCGTATGCGCTTCTTCACTTGACCATATAACCCCAAGCAATCTGGTTACTGTCTCAAACGTGAAGACGACATTCGCCGAAAATTTGCATAGAGAACACGCAAATTTTACCTTGACTCGATATGCTGCCAGTGAAAGCAACACATCGGTCTACTTCTATCACATACCCAAATTTTTAAAGAACAGTTCTGGCGCAAAGACCAGAATTCAATGCTTCATACATAAGCATTCAATTCTAAGCTTTCAGCGATTCAAGAGTTAATGGTGGAGCCAAGGAGGATCGAACTCCTGACCTCCTGCGTGCAAGGCAGGCGCTCTCCCAGCTGAGCTATGGCCCCATCTACGGACTGGCCACATCCCTTGACAATTGGTGGGTCTGGGCAGATTCGAACTGCCGACCTCACCCTTATCAGGGGTGCGCTCTAACCAACTGAGCTACAGACCCAATCGTCTTACTCTCGGGTAATAACCCAATCGCTTTTCGCAAGTGAATCAAGCAATTCGTGTGGGAACTTATGAAGAAGCTGAAGTCTTCGATTAAGGAGGTGATCCAGCCGCAGGTTCCCCTACGGCTACCTTGTTACGACTTCACCCCAGTCATGAATCACTCCGTGGTAACCGTCCCCCTTGCGGTTAGACTAGCTACTTCTGGAGCAACCCACTCCCATGGTGTGACGGGCGGTGTGTACAAGGCCCGGGAACGTATTCACCGTGACATTCTGATTCACGATTACTAGCGATTCCGACTTCACGCAGTCGAGTTGCAGACTGCGATCCGGACTACGATCGGTTTTATGGGATTAGCTCCACCTCGCGGCTTGGCAACCCTTTGTACCGACCATTGTAGCACGTGTGTAGCCCTGGCCGTAAGGGCCATGATGACTTGACGTCATCCCCACCTTCCTCCGGTTTGTCACCGGCAGTCTCCTTAGAGTGCCCACCATAACGTGCTGGTAACTAAGGACAAGGGTTGCGCTCGTTACGGGACTTAACCCAACATCTCACGACACGAGCTGACGACAGCCATGCAGCACCTGTGTCTGAGTTCCCGAAGGCACCAATCTATCTCTAGAAAGTTCTCAGCATGTCAAGGCCAGGTAAGGTTCTTCGCGTTGCTTCGAATTAAACCACATGCTCCACCGCTTGTGCGGGCCCCCGTCAATTCATTTGAGTTTTAACCTTGCGGCCGTACTCCCCAGGCGGTCGACTTAATGCGTTAGCTGCGCCACTAAGATCTCAAGGATCCCAACGGCTAGTCGACATCGTTTACGGCGTGGACTACCAGGGTATCTAATCCTGTTTGCTCCCCACGCTTTCGCACCTCAGTGTCAGTATCAGTCCAGGTAGTCGCCTTCGCCACTGGTGTTCCTTCCTATATCTACGCATTTCACCGCTACACAGGAAATTCCACTACCCTCTACCGTACTCTAGCTCAGTAGTTTTGGATGCAGTTCCCAGGTTGAGCCCAGGGCTTTCACATCCAACTTGCTGAACCACCTACGCGCGCTTTACGCCCAGTAATTCCGATTAACGCTTGCACCCTTCGTATTACCGCGGCTGCTGGCACGAAGTTAGCCGGTGCTTATTCTGTCGGTAACGTCAAAGTAGCAACGTATTAGGTTACTACCCTTCCTCCCAACTTAAAGTGCTTTACAATCCGAAGACCTTCTTCACACACGCGGCATGGCTGGATCAGGCTTTCGCCCATTGTCCAATATTCCCCACTGCTGCCTCCCGTAGGAGTCTGGACCGTGTCTCAGTTCCAGTGTGACTGATCATCCTCTCAGACCAGTTACGGATCGTCGCCTTGGTGAGCCTTTACCTCACCAACTAGCTAATCCGACCTAGGCTCATCTAATGGCGCGAGGTCCGAAGATCCCCCGCTTTCTCCCGTAGGACGTATGCGGTATTAGCGTCCGTTTCCGAACGTTATCCCCCACCACTAGGCAGATTCCTAGGCATTACTCACCCGTCCGCCGCTCTCAAGAGATGCAAGCACCTCTCTACCGCTCGACTTGCATGTGTTAGGCCTGCCGCCAGCGTTCAATCTGAGCCATGATCAAACTCTTCAGTTCAATACTGCTTGGGTTTTGAGAAAACCCTAAACTTGGCTCAGCAATCGCAAATAAACTCTTTGAATTCACGAAGAGTTACTTGTGTTGCTGATAATCTTGCGACTAACAGTCTTACTCCACAAGCACCCACACGAATTGCTTGATTCAAGTTGTTAAAGAGCGTTTCGATTAAGTCTTTCGTCTCAACCGAGGCCGCGCATTCTACAGCAGCCTTTCTTTCTGTCAACCAGTTTCGAAGAATTTTTCGTTTCTTCTCAACCGCTTGCGCTTCCGATCTGCTTTCGCTTCACATCAGCGGGAGGCGAATTCTACAGCGTTCAAACTCGCTGTCAACCACCTCTTTCAAGCTTCTTCAGCTCTTTCGAACCAAAGCACTAACAGGATCAAACCACCACCCTGTCAGCCCGGCGCATTCTACTCGAATCCGCCACCGCCGCAACCTTTATTTTCATCTAACTTCTTGTTTAGCAAGGAGTTTTCAGATCAGGCTGCGCCGGAAGAGGTGCGCATTATAGGCCCGCAGATTTCGCCGTCAACGCCTTTCTGAAACTTTTTACCTTCCCCGGACGAGCCGAGAGCCAGGCTGCCACAGCCGGAATGCGCAACATCAGCAAAGCCGAGCCAGACACGGCATAAAACACCCATTCGCCGATGTCGGAGCGCGCAACCCAGAGCATATGCAGCAGCCCCAGAACGAGGATTACATAGACCAGCTTGTGCAGCTGCCGCCAACGCGCGCCCAGCCTGCGCACACTGTAGTGATTCGAGGTAAGGGCCAGGAGCCACAGCCCGACAAAGGCCATGGCACCGACAATGATGTAAGGCCGCTCACTCAGATCATCCAGCAGTCGATCAAAGTGCAACCCCAGGATAAACGTCAGATATCCCGCAACGTGCAACAGGACATAGGTAAAGCACCACAAGCCGAGCTGACGGCGCACAGCAATCCACCCACCCCAAGCGCTCAGACGGCGCAAAGGCGTCATGCTCAACGTCAGCAGTAGCAGGATCAACGCCCCCTGCCCCAGGTTATCCACCAGAACCTTGCCGGGATCAGGCCCCAATTGCTGAGTCAGCCCCATATATAGCCACAGCACAGGAGGAAACAACGCCAGGAGGAAGACAACGATTCGCCAGACTCGATAACGCATCAGTAGTACTTCCGCAGATCCAGACCACTATAAAGAGAGGCAACTTCGTCATAGCCATTGAACAGCTTGGTCGACACCACATTCGGACTGAACAGGCTATTGGGCAGGCGGCGCTCGGTTGCCTGACTCCAGCGCGGATGATCGACTTGCGGATTGACGTTGGCATAGAAGCCATACTCATCAGGCGCCAGGCTCTCCCAGGTGGTTGCAGGCTGCTCGGCAACCAGACTGATGCGTACGATCGACTTGATACTCTTGAAGCCGTACTTCCATGGCACCACCAGACGCAATGGCGCCCCATTCTGATTGGGCAATACGCGCCCATAGAGCCCGACAGCCATGATAGATAGCGGATGCATCGCCTCATCCAGACGCAATCCCTCGCGATACGGCCAGTCGATCAAGGAAAAGCCCGAACGCACGCCGGACATCTGCTCGGGCGCAACCCTGGTTTCGAAGCGTACATACCTCGCCTTGCTGGTTGGCTCCGCACGTTTGAGCAAATCCGCCAGAGGGAAACCCAGCCAGGGAATCACCATCGACCAGGCCTCGACACAGCGCAGCCGGTAGATGCGCTCCTCCAAACGATGAGGCTGCACCAGAGACTCCAGAGAAACCGGCCCCGGCTTGGCCACCTCGCCGTCGATCATTACGGTCCAGGGCTCTACTTCAAGTTTGTCGGCATATCGCGCCGGATCCCCCTTGTTGGTGCCGAACTCATAGAAATTGTTGTAGTGCGTGGCATCCTTGAATGGCGTCAGGGCTTCATCGCCTGCCGTGACCGCCCCCCACTGCACGCCTGGAAGCTTCTCGGTGAACCAGGCGGGATTGCTAGCAGCCTCGACATCGGCATAGCGCGAATTCTCCGCCCGTAGCGGCAGTGCACCCAGAGCGGCAAGACCACCGGCTGCCGCCATAAAGGTGCGACGTGAGAGATAGACAGACTCGGGAGTGACTTCGGATTCGCGCGCAGCGGACGCGAGGGGAACTTTGATCAGCATGGTGGCTCCGCAGCTAAGGACGACTGATGCGCCAATAGACCGCGGAGCCGGCAGGAAATTACATTACTCGGCAGCCTTGTGACGGCGCAGTTGCAACAAATATTGCACAGGACCAGAAGCCGCATAGGCCAGGAAGATCAGCAGCAGAATACGCGGTGGGTCACTGAAGACCACGGCAAACACCAGAACCACGACCAGCATCGCCACAAAAGGCACGCGTCCTTTGAAATCAAGATCCTTGAAACTGTAGAACTTGATGTTGCTGACCATCAGCACGCCAGCCATGGCCACCAGCAAAGCATAGAGCATGACCACTGGCACAGGCATGTCCACGCCATCGACACCAAAGTCCTTCAGTGCCCAGACCATGCCGGCGACAACCCCCGCAGCAGCCGGACTGGCAAGACCGACAAACCACTTCTTGTCGACCTTGCCGATCTGGGTATTGAAGCGGGCCAGACGCAACGCGGCGCAAGCCGTATAGATGAAGGCGACCGTAAGCCCGACATTGCCCAGCTCAGACAAGGCCCACTGATAGGCCAGCAGCGCCGGTGCCAGACCAAAGGCGACCATGTCGGACAGCGAGTCATACTCGGCGCCAAATGCGCTCTGGGTATTGGTCAGCCGTGCTACTCGACCATCCAGACCATCGAGCACCATGGCGATGAAGATCGCGACCGCCGCGTACTCGTACTTGCCATTCATGGCACTGATAATGGCGAAGAAACCCGCAAACAGGTTGCCGGTGGTGAACAGGTTAGGCAACAGGTAGATGCCACGATGGCGCACCTTGCGCCCTTCGGCATCGTGCCCCTCCTCCACATGCTCATCGATAGGCAGAATGCTTTCCCCTTGGGGGGCAGAGCCGGATTCCTCAGGACGTTCGTTCATGAACAATACCTTGCAACGGTGTGGTTAGACTTCGACCGGAGCCGGCGAACTAGGTTCGCCAGCGCCCTGCAAACGAATGGGCTTTATACCAGAAGCCCGCAACGAGCATAAAAAAACGCGGCCGTAGCCGCGTCTTTTAGAACGTCGGAAGACCTTAGTTCTTGGCCTTGTCGACGATCTTGTTGGCAGCGATCCACGGCATCATCGCACGCAGCTTCTCGCCAACCACTTCGATGCCGTGAGCGGCATTGTTGCGGCGGTAAGCGGTCATCGAAGCGTAGTTCGAGGCGCCTTCCTGGATGAACATCTTGGCGTATTCGCCGTTCTGGATGCGCTTCAGAGCGTTGCGCATGGCCTGACGGGATTCGGCGTTGATGACTTCCGGACCGGTGACGTACTCACCGTACTCGGCGTTGTTGGAGATCGAGTAGTTCATGTTGGCGATGCCGCCTTCGAACATCAGGTCGACGATCAGCTTCAGCTCGTGCAGGCACTCGAAGTAGGCCATTTCCGGCGCGTAACCGGCTTCAACCAGGGTATCGAAACCGGCTTTGACCAGTTCAACGCAACCGCCGCAAAGAACGGCTTGCTCACCGAACAGGTCGGTTTCGGTCTCGTCCTTGAAGGTGGTTTCGATGATGCCGGTACGGCCGCCACCGACGCCAGCGGCGTAGGACAGGGCAACGTTCTTGGCATTGCCGGAAGCGTCTTGGTAGATGGCGATCAGGTCAGGGATGCCGCCGCCTTTGACGAATTCGGAACGCACGGTGTGGCCCGGGGCCTTCGGCGCGATCATGATCACGTCGAGGTCGGCACGCGGAACAACCTGGTTGTAGTGAATGGCGAAGCCGTGGGAGAAGGCCAGGGTCGCGCCTTTCTTGATGTTCGGCTCGACTTCGTTTTTGTACAGCTGGGACTGGAACTCGTCCGGGGTCAGGATCATGACCAGGTCAGCAGCAGCAACGGCAGCCGGCACGTCAGCCACTTTCAGACCATGAGCTTCAGCCTTGGCACGGGTGGCCGAACCTGGACGCAGGCCGACGGTCACGTCAACGCCGGAGTCTTTCAGGTTGCACGCCTGGGCGTGGCCCTGGGAGCCGTAGCCGATGATGGCGACTTTTTTGCCCTGGATGATCGAGAGGTCACAGTCTTTGTCGTAAAACACTTTCATGGGAGGTCCCCTATTTTCTGGCCTCGTGGGCCGTTCGCTAAAGAGTTAGATACTGAGTACTTTGTCGCCACGGGCAATGCCGGTGACGCCACTGCGCACGGTTTCCAGGATCGACGCAGTGCCGACGGCCTGGATGAAGCTGTCCAGCTTGTCGCTCGTGCCGGCCAGCTGAATGGTGTAGACGCTGCTGGTCACGTCGACGATCTGTCCGCGGAAGATGTCGGTGGTGCGCTTGACCTCGGCGCGCTGGGCGCCGGTGGCCTTGACCTTGACCAGCATCAGCTCGCGTTCGATGTGCGCGCTTTCCGACAGGTTCACCAGCTTGACCACTTCGATCAGCTTGTTGAGGTTCTTGGTGATCTGCTCGATCACATCGTCATGCCCTACGGTGGTCAGCGTCAGACGCGACAGGGTCGGGTCTTCGGTCGGCGCCACGGTCAGGCTTTCGATGTTGTAGTTGCGCTGGGAGAACAGGCCCACCACGCGCGACAGGGCGCCGGGTTCGTTTTCCAGCAACAGGGAGATGATATGGCGCATGTTCAGGTCCGCTCCGTCTTGCTCAGCCACATGTCACGCATGGCACCGCCGCGAATCTGCATCGGGTACACGTGCTCGCTGGTATCCACGGCGATGTCGAGGAATACCAGGCGGTTCTTCATGGCGAAGGCTTCTTCCATCTTCGGCTTGAGGTCTTTCAGGTCGGTGATGCGCATGCCCACGTGACCATAGGCCTCGGCCAGCTTGACGAAGTCAGGCAGCGATTCCATGTAAGAGTGCGAGTAACGGCTGCTGTACTGCATGTCCTGCCACTGGCGAACCATGCCCAGCGCACCGTTGTTCAGGTTGATGATCTTCACCGGCAGGTCGTACTGCAGGCAGGTCGACAGTTCCTGGATGTTCATCTGGATGCTGCCTTCGCCGGTAACGCAGGCCACGTCGGCCTCCGGGAAGTTCAGCTTGACGCCCATGGCCGCCGGGAAACCGAAGCCCATGGTGCCCAGGCCACCGGAGTTGATCCAGCGGTTCGGCTTGTTGAAGCGGTAGTACTGCGCCGCGAACATCTGGTGCTGACCGACGTCGGAGGTGATGAAGGCGTCGCCCTTGGTCACTTCGCTGAGGGTTTCGATCACGCTCTGCGGCTTGATGATGCTGCCGTCACCCTCGTTGAAGGGGAACAGGCGGCCGCTACCGCGCCACTCGTCGATCTGCTTCCACCAGCTGGCAACGACGTCCTTGTTCGGGGTCTCGCCGATCTCCTTGAGGATGGCGACCATCTCGGTCAGCACGCTGTCCACCGGACCGACGATCGGGATGTCGGCCTTGATGGTCTTGGAGATCGAAGCCGGGTCGATGTCGATATGGATGATCTTGGCGTTCGGGCAGAACTTGGCGCCCGTTTCACCATTGATCACCCGATCATCGAAACGCGCGCCGACAGCCAGGATCACATCGGCGTGGTGCATGGCCAGGTTGGCGGTGTAGCTGCCGTGCATGCCGAGCATGCCGACGAACTGGCGATCGTTACCCGGGAAGGCGCCAAGGCCCATCAGGGTGTTGGTCACCGGAATATTAAGCATGCGCGCCAGCTCGGTCAGCGGCTCGGAAGCGCCGCCCATGACCACGCCGCCGCCGGAATACATGACCGGACGCTTGGCAGCCAGGAGCATCTCGGCAGCCTTGCGGATCTGCCCGGAATGACCACGGGTAGCCGGGCTGTAGGAACGCAGCTTGACCTTCTTCGGGTAGCTGTATTCGAACTTCTGCGACGGATCGCCCATGTCCTTCGGAATATCCACGACCACCGGGCCTGGGCGGCCGGACTGGGCGAGATAGAAGGCTTTCTTGATCACTTCGGGGATTTCCGAAGGATGCTTGATGATGAAGCTGTGCTTCACGATCGGGCGGGAAATACCGACCATGTCGGTTTCCTGGAAGGCATCGGTACCGACCACGGTGCTGGGCACCTGACCGGAGATGACGACCATCGGGATCGAGTCCATGTAGGCGGTGGCGATGCCGGTGATGGCATTGGTCGCACCCGGACCGGAGGTCACCAGCACCACGCCGGCCTTGCCGGTGGCGCGAGCATAGCCGTCGGCCATGTGGGTAGCAGCCTGCTCGTGACGCACCAGGATGTGGGTCACTTCCGGCTCTTTGAACAGGGCATCGTAGATGTGCAGGAGGGCACCGCCCGGGTACCCATAGATATACTTCACGCCTTCGTCACGCAGCGAGCGGACGACCATTTCAGCGCCGGATAAAAGCTCCACGTTGTTCACCTCTAGAACGCCAGATTACCACCCGTCAACGAGTGGTCCTTGAAGTAGGTCTTACTGGTCAGCAAACAGGCGGCGACTGTGGTCGCGGATACTACGAGGTCTGCTTGACGAGTAACGGAATGGCTCAATCTTGCGGAGCCTTTCCTTCCCAGCGCGAGGTAACGCGTTGCGGGTGTAACGGGGGTCGGCGCGGGTAGCACCTTTTTTCGCTGAGCTGGGGGACGCTTGCGGCGGACCCCACTACAACGGAACGTGGGATTGTTCTGATTAGCGCACACTAAGTCAAGCTATCGCGCACGGAATCTTCGTCTGAGAGCTGTGACATGCCGCAGGATGACGTTTGCCGGGTTTTGGTTATAGTAACGACTAGGTTCTGCAGCCAATAAAAGGAAACAACATGCGTCGCTTGATTCTCACCGGCAGTTTGCTGCTCGCCCTGAGCACCACAGCCATGGCCGGCCAGGTCTATAAATGGGTGGACGCGCAAGGCAACACCCACTTTGGCTCACAGCCGCCGGAAGGGCAGCAGGCGACCAGCATCAACACCAACGTGGCCACGCCGAAGACACCCGCCCCAGCAGCCGCGAAGCCTGCCGCAGCGGTAGCCGATACAGACGAGCAGAAGGCGATTGACAGCAAGGTCAAGGAAGATGTGGCCAAGCAGGAGGCCGAGCGCAAGCAGTACTGCGAGACAGTGCGCACCAACCTGTCCCAACTGCAGAACAATCCGCGCGTGCGCGTGCAGGAAGAAGGCAAGGATGAGATGCGCCGTCTGACAGAAGAAGAACGTCAGGAACGCATTAGCGAAGCCGAGAAAGCCATCGCTGAGAACTGCCAGTAAAACGATGAGTGGCGCGAGCTAGCCCGCGCCACCAATCAGCCGATCGAAGTTACCCAATGCGGTCAGCAGCGCCAATGCCTGCCGCTCGCGCCCACGGTAGGCTTCTTCGGCCATCGGCCTGATGCCCGACACATTGGGTAACGGCGCAGAAGCCTCGAGCAGGCTTTTCATGCGCGGCAGGAATATCCACTGCAACCAGGCCTCGAACGACAGCGTGTCAACGCAGAAAGGCTCGCGACTGGCCAGCGCCTCTGCCGATGGCGGTGTATCCGCCCACCAGCCCAATACGCGCAACTCCCGCTCAATCAGCAGCAACTGCTCGGCCACTGCAGGCAGACGCTCATCCATCACATGCTGACCTTGGCCTGCGCGCGCGCCTGCGCTGCGCCGGCCGCATCACCCTGACGCTCACGGGCCTGGGCAATCAAGTCCCACAGCCCCGCCTGCAGCGCCGGGCGCCCGCTAGCCAGGGTCAGACCACGCCGGGCGAACTGCTCGGCCTGGGCGGCATCACCCTGGGCCAGACGCACCTCGGCCAGACGATAGAGCACCTGCGGCTCGCGTGGCGCGATGCGCTGGGCGCGCTCCAGGCTGGAGGCGGCACCGTTCAGATCACCACTGCTTTGCTGCTGCTGCGCCGTACTGAGCAGCGCCAGCACCGGACCATCGAGCTGTTCATCGGCACTCAAACCACCGCCCGTGGGGATCCCGCTAGGCATGCTCGGCGCACTCGGGGAATAGCTGCCGGCCGAGGAAATCGGCCCGGTGCTGAGCGGTGCCGAGCTGATACTGGAAGGCATGGAGCTGCTGCCATCCGGATAAGTCTGCAGCGGCGCGGAAGACACGCCGCCCGGCACCATCACCACCACACCGGAGTCCTGCGGCAGGCTCTGCGCCTGGGCTGGAGCCGCTGGCGTATAACCGCCGCCACCCTCACCTTGCTCATCCGCACGCAGCGAGCCACTGGCATCCACTACCGGAATCGAACCACGCGGTACCGTGCTGCAACCGCTCAGCACGGCCGACGTCACCACCAGACACAACCACCACTTGCTCATGTATTTCCTCTCTATCGGCCGCCTCACTCGAGCCAGCCACGCACCCAATCCATCACCGCCTCATCCGGCGCCGCCCCGCAAGCGGCACCTGCCGGCGGCTCACTGCCGCGAATATACGGCATCTGTACCGCATTCGGACAACCGGCTGCCGAGCCCTGCCCGGTGCCGGCATTCACCCAGGCCTGCACCACATTGTCCGGCTGCGGCATGTCCAGCGGCAGCGGGTCAGCCTTGGCCATCAGGCTGGTCCAGACCTGCAGTGCACCGGTGGCACCGGTCAGCGGCGTCTTGCCGTTATCGTCGCGGCCCAGCCAGACCACGGCCAGCAGATCCTGGCTGAAACCGGCGAACCAGCTATCGCGCGAGTCATTACTGGTGCCGGTCTTGCCAGCCAGGGTCAGCGATGACGGCAACTGGCTGTACACCGAACGCCCGGTACCTTCGCGCATCACCCGCTGCATGGCGTTCTGCGTGAGGTAGATGGCACCGGCATCGAAGCGCTGCTGAATCTGGAAGGGGTAACGCTTGAGCGGCTCCCCTTCGGCGGTCAGCACACTACGAATACCGCGGAGCTGTGTATTGAAACCGCCATTGGCCAGGGTCTGGTACATGGTCGCCACTTCCATCGGACTCAGCGCGCCGGCGCCGAGCAGCATCGATGGATAAGCCGGCCACTCTCGATCGACACCCAGGCGCTCAAGGGTTTTGAGTACTTCCGGCACGCCCAGTTCCAGGCCGAGTTTGGCAGTCGACAGGTTGTAGGAGTTGGCCAGGCCCTGGTACAGGTAAATGGTGCCGTGGGCCTTGCGGTCATAATTCTGCGGGCGCCAGACCTGGCCGTCCTGGCCCTTCACCGAGAACGGTTCATCGGCCAGCCAACTGGTCAGGGTGTACTGGCTCGGGCGCTCCAATGCCGTCAGGTAAACCGCAGGCTTGATCAGCGAGCCGATCGGCCGCACGGCATCCAGCGCGCGGTTGAAGCCGGCAAAACGCGGCTGGCGGCTGCCGAGCATGGCCTGGATCTCGCCATTCTCCGGATTGGTCACCACCATGGCGGCCTCGACCTCATCCACACCTTTGCGCCCGCCCAGACGTTTGAGCGTTTCACTCAGGGCGGCCTCGGACTTGAGCTGGAGGATCGGATCGAAGCTGGTGAAGATGCGCAGACCTTCCTCGGTCAAGTCTTCGTCGCGGTAATCCTCGCGCAGCTGGCGCTTGACCAGGTCGAGGAAGGCCGGGAAGGAGCTATCGGCCAGGCTGCCGCGCTTGGTCACACCCAGTGGCTGCTGCTTGGCTAGCGCCACCTGCTCGGCGCTCGCCACGCCTTGCTGCTCAAGCAGATCGAGCACCAGGTTGCGCCGTTTCAGGGCCAGCTCAGGATTGCGCCGCGGGTTGTAGACGGTCGGTCCCTTGACCATACCGACCAGCAACGCCACCTGATGCAGCTTCAACTCACCCAGCGGCTGGCTGAAGAAATACTGGCTGGCCAGACCGAAACCATGCACGGCGCGCTGGCCGTCCTGACCGAGGAATACCTCATTGAGGTACGCCTCGAGAATTTCCTTCTTGTCGTAGTGCAGCTCCAGCAGCACGGCCATCATGGCCTCGGTGAGTTTGCGGCTGAGGCTGCGCTCACTGGTCAGGTAGAAGTTCTTCACCAGCTGCTGGGTCAGGGTACTGCCGCCCTGACGCAGCTGACCGGCCGTGGCGTTGATCCACACCGCACGGGCGATACCCTTGGGCGACACGCCGAAGTGGTTGAAGAACTCGCGATCCTCCACCGCCACCAGGGTTTCCACCAGATAAGGCGGTGCCTGCTCCAGCTTGATCAGGATGCGGTCTTCGTGGTGCGCCGGGTACAGGCCGCCGATCAGCAGCGGTTCCATGCGCGCCACGTCGAGCTTGCTGCCATTCCCCTGGCTGAGTCCGGCCACGTAGGCGCCGGAGAAGCGCACACGCAGGCGCTGCGCCGACTCGTTGCCGTCATAGAACTGGAAGCCGCGGGTATGCAAGTCGACCAGATTGCCATTGACCACCGCCGCGCCCGGACCATCGGCGGCGCTTTCGCGGCGATAGCCGAGGGCATCCAGTTCGGTGAGAAAGTCCTGCTTGGCCAGTTTCTGCCCGACGAACAGCTCCAACGGCCGCGCATAGACCTTGGCTGGCACGGTCCAGCGCTTGCCGGAGAATTTCTCCTGCACCACCGCATCCAGGTACACGGCGAAGCCGGCCAGCACCACCAGCCCGACCAATGCGAGTTTGAGAGCCCAGCCAAGCCAGGGACGAGAGGCGCCGGAGCGGCGTTTGGCGCTTTTGCGCGGAGTACGGGAACGAGTCATGGCGCGGCATTATACGCACTTTGCCGAGGCCCAACAGGCGCTCCCCGGCGGTTTGCAGAGCGCCTCACAGCGTCCATAATGCCGCCTCCGAAAGACCAGAAAAGCAAGGATTGACCGTGAGCCAAGCACTGATTGCCGCCCTGCAGAACCCGGCCCTTTTCCCCCATCCGGTGGAAGGGTTTCAGGTCATCGAGACGCACATCTCCTGGGTGCTGCTCACCGGCCCCTTCGCCTACAAGATCAAGAAGCCGGTCAACTTCGGCTTCCTCGACTTCACCAGCCTGGAGGCCCGCCAGCATTTCTGTGGTGAAGAGCTGCGCCTCAACCAGCGCCTGACCGAGGGTCTGTATCTGGAAGTGCTGCCGATCAGCGGCAGCGAAAGCGCCCCGCAGCTGGGCGGCAACGGCCCGGCCATCGAATACATGTTGAAAATGCGTCAATTCCCGCAGAGCCAGCTGCTCAGCGTCGTGCAGGCCCGTGGCGAGCTGACACCTGAACATATCGAGGCCCTGGCCAAGCAGATTGCCGACTTCCACAGCCAGACCCCGGCCGTGCCGAGCAGCCACCCGCTGTGCTCGCCGACCGCGATCATGGCGCCGATGCGGCAGAACTTCGAACAGATCCGCCCGATGCTCAGCGAGGCCGCCGATCTGCGCCAGGTCGATGCGCTGGAGGCCTGGACCGAAGCCAGCTTCGCCCGCCTCGAACCGCTGCTGGCACAGCGCGCTGCCAATGGCTCGATCCGCGAATGCCACGGTGACATCCACCTGGGCAACGCCACCCTGCTGGATGGCCAGGTAGTACTGTTCGATTGCATCGAGTTCAACGAGCCGTTCCGCCTGATCGACATCGCCTCGGACGCCGCCTTCCTCGCCATGGATCTTGAAGACCGTGGCCTCAAGCCCCTGGCCCGGCGCTTCGTCAGCGCCTGGCTGGAACACACCGGCGACTATGCCGCCCTGGAACTGCTCAACTTCTACAAGGCCTACCGCGCCCTGGTGCGGGCCAAGGTTGCCCTGTTCAGCCTGGCCTTCCAGACCGAGGACGAGCAGAAAGCCGCGACCCTGCGCCAGTACCGCAACTACGCCAACCTGGCGGAAAGCTACAGCGCCATCCCCTCTCCGTTCCTGGCCATTACCTGTGGCGTTTCCGCCGTCGGCAAGAGCCATGTGGCCCTGCGCCTGGTCGATGAGCTGGGCGCCATCCGCATTCGCTCCGACGTCGAGCGCAAGCGCCTGTTCGGCAACCAGCCGGAGGCCGCCAAGGGTCAGCTGCATGCCGGCATCTACAGTGCCGAGGCCGGCGTCGCCACCTACCAGCGCCTGCACCAACTGGCAGAAAACGCCCTGCACGCTGGCTTCCCGGTGGTGCTCGATGGCGCCTACCTGAAGCAGGCCCAGCGCGCCGCCGCCTGGCAGGTTGCCGAACAGAATGGCGACCCCTTCCTGATTCTCGACTGCCAGGCCCCGCAAGAAGTTATTGCCGGCTGGCTGCAACAGCGCCAGGCCGCCGGCACCGACCCGTCGGATGCCACCCTGGCAGTGATCGAGGCCCAGCAGGCCAGTCGCGAAACCCTCAGCGATGACGAACTGGCCCACAGCAAACGCGTCGACACCCACGACAGCGCCAGTCTGGACAGCCTGATCCAACGCATCCGCCAGCGCCTGCCCGGGCTCTGACACGCGCTTCGGGCAGAGCACGACGCAGCTTCTATACTTGCCTCGTGCCCTGTCCGGAGTCGCCCATGAGCCAACCACGCCAGCTCGACAATCCGCTGTACCGCCTGCTGTATACCGAGAAAGTCCGCGACTTCAATGCGCAAAAACCCAAGGACGGCACAGTCGACCTCAAGGGTGGCGACTTTCGCGGCCTCGATCTGCGCCTGCTGGATGCCAACGCTATCGACTTCACCGACGCCTACTTCCGCGGCGCCGACCTGCGCGGCCTGGATCTGCGCAATGCCTGCATGGAGGGCGCCAGCATCGCCCACGCGCAAATATCCGGAGCCTACTTCCCGGCTGACCTGAGCGCCGACGAAATCCTCATGTCCCTCAACTTCGGCACCCGCCTGCGCTATCGCACCCGCTGAGCATCGCCTGCCCATGAGTGAAATTGCCAGCCTGTTCGGCGCAGGCGCCAACGCCTACGCCGCCTTTCGCCCGCAATACCCGGACGCCCTGTTCGCCTGGCTGGCCAGCCACAGCCCCGGCCGTGAGCGCGCCCTCGACATAGGTTGCGGCAATGGCCAGGCCAGCCGCCCGCTACTGCAACACTTCAGCCAGGTACTGGCCTGCGATGGCAGCCCCGAACAGTTACTAGCCGCCAGGGATCTGCAGGGGATCGATTGCTTCGCCGCCGATGCCGAGGCCCTGCCCCTGGCGGATGCCAGCCTCGACCTGATCATCGTCGCCCAAGCGCTGCACTGGTTCGCCACGCCGGCGTTCTTTAGCGAAGTGCGCCGCCTGCTCAAGCCCGACGGCCTGTTCTGCGCCTGGTGCTACAGCCTGCTGCGCATCGACAGCAAGCTGGACGCCCTGCTCGACGATTTCTACAGCAATACCCTTGGCGCCTACTGGCCAGCGGGCCGCGCCAGCGTCGATGCGGGTTACCGGGATATCCAGGCGCCCTTTCCGCGCCTGCAGCCACCACCATTCGCCATCCAGCTGCACTGGAATCTGCCGCAGTTGCTCGGCTATCTCGGCACCTGGTCCGCCGTACAGCGCCTGCAGCAGGCCAGTGGCCGTGATCCGCTGCTGGCCCTGGAGCCCGCGCTGCTTGAAGCCTGGGGTGACCCACATCAAGAGCGTTTTGTCAGTTGGCCGCTACACTTTCTTGCAGGCCTACCCAATCCCTCTCATCAGTAGCTGCGCAGCAATGCATGGAGGCGCAATGAACGATGAACTTCAGCACCTGAAAAACCTCGGTAAAACCTCGGCGCAATGGCTGCATGCCGTCGGCATCCACAACGCCAACGACCTGCGCCGACTGGGCGCCGTGGATGCCTACCGGGCCGTGCGTGCCCGAGGTTTCCGCGCCTCCAAGGTGCTGCTCTACGCAATCGAAGGCGCACTGCTGGACGTCCACTGGAACGAGCTGCCACCGGCACACAAGGCTGAACTCAACGGCCAGGTAGACTCACTGGGCATGAGCAACAAGAGCTAGCTCACAACCTCCGAGTGCCGTGATTTACCTGCAGCGCGGCGCCACCTATTGTTGCAGGGGCGTGCGTGCCTTATCGTCAGCCCAGCCAGTTCAAGGAATTTGAGTCATGTACCTACTCGGGGAGCAACCGGCTTACGCCGATCAACTGATCCAACGCTTGCAGAGCATTCCTGCGCAGTTGCTCGACGGCCTGCAGCCCAACGGCTCGCCCTTGCGCCTGGAACAGGTCGACGACCTGGCCAAGATCCTGCCCGGCAACCAGCTGTACATCATCGAGAACGGCCTGCTGCACGCTCAGGTCGATGACCGCCCGCTGTTCTATCTGCAGGAAGGCGACCTGGTCGGCCTGCGTCAGGGCATCGACCTGCCCAGCTGCCGCTACAGCAGCGAAGAACAACTGACTCTGGTGCCCTACTCCCGCGCCGACGTGTTCAAGCACATCTACGGCAGCGAGCAGCGCCAGGAACTGTTCATCCAGTACCTGATCGGCCACACCGCCCTGCTGTCCGATGCCCTGGCGCGCCTCAAGCAGCCGGAAATTCGTCCGGCCACCGGCTTCCAGCACTTCGCCGCTGGCGAAGAACTGATTCACCAGGGCGACGATGCCGACCACGTGTTCGTAATCATCGAGGGTCACGCCGAAGCCCATGTCGATGGGCAGAAGGTCGGTGATGTGCAGAAGGACGAGATTTTCGGCGCCATGGCCGTGTTCACCCGCGAGAAGCGCAGTGCCACGGTAATCGCCAGCGAGCCCTGCACTGTCATGGTCATCCCCAAGGATCAGTTCCTCAGCCTGATGCAGAGCAACCCGCGCATCGCCCACAGCCTGATCGAGAGCATGGCCCGGCGCATCGATCTGCTGAACAAGGAAGTCACCCAGCTGCGCACCCAGCACCAGTTGGCCTGATAGCCACAGCGGTCACCCCAACCCCGGCCCAGTGCCGGGGTTTGTTTTTCTAGGGTTTTGCCAACTAGTCGAAAATAATTCGCATTTAGCTATTGACGCAAAAATGAGAATTGTTATTATTAACTCAACTGGTCGCGAGATCAGCCGATAAGCTGGAAGGCCAACAGTCGGGCTCTTCAGATTATCTCCTCATCAGGCTAATCACGGTTATTGACCCGGCACTTTGCCGGGTCTTTTTTTGCCTGTGGGAAAGCCCCGCCCTGCCCAGCAACAGGCCCTGGCCGACCCTATACTGCATGGCACAGCGTTGCCCGCCATCCGCAGAGGCCGTGATGTTCCAGAGACATGCCAGGCTGTTTCTCCTGCTCTGCGTCGCACTCGGTATCGCGCTGAGTGGCTGTAGCGCGCTGGCCCTGCGCGACCCACTGCATATCGACCTGGCAGGCCTGGAACCACTCCCCGGCCAAGGCCTGGAAATGCGCTTCAGCCTCCTCCTGCGAGTACAGAACCCCAACGACCAGCCGCTCGACTTCAACGGCGTGGCCCTGCAACTGGAGGTCAACGGACATACGCTGGCCAGTGGTGTGAGCGACCAGAGCGGCCAGGTGCCCCGCTTCGGTGAGACCCTGATTCGTGTTCCGGTGAGCATTTCCGCGTTTGCCGCCATCCGCCAGGCCTGGGCCGCCGCGGGCTACCAGCAGGGCCAAGGCTTGCCTTACACCCTGCACGGCAAGCTGGCGGGTGGCCTGTTCGGCAGTGCGCGCTTCAGCGATAGCGGCACCCTGAACTGGCCGCAAACGGCCCCGCCGCCCTGAGCAGATAGCCCGGCAAGCAGGACCGTATAGCAGCGGATAGGCAGCACCCGGGGGTGCAGTGCTGAATAATGCTGACAAAACCCTATATAATATGCGGCTTTAGTTTTACGACCCCCGAGGATCCACCGTGAGCACTTTGCCGCCCTGCCCCAAATGCAACTCCGAATACACCTACGAAGACGGCGCCATGCTGGTCTGCCCGGAGTGCGCCCACGAGTGGTCCGCCAGCGGCAGCGCGGACAGTGCCGGCGAAGCCGACAAGGTGATCAAGGATGCCGTTGGCAATGTGCTGCAGGATGGCGACACCGTCAGCGTGATCAAGGACCTCAAGGTCAAAGGTTCCTCGCTGGTGGTCAAGGTCGGCACCAAGGTCAAGGGCATCCGTCTGTGCGACGGCGACCACGACATCGACTGCAAGATCGATGGCATCGGCGCCATGAAATTGAAGTCCGAATTCGTCAAGAAGGTCTGAGCCCTCGGCGCCGCCATAGTGCGGGGCGCCATCCAGGCACCCCGCGCCACCAGGGCAACCGCCAACGCCCTGCCTCAAGATTGTCTAGCATGACTGATACACCCCGCGCCCGAACTGGCGGCGGGGCATCGGCCTGCAAGGGGAGGTTTCCATGCGCAGCCTGTTGCTTTGCCTGCTTCTGCTTTTCGGCCCGGCCGCCTGGGCCGAAGAATGGCGCGTAGTGGGTGACGAGCAGTTCGCCCCCTACAGTTTTGTAAGTCTCGACAGCGATACACCGCAGGGCCTGGATGTCGAACTGGTGCGGGCGGTCATGGATGAAGCCGACCTCGCCTACAGCCTGCGTCTGTATCCCTGGGAGCGGGTCAAACACATGCTCAATCGTGGCGAAGTGGAGATGGCCTTCCAGTTTGCCGGCACCCCGGAGCGCATGGCGCAGTACGAACTGGCCGGCCCCATCCGCACCGGCTCCACGGTCTTCATGACCCGCCACACCCTGGCCATCCAGGACTGGCAAGACCTGGAAGACCTGCAGTCGTATGTAATCGGCCAGGTGAAGGGTTATTCCTACGAAGCAAACTTCGACCAGGCCGACCTGGCCCGCGACACCAGCGCGCAGAACCCGCGCCAACTGGTTTCCATGCTGCTGGCCGGACGCATCGACATCATCGTCGGCGATCGCACGCAGTTGCTGTATTTCGTGCGCGAGCAACGCGCCCAGGAACAGGTGCGCATCCTGCCGCGACCGCTGGTTGAGATGCCGCGCTATGTGGCGTTTGCCAAGGGCGATACGGCGCGTGCCGAGCAGTTCGGCGCCGCCCTGCAGCGCCTCAAGGGCGCAGGCAAGCTGGCGAGCATCTACAAGCGCTGGGAGTAACGAGGAAGTGCTGCGGGCAGTGCCGGCCCGAAGCGCCAGCACCACCTGATCACCGCTTAACAGGCTGCTGAAAAACGTTGGCGAGGCAGCCAGCGCAAGGCAAAAACAGGCGAAAAAGCGCAGTTTACGAGCTGTAAATGAGCATTTTTAGCCTGTTTTTAACGCCGCGATGGCAACGCAGGTAGTTTTTCAACAGCCTGTTAACGGGCGCCTTGCGCGGCCCGCTCACGACAGGCGTCACCAAACGCCTGGAAGATCTTCACCGAATCCGGGTTGGACGCCGCGCGCCATTCCGGGTGCCACTGCACG
Organism: Pseudomonas sp. J452; assembly: GCF_024666525.1. Classification (NCBI taxonomy): domain Bacteria; kingdom Pseudomonadati; phylum Pseudomonadota; class Gammaproteobacteria; order Pseudomonadales; family Pseudomonadaceae; genus Pseudomonas; species Pseudomonas sp. J452. The sequence continues at coordinate 2,351,261 of NZ_CP088294.1, read as the reverse complement.
GCGAAGGTGAACTGCGGCAGCGCCGGTGCATGGAATGCCTCGACCAGGCCGTCTTCGGCGTAGGCCAGGGCCTCCAGGCCCTCGCCCAGGGTCTTGATGCCCTGGCCATGCAGCGAGTTGACGTGGATCTCTTCGCTGCCCATCAGCTTGGCCAGCCAGCTGTCCGGCACCAGGCGTACAGCGTGGCTTTGCGCGTACTGCACCTCCACCGGCTCGTCGGTGTCTTCGCGGTGATCGTCGAAGCCCGGCTCCGCATAGACCTTCTGGTGCATGTCGCCGCCCAGGGCCACGTTGATTTCCTGCATGCCGCGGCAGATGCCGAAGATCGGCAGGCCACGGGCGATGGCCGCGCGAATCAACGGCAGGTCGAACAGATCGCGGTCACGATCCTGGGACTTGCCGGGGGTGAGGTTTTCCTGGCCGTAGAGGCTCGGGTCGATGTTGCTGCCGGCACCGGTCAGGTACACGCCATCGACCATATCCAGGTACTGCTCGAGATCGTCGGTGCCGCAGCAGGTCGGCGCCAGCAGCGGAACGCAGCCGGAAATCTCGACGAGCGGCACGATGTATTTGTGGGTCATCACCTGGTAGTCGTGACCCTTGCGCTCCTGGCTGCCCATGGACATCAGGACCACGGGTTTGCGTGGGGCTTTAGCAGTGTTAACTGTGTTGTTGTTAGACATACATCACCTTGGGACAGGCCGGGCCTGTCATTGCTGTGCAGGCGCGCGGCCAAGGCCTGGCGCTGCCTGTTTTGCAGGTTCGCAGACTTCACACACAGGACGGCGGCTTGGGCAACACCCCTTCCAGAGCCGCACTGGCACGCTCTGGAACACCCCTCGTTACAAGCCCGAAAAGTGCTGGTCGTCTGCCCGAGCCGGCCTGTTGGCAGTCGGAACCTGCTAGCCAGTCTGCCAAAGCCGTAAAATATGTCAAACATTGGCAGACGATTTTCATCAGGAATTCTTTGCAAAACAGCGCTGTAACCACCTAACGGCAAGGGACGGCACGCTGGAAAGAATATTTTTCTCGCGCATATAGTCCAATATATTTTACGAACAGCACCAGCAGCGAAATACGCAGCGGCGCGCACTTCACTGCACCGGCAGGAAGTTCATGAACAACAGACTCTGCGCATAGTTGACCCCCAGACGCCGGTAGCGCTCCTCCAGCATGTGGGTCAGCAGGTCGAGCCGCGCCACCATCTTGCCGAACTCCACGGCAAAGCTCAGGTTGCCGCCCTCATTCGACAACAGCAGCGGGCGCCCACGGCTGTCGCGGCGCTGACCAAGCATCCAGGCGGCCTTCTCGATATTGCGTGCGGCGTTGTAGATGAATTCGGCGTTGAATGAATCGGTCAGATAGAACTCGGTGCGCCCGCCGTGGGCGGTGACCAGCATGCTGCCCAGGGCGAAGATAAAGGCGCCGACCCGGTCACCGGAAAAATCCGGGCTGAGAGCGTAATCCAGCGCCGCCACATCGCGGCGCCCGCCCAGCTGTGGCAGTGGCCGGTTCTGCTCGATGGCCTGATGGATGGCCCGCTCGGCTGCGGCGCGGCTCGCCAACCCGGTCTTCTGCCACTCCTGCGGGTTGCGCTGGTACAGCTTGCTCATCAGCTGGTACAGGCTGTTGAGGTTGTCGCGCATGGCCAGGGTCGCCATGCGATCGACATCGGTCTGCAGCAACTCGCCGGCCTGGGGCGCGCTGCTCTTGCTGACGATCGACTCATGCGCCAGGCGGCCCTGGCAGGCCGTCAGCGCCATGCCGAACAGCGCAATCAGCAACAGCCTGCCGCCGTAACCAGGCGCCTGCGCCCAGGCGGCCAGCCTTGCCATGCCCAACCATGCTGCCCCCATCGCCTCGCCCCCGTGCCCGTGATCCCCGCTTGCAGTAAAGCGCAAAGCCGGCCGTCCGGCAGGGCTCACGGCATGCGCGGGGGCCATGAACTAGAGTTTCTCAACATGGGGAAGTTCGCTGCGCCATTGCCAACCCGGCAGGAGTTCCGTCATGACCATGCTCGCCACCCTGCTGCACCGCCTGCCCCTGGCCGGCCTGGTGCTGGCCCTCGCGCTACCGACCCAAGCCGGCGAAGATATTGGCGGCGCCAAGGATCACCCGCTGCTGAGCCGCTACCCGAACTCGCACATCACCGAATACCAGCAGAACTACAACGCCGTCGACTTCGCCACCGACAGCATTGATGGCGTGCCACAGCGCCATAGCGTCGAAGGTAATGCCACGCAGATCTTCTACTTCCACGACAGCGCCGAAACCCAGCCCAGCCCGCTGCAACTGCTGCGCAACTACCAGAACGCGATCAAGGCCATCGGCGGCGAAGTGATCTACGAGCGCCTGCCCAGCGAGGGCGACGGCGGCGAGACCACGCTCAAGGTGCTCACTGGCGGCAAGGAGGTCTGGGTGCGGGTCGAGCCGGGCATCTTCAGCGCGCCGACGCAGAGCTACCGGCTGGCCATTGTCGAAGTCGCCGCCATGCAACAGGTGGTCAGCGCCAACCAGCTGCTCGACGAACTCAACCGCAACGGCTTCATCGCCCTCTATATCAACTTCGACACCGGCAAGGCCGACCTCAAAGCCGACGGCCAGGCCAGCGTGCGTGAAATCGTCAGCATGCTCAGCAGCGCGCCCGACTTGAAGATCGCCATCGAAGGCCACACCGACAACGTCGGCCAGCCGGCAGACAACAAGGCGCTATCGGAACGCCGCGCACAGAGCGTGATGGCCGCCATCGTCGCTGCCGGCATCCCGGCCGAGCGCCTGCAGGCCGCCGGCTTCGGCCAGGAACGTCCGGTGGCGGACAACCGCAGCGAAGAAGGCCGGGCAAAGAACCGCCGCGTCGAGCTGGTCAAGCAGTAGCCCGCCACAGAACCGGCACGCCCTGCAGGCTGGCTTCATGACCCGAAAATGAACAGGGCGCAACCACTGCAGCAGTGGTTGCGCCCTGATAGCAAAGGGGAGACAGGCTTACCGCCGCCCCCCCCGGCGGTTCTCACTGACTCAGCGAAACCTGCTTGGCCTCGATGTTCAGCGTCGCCAGACGCTTGAGCAAAGCGCTGATGTTTTCACGCGCGGCGCCTTCGTTAGCCAGACGCAGGCGGGTGACCGCGACAAACGCATCGCCTACACCTGCAGTGAAGGGTGTACGCACGGTCTCACGGAGGATTTCCTGGCCTGTCGCATTGTCGATCAGGCTGTACTCGACCTCGCTGGTCACTTCGAAGTCCAGGCCGAACAGCGGCTGATCGACACGCAGCAGATTGGCACGCAACGAGTACGGAGCCTTGCCCGAGTTATCGAGCAGACCGGCATTACCCAGCGACTGCTGCAGAGCAGCCTGGAAGTCCGCACCGCCGATTTCCGAGGTCCACATTGGGTTGGTTTCTTGACCGCCCTTGACCTCGGCCAGTTGCAGGTTTTCCTGCAGTGCCGGGGCGTAGGTGTTGGCACGAGCCTGAGACTCGGCAACCGTCATGCCTTCGATCTTGGCCGAAGAGGCACAGCCGGTGAGCAGCAGGGAAAACAGGGAGAGGCACAGCAAACGCCGCATGGTTTGTTCCTTCAAATGATGTTTTTTGAGCCGGGCCAGGCCCGGTGCGCCAGGGCCTGCAGGAGGCGAAAAACCATCCGCGCGATCATCCCTGAACACACCGGCAGAGTAATGGCATCTTGCCATGCACTCAAGCGACGACTGCCAGGTCATATTGCGCCGACACACCGCCCATACCTGAGCCTGCGCTGGCTCACCGCCTGCAGCGCAACCCAGCCGTCACTGCCGTTGAGAGCAGGGGCCAAGAATTGTGCCCCCGGCTTGGTTCACCGGTTTCCCATACAGCGCAGCCCGCACTGGCAAGCTTGCTCGGGTGACTAACGCCCTGCTTACCGCGCATCCGGCAGCACGCCGCGAACCCACCCAGGTGCGGAGTAGCGTGATAAGGCGTTTACACAGGATTTACATTTCCCGCGGGGATTTAGCGCGTTATTGCGCAGTCGAAACCAGTAACCGGAACAGGCCGGTTACCAGAGGAGTTTCGATCATGCTTGCGCGTATCCCCCTTATCACAGGGCTGGTTGCCAGCCTGGCGCTGTTCAGCCAGCAACCTGCCATTGCGGCAGATCGCGGCGATGTCGCCGCGGGGGTCGCTGTGGGTGCAATAATCGGTGGCATCATTGGCGCCACCGCACGGCCAGTGCAGGTTTACCAACAGGAACCGGTCTACTACGCTCCGCCGCCCGTGGCCTATTACCCGCCACAACCGGTGTATTACGAAGCGCGCCCGGTCTACTACACCCCGGCGCCGGTGTATTACGTCGATAGCCATCGCCACTACAAAAAACGCCACCACCGGCATCATCACCGCCATCACGGCTACCGCTGGTAAGCACGAGCCCCGCACTGCGTTAAACCTGCTCACTCAAGGAAAACGCCGCCTTTCTCCTGGAATGCGGCGTTTTTCTTTGCGGCCAATGCCGCGCCCATACAACGGGATAATGACTTGCTGGCCACCCGGACAGTCCCCTCTCACACTGATGGGAGAGGGTTAGGGAGAGGTGAGAAAAGCAGCCAGCGCCGGATGGACAGTGGTACAGGCCTGCAGTAGCGTGCTGTCCGGCCGGCAGATGCCGGTGTTAACCATCGGATGGAAGCCGCCTTGCCCCGCCTCAACCACGCAGATTGCCCCTCGCCTCGCCTTCAGCCAGTCGGTGGTGCGCAATGAAGAAGCTGCTGCATGTCGCCATCTTTGCCGTGGTGATGTTCTTAGGGATCAAGCAGGCTCTGGAAATGGGCGACTCGCGCGAATGGCCGACGACCCTGGGGCAGATCACCAGCTCGCGGATCGTCCAGGTATCGGAGCGGGTCTCACCCAAGGGCGACTACAGTTCCTACACGCCCAGGTACGAGGTTCGGCTGAGCTACTCCTATCAGGTCGATGGCCAGCCCTACAGCGGCAAACGTCTGCGCATCCGCAGCCATGCCTACAGCAACGAGAAGCACGCCCGCCGCGAACTGGCGGACTACCCGGTGGGGCAGCAGGTCGATGTGTACTACAACCCTAAAGAGCCGGAAAGCAGTGTGTTGATGTTGCACTGAGCCTTGTTCGGCCCAGCGCCGGATGAATCGCGCGTCGGCGTTGAACTACTGGCTTTGCTGGTACAGAGAGCTCCCGCAAAGCCGTTTAACCCGTGGCGAACGCAGCCTGCTGCTGGTTATTTTTTATCCTTGGTCACTTCGTGGCCAATCACGCCACCCACTACCGCGCCGGCGCCGGTACACAGCACGCCACCACACAGCAGGTTACCCGCCACACCACCCACGGCAGCGCCTGCGACGGTGCCCTTCTCCTGGTGGGACATTCCCGAGCAGCCGCTCAAGCCCAGGGTGGCGAGCAGGATGCCGGTGGCAAACAGTTTGAAGATGCTCATGTTCGGTACTCCAATGCAAAACTCAGGGACCTCGCTGGCGCTGAATCGCGGCGCACGGGAGGAATGCTGAGTGTTCGCTGGCGCGGAGCGGGTGTCTGTGCGGCGGCGATCACAGGGGCGGCTAATTGTCAGAACGAGCCCGCGCAAGGACAGCGGGTGCCGCTGGACGTGACTGGCAGGACGATCAAAGATGCTGCCTAGCACGGTATTCGAGGACCACCCATGAGTGATGAAGAGCGCAACGTTGAATGTGGCGTGCATGGCTCCAACACCGCCACGTTCATCTGCCAGCACCTGCAGAGCGGCGAGGGCCAGGGCTTCAACGTGGCGTACGACCCGGAGCAGCCTGACGACCTCTACCCCGATGCCTGGTGCGACCAGTGCGACGCCGTGCTGGAGCAGGAAGGCGAATGGAATGATCGCGCCGAGGCGTTTGCTGACATCTGCGTGGTGTGTGCGGAGTGCTACTGCCAGAGCCGCGAGCGCAACTGGCATGAGGATGAGGAAGTGCTGCACGCGCTGATCGCCGAGAGCTTCGACTACCTGCAGGCGCAGCAGGACAGTTTCATGGCCACCTACCGGATTGGCGAGCACAAGCGCTGGGACTGGTATCAGGAAACCGGCCAGCTGATTTTCTCCAATGACGGCAAGCCAGCGGTGGAGTGCGCGGTGGATTTCGTCGGTACGTTCTCCAGCCATTCCGACACCTGGATGTGGGCCTGGGCGAACGAGTCGTTTCTGGAGCTGGTCAAAGCCCGCTCGCGGGTAGTTCGCGAGCTGGGGGAGTCGTTGGATTTTCTGAAGCTGGCCTGTGCCACCTGGTCGGCCGACCCGGTCGATGGCTGGGAGATGACGGCGGTGATGGCCCACCAGCTGGGGGCCATTGGCTCCTATCGGGCGCCGAGTGAGCGAGGGTTTCTCTATATGGTGGTGCGGGAGGCGCGCTGGGTTAGTTAGCGGCGGAGCTTGCTGACTGGTCTGTCAGCTATGGCCTTGAGCGAGTATTTCGCAGTAAGGTCGGGGCATCGACTTGCATGGATGCGCTTATGGCCATTGAAGCCGCGCTGTATTGCCAACAGGACTTTCCCCCCGGTGCCGTCACGTTTCGTGGGGTGGGTGCTGGGAGTTGGCGCCCTCTCCTTGTTTCACCCGATACGCTTTCCTCGGCTTTGGGCTACAGGTTTCGCCTCGCACGGCGAGTCACTTTCTCTTTTCGCGCGCAAAGAGAAAGTAACCAAAGAGAAAGCGCGCCCGACATCCGGGTTTCGCTGCGCGAAACTCCCCTCCCTCCGGTGCCGCTCCGGGGGCCGGCTTACAAGGGCCATCCCTGGCCCTTTAAGCCTCTCGCCGCATCCATGCGGCTCGTCCCCCTACGCAACACCTACGCTCGGCCTCCTGACGGGGAGTCTGCGCGCATGAAGGCTTCACGTTTCAGGTTGCTCGGCGTTGTCGGTATGCCTCGCCGTAGGGCGGGTGCAACCCGCGCCGCCGGCCCACGCGGGTTTCACCCGCCCTACTCGATCGTTCCCACGCTCCGCGTGGGCATGCAGCCACAGACGCTCCGCGTCTGCGGGACGCGGAGCGTCCCCGGATGGGTTCCCACGCGGAGCGTGGGAACCATCGGTAAAACGAACTCAAACGCCAACACCACACTGCCGCCCTTGCGCCAACAGGTCGGGCCGGGACCGGGTCCCGTCAGGAGGCTGAGTGGAATCGTTGCGTAAGGGGTTGAGCGGCATGGATGCCGCGAGAGCCGCGATGGGCCAGGGATGGCCCTTCGCGGCGGGCCCCTGGAGCAAGGATGGAACGAAGGGAGTCTCGCGCAGCGAGACCCGGATGCCGGGTGTGCTTTCTCTTTGGTTACTTTCTCTTTGCACAAGCAAAGAGAAAGTGACTCGCCGGGAAGGCGAAAAGCGTGATTTCGGAGTAAATAAGAAGCCTAACTGGGCTCCGATAGCGAGAAAGCGAAGTGTTGCACATCCTACAAATGCTCAGATTTCTCACGACCGTTAATAACCATAGGAGAATTTATGAAGCTAACCGAAGTATATATAGAGAAATTCAGAGCAATAAGAACCTCGGTTATCTCAGTTAACTCCGAACTAGCTCTTGTAGGACAAAACAGCGCCGGAAAGTCCTCAATACTCAGAGCAATAAATGCATTTTTTAATTTCACAGAAGAAAAGCCACACTTTGAGTCGGGCAGACATGCATTCCAAAAAACATCCACAACAGTAATAGAAGTAGAATTCTCTGATGTTCCGATTGAAATTGAGCTAACGACATATGGACAAGACAACACACTAAGAGCAAGATTGAAATATAAGAAATCCGAAACATGGCAAATCTATAATGGACAAGAGTGGCTGACAGCCCCACAAGACCTGCATGAGAAAATCAAGAGACACATCAACTACGCATACATTCCTCTTCGCAGGGATCATGAGGTTGCGAACTGGACAGATAATAGCCTATTAAAAAAGGCCGTCCATGCTTGGCTAACAAACCACACCAGCCGAAGAGACAGAATAAGCCCAAAGGTTGCCGAACTTAGTAAAAGTATTCAAACCCGAACTTTAGATGGACTCGACAAGCATTTAAGAAAGGTTACGCCGCTTTCTGGAGTGTTTACATTTAATCTTGGATACAAAACCCAGCCAGACTACTCAATATTTCTGAATGATATAGCTCTCAGGGTGACTGAAGGCGACACTACAGTTGATCTTGAAGATTGCGGAAGCGGCACTCAAAGCATGGCGGCATTCGCACTCTACTCATACTTGGCCGAGCAAAACCAGAGCACCTATATACTAGGAATCGAAGAGCCTGAAAGTAACCTTCACCCTCAGGCGCAGAGAGAACTGATTAACAACCTGCGCAAACTGCCTCTACAGGTGATATTTACCACTCACTCAACGGTAATGCTTGATGAACTCTTACATGAAGAAGTTGTTCTCTGCAGAAAAAAGAGCACTCCAAACAGAGGAATAGAAGTCACAACAACACAACTATCGAAAGATTTCTGGAGAAGTAGAGATATTGACAAGGATGGGTATTACCAATTCTACAGAAGAAGGAATTCAGAATTTTTCTTCTCAAACTTTGTAGTAACAACCGAAAGTCCAATAGATGCTGAAATAGTTAAGCACCTATTGCGAGAAGGTGGCGCCGACCCTATTGATTACTCCGTATCAATTATTGCCCTAGATGGCGTAAAGGCACTCCCCTATGCTTACTGGCTTTTAAAAGAGCTAGCGATCCCATTTGCCGTTGTAGTTGACAGAGATTACTTCACCCCTTACCTGCACGATGAACTAGAAAAAAGCAGAGATGGCAGCGGCTTCCCAAAATACAAAAGCAATTACAACAATGGAATTCTCGTTCACGATATCCTACCACTACAACAGGAACAGGAAGACTTACTTAACAACCTTAGCACCAACCACTCAAAAGCTATGGATATCCTCGAATCAAAGAGCTTCTTCTGTTTCAGATGGTCTCTCGAAGTAGACTTGGTCGCCGCGCCAACCGCAGCAAACCTTCTATACAACTCATATAACATTCCCGCACAAGACAGAAACCCCGCAGAGCTATTAATCAAGAACAAGAAATCTATCAAAAAGCTCGACAGAATACTGCCGGTAATCAAACTGCTCCCCCCGAGAAATCTGCCTGGCGCATATAAGCGAATCAGAAGAAAAATACCGGAGCTAATTAAGCAATCTAAGCCATATTAAAACCTACCCAGGTAGAGCAACTCATAAAAAAAGCCCGTCATACGACGGGCTTTTTTCAATAACCGTTCAACGCGGCACTATTCAAGCCCCCACCGCCGCCCTCCGCTTGGTGATTTTGCTGGCCTGATACTCCCTCGCCGCCTCATGAAACGCCCCAATCAGCGCGTTGTAATCGGCCTTCTCCCAATAGCGATACTCCGGATGCCACTGCACCCCCACAGCAAACGCCTTGGCACCAATCACACTGACCGCCTCGATCTGCCCGTCCTCACAGACCGCCTCGACCTGTAGCCCCTCACCGAGACGGTCGATCCCCTGCCCATGCAGCGAGTTGACGCTGATCTCGCGCTCGCCGAGCAGCTTGTGCAGCACGCCACCCTCGGTCAGGGCGACCTTGTGGATCGGGCCGTAGGCCACGTCGTCCGGCACGTCTTTTACTTCGCGGTGATCCAGGCGACCTTCCACCTCATGCACTTCACGGTGCAGGGTGCCGCCGTACAACACGTTGAGTTCCTGCACGCCACGGCAGATGCCGAGGAAGGGAATGCCACGCTCGATGCAGGCGCGCATCAGGCGTAGCACGGTGGCATCGCGGGGTTGGTCGGCCAGGCCCAGGCCGGGGTGGTCGTCGCCGTAGCAGCTGGGGTGCACGTTGGACAGCGAGCCGCCGAACATGATGCCGGAGACGCTGTCGAGCACGGTCTCCATGTCCAGGTCGTCGCCAAAGGCCGGAATCATCAGCGGGAAAGCGTCGAAACCGGTGACCGCGTGAATGTACTTCTCCCCCACCAGATGGAACCAGCCGATATCACGACTCGTCAGCTGCCAGCGGCACAGGGGAAGGCCAATCATGGGTTTACTCATTGCAAGGGTGTCCTCTTCTGAGAACCTTGTAGGGTCGGCTGCGCGTCGGAAAAACTGCGTTAAAAGCGGGCTCGGGCTGCTCATTTACAGCGCGTAAACTCCGCGCCCTCGCCCGCTTTTGCCTTGTTTTTCTCTAGCTCGCTCAACCCTATGTCGGTTCTATTTAATTGAAGTGGGCTGCCCTTGGGACAGCGGGCTACCGGGTCACGATAACCGTGAACCCGCTCACCCAAGGGGTGCCGCTTCCCGCCGGCAGGACGCCGGCGAGTTACTGCACCAATGCCGCGCCCGCGCGGCAGGTTGTGTTGCGAAAAACCAAAGCAAAAAAAGGGCCGGTCCGAAGACCAGCCCTGGGTACTGCTTAACCGTTGCTCGGGAAGGCGAACTGCGCGGCCTCGTGGCTCGCGCGCTGCGGCCAGCGCTGGGTGATGGTCTTGCGCTTGGTGTAGAAGCGCACGCCATCCGGGCCGTAGGCATGCAGGTCGCCGAACAGCGAGCGCTTCCAGCCGCCGAAGCTGTGGTAGGCCACCGGTACCGGCAGCGGTACGTTGACGCCGACCATGCCGACTTCGATCTCGTCGCAGAACAGGCGCGCCGCTTCACCGTCGCGGGTGAAGATGCAGGTGCCGTTGCCGTATTCGTGGTCGTTGATCAGCTTCATCGCCTCTTCCAGGCTGCCGACGCGGACGATGCACAGTACCGGGCCGAAGATCTCCTCCTGGTAGATGCTCATCTCGGTGGTGACGTGGTCGAACAGGCTGCCGCCGAGGAAGAAGCCGGCTTCGTTGCCCGGTACCACCAGGCCGCGACCGTCGACGACCAGGGTAGCGCCCTGGGCGACACCGGCGTCGACGTAGCCCTTGACCTTGTCACGCGCAGCGCCAGTCACCAGCGGGCCCATGTCGAGGCCGCAGGAGGTGCCGGCACCGATTTTCAGCGCCTGGATTTTCGGGGTCAGCTTGGCCACCAGGGTATCGGCAACCTGATCACCCACGGCGACGACCACGGAGATGGCCATGCAGCGCTCGCCGCAGGAACCGTAGGCCGCGCCCATCAGGGCGTTGACGGTGTTGTCGATGTCGGCGTCCGGCAGGACCACGGCGTGGTTCTTGGCGCCGCCCAGGGCCTGCACGCGCTTACCGCGGCGGTTGGCCTCGGTGTAGATGTATTCGGCGATCGGGGTGGAGCCGACGAAGCTGATGGCTTTGACTTCCGGTGCTTCGATCAGCGCGTCCACGGCTTCCTTGTCACCGTTGATGACGTTGATCACGCCATTCGGCAAGCCGGCTTCGTGCAGCAGCTGGGCGATGTACAGGGTGGAGCTCGGGTCACGCTCGGACGGCTTGAGGATGAAGCAGTTGCCGCAGACGATGGCCAGCGGGTACATCCACAGCGGCACCATGGCCGGGAAGTTGAACGGGGTGATCCCGGCGACCACGCCCAGGGGCTGGTGGTCGGACCAGCTGTCGATGTTCGGGCCGGCGTTGCGGTTGAACTCGCCTTTCAGCAGCTCGGGGGCGCCACAGGCGTACTCGACGTTCTCGATGCCGCGTTGCAGTTCGCCGACGGCGTCTTCGAGGGTCTTGCCATGTTCTTCGCTGATCAGCGCGGCGATCTTGTCCTTGTTCTGCTCCAGCAGTTGCTTGAAGCGGAACATCACCTGGGCACGCTTGGCCGGCGGGGTGTTGCGCCAGGCCGGGAAGGCGGCCTTGGCGGCGTCGATGGCGGACTGGATGGTGGCGCGGTCGGCCAGCTCGACCTGACGCACCGGCTCGCCGATGGACGGGTTGAAGACCTGGGTGGTGCGACCGTTGCGCAGAACGATTTCGCCATTGATGAAGTGGGCGATGGTGCTCATGGGTGTTCCCTCATTGGTGTTCTGGAGGGCGGCTGCGCTGGGCGCAACCGCCGCGAATCATTTGATTTCGGTTTCGACGAAGACCACTTCGTGGTCGCTGGCGTTGATCACGTTGTGCTCGACGCCCGCCTTGCGGAAGTACGCCTGGCCGGCCACCAGGGGCGCATGCTTGTCGCCCTCCGGGGTTTCCAGCAGCAGGGTGCCGTTGGTCATCGGCACCACCACGTAGTCGTAGCCGTGGCAGTGACGACCGGTTTCGGCACCGGGGGCGAAGCGCCACTCGGTGACGATCACCCGGTCGTTGTCCACCTGCACGGTGGACACTGCCTGCGCACGCGGGTTCATCAGTCGACCTTGGCGAGGATTTCGCCAACGGCGTTGAACAGGGTGTCCAGCTGCTCGGGCTTGGTGTTGAAGGTCGGCCCGAACTGCAGGGTGTCGCCACCGAAGCGCACGTAGAAACCGGCTTCCCACAGCTTGATGCCAGCCTCGTACGGGCGGATCACGCCGTCGCCGTCACGCGGAGCCAGTTGCAGGGCACCGGCCAGGCCGCAGTTGCGGATGTCGATGATGTGCTTGCTGCCCTTGAGGCTGTGCAGCTTCTCTTCGAACACCGGCGCCAGGGCGGCCGACTGCTCGATCAGGTTGTCGCGCTTGAGCAGCTCCAGGGTCGCCAGGCCGGCGGCGCAGGCCACCGGGTGGCCGGAGTAGGTGTAGCCGTGGCCGAACTCGACCATGTGCTCGGGAATCGCCTGCTGCATGAAGGTGTTGTAGATCTCGCTGGAGGCGATCACCGCGCCCAGCGGGATGGCACCGTTGGTGACCTGCTTGGCGGTGTTCATGATGTCCGGCACCACGCCGAAGTACTCGGAGCCAGTCCATTTGCCCATGCGGCCGAAGGCGGTGATCACTTCGTCGAAGATCAGCAGGATGTTGTGCTGGGTGCAGATCTCGCGCAGGCGCTGCAGGTAGCCGGTGGGCGGCACGATGACGCCGGCGGAACCGGACATCGGCTCGACGATCACCGCGGCGATGTTGGAGGCGTCGTGCAGTTCGATCAGCTTGAGCAGCTCGTTGGCCAGCTCTACGCCGCCGGTCGCGGCCATGCCCTTGGTGAAGGCCAGGTGCGCCTGCAGGGTGTGCGGCAGGTGGTCGGCATCCATCATCTGGCCGAACATCTTACGGTTGCCGCCGATGCCGCCGAGGCTGGTGCCGGCGATGTTGACGCCGTGGTAGCCACGGGCACGGCCGATGAACTTGGTTTTGCTCGGCTGACCTTTCAGGCGCCAGTAGGCCTTGGCCATCTTCACCGCGGTGTCGGCGCACTCGGAGCCGGAGTCGGTGTAGAACACATGGTCGAGGCCGGCCGGGGTCAGCTCGGTGATTTTCTCGGCCAGCTGGTAGGACAGCGGGTGGCCATACTGGAAGCCCGGGGCGTAGTCCAGGGTGCCGAGCTGCTTGGCCACGGCTTCCTGGATTTCCTTGCGGTTGTGCCCGGCGCCACAGGTCCACAGGCCGGACAGGCTGTCGAACACGCGGCGGCCCTTGTCGTCGATGAAGTAGTTGCCGTCGGCACCGACGATCAGGCGCGGGTCGCGCTTGAAGTTACGGTTGGCGGAAAACGGCATCCAGTGGGCATCCAGCTTGAGCTGGCTGGCCAGGGACGGGGTGGCGGTCTGCGGCATGTTCATCGGAGAGCTCTCGCAAGGAGGTTTTGTTGTGTGCTTGTTGCAGCGAAAGGTGCCACGGGCATAAAGTCACTAAAACACAACTCTTCTTATCCTTAGTTAAGTCAGAGCTAAACAATGAGTGTGCGCCGCCCCGATCCACTGGCCCAGGTCAGCGATTTTGAAATCCGCCTGCTGCGCCTGTTCCGCAGCGTGGTCGAGTGCGGCGGCTTCTCCGCCGCGGAAAGTGTGCTGGGCATCGGCCGTTCGGCGATCAGCCAGCAGATGAGCGATCTGGAGCAGCGCCTGGGCCTGCGCTTGTGCCAGCGCGGGCGCGCGGGGTTTGCCCTGACCGAGGAAGGACGAGAGGTGTACCAGTCGGCCTTGCAGCTGTTCGGCGCGCTGGAGAGCTTTCGCAACGGGGTCAACGGCCTGCACCGCGAGCTGCGCGGCGAGCTGCATATCGGCCTCACCGACAACCTGGTGACGGTGCCGCATATGCGCATCACCCACGCCCTGTCGCGCCTCAAGGAGCGCGGCCCGGACGTGCGCATCCAGATCCGCATGACCCCGCCCTCCGAGGTGGAACAGGGTGTGCTGGATGGCAGCCTGCACGTCGGCGTGGTGCCGCAGAGCCATCCGCTGTCCGGCCTGGAATACCAGCCGCTGTATGGCGAGCGCTCGCAGCTGTACTGCGCGGTGGGCCACCCGCTGTTCTATGTGGATGATGCGCAGCTCTCCGATACCCGCCTGAATGCCCAGGAGGCGATTGCCCCAACCTTCCGCCTGCCGCCGGAGATCCAGGCGCAGTACCAGGTGCTCAATTGCACGGCGAGCGCCTCGGACCGCGAGGGCATGGCCTTCCTGATTCTCACCGGGCGCTATATCGGCTACCTGGCCGACCACTACGCCCAGCAGTGGGTGCAGCAGGGCCGCCTGCGCGTGCTCAAGCCGGACTCGCGTTTCTATGAGCTGACCCTGGCCTCGGTAACCCGCAAGGGCCGGCGCCCGCAACTGGTGCTGGAGAGTTTTCTTGAGGCGCTGGCGGAGACGGGGAGCTGACGAGGAACGTTGGCTAAGACACGTGCTTTCTCCCCTCTCCCGTTTCGGAAGACGACTGCAGGGATGCAGGAGTTAAAGCGACGCAGGATGTTTAAGGGAAAAGGGCTTTGGTGTGGTCTGTCGCCCTCTCCCCCACCCCCTCTCCCACCTCCTCATAAACCAAGAGTGGGAGAGGGGAGCAAAGCAACCCAGCCAGCCACCTGGAACGCTAGTCCCACAAGGCTTTCAGCGCAGCGCAGAACGCGACCAGCGGGTTCTCAACCTGTCCCTTAAGACGGTTTTTTGGCGCAAAATCAGCTAATTGGCCGACAATCGGCAATCTTCTGCCCAAAGGCACACGATTTTGACGCTCAAGGGTTGTTTCGTGACCCGCGCTGGGGTATCTGTTCGTCACCAACCCGTTGATTTGTACGGAATCCCTCCATGCCTGCTGACACCTCCCCCGTTCCGAGTCCCGCCAAACCTGCTGGCCGCATTCGCCAGAAGAACGAGAAGGCGATCATCGCCGCGGCCGAAGAGCAATTCGCTCGCCACGGCTACAAAGGCACCAGCATGAATACCATCGCCCTCGCGGTGGGGCTGCCCAAGGCCAACCTGCACTACTACTTCAACAACAAACTGGGCCTGTACGTCGCGGTGCTCAACAATATCCTCGATCTGTGGGATGCCACGTTCAGCAACCTCAGCGTCAACGACGACCCGGCACAGGCGCTGAGCCGCTATATCCGCGCCAAGATCGAGTTCTCGCGCACCCAGCCGCTGGCCTCGCGGATTTTCGCCATGGAAGTGATCAGCGGCGGCGAGTGCCTGAGTGGCCACTTCAACCAGGACTACCGCGACTGGTTCCGCGGCCGCGCGGCGGTGTTCCAGGCCTGGATCGATGCCGGCAAGATGGACCCGATCGACCCGATCCACCTGATCTTCCTGCTGTGGGGCAGCACCCAGCACTACGCCGACTTCGCTAGCCAGATCTGCCGCCTGACCGGCAAGAACAGCCTGAAGAAAGCCGATTTCGACGAGGCGGCCGACAACCTCGAACGCATCATCCTCAAGGGCTGCGGGCTGACCCTCAAGGCCGGCTGAGCCATGCGACGAGCGGGGCCGGCACGCGGCCCCAGACTCAGCGCCGACGCCGCTTGCCGGTGACCATCGACAGCGGCAGGTTCTCGCGCAAACGCACGCTCTCTACCAGCGCCGCCAGCAGGTGCAGGCCAACCAGGGCCAGCAGGCCATTGGCGAACAGTTCGTGCAGCTCCTCGATCCAGTCCTCGCCCCAGAAGTAGTCGACCTCCTCCATCAGGAAGCCGCTCAGGCCCAGGCCGAGCATAAAGAGCATCATCAGGATCATCACCAAAGCACCCAGCGGTGAATGGCCGAGGCGGTGATAGGGGCGCCCGCCGAGCAGCGCGCGCAGATGTTCGGTCAGGCGCGCGCGGGTCGGCCAGAAATCCGTCCAGCGCGCCGCCGGCGTACCGATAAAGCCCCACACCCCGCGAATGGCCAGCCAGCCGACGGCGTAGTAGCCGAACCAGCGGTGCCAGTCGTCGCCCGCTTCGGTAAAGCAGTAGTTGGCGATGAAGGCGGCGGCCATGGACCAGTGAAACAGGCGCACGAGCGGGTCCCACAGGCGCAGGGTGGGGGCTGCCATATCAGTCGATCTCACTCTTCACGGCCTTGCCGCTGACCGGGTCGAAGTAGATCTCGACCTTCTGCTTGTCCTTGTTCCAGCCGTAGATTTCGTAGCAGTTGCCGGCGGTGACCTTGAACTTCTTGATCTCGTAGCCTTCGGCCTTGAGGTTTTCCTGGAACTTGGCCTGGTCCTGCCACTGGCTCGGCTCGGCCGTGCTGCATTGCGGGCCGGCAAAGGCCAGGGGGCTGGCGAGAGCCAGGGACAGCAGGAGCAATTTACGCATGGGGATTTCCTCGGGATGGGTGGAATGCGTGCTCAATTTGCCTGGCCAGGCTTAAAGCATTCTTAAGCTCCACAAAAAAACCATCCCGGCGCTCACTGCCCCAACCAGGGCGCCTGCTGCAACAGGCGCGCGCAGCCCTGGCGCAGGTGCTCGCGCAGCAGCTGCACCGGCTTGCTCAACTGCTCGCGGTGGGCGCAGATCAGGTTGAGCGGCGTCGGCTCGCCCTGCCAGTGCGGCAAAAGCACCTGCAGGCGGCCGGCCTGCACATCGGCGGCCACATCCAGCCAGGACTTGTACACCAGCCCCTGCCCGGCCACGGCCCAGCGCCGCACCACGTCGGCATCGTCGCTGATGCGGTTGCCGCTGACCGTCACGGTCTGGCTGCGCCGGCCATCGCTGAAACTCCAGCGCTCATGCACCCGGCCACCGAGCATGTACTGCAGGCAGTTGTGCTGGCGCAGCTCCTCCAGCTGACGCGGTGCGCCATGCCGCGCCAGGTAGGCCGGCGCGGCGCACAGTACGCGGCGGTTCTGCGCGGCGATCGGCAGCGCCACCAGGCTGGAGTCTTCCGGGGCGCCATAGCGCAGGGCGATGTCCACCGGCTGGCGGAACAGGTCGGCAACCCGATCGCTGAGCAACAGGCGCAGGCTGAGCTGCGGATGTTCTTGCTGCAGCTGGTCGAGCCAGGGCAGCAGCACGTTGCGGCCGAAATCCGAGGGCGCCGCCAGCTGCAGCACGCCACTGATCGCGGCCTTGCCACCGGCCAGTTGCTGGCGCCCCTGCTCCAGGCTGTGCAGGGCATTGCGGGCGTGTTCGAGAAACTGCTCGCCTTCGCCGGTCAGGCGCAGGCTGCGGGTGGAGCGCACGAACAGGCGCACCTGCAGCTGCTGCTCCAGGCGCTTGAGCGCGGCGCTGGCCACCGCCGGAGAGCAGTCCAGCTCACGGGCGGCGGCAGACAGGCTGCCCAGTTCGGCGGTGCGGGCAAACAGGGCGAGATCGTCGAGACGCAGCATGGCGCGCTCCATTTTCAAAAAAATATTGAAAGAGACTCTATTGGCCGCCGCTTTTTCTTGCCAGTGAAATAGCCGAGCATGCCGTCATCACCTGTTACCAGCCCGCCTCCGGGCGACTAAGCTGGAGCATTCGTCTTGTTCGCGCATCCCTGTGGAGCCCACCTGTGAAAGCCATTGCCTACTACCAGAGCCTGCCCATCGACCACCCCGAAGCCCTGCAGGATGTGCAGCTGGCCGAGCCACAACCGGGCGACCACGACCTGCTGGTAGAGGTGAAGGCCATCTCGGTCAACCCGGTGGACACCAAGATTCGCCGCAACGTCCAGCCAGAGGCCGGCCAGGCCAAGGTGCTGGGTTGGGATGTAGCCGGCGTGGTCAAGGCCGTTGGCGCGCAGGTCAAACAGTTCCGCCCCGGTGACCGGGTGTTCTACGCCGGCGCCATCGACCGCCCCGGGGCCAACAGCGAGCTGCATGTAGTCGATGAACGCATCGTCGGGCGCATGCCCGGCTCGCTGGACTTCGCCCGCGCCGCCGCCCTGCCGCTGACCGCCATCACCGCCTGGGAACTGCTGTTCGAGCGCCTGCAGATCAAAGAAGGCCAGGGCGACCAGCAGCAGAGCCTGCTGATCGTCGGCGCCGCCGGTGGCGTGGGTTCGATCCTGGTGCAGCTGGCCCGCCAGCTCACCGGCCTGACCGTGATCGGCACCGCCTCGCGCGCAGAAACCCGCGACTGGGTGCAGTCGCTCGGCGCGCACCACGTCATCGATCACAGCCTGCCGCTGAGCGAGGAACTCAAGCGCATCGGCATCGCCCAGGTCAGCCATGTCGCCAGCCTGACCCACACCGACCAGCACTACGCGCAGATCATCGAAGCCCTGGCGCCCCAGGGCCGCCTGGCGCTGATCGACGACCCGGCGCAGCTCGACGTGGTGCAGCTCAAGCGCAAGAGCCTGTCGCTGCACTGGGAGTTCATGTACACCCGCTCGCTGTTCCAGACCGCCGATATGATCGAGCAGCATCGCCTGCTCAACCGGGTCAGCCAGCTGATCGACGACGGTGTGCTGAAAACCACCCTGGGCGAACACTTCGGTCCCATCAACGCGGCCAACCTGCGCCGCGCCCACGCCCTGCTGGAGAGTGGCCAGGCGCGCGGCAAGATTGTGCTCGAAGGGTTCTGAGGAAAGGCGCGACCATGGCTGAGTGCGTGAGGGCATTCGCGGCTGAAGCTCCTACAAAAGCCGTAACCTGCAGCAACAGTTGACGGGGACCCAGCCCTTTTCATGCCAGTCTATTGGTGGAAAAGACCTCAATATCCTCACGCTTCGCCCAGCCCTCCTGCGCCAGCCAGAAGGACAGCGCCTGCGGTGCATCACGCAAGACGAAGACATGCGCCTTGCTGATGCCCTGCTCCGCCAGGCGGCGCAACGCCTCATCCAGTAGCGCCTGCGCCAGGCCGCGGCCACGCCAGGGCAGATCGACAACCAGATGCTGCAGATAGCCACGCCGGCCGTCATGTCCGGCCAGCAGGCAGGCCGCTAACTGGCCATCCATCTCGGCAAGCAGACTCAAGCCTGGATTGCGCGCCAGATAGGCCGAAAACGGTTGCAAGGCATCCTCGGGGCGCACGCAGATCCCAGGGGTACGCCGCCATAGAGCCAGAAGAGCCGCATGGTCGGCCGGAGTGATGGGGCGAATCGACATAAGAGCTCCTCACTGACGATCGACGAGTCTACACCGGCGCCTGCAGCCCATCAGCGCGGCCTGCTGTCGCAAGCCGATTTTGCGGTTATGCTGCGGCCATGGACGATTCTGACTACCTGCGCCTGCTCACCCGGCAGGCCGAACAGGCCAACGACTTCCTATCCAATGCGCGCAAGTGGGAACGCGAGCGCTGGGTCTGCCAGCGCCTGCTGCTGGGCCTGAATGTACCCTTTCGCCAAGACGAATTCGGCAGCGCCGCCCAGGAGCCGCCGGATGTACAGTTCCGCGAGGCCAACTTCGAGGTGTTCTTCGTCCTCGATCATGGCCGCCGCCTCAACGACGAGTGGCGCGCCGAGCTGGAGCGCCGCCGCAGCGCCCTCTCGCTCAGCCAGCTGCTGCGTCGCGAGCCACGCCCACGACGAATCGCCGCCAGCGAACTGCAGGCCCGCCTGGCACCGACCCTGCGCAAGAAAGCCCACAACTACCGCGAACGCGGCATCGACCTGAGCGAACTGGACCTGCTCGCCTACATCAACCTGAAACGCGACCTGCCGGACTTCAACAGCCACTTCCCGCCACCCGGCGAATACCTGCGCCAGGGCTGGCGCTCCCTGGCCCTGGTCGGCCCGACCTATGCCCGCGTGCTGTTCGCCCATGCCGACGCACCCGACTTTCTGCGCAACAACCTCGGCCGCACCGTACTGTTCGACGTGGGTATCAGCCTGTGAGCCCACTGCACGAACTGCTCGCCGCAGTCCCGCAACAGGGCCGCGTGTGCTGGATTGGCGTACGCCCGCAGGCACGCGGCGCAATGCTCGAGCTGCAAGCCGTGGAGGCCCGCCGCGAAGCCGGCCTGACCGGCGACCACACTCGTCCCGGCCCGCGCAACCTGCGCCAGGTCACCCTGATCCAGTGGGAACACCTGGCGGTGATCAACGCCCTGCTGGCACGGCCGGAAGACCGGCAGATCACGCCCCTGGACCTGCGCCGCAATCTCGCCATCAGCGGCATCAATCTGTTCAGCCTGAAGAATCGCTGCTTTCGCATCGGCCAGGCGATCCTGCAAACCACCGGCTGGTGCCAACCCTGCGCCAAGCTGGAGGAACGCCTGGGCCCGGGCACCTTCCAGGCCATGCGCGGCCACGGCGGGATCACCGCTCGCGTGCTGCACAGCGGCATTATTCGCCTGGATGACGACCTGCGCGTTGAGCCACTGACGAGCGCAGGGCTAGAATGAGCCAACTTTCATGCGAGGCACACCATGTCCAGCCGCTTGAGCCCCGAAGACCAGCAGCGCGTCGATCAATACCTGAACGCCCCGCAACATCAGGTCGAACGCCAACCCTTTCGGGTCTGGCGCCTGTTGCTGGTCATCCTGCTCGCGGTCATCGCCCTTGGTGTACTGAGCCGCCTTCTGAGTCGACTGGTGCTATGAGCTGCTTAGCGCTCGCCCGGCCGGACTCCTCCCCGGATTCCGCAAACCTTATGAGATATCCCCATGACCCATCGCATTGTGATCGTCGGCGGCGGCGCCGGCGGCCTGGAGCTTGCTACCCGCCTGGGTAGAACCCTGGGCAAGCGCGGCCAGGCCAGCATTACCCTGGTCGACGCCAACCTCACCCATATCTGGAAACCGCTGCTGCACGAGGTTGCGTCCGGCTCGCTGAACTCCTCCGAGGACGAGCTGAACTACGTGGCCCAGGCCAAGTGGAATCACTTCCAGTTCCAGCTCGGCCGCATGAGCGGGCTGGATCGCGCACGCCAATGCATCAGCCTGGCCGCCACCCTCGACGAGACTGGCGAGGAGCTGCTGCCCGCCCGCGAGCTGAACTACGACAGCCTGGTGATCGCCGTTGGCAGCACCACCAACGACTTCGGCACGCCGGGCGCGGCCGAGCACTGCATCTTCCTCGACACCCGCGAGCAGGCCGAGCGTTTCCACGGCAAGCTGCTCAGCCACTACCTGCGCGCCCACGCCGGCAAGACCGATGACGGGCAGATCAGCGTGGCCATCGTCGGCGCTGGCGCTACCGGGGTCGAACTGGCCGCCGAACTGCACCACGCCGCCCATGAGCTGGCCGCCTACGGCCTGAACAACATCCAGCCGCAGAACATGCGCATTACCCTGATCGAAGCCGGTTCGCGGGTGCTGCCGGCGCTGCCGGAACGCATCAGCCGGCCCGTGCACCAGACCCTGGAAAAGCTCGGCGTCACCGTCCTCACCGGCACCGCCGTCAGCCAGGTCACCCAGCAAGCCCTGCTCACCGCGAGCGGCATGGAAGTAGCAGCCAGCCTCAAGGTGTGGGCCGCCGGCATTCGCGCACCAGGCTTCCTCAAGGAGCTGGACGGCCTGGAGAGCAATCGCATCAACCAGCTGGTGGTGCGTCCGAGCCTGCAGACCACCCTGGATGACAACATCTTCGCCTTCGGCGACTGCGCCGCCTGCCCGCTCGGCGACGGCAGCGAGCGCACCATCCCGCCGCGCGCCCAGGCCGCACATCAGCAGGCCTCGCTGTTAGCCAAGTCGCTCAAACTGCGCCTGGAAGGCAAGCCGCTGCCGGAGTTCCGCTACCAGGACTACGGCTCGCTGATCTCGCTGTCGCGCTTCTCCGCGGTCGGCAACCTGATGGGCAATCTGATGGGCAGCGTCAAACTGGAAGGCTGGCTGGCGCGGATGTTCTACATCTCGCTCTACCGCATGCACCAGATGGCCCTGTACGGTGGCTTCCGCACCCTGCTGCTGATGCTCAGCGACCGTATCGGCCGCAGCACCGAGCCGCGCCTGAAGCTGCATTGACGGACACGGTTAGCCGTGCGTACCGCCCGTAGCGGTGCGACACGGCGCCCCATGACCAGCCAGCCTATAAAATCCAGGCAACAAAAAACCCGCACTAGGCGGGTTTCTTGTTTCTCGGACCAGACCCGAGAATATATGGTGGGTCGTGTAGGATTCGAACCTACGACCAATTGGTTAAAAGCCAACTGCTCTACCAACTGAGCTAACGACCCAAAAATGGTCGGGGTAGGGGGATTCGAACTCCCGACATCTTGCTCCCAAAGCAAGCGCGCTACCGGACTGCGCTATACCCCGATAAGAAAGTTGGCTCCGCGACCTGGACTCGAACCAGGGACCCAATGATTAACAGTCATTTGCTCTACCGACTGAGCTATCGCGGAACGTATAACTTCCTAGCTCTGCTACCGGCTTTGGCTTGCGCCGTTTCCCGTATCAGAGGCGCGCCATTTTACGTTTCCGCGCGCGCCTGTCAACCCTTGAAATCACTTTCTTTACAAAGCCTTGCGATTGAACTTCAGGCTACTATAAGTCTATAGCTTGAAGTACATCACAGCAGGATGCGCGCGCCAGCAAGGCCCGCACAGGATAAGTCATGAGTTCCCCGGATACCCCATCCACCCCACCCCGCTCAATTCCAGGGCTGGCCAGCCGCGGGATTCAACCTCGCTTCAGCGAACTGGTGCAGGACTGCCGCAAGCTGGTGATGAACCGCCTGGCCGAGCACTTGGCCGGGGTGTTCGGCCAGGTGGACGACACCCTCTTCGAGTGCGCAGAGAAAGCCGAGAACAATCGCCTGCAAACTCTGTTCTTCGACAGCATGCGCGAAATCCGCAAGCTGCGGCCGCAGATCGAGCGCAGCTACCACCAGCAGATCGCGCAGAACTTCTCCGACTTCCTCGACGGCAAACTCAAAACAGCAGTGGCGCCCAGCGCCCTGGATGCCGAACAGCTGTCCCTGGTGCAGAACGAGGAGTACGAGGAAAGCCTGCAGATCATCAACATGGTCAGCCGGGTCAAGGCGCGCTGTGCTCGCCCTCTATATACCCTCGAACAACGCCTGGCCCTGCTCAACAACGGCCACAAGCTGGTTGAAGACAGCAACCCCTTCGGCCCACCCGCCATTGCCAACGCCTTTCATCTGGCACTGGCCGTGCACCCGTTGCCGCTGCGGATCAAGATCATCCTCTATACGCTCTTCGATCAGCATGTGATGCAAAGTCTCGATCCGCTCTACGACGCGCTCAACCAGCGCCTGATCGATGCCGGCATCCTGCCCAACCTGAAGTACAACGCACAGCGCAACCCGGCCAGCGCCGCGCCTACCTCAGCGAGCGCAGCACAGCCCGCGCCGACCACTACCGGCAACCCCGCAAGCGCCCAGCCAGCACGCAGCGGATCTCCCCAGCAGGGCCCGGCACAGTCGACCAGCGCCCACCAGCCAGGCCCCGCCCCCACCGCCGGCCAGCCCCCAACACCAGCAGACCTGAACAGCCCGCCACCGCAGGATCCAGCACAACTGTTCGGCGGTCTGGCCGCCCTGCTCAGCGAACACCGCGAACGCAATGTCGATGCCCCCCTGCTCGGCGGCACCCGCAGCATCGCCAGCTTCGCCCCGCGCACCGCCACCAGCACCTACAGCGCCAGCGAACTGCTCAACGCCCTCAGTCGCCTGCAACAACAGTCGGCACACGACATCAGCCAGCGCCTGCATCGCCCGCAGGCAGTGGAAGGCCTGAAAGCCGACCTGCAGGACCAGCTCGAGGCCTACAGCCAACTACCAGGCCAGCAGAAGCTGTCGGATCAGGAAGCCGACGTCATCGATCTGGTCGGCATGCTGTTCGACTTCATCCTCGACGACGACAACCTGCCGGACGCCTGCAAGACCGCCCTCTCCCACCTGCATACGCCCTATCTAAAGGTCGCCCTGCAGGACAAGGCACTGTTCACCCAGCACCACCACCCGGCGCGACGCCTGCTCAACAGCATGGCCCAGGCCGGCGTGCTGTATGGCAGTGAAGGTGACGAGCGTGGCCTGCTGGCGAAGATGCACTGGGTGGTGGAGCGGGTGATCCATGGCTTCGCCGGCGACCTGCTGCTGTTCGACAGCCTGCTCGACGAGTTCAATGAATTCGTTGCCACCCTCCAGCACAAGGTCGAGTTGCGCGAGCGGCGCGCCGTCGAGGCCGCCAAGGGCCGTGACAAGCTGCTCGGCGCCCGCCAGCTGGCGGTCGATGCGATCAATCAGGCGCTCAAGGGCCGCGAGCTGCCAGCCATCATCCGCAACTTCCTCGAACTGACCTGGACCGACGTACTGGTGTTCGTCCTGCTTCGCCACAGCGAGCGCAGCAGCGAATGGCAGCGCGCCTGCGAAGTTGCCGAGCAACTGGCCTGGAGTGGCACCGTGCTCGACGAGGCCGGCCGCAGCCGCCTGCAGGGCCTGCGCGTGAGCCTGCTCGACGAATTACGCAAGGGTCTGGAACTGCTCGGCGGCTACCACGAAGACGGCATCCGCCGCCTGCTGCAGGACATCGTCGCCTGCCAGCACGCCGTCCAGGCCAAACAACCGCAACTGGCGGCCAAGCTCAAGGCCTCGCTACCAGAAAGCCCACTGGGCGCCATGCTCGGCGAAGACGCGGCATTGGCTGCCTCTATACAAAGCAATGAAGTCGTCTCAGCTCGCGCCCAGGCGCTGATCAAGGAGCTGCAGAAACTGGAGTTCGGCACCTGGTTCGAGTTCGTTCAGGGCGAGGAAACCCGCACGCTCAAGCTGTCCTGGTTCAGCCCGACCACCCACAACTACATGTTCGTCGACCACAGCGGTCAGCGTGTGGCGATCAAGCCGATCAAGCAACTGGCCAGCGAAATGGAACAAGGCCGGGCGCGCATCGTGCCCACGGAACGTGATTCGCCACTGGTGGATCGCGCCCTGCATGCCATCTATCGCGTTCTGCAACGCTTCACCGGACGCGCCAATGAAGTCGGCCAAGGAGCCTGAATGGACGATCGTCGCCAGCACAGCCGCCACACCACCGAACTGAGCCTGGAAGTGCTCGACCTCCACTCGGGCACACGCCTGGGACGTGTCGTCGACCTATCCGCCGACGGCTTCATGCTGGTCAGCGACATGCCGCTGGAGGCCGACTCCGTGTGGGAATGCCGCCTGGTACTCGGCGCGCCCCTCGGCGATATCCACGAGATCCGCCTGGGTGCCGACTGCCTGTGGAGCCGCCCAGGCGCCAACGGCCAGCACGGCTGGAGCGGTTTTCACATCATCGACCTGGCCGATGATCAGGCCGAAGCCTTGGAAGTCGTGTTGCAGCACATCTGAACAGCGCCCATGAAAAAGCCCCGCAATGCGGGGCTTTTTGTTATGCGCCGAGCAACTCAGGCGAAGACGATCTCCTCGCCCTCGACCCGCGCCTTGACCACCGCTCCCGGATTGAAGCTACCCGCCAGGATCAGCTGCGCCAGCGGGTTCTCGATCCAGCGCTGGATCGCCCGCTTCAGCGGCCGCGCACCGTAGACCGGGTCGTAGCCGATGGCGATCAGCTTATCCAGGGCCTCGGCAGACAGTTCCAGGCTCAGCTCGCGCTCGGCCAGGCGCCCACGCAGGCGCTGCAGCTGGATCTCGGCGATGCCGGCGATCTGCTCGCGGCCCAGCGGCTCGAACACCACCACCTCGTCGATGCGGTTGATGAACTCCGGACGGAAGTGGCTGCTCACCGCATCCATCACCGCCGCACGCTGCGCCTCACGATCACCGACCAGCTCCTGGATCTGCGCCGAACCGAGGTTGGAGGTCATCACGATCACGGTGTTCTTGAAGTCCACGGTACGCCCATGGCTGTCGGTCAGGCGGCCGTCTTCCAGCACCTGCAGCAGCACGTTGAACACGTCCGGGTGGGCCTTCTCGACCTCGTCCATCAGCACCACCGAGTAAGGTTTGCGGCGCACGGCCTCGGTCAGGTAACCACCCTCCTCGTAGCCGACATAGCCCGGCGGCGCCCCGATCAGGCGGGCCACCGAGTGTTTCTCCATAAACTCGGACATATCGATACGCACCAGCGCCTCCTCGGTATCGAAGAGGAATTCGGCCAGCGCCTTGCACAGCTCGGTCTTGCCCACCCCGGTCGGGCCGAGGAAGAGGAACGAGCCACTCGGCCGGTTCGGGTCGGCCAGGCCAGCACGCGAGCGGCGTACGGCGTTGGACACGGCCACCACGGCCTCGTCCTGGCCGATCACTCGCTGGTGCAGCAGGCCTTCCATCTTCAGCAGCTTCTCGCGCTCGCCTTCGAGCATCTTGCTCACCGGGATGCCGGTCCACTTGGACACCACCTCGGCAATCTCTTCCTCGGTGACCTTGCTGCGCAGCAGCTGGTTCTCGGTCTTGCCGTGCTGGTCGACCATCTGCAGGCTGCGTTCCAGATCCGGAATGATGCCGTACTGCAGCTCGGCCATGCGATTGAGGTCACCCTTGCGCCGCGCCGCTTCCAGCTCCTGACGCGATTGCTCGATCTTCTGCTGGATCTGCGCCGAGCCTTGTACCTCGGCCTTCTCCGACTTCCAGATTTCCTCCAGATCGGCGTATTCGCGCTCCAGGCGAGCTATATCCTCGTTGAGCTTCTCCAGGCGCTTGATCGCCGCCTCGTCGTCTTCTTTCTTCAGCGCCTGGGCCTCGACCTTGAGCTGGATCAGGCGGCGCTCCAGGCGATCGAGCACTTCCGGCTTGGAGTCGATCTCCATGCGGATGCGGCTGGCGGCTTCGTCGATCAGGTCGATGGCCTTGTCCGGCAGCTGGCGGTCGGTGATGTAGCGGTGGCTCAGCTTGGCCGCGGCGATGATCGCGCCATCGGTAATGGCCACCTTGTGGTGTACCTCGTAGCGCTCCTTGAGGCCACGCAGGATGGCGATGGTGTCTTCCTCGCTCGGTTCATCCACCAGCACTTTCTGGAAGCGCCGCTCCAGGGCGGCATCCTTCTCGATGTACTGGCGGTACTCGTTGAGCGTGGTGGCGCCGACGCAGTGCAGCTCGCCGCGGGCCAGCGACGGCTTGAGCATGTTGCCGGCATCCATGGCGCCTTCGGCCTTGCCGGCGCCGACCATGGTGTGCAGCTCGTCGATGAACAGGATGATCCGCCCTTCCTGCTTGCTCAGCTCGTTGAGCACCGCCTTCAGGCGCTCCTCGAACTCGCCGCGGAACTTGGCGCCGGCGATCAGCGCGCCCATGTCCAGCGACAGCAGGCGCTTGTCCTTCAACCCGTCCGGCACTTCGCCGTTGACGATGCGCTGGGCCAGACCTTCGGCGATGGCGGTCTTGCCCACGCCGGGCTCGCCGATCAGTACCGGGTTGTTCTTGGTGCGGCGCTGCAGGACCTGGATGGTGCGGCGGATCTCGTCGTCGCGGCCGATCACCGGGTCGAGCTTGCCTTCCTCGGCACGCTTGGTCAGGTCGACGGTGTACTTGTCCAGGGCCTGGCGCGACTCCTCGACGTTGGGGTCATTCACCGCATCGCCGCCGCGCAGGTTGCTCACCGCATTTTCCAGGGCCTTCTTGCTCACGCCCTGGCCGAGCAGCAGCTTGCCCAGCTTGGTGCTCTCGTCCATGGCGGCGAGCAGCACCACTTCGCTGGAAATGAACTGGTCACCCTTCTGCTGCGACAGGCGGTCGGCCTGGTTGAGCAGGCGCGCCAGGTCCTGGGACAGATTGACGTCGCCGGTTGGGTTCTGGATTTTCGGCAGATGGTCGAGCTCTTTGCTCAATGCCTGGCGCAGGCCATTGACGTCGAAGCCGACCTGCATCAGCAGCGGTTTGATCGAACCGCCCTGCTGATCGAGCAGTGCCTGCATCAGGTGCAGCGGCTCGATGGCCGGGTGATCAAGGCCCACCGCCACGGACTGGGCATCGGAAAGGGCAAGCTGCAGCTTGCTGGTCAAACGGTCGATTCGCATGGAGGTTCGTCCTTCCTTTTAGAAGGCGGGCCGAGGCGATGAGCGCCCCAGAAACGAAAAGCCCGCCGAGATGGATACTAGATGAGGACAGTTTTCCGCGATTCAAGCGTGACGACCTTGATGCAGGTCAGTCGGCGAGCCAGATCAGCGAAGCGAAGCGCCCGGTGCGGGCGGCGCGGCGGTAGGAATAGAAGCGTTGATCGCTGACGGTGCACAAGCCGCCGCCGTACACGGCATTGACACCGCGAGCGGCCAGGCGGATGCGCGCCAGCTGGTAGATGTCGGCCAGGTACTTGCCGGCGTTGACGCTGGGGATAAAGGCCTGGACAACCTCTGCATGACTGGCCAGGAAGGCCTCACGCACTTCCGCCCCAACCTCGAAGACCTGCGGGCCGATGGCCGGGCCGAGCCACACCAGCACCTCATCGGGCGGCAGGGCCAGGGCATCCAGGGTCGCCTCCAGCACGCCACCGGCCAGCCCGCGCCAGCCAGCATGGGCCGCCGCCACACGGGTACCGGCGCGATCGCAGAACAGCGCGGGCAGACAATCGGCAGTCAATACGGCACTGGCGATGCCGGGCGTGGCGCTCCAGCTGGCATCGGCCTCGGCCACCTGAGCCGGATCGGCCTCGACTACCTGCACGCCATGCACCTGGCGCAGCCAGGCCGGCCGGCAGTGCAAGGCGGAGGTAAGTATCTGGCGATTGAGGGCCACGGCCTGCGGATCATCCTCGACATGGTCGCCGAGGTTGAGGCTGTCGAACGGCGCCTGGCTGACACCCTCCGCACGGGTGGTAACGCAGGCCCGCACATGGACAGGCGCTGGCCAGTCAGGCGTCAGCCAGTGAGTACTCATCAGACGAAGGATTCGTTGTCCTGGCGCAGCAGGCTAAGCATCCACACCAGGTCATCGGGCAGTGCCGATTCCCACTTCATGCGCTGCCCGGTGATCGGGTGGCTCAGTTCGAGGAAACGCGCATGCAGGGCCTGGCGCGGGAACTCCTTGAGCGTCTGCACCAGAGTCGGACTGGCGGCCGGCGGGATACGGAAGCGCCCGGCGTACAGCGGGTCACCGACCAGCGGGTAGCCGACGTGGGTCATGTGCACGCGGATCTGGTGAGTACGCCCGGTTTCCAGCTTGACCCGCACATGGGTGTGCGAGCGGAAACGCTCGAGCACACGGTAATGGGTAACTGCCGGCTTGCCGCCGTCGATTACCGCCATGCGCTGGCGGTTGGCCGAGCTGCGGCCAATCGGTGCGTCGATCTTGCCGCCGGAAGTGATCACGCCGATCACGATGCATTCATAGATACGGCTGACCGTGCGCTTCTGCATCTGGTCGACCAGCCTGGTCTGCGCCTGCAGGGTCTTGGCAACCACCATCAGGCCGGTGGTGTCCTTGTCCAGGCGGTGGACAATGCCGGCGCGCGGCACGTTGATGATGTCCGGCACATGGTGCAGCAAGGCGTTGAGCAGGGTGCCATCGGCGTGACCGGCAGCCGGGTGCACCACCAGGCCGGCCGGCTTGTCGATCACCAGCAGGTGCTCGTCCTCGTAGACGATGTTCAGCGCGATGTCCTGGGCGATCCACTCGCCCTGGGCTTCCTGCTCGGCCTCCAGGGCCAGCACGGCGCCGCCGTGGACGATGTCACGCGGGCGCACTACGGCGCCGTCGACGGTCAGGCGGCCATCCTTGATCCAGGTCGACAGGCGCGAACGCGAGTATTCGTCGAACAGCTGGGCGGCGACCTGATCGAGGCGTTGACCACCCAGTGCGGACGGCACCTCGGCGGAGAGTTGGATGAGCTGAACGGCGTCTTCGGACATGGGCTACTGCGGAGGGAGGTGCAGCTTTTGGTTTCGGCTGCACGCTGTGGTTAAATACGGCGTCTTTGTCCCGGCTGAACCGGGGCGCTCATCATAACAGGACGGTCCAGGCCAAGACAGCCGGCCGTCACAGGGACGCAAGCCGCCATGCAAGTGAAACACCTGCTGCTGATCGCCATGCTCGCCATCACCGCCGCGTGCTCTTCCAACAAGCCGGAAGTGGATGAAAACCTGAGTGAAACAGAGCTCTATCAGCAGGCTCAGGATGACCTGAACAATGGCAGCTACAGCATCGCCACGGCCAAGCTGAAAGCCCTGGAGTCGCGCTACCCGTTCGGCCGCTATGCCGAGCAGGCCCAGCTTGAACTGATCTATGCCTATTACAAGAGCGCTGAGCCGGAGGCCGCCAAGTCCGCCGCCGAGCGTTTCATCCGTCTGCACCCGCAGCATGCCAACGTCGACTACGCCTACTACCTGAAAGGCCTGGCCTCGTTCGACCAGGACCGTGGCCTGCTGGCGCGCTTCCTGCCGCTGGACATGACCAAGCGCGACCCGGGCGCGGCGCGTGACTCGTTCAACGAGTTTGCCCAGCTCACCAGCCGCTTCCCCAACAGCCGCTACGCTCCGGACGCCAAGGCGCGCATGGTCTACCTGCGCAACCTGCTGGCCGCCTATGAAATTCACGCCGCCCACTACTACCTGACCCGTCAGGCCTATGTCGCCGCCGCCAACCGCGGCCGTTATGTAGTGGAAAACTTCCAGGAAACCCCGGCTGTCGGTGACGGCCTGGCGGTGATGACCGAAGCCTACCAGCGCCTGGAAATGAACGACCTGGCCGCCACCAGCCTGGAAACCCTGAAGCTGAACTACCCGGACCACCCGAGCCTGGTGGATGGCAACTTCGTGCCGCGCGAAGAAGAAGCCGACAACCGCTCCTGGCTGGCCAAGGCCACCCTCGGCCTGATCGAGACCGACACGCCCCTGCCACCGGGCGAAACCCGCGCCAGCCAGGACGTGATCCGCCAGTACGAAGACGCCGAAGAGCAGATCCCGGACGAACTGCAGCCGGAAAATCAGGACGAAGCAGAAGAACAGCAGGAAGAAGCGCAAGACAGTGCTGATGACCGCTCCTGGTTCAGCTACATGACCTTTGGCGTATTCGACTGATCGCCAGCGCAGCATAAAAGGGGAGGCCATGGGCCTCCCTTTTTTGTGCGCAGCCTCCAGGGACGCGCACTTAGCGCAGCTGGCTGTCCTTGCTGCCGCGGCGGTTGTAGCCGCTGAACTGTGCCTGTTCCTGGTCGTGTTGCGACTGGCATGGCACGCACAGGCGCACACCGGGCACGGCCTGGCGGCGAGCCTCGGGAATGGCCGCATCGCACTCCTCGCAGTGCGTCAGGCTGGCGCCGCGCGGCAGCTGGCTGCGGGCACGCTGGACGGCGTCCTCGATGCTGCTGTCGATCTGTTCCTGCACCGCGCCGTCGTTGGTCCAGCCACCGGCCATGGCAACCTCCGCGTTTCGCTAACGTCTACGCACAGTTATGCGCAGGCCGGCCGCTTTTTACCAGTGCTGTCCGTCTACTCCTGCACATCCATGTATTCACGCGCCCAGACAAAGTAGTCCTCGGGCTGGGTGTACTTGTGCGTCAGTTCGGTGGCATTCAGGTCGCTAGCGGCGATGCCACGCTGCTCGCGCAGGCAGTCGTAGGTGGCCTTGATCGCGGCGAAGTAGGCTGCGTGGCCGTCGACCACGATACGCACGCCAAGGCTGGCCAGGCGCGCATCGTCGCGCAGCAGCGGATTGCCGTAGCTAACCAGCATCAGTGGCACGCTGAGGTTCTGCGCGATCTGTTCCAGGTGGCTGAAATCACGAATACCGACCATGCAGATGGCATCGGCGCCAGCGGCCTGGTAGGCCAGGGTGCGGCGGATCACCTCGTCGACATCGAGCACGCCGGCATGGGTGCGGGCGATGATGGCCAGATCGGGATCGACCCGCGCCTCCAGCGCCGCGCGGATCTTGCCGACGCCCTCGTCGACCCCGATCAGGTCGGTGGACTTGCGCCCGAACTGGGCCGGCAACAGGGTATCTTCCAGGGTCAGGGCGGCGATGCCGGCACGCTCCAGCTCGACCACCGTGCGCATCACGTTGAGCGCGTTGCCATAGCCGTGGTCGGCGTCGGCGATGACCGGCAGGCGGGCGACCCGGCCGATGCGAGTGGCCTGCTCGACGAATTCGCTGAGGCTGATCAGGGCAAAGTCCGGTGCCGCCAGAACTTGTAGTGAAGCTACAGAACCGCCCAGGATACCCACCTCGAAACCGAGATCGGCGGCGATCCGTGCAGACATGGGATCGAACACCGAAGCGGTGTGATAGCAGGCGTTCGAGGCGAGAAGCGCGCGAAACTGCGCGCGAAGGTCGTGATGCGAGGATCTTTGCATGGGATGCACTGTCGTCTTGGTCTGTCAGGTTCGATCAATTATGTAGCAAAACTACAAAAGCAGTCATGTAGTAAAACTACATATACACCGATTAGCCTTGCAGCCAGCTTTCAGCGACGGATGACAGCCCGTCGCACTTCTGGCTTGCCTCGCGACCCGTCAGCCCAGCTCTGCCGGCAGTCGTGGGCCAATGCCAGCACCGGTCAGCAGGCCATAGGCGATCCACAAAGCCACGGCGACATACACCAGGCGCGGTAACCAGGTCGCCAGCTGCTCCTGGAAATCGGCCAGCGCCAGCGACTCACGGGCGGCATAAGCGAGCAAAGTTGCCGGCAAGGTACCGCTGGCCTCACCAGTACGAATCAGGCTGGCCAGTTGCGGCTTGCCGGGAAAATCCAGCGGCAGGATGGCCTGGGCCAGCGGCGCGCCAGCCTGCACGCGCTGCTGCAGGGCGAGGAAATCGCGGCGTAACTGGCTGTTGCTCAGGGTCGCGCAGGCCTTGGGCAAGGCCTCGAACATCGGCAGACCGGCTTCCAGCATCAGCCCCAGGCTTTCGAAGAAATCCCGCGCATTGCGTCGCGCGTGGGCCTGGCCGAACAGCGGCACACGCAACAACCAGGCATCCAACGCGCCGGCCCGCAACGCCGCCGGCCGCTCCAGGCGCAGCAGCAACTGACGCCCGCACAGAACCAGAGCCGCCAGGATCAATAGCGGCTGGAGCACACCCCACAGATAGCCGAACAGGCTCAGACTGCCAGCCACCAGGCTGGGCAAGGGCTGGATCAGCAGGGCCAGCACCAGCACCGCCGCCGGCAGCAGCAGGCGCGACTGCAGGGCCTTGGCCTGGGTGACCTTGTGCGCGTAGTGCGCAGCCAGGCGCTCATACACCCGCGCCGGACTGCCGGCACTCTGCGCGGCCTGGAGCAGGGTCACCTCCAGTGGAGTGAACAGGCCGGACTTCTGCCCGGCAGCCGCCAGATCACGCCCCTGGGTCAGCAAGCGCAGCATGGCATCGACCCGTTTCTGTCCGCCGCCCGGCAACTGCACGGTGGCCAGCGCACGGTCCGCCGGCAGCCCGGCCTTTTCCATGGCCGCCAGCTGGGCGAACAGGATGGCGCGGTCGGCCAGGCACACAGGCACAACGGATTTCGCAGGCATCGACAACTCCACGACAGGTATTACAGGCGGCCATGCGATCAATTTTCCGCCCTACAGGTGCCGCAGTTTAACCGCGCATCGAGCCCATCAAATGGCGATCCGTGCCATTGCGTAGATCTCGCATTTATTGTCACGCCATTAGAGGAAATTAAGGCACACGCCCGCCCTCTGCCCACACCTAACTATTACGCAGTCTCGCTGCCGACCTGTTCAGGAGGCACTACGCCTGATCAGCGCCTGTGCCTATATCGATACCAAGACCACACGAGTAGCGCACGCCCAGAGCCGGAGTGCCTCAGCGCTGACTGGCGAGGGGAAACCAGCGGGTAAAGATCTGCCGCAGACTGCCATCGCGGCGCATGCCATCGAGTTCGCCCTGCCATTTGGCTACCAGCGTCGCGTCGGTCTTCTTGGAGAAGGCGATGTAGTAGTCCGACTGCATCAACGACAGGTGCGCCTGCACGTCCTCCGGACGCAGGCCACCGGTCGCCAGCTCCTCGCGCAGGGTTACATCCTCGGTGGCGATCAGCTTGACCCGGCCGTGCTTGAGCATGGTCACCATCTGCTTGGAGCTCGGCACGCCGTAGAGATTGGTGAAGCCCATACGCTGCAAGGTCTCGAAGGTGTACCACTGCTTGGGCAAGGCCAAGGGGCCACTGTTTGCCGCATCCTCCAGGGTGTCGATGCGCAGGTTGCTGGATTTCAGCGAATAGAAGCGCGTGGAGCCCTGCAGGATCGGCCCCACCCACTGGAACAGCGGTTCGCGCTCCTCGGTCCGCACCATGGAGAACAAGGCGGTATCGGGCTCGGTCTTGACCAGGTGGTAGCCACGGGTCCAGGGCAGCAACTCCATGTGCACGGCATGCCCGGTGCGCTGCACCAGCATGCGCACCACCTCTACCGAGTAGCCATCCAGCTTGCCGTCGCGGCGAAAGCTGGTCGGTGGCGCCTCCTCGGTCAGCAGCAGCAATTCGGCCGAACCGACGCTCGGCAACAGCAGCCCTATCAGCCAGCAGGCCAACAGCCATGCACGCATATTCGCCTCCCTCCCCGTTCAGCTCAGCCTAGTCGATGGCTGAATGCTTGCTGGATTACGCCGCTCAGGGCGACAGCAAGCGCTGGATGCGTTCTTCCTCGAGATTGCTGCGCTCGACAAACACTGCAGCCAAGGCAATGGTACGCGGGCCGACGGCCTCGCCACGCAGATGGCGCTGAGCCAGAACCACGCTCTGGTAGCCCATCTGATAGGGCTGCTGGATCAGCAGCCCAGCCATATGACCATCGCGCAGCGCATCGACCAGCTGCGGGTTGGCATCGAAACCGATATGCACCAGTTGGCCACTGACTTTTGCCCGACGCAGCGCCCCCAAGGTAATCAGGCTAACCGCTTCACTGGTCGAGAACACCCCATCCAGCTCACCCAGTTCCCGAGCCAGACTGCTACGCTCGGCACTCTCGTTGGCCGGCAAGTAACGCTCGAGAACCACCTGCAAACCGCCAACACCCGCCCCCTGGATAAAGCCACGGGCCCGCTCGACAACCGATTGCGCCCTGGAACTGGGTCGCAGCAGCGCGACACGCCCCTCGCCCTTGAGCAAGCGGGCCATCTGCTGTCCCGCCAGCAGCCCAGCCTGATAATTATCGGTGGCGACCACTGCTGAAACATCCTCAGTATCCAGGTCACGATCGATAAACAGAATGGTCACGCCGCGCTGCTTGAGCGCCGCCAGTCGCGGTAACAGCTCGTTGCCACTGGGCGCCACGATCAACGCAGCGCAAGGCCGCTCCAATACCTTGTCGATGATCTGCAATTGCTGCTGCGGATCACGCTCGCTCTGCGGCCCGCGAAAATGCAGGTTCAGCCCGTTCTGCTGCGCGGCCATCTCCGCCCCCAGCTGTACCTGCCGCCAGAATGTATGGCCACCCGCGCCAGAGACCATGTTGATGCAGTCCGCCAGCAGCAGCCCAGGCAACAGGGCAAATGCGCCAACAAACCAGCGAATCGGCAAAACAGTCATACGTGAGATAGGCATGAAGGGTCCAATGCGGC
This sequence comes from Pseudomonas sp. J452, assembly GCF_024666525.1. Classification (NCBI taxonomy): domain Bacteria; kingdom Pseudomonadati; phylum Pseudomonadota; class Gammaproteobacteria; order Pseudomonadales; family Pseudomonadaceae; genus Pseudomonas; species Pseudomonas sp. J452. The sequence goes on along the minus strand of NZ_CP088294.1, from coordinate 2,315,784 downwards.
GAGGAAGTCGACGAAGCCTGTTGTCGTGATCGGCGCCGAGCTCCTTGGCTTCCATTACTGTAGCAGTTGGCCATTACCCCCACCCCGGCCCGACACGCGGCCGCAGATTCCCCGAGCACAGCACGCCGCTCTCGCATAAACTGCGCGGCCGTTTTTTCCCGGAACCGCTGCAGCATGAGTCTCGATCTTCCCGCCAATGCCCTGGGCATCGACTTCGGTACTTCCAACTCCACCGTCGGCTGGTGGCGCAACGGCGTCGAGCCGTTGCTGGAACTGGAAGACGGCAAGATCACCCTGCCCTCGGTGGTGTTCTTCAACACCGAGGAGCGCCGCCCGGTGTATGGCCGCCTGGCCCTGCACGAATACCTGGACGGCTACGAAGGCCGCCTGATGCGCTCGCTGAAGAGCCTGCTGGGCTCCAAGCTGCTGAAAAGCGAAACCACCGTACTCGGCAGCGCCCTGCCGTTTCGTGACCTGCTCGGTTTCTTTATCGGCGAGCTGAAGAAGCGCGCCGAAGCCTTCGCCGGCCGCGAGTTCGAGCAGGTGGTGCTGGGCCGGCCAGTATTTTTCGTCGACGACGACCCGATCGCCGATCAGGAAGCCGCCAATACCCTGGTGTCGGTGGCCAACAAGCTCGGTTTCAAGGACGTGTCGTTCCAGTTCGAGCCGATCGCCGCAGCCTTCGATTACGAGCGCACAGTGACCCGCGAGGAGCGCGTGCTGATCGTCGACATCGGCGGCGGCACCTCGGACTTCTCGTTGATCCGCCTGTCGCCCGAGCGTCGTGACGTTGCCGATCGGCAGAGCGACATCCTCGCCACCGGCGGCGTGCACATCGGCGGCACCGACTTCGACAAGCAGCTCAGCCTGGAAGGCGTGATGCCGTTGTTCGGCTACGGCAGCCGGATGAAGAGCGACGCCTTCATGCCGACCAGCTACCACCTCAACCTGGCCACCTGGCACACGATCAACGCGGTGTACGCGCAGAAGTCGCAGCTGGCGTTGCAGAACATGCGCTACGACATCGTCGACCCGAGCGGCATCGACCGCCTGTTCAAGCTGATCGAGCAGCGCGCCGGGCACTGGCTGGCCATGCAGGTGGAAGAAGGCAAGATCGCCCTGACCGAACACGACCAGTACCGCATCGACCTGCAGCGGGTCGAAAGTGGCCTACACGTCCTGCTCGACCGGCCGTTGTTCGACCAGGCCATCGGCGGCCTGCTGGAGCGCGTCACCGCCAGCGTCGCCGAGCTGCTCACGCAGGCCGGCGTGAAGGCCGAAGAGATCGACACGGTGTTCTTCACCGGCGGCTCCAGCGGCATCCCGGCCCTGCGCCAGAGCATCTGCGCCCTGTTGCCCAACGCCCGCGCCACCGAAGGCAACACCTTCGGCAGCATCGGCAGCGGCCTGGCCATCGAGGCGAAGAAGCGCTACGGCTGATTAGCCAGTGCTGCCATCGGCGTGGCTAACACGCTAGGGTGGCAGCCGACCCTCCATGGAGTCCGCCATGCGTACAGCCATCGCATCTACCCTCGCCCTGCTGCTCCTGACCGGCTGCGACAGCGGCGCCACGGCAACCCAGGCCAGCCTGCAAGCCGAACAGGTCAAGCAGGCACAGCAGCAGATGGATCAGCTCAAGCAGCAGGTCGAGCAGGCCAATGCCCAGAGTCAGCAGCGCCTGCAACAGATGGCAGAACAGGCGCCCAGCACTGAGCAGCAATGAAAAACGGCGCCCTAGGGCGCCGTTTTTCATTCAGAGGATTTGCCGCAAAGCATCCAGCAACGCCTGGTTCTGTTCCGGCGCGCCGATGGTGATGCGCAGGAACTGGGCGATACGCTGCTGCTTGAAGTGGCGCACGATGACGCCGTGCTCGCGCAAAGCCGCGGCCAGCTCGCCGGCATCGCGCTGCGGGTGGCGGGTGAAGACGAAGTTTGCCGCCGACGGCAGCACCTCGAAGCCCAGGGTGGTCATGGCTTCGACCAGCGTTTCACGGCTGGCGATCACCGCCTGGCAGGTCTGCTGGAAGTAGGCCTTGTCCTCGAACGCCGCCGCCGCGCCGGCAATCGCCATGCGGTCCAGCGGGTAGGAGTTGAAGCTGTTCTTGATCCGCTCCAGCGCCTCGATCAGATCTGGGTGGCCCACCGCCAGGCCAACGCGCAGGCCGGCCAGGGAGCGCGACTTGGACAGAGTCTGGCTGACCAGCAGGTTGGGATACTGGTTCACCAGGCTGATCGCCGTCTCGCCGCCAAAGTCGATATAGGCCTCGTCGACTAGCACCACGGTATCCGGATTGGCCTTGAGCAGGCGCTCGATGGCCGCCAGGCCCAGGGCGCAGCCGGTCGGCGCGTTGGGGTTGGGGAAGATGATGCCGCCATTCGGGCGGGCGTAGTCTTCCACGCGGATCTGGAACTGCTCGTCCAGCGGCAACGCTTCGTAGGGAATGCCGTACAGGCCGCAGTAGACCGGGTAGAAGCTGTAGGTGACGTCTGGGAACAGCAGCGGCCGGCCGTGCTGGAACAGGCCGTGGAAAGCGTGCGCCAGCACTTCATCGGAACCGTTGCCGACGAACACCTGGGCGGTGCTCACGCCGTAGTAGTCGGCCACCGCCTGCTTCAGGCGGTCGCTATTGGGGTCCGGATACAGGCGCAGGCTGTCGCCCAGCTCGGCCTGCATGGCGGCGATCGCCTTGGGCGACGGGCCATAGGGATTCTCGTTGGTGTTGAGCTTGACCAGCTTGGCCAGTTTCGGCTGCTCACCCGGCACGTAGGGCACCAGGTCCTTGACGAAGGGGCTCCAGAATTTGCTCATCTGCCCTTCTCTCCTCGAATTCGTTGTACGGGTGATGGGTATCGCTTCGCTCAACCCACTTTTACGGAGCCGCTTTCTGTAGGAGCGAGCTTGCTCGCGATGCTCTTGATCGCCAGCAAGCTGGCTCCTACAGGGTCCGGGTTGGCTTACGGCTTGATGCGGTACTCGGCGCTGCGCGCATGCGCAGTCAGCGACTCGCCGCGGGCCAGCACGCTGGCGACCTTGCCCAGCTCCGACGCACCTTCTGCCGAGCAGTGGATGATCGACGAGCGCTTCTGGAAGTCGTACACGCCCAGCGGCGAGGAGAAGCGCGCGGTGCCGGAGGTCGGCAGCACGTGGTTGGGCCCGGCGCAGTAGTCGCCCAGGGCCTCAGCGGTGTATCTACCCATAAAGATCGCGCCGGCATGGCGGATCAGCGGCAGGTACTGCTCGGGATTTTCCACCGACAGTTCCAGGTGCTCTGGCGCGATGCGATTGGCCACTTCGATGGCCTGGGCCATGTCGGCGACCTGGATCAGCGCGCCGCGGCCTTCGAGGGACGTGCGGGCAATCGTTTCGCGCTCCAGGGTCGGTAGCAGCTTGGCGATGCTTGCGGCCACCTTGTCGAGGAAGGCGGCATCCGGGCTGACCAGGATGGCCTGGGCATCCTCGTCGTGCTCGGCCTGGGAGAACAGGTCCATGGCGATCCAGTCCGGATCGGTCTGGCCGTCGCACACCACGAGGATCTCCGAAGGCCCGGCGATCATGTCGATGCCGACCTTGCCGAACACGTGGCGCTTGGCGGTGGCGACGTAGATGTTGCCGGGGCCGACGATCTTGTCCACCGGCGGCACGCTCTCGGTGCCATAGGCCAGCGCGGCCACGGCCTGGGCGCCACCGATGGTGAACACGCGGTCGACGCCAGCGATGCAGGCGGCGGCGAGGACGATCTCGTTGATCTCGCCACGCGGAGTCGGCACCACCATCACCACTTCCGGCACGCCGGCGACCTTGGCCGGAATCGCGTTCATCAGTACCGAGGATGGGTACGAGGCCTTGCCGCCCGGCACGTACAGGCCGGCACGATCCAGCGGGGTGACCTTCTGCCCCAGCACCGTGCCGTCGGCTTCGGTGTAGGTCCAGGAGTCCTGCTTCTGCCGCTCGTGGTACAGGCGCACGCGCTCGGCGGCCTTTTCCAGGGCGATGCGCTGCTCGGCGGTGATGCGGGTCAGGGCCAGCTCCAGGCGCTCGCGCGGCAGGATCAGGTCAGCCATGGAGGCGACATCGAGGCCGTCGAACTGCTTGGTGAACTCGACCAGGGCGGCATCGCCGCGTTCGCGCACGGCCTTGATGATGTCCAGCACACGCTGGTTGACCGCGTCGTCCGACACGCTTTCCCAGCTCAGCAGATGATCCAGATGACGGGCGAAGTCCTGGTCAGCGGCGTTGAGTCGGCGGATAGCAATGGGACTGGTCATAGCGGGCCTCTTGATTGGCAAATGCTCGGGCGCCCGTAGGGTACCAGCCGCTCCGCGCGGGCACCTGAGAATTCTGGCTATGACACGGATAGGCGGGCGCGACGCAATGTCGCGCGAAGGGTATTAGCTGGGGTGTCGCGATTCGACGGCGGCGCGCAGGGTATCGATCAGCGCCTGGATGCGGCTGTGCTGCATCTTCATCGAGGCCTTGTTGACGATCAGCCGCGAGCTGATGGTGGCGATCAGTTCCTGAGCTTCCAGGCCATTGGCACGCAGGGTGTTGCCGGTGTCGACCACGTCGATGATCTTGTCGGCCAGACCGACCAGCGGCGCCAGCTCCATGGAGCCGTACAGCTTGATCACTTCGACCTGGCGGCCCTGCTCGGCGTAGTAACGCTTGGCCACGTTGACGAACTTGGTGGCCACGCGCAGGCGGCCTTTCGGCTCCGGCGCGCCGACCTTGCCGGCGGTCATCAGCTTGCACTTGGCAATCTGCAGGTCCAGCGGTTCGTAAAGCTCGCCGCCGTACTCGAGCAGCACATCCTTGCCAGCTACGCCGATATCAGCCGCGCCATGCTCGACATAGGTCGGCACGTCGGTAGCACGCACGATTAGCAGCTGCACATCATCCTGGGTGGTCGGGATGATCAGCTTGCGGCTCTTTTCCGGATTCTCGGTGGGCACGATGCCGGCTTCGGCCAGCAACGGCAGGGTGTCATCGAGAATGCGGCCTTTGGACAGGGCGATGGTCAGCATTACGCAATTTCCTTAGAGCAGGCGCCAGCCCTTGCGGGCTGGTGGTTGGGCTACGCGGAGCGCCAACCTAGCCTGGTACGCGGCGAATTTTCGCGCCGAGCAGCTGCAGTTTTTCCTCGATGCACTCGTAGCCACGGTCGATGTGGTAGATGCGGTCGATCAGGGTCTCACCTTCGGCAACCAGGGCGGCGATCACCAGGCTAGCGGACGCACGCAGGTCGGTGGCCATCACCGGGGCACCCTTGAGTTGCGGCACGCCGGTGACGATGGCGGTGTTGCCCTCGACCAGGATCTGCGCACCCATGCGGTTCATTTCGTAGACGTGCATGAAGCGGTTCTCGAACACGGTCTCGATAACGGTACCGGTGCCCTCGGCAATCGCGTTGAGGGAGATGAACTGGGCCTGCATGTCGGTCGGGAAGGCCGGGTACGGAGCAGTACGCAGGTTGACGGCTTTCGGCCGCTTGCCCTTCATGTCCAGCTCGATCCAGTCCTTGCCGGTGGTGATCTCGGCGCCCGCTTCCTGCAGCTTCGACAGTACCGCCTCGAGGATGGTCGGATCTGTGTCCTTGAGCTTGACCCGGCCGCCGGTGGCAGCTGCGGCGACCAGGTAGGTGCCGGTTTCGATACGGTCGGGCATCACGCTGTAGCGACCGCCACCAAGGCGCTCGACGCCGTCGATGGTGATGGTGTCAGTACCGGCACCGCTGACCTTGCCGCCCATGGCGTTGATAAAGTTGGCCAGGTCGACCACTTCCGGCTCACGCGCGGCGTTTTCCAGCACGCTGCGGCCTTTGGCCAGGGCAGCGGCCATCATGATGTTCTCGGTACCGGTCACGCTGACGATATCGAAGAAGAAGTGCGCGCCACGCAGGCCGCCTTCCGGCGCCTTGGCCTTGATGTAACCGCCTTCGACGTCGATCTTCGCGCCCATGGCTTCCAGGCCGCGGATGTGCAGGTCGACCGGTCGCGAACCAATGGCGCAACCACCGGGCAGCGCCACTTCGGCCTCACCGAAACGGGCGACCATCGGGCCGAGCACCAGGATCGAAGCGCGCATGGTCTTCACCAGCTCATACGGCGCGATCAGGGTCTTGATGGTGCTGGCGTCGACTTCGACGCTGAGCTTCTCGTCGATCACCGGCTGCACGCCCATGCGCCCGAACAGCTCGATCATGGTGGTGATGTCGTGCAGGTGCGGCAGGTTGCACACGGTGACCGGGGTGGAGGCCAGCAGGGTGGCGGCGAGGATCGGCAGGGCCGAGTTCTTCGCACCGGAAATACGGATTTCGCCATCGAGGCGGATACCGCCGGTAATAATCAGTTTGTCCATTGCTATCTCGCTGCCCGCAGGCTCAGGAGCGCTCGGCCCAGGCGGCCTGGCTGAAGAATTTCATGGTCACTGCGTGGATACTGCCATCGGCGATCCAGGCATTGAGGTGGGCATAGACTTGTTGCTGGCGCTTGACCGGGCTGAGGGCGGCCAGCTCATCGCTGATCAGGTTCAGCTGGAAATTGCAGCCCTCGCCTTCCACCTCGATACGGGTGTCCGGCATTTTGGCTTCCAAGAGGTTTTTTACTTCGACGGCCTGCATGCTCAACCTCGATCGGCGCATAAGAAATCAGTGGCGGGCCAAGGCTCGCGGGCCGGCCATGATACAAAAAAGCCCCCCGCCTGCGAAGCCCGGATAGCCGGATCGCTGACGGAGGGCCTTGCCGCCTGCTTGCACGCTGGCCAGCCAGAGCACATCGACGGGCGCTAAAGCGCTCAAGCCTGCGGCGCGAGCACTTCGAGCAGGCCGGAAACCTTGGCGATTTCCAGCATGTCTGCGGGCAGCTGGCGAATGCTCAGCGGCTTGTCGGCGGCCTTGGCATCACGCAGAAAAGCCAAGAGCAGAGACAAACCGACGCTGCTGGACTTCTCCACCAGCGCGCAGTCCAGCACCAGGCTCGCCTGCGTGCTGGCCTGGATCAACTGGCGGCCGACCTCACGCAGCGCCGGCCCGGTGCGATAGTCGAGCACGCCGACGAGCTGCAGCTCGCCATTGGCTGCCTGATGAATGGCGCCGTCGCTCATTGCCCGTTTGCCTGCTGGCCGGTGGCGCTGTCCTTGGCCTTGGCCACTACATCGGCCCAGCCGTCGATGGTCTTATCCAGGTCGTTGCCATTGCGCTGCATGCTGTCGGCGAACTGGTCACGGAACAGCTTGCCGATGTTGATGCCGTTGATGATCACGTTGCGCAGCATCCACTGGCCGTTGATCTGCACCATGGTGTAGGAGACCGGGTAGACGGTGCCCTTGCTGTCACTGACTTCCATGCCAACGCTGGCACGATCGGCGCCCTCGGCCTTGGCCGGCAGCACGCGAATGTCCTGGTTGTCGTACTCGAGCAGGGCATTGCCGTAGAACTGCATCAAGCTGCGCTTGAAGTTGTCTTCGAAGCGCTGCAATTGCTCGGGGCTGGCCTTGCGCGAATACTTGACGGTCATGATGCTGCGCGAGATGCCCTCGCTATCCACCACCGGGCCAAGAATGCGATTCAGCGCATCGTAGAAGTCCTGGGGCGTCTGCTTGTAAGAGGCCTTGTTGGCTTTCAGGTCGCCGATCAGTTGATCAGTGGTCTGTTGCACCACGTCATGGGCGCTGGGCGCCGCCTGGGCCAGCAACGGCAAGGCGGCCAGGGCCACCAGCAGAGCGTTTCGCAGAGTCTTCAGCATGGTGAACATCCTCATTTGCTCTCTTTATTCACCGAATTGATCAGGAACTTGCCGATCAGGTCTTCCAGCACCAGCGCTGACTGGGTGTCATGGATAACACTATCGGCCTTCAGCACATCTTCCTCACCACCGACACTGATGCCGATGTATTTCTCGCCGAGCAGGCCGGCCGTGAGAATCGAGGCAGTGGAATCAACCGGCAGATTGTCCACGCGTTTTTCCACTTCCATGGTCACCCGACCGGTGTAGCTGTCGTGATCGAGGTCGATGGCAGTGACCTTGCCAATCGTCACGCCGGCCATGGTCACCTTGGCCCGGACCGTCAGCCCGGCAATATTGTCGAAGTGCGCATAGAGCTTATAGGTATCGCCCGAACTCGCTGCCGACAGGCCGCTGACACGCAGGGCCAACAGCAACAGGGCCAGCAATCCAGCCAGCAGGAACAGGCCGACGCCGATTTCCAGGGAGCGGCTTTGCATCAGAGATCTCCAAACATCAGGGCGGTCAGAATAAAGTCGAGGCCGAGCACAGCCAGGGAGGCATACACCACGGTTTTGGTGGTGGCACTGCTGATGCCTTCCGAGGTGGGTTCGCAGTCATAACCCTGGAACACGGCGATCCAGGTCACCACGAATGCAAATACGATGCTCTTGATCACACCATTGAGCACATCTTCGGTGAATTGCACGCTGTTCTGCATGTTCGCCCAGAACGAGCCTTCGTAGACCCCCAGCCAGTCGACCGCGACCATCGCCCCGCCCCAGATGCCCACCACGCTGAAGATGGTGGCCAGCAGCGGCATGGAGATGAAGCCGGCCCACAGACGCGGGGCGATGATGTATTTGAGCGGATCGACGCCGATCATTTCCAGGCTGGACAGCTGCTCGGTGGACTTCATGTTGCCGATTTCGGCGGTCAGCGCCGAACCGGCACGCCCGGCAAACAGCAAGCCGGTCACCACCGGGCCCAGCTCACGCAACAGGGTCAGGGCAACCATCTGCCCCACCGCCTGCTCGGAGCCGTAGCTGCTGAGGATGTTGAAGCCCTGCAGCGCCAGCACCATGCCAATGAACAGGCCGGCGACCACAATGATCGGCAACGACAGTACACCGACAAAATACAGCTGACGGATCAGCAGCTGGCCGCCATTGCTCAGGCCACTGCGGCCGAACAGCGAACTAGACAAGAATAGTGACGAGCGCCCTAGCGCCTGGACCACATCGATCCCGGAACGGCCCAGCAGGCGGATGCGCTCGAGTGGCGAAGACTTACGCATCAACGCGCCCCCAATAAATCGTCAAGATAATCCGGCGCCGGATAATGGAAAGGCACCGGACCATCCGGAATCCCTTTCATGAACTGCTGGATGCGTGGGTTATCCGAGTTCATCAGCTCATCCGGAGTGCCCTGCCCCAACACCTGGCCATCGCCCACCACATAGAGGTAGTCGGCGATGCTCGCGGTTTCGGCCAGGTCATGGGAGACCACGATACTGGTGATGCCCAGGGCGTCGTTGAGCAGGCGAATCAGGCGCACCAACACGCCCATGGCGATCGGGTCCTGGCCGACGAACGGTTCGTCGTACATCAGAATCTGCGGGTCCAGGGCAATCGCCCGGGCCAGCGCCACGCGACGCTTCATGCCGCCAGACAATTCATCCGGCATCAGCTCGATGGCGCCGCGCAGACCCACGGCCTGCAGCTTCATCAGCACGATGTCGCGAATCATCTCGTCGGACAGCTGGGTATGCACGCGCAACGGAAAGGCGACGTTCTCGAACACATCGAGATCGGTAAACAGGGCACCGCTCTGGAACAGCACGCCGAACTGCTTGCGCATGTCGAACAGGTCGCTGCGCGACAGCGTCGGCAGGTTCTGCCCGTTGACCCACACTTCGCCGCTGGACGGCTTGAGCTGGGCCGCGATCAGGCGCAGCAAGGTCGTCTTGCCGCAGCCGGAAGGCCCCATGATGCCGGTGACCTTGCCGCGCGGAATGCAGATATCGACATTGTCAAAGATGGTGCGTGCGCCGCGCTTGAAGGTCAGGCCCTTCAACTCCACAGCGTAGGCATTATCGGCGCTCATCCAAACTCCTTGTGAAACGGTCATCCCTGGACAGACGCGGTATTCCCGAGCGGGGACACCAAACCGCGCAGGCAGGCCGAACAGGGCGCGCAATATACCATCCAAGCCTTATGTGCCCAAGGCGGCGCAATGTTTTCAGGCAATTTAAGCGCTGCATCACCCAGCCACGATCCACCAGGGGTGAGGCGAAGCGGCTTTCCCGCTATAATCGCCGACTTTTCTGCCGACCATCGTGAAACCATCATGAGCCAGTCCAGCGATCTGATCCAATCCGCCCAGCGCACCATGCGCCTCGAACTCGAAGCCATCGAGGCCTTGCTCAACCGCGTCAACGGCGATTTCGTGCACGCCTGCGAGTTGATGCTGGCCTGCAAGGGCCGCATCGTCGTGGTCGGCATGGGCAAGTCCGGGCACGTCGGCAACAAGATCGCCGCGACCCTGGCCAGCACCGGCACACCGGCCTTCTTCGTCCATCCGGCCGAAGCCAGCCATGGCGACATGGGCATGATCACCCGTGACGACGTGGTGCTGGCCCTGTCCAACTCCGGCTCCACGGCGGAAATCGTCACCCTGCTGCCGCTGATCAAGCGCCTCGGCATCACCCTGATCAGCATGACCGGCAACCCGGAATCGCCGCTGGCCAAGGCCGCCGAAGTCAACCTGGATGCCCAGGTGGCCCAGGAAGCCTGCCCGCTGAACCTGGCGCCGACCTCCTCCACCACCGTGTCCCTGGTGCTCGGCGACGCCCTGGCCATCGCCCTGCTGGAAGCCCGCGGCTTTACCGCCGAAGACTTCGCCTTCTCCCACCCGGGCGGCGCATTGGGCCGACGCCTGCTGCTCAAGGTGGAGAACGTCATGCACAGCGGCACTCGCCTGCCCCTGGTCCAGCGCGGCACCAGCCTGCGCGACGCCTTGCTGGAAATGACCCGCAAGGGCCTGGGCATGACCGTGGTGGTCGAAAACGATGGCAAGCTGGCCGGTATCTTCACTGACGGCGACTTGCGCCGCACCCTGGACAAGGGCATCGACGTGCGCGATGCCAGCATTGATAGCGTGATGACCGTGCACGGCAAGACCGCCCGCGCCGACATGCTCGCCGCCGAAGCCCTGAAAATCATGGAAGACCACAAGATCAATGCGCTGGTAGTGGTGGATGACGAGGATCAGCCGGTCGGCGCCCTCAACATGCACGACCTGCTGCGCGCCGGAGTGATGTAAATGAACAGCGAACTGCTGCAACGCGCCAAGCCGATCAAACTGGCCATCTTCGATGTCGACGGCGTGCTGACCGATGGCCGCCTGTACTTTCTCACCGACGGCAGCGAGTTCAAGACCTTCAATACCCTCGACGGTCACGGCATCAAGATGTTGATCAATTCCGGGGTGCGCACCGCCATCATCAGCGGGCGCAAGACCCCGGTAGTCGAGCGCCGCGCACAGAACCTGGGTATCCAGCACCTGTACCAAGGCCGCGAGGACAAGCTGGTCGTGCTGGACGAACTACTCGGTGAGCTCGGTCTAAGCTACGAGCAAGTCGCCTACCTGGGCGATGACCTGCCGGACCTGCCGGTGATCCGCCGGGTCGGCCTGGGCATGGCCGTGGCCAGTGCCGACGGCTTTGTCCGTCAGCACGCCCATGGCGTCACCGCAGCACGCGGTGGCGAAGGTGCCGCCCGCGAATTCTGTGAACTGATCATGCGCGCCCAGGGCAGCCTCGATGCCGCCCAAGCCGCCTACCTCTAGGATCAAGCATGCTCGGCAAACTGCGCCAACCTCTGATCTACAGCCTGATTGCTGCCCTGCTGGGCGCAGTCGGCTATTGGAACATCCGCCCGGAAAGCTTTCTGGACAAGCCGTCGACAACTGAAACCGACAATGCCATCGACTTCTACGTGGTCAACGCCCGCACTCTGCAGTACCAGGAAGACGGCCAACTGCACTACGAGATGACCGCCGACAAGCTGGAGCATCTCAAGGCCAGCGACATCACCCTGCTGAGCAAGCCCGACCTGCAGCTGTATCGCGGCAGTGCCTATCCCTGGCATGTGCAGAGTGAGCGTGGCGAGGTCGCGCCAGAGGGCAAGGAAGTCGAACTTATCGATGCCGTGCGCGTCGCACGCACCGACGCCAAGGGTCGTCCGACGGTGATCACCAGCAGCCGGATGACCGTATTTCCTGACAAGGAATATGCGCAAACCCAGCAAGCCGTTAGAATCGAGGCCGCCAATGGGGTGACCACGGCGCAAGGAATGAAAGCGTACATGAATGACGGCCGGATCCTCCTGCTGTCCAACGTAAGAGGCCAGCATGAGGCTCGTTAAAACACTCCCCCTATTGTTCATCAGCCTCGGTGCCGCGCTCGGAAGCGCCAGTGCCTGGGCCCTGCCGAGCGACCGCGAGCAGCCGATCCGGGTGCAAGCCGACAGCGCCGAGCTGGACGACAAGCAAGGCGTGGCCGTATACCGCGGCGGCGTAGTGATCACTCAGGGCACCCTGAAGATCACCGGCGACACCGTGACCATCACCCAGGATGCCAATGGCGAAGTCGAAGTCTTCACCTCGGTGGGCAAACCCGCCTACTACGAGCAAAAGCCTTCGGCAGAAAAGGAAATCGTCAAGGCCTATGGCCTGACCATCCAGTACTTTGCCAGCAACGAGCGCATCGTGCTGATCGATCAGGCCAAGGTGATTCAGGAAGGCAATACCTTCGAAGGCGAGAAGATCGTCTATGACACCCAGCGCCAGATCGTCAACGCCGGCCGCGCCAACGGCACCGCCCTGAGCACGCCGCGCCCACGTATCGACATGGTCATCCAGCCGCGCAAGAAAACCGGCCAACCGGAGCAAGCGCAGTAATGGCGACCCTCAAAGCCCAGCACCTGGCCAAGAGTTACAAGGGCCGCCAGGTCGTCCGTGACGTCAGCCTGTCCATCGACAGCGGCCAGATCGTCGGCCTGCTCGGCCCCAACGGCGCCGGCAAGACCACTTGTTTCTACATGATCGTTGGCCTGGTACAGGCCGACCAGGGCCGCGTGCTGATCGACAACCTCGACGTCAGCCACCAGCCCATGCACGGCCGCGCGCGCGTCGGTATCGGCTACCTGCCGCAGGAAGCCTCGATCTTCCGCAAGCTGTCGGTGGCCGACAACATCATGGCCATTCTGGAAGCCCGCAAGGACCTCGACCGCGCCGGCCGCCACGCCGCGCTGGAGACCCTGCTGCAGGAGTTCCACATCAACCACATCCGCGACAACCTCGGCATGAGCCTGTCCGGTGGTGAACGCCGCCGCGTGGAAATCGCCCGCGCCCTGGCCACCGAGCCGAAATTCATTCTGTTGGATGAACCCTTCGCCGGTGTCGACCCGATCTCGGTCGGCGATATCAAGCAGATCATTTACCACCTCAAGGCCAAGGGCATTGGTGTGCTGATCACCGACCACAACGTGCGCGAGACCCTCGACATCTGCGAGACCGCCTACATTGTCAATGACGGCCAGCTGATCGCCGAAGGCGATGCCGAAAGCATCCTGGCCAACCAACTGGTGAAAGAAGTCTACCTCGGGCACGAGTTCCGCCTCTGACGCAGGCACTGCTTCACTACAGGGACGTTGTCAAGCCTAGGCAAGATCGCCAGTTTCGGGCATATAATTTGCTTATTGGCGGCGCCCCGGCGCCCTGTAGTGAATGGCGCAATTGCGCCGGCAAATAAGGTGCAAAGCTTCCTGCCATGAAACCTTCGCTAGTCCTCAAGATGGGCCAGCAGCTGACGATGACGCCGCAGCTGCAACAAGCCATTCGCCTACTCCAGCTTTCCACCCTGGACCTGCAACAGGAAATCCAGGAAGCCCTGGAATCCAACCCCATGCTGGAGCGCCAGGAAGAAGGCGAAGACTTCGACAACAGCGATCCGCTGGCCGACGGCGAAGAGCAGAACGCCCAGTCCAAACAGCAGCAGGACACCTACCAGGAAACCAACAGCACCCCCGCCGACTCCATCGAGGACGGCGAGTGGAACGAACGCATTCCCAACGAACTGCCGGTCGATACCGCCTGGGAAGATGTCTACCAGACCAGCGCCAGCAGCCTGCCGAGCAATGACGATGACGAGTGGGACTTCACCACCCGTACCTCGGCCGGCGAAAGCCTGCAGACCCATTTGCTCTGGCAGCTCAACCTGGCGCCGATGTCGGACACCGACCGCCTGATCGCCGTAACCCTGATCGACTGCATCAACAATCAGGGCTACCTGGAAGAGTCGCTCGAGGAAATCGTCGAGGCCTTCGACCCGGAAATGGACGTCGAGCTCGACGAAGTCGAAGCCGTGCTGCACCGCATCCAGAACTTCGACCCAGCCGGCGTCGGCGCCCGCGACCTGCGCGAATGCCTGCTTCTGCAACTGCGCCAGCTGCCGGCCAGCACGCCCTGGCTGAGCGAGGCCCAGCGCCTGGCCGGCGACCACCTCGACCTGCTCGGCAGCCGCGACTACAGCCAGCTGATGCGGCGCATGAAGCTCAAGGAAGACGAGCTGCGCCAGATCATCGAGCTGATCCAGAGCCTCAACCCGCGCCCCGGCTCACAGATCGAAGCCAGCGAGCCGGAATACGTGATCCCCGACGTCCTGGTACGCAAGCATAACGAACGCTGGCTGGTGGAGCTGAACCAGGAGGCGGTGCCGCGCCTGCGCGTCAACGCCCAGTACGCAGGCTTCGTCAAACGCGCCGACTCCAGCGCCGACAACACCTTCATGCGCAACCAGTTGCAGGAAGCGCGCTGGTTCATCAAGAGCCTGCAGAGCCGCAACGAGACGCTGATGAAGGTCGCCACGCAGATCGTCGAGCACCAGCGCGGCTTCCTCGAATACGGCGACGAGGCGATGAAGCCGCTGGTCCTGCATGACATCGCCGAAGCGGTGGGCATGCACGAATCGACCATTTCGCGGGTCACCACGCAGAAATTCATGCACACCCCGCGTGGCATTTACGAGCTGAAATACTTCTTCTCCAGCCACGTTAGCACCTCGGAAGGCGGCGAATGCTCGTCGACGGCGATCCGCGCCATCATCAAAAAACTGGTCGCAGCGGAAAACGCGAAAAAGCCGTTGAGTGACAGCAAGATCGCTGGTTTACTGGAAGAACAGGGCATTCAGGTAGCCCGTCGCACCGTCGCCAAATACCGCGAATCCCTCGGGATAGCGCCTTCGAGCGAACGCAAGCGGTTGATGTAGCGCGCAGTGCCTGATGCATGCGCCAGCGACTGATGTGATGCGGCACTGAGGGAAGGCTTTTGCAAAACTGCATGCGCGCCAGGCGCCCTGCCCCGAGGGGGAAGCACAGGACAGTTCTGCAAAAGCCTTCTCAAGCCAAAGTGTTACGGTGGCAGGCCCGCTAGCCTGTCTCTTACACACGGCAACAAGGAGAAGCGGTATGCAAGTCAACATCAGTGGACACCAACTGGATGTGACCGACGCCCTGCGCGACTACATCGGCGAGAAACTCGGCCGACTGGAGCGCCATTTCGACAAGATCACCAATGTGCAGGTGATCATGGAGGTCGAGAAACTCAAGCAGAAAATCGAAGCCACCCTGCACATTGCCGGCGGTGAAGTCGTCGCCAACGCAGAGCACGAAGACATGTATGCGGCGATCGATCTGCTCGCCGACAAACTTGACCGCCAACTGATCAAACACAAGGAAAAGCAGCTCAACCGCCTGCAAGGCGCGACAGCCCGCTGATATCCCCCACACATGATCCGACTTGAAAATATCCTGACCGCCGGCCGTTCCCTGGTGAACGTGTCCGGCGGCAGCAAAAAACGCGTTCTGGAACAAATTGCCAACCTGGTCGCGCGCGAATTGCCCGACCTGGATGGCCAGGACATTTTTGAAAGCCTGATTGCCCGTGAAAAACTCGGTTCCACCGGGTTCGGCAACGGCATCGCCATTCCTCACTGCCGCCTGCCCGGCTGCGCAGCGCCGATCAGCGCCGTGCTGCGCCTGGATGCGGCAGTGGATTTCGACGCCATCGACGGCGCCCCGGTGGACCTGCTGTTCGTCCTGCTGGTACCGGAAGCGGCGACCGACGAGCACCTGGAGCTGCTCCGGCAGATCGCCAGCATGCTCGACCGCGCCGATGTGCGCGAGCGCCTGCGCCAGGCGCAAAGCAGTGAAAGCCTCTACCAGGTAGTCGTCGACGTGCAGAACGGCCAGTAGGCCAGGGTAGGACAGTGTGATGCGCCTGATCATCGTCAGCGGCCGCTCCGGCTCGGGCAAGAGCACTGCTCTCGATGTACTGGAGGACAACGGTTTCTACTGCATCGACAACCTGCCGGCCGGCCTGTTGCCCGAGCTGGCCGAGCGTGCGCTGCTGGAAACCGAACTGTTGCACCCGCTGGTCGCCGTCTCCATCGACGCCCGCAACCTGCCCAGCCAGCTCAAGCGCTTTCCCGAACTGCTCGCCGAAGTCCGCGCCCGCCACATCCTCTGCGACGTGCTGTACCTGGATGCCGACGAGGAAACCCTGCTCAAGCGCTTCTCCGAGACCCGCCGGCGTCACCCGCTGACCAACGAGACCCGCGCCCTGGCCGAAGCCATTCGCGACGAGGAGGCCCTGCTCAGCCCGATCACCGATCTGGCCGACCTGAAGATCGATACCACCCACCTCAATCTTTACCAGTTGCGCGACACCCTCAAGCTGCGCCTGCTGAACAAGCCCGAGCCGGGTACCGCTTTCCTGATCGAGTCCTTCGGTTTCAAGCGTGGCATGCCGGTGGATGCCGACCTGGTGTTCGACGTACGCTGCCTGCCCAATCCCTACTGGAAGCCTGACCTGCGCGAGATGTCCGGCCTGCAGGCACCGGTTGCCGAGTACCTGGCCGCACAGCCGGATGTCGAGGAGATGTACCAGGACATCCATGCCTACCTGCACAAGTGGCTACCGCGTTTCGCTGCCAGCAACCGCGCCTATGTGACCATCGCCATTGGCTGCACCGGCGGCCACCATCGCTCCGTGTACCTGGCCAATCGCCTGGGCGAAGCCCTCAAACCCACCTTGAAGAATGTCCAGGTCCGCCACCGCGACCTGGGTTAAGGACTGCCCACGCAATGCCTGCCTGCGAAATCACCATCATCAACAAACTCGGCCTGCATGCCCGTGCGGCGGCCAAGTTCGTCGGCGTGGCGACGCGCTTTCCTTGCCAGGTGCGGGTCGGCCGCAGTGCCGAGAGCCTGATCGACGGCAAGAGCATCATGGCCGTGATGATGCTGGCGGCCGGCAAGGGCACCAACCTGTACCTGCAGTGCGAAGGCGAACAGGATGACGACGCGCTGAACGCCCTGATCGAACTGATCAACAACAAGTTCGACGAAGGCGAATAAGCCGCACCGCAAAAAAGGGGCCTTCCGGCCCCTTTTTTCATCCTGCCGACTCAGCTACCAGCGACGGTCATCTTCTCGATCAGTACCGAGCCGGTGCGGATATTGCCGCGCAGCTCCAGGTCATTACCGACCGCGACTATCTGGCGGAACATGTCGCGCAGATTGCCGGCGATGGTCACTTCCTGCACCGGGAACTGGATCTCGCCATTCTCCACCCAGAAGCCAGCGGCGCCGCGCGAATAGTCGCCGGTGACCATGTTCAGGCCGTGCCCCATCAGTTCGGTCACCAGCAGGCCACGGCCCATGCGGCGCAACAGGGCCTTCTGGTCTTCGTCGCCATGGCTGACGAACAGGTTGTGTACGCCACCGGAGTTGGCCGTGCTGGGCAAACCCAGCTTGCGCCCGGAATAGGTGCCGAGGATGTAGGAAACCAACTCACCGCCGGCGACGAACGGCTTGGCGTAGGTGGCCAGGCCATCGCCATCGAAGGTCGCGCTGCCCATGGCCCGCGGGATATGCGGGCGTTCGTCGAGGTTGAGCCAGCTAGGGAACAGCTGCTGGCCCAGGGTGCCTTCGAGGAAGGACGACTTGCGGTACAGGTTGCCGCCGGAAATCGCCGCCAGGAAGCTGCCGAACAGCCCGGTGGCCAGCTCGGCAGCGAACAGCACCGGCACCTCGCAGGTCGGCACCGGCCGCGCGCCCAAACGGGCCGCCGTGCGCGCCGCGGCATGCCGACCGATCTGCGCCGGGTCGGCCAGCAGCTCGCCCTGGCGATTGACGTCGTACCAGTAGTCGCGCTGCATCTGCCCTTCGCCTTCGGCGATCATCACGCAGCTGAGGCTGTGGCGGGTGCTGGCGTAGCCGCCGACGAAACCATGGCTGTTGCCGTAGACCCGGCAGCCCTGGTGGGTATTGAGGGTGGTGCCATCGGCATTGCTGATCCGCGGATCGGCAGCGAACGCAGCCTCCTCACAGGTCAACGCCAGCTCGACGGCGCGCTCGGGCGCCAACGCCCAGGGATGATAGAGATCGAGCTCAGGAAACTCGCGAGCCATCAGGGCCGCGTCGGCCAGACCGGCGCACTCGTCCTCGGAGGCATGCTGGGCGATGGCCAGGGCCGCCGCCACGGTTTCGCGAATGGCCGCATCGCCGCTGGCCGAAGTACTGGCCGAGCCTTTGCGCTGACCGACGTACAGGGTGATGCCGAAACCCTGATCGCGATTGAACTCGACCGTTTCCACCTCGCCCTGACGCACCGTGGTCGACAAGCCCTGCTCCATCGACACCGCCACTTCACAGGCACTGGCACCCTGGCGCCGAGCCTCGGCGATTATCTGTTCGACCTGCGCTTGCAAGGCCGGCAAAGCCTGCGGGCCCACCACTTCTGCTGCACTCATAACTCGCTCCAAAACTGCAAACTGACAGCCCACCCGGCAAGCACTGTGCTTACGGTTTGAGGCTTGCCGCTACCCTTGCTGCTATCATGGCGGCGTTTCCATCCGGACCGCCCCCATGGCTGATTCATACGACGAAGACTTCTCTGGCGAGAAGAGCAAAACCCAGATCAAGCGCGAACTGCATGCCCTGCAGGAGCTTGGTCAACGCCTGACCACCCTCAAGCCCGACATCCAGGCCAAGCTGCCGCTGACCGACGGTCTGCGCAAGGCCCTGGCCGAAGCGCCGAAGCACACGGCCAACGCGGCAAAGAAACGCCACGTACAGTTCATCGGCAAGCTCATGCGCGACCAGGACATCGACGGCATCCTCGCCCTGATCGACCAGGTCGACAGCTCCACCCGCGAATACAACGAGCGCTTCCACACCCTGGAACGCTGGCGTGATCGCCTGATCGGCGGCGACGACACCACCCTGGAAAGCTTCGTCAGCGAATTCCCGGAAGCCGACCGCCAGCACCTGCGCGGCCTGATCCGTCATGCCCAGCACGAAGCGGCGCGGAACAAACCGCCAGCCGCTGCACGCAAAATCTTCAAATACATCCGCGAACTGGACGAAACCCAGCGCGGCCTGCGTTAAACCTCTGTGCCGGCAGGGTTGGCCGCTACGCGTTCAACCCTGCCCACTCCTCAGCCGCCTGTTCCACCCACGGTGATCGCATCGATCTTCAGCGTCGGCTGGCCGACGCCCACCGGCACCGACTGACCGTCCTTGCCGCAGGTACCGACGCCGCTGTCCAGGGCCAGGTCGTTGCCGACCATCGACACCTTGCTCATGGCCTCCGGGCCGTTGCCGATCAGGGTCGCGCCCTTGACCGGCGCAGTGATCCGGCCGTCCTCGATCAGGTAGGCCTCGCTGGTAGAGAACACGAACTTGCCACTGGTGATATCCACCTGACCGCCGCCGAGGTTGGCGCAGTAGATGCCCTTCTTCACCGAACGGATGATCTCTTCCGGGTCGCTCTCGCCGGCCAGCATGTAGGTGTTGGTCATGCGCGGCATCGGCAGGTGCGCGTAGGATTCGCGGCGACCATTGCCGGTACGCGCCGCGCCCATCAGGCGGGCATTCAGCTTGTCCTGCATGTAACCCTTGAGCACGCCGTTCTCGATCAGCGTGGTGCAGTGGGTTGGCGTGCCTTCGTCATCGACGCTGAGCGAGCCGCGACGGCCGGCCAGGGTGCCGTCATCGACGATGGTGCACAGGCTGGAGGCGACCTTTTCGCCGATCTTGCCGCTGTAGGCCGAACTGCCCTTGCGGTTGAAATCGCCCTCCAGGCCGTGGCCCACGGCCTCGTGCAGCAGCACGCCCGACCAGCCGGCGCCCATCACCACCGGGAAGGTACCGGCCGGAGCGGGCTGCGCTTCGAGGTTGACCAGCGCCTGGCGCAAGGCCTCGCGGGCATAGCCCATGGCGCGGTCCTCCTCCAAGAAATAGCGGTAGTCGGTACGCCCACCACCGCCATGGCCGCCACGCTCGCGGCGGCCGTTCTGCTCGACGATCACGCTGACATTGAAGCGCACCAGTGGACGGATATCCGCGCCCAGGCTGCCATCGCTGGCCGCGACCAGAATGCGGTCCCAGACGCCGGAGAGGCTGACGGTGACCTGCTGGATACGTGGATCAAGGGCGCGAGTGGCCTGGTCGATACGCTTGAGCAGTTCGACCTTTTCCGCCCGACCCAGCACATCCAGCGGATTGCCCGGCGCATACAGCGCGGTCACCTGCGGGCTGCTGAAGGCTTGCACGCTGCCCTGCTGACCGGCCCGCGAGATCGAGCGGGCTGCCCGTGCGGCCTGGCTGAGGGCATCGGCGGTGATCGCATTGCTGTAGGCAAAGCCGGTTTTCTCGCCGGACTGGGCGCGCACGCCGACGCCCTGGTCGAGGTTGAAACTGCCTTCCTTGACGATGCCGTCCTCCAGCACCCAGCTCTCGGATATCTGGCTCTGGAAATACAGGTCGGCGGCATCAATGCCGGGGCCGGCCAGCTCGCCGAGGATATTCGGCAACTGCTCGATGCTCAGGCCACCGGGGGTCAGCAGGTGCGCGCTGACCGATAGCAATGTCTCGCTCATAACTTCTCCGTAGGCGCCGGCCCTGGAACGGCCGGGGCAAAAAATCGTCGGTGGCTGGCCACTGGCATGCGCTGGCGGATCTGCGCCTGCTCGGCAACATCCGGGGTGGCCAGCAAGACGGCCTCGCCTGTGGGCTGCTCGGCCAGCGGCCGGCCCCAGGGGTCGATGATGGCCGAATGGCCGAACGTCTCGCGGCCGCCCGGATGGCTGCCACCCTGCCCGGCCGCCAGCACATAGCACTGGGTCTCGATGGCCCGGGCGCGCAGCAGCACCTGCCAATGCGCCGCGCCCGTCACCGCCGTAAATGCAGCTGGCGCGCTGATCAGCTCGGCACCCGCTTGCCGCAACAGGCTGTACAGCTCGGGAAAACGCAGGTCGTAGCAGACCGTCAGGCCGAGGCGACCCACCGGGGTATCGGCCACTACTACCTGGCTGCCAAAGGCATAGTCGTCCGACTCGCGATAGCGGCCACGGCTGTCGGCCACATCGACATCGAACAGGTGCAGCTTGTCGTAGCGCGCCACCCGCTGGCCCTGGGCATCGAGCAGCAACGAACAGGCATGCGCCTTGGCATTCGGCTGGCCATCGGGCGGCAAGGGAATGGTACCGGCGACTATCCACAACTGCAGGTCGCGGGCGGTCTGCTGCAACCAGGGCAGGATCGGCCCGCTGCCCTCGGCCTCGGTACGCCCGAGGGCGGCCAGGTCACGCCGGCCCATGGCGGCGAAATTCTCCGGCAGCACGGCGAGGCGCGCACCGCCAGCGGCGGCCTGTTCGAGCAGGCGGCGGGCGGCGGCGAGGTTGGCCAGCACATCGTCCTGGCTGACCATCTGAATCACGGCAAGCGACATGAAGACTACCGACGGGGTGATGACTGCATGCTACTCCAAGTACGGGCAGCGGACTTCATCGGGGTTTTTCAAAAGGTTTGTCGAAGGTGATGGCCGGGTTCTGCCAGGGCCCCTTGACGCTGTATTGCACGCTGGCGAAACGCGCCACGCGATCACCCAGCAGCTTGTCGACCACGAACAGCGCACCACCCACCGCCGGTGCGCCGACAATCAGCGCGGCCAGTGGCAGGTTGTTGGTCACTGGCAGGGTCACCAGCAGCTTGGCGTCGATCTGGTCGCGCGCCATGTCCAGGGTGCCATTAAGTTCCAGGCCGCTGGACGGCCCCTCCATCTTGATCGGCTCGCGGGTGACGAACACCCCGTCGCTGGCTATCAGCAGGCCCTTGACCTTGTCATAACTGAGGCCCTTGCCGAGCAAATCAGAGAAATCCAGGCGCAGGCGTCGACTGATCGAGTTGAAGTTGAGCAAACCGAACACCCGCAGCGCCGACGCCGAGCCCTTGACCTCGACCATCTGCCCCTTGCGCAAACTGGCGTCCATGCGGCCGCTGAAACGCTTGAGACTGAGCCAGGCCGGCGAGCCGGGCCAGCGGCCATCGACATCCAGACGGAAGCGCTCGCTGGTGACTGTCGGGGCAAAGTTCCAGGCCAGCAGCACGTCACCCAGGTTGGCGCCTTCGAGCCGCCCCTTGTACCAACTACTGCTAGCGCCAGGCGCGCCCTCCCAACCCGCAGCCCCCTTGACCTGCAAGCCCTTGAGCTGCAACGACAGCTCATTGAAACGCACCCCCTCGGCCGTCGGGCGCGCCTTAAGCGACCAAGCGCCGAGCAGTTGATCGCCCTGCAATACGCGGGCGATGCGCAGATCCAGGGCCGGGAACTGCCGTGGATCGACTGCAGCCAGGGCATCCGGCTTATCCTTGTCAGCCGGACTCGGTGGCTCGGCCGGCGGGAAACTCAGGCGTGCCAGGTCAACTTCGATTGGCGCACCAGCAGCATCCGGCAGATTGATCCGCCCCTCCAGCAGCGCGCTGGCCAGGTCAAGCTGCCAGCCGTGGCTGCTGCGAGCCAGCTTGGCCGCCAGGTTGTCGACCTGGGTACCGAAGCCACTGAAGCGATCGATCTGCAAGTCGGCGCCACGCAGGAATTGCAGGTTGCCGGTGGCGCCCGGCGTACCGCCATATTGCTTGCCCAGCGCCTGCCAGGCGGACCAGTCCAGCTCGCTGAGGCGCCCAGCAATGCCCAGGCCCGGGGCACCGGGCAGGCTGGCCGAGGCACCGCCCAGACGCAGCTCGCCGCGCCCCTGCAACACCTGCCCCGGCGCCGCAGCAAAGGCCAGGCTGGCCTGTCCGGCGTAATCCAGCCAATAACGCCGCTCATTGCCCTGCAGGGTCATGCGCCAGACGGCTTCGCGACTATCGCCGGCGACCTTGCCGAAAGGCGCCGGTAGATCGATGGCCAGGCCCTTGAGGTCGGAGCTGATGCGCAACTGGCTGTCGGCGCCGTCCAGGCTCAGGCTCAGGGCATAGGGCAACTGGCCACTCAGCGGCAGTGCCTGGGTCACGCCCAGCCAGCTGCTCAGGGTCGTTAGCGGCACCTGACCGTTGGCCTCGATCCGCGTACGCGCCTTGCCCCGTGCGCCGCCGGCAATCGCCCGCCCGCGCAGGGCATGACCCAGCGCCTGGGCACGAATGTCCGGGGCACTCAGGCCGGTAGCCGTATCGAAACGGAAGGCGCCTTTGATCTGGCTCAGCTCCAGCGCCGGCGTGCTCAGTTGCAGGCGCGCGCCCTCGGTGGCGAAATCCACCTGCACCCGAGGCGGCTGCCCCTGAGCCAGGGGAATGTCGAGGTTGAGCTTGCCGCTCAACGGCCCCTCACCACGCCAGCCAGCAAAAGTGTCTGCGGTACCCAGCGGAGCTTCCTGAAGAATCTTCAGGGCATCCACCACACTGCTCTGCACCTGCCCCTGCACGTTCAGGCGCGGCACCCGCCCCGGCCCGACCTGCGGAATATCGACGCTGACCGCCGTGAGTCGGCTATCCAGCAGGCGCCCTTGCGGGACACGCACCCGCACGCCACTGTCCTCGATCAGCACCTCGCCACGTGCCTCGCGCAGCACTGGCCAGCCCGGCTGGAAGGCCAGTTCGGCATCCTGCACGCGGAAATACAGGCTGAGGCTGCGCGCCGCGGCATCGGCGCCCTTGAGCAACGAGCCCTGGTACTGGAAATAGCCCTCATCAACCTTGCCAGCACGAATGGCGCTGTTCAGCCACTCGCTGAGCTTGGGGCTCATGCCCGGGGAGCGGGTCGGCAGGTACTTGCCGGTGAACTGCGCATCGCCATTGCGAATGCCCACGCGCAGGTCCATGTAGTCTTCTTCGGCCGGGTCCTTGCGCAGGCGCACGAGGAAGTCGCCAGCCACTGCGCCCTCCTCGCCGACCACTTGCAGATAGGGGCTGCGCAGGGTCAGCCCGGCGCTATCGAAATGCCAGAGCAACTGCGCGCCGGCTGTGCGGTAGTGCCACATCGCCGGAAACAGCTGATCGAAATGCAGGCCGAAGTTCTCGCTGGCCAGGCGGCCGTCGCCATCGCTGAGATTGCCGCTGACACTGCCGCTGGCATTCTCCACCGCAGGAATGCCATGCCAGGGGCTGATGCCGACCTGCGCCAGGTTCAGCGAATACTGCAGACGGTCGGCACTGGTCAGTTGCGGACGATAGGTCAGCTGGATATTGCTCAGCAGCCCCTGCGGGCGCAGGGCCTGCAAGGCCTCGGCCGCCTGCTCAGGCAGCGGCGCCAGGGCACTCACCACCGGGCCGAGCGGGGCCAGATCGAGACGGTCAGCGCTCAGCGTCCATTGCTCCTCGCGCCCCTCTGCCGCGCTCTGCTGGCGCAGCGCCAGTTGCACCTCGCCCCAGCGCGTCTCACCCAGGCTCAGGGCCAGGGAGTCGAGTAGCAGGTCGAAGCCAGTGTCCGTGCGGGTGAAGAAGGCGCTCAGCGCCAGATCCTGCACCTTAACCGCCTTGCGCTGGGCATAGCCGCCACTCAGTTCGGGGGCATGCAGGCGGGCCACTGCACGCTGTACCTGGCCGTCATGCCAGTCCAGCCAGAATTCGCCACCGGCCTGCAGCTTTTCCAAGCGCCAGGCCTGCGTCAGGCCTTTCGGCAACCAGCGCGCCCAGTCACTCTGCGGCAGGCTGAGGTACAGCTCGGCCTGGCTGCTCAGCCAATCCTTGGGCTGCAGGCGGGTCCGCAGGCGCAGGGCCAGCGGCTGACCATCGGGCAGCAACAGTCGGGCGTCGATACGCTGGCGCTGGGGGCCGCTGCGCAGAGTCAGGTTGGCGTAGGTGAAGCTCAGAGGGGGCTGTTCGAAGGGTTCGAGAGTCAGTTGGCTGTCCAGCAGTGACAAGGTGCTGATGCGCTGCAGTCCCTGCAGGAGCTGTTGCGGATCGGCTTTCTGCGCGCCCGCGGCACGCACCGGCAGGCCCTCGACACTCCAGGCACCCTGTTCATCCTCGCGCAGACTGAGCTGCAGGCCATCCAGTTCCAGATTGGCGATGTGCAACTGCCGGCTCAGCAGACTCTGCAGCACATCGGGCACCACCCGCACCTGATCCAGGCGAATGCTGCTGGCGCCACTGCCCAGTTGCACATCATGGGCAAACAGCAGCGGCGCCAGGCCACTCCAGCGCCCTTCCAGGCTGCCGATGCTCAGCGGCATGCCGAGCGCGGTCTGGGCCTTGCTCTGCACCTCGTCGCGGTACTCCGCCACCAGCGGTATCAGTTCGCGGCCGAGGCTGGCATACAGCGCCGCCAGCACCAGGCCCATAGCGCAGAGCCCGAGGGCAATGCGCAACAGGGAGACAAGCAGGCGCGCCAGCCGACTCATGCAGGGCTATCCAGGCGGATTCGGGTCATCTCAGAGCAGCACCACATCGTATTGCTCCTGGGAGTACATGCTTTCCACCTGGAACTTGATGGTGCGGCCGATAAAGGCTTCGAGATCGGCGACATTGCCCGACTCCTCGTCGAGCAGGCAGTCGACCACCTTCTGGTTGGCCAGTACCCGGTAGCCCTCGGCCTGATAGGCGCGTGCCTCGCGGAGGATCTCGCGGAAGATCTCGTAGCAGATGGTTTCCGGGGTCTTCAGCTTGCCACGGCCCTGGCAGCTGCTGCAGGACTCGCACAGCACCTGCTCGAGGCTCTCGCGGGTGCGCTTGCGGGTCATCTGCACCAGGCCCAGCTCGGTGATGCCGATGATGTTGGTCTTGGCGTGGTCGCGCTCCAGCTGCTTTTCCAGGGTACGCAGCACCTGGCGCTGGTGCTCTTCATCTTCCATGTCGATGAAGTCGATGATGATGATGCCTCCGATATTGCGCAGGCGCAGCTGGCGGGCAATCGCGGTGGCGGCTTCGAGGTTGGTCTTGAAGATGGTCTCTTCGAGGGTGCGATGACCGACGAAGGCGCCGGTGTTGACGTCGATGGTGGTCATCGCTTCGGCCGGGTCGACCACCAGATAGCCACCGGACTTGAGCGGCACCTTGCGCTCCAGGGCGCGCTGGATCTCGTCCTCGACGCCGTACAGGTCGAAGATCGGGCGCTCGCCGGGGTAGTGTTCCAGGCGATCGGAGATCTCCGGCATCAGTTCGTCGACGAACTGGGTGATCTTCTGGAAGGTCTCGCGCGAGTCGATGCGGATCTTCTCGATCTTCGGGTTGACCAGATCGCGCAGGGTACGCAGGGCCAGGGACAGGTCCTCGTAGATCACCGAAGGCGTCTTGGCGCTCTGCATCTGCCCGGCGACCTGCTCCCACAAGCGGCGCAGGTAGCGGATATCGGCGAGGATTTCATCGGCACTGGCACCCTCGGCGGCAGTGCGCAGAATAAAACCGCCGGCCTCTTCGATGCCCTCGGCGGCCACGCAGTCGGTGACCACCTGCTTGAGGCGCTCGCGTTCGGCCTCTTCCTCGATCTTCAGCGAGATGCCGACATGCGCCGTACGCGGCATGTACACCAGGTAGCGCGAAGGAATCGACAGATGGGTGGTCAGCCGCGCGCCCTTGGTGCCGATCGGGTCCTTGGTCACCTGCACCACCAGGCTCTGGCCTTCGTGGACCAGGGCGCTGATGCTTTCCACCGCGCTGCCTTCGCGGGTGGAGATCTCGGCCGCGTGAATGAAGGCCGCGCGATCCAGGCCGATGTCGATAAAGGCCGCCTGCATGCCTGGCAGCACGCGCACCACCTTGCCCTTATAGATGTTGCCGACAATGCCGCGGCGCTGGGTGCGCTCGACATGCACCTCCTGCAGCACACCGTTTTCCACCACCGCCACGCGCGACTCCATCGGCGTGATGTTGATCAGGATCTCTTCGCTCATGCATCCCACTCTGCGCGATGAAGCTGCCGGCCATGGGCCGCATGCCGAACCGGCGGCTTCTTAACTGTTGACCGGCAATGGCTGCCAGCACGGAATTGCGAATTCGTTGAGTAGCTGTGCGGTCTCGCACAAGGGCAAACCGACCACCGCCGAGTAACTGCCCTGTAACTGGCTGACGAACACCGCCGCCAGCCCTTGAATACCATAGCTGCCTGCCTTGTCGCAGGGCTCCCCGGTGGCCCAGTAGGCCTCGGCCTCGCCGGGCTGCAGGGCACGGAAACCGACCCGACTGGTCACCACCTGCACGGCACTGCGCGAGTGGCTGACCAGCGCCACCGCCGTCAGCACCTGATGCTCGCGCCCGGACAGCGCCGCCAGCATGCCCAGCGCCTCGGCGCGATCCTGCGGCTTGCCGAGAATCTGCCCGTCGAGCACCACGGCGGTATCTGCCCCCAGCACCACAGCATCGCCGCAATCGCCCAGGCTGGCCAGTCCGGCGCGCGCTTTATCCAGCGCCAGGCGCTCTACATAGCCAGGCGCAGTCTCGCCCGGCAAGGCGGTTTCATCGATAGAGGCGCTTAACGTGACGAAGGGCACACCGATCTGCGCCAGCAGTTCGCGGCGGCGCGGGGAACCTGAGGCCAGGTAGAGGGTGGCCATGCAGACATCTCCCTGTCGTGAAATGGCAGTCGCCGGCACGGCGGCCGACGCCGATTCAGTGAACGCCGAAGCGCTGTTGCAGCCCACGCAGGATGGCGAACACCCAGGGCCAGAGCAAGGCGCTGACCAGCGCCGGGAAGACGAATTCGAGGGTCGGCTGGCGATTACCGGTCAGGGCATTCAGCCACAGATGCACCAGCTGGGCCAGGCCGAACACCACCAGCAGCACCAGGCTCTGCTGCCACATGGGGAACATGCGCAAACGCCGCTGCAGCGACAGCACGAGGAACACGATCAGGGTCAGGATCAGGGCATTCAGGCCCAGCAGCGAGCCATTCAGCACATCCGCCAGCAGGCCGAACACCCAGGCCGAGACCATGCCCAGGCGGTGCGGCACGGACAGCGCCCAGTAGGAAAGGAACAGCGCCAGCCACAGCGGGCGGCCGATGGCCATAAAGTCCGGCATGGGCGCCACGCTGAGCAACAAGGCAAACGCCAGGCTGGCCCAGATTACCCAGCCGTGAGCGGAACGTGTCACCACCATCAGTGGGCCTCCTGACTATCGGCTGGCGGTAAGGCCGGCGCGGCTTCCACCGCAGGCAGCGCCGGAGCTGGCGTCAGCGCTGGCGCGCCCGGTGCTGCCGGCGCAGGCATAGGCGTTGCCGCCTCAGGCACGGCCGGCGCCTGGCTATCGGCTTGCTGCTGGGCCTCGGCGGCAGCAGTGGCGCGTTCTTCCGCGCTGCGCCGATCAACATCCACCAGCAGCATGTGGCGACTGCGGTTCAGCGCGGCAGTCGGCACGGCCCGCACGATGGCGAATGGCTGGCCGGAGTCGTGAATCACTTCACTGACCATGGCTACTGGGTAACCGGCCGGAAAACGCTGACCCATGCCGGAGCTGACCAGCAGATCGCCCACCTTGATATCGGCGGTATCGGCCACATGGCGCAACTCCAGACGCTCCGGATTACCGGTGCCGGCGGCGATGGCGCGCAAACCGTTGCGATTGACCTGCACCGGAATGCTGTGACTGGTATCGGTGAGCAGCAGCACCCGCGCCGCGTAAGGCATGACCTCGACCACCTGGCCCATCAGGCCACGGGCATCGAGCACCGGCTGGCCGAGAAACACGCCGTCCTGCTCGCCCTTGTCGATCAGGATGCGGTGGGTGAAGGGGTTGGGGTCGATGCCGATCAGCTCGGTGGCAATCACCTTCTCCTCCACCAGTGCGGAAGAGTTAAGCAGCTCACGCAGGCGCACGTTCTGCTCGGTCAGCGCGGCGAGCTTCTGCACGCGACGCTGCAGCAGGAGCATTTCCGCCTTGAGCTTCTCGTTCTCGGCAGCCAGCTCATTGCGACTGCTGAGTTCCTGGGTCGCGGCTTCCCACAGGGTCACCGGCAGGCGGCCGATCCAGAACACCGGCTCGACCAGCAAGCCCATCTGCGCACGCAGCGGCTTGAGTACAGTGAAGCGCGCATCCACCACCATCAGCACAGCCGACAGCACGACCAGCACAAGCAGTCGTACGCCCAGCGATGGACCTTTGGCAAAAAGCGGTTTGATGGCGAATCCCCTAGAACCTGTTGATGACCGACATCGCGTCGATCACCCCGCATGGATACAGCCTGCTGCGCAGTCTAGCGCCCCGACAGGGCAGACGCGGAGCACACCCATACCGCACAAAATCGAAAGCCGGAAGAACAGGCTTCCGGCTTCGGCTCACGTCGTCAGGATCACTCCGAAGAGAGCAGATCCATCGAGTGACGATCCATCATCTCCAGCGCCTTGCCGCCGCCACGGGCCACGCAGGTCAGCGGGTCTTCGGCGACGATCACCGGCAAGCCGGTTTCCTGCGACAGCAGCTTGTCCAGATCGCGCAGCAGTGCGCCACCACCGGTCAGCACCAGGCCGCGCTCGGCGATGTCCGAGGCCAGTTCCGGCGGCGACTGCTCCAGGGCGCTCTTGACCGCCTGGACAATGGTCGCCAGGGATTCCTGCAGCGCTTCCAGCACTTCGTTGGAGTTCAGGGTGAAGCTGCGCGGTACGCCTTCGGCCAGGTTACGGCCACGCACGTCGACTTCGCGCACTTCGCCACCGGCGTAGGCGGTGCCGATTTCCTGCTTGATCCGCTCGGCAGTGGATTCGCCGATCAGCGAACCGTAGTTACGGCGCACGTAGGTGATGATGGCTTCGTCGAAACGGTCGCCACCGACGCGTACGGATTCGGCGTAGACCACGCCGTTCAGCGAGATCAGCGCGATTTCGGTGGTACCACCGCCGATATCGACGACCATCGAGCCGCGCGCTTCTTCAACCGGCAGGCCGGCACCGATGGCAGCGGCCATCGGCTCTTCGATCAGGAACACTTCGCGGGCCCCGGCGCCGAGGGCCGACTCGCGGATGGCGCGGCGCTCGACCTGGGTCGATTTGCACGGCACGCAGATCAGCACGCGCGGCGACGGCTGCAGGAAGCTGTTTTCGTGAACCTTGTTGATGAAGTACTGCAGCATCTTCTCGCAGACGCTGAAGTCTGCGATCACGCCATCCTTCATCGGGCGAATGGCCTGGATGTTGCCCGGGGTACGACCGAGCATGCGCTTGGCCTCGGTACCGACGGCGACCACGCTCTTCTGGTTGTTGCCGCTGGTACGGATGGCAACCACGGACGGCTCGTTCAGCACAATGCCGCGATCGCGGACATAAATCAGGGTATTGGCAGTGCCCAGGTCGATCGACAGATCGCTGGAAAACATGCCACGCAGTTTCTTGAACATTGGGGAAAACCCTAGACAGAGCGTGGAGAAAACGCTGGGTAAAAAAGTGCGGCAAACTCTATCAATGACCAGCCTTTTGGGCAAGGCGCGTGATGTGCTAAATTGCCTGCTTTTCCGGGCGTTACGGCCCACAATTCGCGGCTTTCGACCGCAACACGCGGTATCCGTTCCCCGCCCGTATTCGTCCGGCCACCTGGCCTGCCCCTGGAGACTCCCGATGGCGCTTGAACGCTCCGACGTGGAAAAGATCGCCCATCTCGCCCGCCTGGGCCTGAATGAGGCCGAAGTTCCACGAACCACCGAGACCCTCAACAATATTCTCGGCCTGATCGACGCCATGCAGGCCGTCGACACCGACGGTATCGAACCACTGGCCCACCCGCTGGAAGCCACCCAGCGCCTGCGTGCCGACCAAGTGACCGAGCAGAATCAGCGCGAGGCCTACCAGGCCATCGCCCCGGCCGTGGAAAACGGCCTGTACCTCGTGCCGAAAGTCATCGAATAAAAGGAAAGGGTTCCCCATGCATCAACTGACCCTCGCCGAGATCGCCCAAGGCCTCGCCGGCAAGCAGTTCTCTTCCGAAGAGCTGACCCGCTCGCTGCTGGCGCGCATCCAGCAGCTCGATCCGCAGCTAAACAGCTTTATCAGCGTCACCGAGGAGCTTGCGCTTGAGCAAGCCAAGGCCGCCGACGCCCGCCGCGCCGCCGGCGAGAACGGCGCCCTGCTCGGCGCGCCGATCGCCCACAAGGACCTGTTCTGCACCCAGGACATCCTCACCAGCTGCGGCTCGAAGATCCTCAGCGGCTTCAAGGCCCCGTACAACGCCACCGTGGTCGAGAAACTCGCCGCCGCCGGCACTGTGACCCTGGGCAAGCTGAACATGGACGAGTTCGCCATGGGCTCAGCCAACGAATCCAGCCACTACGGCCCGGTAAAGAACCCCTGGGACCTGACCCGCGTACCGGGCGGCTCCTCCGGCGGCTCCGCCGCTGCCGTGGCCGCCCGCCTGCTGCCGGCCGCCACCGGCACCGATACCGGCGGATCGATCCGCCAGCCGGCCGCGCTGACCAACCTTACCGGGATCAAGCCGACCTACGGTCGCGTCTCCCGCTGGGGCATGATCGCCTACGCCTCCAGCCTCGACCAGGGCGGCCCACTGGCCCGCACCGCCGAGGACTGCGCGCTGATGCTCAGCGGCATGGCCGGTTTCGACGCCAAGGACAGCACCTGCGTCGATCAGCCGGTGGACGACTACCTGGCCGCTTTGAACCAGCCGCTCGCCGGCCTGCGCATCGGCCTGCCGAAGGAATACTTCGGCGCCGGCCTAGACAGCCGCATCGCCGATAAAGTGCTGGCCATGGTGGAAGAGCTGAAAAAGCTCGGCGCCACCGTCAAAGAGATCAGCCTGCCGAACATGCAGCACGCCATCCCGGCCTACTACGTGATCGCACCTGCAGAAGCCAGCTCCAACCTGTCGCGTTTCGACGGCGTGCGCTTCGGCTATCGCTGCGAGAACCCGGTCAACCTCGAAGACCTGTACAAGCGCTCGCGCGGCGAAGGCTTCGGTGCGGAAGTGAAGCGGCGCATCATGGTCGGCACCTACGCGCTGTCCGCCGGCTACTACGACGCCTACTACCTGAAGGCGCAGAAGATCCGCCGCCTGATCAAGAACGACTTCATCAAAGCCTTCAACGATGTCGACGTGATCCTCGGCCCAACCACGCCGAACCTGGCCTGGAAGATCGGCGCGAAGAACAACGACCCGGTCGCCGAATACCTGGAAGACATCTACACCATCACCGCCAACCTGGCCGGCATCCCCGGCCTGTCCATGCCCGCCGGCTTTGTCGACGGTCTGCCGGTTGGCGTGCAACTGCTTGCGCCCTACTTCCAGGAAGGTCGCCTGCTGAATGTCGCCCACCAGTACCAACAGGTCAGCGACTGGCACAAACAGACACCCAAAGGCTTCTGAGGCATAGCCCGCACAGCTCTCGCGCACACCTGTAGGAGCCAGCTTGCTGGCGATCAATAAGGCAAAAGCATCGCCAGCAAGCTGGCTCCTACAGAAGACATGCACGATGACGAAGCGGCCGCCCGCAACGCATTCGAGGAATACGCAAGATGCAATGGGAAACCGTGATCGGGCTGGAAATCCACGCCCAGCTCAGCACCCAGTCGAAGATCTTCTCGGCCAGCGCCACCACCTTCGGCGCCGAGCCCAACACCCAGGCCAGCCTGGTTGACCTCGGCATGCCCGGCACCCTGCCGGTGCTCAACGCCGAAGCCGTGCGCATGGCCTGCAAGTTTGGCCTGGCGATCGACGCCGAGATCGCCGGCAAGAACATCTTTGCGCGCAAGAACTACTTCTACCCGGACCTGCCCAAGGGCTACCAGACCAGCCAGATGGATGACCCCATCGTCGGCAAGGGCTTCCTCGACATCACCCTGGAAGACGGCACGCAGAAGCGCATCGGCATCACCCGCGCGCACCTGGAAGAAGACGCCGGCAAGAGCCTGCACGAAGACTTCCACGGCATGAGCGGCATCGACCTCAACCGTGCCGGCACGCCGTTGCTGGAAATCGTCTCCGAGCCGGACATCCGTTCAGCCAAGGAAGCGGTGGCCTACGTCAAGGCCATCCACGCCCTGGTGCGCTATCTGGGCATCTGCGACGGCAACATGGCCGAAGGCTCGCTGCGCTGCGACTGCAACGTCTCGGTACGGCCCAAAGGCCAGGCCGAATTCGGCACCCGCGCAGAGATCAAGAACGTCAACTCGTTCCGCTTCATCGAGAAGGCGATCAACCACGAAGTACAGCGCCAGATCGAACTGATCGAGGACGGCGGCAAGGTGGTGCAGGAAACCCGCCTGTACGACCCGAACAAGGACCAGACGCGCTCCATGCGCAGCAAGGAAGAAGCCAACGACTACCGTTACTTCCCCTGTCCGGACCTGCTGCCGGTGGTGATCGAACAGAGCTTCCTCGACGAGATCCGCGCCAGCCTGCCGGAACTGCCGGTGCAGAAGCGCGAGCGTTTCGAGGCGCAGTTCGGTCTGTCCGCCTACGACGCCGACGTGCTGGCCGCCAGTCGCGAACTGGCCGACTACTTTGAGGCGGTCAACGCCGTCTGCGGCGATGCCAAGCTGGCCGCCAACTGGGTGATGGGCGAGCTGTCCAGCCTGCTCAACAAGGACAACCTGGAGATCGAGCAGTCGCCAGTATCGGCCGAACAGCTGGGCGGCATGATCCTGCGCATCAAGGACAACACCATCAGCGGCAAGATCGCCAAGATGGTGTTCGAGGCCCTGGCCGCCGGTGAAGGCGCCACAGCTGACGAGGTGATCGAGAAGAAAGGCCTCAAGCAGGTCACCGACTCCGGCGCCATCGAGTCGATGTTGGATGACGTGCTGGCGGCCAACGCCGAACAGGTCGAACAGTACCGCGCCAGCGACGAAGCCAAGCGCGGCAAGATGTTCGGCTTTTTCGTCGGCCAGGCCATGAAAGCCTCGAAAGGCAAGGCCAACCCGGGCCAGGTCAATGAACTGCTGAAGAAAAAGCTGGAAGGGTGAGCCGAAGCGGCTCGCCTACGCTAGCGATAACGACGCCGGGTTAGCCCGGCGTTTTTTATGGGAACAGCCAAGATGAATATCCGTAGCCCGGATGCAGTCCGGGGTGTTGGGCATTCCCGGATTGCATCCGGGCTACAGGCTAACGGAGCCGCCATGCGCATAGCTTTCGCCCTGTTCGCCGCCCTGCTGCTTGTCGGCTGCACCAGCCAGGGCGTGGTCGACCCGCAGGGTTACCGCGCCGAAGGCCAGGCTTCCTGGTATGGCGCCAAGCACCACGGGCGCAAGACCGCCAGCGGCGAGCGCTTCGACCAGCACGCGCTGACCGCCGCCCACCGCGAACTACCATTCGGCACCCGCGTGCAGGTGACCAACCTGAGCAACGACAAACGCGTGATAGTGCGCATCAACGACCGCGGGCCGCACACCCGCAACCGTCTGATCGACCTGTCGCAACAGGCCGCCAAGCAGCTCGACATGCTGCGCGCCGGCGTGGCGCCGGTGCGCGTCGAAGCCCTCGAGTAACCTCCAAGGAGAACTGCCATGACTGAAGAGAAGAAAAGCGGCCTGCAGGTGCGCCGCGAAGTGATGGGCGACGCTTTCGTCGACCGCGCCCTCGGCAATGCCACCGACTTCAGCCAACCGCTGCAGGACTTCGTCAACCAGCATGCCTGGGGCGGCGTATGGAACCGCGAAGGCCTGGATCGCAGGACCCGCAGCCTGATCACCCTAGCCGCGCTGACCGCACTGAAATGCCCGCAGGAACTCAAAGGCCACGTGCGCGGCGCCCTGAACAACGGCTGCACGGTCGAGGAAATCCGCGAAGCGCTGCTGCACTGTGCGGTCTACGCCGGGGTGCCGGCGGCTATCGACGCCTTCCGCGCGGCGCAGGAAGTGATCGACGAACACGGCAAACCCTGAGCAGTGCTCGCGCAAGCCGTTGCCTAGACTGATCAGGGTAAACCCCGGCCATGGATGCGGCCTGCATGCCGACATGAGCGCGAGATGAAACGACTGAAAGTGCTGTTGCTTAGCCTGATCTGTATCACTGCGGCGGCCCAGGCCGACAGCATCGTCTGGCTCAGCGCGGAATTTCCGCCCATGTCCATGACCCAGGGGCCCCATGCCAATCAAGGTTACATAAACAGCCTGTTCGGTTACCTGCAGCAGGCGCTGCCCCAGCACAGTTTCTCCGAGTCGGTCGTACCCTGGCCGCGTGCCATGCACATGGCCGAACAGGGTGGCCCTTACTGCCTGCTGGCCGCCTTCAAGACCCCGGAGCGCGAGGCCTTTCTGCGCTTCAGCAAGCCCTACGGCCATGTGCTGCCTCTGGGCCTGGTGATCCGCCAGGAACAGATCGAGCGCGTGAAACCCTATCTCGACCCGGCCGGGCATGTGCAACTCGAACGCCTGCTCCAAGACCCGCAGATGCGCCCTGGCATTGCCAGTGGCCGCAGTTATGGCAGCCTGATCGACGACCTGCTGAAGACCAGCCATGACACAGCGCACAACGGTTTGGCCCGGGTTCACCAGGGCGAATCCACCAGCGCCCTGTTCAACATGCTCGACCACCGGCGCATTGACTACACCTTCAGTTATCCCAACGAGATGGTCTATTTCGCCGCCAGCCACCAGCTCCTGCGCTTTTACCCCATCGCCGGCAGTAACCAGTTGCTGCCTGGCCGCCTCAGTTGCACACGCAGCACGCAAACCGACCGGGCCTTTGCCGATCTCAGCCAGCTCCTTGATGGCGAAGGACATCAGGCGGTGTTCCAGGTCAGTTACGAGCGCTGGCTACCCGAGTACCTGCTGGAGCATTACCACAGCCAGCTTGCCCAACTGCCGGCGGAGTGACGGCGCACCACCCGCGCAGCCAGCCGCACAACCACGCAACCTGACGACTCAGTCAAGCGTGACGCAGCGCACAAACTCTTCGAATTTCGTCATCGGCGCCCCGCCGCCAGGAGGGCCGGCGAGCGCATAATCCGCACCGCGATTGCCACCGGCGTCGCTCCCGCGGACGCAAGGTCCGCACCTCCATGTTGCAGGGATGCATATGCTCGCTTCGATCAAGTCGGCTTGCCGCCGCATTTTCGCTATTTTCGCTTTGGTCATCCTCGGCATCCTGCGCCTGGTGCGCTGGCTGCTGGGCGCCCTGGTGGGCAGTTGGCAGCCGCCGTTGTGGCTGCGCAAGCTGTGGCAGGGCCTGTGCGCCTGCGGCCGCTGGCTGCGCGCGCGGCCCAAGCAGACGGCCGTAGCTCTGGCGCTGCTGGCCCTGCTCGGCGGGGCTGGCGCCTATGCCTGGCACTGGTACCAGAACCTGCCGGTGCCCTACAGCGTGGCTTACTCGGTGGAAGCCCCGGCGCTGACCGATTACACCCAGGAAACGCCCGTCATCGCCCCCCTGCGCATCGACTTCCTCGACTCGGCAGCGCCGCTGGAAGCCATCGGCAAACCGGTGCAGCAGGGCATCGAACTGCAGCCGGCGATCAAGGGCGCTTGGCACTGGGCGAGCGATCGAGCCCTGGTGTTCACCCCGGCCGGCGATTGGCCGATTGCCCAAGGCTACAAAGTGGTCATGGCCGAGGAAGGCCTGCTGGCCGACGGCGTATTGCTTGAGCAATACGAGCAACGCCTGCACACCCAGGCCTTCGACGCAGAAGTCAGCAGCCGCGAGCTGTACCAGGACCCGGTAGTGCCGAGCCTGAAGAAACTGGTCAGCACCATCCGCTTCACCCACCCAGTGGATCAGCAATCCTTCCGCGAGCGGGTCGCCATCAACCTCGACCGTGGGCTGGAATACCGCGACAAGGATGTGCCGCCGAACCCGGAAATCAGCTTCAGCAAGAACGGCCTGCAGGCCTATGTGCACTCCGCGCCGCTGGCCACCCCGCTGGAAAGCAGCAGCGTGAGCCTGGTGGTGGACAAGGGCATCAAGGCGCGCGACGGCGGCAACGCCACCAGCCAGCAACTGCACACCTCGGCCACCATACCCGGTCGCTACCGCCTGACCTTCAGCTCCAGCAACGTTCAGTTCGTCGACAACGACCGCGGCGAGCCGGAGCCGGTGCTGATGTTCAGCAGCTCCAGCGCCGTGGCCGACGAGGCCATCGCCAAGCAGGTGCAGGCCTGGCTGCTGCCCGAGCGCACGCCACAAGGCAGCGAGTACTGGGACGATTACCAGGTCGACGAAAAGACCCTGGCCAAGGCCGAACGCCTGCAGCTGACCCATATCCCCAGCATCGAGCCGCTGAACAGCCTGCACGCCTTCAAGTTCAAGGCCGCGCCGGGGCGTTTCCTTTATGTAAAGGTGGCGGCCAAGGTCGAGGCGGTCGGTGGCTACCTGGCCAAGGACCCGACCTACAGCCTGCTGCAGATGCCCAAGTACCCGCGCGCTCTGGCCTTCCTTTCCGAAGGCGCCCTGCTCAGCCTGAATGGCGAGAAGCAGCTGGGCATCCTCGGTCGCGGCGTGCCCGGCGCCCAGGTGGAAATCTCGCGCCTGCTGCCCAATCAGCTGCACCACCTGGTCGACCAGAACTACGGCAGCTTCGCCCGCCCGGAGATCAGCAACAGTTACTTCGACCGCATGGTCGAACGCATGGCGGTCAAGCTGCCGCTGGATGCCGGCGACCCGGCCAAGACCCAGTACAGCCATGTCGACCTGGCGCCCTACCTGAATGCCGACGGCGGCCGGCGCGGCATCTTCGTGATCAAGCTCAGCTCCGAGGACGATCCGAGCCAGGACACCTTCGACTATTACTACGACGACAACCCGACCCGCGACCTGCGCTTCGTGGTGGTCACCGACCTGGGTATCATCGCCAAGCGCAGCAGCGATGGTAGCCACGACATCTTCGTCCAGTCGCTCAGCCAGGGCGGCGCGGTGGCCGGTGCCGAAGTCGAGATCATCGGCCGCAACGGCCTGCCGGTGGCAACCGCCTACACCGACCTCAACGGCCAGGCGCACTTCGCCAAGCTCGACGAGCTGCGCCGCGAGAAGACCCCGCTGATGTACGTGGTCAACCATGGCAACGACCAGTCGTTCCTGCCGGT
Organism: Pseudomonas sp. J452; assembly: GCF_024666525.1. Classification (NCBI taxonomy): domain Bacteria; kingdom Pseudomonadati; phylum Pseudomonadota; class Gammaproteobacteria; order Pseudomonadales; family Pseudomonadaceae; genus Pseudomonas; species Pseudomonas sp. J452. Next base: position 2,277,776 of record NZ_CP088294.1, on the reverse strand, counting down.
AGCGCGCAGCCAGCATCGCCTCGATCTGTCGCGTTTCGATATCGGCGGCCAGTACGAGGCCGGCGAGCCGGATCGCCTCGGCGCCTACCTGTTCAGCGACCGCGGCCTGTACCGTCCGGGCGAGACCGCCCACCTAGGCATGATCGTCCGCACCGCCAACTGGAGCGGCCAGCTGCAAGGCCTGCCGGTCGAACTGGACGTGCGCGACCCGCGTGGCCAGAGCGTGCTGCGCCAGCAGCTGAAGCTGTCCAGCAGCGGCTTCGAGAGCCTCGACTTCCACAGCAGCGAAGCAGCGCCGGCCGGTACCTACACCGCCAGCCTGAGCCTGATCGATGAAGAAGAGCGGCGTACCGAACTGGGCAGCGTCGACTTCAAGGTGCGCGACTTCGAGCCGGACCGCATGAAGGTCACCACCACCCTGGCCAAGACGCCGGTCAAGGGCTGGATCGCCCCCGAACAGGTCGAGGCCAAGGTCAAGGCCATGCACCTGTTCGGCGCGCCGGCCTCGGCGCGTCGGGTCACCGCCGAGATGACCCTGTCGCCGGCCTATGCCGCCTTCGACGGCTATGCCGACTACCGCTTCCGCCTGAACAACTCGCTGAACGAAAGCAGCACGGAGGAACTGCCGGAAGCGCAGACCGACGACAACGGCGAAACCCTGCTCGACCTCAAGCTGGAGCGCTACGCCGCCAGCACCTACCGCCTCAGCCTGCTGGCGCGGGTGTTCGAGGCCGAGGGCGGACGCAACGTCGCCGCGCAGAGCAGTCTGATGGTGTCTTCCGCGCCCTGGCTGGTCGGGGTCAAGAGCGTCGATTCGCTGAGCTACGTGAGCAAGGCCGCCAAGCGCGAGATCGAGTGGCTGGCCATCGGCCCGGATCTCAAGCCGCTGGCGGTGGACGGCCTGTCCACCGAGCTGGTCGAGCACCGCTACGTCTCGGTATTGGTCAAGCAGTCCAACGGCACCTACAAGTACCAGTCTCGGATCAAGAACATCCCGCTGGGTAGCCAGCCGCTGGCGATTGCCGCCGCCGGCAGCAAGCAGACGCTGAACACCAGCGAACCCGGCGACTACACCCTGACCCTCAAGGCCGCCGATGGCACGCCGCTGAACCAGGTCGACTACAGCGTCGCCGGCCAGGGCAACGCCAGCCGCTCACTGGAACGCAACGCCGAACTGCAGCTGCGCCTGGACCAGGACAGCTACGCCCAGGGCGGTGAGATCGAGATCAGCATTCGCGCGCCTTACACCGGCGCCGGGCTGATCACCATCGAGCGTGACAAGGTCTACGCCCACCAGTGGTTCAAGGCCGACAGCACCAGCAGCGTGCAGCGCATCCGTCTGCCCGCCGAGCTGGAAGGCAACGCCTACGTCAACGTGCAGTTCGTCCGCGACAGCGCCTCGCCCGAGGTCTACATGAGCCCGCTGTCCTATGGCGCCGCGGCCTTCCGCATCGACCTCGACGCCCGGCGCATCCCACTGCAACTGGAGGCCGCCGAGCATATCGAGCCGGGGCAGACCCTCGACATCAATGTGCGCAGCGACCGCCCAGGCCGCGCGGTGATCTACGCGGTGGACGAAGGCATTCTGCAGGTTGCGCGCTACAAGGCGCCCGACCCGCTGGCGCAGTTCTTCCAGAAACGCGCCCTGGAAGTGGAAACCAGCCAGATCCTCGACCTGCTGCTGCCCGAGTTCAGCCGCCTGTTGCAGGCTGCGGCGGTCGGCGGTGACGGCGAAGACCTGCTCGGCGCCCACCTCAACCCGTTCAAGCGCAAGCGTAAGCCGCCGGTAGCCTACTGGTCCGGCCTGGTCGACCTGCAGCCCGGCGACAACCACTTCAGCTACCCGGTGCCGGACTACTTCAACGGCAAGCTGCACCTGTTCGCCGTGGCCGTCGACGATGCCCGCATAGGTGTGATCGAAGGCGCCACGGCAGTGCGCGGGCCGCTGGTGATCACCCCCAACGTGCCGGCCTTCGTCGCCCCGGGCGATGTGTTCAAGGTCAGCGCCGGGGTGTTCAGCAACCTGGAACAGCCGGCCACGGTCAAGGTCAGCGTGGAGACCAGCGCCGGCCTCAAGGTGCAGGCCATCAACCAGGTCGAACTGCAGCTGGCGCCGCGCAAGGAAGGCGTGGTGGAGATCGACCTGCTGGCCCTGGGAGCCCTCGGCTCGGCCGATCTCAATTTCGTCGCCACCCTGCCGGACGGCAAGCGCGTGCAGATCGGCGAAACCACCTCGGTGCGTCCGCTGGTCGAGCGCCGCGTGGCGCTGACCCTGGGCCGCACTGAGGACTCCAGCGGAGAAGTGCAGATCAGCCGCGATCTGTACCCGCAGCTGCGCAACGTACGCTTCGGCGCCGCCGGCTCGCCGCTGGTGTGGGCCGACGGCCTGCAGAGCTACCTGGCCGACTACGGCTACAGCTGCACCGAGCAACTGGTGTCCAAGGCCATGCCGGCGCTGGTCTGGGGCAGCTCGGCGGCCGGCGTCGACCAGGCCGCCCTGCCGGCCTTCGACAACGCGGTGCGCATCCTGCGTTCGCGGCAGAACCTGGAAGGCGGCTTCGGCCTGTGGGCGGCCAACCCGCAGGTAGTGCCGTTCGCCAGCCTGTATGCCAGCGACTTCCTGATCGAAGCCAAGGAACGCAACTACCCGGTACCGGGCGACCTGCTCAACCGCGCCAACGCCTACCTGTCGCAAGTGGCCAACGGCCCCAGCGAAGGCCTCAGCGAACTGCGCGACCGCGCCTACGCCGCCTACCTGCTGACGCGCCAGGGCGTGGTCACCAGCGGCGCCCTGGCCGATATCCGCGAACGCTACGAGACCTACCACAGTAAGAACTGGCAACAGGACATCGGCGCCGCGTACCTGGCCGCCAGCTACAAGCTGCTCAAGCAGGACAAGCAGGCCGACAAGCTGTTCGGCGAGCAGCAGTGGCGTACCCTGGAGCAGAACTGGAGCAGCTACGGCCTGTACTACGACCCGCTGGTGCATGACGCCGAGCACCTGCGCCTGCTCAGCAAGCACTTCCCCGGCGAGCTGGACGAAGTGCCGGTGAAACTGCTCGACAGCCTCGGCGAGCGCCTCAGCGAACAGCGCTACAACTCGCTGTCCGCCGCCCTGCTGCTGCGTGCCCTGGACAGCTACGGCGAGCGCGCCGAAGTCGGCCTCAACCTCAAGGTCAGCGCCTGGCTGGGCAAGCAGGGCGAGCAGCCGCTGCAGCTGAGCGGCAAGCCGCCGATCAGCGAGGTGCCGATCGCGGCGAAGATGCTCCTGCTGCGCAAGGACAGCGACGCGCCGGTGTTCTACATGCTCAGCGAAGCCGGCTACGACCGCGGCGCGCCGAACAAGGTGATTGCCGACGGCCTGGAAGTGACCCACGAGTACACCGATCTGGATGGCGAACCGGTGGACCAGGTCAAGGTCGGCGACGAGTTCTTCGTGCGCCTGCGCCTGCGCGCCAAGGACTTCGACCAGGTGCAGCAGGTGGCCGTGGTCGACCTGCTGCCGGGCGGCACCGAGCCGGTGTACAACCAGCCTGCCGTGGTGACCGCCAGTACCGACGAGGAGTCGTCCGAGGAGGAATACAGCGAGGAAGGCGAGTACGCAGAGCCGAGCTGGCAGCCGCCGGTCGGTGAAAGTGCGCTGAGCGACTGGAACCCGGACTTCGCCGACGTGCGCGACGACCGCGTGGTGCTCTACGGCACCGTCTACCGCGACGCCGCCACCTTCGTCTACCGCGTGCGCGCCACCAACGCCGGCACCTTCGGCACGCCGCCGGCCTACGCCGAAGGCATGTACGACACCAGCCAGCAGGCGCGTGGCAAGGCGGGCAAGCTGACCATCGTCAAACCCTGAGAACCTGCTTACGATCTGCTGCGCGTCGGCCATACCGCGTTAAAGATGGCCTCGGGATGCTCATTTACAACCAGTAAATTCCGCTCCCTTGGCCATCTTCGCCTTGTCTGGCTCTAGCTCGCGAGATCGTAAACAGACTCTCATGGCATGCCCCGCCGCCTGGTGCGGCGGGGCTTCCTTCACCTCTGCCAGGAACGCCTCATGCGCAGACTCATGCCTTATCTGCTGCTCGCTCTGACCCTGCCCGCCGCCGCGGGCTCATCCCAGCCTCTGCCCGAGGATCTCGCGGCCTTTATCCAGGACTATGAGAGCTGCGAGCATTTCAGCGGCGAGGAACCCTACGACGCAGAGCGGCGCGCCTTTCTCAACGAGCAGATCGAGCAATCCTGCACCGGCCTGGAAGCCCAGCGCAGCGTCCTGAGCCAGCGGTATGCCGGGCAAGCTGAGCTGTTGCAGCACCTGCACGACCACCCGCCGCTCTGAACCCCATGACTCCCACCACCCTAGCCCCACGTCGCTGGCAACGCATCGCCTGCTGGCTACTGGCTGCCGGCCTGCTGTTGCTGATCCTGCGCCTGTGGCCGCATGCGCCGCTGCGCGAAGCGGCGCCGCTGTCGCGCCTGGTGCTGGCGGAAAATGGCGAGCTGCTGCGCATGACCCTGGCCAGCGACGGCCAGTACCGCCTGTGGCTGCCGCTGGAGCGCATCGCCCCGGCGATGATCGATGCCCTGCTGCTCAAGGAAGACCGCAATTTCTACCGTCACCCCGGCGTCGACCCGACGGCGCTGCTGCGCGCCACCTTGGCCACCTACGGCGGTGGCATGCGCCAGGGCGGCTCGACCCTGAGCATGCAGCTGGCGCGCCGGCTGTATGGCCTCAACTCGCGGCAGATTCCCGGCAAGCTGCAGCAGATCGCCCTGGCCCTGTGGCTGGAAGCACGACACAGCAAGCACGACATCCTCGAGGCCTACCTCAACCTGGCGCCCATGGGCGGCAATATCGAAGGGGTCGAGGCGGCCAGCCGCATCTACTTCGCCAAGTCCGCCGAGCAGCTGTCGCTCAGCGAGGCCCTGGCCCTGGCGGTGATTCCCCAGCAGCCGGGGCGCGGCCAGTTCGGCCCGTCGCTGCAGAAGGCCCGCCTGCAACTGATGGCGCAGTGGCGCAGCGAGCACGCCGACGACCCACGCAATGACGGCCTGCTCGAACTGCCGCTGCAGGCCCGCACGCGCCAACAGCTGCCGTTCCGCGCCCCGCACCTAAGCGAACAGTTGCTGGCCAGTCACAGCGCTGCCGAGCTGCACAGCACCCTCGACCTGCGCCTGCAGACCCGTCTGGAAAAGCTTATCGAGCAGTTCGTCAGCGACCACCGCCGCCAGGGCGTGCGCAACGCAACGGCGATCCTGGTGGACAGCCGCGACCAGGCGGTGAAGGCGCTGGTCGGTTCGGCCGACTACTTCGATGCGGGCATCCACGGTCAGGTCAACGGCGTGCAGTCGCGGCGCTCGCCGGGCTCGACGCTGAAACCGCTGCTCTATGCCCTGGCCCTGGACCAGGGCCTGATCCAGCCGATGAGCATCATCAAGGACGCGCCCAGCGCCTTCGGCGCCTTCCAGCCGGAGAACTTCGACGGCAAGTTTGCCGGCCCGCTGACTGCCCAGGACGCACTGATCCGCAGCCGCAACGTGCCGGCCGTGTGGCTGGCCAGCCAGCTGGATAAACCATCGCTGCACGGCCTGCTGCAACGGGCCGGCATCCAGCGCCTGCGCGAGGAGGAGTTCTACGGCCTGGCTCTGGCCCTCGGCGGCGGCGAGATGACCCCGGCCGAGTTGGCCAAGCTGTACCTGCTGCTGGCCGGCGATGGCCGCCTGCGTCCACTGCGCTGGACCCGCGAAGACCGCGGCGAACCGGGCGCGCAACTGCTGTCGCCGCAGGCCAGCTTCATGGTCCGCGACATGCTCCGGCATAACCCGCGCCCGGACGGCCTGCCCGCCGATGCCCGCGGGCGCAACTGGCCGGTGGCCTGGAAGACCGGCACCTCCTGGGGTTTCCACGATGCCTGGAGCGCCGGCCTGGTCGGCCCCTACGTGCTGGTGGTGTGGGTCGGCAACTTCGACGCCACGGCCAACCCGGCCTTCGTCGGCATCAAGACCGCTGCGCCGCTGTTCTTCCGCATCGCCGATGCCCTGCCACTGGCCCTGCCCGAGGTCCAGGCGGCCGTCGACCGGCCACCGCCGGGACTGACCCGGGTCGAGGTCTGCGCCGCCTCCGGCGAGCTGCCCAACCGCTGGTGTCCGCAGACCCGCAAGACCTGGTACATCCCCGGCGTCTCGCCGATTCGCGTGTCCGACCTGCATCGTCCGGTGATGGTCGACCGACTGACCGGCAAGGCCGCCTGTCCACCGTTCGACCCGGCGACCAGTGAACTGCAGGTCTTCGAATTCTGGCCGTCCGAGCTGCAGCGCCTGTTCGCCGCCGCCGGCCTGCCGCGGCGCACCCCGCCGGACGCCCAGCGCGACTGCCAGGTGCAGGCGGCGGTCAATCTGCAGGAGGTGCCGCGCATCACCTCGCCGCTGACCCAGGTGACCTACAGCCTGCGCCTGTCGCAACCGCAGGAGAGCATCGCCCTGAGCGCCAACGCCGCCAGCGACGCGCGTCGGCTGTACTGGTTCGCCGACCACACATTGCTCGGCCAGGGCACGCCACAGAATGCCCTGCAGTGGCGCCCCGAGCGTTCCGGGCAGTACCAGATCCGCGTCAGCGACGACCAGGGCCGCAGCGCCAGCCGCGCCTTGCGCGTGGAGTTCCTGCCCTGACAGTTAGTAGCCCGGATGCAATCCGGGAAGGGAGGTATGCCGATGGCTCGTCCCCGGATTGCATCCGGGCTACGGCCTGCTATGAATTGGGTTGAGCACAGCCATGTAGCGACATGAGGGCGTGTAAGGCGGCGCGGATCGCTTTTGCCCCCTCTCCCGTTTACGGGAGAGGGCTGGGGAGAGGGTTAGTGGACCCCCGCCCTCTCCCCCGGCCCCTCTCCCACAAGTGTGAGAGGGGAGTTACCGCACTCCGCGGCAGAACCTATATCCAGCCGCCCCACTGCAGCACAAACAAACCAATATTGGTGCTCAGCACCGCCGCCAGGGTGGTGATGACGATGATCGACGCCGCCAGTTCGTGGTTGCCGCCACTGGCCTTGGCCATGACGAAACTGGCCGCCGCCGTGGGGCTGGCGAAGTACAGGAAGAGGATGCCCAGTTCGGCATTGCGAAAGCCGCAGAGGAACGCGCCGAAGGTCGCCAGTAGCGGCAGCCAGAGCATCTTCCACAGGCTGGCGCTGAGGGCCAGGCCGCTGCCCTGGCGCAGCGAGGCCAGCGACAGGGTACCGCCGATGCAGATCAGCGCCAGTGGCAGGGTCATGCTGGCGAAGTAGTCGCCGGAGGTGAGCAGCCAGGCCGGCAGTTTGACCTGCCAGTAGGCGAACGGTATTGCCGCCAGCACACCGAGGATCAGCGGATTGCGCAGGATGCTCTTGCTGATGCTCCACACGTCGGCCTTGGCCTGCGGGCTGTAGATCGCCAGGACGATGGCCGACAGGCTGTTGTAGGAAAGGATCACCACGCCGCCGAGGATGCCGCCCAGCGACAGGCCATAGTCGCCATACAGGCTGGTGGCCAGGGCCAGGCCGACGATGCCGTTGTTGCCGCGAAAGGCGCCCTGGGTGTACACGCCGCGCTCCTCGCGCGGGATGCGCAGGATCGCCCAGCCCCAGACCAGCAGAAAGCCCAGCAGCGTGGCCAGCAGGAAATAGCCGAGCAGCGCCGGCTGCAGTGCGGTGTTGAGGTCGGCATGCAGAATGGCGAGGAACAGCATGACCGGCATGGTGCCCTTGAACACCAGGGCCGAAGCGGTATCGATGAAACGCGCGTCGATCCAGCCCAGGCGCTTGAGGCCCACGCCGAGGAACAGCATGGCAAACACCGGGGCGGTGACGGCGAGGGTCTGCTGGACAACGGCGAGCATGGCGGGCGCCCGAGTAACTGCTTAGGGCGCTAATGATAACCGAGCGGACAGGAAAAAGGCTTTCACCAGGCTTTCAACCAGGCAGAAACCCGTAGGAGCCAGCTTGCTGGCGATCTGTGCACACAAGGCGCAGCGCTGATCGCCAGCAAGCTGGCTCCTACAAACCCGGGCGCGACTCGCTCAGCGGCGTACCGGGCGCTTCTGCAACTTGCGCTGCAGGGTGCGTCGGTGCATGCCCAGGGCGCGGGCGGTGGCGGAGATATTGCCCTCGTGCTCGGCCAGCACGCGCTGGATGTGCTCCCACTGCAGGCGGTCCACCGACATCGGGTTTTCCGGCACCAGGGTGTCCAGGTCGGCATGCTTGGACAGCAGCGCGGTCAGCACGTCGTCGGCGTCGGCCGGCTTGCACAGGTAGTTGGTGGCGCCGCGCTTGATCGCTTCCACGGCGGTGGCGATGCTCGAGTAACCGGTGAGAATCACCACGCGCATCTCCGGGTCCAGCTCCAGCAGCTTCGGTAGCAGCACCAGGCCGGAGTCGCCTTCCATCTTCAGGTCGACCACCGCGTAGTCGGGCAGGTCTTCCTTGGCCAGGGCCAGGCCCTCCTCGGCCGAGTTGGCCACACTGACGCGCAAGCCGCGCCGGTCCATGGCCCGCGCCATGACGCGGGTGAAGGTGGCGTCGTCGTCCACCAGCAGCAGGTGCGGCTGCTCTTCGCCGTCGATCAGTTGCTCGTCACTCATGTTCATCTCCGGGGGCCAGTCTGGGCAGGCGCAGTTCCGTCAGCGTACCGCCATCTTCATGGTTGTAGAGTTTTACCGACCCGCCGGCCCGCGTCACGCTGGCCTGGCTGAGGAACAGGCCGAGACCGAAGCCCTTGCCCTTGGTGGTAAAGAAAGGTTTGCCGATCTGCTCGGCGATGGCCAGCGGCACGCCAGCACCGTGATCGAGAATGCTCAGGACGATCCACTGGTGATCCCAGTCGAGGCGGATATCCAGCTTGTCCGGACAGGCATCGGCGGCATTGTTGAGCAGGTTGAGCAGCGCCTGGGTCAGGTCGGCCGGCGGCGCCAGGCGTGGCACGGCGCCGAAACCGAGGGGCTGGAAGCGGTAGGTGGCTTCCGGACGCATCAGGTGCCAGCGGTTGAGGGTGGCTTCCAGCCACTGCACGGCGGTCTGCTCGAACACCGCCTGGCGACGATCCGCCTCGGCGGCACGCACCAACTGCTGCAGAGTTTCCTTGCACAGCTTGACCTGCTCCTGAAGCAGCGCCAGGTCGTCCTGCAGGGCCGGCTTGTCGCGGTATTCCTGGCGCAGTTCCTTGATCAGCACGCTCATGGTCGCCAACGGCGTACCCAGCTCGTGGGCGGCGCCGGCGGCCTGGGTGGCCACGGCGAGCAACTGCTGATCGCGCATGCCCTCCTCGCGGCGCAGGGCCTGCAACTCGTCCTGGCTGCGCAGGGCGCCGGCCATCTTGACCACGAAGAAGGTGATGAAGGCCGCCGACAGGGCGAAGTTCATCCACATGCCGAACAGGTGCAGGCTGATCAGCATCGCCTCGTGCTGCACATTGTTCAGGTGCAGCGGGTGGTACCAGATCAGCAGCGCGGTGTAGCCGCTCAGGGCCAGGCCACTGAGGACCATGGAGTAGAACCACGGCAGGGTCGCCGCGGCGATGGTCAGCGGCACCAGGTAATAGGAGACGAAGGGGTTGGTCGAGCCACCGGAGAAATACAACAGCAAGCTGTGCACGACCAGGTCGCAAGCCAACTGGGTGGCGTACTCCAGCTCGGTGACCGGCCACGGCCCGCGCAAACGCAGAGCGGTGAACAGGCACAGGCAGAGGGAAATACCGAGGACGATGCTCAGCGGCAACCAGGGCAGCGGCAGCAGGTCGGACAGGTAGGCGATGCCCACCGAGCCGGCCTGGGCAGACAGCACCAGCATGCGGATCAGGGTCAGGCGCCAGAGATTCTGACGACTGGCGGACAGCAGTTGAACGGGTGCGTACATGGTGGCTCCGGCAGACTGCGGCGAGTATAACCAGAGGCCTGTGCCGGCCGCCTGCCTGCGGCAACTCGCCGCAGCCCGAAAAAACGGGAACAGAGCCTAACCCGCCTGGTCAGATATGCGCGTCTACCCCTAGGACAATTACTCGCAAGGAGTCTCTATGCACACGCTCAACCGCCTCGCCGCCACCGTCGTATTCGGTGTCATCGCCCTGACCAGCCTGTCGAGCCTGGCTGACGAGGCCCGCTACAACCAGATCGCCTTGCGCGCCGAAGTCGGCCAGGAAGTGGCCCACGACCGCATGTACGTGACCCTCTACAGCGAGGCGCAAGACAAGGACCCGGGCAAACTGGCCGCGGCCATCACTACCACCCTGAACAAGGCTGTCGAGCAGGCGCGCAAGGTCAAGGGCGTTAGCGTCAGCCTGGGCAACCGCAACAGCTACCCGGTGTATGAAGATGAAGGCAGCAAGATCAGCGCCTGGCGCGAGCGCGCCGAAGTGCGTCTGGAAAGCGCCGACTTCGCCAGCCTGGCGCAACTCAGTGCCGATCTGCTCGGCGAGCTGAAGATGGCCGAAATGAACTTCGCCGTGGCCGACGCCACTCGCCAGCAGAGCGAAGACGCGCTGATCAAGGAAGCCGTCGCCGCCTTCAAGGCCCGCGCCCAGCTGGCCACCGAAGCACTCGGCGGTTCGGGCTACAAGCTGGTCAGCCTCAACCTAAACAGCGGCGGCTTCCAGCCGGTGATGCCGATGCGCGCCATGGCGATGGACAGCGGCAGCTTCAGCAAAAGCGCCCCGGCACCGCAGATCGAGGCGGGCAGCAGCAAGGTGAGCATGGCGGCTGATGGGGTAATCGAGATACAGATGCCCTGAGAACGCTTGAAAACTCCCCTCTCACACTTGTGGGAGAGGGGCTGGGGGAGAGGGTATTGGCCCACTCGCCCTCTCCCCCAGTCCTCGGCTTTGGCTTCCTGCGTCACTCTACGTCCTACATCCATGCAGCCCTCTCCCGTGAATGGGAGAGGGGGCAAAAGCGCACCGCACCTGCCCTACACACTGCTGTAGCGATGCAAAAAATCGTAACGAGGTTCTGAGAGCTTGTTCACGATCACTTGATCGCCGGCCTTGCCTGGCTCTAGCTCAAAAGACCCCAAACAGGCTCTCACTTTGTGCATGCGCCGTTACCTGCGGTGACTCCATGGGTAACGGCCAGCCAGGGCAACCACCGCCCGATTTGTACAAATGCGACACCGACTTACAGCTTCCCCCCGTCTTCTACACTGATCTCGGCTTAACGTTGTTGCCCGGCATATGCCGTGCATAGTTTCGCGCAAGGTGCTCACAAAGCGCCCCTCACGATGACAACAACCACAAACCTGAGGTCAACATGCGTAAAAACGCCGTCATCCATACACTTCTCGCCGCTGGGCTGATCGCCAGCGCTCCGCTCGCCAGCGCCGCCAGCAACCTGGTGTTCTGCTCCGAAGGCAGCCCTGCCGGCTTCGACCCCGGTCAGTACACCACCGGCACCGACTTCGATGCCGCTGCGGAAACCATGTTCAACCGCCTGACCCAGTTCGAGCGTGGCGGCACCGCCGTCGTCCCCGGCCTGGCCGAGAAGTGGGATATCGGCGCCGACGGCCTCAGCTACACCTTCCACCTGCGCCCCGGCGTAAAGTTCCACAGCACCGAGTACTTCAAGCCGACTCGCGAGTTCAACGCCGACGACGTGCTGTTCACCTTCCAGCGCATGCTCGACAAGGAACACCCGTTCCGTAAGGCCTACCCCGCCGAATTCCCCTATTTCACCGACATGGGCATGGACGCCAATATCGCCAAGCTGGAAAAGCTCGACGACATGACGGTCAAGTTCAGCCTGAACAATGTCGACGCGGCCTTTATCCAGAACCTGGCGATGAGCTTCGCCTCGATCCAGTCCGCCGAGTACGCCGACCAGCTGCTCAAGGCCGGCCAGGCCGCCGACATCAACCAGAAGCCGATCGGCACCGGGCCGTTCGTGTTCAAGCGTTACCAGAAGGATGCGCAGATCCGCTTCACCGGCAACCAGGACTACTGGCTGCCGGAAGACGTGAAGATCGACAACCTGATCTTCGCCATCAACACCGACGCCTCGGTGCGCATGCAGAAGCTCAAGGCCGGCGAATGCCAGATCACCCTGTTCCCGCGCCCGGCTGACCTCGAGTCGCTGAAGAAAGACCCGAACCTGGCCATGCCTGAACAGGCCGGCTTCAACCTCGGTTACATCGCCTACAACGTCACCCACAAGCCGTTCGACCAGCTGGAAGTGCGCCAGGCGCTGGACATGGCGGTGAACAAGCAGGCGATCATCGATGCCGTGTACCAGGGCGCCGGCCAGCTGGCGGTGAACGGCATGCCGCCGACCCAGTGGTCCTACGACGAAACCGTCAAGGACCCGGCCTTCGACCCGGAGAAGGCCAAGGCCCTGCTCAAGGCGGCCGGCGTCGCCGAGGGCACCGAGATCACCCTGTGGGCCATGCCGGTGCAGCGCCCGTACAACCCCAACGCCAAGCTGATGGCCGAAATGCTGCAGGCCGACTGGGCCAAGGTCGGCATCAAGGCGAAGATCGTCAGCTACGAGTGGGGCGAGTACCTCAAGCGCGCCAAGGGCGGCGAGCATGACGCCATGCTGATCGGCTGGAGCGGCGACAACGGTGATCCGGACAACTGGCTGGGCACCCTCTACGGCTGCGACGCGGTGGACGGCAACAACTTCTCCAAGTGGTGCGACGCCTCCTACGACAAGCTGGTCCAGGCGGCCAAGCGCACCACCGACGTGGCCGAGCGCACCGCCCTGTACAAGCAGGCCCAGCACATCCTCAAGGCCCAGGTGCCGATCACCCCGATCGCCCACTCCACCGTGTACCAACCGATGCGCAAGAGCGTGCAGGACTTCAAGATCAGCCCGTTCGCGCTCAACTCCTTCTACGGTGTGGGCGTCGGCAAGTAAGCCACTTACCGGGCGGCCACGCGCCGTCCGGACTCATTCTGCAGCCGGTAGCCCGGATGCAATCCGGGGGGCACAGCGCCCACAAAGCCCCGGATTCCATCCGGGCTACCGGCTATTCGAACAGCGTAGGAGTGAGCTCTGCTCGCGAACGTTGGCCTATGAAAAGCTTCGCTCGCGATGCTCGCTCCTACAGAGCATGATCCTGGCCATAAGCAACGCCCCACAAGGGCAAACCCTGATGATGCGGAGTACCCCAACGCAATGCTGTCCTTCATAGCCAGACGCCTGGGGCTGCTGATCCCCACCTTCTTCGGCGTCACCCTGCTGACCTTCGCCCTGATCCGCCTGATCCCCGGCGATCCGGTGGAGGTGATGATGGGCGAGCGCCGGGTCGATCCCGAGATGCACGCCGAAGCCATGCACCGCCTGGGCCTGGACAAGCCCCTTCCGGCGCAGTACCTGGACTACATCAGTCAGCTGGCCCAGGGCGATCTGGGCCAGTCGCTGCGCACCCGCGAAGGGGTGTGGGACGAGTTCCTAACCCTGTTCCCGGCGACCCTGGAGCTATCCCTGGCCGCCCTGCTGTTCGCTGGCACCCTGGGCCTGATCGCCGGGGTGATCGCCGCGCTCAAGCGTGGCTCGCTGTTCGACCATGGGGTGATGGGCATTTCCCTGGCCGGTTACTCCATGCCGATCTTCTGGTGGGGCCTGCTGCTGATCATGTTCTTCTCCGTGTACCTGGGCTGGACGCCGGTGTCCGGACGCATCGACCTGCTCTACGACATCACCCCGGTCACCGGCTTCATGCTGATCGACACCCTGCTCAGCGACGAAGAAGGCGCCTTCGTCGACGCCCTCAAGCACCTGATCCTGCCGGCCATCGTGCTCGGCACCATCCCCCTGGCGGTGATCGCGCGGATGACCCGTTCGGCCATGCTCGAAGTGCTGCGCGAGGACTACGTGCGCACAGCCCGCGCCAAGGGCCTGTCGCCGGCGCGCGTGGTGTTCGTGCATGGCCTGCGCAACGCGCTGATCCCGGTGCTCACGGTGTTCGGCCTGCAGGTCGGCGCCCTGCTGGCCGGCGCGGTGCTGACCGAGACCATCTTCTCCTGGCCGGGCATCGGCAAGTGGCTGATCGAGGCCATCGGCGCCCGTGACTACCCGGTGGTGCAGAACGGCATCCTGCTGATCGCCTGCCTGGTGATCCTGGTCAACTTCGTCGTGGATGTGCTCTACGGTCTGGTCAACCCACGCATTCGCCATCAGAAATAAGGAGGCCCGGACATGACTCAAACCACGACCCTGCCGGGTGCCGACCAGGCCCTGCTCTACCCCTCGCCACTGAAGGAGTTCTGGCAGGCCTTCGCCCACAACAAGGGCGCCGTCGGCGGCCTGCTGTTCATGCTGCTGATCGTGTTCTGCGCGCTGTTCGCGCCCTGGGTCGCACCGCATGACCCCAGCGAGCAGTTCCGCGACTTCCTGCTCACGCCGCCGGTGTGGCTGGAAGGCGGCCAGGCGCAATTCCTCCTCGGCACCGACGAGCTGGGCCGCGACCTGCTCTCGCGACTGATCTTTGGTGCGCGCCTGTCGCTGCTGATCGGCCTGACCTCGGTGCTGCTATCGCTGCTGCCCGGTGTGCTGCTGGGCCTCACCGCCGGCTTTTTCCCGCGTCTGCTCGGGCCCTCGATCATGCGTTTGATGGACGTGATGCTGGCCCTGCCCTCGCTGCTGCTGGCCGTGGCCATCGTCGCCATCCTTGGCCCTGGCCTGCTCAACACGGTGATCGCCATCGCCGTGGTCTCGCTGCCGTCCTATGTACGCCTGACCCGCGCCGCGGTGATGGGCGAGCTGGGTCGCGACTATGTTACCGCCGCGCAATTGGCCGGCGCCGGCACCCTGCGCCTGATGTTCGTCACCGTGTTGCCCAACTGCATGGCGCCGCTGATCGTGCAGGCCACCCTGAGCTTTTCCTCGGCCATCCTCGATGCCGCAGCGCTGGGCTTCCTCGGCCTCGGCGTACAACCGCCCACCCCTGAGTGGGGCACCATGCTGGCCTCGGCACGCGACTACATCGAACGGGCCTGGTGGGTGGTGTCGCTGCCGGGCCTGACCATCCTGCTTAGCGTGCTGGCAATCAACCTGATGGGCGACGGGCTGCGCGATGCGCTCGACCCGAAACTGAAGAATGCGCAGTAAGGAGCCCAGCATGCGAAACCCAGTAGCCCGGACTTCAGTCCGGGACAACCCGCCAAGCGCTCCCGGACTGAAGTCCGGGCTACAACTGCCGCCAGCCACCTCGTGCAACGCACCGCGACAAGAGCGCCGCCCATGAGCCTGCTCAACATCCGCAATCTGTCCGTTCGCTTCGGCGACGCCAACGCCATTCCGGTGGTCGACGGTCTCGACCTGTCCGTGGACAAGGGCGAAGTGCTGGCCATCGTCGGCGAGTCCGGCTCCGGCAAATCGGTGACCATGATGGCCCTGATGGGTCTGATCGACGCCCCCGGCATAGTCCACGCCGACAGCCTGATTTTCGACGGCCACGACATGCTCAAGCTCAAGGGCAAGCAGCGCCGGACTGTCGTCGGCAAGGATCTGGCGATGGTCTTCCAGGACCCCATGACCGCCCTCAACCCCAGCTACACGGTGGGCTTCCAGATCGAGGAAGTGTTGCGCCAGCACCTCGGCCTCAAGGGCAAGACCGCTCGCGCCCGCGCCCTGCAGCTGCTGGAGCGGGTGGAGATTCCCGGCGCCGCCAGCCGCCTGGACGCCTACCCGCACCAGCTCTCCGGTGGCATGAGTCAGCGCGTGGCGATTGCCATGGCGATCGCCGCCGAGCCCAAGCTGCTGATCGCCGACGAACCGACCACCGCGCTCGACGTGACCATCCAGGCGCAAATCATGGACCTGCTGCTCGACCTGCAGCGTGACGAAGGTATGGGCCTGGTGCTGATCACCCACGACCTGGCGGTGGTCGCCGAGACCGCCGACCGAGTCTGCGTGATGTACGCCGGCCAGGCCGTGGAAATCGGCAGCGTGCCGACCCTGTTCGATGCGCCGACCCACCCCTACACCGAGGCGCTGCTCAAGGCGATTCCCGAACACAGCCTGGGCGCCAGCCGCCTGGCCACCCTGCCGGGAATCGTGCCCGGCCGCTATGACCGCCCCGCCGGCTGCCTGCTGTCACCACGCTGCCCGTACGCCCAGCCGAACTGCAGCGTGCAACGCCCGGCCCTGGAGCCGCATGAGCGTGGCGCGGTGCGCTGCTTCTACCCCCTCAACCTGTCTCTCGATATGAGCCCGGAGGTGGCCTGATGAGCATTGTGCTGACGGCCCGTGATCTCACCCGCCACTACGAAATTTCCCGCGGCCTGTTCAAGCCTGCCGCCCTGGTGCGGGCCCTGAATGGTGTGTCCTTCGACCTCGCCGCCGGCAAGACCCTGGCGGTGGTCGGCGAGTCCGGCTGCGGCAAGTCGACCCTGGCGCGTGCCCTGACCCTGATCGAGCAGCCCAGCTCCGGTTCGCTGCAGATCGCCGGGCAGGAGGTGGCCGGCGCCGACAAGCACCAGCGCCAGCAGCTGCGCCGCGACGTGCAGATGGTGTTCCAGAACCCCTACGCCTCGCTCAATCCACGGCAGAAGATCGGCGACCAGCTGGCCGAACCGCTGCAGATCAATACCAAACTGAGCCGCGCCGAGCGCCGCGAGCGGGTGCAGGCGATGATGCAGCAGGTCGGCCTGCGCCCCGAGCATTACCAGCGCTATCCGCACATGTTCTCCGGCGGCCAGCGCCAGCGCATCGCCCTGACCCGGGCGATGATGCTCAACCCCAAGGTGCTGGTGGCGGACGAGCCGACCTCGGCGCTGGACGTGTCGATCCAGGCCCAGGTGCTCAACCTGTTTATGGACCTGCAGGAAGAGTTCAACACCGGCTATGTGTTCATCTCGCACAACCTCTCGGTGGTGCGCCATGTCGCCGACGATGTACTGGTGATGTACCTCGGCCGCCCAGTGGAGATGGGCCCCAGCGCGGAGATCTATGCGCGCCCGCTGCACCCTTACACCCAGGCGCTGCTGTCGGCCACGCCGACCCTGCACCCGGACCCAAGCAAGCCGAAGATCAAGATAGTCGGCGAGTTGCCCAACCCGCTCGATCCGCCGTCCGGCTGCGCCTTTCACCAGCGCTGCCCGCACGCCAGCGCACGCTGCCAACAGGAAGTGCCACAGCTACGCCTGCTCGAGGCGCGGCAGGTGGCCTGTCACCACGCGGAAGCGATCAACAGCTGAGTCGCCGGGCAGGCCAGGCACTCAACTGCCCGGCCTGCCCGGCTATTGCATGCGTTCGACCGGAATGGCCTTGCCGCCCTGGATACGGGTCAGAAAGACCGCATCGGAACCCTGATGGTCGGTCGGGGAGAACTCGACCTTGAAGCCACCGACGTCGGCACGGAGGAACTCCAGGGCATTGCTCAGGTTCGCCCGCGTCGGCTCGCTGCCGGCCAGGCGCAGGGCCTCGACGAACACGGCGGCGCCGACATAGCCCTCCAGCGAGGTGTAACCAACAGCGGCGGGCGCGATGTCCGCCCGATAATCCCTGACCAGGGCCTGCGCGGCATCGTGCGGCGAGGGCATGACCTGGCTGATATAGACCCCGTCGCCATCCGCGCCGGCCTCGGCGATGAAGTTCTCGGTGCCGATGAAGGACACCGTGAAAAAACGCGCCTTGATACCCAGGGCCTTGGCCTGCTTGATGGCCGCAGCCAGCTGCTTGTAGGTACCGACAAAGAAGATGGCATCGGGTTCGGCCCGGCGCAGCGACTCGACAGCCGCAGCAACCTCCAGGGAATTGCGCTGGATCCGCGCCTCGGCCTGGATCCGCAGGGCGCGCTTGGACAAGGCCCCGACCAGCCCGCTCTTGACCGTCTCACCGAAGGAGTCGTCCTGCATCAGCAGCGCGACGTTGGTGATGCCCAGATCAGCGGTCATGCGTTCGACCATTTCCTCGGTTTCGTCGAAATAGGAGGCGCGCACATTGAACACCCATTTGTGTACCGGCGCGCGCAACACCTCAGCGCCGGTAAAGGGGAACAGATAAGGAATCTCGGCCCGCAAGGCGATGGGCATGGCCGCCCTTGAGGTGGGGGTGCCAACATACCCGAGCAATGCGAAGACATTGCCCGACTCGCTCAGCTCACGGGTCATGGCCGCGGTTCGCGCCGGCTCGTAACCATCGTCCCGGCTGACCAGAACTATGCGCCGGCCATTGACGCCACCAGCCGCATTGACCCGGGTGAAATAAGCTTCGGCGCCGGCCTTCATGCCCGTACCCAGCCCTGCAGCGGGGCCGCTCAGGGCATTGACCATGCCCACCCGCACTTCCTGCGCACTGATGCCGGGCTCGGCCTTGACGGCAGCCACGGGCGAAAAACCCCAGACCATCGTGATCAATACGCAGAACAGCGTGCGGAACGTCATCGAAACTCCATTATCGATTGCGTTTGGACTCTCACTGCAGGTGCACGGCACCGCGATCCATTCCTTTATTGAAGCAGTTATGCGGGCGCCAGCTGCCCCAGAATAACCAATCGTTCTGCCGGCCCATATCCCGATTTCGACGGAACCCACCTGGCGCAAGCAATACCACAGTCACTGTGCGGATAAAATCCGTGCCGCCTGCAGCGAGGTGGTCGCCCCCACAAAACCATCGAAACAGTAGATCTTCAGCCCCACTCCAGGCCCGCCCTGAAACCCGTAAAAACAACTACAAACCCTGACCCAGAGCGGCCTTCTAGCACTATCACGCTGATCGATAGCGACCATCGGCAGCATCAAGTTTTATATCGAATTCTTATCCGTAACATGGGCCCCGTACTCATCTTCCAGCCCGAAAACGGAGCCCCAACATGAAAAAGCAAATCCTCGCCGCCCTGTTCCTTTCCACCCTCAGCATCAGCGCTTTCAGCTTCGCTGCAGATGGTGCCGAGCGTACTGGTAGCAAGCACATCGCCGCCGATGGTGCCGAGCGTACTGGCAGCAAGCACATCGCCGCCGACGGTGCCGAGCGTACCGGCAGCAAGCGCATCGCCGCTGACGGCGCCGAGCGCACTGGCAGCAAGCGCATCGCCGCCGATGGTGCAGAGCGTATCGGTGGCAAGCACATCGCTGCCGATGGCGCCGAGCGCAGCGCAACCGCTCGCATCAGCTGAGACCGGAGCTACTCGCAACCAGAGGCTGGCAAGCGAAGATGTCTGCATACCTCGACCGGCTGAAGGCGCCTCTATGGCGCCTTCGCTATTTCTGGGCAGAGCACTCGCGGCCTGCAACCATCGCAACGCCAGTGATCGACAGCGCTCAACGGCCGAAGAAGCGATAGAACTCGCGCAGCTCCGCCTGGGCATCGCTGACACTCACCGGCGTGAAACGTACGGCCTGCTGGGCCGGACTCTGAGCCAGGCGCCAGAGATCCAGCGGATGCAGCCAGCCGAGAATGGGGTAACCCCCCCATGGTCTGGTGATCGGCCTGCAGGATGATCGGCTGACCGTCCGGCGGCACCTGAATCGCCCCACGGTTCACCCCCAGCGACCATTGCCGCGACGGCGCCTGCAACGGCTCGCCCTGCAAACGCGCGCCCATGCGGTCGGATTGCGGACTGAGCTGCCAGCCCTGTTCGAAGAACGCCTGCAACTGTTCCTCGGCAAACTCCACGGCATCGCCGCCGGTGATCACCCGTAGCAACGGCGTACCCCGGTAATTCGGCTGATAGGGCCAGGGCACACTCGCCGCACGGGAAAAATGCGCGGCCGCACAAGGCAGCAGATCGCCGGCCAGCAGTTTGCCACCCTGCCCATCCAGGCCACCGAGGCCTTCACGGCTCTGCGCGCTGACACTGCCCAGCACCGCCGCCGCCTGAAAACCACCAGCTGCCGCCAGGTAGGCACGCTGGCCACTGCGGGCAAAGCCCAGTCGCAGGCATTGCCCGGCACGCAGCGGGAAACGCGACCAGCCCGGCAGTGGCTGGCCCTCGACGCTGGCCGGCAGGTCCGCGCCGGTCAGCGCCAGCCAGGTGTCCACCTCGCTGCGCAGCTCTACATCACCCAGGGCAATTTCCAGCAGCGGCGTGCCCCAAGGATTGCCCAGCAGGTGATTAGCCCAGGCTGCGGCATGCCCATCCAGCGCGCCGCTCGGCGACACCCCGAGGTGCTGCCAGCCGCGTCGTCCGGCGTCCTGCAACAGGCTGAGCGGCCCGGGCTTGAGCACGCGCAGGCCTCTCATGAACAGCCGCCAGCCGCGCGAAAGGCCGCCTCGTCGATGGGCAGGAAACGCACCCGATCACCGAGCAACAGCGGGCATGGCGGTGTACGCCGGACATCGAAAAACGACCAGGGACACAAACCGAGCAGGTGCCAGCCGCCCGGCGAAGCCTGCGGATAGACCGCCGTCTGCCGCTCGGCGATGGCCAGGCTGCCCGCCGGCACATGGGTACGCGGGGTGGCTCGGCGCGGCAGAGCCAGGCGCTCGTGCAGCTCGCCAAGATAGGCAAAGCCCGGGGCGAAACCTATGGCGCCGATCCGGTACTCGGTGCTGCTGTGCAGCTCGATCACCTGCGCCACGCTCAGACCACAGGCCGCAGCAACCTCCGGCAGATCCACCCCGGCATACCAGACCGGGATCTCATGCAGGCGGCCAGGCGGCACGTTCAGCGGCTCGGCCAGCCAGCGTTCCAGCAACGGCGTGAGCCGGGCGGCCAGCTCAAGGTGATCGGTGCGGCACAGGTCGAAGTGCAGCAACAGGCTGGTCCAGCCCGGCACCAGGTCGGTCAGCAGCTCGCCCAGCTCTGCCCGAATAGCCTCGGCAAGCATGGCCAGACGCTGCGGCAACTGTGCGTCCGGGCGATCGGCCAGCACCAGCAACAGCGCTTCGGCACCGGCCGGTTCGAGGCGGATCATGCGGCGTCCAGCTGCGCCCGCAAACGCCGCAACACGGCCAGCGACTCGGCGTTGTCGCCATGCACGCAGAGGCTGTCGGCGCGCAACTGCAACGGCCGGCCATCGATATCGGCGAACGGCTCGCCACGGGCGATGGCCAGGGCCTGCAGGAGAATGCGCTCGGCATCCTGGTGCACCGCGCCGGCCAGGCGGCGCGGCGCCAATTGACCATCGGCCAGGTAGGCGCGGTCGGCAAAGGCCTCGAAGCGCAGCGGCACATCGGCGGCATCGGCCAGCTCCAGCTCGCGACGGTTGTCGGCCAGGGCCAGGACCATCAGCGGCAGGCCCTTGCGGTAGCTGGCGCAAGCTTCGAGCACGGCGACGAACAAGGCGTCGTCACGCACCAGGTCGTTGTACAACGCACCATGCGGCTTGACGTAGGCGACCTGGGTGCCCGCCGCGCGGCAGAAGGCATCCAGCGCACCGAGCTGATACAGCACCAGCGCCGTGACTTCCTCCGCCGAGCAGGCCAGGTGGCGCCGGCCGAAGCCCTGCAGATCGGGATAGGACGGATGGGCGCCGATGCTCACATCGTGGCGCACGGCCAGGGCCACGCTGCGCTGCATGATCAGCGGGTCGCCGGCATGGAAGCCGCAGGCCAGGTTGGCCTGGTCGATCAGCGGCATGGCGTGCTCGTCGTCGCCCATGCGCCAGGCGCCGAAGCTTTCGCCCATGTCGCAGTTCAGAAGGATTCTTTTCATGCCGACAAGCTTAGAGTGGCTGCCGGAACGACACCAGTAGCCCGGATGCAATCCGGGGGCGGCCAGTCGTTAGCCCCAGATGCAATCCAAGTAACCGACGCGCCCCCCGGATTACATCCAGGCTACGACCTAGTACACGTCGCGGCGATAGCGCCCACTCTCCAGCAACTGCTCGACCCGAGTATCCCCCAGTACCTCGCGCAGCACCTGATCGACTCCACCAGCCATGCCTTGCTGGCTGCCGCACACATAGATGGCGGCGCCCGCCTCGACCCAGCGCAGCAGCTCGTCGGCCGCCTCGCGCAGCCGATCCTGCACATAGACCTTGGCCGCCTGGTCACGCGAGAAGGCCAGATCGAGGCGCGCCAGCTCGCCCTGGGCCAGCCAGCCCTGCAGCTCGTCGCGGCAGTAGAAGTCGTGGGCCGCGTTGCGCTCGCCGAACAGCAGCCAGTTGCGTTGCCGGCCCGCAGCGATGCGCTCCTTGAGCAGGCTGCGCAGACCGGCCAGGCCGCTGCCGTTGCCGATCAGCAACAGCGGGCAGTCGCCTTGCGGCGCATGGAAGCCGGTGTGCCGGCGTACCCGCGCCAGCAACGGCTGATCGATGCGCGCCTCGTCGCACAGCCAGCCGGAACCGAGACCGAGGCTGCCGTCGCTGCGCCGCTCCAGGCGCACGATCAGCTCCAGCGCGCCATCGCGCGGCAGTGAGGCAATCGAATAGTCGCGCGCGCCCAGGGCCGCGTCGTTATTAGGCAGCACTTCCAGCAGGTCACCGGCCTGCCAGTGCACGCCCGTCGGAATCTGCAGGCGCACCAGGAAGGTCGGCGCACCACTGCTGCCGGGGTTCAGGCATTCGCGGCCAAGCAGGCGCCACTCGCCAAACGGCTGCTCGACCGGCGCCAGCACGGCCGCGCCGGTCAGTTCGCCGAGCTGCTGCTGCCAGCTGGCCAGGGCGGCCTGGTCACCATTGTCGACTTCCACCGGGGCGAACAGACTGCGCGCACCCTGGCGATCCAGCCAGTCGTGCAGGCGGCGGGCGAAACCACAGAACTGCTGGTACTGCCGATCACCCAAGGCCAGCACGGCATAGCTCAGCTCGCCCAGGGCCAGCTGGCTGCCGAGCAGCTTGCGTTCGAAGCCTCGGGCAGTGTCCGGCGCTTCGCCGTCGCCAAAAGTGCTGACCACGAACAGCGCGCGATTGGCCTGCTGCAAGGCCTGCTCATCCACGCGGGACAGCGGCTGCACCTGCACCGGCAGGCCGGCGGCCTGTAGCTGCCCGGCCGTGCGCCAGGCCAATTGTTCGGCCAGGCCGCTCTGGCTGGCGAAGCCGATCAGCCAGCTCTCGGCGCCGCCCTGGGTCGCCACTGCACCACGGGCAGCCTGGGCTGCGCGCTTCTTGCGCCGGCGATCGAGGTAGAGCAGCCAGCCGGTGATGAAGAACAGCGGCATGGCCCCACTGGCCAGCGCCATCAGGATGCGCCCAGGCATGCCGAAGTACTCGCCAACATGCAGGGCATAGACGCTGGCCAGCAGCTGCGCCTTGAAGCTCTTGTCGCTGTAGCGCTCATGCTGCTTGACCTGGCCGCTGAGCGGATCGAGGCTGAGCTGGTTGAGCGCGCGTGGGTGGTCGGCATCCTGCAGCAGATAGAACACCGTCGCAGGTTCACCGGCCACTGGCGGCAGGCGCAGGTTCCAGGCCACCAGTTGCGGGCCGGCGGCCTGCTGCACGCTCTGCCACACAGCGTGGTAGTCGACCACCGGCGACGGCCCGGACGGCGCCTCGCCGCGTCCACCACGACGCTCAGCCGATTTGCCCTCGTGCTGACCCACCGGGCTGTCAGAGAGCAGGCGGGTCAGGCCATCCTTGTACCAGTCATAGGACCAGTACAAGCCGGTCAGCGCCGCGCAAAGGTAGAACAACAGCGCCCAGGTGCCGAACACCGCGTGCAGGTCCCAGTTGAAGGCACGGCCCCTCTTCGCCCAGTCGAGGGTCAGCCAGGTGCGCCAGCTCAGCGCCTGGCGCGGCCAGCGCAGGTACAGCCCGGAGAGGCAGAAGAACACCAGCGCCAGGGTGCTGGCCGCGGTGATCTGCTTGCCGCTGTCGCCCATGGCGAGGAAGCGGTGCAACTGCAGCATCAGGCGGAAAAACGGCTCGCCAGCGGGCTGGCCGAGCAGCTCGCCAGTGTAGGGGTCGAAGAAGCGCATCGGCCCGCGCCGCTCGCCCGGCGGCGGGGTGAAGAACACCCGCGCGGCGCTGTCGGCACGGGTATCGACCCACAGTCCTACCACCTTCTTGTCGGTAGCCGCCTCGATCTTGCCGACCAACTCGGCTGGCGCCAGCGGCCCGGCTTCGCGCACCTCGACACGCAACACCTCAGGATTGAGCGCGCGCAGGATCTCGCCTTCGAAGGCATACAGCGCACCGGTAATGCCCATCAGGGCCAGGACCAGGCCGGCAGTGATACCGAAGAACCAGTGCAACTGAAACAGGACTTTCTTCAACACGACGGACACCTTGCACAACGACAGCCGGAGCCAATGGGCGGCGATTCTAGTTGCGAATTAGTTGCACCTGAGATCTTTTACCTAGTCTTTACCCTGCGCCGACAGGCTTCATACATCTGCCCAGCGCCGCAGCAGGTTGTGATACACCCCGGTCAGCTGCACGCTGCTGGCATGCCCTGCCCCCAGTTCGCGGTTGAGCTGCTGGATGCTCGAATCGAGATCGAACAGCAGGCTGCGCTGGCCGTCGTCGCGCACCATGCTCTGCAGCCATAAGAACGAGCAGACCCGCGCCCCGCGAGTCACCGGGCTGACCCGGTGCAGGCTGGTGGACGGGTAGAGAATCATGTCGCCGGCCGGCAGCTTGACGCTGTGCGCACCGTAGGTGTCTTCGACCAGCAGCTCGCCACCGTCGTACTCGTCCGGATTGGTGAAGAACAGGGTGGCCGACAGGTCGGTGCGGATGCGCTCGCCCGTTGCCGGCACTTCGCGCACCGCGTTATCCACATGCAGGCCAAAGGACTGGCCGCCCTGGTAGCAGTTGAACAGCGGCGGGAACACCTTGCTCGGCAAGGCCGCCGAGATGAACAGCGGATTGCGGCTAAGGGCCTGGAGGATCAGCTCGCCCATCTGCCGGGCCTGCGCTGAGTCCTGCGGCAACTGCAGGTTGTCCTTGGCCATGGCCGACTGGAAACCGGCGGTGGCCTTGCCATCGATCCACTGTGCCTGCTGCAGCAACTGGCGGCATTCGGCGACCTGCTCCGGGCTCAGCACCCGGGGAATATGCACCATCATCTGGCGTTTCTCCTGATAAGCCAAAGCCCCGCACAAGCGGGGCTCCGGGTAAAACAGCCAAGCGTTAGAACGAGTAGTTGGCGCTCAGCACGGCCGAACGACCATCGCCCGGCACCAGGCCACCGGTGTTGTCGGCACTACCGGCGCTGGTCCGTACGCGATCGTAGTACTCCTCGTCGAACAGGTTGTTGACGTTCAGCTGCAGGCGCAGCTCCTCGCTGGCCTGGTAGCCGAGCATGGCGCCATGTACCCAGTAGGAATCGATCTTGGCGCGGCTGGCCTGCGGCGGCGTATCACGGGTGGCCACCGCCACATTACGCTCGTCGACGAACTGCGCGCCGTAACCCACCTCGAAATCAGCCGGCAGCTGGTAGCTGGTCCACAGGCTGAACGAGCGTGGCGGCGTGTTGGCCAAGGCCTGGCCTTCCTGCACCTGATCCTCGCCCGGCGCAGCCTTGAGCACTTCGCTGCTCAGCTGGGTGTAGGAGGCGAAGGCCTGCCACTTGTCGGTGAGCTTGCCCGAGGCGCCCAGCTCGAAGCCTTCCACGCGTTGCTCGCCCTGCAGCTCGAACGAGCCGTCATCCAGCTCGACGCGGCCATTGGTCTTGTCGACACGGAAGATCGCGGCATTGAGTGCCAGGCGCTGATCCAGCAGCTCCCACTTGGTGCCCAGTTCCCAGGTCTCGTTCTTTTCCGGATCGAGATTTTCGTTGCCTTCGTTCAAGCCGGTACCGGTGGTAGCCAGGCCTTGCGCCGAGGGGTTGTAGGAGTTGCCCCAGGCCACATAGATGGTGCCGTTTTCCACTGGTTTGTAGGCCAGGCCGACGCGACCACTGAGCATCTCGTCGGTGGACTCCAGCTGGGTACGCGTATCGTCTTCGAAATCCTTCTCGTCGTTCTCGCCTTCATAGCGCTCCCAACGGGCGCCCAGGGTCAGATCCCACTGGTCATTCAGGGCCAGGGTGTCAAACACGTACAACGCCTGATCGGTCAGCTCGGCGTCCACCGTGGAGGTGTTGGTCTTGTGCCGTGGGCCGTTGTAGTAGCCAGGCGGGTTGTCCAGGTCGTAGACCAGATCCAGATCCAGGTTGTTGCTGAAGTTGGTCTTGTCGACGGTCTCGCGGGAGACTTCCATACCAGTGACCAGCGAGTGGTCGATGAAGCCGGTGGCGAAGTTCCACACCAGGTTGGTCTGGTTGATCGCCAGCTTGCTGGTGGTATCGCGACCATTGCCGCTACCCGAACGGTACTGGTACTGGCCGTTACCCAGCGTCTCCACGTAGCTGCGGGTGGTGACGGTGCGGTTATCGGTCTCGCTGTAGCGGGTGATGCTGTTCAGGCTGACCAGATCGTTGAAGTCGTGTTCGATCTTGGCGGTGAAGGAGTCGACGTCGACTTCTTCGGTATCGATATTGCGGAAGCCGAAGTAGTCGTCACGGTCGACGCCATCCAGCACCTTGCCGGCGATGGCGGGCAGGCCGTATTCCGGCAGGTTCTCGTCGGACTGGTGCAGGTAGCTGAGGGTCAGGCGGGTCGGCGTGCCCAGGCCGAAGGCCACGGACGGGGCAATACCCCAGCGCTCGTAGTTGATCTGCTCGCGGCCGGCCACGTCGTTCTCGTGGGCCATCAGGTTGAGACGGAAGGCCGCGCCTTCGATGCCGTCCAGCGGCTGATTGATGTCGGCAGCCAGGCGATGATAGCCGTCGGTGCCCAGACCGGCCTGCAGGTTGTTCGACTCGCGCAGGCTCGGGGTCTTGCTGACCATGTTGATCGAACCGGCAGTGGCGCCGGCACCGGCATACACCGAGCTCGGGCCTTTGACCACTTCAACCATTTCCAGGTTGAACATGTCGGAACGGGTCATGTTGGCGCTGTCGCGCAGGCCATCGACCATCAGGTTGTTGGTGGCGCTGAAACCGCGGATGTTGATGCTGTCGCCGTAGTTGCCACCCTCGCCGGCACCGAAGGTGATGCCGGAGACATTGGACAGCACCTGGCGCAAGCTCAGGGCGTTCTGCTCCTTGATCACTTCGGCCGGGACCACGGTGACGGTCTGCGGAGTGTCCAGCAGCGGCGCGGTGTATTTCGGGGAGGACACCTGATCGACCTTGTAGGACTGCTCCTGCTTGCCCTCGATGCTCACCTTGTCGAGCTGCAGGGTGCCGTCAGACTGTTCGGCAGCCAGGCTCAGACCGGCAGAAGAAGCAATGGCAAAACCGATGGCAGAGGCCAGCAGGCGACGCTGCGGCAAGGCGGATGCGGCGACTTTCTTGTGCATAAGAATCACTCCCCGTTCAAAATGAGGCGTGATTTTATTTAGGAATTATTATCAAACAAGATAAACATGCATTCTTTACAATTTCTTTACATTCAATCTGGAACTAACGTACAAGCCCCGGAATATAAGGCCCAATAAAAAGCCCCGCCATGGGGCGGGGCTTGTATGCAGCTGACGAAAACCTTACAGGTAGAAGGCCTTCAGCGGCGGGAAGCCGTTGAACTCCACCGCGCTGTAGCTGGTGGTGTAAGCGCCGGTGGACAGCCAGTACAGGCGGTCACCGATCGACAGGTTGAGCGGCAGGCCGTACTTGTAGTTCTCGTACATGATGTCGGCGCTGTCGCAGGTCGGGCCGGCGATCACTACTTCTTCCATCTCGCCTTTCTTCTCGGTCCAGATCGGGAACTTGATGGATTCGTCCATGGTTTCGATCAGGCCGCTGAACTTGCCCACGTCGACATACACCCAACGCTCGACGGCGGTACGCGACTTGCGCGCGACCAGCACCACTTCGCTGACCAGGATGCCGGCGTTGGCGATCAAGGAGCGGCCCGGCTCGAGGATGATTTCCGGCAGGTCGTCGCCGAAGTCTTCCTTGAGGAAACGGATGATTTCCTCGGCGTAAGTTTCCAGGCTGTTGGTACGGGTGATGTAGTTGGCCGGGAAGCCGCCACCCATGTTGATCAGCTTGAGCTCGATGCCGTCTTCTTCTTTCAGGCGCTCGAAGATCACCTTGACCTTGGCAATCGCCGCATCCCACACGGAGATGTCGCGCTGCTGCGAGCCAACGTGGAAGGACAGGCCGTAGGGCACCAGGCCCAGGTCGCGGGCGAGGATCAGCAGGTCCATGGCCATGTCGGTCTGGCAGCCGAACTTGCGCGACAGCGGCCAGTCGGCCGTGGTCGAGCCTTCGGTGAGGATGCGCACATAGACTTTCGCGCCCGGCGCGGCCTTGGCGATGTTGCGCAGGTCGGCTTCCGAGTCGGTGGCATACAGACGCACGCCCTTCTCATAGAAGTAGCGGATGTCCTTGGATTTCTTGATGGTGTTGCCGTAGCTGATGCGCTCCGGGCCGACGCCGGTGGCCAGCACCTTGTCCAGCTCATAAATAGAAGCGATGTCGAAGTTCGAACCTTTGTCGCGCAGCAGCTCGATGATCTCGGTGGCCGGGTTGGCCTTGACTGCGTAGTACACCTTGGCGAATTCGAAACCGGCGCGCAGGTCATCGTAGGCCTGGCTGATGATCGCGGTGTCGATCACCACGAAGGGGGTTTCCTGGGTGTCGGCGAAGTCCTTCATCTTCTGGAAGGTAGCGCGCGGGTAGTAGTCTTCGATCGCGATCGGCATGCGGGACTCCAAATGGGTAAAAGCAAGCAATGGGTGCTTAACAGGGATGGCTCTGGATAAAGAGCCGCGAACGCCTAATCCGTTTCCCCACTTTGGTTCGCCTACTTCCCAAGGCATGTCGCCGAGAACCCTGCGGGCCTCTCGTCGTCAGTACTTGAGCCGGATGGATCGTTTCCAGCATGGACGTTCGGGCGCGAACTTTAGGACCATGGGGGCCTGAGATCAATCAAAAATTGCCGCTGTTTTGCACCCGGTTGTCGCCTGCCTGATTGACTGTTTTTAATCCTCAACAAAACGTCCGGAATGCTGCACAAAACCCCGGCACGCCTGAGCGCCAGCCGGGCGCCGCGCGGCCCACGTTTCCCGCTATAATCGCCGCCTTTTTTGACAAACCGACTACTTTTGACAACCGACTTACCTTTAACAACCGACTACGTGTCGACGGGTTCCCACACCATGACCACTCAGGCCATCGAAGTCGGCAAGCGCCGTACCTTCGCGATCATCTCCCACCCCGACGCCGGTAAGACCACCATTACCGAGAAGCTGCTGCTGATGGGCAAGGCGATTGCCGTGGCCGGCACGGTGAAATCGCGCAAGTCCGACCGCCATGCGACGTCCGACTGGATGGAAATGGAGAAGCAGCGCGGCATCTCCATCACCACCTCGGTGATGCAGTTCCCCTACCGCGAGCACATGATCAACCTGCTCGACACCCCCGGCCACGAAGACTTCTCGGAAGACACCTACCGCACCCTGACTGCGGTGGACTCGGCGCTGATGGTGCTCGACGGCGGTAAGGGTGTGGAGCCACGCACCATTGCCCTGATGGACGTGTGCCGCCTGCGCGACACGCCGATCGTCAGCTTTATCAACAAGCTCGACCGCGATATCCGCGACCCGATCGAACTGCTCGACGAGATCGAAGCCGTACTGAAAATCAAAGCAGCGCCTATCACCTGGCCGATCGGTTGCTACCGCGACTTCAAGGGCGTGTACCACCTGGCCGACGACTACATCATCGTCTACACCCCGGGCCACGGCCACGAGCGCACCGAAACCAAGATCATCCAGCACCTCGACTCCGACGAGGCCCGCGCCCATCTGGGTGACGAGTACGAGCGTTTCCTCGAACAGCTGGAGCTGGTGCAAGGCGCCTGCCACGAATTCAACCAACAGGAATTCATGGACGGCCAGCTGACCCCGGTGTTCTTCGGCACCGCGCTGGGCAACTTCGGTGTCGACCATGTGCTCGACGCCGTGGTCGACTGGGCGCCGAAGCCGCTGGCCCGTGTAGCCAACGAGCGCACCGTGGAACCGGTGGAAGAGAAGTTCAGTGGCTTCGTGTTCAAGATCCAGGCGAACATGGACCCCAAGCACCGCGACCGCATCGCCTTTATGCGCATCTGCTCCGGCAAATACAGCCAGGGCATGAAGATGCGCCATGTGCGCC
Organism: Pseudomonas sp. J452; assembly: GCF_024666525.1. Taxonomy (NCBI): domain Bacteria; kingdom Pseudomonadati; phylum Pseudomonadota; class Gammaproteobacteria; order Pseudomonadales; family Pseudomonadaceae; genus Pseudomonas; species Pseudomonas sp. J452. The sequence continues at coordinate 2,247,850 of NZ_CP088294.1, read as the reverse complement.
TGGGCAAGGACGTGCGCGTCGGCGACGCCCTGACCTTCTTCTCCAGCGAGCGTGAGCAACTGGAAGAGGCCTATGCCGGCGACATCATCGGCCTGCACAACCACGGCACCATCCAGATCGGCGACACCTTCAGCGAAGGCGAGAGCCTGGGCTTCACCGGCATCCCGCACTTCGCCCCGGAACTGTTCCGCCGCGTACGCCTGCGTGACCCGCTGAAATCCAAGCAGCTACGCCAGGGCCTGCAGCAGCTGGCCGAGGAAGGCGCAACCCAGGTGTTCTTCCCCGAGCGCAGCAACGACATCATCCTCGGCGCGGTCGGCGTGCTGCAGTTTGACGTGGTCGCCAGCCGCCTGAAGGAGGAATACAAGGTCGAGTGCTCCTACGAACCGATCACCGTCTGGTCGGCACGCTGGATCGACTGCAGCGATAAGAAGAAGCTCGAGGAATTCTCCAACAAGGCCGTGGAAAACCTGGCCCTGGATGGCGGCGGTCACCTCACCTACCTGGCGCCGACCCGGGTCAACCTGGCGCTGATGGAAGAGCGCTGGCCGGACGTGAAATTCCGCGCCACCCGCGAGCATCACTGACCTACCCTGTAGGAGCCAGCTTGCTGGCGATCCGAGCTGCTTATATGCACGCTGATCGCCAGCAAGCTGGCTCCTACAACTGAACTCAGGGAGCTTCTGGAATGGATTCCAGCCTCTTCGCCCATCGCGGTCATGCGCTGCGACGCGGGCGTATCTGCGAACCCGGCAGAATCTATCTGCTGACCGCCATTACCCATGAGCGCAAAGCCGTTTTCCAGAATTGGCAGCTAGCCCGCTTGCTGGTGAAGGAAATGCGCTACCTGCATGACGCAGGTGGAGTCGAATCACTGGCCTGGGTGGTGATGCCGGACCATCTGCATTGGTTGGTCGGTCTGGGGGCGATGCCGCTGTCGCAGCTTATGCAGAACACCAAATCACGCAGCGCGATTACCATCAACAGGGTCTCGGGCAGGACAGGCGAGAAGGTCTGGCTGAAGGGTTTTCATGATCACGCCTTGCGCGCAGAAGAAGACTTGCAAGCAGTCGCACGTTACGTCGTCGCCAATCCATTGCGTGCCGGGTTAGTTCAGCGGCTGGGCGATTATCCGCTGTGGGATGCCATCTGATTGTGACCTGATAGGCCGGATCGCCAGCAAGCTGGCTCCTACAAAGAACGGCACGGTGCTGCCGGTGTAGGAGCCAGCTTGCTGGCGATCAACGCGCTAAACCTCTTTATCTCAGTGCATCTGTAGCAATAACGCCGTGCATTCTGGGTGCGGTATTGCCCAGACGATAACCACTCAGATCGCCAGCAAGCTGGCTCCTACAGGGATGGGATGGGTTGGCACGTCGCGTCAGTGACTGATCATCCACGGCCGGCCGGCCGGTTTGCCTTTTATGGCATGCGGGTTGGCCTTGGTTGGCGCCAGGGGTTTGTTCGGCGTGCAGCAGCCGCAGCCCTTGGGGTGCTTGCGCGTCTGCTGGTATTCGTCGAGCGTCTGCGGCGCGTTGGCGCTGCGCTCGTTGGCCGCGATGGCGCGGCGCTGGCTGCCAGGCATGGTCGCCAGGCACGGTGCGGAAAGAATCACCCGGCCACTCTGCATGCCGCAGGACGGGCAATCGCAGGGCTGGTCGCGCTCGGCCATCGGCCGCAAGCGGGTGAAGTCGCCACAGTCGGCACAGTCGTATTCATAGATCGGCATAACGGACTCCTGGGCAGCGGTTCGGCGGCGCGTGGCCGCCAAGCCGGTAGTGCGGTGTGACAGGTCCCGAGTGTTCGCCACCCGGGCCGGGATGAACGCCGTCCAAAGCCCCATCCCCGCCCGGGTAGGGAACTCATTTGTCCGGCGCGATGGGCAGGTCGATGCTGCCGTCGAGGTGCTTGATCGGGCCGGAGGCATTGGGGTTGATGTCGAAGTCGAAGATGTCGGTCGGCAGCCATAGCGTGGCGCAGGCGTTGGGCACGTCGACGATGCCGCTGATATGCCCCTGCACCGGCGCCGAGCCGAGCAGCGCATAGCCCTGGGCCGGCGAGTAGCCGAACTTGGTCAGGTAGTTGATGGCATTCAGGCAGGCCTGCTTGTAGGCGATGTTGACGTCCAGGTAGTGCTGCTTGCCGGCCTCGTCCACCGAGATGCCTTCGAAGATCAGGTAGTTGTTGTAGTGCGGGGTGATCGGGCTCGGCTTGAACACCGGGTTCTTGATTCCGTACTTGGCCATGCCGCCCTTGATCAGCTCGACCTTCATGTGCACCCAGCCGGCCATTTCGATGGCGCCGCAGAAGGTGATTTCGCCGTCGCCCTGGCTGAAGTGCAGGTCGCCCACCGAGAGGCCCGCGCCGGCAACATAGACCGGGAAGAAGATCTTCGAGCCGCGCGACAGGTCCTTGATATCGCAGTTGCCGCCATGCTCGCGCGGCGGCACGGTGCGTGCGCCGGTCAGTGCCGCCAGGTCGCGGGCCTCGCCCTTCATCTTGCCCATGTGCGCGGTCGGCGCCATCGGCGGGTTGGCCAGGGCCGGCACGCGGTGCGGGTCGCTGTCGATCAGTTCCTGCTCGCGCTTGTTCCAGTCGGCGAGCATCTTGTGGTCCGGCAGGCAGCCGATCAGGCCGGGATGGATCAGGCCGGCGAAGTTAACCCCCGGAATGTGCCGGCTGCTGGTGAACATGCCCTTGAAGTCCCAGATGGCCTTCTGCGCCATCGGGAAGTGGTCGGTCAGAAAACCACCGCCGTTCTGCTTGGAGAAGAAGCCGTTGAAGCCCCACTGCGAGTCGGCCATGGCGCCGATGTCGAGCAGGTCGACCACCAGCAGGTCACCCGGCTCGGCGCCGTGTACGCCCACCGGGCCCGACAGGTAATGCACGGTGGACAGATCCACATCACGCACGTCGCTGGCGTCGTCGTTGTTTTTGATCGCGCCAGCGGTCCAGTCGTAGGTTTCGAGGATGAAATCGTCACCCGGCTTGACCCAGCAGGCCATCGGAATATCCGGATGCCAGCGGTTGTGGATCTGCTCGTTCTCGGTGGCGGGCTGGTTGAGATTGACCTTGATCAGCGTTTCGGTCATGACAGAGCTCCTGGGGCCATTGATGGGGACTTGGCGCCACTGCGCCGGGGTACGGAGCTAGTCTTGAACGGGCGGGGAATTCAGCAAATACGTCGGATGACGTATGCGCCGCGCCAGCGATGACGTGGCTTGCAGCTTTTTGAAAGGCACGAAAAAGCGGCCAGCGCATAAAGAACACGCCAGCCGTAAAACAGGAAATTTTGCCCTCTCCCCCAGCCCCTCTCCCATAAATGGGAGAGGGGAGCAAAGCGCAGTCAGACATGACCCTCACGCCGAACAGTCCCCTCTCCCGCTTGCGGGAGAGGGTTAGGGAGAGGGAAAAGTACTCACACCGACAGGTAGCGGCTGATGGTCGCCTCGTCGACCCTGTCGCGGGTTTCCTCGACCACGAACTTGCCCTTCTCGATGACCAGGAAGCGGTCGGCGATTTCCAGGGTGAAGGACAGCACCTGCTCGGAGACCACGATGGTCAGGTCACGCAGGTTGCGGATCTCCTTCAGGGTGCGGGCGATGTCCTTGATGATCGACGGCTGAATGCCCTCGGTTGGCTCATCGAGCAGTAGCACCTTGGGATTGGTGGCCAGCGCGCGGGCGATAGCCAGCTGTTGCTGCTGGCCGCCAGAGAGGTTGCCGCCCTTGCGCGAGCGCATATCAAACAGCACCGGGAACAGCGCATAGAGGTCTTCCGGCACCTTGCCCTTGGCGGCGGCCGGCAGGCCGGTCTGGATGTTCTCCAGCACGCTCATGCTGGGGAAGATCATCCGCCCCTGGGGCACGTAGGCGATGCCGCTCTCCACCCGCTGGTGGGTTTCCAGTTTGGAGATGTCGCGACCGTCCACGCTGATCTGCCCACCCCATTGCGGCAGTACGCCCATCAGGCTCTTGAACAGGGTGGTCTTGCCCATGCCGTTGCGGCCCATGACCGCGACGATTTCGCGCTTTTCCACGTTCAGGTTGAGGTCATGGAGGATCTGGCTCTGGCCGTAACCGGAAGCGAGGTTGCTGATCTTGAACATGTTTGACTCCTTGCACTCAAGGCCTGAGGCCAGCGAAGAATGACTCTGTAGGAGCCAGCTTGCTGGCGATCAGCGGATCGACAGCGCATTGATCGCCAGCAAGCTGGCTCCTACGAAAAGCTCCAGTACCGATCGCCCTCTCCCCCAAAGGAAGAAGGGCACCTCAATGGCCCAGATACACCTCGATGACTTTGGGATTGCTCTGCACCGATTCCATGCTGCCCTCGGCCAGTACCTTGCCCTGGTGCAGCACGGTGACCTTGTGCGCGATGCTTTTGACGAACTCCATGTCGTGCTCGATGACCAGCACCGAACGGCCTTTGCTGATGCGCTTGAGCAGCTCGGCGGTCTGCAGGCGTTCGTTGACGCTCATGCCCGCTACCGGCTCGTCGAGCATCAGCAGCGCCGGGTCCTGCATCAGCAGCATGCCGATTTCCAGCCACTGCTTCTGCCCGTGCGAGAGCAGGTCGGCCTGCATATACAGCTGCTCGGCCAAGAGGATTTCCGCGGCCACCTCCTCGACCCGCGCCATCACCTCGGCACTGCGTTTGAAGAACAGCGCGCCGAATACCTTGCGGCCCTTGGGGTAGGACATTTCCAGGTTCTCGAACACCGTGAGGTTTTCGTAGATCGAGGGGTTCTGGAACTTGCGCCCAACCCCGGCACGGACGATGTCGAACTCGCGCATCTTGGTCAGCTCGCGGTTCTCGAACTGGATGCTGCCGGCGGTGGCTTTGGTCTTGCCGCAGATCAGGTCCAGTACCGTGGTCTTGCCGGCGCCGTTGGGGCCGATCACCACCCGTACTTCGTTGCGGTCGATGTACAGATTGAGGTCGTCCACCGCCTTGAAGCCATCGAACGACACGCTCAGGCCTTCGATGGCCAGCACCGGTTTGGGCATCTGAAATCCGCTTGGCTGGCTCATGGGGTGGTCTCCAGTTCACGGGGTTGGCTAGTGGCCGCCGGGGTTTCTGCGGCTGGCGAGGGAGTCCTGGCCGCTGCGGGTTTGCGGCTGAGCTTGCCCAGCCATTTGCGCCCGTGGCTTTCCCACAGGCCGGCGAGGCCGTTGGGGAAGTACATGACCACGGCGATAAACAACCCGCCCATCAGGTACAGCCACAACTCGGGGAAGGTTTCGGAAAAGTAGGTCTTGCCGTAGTTGACCAGCAGCGCGCCGTACACCGCGCCGAGCAGCGACATGCGCCCGCCGACGGCGGCGAAGATCACCATCTCGATCGACGGCACGATGCCGACGAAGCTTGGCGACATGAAGCCCACCTGCAAGGCGAACATCGCCCCGCCGATAGCGGAGAACGCTGCCGCCACGCAGAACACGAAGATCTTGAAGCTGGCCACGTCGTAGCCGGAGAAACGCACCCGCTCTTCCTTGTCGCGCATCGCCATCAGCAACCGGCCGAGCTTGGAGGCGAGGATGAAACGGCCGATCAGGATGCAGCCAAACAACAGGAAGGCATTGATGAAGTAGAGGATCATCTTCGAGCTGTCGTCGCGGATATCCCAGCCCATCAGGGTTTTCAGGTCGGTGATGCCGTTGACCCCGCCGGTCAGGCCCTGCTGGCCGATGATCAGTACGGTGAGGATCAGCGCAATCGCCTGGGTGACGATGGAGAAGTACACGTCACCGACGCGGCGCTTGAACATCGCTACGCCGATCACCAGCGCCAGGATCACCGGCACCGCGATCACCGCCAGCAGGGTGAAGCCAAAGCTGTGGAACGGCTGCCAGAGCAGCGGCAGTTCGGTGATCTGGTTCCAGTCCATGAAGTCCGGAATACCGGGGGTGGACTGGATCTTGGTGCTTTCCGGGTCGCTGGCTTCGAGCTTGAGAAACATCGCCATGCAGTAGCCGCCGAGGCCGAAGAACACGCCCTGGCCGAGGCTGAGAATGCCGCCATAGCCCCAGCACAGCACCAGGCCCACGGCGACAAAGGCGTAGGTCAGGTACTTGCCGACCATGTTCAGGCGAAAGGCGTCCAGCGCCAGCGGGAACACCACCAGGATCAATGTGGCCAGCACCGCCAGGCCAATCGCACCCTGCTTGCCGCCAAGAAACTTATCGAGTGTCGGGTTCATGTCCGGGCCCCCTGATTGCACAACACACCCTGTAGGAGCCAGCTTGCTGGCGATCCTGCGGGAGTCATCGCCAGCACGCTGGCGCCTCCAAACAGCGACTTCTGCATCACTTGCGCACCTTGATCGAGAACAACCCCTGCGGGCGCATCATCAGAATCAGGATCACCGCCGACAGGGTGAACACCTTGGCCATCGAACCGCTCATGAAGAACTCCATCAATGACTGTGCCTGGGCAATGCTGAAGGCCGAGGCGATGGTGCCGAGCAGGCTCGACGCGCCGCCGAACACCACCACCAGGAAGGTGTCGACGATGTACAGGGAACCGGCAGTCGGGCCGGTCGAGCCGATGGTGGTGAAGGCCGCGCCCGCCACCCCGGCCACGCCGCAGCCAAGGGCAAAGGTCATGCGGTCGACCTTCTTGGTATTGATCCCCACCGCGCGGCTCATCACCCGGTTCTGCACCGTGGCGCGCACCTGCAGGCCCCAGCGCGAGCGGTAGAGCATGAGGAAGATCATGCCGGTGATCAGCACCGTCAGGCCCATGACGAACAGGCCGTTACGCGGAATGTCGATGGCCTCGGTGGGGTTCCACGAGCCCATCAGCCACTCGGGCAGGGTGGCGCTGACTTCGCGGGCGCCGAAGATCGAGCGGAAGGCCTGCTGCATCACCAGCGACAGGCCCCAGGTGGCCAGCAGGGTATCCAGCGGGCGCTGATAGAGCTTGCTGATCATCGCCCACTCCACCAGCCAGCCAATCGCGCCGGCGATAAAAAACGACAGCACGATGGCGAGAAAAAAGTAGTACGGGCCGAAGAACGGCGCGTATTGCTCGGTCAGCACCGAAACCACAAAGGTGGTGTAGGCGCCGATGGTGAGGAACTCACCGTGGGCCATGTTGATCACGCCCATCTGGCCGAAGATGATCGCCAGCCCCAGGGCCATCAGCAGCAGCACGCAGAACACGGACAAACCGTTGAAGCCCTGCATGGCCGCGATGGCACCAAATTCCGATAGCCATTCCATGATGATGGTCCCCAGAAGAGAAGAGAAAACCCCGCAGGAGCCGGCGTACCGGCGATCCATTCATCGCCAGCACGCTGGCTCCTACAGGTGGTCGACAGCGCTTACTGGTAACCCTTGGGGAAAGGATTCGGCTCGATCAGGTCGGACTCGAACACCACCTTGAACTGGCCGTCAGCCTGCACCTGGCCGATGCGGGTCTTGCTCCACAGGTGATGGTTGTCATGCACCTTGACGTAGCTCTCTGGCGCGGTGGCCAGTTCGATGCCCGGGGAGGCTGCGGCGACCTTGTCGACATCGAAGCTGCCGGCCTTCTCGACCGCGGCTTTCCACAGCCATGGGCCGAGGTAGGCGGCCTGGGTCACGTCACCGATCACTGCATCCTTGCCGTACTTGGCCTTGAAGGCTTCAACGAAGGCAGTGTTGTTCGGGTTGTCGAGGCTCTGGAAGTACTTCATGGAGGCGTAGAAACCGTCCATGTTCTCGCCGCCAATGCCGAGCAGTTCATCCTCGGTCACCGACAGGGTCAGCAGGTTCTGCTTGGCGCTGGTCACGCCAGCGGCTTTCATCTGCTTGTAGAAGGCCACGTTGGAGCCGCCGACCACCGCGGTGAAGACCACATCGGGCTTCTTCAGCTTGACCTTGTTGATCAGCGAGCCGAACTGGGTGTTGCCCAGCGGGTAGTACTCCTCGCCCACCACCTTGCCGCCGAGCACGTTTTCGATGTGCTTGCGGGCGATCTTCATCGAGGTGCGCGGCCAGATGTAGTCCGAGCCGATCAGGTAGTAGGTCTTGGCGCCCTTCTCCTTGGCGATCCAGTCGAGGCCGGCAAGGATCTGCTGGGTGGCTTCCTGGCCGGTGTAGATGACGTTCTTCGACTGCTCCAGGCCTTCATAGAAGGTCGGGTAGTAGAGCAGGCCGTTTTCCTTCTCGAACACCGGCAGCACCGCCTTGCGCGAGGCCGAAGTCCAGCAGCCGAACACGGCGGCGACCTTGTCGCCAACCAGCAGCTTCTTGGCTTTTTCGGCGAAGGTCGGCCAGTCGGAGGCGCCGTCTTCCTGGATGATCTTGATCTGCCGGCCGAGGATGCCGCCGCTGGCATTGATCTGCTCGATGGCCAGGCGCTCGGCCTGGATCGAACCGGTTTCGGAAATGGCCATGGTGCCGGTGGCCGAGTGCAGCTGGCCGACCGTGACTTCGGTGTCGGTGACAGCAAGCCCGGTGGTGTTGACCTCAGCCGCCACGGCCATCTGGCCGAACACGGTGGCCGCCAGCAGCGAGAGTGCCGCAGCACCCAACGCTAGCCGACGAGGGAGAAAGCGAGTCGGTGAATCCATGGTCATGCTCCTCTGGGTGGTTTTCCTCCCCGGCCAGCCCTGCGGCTGTCAGTTCGGTTCGCCACCAGCATGCGTTTGCCACCGGCGCGGACGGTATACGCAGGTTGACGTAACGGCATACGTCATCTGACGTACTGCCCAACGCCCCACCCTGGTGCAAGCTCACGCCCGCAACCCGCCCGCTCGCGCTTACCGTAGGAGCCAGCTTGCTGGCGATCACGCGGCTAGAGGCAACGCTGATCGCCAGCAAGCTGGCTCCTACGGTCGGGGCATGGTTGTTGCTACTTCGTCGTATCCCTTGCTCCGACTCCCAGGAATCACCGCTGTGCAACCGACCGGCACCCAGCGCATCGTCAAGATCCGCCGCGACTACAACAGCTGGGTCGCCGACGAGACCATGGAAGACTACGCCCTGCGTTTCACCCCCAAGTCGTTTCGCAAATGGTCGGAGCTGCGCATCGCCAACACCGCTCTGAGTGCGGTGTCGTTTCTCGCCCTGGAGGCCATCGGCGGCGCCCTGGCGCTGAGCTACGGCTTTACCAACACCCTGTGGGCCATTCTCGCGGTGAGCCTGGTGATCTTCCTCACCGGCCTGCCGATCAGCTACTACGCGGCGCGCTATGGCGTGGACATGGACCTGCTGACCCGTGGCGCCGGTTTCGGCTACATCGGCTCGACCATCACCTCGCTGATCTACGCCAGCTTCACCTTCCTGTTCTTCGCCCTCGAGGCGGCGATCATGGCCCTGGCCCTGGAGCTGTACTTCAACATCCCGCTGGCGCTGGCCTATGTGATCTGTTCGCTGATCGTCATCCCCCTGGTGGCCTATGGCATCACCCTGATCAACCGATTGCAGATGTGGAGCCAGCCGCTGTGGCTGTTCCTGCTGTTTTTGCCGTACGTCTTCGTCATCGCCAAGAACCCCGAGGCGTTCAGCGACTGGACCAGCTTCGCCGGGCGTGAGGGCGATGGTGGCGCCTTCAACCTGCTGCACTTTGGCGCGGCCTGTACCGTGGCGCTGGCGCTGGTCACGCAGATTGGCGAACAGGTCGACTACCTGCGCTTCTTGCCGGAAAAAACCCGGCGCAATCGCACCCGCTGGTGGGCCGCCCTGCTGATGGCCGGGCCCGGCTGGATCATCCCCGGGGCGCTGAAAATGCTCGCTGGGGCCTTCCTGGCTTTTCTCGCCCTGCAGCATGAAATCCCCATGGAGCGCGCTGCCGAGCCGACGCAGATGTACCTGGTGGCCTTCAACTATGTGTTCAGCTCACCGGAGTGGGCGCTGGCGGCCATGGTGCTGTTCGTCATCGTCAGCCAGGTGAAGATCAACCTGACCAACGCCTACGCCGGCTCGCTGGCCTGGTCGAACTTCTTCGCCCGCGTCACCCACAGCCATCCCGGTCGCGTGGTGTGGCTGGTGTTCAACGTGGCCATTGCCCTGATCCTGATGGAGCTGGGGGTGTTCCAGGCGATCGAGGAAGTGCTCGGCCTGTATGCCAACATCGCCATCGCCTGGATTGGCGCGGTGGTCGCCGACCTGGTGATCAACAAGCCGCTGGGCCTGTCACCCAAACACATCGAATTCAAGCGCGCGCACCTGTACGACATCAACCCGGTGGGGGTGGGCGCCATGCTGATCGCCTCACTGCTCTCGGTGCTGGCCCACGGCGGCTTGTTCGGCGCCTTTGCCCAGGCCGCCTCGCCGATCGTTGCGCTGGGTTCGGCCCTGCTGCTCGCGCCGTTGATTGCCTGGCTGACCAACGGCCGCTACTACCTGGCGCGTAGCAGCGACCCGTTGCTGCTCTACCCGCTCGGCGTGACCACCACCGCGCAGTGCGGCCTGTGCAGCAATGCCTTTGAAAGCGAAGACATGGCCTTCTGCCCGGCCTACAGCACGCCCATTTGCTCGCTGTGTTGCTCGCTCGATGCCCGCTGCGGCGATGCCTGCAAACCCAGGGCACGGCTGTCCGAGCAACTCGACGATTTCATTCACTGGCTATTCCCGCAGGTCTCGATCCCGCGCCTGCACAGCCGCCTGGCCCAGTACCTGGGCCTGCTGACGGTGCTGGTACTGCTGCTGTTCGTCGCCCTGGCGCTGATTTACAGCCAGGTGTCCCAGGGGCTGGTGGCGCAATCGCCGCAGGCGCAGGACACCCTCTACCTGGCCTTTCTCAAGGCCTTTATGACGCTCTCGCTGTTCGCCGCGATCCTCGCCTGGTGGGTAGTGCTGACCCGCGAAAGCCGCCGGGTGGCCCAGGAGGAATCCGACCGCCAGACCCAGCTGCTGATGCAGGAAATCGAGGCCCACCGCAAAACCGACGAAGCCCTGCAGAAAGCCAAGGAGGCCAGCGAAGCCGCCAACGCGGCCAAGAGTCGCTACGTCACCGGCCTGTCCCACGAGCTGCGCACGCCGCTCAACAGCATCCTCGGCTATACGCAGATCCTGCAGCGCGACGCCGGCATGCCGGGGCAGCACCAGGACGCCCTAGCCACCATCTTTCGCAGCGGCTCGCACCTGCTGTCGCTGATAGACGGGCTGCTCGACGTGGCCAAGATCGAGGCCGGCAAGCTCAACCTGGAACTCTCGGAAATCCCCTTCCCGGAATTTATCCACCAGCTCGAACGCATGTTCAGCCCGCAGGCCGAAGAGAAGGGCCTGCGCTTTCGCCTGGACACCAGCGGGCGCATGCCGGCGGTGGTGCGCGGCGACGAGAAACGCGTGCGGCAGATTCTGATCAACCTGCTCGGCAACGCAGTGCGCTTTACCGACAGCGGCGAAGTCTGTCTGCGCGTCAGCTATCTGCGCGAAACCGCCAGCTTCGAGATCGTCGACACCGGCATCGGCATCGACCCGGAGCAGATCGAGCGAATCTTCCAGCCGTTCGAGCGCGGCGACCTGATGCGCCAGGACAACGGCGTCGGCCTGGGCCTGACCATCACGCGCATGCTCACCTCCTTGATGGGCGGCGAGCTGTCGGTGAAAAGCGTGCTGGAGCAGGGCACCAGCTTCCAGGTGCGCCTGTTCCTCTCCGAGGTGCGCGTGCCCCAGGCGGTGGTGCATGTGGAGCACGACATCATCGGTTATCAGGGCCCGCGCCGGCTGATCCTGGTGGTGGACGACCATATCGAACATCGCCGCGTATTGGCCGGCATGCTCGAACCGCTGGGTTTCAACATCGCCCAAGCCGCCAGCGGTCAGGAAGCCATCCGTCAGGCAGCCTTGCTGCACCCCGATCTGATCCTGATGGATCTGTCGATGCCGCAGATGGATGGCTGGGAAACCAGCCGGCTGATTCGCCGCAACGCCCAGAGTCAGGCGCCGATCATCGTGATCTCCGCCAATGCCTTTGCCGATGACCGTGAGCGCAGCGTCAGCGCCGACTGCAACGACTACCTGGCCAAGCCGGTGCACACCCCGGAACTGCTCGAACGCATCCACAAGCAACTGGATTTGCACTGGCTGCGGCGCACCGCGCCATTGCCTGCGCCGACACGCGCAGCCCTGGTGCTGCCCAGCGCCAGTGACCTGGATGCACTGCGCGAGCTCGGGGCCATGGGTTATATCCGCGGCATTCAGGAGAAACTCGACGCCATTGATCGGCTGACACCCGCCAGCACCGGCTTCACCGCGCCCCTGCGGGCCCTGGTGAAAAGCTACCGCCTGGACGAATTCAACCGCCAACTCAAGGAGGCCGAGCATGAACGTGCTGCCCCATCCCTCTGAGCCTCACACCCGCGCGGCCGAGCGCGGGGTGATCCTGATCGTCGACGACACCCCGGACAACCTGGCCCTGCTCTCCGACGCCCTCGATGAAGTGGGCTATATGGTGTTGGTGGCCCTGGATGGCCTGAGCGCGCTGAGCCGCATCCAGCGCCGGCGCCCGGACCTGATTCTGCTCGACGCGATGATGCCGGGGCTGGACGGCTTCGAGACCTGCCAGCGGATCAAGGCCGACCCGGCCACCGCCGATATTCCGGTGTTGTTCATGACCGCCCTGACCGACAGCGAGCATGTGGTCAAAGGCTTCGCCGCCGGCGGCATCGACTACGTAACCAAGCCGATCAATACCGAGGAAGTGCTCGCCCGCGTGGCCTCGCACCTGCGCACCGCGCGCATCCTGCAAACGGCGCGCGCCGCCAGCCAGGCGCAACCGCTGACACTGAACGACGAGCCGGCCTATGCCACGCTCTCGGCGCGCTTCCAGCTCACCGAACGGGAAGTGGAAGTGCTGCGCTGGGTGGCCTGCGGCAAGACCAACCGCGACATCGGCGACATCCTCGGCCTCAGCCCGCGCACGGTGAACAAACACCTGGAGCATGTGTACGTCAAACTCGGCGTGGAAACCCGCACCGCCGCCACCTCGGTCGCGCTATCGGCCATGACAGAGCGGGCGTGAAGGCCCCGCACAAGCCTGACCCAACCTTGTAGGAGCCAGCTTGCTGGCGATCTGGCAGCCTGCACGGGCCTGGATCGCCAGCAAGCTGGCTCCTACAAGAGCATCAAGCAACCTGCGCTTACATACGGGCCCCTCCGTCCCGGCACACAGCTCTCGACAAACCAATGTGACCAGGCAGTCACAAAACCACGTCACCCAGAAACCTCCCTTTCTGGCCCTCCCTTTCCCCATGCATCCTTTACGCAAAACCCTGCACAACGAACTGCACGCCCGACCCTCGATCTATTTTCGCGAGCCGTCGCATGTCTATCACCTGGCCTTCGTCGATGCCGAACTGGCCTGCGACGCACTGATCGAACAACTGGGCCAACTGGCCAGCGAAGTGCTGCCGAGCAACGGCGTGCAGGGTCTGTTGCGCCTGGGTGAAGACACCCTCAAGTGGGAACGCCACAGCGAGTTCTTCACCCTCACCCTGGTGGTGCCTCGCCCGCCCCAGGGCGAAGCCTGGCCGCCACTGCCCGCGCCACTGGCCAGCCTGATCGAACCCCATCGCCCCGCGCTGATCAGCGCCGTGCAGGTGCTGGTGGAAGCCGAGCGGGACTGGGCTGGCGACGCCACCCAGTACGGTTTCAAGGACCCGGCCGGCTCCCATCTGGGCAGCGGCGACGCCACCGCCTGGTCGGACTTTCGCCTCGACGAGCACGGCATCAACCGCCTACTGCTGGTCAACCGCCGGCTCAATGCCTATCGCCTGGGCCGCATGATCCGCCGCCTGCTGGAGATCGAGACCTACCGCATGATGGCTTCGCTGACCCTGCCGGTGGCGCAGCAGGTCAGCCAGCAGTTGAAAGACTACGACCGCGAGCTGGCCAGCCTGTCCGATCGCAATGCCGAGGGCCGCGACAGCGCCAAGGTGCTCTCCGCCGCCATCGCCCAGCTGTCGGCACGCATCGTGCGCAGCACCGCGCGCACTCGTCAGCGCTTCGGCGCCGCCGAGGCCTATGCGCAGATCGTCTTCGAACGCATCGCCGAACTGCGCGAAAGCCATGTCGACGATTGCCAACGCCTGGGCGTATTCATCGAGCGACGCTTCCGTCCGACGGTGCGCTACTGCGCCGCCACCGACCAGCGCCTGGTGCGCCTCGGGCAGAGCGTGGCCAACCTCGGCGACCTGCTGCAGGCACGGGTACAGGTGGAAGTGGAGGAACAGAACTCGGCCATCCTGCGCAGCCTGAACGCCCGCGCCGATACGCAGATCCGCATCCAGAAGGCGGTCGAGGGGCTCTCGATCATCGCCATCAGCTACTACCTGCTGAGCCTGTTCAAGCTGTTGTATGAAGGTCTGCACGGCCTCAGCCTGGAGATCCCGGTGAAAAGCGCGATGCTCGGCATGGGCCCGCTGGCGTTGCTGATCCTGTGCGCCATCATGCTGCGTATCCGCCAGGCCCGGGAGCACTGACGAAAGCACACGCCTAGCACCTGTATAGGATCGCGGAAATTCCTCTCTCCCACTTGTGGGAGACGACGACAGGGATGCAGGAGGTAGAGTGGCGCAGGAAGCCAAAGCCGAGGGCTGGGGAGAGGGTTAGCGGGAAAACTCCCTCTCCCCCAGCCCCTCTCCCACACGTGGGAGAGGGGAGCTAGCAAGATCCGCGACAGGCTCTAGAGCACTTCCAGCGGATATTCGAGGATCAGCCGCACCTCGTCCAGATCACCCTCGCCCTGGTCGGTGTTGGCGCGGTGGGTGGCCTGGCGCACGGCGATGCTGAGGTCCTTGGCCGCCCCCTCCTGCACCACATAGTTGATCTCGACATCACGTTCCCAGTGCTTGCCGTCCTCGCCGTAGTAATCCACGTAGACGCCATCCGGATCGGCATGGCTGCCGTCGATGTTGTCGCCACGCACGTAGCGGGTCATCAGGCCCAGGCCCGGTACCCAGTTGCCCAGGTCGAGGTCGTAGCGCAGCTGCCAGGAACGCTCGTTGGGCGCGTTGAAGTCGGAGTACTGCAGCGAGTTGGCCAGGTAGATGGAGTCGCCGCCGACATAGTCGAACGGCGTGTCGCCGTTGACCCGCTGGTGCGCCAGGGTCAGGGTGTGGATGCCCAGGCTGTAGGCCAGCGCCAGGCTGTAGCTGGTGGTATCGATCGCGCCGGCCAGAGCGTCGCCGTGGTCGTTGCTGCGGTAGATATTGAAATCGAAAGTGACTGCCTGCTCGTCGTCGATCTGCAGGTAGTAGTTGAGGTTGCCATAGTACTGGCGCCAGGTGTCTTCCAGCTCGGAGGCGAACAGGCCGGCACTGAGGTTGTCGTTGAAGCTGTACCAGCCGCCGACGAAGTCGATGCCGCCGGCCGAGGTGTCGCCGCCGTAGCCGTAGAACTCGTCGCCGCTGTTGCTCGAGTCGCGGTTGTTGAAGGCGGTGAAGTGACCGGCAGTCAGATCCAGACCCTCGATCTCGCTGCTCTCGACCAGGAAGCCGGTGGCGGTTTCCGGCAGCAGGCGCAGGTGGGCGGTGTCGAACACCGGCGTCTCCACCTGCATCTCGCCGTATTTCAGCTGCGTGCTGGACAGGCGCAGCTTCAGCGCGCCGCCGGCCTCGCCGTATTCGTCCTCGGCGCGACCATCGCCGCCCACCGGCAGCAGACCGGTGCCGGTACGCCCGCGGCCGCTGTCGAGCTTGATGCCGAAGTAGCCAAAGGCATCGACACCGAAGCCGACCGTGCCCTCGGTGAAGCCCGAGGCGAAGTCGGCCAACACGCCGTGGGCCCACTCCTCCTGGTAGCTCTGCTCGTCTGGGCCGTTGTCACGAAAATCGCTGTTCATATAGAAGTTGCGGTTGGTCAGGGTCAGGCCTGCGCCTTCGACGAAGCCCTGCGGCTCGGCCTCGTCATCGGCCAGGGCCGCTTGCGCGGCGCAGGCGGCGACTGCCAGGGCCAGGGTGCTCCATTTACTGATGGGCATACGCGTTTCCTTCTTGTTGTTGTAGTCAACGTAGGTGCGAGCTCTGCTCGCGAAGCGCTGTGTGTCATTCGCGAGCAGAGCAGCTTGTAGGGCGGGTGCAACCCGCGCGTTGGGTGGCGGCGCGGGTTTCACCCGCCCTACGTGGAGGCACCAGGCGATCAGCCCAGGCGCACCAGGTGGTGCGACGGCCGCGCTTCTTCGCGGGCGATCGGCAGGCGCTGGCGAATCCAGTCGCGGAAGGCGCGCACCCCGGTTTCCCGCGGCGACAGGTAGCCGAACTGGTAGACCGAGCCTTCCAGGCCCTGTTGCACCGAGGCAGTGAGCTGGTTGTCCTCTTCCTGCACCTCGCTCCAGATGCGCCCGGCGGCGACCCGCGCGGCCTGCACTTCCGGGCTGGCGTTGGGCAGCGAGAAGCTGGCGGTGCGGAAGGTCGCCTTGCCCGGGCCCTGGGGGTAGAAGATGAAGTAGTCGATGCTGTCCGGCTGCAGGCCGATATTCACGTTGGGGAAGATCGACAGGTAGCTCCAGCGCCGGCCGTGGTCCCCCGGCAGGTGGTCACCGGCGGAGCGGATGCTCAGGTAAGCGAACTCGTCCGGGCCGCCGGCCGGGTACTCCTTGAGCAGATGGGTGGCGTAGCTGGTACCGAGCTCGACATTGGCGGTGACGTCGTAGCCGCCCTCGACCATCTGGTTCAGCCCCGGGTGGCCCATCGCGACGTGGTAGCCCTCCAGGTAGTTGTCCATCATGTTCTTCCAGTCGATCGGGTGGTCTTCGACGCACAGGTCGTTATTGCTCTGCATCTCGTCGATGCGATAGGCCGCCAGCAGCTCGGCGAACGGCGCCAGGCGCTCGGCCACCGACGGGCCCTCGGCCTTCAGGCGAATCCAGACGAAACCCAGGTAGACCTCGTGATCGACCGGCAGCAGGCCATGGCCAACCTGTTTGACATCCGCCTCGCTGCCGCCGGGGATGCCGCGGATGGCGCCGTCCTGGCCGTAGGTCCAGCCGTGATAGGGGCACACGTGCACGCGTTTGCAGGTGCCGCGCTCGCCGGTGATGACCTGGTGCGCACGATGCCGGCAGGTGTTGTGGAAGGCAGTGATCACGCCCTCCTGGGTGCGCGCCACGGCGATGCGCTCGCCGAGGAAGGTCAGGGTGATGTAGTCGCCGGGGTTGGCGATCTCGCTGACGTGGCAGGCGATGTGCCAGCTGCGCGAGAAGATCTCCTCCTTCTCCAGCTCGAAGAAGCGCGCATCGTTGTAGATCCAGCTCGGCAGGGTGTGGTTGTCGCTGTCGTCCGCGACTGGATGGGAGGCGCTGCGCTCGTACATGGCTATTTCCTTCTTGTTATCGACTGCTCTGGGTTGCCTGCCAGGCCCACCAGAGGGCTGGCTCGCCACCCCACGGCGCTGCTCGTGCAGCGAGGGTGACGGCGCGATCACTGCTATATGATCGTTCAATAAACCATAAAACGATCATTCAATAGCCGTCAAGCGCAATCGACCGAACGGTCACGACCAGCCCGGCTAACTATAAACAGCCGCATGGCGCAGAGCCTGCGCGCCGCGCGCCATAGCAGCCAAACCGGCCCGACCTGACCAGCGGCGACTGCATCACGGCAACCTGCAGACAGAGGGGGGCGCCAGCCTCAATGAAAAAACAAATATATTTTTCACAAAATAAAAAACCTTATATTTCAACAATATATGCGCATACAGGGAACCCGCTAGGCCAAGCGGCGACGCAGAGCACGGTTGACCCTGCATTCCTGTTGTATTAGCGTTCAATAAAGCCTGAAAAGTACAACAAGACAGGAGACCCGTAATGTCGTACGCCCTCTCTACCGAAACCCTGGAATGGCAACGCAAGGCGCGCGAGTTCGCCGAAGTGCTGATCCCTCATGAAGAAACCGCCGAGTTCAACGACGGCCTGCTGCCCAAGGAGCTGCACGCCAAGCATCGCGCCATGGGCATCGAACTGGGCTTCAGCCGCCTGGATGTGCCGCGCGATCAGGGTGGCCTGCAGCTGCCGATGCTCGATCAGGTGATCGTCTGGGAGCAGCTCGGGCGGGTCACCAACGCGCTCAGCTGGTGCATCTCCGAGGCCCACTCGTGGATGTACGAAGCCTGCGACGCCGCGCAGATCGAGGCCTATATCAAGCCGATCTGGACCGGCGAGAAGACCGAGTGCTACGCCATCACCGAGCGCGAAGCCGGCTCCGACACCTTTATCGCCACCACCGCCGTGCGCGACGGCGACGACTACCTGATCAATGGCGAAAAGTGGTTCGTCACCAGCGCCAACAAGGCCCAGTTCATGTTCGTCCAGGCCGTGGTGCCGAGCGCCGACGGCGGCCAGGAAGACGCACTGTTCTTCGTCGACATCGACAGCCCCGGCATCGAAATCATCGACAACCCGCTGTTCGGCCATAACTTCGCCTCGCACCACCCCACCTACACCTTCAGCGACGTGCGCGTGCCGGCACGTAACCGCATCGGTGCCGAAGGCGCCGGCATGGGTTACACCAAGAGCTGGTTCCGTCGCGAGCGCCTGATGATTGCCGCGCGCTCCCTCGGCGCGGCCCAGCGCATGCTCGAGATGGCCAGCGAATGGGCCCAGCAGCGCGTAGTCGGCGGCCAGCCGATCGCCGAGCACCAGATGATCCAGGCCATGCTCGCCGACTGCGTCACCGATATCTGGGGCGCGCGCCTGATGACCTACGAGGCGGCCAAGATGCAGGACCGCGGCGAAGACCTGTCGGTGATCCACGCCCACTGCTCGATGGCCAAGCTGGTCGCCTCGGAGATGGTCAACCGGGTGGCCGACCGCGTGGTGCAGATCTTCGGTGGCCGCGGCTATATGCGCAGCAACGCCGCCCAGCGCTTCTACCGCGAGGTGCGGGTCGACCGCATCTGGGAAGGCACCAGCGAAATCCAGCGCCTGATCATCGCCCGCAGCCTGTTCAAGCGCGGCGCCGAGCGCCTGATCGGCTGAGCCCTGTCGCAACGGCAGGGCCCTGCCCTGCCTGGCGGCCTGCAGCCCCATGGCTGCAGGCCATTCCGCCAGTCTGAATGAAGCAGAACGCCAAGATGAACAACACAACCAGCGTGCAGAAATCGCCCAGCGACATTGGCCGCCCCGACTTCCTCCAGGTGGTCGACGTGGTCAAGGATTACGAAGGCAATACCGTGGTCAAGAGCCTCAACCTGTCGGTGGCGCAGAACGAAATGTTCGCCCTGCTCGGCAGCTCCGGCTGCGGCAAATCCACCCTGCTGCGGATGATGGCCGGCCTGGAAACGCCGACCTCCGGGCGCATCATTCTCGACGGCGAGGACATCACCGACCTGCCGCCGCACCGTCGCCCGGTGAACATGATGTTCCAGTCCTACGCCCTGTTCCCGCACATGACCGTGGCCGACAACGTCGCCTATGGCCTCAAGCGTGAAGGCGTGGCCAAGGCGGAAATCCGCGACCGCGTCAGCGATGCCCTGCAGCTGGTACAGATGCAGAACTACGCCCAGCGCAAGCCACACCAGCTGTCCGGCGGCCAGCAGCAGCGCGTGGCCCTGGCCCGCACCTTGATCAAACGACCCAAGTTGCTGCTGCTCGACGAACCGATGTCAGCATTGGACAAGAAGATCCGCCAGCAGACCCAGTTCGAGCTGGGCAGCATCCTCTACAAGGTCGGCGTGACCTGCGTGATGGTCACCCACGACCAAGAAGAGGCGATGACCATGGCCGACCGCCTGGCGGTGATGGACGCCGGCAATATCGTCCAGCTCGGCTCGCCGGAAGAGGTCTACGAGTTCCCCCGTTCGAGCTTCTGCGCCGGCTTTATCGGCTCCACCAACATGTTCCAGGGCACCCTGCAGGGCGACAACTGCCTGCTGGTCGACTGCGCCGACATGCCCGACGCGCTGGAGCTGCGCAGCCCGCTCAACGGCTATGTCGGCATGCCGCTGAGCCTGTCGCTGCGCCCGGAGCGCATCGCCATCTCCAGCCGCCCCTTCGCCCAGACCAGCAACGTTTGCGACGGCCGCCTGGAACAGATCGCCTACATGGGCAGCTACACCCTGTTCTACGTGCGCCTGGACAGTGGCCGCCTGCTCGGCGTGCACGTCTCGCACCATGCCCTGCACGCCCTGGAACAGCGCCCGACCTATGGCGATCGCCTGTACCTGGCCTGGCAGCCGGACAGCCTGGTGATGGTCAACCCATGAGCCGCCAAGCCCTCGCCCTCCGTCTGTATAGCTGGCTTCCGTCGGGCCGGAGCCTGGTCATCGGCATCCCCTTTGCCTTCCTCATCCTGTTCTTCCTGGTGCCCTTTATCGCGGTGCTGAAGATCAGCCTGGCCGATCAGCAATTCTCGATTCCGCCCTACAGCGACCTGACCTCGATGGAGGATTACGCGCTGAATATCCGGGTCAACTTCGAGCACTACCGGACCATCTTCACCGATAACCTCTACCTCACCTCCTACCTGAGCTCGCTCAAGGTGGCGGCGATCAACACCCTGATCTGCCTGCTGATCGGCTACCCCACGGCCTACCTGATCGCCCGCGCCGACCCACGGCATCGCAACCTATTGCTGATGGCGATCATCCTGCCGCTGTGGACCAGCTACCTGATCCGCGTGTACGCCTGGATCGGCCTGCTCAAGGACCAGGGCCTGATCAATCAGGTGTTGCTGTGGCTGGGCCTGATCGACTCGCCGCTGCGCCTGTACCGCAACGATATCGGCCTGCATATCGGCCTGGCCTATTCGTATCTGCCCTACCTGATCCTGCCGCTGTACGCGCACCTGGTGAAGATGGACACGCGCCTGCTGGAGGCCGCCCATGACCTGGGTGCCAAGGCCTGGCAGAGCTTCCTCACCATCACCTTGCCGCTGTCCACCCGCGGCATAGTCGCCGGCTCCTTGCTGGTGTTTATCCCCAGCGTCGGCGAGTACGTGATCCCGGAAATCCTCGGCAGCTCCGACTCGATGATGATCGGCCGGGTGATGTGGGACGACTTCTTCAACAACACCGACTGGCCGGTGGCCGCCGCTGCCACCTGCGTCATGGTGCTGCTGTTGCTGCTGCCCATGGCCTGGTTCCAGACCATCCAGAACAAGGAGTTGCAGCGCCCATGAAACGTCCCGGCAAGCTTCTCGGCAACGCCTTCCTCGGTCTGGTGCTGCTGTTTCTCTACGTGCCGCTGCTCAGCGTGATCGTCTATTCGTTCAACGAATCGAAGATGGTCACCCTGTGGACCGGTTTCTCCTTCAAGTGGTACGGCGAGCTGTTCCGCGACCAGGAACTGCTCGACGCCGCCTGGCTGAGCCTCAAGCTGGCGGTGGCCACCGCCTTCGCCGCGGTGTTCGTCGGCACCTGGATCGGCTTCGTGCTGGCGCGCTACCGCCGCTTCAAGGGTTCAACCCTGTTCACCGCGATGGTCAGTGCGCCGATGGTGCTGCCCGAGGTGATCGCCGGCCTGTCCATGCTGCTGCTGTTCCTCAGCATGCAACAGCTGATCGGCTGGCCCAGCGGGCGCGGCATGCTGACCATCTGGATCGGCCACATCATGGTCTGCCTGTCCTACGTGGCCATCACCATTCAGTCGCGCCTGCTGTCGATGGACCAGTCGCTCACCGAGGCCGCGCAGAACCTCGGCGCCACGCCGCTGCGGGTGTTCTTCGACATCACCCTGCCGCAGATCTCCCAGGCCCTGCTGGCCAGCTGGCTGCTGGCGTTCACCATCTCGCTGGATGACGTGATCATGTCCGCCTTCCTCTCTGGGCCGGGCGCCACGCCGCTGCCGCTGGTGGTGTTGTCACGCGTACGGCTGGGGCTCAATCCGGAGATCAACGCCCTCGGCACCCTGTTCATCACCGTGGTAACCGTACTGGTGTTGGTCAACAACCACTACATGCTCAAGCGCGAACGCCGCCGCGAAGAGGAAATCCGCCAGGCCCTGCGCGGCGATGCGCCAGTCGCCAGCCAGGCGGCCGTATCCCCCAGCGCCAGCCCGACGCCCGGCGCGGCTGTGCCACTGCGCAAGGAGCCGGCATGAGCACTCATGCAAGCGCCCTCGGCGAGCCGCTCGACAGCATCGAGCAACTGCGCCACGCCGATAACCACGCCTGGTTCCACCCCTGGGAATACCTGGCCGGCGCCGGCGCGGCCAACCGCACCCAGGTGCAGCGCGCTGAGGGCATCTATGTCTACGACGAGCTGGGCCAGCGCCTGATCGACGGCCCCGGCGGCATGTGGTGCATGCAGGTCGGCTACGGCCGCCAGGAGATGGCCGAGGCCATCGCCGCGCAGGCGCTGCAGTTGCCCTATATGAACCCCTTCGCGCTGACCAGCGCGACGCCGGTGCGCCTGGCCGCCAAGCTCGCCGAGCTGGCACCGGGCGACCTCAACCATGTGTTTTTCACCACCGGTGGCTCCACGGCAGTGGATACCGCGCTGCGCTTCGTGCACTTCTACAACAACCTCAAGGGCCGCCCGCAGAAGAAGCACATCATCTCCCGCGAGCTGGCCTACCACGGCAGCACCTACCTGGGCGCCACCGTCACCGGCAAGGACCGCGAGCACAACTGGTTCGACATCCACAGCCCGTTCAGCCACTTCCTGCCGGCGGTCAATCCGTCCAAACGCCCCGCGGGCATGAGCGTCGAGGCCTTCTGCGACGCGCGGGTGGCCGATCTGGAAAACAAGATCCGCGAGCTGGGTGCGGAGAACGTCGCAGCCTTTATCGCCGAGCCGGTGCAGGCCTCCGGCGGCGTCATCGTGCCGCCGGACGGCTACCTCAAGCGCTGCTGGGAAATCTGCCGCCGCTTTGATGTGCTGTTTATCGCCGACGAGGTGGTCACCGGCTTCGGCCGCCTCGGTCACTGGTTCGCCTCCGAGGCGGTATTCGGCATCCAGCCAGACCTGCTCACCTGCGCCAAGGGCCTCACCTCCGGCTACCTGCCGCTGGGCGCCCTGCTGGTGTCCGAGCGGCTGTTCCAGGAAGTCTCCGGCGACAACGCCAAGGGCGCCAGCTTCGGCCACGGCTTCACCTATTCCGGGCATCCGGTGTGCTGCGCCGCGGCGCTGCAGAGCATCGAGATCATCGAGCGCGAGCAGTTGCTGGAGCACGTACGCGAGGTCAGCCCGTACTTCCTCGAACGCCTGCATGCGCTGCGCGAAATCCCCCTGGTGGCCGACACCCGCGGCCTGGGTCTGGTCGGTGTGGTCGAGTGCACGCTGCGGCAGATGGTCGAGGCCGGCGTGCCCGAGGCCGAGCTGTACGCCTTCGAGACCGAACTGGGCATGCGTATCGACCAGCACTGCCACGCACTGGGCCTGATGGTGCGGCCGCTGACCAACCAGTGCGTGTTCTCGCCGCCGCTGATCATCGACCGCCAACAGATCGGCGAGATGTTCGACATCCTCCATCAAGCCATCCTGCGTACCCAGCGCGATCTCGAACGCGAACTGGGTCTGACGTGGCGTTAAGCACTCCTCTCCCACTCGTGGGAGAGGGGCCGGGGCAGAGGGCCGCGTGCAGTGACGCCCTCTCCCTAGCCCTCACCCGTAAACGGGAGAGGGGACGGCGCTGCATGGCACACGCCATTCAGTTCGTTCGAAACAGCCCCTGGAAAGGCCAACAAGAAGAGTCCCGAACATGACCGCTACCCGCACCACCTGGGCTGCCCGCGCGGCGACCCTGAGTATCGAAGGCCGCGCCTTTATCGGCGACGAATACTGCGCCGCCAGCGGCGGCAGCCACTTCGCCTGCTACAGCCCGATCGACGGCAGCCTGCTGACCCAGGTCGCCCGCTGCGGCGCGGTCGAGGTCGAGCTGGCCGTACGCATCGCCCGCCTGAGCTTCGCCGGCGGTGACTGGGCCTGCGCCACCCCGCGCGAACGCAAGGCCGTGCTGCTGCGCTGGGCCGCGCTGATCGAGGCGCACAACGACGAACTGGCGCTGCTGGAGACCCTGGATGCCGGCAAGCCGATCACCGATACAAGCGAGGGTGATATCCCCGCCGTGGCCTATTGCCTGCAGTGGTTCGCCGAGGCCATCGACAAGCTGCCCGACGAGCTGATCCCCAGCGAGCGCGACTTTCTCGGCATGGTCACCCGCGAGCCGATCGGCGTGGTCGCCGCCATCGTGCCGTGGAACTACCCGCTGCTGATGGCAGCATGGAAGTTCGCCCCGGCCCTGGCCGCCGGCAACAGCCTGATCCTCAAGCCCTCGGAGAAGTCGCCGCTAACCGCCATTCGCGTTGCCGAGCTGGGCCGCCAGGCCGGCCTGCCGGCGGGGGTGTTCCAGGTGCTACCGGGCTTCGGCGAGGTCGGCCAGGCCCTGGCCGCGCATCCGGATGTCGACTGCCTGGCCTTTACCGGCTCCGGCGCCACCGGCCGGCGCATCCTGCATGCCGCCGCCGACTCCAACTTGAAGCGGGTCTGGCTGGAGCTGGGCGGCAAGTCGCCGAACATCGTCCTCGCCGACTGCCCGGACCTGCCGCGTGCGGCCAAGGCCGCGGCCGCGGCCGCGGCCATCTACAGCAACATGGGCGAGGTGTGCAGCGCCGGCTCGCGCCTGCTGGTACAGCGCTCGATCCAGGCCGAGCTGAGCGAACTGCTGCGCAATGAGCTGGCCGAATACCAGCCCGGCGACCCGCTGAACCCGTCCACCCGGATGGGTGCGCTGATCGACCAGGACCACCTGCAACGGGTGCAGGGATTCGTTGCCAGCGGCCGCCGCGAGGCCGAGCTGCTCGGTGGCGGCCAGGTGGCACGCGCGCACAGCGGCGGTTTCTACCTGGAACCGACCCTGTTCGCCTGCGCCGACCAGCGCCCACGTATCGCCCGCGAGGAAATCTTCGGCCCGGTGCTGTCGATCATTCCTTTCGACGAACCACAGGACGCCGTGCGCCTGGCCAACGCCAGCGAGTTCGGCCTGGCCGCCGCCGTGTGGAGCGCCGACTTCGCCCAGGCCCACGCGCTGTCGCGCCAGCTGCGCGCCGGCACCGTATGGATCAACTGTTACGACGAACTCAGTGACATGAACTTCCCCTTCGGCGGCTACAAGCAGTCCGGCAACGGCCGCGACAACTCGCTGCACGCCCTGGAGAAGTACAGCGAGCTGAAAACCACCATCGCCCGTTTGCGCTGAACCCGCGCGGTGCAGAGATCGCGTAGCCCGGATGAAATCCGGGAACCCCGGATCAGATTCACCCCGGATTGCATCCGGGCTACGCACTGAAATCTCCCCTCTCCCACTTGTGGGAGAGGGGCCGGGGGAGAGGGTGTTGGTTAACCCACCCTCTCCCCAACCCTCTCCCGTAAACGGGAAAGGGGGCATACCTGTGAAAGCTGAGCCCCCGCCTGCCCGATGGCACGGGAGGATTGCCAAACGGCCCAACAGCCACGTTTTCTGGAGTACCCCGATGTCCCGCCATACCACCAACCTGAACCGCCTGCTGCACCCCAAGAGCATCGCCGTGGCCGGCGGCAGCGTAGCCGCCGAAGTGATCCGCCAGTGCCGCAAGATCGGCTTCCAGGGCGAGATCTGGCCGATCAACCCGCGCCGCGAGGAGATCGAAGGCCTGCCCTGCTACCCGGACGTGGCCGCCCTGCCCGGCGTGCCGGACGCCGCCTTCCTCGCCGTGCCGCGTGAAGACAGCATCCCGCTGGTGGCCGGCCTGGCCGCGCGCGGTGCCGGTGGCGTGGTGTGCTACGCCTCCGGTTTCGCCGAAGTCGGCGGCGACGGCATCGAGCTGCAACGCCGCCTGCTGGCAGCGGCCGGCGATCTGGCCCTGGTCGGCCCCAACTGCTACGGCCTGCTCAACTACCTCGACGGCTGCGCATTGTGGCCCGACCACCAGGGTGGTGAGCGGGTCGAGCGCGGCGTGGCGATCATCACCCAGAGCGGCAACCTGGCGCTCAACCTGTCGCTGCAGCGGCACCACCTGCCGATCGCCTACATCATGGCCCTGGGCAACAAGGCGGTGACCGACTTCGAGCACCTGATCGAGGCCCTGCTGGAAGACCCGCGCGTCACCGCCATCGGCCTGCATATCGAGGGCTTGTCGGACGTTGCCGCCTTCTCCCGCGCCGCGCACAAGGCGCTGCAACGCGGTATCCCGGTGATCGCCCTGAAGGCCGGCGCCTCCGATATCGGCGCGGCGCTCACCGCCAGCCACACCAGCTCGCTGGCCGGCGCCGACGCGCTGTACGACGCACTGTTCGCCCGCCTGGGTATCGCCCGAGTGGAAGACCTGGCCGACTTTCTGGAGACCCTCAAGCTGCTGCATGTCTGCGGCCCGCTGGTCGGCAAGCGGGTCGGCGCGCTGGCCTGCTCGGGCGGCGACGCCTCGCTGTTGGCCGACCTGGGGCAAAACGCCGGCGTGCTCTATCCGCCGCTGAATTCCGCCACCCGCTATGCCCTGAGCAATGTGCTCGGCCCGCTGGTGCCGCTGCACAACCCGCTGGATTACCAGACCTATATCTGGGGCAATGTGCCGGCGCTGACCGATTGCTTCGCCGCCATGGCCGCCGCCGACACTGACCTCAGCCTGCTGGTGATGGACTTCCCCGACAGCCAGCAGGATGGCATCGAGGGCTGGGACGAGTCGGTCACAGGCTTTATCCAGGCCCACCAGCGGGTGAGCAAACCGGCGCTGTTCGTTAGCGGCATGGCCGAGCTGATGAATGGCCCCGCCGCCCGCCGCCTGCTGGCCGCCGGCATCGCGCCGATGCAGGGCATGCGCGAGGCACTGCGCGCCGTCGCCGCGGCCGCCGCCATCGGTGAGCGCCGTGCGCAATTGGCGCTGGTCGAGCCACTCAACCCGCCGACCGCGCTGCGCGCTGGCGAGGCCGGCATGCTCGATGAATACACGGCCAAGCGCCAGTTGGCCGCCCACGGCATGCCGATCCCTGCCGGCCATCGGGTACAGCGCCTGGAAGAGGCCTTGAACGCCGCCGAACTGATCGGCTATCCGGTGGTGCTCAAGGCGGTGTCCAGCACCCTGGCGCACAAGACCGAGCTGGGCGCGGTCAAGCTCAACCTGCGTGACGCCCAGCAGCTAGCCGGCGCTTTCAGCGAGCTGGCAGCCAGCTTCGAGCAGTTCCTGGTGGAGAAGATGGCAGCCGGCGTGGTCGCTGAACTGCTGGTCGGTGTGACCCGCGACCCGCAGTTCGGCCTGGCCCTGACCCTGGGTGCCGGCGGCATCCTGGTCGAGCTACTGGCCGATGCACGCACCCTGCTGCTGCCGACCTCGCGCACGGAAATCGAACAGGCCCTGCGCAGCCTGCGCAGCTTCGCCCTGCTCGACGGCTATCGCGGCCGGCCCAAGGCCGATATCGCGGCGCTGATCGACGCAGTGGAAGCCATCGCCCGCTACGCCGAGGCCAACGCCGGAAGCCTGCTGGAGCTGGACGTCAATCCGCTGCTGGCCCTGGAGAGTGGTGCGGTGGCGGTGGATGCGCTGGTGCGGCTGGTGCTGGACTGAGCCCAGGGCCTGGCTGCGGAGTTGGCAGGGCCCCGGATTGCATCCGGGCTACGCACCGGGCAACCGCCGCCGAGGACTTGCGCGCGGTGCCGGCAGAGCCCCTCTCCCCAGCCCTCTCCCGTGAACGGGAGAGGGGGCAGGCCGTGCCAGGCATCAGCCATGTGCAACTTCCTCCCCTCTCCCACTAGCAGGGGACAGCGTGATACAGGAAGCCAAAATCGCGGGTCTGGGTGAGGGAGCGAACCGCGCCAGCTATCCGCCATACACGGTCTCCTCCCCTCTCCCACTGGTGGGAGACGACTGCAGGGATGCAGGAGGTAGGGTGACGCAGGAAGCCCAAACCGAGGGGCTGGGGGAGAGGGGCATGGCCAACTCGTTACCCCATGGTTCGTAGCCCGGATGCAATCCGGGACAGGTACAACCGCACTCACTCCGCAGGCCCGCCATGCACACGATCTCCCCCGCACAACGCCAGGGCATCCTGCTTCTGCTGCTGGCCTACTTTGTCTATGCCGGTGGCGATGCGGCGGCCAAGTGGCTGGTGGCGAGCATCAGTGTGTGGCAGATCCTCGCCATGCGCAGCGTCTTCGGCCTGGCCTGCGGCCTGAGCCTGGGCCGTCGTTCGGCCCTGGCCAGCCTGGGCGATGCCAACCGGCAGTGGCGTCTGCTACCGATGAACCTGTGCAACCTGGCCGGCTGGGCCTGTTTCTACACGGCCGCCATCGGCCTCGACCTGACCCAGCTGTACAGCCTGTATTACCTCACCCCGCTGCTCAGTACCCTGTTGGCCGGGCCCATGCTCGGCGAACGAGTAGCGCCGCTGGCCTGGTTCGCCTGCGCCCTGGGCTTTGCCGGGGTGTTGATCGCCGGCCCGCCGCTGGCCAGTCTGCCAGCCTTGCAGGCGCTGATTCCCGGACTGCTGACGCCCGTGTTCTGGGCGCTGACTGCGGTGCTCTACCGGCGCAATGTGGCCAACCACAGCGATGCCGAGCTGATGGCCAGCAACAACCTGCTGATGCTGCTGGTCTGCGTCCTGTTGCTGCCCTGGGCGTGGCAGCCACTGCAGAGCACAGACTGGCTGTTGCTATTGCTGCTCGGCGTGCTCGGCGCGGCGGCCAACCTGCTGTACATCATGGCCATCCGCCGCCTGCCGCTGGCCCTGGCCAGCCCGATCTCGTTCTCCTCGCTGCTCTGGTCGCTGCTGCTTGGCTATCTGATCTGGGATGTCTGGCCGAGCTGGAACCTGTGGCTGGGCGCGGGGCTGGTACTGGCGGCGGCGAGCCTGTCTCTGCTAGGTAGCAGCCGGCAGGCACGCGTAGCAGAGGCGTAGTCACGGAGCGAGCCAGTGCGGGACGTTGAACAGGCTCTGCGCCTGTTTCAGATCTCGGCGACGCCCCTCTACGCAGGAAGCCCAAACCGAGGGCTGGGGGGAGAGAGAATTGGCCGACGAGCCCTCTCCCCAGCCCTCTCCCGTGAACGGGAGAGGGGGCAACAGCGCTCCGTACCTGCACCACTCGCCGTGTAGGTATCGGCAAAAAACATCGTAAACAGGTTCTTAAGAGTAAAGGCGCTCGACGTATTCGGAACAGGCCTGGGCGGCCTCGTCGCCGGTGAAGGCCGACGGATCGAGGTACCACTGGGTCCAGAAGCCGTCGATCATCGCCAGCAGGGTGATGGTCGCCAGGCGCGCGTTGATGGTCTTGCCACGCTTGGCGGCGATGGCCTCGAAGATCTTCTGGTAGGCCACTATGTCTTCGGCAATCAGCTCGCGATTGAGGCGCTTGAGGGTCGGCGACTTGGCGATGACGCTGACAAAACCGACCCAGATGCCGATGTAATCGTGCTTGAACAGGGCCGGGCCGAAGGAGGCGCGGATGATCGAGCGCATCTTGTCTTCCGGATCACGCTCGGCGCTGAGCAACATGTCGCGGGTCTGGAAGCTCCACTCCTCGCACAGCTCACGGTAGGCCTGGCGGATCAGCTCGTCCTTGCTCTGGAAGTGATGGTTAATCAGCCCGCGCGAGACCTGGGCCTCGCTGCAGATCTTGTCGATGGTGCTGCCGGCGTAGCCGTACTTGGCGATCGAGCGCATGGCCGCCTGGATCAGCGACTTGCGCCGCACTTCGACGGTTTCGCGCACGCGCGGTTCGCTGCTGCGCTTGGGCTTGGGACGGGTCGATTCCATGCTGGTCATAGAGCTCTATTCGCTGCTGCGCCCGGGGCCGTAAGCGCCAGGCAGATCCATTCGGGGACAAAAAATCGGCTGGGGCCACTTGCCGCCACCAGCCGGCACACATGATAGCGCGATAGCACGGCCACGCTCGACCAGCACGGCCGGCTAGGCACCTCAGAGCCTGCTTACGATCTCGCGAGCCAGCGCCAGGCAAGGCGAGATTGGGCGAGGGTGCGCAGTTTACTGGCAGTAAATGAGCAGTACTCGTTTCACTCGCCCTTCGGGCCGCGCTGAAGCGCGTTAGCCGCAAGCGGCTTGCCGAGCCCGATCGCAACGCCGCCTGGCCGACGCGCAGCAGATCGTAGACAGCTCTCAGCTATCGGACTTGAAGCGCAGCCAATACTTGTTCATCACCTTCTGCACCTTGGGTGCGATGGGCAGGAAGGTGAAAGCCGCGGCAATGTCCTCGTCCCTGGGGAATACCGTGTTGCTGGCCTGCAGCTCCGGCGCCACCAGCGGCTTGGCGATCAGCACGGCGGTGGTGTAGGTGATGTGGTTGGTGGTGCTGGCGGCCATTTCCTTGCTCAGCAGGTGGTTGATCCACTTGTAGGCGTTGTCCTTGTTCGGCGCGTCCTTGGGAATGCCCATCAGGGTGAACCAGACACCGGTGGAACCCTTGGGCGTCAGGTAGACGATCTCGTCCGGTAGCTTGGCTTCGGCCATGCGTTGCTGGATCACCGTGGCATCGCCCGACCAGCCGGCGGCGATGCAGATGTCGCCGCTGACCACATCGTTGAGGTAGGAGGTACTGAACTGGGTGATGTAGGGGCGCACCTTCTTCAGCTCGGCATAAGCGGCCAGGTAGTCGGCCACGTCGGTGCTGTTGGGGTCGCGACCCATATGGGCGAGGACGATGGGGAACATGTCGCTGGCCGAGTCCATCAGCGAGATGCCGCACTGGCTCAGCTTCTGCGCGATGACCGGGTCGAGGATCAGATCCCAGCTGTCGATCTTGGCATCCGCGCCGAGTATTTCGCGCACCTTGGTCATGTTCACGATCAAGCCGTCGGTGCCCCACACATAAGGCACGCCGTACTGGTTCTGCGGGTCCTGCTGGGCCAGCTTCTCCATCAGCCCCGGATCGAGGTTGGTGCGGTTGGGAATCTTCGACCAGTCCAGCTTTTCGTAGACCCCGGCCTCGATCTGCTTGGCCATGAAGGTCGACGAGGGATAGACCACGTCGTAGCCGGTGTTACCGCCGAGCAGCTTGGCCTGCAGGCTGTCGTCGCTGTCCAGTACGTCGTACTTGACCTTGACCGCGTGGCTGGTCTCGAAGCTGTCCAGGGCGTCCGGCGAAACGTAGCCGGACCAGTTGACGATATTCAGTTCGTTGGAAGCCAGCGCCGTTGCGGCGCAGGTCGACAGCAGCGCGCCGGCGAGCCAGTGGTTAAGTCGGCGATCGTTCATTGTTGTTGTCCTCGCACTTGCATCTGGTGAGCCATGGTGCCGACCGACGTAACCGCCGGCGCACCTCGACGACCCCTGCCCTCGACCAGGCAGCCGTAGCGGATCGGGTCTTTTTTCACCCTACTACTAAATAAACGTTCAATCAATTGCCCGATAGAAACTTGCGACAAACGCACGTAAGCCTTGCCAGCCAAGGGCTACAGAGCGTTATCGAGGCGTTTACAGGGGCACTGGTATCAGGAAAAAACCCAGAGAATGCGCGCCGGTGTGTCGCCCGGGTTGAGGTAGTGATGGGGGTTTGAGGAGAGAAACTGGAAGCTGTCGCCGCTGCGCAGCTCCAGGCATTCGTCGCCCACCCACAGGCGCAACTGGCCTTCCAGCACGTAGCCGCCCTGCTCGCCCGCGTGGGTACTGGCCTCGTCGCTGGAGCGCGCGCCGGGCTCCAGCTCGGTCAACAGCATATGGAACTTGCCCGACATCAGCGGCGACAGCAGCTGGTCGCTGATACCGCCCCGGTAGCTCAGCGAACGCCGCTCACCGGGGTGCACCACCAGGCTGTGCGCCGGCTCCGCAGTAGGCGTGAAGAAGAAGCGGTAATCCACGCCGAGCAGCTCGGCGATGGCCGAGACATCCTCGATGCTGGGATTCGACAGGCCCCGCTCGATCTGCGAGACGAAGCCCACCGAACGGCCGATACGGTCCGCCACCTGTTGCAGGCGCACTCCGCGGCGTTTGCGCAGATCGCGGATACGCAGGCCAAGGCCAGAGTCAGTCATGAGGTTGTTCCACATCGCTCGAAGGCTCCCATTCTATGCCAGCCGAGAGAAAGAGAAGAATTGCAAAATCAACTGAACAGTCGTTCAATACAAATCTAGAGGATGGCGAAGACCTCGGTGAGGCTGCCATTTCAAAACAACGTGAAAATTCTATATACATTTTCATGAAAATGTTTTTATATTTTTCACAACAGCAAACGCGCTGCCCATAACAACAAGGTGCCTGCCCACAGGCGCACCGCAGCCGAGGAAACCGCACATGCCTACCGATCCGCGCTATTCCATCCTCTTCGAGCCGGTCAAGATCGGTCCGGTCACCGCGCCCAACCGCTTCTTCCAGGTGCCGCACTGCAACGGCATGGGCCATCTGCGGCCGAACATGCTGGCCGCCATGCGCGGGATCAAGGCCGAAGGCGGCTGGGGCTCGATCTGCACCGAGGTCACCGACATCCACCCCACTTCGGACCAGAGCCCCTACGCCGAAGGCAAGCTGTGGGACGACGGCGACATCCCCGCCGTACAAGCCATGACCAAAGCCGTGCATGCCCACGGCGCGCTGGCCGGCATCGAGCTGGCGCACCTGGGCCTGGCCTTCGGCAACCAGGATTCGCGCATGGCGCCGCTGGCACCGTCGCACCGCTCGATCGTGCTGGATGAGCCAATCCAGGCACGCGCCATGTCGCTCAGCGATATCCGCGACCTGCGCAAGTGGCACCGCGACGCCGCCCTGCGCGCCAAGCGTGCCGACTTCGACATCGTCTATGTGTATGCCGCGCACAACCTGTCGATCCTCCAGCAGTTCCTCCTGCCGCGTTACAACCAGCGCACCGACCAGTACGGCGGCTCGCTGACCAACCGCGTGCGCCTGCTGCGCGAGGTGCTGGAAGACACCAAGGAAGCGGTCGGCGATCGCTGCGCCGTGGCCCTGCGCTTCGCCGTCGACGAACTGATGGGCGCCGATGGCCTGCGCTGCGAGGAGGAAGGCCGCGAAGTGGTGGAGATGCTGGCGGAGATCCCCGACCTGTGGGACGTCAACATCAGTTCCTGGGAGAACGACTCGGGTACTTCGCGCTTCACCCAGGAAGGCTTCCAGGAGCCCTACATCAACTTCGTCAAGCGCGTCACCAGCAAGCCGGTGGTCGGCGTCGGCCGCTACACCTCACCGGACACCATGGTGCGCCTGATCAAGTCCGGGGTGATGGACCTGATCGGCGCGGCGCGCCCGTCAATTGCCGATCCCTTCCTGCCGAACAAGATCCGCGAGGACCGCCTCGACGATATCCGCGAGTGCATCGGCTGCAATATCTGCGTCTCCGCCGACTACAACATCGTGCCGCTGCGCTGCACACAGAACCCGACCATGGGCGAGGAATGGCGCCGTGGCTGGCACCCGGAGCGAATGAACCCCAAGCGCTCGGACGACTCGGTGCTGGTGGTCGGTGCCGGCCCGGCCGGGCTGGAAGCGGCGCGCGCCCTCGGCGAGCGTGGCTACAGCGTGGCCCTGGCCGAGGCCGGCGACACCCTCGGCGGCCGGGTGATGCTCGAAGGCGCCCTGCCCGGCCTGGCCGAATGGCGGCGGGTGGCCGACTACCGCATCCTCCAGTTGCAGAAATCCACCAAGGTCGACATCTACCGCGACAGCCGCCTGGGCGCCGAGGACGTGCTCGGCTTCGGTTTCGCCCATGTGCTGCTGGCCACCGGCTCGACCTGGCGCAACGACGGCACCGGCCGCACTCATCACCGCGCCATCGAAGGCCTGCAGCATCGCCCCGTGTACACCCCGGACGACCTGATGGCCGGCCGCCTGCCCCAGGGCGAGGTGCTGATCTTCGACGACGAGACCTTCTATATGGGGGGTGTACTCGCCGAGCTGCTGGTGAAGAAAGGCTGCAAGGTGACTCTGGTGACGCCCTTCGCGGTGGTCTCGCCCTGGGCGCAGAACACCATGGAGCAGGGCCGCATCCAGGCCCGCCTGCTGGAGCTGGGCGTGACCCTGCTGACCAACCAGCGCCTGCATTCACTGGACGGCGAAGGTGCCCTGCTGGCCTGTGGCTACACCGACCGAATCAGTCGCCTGGCCACCGACGCCGTGGTGCTGGTCACCGAGCGCAGCCCCAACGAGCAATTGCTGCTGGATCTGCAGGCCAACCCGGCGGCGCTGCACGATGCCGGGATCAAGACCCTGCGTGCCATCGGCGACTGCCATGCGCCAGGCATCATCGCCAGCGCGGTGTACCACGGCCACCAGGCCGCACGCGAGCTGGAAGAGTCGGAGGAAGCCATCGCCTTCCGCCGCGAACGCATCATTGTCCACAGCTGATCAGCAGGAACCCGCCATGAACCCAAACATCGACAGCGTCATCGACTTCGCCGCCAGCCAGGTGAAACCACTGGAAGAGCTCATCGACCACGCCGATCTGCTCTCCCCGCCCTACCAGGCCAAAACCTGGACCCACTACAGCGACCCCAGCGGCGCCTTCGTCGCCGGGGTCTGGGAGGGCGAAGCCTGCATCGAAAAATTCGTCGCCGAGCACGAGGAGTTCTGCCACATTCTCCAGGGCACCGTGCGCCTCACCGATGAGCAGGGCCACGCCAAGGTCTTCGGTCCCGGCAGCCAGTTCACCATCGCCGCCGGCTTTCGCGGCCTGTGGGAAAACCTTGGCTTGGTGCGCAAGGCCTATGTGACCTGGGCGCCCGCCTGAACGCGCCCCTCTCCCATTCTTCACTAATAATAAGAGTGGGAGAGGGGCAGAAGCGCCTTGCACCTCCCCACGCACTGATATCAAGGCCACACTGGCACCAAGAACAACGAGATCGGGAGCCGCCCATGCGCATGAGCAGAGCAACCCTACTGGCCCTGGCCTGTTCCGCCACCCTGACGGTGCAGGCCAGCCAGGAAGAGCCGGTGGTCAATATCTACAACTGGGCCAACTACATCGAGCCGCAGGTGCTCAAAGACTTCCAGCGCGATACCGGCATCCGCCCGGTGTACGACGTCTACGACTCCAACGAGACCCTGGAAGGCAAGCTGCTGCCCGGCAACAGCGGCTACGACCTGGTGGTACCGTCCAACCACTTCCTCAGCCACCAGATCCGCGCCGGAGTGTTCCGCAAGCTGGACAAGGCGCGCATCCCCAACCTGCAGCAGCTCGACAGCCAGCTGATGGAGCAACTGCAGCGCAACGACCCTGGCAACCAGTACGGCGTGCCTTATCTGTGGGCCTCCACCGGCATCGTCTACAACATCGACAAGGTGCGCGCCGCCCTCGGCGAGGAGATCCCCGACTCCTGGGCCCTGCTGTTCGAGCCGCGCTACATGGAGAAACTGGCCGGCTGCGGCGTGGCCATGCTCGACTCGCCGGACGAGGTGCTCAACTCGGTGCTGCTCTACCTGGGCCTCGACCCCAACGCCGCCAGCACCGAGGACTACGCCAAGGCCGAGGCGCAGCTGCTGCAGGTGCGCCCCTACATCACCTACTTCAATTCGGTGAAACACACCGCCGACCTGGCCAATGGCGAGATCTGCATCGCCCTGGCCTATGCCGGCGATGCCGGTCAGGCCAGCGAAGCGGCCAAGACCGCCGGCAAGGAGCTGCGCATCGGCTACCTGGTACCGAAAGAGGGCGGCAAGATCGCCTTCGACATGCTGGCCATCCCGGCCGATGCCAAGCACCCGCAGAACGCCGAGACCTTTATCAACTACCTGCTGCAGCCCAAGGTGATGGCGCAGATCACCGACTACGTGCGCTACCCCAACGCCGTGCCGGCCTCGCGGGCGCACATGGCAGCGGAGGTCGCCGCCGACCCTATCCTCCATCCAAGCGCGCAAGCCATGCGTCATCTAGTGGTATTGCAGCCGCAGTCCGCCGAGCTGATGCGTCTGCAGACGCGCAGCTGGAACCGGGTCAAGAGCGGGAAGTAAACGGATCTTCTCCCATTTACGGGAGAGGAAAAAACTGCGACTCGCGCCTACCTCGGATCTCGGCAAACTCCCCTCTCCCACTTGTGGGAGAGGGGCAGGGGGAGAGGGCATTGGCCAACGCACCCTCTCCCCAACCCTCTCCCGTGAACGGGAGAGGGGGCCAAAGCGCACCGCACGGCCCTATACACCGCTATGCGATGCAAAAAAGATCGTAAGCAGGCTTTAACCGCGCAGCAGGGTGCCAAACACCTGGCGGCCGTCCTCGGCGACCTTGCCGGCCAACTGCAGCGAAGAACCGTCGAGCAGTTGGCAGCTGAGGCGAAACAGTCCGGCTGGCGCCTGCTGCACAGCCTGCTGCACGGCCGCGCGATGCTGTTCCTGCAGGCAAGCCAGCATGGTATCGAGATCATTCAGGCGGGCGTTGCCGCGTTTGCCCAGCAATTTGCGGGTAATGGCGTCGCACTCCAGCTCGCCGCTGCCGCGCACATAGCGCCAGGTGCCGGCGCCCAGAGCTTCGAGCAGCTCGCGGCTGGCACGCTGGCCTTCTTCGGCCTGACGCCGCGCCGTGTTGTCCATGCTGATGCCGAGCATCTTCACCACCCGCCCGGCCGAGTCGCGAATCGGCGTGGCCCGCGAGGCGATCCAGCGCAACTCGCCATCGGGGGTGCGCAGGCGGAAATCGCTGTCGAACGGCTGACCATCCTCGAAGGCTCGCGCATAGATGCGCTGCAGGGCCTCGGCGTCCGCCGCCTCGAGCAGCGGCCAGAACTCCTCGTTGCGCTTCAGTGCCCAGCCATAGACCTGTTCGACATTGCTCGAATAGTTCACCTCGTCGGTCAGCAGGTTCCATTCCCAGGTGACGATGCGCGCGTTCTCCAGCGCCAGCTTCATCCGTGCTTCGCTTTCCATGATCTCGGCGGTGTACTTGCGCCGCACATCGGTCATCGGCAGGGCCTGCGGCGCAGCCACCTGGGCGTCCTGCTGGGTCTGTTCGCCGTAGCGCAGCCAGATCCAGTTGACCCGCAACAGGTCGGCCAGGCGGCGCAGATTGGCTTCGTCGATCTCGCCGCCGCGGGTCCACTTGTGCACCGCGGTGCGCGAAATGCCCAGCACGCTGGCCACCGCCTGCAGGCTCAGGCGGTTGTGTTCGAGCAGTTCCTTGAGGCGGAAGGCGAAGCTGTTGGCATCCATTGATCGACCTTGCTCAGCACGGGTGGAAAGCCGGCCCGTGGTGGGCCGGGCGCCGATTATACACAGCGCCCGATTGGGCCCGGATGCGCGCTGTAGCCCGGATGCAATCCGGGAAAACCGGCGGCGCCCTACCCCCGGATTGCATCCGGGCTACAGATCCAGCACCAGCCGCACACCACGGGCCCGCGACACGCAGATCATCAGGGTCTGCTGGGCGGCCTTCTCGTCGGCGCTGAGGTACTGGTCGCAGTGTTCCACTTCGCCTTCGAGAATGCGCGTCTCACAGGTGCCGCACACGCCCTCGCGGCACAGACACTCGACCTGGGCGGCGTTGGTCTTCTCGATCGCCTGCAGGATGCTGATGCCCTCCTCCACCTGCAGCTCGCGGCCGGAGCGGGCCAGCACCAGGGTGAACGCGCCACCGGCCGCCGGCGCCGTGGCGAACTGCTCCCAGTGCACGCGGCTGTCGGCCACGCCCTGGCGCTTGGCCTGGGCGATCACCGCATCGATCAGCGGTTTCGGCCCGCACACATACAGGTGCGCATCGCTCGCCAGGCCGCCGATCAACTGCTGCAGGTCGAGCTGGCGGCCCAGGCTGTCGATATAGAAGCGCACATGCTCGGCATGCGGCCCCTCGCTCAGCTCGGCCTGGAAGGCGCCATGTTCCGGGCTGCGGAAGGCGTAGTGCAGCTCGTAACGACCACCCTGAGCGCGCAGCTCGTGCAGCTGGGCGAGGAACGGGGTGATGCCGATGCCGCCGGCGATCAGTACATGCTGGCCCGCCGCCGGGTCGAGGGCGAACAGGTTGTTCGGCGTGGAAATACTCAGCTCGCTGCCGACTTCCACGTTCCTGTGCATAAAGGCCGAGCCGCCCTTGGATTGCTCCTCCAGGCGCACACCGATCTGGTAGCTGCGGGTGTCGGCCGGGTCGCTGAGCAGCGAGTAGGCGTTGCTGAACTGGCGCCCGTCGGCGCCCTGCATCTGCACGATGATGTGACTGCCGCCGGTAAACTCCGGCAGCGCCTGACCATCCGCGCGTACCAGGCTGAAGCGTTTGATCAGCGGCGTCAGTTGCTCGACCGCGCTCACCCGCACCTTGATCATTTCGTATTTGCTGGCCATGGCTTACCTCCGCTGTGGCACTGGGCGACGCAGGCGCCGCCGCATTGAACCCGAACCGCGCCGCTTACACGGCCAGGCACAGGTATTTCATTTCCAGATAGTCATCGATGCCGTACCTGGAGCCTTCGCGGCCCAGACCGGACTGTTTCCATCCGCCAAACGGCGCGGCCTCGCTGGAGATCGCCCCGGTATTGATGCCGACCATGCCGAACTCCAGGGCCTCGGCCAGGCGCCAAACGCGGGCGATATCGCGGCTGTAGAAATAGGCAGCCAGGCCATAGGGCGTGGCGTTGGCCTGCTGCAGCACCTCGGCTTCGCAGGTGAAACGCTGCAACGCTGCCAACGGGCCGAAGATTTCCTCGTCGAGCAACTGCATGCCCGGCCGCACATCCCCCAGCACCGTGGGTTCGAGGAAGCAACCGCCCAGCTCATGCACGTCGCCGCCCGCCAGCAGGGTCGCGCCCTGCGCCAGGGCGTCGGCAATCAGGCCGCGCACCTTGGCCAGCGCCTTGGTGCTGATCAGCGGGCCGATCTGACTGCCGGCTGCGCAGCCAGGGCCGACACGCAACTCACGCACGCGGGCGACGAAGCGCTCGGCGAAGGCCGCATACAGCGACTCATGGATATAGAAGCGGTTGACGCACACGCAGGTCTGCCCGGCATTGCGGAACTTGGCGGCGATCGCCCCTTCCACCGCGGCGTCCAGATCGGCATCGGCGCAGACGATAAAGGGCGCGTTGCCACCCAGCTCCAGGGAGACCTTCTTGATGGTCGGCGCGCATTGCGCCATCAGCAGGCGGCCGACCGGGGTCGAGCCGGTGAAGCTGAGCTTGCGCACCAGCGGGTGGCCGGTGAGCTGCACGCCGATGGCCTGGGCATCGCCGGTGACCACGCTGAACACTCCGGGCGGCACTCCGGCGCGCTCGGCCAGGGCGGCCAGGGCCAGCGCGGAGAACGGCGTCTCGTTGGCCGGTTTGAGTACCATGCAGCAGCCGGCGGCCAGGGCCGGGGCGACCTTGCGGGTGATCATCGCCGCCGGGAAGTTCCACGGGGTGATCGCCGCACACACGCCGATGCCCTGCTTGAGCACCAGCAGGCGCTTGTCCGCCGCGCCGGGAATCAGGTCGCCGTAGACGCGCTTGGCCTCCTCGGCGAACCACTCGATGTAGGACGCGGCATAGGCGATCTCGCCGCGCGCCTCGGCCAGCGGCTTGCCCTGCTCCAGGGTCATCAGCAGCGCCAGGTCGGCCTCGTGCGCCAGCAGCAGGTCGTGCCAGCGCCTCAGGATGCGCGCGCGCTCGCCGGCAGTCAGCGCCTGCCAGGCCGGTAGTGCCGCCTGCGCCGCGAGGATCGCCCGCTCGGCCTCGGCCGCGCCCATCAGCGGTACCGTGCCGAGCAGCGCGCCGCTGGCCGGGTCGTGCACGTCCAGGGTCGCGCCGCTGTCGGCCGCGCACCAGGCGCCGTCGATATAGGCCTGCTGGCGTAACAGGTGGGAGTCATGCAGCTGCATATCAGCGATCCAGGTGGGTGACGGCGATCAGGTTGTGGAAGTGGGCGATGCCGTGCTCGCTGATGCCACTGCGCTGGCGGTCGGTCATGATCCGCCCCTGGCCGCGGTAGCCGCGGGACTTCAGGCCCTTCTGCACGCTCTCCACCAGGCGCAGGTCTTCCGGGCGGAACACGTCGCGGTACCACTCGATCAGCGCCTGCTGCTCGGGAGTGATGTCCTGGTTGAGGAAGTAGATGTCGTAGTGCTGGCGGGTGGTTTCCGCGTCGATCGGGAACTCGTAGATCGCGGTCATGAAATTGCCGCCGGGCGGCGCGTTGAACATGGTGCAGGGCCAGGCCCAGAAACCGCTGAAGGAGGCGTCCTTGATCGATTCGTCGAACTTGAAGGACTTCTCCGACGGCTTGGCCAGGCCGTATTGCAGGGTCCAGTTGCCGTGCAGGCTGTGGCTGTATTGGCCCACGTCCACCGAGTCGGCAAAGCCCGGGTGCGCCGGCGCGCAGTGGTAGCACTCCATGTAGTTGTCGACGATGGACTTCCAGTTGGCCGGGGTGTCGGTGGCGAAGCGCGCCGCCAGGTGCAGCTCGTCCACCACCGGGCAGGCCTGGCGCAGGCGTTCGTCCAAACCGGGCAACTGCTCGGCGACCGGGCCGGCCTCCGGGTTCATGTTGATAAAGACGAAGCCGGCGTATTCCTCGACCTTGAGCTGCACCAGGCTGGAGTTGTCCTTGTCGAACTCGGCCACGTTCTCGCAGTTGCGCGCATGGGCCAGCTCGCCGTCGAGCTTGAAGGTCCAGGCGTGATAGGGGCAGGTGATGACGTTCTTGGCCTTGCCGCTGCCCTGCAGCAACTGGTGGCCACGGTGCGGGCAGACGTTGTAGAAGGCGCGCAGCACGCCATCGCGGCCACGCACGACGATGATGCTCTCGCCTATCACCTCGCGGGTGATGTAGGCATTGCTCTCGGCGACTTCGCTGCGGTGGGCCAGGCAGATCCAGCTGTTGGCGAAGATCTTCTCCTTCTCGAAGTCGAACACCCGTGGGTCGCTGTAATAGCTGGCCGGCAGGGTGTAAGCCACTTCGGGGTTGGCGCAGAAATCAGGGGCCAGCTTGGTAAATTCGTTCATCACACACTCCTCGGCGAGCAGGGTTAGCAATCACTACAACCAACGGGAGCTTGTTTACCTTCAGTTAACAGGCATGACATGGACATACCTGACGCAGGGCGGCTGATGATTTCTACAGTCGGCACTTCAGCAGCCCAGTGCGTAGAAACAATCAGTTAACTTATAGTTAACAACAA
This sequence comes from Pseudomonas sp. J452, assembly GCF_024666525.1. Lineage (NCBI taxonomy): Bacteria > Pseudomonadati > Pseudomonadota > Gammaproteobacteria > Pseudomonadales > Pseudomonadaceae > Pseudomonas > Pseudomonas sp. J452. The sequence goes on along the minus strand of NZ_CP088294.1, from coordinate 2,206,984 downwards.
CCTTTAGTTAACATTTTGCTCCAGTCCATTACTCGGCGCAATACCGTCTGGCGGATCGGTACGTGCGCACGACGGCGCACCAACGGACAAAGCTGACCATGCTCGAGTTCTGGGATTGACGTTGGGAGGTGCGCTTGCTCGCCCTGCGGGTGCTGGACGGGGTGCGCGGGCTGAATGCAGTTGTCGCTCAGTGGCGCCTGACGGCACGCTTTATCGACGGCTAACTCGGGGGCAAGCACGACGCCAGCACGGCCGTGCTGTCCGGTGAGGCATGGAGAAGATGACTGACCTCAACCTGGAGGCTCGGCGCCTTGGGCGGGAGCCCGCAGCGCACTGCGTGGCCACACGAGCCCTCGCGGGCAGCGGGGAGCCGCTGCCCGCGAGGGCGCGATCACTCGACGACGGCGCCGAGTACCTGAATACGCTCGCGATTGGCGCGCCACCATGGCTGCAAGGCATCACCGGGCATGGGCTTGGCCACGAAGTAGCCCTGCGCCTCGCCACAGCCGAGGTTGCGCAGCAGCATCCAGTCCTCGCGGGTTTCCACGCCTTCGGCCACCACGTGCAGATTGAGCTTGCGAGCGATGTCCAGGGCGCTCTCCAGGAGGATGCGCAGGTGCAGGCTCTGGCTCGCACCATTGACGAAGGCGCGATCCACCTTCAATTCCGAGCACGGCACCCGCGACAGCTGCAGCATGCAGGAGAAGCCGGTGCCGTAGTCGTCCACCGACAGGCCGAAGCCCTTCAGGCGCAGGCGCGCCAGGGTGCCCAGGGTGATACCGAGGTCGACCATGATGGCGCTCTCGGTGATTTCCAGAATCACATGGTGAGTTGGGATGCCACTGGCCATGACCCGTTCGATGATCGCATCGGCCAGCTTGGAGTCGGCCAGGGAACGGGCCGAGACGTTGATCGAGAAGCTCAGCGGCAGGCCGGCATCGTGCCAGCGCCGGCAATGCTGCAGGGACATGTCGAGCATCTGCAGGGTGACTTCGGAGATGTACTGGCTGCGTTCGATCAGCTCGATGAAATGCACGGGAGCGAGCAAGCCATGCTGCGGATGCTGCCAGCGGATCAGGGCCTCGACGCCCTTGAGCTGGCCATCGAGCAGGCTCACCTTGGGCTGGAAGTAGGCGACAAACTCACCCTCGCGCAGGGCGCGCTGGATATCCTGCTCGTCCAGCTGCGGCCCAGCCACCTGGGACTCGTTATACTCGGCACGCTGCTGCACAACGGAAAAGCGACTCAGGCTGGAAGCCAGCTGCTCGAACAGCACCGGTTTCTGTAGCACCCCCAGCAGACGCAAGCCCAGGCTCTTGCCCATGCTTTCGACCACATTGAGCAGCACGCTTTCCCGCGCGCTGGCCACTATCACAGCTGGATCGAGCTGCAACCGCGCCATCTCGTGGAGCACTTCCACGCCATCCATACCAGGCATTTCCAGGTCGAGGATAATCGCCTCGATCTGTGGGTTGGTCTTCAACTGAGCCACCGCATCGTGGCCATCCACGGCCTGCAATACATGGGGAATGCCCATGTCGCTACACAACTCAGCCATGAACTGGCGCTGCAGTTCGCTGTCATCGACCACCAGCAGGTGCTGGGGCAATCTGTTCGGAATCATTGCAATCGCCTCTTCATCGCCAGCTCATCACTACCCGGGGAATTTCGTCCAGCGCGACAATCTCCTCCACGCCTCCCAACTTGATAGCCTCTTTTGGCATACCGAACACCACGCAACTTTCTTCGTCCTGGGCAAAGGTTCGCGCACCGGCTTCATGCAACTCCTTGAGGCCTCGCGCGCCATCGTCGCCCATACCCGTCATGATCACCGCCAGGGCATTGCGCCCAGCCTGCACCGCTGCGGAGCGGAACAGCACATCTACCGACGGGCGGTGACGACTGACCAACGGACCATCCTTGACCTCCACGAAATACTGCCCTCCGCTGCGTTTGATCAGCATATGTCGACCACCCGGTGCGATCAGCGCCCGCCCTGGCAGCATGCGGTCACCATCCTGGGCCTCACGGACCTCGATGGCACACAGCGAGTCGAGGCGTTCGGCGAAACTGCGGGTAAATTTTTCCGGCATGTGTTGGACAATGGCGATAGCCGGGCTGTTCGCCGGCAATTCGCACAGCACCGCCTCCAACGCCTGGGTGCCGCCGGTGGAGGTTCCCAGCAGCACAATCTTCTCGGTGGTGCGCTGATTCAGCAGTCCGCTGCTAGTCGGCAAATTGACCAGCACGTCGGCGCTGAGCTTTTCCTCTTTCTTCAGCGTAGTCGGCAAGCTGGGCTTGACCCGCGCCCTGGCCGCCGTGCGGATGGCGGTGAGCATTTCCTGGGCGCTGTCCTTGAGGAAGTCGCGCAGGCCCATGGTCGGCTTGGTGATGACCTCCACCGCCCCGGCAGACAAAGCCTGCAAGGTGATATCGGCGCCCTTTTCGGTCAGGGTCGAGCAGATCACCACCGGCGTCGGCCGGGTCGCCATGATCTGGCGCAAGAAGGTGATGCCGTCCATGCGCGGCATTTCCACATCGAGCAGGATCACATCCGGCCAGACCGTCTGCATTTTCTGCATGGCCAGCAGCGGATCCATGGCCGCGCCTACCACCTCGATATCCTTGTGCGGCGCCAGCAACTGCTGCATCACCTCACGCATTACCGCCGAGTCATCGACAATCATTACCTTGATGGTCATTACTGCATTTCCTCGAGCGCCTTGATATTCAACGCCCCGCCGCGGCGCACCCAGACTTCACCGGTCGCCAGATCGAAACGCAGGTAGCGATAGCCATCGCCGCCCAGATCGCGCCCAACCACTCGCACCCTGGTTTCCTCCATCAGCCTTTCGACGAATTCGATGTTCTGCGCCCCAATCTCCTGGCGCATGGATGAGCCAGGGTTGTTCAGACTGCGCGAGCCACCAAACAGCTTGACCTCGGCGTCCTGCAGATTCAGGGCATGTACCCGGGTCTGCTGCTTGAGCCAGATCCAGGCCTCACCGCCATAACGGCCATCCAGGTCGCGGGCATGCTCGGTCACCCGGCGCTTGCCTGGCAGCTGGAAATGGCACATGCCACCTTTACGCACTTCAGGGAACCACAGCACGATCGAGACACAGGGCCCAAGCAGGGTTTCCACGCGCAAATCGCCCCCGCCGAAATACCAGCCGCCGGGATTGAGGAAGCGCTTTCCGCTCATCGCGCCACCTTGCGGTAGATCGACGAGCTGACCAACTCCAGCGGTTGCTGAGTGTCGTGCAGCGCCTCGGAGTGCCCGACCATCAGAAAACCACCGGGTTTGAGGCGGTCGACCACATTCTTCAGCACCTGATGCTTGGTCGGTACATCGAAGTAGATCAATACATTTCGCAGCAGAATCAGGTCGAACAGGCCCAGCTCCGGTGCCGACTTGGTCAGGTTGCCCGGGCGGAACTCGACCCGCTCGCGCAAGGCCGGTTCCACCAGAAAGTAGCCTTCATAGCGATCCCGCCCACGCAGGCAGTAACGCTTCAGATAGTGCGGCGGGATCTTATCGCCGCGCGCCATGACATACAGGCCACGGCGGGCATCGGCCAGCACCTGCTGGCTGACATCGGTGGCGACCACGCTCCAGGGCCGGTGCGGCCGGCCGCTATCGAGCAACATGGCCAGCGTGTAGGCCTCCTCGCCGGTGGAGCTGGCCGCACTCCATACCCGGAAGTCTGGCTGCGCCGCCAGCGCCGGGAGGATTTTCTGCTGGAGGAAGTCGAAGTGCTTGGGCTCGCGGAAAAAGTAGGTTTCATGGGTGGTGATCAGGTCGATCGCCACCTCCAGCTCTGCCGAACCCTGCGAGGAGATCAGGTGCTGGTAATACTGCTTGTAGCTGTGCATGCGCAACGCGCTCAGGCGCTTGGACAGGCGTCCGCAGATCAGCGGTTTCTTCACCGGCGGCAACTGGATGCCCACACGGTCGTAAAACAGCTGTTGCAGCAGGCGAAACTCCGCCTCGCTCAGCACGATATCCAGCCCGGACTTCATCGCCACACCGCCGTCAGCCATCACCTACTCACACCGTCGCCTGATCAAGAGTGCCGACCAGGTCCGCCAGCTCATCGAGTGACAGCACCTGGGGAATATCCAGAACGATGATGAACTGCTCGTTCTGCTTGAGGATCCCGGCGATGAAGTCGGCACGGATCCGCGCACCGAACGCCGGGCGACTCTCCAACTGATGGCCTTCAACAGCCAGCACTTCATTCACCGCATCGACGATGATGCCGAGCAGCTGCAGGCTATCGGCCTGAGCCACCTCGACGATGACGATACAGGTGCGCTTGCCGATGGCAGTGCGCTCACGGCCGAAACGCACGGCCAGGTCGACCACCGGTACCACCGCCCCGCGCAGATTGATCACCCCGCGCAGAAACGCCGGCATTAGCGGAATTTCGGTGAGCCCGCCGAACTCGATGATCTCGCGGATATGCTCGATCGGCAGGGCGAACAGCTCCTCACCCAGGGTCAGGGTGAGGAACTGCTGGGTCAACGGCGTCTCCACCAGAGCCGCCGGGCGGCCCTGCATATGGGCTGGCAAATTGCTCATCGCACAGCCTCCTTAGAAGCGGGTAAATGCCGTTTCATCGACCGACTCGTCCTGCTGCGGGCGCCGCGCCGGCATCGCCGCACGGGCTGGCGCCTTGCGCCCGGCTGACTTGCCGGACACGCTCGGCGTATGGCCATGGCCCTGACTGCGCGCGGCGCCTTCGGACAACTGGAAGAACTGGATCATTTCCTGCAATTGCACGGCCTGGCCGCTCATTTCTTCGGAGGTGGACGACAGCTCTTCGGAGGCCGAGGCATTGACCTGGGTGGTCTGCGCCAGCTGGGTTACCGCCAGGTTGATCTGCTCAAGACCGGTGTTCTGCTCGCGCGAAGCGGAAGAGATTTCCTGCACCAGATCGGCGGTCTTGCGGATCGACGGCACCATCTGATCGAGCAGTTGCCCGGCACGCTCGGCCAGGGTCACGCTGCTGCCGGCCACGCCGCCGATTTCCTGCGCCGCCACCTGGCTGCGCTCGGCCAGCTTGCGTACTTCGGCAGCCACCACGGCGAAGCCCTTGCCATGGTCACCGGCACGCGCCGCCTCGATCGCTGCGTTGAGCGCCAGCAGGTTGGTCTGGTAGGCGATGTCGTCGATGATGCCGATCTTGTCGGCGATCTTGCGCATGGCCTGGACCATCTCGCGCACCGCCTCACCGCCCTCAGTCGCGTCCTTGGACGACTGGCTGGCCATGCCGTCGGTGACCCTGGCGTTCTCGCTGTTCTGCGCCACGGTGGCGGCAATTTCCTCAACCGAAGCGCTGGTCTCCTCGACGTTGGCCGCCTGCTCGGAAGCATTCTGGCTGAGTGCCTGGGCCGAGGCGGCGACCTGCTCGGAGGCCGAGGCCAGGGAGTCGGCGGTCATCCGGACATCGCCCATGATGGCGCGCAGCTTTTCGGTCATCTGGCGCATGCTGGCCAACAGGCTGCCGTTGTCGCCCTGGCGCAGTTGTACATCGACAGTCAGGTCGCCGGCCGCAACCCGGCTGACCACTTCGGCGGCATAGGCCGGTTCACCACCCAGTTGACGCACGATCACGCGGGTCACCAGCAGACCCAGGGCCAGGGAGATAATGAAGCCGCCGATCATCAGGCCGGTCAGCAGGGTCATGATATTGCCGACGATCTGATCCGACGCTTTGTTGGTGACAGCGGCATTCCTGGCCATGATCTCCGACAACTCAGCTGCCAGCGCACGGCGCTCGTTGTAGACAGTGTTCAGCTCACCGCCCACCAGTTCCAAGGCCTGCGGCTGATTGCCATTGTCGAGCAGCCGCATGACCTGGTCGGTCATCTGGTGATATTTCTCGGTGGCCGCATCCAGCTTGGGCACCACGGCCTGCTCTTCAGGGGACAAAACGGTCGCCAGGTACTTCTTGTAGCCTTCAGCGATGGCCTTGTCGCTGTCCTGGATTTTTTCCTTGATCTTCTCCGCAGCAAGCGGATCCTGCTGGGTCGCCACCTGGTACAGGCGACGGAAATTGTCGGAAACGTGGACGCGCACGTTACCGATGTCATCGATCGGCACCAGTTGGTTGTCGTAGATATCAGTCATCATGTCGTTGACCGCATTGACACTGCGGGTACCGATGAAGCCGATAACCCCGGCGATGGTGGCAACGACCAGAAAAGCCAGAATCAGCTTGGTCGCCAGTTTCATGTTGCTGAACATAGTCATCTCCTGACGTTCCTTTTAGTAGGTCGAAACTACTGCTGGGGACTCGGCCTTGAGTGGGCCACTGCTAAGGTTGCCCGACGAGACAACGGCGCTACTGGCCCGATGAATCAGTTGGGGGACATCGAGAATCAACGCCACGCTGCCATCACCGAGGATGGTCGAGCCGCTGAGAATCTTGTTGCGCGCGAAGATCTGTCCGAGCGGCTTGATCACCGCCTGGAACTCGCCGACCAGCTCATCGACCACCACGCCGGCCCGGCTCGCGCCGAACTGCAGCACCACCAGGCTGGCGCGCCCATCGACAGCGGCCTCCAGGCCGAACAGCTCGCGCAGGCGCACATAGGGCAGCGCCTCACCGCGCAGGTTGAACAGTTCGTTGAGGTCCTGCTGCGCCCCCAGATCGACACACTCGATGACCTGATCCAGCGGCAGGACGAATACCTCGCCAGCCACCTTGACCTGGAAGCCATCGATGATCGCCAGGGTCAGCGGCAGGCGGATGCGCACCGTGCTGCCCTGGCCAAACTCGCTGAGCACCTCGACCTCGCCACGCAGCTGCTCGATGTTGCGCCGCACCACATCCATGCCCACGCCACGTCCGGACAGGTTGGTCACCTGCGCGGCAGTGGAGAAACCGGGCTCAAAAATCAGCCGATAGACTTCGGCGTCACTCAGCACCTGGTCGGCCTGCACCAGCCCTTTCTCGATGGCCTTGGCGAGGATCCTGTCGCGATCCAGGCCACGGCCGTCGTCGCTGACTTCGATGACGATGCTGCCCGACTCGTGGAAGGCATTCAGGCGCAGCAGGCCGCGCGCAGTCTTGCCGCTGATCTGGCGTAACTCGGACGGCTCGATGCCGTGGTCCATGGCATTGCGCACGATATGCATCAGCGGATCGGCGAGCTTCTCGACCATGGACTTGTCCAGCTCGGTGTCGGCGCCGGTGATCAGCAGCTCGATGTCCTTGCCCAGTTCCTTGCTGATATCGCGCACCACCCGCGGGAAGCGCTGGAACACTTCGCCGATAGCGACCATGCGCAGCGACAGCGAAGCGTCGCGGATATGTTCCACCAGAGTGGCGACGCCTTCGTTGGCCTCGGCCATGGCGGCCGGATCGCCCTGGCGCAGCGACAGGCTGGCCGCGGCACCGGCGATCACCAGCTCGCCGACCAGGTTGATCAACTGGTCGAGCTTGCCCACTTCGACCTTGATGAACACCTGCTCCTGGCTGCGTTTTTCTTCGCTCTGTTTCTGCTTGTGCAGGGCCGCCGAGACCACCGGCGGCGCCACCAGCTGTTCCTCGACCAGCAGGGTGCCCAGCGGCGGTGCCGGCTGCCGACCACTGCTCTGCCGCTCCAGCACGCGCTGCAGCTCGTGGGTGGTCAGCGCACCGCTGCGCACCAGCATCTCCCCTAGGCGCCCCGGCGCTTCCGGCAGGCTGGAGATCAGTTTGATAAAGGCATCGATGGCGCTGTGCGGCGGCAGAATGAGCAGCTGACTGTCTTCGCGGATGAACTCGAAGGCATCCTCGATTTCCTGCTTGCTGGCGCTGGACTCGAACTCCAGCTCATAGCCCAGGTAACTGGTCTCGGCATCGAAGCCGGCGGCGTCCGGCACCTGATCGGTCAGCGTGTGGATGTAGACGATGCGCCCCAGTTTGCCCAGGTAACGCAGGAACGACAGCGGATCCATACCGCTGCGCAGCACGTCGCTATTGGGCCGCAAGGAGATGTGCCAGAGGTCACTGCTAACCGCCTCGCCCTCCATGACATCGACCCGCCCGGTAGCGGCCTGCACCGACGACACCGCGGTGCTTTCCGGGCGTTCCGTGCTTTCTTCCGCTGGCGCCGCAACTGCCTCGACGGCCGGTTGCAGGTAGTCGTTCAACTGGCTGAGCAGGTGCTCACGCAACGCCGGATTGGGCTCATTGGCCTCGCTGCGTTCCTCGACCGCCGTAAGCAGGCTGCCTATATAGTCGCCACAGGTCAGCAGCAGCGAGAGCATCGCTCCGTCGAGGATTTGCTCGCCGTTGCGCACCTCATCCAGCAGGCTTTCCACCACATGGGTGAAGTTGATCAGCGACTCCAGGCCGAACAGCCCTGCCGAACCCTTGATGGTATGCGCGGCCCGAAAAATCGCATTGACCCGCTCGCTGTTGTAGCCGTCGCTCTCGATTTCCAGCAGCGCGTCTTCCATCGCCGTGAGCAGTTCACGGCCTTCCTGCACCAGGGCACCACGGGCTTGATCCAGATTCATGGGCGAGCTCCAGCGGCGTCCAGCGGGATGACCAGCGGATCGCCCAGTTCGGCAACCAGGTTGAGCAGGTCGAGCACCTCGCGCACGCTCGGCGCGTGCTGCACGAAAGTCAGGTTGCGTTTCTGGCGCTGAGCCTCGCGCTTGAGCATCAGGAGGATCTGTACGCCGCTGCTGTCGAAATCCTCGACCGCACCGAGGTCGATATCGAGTTGCTTATGGCTGCCCAGCAACCCCAGCAACTCATCCTTGAGCTCGGCGGCATTGTAGATATTGAACTCGCCCTGCACGGCGGCGATAAATCGCCCGCCTTCCTCACGACCACTGATTTCGCTCATGCGCTCACCGTTAAGGCAGGATCAGCTTGGACACGGCATCCAGCAGTACCGGCGGCTGGAAGGGTTTGACCACCCAGGCACGCACCCCGGCGGCCTTGCCTTCGGCCTTCTTCGCCTCGCCAGCCTCGGTGGTGAGCATGATCACCGGGGTGAACTTGTAGGCCGGCAGCAGCTTGGCCGATTTGACGAAGGTGATGCCGTCCATGTTCGGCATGTTCACGTCGGAGACGATCAGGTTGATCTTGCGCCCATCCAGTTTGCTCAGCGCATCCTTGCCATCGCAGGCTTCCAGCACGTCGTAGCCGGCACCCTTGAGCGCGATGCCGACGACCTGGCGAAAACTCGTCGAGTCGTCCACCACCAATACGGTCTTGCCCATGACTTGATCCCTGTTTCCGTTCAGATGTGTGTGTTCAGAAGAAAGTGACGGAGGACTGCTCCACGCCCCCTGCAGCCTGCCCGCTGTGCGCACGCTGCTGCTCCAGCGTGGTATAGCTGGACTCCAGGCGTTTCAGCCACTCGCCACTGGAGGGCACCCGCTCATCACCCATGCAGCCCTGCAGGCGCTGGATGTCGTCGGTAATGTGGGAAATGATCTGGCTGACCCGGTCCTGGAACTGCAGGTCGACCAGCACCGCGTTGACCGTGTGTTCGACCTCGCGGCTGTTGCTCTGCAGCATTTGCAGGCGCTGCTCGAGCTGGCTGACGCCCGCCGCCAGTTCGCTGAGTACCTGCCCGACGATATTTTCTGCAGCCTGGATAGTGCTCTGGCTGACGGTGTCCATCTGCTCGGCCCGCGCCACCATGGACTCCATCGAGCGGCCCATGACCTGTACTTTTTCGGTGATCTTCGCCCCGGTTTCCCCAGACATCGACGACAGCTTGCGCACCTCGTCGGCGACCACCGAGAAGCCGCGCCCGGACTCGCCAGCCCGTGCCGCTTCAATCGCCGCATTGAGGGCCAGCAGGTTGGTCTGCGAGGCGATCTTGGCCACGTCTTCGGCCATGCCGTGCAATTCGCCGACGAAGCCGCTCAGCTCGCGGATCTCGACCAGGAAGCGCTGGCGCTCTTCACTGGTGTCATCGAGCATCTTTACCGCACGCGGCAGTTCGATCTGGGCATGGCGCAGCACCTCGAACACCCCGGCGCCGTCCTCACCGCCGCCGAGGTCGAGTACCTGGTGGATCTGCTGGCTCATGCCGATGAATTTCGAGGTCAGGCCTTCGGCTGCCTGGTAGGTCTGGCCCTGCACCAGCTCGATATGGCGTACCCAGAGTGGCAGTACGGCATCCAGCAGGTCGCGCAGCGCCACCAGGCTGGCCTGGGTCTGCGCCAGGGCCGGCGCCGAGTCTTCGACTACCGGTCCCTGAGCCAAGGCCGGGCGGTTGAGGAACAACCACAGCCAGATCAGCAGCAAACCAGCCGCCAGTGCACCGTGCCACCAGGTAGCGGCCAGCAGCACACAGACAACTGGAATCAACAGAACGCCGGCAATCAGCCAGGAACGCGGGGCATGGGCGACTAGCCGCGAACTCGTGACCATGGATGGTTCTCCAGGCAGCAGAGAGGGGTTCGAGCGCCCCTCTTTTATTGTTATGTTCTGGCCACAGCCTACCCGCCACTGAAGCGGGAAGGCCGACTCACTGAGATTAACGGTAGCTGAGATTTTGGCCGACGGCGGGTGGCAAGCTGCCATCACCGTAAATACCTGCCGGAGCTTATTAAATTGGCGCCAAAATCCTTATCAGTGATTTGGCGAGAGCGCCTAAGTAGTAATACCTAGCCAGTGAACGAGGATTCACTCGTCCAGTTTGATGATGCCGCGGCGCAGGGCATACATCACCAGACCCGCCAGATCGCGGATCGCCAGGCGGTCCATGATCTGCGCGCGGTGGGTATCAACGGTTTTCACGCTGAGGTTGAGGATAAAGGCTACTTCCTTGTTGCTCTTGCCCTTGGCCAGCCAGTACAGCACCTCCTGCTGGCGATTGGTCAGCAGCTCCAGCGGCGTTTCCTCGGTCACCCCGGCCGCGGCATCGATCACCTGCCCCGCCACCCGTGGGCTGAGGTAGCGATGACCATCGAGCACGGCCTGCAGGGCCAGTTGCAGCTCGATCACGGCAGCATCCTTGAGCAGGTAGCCCGAGGCGCCCATCTGCATGGCCTTGATCACATAGTCGCGGGTGTCGTGCATCGACAGCAGGATCACCGGCAGCTCTGGCCAGCGCGAACGCACGGTGCTCAGGGCTTCCAGACCGGAGCAGCGGCGCATGGTCAGGTCGAGCAGCAGCACGTCCGGACGATGCGTCTCCACCAGCGCCTCGACCTGGTCGCCATCACTGCCCTCGGCAACCACTTCGTAACCAGCTTCCAGCAACAGCGAACGAATCCCAGCTCTGACCAATTCGTGATCATCGACCAATACAACCCGCGCGGGCATGTGCTAACTCCTCAGACGGGGTCTTCTGCCCCTGCAATATCGGGTACCACCTCTCCCTGGTTGGGTACGTTTCGCGTGCCGCTACTGGTTGCACCAGGCACGGCGAGGGCGGCGATCCTGCTGGATGGCGCAGGTGATGGCAATCAGCCAGTTACTGATACGCGACCTGGGCTTTTACGCAGCCATCATGCGCCTAAATGTCTCGACTGCCGGAAAAAGTGTGGCGCAAATCAGCATGCGCGCCAACCCGCACAAAACCATTCCCCTACAAAAATTCATATCCTGACCAATCGGACAACCAGGAAATATCCAAGGATTGCAGCAACAATTCGGCCAGCGTCACCCATGCCCCGCACACATCCCTGCGCCGGGTACACTTCAGCATCTGCCTATGGTGAAGGACGTTTTATGCAGCACATCGAACACCCACTCCCCTGGAGCGGCCTCGGCACACAACGCACCTTGTCGGTCTTCCGCTTTGGTAATGGCCCGCGCAAGGCCTATATCCAGGCGGCCCTGCATGCCGATGAATTACCGGGCATGCGCGTAGCCGTGGAGCTCAAGCGGCGCCTGCAGGAGCTGGAGGCCAATGGACAGCTGCGCGGGGTGATCGAGCTGGTTCCCGCCGCCAACCCCATCGGCCTGGCCCAGATGTTCCAGGCCACCCATCAGGGCCGCTTCGATTTCTCCAGCGGCAAGAACTTCAACCGCGACTTTCCCAACCTCGCCGCTTTGCTGCAGCACCACCTGCAGGAGCAACTGGGCGATAGCGCCAGCGGCAACGTCGCCCTGATCCGCCAGGCCATGCGTAGCGCCCTGGCCGCCTTGCCCGAGCCGGCCAGCCAGCTCGATGGCCTGCAGCGCCTGTTGCTGCAACACGCCTGCGACGCCGACGTGGTGCTCGACCTGCACTGCGACTTCGAATCGGTCATGCTGCTCTATGCCCTGCCACAGCTCTGGCCGCAACTGCAGGGTTTGGCCGCACGCCTGGAGGCCAGGGCCGTGCTGCTCGCCGAAGACTCCGGCGGCCAGTCCTTCGACGAGGCCTGCGCAGCGCCCTGGCTGCAACTGGCCGAAGCCTTTCCCGGCAAGCCCGTGCCACTGGCCTGCCTGACCACCACCATCGAGCTGGGCGGCATGGCCGATACCGAAGCGCAGCGCGCCGAACAGGATGCCGAAGCCATCCTCGCCTTCCTCGCCGACCAGGGCCTGCTGGCGGGCGACTGGCCCCCCGCCCCCGCTCTTGATTGCAGCGCCACGCCCTTTGCCGGCGCGCAATATGCGTATGCGCCACATCCTGGCGTGGTCAGTTTTCTGCAACCGCTGGGCGCCCAGGTCAACTGCGGCGACCCGTTGTTCGAGGTGATCGACCCACTCAGTGACCGTCGCAGCCTGGTGCGCGCCACTACCGACGGTGTGCTTTACGCCCGTGAACGCCTGCGCTTCGCCCAGCCCGGCCTGTGGCTGGCCAAGGTTGCTGGCGCCACAGCGATCCGCAGCGGGCGCCTACTCAGCGATTGAGCCGTACAGCCGGCGAGGAAAGGCAACTGCGAGTCGCTTCCTCGACCTAAGGGCCGCGCCAGCGGGTGTAAGCTTCTGACTAATCAGTCACAGGAGCACGGCATGGCCCTCAGCGTATTCGACCTGTTCAAGATCGGCATTGGCCCCTCCAGCTCGCACACGGTCGGGCCCATGCGCGCCGCCGCGCGCTTCGTCGAAGGACTCAAGCGCGAACAATTGCTGAGCGCCACGGTCACTCTCAAGGTCGAGCTATATGGTTCGCTCGGTGCCACCGGCAAGGGCCACGGCAGTGACAAGGCGGTGCTGCTCGGCCTGGAAGGCGAGCAACCGGACAGCGTCGACACCACCTCCATCGAACCGCGCCTGGCGGCGATCCGCGCCAGCGGCGAGCTGAACCTCGGCGGCGAGCGACGCATCCGTTTCGTCGAGAAGGAACACCTGGCGCTGATCCGCAAGCCCCTGGCCTTCCATCCCAACGGCATGATCTTCCGCGCCTTCGACGCCGCCGGCCTGCAGATCCGCTCGCGCGAGTACTACTCGGTGGGTGGCGGCTTCGTGGTCGATGAAGAGGCCGCCGGCCTCGATCGCATCGTCGAAGACCAGACTCCACTGAGCTACCCGTTCAAGAGCGCCAAGCAGCTGCTGGCCCTGTGCAGCGAGCACCACCTGTCGATCAGCCAACTGATGCTGGCCAACGAGGCGGCCTGGCGCCCGGAGACGGAAACCCGCGCCGGGCTGCTGAAGATCTGGCAGGTGATGCAGGACTGCGTCACCGCCGGCTGCCGCAACGAGGGCATCATGCCCGGCGGGCTCAAGGTGCGCCGCCGCGCCGCCGCCCTGCAGCGCCAGCTCAGCGAGAATCCGGAAGCCAGCCTGCGCGACCCGCTGACGGTGATGGACTGGGTCAACCTCTACGCCCTGGCCGTAAACGAGGAAAACGCCAGCGGCGGCCGCGTGGTCACCGCGCCCACCAACGGCGCGGCCGGCATCGTCCCGGCGGTACTGCACTACTACCGGCGCTTCGTCCCCGGCGCCAGCGACGATGGCGTGGTGCGCTTCCTGCTCACCGCCGCCGCCATTGGCATCCTCTATAAAGAGAACGCCTCAATCTCCGGTGCCGAAGTCGGCTGCCAGGGTGAAGTCGGCGTGGCCTGTTCGATGGCCGCCGGCGCCCTGTGCGAGGTGCTCGGCGGCACCATCCAGCAGGTGGAGAACGCCGCCGAGATCGGCATGGAGCACAACCTCGGGCTGACCTGCGACCCGGTCGGCGGGCTGGTTCAGGTGCCCTGCATCGAGCGCAACGCGATGGGCTCGATCAAGGCAATCAACGCCGCGCGCATGGCCCTGCGCGGCGATGGCCAGCACTTCATCTCCCTAGACCGGGTGATCCGCACCATGCGCGACACCGGCGCGGACATGAAGAGCAAGTACAAGGAGACGGCGCGCGGCGGCTTGGCGGTGAATATCATCGAGTGCTGACCACCCGCCAGAACCGCTGCCACGCGCCGCAAGACGCCTACCTATCGCCCTCAGGCCTGCTCCCAGCTCGCAAGGCCTGAGCGCATGCGGGCGGTCATTGGGCGCTGCGCTCGTTCACGGTAATGGTGAGCAGCATGTTGCCGCGGTTGTCCGTCAGCAGGCCGGGGTTATCGTTCATGCATATCTCCAACGGGGCCGTTTGATCCGCGATGAAAGTCACCGAGCCGGCCTCGCCCTGGATACTCTGGGAGCCAAGGCGGTACACCAGCGAGAACTTCCTGCGATCAGGAAAGCGATAGCCGGCCGGGGTGACCACCGACGGGTCGCCACTGGCGTCGAAAACATGACCAGAGCCGTAATCGATCGTGCGGCCATTGGTGATGATGCGCACGCCGCTGCCCCTACGGATATCTGGCATGGGGCCCGCTGGCGACACGACGGGAATGCACAGCGTGGTGGTGACCGGCACAGGGCACTGCGGACCGACGCAGAAGCCGAATCTGAAATCCTCGCGGCCACCGGGGCCGATCCCCACCGAGATCTCTTTATCCACGCTGCCCAGGCAGTCGACCTGGCTGTTGACCCGGACCAGCTTCTTGCCGGGCCAGCCGTTGTAAGTGTGGTTAACGAGAAACAGCCCATCCAGGCGCTGATTGAAGAAGACCTGCGTCGGGCTCCCATCGCCAAAGTTAATCGAAGCCTGCCTACAACTACCGGCACCGAGGGGGCTCGCATTGATTTCCGTACCCAGTTCGGCGAAGCGCAGGGACTCGAGCTCAGCGGCGGAGCAATTCCGCGGCGGGTTGGACGGCTCATCACTGAAGCAATCACTCGGGCGATGGGTTCGGCCACCGAAGGAGATGTCGGTGATGACATTGGTGGTGCCGGTATTGGAGTTGGGCGTGCATCCCGGCAGGCCCAGGGCGGCAGCCAACAGCAGCGCCCCGCCGCTTGCCCACTTGACCCTGTGGAAACGCTTCGTCCTTGAATCGGATGGCGTGGCATTGGCCCGCTCTGGACAAATGCCGTAACGCCCGCCAGCAAAAGACAGAAACGCGCAGGTAGATGCAGCGGAAACACGAGAGGATGCTGGCCTCTTGGGAAAGCAGGTTGGCTGAGCCATGGTTGCCGATTCCTATTCAGCAGGGTTGCTATACCCAGCCTGGCTACCACTCCACTCTGCGGACCGGGGTCAAGTTAATGATGGCCTACCAACCCGAATGAATCGGAACAAAACGCGATATGAAAGCTCCGTGCTCTACGCCGCTACTACCGCATGCGCAGCGAGCACGGCCTGCCGATCAAGCCAGCTGATGCTGGCCAACGAGGCTGCCTGGTGCCCGGAGGCGAAAACCCGCGCCCGGTTGCTGAATATCTGGCAAGTGATGCAAGACTGCGTCGCCGCCGGCTGCCGCAACGAAGGCATCATGCCCGGCGGACTCAAGGTCGCCGCGGCGATCGCCCCGGCTTGGTGAGCGGGTTGGACGCGACTGGAAAAGCCCCTTAGTCTTCTGGCCAGAACCGCAGCACTGGCAGACTGTCTGCTGGCAGCCCAACCGGAGCAGTTGAGCGCATGAAAGACGCCATTCGATATGCCGACTACCTGCGCACGATCGGCGCAGGGCGCCGCGAAATCCCCCTGCGCGAATTGACCTCCGCACCGGTTCGCGATGCCGACGGACGCTGGCGAGCAGCGCCCTACCAAGCCGCGAAACTGCACAGGGATGAGGTCGTCGCCGTCCTCAAGCCCTATATCAATATCCGCCTGATGGAACAGCTGCGCGCCGTGGTTCCGCTGGCGCTGTACCTGGCGCTGTTCCAGATCATCATCCTGCGCCAGTTGGTGGAAGACTCGCTGCTGGTCGCGGGCGGCCTGTTCGCGGTGATCGTCGGGCTGATGCTGTTTATGGAGGGGCTGAAACTCGGCCTGATGCCCTTCGGCGAAATCATCGGCAACAACCTGCCGCGCAAGTCGTCCCTGCCCGTCGTCCTGCTGGTTATCCTGCTACTCGGGATTGGCGTGACCTTCGCCGAGCCCGCCATCGGCGCGCTGCGCGCCGCCGGGCAGAATGTCTCTGCGCAGCGTGCGCCCTACCTCTGGGTGATCCTCAACCAGTGGACCAGTGAACTGGTGCTGGTGGTCGGCGCCAGCGTCGGCCTGGCCGCGGTAACGGGCACGCTGCGCTTCCTCTATGGCTGGAGCCTGAAGCCATTGATCTATGCAGCACTGCTGCCTGTGCTGCTGCTGACCGTGTACATGGCCCAGGACCCGGAGCTGGCGAAGGTGATCGGCCTGGCCTGGGACGCCGGCGCGGTCACCACCGGGCCGGTCACGGTACCGCTGGTGCTGGCGCTGGGCATCGGCATCGCAGCGGCGGCCGGCAAGGGCGGCTCGGGGCTGTCCGGCTTCGGCATCGTCACCCTGGCCTCGCTGTTCCCGGTGATCGGGGTCATGCTGCTGACCCTGTACGTGGCGGCCAGCGCCACGCCGGCCGAGATCATCGCGGTGGCGCAGGCTGCGGCCGGCGCCGGACAAGAGGCGGCCGCCTGGTACAGCGTCAGCCCCGGCCTGGAGATCGTCTCGGGGGTGCGTGCCATCGTGCCCCTGGTGATCTTCCTGCTGCTGGTGCTGAAGCTGCTGCTGCGCCAGAGCCTGCCGCGGCGCAACGAGATCCTCCTGGGCATTGCCCTGACCGTGGTGGGCATGTGCGTATTCAACCTCGGTCTGACCTACGGCCTGTCCAAGCTGGGCGGCAGTGCCGGTTCGTTAATTCCGGCGGCCTTCATGCAGATTCCCGGCGCGGAAAAATCGCCCCTCTACCTCTACCAGGTGGGACTGGTGCTGGCCCTGGCCTTCGCCTGGCTGCTCGGCTACGGCGCCACAGTGGCGGAGCCCGCGCTGAATGCGCTGGGGGACACGGCGCAGACCCTGACCAGCGGGGTTATCCGAAAGAGCAGCCTGATCCGCGCGGTGTCGATCGGTGTCGCCTGCGGCATCGCCGTGGGGGTGGCCAAGCTGGTGTTCGACTTGCCCCTGGTCTGGCTGGTGCTGCCGCCCTATCTGTTTGCCGCGGTGCTGACGATGTTTTCCAGCGAAGAGTTCGTCAACGTGGCCTGGGACAGCGCCGGGGTGACCACCGGCCCGATCACCGTGCCGCTGGTGCTGGCCATGGGCCTGGGGCTGGGCAATGCCACCAACGCCGTCGAAGGCTTCGGCATTCTCAGCATGGCCTCGGTCGGCCCCATCATCAGCGTCATGCTGCTCGGACAGTGGGCCCGTATTCAGATGTGGCGGCAGGCCAAGGCCGCCACCACACAGCCTGCGAATCAATTACTGGCAACGGGGGATTCAAGATGAAACCGGAGGGCATTACCTACCTCACCGACGTGGCACTGATCACCTGCATCGTCGCCGCCGGGCGCGCCGATCTGGTGATTCGTGCAGCCCAGGGCATGGGCGCACCAGGCGCGATCGTCTACCACGCCAACGGCTTCGGCCCCCGGGAGCGTCTTGGCCTGCTCAGCATTGCCATCGATGCGGAGAAGGAAGTGGTCAGCCTGCTGGTGGCTGCCGACTACCAGGACGCCCTCATGGAAACCATCTATCACGCAGCCGGACTGGATGTTCCGGGCGGCGGCATGATCTATGCGACACCGGTTGAGAAAGTGGCCACCTACATCCCCCGCGAAATGCTGGAAAAGGGCAGCACCTCGTGAGCGGGCTGGCTATCGATATACCGGGCGGAGCGGCCAAGCTCATCACCTGCGTGTTGCCCGACAACGGTATGGATCGCCAGGTGCTGCGCATGCTGCGCGAGGAATGGGGCATCACCCGGGCGCACAGCGTGCATTGCCGGGGCGTGGCCGTGCTGCAGGCAGCCAAGGCACCGCGCGACAAGGTGCCGGAAGCCGCACTGGCGCGGGTGTTGAGCGTGGTCGTGGATGCGCAACAGGCCGACGAGGTCTTCGACTTCATCTGCGTGCAGGCGGGGCTCAACCAGCCGGACAGCGGCTCCGTGTATATGACCGCGCTGCATTTCGCCACGCCGCTGACGATGCCGGCGGGCGTGCCGGAAGAAGCCCGAGCGAAGACCACGGGGCTTTAGCCGAAGCAGAATGTGTAACTGCAGCAAGGGGCAACGCAGGCGCGGTCCATGCTGCCCGGCTGCGCCTGGCCACACAGCGCACCACCCACCCAGCGCTTACTGGCGCAAGCGATAGCCGGTCTTGAACATCCAGCCGACGGTGATGATGCACAGCAGCAGGAAGCCCAGCGTCATGCCCAGGCTGACCGCCACGTTGACATCGGACACCCCGTAGAAGCTCCAGCGGAAGCCGCTGATCAGGTACACCACCGGGTTGAACAGGGTCACCTGCTGCCACAGCGGCGGCAGCATGCTGATCGAGTAGAAGCTGCCACCGAGGAAAGTCAGCGGCGTGACGATCAGCGCCGGCACCACCTGCAGCTTCTCCCAGCCATCGGCCCACACGCCGATGATGAAGCCGAACAGGCTGAAGGTGATCGCCGTCAGAACCAGGAACAGCGCCATGACCAGCGGATGGGCGATCTCGAAATCGACGAACAGGCGCGCCGTGACCAGGATGATCAGGCCGAGGATCACCGACTTGGTGGCCGCCGCACCGACGAAGCCGATGAGGATCTCCAGGTAGGAAATCGGCGCCGAGAGCAGCTCATAGATGGTCCCCGAATACTTCGGCATGTAGATGCCGAACGAGGCGTTGGAAATGCTCTCGGTGAGCAGCGCCAGCATGATCAGCCCCGGCACGATGAAGGCGCCGTAGCTGACGCCCTGCACCTCGGTCATGCTCGAACCGATGGCCGAGCCGAACACCACGAAGTACAGCGAAGTAGAAATCACCGGGGTGGCGATGCTCTGCAGCAGGGTGCGCCAGGTGCGCGCCAGTTCGAATAAATAAATGGCCTTGATCGCGTGAAAATTCATACGTTCCTCTTTGCGCTCAACGGCCGGAAACCAGATTGACGAAGATATCTTCCAAGGAGCTCTCGCTGGACTGCAGATCCTTGAAGTCGATGCCGTGCTGGGCCAGGTCCTTGAGCAGCTCGGCGATGCCGGTGTGCTCGCGCTGGGCGTCGAAGGTGAACACCAGGGCGTGGCCGGCGTCGGCCAGCTCCAGGCCATAGCTGGCCAGCTCGGCGGGGATGCTCGCCAGCGGGTGCTTGAGCTGCAGGGTCAGCTGCTTCTTGCCGAGCTTGTGCATCAGCACATGCTTGTCCTCCACCAGAATGATCTCACCCTTGCGGATCACCCCGATGCGGTCGGCCATTTCCTCGGCTTCCTCGATGTAGTGGGTGGTGAGGATGATGGTCACCCCGCGCTCGCGCAGCTGACGCACCATGTTCCACATGTCGCGGCGCAGCTCCACATCGACCCCGGCGGTGGGCTCGTCGAGGAACAGGATCGACGGTTCATGGGACAGCGCCTTGGCGATCATCACCCGGCGCTTCATGCCGCCGGACAGTTCGAAGATCTTCGCGTCGCGCTTGTCCCACAACGACAGGTCGCGCAGCAGCTGCTCCAGATAGGCCGGGTTGGGCTTCTTGCCGAACAGGCCGCGGCTGAATTTGACCGTCGCCCAGACGGTTTCGAACACGTCGTTGACCAGCTCCTGCGGCACCAGGCCGATCTGCGAGCGGGCCGCGCGGTAGTCGGCCTTGATGTCATAACCGGCCACCCGCACCTGGCCTGCGCCCGGATTGACGATGCCGCAGATGATGCTGATCAGGGTGGTCTTGCCGGCGCCGTTGGGGCCGAGCAGGGCGAAGATTTCGCCCTTGTCGATCTGCAGATTGATCTGTTTCAGCGCCGGATGGCCGGACGCGTAGGTCTTGCTCAGGTTTTCGACCGCGATCACCGACTCCACGGTTACTCCTTAGCCAGGCAGCAAAAGCGCGATTGTAGAGCAGCAGCGGTGGATCATGCTCGGCAAGCTTGGCGCCTGCGTCAGGTTTTTTCGCCCTCGGCCAGTGCCTTGAGGCTGGCCAGACCCTGGTCGAAGTCCTTGCCGACCATCTTGTCCATGTTGAACAGCAGGCCCATGGCCTTGCCGACGAAGTTGTTCCTACCGCTCATGCTCCAGCTCACCCGCGTGCCAGCCGCCTCGGGCTGGAAGTGGAACTCGGCGACATTGTCGGCCTGGAATGGCTTGATGAACTGCAGCTCCATGCGCACCAGCGCGCCGGGCTGGCTGGCACTGATGCGGCAACTGCCCTCGCCCACTTCACGGTTGCCGAGCCAGCGATAGATCGCCCCCACCCCGCTCGCCGGCCCCTCGTAGCTGACCTGCATTGCTGGGTCGCGCTTGGCCCAGGGCGACCACTGGTGCCAGCGGTGGAAGTCATTGACCCAGGCGAACACCGTATCCGGTGCGGCCTGGATCAGCGCCGAGCGCTCGATGCGAAAATCGGCCGGGCGCGAGGCGATGAACACCGCCAGGCCGGCGAGGATCAGTACTACGAAGATCAGCAGGGTCATGGGTTACTCCTTGTGTAGTTATTAAGTCCTGACCGCCGTGTAGCCCGGATGCAATCCGCGAGCCCGGCACGCACACTTTCCCCGGATTGCATCCGGGCTACTTGCCAGTACGGAGCGCTTTTGCCCCCTCTCCCGTTCACGGGAGAGGGCTGGGGAGAGGGTGCGCTGGCCAACTCCCTCTCCCCCGGCCCCTCGGTTTTGGCGTCCTGCGTCACCCTACCTCCTGCATTCCTGCAGTCGTCTCCCACAAGTGGGAGAGGGGAGACAAGCAATCCGGGAGCGCGGCATGCCCCTTCCCCGGATTGCATCCGGGCTACTCGCGCCCCCTTATCAAGGCTCCAGGCCGAACAGCGCCTGTCCACTCTCGGGATCGAACGGCACCGAGAAGTGTTCGTGGGCGATCAGCCAGCGCCCGCCCTGCTTGCGGTAGCCCTGGCTGACCCGTAGCCAGCAGCCCTGGCTCTTGCCCTCGGCGTCGGTACCGGCGCAGTAGGCGAGGAAGTGGCCGAAGCCCAGCTCACCGCTGGCTTCCTGCTGCAGCTCGCGCACGTCGAAGGTGGTCGGCCCGGCGCACATCTCAAGGCACATCTGCCAGTGCGCCCGGTAGGCGGCGCGGCCCTTGAATTGCAGCTGGAGGATGGCGTCGAAGGCCAGTACATCCTCGGCGTAGTGCTCAATGATGGCGTCCAGGTTCTTCGCCAGGTTGGCAGCGACCCAGGTGTCGATCAGGCCGCGCAGTTCGGTCGTGGTGCTCATGTTCTTTCTCCTTGTGCGCTCAGGCGCAGCAGTCATGCGTGGCGACCGGGACCTCACCATAGCGGTCGTTGTGCTGGTTCCAGAACAGCCCCTTACCGTCCAGATCGGGCATGCCGTCCCAGCCCTCGCCACGGCCGAACGGCGTGAGGTCGAGGTAGTGGTAGGTGTTCATCAGCATGTCCAGGCCGCGGCCATAGGTGGAGTAGCAGTGGAACACCCGCTCGCCGTCGCGCAGGAACACGCTGGCGCCGGGCAGCTCGCCCTTGGTGTTCTCCAGCTGCCCGAGGTGCTGCAGCTCGGCCTGGTCGCGGTAGTTGTACTCGACCGGCGCCTCGGCCGCGTCGATGGTCACATGGAAGTCGTAGTTGAAGCGGCTACCAAACGACGAGTACCAGGGCAACGTCCAGCCCATGCGCCGTTTGAAGGCCTCCAGCTCGGTCAGGGGCGCCCGCGAGACCAGTACCAGGCGGGTGTCGCGCGCCTGCAGATGGGCCTGATGGCCGATGTTGTCGACCAGGAAGGAGCAGCCGGGGCAGCCCTCGCCTTTGTCGCGGTGGTACATGAAGTGGTAGACGATCAGCTGGCGCTGGCCGGCGAACAGCTGGAGCAACGGCACCTCGCCATCCGGGCCATTGAAGCGGTAGTCCGCCGTGACCTCCACCATCGGCAGCTGCCGGCGAGCGGCGTTCAGCGCATCGCGTTGATGGGTCAGGGCCTTTTCCTGCTCCAGCAGGGCCAGGCGCGCGGCCAGCCATTGTTCACGGCTGGCGATTTTCGGGTATTCAGGTTTCATCGCTATTCCTCCTGGTGGCCGCGCGGCGGCAGCCCAGCCACAGGCCGAGACCGCCGGCACCGGCGACACTGGCACCACCCACGACCAGGGCGGCCAGACAGAACGGGCACACGGCCTCAGCCCTCGAGCTGCAGCTGACGCACCGGCCGCACTTCGACGCTGCCGACCCGCGCCGCGGGGATGCCGCCGGCGATCTGCAGCGCCTCGTTGAGGTCGCGCGCCTCGATCAGGTAGAAGCCGGCCAGCTGCTCCTTGGTTTCGGCGAACGGCCCGTCGGTGATGCTCAGCTTGCCGCCGCGCACACGCACCGTGGTGGCCGTGGCGACCGGTTCCAGCGGCTCGGCGGCGAGCATGCGGCCGCTTTGCTGCACGCTCTGGAAGTAGTCGAGGCACTCGCCGTCGCGCGGGCTCTCCGGCAGGCTGTGCAGCAGTTTCTCGTCGCTGTAGATCAGGCACAGGTATTTCATCGCTCTCCTCCCTGGCAGCGTTTTTCGCTGCGGTTATCCACTAGTCGCCTGGCGCAACGCCGGATCGACAGGTCCAGAAAAATATTTCTCAGCGGCCCACGACCGCTGCCCTGTTTTATGTAGGAGCCAGCTTGCTGGCGATCAGCGCCCGCACAGAGCGATCGCCAGCAAGCTGGCTCCTACATCGCCGGCAACTCGGCCAGCCGCCGTTCGAGAAACTGCCGGTCGGCGCCCTGCTGGCTCAGTTGCAGGGCGCGCTGATAGGCCGTGCGGGCCGCAGCCCAATGGCCCAGGCGCCGGTTCAGATCGGCGCAGGCGGCATGCGCCAGGTGGTAGTCGGCCAGCTCACCGCGCGCCAGCAGTGCCTCGATCACCTGCAGACCAACCTGCGGGCCGTCGCGCATGGCCAGGGCCACGGCGCGGTTGAGCTCGATCACCGGCGAGGGCGTGGCGCGCAGCAGCACGTCGTACAGGCCGACGATCTGCGTCCAGTCGGTCGCGGCCATGCTCGCCGCCTCGGCGTGCACTGCGGCGATGGCGGCCTGCAGGCAATAGGGACCGATCTCGCCGGAGGCAAACGCCGCCTGCACCTGGGCCTCACCCTCGGCGATCAGCGTGCGATCCCACAGCGCGCGATCCTGCTCCTCCAGCAGCACCGGCAGGCCATCGGCATCACTGCGCGCAGCGCGCCGCGACTCGTGCAGCAGCATCAGCGCCAGCAAACCCTGTACTTCCGCCTCGGGCAGCAACTCCAGCAGCAGGCGACCGAGACGGATGGCCTCGGCGGACAGATGCTGGCGGGTCAGCTCGGCGCCGGAGCTGGCGAAGTAACCTTCGTTGAACACCAGGTAGACCACCTGCAGCACCGCCTGCAGGCGCTCGGCCAGCTCGTTGCGCCCCGGCACTTCGTAGGGGATGCGCGCGTCGCGGATCTTGTTCTTCGCCCGCACGATGCGCTGGGCGATGGTGCTGGGCGTGGCAAGAAAGGCGCGGGCGATTTCCTCGGTGGTGAGGTCGCAGACTTCGCGCAGGGTCAGCGCCACCTGGGCCTCGAAGGCCAGGGCCGGGTGGCAACAGGTGAACACCAGGCGCAGGCGGTCGTCTTCCAGATGCTCGCCATCCCAGACCTCGCCCTCGGCGAGCGGTTCGGGGCTGTCCTCCAGGGCCTGGAAGCGCGCCTGGCGGCGCAGCTGATCGATGGCCTTGAAGCGCCCGGCCGAGACCAGCCAGGCGCGCGGATTGGCCGGCATACCCTGGATAGGCCACTGTTCCAGGGCGGCGCGGAAGGCTTCGTGCAGCGCCTCCTCGGCCAGATCGAAGTCGCCGAGCAGGCGAATCAGAGTCGCCAGCACCCGCCGCGATTCCTCGCGGTACAGGCGCTCAAGGTGCAGTTCCAGCTGCTTGGAATCCAGGTCCATGGTACGTCTCGTTCGGCCAGAGGCAGGCAAGGGTAGCCCACCAAAGCCTACCTATTGGTCGAACCAGAGGGAACGAAATCGACAAGCGGCACGCTGGCCAATTGCCCATACCCAGACGCTGTGCCGCGATGTGTTGCCACTGCCCTCGGTGCGCACGGCGCACCCGCTTTATGTAGGAGCCAGCTTGCTGGCGATCAGCGGCCGGCACAGAGCAATCGCCAGCAAGCTGGCTCCTACAGTGCAGACAGCGCCCAATAAAAAACCCTTAGCGCCGCCGGTGGGGCGCCAAGGGTTGCGGCCAGCTTGCTTGCAGTTGCCGTTACAGGCGACCGAACTCCTGGGCGGTGCGATCCAGCGCCAGCTTGGTCTTGCTGACCAGCTCGTCGATGTCGCCGCGCGTGGCCACCAGGGCCGGCGCCATGATCATCCGTCCGCCCGTGGCGCGGATGATCAGGCCTTCCTCGAAGCCGATGGTGCGGCAACGCCAGGTGATGTCGGTCTCGTTGGCGAAACGCTTGCGGCTGGGTTTGTCTTCGCACAGCTGCAGGGCGGCGACCAGGCCGGCGCCCTGGATTTCGCCGACCAGCGGGTGGCCCTCGAACACCTGGCGCAGGCACTGCTGCAGGTACGGGCCGCTGTCGTTCTTGACCTGGTTGACCACGCCTTCGTCACGCAGCGCCTTGATGTTGGCGATGGCCACGGCCGCCGCCACCGGGTGCCCGGAGTAGGTCAGGCCATGGGCGAACACGCCGCCCTGCTCCACCAGCACCTCGGCCATGCGCTTGCTCAGCACCAGGCCGCCCATGGGGATGTAACCCGAGGTCAGGCCCTTGGCGATGGTCAGGGTGTCCGGCTCAAAACCGAAGTGCTGGTGGGCGAACCACTCGCCGGTACGGCCGAAACCACCGATCACTTCGTCGGCGCACAACAGCACATCGTACTGACGGCAGATGCGCTGGACTTCCGCCCAGTAGCTGGCCGGCGGGAAGATCATGCCGCCGGCACCCTGGAAGGGTTCGGCAACGAAAGCAGCGACATTCTCCGCACCCAGCTCGAGGATCTTCGCTTCCAGCTCGCGGGCCGCCTTGAGGCCGAATTCCTCTTCCGACAGCTCACCACCCTGGACGTACCAGTACGGCTCACCGATATGGGCGAAGTCCGGCAGCATGCCGCCCATCTCGTGCATGAAACCCATGCCGCCGAGGGCGGTGCTGCCCAGGGTGGAGCCGTGGTAGCCGTTCCAGCGGCCGATCATCACCTTCTTCTGCGGCTTGCCGAGAATCTGCCAGTAGCGGCGCACGGTGCGGATCAGCACCTCGTTGGCCTCGGAACCGGAGTTGGTGTAGATGGCGTGGCTGTAGTGGCTGGGCAGCAGGCTGAACAGCAGCTCGGACAGCTCCACCACCGCCGGGTGAGTGGTGTGAAAGAACATGTTGTAGTACGGCAGCCGCTCCAGCTGACGGGTGGCCGCGGCGGCCAGATCCTTGCGGCCATAGCCGAGGTTGGTGCACCACAGGCCGGACATGCCGTCGAGGTAGCGCTTGCCTTCGTTGTCCCACAGGTGCAGGCCCTCGCCGCGCACCATCACGCGCGGCCCTTCGGCGTTCAGCGCCTTCTGGTCGACAAAGGCGTGGATGTGGTGGGCCGCATCCAG
Organism: Pseudomonas sp. J452; assembly: GCF_024666525.1. Classification (NCBI taxonomy): domain Bacteria; kingdom Pseudomonadati; phylum Pseudomonadota; class Gammaproteobacteria; order Pseudomonadales; family Pseudomonadaceae; genus Pseudomonas; species Pseudomonas sp. J452. Next base: position 2,181,090 of record NZ_CP088294.1, on the reverse strand, counting down.
CGCCTGGTAATCACGGGTGGTGCGGGTGGGGTTCTGGGGGAGTGTCATGACAGCGGCCTCGCCTGTTTTACATGTTATTGAATGGCCGGGGCGCAACACCCCGGCGGATGACTCATTTACGCGCCAGAACTTCGTCCAGCGGCACCGGGGTGAACAGTGGTTTGCGCATGACCAGTTTGATCCACACCACGGCGATCAGCGACACCAGGCCCAGCACCACGCCGGCGCTGGTGAAGATCGAGAACGCCATCTCCGGGGTCGGCGAGGCGTAGTAGATCGACACCAGCATGCCGACGATGCCGAGCAGCTGTGGCAGCGGGTAGAACGGCGTCTTGAACGGGCGCGCCAGGTGCGGATAGCGGCGACGCAGGGCGATCACGTCCAGGTGGCAGACGATGTAGGCCAGCAACCAGGCGATGGCCGCGGCGATCAGCAGCAGATTGACCGCACCAGGGTTGTCACCCATGAACAGCACCGGAATACCGGTGATGGCGGCGACGAACAGCACGGCCACCCAGGGCGTGTTGAAGCCACGACTGAGCAGCTTGAACTGCGGGAAGGCCTGGCCGTTCTGCGCCATGCCGTAGAGCATGCGCGGGATGGCCGCCAGCGAGGTGTTGAGGGTGCTGCAGGTGGCGGTAAGTGCAGCGATCACCAGCACATGCTTGCCGGTTTCACCGAACAGCGCGGTGGCATACAGGAAGTGCGGCAGCGCATCGCTGGCCAGTTTGTCCTGCGGCACGTAGTACAGCGCGCCGATGGCATACAGGGCGATGGTGACGAAAATCACCGTGACACCGATGATCATCGCCCAGGGAATGTTGCGCTCCGGGCGGCGCGACTCTTCCACCAGCGGGCAGACGAACTCGGCGCCGACAAAGCCCCAGATGGCCAGCGCCACCAGGGTCAGCACGCCAGCGCCCATCGGGTTCCACTCCTGCGGCAGGCTGCTGCTCAGCGCCGGCTCGCTACCACTGCCGCTGACTGCGGCCAGGCCGAGGGCCAGCAGGACGATCACCATGATCGTGGCCAGGGCGGTCTGCAGGCGGGCGAAGATATCGATGCCGAGCAGGTTGAGCAGGGTGAACAGCACCAGCACGCCGAAGGCGATGCTCATGTGCGGGAACACGCCGGGATAGACCTGGTTGATGATCAGGTCGAGCAGCAGCAGTTCGGCCGAGAGGGCGAACATCGCCACCACCACGTAACCGGAGAAGGTCGAGACAATCGCCGGGAAATGCCCCAGGGCCACCTCGGTGTAGCTGCTCAGGCTGCCGGCGCGAGGAATCATCAGCGACAGTTCGGCGAAGGAGAAGATGTAGCTCAGCGCCAGCAGAAAGGCGATGAACAACGGGATGAGGAAGCCCGGCCCGGCGATGCCGGCGCCTTGCAGCATCAGCACCATCACGCCCTGGGAAACCACCAGGCCAATGGAGACCGACAACAGGGCGCCGAGCCCCAGACTCTTGCTGAACTTGCCTTTGGCCTCGACGCCCGCGGCCCGCGGGGGCGAGAGGGTGATATCGGGATCGTACATGGTGCGTTCTCCTGCGATTTTATTGTTGTGCGAGGTGGAACTTGCGTTGTGGCTCGCGCGGACATGCCGCGCCCCTTGAGCACCAGGGTGCTTAGGAGCGCAGCTGGAACCAGGTCGTCTTCAAATGGCTGTACTTGTCGAAGGCATGCAGCGACAGGTCGCGGCCAAAGCCGGACTGCTTGCAGCCGCCGAACGGGGTGCACACGTCGAGGGCATCCACGGTGTTCACCGATACGGTGCCGGCGCGCAGGCGGCGGGCCAGCCGGTGGGCGCGGTGCAGGTTGTCGGTCCACAGCGAGGCGGCCAGGCCGTACTGGCTGTCGTTGGCCAGGCGCACGGCCTCCTCTTCGCCGTCGAAGGCGGTCACCGCCAACACCGGGCCGAACACCTCGTCACGGGCCAGGCGCATGTTGGCGCTGACGCCGGTGAAGATGGTCGGCTGGATGAAATTGTCCGAGCCGTTGAAGCTCAGCCGTTGGCCGCCGCAGACCAGGCGCGCGCGCTCGCCCTGGGCCTGATCGATAAAGGCCATGATGCGTTCGGCCTGGCGCGTCTCGACGATGGCGCCCATGCGGCTGGCCGGATCGAGCGGGTCACCGGGCTGCCACTGGGCGGCCTTGGCGATCAGGCGCTCGACGAACTCGTCGTGGATCGAACGCTCGACCAGCAGGCGCGAGTTGGCCGAGCAGACTTCGCCCTGGTTGAAGAAGATGCCGAAGGCGGCCTTCTCCGCGGCCAGGTCGAGATCGCCGCAATCGGCGAACACCAGGTTGGGGCTCTTGCCGCCGCACTCCAGCCACACCTGCTTGAGGTTGGACTGCGCCGCGTAGGCCATAAAGTACTTGCCCACTTCGGTGGAGCCGGTGAAGGCCAGGCAGTCCACATCCATGTGCAGGCCGAGGGCCTTGCCGGCGGTCTCGCCCATGCCCGGCACCACGTTCAAAACGCCTGCCGGCAGGCCGGCTTCCAGGGCCAGCTGGGCCAGGCGCAGGGCGGAGAACGGCGACTGCTCGGCCGGTTTGAGCACCACGCTGTTACCGGCAGCCAGGGCCGGAGCCAGCTTCCAGGCGGCCAGGTCGAGGGGGAAGTTCCACGGCACCACGGCGCCGATCACCCCCAGCGGTTCGCGGGTGATGGTGGCCAGTGCATCGCTGGCGGTGGGGGCGACCTGATCGTAGAGCTTGTCCAGGCTCTCGGCGTACCAGGCGAAGACCTGGGCAGCGCCGGGCACGTCGACGTTGTAGGCATCCATCACCGGCTTGCCCATGTTCAGCGAGTCGAGCAGGGCCAGTTCCTCGCGGTTGGCCATGATCAGCTCGGCCAAACGCAGCAGCACCTGCTTGCGCTCACGCGGCGCCATGCGCGCCCAGGGGCCCTGGTCGAAAGCGCGGCGGGCACTGCGCACGGCGGCATCGACATCCGCCGCATCGCAGGCGGCAACCCGATCCAGCAACTGGTTGGTGGCCGGGTTGACCGAGGCAAAGGTGGCGCCGGATTGCGCGCCGCGCACCTGGCCATCAATCCATGCACCGCTGATAAAGCCCTGGGCGGCAGCCCGTTGCTGCCAATCGCTGAGTTGCAACATCGCCTCGATCCTCATACCGACCGCGCAGGGCGGCCTGGGTGGTTGTCGAGGCTGATGGTGTCCCAGGGGCGAAAACTCGGAAATTAGTAAATATATGTTCGCAGCCCATGAAAAAACTGCTCAGCCGCCAAGCCCGCCCCAGGCCGCGCTGGAGTATGTTGGGCACACAGAATCGATACACAGAACAGTGCTAAACCCTCCCCTCTCCGCCTTTCTTTTTAGGAACAGTGGGAGAGGGGCCGGGGGAGAGGGCCGCCAGCAACACCAACCTCTCCCCAGCGCCCGACCACCGCGGAGACCCCATGGCCACCTACACCCTGCGCCAGCTCAAGTATTTCGTCACCACCGTGGAATGCGGCAGCGTGGCCGAAGCCTCGCGCAAGCTGTACATCGCCCAGCCGTCGATCTCCACCGCGATCAAGGGCCTGGAAGACAGCTTCGGCCTGCAACTGTTCATCCGCCACCACGCCCAGGGCGTATCGCTCACCCCCGGCGGCTCGCGCTTCTACAAGAAAGCCCTGGAACTGCTGCGCATGGCCCGCGAGTTCGAACAGAACGCCCTGGCCGACAACGACGTGGTGGCCGGGCAGATCGACATCGGCTGCTTCGAGACCGTCGCCCCGCTCTACCTGCCGCGGCTAATCGCCGGCTTCAACGCCCAGTACCCCGGCGTGGAAATCCGCCTGCGCGACGGCGAGCAGCAGGAACTGGTGCAAGGCCTCACCGCCGGGCGTTTCGACCTGGCCATCCTCTACGACCACGACCTCGACGCGACCATCGCCAGCGAACCGCTGATGGCCCCGCAAAAACCCTACGCCCTGCTCCCGGCAGACCACCGCTTCGCCGCCCAGGCCCAGGTCTCGCTGCGCGACCTGGCCCTGGAACCGATGATCCTGCTCGACGTGCAACCGAGCCGCACCTACTTCGTCAGCCTGTTCGAAGAGCTGGGCCTGACGCCCAATATCGTCTTCAGCTCGCCCTCCATCGAAATGGTGCGCGGCATGGTCGGCCAGGGCTTCGGCTTCTCCCTGCTGGTCACCCGCCCGCACTCGGAATGCACCTACGACGGCAAGCAAGTGGTAACGGTGGACATCGTCGAGCCGGTCAGCGGCTCCGGCCTGGTCGCCGCCTGGCTCAAACGCGCCCAGCCGACCAAGTCGGCGCAGCTGTTTATCGAGTTTTGTCAGCGGCAGTTGGGGCAGGCGGGGGTGGAGTAAGCCGTTGCAGCCCTGCCCTCTCCCCCAGCCCCTCTCCCACAAGTGGGAGAGGGGAGCTAATTCGCACCAGGCCTTTGCCCCTGTGAGAAACGCAGGCTGCTGCAACAGCAGATGCTGCACCTACCCCGCCCGATGGACAGACGGTCGCTGAAACAGTAGCGTCGGGGCGAAAGCGCGGGTGAATGCCCGACTTCAGGTCTTGCTGCCCCATGTCGTATTTGCCTGCTCGGAGCTGTCGTATTACCCACGACAACCTATAAGCAAAAAACGATGTAGGCATGACAAGGAACGTTATCCAACATAAGTAGCGCAACGCATTACGCCACTTATGTCGCCTACTTATAGTTAGGCTTTCTCAAAATCGCAGCAGGAGTTACTCATGAGCGGCATCGTAGAAAATCTGAAGGATCCATCGTGGTGGTTCTCAGCCTTCTTCATTGCAATCGTTGCAAGCGTTATCGCCGGTTTTGCAAAAGATCGTATAGGGTTGCTTGCTGCCAGCCTTTCGAGTTCGATGAAGCTGCGCCAAGAAAAAAGATTGATCGCTAAGAAAGCACAAATTGAACAACTTATAGAAAATGAAACACTACTAATATTGAAATTTATCCAGGCCGGAGTTGGGGCAATATTCTCCTTCCAGATATTCATTATGTTTTTACTTAGCCCAATGTGGGCTGAAGTAATGAACAATTGGTGCGGCGCGGCTTCCTTCGACCCCACATGTAAGCTAAACCCTCAATCATTGGCAATACTTGCATCTTTTGCCTTTGGATTACTTAGCGTCTATAGCGCTTATAAGGTGTCATCTGTTCTGGCAATATCATCTGAAGCAGTCCGCGCATATCGCCGGAAGCATAGCGCTGCCAAGAAAGATGCCTAACCAATCACTCAAGCCGGCGCTCTCGGAGCGGTTTAACTTAGGCGTGGGCCTAACAATGCGTATATGGACTCTCCCCACAAGTAGTGGGCAAAGCTTTTGATCTGCCCTGCCGTCGGTGCGGTTGCATGCGTATATCCGGCCTTTTTATGGGTTCAACACCCTGGCCATTCTGTAGTTCGCGCAGCGGGGGCCAAGCGCTCAATCGATCACGCGGATCATGATTGTTATCGGCCTTGCTCCGCTGCAGGACTCGCCCGTTCCGACAGTGCTGCTCTCCACCACAACCACTATTGATTACCCGCTCGCCGTCAGGCGGGCGGCATGCTTTGCCAGTTGTCGCTGAAGCGCCGTTCGTGGCACCACACGGCCCAGCAAATTCTCACCAGCTTGTTCGCCAACGCCACCGCCGCTTTGTTCTGCCCAATGCGCGCCGCTGTTTGTGTCGCCCAGCGCTGCAACGCGGTCATGCGTTCGGGCGTTTTGGCCTGGCAGCGCTGGGCGGCCAATAAGGCGGCGCGGGAACCATGGATTAGCAACGTGCGCACGTAGGTGTTGCCCTGCCGGCTGATATGCCCCAACTGGCGGCGCTCGCCGCTGCTGTGCTCTCTCGGGGTCATGCCCAGCCAGGCGCTGAGCTGGCGGCCATTGGCAAAGCGCTCCGGGCTGCCTACTGCGGTTTTCAGCGCACTCGCTGTCAGCAAGCCAATACCGCTGACTTCGTCGAGTTTGCGGACGATTTCATCGTCGACATGCCAGCGTGCCAACTGCGCCTCGCACTCGTGCATCGATTGCTCGTACAGGTTGACCTCGCCCAGCACCACCTGCAGCGCACCGCGCAGGGCGCTGACTTCCGGGCGCTCCAGCAGCTCGCTGGCGGCACGCAGAAAGGCCGCCGTGCTAGCCGGCGCCTCGATGCCCATCTCGCGAAAAATCCCGCGCAGCAAGTTGATCCGCTGAGTGCGGGATCTCTTCCAGGTCTCGCGCAGGTTATGCAGCTGTTGCAGTTGCTGCTGCTCGTGGCTTTTCACCGGCACTGGGTGAATACCGGCACAACGCGCCGCTTCCAGAATGGCATCGCAGTCATTGCGATCCGTCTTGTTACGCCGACGATACGGCCGCACGTAGCGCGGGTGCAGCAGCATCACCCGATGCCCGCGCGCCTGCGCCAAGCGCCCCCAGTAATGTGCCGTGCCGCACGCCTCCATCACCCACTCGACAGGTTCGCCCTGCTCCTGTACATATCGGCCAAATGCCTCACGACTCAGCCGCTTGCGCTGAATCACCTCGCCGGCACGGACACTCTCGGCAACCTGGTAAACGGACTTGGCCAAATCAACTGCGATGCGCTTCATTGACTATCTCCTTCCTACGCTTCACTCGGTACTTCGAGTGTGGCGTGGGGAGAGTCCATTACAGCACTCAAAGCGCTCACTCCGTTCGCTGGGACCGGCGAAGCCGGCCCCTTAGCTTAATCGTTAGAAGGTCATTGATAATTGGCTAGCCCGCTAATAACTAGAGCAAAGAAAATATCTAAGGCCCTGGTAGCTATTGGTGCTCTCGCCGGTGCCATTCTTGCGCTCAAGGAGCTTGGTTCACTTCTCCTATCAAATGAGCCAGAAATATATGACGAAGAGTGGATTCCACTTGTATATGAGGACATCGATAAGTTCCGCGATTTCCTAGACAGAAACAATGGAGCAAAAGTTACTATAAACTCATCCATTGCCATGGATACAGTTCTTCCGATTAATTATTTAATCCACCAAGCTTGTGATATGAAAACACCAGATCACCCTGAAGGCGGCGATGGAAACACCTTCTACTCATTCGGCTTGCCTACTTTTTCGAAAGACTTTGATAGCGCCGACCTCAGAAGTGCAACCTACAGTGAGAAATCTCAAGGCCTCAGCTTTCCCCCACAAATTCTTTCCAAGGTCAAATGTCTTGACACCTTACGCATCGAATTAATTGACCCGACTACTTTTCGCTGGAGTTACGGCGGAACAGGTACGCAATCACTTCCGCTCAGTGGAACCTTCAAGGTAACAACTAGAGCATTCAGCGGCCCAAGAATTGAATATACCTTACGCCAAGTCGAGGAGTGACCTTCTAACAATAGGTTCAAACCGTTCGCTCCGTTCACTGGGACGGGCTAAAGCCCGCCCCTTAACCAAGCGCGACACACCACTAGATAGCCCGAAAAGACATGGAGATTTTCATGACAATATCAACGCAACTACTTGGCCCAGTGATCGCCTTGGTGGCATGGACGCTGGTGATGTGGCTATGGATGTACGCCACGCGACTTCCGGCAATACGCGCGGCGAGTATGAAACCTGACCCAAACGCCCCGCGCGGCGAGCAAATGGCTTTGCTTCCTCCGCGTGTGCGCTGGAAAGCGGACAACTACAATCACTTGCTGGAACAGCCAACCCTGTTCTATGCGCTTGCCATCTCGCTGGCCTTGCTGGGTGTTCAATCGCAAACATGCTTACTGTTTGCCTGGGCATATGTCTTGCTGCGCATCGCGCACAGCCTGCTGCAAGCTCTGGTCAATAAAATCGAAATCCGCTTTTTGCTATTCGCCCTGTCAAACATTCCATTATTCGCCCTAACCTATATTGCAATTACTGCTCTCTTGAACGCACCGTAAGCTGCAACTGCTCCCAAACTGACAAGCCGAGTAACCGACATGAACCGCCGTAAAAAAATAAACCAGCTGCTCAAGGCGCACGCCAAAAAAGCCAGTGCCAAATTGGCACCAAAAAGCAAACCGAAATACATCTGTAAAGCTGACCGCTTGAAACTGGCGGCTGAGTCCACTGCAGACGCAAGCGTTTCTTCCGAGAGTTCATAGTGAGAACTCAACCTGAACATCACTCATCGATAAGCGGCCACCATGCACTACAACCAACTGGTTCCAGAGCTCAACATCACCAATCTCGCCGAGAGCCTGCACTTTTACACCGCCATTCTCGGCTTCGAGATCAAGTATCAACGCGCCAACCCAGACTTTGCCTTCATTGAACTCAATGGCGCGCAGCTCATGCTCGAAGAAGTCCAGCCCGACAGCTGGCTGATGGGCGAGCTGGTCAGGCCCTTCGGCCGTGGTATGAATCTGTCCATCGAATGCCAGGATCTGCTGGCGACCGCCGCCAACCTCCACGCCGCCGGCATCGCCCTGCTCGAGGAGCTGCACGAGGCCTGGTATGCCACGGACGAGGGGGAGTTCGGTCAGCGGCAGTTGCTGGTTGCCGACCCTGACGGTTACCTGCTGCGGCTAACCGAGGAAATCGGCAAGCGGCCCATTGGCTAGGGTTCGCTCTACCGGCTTGGCCGCTACACACCATCCACTCACGAAAGAACCACGGCCAACACCGAGCCAGGGCTGAAAACCTGGGCTAAAAAGCAGGGGCAGCTTTCATTGCAAAGCGCCCTGCCCCAAGGACAGCGCCATGCTCAAGACCTACTCCGGCAGCTGCCACTGCGGCGCCGTCAAGTTCGAGGCCGACCTCGACCTCACGCAAAGCTCCTACCGCTGCAACTGCTCGATCTGCCGGCGCACGCGCTTCTGGGTGGCGGTGGCCAGGCCCGAGGGTTTCCGGCTATTGGCGGGTGAGCAGGCATTGACCGAGTACCTGTTCAACACCCGCAAGAACCAGCACTTGTTCTGCAAGCAGTGCGGTGTGCGGGCCTTTGGCGTTGGTAACGACACGCCGATCGGGCAGATGATCGGGGGCAATCTCGGTTGTCTGGAGGGGGTGAGCGAGGAGGAGCTGGCGCGCATCCCGATCACCTATGTGGATGGCCTGCGTGACCGCTGACAGAGCGCGCCGGCGTGCTGCGCTCATCTGTAGAGGGACAAGGACTCAAGGGCATTCGCCCGTAACGCGCGCGAGACCAGGGCGGTGCCACAGGCTTGAGACGTCGAGCGCCCGCCAAGGGTGCATCAGCGTATCCCCGCCGACCGGTACTGCAGAATGATTTCTTCCTGACGCGCCTGAAAAGCCGGATCGGCCATGGCCTGGTCTATGCGCGCCATGATCTGCTCGACATCCGGCAGGCTCTGGCGCAAGCCGATATGAAACTGCACCTGGCTGTTGGGGATGAAATCCACCTTGGTGTTGCGCAACTGCTCGGTGTAACCGAACTGATTGGCGTAGTACTGCGCCTGCTCGGCACTCATGATCAGGAAGTCGCCGGCGCCACGGCGCAGCAGCATGTGGATCATCTGCGGCGGTGTATTGACCGGGTAGCGCTGGATGAAGCCCGGCACGTTCTCGCTTTCCCAGTCGACCCCTTCCTGGGAAATCAGCCGGAGATCGCGCAGATCGTCGAAGCTTGTGGCGCTGGCGATCACGCCGCTTTGGGCGTTGTCGCGGTTGTAGACCAGATTGCCGTAGTCCCACACATATACCGGCCTGGCAGCGAAGCGGGCATAGCCCTTGCGCTTCTCCGACGGAAAGGTACAGAAGCCATCCGCCTGCCCGCGGGTCACTTCAAGTTGCGCACGCGTCCAGGGCAGGCTGAGGAGCTCGAGCCGATATTCCGGCAGCGTGGCAAACAGCGCGAGCAACATGTCGCGGAGGATGCCCTGCGCCTCGCCGTTCTGCGCATAGGATGTCGGCGGGCTCTCGGCGGACAGGGCGAAACGTAGCAGCCGCGCTTCCTCGGCCTGGGCAACGGGCAGATTCAGCAAAGCGGCGCAGATAAACGCGAGGACGGATCGCATAGCCGTTGACCACCCGTTCAGTGGCCACCAGCACATTGACGCAATCCCAGATATAAGCCCCATAACAACACCCTTAGAAGGCACAACCCGCAAGGTAGCAGCGCAAGTTACAACGCATCACCATACCGGCACATAGTTATGTCACACGCCCCCGGCACTGGCCCGCCGCGGCTCAGTCGCGGCGCAGCAGCAGGGCGAACAGCTCGGCGTGACCGCTGACGCCGAGCTTGTGGTAGAGGTTGCGCCGGTGCACTTTCACCGTCTCCGGGGAGATGCCCATGCGCTGGGCCATCGCCTTGCCGGAGAAACCCTGCAGGATCAACCGCGCGGTTTCGCTTTCGCGCTCGGACAGGCGCGCGCCCAGCCCTTCCAGCATAGCCGTGAAGTCGCCCGCCGCCGGCTGGCTGGCGGGCACTTCGACCGCGCAGAGTTGCAGGTGACGGCGCATCGCCGCCAGCACCCAGTCGCGCACGCAGAGCAGGCGACCGAACTCCTCCTGGCTGAAGGACGCCTGCCGGCCGAGGGACAGGCCCAGCACGGCGCCCTGGTGGTTGACCATGAACTGCAGCTCGCCACCGCCGACCACCGTGCGGAAGTAGCTCAAGTAGTACTCGCTCTGCTGGAACTGGTCGGGCGCCACGCTTTCCAGGCTGTGCAGGCCATCGGCGATACCGGCGCAGGCGGCTTGGTAGAAGGGGTCGAGCAGGTACATGCCGGCGCAGTAGTGGGCCAGGTCTTCGCCCTCGCCGGACACCGCGCGGAACTCGAAGTCAGCCAGCAGGCTGGGCACCCGCCCTGTCTGCATCAAGGCGGCCAGGGCATTGTCCAGCGGCACCAGCAGGCGCAGGCAGTCCACCAGGCTGCGCCAGAAGCTGTCCTGGCCGAGGCTGGCGAAGACCCGTGCCAGGCCCTGATGCACCGGCAGTTCCTTGAGCAAGGCGTCCACTCTCTACCCCTTTGGTGTAACCCATGGTGGGAATTGGTCTGCCGCAGGCCTGGCACTAGCCTGAAGCCCTCTGAATCAACGGGCCTGCAGCAGGCCAGGAGTGCCGCATCATGCTTGGTCATCGCCTGTATCTCAACACCGCTCTGGCTGCCGGCCTGTCGGCCTGGCTGTGCACTGCCAGCGCCGCGGTCGATGGCCCCAGCGTGCATGTGTACAACTGGTACGACTACATCGGCCCCACCACCCTGGCCGACTTCCAGCGCGACCAGGGCATCACCCCGGTGTACGACACCTTCGACAGCGCCGAGGTGCTGGAGGGCAAGCTGCTCACCGGCGGCAGCGGCTACGACGTGGTGGTAGCCAGCAACTACAGCCTGCCGACGCTGATCAAGGCCGGCGTACTCGCACCGCTGGACCCGGCCAAGCTGCCGCACCTCAAGCACATGGACCCGGCCCTGCTGGCCAAACTGGCCAGCAACGACCCGGGCAATCGCTATGCCGTGCCCTACCTGTGGGGCACCAACGGCATCGGCTACAACATCGACAAGGTGCGCGCCGTGCTCGGTGAGCAGGCGCCAGTGGACTCCTGGGACCTGCTGTTCAAGGAAGACAACCTGGCCAAGCTCAGCCAGTGCGGCGTGGCCCTGCTCGACTCCCCCGCGGAGATGCTGCCGGTGGCGCTGCACTACCTGGGCTTGCCGCCCAACAGCAGCAACCCGGACGACTACCGCAAGGCCGAGGCGCTGTTGCTCAAGCTGCGCCCGCATATCCGCTACTTCGACTCCTCCAGGTTCATCAGCGACCTGGCCAACGGCAACATCTGCGTGGCCGTGAGCTGGTCCGGCGCCGCCCTGGAGGCGAAGACCACCGCCGAGCAGGCCGGCAACGGCGTGCGCATCGCCTACAGCCTGCCCAAGGAAGGCGCACCGGTGTGGATCGACACCCTGGTGCTGCTCAAGGACGCGCCCCACCCAACCCAGGGCCAGGCCTTCATCGATTACCTGATGCGCCCGCAAGTCGTCGCGCCGATTACCGACCACCTCAACTACCCCAACGGCAACCTCGACGCCACTCCGCTGGTGGGTGCGGCGGCCCGCAACAACCCGGTCGTCTATCCGTCGGCGGAGACCATGGCCAGCCTGTTCACCCTGCAGCCCCTGCCGAAGAAGACCGAGCGTATCCGCACCCGGGTGTGGAGCAAGGTGAAGAGCGGCCAGTAAGCGCCTCGCTCCGTGCCGCATCACGGTGGATAAGCAGAGCGCTATCCACCCTACAACGCTGATTTTTCCTGATAACACCCTGAGAACGAGAAAGACCATGAAACTGCGTGCCCGCGACCTGAATATCCAGTTCGGCCAACTGCCCACAGGCCCACTCAATGCCATCACCGACGTACCCGGCGTGCGCGTCGGCCACAGCAACGTCAGAGGGCGCAGCGCCAGTGGCCGCGACATCAATACCGGGGTCACCCTGATCGAACCGCGCCCCGGCTCCACCACCCAGCAGCCGTGCTTCGCCGGTGTGCATATCCTCAACGGCAACGGCGACGCCACCGGCCTGGAGTGGATTCGCGAGGCCGGCCTGCTGACCAGCCCGATCGCCTTCACCAACACCCACAGCGTCGGCGTGGTGCGCGACGCCATGATCGCCCTGGAGCGCCAGCACCAGCCCGCCGACGGCCGCCTGTACTGGAACATGCCGGTGGTGCTGGAAACCTTCGACGGCCTGCTCAACGACATCAACGGCTTCCACGTACGCCCCGAGCATGTGGCCGAAGCGATGGAATGCGCCATGGCCGGCCCGGTGGCCGAAGGCGCGGTCGGCGGTGGCAGCGGCATGATCTGCCACGAGTACAAGGGCGGCATCGGCACCGCCTCGCGGCGCCTGGGCGCAGCACAGGGCGGCTGGACCGTCGGCGCCATCGTCCAGGCCAACCACGGCACGCGCCGCGAGCTGCGCGTGGATGGCTACCCGGTGGGGCGTTACCTGGAGAAGGCCACCTCGCCCTTCCTGCGCGCCGACCTGCCGCATCCGGGGATGGGTTCGATCGTCGTCTGCCTGGCCACCGATGCGCCGCTGCTGCCGCACCAGTGCACCCGCCTAGCCCAGCGTGCCAGCATCGGCATCGCCCGCACCGGCGGCGGCAACGAGGACTGCAGCGGCGACATCTTCGTTGCCTTCTCCACCGGCAACCAGCAACTGGAGGCCACCGCCTACGAGCGCAAGGGCGCCTTCACCTGCGACGGCCTGCGCATGGTCAACAACGACCATATCGGCGACCTGTTCCTCGCCGCCTCGGAGGCCGTGGAGGAAGCCATCATCAATGCACTGCTGGCAGCCAACACCGTCGAGGGCAATGGCCACCGAGTGCAGGCGCTGGATCGCGAGACCCTGCTGGAGGCCCTGGGCAAGGCGGGTTGGCCGGGGGCCTGACAACCTTTCCCGGATTGCATCCGGGCTACGGGGCAGGACGCTCACGCGGAGTGCTTTAGCCCCCTCTCCCGTTCACGGGAGAGGGGCTTTGGCTCTGTGCTTTGGCTCTGTGCTTTGGCCCCACCCTCTCCCCCAGCCCCTCTCCCACAAGTGGGAGAGGGGAGCTTCCGAGCGCCCGCCCAACGAATTGCAATCCAATAGAAAAAACCGTCTCAAACGTCCTGCTGCAGCCACTGCAGCAGGCGCCGCAACATCGCATCGCAGCCATCCAGCTGCTGCTGGCTGACGAACTCGTCAGGCTTGTGGCCCTGCTCCATGCTGCCCGGGCCGCAGACCACGGTGGGGATGCCAGCCTGGTGGAACAGGCCGCCTTCGGTGCCGTAGGCCACGGTAGAGAACTCGCGACTGCCGCTGAGCAGCGCGAGCAATTCGGCGGCCTCGCTGTGCGGGTCGGTGGCCAGGCCCGGATAGGCCGAGAGCGGCTGGAAACGGATCGCCGTGTCGGCACTGCGCTCGCGCATCTGCGGCAGCAATTCGCGCTCGGCATAGTCCTGCAGCTCGGCGGCGATCTGCTGCGGATCAGCCGCCGGCAGCGCGCGCACTTCGAAGTCGAACTGGCATTCGGCCGGGACGATATTCAGCGCCCTGCCGCCGCTGATCAGTCCGGTCTGCACCGTGGAGTACGGCGGATCGAAACGCTCATCGTGGTGCTCGGGCGCGGCCAGGCGCTGGCCGATCTCGCCCAGTTTGCCGATCAGCCGCGCGGCGTATTCGATGGCGTTGACGCCCTGTGGCGCATAGGCCGAATGGCAAGCGGCGCCGTGTACCTGGCAGCGCATGGCCAGCTTGCCCTTGTGGCCGAGCACCGGTTTGAGCTCGGTGGGCTCGCCGATGATGCACAACAGCGGCTGGTGCGGACGGCGCTGCAGCTCGGCCAGCAGCGAACGCACGCCGAGGCAACCGACTTCCTCGTCGTAGGACAGCGCCAGGTGCAGCGGCAAGCGCAGCTTGCTGTTTAGAAACAGCGGCACGGCGGCCAGCATGCAGGCGATATAGCCTTTCATGTCGGCAGTGCCGCGGCCGTACAGCTTGCCGTCGCGCTCAGTCAATTCGAAGGGCGGCAGGGTCCAGGCCTGGCCGTCCGCCGGCACCACGTCGGTATGCCCGGAGAGCACCACGCCGCCACGGTCACTGGGGCCAATGGTGGCGAACAGGTTGGCCTTGCTGCGCTCGGCGTTGTAGTCCAGCTCGCAGGCCACGCCCAGGTCATTCAGGTAGTCGCGGACGAACTCGATCAGAGCCAGGTTGGAGTCGCGGCTGACGGTGGGGAAGGCCACGAGGCGGGCCAGCAGGTCACGGCTGGTGGGCATGGGTGGGGCTCCTGAGCGTTTTATACACTATCGAAATGACGGCGAGCAGGCGCATCACCGCCCCTCTCCCCCGGCCCCTCTCCCGCAAGCGGGCGAGGGGTGACTGGGGCGCGAACGCGGAGTAGCAGGACAGCACATAGCTGTCTGCCAACTCGGACAGCCCCCCCTCCCATTCTTTGTTTATGAGGAGTGGGAGAGGGTTGGGGAGAGGGCGCTCTCCGTCACTCGTCCCCCGGCACGCCATAGCTCGGCGCGGCGGTGGGGTCGAGGGCGCGAGTGATGTAGTCCTGCATCTGCGGGCGGTAGGCCTGCCAGAGCTGATCCAGCGCACCGATCGGGTCGTCGTCGGCCCAGTCCACGCGCAGGTCGATGATCGGCCAGACCAGGTCGCCGACCACCTTGAGCGCCGCCGAATGCACCGGCCCGGCTTCGCCACCGGCGGCCATGGCCGCGTGCATGGCCGCCAGCAGGCGCTCAGCGAGGGCACCGGGGGCCTGCTCGAAGGCAGCGACCATGGCCGCGATCACCGCCGGCGAAGCCAGCAGGTTACCGGCTGCCACGCACTGTTCACCGGCCAGCGCGTTATGCGTGCCGAGCGCCTCGCTGCCGGAGAACAGCGCGCTGCGCCCCTGGCTGTCGAGCAACGCCACCTGGCGGTACTGGCTGTAGCCATTGCGGGTCAGGGCCTGGTCCAGCGCGGCCGCCGGTTCCTGGCCGGCGGCCAGGGCATCGAGAATCTGCGGGCCGAGAGCCGGCAGAGTGATGTTCTGCGAAGCCACCGCCCCCACCCCGGCGCGCAGCCAGGGGCAACGGGCGCCGACGGCGATGCTCGACGAGCTGATGGCGATGCCCAGCTGGCCGGTTTCGGCGCAGCGGCCGACGATGGAAAAGGTCATAAAGCCTCCTTGACGAAAAATGCCGAAAGCGTCGCGAGCGAAGGTCAGACAAGGCGAGGGCAGCCGGGAAAAGCGGAGTTTGCTGGTGCAAATGAGCATTTTCCTGGCTGCCCTCAACGCCGTATGGCCGAGCGCAGCAGCTTTCAGTCCGGAATGACCGCGATCACGTCGATTTCCATCAACCACTCCGGCTGGCCGAGGCCGCTGATCACCAGGCCGGTGGAGATCGGGAACACGCCCTTCAGCCACTTGCCGACTTCCTGGTAGACCGGTTCGCGGTAGCGCGGGTCGATCAGGTAGGTGGTGGTCTTGACGATGTGCGACAGGTCGCTGCCGGCCTCTTCGAGCAGTTGCTTGACGTTCTTCATGGCCTGCTCGGCCTGGGCGCGCGGGTCACCGAGGCCGACCAGCTTGCCGCTAAAGTCAGTGCCGATCTGGCCGCGCACGTACACGGTGTTGCCGGCGCGCACGGCCTGGCACAGGTCGTTGTCCAGGCTCTGGTTGGGGTAGGTGTCTTTGGTGTTGAACATGCGGATGCGGGTATGGGTAGGCATCGACTTGCTTCCTTTAAGCTGACTGTTGGAACTGGCACAGCAGGCGTGTGCCAGCGGGGCTGTGGTTACGCTCAGTCTTGCGCCTGGCGCTGCGCGGCATCGCGGTAGGCGAGGTAGGTGCGCTGCGTGGCGATGTGCCCGGCGATGTGCTTGGCGTCGTGCCACACGCCCCAGATAAAGGTGGAGCCACGGCGCGACAGCCACGGCAAGCCGAGGAAGTAGATACCCGGCTCGCTGGACACGCCGCGCTGATGCTGCGGCTTGCCCTTGGCGTCGAAGGCGTCCACCTGCAGCCAGCTGAAGTCCACGGCATAGCCGGTGGCCCAGATGATCGAACTGATGCCGGCCTGGGCCAGATCCAGTTCAAGCAGCGGCTGGCTCACGCACGCCGGCTCCGGGTAGCTGGCGCGTGCTTCCGGCTCCTCCGGCAGGTCGAGGCCATTGCGGGCGATGTAGGCGTCCGCCGCATCCAGCAGCGCCAAGTAGTTCTCGTCGCCACGGGCCAGGTTGTCGGCCAGGTCCTGCTGGAAGGTCACCACGCCGTTGTCGAAGGCCTTGGTCAAGCCGACCAGGGTCATGCCCTGATGGGCCAGGCCACGGAAGTCGACCGTATGGCCGCCACGGGCGCCGCTGACGGCGATGGTCACGTGCTCCTTGCCCGGCTGCGCGGCTTCCGCATCCCACAGGCCGAGCACGCCCAGCCACCAGCAGAAGTCACGCCCGCGATAGGCGCGTGGCGGACGGTCGTGCGGGCCGACCGAGAGGTAGACCTTGCGCCCGGCACGCATCAGCTCATCGGCGATCTGTACGCCGGATGACCCCGCCCCCACCACCAGCACCGCGCCCTCGGGCAGCTGCTGCGGGTTGAAGTACTGCGCGGAGTGGATCTGGGTGAGGCTGTCGTCCTTGGGCGCGATCGGCGGGATCACCGGGCGCTGGAACGGCCCGGTGGCGGACACCACGCGGTTGGCCTGGATCACCCCCTCGGAGGTTTCGACAGTGAAGCCGGCGCGGTCGCTATTGCGCACCACCTTCTTCACTTCCACGCCGGTGCGGATCGGCGCGGCGAACTTCTGCGCATAGGCTTCGAAATAGGCGGCTACGCGGTCTTTCGGGGCGAAGGCGTCGGCGTCGAGATCGTCGAATTCCAGGCCCGGGAAGCGGTCGTGCCAGGCCGGGCCGTTGGCCACCAGCGAATCCCAGCGCCCAGTGCGCCAGGCCTCGGCGATGCGGTTGCGCTCCAGCACCAGGTGCGGCACGCCGAGCTTGCTCAGGTGCTCGCTGATGGCCACGCCGGCCTGACCAGCGCCAACCACCAGGGTGTCGATTTCTGTTCCTTCAAGGGTCACGCCTGTGTGCTGCTGAAAGGCGGGTTGATTCAGGTCGGTCATGATTTGCCTCCTCTGACTCCGAACAGGGTCGTTGCACTGCTGCGGCTATCTATGGGTGATGGCCGCATTCTGTTCGGAGCCGGGGATTGGCGAAATTATGATTTTTGTAGTCGCTGGCAAGGTAAAAGCGTGCCCGCACGCAAGCCCCTGAGCTCGCGCGTTACAAGGCTTTGGCTAGAGGATTTTTAGGCTCAGACGCGACAAATCAGCTGGGCTCGCGGGCGCTACGACGTTTGCAGAGTCGGCACCGTTTGCCTGTCACGCAGGATATGAATGAGCTGAATGCGTCGACCGGACCGGCGCAGCAGGTCCGCGCACTGCCTAGCGCCGGGTCATCCGCGAGCGCAGCTTGTAGCGGTCGCCGGGGTGCACCAGGCGCGCGTAGCTGACCAGGTGATCGGCGGACCAGGTGCGGCGAATCATCGACAGGCATGGCGCAGCCGGGTCGATATCCAGCCAGGCGGCGGTCTGCTGATCCACCAGCACGGCCTCGACCACGTGCTCGACATCGGCGATCGGGCAGCTGGCCACCAGCACCTCGTTGGGCGTCTGCTGGGAGAAGTCGCTCTGCAGGTAGTGCGGCACCCAGCGCGGGTTGACGAAGCGGTCTTCCAGCTGGATCGGCACGCCGTTCTCGCGGTGCACCAGGATGCTGTGGAACACCTGGGCGCCCAGGCGCAGGCCAAGGCGCAGGGCCACCTCGTCATCGGCCTCGATGGCTTCGCAGCGCAGCACGTCGTTGCTGTAGACATGCCCACGCGCACGGACTTCCGCGGCGATATTGAGCACCTCGTGCAGCGAGGACTCAGCCTTGCGGTCAGTGACGAAGGTGCCGAGGCCGGCCTGGCGCACCAGGTAGCCCTTCTGCACCAGGTTGTTGATCGCCTTGTTGGCGGTCATGCGGCTGACGTCGAAGTCGCGGGCCAGTTGTTCTTCCGGGGGGATCTGGTGGTGCACCGGGTAGCTGCCGTTGTGGATACGGTCGAGCAGGAAGGCTTCGATCGCCTGGTAACGGGGGGTCGTGCTGGCCACTGCGGCTCCTTGGGTGAATACGCCCGGTGCGCAGATGATAGCGGAGCTTGCCTCTCCTCTCCCAGCCGCCGAAGCCTTACGGGAGACGACGGTATGGATGTAGGCCCAACCCTCTCCCCAGCCCTCTCCCGTGAATGGGAGAGGGGGTAGTCCGCACAATCCTATTAGCTGGCCGCTTTCTCCCCTCGCCCACTTGTGGGAGAGGGGCCGGGGGAGAGGGAGCAGTCCGCGCGCGCACTCAACCTTGAAGTAGCCCGGATGCAATCCGGGGAAGCAGACAGCTCCGATCCCGGATTGCGTCCGGGCTACACCGACGGCAGCACTCCGGCCGGCAGCAGCGGGGTCAGCACCCGCTCGGCGAGCAGCGCATCGGCCAGGGCGATATCCGGGGCAAAGAAGCGGTCCTCGACGTAGTACGGCACCTTGGCCCGCAGCAGCTGGCGCGCCTGCTCCAGGGCCGGCGAGCTGTGCAGGCCGGCGCGGAAGTCCAGGCCCTGGCAGGCGCCCAGCCATTCCACGGCGAGCACGCCACGGGTGTTGGCGGCCATCTCCCACAGGCGCTTGCCGGCGGCCGGGGCCATCGACACATGGTCTTCCTGGTTGGCCGAAGTCGGCAGGCTGTCGACGCTGTGCGGATGGGCCAGGGCCTTGTTCTCGCTGGCCAGGGCGGCGGCCGTGACCTGGGCGATCATAAAGCCAGAGTTGACCCCGCCGTTGGCCACCAGGAACGGCGGCAACTGCGACATGTGTTTGTCCATCATCAGCGAGATGCGTCGCTCGGCCAGGGCACCGATCTCGGCGATGGCCAGGGCGATATTGTCGGCGGCCATGGCCACCGGCTCGGCGTGGAAGTTGCCGCCAGAGATCACGTCGCCTTCGGCGGCGAACACCAGCGGGTTGTCCGACACCGCGTTGGCCTCCACCGCCAGCACCTCGGAGGCCTGGCGCAGCTGGGTCAGGCAGGCGCCCATCACCTGTGGCTGGCAGCGCAGGGAGTAGGGGTCCTGCACCTTGTCGCAGGCGGCGTGGGAGCGGCCGACTTCGCTGCTGGCGCCGAGCAGGTGACGGTAGGCGGCGGCCGCGTCGATCTGCCCGCGCTGGCCACGGGCGGCATGGATGCGTGCATCGAAAGGTGCACGCGAGCCCAGCGCCGCCTCGACCGTCAGACTGCCGCACACCGTCGCGGCGGCGAACAGGTCCTCGGCCTCGAACAAGCCGCGCAGGGCGTAAGCAGTGGACACCTGGGTGCCGTTGAGCAGGGCCAGGCCCTCCTTGGCGGCCAGGGTCATCGGCTGCAGGCCGGCGATGGCCAGCGCCTCGGCCGCCGGCAGCCACTGCCCCTTGTGCCGCGCCTGGCTTTCACCGAGCAGCACCAGCGACATATGCGCCAGCGGCGCCAGGTCGCCGGAAGCGCCGACCGAGCCCTTGAGCGGAATATGCGGATAGACCTCGGCGTTGATCAGGGCGATCAGCGCCTCGATCACCTTGCGCCGAATGCCGGAAAAACCACGCGCCAGGCTGTTGACCTTGAGCAGCAGGATCAGCCGCACCATGGCGTCGTCCAATGGCGCGCCGATACCGGCGGCATGCGACAGCACCAGGGAACGCTGCAGCTTCTCCAGGTCCTCCGTGGCGATGCGGGTCGAGGCCAGCAGGCCGAAGCCGGTGTTGATGCCGTAGGCCGTGCGGCCCTCGGCGATGATCTGGTTGACGCAGGCGACACTGGCGTCGATGGCCGGATGGGCCGCGACGTCCAGGGTCAGGCGCAGCGGTGCCTGATAGGCGGTGCGCAGTTGGGCCAGGCTCAGTTGGCCGGGCAGCAGATGCAGAGCATTCATTGTTGGCTCCTGGGCCAGGCGGCTTGTGACCGCCTGGCTAGTTTCGGGGTTAACTCAGGCCTCGGGCAGCACCATCCGCGCCGGTACAGTCCGCACGGTTTTACGCGCTACCAGGTAATACAGCGCCGCCGGTACCAGCAGGCCGATGATCCAGGAAATGTCGACGCCGCCCAGCTGCGCCACCATGGGCCCGGTGTAGAGCTTGGTGGAAACGAATGGCATCTGGATCAGCACGCCGACCACATAGACCGCGATGCCCGCCAGGTTCCAGCGCCCGTAGCGACCGTCGGGTTCGGACAGCGCCGGCACGTCGCAGCGTTCCTTGGTGATGAAGTAGTAATCCACCAGGTTGATCGCGCTCCACGGGGTGAAGAAGGTCAGCAGGAACAGGATGAACGACTTGAACGCACCGAGGAACGAATGCTGGCCGAGCAGCGCCAGGGTGGTGGAAGCCCCGACGATTCCCAGCACGAACAGCAGGCGCTGCGCCCGCGACACCTCGATATGGCCACGGAAGCCACTGATGATGGTGGCGATGCACATGAAGCTGCCGTAGGAGTTGAGGGTGGAGATGGTCACCTTGCCGAAGGCGATGCTGAAATACAGCAGCGCGGCAACCGCACCGGTGCCACCCAGGCCGACGATGTAGGCCACCTCGTGGCCGGCGAACTGGCCGTTGGCCAGGGCCGCGGCGAACACGCCGAGGACCATCGCCACCTGCGCGCCGAGCACCGAGCCGGCGCCGACGGCGAGAAAGGTCTTCAGCGACGAGGTGCTGCTCGGCAGGTAGCGCGAGTAGTCGGCCACATAGGGGCCGTAGGCGATCTGCCAGGAAGCCGCCAAGGACACGGCGAGGAGGAAGGACGACCAGCTGAAGTGGCGGATCTGCAGCAGCGCGCCGATATCGGCGACGCTCATCAGGCGGGCGAACAGGTAGGCGAAGGCAATGATGCCGAACACGCTGGCGACCCGACCAATCCAGTGGATCACCCGGTAGCCGAGCACGGTGGCCAACACGATGCAGGAGGCGAAGATGAGGATGCCGACGCTATCGCTGGCGCCGGTGAGTTGGGCGATGGCCTGGCCGGACAGCACGGTGCCGGTGGCGGTGAAGCCGAGGTACATCAGGCACACCAGCACGATCGGGATGGCCGCGCCGTACACGCCGAACTGCACGCGGCTGGAAATCATCTGCGGCAGGCCGAGCTTGGGCCCCTGGGCGGCGTGCAGGGCCATCACCGCGCCGCCGAACAGCTGGCCGATGAACAGGCCGATCAGCGACCAGAACACATCGCCGCCGAGCACCACGGCCAGGGCCCCGGTGACGATGGCGGTGATCTGCAGGTTGGCACCCAGCCACAGGGTGAACTGGCTGTAGAGGCTGCCGTGTCGCTCAGCCTCGGGGATGTAGTCGATCGAACGACGTTCGATCAGTGGCTTGTTAGCCTGGGTCATTGCGCTGTTCTCCGGTGCATCAGGCATGCTGACGCTCTTGTTGTTGTAAGGGAACATCTACGGCACACACCCGGCGCCCTGGGACACCGGGTGAATTCTTTTCGCTACTTGCCAGTGATCATCGGCAGGTTGAGCCCTTGTTCCTTGGCGCAGTCGATGGCGATCTGGTAACCGGCATCGGCATGGCGCATCACCCCGGTGCCCGGGTCGTTGGTCAGCACGCGGGCGATGCGCGCCGCGGCCTCGTCGCTGCCGTCGCAGACGATGACCATCCCGGAATGCTGGGAGAAGCCCATACCCACCCCGCCGCCGTGGTGCAGGGAAACCCAGGTGGCGCCGCTGGCGGTGTTGAGCAGAGCGTTGAGCAGCGGCCAGTCGGATACGGCGTCGGAGCCGTCCTGCATGGCCTCGGTCTCGCGGTTAGGGCTGGACACTGAACCGGAGTCGAGGTGGTCGCGACCGATGACGATCGGTGCGCTCAGCTCACCGGAGCGCACCATCTCGTTGAAGGCCAGACCGAGCTTGGCGCGCAGGCCCAGGCCGACCCAGCAGATACGTGCCGGCAGGCCCTGGAAGGCGATGCGCTCGCGGGCCATGTCCAGCCAGCGGTGCAGGTGGGCGTCGTCCGGGATCAGCTGCTTGACCTTGGCGTCGGTCTTGTAGATGTCTTCGGCGTCGCCGGACAGCGCCGCCCAGCGGAACGGGCCGACGCCGCGGCAGAACAGCGGGCGGATATAGGCCGGGACGAAGCCGGGGAAGTCGAAGGCGTTGCTCACGCCCTCCTCTTTCGCCATCTGGCGGATGTTGTTGCCGTAGTCGAAGGTCGGCACGCCCATCTGCTGGAAGTCGAGCATGGCCTGCACATGCACCGCCATCGACTGCTTGGCGGCCTTGACCACGGCGGCCGGGTCGGTGGCGGCGCGGTCGCGGTACTGCGCCCAGCTCCAGCCGATCGGCAGGTAGCCATTGAGCGGGTCGTGGGCGCTGGTCTGGTCGGTGACCATGTCCGGGCGCACGCCACGCTTGACCAGTTCCGGGAGGATCTCGGCGGCGTTGCCCAGCAGGGCGATGGAGATGGCCTTGCCCTCTCCGGTGTAGCGGGCGATGCGCGCCAGGGCGTCGTCCAGGTCCTTGGCCTGCTCATCGACGTAGCGGCTGCGCAGGCGGAAGTCGATGCTGCTCTGCTGGCATTCGATATTCAGCGAGCAGGCGCCGGCCAGGGTGGCGGCCAGCGGCTGGGCGCCGCCCATACCGCCCAAACCCGCAGTCAACACCCAGCGGCCCTTGAGGCTGCCGTTGTAATGCTGGCGACCGGCCTCGACGAAGGTTTCGTAGGTGCCCTGGACGATGCCCTGGCTGCCGATATAGATCCACGAACCGGCGGTCATCTGCCCGTACATGGCAAGGCCCTTGGCATCCAGCTCGTTGAAGTGTTCCCAGCTGGCCCAGTGCGGCACCAGGTTGGAGTTGGCGATCAGTACGCGCGGCGCGTTGCTGTGGGTCTTGAACACGCCGACCGGCTTGCCGGACTGCACCAGCAGGGTCTCGTCGTCGTTCAGGTTGGTCAGACTCTCGACGATCTTGTCGTAGCACTCCCAGTTGCGCGCGGCGCGGCCGATGCCGCCGTACACCACCAGCTCCTTGGGGTTCTCGGCCACGTCCGGATCGAGGTTGTTCATCAGCATGCGCAGCGGCGCTTCGGTCAGCCAGCTCTTGGCGGTCAGCTTGGTGCCACGCGGGGCACGGATTTCGATGTCGCGGTACTTGGTCATGGCGGGCTCCGATTCTTGTTAGGGATAAGGTTCGATCTGGCGCTTGGGCTCAGAGGGTCAGCAGATGGATCAGCCGCGCCGCCAACTTGGCGGTGCGGCTGTCGATGTCGTATTCGGGGTTGATCTCGGCGAGGTCGGCCAGGCGCAGCTTGCCGCTGTCGCGCAGGCCTTCGAGCAGCGGTTCGAGCAAGGCCAACGGCACCCCGCGGGCGGCCGGGGCACTGACCCCGGGCGCTTCGCAGGCGGGCAGCACGTCGATGTCGATGGTCAGGTAGAGGGCGTCGCAGCCGGCGACGAAGGCGTCCAGTTCGGCACCTATGGCTTCCAGGCTGCCTTCGCGGATCTCACGATCCTCGCGCACCAGCACGTCCAGTTCGGCGGCGCGCTGGAACAATGCACGGGTATTGCTGGCGCGGCTAACGCCGAGGCAGGCATAGCGGAACGGCCAACCACGGGCGGCGCACTGCTCGGCGATCTGGGCGAAGGGCGTGCCGGAGGAATGCACCTGGGCCGGGTCGCGCAGGTCGAAGTGGGCGTCGAAATTGACGATGCCGATACGCGGCGCGCCCATAGATGAAGCCGGCTGCCCGGACAGATGTTCGGCCAGGCCGGACCAGCTGCCGTAGGCGATCTCATGGCCACCGCCGATCACCAGCGGCAGGTGGCCGGCATCCAGCAGCGCGCAGACGTTGTGGCCCAGGCGTGCCTGGGCGGCCTCCAGGTCGCCATCGATGCAGGTCACGTCGCCGCCATCGAAGGCCGGCGCCTGGCGGTGCCAGGCCAGGTTGGCCAGGGCGCGGCGCACGCTGTGCGGTGCATTGGCCGCACCGACGCGGCCGTGGTTGCGCCGTACCCCTTCGTCGCAGGCGAAACCGAGCAGGGCCACACCCGGCTGGCTGTCGGCGGCAAGCGGCTGGATGCGCTGGTGCCAGCGCGGGCTGTCCGGCTCGGGGTCGACACGGCCGCTCCAGGCGTCCATGGAAAAACGATCAACGTTCATGCACGACTTCTCCATTGAAGATGCGCTGGCGCAGCCGCCCCGGCTGTACCGCATAGGCCAGCTCGGCCGGGTGCTGGATATCCCACAGGCACAGGTCGGCAGGCGCACCGACGACGATGCGACCCAGGTCAGGACGACCGAGGGCGCGCGCGCCATGGGCAGTCATGCCAGCCAGGGCCTCGCGCGGGGTGAGGCGGAACAGGGTGCAGGCCAGGTTGGCCATCAGGCTGGGCATGCAGATCGGCGAGGTGCCGGGGTTGGCATCGCTGGCCAGCGCCATTGGCACACCGTACTGGCGCAGCAGTTCGATGGGCGGCAGCTGGGTCTCGCGCAGGCAGTGGAAGGCGCCGGGCAGCAGCACGGCCACGGTGCCGGCGGCGGCCATGGCCTGCACGCCGGCCTCGTCGAGGTATTCGATATGGTCGGCGGACAGCGCGCCGTAGCATGCAGCCAGAGCGCTGCCGCCGAGATTGGAGAGTTGTTCGGCATGCGCCTTAATTGCCAGGCCGTGGCGTTGCGCGGCCTGGAACACCAACTCGCACTGCGCCGGGCTGAAGGCGATGCCTTCGCAGAACACGTCCACCGCATCGGCCAGACCTTCGGCGGCGGCCGTCGGGATCATCTGCTCACAGACCAGGCTGACATAGTCGTCGGCGCGGCCGGCGTACTCCGGCGGCAGGGCATGGGCACCGAGCAAGGTGGTCAGCACCCGCACCGGGCGCAGCTCACCCAGACGACGAGCCACACGCAGCATCTTCAGTTCATCGGCGACTGTCAGGCCGTAGCCGGACTTGATCTCGACCGTGGTCACGCCATCGGCCAGCAGCGCGTCCAGACGCGGCAGGCTGGCGGCGATCAGCTGTTCCTCGCTGGCCGCGCGAGTGGCGCGCACGGTACTGAGGATGCCGCCGCCGGCCTTGGCGATCTCGGCGTAGCTGACACCTTCCAGGCGCTGCTCGAACTCATCGGCGCGGTTGCCGGCATACACCAGGTGGGTGTGGCAATCGACCAGGCCCGGGGTCATCACCCCGCCCCGCCCGGACTCGATGGCACCAACAGCCAGACGCTCGTCGAACTCGCCGTGCGGCCACAGGCCGGCGACCTGGCCGCCTTCGACCAGCACGGTCATCGGCACCGACAGCACCTGCAGGCCGTCGAACAGGGTGACGTCGCGCCAGAGCCGGCGCGATTGGGGAGACAAGGACATGGAAGCGCGCTCTCTCGTTTCAATGTATATACATTTAAAGCGAAATCCTTGCCCAGTCAAGCCATGGCAGCATGCCACATGCTTGCTGACCACACTGCACAATACCGCACGCAATCCAGCTAGAGCGCCAGTTGCGCAGGGGAAGGCAGTCGCTCATTATGTATATACATTTAATCAAGAGACGAACGGCATGCCGATTCAGCGACTCGACCGCCACCAGGCGCGGCAGATGCCCTGGAAGAATGGCGGCGGCATTACCTGCGAGTTGGCCATAGCCCCGGCGGGTGCCGGACTGGAAGATTTCGCCTGGCGCATCAGTTGCGCCCAGATCGCCAGCGGCGGGCCGTTCTCGCGGTTTGCCGGAGTCGACCGCAGCCTGGCGCTGCTCGAAGGCGCCGGTCTGGACCTGCGCCTGAACGGCCAGCCCAGGCAACTGCGCCCCGGCGATCCGCCCCTGATCTTCGCCGGCGAAGACGAGGTCAGCGCCGAGCTGCTGGACGGCCCAGTCGGCGACTTCAACCTGATGACCCGGCGTAGCGCCTGGCGCCACCAGTTGCAGCGACTGCAACTGGACGGCGCGCAGACGCTGCACAACGACGCCGACATTTTGCTGATCTATTGCCAGCGCGGCCGAGTCACCGTGCAGCTGGCGGACGCTAGCGTGCAGACACTGGGCGAAGGCCAGGGCCTGCTGCTGGAAAACGAGAGCACACACCTAACGCTGAGCGGCGCCGCGGAAAATCAGCTCTATATAGGCCACCTCTACCGCCAGCCCTGAAACGACAAACCCCGCCAATGGGCGGGGTTCGTCAGCCAGCAACCAGCCTTACTCGGGCTGAGTCACCAGGGTATTGCTGCGATTGCTGCTCCACTGTGGCAGCAAGGTACCGATCAGCATGCCCGCCAAGCTAAACAGCAGGCCGGCCAGTTGCGGCGGCCAGAAGGCCTCGTCGGTCAGGCTGTACTCCAGATAAATCCACGAAGTCAGACCGAAGAAGATCGCAAAAAGCGCGCCCTGGGTGGTCGCGCGCTTCCAGAACAGCCCAGCGAACAGCGGCACCACGGCGGCAACCAGGGTCACCTTGTAGGCGTTGCCGACCATCTCGTAGATGCTCGCATCCGAGTACAGGGCGAAGCTCAGGGTGGCGATGGCGCAGACCACGATGGTGATGCGCATGGCCAGCAGGAACTGCTGGTCGCTCATCACCGGCACGAAGCGCTTGAGCACGTTCTCGGTGAAAGTCACCGACGGCGCCAGTAGGGTGCCGGAGGCAGTCGACATGATCGCCGAGAGCAGCGCGCCGAAGAACATGATCTGGGCGAACAGCGGGGTCTTCTCGAGGATCAGGTGCGGCAGGATCATCTGCGCGTCTTCGGCTAGCCAGCGCTGGACCATCGCCGGATCGATCATCGAGGCGGCGTAGGCCAGGAAGATCGGCAGCATGCAGAAGCACAGGTAGAAGCCGGCACCAAACATCGAGGCGCGCGCGGCGATGTTCTCGGTCTTGGCCGACATCACCCGGGCGTAAACGTCCTGCTGCGGGATCGAGCCGAGCATCATGGTCAGCGCCGCGCCGATAAAGGCGACGATGTCCTTGGCCTCGAAGCCGTGGATAAAGGTGAACTTGCCTTCGCTGGCCGCGTGGGCGATCACCTTGTCGGCACCGCCGGCCATGTCACCGATCAGCCAGGTCAGGTAGACCAGGCCGACGACGATGATGATCATCTGGAAGAAGTCGGTCAGGGCTACCGACCACATGCCGCCGAACAGGGTGTACAGCAGCACGATGAAGGTGCCGAGGAACATGCCCTGGGTGGTGCTAATGGCGCCGTCGGAGATCACGTTGAACACCACACCGAGGGCGGTCAGCTGCGCGGCGATCCAGCCCAGGTAGGAAGCCACGATGACCAGACTGATGATCAGCTCGACATTCGGCCCGAAGCGCTTGCGGAAGTAGTCGCCGATGGTCAGCAGGTTCATCCGGTACAGCGGGCGGGCGATGATCAGGCCGACCAGCATCAGGCAGCCGAAGGAGCCGAACGGGTCTTCGATGATGCCGGCGAAGCCTTCCTCGATGAAGGTGGCGGGAATACCCAGCACCGCCTCGGAACCGAACCAGGTGGCAAACACCATGGCGGCGACGATGGGGAAGCCCATGCTGCGACCGCCGGCGGCGAAGTCGCGGGAGTTCTTCACTCGTGTGGCGGCGTAGAAGCCGATACCCACGGTGACCAGCAGATAGAGCGCAACGAACCAGATCAGCATGTTTCCCGTTCCACAGACTTCAGCCCGCCGCATGCATAACCCGCGCAAGAGGCGCAGGAGGGAACGGCGGACTACAGGTTTTTGTTATGACCATTCATGACGGGTGACTGCACGCTCCCGTTCAAGGTCGCGCAGTCTGGCAAATACGTAAAATATGTCAAACAAAAACGACGAATTACCTGCACGCTAATCGGTCATTCGTCAGATTAACTCGTGTAACAGACTGTAATTGCTGCGGTTGCGCCAAGCAGCACCTTGCTGGGTAGTTGCATATTTTTGACAGCCGTGGATAACACCTCGCAGCCTTGAGCTGACAGGCGCAGGCCGGGTCAGTATCGTCGGCAGGCGGCCAAGCCGGTCGCCCGGCCAGTCGACCCCATGGATATCAAACAGCTCAAGTTCCTCGTCGCCCTCGATGAAACCCGCCACTTCGGCCAGGCCGCGGCGCGTTGTCATGTGACCCAGCCGACCCTGTCCATGCGCCTGCGCAATCTGGAAGAAGAACTCGGCCTGGAACTGGTGCAGCGCGGCCAGCGCTTCGAAGGTTTCACCGAGGCCGGCCAGCGTGTGCTGGCCTGGGCGCGCAGCCTGCTGGCGGCCGAGGATGGCTTATATGCCGAGGCGGCGGCCTGCCGTGGACAACTGGTCGGCACCCTGCGCCTGGGCGTGGTGCCACTCGGCGGCTTCGACCCGATGCGCCTGGTCAGCCTGTTCGCCGAGGAGCACCCGGGGCTGCGCTTCCAGCTGTTCGCCCTGAGCAGCGAGCAGATCCTCGAACGCCTCGGGCGCAATCAGCTCGACCTCGGCTTGTCTTACCTGGAGCGCCTGGATCGCCAGCATTTCAGCAGCCTGGAACTGGCCGAGACACGCATGGGCCTGCTGCATGATCGTCGGCATTTTGGCTTCGAACAGGCGCAACTGAGCTGGGAAGAACTGAGCGAACTGCCGCTCGGCCTGCTCTCGGCCGGCATGCACTTTCGCCAGTCGATCGATCACAGCTTCCGCAGCCGCGGCCTGACCCCGCAGCCGCGGCTGGAGAGCGATGCCGTGCACCAGCTGCTGCAGGCGGTGAACGCCGGCCTGTGCTGCGCGATCATGCCGCTGGACAGCGGTCTGGACGAGTTCAACCAGCACCTGGCTTTGACCCCCATCGTCGACGCCCACACCCTCGCCCCGCTCGGCCTGATCCTGCGCAACAACGCGCCCCGTTCGGCCCTGGCCGAAGCCTGCTTCGCCGAGGCGCAGCGCTTGCTGGCCGAAATGCCGCCCCCGTAGATACTGTTATTCAGCACAACTTTTTGTAGGAGCCAGGGCTAATCCTTGCTGGCGATCAGCGGGACGCTGCCTGCCGATCGCCAGCAAGCTGGCTCCTACAGGATCAGGCCGCAGGGTGGATGACGCTTTTTTCATCCACCACGGCGCCGCGCGGTGGATCGATAAAGCGCGATCCGCCCTACGAACGCCAGGCGCACCCACAAAGCCTGATAGACAGGCTCGATCACAGCATCGGCAACAGCAATTAGACGCCCCCTACCCTGCGGCCTAGGCTGTGCGCATACCCGCCGCCAGCGAGGGCCGCGCCCATGCCACGCCACACCGTTTGCCCAACCCAGGCCATCACCCCGAGCGAGCTGCACGCCAGCGTTGCCGGCTACGCCTATGCCGAGCTGCAAGGCACGCCAGCCATGGGCCAGACCAGCCTGGCCGGGGAAGCCGCGCTGGCCATCAGCTACAACGGCATCAGCCAGGCGGTGATGATGGTCTCGCCCGGCGAACTGGAAGACTTCATCCACGGTTTCAGCCTCGGCACCGGCTTTGTCGAGTCCATCGACGAGATTTATGATATCCACCTCAGCGGCACCGGCGCCGCCCTGCACGCCGAGGTGCAGATCAGCAGTCGCGCCTTCTGGGCGCTCAAGCAGCAGCGCCGGCAGCTGGCCGGCACCAGCGGTTGCGGCCTGTGCGGGGTCGAGGCCCTGGAGCAGGCCCTGCCGCCACTGCCGGTGTTGCCCGCCAGCCCCTTGCCGGCAGCCGCCCATCTCTATGAGCTGCGCCAGCGCATCGCTGCCGTGCAGCACCAGGCCCGCTCAAGCGGCGCCCTGCATGCCGCGCTGTTCGTCGATAGCGATGGGGCGATCCGCCTGTGTCGTGAGGACATCGGCCGGCACAACGCCCTGGACAAGCTGATCGGTGCGCTCAAGCGCGAAGGCCTGGACAGCCGCCACGGCTTTGCCGTGGTCACCAGCCGCTGCAGCCTGGAACTGCTGCACAAGGCCGTACGCGCCGGCATCGGCAGCCTGGTCAGCCTCTCGGCTCCGACTGCGCTGACCGTGGACTGGGCGCGCCGCCAGCAGCTCAACCTGATCCACCTGCCGCACCACAGCGCACCGCGGGTCTACAGCCCGGCCCCGGTTATAGAGGAAGTACCCGCATGAGCAGCCAGCCACGTTACCAGCCCTACAGTGGCCCGGCCGCCGGCTGGGGCGCATTGCGCAGCGTGACCCAGCACTGGCTGGACAGCAAACAGCCATTCAAGAACCTGCGCGCCCTGCTCAAGACCAACCAGAACGGCGGCTTCGACTGCCCCGGCTGCGCCTGGGGCGACTCGCCGGAAAGCGGCCATATCAAGTTCTGCGAGAACGGCGCCAAGGCGGTCAACTGGGAAGCCACCAAGCGCGGCATCGGCCACGAGTTCTTCGCCCGCTACAGCGTCGCCCAGCTGCGCGAGCAGAGCGACTACTGGCTGGAGCACCAGGGCCGGCTGATCGAGCCGCTGCATTACGACGCGGTCAGCGACCGTTACCTGCCAATCAGCTGGGACGCCGCCTTCGCCCTGATCGCCGACACCCTCAAGGGCCTCGACAGCCCGCACCAGGCCGAGTTCTACACCTCGGGCAGGGCCAGCAACGAAGCGGCCTTCCTCTACCAACTGATGGTGCGCGCCTACGGCACCAACAATTTCCCCGACTGCTCGAACATGTGCCACGAGGCCAGCGGCGTGGCCCTGGGGCAAAGCATCGGCGTGGGCAAGGGCACGGTGACCTTCGCCGACTTCGAGCATGCCGACGCCATCTTCGTGTTCGGCCAGAACCCCGGCACCAACCACCCGCGCATGCTCGAACCGCTGCGCGAGGCGGTCGAGCGCGGCGCGCGTGTGGTCTGCTTCAACCCACTGAAGGAGCGCGGCCTGGAGCGCTTTCAGCACCCACAGCACCCGCTGGAAATGCTCAGCAACGGCGACCGGCCAACCAGCAGCGCCTACTTCCGCCCGCACCTGGGCGGCGACATGGCCGCCGTACGCGGCATGGCCAAGTTCCTGTTGCAGTGGGAACGCGAGCAGCCGGGCAGCGTATTCGACCAGGCCTTTATCGACGCCCACACCGACGGTCTGGACGACTGGCTGGCGGCGGTGGCGGCCAGCGACTGGGCGCAGATCGAACAGCAGTCGGGCCTGGCGCGCAGCGAGATCGAACAGGCCGCACGCCTGTATGCCGGTGCCGAGCGGGTGATCACCTGCTGGGCCATGGGCATCACCCAGCACCGCCACTCGGTGGCGACCATCCAGGAAATCGCCAACCTGATGCTGCTGCGCGGCAATATCGGCAAGCCCGGCGCCGGCCTGTGCCCGGTGCGCGGCCACAGCAACGTGCAGGGCGACCGCACCATGGGCATCAACGAGCGGCCCCCGGCGTTCTTCCTCGATGCGCTGGAGCGGCGTTTCCAGTTCCAAGTGCCGCGCGCCAACGGGCACAACACGGTGGAAGCGATCAACGCCATGCTGGCCGGCCAGGCCAAGGTATTCATCGGTCTGGGCGGCAACTTCGCCCAGGCCACCCCGGACAGCCCACGCACCCACGCGGCCCTGCAGCAGTGCGAGCTGACCGTGCAGATCAGCACCAAGCTCAACCGCAGCCACCTGATGCACGGCCGCCAGGCGCTGATCCTGCCGTGCCTCGGGCGTACCGACATCGACCGCCAGGCCAATGGCCCGCAAGCGGTGACGGTGGAGGATTCGTTCAGCATGGTGCATGCGTCCTGGGGCCAGCTGGCACCGCTGTCGGCACAGATGCGCTCGGAACCGGCCATCGTCGCCGGCATCGCTCACGCGCTGCTGGGTCGGCAGCCGGTGGACTGGCTGTGGCTGATCGAGGACTACGCGCGCATCCGCGAGCTGATCGCCGACACCCTGCCCGGCTTCGCCAATTTCAATCAGCAGATCACCCAGCCCGGCGGCTTCTACCTGGGCAACGCGGCCGGCGCGCGGCGCTGGAATACAGCGGGTGGCAAGGCCCGCTTCATCGCCCACGCCCTACCCGAGCACCTGCTGCCGGCCGAGGTGCGCAGCCAGGCGGAAAAGCCCCACCTGGTGCTGCAGACCCTGCGCTCCCACGACCAGTACAACACCACCCTGTACGGCCTGGATGACCGCTATCGCGGCGTGCATGGCATGCGCGAGGTGATCTTCGTCAACGCCGCGGACATCCAGCGCCTGGGTTTCGCGGCGGGGCAGAAAGTCGATCTGCTGTCGCTGTGGGACGACGGTATCGAGCGGCGGGTCAAAGGCTTCACCCTGCTCGCCTACGACACCCCCGCCGGTCAGGCCGCCGCCTATTATCCGGAGACCAACCCGTTGGTGCCGCTGGACAGCTTCGGCGTCGGCAGCCACACGCCCACCTCCAAGTTCATCGCCATCCGCCTGCTCCCCGCCAGCCCCGATCAGCGCATCCACTGATCTGCGGCAAGGCCCGTCACCGCGGCATCTGCTCTGATGTCGTAACAGCTGGTTACGCCCGTGCCCAGCGAATCGCTTGAGCCGGGCGCCTGCCTCCCTGATACTGCAGCCCGATTCACGCCAGCCGGCCTGCTATACCCAAACAATGTACCGGCCGCGTACCACCCAGGATGACCGCACTGGTTCAAGGAGCCACCGCTGATGATGAAAAGAAGCGACTGGATCTGGACCATGATCGGTTTGGCCGCAGTCGTATTTTCCTGCTACTTGCTGTACCGGGAAATCCGCACCATCTCCCTCGACGAGCTCACCGACAGCCTGCACGCCATCCGCGTGCACAACTGGCTGATGGCCGCCGGCGCGACGCTGGGCGCCTATGTCGCACTGGCCTGGTACGACCGCATCGCTATCGCCCACCTGGGCAAGAAGATTTCCTGGTGGTTCATCACCCTGTGCTCCTTCACCACCTACGCCCTGGCCCACAACATCGGCGCCTCGGTGTTCTCCGGCGCGGTGGTGCGCTACCGCGCCTACAGCAGCAAGGGCCTAGGCGCCCAGGAAATCGGCCTGCTGATCTTCTTCTGTTCCTTCACCTTTGCCCTCGGCACCCTGCTTTCCGGCGGCGCCGTACTGGTCTGCCAGCCGGACCTGATCAAGCGTGTCGCCGATGTCAGCCCCTGGCTGTCGATACTGATCGGCTCGCTGATGCTTGGCCTGGTGGCGCTCTACGTGCTGGGTTCCTGGCGCCAGTTCAAACCCTGGAAATGGGGCAAGCTGCACGTCGAATACCCGCGCCTGGGCATCGTCGCCAAGCAACTGCTGGCCGGTCCTCTGGAGCTGGCCTGCGCCGCGGCGATCATCTATTTCGCCCTGCCGGCCGAGAACAATCCGGGCTACCTGGTGGTGCTCGGCGTATTCCTCGCCTCCTTCTCCCTGGCCCTGCTGTCCCATGCTCCGGGCGGCCTCGGCGTGCTGGAGGTGACCTTTCTGGCCGCCATGCCGGAACTGCCCACCGCCGATGTGCTGGCCGCACTGATCGTGTTCCGCGGCTTCTACCTGCTGCTGCCGTTTGCCCTGTCGCTGCTGGTGGTACTGGGCTTCGAATGGGGCCAGTGGTCGAGCCGGCGCAAGCAGCGCGAGCAGCCTTGATCAGGCCTAAAGCCGCGCTGTAGAGCCTCCAAAGCGAACCATCACGCGCATCGATGGTTACTATTAGGAGGGTCAAGTTCTGTATTCAGGCTCCGTGAGTAGTATGGGCTCCGTACTCACCTATGCCCCCACAAGGAGCCCAAAATGAAAAAGCAGATTCTCGCCAGCCTGATCCTGGCCACCCTGACCACCTCCGCCTTCGCCCTGCCCGGCAAAGACCAGCCGCCGCTGACCGAAGTCAAAGCCGCCCACAGCAGCGAAACCCTCAGCGAGAACGGTAGCGAACGCACCAAGGCTTTCCGTGTTGCCGAAGATGGCGCCGAACGCACCAAGTCCTTCCGCGTTGTCGAGGGTGGTGCCGACCGCCTTATCGAGCGCAACCGCGTTGCCGAAGGCGGCGCAGAGCGTACCAAGGCCTTCCGCGTAGCCGAAGGTGGTGCCGACCGTCTGATCGAGCGTGACCACGTAGCCGAGGGCGGTGCCGAACGTACCAAGGCATTCCGCGTAGCCGAAGGCGGTGCAGACCGTCTGAACCAGCGTGACGCTGTCGCCGAGAACGGCTCCGAGCGCACCAAGGCCTTCCGCGTGGCCGAAGGCGGTGCCGACCGTCTGCACCAACGTGACGCTGTCGCCGAGAACGGCTCCGAGCGCACCAAGGCCTTCCGCGTGGCCGAAGGCGGTGCCGACCGTCTGCACCAGCGTGACGCTGTCGCCGAGAACGGTTCCGAGCGCACCAAGGCCTTCCGCGCAGCCTGAAGCCGGCAGGCCTCGCACGCTGATCGATATCCGCCAGCAGTAAGGTCTCACCCGTGAAGCAACACAACCCAGCCGAACGAGCCGGTGACTGCCCAGCATTCACCGGCTTTTTCATGGCCGACGACAGCCCCGGCTGGGCGCGCCATAGCTGACTGCCTTATAGTCCTAGCCGACCAGAATCAGGCAGGGCAGCCATGCACACCATCGAGCGGATCTACCCCAAGGATCTCGACCCGCACAGCAGCGACGACCAGAACACCCTGCGCCTCCACATGGAGCGCTACGAGTTCGCAGCCCAGCAGCTGAGCGGCGAGCACATCCTCGACATGGCCTGTGGCTGCGGCTACGGCACTGCCCTGCTGGCCGAGCGCAACCCGCAGCGCCTGGTCACCGGCGTCGATATCGACCCGGCCGCCATTGCCTATGCCCAGCAACACTACCAGTTGCCCAACCTGCGCTACGTCTGCGCCGATGCCGAGCAGTTCGCCGCCGAGCAGCCGTTCGACAGCATCGTCAGCCTGGAAACCATCGAGCACCTGCCCAGCCCGCAGCGCTTGATCGACAACTACGCCCGCCTATTGGCCGCAGGGGGTCGAGTGATCGCTTCGGTGCCGATTACCCCGACCCTGGACGGCAACCCGCACCACCTGCACGACTTCAGCCGCCGCTCGTTCTTCGCCCTGTTCCGCCAGCATGGCCTGCGCCCGCAAGAGCACTTCGAGCAGATCCAGTGGTGGCAGTTCAAGGGGCTGTTTTCCAAGCGCCCGGACCAGGCCAAGCAGCACCGCTCGGAAGGCGTCGGCAATGCTGTACTGCTGTATTACCAGCGGCACCCGCTGTACCTGTTCGCCCGCCTCGGCGCGATGCTGCGCTACGGCTTCAGCAACCGTTACCTGACCTGCTCGTTCCAGCGCTAACAACCCGAACCATGCCGTAGGAGCGAGCTCTGCTCGCGAACCAGGCCCCTACAGAGCTTCGCGAGCAGAGCTCGCTCCTACATCGGCGCCCCTAGGCTGCAACCACGTCAGCCTGCGGCACACGGTACTTCCAGATGCGCTGCAGCACCGTGGCCAGCTGCGCAGTGAAACTGCCGCAGTTGTAGACCTGGCCATAGCGTTCGGCGATCTCCTGTACTTCCACGGCCAACGCCGCATAGCGCCGCGCCGGCAGATCGGGGAACAGGTGGTGCTCGATCTGGTGGCTGAGGTTGCCGGTGAGGATGTGGAACAGCTTGCCGCCACTCAGGTTGCTCGACCCACGCAACTGGCGCAGGTACCAGTGACCGCGACTCTCGCCAACCACCGAAGCCTTGCTGAACACCGCCGCCTGCTCGGTGAAGTGACCACAGAAGATCACCGCAAAGGTCCACAGGTTGCGCAGCAGGTTGGCCAGCACATTGCCCGCCAGCACGGCCAGGGCGTTGGCGCCCAGCAGCAGGGCCAGCAGCGGGAAGAACAGATAATCCTTGCACCACTGGCGCAGCACCTTGGCATTGAACTGGCGCAGCAGCGGGCACAGCTCGTCCTTGCTCATCTTGCCCTTGTAGACCTGGTCCAGACGCAGGTGCTGGATGGCAATCGAGTACTGGAACAGCAGCGCCTGCAAGGTCACCCACAGCGGTTGCCAGCGGTAGAAAGGCTTCCAGCGCTGTTCGGGGAACAGGCGCACCAGGCCGTAGCCGACGTCGTCGTCCATGCCCAGCACATTGGTCCAGGTGTGGTGCACATGGTTATGGGTGTGCCGCCAGAAATCGGCCGGGCCGGCGATATCCCACTCGTAGCGGCGCCCGGCGAACTCCGGGTCGTTCATCCAGTCGTACTGGCCATGGATGACGTTGTGGCCCAGCTCCATGTTCTCGAGGATCTTGCCCAGCCCCAGCAGCAGCGTGCCGAGCAGCCAGGTCGGCGGAAACCAGCCGAGCATCAGCAGCGCCCGCCCGCTCCAGCAGCACAGCCGCACGGCAGCGCGCACCCGACGGATATAGCGCGCATCCGCCTCGCCCAGATCGGCCAGGGTACGACTGCGCAGGGCATCCAGTTCGGCGCCCAAGGCATCCAGTTCCACGCGGCTTAGTTCGCGATCGCTACGCATAGTCGTCACCTCGGTTTGCCTGCCGCAACGGCAGGCGGCAATTACAGATCGATATCCACATCGCCCGCCGGCGCACTGATGCACAGGCGGATCGGCTGGCCCGGCTCGGCGAACAGCGCGCCGCTGCGCAAATCGCGCACTGTGCCGCTGAGCAGGGTGCAGGTGCAGCTGGCGCAGATGCCCTGGCGACAGCCATGGGCCGGGCGCAGGCCGGCGGCCTCGGCTTGTTCGAGCAGGCTGCGCGCGCTGTCCCCCGTGACCTGCTGGCGCGTGCGGGCAAAACCCAGGCGCACCGCGCTGCCGGGTTCGACACTGCGCTCAGGGGCGGTAAAGGCTTCCACTTGCAGCGGCCCGCGCCAGTGCCGGGCGACGCTCTCGACGAAGCCGGCCGGCCCGCAGGCCAGCACGCTGTCCAGCGCCAGCCCCTGCAGATGCTCGCCGGTAAAGCGCCCGTGCAGCTCGGCGTCGGACTGCACCTGGCCGGTCAGCGCCCAGCGCACGCTCAGGTTCGGATGGCGCTGCATCAGTTGCTGCAGTTCCTCGACAAACGGCCGCTGGCCCTGGTCACGGATGTAATGCAGCAGGCTGATCGGCGCGGCACAGCCCCGGCTCAGCGCCTCGCGCAGCAGGCCGAGCAAGGGCGTGATACCACTGCCGGCAGCCAGCAGGACGACGCCGGCAGACTCCTGCGGCCAGCACAGCTCACCCTGGGCCTGGCCCAGCTCCAGAACGCCGCCGACGGCCAGATGATCGAGCAGGCGATTGGACAGACGCCCGCCCGGCTGACGCCGGATGGCCAACTCGATGCGCCCGCCGCGACCGACGCGGGTCAGGCTGTAGCTGCGACTGTGGCGCACGCCATCCAACTCCAGGTACAGCTGCACATGCTGGCCGGCGCGCCAGCCGCGCGCATTGCCGTTGCAGCGCAGGCGCAGGGCGAGCATGTCTGCGGCCACCCACGCGCGCCCCTCGACGCGGGCGAACACCCGGTTCAGGCGCCAGCCTGGCTGCAGCCAGGCCAATACGGCATCCACCTCGGCCTCACGCAACCAGCGCCGCCTCACCAGCCAGCGCAGCGGCTGCAGCAAAGGAGTCAGGACACGCGACCAGCTCAGCGGGATTAGGGTCATGGCACAACTCCAGTGAACACTTGTACACAAAAATGGCAGACACTCGCCACTCAGTCAACACTCGTACACTGAAAAGCCTGTTCGACGCCCACAAAGCGCATTTCTAGGGTCTGCTGCCGTTTCGCCGCGACCGCGACGGAGCCCATTTTTTCGCGGGGCTAGGCGCGAGACGCGAGGTTTGGTCGTCCAAATGAGCCGTCGAGCAACGACGTCCCGCGAAAAAACGGGCCCGTCCCTTCGGGTTGCGCGGAAAATCTCGCCATGCGTCGTTGCGGGACTTGCCAAGGGAATGACCATTGCCGGCGTCCCACGCCTAGCCTGGCGAGATTTTTCGCTGCAACGCGGCTTGCGCCGAAACGGCAACAGACCCTAGAGTGCGGCGCAAACCCGCACCAGGCCGGAACACCGAGAGCCCATGTCGCCACGCGCCACACAGAAACAGCAGACCCGCCAAGCCCTGATGGCTGCTGCCCGCGAGCTG
Source organism: Pseudomonas sp. J452 (assembly GCF_024666525.1). Classification (NCBI taxonomy): domain Bacteria; kingdom Pseudomonadati; phylum Pseudomonadota; class Gammaproteobacteria; order Pseudomonadales; family Pseudomonadaceae; genus Pseudomonas; species Pseudomonas sp. J452. The sequence goes on along the minus strand of NZ_CP088294.1, from coordinate 2,142,640 downwards.
ATGGACAGCAACCGCGGTTTCGATAGCCTGAGCCTGCGCGAAGTCAGCCGCGCCGCCGGGATCGTGCCGACCGGCTTCTACCGCCACTTCGAAGACATGGACCAACTGGGCCTGGCGCTGGTGGCCGAGGTCGGCGAGACCTTCCGTAACGCCATCCGCGCAGTGCGCCACAACGAGTTCGAGCTGGGCGGGGTGATCGACGCCTCGGTGCGCATCTTCCTCACCGCCGTTGCTGCCGATCGCTCGCAATTCCTCTTCCTCGCCCGCGAGCAATATGGCGGCTCGCTGTCGGTGCGCCTGGCGATCGGCACCCTGCGCGCCAGCATCGCCGCGGATCTGGTCGCCGACCTGAGCCAGATGCCCAAACTGCAGCACCTCGACCGCCCAGCGCTGGACGTACTCGCCGACCTGGTGGTGAAAACCATCTTCGCCACCCTGCCGGAACTGATCGACCCACCGGCGCCCTCCCTGCCGGCGCACCTGACCCCGGAAGCGAAGATGATCCAGCAGCTGCGCTTCATCTTCGTCGGCGCCAAGCTATGGCGTGGCCTGGGCGGCGGCGACGAGTAAGCAGCTGAACCGCTCCGAGCCCTGACTGACGTCGGCCCCTCGACTGGGCAAAGGCTGTAGGGCGGGTGCAACCCGCGTTGCTGAGGCCGCGGGTTGCACCCGCCCTACAGCAGCGCTGCCCATCACCGAGCGCCGCGCACCAAAATCAGGCATACACACCTATAGCGCACCAGAAAAGCCCACCCACCAGCACCGCAATCAGGCAGCGCGGCCCATCGGTGCGCCTGTGCCCGAATTGGCAAGCCCCTTGCTCTAGCTCCAGCACTCTCCTCTGGCTGGAAGCCCGACATGCTGGTGATTCACCACCGCCTCGAACCCCAGGCACACTGGGACGAAGAGCTGCACCTGAACTTCGATGCGCGCAGCAAGAGCCGCCTGCGCTGCTTCAGCGCGAGCGGCGAAGACGTCGGCCTGTTCCTCGACCGCGGCCAGTCGCCGCTGCGTGATGGCGACTTCCTACGCGCCCAGGACGGCCGCATCGTACGCGTCTGCGCCCGCCCGGAAAGCCTGCTGCACGTCACCTGCGAGAGCAATTTCGAGCTGACCCGCGCGGCCTACCACCTGGGCAATCGCCACGTCGCCCTGCAGCTGGGCGACGGCTGGCTGCGCCTGCTCGATGACTATGTGCTCAAGGCCATGCTCGACCAGCTCGGCGCCACCACCTGTACCGTGGAAGCCGCGTTCCAACCGGAACACGGCGCCTATGGCGGCGGCCATCACCACTCCCACGCCGGCGATGCCGAGTTCAGCTACGCACCGCGCCTGCACCAGTTCGGCGTACGCCTGTGAACAAGGCCATAGCCCTTCTCCTGCCGGTTACAGCGCATGAATAAAGCCTGGGCCCTGCTGCGCCTGGCCAGCCCGCAGCTACCCATCGGCGGTTACAGCTACTCGCAAGGCCTGGAAATGGCCGTCGAGCAGGGCCTGGTCGACAGCCAGGACAGCGCCGCGCGCTGGATCGGCGATCAGTTGCTGCTCAACCTGGCGCGCTTCGAAGCGCCGCTGCTGCTGGCCCACTGCACCGCCGCCGCCAGCGCGGACTGGTCAGCCTTGGGCGCGCTGGCCGAGCAGCACCGCGCCAGCCGCGAGACCCGTGAGCTGGCCCTGGAAAGCCGGCAGATGGGCTACTCGCTCCGGCAACTGCTCGACGGCCTACCGGAACTGGATCAGGCCGCCCGCGACTTTCTTGCCGGGCACGCCGAAATCGGCCTGGCCGCCGCCTGGGCCCTGGCCGCCCGCGCCTGGCAGATCGACGCGCAGGACGCCCTCGCCGCCTGGCTGTGGGGCTGGCTGGAAAACCAGCTGGCGGTGTTGATGAAAACCCTGCCGCTCGGCCAACAAGCCGCGCAACGCCTGACCTCGCAACTGTTACCCCAACTGGAACAGGCGCAGCGCCTGGCCAGCACACTCGAACCCGCCCACTGGGGCAGCGCCGCGTTTGGCCTGGCCCTGGCGAGCATGGCGCACGAGCGCCAGTACAGCCGTCTATTCCGCTCTTGATAAGGAAGCATCCATGAACAGCCAACCCCTGCGCGTCGGCATCGGTGGCCCGGTCGGATCTGGCAAGACCGCCCTGACCCTGGCCCTGTGCCTAGCCCTGCGCGAGCGCTACAACATCGCCGTGGTCACCAACGACATCTACACCCAGGAAGATGCCCAGTTTCTGGTGCGCAACGAAGCCCTGGCGCCGGAGCGGATCATCGGCGTGGAAACCGGCGGCTGCCCGCACACGGCAATCCGCGAAGACGCTTCGATCAACCTGGAAGCGGTGGATCAGCTCAACCGGCGCTTCCCCGGCCTCGACCTGATCATCGTCGAGTCCGGCGGCGACAACCTCTCGGCCACCTTCAGCCCCGAACTGTCGGACCTGACCCTGTACGTGATCGACGTGTCCGCTGGCGACAAGCTGCCACGCAAGGGCGGCCCGGGCATCTGCAAGTCCGACCTGCTGGTGATCAACAAGGTCGACCTGGCGCCGATGGTCGGAGCCTCGCTGGAAGTGATGGACCGCGACGCGCGCAAGATGCGCGGCGACAAGCCCTTCGTCTTCAGCAACCAGAAAGTCGGCCAGGGTCTCGACGAGATCATCGCCTTCATCGAACGCCACGGCATGCTCAGCGCGGCATAAGAGCCTGTTCAAAGCCTCCCCCTCTCCCCGGCCCCTCTCCCGCTTGCGGGAGAGGGGCCGGGGGAGAGGGCAGCGGCCCGCCTCGGCAAAAATCTGTCAGGAGACACCCATGAATCTGCGCAAATCCCTCTACGCCCTCGCCCTGTTCCTCACCCCCGCCGTGGCCTTCGCCCACACCGGTCACGATCACGCCGGACTGATGGCCGGCCTGGCCCACCCGCTGTTCGGCCTCGACCACCTGCTGGCCATGCTCGCCGTCGGCCTGTGGGCTGCCCAGCAGAGCGGCGCGGCGCGCTGGGCACTGCCGCTGACCTTCGTCGCCAGCATGCTGCTGGGCGGCCTGCTCGGCTTCGCCGGCGTGCAGATTCCGCTGCTGGAAACCGGCATCGCCGGCTCGGTACTGGCCTTCGGTCTGCTGGTAGCGGTCGCCGCGCGCCTGCCGATGGTCGTGGCGCTGGGCCTCACCAGCCTGTTCGCCTTGACCCACGGTGTGGCCCACGGCCTGGAACTGCCGGAACTGGCCAGCCCCTGGGGCTATGCCGTCGGCTTTGTGATCGCCACCGCCGCCCTACACGCCAGCGGCTACGCCCTAGTGCGCTACCTGCCGCAGACCGCGGCACCCCTGGTACGCCTGGCCGGCGGCGCTTCGGCAATCACCGGAGCCTGGCTGCTGGCAGGTTAAAAGCTAGCGGTAAAGCGGCCAAAACGGGCGGCCTTGCTAGACTGCACAGGCCTCCCCTGCTGGTTCAGACCATGCCTGCTCGCCTGCTTCGCGCCCTGCTGGTTTTCTCGCTACTCACCCTGGGCGCCGAGCTGCGGGCCGAGCCGCAGGAGATCATCTGGGGCACCAGCCCCTGGCCCGGCCTGGTCAACCTGCGCGACGGCCAGCCGCATAGCGGCATCATCGTCGACCTGCTCAAGCAAGTGACCGAGCGCCTGCCGCAGTACCGCCACCGGCTCCAGCTGGTCAACCTCAGTCGCGGCCTCGAACAGCTCAAGCAGCCAGGCACCACCTGCCTGCTGCCGACCATCCGCACCCCCGAGCGCGACCAGCTGGGCCACTATGTCGGCCTGTTCGTCGCCATGCCCCATCAGTTGCTGGTACGCAGCAGCGACCAGGCGCGCTTTACCGCCGGGCAGCGCGAAGCCTCGCTACGCGCACTGCTGCAGGACACCCGCCTGCGTGGTGGCCTGATCCAGGACCGCAGCTATGGCCCGAGCCTCGATCCGCTGCTCAATGACCCGGCGGTACAGCCCCGACTGCTGCGCATCCAGACCAGCAGCGCCGGCAACAACCTGTTCGACATGCTCGCGCACGGGCGCATCGACTACCTGCTGGAATATGCCGAAGTCACCCAGTTCGTCCAGCAACAGGGCGCCGCCCAGGGGCTCAGCTTGCTGCCCCTGCAGGAGGCGAGCACGCCACTGGTCAGCGGCATCTACTGCAGCCGTACCCGCGAGGGCGCAGAGCTGGTTCGGCAGATCGACCAGATCGCCCGCCAGCCGGAGGTGATCGCCTACTTCCAGCAGGCGCAGAAAGCCTATGTGCCGAGCGCCACCCTGCAGCACTACCAGGCCTGGCTGGATCAGTTCTTTGCAGAGCGCGGGCAAAGCAATCTGACCTCGCTACCGCAATAACTCGAGCTATCGAGACGATCGAAACAATCAACCGGGCAATCCTGCTGCGCCGACCTAGGCTTACAGGGTCACTTATCAGGAGATTGGCCATGAGCCTCGGCAATTTGCTGCACAACCTGCTTGCCGCCTATGCCGCTGGCGCCTGTGGCAGCTGCCCGGAAGAACGCTGCACGCATTGAAGCCAGACGCAGCTACGGTCTACCCTGTGCGCCTTTGCCCACAGGGAGTTCGGCATGAGCCTCAAATCCGTCTGCGTATTCTGCGGTGCCAGCACCGGCCATAACCCGCTCTACCGCGAAGCAGCAAGCCTACTCGGACGCACCCTCGCCGAACGCGGCCTGACCCTGATCTACGGTGGTGGCGCCGTGGGCCTGATGGGCGTGGTCGCCGATGCGGTGATGGCCGCCGGTGGCCAGGTGATCGGCATCATCCCGCAGAGCCTGGAGCGCTCGGAAATCGGCCACAAGGGCCTGACCCGCCTGGAAGTAGTGGACGGCATGCATGCACGCAAGGCGCGCATGGCCGAGCTGGCCGACGCCTTCATCGCCCTGCCCGGCGGCCTCGGCACCCTGGAAGAACTGTTCGAAGTGTGGACCTGGGGCCAACTCGGCTACCACGGCAAACCGCTCGGCCTGCTCGACGTGAACGGTTTCTACCAGCAGCTCAGCGGCTTCCTCGATCATCTGGTCAGCGAAGGCTTCGTCCGCCCCCCGCACCGCGACATGCTGCAGCGCAGCGAATCGGCCGGCGAGCTGCTCGACCAGCTGGCAGCCTGGCAACCGGATGCGGCCCCCAAGTGGGCCGCCAGCACGCCCGACTGACAAGCCCGCCAGCCGCAGCGCAGCTGGCGGCGCAACCCCACTCAGGTATTCGCCGACTGCTGCACGATCACCATCTGCGCCGGCATCGGCGCCGGGAAGCCGGCTTCACCGAGGGCATCCTTGAGCACCTTGTTGGTGTCGAAGTAGACCTGCCAGTAGTGATCGGTATGGCAATACGGACGTACCGCCAGCACCGGGCCGACCAGGTTGAACTCGAGGATTTCCACATCCACCGCCGGCGTGGCCAGCACGTTGTCGATGGCGGCGATGCGCTGCTTGAGCAGGGCCGCCGCCGCCTTCCAGTCTGCCGCGCCAGACAGCTGGGCCTGCAGATCGACCCGGCGAAAGGCGTTGTGCGAGTAGTTCTGGATGTTGTCGGCGAAGATCTTGTTGTTGCCGACCAGGGTCAGCACGTTGTCCGGGGTATTGATCGCGGTGGCGAACAGGCCGATTTCCATCACCGTACCGGTCACCCCGCCCGCCGAGATGAAGTCGCCGACCTTGAACGGACGCAGGACGATGATGAAGCCGCCCGCCGCCAGGTTGGCCAGCAGCCCCGACCAGGCCATGCCGATAGCCAGGCCCACGGCGGCGATCAGCGCGGCGAAGGTGGTGGTCTGCACACCGAAATAGCCGAGGATGCCGATCACCAGGATGATATTCAGGGTCACGGTGATAAAGGAGCCGACGTAGCGCAGTACGGTCGGGTCCACCGACTGCTTGCCCAGGGCCTTCTGCACCAGGCCGACGGCAAAGCCGATCAACCAGCGGCCGATGACCCAGAAGGCGATGGCCGCGAGAATCTTCACGCCAAAGGCGGCGCCATACTGAGCTACCAGCTCCATCAACTGGTTGGCCTTGGCGGTACCGGCGCTGATCAGTGCGTTTTCTTCCATGCTGGCTTACCTGCAAAAAGTGAGTGACCCGCAAAACGCTAGCACGCCTCGCCGGGATTACCCGCCAGAGCCTATCTGGATGCTGAAAAAGGCCATTTACAGGGGCGCGCAAGGCAGATTGCCATCGTATACACTGCAGAAGCTCCCTCGGTTTTGGCCCCGTCCATGACGTACCTACGCCTGCTCCCGCTACTCCTCCTCGCCACGCTGGCGCCTGCATTGAGCCAGGCCGGCAGCCAGACGTTGCGCCTGCTCGTCTGGCCGGGCTATGCCGATGCCGACCTGGTGGCGGAGTTCGAAGCACGGCACAAGGTGCAAGTTGAAGTCACCCTGGTCGGCAGCGACGACGTGCTGCGCAAGAAGCTGGCGGAAAACCAGGGCGGCAACTACGACCTGATCGCCGCCAACACCGCGGAAATCGACTATTACATCGGCCAGCAACTGCTCCAGCCGCTGAAACCGGAGCGCATTGCCAATACCACCCGCCAGCTCTGGCGTTTTCGTGACTATCAGAAGATTCCTGGGATCATGGCCGCCGGCAAGGTCTACGCGATTCCCTACACCTACTCGGATATGGGCCTGATCTACGATCGCCAGCAGTTCAGTACGCCACCGCAATCGATCACCAGCATGTGGGACCCGCAATACCGCGGCAAGGTGCTGGCCTTCAACGGCAGCAGCCACAACTTCTCACTGGCCAGCCAGGCCCGCGGGCGTGACCCTTTCCGCATTGCCAGCAACGACTTCCCGCAGGTCACCGAGCAGCTGATCGCCCTGCGTCGCAACGTGCTGACCTTCTACTCCCTGCCGGAAGAAGCCGCCGACCTGTTCCGCGAGCACTCCGTTGCCCTGCTGTTCGCCAACTACGGCCGCCAGCAACTCAAGCAACTGCAGGACGCCGGCGCCGATGTCGGCTATGCGATTCCCCGTGAGGGCGCCCTGGCCTGGCTCGACTGCTGGGCAATCAGCCGCGGCGCGCAGGATGTGGCACTGGCCGAAGCCTGGATCAACTTCAGCCTGGAAGCCCACGTCAGCCGGGCGCTGACCGAACGCCAGGGGCTGTCCAACACCCTGGAGGAAGCCCAGGGCACAGAGAAGCCGGGGCAACTGATCTGGCTGCGCCCGGTCGAGGACGACGCCCGCCGGGCCGCCCTCTGGGAACGCATCCTCTCTGGCGAACGCCCGCCATTGCAGGAGACGCCATGAAATACGGGATCGCCTTCAAGCTGGGCTGCCTGCTGGCGCTGTTCGGCATCCTGGTGACCGGCCTGACCGGCTACTACTCCTACAGCAGCAGCCGCAGCATGTTGCTCAAGGCCGCCGAACGTGACCTGCTGACCGCCGCCCAGGTGCTCGGGCGCAACCTGGGTAGCAGCCTCGAAAGCATTGCCCGCGACACCCGCCTGCTGGCTGGCGCACCGCAGGCGCTGCAGCTGCCCAGCAGCACCGACCAGATGCTGCGCGAGGATGTCGAAGCCGAACTGGCACAACTGTTTCGCGCCATGCTCCAGGTGCACCCCGAGTATGTACAGATCCGCCTGATCAGCGCGTCCGGCCACGGCCTCGAGCAGGTCCGGGTGGATCGTGACGGCGAACAACTGATTGCGGTCAGAGGCGCCGATCTGCAGGAAAAAGGCCACTACCCCTACGTCTTCGATGCCCTGCGCCTGCAACCCGGCGAGGTGCGCCTGTCACCGATCGTGATCAACCACGAGCGGGGCGCCCACTCCGGACAGGGTCAGCCAACGCTGCATGTTTCCACCCCGGTGGCCGACAGCAGCGGCAAGGTGTTCGCCCTGATCGTCATCAACATCGACCTCGACCGCCTGTTCAGCCAGCTGCAAAGTGACCTGCCCGAGCAGTACAAGGTGTACCTGAGCAACCGCTGGGGCGACCTGCTGATTCACCCGGACAAACGCCGTACCTTCGGCTTCGACCAGGGCCGCCGCCTGTTCCTGCAGGATGAGTTCCCGGACGCCAGCCAGCTGATTAGCGGCGAAACGCGCGAAAATCTGGTCGCGCGCAGCGTTGAACAGGCGCAGCAGGACCGCCAAGTGGCCGCCTTCGTCCGTGTCCGCGCCAATGTGCAGACCAAGGAACGCTTCGTCATTCTCGGCCTGGCCCAACCACAGAGTTATGTACTGGCCGAGGCTTCACGCCTGGGCCTGCGTATCGCCCAGGTCGTCCTGCTGTTCAGCCTGCTGGCCCTGTTCACTGCCTTTATCGCTTCGCGGGCGCTGACCCGTCCGCTGAAGAGCATGACCCAGGCCGTGCAACAGTTCTCCCGCGAGAGGCGCGTCAGTGACCTGCCGTCACGACGCGATGAACTGGGCGTGCTGGCACGCAGCTTCCGCGAGATGCAGGAAGAAATCCTCACCCACCTGCAGGAGCTGACCGAGAGCCGCAGCGCCCTCGAACACCTGGCCCGGCATGATCCGCTGACCGGCCTGCCCAACCGCCGGGTGTTCTTCGAGCGCCTCGAACATGCCCTGGCCAACTCGCGGCGCAGTGGCAAACAGCTGGCCGTGCTGTTCGTCGACCTTGACCACTTCAAGCAGCTCAACGACAACCTCGGCCACAGCCTCGGCGACCACGTGCTGCAGGCGGTGGCCAACCTGCTGCGCTCGGCCACCCGTGAAAGCGACACGGTGGCACGCCTGGGCGGCGACGAGTTCGTCATCCTCTTCGAAGTGGTGGAAGACCCGCAGCACATCGTCACCATCCTCGAGAAGCTGCATGACCGCTTCCAGCTGTCCATGCTGATCGATGGCCACGAAGTGAAGGTGCAGGCCAGCATGGGGGTCAGCCTGTTCCCGCGTGACGGCGACGACATCGAGGCCCTGGTGCAGCAGGCCGACCGCGCCATGTATGCGGCGAAGAATGCCGGCCGCAACACCTACGCCTTCAACCTCTCGGATACGCCGAGCTAGGGCCTGTTGCCGTTTCGTTCACGGCCGCGACGGAGCGGGAACAGGCCCTAATGGCCGCCCAGCGGCTATGCTGGGCGATAATCCCCCTCGAATCTTCAGCGTGGTATCGCCCAGTGATTCCGCTTCTGATCTGCGACGACTCCGCCATGGCGCGCAAGCAGCTGATTCGCGCCCTGCCGGCCGACTGGCCGGTGAGCATCACCCAGGCCACCCAGGGTGAAGAAGGCCTCGCGGCCATCCGCCAGGGCCTCGGCCAGGTGGTACTGCTCGACCTGACCATGCCAGTCATGGACGGCTATCAGGTACTCGCCCAGCTACGCGCCGAAGGCCTGCAGTGCAAGGTGGTGGTGGTCTCCGGCGATGTCCAGGAAGAAGCCCTGCGCCGCGTGCAGGAGTTGGGCGCACTGGGTTTCATCAAGAAGCCGGCAGAGCCCGAGGAACTGCGCGCCACGCTGATGCGCCTGGGCCTGTACCATCCGCCGGCGATCCATGAGCCACCCCAGCCGCGCGCCGAGCTGGCGCTCAAGATCAACTTCCGCGATGCCCTGCGCGAGGTCAGCAACGTCGCCATGGGCCGTGCTGCGGCCCTGCTGGCCAAGGTGCTGAAGGTCTTCGTGCGCCTGCCGATCCCCAACGTCAACATCTTCGAGGTCAGTGAACTGCACATGGCCCTGCTCGACGCGCAGAGCGGCCAGCGCCTGAGTGCGGTGTGCCAGGGCTTCATCGGCGATGCGATCGCCGGCGAGGCACTGTTGCTGTTCCATGATTCGGAGACCGGCGACATCGCCCGCCTGCTCGGTTGGCAGCCACAGAACGACACGGAAACCTCGGAGATGCTGCTCGACCTGTCGAGCATCCTGATCGGTGCCTGCCTGTCCGGAATCGCCGAACAGATCGACGTGCGCTTCTCCCAGGGCCACCCGCAACTGCTTGGCCAGCACGCCTCCATCGAACAACTGATCAGCCTCAACCAGCAGCGCTGGAAGCAGACCCTGGCCGTGGAAATCAGCTACAGCCTGGAAGGCCACGCCGTGCATTTCGACCTGCTGCTGCTGTTCACCGAAGACTCGCTGGCGCGCCTGACCCATAAAATCCAGTACCTGATGGAGTAACCCCGATGCCCGCGCAGATCGACATCAAGGAGCTGCACTGGCTGCTCGATATCGTGCAATGCCTGGATGTCGGGGTGATCGTGCTGGATCGCAGCTATCGCATCGAGGTGTGGAACAGCTTCATGGAGAACCATTCCGGCCTGGGCTCCGACGAGGTGCAGGGGCACTGCCTGTTCGAGCTGTTCGCCGAAGTCGACGAAGCCTGGTTCCGGCGCAAGGTGGAAACCGTGGTGCAACTGGGCACCCGCGCCTTCAGCCTGTGGGAGCAGCGCCCCTACCTGCTGCACTTCAAGAGCTACCAGCCGATCACCGGGCAGGCCGACTTCATGTACCAGAACGTCACCATCCTGCCGCTGGCCGCCATGGGCGAGATCGAGCATGTCTGCGTGATGCTCTACGACATGACCGATGCGGCCATGCACAAGCTCGGTCACTAGGGCCCGTAGCCCCCGCGCGACGGTGCCCCTACGCGGGAACGATCAGGGTTTCTTCTTCGCCTTGCCGCCGAAGCTCGGTGCCTTGCGCACCGCCTTGACCACGGGAGCTGCCGGCTCTTCGCTCTCCAACCACTTGCCCAGGCCGGCCTTGCCGCCGACCACCTTGGGCTTCTTCGGCTTTTTCGGTTTCTTCAGCACCTGGCCGCTGGCGTCGGTCTGCGGCACCCGGTGATCCGGCTCGAAGCCGGGCTCGTCGACACGGCGCAAGGTCTGGCGGATCAGCACTTCGATGGCCGAGAGCAGCTGCACCTCGTCGGCGCACACCAGCGACACCGCCTGGCCGGTGGCGCCGGCGCGACCGGTGCGGCCGATGCGGTGCACGTAGTCCTCGGCAACGATCGGCAGGTCGAGGTTGACCACCAGCGGCAGGTCGTCGATATCCAGGCCCCGCGCCGCCACGTCGGTGGCCGCCAGCACCCGTACCTCGCCGTCCTTGAAGCGCTGCAGGGCACGCAAGCGCGACGGCTGCGGCTTGTCGCCGTGGATCGAGTCAGCGGCGATGCCTTCGGCCAGCAGCAGCTTCTCCAGTTCGTCGACGCCCTTGCGCGTCTTCACGAACACCAGCACCTGGTCCCAGCGCTGGCTGCGGTAGAGGTGCAGGAACAGTTCACTCTTGCGCTTCTTGTCCACCGTCACCAGCCACTGCTTAACGCTCTGCGCCGCGGCATTGCGCGGGCTGACCTCGACGCTCAACGGGTCGTTCAGCAGTTCCTTGGCCATGGTCCGGATGGCCTCGGAGAAAGTCGCGGAGAACAGCAGGGTCTGGCGCTTTTTCGGCAGGGCGCAGAACACTTCGTCCAGCTCGCGGGCAAAACCCAGGTCGAGCATGCGGTCGGCCTCGTCCAGCACCAGCGCCTGCAGCTGGTTGAACTTCACCGCGTTCTGCCGGTACAGGTCGAGCAGCCGGCCGGGCGTGGCCACCAGCAGGTCGATGCCTTTGCGCAGCTTCATCATCTGCGGGTTGATGCTGACCCCGCCGTACACCGCATAGGTGCGCAGCGGCAGGTTCTGGCCGTACTGCAGGATGCTCTGGTGCACCTGCTCGGCCAGCTCGCGGGTCGGCACCAGCACCAGGGCGCGCACCGAGTTGCTCGCCACCTGGCCGCCTTGCATGGTCAGCGTTTGTAATAACGGCAGGGCAAAACCGGCGGTCTTGCCGGTACCGGTCTGCGCCGCGGCGAGCAGGTCGCGACCCTTGAGTACGGCAGGGATCGCCTCCTTCTGCACCGGCGTCGGGGCGCGGTAGTCGAGGCTGTCGAGGGCGCGCAGCAGGGGGTCGATCAGGCCGAGGGCGGCGAAAGTCATGGCAGGTAACCGGCAAGAGGAAGAACAGGGCGCAAGTTTACCTGCTGCGTGCGGATCATGTAGCCCGGATGCAATCCGGGAACTCCGCGCTCCATGCCCTACACCGGATTACCTGCGGGCTACGCCTTGAGCAGCGCGCGCACCTTGGCCGCCGAGAGTTTCTGCAGGCCGCACAGATAGGCATGGCTGACTTCGGCCACGCCGTAGCGCTCACGCAAACGGCTGGCCAGCAGCAGGGTCAGGTTGGCGGCCATTTCCGCATCGGCCAGCGCGCGGTGCGCCTGGCCGGTGTCCGGCAGGTTGGCCCAGCGGTTGAGGTTGCCCAACTTGTGGCTGGGCGCCTCCGGCAGCAGCCGCCGGGCCAGCAGCAGCGAGCAGGCGAACTCCTGGCTGCGCTGGCTGCGCTGGCGGCGCAGCAGGCCCAGCTCGGCATCCCAGAACTTCGAGTCGAAGGCGGCGTTATGCGCCAGCAACGGCGTGCTGCCGACGAAATCGGCCACCTCGCCCATCACCTTGGCCACCGGCGGCGCGCTGCGCACCATGGCATTGCTGATGCCGGTGAGCTGCTCGATAAAGGGCGGAATCCAGGCCCCGGCATTCATCAGGCTCTGGTAGCGCTCGACGATCCGGCCACCCTCGATGATCGCCACGCCGATCTCGGTCGGCCGGGCATTCTGCGCCGGCGACATGCCGGTGGTTTCAAAGTCGATTACGGCAATACGGTCCTGCATCCAGCGTCCTTAGTTTTTCAGCAATAGCGCGCCTTCAACCGGCACATAGCGGTCGGCGGCGCGGATCAGCGAGTTGGCGGTCAGCCCAGGCACGCCATACACGCAGCTGCTCACCCCGTGGGCGCTGCGCAGTTTGTCCAGCAGCAGGTCGAAGTCGCCGTCGCCGGAGGCCAGCACCACTTCGTCAACCCGCGGCGCGGCGTCCAGCACATCGATGCAGATGCCCACGTCCCAGTCGCCCTTGGCCGAGCCGTCGCTGCGCTGGATAAAGGGTTTCAGGCGCACCTCGAAGCCCAGGTTGCGCAGGATCTGCTGGAACTGGCGTTGCTTGGGGTCGCCACGGTCGATGGCATAGGCGTAGGCCTCGACGATCTGCCCGCTGGCACTGACCTCGGCCCACAGAGCGGCATAGTTGAAGTGGCAGGCATGGGCCTGGCGCACGGTGTAGTAGAGGTTCTGCACATCGGCGAACAGGGCGATTTTCTTCACGGGGGGACCTGTAGGAAAGGCGGCGGCCATTATGCGTCAGCCAGCGACCATCCGCCCCATGTTCCCCCGCCCCGGCCATCGGCTAAAGTAAAAGCTGAAGCACTGCCGCGAAATCCGCCATGAACCCACTCAGCGTCCTGCGCGATTCATTCCTCTTCTGCAGCCGCAACCTGCACAGCATTGCGCCGCTGTGCCTGCCGCTGATTGCCCTGGAGTGCCTGCTGCGCGCCGTGGTCGCCGGCCTGGTGCCGGTCGCGCACTCGCCCACCTACGAGCTGCTGGTCGGCTTGGCCATCTATCCGCTGTACAGCGCCGCGCTGATCCTGTTTCTCGACGCCCGCAGCCAGGGCCGCCGGCCGAGCCTGCGCAACCTGCTGGCGGCCAGCGTGCTGCAGTGGCCGAGCTTCGCCGTGCTGGCCGGGCTGAGCACCCTGCTGATCATGCTGGCGGCGCAGGCCTTCGTGCTGCCGGCGCTGTGGGTGATGGTCAAGCTGGCCTTCGCCGAATACCTGCTGGTGCTGCGCGGGCTGACGCCGCTGCAGGCCATGCGCGAGAGCTTCATGCTGACCATCGGTCACTTCTGGTCGCTGCTGGCCTGCGTGCTGCTGGTGATCGTGCCGCTGTGGCTGCTCGACGACTGGACCCTGCAGCTGCTCGGCGAACAGCCGGATGCGGTGGGCAGCCTGCTGCTGGACATCCTCAACGGCTTCCTCCAGCTGTTCTCCACGGTGGTGCTGTTCCGCTGCTTCATGCTCTGCACCCCGCAACCGGCAGAGGAAAGCCACAGCAGCTAGTGGCTGCTGCGGCTAACTGGTGCACGCGAACTTGAATAGTTGAATTCGCCAGACAGGCCACTAGGCTGATCGGGTGAATTTATCCAGGGAGGAATGAACATGTCCGAGCCGAACCCCAGCATCCTGTCCCATGTGTCGCTTGGCACCAACCGCTTCGACCAGGCCGTGGCCTTCTACGACCAGGTCCTGGCCACCCTCGGTTGCAAGCGCATCCTGGCCCATCCCGGTGCGGTGGCCTGGGGCCGCGAATACCCGGAGTTCTGGGTGCAGACGCCGATCAACGGCCAGCCGGCCAATGTCGGCAACGGCACTCACTTCGGCTTCGTCGCCCCGCACAAGGAGGCCGTGCAGGCCTTCTACGCCGCCGCCCTGGAAGCAGGCGCCAGCCCCGACGGCCCGCCCGGGCCACGTCCGGACTATGGCGAGCCCTACTATGGCTGCTTCGTCCGCGACCTCGACGGGCACAAGATCGAAGCCGCCTACTGGGACATGGAACAGGTCTACGAGCTGTATACCGAACCGCACAACCACTGAGTGCCAACTGCCACAGGGCGCGCCCCTCTATTAGCGGCTGGAACCCGGCTTCAAGCCGGACAGCCGCGGCAGCAACACGCGCTCGAACAGGCGCGGAAAGAAGCGCGCCAGCAGCCGTGCGCGCCAGTTGATGTTGGACAGCACCAGCAGGCGCCGGCGCTGCAACGCACCGCGATAGATGGCTTCGGCCACGTCCTGGGCCGACGCCACCTTGCCGATGGCCAGGGGCGGTTGCTGGGCCATCGAGCCATCGCCGACCAGGGCATTCTTGCGCAGGTCGGTGGCGGTAAACCCCGGGCACACCAGCATCACATTAACCCCCGAGCCCTTGAGTTCGGCACGCAGGGTCTCGAACAGGCCGTGCAGGGCATGTTTGCTGGCGTTGTAGGCGCTGCGATAGAGCAGCGGAGCGAAGCCGGACAGCGAGCTGAGCACGATGATCTGCCCGCGACGGGCGATCAGGCTGGGTAGCGCGGCCTTGGTGCAGTGCACGGCGCCGAAGTAGTTGACCGCCATGATCCGTTGGAACACCGCCAACTCGGTTTCGGCGAAGGTGCTGCGGTGAGTGATGCCGGCATTGTTGATCAGCACGTCGATGCCGCCAAAACGTTCGCAAGCCAGGGCTATCGCCTGCTCGACCGCCGGCGCATCGGCCACGTCACAGCACAGGCCGAGGGCCTCGCAGTTGTGGTGGTCGCGCAGGTGCTGCACCAGGCTGTCCAGCTCGGTCTGCTGCAAATCGAGGATTACCAGGCGAGCGCCGGCCTGGGCCAGGCGCATGGCCAGGGCGCGGCCGATGCCGGCGCAACCACCGCTAATCAGCACCACCTTGCGTTCGAATACCTTGTTGGCGAATACCTTGCGATACATGCGAGCCCCCGTGGTTGTGCAATCCGCCGCCGCGCCAATGAGCCGGCGAGCAGCAACAGCTTATGCGCTACAGATCGTTGTGCGAACCATCGCACAAGGGTGGCGTCTGGCTGTGCTTGCAGCCACAGAAATACAGGGTCTCGCTGCGTTCGGCATGCAGCTTCAACGGGCGCAGGTCAGTGCCCTGGTGTGATCCATCGCAGAACGGCTGTTTGCCACTGCGCCCGCAGCGGCACCAGAAGTAATCCTTACCGGCCACCACATCCACGGCATAGGGGCCACGCTGGGCAATCTGCACCTCACTCATCGACAGCCTCCTCGCGGCTAGCGATCCGCCGGCCGCAGGCATGCTGCGGGCGCGCATCTCGGGTATGCTCGTGTCCTTCCAGCATAGTCCAGCCCGGCCGATGACCCTGCCCCGCCCCCTGCGCCTCCTTCTGCTCGGCCTGCTGAGCAGCGCCATCATCCTCGCGGCGCTGGTCTACAGCCTGACCTGGCACCCGGCCGCCCGCGAGCCGGCCAGCCTGACCTGCCCAGCCAGTGCACCTGTGCTGCAACCCGGCCAGGCGCTCAAGGTGATGACCTGGAACGTGCAGTTCCTTGCCGGCAAGCGCTATGTATTCTGGCATGACCTGGCCGCCGGTCAGGATCAACGCCCGACCGCGACCGACCTGGCCTACAACCTCGACGAAGTGGCGCGGGTGATCCGCGACGAGCAACCGGACCTGGTGCTGCTGCAGGAACTGCACAACGGCGCCCGCGCCAGTGACTACCAGAATCAGCTGCAGCTGCTGCAGGAACGCCTCAACGACCTCTACCCCTGCAGCGCAGCGACCTTCTACTGGC
The DNA here is from genome assembly GCF_024666525.1 of Pseudomonas sp. J452. Taxonomy (NCBI): domain Bacteria; kingdom Pseudomonadati; phylum Pseudomonadota; class Gammaproteobacteria; order Pseudomonadales; family Pseudomonadaceae; genus Pseudomonas; species Pseudomonas sp. J452. The sequence continues at coordinate 2,126,479 of NZ_CP088294.1, read as the reverse complement.
AGGCCGCTTTCGTCCCGCACCCGCAGATCATGGGCAGCGTCGGCATGCAGCTGGCCACCCTCAGCCGCGTGCGCATTGCCCGCGCCGAGCGCCTGCAACTGCCGCGCATCCGCAGCAACCTGCTGAGCCGCCAGTTCCAGCCCCAGCATGCGCTGCTGACCAGCTACCTGCCGCTGGCCAACGGCCAGGAGCTGGTGGCGATCAACACCCAGCTGGCCGAGCCCAACCGCGCCAGCGACGACGGTGCCCGCCAGGTCGCCATGTCCGGCAGCCTGCTCGACCAGCTGGAAAGCCAGCGCACGCCCTGGTTGTTTGCCGGCGACCTCAATCTGCTGCCACCGGGGCCGCAATACCAGCAGCTAGCCGCCACCCAGCGCCAGCACTTCCACCCGCAGAGTGAACTGACGCCGCTGCTAGCGCGTTACCCGAGCATTCCCACCGCGCAGGAAGCCGAACAAGCCGCCTGGTACACCCAGCAGCCCAACGACCCGCAGCTCGGCAAAGCCGATCGCACGGTCGATTACCTGCTCTACAGCCCCCGCCTGGTACGCCTCGACGCACAGGTACGAAGCAGCGATACGCAGCGCATTTCCGACCACCGGCCGGTGAGTGCGCGCCTGCTGTTGCCGCTCGACTGACCAGTCATACCGAGCGGCTGGACAAAGCCGGTGGCTGCCCCCATGCTCAGACCGACATGCAGTTCGCAATAACAACAAGACGGCCGCAGAGCCGCGAAGTAGACGATGTCGAGACTTTTTCTAGCTGCCCTACTGGCCTGTTTCTGCTGCGCCTGCGCACAGACCCAGGCGGCCGACACCCTGCGCCCGGTAACCGTCGGCTACTACGAGTTCCCGCCCTATTCCTGGACCGGTGAGGATGGCCAGCCACGCGGCAGCGTGCTGACCCTGACCGAACGCCTGCTGCGGCATGCCGGCTACCGTGGCGTCTATCGTTCGTTTCCGGGCGCCCGCCTGTATGCGGGCCTGCAGGATGGCAGCGTGCAGCTGTGGCCAGGCGCAGGCGGCAAGACCGAACTGCGCGGTCATACCCTGGAGGCACGCAACCACTTCGGCGAAATCAACCTGGCGCTGTATCACCGCAAGGACACGCCCAAACCGAAGATTCCCGAAGAGCTGGCAGGGCGCGGCATTATCCTGATCAGCGGCTACAGCTACTGGAAAGCGGTCAACGACATGCTCGATGACCCGAGCCTGGGCCTGATCACCCATCGCACCAGCACCCACCAGGCCGCCCTGGAAATGCTCCAGCGCCAGCGCGGCGACTTCCTCATCGACTACCAGCAGCCGGTCGAGCAGGTTCTCAAGAGCCTGGGCGCCGAGCCCCTGCCCTTCACCGTGCTGCATAGCCTGCAGCTGCGTTTCGTCGCGTCACGGCATGCCGAAGGCAGCGCCATCCTGCTCGACGCCCTGGATCGCGCCTATGACGAGCTGCAGGCTGCCGGCGCCGATCTCAACGTACGCTGAGCAACGGTTGCGGATCGCCCGCCGCAAAGCCGGCCGAGAGCCCCTGGCGCGCATGCCTTAGCCTACGTCAGAAGCCCTGCAGGCTACTCCGCTCCCGGATTGCATCCGGGCTACGGAATGACTCAGATTCCGCGCCTTATTTGCGCGGTTTGGCCCGCGCGGTCGGCTCGGCGATCAGCGGATCATCCGGCCAGTAGTGCTTGGTATCAAATTACGCTCCTTGGATTGACACCGCCAAATCGCCCGCAATCCCTACCTATGATGCTATTTCGGCGACTCCCCATTGACCGTCAAACTCAACCCCATTGATTGACAAAAACTGACGCCAATTAAGAGAAGGTTTGACAGATGTACCAGAGCACGTCAGGTCTTACAGCACAAAATGTTTGACACTGAACATTCGGCCCACTACTCCCGAATGCAATCAAACAGAGTTTGAACCTGCGTCCGTGAGCGCCCGCCATGCCCAGATCTTTTCTTCAGCGCCCCTTGAAAGGGTGACGCACGTCCCCATTTCTCTGTGAACGTCCCCGCAACCTCTTCGCAAGGGAATGCTCACCATCATGACTACTGGGAAGTTGATCGATCGCTTTGAAGGGCCGTCAGGCCGCGCCGTTCTTGAGGAGGTACTGCTTGAGCAGAAGCTGGTACTCGGAAATCAAGATCTAGCACGCCGCCTCGCAGAGGTAGGAACGCTGGAGGAGATCGCTAAGGATGCTGTGCTCATTACCGAGGACGCGGAGGACTCCGAGGTTTACTTCATCATCACAGGGCACTTCCAGGTGAAGGTCCATGATCGTGAAGTCGCAACACGAGGGTGCGGCGATCACGTCGGAGAAATGGCTGCTCTGGTCCCAACAGCGAAGCGCTCTGCTACTGTACTGGCCACCGAGCCCTCGATTGTCTTGAAGGTCAGCGCGGCAGACTTCAAGTCCATTGCGGACGCGTATCCCTCGGTTTGGCGACAGGTCACTCGGCAACTGGTCGATCGACTACACCAGCGAAACGACATGGTGCTTCCTGCCCATCAGTCATCCCACGTATTCATCATTTGCTCGGTCGAGGCACTCCCTATTGCCCGGGCAATCGAGAATAACCTTGAGCACGACAAGTTCTTCGTAAAGACCTGGACACAAGGCGTTTTCCGCGCATCGCAGTACGCCCTTGAAAGCCTCGAAGAGCAACTGGACGAATGCGATTTTGCCATCGCAATCGCACAGCCGGACGACTCCGTCACAATGCGCGAGGAAACCAAGAATACGCCGCGCGACAACGTCATCTTCGAGCTTGGCCTGTTCGTTGGACGACTTGGCAGGGCACGAACCTTCCTTCTTGAGCCTAGGGGTGACGAGGTCCATCTGCCGTCAGATCTGAAAGGGCTGACAACCATCGGATATCGCCTAACGAAAAGTGAAGACCAGCTGCCCTCCAACCTATCTCCAGCCTGCAATCAGCTACGCACCATTTTCAACAAGCTAGGACCGAAGTAACGGATATCTGTCACCAAGCAAATTTGGCATGCGCTTGCCTACCGCATTGCAGCGCGCCCAATCACCCGAAGGAGTGATCGATGAGCAAGAGTTGGAACCATGATCGCGCTGCAAAACACATAGACCAGAAGATCGCTGATGTTGAGGAAATCACCATCAAGGATTACGTGCGCGACATGTCGTTGGAATCGATTCCTACCAGTACCGCGTACCGCGTGGATGGGGTCCACATGTATGCGGACATCATGAATCTCGAGGACATGCTGAACATCACTGCAGTCGAGGGCACAGAGTGTCACAAGCGCACGCTGCGCTTTCTTGACCAGCACTACCGGGCAGTCAAGCGAATTCTCAACAAGGTTGATGCGCGCCGAGTCGACTTCCACAGTCAGCGGCTGCATTCCCTTTTCACTAAGCCGTACAACACTGAGTCCGGCGCTGAGACCAAGCGTGTTCAACGCGCCGTTGCGACTGCGCAATTGATCATTGACGTGCTTGCAGAGACGGGCGACGACGATGAGCAAATCCCAGCAGCAAAGGTTCGAATTGGCATCGATACCGGCCTAGCTCTTGCTGTAAACAATGGCCGCAGCGGGTACCGCGAACCCTTGTTCCTCGGCGATCCTGCGAACCATGCTGCGAAACTGGCCAGTAATAACAAGGCCAAGGGTATCTATCTGACCAACAATGCTCGTAAGGCCATCGGCCTTGCGGAAAGCGATGAGCCGGAAAAATCTGCCCTAACCGCGACAGAGATCAAGGCATGTCAGGATGCGGCCAAGCTGGATGTCACGTCCGACGAGATCGTCGAGGAGTGGCGTGAGGATCTGAAAAAGAACCCCATTGGCGGTTACCAGTTTTCCCGCCAAACCCCACCCCTGCGTGATATGGACATTTACTCGCTGACTCCGGCCAACTCGAAGCGACAGGAGATGGTGAGCCTCTACGCCGATATTGATGGCTTCACAGCCTACGTGGCCGATCACATCAACGAGAAGACCGACGATGTCGTGCGGACTCTGCATGTCATCCGCTCCGAGCTGGAGCGGGTCGTGACTTCCGACTTCGAAGGGCGCCGGGTGCGCTTCATCGGAGACTGCGTGCAAGCCCTATCCTGTGACGGCACCGCGCATACTACTGACGAAGAGAAGTCAGTATCCGAGGCCACACGGCTAGCAGGTGCACTGCGCAGCAGCTTCAATCTCGCAATTGAGCGGCTGAACGCCGAAGGTATTGAAACCGGCGACCTCGGCCTCGCGATTGGCTTCGATCTGGGCCCAATAGCCGTCACGCGCCTGGGCGCCAAGGGTAATAGAGTTAGGTGCGCTATCGGGCGTAGCGTGATCGAGTCTGAGAAACGCCAATGCGCGTGTTCGGGGGTGGAAACCGCGATCGGGCAAGCAGCTTACGACGCAGCATCGAAAGCTGTGCAGAACCTGTTTGGGAAGAGTCGTAAGACATCACACCTGGACTACAACGAAGCTACCGAAGCCCTGGCAGATGATGGGGACGCATCTGCGAAGCAAGCTCGCTCGGAAGCCTACGCGGGTTCCGCCGCCATCATTCGCGCAGATGAGCGTCAGGTGCAGCCCCACTCCCGCCAGAAAGTAGACGGAAGCCGTTGAGCACAGCGCTCGACCTGATTGCACAGGTCGCCCCAGATTTCGGGGGTACCTGTGTAACATCCGTTCCGCAGACAGCAACGCTTGATCTTCCGATTCGGCTGGTGGACGGGAGAACGCTCCTCTACAAGCTGCATTTACGCCAAGACGGTGAATGGATAGAAGCACGCGAAAGCACACCACATCACTTGCCAGGCTTTTGCCCGGAACGGCACATCAATTATGACGGTACGTTCTGTCTGTTTTACGCGGGCGCCAATCCGCTTCCTGTCTCAGACGAGCCGTCCGCTCGTGCCTGGCTTGAGACAATCTACAAATACCTAAAGCTTCAAGAGCGCGCTCGCACTCTGCGCAGATGGCCGAATGGTTCCGCGTGGGCACACGGCGACGCAGCTCGACATCAACTGCGAGCGCAGAAGGCTGCGAGCGCAATCAGCGGCAAAATCGCTAACGATCTTGCGGTAAATCAGCTAGGGCTCAAGCGCAGAAAGTCCAAAGAGCGACCTATCTTGGATGTGATCTCCGGAACAGTGCCTTTGTTTAGCGTGTGGGAAAAGCCCCAGCGGGTAATCAACCAAAAAAGGCGCTGCTTCTGCGGCCTGTATGGACGCCGCCGTCCCAAACGAATTCGACGCTGCCATGACCATGCAAAGCAGGCTACCGAACTGGCTTTCGCATTGCGGGACTGGGAAGAGGCTGAGCGGCAATATTGGGACTCCATGCACGGCAAGCCTTGCTGTGGTTCCTGCGATAGCTGCCCACTCAGCCCATAGGTCCCGGTGTAATTCGGGCTGGTCCCCAGGCGAGTCGGCATCTGGACTGGCAGCCCGCCGCTTATACCGGGGACGTTTCGTCTGATCAGGCAACTGGCAGGAGCAACAACAGGGTCTTAACCCTGAGCAGTCGAAGGCCATGATGATCGGCCGGTAACCCCATTTTCAGTACTTGGCAGAAGCAACGGCCGGCCACGGGGGCCGACCTCAAGATGCTCCTGAAAGAGAAAATAAATTAATGTACGCCAGGGCTTCCAGCCCCTCCCCTTCGAACATAACATCACGTCACGTTACAAACCCAAGCCAGGTGCCCAAGCCTATGAAAACTAGCAATCGCGTTGTGATCGAGGTTGATCCTGCCCAAAAGCAGCAGATCTACGCCGCACTCAAGGCGCGTGGGTTGACCATGCGCGAGTGGTTTCTGCAGCAGGTGAGCCAGGAACTTTCCATTCCCAAGCCCACCACCCCCTCCAGTCAGTCGAGCAACGATTAAGTAATTCTCAGGGAGTCGAGCAGATGCTCAAGACAGTCAAGCAGGCATGCACTGAATCGCCCCGATTTTCCTAGATATCTCGAAGCCTCAAAGGAGGCGCCCTCAGGCAAGGTTTGATCAGTCCGCTTTTGGCCGGTAGCTGCCCGTCGTCACCGGCTGCAATCGGCCAAAAGCAGACGTTGGTGGCGAGGTGCAGTCGGCTCAAAGTCGACCCACACGCATCTACGAAACTATGAGCGACTTACATCCACTCTTGAGCCAAATCATTTGAGCTTGCAGCTGTGCCGATATACTTCCTGCTCTGCATTGATGGAAGGCCCGAAGCATGGATATCGCGCAAACGCCAAAACTAGATGTCGTCATCATAGGTGGTGGGCAGTCTGCCTTGGCGGTGGCCTACTTTCTGCGTCGAACCAAATGCTCATTCGTGCTCCTTGATGCGGAAGAGGAATCTGGTGGCGCGTGGCGGCATGGTTGGAGCTCGCTGCGTCTGTTCTCGCCAGCCACTTGGAGTTCAATCCCTGGCTGGATGATGCCGCCTGTTCAGGATGGTTATCCCGGTCGCAATCACGTAATTGACTACCTCAGCCAGTACGAACAGCGCTACCAATTCCCGATTGTGCGGCCTGCTCGCGTCACCTCTGTGGAACGCATAGAGACAGGGTTACGGGTATGGTCTGGCGACGAACATTGGGATACGAAGGCAGTAGTCAGTGCAACTGGCACTTGGGGCAATCCTTTCATCCCAAGCTACCCGGATGTAGAGCTATTCGCAGGTCAGCAACTGCACTCCGCTCACTATGTCGAAGCCCAACCGTTCGCCGGCAAGAAAGTATTGGTAGTCGGCGGCGGTAACTCCGGTGCTCAGATTCTTGCCGAAGTGTCTAAGGTTGCCGACACGACCTGGGTGACGCCTGTTGAGCCGCTGTTCTTGCCGGACGATGTAGATGGAAAGGTATTATTCGAGCGCGCGACAGAGCGCTGGAAAGCTCAACTGGAGGGCCGCACCATTGATCAGCCAGTCGGCGGGCTCGGCGACATTGTGATGGTGCCGCCCGTTATTGAGGCTCGCGAGCGCGGTGCGCTGAAGTCTGTGCGCCCTTTCGAGCGTTTCACTCGCAACGGAGTGATCTGGGCTGGTGGTTCAGAATCTGCCGTGGACGCGGTGATCTGGTGTACCGGTTTCAGGCCCGCCTTAGAGCACTTGTCTACTCTGGGCGTACTCAATACGGAGGGTCGTGTTGACGTATCAGGCACTCATTCGACCCAAGAGCCGAGGCTTTGGCTTGTTGGCTATGGCGAATGGACAGGCGCAGCTTCAGCCACACTGATCGGCGTCACTCGTACAGCCCGAAGCACGGCCAGCGAGATCGATGCTTTTCTCGGCGGCCATTGTGCCTGAATCGAATTGCAGCCTACCTTCGTATACACCACTGGCCGCTCAGGAGATCTTTGCTTGATAGCTCTCACAGACGCCTCTTCCCACATACAGCCGGATGAGGTACAGCCCGTCATGTTGACGGGCTCATATCGCCTCGGAGTGCCTGGGTAAGGCGATAGAAATCAGAGCGGCCAACAGGACGAATACCGTGGATACCCACAAGCAAGCCTCCAGTCCGTAGCTCTGATAAATCCAGCCCGACAACACTGTGCCGAGCAAGCGGCCCAATGCGTTAGACATGTAGTAGAAACCCACGTCCAGCGACACCCCATCTTCCTTGGCGTAGGAAACGATCAGGTAGCTGTGCAGCGATGAGTTCACCGCAAACAGTGCGCCAAACACCATCAGCCCACCCAGCAGCACAACCTGAGGCGACCAGCCCGCCGAAAGCCCGAGAGCAATCGCCGCAGGCAGTCCAGCCAGCAGCGCCGCCCAAACAAAGGCAGCTCGTCCATCAGGGACGTGACCACGTTTTTTTCCAGTGATGTTAGGGGCGAACGACTGCACGATGCCGTAGCCGATGACCCAGGCTGCCAGGAAGCCGCCCACCAGCCAGAAGTCCCAGCCAAACACCGTGCTCAGGTATACCGGCAAGGCCACCACGAACCACACATCACGAGCACCGAAGAGGAACAACCGGGCCGCCGAGAGAATGTTAATCGCCCGGCTCTTGGAGAGGATGTCGCGGAACTTGGGTTTGGCTTTGGCCTTGCCCAGGTCTTTCTTCAACAGGCACAGGCTGGCGATCCAGATCACTGCCAGCACGGCGGCCATCGCCAGCACTGCGCCCGTGAAGCCCATCAATGCCAGCAACGCACCGCCGAGGAAGAAGCCAACCCCTTTCAACGCGTTCTTTGAGCCGGTGAGGATCGCCACCCACTGGTAGAGCGTGCCCTGCTGGTTGTCAGGCACCAACAGCTTGATCGAACTCTTGGCGCTCATCTTGTTGAGGTCTTTGGCGATACCCGACATTGCCTGCGCGCCCATCACCCAAGGGATGGTCAGCCAGGCGGCGGGCACCGTCAGCATCAGCAAGGCCAACACCTGTAGGCCTAGGCCAATGTTCATGGTGCGATTCAGGCCCAGGCGTGCACCGAGATAGCCGCCAACCAGGTTGGTGATAACGCCGAAGATCTCGTAGAACAGGAACAGCGCAGCGATTTGCAGCGGCGTGTAGCCCAGCGTGTGGAAGTGCAGCACCACCAACATGCGCAACGCGCCATCGGTGAGGGTAAAGGCCCAGTAATTGCCGGTGACCAGCAGGTACTGGCGCACTTCCGGGGAAAGGGCTGACAACGCCTTCATGATCGCTCCCTGTTAAACGGCCAAGCCGACCAGTTTGGCCAGCTCGACCGCGCGGTTGGCGTATCCCCATTCGTTGTCGTACCAGGCGTAAATCTTCACCTGAGTGTCATTGACCACCATGGTCGACAGCGCATCGATGATCGAGGAGCGCGGGTCGGTCCGGTAGTCGATGGACACCAACGGGCGCACTTCATAACCGAGGATGTTTTTCAGTGGACCATCGGCGGCCGCTTTAAGCAGCGCATTGACCTCCTCCACGGAGGTGGCGCGCTCGACCTCGAATACGCAATCGGTGAGCGAGGCGTTGGCCAGCGGTACGCGCACTGCATGCCCATTCAACTTACCGCGCAGCTCGGGGAAGATCTCAGCAATCGCGGTGGCCGAACCCGTGGTGGTCGGGATCAGGCTCATACCCGATGCACGGGCACGGCGCAGATCCTTGTGCGGCTGGTCAAGGATGCTCTGAGTGTTGGTCAGGTCGTGAATCGTGGTGATCGAGCCGTGGCGAATGCCCAGGTTTTCATGGATCACTTTGACCACTGGGGCCAGGCAGTTGGTGGTACAGGACGCAGCGGTGACGATGCGGTGCTGCGCGGGATCGAACAGGTGCTGGTTGACGCCCATGACGACGTTCAGCGCACCTTTCTCCTTGACCGGCGCACAGACCACCACTCGTTTCACGCCCTGATCCAGGTAGGCCTGAAGCACCGCAACGGTCTTCATCTTGCCACTGGCTTCAATGACCAGATCGCAGCCCGACCAATCGGTGTCAGCAATCGCCTTGTTGGCGGTGACCTTGATGCGCTTGCCGCCGATCACGACATGCTCACCCTCGGCGCTGGCTTCGTTGTTCCAGCGGCCATGCACCGAATCGAAGTTGATCAGGTGGGCGTGAGTCGCTGCGTCACCTGCCGGGTCGTTGATCTGCACGAACTCGAACTCTGGCCAGCTCCAGGCTGCACGCAGGGCGAGACGACCAATACGACCGAAACCGTTGATACCTATTTTGATGGCCATGCTTTTTGTTCTCTTCAAATTTTTAGAGCGACGAACTTCTGGGGCCGAGCATGATGATTGCCATTCCGAGAATGGCCACGCCCGATCCAACCAGATCCCATGTTGTTGGTTTGATGCCTTCGACAACCCAGAGCCAGATGATGGCCACGCCAATGTAGATACCACCGTAAGCCGCATATACCCGACCAGCCGCTGCGGGATGAAGCGAGAGCAGCCATGCAAACAGGGCCAGAGAGGCCGCTGCTGGGATCAAGAGCAAAATGCTCTTGCCCTGTTTCAGCCAGAGATAGGGCAGATAACACCCCACGATCTCGGCCACAGCGGTGATGGCAAATAATGCAAACGTCTTGATCACGTTGCTGCGCCTATTAGTCGAACTGGCTGATGTAGTTGATATGCGCCGGGTGCTGAATCGCACGGGGGCGCAGCGCCTGCACTTCACTGACCGCATCGCGGAATGGGACGCCGCATTCGATCAGCAGCTGCGCGGCAATCAGACCGGTACGACCCGAACCGCCTTTGCAGTGAATGGCGATGTTCTTGCCTTCTGTGAGTAGTTGCTTGATCCGCTCCCGATTGGCGTCCCAGGCCGCCTGGAATGGCTCACCAGGTGCTTGATCGTCTTCCACCGGCAGGTGGAACCACTCGATACCGCGCTGCTGGCACTGCCCGGGCAGATTCTCCACTTCGTTCTGGGTCAGTTCTTCAGTGGGCATCAAGGTCAGCAAGGCCGAAGCACCGGCCTCCTTGAGGGTGTCCAGCGCCTCAGCGACTGAGGTGTCTTTGGTGCCAGGGCACGGCGTGAAGATCAGTTGGCCCTTGACCTGCTCGGAGGTCAGCACGGAATACGGATGTTGTTGCACGATCAAAAATCCTTCAGATGGAACGTTGATTAACGCGTTTGGAGAGTTCTTGTGCCGATTCCTTGCGCTCGGAATAGCGATCAACCAGGTAGTCGGAGCGCTCACGCAGCAGCAGGGTGAACTTCACCAGCTCCTCCATCACGTCCACTACGCGATCATAGAAAGCCGAGGGTTTCATGCGGCCAGCCTCATCGAACTCCAGGTAGGCCTTCGGTACGGAGGACTGGTTGGGGATGGTGAACATGCGCATCCAGCGGCCAAGCACACGCAGCTGGTTGACCACGTTGAAGGATTGCGAGCCACCACAGACCTGCATCACTGCCAGGGTCTTGCCCTGGGTCGGACGTACCGCGCCCATTGCCAGCGGCACCCAGTCGATCTGCGCCTTGAACACTCCGGTCATCGAGCCGTGACGCTCCGGCGAGCACCAGACTTGGCCTTCCGACCACTGCATCAACTCGCGCAGTTCCTGCACCTTGGGATGGCTGTCCGGAGCATCGTCCGGCAAAGGCAGGCCAGAGGGATTGAAGATCCGCGTCTCAGCACCGAAGTGCTCCAGCAGGCGCGCCGCTTCCTCGGTCAGCAAGCGACTGAACGAGCGTTCGCGAGTCGAGCCGTAAAGCAGCAGGATGCGTGGTTTGTGCGTGACCGTAAGCGGACTGCCGAGCTTATCGAGAGTGGGCAGATCGATCAGTTCGGCATCGAGATTGGGGATGTGTTCTTCAGACATACGTCTACTCCTGAGCGAGTGCTGCGCGAGGCGGGTCAAACCAGCGGCGTTTGAGCCAAAGGGCTACACCGACCAAGGCGATCAGCACCGGCACTTCAACCAACGGGCCGATCACCGTGGCAAAGGCCACTGGCGAAGCCAGGCCGAAAGTGGCAATGGCCACAGCAATAGCGAGTTCAAAGTTGTTGCTGGCAGCGGTAAAGGCCAGCGCGGTCGTGCGTGGGTAATCTGCCTTCAGCAGCTTGCCCATCCAGAAGCTGATAAAGAACATCACCACGAAGTAGATGGTCAGCGGGATGGCGATGCGCAGTACATCCAGCGGCAGTTGCAGCACCATGTCGCCCTTGAGGCTGAACATCGCGACGATGGTCAGTAGCAGCGCCACCAGCGTCAGCGGGCTGATGCGTGGGATGAAACGCTGGTTGAACCACTCTTCGCCTTTGTGGTTGATCAGGATCTTGCGCGTCAGGAAACCAGCCAGAAACGGAATGCCAAGGTAGATCAGTACGGACTCGGCGATGCTGACAAAGCTCACATCGATCACGCTGCCCTGTAGGCCGAACAAGGGAGGCAGCAGGCCGAGGAAGATCCAGGCATACACACTAAAGAACAGGATCTGGAAGATGCTGTTGAACGCGACCAGGCCCGCGACGTACTGGTTGTTGCCACCTGCGATCTGGTTCCACACCAGTACCATGGCGATGCAGCGCGCCAGGCCGATAAGAATCAGGCCGGTCATGTATTCAGGCTGATCACGCAGGAAGATCACTGCCAGCGCAAACATCAGTACCGGGCCGATCACCCAATTCTGGATCAGCGACAGCGCGAGAATGCGTTTGTCCTTGAATACCTCGGGCAGCTCTTCATACCTGACCTTGGCCAGTGGCGGGTACATCATCACGATCAGGCCAATGGCAATCGGGATATTGGTCGAACCTACCGACAGACTGTTGAGCCAGACTGGCAGGCCTTCGAACAGGCTGCCCAGGCTGACGCCAATTGCCATGGCGAGAAAGATCCAGACCGTCAGGTAGCGATCCAGAAATGAAAGACGGCTTTTGTTCATCGTCATGCCTCCAATGTCAGAGCGTGCCGATCAAGGCCAGCTCGGCCTTGAGTTGCTCGGCATCCATCTGCTTGAGCGGTAAAGCCAGGAAGGCTTCGATGCGGGTTCTGATCTGCTCCAAGGTGGCATCAAAAGCGGCTTCGATCTCGTCTTCACTTCCCTGGTATTCCGACGGATCAGCCAGCCCCCAGTGAGCCTTGGTCGCGGGCCCGAAAAACACCGGGCAGGCTTCGCCGGCAGCCTTGTCGCAGACCGTGATCACGTAGTCAGGGGCTAGACCCTCATGAACATCGCTGGATTTGCTGGAGAGCCCTGTGGTCGAGATGCCGGCGCTCTCCAGCGTTTTCAGGCTCAACGGATGTACGACACCTCTCGGCTGACTGCCGGCGCTGTAGGCTTTCATGCCCGCCGGTGCCAAGTGATTGAACACAGCTTCGCAAAGAATGCTGCGGCAGCTGTTGGCGGTGCAGAGGAATAAAATTTTCATCAGGCTATCTCGTAAAGGCCGGGCGCAACTCAGCAGCAGGCCGCAAGGCGCTGCGGGCGGTCGCCCATTACATCGAGGCGTTTGGCATCTGGGCTGAGCCAGTGCTGATTGGCATCCAGAGTGGTTTTCAGGATGGCGATCACCCAGTCCGGCAGGCTGGGGTGCAGGCGGTAATAGACCCACTGACCTTGCCGGCGATCTTCTAACAGTCCGCAATTGCGTAATTGCGCCAGGTGGCGGGACACCTTCGGCTGACTTTCATCGAGCGCGCAGGTCAGCTCACAGACACACAACTCATCCTCACGGGCGATGAGCAGCATCAGGCGAACGCGGGTCTCGTCAGCCAGGCATTTGAATACGGTGGTCGGGGTCAGATGGTCAGCCATAAAGGTCTCAACGTTTGGTTTTCACCAGCACGAACATCTTGATGCGCTCGTGTATCTCGTGAAGGGTGTGCCGGAATGCGTCAGGCTTGGTGCTGGTCACTGGGTCTTCGAAGTTCCACACCAGTAACTCTCCTGCGCCGGGCAGGGCATGACACTCCAGCGACGATTTATCGCACAGTGTGATGACGTATTCGAAACGCTCGCCGGCAAACTCATCGATGGACTTGCTATGCAGCCCCTCGGTGTTCACCCCCAGATGTTCAAGTGCATCCAGGGTGCGTGGATCGACTTCGCCGGGCTCGGTGCCGGCGCTGTATGCCTCGAAACGTTCGGAATCAGTGTGTCGCAGCAGCGCTTCAGCCAGCTGCGAACGAGCAGCGTTAGCCACACAAACGAACAGCACGCGGGTCTTGTAAGCCATTGCCAAATCTCGAGTCGAATATGGTTAACCGAATATACGTTTTTACGAATATCCAGTAAAGCGGCAATGCTAATCCCATAATGATTCACGCGCCGACCTTGCGCTTAGGTTCAGCTTTACTGGGGTTCAGCACCGCTAAGGCCGAAACCTGGGCTGGCTTTGCAGTGAAACATCTGGTTACTCGCATATCCATATCTTGTAACTTTTCTGTCATCAAAAGGGCCTTAGGCTTTATCGCACCTCAACCCAAACAGGAAACTTGCGATGAAAAAACTGACTCTGACCGCAATGCTGCTGACCAGCCTGTTCGCCAGCGCCACCTTCGCCAGCCAGTACGATAAGCCTGGCTTTGTCACCGAGATCGAAGATGGTCGCCTGTGGGTATTCCGTGAAGGCTCCAAGGAGCTGGAAGAGTTCAAAAAAACTGGGGAGCCTGCCAAGCAGTTCACTGACATCGGCACAGGCCCGGATGGCATGACCGTCAAATCTGCTGACGAGGCGACCCTGAAGGACTACCTGCAAGCAATTAAGAAGTAAGCCGCACAGGCACTGCTCTCTACTCTGGAGGGGGCAGTGCCTGGCGTCCTATCAGCGCTTTACATGTGCGCGCACATGCACATATAGTCGCCACATGACTACACCACCGACCCGAACCCAGGCCATCGAGGCCGCCATCGAATCACTTGATGGTGCATTCTTCAAAGCCCTGTGCGAGCCGCCACGAGTCGCCGTGTTGAAACGCGTTATGCAATTAGGCCGAGCAGATGTCACCGAGATTGCGGCTGAGCTGCCTCAGGAGCGCTCGGTAGTCTCCCGTCATCTTCAGGTACTGCTTGAAGCCGGGATCGTTCGTGCCTCGAAGGTTGGACGGCAGATGTTCTACGAGGTGGATGGCCCAGCCATTATCCATCGTCTGGAAAATATCCTCCTCCACACAAAAAGCATCGCTCCGCTCTGCTGCCCAGGCAGACAGGACTGATTTTATTTACCCAAACACGTGCATGAGTGCGCATATATGAACATAAAAGACCAACCTTTTGATGTCGTTGTCATCGGTGCTGGCCAAGCAGGGTTGGCCAGCGGCTGGCACCTGAAACAGCAGGGGCTCAACTTCCTAATTCTCGACGAGCAATCGCAACCTGGCGGGAACTGGCGTAACTACTACGACAGCCTCGAACTGTTCTCGCCGGCAGCCTACTCCGCTCTACCGGGGATGCCGTTCCCCGGAGCACCAAACCACTACCCCGCTCGTGATGAAGTGGTGCGTTACCTGGAGCAGTACGCCGACCTCTTCCAACTACCTATCCTCCACGGCGTTCAGGTCACGCGGGTAGATCAGGAAGATGAAGGGTTCCAAATAACTGCCGCCAACGGGCAACGCTTTTGGGCGAGAGCGGTGGTAGTGGCATCGGGAGCCTTTAGTCGCCCCTACATACCAAGCATTCCTGGGCTCGAAAACTTCAGCGGCACTCGACTTCACAGTGCCGACTATCGAAATGCAGAGGCTTTCAGCGGGCAACGCATCGTCGTAATTGGCGCGGCGAACTCCGCTGTACAGATTGCTTACGACTTAGCCAAAGTGGCCACCGTTACGTTGGCCACACGAGAGGCGATTCGGTTCGCGCCACAACGGATACTGGGGGCAGATTTTCATACCTGGCTGAAATGGACTGGCCTGGAGAAAACCCGCTGGCTGAACGATCAAAGCACACCTGTACTGGACGACGGCACCTACAGAAAGGCTCTGAAAGCCGGGTATTTCAACCAAGCTGCAATGTTCACTCAGGTAACTTCAACAGGTGTTGTTTGGGCCGATGGGCAGCATGAAGCCGTCGATAGCATGGTGTTCGCCACCGGTTTTCGTCCGAACCTACCATTCCTCGAAGGCCTGCCAGTGGTCGACGAACGAGGCCATGTGACGCAACGTTACGGACGAGCCGTGCACGTCCCCGGCTTGTACTTTGTAGGCCTGCCTAAGCAACGTAACTTTGCCTCTGCGACCCTCAGGGGCGTAGGGCCAGATGCCGGACACATACTCCCGCACCTGCTTCGCCACCTGCACAACTCGGATGCAGTGCGCACACCCGTAGCGCAAAACTGAGCAGCTCACGCCCGAAAACGATAAGAGACCGAAGCTAGTGGTAAACCCAGAGAGCAGCCAGCAGCCCATCAATCGATTCAGGCTTGTGTGGGCATTAGGCATCGCCCAAATACTCGCCTGGAGCACGACCTATTACCTGCCGGCAGTCCTCGCAACTCCGATTTCCAAAGAGACAGGGTGGTCAATTACGAGTGTCGTTATCGGGCTGTCCTGGGGGCTGTTGGTAGCAGGGGCTTGCTCACCCATGGTGGGGCGATGGATCGACCGCCATGGGGGACGATCTGTCCTGGCAACCAGTTCGGTATTGTTAGCGCTGGGAATGCTGCTAATGGGAGCGGCCAGCAACCTAACCACTTACTACCTGGCCTGGACGCTCATCGGCGCAGGCATGGCTGCTGGGCTCTATGACGCTGCGTTTTCCACGCTTGGACGCCTACTTGGCAACAACGCGCGCGCCTCGATGACCGGTCTCACGTTGCTTGGCGGGTTTGCCAGCACCTTGGGCTGGCCACTGATCGCCGGCTTGGAACACCAGATCGGCTGGAGGTATAGCTGCTTTGCGTTAGCCGCAGCGCACCTGGCAATAGGGCTACCAATCCATCTTTTGGCGATTCCCAAGAACATCGATACCCCAGCTGAAACAACAGCTCTTGCGAATGCCCCATCCACGTCAAGCTCCAGCAAATCAGCCAATCGTCTCCTCCTGCTATTGGCAACGTTACTGACACTCCAATCGCTGGTGATCTCTTCCATTTCAGTACACCTGCTTGATGTACTGAAACTGCTTGGCATCGCCACGGCAACAGCCCTGGCCATCGGCATGATGATTGGGCCATCTCAGGTCGTGGCACGCCTTGCAGAGTTTTCGATTGGGCGGAACCTGCATCCAACCTGGTCAGCTCGTATAGCCATTTTACTCTGCGGGCTAGGTATTGGACTGCTGCTGCCGGCCATTCCGTGGCTGGCTTTCTTGGCCTTGGGACTTTATGGAGCAGGCAATGGGGTTCTGACCATTGCTCGCGGCACACTACCCCTGGCTCTCTTCGGTGCGGATGGCTATGGCACACGCATGGGACTGCTCGCTCGCCCCATGCTGATTGCCCAGGCCACAGGCCCTGTAGCTGCTGCTCTTATTCTGGAAAGTTTTGGCTCAACACCATTGCTGGTTGTGATGTGCGTCCTAGTGGCAACAAGCTTTCTCACAAGCTTTGCTCTCCCCGCAAAATGAACGCTCCGTGCTTGGGGGGATTTGAGACCCGAATACCTGCAAAGGTTTGCGAAATCCGCCACACGTGAATGGCTGCTATTGGCCGGTAGCAGTCATCAGCGAGAGGCCATTTGGAACTGCGAGTCAGTGACTGGATATCTCCGGGCGTCGGCAAAGCAAACTGTCGGCGTGTGCGAATAGGTGTCGGAGGGATGCGAATAGCTGTCGGGGCGTGCGAATGGCTGTCGGAGGATGCGAATAGCTGTCGAAGGGCGCGAATGGCTGTCGGTTTTGAAGAACCGTGTTGTGTCGGTTTTGCGTGCGAATCAGTGTCGGTTAGGCATGCGAATTGATGTCGGAACCCATGCGAATACTCACTCAACCGTTTCGCACCGGCGTGAGTATGGGCGTAGGAGAGCACACAACTACTTGTCTTGCGCCCCGCGTCAGAGCGACATATAGGTTTTGAGCTGTCATCAACTCAGGATGCAGAATGACCGATACGTCTGCCTCCAGGCCCTTGAGCAATAACGTGCTGCCGACCGATCGACGCGCAATCGGTCGACCGAGATGTCGATTGCGCTCGCGAGCCTGAATGGCTGCAGTCAGAAAGTCGGGGGCCCCTCCTGCCACTGCTTGCATGGCAGAGCGACAGCAGTGCAAGACTTCTGGTCGGAACACACGTGAGCCCGGCTGGTCAGCGAGGACATTAAGCACACGATGCGCTCGCTCTAGCGTTGGCTCCTCGACAAATGCAACGGCCTCAGTCTCAGCGGGGGTCGGGGGGCGTCCGCGCCCTTCCTCCACGCAGAGACTCGATACGCGTCCGTAGGTTTGCGGCCCCCACCCCGGTCATCACGCTTGAAGCAAATTCAGCGAGTTGCGCCAGAGGATTGATGCCCCGCAGATCGAACTGCCTTGCAAAGTTGACTAAATCTCTTAGGTCAACGGCTTCGACAGCCATGGCTCCTGGGGTCTGGCTCGTTAGCTGATGGCGGCCTTGCACGTTCATGGCGTCCCCGATGATGAGGACGGTGCCTTGAGCGTTGGGGGCCACAGTTCTCGCAGCCACAAGGCGCTGCTGGGCTTCGGTTCCAGCGTTCAACTGAACCAAACGCACTTCTGCCGGAGCCGTTCGCATATCCACAGGCTGGCCAGCCTGAAGTTGTTGCCGGATAGCGAGCAACCACTGCCCAAGGTTTTCAGCCCCAGCCAGCCGCCAGCGCCATGGCGTCCTCAGTTCACCCGCCGCGGGAAATTGGGGCTGAACTTCATTCGCCCAATGTACCAATCGATTACCACGGAAACCGAAGATGGCTTGCATTGGGTCGCCGAGCACGCAGGTTGGAAGTACCTGGGCCAAAGCTGACACGATGGCATGCTGGACGACATTACAGTCTTGGTACTCGTCGACAAGCAACCGCGCGTAACTGGCACGGAGAGGCTGGGCGAGGTGTCCAGCGTGCAGTAACTGCCTGGCGGCTTCTCGAATTGCAGGGTAGTCCACGTTGGGCTGGTGGAGCTCCAAGATTTGCGGGTTGTGGCCGCTTCGCGCCGGGAACTTGGCGATGAGGCGCATTGAGAATCCGTCGATGGTGGAGACCCGATACGCGGAACTAGGGACGCCTGCCCGTCTCAGGCGCGCGCGCAAAGCCGCAACGCCTGCGTTCGTGTGCGTTAGGACGAGGATGGGCTTGCTCTGCGTATGCGCGATGAGCGTGTCAGCAATCAGCTGCGTCTTCCCACAACCTGCGGGGGCTGTTATTGAGCCACGCTCGATGGCGAAGATGTCGATTTCAAGGGGCACTTGTAAACGTCCAGAGCTGGTTCGTGACTGCCATGAAACCTGCATCGGCGTTCTGCAGAGACGGGCCAACGATGTCCCTCGCGACCTCCTGGTAGGTTGTCAACGACTTGAACCACCCGCTGTTGCGAATACGGGATGCTATGCCCAGTAGCTCTCGTTTCGCGGGTGAGTAGCCATCCACGAGTCGTTCAGCCTGGATATCGTTCAGCGTCACGTGCCCTTGGGATCTAGTCTGAATATGCTCGTTCATCAGTTCGGCACCCACTATCGCTTCGGCTTTTGCCAGAAGCGCATCAAGTGCTTGGTCACTGAGATGGCGGAAGATCTCATCCTCCAAAGTAAGGCCCTGACGCCAAGTAAGAATTTGCCCACCTGCGGCCAAGAATGCTTCCGCGAGTCCCGCGGTCGACGGCTTGTCGGCGTCCACAAAAACCAGCACGCGATAGCCTAGGTTCCGAAGTGCGGCTCCGCGGATAAGGCTGTTATCGGGAGTTCCCCCGCCAGCGTTCACGTAAGCACCTCCATGTGCCAGAAACGATGTGGCCCCAAGGCTGACCCACCATTGGTCGAGGCCACGCGCGAAACCTACCTCACTCGCTCCCTCGCAGACGATGATGGATTTGGCGAGAAACGCCTCCGGGTCGGTCCGCAGGGTACTCTGTACTTCGTTAGCTTGCCCTGCCGTCATAACGCTGTGGCGTTCAGGCCCTGTTCGAACAACGAACAGCTGGCTACCGGACAGCTCGCGAAGCGCGACCGGCGAATGCGTCGTCATGAAGACCTGCAGCGGAGCTGCTGCGTCCTTCGCACCGAGAGAATCTAGGAACCGCATTAGCCGATGAGGTTCGAGTCCATATTCCACCTCATCGACTAGAGCAATGGGAGCAGCACTGGCTGCAGCCCTCTGAAGCCCAGCCACTAGCAGGCGTGACGAACCTGTTCCAAGAGAACGGAGCGGAATGCCCGTCTCGCTGTGCAACGCGATGGCCCCCTCGCCAATCGACACAGAGTGCGCGTCAAGGAGCGCCTGCGGCATCGCCCCGACCGAAACGCCGAGATTTTGAGCTGTCTGCTGCACCACCCCAAGTGTCTGGGTTAGATGTGCGGCCGCTTGATTGCCAAAGTTCGCTCTTGCCTGCCTGGCGGCGCGCGCAAGTTCGGCACCAAGCTCCGCTCGCTCATCAGTAAGTCGATTGAGCACCGAACCACGACTCCATGACAGGTTCGAACTCGCGAAGCTACCTATGCGGGCGGGAGCTAGTGCCGATCGCTCCTTCCAGGGAAGACTACGTTCGAGTTGCTGCAGCTCCGCGCGCTCAGAGAAAAGCGTCCAGGAAGGCTCCAAATCGGCACCCACCTGCAAAAGCAATGTGATTACTGTCTCGAGACCTACACGCGGTTCATCTTCGACCTCCCCCGTTTCGAGATTGAATCCACGCAAGAAGTCGCCATAGAAGTCGATATCCATCAGCGATGCTGGCAGATCACCAAGCGTCACACTGATAGTGATGGGCACTTCGACGTTCAGAGCAAAGAAGTCCATATCGCCGAATGAGCTGCTTCGGCGAGCTCCAAGACAGAGGTCTATCGCGTCGAGGATGGTGGATTTGCCACTGTCGCCTGGGCCTATAAGGCAGTTAATACCGGGAGATGGCACCCAATCCAGCGCTTGGATAGACCGGAAATTGCTGATTTTCAGTCGACGAATGCGTGCCACGGAGACTCCTCAAAAGTTAACGGCGGTCAGTGTTCGAGGGACGGAGCCAAGAGTCGCTAGTATGCCGGCATTAACCAAGGTGCAGGGCCGTCAATAAAGTAGTGACTTTTATGAGCGCTACTGTCATGCACCCTGCCTCCCAGCTGTTTTTCAGTCACCCCAGCTCAGAGCTGCCAGTTACGCTAAACCGCCCCATTCAATCGCATGCAATACCCTGAGCACCTGGCGAGCGCCAATCTCGGTCTCGCAAAGGAGTATCGGCGTTTTCCCACCCAAGGCATCGGTAACTGTGGTCATCCATGAGATGGCAACGGCTTTGTCTTCGAAAATTTCTTCGGCTAAGACTGCTACTTGGGAAAGACGGTCTTGCATCGCCGCGCCGATGGGATTCATCGAGTCGACAGATATCGGGTTTTCCGGCTTTTTGATCAGTCCTTTGAGTGCTGTGACGCTTTGATCTTCGGCCGGCTTATCCACAGATGCTATCTCCTTGGGCAGAAGGAAAAATTCACCACGAATGACACAACCCTCGCATACACGACCTACGGCACATCACCACTGTCTTTCAGCGAACGCCATGGCCGGCCAAGCAATTCTGAGCACGCTGCTTGCGCGCCACCGAAGCAGAAACTCAAACTTCGAGTGAATGCTTGTGGTGTTGCGTATCGCACCGGCTCACCTTTCTCATTCCAGATATCGCCATTGACCGCCCGCAACAAAGCATGGCCCGCAACCAGGTCATGGGGTGAAACGCTATACAGCGATACGGCAGCAACACCATCGCCTGCGGCAACACGCGCCAGACGGTAAGCAATGCTTGGCATCGGGTGGAAAATAGCCGGGAGGCAAAGCAAAGCATTCGGCTTGGCTTTTTGGGTAGCCCCATAGCTAACCATTACCGCTGTCCCCGGTGCCAAGATCGCGGATTGCAGGTCATTCCTCACAGGACGACTGTTACGCAGTAAGGCCGGAACACCCTCAGCCCATGCTATGCAGTCAGGGCCCCTAGGCGTGACGGGGGCGTACACCACGCCCAGCACTGGCGTTGCGTTATGGAGCAGTCCGATAGAAATGGCAGAGCCAGGCCGCCGGTTGAGGAAGTCGCCTGTTCCATCATGGGGGTCAACAACCCAACTAAATGGGTGGCCTGAAAGCTCGCAGCCCGTTTCTTCTCCGACAAAATCGCAATTAAGGATGTGCTTCAGTCGCTGTCGCAGAAGTACCTCGATTTCAACATCGACGTCTGCCTTAAAGCCACTGCCCCTTGGGCCGTCTGGTCTATTAAGCTCTGACTCAATAAGTCGGCCTGCTTCGTAAGCAAGCTGCATGACGGGTTCAAGAAGATCGCTCAGCCGCAGTCCTGTCATCAGCTCTTTTCCCAGTAGTTACCCTTGCTGACCAAGCCAAAATTCTCAGAGGAAAATGGCTGCTCATCATCGAACATGCCATTGACCATACGCTCCCGACGCAATCCACTCAGCACCCTGAAAAAGCAGGGCTCGCAGAGATGCACCCGATAGTGCTCCCCGTCATGCTGTGATCCATATCCCCATTGGGCTTCAAGCTTGCCGTATTGAAGGCCATAGCCAGGAATACGCGCTCCAGAGCGGCACACGTCGCAGATCACATCCTCAACGACATCAACCAATGCCTGCGACTTAGTCTCCATACGCACCTCACGATTACGTTCCACGCGGAACCGGCCGGTTATGGATTCATGCATACCGGCATCATTCGAGCAGCCTCGACTGGCTGAGCATCAAAAACAAGCCAGTAGCTGCTGCCGGTAATGCTGGGAAAAGCTGACCTGGTAAGCGGGCTCAGTTGCAAAGCCACCCAGCGAAATGATGTTCGTAGCCTGCGACCCAATACCAGGTTCTGCGCCACCTGACCCAGCACCGTCGATACCCTCGACATGGCCCGAAGCACCCATCGGCTCAGACCTTGAGCCTGGATTAAATCCAGGTATCTGCACATCTCTCAAAACCGCTAGGTCATCCGGCAAATCATCTGCAATTCGCTCCGCAAAGCCCTGAAGCGTCGGTTCTGCCAGCATGAATAGCCATGCCTGGTCATCCGATTCACCTGTGCGTCGCAGTACCCGTCCCAGAACTTGCCGGTAATGCAGTTCGGTGCGGATACGGCTGAGATAGCAGCACACTTGCAGGCGTGGAATGTCGGTGCCTTCACTGATCATTCCTACGGCGACAATCCAGCGGCAGGTGTTGCTGCGGAATGCATTGATCACCTGCTGCGCATCCGGGGTTTTGTTGGTCACGATACGGCACTTTTCACCCATTGCTTCCAGAGCCTGGGCTATTTGCTGAGCGTGTTCGATGTCGGTAGCCACCACCAAGCCGGCGGCATCAGTCTTGATCTGGCGTAGCTCGTTGAGCTTGCTGTAGCCAAGGTCGAGGATTGGATTGATCACCTCGTCATGGCGCAGCAGTTCCTCATAGGTGACAGGTGACTCCCCCAAAAGCTTGGCGATGCTGGGAAACAGCCTGACGGAGCTATCCGCGCCAAGTTCTTCAGTGAGTTTCACCTTCTGATTATCGAGCAACACAATGCGAGGGGATCGGCACACGCCGTCGGTAATGGCGTCTTTCAAGCCATAGCGGTAATCGCAGATCAGATACCCATCGGGTGTGGAGTATCGGGCCAGAGCAATTGCCCTGTCGTCTGAACGCCATGGGG
The DNA here is from genome assembly GCF_024666525.1 of Pseudomonas sp. J452. Taxonomy (NCBI): domain Bacteria; kingdom Pseudomonadati; phylum Pseudomonadota; class Gammaproteobacteria; order Pseudomonadales; family Pseudomonadaceae; genus Pseudomonas; species Pseudomonas sp. J452. Next base: position 2,103,372 of record NZ_CP088294.1, on the reverse strand, counting down.
TTCCGGAAAGCGCCAATGTGAAGTTAGCGCGGTCCTGTATGCGATGCAGTATCTGCTGCCCCCAGGCGTTGCTTAGCAGTGGATCATGGCCAGAGCAGTGGTGGATCTCATCAAAGACTACGAGCACGCGATAGTCATCAAGAAGCTGCCAGAATCCATCATCTCGATATTCCATGGCCTGATAGGTGAACGCCGCACCCACTGCGCCGATCTGACCGTCCAAACGCCTGCCAAGTACTGTAGAAAAGGTGGAGCGGAAACCTTCGACAACCTGGCAGGATGGAGCAAAACACATCACTAGATCGATTCTGTCCTGCTCAAGCAGTCTGCTGGCCAACTCTGCGGCCATGCGCGTCTTACCTGCGCCCGGCGTTGCCTGGCAGAAGAAGTGAGGCGTGAGAGTAAAGTGTTCCAACGCCATCTCAATGCAACTGAGTTGCCAAGCTCGCAGCGAGCTGATCATCGTGCTACCGCAAGCGTCTTGAGCGTTTTCTCAATGGCGCGGAGATGACCAAGCAAGCGTGAGCTGCGATCTCTGGCTTCGAAATACTCGCCCTCGACCCTCTCCCTGAGATGCGGCATATCATCCAAAAGCAGCTTGTATCGCTCCGCCTCACCCATCGAGGACAGGAAATCCAACCGGATCTCTTTGTGGAGTGATTCCAGGTGCTGATGTGCATCGGCTGAAGGCTTGAGTGGCTCAGCCGCCCCCTCAACCACTGAAGGCCCCTGTTTGGGCTCACATGCAGTCTTGAGGCTGTTCTCAAACCCGTTGTCGATCAGCTCCAACTGTAGATGCGCAGGAATCGACTGCACGTGGTAGACCTGCCCCCGCGACCGGCGCTCTTCGTCGAGTACGACCCAACCCATGCGAAGAGCTCTGCGGATCTGTTCATACACGTAGCGCCGCACATCGCCGAGGCGGAAAGTCATGCCATCCAAACGCATAGCGTAAGCATCCCGCAGTTCACGAGTTGTGAATCGTGTGCGCCCTTCCTCATGAAGCAGCTCATATAGACGCCTGTCGAAGATAAACGAGGCCGATTTCATTGAGGCACCAGAGAGGTTAGCGCAAAATGCGGATTATAATCCGTGGCTCGTGAGTCCGCAAACGCACGATATTGCCGCCTCAAGCTGAATTGAGACGGTCATGGATAAGTTGGCGAAAGCGTTAGGGAAGCGCATCCGAACGCAGAGGAAGGCCTGCCAGATTTCTCAGGATGCACTGGCGCTGGCCTGCAATATCGACCGCAGCTATGTGGGGCGGATCGAGCGTGGCGAAGTAAATATTACCGTCGATAAGCTGTATCGCATCGCAGGCGTGCTTGCATGTGACCCATCCGGCCTACTGCCTCAGGTGTCAGAGCTGCAGCATCCCACCTGATCTACCCTGGCGCTCAAGAAGGCTTGAGATTGCCAATGCTGTTAGCCCTAGTGTCATTATCCAGACTTCTAGCTAAAGCTTTGCCCGACGCTTGTGGTGCAGTCGGGGAGGCGCAAATCTATCAATGATGCAGCCGAACTTGGCGCGACTTGTTCTGACGCTCCGCTAGCTCCAGCTCTCTCACACGCTCCCAGAGCTGGAGGTTCTGTGTAAGCACTCGATCACGCTGCGAACTGACCATCGCCAGCTCTTTTTCTAAAAGCACAACTTTATCTTCCAAACGTTTAATGCTTTTACCATTTGACGGGCCGGAACCCTTGTCAGCCTCAGCACGACAAGCCTCAATCTTTGCGAGTATGGATAAATGTACTTTACGAGACTTTTTCAGGTAACCACGGTCAAATCCAGCCTCAAGACTGACAATGCTCGCGGTGAGCTTGGATAGGTCTAGCCCTACATGCCCAGGCACAAAAGGCTTCCCATCCAGAAGGCGCTGCAAAGCTTCCTCACAGGCGCCAACCCCCTTACTTATTCCTTCACCAGACTTCATGACTAAAGCTCCACCGTGTCGACCAGGCGAGCCTTGAAAACCATTAAGCGTTCAATATCGCCCTTCACAATTTGATATTCGCCCGAGCCCTCTACGTATTGTGATAACTCATTAGTCGCGTCCTCAATCGCGGCATTTAGCTTTACGGGCTTAATGATCGCGCCCTCGCAGGACAAACATTCGGTGTAGTCACCCAGCAGAAAGGAATCGCAGCGGCCAACCTTGGTACAGCCACCCAGTAGCGTCGGGCGGTAGCTAATTGCACCACTTTTAACCCGCTTCTCGGTCTCAGAACGCACATCTTCAATCTGAATCTCACCCGCCTTGACCCGCTCTTTTTGTTTCTCCATATACGATCCAGTGCCGCCGAACAGCGGTTCCTCATTGAGCATAAGATCGGCAATTAACTGGTTTGCCACTGACATGGGCAGGGCCATCTGGTACTCGAAGGCGAAGTGGTTGTTTGGCAGTGCGAAGTCTTTTTTCTTCTCGTCGTAGTAGCCAAAAATGGTGCGAAGATTCTCGTAGTTATTCGAATAATAGCGGGACATTTCAATCGTCATGTGCTTGAACTGCGTGCGCAGCGTCGGCAATGAGAAAAAACCACTGCTGCTGCCATAGAACGCCAACGAGCGCCGGAACTGATGACTCGTCAGCGGCCATGGCTGGCCGACTGCAAAAGCGGGCTCATTGTCAAAGTCGCGAGAAGGGTCGCTTTGAGCCAGCTCTTGCAAGTCCTCTGACCGAATCGACAGCGCTCGCAAAGCACTCCCGTTCAAACGCTTATTAGCAAAATCCGTTACGTCAACCTCGGCACTTCTCCTCTTAAAACTCACGATGGCCGGACTAGGAAAGAGCGGACAGCGATCATCCGGCGCGATCTTGTAGAGGTTGGCGAGGCCACGACAAATCGCCTGCGCAACCTCGACCGCCTTGACAACTTCCCCCGGCGCAAACCATGTGCCCTCTTTCTTGTATCCGGCGAACTTCGTGGTAGTCGAGAGGACTTTTACCGTCTGTGGTTTATCACGCTCAACACCCTGATCATCGACAACTACCTGCCTGACAACTTGATCGGACAAACAGTTGTACGACATTCGCATCACCTCTTGATCGCGCATACCGGTATAGAGATGGATGACTGTTTTTGCCACATACTGCATATGGAGCAAGATCCTAAGCAGCTTTTTCTTGTTAGGACAGGAAAACTCACCGGCAAATACCGAAGTCAGGCGGTGATCCTTGATCGCCCGGGGCATCTCGGGCCGAAAATGCGCCTTTCCACCAACCCCACGAGATTTCTGATTTGTATGTGAAAAGCCATAATACTCATCGGCAAAACACGCTATGAAGGACTCGATACGCCCAACACCTTGGTATAACTGATCGAGCAAATCGCCAGTGACATTGATGAGACTCAAATAGATTCGAGTTGGAATGACTGGATGCTGGTTATGGCTTTTCCGCTTCAGATCAAAATTATTTGGATTTACCACGGCATACCCTAGCCGTTCTTCGCCCACCCTGACCAAGCCTTGCAATACTCCTGAAAGAGTCTTCTTATCAAAAGCCTTTCCATGAACAAAAGCCGCCAGATAAACCGGCACGGTAAATAGTTGTTGCAAGGACAGCGTGCCAACCATGGGCTTTTGCTTCTGCTCATGACAGAACTGCATAGCGATGCGCAGCACATACCAATACTGGCCGAGCGTATATGCACTCAGCGTACCGAGTCGCCCACCACCGGCGAAGTAGACTAGACAGTACAGCATATATTTGACTTCTTCGATCAGTGCCTGCTGCTCTTGCCCATCTTCGTCGAACACCTTATCAAAGTATATTCGGAGAATTTTTTTTGCACTGAGTCTGTAAGGGTTAAAGTCCCACGTAGATTCACCATAAACCGCCGCGGCATAACCATGCTCATTGCGGCAGAGAACAAAATCAGGGGTGGGCTTGCCAAAGAGTTGCAAGGCATTATCTGGCTCACTGGCAGCCGAAAACTGACCGCTGGAAAATAGACTGCCTATCGACTGGACAACCGAACTCAAAATACCACCCCAATTTTTTCATAACGACTCAAGCGGGTCTCCCAAAACGCAGTTAGCTCACCGTACTCAAACACCCTAGCCCTGACCGTTTCGACCAACTTTTTCACCTCATCAGAACGCTCGCCAAGCGCATCAAGGATGAAATCAATTCGGATAGATAACTCTTTGTACAAAACTTCAGCATGTGCAGCATCGGGAGCTACTTTACGCACAGCATTAATCACATACTGCAAACTCAGAAGTTTGTGCAAATCCTCTTTATCGCTGTGGCAGACATAGTGCTCGCAGTACAAGCAGCCGTATTGGGTACGGCAGTTCGGCTCGATTGCAACGGCTCCCAAATCGCGTAAAGGCGTCGGCCGGCTGAACCCGTCACAATGCCCCGCGGCTGTTGCGATTACGCCTCCAGCGGCAGCTTGGCTGCGCTCGCGCACGACACGGGCGGCATGCCGCATGGCCTGCCAGAACTGGCCGAACTCGGCTTCCTGCTGCTCAGGCGTCGCCTCCGCATAGGTCGAAAGATTCACCGCCTGAGTGTGATTCAAGGATGCCGCTACCGTGGACGGCGACATGCGAGCCGAGTGCATTCCATTGCTCTTGTGCTTGCGCATTTTGCGTGGCGTAAGTCTCGGCACCTCTGGGTCGAGAAAGGTGCCGCTGATAACGTCATGGAGTTTACGGATGACACCCGACACATTTAGTTCGCCAAAGACGTTTCTCCTATTTCTCGACAGACTAAGCTCAGGCATCGAAAAGAACAAACGCTCATGTGCAACGCCATTTAGAATCCACTCGCGGAGTTTGAGGTATTGCCTCAATAGCGGCAAACCAGTGTCCCGCCCAATGTTATAAAGTGTCGACTTCCCACCAGCCCGAAACTTTACAGCCGACAACTCTTTCTTGATTGGTGACGCCTCAACTTCGAGACTGTCTGCATAACTAAACTGCGCAAACTCGGTCGGCGTGGCCGCTGTAATCATCAGGAAAAGACACGCATAGGCTTTCGCGGCAAGGCCCGCCACATAAAAGCGGTGCCAGTGACGCTCATCTTCGTTAGCCGCCTGCAAACTAGCCCGTGCGCTTTCTATATTACGCGCCACCTCAGATTTGTTGCGCCATTTCCGACCCAATCTGTCACAGGTCGCGCAGTATTCTTCGACCGTCGCAATGCGTCGCTCAGCCGCATTATATGGAGGCGGAGACTCCTTGAATGGGCCAACCACACCGGAATTGGATGGGAACACAACAACCTCATACTCCCTGATCTTCACGACCCATGGATATGGCTTGTTGCTCAGAACAAAATCGCTGCATTGCTGGGCGACGGCCAAACAAACGTCCCGGTACAAATCAACATGGGCAGAACTAGCTGCCGCAGACCCTCTTTCTCGAGTGATCCTAACTGCACCGGCGAGGATATGGTGGCCGATCTCTGGATAAAGCAGCTCAATAACCTTGGCTGCCATATCTTGATAAGCGGCAGTCGTGATGGGCTTCAACTTCCGATGGGCTATTTGATGATTCAGATGCGCGGTATAGTCTCGATATGCTCGCTGGGCATCAGCTTCACCGACAAATACTTCCCTGTAGCCATTTAGGTTTAGCCAGTCTATGAAGTATTCGATCTGTTTGATTTGAGTGTTTACAGACGCATGACGTAGTCCGACAAAGGATGCCAGAACCCTTAAAATTAATTCGCGGCGACTTTCGACAAACGATTCCACCACCACAGGAGTACCGCGATCATCATTGACGCTTTCATTCTTACCCCGATTGAAATACGCCCAACTGCCAATGTCTATCGGCTTATTTATCACCGTCGCAGACAGTTGCAGGCGCAAACGCTCTGGCTCGGAAAACTCCTGGGTGACATCACTCAGAGGAATAATTTGCGTATTGGCACGGTGCTCCAAATGCCGTCGACTATTCATCTTGCACCTCAAACTTCAGTACTTCGTAACCACCGTTGAACAGCCTTCTCTCCCACATCTCTTGGGCGATGACCTTTTCGTGTGTCATCTTAAATAGCTTTAGATAGTTTTCAGTCGTTTCCCTGGACTCGTGGTGCATGCGATTCTGAATAAAGCCAACATCTTCACCCGGCTTCAATATTCCTTCTTGAACCAATGGCTGCAAGCGTTGGTAGAGCTGATAGGCAAAGGTCGCTCGCAGCCAGTGATATGAAAAGTCTTTCGGGAAGGGGCGGGAGGCTTTTTTAATCAACTTGTGTTTTATCGTTTCCGTGACCTGGCCTGTCTGCGTCGACTTTACAATCGCATAGCGCGGGTCATTTGCGGCCATGTAATAACAGTTGCCCTGATCGGAGAGAAACAAGTACATATCCTCCTCGCTCATAGATAAGCCGGGATGATTGGCCTCTAACTGAGCACGAAACTTTTCCCGCCGTTTCTTCATCATTGGGCTGTTGGCGAGCGTGATCAGCTCCTCCGCAAGCTGCTTAGGAAAATATAGTGTTTGCGCTTTGTTATTCTTAGTATCAACGCCAGTGCCCGGACCAGCATGCAATTTATAGGCGCCTTCCGGCGCTAGTTTGTCCTTTATAAACCCTTTCAAGTGCTTCAAGCGGATGGTCAAGACGCTTTGCTTACGCGCACCAGTCATCAGCGAAGTGAGTAGAATTAGCCGCTCAATCGTTGACCATTTTTCTTCGTTGCAAATGGTGTCCCAAAGCGCGCCTAACTCAAGATTGGAAAGCGGTCGAAGATCCTCGCCATCTTCACGCACGAATCCCAACGGCACGGAGCTTGTAGGCGGCGTGCGCCGCGTTTGGCTGCGCTTTTCAGCATCGATGACTTTCGCGCCTTTTGGGCTCTGCACGATAAACCGCACTTGCTTGATCGTATCGACACGCTTTATGTCGAGGTTATGCCAATGCCCGGAAACGTACTTATAAAAGTGAAAGACAGCAGCGGTATATTGATTGATGACCTGATTACTGCGACTACCTTCGTTAATCAGGTGATAGAAGTATTTGTAGGTCGGACGAAGCGGAGGACGGGCACCGGAAAAGTCGAGCCAATCCAGATTGTTATCCTCACAGAACAAGAGGTAATCAAGCAGTTTGCTGGCACGGCGCCGAACGTCATCAGTGCGTCGACTTGCCGGGGCCCTATCACGCATGAGGCTCAGCAAGTAGTCGTTCGCTTCGTGCCAAGGGTCGCCATTGGCACTAAACAAAAATGGAAAATTGAACAGGTCACGGTCATTCCCTGAACCGACTTCATCGCATCTATAAAGCAGGTTGGATTCAGCCCCCTCAAGCGCTGACTCAATAGAGCCGCGAGGCGCTTCACTGACGTGCAGGATGGCGAAGGGATCCCGCAAATTCGGGATGAGAATCAGACGACCTTCGTGACGCGGATTGGTGTAGGACATTCGCCCCCCCTGATGAATCAGTCAATCCTATATGTTATGCGCCAGCTTTCAATCGCTACTTGTCAATATTGATTTTGTTAAGTGATTCAACCCAAGGATCCAACTTATGGAATAGCTTGGGATAACGGCCCTTGAGATCCTTCTTCACTTCCAGGTAGGTATTGGCCCAGAAGCTGGCCAGGTCCTGGGTCACCTGCACCGGGCGCCGCGCCGGCGACAGCAGGTGCAGCTTGAGCCCCAGGCGGCCAGCGGCGATACGCGGCGTGGCGGCCAGGCCGAACAGTTCCTGCAGGCGCACCGCCAGCACCGGCGGTTCTTCGCTGTAGTCGATGCCGATACGTGAGCCGGACGGCACCGCCAGGCTGCGCGGCGCCAGCTCGTCGAGCTGCTGCGGCAGCGGCCAGGGCAGCAGGCCGGCGAGGATGCCGGGCAGCTCCAGGTTGGCGAAGTGACTGAGCCGGCTGACCTTGCCCAGATAGGGCTGCAGCCAGTCTTCCAGGCTGGCCAGCAAGGCCGCATCGCTGAGGTCGGGCCAGGCGCTGCTGCCCTTGTCCTGCAGATCCAACCGGCGCAGCAGCGCCACCCGCGCCTGCCACTGGCGCAACTCGGGTGTCCAGGGCAGCAACTCCAGGCCCTTGCGCCGCACCAGGCCGAGCAGAGCGCGTGCCCGTGCGCTGTCATCCAGGCCACTCAAGGCCTCACTGCTAAGCACCAGCGCGCCGACCTTGCGCTGGCGCTCGGCGCGCAACACGCCTTCGCGCTCGTCCCACTCCAGTTCCTCGACCTGGCTGACCTGCTCGGCCAGCACGCCGTCGAACAGCGTGGGGTCGAGATCGGCGGCCAGATAGATACGCTCCTCGCGCTGGCCCTGGCGACTGCCGAGGTCGGCGATCACCAGCCACTCGTGTTTCATCAAGGCATCCGGCTCGCCGAACTGCGCCGCACGGCCATTGGCCAGGCGGTAGTCGCCGCCACCCGCACGGCGCTGGCGGGCGACCCGGTCCGGATAGGCAAACGCCAGCAGGCAGCCGAGCCAGCGCGGATGCCCGGCATCGGCCACCGCCTCGCGGGCCGGACCACGCAAATAACCACGCAGCTGCCGGGCCAGCTGGCGCGCACGTTGCACCCCACCCTTGGCACCGCGCTGAGCCTTGTCCTCACCGCTGAGCAGGGCGATCCGGCTGTGCAGATCGGCCCCGGCGCCACGCAGGATGTCGCGCTCGCCGAGCAGCGCGGCCAGGTCGCACGCCAGGTTACCCAGGCCCAAGGCCTGGCCGCGCAACAGCAGATGGGCGATGCGCGGGTGCGCCGGCAGCTCGGCCATGGCCTGACCGTGGGCCGTCAGCGCCCCGCGTGCGTCCAGCGCGCCGAGGCGCTGCAGCAGCTCGCGGGCCTGGGCGAACGGCGCGGCCGGCGGTGCATCGAGAAAAGCCAGCTCGCCGGGTTCGACACCCCAGCGCGCCAACTGCAAAGCCAGGCCGGCCAGGTCGGCCGCGAGGATTTCCGCCGTGCCGTAAGCGGCCAGCTGCTCGTGCTGGGCCTGCGACCACAGGCGGTAGCACACCCCCGGTTCGAGACGGCCGGCCCGGCCGGCGCGCTGGGTGGCACTGGCGCGAGAAATACGCTGGGTGTCCAGGCGGGTCATGCCGCTGGCCGGATCGAAGCGTGGCACCCGCGCCAGGCCGGCATCCACCACCACGCGCACGCCGTCGATGGTCAGGCTGGTCTCGGCGATATTGGTCGCCAGCACCACCTTGCGCTTGCCGGCCGGCGCCGCTTCGATGGCCGCACGCTGGGCGCTCAGGTCCAGCTCGCCATGCAGCGGGCAGAGCAGGATCTCGTCCCGCCCGCTCAGCGCCTCGGCCAGTTGCTCGTGCACCCGGCGGATCTCGGCCTGGCCGGGGAGGAACAGCAACAGGCTGCCCGGCTCGTCGGCCAGGGCCTGCAGCACAGTCTGGGTGACGCGCTGCTCGATCCACTCGCCGGGCTGGAACGGGCTGCCCCAGCGGATATCCACCGGATGCATGCGCCCCTCGCTGGACACCACCGGCGCATCGTCGAGCAGGCGCGACAGGCGCTCGCCTTCCAGGGTCGCCGACATCAGCAGGACCTTCAGCGGCGGATCGTCGCGCAACAGCTCGCGGCCGTTGAGCGTCAGGGCCAGGGCCAGGTCGGCATCCAGGCTGCGCTCGTGGAACTCATCGAAGATCACCAGGCCGACACCCTCCAGCGCCGGGTCGTCCTGCAGACGGCGGGCGAGAATGCCCTCGGTGACCACCTCGATGCGCGTGCGCGGGCCGACCTTGCTCTCCAGGCGAATGCGGTAGCCGACCGTTTCACCGACCTGCTCACCCAGCTCGCTGGCCAGGCGCTCGGCAGCCGCACGCGCGGCCAGCCGGCGCGGTTCGAGCATGAGGATACGCTGTCCACCCAGCCAGGCTTCGTCGAGCAGGGCCAGCGGCACGCGGGTGGTCTTGCCGGCGCCGGGCGGCGCTTCCAGCACGGCCTCATGGCGCTCGGCCAGGGCAGTGCGCAGGGCAGGCAAAACGGCGTCTATGGGTAAGGGGGTCATGGCGGCTCCGCGAACAAGGCGGCGATTATAGGCTGGCAGGCGGCCGAACCGGGCAGCTCGCGCACGGTCTGAAGTTCAGCCATCCACCTGCATTAGGGTCTGTTGCCGTTTCGTTCGCGAGCCGCGTTGCTGCGCAAAATCGCGCCAGGCTAGGCGTGGGACGCAGGCAATGGTCGTTCCCTTGGCAAGTCCCGCAACAACGCATGGCGCGATTTTGCGCGCAACCCGCAGGGACGGGCCCGTTTTTGCGCGGGACGTCGTTACTCGACGGCTCATTTGGACGACCAAACCTCGCGTCTCGCGCCTAGCCCCGCGCAAAAACGGGCTCCGTCGCGGCCGAGAACGAAACGGCAACAGACCCTAGTGGCCTTGGTATAGTGCCGGCTGAATTTTATGGAGGTGCTCATGCACATGCGTTCCTGTGTTATCGGCGGCATCCTGGCCGCCACCCTGCTGACCCAGTTGAGCGCCTGCGGCACACTGTTCTTCCCCGACCGCCGCGGCCAGATCGAAGGGCGCATCGACCCCGTGGTCGCCGGGCTGAACGCCGTCGGCATCCTGTTCTATGTGATCCCCGGGCTGATCGCCTTCGGTATCGACTTCGCCACCGGCGCCATCTACCTGCCGGCCGGCCAGTACTCGGTCGCCCCCGAGCAGCTGCAGGACGCCATCGGTGCCGACGGCCAGGTCGACCCGGCCAAGCTCAAGGCCATCATCCTGCGGGAAACCGGCCAGGAGCTGCCCCTCGACGATCCGCGCCTGATCCAGCACAGTGGCAATATCGAGCAGCTGGCTGCCTACGGCCTGCGCACGGAGGCCTGATGAACCGCGTACTCGCCAACCACCTGCAGCGTCTGCTGGCCTACCACGGCTGGGCTTACATGCGTCTGTGCGGGCAACTGGCGAGCCTCAGCGAAGAACAGTACCGCGCGCCCTGCGGCCTGTTCTTCGGCAGCATCCATGGCACCCTCAACCACCTGGCCGTGGCCGACCGCCTGTGGCTGGCGCGAGCACGCTTCGAGGCGCAGCCCTTCGAGCGCCTGGATGTCGAAGTGCTCAGCGAGCGCGCCGCGCTGGAGAACTACCTGGAGATGGGTGTGGCCGGCTGGCGCGACCTGCTCGAAGGGCTGGAGGATGCCGACCTGCTGGCGCCGATCGCCTACCGCAACATGGCCGGCGAGCAGCACATGCGCCCGCTGGCCGATATCATCCCGCACCTGGTCAACCACGGCACCCACCACCGCGGCCAGATCAGCGCCGCGCTGACCGCCATGGGCCAACCGGCACCGGTACTCGACTACATCTACGCCCTGCCCGAACTGCCATGAGGGCAGCCCCGCAGTATGCCCGCCTGCTGCGCCTGGCCAGCGGCGCGGCGCTGGCCACCGCCCTGCTGCTGACAGCAGCCAAGGCCGTGGCCTGGTGGCTGAGCGGCTCGGTCAGCCTGCTGGCCGGTTTAACCGATTCGCTGCTGGACAGCGCCGCTTCGCTGCTCAACCTGATCGCCGTGCATTACGCCCTGCGCCCGGCCGATGACGATCACCGCTATGGCCACGGCAAGGCCGAAGCCCTGGCCGGCCTGGGCCAAGCGCTGTTCATCGGCGCCAGTGCGGTGCTGGTGGCCGTCCAGGCCGTCGAGCGCCTGCAGCATCCGCAACCGCTCGGGGCACCGGCCCTGGGTATCGCCGTGATGCTGCTGTCGCTGGCCATGACCGCCGGCCTGCTGCTGTTCCAGGGCCATGTGATCAAGCTCACCGGCTCCACGGCGATCCGCGCCGACTCGCTGCACTACCGTTCCGACCTGCTGCTCAACGGCAGCATCCTGCTGGCCCTGCTGCTGGCCGCTGTCGGCTGGCAGCAGCTGGATGCACTGTTCGGCCTGGCTATCGCCTTGTACATCTTCTGGAGTGCTATCAGCATCGTGCGCGAGGCGGTGGCGGTGCTGATGGACCAAGAGCTGGCGCCAGATGTCAGCGAGCGCATGCACAGCCTGGCCTGCGCCGTGCCCGGCGTACTCGGCGCCCATGACCTGCGTACGCGGGTTTCCGGCACGCACTGGTTCGTCCAGCTGCACCTGGAGCTGCCGGGCGAGCTGCCGCTGCTAGAGGCTCACGGGCTCTGCGAGCTGGTCGAGCGGGCGATCCGCAGCGAATTCCCGCGCGCCGAGGTGCTGGTGCACCCCGACCCGGTCGAGGTCATGCAGCACTGACGCCGGGGCTCCGCCCCTCGGTTGGGGGGGCGGACAGAGCGTATGAGATCGGGCCGTGCAACAGCTGGCCGCAGCTGATGCCGAGACCTAGCGAATACCCGCATTTCTCAGTGCTGCCGGGGTGAATTCCGATGCCGATATATCGATACCGAATTCAATCCCGTGCTTCTCCTCGTTCTTCATGCCGATGGCCAGGTAGCGGCCAGACACCAGGTCATTGAGGGTCTCAAACGCATACAACGGCACCTGTGCAGCGTAATGCTGCAGCAGCATGGCCTGGCCAACGCGCCACAACTGCCCACGGGTGTCGTACTGCTCAGAAACAGCGATCTGCCACGAGTCTTCATCGATGAAGAACCGACGCTTCGCGTAGATGTGCCGCTCACCCGGTTTCAGGATCGCCTCGACTTCCCAGACCCGATGCAGCTCATAGCGCGCAAGATCTTGATTGATATGGCCGGGTTTCACGATGTCGCTGTATTTCAGGCTCGGAGAATCGATCCTGTAGTTGTTGTAGGGAATGTATAGCTCGCGCTTTCCGACCAGCTTCCAGTCATAGCGGTCGGGGGCGCCGTTATACATGTCGAAGTTATCGACTGTCGCCAAGCCATCGGCCGCGGTACCCGGGCCATCATAGGAAACTTGAGGGGCACGCCGAACGCGGCGCTGTCCGGAGTTGTACAGCCAGGCCATGCGTGGCTGGGTGACCTGGTCGATGGACTCATGGACCAACATGACGTTGCCGGCCAACCGCGCAGGGGCTGTCACCTGTTGCGTGTAAAAAATCAGCGCATTGGCTGCGCGGTCTTGCTTGAGATCCTTCAGCCCATCGGGGGAGGCGACTTTATCTTCGAAGCGAATAAGCGTGTAATCGCCGGAAGCTTGCGGCGTAACCTGCACGATATTCCGCCGTAACGTGCGCCCGTGATAGCGGGTGATATGGTTCCAGACGACTTCCAGGCCGGTCTTCGGTATCGGAAACGCGTAGTAGCGACTGTCCGCGAAGTTAGTCAGACCGCTACCATTTTCAATAAGCCCGGTATTCAAGGCGCTGGTCTTAATGGCGGTATAAATATTGTCCGGTAGCGCGGCGCTACGATGGCTGGTATAGACCGGCATCCGATAGGTGTCTGGGTAGCGCTTGAACATGGCCAACTGTCCTTCGGACAGGTGAGCCTTGTATTGCTCGAGGTTCTTGGCGGTGATGGTGAAAAGGGACGACTCGCTGGCAAACGGGTCCTCCAGAAAGCCGGCGGCGTCCACTTTCCCGGCGTTGACTGACAACCCTCCAGTCCAGGCGGGAATAGTGCCAGCGGCATTGCCCGCTTTCTCTGCGCCGGTCAGAGTGAGGTCGCCACCTAAGCGTTGAGCCTCTTCGGGGCTAACGGCCGCCATGGCATTGGCCGCCATGGCGCCGATTGATAGTGCACAGAAAAGTTGTGTGATTGTTTTCAATTTCGCTGGCTCTCCGGTTATTTACCTTGTCGGTAATACTTCTTGTTTTTGGGCAAAAATCGGCCCGACCGGGAAACTCGCCAAATTCAGCGAAAGTTACCCAGTTTGTTGTGCGACCAACTGTTTAATACTGATTGCGTTGTTTGGTAATTTGACTGTTCCGGCCATTTACGGACGCGAGTTCGATAGCCTCCTCAATTGCCACTCCGCGCAAGCCCACTCATGCGAAAACTGGCCGGTAGCAAGCCTCCGCTTTGTCGATTTGCGTGTCCCCTCTCGGGAGCGCCCCCAGCCTGCGAACTGGTCGAGCGAGCGAATCTGCGGCGCACCTCCACATGCCGAGGTGCTGGCGCATGCCAAGCCGGGCAAGGCTGGGCAGGGCCAACTCCGGGAGCCCACCTCAGTTGCTCGATACCCGGCGCGGCCAAAACAACTGGCGCAACAAGGCTCGCAGAGAAAAGGAGTCCTGCCAGAGCACAATGCGCTCGTCGCGAAAGCGAAACACCGCCATGACCTCGAGCTCGATGTTGCGTCCAAACACCCTGAGGCGCTCGAAGCGCTCAACGACCAATGCATCGCCGACGAACGCAGCCTGGCGAATGTCCAGCACCTGGTATTCGCGCACCAGCCACAACAATGAGCGTAACTGGCGGCGTACCGCCGGCAGGCCACGGGCAGCCGTCCATTTCGGCAAGGGCTGATTGTGGAAAACGCAGCGCTCATGCAGGCAGGTGGCAATCGCCTGCACATCCAGACGCTCGGCGGCCGTAAACAGACGCAGCACTAGCTGCATTGACATGACTTGGCGCTCCCTGCTGCAGGCACTACGACAGGGCTATCCGCACGCTGCCACTCCGGCGGCCCCCACAGGTGTTTCAGGCGCTGCCCCAGCGGGCCTGGGCGGGCCACATCGCGGAAGATCGCGGCGAACTCACGGAAGGTCAGGGTCAGCAGGTTATGGCTGTGCACCTGGCGCACCACACCGTATTCGGGCGGCTCGCTGGGGTCTTCGGCGGCATAGGTGCCGAACAGGTGATCCCAGACCATCAACACGCCGCCCATGTTGCGGTCGATATAGCGCGGGTTGCGGCCGTGGTGCACACGGTGGTTGGAGGGCGTGTTGAACAGCCACTCGATCGCCGCCGGCAGGCGCCCGACCCACTGGGTGTGCGCGAATATCTGCAGGGTCATGTTCGCCGCCAGCAGGGTCAGCACCCACTCCGGCGGGTAGCCGAGCAGCACCGCCGGCAGGAAGAACGCATACACCCCGGTGACCGCGTACATCAGGCTCTGGCGGAAGGCCACGGTGAAGTTGAAGTACTCCGAGGCGTGATGCACCTCATGCACCGCCCAGAAGATGCGGATGCGGTGCGCCGACAGGTGAAACAGGTAGAAGCAGAAGTCGACCAGGATAAACAGCAACAGCAGCGACCAGACGTTGATCGGCATCGTGGTCAGGCGGAAACCGTAGACCCAGTCGAAGACCGGCACCACCACGGCGAGCACCATAAAGCCCTCGGCGATCAGCACATAGGCGCCGCCCAGCAAGGTGCTGGCCAGGCTATCCCGCAGGTCGTACTGGTCGCCGTGGCGAAAGTGCCACCACTCCAGACAGGCCAGGCTCAGAGTCAGCGGCAGGGCCAGCAGCATCAGCAACTGGCTGGGCGCCAGCATCTCCAGCCAGGCGAACAGGGTAATCAACAGCGTGGTATCCATCAGGGGCTCCCGTGGGTAAAACAAGCAGGGATACCCTACCCAGACGCGGCGCCCGGGTATTGATAGTTCGCGCCAAATTAACCTGCGGGCTGCCGCGGCGCGGCGTTGTGCCAGCGCTGGAAGGCATGGTTGAACGCGCTCTGCTCGGCATAGCCGAGGAGGAAGGCGACCTCCTTGAGGCTCAAACTCGGGTCATCCAACAGGTGCTGGGCGTGGCGCTGGCGTATTGCTTCCAGCAGTTGCCGATAGGAGCAGCCGGACTCCGTCAGCCGGCGCTGCAGGGTGCGCGGAGACAGATGCAAACGTGCCGCCACGGCCGCCACCGGGGCACCGGCCGGCAACGTGTGCAGGATGGCGTCCTCTACCGCGCGGATCAGCTCGGTGGCACTGGGCACGGCTTCGCGCAAGGTACGCTGACGACTGCGCCAGGCCGGGCTGAGCGTGGCATGGCTCAGGTCGATGGGCGCCTGCAACGCCTCGGCGGCAAACACCAGACGCAGCACCGGCTGGTTGAATTGCACCGGGCAACCGAACGCGGCCCGATAGGCCGCCGCCTCGCCCTCGGCCGCACTCGTCACCTCGACCCGCAGCAGCGCCCCAACCGTTGGACAGGCACTGCACAGCACGGTCAGCAAGGCCATGATATGCAACTGCTCCAGCACCCGATCGTACCGGCCGAAGCGGCCATCCCAGGCGATGGAGACCTGCTGTGGTTCGCGGCTCAGCTGCGCCCAGCTCTGCCCGTAGAACCACTTTTCCAGCAGCAGGTAGGTGTCGAGAAACTCGCCCAGGGTCTGGGTGTTGACCAGCAGATAACCGAGCGGCCCAGCATGTTGCAACTGTACATGCCGGCCAATGTCAAAGCCGCGCGCCGGCCCCGGAGACTGCGCGATGGCCGCATGCACCTGCGCCGTCCATTGCTCCAGCGACAACGCGCTCGATGAGCGCGGCACCGCCGCACGGTTGGTCTGGCCGAGACTGGCCAACCAATCATCGAGGATGCCGGCAAAAGCTCCGGTGATCACGATCATTGTGCGCCCTCTGCTGCAGCCTCATTAACTGAACGAGCACGTTACCTCGCCAAGCCCTGCCACCTGGAATCGCACCTGGTCGCCACGAACAATATCGAGAATAGGCGCCTGAGCCCCGGTCAGCAGTACATCGCCGGCGCGCAGCGGCTGTTCAAGCCGGGCACACTGGCGAGCCAACCACAGCGCGGTGGTTAGGATATCGTCCAGCACAATGGTGCCGTCGACCAGCACTGGCTGGCCATTCTTATGCAGACTGGCGAGCAGATTCAGCCCATCCAGTTGCGCCAATGGCGTCAGCCGATCGCCCAGCACATAGAGCCCGGACGACAGGTTGTCGGCCACCGCATCGAGCAGGGTCAGCTGCCAGTCGGCGATCGCCGAATCGTTGATTTCCAGCGCCGGCACCACCCCGGCGATACAAGCCAGCAGTTGCCCCTGGCTGACCTCGCCAGCCGGCAGATCACGGCGCAGCAGCAGCGCCAGTTCGACTTCAACTTTCGGTTGCAACAGGCGCTGCCTGGCAATGACTTCTCCCGAGCGACAGGCCATATCGCTGAACAACCGACCGTACAGCGGCTCTTCGACCTTGAGCGCCGCCCGCAACGCCGCCGAAGTCAGCCCGGCCTTGGCCCCGGCCAGGCTACGCCCCTCCCGCAGCGCGTACTGCACACCCGCGGCCTGCACCTGATAAGCCTCTTCCAGGCTGGCCAAGGCAAAACACATGCTGACCCGCGGCCCTGCCTGGCGCGTGGCACGGGCGTTGGCCAGGCTGCTGGCTGCTGCCAGCAGGCGCACATCGATGGTGGTCGTGTGCATGTTCATCGGCTCGGTACCTCGCCGACCACGGTGGTGCGGAACATTTCGCGGCGCATGCCGTGGTAGTCGGCCACCGGCATATGCCAGGTGCTGCGGTTGTCCCAGATCGCCAGGGTGCCCTGGCGCCAGCGCATGCGGCAGGTGAAGGCCTCCGTGGTGGCCAGCTGGAACAGGTAATCCAGCAGCGGCCGCGCCTCTTCTGCGCGCAGGCCCTTGATGCCGGTGGTGTAGGCCGGGTTGATGAACAGCACCTGCTGCCCGGTTTCCGGATGGCGGGTCACCAACGGGTGGCTGCGCGTTTCCGCCGAGGTGTCGCTGCCGTAGCGGATCGCCATGTTTTCCAGCAGGGCGTTGTGCTTGGCGTTGACCCCATAGGCCATTTCCGGGCTGTGCACCGCGTCGAGGTTTTCCAGCAGCTTTTTCATCCCCGGTGACAGCCATTCATAGGCCAGCGCCAGGTTGGCGTAGCAGGTATCGCCGCCGAAGGGCGGGATGTCATGGCCATAGAGCAAGGTGAATGCCGGCGGACGCTCCTGGAAGGTCCAGTCGGTGTGCCAGGCGCCGCCAAACACGAAAGGCGTCTTCTCGCTGGCCTCCTTGACCACATGCACCACATGGGGGTGGTCGTCCATGCAGGTCACATAGGGCTCGCGGCCGAATTCGCCGAGCTGCTGGGTAACCCGCTCCAGGTCGCTGACGCTCAGAGCCTGGTCGCGGATGAAGATGACTTTGTGCGCCAGCAGGGCCTGGCGCAGCTCGGCAAAGCCCGCGTCGCTCAGGCGGGTCAGATCGAGGTCCTCGACGTCTGCGCCGATGGCCCCGGTGCTCGGGGTGACGCGCATGTGCTGGTAGCTGGCGGCACGGTTATGGCTGGGCAGGCAGTAGATGAACTCGCTCATGGCGCGCACTCGTTGTTGTTGGAGTGCTTACAGGATGCGATGCGAGTGCTAGGCTCGACCATGATGATCACTGCCAAAAAATGATAATTACTGCCATAGCGGCATTCATCGCCAGAGTGCCCCGAACGAGGAAAACAGCGCATGGATTGGCGTCAGAACCGCCCGCTGACGGGCGTGCGCTACCTGCTGGAAACCGCCCAGGCGGAAGGCGTGGAAGCCGCCACCTGCCTGATCGGTAGCGCCATCGCCGATGCTGCGCTGCAGCAGCGCAATGCACAGATCGAGGCCTGGCAGGAGCTGGCGGTGATCCGCAATGTGATCGAGCATGCCGGCCGCCCGGGCCTGGGCTTCGTCGCCGGGCAGCGCTACCACCTCACCTCGCTGGGCCTGCTGGGTTTCACCATGCTCGCCAGCCGCACCCTCGGCGAGGCGTTTGCCACCTTCAGCCGCTTCCAGTTGCTGGCCCTGACCCTGTGCCCGGCACGGATCGAGGCGGATCGCCAGGGCACCTGGCTGCTGTTCGACGCCAGCGTGCTGCCCCAGGATGCCCGCGCCTTCGTGATCGAACGCGGCCTGGCCGCCTGCCTGGGCGTGGCCGCCGAGTTGCTGCAACGACCAGCCGCGCCCCTGGCGGTGGAGATGACCAGCGGCGCCCCGGCCGACCTGAGCGCCCTGCAACGCGACTTCCCCTACCCGGTGCGCTTCGACGCCACGCGCAACGGCATCCTGTTTTCCCACGCCGACCTGCAATTCAGCCTGCCGCAGGCGCATATCAGCGCCCACAGCGAGGGCGAGCAGCTGTGCGAGCGCCTGTGCCTGGAAATTTCCCACAGCCTGGTCAAGGCGCCCACCGCGCGCCTGGTGCAGCAGGTGCTGATCCGCGACTCGGCCAGCCTGCTCAGCGGCCGCGCGGTGGCGCAGCGCCTGGGCCTGTCCGAACGCACCCTGCACCGCCGCCTGGCCAGCGAAGGCCACGCCTTCCAGCAGCTCAACGAGCAGATCAAGCAGCGCCTGGCCGAGCGCCTGCTCAGCGACTCGCGCCTGGATCTCAACAGCATCGCCCAGCGTCTGGGCTACGCCGAGGCGGCCAGCTTCTCCCGCGCCTTCAGCCGCTGGACCGGTCGCGCGCCCGGCCAATGGAAGCGCCGGGGCCAGTCATCCGCGGCGGTGGCATCGGCAGAAACTGGCGGTTAGAGGTTCACCGGCTCTGCGAGCGGGTCGAGGGTGCTATCCGCAGCGAATTTCCGCGCGCCGAGGTGCTGGTGCACGCCGACCCGGTCGAAGTCGTGCCGCACTGACGGCTCGACCGCCGGCACCAGGCTCGGCAGCAAAGGTGTCAGGCCGAGCAGCAGAAGGATGCCGATATCGGCCAGGATAAGCGGGGTACGGCGCATGCCAGGGTCTCCGAAGTTACTCCGGGCAGTCTCCCAGAGCCCGTGTAAAGCCAGGGTAAAGGCCGCGCATCGTTTGTGTAAAATCAACTAGAGCAATTGCTCTAAAAACTCTAAGCTGGCGCAGCCCCACTCCTAAGAACCTGTTTACGATCTTTTGGACTAGAGCCAGACGAGGCTGTTTTTAACGCCGTATGGCCGACGGCCAGGAGATCGTAAACAGGTTCTAACAACAATATCGAGGTGCTGCATGCCTGTTCCCCTAACCCCCAGCGCGATTGCCCTGCTTGGCCTGGCGGCCTGGTCTCTGTTGCTGGTCTTGCTGCTGATCAACCAACGCGGCCTGCTGGTGCTGAGCGGCAGGATGCGGGTCAACGCCTTCGCCCCGGACGGCAGCAACACGCCCAGTGAATTCGGCCAACGCCTGGTGCGCGCCCATGCCAACTGCGTGGAAAACCTGCCATTGCTGGCGGCCGTGCTGCTCTATGCCATCGCCAGCGGGCAAACCGCGCTGACCGACCCGCTGGCCTGCGTGTTGCTCGGCGCACGGCTGTTCCAGTCGGTAATGCACCTGATCAGCACCAGCGCGTTGTTCGTCTGGCTGCGCTTCGCCGGCTTCCTGGTGCAACTGCTGATCTTGGCCTGGTGGCTGCTCAGTTTGAGTGGCCTGCTCTGACACCTGGCTCAGGCAAATCGCAGGCAAGAAAAAGGGGAGGCACATGGCCTCCCCTTTTTCTTGTCCGGCACGGGCGATGGTGTCGCCGCTTTCCTCGCCCGCCTGGTTGGGCGGTGCGAACCCGGGAGCCTGCGCGATCCGGTAGGACCGCCGGCACCGCGACACCTGATTGGGTGCTGCGGGTGGACTTCAACGTCCGGGCCATGAAACTGTGGAGAAGCTTAACCAAGCGAGAGCGACCAAGGATTGCGAATATTGCTCACCAATAGATT
This sequence comes from Pseudomonas sp. J452, assembly GCF_024666525.1. Lineage (NCBI taxonomy): Bacteria > Pseudomonadati > Pseudomonadota > Gammaproteobacteria > Pseudomonadales > Pseudomonadaceae > Pseudomonas > Pseudomonas sp. J452. Next base: position 2,082,954 of record NZ_CP088294.1, on the reverse strand, counting down.
ACTTGCGCAATTTTAAACCACTGATAGATTGATCAGCGCAATCCGAACACATAGAAGCCCAATAATGAACAAGCTCGACCGCTACGACCTGCGCATCCTCGCCGAACTGCAGCGCGACGCGCGCATCTCCAATCAGGAACTGGCCGAGCGCATCGGCCTGTCGCCTTCGCCCTGTTCGCGACGGGTCAAGCAACTGGAGGACGATGGCTATATCACCCGTCAGGTGGCCCTGCTGGATCGCAAAAAACTCGGCCTGAGCCTGACCGCCTTTGTCCTGATCGGCATGGACCGGCACACCCCGGAGCGCTTCGAGCACTTCCAGGCGGTGATCCGCCAGTGTCCGGAAGTGCTGGAGTGCAGCCTGGTCACCGGGATGGACGCCGACTACCAGCTCAAGGTGGTGGTGCCGGACATGGACCACTACCAGAAATTCCTCCTCGGCCAGCTGACCCGCATCGAAGGCGTGACCAGCGTACGCTCCAGCTTCGTGCTCGACTCGGTACTGGCCAGCACCGAGCTGCCGCTCAACCATCTGCGCGAGTGAGCACTTATTCACGATCTTCTGAATTAGAGCCAGGCAAGGCGCTACGTTAGTAACAGCCTCCGGCTGGTCAAAGCGCCGAGGGGCGGAGTTTGCGAGCTGTAAATGAGCATGACTCGCTCCACTCGCCCTTCGGGCCTCGCTAACGCGCGTTAGCCGCAAGCGGCTTGCCGAGGCCATTCCTAACGCCGCATGGCCGACAGTCAGGAGATCGCGGGCCGATCAACGCCTGCTGGCAGGCTGACAGGCCACGCGTATAATCGCCGGCCGTTGTCTATCCCCTGCTATTGCCGTTGAGGTCGCCATGGAAACCGAACAGTTCGAAGCCCTGATGATGTACGTACTGGTGGGCGGGCTGATGGTGTTCATGGCCTTCATCATCTGGGACCTGGCGAAGAAGTCCAAAGCCGGCCGCCTGGGCACCGCGATCCTGTTCCTCGGCCTGGGCCTGTGCCTGTTCGCCTTCCTGGCCAAGCCGATCATCACCTACCTCATCGAAGCCGCGCGCGGCATTCACGGCTGACGCCTGGCCGCGCGAGGGTGAGGCACGGCAACGCCGCAAGGCGAAGCCCGGATGCAATTCGGGAAACAGGCAACTCCGCCCCCGGATTACATCCGGGCTACGGTCCGGGTGCGGCGCCTTTGCGGACTACTCCAGTAGCCGGCGCAGCTCTTCCGACACCGGCATCGGCTTGAATGCACTGACCCGCGCCCGCCCGTTATTGCCCAGCGGCACCCAGATCCGCGAGAACAGTAGCGCGGCGAAGATGCGTGGCAGCTGCCCCAGCACTTCGCGCCAGTCACCTGCCAGCCAGCCGGCACGCAACATCAGCCAGTGCGACTGCGCATGCCACAGTGGCCGGCGCTGACTGAGGATATGCGCGCGCTCCAGGCTGATGAAGGCAGCCGGCAGGTCGCCCGCCTGCAGGGCGCGGCGGGATTCGGCAAAGGCCAGCAGCATGGCCTCATGCAGTGCGTTACGCATGCTCGGCCGCCTCCGCCAACTCGCCGCGCGCCTGGCGCAATACCTGGATCGCCGCGGAAATCGCCAGGCTGGCCATGATCACCGCCACCAGCAGATCCGGCCAGGCACTCCCGGTACCGAACACACCGAGGGCGGCGAGTAGCACGGCCAGGTTGCCCAGGGCATCGTTACGGGTGCACAGCCAGACGCTGCGCATGTTGCTGTCCCCCTCGCGGTAGGCGTACAGCAGAGCGGCCACCCCGAGATTGGCCAGCAGCGCCAGGCTACCGACCACGCCCATGGTCGGCGCATTCGGCACCTCGCCCTGCAGCAGTTGCCAGACTGCCGCAGCCAAGACCCCCAGGCCGAACAGCAGCATGCTCAACGCTTTGAACTGTGCGGCGCGGGCGCGCAGCACCACACCGAGACCGAGCACCCACAGGCTGATGGCGTAGTTGCCGGCGTCGCCGAGGAAGTCCAGCGAATCAGCCAGCAGCGACACCGAACCGGCGCGCAGGCCGGCGCCGATCTCTACGGCGAACATGACGAAGTTGACCACCAGCGCCAGCCACAGGATCTTGCGGTAGCGCCGCGAGCGGCTGATTTCCTGGTCGTGATTGCAGCAATGAGCACCCATTTGGCATCTCCTTGGTTCAGGTGCAGACTAGGCTAAAGCCTGTAGCAACTACGGGGTCAAGCAGCGGAGTCAAGCATGAGCAAACCCCTCACCATCGGCGTGCTCAGCCGCGAGAGCGGCGTCAACCTGGAGACCGTCCGCTTCTACGAACGCTCCGGCCTCCTCCCGCCACCCCAGCGCAGCGCCGCCGGCTATCGCCACTATCAGGACATGGACGTGCGCCGCCTGCGCTTTATCCGCCGCGGCCGCGAACTGGGCTTCAGCCTGGAGGAAATCCGCAGCCTGCTGGATCTCGCTGCCCATCCCGAAAGCCCCTGCGCCAGCGCCGACCAGATGGTGCGCGAACACCTGGATACCATCGCGGCGCGCATCCGCGACCTGCAGAGCATGCAGGCCGAGCTGAACAAGATCACCGGCTGCCAGAGCGGCCACGCCGAACACTGCCGCCTGCTGGAAGCCCTGGATAGCCGCGACTGCTGCGCCTGAACAACGCGCCGGTGTCGTACCCCAAGGGTAGCCCGGACTTCAGTCCGGGAGCCGCAGCTCCGCCTAACCCGGACTGAAGTCCGGGCTACAGGTTGCGCACGCCGCCAGCCGTGCAATTGGCGAACACAGCGCTCAGCATTCGCGACGGCACCGAGCGCCAGCCATGCTAGGCTGGCGAACCTCGTTAGCCGCCTAAGCATCCCCTGTCATGTCCGAACTCCTGCTGCGCCGGCACAAGCCGTTCATGGCCTTCTGGCTGGCCCGCGTATTCACCGCCAGCGGCTTCCAGATGCTCACCGTGGCCATCGGCTGGCACCTCTACCAGCTGACCGGCAGCGTGCTCGACCTGGGCCTGGTCGGCCTCGCCGAATTCCTCCCGCGCCTGCTATTCATGCTGCATGCCGGGCATGTCGCCGACCGCTTCGAGCGACGCAAGATCGCCGCCGCCTGCCAGGCCGTTCAGGCCCTGGTAGCCGTGGCGCTGTTGCTGGGGAGCGGCACCGACAGCATCAGCCGTGAGCTGATCTTCGCCCTGGCCTTCCTCCTCGGCCTGGCGCGCACCTTCGAGATGCCGGCGACCCAGGCGCTGTTGCCCAACGTGGTGCCGGTCGAGCTGTTCCCCCGGGCCGTAGCCGCCTCGGCCTCGGCCATGCAGGCGGCGACCATCATTGCCCCGGCCCTCGGCGGCCTGCTCTACGCCTTCGGCGCGCAGTGGGTGTATGGCCCGACCGTGCTGCTCTACGTGCTGGCCTGCAGCCTGATGCTCGGCCTCAGCGCCACGGGCCAGGTGCTGCGCAAGGAGCCGGCGACCCTGGATACTCTGCTGGCCGGCATCCGCTTTATCCGCAGCAAGCCGGACGTGCTCGGCTCGATCTCCCTCGATCTGTTCGCCGTGCTGCTCGGCGGCGCCACCGCGCTGCTGCCGGTGTTCGCCAAGGACATCCTGCTCACCGGCCCTTGGGGTCTCGGTCTGCTGCGCTCGGCGCCGGCGGTCGGCGCGCTGCTGATGTCGCTGTGGCTGGCGCGCTTCCCGATCGAGCGGCGCACCGGGCCGATCATGTTCAGCTCGGTAGCGGTGTTCGGCGTGGCGACCATCGCCTTCGGCCTGTCCACCTCGTTCTGGTTCAGCATGGCGGTGCTGGTGATATTGGGCGCGGCGGACATGATCAGCATGGTCATTCGCGGCGCACTGGTGCAGCTGGACACCCCGGACGCCATGCGCGGCCGGGTCAGCGCGGTCAACGGCCTGTTCATCGGCGCCTCGAACCAGCTCGGCGAGTTCGAGTCCGGCGTCACCGCACACTGGTTCGGCACGGTGCCGGCGGTGCTGCTCGGCGGGGTCGGTACCCTGCTGGTGACCGGCACCTGGATCAAGCTGTTCCCGACCCTGGCGCGGCGCGATCACCTGCATCAGACGCCGCCGGGCTGAGCGGCGGCCTAGGGCCCGACGAACAGGTGTGGCCATCCACCCTACGGGGGCTGGCCGATTGCGCAGATACTGTTATTCAGCACAGCTTTTGTAGGAGCCAGCTTGCTGGCGATCAACGGGACGCTGTCTGCCTATCGCCAGCAAGCTGGCTCCTACAGGATCAGGCCGTGGATAACGCTCTGCTTATCCACCACTCGTTCAGGGCACCAGCATCGCCTCGGCCACCGCCTTGCGCGTAGCCTTGCCGGCCAGTTGCTCGACCAGGGTCAGGGCGAATTCCAGCGCCGTGCCCGGGCCCTGGCTGGTGATGCAGTTGCCGTCAACCACTACCGGTTGGTCGACGAAGGTGCAGCCCGACAGGCGGTCGCTGAATGCCGGGTAGCAGGTCATCTGCCGCTGCTTGAGCACGCCGTAGCCCTGCAAAGCCAGGGCGGGGGCGGCGCAGATGGCGGCGAACAGCTTGCCGGCCTTGGCCTGGGCTTGGACCTTCTCGGCCAGCGGCGCGTGGTCGGCCAGGTGCTGGGCGCCGGGCATGCCGCCAGGCAGGGCGATCAGGTCGAAGTCCTGGGCCAGCACGTCGATCAGCATGGCGTCGGCGGTCATCCGCGAGCCGCGGGCGCAGGTGAACATGCGCCGGTTCTCGATGCTGGCCACCACCACTTCGACTTCGGCGCGGCGCAGCACGTCGATCAGGGTCACGGTTTCAATGTCTTCGACACCGTCGGCGACGGCGATCAGGGCGCGGGTTGTCATGGCTGTTCTCCTTGGCGGACGGAAACCGATGCTGTCCGTCCGGTCATAAATTCACCGCTCGGGGGTGAGCTGGTATAGTGCGCGGCTTTTCCGGATCTGGCCCGAAATCTGCTGTCGCTTGACCCCGACCAGCGGCCTTTGTGCTTTGCTTTCGCGCAGTCCGCACCTCACTCACGTAGCGGTTCATGGGAGCCAACATGCTGGAAAAGCTGTTCCAACTCAAGGCACACAACACCACGGTGCGTACCGAGATCCTGGCGGGTCTGACCACCTTCCTGACCATGGCCTACATCCTCTTCGTCAACCCGGAAATCCTCGGCAAGACGGGCATGGATACCGGCGCCGTATTCGTCGCCACCTGCCTGGCCGCGGCCATCGGCTCGGCAGCAATGGGCCTGATCGCCAACTACCCGATCGCCCTGGCTCCCGGCATGGGCCTCAACGCCTTCTTCACCTATACAGTAGTCCTGCAGATGGGCTACAGCTGGCAAGTGGCGCTGGGCGCGGTATTTATTTCCGCCACGCTGTTCTTCCTGCTGTCGATCTTCCGCATCCGCGAGTGGATCGTGAACAGCATCCCGCTGCCGCTGCGCTCGGCCATCGCCGCCGGCATCGGCCTGTTCCTCGCGCTGATCGCGCTGAAGGAAGCCGGTCTGGTGATTGCCAATCCGGGCACCCTGGTCGGCCTCGGTGACCTGCATGCCCCCGGCCCGCTGCTGGCGATCTTCGGCTTCTTCCTGATCGTCGCCCTGGAAGCCCGGCGGGTGACCGGCGCGGTGATGATCGGCATCCTGGTCGTCACCGCCATTGCCGTCGCCCTGGGTGTGAGCAAGTTCGGCGGCATCGTCTCGATGCCCCCGTCGATCATGCCCACCCTCATGCAGCTCGACATCATGGGCGCACTGGACGTGGGCATGATCAGCGTGATCTTCGCCTTCCTGTTCGTCGACCTGTTCGACAACACCGGCACCCTGATCGGCGTGGCCAAACGCGCCGGGCTGATGAGCAAGGACGGCCACCTGCCGAAGATGGGCCGCGCCCTGATCGCCGACAGCACCGCGGCCATGGGTGGCTCGCTGCTGGGCACCAGCACTACCACCAGCTACATCGAGTCCGCCTCGGGCGTCGCCGCCGGCGGGCGCACCGGCCTGACCGCCTGCGTGGTCGCCGTGCTGTTTCTCCTGGCACTGTTCTTCGCCCCGCTGGCCGGCACCGTACCGCCGTTTGCCACTGCCCCGGCCCTGCTCTTCATCGCGGTACTGATGACCTCCGGCCTGGCCGAGATCGACTGGGACGACATCACCGTCGCCGCCCCCGTGGTGATCACCGCCCTGGCCATGCCGCTGACCTTCTCCATCGCCAACGGCATCGCCTTCGGCTTCATCAGCTGGGTGGTGATCAAGGCCCTGGCCGGGCGCTTCAAGGAGCTCAACCCGGCCCTGGTGGTCCTCGCCGCGATCTTCGTCATCAAATTCGGATTTACCGCCAGCGCATGAGCCAGAATCGAAACCAGGCGGCCTACGCCGCCCAACTGAATGACAAGGTAGCGCGCCTGCGCGAGCTGCTGGCGCCCTTCGCCGCCCCCGAGCCGCAAGTGTTTGCCTCGCCGGGCGAGCACTACCGCCTGCGCGCCGAGTTCCGCCTATGGCGCGAGCAGGAAGAGCGTCACTACGCGATGTTCGCCGCCGGCGACAAGCACACGCCGATCCTGATCGACGACTTCCCCATCGCCAGCCTGCGCATCAACGAGCTGATGCCCCAGCTGAAAGCAGCCTGGCAGGCCAGCCGGGCGCTGTCGTTCAAGCTGTTCCAGGTCGAGTTCCTCACCACCCTGGCCGGCGATGCGCTGATCACCCTGTGCTACCACCGCCCGCTGGACGCCGCCTGGCAGGCCGAGGCCGAACAACTGGCAGCCAGCCTCGGCGTCAGCCTGGTCGGCCGCTCGCGTGGTCAGCGCCTGGTGATCGGTCGCGATTACGTGCAGGAAGAAATGACCGTGGCCGGGCGCACCTTCCGCTACCGCCAGCCGGAAGGCGCCTTCACCCAGCCCAACGGCCTGGTCTGCCAGCAGATGCTGCAGTGGGCCCATGACGCCCTCGGCGAGCGCCAGGATGATCTGCTCGAGCTGTACTGCGGCAACGGCAACTTCACCCTGCCGCTGTCGACCCGGGTACGCAAAGTGCTGGCCACCGAGATCAGCAAGAGTTCGGTCAACGCCGCGCTGGCCAACCTGGCCGACAACGGCATCGACAATATCGAGCTGGTGCGCCTGTCTGCAGAAGAGCTGACCCAGGCCCTCAACGAGGTACGGCCGTTCCGCCGCCTGGCCGGCATCGACCTGAAGTCCTATGACTTCGGCGCGGTGTTCGTCGACCCGCCGCGCGCCGGCATGGACCCGGACACCTGCGAGCTGACCCGGCGCTTCGACAACATCCTGTACATCTCCTGCAACCCGGAGACCCTGGCCGCCAACATCGCCCAGCTCAACGATACCCACCGCATCGAGCGCTGCGCCCTGTTCGACCAGTTCCCCTGGACCCACCACATGGAAAGCGGCGTGCTGCTGCAGCGCCGCTAAGCCGCGCTCCGCAGGCGGAACACCCAGCCGGTAGCCCGGACTTCAGTCCGGGGCATGTCTGATACCTTCCCGGACTGAAGTCCGGGCTACGTCATTGACATCCAGTGCGCACGCGCCCTACCGCTGCCCCCGCAAACACCAGAACGCCAGCCCGGCCGAAACGATCTCGAACAGCATGGCGTAGAGGTTGAAGGTCTGTTGCGCGCCGCCGTCCAGCCACAGACCAGCCATACGCGTCAGCGCCAGAGTGGCATAGAGCAGCACCAGCAGGCTCAGCGCCGGACGCAGCAGGTCGAGGCGGGCCAGCGCCAGCAGCAGGTAGGCCGCCAGGCCCAGCTGCAGGCCACCGTAGTAGGCACGCACATCGGTGATCGCCGCTGGCGCCATCAGCAGCATGCCGCTGAGGTTGGCCAGCTCGTGCGGTTTGATCAGGTAGGCCAGGCCGAAGCCGGCGAGGATCAGGGCCTGCACGGCCAGAAAAATACGGGCGGACAGCATGGTCGAACTCCCTCATTGAACTGGCAGCGAGCATAGGCGCTGCGTTCGCAGACTGAAACAGTCTGGCGCTGGGACTGCGTGCAGAGCGGCGTTATCCTGCCGCAACCATCTTCCGGAGACTCCGCCATGCGCCGCCTGCTGCTCGCCACCGCCCTGTTCGCCGCCGCCACCAGCCAGGCCGCGGAAACCATCAGCATGGATGTCCACCGCGACGCCAACTGCGGCTGCTGCAAGGCCTGGATCAGCCATCTCGAAGCCAACGGCATCCAGGTCAACGACCATGTCGAGAGCGACATGAGCGCGGTCAAGAGCCGCCTCGGCGTGCCACCGCGCCTGGCCTCGTGCCACACCGGGGTGATCGACGGCAAGTTCGTCGAAGGCCACGTGCCGGCCAGCGACATCCTCAAGCTGCGCCAGCGCCCCGACCTGCTTGGCGCCGCCGTACCGGGCATGCCGCATGGCTCACCGGGCATGGAAACCGGCGTGGTACACGCCTACCAGGTGATCGGCCTGCAGAAAGATGGCCAGGAGCAAGTGCTGACCGACTACCCCGCCCAGTAAGCCAACCCACCCGACAGCCTCCCCGCTGCGCCCATGCTCCGCTAGACCAGCGGACTGGCGCCGCACGCCCGCGCCAGCGACACTGTTACACCTCGGCGGACTGAAGGAGTGGACCATGCGCTGGCAGAAGGCACGACGCAGCGACAACGTAGTGGATGCCCGCGGCGGCGGTGGCGGCGGCATGCGCTTCGGCGGCGGCAAGGGCCTCAGCCTCGGCGGCATTGCCATCGTCGTGGTGATCGGCCTGCTGATGGGCCAGGACCCGCTGACCATCCTCGGCAATATCGCCGGCCAAGCCGTGCAGCCAGGTGGCGTGACCACCCAGAGCCAACCGGCTCCGGCGGCCAATGACCCGCAGAGCGAGTTCGTCCGCGCCGTGCTGGGCGATACCGAAGACACCTGGCGCGCCATTTTCCAGGCCGGCGGCAAGCAGTACCAGGACCCCAAGCTGGTGCTGTTCAGCGGCGGCGTGCGCTCGGCCTGCGGCTTCGCCGATGCCGCGGTCGGTCCCTTCTACTGCCCCGGCGACCAGCAGGTCTACCTCGACCTGAGCTTCTTCCGCGAGCTGGAAACCCGTTTCGCCGCCGCCGGCGACTTCGCCCAGGCCTATGTGATCGCCCACGAGGTCGGCCACCATGTGCAGACCCTGCTCGGCGTCTCGGCCAAGGTCAACGCGGCGCGCCAGCGCGGCGAACGGGTGGAGGGCGACAATGGCCTGCTGGTGCGCCAGGAACTGCAGGCCGACTGCCTGGCCGGCGTCTGGGCCTACCATGCCCAGCGCCGTCTGGACTGGCTGGAACCGGGCGATCTGGAAGAGGCGCTGAACGCCGCCAACGCCATCGGCGACGACCGCCTGCAGCAGCAGTCACGCGGTACCGTGATGCCCGACTCCTTCACCCACGGCACTTCGGCCCAACGCGAGCGCTGGTTCAAGGCCGGCTTCGAACGCGGTGAAGTGGGCCGCTGCGATACCTTCAAGGCGGCGCGGTTGTAACGCTTACAAGGCCATCGACTCCGCACCGGCCTGCTGCTGGTAAGCCTTGGGCGACTGGCCGAACCAACCCTTGAACGCCTTGTAGAAGGCACTCGGCTCACTGAAACCGAGCTCGCGGCTGAGCGCCTCGACCCGGCAACCCGGTTGCGCCAGGCGCTGCAGTGCCTGCTGGCGACGCACCTGGGCCAGCAGTTCGGAGAAGCAGCAGTCTTCCTCACGCAGATGGCGGTGCAGGGTCTGCCGGCTGATCTGCAGACGCTCGGCCACCGCCGCCACCGAAAACTCGCCACTGACCAGCCCCTGCTCGATCAGGCGCAGCACCTGCCGGCGCAAGCTGCTGTGTATCGGCAACTGGGCCTGCATGCTGCTCACCCGCTGTTGCAGCAGGCCCTTGAGGTAGGCGTTGTCGCCAACCATGGGCAGTTGCATGTCGGCCTCGGCCATCTCGATGTAGTCCTGCGCCTCGCCAAAGCGCACCGCGCAACCGAACACCTGACGGTAGTTGGCCGGCCCGGCCAGGGCCGCATGACGCAGGCCCACCGCCAACGGCAACAGGCGCACCCCGCTCATCTGCCGCGCCCAGCACAGGGCCGAGCTCAGGCTGTACTCGCAGACGGGAGGCAGGCCAGCCAATGGTGCGCTGAACAGGAACACGATGCGCACGCGCCCGGCCTGACGTTCCACCCGCAGGCTTTCGCATTCGCTCATCACCGGACTATGCCGGCAGAACAGCTCCAGCGCCTCGCCCAGGGTAGCGCTCAGCGCCGCCAGATTGGCCACCGGGCCGCGCGTCTGCAGGCCACGACGCTGGCCAAGCAACAGGCCAAGATCGGCCGGCGCGCCACGCCGCAGAGCCAGTTGCCAGAGCCGCACCAGCCAGGCCACCGGGATACGCGTTTCCAGATCCAGCGCCGGCTCGGGCGCCAGACCCAGCGCCAGCAGGTCGTCAGGCCCCGCCAGCTGCAGGCTGCGCAAAGCCTGATAGAGGTCGAGCAACAATGACGCCGACGCGCTGGGAGCCGTGGTCGCCTGCAACATGGGGAAGTCCTTTCACCTGCCGAGAGAGGGTCGATTGTGCGACGCACTTGAGACAAATTGCCAGTGTCGTGTGACCCCAGGCTATCAACAGACCCGCCGCCGCTGGGTAGATTGGCCGCACAACAATATCGAGTGCCTAGCACCGCCGGAGTCCGCCATGAGTCATGCCGACCTGATTACCCTGCCACGCCTGCTGCAACGTCTACCGCGCCTGCTACTCGACCTGCCCGGCATCGCCAAGGGCCTGCATATCGCCAGCCGCAGTCGCGGCCAACGTCCGGTCGGTCTGGGCCTGTGCGTCGAGCAGGCGGCGCGCGCCAACCCCGACGGTGCGGCGCTGATCCAGGGTGACGAACAACTCAGCTATGCCGAGCTCAACCAGTGGGCCAACCGCCTCGCCAACTACCTGCAGGTCCGTGGCCTGGGCAAGGGCGACAGCGTGGTGCTGATGCTGGAGAACCGCCTGGAGCTGCTGGCCTGCGTCACCGCCTGCGCCAAGCTCGGCGTGGTCAGCGCACTGATCAACAGCAGCCAGCGCGGTCAGGTGCTGGCGCACAGCATCAACCTGGTGCAACCGAAACTGGCACTGGTCGGCGAGGAACTGCTGGCGGCTTTCCAGGAAGTCGAAGCGCAGTTGCAGCTGGCCCAGGACGCGCGCCTGTATTTCGCCGACCAACCGACCTGGCGCGACCCCGGCATGGCGCCTGCCGGTTGGCAGCACCCGGCCGCCGAGCTGCACGCCTACCCGGCGCACAATCCGCAGCTGGCCGAGCCGGTACGCGCCGCCGACCCCTGCTTCTACATCTACACCTCCGGCACCACCGGCCTGCCGAAAGCCGTGGTGTTCAACCACGGGCGCTTCATGAAGGGCTACGGCGTGTTCGGTTTCGCCGCCGTGCGCCTGGGCAACACCGACCGCCTGTACTGCAGCCTGCCGTTCTACCACGCCACCGCCATGGTGGTGTGCTGGGGCTCGGTGCTGGCTGGCCAGGCGGCGCTGATCATGGTGCGCAAGTTCAGCGCCAGCCGTTTCTGGGAGGACGTGCAGCGCCACCAGGCGACCGCCTTCGGTTATGTCGGCGAGTTGTGCCGCTACCTGCTGGACCAGCCGCCGCGTGCCAACGACGGCGCCAACCCAATCCGCGTGATGGTTGGCAACGGCCTGCGCCCGAGCATCTGGCAGGCATTCAAACAGCGCTTCGCGGTCGAGCGGGTGATGGAGCTATATGCCTCCAGCGAAGGCAATATCGGCTTCACCAATCTGCTCAACTTCGACAATACCGTGGGCTTCTCGCCCTACCCCTACGCCATCGTCCAGTACGACCAGGAGTCCGAGGCGCCGCGCCGCGATGCCACAGGCCGGCTGCAACGGGTGGGCAAAGGCGAAGCCGGGTTGCTGCTCGGGCAGATCACCGCGAAAACTCCGTTCGATGGCTACACCGATATGAAGAAGACCGAGACCTGCATCCTGCGCGACGTGTTCGAGCCCGGCGATGCCTGGTTCAACACCGGCGACCTGATGCGTGATATCGGCTTCAAGCACGCCCAGTTCGTCGACCGCCTGGGCGACACCTTCCGCTGGAAGGGCGAGAACGTCTCCACCTCGCAGGTCGAGGCGATCCTCGATGGCATCGAGCAGATCAGCGAGACCGCCGTGTATGGCGTGGAAATCCCCGGCACCAACGGCCGCGCCGGCATGGCCTGCATGCGCCTGGATTGCCCGCCGGCGCAGTTCGACTTCCATGCACTGCTGAACGAATTGCGCCGCGAGCTGCCGATCTACGCCGTGCCGCTGTTCCTGCGCCTGAGCGTGCAACTGGAGACCACCGGCACCTTCAAGCACAAGAAGGCGCCGCTGAAGGAGCAGGCCTATGACCTCGAACGCTGCAGCGACCCGCTGTATGCCTGGCTGCCCGGCAGCGACCGCTACGTGCCGCTGACCCGCGAGCTGCAGGCGGCCATCGCAGCCGGTGCCTATCGCTACTAAGAACCTGTTCAAAGGCGAGCGATTCGGCCTGCCTCGCAGGATGCGTCCCGCCGCAAACATGCGACCTGAGTCCTTATTTGTCGCGGTAGGAAAAATCGTGAACCGGCTCTGAGGCACGCGGCCAGCACGGCAATGGCCCCACTTTAAAATAGCCATGCCATACTTCCGGGCATCTCAGCCTGGAAGTTGAAGTCGCGCCATGCCCAACGGATTGAAACGCGCCACGAGCGCACTGCTGATCGCCATCGCTCTCTACAGCCTGCTCGGTTTCCTGATCCTGCCCGGCATCGGCCTGCGTGTGGCCAACCAGCAGCTGGCCCAGTACGCCACTGTTCCGGCGCGCCTGCAACGTATCGAACTCAACCCCTTCAGCCTGGAGCTGAGCCTCTGGGGCCTGCATATTGGTGAGGCAGACAAGGAGCAGATCGCCTTCGATCGCCTGTACGCCAATCTGCAACTGGATAGCCTGTGGGGCGGCGCCCTGCACCTGGCCGATATCGAGCTGGAGAAGGCCCGCACTGAACTGCTGTTCGCCAAGGACGGTACGCTCAACCTGACCCAGCTGTTCAAGCTGCCCGCCAGTGCGGAGCAACCGCCTGCGACCGAGCCGAGCGAACCCTTTCCGCTGCGCATCGAGCGCATCGAGCTGATCGAGAACGGCCTGCATTTTCGCGACTTGCGCCCCAGCGAGCCGGTCGAGTTCGTCTACGACTCGCTCAACCTGGAGCTGAAGAACCTCAGCACCCTGCCCGATGACAATGCCGAGATGAACCTGATCGCGCTCGGCCCATACGGCGGGCGTATCGACTGGCAAGGGCAGATCAGCCTCAGCCCGATCAGCTCCAGCGGCCAGTTGAAGGTCACCGATGGCAAGTTGAAAGGCGTCTGGCCCTATGTGCGCGACGCCCTGCCACTGGTGCTGGAAGATGGCGTGGTCAGCCTGAGTACCGACTACCGCCTGAGCCTGGCCAAGAGTACGGAAGTGTTGCTGAGCAACACCTCGGTCGATCTCAGCAACTTCGCCATCAAGAGCCCGGAGGACAAACCTCTGCTGCGCCTGGCCAGCCTGAACGTCGCCGAGACCAGCCTGGACCTGGCCAAGCAACAGGTCATAGTCGGCAAGATCCGCAGCCAGAAACTGGAAACCTGGGCCGCCCGCGAGAAGGATGGCCAACTCGACTGGCAGAAGCTGTTGGCCAGCCAGCCGAGCAAACCCACACCCGCGCCTGCCTCAGCTCCGGCTCCGGCTCCGGCTCCGGCTCCGGCTCCGGCTCCGGCTCCGGCTCCGGCTCCGAACGAGGATGGCACAGGCTCCACGCCGACTAGCCCAGATAACAGCGCAAGCGCTGCCGTAGCGACCGGCGAAGCGCCTCCGGCAGCGCAAGGCGCAGCCACAGAGCCGGCTCCTGCTGAGCCTGCGGCCGCCACCGAGCCGGGCAAACCCTGGCAAGTGATCCTGCGTGACGTGCAGTTGCGCGACTACCAGATCCACCTGGCCGATCGCGCGCCTGGCAATGAGGTCAAGGTCGAGCTGGGCCCGCTCAACCTCGATCTCAAGGACTTCGACAGCCTGGGCACCTCGCCTTTTGCCCTCAAGCTCGATACCGGTCTGAACCAGAAGGGCCAGCTCAAGGCCGACGGCCAGGTGCAGCTGACCCCGACCACGGCCAAGCTGCAGGTTGTTACCCGCGATATCGACCTGCGTCTGGCCCAGGCCTATATCAGCCCCTTCATGCGCCTGGAGCTGCGTAGCGGCCTGCTCGGCAGCGACCTGGCCGTCGACCTGAAAAGCGTCGAGCCACTGGCTTTCAGCATCGGCGGACGCGTCGAGGTCAACCAGCTGCACACCCTCGACACCCTCAAGGAGCGCGACTTCCTCAAGTGGCAGCAGCTGGTGGTGGACGGCCTCGACTATCGCCACGGCGCAGGCCTGGCGATCCAGCAGGTCAGCCTGCAACAGCCCTATACCCGCTTCATCATCAATGAAGACCTGACCACCAACGTCAACGACCTGATCATCGCCCAGCCGGCCGAACCGAATGCCAAGGCAGAACCGGCCGGCGAGCCTATGCCGATCCGCATTGGCGGCATCAGCATCGCGGATGGCTCGGCCAACTTCGCCGACTTCAGCCTGACCCCCAACTTCGCCACGGCCATCCAGCAGCTCAACGGCAAAATCGGCACTCTCGACAACCAGAGCCCGAAAACCGCCAGCGTGGATATCAAAGGCAAGGTCGACAAGTACGCACCGGTCACCATCAAGGGCAAACTCACCCCCTTCGACCCGATGAACAGCCTGGATATTGCCACCAGCTTCAAGAATGTCGAACTGACCACCCTCACCCCCTACTCCGGCAAGTTCGCCGGCTACCGCATCCGCAAGGGCAGGCTCAACCTCGACCTGCACTACCAGATTGAGAAAGGCCAGCTGAATGCCGAGAACAAGGTGCTGGTGGAAGACTTGCAACTGGGCGAACAGGTCGACAGCAAGGATGCCGTGGATCTGCCGATCCGCCTGGCCGTGGCCCTGCTCAAGGACACCAACGGCAATATCGAGATCGCTCTGCCGGTGCAGGGCAACCTCAACAGCCCGGAATTCAGCGTGATGCCGATCGTCTGGCAGACCCTGCGTAACCTGGTGCTGCGTGCCGCCCAGGCGCCCTTCAAGTTCATCGCCGGCCTGGTCGGCGGCAGCGAGGTCGATCTCAGCCAGGTGCAGTTCGCCGCCGGCAGCGATGAGCTGGACGGCGCCGCGCAGAAGGCCCTGGATACCCTGGCCGCCGCCCTCAAGGAGCGCCCGGTGTTGCGCCTGGAAGTCGAAGGCATGAGCGCCCAGAGCAGCGACGGCCCACCGCTCGCCGCGGCACGCCTGGAGCGCGAATACCAGAACACCTGGTACAAGATGCTGCAGCGCCGCGGCGATGCGGTGCCCGCCGAACCGGAGCAGTTGGTGGTCGACGAGGATGACAAGGCGGTGCTGCTGGAAGGCATCTACCGCACCCGCCTCAAGCAGCAGCCGCCGGCCGAGTGGGCCGAGCTGCCGGACGAGGAGCGTGGCGCCAAGCTGAAAGACGCCGTGCTGCAGTCCTGGGGGCAGAGCGAGTTGCTCCTGCGCCAGCTGGCCCAGGCCCGCGCCGCCAGCATCAAGGACTATCTGGTGGAGCGCGGCGGCCTGGCCGATCAGCGCATCTACCTGCTCGACGTCAGCAGCAGCGAGGCCCTGGCCGACGGCCAGGTCGCCACCGCCCTGCACCTGGGCAGTGAGTAAGGCGATGCCACGCCAACTGCTTTGCCTGGCCCTGCTGCTACTTGGCAGCGGCCTGGCCCAGGCCGGCAGCAGCATGCGCTGCGGCACGCAATTGGTCAGCGAGGGCGACCGCGCCTTCGAGGTCGAGCGCAAGTGTGGTGAACCGAGCTACCGCGACCTGGTCGGCTACACCCTGGGCAGCTATGACCGGCGTGAATTCAAGATCGAAGAATGGGTCTACGGGCCGAACAACGGCATGCTCAGCATCCTCACCTTCGAAGGCAATCGCCTGATCCGCATCGAAACCCGTCGCGGCCGCTGACAGCCGGCAAAAGCCGGTGTAGGCTGCCGGCCAATAGCCCCCTGCGGTGTGGAACTCTCGATGCGCAACGCCCTGCTGATCGTCCTTGGCCTGCTGTTCGCTGGAGCTGCACAGGCCAGTTCCACCCTGCGCTGCGGCAGCAAGCTGATCAGCACTGGCGACCTGGCCGGCGAGGTGCTGGACAAGTGTGGCGAGCCAGTCAGCCGCGACTTTCTCGGTTACCGCGAAGTGGTCGACTACTACGGTTACGCCAGCGAAGTGGCCATCGAAGAGTGGATTTACGGCCCACGCAACGGCATGCTTTATTTCCTGCGTCTGGAAGGCAATCGCCTGATCAAGATCGACAGCAAACGCGGCGACTGAGCAGCCAATCTGCACATTACCCTCCCCCATGAACAAGGATGCTCTAGATGAAAACTCTCGTTATCGGTGCCCTGCTGGCTGCCTGCAGTTTCTCCGCCGCCGCCTCCATGCGTTGCGACAACGGCATCGCCAGCGAAGGTGAGCGCAGCAGCGAGGTGCGCATGAAGTGCGGTGCCCCGGCCAGCCAGAGCGTGATCGGCTATACCCTCAATGCCCAGGGCGAGCAGGAGTTCAAACAGGAAGAGTGGGTCTATGGCCCGCGCAACGGCATGTACTACTTCCTGATGTTCGAAGCGGAACGCCTGAAGAGCATCGAGAGCAAGCGCGGCCAGTAACACCTTCGCGACACGGAAGTAAGTCATGCTGATCATCCCGGCCGAACACCCGCTGGACTGGAAACGCCCGCCCGTCATCACCCTGCTGCTGATCCTGCTCAACACCCTGATCTACTTCGCCTACCAGGGTGGCGATCAGGCGCGCGAGGAAACGGCGGTGCGCACCTACCTCGACGGCGGCCTGCTCAATCGCGAGCGGGCACTCTTCACCGAGGACTTCAGCCAGCGCCGGGAGCTGGACCGGGACGAGCGCGAATACCTCGACGGCATGCGCCGCCAGGACCTGGCGGCGCTGATCCTGCATGACCTGGAGTTCGAACACGGCCTGCACCAGCGTGCGGAATATCGCGCTGACAACGCCTGGCAAGCGGCGCGGCAGAAGGCCGAAGCGGCGCGCGACCAGATCAGCAGCATGCGCTTCGGCTTTATCCCGGCCCGGTTCACGGTCGAGGGCCTGTTCGGTGCGATGTTCCTGCATGGCAGCTTCGACCACCTGCTGGGCAACATGCTGTTCCTCTTCATCTTCGGCTTCGCCCTAGAAATCGCCCTGGGTCGCGCCGTCTATCTGGGCCTGTACCTGCTCAGTGGCGTGGCCTCGCACCTGCTCTGGTGGGCGCTGGATCCGGTCTGGGTCAGCGGAGTCGGTGCCTCCGGGGCGATCTCCGGGCTGATGGGCATGTACCTGGGCGTCTACGGCCTGCGCAAGATCAACTTCTTCTACTGGCTCGGCCCGCTGTTCGGCTACTTCAAGGCGCCGGCGCTGTGGATTCTGCCGGTGTGGATGGGCAAGGAGCTGTACGGCCTGCTGCTGGCCGAGGGCAACACCAACTACTACGCCCACCTCGGTGGCCTGGGCGCCGGTTTCCTCGCCGTGTGGCTGCCGCGCCTGGGCGGCCGGCTCAAGGTCGACGAGGCCTACCTGCACAAGGAGGACCCGGACGCGCAGTTCAAGCGCGAACTGGCCGCCCTCGATCAACTGCTCAGCCAGTTCGCCCTGGATCAGGCCGCCAGCCGCGGGCCGGACCTGCTGGCGCGCTATCCCGGCCGCCCGGCACTGCTGGAACGCCTCTACGCGGTAGCCCGCGGGCGCCAGGACAAGGCCCTGCTCAGTGGCGTACTCAAGCAACTGTTTGCCCTGCCCGAGCACAGTGAAAGCTTGGTCCTGCTAAGGCGGATTGCCGATGACAGCGGCGAAATGGAGCAACGCCTGCTGCAGCACCCGGCCGTGCAACTGCACCTACTGTCACCGCTGATTCGCGCCGGCGAGGGGCAGCGCGCACTGGGCGCCTGGCGCCGCCTGAGCCGCAGCACGCAACTGCCGTCGCAGTTTCCCGTACTGACCCTGCAGCTGGCTCGCCAGCTCGGTCAACGTCAGGATCTAAGCGGCGTCAGCGAGCTGAGCCGCTTCCTGCGCCAGGCCTTCCCGGAAGCCGAGCAGACCCAGCAACTGGCCTTGTACCAGCAGCATCTGGCGCGCTGAGCGTAGCCCGGATGCAATCCGGAATTGTCCCCCGGATTGCATCCGGGCTACGGATTGTTAGAACCTGTTGACGATCTCGCGAGCTAGAGCCAGACAAGGCGCTACGTTAGTAACAGCCTCCGGCTGGTCAAACGGCCGAGGGAGCGGAGTTTACAAGTTGTAAATGAGCATCCCGAGGCCAGTTTTAACGCGGTATGGCCGACGCGCAGCAGATCGTAGACAGGTTCTCAGCTACGCTCGGCCAAACGCTGGATAGTCGCTTCCAACACGGCGACCTCAGCCAGCAGGGGCGACTGCGGGTAACGCGTGCGGATAAACCCGAGCAGCTTCTGCGCCGGCTCTAGCTGCCCTAGGCCCTCGGCAAAACCACGGGCGGCCAGCAGGTAGGCACGGGCAATGAAGGGGTAATCGGGGAAGCGCTGATGCAGGTTGCGCAACAGGCTCAGGCCCTCGCGGATCTTGTGCCGTTCGATCAGGGCCTGTGCCACGCGCTCACAGACCTGGGCATCGTCCGGCAGGTAATCGGCCTGCAACCGCCGCGCATTGAGCAACGCCGTAGCCGCCAGCGGTGGATTCAGCCGCGCCGCCAATGGCAGGTAATGAGCCAGATGGCGCAGGCAGCGCTCTGTGGCATTCAAGCCATAGAGCAACTGATGGAAGCGCTCGTTCAGCTTGAGGTCATTGGGCAGGCGCTCCAATGCCAGGGTCAGTATTTCCAGGGCTGGACTGCTCTGCCCTTCCTTGAGGCGGATCTCCGCTTCGGCCAGGGCCCGCCGCCGCTGGTACTCCTCGGCAGGGAAACCGGCACTGCTGCCCTCCTCGGCCACGGCAAAGCCCAGCGCGCCCTGATACTGGAACACCGCGTAACCCATCATGGCGCACATCACCACGCTGAAATAACCGAACAGCAGGGTGGCAATCGGCATCAGCACCACTCTCGGCAAGCCGTTCGAGAGCATGTAGGTGACCCAGTCCGGTGACTGCCAGAGAATGAACAGGAACACCCAGAGGATCAGGTAGCGCCAGCCCATGGCCTTGATCACCTGGCCGATTTCGTCCGGGTTCAGCGCAGCGCCCAGGGTCTTGTCCAGCGCCAGGCGGATGATGCAGGCCGGGATCACCAGCTGCACGCCCAGGCTGACCGCCCAGAACAGCGCCTCACTGTCGAAGTCGGCTGCCAGCCACTGCGCACCGAAGGCGATGAAGAAGATCACCAGCAAACGCCAGAACAGGCCAAAACCTTCGATATCGAAGGCCGTGCGCAACGCGGGCGCATCGCGACCACCCTGGCTGGCCGTCTCGATCACTGTCTGCAGGTATTTGCAGGCCACACAGAACAGCGCCAGCCAGAGCAGCATCGAGGCCGGCATGAACAGACTGGCCAGGGCCAGCGCCACGGCGAACAGCAAGGGCCCCTGCTGCAAGCCATAGAGGAAGAATTGCGGAATGCGTTCCCAGAAAGGCTGGGCGGTATTCGCCGCGCCGAGAAAGGTCAGCCGCTGGCGGCACAGCGGACACACCGGTTCCTGCTCCGGCGCATCGGCATTCAGCGGAATGCAGCAGTCGCCGAAATCCCGCTCGCACGGCACGCACTGCCAGGTAGCGGGTTGTGCGGGGTGGTAACGGCAGTAGGTAATGTCCATCGCCAAACATCCTTGTGGGTACTACGCGAGCCGCCATTGTCCCGGCAAATCGCAGGCAAAAAAAGAGGGCCCGCAAGCGGGCCCTCCTCTTTACTGCCTGACTACGGTTTAGACACCGGAAGCCTTGGCTGCTGCAACGTCTTTGATCGACAGCTTGATACGGCCGCGGTTGTCCACGTCCAGTACCAGTACTTCAACTTCCTGACCTTCTTTCAGAATGTCGGTGACTTTCTCAACGCGAGCGTCGCTCAGCATGGAGATGTGCACCAGACCGTCCTTGCCCGGCAGGATGTTGACGAAGGCGCCGAAGTCGACGATGCGCTCGACCTTGCCGACGTAGATCTTGCCGATCTCGGCTTCCGCGGTGATGCCCAGTACGCGCTGACGCGCGGCCTCGGCCGCTTCCTTGGTTTCGCCGAAGATCTTGATCGAGCCGTCGTCTTCGATGTCGATCGAGGCCTTGGTCTCTTCGCAGATACCACGGATGGTCGCGCCACCCTTGCCGATGACGTCGCGGATTTTGTCCTGGTCGATCTTCATCGCGATCATGGTCGGGGCGTTAGCCGACAGCTCGCTACGCGACTGGGCAATCACCTGGTTCATCTGGCCGAGGATGTTCAGGCGCGCTTCCAGGGCCTGGCCCAGGGCGATTTCCATGATCTCTTCGGTGATGCCCTGGATCTTGATGTCCATCTGCAGTGCGGTGACGCCATTGGCGGTACCGGCAACCTTGAAGTCCATGTCACCCAGGTGATCTTCGTCACCGAGGATGTCGGTCAGAACGGCGAACTTCTCGCCTTCCTTGACCAGACCCATGGCGATACCGGCAACCGGCGCCTTCATCGGCACACCAGCGTCCATCAGGGCCAGGGAAGCGCCGCACACGGAAGCCATCGAGGAAGAACCGTTGGATTCGGTGATTTCCGAGACCACGCGGATGGTGTACGGGAACACGTCGGCGGCCGGCAGCATGGCCTGCACCGAACGACGGGCCAGACGGCCGTGGCCGATTTCGCGGCGACCGGTGGCGCCCATGCGACCACACTCACCGACCGAGTACGGCGGGAAGTTGTAGTGCAGCATGAAGGGGTCTTTGCGCTCGCCTTCGAGGGTGTCGAGCAGCTGTGCGTCACGCGCGGTACCGAGGGTGGCAACCACCAGAGCCTGGGTTTCGCCACGGGTGAACAGGGCCGAACCGTGGGTCTTGTCGAGCACGCCGACTTCGATGTTCAGGCCACGCACGGTGCGGGTGTCACGGCCGTCGATACGCGGCTTGCCGTTGACGATGTTCTCGCGCACGGTGCGGTATTCGATTTCGCCGAAGGCTTCTTTGACTTCACCGGCGGAAGGCTGGCCTTCTTCACCGGAGAACTTGGCAACCACCTGATCTTTCAGCTCGCCCAGACGCGCGTAGCGGTCCTGCTTGATGATGATGGTGTAGGCCTGAGAGATGGCCTCGCCGAACTCGCTGCGGATAGCATCGAGCAGCACGGTGTTGGCGGGCTTGGCTTTCCAGTCCCAGGTCGGCTTGGCGGCTTCGGCAGCCAGCTCGGTCACGGCCTGGATCACGGCCTGGAATTCGTCGTGGGCGAACAGCACGGCGCCCAGCATCTGGTCTTCGGTCAGCTCTTTGGCTTCGGATTCAACCATCAGCACGGCGTCTTTGGTACCGGCCACGACCATGTCCAGGCTGGAAGCCTTGAGCTGCTCGTAGGTCGGGTTCAGCAGGTAGCCGGTTTCCGGGTGGAAGGCGACGCGCGCGGCACCGATCGGGCCGTTGAACGGGATGCCGGAGATGGCCAGGGCAGCCGAGGTACCGATCATCGCTGCGATGTCCGGATCGGTCTTCTTGCTGGTGGAAACCACGGTGCAGATGACCTGCACTTCGTTCTGGAAACCTTCCGGGAACAGCGGACGGATCGGACGGTCGATCAGACGCGAGGTCAGGGTTTCTTTTTCCGAAGGACGCGCTTCGCGCTTGAAGAAACCACCGGGGATCTTGCCCGCGGCGTAGGTTTTTTCCTGGTAGTGCACGGAGAGCGGGAAGAAGCCTTTGCTTGGGTCGGCAGTCTTGGCGCCGGTTACGGCGACCAGGACGGTGACGTCGTCGTCAACGGTGACCAGCACTGCGCCGGAGGCTTGACGGGCGATACGGCCAGTCTCGAGGGTTACGGTCGATTGACCGAACTGGAACTTCTTGATTACCGGGTTCACGGTGTTTTCCTTCTCTTTGTTGCCTTGGGGAAACGGGTGGAGCGAGGGGCGAGCCCCCCGAAAGTCTGTTCAGAATCCGGCGCCGCAGCAGCGGATTTTGGACAGGCTCTAAATCATTCCTGCAGAAAGCCAGAAGCTGGAAGCCCGCAGCCGCAAGTGGGTTGAACCCACTCGCCGCTGAAAACTTCCAGCTTCTCACTTCAGGTGTACGTCTTAACGACGCAGACCCAGGCGACCGATCAGGGCGCTGTAACGCGAGGCATCTTTGCCCTTCAGGTAATCCAGCAGCTTACGACGCTGGTTAACCATACGGATCAGGCCACGACGGGAGTGGTGGTCTTTGCCGTTGGCCTTGAAGTGGCCTTGCAGCTTGTTGATGTTGGCGGTCAGCAGTGCAACTTGCACTTCCGGAGAACCGGTGTCGCCTTCAGCTTGCTTGTAGTCGGTTACGATTTGGGCTTTTTCTTCAACGCTCAGTGCCATGGTAATGGGCTCCTAGAGTGAACAGGCCAGGGACTATTCCCTGTATTAAAAAGTGAGGGGTGACCGTGCCTGTTGACAGCCATCCTCGTACGCCAGCGAACGAATCCGCTGACGGTTTCGGTCATTCCGACCGAATTAGCCGACGCGGCGCAATGCGCCCGTCTTCGCTCACTTCACCGATACCGATGAAGCGACCATTGTGATCCTGCACCCGCACCATGCCGAACTTCGGTGCTTCCGGGGCGCGTACCGGCTGCCCATGCAGCCAGTAGTAGCTGCTGTGTTCGCTGAACTGCAGCAGCGGCCAGTGTTGCAAGCCGCTGTCGGACGGTAGCAGGAAGCGGTCCACGGCCTCGTTGCCACCTTCGGCATGGGCCTGTTCCAGCTCTTCCAGGGTTACCGTCTGCGCCAGGCTGAACGGACCGGCCTGGGTACGCCGCAGTTCGGCAACATGGGCACCGCAACCGAGCAACTGGCCGAGATCCTCGACCAGGGTGCGAATATAGGTGCCTTTGCTGCAGGCCACGCTCAGGCGCAATTGCGACTGTTCGAGGCTGAGTAATTCCAGGCGCGCAATAGTAACAGAACGCGCCTCGCGCTCCACTACTTCACCGGCTCGCGCCAGCTTGTACAACGGCTGGCCATCCTTCTTCAGGGCCGAGTACATCGGTGGTATCTGGCTGATTTCACCGCGAAAACGCGGCAGCAGCGCTTCCACATCGTCCCGACCGACGGTCACCTCACGGCGCTCCAACACATCACCCTCGGCATCGCCGGTGGTGGTGGTCACGCCGAGCTGGGCCAGGGTCTCGTAACCCTTGTCGGCATCCAGAAGATACTGGGAGAACTTGGTCGCCTCACCGAAGCACAGCGGCAACACGCCAGTGGCCAGCGGGTCGAGGCTGCCGGTGTGACCGGCCTTCTCGGCATTCAGCAGCCAGCGCACCTTCTGCAGCGCGGCGTTGGAGCTGAAACCGTGCGGCTTGTCGAGCAGGATGATGCCGCTGACATTGCGGCGGATACGTTTGACCTGAGCCACGTCAATCGTCCTGATGCTTGCTGTCTTCGGCGACGGCACGTTCGATCAACGAGGACAGGTGCACGCCGCGGGAGATGCTTTCGTCATAGTGGAAATGCAACTGCGGCACGCTGCGCAGTTTCATCGCCTTGCCGAGCAGCATGCGCAGGTAACCGGCAGCGTCATTCAGTACGCGCACGTTCTGGCGAATCTTTTCTGGATCGTTCTCACCCATGACGGTGATGAAGATCTTGGCGTGACCGACATCACGACTGACTTCCACGGCGGTAACGGTGACGAAGCCCAGGCGCGGGTCCTTGACCTCACGCGGGATCATCTGCGCCAGCTCGCGCTGGATCTGGTCGCCGATACGCTGGGTACGGCTGTATATCTTGGCCATTTTCCTTACCTCTCCCGCCGGCACTGCCAGCGGGTACAAAAGCGGCAAACGCCCGGCCGCGCTATGCGGGGCCGGGCGTTGCGTATTGCAGC
Organism: Pseudomonas sp. J452; assembly: GCF_024666525.1. NCBI lineage: Bacteria > Pseudomonadati > Pseudomonadota > Gammaproteobacteria > Pseudomonadales > Pseudomonadaceae > Pseudomonas > Pseudomonas sp. J452. Next base: position 2,058,891 of record NZ_CP088294.1, on the reverse strand, counting down.
TCGCGCGTTACAGCGTACGAGCCACCTGGACCTTCTCGAACACTTCGATCTTGTCGCCGACCTTGACGTCGTTGTAGCTCTTCACCGCGATACCGCACTCCATGCCATTCCGCACTTCGGACATGTCGTCCTTGAAGCGGCGCAGGGATTCCAGCTCGCCTTCGAAGATCACCACGTCTTCGCGCAGGACGCGAATCGGACGGTTACGGTGCACGACACCTTCGACCACCATGCAACCGGCGACCGCGCCAAACTTCGGCGAACGGAACACGTCACGCACTTCGGCGATACCCAGGATATTCTCGCGAACATCGCTGCCGAGCATGCCGGTCAGGGCTTTCTTGACGTCTTCGATGATGTCGTAGATCACGTTGTAGTAACGCATGTCCAGGCCTTCGGCCTCGACGATCTTGCGCGCACCGGCGTCGGCACGCACGTTGAAGCCGAACAGCACCGCGTTGGAGGCCAGCGCCAGGTTGGCATCGGATTCGGTGATACCACCGACACCGCCACCGACCACACGCACTTGCACTTCGTCGTTGCCCAGGCCGCTGAGCGAACCCTGCAGCGCTTCCAGCGAACCACGGACGTCGGATTTAAGGACGATGTTGAGCGTCTTCTTCTCTGCCTGGCCCATGTTCTCGAAGATGTTTTCCAGCTTGCCAGCATGCGCGCGAGCCAGTTTGACTTCGCGGAACTTGCCTTGACGGAACAGGGCCACTTCGCGGGCCTTCTTCTCGTCGGCAACCACGGTCATGTCGTCGCCCGCATCCGGGGTACCGTCCAGGCCGAGGATCTCGACTGGAATCGACGGACCGGCTTCCTTGATCGGCTTGCCGTTCTCGTCGAGCATGGCACGCACGCGGCCATAGTTGACGCCGACCAGGACCATGTCGCCCTGACGCAGGGTACCGTCCTGTACCAACACGGTGGCTACCGAGCCACGGCCCTTGTCCAGGCGCGACTCGACCACAACGCCGCGGCCCGGAGCCGACGGAGTAGCTTTGAGCTCCAGCACTTCGGCTTGCAGCAGGACGGCTTCGAGCAATTCGTCGACACCGGTACCCATTTTCGCCGAGACATTCACGAACGGCGTGTCGCCGCCCCACTCTTCCGGAATCACATCCAGCGCGGCCAGGCCGTTCTTGATGTTGTCCAGGTTGGCACCCGGCTTGTCGATCTTGTTCACCGCAACCACGATCGGCACGCCAGCCGCTTTCGCGTGCTGCACGGCTTCCTGGGTCTGCGGCATCACGCCGTCGTCCGCCGCCACCACGAGGATGACGATGTCGGTCGCCTTGGCACCACGCGCACGCATCTGGGTAAACGCGGCGTGGCCCGGGGTATCGAGGAAGGTGACCATGCCACGGTCGGTTTCGACGTGGTAGGCACCGATGTGCTGGGTGATGCCACCGGCTTCGCCGGCTGCCACCTTGGCACGACGAATGTAGTCGAGCAGCGAGGTCTTACCGTGGTCGACGTGACCCATTACGGTCACGACCGGCGCACGATGGAAGGACTCACCTTCGAACTTCAACGATTCGGCCAGCTGCTCTTCCAGGACGTTGTCGCTGACCAGCTTGACCTTGTGGCCAAACTCTTCGGCGATCAGCTGGGCAGTTTCCTGATCCAGCACCTGGTTGATGGTCACCGGAGTGCCCAGCTTGAACATGAACTTGACGATTTCCGCGCCCTTGACCGCCATCTGTGCGGCCAGGTCGGCCACGGTGATGGTCTCGCCAATGTTTACATCACGCACGATCGGCCCCGTTGGGCTCTGGAACCCATGTTGATTACGCTTCTTCAGCTTGCCCTTGCCACGACCACCGCGACGGAAACCATCGGTCTCTTCGTCGACAGTACGCGGAGCAACACGCGGAGCCGGTGCCTTTTCCTTGACGGTCGGGCGATGCTGGGTGGTCTTGCGATCACCACCGCGACGATCGGCATCGTCGCTGCGGGCTTTTTCCGGACGGCGCTGTTCTTCTTTCTTGCGCTCAGCCGCGGCCAGATCGATTGCCGCAGCGGCCTCGACCGGAGCGATAACCGGAGCCGCTGCCGGAGCAGCCACTGCATCCGCTACAGCGCCTGCAACAGCTGGCTGCTTGCGAGCTTCTTCCTCTGCACGGCGAGCAGCTTCCTGCTCGGCCTTCAGACGAGCCGCTTCCTGAGCGACGCGCTGCTCTTCCAGCTCGCGCTGCTTCTCGGCTTCGATCTCGTCAGGGCTGCGCTTGACGTAGGTTTTCTTCTTACGCACTTCCACGCTGATGGTCTTGCTACCAGCGACTTTCAGGGTGGTAGTGGTTTTGCGTTGCAAGGTGATCTTGCGCGGCTCTTCCAGTTTCTCGCCGTGGCTGCTCTTGAGGTGGGCAAGCAGAGCTTGCTTCTCATTGTCGGTCACAACTTGCTCGGCACTGGTGTGCGGCAGACCCGCCTCACGCATCTGCTGCAGCAGGCGCTCTACCGGTGTGTCGACCACTTGGGCCAGTTCTTTCACCGTGACTTGCGTCATGCACTTCTCTCCTCAGGCCGTAAAACTTACTCGAACCAATGGGCTCGGGCGGCCATGATCAGCTTGCCGGCACGCTCTTGGTCGATGCCGTCGATGTCGAGCAAGTCGTCAATCGACTGCTCGGCCAGGTCTTCGCGGGTAACAACACCGCGTACTGCCAGTTCTTGCGCCAGGTTCTTGTCCATGCCTTCCAGGGACAGCAAGTCCTCGGCGGGCTGGGCATCGGCCAGCTTCTCTTCGTTGGCGATGGCTTTGGTCAGCAGACGATCCTTGGCACGAGCGCGCAGCTCGTTGACGATGTCCTCGTCGAAACCGTCGATGCTGAGCATCTCTTCCATCGGCACGTAGGCGATTTCTTCCAGGCTGGTAAAGCCTTCTTCGACCAGCACCTGGGCCAGCTCTTCGTCGACTTCCAGCTCGTCGATGAAGTTCTGCAGGATGTCGCCGGTCTCGGCTTGCTGCTTGGCTTGGATGTCGGCCTCGGTCATCACGTTGAGCGTCCAACCGGTCAGCTGACTGGCCAGGCGCACGTTCTGACCGCCACGACCAATGGCCTGAGCCAGGTTGTCTTCGCCAACGGCGATATCCATGGCATGGGTGTCTTCGTCAACGATGATCGCCGCCACTTCGGCCGGGGCCATGGCGTTGATCACGAACTGGGCGACGTTGTCGTCCCACAGCACGATGTCCACGCGCTCGCCACCCAGCTCGCCGGAAACGGCCTGCACACGCGAACCGCGCATGCCGATGCAGGCACCCTGCGGATCAATACGCTTGTCTTTCGAGCGCACGGCGATCTTGGCGCGCGAACCCGGGTCACGGGAGGCGGCCATCACTTCGATCAGCTCTTCGGCGATTTCCGGCACTTCGATGCGGAACAGCTCGATCAGCATCTGCGGCGCGGTGCGCGACAGGATCAGCTGCGGACCACGGTTCTCGGTGCGGATTTCCTTGAGCAGGGCACGCAGACGGGCACCGACGCGGAAGGTTTCCCGCGGGATGATGTCTTCGCGGGCCAGCAATGCTTCGGCATTGTTACCCAGGTCGACGATCACACTGTCGCGGGTCACTTTCTTCACGGTACCGGAGATGATCTCGCCAACACGCTCGCGGTAGGCGTCAACCACCTGGGCACGCTCGGCCTCGCGCACTTTCTGCACGATGACCTGCTTGGCGGTTTGCGCAGCAATGCGACCAAACTCGATCGAATCGACCGGCTCTTCAACAATGTCACCGACCTTGGCGCCCGGCTTCTGCTCCTGGGCCTGCTCGACAGTCAGCTCGGCTGCCGGGTTTTCCAGGTCGTCTTCCTCGACCACATTCCAGCAGCGGAAAGTCTCATAGTTACCGGTGTGGCGATTGATCTCCACACGCAGCTCGACCTCGTCGTCAAAACGCTTTTTGGTCGCCGTCGCCAGAGCCAGCTCCAGCGCTTCGAAAATTACACTGGCCGGTACGCCTTTTTCGTTGGATACCGACTCTACAACCAGCAGTACTTCTTTACTCATCGTACGCCTCGCCTTTCGCAATCCATTGAAGCCACGCAATCCGCGCTAACTGCGCAATCCGCGTACTCCGCGGGATCCGCGCCTCAGTCAAAACGGGGGATAATGTTGGCCTTGTCGATCAGGTCGATCGGCAACAGGTATTCGTGGTCATCCACCAGCACCACCACGTCCTGCTCCTCCACACCGCGGAGAAGGCCCTGGAAATTGCGTCGCCCATCAAATGGTGAACGCAACTTGATTTTCACTTGCTCGCCAACGTGCTTGGCAAACTGCTCAAGAGTAAACAACGGTCGATCCATGCCTGGTGACGACACCTCGAGGGTGTACTCACTGGCAATCGGATCCTCGACATCCAGCACACCGCTGATCTGCCGACTGACCTTTTCACAATCTTCAACCAGCACACCATCTGCCTGGTCGATATAGACCCGGAGCAAGGAATGCCGACCCTGAGACAGGAACTCGACACCCCAGCACTCGTAGCCAAGCGACTCCACTACCGGGGCCAACAAGGCCTGCAACTGCTCTAGCTTGCTCGACACCTGAACCCCTCCGTGCATGTCGTACAAATAAAAAATGGGCGAAACGCCCATCATCGAGCCACTCAGAAAAACTGGCGGCGGACTGTCCAGCTAGCAAAAAGCCCCTGAAAAGGGGCTTCTATACCACTGGTTGCGGGGGCTGGATTTGAACCAACGACCTTCGGGTTATGAGCCCGACGAGCTACCAGACTGCTCCACCCCGCGTCAAAGCTGGGGCGAAAGTATACGGCTGACACCCCTTCCGGGTCAACCGAACCACCAGAAACAACAGAGCCCGCACAAAGCGGGCCCTGTTGATTTGGTACCGAGGAGGGGACTCGAACCCCTACAGCCTATGGCCACTACCACCTCAAGGTAGCGTGTCTACCAATTCCACCACCTCGGCAAAAAACGGGTGTTACTTCTGCTCCGGAGCGCTCGGCACATCAGCTGCTTCAACAGCTGGAGCCTGCTCTTCGAGCACCGGCACATCTTCGACAGCCGGCTTTTCCTGTTGCACTTCAAGTACCGCCGGATCTGGCAGGCCTGCTTGCGTTAGCATATCAGACTTTTCTTTAGCAAAGAACGCTAAACCCAAGCTGGTAATGAAAAAAATCGCAGCGAGTATACCGGTAAAGCGACTCAGAAAGGTAGCCGAACCCTGACTACCGAAGACAGTAGCCGAAGCACCAGCACCAAACGAAGCACCTGCATCGGCACCCTTACCCTGCTGCAGCAGCACCAGCGCAACCACACCGATGGCAACCAGCAGATGGACAACAATTACGACTGTTTCCAGCATTTTTCAGTTTCCTGCAGCGCGACAGATCGCACCAAACTCATCTGCATTCAGAGAGGCTCCACCAATGAGCCCCCCATCGATATCCGGCATGCCGAACAGTTCGGCAGCATTCGCAGCTTTCACGCTGCCGCCGTACAAAATCCTAACCCCGCGCGCAACCTCGGCATTCTCCGCCGCCAGTTGCGCACGTATGGCCGCATGGACATCCTGCGCCTGCTGTGGCGATGCAGTCAGCCCGGTACCAATGGCCCAGACCGGCTCATACGCAACCACAGCACGAGCAAAAGCCCCCACACCCAACTCTTCAATCACGCTACCGAGCTGACCAGCAACCACCTCAAGGGTCTTGCCAGCCTGACGCTGCTCCAGCGTTTCACCCACACACAGCACAGGCACCAAACCACAGGACTGCGCCGCAGCAAATTTGCGACTGAGGATATCGTCGCGCTCACCCAGAATCTGGCGACGCTCGGAATGCCCAACCAACACCAGCGAACAACCTGCATCCGCCAACTGGCTGGGCGCTACCTCTCCCGTCAAAGCACCCTGCATCGGCTCTACAGCACAATTCTGGGCACCAACGGCGATCGACTTACCTTCCAGACCCGCAATAACCTGGTTGATGTAAAGGCAGGGCGGAAAAACCGCAACTTCCACACCACTCGGCAATGCAAGCTGACGAAGGCCCTTGATCAGCTCTGCGACGCTGGCGCGGGTACCGTGCATTTTCCAGTTACCAGCTACCAGGGGGCGACGCATGCCAGACCTCGTCGATCAAAGTGGGCGCAGATGTTACCCAAGAGCATCTGCACTGGCAAGCCAATCAGGCACAGACTTCAGCGACTACTTTCGCCAACTCTTCGGCATAGCCGCGCACCTGCGCCTCATCCTCACCCTCGACCATCACGCGTACCAACGGCTCGGTGCCGGACTTGCGCAGCAATACTCGCCCACGCCCCGCCATGCGCTCGGTCACCCGCGCGCAGGCATCTTTGACCGCAGGGTGCTCGATCGGATCGAGACCACCGGCAAACCGCACATTGATCAGCACCTGCGGACACTTACGCAAAGCCTGGCGCGCTTCAGCCAGGGTCTGACCGCTACGCTTGAGCGCCATCAGCACCTGCAGAGCGGCAATGATCGCATCGCCGGTAGTGGTGTGCTGGAAACACACCACATGCCCTGAATTTTCCCCACCCAGCTGCCAGTCACGCTCCTGCAGCTCGGCCATCACGTAGCGGTCGCCCACCTTGGCCCGCGCGAAGGGAATACCCTGCTCGGCCAACGCCAGCTCCAGGCCCAGATTGCTCATCAGCGTCCCCACCACGCCACCGCCGAGCTTGCCGCGCTCCTGCAGGTCACGCGCAATGATGAACAGCAGCTCATCACCATCCACCACAGTGCCGTCATGATCGATCATCAGCACGCGATCACCATCACCATCGAAGGCAATCCCCAGATCGGCCTGCTGCGCCAGCACTTCCGCCTGCAACGCAGCGACATGGGTCGAACCACAATCATCATTGATATTGAGCCCGTTGGGCTGCACAGCCAGAGTCGAAACCTGCGCACCCAACTCACGGAAAACGCTGGGCGCAACTTTATAGGTAGCGCCATGAGCGCAATCGATTACCAGCTTGAGCCCGGCAAAGCTGGTGCTGGTGGGCACACTGCTCTTGCAGAACTCGATGTAGCGCCCAGCCGCATCATTGATGCGCGAAACCTTGCCGAGCTGCGCCGACTCGACCACCGTCATCGGCTGATCGAGCAGCTCCTCGATCATCAACTCGACCTCATCCGGCAGCTTGGTGCCCTTGCCGGAAAAGAACTTGATGCCATTGTCGTAGTGCGGATTATGCGAAGCACTGATGACGATCCCTGCCTCGGCCTGGAAGGTACGCGTCAGGTAGGCAATCGCCGGAGTGGGCATAGGCCCCAGCAGCATGACATCAGCACCCGAGGCCACCAACCCGGCCTCCAGGGCAGACTCGAACATGTAGCCAGATATGCGCGTGTCCTTGCCAATCAGAATGCGGCACTTACCCTGCTTGCGAAACGCCATACCGGCCGCCCAGCCAAGCTTGAGCATGAAGTCTGGAGTGATAGGAAATTGCCCGACATGGCCGCGAATACCGTCAGTGCCAAAATATTTTCTACTCATAAACACTCCACTCGCTTTTATTCTGCAGCCTGCACGGCCGCAATCATGCGCACGGCATCGACAGTCTCAGCAACATCGTGAACGCGCAGGATGCAGGCACCCTTGTCGACGGCCAGAGCCGCCAGCGCCAACCCACCATAGAGACGCTCGCCGACTTCACGACCCAGCGCCTGGCCGATCATGCTCTTGCGCGAAACGCCGACCAGCAACGGCCGGCCCAGCACATGCAACCCTTCCAGATGTTTGAACAGGCTCAGGTTATGCGCCAACGCCTTGGCAAAGCCAAAGCCCGGATCGAGCACGATGCGCTCAGGAGGAATACCCACCGCCGCACATGCAGCCATGCGCTCAGTTAAAAAATCACGAACCTCCACCAGCACATCTTGGTATTGCGGGCTTTCCTGCATGGTGCCGGGCTCGCCGCGCATATGCATCAGGCAGACTGGCAAGCCAGTGTCAGCTGCCGCTTCAAGGGCGCCATCACGGCGCAGCGCGCGCACATCATTGATCAGCCCCGCACCCAGACGGGCGCCCTCGCGCATCACCGCTGGCGTCGAGGTATCCAGGGAAATCACCACATCCAGCTCGGCGACAATAGCTTCGACCACCGGAGCCACACGCTCCATCTCCTCGAGCGGCGAGACAGGCCGCGCACCCGGCCGGGTCGACTCGCCACCGACATCGATCAGTGTTGCGCCCGCCGCGACCATTTCCGCCGCATGACGCAACGCCGCATCCCGCGCAGCGAAACGACCACCATCGGAAAAGGAGTCAGGGGTGACATTGAGGATGCCCATCACTTGCGGACGGCTTAAATCAAGAAACCGGCTACCACAGGGCAGCCGGTCAAAGATTGGCACAACAGACATTGGCAACCTTAGTGCTCGGCGGCAGGGCCACCAATAGGCTTTTCTGCTGACTCAGCAACTGCAACAGGCGTTGTAGGCGTGCCGTTGTTGTCGCCACCACCCTGCCAGCCTTTCGGCTCGCGTGGAGCGAGGCCGTTCATGATGTCATCGATCTGATCGGCGTCGATGGTTTCGTACTTCATCAGCGCCTCAGCCATTGCATCGAGCTTATCGCGATTGTCCTGCAACAGGCGCTTGGCGGTGGCATAGCACTGATCAATGATACTGCGCACTTCCTGATCGATCAGCTTGGCAGTATCGGCAGAGACATTGCTGTGCTGACTACCCATGCTACGACCGAGGAACACTTCACCTTCTTCTTCGGCATACATCAGCGGGCCGAGCTTTTCCGACAAGCCCCACTTGGTGACCATATTCTTGGCCAACTGGGTGGCGCGCATGATGTCGTTGGAAGCACCTGTAGTGACACCATCGAAGCCCAGGGTCATTTCCTCGGCAATACGGCCGCCGAACAGCGAGCAGATCTGACTGGTCAGGGCGCGCTTGCTCAGGCTGTAGCGATCCTCCTCAGGCAAGAACATGGTCACACCCAAGGCCCGCCCGCGCGGGATAATCGACACCTTGTAGACAGGATCATGCTCAGGCACCAGACGCCCGACAATGGCGTGGCCAGCCTCGTGGAAAGCTGTATTAAGTTTCTCCTTGTCCGACATGACCATGGTCTTGCGCTCGGCGCCCATCATGATCTTGTCTTTGGCCAGTTCGAACTCTTTCATCTCGACCAGACGCTTACCGGCGCGGGCCGCAAACAGCGATGCCTCGTTGACCAGATTAGCCAGATCGGCACCGGAGAAACCTGGCGTGCCGCGTGCGATAACCGCAGGAACAACATCCTCGCCCATCGGCACTTTGCGCATATGCACCTTGAGGATCTGCTCGCGACCACGAATGTCCGGCAAACCCACCACAACCTGGCGATCGAAGCGACCCGGACGCAGCAGCGCCGGATCCAGCACGTCGGGACGGTTAGTCGCAGCAATGACGATGATGCCATCGTTCATTTCAAAGCCATCCATCTCCACCAGCAACTGGTTGAGCGTCTGCTCACGCTCGTCGTGGCCGCCGCCCATGCCAGCACCACGATGACGGCCAACGGCGTCGATTTCATCGATGAAGATGATGCAGGGCGCGTGCTTTTTGGCTTGTTCGAACATGTCACGCACACGGGACGCACCAACGCCGACAAACATCTCGACGAAGTCCGAACCGGAAATGGTGAAGAACGGTACTTTCGCTTCGCCGGCAACTGCTTTTGCCAGCAAGGTCTTACCGGTACCTGGCGAGCCAACCATCAGCACGCCGCGCGGGATACGCCCACCGAGGCGCTGGAACTTGCCCGGATCACGGAGGAACTCGACCAGCTCACCGACTTCTTCCTTGGCCTCGTCGCAACCGGCGACGTCAGCAAAGGTGGTCTTGACCTGATCTTCCGAGAGCAGACGCGCCTTGGACTTGCCGAAGCTCATCGGCCCGCCCTTGCCGCCGCCACCGCCCTGCATCTGGCGCATGAAGAACATGAACACGGCGATGATCACCAGGATCGGGAAACTGGCCACCAGCAACTGGGTCCAGATGCTCTGACGCTCCGGCTGCTTGCCGACGATCTCGACGTTGTTGTCGATCAGATCCTTGATCAACCCACGGTCTTCGATAGCCGGACGCACGGTCTCGAAGGTGGTGCCATCGGCGTTCTTTCCACTGATGATGTAGCCATCCACCGTGACCTGCTTGACCCGACCTTCCTGCACCTGCTGGATGAACTCGGAATAGTTCAGCTTGCCGGACTCGCTGGGCGTGGAGAAGTTGTTCATCACCGTGACCAGAACGGCCGCGATGATCAGCCACAGGATCAGGTTCTTTGCCATGTCGTTCAATTAGCTACCCTCTGAAGCGAGCCCCGTCCTGAAACGCGCTTCGCAAAACGGCTTGAGATATACACGCCTAACTTACTACACAACCCTGCCCCTGGCAGGTGCCGTCTGTAACCCTTTATGAGCACTGTGGCGCAGCAACCTGCGCCATGCCCACAGCTGTCGACCAGTCTAGCCCCAGCGAAAAACCCGCGCGGGCAGGTATTGCTCGCGGAAGCGGCCGTGCAGCAACAGCGTTATTTCACATATTGGGGCCATATCGGAATTCACAAGGCCTAGCGCACAACCGCCGACACGCTCGACCATCCGCATAAATGCCCCTGACCGGCAAAGCCCTCACTGAATAAAGACAACACCCGCACTACCGCACCAGGAAGCCCAAGGCAATCAAGCGCCCAGCGGCGCAGCATCCGAGCGATAACCGTCTACCTATGTGATTTTGGCGTACGGATCAGCGAAGCGCTCTTTTCGACCCATACCCACCAGCCCAGAGCCGACCACAGAGCAGTTCATCTGCAACGGCCAGTGATTAGCTGGGCGCACGTCAGCACGCTCGGGTAAACTACGCCGTTTTTACAGTTCAGAAGCCACCCGCAACCTCGGCATGCGAGGCCAGACTTGGCAAAAAGGTTGGAGAAACTGCGCCATGCGCGCCTTCCAGCTTTCGCCCAAGCAGGTCAAACGCATTCCGTTTCCGGCAGCTTCCCCGTCGCAGGATCAGATCATGGCGCTTACCAACGAGCAGAAGAAACACTTCAAATCTATCGGCCACCACTTGAAGCCGGTATTGATTGTCGCCGAGAACGGCCTGACCGAAGGCGTACAGGCCGAATTGGAGCGCGCACTGAGTGATCACGAATTGATCAAGGTGCAGTTCCGCATCACCGAGCGTGACGATCGCCGCGCCCTGATCGAGGAACTGAGCAAGGTCGGCCGCTGTGAAGTGGTGCAGATCATTGGCAAGATGGCCCTGGTCTACCGCAAGAACCCCAAGGCCAACAAGAACCTGTCCAACATCCACCGCTATCAGGCCTGATAGCGGCAGTCAGCGCCCCGCCCGCTGCCCCGGCAGCGGCTGCAACACCAGTAGCACGCCGCACAACGCCAGCACCAGGTAGTTGAACAGCAGCCAGCGCGCCGCATCCGGCTGCCACTCGCGCACTGCAAAGTACGCCAGCGCCATCCCCAGCACCGCTAGCAGCAACTGCCCACGCATATCACGCCAGAGGCTGCGCACGCCTTCGGCCTGCATCAGCACTGCCACCTGCAACAATGCACAGAACGCAGCGAAACCGATCAGCAAGGGATTGAGGGTCGCGCCGATCGTCTCGATCAGCAGCGGCGCCAGACCGATCTTCTCCAGCGCCGGCAGCATGACGAAGTGCAACAGCCACAAGCCGCCGACCCAGAAGGTCTGGGCCAGCTGCCAGCTGATCGCCCCCGCACGCGGCGGCTGACGCTTAAAGATGACGGACTTCGACAATCTCGTACTCGACCACACCGCTCGGCGTCTTCACCGTGACCACATCCCCCTCCTCCTTGCCGATCAAGGCACGGGCGATGGGTGAGCCAACGGAAATCTTGCTCAGCTTGATATCGGCCTCGTCCTCACCAACGATCTGGTAGGTGACGCTCTCGTCGGTCTCGCAGTTGGCGATCTCGACGGTGGTGCCGAAAATCACCTTGCCGGTGTGGGCAATGGTAGTGACATCGATGATCACCGCATTCTGCAGGCGGCCTTCGATATCGCGAATACGCGCCTCGACCATGCCTTGCTGCTCGCGCGCGGCGTGGTATTCGGCGTTTTCCTTGAGATCACCCAGCTCACGCGCGGTACCGATGTCCTGGCTGAGCTTGGGGCGCACCACCTTGGTCAGATGAGCGTGCTCTTCCTCCAGGGCGCGAGCGCCCTGGACGGTCATGGGGTATTTGGTCATGCCTTGATTCCTGCATGCAGATCCTGCAGCCGGCGCACGGTCTTCTCGGGACCGAACTTGAGCGCCTCGCAGATCGCCTGCCCCGCCGCGATGGTGGTGGTGCAGTAGATCTTGTGCTGCAGAGCGTTACGACGAATGGAGTAGGAGTCAGCAATCGACTGACGGCCTTCGGTGGTGTTGATGATCAGGGTGACTTCGTCGTTCTTGATCATGTCGACCACGTGCGGACGGCCTTCAGTCACCTTGTTCACCCGACGCACTGGCAGGCCAGCAGCCTCAATCAGCTTGGCGGTGCCGGCGGTAGCCACCACTTCAAAACCCAGCTCGATCAGGTCACGGGCAACGCCCGCTACCAACGGCTTGTCATCGTCACGCACACTGATGAAGGCACAACCGGAGTTCGGCAGCACCTCACTAGCCCCCATCTGCGCCTTGGCGAAAGCCTCACCGAAGGTATCGCCCACGCCCATCACTTCACCGGTGGACTTCATCTCTGGGCCGAGGATCGGGTCGACGCCAGGGAACTTGGCGAACGGGAATACCGCTTCCTTGACGCTGAAGTACGGCGGGATGATTTCCTTGGTGTAACCGGCATCGGCCAGCGACTTGCCAGCCATGACACGGGCAGCCACCTTGGCCAGCGAGACACCGACGCACTTGGACACGAACGGCACGGTACGCGAGGCGCGCGGGTTCACTTCGATGACGAAGATATCCTCGCCCTGCACGGCCATCTGCACGTTCATCAGGCCGACCACACCGAGCTCCAGGGCCATTTTCTTGACCTGCTCGCGGATCTCGTCCTGGATGTGCATCGGCAGCGAGTACGGCGGCAGCGAGCAGGCCGAGTCACCGGAGTGCACGCCAGCCTGCTCGATGTGCTGCATGATCGCGCCGATCACCACGCTCTCGCCGTCACACACCGCGTCGATGTCGACTTCGATGGCGCAGTTGAGGAAGTGGTCGAGCAGCACCGGGCTGTCGTTGGAGACTTTCACCGCTTCACGCATGTAACGCTTGAGCTCGTCTTCCTGATAGACGATCTCCATGGCGCGACCACCCAGCACGTAGGAGGGGCGCACCACCAGCGGGTAGCCGATAACCTTGGAGTGAGCCAGGGCCTCGTCTTCGCTGCGCGCGGTGGCGTTGGCCGGCTGACGCAGACCGAGACGCTGAACCATCTGCTGGAAGCGCTCGCGGTCTTCGGCGCGGTCGATGGCATCCGGCGAAGTACCGATGATCGGTACGCCGGCTTCTTCCAGGGCACGGCAGATCTTCAGCGGGGTCTGCCCGCCGTACTGCACGATCACGCCTTTCGGCTGCTCGACGCGGACGATTTCCAGCACGTCTTCCAGGGTCACTGGCTCGAAGTACAGGCGATCGGAGGTGTCGTAGTCGGTGGACACGGTTTCCGGGTTGCAGTTGACCATGATGGTCTCGTACCCGTCTTCACGCATGGCCAGCGCGGCGTGCACGCAGCAGTAATCGAACTCGATGCCCTGACCGATACGGTTGGGGCCGCCGCCGAGGATCATGATCTTCTCGCGGCTCGACGGGTTGGCCTCGCACTCTTCCTCGTAGGTCGAGTACATGTAGGCGGTGTCGGTGGCGAACTCGGCGGCGCAGGTGTCGACGCGCTTGTACACCGGCAGCACTTTCAGCTTGTGACGATGGCTGCGCAGGTTCTTCTCGGTGACGCCAAGCAGCTTGGCCAGGCGCGCGTCGGAGAAGCCCTTGCGCTTGAGCTTGTACATGGCGTCGCGGTCGATGCTGGACAGGCCGAGGGTCTTGACCCGCTCTTCGTCCTTGATCAGGTCTTCGATCTGTACCAGGAACCACTCGTCGATGTTGGTCAGCTGGAAGATTTCCTCGACGCTCTTGCCCGCACGGAAGGCATCGGCGATGTACCAGATGCGGTCGGCACTCGGCACGGTCAGTTCGCGACGCAGGGTGCTCTCGGCTTCCGGATCGTTCAGATCGAGCTTCGGATCGAAGCCGGAGACGCCCACTTCCAGACCGCGCAGAGCTTTCTGCAGGGACTCCTGGAAGGTGCGACCGATGGCCATGACCTCACCCACGGACTTCATCTGGGTGGTCAGGCGGGCGTCGGCCTTGGGGAATTTCTCGAAGGCGAAACGCGGGATCTTGGTCACGACGTAGTCGATGGCCGGCTCGAACGATGCCGGGGTGCGGCCGCCGGTGATGTCGTTGCTCAGCTCGTCGAGGGTGTAGCCGACAGCCAGCTTGGCGGCGATCTTGGCGATCGGGAAGCCGGTGGCCTTGGAAGCCAGCGCAGAGGAACGCGACACGCGCGGGTTCATCTCGATGACGACCATACGGCCGGTGTTCGGGCAGATGCCGAACTGCACGTTGGAGCCGCCAGTTTCCACGCCGATCTCGCGCAGTACCGCCAGGGAGGCGTTACGCAGGATCTGGTATTCCTTGTCGGTCAGGGTTTGCGCAGGGGCCACGGTGATCGAGTCGCCAGTGTGCACGCCCATCGGGTCGAAGTTTTCGATGGCGCAGACGATGATGCAGTTGTCCTTCTTGTCGCGGACCACCTCCATCTCGTATTCCTTCCAGCCGATCAGCGATTCGTCGATCAGCAGTTCGCTGGTCGGCGACAGATCCAGGCCGCGGGCGCAGATTTCTTCGAACTCTTCACGGTTGTAGGCGATACCGCCGCCGGTGCCGCCCATGGTGAAAGACGGACGAATGATGCACGGGAAGCCAACCTTCTCCAGCACGCCGTAGGCTTCTTCCATGTTGTGCGCGATGCCGGAAACTGGGCAGGCCAGGCCGATGTCTTTCATCGCCTTATCGAAGCGCGAACGGTCTTCGGCCTTGTCGATGGTGTCGGCATTGGCACCGATCATCTCGACGCCGAATTTTTCCAGGATGCCGTGCTTTTCCAGGTCCAGCGCGCAGTTCAGCGCGGTCTGGCCGCCCATGGTCGGCAGCAGGGCGTCCGGACGCTCCTTCTCGATGATCTTGGCCACGGTGGACCACTTGATCGGCTCGATGTAAGTGGCGTCAGCCATGGCCGGGTCGGTCATGATGGTGGCCGGGTTAGAGTTCACCAGGATGACGCGGTAGCCCTCTTCTTTCAGGGCTTTACAGGCCTGGGCACCGGAATAGTCGAACTCGCAGGCCTGGCCGATAACGATGGGGCCGGCGCCGAGGATCAGGATGCTTTTGATGTCTGTACGTTTTGGCATGTTTCTTACTCGAATCCTTGGGTCAGTCGGCTGGCTTAACGGCGCTTGGCCATGGCTTCGATGAAGCGATCGAACAGCGGAGCCACATCGTGCGGGCCGGGGCTCGCCTCGGGGTGACCCTGGAAGCTGAACGCGTCCTTGTCGGTACGCTCGATACCCTGCAGGGTGCCGTCGAACAGCGACTTGTGGGTGGCGCGCAGGTTGGCCGGCAGGCTCGGCTCGTCCACGGCAAAGCCGTGGTTCTGGCTGGTGATCATCACCACGCCACTGTCGAGGTCCTGCACCGGGTGGTTGGCGCCGTGGTGGCCGGTGCCCATCTTCACGGTCTTGGCGCCGGAGGCCAGGGCCAGCAGCTGGTGGCCGAGGCAGATGCCGAACACCGGAATCTCGGTGTTGAGCACTTCCTTGATCGCCTGGATCGCGTAATCGCACGGCTCGGGGTCGCCAGGACCGTTGGAGAGGAACACGCCGTCCGGGTTCAGCGCCAATACGTCGCTGGCCGGGGTCTGCGCCGGCACCACGGTCAGGCGGCAACCGCGCTCGACCAGCATGCGCAGGATGTTGACCTTGACCCCGTAGTCATAGGCGACCACGTGGTAGGGCAGCTCGCTGGCGGCAATTTCCGGATGACTGTCGGTTTTCAGCTCCCACACACTGGAGCGCCACTCGTAGCGCTCAGTGCAGCTGACCACTTTGGCCAGGTCCATGCCTTTCAGGCCAGGGAAGCTGCGCGCAAGCTCCAGGGCTTTTTCCTCGGTGGCGTCTTCACCAGCCAGGATGCAGCCGTTCTGCGAGCCCTTTTCGCGCAGGATGCGGGTCAGGCGACGGGTGTCGATGCCGGCGATGGCGACGGTACCGTTCTCTTTCAGGTACTCGTCCAGCGGCTGCTTGTTGCGCCAGTTGCTGGAGGTCAACGGCAGATCGCGAATGATCAGGCCGGCAGCCCACACGCGGTTGGACTCGGCATCTTCCGGCGTGGTGCCGGTGTTGCCGATATGCGGATAGGTCAGCGTGACGATTTGCTGGGCATAGGAAGGATCGGTAAGGATTTCCTGATAGCCGGTCATGGCGGTGTTGAACACCACTTCACCGATGGTATGGCCGTCGGCCCCGATTGCTTCACCGCGGAAAATGCTGCCGTCGGCAAGGGCGAGTATGGCTGGCTTAGTCAAGAAGACCTCCCTTAGATCTGAAACTTGCACAAACGCAGGTTGTAAAAAAGCGGGATGACGTATTGACCGTCACCCCGCTTCTTTATCTGATTCATTCTGCGTTACTTTTAGTGGACACACTAAAGCAGGAAGCTTACAGGAAAACGCCTTTTCGGTCCACCGCCAGGATGGACCGAAACGCTATGTCAGCTCAGTCCCAGCACATCCTGCATGTCATACAGCCCGGCCGGCTGGCTTTGCAGCCACAGCGCCGCACGCACTGCACCCTTGGCGAAGGTCATCCGACTGGACGCCTTGTGGGTGATTTCCACGCGCTCGCCGTCGGCAGCGAACAGAACCGTGTGATCACCGACCACATCGCCCGCGCGCACAGTGGCAAAGCCGATGGTCTCGCGCTCACGGGCGCCGGTCTGACCCTCACGCCCGTACACCGCGACCTTCTGCAGATCGCGTCCCAGGGCATTGGCCACTACTTCCCCCATACGTAGCGCGGTACCGGACGGTGCATCGACCTTGTGCCGGTGGTGCGCCTCGATGATCTCGATATCGACCTCATCGCCCAGCACGCGAGCGGCGGTATCCAGCAGTTTCAGGCACAGATTGATGCCGACGCTGTAGTTGGCGGCAAAGACGATCGGAATGTCCTTGGCCGCTTCCACCAGCAATTGCTTCTCTTCCACGCTGAAGCCGGTGGTGCCGATGACCATGGCCTTGCCGGCCTGACGGCAGACTTCCAGGTTCTTCAGGGTGACCGACGGATGGGTGAAATCAATCAGCACATCGAACTGATCGAGCACCGCCCCCAGATCACCGGCCAGCACCACGCCGATCTTGCCCAGCGCCGCCAGCTCGCCGGCATCGGCGCCGATCAGGCTGCTATCCGGGCGATCCACCGCGGCGGTCAGCTGGGCGCCTTCCGCCTGGTCGACCGCCTCGATGAGGATCTTGCCCATGCGCCCAGCGGCGCCCATCACTGCAATACGTCGCATAGCCGATTCCTTAGATATCACCGAAGAAGCGCTTCACGCCGTCGAACCAGCCGCTGGCCTTGGGCGAGTGGGAGCTGTCGCCTTCCAGCGACTTGCGGAACTCTTCCAGCAGCTCGCGCTGGCGCTTGTCCAGGTTGACCGGGGTTTCCACCGCCACCTTGCACAGCAGGTCGCCGGCACCGCCACCACGCACCGGAGCCACACCCTTGCCGCGCAAGCGGAACAGTTTGCCGGTCTGGGTGCCTTCCGGAATCTTCAGCTTGACCCGGCCATCCAGGGTCGGCACTTCCAGCTCGCCACCCAGCGCCGCGTCAGCAAAACTGATCGGCACTTCGCAGTACAGGTGTTTGCCGTCGCGCTGGAAGATCGCGTGCTCGCGCACATTGACCACTACATACAGGTCGCCCGCCGGGCCACCCATGCTACCAGCTTCGCCTTCGCCCGATAGGCGGATGCGGTCACCAGTATCGACACCAGCCGGCACCTTGACCGACAGGGTCTTGCTCTCTTCCACACGTCCCTGGCCATGGCACGAGCCACAGGGGTCGGTGATCATCTTGCCGTTGCCGTGACAACGCGGGCAGGTCTGCTGCACCGAGAAGAAGCCCTGCTGCATGCGCACCTGGCCAATGCCGCCGCAGGTGGTACAGGTCACCGGACTGGTGCCCTTCTTCGCCCCGGAGCCATCGCACGGCTTGCAGTTGACCAGGGTCGGCACGCGGATGGTCACGGTGGTGCCGCGCACCGCCTCTTCCAGATCCAGCTCCAGGGTGTAGCGCAGGTCGCTGCCACGCTGGGCGCCGCCACGCGAGCCGCCGCGACCACCACCGAAGAAGTCGCTGAACACGTCACCGAAGATGTCGGAGAAGTTCGCCCCGCCACCACCGAAGCCGCCACCGCCACCCATCTGCGGGTCGACGCCGGCATGCCCGTACTGGTCATAGGCCGAGCGCTTGCTGGCATCGGAGAGCACTTCGTAGGCCTCGTTGGCTTCCTTGAATTTCTCTTCCGAAGCCTTGTCGTCCGGATTGCGGTCCGGGTGGTGCTTCATCGCCAGGCGCCGGTAAGCCTTTTTCAGCTCCGCCTCGCTGACACCGCGCTCCACACCGAGCACTTCGTAATAGTCACGTTTGGCCATACATCAACACCTTTAAATTCGTCTGCTCCAGACACGCCAACGCGGGAGCAAGCTCCCGCGCGGCGAATCGCGCCTGCCGAAGCCAGGCTTCGGCAGGCTGGAACGGAAGCAAGCCGTGGCTTACTTGTTGTCCTTGACCTCTTCGAACTCGGCATCGACAACATCGTCGGCCGCGTCCTGAGCCTGGTCTGCACCCTGAGCTGCAGCACCCGGCTGCGGCTGTTCGGCATACATCTTCTGCGCCAGCGGAGCAGTGACTTCGGACAGCGCGTTCATCTTCGCTTCGATGGCCGCCTTGTCGTCGCCCTTGACGGCAACTTCCAGCTCGCCCAGCGCCTTCTCGATGGCCGCTTTCTCGTCAGCCGTGGCCTTGTCGCCGGCTTCGGTGATCATCTTGCGGGTGGCGTGCACCAGACCATCGCCCTGGTTACGCGCAGTGACCAGCTCTTCGAACTTGCGGTCTTCCTCGGCGTTGGCCTCGGCGTCACGCACCATCTGCTCGATTTCTTCCTCGGACAGACCGGAGTTGGCCTTGATCACGATGGACTGCTGCTTGCCGGTGGCCTTGTCTTTGGCGCCGACATGCAGGATGCCGTTGGCGTCGATGTCGAAGGTCACTTCGATCTGCGGCACGCCACGCGGAGCCGGCGGAATCTCGGCCAAGTCGAACTTGCCCAGCGACTTGTTCTGCGCGGCTTGCTTGCGCTCGCCCTGCAGCACGTGAATGGTCACTGCGCCCTGGTTGTCGTCGGCGGTGGAGAAGACCTGCGACTTCTTGGTCGGGATGGTGGTGTTCTTCTCGATCAGCGCCGTCATCACGCCGCCCATGGTTTCGATACCCAGGGTCAGCGGCGATACGTCGAGCAGCAGCACGTCCTTGACGTCGCCAGCCAGAACGGCGCCCTGAATCGCAGCACCGATGGCTACGGCTTCGTCCGGGTTGACGTCCTTGCGCGCTTCTTTACCGAAGAACTCGGCAACCTTCTGCTGCACCAGCGGCATGCGGGTCTGACCGCCAACCAGGATCACTTCGTCGATGCTGCCAACGTCCAGACCGGAGTCCTTCAGGGCGATGCGGCACGGCTCGATGGTACGGGTGACCAGCTCTTCAACCAGGGCTTCCAGCTTGGCGCGGGAAATCTTCACGTTGAGGTGCTTCGGACCGCTGGCATCGGCCGTGATGTACGGCAGGTTGACGTCAGTCTGCTGCGCGGACGACAGCTCGATCTTGGCCTTCTCGGCGGACTCTTTCAGGCGCTGCATGGCCAGCGGATCGCCTTTCAGGTCGATGCCGGACTCTTTCTTGAATTCGTCGACAAGGTAGTCGATCAGGCGAATGTCGAAGTCCTCACCACCGAGGAAGGTGTCACCGTTGGTGGCCAGCACTTCGAACTGGTGCTCGCCGTCGACTTCGGCGATCTCGATCACCGACACGTCGAAGGTACCGCCACCCAGGTCATAGACGATCACGGTGTGGTCGCCCTTGCCCTTGTCCATGCCGTAGGCCAGCGCAGCCGCGGTCGGCTCGTTGATGATGCGCTTGACCTCGAGACCGGCGATGCGGCCGGCGTCTTTGGTGGCCTGGCGCTGGCTGTCGTTGAAATACGCAGGAACTGTGATCACCGCTTCGGTGACCGGCTCGCCGAGATAGTCTTCGGCGGTCTTCTTCATCTTCTTCAGCACTTCCGCGGAGATCTGCGGCGGTGCCATTTTCTGGCCCTTCACTTCGACCCAGGCGTCACCGTTGTCGGCCTTGGCGATTTTGTAGGGGACCATCTTGATGTCTTTCTGCACCACGTCTTCGTCGAAGCGGCGACCGATCAGGCGCTTCACCGCGTACAGGGTGTTGTGCGGGTTGGTCACGGCCTGGCGCTTGGCAGCCTGACCGACCAGGATCTCGCCGTCGTTGGCGTAGGCAATGATGGACGGCGTGGTACGCGCGCCTTCGGCGTTTTCGATGACCTTGACGCTACCGTTTTCCAGAATGGCGACGCAGGAGTTGGTAGTCCCCAGGTCGATACCGATGATTCTGCCCATTTTTACTCTCCCGAAACTGTGTCTATAACCTTGGTTGCGCGGCCCATAGATTGGCTTGGCCGCGCCAGCACTAAATCGCTTGTACTAATAGATGGGGCCTATGCCCCGGATTTCAAGCCTGCTCGTCAATCGACGGCAGCGGCGCGCTCGGCGCCTT
This sequence comes from Pseudomonas sp. J452, assembly GCF_024666525.1. NCBI lineage: Bacteria > Pseudomonadati > Pseudomonadota > Gammaproteobacteria > Pseudomonadales > Pseudomonadaceae > Pseudomonas > Pseudomonas sp. J452. Next base: position 2,037,939 of record NZ_CP088294.1, on the reverse strand, counting down.
GCTGACCACGACCATGGCCGGGCGCAGCAGGGCGACCATTGAGCAGGTAGCCCTTCTGGAACACCTTGAGCACGGAGTTCGGCTCGACATGGGTGCTTTCTTCCATGGCCATTGCCTGGTGGTGCTCCGGGTTGAACGGCACACCGTGCGGATCGACCGCTTCCAGCTGGTAACGCTTGAGGGTGTCGTGGAACAGCTTGAGGGTCAGCTCCATGCCTTCACGCACGGCCTTGATCGCCTCATCGCTGGGGCTGGACAGCTCCAGGCCGCGCTCCAGGCTGTCGACCACCGGCAGCAGGTCGTTGGCAAACTTTTCCAGGGCGAACTTGTGCGCCTTCTCGACATCCTGCTCGGCACGGCGGCGCACGTTCTGCAGGTCGGCAGCCACACGCAGAGACTGATCCTGCGCAGCAGCCAGCTGCTCTTCGAGCGATTGCACACGGGCAATCAGATCCTCGCCAAACGCCCCCTCGGGTGCCGGATTGTCCTGCGGATTCTGTGGGTCGAGAGTCTGTTCGTCAGCCATTGGGTCCTCCTATCAATACGCCAGCGGGTCATGGCCCGCGTTTCTTCCGCCTATATGGGGCCCAAACACAGGCTTTCAAGGGTTATTGTCAGGACAAAACAAAACACTGTATAAATAGACAGCACAAAAAGCTCAAAGCCTCGCGAGCTAGAGTCAGGCAAGGCGAAAGTGGGCGAGGGCGCGGAGTTTACGAAAGGTAAATGAGCAGCCCGGGCCCAGTTTCAACGCCGCATGGCCGACGCGCAGCAGGCTTTGGACCGTTAACTTTTGGGAGCGATCTCCATGCTGGCGCACCTGTCCGTACACAACTACGCCATCGTCGAACACCTGGATCTGGAACTGGCCCGCGGCATGTCGGTGATCACCGGCGAGACCGGCGCCGGCAAGTCGATCATGCTCGACGCCCTCGGCCTGGCCCTTGGCGATCGTGCTGACAGCGGCGTAGTGCGCCCCGGCGCAGACAAGGCGGACATCCTCGCCAGCTTCGATCTGGACGACATTCCCGAGGCGCGCACCTGGCTCAGCGAACGCGATCTGGATAACGACGGGCCGTGCATCCTGCGTCGGGTGATCACCAGCGAAGGCCGCTCGCGCGGCTATATCAATGGCGCACCTTGCCCACTGGGTGACCTCAAGGCCCTCGGCGAGCTGCTGATCGACATCCACAGCCAGCACGAGCATCAGTCGCTGCTCAAGCCGGACACCCACCGCCGCCTGCTCGACGAATATGCCGGCAGCCAGGAGCTGGCGCGCCAGGTGCAGCTGGCCGCCCAGCGCTGGCGCCAGACCCGCCAGGAGCTGCAGCGCCTGACCTCGACCAGCGACGAGCAGCGCGCCCGCCACCAACTGCTCAGCTATCAGCTGGAAGAGCTGGAGAACCTGACCCTCGGCGACAACGAACTAGAACAGCTGGAACAGGAACACAAGACCCTGAGCAACGCCGAACAGCTGCTCGGCGCCTGCCGCCAGGTGCTCGACCTGTGCAGCGAAAGCGATGCCGGCAACGTGCTGTCAGCCCTGACCGCCAGCCTCAACCGCCTGGGCGCATTCAGCAGCCAGCCCGGCGCGCTTGGCGAAGCCAGCAACCTGCTGGCCAGCGCGCAGATCCAGGTCGAGGAAGCGGTCGGCGAACTGAACCGCTTTATCGACCACTTCGACGCCGACCCCCAGCGCCAGCAGATCCTCGAAGAACGCCTCGACACCATCTACACCCTGGCACGCAAACACCGCATCCAGCCCACCGAACTCGGCGAGCTGCAGCAGCGTCTGCTGGAAGAACTGGAAGGCCTGAATGCCGACGACCAGGCCAGCGAACGCCTGGCCGAAGAACTGGCGGCCTACGCCCGTCATTACCAGGAAAAGGCCAGTGAGCTGAGCGAACTGCGCCAGCAGGCCGCCAAGCGCCTGGCCGATGCCGTGCAGATCGAGATGCAGAGCCTAGGCATGCCCGGCGGGCGCTTCAGCATTCAACTGCAGGGCAGCAGCGCCGAAGAGCCGCAGCCTTATGGCCTGGAACAGGTCGAATTTCTGGTCAGCGCCAACCCCGGTCAGCCGCTGAAGTCTCTGGCCAAAGTCGCCTCCGGCGGTGAACTGTCGCGTATCAGCCTGGCCATCCAGGTGATCACCGCACAGACCTCGCGCGTACCGACCCTGGTATTCGATGAAGTCGACGTCGGCATCGGCGGCCCCACTGCCGAAGTGGTCGGCCAGCTGCTGCGCCGCCTCGGCGAGCGCGGCCAGGTACTGACCGTCACCCACCTGCCGCAAGTAGCGGCGCAGGGGCACCAGCACCTGTTCGTGCACAAGCAGCGCGGCAGCGAAGAAACCCGCACCGCTGTAGCGACCCTGGATACCGCCCAACGGGTCGAGGAAGTGGCGCGCATGCTCGGCGGCCTCGACCTGACCGAAGAGTCCCTGCAGCACGCGCGCAAGATGGTCACCAGCGCACAGAGCTGAATATCGCGCGCATGAAAAAAGGCGCCCCGCGGGGCGCCTTTTTGTCGACTCTGGCGTACTTACTTCTTCTTGCGTACGTACAGCACCAGGTTGTGGTCGACCAGCTCGAAGCCATGCTGCTTGACGATCTCTTTCTGCAGCTTCTCGATCTCCGGATCGAAGAACTCGATGACCTCGCCGCTATCGACGCAAACCATGTGGTCGTGATGACCGCCATCGGCCAGCTCGAACACGGCATGACCGCCGTCGAAGTTGTGCCGCTCGACCAAGCCCGCGGCCTCGAACTGGGTCAGCACCCGGTACACGGTCGCTAGGCCGACGTCCTCGCCCGCCTCCATCAGAGCCTTGTAGACATCTTCCGCACTCATGTGACGCTGGCCGGAAGTGGCCGAGTCGAGCATTTGCAGGATCTTCACGCGCGGCAGGGTTACTTTGAGGCCGGCTTTGCGCAGTTCGCTATTTTCAACCATGGTCAGCTTTCTCTAGGTTGCTGCTTCGCAGCTTCCGTTTATGCGGGTATGATCGGGGTTTACTTTGCCCAGCCAAGATAGTGGAAGTCACCCACCGATGCAAAACACCAAGCTCTTGCTGTCCAGCCTCACCCTCGTGAGTCTGCTCGCACTCGCCGGTTGTTCATTTCCCGGGGTTTATAAAATCGACATCCAGCAGGGCAATGTCGTAACGCAGGACATGATAGACCAGTTGAAGCCCGGAATGACCCGTCGTCAAGTGCGGTTTATCATGGGCAACCCGCTGATCACCGACACTTTCCACGCCAGTCGCTGGGATTATCTGTACAGCATCCAGCCGGGTGGCCGTCAGCGTTATCAGGAGCGTGTCAGCCTGATGTTCGGCAGCGATGACCAACTGATCGGCCTGGCCGGTGACTTCATGCCAGGTGTCAGCCGTGACCAGGCGATCCTCGGTGAAGATGGCGCGCCGACCACCACCGCCACGCCACAAACCCAGAGCGAAGAGCCGGCCAAGCCAGGCTCGCTGCTGGAACAGATCCAGCGCGAAGTGGATGCCGCCGAACCCGTACCGGTGCCGATCCCGGAGCCGCTGGAAGCCACGCCGCAGTAATCTGCAGGCACAAAAAAGCCCGGTCTGACCGGGCTTTTTCATATCTGCGCGAAACTATTCGCCTTGCTCGGCCGCCTTGGCCTGCGCCGCCTTGGCCGCACGCTGCTTGCGCACTTCTTTCGGGTCAGCGATCAGGGGACGATAGATTTCCACCCGCTCGCCCTCCTCGATCAAGCGCTCTTCCGGCTTGGCCACGGCCTTGCCAAAGATGCCCAGCGGGCTGGTAGCCAGATCCAGATCGGCAAAGTGCGCATCCAGGCCCGAACGCAATGCCACCTCACGCACCGTAGTGCCGGCCGGCACGCTCAGGCGCAGAAGTTTCTGCTTGTCCGCCAGGGCATACACCACCTCGACGAAGATATTCGGCTTATCCATAGAGTTGCTTGGCTCGCTGGCAGAAGGCATCGACCAGGGTATTGGCCGCCTGATTGAACAATGGCCCAAGCGTAGCCCGCACCAGCGGCCCGGCGTAATCGAAGGTCATGTCCAGGCTGATCTTGCAGGCCTTGTCGCCCAGGGACTTGAACTCCCACACGCCCTGCAACTGGGTAAACGGTCCTTCTTCCAGCTGCATTTCGATGGATTTGCCCGGCACCAGATTGTTGCGGGTCATGAAGCGCTGACTCAGCGAACCCTTGGCCACCGTCAGGCTCGCCCGCATCACGCTGTCGCTGGCGAGCAGCACTTCGGAGGCCGAGCACCAGGGCAGAAACTGCGGATAACTGGCCACATCGTTGACCAGATCGTAAAGCGCCTGCGCCGGGTAAGGCAGCAGCGCCGAGCGTTGGATTCGCGTGCTCATCGACTCTCACTTCGAGTACTGCATCGCGGCAGGTCACGACAAAATGCCTGGCCAACCGCCGGAAAGCGCGCATTGTGCGGAATTCACCCTGCCCCCTCAAGCACAGGCTGTCGCCAGCACCGCGCCGACTCCCTATAATGCCGCGCCTATGGCTAAGCAAAAGAAACACCCTACGGGGACCATCGCGCAGAATAAAAAAGCGCTGCATGACTATTTCGTCGAACACAAGTTCGAGGCCGGCCTGGTTCTGTCCGGCTGGGAAGTGAAGAGCCTGCGCGCCGGCAAGGCGCAATTGGTCGATAGTTACGTGCTGCTCAAGGATGACGAAGCCTGGCTGATGGGTTGCCACATCACCCCATTGAAGGCCGCCAGCACCCACGTCATCGCCGACCCGACACGCACGCGCAAGCTGCTGCTAAACAAGCGCGAGCTGGACAAGCTGTTCGGCTCGGTACAGCAGAAGGGCTACACCTGCGTGGCCCTGTCGATCTACTGGAAGGCGCACCTGATCAAGTGCGAGATCGCCCTGGCCAAGGGCAAGAAGGACTTCGACAAGCGTCATACCGAGAAAGAACGCGACGCCGACCGCGAAGTGCAACGCGCCATGCGCACCAAGGGCAAGGACGACTAAGAAGCCGTCCACAGGGTGCGCCGCGCGCACCTGAAAGCCCACATGGGGCCTTGGTGCGCACAGCGCACCCTACGGTTTGACCGCCACCGCCGCTGCGCCCGCGCCCGACGCTGCGCTTCCAGCTGCACATCTGCCAGCACTTCCTGCACATAATCGATATGCCGGATGGACAGGCTTCGCGCCTCTTCCGCCTGCCCTCTCAATGATTGCCTCGAACAGCGCCCGGTGCTGATTGATCAGCATGCTGCGGGCGTCCTCGCGCTGGGCGTACATGCCGCCGATATTGGTCACCACGTTGCGCTTGAGCAGGTCGAACAGGCCGCGAATGGTGTGCAGCAGCACCGCGTTATGGCTGGCCTCGGCAATCGCCAGCACAGCAGATCGCCGCAAGACTCCTATACTGCTGACACCGCCCACTGGAGGAGCCCTGTCATGCGCCGCACAGCCCTGTTTCTCGCTACTGCCCTGCTCTGCACCCCGCTGATGGCCATGCACTGCCCGGCCGAGATGGCCAAGATCGATAAGCTGCTGCAAAGCGATCCACCGGCCGATACCGAAGTGCTGGCCGAAGTGCAGCGCCTGCGCGCCGAGGGCGAAGCCCTGCACAAGGCCGGCGACCACGCCGAATCGGTCAAGGTACTGGAAGAGGCCATGAGCCTGTTGCAGGCCAGCGAGTAACTAGCAGATTTCGACAACACCGCGGCAACGCAGGTAATTCATCAACAGTCTGCTAGACCACTTCACCTAGCAACGACAGCGCCATCTGCCGCAACTGCTGCAGATCCACCGGTTTCAGCAGGCAGGCCTGTGCCCCCTGCCGACGCGCTTCGGCCTTCTGCACCTCGTCGACGGCCGCGCTGACCACCAGCACCGGCACATCGACCAGGCGCGGCTGGTTGCGCATCCACTCCAGCAGCTCCAGGCCATTGCCGTCGGGTAGATCGAGATCCAGCAGCACCAGCGCGGGAACCTGCTCGGCCAACAGCAGTTGCGCGCGCCGCAGCGAGCCAACGCCCTGCACCTCGGCCATATCGCGCAAGCCTTCCTGCAGCACCCGCAGGCATGCGGGATGGTCCTCGACACAAAGCACCCGGGCCAACGGCAGCGCGACTTCGCCAGCACCGGCCTGGCCGGCATGGCTCAGCAAATCCTGTGGGCAGGCCGCACTCGGCAAGTCGATCCAGAAGCGGCTACCGGCGCCCGGCTCGCTGCTGAAACCGATCTCGCCATCCATCAGCGCCGCCAGTTCCTTGCACAACACCAGGCCGATACCGGTGCCCGGAATATTCGAACTCTCCCGGCCGAGGCGTTGGAATGGCTGGAACAGCTGCGCCTGCTGCGGCTCGCTGAGCCCCGGGCCGCTGTCCTCGACCCACAAGCGCACACCCGCCGGGCGCAGCTCATACCCCAGGCAGACCAGGCCCTGCGGGCTGTTGTACTTGAGCGCGTTGGACAGCAGGTTGAGCAGCACCTGGCGCACCCGGCGCACATCCGCCAGTACATACAGCTCACCGACGATGCCGGGCGTCACCCGTAGCTGCTGGCCGCGCTGCTGCACTTCCGGCTGGACCAGTTCGGCGCAACTGGTGAGCAGCGCGCTGACCTCCACCGGCTTGAGCTGCAGATGCTGGCGACGACTTTCGATGCTGGAGAGATCGAGAATATCGTCGACCAGCGACGTCAGATGGCGGCTGGCCAGGACGATCTCACGGGCGTACTCCAGCTCCTGACGAGCCTCGGGCCGCTCCTGGGCTTCCAGCTCGATCAGCTGGGCGAAACCATGGATGGCATTCAGCGGCGTGCGCAGCTCGTGGCTCATGCTGGACAGGAAGCGGCTCTTGGCCTGGCTGGCGGCTTGCGCCTCCAGGCTGGCATGGCGCAATTCCTCCTGCACCAGCTTGAGGCCGGTGATATCGACATGCGTACCGGCCGCGCGCACGGCACTGCCTTGCTCGTCGCGCTCGATGACCTTGCCGCGGCTGAGCAGCCAGACATAGTTGCCCATGGCATCGGCATAGCGATATTCCGCCTCGAAGAAGTCCTCGACAGCGTCAGCCAGGCTCAGCCGCAGATGACGAATACGCTGCAGGTCATCCGGGTGTACGCGCTGGTTGAACTCGGCAAACGGCAGGCAGCTCTCGCGCAGCCCGAAGCGTTTGACGAAGCGCTCGCTGACACAGATGCTGAGGCTCGCCGCCTCCACTTCCCAGAGGCTTTCCGTGGTGCTTTCCAGCACCAGCTCGAGGGTGCGCTGCACATGCACGCGCTGCGCCTCACTGGCCTGCAATTGCTGGCCGGCATGCTGCACTTCCTCGGCCATCTCGGCCATTTCCAGAATCGCCGTCTCCGGTGCCGCCGGCTTGCGCTCACCCACCGCCAGGCTGCGCATCATCCCGACAATCCCGGCGATGGGTTCGGCCAACTCGTTACTCAGATGCCGCGAACGCAGCCACATCCAGCTACCGAACAGCAGATAGAAGAACACCAGGCCGGCGATCAGCAGATAACCGATCTGCAGGTATTGCTCGGCCAGGCGGTTGGTCTCGCGGAAGATGTTTGCCTCATCCACCACCAGCAGCAGGCGCCAGCCGGTCTGCGGAATCTCGCTCCAGGCCATCAGCTGGTTACGGCCGCCCAGCTGCACCTCTTCCACCCCATGGGTAGCCGTGGCCATGGCAGCGAGCAACGGCTTTAGCCCCGCCTGGCGATCCAGCTTGAAGTCAGCCGGTTTGAGCACCTCACGCTTGACCGCTTCAGCATAGGAATACTGGGTCAGCTCGCGCAGGCCGAAATCGTGCTCGCCGGCGGCCGGGAGCGCCATGATGCCGTTGTCGCGGCTAACCAGCAGGGCATAGCCCTGCCAGGGCACCTGCAGGCTGCCGATCTCGGCCAGCATCTGACCGACCGTCACGTCCAGACCGACCACACCTTCGAGAAAATCACCGCGATAGACCGGCGCCACCGCCGACATCATCCAGCCCAGGCCGGCCGGATCGAGGTAGACATCGGTCCAGGCCGTCTTGCGCTGCGGGTTGTGCTCGGCATTGGCCAGGTAATAGAAGTTGTACTCCGGGATGACCATGTCATGGGGATACTGCTGCAGCACATCGAAATACGGGTAGATGCGGTTGTAGCTGTCCCACGCATTGAAATACACCGCGGCCACCAGCGGGTCCGCCTGCTTGATCGAACGCATCAACGGATCGACACGCGACAGGCGCAACGCCTTGTCGCGGTCCTGGCGCGCCGGCGGCGTGCTGTTGGCATAGAAGGAAGCCGCACGACCATCGTCACTGCGGCTGTGGAATACGCCATCGGGCGCCTGCACATGGCGCGCACGCTCCAGCTCATCCGGCTGATAGCGGCGGTCCTGCAAGGTCTCGCCTACCGCATCACGGAAAATGCTGACCTGAGCCTCGATGGCCCGCAGGCGGCTGTCGATCACCTGCCCTTCGCGCTGCACCGCACTGGCCAGATCCTGCAGAGCACTGCTCTGCAGATAGCCCACCTGGGAATCACGGATCGATTCGTTGGTGTACAGGTACACACCAATCAGCACCGACTCCACCAACACCAGGGGAATCAACGCACTCTGCAGGAAGGCCTGCCAGATCCAGCGGCGCAGAGGTTTGTGCTGTGCGGACGGCATGCCGACGCTCCAAAATCAGGACAGGGGAATGATGGCACATGGCAGCGCCAGAGCTAGCCGACAGCCACAGAAATCCGGCCAGCATTCTAAAGCCAGATCGCAGGTCGACGCTGGGGAACCTTTACCGTAAACTGCGCGTCCTACTCATGTAGGAGAGTTTTGGGGCCGATTAGGATTCGACGCCGGTAGCGAAGCTCTAGGTGCATGCCGACTTGGTAACAGAAGTCGTAAATCCACTGTTGCAACTTTCTATAGTTGCCAATGACGAAAACTACGAGGGCTACGCTCTCGCTGCGTAAGCAGCGCGACTAGTCCTTCTGGTAGCTTCGGCTCCAGCGATCACTAGGGGATGCCTGTAAACCTGAAGTGATTGTCATGCAGAACAGGATCGCCGCGTAGTACGTTGTGGACAAAGTGGCTAAAACTTACACAACTCGTCCAAAGCACCCTGCCCGTCGGGCGGCTACGGATTAACTCAATAGACACGGCTAAGCATGTAGTACCGAAAGTGGAGAACTGGCGGACGGGGGTTCAAATCCCCCCCGGCTCCACCAATCAGAAACAGCATAAACCCCTGATTATCCTAGAGATTTTCAGGGGTTTTTGCTTTCTAGAGACTGCTTGTGCCCCCAAAGTGTCACATCCGACACCCCGGATAAGACCACCAAGGCAAGAACACAAAGAATCTAGAGCGGGCTTACGGAGTCCAGAGCAGGCAGTAGTCAACGAGCATTTGCTCGACGCTCTGCTGCTGCGACATCACAAGCGCGACGGCAACGAGATTTTCTTCTGGAAAATACTCGTAGAGGATTCGACACCCATCCTTGTTGTACTCACGGTACTGAAGCACACCAAGCAGACTGGCTTGCGGGCTGACGGGGCAAGAAAGGGGGTGAAGAGATAGTCGATCAATAATCGACTGAATCAGCTCTCGAACGAACTGCCGAGCAGCTGACGAGCCCTGGCGCTGGGCGAGATTGAGCTGAAATTTCTTGATGCTGTGTTCTGCTGTAGACGTAAAACCGACTTCCGCTTTATTCAATTTATTTCTCCATATGTTAGGGCTCCTCGCTCAGACGTTGCAGAAGGGTTTCACCCGAGATAATGCGGCCTTGGGCCTTGTCTCTACTGCTAATTGCAAGAAGCTTGATGAGAGCGATTGCCTCATCTCGTTGCTTACGTTCGGCGTAGGACTCAACCACGTAGGCCGGCACACCATTCTGAGTAACAACCATCGGCTCTGTGAGGTCGAGGTTTGCCGCGTGACGTTTTAAGTAGCTAATCGTTTCGACCTTCATGGTCTGGTACCTCTGAGTTGCTGTATGCAAAGCACCAATATGGGCATAGCCCCGGCGTGCAGATCTCTCAACGGCATAGCTGCTGAGATGATCCAAATATAGCCCAAATTCAGACCAAAGTAAACACCGCTACCACTTTATTTACCGACCCACAAGAGAAAACGAAAAGTCACTGCCAGATAAGGGATTGAGCCTCACAGCCTCGGCCAAATGCTCCGGCGCCAAGTGCGCATAGCGCATAGTCATAGCCAAGCTGGAGTGACCCAAAATCTTCTGCAGGGTGAGGATGTTTCCGCCCTTCTGCATGAAGTGACTGGCGAAGGTATGGCGCAACGCGTGACTGGCCTGCCCTTTGGGCAATTCAATGCCCGACCGAGCCAGGGCACGACGAAACGAGCTGATCGACCCCGTAAATGGCCCGTAGCGCTTCCAATGATCCTTGATGAAACTCTCTAAGGCCGTCCCGATAGGAACAGTGCGAACGCGGCTGGATTTGGTTTTGCTGTACGTTACCGATCCATTGCGCAGCCTGGATGGGGTTAACCCCTCAGCCTCAGACCATCGCGCGCCCGTAGCTAAGCAAAGCAGCGTGATCGGCTCGACGTGCGGGTTATCAGAGTGCTGCCGAATGGCTTCCAGCAGAATCGAAATTTGATCGTCTGTCAGCCAAGATAATTCGCGCTCTTCAATGCGGAATGGCTTCACCAGCTCCAGCGGGTTCTGATAGTCGATCTGGCCCAGCCCACGCAGCTCGTTATAGACAGCCCGCAGATAGCCCAGCTCATTGTTAAGCGTCTTCGGACTGGTACCCGTTTCAGAACGAAGGCGCCGATCATGGGCATAGACAGAAGCATCAAGCTTGGCAGCTACCGGGTTGCGCAGCCGAACACACAGAGCATCGAGCTTAGCCTTTCGGCGTAAACCATCCTTGAGCATGTGACCGTGCAGGTCATACCAGAGGGTCACCAGTTCGGAGAGCTTGCGACGGTCTGAGGCCTTTGGATTCCAACCAGCATCCTTGGCCTTGTTGGCGAGAATGAAGGTCTCATAGCGCAGTGCTTCGGCTTTGGTATCGAAGAGCTTGCGGAAGCGCTGGCCACGGATGGGCTGGACGTCAGCTAACCACCGACCATCATCACGGCGCTTAACACTCATACCGCCCTACCCCACCGAACATGCCGTTCTTCAAGCAGAGCTTTGATGTGCTTGTACAGGTCAAACTCGCTCATATCCTTGGCGGCATAGTGGTCGCGGATCACCGGCCAGCATTCCCAGGTTTGCAGCCGGTCAAACGCCTTTTTTGCCCCCACCTTCTCCCTTGCCAGCAAGCTGACGAAGTTGCCCAGGAATAGCTCGACGTTCTTGCCGGAGAAGCCGCGAGAGGTCTTGTAGTAGCGCTTGTAGTCGGTGCCATCGAGCAGCGAATCCCCACCGAAAAATCCGTAGGTACGGGCTACCTTTTCGACATCGGCGTACACATCGTGCTTCTGCTTGCTCTAATGGCATCTGAACCAATCCAAAGCGATAATGCTCAAGCTATCCCCTGCGTCAGGGCGGCAATTTCGACAGAGAAAGGGCGGCACCCGGAAACCAAGAGAAATATAAGTGTCTGATTTATATGGATATATAATCCATGAAATGGCGTATTTCTCCTCCCCCCGGCTCCACCAAATGCACAAAAAAAGACGTCCTAGGGCGTCTTTTTTGTGCCTGAAACCCAGTAAATACGGGATCTTTAGCGCCATCGCCAGCAGCGGACGCCTTATCCCTTGAAGCCCTTGGCCATCAGATAAACCTCATTCGAGCGCGGCCGCGATGCTGCTGGCTTGCGTACGACCACCTTGTCGAATGAGGTGCGCACGTCCCGCAGAAACTCGTCGGATCCCTCGCCCTGAAAGACCTTGACCACATAGTTGCCACCAGGCTTGAGCACTTTGCGGACCATATCGAGGGTGAGCTCAACCAGATACATCGAAGACGCCTGGTCGGCAACAGCGACGCCGCTGAGGTTGGGGGCGATGTCGGAGACGATCAGATCGGGTTGTCGGCCATCGAGCTTAGCGAGAAGCTGCTGGAACACGCCGTCCTCGGTAAAGTCGCCCTGAATGAAGTCGACGTTGTCCAGCGGGTCCATCGGCAGAATGTCGGTGGCGATAACCCGCCCCTTCTCACCCACTAACTTGCCGGCCACCTGCGACCAGCCGCCCGGCGCGGAGCCAAGGTCCATGAGCAGCATGCCGGGGCGGATCAGTTTGTCCTTCTCGTTCAGCTCGATCAGCTTGTAGCTGGAGCGCGAGCGCAAGCCATCCTTCTGGGCCTGTTTGACGTAGGGGTCGTTGACATGTTCGTTCAGCCAGCGGGCGCTGCTTTTGGAGCGTTTCATAAGGGAGCCAAGCACGAAAAATCAAGGAAAGGAGCGCGCCGATGCCATGGACAGAGGGCGCAAAGTGGCGCCAAGTATAAGCCGATAGTGCCGTGCAGGTTAAATCCACAGGCCGCTGCCCTGACAGGCGTCCTGACAGAATATGGCGGCGGCGGCTACAATTCGCCCCCTACCCCCCTCCTTTATTGCTTCCTTTGCCGGAGTCACCGGCCAGGATTACCGTCATGATTCGCATCAACGAACTCTCTCTGCCCCTCGATCACTCCGCCGATGAGTTGCGCCAGGCCATCGTCAACCGCCTGAACATCAGCGACGCCGACCTGCTGAACTTCAGCGTATTCAAGCGCAGCTACGATGCCCGCAAGAAGAACAGCGTCATCCTGTTCATCTATATCGTCGATCTTGAGGCGCGCGACGAGGCGGCCATCCTGGCGCGTTTTGCCGATGACCCGCATATCCGCCCGGCTCCGGACACCCACTACTATCCGGTTGGCCAGGCGCCGGCCGACCTGAGCGAGCGCCCGCTGGTGGTGGGCTTTGGCCCCTGCGGCCTATTCGCCGCGTTGTTGCTCGCGCAGATGGGCTTCAAGCCCATCGTGCTGGAGCGTGGCAAGGATGTGCGCAGCCGCACCAAGGACACCTGGGCGCTGTGGCGCAAGAAGGTCCTGACCCCGGAATCCAACGTGCAATTCGGCGAGGGCGGCGCCGGCCTGTTCTCCGACGGAAAGCTTTACAGCCAGATCAAGGACCCGAAGTTCTACGCCCGCAAGGTGATGCACGAGTTTGTCCGCGCCGGCGCGCCGGACGAGATCATGTTCGTGAGCAAGCCGCACATCGGCACCTTCCGCCTCACCGGTGTGGTCGCGGCCATGCGCGAGGAGATCATCGCCCTCGGCGGCGAGGTGCGCTTCGAGAGCAAGGTGACCAACCTGCTGATCGACGATGGTCAGCTGGAGGGCGTGGTGCTGGCCAGTGGCGAGACCCTGCACAGTCGCCATGTGGTGCTCGCGCTGGGCCACAGCTCGCGCGATACCTTCCGCATGCTGCACCGCCAGGGCGTGTTCATCGAGGCCAAGCCCTTTGCGGTGGGCTTCCGCATCGAGCACCCGCAAGGCCTGATCGACCAGGCGCGCCTGGGCAAATACGCCGGTCACCCGGAGCTCGGCGCCGCCGACTACAAGTTGGTACACCACGCCAAGAATGGCCGCGCCGTCTACAGCTTCTGCATGTGCCCCGGCGGCACCGTGGTGGCGGCCACCTCCGAGCCGGAGCGCGTGGTGACCAACGGCATGAGCCAGTACTCGCGCAACGAGCGCAACGCCAACGCCGGCATCGTCGTCGGCATCAACCCGGAGCAGGACTTCCCCGGTGGCCCGCTGGCCGGCGTTGAGCTCCAGGAGCGCCTGGAGTCGGTCGCGTACAAGCTGGGCGGCAGTGACTACTGTGCTCCCGCGCAATTGGTCGGCGACTTCATTCGCGGCGTTCCGTCGAGCGAACTGGGCGAAGTGGAACCCTCCTACAAGCCCGGTGTACGCCTGGGCGACCTGGCGCTCTCGCTACCGGCCTATGCGATCGAGGCGATCCGCGAGGCGCTGCCGGCCTTCGGCAAGCAGATTCGCGGCTTCGACCGTGATGACGCGGTGCTCACCGGTATCGAAACCCGCACCTCCTCCCCGGTGCGCATCACCCGCGACAACGAAACCCTGCAGAGCCTCAACCTGAAGGGCCTGTATCCGGCCGGTGAAGGCGCCGGTTATGCCGGCGGCATCCTCTCGGCAGGCGTGGATGGCATCAAGGTCGCCGAAGCGCTGGCCAAGTCGATCCTGGCCGAGCAGAGCCGCTGATGAAACTCGACGACATCAAGAAGCTGCAGCAGAAGAAGTACCGCGCCGAATTCGGGCATTTTCTGGTGGAAGGCGAGCATCTGCTGCTGGAACTGCAGAAAGCGGCCCTGCACAACCCGCTGCTGCAGCGCAGTCAGCTGTATGTGACCGGCGCCTACGAGCACTGGCAGAGCCCGTTCAAGACCCAGGTGATCAGCGACCGGCAGATGGCACAGATCGCCGATACCCAGACCCCACAGGGCATTCTGGCCGTGGTGCCGATGGCGGCGCTGACGCCGCCGGTGTCTGCAGCCAACGAACGGGCCATCTACCTGCATGAAATCCAGGATCCGGGAAATCTCGGCACCATCCTGCGCACCCTAGCCTGGTTCGGCAATTTCCGCTGCCTGCTCAGCCCCGACAGCGTCGATCCGTACAACCCCAAGGTCGTGCGCTCCAGCATGGGCGCGATTTTTCATGTGCCGCTGGAGCTGGATGTGCAGCTGGACTCTCTGCGCACGCGCTTCGCGCGCATCGCCTGCCTGGATATGCAGGGTGAGCCGGTGCAGTCGGCCGGCTTCAAGGCCTTCGATTGCTACCTGTTCGGCAACGAAGCGCGCGGCGTGCCGCGCGAGCAGCTGATCGCGCTGAATGCCCAGCCGTTCACCATTGCCGGCTGTGGCGCCATCGAGTCGCTGAACCTGGCGACGACGGTCAATATGTGCGCGTACGAGCTGAACAGATAACGGTTCAGCGCCGCCTCAAAACAAGCCCAGCTGCCGGTCGACCAAGCGACTGAAGTCGTCATCCACGAAGGGCAGGATCGCATCGGCCACCGGTTGCAACTGGCGTGACAGGTAGTGCTCGTAGTCGATCAGGGAGCTGCGGGTTTCCAGCGGCTCCGGCCCGGCGAGGGTCATCACGTAACTGATCCAGCCACCGTTCTGGTACTGCCGCGGCCGCCCCTGGCGCTCGTTGTAGTCGTCGGCCAGACGCGCTGCGCGCACATGCGGCGGCACGTTGCGCTGGTAGTCGCCGAGCTGGCGGCGCAGGCGTTTGCGGTAGATCAGCAACTCATCCAGTTCGCCGGCCAGGGTGCGCCGCACGTAGTCGCGCACATAGTCCTGATAGGGCTGGCGGTTGAAGATGCGTTGGTAGAGCTCCTGCTGGAACTGCTGGGCCAGCGGCGACCAGTCGCTGCGCACCGTTTCCAGGCCCTTGTAGACCATTTCCTCGTGGCCGTCGGCACGCTTGACCAGGCCAGCGTAGCGCTTCTTGCTGCCCTCTTCCGCACCGCGAATGGTCGGCATCAGGAAGCGCCGGTAGTGCGTCTCGAACTGCAGTTCCAGCGCGCTGTGCAGGCCGTATTCCTGCTGCAGATGCTCACGCCACCACTGGTTGACCCGCTGCACCAGCGCCCGGCCAATACGCGCCGCCTCTTCTTCGGCATGCTCATGACCGAGCCAGACGAAGGTGGAGTCAGTGTCGCCATAGATCACCCCATGGCCTTCGGCTTCGATCAGCTCGCGGGTGCGGCGCATGATCTCGTGGCCGCGCAGGGTGATCGACGAGGCCAGGCGGGTGTCGAAGAAGCGGCAGCCACTGGAGCCGAGCACGCCGTAGAAGGCGTTCATGATGATTTTCAGGGCCTGCGACAGTGGCGCGTTGCCCTCGCGCTTGGCCGCCTCGCGGCCCTGCCAGACGCGCGCGACGATGGCCGGCAGGCAGTGCTTGCTGCGCGAGAAGCGCGCGCCGCGAAAGCCGGGCACCGACTGACTGTCGTCGGGGTGGCACAGGCCTTCCACCAGGCCCACCGGGTCGATCAGAAAGGTGCGGATGATCGACGGATACAGGCTCTTGTAGTCGAGCACCAGCACCGACTCGTACAGGCCGGGGCGCGACTCCATGACGAAGCCACCGGGACTGGCCTGCGGGATCTTCTCGCCAAGGTTGGGCGCGACGAAACCCTGGCGATGCATCAGCGGCATGTACAGGTGGGTAAAAGCCGCTACCGAGCCGCCGCTGCGGTCGATCGGCAGGCCAGTGACGGCGGCGCGCTCGAGAAGGAAGGTGAGCAGTTCGGTCTTGGCGAAGATCCGCGTGACCAGCTCGCAGTCCTTGAGGTTGTAGCGCGCCAGGGCGGGCTTGTCCTCGGCGAACATGCGGTTGATCTCATCCATGCGCTGGTAGGGCGTATCGATCGACTTGCCCTCGCCGAGCAGGGTCTGGGCGACGTATTCCAGGCTGAACGAGGGAAAGCTCCAGGTCGCCGAGCGCAGTGCCTCGATGCCGTCGATGATCAAGCGGCCGGCCGCCGCGGCGAAGTAGTGCTTGCCGCTGCCGTGCTCGCGCCAGCCCATCTCGTCACCACCACGCCCCAGGCGCAGCGGCACCTTGAGGCGCTGGGCATGTTCGTGCAGCACGCGCAGGTCGAACTGCACCAGGTTCCAGCCGATGATCGCATCCGGATCATGCCGGGCCAGCCACTCGTTCAAGCGCTCCAGCAACTGCGCACGGCTGGCGCAGTAGTCGAGCTGGAAGTCCACGGCACTGTCGTCGCCATTGGCCGGGCCGAGCATATACACCTGGCGCTGGCCGCAGCCTTCCAGGGCGATGGAGTACAGCTCGCCATGCTCGGTGGTTTCGATATCGAGGGAGACCAGGCGCAATGGTGGGCGGTAATCCGCCACGGGTTTGAGTTGCGCCTCGAGCAGCATGCCGCCCTCATCCGGCGTGCCGCCGAACAGCAGCGGCGCGGTGATGAAGCGCTCCATCAGGTAGCGCTCCGGCGGGCGCACATCGGCCTCGTAGACATCGACGCCGGCCTTGCGCAACTGCTTGTCGAGGTTGATCAGCTGGCGGTGCTGCTGGCAGTACAGGCCGAGCACGGGGCGATGGTGGAAATCGCACAGCCCCAGCTCGCGCAGCTCCGCCCCGCGCGCGCCTTGCAGCAACGTTTCGGCGCGCGCCCGTTGCTCAGCCGGAATGAAGGCCACCGAGGGCTGATACGGCAGGCGCACCAGGCGCGGGCCGGTGTCGGTCGCCAGCCAGAACTCGACCTGCGTGCCGGCCGGCGTATCGCGCCAGTGCCGGGTCAGGACAAAGCCCTGCTGTAGTTCCACCCTTGCAACCTCGGAAATCTGTTTCACGGCGCAATTCTACTGGCACAGCTGAGTATTCGCTGTGCTTAGTCGCAGCCCGGCGTGCAATGGCAACACACCCCAGTCGAGTCACGAATAGCCAAAGGCTTACACGGGCAAGCTGCGATCCGCCCTGTCGCAAGCCAGCGGCAGTCACTAATCTAGCTACATCACTGCAGCGCAGGACGCGCAGCAGGATCAAGGATGATCGACCATCGCCAGGACGGCAGCTGACAGGATGTCGGAATGGTCTGAGAAAAACCCGCTTCGGCGGGTTTTTTGTTGCTGGCGAAAAAGTACTGCCCCCCTAGGGCCTGTTCCCGCTCGACGCCATTGCCGGCTATTTACCTGCGAAACAAAACCGACAGAACTTTCTTGCTCGCCACAGGCACGCTTTATCTGCTGCGCCCGGGCATTGACCTTGGCTACACTGGCCGCCTGCCAACAAGAAGAGTGCGCCATGTTCCGTCTGTTGTTCTGGATTGCCCTGATTGCCGCTGCCGTCTGGCTGTGGCGGCGTTTCAATCGCCCCGCCAGCAGCAAGCCCCAAGCTGACACGGCAGAACCCAGTGCGCCACCAATGGTGCGTTGCGCGCACTGCGGTGTGCATGTCCCGCGCGACACGGCGCTGGCCGACGCGCAGCGCTGGTATTGCAGCCAGGCCCACTTAGAGCAGGACGCCAGCTCCGGTGAACGCTGATGCCATGACCCTCGAAGGTGTCCATGGCCGCCGCGTCCTGCGCCTGTACCATCTTTATCGGGTAACCGTTGGCCTGGCTCTGGTGCTGTTGATCTCCAGCGACCTGGACGAGGATCTGCTCAACCTGGCCCACGCGGGACTGTTCCGCGATGGCAGCTGGGCCTACCTGATCATCAACATCCTGATCGCCGTTCTGATGCAGCGGCCACGCCACCTGCTGCAGGTGTTCAGCCTGGCGCTGGCCGACGTCATCCTGCTGGTGGCGCTGTTCTACGCGGCAGGAGGTACGCCCAGCGGCATCGGTAACCTGCTAATCGTTTCAGTGGCCATTGCCAACATCTTGCTACGCGGCCGGGTCGGCCTGCTGATCGCGGCTGTCGCGGCCATTGGCATGATCTACCTGACCTTTTACCTGAGCTTCAGCCGCCCGGCAGCCGCCAGCCAGTATGTGCAGGCGGGCGCACTCGGCGCCTTGTGCTTCGCCGCCGCCATATTCCTACAGGGCTTGAGCCGGCGCCTGCAGCAAAGCGAACAGCTCGCCGAACAACGGGCGGTCGATGTCGCCAGCCTGGAAGCCCTCAACGCACTGATCTTGCAGCGCATGCGCACCGGCATCCTGGTGCTGGACGATCAGCACCGTGTGGTGCTGGCCAACCAGGGCGCCCTGACCTTGCTCGGACGCAACGAGCTGACGGGCAAAGTCCTCGACCCGCACTGCCCGGAGCTGGTTCGACGGCTGCAGCAATGGCTGCACAACCCCACCTTGCGCCCGCAGAGCCTGCAGGCCATTCCTGATGGGCCGCTGCTGCAACCCAGCTTCATTCCTCTGCACCGCGGCGAGGAAATGCACACCCTGGTGTTTCTCGAAGATATCTCGCAGATCACCCAGCAGGCCCAGCAACTCAAGCTGGCCTCGCTGGGCCGCCTGACTGCCGGCATCGCCCATGAAATCCGCAACCCGCTTGGCGCCATCAGCCACGCCGCGCAGCTGCTGCAGGAATCGGAGATCCTCGATGGGCCTGACCGGCGCCTGGCACAGATCATTCAGGACCACTCGCGGCGGATGAACCTGGTCATCGAGAACGTTCTGCAGCTGTCGCGCCGGCGCCAGGCCGAACCCCAGCTGCTGGACCTGAAATACTGGCTGCATCGTTTCGCCAGCGAGTTTCGCAGCTCGGCGGCACTCGACCAGACTCTGCATCTGGAAACTTCCGGCAGCGGCCTGCAGACCCGCATGGACCCGCACCAGCTGACCCAGGTACTGACCAACCTGGTGCAGAACGGCATGCGCTACAGCGCCCAGGTACACCAGCTCGGCCAGGTCTGGCTCAAGCTGTTCCGCGACCCGGACAGCGACCTCCCCGTGCTCGAGGTACTCGACGACGGCCCCGGCATTCCCGCCGAGCAGCTACAACATATCTTCGAGCCCTTCTACACCACCGATAACAAGGGCACCGGTCTGGGCCTGTATATTTCCCGCGAGCTGTGCGAAAGCAACCAGGCACGCCTCGACTACAAACCGCGTGAAGGTGGCGGCAGCTGCTTCCGCATCACCTTCGCCCACTCACGCAAACTGAGCTGACCATGAGCACCCGGCAAAGAGCCCTGATCGTCGACGACGAGCCCGATATCCGCGAACTCCTGGAAATCACCCTGGGGCGGATGAAGCTCGACACCCGCAGTGCGCGCAACGTCAAGGAAGCCCGCGAATGGCTGGCGCGCGAGCCGTTCGACCTGTGCCTGACCGACATGCGCCTGCCCGACGGCACCGGGCTGGAGCTGGTGCAGCACATCCTGCAACGCCACCCGCAGGTACCAGTGGCGATGATCACTGCTTATGGCAGCCTGGATACCGCGATCAACGCCCTCAAGGCTGGCGCCTTCGACTTCCTCACCAAGCCGGTCGACCTCGGCCGCCTGCGCGAACTGGTAGCCACCGCACTGCGCATACGCAGCGCCAGTGATGCCGAAGGTCCAGTCGATACGCGCCTGCTCGGCGACTCACCGCCCATGCGCGCACTGCGCAATCAGATCCAGAAACTGGCGCGCAGCCAGGCCCCGGTCTACATCAGCGGCGAGTCCGGCAGCGGCAAGGAACTGGTCGCCCGCCTGATCCACGAACAGGGGCCGCGCGGCGAACAGCCGTTCATTCCGGTCAACTGCGGAGCGATCCCCTCCGAGCTGATGGAAAGCGAGTTCTTCGGCCACAAGAAAGGCAGTTTCACCGGCGCCATCGAGGACAAGCAGGGCCTATTCCAGGCGGCCAATGGCGGCACCCTGTTCCTCGACGAAGTGGCAGACCTGCCGCTGACCATGCAGGTCAAGCTGCTGCGCGCCATCCAGGAAAAAGCCGTACGGGCCGTGGGTGGCCAGCAGGAACTGGTCGTCGATGTGCGGATTCTCTGCGCCACCCACAAGGACCTGGCCGCCGAAGTGGCGGCCGGGCGCTTCCGCCAGGATCTGTTCTACCGCCTAAACGTCATCGAGCTGCGCGTCCCGCCCCTGCGCGAGCGCCGCGAAGACATCCCGCTACTGGCCGAAACCATGCTGCGCCGCCTCAGCGAAGGAACCGGCATTGCCCCAACTCGCCTGACCGACGACGCCCTGGACAAACTGAAAAGCTACCGCTTCCCCGGTAACGTCCGCGAGCTGGAGAACATGCTGGAGCGTGCGCACACCCTGTGCGAAGACGAACAGATCAAGGCCAGCGACCTGCGCCTGGCCGACACGCCCTGCTCGGCCGACGCCGGCGAGGCCTCACTGGCGCAAATCGACAACCTGGAAGACTACCTGGAAGACATCGAGCGCAAACTGATCATGCAAGCCCTCGAAGAAACCCGTTGGAACCGCACGGCGGCAGCCCAGCGCCTGGGCCTGACCTTCCGCTCGATGCGCTATCGCCTGAAGAAGCTGGGGATCGACTGACCCTCAGCCCAGCCTTCCAGCCGGCGCATAAGGCGCCGGATCGACAATCGGACTTTCGCCCAGCATCAGATTTTTCAGCAGCTCGCAGGACGCTGGCGCAAGCACCAGACCATTGCGGTAGTGCCCGCAGTTCAACCACAACCCTGGATGCTCGACCACCTCGCCGATAAAGGGAATGCCTTCCGGCGACCCAGGACGCAGCCCGGCCCAGTGACCGACCACCTCGGCATCAGTCAGTGCCGGCAACAGCTCCTGCGCAGAGGTTTTCAGACTGGCCAACGCAACCTCGGTGGGCGTCTTGTCGAATCCGGCATGTTCCAGCGTGCTACCAATCAGGATATGGCCATCCTTGCGCGGAATGGCATAGCGGCCCTTGGCAAGCACCATGGCCGGGAGGAAGTCCTCGGCGCACTTGTAGAGGATCATCTGCCCCTTGACCGGCACCACGGGAAGGCTCAGCCCAAGCGTAGCCAGCAACTCGCCACTCCAGGCGCCGGCAGTCAGTAATACACGATCAGCGCGCAATTCGCCCTGACCTGTGCGCACCCCCCACACACGCCCTTCCTGCTGAATAAAACCGGTTACCTCAGAGCCTTCATATACCGTGACATTGGCTCTTTGCGCCAAGGCTAAACGCAGAGCCTTGAGCAGACGCGGATTGCGCACACTGGCCACCCCAGGCATATGCAACGCCTTGCCGAACCCACCACCCAGCACTGGCAACGTCTTGTGAACCTCTGCCATGCCGGGTTGCAGCAACACTCGTCCCTCACGCTCCGCCCAGGCCAAAGCCAGTTCTTCATCTTCCAGATCCAGCCAGTACAGCCCGGTGGCATGAACCTGTGGATCGATCCCCGTCTCGCTTTCCAGGCTGGCGCCAAGATCGGGATAAAAACCCTGTGACCAACTCGCCAGCGCAGTCACCGCTGAGCTGTAACGCCAGGGATAGAGCGGTGAAATGATGCCGCCGCCGGCCCAGGAGGACTCCTGCCCTATCCCACGCCGATCAAGCAGGCTCACCTGCAGTCCCGACTGTGCCAAAAACAGCGCACTCAGGGCACCGATAACCCCACCACCGACGATCAGTACATTGCTCTCGGCGCGGCCTTGCAATACAGGCGACTGAACTACACTCACTCGCTCACCCCACTTACAGCAAGGACGCTGTAATGAAAAATAGCCATGGACACACCCTGTTGGAACTGCTGATCTGTTTGGCAGTTTTCATTTACCTAGCCAGCATCGGCATACCTCACCTTGCCCATTTGCGTCAGCAAATGGCTCAGCGCGCAACAACCAACAACATGCTTGGCGCGCTCCATTATGCCCGTAGCCAGGCAGTTTTCTCGCGGATAAGCACCAGCTTGTGCAACGGCGAACTGAGCTGTTCGAGCAGCACGACCTGGCAAAATGACCTCCTGGTTTTCTCCGATCCGAACGCTAACGGCCAACTGGATGCTGGAGAGGTCTTGCTGCAGAAGCTGGCCATTCCAGAAGACTATTCCTGGCGCTGGTCCAGTTTTCGCAGCCGCACCCGCATCAGCTTCGCCAACGACGGCACCACCCTGGCCCTCAATGGCACATTCACCCTCTGCCACAAAACCACCCCTACCCGGCAAATTGTGGTGAGCGTCACAGGCCGACCGCGCGTCCAGCCACCCATGCCTCAGGCTCGTTGCAGTTAAGTGCATCTCGTCGCGACATCCGGCACGCCCATCCCACAGAACTGGTCTTCCCTGCGTCCTCCTGTAGGTTTAGGGGCAGGAAAAAAGGGAAGCCTGTGTCATGCGCAAAAGTAGTGGATTTACCCTGATAGAAATGATGATCGTGATCGCCCTCATCGCGGTGATCGCCAGCTATGGCATCCCCCAGTTCAACGGCATGATGCAGAACGGCCGCATCTCTACCCAGGTGAATCAGCTGCAAGGTTTGATGCAACTGGCGCGCAGCGAGGCAGTAACCAATCGGGTTAGTTCTGGCGTCTGTGGCAGTACCGATCAAGCCACCTGCGACACCAACAACTGGGAAGATGGCGCCATTCTCTTCCGCGACACTAACGGGGATGGCATCAAAGACGCTTCCGAAGCGGTAGTGCGAGTCATGCCCGCAGTCAGCAATGACAACACCATTCGCGGGGTCAATGGCGTCATCAGCTTTCTGGCCGATGGCACGCTAGATGCCACGGCCATGCTGGCGATCTGCGATACGCGCGGCGCGGCCAGCTCCCGCCAGGTTCGACTCAACACTGCTGGGCAAAGCCGTATCAGCAAAGGCAATCCGGGAGATGTCGTATGCCCATAAGCGCAAGAAAACAACGCGGCTTCAGCATCATCGAAGTGCTGTTCGCCTTGCTGATTCTGGCCATTGGCCTGTTTGGCATGGCCAGCCTGATGATGACCAGCATGAAGTCCAACCAGAGCGCCGCCGTACGCAGCCAGGCCACCTGGCTGGCCTACGACATCATCGAACGCATGCGTTTAAACGCAGCCACGGCCACAAATGGTAACTATGACATCGCAGCAGCGGATACGGCGGATGACGTGGATGATCCAGGCTGCAAGGACACGGGCTGCACGGCGACCGCTACGGCACAGCTCGATCTGTGGGAATGGAAAACCCAACTGGAGCAGGCCGGGCTCAGTGGCGCGATACAGCAGACTGGCAACACCCTGACGGTGACTATTACCTGGCAGGATCTCAATACCTGGCGGGATCCCAAGACCAGCGACCTGAATACATGCAACGAAGACGACGTAGAAGGCCAATGCTCCTATATCCTGAGTGCAACCCTATGAATGGCATAATCCTGACGCCCCGTGGCCGGCAGCAGGGCCTGAGCCTGATCGAGCTGATGGTTACCCTGCTGCTCAGCTCCTTCCTTCTGCTCGGCATTCTGCAGTTATTCATCAACAGCAATACCACCGACCGCGCCAACTCTGCCCTCGCCCGCCTGCAAGAGAATGGCCGCATCGCCCTGGACATGGTCAAGCGCGACTTCCGTAGAACCGGCTACCAGGGCTGCGCCTCACCCGACATGGAAAGCCTGGAAAGGTCCAGCCGAACCTTCCCACTGGATGCCATGGGCGACCAGGTTGAAGGGGCAGGCACCGACAACGACACTCTGCTTGTGCGCCACGCAGCGCCTGCGCGCATTCGCCTGGTCGAGACCTTCCCCGATACCACCATCATTACCGGCCCCGGCGTCGGCTTCACTGCAGGCGAACGTTACGAGTTCGTTCTGACCGACTGCGAGGCTGTCGCCATCTTCACTGCGGATGTTTCCGCACCCAGCGACAATGCCGACCCAGCGACCGAGGTCGAATTCCCCAACAAATATTCCATCAGCAACCTGAAAGGTTTCAATAACGGTCCAGCGCCCGACCTGAGCACCATGGCCACCACTGAGCACACCGAATTTCTGCGGATTACCGAACACCAGTACGCGGTCAGAGACGACCCGACCAACAACAATCGGCCCACCCTGTACAAAGGCGATGACCCGATGATCGCCGA
Source organism: Pseudomonas sp. J452 (assembly GCF_024666525.1). Lineage (NCBI taxonomy): Bacteria > Pseudomonadati > Pseudomonadota > Gammaproteobacteria > Pseudomonadales > Pseudomonadaceae > Pseudomonas > Pseudomonas sp. J452. The sequence continues at coordinate 2,013,510 of NZ_CP088294.1, read as the reverse complement.
CGTGGACAACTTCCAGGTGCTCTATGGCATTGATTCAAATGGCAATGAACCAGGCGGCACGATCAATTGGTACAACGGTGACACCTTGAATACCGAAGATCTGCGCAGCCAGGTTAGTCGCCTGCAGATCAGCCTGGTCATGTCCAGCCCGGACGAGGTCGCCGACCAGGCCAACACTCAGGCTTTCACTATCGCCAATCTTGCCAGCAACCAGTTGAATGCCATTGCCGATCGCCGCCTGCGGCGCGCGTTCAACACAGTCATCGATGTGAGAAATCGTCCATGAGAAATCTGTCTACCCCTCGGCAACAGCGCGGCGTAGTTCTGGCCGTCAGCCTGATCTTGCTGCTGCTGCTGACCATCCTGGCCATTACCGCCTCGACCAGCTCGACCCTGCAGGAACGCATGGCCGCCAATGCCCAGGACGAGAATATCGCCTTCCAGGCCTCCGAAAGCGCCCTGACCACGGTGAACAGCCAGCTCAATACCTACATTGAGCCCGCCGCCGATAGCCTGATAACCAACACGAGCTACACCAACAAGAGCGTGCGCACGCGCCTGGAAGTCGAATCTCACCCCACTGAAAGCAGCCTGAATGTCGATCCAGGCACTCCAGACTTCATCCTGTACGACATCACCAGCACCACCACGCTGGATCCAAGCGTCGTCACCATTGACGAAAACAACGCCTATGCCCGCCACCGGCAGGGCTATCGCCTGCGCATTATCAAATGAAGTACCCGAGGACTCCCATCATGAACAAGCGCCTCTCAGCTCTGCATCGCTTGGCACTTAGCACTGTCGCGAGCGCCCTGGTACTCCATAGCGCGATCAGCTACGGCGATGACACCGAAATTTTCTTCGGTGGCGCGGCCATCGATGACAGCGTGCGTCCGAATGTGTTGTTCGTGCTCGACAACTCGGGTTCCATGGCCTGGCGCACCGGCAGCAACAACAATCCAGGCAGCGGTGAAAAGTCGCGGATGCAGATTCTCAAGGAATCGTTCTCCAGCATCATCAACAATGCCGGGGCGATCAATGCCGGCATCATGGTGCTGAACTCACGCAGTATCTACGACGGGCGCATGGTCTACCCGGTGACCAACATCGACGACCCACTGCCCAGTTCCGCCAATCTGGTGGCCAGCACTCCCGAAATCCTCGTCAGCGGCGACGATGCCACTCAGAGCAGCTTAGGGGGTGGTGCTGTTATCAATGGCACTACCTTGCAAATGGGCTATGTCACCACCAGCACCACCACTCTCGACACCCAGAGCAGCGACCTGCAAGACAACGATGCCTTCTTCCAGAGCCGCTACAACAGCATCGACTGGGCCTGTCGGATGAATGAACCCGGCAATGACCACAACACCAACAACGACGGCTGCGGCAACGATGACCAGAGCAACATCAACCTGCGCTCCAACAACGACACCAACACCGGCAATGCCAACCCGATCATTGGTACGTCACTCCTGTACTTTCGTGCGCTGAACATCCCGGCAGCGGTACGTCTGGAACCCAGCTTCAAGGCCTATCTGGATCTGCGCCCGACCAATAGCCAGAACAGCAACAAGCCGACCCTGCGCGTGACCATGCAGGACAGCAAGACCCCGGCAGCGATGAATGACCTGACCCAGGTCAACCCCGGCCGCACCTACCTGGCAGCCACCGACTTCGCGAATACCCCCTGGAACTCCGCAAGCGTCACCCGCCTGGACGTCACCGACCTGTTCAAGCAAGTGCTGGATAACGATGCCGCGGCCCTGCAGCAGGTATTTCTCAAGGTGCGCGCCACCACCACCACCGACTACACCTTCTGCACCCGCAACTGCGGCACCAGCGGTGGTGTGAGCAACGCGCCGCGCCTAGTTATCGAGTACAACAGCACATCTATTATCAACGAAACCAAGAAAGCCGCCCTGCGCTTCCAGAACGTCGGCATCCCCCAGGGCGCCACCATTACCAGCGCACGTATCGACTTCGCTCCAGCCACCTCCAATGCCGACCCTCTGACCCTGCAGGTGAGAGCCGAGAAGGTCAGTGACGCGTCGACGTTCAGCGCCGGCAACGACTTTGCCGCACGTACGCCGAAAACCACGGCCCTGACCAGCTGGACGCCACCAGCCTGGGTCAACCAGAGCCCGGCCACCCATGAAAACGGCCCGGATGTCACCGCAGTGGTCCAGGAAGTGGTCAGCACTGCAGGCTGGTGCGGTAACAACGCCATGGCGTTCTACTTCGAACCCAGCGCTGGTAGCGGCTCGCGCACGACCTACAGCATCGATGGTGCTCCCGGCCTGCAGCCGACCCTGACCGTTAACTACACCGGCGGCACCGGCGGCTGCCTGAACCCCATCATCGAAGCCAGCATCACCAACCCGAAAAATGATGCCTACGAGGAAAACGACGACGACATGGTGCTCGGCGGTAATACCTTACCGGTCGATCGTAATCGCTTCGCTGCCCGCTATGAGGGCATTCCTATCCTGCGCGGCGCGACCATCCTTGATACGCGCGTCATCCTTACCCCAGCCAATACAGTCAGCAACACCAACCAAACGGTGACTGTCCGCTTCGAGAACGCCGACAACTCAGCGCCTTTTACAGGGAACGATGACGACATCACCGACCGTAACGACACTGCGGACAGCTCCTGCACCCTGAGCAGCTGGGTCACCGGATCCCCCGTGATCTGCAGTGGCCCGGAACTGAAAACCGGGCTGCAGGGCATCGTTAACCGCGGTGGCTGGACCCCAGGCAATGCCATCTCCTTGATGTCAGTGCAAAGCCAGGACAGCACCCTTGAGGTGCAAGCCTACGAAAGCAACCCTGCCGAGTCGATCAAGCTGCGCATCAAGGTCGCCAGCGGCGGGATAGCCTCCACTACGACGACCGTGCGCAATCAACTGGATGCCTTGGTGCAGTCAATGAATGCCGGTGATGGCACACCGATAGTACCCACCATGAATGAGGCTGCTCGTTACTTGCGCGGGGAACGAACAGGCTACAGCAGCCCAATCACCAGTGCGTGCCAGTCCACGCACCTGGTCGTCTTGACGGATGGTCAGGCCAACGGAAACGGCGCGCAAAGCTCGATTGGCACCCTTACCGGCAGCAGTTGCACAGGTGATGCGACGCTGTCTGACGAGCAATGCGGACGCAGGCTGGCCACATGGATGGCTGAGACCGATCAGTCCAGCATCGCCGACGACAACTTCATCACCACCCATACCATTGGTTTCGCGCTGGGTGCCCTGGCCCCCAACACCGGCCCACAAACCTTTCTGACCGACATGGCCAACAATGGCAAGGGACAAGCTTACACCGCAGAAAATGCCTCGGAACTGAGCGCCGCTTTCAGCAAGATTCTCCAGGATGTACTGAGCACCGACACCACCTTCGTCAGCCCCGGCGCCACGGTTAACCAGTTCAACCGGCAGAGCAACAAGAACGAGGTGTACTTTGCCCTGTTCAAACCGGCGGAAAGCAATCGCTGGGTGGGCAACCTGAAGCGCTATGCGCTGAACAGCGGGGCTGGCGACATCATCATCGATGCCGACAATGTCGGCGCGATCGATAGCAACACCGGCTTCTTCAAGACCACAGCGCGCAGCTTCTGGAACCTCAGCGTTGATGGCAACAACACTGCCGTGGGTGGCGTCGCCAGCCAGCTGCCTTCGTATATCAGCCGCAAGCTCTATACCTATGTTGGCAACTCTCCGGTGACACCAGTCGACCTGACCGGCAGCGCCTACCTGCTCAACACAGCCAACAGCAATGTCACCAGCGCCTTGCTGGGCGCTGCCGACACCACCGAACGTACCCAGCTGATCAACTGGATTCGCGGGCTCAACGATGATGCAACCCCACGCAAAGCGGTCGGCGATCCGCTGCACTCGGTGCCACGCCTGGTGACCTACAAGTGCACCGAGTTCACTGACACCAACCTGACAACCTGCAAAACCGGAAAAGAAGACCAAACCGCCTTCCTCGGCACCAACGAAGGCCTGGTTCATGCCTTCAACACCAACGACGGCTCCGAGCAGATGGCCTACATGCCTGAGGCACTGCTTGGCAACATCAAACACCTCAAACTGAACGAGGAGTCGACCTCGCTCAATCCACGCAAATATGGCATGGACAACACCGTTTCCGTCTGGGTTAACGATGTGAACAAGAATGGCGTGATCTATGGGGGTCGCGATCCGGCCCTGTCGGCACAGGTCGGCCAGGTTAACGGTGGCGGCCTGAATACAGGAGAGTTCGTCTACGCCTACGCCACTATGGGTCGAGGGGGACGCAACCTCTACTCTCTGGACGTAACGGACGTGAACGCCCCGAAACTGCGCTGGTTCATTACGCCCAACACGCCTGGTTTCAGTCGCCTGGGGCAGACATGGTCCACGCCAGTGGTCACCAAGATCGACATCAATGGCACCCAGACCCCAATCATCATCTTCACTGGTGGCTATGATGAGACTCAGGACAATGTCTCCATCCTCGATAAGGACAATCAGGGCAATGCCCGTACTCAGGATCAGTACGGCAACGCTATCTATATCGTCAATGCGGTGACCGGTGCGCTGATCTGGTCCGGCAGCAGCGAGGTCGCCAACGCCAGCGCCCAAGCACACCAAAACCTGAGCAAAATGCGTTACAGCATGCCCAGCAGTGTTCGCGCCATCGACATAAACCGTGACGGCCTGGCCGATCAGTTCTTCGTCGGCGACATGGGCGGCCAGCTCTGGCGTTTCTTCATCAACAACGGCAGCTCTACCAGCAGTCTGGTCAGCCCCGCCGACAGCGCCAGCGGCAGCACTGCCGACGGCGTGATCGCCAGCGTGATCCCGGCCATTACCGGCGGTGAAAGCGATGCACAACTCAAGAGCAACCTGCGGCGCTTCTATAACGCTCCCGATATCGTGTTGACATCGGTCTACGGCGGCAAAACCCTGGCGATCAACATCGGCTCAGGCTATCGGGGCCACCCGCTGGATACCGGCGCAGATGATCGTTTCTACTCGTTCAGAACACCGATCATCTACACCAATGCCAGCCATAACATCCTGACTGAAGAGGAGATGTACGACACCACGCTGAACCTGATCCAGGAAGGCTCCGCCGCGCAGCAAGCGGACGCAGCCGCAGCCTTCGCCAAGAGTGAAGGCGGTTGGTACATCAGGATGGAGAACGATGGCGAGAAGGTACTCGCCGAAGCCAGTACTATCTCCGGCATGGTGTTCTTCAATACCTACGAACCCAACAATGGCTCGGCCAACAACTCTTGCAAGGCAGTACAAGGCACCGGACACTCCTATGCCGTCAACCTGTTCAACGCCACCCCGATTCAGCAGCGCGTCGACGGCACGCCGGATCGTGGCGACAGGAGCAAGGTTCTCTTGACCGCCGGCATCCCACCGAAGAGCATCATTCTATTCCCTGAGGGCAGAAAAGAAGGCGTAGTGTGCAGCGGCCCCGAGTGCGTGGATGTGAATCTCCCCTCCCCCGGCCCAACTTACTGGATTGATGAGCGCTAAGACATGGACAAGCAAAGCCGTGGCTTCACCCTGATAGAACTGATGATCGTGATCATGGTAATCGCCGTCCTGGCGGCCATTGCTATTCCGAGCTATCAGGGCTACCTGCGACGAGCCACCTGCGAGGATGCCAAGGCGACCCTGATTGGGGCCGCCAACGTAATGGAGCGTTTCCGCGCCCAGAACAGCTCCTATGAGAATGCTGCTCTGGGGAGTTATGCAGCCAGCCCGGTGGACGGAAACAACAAGCAATTCACCATTGCATTGCTCAACGCCGACTGCGCAGCAGCCCACACTCAGGCAACAAGCTACTGCCTGGTCGCCACCCCGAACGTAAACAGCAGACTCGATGGCCGCGGCACGCTGACTCTTAGCTCAGCGGGAGTCAGGGATGGGACGGATGAGTTGGCCAATGCCTGGGGCAGTTGCTCTGGCATCTAAATAACAACGGGGCCGAAAGGCCCCGTTTTCTTTTGCGTGATTAAACACTCTTGAGCCGCAGCTCCTTGGGCATCGAGAAGGTCACATTCTCCGGCCTGCCATCCAGCTCTTCCGCACCAACAGCTCCCCAGCTGCGCAGGCGCTCCACCACTCCCAGCACCAGCACCTCAGGCGCCGAAGCACCGGCCGTGATGCCAATGCGCTGCACCCCGGAAAACCACTCCTGCCTGAGATCATCGGCACCATCGATCAGATAGGCCGGAGTGTCCAGGCGCTCTGCCAGCTCGCGCAGGCGGTTGGAGTTGGAGCTGTTCGGGCTGCCCACTACCAGCACCACGTCGCACTCGCTGGCCAGTTGCTTGACTGCGTCCTGGCGATTCTGCGTGGCGTAGCAGATGTCATCCTTGCGCGGGCCGCCGATGCTCGGGTATTTGGCGCGCAGGGCGTCGATCACCTTGCTGGTGTCGTCCATGGACAGGGTGGTCTGGGTGACGAAGGCCAGAGATTCTGGATCGCGCACCTGCAGCGCCGCGACATCCGCCTCGTCCTCGACCAGATAGATGGTACCGCCGTTACGCTCGTCGTACTGGCCCATGGTGCCTTCGACTTCCGGGTGCCCTTGGTGGCCGATGAGGATGCATTCGCGGCCGTCGCGGCTGTAGCGTGCCACCTCCATATGCACCTTGGTCACCAGCGGGCAGGTCGCGTCGAACACCTTGAGGCCACGCGCCTCGGCCTCCTGCCGCACGGCCTGGGATACGCCGTGGGCGCTGAAGATGACGATGACGTTATCCGGCACCTGATCCAGCTCCTCGACGAAAACCGCACCGCGTGCGCGCAGGTCTTCGACCACGAACTTGTTGTGCACCACTTCGTGCCGCACATAGATCGGCGCGCCGAACACTTCCAGGGCACGGTTGACGATCTCGATGGCGCGGTCGACGCCGGCACAGAAGCCGCGAGGGTTGGCGAGTTTGATTTGCATGCTGGGAGTCTCGGCGCGCGGTAAGCAGATCGGAAGAGTGTACGCCGCCTTACAGACTGGGCACCCTCCCCCGCTAAAGGATCAGGCCGGGCGAACCTCGATGATTTCCACATCGAAACTCAGCGTCTTACCCGACAGCGGATGATTGAAATCGATGGTCACCTGGCTATCGTCGAAAGCCTTGACCACCCCCGGCAGCTCGGCATTGGCGGCATCGTTGAAGATCACCAGCAAACCTTCGGACAACTCCATGTCAGCGAACTGCGAGCGCGGCATGACCTGCACGTTCTGCGGGTTGGGCTGACCGAAGGCCTTTTCCGGCTCGATCTGCAGACTGCGCTTGTCACCGGCCTTGAAGCCAAACAGCGCCGCCTCAAAACCCGGCAGCAGGTTGCCATCACCCACCTTGAAGGTGGCCGGGCTCTTGTCGAAAGTACTGTCGACCACATCGCCGTTGGCCAGCTTGAGGGCGAAATGCAGGGTGACTTCCTTGTCCGGGCCAATACGTTGCTCAGTCATGGGCAGGTTCTCCGGACTTCTTGCTCTTGAACATATCCAGCGCCAGCATCACCGCACCCAGGGTAATGGCGCTGTCCGCCAGGTTGAAGGCTGGGAAGCGGTAGCGATCCTGCCAATGCAGCAGGATGAAGTCGACGACGTGGCCGAGCACCATGCGGTCGTACAGGTTGCCCAGCGCGCCACCTAGCACCATCGCCAGAGCAATGGCCAACCAGGTCTCGTCGGCCTTCAGGCGCTTGAGCCAGACCACCAGCACGGCGCTGACGCCTAGCGCGATGGCGGCGAAGAACCAGCGCTGCCAGCCCGACTCGCCAGCCAGAAAGCTGAACGCCGCGCCACGGTTGTACACGTGAACCCAGTCGAAATAGCCATCAAGCACCACCACGCGCTGGCCGTACTCAAGGACCTGCAGCACGACCTGCTTGCTGCCCTGATCCAGCACGAACACCAGCAGCGCCAACCACAACCAGGCCAAACGACCAAAACGACTGACGTCAGACATGCTTGCGCACCTCGCCTGCACCTTCGACGTTACTCACGCAGCGCTCGCACAGCTCCGGGTGGGCGGCATTGCTGCCAACGTCGGCGCGGAAGTGCCAGCAACGGCCACACTTGGCGTGAGTCGACTTGACGATCTTCAGCTTGAGCCCCGCCACCTCAGTAACCACCGCATCGGCTGGCGCCTCGCTCAGCGGCGCAACGCTGGCGGCGGAGGTGATCAGAGCGAAGCGCAGCTCATCGCCGAGCTTGGCCAGGGACTGCTGCAAGGACTCATCACCGAACAGGGTGACTTCCGCCTGCAGATTGCCGCCAATGGCCTTGGCCGCGCGCAAATTCTCCAGCTCCTTGTTCAGAGTGGCCCTGACCTCAATGAATTGCTCCCAGTAGGCGCGATCCAGCTCGAAGCCTTCCGGCAAACGATTCAGGCCGTCGTACCAGGTGTTCAGCAGCACCGACTCGTTACGCTCACCCGGCAGGAACTGCCAGATCTCGTCGGCGGTGAACGCCAGAATCGGCGCGATCCAGCGCACCAGCGCCTCGGCGATGTGGAACAGCGCGCTCTGGCAGGAACGCCGGGCGATGCTGTCGGCCTGAGTGGTGTACTGACGATCCTTGATGATGTCGAGGTAGAAGCCGCCCAGCTCCTGCACGCAGAAGTTGTGCACCTTGGAGTATACGTTCCAGAAGCGGTACTCGCCGTAGGCCTCGATGATCTCTTCCTGCAGGCGCGCCGCGGCGTCCAGGGCCCAGCGATCCAGATCGAGCATCTGCTCGACCGGCAGCAGGTCCTTGGCCGGATCGAAACCATTCAGATTGGAAAGCAGGAAGCGCGTGGTGTTGCGGATACGCCGGTAGGCGTCGGCGCTGCGCTGCAGGATGACCTTGGATACGGCCATCTCGCCCGAGTAATCGGTCGAGGCAACCCACAGGCGCATGATGTCGGCGCCCAGGCTGTCGTTGACTTCCTGCGGCGCAACCACATTACCCAGTGACTTGGACATCTTGCGGCCGTTCTCGTCGACCACGAAGCCGTGGGTCAGCAAGGCCTTGTACGGCGCATGGCCGTCGATGGCGCAGCCGGTCAGCAGGGAAGAGTGGAACCAGCCGCGGTGCTGATCCGAACCTTCCAGATAGAGGTCGGCGCGCGGGCCGCTGGCGTGGCCCAGCGGGTGCGAACCGCGCAGCACGTGCCAGTGAGTGGTGCCGGAGTCGAACCAGACGTCCAGGGTATCGCTGATCTTGTCGTACTGCGCCGCCTCGGCGCCGAGCAACTCGCTGGCGTCGAGCTTGAACCAGGCTTCGATGCCCTGTTCCTCGACGCGCGCGGCCACCTGCTCCATCAGCTCGACGGTGCGCGGGTGCAGCTCGCCACTTTCCTTGTGCAGGAAGAACGGGATCGGCACGCCCCAGTTGCGCTGACGCGAGATGCACCAGTCCGGACGCCCGGCGATCATGCTGTGCAGGCGCGCCTGGCCCCAGGCCGGGACGAATTCGGTTTGCTCGATGGCCGACAGGGCGCGCTCACGCAGGGTGGCGCCCTGCTCCGGCTGCTTGTCCATGCCGACGAACCACTGCGCCGTGGCGCGGTAGATCAGCGGTGTCTTGTGCCGCCAGCAGTGCATGTAGCTGTGCTGGATGGCTTCGTGCTTGAGCAGCGCGCCGACTTCGTCGAGCTTGGCGACGATGGCCGGGTTGGCCTTCCAGATGAACTGGCCGCCGAAGAACGGCAGGTCGCTGACATACACGCCGTTGCTCTGCACCGGGCTGAGGATGTCGTCGTTGCTCATGCCGTACTGCTTGCACGAGCGGAAGTCGTCTTCGCCATAGGCCGGCGCCGAGTGAACGATACCGGTACCGGCACCCAGTTCGACGTACTCGGCCAGGTAGACCGGGGCGAAGCGCTCGTAGAACGGATGACGGAAGCGGATGTTTTCCAGCGCGGAACCGGCCGCGGTGGCGATCACTTCGCCTTGCAGACCGTAACGGGCCAGGCAGCTTTCGACCAGCTCTTCGGCCAGCAGCAGCAGACGCTCACCGGTGTCGACCAGGGCGTAGGTGAATTCCGGGTGGACGTTGAGCGCCTGGTTGGCCGGGATGGTCCACGGCGTGGTGGTCCAGATCACGATGCTGGCCGGCTTGCTCAAGTCGCTCAGGCTGAAGGCGGCAGCCAGTTTGGCGGCATCTTCGACAGCGAAAGCCACGTCGATGGCATCGGATTTCTTGTCCTGGTATTCGACTTCCGCTTCGGCCAGGGCCGAGCCGCAATCGAAGCACCAGTTCACCGGCTTAAGGCCCTTGAACACGAAACCCTGCTTGACCATCTCGGCCAGGGCGCGGATTTCACCGGCCTCGTTGGCGAAGGCCATGGTCTTGTATGGGCTGTCCCATTCGCCGAGCACACCCAGGCGGATGAAGTCGGCCTTCTGCCCTTCGATCTGCTCGCCGGCATAGGTGCGGCAGCGCTCGCGGGTCAGGTCGGAGGGCTGGTTCTTGCCGAAGGTGGTTTCGACCTTGTGCTCGATCGGCAGGCCATGACAGTCCCAGCCCGGCACGTACGGGGCATCGAAGCCGGCCAGGGTCTTGGAGCGAATGATCATGTCCTTGAGGATCTTGTTGACCGCGTGACCGATGTGGATGCTGCCGTTGGCGTAGGGCGGGCCATCGTGCAGGACGAACTTCGGCCGGCCTTCGCCAAGCTGGCGCAACTTCTGGTACAGGCCAATGCTGTCCCAGTGCGCCAGGGTTTGCGGCTCGCGCTGGGGCAGGCCGGCTTTCATCGGGAAGGCAGTATCCGGGAGGTTCAGCGTGGCTTTGTAGTCGGTCATCTCAGGCTCTTCGATCAGTCAAGCGGTTGGCCAAGCCAGTAGGCCCGGGCGGCGGCGACATCCGCGTCTATCGCCGTCTTCAGCGCCTCCAGGGAGGCAAATCGCTGCTCATCGCGCAGCTTGTGGTGGAACTGCACCGTCAGGCGCTGACCGTATAGATCGCCAGCGAACTGCAACAGGTGCACTTCCAGGTGCGGGCTGCCATCGCCCGCTACCGTAGGCCGCTGGCCGATATTGGCCACGCCCTGAAAACTCTTGCCCTGACACTGCGCGCGCACCAGAAACACGCCGGTGAGCGGCGCTTTACGCCTTTTCAGCTGCACATTGGCGGTCGGGCTGCCCAGCTGACGCGCCAGCTTCTGCCCATGCAGGACTCGCCCGACCAGTGCATAAGGGCGCCCCAGCAGTCGCTCGACCAACTCCAGCTCGCCCGCCTGCAGCGCCTGGCGCACTCGCGTGCTGCTGACCCGATCGCCATCCAGCTCGACGGTCAACGCCGCCTCGACCGTGAAGCCCTGCTGCTCGCCCGCCTGCACCAGAAAGGCGAAGTCACCGGAACGGTCGCAGCCGAAGCGGAAGTCATCGCCTACTTCCAGATGCTTGATGTGCAGCCCGTCCACCAGCACCTGACGGACAAACTCGGCGGCCGACAGCTCGCGCAGACGGCGATTGAAGGCCAGACACAAGACCCGATCGACACCCTCGGCAGCCAGCAATTCGAGCTTCTCACGCAAGCGGGTCAGGCGTGCCGGGGCGGTATCCGGGCCGAAGTACTCACGCGGCTGCGGCTCGAAAATCACCACGCAACTAGGTACGCCCAGCTCGATGGCACGCTCGCGCAGGCGCGCCAGGATGGCCTGGTGGCCACGGTGCACGCCATCGAAGTTGCCGATGGTGGCAACGCATCCCTGGGTCAGGGGTAGCAGATTGTGGAGACCTCGGACCAGCTGCATAGCGCGCTTCTTGCTTACAAAGTGGTCGATTATACGCACAGGCGACAGCGGACAACAGGCAGCACGTCCACCGCCCAGTCCGTTAGTGCGCCGTCCGCCGGGCAAAGTCGCGCAAACGGAAACCCAGCAGCAGCAGCACGCCGAAATAAGCCAACACCCCAACCAGTACCAGCGCCGCGAGACGCAGCAGACGCAGGAGCATGCCATCGGCGGCCCACGGCGGCATGAAATGCATGGCCAGCAGCAGCGCCGCGACCATGACCACCACCGCCAGCGACAACTTGCCGAGGAATACCGGCCAACCGGCCTGCGGCTGATACAACCCGCCTTTGCGCAACTGCCAATACAGCAGCCCGGCATTCAGGCAGGCCGCAAAACTGATCGACAGAGCCAGGCCGGCATGCGCCAGGGGAATAACGAAAACAAACAGCACGTTCATCAACTGCGTGGCAGCCAGACTGATGACGGCAATCTTCACCGGCGTCTTGATGTTCTGCTGGGCATAGAAGCCCGGCGCCAGAATCTTCACCAGAATGATTCCAAGCAGGCCGACCGAATAGGCGATCAGCGCCTGCTGGGTCATATCGGCATCACTGGCCGTGAACTTGCCGTACTGAAACAGCGAAACGGTCAGCGGCTCGGCCAGCACGGCCAGCGCCAGCGCACAGGGCAGCACCAGCAGGAAACACAGGCGCAATCCCCAGTCGAGCAAGCGCGAGTAATCCTCACGATTGTCACTGGCGTAGGTTTTCGACAAGGCCGGCAGCAGGATGGTGCCCAGGGCTACGCCCAGCACTCCGGAGGGCAACTCCATCAGGCGGTCGGCGTAATACATCCAGGACACCGAGCCGGCAACCAGGAAGGAGGCGAAGATCGTGTTGATGATCAGCGAAATCTGACTGACCGACACACCGAAAATCGCCGGCCCCATCTGTTTGAGCACGCGCCACACGCCGGTATCCCTAAAACTCAGGCGCGGCAGCACGAGCATGCCGATCTTCCTCAGGTGTGGCAGCTGGTAAAGCAATTGCAGCAGGCCGCCCACCAACACAGCCCAGGCCAGCGCCATGATCGGTGGGTCGAAATAGGGCGCGAGAAACAGCATGAAAATGATCATGCTGACATTCAGCAAGGTCGGCACGAAGGCCGGCACCGAGAAGCGGTTCCAGGTGTTCAGCACCGCCCCGGCCAGCGATGACAGGGAGATCAGCAGGATGTAAGGAAAGGTCACCCGCAACAGATCGACCGTCAGACCGAAGCGATCGACCTCGTCGGCAAAGCCCGGCGCCGAAATCCACACGATCCAGGGCGCCGCCAGTATGCCTAGCAAGGTGACCAGTGCCAGCACCAGGGTCAGCAGGCCCGAGACATATGCGACAAAGGTGCGCGCGGCCTCATCACCCTGCTGGGTCTTGTACTCCGCCAGAATCGGTACGAAAGCCTGGGAAAATGCGCCCTCGGCAAAAATCCGCCGCAGCAGGTTGGGCAGCTTGAACGCCACCACCCAGGCATCGGATGCCACCCCGGCGCCAAAAATCCGCGCGATCAGGGTGTCACGCACGAAGCCCAGCACACGGGACAGCATGGTCAGTGAGCTGACAGCAGCCAGCGACTTGAGCAGATTCATGGGATACTTCGACTTCCGCTGACGGACACAGCCAGGGTTTGCCCGCTGGCGTAGAAAGGCTCCGAGTGTAACGGCCAGCCACTGGTCAGGCCAGCAGAGCAGAGTGCTAATGCACTTGACAGATGCCCAGCGCCTCGGCATGATTCGCGGCCTTATTTGTTGCTATCCCCCCCAGTTTTTTTTCGAGGAGCTTGACGGTGGCCAATACACCTTCTGCCAAAAAACGCGCCAAACAGGCTGAGAAGCGTCGTAGCCATAACGCCAGCCTGCGCTCCATGGTTCGTACCTACATCAAGAACGTGGTCAAGGCTATCGACGCCAAAGACCTGGAAAAAGCGCAAACCGCTTACGTTCTGGCTGTGCCTGTAATCGACCGCATGGCCGACAAAGGCATCATCCACAAGAACAAAGCCGCTCGTCACAAGAGCCGCCTGAACGGTCACATCAAGGCAATGGCTACCGCCGCCTAAGATGTACCGCTCCTAAAAAACCGGCTTCGGCCGGTTTTTTTATTGCCTGCGATTCGCCAGACACAAAAAACCGGAGCCCAGCTCCGGTTGTTTTTTATCCGACTACTGCCCCGCCCAGGGCAGAATCGGAATGGCGGTCACCGCATTCTGCGGACTGCCCTCAATGATGCGATCGCTATACACCAGATAAACCAGGGTATTGCGCTTCTCATCGAAGAAACGCACCACCTGCATGGTCTTGAACACCAGCGAAGTGCGCTCCTTGAACACCTCTTCACCATCCTTGAGCTTGCCGGAGAAGCGGATAGCACCGACCTGACGGCAAGCGATGGACGCCTCGGCACGATCTTCAGCCAAACCCAGACCACCCTTGACCCCACCGGTCTTCGCACGCGACAGATAGCAGGTCACACCCTCGACCTTGGGGTCATCGAACGCCTCGACCACTATCTTGTCGTTCGGCCCGACCCACTTGAACACCGTGGAGACCTCGCCGATTTCTTCGGCCGAAACCAGCAGCGGCAGCATCAGCAAACCACCCAGCAATCCCTTCGCCATACGCATTTGCGCTCTCCTCAGACCAGAATCAGGTTGTCCCGATGCACCAGCTCGGGCTCATCGACATAACCGAGCAATTTCTCGATGGCATCCGACGGCTGACCGACAATCTTCTGCGCTTCCAGGGCGCTGTAGTTGGCCAGGCCACGGGCAATCTCACGACCATCCGGAGCGACGCAAACCACCATCTCGCCACGCCGGAAGCTGCCCTGCACTTCCTTGACCCCAACCGGCAGCAGGCTCTTGCGATCCTCCAGCAAGGCCTTGACCGCACCCGCATCCAGCACCAGGGTGCCACGGGTCTGCAGATGCCCGGCCAGCCACTGTTTGCGCGCCGCCAGCAGACCGCGCTCGGGCGCCAGCAAGGTGCCGAGACGCTCGCCCGCCTTGAGCCGATCGAGCACCCGCTCGATGCGCCCACCAACAATCACCGTATAGGCCCCGGAACGCGCTGCCAGCCGCGCCGCACGCAGCTTGGTCTGCATACCGCCACGCCCCAGCGCACCACCGGTACCGCCCGCCACCGCATCCAGCGACGGATCGTCGGCGCGCGCCTCGAAAATCAGCTGAGCATCGGGATTGTGCCGCGGGTCGGCATCGAACATGCCATCGCGATCGGTGAGGATCACCAGCAGATCAGCCTCAACCAGATTGGCCACCAGCGCCGCCAGGGTGTCGTTGTCACCGAAACGGATCTCGTCGGTGACCACCGTGTCGTTCTCGTTGATCACCGGGATAGTGCCGAGCTCGACCAGGGTACGCAGGGTGCTGCGCGCATTCAGGTAGCGCTTGCGATCGGACAGGTCGTCATGGGTCAACAGCACTTGCGCCGTGTGCTTGCCGTGCTCGCCGAAGCTCGACTCCCAGGCCTGCACCAGACCCATCTGCCCCACCGCCGCTGCGGCCTGCAACTCATGGATGGCACTCGGACGGGTCGCCCAGCCCAGGCGACTCATGCCCGCGGCAACCGCCCCGGACGACACCAGCACCAGCTCGACGCCCGCCTCGCGCAACGCCACCATCTGCTCGACCCACACCGCCATCGCCGCGCGATCCAGGCCACGCCCGTCCGCCGTCAGCAGCGCACTACCGATCTTCACCACCCAGCGCTGGGCGCCAGTCACCTTGTCCCGCATGTCGTCAAATCCTACTGGCCAGTCAGCACAACGCCGCTATCTAGCGGCGCTGTACGATACCTCAATCGCGAACGTAGATGATCTCCGGACCATCTTCGTCATCTTCAAAGTCATCATCCCAGACATCGTCATCACTGATGTCATCGACACTTTTCAGCCCCGCCTTGCGCAGCGCACGCTTGTCGTCCAGCGCCTGCAGACGGGCACGCGCCTCACCCTCGATACGCCGATCCAGCTCGGCCAGCTCTTCAGCATAAGCCGGCTCCTCGACCTTGCGCAGCTCGCGCTCGTCGAGATAGCGCATGATCGCCTGACTCAGCGCCTCGGTGCCCTCACTCTCCAGCGCGGAGATGACAAACACCGGGCCGTCCCAGTCCAGATGCTCGATCACCGCACGCATGCGCTCCTCGCGCTCGTCATCGAGCAGCTGGTCGGCCTTGTTCAGCACCAGCCAGCGGTCGCGATCGGCCAGGGCCGGACTGAATTTCTCCAGCTCATGAATAATCACTGCGGCCGCCTCAGCCGGATCGCTCTGATCCAGCGGCGCCATATCGACCAGATGCAGCAACAGACGGGTACGCGCCAGGTGCTTGAGGAAACGAATGCCCAGACCAGCACCTTCGGAAGCCCCCTCGATCAGGCCCGGAATGTCAGCCACCACGAAACTCTTGTAGCGGCCGACGCTGACCACACCCAGGTTCGGCACCAGGGTGGTGAAAGGATAATCCGCCACCTTCGGCTTGGCCGCCGACACCGAGCGAATGAAGGTACTCTTGCCGGCGTTCGGCAGGCCGAGCAGACCGACATCGGCCAGCACCTTCAGCTCCAGCTTGAGATCGCGCGACTCACCCGGTTTGCCCGGCGTTGTCTGGCGCGGCGCACGGTTGGTGCTGGACTTGAAGCGGGTGTTGCCCAGCCCGTGCCAACCACCCTGCGCCACCATCAGGCGCTGACCCGGCTTGGTCAGGTCGCCAATGATTTCCTGGGTACTGGCATCGATCACCGTGGTGCCGACCGGCACCGGCAGGATCAGATCCTCACCCTTGGCACCGGTACACTCGGTGCTGCCACCCTTCTCGCCATTGCGCGCATTGAAACGGCGCGTGTAGCGATAGTCGACCAGGGTATTCAGGTTCGGATCGGCCTCCATGAAGATGGAGCCGCCATCACCGCCATCGCCGCCGTTGGGGCCACCCTTCTCGATGAACTTCTCACGACGAAAGCTCATCATGCCGTTACCGCCGTCGCCGGCTTTTACAAAAATCGAAACTTCATCGACGAATTTCATGGGTACGCCTCCCGTCTCGGCGACGGGCTAATGGAACACGGGATACAGGATATACAGAAACAAAAAAGCCCCGTCGCGAGACAGGGCTTTTTCAGCAAGCGCGGGCTTAGGCGGCCACGACACTCACGTAACGACGACCGAAGGCGCCTTTAACTTCGAACTTGACCACGCCATCGACTTTAGCGAACAGGGTGTGGTCTTTACCCATGCCAACGCCGTAGCCAGCGTGGAATTGGGTGCCGCGCTGACGCACGATGATGTTGCCGGCTTTGATAGCCTGGCTGCCATACATCTTCACGCCAAGGCGTTTGCTTTCTGAGTCGCGGCCGTTACGAGTACTACCGCCAGCTTTTTTGTGTGCCATGAGTCAAATACTCCAGACTGGGATCAGGCTTGGATGCCAGTGATCTTGATTTCGGTGAACCACTGACGGTGGCCCTGACGCTTCATGTGGTGCTTACGACGGCGGAACTTGATGATGGTCACTTTGTCATGACGGCCTTGGGCGGTCACTTCAGCAACAACCTTCGCACCCTCTACTACCGGGGCGCCGATTTTGACGTCATCACCGTTGCCGATCAGCAGAACGCGGTCGAAAGTCACGGATTCGCCAGTGGCGACTTCCAGCTTTTCGATCTTGAGGAATTCACCTTCGGCGACTTTGTACTGCTTGCCACCGGTAACAATTACTGCGTACATGGATATCTCTCCGTTAAACCTGCTCACCCGACTCTTTATAGGAAGAGTTATTGGCCGGCATGGCTGCTTGGGTCAGTGTCAAACCCTAGCAATTGCGTAAGGCAGGGAGTGCCCAAAGAAGTTAGGGGCCGCGATTGTACGGAAAGCCCGATGGCGAGGCAAGCCCCGCCAGCACTTGCCTTGACAGCCCCTACCCCGCCCCCTAGCATGCCGCGCAGCCCGATAGCGCCCGGTTCGGCATAGCTTTTGCCCGTCACCCCGTTGTGACCTATACCGGCACAATTCCCAGGAGCCCCCGTCAACGATGCAACCCCAGGCCTTCTATAGCGTGGTGGCGGACGATTTTGCCGCCGTCGACGGGATTATCCGCCGCCAGCTGGTCTCGCGCGTGCCCCTGGTGGAAAAGATCGGCGACTACATCATCTCCGCCGGCGGCAAACGCCTACGCCCACTGCTGGTGCTGCTCAGCGGCAAGGCCCTGGGCTACCAGGCCGACGATCTGCGCCTGCTGGCGGCGACCATCGAATTCCTGCACACCGCCACCCTGCTGCATGACGACGTGGTCGACATGTCCGGCATGCGCCGCGGCCGCGCCACCGCCAACGCGCAGTGGGGCAACGCACCGAGCGTGCTGGTCGGTGACTTCCTTTATTCGCGCTCGTTCGAAATGATGGTCGAGCTCGGCTGTATGCCGGTGATGAAGATTCTCTCGCGCGCCACCCGGGTGATCGCCGAAGGCGAAGTGCTGCAGCTGTCGAAGATCCGTGATGCCAGCACCACGGAAGAGACCTACATGGAAGTCATCCGCGGCAAGACCGCCATGCTCTTCGACGCCTCGACCCACAGCGCCGCCGCCCTGGCCGGCGCCAGCCAGGCGCAGAGCGAAGCCCTGAGCCGCTTCGGTGACCACCTCGGCATCGCCTTCCAGCTGGTCGATGACCTGCTCGACTATCAGGGCGACGCCGCCACCCTGGGCAAAAACGTCGGTGACGACCTGGCCGAAGGCAAGCCGACCCTGCCGCTGATCTACACCATGCGCGAAGGCTCTGCCGAACAGGCCAGCCTGGTGCGTACGGCGATCCAGAAAGGCGGTCTCGACGACCTGGAAAGCATCCGCGCCGCCGTCGAAGCCTCCGGCGCCCTGGCCTACACCGCCAGCCTGGCCCGCGAGCACGCCGATCGCGCCATTGCCTGCCTCGACAGCCTGCCAGACAACGCCTACCGCGCCGCCCTGATCGAACTGTGCCGCTTCGCCGTCGCTCGCACCCACTAAGCCGCACGGCACGCTAAAAAGCCCGTCCTCGTGACGGGCTTTTTATTTGCCGACCAAAGGCCGTCATTAAAGCTTGCTATTATTTGAATAGGAATTATTCTCATCTCATGGTTTAGTGACAAGGAGAGAGAGCCATGACCTATTTGATCGATGCTTGGCTGGATCGCCCGCACCCCTACCTGCGCATTCTCAATCGGGAAACCGGAGCGGTGTGTGCGGTACTGGAAGAGGAAGCCATCGACGAGCTGCGCGACCAGGGCGATCTGGATCTGACCAGCCTCAACTCCAACGAGCCGGTGGTGCTCAAAGAGCTGGTGCGTAACCTGTTTCTGTTCTGCTATGCCCGCGCGCTGCGGCCGCACGGCGAGATGCACTGAAGACGCCGGCCGTTAGCCAACGACGGCTAATCTGCCGGGCAAGAACCCTGCCCAGGGAAGGGCCGGGAAAGCATGGGAGCGACCGCGGAAGCTCACATGCGCAGGTGCAACGAGGCGCCTGCTGATGCCCGGCCAGTCAGGACTACCGGCCGGGCATCGCTTTTTACCAGCGCTCGACTTACAGGATGTCGAGCAGCTCTACGTCAAACACCAGCACGCTGTGCGGCGGAATGCTGCCGACGTCCTGGCCACCATAGGCCAGCTCGCTCGGCACGTGCAGGCGCCATTTGCTGCCGGTGTTCATCAGCTGCAGGGCCTCGACCCAGCCGGCGATCACGCCGCCCACCGGAAACTCGGCCGGCTGACCGCGCTCGTAGGAGCTGTCAAACACGGTGCCGTCGATCAGGGTGCCATGGTAGTGGGTGCGCACATGATCTTCGCGGGACGGCTTGGCGCCCTCGCCGGCAACCAGTACTTCGTACTGCAGGCCGGATTCCAGCACGGTCACGCCATCACGCTTGGCGTTCTCGACCAGGTAGGCACGCCCGGCGCCGGCAGCCGCTTCGGCCTTGGCGGCAGCTTCGGCCTGCATGATTTCGCGGATCACTCGGAAGCTGGCATTCAGCTCCTCCGAAGAGACCTGGCTGGGCTGGCCATTGAAAGCGTCACGCAGACCGGCGATCACCGCATTCAGGCTGACGCCCGGCGGTGGGTTGTCACGCAGCTGGTCACCCAGCTGACGGCCGATGCCGTAGCTGACGCGGCCTTCGTCGGTGGACAGATCGTTGGACAGATTGACTTCGGACATGGCCGAGCTCCACTAGCGGACAAAAAAGGGCGGCCAGCCTAGCACAGGCCGTCATTCATGACCCCACCGCGGTGGTTCGATTTCGTCGGCAACGCTCGGAGCAGTAACGCACCTCAGCCCAACAACGGCTCCACTTCTTGCGCCAGTTGAAGGGTAAACCGCATACCGCACAGTGCTTCACCGGCAATGCGGCCTTCTTCACAGCACTTCCCCGGCATCCAGCTGCGCCAGCAGTTGCTCGCCGCGCTGCCACAACGCCTGCTGCTTGGCCTCGGGCATGCGCTCGAGGTTCTTGTAGACCATGCCCAGGCGCTGGTTGCGCCCCAACTGCTCGCGGTGGCGCATCAGGAAGTGCCAGTACAGCGCATTGAACGGGCAGGCCTGCTCACCGGTGCTCTGAGTGACCTTGTAGGCACAATCGCCGCAGTAGTCGGACATCCGCTTGATGTACTGGCCGCTGGCGCAATAGGGCTTGGAGCCCAGATAGCCGCCATCGGCATGCATGACCATACCGAGGGTATTGGGCAACTCGACCCAGTCGAAGGCATCCATGTACACCGCCAGATACCAGTCACAGACCTGCTGCGGGGCGATGCCGGCGAGCAGGGCGAAGTTGCCGGTGACCATCAGCCGTTGGATATGGTGGGCATAGGCGTATTCGAGCGTCTGCCCGATGGCCTGACGCATGCAGTTCATCCGGGTCTTGCCGGTCCAGTAGAACTCCGGCAGCGGCCGGGTGTTGCCGAAGGCATTGCACTGGGCGTAGCCAGGCATGTGCAGCCAGTAAATGCCCCGCACATATTCGCGCCAGCCGATCAACTGGCGAATAAACCCTTCCGCTGCATTCAGCGGCACGCGCCCCGCCCAATAGGCCGACTCGACATCCGCACAGAGGCGACGCAGATCGAGCAGGCCGATATTCAATGCCGCACTGATGCGCGCGTGGAACAGAAAGGGCTCGCCCGTGGCCATGGCATCCTGATAGTCGCCGAAGGCCGGCAGGGCGAAATCGAGAAAGTGCAGCCACAGCGCCTCGGCTTCGGCATGGGTTACCGGGTAATCGAAGCGCTCCAGGCTGCCGTAGTGATGAGCGAAGCGCAGCGCCACCAGCTGCAACACCTCGCAGGTGATCGCATCCCGCGCAAAGCTCGCCACCATGGGCGCCTTGAGCTGCTTCGGCAGCGCCTTGCGGTTCTCCGCATCGAAATTCCACGTACCGCCCACCGGGCTGCCGTCGCCATTCAGCAGCCAACCGCCCTTGCGGCGCATCTCGCGGTAGAAATACTCCATGCGCAGCTGCTTCTTGCCGCTGGCCCAGTCGGCGAACTCGCTTCGACTGCAGAGAAAGCGCGCGTCCGCGTGCCACACCAGCGGCAAGCCGCTGTCACGCAACGACTGCTCCAGCCGCCAGTCGCCACATTCGGTGACATGCACTTCGGCAGGCTGCAGCTGTGTCGCCCAACGGCGCAGCTCAGTCGCGATCGAACCGCTGTTACCCTGATCATCCAGGCGCACGTAATGCACGCACCAGCCCTGCTCGCGCAACGCCTCGGCAAAGTGCCGCATGGCACTGAAGATCAGCGCGATCTTCTGCGGGTGATGGGCAACATGACTGGCCTCCTCCATCACCTCGGCCAGCAGCACGGCATCTTGTGCCGGGTCCAGCGCCGCCAGGCAAGCCAGGTCGAAGGACAGCTGATCGCCCAGCACCAGGGCCAGACGCGGGCCACTCACCAGGCGTTGTTCATCGAGATCGGCACCCGCAGCGGCTCGCTGGCGGCAGGCGGCATGCCGCACATCTCGTCATGCACCTCGGCGTGCACCAGATGGAAGGGCAACCGCGGCAGCTCGCGCAATACATCGCGGGCATGCTCCACGGAGCGCAGGTGCAGGGTCTTGCCGTGCTCGTCCTTGACCGGCAGCGTTTGGCCATCCATGCGCACTTCCAGCACATAGATGCCGCCTTCGAGGGAGATAAGGTTCAACTCATCGACATGCCCGGCTTGGGCATGGGCTAGCAGATCGAACAGTCTCATGGCGCGCCTCGCATCAATCTTATACAAGAATATGTACAAATATAATTTTTGTACAATAAAAGACTGACGCAAGGTAGAAATGAAACCGCCCGTCCGTTATGCAACGGCCGGGCGGCGATTGACGCGCAAGCAGCGGATCAGTGGTCGTGCTTGGTCAGCTTGTCCAAGTAGCCCATGGCGAAGGCCGACACCACGAAGGTCATATGGATGATCACATACCACATCAGATGATCCGGATCGTAGTTCTTGGCATCCATGAACACCTTGAGCAGGTGAATCGAGGAAATCGCCACGATGGAGGCGGCCACCTTCATCTTCAGCGAGCCGGAGTCCATTTTGCCCAGCCAGCTGAGCTTCTCCTTGCCGTCGTCGATGTCCAGCTGGGAGACGAAGTTCTCGTAGCCGGAAATCATCACCATCACCAGCAGGCCGCCGACCAGAGCCATGTCGATCAGCGACAGCAACTTGAGAATCAGCGCGGCCTCCTCCAGGGCAAATACCTGCGGAAGGATGTGATAGACCTCTTGGAAGAACTTCAGCGCCAGGGCCAGCAGGGCCAGGGACAGACCGAAATAGATGGGGGCCAACAGCCAGCGCGACGCGTACATCGCGTTCTCGATAAAGCGTTCCATGAGCTCTCACCAAGTCAGAAAATCCGGCCGCGAGTATACCCAGCCAGCCCTGCCGGACAAAGGCGCGAAAGCTTTGCAGGGTTTATCCCCGGCTGCTGTGGATAACCTTGTGCGCAAGGTTGGGGCGGATGGCTGCAGGCCAGCCCATGTGCCGGCTAGCGTACATTGCGCAAAAAGCGTGCAGTGGGGTGATCAGCTTTCCGGACGGAACTGGTAATCGCCGACATGACGGCAATGCTCGCCATTCAAACGGCGCAGTTCGGCCTGCAGGTGCAGGCGCCAGATCTGCGGCTCCGTGCACTCGACATAACCTTGCACAGCCAGGCACTGGGCAATCGAATCGAGCACTGCTTCGGCCACGAAAGGCCCGTGGAATGGGCCCTGCGCCTTGATCGCGGAAGGTTGGGCGCCCGACATTCCGGCCGCACAGAGCAGCGTCCACAGGCCACGTTCACCGGCCAGCGGACGAATCACGCACTCGATACGGGTGGTCAGGCCCAGGCACTGACGGGTGAGGCAGAGGCTGCGCGGCATGGCGGCGATCCTCGCAAGGTCTGACTTTCAGCCTACACCCCGCCCCACGCGCGGGGAAGGTAAAAGTTATCCCCGCGCACTGTGGATAACTCTGTGGATGGAGCGGGGGAAAGCAGCCCCGAACAGCATGCCCCGTGGCCGCCACCGAACTGGTCAGTGACTGACCAGTTGTCGGCAGGCTGCGTCGTCATTCCTTGGGCTTTTTCGCCGCCGGTTTGGCCCTCGCCTTGATTTCCTTGGGCTTGGCCTCTTCCGCCGGTTTCTCCTCTTCCTCCATGCCCATCTCGGCAATGCTGCGCAGGCGCTCGACCACCCGCGCATTGACGCTGCCTTCCGGGAACTGGCCCTGTTCATCCGGGCTGCCCGCCGCCTCGCCAACCAGCAGGCTGAGCGCCTCGTCGACCTGGCGCACGGCATAGACGTGGAACATACCGCCACGCACCGCCTGCAGCACGCGCTCATCAAGCATCAGGTTGCTGACGTTGGAGTGCGGGATGATCACCCCCTGCTCGCCGGTCAGGCCGCGGGCCTCGCACAGGCGGAAGAAACCTTCGATCTTCTCGTTGACCCCACCGATGGCCTGCACCTCGCCGAACTGGTTGATCGAACCGGTGATGGCGAAGCACTGCTTGAGCGGCGTGCGCGACAGGGCCGAGATCAGCGTGCAGACCTCGCCGAGCGAGGCGCTGTCGCCGTCGACGTAACCGTAGGATTGTTCCAGGGCAATGCTCGCGGAGATCTCCAGGGGGAACTCCTGGGCGTAGCGGCTGCCGAGGAAGCCGGTGAGGATCATCACCCCCTTGGAGTGGATCGGCTGGCCGAGGTTGACCTCGCCCTCGATGTCGACGATGCCGCTGCTGCCCGGATAGACCGTGGCGGAGATGCGCGCCGGTACGCCGAAGGCCGAGTCGCCGACTTCCAGCACGGTCAGGCCGTTGCACTTGCCCACGGCGGCGCCGGCGGTGTCGATCAGGATGATGCCGGCCAGCATGTCGTCGATGATCCGCGCCGACACGCGGCCCGTACGCGTGGCCTTGGCCTTCAGCGCGCGCTCGATATGGCCGGAATCGGTCACCGCATCACCGGCCAGGTTGCGGATGAAGTCCGCCTCGCTGACCAGCTGGAACAGGTCGCCAATTCGCGCCGACAGGCGCCCCTGGTGCTCGGCCAGGCGGGCGCTGTAGGTCGCCAGGCGCGCCACGGCGGCGGCGGTGAGCGGCGCCATGCCCTCTTCCGAGGTGCGGGTCTTCATCAGCTGGGCGAACTGCTCCAGGCTGTCATCGGCCAGCGGGATGTCCTCGTCGAAGTCGACCAGTACGCGGAACATCTCCTGAAAGTCCGGGTCGAGGTCCTGCAGGGTGTAATACAGCTGGCGCGAGCCGATGATCACCACCTTGAGGTGCAGCGGGATCACTTGCGGGGTCAGGGTCACAGTGGCGATGCGGCCGAGGTCGCCGAGTGGCGATTCCATCTTCAGCTGGCGCGATTGCAGGGCGCGCTTGAGCGCATCCCAGACGAACGGCTCGCCAAGCATCTTCTCCGCCTCGAGGATCAGGAAACCACCGTTGGCCCGATGCAGGGCGCCTGGGCGCAGCTGCCGGTAGCTGGTGTAGAGCGCGCCCTGGTCGGTGCTGTATTCGATGCGGCCGAACAGGTTGTCGTAGGTCGGGTGCGACTCGAACACCACGGGAGCGCCGCCGTCGACGTGATGGTCGACCACCAGGCTCGGGGAATACTGCTCTTCGAGCATTTCGCGACGCTGGCCATCGGGCTTCTCATCGACCAGTTGATCGACCACGGTCTTCAGCAGGTTGACCTGCACCGCCTGCAGGTAGGCGCAGACCCCAGCATTCTCCGCGTATTGCTCCGACAGCGGCGCCAGCAGCGGCTGCAGGGCCAGGGTGATGGTTTCCTCGTTGAGCTGGCGCAACTGGTTGCTCAGCTCGCGCTTCCACTGCGGCAGGCCGGTCAGCTCTTCATTCAGGCGTTCTTCCAGGGCCGCGATATCGGTATGGAAGCGCTCGCGCTCGGCTTCCGGCAGCTGGGCGAACTCGGCTTCGTCGAGGGCCTTGCCGTCTTTCATCGGGGTGAAGGCGATATTGCTGCTATCGCGGTACAGCGCCACTTCCTTTTCCAGGGCCAGGCGCTCGACTACATCCAGGGCCTTGTCGTAGCGCTGGTTGAACACGCGATCGATGGCACTTTTCTTCTGTTGGTAGCTCGGCGTCTCGAACACCGCAGGGAAGGTCGACAGCAGGTTGTCGAGCAGGTGGCCGATGTCGCTGATGAAGGTGCCCGCCGTGCCCGGCGGCAGCTCCAGCGCGCGCGGCTCGCGCGGCTCGTCGAAGTGGTTGACGTAGACCCGGTCGACCGGGGTGGCCAGACGTTTGCCTTCGGCCTTGAGGTAGCGTTTGACGAAGGAGAAGCGCCCGGTGCCCGGCTCGCCCATGACGAACACGTTGTAACCGGGGCGCGGCATCGCCACGCCGAACTGCAGGGCCTCGACCGCACGCTCCTGGCCCAGCACGCCGCGGAAGAACTCCAGATCGTCGGTGGTGGTGAAGTTGAACTGTTCAGGAGCGAAGGGGCGGGTCAGGTCATCAGGCGCCAGGTGCAGGCCGGCAGCGAAGGATTCGGGCATCGGAAGTCCTTATCGGGCGGTACAACACCGCGGAAAGTTGGACTCATTCTGGCGCCGCCCTGACGCTGCTGGCAAGGCATCAAGTGGGCGGTTTTTCCGCACAAGCCAGGCAACACTCGGCGGTCGGTAACGCGGCCAGGCGCGCCGGATTAATCGGCTCACCACAGCGCAGGCAGTCGCCATAGCGGCCCTCGTCGAGACGCTGGCGCGCCAGGCCGACCTGGCGCAATCCGGCCGCGGCCTCGGCCAGCAGGGCTTCCAGCACTTCATCGTTCTGCCGTTCCTGGGCCTGCTCGGCAAAATCGGCCTGATGGGGCAGGCCGAGGTCACGACGAATCGAATTGGCACGCTTGCTGTACTCGGCGAACAGTTGATCTAGAGCGGCGCGCGGATCGAAGGTAGTCATGGCAAACTCCGTGATAGTTTCCATCAGTGTGGCCATTTCTTTGCCGCTTGCACTGATAGCCGTCAAGCACAGGCCCGGTAAGCCCGGCAGGCTGCCGCTTATTGATACCCGTCAATCACAGCGTCATCTCAGCACATCAAGCTACCGGTGAGACCTGGCATTGCCCAAACAGCTCACTATGCTTGCAGCAATATAGCCCCCAGCTTTTCAGGCCAGGGGGCAAGCCAGGCCATCAGCAATCACTAAGAAAAACCACCATCAGGAGCTCTACATGACCAAGTGCCTTGCTACATCCCTGCTGACCGCCAGCCTGCTGCTTTCCGGCTGCGCCAGCACGCTGGTGGAGCCCGCCCAGTACTCGGGCTTTCTGCAGGACTACAACCGCCTGAGCGAGCAGACCAGCCCGAGTGGGGTCAAGGTGGCGCGCTGGGTCGATCCGAATCTGGACATCAGTCGCTATACCCAGGTGTATATCGAGCCCAGCCAGTTCCATCCGCGCCCGCAGCCCAACTCGCGCATCCCGCAGGCCACCCTGAACGACGTCACCCGCTACTACGACCAGGCCCTGAGGCGCGAACTGGGCAAGGTAATTAGCATCGCCGACGCGCCAACCAGCTCGGCCTTGATCATTCGCCCGGCCATCACCGCCGTGTCGGCGGAAACCGAAGGCCTGCAACCCTATGAAGTGATCCCGATTGCCCTGGTACTGGCTGCCGCGACCACCGCCGCTGGCCAGCGCGACCAGACAGTGGAAATCGCCACCGAAGCTTCCTTCGTCGACGGTGGCAGCAGCAAGGTGGTCGCCGAAGTAGTACGCAAGGGCGCAGGCACCAGCCTGGAAAACAGCAAACAGGTGCTCAGCGCCAGCGATGTGAAGCCGGTCATTGATGGCTGGGCCACCGACATGCGCCTGTCTCTCGAACAACTGCGCGCCAAGCAGTGAATCCCACGCGTTCCGCCTACTCTAAAAATGGGCGGAGCCTAAACAACGGCAAGGAGAACCACCATGCGCCTTAAACCCGCACATTACCTGACCATCCTGGGCCTGCTCTGCAGCCCGCTGGCCATGGCCACCAGCTTCGTGGTCACTACCGACACCACGATCGAGTCGATTGGTGGCACCAGCGATGCCACGTCCTCGTCGTTCAAGGATGACAAGATCATCCTGCAGGCACAGGACGACGCCGCCAGTTTCGTCGCCAGCCAGGGCGAAATACGCGGCGCCTTCCTCGAAGTCGCCCTCCGCCATGCCCGCACGCACTACCCCACTGGCGAAGCCAGCGACATGCAACTGGCGCAGGCCATGCTGGCGCGCTGAAAGCGACACGCAAAAAAGGCCCCGTCGCCGGATATGCCTGACACGGCATATCCGGCGACGGGGCCTTTGTACTTAGTGGAACGGGAAGAAGTAGTTCATCCAGGACGACATGCGCAGCAGAATCTTGCGCATCACCGCCACATGATGGAAATGCTCGGTATAGAGCGCAGCCTGGCCATAAGAGCCGCCCGGCATCAGGTCGCGGTAAGGCTCGAAGGCCGGATCGATCACTTCCAGCACCACCGGCACCCGGCCGGCCGGCGGCGAACCGGTAAAGCCCATCAGGTTGCCCGAGGGCTGCAACTGGCCTTCGGCAATCACCGGCAGCACCATCTTCACCCGCGCCTTGAATACCTGCCCCGGCAGGCCATCGAAAGCGATCTCGGCATCATCGCCCGTGCTCAGGCGCAGTTGGCTGTTCTGCCGCATCCAGGCCACATAGGAATAATCCTCGTGGGGCACGAAGATCATCGCCGGGCGTAGCGGCATCTTCACCGCGTAGATACCGGGACGCAGCGTCACCTGGGTGACATAACCGCGCGAGGGCGCCCGCACCACCGTATTGTCCAGTTCGAACTGAGCGATATTGAGCTGCGCCTGCAGGTCATCGACCCGCGCCGTGGTTATATCGACATCACGCCGATTACCCACATTGCGCTTGGCCAGCTCGCGGGCGCGGAACTGATCGGCCCTGGCCGAAACCAGTTGCGCCTTGAACGACTTCACCCGATTTTCGAACGGTGTCGGGTCGATGCGGAACAGCACCTCGCCCTTTTCCATGAGCCGGTTGCCCTGCACCGGCACCTCGATCACCTGGCCGCTGACTGCCGGCACGATCGGCGTGCTGACGAAGTAGCTGCGCGACACTTCCGAATAGGGATGGTTGTAGTTCATCAGGAAGATCAGGCTGCCGATCAGCACGATGCCACCGAGCATGGCCGTAGGCACGGTCCACTTGTTCAGCGGAATCTTGAAGACCTTGAAGATGACGACGCAGATGGCGGTGTAGGTCAGGATCAACAACAAATCCATGGCTCAGCCCTCCTGCTGCGGCGTGGGTGCAACCGGTGCCGCGGGGGCGTCAACCACGCTCGGCGCGCTGCTACTGGCAAGCACATCGAGGCGCTGCTGTATGGCCCCGACCTGCTGCTCCAGCGCCTGCAGACGCGGGCTCTGCGCAGACTCGCCGGTGGAAAAGCCCCAACCGCGATCCTCCCGGTACAAGGTTGCCCAGATCCACAGGAACGGCCAGATCACATGCAGGGTGAACAGGCTGACCCAGCCCGCCACCAGAATCGCATCCTGTTGCGGATGCTTGCGGTGCACGGCTATTTCGTAGGGGATGTCATGAATGACGATCACCCCATAGAACAGCACGATGCCGACGAAAATCAGAATCCCCAGTGCCACGTAGTCCAGCATTTCCCTGCCCCCAGTTATCAACACGCATACATGCGCCTGAGGCTAGCAGCCAAGCCAGTGCAAGGCGAGCAATACCCGCACCAGCCGCAGAGTCGACATGACGCAGGTCAAGCCAACTTTCAATAGCTTTCTGCGCGCTTGCTAGTTGGAGATTGCGCACTACATTCCATAAGGCAAGGGACGCCCGTACCAATAAATGGCACGCAGTAAACGGCGCCCCAGCGCAACACCAAAGCCAGACCGTTCTGCAAGGCCATGGGGGCTAGCATGTTTAAACCAGGTCATCTTCACCGCACTACACCACTCAATATGCCGAACATGCCGAAGTTCGAGATCGACGTGTTCTATGAGGTTCGCCGCGACGCGGTCGAAGGCATGCTGATGCACTTCAAAGTGACGGGCACCATCGAGGGCCGCGAGTTCTGCGAAGAGTTCGACATGCACCGCGATACCGCCTTCAACTTCGCCAGCCTGATCACCAAGGCAGTGGTCAAACACGGATTGTCACCCAACTCCAGCCCAATCATGCGCGGGCATGCCGAGTACGACGCCATGTTCAAGGACATCCGCGAGCAGCTTGGGGCGAAACCAGGCGAGCCGGTCGACTTCGACCACCTCGAGAAAGATGGCCTGTGAGCCTGCCATAGCGCACAGATGGCCGCCCCGTCAGAGAGCGGTGGCCCAGCGCCACGGCGCCACATAACCAGCACGGAGGACAGATTGAGTTGAACGGCATTCATCAGTGCACAGCGCTCAGCAGTCTGCACGGCATGGCCGAGGTGCACGGTCATGCTTTGGTCATCACCACCACTGCCTAATAAAAAAACGCTGCCAATACAGCCTAGGGGGCAACATGACGGACTCAAGCAACAAACTTAAACTCGGTGCTCTGGTCGCCCTGGTCGTCGGCTCCATGGTCGGTGGCGGGATCTTCTCGCTGCCGCAGAACATTGCCGCCAGCGCCAGTGCCGGCGCCACTCTGATCGGCTGGCTGATCACCGGCGTGGGCATGCTGACCCTGGCCTTCGTCTTCCAGACCCTGGCCAACCGCAAGCCGCAACTGGACGGCGGCGTGTATGTCTACGCCAAGGCCGGTTTTGGCGACTACATGGGCTTCTCCTCGGCCTGGGGCTACTGGATCAGCGCCTGGATCGGCAACGTCAGCTACATGGTGCTGCTGTTCTCCACCCTCGGTTACTTCTTCCCGGTATTCGGCGAGGGCAACACCCTGCCGGCCATCATCTGCGCCTCGGTACTGCTGTGGCTGCTGCACTTCCTGGTGCTGCGCGGGATCAAGGAAGCGGCGTTCATCAACACCGTCACCACCATCGCCAAGATGGTGCCGCTGGCGCTGTTCATCGTGATTGCCGCCATCGCCTTCAAGATGGACGTGTTCACCGGCGACTTCTGGGGTGAGAGCAATACCGAGCTGGGCAGCGTGATGGATCAGGTACGCAACATGATGCTGGTCACCGTCTGGGTATTCATCGGCATCGAAGGGGCGAGCATCTTCTCCGCCCGCGCCGAGAAACGCAGCGACGTCGGCAAGGCCACGGTGATCGGCTTCGTCGGCGTATTGTTGCTTCTGGTGCTGGTCAACCTGCTGTCCCAGGGCATCCTGGCCCAGGCCCAGCTGTCCGGGCTGAAGAACCCGTCGATGGCCGGCGTACTCGAGCATGTGGTCGGCCCGTGGGGCGCCATGCTGATCAGTGTCGGCCTGATCGTGTCCCTAGCCGGAGCCCTGCTGTCGTGGACCCTGCTGTGCGCGGAGATCATCTTCTCCTCGGCCAAGGACCACACCATGCCGGAGTTCCTGCGCAAGGAGAACGTCAACCATGTACCGGTCAATGCGCTGTGGCTGTCCAACGGCCTGATCCAGCTGTTCCTCGTCATCACCCTGTTCAACGACGCCACTTACCTCAAGCTGCTGTACCTGGCCACCTCGATGATCCTGGTGCCGTACTTCTGGTCCAGCGCCTACGCGGTGCTGCTGGCGGTGCGCGGCGAGACCTACGAGAACGATGCCGGTCAACGTAACAAGGATCTGCTGATCGCCCTGATCTCGACTATCTACGCGGTGTGGCTGGTGTATGCCGCGGGCGTGCAGTACCTGCTGCTCTCCGCACTGCTCTACGCGCCGGGTGCCATCCTGTTCGCCAAGGCCAAGCGCGAACTGGGCCAACCGGTGTTCACCAATATCGAAAAAGTGATCTTCGTTGTCGTCCTGATCGGCGCCGGCATTGCCGCCTACGGTCTCTACGACGGCTTCCTCAGCCTTTAAGAGAAGGAGTTCGAACATGAGCAAGAAGAAACTTGGCGTCCATTCCGAAGCCGGCAAACTGCACAAGGTGATGGTCTGCTCGCCGGGCCTGGCGCACCTGCGCCTGACCCCGAACAACTGCGACGAGCTGCTGTTCGACGACGTGATCTGGGTTTCCCAGGCCAAGCGTGACCACTTCGACTTCATGACCAAGATGCGCGAGCGCGGCATCGACGTGGTGGAGATGCACAACCTGCTCGAAGAGACGATCAAGAACCCCGAAGCCCTGAAATGGGTTCTCGACCGCAAGATTACCGCCAACAGCGTCGGCCTCGGCCTGCAGAGCGAGGTGCGTGATTTCATCGAAAGTCTGGAGTCGCGGCGCATCGCCGAGTTCCTGATAGGCGGCGTGGCCGGCTCCGATCTGGTGAAGTACAAGGACTCCGAGGCTGCGAAGATGTTCGCCGCTTATCAGGGCGAGTCGAGCTTCCTCTTCCCGCCGCTGCCCAATACCCAGTTCACCCGTGACACCACCTGCTGGATCTATGGCGGTGTGACGCTCAATCCCATGTACTGGCCAGCCCGTCGCCAGGAAACCCTGCTGGCCAGTGCCATCTACAAATTCCACCCGGACTTCATCAACGAAGAATATGAGGTCTGGTACGGCGATCCGGACAAGGATCACGGCGCCGCCACCCTCGAAGGTGGCGACGTGATGCCGATCGGCAACGGTACCGTGCTGATCGGCATGGGTGAGCGCAGCTCGCACCAGGCCATCGGCCAGGTGGCCAAGGCCCTGTTCGACAAAGGCGCCGCCGACAGGGTGGTAGTCGCCGGCCTCGGCAAGTCGCGCGCAGCCATGCACCTGGACACCGTGTTCAGCTTCTGCGACCGCGACCTGGTGACCGTCTTCCCGGAAGTGGCCTACAACATCGTGCCCTTCGTACTCCGGCCGGACGAGAGCAAGCCGGGCGGCATCGACGTGCGCCGCGAGGATAAATCCTTCATCGACGTGGTCGCCGAATCCCTCAACCTGAAGAAATTGCGCGTGGTGGAAACCGGCGGTGACAGCTTCGAGGCCGAGCGCGAACAGTGGGACGACGGCAACAACGTGGTCTGCCTGGAGCCAGGCGTGGTGGTCGGCTATGACCGCAACACCTACACCAACACCCTGCTGCGCAAGGCCGGTGTCGAGGTCGTCACCATCAGCGCCAGCGAACTCGGCCGCGGCCGTGGCGGTGGTCACTGCATGACCTGCCCGATCATCCGCGACCCGATCGACTACTAATCCCTATCCCGGTGGCTGTAACCCAGCCGCCCGCCCCGCCAGCCATTTGCAGTTCTGACGCGGCCAGGTTTCCAGTTGCCTACAAGGAGAAAGAACCATGGCGTTCAATATGCACAACCGCAACCTGCTCAGTCTGATGCACCACAGCACTCGCGAGCTGCGCTATCTGCTCGATCTGTCGCGCGACCTCAAGCGCGCCAAATACACCGGCACCGAGCAGCCACACCTGCTGCGCAAGAACATTGCGCTGATCTTCGAGAAGACCTCGACCCGCACTCGCTGCGCCTTCGAAGTGGCCGCCTATGACCAGGGCGCCAACGTCACCTACATCGACCCGGGCTCCTCGCAGATTGGCCACAAGGAGAGCATGAAAGACACCGCCCGCGTGCTCGGGCGCATGTACGACGCCATCGAATACCGCGGTTTCAAGCAGGAAATCGTTGAGGAACTGGCCAGCTATGCCGGCGTACCGGTGTTCAACGGCCTGACCGACGAATACCACCCGACCCAGATGCTCGCCGACGTGCTGACCATGCGTGAATTCAGCGACAAGCCGCTGCACGAGATCAGCTACGCCTACCTGGGTGACGCGCGCAACAACATGGGCAACTCGCTGCTGCTGATCGGCGCCAAGCTGGGCATGGATGTGCGTATCGCCGCACCCAAGGCGCTGTGGCCGACTGACGAGCATGTTGCCGCCTGCAAGAAGTTCGCCGAGGAAAGCGGCGCGCGCATCACCCTCACCGAAGATCCCAAGGCCGCGGTCAAGGGCGTCGATTTCGTCCATACCGACGTCTGGGTATCCATGGGCGAGCCGGTCGAAGCCTGGGCCGAGCGTATCGAGCAACTGCTGCCCTACCAGGTCAACAGCGCGCTGATGCAGGCTGCCGGCAACCCACGCGTCAAGTTCATGCACTGCCTGCCCGCCTTCCATAACAGCGACACCAAGGTCGGCAAGCAGATCGCCGAGAAGTACCCGCACCTGAAGAACGGCATCGAAGTGACCGAGGATGTGTTCGAGTCGCCGTGGTGCATCGCCTTCGAGCAGGCGGAAAACCGCATGCACACCATCAAGGCGATCCTGGTTTCGACCCTGGCCGATATCTAAACCCCAAAAAGCTGTGCGCTTGCCTCCCCTCTCCCGCTTGCGGGAGAGGGGCTGGGGGAGAGGGTTTATCCGACGATTCCGAGTCGCCTGATCACCCTCTCCCCAGCCCTCTCCCATGAATGGGAGAGGGAGCCGATCGTGCATCACCCCGGCTACGAACAAGGAGAACACCATGCGACTCGTCATCGCCCTGGGCGGTAACGCCCTGCTTCGCCGCGGCGAAGCCATGACCGCCGAGAACCAACGCGAGAACGTGCGCATCGCCTGCGAGCAGATCGCCAAGATCGCTACCGGCAACGAGCTGGTGGTGGCCCACGGCAACGGCCCGCAAGTCGGCCTGCTGGCCCTGCAAGGCAACGCCTACGATGCCAAGAACCCCTACCCGCTGGACGTGCTCGGGGCCGAAACCGAAGGCATGATCGGCTACATGATCGAACAGGAGCTGGGTAACCTGCTGCCCGTCGAGGTGCCCTTCGCCACCCTGCTCACCCAGGTTGAAGTCGATCCCAACGACCCAGCCTTCCAGCACATGACCAAGCCCATCGGCCCGGTCTACGCCAAGGCGGAAGCCGAGCAACTGGCCGCCGAGAAAGGCTGGACCATCGCACCCGATGGTGACAAGTTCCGTCGCGTCGTCGCCAGCCCACGACCCAAGCGCATCTTCGAGATTCGTCCACTCAAGTGGCTGCTGGAAAAGGGCACCATCGTGATTGCCGCCGGTGGCGGCGGCATCCCGACCATGTACAAAGACGGCAAGCTGGTCGGGGTGGAAGCGGTGATCGACAAGGATCTCTGCTCAGCATTTCTGGCCACCGAACTGCAAGCCGACCTGCTGGTGATCGCCACCGATGTTGATGCCACCTATATCGACTGGGGCAAACCAACCCAGAAGGCCATCGCCCAGGCCCACCCCGACGAACTGGAACGCCTCGGCTTTGCCGCGGGCTCCATGGGGCCGAAAGTCCAGGCGGCCTGCGAGTTCGCCCGCGACACCGGCAAGGTGGCGGTGATCGGATCGTTGCCGGACATCGAAGCCATCGTTCAGGGCAAGGCCGGCACCCGCATCAGCACCGCGCAACCCGGCGTGAGCTATCGCTGAGGCCTGATCACGGCTCCGTCACCCGCGTGACGGGGCCGTGATCACTCTGAAGATCGCCGGGTGCCGCGCTTACTGCGCGTAAACCTGCACCAGCAAGGGCGAATCGAACATCGCCGCCGGCGAAATCACCTGCTCATCCAGTGGCACCTGCTCGCCATAGCGTTCGCGCATCTTGCTGCGCACCGCAGCCGAACTCAGATCGAAGTCGCGGATCTGCTGCAGAGCGCCGATTTCCAGCCCGAGGGCGCGCTGGTAGATTTTCCACACCAGTTCGGAGCAGTACAGGCGCTGATCCGACCATTCGAACGTCAGGTCGTAGCGGCGCCCGGCAAACGGCGCCGCCTCGGCCCGCAGGCGGCGCAGGGCCGGCTCGTCCAGCAGGCGATCGGCCTCGCGCAGCCGCTTGAGCACATAGTGACCACCTTCGCCGCGGGCGATCCACTCGGCCAGCGGCGTGTACTTGACCCGCGCACTGGCCTCGTAAACCTGCGGCTGGCCATCACGGTAGAGCACCAGGCCCATGTGGCTGTAGCGCGAATGGGTGGCCTGCTGAATCGCCAGGCTCTGCGTCGAGCGCGACGGGTGGAAGATGATGTCGCCTTCGCGCACCTCCAGCGCCACAGCCTGGCCGACACTACAGAGCGCGGCCAGCAGGGCGGCGCGCATTCCTTGCCTTCTGAGCATGTCCTTCTCCTTGCAGACACCAATGACCCGAGCGGGTGGATTATCGCCATGACGCGGGGGCGCTGCTGCCAACGGCCTGGCGCTTTGCCGCAGAACAAATGAAAACGGAGCCTTGCGGCTCCGTTTGCATTGCAGCGCGAGTTACTGCGCCAGCTTCTTGTAACGCACGCGGTGCGGCTGCGCGGCGGCATCGCCCAGGCGTTTTTTGCGGTCGACTTCGTACTCGGTGTAGTTGCCTTCGAAGAACTCGATGTGAGAGTCATCTTCGTACGCCAGGATGTGCGTGGCCACACGGTCGAGGAACCAGCGATCGTGAGAGATCACGATGGCCGCGCCGGGGAAGTCGAGCAGCGCTTCCTCCAGCGAACGCAGGGTTTCCACGTCGAGGTCGTTGGACGGCTCGTCGAGCAGCAGGACGTTGGCGCCCTCTTTCAGGGTCAGGGCCAGGTGCAGACGGCCGCGCTCACCACCGGAGAGGTCCTTGACGAACTTCTGCTGGTCGCCCCCCTTGAAGTTGAAGCGACCGACATAGCCACGCGACGGCACCTCGTAGTTGCCGATCTTGATCATGTCGGAGCCGCCGGACACGGCTTCCCACACAGTCTTGCTGCCATCGAGGTCTTCACGGCTCTGGTCGACGCAGGCCAGCTGCACGGTGTCGCCGATCTCGATGCTGCCCGAATCCGGCTGCTCCTTGCCCATCAGCATGCGGAACAGGGTCGACTTACCGGCGCCGTTACCGCCGATCACGCCGACGATGGCGCCCTTGGGCATGCTGAACGACAGGTTGTCGATCAGCGCACGGTCGCCGTAGCCCTTGCTGACGTTGACGAAGTCGATGACCTTGTCGCCCAGGCGCTGACCGGCCGGGATGTAGATCTCGTTGGTCTCGCTGCGTTTCTGGAATTCCTGCGACTGCATTTCCTCGAAACGCTGCAGACGCGCCTTGGACTTGGACTGGCGAGCCTTGGCGCCTTTGCGCACCCACTCCAGCTCTTCCTTCATGGCCTTTTCATGGGCCGACTGCTGCTTGGATTCCTGGGCCAGGCGGTTGGATTTCGCCTCCAGCCAGCCGGAGTAGTTGCCCTCGTACGGGATGCCGGCGCCGCGGTCGAGTTCGAGAATCCAGCCGGCGACGTTGTCGAGGAAGTAGCGATCGTGGGTGATCGCCACCACGGTGCCCGGGAAGTCGTGGAGGAAGTGCTCCAGCCAGGCCACCGAGTCGGCGTCCAGGTGGTTGGTCGGCTCGTCCAGCAGCAGCATGTCGGGGGCCGACAGCAGCAGGCGGCACAGCGCCACGCGGCGCTTCTCGCCACCGGACAGGTGTTCGATGCGCGCATCCCAGGCCGGCAGGCGCAGGGCGTCGGCGGCGACTTCCAGCTGGCGCTCGAGGTTGTGGCCGTCGCTGGCCTGCAGGATGGCTTCCAGCTTGGCCTGCTCGGCGGCCAGGGCGTCGAAGTCGGCATCCGGCTCGGCGTAGGCGGCATACACCTCGTCCAGACGGGCCTGGGCCTGCTTGATCTGGCCTACGGCCTCTTCGACGATCTCGCGCACGCTCTTGCTCGGGTCGAGCTGCGGCTCCTGCGGCAGGTAGCCGACGTTGATGCCGGGCATGGCGCGGGCTTCGCCGTCGAACTCGGTGTCGACGCCAGCCATGATGCGCAGCAGGGTCGACTTACCGGCACCGTTGAGGCCAAGCACGCCAATCTTGGCGCCCGGGAAGAACGACAGGGAGATGTTCTTGAGGATTTCCCGCTTCGGCGGCACGACCTTGCCGAGCCGATGCATGGTGTAGACGTATTGAGCCATGGATGACCTTGGTTCTGTATATAAGAAGAGGAGAAACAGCGCCGCCGGCCGATCGACCGCAGCAAAACTTTCCAGCGAATGTGCATGATAGCCGCTAGGCCCGCGCGCGTGCGGCAAAACTACCGAATTGCACCCGTACGGGCAAACCACAACGACGGACAGTAATGGCACATTGCCGCACTTCAAGGCATGCTAGCGGGCTGTGCTTGCCTGGCTTACAGTCCATAGACAGGCAGTTGTATCAGCAGGATTCCGTTGCGTGCCTAAACTCCCCCGCCACCGCTCCCGCCGCGCCCTACGCGACCCGTTCGCCAGCCCTTCGCGTGGTTCGCTGAAAGGGGCTCTGGCGCTGCTGGTGGCATTGATGCTGGGCCTGTTGCTGTGGCAATTGCAGCAGGAATTCCAGCAACTGGAAGATAACCAGCGCCAACGCAACCTGGCCTACAGCACCCAGTTGAGCGAACACCTGGCCCTGGCGATGAAGCTCAAGGCCGAAGCCGGCCAGGCTTTCCTGCAACACAACGCCCCCGCCCCCGTAACCGGAAACGACCTGAGCGCGCTGCTCGACAGCCTGCGCCGCATCTACCCGGCCCTGCACAGCCTGGCCTGGTTCGACGCCAAGGGCCAGGTGCTGGCCGACAGCGCGCCAGCGGCAGACAGCGAACTGCTCAGCCAGTTGAGCCTGGCGCACCAGCACCCCTACCATTTCGCCTATGGCCCACGCGAGCAAGGCCTGCTCTATCTGGCACTGGCCAAGCCCAAAACTGCTGGCGGCTGGCTGCTGCGCCTACGCCCGGCGGCCCTGCACAACTGGCTGCCGCAGGCCCGCGACCAGCAACCCTGGCTGCTGCAGGATCAGCGCAGCGGCCTGGTTATGCTGCGCCAGCCGCACGACCCGCAAGCATCGCCAACCGCGCAACTGAGCGAAGCTGAGCACCGGTTGAGCACCCTGCAACTGCCATTGGCCCATAGCGACTGGCAAGTGCACGCCCTGTTCGATGCCGAGCAGGTGCGTGCCGAACTGCTGCCGGTGCAGGCCGGCAAGCTGTTGCTGTTCATCCTCTGTGCCACCCTGGCCCTGCTCGCCCTGTTCGGCCTGCTGCGCGAGCAGCGCAGCCTGCGTGAATCCCATGCGTTGTCACGCCGTTCGCTCAACGACGCCATCGCCGCCCTGGGCGCCATCGAAGAGCGCGTCCTGGTGACCCAGGCCGATGGCCAGATCAGCTACCTCAATCCGCGTGCCGAGCAGATGTTCGGTCTGAGCAGTGCCGAGGCCAGTAGCCGTCATTTGCTCAACCTGCTGCCGGTCCTCGGACCCTGGCTGGAAGCCGACACGCCGCCCCCGGCACAACCAGTCGAAATCCTTCAGGACGGCCAATCCCGCCTGTACACCGTGACCAGCCACAAACTCGCCGACGGAGCGCGCCACGAGGGTACGGTCTGGGTACTGCGCGACGTGACCGAGCAACAGAAAGCCGTCGAAGTCCTGCAGGACACCCGCCGACGTTACCAGGGCATCTTCGAAGGCAGCGGTATCGCCCTCTACGTGTTCGATCTGAGCGGCATGAAGGACTTCCTCGACCAGCAGGGCCTGCGCCACAGCAGCCAATTGGCTGGCTGGCTGCAACAGTCGCCGGAAAATAATCAACTGCTGCTGAAGCAGCTACGCATCACCGAGTTGAATCGGGTGGCCATGCAACTGCTCGGCGTCGACTCGCCGAAACAGGCCTGGGATCACCTGATCGGCAATCGCCCGCTACGGCCGGGCAGCTCTCGCCATGCACTGATTACCGCGCTGATCGATGGTGAGCAGGACATGATGGTCGAAAGCCGCATGCGCACGCCCCATGGCCATGAACGCTACCTGTGGCTGACCCTGCAGCTGCCGCGCCGGGCCAACGAGTTCAAGGCCGTTACCCTGAGCATCCACGACATCACCAGCCGCAAGCGCGTCGAGCTGTCGCTGGTCGAGCGCGAGCGTTTCTGGTCCGATGTGCTGCGCGCCGTGCCGGATACGCTGTATGTGCACGACATGAGCAACCAGCGCGTGCTGTTCAGCAACAACCGCCTCGGCCCAGATCTGGGCTACAGCAAGGACGAGTTGCGCCAACTGGGCGACAAGCTGTGGGAGAAGATCCTCCACCCCGACGATGTCGAGCTGTACCAGCGCGTGCGCAACCTGCAGAAAGTGGTCGGCCAGGGTCAGTTGCTGCAACTCCAGCTGCGCTGGCGCCACCGCGACGGCAGCTGGCACTGGTTCGACATCCGCGAACACGCCCTCAGCCGCGATGCCAATGGCCGGGTCAGCCGCCTGATCGGCGTGGCCAAAGACATCACCCTCGAGATCAACGCCCAACTCAGCCTGCACGACAGCGAACGGCGTTATCGGCGCCTGGCGGAAAGTATCAGCGATGTGATCTTCTCCACGGACAGCAGACTGCAGCGGGACTATGTCAGCCCCTCGGCCGAAAACCTGTTCGGTTACAGCCCGGAGTGGATCCTCCAGCACGGCCTGCTCAACATCGTCACCAGCCCGCGCCAACAGGATGAAATGCAGGCCATGCTGGAGCAGCTCAAGCAGGCAATCGACAACCCGGCGCGCCTGAAACAGCTGCAACAACAGCAGAACAGCAAGCCGTTCGTCTTCGACTGCCTGCGTGCCGATGGCCGCAAGATCACCGTGGAAATGCGCGGGACACTGATGTGGGACGAGCAGGACCGCTTCGAAGGCGTGTTCAGCATCGTGCGCGACATCAGCCAGCAACGCCGCGCCGAACGCGACCTGCGCATGGCCGCCACGGTCTTCGAACACTCCACCGCGGCGATCATGGTCACCGACCCGGCCGGCTATATCGTGCGCACCAACGAGACCTTCCAGCGCATCAGCGGCTTCGCCACCGCGGAAGTGCTCGATCAGTTGCCCAGCATGCTTACCGCCGACCGCCAGCAGGCTGGCCAGCTCACCTACATCCTCAACCAGCTCAACCAGCATGGCAGCTGGGAAGGCGAGCTGTGGCTCAAGCGCAAGAGCGGCGAGCAGTATCCGGCCTGGGTCGGCATCACCGCGGTACAGGACGACGAAGGTGATCTGGTCAGCTATGTGTGCTTCTTCAACGACATCAGCGAGCGCAAGGCCAGCGAGCAGCGCATCCACCGCCTGGCCTACTACGATGCCCTGACCCTGCTGCCCAACCGCACCCTGTTCCAGGACCGTCTGCACACCGCCTTGCAACATGCCGAGCGGCACGAGGAATGGGTGGTCCTGATGTTCCTCGACCTCGACCGCTTCAAGCCGATCAACGACTCCCTCGGCCATGCCGCCGGCGACCGCATGCTCAAGGACGTGGCCGTGCGCCTGGCCGCCTGCGTCGACGAGGACGACACCGTGGCACGCATGGGCGGCGACGAATTCACCCT
The DNA here is from genome assembly GCF_024666525.1 of Pseudomonas sp. J452. Lineage (NCBI taxonomy): Bacteria > Pseudomonadati > Pseudomonadota > Gammaproteobacteria > Pseudomonadales > Pseudomonadaceae > Pseudomonas > Pseudomonas sp. J452. Next base: position 1,972,856 of record NZ_CP088294.1, on the reverse strand, counting down.
GCTGCTGCAACCGCGCGAAACCCGTGAAGGCGCACTGAACCGCGCCATCCATGTGGCCGAGCAGATCCTCGCCAGCCTGGCTCAGCCGTTCATCCTGCAGGGCCGCGAGTTCTTCGTCACCGCCAGTATCGGCATCGCCCTGGCACCGCAAGATGGTGACGAGCTGAGCCAGCTGATGAAGAACGCCGACACCGCCATGTACCACGCCAAGGAACGCGGCAAGAACAACTTCCAGTTCTACCAAGCGGACATGAACGCCACCGCCCTGCAGCGCCTGGAGCTGGAAAGCGACCTGCGCCATGCCCTGGAGCAGGATCAGTTCCTGCTCTACTACCAGCCGCAGTTCAGTGGCGACGGCAAGCGCCTGACCGGGGTCGAAGCGCTGCTGCGCTGGCAGCACCCGGTGCGCGGCCTGGTCGCGCCCGGCGAGTTCATTCCAGTGCTGGAAGAACTCGGCCTGGTGGTGCAGGTCGGCGACTGGGTGATCGAAGAGGCCTGCCGCCAGCTCAAGAGCTGGCACGCCAGCAAGGTGCGGGTACCGAAAATTTCGGTCAACCTGTCCGCCCGCCAGTTCGCCGATGGCCAACTAGCCATGCGCATCTCACGCATGCTCGACGTCAGTGGCGTGCCCTCGGCCTGCCTGGAGCTGGAGCTGACCGAAAGCATCCTGATGCGCGACGTCGACGAAACCCTGCAAATCCTCGCCAGCCTGAAGAAACTCGGCCTGTGCATCGCGGTGGACGACTTCGGCACCGGCTACTCCTCGCTCAACTACCTCAAGCAGTTCCCCATCGACGTGCTGAAGATCGACCGCAGCTTCGTCGACGGCCTGCCCGAGGGCGAGCAGGACGGGCAGATCGCCCGCGCCATCATCGCCATGGCTCACAGCCTGGGCCTGGCGGTGATCGCCGAAGGCGTGGAAACCCAGCCCCAGCTCGACTTCCTGCGTGAACACGGCTGCGACGAGGTGCAGGGCTACCTGCTCGGCAAGCCGATGCCCGCCGCGCAGTTCGAGGCCCAGTTCAGCGGCGCTGCGCTGTTCATGCTCAGCTAGAAAGCATGCGTGAGCACCACTTGTCCGCCACATGACTGCCTTTCATATGCCAGTACCCGACGTATGGGTTAGAATGCGCGCCTTTTTCCCGCACCGCTCCGCAGAGGACTGCCATGTTCAGCCGTGATTTGACCCTCGCCCGTTTCGACGCCGACCTGTTTGCCGCCATGGAGCAAGAAGCCCAGCGCCAGGAACATCACATCGAGCTGATCGCCTCGGAGAACTACACCAGCCCGGCGGTGATGGAAGCCCAGGGTTCGGTACTGACCAACAAGTACGCCGAAGGCTACCCGGGCAAGCGTTACTACGGCGGCTGCGAGTACGTCGACATCGTCGAGCAACTGGCCATCGACCGCGCCAAAGAGCTGTTCGGCGCCGACTACGCCAACGTCCAGCCGCACGCCGGTTCGCAAGCCAACAGCGCGGTATTCCTCGCCCTGCTGCAAGCTGGCGACACCATCCTCGGCATGAGCCTGGCCCACGGCGGTCACCTGACCCACGGCGCCAGCGTTTCCTCCTCCGGCAAGCTGTACAACGCCGTGCAGTACGGCATCACCGATGCCGGCCTGATCGACTACGACGAAGTCGAGCGCCTGGCCGTTGAGCACAAGCCGAAGATGATCATCGCCGGCTTCTCCGCCTACTCGCAGATCCTCGACTTCCCGCGCTTCCGCGCCATCGCCGACAAAGTCGGTGCCTACCTGTTCGTCGACATGGCCCACGTGGCTGGCCTGGTTGCCGCCGGCGTGTACCCGAACCCGGTGCCGTTCGCCGACGTCGTCACCACCACCACCCACAAGACCCTGCGCGGCCCGCGCGGCGGCCTGATCCTCGCGCGCAAGAACGAGGAGATCGAGAAGAAGCTCAACTCCGCCGTCTTCCCGGGTGCCCAGGGTGGCCCGCTGGAGCACGTGATCGCGGCCAAGGCCGTGTGCTTCAAGGAAGCCCTGCAGCCTGAGTTCAAGACCTACCAGCAGCAGGTGGTGAAGAACGCCCAGGCCATGGCCAGCGTGTTCATCGCCCGCGGCTTCGACGTGGTTTCCGGCGGTACGCAGAACCACCTGTTCCTGCTGTCGCTGATCAAGCAGGACATCACCGGTAAGGACGCCGACGCCGCCCTGGGTCGCGCCTACATCACCGTGAACAAGAACAGCGTGCCGAACGACCCGCGTTCGCCGTTCGTTACCTCCGGCCTGCGCATCGGCACCCCGGCCGTCACCACCCGCGGCTTCAAGGAAGCCGAGTGCCAGGAACTGGCCGGCTGGATCTGCGACATCCTGCAGAACATGGGCGACGAGTCCGTGGTCGACGCAGTACGCGAGAAGGTCAAGGCCGTCTGCGCCAAGCTGCCGGTGTACGGCAACTAAGCGTCAGCGTTCTCGCTGCAAGAAAAAGCCCGGCTGATGCCGGGCTTTTTCGTTTCTGGGCGGTAGCCCGGATGCAATCCGGGGTCAGTGGCTGCCTGCTTCCCGGATTGCATCCGGGCTACGCCAGACGACGAACTACGCCCGCAACACGGATCAGTCCCCTCGCCCATTTATGGGAGAGGGCTAGGGAGAGGGAGAGCGCCGGCCTCGAACACCCTCTCCCCCGGCCCCTCTCCCGTGAACGGGAGAGGGGTGACTTATCGATCAGGCCTCTACCTGGGCAAATCCCGCGCGAATCTCATCTTCCGGCAGCTTGTCGCCGATAAACACGATCACGCTCTCACGCACCTCGTCCGCCGCCCACTCGCTGTCGAAGTCGAAGCCATACAGCCGTAGCACACCCTGGAACACCATGCGCCGCGCCTCACCGGCGACGCTGAGCACGCCCTTGTAGCGCAGCAGCGAGTTGCCGTGCTGCTCCAGCAGGTTCTCCATAAAGGCGCTGAGCTTGTCGAGATCCAGTGGCTTATCACTTTTCAGCACCAGGGTGGCAATCCGGTCCGGCGTGCTGCCAGCCGGCACCCGCGGAGTCAGGCGCAAGGCCGGGGCGATATCGGCATTGAGATTGAAACCGCGGATATCCAGCAACTCGGCCAGGTCGATACGGCCGTGCTCGACCACGCGGATCGGCGCGCGGCGGTTGATCCGTTGCAGGCGCTGGCTCAACGCCTCGATATGGGCAGCATCGACCAGATCGGTCTTGCTCAGCAGGATGCGGTCGGCGAAACCGACCTGGGCCTGGGCGATGGTTTCCTGCAGATGGCGCTCGGCATTGGCCGCGTCGACCAGGGTGAGGATGCCGTCCAGCACATAGCGCTCGCACAGCTCCGGGTCGGCGAAGAAGGTCTGCGCCACCGGCGCCGGGTCGGCCAGGCCGGTGCACTCGATCACCAGGCGGTCGAAGGCCAGTTCACCGGCATCCAGCTTGTCCAGTAGCAGGTACAGGGCCTTTTCCAGCTCGACATGGATCGAGCAGCAGACGCAGCCATTGGCCAGGGTCATCACCTCGACCGGCGCACTGCCAAGCAGTTGGCCGTCGATCGGTGTGTCGCTGTACTCGTTCTCGATCACCGCCAGCCTGAGGCCGTGCTCGGCCTGCAGCAGGTGCTGCAGCAAGGTGGTCTTGCCGGCGCCGAGAAAGCCGCTGAGCACGGTGACGGGAATGGGGGCATGGGTCATGAAGTATTCCTGCGTAGCGTGGATCGCGCCGTGTCGACCCACCGAGCGGTCTAGCGGTGGATGAGCCAAGCCTCATCCACCGCACAAAGAAACACGCCACGACTAGCGTGGCGTGCAGGTATTGCATCGAAAGATATCAGCAACAGCGCACCGGGCGGCCCTTGCCGCCGCCATAACGCGCTTCCTGGCGTTCACGGAAGAACGCCTCGTAGCTCATCACCGGCTGCTCCGGGTGCTGGGTCTGCATATGTTCGACATAGGTGTCGTAGTCAGGCATGCCGACCAGCATGCGGGCGGCCTGCCCGAGGTACTTGCCCATGCGACTGAGATCATTGAACACAGGGTTCTCCTTATGACGTAGCCGGGCCTGCGGCACAGGCCCGGCAGGCAACGCACTCACGCGTCAGGCATGACCTGGAACGCCGTTTCCTTGTCGCTGCGCTCCGGACGAACCCAGGCGGCGCGGCCAACCTTGATCGCGTAGAACAGGATGCTGAACACCACCACCAGGAACAGCACGCTGAGCGTGGCGTTGGTGTAGGCGTTCATGATCACGTTCTGCATCTGCCCAAGATCCTTGGCCGGTGCAAGGATCTGCCCAGTGGCCAGGGCCGCCTCGTACTTGTTGGCCAGGGCGAGAAAGCCGACGGCCGGGTTGGCATCGAACAGCTTGATCAGGCTCGCCGTGGTGGTGCAGATCAGCAGCCACACCGCCGGCAACAGGGTGACCCAAACGTACTGCTGGCGCTTCATCTTGATCAGCACCACGCTGCACAACATCAGGGCGATGCCGGCGAGCATCTGGTTGGAGATGCCGAACAGCGGCCACAGGGTATTGATGCCGCCCAGCGGATCGATCACGCCCTGGTACAGCAGGTAGCCCCACAGTGCCACGCAGCCGGCGGTGGCCAGCACGTTGGCGCCCCACGATTCGGTGCGCTTGAGCGATGGCACGAAGGTGCCGAGCAAATCCTGCAGCATGAAGCGCCCGGCACGGGTGCCCGCATCCACGGCGGTGAGGATAAACAGCGCCTCGAACAAAATGGCGAAGTGGTACCAGAAGGCCATGGTGTTCTCGCCCGGCAGCACCTGGTGGAGGATCTGCGCGATGCCCACGGCCAAGGTTGGCGCACCACCGGCACGGTTGAGGATCGAGCTCTCACCGATATCACGGGCCACCGCTTCCAGCGCATCAGGGGTAATGGCAAAGCCCCAGCTGCTGACCGCTGCGGCCACGCTGACCACATCGGTGCCGACCACCGCGGGCGGGCTGTTCATGGCGAAGTACACGCCCGGCTCAATCACCGACGCCGCGACCATGGCCATGATCGCCACCATCGACTCCATCAGCATGCCGCCGTAGCCGATGTAGCGCGCGTGGGATTCATTGGCCAGCAACTTGGGCGTGGTGCCCGAGCTAATCAGCGCGTGGAAGCCGGACACCGCGCCACAGGCGATGGTGATGAACAGGAAGGGGAACAGCGCACCTTTCCACACCGGCCCGGTGCCATCGGTGAACTGAGTCAGCGCCGGCATTTTCAGCTCGGGCGCGAGGATCAGGATGCCGATGGCCAGAGCGACAATGGTGCCGATCTTGAGGAAGGTCGACAGGTAATCGCGCGGCGCGAGGATCAGCCATACCGGCAGCACAGCGGCGACGAAGCCGTAGCCGACCAGCATCCAGGTGATCTGCTCGCCGGTGAAGGTGAACACCACCGACCAGTACGGATCGAGGGAAATCTCCCCGCCCAGCCAGATTGACGCCAGCAGCAGGATCACGCCAATCAGCGAGATTTCACCGATCCGCCCAGGGCGCAGGTAGCGCATGTAAACGCCCATAAACATGGCAATCGGGATGGTCGCCATCACCGTGAACATGCCCCACGGACTGTGCGCCAGGGCCTTGACCACGATCAGCGAGAGCACCGCGAGGATGATGATCATGATCAGGAAGCAGCCGAACAAGGCAATGGTGCCTGGAATGCGACCCATCTCCTCGCGCACCATGTCGCCCAGCGAGCGGGCGTTGCGGCGGGTGGAAATGAACAGGACCATGAAGTCCTGCACGGCACCGGCCAGCACCACCCCGGCGATCAGCCATAGCGTGCCGGGCAGGTAGCCCATCTGCGCGGCGAGCACCGGGCCGACCAACGGGCCGGCGCCGGCGATGGCGGCGAAGTGGTGGCCGAACAGCACATGCTTGTTGGTCGGCACGAAGTCCAGACCGTCGTTGTTGAGCACCGCCGGCGTGGCCCGGCGTGGATCGAGCTGCATCACCTTGGTGGCGATAAACAGGCTGTAGTAACGGTAAGCGACCAGATAGAGGGCCACCGCGGCCACCACTATCCATAAGGCGTTGATGGCTTCGCCGCGGCGCAAGGCCACGACACCCAAGGCACAGGCGCCCACCACTGCCAGCACTGCCCAGGGCAGGTGGCGCAGCAGGCTATTATTATTGTTCATAAACGCTCCCAATTCATGGACAGACAAGCTGCCGCACAAGCTTAGTCCGTCCACGGCAAAGCTCTATGCGACCTTGGTCTAGACACCTTGCACCAGCGCGCCACGTGACATCGCGAGCAGCATCAGCACCTGCCGCATGCAGCCAATAGCAGAGCGCCAGCCAATCCACTCAGTCGAGCGCCCACGCGCTGACACATCTACTGGCAGCGTTCTGCCGCGCGCTTGGCTATAGTGGACAAAACCGCAGAGGAATCTTGCAATGAGTGACACGACCTCCGAGCGTCGGCGCTTTCAGCGCATCGCCTTCGACGCCGCCACCGAGCTGACCCAGGGCGAGCGCCGGTGGACGGTGGAGCTGCATGACCTGTCGCTCAAGGGCCTGCTGGTAAAGCGTCCACGCGACTGGAACGGTGACCCGGACCAAGCGTTCAACGCCACCATCACCCTCGACAGCGACACCCGTCTGCATCTGGAAGTGGTACTGACCCGCACGCGCGATGAGCTGCTCGGTTTTGTCTGCCGGCATATCGACCTGGAGTCGATCAGCCACCTGCGCCGCCTGGTGGAGCTCAACCTCGGCGACGAAAGCCTGCTGGAGCGGGAGCTGGCGGCACTGGGCGAGGAAGACTAGGTCTACGGCACGAATGCAAAGGGCGCCAATCGGCGCCCTTTGCTTATGTAGCCCGGATGCAATCCGGGGCAGCCTTCCCGGATTGCATCCGGGCTACTCGAACAACGCATCCAGCGCCTGCTCCAGGCGCGTCACCGCGATCACCTGCAGGCCCGGCGGCGCTTCCTTGGGCGCATTGCCCTTGGGCACGATGGCGCGCTTGAAGCCGTGTTTGGCAGCCTCCTTCAAACGCTCCTGACCGCTCGGCACCGGCCGAATCTCACCGGACAGGCCGATCTCGCCGAACACCAGCAGGTCATGCGGCAGCGGCTTGTTGCGCAGGCTGGAAATCACTGCAGCCATCAGCGCCAGGTCGGAGGCGGTCTCCAGCACCTTGACCCCGCCCACCACGTTGAGGAACACGTCCTGGTCGTAGGTCGGGATGCCGCCATGGCGGTGTAACACGGCCAGCAGCATGGCCAGGCGATTCTGGTCCAGGCCCAGGGTGACGCGGCGCGGGTTGGCCATGTGACTGGTGTCGACCAGCGCCTGCACCTCCACCAGCATCGGCCGGGTGCCTTCCCAGGTGGCCATCACCACGCTGCCCGGCACTTCCTCCTGGGCGCGGGTGAGGAAGATCGCCGAGGGGTTAGTGACTTCCTTGAGACCCTTGTCGGTCATGCCGAACACGCCCAGCTCGTTGACCGCGCCGAAGCGGTTCTTCACCGCGCGCAACAGGCGCAGGCGGCCGTCGGACTCACCTTCGAAATACAGCACGGTGTCGACCATGTGCTCCAGCACGCGCGGGCCGGCCAAGGCACCTTCCTTGGTCACGTGGCCGACCAGGAAGATCGCCGTGCCGCTCTGCTTGGCGTAGCGCACCAGCAGCGCCGCACTCTCGCGCACCTGAGCCACGCCGCCGGGGGCGGACTGCAGCTGCTCGGTGAAGATGGTCTGGATCGAGTCGATCACCATCACCTTGGGCTGCTCGCGGCGCGCCACCTCGATAATCGATTCGATGCAGGTCTCGGTCATCACCTTGAGCTTGTCCTGCGGCAGCTCCAGCCGGCGCGCGCGCATGGCCACCTGCTGCTGGGATTCCTCGCCGGTGACATACAACGCCGGCAGGCGCTGGGCGATATTGCACAGGGTCTGCAGCAAAATGGTCGACTTGCCGATACCGGGGTCGCCGCCGATCAGCACCACCGAACCATCCACCAGGCCGCCGCCAAGCACCCGGTCCAGCTCGCCGGAGACGGTGGAGAAGCGCGGCACTTCCTCGACGCTGACCTCGGCCAGGGTCTTCACCTGAGCCTGCTGCCCGGCCCAGCCGCCACGCCCGGACGGTGCGCTGGCGCCGCCGCTTTCGATCATGGTCTCGGTCAGGGTGTTCCAGGCCCCGCACTCGCCGCACTGCCCGGCCCACTTGGGAAAGGTGGCGCCACAATCGGTGCAGCCATACATGCGCTTGGCCTTGGCCATGACAGTCTTCCCTCTCGCAAAAGAGGGCGATAATAACGCCCTTACCGCAACCTGGAGCCCATCATGCACCAAGAAATCATCGAGTCTCCAAGCACCGCACAGAGTGCCGAGCTGCGGCAGCGGTTCCAGGAGTTCGTAGCCCAGCGCCTGGATCTGCCTGATGAGTCGGCCGATAAGCCGCTACTGATCAACCTGCGCGACGACGACGGCCAGTTGATTGCCGGCATACTGGCCAACGCCTACTGGGATGGCCTGGAGATCGACACGCTGTGGGTAACTGAAGCGCAGCGCGGCCAAGGCCTGGCGGCCGACCTGCTACGCCGTGCCGAGGAACACGGGCGCCACCATGGAGCCCTGGTGGCCTACCTGAAGACGGTGGAGGCCAGGGCTTTCTACGAGAAGCAGGGTTACCAGCTGTTCGGCGTGCTGGAAGACCGCCCACGCGGCACCCACCTGTACCACATGAAGAAGCGCCTGGACTGACATGCAGATCGAATTGCTCCCCACCACCACCGAGCAGCTGCCGCTGATCGCCAACCTCTACCAGTTCTATGCCTACGAGTCGTCGGACTGGGAGCAGGAGGACATCGAGGTCGACGGCCGCTTTTACATCCACGAGCCGCACCTGCAACGCTATTGGCAGGAGCCGGACTGGAGCGCCAGCCTGGTACTGGTGGACGGCTTCATCGCCGGTTTCCTGCTGATCGAGCGCAGCGAACTGCCGGGCGTCGATGCCCTGGAGTTTGCCGACCTATTCATCCTCAAGAAGTACCGCCGCCTGGGCATCGGCCGGGCCCTGGTGGAGCAGGTGATAGTCGCGGGCGGCGGCAGCTGGGTGATCAGTTTCTACCAGCAGGACAGCCTGGCCCGGCAGTTCTGGCAGCGTCTACTGGCCGAGCTGCCGCTGCGCGTCGTGGAGCAACTGGCAGACCCGGAGCAGCCGGGCCTGCTGACCTATCGGCTCGATCAGCAGACGCATTGATCCGTCATACCGGCTGACTCAAGCGCTGCAACCACTGCCGCAACCACAACATTGCCCGGCGGCGATCTTCAACTGGCGCGCCAGGTCATCCTTGAGGCTGACCCGATTCTGCTTGAGCTGTGCCAGCGCAGCATCGTCGAGCAGTTCGATACCGTCTTCGATACGGCAGATGCGTTTGTCCAACGCCTCATACTCATCGGTCTGCTTCGAGAAGTGCTGATCTTCCTGGCGCAGGCGCTGCAGTTCACTGCGCAGCTCGGGAAAGTCCTGGATCAGGGGGTGATGGTCGACATGCATGGGAAAGCTCCTCTAGATAAGTGCGCCCACCCTAACGGGCCAGAACCGCGACACCATTGACGCCGATCAACGCCAGGCCAACCGTTCGCCAACCGGCCTTCCGCCGCCCGGTCACTGAGCTAGTCTGAACAGACCAGTCCTCAGCCGGGAGTAACCGCAATGCCCCTCGAACACCACCCACTGACCCATGAATTCCCGGAATACCGCCAGCAACTACAAGCCCTGCATGCCAGCGATGCGCAGTTCGCCCACATGGCAAAGAACTACGAGGCCCTGGACAAGCGCATCTATGAAGTGGAAGACGGCCGCCAGGCGCTGGATGATCTGGCCCTGCACGCCCTGAAGAATGAGCGCGTCACCCTCAAGGACCAGATCGCTGAGCGCCTACGTAAAGCCAACGGCGCTGCAGGCTAGGCAGTAAAGCTGAAGTGCCGCCCCCTTCCAGAATTCAATTGCCAAGGCCGCACCAAGCAAGACAGCCGATAGATTTTTTGCTTATCTTGGTTCGACTCCACCATGAGAAGCACGCATGAAGAACTCTCCAGGCTGTTCTGCTTGCCGTGATGGCAAGGGACTGGACTTCCCTATCAGCATGGCTTTCCAGCCCATCGTCGACGTCGCCCGGCGCCAGGTATTCGCCCATGAAGCCCTGGTGCGCGGGGTCAACGGCGAGTCAGCCGGCAGCCTGCTGGCAAGGGTTACGTCGGAAAACCTCTACGCCTTCGACCAGAGCTGTCGAATCAAGGCGGTAGAGCTGGCCGCGCGCCTGCAGGTGCCGGCCATGGTTTCGATCAACTTCATGCCCAACGCCGTGTACCAGGCGGAAACCTGCATCCGCGCCACCTTGGAAGCGGCGCAGCGCTTCAACCTGCCCCTCGACAAGATCATCTTCGAAGTCACCGAGCAGGAGCAGGTGCTAGATATCGAGCACCTCAGCGGCATCCTCAAGGCCTATCGCAAGCAGGGCTTCATGACCGCCATCGACGATTTTGGCGCCGGTTATGCCGGGCTCAACCTGCTCGCCGACTTCCAGCCCGACCTGATCAAGCTGGACATGGATCTGATCCGCAACATCGACAGCGACAACGTGCGGCAGATCCTCGTCGAGTCGACCCTGGACATGTGCCGCAAACTCAAGGTGCGGGTGATTGCCGAAGGCATCGAGACCCAGGCCGAGCTGCAGACCCTGCAGCACATGGGCGTCGAGCTGTTTCAGGGCTATCTGCTGGCCAAACCCGCCTTCGAAAGCCTGCCTGCGGTCAACTACCCGCAGTAGCTGGCAGCACCGGGCGAGTGCAGTAAACTCGGCGCACACCAAACCTCAGGGAGCGAAACATGAGCATCGTCAGCGAATTCAAAGCCTTCGCCATGAAGGGCAACGTGGTCGACATGGCCGTGGGCATCATCATCGGTGCCGCCTTCGGCAAGATCGTCACCTCGTTCGTCGGCGACGTGATCATGCCGCCGATCGGCCTGCTGATCGGCGGGGTCGACTTCACCGACCTAACCATCGTCCTGCGTGAAGCGATCGCAGCCACCGATACCACCGCGGCGGTTCCGGCCGTGGCACTGAGTTACGGCAAGTTCATCCAGACCATTCTCGACTTCATCATCGTCGCCTTCGCCATTTTCATGGGCGTCAAGGCGATCAACCGCCTCAAGCGCGAGGAAGCCGCTGCTCCTGAAGTACCGCCGGCGCCGACGAAGGAGCAGGAACTGCTCAGCGAGATCCGCGACCTGCTCAAGGCCCAGCAAACCAAGGACTGAGTCCTGAGCCCACAAAAAAGGCACCTGCGGGTGCCTTTTTTGTTGATCTGGCGTCGTGCTTAATCCGCCAGCGGCTTGAGCAACAACTTGGCTACGCGACGATCCTTGACCTCGGTGACGGTCAGGCGCCAATCCGCGTACTCCAGCTGATCGCCAATCATCGGCAGGCGGTCGAGCAGGCTCATGACCAGTCCGGCCAGGGTCTGGTAATCGTCCGTCGGGCGCACCGAGAAGCCCAGACGCTCACGCAGCACTGCCAGGTTGAGGGCGCCGCTGACCCGATAAGCGCCATCCAGCTCCTCGATATCCGGGCCGTCCACCTCGCTGGCGTCCGGCAGTTCGCCGGCAATCGCCTCGAGGATGTCGGTCAGGGTCAGCAAGCCCTCGAAACCACCGAACTCGTTGACCACGAAGGCCACGTGGGTCGAGGCCTGGCGCATCTGTTCCAGGGCGCTGAGCACCGAGGCGCTGTCCGGCAGGTTGAGCGGCGCCCGTACCAGGCTTTCGATGTCCGGCTGCTCGCCCTTGAGCAGCTCCTTGAACAGCTCCTTCTTGTGGATGTAGCCCAGCGGCTCGTCGGCAGCATCGCCACGCGACACCAGCAGACGCGAGTGCGGCGACTCCAGCAGGGCCTGGTGGATAGTCTCCTGCGGGTCGTCGAGGTTGATCCGGTCGACATCCATGCGGTCAGTCATGACCTTCTGGATCGACTGCTCGGCCAGGCTCAGCACGCCGCTGATCATCACCCGCTCGCGCCGGTCGAACAGCACTGCCTCGCCGGCGCCACCTTCGAGCATGTCGGCGATTTCCTCGCCCACCTCGTCGGCCTGCACCTTGCCGCCGAGCAGACGCATCACCGCATGGGCAGTGCGCTCACGCAGGCCGCGTTCGCCCTGCAGGCTGCGCTTGCGGCGCGAACGGGCCAGCTGGTTGAACAGCTCGATGAGGATCGAGAAGCCGATCGCCGCGTACAGGTAGCCTTTCGGGATGTGGAAGCCCAGGCCTTCGGCGGTGAGGCTGAAACCGATCATCATCAGGAAGCCCAGACACAGCATGATCACTGTCGGTCGTGCGTTGACGAAGGCGGTCAGCGGCTTACTCGCGACGATCATCAGGCCCATGGAAATGACCACGGCGATCATCATCACCTGCAGGTGCTCGACCATACCCACGGCGGTGATCACCGCGTCCAGGGAGAACACCGCATCAAGCACGATGATCTGCGCCACCACCGGCCAGAAACGCGCATACACCTTGCTGCCGCCGGGCTGATGGGGGCGCCCTTCGAGGCGTTCGTGCAGCTCCATGGTGGCCTTGAACAACAGGAACACACCACCGAACAGCATGATCAGGTCACGCCCGGAGAAGGTCTTGCCGAACACCTCGATCAGCGGCTCGGTCAAGGTCACCAGCCAGGCGATACTGGCCAGCAGGCCCAGGCGCATGATCATCGCCAGACTCAGGCCGATCAGCCGTGCGCGGTCACGCTGCTCCGGCGGCAGCTTGTCGGCAAGAATGGCGATGAACACCAGGTTGTCGATGCCCAGGACGATTTCCAGGACGATCAGGGTCAGCAGGCCAAGCCATGCCGTGGGATCTGCGATCCATTCCATAGCGGTCAGTGTTTTCCAGTGCGAACAGGGAAACCGGCATGCCGCAGTGCGGTCGCCAGGTCATCGGACATAACAGAGGGGTTACCGCACGCGTGGCGTGGGTGGGGTATTGCAGGGAGAGTGGCCACCGGGGGTGGCTTGCAACAATCGCTGTCCATTGGGCCTTATCGGAAAAAAACGGACGGCCATGCTAACGGCGTCGACCGACAAGGGTAAGGGTGAAAGCGTTACCAGATTTTAGCGTTCATCCGCGCCGGCCTTAGGACCTGTTCACGATCTTCTGGACTAGAGCCAGACAAGGCAAAAACAGGTGAGGAAGCGGAGTTTACGAGCTGTAAATGAGCATCCGAGCCTGTTTTTAACGAGGTATGGCCGACGGCCAGGATATCGTGGACAGGTTCTTACCAGTAGTTCTCCACCGCCACTTGCCCCGGCCGCCGGCTCAGGCTCAGCTGCAGGCCACGAGCTTTCAACACGGCGCGGGTGTCTTCGATCATCTGCGGGTTGCCGCAGAGCATGATGCGCGAGTGCGCCGGGTCCAGCGCCAGGCCGGCGGCACGCTCCAGCTCACCGCTTTCAATCAGCGTGGTGACCCGGCCATGCAGGGCGCCCGGCACCTGCTCGCGGGTGACGCTCGGCAGGTAGGTCAGCTTGTGGCCATGCTCGGCCAGGTAGTCGCGCCGGGGCAGTTCCTCGATCAGTTGCTGGTAGGCCAGTTCGCCCTGGGTGCGCGCGCTGTAGACCAGGACGATGCGTTCGAAGCGCTGCCAGGCCTCGAAGTCCTGCAGGATCGAGAGGAACGGCGCCAGCCCGGTGCCGGTGCCAATCAACCACAGGTCGCGGCCGTCGGGGAAGCGGTCGAGGGTGAGGTAGCCGACTGGCTGGCGCTCCACCAGCAGCTCGTCACCGGCCCTGAGCCGACTCAGCTCGCTGGTGAACTCGCCGCCAGGGACGACGATGGAGAAGAATTCGAGGAACTCGTCATGGGGCGCCGAGACCATCGAGTAGGCGCGCCAGACCACTGTGCCATCGGCCTTGCGCACACCGAGGCGGGCGAACTGGCCGGCGCGAAAGCGCAAGCCGGGGTCGCGTGAGCAGCGCAGGCTGAACAGGGTCGGCGACCAGACGCGTACCTCGCTGAGCAGCTGGCGGGTGAACTTGTCTGCACTGGCAGTCATACTTGCGGCCTCGATTCGCACACCTGCCGCCAGTCTCGCGCAAAGCGCGGCGGACAAACACCGACGGTTTCCATGCCTATTCTCGCTACCCCCTTCGCCCAGCTCGATCTGCTCCGCCAGCCCGAGATGCCCAACGAGCCGTTGCAGGCCTTCGATGCGGCCGACGAGCACCTGCTCAACCACCTGCACGAGCAGGGTTTGAGTGCTGACAGCCGCGTACTGCTGCTCAACGACGGCTTCGGCGCCCTGGCCGCCAGCCTGGCGCCGCACTGCCGGGTGACCAGCAGCGGCGACTCGCACCTGGGCCAGCTGGCCCTGCAGAAGAACCTGGCGCGCAACAATCTGGCGCTCGACGCCGTGCGCTTCGTGCCGGCCAGCGAGGTGGCCATAGGGCCGTTCGATCTGGTGCTGATCCGCGTGCCGAAGACCCTGGCCCTGCTGGAGGAACAGCTGATCCGCCTGCACGGCCAGCTCGCCCCCGGCGCGCGGGTGATCGCCGGGGCCATGCTCAAGCATCTGCCACGCAGTGCCGGCGAGCTGCTGGAGCAGTACATCGGCCCGGTGCAGGCTTCGCTGGCGGTGAAGAAGGCGCGCCTGCTGAGCGCCAGCATGCAGGACAAACCGGCGCCGGTCTCGCCCTACCCGACCCGCTACCGCCTGGACAAACCGGCGCTGGAACTGAGCAACCAGGCCAACCTGTTCTGCCGCGAAGGTCTGGACATTGGTACCCGCGCCTTCCTCCCGCACCTACCGAAAAGCCTGCTGCCGCTGCGCGTGGCCGACCTCGGCTGCGGCAACGGCGTGCTCGGCATCGTCTACGCCCTGGGCAATCCCGAGGCGCAGCTGACCTTGGTCGACGAGTCGTACATGGCCGTGCAGTCGGCGGCCGACAATTGGCGCGCGGCGCTGGGTGAGCGCGCGGTGACCATTCGCGCCGACGATGGCCTAGCCGAGCAGCCGGAGCAATCGCTGGATCTGGTGCTGTGCAACCCGCCCTTCCACCAGCAGCAGGTGGTCGGCGACTTCCTCGCCTGGCGCATGTTCCAGCAGGCCCGCGCGGCGCTGGTGACCGGCGGCGAGCTGTGGATAGTCGGCAACCGTCATCTCGGCTACCACACCAAGCTCAAGCGCCTGTTCCGTGGCGTGGAGCAGGTGGCGGCCACGCCCAAGTTTGTCATTCTCAAGGCGACGCGCTGAGAGTCTGCTTCCTGTCTGGCTCGGGTATGCCCCGCGCTGCCGGCAGGGTAAGCAGGGGTTGAGTGAGCGGGTGGTACGTCCCGCACTCCCCGTAGCCCGGATGCAATCCGGGATCGCAGTCGCCTACCCCGGATTGCATCCGGGCTACACACTGAGCGTCTGCCGAGGTTCTCAGCGACGCCCCTCTCCCCCAGCCCCTCTCCCACAAGTGGGAGAGGGGAGTTACGGCGCCTGACAGCAAAACGCCGCAGGCAGCACCGGGCTGCCTGCGGCGTCACTGCCTTCAGTAACGGTAGGGCGGCCCAGCCTTCTCCATCAGCGCGTTGTACTGCTTGAAGATCTCCACCACCTTGGCGCAGCGCGGGCTGGTCTTGGCGATCTCTTCCCAGAACTTATGCGCCTCGTCTTCCACCGTCTTCCACTCCTCGGCGGGGATGGTGGTCAGCTTGAGCTTGTCGCCCTCCACCCGCAGCTTGGCCTCGCCGCCCCAGTACCAGTGCTGGCGATAGTAGTGCGAGCTGTCCATGCACAGCTTGAACAGGGTCTTGAGCTGTTCGGGTACTTCGGCCCAGCGCTCGGAGTTGGCGAAGTAGGAGCCGATCCAGGCGCCGGAGATGTTGTTGGTAAGGAAGTACTTGGTGACGTTGGCCCAGCCCACCGTGTAGTCCTCGGTGATGCCGGACCAGGCGATGCCGTCCAGCTCGCCGGTCTGGATCGCCACTTCGACATCTTCCCAGGGCAGGGTCACCGGAATGATGCCGAAACGGGTGAGGAACTTGCCGGCGGTGGGGAAGGTGAAGATACGCTTGCCCTTGAGGTCGGCCAGCGACTTGACCGGCTCCACGGTGGCGAAGTTGCACGGGTCCCAGGCACCGGCGCCGAGCCAGGTCACGCCCTTGACCTCGGCGTAGGCCTCCTCCCAGATCTTGCGCAGGCCGTACTGCTCGAACAGCACCGGCACATCCAGGCTGTAGCGGCTGGCGAAGGGGAAATAGCCGCCGAACACGGCGATGTCCACCGGCGCGGCGATCGAGTCGTCGTCGCTCTGCACCGCATCGATGGTGCCCTTCTGCATGGCGCGGAACAGCTCGCCGGTGGGCACCAGCTGGTCGGCGAAGTACAGCTGGATCTCCATCTGCCCCTCGGCGACCTTGTTGAAGGCCTCGATCGAGGGTTTGATCACATGCTCGGCCAGCGCCGCACCAGCATAGGTCTGCAGGCGCCAGGTGATCTTCTTCGGTTCTGCGGCATAGATATGCGCCCCGCCCAGGGCCGCGGTGCCGACCGCGCCCCCTGTGACGGCGGCGGTCTTCAGGAAACTGCGTCTCGTAGTCATGCTGTCATCTCCAAGGCTGTCGACTCAGATGCCAAGCCTGCGCATCGTTGCGGGCCGGCCGGCAGGGCCCGTCCCGTTTTCCAGGTCAGCGCGCGCACAAGAGACAACCGGAGGCGCCGCCCCGAAAGCTAGAAAGCGTTCAACGCCCGTAGTGCAGCTGTGGCAGCCACAGGGCGATCTGCGGAAAGATCATCACCAGCGCCAGGGTCAGCACCATGACCAGGACGAAGGGGGTTACCGAGGCATAGATGTCCCGCAGGCTGATTTCCGGCGGCGCCATGGCGCGCATGAGAAACAGGTTGTAGCCGAAGGGCGGGGTCATGTAGGCCATCTGGCAGGTCATGGTGTAGAGCACGCCGTACCACACCAGGTCGAAGCCCAGGCTACCGACCAGGGGGATATACAGCGGCGCGACGATCACCAGCATGGCGGTGTCGTCGAGGAACATGCCCATGATGATGAACGACAGCTGCATCAGGATGAGGATTTCCCAGGGGCCCAGGCCCAGGCTGCCGACGAACAAGTCCTCGATCGCCTTGACCGCGCCGAGGCCGTCGAACACCGCACCGAAGCACAGGGCGGCGAGGATGATCCACATGAACATGCAGCTGATGACCAGGGTCTTGCGCAGGGTGTCTTCCATCACCTGGCGGTTCAGCCGCCCCTTGACCAGCGCCGCCAGCAGGGCCGACACGGCGCCCACCGCCGAGCTTTCCACCAGGCTGGTGTAGCCGAGCATGAACAGGCCGGTCATGGCAAAGAAGATCAACAGCGGGATCAGCCCGGCGCGCAGCAGGCGCACCTTCTCGCCCAGGCTGATCTGCGCGCGCTCCTCGAGAGGCAGCGCCGGGCCCATGCTGGGGTTGATCCAGCAGCGAATGACGATGTAGAGGATGAACAGACTGGCCATCAGCAGGCCGGGAAACACCCCGGCCAGCCACAGCTGGCCGACCGGCTGGCGCGCGATCATGCCGTACAGCACCAGCACCACGCTGGGCGGGATCAGGATACCCAGCGTGCTGCCGGCCTGGATCACCCCGGTGACCATAATCTTGTCGTAGCCACGCCGCAGCAGCTCGGGCAGGGCGATGCTCGCACCGATGGCCATGCCGGCCACGCTCAGGCCGTTCATCGCCGAGATCACCACCATCAGCAGGATGGTGCCGATGGCCAGCCCGCCATGCAGCGGCCCCATCCACACATGGAACATGCGGTACAGGTCTTCGGCAATGCCCGACTCGGACAGCATGTAGCCCATGAACACGAACAGCGGCAGGGTCAGCAGCGGGTACCACTTCATCAGCTTCATCGCCGCACTGAACGGCAGCTCCACCCCGCCATCGCCCCACAGCAGCAGGGCCGCCGCCGCGGCGACGAAACCGATGGCGCCGAACACCCGCTTGCCGGTGAGCAGCAACAGCATCATCGAGGAGAACATCAGCAGGGCGATGGGCGACTCGCTCATTCGATAGGCTCCCCGCGGATCAGCGCCAGATCCCTGAACAGCATGGCAATCGCCTGCAGCAGCATCAGCGCCACGCCGATGCACATCAGCACCTTGATCGGCGCCATGCGCGGCGACCAGGCCGAGTAGCTGGTCTCGTCGTACTCGAAGGCGTACCAGGTCGAAGAGATGCCGCCGTACAGCAGCAACACCAGATAGAACAGCAGAAAGCCCACGGTCAGCAGATCGACCCAGGCGCGGGTGCGCAGGGTCCAGCGGCTGTACAGCAGGTCCATGCGCACATGGCCGTCGAGCTGCATGGAATAGGCGCCGCCCAGCAGGAAGTAGGCAACCATGAGGAACTGCGCGATCTCCAGGGTCCAGATCGCCGGTTCGAACGCCACCTTGCTCAGCGAGGAATAAAACAGCACGCCGAGGATGGCGAAGATCAGGTACATGGCGCAGCGACCGATCCAGCGGTTGATCCGCTCTACCACGCGCACATACCCGCGGATTGCCTTGTGCATGAGCCTGTCTGCCGAGTTATCCCTACCTCGCACAGCCTAGACCAGCTTCGTCACTTGCCAACCTGACCACCCGGACAGCCGCAAAAAATCGACTAGAGTCAGAGGCATCCCGCCCTGCGGGACTCGCTCACGCACAGCACAAAAACAACAGGCCGCTGCAGCGGCCACGCATGCGGAGATCTGCGATGACTGCCCCTCTCACCCTGGCTCAGCTGCGCCAGCACGCCGAAGCCGGCACTGTTGATACTGTCCTGGCCTGCATGGTCGACATGCAGGGACGCCTGATCGGCAAGCGCTTCCAGGTCGAGTTCTTCCTCGACAGCGCCCATGAAGAGACCCACGGCTGCGACTACCTGCTGGCCGACGACATCGACATGGAACCGGTGCCCGGCTACGCCGCCGCCAGCTGGAAGCGCGGCTACGGCGACTTCGTGTTCAAGCCCGACCTCTCCACCCTGCGCCTGGTGCCCTGGCTGGAGGGTGCGGCCCTGGTGCTGTGCGACGTCCAGGATCATCACCACCAGGACCTGCCGCACAGCCCGCGCGGCATCCTCAAGCGGCAGATCGCCCGCCTCACCGAGCGTGGCTACAAGGGCATGTTCGCCTCGGAGCTGGAGTTCTACCTGTTCGACCAGAGCTACGAGAGCATCCACGCCCAGCACTACCGCGAGCCACGCACGGCCAACTACCACATCGAGGACTACGGCATCCTGCAGACCATCCGCGACGAGCCGGTACTGCGTGCCATCCGCAAGCACCTGCAGGCATCCGGCATCGCCGTGGAGAACTCCAAAGGCGAATGGGGCCCCGGCCAGGAAGAGATCAACGTGCGCTACGCCGATGCGCTGACCATGGCCGACAACCACAGCCTGATCAAACATGCCTGCAAGGAAATCGCCATGCAGCAGGGCAAGGCCATCACCTTCATGGCCAAGTGGAACTACAACCTGGCCGGCTCCAGCAGCCACGTGCACAACTCGCTGTGGAGCCTGAAGGGCAACAAGCCGCTGTTCTTCGATGCCAAGGCCGAGTTCGGCATGTCCAAGCTGATGCGCCAGTGGGTGGCCGGCCAGCTCAAGTACGCCAGCGACATCACCTACTTCCTCGCCCCCTACATCAACTCCTACAAGCGCTTCCAGGCCGGCACCTTCGCCCCCACCCGCGCGGTGTGGAGCAATGACAACCGCACCGCCGGCTTTCGCCTGTGCGGCGAAGGCGGCAAGGGCATCCGCATCGAATGCCGCATCGGTGGCGCCGACCTCAACCCCTACCTGGCCTTCGCCGCGCTGATCGCCGCGGGCCTGGCCGGCATCGACGAGCAGCTGGAGCTGCCAGCCCCCTTCTCCGGCGACGCCTATGAACACGAGGAACTGCCCGAGGTGGCCAAGACCCTGCGCGGCGCCACCGATGCTCTGTCCCGCTCGCAGATGCTACGCGCGGCCTTCGGTGACGAGGTGGTCGAGCACTACCTGCACACCGCGCGCTGGGAGCAATCGGAGTACGACCGCCGGGTGACCGACTGGGAGCTGCACCGCGGCTTCGAGCGTTATTAACCTCCCCTCTCCCACTTGTGGGAGAGGGGCCGGGGGAGAGGGCAGAAGCCCCCATCAAATCCTGTAGGAGCGAGCTCTGCTCGCGAACCCAAACACCGCTAAAGCTTCGCGAGCAGAGCTCGCTCCCACGAAGAACAGCTCCAGAGAGGGAGGCTCGATGAACACGATTCGCCTGATTTCCCCGGTCGACGGCAGCCTGTATGCCGAACGTCCCTACGCCAGCTCCAGCCAGCTGGAACAGGCCCTGAGCAGTGCCCGTGAAGCCCAGCGCGCCTGGCGCGAGCTGAGCATCGAGCAGCGCGCCGGCTACTGCCTGAAGGCCGTGGAGGCCATGCTCGCCATGCAGGACGAGATCGTCCCCGAACTGGCCTGGCAGATGGGCCGCCCGGTGCGCTATGGCGCCGGCGAGCTGCGCGGCTTCGAGGAGCGTGCGCGCTACATGGTCGGCATCGCCGCCCGCGCCCTGGCCGATGTGGTGCCGCCGCCGAAGGACGGTTTCCGCCGCTATGTCCGCCGCGAACCGCTGGGCACGGTGTTGGTCATCGCACCGTGGAACTATCCCTACCTGACCGCGGTGAACGCCATCATCCCGGCGCTGATGGCCGGCAACGCCGTGCTGCTCAAGCATGCCAGCCAGACCCTGCTGGTCGGCGAACGCTTCGCCCTGGCCTTCGAGCGCGCCGGCCTGCCACACGGACTGTTCCGCAACCTGGTGCTGGACCACGGCCAGACGGCCGCCCTGATCGCCTCCGGGCATGTGCAGCAGGTCAACTTCACCGGCTCGGTGGAAGGCGGTCGACTGATGGAGAGTGCCGCCGCCGGGCACTTCATCGGCGTCGGCCTGGAGCTGGGCGGCAAGGACCCGGCCTATGTGCGCGCCGACGCCAACCTGGCCCACGCGGTGGAAAACCTGGTCGACGGCAGCTTCTTCAACTCTGGGCAGAGCTGCTGCGGCATCGAGCGTATCTATGTGGACAAGGCCCTCTATCCAGCCTTTGTCGAGGGCTTCGTCGAGCTGACCAAGCAGTACGTGCTGGGCAACCCGCTGCAGGAGGCCACCACCCTAGGCCCGCTGGTGCGCAGCGAGGCCGCCGAGTTCGTCCGTGGGCAGATCGCCGAGGCCAGGGCCAAGGGCGCCAAGGCGTTGATCGATGCCAAGGCCTTCGCCGCCGATGCGCCCGGCAGTGCCTACCTGGCGCCGCAGGTGCTGACCCAGGTGAACCACGACATGGCCGTGATGCGCCAGGAAAGCTTCGGCCCGGTGGTCGGCATCATGCCGGTGGCCGGTGACGCCGAGGCCATCGCGCTGATGAACGACAGCCCCTACGGACTCAGCGCGGCGATCTGGAGCAGCGACCTCGCCGCAGCCGAACACATCGGCCAGCAACTCGACACCGGCACGGTGTTCATGAACCGCTGCGACTACCTCGACCCGGCCCTGGCCTGGACCGGGGTCAAGCACAGCGGCCGTGGTGCCACGCTGTCCAGCCTCGGCTACGAACACCTGACCCGGCCCAAGTCCTTCCACCTGCGTCATGCCTTGTAACTCCCCTCTCCCACTTGTGGGAGAGGGGCCGGGGGAGAGGGGCGGACAGCACCCTCTCCCCAGCCCTCTCCCGTGAACGGGAGAGGGGGCGTATGAACCGCTCATTTCGTGAGGCCCAGCCATGAGCAAGACCGCCAACTGGAACTACCCGACCTCTGTGCGCTTCGGCGTCGGCCGCATCAGTGAGCTGCCCGAGCTGTGCCAGAGCCTGGGCATGCTGCGCCCGCTGCTGGTCACCGACCGCGGCCTGGGTAGTGCGCCAATCACCACCGCCGCGCTCGCCTCGTTGCAGGCCGCCGGCCTCGGTGCCGCACTGTTCTGCGAGCTCAAGCCGAACCCGGTGGAAAGCAACCTGAGCGCCGGCCTGGCTGCCTACCACGCCGGCAAACACGATGGTGTGGTCGCCTTCGGCGGTGGCAGCGGCCTGGACATGGGCAAGCTGATCGCCTTCATGAGCGGCCAGGCGCGACCGGTGTGGGACTTCGAGGATGTCGGCGACTGGTGGACCCGCGCCGACCCGCGCGGCATCGCGCCGGTGATCGCCGTGCCGACCACCGCCGGCACCGGCTCGGAAGTCGGCCGCGCCGGCATCCTCACCGACGAGCGCACGCACACCAAGCGCATCATCTTCCACCCACAGATGATGCCGAGGATCGTCATCAGCGACCCGGCGCTCTCCGTCGGCATGCCGGCCTTTATCACCGCCGGCACCGGCATGGACGCCTTCTCCCACTGCCTGGAGGCCTACTGCGCGCCGGGCTTCCACCCGCTGGCCGACGGCATCGCGGTGGAGGGCATGCGCCTGGTGGCCGGCGCCCTGGTGCGCGCGGTCAAGACGCCGGACGACCTCGATGCGCGCGCCGACATGCTCGCCGCCGCGGCCATGGGCGCCACCGCCTTCCAGAAGGGCCTTGGCGGCATGCACGCCCTCGCCCACCCGATCGGCGCGCTGTACGACACCCACCACGGCATGACCAATGCGACCCTTATGCCCTACGTGCTGAAGTTCAACCGCAGTGTCATCGAGGAACGCATCACCCGCCTGGCTGCCTACCTGGGCCTGGCCAATCCCGGTTTCGACAGCTTCCTCGAACTGGTCATGCGTCTGCGCAGCGACACCGGCGTGCCGCACAGCCTGGCCGAACTGGGCGTGAACGACAGCCAGACCGCGCTGATCGCGCAGATGGCGGTGGTCGATCCGTCCGCCGGCGGCAACCCGCGCCCGCTGAGCGAGGCGGATTGTGCGGCGCTGTTCACTGCCGCGCTCAAGGGCCAGTTGTAAGAATACCGGTAGCCCGGATGCAATCCGGGATCGGAGCCGCCTGCCCCGGATTGCATCCGGGCTACCTACTGCCCCTCTCCCCCGGCCCCTCTCCCACAAGTGGGAGAGGGGAGCGTCTGCCGCAGCCCTCTGCCGCCCATAGCCCTGCGACAAATTGCCTAATGCGACAATCCGCCGACTACGACGAAAGTCGTAAGGGGCGGATGATTGATCCAGATCAATTTATCGAGGGGCCCTCTATGTTTGGCCTGGACGCGTTGGAACTGGCTCGAATCCAGTTCGCTTTCACCATCTCCTTCCACATCGTCTTCCCTGCCATCAGTATCGGGCTGGCCAGCTACCTGGCCGTGCTCGAAGGGCTGTGGCTGAAGACCAAGAACGAGGTCTACTACGACCTGTTCCGCTTCTGGCTGCAGATCTTCGCCGTGGCCTTCGGCATGGGCGTGGTCTCCGGGGTGGTGATGAGTTACCAGTTCGGCACCAACTGGAGCCAGCTATCCACCGCCGCCGGCAGCATCATGGGGCCGCTGCTGACCTACGAGGTGCTCACCGCGTTTTTCCTCGAGGCCGGCTTCCTCGGCATCATGCTGTTCGGCCTGAACAAGGTGGGCAAGGGCCTGCACTTCTTCGCCACTCTGATGGTGGCGATCGGCACACTGATCTCGACCTTCTGGATTCTCTCCTCCAACAGCTGGATGCAGACGCCGCAGGGCTACAGCATCGTCGACGGGATCTTCTACCCGGAAAGCTGGTGGGACATCGTGTTCAACCCGTCCTTCCCCTACCGCCTGGCGCACATGGCGGTGGCGGCATTCCTCAGCACCGCCTTCATCGTCGGCGCCACCGCGGCCTGGCACCTGCTCAAGGGCAAACGCGACCCGGCCACCCGCATGATGTTCTCCATGGCGCTGTGGATGGCCTTGTTAGTAGCGCCAGTGCAGGCCTTCATCGGCGACATGCATGGCCTCAACACCCTCAAGTACCAGCCGGCCAAGGTGGCCGCCATGGAAGGTCACTGGGACACCGAGAAAGGCGTGCCGCTGCTGCTGTTCGGCATCCCCGATATGCAGGCGGAAACCACCAAGTACGCCATCGGCATCCCGCGCCTGGCCAGCCTGATCCTCACCCACGACCTCGATGGCGAGATCAAGGGCCTCAAGGACTGGGCGCCAGAAGATCGGCCCAACGTGCCCATCGTGTTCTGGAGCTTCCGCGTGATGATCGGCCTCGGCCTGCTGATGATCCTCGCTGGCGTGCTCGGCCTGTGGCTGCGCCTGCGCGGCCGGCTGTACGAGTCGCCGGGGCTGCAGCGCTTCATGCTGCTGATGGGCCCGGCCGGGTTGATTGCCCTGCTCGCCGGCTGGGTCACCACCGAAGTCGGCCGCCAGCCCTGGGTGATCTACGGCCTGCTGCGCACCTCGGATGCAGTGTCCAACCACAGCGCCGGGCAGATGGGCGCGACCCTGAGCATCTTCGTCGTGGTTTACCTGGCGGTGTTCGGCGTCGGCATCACCTACCTGCTGCGCATGATGCGCAAGGGCCCGGTGCTCGGCCTGCTGCACAGCCATGCGGTGGAAGAAGCCGCCGGCCCCGGCCACCCGCGCACGCCGTCGCGGCCGCTGTCGGCTGCCGATGAAAGCGTCGAAGACGAACAGGAGCAACGCCCATGACTATCGACCTGCCGCTGATCTGGGCCGGGGTGATCGCCTTCGGCATCTTCATGTACGTGGTGATGGACGGTTTCGACCTCGGCATCGGCATCCTCTTCCCGTTCATCCGCGACAAGGAAGAACGCGACGCCATGATGAACACCGTGGCGCCGATCTGGGACGGTAATGAAACCTGGCTGGTACTGGGCGGCGCGGGGCTGTTCGCCGCCTTCCCGCTGGCCTACTCGGTGGTGCTGACAGCGCTGTACCTGCCGCTGATCATCATGCTGATCGCCCTGATCTTCCGTGGCGTGGCCTTCGAGTTCCGCTTCAAGGCCAAGCGCACCCGCTACGTGTGGGATGCGGCCTTTATCGGTGGCTCAGTGGTGGCGACCTTCGCCCAGGGCGTGGTGCTCGGCGCCTTTGTCGAAGGCATAAAAGTCGCCGACCGCCAGTTCGTCGGTGGCGCCTTCGACTGGCTGGCGCCCTTCCCGCTGTTCTGCGGCGCCGGTCTGGTGGCCGGTTACGCCATGCTCGGCTGCGCCTGGCTGCTGATGAAGACCGAGGGCCGTCTGCAGCGCAAGATGTACAAACTGATGCTGCCGCTGACCTGCCTGCTGCTGCTGTTCATCAGCGCGGTGAGCATCTGGACGCCGCTGACCCAGCCAGCCATCGCCCAGCGCTGGTTCACCCTGCCCAACCTGTTCTACTTCATCCCGGTACCGACCCTGGTGGCGGTGACCGTGCTCGGTATCGTCCGCGCCATCCAGCTGAAGAAGGACAAGCAGCCCTTCGTGCTGACCCTGGCGCTGATCGCCCTGGCCTACACCGGCCTGGCCATCAGCATGTGGCCGAACATCGTGCCGCCGTCGCTGAGCATCTGGGACGCCTCGGCGCCGCATAGCAGCCAGGCCTTCGCCCTGGTCGGGGTGACCATCATGGTGCCGATCATCCTCATCTACACCGCCTACAGCTACTGGGTGTTCCGCGGCAAGGTGAAGGTTGGCGAGGGGTATCACTGATGGACGAAATCAAACAACCACTGGCCAAGCGCCTGGCCTGGTTCGCCGTCCTGTGGCTGGGCGGGGTGGCGGCGGTCAGTCTGCTCGCCTATGCCATCAAGTGGGGCATGGGCCTGGCCTGAGCGCCAGGCACCTCGCTCCCGGATTGCATCCGGCTACGGCCTATAGATTCGGCCTGCACATAGACTGATGGGTGTAGGAGCCAGCTTGCTGGCGATGCTCTTAACGCCCCGAATCGCCAGCAAGGACTAGGCGCCCCCCTGGTTCCTACACGAGTCGCGCTTCACTCTTAATTCGAGCCGGATCAATAACGGCTGTCGCAGGATGCGCCGTGCGCACCATGGCCTGCGAAACTGTCCAGCGCTCACTACAACTGCGGTTCTAGCTCGCGCCACTGCCCCGGCGGCAAGCCGTCCAGGCTCCAGGGGCCGATACGCACGCGCACCAGGCGCAGGGTCGGCAGGCCGACGGCGGCGGTCATCCGGCGCACCTGACGGTTGCGCCCCTCGCGGATCACCAGCTCCAGCCAGGCAGTCGGCACGCTCTTGCGAAAACGCACCGGCGGATTGCGCTCCCACAGCTGCGGTTCCTCCAGCAGGCGCGCTTCGGCCGGCAGGGTCGGGCCGTCGTTGAGCTGTACGCCCTCGCGCAACTGGCGCAACTGCTCCGCGCTGGGCTCTCCTTCCACCTGCACCCAGTAGGTCTTGGCCAGCTTGTGCTTGGGGTCGGCAATCTGCGCCTGCAGGCGGCCGTCGTTGGTCAGCAGCAGCAGGCCTTCGCTGTCACGGTCCAGGCGCCCGGCCGGGTAGACGCCGGGCACCGCGACGAAGTCCTTGAGGGTGGCGCGGCCCTGCTCGTCGTTGAACTGGGTCAGCACGTCGAAGGGCTTGTTCAGCATCAACAGCCGCGGCTCGGCCGGCGGCGCCTTGGCCACCCGGCGCGGGGCTGGCTTGCCGGCAGGGCGATGCGCAGCGTTGGGACGAGGAGGACGCGGCATGCGGATTCCAGGCTCAGGAGAAAGCCGTCAGTTTACCCGAGGCGCAGCCCGCATCATCACCCCGGGTGATGGTGTACCCGCACGCCGACGACAACGGCTAAGCTGCCTCGGTCGACTATTTGCCTGAAGGAACCGCCCATGAGCACCGAACTCACCACCTTCACCGGCTGGGCCGCCATGGCTGCCGGCGCGCCCCTCGAACGCCACCAGTACGATCCGGGCCCGCTGGGCGCCGAAGAGGTCGAAGTGGCCGTGGAATACTGCGGCATCTGCCACTCCGATCAGTCGATGATCGACAACGAGTGGGGCAATGCGCGCTACCCGTTCATTCCCGGCCAT
Organism: Pseudomonas sp. J452; assembly: GCF_024666525.1. Lineage (NCBI taxonomy): Bacteria > Pseudomonadati > Pseudomonadota > Gammaproteobacteria > Pseudomonadales > Pseudomonadaceae > Pseudomonas > Pseudomonas sp. J452. The sequence continues at coordinate 1,945,912 of NZ_CP088294.1, read as the reverse complement.
GAAGTGGTCGGCACCATCGTTCGTGTGGGCGAGCAGGTGCGCGGCCTCAAGCTTGGCCAGCGGGTCGGCATCGGCTGGTACAAGGGCAGCTGCATGCACTGCGGCTCGTGCATGGAAGGTTCGCACCAGCTATGCCGCACGGTGAAACCGACCATAGTCGGCAGCAACGGCGGCTTCGCCGATCGCCTGCGCGCGCACTGGGCCTGGGCTATCCCGCTGCCGGCCGGACTCGAGCCGAGCCTGGTCGGTCCGCTGTTCTGCGCTGGCTCGACGGTGTTCAGCCCGCTGCTGGAATTCGATGTGAAGCCCACCGACCGCGTCGGCGTGGTCGGCATCGGCGGCCTCGGTCACCTGGCCCTGCGTTTTCTCAATGCCTGGGGCTGCGAAGTCACTGCATTCACCTCCTCGCTGAGCAAGCAGGAAGAAGCTCAGCGCCTGGGTGCGCACAAGGTGGTGACGTCCACTGACAGCGCCGCGCTGAAGGCAATTGCCGGCAGCCTGGACTTCCTGCTGATCACCGCCAGCGCCGACCTGGACTGGAACGCCCTGCTCGGCACCCTGCGCGGCAAAGGCCGCCTGCACTTCGTCGGGATCGCGCCGAGCGCGATCCCGGTGCATGTGTTCAGCTTGATTCCGCAGCAGAAGAGCCTGTCCGGCTCGCCGGTCGGTTCGCCAGCGAGCATGGCGACCATGCTCGAGTTCTGCGCCCGCCATCAGATCCTGCCGCAGGTCGAGCACTTCCCGATGAGCCAGGTCAACGCCGCCATCGACCACCTGCGTGCCGGCAAGGCCCGCTACCGCGTGGTGCTCGACGCCAGCAAGTGACAGCCAGGGCCGATCGGCGGCATGATCGGCCCATCACCCAATACGTTTCATCCCCCATGCAATACCGCATCGACAAACCGCTCGCCGCCGATATCCCCCGCCTGCTCGAGGTGTGGGAAGCGGCGGTACGCGCGACCCATCACTTCCTCGACGAAGCGGACATCCAGTTCTATCGGCGCATGCTGCGTGAGGAGTATCTGCGCCTGGTCAAACTGGCTTGCCTACGCGACCTGCAGGGCCGGGTGATGGGCTTTGTCGGCACCGCCGAGGACCGCCTGGAAATGCTCTTCGTCGACCCACAGCAGCATGGCCAGGGCATCGGCAAGACCCTGCTGCACTACGCCATCGAGCGCGAAGGCGCGCGCCTGGTCGACGTCAACGAGCAGAACCCCAAGGCCGTGGCCTTCTACCTCAGCCAGGGCTTCCACCCCATCGGCCGCTCGCCGCTGGATGGCGCCAACAAGCCCTTCCCGTTGTTGCATCTGCGCCTGGGGGGTTGAGGCTCGTAAATATGAGCCCGAGAACCTGTCTAGGAGCTTTTGAGCTAGAGCCAGGCAAGGCGAAATTGGGCGAGGGCGCGGAGTTTACGAGCTGTAAATGAGCAGCCCGAGCCCAATTTCAACGCAGCATGGCCGACGATCAAGAGCTCCTAGGCAGGTTCTCAGCGGAACGGCGGCTCGTCGAAGCTGCGCAGCTTGCGCGAATGCAGCGAGTCGAGCTGGCAGCGCAGCAGGTCGAGGGCGGCGATGCCAATCGACAGGTGCTGGCTGACCGCACGCTGGTAGAAGCCGCTGGCCGAACCGGGCAGCTTGATCTCGCTGTGCAGCGGCTTGTCCGACACACACAGCAAGGTGCCGTAGGGCACGCGCAGGCGATAACCCTGGGCGGCGATGGTGCCGCTTTCCATGTCCACCGCCACCGCGCGGGCCAGGTTGATCAGCGGCCGTTCGTGGGCCCAGTGCAGCTCCCAGTTGCGGTCGTCGTAGGTCAGCACGGTGCCGGTGCGCAGGCGCTTCTTCAGGGTCTCGCCACGCTCGCCAGTGACGGCCGCCGCCGCTTCCTGCAAAGCCTGCTGCACCTCGGCCAGGGCCGGGATGGGGATATGCGGCGGCAGCACCCGGTCGAGGATGCCGTCCCTGCGCATATAGGCGTGGGCCAGTACGTAGTCGCCGATGGTCTGCGATTGGCGCAGGCCGCCACAGTGGCCGATCATCAGCCAGCAATGCGGACGCAGCACGGCCAGGTGGTCGGTGATGTTCTTCGCGTTGGACGGGCCGACGCCGATATTGACCAGGGTGATGCCATGGCCGTCGTTGGCAATCAGGTGATAGGCCGGCATCTGGTAACGGTGCCAGACCATCGCGTCAGCCACCGCCTGGGCATCCTCCTCGGAGGTGCCGCGCTCGATGATCACGTTGCCCGGCAGCACCATGCGCACGAAGCGCGGGTCTTCGCGCAGGCGCTCCAGGCCGTGGCGAATGAACTGGTCGACATAGCGGTGGTAGTTGGTCAGCAGAATCCACGGCTGCACATGGCGCCAGTCGCTGCCGGTGTAGTGCTGGATGCGCTTGAGCGAGAAGTCGGTGCGCGCCGCATCGAACAGCGCCAGCGGCAGGTCACTGCTGTCGCCCCAGCCATACAGGCCGTCGGCCACCGAGTCGGTGGCGGCGGACAGGTCGGTGCTGGGGAATACCCGCGCCAGCTCGGCGGCAGTCACCCCGGAACCGGCCAGCTCGTCGCCCTGCTCGACCACATAGGGATAGGGGATGTTCTGCTGGCTGAAACCGACTTCCACGGTGACGGTGAAGTCTTCCATCAGCGGTCGCAGCTGATCGAGCAGATAGCCGCGAAACGCATCCGGCTGGGTCACGGTGACCCGGTAGGTGCCCGGCACCTGCACCTTGGCATAGGCGCGCACCGTGCTCGGCACCTCGCCCTGGCACAGGTAGGTCAGGCGCAGCTCGGGGTAGCGGAACAGCGCACGCTCGGCCTCGCCGGGCAGGGCGCGTTCCTTGAGGTACTGCTTGAGCGCCTGGCTCAGCGCATTGACCGCCTGGCGATGCAGGACGGCGAGGCGCTCGACGGCCTCCTCGGCAGTGGCGGCGACGACGAATTCACTGGAAGAAATGGCAGACACGGGCAGCTTCCTGGCTGGGTACACCGCCCTATCTTGCGCCTTCGCCAGCCTCGCCCGCCAGCGTTCGGCAAGGCTGGCTAGCGCGATCTAGGCTTAGGGCAAATCATTCCAAGGAGCCTGCCTTGCGCAACCCGATGACCTTCTGCCTGCTGGCGCTGCTGAGCACCACCAGCCTGGCCGCCGAGCTGGACGGCCATTACCGCGGCACCCTGGACAATCGACCGAGTGAATTGATCCTGCACAGCCAGGGACCGGAAGTGACAGGCGAGTACGTCGAGGGCCCGCAGCTGCGCTTCAAACTCAGCGGCAGCTTCGACGGCCAACTGCTGCAGGCGCAGATCAGCGATCCGCACTCCGGCCAGGTACTGGCCAACATGAATGCCAACTTTGCCAACGACATGCTCAACGCCAGCCTCGCCGCACGTGACCCCAGCAGTGGCGAGACACTGATACGCGAGGCGCTGTTCGAGCGCGTCGCCCCGCCACCGCCACCGCCCGACCCGCACCAGGATCCGGCACTGGTCGGCACCTGGATCAGCGAACTCAGCAGCGAGAGCGCCGAGCTGGCCACGCTGACCACGGTGACCACCCTGCGTATCCGCGCCGACGGCAGCGTCGCGCAGTGGCGACGCACGGTGACCGGCGGCAGCGACTGGAGCTACGACCGCCCCGGCGAACTGCAGTACAGCGGCCGCTGGCGCAGCGACAACGGCCTGCTGCTGGTGCAGCTGGAGGGCGCCCGCGAGTTCCAGCCAGCCGCACGTTACCGTTTCAATGCCCCCTTCCTGGTGACCGAGAGCAATACCGGCGAGATGATCTGGCAGCGCCGCTGAGTCCGTTTGGACGCGCGCCAAACGGCACATCCCCATGCAGGCGCGGGGACGATCAGACGGCGGTCACTGGAATGAAAGCGCCAGACCGGTTTCCCGGCCTGGCGTGGGCCGGGGTCAGGCCGGCTGGTGCAGGCGCACGTTGAACAGCGGGCCCTGGCTGTAACGCGACAGCGCCTTGGCGGCGGCCAGCACGCCCAGATCGATCAGCGGTTCGAGCAGGATCACGCTCATGTAGGCCAGGCCGAAGCTGCCGACGGAGGCCAGGTTTGCGCTGGAGAAGCCGTTACCGTAGACGGCCCAGAAGGCCACCCAGGCGACGATGCCGCCCTGGTAGGCGGTCGACAGGGCCAGGGCCTGCTTGTAGCTGGTATCCACATAGGCCGTGCGCGCCGGGATGAGGCGCTTGGCCAGCAGGTGAATGGCCCACAGTGGCAGCAGCAGGGTGGTGACGTTCATGCCGTACTGCGGCAGGTCGAACTGGGCGAAGAACAGCCCCTGCAGCAACAGGCCGGCGGCCAGGCCGATGGCCGCGGCACCGGCGCCGAACAGCAGCAACAGGGTCGAGCCGAGGATCAGGTGGACTTCCGAGACGCCCACCGGATGGTGCGGCAATACCTCGAAGAAGCAGAACACCAGGGCAGTGGTCAGCAGGCTGCGCAGGGTCAGGGCGAGCAGGCCGCCGTTGTCGCGCAGACTGTCGCGGGCGAGTTTGACCGTGAGCGCGAAGGCACCAGCGGCGGTTGCATAGCTGAGGAAAATCTTGGCGCCGGCAACGACGTCAGGTTCGATGTGCATTAGGGTTCCTTGGCCGCGCCCACCGCGCGACGATCCGGATTGAGGGAAAGGGGCAGAATGCCCAATAGCGATGGCAGGTCTCCTGGCTCACGGCTTGCTACTTCGCCCGCCTTCCCAGCCGATAAAGGCCAGTGGCGTGTGGGCATCGTTCGCCGCTTACAGTTGCGGGGGCAGCCAGGGCATTGGCGACGAGCGCCGCACCCTTTTTCCTTTTCATCCGGCCGCACGAAGCGGACCGGAACCATCGGCGGCCACCTTACCCGCCTCGCCCGCGAAAAGACAGTGCCCGCTGCCGCGCCGGCGCCCTCGACAGCCCCGTGCCAGACGCGCCTGAGCGCATTTCCCCACGGCCTCGGCGTGCCCGCAGGGGCTCGACTGCCCTGCCTGCATATCCCGCCACGCAACGCTGGGCAGGCCTATTGCGATGGAGTCTTGGTAGCCTCTCGCCTCGCGGAGCCTTGCCGTATTCGTGGGCGGACCGAGTATGGGCAGCCACCTGCGCAGGTGGCCCTGCGCCTGGCGGTGATAACGGTGCGGGAGCGCCGGGTGCCTCTCGACCTCAGATCAGATGCGGCGTACTGCGCGCCACCAGCGCCTCGGCATCCACGCCGCGCGGCAGGGTGCCGTAGACACGGCCGCCGTCGGCCAGGCGGCTGGCGATAAAGGCGTCGGAGACGGTGGCGTTGCCAGCTTCCAGCAGCAGCTTGGCCTGCAGGGCCACGGCCACGTCCTCGGTCAGCTGGCGGGCGCGGTACTGGATATCGGCAGTGTCGCGGAAGTCCGCCTGCAGGCGCTGGATATGCGCCTTGAGACGTGCATCGCCATGGCCGTCGCCCAGCTCGGCGAACAGCACGTCGAGCACACCGGCCTCCTTGGACAGGGCACGCAGCACATCCAGGCACTGCACATTGCCCGAGCCCTCCCAGATCGAGTTGACCGGCGCCTCGCGGTACAGCCGTGGCAGGATGGTTTCCTCGACATAGCCGGCGCCGCCCATGCACTCCTGGGCCTCGTTGATCATTGCCGGGGCGCGCTTGCAGATCCAGTATTTGCCGATGGCGGTGACCAGACGGGCGAACTTGTCTTCCTGCTCGTCGTGCGGGTTGTCCAGAGCCTTGCCCATGCGCATGGTCAGGGCCAGCGCCGCCTCGCTTTCCAGGGCCAGGTCGGCCAGCACGTTCTGCATCAGCGGCTGCTCGGCCAGCACCCGGCCGCCGACCTTGCGGTGCGCGCAGTGGTGCGCGGCCTGGGTCAGGGCCTGACGCATCAGGCTGCTGGAGCCGATCATGCAGTCGAAGCGGGTCAGCGAAACCATCTCGATGATGGTCGGTACGCCGCGACCTTCCTCACCGACCATCCAGGCCAGGGCGCCACGGAACTCCACCTCGCTGGAGGCGTTGGCCCAGTTGCCCAGCTTGTTCTTCAGGCGCTGGATATAGAACTGGTTGCGGCTGCCGTCCGGGCGATGGCGCGGCAGCAGGAAGCAGCTCAGCCCCTTGTCGGTGTAGGCCAGGGTGAGGAAGGCGTCGCACATCGGCGCCGAGCAGAACCACTTGTGGCCGACCAGCTCGTAGGCCTGACCGGGGCCGCCCATGCCCACCGGATGGGCCTTGGTGGTGTTGGCACGCACGTCGGTGCCGCCCTGTTTCTCGGTCATCGCCATGCCGATGGTGACACCGGTCTTCTGCTCGATGCCGACATTGCGCGGGTCGTATTCGGTGGCGAGGATCTTCGGCAACCAAATCTCGGCCAGCTCCGGCTGCAGCTTGAGCGCCGGCACCGCGGCGTAGGTCATGGTCAGCGGACAGGCGTTGCCGGCCTCCGGCTGGTTGTGCAGGTAGTTCAGCGCGGCGCGGGCCACCTGGGCGCCTTGACGCGGATCGGTCCAGGGCAGCGAGGGGATGCCGTGCTCGACCGCCGTGCGCATCAGCTCGTGGTAGGCCGGGTGGAACTCCACCAGGTCGACGCGGTTGCCGTAGCGGTCATGGCTCTTGAACACCGGCTTGTTCTCGTTGGCGAGGAAGCCGGCCTGCATCAGCGGGCCGCCGGCCAGTGCGCCGTAGGCATCCAGCTTGTCCTCGGCCCAGCCGCCGCCGAAGCGCCGCGTCCACTCCTGCAGCGGCAGGTCGACCCGGTACAGGTTGGCGCCGTCCAGCGACGGCACCTGGTTGAACACTTCGTGGGTTTCGGCGAATTCGTGCAGGGACATCTCAGGACTCCGGGGCGCCGACGGCGCGCAGACAGAAAGTGATCAGGGCTTGGCTGACGGTGGTCAGGTCCAGCGCCGCAGCGCCAGCGGCGCGCGCCGCACAGGCGGTTGGCGACAACGGGCCGACCAGCGCCTCGGCGATGGCACCGACCAGACAGGCGGCGACCAGGTTGAGCTGGCTGACGTGAAACTCGCCACTGCGCACACCCTCCTCCAGCAACTCGACGAACAGCTCGGCATAGGCTTCGCGAAACAGCAGGCGCTGCTCGTCGACTTCCGGGTCGACCGGCTCGGCGATCAGGGCGAAGGCCAGGCGCCGGCTGTGCCAGGCGCGGGCGGCGAACTGCTCGAGGCCGGCGGCCAGGCGCCGCGCCGGGCTGCCGGGGCCGCGCAGCACCTCGGCGAGGGCGTCCACCTCAATGCGGCAGGCGTTGCTGAAGACTTCGGCGGCCAGCTCGCCCTTGCCGCTGAAGTGGCGGTACAGGCTGCCGGTGGCGATGCCGACGTCCTCGGCCAGGGCCTGCATGGTCAGTGCGGCGAAACCACCTTCGCTGACCCGCACCAGGGCGCAGACAAGAATGCGCTGGCGCATGTCCTGGTCGCGGTCGCGGCGCTGGGCAGAAGCGCGATAGGCCATAAGCTGAATCCTGATTCATTTATTGCAAACAGTGAATCATGATTCATCATTTTGCAGAAGACGGGATTCCGGTCAAACATGCGCCGAAAACGGTCGGCGCAAAAACCTCACGGCGCCTGGATGGGCGAGTCGGCTGACGACTGACAGAGCACCCAGTCATGCAGCAGGGTCTGCAGTTCGACGAACTTCACCGGCTTGGCCAGGTAGTCGCTCATGCCGGCCGCCAGGCAGCGCTCGCGATCGCCGCTGTGGCTGTGGGCGGTGATCGCCAGCACTGGCAGTTCGGCGCAGCCCGGCAGCCCACGCAGTGCACGGCAGGTGGCGAACCCATCCATCACCGGCATCTGGCAGTCCAGCAACACGGCATCGATGGGCTCGCTGCGCAGCATTTCCAGGGCCTCGACTCCGTTGTCGGCGGTGCGCACGCGGTAGCCAAGCTTGAGCAGCATGCCGCGGGTAACCAACTGGTTGATCGCGTTGTCCTCGACGATCAGCACGGTGCACTGCTCCGGACGGCGCTGCGGCAGCCCGCCGATACGCCGGCGTCCACCACCCGGCTCGCGCGCCTGCACCGGCAGGTTGAGCTGCACGTCGAGTTCGAAGCTGCTGCCCTGCCCCGGTGTCGACTGGTGGCGCAGGGTGCCGCCCAGCAGATCCACCAGCTGCCGGCAGATCGCCAGGCCGATGCCCAGACCGCCGTACTGGCGGGTCATCGAGCCGTCCAGCTGCTTGAAGCGCTGGTAGAGACTGCCGCCGGCCGGCACGCTGAAGCCGATGCCGCTGTCGAGTACCTCGATGCGCAGCGGCATGTTTGCCGTGAGCGGGCCACCGGCGCTGACCCGCAGGCTCACATGGCCCTGGTGGGTAAACTTGATCGCGTTATCGAGCAGGTAACCGATGCTCTGCGCCAGCTTGCCGGCGTCGCCCTCCAGGGTGTCGGGCAGGCTGTCATCGAGTTCGACGATGAATTCCAGGCCTTTCTCCATGGCGCGCGGCGAGTACTGCGCGCGCAGGCCGTCGAACAGCCCGCGCAGGCTGAACGGTTCGCGGCGCGGGTACAGCTTGCCGGCCTGCAGCTCGGTGAGGGCGAGGATGTCGTTGACCATGCGCATCATGTCGCGCGCCGAGCCGGCGGCGGTCTTCTGGTACTGCTCCAGTTCGACATCCAGCTTGAGCGTCTGCATCAGCTCCAGCGAACCGATCACCCCGTTCATCGGCGTGCGCAGCTCATGGGTCACGGTGGCGAGGAACTCGTCCTTCAGCCGGTTGTTGTCGGCCAGCTCGCGGTTCAGGGCCTCCAGTTCGCTGCTGGCCTCCTGCAGGATGCGCGCACGTTCTTCCTTCATCGCATTGATGCGGTCGGCCAGGGCCAGGGACAGCAGGCCGACCTCCAGCGCCGAGCCGATCTGGCTGGCGTACATGGTGAGGAACAGGTTGGGCAGGTAGCCCAACACCATCAGGGTGTTGGTGATGCCGCCGACCAGGAAGGCACTCCAGGCAAAGATGAAGTAGCGCGCCACGCGCATGCCACGCATCCAGGCGAGCACGCCGGCACTGAAAATCACCACGGTGAACAGCAGCGCCAGATAGGTCGCCATGCGCAGCGCCACGCCATAGCTGGCCGTCAGCGCCAGGGCCATCACCAGCGCACCACAGGCCATCAGCAGCAGCAACAGCCGATCGACCCAGGGACTGTGCTCGGCGGTATGCAGGAAGCTGCGGGCGAACTGGCAACCGAAGAACGCCGCCGAACCGATCAGGAATGGCGTGGCCGCGTTGGCCCACCAGGGGCTGTCCGGCCAGAAGTACTCGATGCCGGCACCATTCACCGAGACCTGGTAGAGGCCGAACGAGGCGATGTAGAGGATGTAGTAGAGGTAGCTGGTGTCGCGCACGCTGAGGTAGATGAACAGGTTGTAGATCAGCATCACCAGCAGTACGCCGTAGATGATGCCGAGCACATAGATGCGCTTGGGCTGGTATTCCAGGTAGGCCTGGGGCGACCACAGGGTCAGCGGCGCCTGCATCGAGCCCTGGCTCTCCAGGCGCAGGTAAATGCGCTGGCTCTGCCCCGGCGGCAAGTCGAGTTCGAACAGGTAGTTGTTCTGCTTGATCTGTCGGCTGCTGAACGGCAGGGCGTCGCCGGTACGCTGGGCCAGGCGATAGCCGCCTGCGGCGTCAGGCAGATAGAGCTCCAGATGATCGAGCGGCGGGTAGGCCAGCTCCAGATACCAGGGATGTGCGGCGCCGGAAGCGCTACGCGGGCTGTATTGCAGGTCCAGGCGCAGCCAGAACACCGAGCGCGAATAGCCGGCATTGAGCACGGCCTGGCGATGCTGGCGGAAGCTGCCCTGCAGGGCCGGCGAAGCGACATCGACGATGCTGGCATCACCGCGCACGTCTTCGAACACATGCATGGTGGCACCCAGCGGCAGGCGCGTGGTGGTTTCGTCGAACTCGACAGCGCCAGCCAGGGCCGGCAACAGGCATAGCAGCCAGAAAAATATACCGCGCATGCCGCTCCGCCAAAGCCCACGACCACGCCTGGGCGACCCCGCCCGCAGGCGCCATCCAGGCACTCATTGATTGATTTGCCGCACTCTAGCAGCCTGCAGACTCGCCTGAAAAGGCGCTAGTACTGAAGTCCCAGGTACTCACAGCTGGCGACTATACCGCCCAAGGCCAGGAGAGCAGGACGATCAAGTCGCTCGCCATCCTTTGCCTGCTGGGTTTTGTCGCTTGCCGGAACTGCCCCGCCCCACCGGGACAGCTCTGCCAGGCGGCGGACAGACCACGGCAACGGAGCGAATAGGCCCCAAGCCTCCCCTACCGGTTTTCATATCCAGAGCGGCAAACTGCCGCGCCGGCGTCAGGCCTACGGGCTCTGCAGCCTGGTTTGGTGGTAAGCTCGCCGGCCATGAACAGACCTACTTCCCGCCCCGTTGTCCTTTGCTTGTCCGGCCACGACCCGAGTGGTGGCGCCGGCCTGCAGGCGGACATCGAAGCCCTGCTCGCCCAGGGTTGCCACGCCGCTCCTGCCGTCACCGCGCTGACCGTGCAGGACACGGTCAACGTCTCCGACTTCCGCGTGCTCGACCGCGAATGGGTGCTGGCCCAGGCCCATGCGATCATCGCCGACCTGCCGGTCGCGGCGGTCAAGCTGGGCATGCTCGGCTCAGTCGAGATGGTCGATACCGTGGTCGAAATCATGCAGCTGCTGCCTGGCATCCCGCTGGTCTGCGACCCGGTGCTGCGCGCCGGCGGTGGCGGCTCGCTGGGCAAGGACGACGTCGGCTACGCCATGCGCGAACGCCTGCTGCCGATCGCCGCCATCGCCACGCCAAACCTGCCGGAAGCACGCATCCTCGCCGAACTGCCCGAGGGCACGGCCGATGAGTGCGCCGAGAAGCTGCTGCCGAAGATCCAGCACCTGCTGATCACCGGCGGCCATGGCGACGAATCCGAGGTGCACAACCGCCTGTACTCGCGTGACGGCAGCCGCCACACCTTTACCTGCCAGCGCCTGCCCGGCAGCTACCACGGCTCCGGCTGCACCCTGGCCAGTACCCTGGCCGGCCGCCTGGCCCTCGGCGAAGAACTGAGCAGCGCCGTGCGTTCGGCCCTCGACTACACCTGGCGCACCCTGCGTGACGCCGAACAGCCGGGCCGTGGCCAGTTCGTGCCGCGCCGCCTGCCGCTGGACTTCTCGTTATGAACAACCTGATGAAGAGCCGCCCGTGAAAACCAAGTTACGCGGTCTGTACGCCATCACCGATAGCCAGCTGCTCGCCGATGGCAAGCTGCTGCCCTATGTGGAAGCCGCCCTGAAAGGTGGCGCGCGCCTGCTGCAGTACCGCGACAAGTCCAGCGATAGTGCCCGCCGCCTGCGCGAAGCCGAGGCTCTGCGCGAGCTGTGTACGCGCTATGGCGCCGAGCTGATCATCAACGATGACGCCGAGCTGGCCGCCCGCCTCGGCGTCGGCCTGCACCTGGGCCAAGGCGACGGCTCGCTGGCCGCCGCCCGCGCCCTGCTCGGGCGCCAGGCGATCATCGGCGCCACCTGCCACGCCCAGCTGGAGCTGGCGGCTACGGCCAACCGCGAAGGCGCCAGCTACCTGGCCTTCGGCCGCTTCTTCAACTCCAATACCAAGCCGGGCGCGCCGGCCGCCACCAGCGAATTGCTGACCCAGGCCCGCGCCCACTTCAACCTGCCGCTGGCGGCCATCGGCGGCATCGACCTGGACAACGCCGGCCAGCTGATCAGCGCCGGCGCCGACCTGCTGGCCGTGGTCCACAGCCTGTTTTCCGCCCCATCCGCCGCCGAGGTGGAGAGGCGCGCACGCGCGTTCAGCGTGCTGTTCCCGTCATCCTGATTCGAGAGAGAGCTGTCATGTCACGTTCCGAAACCCTGTTCGCCAACGCCCAGAAACACATCCCCGGCGGCGTCAACTCGCCGGTACGCGCGTTCAAGAGCGTCGGCGGCACTCCGCTGTTCTTCAAGCATGCCGAAGGCGCCTACGTCACCGACGAAGACGACAAGCGCTATGTGGATTACGTCGGTTCCTGGGGCCCGATGATCCTCGGCCACGGCCACCCGGACGTGCTCGACGCGGTGCGCAACCAGCTGCAGCACGGTCTGTCCTACGGCGCACCGACCGCCATGGAAACCGAGATGGCCGACCTGGTGTGCAGCATCGTGCCGTCCATGGAAATGGTGCGCATGGTCAGCTCCGGCACCGAGGCGACCATGAGCGCCATCCGCCTGGCCCGTGGTTACACCGGCCGCGACGCGATCATCAAGTTCGAAGGCTGCTACCACGGGCATTCCGACAGCCTGCTGGTGAAAGCCGGTTCCGGTCTGCTGACCCAGGGCGTGCCGAGCTCGGCAGGCGTGCCGGCGGACTTCGCCAAACACACCCTGACCCTGCCGTTCAACGACCTCAACGCCGTCGAGCAGATGCTCAGCGAAGTCGGCTCAACCGTGGCCTGCATCATCGTCGAGCCGGTGGCCGGCAACATGAACTGCGTGCCGCCGGCGCCAGGCTTCCTCCAGGGCCTGCGCGCGCTGTGCGACCAGCACGGCGTGGTGCTGATCTTCGACGAGGTGATGACCGGCTTCCGCGTTGCCCTCGGCGGCGCCCAGGCGCACTACGGCGTCACCCCGGACCTGTCGACCTTCGGCAAGATCGTCGGCGGCGGCATGCCGGTCGGCTGCTTCGGCGGCAAGCGCGCCATCATGGGCTGCATCGCCCCGCTGGGCCCGGTGTACCAGGCCGGCACCCTGTCCGGTAACCCGCTGGCCATGGCCGCGGGCCTAACCACCCTCAAGCTGATCAGCCGCCCGGGCTTCCACCAGGAACTCTCCGACTTCACCAGCCGCCTGCTGGCCGGCCTGCAGGAGCGTGCCGATGCCGCGGGCATCCCGTTCGTCACCACCCAGGCGGGCGGCATGTTCGGCCTGTATTTCAGCGGCGCCGACGACATCGTCACCTTCGACGACGTGATGGCCAGCGACGCCGAGCGCTTCAAGAAGTTCTTCCACCTGATGCTGGATGGCGGTGTGTACCTGGCACCGAGCGCCTTCGAGGCCGGCTTCACCTCGATCGCCCACGGCGAGACTGAGCTGCAGCTGACCCTGGACGCCGCCGAACGCGCCTTCGCGGCCCTGAAAAAAGCTTAACCCAGCTCTATTTCGGAAATAGAACGCGAAGGCAAGCAAGCCGCGACGAGACAGTACAAGCAGTACGGCGAGGAGCGGCGCAGCGCAGCCGACAAAGTTATATGAACGAAAGAGAGTTGGAGTGATGCAATACAGCACCGCGCTCAGCGACGGCCTGTTGGCCCTGGCCTGCCTGGCCAGCACCCTGTGGCTGCGCCCGGCATTTCGCTGGCGCACAGTGCAACGCGCCCTGCTGCTCGGTTTCGGCCTGCCGCTCAGCGCCGCCCTGTGCGGCCTGGTGCGCTACGGCCTCGACCCGGACTGGAGCAATTGGCATCGCACCTTCAGCCAGCTCAGCAGCTACCTCGGCCTGCCCCTGCTGGGCATGGCCGCCGTCAGCCTGAGCCGCGGCCAGGACTGGACACGCCGGACCTGGACACTGCTGCTGGTCGGGCTGGTTCTGCTGAACTCCGCCAGCCACTGGCTCGATCTGCAACCGCTATACCGCCTGCTACTGAGCCTGCTGACCCTGCTGCTAATCCTGTATGCCGGCGCGCTGCATTGGCGCCGCGTCGCCCCAACACTGGCGGCAGTAAGCGTGGTCGCACTCTTCCTGCTGGCAGGCTTAGTGGTCGGCACTGAAGGTTTTATCGGCCCGTTACGCCGCGTCGACCTGTTCCACGGCTTGCTGAGCCTCGCCTACCCACTGCTGGCCTGGCTACTGCTGCGCCTGCAGGGCTGCGCCCGAGCGGAAATACCGGTAAAGACTTTGTAAGAAAGCCACCGCTTATCCCATAATGTGCTAGCCGACACGGTCTGTCGGCCGGGCTAGGAGCCCGTCGGTTTCGCGAGGCACTGTGATTTTCATGAAATGCACCGGCCGCACCCTGTTCCTGGGCTGCCTGTTGCTCCTCCCCCATGCTGGCGCATGCGAGTGGCAATTCCCTGCTGGTTCCAGCAACCGGCCGCTGCTCGCTGAACACCGCACCGGAAGACCTGCCGCAAGCCCTGACCACCTGCCAGGAAAACGCCCAGCGCGGCGACGCAGCGGCGCAATACGAACTCGGCGAATACTATTACGACGGCCAGCGCACCCCGCGCGACCTGCCGCAAGCCCTGCACTGGTTCGAACAGGCCTCGCTGCAAGGCAACGCCCAGGCCCAACTGCGCCTGGGCAGCATGTTCTTCCGCGGCGAAGGCGTGCAGGCCAACAATGTGCAGGCCTATATCGTGCTGAAGATGGCCGCGATCAACGGCTCGGACGAGGCGATGGACAGCGCGGACCAGGTTGCCGCACAGATGGGCCGCGAAGAACTGCAGATCGCCAGCCAGGTGCTGGGGCAGATCTTCCGCAACTACCTGTTAGAGCTGCAGAACATCGGCAGCAGCCCGGCACCCGCATTGGCACCGGCACCCTAAAGACACGCCGGACAGCGCAGCTCCTCAGGGTTCTTGGCTTGAGCTTCTAGCTGGAGGCTTGCCGCTTACTTGTCCGGCATCGGCATGGGGAACGGCATGACATTGCCGCCGCCCTTGGCCTCACTGATCTTCGGCGTACCCAGGCGCTCGACTTCGTCGATGCGGATGATCGCGTGCATGGGCACGAAGCTGCGCACCACGCCGTCGAACTGCGCCTTGAGTTTTTCTTCGCTGGGATCGACCACAACCTGGGTGCGCTCACCGAAGACGAACTCCTCGACCTCCAGGAAGCCCCACAGATCACTTTGATAGATCTGCTTGGCGTACATCTCGTACACCTGGCCCTGGTTGAGGAAAATCACCTTGTAGATCGGTTCACGCTTGCTCATGGACGACAGGAAGAGACCGGGAATTAAGGGGGCGCGAATCATAGCATAGCCGCCGGACAGGCAAGCCTAGGAAGCGCGCCGCATGCACCCTATAATGCGCGGTTCTATTGAACCACGCGCGACGAAGACCCATGGCCAAGAAGCTCTATATCGAAACCCACGGTTGCCAGATGAACGAGTACGACAGCTCGCGCATGGTTGATCTGCTGGGCGAACACCAGGCCCTGGAAGTCACGGAGAACCCGGCAGAAGCCGACGTGATCCTCCTCAATACCTGTTCGATCCGCGAAAAAGCCCAGGACCGGGTATTTTCCCAGCTGGGCCGCTGGCGCGAGCTGAAGCTGGAAAACCCCAACCTGGTGATCGGTGTCGGCGGCTGCGTGGCCAGCCAGGAAGGCGCCGCCATCCGCGACCGCGCGCCCTATGTCGACGTGGTATTCGGCCCGCAGACCCTGCACCGCCTGCCGGAAATGATCGACGCCGCGCGCTCAACCAAGATCGCCCAGGTCGACATCAGCTTCCCCGAGATCGAGAAATTCGACCGCCTGCCCGAGCCACGCATCGACGGCCCCAGCGCGTTCGTTTCGATCATGGAAGGCTGCAGCAAGTACTGCACCTTCTGCGTGGTGCCCTACACCCGCGGCGAGGAAGTCAGCCGCCCACTGGATGACGTGCTGGCCGAGATCATCCACCTCGCCGAACACGGCGTGAAGGAAGTCACCCTGCTCGGGCAGAACGTCAACGGCTACCGTGGCGCGACCCGCGACGGCAGCATCGCCGACTTCGCCGAGCTGCTCTACCTGGTTGCCGCCATCGATGGCATCGACCGTATCCGCTACACCACCAGCCACCCGCTGGAGTTCTCCGACGCACTGATCCAGGCCCACGCCGAGATCCCAGAGCTGGTCAAGCACCTGCACCTGCCGGTGCAGTCCGGCTCCGACCGCATCCTCGCGGCGATGAAGCGCAACCACACCGCACTGGAATACAAGTCGCGCATCCGCAAGCTGAAGGCGGCGGTGCCGGACATCCTGATCAGCTCGGACTTTATCGTCGGCTTCCCCGGTGAGACCGAGAAAGACTTCGAGCAGACCCTGAAGCTGATCGAAGACGTCGGCTTCGACTTCTCCTACTCCTTCGTCTACAGCTCGCGCCCCGGCACCCCGGCCGCCGACCTGAGCGACGATACTCCGCAGGAAACCAAGCGCGAGCGCCTGGCGCGCCTGCAGCACAAACTCAGCCAGCAGGGCTTCGAGAACAGCCGACGGATGGTCGGCACCGTGCAGCGCATCCTGGTCAGCGACTACTCGAAGAAGGACCCGGGCATGCTCCAGGGCCGCACCGAGAGCAACCGCGTGGTCAACTTCCGCAGCAGCAACCCGGGCCTGATCGGCCAGCTCGTCGACGTGCACATCGACGACGCCCTGCCCCACTCCCTGCGCGGTAGCCTGCTCGACTAATGGCTACCCTGTCTCCGTACGCCCGAACTTTCCCAGTTGGGCGTGCGGGGTTATCCTTCGATCATCATCCCAGCCGACTGGCGGCCAAAAAACCACTTTGAACGCGCCCATAGAACCGCATCGTTTCACCCTCGAACCCTTCGAAGCACGCCGCTTCGCCAATCTCTGCGGGCAATTCGACGAGCATTTGCGCCTGATCGAACAACGCCTGGCCATCGAAATCCGCAACCGCGGCAACCAGTTCGAACTGGTCGGTGAGCCCCAGCACACCCACTCCGCAGAAAACCTGCTGCGTCGCCTGTACCGCGAAACCAAGGGTGCCGAGCTGTCGCCGGACCTGGTTCACCTGTTCCTGCAGGAATCCGGTATCGAGGAGCTCAACAGCGACCCGCGCAACACCAGCGGCGTCACCCTGCGTACCAAGAAGGGCGTGATCAAGCCACGCGGCGCCAACCAGCAGCGCTATGTGAAGTCGATCCTGGATAACGACATCAACTTCGGCGTCGGCCCGGCCGGTACCGGCAAGACCTACCTGGCCGTGGCCTGCGCGGTGGACGCACTGGAGCGTGAGCAGGTGCGGCGCATCCTCCTGGTGCGCCCGGCGGTCGAGGCCGGCGAGAAGCTCGGCTTCCTCCCCGGCGACCTGGCGCAGAAGATCGACCCCTACCTGCGCCCGCTGTACGACGCCCTCTACGAGATGCTCGGCTTCGAACAGGTGGCCAAGCTGATCGAGAAGCAGGTGATCGAGATCGCCCCGCTGGCGTACATGCGCGGCCGCACCCTTAACAACAGCTTCATCATTCTCGACGAGAGTCAGAACACCACCCTCGAGCAGATGAAGATGTTCCTCACCCGTATCGGTTTCGGCTCGACCGCGGTGATCACCGGCGACATCACCCAGGTCGACCTGCCTCGCGGCACCAAGTCCGGCCTGGCCCACGTCATCGAAGTACTGCGCGACGTGCCCGGCATCACCTTCACCCACTTCAAGCCCAAGGACGTGGTACGCCACCCCTTGGTGCAGCGCATCGTCGAAGCCTACGAGCGCTTCGAAGACCGCCAACAGGGCAAGCCGGAAGGCCGGGACGCACGCGACGATGCTTGAACTCGACCTGCAGAACGCCTCAGCCGCCACTGTACTGCCGAGCGAGGAAGACTTTCGCCGCTGGTGTGAACTGGCCCTGCGCCAGCGCACGGCCGACTCCGAGCTGACCATCCGCCTGGTCGATGAAGGCGAAGGCCGCGAACTGAACCACACCTGGCGGCACAAGGACTACGCCACCAACGTGCTGTCCTTCCCCGCCGACATTCCCGATGGCCTGCTGGATATTCCGCTGCTCGGCGACCTGGTGATCTGCGTGCCGGTGGTCGAGCGCGAAGCCCGCGAACAAAGCAAGACCAGTGAGGCGCATTGGGCGCACCTGGTCATCCATGGCTGCCTGCACCTGCTCGGCTACGACCACATCGACGATGCGGAAGCCGAGGAAATGGAAGCCCTGGAACGGGAATTGCTGGCTGAACTGGGCCACCCGGACCCATACGCCGCCGACGAATAACTGCCAACACCCGCTAACAGCCCACAACGAAGAAGGCCCTGAGAAACACACCATGAGCGAAGACCGATCGAGCAACGAGCAAAAGTCCTGGCTGAACAAGCTGACCCAGGCTTTTGCTCATGAGCCGAGAAACCGCCAGGAACTGCTGGAGGTGCTGCGTGAAGCCCACCAGAACAAGCTGCTCGACAGCGAAGCCCTGGCCATCGTCGAGGGTGCCATTCAGGTCGCCGACCTGCAGGTACGCGACATCATGGTGCCGCGCTCCCAGATGGTCAGCATCAAGGCCGCCCAAACGCCGCAGGAATTCCTCCCGGCAATCGTCGATTCCGCCCACTCGCGCTACCCGGTGATCGGCGAAAGCATCGACGACGTGATCGGCATTCTGCTGGCCAAGGATCTGCTGCCGCTGATCCTGGAGAACGGCAGCAAGCCGTTCAACATCAAGGATCTGCTGCGCCCGGCCACCTTCGTGCCGGAGTCCAAGCGCCTCAACGTGCTGCTGCGCGAATTCCGCGCCAACCACAACCACATGGCCGTGGTCATCGACGAATACGGCGGCGTGGCCGGCCTGGTGACCATCGAAGACGTACTCGAGCAGATCGTCGGCGAGATCGAGGACGAGCATGACGTCGAGGAAGACAGCTACATCAAGCCGCTGCCCAGCGGCGACTTCCTGATCAAGGCGCTGACGCCGATCGACAACTTCAACGAAGCCTTCGACACCGAATTCCCCGACGACGAGTTCGACACCGTCGGCGGCCTGGTGATGAACGCCTTCGGTCACCTGCCCAAGCGCAACGAAGTGACCGAGATCGGCGAATACCGCTTCCGCGTCCTCAACGCCGACAGCCGCCGCCTGCACCTGCTGCGCCTGACGCCGCTGGAGCGTTAGTACCCCAGCTGTAGGAGCCTGCTTGCTGGCGATCCGCGCCCACAGTGGCTGCGCTGATCGCCAGCAAGCTGGCTCCTACACAAACCTTCAGCCGGTAGCCCGGATGCAATCCGGGAAAGCCAGCCACAGCCCCTCCCGGATAGCATCCGGGCTACCCTCCCCGCTGAAACACTAAGCTCACCCCGCTTCCTGCCTCCCGCGCCTTCCAGTACCCTTGCCCGCCTGATTTCTCGATCAAGGACGCATGATGCGCTGGATCACCCAACCCGGCTGGCCGGGCAATCTGCTGGCCATGGCTGCCGGTGCCCTCACCACTCTGGCACTGGCCCCCTATGACCTGTGGCCGCTGGCGATCCTCTCCATCGCCCTGCTCTACCTCGGTCTGCGCGAGCTCACCCCACGCCAGGCGCTGCTGCGCGGCTGGAGCTACGGTTTCGGGCTGTTCCTCAGCGGCACCAGCTGGGTCTACGTCAGCATCCATGACTACGGCGCGGCCTCGCCGCCCCTGGCCGCAGCGCTGACCCTGGGCTTCGTCGGTGGCCTCGGCCTGCTGTTCGCCCTGAGCAGCTGGATCTGGGCGCGCTGGTTGCGTCGCAGCGACGCGCCCCTGGCCGACGCCCTGGCCTTCGCCGCCCTGTGGCTGGCCCAGGAGGCGTTCCGCAGCTGGTTCCTTACCGGTTTCCCCTGGTTGTACGCCGGCTACAGCCAATTGCATGGCCCGCTGGCAACCCTCGCCCCGGTTGGTGGCATGTGGCTGATCTCCCTGAGCCTGGCCCTGACCGCCACGCTGGCGCTCAACCTGCCGCGCCTGCGCCCGAACAAGTGGCAGTGGCTCAGCGCCCAGGCCCTGCTGCTGGCACCGTGGATCGCCGCCATGGCCCTGCACGGCCACAGCTGGACCCAGCCCAAAGGCGAACCTCTCAAGGTTGCCGTCATGCAGGGCAATGTCGAACAGAACCTCAAATGGGATCCAGCCCAATTGCAGGCCCAATTGGAGCTGTACCGCGACCTGACCCTGAACAGCCAGCACGCCGACCTGATCGTCTGGCCGGAAACCGCGGTACCGGTGCTCAAGGAGTTCGCCGAAGGCTATCTGCAGTACATGGGCCGCGTCGCCCAGGAGCGCCAGGCCGCCCTGATCACCGGCGTGCCGATCCGCCAGGCCAACGAGCAGGGCGAGAAGCGCTACTACAACGGCATCACCGTGGTCGGCGACGGCGAGGGCACCTACCTCAAGCAGAAGCTGGTGCCATTCGGCGAGTACGTGCCGCTGCAGGAGGTGCTGCGCGGGCTGATCGCCTTCTTCGACCTGCCGATGTCCGACTTCGCCCGCGGCCCGTCCGACCAGCAACTGCTGCAAGCCAAGGGCCTGCAGATCGCGCCGTTCATCTGCTACGAGGTGGTCTATCCGGAGTTCGCCGCCGGCCTGGCCGCACAGAGCGACCTGCTGCTGACCATCAGTAACGACACCTGGTTCGGCACCTCGCTCGGTCCGCTGCAACACCTGCAGATGGCCCAGATGCGCGCCCTCGAAGCCGGACGCTGGATGATCCGCGCCACCAACAACGGCGTTACCGCGCTGATCGACCCGCAAGGCCGCATCACCACGCAGATCCCGCAGTTCCAGCAGGCCGTGCTGTATGGCGAAGTACAGGCCATGCAGGGCCTGACGCCCTACCTGATCTGGCGCGGCTGGCCACTGGCCGGACTGTGCGCCCTGCTGCTGGGCTGGGCCGTCGCCAGCCGCCGCCGCGAGGCGCGCAGCATCACCATGCAGGCGGCTTGAGCCCACACAGGTAGGAGATTGCCCGCCGTCTTCGACGGAGCGCTGTCGCGCAGCAAACTCTGTAGGAGCCAGCTTGCTGGCGATGCTTTTGACCTGCCAAGATCGCCAGCAAGCTGGCTCCTACAAGTCCTCATGCAGATTTAATTTTTGTATGTAACACAACGCTTTATTTTTTTGATGAGAGCGAGCTCTGCTCGCGAAGGGTATCGCGGCTGCCGGTATTCGCGAGCCGAGCTCGCGCCTACGCCAAGGCATCAGCGATACAGCAGCGGGTAAACCACCTGCCCCAACGCCTCGTTGAGCAGGCGCGTGCTCTGCCACAGCGCCTTGCCTTCCGGCAGCCAGCCGCCCAACGGGCGCGCATTGGCTACGCCGAGGAAACCCAGCGGCGCCGCCACCACTTCCAGCCCGGCACGCTCGAAACACCAGCGCGAACGCGACATGTGCGCCGCCTGGGTCACCAGCACGACCCGACGAATGCCCTGCTCGCGCAGCAGTTCGGCGCTGAATTGCGCATTCTCCCAGGTGGTGCGGCTACGCTCCTCGCGCCAGCGGGTCGCCACGCCGAAGTCACGCTGCAGCGCGTCGGCCATCAACCCGGCTTCGCTGGGCGGCTCCCCATAATGCAGACCGCCACTGATCAGCACCGGCAGTCCGGAGGCGCGCTGCAGACGCGCCGCATAGCGCAAGCGTTCGATAGCCGTGACACTCGGCTGATCGCTGCCCCAGGCGGGATCGGCTTCCTCGCGGCCGGAGCCAAGCACGACTATCACCTCACCACGCTGCGCCAGGCTCGCCCACTGCGCCTCGGCCAGTGCCGGCACGCGCTCCAGCACGCGTGCCGCCTGCTCGACCACCACCGGCAGGCTCATCAACCACAGGCCGCCGAGCCCAAGCAGGAGCAACAGCAGCGCCAGGCGCGGCCGCGACGACCAGCACAGCCATGCCAGCAGGATCAGCAGGAGCAGCCCGCCCGGCGGCAGAATCAGTTGTTTGAGAAGAAAGCGCAGCTCCATGAGCACCTCCGAGTGCCCGCGCAGACTAGCAGACCGCCACGGAAGTCAGCGCGGCGCGGCCGTGCGGAACAGCTTGGAACCGCAGGAAACACAGGGTAATACGCCCTCGCCGCGCTGCCATTCGGCCGCATTGCCGCACAGCGCGCAGCACAGCTGCTGGCGCCGTTTGAGCAGTGGCTTGACCTTGGACTGAGCTTTCAAGACCGTCTTGCTGGCACCCGGCGGGCGCACCGCCTTGGCGGTTTTCGCCGGCGGCATCTGTTCGATCAGCGCCAGCTCCTCGGCCGCGGCATGCCAGCCGCGCAGCCAGTTGAGGTCACGATCCAGATAAGCACGAATCAACTCCAGCTCGGCCGGCGTCAGGCCGCGCAACTCCAGCTCGGAAGGCGGCGCATCACGCAGGCGACCCGCGGTGTCGGCCTCATCCAGAGCCAGCGCAAGCCGTTGCAGCAAGCGCTCGTAAAGCCCTCCTCCCGCCTCAGCCCGCCGCATCTCTGCCATCCATCACCTCTGCCGGGCGCTAGCGTCTCGCCCCTAAGGCAAGCTTAGCGCCACCCCCGACCCAGGCGGCCCGCCGCGACAAACGGCGGAACGGCCTGGCGCCGCGCACAATCTGGGTTTCCCTAGGTCGCGGGGGGTCATGTATGCTACCGCGTTTCCTGTAAGCCCCCTTTTTGCCAGCCAAGTAGCCATGCACGAACAGTATTCGCCCCGTGATATCGAAGCCGCCGCGCAGTCCCACTGGGACGCGCAGAAATCCTTTGTCGTGAGTGAGCAGCCGGGCAAGGAAACCTTCTATTGCCTGTCGATGTTCCCCTACCCCAGCGGCAAGCTGCACATGGGGCACGTGCGCAACTACACCATCGGTGACGTGATCGCCCGCTACCAGCGCATGCAGGGCAAGAACGTGCTGCAGCCGATGGGTTGGGACGCCTTCGGCATGCCGGCCGAGAACGCCGCGATGAAGAACAAGGTCGCGCCGGCCAAGTGGACTTACGAAAACATCGACTACATGAAGACCCAGCTGAAGTCGCTGGGCCTGGCCATCGACTGGACCCGCGAAGTCACCACCTGCAAGCCGGACTACTACCGCTGGGAACAGTGGCTGTTCACCAAGCTGTTCGAGAAGGGCGTGATCTACCGCAAGAACGGCACCGTCAACTGGGACCCGGTGGACCAGACCGTGCTGGCCAACGAGCAGGTCATCGACGGCCGCGGCTGGCGTTCCGGCGCGCTGATCGAAAAGCGCGAAATCCCCATGTACTACTTCAAGATCACCGCCTACGCGGAAGAGCTGCTGAGTAGTCTGGACGAACTGGATGGCTGGCCGGAACAGGTCAAGACCATGCAGCGCAACTGGATCGGCAAGAGCTTCGGCGCCGACCTGGTGTTCGACTATGACCAGGCCAGCGTCGGCATCGACGGCCAGCTCAAGGTCTACACCACCCGCCCCGACACCCTGATGGGCGCCACCTACGTCGCCGTCGCCGCCGAGCACCCGCTGTCGCAGCGCGCCGCCGAGAGCAATCCGGCCATCGCCGCCTTCATCGCCGAATGCAAAGCCGGCTCCGTGGCCGAGGCCGACATGGCCACCATGGAGAAGAAGGGCCTGGCCACCGGCCAGTTCGTCATCCACCCGCTGACCGGCGACAAGCTGCCGGTGTTCGTCGCCAACTACGTACTGTGGGGCTACGGCGAAGGTGCGGTGATGGGCGTGCCGTCGCATGACGAGCGTGATTTCGCCTTTGCCAACAAGTACGCCCTGCCGATCATTCAGGTGTACGCCGCCGAAGGCCAAACCTACAGCACCACCGAGTGGCAGGACTGGTACGGCGACAAGACCGGCCTGATCACCGTCAACTCCGGCAAGTACGACGGCAAGGACTTCACCGCCGCCTTCGACGCCATAGTCGCCGACCTCGAAGCCTGCGCCCACGGTGCCCGCAAGACCCAGTTCCGCCTGCGCGACTGGGGCATCAGCCGCCAGCGCTACTGGGGCTGCCCGATCCCGATCATCCATTGCGACGCCTGTGGCGACGTACCGGTGCCGGCAGACCAGCTGCCAGTCGTGCTGCCGGAAGACGTGGTACCGGATGGCGCCGGTTCGCCGCTGGCGCGTATGCCGGAGTTCTACAGCTGCACCTGCCCGAAATGCGGCGCTGCAGCCAAGCGTGAAACCGACACCATGGACACCTTCGTCGAGTCGTCCTGGTACTACGCCCGTTACGCCTCGCCGAGCTACACCCAAGGCATGGTCGACCCGGCCGCGGCCAACCACTGGCTGCCGGTCGACCAGTACATCGGCGGCATCGAACACGCCATCCTGCACCTGCTCTACGCGCGCTTCTTCCACAAGCTGATGCGCGACGAAGGCCTGGTCAGCTCGAACGAGCCGTTCAAGAACTTGCTGACCCAGGGCATGGTGGTCGCCGAGACCTACTACCGCACCCTGGAAAACGGCGGCAAGGACTGGTTCAACCCGGCCGATGTCGAGCTGGAGCGTGACGCCAAGGCCAAAGTTATCAGTGCCAAACTGAAGACCGACGGCCTGCCGGTGGAAATCGGCGGCACCGAGAAGATGTCCAAGTCGAAGAACAACGGCGTCGACCCGCAGTCGATGATCGATGCCTACGGCGCCGACACCTGCCGCCTGTTCATGATGTTCGCCTCGCCGCCCGACATGAGCCTGGAATGGTCCGACTCCGGCGTCGAGGGTGCCAACCGCTTCCTGCGTCGCGTCTGGCGCCTGGCTCACAGCCACGTCAGCGGCGGCCTGCCGAGCGCCCTCGGCAAGCACGAATTGAATGACGGGCAGAAAGCCGTGCGCCGCGCCATTCACCTGGCCATCAAACAGGCCAGCAGCGATATCGGCCTGCACCACAAGTTCAACACCGCCATCGCCCAGGTGATGACCCTGATGAACGTGCTGGAAAAAGCCCCGAGCGAGACCGCGCTGGATCGTAGCCTGATGCACGAAGGCCTGCAGACCGTGGCCCTGCTGCTGGCGCCGATCACCCCGCATATCAGCCATGAGATCTGGCGCAGCCTGGGCCACAACGGCGCGATCATCGACGCCCAGTGGCCGCAGGTCGACGAATCGGCTCTGGTGCAGGACAGCCTGACCCTGGTGATTCAGGTCAACGGTAAGCTGCGCGGGCAGATCGAAGTGCCGGCCAGTGCCAGCCGCGAGGAAGTCGAAGCGGCCGCCCGCGCCAACGAGAACGTGCTGCGCTTCACCGAGGGCGTAACCATCCGCAAGGTCATCGTGGTACCAGGCAAGCTGGTCAACATCGTGGCTAATTGAAAACGGCTGCCAACTGATTAAGCTCGGCGCCATGCCTGCATGGCACCGTGACTCTCCAAGGGGATAGAAGAGAATGATGAAACGGAATCTGATGGTAATCGGCCTGGCTGTTCTGCTCAGCGCCTGCGGCTTCCAGCTGCGTGGCACCGGTAGCGCCGACTTCGCCCTCAAGGAAATCGACCTGCAGGCGCGCAACGCCTATGGCGAAACGGTCAAGCAAGTGCGCCAGGTGCTCGACAACAGCGGCGTCAAGGTGCACACCGGCGCGCCTTACAAGCTGAGCCTGGCCAACGAAAAAGAAACCCAGCGCACCGCCAGCTACACCGGCAACGCGCGCAGCGCCGAGTACGAGCTGACCACCACCCTCGACTACGAGATCCGTGGGCAGAAGAACCTGCTGCTGCTCAGCGACCAGCTGGAAGTGCAGAGCACCTTCGTGCATGACGAGAACAACCTGATCGGTTCCGACCAGGAATCCGCCCAGCTGCGTCAGGAAATGCGCCGCGAACTGGTGCAGCAGATGGTCCTGCGCCTGCAGCTGGTCACCCCGGCCCGACTCGAGCAACTGCAGCAGGAAGCCGAAGCCAAGGCCCAGGCCGAAGCGGAAGCAGCCGCCGCAGCGCGCCGCGCGGAGCAGGAGTCGGCACCGCTGCAGTCGCCGATCCAGCTGCCGATCAGCCAGTAAGCAGACAAGGGCCGGTTTACCGGCCCTTTTCACTCCTGACGAAGCTCGTTCCGCCATGAAGCTCAACCCCGCGCAACTCGGCAAACACCTGCAAGGCAGCCTCGCCCCGGTCTACGTGATCAGTGGTGACGAACCGCTGCTGTGCCAGGAAGCCGCCGACGCCATTCGCGCCGCCACCCGCGCCCAGGGTTTCAGCGAGCGCGAGGTGTTCCACGCCGAAGCCAACTTCGACTGGGGCCTGCTCTATGAAGCCGGCGCCAGCATGTCGTTGTTCGCCGAAAAGCGCGTGATTGAGCTGCGCATCGCCAACGGCAAGCCCGGCGACAAGGGCACCGCGGCGATCCTCGAATACCTCGGCCGCCCGCCGGAAGACACCCTGCTGCTGATCAGCCTGCCCAAGCTCGACGGCAGCACGCAGAAGACCAAGTGGGCCAAGGCGCTGATCGAGGGGCCGAATAGCCAGTTCCTGCAAATCTGGCCGGTGGAAGCCAGCCAGCTGCCGCAGTGGATTCGCCAGCGCCTGGCGCAAAGCGGCATGAGCGCCAGCCAGGAAGCCCTGGAGCTGATCGCCGCCCGCGTGGAAGGCAACCTGCTGGCAGCTGCCCAGGAAATCGAGAAACTCAAGCTGCTCGCCGACGGCAACCAGATCGACGCCAGCACCGTGCAGGCGGCGGTGGCCGACAGCGCCCGCTATGACGTGTTCGGCCTGATCGAAGCCGTGCTCGGCGGCGACGCCACACACGCCCTGCGCATGCTCGAAGGGCTGCGTGGCGAAGGCCAGGAAGCGCTGTTCATCCTGGTCATGCTGGCCCGCGAACTGCGCCAACTGGCCGGCCTGGCCCAGCAGATCAGCCAGGGCGTGCCCCAGGACAAAGCCTTCGCATCTGCCCGCCCACCGATCTGGGACAAACGCCGCCCGCTGGTCAGCAAAGCCCTGCAACGCCACTCCGCCGCGCGCTGGAACCAGTTGTTGATCGACGCCCAGCGCATCGACGCCCAGGTCAAGGGCCAAGCCCCTGGCGATGCCTGGAGCAGCCTCGGCCGCCTGGTGCTGCTGATGGCCGGCCAGCGCCTGCCGCTCAGCGAGTAACGCCCCGGATTGCATCCGGGCTACACACCTACGCACCGCATCCGTAGCCCGGATGCAATCCGGGGACAGGCCCTGCCGCACCCATCTGGACATTTTCTGTACAACGGCGCATTCTCCGCGCGCTCGCACCCCGCGGGCCATTACCGAGGACATGCCATGGCGAAGAATGCCAAGCGGCCGAACAAGGCCAAATCCCTAGTCGCCCAACCCCTGTTCCGCTGCCGCCAGGAACAGGCAAAGAAAGGCAAAGGCAGCTACCGCCGCGAAGCCTCCCAGCAAAACTGGGAGGCTTCGTGCTTTATGGCGGCATGAAATGTTAAGGTCGCGCTTCGTTCGCCCAGCCCCGAGATTTGTGCAATGCCCCACCTCGCCACCGGCCGCCTGTGCTGCCTGCTCGCCGGCACCACCCTGCTGCTCAGTGCCTGCGTCGAGTCGCCCACCCGCGACGCCCAACCCGCCGTAGCCAGCCCCACCACCAGCTCACCCGCAGTCCCCGCCGCAGCGCCCCAGGTCAACGCGCAGGTCGCACCGGCGCCAGCCATCAACTTCAGCGCTTGGCGCGGACAGTTCCGCATCAAGGCCCTGCGTGCCGGCATCCCTGCCGAGCTGTTCGACCGCGCCTTCAACGGGATCGCTCCGGACATGAGTGTGGTCCGCGCCGACCACAGCCAACCCGAATTCACCCGCCCGGTGTGGGAATACATCGAAGGCGCCACCTCGCCGATTCGCCTGCGCAAAGGCCAGACCCTGCTCACCGAACACGCCGGGACCCTGGCCGCCATCGAACAGCGCTACGGCGTCGACCGGGAAACCCTGGTGGCGATCTGGGGCATGGAAAGCAGCTTCGGCCAGTTCATGGGTGAACAGTCGGTGATCCGCTCGCTGGCCACCCTGGCCTACGAAGGCCGCCGCCCGCAGTGGGCCGAGGAGCAGCTGCTGGCTGCCCTGCAGATTCTGCACAACGGTGATATCCAGCCTGGCAGCATGCGCGGCTCCTGGGCCGGGGCCATGGGCCAGACCCAGTTCATCCCCACCACCTACCTGACCCACGCCGTGGACTTCGACGGCGACGGCCGCCGCGATATCTGGAACTCCAGCGCCGACGCCCTGGCCTCGGCCGCGCACTATCTGCAGGCCTCCGGTTGGCAGTTCGGCCAGCCCTGGGGCATGGAAGTCGCCCTGCCCAGCGACTTCGATTACGCCCTGGCCGACAGCGAGATCCGCAAGACCTACGCGCAGTGGTACGAGTACGGCGTCAAAGGCCAGCCCGGCAACCTGGATCCGCAGCAAACCGGTTACCTGCTGCTGCCGGCCGGCCACCGCGGCCCGGCCTTCCTGGTGTTCCGCAACTTCAACGCCATCCTCAAGTACAACAACTCCTCGTCCTACGCCCTGGCCGTGGGCCTGCTCGGCCAGCGCTTCGGCGGTGGCGGACAGATCCTCGCCGACTGGCCGCGCAGCGACCGTCCATTGAGCCGCAGCGAGCGTATCGAGCTGCAGGAAGGCCTGGCGACTCAGGGTTACAACCCGGGCCCGGCCGACGGCATCATCGGCGCCAATACGCGTAAGGCGATTCGCGCCTACCAGCAGAGCCTGGGCCTGCCCGCCGACGGCTACCCGACTCCGGCGCTACTGCAACGCTTGCGCTAATAGCTCAAGCATCAAGAGCCCCTCTCCCCGGCCCTCTCCCGTAAACGGGAGAGGGAGCAAGACTAGTCCGCGCTCGGCAGGGCCCACAGATGGGCAGCAACCAGCGCGCGCCAGGGCGAGAACGGCGCCAGCCAGTCGCGGGTGAAGGACTGGCTGAGCTTGTCCGCGCTGCCGAGCAGACGCTGCAACTGCCGGCGCACCGCAGCATCGCCATGCAGCGAGCCATCCAGGCGAGCGAAACCGCGCAGCAAGGCGTAATCCACCGTCCACGGCCCGATGCCGCGCAGCGCCAGCAGGCGCTCAGCGATGGCCTCGGCCGGTGCATCGGCCAGCCAGGTATCCAGCGGCAGATTACCGGCCACGATCTCGCGACTGAGCAAGAGCAGGGTCTGCGCCTTGGCCTGGGAGAACCCGGCAGCGCGCAGCTGCGCCTCATCCAGCACGGCGACTGCCTGGGCGTCCGGATAGCAGAGCAAGCCACTGGAATGTTGTCGGCCAGCCAGCTGGATCAGCTTGCGGCGCAGGCTGATGGCCACCGGCAGGCTGATCTGCTGGCCACTGATCGCCCAGCTCAGCGCCTCGAACGGCGTGGCCGCCTGCGGCACGCGCAGGCCGGCGTGACGAGCGAGCAAAGGCCCCAACTGCTGATGCCCGGCGTATGCCGTCTCGAAGTCCCGCACCGGCTGGGTCAGGCCCAGCATGTGAGCGACCAACGCCCGCAGCGGGTCGGCATCCTCCGCCACCGGGCCGTCCACCACGAGATGAGCAGTGACGCGGGGCGCTTCGAAACGGATGCTCAGGCAGGCCGGCAGCCCCTGCCAGAGCACGCCCTTGTCCAGGCCATCGGCCAGTACCCGCTCGGCCAGGGCTTGCCCATCGCGACGGTGGAATGCCAATAGATCGACCACCCGGAAATCCGTGGGCAGTTCAAGGGAATAGTCGAGGCGACGCATGGAAATATCTACACACAGCTGATGAAAAATCCGCCTGGGCGGTCTCTAGACGAAGACTACACTGGATGAACTGCAGCTATAGCGACAGCGGCCGATATGGCCAGTAGACGAGCAAGGAAGCCACACCTCAGACGAGCCATGGATTGCCTTGCATTCAATCCCTAGGGTGGCCTTGCCGATGTTCAACAACAAACTGAAAGAGGAACTGGCCCGCTTACGCAACGAGCTGACCAGCATGCGCCAGATCAAGGACTCGTTCTACAGCGAAATGCTGGTACTGGAGATCGAGCCCGATGGCCGCATCCGCTACGCCAACGACAACTTTCTCAGCGAGATGCTCTACCAAGCGGATGCCCTGCTCGGGCGCCAGTTGGACTCACTGATTCCCGACTCCTTTCGCCACGAAGCCAACTACACGAGGCTGCAGCAGGCCCTGCGCACCCGTGAGCACCTCAGCGGTGCCTTCCGCCTGCTACGCGGCAATGGCGAAGAGGCCTGGCTGCGTGCGATCTGGCAGCCGGTGATGAACAGCCGGGCAGAGTTGGCCTATTTCACCCTCTGCGCCAACGACCTGACCCGCACCATCAGCACGTCCAAGGAGCACGAGGGACTGATCGGCGCCCTGCTGCGCTCCACGGCGGTGATCGAGTTCAACCTGGCCGGCGAAGTGCTGACCGCTAATGAGCGCTTCCTCGGCGGCATGGGCTATCGCCTGGAGCAGATCCAGGGCAAACACCACCGCATGTTCTGCGAGGCGGAGGAGTACAACTCGCAGGCTTACCGCGACTTCTGGGCCCGCCTCAATCGTGGCGAGTTTGTCGCCGGGCGCTTCAAGCGCGTCGACAGCTATGGCCGCACGGTCTGGCTGGAAGCCTCCTACAACCCGGTGCGCGACCACCACGAGCGCCTGTACAAGGTGGTCAAGTTCGCCACCGTGATCACCGAGCAGGTCAACCAGGAACAGGCCGTGGCGGAAGCGGCGAACATCGCCTACAGCATCTCCCAGCAGACCGACGGCAGCGCCAACAAGGGCGCCGCCGTGGTGCGCCAGACGGTCGAAGTGATGCAGCGCATCGCCCGCCAGGTGCAGGAGGCGAGCGACGGCATCGAGGCTCTGGACAAGCAGTCGCAACTGATCAGCACCATCATGCAGACCATTCGCGGCATCGCCGACCAGACCAACCTGCTGGCACTCAATGCCGCCATCGAAGCCGCACGCGCGGGCGAGCAGGGCCGCGGCTTCGCCGTGGTGGCCGACGAGGTTCGCCAACTGGCCGGGCGTACCAGCCAGGCCACCGAGGAAATCGTCGAGGTGGTGCAGAAGAACCAGAGCCTGGCGCAGAGCGCGGTGGCCAGCATGGCCAGCAGCAGCCAGCAGGCCGCGCAGGGGCTGGACCTGGCCAGCGAGGCAGGTCAAGTGATAGTGGAAATTCAGGAAGGTGCCAAGCAGGTGGTCAAAGCGGTTGAACAATTCGCCAGCCAGCTCAAGACCTGACAGCGCACGCCGCCGGAAACGCAGGGACGCAACAACGGCGGGCACGGCAGCTGTCGCCCGTTGCGCCGACAGCCGTTGGCAGTCGCCGTAAGCCCTCTATGGTAGACTGCCCACCGGCCAAAAGCCCCGCTACCGCAGCCTCCTACCGGAGCCGAGATTTCGATGTCCGACACTGCCCCGCCCAAGCCCGTATCCAGCGGCGAAAAATTTCGTAACCCACAGGGAATTACCGCGATCAAGGACGGCCAGAAGCGTCGCGCTTCGGCCGAGCCCCATATCGTCGAACCCAAGCCGAGCTGGTTGCGGGTCAAGGTGCCAAGCGGCAGCCGCTTCGATGCGGTCAAACGCAACGTCAGCGAGCATCGCCTGAGCACCGTCTGCCAGGAATCCCACTGCCCGAACATCGGTGAATGCTGGTCCAACGGCACCGCCACCATCATGTTGATGGGCTCGGTCTGCACCCGCGCCTGCCGCTTCTGTGCGGTCGACACCGGCAACCCGAATGGCTGGCTGGACCAGGAAGAACCGCAGAACACTGCCAAGTCGGTGGAACTGATGGGCCTGCGCTACATCGTCCTGACTTCGGTAGACCGCGATGATCTGCCCGATGGCGGCGCCGCCCACTACGCCGCCTGCGTGCAGGCGATCAAGGCCAATACGCCGCAGGTGGTGGTGGAGGCCCTGACTCCGGACTTCGATGGCGATCACGCGGCCATCGCCCGCGTGGTGGACTCCGGCCTGGAGGTGTTCGCGCAGAACGTCGAGACGGTCAAGCGCCTGACCTATGAGGTACGTGATCCACGCGCCGGTTACGAGAAGACGCTGAAGGTGCTGGAGCACGCCAAGCGCCATCGCCCCACGGTCATCACCAAGACCAGCCTGATGCTGGGCCTGGGCGAGACCGACGAGGAAATCCTGCAGACCATGGATGACCTGCGTGCCATCGGCGTCGACATCCTCACCCTCGGTCAATACCTGCAACCCACCCGCAATCACCTGAAGGTGCAGCGCTGGGTCAGCCCCGAGGAGTTCAACCGCTTGCGTGATATCGGCCTGGAAAAAGGCTTCATGGAAGTCGCCGCCGGCCCACTGGTGCGCTCCAGCTACCGTGCCGACCGGGTGTTCGAGAAGAACAACCTGGGCCTGGCCGCACCTGTGCAGGTGCCTGGTCAGCAGCAGAACGACAGCCTGATTCCGACGCTCAATCTGAACTGATTCGAAGCTGGAAAGCTGAAAACTACCCGAGCCTGCTTGGCTCGGGCGCTTCTTCAGACGTAACCCAGGTGCTCGCGCAGAGCGCGCTCCAGGCGTTGCGCCACTTCGTCGAGCGCAGGCGACGTGTCGAGCAGCTCCCTGAGCTGGATCATCTGCAAACCGCTGTAGCCGCAAGGATTGATGCGCTGGAACGGCGACATATCCATGTCGACATTCAGCGCCAGGCCGTGGAATGAGCAGCCATTGCGCACCCGCAGGCCCAACGAGGCGATCTTCTCGCCCTTGACGTAGACCCCCGGAGCGTCGGCCTTCGGCGCCGCCTCGACGCCATAGCTGGCCAGCACATCGACCAGCGCCCGCTCCATGGCGGTGACCAGCTCGCGCACGCCCAGCTTCTGTCGACGCAGGTTTAGCATCAGGTAGGCCACCAGTTGGCCGGGACCATGGTAGGTAACCTGGCCACCGCGCTCGACCTGGATCACCGGAATATCCCCAGGCGCCAACAGGTGCTCGGCCTTGCCGGCCTGGCCCTGGGTGAATACCTGTGGGTGCTGCAGCAGCCAGATTTCGTCGGGGGTCGACTCATTGCGCTCGGCGGTGAAGCTGCGCATGGCTTCCAGGGTCGGCAGGTACTCCACCAACCCCAGGTGACGCACGACGAGCGCTGCCACTAGAGCACCATGTGCACGCGGCCGGTGGCTTTCAGGTCGAGGTGGATCGCCTGCAGCTGCTCCACGCCGGTAGCGGTGATATGCACCTGCACGGACAGGAAGCGGCCGTTGCGGCTGTCGCGCACCACCAGGCTGGTGGCGTCGAAACCTGGCGCATGGCGCTGCATCACTTCGATCACCAGATCGGTGAAGCCGTCGCCCGCCTCGCCGATCACCTTGATCGGGTAGCGCTCGCAGGGGAATTCGATTTTCGGGGCTTGAACTTCGCTATCGGTCATCGTGGCCACTCCGGGCTTGTCGCCCGTGAAATGCAGGACGCCCCGATTACGGGGCGTCCTTGTGAGTCATAACCCTAATTTTGGGCCCGAACGGCAGCCTTTCAAGGCCGCCTGGCGACTCTTTAGTTGAACAGTCCGTAAAAGAACAGACGGATACCATCCCACAGGCGACGGAAGAAACCACCCTCCTCTACGGCCTCGAGGGCAATCAGGTCGGCAGCGTGCAGCACTTCCTCGCCCAGCTTGACCTCGACCTTGCCGATCACGTCGCCCTGCTTGAGCGGCGCCTGCAGCTGCGGTTCAAGAATCATGCTGGCCTGCAGTTTCTTCACCTGGCCTTTCGGCAGGGTCATGGTCAGATCCTCGGCCAGACCGGCCTTGACCTGGCGAGTGAGACCTTTCCAGACCTGGGCCTCGGCCAGTTGCTCACCCTTCTTGTAGAACGTCTGGCTTTCGAAGAAACGGAAGCCATAGGTCAGCAGCTTCTGGGTTTCGGCGGCACGGACCTTCTCACTGTCGGTACCGAATACCGAGGTGATCATGCGTGCGCCTTCGCGCACGGCAGAGGCGACCAGGCAGTAACCGGCTTCTTCGGTGTGACCGGTCTTCAGGCCGTCCACGGTGCTGTCGCGCCACAGCAGCAGGTTGCGGTTGCCCTGCTTGATGTTGTTCCAGTGGAACTCCTTCTGTGAGTAGATCGCATAGTGCTGCTGGTCTTCGTTGATGATGGCGCGGGCCAGGATGGCCATGTCATGGGCACTGGAGTAGTGCTCCGGGTGCGGCAGGCCAGTGGCGTTCATGAAGTGCGAGTTCTTCATGCCCAGGCGCTCGGCGGTTTCGTTCATCATGTCGGCGAAGGCGTCTTCGCTGCCGGCGATGTACTCGGCCAGGGCGATGCTGGCGTCGTTACCGGACTGGATAATGATGCCGTGCAGCAGGTCGTCCACCTTCACCTGGCTATTCAGCGGCAGGAACATGGTGGAACCGCCGGATGCGGCGCCACCGATACGCCAGGCATGCTCGCTGACGTGAACCAGATCCTGCTCACCGATCTTGCCCTTGCGGATTTCCACGGTGGCGATGTAGGCGGTCATCAGCTTGGTCAGGCTGGCCGGCGGCAGGCGCTGGTCGCCATTGTTCTCCACCAGTACCTTGCCGCTGGCGGCGTCCAGCAGCACGTAGGACTTGGCCGCCAGTTGCGGTGGCGAAGGGATGGCGCTGTCCTGGGCGGCCTGGGTGAGCGGCGCGCCGAGCAGCAGGGTGAACAGGGAAAGGCAGCGGGCAAAGCGGGAGATATTCATCCGTCTCTCTAAAATGGCTATTCAACAATGGCACAGACGAGCCGGAGGCTCGCCTGCATTCCCCATTCCCCTGAAACTGCACGGGTAATGGACGAAAAAGTTCTAGTCGGGGCGTACCAGCGTGGGTTGTCCGAGGTTGGCCAGGCGCACGCTGTCCTGCAGCTGCTGTACCTCACCCTGCGTTTCGATCGGCCCCAGGCGCACGCGGTGGAACATCTGCTGGTTGCGCACCACCGAGCTGATAAACACCTTGGCAGGCACCGTCTCGCTCAGCTTCGCCTTGAGGAGCTCCGCAGCGTCCGGATTGGCGAAGGCGGCCACCTGGAGATACAGGCCAGAGGCTGCGACTGAATCGTTTTTTTGCGTCGATCTGCACCGGCAGCACGGCCGCGGCATGCTGCTGCGGTGGCGGACTGTATTGCTCGATCGGCTGGCTGACCGGTTGGGCCACGGCCACCGGCGCACTACCGGTAGTCGCCATCTTCGGCTGCGCCAGCACCATCGGCACCGGGCGGCCCTGCTGGGCCCACCACTCGTGCGGATCGATACCCTCGACCTTGACCCGCGCGGTACCGCTCTCGGCATAGCCGAGCTTCTTCGCCGCGGCGAAGGACAGGTCGATGATGCGATCGGAATAGAACGGGCCGCGGTCGTTGACCCGCAGAATCACCGTGCGTCCGTTATCCAGGTTGGTCACCCGCACGTAGCTGGGCAACGGCAGGGTCTTGTGCGCGGCGGTCATGCCGTACAGGTCATAGGCCTCACCGTTGGCAGTGGCCTGACCGTGGAACTTGGTGCCGTACCAGGATGCGGTGCCAGTGGCGCGGTAACGCCGGGCATCATTGATCGGGTAGTAGGTCTGCCCCATCACCGTATAGGGGTTGGCCTTGAAGCGCCCGTAGTGCGGCATCGGCACGGCATCGGGAATGCGCGATACGTCGACATCCCACCAGGGCGCGCCATCGCGATGCGGACGGCTGTAGTCGATCGGCCCGGAGACCGGCCCACCGGCCGGTACCGGCTGCACCGGTTTGCTGTTCGAGCAACTGGCCAGGGCCACACCCAAGGCCGCGAAGGCCAGGCCGCGCAGGGAGAACGCCAGCAGATGATTCATTGGCCGCTCCGCCGAGCCAGCAACTGCTCGGAGAGCTGATGCACGGCCATGGAGTACATGGTGCTGCGGTTGTAACGGGTGATCACATAGAAGTTGGGCAGACCCATCCAGTACTCCTCACCCTCGGCACCGTCAAAACGGAAAGCGGTTACCGGGACATCGTCGCGCAGCACATCGGCGCTGGACCAGCCCAGGGCACGCAGCTCACCGACGCTCTTCACCGGGTCGAGCCCCGCGGTCAGGCCGCTGTCGACCAGCTCACCCTTGACCTGGGCGCGACTGACCACTGGCTCACCGGCGACCCAGCCATGGCGTTTGAAGTAGCTGGCAACGCTGCCAATCGCATCCACCGGGTTGCTCCAGATATTGATGTGGCTATCGCCATCGAAGTCCACCGCGTAAGCGCGAAAGCTGCCCGGCATGAACTGTGGCAGACCCATGGCGCCGGCATAGGAGCCGGTCAGCGTAATCGGGTCGATCTGCTCCTCACGGCTCAGCAGGAGCAGCTCACGGAGCTGCTGGCAGAAGAACTCGGCGCGTGGCGGGTAATCGAAGCACAGTGTGGACAATGCATCGATACCGCGCCAGCTGCCGGTGTTACCACCATAGAAGGTTTCCACACCGATGATCGCCACGATCACCTGGGCCGGCACCCCGTATTCCTTTTCGGCACGGGCCAGGGCCTCGGCATTCTGGCTCCAGAAGTCCACGCCTTTGCTGATCCGCGCTTCGGTAATGAAGATCGGCCGGTAGTCTTTCCACGGCTTGACCTTCTCGGCCGGGCGCGAGATGGCATCGAGAATCGCCTGCTTGCGCTCGGCCTGGCTGAACAGGCTGACCAGTTGCTCACCGGCGAAGCCATGGTCGCGGGTCATCTCGGCGATGAATTCGGCCACCTGCGGCGAGCCGTCGTAGTCACCAGCCAGTGCCGTGCCACTCATGGCGAACGCCGCCAGACCGAGCCAATGAGTGCCGCGAACCATCCAGTCACGCCATGCCTGTTTCAAATTCTTCACTCTTATCAAACCTGTGCGATCCATTTTCGATGGGTCTGAATCGCCATCAAAATCCCAAACCCTGACAACAGCGTCACCAAGTGAGTTCCGCCGTAACTAATGAAGGGCAGTGGCACCCCCACCACCGGCAGCAGGCCACTGACCATGCCGATGTTAACGAATACGTAGACGAAGAAGGTCATCGTCAGGCTCCCTGCCAGCAACTTGCCGAACAGGGTCTGCGCCTGCGCCGTGATGAACAGGCCGCGACCGATCAGCAACAGGTAGACCAGCAGCAGGATACACACTCCGACCAGGCCGAACTCTTCGCTCAGGACCGCAATGATAA
The DNA here is from genome assembly GCF_024666525.1 of Pseudomonas sp. J452. Lineage (NCBI taxonomy): Bacteria > Pseudomonadati > Pseudomonadota > Gammaproteobacteria > Pseudomonadales > Pseudomonadaceae > Pseudomonas > Pseudomonas sp. J452. Next base: position 1,909,199 of record NZ_CP088294.1, on the reverse strand, counting down.
AGTCCGTGTGGCTTTCCGGCAAAAAATCCAGGTGCGACTGGGTGCCCAGCAGCCAGCCCTTGCCCAGCACGCCGCCGGAACCGATAGCCGCCTTGGACTGGATGATGTTCCAGCCGGTGCCCAGCGGATCGCTTTCCGGGTCGAGGAAGGTCAGCACGCGCTGCTTCTGATACTCGCGCAGGACGAAGAACCACATGGCCACCGCAATCGGCACCACCGCCGCCACCGCGCCGATAATCCAGCGCCACTGCAGTCCGGCCATGAACAGCACAAAGGCACCGGAAGCGAGGATCAGCAACGCGGTGCCCAGGTCCGGCTGTTTGAGGATCAGCACGAAGGGCACCAGGATCAGCACCAGGCTGACCACGATATGCCTGAGCTTGGGCGGCAGGTTGTGCCGGGCCAGGTACCAGGCAATGGTCGCCGGCATGATGATCTTCATGAACTCGGAGGGCTGGAAGCGGATCACCCCGGGAATGTTGATCCAGCGCGTGGCGCCCATGGCCGTATGGCCCATCACCTCGACTGCCACCAGCAAACCAACACCGAATATGTAGGCCAGCGGCACCCAGCGGGCCATGAAGCGTGGCTCGAACTGGGCAATCACCAGCATGCCGACCATGCCCAGGGCGAAGGAGGAACCCTGCTTGATCAGCAGGTCCCAGTTCTTGCCGCTGGCCGAATACAGGACGAACAGGCTGCCGGCCGCCAGCGCCAGGAGAATCAGCAGCAGCCAGCCGTCGATGTGCAAGCGCTGCAACAAGGTTGCCCGGCGCTTGAACACGTCCTTGTCGGAAATACTGCGGTCGAAATTGCTGTTCATGGCGTGCTGCTCACGGGTTCCACCGGCACGGGCGGGCGGTATTCGGGCTTGAGTTGACCGTCTTCGCCAAGCAGCCAGGCGTCCATTACCTGCTTGACCACCGGCGCGGCCACACCGGAGCCCGACTCGCCGTTTTCCACCATCACGGCCACGGCGATCTGCGGATCGGCGGCCGGGGCGAAGGCGACGAACAGGGCATGGTCGCGATGACGTTCCTGCACCTTGGAGCGGTCGTACTTCTCGCCCTGCTTGATCGCCACCACCTGGGCCGTACCGCTCTTGCCGGCAATCCGATACAGCGCCGCATCACCCACCTTGCGCGCCGTGCCACGGGGGCCGTGCATCACTTGTTCCATGCCAAAGCGGCCGTAGTCCCAGAACTTGGGATCGCGCAAAACAATATCCGCCGGTGTCTCCATCGCTTCGATGACTTCTTCGGCCATCAGTTGCTGCGGGGTCTTGCCTTCGGCGGTGCGCAGCAGGTGCGGACGAATCCACTTGCCACGGGTCGCCATCAGCGCGGTCGCCTGGGCCAGCTGCAACGGCGTGGTCTGCATATAGCCCTGGCCGATACCGAGGATCAGCGTCTCGCCGGGATACCAGGGCTGACGGTAGCGCGCACGCTTCCACTCGCGGGAAGGCATCAGCCCAGCGGTTTCCTCGAACATGTCCAGGGAAACCTTCTGCCCCAGGCCAAACAGGCTCATGTAGTGGTGCATGCGGTCCACGCCCATCTTGTGCGCGAGGTCGTAAAAATAGGTGTCGTTGGAACGCATGATCGCGTATTCCAGGTTCACCGAACCGTCACCCGTGCGGTTCCAGTTGCGGTATTTGTGACTATGCCCAGGCAACTGGTAGAACCCGGGATCGAACACGCGGGTCTGCGGGGTCACCACGCCGGCGTCCAGCCCCGCCACCGCTACCATCGGCTTGATCGTCGAGCCTGGCGGATACAACCCACGCAGCACGCGGTTGTACAGTGGCCGATCGATCGAATCACGCAGCTCGGCGTAGGCTTTGAAGCCGATACCGGTGACGAAGGGGTTGGGGTCGAAGCTCGGCTGACTGACCATCGCCAACACCTCGCCGGTGCTCGGTTGGATCGCCACCACCGCACCACGGCGGCCGCCCAGGGCCTGTTCAGCAGCTTCCTGCAGGCGTACATCGAGGCTCAGTATCAGGTCGGCGCCCGGCTTCGGATCGGTGCGTTTGAGCACGCGCAACACCCGACCACGGGCATTGGTCTCAACTTCTTCGTAGCCCACCTCGCCATGCAGCAGGTCTTCGTAGAAACGCTCGACGCCGGTCTTGCCGATATGGTGGGTGCCACTGTAGTTGACCGGATCCAGCTCTTTCAGCTCTTTCTCGTTGATCCGCCCGACATAGCCGACCGAGTGGGCGAAGTGGCCTTTCTGCGGATAGTGGCGCACCAGCTGGGCCACCACGTCGACGCCAGGCAGGCGGAACTGATTCACTGCGATACGGGCGATCTGCTCCTCGGACAGCTCGAACAGGATCGGCACCGGCTCAAAGGGTCGGCGCCCCTGGCGCATGCGCTTCTCGAACAGGGCGCGGTCTTCTGCCGTCAGCTGCAGCGCCTCGACCACCACATCCAGCACCTGCTGCCAGTCACCGGCGCGCTCGCGGGTCACGGTCAGGCTGAAGCTGGGCCGGTTGTCGGCGATGATCACCCCGTTGCGGTCGAAGATCAGCCCGCGGGTCGGCGGGATCGGCTGCACATGGATGCGGTTGTTTTCCGCCAGGGTGGTGTGGTGCTCGTACTGGATCACCTGCAGGTAGTACAGCCGCGCGATCAGCACAGAGGTCAGCAGCAACACCGTCACAGCGCCGACCACCACACGCCGGCGTACCAGACGGGCGTCTTTTTCGTGGTCCTTGAGGCGGATCGGTTGCGGCATCTGCGACTACTTAAATGGGCGGCTTTTTATAGGTGGCGTTATTTGTGGTACGGGTGCCCGGACAGTACGGTCCAGGCCCGATAGATCTGCTCGCCAATCAGGATGCGTACCAGCGGATGCGGCAGGGTCAACGGTGACAGCGACCAGCGTTGCTCGCTGCGCGCACAGACCTCCGGCGCCAGCCCCTCTGGGCCGCCGACCATCAGATTGACGGTGCGCGCATCCAGGCGCCAGCGCTCCAGCTCGGCGGCCAGCTGCTCGGTGCTCCACGGCTTGCCATGGACCTCCAGGGTGACGATGCGTTCCCCCGGCTGCACCTTGCTCAGCATGGCCTCGCCTTCCTGACGGATCATCCGCGCCACGTCGGCATTCTTGCCGCGGGTGGTCAGCGGAATCTCGACCAGGTCGAGCCCCAGCTCGGGCGGCAGACGCTTGGCATATTCCTGCCAGCCATCCTCCACCCAGCGCGGCATGCGCGAGCCGACGGCGATCAGCTTGATCCGCACGGAGCGAACTTACTCAGGCAGGTCTTGGTGCTGCGCGCGGCTCTGCTCGGCGCCCTGCCACAGACGCTCGAGGTCATAGAACTGGCGGGTGGCAACCTGCATCACGTGCACCACCACGTCGCCGAGGTCGAGCAGAGCCCACTCGCCGCCGTCCAGGCCTTCGCTGCCGAGCGGGCGCACGCCCTGCTCGCGAACCTTGTCCAGCACCTCGTTGGCCATCGACTTGACGTGACGGCTGGAGGTACCGCTGGCGATCACCATGAAGTCGGTGACGCTGGTCTTGCCGCGCACATCGATGGTGGTGATATCGGTGGCTTTCATGTCTTCCAGGGCCGCAATGGCGACCTTGACCAGTTGTTCGTTTTGCATCGTTACCTCATGAATCGGTTTGCCCACGGTACAGCCCGTGGGTTTGGATATAGGCCAGCACGGCGTCGGGTACCAGAAAACGTACCGAACGCCCTTCTGCCAGCAAATGGCGAATCTGTGTGGCAGACACTGCCAGAGGCGTCTGCCAGACAAAAGCAATTTGTCCGCTCGGCCCGACCAGGCCTTGCGGGTCATTCACACTGCGCGCCGCGAGCAGGTCACGCAGCGCTTCCGGCGCCTCACTGTCGGCATCCGGCCGCTGCAGCACCAGGATATGGCAGTGCTGCAGCAGTTCCTGCCAGCGATGCCAGGTCGGCAACCCGCAGAAGGCATCCCAGCCCAGCAGGAGAAACAGCAGATCATCCGCCGCCAGCTCACCCCGCAGCGACTCCAGGGTGTCGTAAGTGAACGACGGTTTGTCGCGCCGCAGCTCGCGGTCATCGACCGCCAGCCGTGGCTCACCCTCTACCGCCAGTTGCACCATGGCCAGGCGCTGCTCGGCAGTCGCCTGCGGTGCCGCGCGGTGCGGCGGCCGCGCGCTGGGCACCAGCCGCAGCTCGTCCAGCGCCATCTGCTCGGCCACCTCGAGGGCGCCGCGCAGATGGGCGATATGCACGGGATTGAAGGTGCCCCCCAGAATCCCGATACGCCGCGCCATCAGGTACGCCCCATCAGGTACGAATGTGCCCGTCGCCGAACACCACGTACTTCTCGCTGGTCAGGCCTTCCAGGCCGACCGGGCCACGGGCGTGCAGCTTGTCGGTGGAAATACCGATCTCCGCACCCAGGCCGTACTCGAAGCCGTCGGCGAAACGGGTCGAGGCATTGACCATCACCGAAGCGGAATCCACCTCGGTGAGGAAGCGCCGCGCATCGCTGAAGTTCTCGGTGATGATCGCGTCGGTGTGCTGCGAGCCATATTTATTGATGTGCTCGATGGCTGCTTCCAGCGAATCGACGATGCGAATCGCCAGGATCGGCGCGTTGTATTCGGCGAACCAGTCTTCCTCGCTCGCCTCCAGCACATCACTGCCCAGCAGCGCACGGGTCGCGACATCGCCACGCAGCTCGACGCCCTTGTCGCGGTAGATGGCAGCCAGCGGCGGCAGCACCTGGGCGGCCACAGCGGTATGCACCAGCAGGGTTTCCATGGCGTTGCACGGCGAATAGCGCTGGGTCTTGGCGTTGTCGGCAACGCGGATGGCCTTGTCGAGGTCGGCGGCGACGTCGATATAGACGTGGCACACGCCGTCCAGGTGCTTGATCACCGGCACCTTGGCGTCGCGGCTGATGCGCTCGATCAGGCCCTTACCGCCGCGCGGCACGATCACGTCGACGAACTCCGGCATGCTGATCAGCGCGCCGACGGCCGCGCGGTCGGTGGTTTCCACCACCTGCACGGCACTGGCGGGCAGGCCGGCTTCGGCCAGGCCGAGCTGGATGCAGCGGGCAATCGCCTGATTGGAATGAATGGCTTCCGAGCCGCCACGCAGGATGGTGGCGTTGCCGGACTTCAGGCACAGGCTGGCGGCGTCGATGGTCACGTTCGGCCGCGACTCGTAGATGATGCCGATCACGCCCAGCGGCACGCGCATCTTGCCGACCTGGATACCGGACGGCATATAGCGCATGCCCTGGATCTCGCCGATCGGATCCGGCAGGGTGGCGACCTGGCGCAGGCCTTCGATCATGCCGTCGATCACCGCAGGGGTCAGCGCCAGGCGGTCGACCATGGCCGGTTCCAGGCCACTGGCGCGGGCGGCGGCCAGGTCCAGCTCGTTGGCGGCGGTCAGTTCGACGCGGGCGGCGTCGAGGGCATTGGCGGCGGCCTGCAGGGCGCGATTCTTCTGCGCGGTGCTGGCACGGGCGAGCACCCGCGAGGCAGCACGCGCGGCGCGGCCCAGGCGGGTCATGTAGTCGAGCACGGACTCGGTCATGGTCTCGGAATGTCTGGCAATTGGAAAAAGGGGCCGATTATAGCGAGAGCACGCCCTCAAGCCCAGCAGCGTCGGGCGGATGGTCACTTTAGCCGGCGCAGCTTGTTGTTATGATCGCGCCCGTCACCCTAGCCACAGGCACCCCGATGCCCGCCACCCCAGCGCCACCGCCCTGGGCGGAAGCCCGCCCGCTGTCCGCCGCGTTCTTCGATCGCGACGCGCAGACCCTGGCCCGCGCCCTGCTGGGCAAAGTCATTCGCCATCGTCATCAGGGCCACTGGCTGGCCGCCCGGATCATCGAGACCGAGGCCTACTACGCCGCCGAAAAGGGCAGCCATGCCTCGCTCGGCTACACCGAGAAACGCCGCGCGCTGTTCCTCGACGGCGGGCACATCTACATGTACTACGCCCGCGGCGGCGACTCGCTGAACTTCAGCGCCCAGGGGCCAGGCAATGCCGTGCTGATCAAGTCCGCCGCGCCCTGGCTGGATCGGCACTGCGCTGCCGACGCCCTGGCGCGCATGCAGGCCAACAATCCGGCCGCCGATGGCAGCCCACGCCCGGCAACCAGGCTGTGCGCCGGCCAGACCCTGCTGTGCCGTAGCCTGGGCCTCAAGGTGCCGGACTGGGACGCCCAGCGTTTCGATGCGCAGCGATTGTTTGTCGAGGATGTCGGCGAAATACCGGCGCAGATCGTTCAGACTACCCGCCTGGGCATCCCCAGCGGGCGCGACGAACACCTGCCGTACCGCTTCGTCGACGCCACCTTCGCCCGCCAGTGCACGCGCAACCCGCTGCGCCGCGGCCAGCGCGAGGGCCAGGATTATCATTTGCTACCACCACAGGAGCTGTACCCATGAGCCAATGGTTCGACACCATGACTCTCTGGCTGGAAACCAACCCGGAGTGGTTGGGCCTGACCATCTTCTTAATCGCCTGCCTGGAGTGCCTGGCCGTAGCCGGCATCCTGATTCCGGGCACCGTGGTGCTGTTCACCCTGGCCGTGCTGGCCGGCAGTGGCGCCCTGACGCTGTGGGAAACCGTGCTCCTGGCCTACGCCGGCGGCCTGCTTGGCGATGCGATTTCCTACGGCCTGGGCCGCCGCTTCCACCAGGGCATCCGCCGCCTGCCGGTACTGCGCGACCACCCCGAATGGCTGGGCAGTGCGGAAAACTACTTCCAGCGCTATGGCGTGGTCAGCCTGCTGGTCGGCCGCTATATCGGCCCGCTGCGCCCCATGCTGCCGCTGGTAGCCGGCATGCTCGACATGCCGTTCGTGCGCTTCATGCTGGTCAGCATGCTGGCCGCCGCCGGCTGGGCAGTGGCCTACATGCTGCCAGGCTGGGCCACCGGCGCCGCCCTGCGCCTGCCCCTGCCGGAAGGCTTCTGGAGCGCCGCCGGGATAGTCGCCGCCGCCATCGCCCTGATGCTGCTGCTGGTGATCCACAGCAGCCTGCGTGAACAGCGCTGGGCTACGGCCCTGTCCGCCGGACTGAGCGCCGCCCTGCTAGCGGCCCTGCTGCTGGGAATACCGCACCTGAGCACCCTTGACCAGGGCCTGATGGCACTGATGCAGGAACAGCGCAGCAGCGCCATGGACAGCATCGCCCTGCTGATCACCGGGCTCGGCAACTTCGCCACCCAGGCCGCCGCCGGGGTGTTGCTGACAGGCCTGCTGCTGGCCTGCCGGCGCCTCGACGCTGCCTTGCTGGTCGCCAGCTGCATGCTGTTCACCGCGCTGGCCAATACCGGTCTCAAGCACCTGTTCGCTCGCGCGCGTCCGGATGTGCTGCTGCAGCCACTGGATACCTTCAGCCTGCCCAGCGGGCACAGCTCGGCCGCCTTCGCCTTCTTCCTCGCCATCGGCATTCTTGCCGGCCGTGGCGCACCGGCGCGCACACGCCTGACCTGGCTGCTGCTGGCCTGTCTGCCGGCCATAGCCATCGCCCTGTCGCGGGTGTACCTGGGCGTGCACTGGCCGACCGACATCCTGGCCGGCGCCCTGCTGGCGGGCGCGGTCTGCGCCGCCTGCCTGGCCGTCCTGCAGCGTCGCACCACGCTCGCGCCACTCAGCGCCAAGGCCTGGTGGCTGGTACTGCCCACCAGCCTGGCTCTGCTCGGCGCAGTCAGTGCTTGGGCGTTACCAGAGGCGCTGCAGCAATATCGTTATTGAGCGCCCTGTAGGAGCCAGCTTGCTGGCGATCCTGGCAGGTAAAAAGCATCGCCAGCAAGCTGGCTCCTACAGAGTTTGCTGCGCGACAGCGCTCCATCGAAGACGGCGGCAATCTCCTATACAAAGCTCAGGCGATCATCTCGCCCTGCAACTGATCCAGCAGACTCTGGATATAAGCCAGGCGCTGCCCCGGATCAGCCAGCTGCAGCGCCTGCAGCTTCTGCTCGACACTGAAAGGCAGCAGGTAGGCCAATTGATTGGCCAACGCCTGCTGGCTGGCGACCGCCCCACCCATGCCCAGCCCGGCAACCAGCGGGTGCTCGACCAGTGCATTGAGCAGCGCGGCGAGGTCGGCATGCTCGGCTAACAACGGCGCATCCGCCGTCTCATCCAGCCAGGTGACCTCGGCAAGGGTCAGCTGGTCTGCCTGCACCTCGATCTGCTCGACATGAAAGCGCCGCACGCCCTCGACCCGAATCCCCAGCAGGCCATTGGGGCGCTGCTGGAAGTCGCGAATCAGCGCCTCGCAACCTACCGCCGCAAAGCGCTCGGCCGCCACACCGACCTCGCGCCCCGCGAAAATACCGACCACGCCGAAACCTTCGCCACGGCGCATGCAGGCACTGACCATGTCCAGGTAGCGCGCCTCGAAGATCTGCAAGTCGAGCATGCAGCCGGGGAACAGCACGGTATTCAACGGGAACAGCGGAAAATTCATGCAGCCATCCTCAGGCGATCAGCGCTACCACCAACGGTAGGGCAATTGCAGTGACTACGCCCATCAGGCTCATGGCCAGCGCGGCGAAGGCACCGCTTTCCTCGCCCTCCTGCAGCGCCCGCGCCGTGCCCACCGCATGAGCGGTCAGACCAAGGGCCATGCCCTGCGCCGCCGGATGATGCACGCCGATGCGGCGCAGCAACTCCGGTCCGCACATGGCGCCCAGCACCCCGGTGATCAGCACGAAGACCGCCGCCAACGCGGCCACGCCACCGATCTGTTCGGCCACCAGCATGGCGATCGGCGAGGTCACCGACTTCGGCGCCAGAGTCATTAGCATCATGCGCTCGGCGCCGAACAGCCAGGCCAGCGCCACACCCAGCGCGGTTGCCACCACACCAGCGACCAGCAGGGTGATCAGCACCGGCCAGAACAGCTGGCGAATCCGCCGCAGATTGAGGAACAAGGGTACGGCCAGGGCCACGGTGGTCGGCCCCAGCAGCACACTGAGAAGGAAGGTGCTGTCGCGGTACTCGGTGTAACTCAGGCCGCAGGCCAGCAGCACGCCGATCAGCACGGTCATCGACACCAGTACCGGCTGCAGGAACACCCAGCGGGTCTTTTCATAGGCGGCCAGGGACAGCTGGTACACCGCCAGGGTGATACCGACACCGAACAGCGGGTGATGAATGACTGCCTGCAGCGCGCCCTGCCAATCCAGCGTCATGCCTGATCCTCGCGGTGCGCCTGGCGCTCGATCAGCTTCTGCATCAGCCAGCCGGCAAACAGCAGCGACAGCAGCAACGACAGCCCCAGCGCCCCGGCCAGCGCCCAGAAGTCGGCGGCGATCTGTTCGGCATAGACCATCACGCCTACCGCCGGCGGCACCAGCAGCAACGGCAGGTAACGCAGCAAGCCGCTGGCGGCCTGGCTGAGCGGCTCACCCACTTCACCCCGCAGCAGGAGGAACACGAACAGCAGCAGCATGCCGATGATCGGCCCCGGCAGCATGGGCAGGAACAGCACATTGAGGGCAGTGCCGAGCAGCTGGAACAGCACCAGCCAGGTCAGGCCGCGCAGCAGCATGGGGAAGTCTCCGACGGGATGGCGCGGCCATTATAAACACGCCCACAGCAACGCTATATACCGCGACTTTCGGCTTGACCCTCGTGCCGAGTCATGATGATCTAGGGCCAGCTAGGTTCATCAGAAAAAACAACAAGTAACCAGCATCCTTCAAGGAGGATCTATGCCGTTCGTACCCGTATCGCAACTGCAAGACTATGTAGGCAAAGAGCTTGGACGCTCGGAATGGATAACCATCGACCAGGAACGCATCAACCAGTTCGCCGAATGCACCGGCGACCACCAATTCATCCACGTTGACCCGGTCAAGGCCAAGCACACCCCCTTCGGCTGCACCATCGCCCACGGCTTCCTCACCCTGTCGCTCGTGCCCAAGCTGATGGAAAGCCTGATGATCATGCCCGAAGGCCTGAAGATGGCCGTCAACTACGGCCTCGACAGCGTGCGCTTCATCCAGCCGGTCAAGGTCAACTCGCGTGTGCGCCTGGCCATGAGCGTCCTCGAGATTACCGAGAAGCGTGCCGGCCAGTGGCTGATCAAGGCCCAGGCGACCCTGGAGATCGAAGGCGAAGAGAAACCAGCTTACATCGCTGAGCAACTGAGCCTGTGCTTCGTCTGAATTTTGACCTACTGCACTCGGCGATGCTGTGTTGAAAGCAGGCTCGGAATGCTCATTTACATACGTAAACTCCGCTTCCTCGCCTGCTTTCGCCTTGCCTCACCTTCGCTCGTGACGGTCAAAACCTAAATTTTAACGGGGCGCTTGGGCGCCCCGTTCGCATTGGTGCCGCAGGCCCACTGCGGCATACTTCAAGCATGCACCGACCAGGACGTCCACCATGCCCCGCCTCCTTGCTCCGCTGACCCTCGCCCTGCTGCTCGCCGCCTGCGGTGACGGTGAACCCCTGCTGCCACCCGATGCCGTACTGCCCGATGGCGGGCGCTATCGCGGCGAGGTCATCAATGGCCTGCTGCAAGGCGAAGGGCGCCTCGACTACGCCAACGGCAGCTGGTACGCCGGCAACTTCAAGGACGGCCAGAGCGACGGCCAGGGCGAATGGCGCGGCGCCAGCGGCGAGCGCTATGTCGGCCAGTTCCGCCAGGGTCTGTTCGATGGCCAGGGCACGCTGACCTACGCCGACGGCAGCAGCTACACCGGCGGTTTCAAGCAGGGCCGCCTGCAGGGTGAAGGTCACCTGCAGCAGGGCGAGATGAGCTACCGCGGCGGCTTTCGCAAGGACAAGTACCACGGCCTCGGCCTGCTCGAATGGCCGGACGGCACCCGCCACCAGGGGCGCTTCACCCGCGGCGAGCTGAATGGCCCGGGCACCCGCAGCGAAGGCGGCAACCAATACAGCGGCATCTTCAAGGATGGCGTGCTGAATGGCGAAGGCAGCTACCAGGGTGTGGACGGTGAGCGCTACAGCGGCGGCTTCCGCGACGACAGCTTCCATGGCCAGGGACGTTTCCAGAATGCCGATGGCGATGTCTGGCTGGGCCGCTTCAAAGACGGTTCACTGGAGGGAAAGGGCGAATTCAAAGGCGCCGATGGCCGTCACTACCTCGGAGAGTTCCGTTACTGGCGCTTCCACGGCGAGGGTGAGCTGACCCTCACCGACGGCAGCGTTTACCGTGGCCGCTTCGCCAACAACGAGTACGCCAGCGAGGGCACCCTGACACTCGCCGATGGCCAGCAGCGCAGCGGCACCTGGCAAAATGGCAAACTGATCCGCGACGCCCAAGGCGCCGCCTTGCCAGACGCACTGGAGCTGGGCCTGCTGGAGCAGGGCAAACTGCTCGACCAGGCCATCGCCGCCCTGCCCGCCTCCACCCCGAGCACCGAGCTGTACAGCCTGACCCTGGCTGGCGACGGCAAGCAGAGCGTATTCCTGCGCGAGGCCGACTACGTCAGCAAACTGCTCGGCGAGCGCTTCAATGCGCGCGGCAACATCAGCCTGATCAACCACCGCGACCACCTCGCCGACCGCCCGCTGGCCACCCGCGAGAGCCTGACCCGTGCCGTGCGCGCCCTGGCCGAGCGCAGCGGGCCGGAAGACCTGGTGTTCATCTACCTGACCAGCCACGGCTCGCGTGACCACCAACTGAGCATCGACCAGCCGCGCCTGCAGCTGGAAAGCCTGCCGGCCAGCGAGCTGGCGGCCCTGCTACAACCCTTGCGCGAGCGGCACAAGGTGGTGGTGATCTCGGCCTGCTACTCCGGCGGCTTCATCCCGCTGCTGAAAGACGCCAAGACCCTGGTGATGACCGCCGCCCGTGCCGACCGGGTGTCCTTCGGCTGCTCCGAGGAGAACGACTTCACCTACTTCGGCCGCGCCCTGTTCGCCGATGCTCTCAACGAAACCGACGATCTGCAGCGCGCCTTCGAACTGGCCAAGGCAAAAGTTGCCGAACGGGAGAAGGCCGAAGACTTCCAGGCCTCCGAGCCCCAGCTATGGGCGCCGCCCGCCGTACTCAAGCAGTGGAAGGCCCTGCGCGAAAGCCAGGCCAAGCTGGCACTGGAGAGCGCCACTGTGAAGAAAGCTGAATAAAGCGGCATAGCACGCATACCTGAACGAGCAAAAACTTCTAAGCTGGTTGTATCAGTGGAGTAACCCAGCATGTACCTGACGCCCCAGCACATCCTGCTCGCCGGAGCCACCGGACTCACCGGTGAACACCTGCTCGACCGCCTGCTCAGCGAGCCGACCATCAACCGCGTGCTGGCCCCCAGCCGCCGCCTGCTGGCCGAACATGCGCACCTGGACAACCCGGTCGGCGAACTGACCGACCTGCTGCCACAGCTGCAAGGCCGCATCGATGTCGCCTTCTGCTGCCTGGGCAGCACCCTCAAGCAGGCTGGCTCGCAGGAGGCCTTCCGCACCATCGACCACGACCTGGTACTGGCCTTCGCCCGACGCGCTCGCGAACTGGGTGCGCGGCATCTGCTGGTGATCAGCGCCCTGGGTGCCGACGCCAAATCCGGGGTGTTCTACAACCGCGTCAAAGGCGAGATGGAGCAGGCGCTGATCGCCCAGGACTGGCCGCAACTGACCATCGTCCGGCCCTCGCTGCTGCTCGGCGCACGTAGTGAGTTCCGTCTCGGCGAACAACTGGCCGCGCCCTTCATGCGCTGGCTGCCCGGCAAGTACCGCGGCATCCAGGCCGCCGCCCTGGCACGCGCGCTGTGGCGCCTGGCCTTGGAAGAAGGGGATGGCGTGCGCATCGTCGAATCCGACGAGCTGCGCCGCCTCGGCCGCTAAGCCGCCGCTCAACCCCTCACGAGACCGGCTCCGGTCTTGGCTTATCGGTGGAAAATGCGGCGCCGCTTCTCAGTCCATACGCACTGGCAAGCTTTGCAGGTGGATAACGCAGGGCTTATCCACCATGGGTGCAACTCGCAACAGGCAAGCTAACCCTCGCTGGCAAACCGCCGCGCTGTTCACTGCCTTGCCGGCGCTTTAAACTCGGCCCTCCCTGGCCTGTCCGCGCTTATCCACGTACAGGCCCACCCTGCCCACACGCAGGGCCACACTCACTGCCAGACACCGGAGAACCTATGCGCGAAGTCGTGATTGTCGCCGCCACCCGTACCGCCATCGGCGCCTTTCAGGGCGCACTGAGCGCCATTCCCGCTGTCGAACTGGGCGCCACGGTAATCCGCAGCCTGCTGGCGCAGACTGGCGTCAGTGCCGAGCAGATCGACGAAGTGATCCTCGGCCAGGTGCTCACCGCCGGCGCCGGGCAGAACCCGGCCCGCCAAAGCGTGATCAAGGCCGGCTTGCCGCACACGGTGCCGGCCTTCACCCTCAACAAGGTCTGCGGCTCGGGCCTCAAGGCCGTGCAGCTGGGCTACCAGGCCATTGCCTGCGGCGACGCCGAGGTGATCATCGCCGGCGGCCAGGAGAACATGAGCCTGGCACCCTACGTCATGCAGCAGGCTCGCAGCGGCATGCGCATGGGCCATGGCAAGCTGCTCGACACCATGATCCAGGACGGCCTGTGGGATGCCTTCAACGACTACCACATGGGCATCACCGCCGAGAACCTGGCGGCCAAGTACGAGATCAGCCGCGAACAGCAGGACGCCTTCGCCGCCACCTCGCAGCAGCGTGCCAGCGCCGCCCAGGAAGCCGGTCGCTTCGACGACGAGATCACCCCGGTCATGATCCCGCAGCGCAAAGGCGAGCCAGTGGCTTTCGCCCGCGACGAACAACCGCGCGCCGGCACCACGGCCGAATCCCTGGGCAAGCTCAAGCCAGCCTTCCAGAAAGACGGCAGCGTCACCGCCGGCAACGCCTCCACCCTCAACGACGGCGCCGCCGCCGTGCTGCTGATGAGCGCCGAGAAGGCTGCCGAACTGAAGCTGCCGGTGCTGGCGCGCATCGCCGCTGCGGCAGGCTCGGGTGTCGACCCGGCGATCATGGGCATCGGCCCGGTATCGGCCACTCGCCGCGCACTGAGCAAGGCTGGCTGGAGCGTCGAGGATCTGGATCTGGTCGAAGCCAACGAGGCTTTCGCCGCCCAGGCCCTGTCGGTAGCCAAGGAACTGGGCTGGAGCCTGGACAAGGTCAACGTCAACGGCGGCGCCATCGCCCTCGGTCACCCGATCGGTGCTTCCGGCTGCCGCGTGCTGGTGACCCTGCTGCACGAGATGCAGCGCCGCGACGCCAAGAAAGGCCTGGCCACCCTGTGTATCGGTGGTGGTCAGGGCGTGGCCCTGGCAGTCGAGCGCGCCTAACAGAAAGAACGTCGACGCGGGCGCAAGGCCCGCGCCGACTCAGTTACCGCCGCTGACCCCAAGCCCGACACCCAGCTCGGCGGCCACGGCGAATGGCAGCAACAGAGTGTCCAGCAGGGCACTGGCGGGCAAATCGACTCCCGCGTATTTGGGCGCCTCGGCACCGAAGCGGTCCAGTGGGCAGCAACCACCCTGCAGCGCATACCAGTCCAGCCGCGTTCCCGAGTAGATGATCGGTGCCCCAGGCTTGGCCGCATCCAGGGTGCGTACGCTGGCGCAGCCAGGCAGCAGCCCGATCAGTAGCAGCGCCAGGCTTAATCCCGAGAACTTAATCATCGCTGCTCAGATGATGCTCGCCCCAACGCGGCAACATATCCTGAGGAATATTCAGCAGGTTTAGGATGCGCGCGACAACAAAGTCGATCAGGTCGTCGATGGTCTGCGGCTGGTGATAGAAGCCCGGCGAAGCGGGCACGATCACCGCTCCGAGGTTGGACAGCTTGAGCATGTTTTCCAGGTGGATACTGGAGTACGGCGCCTCGCGCGGCACCAGGATCAGTTGGCGACGCTCCTTCAAGGCCACGTCGGCGGCACGCTCGATCAGGTTGTTGCAGGCCCCCGTGGCGATAGCCGAGAGGGTACCGGTCGAGCACGGCACTACCACCATGGCCGCCGGCGCGCCGGAGCCGGAGGCCACCGGGGCCATCCAGTCTTCCTTGCCGTACACACGAATCTGCCCCGGCGCGGCGCCGGTGTATTCGCTCAAGAACGCCTGCATGGCCTGTGGCTTGGCCGGTAGGGTCACGTCGGTTTCGGTGGCCATCACCAGCTGCGCGGCCTTGGAAATCAGGAAATGCACTTCGCGCTCTTCCTGCACCAGGCAGTCGAGCAGGCGCAGACCGTACTGGGCGCCGGAAGCGCCGGTCATGGCCAGGGTGATGCGCTCGGGACCAGACATGCTTACTCCTCCAGCGCCTTGGCCAGCTTGCCATGCAGGCCGCCAAAGCCGCCGTTACTCATCACCACCACCTGGGTGCCGGGCGCGGCGTGGGCCTTGACCCCGGCGATGATCGCCTCCAGCGAGTCGCAGACCTCGGTCGGCACGCTGGACGAGGCCACGGTAGCGGCCAGATCCCAGCCCAGGTTGGCCGGCGCGTACCAGTAGACGCGGTCGGCCTGGGTGACCGAACCTGGCAAGCCGTCGCGGTGGGCGCCGAGCTTCATCGAGTTGGAGCGCGGTTCGATCACCGCGATCAGCGGCGCATCGCCGATCTGCTTGCGCAGGCCGTCCAGCGTGGTGGCGATGGCGGTCGGGTGGTGGGCGAAGTCGTCATAGATGGTCACGCCGTTGACCTCAGCGACCTTCTCCATGCGCCGTTTGACGCTCTTGAAGCTGGACAGGCCGGCGATGCCCAGTTCCGGCACCACGCCGACATGCCGCGCCGCAGCTAGAGTAGCCAGGGCGTTGGCGACGTTGTGCTGGCCGGTCAGCGCCCACTCGACCACGCCCATCAGCGCCTCGTCGAACCACACCTCGAAGCGCGAGCCGTCGGCGCGGAGCAGCTTGGCCTGCCACTGGCCGCCGTCACCGGTGGTCTGCACCGGAGTCCAGCAGCCCATCTGGATGACCCGCTGCAGCGCCTGCTCAGCCTGCGGATGGATGATCAGCCCCTCGCCCGGCACGGTGCGCACCAGGTGGTGGAACTGCCGCTCGATGGCCGCCAGATCCGGGAAGATATCCGCGTGATCGAATTCCAGGTTATTCAGGATCGCGGTGCGCGGGCGGTAGTGGACGAACTTGCTGCGCTTGTCGAAGAAGGCGCTGTCGTACTCGTCGGCCTCGACCACGAAGAACGGCGTGCCGCCCAGCCGCGCGGACACGCCAAAGTTCTGCGGCACGCCACCGATCAAAAAGCCCGGGCTCATGCCGGCGTGCTCCAGCACCCAGGCCAGCATGCTGCTGGTGGTGGTCTTGCCGTGGGTACCAGCAGCGGCCAGCACCCAGCGCCCCTGCAGCACATGATCGGCCAGCCACTGCGGGCCGGAAACATAAGGCAGGCCCTGATTGAGCACGTATTCCACCGCCGGGTTACCACGGCTCAAGGCATTGCCGACTACTACCAGGTCAGGTGCCGGCTGCAGGTGGGCCGGTTCATAGCCCTGCATCAGCTCGATGCCCTGGGCTTCGAGCTGGGTGCTCATCGGTGGGTAGACGTTGGCATCGGAACCGGTGACGCGATGGCCCAGCTCTTTCGCCAGGACCGCCAGGGAGCCCATGAAAGTGCCGCAGATGCCGAGAATATGGATATGCATGGATAACCCCAAGAACGACCCTCACCCGCCCTGTGAATACGCCGCATGACTGACGACGGACTGCCCGATCGCAGCAACGGCTGCAGTCGAGCAGATATCTGCACGACAGCGCCGAAGAGGAGGCGCTCACATGGCCGGATAAAGGCCTGGAAGAATTTGCCGCAGGTTAGCACAGCGGCTAGCGGCAGAGCGTGCGCCGCACCTACAACGGTGCGGGCACAGATCGGCAGGATAAAAACACTTGGCAGGTAGATGCCCTGCCAGGCGCTGCGGGGTCACTCACCGGCAGACAGTGAGCGCCCGCAAACAACTCAACTGGCCCGGGCGAACTCCGGCGGAATCACGCAGAGCGAGGCCGGCAGGTGGATCAGTGTGGTGAAGCCACGGTAGTCCGCGCCCTCGTCACCGGCATCCAGCTTGATCTCGATGCTGCCACCTTCGGACTCGAGGAACTCGCGCACCGCATCCATGCCGACGCCACGCCCCGACACCTCAGTGACCTCATCGGCCGTGGAGAAACCGGAGGTGAAGATCAGGTTGGCGATCTCGCTGGCCGCCGGGCGCGGCGCATCGGCCGGGTACAGTCCCATGTCGACGGCCTTGGCGAATATCTTGCCCAACGCGATGCCGCGGCCATCGTCACGCACGGCGAAGCTGACCGCACCGTCGTCTTCCACCGCGTCGATGCGGATACTGCCCTGCTCGGCCTTGCCCTTCTCGCGGCGCTCGGCCGGTGCCTCGATACCATGGTCCACGGCATTGCGCAGCACATGCATGAAGATGTTGTTGAGCATGCCGTGTGCGGCCTTGCGCGTGTATATATCGTGATCCTCGATCACCACCAGCGGTGCCGGCTTGTCCAGCTCCTCCGCCAGCGACTGCACCGACTTGAGCACATCGGCAATCACCGACTCCAGCGGCTCGGCATCGATGGCTGCCAGGGAGTGGTAGGTATCACGCACGATGCTGATCACATTGGCCGGCAGCTCGGTATCGGACAGCGCGGCAATGCTCTCCAGCAGGCGGCTGATCTGCTCTCGGTCGACCCGTGCCCCGGCAATCCCCTGCTTGCCATCACGCCCCAGCTTATCCTTGAAGATGCCGCTATAGACCTTGATCGCCTGCTCGGCGAAAGCCAGCTCGCTCAGCAGCTCCTGGGGCTGCCACTGCATGTCCTCGTTCTTGCGCAGCTGATCGTAGGTATTTTCGATGCGGTGCACCGTATCGGTGATGTGCTTGAGGCCATAGGTGCGGGCATTGCCCTTGACCGTGTGGATGTTGCGGAACAGTTCGGCCAGCTTGCCGAGATCCTTCTGCTCGGTTTCCTCGATGATGGTCCGGCACTTGTCGACGAAGGAAGCCGAGCCTTCGATGAAGTCGCTGAACTTGTCGGCATCCACCGAGAGGATCTCGCCGATCATCATCAGCTCCTGCTTCTGCCCCTCGGCCTCGGCCTGCAGCTCCTTCAGCGCGGTGACATCGCGCACGGTCACCATCAGCTTGGTGATCACATCCTGGTCATCGATGATCGGGTCCCAATCGAGCTCGATCAGCTTGTTGGGTTTGTCACTGAACTCCAGGGCCAGCTCGGTCACCAGCAGGTGCGAGTTGAACTCATACATCATCGCGTCTTCGCCGACGATAGAGGCCACGGCAGTGGAGGCCGCATCGATGACATCGGCGCTCAGGGTCGAGCGCCTGAACATGAAGTCGACGAAGTTGCGGTTGGCGATTTCCTTGGTCTCGAAGATGGTCTCCAGGTACGCCGCATACTCGGGATGGATCAGGCCGCCATCGACAATGGTGAACAGGCCCTGGTGCATGTTGGAGAACATGTTGGCGATGTCTTCGTTCTTCTGCTTCAGCGCCGCAGTACGCTCCTCGACCTTGCGCTCCAGGGTGCGGTTATGTTCCTCGATCACTTCGACCATGCGGATGTTCTTGATGGTGGTGACCAGGGAACGCGCCACCGAGGCGACGAACTCGTAGTCGCTGTCGGCGAAGGCCACCTTGTTCACTTCGCCGGAGAAGTTCATCACGCCGATCAGGATGTCCTTGTCGACCAGCGGTACGCAGAGCAGGGCCTTGGCCTTCTCGCCCTCACCGCCGACATAGGACTGGTCACGGCTGGTATCCGGCACGAACAGTGCTTGCTTGGAAGCCGCCGCCCGACCGATCACGCCTTCACCCATGGTGAAGGTGATCGCCGACGGTGCGCCGTCCATCTGCTTGGGCGGCAGGAAGGCTTTCGCCTCCAGTTCGTTATCCTTGTTGAACAGGTAGACCGAACCGCGCTCGATGCCGATCTTCTCGTACATGGCGTGCAGCACTAGCTCGAGCGCCGTGTCCTGATCACGCGCGGCGGCCAGGGTGCCGCCGATGCCGTTGAGCTTGGCCAGGTCGATCATCT
The DNA here is from genome assembly GCF_024666525.1 of Pseudomonas sp. J452. Lineage (NCBI taxonomy): Bacteria > Pseudomonadati > Pseudomonadota > Gammaproteobacteria > Pseudomonadales > Pseudomonadaceae > Pseudomonas > Pseudomonas sp. J452. Next base: position 1,890,207 of record NZ_CP088294.1, on the reverse strand, counting down.
TCTTGCGGATGGCCAAGCGCATGGAGTTGAAGTTCTGCGTCGCCAGGCCCAGCAGGATGATCAGGATCACGATAGTGCTTTTGAAACCGAAGCTGACGCTGTCGCCCAGCTCGGCTTGCAGGCGATTGAACTGGGCGTCTGCGGACACCAGAACCTCGTCCAGCCCCGCTACCGACTTCTCTACCGCTGCCTTGGAAGCACTCAGTTGTTCCCGGGCGGTTTGCGCCTGGGTCAGTTGCTCGCGCTTGAAGTCGACCAGATTCGGCGTGGCCTTGAGGCGCGCACGCAGGGCTTCGACACTGCTCTGGGCGGTAGCGATGATGTCGGCGTCGTCCATCGGCTGGAACAAGGGAATGGCTTTGTCGAACCAGAACATCGCGCCATTGATGATGAATTCGAAGTCGTCCTGGGCGCTATCCAGGCGCTCGAGATCCTCGCCGTTCTGAATTTCCTGGGCCGCCTTGGCCACGCCCGCCATCAGGGCATCGGCCTGGTTGGCGAAGCCCTGGGCCAGGCTCAGATCCTTTTCCAGCGCCCGGCTCGGGGCGCGGAAGTTGACGATCTCCAGGAAGGCGAAGCCGACGTCGTCGGAGCGTTCCATGACTACGCCGACTTCATCCTCGACCTGCTGCTTGGCGATCAACACGGCCAGCTTGGCGTCGAACATCTTGCGCACGGCGACGGCGTAGGTTTCGTAGTTACTCTTGATGTCGGCGACCAGGGCCGCCCGCTGCGGGTCGGCCTGGGCCAGGGTCTCAAGGGTCTTGAAGCCCTCGGCGAACTCGGTGGCGCCTTTTTCGAAGTCATCGCGATAGGGACGGATGTCTTCTTCGCTCAGCGCGTTGAAACCCAGCGCACTGAGGTTGGCCAGCTTCAACAGGCGAATCTGCACCTTGTTGACCTCGCTGACCACCGGAACGGCCGTTTCGTGAACGCGCTCGTTGGAGCTGCTGATGTCGCTAAGAGTCCACAGGGACATTGCGCCAGAGATGGTCAACAACAGCAGGATGACGGCGAACCCAAGGGCTACCTTTTGATTGAAACTGAGCTTGAGCGTTGGCATGCAATCACCATAGTGGACTCTTTATTTTTATATTCCAGCGATGAAGCTAGGCATCCTTATCGGCAGCCTATGACCGATCAGTTACTTACAACGGCAGGCGTTGCGCCTTAGCCGGCCACCAGTTTCTGGATCGCGCCCAGTGCATTGGCGCCGTTGAATGGTTTGACGATCCAGCCCTTGACACCCGCCGCTTTGCCACGGTTTTTCATGTTGGGGTCATTCTCGGTGGTCAGCATGATGATGTTGACGGTCTGGTTGCCCAGCTCGCTGCGCACTTTCTCGGCCATGGTCAGGCCGTCCATGTTCGGCATGTTGACGTCCGAAATGACCAGTTTGATGGCTCGATCGGCCTTGAGCTTGACCAGCCCATCCTTGCCGTCGACTGCGGTTTCCACCGTGAAGTTATTGGCTTTGAGGAACGCGGCGACTTCGTTACGGATCGCGGCGCTGTCATCTACTACGAGTATTTGTGCCATTGGATTCAGCCTTACCTTTTCTATGCAGCCCAAACTGCTATTAATCATCTTGTTGGCAGTACGGCAGTTGACTCAGAACAATTCGAGGCAACCACTTTCAACCAAGTCTTCCACTTTGTTTTCGTCGGCCTGCAGGTACTCCTCAGGCGACCAGCGAATATTGAAAATGAATTTCTGGAACAGGGTGACCGGCGCCAACTGGCCATGCACGTCACGCAGCGTGTACTTGAAGCACAGCTGCGAACGATCGGTGCCAAAGGAAATGTATTCCTTGTACTGGTTGACCGTGATCGGCACGCTGATTCGCGTGCTGTCGTCCACAGTCGGCGGGTGCAGTGCGAGCAAGCGGGTTCTCAAGCCACCCCAGGCCAGGTTGGTGATTTCGCTAAGCATGCCCATGACGTCACGAAAATCCACGGCCCGGCCATCGATGGCGGTGCGGCCAGCCTTGATCAGCTCGATCATCGGCTGCTCTTCGCTCTGCACCATCATGTAGCCGCTGAACCAGGGCGATTCCACCGGCAGTAGGCTGAGGATATCGCCATAGGTGAGCTTGTCCTTGACCAGGTAAGGCAGCTCGTTGCTCACCTCGATGTCACGAAATAGCGCCGTCAGGGAGCTGTGGGTGACTTCTTCAATGCGCCGAATCAGCGAGATGGGGTATTCGGTGTCGGCCAGGTACTGGTCGAGCAGCAGCTTGAGAGTTTCCGGGCGCTCGATATCGTAGGCACCGGCAATCCCGGCCCGTTGCTCAGGCGCCAGATCGTCCAGGTCGGCACGGCCTTCACGGCGAATGAAAATCGGCAGCTCCCGGCGCAACTGATGAACCCGCCTGGCCAGCTCGAAGCCGTTGGCAATCCCTGCGACGATGTCGGTGCTGCCTTCTGAAATCAGCACCGCCCCCAGATCGATATTGGCTGCCAGCATCTTCATGGCCGATTGATTGGCCTGCTTGAGGCCAATCAGGCCGTGCTCGCTGCAAAATGCCTTCAACTGACCCTGGGCGACGGCGGCATCCTCGAAGATCAACACTTTGCTGACGAGTTGCTTGTCAAAACCGATCATATGGACGCGACCCTCTGTACTGGAATTCGGGGCTTTTAAAACAGTTCCAGTTCTCCTGAACTGTCGGCGGCGCTGTCCATTTCGCTGACATAATCCTGATACGGCTGCAGGGTGAAATCCCCTTCGTGCCTGGCGATGACCAGAGCACTGGCCGCGAAGAGTGAAGGGGCGCCGACGGCTTCCTGCGCTCGCACATGCACGCAGTGCGCAAGCTTGAGGTTGTCGAAGTTGAGGCTGGCGCGCTCCAGGAAATTCGGCGTGGACATCCCCAGCGGCGGGCAACTGCCTTGCAAAAGACGCTTGAGGTTGCCGCAGAAGCTGTTGCTCATTTCCATCAGGTAGTCGGTGTACACCGAGTCCTCGAGGTCTTCGAGCTTGGTGGCGGTCGCCTGCGCCACGAAAGTGCGATTGGCCGCATCCATGGAGTGATGCAGCAGGCACATGATCTTGAACTTGAATGAGGAAATGGTCAGGACGAGGCAGTGCTCATGGCGCAGCTCACCCAGCGCTTCGACCTTGCTGGTTACCCAAGGCATAGAGGGCGCGCAGGCCTTCAGGGTTTGTTCCAATGCCACCTGCAGCAACTTGTACAGCGTCGCATCGAGCTCGTAATTGGCTGTGCGCATGGCTTAGTTGGCACCTTCCAGGGTCTGCCCGAGGCTGCTGATCCGGCTCTGCACGCCATGGATGGCAGTCACGATCATGTTGCCGCCAGCCTGCACATCCTGAAACGCCAGGGTGGCGATCAGGGCGTTCTTGTTCAGGTTGGTGCGGTAGTCCTCGTTCAGCGTTTCGGCGCTGGTCGAGAGCTTGCGCACCTCGTCGGCCACCACCGCAAAGCCGCGCCCGGACTCACCCGCGCGTGCCGCCTCGATCGCCGCATTGAGCGACAGAATGGCGATCTGGCCGACGATGCCCTTAAAGTCGCCGATCTGCTTCTGCATGATCTTGTTGTGCACCATGATGCCGTTCATGCCTTCATGCCAGCGATCGATGGTCGCGGTTATATCCAGCAACTCCTGCACCGAGGTTTCAATCTGCACCATCTTGCCGGCCATTTCCTGCAGGACGCTCTGACGTGCGCGCTGCAGATGGCCAATTTCCTGTTCCAGGGACTGGCGGGTCTGCTCGGACTCCTGTTGCAGGGCATAGAGCTCCTGCTGGGCCTGCTGCTGGCTCTGCGCCAGGCTTTGCCGGAGTGCATCGAGTTCTTCACGGCTCTGCTGCTGATGCTGCTCAAGCACCTCAGGCAACAGCATGTTGCGGCGCTGCGCTTCGCTATCGGCCAGGGCCCGCTGCACGGCCTCCAGCGCTCGAGCATGCTTGGCCTGCAGCAGCCAGAAGCCGACGCCAGCGACCAGCAATAACAAAACCAGGGTGATCACACCGAACGGGGAGCTCTCCCCCGTGACGCTGGTGCCGGTAACGGCCAGGGTGCCAACCATGTTGTGCAATGGCTGGAGGCAGAAGCAGGGAGCGCTGAGCGACAACGACATAGATGATCTCGACAAATGCATTCAGTCACGTTCGGCGCAAGCAACCGCCGACCACCCCAGCCTGACATCGCCCCTGTACCACCTGTGTCCTGCACCCTGAACGCTGGTTCAACGTGCTTGCCGCAACGGGGTCTGGCTGGCATCTCTACCGTTAGATATCTGCCATGGGCAGACAAACTTGAACGGCGACATGGCACGACGCCAAAACTGGCGCCAGAAATCTTTCACCCGAGCCTACCCCTCGGCAAAAGCAAAAGCCATTAGCAAAATGGCAATCTGCCAGCATTTCTGCGCGATTTTTTCGATCGCGCCCTGCCACTCAAGGCCATCCCGGCAAGGGGCCGCTCGTCGGTTCATATCAGCCAAGGCAGCTCTGAACGCATGAGCGGCGGCCCCGAGCATGGCAATTGCTGCCGCGCCTTCAGCGGCGCCAGCGCACAGCCGGTTGGGGCTATGGCGCATATTTCACCTACGCTCCCTGGGCGAAGACCGCGTCTGCTGCGTCAACGTGCGCCTGGAGGGCCTGAACCAGAGCGTGGTGGCCCACCGCGAGCCGTACCGGATGACGCCAGCTGCCTGAACTGGCCCGCCTGGAAGCGGCACACTTAGAACCGCCGACGGCCTTGCTCGGCGAGCCGAGTTAAATCAAACGCTTGCTTGGATTGCGCTTTCCAGTTGCATTAGGCAGGATCAAGCCTGACCACTGGCACAGCATCTGCATTGCCAGCCACACCACTCCATAAAAGCCGAGGCCCGCTATGCGCATCGTCCAAGCCACCCTGGAGCATCTGGACCTGCTGACTCCGCTGTTCATCAAGTACCGTGAGTTCTATGGCGAGCTGCCACTGCCGGACTCGTCGCGCAAGTTCCTGGAGAACCGCCTCAGCCGCAAGGAATCGGTGATCTACCTGGCCCTGGCCGACGACGAGGACAAGGCGCTCGGCTACTGCCAGCTGTTCCCCAGCTTCTCTTCGCTGTCGCTCAAGCGCGTGTGGATCCTCAACGACATCTTCGTCGCCGAAGACGCCCGCCGCATGCTAGTCGCCGACCGCCTGCTGCAGACCGCCAAGCAGATGGCCAAGAGCACCAACGCCGTGCGCATGCGTGTCGCCTCCAGCGTCAACTTCGATACTGCGCACAAGACCTACCAGTCGATCGGTTTCCGCGAGGACACCGAGTTCAAGAATTTCGTCCTGCCCCTCGACGAAGACTGAGCCGCACAGCCCCCAGCGCAAAGCTGGGGGCCGCTTCACTCAGCGCGGGCGCCACAAGCGCCGCCAGCGCCCCAGCCAGCCAGTTGAACTGCGTGCAACCGCATCCTGCTCGAACAACTGCTGCAGGTTGAACTGCAATTCCGACAACGCCTCGTAACGCTGCCCGGCCTGGGGCGCCAGCGCGCGGGCCAGCACGCCATCCCAGCCCAGCGGCACACCCTCGACCAGTCGCGCCAGCGGCACATAGCGACCGCTGCCATTAACCACCGAACGCGCCGCTTCCGGCCATTGCCCACAGAGCAGCCAATAGGCCAGCGCCGCCACGGCGAACTGCTCGGCCCGTCCATCCACCGCCTGCGCCGCGCGCACTTCCGGGGCCAGGGGCAAGGCCTCGGCTGGCAGCCGCTGGCACGGAACGCCCGGCAGGATCGCCGCCAGCTCCGGCAAGAGCAGCAAGCGCCCCTGCTCGTTGAGCAGAATCTGCCGCGGGTTCAACCACAAGCCCTGCATGCCGCGGCGCTGCAAAGCGCGCACGGCATCGATCAGTTGCCCGAGCAGGGGCAGCAGTGTGGCCGCCTCCAGGTTGCCCCGCGCGCTCCGCCACTGGCTCAGGCTGCACATGTCCGCGGCCGGCGGCTCTAACAACAGATAGGCAGAACGGCGCGGCTGACGGGGCGAAACAACCTGTGGCAGTGCCGCCAGACTGCAGCGGCGCAACACCCACTCACGCTGCCAGAAGGCCTCGTCGGCGGCACCCGCCGCCAACCACAGCAGCGCCTCACGGCCATCCTCGGCGCATGCCTGAAACACTCGTCCGACTGGGCCATAGGGGCATTCGGCTTGTAGCAGCCAGCCATCCAGGCGCATGCCAACCTGCGCCTGCGCCACGCACGGCAGTGGCTGCCAGTCCTCATACGACCTTGCTGCGGACAGGGCTTCCGGCAGCAGCAACACCGCAGCCCCCGGTGCCTGCAACAGCGGTGTCAGCGCCGCGCTTACAGCGCTGCCGGGCAAGTCACCACAGGCGGAGCGGAAAGCCTGCAGGTCCGCCACCTCGAACAGCGGCTGCGGCGCCAGGAGCAAAGCCGTACCCGCCTCGCCCGGCAAATGATGCTGCACCAACGCCAGCTCGGCCTGCACCCCGAGATACTGTTCCGCACGCCCAGCCAGGCTCTGCAAGACGCCCTGCTGATAACGCAACAGGCCGATATTGCCGGCCTGCAGAAAGTGCACCTCGCCCGCCCGCACCAGCAATAGCCCGGCGCTCAGCTCGGCGGGCGACGCACTCGCCTGGCGCTGGCGAAACAGGCGCAGGTTCAGCGCGGACAGCACCTGGCGGGCGGCCTGGGTATCACTCCAGCCCTGCGGGGTGCAGAGGAAGTCGGCGAACAACGCGTCGAGCTGTTCATCGAGAATCTGCACCACATCCGCGCACTGGCGTGCCCAGAGCAGTGCAACCAGCAACAGCGGCGCATCACCCTGCCGCGCGCCGATCCAGGCCGCCCGGCTGCGCGCGGCCTGCCCGGGCAGATCGAGGCCCTGGCCCAGCGCCAGGCCAGCGATTGGCTGTTCTATCCATTGCAACGACATCGCGCCGCTCCACCGCCAGGCTGATACTGCGGCTCTGCAGCCTTTGTGCCGAGCGCCGACTTGCAGCTGCCGTGCAGGCTGCATAAGGTGGTCGCCCCTGCCTACGAAGCCTTATCCATGTGGTCATTTCGTGCCTGGCGCCAGCGACGCATCCTCGCCCGCGCGCCCTACACCACCCAGCACTGGCAGCAGGTACGCCAGCGCCTGGCGCTGCTCGACGGGCTCAGCGAAGCCGAGGAACAGCGCCTGTTCCGCCGCGCCGTACTGTTCCTCCACCACAAGCACCTCAGCGCCCTGCCCGGCGTCGAGCTGAGTCTGGCGGATCGCCTGACCCTCGCCGCCCTGGCCGAACTGCCGCTGCTGCACCTGGCTGACCTCGACTGGTACCAGGGTTTCCACGAGATCGTGCTGTACCCGGACGACTTCGTCAGCCCGCAGCGCCACCGCGACGCCAGCGGCGTGGAACATGAATGGGAGGCCGAACACAGCGGCGAGGCCTGGCACCGCGGCCCGGTGATCCTCGCCTGGCCGGGCGTGCAAGCCAGCGGCGGTTGGGACGGCTACAACCTGGTGATCCACGAACTGGCGCACAAGTTGGACATGCTCAACGGCGACGCCAACGGCCTGCCACCGCTGCACCGCAGCATGCGCGTCGACGCCTGGGCCGCCACCATGCAGGCCGCCTACGCGCAGATGAACGCCATTCTCGATGCCGATCCGGACGCGCCAACCGCCATCGACCCCTATGCCGCGGAAAATCCAGCGGAGTTCTTCGCCGTCACCAGCGAATACTTCTTCAGCGCCCCGGATCTGCTGGCCGAGGCCTTCCCAGCGGTCTACGCGCAGCTCCAGGCCTTCTACCGTCAGGATCCGCTGACCCGCCTGCAGCGGCTGCAGACCGGCCACCCGGACTACCGGGAAAACCAATCCCCGACCAAAGGCTGAGCAACTGGGCGTAGTAACGCCGGGAGAATCTGCCTATAATCCCGCCACTTTTTTTGGCCCAACCCTGGGGTGTCCACCATGAGCTACAGCAAAGTCCCGGCCGGCAAAGACGTGCCGAACGACATCTACGTCGCCATCGAGATTCCGGCCAACCACGCGCCGATCAAATACGAAATCGATCACGATACCGACTGCCTGTTCGTCGATCGTTTCATGGCCACCCCGATGTTCTACCCGGCCAACTACGGCTTCATCCCGCACACCCTGGCCGACGACGGCGACCCGCTCGACGTGCTGGTCGTGACCCCGTATCCGGTCGCCCCGGGCTCGGTCATCCGCTGCCGTCCGGTTGGCGTGCTGAACATGACCGACGAAGCTGGCGGTGACGCCAAGCTGATCGCCGTGCCGCACGACAAGCTGAGCGTCATCTACAAAGACGTACAGGAATACACCGACCTGCCTCCGCTGCTGATCGAGCAGATCAAGCACTTCTTCGAGAACTACAAGGATCTCGAGAAGGGCAAGTGGGTCAAGGTTGAAGGCTGGGGCAACGCTGACGAAGCCCGTGCTGCAATTCTGAAGGCGGTTGCGGCTTACCAAAAATAAGCCAATACCACCCCCTGAAGGCCGGCCACAAGCCGGCCTTTTTATTGCCGGTGAGAAAAGCCTGCAAGCCCTCAAACTCTCCCCTGCCGTCAATCTCGTACAGGCATACCTGGCATGACTTACTGGCAGAAGTAATCGGCCTGCGTAGCGCTGTGCCGGAACGGGTCGGTCAAATCGTCGCTGTAACTGCCGAGCAACAGTCGCTGCTTGGGCAGCAGATGAGTGCGGAAAAAGCGGCTGAAACTCGCCAGATGGTCGCCCCTGGGCGTCAGGTGGACACAGCCATTCACGATGCGAATGGTGCCCGACTGGAGCTGCTCGGTCAGGCGCACGTCGACCAGTCGATGCTCCTTGAGGTACTCCTGGGTGAAGACCTCGGCGAAGCGGCTTTGCTGAATCGCGCCACCGCGCTGCTGCAGTTTCTCAAGGATATAGAAGGACAGCGAACGATCGACCACGGTCGGCACCGAGATGGCGAGTATGTAGGCCGTCAGCAGCCAGATCAGCACCATCTGCAGTTTCTCGAAGGGCCCAAAGACGGCGAAGGTGTGCATACGCCAAATGACTACACCGGCGATCAAAGCGGCCAGAACGCCATCGAGGAGCGCGCTGTAAAAAACCACGTCGACCCGGAAGAAAGCGACATGAGCCCAGTAGATCAGGCCGGTAAGCGCCACGAAGAATATAGAAGCGGTGAGGAATTTCCCTGTCTTCATGCTGTTCTGAACACCAATAACTTGTTGCCCAGGTAGCTCAACACGGCCTGCATCATCGCGGCCAGGACGAGCCCCACGGCGTAGTCCCGCTGCAGCTGATCCGTCCAGACGTAGAGCAAAAGCCCGTGCAGACAGGCAATCGCGGCATAGGACGCGAGAAAGCGCGTGGCCTGGCGCGCCAGCGGCGCCTCCCGGCTCCGAAAGACGAAGAAGCGGCTACCGATGAAAGAGGCAGCAATGCCACACCAGGCAGCGAAAAAATTGGCCAGGCCTGCCGACGGGAGTTCGAGCACCCGGAGATTGAAGATCAGGGCGGCATAGTGCACCGCCGTGGCAAACAGGCCGTTGATGACGAAACGCCCGACCTCCGCGGCGCGCGAATCCAGACTCATCGGTTGTCGGAGCTGCATGTCGGCGACGGGGCACTGTGTTCGACGTACTCGATGAACTGCGCATAGGGCGCATGCGCAAGCGCGCCAGATTTACCGACACCGGCGAGCATGAGGCTGATCAGCGCCAGGGATCCGGTTTGCAGGAAGACCAGCGACAGGATACCTAGCGCCACCGAGAACCAGCCTGGGGTAGCGAAACCCGACACTTTGAGAACAATGGTTGCCAGACCTGCGACCACCGCCAGCGCACCGATCAGCGCCGAGGCGATCACGACACGCACCAGCACGTCTTCGGCGAACACCATTACACCGCGGAACCCGTGCAGCGCCAGGCCTGCAAAGTTCATCTTGCTCTGACCGGCGTAGCGGGGGCCGCGATCGAGTGCACAGGTACGGATCCGTAGCTTCGACCCCAGCACGCAACTGGCGACGTGGATCCAGAGTTCCTGCATGGCGGCGAGACGCTTGACGGCTGCGGGCTTGAGCGCCATGAAGTTGCCGAAGCTGATCTCTCGCCCGGTCAATACCTTGAACAGCCGCTTGTAGAGAAAATAGAAAGCCTTGAAGCGAAGCGTCTCAACACGCGTCTTGCGCTGAGCAACGACCAGATCCACATCAGGTGTGCTCAGCACCCTCAGCAACTCTGGAATCGAACCGGGCAGATCCTCTCCGTCAGAATCCATGACCACGACCTGCGCCGTGCCCAGATGCTCCGCCACGTAGCCGATGCCGATCGCAATGGCGCGCTGGTGGCCGACATTGCGGCGCAGTCGGATAACTGTGCCGTGGAGCCCGACCGCATTCATCTTCGCGAGATCGACCGGTTGGTGCACCGAACCGTCGTCGACCGCCACCACGTAGACCTGCTTGCCGAAAGCCGCAGCCAACTCATCGAATAGGCGGGCAGAGGCTTCGGCATCCTCGAAGACCGGGGTGACTACGACAAGGCTGGGGAAAGTGGCGCTCATTGGTTCAGAGATATTGAGGGTTCAGAATATGCTGCATGGATGTCGATGGCTGGGCGGCTGAAGCCACGGCAGACCTGGCGGGCGGGGCTAGCTCACCCAAGCAAACAAGACTGACCCGACCAGCATGCTGCCAATGAGGGCATACAGCACTCTATAGCATTTCTGGTACTGGAGCAGACTCTCGAAACTGAGGCCGGCACGCACGGCTCGCCAGGATGCATATAGATGCACCGGGTAAAGCACGGCTGCGAGCATGAGCAGGCGCGGCAGCAGGCCGAGCAGAGCAAGCACGATCAACAGCGCATAAGCCGCAGTGAACAGGACCATGCCCGCGATGAAGCTGTGCGCCTTACCGAAGGCGACCGCATTGGTGCGGATAGCGTTGAGCCGATCACCCTCGTAGCCGCGGGTTTCGTGCATGAGGTGACCGGCAGCGAAGATCAGTCCGAAGAAGCAGCCAATGACGATGCTGCGCGTGTCGACTGCGGAAAAGGTCGCGTAGCCGAGCAGGAAGTGCAGCGTGCCGCCCATGAGGTGAAGGCTGGAGCCCAGAACCGGACGCCCCTTCATATGGATCGAGGGGGCAGAATAGAGCGTGCTCAGCCCCAGGATGGCAATCGCCAGGGCAAACGAGACCGGCCCCAGCAGGGCGAACAGGAGCAGCGTCAGCCCCAGGAGCACGACCGCAAGAAATCCGATGGCGCCGCGGCTCACACCTTTCGACGCAAACGTCTGCGCAGCACGGTGCGGATCCCGGAGGTCGCCATCGATGCCCGCCCAATCATTCATCACGAACACATGCCCCACCAGGCACAGACTGCCGGCGGCGAAGACGACAGCCCTGAGGCAGTCGTGAGCAGACAGGGCGCCGAGTGCCAGGATTGCCCCAATCGCCGGCGTCCCTTGCAGCACCAGGACTTCGTCGAAGCGGATGGAAGACAGCAGGCGCAGCCACTGTCGCACCAACGGCAGACGGAGATTCGTCGTAGCGGTGTCGGTCATGGCCTGGCGCTGCCTTTCTCGGAGTCTTGCCCGCCGCCCCCGGCACCGTGCGCCACTGTAGATTGCGCGCGCTCATTCTCGTAATAGAGCCGGAGCCAGAGAGCATAGCCAAACGCCTCGGACCAGTAGTAGCGACTCACGCTCGCGCTCAGGTCGTTGTGATAGAGCAGCGGCGGATTACCTTTGAGGGACGCGAAGTTGTCGACGGCAAGCTTGCCCAGCAACAGCCTTACTGCCTCCGAACGGTCTGCGGAGAGATCGTCCGCAGTCTCGAAGTGGCGCAGATGGTCGAGGAGTTCGAGCCATATGTCCTGGCCCGCAACCGTGGTTTGCAGCCGGGACGCAGGCAGCTGCAACGGGCAACCCGCCTTGCTCACTTCATTCAGACGCAAGAGAACGATGGGCGGCGCCAGGCGATAGTAGACCCACAGCGACTCGTCGGCCGAGCGTTGCTGCAACGACGTGCAGAGCGCACGAGCCGCAGGCGGGTCCTCCTGCGCCAGCAACAGGTAGACGTGGAGCTGGATGCCAATGTCGGGGGGATTCGGATTCTTGCCCGGATCGATGCACCTGAAGCGGTCCCTTGGCGCGAGCCAGGTCTGATAGAGTCCATCCGGCGTGCGGAACTGCTTGAGCGTGGACAGTGCCCGCGGCAGCAGCTCCGAGCGAGCACTTGGCGCGATGCGCCACGCGAGAGCCGTGTCGTCGGCATCGGGAGTGATAACGCAGCCCAGCACACCCATCGTCTTCAGGTCGGGGCGGCCGTGGTAGCGCACCAAACCACTATCTTCGATCTGATTGGTCAGAAACTGGCGCGCCCGTACCATGCTGCCGGAGAGACCACTCTGCTGCGCAACCGGTGCAACCACATCGATCAGAGCGGCGTTGGTGAAGATGTTCAGCTCTTGCCCTTGCAGCACGAATTGCGTTGCCTTGGAGAACTCGCTGAGCCAATAACCAAGGCGATCCTGGCGCTCGGCGAGGATCGCCGCTGCACGCCTGGCGGCCTCCACAAGAGCGGGATCGCGCTTCGCGACCGTAAATCCGCGCGCTGCCAGCATGCGTTGCGGGCCGCCGGGCTGAGCGCGCACCTGCGCGGTCACCACATGCTCCCCAGGCGTCAATGCATCAGCGGGAAACGTCACTCGCCAACCGCTTGGAGCCGACTTGCCGAGCGCACTCACAACATCGGGGCGCTCGAAGAAAGCTTCAGTGCTGCCCACCACCTGGCCATCCACGATCACCGCAACGTCCGCTGGCGTGTGGTCGTTCGCAAGCGCCCACCCGATGACCACCCTGCGCTGGCTATCGTTCTCGTCGAGCGCTCCAGCCACGTCGATCTGACCCTGAAGTTCCAGTCGTTCGGGGTCGCGCTTCGCGACCGTGAATCCGCGTTCCTCCAGCATGCGTTGCTGGCCGCCGGGATGAGCGCGCACCAGCGCGGTCACCACATGCTCCCCAGGCGTCAATGCGTCAGCGGGAAACGTCACGCGCCAACCGCTTGGAGCTGACTTGCCGAGCGCACTCACAACGTCGGGACGCTCGATGAAAGCTTCAGTGCTGCCCACAACCTGGCCATCCACGATCACCGCAACGTCCGCTGGCGTGTGGTTGTTCGTAAGCGCCCACCCGCTGACCACCATGCGCCGGTTATCGTTCTCGTCGAGCGCCCCAGCCACGTCGATCTGGCCTCGAAGTTTCACGCGCGCGGGGTCGCTCTTCGCAACCGTGAATCCGCGCGCCTCCAGCATGCGTTGCTGGCCGTAGGGATGAGCGCGCACCAGCGCAGTCACCACATGCTCCCCAGGCGCCAGTGTGTCAGCAGGAAACGTCACGCTCCAACCGCTTGGAGCCGATTCGCCGAGCGCATTCACTACATCGGGACGCTCGAAGAAGGTCTCTGTACCGCCGACCACAACCCGGCCATCCACCATCAGCGCAACACCCGACGGAGTGCGGCCGTCCATGAGCGCCCAGCCGGCGACTACTAGGCGCCGGCCATCACCCTCGTCACGCGCTCCGGCCACGTTGATATGGCCCCGAAGCTCGCCGATGTCGGGGGCAATTCGCTCATGCTTAAGCTCAGTGATAAAGGGCGTATTGGCGACGTCCCAGACCAGCTGCTCCCATGTTGAACGAGTCACGACCGGCCCATTGGCAAACATCGCCGCCCCGAAGGCCTTACCCGTGTAGTAGAAGGCGCCAACTCCCTGGATGACCACCGCGACAAGGCACGCTAAGCAAAATACGACGCGGCCGATCATGCGTAAACGCTCGAAAACCGGAGACAGCATCCACACCAGGATGGGGATCGACTCGGTAAGGTAGCGAGGCCCCCAGCTCAGGCCCTGCTCCCAATGCGTCGCGCCGTAGAAGAGCCACTGCAACAGCAGAGCGCCACCAACTACCAGGGTGAATGCGCGCGAACTTCGCTCGCGCAGCACTGACACCAGGAAGAACGGCACGAACAGCAGGAACGGCGAAAAGACGAAAAGCCCGTAGACCGGACTGAACAGCAGCACGCCGAGGCCGAAGAGCGGGTCTTCGCCGAACTGCGCGGTCTCGTTCTCCAGAGGTAGCAGCCCGTAGCCGCCGACTATATGCCCCACAACGAGCAGGTTATAAGCCAGCACCAGCCCGACCGGCACTAAGGCAGCGCCGAGAAACCATGGGAAGCGCCCCCCCGCCCAGCGGATCGCGTAGAGCGCGAAGCCCGCGGCCAGAATTGTGTCGGGCTGGCGATTGCAAGCCAGGAGCGCACAAAAAAGACCGGCCCCGAGGGCACGCAGCGGTGTGCAGGGCCCGGTGAGCAGGTACAGCAGCGCGACCACCAGCAGCCCGGCGAGCCCATGCATCCACAGGGCCTGGCTGCTGATCACCCAGGCCGTCGTTCCCAGCGCGTATGCGATCGTGAGCAGCACTGCGGTTGTCGGCGGGCTGCGCCGTCGCAGCAACAGATAGAGAAGCATCGCCGACAACGATGCCATGAGCGACGCGCAGAATTTCTCCATGATCCGGGCGACATAATCGACTCGCGGCAGATCCCAGCCCTTGGCATCGAGATAGGCAACCGCCGGCAGGTACAAGGGTGCGACAACCACGGGTGTCACGATGGGATATAGCGAGACGACGCTGCCCGTGTGGCTCTTGATCATCCAGAACGCGCTGGTCGATTTTCCTGGCTCGGTCGGAACCTCCTTGCCCTGTGCCACGAGCGATGCGATCGGATCCAGCGCCAGACTGTGGTGTTTCAAGATCGACAGTGGCAGGTAGCGCGCCGGATAGGTATCGACGGCGCCGATGGATCTCAGATTGGCGTTGTAGATCAGGAAGACGGCCAGCCCGAGTAGCAGGCAGACCGCAAGGTCCCAACGCCACGGATCACGAAAGGAGCTCGATGAGGTTCCCGAACCCGAAAACCGTGCCCGCCACTTCCCAGGGGCGACCTTACTGGCCTGCATACGACTCCGAAGCACTGTCTAGAAAAGGTAGATTGTCGCGCCATCTCAAGGGTCGACGGGGCAATGGATAAGTTTGGTTCTGTCGCGTCAGCACGAGAAGTGCAATGAAAATCGCATACTCCGACTCTCAAAGCGCGAGCGAGTATAACTGCGATGCTGCAAACGAGTCTTGACCTTCGGTGCGTGAGGTTGGCCCCTCATAGCCCCGGTCTTCATGTCCGGCTTCTTCGAGAACTACAAGGATCTCGAGAAGGGCAAGTGGGTCAAGGTTGAAGGCTGGGGCAACGCTGACGAAGCCCGTGCTGCAATTCTGAAGGCGGTTGCGGCTTACCAAAAATAAGCCAATACCACCCCCTGAAGGCCGGCCACAAGCCGGCCTTTTTATTGCCTGGAGAAAAGCCTAGGTCGAGCGACGACAGTTCCAAGCGCTGTAGACCAGAAACAGGAGCAGCAGGCAGAGGTTGAGCGACATGCGCGAGACTCGCTAAAAAAGACCGGCCCGCCTCGGGTGGCGGGCCGGCCAGGGGGTCAATCGTTGACCTGGCGCAGATGGGTTGCCGACTCGGCGCCGAGGTTGTTCAGCAGGCGCTCGCTGTACCAGTCGATGAAGTTGACCACGCCGAACTCGTAGGTCTTCGAGTAGGGGCCCGGCTGGTAGGCGGTGGAGTTGATACCGCGCTGGTTTTCCTCGGCCAGGCGCCGATCCTGGTCGTTGGTCGCATCCCACACTTCGCGCAGGCGGGCGATGTCGTAGTCCACGCCTTCCACCGCGTCCTTGTGCACCAGCCACTTGGTGGTGACCATGGTTTCCTGGGCGCTGATCGGCCACACGGTGAACACGATCAGGTGATCGCCCATGCAGTGGTTCCACGAATGCGGCAGGTGCAGGATGCGCATCGAACCGAGGTCCGGGTCGGTGATCCGGCCCATCAGCTTCTTGCTGCCCTGTTTACCGTCCATGGTCATGGACACGGTGCCCTTGAGCAGCGGCATGCGCACGATGCGGTTGCGCAGGCCGAAGCTGGCATGGGCGTAGGGAATGTTGTCGCGGTCCCAGCGCGAGGTGCACTCGGCCACCTGGTCCTTGAAGGCCTGGGTCGCGCGCGGGTCGGTGACGTCGTCCCACTCCAGCAGGGTATTCAGCAGTTCCGGGTGCGAACCGTTGCAGTGGTAGCACTCACGGTTGTTCTCCAGCACCAGTTTCCAGTTGGCCTTCTCCATCAAGGTGGTCTGCACCGCCACCTTGGTGTTCTCCATGTCGTAGGGCTCCATGTAATGGCCCAGGGTGGCGAGGAAGTCGTCGATCGCCGGCGGGTTCTCGGCCAGGCTGATGAAGATGTAGCCACCGGCGGTCTTGCAGTTGACCGGCTTCAGGCTGTAGTCCTTGAGGTCGAAGTCGGCACCCATCTCGGTGCCAGCGAACAGCAGGCGGCCGTCGATCTCGTAGGTCCACTGGTGGTAGGGGCAGACCAGCTTGGCCACCTTGCCCTTGTCGCTGGTGCACAGGCGCGAGCCGCGATGGCGGCAGACGTTGTGGAAGGCGTGCACGGTGCCTTCGGCGCCGCGGATGACGATGATCGGGTTGGCGCCGATCTGCAGGGTCAGGTAGTTGCCCTTGCCGGGGATCTCGCAGGTCATGCCGGCGATCAGCCATTCCTTGTGGAAGATCTCCTGCATGTCGATCTGGAACAGGCGCTCGTCGTTGTAGAACGGCTGCGGCAGGGAGAAGGTGCGTTCGCGGCTTTGCAGCATCTCGGCGGTGGCCTTGCGTGCAGGCTCCAGTGGGTCGCCCAGGCTCAGGGTGGTGCTATCCATCGGTGGCTCCTCAGGCCGGCCCAGTGGCTGGCCGGCAAACGAAAGTGGCTGATACGGTTGCTACGCAAGGCCGCGTGCCTGGTCTCTCCGGCCTGCCGAATCCAGGCCCCGCCAGCGGATCTCTTGATCGTCGGCCATGCTGCGTTGAGATGGGGCTCGGGCTGCTCATTTACGGCTTGTAAACTCCGCGCCCTCGCCCCATCTCGCCTTGCCTGGCTCTAGCTCTAGCTCTAGCTCTAGCTCAAAAGATCCTCATCAATGTCTTAAGCGGTAAAGGAGAGCCGATACGCTGGGAAAACCTTATCGCTCGGCTCGCAGCGAGTGTGTCGCGCGGCTGCCGGCGATCCGTATCCGTGGACGACACGACCACGTCCGATTCCGACGCCGTCAGGCCGCGCCGCGCTGGCAGGTCGCGATGAGCACACGAATGTCGCGGATGGATAAATAAGCGCGCCGCCCGTTGCGCACAATCGGTCGCCAGAGAGCCCCGTAACCCATGCCTGGGCGGGGCCACAACCAGACAGCGGCCAGAGCGCGACACAGAGGTGAGCATGACCAATTTCCTCAATCCGGTGACCACCCAGACCTGGAGCAATGGCCGCCACCTGGTGCGCTGCGTCAAGGCCATCCAGGAAACCTCGGATGTACGCACCTTCTGCTTCATGGCCGACCAGCCGATGGTGTTCTTCTTCAAGCCGGGGCAGTTCGTCACCCTGGAACTGCAGATCGACGGCGTGCCGACCATGCGCTCCTACACCATCTCCAGCTCGCCCTCGGTGCCCTACAGCTTCTCCCTGACCATCAAGCGCGTGCCCGGCGGCAAGGTTTCCAACTGGCTGCACGACAACCTCAAGGAGGGTGACGTGCTGCCGGTGCACGGCCCGGTCGGACTGTTCAACGCCATCGACTTCCCGGCGGACAAGGTGCTGTTCCTCTCTGGCGGCGTCGGTATCACCCCGGTGATGTCCATGGCGCGCTGGTTCTTCGACACCAACGGCGCCGTCGACATGGTCTTCGTGCACAGCGCGCGGGCGCCGAAGGACATCATCTACCACCGCGAACTGCGCCACATGGCCTCGCGCATCGACAACTTCAAGCTGCACCTGATCTGCGAGAAGTACGAGATCGGCGAGACCTGGTCCGGCTACCGCGGCTACCTCAACCAGCCGATGCTGCAGCTGATCGCGCCGGACTTCATGGAGCGGGAGATCTTCTGCTGCGGGCCGACGCCCTACATGGCGGCGATCAAGCGCCTGCTGGAGGGCAACGGCTTCGACATGCGCCGCTACCACGAGGAGGCCTTCGGCCCCACCCCGCAGGCGATCCGCGAGGAAGCCCAGGAGCACGCGGCGCAAGCAATCGAGGCCGCCGAAGCACCGGCCGGCTCGCTCAAGCTGGTGGACTTCACCGGCACCGGCAAGAGCATCCGCGTCGGCGCCGGCGAGACCGTGCACGCCGCCGCCGCCAAGCTCGGCCTGCACATCCCCAAGGCCTGCGGCATGGGAATCTGCGGCACCTGCAAGGTGCTCAAGACCAGCGGCGAAGTGAGCATGGAGCACAACGGCGGGATCACCGACGAAGACGTCGCCGAAGGCTACATCCTGTCCTGCTGCAGCGTGCCGCAAAGCGACGTGGCCATCGACTACTGAGTCCGACTCAGTCTTCTTCCTGCACCGCCTTGTAGGCCCCGGCCAGGCGCTGCTGCACCTCGTGCGGCACGTTGCTGTAGTGGCTGAGCAGGATGCTGTAGGCGCCCTGCCCGGCGGTGATCGACTTGAGCCGGCCGGCATAGCCTTCCAGTTCGGCCAGCGGCACCTGGCCGCGGATCAGAGCCAGGCCCTGGGACAGCGAGTCAGTGCCGAGCACCTGGCCGCGCCGGCCGATCAGGTCGGTGGTGATGTCGCCGAGGCGGGCCTCGGGGGCGCTCACCTCGATCGCCACGATCGGCTCCAGTACCAGGCAGCCACCTGCGCGCAGGGCATCGAGCATGGCCTTGCGCCCGGCGGCCTGGAAGGCGATGTCCTTGGAGTCCACCGCGTGGCTCTTGCCGTCGTGCACGGTGACTTTCACGTCCGCCACCGGGTAGCCGGCCAGCGGGCCGCTTTCCAGCACCGAGCGCACGCCCTTCTCCACCGAGGGGATGAATTGCCCGGGGATCACCCCGCCCTTCACCGCATCGACGAACTCGAAGCCGGCGCCGCGCGGCAACGGCTCGACACGCAGGAACACCTCGCCGAACTGGCCCGCGCCGCCACTCTGCTTCTTGTGCCGGCTATGGCCTTCGGCAGCGTGGCTGATGGTTTCCCGGTAGGGTACGCGCGGCGGGCGCGTCGCCACCTCCAGCTTGTAGGTGCCGGCCAGGCGATCGAGCAGGTAGCGCAGGTGCAGTTCACCCATGCCGCGCAGCACCGTTTCCTGGGTGGCCGGGTGGTAGTCGAGCTTGACGCAGGGGTCTTCGGCCTGCAGGCGGCCAAGCACTTCGGCGATGCGCTGCTCGTCGCCGCGGCGCCGGGCCTCGATGGCCAGGCCCTGCATCGGCGCGGGGAAGTCCAACGGCTTGAGGTGGATCTGGTCCTCGTCATGGGAGTCGTGCAGCACCGCGTCGAACTCGACGTCGTCGACCTTGCTCAGGGCGCCGAAATCGCCGGGAACCAGCCGGTTCACCTCCTCGTAGCGTTTGCCCTGCAGACGCAGCAGGTGGCCGAGTTTGAACGGCTTGCGGCCATCGCCGATGAACAGCTGCATGTCGCGCAGCAGGGTGCCCTGGTACACGCGGAAGATGCCGAGCTTGCCGACGAAGGGGTCCAGCACCACCTTGAACACGTGGGCCAGCACATGTTGCTGCGGGTCGGGCTGCGCACGAAAGGGCTTGGCCGCGGCGCCCTCGCCCTTGAGGAACAGCGGCGGGTTGCCTTCCGTGGGGTTGGGCGCGAGCCGGGCGAGGATGTCGAGCAGCTCGCCGACGCCGGCGCCGCTGCGCGCCGAGACAAAGCACAGGGGGATCAGATGGCCCTCGCGCAGGGCCCGTTCGAAGGGTGCGTGCAGCTCTTGCGGGCTGATCTCGCCCTGCTCCAGGTAGCGCGCCATCAGCTCCTCGTCGACCTCCACCACCTGGTCGACCAGCGCCTGGTGCGCCGCCTCCACCGAGGAGAAGTCGGCCTCCCCGGCCGGTTCGAAGAAGCAGTCCACCACCTGGCTGGCGCCCGCGGCCGGCAGGTTGAGCGGCAGCACCTCCTTGCCGAAAGCCTCGCGCAGGTCGGCGAGCAGGCCGGGCAGGTCGATCCGCTCGGCATCGATCTTGTTCACCACCAGCAGCCGGCACAGCCCGCGCTCGCCGGCCAGGGCCATCATCCGTCGGGTGCTCAGCTCGATGCCGTTCTGCGCGTTGACCACCACCAGCGCGGTCTCCACTGCCGCCAGGGCGGCGATGGCCTGGCCGATGAAGTCGGGGTAGCCGGGGGTGTCGATCAGGTTGAGCTCGGCGCCGGCATGGCTGCAATGGGCCAGCGCCGAGGCCAGGGAGTGGCGGTATTCGCGCTCCAGCGGGTCGAAGTCGCAGACCGTGTCGCCGCGCTCCAAGGTGCCCTGGACGGCGATCGCGCCGCTGCGCTGCAGCAGCGCCTCGACCAGGCTGGTCTTGCCGCTGTCGCCCTGCCCGACCAGGGCGACCGTGCGAATGTCTTGCACCGAATAACTGGCCATGCCCACCTCCACGTGGCGGTTTTTTGCAGTATAGGCAGCCCCCCGCAGCCGCCCAGCGTGACGGCCGTTATAGCCCGCAGGTCAACGACGTAGCCCGGACGTCAGTCCGGGAACGACATGGCCTTGCCCCCGGACTGAAGTCCGGGCTACAGGAGTCCGCCGTACAAAAAACCAGCAATTGCGGGCGGCCCTCGCCCGGCCTGCCCCGGCGCCGGGGGCGCACAACTTATCCACAGACTGGCCCACAGTTTCTGTGTTCAACCCTGCAGCCAAGTAGCTGAATCTGCTCGTTTTTTAAGCTAAGCCCGGGAGCCCGCGGGCGGCCTGGGCTGGCCTCGCTTGCCGACAGCTTATCCACAGCTCCATCCACGCTTTGCGGGGGTAACTCGCCGCGACATGCGCAGAGGCGACACCGGCATGTCGCAAACACGCTCCGCCGAGGCGTGCATAGGCATCTGGGCTAGTGCCCCCGTCCCTACCATCGCTGACAAGGGCTATTTGCCTACCTTACCGATATGACAGGCGCGCCACCGCCGCTGGGAGATTCGCGATGTTCAGCAAGCAAGACCAGATCCAGGGTTACGACGACGAACTGCTCGCCGCCATCGACGCCGAAGAGGCGCGCCAGGAACACCACATCGAGCTGATCGCCTCGGAGAACTACACCAGCAAGCGCGTCATGCAGGCCCAGGGCAGCGGGCTGACCAACAAGTACGCCGAGGGCTACCCGGGCAAGCGCTACTACGGTGGCTGCGAGCATGTGGACAAGGTCGAGGCCATGGCCATCGCGCGCGCCAAGCAGCTGTTCGGCGCCGACTACGCCAACGTCCAGCCGCACTCCGGCTCCTCGGCCAACTCGGCCGTGTACCTGGCGCTGATCAATGCTGGCGATATCATCCTCGGCATGAGCCTGGCCCACGGCGGCCACCTGACCCACGGCGCCAAGGTGTCGTCCTCCGGCAAGCTGTACAACGCCGTGCAGTACGGCATCGACACCACCAGCGGGCTGATCGACTACGACGAAGTCGAGCGCCTGGCCGTGGAGCACCAGCCGAAGATGATCGTCGCCGGCTTCAGCGCCTACTCCAAGACCCTCGACTTCCCACGTTTCCGCGCCATCGCCGACAAGGTCGGTGCGCTGCTGTTCGTCGATATGGCCCACGTCGCCGGCCTGGTCGCCGCTGGCCTGTACCCCAACCCGATTCCCTTCGCCGACGTGGTCACCACCACCACCCACAAGACCCTGCGCGGCCCGCGCGGCGGCCTGATCCTGGCCAAGGCCAACGAAGAGATCGAGAAGAAGCTCAACGCCGCGGTGTTCCCCGGCGCCCAGGGCGGCCCGCTGATGCACGTGATCGCGGCCAAGGCGGTGTGCTTCAAGGAGGCCCTGGAGCCCGGCTTCAAGACCTACCAGCAGCAGGTGATCGACAACGCCCAGGCGATGGCCAAGGTGTTTATCCAGCGCGGCTACGACGTGGTCTCCGGCGGCACCGACAACCACCTGTTCCTAGTCAGCCTGATCAAACAGGGCATCACCGGCAAGGACGCCGACGCGGCCCTCGGCCGTACCGGCATCACGGTGAACAAGAACGCCGTGCCCAACGACCCGCAGTCGCCCTTCGTCACCTCCGGCCTGCGCATCGGCACCCCGGCCATCACCACTCGCGGCCTCAAGGTCGAGCAGAGCGTGGAACTGGCTGGCTGGATCTGCGACATCCTCGACCACCTCGGCGATGCCGACGTCGAAGCCCAGGTGGCCCGCCAGGTCGCCGGCCTCTGCGCCGACTATCCGGTCTACCGCTAACGCGAATTTCCCCTCTCCCATTCATGGGAGAGGGTGCCCGAAGGGCGGGAGAGGGTCGGTGAACGGCGCCCTCTCCCCCAGCCCCTCTCCCACAAGTGGGAGAGGGGAGTAGAACCAGGAGCATCCACATGCAACGTTATTCCGGCTTCGGCCTGTTCAAGCACTCCCTCAGCCACCACGAGAACTGGCAGCGCATGTGGCGCACGCCGACGCCCAAGCCGCTGTACGACGTGATCATCGTCGGCGGTGGCGGCCACGGCCTGGCCACCGCCTACTACCTGGCCAAGGAGTTCGGCGTGACCAACGTGGCGGTGGTCGAGAAGGGCTGGCTGGGCGGCGGCAACACCGCGCGCAACACCACCATCGTGCGCTCCAACTACCTGTGGGACGAGTCGGCGCAGCTCTACGAACACGCCATGAAGCTGTGGGAAGGCCTGTCCCAGGACCTCAACTACAACGTCATGTACTCGCCGCGCGGGGTCTACAACCTCTGCCACACCCTGCAGGACATGCGCGACGCCGAGCGCCGGGTCAGCGCCAACCGCCTCAACGGCATCGATGGCGAGCTGCTCGATACCAAACAGGTCGAGGCGGAAATCCCCTACCTCGACTGCAGCAAGAACACCCGCTACCCGATCATGGGCGCGACCATCCAGCGCCGCGGCGGCGTGGCCCGGCATGACGCCGTGGCCTGGGGCTATGCCCGCGGCGCCGACGCCCTGGGTGTCGACCTGCTGCAGAACACCGAAGTGATCGGCTTCCGCAAGCAGGACGGCGTGGTCATCGGCGTGGAAACCAACCGCGGCTTTATCGGCGCCAAGCGCGTCGGCGTGGTCACCGCCGGCAACTCCGGGCACATGGCCAAGCTCGCCGGCTTCCGCCTGCCGATCGAATCGCACCCGCTGCAGGCGCTGGTCTCCGAGCCGATCAAGCCGATCATCGACAGCGTGATCATGTCCAACGCCGTGCACGGCTACATCAGCCAGTCGGACAAGGGCGACCTGGTCATCGGTGCCGGTATCGACGGCTACAACGGCTACGGCCAGCGCGGCTCCTACGGCACCATCGAGCACACCCTGCAGGCCATCGTCGAGATGTTCCCGGTGCTCTCGCGGGTCCGCATGAACCGCCAGTGGGGCGGCATCGTCGACACCAGCCCGGACGCCTGCCCGATCATTTCCAAGACCCCGGTGAAGAACCTGTTCTTCAACTGCGGCTGGGGCACCGGCGGCTTCAAGGCCACC
The DNA here is from genome assembly GCF_024666525.1 of Pseudomonas sp. J452. Lineage (NCBI taxonomy): Bacteria > Pseudomonadati > Pseudomonadota > Gammaproteobacteria > Pseudomonadales > Pseudomonadaceae > Pseudomonas > Pseudomonas sp. J452. The sequence continues at coordinate 1,866,648 of NZ_CP088294.1, read as the reverse complement.
CCCGGCTCCGGCCACGTGTTCGCCGCCAGCCTGGCCAAGGGCGAGATGCACCCGCTGGCCAAGCCCTTCGCCATCGAACGTTTCCACACCGGCGCACTGATCGACGAGCACGGCGCCGCTGCCGTGGCTCACTAACAGCGCGCGTAGCGCAAATCTGATGACCCTCTCCCATGAATGGGCGAGGGTGCCCGAAGGGCGGGAGAGGGCCGTGCGAACAGCACAACCGCTCCCACTAACTGAATCCGGGAGTGTCGGTGCCAAGCGCACCCTCTCCCCCAACCCCTCTCCCATGAATGGGCGAGGGGAGCAAAACGGAGGCTCCGAACATGCTGCACATCTTCTGCCCCCACTGTGGCGAACTGCGCTCCGAAGAGGAATTCCATGCCGCCGGCCAGGCGCACATTCCCCGGCCGCTCGACCCGAATGCCTGCAGCGACGAGGAATGGGGCGACTACCTGTTCTTCCGCGACAACCCGCGCGGCCTGCACCACGAGCTGTGGCTGCACGCGGCCGGCTGCCGCAAGTACTTCAACGCCACCCGCCACACCATCAGCTACGAGATTGTCGAGACCTACAAGATCGGCGAACGGCCCAGCGTCACCGAGGCCGCCGGTAGCGAGAAGAAATCCGTCGCCCAAGGAGTCACGGCATGAGCCAGGTCAATCGCTTGTCCCGCGGCGGCCGCATCGATCGCAGCCAGCTGCTCAACTTCACCTTCAACGGCCAGACCTACCAGGGTTATGCCGGTGACAGCCTGGCCGCCGCCCTGCTGGCCAACGGCGTGGAAATCGTCGGGCGTAGCTTCAAGTACTCGCGCCCGCGCGGCATCGTCGCCGCCGGCGCCGAGGAGCCCAACGCGGTGCTGCAGATCGGCGCCAGCGAACAGACCCAGATCCCCAACGTGCGCGCCACCCAGCAGGCCCTGTACAACGGCCTGGTGGCCAACAGCTGCAACGGCTGGCCGAGCGTCAACACCGACCTGATGGGCATTCTCGGCAAGGTCGGCGGGCAGATGATGCCGCCCGGCTTCTACTACAAGACCTTCATGTACCCCTCCTCGCTGTGGATGACCTACGAGAAGTACATCCGCAAGGCCGCCGGCCTGGGCCGCGCGCCTACCGAGAACGATCCGGACATCTATGACCACGTCAACCAGCACTGCGACGTGCTGGTGATCGGCGCCGGCCCGGCCGGCCTGGCCGCCGCCCTCGCCGCCGCACGCAGCGGAGCACGGGTGATCCTCGCCGACGAGCAGGAAGAGTTCGGCGGCAGCCTGCTGGAGACCCGCGAGACCCTCGACGGCAAACCGGCCGCCGACTGGGCCGGCAAAGTCATCGCCGAGCTGGCCAAACTGGCCAACGTGACCCTGCTGCCGCGCGCCACGGTCAACGGCTACCACGACCACAACTTCCTCACCATCCACCAGCGCCTCACCGACCACCTCGGCGAGCGCGCCCCGCTCGGCGCCTTCGCCCAGCTGCAGCCGCGCCAGCGCATGCACCGCGTGCGTGCCGGCCGCGTGGTGCTGGCCGCCGGCGCCCACGAGCGGCCGCTGGTGTACGCCAACAACGACGTGCCGGGCAACATGCTGGCCGGCGCCGTGTCCACCTATGTACGCCGCTACGGCGTGGCCCCGGGCAAGAAACTGGTGCTGGCCACCAACAACGACTACGCCTACCGCCTGGTGCTCGACTGGCTGGATGCCGGCCTGCACGTGGTGGCCGTCGCCGATGCGCGCAACAACCCGCGCGGCAGCTGGGTCGAGGAAGCCCGCGCACGTGGCGTGCGCATCCTCACCGGCAGTTCGGTGATCGACGTGCGTGGCAGCAAGCGCGTGGAAGCGGCGCGGGTCGCCGCCATCGACCCGCTCGCCGGCAAGCTGAGCAGCCCCGGCGAATGGCTGGACTGCGACCTGATCGCCAGCTCCGGCGGCTACAGCCCGGTGGTGCACCTGGCCTCGCACCTGGGCGGCAAGCCGACCTGGCGCGCCGACATCCTGGCCTTCGTGCCCGGCGAAGGCGGCTTCCAGAAGCGCCACTGCGCCGGTGCGGTGAACGGAGTGTTCAAGCTCGCCGAGGTGCTCGCCGATGGCGCTGCCGCCGGCAGCAAGGCGGTCAGCGAACTGGGCTTCAAGGCCATCGACGGCGAACTGCCGCGCGCCGAGAAACGCGTCGAGGAAGCCACCCTGGCGCTGTTCCAGGTGCCCCACGACAAGCCCACGGCGCGTGCACCCAAGCAGTTCGTCGACCTGCAGAACGACGTCACCGCGGCCGGCATCGAGCTGGCCACCCGCGAGGGCTTCGAGTCGGTCGAGCACATCAAGCGCTACACCGCCCTCGGCTTCGGCACCGACCAGGGCAAGCTGGGCAACATCAACGGTCTGGCCATCGCCGCCCGCTCGCTGGGCATCGGTATCTCCGAGATGGGCACCACCATGTTCCGCCCCAACTACACCCCGGTGACCTTCGGCGCCGTGGCCGGGCGCAGCGTCGGCCCGCTGTTCGATGCCAAGCGCTACACCGCCATGCACAGCTGGCACCTGAAAAGTGGCGCCGAGTTCGAGGACGTCGGCCAGTGGAAACGCCCCTGGTACTTCCCCAAGGCCGGTGAAGACCTGCACGCCGCCGTGGCCCGCGAGTGCCTGGCGGTGCGCAACAGCGTCGGCATCCTCGATGCCTCGACCCTGGGCAAGATCGACATCCAGGGCCCGGACGCGCGCGAGTTCCTCAACCGCGTGTACAGCAACGCCTGGACCAAGCTCGACGTGGGCAAGGCGCGCTACGGCCTGATGTGCAAGGAAGACGGCATGGTCTTCGACGACGGCGTGACCGCCTGCCTGGCCGACAACCACTTCCTGATGACCACCACCACCGGCGGCGCCGCCCGCGTGCTGCAGTGGCTGGAGCTGTACCACCAGACCGAATGGCCGGAGCTGAAGGTGTACTTCACCTCGGTCACCGACCACTGGGCGACCATGACCCTGTCCGGCCCGAACAGCCGCAAGCTGCTGGCCGAGGTCACCGACATCGATCTGGACAAGGACGGCTTCCCCTTCATGACCTGGAAGGAAGGCCTGGTCGGCGGCGTACCGGCGCGGGTGTTCCGCATCTCCTTCACCGGCGAGCTGAGCTACGAAGTCAACGTGCAGGCCGACTACGCCCTGGGCGTCTGGGAGCAGCTGATCGCCGCCGGCCAGAAGTACGGCCTGACCCCCTACGGCACCGAGACCATGCACGTGCTGCGCGCCGAGAAGGGTTTCATCATCGTCGGCCAGGACACCGATGCCTCGGTGACCCCGGACGACCTCAACATGGGCTGGTGCGTCGGCCGCACTAAACCTTTCTCCTGGATCGGCTGGCGCGGCATGAACCGCGAGGACTGCCTGCGCGAAGAGCGCAAGCAGCTGGTCGGCCTCAAGCCGATCGACCCGCTCAAGGTGCTGCCGGAAGGCGCCCAGCTGGTGTTCGAGCCCAAGCAGAGCATCCCGGCGAAGATGGTCGGCCACGTCACCTCCAGCTACATGAGCGCGGCCATGGGCCACAGCTTCGCCATGGCGGTGGTCAAGGGCGGTCTCAAGCGCATGGGCGAGCGGGTCTTCGCACCGCTGGCGGACGGCAGCCTGATCGAGGCGGAAATCGTCAGCTCGGTGTTCTACGACCCCAAAGGCGAGCGGCAGAACATCTGAAGAGTCAGCGCGCAACTGTAGGAGCCAGCTTGCTGGCGATTTATCCGCCTAGCCGCGGATCGCCAGCAAGCTGGCTCCTACAGGTCAACCAGACAACATCTGCAGGTTAAGAAAATGAGCGCAATCAACGTCTACAACCAACGCCCCGCCAATGCCCGCGCCGAGTCGCCGCTGTTCCACGCCGGCCTCGACCAGCTGGCCGGCAAGGGCAAGGGCAACGCCGGCATCCGCCTGCGCGAGAAGCAACTGCTCGGCCACCTGGTCCTGCGCGGCGACGCCAAGGACCCGGCCTTCGCCGGCGGCGTGCACCAGGCCCTGGGCATGGAACTGCCGACCGCCCTGACCCTGGTGGCCAAGGGCGACAGCTCGCTGCAGTGGCTGGCGCCCGATGAGTGGCTGCTGATCGTGCCGCGCGGTGAAGAGTTCGCGGTCGAGCAGAAACTGCGCACCGCCCTGCAAGGGCAGCACATCTCGGTGGTCAATGTCAGCGGCGGGCAGACCCTGGTCGAGCTGAGCGGGCCCAAGGTGCGCGAGCTGCTGATGAAGTCCACCTCCTACGACGTGCACCCGGACAACTTCCCGGTGGGCAAGGCGGTCGGTAGCAACTTCGCCAAGAGCCAGCTGGTGATCCGCCACACCGCCGAGCACAGCTGGGAACTGGTGGTACGCCGCAGCTTCGCCGACTACATCTGGCTGTGGCTGCAGGATGCCGCCGCCGAGTACGGCCTGGCCATCGAGGCGTAACGACACGGACCGTCCCCTCTCCCGCTTGCGGGAGAGGGCTAGGGAGAGGGCTGCTTTGTGGCTTGCTCCCCATCACCTCTCCCGCTCTGCATAAACGGAGGATGGGAGACGGAGCCACCACGCGGAGTAAACAAACCATGAGCCGCACCCCCGACACCTGGATTCTCACCGCGCACAGCCCGAGCATTCTCGGCACCGTCGACGTGGTGACGCGCTACCTGTTCGAGCAAGGCTGCTACGTCACCGAGCACCACAGCTTCGACGACCGCCAGGCCGGGCGCTTCTTCATCCGCATCGAGTTCCGCGCGCCGGCGGGCTTCGCCGAGACCGCTTTCCGCAGCGGCCTGGCCGAGCGGGTGGCGCCGTTCGAGATGGTCACCGAGCTGACCCCGCCGGGCTACCGGCCCAAGGTGGTGATCATGGTGTCCAAGGCCGACCACTGCCTGAACGACCTGCTGTATCGCCAGCGCATCGGCCAGTTGCCGATGGACATAGTCGCGGTGGTCTCCAACCACCCGGACCTGGAGCCGCTGGCGCGCTGGCACGACATTCCCTACCGGCACTTCCCGCTCGACCCGCAGGACAAGCCGGCGCAGGAGCGCCAGGTGCTGCAGGTGGTGGAGGAAAGCGGCGCCGAACTGGTGATCCTCGCCCGCTACATGCAGGTGCTCTCGCCCGACCTGTGCCGCCGCCTGGACGGCCGCGCGATCAATATCCACCACTCGCTGCTGCCCGGCTTCAAGGGTGCCAAGCCCTACCACCAGGCCTATCAGAAGGGCGTCAAGCTGGTCGGCGCCACTGCCCACTTCATCAACAACGACCTTGACGAGGGCCCGATCATCGCCCAGGGCGTGGAGCCGGTGGACCACTCGCACTACCCCGAGGACCTGATCGCCAAGGGCCGCGACATCGAGTGCCTGACCCTGGCCAAGGCCATCGGCTACTACCTGGAACGCCGTGTGTTCCTCCACGCCAACCGCACCGTGGTGCTCTGAGGGCTGGAGCCCCGCAGGAGCTTGAACAGCGCGTAGCCCGGACTTCAGTCCGGGGCGGTGTCGACAAACTCCCGGACTGAAGTCCGGGCTACACAACCTGCCCCTTCGCCGGCTCCCTGGCTGCCGGTGCGGGGAGGCTTTACCGGGAAAACCGGACGCAGTCCGGGCTGCACAACCGTGGCGCCACCTTGCCTGCTTCACCGGCGGCGCCCGACAACGCATGAACGCTCCACTACAAGGCCGCGCGGCCGCCGGTCGCGCCTTGTATCCACAACAACAAAGGAGAACTACGCATGACTGGTAATCGTGGTGTCGTCTACCTAGGCGCCGGCAAGGTCGAAGTACAGAAGATCGACTATCCGAAAATGCAGGACCCACGCGACAAGAAGATCGAGCACGGGGTCATCCTGCGTGTGGTATCCACCAATATCTGCGGCTCCGACCAGCACATGGTGCGCGGCCGTACCACCGCGCAGACCGGCCTGGTGCTGGGCCACGAGATCACCGGCGAGGTGATCGAGAAAGGCAGCGACGTGGAGAATCTGAAGATCGGCGACCTGGTCTCGGTGCCGTTCAACGTCGCCTGCGGCCGCTGCCGCAGCTGCAAGGAAATGCACACCGGGGTGTGCCTGACGGTCAACCCGGCGCGTGCCGGCGGCGCCTACGGCTACGTCGACATGGGCGACTGGACCGGCGGCCAGGCCGAATACGTGCTGGTGCCCTACGCCGACTTCAACCTGCTCAAGCTGCCGGACCGCGACCGGGCCATGGAGAAGATCCGCGACCTGACCTGCCTGTCCGACATCCTGCCCACCGGCTACCACGGCGCGGTCACCGCCGGCGTCGGCCCGGGCAGCACCGTGTATATCGCCGGCGCCGGCCCGGTCGGCCTGGCCGCCGCCGCTTCGGCACGCCTGCTCGGCGCCGCGGTGGTCATAGTCGGCGACGTCAACCCGGTGCGCCTGGCCCATGCCAAGGCCCAGGGCTTCGAGATCGCCGACCTGTCCAAAGACACCCCGCTGCATGAGCAGATCGCCGACCTGCTCGGCGAGCCGGAAGTCGATTGCGCGGTCGATGCGGTCGGCTTCGAGGCCCGCGGCCACGGCCACCACGGCGCCCAGCACGAGGCTCCGGCCACTGTGCTCAACTCGCTGATGGGCGTGGTGCGGGTCGCCGGCAAGATCGGCATCCCCGGCCTCTACGTCACCGAAGACCCGGGCGCGGTGGATGCTGCGGCCAAGCTGGGCAGCCTGAGCATCCGCTTCGGCCTCGGCTGGGCCAAGTCGCACAGCTTCCACACCGGCCAGACCCCGGTGATGAAGTACAACCGCGCACTGATGCAGGCGATCATGTGGGACCGCATCAACATCGCCGAGGTGGTCGGCGTGCAGGTGATCAGCCTGGACGACGCGCCCAAGGGCTACGGCGAGTTCGATGCCGGAGTGCCGAAGAAATTCGTCATCGACCCGCACAAGCTGTTCAGCGCCGCCTGAAATCGAGCCTGAGTCAGCGATCCCTCTGTCACGGCTGGCGTCGGTTACAGGTCGACGCCGCTTCTTTGAGGAGCCCTCCCGGCTCCTCTTTTTTGCCCGTCTACTTCTGGCGCTACCTGCGCGCCTTGCTCAATGGCTCGTGCCGAACCTCGAAATGGTGGATAAGCAGAGCGTTATCCACAGCCTGATCCTGTAGGAGCCAGCTTGCTGGCGATAGGCAGACAGCGTCCCGCTGATCGCCAGCAAGCTGGCTCCTACAAAGGGTTGTACTGAATAACAGTATCTACAGCGCTTGCCCGTCCGTGCCGGGTGGAAAACTGCGCAGCAGTTACCGCCGGTGAACCGAGGCAGGCGCCTGATTTGCCCGAACCACGCACTGGCCAGTTCCAGGCGTTGACGCTTTGAGCAATACCCCAGTCGTTTTTGCACCCGGACGACATCCCCCCCCAGGGATAAGCTGCCCCCAAAGCGCCGCCGCACGTCGCGGTGCCACAGACAAGGGGACAGCCTGATGAGCCCAGCCGAATTGCACGCCGACAGCATCGTCATCGACGGTCTGATCATCGCCAAGTGGAACCGCGAACTGTTCGAGGACATGCGCAAAGGCGGCCTGACCGCGGCCAACTGCACCGTGTCGGTATGGGAAGGCTTCCAGGCCACGGTGAACAACATTGCCGCCAGCCAGAAGCTGATCCGCGACAACAGCGACCTGGTGATCCCGGTGCGCACCACCGCCGATATCCGCAAGGCCAAGGAGCAGGGCAAGACCGGCATCCTCTTCGGCTTCCAGAACGCCCATGCGTTCGAGGACCAGATCGGCTACGTCGAGGTGTTCAAGCAGCTCGGCGTGGGCATCGTGCAGATGTGCTACAACACCCAGAACCTGGTCGGCACCGGCTGCTACGAGCGCGACGGCGGGCTGTCCGGCTTCGGCCGCGAGATAGTCGCCGAGATGAACCGCGTCGGCATCATGTGCGACCTGTCCCACGTCGGCAGCAAGACCAGCGAGGAAGTCATCCTCGAATCGCAAAAGCCAGTGTGCTACTCGCACTGCCTGCCGTCCGGCCTCAAGGAACACCCGCGCAACAAGTCCGACGCCGAGCTGAAGTTCATCGCCGACCACGGCGGCTTCGTCGGCGTGACCATGTTCGCGCCCTTCCTGGCCAAGGGCATCGACTCGACCATCGACGACTACGCCGAAGCCATCGAGTACGTGATGAACATAGTCGGCGAAGACGCCATCGGCATCGGCACCGACTTCACCCAGGGCCACGGCCAGGACTTCTTCGAATACCTGACCCACGACAAGGGCTACGCCCGCCGCCTGACCAACTTCGGCAAGATCGTCAACCCGCTGGGCATCCGCACCGTGGGCGAATTCCCCAACCTGACCGAAACCCTGCTCAAACGCGGCCACTCCGAGCGCGTGGTGCGTAAGGTCATGGGCGAAAACTGGGTGCGCGTCCTTAAGGACGTCTGGGGCGAATGATGAATACCTCCGGAGCCTACTGCGCACACCGATAGCCGCGTCGCGTCCTCGCGACAAGCTCGCCGTACAGTCGTACTGCTCTCGCTTGTCGCTGCGGGTCTCCTTGCTCTCGGCATGCTCGCTACGGCTCCACAGGCATTCATAACAACTTTTTTATCCGGCCGGCGCTACCCGGCCAAACGCAAAACACGAATTCTGGAGTCTGAATATATGGCCACCCACGCACCCGAAATGCCTATCCAGGTCGACGACGAAACCGGCGTCTGGACCACCGACGCCCTGCCGATGCTCTACGTGCCGCGGCATTTCTTCGTCAACAACCACATCGGCATCGAGGAAGTGCTGGGTGCCGAGGCCTATGCCGAAATCCTCTACAAGGCCGGCTACAAGTCCGCCTGGCACTGGTGCGAGAAGGAAGCCGAGTGCCATGGCCTCTCGGGCGTGGCGGTGTTCGAACACTATATGAAGCGCCTGTCGCAACGCGGCTGGGGCCTGTTCGAGATCGAAGCCATCGACCTGGACAAGGGCACCTGCTCGGTACGCCTTAAGCACTCGGCCTTTGTCTATGTCTACGGCAAGTGCGGGCGCAAGGTCGACTATATGTTCACCGGCTGGTTCGCCGGCGCCATGGACCAGATTCTCAAGGCTCAGGGCAGCAGCATCCGCACCCGGGCCGAACAGGTCCACGGTGGTTCCGAAGAAGGCCACGACGACGGCCTGTTTGTTGTTAAGCCGCTCTGATCGGGAGATAGCACCATGGCTTTCGAAGCAATGTTCCAGCCCATTCAGATCGGCAAGCTGACCATCCGCAACCGCGTGCTCAGCACCGCCCACGCCGAGGTCTACGCCACCGACGGCGGCATGACCACCGAGCGTTACGTGAAGTATTACGAAGAGAAGGCCAAGGGCGGCATCGGCCTGGCCATCTGCGGCGGCTCGTCGGTGGTGGCCATCGACAGCCCGCAGCAGTGGTGGAGCTCGGTCAACCTGTCCACCGACCGCATCATCCCGCACTTCCAGAATCTGGCCGACGCCATGCACAAGCACGGCGCCAAGATCATGATCCAGATTACCCATATGGGCCGCCGCTCGCGCTGGGACGGCTTCCACTGGCCGACCCTGATGTCGCCGTCCGGCATCCGCGAGCCGGTGCACCGCGCCACCTGCAAGACCATCGAGCCGGAAGAGATCTGGCGGGTGATCGGCAACTACGCCAGCGCCGCGCGCCGCGCTAAAGAGGGCGGCCTGGACGGCGTCGAGCTGTCCGCCGTGCACCAGCATATGATCGACCAGTTCTGGTCGCCGCGCGTCAACAAGCGCACCGACGAATGGGGCGGCAGCTTCGAGGGCCGCATGAAGTTCGGCCTGGAAGTGCTGAAAGCCGTGCGCGCCGAGGTGGGCCCGGACTTCTGCGTGGGCATGCGTATCTGCGGCGACGAATTCCACCCGGACGGCCTGTCCCACGAGGACATGAAGCAGATCGCCGCCTACTACGACGCCACCGGCATGCTCGACTTTATCGGCGTGGTCGGCTCGGGTTGCGACACCCACAACACCCTGGCCAACGTCATTCCGAATATGAGCTACCCGCCGGAGCCCTTCCTGCACCTGGCGGCCGGGATCAAGGAAGTGGTCAAGGTGCCGGTGCTGCACGCGCAGAACATCAAGGACCCCAACCAGGCGACCCGTATTCTGGAAGGCGGCTATGTCGATATGGTCGGCATGACCCGCGCCCATATCGCCGACCCGCACCTGATCGCCAAGATCAAGATGGGCCAGATCGACCAGATCAAGCAGTGCGTCGGCGCCAACTACTGCATCGACCGCCAATATCAGGGCCTGGACGTGCTCTGTATCCAGAACGCCGCCACCAGCCGCGAATATATGGGCGTGCCGCATATCATCGAAAAATCCACCGGGCCGAAGCGCAAGGTGGTAGTAGTCGGTGGCGGCCCGGCCGGGATGGAGGCGGCACGGGTTGCCGCCGAGCGCGGCCACGACGTGACGCTGTTCGAGAAGAAAGAACAACTGGGCGGGCAGATCACTACTGCCTCCAAGGCACCGCAGCGTGACCAGATCGCCGGCATCACCCGCTGGTTCCAGCTGGAGATCGCCCGCCTCGGCGTCGACCTGCGCCTGGGCACCGGCGCGGACGCCGAGACCATTATGGATCTGCGTCCGGACATCGTCGTGCTGGCCAACGGCGGCCATCCCTACCTGGAGCAGAACCCGCACTGGGGCGCCGAGGAAGGCCTGATCGTCAGCAGCTGGGACGTGCTCGACGGCAAGGTCGCGCCGGGCAAGAACGTGCTGGTGTACGACACCATCTGCGAATTCACCGGCATGTCGGTGGCGGACTTCCTCGCCGACAAGGGCGCCCAGGTGGAAATCGTCACCGACGATATCAAGCCGGGCGTGGCCATCGGCGGCACCAGCTTCCCCACCTACTACCGCAGCATGTACCCGAAAGAAGTGATCATGACCGGCGACCTGATGCTGGAAAAGGTCTACCGCGAGGGCGACAAGCTGGTGGCGGTGCTGGAGAACGAATACACCGGGGCCAAGGAAGAGCGGGTGGTCGATCAGGTGGTGGTGGAGAACGGCGTGCGTCCGGGTGAAACCCTCTACTACGCGCTAAAGGAAGGCTCGCGCAACAAAGGCCAGGTCGACGTGGAAGCGCTGTTCGCCATCCAGCCGCAGCCTTGCCTGAGCCAACCTGGCGACGGCTATCTGCTGTTCCGCATCGGCGACTGCGTGGCCCAGCGCAACACCCATGCGGCGATCTACGACGCGCTGCGCCTGTGTAAAGACTTCTGATGCTTGTCTCCCCTCTCCCGCTTGCGGGAGAGGGGCCGGGGGAGAGGGTAATCAGGCAGCTCCGTGGCCAGCCGCCCCCTCTCCCTAACCCTCTCCCCATAGGGGCGAGGGGACTGAACCGTGTTGCTTTCCGGTCCCGCGAAGGAGACCAACCGATGTTGAACACCATCCTCCCCATCCTGCTGTTCGCCGCCCTCGGCCTGGCCGTGCTCGGCGCCGGCAAGCGCTTGCTGATGTGGCGCCGCGGCCGCCCGGCCCAGGTCGATTGGCTGGGCGGCCTGCTGGCCATGCCACGGCGCTATATGGTCGATCTGCACCATGTGGTGGCGCGCGACAAATACATCGCCAACACCCACGTCGCCACCGCCGGCGGCTTCGTCCTGGCTGCGGTGCTGGCCATCCTGGTGCACGGCTTCGGCCTGCATAACCGCATCCTCGGCTTCGCCCTGCTGGCGGCCAGCGCCTTGATGTTTGTCGGCGCGCTGTTTGTCGCCAGGCGCCGCCTCGACCCGCCGTCGCGGTTGTCGAAAGGCCCGTGGATGCGCCTGCCGAAAAGCCTGCTGATGTTCGCCGCCAGCTTCTTTATCGCCACCCTGCCGGTGGCTGGGATTCTGCCTGCAGACTTTGGCGGCTGGATTCTCGCGGTGATTCTCGCCGTCGGCGTGGCCTGGGGCGTGTCCGAGCTGTTCTTCGGCATGACCTGGGGCGGGCCGATGAAGCACGCCTTCGCCGGTGCCCTGCACCTGGCCTGGCACAGGCGCAGCGAGCGCTTTGGCGGGGGTCGTTCCACCGGTCTCAAGGCGCTGAACCTAGATGATCCCAAGGCGCCGCTGGGCGTGGAAAAACCCACCGATTTCACCTGGAACCAGTTGCTCGGCTTCGACGCCTGCGTGCAGTGCGGCAAGTGCGAGGCGGCATGCCCGGCCTTCGCCGCCGGCCAGCCGCTGAACCCGAAGAAGCTGATCCAGGACATGGTGGTCGGCCTGGCCGGCGGCAGCGATGCCAAGTTCGCTGGTTCGCCCTATCCGGGTAAGCCGGTGGGCGAACACAGCGGCGGCCCGCATCTGCCAATCGTCAATCTGGACGGCAAGGCGCTGGTGGATGCCGAAACGCTGTGGTCGTGCACCACCTGCCGCGCCTGCGTCGAGGAGTGCCCGATGATGATCGAGCACGTCGACGCCATCGTCGACATGCGCCGCCACCTGACCCTGGAGAAAGGCGCCACGCCAAACAAGGGCGCCGAGGTGCTGGACAACCTGATCGCCACCGACAACCCCGGCGGCTTCGCTCCCGGCGGCCGGCTGAACTGGGCGGCGGACCTCAACCTGCCGCTGCTCAGTGACCAGCGCGAAGTCGACGTGCTGTTCTGGGTCGGCGACGGCGCCTTCGACATGCGCAACCAGCGCACCCTGCGCGCCTTCGTCAAAGTGCTGAAAGCCGCCAACGTCGACTTCGCCGTGCTCGGCCTGGAAGAACGCGACAGCGGCGACGTGGCCCGCCGCCTGGGCGACGAGGCGACCTTCCAGCAGCTGGCCCGGCGCAATATCGCCACCCTGGCGCAGTACCGCTTCAAGCGGATCGTCAGCTGCGACCCGCACAGCTTCCATGTGCTGAAGAACGAGTACGGCGAGCTGGGCGGCCACTATCAGGTCCTGCACCACAGCACCTTTATCGCCGAACTGATCGCCCTCGATCGCCTGTCCCTCGGCAGCCACCCGCTGGCCCTGCAGCAGGACGGCGGCGTGACCTACCACGACCCCTGCTACCTCGGCCGCTACAACGGCGAGTACCAGGCGCCGCGCGCCGTGCTCAAGGCCATCGGCATCGAGGTCAAGGAAATGGCTCGCTCCGGCTTCCGCTCGCGTTGCTGCGGCGGCGGTGGCGGCGCGCCGATCACCGACATTCCCGGCAAGCAACGCATCCCCGACATGCGCATGCTCGACATCAAGGAAACCGGCGCCGCAGTGGTGGCCGTGGGCTGCCCGCAGTGCACGGCGATGCTCGAAGGCGTGGTCGCGCCGCGCCCGGAGATCAAGGACATTGCCGAGCTGGTGGCGGAGGCGCTGATCGAGGTTCCGATGAGCGCAAAAAAGTCGACAACGGTTGAGCCGACAACGGCGGAGGTAGCGTGATGCAAAGCCTCAAGTTGCCGATCACAGCAGCATCCCGCACAAGTCACCCCTCTCACATTTATGGGAGAGGGGCCGGGGGAGAGGGTCGTGCAGGCCACTCTTGCGTCGCCTGCCTCCGCCCTCTCCCTAACCCTCTCCCCGCTCTCCATAAAAGAAGGGCGGGCGAGGGAACTGTCCGTGCATACATGGAGGCTTTGAGATGAGCGACCTTATCCGCCGCGACCCACGCGCCGAGTGGATCGCCCGTAACCGCCTGCACCCGCTGCATGCGGCCATGCTCTCGGCATCCCAGGACGCCACCAGCTGGATGGGCCCCAACGGCGTGCTGCGCAAGAACCCGCATGCCGTCGGTTTCATCGGCCCCAACGGCCTCAAGCGCATCGACCGCTCCGGCAGCCAGCAGGGCGGCGGGCAGAAACGTAGCGGCGCCAGCGAGGTGGTGCAACTGCCGCTGCGCCTGATCGAACAACCGGCGTTCTACATCGTGGTGGTGCCGGATATGGTCGGCGGCCGCCTCGGCAGCCACGACAAGGACCTGCTCGGCCTAGCCAACAAGCTCGCCGGCAGCGACGGCGCGGTGCTGGCCGTGGTGTTCGGCGAACACAAGGAAAGCGCCTTCGACTGCAATGGCGTCGACCGTCTGTTGCGGATCGAGGGCGAAGCCTTCGAGGGTTACGCCCCGGAAGCACGGGTACTGGCCCTCAGCGCCGTGGAAAGCCAACTGGCGCCGCGCCACTGGCTGCTGCCGGACAGCCGCAATGGCGGTGGCGAACTGGGCCGGCGCCTCGCCGCCAAGCTCGGCGAACGCCCGGCCACGCGCATCTGGCAGGTCGCCGATGGCATCGCCAGCGGACGCGCCGGCGCCGGACGCGAAGACCTGATCCGCCAGGCGCCGCGGCTGATCCTGGCCGCCGCCGAATGCGCCGAGCCGGTCAGCGAGACGCGCCACGAAGTGCGGTCGCTCGAACTGCAGGAAAACATCGCCCATAGCCTGCCGCGCATCCAGGATCTCGGCGCGGTGGCGGTGGATCCGGCGCAGATCCCCATGGCCGAGGCCGAATTCATCCTCTCCGGCGGCAACGGCGTGCAGGACTGGAACCTGTTCCACCAGGCCGCCGTCGCCCTCGGCGCCACCGAAGGCGCCTCGCGGGTGGCGGTGGACGACGGCTTCATGCCGCGCAACCGCCAGGTCGGCGCCACCGGCACCTGGGTCACCGCGCGGGTCTACCTGGCCGTGGGGATTTCCGGGGCTATCCAGCACCTGCAGGGCATCGGCGCCTGCGACAAGGTGGTGGCGATCAACCTCGACCCCGGCTGCGACATGATCAAGCGCGCCGACCTCTCGGTGATCGGCGACTCCGCCGCGATCCTCGCCGCGCTGATCGAACGGGTCGCCGCCCATCGCCAGGGAGCGGCCCGCGATGCGGCGTAGCCCGGATGGAATCCGGGGTCACCACCATCTTTCCCGGATTGCATCCGGGCTACGGGGACAACATGACTGAACTGAACATCATCACCCTGGTCTCCGTGGGCGCCCACCCGACCTCCGGCCGCGCTCGCCGCGCCGAGCAGGACGCGCGCGCCGTCGAACTGGGCCTGCAACTGGCCGGCTCACGTCTGCAACTGCTGCACGCTGGCGATCCCAAAGAAGAAGCCCTGCGTGCCTACCTGGGCATGGGCCTGGCGGAAATCGCCGTACTCGAACAACCGCCCCAGACCGACGCACTGCCGGTGCTGGCCGACTACCTGCGCAAGGCCGGCGCCCAACTGGTGCTGACCGGCAGCCAGGCGGAAACCGGCGAAGGTTCCGGCATGCTGCCCTTCCTCCTGGCCGAGCGCCTGGGCTGGCCACTGGTGGTCGGCCTGGCCGCAGTGGAAAAGGTCGAGAACGGCATGGCCCAGGTGCTGCAAGCCCTGCCCCGCGGCCAACGGCGGCGGCTCAAGGTGCGCCTGCCGTTCCTCGCCAGCGTCGACAACGCCGCGCCCGTGGCCCGGCAGAGCGCCTTCGGCCCGGCCCGGCGTGGCCAGCTGCAGGCCCACGAGGTGAGCATCGTCGACGACGAACTGCTGGCCACCGCGCAGCTGCAGCCGGCGCGGCCACGGCCCAAGCGGCTCAAGGTGATCAAGGCCAAGACCGGTGCCGAACGGATGAAGGCGGCCACCGCCAAAGCCAGTGGTGGCGGCGGCCAGGTGCTCAAGGATGTCTCGCCGCAAGCGGGCGCCGAAGCTATCTTCAAGTTGCTGGTCGAAGAAGGTGTGCTGCGTTGAGCAGCGCTAGCCAAACCTATTGCCAAGGGAGAGTTTGACCATGATGCATGCCGATCTGATCGACCAGGAAGACTTCCGCGAGCGCCTGGTGGCGCTGGGCCTGAGCATCCCCAGCGGCACCAGTGCCGAACAGGCCTGCGAGCTGGCGGTCAGCGGCCTCGACCCGGAGCGGGCCAAGGCCCTGCGCCGACTGGTGGAAGAGCTGCTCGGCAGCGGCGCGACCATGCTGCCCGCCGTACGCGAGGCAATTTCCCGCCATCTGCTGCCGGCCCTAGTGCCGCGCTGATAGCAATGCCGCTTTGGTAGCCCGGATAACATCCGGGGCAATCGGCCGCCTAGCAGGCCGCTCCCGGATTGCATCCGGGCTACATGCTGACGTAGGGCGGGTGCAACCCGCGGCACGCGGTCTACGCGGGTTTCACCCGCCCTACGACGGCTGCACAGGGCGATAAAACAACGGGGCGCACCAGGCGCCCCGTTTGCATTAGTGCGGGCTAACTAGAGCCGCACGCTGGCATAGCTCGACTCACCCTGCGCCCGGCTCAGCGCCATCGATTGCGCCGCGTGCAGCTCGCCGGGAATCGGCAACAGGGCTACCACGCTGGCGCCCTGCTGACCGGCGCGCTCGTTGCTCGGCGGAATGCCGAAGTACTCGCGGTAGCACTTGGAGAAGTGCGGGGTGGAGACGAAACCACAGACCGCCGCCACTTCGATGATCGACAGGGTGGTCTGTTTGAGCAGTTGGCGCGCGCGGATCAGGCGCAGCTTCAGGTAGTAGCGCGACGGCGAGCAGTGCAGGTACTTCTGGAACAGGCGCTCGAGCTGGCGGCGCGAGACGTCGACGTAGCAGGCCAGCTCGTCGAGTTCGATCGGCTCCTCCAGGTTGGCTTCCATCAGCGCGACGATTTCCTGCAGCTTCGGCTGGTTGGTGCCGAGCACGTGCTTGAGCGGCACGCGCTGGTGATCCTGCTCGTTGCGGATGCGCTCGCAGATGAACATCTCGGAGATCGCCGCCGCCAGCTCGCGGCCATGCTCGCGGGCAATCAGGTGCAGCATCATGTCCAGCGGTGCGGTGCCGCCGGTGGAGGTGTTGCGGTTGCGGTCGATGGAGAACAGGCGGGTGCTGATCGCAGTACGCGGGAAGGCTTCCTGCATCGAGGCCAGGCATTCCCAGTGCACGCTGCAATCGTAGCCGTCGAGCAGGCCGGCCTTGGCCAGCGCCCAGCTGCCGGTGCACACGGCGCCGAGCTGGCGGCCCTGGCGCGCCTGGCTCTGCAGCCACTGCAGGTGTTCGCGGGTAACGCTGTGCTGGATGTCGATGCCGCCGCAGACGATCACCGCGTTCAGCGCCGGGGCGTTGGCCAGGCCGGCATCCGGGGTGATCTGCAGGCCATCGCTGGCGCACACCGGGCTGCCATCGCGGGTCAGGGTGTGCCAGCGGGAAGAGGTCCTTGCCGGACAGCTGGTTGGCCATGCGCAGCGGTTCAACCGCGGCAGCCAGGGAGATCAGGGTGAAGTTGTCCAGCAGCAGGAAGCCGATGGACTGCGGAGCGGAATTCTGGGGCTGGGCCCCTGGGTTCAGTGGCGACATCAATCTAACCCTCACGCAAGGCACGGTGTGGACCCCAAGAACTGGCTGGCCTATCACAGCGACCGGGCAGATTCTGACTGGCGAGTCCTTTTTTATGGTTCCGGGATCATGGGCGCCCCGGATGGACACTCATACAAAGGCAAACGCCGTGCCTAAATTGATTGGTCATTCAATAAAAATAGAAGTTTACGCCCAGGCCCCGTGGCACGGGGCTTAGCTGGAAGCGACGGAAACGCTCTGTTTGCGACAGCACAGCGCCATGCAGGGCGGCAGCTGGGGCCTTCGGTAGCACTGGCATGGCGGCCAGTGGCCACGCGCTACGAGGGGAAATAACCGGCGCGTAACACATCCCCACGGGATCGATGCACCGGCTTGGGGCGCCGATCCGGGTGACGGGCCAAGACAGCTCAGGACTGGTTGCTGACCTCCCAGGCTGGAACAGGCCAGCGCGCAGCAGATCACCCAGGCGCCTGGGTGCCCATCAGCGGGATTGCCCACCAGCTGATCGTCTCAGCGCGACCCATGCGTATCCAAACCCGTCAGCCGTGCTCCGTTCGCGACCTGGCGCATAGGCAAGCCCGCGCACGCCCGGCATGATCGCCGGCCTCGCCACCTTGCACAGGAAGGACCCATGAAACTGCATAAATGCCTGCTCCTGGCCGCCGCCCTGAGCGCCCCACTGCTGGCCCGCGCGGCCGACCCAGCCAGCTGCGATGTGGTGCGCTTCGCCGATGTCGGCTGGACCGATATCACCGTGACCACCGCCGTGACCCGCCAGGTCCTCGCCGAGCTGGGCTACCGCACCCAGGTCAAGCGCCTGTCGGTGCCCGATACCTACCAGGCCCTGCAGAACAGGCAGATCGACGTGTTCCTCGGCAACTGGATGCCGAGCATGGCCAAGGATATCCAGCCGTACCTGGACAAAGGCACGGTGGAAACCCTGGGCGCCAACCTGGAGGGCGCCAAGTACACCCTGGCGGTAAACCAGGAGGCCTATGACGGCGGCCTCAAGAGCTTCGCCGACATCGCCAAATTCAAGGAGCAGCTGGGCGGCAAGATCTACGGCATCGAGCCCGGCAACGACGGCAACCAGCTGATCCAGCAGATGATCGACGACAACGCCTTCGCCCTGCGCGGCTTCAAGCTGGTGGAGTCCAGCGAGTCGCGCATGCTCGCGCAGGTGCGCCGCGCCGCGCACCTCAAGCACTGGGTGGTGTTCCTCGGCTGGGAACCGCACCCGATGAACAACCAGGTCAAGCTGCGCTACCTGAGTGGCGGCGACCAGTACTTCGGCCCCGACTTCGGCGGCGCTACCGTCTACACCAATATCCGCGCCGGCTATGCCACGCAGTGTCCCAACGTGGCGCGGCTGCTGAAGAACCTGCGCTTCAGCCTGGCCATGGAGAACCACCTGATGGAGGCCATCCTCAACCAGAACACCAACCGCCGCCGCGAAGCCATCGCCTGGCTCAAGGCCAACCCCGAGGCCCAGGAACAATGGCTGCAAGGTGTGACCCGCCGCGATGGCAGCGCGCCCAACCCCTTGCTGGCACAGCAGCCGTGATGACGGCGAGCAGCCCAACGGTCACCTGTGGGGCACGCGCAGCAGGTATTTTCCGTCGGGCGCGGGGCATGTCGCCACCCAGCACGTCGGGGTCGCAAACCGACAATTCCTGAGAGCTGAAGGCTATATCGTTGAGTCAGCCGATTTCGTCACTGTCGCCGTCAACGGATGGCGACAGACCGGGGCCCACCGCCCCGAACCGAAGACAGATATGCGCCGATCGCCCCACAGCGCCGGAGCCACAAGAAAATTCGGATGTACGCGCATTCAGGACGAATGCGACTGCCCAAGGGAAGCGGGCTGGTAACACTGCCAGAGCGTTTGCACCGCGTTTTGCCACAGGCCACAGCAGCAGCTCACTACCCCATGCGGGTAATGCAGCCATCTTCCAGGGCAGGTTGCACAGGGCGGGGCAAACCCAGGAACCATTTAACACCCACACAGGCCGACCAGCCTGCGGCATCCGCGACGGCGCACTCGGGCGCACAGCCGTTTCCGTGCAACCGTACTGATGCCTACTGAAGGGGGAATGTCCCATGTTGTCTGGAAAAATCGTGGTGCAGAACCTGTACAAGGTTTTCGGTGAGCAACCACAGCAAGCGATCGACATGCTCAAGCAGGGCATGAGCAAGGAACAGATCCTCGCCGAAAAAGGCGCGGTGATCGGCGTCAGCGACGTGTCGTTCAGCGTCGAGGAAGGCGAGATCTTCGTGCTCATGGGCCTTTCCGGCTCGGGCAAGTCGACCCTGATCCGCCTGATCAACCGCCTGATCGAACCCAGTGCCGGCGATGTCTTCATCGACGGCCAGAACGTCGCCAAACTGCCCCATGCCCAGCTCATCGAGCTGCGCCGCCGCGACATGAGCATGGTCTTCCAGTCCTTCGCCCTGATGCCTTCGCGCAGCGTGCTGGACAACGCCGCCTTCGGCCTGGAAGTGGCCGGCAAGAGCCGCAAGGAGCGCGAGCAGCGCGCCATGGCGGTACTCGAGCAGGTCGGCCTGGCCAGCTTCGCCCACAAGTTCCCGCACGAGCTGTCCGGCGGCATGCAGCAACGCGTCGGCCTGGCCCGCGCGCTGGCGGTGAACCCGTCGATGATCATCATGGACGAGGCCTTCTCCGCCCTCGACCCGCTCAAGCGCCGCGAGATGCAGGACGTGCTGCTGGAGCTGCAGAAGACCGACCGGCGCACCATCATCTTCGTCTCCCACGACATCGAGGAAGCGATCCGCATCGGCTCGCGCATCGGCATCATGGAAGGCGGCAAGCTGGTCCAGGTCGGCACCCCGCAGGAGCTGATCGACAACCCGGCCAACGATTACGTGCGCAACTTCTTCGACACCATCGACACCAGCCGCTACCTCACCGCCGGCCAGCTCAAGGCCGACAGCGTGCCGCTCTACGTGCACAACGGCCGCGCCCCGGATGCGCTCAAGGTGTGCCAGGAGCTGCAGGCGCAGGACAAGCACTACGCCTTTATCGTCGACGAGGAAAACCGTTTCTGCGGCTCCATCAGCCTGGAAAAGATCGCCCTGATCGTCGAGGAAGGCCGCTACACCGAGCTGCTCCCCGAGCTGCTCAAGCAGATCGAACCGGTGGCCGAAGACCTGCCGCTGGAGCAGGTGATCGAGCGCCTGGTAATCAATGAAGGGCCGATTCCGGTGATCGACCGTAGTGGCCGCTACTCCGGTGCCATCAGCAAGGGCCGCCTGCTGAGCCGCCTGCAGGGGGAATGACGATGAGCGATAAACTGGATCTGGGTAGCTGGGTCAACGACGGCGTACAGCACCTGCTGGACAACTACAGTGGCGGCTTCGACAGCGTCGGCAAGGTGGTCGAGGGCTTCTCCGAGGCCGTCGAGCAACTGCTCATGCTGCCGCCGGCCTGGTTGCTGATCAGCCTGTTCGTGGCCCTCAGCGTCTGGCGCATCGGTTTCAAGTTCGCCGCCTTCACCGCAGTGTCCTTCATCCTCATCGTCCTCACCGGATTCTGGGAACAGACGGTGGTGACCCTCGGCCTGACCTTCTCCTCGACCCTGATCAGCCTGCTGCTGGGCATCCCGCTGGGCATCTGGGCGGCGAAGAAGGAAAGCGTGGCCTACGTGATCCGCCCGGTCCTCGACTTCATGCAGACCATGCCGGCCTTCGTCTACCTGATTCCGGCGGCCATGCTGTTCGGCCTCGGCCGCGTGCCGGGGATCATCGCCACGGTGATCTTCGCCATGCCGCCGGCGGTGCGCCTGACCAGCCTGGGCATCCGCATGGTCAACAAGGAGCTGGTCGAAGCCGGCCAGTCGTTCGGCTGCAACAGCCGCCAGCTGCTGTTCAAGGTGCAGCTGCCCAACGCCATGCCGTCGATCATGGCCGGGGTCAACCAGACCATCATGATGGCCCTGTCGATGGTGATCATCGCCTCGATGGTTGGAGCTGGCGGCCTGGGCAACGACGTGCTGGCGAGCATCCAGCGCCTGGACATCGGCCTCGGCTTCGAGAGCGGCATGGCCGTCGTACTGCTGGCGATCATCCTCGACCGCATCACCGAAAGCTTCGGCACCAAGACCAGCAAGAATGCCAAGAACCCTGGCATGTTCGGCTGGCTCAGCGGCAAGCTGCAGCGCCAATAAGAGTCTGTTCAAAAAAACGCCAACACCCTGTCCTATCCATCCCTGAGGGAGTCGCAGATGAATACGATCAAGAGCATTGCCGCCGTCGGTCTGTTGTCTTGCAGCTTGCTGCAAAGTGCCTGGGCGCAAGACCCGGAAAGCTGCAAGCAGGTGCGTTTCGCCGAGATCGGCTGGGCCGACATCGCCGCCACCACCGGCGTGGCCATGGTGCTGACCGAAGGCCTGGGCTACCAGCCGCGCAAGGTCATGGCCTCGGTGCCGATTGCCTTCACCGGGGTGAAGAACAAGCAGATCGACGTGTTCCTCGGCTACTGGGCGCCCTCGATGGACCCGGTGATCGAACCCTTCACCAAGGACGGCGGGGTCAAGGTGCTGGCCAAGCCCAACCTGGAAGGCGCCAAGTACACCCTGGCAGTACCGACCTACGCGGCCGAGGCCGGGCTGAAGAGCTTTGCTGACATCGCCAAGTTCAAGGACCAGCTGGGCGGCAAGATCTACGGCATCGAGCCGGGTAACGACGGCAACCTGCTGATCGACAAGATGATCAAGGGCAACCAGTTCGAGCTCAACGGCTTCCGCATGATCGAGTCGAGCGAGGCCGGCATGCTGGTACAGGTGCAACGCGCGGTGAAGAAGCAGGAGCCGGTGGTCTTCCTCGGCTGGGCACCGCACCCGATGAACACCCAGTTCGACCTCACCTACCTGTCCGGCGGTGACGACGTGTTCGGTCCCGACTACGGCGCGGCCAAGGTCTACACCGTGGTGCCGCCGGATTACGAGGCACGCTGCGCCAACGTCGGCAAACTGCTGAACAACCTGCAGTTCAGCGTCGAGATCGAAAGCCAGCTGATGGACAAGGTGCTGCAGAAAGAGAACCCGACCAAGGTCGCCACCGACTGGCTCAAGGCCAACCCGCAGGCCCTCGACCAGTGGCTGGCCGGCGTGACCACCTATGACGGCCAGGACGGCACCGCCGCAGTGAAGAAACACCTCGGCCTCTGAGCCATCCGGCCGCCCGACACTGGGCGGCCCTCCCCCTTTAGCAGCTAAGCCTCCGGGAGCCACCACGGCTCCCGGCCAGCACCGCCATGCCCGTTTTTCGCTTCACCGGCTGCAAGGCCCGCAATCAGAACGAGCCAGTAACACCTCTAAAGACTGCCACTCACCTGATGGAGCAAGACCGATGCGCAACTTCACCACCCGCTGCATACAAGGCCTGGGCGTCGCCGCCCTGGCCCTCGGCCTGTCGACCGCCATGGCGGCGGACAAACCGACGATCAAGATCGGCTACGTCAATGGCTGGGACGACAGCGTCGCCGCCACCTTCGTCGCCGGGCAGATCCTCGAAGACAAACTCGGCTACACGGTCGAACTGAAGCCGGTGGAGCCGGCAATCATGTGGCAGGGCGTGGCCCGTGGCGACCTCGACGCCACCCTCTCCGCCTGGCTGCCGGCCACCCATGGCGAGTACTACGCCAAGCTCAAGGACAAGGTCAGCGTGCTCGGCAGCAACTACAAGGGCGCCAAGATCGGCCTGATCGTGCCGGACTACGTGGCGGCCAAGAGCATTGCCGACCTCAACACCTACGCCAAGGACTTCGACGGCAAGATCACCGGCATCGACGCCGGCGCCGGCGTGATGCGCCGCACCGAGGACGCGATCAAGCAGTACAACCTGAGCGACATCAAGCTGATGCCCAGCTCCGGCCCGGCCATGGCCACCGCCCTGACCCGCGCCGAGAAGAACAAGGAAGCCATTGTCGTCACCGGCTGGATTCCGCACTGGATGTTCGCCAAGTGGAACCTGCGCTTCCTCGAAGACCCGCAAAAGGTCTTCGGCGACGACGAGCATGTCGACACCGTGATCAACCCGGTCCTGGCCACCAGCGCCGTCGACGCCACCGCCTTCCTCGGCAAGTTCTCCTGGAGCGGCGAAGAGGTCGGCGCGGTGATGCTGGCCATCCGCGAAGGCGCCAAGCCGGAAGACGCGGCCAAGGACTGGATCGCCAAGAACCCCGAGCGGGTTGCCGGCTGGTTGCAATAAGCGCAGCGCAGACGCGGGAAAGAACGGGCCACGGCCCGTTTTTTCTTGGCCGGCGATTGGGCAGCACAGCCAATGGCGCTGACCGGCAAGTCATCCCTCCACCACGACATAATTGGTTGCCTGTTCAACAAAGCGGCCCCTAGACTAGGCGCCACCCCAGACAGCGCCTAGCGCCGGAGAGCCTGATGCCCAAGGTCGGAATGCAGCCGATCCGCCGTTCGCAACTGATTGCCGCGACCCTCGAAGCGGTCGACCAGGTTGGCATGAGCGATGCCAGCATCGCCTATATTGCGCGCATCGCCGGAGTGTCCAACGGCATCATCAGTCACTACTTCAAGGACAAGAACGGCCTGCTCGAAGCCACCATGCGCTACCTGATGTCCAGCCTCAGCCAGGGTGTACGCCAGCGCCGCGAGCAACTAGAAGACGACAGCCCGCGCGCCCACCTGCGCTGCATCATCGAAGGCAACTTCGACGACACCCAGGTCAACGGCCCGGCGGTGAAGACCTGGCTGGCCTTCTGGGCCAGCAGCATGCACCAGCCCGCGCTGCGCCGCCTGCAGCGGATCAACGACCGCCGCCTCGACTCCAACCTGTGCAGCCAGTTCCGCCGCGCCCTGCCGCACGCCGAAGCACGCGCCGCCGCCCGTGGCCTGTCCTCACTGATCGACGGCCTGTGGCTGCGCGGCGCGCTGACCGGCGAGGCGTTCGACACAGCACGCGACCTGCAGATCGCCTACGAATACGTCGACCTGCAACTGGCCAAGGCCAAGGGCTGAACACCCTCAGAGGATCGCTGTAACGAAAGCCCCATAACGCACAAGGCCCGCCAAATGGCGGGCCTTGTCGTTTAGCGCTGCAGGCTGGCCTGCGGCAGTGGCTGGGGCGGCAAGCGCCGCGCATCCTCCAAGGCCTGCATATCAGCCTTCATCGTCTTGAGCAGGGCGAACATATAGAGCAGCAGCACCACCGAGAACGGCAGGCCGGCCAGCACCACCACCGTCTGCATGGCGGTGAAGTTGCCGGCGAACAGCAGGCCGATGGTGGCCACCGTCACTACCGCCGACCAGAAGATGCGCAGCCAGCTGGGCGCGTCCTCGTCGAGGTCGCCACCCTGGCGCGACAGGTTGGCCAACATCACCGAGCCGGTGTCGGCCGGGGTGAGGAACAGCACGAAGCCGACGCAGATCGACACGCCGATCACCACCTTGGACCAGGGGTAATGCTCCAGCAGCAGGTAGATCGACATGGCCGGCTGTTCTAGCGCGGCCTTGCTCAGGTCGGCGGCATTCTGGTTCATCACTAGGTCCAGGGCGCTGTTGCCGAAGATCGACAGCCAGGCCAGGGTGAAGCCCAGCGGAATCAGCAGCACGCCGCTGACCAGCTCGCGCACCGTGCGGCCACGGGAGATCCGCGCGATGAACATGCCCACGAACGGTGCCCAGGAAATCCACCAGGCCCAGTAGAACAGGGTCCACAGGCCCATCCACTCTTCGCTCTTGCCGGACTGGCCGGTGTAGACGTAGAGGTCGAAGGTCTTCAGCACCAGGCCGTTGAGGTAGTCACCGGTGTTCTGCACCAGGCCGTTGAGCAGGTGCAGGGTGTCGCCGGCGAACAGCACGAAGACCAGCAGGCCGCTGAACAGGATGATGTTGAGGTTGGACAGGCGGCGGATGCCCTTCTCGATCCCCGATACGGCGGCCAGGGTGGCCACCGCGCTCATCACCAGGATCACCGCCAGCAGCGCGCCCTGGCTGTGCGGCAGGTCGAACAGGTACTCCAGGCCGGACGACACCTGCAGGGCGCCGATGCCGAGGTTGGTGACCAGGCCGAGCAGGGTGACGAAGATGCCGAAGCAGTCCACCGCATTGCCCACCCCGCCGCGCATCAGGCGTTCGCCGAACAGCGGGTAGAGCGCCGAACGCAGGGCCAGCGGCTGCTTGTGGCGGTAGGCAAAATAGCCGACGGCCAGGCCGACCAGGGCGTAGATCGCCCAGCCATGCACGCCCCAGTGCAGGAAAGTCAGCTGCAGCGCCTGGCGTGCGGCGAACTGGCTGCCCGGCTCGCCTTCCGGCGGGTTGTACAGGTGGTCGATCGGCTCGGACGCGGCGAAGTACAGCAGCGAGATGCCGATACCCGAGGAGAACAGCATGCCGGCCCAGGCGCCGTAGCTGAAGTCCGGGCGCTCGTGGTCCTCGCCCAGGCGCAGCTGGCCATAGCGCGAGAAGGCCACATAGAGGACGAAGAACAGGTAGGCGCCGATGGCCAGCATGTAGTACCAGCCGAAGCTGCGCGACAGCCAGCTCTGCGCCTGGCCCAGCAGGCTGCCGGCGGCATCGGGGAAGAGAATCAGCGCGGCGGTAAGCAGCAGGATCAGGGCGGTCGAACCGAAGAACACGACCGGATTGAGGCGCACCTTCTCGGGCGTTGTTGTTATTGCGGACGCAGTGCTCATGGCGGAGTGTGGCTCCAAGGCAGAAAAAAGGGTCCCGCCACGAATTCCCGGGGAGGGAACGGGCGGGCCCGGACTCAAGACCTCTAGACGATCGCACGAGGCGGAGCTCGACAGCGTACGTCGGGGGAGGACGTACGGGCGATCGGCAAAGGTTCTACACGCACCCACAGATACGCCCTCAGGGCGTCGCACCATGGATCGGGAGCCGGTGCGGCGATGTGCCGCAGTCAGCTCATGACGGCGAGCATATTCTTTGTTGTTTGATCGTTCAATAAAAATAAAGTAGGCTGAATTTCAACCACTCCCGAGCGTGGAGTTTTGCCGGCGCCCTGCCCGCCGAGCGTGCCCAGACAATTAGAGGATTGCCCATGCCCCGTCTCCCCGAACAGCAGCTCTACATCGGCGGCCGCTACGTCGACTCGACCAGCGGCGCCACCTTCGAGACCATCAATCCGGCCACCGGCGAAGTGCTGGCCAACGTCCAGCGCGCCAGCCAGGACGACGTCGATCGCGCCGTCGCCAGCGCCGTCGAAGGGCAGAAAGTCTGGGCCGCGATGACCGCCATGCAGCGTTCGCGCATCCTCCGCCGTGCCGTGGAGATCCTCCGCGAGCGCAACGACGAGCTGGCCGCGCTGGAGACCCTGGACACCGGCAAACCACTTAGCGAAACCCGCGCCGTGGACATCGTCACCGGCGCCGACGTGATCGAGTACTACGCCGGCCTGATCCCGGCCATCGAGGGCGAGCAGATCCCCCTGCGCGAGACCAGCTTCGTCTACACCCGCCGCGAGCCGCTGGGCGTGGTCGCCGGCATCGGCGCCTGGAACTACCCGGTACAGATCGCCATGTGGAAATCCGCCCCGGCCCTGGCCGCCGGCAACGCGATGATCTTCAAGCCCAGCGAAGTCACCCCGCTGACCGCCCTCAAGCTGGCCGAGATCTACACCGAAGCCGGTGTGCCGGACGGCGTGTTCAGCGTGCTCACCGGCAGCGGCCGCGAAGTCGGCCAGTGGCTGACCGAACACCCGCTGATCGAGAAGATCTCCTTCACCGGCGGCACCGCCACCGGCAAGAAGGTCATGGCCAGCGCCTCCAGCTCCTCGCTGAAGGAAGTGACCATGGAACTGGGCGGCAAGTCGCCGCTGATCATCTTCGACGACGCCGACCTCGACCGCGCCGCCGACATCGCGGTGATGGCCAACTTCTTCAGCTCCGGCCAGGTCTGCACCAACGGCACCCGGGTATTCGTGCCGCGCAGCCTGCAGGCGCGCTTCGAGGCCAAGGTGGTCGAGCGGGTCAAGCGCATCCGCCTCGGCGACCCGCAGGACGAGCGCACCAACTTCGGCCCGCTGACCAGCTTCGCGCATATGGACAATGTGCTCGGCTACATCGAGAAAGGCCACGAGGAAGGCGCACGCCTGCTGATCGGCGGCAAGCGGGTGAGCGATGGCGAACTGGCCAAGGGCGCCTATGTCGAGGCTACCGTGTTCACCGACTGCAACGACGACATGACCATCGTGCGCGAGGAAATCTTCGGCCCGGTGATGAGCATCCTCATCTACGACAGCGAGGACGAAGTCATCCGCCGCGCCAACGACACCGCCTATGGCCTGGCCGCCGGCGTGGTGACCCGCGACCTGGCCCGCGCGCACCGGGTGATCCACAAGCTGGAAGCCGGCATCTGCTGGATCAACACCTGGGGCGAGTCGCCGGCGGAGATGCCGGTTGGCGGTTACAAGCAGTCCGGCGTCGGCCGCGAGAACGGCCTGACCACCCTGGCTCATTACACTCGGATCAAGTCGGTACAGGTCGAGCTGGGCGATTACTACTCGGTGTTCTGACTGATACGGACCCGGACGACTTCCGCGGGGCACGCGCAGCGTTCCCCGGATTTCATCCGGGCTACCGACCAGACCGCCCCTGTAGCCCGGATGCAATCCGGGGAAGAGAGATACCGCGCCCCGGAGCCGTCCGGGTCATTTAGCAGGTAAGCCACATGTCCCAAGAATTCGACTACATCATCATCGGCGCCGGCTCGGCCGGTAACGTGCTGGCCACCCGCCTGAGCGAAGACGCCAACGTCAACGTGCTGCTGCTGGAAGCCGGCGGCCCGGACTACCGCCTGGACTTCCGCACCCAGATGCCCGCCGCCCTCGCCTACCCGCTGCAAGGCCGCCGCTACAACTGGGCCTACGAGACCGACCCCGAGCCGTACATGAACAACCGGCGCATGGAGTGCGGCCGCGGCAAGGGCCTGGGCGGCTCATCCTTGATCAATGGCATGTGCTACATCCGCGGCAACGCCCTGGACTTCGACAACTGGGCCAAGGCGCCCGGCCTGGAAGACTGGAGCTATCTGGACTGCCTGCCGTATTTCCGCAAGGCGGAGACCCGCGACATTGGCGCCAACGATTACCACGGCGGCGACGGCCCGGTGTCGGTGACCACGCCCAAGGCCGGCAACAACCCGCTGTTCCACGCCATGGTCGAGGCCGGCGTGCAGGCCGGCTACCCGCGCACCGACGACCTCAACGGCTTCCAGCAGGAAGGCTTCGGCCCGATGGACCGTACCGTGACCCCCCAGGGTCGCCGCTCCAGCACTGCGCGCGGCTACCTGGACCAGGCCCGCGGCCGGCCCAACCTGACCATCGTCACCCATGCCCTCACCGACCGCATCCTGTTCGACGGCAAGCGCGCCAGTGGCGTCGCCTACCTGCATGGCGACAACGACAGCCCGGTGACCGTGCACGCCCGCCGCGAAGTGCTGCTGAGCAGCGGCGCCATCGCCTCGCCGCAGATCCTGCAGCGCTCGGGCGTCGGCCCAGCCGCCCTGCTGCGCGACCTCGACATCCCGGTGGTGCATGACCTGCCCGGCGTCGGCGCCAACCTGCAGGACCACCTCGAGCTGTACCTGCAGTACGCCTGCAAGGAACCGGTGTCGCTGTACCCGGCCCTGCAGTGGTGGAACCAGCCGGCGATCGGCGCCGAGTGGATGTTCCTCGGCAGCGGCCTGGGCGCCAGCAACCAGTTCGAGGCCGGCGGCTTCATCCGTACGCGGGAGGAATTCGCATGGCCGAATATCCAGTACCACTTCCTGCCGGTGGCGATTAACTACAACGGCAGCAACGCGGTAAAAGAACACGGCTTCCAGGCGCACATGGGCTCCATGCGCTCGCCGAGCCGCGGCCGTATCCACGTCAAATCCAAGGACCCGCGCCAGCACCCGAGCATCCTATTCAACTACATGAGCAGCCCGCAGGACTGGCAGGAATTCCGCGACGGCATCCGCATCACCCGCGAGATCATGGCGCAGCCGGCGCTGGACGCCTTCCGTGGCCGCGAGCTGAGCCCGGGCGCGCAGATGCAGAGCGACGCCGAGCTGGACGAGTTCATCCGCAGCCATGCCGAGACCGCCTTCCACCCGTCCTGCTCGTGCAAGATGGGCAACGACGAGATGGCGGTGGTCGACGGCCAGGGCCGCGTGCATGGCCTGGAGGGGCTGCGGGTGATCGACGCGTCGATCATGCCGGAGATCATCACCGGCAACCTCAACGCCACCACCATCATGCTCGCCGAGAAGATCGTCGACCGCATCCGTGGTCGCGCCCCGCTGCCACGCAGCAACGCGCCTTACTATGTGGCCGGCGCCGCGCCAGTACGCGGCACCGCGCAACGCTAAGAGCCGGTTTACGACCTCGCCCCCCTCTCCCATTCCTTATAAATAAAGAGTGGGAGAGGGGGCAAAAGCACACCGCACCTTCCCTAGACGCCGTTATGGCGATGCAAAAAAGACCCGCAAAAGGTTCCAAGACAACTCGCGTAGCCCGGATGCAATCCGGGGGATGAGCAGCAGCTGCCGTCCCGGATTTCGCTACGCCCCGGCCGCGCACAGCAGTTGCCATCTGCTGGCAAGCTCGCTGGAATCGAAATCGCGCGTGGCCAGCCAAGATAGCGCCCTGGTCAGGGCTGTGGCGCCATGCTGGGCTGGGGCTCACCGGGCAGCCATTTCTGATAGATGGCGGCAAAGCTGCCATCGGCCTTCATCCCATCCAGCTCATGCTGCCAGTGCAAGATCAGCGCGTCGTCGGTGCCTTGGGAGAAGGCGACATAGCTGTCGCTGTGCGTCAGGGTCAACAGCTGCTGCACCTCATCGGCCTGGATTTCGCCCTGGCTCAGCAAGGTGGTGAGGCTGAGGTTGTCCAGCACCATCAGCTTGACCCGCCCGCGCTTGAGCATACTGACCATCTGCGCCGGCCCGGTGACCGGGACCAGGTTGGTGAAACCCTGGTCCAGCAGGCGCTGGTGGCTAGACCAACCGCGCGCTACGGCTATCTCGTCGAAATGGCGGGCCTGCTCCAGCTCGGTCAGGCTCAGATGGGAACTGGCCAAGGCGTAGAAACTGATCACATTGCGGGTCAGCGGCCCCACCCATTTGAACAGCGCCTCGCGCTCCGGGGTGCGCATGGTCACGAACAGCCCGGTATTGGCTCGCACCAACGCCTGTTGATAGCCGCGCGCCCAGGGCACCACGCTGATCGGCGCGCTCTGTCCGGCGCGGCGCATGATCTCGCGCACCACCTCGGTGGCCAAGCCGGTGGCCTGGCCATTCTGGCTAAAGTTGATCGGTGGGTATTCCTCGGTGTACAGGTGCAGCGGCTGGGCCTGCGCGGCCTGGCACAGGCCGCCGCACAGCAACGCACAGAACCAGCCGCGCAAGCGGGTTGCAGTCACGGCAAATGCCTCGCGGCGCAAGAGAGATGCATTCAGCATAGTCGGCGCAGGCAATCCGTAGCCCGGATGCAATCCGGGAGCGGGCTGGTCGGATGTCCTCCAGCCCGGCCCGCAGCTTATCGCCCTGGCCACAGGCAAACGAAAACGGCCTGCATCTGGGCAGGCCGTTTTACGCAAAAGGTAACGGGATGGATAACCCCGTTGGTGCGCCAACCGGCTAGGTCGGCGCGGGTGGCGGCAAGCCGCCAGAAGGGAGATCACTCGACGCCGGGCGGGTAAGCCCCCTGGGTAGGTGCATCAAGTGTGGCGGGCGACCAGCCGGGCGGGTCGCACATCCGGCCAGGTGCCTTTTACAGCGCCTGGCAACGGCGGTAAGCCGCTTGTAGCAACGCAACGGGCAGAACCCTGTCCGCAGCGGGAAATCCTTTACAGCATGCCTCGGCAAGCTTTCAGCCAGCTTTCCGTGGCTCTATCAGGCTGATTGCATGGCGGTGGCTAAGCAAAGCATTAGCCACCTTCACCACCGCCGCGCCACTCAGCCGATGGTCATCAGGCTGGCATTACCGCCGGCCGCCGCGGTGTTCACGCTCAGCGCGTGCTCGATCAGCAAGCGCTCCAGCGGGATATCGCTCTCACCCTTGTTCAGGCCGTGCACGCCGATGATCGCGCCCTTGCGCTGGGCAGCCTGCTGGCTGACTTCACGCAGCTGGTCGGAATCACCGTGATGGAGGATGGCGTCGAACTCGGCGTCCACGCTGGTCCAGTCGGCTACCAGGTCGATGCGTTTCTGCACCTCTTTCGGCAGGCTGGCGAACAGCTCGCGCTGGCTTTCCAGCCACAGCGCGCGGCTGCCCACGGCCAGGGTTGCGGCCAGTTGCGCGAGCAGGTCGCCGCGCTCTTCGGCCAGGCCCAGCACGCGTTCACGCGGCAGCAGGCTGTAGGTGTTGCGCTCGCCGGTCGGGCCATTGAGCACGTGGCAGGTGTAGCTCTGCGCCAGCTCGGCGTAGCGCGCGCACAGCGCGGCCAGGGCCTGGTCGTGCTTGCCGGCCCAGTCGCTCAGCGCGTGCAGGGCTTTTTCCTGCTCGGCCGGGCGTGGCAGCGGCTGCACGTTGTCACCCTTGAGCTGCGTGGCCACCGCCTCCTGCGGACGGGTCGAGAGCAGCCGATAGAGGTACAGCGGGCCACCGGCTTTCGGGCCGGTGCCGGACAGGCCTTCACCACCGAACGGCTGCACGCCGACCACGGCACCAACGATGTTGCGGTTCACATACAGGTTGCCGACGTGAGCGTTGTCCACCACCTGGGCGATGGTCTCGTCGATGCGCGTGTGCACGCCGAGGGTCAGGCCGTAGCCGCTGTCGTTGATCTGCTGCAGCAGGTTGCCCAGATCGCTGCGCTGGTAGCGCACCAGGTGCAGCACCGGGCCGAAGATCTCGCGCTGCATCTCGGCGAAGCTGTCCAGCTCGATCAGGGTCGGCATGACGAAGGTGCCGCGCTTGATCTCGTCGCCGCTGGCGCGGGCGCTCTGGAATACCTTGCGGCCTTTCTCGCGCATCTTCTCGATGTGCTGCTCGATATTGCCCTTGGCTTCGGCGTCGATCACCGGGCCGATGTCGGTGTGCAGGCGCTCCGGCGAACCCATGCGGTACTCGGCCATGGCGCCCTTGAGCATCTCGATCACGCGGTCGGCCACATCTTCCTGCACGCACAGCACGCGCAGGGCTGAGCAGCGCTGGCCGGCGCTGTCGAAGGCGGAGTTGACCACGTCGACCACCACCTGCTCGGCCAGGGCTGAGGAGTCGACGATCATCGCGTTGAGGCCGCCGGTTTCGGCGATCAGCGGGATGGTGCGGCCCTGGGCATCGAGGCGACCGGCGATGTTGCGCTGGAGGATGCCGGCCACTTCGGTGGAACCGGTGAACATCACCCCACGTACGCGCTCGTCACCCACCAGGCGCGCACCGACGGTCTCGCCACGGCCCGGCAGCAGTTGCACGGCACCGGCCGGCACGCCGGCTTCGAGAAGGATGCGCACGGCCTGGGCGGCGATCAGCGGGGTCTGCTCGGCCGGCTTGGCCAGCACGGTGTTGCCGGCGGCGAGGGCCGCGGCTACCTGGCCGCTGAAGATCGCCAGCGGGAAGTTCCACGGGCTGATGCACACCACCGGACCCAGCGGGCGGTAGCTGTCGTTGCTGAAATGCTCACGCGCCTGCGCCGCGTAGTAGCGCAGGAAGTCCACCGCCTCACGCACTTCGGCGATGGCGTTGGCGAAAGTCTTGCCCGACTCGCGTGCCAGCAGGCCCATCAGCTGCTGGATCTCCGCCTCCATCTGGTCGGCGGCGCGGTCCAGCACGGCTGCACGCTCGGCCGGCAGGGTCGACTGCCAGATCTGCCCGCTGGCCTGGGCGCAGAGGATCGCGCTCTTCACATCGGCTTCGCTGGCTTCATGCACATGGCCGACCAGGTCGCGGTGATCGGCCGGGTTGCGCACCGGCTCGGCCGGGCCGGGGTTGGGCGCATCGCCACCCAGCATCGGCTGGGCCACATAGAGGGTATTGGTAGAGGACAGCAGCGCCGAGGACAGCGAACCCAGGCGGTGCTCGTTGGCCAGGTCGATGCCGCTGGAGTTGGCGCGGGCGGCCCCATACAGGTCACGCGGCAGCGGAATGCGTGGGTGCGGCAGGCCGACGGCGCCTTCCTGGGCGGCCATCTGCTCGACCTGCAGCACCGGGTCGAGGACCAGGTCATTCAGCGAGATGCTGTGGTCGGCAATGCGGTTGACGAACGAGGTGTTGGCGCCGTTTTCCAGCAGGCGCCGGACCAGGTAGGCCAGCAGCGTTTCATGGCTGCCGACCGGGGCGTAGATGCGACACGGACGGTTGAACTTGCCGTCGGCGACCTTGCCCACCACCTGCTCGTACAGCGGCTCGCCCATGCCGTGCAGGCACTGGAACTCGTACTGGCCCGGGTAGTAGTTCTGCCCGGCGAGCTGGTAGATGGCCGACAACGAGTGGGCGTTGTGGGTGGCGAACTGCGGGTAGATGGCTTCCGGCACGGCCAGCAGCTTGCGCGCGCAGGCGATGTAAGAAATGTCGGTGTACGGCTTGCGGGTGTACACCGGGTAGCCTTCCAGGCCGTTGACCTGGGCCAGCTTGATTTCGCTGTCCCAGTAGGCGCCTTTCACCAGGCGGATCATCAGGCGGTGGCGGCTGCGCTTGGCCAGGTCGATGACGTAGTCGATCACATACGGGCAGCGCTTCTGGTAAGCCTGGATGACGAAGCCGATGCCGTTCCAGCCGGCCAGTTCCGGGGCGAAGCACAGGCGCTCGAGCAGATCGAGGGAGATTTCCAGGCGGTCGGCTTCCTCGGCGTCGATGTTCAGGCCGATGTCGTACTGCTTGGCCAGCTTGGTCAGACCGAGCAGGATCGGGTACAGCTCGTCCATCACCCGCTCGTACTGCGCGCGGCTGTAGCGCGGGTGCAGCGCCGAGAGCTTGATCGAGATGCCCGGGCCTTCGTAGATGCCACGGCCGTGGGAGGCCTTGCCGATGGCGTGGATGGCCTGCTCGTAGGAAGCCAGGTAGCGCTTGGCGTCCGCCTCGGTCAGCGCGGCTTCGCCGAGCATGTCGTAGGAGTAGCGGAAGCCTTTGCTTTCCATGCTGGTGGCGTTGGCCAGGGCCTCGCCGATGGTTTCGCCGGTGACGAACTGCTCGCCCATCAGGCGCATGGCCATGTCCACGCCCTTGCGGATCACCGGCTCGCCGCTCTTGCCGATCAGGCGATTGAGCGAGGACGACAGGCCGGCCTCGTTATGGGTGGCGACCAGCTTGCCGGTGATCAGCAGACCCCAGCTCGCCGCGTTGACGAACATCGAGGCGCTCTGACCGAGGTGCTGGCTCCAGTTGCCATTGGCGATCTTGTCGCGGATCAGGGCATCGCGGGTGGCCTTGTCCGGGATGCGCAGCAGCGCCTCGGCCAGGCACATCAGCGCCACACCTTCCTGGGACGACAACGAGAACTCCTGCAGCAGACCCTGCACCAGGCCCTGGCGGCCGCTGGCGGTCTTCTGGTTGCGCAGCTTCTCGGCGATGCCGAGGGCCATCTTCTGGGTGGCTGCGGCCTGCTCTTTCGGCAGTCGGGCCTGTTCCAGCAGCATCGGCAGCGCCTCGGTTTCCGGGCGGCGATAGGCGGAGGTGATGGCGGCGCGCAGCACCGACTGCGGCAGGATGCTTTCGGCGAAATCGAGGAAAACCTGCAGGCCCTGCTCGCTCAGCGCGTCGACCGACTCTTCACCGGCAGCGGCGGCCAAGCCGGAATGCTCGGCCGGGGTCAGGCCACCCTCGACCTGCTCCAGATAGTTGAAGATCGCCTGCTTGATCAGCCAGTGCGGGGTGCGGTCGAGGGATTGGGCAGCTTGCTTGAGACGCTCGCGGGTGGCGTCGTCGAGTTTTACGCCAAGGGTAGTGGTGGCCATTGGTTTTCCTATCTGGGGTAGTGCGCTGCTGGCGCGTGGCGAAAGAGTAACCCCCAAACAAACCAAGGTGCAACCTTGTGCAACCGTACATTAGACTAATTGGTCACAACACCTACCGAATAACCAGAGCCCTCTGGAATAAAGACCTGCAGGAGTGCAACCCAGCACTTAACGCCCACCATGAAATAGACGAGCGGCGCCATGAGCCGGTTGCACCCACCTGCAACCGGTAGCGCACAACTCCCGCGAATTCACCAGTCAACTGGTTGCGCCCACCTGTAAGGCATAGTCCCGCGGCGGGTATTGGGCAAGCAGCTCCGACAGGCGTCAGCAGGCGCGCCCGGATGCAGGTCATAGATGGATTGAGGGTCCTTAGCGCCACATCAAACCCCAGAGAGTGCGCCGCGCGCACAGCCCCAACGACGCAAGAGTCATCAGCGCGGCCAGACAAGCCGCAACCAGCGGCTTAGCCCGTGGCGCTGTGCAACTCGTGCAGCGGCGTCACCGTCACCCGCACTTCCGGATCGTGGCTGCCGCCACCGAGGATCACCCCGCGCAGCGGTGAGACATCGGCGAAGTCGCGGCCCCAGCCGAGGGTGATGTGCTCCAGGGCCGGCAACAGGTTGTTGGTCGGATCGAAATCCACCCAACCCTGGCGCGGGCAATACACCGAGACCCAGGCATGCGAGGCGTCGGCACCAATCAGCCGGGGCTGACCGGGGGGCGGCTGGGTCAGCAGGTAGCCACTGACGTAACGCGCCGCCAGGCCGCGCGAGCGCAGGCAGGCGAGCATCAGGTGGGCGAAGTCCTGGCACACGCCGCGACGCTCCTCCAGCACCTGCAGCAACGGCGTCGCTACCTGGGTGGCGGCGTCGTCGAAGGTGAATTCGTCGAAGATCTTCTGCATCAACGCACGCACCGCCAACAGCAGCGGCCGCCCCGGCGGGAAGCAGTCGGCGGCAAAGGCGGCGAAGGCCTGTTTGAGGTGCACATAGGGCGACTGGAAGCGATAGCGCATGGCCTCCAACAGCTCGCCCGACAAGGCCTGGCCGGAATAGCCGAACGCCGTGCAGGCCGCCTCCCAGGCCGGCGAATCCTCCAGCTCCAGCACCGCGCGGCTCTGCACCTCGACGCGCAGGCAGGCGATCACCCGCAGCTCGCCGTGCGGGCGCTCGAAGGCCAGGCGGGTCAGCGGATTGCCGAACACATCGTGGTCGTCCTGGCGCCGCGTCGGTTGCGGCGTGATGGTCAGGTGGCGCTCCAGGCAACGCTGCCAGGGGCATTCGCGCGGCCACAGATGCGCCAGCTGCTGGGCCAGGGACACCGGCGCCGAGTAGCGGTAATGGGTGTCGTGGAGGATCTGGTAGTGGGCGCTGCTCGGGCTCATGACGACTGGGTCCGCTGGCTAGCGTCGACATGCACAAAGAAGCGCAGGCCGAGTTGATCGGAAACCTGCCCAGCCGCACCGACTATCTGCAGCAGCAGATCGGCCAGGCCGCCGAGCACGGCACGCACCCCGGACTGGCCGAACAGCGGGTTCTCCAGGCTGGCCAGGTTGAAGCCGGCCAGCTTCTGCTCAAGCTCGATCAGGCGACTGTCGGCACTGAAGCCGAAGCTGTCCTGCAGGCGCTCCAGCGAGCGTAGCAGCATGCGCAGCTGGAACAGCACGGCATGCGGGTTCTGCTCGTCGAGCAGGAGCAGGTCGAGCACCGGGATCAGCTGCGCCGAGGCCAGGTAGCGGGTGCGGTAGGTGATGCTGCTGTTGCCCAGCTCCAGCAGCCACTCCAGCGCCGACTGGTCATGCACGGCCAGGCTGCGGAGGAACTCGGCGATGCTTTCGGCGAGGAACTGCAGGCGCTCGATGCAGCGACCGAGCATGAGAAAGCGCCAGCCGTCGTCGCGGGTCATGTCGTCGAGGGCAAAGCCGGACAGCGCCGCCAGCGACATCAGCAGGCGGTTGAGAAATTCCAGCAGCTCGCCGAAATCGGCCTGCTGCGCCTCCAGGGCCTGAGCCTCGCGCTGCAGCTCGATCAGCGCCTGCCAGTTTTCCCGCGACAGCTTGCCGCGCACGCTGCCCGCCGCCCACTGCAGACGCTGCAGGTTGGCGCGCAGGCTGGCCGGCCAGTCGGCGCCGAGCACGGCTTGCAGCAGGCGCTCTTCCAGGGAACCTTCACTGGCATCGGGCAGCAGACCCAGGCTTTCCCCCAAAGCCAGGGCGGTCTGCAAGGCCTGCGGGTCGTCATCATCGTCGACGTAACGGGCCAGCATGATCCGCAGCAGGCGCGCGCCGTCCTCGCAGCGCGAGCTGTAGCGGCCGAACCAGAACAGGTTTTCCACCACCCTGGAGGGCAGGTAGGGGTCGCTGCGCACCAGGTCGGCCACACCGAGCGGGCGCAACCACTGCCAGGGCTCGCCACCGGCGTGGCGTTCGCCGAGCACCCAGGTGTCCTTGCTCGCCCCGCCACGCTGCATCGACACCACTTCGGCGTCGGCCTCGGCCGCCACCCGGGTCAGGCCACCCGGCAGCACCCGATAGCCGTCGGCGCTGGCCACGGCGAACACGCGCATGCCGATCGCGCGCGGCGCCAGCTTGCCCTCCTCGCCTTGCCAGACCGGCGCCTGCGACAGCTGCGCCAGGGCCTGGGCCACGTAGGCATAGGGCCGCGCCTTGAGGCGTTCAGCCAGTTGCGCGCGCTGCGCCTGGTCGAGGTCGCGACCGAAAACTGGCGCGAAACTCTGTGAGGGGAAGCTGGGGCGCACCAGCAATTCGTCGAGCTTTTCCAGGGCCTCGTCCAGCACCGGCGGCTCGCCGCACCACCAGCTGGCGATGGACGGCAGCAGCAGTTCCTCGCCGAGCAGCTTCGCGCTGATCGCCGGCAGGAAGCCGGGCAGGCCGGGCGACTCCAGCACGCCGCTGCCGAGGGCGTTGGCCACCAGCACGTTGCCCTGGCGCACCGCTTCAAGCAGGCCGGGCACGCCGAGGGCGGAGTCGGTACGCAGCTCCAACGGGTCGCAGAAATCGTCATCAAGGCGGCGCAGCACCGCATGCACGCGGCGCAGGCCGGCCAGGGTCTTGAGGTAGACACAGGCATCGCGCACGGTCAGGTCGCTGCCTTCGACCAGCGGGTAGCCGAGCTGGCGGGCCAGGTACAGGTGTTCGAAATAGCTTTCGTTGAAGCGCCCCGGAGTCAGCAGCACCACCAGCGGCGCTTCGCTACCCTCTACCGGCGCCTGGCGCGCCAGGGTGTCCTGCAGGGTGCGGAAGAAGCCGGCCAGGTACTGCACACGCAGGTCGCGGTACAGCTCGGGGAAGGCGCGCGAGATGATCTGCCGGTTCTCCAGCGCGTAGCCGGCACCGGAAGGCGCCTGGGTACGGTCGGCAGTGACCCACCAGCGGCCATCCGGCGCTCGCGCCAGGTCGACGGCGTACAGGTGCAGGAAAGTGCCGCCGGGCGGCTGGATGCCCTGGCACGGCCAAAGGAAGTTGTCGTGGCCGAACACCAGCTCGGCCGGCAGCAGGCCGTCGCTGAGCAGTTGCTGCGGCCCATACAGATCGGCCAGCACGGCATTCAGCAGGGTCGCACGCTGGGCCACGCCGGCGGCGATGGTCTGCCATTCCTCGGCAGGGATCACGTTGGGCAGCAGGTCCAGCTCCCACGGGCGGTCAGCGCCATCCGGGTCGGCATAGACGTTGTAGGTCACGCCGTTTTCCTGGATCTGCCGAGTCAGCAGGGCCTGGCGCTGCTGCAGCTGCGCCGGGCTGCTGCGCTGCAGCTGTTCGAACAGCCGCCGCCAGTGCGGGCGGATGCCACCCTTGGCGTCGAGCAGTTCGTGGTAGGCCGCATCGGGCTGTGAGTAATCGGCAAGCAAATCAGGCATGGCAGGCTCGGTAATAGGCGCGCAGACGCTTTTTTGTAGGAGCCAGCTTGCTGGCGATCCCGTCGATGACACGGGGCGATCGCCAGCCAGCTGGCTCCTACAGGGCGCACGCACCGCAGGCGGGATCACACCCGCCGCAGATCCAGGGTCATCGGCAGTTCATTATTGTTGATCGGCAACGCCGTCGTCAGCTCACCCGGACTATGGCCATGGCGGAAGAAGCGCGCCAGGCGCCGACTTTCGGCCTCGTAGGCGTTGACCGGCAAGGTTGCATAGTTGCGCCCGCCCGGATGGGCGACATGGTACTGGCAACCACCCAGCGAGCGCTGCATCCAGGTATCGACCAGGTCGAACACCAGCGGCGCATGCACGCCGATGGTCGGCTGCAGGCAGTTCGGCGGCTGCCAGGCGCGGTAACGCACGCCGCCGACAAACTCACCGACCTTGCCGGTGGCGCGTAGCGGTACCGGCACGCCGTTGCAGGTCAGCACGTAGCGATCCGGCGCCAGTCCGTCGAGGCGCACCTGCATGCGCTCCAGCGAGGAATCCACGTAACGCACGGTACCACCCGGCGCACCCTCTTCGCCCAGCACATGCCAGGGCTCCAGGGCCTGGCGCAGCTCCAGGTCGATGCCCTTGACCTGGTAGTCGCCGACCTTGGGGAAACGGAACTCGAAGTGCGGGGCGAACCACTCGGCGCGCACGGGATAGCCAAAGGCATTCAGCTCGTGCAGCACATCGTGGAAGTCCTGCTCGACGAAGTGCGGCAGCAGGTAGCGATCGTGCAACTCGGTACCCCAGCGCGCCAGCCTGGCCGGGCGATAGGGCTCATCCCAGAAACGCGCAACCAGACCACGCAGCAGCACCTGCTGAGCCAGGCTCATGCGCGCATGGGGCGGCATCTCGAAGGCACGCAGCTCGAGCAGGCCGAGGCGGCCGCTGGCCGTATCCGGCGAGTACAGCTTGTCGATGCAGAACTCGGCGCGATGGGTGTTGCCGGTGACATCCACCAGCAGGTTGCGCAGCAGGCGGTCGACCAGCCAGGGCGGGCAGTCGCGGCCCGGCTCGGGCATCTGGGCGAAGGCGATCTCCAGCTCGTAGAGGGCATCGTTGCGCGCCTCGTCGACGCGCGGCGCCTGCGAGGTCGGGCCGATAAACAGACCGCTGAACAGGTAGGACAGCGACGGGTGGTTGTGCCAGTAGCTGATCAGGCTGCGCAGCAGGTCCGGGCGGCGCAGGAACGGCGAATCGCCCGGGGTGGCGCCACCGAGGACGAAGTGGTTGCCGCCACCGGTGCCGGTGTGGCGGCCGTCGACCATGAACTTCTCGCTGGTCAGACGGGTCTGCCGCGCCGCCTCGTAGAGAAACTCGGTGCGCTCGACCAGCTCATCCCAACTGGCCGCCGGGTGGATGTTGACCTCGATCACCCCGGGGTCCGGAGTGACGCGGAAATAACTCAGGCGCGGATCGCTGGGCGGCTCGTAGCCTTCCATCACCACCGGGCAGCGCAGCTCGGCGGCCGTGGCCTCGATGGCGGCGACCAGCTCCAGGTAATCCTCCAGCTCGGCCAGCGGCGGCATGAACAGGTACAGCCGACCCTCGCGCGGTTCGGCACACAGGGCGGTGCGCACCACCTCCCGTGCCGACTCGAACGGCTCAGGCGCACGCTGCTCTTGAATCTTCTGCCGGCTATTGGGGAACAGCGGCTGATGCAGCG
This sequence comes from Pseudomonas sp. J452, assembly GCF_024666525.1. Lineage (NCBI taxonomy): Bacteria > Pseudomonadati > Pseudomonadota > Gammaproteobacteria > Pseudomonadales > Pseudomonadaceae > Pseudomonas > Pseudomonas sp. J452. Next base: position 1,825,950 of record NZ_CP088294.1, on the reverse strand, counting down.
TCTGCTGGATCTGCTGGCGGCGCGGCAGCGGGGCGAATTCCTGGTTGGGGTCCTGCGGCTGCACATAGGGGTAGTCGAACTCGCTGACCCAGGGTTGCGAGTCCAGCGGCAGGCGGTAACCCAGCGGCGAATCGCCGGGAATCAGCCGGCAGTATTCGTCACGGAGGAACCAGGGCCCGCTGTGCCAGTGCGCACCGTCCTCGCTGCGCGCCAGCGGCAGGATATGCCCGACCACCTCGCCGACGCCGCGATTGAACACCTTGCGCAGGCGCTCGCGCTCCAGCGGGTCGGCCAGGCGCGGGTCGTCCGGGGTGACGTTGGCCGGCAGGCGGCGCTCACGCCACAGGTAATAGAGCCAGTCCTCGTAGGCCGGAAAGGCATGTTCTGCACAAATGCCCAGATGCCCGGCCAGCGTCGCCAGAAAACGCCCGGCCAGGCGCGCGTCGGCGCCGTAGTAGCGGCTCTCGTCGGCGTACAGCGCCGCGTCCTGCCAGATCGGTTCGCCGTCCTTGCGCCAGAAGCAGTTCAGCGACCAGCGCGGCAACTGCTCGCCGGGGTACCACTTGCCCTGGCCGAAGTGCATCAGCGCCTGCGGGGCGTAATGCTCGCGCAAACGGTGGAACAGCTCGCCGGCCAGGCGCCGCTTGTTCGGCCCCATGGCGGCGGTATTCCATTCTTCATCATCGGGAAAATCGAGGGCGACAAAGGTCGGCTCGCCGCCCATGGTCAGGCGCACGTCCTGCTCCGCCAGATCGCTATCGATCTGCTGGCCGAGGTCGACGATCGCCTGCCACTGCTCCTCGCTGTAGGGCTTGGTCACCCGCGGCGCTTCCCAGATCCGCTCGATGCGCATCTCGTGTTCGAACTCGCACTCGCACTCGTCCACCGCCCCGCTGATCGGCGCCGCCGAGGACGGCTCGGGGCTGCAGGCCAGGGGAATATGGCCTTCGCCGGCGAACAGGCCCGAGGTTGGATCGAGGCCGATCCAGCCGGCGCCGGGCAGGTACACCTCGCACCAGGCGTGCAGGTCGGTGAAGTCCACTTCGGTGCCGCTGGGGCCGTCGAGGGCCTTCACATCGGCAGTGAGCTGGATCAGGTAACCGGAGACGAAGCGCGCGGCCAGGCCCAGATGGCGGAACAGCTGCACCAGCAGCCAGGCCGAATCGCGACAGGAGCCGGAAGCCTTCTCCAGGGTTTCCTCGGGGGTCTGCACGCCCGGCTCCATACGGATCAGGTAGCCGATATCGGCCGACAGCTTCTGGTTCAGTGCCACCAGAAAGTCGACGCTGGCGGTCGGCTTGCGCTCGACGCCAGCCAGGTAGTCGGCGAACAGCGCGCCCGCCGGCAGCTTGACCAGATAGGGCGCCAGCTCGCGGCGCTCGCCGGCGGTGTAGCTGAAGGGAATCTGCTCGGCGTAGGGCTCGAGGAAGAAGTCGAAGGGGTTGAACACCGCCATCTCGGCGACCAGGTCGACGGCGATCTTCAGTTCGTCGGTCTTTTCCGGAAACACCAGACGCGCCAGGTAGTTGCCCTGGGGGTCCTGCTGCCAATTGATGAAATGCTCGCCCGGTTCGACCTTGAGGGCATAGGAGAGGATGCGCGTACGACTGTGCGGCGCCGGGCGCAGACGGACGATCTGCGGGCCGAGATTGACCAGGCGGTCGTAGCGGTAATGAGTGACATGGTGCAGTGCGACATGAATCGACACGGCGGGCCTCCTGCAAGCCTGGGCGATACCTGGGCTGCGCAAGAGTTATGCCAGTGGCTTGAGTGCGGTTTCCGGGGGCTGCCGGCAGGTAGTGGCACCAGAACAGGGCAGCGAGCGCACGGCGGGCGATGCGGTGCACGGAAAAGGCGCCAGCGGCGAAGAGGAGCACGGAGCAGCGGATTGCACGGACTGCCCCCTCTCCCGTTTACGGGAGAGGGCTGGGGAGAGGGTGAGTCTTGCCCCTCTCCCCCCGCCCCTCTCCCACAAGTGGGAGAGGGGAGAAAAGCCCGCCTCGTTAGCGTGGCACGGCCGGGCGCTTGACCGGCTTCTTGCCGCCCTTCTTCACGTCCGCGCGCTCCTTGGCTGCGGCCTTGTTGCGTGCCTGCGCAGCGGCCTTGGCCTCTTCGCGCTTGTCCCATGGGTTGCCACCCGCCGCCCCCGTGTCGCGCGGCGGCAGGCCGGTGTGCTGGGTCAGCAGCGGCTTGCTCTTGCTGGTGTCCTTGGCCACCTTGTGGCTGCCGGCCGGCGTCGAGTTCTTGCGCCGCGCACTCTGGTAGCTGTCGGTAGCCGGCTGGTGCAGCGGGATCAGCTGGTTCTTGCCCGGCCCGATCAGGTCGGCACGGCCCATGCGGGTCAGCGCCTCACGCAGCATCGGCCAGCCTTTCGGGTCGTGATAGCGCAGGAACGCCTTGTGCAGGCGGCGCTGTTCCTCGCTCTTGACGATGGTCACGCCGTCGCTCTTGTAGCTGACCTTGCGCAGCGGGTTCTTGCCCGAGTGGTACATGGCCGTGGCGGTGGCCATCGGCGACGGGTAGAACGCCTGCACCTGGTCGGCGCGGAAGCCATTGCCCTTGAGCCACAGGGCCAGGTTCATCATGTCTTCGTCGGTGGTGCCCGGGTGCGCAGCGATGAAGTAGGGGATCAGGTACTGCTCTTTGCCCGCCTCTTTCGAGTACTTCTCGAACATGCGCTTGAACTTGTCATAGCTGCCAATGCCCGGCTTCATCATCTGATTCAGCGGGCCTTCCTCGGTGTGTTCCGGGGCGATCTTCAGGTAGCCACCGACGTGGTGGGTGACCAGCTCCTTGACGTACTCCGGCGACTCGACGGCCAGGTCGTAGCGCAGGCCCGAGGCGATGAGGATCTTCTTCACCCCTGGCAGCGCGCGGGCACTGCGATACAGCTGGATCAGCGACGAATGGTCGGTGTTCAGGTTCGGGCAAATGCCGGGGAACACGCAGGACGGCTTGCGGCAGGCGGATTCGATTTCCGGGCTCTTGCAGGCAATGCGGTACATGTTGGCGGTCGGCCCGCCGAGGTCGGAAATCACCCCGGTGAAGCCCGGCACCTTGTCGCGGATCTCTTCGATCTCGCGAATGATCGACTCTTCCGAGCGGTTCTGGATGATGCGGCCCTCATGCTCGGTGATCGAGCAGAAGGTGCAGCCGCCGAAACAGCCACGCATGATGTTGACCGAGAAACGGATCATCTCGTAGGCCGGGATCTTCGCCTTGCCGTACGCCGGGTGCGGGATGCGCTGATAGGGCATGCCGAACACGTAGTCCATCTCTTCGGTGGTCATCGGGATGGGTGGCGGGTTGAACCACACGTCCACCTCGCCATGCTTCTGCACCAGCGCGCGGGCGTTGCCCGGGTTGGTCTCCAGGTGCAGCACGCGGTTGGCGTGGGCGTAGAGGACCGGGTCGTTGCGCACCTTTTCCATAGACGGCAGGCGGATCACAGTCTTGGCCCGGGTCATCCGCGGGCTGGGCAGCAGCTCGACGACCTTGGCCTCGTTCGGGTCTTCGACCGGACCCTTTTCCTGCTCGATGGCGCAGGCCTGGGTGTCCTGGGTGTTGACGTAGGGGTTGATGATCTTGTCGACCTTGCCCGGCCGGTCGATACGGGTGGAGTCCACTTCGTACCAGCCCTGCGGCGTATCGCGGCGAATGAACGCGGTGCCGCGCACGTCGGTGATCTCTTCGATCTTCTGGCCGAATGACAGGCGCTGAGCCACTTCGACGATGGCGCGCTCGGCGTTGCCGTAGAGCAGGATATCGGCGCAGGCATCGATCAGGATCGAGTTGCGCACCTTGTCCTGCCAGTAATCGTAATGGGCGATGCGGCGCAGCGAGGCCTCGATGCCGCCAAGCACGATCGGCACGTGCTTGTAGGCTTCCTTGCAGCGCTGGCTGTACACCAGGCTGGCGCGATCCGGGCGCGAGCCGGCCAGGCCGCCGGGGGTGTAGGCGTCGTCCGAGCGGATCTTCTTGTCGGCGGTGTAGCGGTTGATCATCGAATCCATGTTGCCGGCCGCAACGCCGAAGAACAGGTTCGGCTCGCCAAGCTTCATGAAATCGTCTTTCGACTGCCAGTTCGGCTGGGCGATGATACCGACGCGAAAACCCTGGGCTTCGAGCAGCCGGCCGATGATCGCCATGCCGAACGACGGGTGATCCACATAAGCGTCACCGGTCACGATGATGATGTCGCAGCTGTCCCAGCCGAGCTGATCCATCTCTTCCCGGCTCATTGGCAGGAAAGGTGCAGGACCGAAACACTCGGCCCAGTACTTGGGATAGTCGAACAACGGCTTGGCAGCGTGCATCGGAATGACCAGCAGGGATTTTCAGGGGCGCGGAATATAGCACAAAAAACGTACAGAGACCGAGCCCAGGACTCAGGTTAACGGCAATCTGTAACAAGCGTCTGACTTGCCGATTTTGTGATCACCAACAGCTTGCGCCTATACTCGGGCAAAGACTTTCACAGCCCGGCCTGAGCGCCAGGGCTCAAGGAGCGTAAACGGTGCGGCGCACAGTCTTGCAAGTATTCCTGTGGGCCTGCCTGGCGAGCCTTGGCGGCCAGCTGATGGCGGCACCGATCCTGCTGCAGGCCAGCAGCAGCGGACAACAACTGAACGGACAAATCGAGCTGCTGGAGGATGCCGGCGGCCAGCTGCGCATCGCCGACATGGCCGACCCGGCCGTGCAACAGCGCTTCGTGTCGGCGGCGGGCAAGGCCAGCGTCGGCCAGAGTCGCCACCCCTGGTGGATCAAGGTCAGCCTGCAGGCCGCGAACGATGCGCCACGCCAGTGGTGGCTGGAGGTCGGTTCGGTCACCCAGCTCGATCTGCGTCTCTATCTGCCGAATGGCACGGGCGGTTGGCAGATCCGTGAGTCCGGTGAGCGCGTCGACTATCAACGCGGACGCGACCACGACTACCGGCACATGCTGTTCAAGCTGCCGGAACTGGGCCAGGAGCCACTGACGCTGTACCTGCGCAGCTACGATCCGGCCGGCAACTCATTCCCCCTGCGCGCCTGGCAGCTGGATGACCTGACCCAGCTGGCCACCGAGGAAAATCTGGCCCTGGGCGTGGTCTACGGCATCATCGCCGCCCTGCTGCTGTACAACCTGTTCATCTTCTTCAGCCTGCGCGACTCGGCCTACTTCTGGTACGTGCTGACCACCGCCGGCGCGCTGCTGATGATCCTCAGCATGAGCGGCCATGGCTTCCAGTACCTGTGGCCGAACCATCCAGTGCCCTTCTGGCTGGACCGCATCACCCTGCCCTCGATCTGGGGCTTCTGCGCCTGTCGCTTTACCCAGACCCTGCTGCAAACCCGCAGCCATGTGCGCTGGGCCCATTACCTGCTGAGCTTTGCCTGCATCTGCTATGTCCTGGCGATTGCGCTCGAAGGCCTGGGGCAACGCCATAGCGCCGCCTGGCTAATCGCCCTGCTGTCCCTGACCAGCATTCCAGCAGCCCTCGGTTCGGCAGTGATTCGCTGGCGCCAGGGCTACTTCCCGGCCCTGCTCTATCTCTGCGGCTACGGCCTGATCCTCGGCAGTATCAGCCTGGCGCTGATGCGTGCCACCGGCCTGGTGCAGCCCGCCACCTGGAACGCCTACGTCTTTCCCTTGTCGGTAGCCGCCGAATCGATCCTGTTCTCCTTTGCCCTGGCCTACCGCATCCAGACCCTCAAGCAGGAGCGCGCCCGCGCCCTGGAGCAGGCCGACCGGGAAAAGACTGCGCGCCTGGCCCATATCCAGGCCAGTAGCGAAGAACTGAGAAGCGCTGTCGAGCTGCGCACGGCCGAGCTGGCTCAGGCCAACCAGCAGCTCTGCGAGCGCGAGCAGGCCCTGCAGCACGCGGCTTTCCACGACCCGCTGACCGAACTGCCCAATCGGCGCTACCTGATCGAAAGGGTCGACACCGCCCTGGCCGACGCCCAGCGCCGTGGCGAATCGGTAGCGCTGATGCTGGTCGACCTCGATCATTTCAAGCCGATCAACGACAGCTACGGCCACGATGCCGGCGACCTGATGCTGCGCAGCATCGGCCAGCGCCTGCGCGAGCACGTGCGCACCAATGACATGGTCGCGCGCCTGGGTGGCGACGAGTTCGCCGTACTGATCTGCGGTGCGGACGCCGAAGCCCACACCCAGGAAATTGCCGCACGGCTGCTCGATGAATTGGCCAGACCGGTGCTCTATGGCGCCAATCGCCTAGCGGTGACCATCAGCATCGGCGCGGCGCTCTATCCACAGCACGCCGAGCAGTTCGCCGGGCTGTACAAGTCCGCCGACGAAGCCCTGTACAAAGCCAAGCAGCAGGGGCGCTCGGGCTTTGTCATGCAAGGCAATGAAGGCAACCTGAGCCAGCAAGAGTGCCTGCAGCTGGATGTGCTGAAGGTGCCCAGCGGGCTGCTCTGAGGTGGGTTAGCCCAGATAACGCCGCGGCACCCGCACGGTGACCTTGGTCAGCAGCTCGTAACCGATGGTGCCGGCAGCCTGGGCCACCTCGTCGACCGGCAGCTGCGCGCCCCACAGCTCCACGCTGTCACCGACCCGCGCCTGCGGCAGATCGCTCAGGTCCACGGCCAACATATCCATCGACACCCGTCCAACCAGCGCCGCGCGCCGGCCGCCCACCAGCAGCGGCGTGCCGCTCGGTGCATGCCGCGGGTAGCCATCGGCATAACCGCAGCTGACCGTACCGATCCGCGACGGTCGCTCGGCGACCCACGCTGCGCCATAACCAACGCTCTCGCCGACCGCCACCTCGCGCACGGCGATCAGTTGCGCGCTCAGCGTCATCACCGGTTTGAGCCCCAGCTCGGCGGCGCTCAGGTCGGCAAACGGGGTGGCGCCGTAGAGCATGATGCCGGGGCGCAGCCAGTCCATGTGCGCCGCCGGAACGGTCAGCAGGGCCGCCGAGTTGGCCAGACTGCGCTGGTCGAAATCGAGATCGAGCAGCTCGAGGAATGTCTCGACCTGCTGCTCAATCAGTGGATGGCCACGCTCATCGGCACAGGCGAAGTGGCTGAGCAGGTTCAGCTCGGCCACCTGCGCCGCACCGCGCAGGCGTGCATGGGCAGCGCGCACGGCCGCCGACGTCAGCCCCAGGCGATGCATGCCGCTGTCCAGCTTGAGCCAGACATTCAGCGGCCTCGGCAACTGGGCGGCCAGCAGCTCCGCAAGCTGCTCTTCGCCCTGCACCACCAGATCCAGGCGCAGCTGCGCGGCAATCGGCAGCTCCTCGGCAACGAAGCAGCCCTCCAGCAGCAGGATGCGCGCCTCGCCATGCATGGCGCGAACCTCGGCGGCCTCTTCCAGACTGGCTACGGCAAAGCCGTCGGCCTCGTCATGCAGGGCCGTGACCACCTCGCGCACACCATGCCCATAGGCATTCGCCTTGACCACGGCAAACGCCTCACGCCCCGGCGCGCAGCGCTTGGCCAAGGCATAGTTGTGACGGATGGCGGCCAGATCGATGGTGGCGACGAGGGGACGCATGACGCAGGCTCCAGACAAACGAAACGGGCGCCCATCTTAACCGCTGGGCGCCCGTTTTCATTGATCCAGACCATGCACTGCCACCGTTGCCCCGGAAACCGTAGCGAGCGCGGCACAGGCAAGAAGCCCGGAGCGCAGCCACCGGAGTGAACATTTGTTCATGAGGATTATTCGCTGCGCTCACCCTACGGGCCGCCTGCGGCGTTCAACGCAAGCGTTGTGCGAGCACCGCGTGACGCAGCCTGTGCTGCGCGCAGTAGGTTTACGGGGTAACGATTTATTCGTCGTCGAACTGGTAGCTACCCGGCGCCAGGTTCTCGAAACGCGAGTACTTGCCGAGGAAGGCAAGGCGCGCCGTACCCAGCGGACCGTTACGCTGCTTGCCGATGATGATCTCGGCCACGCCCTTGTACTCGGTCTCCGGGTGATACACCTCGTCGCGGTAGACGAACATGATGATGTCGGCGTCCTGCTCGATTGCCCCGGATTCGCGCAAGTCGGAGTTGATCGGGCGCTTGTTGGGGCGCTGTTCGAGACCACGGTTGAGCTGCGACAGGGCGATCACCGGGCAGTTGAATTCCTTGGCCAGGCCCTTGAGCGAGCGCGAGATCTCGGAGATCTCGTTGACCCGGTTGTCGCCGCTGGAACCGGGAATCTGCATCAGCTGCAGGTAGTCGACCATGATCAGGCCGATCTCGCCGTGCTCACGGGCCAGGCGGCGGGTACGCGCGCGCATTTCCGAGGGGCTGATGCCGGCGGTATCGTCGATGAACAGCTTGCGGTCGTTGAGCAGGTTGACCGCTGAGGTCAGGCGCGGCCAGTCGTCGTCGTCCAGGCGACCGGCACGCACCTTGGTCTGGTCGATGCGCCCGAGCGAGGCGAGCATACGAATGACGATGGATTCCGAAGGCATTTCCAGCGAGTAGACCAGGATCGCCTTGTCGCTGCGCATCAGGGCGTTTTCCACCAGGTTCATGGCGAAGGTGGTCTTACCCATGGACGGACGGCCGGCGACGATGATCATGTCGGCCGGCTGCAGGCCGCTGGTCAGGTTGTCCAGGTCGTTGAAGCCGGTGGACAGGCCGGTGATGGCGTCGCCGGTATTGAACAGCGAGTCGATGCGGTCGATGGCTTTGACCAGGATCTCGTTGATACCCACCGGGCCGCCGGTCTTCGGCCGCGCCTCGGCGATCTGGAAGATCAGGCGCTCGGCCTCATCGAGGATTTCCTCACCGGTACGGCCCTGCGGGGCATAGGCACTGTCGGCGATTTCCGAGCTGATGCCGATCAGCTGGCGCAGGGTGGCGCGCTCGCGAATGATCTGCGCATAGGCTTTGATGTTGGCCACCGACGGCGTGTTCTTCGCCAACTCGCCGAGATAGGCCATGCCGCCGACCTGCGACAGCTGACCTTCCTTGTCCAGCTGCTCGGACAAGGTCACCACGTCGAACGGCGAGTTGCGCTCGGCCAGCTTGAAGATGGCGCGGAAGATCAGCCGGTGGTCATGCCGGTAGAAGTCGCCGTCGGAAACTTGGTCGAGCACCCGCTCCCAGGCGTTGTTGTCCAACATCAGGCCGCCCAGCACGGCCTGCTCGGCCTCGATGGAATGCGGCGGCACCTTGAGCGCGGCGGTTTCCAGATCGTACTGTTGAGGGACGCTGATGTCGTTCATGGCACCTGTACTTCCAAAGCGTGGAGGCTTTTACAAACGCATGTTTTGCAAAAGGCTCTGCTGAAAAAACAACGGGCACGACACTGCTAATGCAATGTCGCGCCCGATTGTCAGCAGGCCGGCGCCGGAGCGCAAGCCCGCAAGTCGGCTGACTTAGGCAGCTACGACCACAACCTTGACGGTTGCTTCAACGTCGGTGTGCAGGTGCACAGCTACGTCGAATTCGCCGATGTGGCGAATGGTGCCGTTCGGCAGACGCACTTCAGACTTAGCCACTTCAACGCCGGAGGCGGTCAGGGCATCAGCGATGTCGTGGGTGCCGATCGAGCCGAACAGCTTGCCTTCGTCGCCTGCGCTGGCAGTGATGGTCACTTCCAGTTCGGCCAGTTGGGCAGCGCGAGCTTCGGCAGAAGCTTTCTTGTCAGCAGCAGCTTTTTCCAGCTCGGCGCGACGCGCTTCGAACGCAGCAACGTTCTCAGCGGTAGCAGCAGTAGCCTTGCCTTGCGGCAGCAGGTAGTTACGGCCGTAACCGGCTTTAACGTTGACCTTGTCGCCCAGGTTGCCCAGGTTGGCGATTTTTTCCAGCAGGATAACTTCCATTTGGGTCTTACCTCTTAACTTTTAACCTTCACCGTTCGCGGGGCCGGCGCCGTTCTTGCGCGCCAGGCGACCACGAAAATCAAACAGGCCATCCAGAACAGCCAACAGACAGATCAAATTACCGCCCAGCAGCACCGCCACATACAGACCGATTTTCCAGAAGCTCGAGAGCCCCTTCATTTCGATCAGACCGTGCCCCAGGGCTAGCCCTGCAACCAGCAACGGCACCGCGCAAATGGTCGCCAGCATCGGTACATCGGTACCTTGCAGCGGCATCAGCACTCCAGCCAGCAGCACAATGGCCAGTGCTGGCGGGAGGCGCACGGCGCGAAACTCTTTACCGAAGCCACCCGGGTTGTACAACGAGGCCTGCCAGTACCGCGCCAACACCAGACAGAGAATGCTCGTCGCCTGAAAAGAAGAGGCGAGCAACCCGGTCAGGGTCGGAACCAGCGATGCCTGCATGTCAGCCAGTTGTTCAGCAGGCAATTTCGCCTCACTCCAGAACTGCTTGGACGCACCACGGAAAGCTTCCGCAAGCGACTCGACAAGCTCGGGAGAGGTGACGCTCAGCAACAAAGCGAACATCACGCCCAACACTACGCTGACCGCCAGCACCCAGCTCCAGGACGAGGTGGAGCGCAACACCTGCGCCATCACCAGTGTGCCGGCCAGCGTCAGTGCGATACCCGGATCACCCAGATACCACCAGACAAAGGCAGGCAAACACGCCCAGATCAGGATGCCAACTGCATCGTTAAAGCCCCTTCGCAGCAGCACCAGGGCGCTCGCAGAGGCAGTCAACCAGAACAACAACGGCAATATTGCCGAACCGACCACCACCAGGGTGGCCTGCATGCGGCCGCGCATGATGAACTCAGCCAAAGCACGCATGCGATCTATCTCTCAGCTATCAGATGCAACCCGATATCAACGGCCGTGGCTGTCGGTGTAGGGCAGCAGGGCCAGGAAGCGGGCGCGCTTGATAGCGGTGGCCAGCTGACGCTGATAACGAGCCTTGGTACCGGTGATACGGCTAGGAACGATTTTGCCGGTTTCCGAGATGTAGGCTTTCAGGGTGTTGAGATCTTTGAAATCGATCTCTTTCACGTCTTCAGCGGTGAAACGGCAGAATTTACGACGACGGAAGAAACGTGCCATGTGATTGGCTCCTCAATAGATCCGTGGATTACTCGTCAGCGTTGTCGCTGTCACTGCTATCGCTGTCATCGCCATCGGCGGAGTCAGCGTTCTCAGGACGGTCACGACGCTCACGGCGCTCGCTGCGGTTTTCTTCAGCCTTGAGCATCTCGGACTGGCCGGTAACGGCTTCGTCGCGACGGATGACCAGGTTACGGATCACGGCATCGTTGTAACGGAAGTTGTCTTCCAGCTCAGCCAAGGCCTTGCCGCTGCACTCTACGTTCAGCATGACGTAGTGAGCCTTGTGGACGTTGTTGATGGCGTAAGCCAGCTGACGACGACCCCAATCTTCCAGACGATGTACTTTGCCGCCGTCTTCTTCGATCAGCTTGGTGTAACGCTCAACCATGCCGCCGACTTGCTCGCTCTGGTCCGGGTGAACCAGAAAGATGATTTCGTAATGACGCATAAATGCTCCTTACGGGTTGAAGCCTGCCACTGGATGCGGTCAGGCAAGGAGTGAATATCACTAGTTGGTCTTGCCGGGCGGAGGGCGCGCAAACGCCTGCCGTCACGGCAAGGGGCGACATTCTAGAGAAGCCCCCTGCCAGGCGCAAGGCAAACTGGCGATTATTTGAACAACCCGACCTGGCCAGCGCGATCCCCACCCAACGAAAAACGGCGCCTCGCGGCGCCGAATGTCTGAACCAGGAACAGGTAACGAACTAGCGCTTGGCCTGGCGCTGACGCACCGCCTCGAACAGGCAGACGCCGGTGGCGACCGAGACGTTGAGGCTGCTGACGCTGCCCGACATCGGCAGCTTGACCAGGTAATCGCAGTGATCGCGGGTCAGGCGGCGCATGCCCTTGCCTTCCGCGCCCATGATCAGCACGGTCGGCCCGGTCAGGTCCTGCTGGTACAGTTCCTGTTCGGCCTCGCCGGCCGTGCCGACCAGCCACAGGCCGCGCTGCTGGAGCTTTTCCAGGGTGCGCGCCAGGTTGGTCACGGCGACCAGCGGGATCACCTCGGCAGCACCGCAGGCGACCTTGCGTACCGTGGCATTGAGAGTCGCCGACTTGTCCTTGGGCACTATCACCGCCAGCGCGCCGGCGGCATCGGCGGTGCGCAGGCAGGCGCCGAGGTTGTGCGGATCGGTCACGCCATCCAGCACCAGCAACAGCGGCGGGCCTTCGCGACGATCGAGCAGCTCTTCGAGCATGGCCTCACCCCACACCTGGCTGGGGCTGACTTCTGCCACCACGCCCTGGTGTACGCCTTCGGCCCACTCGTCGAGCTCGCGACGATCCTTCTGCCCGACCGGCACACGATTCTGCCCAGCCAGCTCGACCAGGGTCTGCACCCGCGGATCATGCCGGCTTTCCGCCAGCCACAGCTGCTTGACCCGCTTCGGGTGGTGACGCAGCAGAGCCTCTACGGCGTGTACGCCATAGACCTTTTCCAGCTGGCTCATGACTTAGCCTTGCGCTTACGTGGCTTGCCGGCAGCCGCTGGCGCAGCGCCCGCCTTGGGCGCGCCCTTGCGATGGCTGGAGGCCGGCTTTTGCGCCGCCCCATCGCCACCGCGACCAGCTGCCGGCTTGCCGCCAGCCTTGGCCCCGGAGAGCAGCGCCTTTTTCAGGTCGCGACTCTTCTGCACATCGGTATTGCCGGCAGCACCGCCAGCCGACTCGCTCTTGCCGCGACGAGAGCCAGACGCCTTGTCGGCACCGGCACCGGCTTCGCCACGCACACCGCTGCGCTTGCGCCCGACCGGCGCATTGGCCGCACCCTCGGACAGCTCGAAGTCGATCTTGCGCTCGTCGAGGTCGACGCGCATGACCTTCACTTCAACGCTGTCGCCGAGGCGGAAGCTGCGCCCGCTGCGCTCACCGGCCAGGCGGTGATGCACAGGGTCGAAGTGGTAGTAGTCGCCCGGCAGCGCAGTGACATGCACCAGGCCTTCGACGTAGATGTCCTTCAGCTCGACGAACAGGCCGAAACCGGTCACCGCGGTGATCACACCCTCGAAGGTCTCGCCGACGCGATCCTTCATGAACTCGCACTTGAGCCAGTTGACCACGTCACGGGTGGCCTCGTCGGCGCGGCGCTCGGTCATCGAGCACTGCTCGCCGAACTGCTCCAGAGCCGGCTCGTCGTACGGGTAGATACGCGCACGCGGCATGCTGGTGGCGCCGGCACGCCGTACGTGCGGGGTATCCAGCTTGGAACGCACGACACTGCGAATGGCGCGATGCACCAGCAGGTCCGGATAACGGCGGATCGGCGAGGTGAAGTGGGTGTACGCCTCGTAGTTCAGGCCGAAGTGGCCGTGATTGTCGGCGCTGTACACCGCCTGGCTCAGCGAGCGCAGCATCACGGTCTGAATCAGGTGGAAGTCCGGACGCCCCTGAATGCTCTGCAGCAGCTTCTGGTAGTCCTTCGGCGACGGACCATCCTTGCCTTTGTGCAGCCCCAGGCCCAGCTCGGTGAGGAAGGCCTTGAGTTTCTCCAGGCGCTCCGGCGGCGGACCGTCATGGACACGATACAGCGAAGGAATTTCATGCTTCTGCATGAACTGCGCGGTGGCGACGTTGGCCGCCAGCATGCATTCCTCGATCAGCTTGTGTGCATCGTTGCGCTGGGTCGGGCGGATCTCCGCGATCTTGCGCCCGGCGCCGAAGATGATGCGGGTTTCCTGAGTCTCGAAATCGATGGCGCCGCGTTCGTGGCGAGCGGCCAGCAGCACCTGATACAGGGAATAGAGCTGCTTGAGGTGCGGCAGGACTTCCTTGTATTCCGTACGCAGAGCCTTGCCTTCGCTGCCTTTCGGCTGTTCCAGCATAGCGCTGACCTTGTTGTAGGTCAGGCGCGCATGGGAGTGGATCACCGCCTCATAGAATTGGTAATCGACCAGCTTGCCGGCCTTGGACATGGTCATTTCGCAGACCATGGCCAGACGATCGACATGCGGATTCAGCGAGCACAGACCGTTGGACAACTCCTCCGGCAGCATCGGAATCACGCGCTCGGGGAAGTACACCGAGTTGCCGCGCTTCTGCGCTTCGTCATCCAGCGCCGAGCCGACTTTGACGTAATGCGACACGTCGGCGATGGCCACATACAGCTTCCAGCCGCCGGAAAACAACTTCCAGGCACTGCTGTTCTTTTCGCAGTAGACCGCATCATCGAAGTCACGAGCATCTTCGCCGTCGATGGTAACGAACGGCAGATGGCGCAGGTCGACGCGCTTCTCCTTGTCCGCCTCTTCCACTTCCGGCTTGAGCTTGTGCGCTTCCTTGACCACAGCCTCCGGCCAGACATGCGGGATGTCGTAGCTGCGCAGCGCCACATCGATCTCCATGCCCGGCGCCATGTAGTTGCCGACCACTTCAACGATGTCGCCCTGCGGCTGGAAACGCGCCGTCGGCCAGTGGGTGATCTTGATCGCAACGAACTGACCGACCTTGGCCTCGCCATGACGACCCGGGGTGACCAGGACTTCCTGCTGGATCTTCGGGTTATCCGCTTCGACGTAGCCGATGCCGGCCTCCTCGAAGTAACGGCCAACGATGGTCTCGTGGGCGCGTTCGATCACTTCGACGATGGCGCCTTCACGGCGACCACGCCGATCCAGACCGGAAACCCGCGCCAACGCGCGATCGCCGTCGAAGACCAGACGCATCTGTGCCGGACTGAGGAACAGGTCATCGCTGCCGTCGTCCGGCACCAGGAAGCCGAAGCCATCACGGTGGCCACTGATGCGACCACGGATCAGGTCGAGCTTGTCGACCGGGGCATAGGTGCCGCGGCGGGTATAGATCAGTTGACCATCGCGCTCCATCGCACGCAGGCGGCGACGCAACGCTTCTTCCTGGTCTTCCGTGGTCAGTCCCAGCTCGACCATCAACTCCTCACGGGCAGCGGGCGAACCGCGCTCGGACAGGTGCTGCAGGATCAGCTCACGGCTGGGGATGGGGTTTTCGTATTTTTCCGCCTCGCGGGCGGCCTCGGGATCGAGGGATTGCCAATCGGCCATTAAATGAAATTACCTTTACGCATATATAGATGTGTTTGCCATGTGCCTATTGAAGCGCGAAAACGCATCGGGGGTCAGCTTTTCAATCGACAATAATTTTTTTGCTGTCAGGGGTTTACAAGAAAAAACACCGCCCGTATTATTCGCGCCCACAACGTTGCTGAGACGTTGTACCACGGAAACGTTGAGCGATCATTGTTTCTTGTGCCCAGGTGGCGGAATTGGTAGACGCACTAGGTTCAGGTCCTAGCGGTGGCAACACCGTGGAAGTTCGAGTCTTCTCCTGGGCACCATTATTCAGCAACCGAGCCGCTGGCTCGGTTTCGTTTTTACGGAGCAGCAACGCCGTACCGACCAATCGGTAGCCGCTGCAAAAAAGTCGATGAGCAATCATCGCAATGTGCCCAGGTGGCGGAATTGGTAGACGCACTAGGTTCAGGTCCTAGCGGTGGCAACACCGTGGAAGTTCGAGTCTTCTCCTGGGCACCACTCTTCAAAACAAAACCGAGCCACTGGCTCGGTTTTGTCTTTTATACCTCCTGAAAAAATGTCCTAGCGGAGCACAACCCCGCCAGGCTCGACAGCATTCAGACCTTGAACTGAGCGAAGCTGGCCTTGAGCTGGTTGACCAGCCCCTCCAGCACCCGACCACTGGCCGCCGTTGCACTGACCTCCCCCGCCGCGCGCTGGGCCTCGCTATGAATCACCTCGACACGACCGCGCACCGCACTGGCACCATCGGCCTGATGCGCCGCCGCGCGAGTGGCGGTATCGATGGCGCCATGCACCTCATCCACCGACGCCTGCACCGATTGCTGCAGGCGAGCACTGTCACGCAGCGCCTGCAAGCCTTCGGTCGCCTGCTCACCCGCCTGACCAATCACCGCCACCGCCTCACGCGCCCCTTGCTGCAGTGCCGTGATGTGCGCCTGGATATCGCCGGTGGACTGCTGGGTCTTGCTGGCCAGCGCACGCACCTCATCCGCCACCACGGCAAAGCCGCGACCACTTTCGCCAGCCCGCGCCGCCTCGATGGCTGCGTTCAGCGCCAGCAGATTGGTCTGCTCGGCGATCGAGCGAATCACCGTCAGCACGACTTCGATCTGCTCGCTCTGCTGGGCCAGACGCTCGATCACCGCCGAACCGTTATCCACCCGCGCCACCAGCGCCTCGATCAAGCCGCCGACCTTCTGGGCAATGGCGGCGTTTTCATGGGCTGCCTGGCGGATCGCCAGGACCCGCTGCTGGGCATCATGCATGGCCTGACTTTCCGCCTGAGCGGCGCCGGCCATTTCCTCCAGCGCCTGCAAGCTGCCAGCCACTTCATCACGCTGACGGACAGACGCCGCCTCGGCTGACGCACTGCGCAGGGTCAGACTGCGAATTTCCTCGCCGGTGCGCTGCGCCACCTCGCCCGCCTCGCGCACGATGGGTTGCAACTTGGCAATGAAGCGATTGACCGCATCCGCCATATCACCAACCTCGTCGGCACTATCGAGCTGCACGCGCCGCGTCAGATCACCCTCGCCTGCCGCCAGATCCTGCAACGCCGCGATCAGCAACTGCAGCCGGCTCAGCACCCGCCAGCCGAGCACCAGCGCTACCACCACCAACATCAGCAGGCCGACCACCAACAGACCCACCGCGATGCGCCAGCGCAGGGTCTCGGCAGCTGCCAGCACGGTTTCACCACCATTGCGCGCCATATCCTGGGTCGCCTGCTCGGCCAGCTGCAGACGCTGCTGCAAGGCCTGAGCACTCTCCTGCGCCGCGCCCGCCAGGCTGCTGTCGACCAGTTCGCCGGCGTTACCGACCAAGGTGGCAAAACGGCCATCCAGGGCTGTCAGCTCCTTTTCAATCGCATCCAGGGAAAGACCCAGCTGGACCTTGCCGATGGACGCCCCCATCGGATTGATATCGACCTCAACCATGTGCACCCGCGGATCCCGCGATGCGGCGTCCACCAGGCGCTCCAGCGGCGTCTTGCCCTGCCCGGCTGCCACCAGCTCGCGCACCTGCTCGCTACTGCGATTGAAGTTGCGGGTCAGGCGCTGGCCTTGCGCATCGTAGTAGACCGCAAACAGCACGGCGGGATCGCGCTGGACGATGCGCGTGAACGCAGTCAGGGCCGGCGCATCGTTATCCCAGATAGCCTTAGGCGCCACGCCTGCCAACAGCTGCGCCATGGAATTACCGGATTGTTTGAGACTCTCTTCCAGCACCAGACGCAGCTGCGCCTGCTCGCTTTTCAGCTGGGTCGACAGGCCACCGCCCAAACGCTCACGCGTATTGACCGAAAGCGCCGCCATGCCATCGCGCATTTCCTGCTCGGCCTTGCCCAGCTCGCCAGACAGGCGTGCGCTCTCACCCCCGAGACGCTGGGTCAGATCACGCACCAGGCCATCGACCGTGGCATGCGTCAGCCATACCGCCAGCCCGACCTGCACCAGCATGGCGGCACCGAGCGCAATGAACACCGGCCGCAGCAGCCGGCTGCGCAACAACGAGAAAAGAACGGACACTACTCAACTCCTTCCGCCAGAGATGCCCACGCCATTGCATCGGCAGCGGGCAATAAAGCTGTACCCCAAAGCAAGGTATAGGCCAGCCTGGTGGCTTGCGCCGAAAAGCAGAAAGGCCGCTCGAGAGCGGCCCTTCTGTCAACGCAGCAGCGATCAGGCGAACGGATGACGCAGGACGATGGTCTCGTTGCGATCCGGGCCGGTGGAGATGATGTCGATCGGCGCACCGACCAGCTCCTCGATACGCTTGATGTAGGCGCGCGCGGCCGCCGGCAGCTCTTCCAGGCTCTTGGCGCCCAGGGTCGACTCACTCCAGCCCGGCATTTCCTCGTACACCGGTTGCAGACCGATGTAGCTGTCGGCATCGGTCGGCGCATCGACCAGCAGCACGCCTTGAGCATCCTTGTAGCCGGTGCAGATCAGCAGCGACTCCAGGCCATCCAGCACGTCCAGTTTGGTCAGGCACAGGCCGGAGATGCTATTGATCTCGATGGCACGACGCAGGATCACGGCATCGAACCAGCCACAGCGACGGGCGCGGCCAGTGGTCGAACCAAATTCGTGACCGCGCTTGGCGAGGAAGGCACCGGTCTCATCGAACAGCTCAGTGGGGAACGGACCGGAACCGACACGGGTGGTGTACGCCTTGGTGATACCGAGGATGTAATCCAGGTACAGCGGGCCAAAACCGGAGCCGGTGGCAGTACCGCCGGCCGTGGTGTTGGAGCTGGTGACGTAGGGGTAGGTGCCGTGGTCGATATCCAGCAGCGAACCCTGAGCACCTTCGAACATGATGTCCTTATCAGCACGACGCAGGTCATGCAGGGTGGCAGTGACGTCAGCCATCATCGGACGCAGCAGCTCGGCGTAGGCCATGCACTCGTCGAGGGTGGCCTGGAAGTCCACTGCCGGCTCTTTGTAGTAATTGACCAGCACGAAGTTGTGATAGTCGAGCAGCTCGCCGAGCTTGGCGGCGAAACGCTCACGATGGAACAGGTCGCCAACGCGCAGGCCGCGACGCGCCACCTTGTCTTCGTAAGCCGGACCGATGCCGCGGCCGGTGGTGCCGATTTTGGCAGCGCCACGGGCTTTCTCGCGCGCCTGGTCGAGGGCTACGTGGTAGGAAAGGATCAGCGGGCAGGACGGGCTGATACGCAGGCGCTCGCGCACCGGCACACCCTTCTCTTCCAGCTTGGTGATCTCACGCATCAGGGCGTCGGGAGCAACCACCACACCGTTGCCGATCAGGCACTGCACGCCTTCGCGCAGGATGCCGGACGGGATCAGATGCAGCACGGTCTTCTCGCCGTCGATGACCAGCGTGTGGCCGGCATTGTGGCCGCCCTGGTAGCGCACAACGGCAGCTACGTGCTCGGTCAGCAGGTCGACGATCTTGCCCTTGCCCTCATCACCCCACTGGGTGCCCAGGACCACGACATTCTTACCCATAACACTTTTCCTCTTTGCGGAAGCTCGATGCCGGCCGCAGCCGGCGGAAAATCATTCAGAACGCCAGGGGCGTGACCTGCCAACGACCGTCACACAGCTGCAGCTGGCGATCACAGCCGGCCTCGGCGGCAGCAGCAATTTCCTGACCGGGCAGCGCCTGCACTACGCGCACACCTTCACGGCGCAGGCGCTGCACGGCTTGCCACAGGTAGACATCATGGCTGTCCGGCGCCCAGACACCCGGCGCCGGCTCATCGACCTGCATGCTGCCGAGGCTGACCAGGGTTTTCAGGTCGGTGGAGAAACCGGTAGCTGGGCGGGCACGGCCAAAATCGGCGCCGATATCGTCATAGCGACCACCCTGGGCGATCGACTGGCCGACACCTGGCACGAACGCGGCGAACACCGCCCCCGTGTGATAGCGGTAACCGCGCAACTCGCCCAGATCGAAGTACAGCGGCAACTCGGGATAACGCAACTCCAGCTCATCGGCGATGGACACCAGCTCATCGAGCGCCGCGTGCACGTCGGCCGGCGCATCGACCAGACAAGCCTGGGCCAGCTCCAGCACTTCACGCCCGCCACACAGCTCGGCCAGCGCGCGCAGCATGGAGGCCAGCGCGGCCGGCAGGTTGTCGGTCAATGCCGCCACTTCATCCACGGCCTTGCGCTGCAGGGCGTCGAACAGCTGCTGCTCGACCTCGCCAGACAGCTCGGCGGCGCGCGCCAGACCGCGGTAAATGCCGACATGACCGAGATCCATGTGCACATCCGGCACGCGAGCCAGCTCGAGCATGTCGAGCATCAGGCTGATGACTTCTACATCGCTGGCCGGACTGGCGTCGCCATACAACTCGGCGCCCAGCTGAATCGGGCTGCGCGAGGTGGACAGTGCACGCGGCTGCGCATGCAGCACGCTGCCGGCATAGCACAGACGGCTCGGCCCTGCGCGGCGCAGGGTGTGCGCATCGATGCGCGCCACTTGCGGCGTGATGTCGGCACGAAAGCCCATCAAGCGACCGGATTGCGGATCGGTCACTTTGAAGGTGCGCAGATCCAGATCCTGGCCAGCTCCGGTGAGCAGGGATTCGAGGTATTCGATGTGCGGCGTCACGACAAATTCGTAACCCCAGCACTGGAACAGATCCAGCACCTGGCGGCGGGCCGCCTCGATACGCGCCGCTTCTGGCGGCAGTACTTCTTCGATGCCATCTGGCAGCAGCCAGCGGTCTACCGTTGCCATTTCGCCATTCCCCTCTCGGTCCGGGCGGCAAGCCTTCAGTGAAGCAGATACAGGAGGGCGGTTCCCAGCAGCATGCTGGCCAGCCCCATCAGACGCAGCTGCCGATCAGGCTGCTGCACCAACTGCGCGAGTGCATCGCGCCAGCGTCGCGGATAGAGGAAGGGCAAGACGCCTTCCAGCACCAACATCAGACACAACGCGATGCCAAATTCCTGCCACATGATTCCTGCAGACGCAAAAAAGCCGGGCTTTTTACCCGGCTGGCCCATGATAACACGTTTTCCCCGATGTTCACCCCGACGGGCCGAATGGCCGCGCCGGGAATCCCTGGATCAGGGCTTGGATTGCTGCATGTAGCGGAAGAACTCGCTATCCGGATCCAGCACCAGCACATCATTCTTGCTGGAGAAGCTGTCACGGTAGGCGCCCAGGCTGCGATAGAACGCGTAGAACTCCTGGTCCTGGCCGTAAGCCGCGGCGTAGATGGACGCCGCCTTGGCATCACCATCACCGCGCACTTCCTCGGACTCGCGGTAGGCTTCAGCCAGCAGCACGCGCTTCTGCCGGTCGGCATCGGCACGAATACCTTCGGCCAGCTCCTTGCCCTTGGCACGATGCTCACGGGCCTCACGCTCACGCTCGGACGCCATGCGGTCGAATACGCTGCGATAGACCTCTTTGGGCAGGTCAATGGCCTTGACGCGCACGTCGACCACTTCGATACCCAGCTCCTTCTGCGCCATGCCATTGAGCGACTTGGTGATCGCCGCCATCAGCGCATCGCGCTCACCGGACACCACCTCATGCAACGAGCGGGTACCGAACTGGTTGGACAGTGCAGAGACCAGACGCTGCGACAGGCGATCATCGGCAATCTGCTTCTGACCCGAAGTTGCGGTGTAGAAGCGCTCAGCATCGGCCACTCGCCACTTGGCGTAGGCGTCGACCATCACCGCCTTTTTCTCCAGGGTCAGTACACGCTGGATCGGCGACTCCAGGGTCAGCAGACGACCGTCGAACTTGCGCACCTGGTTGACGATCGGCATTTTCACATGCAGACCGGGCTGCACATCGGCCACCTGAATCTTACCGAACTGCAGCAGCACGGCCTTTTCCGTCTGGGTAACGATGTAGAAACTGTTCCAGGCCACCACAGCCAGGACCAGGCCCGCGATCAGGGCAAACAGCGATTTATTGCTCATCAGCGGCTCTCCCTCGCGCGCAGGTCACGACGCTCCAGATCACTGATGATCCGGGTTGCCGTTTCACTGCTGGCCGCCGGCGCGGCGCTGGCAGCACCTGCGGCGCCACGACCTTCGATCATTTTATCCAGGGGCAGATAGAGCAGGTTGCTCTGGCCATCCTTACCGGTCACCAGCACCTTGCTGGTATTGCGGTAGACCTCCTGCATGGTGTCCAGGTACAGGCGCTGACGGGTAATTTCCGGCGCCTTGCGGTACTCGGCCACCAGCTTGCTGAAGCGATCCGCCTCACCCTGGGCACGAGAAACCACTTCATCGCGGTAACCGTTGGCATCCTCGATGATGCGCTGGGCCTGACCACGCGCCTCGGGCACCACGCCATTGGCATAGGTTTCCGCCTGGTTCTTCTCGCGCTGCTCGTCTTCACGGGCACGGATCACGTCGTCGAAGGCATCCTTGACCTCAGCCGGCGCCGTAGCACGCTGGATGTTGACCTGAGTAACCGTGATGCCGGTGCCGTAGTTGTTGAGGAAGGTCTGCAGACGCGTGCTCACTTCCACCGACATCTGCTCACGGCCGAGGGTAATCACCTCGTCCATCGAGGTGGAGCCCGCGACATGCCGCAGGGCACTTTCGGTGGCGTGCTGCAGGCTGATCTCCGGCTGATCGACATTCAGCACGAAGTCTTCAAGATTGCTGATCTTGTACTGCACGGTCAGCGGCACCTCGACGATATTCTCGTCCTCGGTGAGCATCTGCCCCTGCACGGAGAAGGTTCGCTCGCGCGTCACGTTCTCCTGGAACTTCTTGTCGAAAGGCGGGAAATAGATATTCAGCCCCTGCCCCACCGTCTCGTGATACTTGCCGAGACGCAGGACCACCGCCTGCTCCTGAGCGTCGACGATATACACGGCATTCCACAGCCAGACCAGGAACAGCAGACCCAGGCCGATGCCGAGCAGACCGAAGCCGCCGCCACCTTCGCCATTGCCACTGCGTTTCTTGCCGCCGCCAAAGATGCCATTGAGACTCTCCTGCAGCTTGCGGAAGGCCTCATCGAGATCCGGCGGCCCCTGCCGGCCACCGCCTTTGCGGCCACCCCAGGGGTCCTGATTGTTCGAATTGCCACCCGGCTCATTCCAAGCCATAGCGCTCTCCATCTGATAAAGCAAAGACGCGCCCACGGCGCGCCGCCCAATGCTACAGAATGCCCGCCGCTTGCCGCAAAAACGATGTGGCAGGCTTTATTGCAAAGTGTGTTACTGCAAAGTGTGTTGCTCGAGGAACTCCTGCGGCTTCCAGCCTTCCCGACTGACCAGCCGATTCAACTCTACACGCGGCAGGCGGATGGCCAAGAGAATATCGCCCTCTTCGTCATGTTCTTCGCTCTGCACGGCGTTCAACGCAAAGAATTGCGCACGCAAACGCCCCAGACGCTGCGGCAAGCGCAGGGTGCCCACGAATAGATCCTCACCGAGCAGCTCCGCCACGGCCTGGCGCAGCAACTCCAGGCCCTTGCCATCACGCGCCGACAGCCAAACGCGCAGCGGCTTGCCGTCGCCATCGCGCTGAATTTGCGGCTCGACGTGCTCCAGCAGGTCGATCTTGTTGTACACCTCAAGCATCGGCAACTCGTTGGCACCGATCTCACCCAGCACGGCCATAACTTGCTCGATCTGCTGGTCACGCTCCGGCTCGTAGGCATCGATCACATGCAGTAGCAGGTCGGAGTTGCTCGACTCTTCGAGAGTGGCGCGAAACGCCTCGACCAGCTTGTGCGGCAAGTGACGGATAAAACCCACGGTATCGGCCAGCACCACCGGTCCCAGATCATCCAGCTCAAGACGACGCAGGGTTGGATCGAGGGTGGCGAACAGCTGGTCGGCGGCATACACCTCGGAGGTGGTCAGCGCATTGAACAGGGTGGACTTGCCGGCGTTGGTATAGCCGACCAGCGACACTGAGGGAATATCCGCGCGCTTGCGACCGCGCCGCGCCTGCTCGCGCTGGCTGCGCACCTTCTCGAGCTTCTGCTTGATCTGGCGAATGCGTACACGCAGCAGACGGCGGTCGGTTTCTAGCTGGGTCTCACCCGGACCACGCAGACCGATACCGCCCTTCTGCCGCTCAAGGTGGGTCCAGCCGCGCACCAGACGGGTACTCATGTGATCCAGCTGGGCCAGTTCGACCTGCAGCTTGCCTTCATGGGTACGCGCGCGCTGGGCGAAGATATCGAGGATAAGACCGGTACGATCAAGCACCCGGCACTCGAAGACGCGCTCTAGGTTGCGCTCCTGGCTGGGCGTGAGGGTATGGTTGAAGATGACCAGGTCGACTTCTTCGGTCTTGACCAGGTCACGCAGCTCCTCGACCTTGCCACTGCCAACCAGGAACTTCGCGGTTGGCTGGTGACGCGGCACATTGACGAAGGCTGCCACATCCGCACCGGCAGACAACGCCAGCTCGCGGAACTCCTGCGGGTCTTCACGCGCCTCGGGATTCTGGCCATCCAGGTGAACGAGAATGGCCCGTTCACCACCACCGTGGCGCTCAAAAAACAAGGCAGACTCCCGTCAAATGTTGCCCGGCTCGGTCTGCTCGCCTTCGGTTGCGCTCGGCAGACGGACTGGGCGGCTCGGCACGACGGTCGAGATGGCGTGTTTGTAGACCATCTGGCTGACAGTGTTCTTCAGCAGAATGACGAACTGGTCGAAGGATTCGATCTGGCCTTGCAGCTTGATGCCGTTCACCAGATAGATGGAAACCGGTACGCGTTCCTTACGCAGGGTATTCAGGTAAGGGTCTTGTAGCGAATGCCCTTTTGACATGTGCCGCACTCCTGTAGGGTCAAAATGTAGTAAAGCAAAGGTGGCTTATGCCGTATCACACCCAATAAGCAAGGATAGACGGCCGCCGAAGAGGTCTCACTTCAATATGGAGACCGAGTTCAGGTATTTCAAGGCACAAGAAAGATTGTCACTGGCCAGACTGTCCAGCCAATGCAGGTTTTCCCAGCTGCGCAGCCAGGTAAACTGCCGCTTGGCCAGTTGGCGCGTGGCAATGATCCCCCGCTGCGTCATTTCGTCGCGATCTAGCTTGCCATCCAGGTAATCCCACACCTGGCGGTAACCAACCGCGCGAATCGACGGCAAGCCGGCGTGCAGATCACCACGCCGACGCAACGCTTCGACCTCTTCGACAAAGCCTTGTTCCAGCATCAGGTGAAAACGCTGGGCAATCCGGGCGTGCAACACTTGTCGCTGCTCCGGCGCAATGGCGAAGTGCGCCACAGTATAAGGCAAATGTGCCATTCCGGGTGCGCCACAGCCGCTATTTTCAGCGGCTTGCTGCTGCCTGTGCGCCGTCATGCTCAGGCCACTGACCTGATAAACCTCCAGCGCACGGGTGAGACGTTGCGGGTCATTCGGATGGATACGCGCGGCCGACTCCGGATCGATTTCGGCCAGCTCGCGATGCAGGGACTGCCAGCCTTCGACGGCGGCACGCGCCTCCAGCTCGGCGCGCACGGCCGGATCGGCTCCCGGCATATCGGCCAGCCCCTCGAGCAGCGCCTTGAAGTACAGCATGGTGCCGCCAACCAGCAGGGGAATACGCCCGCGCGCCGTGATCTCGGCCATCGCCGCCAGTGCATCGGCACGGAACTCGGCAGCGGAATAGCTTTCGGCCGGGTCACGAATATCGATCAGCCGATGCGGATAGCGCTCCAGGGTGGCGCGATCCGGCTTGGCGGTACCGATGTCCATGCCCCGGTAGATCAAGGCCGAGTCGACGCTGATCAGCTCGCAGGGCAAGACATCAGCCAGGGCCAGGGCCAGGTCGGTCTTGCCGGCGGCGGTCGGGCCCATCAGGAAAATTGCAGGAGGCAAGCGCTCAGTCATGGTTTCAAATCGCTCTCTAAGCGTCGCGAGCGCAGCTCAGGCAAGGCAAAAATCGGTGAGGAAGCGCAGTTTACCGATTGTAAATGAGCATTCCGAACCGATTTTTAACGCCGCATGAGCAAGCGCAGCAGCTTAGGGAGTGATTTTAGCGGCCGCGCAGGAACAGCTTGTCGAGATCATCCATGCCCAACTGGGTCCAGGTCGGCCGACCGTGGTTGCACTGGCCACTGCGCTCAGTCTGCTCCATGTCACGCAGCAGCCCGTTCATCTCGGGCAGGGTCAGGCGTCGATTGGCACGTACCGCACCATGGCAGGCCATGGTCGCCAGCAGCTCGTTGAGATGGGCCTGGATGCGATCACTGGTGCCGTATTCGAGCAGATCGGCCAGCACATCACGCACCAGCTGGGTCGCCTCGGCTTGCTTGAGCAGGGCCGGAATCTGCCGGATCGCCAAGCTTTCCGGCCCCAGGCGCTGCAGCTCGAAGCCCAGGCGCTGGAACCAGCTGCCATGCTCCTCGGCGCAATCGGCCTCGCGCTGGCTCAGGGCGATGGACTCCGGCACCAGCAAGGGCTGGCCGCGCAGCCCTTCACTGGCCATGGCGGTCTTCAGCCGTTCGTAGGTGATGCGCTCATGGGCCGCATGCATATCCACCAGCACCATGCCCTGGGCGTTCTCGGCGAGGATATACACACCCTTGAGCTGGGCCAGGGCGTAGCCCAGCGGCGGAATATCGCCCTGGGCCTGCGGCAAACCCAC
The DNA here is from genome assembly GCF_024666525.1 of Pseudomonas sp. J452. Taxonomy (NCBI): domain Bacteria; kingdom Pseudomonadati; phylum Pseudomonadota; class Gammaproteobacteria; order Pseudomonadales; family Pseudomonadaceae; genus Pseudomonas; species Pseudomonas sp. J452. Next base: position 1,799,917 of record NZ_CP088294.1, on the reverse strand, counting down.
CGGCGCCGCCTCGGGCAGCGGGGCGAAATACTCGCGATAGGCACCCTGCGCCTCGGCAGCCGGCAAGGCCGACTCGGGACGCGGCGCCTGGTAGCCGGCACCCGGCGAGCGCCAGACCGAACCTTGCGCAACAGGCTGCTCGAGCATATTGGCCGCCAGCCCCATCTCGCCCTGCGGACCGAATTCGCCAGCAGCCTGCCCGCTCGGGCGCATCATCTGGCCGACCGCTGCCGGGGCCGCCAGCTGATCTTCCGGACGCACTTCACCGAGGGCGCGGTGCAGGGTGCCGTAGAGGAAGTCATGCACCATGCGGCCATCGCGGAAGCGCACTTCATGCTTGGTCGGGTGTACGTTGACGTCGACTACCGCCGGATCGATTTCGAGGAACAACACGAAAGTCGGATGGCGGCCGTTGAACAGCACGTCACGGTAAGCCTGGCGCACCGCATGGGCGACCAGCTTGTCACGCACCATGCGGCCGTTGACGTAGAAATACTGCAGATCCGCCTGGCTGCGCGAGAAGGTCGGCAGGCCGACCCAACCCCACAGGCGCAGGCCGCTGCGCTCGATCTCGATGGGCAAGGCCTGTTCAAGGAAAGCCGGGCCACACACGGTGGCGACACGACGGGCACGACTGACCTCGTCCGGCGCTTCGTGCAGGGCGAATACGGTCTTGGCGTTATGCCGCAGGTGGAAAGCCACATCGAAGCGGGCCAGGGCCAGGCGCTTGATGACTTCCTGCAGGTGATCGAATTCGGTTTTCTCGGCGCGCAGGAACTTGCGCCGCGCCGGAGTATTGAAGAACAGGTCGCGCACTTCCACCGAAGTACCGACCGGGTGCGCCGCCGGCTGAACTCGCGCTTCCATGTCACGACCTTCGGTTTCCACCTGCCAGGCCTGCTCGGCGTCGGCGGTACGCGAGGTCATGGTCAGGCGTGCCACCGAGCTGATCGAGGCCAGCGCCTCACCACGGAAGCCCAGACTGATCACGCTTTCCAGATCTTCCAGCTCACGGATCTTGCTGGTGGCATGCCGCGCCAGAGCCAGCGGCAGGTCGTCGGCAGGAATGCCGCCGCCGTCGTCGCGCACGCGCAGCAGCTTGATGCCGCCCTGCTCGACCTCGACATCGATGCGTTTGGCGCCGGCGTCCAGGCTATTTTCCAGCAGTTCCTTGATCACCGAAGCCGGCCGTTCGACCACCTCGCCAGCAGCAATCTGGTTCGCCAGCCGCGGACTGAGCAGCTGGATGCGCGCACCGCCGCTCACGGCTGGGCCGCCAGCGCAGTGGCCGGAATACTCAGGGTCTGGCCGACCTTGATGGTGTCCGATTTCAGCGAGTTGGCCCCACGCAGCGCAGCCAGGCTGACCTGATAGCGCTGGGCAATCAGCGCCAGGCTCTCGCCGGAGGTGACCACATGCTCACGCGGCCCCGGGGCGATCTTGCCGGTATCGCGCAGCCAGGCAACGTAGGTACCGGGCGGCGGGTTCTGCTGGAAGAACTGCTTGACCCCGGTGGTAATCGAGCGCGCCAGGGCCTGCTGATGGCTGCTGCTGGACAGCTTGCGCGCCTCGTTGGGATTGGAGATGAAGCCGGTCTCGACCAGAATCGAGGGAATATCCGGCGATTTCAGCACCATGAAACCGGCCTGTTCGACCCGGCGCTTGTGCAGCGGGGTGATGCTGCCCATATGGCTGAGCACTTTCTGCCCGACGTTGAGGCTGGAGGACAGCGAGGCGGTCATCGACAGGTCGAGTAGCACACCGGCAAGCATGCGGTCCTTGTCATCCAGGCTGACGTTGCCGGCACCACCGATCAGGTCCGACTGGTTCTCGCTGTCGGCCAGCCAGCGCGCGGTCTCCGAGGTAGCGCCGCGATCCGACAGGGCAAATACCGACGCACCGAAGGCGGCGGCACGCGGGGCGGCGTCGGCATGAATGGAGACGAACAGGTCGGCGCCCTTCTTGCGGGCGATCTCGGTGCGCCGGCGCAGCGGAATGAAATAGTCACCGGTGCGCACCAGCTCGGCGCGAAAGCCCTTCTCGGCATTGATCTGCCGCTGCAGCTCCTTGGCGATCGCCAGGGTCACGTTCTTCTCGAAGAGCTTCTTGCCTGGGCCCAAGGCGCCAGGGTCTTCACCACCATGACCGGCGTCGATGGCCACGACGATCTCACGCTTGCCACCGGGAATTGGCGGCAGCTTGCTCGGCGCAACCGCAGGCACCGCGGGCACTGCAGGAACTTGCGCGGCATTCTCGGCATTCGCCGCCGGCGCAGTCGGTGCCGCCACAGGAGCGCCCGAGGCGCCAGGAGCCTCTTCATCGAACAGGTCGACCACCAGACGATGGCCGTACTGCTGATTGGGTGCCAGGGTGAAGCTCTTGGGCGAAACCGCTGCGGAGAGGTCGAGCACCAGACGCAGGTCGGTCGGCGAGCGCTGGGCCGAACGCACCGAGGTAATCGGTGTATTGTTCAGCGACAGTTGATCGAGTCGGGCCGCCAGGGTGGCGCCACTGACATCGATGACGATGCGATTGGGTGCCGCCAGGGTGAACACACTGTGCTGCACCGGACCAGACAGGTCGAAGACCAGGCGGGTGTTATCCGGCGCACGCCACAGGCGCACACTGCGCACTTCCGTCGCGGCCAGCACGTCGACAGCCACTGCCGCCAACATCAGCCCTACTCCGCCAAATAGCGCACGCAGGCGCATAGCCTTCCCCATTTTTATATACGAACTCTTATTAGGCAGCACATAAGGCCGTGCACCACGCCTCGGCCCGCGCACTGTGTGGCTGCAGCAGCAGCGCACGACCGGCCTCTTGCGGGCTAATGGTAATGTCCAGGTCAGCCTTTGGCAAAACGCCGGCACCGCGCTGCGGCCACTCGATGAGGCACAGCGAAGCGCCGTCGAAGTAGTCGCGGATGCCGAGAAACTCCAGCTCCTCGGGATCGGCCAGGCGGTACAGGTCGAAATGAAAGATGCGCTTGTCACCCAGCTCGTAGGGTTCGACCAGGGTAAAGGTCGGGCTCTTCACCGCCCCGGCATGGCCGAAACCCCGCACGATGCCGCGCGACAGGGTGGTCTTGCCTGCCCCCAGGTCGCCATGCAGATAGATGATGCCCTGCCCTTCGGTCAGCGTGGCCAGGCGTGCACCGAGGGCCAGCATGGCCTCCTCGCCCTCGGCATAAAGACTTACGGCAGGCATGCACAATGCTCCTCAAGCAACTGACGAATGGTAGGGATCAGATCGCTGGCGGCCAGGCCTCGCCCACCCGCGCCAAGCAGCTGTCCGGCGCTGGCATGCAGCCAGACGCCCAGCGCCGCGGCAGCGAAGGCGTCCAGGCCCTGGCCGCGCAGCGCACCGATCAGCCCGGCCAGCACATCGCCGAGGCCGGCGCCGGCCATGGCCGGATGGCCACGATCGGCCAGCAGCAAGCGACCGTCGGGGGCGGCGATCAGGCTGCCGGCACCCTTGAGCACCACCACGGCCTGGTAGCGCTGCGCCAACGCCAGCGCCGCCGCCGGCCGATCGACCTGCACTTCGGCCGTGGTGCAACCGAGCAGCCGCGCCGCCTCGCCGGGGTGCGGGGTGAGCACGCTGTCGGCCGGCAACTCGACCGCCCCCTCGGCCAGCAGGTTGAGCGCATCGGCATCCCACACCTGCGGCCGCGGGCTGGCCGCCACCGCACTGAGCAGGCTACGCCCCCAGGCCTGGCGACCCAGGCCCGGGCCGACCACCAGCACATCGGCCTGTTCGCACAGGCGCGGCAGCTGATAGGTCGAGTCGGTAGCCATGCACATGATTTCCGGGCGCCGTGCCAGGCTGGCGGCCACATGCTCGCCGCGGGTTGCCAGCGTCACCAGGCCAGCCCCGCTGCGCAGGGCGCTTTCCGCCGCCAGCAGGGCCGCACCACCGAAGCCGCGATCACCGGCCACCACCAACACATGGCCGAACAGGCCCTTGTGGGCGGTACGCGAGCGTGGCGCCAGGCGCGGCACCTGGGCGCCCGCCAGGCGCAGCGCCGTGCAGGGTTGTGCTGCCAGCAGCTGCGGATCGGCTTGCAGGTCGTCGAACTGCAAATCGCCGATCCAGTCCGGCGCATCGCCGGTGAACAGGCCGAGCTTGAGGCCGATAAAGCTCACCGTCAGGTCGGCGCGCACCGCCTGCTCGGCGACCTGGCCGTTATCGGCATGCAGCCCGGAGGGAATATCCAGCGCCAGCACCGGCAGGCCGCTGCCGTTGATCTGCTCGATGGCGGCGGCATAGGGCGCACGCAGCGCACCCTGGAAACCGGTGCCGAGCAGCCCATCGACCACGATGCCGCGCAGCTCAGTCTCGACCTGCCAGGTTTCGATCGCCACCCCGGCGGCACGCGCCTCGCCAAAGGCCAGGGCGGCATCGCCGCTCAGTCGCGCCGGCTCGCCCAGCGCCAGTACCCGCACCGCCCAGCCGGCCTTGTGTGCCAGCGCCGCCAGCAGATAAGCGTCGCCGGCATTGTTACCCGAGCCGGCCAGCACGCTGACCTCCCCCGCCTGCGGCCAGCGCCGGCGCAACGCGCGCCAGGCGGCATGGGCGGCGCGCTGCATCAGCTCGAAGCCGGGCGTACCGGCGGCGATCAGCCGCGCATCCAGCTCACGCACCTGGGCGGCGGTATACAACGGCAGGGGCAATAGGTCTTGGGCAAGCGACATGGTTCGGTGATTCCGGCGAGGTCTGGCAGAATTATACCCATCTCCCTCCGGTTACCACTCCAGCATGTCGAACTCCCTTCCCGATCTCGTGCACCTGGCGCAGTCCATCAAGGACTGGGGCCGCGAGCTGGGCTTCCAGCAGGTCGGCATCGCCGATGTCGAACTGGGCGAGCACGAGCAGCACCTGCAGCGCTGGCTGGAGGCCGGTTACCAGGGCGAAATGGACTACATGGCAGCGCACGGCAGCAAACGCTCGCACCCGGATGAACTGGTGCCGGGCACCCTGCGCGTGGTCTCGCTGCGCATGGACTACCTGCCCGGCGATACACAGATGGCCGAACGCCTGGCCCAGCCCGAGCACGCCTACGTGTCGCGCTACGCGCTGGGCCGCGACTACCACAAGCTGATCCGCAAGCGCCTGCAGCAACTGGCCGAGCGCATCCAGGCGGCCATCGGCCCGTTCGGCTACCGCGCCTTCGTCGACAGTGCACCGGTGCTGGAGAAGGCCATCGCGGAAAAAGCCGGGCTCGGCTGGATCGGCAAGAACACCCTGGTACTCAATCGCAAGGCCGGCAGCTGGTTCTTCCTCGGCGAACTGTTCGTCGACCTGCCGCTGCCAGTGGACGCGCCCCACGCCAGCGAGCACTGCGGGCGCTGCACGGCCTGCCTGGATGTCTGCCCGACCAATGCCTTCGTCGGCCCCTATGTGCTGGATGCGCGGCGCTGCATTTCCTACCTGACCATCGAGCTGAAAGGCGCAATTCCCGTCGAGTTGCGCAGCCTGATCGGCAACCGCGTATTCGGCTGCGACGACTGCCAGATCGTCTGCCCGTGGAACCGCTTCGCCCGCCCCACCAGCCAGGGCGACTTCCAGCCGCGCCACGGCCTGGACAGCAGTAGCCTGGCCGAGTTGTTCCTGTGGAGCGAGGAGGAGTTCCTCAGCCGCACCGAAGGCTCGCCATTGCGCCGCAGCGGCTACGAGAACTGGCTGCGCAACCTGGCGGTGGGCCTGGGCAATGCGCCGTCGAGCATTCCCGTGTTGGAAGCGCTGAAGGCGCGCCGCGAACATCCGTCTGAATTGGTGCGCGAGCATGTCGAGTGGGCTCTGGCGCGGCACGGCTTGAATCCGTAGGAGCGAGCTCTGCTCGCGAAACTGGCCCACGCAGAACCGTTCGCGAGCAGAGCTCGCTCCTACGCAGGCATTACACCTTGAGGAAGTGCTGGCGGTAGTGCTTCAGCTCGGCGATCGACTCGCGGATATCGTCCAGCGCCTGGTGGGTGCCCTGTTTCTGGAACGAGTCCTTGACCTGCGGCGCCCACATGCCGGCGAGGATCTTCAGGGTCGACACATCCAGGTAGCGGTAGTGGAAGTAGGCTTCCAGGTTCTGCATGTACTTGTAGAGGAAGCGCCGATCCTGGCCGATGCTGTTGCCGCAGATCGGTGACTTGCCTTTCGGCACCCACTGTTCGAGGAAGGCGATGGTCTGTGCCTCCGCCTCGGCCGGGCCGACCTTGCTCTCGCGCACGCGCTGGGTCAGGCCGCTCTCGCCATGGGTACGGGTGTTCCACTCGTCCATGCTCGCCAGCAGCTCATCACTCTGGTGCACGGCGATCACCGGGCCTTCGGCGAGGATGTTGAGGTCGCTGTCGGTGACGATGGTGGCCATCTCGATGATGACGTCCCGCTCCGGTTCCAGCCCGGTCATTTCCAGGTCGATCCAGATCAGGTTGTTGGGGTTCTGCGGCATAAGGGTTACTCCTGAGTCCAAGGCGCCAGTTTAGCAGCAGGCTACAGCCGCCAGAGCAACAGGCGTGAGTCGCGCCAATCCTGCAGTTCGATGACTTCCTGCGCCGGCACCTGCGGAATCGCGAAGCTGTTGCTGATCAGCAGGGCACCGGGACGCATTTCCGCGCGCGCTTTCTGCCACAGCTGCGCCATCGGGGCCGGCGAGAGGAAGCAATAGACCACATCGTACGGGCCCAGCGCCTCGTGCCACAGGCTGCGGTAGCGCACCCGGCAATTGCGGTACGGCAGGCAGCGCAACCAGGCGCAGAGGAATACCAACGGCGCCGTCTCCACCCCGTGTAGACGCGCCTGCGGATAGTCACGCGCCAGCTGCACCAGGGTGCCCGCCAGACCGCAGCCCAGATCGATGAAGCGAAAGTCCGCCGGCAGCCCGGCCAGGCGCTCGCTCAGGCGCTGGCGGGTGCGCGCGCCGCTGAGGTACAGCGGCACCCGTTCGCGAAAGCTGTTCCAGTTGACCAGCAACAGCAGCAGAAAAGCGCCGAGAAACCACCAGGACGGCAGTTCGCGCACCTGCAGGGCCAGCAGCGCCGGCACGAAGGCGAGGTTGAGTGGCAACCACCAGCGGCGCAACCCCAGCCAGTGCCCCAGCGCCGCCGCCAACCCGCCCTGCAAGACGGCAGCCTGCCACAGCGGCAGGCGCCAACCCGCCAGCTGTTTGAGCAGCACCAGCAGCAGCGCCACGCCGAGCAGGGCCAGCAACTGGGCGAGCAACGCCAGCACGGCCGGGTAGCGATTACGCAGAAGATCGAACATGGGGCGACGGACATCCGGCAGTAGTTGAAGGCTGCGCCTGTTGTACCAGCTCAGGAGTCTCCACAGCCAGCACCCGGGCCGCGTGCTAAACTCGCGGCCGTTTCACTTCCCCCGGAAAGGTCATGGCCAAACGCCAACTCACCCGCCGCCAAACCTGGCGCATCGATAAAGTTCAGGAAGAGCGTGCCGCCCGCGCTGCCAAGCGCGAATCACGCATGCTCGACGAGCTGGAGGGGGTGACCTGGGTCCGGAGCAGATCGGCCTGGTAATCGCCCACTTCGGCATTCAGGTCGAGGTCGAGGCACTGGATGGCGAACAGGCCGGCCAGGTCTGCCGCTGCCACCTGCGCACCAACCTGCCGACCCTAGTCACCGGCGACCGCGTGGTCTGGCGGGCCGGCAACCAGGGCATCGGCGTGATCGTCGCGCAGCTGCCGCGCAGCTCCGAGCTGTGCCGCCCGGACATGCGCGGCCAGCTCAAACCGGTGGCCGCCAACGTCGACCTGATCGTCATCGTCTTCGCCCCGCTGCCGCACGCCCACGCCAACCTGATCGACCGCTACCTGATCGCCGCCGAGCACGCCGGCATCCAGCCGCAACTGCTGCTGAACAAGGCGGACCTGGTCGACGAGGAAAACTCGGCGCACCTCAACAGCCTGCTGACCACCTACCGTCAGCTGGGTTACCCGCTGCTGGAAGTGTCCGCCCACGAAGGTGGCGGCATGGATGAACTGCAGAAGCGCCTGGATGGGCATGTCAGCGTGTTCGTCGGCCAGTCCGGGGTCGGCAAGTCTTCTCTGGTCAACAGCCTGCTGCCCGGCGTCGACACCCGCGTCGGCCCGCTGTCGGAAGTCACCGGCAAGGGCACCCACACCACCACCACCGCGCGCCTGTTCCACTTCCCCGGCGGCGGCGAGCTGATCGACTCCCCCGGCATCCGCGAGTTCGGCCTCGGCCACGTCAGCCGCGACGACGTCGAAGCCGGCTTCATCGAGTTCCGCGAGCTGCTCGGCACCTGCCGTTTCCGCGACTGCAAGCACGACCGCGAACCCGGCTGTGCGCTGCTCAAGGCCCTGGAAGACGGACGCATCCAGCCAAACCGGATGGCCAGCTACCGGCATATCCTGGCCAGCCTGCCGACCGCCGAGTACTGAGTCTCGTCACCGCACAAAGCAAAAGGCCGCGAGATTCGCGGCCTTCTTGTTTCTACGCACCGGTTACTCGCTGGGCTCGTCGAACTGCAGGGCACCATCTTCGAAGATATTCAGTTTCTCGCGCAGCTCAGGCGCCGGTACCGGGGCGTCTGCCGCCGGTGGCTCAGCACCGAACGGATCAATGCCGGTATCCGGCAATCCATCGGCAGGCGGGGCGACCTCACCATCACCGTCCTGCTCACCCTCGATGGCGCGCTGGGCCTTCTTGGTCAGCACGATGATATCGATGCGCCGGTTAACCGAATTGAACGGATCGGTGCGGTCGAACAAGGCTGACGAGGCGTAACCCACCACCCGCGCGACGCGCTCGTCCGGGTAGCCGCCGGCGACCAGGGTGCGCCGCGCCGCGTTGGCACGATTGGCCGACAGCTCCCAGTTGCCGAACTCGCCTTCGCCGGCAAAGGGCTTGGCGTCGGTGTGACCGCTGACGCTGATCTTGTTCGGCACGGCCTTGATGGTCTCGGCGAGGATCAGCAGGATGTCCTCGAAGTACGGCTGCAAGCGCGCACTGCCGAGATCGAACATCGGCCGGTTCTCGGCATCCATGATCTGGATGCGCAGGCCATCCTGGGTGATCTCGAAGAGGATCTGGTCCTTGAACTTCTGCAGCTGCGGATTTTCGTCGACCTTGGTCTGCAACTCCTGCAGCAGCATCTCCAGACGCTCTTGTTCGATCTGCTCGGCCAGTTGCTCGGCCTGCTTGATCTCCAGCTCCTCAGGCGTGTCCTCGGTATCCACCGTGGACTCCAGAGCATCCGGGGCATCTTTCATCTCGGGATTGAGCGTGCGATCCGGCGCCGGTGTCGGCGTACCACCGAGGTCGATGACGTAAGGGCTGGCGCTTTCGGTGAAGCCGATAGGGTCCTGGAAGTAGCCGGAAATCGCCCGTTTCTGTTCGGGCGTGGCCGAACTCATCAGCCACATCACCAGGAAAAACGCCATCATCGCGGTGGCAAAGTCGGCAAAGGCAATCTTCCAGGCACCACCATGGTGGCCGCCGGCGACCTTCTTGACCCGCTTGACGATGATTGGCTGGTTGTTTTCCATGGCCCTTAGCTACCGCGCATGGCCTGTTCGAGCTCGCTGAAGCTCGGTCGATGCGCGGGGAACAGCACCTTGCGCCCGAACTCCACGGCCAGCGTGGGCGGCATGCCGGAAGCCGAGGCCACCAGGGTTGCCTTGATCGCTTCGTAGAGGTTCAGCTCTTCCTTGGCATCGTGCCCCAGCGCATCGGCCAGTGGGCCGAAGAAACCGTAGGAGGCGAGAATGCCGAGGAACGTGCCCACCAGAGCGGTACCGACCTTTTCACCGATCTGCGCGTTGTCCGCGGAAGCGAGGATCGACATGGTGATCACGATACCCAGTACCGCGGCGACGATACCCATGGCAGGCATGCCGTCCGCCACCTTGGCCACGGCGTGGGAGGGATGTTCGAGTTCTTCCTTGAGCCCATTGAGCTCCATGTCGAACAGGCCTTCCAGCTCATGCGGGGCCATGTTGCCGGAGGACATGATGCGCAGGTAGTCGCAGATGAAGGCCGTCATGTGCGCATCCTTGAGCACCGCCGGGTACTTGCTGAAGATCGGGCTGGCGTTGGGCTCCTCGACATCCGCCTCGATGGCCATCATGCCTTCGCGACGGCTCTTGTTGAGGATCTCGTAGAGCAGCCTCAGCACCTCCAGATAGAAGGTGTGGGTGAAGCGCGAGCTGAACATCTTCAGCGACTTTTTGAACACATGCATGAAGGTGCTGCCGGGGTTGGCCTGGAGAAAGGCACCCAATGCTGCACCGCCAATGATCATCACCTCGAAGGGGTGGATCAGTGCCATGAACTTGCCGCCCGACAGAATGAAGCCGCCGAGCACGCTGCCGAGTACGACCAAAATGCCGAGGATTTTTGCCATAGGGAAATGAGCTTGAAAGGTGAGTCGTAAGGGTTCTGTAAAACAACCCTTCTATTTATCGGAAGTATTGCGCCAGACTATAGCCAGTAACGGCGAAAAGCCAGTTTGGCTCAATCTGCATGCCCACTCCAAAGCCCGTTCCACAGACGCTCGACGCCTGGCTCAAGCAGCTGGACGGCACTCGCCTGCCCGTTGCCAGCGCACAGCACGAGCGCGTGCGTAAAGCCTTGCTCGACAGCCGCTGCTCGCTGCGCGAGATCGCCGAGCTGATGCAGGATAGCCCAGTTATTGCCTTGACCCTGCTGCGCGAAGCCAACCGCACCGGCAGCAGCCTCAGCGAGCCGGCGGGAAGCCTGGAGCAGGCGCTCACCCGCCTGGGCCTGAGCCGCACCGAAGCCCTGCTGAACCAGATCCCGACACTGGATGAGGCACAAATTCCGCGCGAGCTGCGCCAGCTGCAACTGATCAGCCTGCATGCCGCGCAGCAGGCCAATGGCCTGTTCGCCAATCGCCTGGCGCGCCTGTGGCAGGAGATCCACTGGGGCAGCCTGCTGTTCTTCGCCCCGTTGTGGCCACTGGTGTACAACCATCCACAGCTGTTCAACGAATGGGAGCGGCGAGTCCTCGGCAAAGGTGAACCGGCGGCGCGCGTCGAGCGTGAACTGCTCGGCGTTCCGCTGCTGCAGCTGTGCCTGGCGCTGGCTCGGCACTGGCGTCTGCCGGACTGGATCGTGCAGGGCTATCGCCTGCTGGTCGAGGACCGCCGCCTGCTGGTCAAGGCGCTGCACATCGCCCACGACAATGAGCATCCCCTGCACCAGCAACAGATGCTCGACGCCGACCCGCACCTGCGCCGCTGGCTGACCCAGCCGGGCAACAGCATCCTGCTGGCCAACGGCCTGGCCCTATCGGCTCACCACAACTGGAGCTGCCAGCATAGCCAGCGCTGGCAGCGCCTGACCGGGTTGTATCTGCACAGCACGCTGGGGGAAGTGCAACAACTGGTGCACCAGCAAGCCGTGCAGAGCGCCTGGCAACATGCCCAAGCCGATCTCTGGCATCCGGCCGAAGCCCTGCTGTGGCCGTGGGATGCCTGCCGCCTGCAGCTGAAGCCAGTGGCTGCGCCGGTCAAGAGCGAGCCGAACGAGTGGAAGACCCAGTGCGCCCGCCTGCTGGCCAGCCCCTCGCCGTTTGCCAACACCCTGCAGCTGACCGATTGCGCCCGCGCCGCCCTGCTCGCCAGTGGCTTCCCGCGCGTGCTGCTCTTGCTGGCCGATCGCACCCACACGCGCCTGATCGCCCAGCAGGCTGCGGGTCTGCCGGTGGAGGCCGGGCAACTGCGTCTCGAACCGGCGCACAGCCAGGTGCTCAAACGCCTGCTCGCTCAACCTGGGCAGCTGCGCCTGAGTCCGGCCAACATGGCGCAGTTCTCCGCCCTCCTGCCGGGCAGCCTGAAAGCCCTGTTCGCCGGCGAACACCTGCTGCTGCGCTCGCTGGCCAGCAATGGCCGGGTGGTGATGCTGCTGATCGTCGACCAGAACGGCGGTGCAATCAGCGACAGCCAGCTGCAGGTCTTCAGCAAGACGGCCCAGTGCATTGAGCGCGCGCTGGCCAGTTTTGCCCGCCGCGGCGCCTAGAACCGGTTTACCACCTCCTGACTGTCGGCCCTACCACGTTATCGGGGCAGCTTTGCCCGCCGCGGCGCCTGGTCTTCCGCTACAATTGCGCCCTTTGACCGACCCCGAGGCCCTGCATGTCTGCCTTTCCCTCCCTGCCGCTGGTGATCGAACCGGCCGAGCTGGCCGACCACCTGCAAGCACCCGAACTGATCCTGGTCGACCTCAGCGGCGCCGCCCGTTACGCACAAGGGCACATCGCCGGGGCACACTGGGTCGACAGCAAGCGCACCCAACTGGGCCAGCCGCCGGCACCCGGCCTGCTGCCGGAAAAGGCTCAGTTGGAAGCCCTGTTCGGTGAGTTGGGCCATCGCACGGATGCGGTCTACGTGGTCTATGACGACGAGGGTGGTGGCTGGGCCGGGCGCTTTATCTGGCTGCTCGACGTGATCGGCCATGCTCGCTACCACTACCTCAATGGCGGCCTGCAGGCCTGGCTGAGCGAGGGTCGCGAGGTCACCCAGGCGCCAACTGCCAGTGCCAATGGCACACCGGCGCTCAGCCTGCATGAGGCCCCCACGGCCTCCCGCGAATACCTGCAGAGCCGCCTGGGCGCTGCCGACCTGGCGATCTGGGACGCACGTTCGCCGGCCGAGTTCAGCGGCGAAAAAGTCCTCGCCGCCAAGGGCGGACATATTCCCGGAGCGATCAATTTCGAATGGACCGCCGGTATGGACGCCCAGCACGGCCTGCGCATCCGCAGCGACCTGGCGCAGGTACTGGCTGAGTTGGGCATCACGCCAGACAAGGAAGTGATCACCCACTGCCAGACCCACCGCCGCTCCGGCTTCACCTATCTCGCCGCCAAGGCGCTCGGTTACCCACGGGTCAAGGCCTATGCCGGCTCCTGGTCGGAATGGGGCAACCATCCCGACACACCGGCCGAACGTTAAGCATCTATTTCGCGGATCTGCCGGACAGCGGCCAGATGCGCAACGGTTTGCCCCACTTCAAGGAATCTCCATGAAACAGCGTCTGTTCATCCTCAGCCAATACCTGCTGCCGCACCACCTGCTGTCGCGCCTGATCGGCTGCGCCGCCGAATGCCGCGCCGCCTGGTTCAAGGATCGCCTGATCGGCTGGTTCGCCAAGCAGTACCAGGTCAACATGAACGAGGCCCAGGTCGAAGACCTGACGGCCTACGAGCACTTCAACGCGTTCTTCACCCGCGCCCTGAAAGACGGCGCCCGCCCGCTGGATGAGGCGCCTGGCGCTATCCTCTGCCCGGCCGACGGCGCGGTCAGCCAGCTCGGCCCGATCGAGCAGGGCCGCATCTTCCAGGCCAAGGGCCACAGCTACAGCGTGCTGGAACTACTCGGTGGCGACGCCGAGCGCGCCGCGCCGTTCATGGGTGGCGACTTCGCCACCATCTACCTGTCGCCCAAGGACTACCACCGCGTGCACATGCCCCTGGGCGGCACGCTGAAGGAAATGGTCTACGTGCCGGGCCGGCTGTTCTCGGTCAACCAGACCACCGCGGAAAACGTCCCCGAACTGTTCGCCCGTAACGAGCGCGTGGTCTGCCTGTTCGACACCGAGCGCGGGCCGATGGCCGTGGTCCTGGTCGGTGCGATGATCGTCGCCAGCATCGAAACCGTCTGGGCCGGGCTGGTCACCCCGCCGAAGCGCGAACTGAAAACCACCCGTTACGACGAGGCCGCACGCGCCGCCATCGAACTGACCAAGGGCGGCGAACTGGGCCGTTTCAAGCTCGGCTCCACCGCCATCGTGCTGTTCGGCCCGCAACAGGTGCAGTGGGCCGAAGGCCTGGTCGCCGGCAGCCCGGTACGCATGGGCCAGGCCCTGGCACAATCACGCAGCTAAATCCTGGCCATGCACAGCGGTTTCTGGCAACGCTGCCTGCGTCTGCTGGGCTGGGGCACGGATGCCACCAGCCACCTGGAAAAGTACCTGGCAACCCTCGGTGCCTTTGTCGGCATCGGCCTGATCTACGCGGTCACCCACTGGCTGCTGCCGAGCGAAGCGGCATTCTGGGTGGTCGCCTCGATGGGCGCCAGCGCCGTGCTGTTGTTCGTGGTGCCACACGGCGCCCTGTCGCAACCCTGGGCGGTGATCGGCGGACATGGCCTGTCGGCGCTGGTCGGGGTGATCTGCCAGAAGCTGCTGCCGGGTTCGCCCTTCACTCCTGCGCTGGCGGTGGCCCTGGCCATCCTGGTCATGCAGTACACCCGCTGCATCCACCCACCGGGTGGCGCCACGGCACTCAGTGCGGTCGTCGGCGGTACGGCGATCCATGACCTGGGCTTCGCTTTCATGCTCAGCCCGGTTCTGCTCAATGTCGCGGTGATCCTGCTGGTCGCCGTGCTGTTCAACTGCCTGTTCCCCTGGCGCCGCTATCCGGCGGCACTGGCCCCACAGCAACCCGCCAGCAACCCCGGCGAGCTCAGCGCGGAGGATTTCTACCACGCCCTGCGCCAGGTCGATTCCTATATGGATATCCGTTTCGACGACCTGCTGGAAATCATCCAACTGGCCCAGCAACACGCCCAAGCCAGACGCCTGGAAGCCAGCGACATCCTGCTAGGCGCCTGCTACAGCAACGCCCTGCCCGGCAATGCCTGGGCCGTGCGCCAGGTGATCGATGCCGGCAAGCCCGGGCGCGGCCTGCGCGATCAGGTGATCTACAAGGTGGTCGCCGGTTCCGGCATGGGCAATACCGGGGTGTGCCGACGCCAGGACCTGGCCAACTGGGCGGCCAGTGCCGTGCTACGCGTCGACGATGGCTGGATTCGCGTCAGCGCAGCCGAGTCGGCAGCAGCCACGCAGCAGGACACCTGAGGGAACGCGAGCCAGCGCACAAGGTCCCTATTACCGATAACACCCCAGCCATCCTCTGGCTGCAGTGCCCACAGGATGCTGCTAGAGTTCCGGAAACAACAGACTAGAGCAGCCGTGCCTGGCCGTATCAGCCAGAGGCCTGCGGATAATCAGCAAGAATGGATAAACAGAGCTCTCATCTGCATTTACGCGTCCCGGTTCCCGAGAAGCAGGGCCTGTCCTTCTGCGAAGCCAGCCCGCGCGAGCTCAAGCGCTGGATCGCCGGCCTGCCCAAGGCCAACATTGGTGAGACCGCACGCCAGCTGTATCAAAGCCTGGTCGAACTGAACCAGCTGATCACCCCTGCCGACAATCGCCTGCAGTTTCTGGAGCTGATTCGCCCTGAGGTGTACTACGTCTGCCGGCACCTGGAGCGCCACTTCCTCAACCAGTCCATCGTGCTCGACGAGCGCCCACGCAAGGTCGCCAATCTCTGCCAGGCCCTGCAGAACCACTTAGCCATCGGCTACAAGCTGATCATCACCCAGGAAGTGCCGTGCTTCAGCAAAGACCGCGCTCAACTGCTGGCGGTCGCCCTGCAGCGCGCCACTCACAGTCTGTACGGCCCGCTGGTGCGCGCCAGCCAGCTGTATTGCCCGGTACCGGAAGGCTTGTGGCTGGAGCTGCATCAACTGCATCGGATTGCCCGCAAGCACGGCCTGGAGCATGCCCAGGTCAGTGACCCGCTGGCCCACAGCAGTAAAAGCCTGAGTCAGGAACAGACCTACCTGGCCGCCCTGCTGCTCGGTTGTGCCCGCTGCAACCAACTGCGCCAAAGCAGCATCGCGCGCCTGGCAGAGGCCCTTGAAGGCTGGAGCAGCCGGGTCGAGCTGCAGAGCGCCGATCAGCCGCACAGCCTGTTCGTGATTGCCTCGCGACAGGACGGCCCACCACGCTACAAATCGCTGTTCAGCGAAAACGAACTGCCCAACCTGCTCGGCCTCGACCCCCACGGCCTGGTCGACTCGATCAAGGAATACCTGCTGCTGCCGCCAGAGAGTCGCGACCCACAGAAATTCCCGGTCCCCGAAGGGGTCAGCCTGGACTTGCTGCAGCACCTGAGCTCCGCCTGGGGCGATATTTCCGAGCGCACCTTCCAGCGCAATCCGGGCAAGGGCAGCCTGACCCTGTGCATTGGCATGACCGCCGTGCACTTCTTCCTGGCCGGCAGAAAGAGCTTCGCCGATGTCCTGCAACGCCCGGAGGCTGCACACAGCAGCGCCCAGTTCAAGCCGAAGAAGAGCGGCGACGGCCCGGACATCTGGGCTGGCGCCTTCGATGCCCAGCGCGAAAGCCATTGGGGCTCGGCGATGGAGGAAATCGAATACAAGAGCGGCGGCAACAAGATTGCCAGCGCCCCCGCCGAAGTCGAAGAAAGCTACCCGACCTTCGAGCTGCCGATCATCAACCACAGCCCCGGCGGCTATTGCCTGAGCTGGCCGCGCGAAGTGCCGGGACAGATGCAAGCCGGTGAACTGCTCGGCATCCAGGATGCCCCCGGACACAACTGGAGCGTGGCGGTCGTGCGCTGGATTCGGCAGGTTCGCGGTGGCGGCACGCAGATGGGCATCGAACTGATCGCTCCGCAGGCACAACCCTGCGGCCTGCAGCTGCTGCGCAAGAACGAGCAGAGCAGCAGCTACCTGCGCGCCCTGCTGCTGCCGGCAATCAGTGCCATTTCGCGCCCGGCCAGCCTGATTACCCCGCGCCTGCCCTTCCAGGAAAGCAACAAGGTCAGCGTCAACCTGAATGGCCAGGAACTGCGCGCCATCCTTAGCCGACGGCAGACCAGCACAGGCAGTTTCAGCCAGTTCGAATACCGCAAACTGGAGCAGCAAAACGTCCCAGCCGGGAGCCCGGTCACAGCTCAGGAACGCCCCGGCAAGAGCGGGGAGGAAGATTTTGACTCGCTCTGGAAGTCACTGTAGATTGCCAGAACGCACCTTTTGTCGCCTTTTTGCGCCCGTTCTTCGGCGCTTTCCAAGCAAAAACCATGGCCATCGAAAAAAAAACCATCCGTCTGCTGATTCTTGAAGATTCGCAGAACGAGGCCGAGCGACTCGTCAGCCTGTTCCGCAATTCCGGTCGCGCCACGCGCGTTCACCGCATCACCTCGGGCGACAACCTGGCAGAGGCCCTGCAGCAAAGCTGGGACCTGCTGATTGCCGCGCCGACCAGCGAACACCTCGAACCCAGTGAAGTGATCGGCGCCATTCGCCGCCAGGCCAAGGACATCCCGGTCATTCTGCTGGTCGACGGCAACGACTCCGACAGCATCACCGAAGCGCTGATGCTCGGCGCCCAGGATGCTCTGCCCCAGGGCGAAGACGAGCGCCTGATCCTGGTCGCCAACCGCGAACTGGCCAACCTCGAAGAACGCCGCGCCCGCCGCGCTGCCGAAGTAGCCCTGCGCGAAGCCGAGAAGCGCTGCCAACTGCTGCTCGACAGCTCGGTGGACGCCATCACCTACGTCCACGATGGCATGCACATCTATGCCAACCGCGCCTACCTGCAGATGTTCGCCTACGAGGATGCCGACGAACTCGAAGGCATGCCGATGATCGACCTGATCGCGGCGCAGGATCAAAGCGCCTTCAAGGACTTCCTGAAGAACTACTCCAGCGCCGATGGCAGTGCCGAACTGGCCTGTACCGGGGTCAAGGCCGATGGCCAGCGCTTCCAGGCACGCATGGGCTTCTCCCCCGCCACCTACGATGGCGAGCCGTGCATCCAGGTGGTGATCCGCGCCGAAAGCGACAACGCCGAGCTGGCAGAAAAGCTGCGCGAAATCAGCAGCCAGGACCTGGTCACCGGCCTGTTCAACCGCACCCACTTCATCGAGCTGATGGACGCCGCCGCCGAACGTGCGGTCAATGCTGGCGTGGTGTCGAGCCTGGCCTACATCTGTATCGACCGCTATGCGGGCATGGTCGGAGAAGTCGGCCTGGCCGGCATCGACCTGCTGCTCACCGATATTGCCAACCTGCTGCGCAACCACTTCGGCACTGACGCCCAGCTGGCACGCTTCGCCGATGACGTGTTCACGGTCCTGCTGCCAGCAAAAGCGCCGGAGCAGACCGGCGAATCGCTGCACAACCTGCTGAAGAAAGTCGAAGGTCACCTGTTCGACGTCAGCGGCCGCACCGTGCAGACCACCCTGTCGATTGGCGTCGCCGGGCTCAACGAGAAGACTGCACGCGCTCAGGACGTGATCGATCGCGCCCACCGCTGCGCCGACGAGATCGACGGCGGCAATGCGCTCAAACTGTACAACCCGGCCGACGAGCTGGCCGCCGCGGCCAACCGCGGCAATCTGGTGGCGATGGTGCAGCAGGCTCTGGAGAACAACAGTTTCCGCCTGCTGTTCCAGCCGGTCATCAGCCTGCGTGGCGATAGCGACGAACACTACGAAGTACTGCTGCGCCTGCTCAATCCGCAAGGTGTGGAAGTACCGCCCGGCGACTTCCTCACTGCCGCCAAGGAAGCCGGACTGGCCGAGAAGATCGACCGTTGGGTGATCCTCAACTCGATCAAGCTGTTGGCCGAACACCGCAGCAAGGGCCACAGCACCCGCCTGTTCGTGCACCTGTCGGCCAACAGCCTGCAGGATCAGACCCTGCTGCCCTGGCTCAGCGTGGCGCTCAAGGCCGCACGCCTGCCTTCGGACGCCCTGGTGTTTCAAATCGGCGAACCGGATGCGATTGCCTTCCTCAAGCAGGCCAAGGCCCTGACCCATGGCCTGGCCGAACTGCACTGCAAGGTTGCCCTGAGCCAGTTCGGCTGTGCGCTGAACCCGTTCAACACCTTCAAGTACCTCAACGTGGACTTCGTCAAGGTCGACGGCTCGTTCGCCCAGGACCTGTCCAAGGCCGAGAATCAGGAAGCCCTGAAAACCCTGCTGGCCAGCCTGCACGCCCAGGCCAAGCTGACCATCGTGCCCTTTGTCGAGAGCGCCAGCGTGCTGGCCACCCTCTGGCAGGCCGGGGTCAACTACATCCAGGGTCACTACCTGCAGGGCCCCAGTCAGTCGATGGATTACGACTTCTCTGCCGGCGACGAATAAGAACCTGCCTCGGTTCTCTTGATCGTCGGCCATGCTGCGTTGAAATCGGGCTCGGACTGCTCATTTACACCTCGTAAACTCCGCGTCCTCGCCCCATTGACTCGCTGGCGCTCACCCTTCGGGCCAGCCTACGCCTGTTACTCCCGCTGGTCGTTGCGTCTTGCCTGGCTCTAGCTCAAAAGATCCGAAACAGGCTCTAAGCGCTCCCGCAGCCATAAAAAAACCGCCTTCCGGCGGTTTTTTATGGCTGGGTAAACACCTCACTCATGCCCGTCGCGGTCGCGAAAACCGAGCAGGTAGAGGATGCCATCCAGCCCCAGGGTGGAGATCGCCTGCTTGGCCGACTGTTTGACCAGCGGTTTGGCGCGGAAGGCTACACCGAGGCCGGCCAGACCGAGCATCGGCAGGTCGTTGGCGCCGTCACCGACGGCGATGGTCTGCTCCAGACGCAGCCCCTCTTTCGCCGCCAGCTCGCGCAGCAGGTCGGCCTTGCGCTGGGCGTCGACGATTGGCTCGACTACCTGACCAGTCACCTTGCCATCGACGATCTGCAGTTCGTTGGCGAACACATAGTCGATGCCCAGCTTGGCCTGCAGCTGCTTGGCGAAGTAGGTGAAACCGCCGGAGAGGATGGCGGTCTTGTAGCCCAGCCGCTTGAGTTCGGCGAACAGTACTTCGGCGCCCTCGGTCAGGCGCAGCGAGGCACCGACTTCGGCCAGTACGCTTTCCGGCAGGCCCTGCAGCAAGGCCATGCGCTCCTTGAAGCTGGCGCGGAAATCCAGCTCACCACGCATAGCCCGCTCGGTGATTTCCGATACCTGCGCACCGACGCCGGCGGCCTTGGCCAGCTCGTCGATGACCTCGGCCTCGATCAGCGTCGAATCCATGTCGAACACCGCCAGGCGACGGTTGCGGCGGAACAGCGAGTCGCGCTGGAAGGCGATGTCGACGTTCAGTTCCTGCGCCACGCTGAGGAACTCGGCGCGCAGCGCCACCGCATCGGCCGGCTCGCCGCGCACGGAGAACTCGATGCAGCCCTTGCCCTGGTCAGCCGGGGTGTCCAGCGGCATGCGCCCGGACAGGCGATCGATATGGTCGATATTCAGGCCGTACTTGGCGGTGATCGAGCTGACCCGCTGCAGCTGCTCGGCGGTGACCTTACGCGTCAGCAAGGTGACGATATAGCGCGGCTTGCCCTGGCCGCCGACCCACTGCTGGTAGTCCGCCTCGGAAACCGGGGTGAAGCGCACCTGCTGATCCAGCTTGTAGGCAGTGAACAGCACATCCTTGAGCACCGAGGAGGCCTGCTCGGTATCCGGAATCTCGACCAGGATGCCGAACGACAGGGTGTCGTGGATCACCGCCTGACCGATGTCGAGGATATTCACCCCGCCCTGGGCGAGGACACCGGTGATAGCCGCGGTCAGGCCCGGGCGATCTTCCCCGGTGATGTTGATCAGGACGATTTCGCGCAAGGCGTTCACTCCCAGGCAGGCAAGATGGTCGGCAAAAGGGCACTGCGGCCCGTCGAAAGGCGCACATTCTAACCAGTTTCCGCGCCGCCAGGCGCTTTGCCCGCCTAGGTGGCGTGGTTATACTGCGCGGCAATTTCCGCCGATAAGAGCCGTGCCCTGTGAATCGGCCCGCCCAGGTCAAACCCGACAACTTCTTCCTCCTGCTGTTTCACGCCCTGCGCCAGCGGCGCGTGCCTCTGGCGCTGCGCATTGCCAGCCACAGCATCCTGCTGGTGGCCCTGGCGCTGGTGATCTACGCCTGGGTCATGGGCATGCAGTTCAAGCAGGCCATGCAGCAGCAGGCCGATGCCCTCGGCCAGAGCCTGACCGTGCAGACGGCCGCTTCGGCCACCGAGCTGCTGGTGTCCAACGACATCCTCAGCCTCAACGTGCTGCTCAGCAACCTGGCGAAGAACCCGCTGGTAGCCCACGCCGCCATCTACAGCGTGGACAACCGCATCCTCGCCGAGGCCGGCTCACGCCCGACCCAGAGCCTGCTCGGCGATACCGAAGGCCTCTACTCGACACCGATCACCTTCCAGGAAGTGATCGCAGGGCAACTGCGCATCAGTCTGGACATGCAACAGTTCCAGCAGCCGATGACCATCAGCCTGCAGAGCATGGGCCTGCTCAGCCTGATCCTGCTGGCCCTGGCCATGTCACTGAGCCTGCGCCTCGGCCGACACATCTCCACCCCGCTGCTGCAACTGCGCCTGTGGCTGCGCGACCCGGATGATCCGGCTCCCGGCGCCGGTCGCCAGGACGAGATCGGCGACCTGGCCCGCCAGCTGCAGGCCCGCCTGGTACCGGAAAAACCGTCGATAGTGGCGCCCGCCGCTGACGACTTCGCCGAGGACGAGGCGTTCTACGCCGAAGAACCGGAGCAAGACCACGAGTTCCAGATGCCCAACCTGAGCGAGCCGGACTTCGACGAGCGCGGCGAGGATTACCGGGAAGAAGGCCGCGATCTGCCGCACAGCAGCCCGGCAGAGCACGACCCCTTTGCCGATTTGCGCCCGGTCGATGAACCCGAGCCGCTGCCGACACCTGAACCCGTGGCGTTTGCCGAGCCTGCGTCCAGCGAACCGGTACTCAGCGCGGTGCTGGCGGTCCAGCTCGGCGCTCAGGAACAGCTACGCCACCTGCCACGGGCACGCCTGCTGGAACTGCTGCAACGTTATCGCGACTGCCTGGAGCAGGCTGCCGCCCTGTATCAGGGCAAGCTCTACACCCTCAACGATGGCAGCAGCCTGCTGCTGTTCAGCAGCGAATATGGCGGTGAGGACTACCTGACCCACGCCCTGTGCTGCGGCGAACTGCTGCGCGCCCTCGGCCACGCACTGCAGATCGAGGTGGCCGACAGCGGCATCACCCTGCAGCTGCAGCTGGGCCTGACCTGCACCGATCAGGAAATCGCTCCCAGCCAGGCCGAAGTTCTGCTCAGTGAAGCGGCGCAGGATGCTCTGGCCCTGTCCCAGCACAGCCGCAATCTGTTGCTGGTGCAACGAGCGATCGCCGATGAGCCGCTGGTGCGCCAGCGCGCACGCATCCGCCCGATTGCCAGCCCGGAAGGCGCCAGCTGCGTCGAACGCCTGCTGGAGCCCTACCCGTCGCTGCTGGAGCGCCAGCTGGCGCGCATGCACGAGCACCGCACCCAGCCGTGACCACTCTGATCAGCCACCCACTGCCGCTGCTGGCGGTGGGCCTGGCCCTCGGCCCGCGGATTATTCCGCCACGCCTGCTGCTGGTCGGCCTGCTGTTCACCCTGCTGCCGGATGCCGACATGCTGGCCTTCAAGCTGGGCATCGCCTACACCGACGCCTTTGGCCATCGCGGCTTCAGTCATTCGCTGCTCTTCGCCGGATTGACGGGCGTGTTCGCCGCCCTCGCCTGCCGCCTGCTCGACTGCGGCCCGCTCAAGGCCTTTATCTGGATAGCCCTGGCGACCGCCTCGCACAGCCTGCTGGATGCCGCCACCGATGGCGGCCTGGGCGTGGCCTGGCTGTGGCCATGGAGCGAGCAGCGCTTCTTCCTGCCCTGGCGGCCGATAGAGGTCTCGCCCTTCATCAACGGTTTCTTCAGCCAGCGCGGCCTCGCCGTACTGGCCTCCGAGGCGCGCTGGGTGTGGTTGCCATGCCTGCTGGTCGCGGTTGGCGGCCTGCTGCTACGCGCGACGCTGGGACTACGCGCGCGGCAACAGGCGCGCTAGCCCGGCGAGCAGACGCGCTAGCGCGCCCTGATTGGCGCGCAACACGGCCAGCCCGGCAGCGGCCATCTGCGCCGCCTGTTGCGGCTCGGCGAACAGCTGCTGCAACTGTTCCTGCAGCTCAGCGGCATCCTGCACCTCCAGCAAGTCACCGGCGCTGCGCAACTGCGCGGCGATCTCAAGGAAGTTGAACAGGTTCGGCCCGCTCAGCAGCGGCTTGCCCAGCGCCGCCGGCTCCAGCAGGTTGTGCCCGCCGTTCGGCACCAGGCTGCCACCGACAAAGGCCAGGTCGGCCAGGGCATAGAGAAACAGCAGCTCGCCCAGAGTATCGCCGAGCAACACCTGGGTATCCGCCGTCACACTTTCATCGAGGGAACGCCGCACCGTGGCGAAGCCCTCCCGCTTGCACAGTTCGAAGACGCTGACGAAACGCTCCGGATGGCGCGGCACCAGGATCAGCAGCGCCTGCGGGAAGCGCTGAAGCAACTGGCGATGGGCGGCGAGGATGATCTCGTCTTCGCCGCCATGGGTGCTGGCGGCGATCCACAGCGGGCGCTGCGCGGCGCCCCACTCCTCGCGCAGCTGACTGGCGCGCACCTGCAACTGAGCATCCACGCTCAGATCGAACTTGATCGAGCCGGTCACCTCGACACAACCGGGGCGCGCACCGAGCTGGCGGAAGCGCTCGGCCTCGGCCTCGGTCTGCACGGCGATCAGGCTCAGTTCGGCGAGCATCGGCGCAGTCAGCCGGGCGAAGCGGGCATAACCGCGCGCCGAGCGCTCGGACAGCCGCGCATTGGCCAGCACCACCGGCACACCGTGCTTGGCGCACTGGTGGATATGGTTGGGCCACAGCTCGGTTTCCATGATCAGCGCCAGGCGCGGCTGCACCTGGCGGTAGAAGCGCGCACAGGCCCAGGGCAGGTCATAGGGCAGGTAGCAATGCTGGATCTTGTCGCCGAACAGGGCCTGGATGCGCTCCGAGCCGGTCGGCGTCATGCTGGTGACGGTGATCGGCAGCCCAGGGTAGCGCACCAGCAACTCGCGGATCAGCGGGGCCGCGGCGATGCTCTCGCCCAGCGACACCGCATGCACCCAGATGCCGCCCGTGCGCATGGCCGGCAGGCCGAGGGCGAAACGTTCGCCGATACGCCGGCCATAGGCCGGCGCGCGCCAGGCACGCCAGGCCAGGCGCCCGGCAATAAGCGGCAGGAGCAGATGAAACAACAGGCTGTACAGGGCTCTATTCATGGGCGCGCAGCTTAGCAGAGCGGCCCGCACCAATCAGCCCAGCGCCTGCAGGTGCTCGGCAAAGGCTGCCGCCAGCCACAACGCTGCCGGCCCCAGCGCTTCGTCGCGGCGGCAGACCAGCTCCACCACCAGCGGCGGCGGCGTCCAGTCGCAGTTCAGTTCGACCAGTTGGCCCTGGTAAGTCGGATACTGCACCACATGCCGCGGCAACCAGGCCCAGCCGAGGTTGCGCATCAGCAGCTCGGCCATGGCGTAGAAGCTGTCGGTCCGCCAGACCGCCGGGCTGAGCTGCTCGCCGCCGGGGTAGTGGCTGTCCTGCGGTGCCATCAGCAGTTGCCGATGGCGGGCCAGCTCGCGACGGTCGACCGGTCCGGCAGCAGCCAATGGATGCCCGGCCCCGCACACGGTGACCATTTCGATGGTGCCCAGGCGCTGGCGCTCCAGGGCGTCAGGCATCTGCTCGTGGTGAAACAGCAGGCCGAGATCGGCGCGCCGCTCCAACAGCTTGCGCGCCACCTCGCCCTGGGCGCCGCTGGCCAACTGCACCTCCAGCAAGGGGAAGGCCTTAGCCAGGGCCTCAAGGCTGTCCAGCACCGGCTGATAGGGCATCGCCTCATCCTGGGCCAGGCGCAGGCGCACTTCTTCGCCGCGCACCAGGCCCAGCGCCCGACCCTCGAGGCGCTCGCACTGGCGCAGCACTTCGCGAGCCTCTTCCAGCAGTGACAGACCTGCTGCGGTCAGGCGGGGCTGGCGGCCGCTGCTGCGTTCGAACAGCAGCACGCCCAGATCAGTCTCCAGCATGGCGATGGCGTTGCTCACCGCCGACTGCGCACGCTGCAGGCGCCGTGCCACCGCGGAAAAGGACTGGCCCTCGGCGACACTGACGAACAGGCGGATCTGTTCCAGGTTCCACTGCATAGCCATCTCCATAACAGATAGGTAATCACTTTATCCCATCAGGCAGATCCCTAGAATGATCAGAGCCTGCTCACGATCTTCTGAATTAGAGTCAGATAAGGCAAAAATGGCCGAGGGAGCGGAGTTTACGAGCTGTAAATGAGCATGACTCGTTTCACTCGCTCTCCGGGTCGCGCTGAAGCGCGTTAGCCGCATGCGGCTTTCCGAGGTCATTTTTAACGCGGTATGGCCGACAGTCAGGAGATCGTGAGCAGGCTCTCAGCAGATCAACAGGAGGCTCCTCATGACCGGCTACCTCTACCTTGCCGTCGCCATCACCGCCGAAGTGATCGCTACCACCTCGATGAAGGCGCTCGACGGCTTCAACAAACCACTGCCGCTGTTGCTGGTGGTGGTCGGCTACGCGATTTCATTCTGGATGCTCAGCCTGGTGGTGAAGACCATCCCGGTCGGCGTGGCTTACGCGGTATGGGCGGGCCTGGGTATCGTGCTGGTGAGCATCGCCGCGACCTTCCTCTATCAGCAGCGCCTGGATCTACCGGCCATGCTCGGCATGGGCCTGATCGTCGCCGGCGTGGTGGTGATCCAGCTGTTCTCCAACACCATCGGCCACTGATCGGGCGAGCGCTACAAGCCGCTCGCGGTATACTGCGCGCCGGTTTTCCTTTGAGGCGCGCGCATGTCCCAAGCTCTGAGCACTGACGTTCTGATCGTCGGCGGCGGTATCGCCGGCCTCTGGCTGAACGCCCGTCTGCGCCGGCTGGGCTACGCCACCTTGCTGGTGGAAAACGCCAGCCTCGGCGGCGGGCAGAGCATGAAGTCTCAGGGCATCATCCACGGCGGTGCCAAATATGCCCTGCACGGGGCGCTAACCGGCGCCTCCGAGGCCATCGCCGACATGCCGCGGCGCTGGCGCGAGGCCCTGGCCGGCAACGGCGAGCTGGATCTGACCGGCGTACGCCTGCTGTCCGAGGCGCACTACCTATGGTCGCCGGGCAGCCTGGCCGGCAACCTGACCAGCTTCTTCGCCAGCAAGGCGGTGCGTGGCCGGGTCGACCAGGTCAAGGGCGAGCAGCTGCCGCCCGCCCTGCAACACCCGAAATTCAAGGGTAAGGTCTATCGCCTGGCCGAGCTGGTGCTCGATGTACCCAGCCTGATCACTCGCCTGGCCACGCTCGCTGGCGACAGCCTGCTGGCCGGCCATGAGATCGCCCCGCTACACGAAAACCACGAACTGGCAGGCCTGCTGGTCGATGGCCGCGAAATCCGCGCCCAGCGTGTGGTGCTCAGCGCAGGCGCTGGCAATGCCGCCCTGCTCGCCAGCCTCGGCATCAGCCAGCCGAGCCAGCAGCTGCGCCCGCTGCACATGGTGCTGGTCAAGGGGCCGAGCCTGAAACCGCTGTACGCCCACTGCCTGGGTGGCGGACCGAAACCGCGCGTCACCGTAACCACGCACCCGGCCGCCGACGGCCAGTGGGTCTGGTACCTCGGTGGCGATATCGCCGAAGCCGCTGGTGTGGCCCGCGACGAGGCTGCGCAGATCAAAGCCGCGCAGCAGGAACTGGGCGACCTGCTGCCCTGGGTCGACCTCTCCAGTGCGCGCTGGGCCACCCTGCGCGTCGACCGCGCCGAGCCGGCACAATCCGGCCTGGTGCGCCCGGACAACGCCTTCCTCGCCGACCAGGGCAAGCTGCTGGTCGGCTGGCCGACCAAGCTGGCGCTCTCGCCGGACTTCAGCGACCGCGTGCTGGCCGCCCTGCAGCGCGACGGCATCCAGCCCAGCCAGCCGCCGGCCCTGCCCGAACTGCCGCGCCCGGCGGTTGCCCGTCCGGTGTGGGAGGAGCTGCTGCCATGAGCCTGCACGACCTGCATCGCCCGCTGGGCAGCACCGGCCTGCTGGTCTCGCCGCTGGGCCTGGGCACGGTCAAGCTCGGTCGCGACCAGGGCGTGAAGTACCCCAACGGCTTCACCATCCCCGATGACGCGGCCGCGCGCAACCTGCTGGCCCAGGCCCGCGACCTCGGCATCAACCTGATCGACACGGCGCCGGCCTACGGCATCAGCGAGCAGCGCCTCGGCCCGCTGCTGCGCGGCCAACGCCACGACTGGCTGATCGTCAGCAAGGTCGGCGAGGAGTTCGAGGGCGGCCAGTCGCACTTCGACTTCAGCCCGACCCATGCGCGCTTCTCCGTCGAGCGCAGCCTGCAGCGCCTGCAGACCGACTGCATCGACCTGCTGCTGGTGCACTCGGACGGCAACGACGTGGCCATCCTGCGGGACAGCGGCATCTACCAGACCCTCGCCGAGCTCAAGCGCGAGGGCAAGATCCGCGCCTTCGGTCTGTCCGGCAAAACGGTCGAGGGCGGCCTGCTGGCTCTCGAACAGAGCGACTGCGCCATGGTCACCTACAACCTCGCCGAACAGGCCGAGAAGCCGGTGCTCGACTATGCGGCCGCGCATGGCAAGGGCATCCTGATCAAGAAAGCCCTGGCCAGCGGCCATGTCTGCCTGGCCGCCGGGCAAGACCCGGTGCGCGCCAGCTTCGAGCTGCTGTTCGGCCATCCCGGGGTGAGCAGCGCCATCGTCGGCACCATCAACCCACAGCACCTAGCGGCCAACGTCGCCACCGCCGCCGCGGTGATCCGCGACTACACTGCACAGCTCCGATAGATCGCCGCGCTCAAGATCCCGCCCTGCGCATCCCAACCCCGCCTAGCGTGCAGCACCGCAGGAGCCCGCATGCCCAGACAACTCGCCCGCAAAGACCCGAGCACCTTCAAGACCCTGCCGCTGTATGTCGAGGCCACTGCGGAGGGCCTGTATTACCGCAGCCAGGGCCTGCCGCTGAACTTTGCGCAGATGCAGGAGCGCCGTCGCCCGATCAGCGTGGCTGACAGCTGGCATTTCGCGACAGAACTGGCCAACCTCGGCGTCTCGGTGCGTTTGACCCTCAACTGGCAGGGTCGCGACTACTGGCTGCTAGTACGCCAGCGCCGCCCGGACCGCGGCGATGTGGTGCTCAAGCTGATCTCCGGCTACGTTCCGGCCCACGAACTGAACCTGCCGCTGCTCACTGCCATCCAGGAAGTGGCCGAGGAGTGCCTGATCGAAACCGCCGATGGCTGGCTGGGCGGACGCTTCGGCGATACCTGGCTGCCCACGCCGTACCAGCCGCTGCGTTACCGCGAAGCCTGCCACTTCCGCCTCAGCCCGCTGTCCGGCGCGGCACGCCCGGTGCAGGGCGGCAACCTGATGCTGATCGAACGCCCGCTGGCCTATGTGCACCTGCCCACCGCCTCGCTGCAGCTGGTCTATGACATGCGCCTGGAGCTGCCCAAGGACTGCCGCCTGCCGAGCTTGTTCCACGTCGACGAATGCCTAGAAGACGGCCAGCTGATCGCCCGCCTGGAGCGCCGGCGCCCCGACCTGTACCTGCTGCCGCTGCGTCAGGGCCGCCCCAGCGGCGAGCTGTTCACCCTAAAACAGGGCGAGCTGCAGCCGGCCAGTTGCCGAGGACTGTGGCTATCCGAGAGTTTTGCCGAGCAGGATGGCTGGCTGGTGCGTGACGAGCGCATCCGCTGGAAGGACTGGCTGGTACGCCTGGCGCAGGAAGAGCAGGAAGCCGGCCGCCTGGCCGGCTAGACGAAGCGCGCCACGAGACTGGCGCGATCGCTTATTTGTTGCGGATCTTCTCGACTATGGCAGTGGTCGAGCTGTTTTCCACCAGCCCCAACACCCGCACCTCACCGCCGTAGGCACGCACGATATCGGCACCGACCACGCCTTCGATGCCATAGTCGCCGCCCTTGACCAGCACGTCCGGCTTGACCGCACGCAGCAGGTTTTCCGGAGTGTCCTCGGCGAAGCTCACCACCCAGTCCACAGCGCCGAGGCCGGCCAGCACGGCCATGCGCCGGTCGACTGCATTGATCGGCCGGCCCGGGCCTTTCAGGCGGCTGACCGAAGCGTCGTCGTTGACCGCCAGCACCAGGCGATCGCCCTGGGCACGGGCCTGTTCCAGGTAGGTCACGTGACCGGCATGCAGGATGTCGAAGCAGCCATTGGTGAAGACGATCTTCTCGCCATGGGCGCGCGCATCCTCAATCACCACCAGCAGCTGCTCGAGGCTCACCACGCCACGCTCGGAACCTTGCTCGCGCTGCACCGCCCGGCGCAGCTCAGGCGCACTGATGGCCGCGGTGCCCAGCTTGCCGACCACGATGCCGGCCGCCAGGTTGGCCAGCGCCACCGCCTGCGGCAGTTCCTCGCCGGCGGCCAGGCTGGCAGCCAGGGTGGAAATCACCGTGTCGCCGGCACCGGTCACATCGAACACTTCGCGGGCGCGCGCCGGCAGGTGCAGCGGGCCGTGATCGGGGCGTAGCAGGGTCATGCCGTGCTCGCCGCGGGTCACCAGCAAGGCGCCCAGCTCCAGCTCCAGCATCAACTGGGCACCGCGACTGACCAGCTCGGCCTCATCGGCACAATGACCGACGATGGCCTCGAACTCGCTGAGATTGGGCGTGATCAGGCTGGCGCCGCGATAAATGGAGAAATCCTTGCCCTTGGGGTCGGCCAGCACCGGAATGCCCTTGCTGCGCGCCAACTGCACCAGGACCTGGTGGTTCTTCAGGGCGCCCTTGCCGTAGTCCGACAGCACCAGCACCTTGACCCCATCGAGCAATCCATCGACGTCGGCAGCCAGGGCCTCGGCGTCAGTGTTGAAGGGCTCTTCGAAGTCCATGCGCAGCAATTGCTGGTGACGGCTCATGACCCGCAACTTGACGATGGTCGGCTGCTCGTCGATGCGCTGGAAGTGCGCCTGTACACCGGCGGCATGCAGGCTGTCGGTCAGGCTATGGGCCGCTTCGTCGCGACCGGTAACGCCAACCAGCAACGCCGGCGCACCGAGGGCAGCGATGTTCAGCGCAACGTTGGCGGCACCGCCCGGACGGTCCTCGATCTGCTCGACCTTGACCACCGGCACTGGCGCCTCCGGAGAAATCCGCGAAGTGCCGCCGTGCCAGTAACGGTCGAGCATGACATCGCCCACCACTAGAACTGTGGCACAGTCGAACCGCGGCATGGACACTTTCATAAACACCCCAGAGGCACCTTAAAAACGCAGATTAGCACAGCCGTCCAGAGCTCCTTTTGTATCAAAACCGCTGGTGACCTATCGAAATACTGAAGAACTGGGGCGGTCGCCAACGCGTCTCGACCCGTTTTATATCGCCCACCTGCAACTCTTTCACCAGCCTACCGATATCGAACAACGGCTGCGGTTGCACCTGAAGATAGTGGGACACCAACCCCTCCAATAACTGTCCATCACCACGCGCGTTAATGCGTGCGAAGAACTTGAGGAGATCCGCTTCAGCACGGGCCGGAGTGAGCTCCGCGGCCCTTTCGAAGTCGATTACCCGAACCTCATCCCCAACCAAGAAGTTATATAGATTGCAGTCGCCATGAGCGACCCCTCTTGCATGCAAACTGCCGATAACCTCGACAGCGCTAGCACACGCAAGCGCGAACTGCTTACCCTCAAGCAGTGCAAGCGGCTGACCAGCCACCTCACTCATTAGTAGAAAGGCTTCTACCTGCCGCCCCACGCGGCGCTCCATGAAAAGCCATAACTTGGGAGCCCGCGCATCATCAAGGTCGAGGCGCCGCAACCAACTTACTTCATTAAGCATTGCATTTCGCAAAGAGCTGCTTTTGAGCGAGCGCCAAAACCGCAACGACTCTCTGTAACGCTTCACATAGAAGCGTTCGCCATTGACTTCGAAACCTGCGATTGAACGGCCTTCGACAAAGTCCTCAAGGCAATGCCGCAGCCCCATAAAGACTCGAATAACGTTTTGCTTGTCAGGCCGCCTCACCCCGCAAAACCCTCTCCACTTGAACGCCTCAAGCACGACTTCAACTCCACATCTCAAACGCTTGAATAGAAAAATCTCTTATTGCATGGCCCATCCTCTCCAGAACCACTCATAGCGGCGCAGGACCAGTGGCACCGGTGCAACCGGAGAAGTTCTCAAAAGATAAGGCCATGCCGATAGCGCTCCGAGCATCATATGGCCCGTCACCAGCCAACGCCTGGCCTATACGGGACTGGCTTTCCTCACAGAGGCTCTAGGAGTTTTACGTGCAAGGGCTATATTTTATCAGGCGGCACCAGCGGCGCGCTCTCATCCAGTCCCAGCGCGTAAAGCCGCGCATAATAACCGTTCTGCTCCAGCAGGGCCGCATGTGTTCCGCGCTCGACGATCCGCCCCTGATCCATTACCAGGATCAAATCAGCCTTCTCGATAGTCGACAATCGGTGGGCGATCACCAGCGTGGTACGTCCCTTCATAACCCGGTCCAGGGCGGCCTGAATATGCCGCTCGGACTCGGTATCGAGTGCCGAAGTAGCCTCATCAAGCACTAAGACGGGGGCATCTTTTAATAAGGCCCGAGCAATAGCTAGGCGCTGGCGCTGGCCACCGGAGAGCAGCACGCCATTTTCTCCGACCTCGGTGTCCAGCCCTTGCGGCAGCTTATCGACGAATTCCTTGGCGTAGGCCGCCTCGATCGCCTGCTCTATGGCCTCACGTGGCGCATCGGCGAGGTCGCCATAGGCAATGTTATTGGCCACGCTGTCGTTAAACAGAGTGACCTGCTGAGTAACCAGCGCAATATGGCGGCGAAGATTACTCAGCTTGTAGCTTTCGACGTCTATCCCGTCGAGCAGGATTTGCCCATCCTCATGGTGATAGAAACGGGGAATCAGGCTGGCCAAGGTCGACTTGCCGCTACCGGAGCGTCCGACCAGGGCGACCATCTGACCAGGCTCGGCGGTAAAGCAGATATCGTTAAGCACGGGCTTCTCAGCACCTGGGTACTGGAAGTTTAAATTGCGCACTTCCAAACGACCGCTGACCCGCTCACGCTCAATGGTACCGTTATCAACCTCGGGCGCCTCGTCGAGCTGCTCAAAGATACTGTCGGCTGCGGCCAGGCCCTTCTGAATTGTGGCACTGACCTCCGAAAGCTGACGAATTGACTTAGGCAGCAGGCCCGCTGCGGTGATGTAGGCGACCAACTCGCCGGCGGAGGCATCACCACGTAGATAAAGTACCAAGTACATCAGTACCGCCATGCCGGTGTAGATGACCAGCTGCAACATCGGCGTGTATACCGCCTGGGTACGGGTCATTTTTAGGCTGCGGCTCATGTTGTCTGAGCTGGCCTTATGGAAACGCCGCTCCTCGTAGCCTTCCCCACCAAAACTGCGTACTACCCGGTAACCCTGAATGGTTTCAGAGGCAACATGGGTAACATCGCCCATGGCCAACTGAATTTTCCTGCTCTGTTTGCGAAACTTCTTGCTTGCGCTGGTCACCAGAAGCGCAATAAATGGCAGAATCGCCAGCAGAACCAGGGTTAACTTCCAGTTGGAATACAACAGGTAGCCGAACAACAGGATCACTGTCATTCCTTCGCGAATCACCACCTTGATCGCATCGATCGCAGCACCTGTCACCATGTTCACGTTATAAGTGATGCGGGAGATAAGATGGCCGGAGTTGTGGCTGTCGAAATAGCGATTGGGCAGGGTTAGCAAATTGTCGAACAGAGCGCAGCGCAGATCGTGTACCACTCCACGCGCCACCTTAGCCAGGTAGTAGTTGCCCAAGAACGAACCGATGCCTTGATAGAGTGCAATGAGTACAATCAATAGCGGCACGCCATAGATCATCGAGATGCCAAGCATGGTGGCGTTCTCGGGATTTTCCAGCCCCTCGAGAAATAGCTTGAGCATGTGCGCCAGCATCGGCTGGCTCGAAGCGAATAGCAGAAACCCGAAGATACTGACGGCAAAGGCGCCCCAATAGGGCAGCACGTATTTCAGCAGGCGCAGATACACTTTAAAACTGGATTGCCGGGCGGCAGTAACCATGCAATGGGCCTCGTACAACTGGCTAGAGAGACAAGATGCGGATTGTAACAGCGAACGAATTGCAAGATTGGCTGAGCCAAGGCGAGGTGCTGGAAAAAGACAGCCACGGCGTGAAGGTCGTTCGGCTTACCGATGGCAATATTCTGAAGATCTTCCGCAGCAGACGCCACCCATTGATTGCCAGATTACGGCCAGACGCCATGCGCTTTAGCGAGCATGCCAGCCGCCTGCAGAGCCTGGGCATCCAAACCCCACAGGTACTCGAACTCGGCTGGATCGAACGCAAGAAAGCGGTCAGCGCATGCATTTACCAGCCCCTGGAAGGTCAGCCACTGGACAAGCTGTTCCGCGACTCACGCTCCGAGTTCGACGCGCTACTCCCGCAACTGGCCGGCTATATTCATGGCCTGCATCAACGCGGTATCTATTTTCGCTCCCTGCACCTGGGCAACATCCTGCATACCCCGGATGGTGGTTTTGGCCTCATCGATTTCCTCGACCTGCGCTTCAAGGGCCGCCCGCTAGGACGCATGCTGGTGCGCCGCAACTTCCGCCACCTGCACAGTTACCTGCAACGGCGCAAGGTGCCACTGTTTCCCTGGAATGAGCTGCTGGCGGCCTACGAGCTGGCGAGCAAGCGGTCCAACTGATCCAGGCCGAGCTTGGGTACAAGCTCGGCGGGCAGACGGCTATGCAGCGACAGGTTGTAGACCTGGAAGTCTGGCTTGATCACCCGCTCAGCCATCAGTTCGAAGCACGGCAGGATGTAATCGTCGTAGTCACCATCGAGGCGACTGCGCACAGCATCGCCACCCTGCTCATAAAAGCGTCCCTTGCTGGAATCCAGGTCCATGCCGACCACGAAAACCTGGCTGAACCCCAGATGATAGGCCATCTGGATTCCGGCGTAGGGAATGGTCCTGCTACTGAAATAACCCTTCTCCAGATTACGACTGAAGCCAATGCGGTTCGGCTTCTGGCGGAACCAGGAAAAATCACACTCGAAATCCGCATCGCGTCGCGCCAGGCGAGCAAACGCCCGATCGCCCATCGCCTCGCCCCCTTCCGGTGGACGATTGACTCGCTCGAAGTCATATACCGAACGGCCGTCCAGCGCATGCGGCTCACGTTCCAGCAAACTCTCGATAACGCGCGGACTCAGGGCCAGATTCACCGCCAGCTCGGAGGCCTGCAGCAGCAGCGGCAAACGATTACGCACGAAGCTGCTGTCATCGCAGAGGTAGAAATACGGGGCAATCCCGGCCTCGGCGAAGCAGCTGATCGAGCCGTTCATGGCCAGCATGGGATAACTGGCATAGCGCTGCATCGGGAAGTCCTTGACCGACGGCCCAGACGCAATGATGAACAGTGCGCCATGGCAGGAGCCACGCAGGCTTGCGAAGGAGTGGAGAAGCGTTCCGTTACCAACCACAGTCATTTCTCTATATTCCCCTTGGGGCTTGCGGGCTCAGACCGCCACCTACCCGCTGCCTTGCCGCCAGAACCATGCTCAGCGCAACGGGTAGCCAGGTAATCAACCAGTCTGCATTTGGCTTGAGCCACAGACCGATGCCATCCGTTTGCAGGGCAATACTGGAGAACACCCACAATGCCAGCAACGCACGCCCCAAAGGCTCAGCCCTATTTTGCCACGCGCGCCAGGCCACGCAGCCCCAGAGCAGAGCGAACAGCAATAGCCCAGGCACGCCCAGGCGAATAGCCAAGTCCAAGTACATATTGTGCGGATGCTTGAACACTTGCCCACTGCTCGGCACGAGGATTTCATAAGCATTGAAGCCAAATCCCAGCGCCCAGTTTTCCAGCAGATGGCGCAGCCCGCCAGCCAAGAGCTCCGGCCGGTAGGACAAGCCTCTCTGCATCAGGATCTCGGGTATCAGAAGAGCAGCCAGCGCGCCGAGCAGTACTACCGCTATTGCCGCAAGCACGCCCAAGCGGGTCGGTCGGGCAAAGGCCATCACCAGCGGCACCATGAACAATGCCAGCCAGACACCACGAGTCTGATTAAGCCCCAGGAACGTCAGATAGCCGAGCGCGCTCACCGCACCGAGCGACAGCCAGAGGAAACTTCG
Source organism: Pseudomonas sp. J452 (assembly GCF_024666525.1). Lineage (NCBI taxonomy): Bacteria > Pseudomonadati > Pseudomonadota > Gammaproteobacteria > Pseudomonadales > Pseudomonadaceae > Pseudomonas > Pseudomonas sp. J452. Next base: position 1,765,048 of record NZ_CP088294.1, on the reverse strand, counting down.
CGGCTTCTGACTAACAAAAACCCCAATGACAGCCAGCGCGCCAACTGCATGAGCAGCCATGATTGCCTTATCCCAAAGGCCGATGGCAATCAGCCGCTGCCCCGGTGGATGCGGGGAAGAAAACTGAAAATACAGCACGGAAAACAGAGCGAATAAACCACCGAGCAGAGCCGCAGGACGCAGGAGTGCCTCGATGGACCACTGCCCCCTGGAAGCCAATAACACCCCGAGCAGGGAAAGCAGGACGTACATCGGTCGCTTGGCTTCGCCCAGTGGGTCCTGCCCCCCCTTCACGGCCAGCACGACCATGACCCAGGCCGACAGGGCAATAAACAGCACTATCTCCGGCTGCCTCAGCAGCTTGCGAAAATCGCGCAGGAACAAGGCCAACAGCGCGGGTAGCCACAGCAGGATAATCAGAGCTTGATGATAAAGCTTGCTGCTTGGTATCACCCATGCGCCACACAACAACACCAGCAAACCCAGCGCGGCCCAGCGCGACAACAGCTGCGGCGACAACCACCCACTCAATCGCACGTTATCGCCCCAACCTTTGCATTCGACTCGCCACGCGCTGCAATTGCGCCACATCGGCATCCAACCAACCACCCTCGACACAATACTCGGCGGCCATGTAGCGCAGGAAGTTGTCACGGATGCACTCATCCAACGACCAGTCGGGAAATGCGCGAGCCTGTGCAATCAGCTCGTCGGCGGAGTCCGCATGAGCGATCAGGCCAGGAATATTGAAGAACGCCTGCCCAAGGGTCAGCACCGGCTTGCCAAGCAGGATGCTTTCCAGCCCCACAGTCGAGTTCAGTGTGATGACGAACTGACTCGCCTGGATCAGCGCCTGGGTATTGTTGCCATTGGCGAACAGCAGCCGCTCATGGCTGCGCGCATGCAGCTCCGGATACGACTCGCGACTGACCGGATGCTCCTTGAACACCACCGTCAGACCGGTCTCGTCGGCCAGACGCTCACCCAGGGCAAACAGTTGACGCATGTCCGCGACCCAAGGGGAGAACAGCCGCACCTGGGTATCGCGATCATCCTGAAACGGGATAAAGACGAAGCGCTCGGGCAGCTTGATCTCCGCCAACCCGGTATTGCGCGGTTTGCGCGGCACCAGCGCCAGCTCTGCTCTGGCCGCCCCCTCCGGCGCCTGGTAGTCGCGGAAGAAAGCGGCATCGCGCGGCACCGAGTTGCGGTAGTTGACGCCCTTGGTATCCAGTGTCGTGGTGTTCGGCAGCAGGCCGTTCTCGAAGAAGAACGTCTGACAGTCCTGCGGCAGCAGCGCCAGCAGCAGCTGGCAATAACGGTGCGAGCCGTTCCACATCGCCACATTGACGGGCTTTTCGCGCAGCAACAACGCCTGCACGCGCAGGGCCATCCAGGCCAGCTCAAGGCGCAGCAGCAGCTTGTACAGCCCGCCTTCATACTTGCGCTTGACCCTGCGCTCGTGGCACTTCTCCTCGATCAGCTGCGGCCAATTGATGCGCTTGACCACATGCGGCAGCTGCCAGGGCCTTGGCCAGGGCATCTGGGCGGGAACCACCACCTTGCCCTCGACTGTCGTTTCATCGAGCAGGCGCTGGAAATACAGGCGCTGGTGCTTGGCCAGGGCGAAGAATAAAACCTTGTTCATCTCTTGATCTCGCTAGCTTCCATTCACTCGGGCCGTGCAGTCCAGAGCCACCGCCAGGCTATTAGGGGCGCCCTTGCGGCGAGCGCGCGGCTACAACAGCCGCGGCAATTTCAACAAACATCTGCTGCGCTTGCTGGCGACTACCACGTACAAAGTTAGCCACTGCCAGGCGCTCCGCATCATCGAAGGCGATCCGAGCGCGCGCAGCCAGCGCCGAGGCATAGTCCGGGTAAACACGGCCTTGCAACTGACAGGCCTCAAGCAGTGCTTCGATCTTGTGGGTATTAGAGCCGATGGCGAAAAATGGCGTGCCCGTCAGCAGGCAGAGCGTGACGCAGTGGAAACGCCCCGTGATGACGCCCTGGCTACCAGCCAGACGCCCCAGGAAGGCGGAATCACTGGTTGCACAGTACTTCCAGCGCAGCAGCTTGATTTGCTTGCGCTCGATCGTCCGTCCCAGCGTTGTTTGCTGCGCCTGGCGGCGTGCACGCCAGGCCTTGAAACGGCTGCGCAGACTCTTCCAGACGTAAGATGGAAAGCCCTTGCCGGTTTGGATTAGCGGCAGCGCCTGGATGCTCAGGTAGCTGACCGCAGGATCCGCCACCTGCTGCAGCGCCGCCCAGGCTTCCTGGGTGCGTTCCTCATAGAAGCTGCCATTGACCAGGAAACCCTGGCGCTGCGCCTGTGAAGACGGCGGAATCATGCTCAGGGTCAAATCGGGCACCACTCGGCTGACGATCCCGGCTGCGGCCAATTCATCCTGGCTGCGGTGATCGCGCAGATATATCCCGCTAAACGCCCGGGCCGGCTCGATCAGTTTGGCATTGCGCTGCCACACGCTATTGATCAGGAAGCACGGCACCCCGCGTTCCCGGCAGAACGGTGCTAGCGCCACCAGCATCTGCGCCGCTCGTGCATCATCGTGCAGCGTGCCTTCGCCATTGATCAGGCACAGATCGGCACTGGCAATATCCTTCTGCAACTGCGGGTCGTCACGCCAATCGTGGCGCATCGGACAGGCCCTGACGATACGAACCCCTGCCGCCGCAGCGAGCTCATAGAGCTGCTTGAGGACGATCTGACAGCCGTGATGTTTGTTGTGCGAAGTATCGTTAAAGAGAATGGCTTTCAGCATGCTCGGTTACTGCTCGACGGTGGAGGTGAGTGCTACGGACACGCCCGACGGACAGCGGCCTTCCAGCAGGTTCGTCAGCGTCTGGATATTCCAGGTGAGCCCTGCGCAACCATGGGCCAGATGATATTCGGCAAAATCGGCACTGCGCGCCAAGGCAGCCGCATGATCCTGCTCAATGCCACGGACAGCTTCTTGCAAGCCTTCGAGGGTCGCAACACAGGGGCCCAAAAAGCGCTCCTGGGCGAAGATATCCGCATCAGCGCTGGCATTCACATAGAGCAGCGGGCGCCGTGCCAAGGCGGCTTCGATCACCGCGTTGGACATGATGTTGACCACCACCGATGCGCGCGCCAGGGCCTCGGCCAGACCACACTCGCGCGGCAGCACCTCGACGTTATTCAACACCGCGGCCTCTTGTTGCCAGAACGGTACCTGGCTGCGCGGATGCGCCTTGACCAGCACCTGGTAGTCGGGATTGCGTGCAGCCCAGTCGCGTAACAGCCGATAGGTGCGCTGGTAGCCCGCTTCCTTTTCCTTGTCCGGCCCGACGCCGAGCACCAGCAGCACCCGCTGCGCCGGATCGGCCGGTGGCAGATCGAAGGCCGTATCGATCATATGCGAACCGGCCAGCACCGCAGTCGAGCTACCGAAGCGCAACTCGCGCGCCTGCAGGGCTTCCAGCGAGCTTTGTCCGAACAGAAAGTAATAGTCGTAGTCGTTCATGCCCAGCCGCCGCGAATGCTCTACCGTGGTGGCGTGCGCCAGGTGCACCAACAGCCGCTGGCGGGTGTTCAGCGCCAGACGCAGGAACGGCGAATACAGGCTTCCGTTGCGATCATTGAGCACGACCTTGGGCGCATGGCGCTCGACCAGCCATTCGGCATGCGCCGCATAGCCGAAGTAGCGCAGCGGCACGGGCTGGGGGGGCCGCCACAACAGGCGTTCGCGGAGAATGGCTTGCGCTTCGGGCAGGGCCGTTTCGATCAGTATGTGGCCACGACTGCGCAACGCCTCGATCAGCAGCTTCTTGCGCTGGAAGGTAATGACCTTGGGCGCCGACTGCAGCAAAAGGAAATCGCAGGGCCCTGCTGAAACTGACTCAGCCAGTCGCCATTTGGCGAACGTACCGAACCACCAATCATTCAGCGCGTCACGGGCAAAACGCAGGGCACTCGCCAATAGCCCATGACGCTCGCGCAGCAACTGCCAACGATACACATCTAGCTGTCGACACTTTTCGGCCCACGGATTAGTCACTACCCCTGGCCCCCAAAGGGTGAAATCCCTCAATATCAATGGACCACCGCTGAACGCGTGCTAATTGCTCAAGCTCATCCTGTGCCGGGACAGTAATTGAATGCCAGAATTTTTTCTTAATCTTCAGAAAGTGCAAGTAAGGAAACTCTCGCTCCCCGTCTTTTGAATTGGTTAGGCGTCCCATCTCCCAGTGCCAAGAGGCCGGATGCTCACGCGTGCCATCTGTCCAAATGCGCCTTCCGTTAGGCGTACTGTAAGCCTCTTTGAACTCGGACACATGCCGTAACGGGTTAAACCAGTTGACGAATTTAAAAAGAAAATCCGGAAAATTCTTACGCCACAAGAATAAGCGAGTGAACCCCCCCTTCATCCAGCGCATGGTTTTTCTGATCCTGCGCTCGACGTTTGAAGTCTCTAATCCTCCAAAATAACTCGCGCAACTTCCGCTCATTACGCAACAAACACAGATGTCCAGAAACGCGACGCCTGTGAGTAGAGAAAAATTTAAAACTATTCAATCGCTCTTCAGTGAAGTATGCGCGCAAATTACCATACACGAGATCAATATCACTAAACCCCCAATAGTCATAGCCTTCCACATCTTGCTCATGCAGATAGCCATAGGCAGGTTTAATATCACAAAGCTTGTAAGGATTGACCGGCGCAAAGCTGAAACCCAAACGAGATGATATCCACAAGCAGTAATCCTGAAAACTAATCGACCTCAGCTCTACATTACCAGGCAAATCAGGTAAGACTTCACAATCACTAATCAACAGCCAGTTGACATCGGGATTAGTCCTACAACTCTCTATAAAAAACGGCATCCAAAAAGGCCATTTCCCAAAATAAGGGATAATAAATAAAATGCTAGGTGGCGATTTCATAATTTAAAAACTCGCATAAATTTCCAGAAAAAACTACTCGCCGCGCTGTCTGAGTAGCTAGCCTTAATGACCTCAAGACTACGCCCCTGCAGACAACTCAACTCATCATCTGAATACAACTGACTTTTTTCTATACATTCGGCAAGCACCGATACGTTTCTTAAGGGAAACAGTTGGCCAACAGCCTCCACCACCTCACGCCCACCACCGCAATCGCTGCAGATCACCGGCACCCCGGCAGCCATAGCCTCCAGCAGAACCATACCGAAGGGCTCATGGTCGGATGTCAGCGCGAACACGTCAAAGGCCTTGAAGTAGCGGCGCGCCTCGGGCACACGGCCGAGAAAACGAACGCTCGCCGCCACGCCCAGTTCCTCGGCCAGTAGTTTGAGCTCCGCTTCCAACCGCCCCACGCCGATGATCGTCAGCAGACTGTCAGCAGGCAGTTGCGGCAAGGCCTGGGCGAAGCCGCGGATGAGGGTAGCCTGGTCCTTATCTGGATGCAGGCGACCGACGTTGCCGACCACCCAGGCGCCCTGAGGCAGACCGAGGCGGGCACGGGCGGCTTCGCGGTCAAACTGTTCAGCCTGGACGGCGGTAAGGTCGATGCGGTTGTACAGCGTCTCTATGCGCTCGGCCGGCCAGCCCGGCAGGCATCGACGGATGTCGTCGCGCACCGCATTGGAGACGCCAAGCAGCAACAGGCGCGCACGAAAGCGACCAATAAAAAGGCGTCGGCTCAGCCGAGAAAAAACACCGAAGGCATGGCTGACCGCCACCACCGGCAGGCGGCTGGCCAGCAGCACGATATAGCTCGGTTTGAAGCGATGAGCGACACAAAGTCGGAAATCCCGGCCGGCAAGAATACGCCGCACATCGCCGATGGCGCGCAGCTTGAGGCCGCGCAGATCCTGGCTGCGATAGTCGAGGAAGATCACCTCGTCGGAGACCGAGCCCGCCGCCACTTCGGTGCAGGGCGCGCCGGTCAGGTAGACGGTGGTGACCTTGTACTCGGTGCCGACGAACAGCGCGGCGTACTGCCGGGCACAGTCAAGGAACGGCCCGTCATAGCCGTGGCAGAGCTGCAGGACACGCGGCCCATCAGACTGCGTCATACCAGTCCTTGCCGTCCTTGACCACGAGGATGTCTTCCATGATCAGGTACTGCAGGTCGGAGCCGTAGAACATGTTCAGCGCGTCGGTCGGCGAGCAGATCATCGGCTCGCCGCGGCGGTTGAGCGAGGTGTTCAGCGACACGCCGTTGCCGGTCAGTTTTTCCAGTTCCAGCATCATGTCGTAGTAGCGCGGGTTGTACTCGCGCTTGAGCACCTGGGCGCGCGAGGTGCCGTCCTCGTGCACCACTTCGCCGACGCGAGTCTTCCACTCTTCGTTGACTTCGAAGGTGAAGGTCATGAACGGGCTCGGGTGGTCGACCTTGAGCATCTGCGGGCCAACGGTGTCGAGCATCGACGGGCAGAACGGCCTCCAGCGCTCGCGGAACTTGATCTGCTCGTTGATCCGGTCGGCCACACCGGCCACGCTCGGGCAACCGATGATAGAGCGACCGCCAAGGGCGCGCGGACCGAACTCCATACGGCCCTGGAACCAGGCCACTGGGTTGGCGTCGACCATGATTTTGGCGATGCGCTGCGGCATGTTGTCGATCTGCTTGAACACCGGCTTGCTCGGGTGACAGGCGCAGGCGGCGATTACGTCTTCGTTGGAGTAGGAAGGGCCGAGGTAGACGTGCTCCATCTTCTCCACCGGCACGCCGCGCTGGTGCGAGACGTAGGCGGCGGCGCCGACCGAGGTACCGGCGTCGCCGGAAGCCGGCTGGACGAACAGCTCCTTCACTTCCGGGCGGGCGATGATCTTCTGGTTCAATTTGACGTTCAGCGCGCAGCCGCCGGCAAAGGCGATCTTGCCGGTTTCCTTGATGATGTCACCGAGGTAGTAATCCATCATTTCCAGCGCCAGCTTCTCGAACAGCGCTTGCATGCTGGCGGCGTAGTGGATGTACGGATCGTCGGCGATGTCGCCCTGACGTTTCGGCCCCAGCCACTCGATCAGCTTGGGCGAGAAGTAGTAGCCCTTGCCGTTTTCCTTGTAGCGACGGAAGCCGATGACGTTGGCGTAGTCGGTGTTGATGATCAGCTCACCGTTCTCGAACTTGGCCAGGCGCGAGAAGTCGTACTTGGCCGCGTCGCCATAGGGCGCCATGCCCATGACCTTGAACTCGCCGTCGAGCATCTCGAAACCGAGGAACTCGGTGATCGCACCGTACAGGCCACCGAGGGAATCCGGGTCGTAGAATTCCTTGACCTTGTGGATCTTGCCGTTCTCGCCGTAGCCGAAGAAGGTGGTGGCGTACTCACCCTTGCCGTCGATGCCGAGGATCGCGGTCTTCTCGCTGAAGCCCGAGCAGTGGTAGGCGCTGGCGGCGTGGGCCAGGTGGTGTTCGACCGGCTCGATCTTGACCTTCTTCAGGTCGAAGCCGAGCTGCTGCAGGCACCACTGGATGTGCTTGTAGTAGCGCTTGTAGCGACGGTTGCCCATGAGGATAGCGTCGAGGGCGCGATCCGGCGCGTACCAGTAGCGCTTGGCATACTGCCAGCGGGCCTTCTCGAAGATGCTGATCGGCGCGAAGGGGATGGCCACCACGTCGACGTCACCCGGTTTGATCCCGGCCTGCTCCAGGCAGAACTTGGCCGACTCGTAGGGCATGCGGTTCTTCGCGTGCTTGTCGCGCACGAAGCGCTCTTCTTCGGCGGCCGCGATCAGCTTGCCGTCGATGTACAGGGCAGCGGAAGGGTCGTGACTGAGGGCGCCGGACAGGCCAAGAATCGTCAGTGCCACAGGAAAAGCCTCTATTCAGGGCAGGTGCCGAGCACCTGCGGTAAACGTTCGTCGAGCAGCTTGAACAGCTGTGAATCAGCCGGCCAGTTGCGCAGAAAGCGGGCACGATCGCGGGCATAGGCCCGGGCGAAGCTGCGCGCGCGGCGATGTTGCTGCATGGCATCCAGGTCGATCAGCGACCAGCACGCTCGCGCCTCATCCCAAAACAGGTTGTTGCCCTTGAAATCCCCGTGACTGATGCGTTCGCGCAGCAGGGCGGCGAACAGGCGATCCAGCGCCAACAGGTCGGACTCGGGCGGTAAACTCAGCCCATCCTGAGCCAGATAGGGCTGAAAACGCGCGATTATATCCTGCCCGCCGCAGTATTCGGTAATCAGGTAGGCCGGGCCGCGCAACCAGCACCAGCGCCGCTCCAGCACGGCCAACGGCCGCGGGGTGGCGATGCCCAGCAGCTCCAGGCGATGACCTTCGCACCAACTGTGCCAGGCGCGACTGGGGCGCCAGAAGCGCTTGAGCCAGTGGACGAAGCCCTTGATGTTGTAGCGCTTGACCACCAGTTCGCGCCCGCCTTGGCGCACCTGGGCAACCGTGGCGGAACCGCCCAGCTTCAAGGCGCGCCCCTCAGCGAGCAACGCATCGGGCTGAGCGAGCAGAGGCGCCAGCTCGGCGGCCCAGTCCCGGCGCACCACGCGCAAACCGAATGCACCGATCCTGGCGCTGAACAGACTGCAGTCGCGGGCGATCTTCTGCATATAGTCGCGCAGGCGCCAGCGCCGCACCTTGCCCACTTCGGCCAACAGAGCCTCCAGCGGCAAGGCATGCTCGCCATTGGCCAGCAGGTAGTGCACCAGCAGCTCCTCGATGAAGGGCTGCAACTCGGCGGGCAGCTGGGCGAAGAACATGCCCAGATTGGCCAGCACCCGCGCGCGCGACAGCGGCTGGCCGGCGACTTCGGCCTGCACCCCACCACCATCGATGATCGATACGCCGCCGGCATGGCGCAGCAGGTTGTCCAGATGCAGATCGGACTGCCACAGCCCCTTGGCGTGCATCTGCGCGATCGCGGCCAGGGCCTCGCCCAGCACGGCCTGCTGTGCCCCGTTCAGCAGCAGCAGGTTCTCCGCCGCCCGCCAGGCATCCCACAGGCTCTCGGCGCCATCCAGATAGTCGAACAGCAGCCAGCCGCCCTCACCCGCCCGCCAACCCTGGGCCAGCAGCTCGGGCGTGCGCAGGCCCTGCTCGGCGAGCAGGCGCGCACCCTGCAGCTCGCGCTGGAAGTGCCGCTCGGCCCTGCCGCCGACCAGTAGCTTGGCCAGTACCGGGCGCCCGCGCCACAGGGCGAGACCGACGTAGCGCTGATCCGGCAGCACGCGCAACAGGCGTTGCAGCTCCAGCACCTCACCGGCCAGCTCGATGCGCAGCGGCAGCAGCGGTTGGCGGCCGGCCTGAGCCAGTTGAGCAAGCCGCATCAGCGTGTTTCCTTGCGCCGCCGACGGGCACTCAGGCGCTGCCACCAGCTCTCCAGGTCACCCGCCGCGCCCAGATAGGCCACTTGCAGCTCGCGTACCTCGGCCTCGCTCCAAACACTGGCGCGACGCAGCAGCGGTTCCAGATCCTTGATCCGGTCGCGCTGGCCGAACAGCAGCGGACGGGTCTTTTCCAGATCGATCAGCTGCGCGGCGAAGCCCGCACCGTCGGCCTTGAGGAAAATATGCTTGGGGTAGAAGCAACCGTGCATCTGCCCGGCATTGTGCAGGCGCCGAGCCAGCTCGCCGCAGGCGCGCAAAATGGCCTGGCGAGTTGCCTCCGGCACGCCTTCCCAGCCTTGCAGCCAGTGGTCGAGATCCTGCCAGCCGTGCAATGCACGGGTCAACAGAATGGCGCGGCGCTCACCGGGCAAGCGCCGCTCGGCGAAGAAAGCCGCCTGCAGTGCAGGTATAGCCAATTCGCGGTAGCGCTGAATATTGCGGAACTCGCGGGCGAAGGTCGGCTCGCCGAAGGGATGCAGCAGGCTGCGCGTCAGGTGGTTGCTCTGCCGCTTGAGGTAAAAGGCCACCTCGCCCAACTCCAGGCGATACACGCTGCTCCAGCCGCCGCGCTCGGTATTGGGCTCATCCACCGCCTCCAGCTGCAGCGCCCACAGCGCCTCGAAACTGGCCAGGCCGTGGTCTTCGAGAACGGCACGATCCTCGGCCGCGATAAAGTCACTCATTCCCGCCCCTCGAAGAATTTGACGATGCGCCGGACCTCCCGCTTGTCCGCTGCACTCAACCGCTCGCAGCCGCGGTATTGCCGATAGAAACGCAGGCGCTGGGTACGGCTCAGCTGATACTTGGCCACCTTGTCCAGGCAGGCCAGGTCCTTGACGATGCGGTAGCTGAGCAGCGGCCCCCACCAGAACGCCCCAGTCGGGCAATCGATGAAGAACAGCTCCGCGCGGTCATTGACCAGCAGGTTGCGCCACTTCAAATCGTTATGGGTGAAGTGGTGATCATGCAGGGTGCGAGTCGCGCGGGCCAGTTGCACGCTGACCGTCTCGACCCAGGTACGATCAGCCAGGCGTGGATCCTTGCGCCGCGCCAGCAGTGCCAGGTCCTGGGTAGCGGGCAGTTCGCGGGTGATCAGCGCGCCACGCACGAAGGCACCCGCCTTGCGCTCCAGGCCATAGGCCACGATGGGCGCCGTCGGAATGCCCCACTTGGCAAAATACTTGAGGTTCTGCCACTCGGCCTTGACCCGCGGCCGCCCGATATAGCGGCGCAGTCCCTTGCCCGCGCCCCAGTAGCGCTTGACGTAATAGCACACGCCATCACGCTCGACACGCACCACCTCCGACAGCGGATCACGGGTCAGACGATGGCCCTCGAGGGCAAACACCCGCTGCAGATCGGCCAGCTCATCGCGCAATGCAGCGGGACAAAGATCGGTTACCCGCCACTCACTCATTACCCGGCTCCCGGCGCATATTTGCGGGCATATCGCTCTAGCAAACGCTCCGCCTTGCGCTCCAGCCAGGCCAGCAGCCGGGCCTCGTCACGCAGGATGGTGCGCAGCGGCTGGGCGCCTTGCAATGCGCTGAAATAACCGCGCAGAAAGCGCAGCTTGTCGCGCTGGGTCAGGCCGATATTCAGCGCCGAGAAATACAGCGCGGCCAGGTCCTTGTTGCGCCAGCGCAGCGGCGTGGCGGCACGCACCTGGGCGCGGTGCAGGTCGATCAGCGACAAGCGCAGGTTATCCGCCGTCACCGGCATGTCAGTGTGCAGCAGGAAGTGGCAGATGTAGCAGTCGCGGTGGTTGACCCCAGCGCGGTGCATGCTACCGGTCATCTGCGCCACCTCGGCGATCAGCGCACGCTTGAGGCGCGGGCTGGGCGATTGGTGCGCCCAGTCGAGGGTCAGCTGCTCCAGGTCGATGGTCGGCGCCAGTTCCTCGGTGACGATAAAGGAATGCTGCGCCGCCGGATTGCTGCCGCGCTCGCCGTAGGCGACGGCGGTCATGGTCGCCACGCCAGCCTCGATCAAGCGCTGGATGGCTTGCCACTCCTGGGCTGCACCGAGCACAGGCAGCTTGGCGGTCAGCAAGTTCTTGACGATCTCGCCCCAACCGATGCCACGGTGGATCTTGACGAAATAGCCGCGCCCGGCGACTTCGGTGCGCAGCGTGCGACGGCCTTCCAGCTCGCGGTAGACCTTGCCCTGCAGCGCCTCCACGGCGACGAAGGGGTCCTGGCCAGCCCACAGGCTCTTGAACGGTTCGGCGAGGATCAGCTTCATGCCCGCTCCGCCAGGATCACGTCGGCCGCGTGCTGCGGCATGGAATACAGGTCGGCCGTATCGGCGAAGGCCAGGCCGTTGGCACTCCACTTCGCCCGCGCTTCGACGTCGGTCAGCATCTCGGTCAGCATGGCGTTGAGCCGCTCCTGCTGGAACGGGCTAGGTAGCACGCGTCCGGCATCGGCCTCGGCGATGTAGTGGGCATAGCCGCAGACATCGCTGACCAGCACCGGCAGGCCGGAAACCAGGGCTTCCAGCAGTACAGTACCGGTGTTCTCGTTGTAGGCCGGGTGGATCAGCAGGTCGGCGCCGAGCAGGAAGCGCGGAATGTCGCTACGGCCCTTGAGAATCTGCACCTGCTCGGACACACCCAGCGCCTTGGCCTGCAGCTGGAACGAACGCGGGTCATCCTGGCCGATGGCGATCAGCCGGGTGCGCTGCTTCAGCTCGCGCGGCAGGGCGGCCAGCGCCTTGAGACTGCGATCCAGGCCCTTGGTCTTGAAACCGGAGCCGATCTGCACCAGCAGCAGGTCGCTGTCCGCCAGCTTGAACTCGCGGCGGAACTCGGCGCGGATCTCGGCGGCATTGGCTGGCGCACGGCGGTCGGCAGCGATGCCCGGCGGCAGCAGATGGAAACGCGCCTCCGGGGTCTGGTAGTGCTTGATGAACAGCGGCTGCTGCACTTCGGAAATCATCAGGATCTCGGTCTTCGACTCGGGGGCGAACACCGCCCGCTCGTAGTCGGCGAAATGCTTGTAGCGGCCCCAGCGTTTGTAGATCGGCGCGCGCAGGGTTTGCGCCTTGTCTTCGTAGCAACCGTCGGCGGCATAGTAGACATCCAGGCCAGGCATCTTGTTGAAGCCAATCACCCGGTCCACCGGGTCACGGGCCAGGTCGGCAGCCAGCCAGGCGCTGAACTTCTCGTTGCGGTGGTGGTTGAACAGGGCCTTGATCGGCGCCACGCGCACATCGAAACCGGCGGGCACTTCGCCCTCCCAGATCGGTGTGTAGACACGAATGGCGTGACCGCGCGCCTGGCACTCCAGGGCGATGCGCATGAAGTCGCGCTGCAGGCCACCAAAGGGAAAATACTTGTAGAGGACAAACGCCAGCTGCATCACACCGCCTCCTGCTGCGCCAGGAGCAAGGCATTCAGCTCATTGCCCACGCGCTCGGCGCCCAGGCCATCGAAACAAGGTTTGTGGCGGTCGCCGCCGCCGGCATGCGGGCCGCTGGCGCACAGGTGCACCTGGCCACGCCCGTAGGCGCCGACCCGGCCCGGCAGGGTCGGGCCGTACAGGGAAATGCACGGCACATCCAGCGCCGCTGCCAGGTGGCCGAGACCGGTATCCACCGCCACGCAGGCCGTGGCGCCGGCGATCACCTTGGCCACGCCAGCCAGATTGAGTTTCGGCAGCACGGCAGCGCCATCGATACCGGCGACGATGCGCTCGGCACGCGCCTTCTCGGTCTCGTTACCCCAGGGCAGGCGCACGGCCCAGCCCTGCCCGGCCATGCGCTCGGCCAGGGCGCGCCAGTCGGCTTCCGGCCAGTGCTTGCTGGCCCAGGTGGTGCCATGCAGGAACAGCAGGTAAGGCGCCTGCGAGGCATCGGCCATGGCCGCGCGATCCAGGCCGTAGTCGCCGATCTCCGCTGGCAGTTGGTAGCCCAGGGCCTGGGCGAACAGCTGGCGGGTACGCTCCAGGGCGTGCTGGTTCTTCGCCACCGGGTACAGGTGATCGTAGAAGCGGCAGGCGATTGGCTCGCGCGCCGAGTCGCGATCCAGGCCGGCAATTGGCGCCTTGACGTAGCGAGTCAGCCAGGCGCTTTTCAGCAGACCCTGAGCGTCGATCACCAGGTCGTAGTCGGTCTCGCCCAGGCGCGTCTTGAAGCGGCGCCAGTCGCCATTCTTCAGGGTCCGCCAGAGGTTCTTGCGCCAGCGGCGGATGGCCACCGGAATCACCTGGGCCACGGCCGGATGCCAGGCAGGGATCTCGGCGAAGCCCTCTTCCACCACCCAGTCGAACTGGATGCCGGGGATGGCCCGCGCCGCATCGGTCAGCGCCGGCAGGGTGTGGATCACGTCGCCCAGCGAGGAAGTCTTGATCAGCAGAACCCGCACTATTCGACCTCGATGGGATCGGCGACCAGGCGATCCAGCGCCTCGATCACCGGGCGCGGCTTGAGCTCACGCAGGCAGTTGTAGTGACCGTAGCGGCAGGTGCGCTCGAAGCACGGGCTGCAGTCCAGACCGAGACGGACGATCTCCACCTGGTCGGCCAGCGGCGGGGTGAACTGCGGCGAGGTGGAGCCATACACGCCCACCAGCGGACGGTTCAGTGCGGCAGCCACGTGCATCAGCCCGGAGTCATTGGAGACCACGGCAGCGGCGGCGGACATCAGGTCGATGGCCTCGGCCAGCGAGGTTTCGCCGGCCAGGTTGACCACTTCCTCGCGCAGGCCGGGAATCAGGCGATTGCGGATATCTTCGCCACCCGGATGGTCGTTCTTCGAGCCGAACAGCCACACCTGCCAGCCGGCGCGAATTTTCACTTCGGCGACCTTGGCGTAGTGCTCGGCCGGCCAGCGCTTGGCCTCGCCGAACTCGGCGCCGGGGCACAACGCCAGCACCGGGCGATCCAGGGTGAGCTTGAACTTGGCCAGGGCCGCACTGCGGCTGGCTTCATCGATCTGCAGACGCGGCTGCGGATAGGGCTTGGGCAGTTCGGCGCCGGGCTCGAAGGCGAGCGCCATGAAGCGCTCGATCATCAGCGGCAGGCGATCCTTGTCCAGCTTGCGGATGTCGTTGAGCAGGCCGTAGCGCATCTCGCCCTTCCAGCCGGTACGCAGCGGAATGTCGGCGAAGAACGGCACCAGGGCCGACTTCAGCGAGTTGGGCAGGAGAATGGCCTGATCGTACTGGCCGGCCAGGGACTTGCCGATGCGCCGGCGGCTGGCGATATCCAGCACGCCATGGCCGAGCGGGAAGCTCAGCGCAGCGCGTACTTCGGGCATGCGCTCGAGGATCGGCCGGCTCCACTCGGGCGCCAGCACGTCGATCTCGCAGTCGGGGTGACGCTGTTTGAGGCAGACGAACAGGGTCTGCGCCATCACCATGTCACCGACCCAGCTGGGCCCAACGATCAGTATTTTCATGCGTGTTCCAGAAATGCACAGGGAGGCACAACGCCTCCCTGTCATGACCTAATGGAGCTTATTTGACCAGGGTACGCCACTCGGGGTGGGCATCGGTCTTGCCGGTGACCAGGTCGAAGTAGGCCTTCTGCAGCTTCTCGGTGACCGGGCCACGGCTGCCGATACCGATGCTGCGACCGTCGACTTCGCGGATCGGCGTGACTTCGGCGGCGGTGCCGGTGAAGAAGGCCTCGTCGGCGATATACACCTCATCGCGAGTGATGCGCTTCTCGATCACTTTGATGCCCAGCTCGCCGGCCAAAGTCAAAATGGTGTCACGGGTGATGCCGTTGAGGCAGGAGGTCACTTCCGGGGTGTACACCACGCCGTTCTTGACCAGGAAGATGTTCTCGCCGGACCCCTCGGCCACGTAGCCTTCCGGGTCCAGCAGCATGGCCTCGTCGGCGCCGCCGGAGATGGCTTCCTGCAGGGCCAGCATCGAGTTGATGTAGTTGCCGTTGGCCTTGGCGCGGGTCATCGAGATGTTGACGTGGTGACGGGTAAAGGAGCTGGTGCGCACCTTGATGCCCTTCTGCAGCGCCTCTTCGCCCATGTAGGCACCCCAGTGCCAGGCACCGACGATCACTTGGGTCTTCAGGCCGGTGGCGCGCAGGCCCATGGCTTCCGATCCGTAGAACACCATCGGACGGATGTAGGCGGTTTCCAGGTTGTTCTCACGCACGGCGGCGCGGGTGGCTTCGTTGATCTCGTCTTTGCTGAACGGGATCTTCATGCCCATGATGTGGGCCGAGTCGAACAGGCGGTCGGTGTGCGCCTGCAGGCGGAAAATCGCGGTGCCCTGCGGGGTGTTGTAGGCACGCACACCCTCAAACACGCCCATGCCGTAGTGCAGGGTATGGGTCAGCACGTGGGTGGTGGCGCTGCGCCATTCCACCAGTTTGCCGTCATACCAGATCACGCCATCACGATCGGCCATCGACATCGTTGCCTACTCCTCAGTGTTCGTCTCGGTCATCAATTCATTGCGGCTCTAAGTATGCCGCTTAGCTCAGGCCCAGCTCACGCCACAGGCGCATCACGCTGCGCCGCTCCTCGGCAAACTGCTCGCCACCGACCTTGCCCGGCTGCTTCTGCAACGCCTGCCGGTGGGCGGCGGCACGGTAGGCCTTGTAAGCCTCCTGCAACAGTTCGACGTCGGCGGCGGGCATCAGCCCGGCATCGCGCAGGCCATCGAGGATGCGGATATTGTCGGTGTAGCGGTGCAGTTGCGGGTGTTGCCGCGACCACGCCAGGGCCGCGTATTGCACCATAAATTCAATATCGACGATACCTCCGGCGTCCTGCTTCAGATCGAAGGAAGCCGCGGCGTCGAAGGCATTGGCGCCCCTGCCGGCGGCGGTTGACGGGGTACCGAGGTTGTCGCGCATCTTCGCGCGCATCTCGCTGACTTCCGCCTGCAGCGTGGGCAGATCACGCTCGCGCCCGAGCACGGCGGCGCGTACCTGCTCGAAGGCCGCCCCCACCCGCGGGCAGCCGACCAGCACGCGGGCACGCACCAGCGCCTGGTGCTCCCAGGTCCAGGCCTCGCTCTGCTGGTAGCGCTCGAAGGCACCGAGCGAGCTGACCAACAGCCCCGAGGCGCCGGACGGACGCAGGCGCATGTCCACCTCGTACAACTGCCCCGAGGTGGTCTGGGTGGTCAGCAGGTGAATGATGCGCTGGCCCAGGCGGGCGAAGAACTGCGCGCCGTCGATGGGCTTGGCGCCGTCGGTCTCGGCCTGAGAGTCGCCGTCGTGGATGAATACCAGATCCAGGTCCGAGCCGTGACCCAGCTCCAGGCCGCCGACCTTGCCGTAACCGACGATGATGAAGTCCGGATCGCACAGGCTGCCATCGGCGCGCTTCGGCGTACCGTGCTTGGCTACGGTGTGGCGCCAGGCCAGGGCCAGCACCTGTTCGAGAATGGCCTCGGCCAGCCAGGTCAGGTAGTCGCTGACCTTCATCAGCGGCAGGGTGCCGGCGATTTCCGAGGCGGCCACACGCAGGCGGTGAGCCAGCTTGAAGTGGCGCAGGGCCTCCATCTGCTGCTCCAGATCGTCCTCGGGAATCCGCGTCAGGCGTTCGCGCAGCTCGGCGGCCAGCTCCGGCGCCAGCGGCGGGCTGAACAGCCGGCCCTCGTTGAGCAGCTCGTCGAGCAGCAGCGGGAAGCGGGTGATCTGCTCGGCGATCCACGGGCTGGCTGCGCACAGGTTAAGCAGACGCTGCAGGGCCGAGGGGTTCTCGGTGAGCAGCACCAGATAGGCCGAGCGCCGCGCCACCGCCTCGACCAGCGGCAGCACGCGCTCCAGCACCAGGTCCGGGTTGGCGTGCTCCACCGCCTGGGCCAGCAGGCGCGGGATAAAGGCGTCCAGGCGCTCGCGACCGAGGCGCTGCATGGTGCGCACCTGGGAACCGCCGCGCAGGTCGATCAGCCGTTTGAGCGCGGCCGCCGGCTCGCTGAAACCGGCTTCGGCCAGCTGGCGCCCGGCCATTTCCTCGTCCAGCGCTTCTTCCCACAGCGGCAGCCACTCGCTGCCGACGCACAGCTCGGCCTCGGCGCCCTCCTCTTCGTCGGGATCGGCGATCACCTGGCGGAAATGCCACTCGATGCGCCCGCGCCAGTGCATCAGCTGCTCGCGGAAGGTGGTCCAGGAGTCGCAGCCCATGATCAGCGCAACCCGCGCACGATCCTGCTCGTTGTCTGGCAGCATCTGCGTCTGCCGGTCGCCGATGGCCTGCAGGGCGTGCTCGACGTAGCGCAGGAACTCGTAGCCCTGGCGCATCTCGGCAATGATCGGCGCCGGCAGGTAGCCCTGGCCTTCGAGAGTCGCCAGCACCTTGAGCAGCGGCCGCTGCTGCAGGCTGAGGTCGCGGCCGCCGTGGATCAACTGGAAGGCCTGGGCGATGAACTCGATCTCGCGGATACCGCCGGAGCCGAGCTTGATGTTGTCGGCCATGCCCTTGCGCCGCACTTCCTGCTGGATCAGCAGCTTCATCGCGCGCAGCGCCTCAATGGCGGAAAAGTCCAGGTAACGCCGGTAGACGAACGGCCGCAGCATCTCCAGCAGTTGCTTGCCGGCCACCTGGTCGCCACCGACCACGCGCGCCTTGATCATCGCGTAGCGCTCCCAGTCGCGGCCCTGGTCCTGGTAGTACTGCTCCAGGGCGTTGAAGCTGAGCACCAGGGCGCCGGCCGAGCCATAGGGGCGCAGGCGCATATCGACGCGGAAGACGAAGCCTTCGGCGGTGATCGGGTCCAGCGCCTTGATCAGCCGCTGGCCGAGGCGAATGAAGAACTCCTGATTATCCAGCGAGCGCTTCACCCCCTCGGTCTCGCCGCCTTCCGGGTAGCCGAAGATCAGGTCGATGTCCGACGACAGGTTCAGCTCGTGGGCACCGAGCTTGCCCATGCCGAGGATGACCATATGCTGCGCCTCGCCGCTGCGCCGGCCGATGGGCATGCCGAACTGCTCGCAGTGACGCGGGTAGAGCCAGTGATAGGCCAGGTCGATGCAGGCATCGGCCAGGTCGGAAAGATCGCGGCAAGTTTCCGCCAGATCGGCCTGGCGACTGATGTCGCGCCAGACGATGCGCACCTGCTGGCGATTGCGGAAGCGGCGCAGACGGCGACCCAGTTCGTCCTCATCGCCGCAGTCATCCAGCAAAGCCTGCAACTGACCGCGCAGCTCACCGGGGGTAAAAGCCCGCTCCAGCTCGCCACTGTCGGCCAGCGCCGGCAACAGCTGCGCATCCCGCACGGCCTGCTCATAAACGAAATCACTGCAGGCACAGACACGCTGCAGCGTCTCCTGACGAATGGTCGGCCAGGACTCGGGCAGCACGCTGCGGGCACGGTCGGCGAGGGGCTGGAGCTGGGCCGGCAAGGCGGCCAGTGGCGGCAGGCTCATGGTCTATCCTTGGGAGCGGAAAGCAACGACCGATGAGGGTTTCGACAGCTTTCCGACGATCGAATATTTGTAGTTTTACTACTAAAGAATGTGCCTCAAGCGCTGCGCGAGCCGTCATTTTGTAGTAAAACTACAGACAGCCGGTCTAACCCCGACACTAACGACTTTCACGTCGCCCGCTCAAAAAGCGTGCACGAGCCCAGGCTTTCCGATTCTGGAAGCCTTTCCGCCCTGGAGCAAGCCATGCAAGACCTTGATCCCGTCGAAACCCAGGAGTGGCTGGACGCCCTGGAATCCGTTCTCGACCAAGAGGGCGAGAAACGCGCCCACTACCTGCTGACCCGCATGGGTGAACTGGCCACCCGCAGCGGCACTCAGCTGCCCTATGCGATCACCACGCCCTACCGCAACACCATCCCGGTCGGCCATGAGGCACGCATGCCCGGCGACCTGTTCATGGAGCGGCGGATCCGCTCGCTGGTGCGCTGGAACGCGCTGGCCATGGTGATGCGCACCAACCTGAAAGACCCGGACCTGGGCGGCCACATCTCCAGCTTCGCCTCCAGCGCCACGCTGTACGACATCGGCTTCAACTACTTCTTCCAGGCGCCGACCGACGAGCACGGCGGCGACCTGATCTTCTTCCAGGGCCACGCCTCGCCCGGCGTCTACGCCCGCGCCTTCATGGAAGGGCGCATCAGCGAAGAACAGATGAACAACTTCCGCCAGGAAGTGGACGGCAAGGGCCTGTCTTCCTACCCGCACCCCTGGCTGATGCCGGACTTCTGGCAGTTCCCCACCGTGTCCATGGGACTCGGTCCGATCCAGGCGATCTACCAGGCGCGCTTCATGAAGTACCTGGAAAGCCGCGGTTTCATCCCGGCTGGCAAGCAGAAGGTCTGGTGCTTCATGGGTGACGGCGAGTGCGACGAGCCGGAATCCCTCGGCGCCATCTCCCTGGCCGGCCGCGAGAAACTGGACAACCTGATCTTTGTCATCAACTGCAACCTGCAGCGCCTGGACGGCCCGGTGCGCGGCAACGGCAAGATCATCCAGGAGCTGGAAGGCGTGTTCCGCGGCGCCGAATGGAACGTCAACAAAGTGATCTGGGGCCGCTTCTGGGACCCGCTGCTGGCCAAGGACGTCGACGGCATCCTGCAACGGCGCATGGATGAGGTGGTCGACGGCGACTACCAGAACTACAAGGCCAAAGACGGCGCCTTCGTCCGCGAGCACTTCTTCAACAGCCCTGAGCTGAAGGAGATGGTCAAGGATCTTTCCGACCAGGAAATCTGGAACCTCAACCGCGGCGGCCACGACCCCTACAAGATGTATGCGGCCTACCACCAGGCGGTCAACCATCAGGGCCAGCCGACCGTGGTGCTGGCCAAGACCATCAAGGGCTATGGCACCGGCGCCGGCGAGGCGAAGAACACCGCGCACAACACCAAGAAGGTCGATGTCGACAGCCTGAAGAAATTCCGCGACCGCTTCGACATCCCGGTCAAGGACGACGAGTTGGAGAACCTGCCCTTCGTCAAACCCGAGCCGGGCAGCGCCGAAGCGCGCTATCTACAGGAACGCCGCGACAAGCTCGGCGGCTTCGTGCCGCAGCGTCGGGCAGAGAGCTTCAGCATCCCCACCCCGCCGCTGGAGACCCTCAAGGCCATCCTCGACGGCACCGGCGACCGCGACATTTCCACCACCATGGCCTTCGTGCGCATCCTCTCGCAGCTGGTCAAGGACAAGGAACTGGGCCAGCGCATCGTGCCCATCGTGCCGGACGAGGCGCGCACCTTCGGCATGGAAGGCATGTTCCGCCAACTCGGCATCTACTCCTCGGTCGGCCAGCTGTACGAGCCAGTCGACAAGGACCAGGTGATGTTCTACCGCGAGGACAAGAAGGGCCAGATCCTCGAGGAAGGCATCAACGAGGCCGGCGCCATGTCCAGCTGGATCGCCGCCGGCACCTCGTACTCCACGCACAACCAGCCGATGCTGCCGTTCTACATCTTCTATTCGATGTTCGGTTTCCAGCGCATCGGCGACCTGGCCTGGGCCGCCGGCGACAGCCGCGCCCGTGGCTTCCTGATCGGCGGCACCGCCGGGCGCACCACGCTGAACGGCGAAGGCCTGCAGCATGAGGACGGCCATAGCCACATCCTCGCCGCGACCATCCCCAACTGCCGCACCTTCGACCCGACCTATGCCTACGAACTGGCGGTGATCATCCGTCACGGCATCAAGGCGATGACCGAAGAGCAGCAGAACGTCTTCTACTACATCACCGTGATGAACGAAGCCTACGCCCAGCCGGCCATGCCGGAAGGGGTCGAGGACGGCATCATCAAGGGCATGTACCTGCTCGAGGAAGACAAGAAGGAAGCCGCCCACCACGTGCAACTGCTGGGCAGCGGCACCATCCTGCGCGAAGTGCGCGAGGCGGCGAAGATCCTGCGCGACGAGTTCAACATCGGCGCCGATGTGTGGAGCGTACCGAGCTTCAACGAGCTGCGCCGCGACGGCCTGGCCGTGGAGCGCTGGAACCGCCTGCACCCGGGGCAGAAGCCGCAGCAGAGCTATGTCGAGCAGTGTCTGTCCGGGCGCAAGGGCCCGGTGGTGGCCAGCACCGACTACATGAAGCTGTTCGCCGAGCAAATTCGCCAGTGGGTGCCGAGCAAGGAATACAAGGTCCTCGGCACCGACGGCTTCGGCCGCAGCGACTCGCGGCAGAAACTGCGCCACTTCTTCGAGGTGGACCGCTACTGGGTCGCGCTGACTGCCCTGGAAGCCCTGGCCGAGCGCGGCGAGATCGACGCCAAGGTGGTGGCCGAGGCCATCGTCAAGTTCGGGTTCAACCCCGACAAAGCCAACCCGCTGGATTGCTGAGGAGCTGAGCGATGAGTGAATTGATTCGCGTGCCCGACATCGGCAGTGGCGAGGGTGAAGTGATCGAACTGCTGGTCAAGGTCGGCGACCGTATCGAAGCCGATCAGAGCCTGCTGACCCTGGAGTCGGACAAGGCCAGCATGGAAATCCCCGCGCCACGCGCCGGGGTCATCACCGCCCTGAAGGTCAAGCTGGGCGACAAACTGAAAACCGGCGACGAATTGCTGGAGCTGGACAGCGCGGACGCTGCAGTAGCGGCGCCAGCACCTGCAACCACAGCTCCGGCAGAAGCCGCACCCGCAGCCCCAGCACCTACACCAGCTCCCGCAGCGGCACCCGCCACCGAAAGCGTGCAGGACGTGCAGGTGCCGGACATCGGCTCGGCCGGCAAGGCCAAGGTTATCGAGGTGCTGGTCAAGGCCGGCGACGTGATCAGCGCCGAGCAGTCGCTAATCACCCTGGAGTCGGACAAGGCCAGCATGGAAATCCCCGCGCCGGCTGCCGGCACCGTGGAAGCCGTGCTGGTGCAGCTGGGCGCCGACGTCGGCACCGGCGACCTGATTATCAAACTGCGCGTGGCCGGTGCTGCACCGACGGCCCCTGCAGCGCCAGCCCCAGCTCCCGCAGCCTCGGCGCCGGTACACACCACCCCAGCCGGCGCCGCTCCGGCCGTGGCCGCGGAAGTCGGCGCGATCGCCGCCCTGTCTGCCGCCGCAGCCGCGGTCACCGCGCCGGTGCGTGACGGCAGCAAGGTGCATGCCGGCCCTGCCGTGCGCATGACCGCCCGCGAGTTCGGCGTCGACCTGGCCGCCATCAGCGGCAGCGGGCCGAAAGGCCGCATCCTCAAGGAAGACGTGCAGGCCTATGTACAGGCCATGCTGAAGAAGGCCAAGGAAGCGCCGGCTGCCGGCGCTTCCGGCGGCGCCGGCATCCCGCCGATTCCGATCGTTGACTTCAGCAAGTTCGGCGCAATCGAAGAAGTGCCGATGACCCGCCTGATGCAGGTCGGCGCCAGCAACCTGCACCGCAGCTGGCTCAACGTGCCGCACGTGACCCAGTTCGACAACGCCGACATCACCGAGCTGGAAGCCTTCCGCGTGGCGCAGAAGGCGGTAGCGGAGAAGGCCGGAGTCAAGCTGACCGTGCTGCCGCTGCTGCTCAAGGCCTGCGCCTACCTGCTGCGTGAGCTGCCGGACTTCAACAGCTCGTTGGCGCCGAGCGGCAAGGCGCTGATCCGCAAGAAGTACGTGCATATCGGTTTCGCCGTGGACACCCCGGACGGCCTGCTGGTCCCGGTGATACGCGACGTCGACCAGAAGAGCCTGCTGCAGCTGGCTGCCGAGGCCGCCGAACTGGCGGAGAAGGCGCGCACCAAGAAACTCTCGGTGGACGCCATGCAGGGCGCCTGTTTCACCATCTCCAGCCTCGGCCATATTGGCGGCACCGGCTTCACGCCGATCGTCAATGCGCCGGAAGTGGCGATCCTCGGGGTGAGCAAGGCGACCATGCAGCCAGTGTGGGACGGCAAGGCCTTCCAGCCGCGCCTGACCCTGCCGCTGTCGTTGTCCTACGATCACCGGGTAATCAACGGCGCCGCCGCCGCGCGCTTCACCAAGCGCCTCGGCGAGGTGCTCGGCGATATCCGCACGATGTTGCTGTAACGGCGTAAACCAGGCCGCCATGTCCAACCGGGCCTGGCGGCTTTTTTACGCCTGCAGGATTCGCCGCGACTGCTAAGGTTCCCCTGACCATCTAAAGCCGTGGTGGAGCAGCAGTGGACATTCGCATCGTCGCCATCGAGAGCCAGCCGCCTATCTGGCGGGTCTACCTCAACAGCTTCTTCATCGTCTGCCACAGCGCAGCCGAGGCCGAGGAAACCGCCTATAAGGCCGCTATCAGCCTGCGCAAACCGTTCCGCCAGGTGCTACTCAGCAGCGCCCGGGTCGAGCAGGCCGAAGACGCCGCGCCCTTCTCCGTACTCTGAGAACCTGTTTGGGCTCTCTTGATCGTCGGCCATGCTGCGTTGAAGTTGGGCTCTAGCTCAAAAGATCCCAAACAGGTTCTGCTGGCTATATATGCAACAAGGCCCGGAATTCCGGGCCTTGTCGTGTGCGGGCTCAGCTTTTCTGCATATTGCGGATCAGGAAACTGATCGCCTTGGCCAGTTCGGCCGCGCCCTGGTGATCGCGCAGTACGCGCAACCAGGGGCTGCCATCGGCCGGGTTCTGCAGCACGCAGACGATGCCGGTGGCCGGGCATTCGTAGCGGATGTAGGGGTCGAGGCCGAACACCGAGAGGCGCTGGTTGCTCACGGTCAGGTCCATGCCCTTCTCCGCCCGCACCTCCTGGCGCACCAGCAACTCGCCGGGCGCCGACACGCTCAGCTGGTAACGTAGGTCGTTGCGCTGCGCCTGGCCCACCTGGTAGGCGGCGCGCAGGGCATAGGTATCCAGCAGGGTATTGCTGTGCGCCAGCAACGCCTTGCGCTCGTCCTGGGTCAGGTACAGGCGCTTGAGCTCGGCCAGGTAACGCGCCTGCTCATCCCCGCCCAGCTGAGCCTCGGCCGCTACTGCCGCGGGGGCGGCGCCACCCAGGCTGAGTAACAGCAATAACCCGCTAAGTCTTCTTGTCAGTCCCAGCTGCATAATGCACCCTTGCCGAACTTGATTAATGACACAGGCTCTTGGCCTGAACACCAGCAGCATACTGGAAGCCAACCGCTTGATGAAAAGCCATCCCGATGCCGCCAGCCGTACGGCGGCCGAGGTTGTGACGCAGTTGCCAGTGCCATCGCGCCTGGGAATGCTGCGCTTCGAGCGTTTGAACGAGGCCAGCTGGGCCTTGCTCTACCTGGACCCGACCTGCGAACGCCAACTGGGCGTCGCGGCCAGCGACCTCTGCGCACTGATCGACTCGCCTTTCGCCAGCCTGATGGAGCCGGAAGCACGCTACCGCCTGCACGACGCCATCCAGCAGCAACTGGCCGCCAACCAGCACTATACGGTGCGCTACAACCTGCACTCGCCGCGCGGCACCCTCAGCCTGCTGGAAATCGGCGAACCCTATCTG
This sequence comes from Pseudomonas sp. J452, assembly GCF_024666525.1. Lineage (NCBI taxonomy): Bacteria > Pseudomonadati > Pseudomonadota > Gammaproteobacteria > Pseudomonadales > Pseudomonadaceae > Pseudomonas > Pseudomonas sp. J452. The sequence goes on along the minus strand of NZ_CP088294.1, from coordinate 1,740,431 downwards.
CTGCACAACCGTCCGCTGCTGCGCGGCTATCTGCTGGTCACCGCCAAGCAGGACGACAGCCCCGGCGAACGCCTGCAGGAACTCGAAGCGCAGAACGTCAAGCTGCAGGCCTCCGTCGAGCTGTACCAGCGCGCCCAGGATGAGCACCTGCAGCACCTGATCCGCTCGCGCGCCCAGCAGAGCCTGATCGTGCGCCTGGCGCGCCATCGCTACCGCGCCCTGGACCCGCTCAGGGAAGCCGCCGAGCTGATCACCCAGGCTGCCTGCGAAACCTACGACGTGGCCCGCGCCAGTGTCTGGCTGCTGCAGGGCGACAACCTGCAGCCGGTGGCCATGTACCGCCGCGACATCGACCGCCACGAGCTGCCGACCGCCATCGATGCGCGCCCCTACCCGCAGTACCTGGAAGCCCTGCACAGCGGCCGCGCCATCGACGCGCACAACGCCCTGCTCGACCCGCGCACCGCCGAACTGGCGCAGGACTACCTGAAGCCGCTGGGCATCAATGCCATGCTCGACGCCAGCGTGCGCCTGGGTGGCGAGGTGGTCGGCGTGCTGTGCCTGGAACACATCGGCGCACCGCGGATCTGGCAGAGCGACGAAGTGGCCTTCGCCGGCGAGCTGGCCGATCAGTTCGCCCAGGTCATGAGCCATCAGCAGCGGCGTGACGCCACCAGCGCCCTGCACCTGTTCCAGCGCGCCGTCGAACAGAGCGCCAGCGCCTTCCTGCTGATCGACCGCGACGGCCTGGTGGAGTACGTCAACCCGAGCTTCACCTCGATCACCCAGTACAGCAGCGAGGAAGTCCACGGCCGACGCATCTCCGACCTGCCAGCCCTGGAAAACCTCGGCGACGTGCTGTTCGATCCACAGTCGGGGCTGGCCGAACGCAGCAGCTGGCAGGGCGAATTCCGCAGCCGGCGCAAGAACTTCGAGCCCTACTGGGGCCAGCTGTCGATCTCCAAGGTGTACAACGACGACGGCGAACTGACCCACTACATCGGCATCTACGAAGACATCACCCAGGGCAAGCTGGCCCAACAGCGCATCGAGCGCCTGGCCTACAGCGACAACCTCACCGGTCTGGGCAATCGACCGTATTTCATCCGCAGCCTGGAAGAGCGCTTCGCGCGCAACAACGGGCGGCCGTTCAATCTGCTGCTGGTCGACATCGACAACTTCAAGCGGATCAACGACAGCCTCGGCCACCAGACCGGCGACAAGCTGCTGTCGAGCCTGGCCCGCCGCCTGCGCAACAGCCTGAACCAGAACACCAGCCTGGCGCGCTTCGCCAGCAACGAATTCGCCGTGCTGCTGGATGGCGCCGATGAGCAGGGCGGCCTGCAGCTGGCGGCGGAAATCCTCCTGACCCTGGACAAGCCGCTGTTCGTCGACAATCAACTGATCAGCGTCACCGCCTCGGTCGGCCTGGCCTGTGCGCCGGCCCACGGCGACGATCCGCATGTGCTGATGAAGCACGCCGGCCTGGCCCTGCATAAGGCCAAGGCCAATGGCAAGAACCAGGTGCAGATCTTCACCGAGGCGCTGAACGCCGAGGCGCACTACAAGTTGTTCGTCGAGAACAACCTGCGCCGCGCCCTCACCCAAAACGAGCTGGAGGTCTACTACCAGCCCAAGCTGTGCCTCAAGACCGGCCAGCTCACCGGCCTGGAAGCCCTGCTGCGCTGGCTGCATCCGGACAAAGGCATGATCAACCCGGAGCAGTTCATCAGCGTCGCCGAGGAAACCGGGCTGATCATCCCGATCGGCAAGTGGGTGGCGCGCCAGGCCTGCCGCGTCAGCCTGGAGCTGGCCGCCCTGGGCATGGGCCAGGTACAGGTGGCGATCAACCTGTCGCCCAAGCAGTTCACCGACCCCGACCTGGTCGGCTCGATCGCCGCCATCCTCGACGAGGAACAGCTGCCGCCGCACCTGCTGGAGCTGGAGCTGACCGAGAGCCTGCTGCTCGAAGGCACTGACGACACCCGCCAGCAAGTCGCCCGCCTCAAGGCCCTGGGCCTGACCCTGGCGATGGACGACTTCGGCACCGGCTACTCCTCGCTGAGCTACCTGAAGAAGTTCCCGATCGACGTGATCAAGATCGACCGCAGCTTCATCAAGGACATCCCCGAGAACCAGGACGACATGGAGATCACCTCGGCAGTGATCGCCATGGCCCACAACCTCAAGCTCAAGGTGGTCGCCGAAGGCATCGAGACTGCCGCCCAGCTGGCCTTCCTGCGTCGCCACAAGTGCGACGTCGGCCAGGGCTACCTGTTCGACCGGCCGATCTCCAGCCGCGAGCTGATCGAGCGCCTGCGCCGCTATCCCTGTCGGGGCGCGTAAGCCCTTCCCTCTGAATCGGAGATAGAGCCGCAAGCTGGTAATTTTTACCGCTCGACGACGTCTATCACTTAGCGCCAACCGGTCACCCTGACCGGGGTAAGCTATTACCCGCCCACTCTGCCGCACCGAGGAACGCCCATGGTCCTGCGCTCGCAAATCCTTGCTCACAAGCTCGAACTGCCGACGGCCGAACAGGCCCTGCCCGGTCGCGCCACGCCCATGCCGGTGCCGGCCCAGCACTTCGTCAACGGCAACCCGCTGCAGCCGCCCTTCCCCGCCGGCCTGCAGCAGGCGGTGTTCGCCCTCGGCTGCTTCTGGGGCGCCGAGCGGCGCTTCTGGCAGCAACCGGGGGTGTGGAGTACAGCAGTCGGCTATGCCGGCGGACATACACCGAACCCGAGCTATGACGAAGTCTGCTCCGGCCTGACCGGCCATACCGAAGTGGTGCTGGTGGTCTTCGACCCGCAGCAGACCAGCTATGACGCCCTGCTCAAGGTGTTCTGGGAAGCGCACAACCCGACCCAGGGCATGCGCCAGGGCAACGATGTCGGCACCCAGTACCGCTCGGCCATCTACTGCAGCGACGATGCCCAGCTGCAGGCGGCGGAAGTCAGCCAGGTGATGTTCCAGGGCCAGCTGGAGCGCGCCGGCTTCGGCCCCATCACCACCGAAATCGCCGAGGCGCCGACCTTCTATTACGCCGAGGCCTACCACCAGCAGTACCTGGCGAAAAATCCCGGCGGCTACTGTGGGTTGGGCGGCACCGGCGTGTGCCTGCCCGCCTAAGAACGCTTACACTCACTGGCAGCCCGCCCGCCACATGGCGGGCCACTCATTCCAGCCAGGAGTCCGTGTTCACGGCCAGCCATGCACAGCACGCGCTTTTCCGATATCCACGAGATTCCACCGAAAGCCTTCAGCCCGGCCGCCCTGGCGTTGCAGATCGTGCCCTGGCTGCTGATCGGCGCGGCGCTCTGGGGCGGTCTGCCGCTGTGGATTGCCGTGCCCTGCGGCGCCATCCTCAGCCTCGGCCTGTTGCCGGCACTGGCCACGGCGACCCACTGGCAGGCGCTGATACAACCGCGCCCCAGCATCCCCACCACGCCCGACTGGCTGCCGCCGCTGGCCGCCGACCTGAGCAGCCATAGCGCCACCCAGCTGCAGCAGCTGGAGCAGTTGCAACAGCAGCTGCACGCCCATGACTCCGTTCAGCATCAGCACTGGCAGCAATTGACCGAGCAACTGGCCGAGCAGCGCACACAAGCCGCGCACCTGCTGGCGCCGATCCAGACCACTGCCACCCAGGCCGCGCTACCAGGCAGCGAAGCAGCCCTCACCAGCCTGACCGCCAGCCTGCAGCAAAGCCGCCAGCAGGCCGGCGAACTGGCCAGCCAGATGCGCCAGGTCACCACCCAGGCCGAGGCGATCCTGCGCGCCAGCGATGACATGGACTCGATTGCCAAGCAGACCAACCTGCTCGCTCTGAATGCTGCCATCGAGGCCGCGCGAGCGGGCGACAGCGGACGCGGCTTCGCCGTGGTCGCCGACGAGGTGCGCGCCCTGTCCAGCCGTTCAGCCGACTTCTCCCAGGAGATCCGCCGTACCGTGCTCGGCATGCGCGACGATCTGCAGCGCGCCGACCAACACGCCTGCAGCCTGGCCGAGGCCGATCAGTCAGCTGTCGAGGACGCCCGCCTGCAGATTGCCGAACACATCGCCACGCTCGCTCAGCAGCACAGCCAGGCCCTGGATGCCGCCGCCCAGCTGGAGCAACTGCTGCAGGCAAGCGCCGACCAGGCCAACGCCATCAACCTGCCGCCGCTGGATACCAGCGCCATGACTGAGCTGCAGCAACACGGCCAGGCACTCGGGCAACTGGCCGAGCAGTTGCAGCAAAGGTCGGCGGACGCCGGTTAAGTCGACGCGGTGCGGCAGTCATCCCGCAGGACAGACGCATCGTCAGCAGAGGCCTGCCTGAGCGCATCAGTGGGAAAGGCTGCGTAGTTTTCCACGGGGCGGTCATCCACCCGCGGACTGGCAAAGGTTGTAGATATTGTTATTCAGCACACGCTTTTGTAGGAGCCAGCTTGCTGGCGATCAGCGGGACGCTGTCTGCGTATCGCCAGCAAGCTGGCTCCTACAGGTTCAGGCCGTAGGGCGGGTGAAACCCGCGGCTTTCACCCGCCGAACTTCATCGTCGGCGATGGCGAGCCGCTATCCATGGCCGATTTCAACTGGGGGTGGATAACGCTTTGCTTATCCCCCCCAGTGGCTCGGTGCGATCCGGAACAAGGTATCGAACAGGTTCTTACAGCGCCTGCGTCGGCTCTCCCGTCTCGGCCTTGCTCTCCGGCTTCCAGCTTTTCAGCAACTGGCCGACCCGATAGCCACGCCAGCCGAGCATGCGCGAGGCGGTCAGCACGCCAGCCATCAGCGCGCCGCCAACCCCGGCGGTCACCGTATCGGCACCGGTCAGGTAGAGCCCCTTGATCGGTGTCTGGCTGTGAATCCAGTGTTGCTCGAAGCGCTGCACGGTGTGGTCGATACCATAGATCTCGCCCTGCTCGTTCCACTGGTACCACTCGGTGGACAGCGGCGTGCCCAGCTCGCAGAAGTCCAGCGCGCCGCGCAGTTGCGGCTGATGCTGGTAGAGGGTTTCCAGCAACTGCGCAGTCAACTCGGCCTTGAACGCCTCGTAGTCGGCGCCGCGCTTGCCCCAGGTGCTGCCCTTCCACTGGGCGAACCACTGCGGCTGGGTCGGCGCGACGATTTCCACCGTGGCCTTGTTCGGGTAATGAGCATCCCAGGCCGGGTCCTTGGCCGAGGGGAAGCTGATATAGATCAGCGGCATCGCCGGGTTCTGCCCAGCCATGAAGCTGCTGACGTTGTGGTCGTGATCATGGGTCGGGTAGACCCAGTAGTTGGTCTTCGGCAGCTTCAGCTCGGCGGCGCTGCCCTTGAAACCGGCATACAGGCACAGGGTGGCGGCCGACAGCTTGACCTTGGGCAGTTGCTCCAGCAGGCCATGGTCGCTGGCCACCTGCGGTTCGAGCAGACGGGTATAGGTCGGCACCAGGCCGGCGCAGCTGACGATCTGTGGCGCGCGAATCTCGAAGCCATCTTTCTGCATGCGTACGCCGACCGCGCGACCGCTCTCCACCAGGATATTGTCGACCCCGGCATAGGTGAACACATGGCCGCCGGCCGCCTCGATCACCGGGATGATGGTTTCGGAAATCTTCGTCGCACCGCCCACCGGGTAGTTGCCGCCGGTGATGTAGTGCTTGGCGACCATGGCGTGCATAACGAAGGCGGCGTCGGCGGGCGGCAGGCCGTAGTCGCCCCACTGGGCGGTGAGCACGCCGATCAGCTCCTGGTTGTCGGTCAGGCCTTCGAGCACTTCACGGGTGGTCTTGAAGAAGTAATCCGGCAGCCATAACCGGCGCAGCTTGCTGTACAGCATCCCCAGTGAACGCGGCAGCGCTTGCCCGGCGAAAAAGCGCGGCACCTTGGCGCTGACCTCGCTGAGCAGGTCGACATAACGCTCAAGCACCGCAGCTTCCCCCGGGAAATGGCGCGTCATCTCCGCCTTGAATTCCTCGCGCCCGGCCACGTAGTCGTATGTCTTGTCGCCGATCACGATACGGTCGTAGTGGGCATCCATCGGCGCCCATTCGAGGTTGCCGTCGCTGATCACATCGAATACCCGGCGGATCGCCGACCAGGGTTTGTGTACCTCGCCGAGGTAATGCACGCCCACGTCCCACTCGTAGCCTTCGCGCTCGTAACTGTGGGTGTAGCCGCCAGCGGTGTAGTGCTGCTCCAGCACGCATACGCGTTTGCCGAGCTTGGCCAGCAGCGCGGCGGTGGTCAGCCCGCCGATGCCAGAGCCGATGATGATGGCGTCGTAGTCATCGCGAACCAGGCGCGGACGGAAGCGGGTACCGGTGCGTTTCATGGAGGGCTCCTGCGTTATTCTTGTTATGCAATTTTTTGCATACTAGGCAGCATTTGCCGTCCATGCAACTTTTTGCATAATCCGTATACTGCGGCGCACTTCCATAGCAGCCGGTGAAACCCGCCCATGTCGCTCAAGCACGCCATCCTCATCCTCCTGGAAAGCGAACCCGGCAGCGGCTACGACCTGCTCAAGCGCTTCAAGGATGGCCTCGGCTATTTCTGGAACGCCAAGCACCAGCAGGTCTATCTGGAGCTGAAAAAACTCAACGAGGCCGGTTGGCTGGAATTCGAAGCCGAAGCCCAGGACACCCGCCCGGACAAGAAGATCTACCGCCTCACTCCGGCCGGCCACGTCGAGCTGCTGCGCTGGCTGGGCGAGCCGGTGCAGCCGAACAAGATCAACGATGCGCTACTGGTCAAACTCTACGCCGGCGCGCATACCTCGACCGCCAACCTGCGCGAGGAAATGCAGCGCCATGTGGCCGTGCACCGCAAGACCCTGGACAGCCTACTCAGCATCGAGCGGGACTACCTCGCCCTGGCCGAGGAACAACGCCAGGCGCTGCGCCTGCCCTACCTGACCCTGCGCCGCGGCATCCTCGGCGAGCAGTCCTGGCTGGCCTGGGCCGCCGAAGTCGAACAGGAACTCGACCGCGACTGAGAAACCAGCGCAGCAGACGCCCAGGATTAACCACGCGCCAGGCCCGCGCACTACTGCCAGTTCGCGTGCGAAACGCTAGACTCCCAGCCAATAGCCAGCAGCCTTCGACACCAGCATGCCCGCAGCCCCCGCCGTCTACATCACCCCCGAGCAACTGCGCATCGGCCTGTATGTGCAGCTCGAGCTCGGCTGGTGGGAGCACGATTTCACCTTCAGCAACTTCAAGATCAAGGACGAAGCACAGCTCAAGGCCCTGCGCGCCCTGGGGCTGCAACGCCTGCGCTATGACCCGGCGCGCAGCGATTGCGCGCCACTGGAACTGGTCGCCGAGCCTGCACCCGAGCCCGTCGAACAGGCCAAACCCGACCCTGCGGAACTCGCCCGCCAGGCCCGCGCCGCCAAGCTCGGCGTGCTGCGCAAGCGCCTGGCCGAAGTGGACCGCACCTTTGTCCAGGCCAGCCAGCGGGTCAAGACGCTCAGCCAGACCCTGCGCAACCAACCGGAAGAGGCGCTCAAGCAGGCCGGCGAAGTGGTCCGCGAGCTGGTCGCGGCGCTGCTTGGCGAAGACGGCGCGGCCCTGCACAGCATCAATGGCAAGGCCGCCGACGATGCTTACTCGCATCTGCTCAACGTCACGGTGCTGTCGGTGATGCTCGGGCGCCAGCTCGGCTACGACAGCGAGGCCTGCCACAGCCTGGGCCTCGGCGCGCTGCTGCACGACATCGGCAAGATGGAAGTGCCGAGCAAGGTGCTGCTCAAGGCCGAACCGCTGACCCGTCCCGAGCAGCAACTGTTCCAGCTGCACTGCGAGTTCGGCCTGCGCCGTGGCCAGCAGCTGATGCTCGACGACGAGGTGCTACGGATCATCCACGAGCACCATGAACACTGTGATGGCAGTGGCTACCCACGCGGCCTGCGCGAAGCGGCGATTGGCCGCTTGAGCCGGGTGGTGTGCATCACCAACCACTTCGACAACCTGTGCAACCCGCTCAACCCGCGCGACGCCATCAGCCCCCATGAGGCCCTGGTGAAGATGTTCAAGCAGCAGCGCGAGCGCTTCGACGAGGTGGCACTGAAGGCCTTTATCCGCAGCATGGGTGTCTACCCGCCGGGCAGCCTGGTGCAGTTGGAGGACGAGCGTTACGCCCTGGTGCTGGGCATGCACCCGAGCCTGCCGCTGAAGCCGACGCTGATCCTCTTCGAGCCCAAGATCCCCAAGGAAGAGGCGCTGATCGTCAACCTCGAAGAAGAACCCAACCTGGCCATCGCCCGCAGCCTGCGCCCCGCGCAGCTACCGGTGGCAGCACTCGAATACCTCAATCCGCGCCAGCAGCTGAGCTACTACGTCGACCCGCGTCAGCGCGGCAAATAGCAGTTTGCACACCCAGTGGCACTTAGCCAAACCTTGCGGACTGCCTCGCAGGCCGTTTGAAAAAGAGCGACTAAGCTGGCTGCGGTGCGGGCTCTTCAGAAAGGAGTCGGGAAGCCCCACCGTCTATCCTCTCAACCCGCAAAGGGACATTGCATGAACGCATTCAAACCTCTGGTTGCCGGCCTGCTGCTGGCCGCCAGCTGCATCGCCAGCGCCGACACCCGCCTGATCCTGAGAAGCGATGCCGGCGATTTCGTCGGCCAAGGCCAGAACTACCTCTATACCGATGCCAACGCCGTCTTCCAATTCAGCAAGCTTCATCCCAATGGCATCAAGCTGAATATCACCAGTGGCAGCGATTGGTGGACCCTGATTATGCTAGCCCCCAATAACGTCGTACTCCAACCTGGCAGCTATAACGGGGCCATGCGCGCCGGTTTCAAGGACGCGGACAAGCCCGGACTGGACTTCGAGGGCAACGGCCGCGGCTGCAGCAAGTTGACCGGCCGTTTCGATATCTTCGAAGTGACCTATGGCAGCGATGGTGTGGTGACGGCGCTGAATGCCAGCTTCGAACAGCACTGCGAGGGCGGCGCCCCGGCGTTGCGCGGCCAGCTCAGCTACAACCTGGAAACACCGCTGGGCGTGACCACCAGCGGGGTCGCGGTGAAGAGCTACACCTGCCTGAACCGCACCAGCGGCCAGAGTCTGATCCGCCGCAGCAGTGCCAGCCTGTTCGACTGCAAGCAAGCCGGCCTGCAGGTCAACCCGGGCGATCAGGTGAGCATAACGGTCAACGGCAACGCCGAGTAATGCATGCCCCGAGCGGCACGGGGCCAGGCCCCGTGCCGCTTACTTCTCCTGCACCAACCAATCCACTCGCCAGTCACCCTTGCTCTGCGCCAGCTTGCTCGCCAGCCAGGGCAGCAGCTGCTTCAGCTCCTCTTCCAGGCCCCATGGCGGGTTGGCGATGGCCAGGCCGGAGCCGGAGAGGCGGATGGCGTCGTCCGGACTGTGGACGAACAGTTCGACGCGCAGCAGCTTGGGCGCGCTGGATTTCTCCAGGCTCTGGTAGAAACGCTTGAGCTGACGCTCGTCCTTGATCGGGTACCAGATCGCCACCACGGTCTGGCGCATGCGACTAATGGTTTCGTTCAACGCGGTGATGCAGCGCTCCAGTTCGTCGGCCTGCTCGAACGGCGGGTCGATCAGCAGCAGGGCGCGCTTTTCCGCGACCGGCAGCAGGGCGCGCGGCACATGCCAGCCTTCGCCCAGGTGCACGGCCACGCGGCGGTCGCCGCGCATGTTGTCTTTCAGCAACTGGCCATCTTCCGGGTGTTTCTCATTGAGCAGCACGCGGTCCTGCATACGCGTCAGCTGGCGCGCCAGTTCGGGCGAGCCGGGGTAGTAGCGCAGCTGGTCATCCGGGTTGAGCGCACGCAACACGCCGAAGTAGTCGGCGGTCAGTTCGGGCAGGTCCGGCGCATCCCACAGGCGGGCGATGCCTTCCAGCCATTCTCCGGTGCGGCTGGCCTGGTCGCCCTTGAGGTCATACAGACCGACGCCGGCATGGCTGTCGAGGCAGACGAACGGCGCCTCCTTGCGTGACAGCAGGGCGATGAGGCGGCTCAGGGTGATGTGCTTGAGCACGTCGGCATGGTTGCCGGCGTGGAAGGCGTGACGGTAGTTCATGGAAAAATCCTCGCGAGGCGCGGATTGTAGCCCGGATGCCCGCCACGACGCATGGCACGGGGCAACACCCTCTCCCCCGCCCCCTCTCCCATGAATGGGAGAGGGGAGGAGAAAGCGCCAAGTTCTATCGCTTTATCACGCTTATGGATGTTGCTAGGCAGCCTTCATTCACCGACCTAGACTCCAGCCATTCCACTGGAGGCACGCCCCATGTCCGAGACTCTGCTCAGTTCCCGCAACCTGGCCTTCGAGCTCTACGAAGTACTCGATGCCGAAGCCCTGATCCAGCGCGAACGTTTCGCCGAGCACAACCGCGAGACCTTCGATGCCGCCATCGGCACCGCCCGCGGCATCGCCGAAGAGCTGTTCGCCCCGCACAACCGCAAGAACGACGAGCACGAGCCGCAGTACGTGGACGGCGCCGCGGTGCTGATCCCGGAAGTCGAGCCGGCCCTGCGCGCCTTCCACGAGGCGGGTTTCCTCAACGCCACCCGCGACTTCGAGCACGGCGGCATGCAGCTGCCCAACCTGCTGTCGCAGGCCTGTTTCGCCCACTTCCAGTCGGCCAACATCGCCACCAGCTCCTACTCGATGCTGACCATGGGCGTGGCCAACCTGATCGAAGCCTTCGGCAATGACGAGCAGCAGCGCAAATACCTGCAGCCGATCATCGACGGCCGCTTCTTCGGCACCATGGCCCTGACCGAGCCGCACGCCGGCTCCTCGCTGTCGGACATCCGCAGCAAGGCCGAGCCGCACGCCGATGGCAGCTACCGGATCAAGGGCAACAAGATCTTCATCTCCGGCGGCGACCAGCCGATCTCGGAGAACATCGTGCACATGGTGCTGGCCAAGCTGCCGGACGCGCCGCCCGGAGTGAAAGGCATCAGCCTGTTCATCGTGCCGAAGTTCCTGGTCAACGACGACGGCAGCCTGGGCCAGCGCAACGACGCCCTGCTGGCCGGCCTGTTCCACAAGATGGGCTGGCGCGGCACTACCTCCACCGCGCTGAACTTCGGCGATAACGACGATTGCGTCGGCTACCTGGTGGGCAAACCGCACCACGGCCTGAGCTACATGTTCCAGATGATGAACGAGGCGCGCATCGGCGTCGGCATGGGCGCCATCATGCTCGGCTATGCCGGCTACCTGTACTCGCTGGACTACGCGCGCAACCGCCCGCAGGGCCGCCATCCGGATGGCAAGGACCCGGCTTCGCAGCAGGTTTCGATCATCGAACACGCCGACGTGCGGCGTATGCTGCTGACCCAGAAGGCCTATGTCGAAGGCGCTTTCGACCTCGGCCTGTATGCCGCCCGGCTGTTCGACGACACCCAGACCCTGGAAACCGAGGAGCAGCGCAAGACCGCCCTGGAGCTGCTCGACCTGCTCACCCCGATTGTCAAATCCTGGCCCTCGGAGTTCTGCCTGAAGGCCAACGAACTGGCCATCCAGATCCTCGGCGGTCACGGCTACACCCGCGAATACCCGGTGGAGCAGTACTACCGCGACAACCGCCTCAATCCGATCCACGAAGGCACCCACGGCATCCAGTCGCTCGACCTGCTCGGGCGCAAGGTGTCGATGAATGGCGGAGCGGCACTCAAACAGTTGCTCAAGCTGATCCACGGCACCTGCCAGCGCGCCACCGAGTACACATCGCTCAACGCCCTGCGCCAGCCGCTGGAGCAATTGCTGGCGCGCCTGCAAACGGTGACCCTGGCACTGCTCGGCGACCTGATGGCCGGCAAGGTCAACCAGGGCCTGGCCAACTCGGCGCTGTACCTCAAGGTGTTCGGCCACACGGTGATCGGCTGGCGCTGGCTGGAGCAGGCGATCCGTGCCGAAGAGGGCCTGGCGCGCGGCAACGCCGCCGATGTCGACTTCTACCAGGGCAAGTTGCAGGCCGCGCGCTACTTCCTGACCTGGGAAGTGCCGAGCTGCCACCACGACCTGGCGATTCTCGAGGCGCGCGACGATACCTGCCTGGGCATGCAGGACGCCTGGTTCTAAGCGCCTGTTTACGATCTGATCGGCAGCGTCTGAATGGCGAGTGGCGGCACGCTTTTGCCCCCTCTCCCGTTTACGGGAGAGGGCTGGGGAGAGGGTTTGACCAAGCCCCCTCCCCCAACCCCTCTCCCACAAGTGGGAGAGGGGAGACTTGCAGCGCTGCGCGTCATCCCCCTGCGCCGTGACAAGCTCCGCCGGCCGCATCTAACCCGCTGATTTGCCAGGTAAGAATAGGCCCCGCCCAGGCGGGGCTTTTCTTTTGACAGGCTGACAAAGCCACGGGTTAGAATCCGGCATGACCTCTGCATAGCAGCGGCGCCCCGCCCATTCGCCCGGAGTACGCCCTTGGACGCCAGTACCATCAACAGCCTGTTTCTGATCGGTGCGCTGCTGGTGGCAATGAGCATCCTGGTCAGCGCCTTCGGCTCGCGCTTCGGCATTCCGATCCTGGTGATTTTCCTCGCAGTCGGCATGCTCGCTGGTGTCGACGGCCCCGGCGGCATCGTCTTCAACAACTACTCGCAGGCCTACCTGGTCGGCAACCTGGCACTGGCCATCATTCTCCTCGATGGCGGCATGCGCACCCGCGTGTCGAGCTTTCGCGTGGCACTCTGGCCCTCATTGTCGCTGGCCACCCTGGGCGTGCTGGTCACCGCCGGCTTGACCGGCGTGGCCGCGGCCTGGCTGTTCAACCTGAGCTGGCTGGAGGGCCTGCTGATCGGCGCCATCGTCGGCTCCACCGACGCCGCAGCGGTATTCAGCCTGCTCGGTGGGCGCGGGCTCAACGAGCGGGTCAGCGCCACCCTGGAAATCGAGTCGGGCAGCAACGACCCGATGGCGGTGTTCCTCACCGTGACCCTGATCGGCATGCTTGCCAGCGGCGAGTCCGGTTTCAGCTGGACCTTCGTCGTGCACCTGATCCAGCAGTTCGGCATCGGCGGCCTGCTTGGCCTCGGCGGTGGCTGGTTGCTGCTGCAGGTGATCAACCGCATGACCCTGGCCAACGGCCTCTATCCGCTGCTGGTGGTCAGCGGCGGGATCATGATCTTCGCGGTGACCAACGCCGTGGGCGGCAGCGGCATCCTCGCCATCTACCTGTGCGGCCTGCTGCTGGGCAACCGGCCGATCCGCTCGCGCCACGGCATCCTGCATATCCTCGACGGCCTCACCTGGCTGGCGCAGATCGGCATGTTCCTGGTCCTCGGCCTGCTGGTCACGCCCCACGAGCTGCTGCCAATCATCCTCCCGGCCCTCGGCCTGGCACTGTGGATGATCCTGTTCGCCCGGCCGCTGTCGGTATTCCTCGGCCTGCTGCCGTTCCGCGCCTTCCACGACCGCGAGAAAGCCTTCATCGCCTGGGTCGGCCTGCGCGGCGCGGTGCCGATCATTCTCGCCGTGTTCCCGCTGATGGCCGGCCTGCCGAATGCCCAGCTGTTCTTCAACGTGGCCTTCTTCATCGTGCTGGTCTCCCTGCTGCTGCAGGGCACCAGCCTGCCCTGGGCGGCCAAGCTGCTGAAAGTCACCGTACCACCGGACCCGGCGCCGATCTCGCGCGCCGGCCTGGAAACCCACCCGACCAGTGAGTGGGAGCTGTTCATCTACCGCCTGGGCGCGGAGAAGTGGTGCATCGGCGCGCCGCTGCGCGACCTGAAGATGCCCGAAGGCACGCGCATTGCCGCGCTGTTCCGTGGTCGCGAGCTGCTGCACACCTCCGGCAGTACCAAACTGGAAGCCGGCGACGTGCTCTGCGTGGTCGGCCACGAACATGACCTGCCGACCCTCGGCAAACTGTTCATCGAGGCGCCGACCCGTACCCAGGACCTGCGCTTCTTCGGTGACTTCATCCTCGAAGGCGATGCCCAGCTCAGCGCCGTGGCCACCCTCTACGGCCTGAAACTGGAAGGTGCCGAAGGCCAGCTGCACCTGGGCCGCTTCATCGCCCACCAGATCGGCGGCCAGCCGGTGGTCGGCGACCAGGTGGAATGGAACGGCCTGACCTGGACCGTGGCCGTGATGGAAGGGAACAAGGTGCGCAAAGTCGGCGTCAGATTCCCCGAAGGTCAGGGCAAGCCCGGTCCAGGACTCTTCCTCTAAGCATTTGACCGGCAATCTGGCAGTCGCGCACGCCACGCGACTGCCCGCCTGGCATATCATTAGCCGCATCATTTTCCGAGCCGCCCGAAGCGACCATGCCTGTATTACGCCCCTACCTCGCCGCCGCCCTGCTGGGCTTGTGTCTTCTTTCCGCTGGCCAGGTGGCTGCCGAGCCACCGAGCCGAGCTGCCGTGCAGCAGAGCCTCGATGGCCTGGCCGAACGCAAGCTGCCGGAAGCCGAGCAGAAGGCCCTGCAGCAGACGCTGGAGCAGACCCTGGCCTTCCTCGCCAACCAGGCCGACAGCGAGAAGCGCCTGAGCGACCTCAAGCGCCAGCTCAATGATGCGCCACGCCTGATCGGCGAAGCCCAGCGCGAATTCACCCGGCTCAAGGCCAGCCCGGTCAAACCGGTCAGCGAGCGCTATGGCAAGTCCAGCGCCGCGCAGCTGGAAACCCTGCTCAGTGAACGCACCAGCCAACTCTCCGGCTGGCAACAGGAACTGGCCGAGGCCAACAGCCTGCTGATTACCGCGCAGACCCGTCCTGAGCGCGCCCAGGCGGAAATCAGCAGCAACCAGACCCGCGCCCTGAAGATCAACAACATGCTCAAGGTCGGCAAGGATGCCGGCAAGCCGATCGGCCCCGAGCAACGCGACCAGCTCAGCGCCGAGCTGGCGGCCCTCACTGCGCTGACCGAGTTGCGCCGCCAGGAACTGGCCGGCAACAGCCTGCTGCAGGACCTCGGCAACAGCCGCCACGACCTGCTCACCGAGCGCATCCGCCGCCTGGAGCAGGAAAGCCTCGACCTGCAGTCGCTGATCAACGACAAGCGCCGCGAAAGCAGCGAGCAGACCGTCGCCGAGCTGTCGCGCGAGGCCGAGAAAGCCACCCCGGACAGCCTGCTGGCCAAGGAAAGTGCGGAAAACCTCAAGCTCTCCGACTACCTGCTGCGCGCCACCGACCGCCTCAACGAGCTGACCCGCCTCAACCTGCAGACCAAGCAGCAACTGGACAGCATCAACCAGGCCGACCAGGCCCTGGAAGAACAGATCGACGTGCTCCGCGGCAGCCTGCTGCTGGCCAAGATTCTCTACCAGCAGCAGCAGGCTCTGCCGCAACTGCAGCTGGACAAGAACCTGCCCGACCAGATCGCCGACATCCGCCTGTACCAGTTCGAGCTGAACCAGAAGCGCGACGCGCTGACCAACCTCGCCGAGTACGTCGATGGCCTGCTGGCCTCGCAGCCGCAGGAGCAGATCACCGCGGAGCTGCGCAAGACCCTGCTGGAGCTGGTCACCACCCGCAGCGAGCTGCTCGACCGGCTGAACCGCGAGCTGAATGCCCTGCTCAACGAGTCGATCACACTGCAGCTCAATCAGAAGCAGCTGCAGGTCACAGCCGGCACCCTGCGCAACACCCTCGAAGAGCAGATGTTCTGGATTCCCAGCAACAAGCCACTGGGCCTGGCCTGGCTGCAGCAGGTACCTACCCTGCTGGAGCGCCAGCTCAACGCCGTGCCGTGGGGCTCCGCCTTACGCGAGCTGGGCGCCGGCCTGCTCGACCGGCCGTGGCTGTTCATTCCCCTGCTGCTGCTGATCGGCACACTGATCTGGCGGCGCAGCTGGCTGTACGACAAACTCCGCGGCCTGCACCAGGACATCGGCCACTACAAGCACGACAGCCAGCTGCACACGCCGATGGCGATCTTCATCAATATCCTCCTGGCCCTGCCTGTCACCCTGTTCCTCGCCCTCGGTGGCCTGGCCCTGCTGATCGACGCGCGCGGGCAAAACGCCAATTTGGGCACCGCCCTGCTGGAAATGGCCCAGGCCTGGCTGGTGTTCTACACCCTCTACCGCATCCTCGCGCCGCATGGCGTGGGTGAACTGCATTTCCGCTGGGAGCGGCCACGGGTGGCCTTCCTCAACACCCAGGTACGGCGCCTGGGCCTGGTGGTCATGGCCCTGGTTGGCGTGGTGGCGGTGGCCGAACATCAGCCGGCGGCGCTGGCCGAGGACGTTATCGGCATCGGCGTGGTACTCAGCTGCTACGCCCTGATGGCCTGGCTGCTCGGTCGCCTGCTGCTGGCCGGGCCGATGCACCAGCGCTCCACCGCCTTTCGCGTGGTGGTCGGCGTGAGCTTCACCGCCCTGCCGATCGGCCTGTTCGTTGCCGTGTGCTTCGGCTACTACTACACCGCACTGAAACTCACCGACCGGCTGATCGACACCCTCTACCTGCTGGTGCTGTGGTTCGTTCTGGAAGCCGCCTTCGAGCGCGGCATGGCCGTGGCGGCCAGGCGACTGGCCTACGCCCGCGCCCTGAGCAAACGTCAGGCACAACCCAAGGACGGCCCGGAAGGCGAGGCCCTGGTGGAGGAGCCAACCCTCGACATCGAACAGGTCAACCAGCAGTCCATGCGCCTGATTCGCCTGGCCCTGCTCAGCGGCTTCGTGCTCTGCCTGTACTGGGTGTGGGCCGACCTGCTCAGCGTGTTCACCTACCTGGACAACATCACCCTCTACGAATACAGCAGCGGCAGCGGCGACGCGGCCACCATGGTGCCGCTCAGCCTGCTCGACCTGCTCGGCGGTTTGATCATCGTCGCCATCACCGTGGCCCTGGCCAGCAACCTGCCCGGCCTGCTGGAAGTGCTGGTGCTGTCGCGCCTGTCACTGGCCCAGGGCAGCGCTTACGCCACCACGACCCTGCTGTCCTATGCGATCAGCGGCATCGGCTTCGTCATGACCCTGTCGGTGCTCGGCGTCAGCTGGGACAAACTGCAGTGGCTGGTGGCCGCGCTGTCGCTGGGCATCGGCTTCGGCATGCAGGAGATCTTCGCCAACTTCATCTCCGGCCTGATCATCCTGTTCGAGCGCCCGGCGCGCATCGGCGACGTGGTGACCATCGGCAACCTGTCCGGCACGGTCAGCAAGATCCGCATCCGCGCGACCACCATCACCGATTTCGACCGCAAAGAAATCATCGTGCCGAACAAGACCTTCGTCACCGACCAACTGATCAACTGGTCGCTCAACGACACGGTCACGCGGGTCATCATCAAGGTCGGCGTAGCCTACGAGACCGACCTGCCGCTGGCGCGCAAGCTGATGATGCAGGCTGCCATCGAGAACCCGCGTGTGCTGCGCGAGCCTGAGCCGCTGCTGTATTTCCTCACCATCAGCGCCAGCACCTTCGACTACGAACTGCGCTTCCACGTGCGCGAGCTGGGTGACCGCAACGCCGCCACCGACGAGATCCTCACACGCATCGCCCTGAGCTTCCGCGAGCACAAGGTGGAGATGGCCTTCAACCAGGTCGAGGTGATGATCAAGAACCTGCATGGTGAGGAACTCAACCTGACCACCGGGCAGATGGTCGCGGCCACGGCTGCCGCCGATACCCAGCAGACCCCACTGCCGCCCGCCGCGCCCGCCATCGACCCGAAGTGACCACGTGCCGGTCAGGCGGACTGGCCGGCTGGACGCTCCGTGACAAAACCAAGCAAAATACTCGGAATTGTCGCGGAGCCCCGCAGTGAAAGCCCTCACCGACCTCGTTTTCGATAACCGCTACGCCCGCCTGGGCGATGCGTTCTCCAGCCACGTGCTGCCCGAGCCGATCGAGGCGCCGCGCCTGGTGGTGGCCAGCCCGGCTGCCATGGCCTTGCTCGATCTCGACCCGGCCGAGGCCGACAGCGAGGTGTTCGCCCAGGTCTTCGCCGGACACAAGCTGTGGAGCGACGCCGAGCCGCGCGCCATGGTCTATTCCGGGCACCAGTTCGGCAGCTACAACCCGCGCCTGGGCGATGGCCGCGGCCTGCTTCTCGGCGAGGTGGTCAACGCTGCCGGCGAATACTGGGACCTGCACCTCAAGGGCGCCGGGCAGACGCCCTGGTCACGCATGGGCGATGGCCGCGCGGTGCTGCGCAGCTCGATCCGCGAGTTTCTTGCCAGCGAATACCTGCACGCCCTGGGCATCCCCACCAGCCGCGCGCTGTGCGTGACCGGCTCAAGCACCCCGGTGTGGCGCGAGAAGCGCGAAAGCGCGGCGATGGTCCTGCGCCTGGCGCAGAGCCATGTGCGCTTCGGCCACTTCGAGTACTTCTATTACACCAACCAGCACGCGCAGCTGCGTCAGCTCGGCGAACACGTGCTGGCCTGCCACTTCCCCGATTGCCAGACGCAGCCCGAGCCCTTCGCCGCGCTGTTTCAAGAAGTGGTGGAACGCAACGCCGCGCTGATCGCCCACTGGCAGGCCTACGGCTTCTGCCACGGGGTGATGAACAGCGACAACATGTCGATCCTCGGCATCACCTTCGACTACGGCCCTTACGCCTTCCTCGACGACTTCGACGCCAACCACATCTGCAACCACTCCGACGGCAGCGGCCGCTACAGTTTCAGCAACCAGGTACCGATCGCCCAGTGGAACCTGGCCGCCCTTGGCCAGGCGTTGACGCCGCTGGTCGAGGTAGAACAACTGCGCGCCAGCCTGGAACTGTTCCTGCCGTTGTACCAGGCCCACTACCTCAGCCTGATGCGCCAGCGCCTGGGCCTGAGCAGCGCCGAGGACGGCGACGAGCAACTGATCCAGCAACTGCTGCAACTGATGCAGCAGAGTGGTGCGGTGGACTACAGCCTGTTCTTCCGCCGCCTGGGCGAGCAGGCACCCGAAGCAGCCGTGCGCCTGCTGCGCGACGACTTCGTCGACCGTAGCGCCTTCGACGCCTGGGCCGAGAGCTATTGCGCCCGCAGCGCACGCGAGGCTGGCAGCCAGGATGAACGCCGCACACGCATGCACGCTGTCAACCCGCTGTATGTGCTGCGCAACTACCTGGCGCAGCAGGTCATCGAGGCGGCGGAGAACGGCGACTACGCTCCGGTGCGCGAGCTACACGCGGTACTCAGCCGGCCCTTCGAGGAGCAGGCCGGCATGCAGCGCTACGCAGAACGTCCGCCGGAGTGGGGCAAGCACCTGGAAATCAGCTGCTCGTCCTGACGCAGCGGGTAAGGCGTAAGCCACCGCGCCACGTACACAGGCCAACTACACTGCAGCCCACCCCGTAGCTCGCAGCCCTGCCGTGAGTACGCCAAGGAAGCATCCTGTATGGCTACCCCGACAATCCGCCAAACCTGGTTCAGGCTACTGATCGGCTGCCTGCCCCTGCTGCCAGGCCTGGGCCAGGCCGCCGCGCCAGACTTGCTGGACAGCACCTATAAGGTCGCTTTTTACGAGGCCGGCTACCTTTACTCGAACGGTGCCGGCATCGACAAGGACGTGGTCGATGAGCTGAAGAACCGCGGCGGTTACAGCTTCGACTACCTCGAGCGGCCGCGCGCGCGGATCTGGAAGGAGCTAGAGGAAGGCTCGCTGCCCATGAGCGTCTCCGGCCTGCGCACGGCCGAGCGCGATGAGTTCGCCTTTTTCATTCCCTACATCGCGCAGAAGAACATGGCCTTGGTGACCGATGCCAAATACACCACGGCCGCTACCCTGCTACAGGACGAAACCGCCACAGCCGCAGTAGTGCGTGGGTTCAAACACGGCGCCTATTTCGACCAACTGATCGACAAGCTTCGCGCCGAAGGCCGAGTCAATGAAGTGCTGACGGCTCACAATCTGTTCCTCATGCTCAAAGCCGGCAACCGAGTCAGCCTCATCGTTTCCCAGCCGGTGTTCTACGTCAAAGAACTGGATGAGCTGGGGCTCAGCGACAGCGTCATCGTGCATGACTGGGAGCCGGAAAAGCCGCCGATTGCCCTCGGCCTGATCCTCAGCAAGGCGCACTTCTCGGAACAGGCCTACCTGGACATGAAAGCCCTGGTAGACCAGATGAAAGCGGATGGCACCCTCAGGGGCATCTACCTCAAGTACCTGACTCCGCAACAAACCGAGCAGGCCCTCAATTTCTAGCGCAGTGCGGCGCCGAACGCCTGCGGAACGCAACAAGCAGCTGCCTATCAGCCGCTCGTCGTCAGCGGCGCGACAGTTTCTCGCCTGACCCGCAGGAAGTACCACAGCACCAGCCCCAACATCGCCGCCGCCAGCACCCCGGCGCCGACAAACAGTGCCTGATAGCCGAGCAGCTTGGCCAGCACCCCGCTGCAGGCACCCACCAGGCCAGCCAGCAGAATCTGCGTGCTGGCCTGCAGGGTGAAGTCCGCTCCCTCATGCTCAGGGCGACACATGCTCATCATCACGGCGAACAGGGCGACGGTGGACATGCCATCGGCCACCTGCTCAAACAGGCACAGCGCATAGACCAGCAACGACTTGCCGCCCGCGCCGACCAGCAGCGCCATGCCGGCGAGGCCCAGCGCCTGCAGCGCGCCGAACGCCAGCAGCGAGCGCAGGGCGCCGAGGCGCGCATACAACAGGCCGCCGAGCAGCGCGCCGCCGATGCCGGCCAGGCTGCTGATCAGGGTCAGCTGGCCCAGCGCGGCGGTATCCCAGCCCTGGTCCACCAGCATCGGCTTGATCATCGGCGAGCCGAGGGCATCACCGAGCTTGAAGGTCAGCACCACCAGCAACCAGGCGAGCATGCCCGGTTGCGCCAGCAGGCCACGGTAATGGCGCAGTAGCAGGCCGGGGCCGGCCGGCTCGGCCAAAGCTGCGTGGCGCGGCAGCAACTGAGCCTCGCGGAAACGCCAGATCGGCAGGGTCAGCAGCAACAGGCCCACGGCCAGCAGGGCGATGCTCAGGTTCCAGCCCAGCGGGCCGATCAGCAACAGCAGGCCGCTACCGCTGGCGAGCATGCCGACCTTGTAGCCGCCCACCTGCAGGCTGTTACCCAGGCCGCGCCAGCGCGCCGGCAACAGGCGTACCGCCAGGCCATCGGTGGCCACGTCCTGGCTGGCGGCCGCCAGGTTGATCAGCAGCAGCAAGCCGAGCAGCAACCAGAACGCACTGCCGAACAGCAAGTGCGGTGCGAGCAGCGCCAAGCCAGCGAGACAGAGGATCACCGTGCCCTGCAGGGGCAGAATCCAGCCGCGATGGTGGCCGAAGCGCTGCGAGCCAATACGGTCGATCCACGGCGCCCAGAGCACCTTGAGCAGCCAGGGCAAGGCCAGCAGCTTGAGCAGGCCGATCAGCCCCAGATCCACCCCATGCTGGCGCAGCAGCACCGGCAGCGAATGCGCCACCAGGCCGGACGGCAAGCCCTGGGCACAGTACAGCGAAGCCAGCAGTAGCAAGGTGGCATTAGCGGGACGATCAGTAGCAGTCATGCATGGGCGCTCCGGAAAAAGGCGCCCAGCGTAGGTTGCCCGGGCGACGGGGTGCAACAGGCGGATCAGGCTTGGCTAACAAATCTAAATTGCATATAAACCTGCTTAAACATTCTTAGACTATCTAAGCGAAGCCCATTATCTTTTCGCCCCTGTGCGGCCGCCTAGCGCGTGCCCGATACCTCATACGAGATTCGCACGCTTAAGGAAGCCCATGTCCTGGGACTCACTACCCCTGATTTTCGTCGCTGCCCTGCTGGTCTGGCTGCTGGTTTCCTTCGTCCGCGAGAAGTGGACTCCAGACGTGGTTGCGGCCATCGCCGTGGCCGCCTTGCTGGTGTCACAGGTCCTCACCCCTGGCGAAGTGCTCGGCGTGCTGAGCAACTCGGCTCCCGCCACCATCGCCTGTATGTTCGTGCTGTCCGCCGCGCTGGAACGTACCGGCTGCATCGACGCACTGGGTAACTGGCTGGGTAATCTGGTCGGCGATGACCCGGTACGAATGCTCGCAGGGCTGATGATCACTGCCTTGGTCATTTCCGCCTTCCTTAATAACACCCCGGTGGTGGCCATCCTCACCCCGGTAGCGATCGCCCTGGCCAAGCGGGCCAACAGTTCGCCCTCCAAGCTGCTGATTCCGCTGTCCTTCGCCACCGTGCTGGGCGGCATGCTGACCATGATCGGCACCTCGACCAACATCCTGGTCGATGGCGTGGCCCGCAAAGCCGGCCTGGAGCCTTTCGGCATGTTCGAAATCACCCCGGCGGCGCTGGTGTTCTGCGTGGTCGGCTTCGTCTACCTGATGCTGTTCAGCAATCGCCTGCTGCCGGATCGCGACACCCTGTCCAAGCAACTGCGTCCCGATCTGGGTCGCACCTTCATGACCGAGCTGCTGGTGCCGCACGACTCGCCAGTGATCGGCAAGAGCCTGAGCGAAGCCCACCTCAACGGCGGCAGCGGCCTGCAGGTGCTGAAGATTTTCCGTGACCAGCAGGAACTGACCGAACCGGCCGGCGACACCCAGCTGCAAGCCGGCGACCTGCTGGTGCTGCACGGCCAGGTCAAGGACATGGTCGACATGCGTGAAAGCAACCGCCTGACCTTCAACCGCGGCGAGGCCTTCGAAACCGTCAGCAGCCACGACGTGATCCTCGCCGAGGCCATAGTCGGGCGCGGTTCGCGCTACAGTCACCGGCCGATGCGCGACCTCGACCTGACCGCGCGCTACGGCATCGCCGTGCTCGCCGTGCACCGCCAGGACGAGAACATCCAGGGCAACCTCGACGAACTGCAGCTGCAGTTCGGCGACGTAATGCTGGTCGAAGGCACGCCCGCACAGATCAAGCGCTTCGCCGACAACGGCGAGCTGATCAGCCTCAATACCGTGCAGGAACGCGCCTACCGCCGCGACAAGGCTCCGATCGCGATCATCGCCACCCTGGCCGTGATGCTGCTGGCGGCCTTCGAGCTGATGCCCATCGAAGGCCTGGCGATGATCGCCTGTGCCGTGGTGATCGCCACCCGCTGCCTGGATGTGGAGGATGCCTACAAGGCGGTGGACTGGAAGATTCTCAGCCTGATCTTCGGCATGCTCGCCATCAGCATCGCCATGGCCAAGGTCGGCCTGATCGACCTGATCGTCAGCCACACCATGGCGGCCATACCCAATGCCAGCCCGCTGCTGGTGCTCGGCTTCGTCTACTTGCTGACCACCATCCTCACCGAGATACTGTCCAACAACGCGGTGGCAGTGCTGGTCACCCCGGTGGCCATCGGCATCGCCCAGAGCCTTGGCCTCGACCCGCGGCCCTTCGTGGTCGCGGTCATGTTTGCCGCCAGCGTCAGCTTCGCCACACCGATTGGCTACCAGACCAACACCTTCGTCTATAACGCCGGCGGCTACCGTTTCAGCGACTTCATGCGCATCGGCATTCCGCTGAACATCCTCATGGTCGGCGTTGCCATGCTGGTCATTCCCATGATCTGGCCGCTCAATCCGGCATAACCGCCAACGAAAACGATCTAGCCTCAAGGCCCGGTTCATTGCCCCAGCGCATTGACCGGGCCTCTGCGTTTTCCCCATGCTGCGTTCCTTCCACTCTGCCCCGAAGGAACGCCCGCATGAAACTGGAAACCCTGGCCATCCACGCCGGCTACAGCCCCGACCCGACCACCAAGGCGGTGGCGG
The DNA here is from genome assembly GCF_024666525.1 of Pseudomonas sp. J452. NCBI lineage: Bacteria > Pseudomonadati > Pseudomonadota > Gammaproteobacteria > Pseudomonadales > Pseudomonadaceae > Pseudomonas > Pseudomonas sp. J452. Next base: position 1,716,879 of record NZ_CP088294.1, on the reverse strand, counting down.
TGCCGATCTACCAGACCAGCTCCTTCGCCTTCGACGACACCCAGCACGGTGCCGACCTGTTCGACCTGAAGGTCGCCGGCAATATCTATTCGCGGATCATGAACCCGACCAACGCCGTGCTCGAAGAGCGCGTGGCGGCGCTGGAAGGTGGCGTCGGCGCCCTGGCCGTGGCCTCGGGCATGGCGGCCATCACCTACGCGATCCAGACCCTGGCCGAGGTCGGCGACAACATCGTCTCGGTGGCCAAGCTGTACGGCGGCACCTACAACCTGCTGGCCCACACCCTGCCGCGCTTCGGCATCCAGACCCGCTTCGCCGCCCATGACGACATCGCCGCCCTGGAAGCGCTGATCGACGACAAAACCAAAGCGGTGTTCTGCGAATCCATCGGCAACCCGGCCGGCAATATCGTCGACCTCGCCGCTCTGGCCGCCGCCGCGCACCGTCACGGCGTGCCGCTGATCGTCGACAACACGGTGGCCACGCCGATCCTCTGCCGGCCGTTCGAGCATGGCGCCGACATCGTCGTGCACTCGCTGACCAAGTACATCGGCGGTCACGGCACCAGCATCGGCGGCATTGTGGTCGACTCCGGCCAGTTCCCCTGGGCCGAGCACAAGGCGCGCTTCCCGCTGCTCAACACCCCGGACCCGTCCTACCACGGCGTGACCTACACCGAGGCCTTCGGCCCCGCTGCCTTTATCGGCCGCTGCCGCGTGGTGCCGCTGCGCAATACCGGCGCGGCGCTGTCGCCGTTCAATGCCTTCCTCATCCTGCAGGGCCTGGAAACCCTGGCCCTGCGCATGGAGCGCCACTGCGAGAACGCGCTGAAGGTCGCGCATTACCTGCAGAAGCACCCGCAGGTGGCCTGGGTGAAATACGCCGGCCTGCCCGATCATCCCGAGCACGAGCTGGCCGTGCGCTACATGGGCGGCAAGCCGGCCTCGATCCTCTCCTTCGGCATAGTCGGCGGCCAGGCTGCCGGGGCGCGCTTTATCGATGCGCTGCAGCTGGTGGTGCGCCTGGTGAATATCGGCGATGCCAAGTCGCTGGCCTGCCATCCGGCCTCGACCACCCACCGCCAGTTGAATGACGAGGAGCTGGAGCGCGCTGGCGTGCCGCGCGACATGGTGCGCCTGTCGATCGGCATCGAGCACAGCGACGATATCCTCGCCGATCTGGCCCAGGCACTGGACGCCGCGGCGGGCTGATCGCCCTTGATATCCGCGCAAGCGACTCCAGATTAGGCATACCGTCTCTGGAGTCGCCCATGTCCAATCCCCTGCTGATCCCCTGCCCGCACTGCAACGGCCTCAACCGCATTCCCGGCGAACGCCTGGGCGATGCACCGCGCTGCGGCCGCTGCAAGGCCGAGGTACTGCCGAGCAAACCCTTCGAGCTGACCCAGGCCAGCTTCGATGCACAGAACAAGGGCGACCTGCCGCTGCTGATCGATGTCTGGGCCAGCTGGTGCGGTCCCTGCCGCAGCTTTGCGCCGATCTACGAACAGGCCGCCAGCCAGCTGCAAGGGCGCTGCCGCCTGAGCAAGCTGGACAGCGAAGCCAACCCGCAACTGTCGGCGGAAATGGGCATCCGTTCGATCCCCACGCTGATCCTGCTCAAGGGCGGCGTAGAGGTCGCTCGGCAGAGCGGCGCCCTGCCTTTGCCGCAACTGCTCGGCTGGTTGCGCCAGCACGGTATCTGAGAGCCACGTAGGGTACGCCGCACGCACTAGGAGCCAGCCACGGAGCACAGCCTGAGCGAATCGGTCAGCCCCGACGAGCACCGCTGTCATTGCCGCGCCCCCGGCAGACGCTAGGCTGGCGGCATCTCCCAGCAGGAATGCCGCCCATGCCACTGCCCGCCGAAATGGCCCGTGTCTTTACCGAAGAGAAGATCGACTTCGTCAAACGCAGCGGACTCAAGGCCGAGCTGCTGGAGCCCGGCCATGTGCGCCTGCGCATGCCACTGCAGGGCAACCAGAACCATATCGGCAGCATGTACGCCGGCGCCCTGTTCACCCTGGCGGAAATCCCCGGCGGCGCTCTGTTCCTCACCAGTTTCGACGTGCAGCGCTTCTACCCGGTGATCAAGGAACTCAACCTGCGCTTTCGCCGCCCGGCCAGCAGCGACATCCTGGTCGAGGCCAACCTGAGCGCCGAGCAGATCGCCAGCATCCAGGGCGAAGCCGAGCGCGAGGGCAAGGCCGAATACCGCCTGGAGCTGCAACTGACCGACAGCAACGGCGAGGTCGTCGCCATCAGCCAGGCGCTCTACCAGCTGCGCCGGCACTGACAAGCCGTTCTGAGGCGGGATAAGCCATGCAACCGCCGACAGAGCAGCTACCCTCATGGAACAGCGCCCTGGCGGTATGCCGCCCCATCGTTCAACCACCACAGCAGGACGCTGAAGGACCGGCTGGACATGCAACGCTTGCGGCGTCTCTTCCCTCTGTTTCTGCTCGTACTGGCCAGTGCCCGGCTGGCGGCCGCACCGCTGCAACTGGAACCGGAGCTGCAGCAATGGCTGGCCAGTCACCCGACCATCAACTGGGCGGCCGAGGCCGACTACGCGCCGTTCATCTTCGTTGACCCACAGCACCAGCCCCACGGGCTCTCCCATGATGTGCTGCGCGCCCTGCAGGAGCGTCTCGGCCTGCCCCTGCAGCAACAGCCGGCGCTGCCCCTCAACGAACTGCTCGACCAGGCCCGGCGCGGCCATCTCGACCTGCTCACTTCACTGCGCCCGACCGCCGAGCGGGCCGCCTACCTGGCCTTCACCTCGCCCTATGTAGAGGTGCCCACGGTGCTGGTAGTGCGCGGCGAACAGCGCAACAGCCTGACCCTCAAGCAACTGACCGGCATGCGCGTGGCCGTGGGTGACGGCTATGCGGTCGAGCGTTTTGTCCGCGACAGCTATCCCAGCGTGCAATGGCTGGCCCTGCCGACCGACCGCGCCGGCCTGCAAGCCCTGCAGAAACGCCAGGTGGCCGCGGCGGTGATGGACCTGGGTAGCGCCAGCTACCTGCTCAAGGAAGAGGCCTTCCAGGGCCTGCAGATTGGTACGGGGATCGGCTTCAACTACCCGCTGAGCTTTGCCTACCGCAAGGACTGGCCCGAACTGGGGCGCATCCTCGAAGCCGGCCTGCACTCCCTCAGCCTGGCCGAGCGCGAGGAGTTGATGCAGCCCTGGCTGGAGCAGCTACCCGGTGCCAGCAAACAGCCCGGCAGCCTGCTCCTCGCCGCAGTTGCTGTGGGCCTGCTGGCGCTCACCGGCCTGCTGGTATTTTTCGCCTACCGGCGCCAGCGGCGCGCCCAGCCATCATGAACAGCCGCCAGCCGCCTCTGCTGCGTGAAGCCCTGCTGCTGGCCCTGTGCTACGCCAGCTCCGCCCTGCTGGCCCTGTACCTGACCCGGCAACCGTCGAGCATGGCCAACCTGTGGCCCGCCAACGCCATCGTCTGCGCCTTCCTGGTCATGCATCCGCTACGCCGCTGGCCATTGCTGCTGCTGGCCGTAGCCCTGACCAACATCGCCTGCGAGTTGCTGTTTGGCGACCCCCTGCGCATTGCCCTGTATTTCACCGCGGCAAACCTCTGTGAAGCCACCCTGGCCGCCTGGCTAGTGCAACGCTGTGGCCTGGCCAGCGCGTTCACCGACAACCCGCGGGCACTGCTGGCCGTACTGCTCAATGGCTGCTTCTGGCCGGTCCTCGCCGGTGCCAGCCTGGGCGCCCTGCTACTCGGCCAGGGACACATGGGCAGCTACCGCGACCTGTGGCTGGGCTGGTTCGCCAGTGCCTGCACCGGTGCGGTAGCCGTGCTGCCGCTGGCGCTGATCTGGCGCCAGCGTGGTAGCGCCGCCCTGCTGGCAGCGCTCGACCCACTGCTGACCCCGGCGCTGCTGATGCTGAGCATGGGTGTAAGCATCCTCGCGCTGCTGTTCCTACCGTTCCCGTTCGTCTACCTGAGCGTGCCGCTGATCTTCACCGCGCTGTACCTGAACGTGATCAATGTCGCCCTGTTCAACCTCTGCGTAGCCCTGCTGGTCAGCGCCCTGCTGTCATTCGGCTACTTCCTTCCGCCGCCATTCATTGCCCAATGGCAGAACCTGCTGCTGTACCTGCCGATCCTGGTGGTCATGCTGCCGGCCCTGCTGCTGGCGAGCAGCCTGCAGCAGGCGCGCCTGCGCGAGAACGACTTCCGTGTCAGCGAACAACGCTTCCGCGGCGCCCTGGCGTTTGCCGGCACTGGCGTGGCCCTGGCCAATGCCCAGGGGCAGATCTGCGAGGCCAACAGCCGCCTGTGCGAGATGTTCGGCTACCCGCGCGCGCAACTGCTCGGCATGCACCACCTCGACCTCAGCCACCCCGATGACCGCACCAGCAACCACGACAAGCTCGCCGAACTGCTGGCCGGCGAGATTGCCTACTACGCCCTCGACAAACGCCTGCTGCGTCACGACGGCCAGCCGTTCTGGGCGCATGTCACCGTGGCGCGCCTGCCCGGCCATGCCGGCGCCGACGAGCTGATCGTGCAGATCGACGACATCCACGACAAGGTCGAAGCCCAGCACAAGCTCAACCTGCTGCGCATCGCCGCGGAGAAAGCCAACCGCACCAAGAGCGAGTTCCTCGCCAACATGAGCCGGGAGATCCGCACCCCGATGAATGGCGTGCTGGGCATCGCCCACCTGCTCGGCAACACCGAGCTCAACGCCACCCAACGCAAGTACCTGGACATGCTGCGCGATGCCGGCAAGTCGCTGCTGGCGGTGATCAGCGACATCCTCGACTTCTCCAAGATCGAGGCCGGGCGCCTGCAACTGGAGCCGGTGCAATTCGAACTGCAAGAGCTGCTGCGGCAGATGGCCTCGCTGATGACCCTGCTGGCCGGCAATCGCGATGTGGAACTGCTCATCCAGGTGGCGCCCGACGTGCCGCAACAGCTGCAGGCCGATCGCCAGCGCCTGCAGCAGGTGCTGGTCAACCTGGTCGCCAATGCCATCAAGTACACCCAGCAGGGCGAGATCGAACTGCGCATCGAGCGGCAAGCCTCTGGCGAAGAGCAGCAGCTGCTGTTCAGCGTCACCGATAGCGGCATCGGCATGAGCCAGACCCAGCTGAACAACCTGCACGAGGTGTTCACTCAGGAGGACGCCAGCCAGTCGCGGCGGCACGCCGATGTCGGCCTGGGACTGGAGATCAGTGCCCGCCTGGTGGAACTGATGGGTGGGCGCATGGATGTGCGCAGCACCCCCAGCCAGGGCAGCGCCTTTCAATTCAGCCTGCCGCTGGCCACACTCGACGAACCGCCCCTGCCGGATCTGCCCGAGCAGCTCCACGGCCTGCGTGTGCTGCTGGTGGATGACAACCAGAAAAGCCGGCAGATCCTCCAGCAGTTGCTCGAGAGCCTGCACTGCCGGGTCGACCAGGCCGACTCCGGTTCGGTGGCGCAACTGCTGTTCCAGCAGGCCGACACGACACAACAACCCTATGACCTGCTGCTGGTCGACTGGAACATGGCCGAACTCAACGGCCTGCAAACCCTCGCCCTGCTGGCGCAGAGTTCGGCCACAGCCCTGCCACCCAGCCTGCTGATGGTCAACGCCTTCGCCCGTGAACACCTCACCAGCAATGGTCGCCAGCTACCGGTCAGCGATCTGCTGCTCAAGCCGGTGACCCGTTCCAGCCTGCTCGGCGTGCTGCAGGAAACCCTGAGCCAGCCGAACACGGCGGCAGACTCCCGCGAACCGGCACCGCGGCGTGAACTGCAGGCCATGCGCATCCTGTTGGTGGAAGACAACCTGATGGACCAGATCGTGACCCAGGGCATCCTCGAACAACAGGGTGCCCGCTTGACCCTGGCCAGCGATGGCCGGCATGCCATCGAACTGCTGCGCCAGCAACCCGAGGCCTTCGACCTGGTGTTGATGGACGTACAGATGCCGGGCATGGACGGCATCACCGCCACCCGCATCATTCGCCAGGAACTGCGCCTGCGCCTGCCGGTGCTGGCCATGAGCGCCGGCGTCAGCCATGCCGAGCGCGACGAGTGCGAGCGGGCGGGCATGGACCTGTTCATCGCCAAGCCGGTGGATGTCAGCGCCCTGCTGAGCAACCTCAAGCGCCTGCGCTATACCCCCGGCGACCTCAAGTCGATCAGCCCCCACCTGCCATTGCCCGGCGAAAGCTCGACACTGCTGGCCGTGGACACCCTCGACCTGCTCTGCACGGTCAACCCACAGATGAACCAGACCCTGCGTGCGCTGGTGAAGGAACTCATCACCCGCGGCAACGAGCCGCTCCGGCAAACCACCAAAGCCCTGCAGGAGGGCCGCGAGGCCGACGCCATCGGCCTGATCCACAACCTGCGCGGCAGCCTCGGCAGCCTCGGTGCGGTCAGCCTGCCGCCCATCAGCCTGCGCCTGGAAGACGCGATCCGGCGGGGCGATCAGGCGCAGATCGAACTGCAGCTGCAACTGCTGGACAACGAGCTGGATGGATTGCTGCGCGCCTTCGACGACTGGCTGCGGCAGAAGACTCTCGGCCGGCAGGAAACCATCGGCTAATGCAGCAGCACAGCAAACTTGCCGGCGCACGGAGAAAAGCCCCGCACAATTGAAAAACCCAGACGCACGGGACTTGCCGTAGATCAAAAGCAGGTCTAACAATGGGAGTCAGATTAAGAACCCAATAGAGGTTTTACAGCGTGGCGGGAGTTCGCTGCGCGGAGGGGAACACCAGATGATCAGACACATCCTTATTGCCCACGACCTGCGCAGCACTGCCGACCTCGCCCTACGCCGCGCCACGCAACTGGCCCGCCAGCACAATGCCCGCCTGACCCTGCTGCATGTCCTCGACGGCGGCCTCAGCCAGACCGAACAGGAGAAGGTCCAGCAGAGCCTGGACAACAGCCTTACCCAGTTCGCCCCACCCGGCTGTGAGCTCAAGCTCTGCCACGGCAAGCCATCCGACGCCGTGCTGGAGCAGGTGCAACTGCTCGGTGCCGACCTACTGGTACTGGGCGCCCACCACCAGCGCCACGAGTTTTTCTCCGGCACCACCCTCGACCGTATTGCCCGGCGCTGTACGGTGCCGCTGCTGCTGGTGGCCCGTGACGAAGCGACGCCCTACACCAGCGCGCTATCGGCCCTGGATTTCTCCCTGTGTGCCTGCACCGCACTCAACCGCGCCTGCCAGCTGTTGCCGGCCGAGGCCAATATCCATGCCCTGCATGTCTTCGAGCCGCAGAAGAAGCAGGCCGACAGCGCCACCCAGGTCGCCACCCAGCACGCCCTGATCGATCAGCTGATTGCCGACGAGACCCAGCAACTGCCGCCTGGCAGCCCGAGTCTGTCCTATGAAATCAAGCAGGGCGGCATCCTCCGCGGCCTGCAGGAATGCATCAACACGCGCCAGCCGCAGTTGCTGGTACTCGGCTGCCATGGTCGCGGCGCGCTGTCCCAGGCCCTGCTCGGCAGCCTGGCCCAGCACTTTTTGCACAAGGCACCGTGCGACATCTTCGTGGTGCGCTGAAAGCCAGAACGTAGGGCGGGTGCAACCCGCGCCACCGAAGCCAGACCGGACACGCGGGTTGCACCCGCCCTACCTAACGAAAAAGGCGCCCTCAGGCGCCTTTCTTGTATCTGCGGGATAACTCAGCTTTCCAGCAACCGGTGCAGCTCGACGAACTGCTGGGTCAGCTTGTGGCTGCGGTCCAGGTGGATCAGCGGAATGCAGGCCTGATGCGACTCGCGCATGCGCACCGAGCTCATCAGGTTGACCGGCAGTACCGGCAGGCCTTCCTCGATCAGTTCATCGAGCAGTTGCTGCGGCAGGGTCGCCCGTGGCTGGAACTGGTTGACCACGATGCCTTCGACTTCCAGACCCTCGTTGTGGTCTTCCTTGAGCTCCTCGATCTCGCGCAGCAGGCCGTACAGGGCCTGACGGGAGAAGCTGTCGCAGTCGAAGGGAATCAGCACGCGATCGGCGGCGATCAGTGCGGAAACGGTATAGAAGTTCAATGCCGGCGGGGTATCCAGGTAGATCCGGTCGTATTCCTCGCCCAGCTCTTCCAGCAGTTTGCGCAGCTTGTTGATCTTGTGCTTGGCCTCGAGCTTGGGCTGCAGATCGGCCAGCTCGGCGGTGGCGGTGACCACATGCAGGTTTTCGAAAGGCGTCTCGTAGATGTCTACCGTGCCTTTCTTGGCAAACGACGACAGCGACTGTTTGAAGAACTCGGCGATCCCCATGGGGATATCGTCGCCGGTCAGGCCGGTCAGGTAGTGGGTCGAGTTGGCCTGGGCATCCAGGTCGACCAGCAGGGTGCGATAACCCTCCGCTGCACTTACCGCTGCCAGGTTGCAGGCAATGCTGGACTTGCCCACACCGCCCTTCTGGTTGAACACCACTCGCCGCATGACACACCTCCCTGAGCCCGAATGGGGTGGATTCTATGCAAAGCGCATGACAAGGGCGAGGAATTCGCAAAATCGGGCAAAAAACCGCCTGGCGCCTCAATTGTGTCAAAGTTTGCACAGGTCGGGCCGGGACGGGATAATGCCGGCACCTCGCCATGACCCCGGCCGCAATTCCACTGCCGGCGGGGGTTTCGCCGTAGACAAGGAAGGCCGCAAGGGGCCAGGAAGAGTGCGCCGCGTGACTTATTTCAAGATCGATCAATGGCGCGCCTGGGCACCTGGCCTCGACACCGTGGACGATTGGCAGGCCTGGCAACAGGCGCCTTTCGCGCCCGCTGATGAAGGCCAGCAGCCGGATGTCAGTTTTCTCCCCGCCATGCAGCGCCGCCGCCTGAGCCGTCTGGCGCGCATGCTGTTCCATGTGTCCTGGCCCATCGCCGAGACCCAGGGCCCGCTGCCGCTGGTGTTCGTCAGCCGCCATGGGGAAACCCCGCGCACCCTGAACATCCTCGCCGACCTGGCGCGCAACGAGCCGCTGTCGCCGACCCAGTTCAGCCTCTCGGTGCATAACGCGATCATCGGCCTGTGGTCGATCCTGCGCGCCGACAGCAGCGAAATGAGCGCCCTGGCTGGCGAAGGCGATGGCCTCGAACAGGGCCTGTTGGAAGCCGCCAGCCTGCACGGCGACGGCGCGCCCGCCGTGCTGCTGGTGGTCGCCGAAGAAACCCCGCCGGCGCTGTACGCGCCCTTCATCGACGACGTGCCGTTTTCCTATGCCGTAGCCCTGCTGCTTACCCCCGGCAACGACTGGCAACTGCGCCTGCAGCCCGGCAGCGGGCCGCGCAGCACCTGGCCCCATGCGCTCGAACTGGTTCGCGCCCTGGGCAACGGGCAAACCTCCCTGCACCACCACTGGAAGAACAGGCAATGGACATGGTCTCGCAACACGGCCTGAGCCCGCGCAGCGCGCCCTACCTCTGGCGCCTGTTCGCCACGGCCGCCAGCTTCAGCCTGTTCGGCATCGGCGGCGTGCTGCTGCGCGTGCTGGTGTTCCCGCTGCTCGCCCTGCTCCCCGGCGACGCCCTGACCCGGCGCACCCGGGCGCGCGCGGTGGTCAGCTGGACCTTCTACAAGTTCGTGCGCTTCATGTACCACAGCGGCGTACTGACCTACGAAGTCGAAGGCATCGAGCGCCTCGGCCGCCCCGGGCAGATGGTGATCGCCAACCACCCCTCGCTGATCGACGTGGTGGTGCTGATCGCCTTCATCCGCGATGCCAACTGCGTGGTCAAGCAGAGCCTGTGGGACAACCCGAGCATGCGCGGACCGATCCGCGCCGCCGGTTTCATCAGCAACAGCGGCAGCATGGACATGCTCGACGAGGCCGCCGGCGCCCTGCAGGAAGGCCAGACCCTGGTGATCTTCCCCGAAGGCACGCGCACCACGCCGGGGCACAACCCCGAGTTTCACCGTGGCGCCGCGGCCATTGCCGTGCGCGGCGCGCGCCTGGTGACCCCAGTGGTGATCAGCGTCAGTCCGACCACCCTGACCAAGGCCGAGCCCTGGTACAGCATTCCGTCGCGCCGTTTTCACTTTCGCCTGCGTGTGGGCGAGGATATCGACCCACAGCAATTCACCGCGCAGGCCCCGCTGCCCATCGCCTCGCGCAAACTCAACGACCACCTGCACCAACACTTTATGAAGGAGCTCGCAACAGATGAGCGATCTGCAAACTGAGATCAAGAACCTGATCATCGAAGCCCTCGGCCTCGAAGACATGGTGGCCGAAGACATCGCCGCCGACCTGACCCTGTTCGGTGACGGCCTGGGCCTGGATTCGGTGGACGCCCTCGAGCTGGGCCTGGCGATCCAGAAACGTTTCGGCATCAAGATCGACGCCGAAGCCAAGGACACCCGCCAACATTTCGCCAACGTGGCCAGCCTGGCTGCCTTCGTTGCCGCGAAAAAGGTTGCCTGAGGACGCCGTGATGCAAAGCCGTGAAGAGATTTTCGTCACCCTGCAGGACGCTCTGGTCGAGCTGTTCGAGCTGGACGCCGAGCGCGTGACCCTGGACGCCAACCTGTACCAGGACCTGGAAATCGACAGCATCGACGCCGTCGACCTGATCGACCATATCAAGCGCCAGACCGGCAAGAAGATCGCCGCCGAAGAGTTCAAGGCCGTGCGCACCGTCGGCGACGTGGTCGAGGCCGTGTACCAGGTGGTTAACGCCACGCCGGCGCAAGACTGAACATGAGTAAATTGCTTGGCCTGCTGCTGGTGGTAGCGGGGTTGCTCTATCCGTTTGCCGTGTATTTCGGCATGGAGCACCTGTCACCGCGCGTGTTCGCCCTGCTGCTCGGCGGCCTATGGCTGGCGCGCGCCCTGGTGCAACGCGGCAAGCCGGGCAACCGCTGGATGGCCGGCGTGGCCCTGGGCTTCTGCCTGCTGCTCGGCCTGGCCGGCGAGGCGGAGCTGCTGCGCTGGTACCCGGTGCTGCTCAACGGCCTGCTGCTGGCGCTGTTCGGCCTCAGCCTGAAGTTCGGCCCGCCGCTGATCGAGCGCCTGGCGCGCCTCAGCGAACCCGACCTACCCGACGTGGCGGTGCGCTACACGCGTAGCGTGACCCAGGTGTGGGCGCTGTTCTTTCTGGCCAACGGCCTGGTGGTGATCGCCCTCAACCTGTGGGCACCGCTGAGCTGGTGGACCCTGTATACCGGGCTGATCGCCTACGGCCTGATGGGCCTGCTGTTTGCCGGTGAGTGGCTGGTGCGCCAGCGTGTAAGGAGACAGGCATGACCTGGTTGCCCCTTGGCAATCTATTGCTGGAGGCTCAGCCGAGCCGTCCGGTAACGCCGGACATGGCGCATGCGGAACTGCGCCAGCGTGCCCTGGCCCTGGCCGGCGCTCTGCAGGCGCGTGGCGTGCGCCGCCTGGCCCTGCACATCGAAGATGCCGGCGAGCTGGCCATCGCCCTGCTCGGCGCCTGGCGAGCTGGCGTGCAGGTGCTGCTGCCGGCCGATGCGCAGGCGCAGACCCGCGAGCGCCTGGGCGCCCAGGTCGAGCTGTGGCTGGACAACCTGGACGACGCTGCGCTGGACGGCGCACCACTGCCCGCTGCTGCCCTCGATCTCGACCAGTGCCGCCTGACCCTGTGCACCTCCGGCTCCAGCGGCGAACCCAAGCTGATCGACAAATCCCTGCGCCAGCTGGCCAATGAAGTGGACGCCCTGGAGCAGCAGTGGGGGGGCCGAGCTCGGCGCTGCCACCATTCTTGGCAGCGTCGCCGCCCAGCATATCTACGGCCTGCTGTTCCGCGTGCTCTGGCCGCTGTGCGCCGGCCGCCCATTCCTGCGCCGCGCCCAGCCGTTCCCCGAGGATCTGCAGCGCGAGAGCCTGGCAATTGCCACTGGTTTCGCCTGGGTGGCCAGTCCTGCGCTATTAAAAAGAATGGGCGACAACCTCGACTGGCCGGCCCTGCGCCAGGTGCGCCGGGTGTTTTCCTCCGGAGGCGCCCTGCCGGCCGAGACCGCCACCGAGCTGCACGGCTTGCTCGGCCAGTGGCCGACGGAAATCTACGGCAGCTCGGAAACCGGCGGCATCGCCTGGCGCCAGGGCTTTGATCCGTGGACGCCATTTGCCGGCATCGAGCTGGGGCAGAACGCCGACGGCGCGCTCAACCTGAGCTCGCCCTACCTGCCGGCCGGGCAGCGCGAACAGACCGCCGACGCGGTGGAGATCGGCGCCGATGGCCGCTTTGTGCTGCGTGGGCGCCTGGACCGCATCGTCAAACTGGAAGAAAAGCGCATCTCCCTGCCCATGCTGGAGCAGGCCCTGCTCAGCCACGCCTGGGTCGCCGACGCGCGCCTGGGAGTGATCCAGCAGGGCCGCGCCTACCTCGGCGCGCTGCTCGCCCTCAGCCCGGCCGGCCTGCACGCCCTGCGCAACCAGGGACGCAAGACCCTCACCGAAACCCTGCGCCGGCACCTGGCCGGGCACTGCGAAGCGCTGGCCCTGCCACGCCGCTGGCGCCTGCTCGCCGAGCTGCCCTACAGCAGCCAGGGCAAGCTGGCCCAGGCCGAAGTCGAACGCCTGCTCACCGCCGAGCGGCCGACCCGCGTGGCGCCACGCTCGGCTGTCGAGCAAGACGGCGAGTGGCAGCTGGAGCTGGACATACCGCCGGACCTCGCGCACTTCACCGGCCACTTCCCGCAGACCCCGGTGCTGCCCGGCGTGGTCCAGGTCGACTGGGCCCAGCAACTGGCCCGCGAGTTGATTGCCGACCTGCCACCGCGCTTCTGCGGCATGGAAGTACTGAAGTTCCAGCAGCTGGTACGCCCCGGCGACCGCCTGCAACTGAGCCTGCGCTTCGACGCCGAGCGCGGCAAACTGTACTTCGCCTATCGCAACGGCGAGGCGGCCTGCTCCTCGGGTCGCATCCTGCTGGAGGCCGCCGGTGCATAAAGCTTGTGCGGTGATTCCGGTGTACAACCACGAGCATGCGCTACCCGTGGTGGTCGCCGCCCTGCGCGACGCCGGTCTGCCCTGCGTGCTGGTCGACGATGCCTCCAGCGCTGAATGCGCGGCCGTCATGGATCAGTTGGCCGAGCAGGCCGACACCTTTCTGCTGCGCCTGGCGGTCAACCAGGGCAAGGGCGGCGCGGTGATGGCCGGCCTGCGCGAGGCGCAGCGCCTGGGCTTCAGCCACGCGCTGCAGGTCGACGCCGATGGCCAGCACGACCTCAGCGATGTCGCCGGTTTTCTCGCCGAATCCCGCGTCCACCCGCAGGCGCTGGTCTGCGGCTATCCGCTGTACGATGCCAGCGTGCCGAAAACCCGCCTGTACGCGCGCTACCTGACCCACGTCTGGGTGTGGATCAACAGCCTGTCGCTGGCGATCCGCGACTCCATGTGCGGCTTTCGCGTCTACCCGCTGCCCGCCACCCTGGCGCTGATCGACAGTTGCCAGCTGGGCCGGCGCATGGATTTCGACACCGAGATCCTGGTGCGCCTGGCCTGGCGCAACCAGCCGATGCGCTGGCTGCCGACCCAGGTGCACTACCCGCTGGACGGTCTCTCGCACTTCCGCCTGTTCCACGACAACGCGCTGATCTCGAAGATGCACGCCAAGCTGTTCTTCGGCATGTTGCTGCGCGCCCCGGCGATTCTCTGGCGGCGGTGGCAGGCATGAGCCAGCAACCGGCAGCCCACTGGGCCGGCCAGCGCGAGCGTGGCAGCTATGCGCTGATGAAGCTCACCGCGGTGCTGGCGCGCCTGCTCGGCCGGCGCCTGATCAGCCCGCTGATCTACGCCATCGTCCTGTATTTCTTCGTCTTCGGCGCCCAGGCGCGCCGCAGCATCTGGCAGTACCAGAGCCACCTCGCCACCTGGAGCGGCCGCGACGAGCTGCGCCCGAGCTGGCGCCGGGTGTTCCGCCAGTTCATGAGCTTCGCCGACACCCTGCTCGACAAGCTCGATGTATGGAACGGCAAGCTCGGCCTGCAGCAGATCACCCTGGTCGACCCGCACGACCTGCGCGGCCAGCTGCATCGCCAGGAGCGCGGGCAGATGCTGGTCGGCGCGCACCTGGGCAACCTCGAGGTCTGTCGCGCCCTGGCCGAACTCGGCGAGCATGTGACGATGAACGTGCTGGTGCACACCAAGCACGCCGAACAGTTCAACCGCCTACTCGGCGAGGCCGGCGCCAGTCACCTGCGCCTGATCCAGGTCAGCGAACTGGACCCGGCGATCATGCTGCAATTGTCCGAGCGCCTGGAGCGCGGCGAGTGGCTGGCGATCGCCGGCGACCGCGTGCCGCTGCACGGCGGGCGCAACGTCAACGTGGACTTCCTCGGCCAGTCCGCCGCCTTCCCGCAAGGGCCGTGGCTGCTGGCCGGACTGCTGCACTGTGCGGTCAACCTGCTCAACTGCCTGAAGATCGACGGCCGCTACCAGGTGATCATCGAGCCGTTCGCCGCGCGCATCGAGTGGAAGCGCAGCGAGCGCGAGGCGGTCATCCGTCAGTGGGCACAACGCTATGCCGAGCGCCTGGGCCAACGCTGCCTGGACGCGCCGTTGCAATGGTTCAACTTTTATCCGTTCTGGAATGCACATGACGACACATCAGCCTGACCCGGTGATCTTCGGCGAAGCCCACCTGTCCATCGAGCAGGTCGTGGCCCTGTCCCAGCGCCAGGCCCGCGCACAGCTGCAGAACGACGCCGCCTACCGCGAGAAGATCGCCAAGGGCGCGCGCTTCCTCGACACCCTGCTGGACAAGGAAGGCGTGATCTACGGCGTCACCACCGGCTATGGCGACTCCTGCGTGGTGGCCGTGCCGCTGCATCAGGTCGAGGCCCTGCCCAAGCACCTGTTCACCTTCCACGGCTGCGGTCTGGGCAAGCTGCTCGATCCGGCCAGCACCCGCGCCGTGCTGGCCGCGCGCCTGCAGTCGCTGTGCTATGGCATCTCCGGGGTACGGGTGGAGCTGTTGGAGCGCCTGCAGGCATTCCTCGAGCACGACGTGCTGCCGCTGATTCCGGAAGAAGGCTCGGTCGGCGCCAGCGGCGATCTGACCCCGTTGTCCTACGTCGCCGCCACCCTCAGTGGCGAACGTGAAGTGCTATACCAGGGCGAGCGTCGCAGCGCCGCCGAAGTACACAACGAACTGGGCTGGACGCCGCTGACCCTGCGCCCCAAGGAAGCCCTGGCGCTGATGAACGGCACCGCGGTGATGACCGCCCTGGCCTGCCTGGCGTTCTCCCGCGCCGACTACCTGCTCAAGCTGGCCACCCGTATCACCGCGCTCAACGTGGTGGCGCTGGAGGGCAATCCGGAACACTTCGACGAGCGCCTGTTCGCCGCCAAGCCGCACCCGGGGCAGATGCAGGTCGCCGCCTGGCTGCGCCAGGACCTCGCCATCGACGCGCCGACCGCGCCGCTGCACCGCCTGCAGGACCGCTACTCGCTGCGCTGCGCACCGCATGTGCTCGGCGTGCTGGCCGACAGCCTGGGCCTGCTGCGCCAGTTCATCGAGACCGAACTGAACAGCGCCAACGACAACCCGCTGATCGACGCCGAAGCCGAACGCGTGCTGCACGGCGGGCACTTCTACGGCGGGCATATCGCCTTCGCCATGGACAGCCTGAAGAACCTGGTGGGCAACGTCGCCGACCTGCTCGACCGCCAGCTCGCCCTGCTGGTCGACGTGCGCTACAACCACGGCCTGCCGAGCAACCTGTCCGGCGCGCCGAGCGTCACCGCGATGATCAACCACGGCTTCAAGGCCGTGCAGATCGGCACCAGCGCCTGGACCGCCGAAGCCTTGAAGAACACCATGCCGGCCAGCGTGTTCTCGCGTTCCACCGAATGCCACAACCAGGACAAGGTGAGCATGGGCACCATCGCCGCCCGCGACGCCCTGCGCAGCCTGGAACTGAGCGAACAGGTCGCCGCCGCCACCCTGCTGGCCGCCAATCAAGGCGTCTGGCTGCGCCAGCGCGATGGCAAGATCGATATCCCCGCCCCCGTTGCCGCCATGCGCGAACAGCTGGCCGCCGACTTCCCCCCAGTGATCGAGGATCGCGCCCTGGAAGGCGAGCTGCGCCTGTGCCTGGAGCGCATCCGTGCCCAGCACTGGAGGCTGTATGCGTAAGCAGCGGTCCCTCTATGTAGGAGCCAGCTTGCTGGCGATGCCCTTGTGCCAGCCCGGATCGCCAGCAAGCTGGCTCCTACAACAGCGCAATGCGCCTGGAGTGACTGCCCATGCGTAAGGAAGGCGTGCTGCAGGCCCAGATCGAACTGGCAGTACCCTTCTTCGACGTCGACATGCTGGACGTGGTCTGGCACGGCCACTACGTCAAGTACTTCGAGGAAGCGCGCTGCGCCCTGCTCGACAAGCTCGGCCACAACTATCGGCAGATGCGCGACGCCGGCTACGCCTGGCCGGTGATCGACCTGCAGCTGCGTTACATCCGCGGCGCCCAGTTCGGCCAGAAGATCATCGTGCGCGCCGACCTGGTCGAGTGGGAAAACCGCCTGAAGATCCACTACCTGATCACCGACGCCACCACGGGTGAACGCATGACCCGCGGCAGCAGCGTGCAGGTAGCGGTGGAGATCGCCACGCGGGAGATGCTGCTGGCTTCGCCCAGAGTGTTTGTCGAAGCAGTCGAGCGGGTGCTGGCGTGAACTCAGTTTTGGCCACTTTCCTGCGCTGCCTGGGCGACCTGTTTCGCCCTGCCGGGCGAGTTCGGCCTGCTGAACTGTGCTCGGCTGTTTTTCTGCGCTTGCTGAACGCTCTGTTTCGCCCCGCCGGGCGAGTCCTTGACTCGCTGCACTCGCCCTTCGGGTCAGCCTTCGGCTGTTACTCCGCTTCGCTCCGTTTCTCTTTGCGCGCGCAAAGAGAAAGTAACCAAAGAGAAAGCGCGCCCCACATCCGGCCCTGGCTGCGCCAGGGTTCCCTCGCTCCATCCATGCTCCAGGGGCACGCCGCGAAGGGCCATCCCTGGCCCATCGCGGCTCTCGCGGCATCCATGCCGCTCAACCCCTTACGCACGGATTCCACTCGGCCTCCTGAGGGGACCCCGTTTCCCGGCCCGCTCCACTGGAATCACATAACAGGCAGTGGCTGGCTTGAGGTCTGTACCCATCTTGTAGCCCGGATGAAATCCGGGAACGAAGCTTTCCTGAACCACCTTTCCCGGATTCCATCCGGGCTACGACGTCTCAACCTGCACGGCCTGCCCCCTCTCCCATTTATGGGAGAGGGCTGGGGAGAGGGGCGCCTTCGCGAGCAGAACTCGCTCCTACAGACAGCCCGCGGGTTTCACCCGCCCTACGCAACTTGCGCAATCTGTAAACCAGCCATCCATACCGCAAGCCAACTGGCGCCTGCCCGCCCGGCACAAGAGTCGGTGCCGGGATCAGTCCCGTCAGGAGGCCGAGCAGAATCCGTGCGTAAGGGGTTGAGCGGCATGGATGCCGCGAGAGCCGCGATGGGCCAGGGATGGCCCTTCGCGGCGGGCCCCTGGAGCGATGATGGCGCGAGGGAAGTCTCGCGCAGCGAGACCCGCATGTCGGGCGTGCTTTCTCTTTGGTTACTTTCTCTTTGCACGAGCAAAGAGAAAGTGACTCGCCCGGTGGGGCGAAACCAAAGCCATCAGCCAACTTCGATAATCAGCCAAACCCTAAAAGCCCTGTGCCTGCTCCTTGCAACCCAGACACAGACCGCCCACGCCTTCGACCTAACCGAACTGGGCGCCCAACTGGCCAAACCCGCCGTAGTCCGTGGCCCGTTCATCCAGGAAAAACACCTGCGCGCCCTGCCCCAGCCGCTGACCAGCCAGGGCGAGTTCGTCCTCAGCCGCGACGCCGGCCTGCTCTGGCAGCTGCGCAGTCCGCTGACCCAGGACTACCGCATCGACGCCGCCGGCATCGCCCGCCGCACACCTCAAGGCTGGCAACTGCAACCCGGTCAGGACGTCGCCGCCCAGCAGAGCCGGCTGTTCCTCGCCGTACTCAAGGGCGACCACAGCGGTCTGGCTCGCGACTTCGAGCTGCAGCTGAGCGGCAGCAGCGCGGCCTGGCAACTGACCCTGATCCCGCATTCGCTGCTGCTCAAGCAGATATTCAGCAGCATCCGCATCGACGGCGGGGCCCTGGTCGAACGCATCGAACTGCACGAGACCCAGGGCGATCGCACGCTCATGCGCATGCCGCAGAGCCAGGCGGGCGATGCCCTCAGCGCGCAGGAGCAAGACGCCTTTGCACGCTAAGCCCTTCGCCGCCCAGCGCAGCCTGCCGCGCCTGTTCAGCATCGCCCTGCTGGCGCTGCTGGTGCTGGCCGTCTGGCAGTGGCGCAACGGCCCGCCGGTGGCGGCGAGCATGCTCGCCCTGCTGCCCAAGGGCGCCGGCGACGCACTGGTGCAGCAGGCCGAACAGCGCATGCAGGAGCCGCTGAATCGCGACCTGCTGTTGCTGGTCGGCCATCCGCAGCGCCAGCAGGCGATTGCCCTGGTCCAGCGGCTCGGCCAGCAGTGGCAGGCCAGCCAGCGCTTCGAGCGGGTGCAATGGAGCCTGGACAGCGACCTGGCCGTGCTGCGCCAGCAACTGCGCGACAACCGCCTGGCCCTGCTGCCGGCGGTGGATCGCCAGTTGCTGATCGAGCAGCCGGAGGTCTTTATCCAGCAACGCAGCGCCCAGCTGTTCGATACCTTCGCCGGCTTCAACCTGCTGCCGCCCGAGCAGGACTGGCTGGGTATCGGCACCCGAGCCCAGCAAGTGCTGAACCCGAACAGCCGCATCCAGGCCGACCTCGGCAGCGGCGCCCTGCTGCTGGAAGAACCGGGCATGACCTGGGCCGTGCTGCGCGTGCGCACCCTGGGCAGCGCCTTCGACATGCAGGCACCCCCGGCGATTGCCGCCAGCGTGGCGGCGGCGCGCGCCGAGGTGACGGCCGCCGGCGGTCAGCTGCTGGCCGCCGGCGGCGTGCTGTATGCCGCCGCTGGCCAGGCCAAGGCCACCCGCGAAGTCAGCTGGATCGGCGGGGGCGCCACCCTCGGCACCCTGCTGCTGTTGCTGCTGGCCTTCCGCCGCCCGCGCGTGCTGGTCAGCCTGCTGCCGATAGGCGTAGCGCTAATTGCCGGCTGCACCGCCTGCGTGCTGGTGTTCGGCCAGATCAACGTGCTGACCCTGGTGCTCGGCGCCAGCCTGATCGGCGTGGCCGCCGACTACCCGCAGCACTACCTGAGCAAGAGCTGGGGCAGCGCCGACTGGACCAGCTGGGGCGCCCTGCGCGCCACCCTGCCGGGGCTGACCCTGAGCCTGGGCACCAACCTGGTCGGCTACCTGGCGCTAGCCTTCACCCCCTTCCCGGCGCTGACCCAGATCGCCCTGTTCTCCGCCGCCGGGCTGATCGGCGCCTACCTCTGCTCGGTGTGCCTGCTGCCGGCCTGGCTGAATGGCCTGCGCCTGCGTCCGCCGCCCAGCTTGCTGGGTTTCAGCAGCGCGCTGCTGGCCTTGCGCGCGCGCCTGCTGGGTCGCG
Organism: Pseudomonas sp. J452; assembly: GCF_024666525.1. Lineage (NCBI taxonomy): Bacteria > Pseudomonadati > Pseudomonadota > Gammaproteobacteria > Pseudomonadales > Pseudomonadaceae > Pseudomonas > Pseudomonas sp. J452. The sequence goes on along the minus strand of NZ_CP088294.1, from coordinate 1,697,411 downwards.
TCGGCAGCCTGCCGCTGCTGGCCCTGTTGCTGCTGTTCTGCGCCGGTGGCCTGGGGCAATTGCACACGCAGAACGATATCCGCCAGTGGCTGGGGCAGCAGCCGCAACTGCTCGCCGAGGCCAAGCGCATCGGCGAGCTGACCGGGCAGCAACCCACCAGCCAGTTCTTCCTGGTGCGCGCCAGCGACGAAGCGCAGCTGCTCGAACGCCAGGCCGCCCTCGCCCAGCGCCTCGACCAGGCCGTGGCCGCCGGCCGGTTGCGCGGTTACCGCGCGCTCAGCCAGCTGGTCGCCGCCGACAGCCAGCGCCAGCCGCTGCGCGACGCCCTGCAACGCCTGCCCCAGCACTGGCAGCCGCTGCTGGCCATGGGCATCCCGCCTGCCGCACTGCAGGCGGAGCTGAACGAATTGACTGAGGGCGCGCCACCCAGCCTCGACCAGGCCCTGGCCGGCCCGCTGGGCGAAGCCTGGCGGCCGCTGTGGCTGGGCGCCAACGCCGAGGGTGTGGCCGGCCTGGTCAGCCTGCAGGGCCAGGCCGACAGCGCCCTGCTGCACAGCCTCGGCGCGGACCTGCCCGGCGTGCAGCTGGTCGACCGCCTCGGCGAGCTGAACGGCCTGTTCAGCGCCACCCAGCTGAGCGCCGCGCAGCTCAAGCTGGTCGCCAGTGCCGCGATCCTCTTGCTGCTGTGCCTGCCCTTCGGCCTGGCCGGCGCCCTGCGCGTGGTCTGCCTGCCGCTGCTGGCCGCCCTCGCCGCCCTGGCCGGGCTCGGCTGGCTGGGCCAGCCGCTGACCCTGTTCAGCCTGTTCGGCCTGCTGCTGATCACCGCCATCGGGGTCGACTACGCCATCCTGATGCGCGAGAACATTGGCGGACCGGCGGTCAGCCTGCTCGGCACCCTGCTCTCGGCGCTGACCAGTTGGCTGTCGTTCGGCCTGCTGCTGGTCAGCGACACCCCGGCCATCGCCAACTTCGGCCTGGCGATCAGCCTCGGCCTGCTGTTCTGCTTTATCCTCGCGCCCTGGGCCGGCACCCGTGAGCCCCAGGCCAAGGCGGTGCCGGCATGAGCATCGCGCTGTTCTGGCTCGGCCTGCTCGGCCTGTTCGCCGCCGCCACCTGGCTGGGCAGCCGCCTGCGCCTGATCCCGATTGTCAGCCAGTTGCTGCTGGCCACCCTCGGCCTGCCGCTGCTGATGCTGTGGAGCACGCCCCTGGGTTTCGGCGCCAGCGAGCTGCTCGCCGCCGACTGGCTCAAGCCGCTGTACGGCGTGGCCTTCACCCTGCTGCTGGGGCATATCCTCAGCGATGTGATCGATCTCGACCTGCAGGCCGACAGCGTGAAGATCGCCCTGCCCAGTTTCTTCCTGCCGTTCTTCTGCGGCCTGGCCTGTGCGCTGTGGCTGCTGCCGGCGCAGAGCCTGCTGGGCAGCATCGCCGTCGGCCTGCTGTTCGCCCTGACCGCCATCCCGGTGCTGTTCCTCTACCTGCAGCACCTGCGCTACCCCGCCGCACGCATCCGCCAATTGCTGCAGGCGGCGATCCTCATGGACCTGCTGTGCTGGCTGATCTTCGGCCTGGCCCAGGGCAGCAGCCAGCCGGCCACCCTGCTCTGGCCGCTGCTGGCTGCCAGCCTGCCGCTGCTGTTCAAGCTGCTGCCGTGCCGTTCGGCGCGCTTCAACGGCCTGTGTTTCCTGGTGCTGCTGCTGGTCATGCAACAGCTCAAACTGAATGCCCTGGTGTTCGGCATCGCCTACCTGCTGTGCAGCGCCGCGCTGCGTGTACCGCTGCGCCTGCCGCTGCCAAGCAGCGTGTTCGCCGCCCTGCAGACCTGGCTGGCAGTGCCGCTGATCCTGGCTTACGGTCTGCTGCAGATCGACTGGCAGAATGCCTGGCTGGGCTATTCCTGGCTGCAGTTCGGCGCGCTGTTGCTGCTGCCGATCGCCAGCAAGCTGCTGGGCAACTGGCTGGGTCTGAGCTGGGCCGCCGGGCGCCTGGCACCGAGCCCCGGACAGTGGCGCGAGAGCGTGCTGCTGAACACCCGCGGCCTGACCGAAATCGTTTTCCTCAACCTGCTGCTGCAGCAGCAGGTGATCAGTACCCAGCTGTACTTTGCCCTGATGCTGATGGGCCTGATCTCCACCTTGCTGCCGGCCTTCACCGGCGCCTACCCTCGTCCTGCCACCACGACCCATGAGGCAAGAAGCCACTATGAACACTCCTGAACTCGAACAACGCCAGGTCGTGGTAATCGGCGCCGGCCCCTCCGGTGCGATCGCCGCCGCCCTGCTCAAGCGCAACGGCCACGACGTGCTGGTGCTGGAGCGCCAGCGCTTCCCGCGCTTCTCCATCGGCGAGAGCCTGCTGTCGCACTGCCTGGACTTCGTCGAAGAAGCCGGAATGCTCGACGCGGTCCAGGCCGCCGGTTTCCAGACCAAGCACGGCGCGGCCTTCGCCTGGGGCGAGCGCTACACCGAGTTCGACTTCCGCGACAAGTTCACCGAGGGCAAGGGCTCCACCTACCAGGTGCTGCGCGCCAGCTTCGACAAGGTGCTGGCCGATGACGCCGAGCGCCAGGGCGTGGAAATCCGCTACGAGGAAGAGATCACTGCCGTCGACTTCAGCGGCGCCTGCCCGCGCCTGACCGTGCGCCGCCTGGCCGATGGCGGCGAGTATCAGGTCGAGTGCGCCTTCGTCCTCGACGGCAGCGGCTACGGCCGCGTGCTGCCGCGCCTGCTCGACCTCGACACCCCGTCCAACATGCCGATGCGCCGCGCCCTGTTCACCCATGTTGAGGACCGCATCGCCGCCGACGCCGGCTTCGACCGCGAGAAGATCCTCATAACCACCCACCCGACCCTGCGCGACGTGTGGTTCTGGACCATCCCGTTCAGCAACGGCCGCTGCTCGCTGGGCGTGGTCGCCGAAGCCGGGCGCTACAAGGGCTATCCCGAGGACATGGAAGCCTGCCTGCGCCAGTTCGTCGCGGAAACGCCGTCGCTCGGCAACGTCCTGCAGAACGCCGTGTGGGACACTCCGGTGCGCGAGCTGAAAGGCTACTCGGCCAACGTCAAGAGCCTGCACGGCCCGGGCTTCGCCCTGCTGGGCAACGCCGCCGAATTCCTCGATCCGGTGTTCAGCTCCGGGGTGACCATCGCCATGCGCTCGGCGAGCATGGCCGCCGGCCTGCTGCACCGCCAGCTGAGCGGCGAGGCGGTGGACTGGGAGCAGGACTTCGCCATCCCGCTGAAACGCGGCGTCGACACCTTCCGCGCCTATGTCGAGGGCTGGTACGACGGCAGCTTCCAGGACGTGATCTATTACGAGAAGGCCCAGCCGGAAATCCGCCGGATGATCTGCTCGATCCTCGCCGGCTACGCCTGGGACCTGAACAACCCCTATGTCGCCGAGCCCAAGCGCCGCCTTGGCGTGCTCGCCGAAATCTGTGCGATGAACTGAGCCGGACATGCCCTTGCTGCGCTGCTCCTTCGTCCTCCTGCTCGGCCTGCTGCTCGGCGCCTGCGCCAGCCGCACGCCGCTGCCGGCGGTCGCGCCTAGCCTGAGCCTGCCGCTGTCGCTGCATATCCAGCGCGCGCAGGCCGGGGCCAGCGCGGACTGGCTGCTGGTGGTGCAGGCAGAGGGCACCGCGCTGCGCTGGTCGCTGTTCGACCCGCTCGGCGTGCCGCTGGCGCGCCAGTTGCTGGACCACGGCCAGTGGCGCAATGACGGCTTGCTGCCGCCCAATGCCGAGGCCCGCGAGCTGTTCGCCGCCCTGCTGTTCGCTTTGACGCCGAGCGCCGAGCTGGCGCAGCGCTACCCGCAAGGCGACTGGCAACTGGCCGGCGCTGACCAGCGCCGCCTCGATCCAGACTGGCGGATCGACTACCGCACGCCACTGCACTTCACCCTGAACACCCCGCCCGACCTGCACTACCGGGTCGCGCCGCTGCAACCGGAAGCACAGCCTTGATGCCCAGTTACCTCAACGCCCTCGGCCTGCTCTGCGCCCTCGGCCAGGGCAAGCAAGCCGTGGCACGTGCACTGTTGGCCGGCGATGCCAGCGGCATGCGCGCCGAGCCCGGCTGGGTCGCCGAACGCGAGCTGACCGTCGGCGCCGTGCGTGGCGAACTGCCCGCACTGCCCGACCTGGGGCTGCCGCCGAGCCGCAACAACCAGCTGCTGCTGGCCGCCGCCCTGCAGATCGAAGCGCCGCTGCGCGAGGCCATCGCCCGCTATGGCGCCAGCCGCGTCGGCGTGGTGCTCGGCACCAGCACCTCGGGCATCGCCGAAGCCAGCCAGAGCATCGCCCAGTACTACAACCAGGGCGCGCTGCCGGCGCACTACCACTATGCCCAGCAAGAGCTGGTCGCCCCGGCCAGCTTCCTCGCCACCTGGCTGGGCCTGGACGGCCCGTGCTACAGCATCTCCACCGCCTGCACCTCCAGCGCCCGCGCCCTGCTCAGCGCCCATCGCCTGCTGCAACAGGGGCTGTGCGATGCGGTGATCTGCGGCGGCGTGGACAGCCTCTGTCGGCTGACCCTGAACGGCTTCTCGGCGCTCGAAGCGGTGTCCGCCGAGCCGTGCAACCCCTTCTCGCGCAACCGCCACGGCATCAATATCGGCGAGGGTGCGGCGCTCTTCCTCATGACCAAGGAGTCGGCCCCGATCGCCTTCTTTGGCGGCGGCGCCAGCTCCGACGCCCACCATATTTCCGCGCCGCACCCGCAAGGCCTCGGCGCCCAGGCAGCGATGCGCCAGGCGCTGCGCAGTGCCGGCCTGGCGGCCAGCGACATCGACTACCTCAACCTGCATGGCACGGCCACCACGCACAACGACGCCATGGAAAGCCTGGCCACCGCGGCGATCTTCCCGGCCGGGGTGCCCTGCTCCTCGAGCAAGCCGCTGACCGGGCACACCCTCGGCGCCGCCGGGGCGCTGGAAGCGGCGTTCTGCTGGCTGAGCCTGAGCGAGTACAACCCGGACGCGCTGTTGCCGCCGCACCTGTGGGACGGCCAGGGCGAGCCCGAACTGCCGGCCCTGCAGCTGGTCACGCCCGGCACCCGTCTGAACAAGGCCAGCGGCCGCCGGCTGATGAGCAACTCCTTCGCCTTCGGCGGCAGCAATGTCAGCCTGATCCTCGGCGATGCACCAGGAGAGACGCCATGAGCCACTGGCCGATCGCCGAGCTGCTCCCGCATGCCGGCAACATGATCCTCATCGACGAAGTGCTGCGCTTCGGCGACGACGACGTCGAGACCCGCCTGAGCGTGCGCCCCGGCGGCCTGTTCAACCAGGCCGACGGCAGCCTGCCGGCCTGGGTCGGCATCGAGCTGATGGCGCAAAGCGTGGCCGCCTACGCCGGCTGCCAGGCGCGCCAGGCCGGGCTGCCGGTGGAGCTGGGCTTTCTCCTCGGCACGCGCAAGTACGAGTGCAACGTCGAGTGCTTCCCGGCAGGCAGCACGCTGCATATCCAGGCCACCCGCACCCTGCAGGACGACAACGGCATGGGTGTGTTCGAATGCCGCCTGAGCGGCCCCGGCATCGAGGTTTTCGCCCGCCTCAACGTATTCCGCCCACCGCAGGTGGCCAGTTATCTTCAGGAAGAATTTCAGGAACCCCAGTCATGAGCGAAACCATTCTGGTCACCGGCTCCAGCCGCGGCATCGGCCGGGCCATCGCCCTGCGCCTGGCGCGTGCAGGCTACGACCTCGTGCTGCACTGCCGCTCGCGCCGCGATGAGGCCGAGGCGGTGCAGGCGCAGATCGCCGAACTGGGCCGGCAGGCGCGCATCCTGCAGTTCGACGTATCCGATCGCGCCGCCTGCCGCGAGGCGCTGGAAGCGGACGTCGAGCAGCACGGCGCCTACTACGGCGTGGTGTGCAACGCCGGGCTGACCCGCGACGGCGCCTTCCCGGCACTCACCGAGGACGACTGGGACCAGGTGCTGCGCACCAACCTGGACGGTTTCTACAATGTCCTGCACCCGCTTTGCATGCCGATGATCCGTCGGCGCAAGGCCGGGCGCATCGTCTGCATCACCTCGGTTTCCGGGCTGATCGGCAACCGCGGCCAGGTCAACTACAGCGCCTCCAAGGCCGGCGTGATCGGCGCGGCCAAGGCCCTGGCGATCGAGCTGGGCAAGCGCAAGATCACGGTCAACTGCGTGGCGCCGGGGCTGATCGACACCGAAATCCTCGACGAGCAGGTGCCGGTGGAGGAAATCCTCAAGATGGTGCCGGCGGCGCGCATGGGTACCCCGGAAGAAGTCGCCGGCGCGGTGAATTTCCTGATGTCCGAGGAGGCGGCGTACATTACCCGCCAGGTCCTCGCGGTGAATGGTGGATTGTGCTGATGAACGGATGTAAACGGGTTGTAGTCACCGGCATGGCCGGGGTGACCTCGCTGGGCAGCGACTGGCCGACGATTGAGGCTAACTTCAAGGCCGGCAAGAGCGGCATCCGCTACATGCATGAGTGGGACCGCTTCGGCGAGCTGAACACCCGCCTCGGCGGCCCGGTGGACGACTTCGTGCAGCCCAAGCACTGGACGCGCAAGCAGACCCGCAGCATGGGCCGGGTGTCCAAGCTGGCGGTGTACGCCGCCGAACGGGCCCTGGAGCACGCCGGCCTGCTGGGCGATCCGTGCATCAGCGACGGGCGTATGGGCGTAGCCTGCGGCTCGTCCACCGGCAGCACCGACGAGGTCAAGGCGTTCGGCAATATGCTGCTCAATTCCGTCGCGGATGGCCTCAACGCCAACTCCTATATCCGCATGATGCCGCACACCACGGCAGCCAATATCAGCATCTTCTTCGGCCTCAAGGGCCGTCTGATCCCTACCTCCAGCGCCTGCACCAGCGGCAGCCAGGGCATCGGCTACGCCTACGAGGCGATCAAGTTCGGCCGCCTGCAGATGATGGTGGCCGGCGGCGCCGAAGAGCTGTGCCCGACCGAAGCCATGGTGTTCGACGCGCTGTATGCCACCAGCCTGAAAAACGACACCCCGCACCTGTCGCCGCGCCCCTATGACAGCGGCCGCGATGGCCTGGTGATCGGCGAGGGCGCCGGCATCCTGGTGCTGGAGGAGCTGGAACATGCGCTGGCGCGTGGCGCCACCATCCATGCCGAGATCGTCGGCTTCGGCTGCAACTCCGACGGCATCCACGCGACCAAACCGGAACAGGCGACCATGCGCGGCGCCATGGAACTGGCCCTGGCCGATGCCGGCCTGCCGCCCAGCGCCATCGGTTACGTCAACGGCCACGGCACCGCCACCGCCCAGGGCGACGTGGCCGAGAGCCTGGCCACCCACAGCCTGTTCGGCCCGCGCATGCCGATCAGCTCGCAGAAGAGCTTCTTCGGCCACACCCTGGGCGCGTGCGGCGCGCTGGAGTCCTGGTTCAGCATCGAGATGATGAACGCCGACAGCTACGTCTACACCCTCAACCTGGACCACCTCGACCCGGAGTGCGCCGAGCTGGACTACCTGCGCAGCGAGTTCCGCCAGATGAGCAACCAGTACGTGATGAACAACAACTTCGCCTTTGGCGGGGTGAATACTTCGCTGATTTTCAAGCGCTGGAGCTGAGAACCTGTTGAGGATCGCGGAAACGCCCCTCTCCCCAACCCTCTCCCGTGAACGGGAGAGGGGGCAGAAGCGCTGCGCATCTGCCTCTACGCGCCGCTCAAGCGATGCAAGAAAGACTGTAAACAGGCACTAAGACGCTCGGATTCATTACAACTACAATCGCTGGGTCAACAAAGCCACACCTTGCGCAGAACCCGCTTTAACCACGCCTCATCAAGGAGAGAAGCATGAAAACCATGAAGAACTGGACCCTGGCCGCCCTGCTGTGTGCTGCTACCCTGCCGAGCGTCAGCCAGGCCCGCGACACCACCCTGTTCCCGGACTTCCAGGCCGCCGTGCAGGAAGCCACTGCCGCCGGCCGCCTGGATGGCAGCGTGAAGTTCTACCTGGCCGGCACCCAGCCTGCGGGCAAGGTCAACGTGATCAAGTCGGGCGTGACCACCAGCAAGAAGACCAACGCCTTCAACAAGAGCGACGAAGGTGCCTGCTCCTGGGCCCTGCAATCGGCACTGATCACCTTCCAGAACGCCGCCAAGGCCGCCGGCGCCAATGCCGTGGTCAACCTGGCCAGCAACTACAAGAACGTCGAGTACAAAAACGCGCAGAACTACGAATGCCACGCCGGCGCGATCATGGCCGGCGTTGCGCTCAAGGGTGACCTGGCGAGCGTCAAGTAAGCCGCGCGGCGGCCCACTCGGCCATCCCGCCCCAGCCCGCATCACCCGGCACGGCCGTACGTGACGCGGGCTTCGTTTTAGCCGGCAACGCCCAGGCGTTGCCACTGGCGCAGCGGCCGTTCGGCGGCATGTCAGGTGATCACCCGAGGAAGCTGCACATGCCCGCCCCGTTCCTGTACCGCCCCCGCCTGCTCTTGCTGCTGGCCCTGATCGGCCTGAGCAGCGCCTGTACGGTGATTCGCGTCGAACCCCTGAAAACCCCGAGCGCCTCGATGTGCATCCAGGAGAACCCGGCGGTGCAGGTCGACGACTTCCTCAACGTGGTGGAGCGTGGCTTCGCCCGCCATGGCATCAGTACCCGCCGTATCCAGCAGCCAACCGATGGCAGTTGCCCGATGGTGCTCACCTACACGGCACGCCGCTCCTGGTCGGTGGTAACTTATCTGTCGCTGGCCGAGCTGAGCATCCGCGACCCTCAGGGCCAGTTGCTGGCCAGCGCCTACTACCGCTTCCGCGGCCGCGGCATGCTGGCAGTCAAGAAGTACCAGAGTACGGAAACCAAGATGACCCCGGTGATCGACCAGTTGCTGGCCGAGGTTCCCAGCGCCACGCCGTAACCCAAAAGGGCCGCAGACAGACTGTGTGAAACCTGGCCATCTGAGGCCGAGCTAAAACAATGCCCGTATCGATTGATACGGGCATTGTCGTTTATGGCTTAGAACCTGTTCACGATCTTTTGGACTAGAGCCAGACAAGGCAAAAACAGGCGAGGAAGCGGAGTTTACGAGCTGTAAATGAGCATTCCGAGCCTGTTTTTAACGCGGTATGGCCGACGGCCAGAAGATCGTGGACAGGTTCTTACATCCAGGGCGTGGCACGGGACCAGGTGGGAGAGGGAGCAAAGCGATTGAGTGGACGGCCTGTTAACGCCTGCGCGAACTGTGCCACGGCTGATTCTGGGCCGGCCACGAGACCTGCCGTAGCGGTTGCAGCCACAAACACCCCAACCGCGACCAATGCGCCAGAGCAATGCACCTGCATCAGCCCGGTGCACGCTCACAGCCCAACGGCCACCCGGCACGCCCTTCAGCGGCCCCGCCAGAAACCGCTGAAACCCAGCATTCACAAGGCCTGCAGCCAGCGTAATAAAACTGGCACACAGTCTGCATAGACTCTAGCAATCCCAGTTTTGGGGACCTTGGTACAGGCAGGCCGGGGATTCCCCTCTTTTACAAGCCCAACAAAAAGGCCACCTTCACAGGTGGCCTTTTTGCTTACTGGCGGTACAACTCGCGGCGGAAGATCAGCGGAGCGGCGCCCTTGTAGATGCCGAAGGTGGCAAGGCCGCGCGCCGCCGAGCGGGTCGCACCGTCCCAGGGATACTGCAACCAGCTCGGCGCAGATGGAAAGCTGACCTGTACCGAGCCGTCGTTGCCACTGCCCGGAGCGCTCAGCAACAGCGCGTGAGCCGCAGGATCGAGCGGCCAGCTCAGGCTTGGCGTGGTTTCGCCCGCCGCCAGGCTACCGCTGTACTGATCCAGCAGCGGTGCTGCCAGGGCTGTGGCAGTGGTGCAGGTATCCAGCCCCTCAAGCTGGAAACTACCGCCAGCCATGTTCTGCCAGCTTTCCAGGATCACCGGCAGGCTCAGGCTCTGTAGCTCCGAACCATGAGCATTGCCTATGCGCAGGCGGCCCAGGCGCACTTCACTGCCCGGTTCATCGGCAAAGTCATAGGCAAAGTCCTGACAGGTCGCCCCGTTGCCGTGGCAGGCACCGTCCGGATCGGTCAGGGCCGCGGCCACGAAGCTCTGCTGAATGCGGGCGATAAAGGGATAGTCAGCGCTGCTTGGCAGCACGGCCGGGGTATATAGCAGCTGTTCATCGCTCCAGCGATAGCTGCGCGCGCCATCGCCGTCACCTGCTTCCTCCACCAGCAAACTGGCAGTGCCCTGGCTGGCAAGGCGGGCATCGAGACCACTAGTTCCGGTCACCGAGCTGTAACTGCCAACCCCAGGCGCAGCCAGGCGCCAGAAATCGCCGCGGTCGTAGTTCATGGTGACGTCGCCACCCCGGTTGTAGCCGGTAATCGTCAGCGTCGGCTCATGGCCAGTGGCGAAGTCCATTGGCTGCCCCTGATAGCTGAACGCACTGCCACAGCTCGGTGTCAGGCTGGCGTCGCCTGCAGCGCCGAGAAAAGCTGGGATGAAGCGCCCGACCAACCCGCTGGTACCGCCACTGACCGTCTCGCCGAAATAGCTGGCGGTTGGGGTGGCGCTAAGATGAAACACGCCAACCTCGGAGATGGCCGTACCAACGGTTGTCTGGCTACCCAGCAGATGGTCATAGTCGCCTGGGGTCAGGCCGCCGGCAACACCGTCACTCGGTGCCGCAACGGTGCTGGTGAGCGTGATGTCCCCCAACTGGAAGTTGGGTGTTACCAGGTTATCGTCCAGGGCAGCAGCCGTCAGCGCCTCGCCATCGCTCTGCCAGGCCACCGCGCTGATGCGCAGGCTGAATGCATCACCTGCGCGTATGCCACCCGGATACAGCGGGCAGTCGACATCGGCTGTACAGCTACTGTCCGTGTTGGTCTCAAGCAGCAAACCATAAGGTTTGCTGACAAACTGATCGTCGTCGCTCAACTGCAGATTTGCATCACCAGTGCCCACGCTGCCGCTATAGCTGGAATACAGGGTCATCAACCCGGCATCGTCATAGCGCACCGTTAGCGGAGCCGTACCGGTGCTGTCGAAGTTCAGATTGAGGTTCACCGGCGTTGCGCGAACATCGCTAGCGTTGACCACCACCGGCTGGGTACCGCTGGTGGGGTTGGCGTAGACCGAGGTGAAGCTGACGCTACGGGTGACATTGGCGAAAGCCGGCACGCACTGCAGGGCGTCGTCCGACTTGCGCACCGCGCTGATGGTCGCTGGAGTCGGCTTGGCCGCCAGCAGGTTGGGCACCTGCAGCAGCAGGCCGCTGTCGGCATAGCTGATCTGACAACCCGCGGTCGAGCAGACGGCCTGGCTGTTGGGTTTGGTCGTGGGTACCGAGGATTGCACGGCTAGCGCCACGCTACCGGCAGTTGGAACGCGCAACTGCGCCACCGCCGAGCCACCGCTGAAAGTGATGGTACTGCCGCTAACGGTGGCTGGCGCAGTGGCCGTCCAGTAATTGGCCGGGCTCATGGTGACGCTGACCGGGTTGGTATAGAGGCTGCTGCAGCTGCTGTTCAGGCAGGCACGAATGGTCACCGGCTGAGGGTTACAGGTCAGCGCGCTGGCCGTGTAGATGAACTCGAAGTGGTCGATCTGCTGGCCGACAGGATTGATATCGGTGGCACAGACCTGCAGGTCGTCCAGCTCGTGGATATTGGTCGAGCCGCCGGTGGAGCCGGTCAGCGACAGGTAGAAGTCACTGGGTAATGGGGCCTGGCTGTTGACCGCCGCCAGCACGTTGACCGCATTGAGGCCGGACAACACAACGAAACCAGCGCCGCTATCACGCTCCACGGTGACCCGTGCCTCGTTGCTGAAGCGCCCATCCATGGTGATGCGGTAGGTGTGCCCGGGTGCTGCCGTGGTGCTCGCCGCGCTGTCGACTCCGGGACTGAGATTGGCTGGGGTTCCGGCGATATAACGATAACCACTGGTTCCGCCAGTAGCGCTGGAGCCGCGGATGGCCACCGAGTCGGGGCGTTGCTGCTGCGGATTGCCCCCACCCTCGACGGAGAAGTTGCCGTACTCATCGACCCCCACCCCCAGCCAGCCGCCAGCAAAACCGGGGTTGGCCGCATCGCCACGAGTGCCGTAGCCCAGCGGGCCGCCGAAGGCGCCCGGCTGTGGCGTCACTGTGGCATCCGACAGCACCACAGCCACGCCATCGGCGCCGCTGCCGTTGTAGGCGTAATACTTGAACTGCACCTGGATATAGTTGCCCGCCGCCGGAAACAAGCGCTGCAGGGTGGATGAGGTCGACACGTTGCCCTGGTTGCTGGTCAGGCGCATGCGCTGGCCACTGACCGTAGGCGTGAACGACGTGGCACCGCGACTGGCCACCGCCCAATCGTCGCCCAGGCTGCCATCATCGAAGCTGTCGCTGAAGCACTGCAGGTTCAGGGCGCACTGGTGCCGCTCCGCCACCAGCGCGCTGATCTCCGCCTCACTCAGCGCACCGTTGTAGATGCGCAACTCATCCAGCTCGCCATTGAAATAGCGGCCCGTTGCGCCCTGGTCTGCGCCGAGTTGCAGGGGGTCGCCATTGGCCAGCGGAGTACCACTGAAGCTGGCCTGACCGGCCAAGCTGCCGTTGATATAGATGCGTTGGTCGCCCGACACATAACGGATCAGTACATGACTCCACTGCCCCACCGGCAACGCCGTGGTGCTGTTGAACTGGTTAGTGGAGCCGGCTGTGGTCTGCCACCACCAGTTGATGGTGCCGCTGGGATTGAGATGGAACTCGTAGTTCTCATCCTTGGACAGGATGCTCATCAACCCCGAGGCCGGTAGCGTGCGCGGCTTGACCCACAGGCCAATGGTGAAACTACCCTGCAGGTCGAGCAGATTGTTGTCGGCGCGCTGCACGTACTGGCTGGACGTGCTGCTGAACGCGCCATAGCCGCAGGTGCCCTGGGCGTTCACTTGCGGCAGGGCCGGCGCGCTGTTGGCTGTACTGGCGCTATTCAGTACCGTGCCATTGAGAGCATTGCTGGTGCTGTCGAGCACCTCGCCGGCTGCGCCGGTCCAACTGGCCTCATCCAGCGACCAGCTAAGAATCTTGCTGGTGACTGCACAACTCCCGTTCGGTGCCACGTAGGTGACTCGGGCATTGGTATTCAGGGAAATATTTTCTGCGGTCAGAGCACCGAATACATAGCTCGGGCTGTCCAGAGTAATGCCGTCATTCGAGCCTGCGCTGAACGCGCTGTAGACATAGCCACTGAGCGTGGCCTGATTGTTCAGGATGACGCGGTCGTAGGCATATAAATAGAGATTGCCAGCCACCCCTGCGCTATTGATGGCCGGCGAATTGACCAGCGAAGACGATGACAGTGTCAGGCTGTCACGCACAAAGAGGCGCACCTGACCGCTGCCCTGTACCTGAATCTGCGACTGGAAACCGGTGGTCAGCGAGCCGACCCAGTAATCCCCGGGCGCCAGGTTGAGACGACTGCTCGAGCTCAGAACCAACTGCTCAATATAGAAGGCCTGCCCACCACTATTGATGGTCAGCTGCGCCTCGGTACCCAGGTTGATGCTGCTGTACTGGTTGCTGCCATTGCCCGCCAGGCTGCTGGTCTGCTGGTAACCCAGCGCAACCGTGGCCGTGAAGCCGGCCGTGGAGGGAAAACTGCCAGGATCCTGGGTCGGTGCCGCAGTCGTGGTATTGGCCGTGCAATTGTCCGCACTGGCGCTCGGGCCGCAGGTGCCGACGGTCGAGCCCGAGTTGCGGTTGACTCGCTTGGCGTTCAGCACCTTGTCAGGGCTGCCCAGCAGTTGCGCGTTGTAACCGAAGTCGATGGTGCCGCGACTGGCAGCATTACCGCTGTACTGGCTCTGCAGGCCATCGGGAAAATTGCTGGCACAGCTGCCAACCACTGCCTCGGCCGCCGTCGAAAGCAGCAGGAGGGCCCAGGGGATCAGGCGACAGACCATGTGCATCGGCTCAGCGCTCCACTACGGCAGTCAGGCGGCGGTAGGCATAGTCGGCACCGCCAGTGGTGCCGTACTCGGCAGTAGCGGTGAGTTCATAGAACTGCACCGTCTGGTTTTCTTCGGCAACAGTCACGGCAGTCGTCGGGGTGCAGGCCACACTGATGGAGAACTCGGACAGGGAAAAGCTGCTGGTGCAGGGCTGGCCATTGACGGCCCGGCTAATCCCCCACTCCAGCCCGGCCTGCGCCGCCTGATAGGCCCGCGCCTGCTGGATCGCCAGACTGTTGGTGCTGTTCTGGGTCACGGCCAGACGCGCCATGGTGGCGATTACCGCGGCAATGATGATGATCACGAACATCGCCGCGACCAGGCCGAAGCCCGTCTGGCGCGAGTCAGGGCGCATTGTCGACATGGACCTGTTGCAACAGCATGATTTCCTCGCCCTTACGCTTCACCCCCAGCCGCAGGGTGATCAGGCCGCCGCGGGCATTGGTGCCCGGATCGTAGGTGAAAGTACAGGTGGATACACCATCCACCAACAGGGAACTGTTTGCCGCGCTGTAGCTGTAACTACTGGCAAGGCTGGAGAAGCTGGCGCGACGAATCACCCCGGTGCCATCCCCCGTGGCAGCATCGGTGCCGGGGTTGTCGCAGCGATAGCCCAACACTTCCCTGGCCAGATAGAAGCGATGCTGCGGCGAGGCGAACTTGAAGCGAAAGCCAGGGGCTGCAACACCGCTCAAGGTCAGCACACCACTGTTCAGGGCGAAGCCCACGCCATTGGGCGTAATCACCGCAGGCGTGGCCGATGAGCTGGTGTTGAACGGTGGCCAGACCGAATCGCCAGGCGTACTGGCGCCGATGTTGTACAGCACCATCCAGCGCGCAGCAGCCACACGGCTTGCATCGATACCTGGACTGAGTACGTCAATCTCACAGGCAGCAGGTGCTGCCGGGCAAAGCGGCGGATCGTTGCGCGCTACGCCACCGGCCAGGTTGGCGCGGTAGCGTCCAGCCTCATGGATGGCCAGCAACTCGAAGGTTTGTCCATCCGGCGTACGCAGCGTGTTTGGCACCGCCAGGCGCACATCGCGCGCCATGCGATTGAGCGCCCCGGCGGCCAGGTCGACCAGCTCTGCACGCCGACTCTGATCGACAAAGCTCTGCAGCGGGTTTGACATTACCGTGCTGATCAGCACCGCCACCACCCCGGCCAGGGCAATCACCATCACCAGCTCGACCAGGGTGAAGCCGCGAACGGCGCGAGGACGAAAGGCTGAGGATTTAGCAGCAAACGCAGCACTTGTAGGAGCGAGCTCTGCTCGCGAAGCGGTGGCGCGGGACCATTCGCGAGCAGAGCTCGCTCCTACACAAGCAGGCGCGTACATCATCAATAGCTCGTCCGGTAACCGGTAAGCTCGAGGAGCTGCCCGGCGGGATCGGTCACTGCGACGTTGATGCGCAAAGCAGCAACACCAGGTGAAGGCCCGATGTCTTGCGCCGTAACCGTCACCAGCACCTGGTAGCCACTCAGCGCGGTTATGGCGTTCCCACGCGCGTCGTGAGGTGCCTCGGCGAGGTTGTGATAATCACCGACATTGTCGAAACAACTACGCCCGCAATCGGCCAGGCCGTCCGGGTCACTAAACGCCTGCAGGGTGATTTCTTCCATGTAGGCCTCGGCAATCGCCAAGCTCTGCTGGCGCAGCATGGGGTCAGCCGAACGCCCGGTGATCGCCGCCATGGCAGAGAACAGCGCGGCGGCGGCGATGCCTAGGATGACGATGGTGATCACCAGCTCGATCAGGGTCATGCCGCGCTGCGCACCTTGGCGGGCAGGCAGGTTCATGGCGTGGTCTCGATAAAGCCGGTGGCAGCATGCACCTTGAAGGTAAACCCGCCTATTTCTGCTGGAAAAGCTCCAGCAGGATCTGTAGATGCAATAGAGGGGCAAGTATTCGTGCTCGAAACGCAACCGAGCGGATTGAAGGTCACATCCAGACTTTGCTGGATAGTCACACCCGCCGGTAACTCCGCTTCAAAATTGCCGCCGGAAGGGTTGGTAACCGCACCACTACAGGGCGCGGAAAAAGTCAGTACATAGCCGGTGCTAGTAGCACTCGGCCCCGGAATCTGAGCGTGAATCGGACAGCCGCTTGCCAGGGCAAGCTTCTGGCCATAGCGCACAGCTGCAAGAGACTCTTCATAGAACAGGCGCTCATCGAACACCTGTCGGTCGAAGAAGCGCGGCCCCACCATGGCAACGAGAATACCGAGGATGACGATCACCATGATCAGTTCGACCATGGTGAAACCGCGCTCAAGTTCCATCAGGACAAATCAGCAACCAGTGTCCACGATAGAAATAGTCGGAACAGCACCAGCAGTGGCCGCAGGTTCCGCATAGGAAACCTGGCAACTTGCCGGTGTTGCAGCACCTTTAGCTTGAATCGTTGCAGTACCTGTGGCGACGGCGATGGTGTAATCCGCACTGGTCACGCCTGCCGCGTCAGCGATTGCCGAAGCAGCTGGATAGCCGCTGGTAGCAATCATCGTGACTGTACCGCCTTCAACAGTAACGGAAGTTAACGCTGTATTGTTTTTCGCCAGCCAAGAGGCATGGGTCATTGCCGAGGCAGACTTCACCGACCCCAAGGCACCCTGAATCGTTGCTTTACGGGCATCGGCACCCAGGTTGACGAACTTGGGTACGGCAAACGCCGCCAGAATCCCAAGAATCACGATAACCATGATCAGTTCGATCAGGGTGAAACCGCTCTGTTGCTTTTTCATAGTGCGTTCCTTTTCAAGGAAGGGTGAATCAGAGTGTGTAGTTGGTAGTCACGGTGCCGACAGCGGCATCGTAAACGATGGTGTCGTTGAGGTCCTGCCCCTGGTAGGTATAGGTGCAGACCTGTCCTGCCACGGTAGCCACGTAGTCTGGCGTAGTGCCGCTGACGGTTGGCGCAGAGCCCTGCAGGATGTTGTTCCAGATGGCCTGGCAATCGGCGACAGAGCCCACGGTATTGCCGCCATCGATGCCCACCGGCCAGCCGCTGATGTTCACATCCACGTTGTTGGCACCGAAACCGGCGACGTCGTCGTTCGGGTTGGTCACGCCTTTGCTGCGGTTGACTTCCCACTGCGAACGAACCAGCAGCACGGCCGAGGCCAGAGCGCCACCGGCACCGCGTACCGCCGACTCATGGGCGTCGTCGGTAACGCTGATGAAACGCGGCAGCGCCACGGCGGCGAGGATGCCGAGAATGACGATGACCACCATCAGTTCGATCAGGGTAAAACCTTTGCTGTTCTTCATTAACTTCCCTCAGTGACTTCAATACCCCGCCGCAGACAACTCCACGGCGGGTACCGCTTCAAGCTCCAGGGCGAAAGCCGCACCCGACAATTGTGACTTAGTTGGCATTCCGTCGGGAACCACCAACAGCCGCCAGGCACGCACTTCGCCCTGCCCCCTTGTCCATCCGTCGGCAAAGCGCGCCCGGTACATGACCCAGGCCTCGCTTGGCAGCCAGTACCAGCAACCGCTCTGGGGCGCATCGCCGGCGGCCAGTTCGCCGCAGTAGTTGTCCTGCTGCCAACGCAGCAGAACAAACGGATTCTTCTTGCGCCAGGCCATGCCCAGCGTCTTGTCCTTGGCCAGATGCTCCGCAGCCAGGCTGTTGAGACTGGCCGCCAGGTGCTGGCGAGTCGCGTCCAGCGCCCGCCTTTCACTGACCTGGGCGATCTTCCAGCCTAACGCCAGCACCAGGCACAGGGTCATGACCAGGGTCAGGCTCCAGCCAAACAGGCGCGAACGCCGTACCCAGAAGCCGCTCTCGTAGTCCGGGCTCACGCGCCGCCCTTGGCCACCGAGGCCAGGTCCCACATCGGCAGGAACACGCCCAGCGCCAGCACCAGCACCATGATGCCCATGGCCACGATGAGGATCGGTTCGATGGCATCTGCCAGCTGTTTGAGGTCGTAGTCGACCTCCTCCTCGTAGAAGTCGGCGACTTCGACGAACAGGTCATCCAGCGCGCCGGTTTCCTCGCCCACCGCCATCATCTGCAGCACCAGCGGGGTGAACAGGCCACTGGTGGAAGCCGTGCTGGTCAGCGCCTCACCGCGCTCGACACCCTCACGCATGCCAAGGATGGCCTGACCGATATACAGGTTGCCAACACTGGCGCTATTGATCGACAGGGTCTGCAGCAGCGGCACGCCGGCGCGGTACATCATGGCGAAGGTGCGGGTAAAGCGGGCCAGGGCGATGCGTTCGAACACCCCGCCGACGATGGGAAGGCGCAGCCTGATCTGATCCCATTTGAGCGCGCCGGCGTCACTCGCGGTCCAACGGATGAAGCCGTAGATGGCGCCAGCAAACAGCAACAGCAGCAGCCACCAGTAATTCTGGAAGAACTCTGAGGTGCCGATCAGCACCCGAGTCGGCCAGGGCAGCTCGGCCTTGAACTGCTCGAACACCTTGGCAAACGCCGGGATAACGAACATGTTGATCACCACCAGCGCCACGCCCATGGCCGACAGCACGAACAGCGGGTAGCGGGTGGCCTGCTTGATGCGCTTGCGTGTCTCGCGCTCCATCTCCAGGTAGCCGGACAGTTGGCGGAACGCCTGGTCGAGCTGGCCGGTGTTCTCGCCGACGCTGATCATGCTGATGAACAGGGTGTTGAACACCTTGGGATGGGCATTCAGCGACACCGCCATGCTCATGCCGCCTTCGAGGTCACTGCGCACGGCCTGCAGCACTTCGCGGAAATATTCGTTGCGATGGGACTCGGCCAGGCCGCCGATGGCACGGATGATCGGCACGCCGGCCTTGCTCAGGCTGTACATCTGCCGGCAGAAGATGATCAGTTCTTCCAGATCCACGCGCTTGCGGCGCAGCAGTTCCTTGATGCTGGCGAGTACATCGTCGTTGCCCTGGGCCGCCTGCTCTTCGATGCTCAGCGGGGTGATGCGCTCGGCCAGCAGTTCGCTGGCCAGGTTGTCGGCCGAGCCGCTTTCACGGCTGCCGCTGACCTTGCTGCCTTGGGCGTCACGGCCGGTGTAGCGGAATTGGCTCATGGGTAACGCCCGCCCGCGCACAGCTCCCCTCTCCCACTGGTGGGAGAGGGGTTGGGGGAGAGGGTCAAGGCACCAAGATCAAAGCGCCCTCTCCCCGGCCCTCTCCCGTAAACGGGAGAGGGGGTGGTTCGTGCACGGCGAAACACCTGCATCACACCAGCACCTCATCAGTGAGGGTGGCGCAGACCTTGAGCACTTCCTCGACGCTGGTCACCCCGGCCAGGGCGTAGTCCAGCGCGCAGGACGCCAGCGGACGGTAGTGGGCACTGGCCTGGGCGGCTTCGGCGAAACCTTGCGGGTCGTTGCGGCGTAGGGCGGCAATCATGCCGTCGTCCATTTCCAGCAGTTCGTAAACACCAATACGCCCGGCATAGCCGGTGTTGTGGCACTGGTGGCAACCGGCACCGCGCTTGAAAGTGCGTCCGGTCAGCGGTGCGCGGTGCAGGTTTTCCAGCCACAGCAGCTGGCGCGGCTCGGGCGTATCCGCCTCCATGCAGTTCTCGCACACCCGGCGGATCAGGCGCTGGGCCAGCACCGCATTCAGCGAGGTGGCGACCAGGAACGGCTCGGCGCCCATGTCGATCAGGCGCATGGCCGAGGTCAGGGCGTCGTTGGTGTGCAGGGTGGACAGCACCAGGTGACCGGTGAGCGCCGCGCGCAGGCCGATCTCAGCGGTTTCCTGGTCGCGCATCTCGCCGATCAGCACGATGTCCGGGTCCTGGCGCAGGGCGGCGCGCAGCACGCGGGCGAAGCTCAGGTCGATCTTGGCGTTGACCTGCACCTGGTTGACCCGTGGCAGGCGGTACTCCACCGGGTCTTCCACGGTGATGATCTTCTTCTCCGGGCTGTTCAGCTCGGACAGGCCGGCATACAGGGTGGTGGTCTTGCCCGAGCCGGTAGGGCCGGTGACCAGCACCAGGCCGAACGGGCGCTGCAGCAGGCGGCGGAAGCGCACCAGCATGTCCGCCGGCATGCCGCTGGTGTCCAGGTTGGAGACGCCGCCGGTCTGGTCGAGCAGACGCATCACCACCGACTCGCCGAACTGCACCGGCATGGTCGAGACCCGCACATCGATGTTGCGGTTCTTCACCCGGATATTGAAGCGGCCGTCCTGCGGCAGGCGCTTCTCGGAGATATCCAGGCCGGACATGATCTTCAGGCGCATGACCAGCGCCGAGGCGACCCGCGCCTCCTTCATCACCTGCTCGTTGAGCACCCCGTCGATACGCTGGCGGATGCGCACCAGGCCTTCGTCCGGTTCGATGTGGATGTCCGAGGCCTTCATCTGCACCGCGTCTTCGAACAGCGTCTGCAGCAGGCGCACCACCGGCGCCTCGGTGTTGTTGTCGGCGCCCAGCTTGGACAGGTCGAAGTCGCTGTCCTTCAGCTCGCCTTCCAGCTCGCCGGCAATCGAGGCGATCTCGCTGGTGCGCCGGTACACGGTGTCGAGGGTGGCCAGCAGCTCGGCCTCGCGCACCACGGCCGGGTGCACGCGGGTCTTGAGGATGCGCTCCATCTCGTCGAGGGCGAACAGGTCGAGCGGGTCGGACATGCCGACCAGCAGACCGCCGCTCTCGCGCGACAGGACCATGGCGCGGAAGCGCCGGGCCATGGCTTCCGGCAGGGTCTGCACCAGTTGCTGGTCGAACTTGAAGTGCTTGAGTTCGATGAAGGGAATTTTCAGCTGTTCGGACAGTGCAGTGAGCAGCTTGACCTCGGCGACGAAGCCCAGGTCGACCACCGTGCGACCGAGCTTGGAGCCGGTGCGCTTCTGCTCCTGCAGGGCCAGCTGCAATTGTGCATCGCTGATCAGCCCGGCCTGAATCAGCAGGTCGCCGAGGCGCAATTTGCGCTGACGGATATCTTCAGTCATCAACGACCTCCCAGCGCCGTGGCGCGTTCACTGGCGAAGCGTCGGGCGCTGTCGTCCAGGCCTTGCCCCTGCAGGGCCTGGCGGTAATGGCGGGCGGCCTCAGCCGATTGATCGAGCTGTTCCAGGGCGATGGCCAGGCCCAGCTGCCAGGTGGACTGGCTCGGCCGCAGGGCCGTCATGCGCCGGTACAGCGCGGCGCTTTCCTGCCATTGGCCGGTCTGCTGGTAACTGGCGGCCAGCAGGGCGAAATAGGTGGGTTCCTGCTCCAGCGCCGGGGCGTTCTGTTCCAGGGTCGCCACGGCATCCTTGGTAGCGCCGGCCTGCAGCTGGGTGCGCGCCAGCAACAGGCGCAACTCGCTGTCATGCGGCATCTGCGCCAGCTGGGCGGGCAACCAGCTGAGCAGGCGCTGTTGCTCGCCAGCGGCCAGATAGGCGCGAGCCAGCCAGCGCAGCACTTCGGGATCGCGGCCGCGGCTCTTCTGCAAAGCTTCCAGCTCGCGGATGGCGCGCGGGTAGTCGCCGTCCTGCAGGGCCTGGCGGGCCTGGGCCAGGGCATCCGGGCGATAGGGGGTGACGCTGACCTGCGGCGGACCGCTGGGGGGCACAACGGCCGCTGGTTCGGCGGCGACTGGCGGCGCAGGCGCATCAGTCGGCAGCGGGGCATTGGCCCAGGCCGGCAAGGCCGGTTCGGCCTGCACGGCAGGCGGTTCGGCGGCGGGTAGCTGATCCAGCTCCACCACGGCCTCGGGCTCTACTGGCGCCGCCGTCAGCGGCACTTCCAGCCACAGCACCCAGCGATCACCGGCCGGTTCCAGGCGGTCACGCACTTCCAGCCCCTCGCCCAGCCCAACCAGCAGCACCTGCACATCCGCGCCCTGCGCCTCGACGCGCCAGGACAGACTGCGCCCATCACGCTGCACGCGGCCGCGCTGCGCTTCGCCCGGCAGCGCCACACCCGGCAGGCGCAGGCTCACCGCCCCGCTCTCCTCGGTGCGCTGATAGGGCACCGAGCGATCCAGCAGAATCTGCAATACCAGCCCACGCGCATCGTGCTGCGGCAGCACGTCGAGCACCTGCGTGGACGGCGCCACGACCACCGCGGCAGGTGGGGTGACGCTGCCCAGGGTGGGCACGTCCTTGACCACCCGACCGATCATCAGGCCGACCAGCAAGCCGAGCAGGATCACCGCGGCCATCCAGATCGAACCACGGCGGATCCGTTCGGCGCGCTCGCGGCGACCTGCGGCCGCTTCATCCACGGCCTGCAGGCCATCCAGCTGCAGACGCTCGGCGGGGGCGGCGCGGCGCTCTTCGAGGTCGCGCAGCATGTCGTTGACCAGGCTCATGGCAGCCACTCCCGCCACTGCGCCAGCCAGGGCCAGGCGCCGATCACCAGCAGCAGCGACAGGCTGGCCGCCGCCAGCCCCCAGCCCAGCCAGGGCGTGGTGCTGCGCAGAAACGGCTGGGCCCCTTCGGTATCCAGCTGGGCGCGGCGTATATGGCTGACGCCGATCTGCCGCCGGCCTTCGCCATAGGCCACCATCAGCGCCTTGTGCGCGAGGATGTTGAGCAGCCGCGGAATACCGCCGCTGCCGCGCACCAGGCGACGAATCGCGGCGGCGGAGAACAAGGGTTCACCGCGATAACCGGCCACGGCCAGGCGCTCGTTGAGGTAGCGGGCGGTGTCCTTCACATCCAGCGGGCGCAGGCGGTAGGAAAAAGTGATGCGCTGGCGCAACTGGCGAAACTCGTTGCGCTCCAGGGTGGCATCCAGCTCCGGCTGGCCGAACAGCACCACCTGCAGCAGCTTGGCCTGCTCGGTCTCCAGATTGGTCAGCAGGCGCAGGGCTTCCAGGGTCGCGGTCGGCAGGGCCTGGGCCTCGTCGAGCAGCACCACGGTGCTCTTGCCGGCGGCAGCCAGTTCGATCAGGCGCCGGTGCAGGGCTTCGAGCACGCCCTGGGCATCCAGCTCCTCGATGCCCTCGATGCCCAACTCGCGGGCCAGCGCCTGGCGCAAGCCAACCGGGCTCATGCCGGGATTGGGCAGATAGGCCAGCTGGTAGCGCTGGTCATCCAGCAGATTGAGCAGCGCGCGGCAGAGCAGGGTCTTGCCGGTGCCGACCTCGCCGGTGACCTTGATAAAGCCTTCACCTTCACCGAGTGCCACGCGCAGCAGATTGAGGCAGGCCTGATAAGGCGCCAGCTGCACCAGGAACCCGGTGTTGGGGGTCAGCGCGAACGGCTTTTCGCGCAGGCCGAAGAAGGCTTCGTACATCGCCTTATCTCAGTTCCTTGAAGGTTTCCGCACTCTTGCGCAGTTCATCCAGCCAGACTTCGTCGCTGACCACCTGCGGGCGCATGAGGATTACCAGCTCGCTCTTCTGCAGGGCCTTGCGCTGCTGCTTGAACAGGTTACCGACGATAGGCAGGGTGCTAGCCCACGGCACTTCGGCATCCTCGTTCTCGTTGGTGCTCTGCAGCAGGCCACCGATCACCACCACCTGGCCACTGCGCGCTCGCACGATGGAGTCGGACTGGCGCGAGGTGGACAGGGCCAGTGGCAGGTTGAAGACATTGTCCTCGCCCAGCACGATGGTCTTGTTCTGGTCCTGGACGCGGCTCACCGTCGGACGCACGTGCAGGGTGACCACATCGTTCTGGTCGATCTGCGGGGTGACGTCCAGCGAGATGCCGGAGAAGAACGGCGTCAGGGTGATGTCCTGGGTCGGCTCGGTGACCCCGGCCGCCGTGGTCGTGGTGCTGCTCGACGACACCTCGGTGACGAAGAACTCGTCGGTGCCGACCTTGATCACCGCCTTTTGATTATTCAGCGTGGAGATGCGCGGACTGGACAGCACCCGCACCTCGCCCTGGGTCTGCAGCAACTGGATCAGCCCGGTGAAGTCGCCCAGGCTCAGCACGCTGCTGAACACGCCGCCGATACCGGTCGGCCCGTCAATGGTTTCCCCGGCAAGCCCGGCGCTGACATCGCTGCCCAGCTGTTCCCAGCTGATACCGGCCTGGAAGCCATCATTGAGCTGCACTTCGAGGATCTTGGTTTCCAGCACCACCTGACGCTGCAGGTTGCGTTGTGCCTGTTCGAGGAAACGCGCGACGTTCTCCTGATCGGCACTGTTGGCGCGCACCACCAGCAGGCTGGCCTGCGGGTTGACCACCACGCTGTTGCCCTCCTCGCCACCGACGATCATCGCCACCACTTCGCGCACTTCACGCCAGAAGTCGACATCGCTGCTGGTGGTCACCTGGCTGGCGTTGAGCGTGCTGACCGAGCTGTCGCTGGAGCTGCTGCCGTCCTCGCTGTTACTGCTTTCGCTCTCGTCACTCACCACCTGACCGGAGCTGACGCGGGTGTCGGACACACCAATCCGCTGCAGGTTGAGGTAATTGAGGTCGTAGCTACGGGTGATCGCCCGATTCGGCAGGATCTGGTAGCCATAGGTGCTGCGGCGGAAGTCATAGCCATAGCTGTCGCGCACCGCCGCCAGCACTTCTTCCAGGGTGACCCGGCGCAGGCTGAAGGTGATGTTGCCGGTCACTTCCGGGTGCACCACCAGGTTCTGCCCGGCGCCTTCCATCAGACTGAGGAAGAACTCGCGGGCCGGCATGTCCTTGGCCGAGACATCGAAGCGCGGGCCGCTGCCGACACTCAAGGAGCTGCTCAGCGGCGGGATCAACGAGGCCTGTACCGCTGCTGGCGGCATGACCTTGTTCTGCGCCTGGGCCTGCTGCAGGCTCTCGTCGAGCAGCTTGCCGCTCTGTTCATAGAGTTGCGTGTCGCCATCAATGAAGGTCTGGCAGGCACTCAGCAGGCAGGCCAGGCTCAGCAGGCCGAGACGCGGCAGGAATGTGTTCATAGGCTTCATCGGCTCGGTTTCAATACGGGTTCGGCCAGGCGCAGCAACTGCTGTTGGCCCTGGCGTTCAATCAATACGCTGTGCGTGTGGATGGCCAGCACGCGGATGCCGGCATGCTCGTCGCCGATCCGCAGGGTGTTGCCGCCGATCACCGCACGGCTGCCCTGGGCGCCGCGCAGAATCGCCTGCAGCACCAGCGGTGCCTGTACCTCGCCAGCACTCACGACCGGCAACAGGTTGGCCGGCGGCTGTGTCGGGTCGATGGCGGGCGCGGCATGGGCCAGGCCAGCCGCCAGCAGCAGGTTCAGTAGCAACAGCTTCAGCAGCAACACTCTAGACACCGACCCACCCCGCCTGGCGACTCAAGGTATACAACTTCAGGCTGATCTTGGCCTGGGACGGCCCACCATCACCGACCTGGTAATCCAGGCTGTCCCAGTTGAGCTTCCAGCCGCTGGCCTGGACCGCCTGCAGATAGGCCAGCAGGTCAAAATAGCCGCCCTGCAGCTGCAGATGCAGGCCATGCCGATAGAGGGTGACCGGAGCCGGCTCGGCACCAGGTTCAAGCTTGACCGGCGCAGCGCCGGGCAACTGCATGGGCTCGCTGAAGCTTTCCAGGCCAACCAGCTGCAGGCGCGGCTGGGAACGCAGCAGCTCAGCCAGCACGGCCTTCATCTTCTGCGGCGTGACCAGCTCGGCAGTGTTCTGGTCGATCTGGCGGATCAGCTCCTCGCGGCTGGCCGAGGCCGCCAGCAGGGCGCTGCGGTAGGGGATATTGGGGTCGGCCGCCAGCTTGGCCTGCAAGTCGGCCAGACCGGACTGGGCCTCCAGGCGCCGCGCCTCGGTCACCTTGAAACTGGCCTGCTGCTTGGCCAGGCGCGCACTCAGCGGGTCGCCGAGCAGCAGCATGTAGAGCAGCGCACAGACCACCAGGCCGACACTTAAGGCCAGCCACTGCTCGCGCGGCGCCATGCCGTGCCAGCGTTGCAACCAGTTATTCATTGCCCGACTCCTTGTCGCCAGCCTGGGAGGACAGGTCGAAGTGCAGCAACTGGTCGTCGCCGCGCTGCAGTTCGAAACGGGCGAATTCGCGACCCTGGAAGACCGGGCTCTGGCCGAGGCGCTGCAGGTATTGCGGCAGTAGCTCCTGCTCCTGGCTGCTGCCCTGCAAACGCATATGAGTGCCGCCGGCACTCAAGCCAATGCCGCTGAGCCACAGGCCGCTCGCCGGATGATGCTCGGCCAGCGCCTGCAATGGCGCGACGAAGCCCGCATTGCGCTGGCTGGCCAGCACCTGCAGGTAGCCGATCAGGCGTTGCAGCTGCTGGTTGTCCGCCTCACGCGCCGCCAGTTCGAGCGGCAGGCCGCTGTCCAGCTGTGGTTCGACGAAGCTGGCCTTGGCCGCAGCCAGCAGGGTCTCCTGCTCCTGCGCCGCCACTTCGGCCTGGCTCAGCTGCGCAGCGCCCTGGCGCAGCTGCCAGCCTTGCCAGGCCGCATGGGCCAGGCACAGCAGCACCAGCACGCCCAGCAGGGCCAGCATCTGGGCTTTTTGCGGGCCGCTGCGCTGCTGTTTTTCAATCTGATAGAGGTTGAGGTTCTGCATCAACCGGCCTCCTGGCGCAGCGCAGCGCCCACCGCAGCCATGCAGTAGGCCTGCTCGGCTTCACCAAGAGCGGCAGTGGCCTGGCCGGGGAACAGCTCGCGCAGGTCGAGGGCCTGCAGCTTGACCGCCAGCCCGGTAGACAGGGTTTGCAGGACGGCCGCGCCATTGCGCTTCATCGGCAACAGCAGCAGGCGGTTGATGTAGCCCTTGCCCAGCTGGCTCTCGAAATAGTCGAGCGAGCGCTGGATCTCCAGGGTCACTGCGCCGAAATCATCACCGGCGTGATCCAGGCCCTGCTCGATACGCCGCGCCATATACAGGTCGGCGGCATGCTGCACGCTGATCAGCCCCTCGCTGGAGCGCAGGCGCAGCAACGCCAGGTTCATGCCCTCGGCCCCGGCCAACAGACCGAGGTTGCGGAAGGCCATTTCGGTGACATCGATACTCTGCAACCGCAGTCCGGCCTGCTCGCACAAGTCGGCCCAGGCCTGCATGCGCGCCTTGCTCAGTACCGCGCAATAGGCCATGCGCGAGCGGCCACGGTAGGCATCATCAGGCAGGGCGAAGGCATCGACCACTACCTGTTCCAGCGGTTCGGCGATCAGATCCTTGATGCGCCAGCGCATGGCGGCGCGCAGCTCTTCGGCCGGCACGTCGGGGCTGTCAAGCAGGAGCATCTGGTAAGTGGCGGGGTGCAGCACCAGGTTGACCGGCATGTCTTGCAGGTTCAGCTCGGCGACCATCTTCTTCAGCATGGCGGGCTGTTCAGCCGGTGCAGCCTGGCGGAATTGGCAGTCAAGCAAGCGTGGGGTTTCACCGGCTACGCGCAGGACGCGCGCCAGGGCAATTCCCTCAGGCCCGGTTTCGATACCGAGCAAACCGTCCGCTGTTATTTTCTTTCTCGCGAACCACACCAACTGCATGCCCCCTACTTACCCAGTGCACATCATCCGCCACCAAGGCCGACGATGGATGACGACACGCAGTAGAATGCATGCCATCTGCCCTGTCCCTGAGCCCGATCAATGTTCCATGTCGTTCTGTTCCAGCCCGAAATTCCGCCGAACACCGGCAACATCATTCGCCTCTGTGCCAACACCGGCTGCCAGCTGCATCTGATCGAGCCGCTGGGCTTCGAACTGGACGACAAGCGCCTGCGTCGCGCCGGGCTGGATTACCACGAATACGCGACATTAAAACGCCATCAATCATTGAGCGACTGTATCACAGTTACCGGTAGCGACAGGATATTGGCATTCACCACAAAAGCCAGCCACAGCTACGCGCAAATGCAGTATCGGCGCGGCGATATGCTGTTGTTCGGCCCGGAAAGCCGCGGCCTGCCGGCAGACATACTGGAGCAGATTCCCGACCCGCAGCGCCTGCGCATGCCCATGCGTCCGGAGTGCCGCAGCCTCAACCTGTCCAACGCCGTGGCCGTGGTGACGTACGAGGCCTGGCGCCAGCATGACTTCGCCATGCAGTAGGAGATCCCCCGTCGTCCAGACGCCGCGCTGTCGCGCAGCAAGCTCTGTAGGAGCCAGCTTGCTGGCGATGCTTTTGGCCTGCCAAGATCGCCAGCAAGCTGGCTCCTACAAGTCTTCATGCAGATTTAATTTTCACATGTAAAACAACGAGTTATTTCTAGCTTGATAAGAGTGAGCTGTACTCGAGAACCCAGGCTAGGCAAAAGCTTCGCGAGCAGAGCTCGCTCCTACCCAGTAAATCTAGGCAGAAAAAAGCGCCCCGCAGGGCGCTTCTTTCATTACTGCAGGCTTCAGGCCTGAGCGGTTTCCGCGCCAGCGGTCTGCATGCGCTGCAGTTCCTGGGCATACAGGGCGTCGAAGTTCACCGGCGCCAGCATCAGCGCCGGGAAGGAGCCACGCACCACCAGGTTGTCCAACGCTTCACGGGCGTAGGGGAACAGCAGGTTCGGGCAGAACGCGCCGAGGGTGTGGCTCATGGACGCAGCGTCCAGACCCTTGATCAGGAAGATGCCAGCCTGCTGCACTTCGGCGATGAAGGCGGTTTCTTCGCCGGTCTTGACGGTGACCGAGAGGGTCAGCACCACTTCGTGGAAGTCGCCGTCCAGGCCCTTCTGGCGGGTGTTCAGATCCAGCGCGACGCTCGGCGCCCACTCCTGGCGGAAGATTTCCGGGCTCTTCGGCGCTTCGAAGGACAGGTCCTTCACATAGATACGCTGCAGGGAAAACTGAGGGCCTTGTTCGGCTTGGGCGGCGCCGTTGGTAACTTGCTCGGTCATGACGAAGTCTTCTTGTTTACGGGTTTCGGAAAGGGTTCAGGCCTGTAGCAGCGCGTCCAGCTTGCCAGCGCGCTCCAAGGCATAGAGGTCGTCGCAGCCACCAACGTGGGCACTGCCGATCCAGATCTGCGGTACCGAGGTACGCCCGGCCTTGCGCGTCATCTCGGCGCGCGCCTCGGGCTTACCGTCGACGCTGATTTCCTGGAAAGCCACACCCTTGCTGCTCAGCAACTGCTTGGCGCGAACGCAGTAAGGGCACCAGGCGCTGGAGTAAACCACGACCTCGGGCATATCACTTGACCACAGGCAGGTTGTCGCCACGCCAGCTGGCGATGCCGCCGCCGAGCTTGGCAGCGGTGAAACCGGCTTTCTGCAGATCGCGGGCGACGCTGCCGGCATGCTGGCCCATGGCGTCGACCACGATCACGGTCTTGGCCTTGTGCTTGTCCAGTTCGACCATGCGGCCGGCCAGCTTGTCGAAGGGAATGTTGATGGCGCCAACGATATGGCCGCTGGCGAAATCCTTGTTGTTGCGCACATCCAGCACCACGCCCTGCTCGCTGTTGACCAGTGCAGTCAGCTCACGGCTGGACAGGCTTTTGCCACCCTTGCGCAGCTCGGTGACGATCAGCAGCGCCAGCAGGAAGGCGAAGCAGGCGGTCAATACATAGTGGTTAGTGGCAAATTCAATCAGGTGGGCCAACATTGCGCGGTTCCAGGGCGTTAAAATGCCGGCCAGTATACACAGCCACACTGGTCGGCCAAGCCCCGCCCGGCGGTGACGGCGCGGGCCGTTGACCGTAGAATGTGCGACCTTTTTCGACCCATGCACAGCGAGCCAGCTTTTATGAGCGCCACGCCCAAACCCCTGGTCCTGATCATCCTCGACGGCTTCGGCCACAGCGACAATCCCGAGTACAACGCCATCCATGCGGCCAACACGCCGGTCTACGATCGCCTGCGTGCCACCCAGCCGCATGGCCTGATCTCAGGCTCAGGCATGGACGTCGGCCTGCCGGACGGGCAGATGGGCAACTCCGAGGTCGGCCACATGAACCTCGGCGCAGGCCGCGTGGTGTACCAGGACTTCACCCGAGTGACCAAGGCGATCCGCGACGGCGAGTTCTTCGCCAACGCCGAGATCACTGGCGCCGTGGATAAAGCAGTCAGCGCCGGCAAGGCCGTGCATATCCTCGGCCTGCTCTCCGATGGCGGCGTGCACAGCCACCAGGATCACCTGGTGGCCATGGCCGAGCTGGCCGCCCAGCGCGGCGCCGAGAAGATCTACCTGCACGCCTTTCTCGACGGCCGCGACACTCCGCCCAAGAGTGCCCAGCCGTCGATCGAGCTGCTCGACGCCACCTTCGCCAAGCTCGGCAAGGGTCGCATCGCCAGCCTCACAGGGCGCTACTTCGCCATGGACCGCGACAACCGCTGGGACCGCGTCGAGCAGGCCTACCACCTGATCGTCGAAGGCCGCGGCCAGTTCAATGCCGCCAGCGCCGCAGAAGGCCTGGCCGCCGCCTACGAGCGCGGCGAGAGCGATGAATTCGTCAAGGCCACCACCATCGGTGCGCCGGTGAAAGTGGAAGACGGCGACGCCGTGGTGTTCATGAACTTCCGCGCCGACCGCGCCCGCGAGCTGACCCGCGCCTTCGTCGAACCCGGTTTCAAGGAATTCGAGCGCACACGCGTGCCGCAACTGGCCGGCTTCATCATGCTCACCCAGTATGCGGCGAGCATCCCGACGCCCAGCGCCTACAAACCGGAAGCGCTGACCAACGTGCTCGGCGAATACCTGGCCAATAACGGCAAGACCCAGCTGCGCATCGCCGAGACCGAGAAGTACGCCCACGTCACCTTCTTCTTCTCCGGCGGCCGCGAAGAGCCGTTCGCCGGCGAAGAGCGCATCCTGATTCCGTCGCCGAACGTCGCTACCTATGACCTGCAGCCGCAGATGAGCGCGCCGGAAGTCACCGACCGCATCGTCGATGCCATCGAGAACCAGCGTTTTGATGTGATCATCGTCAACTACGCCAACGGCGACATGGTCGGCCACACCGGCGTGTTCTCTGCCGCCGTGGCTGCAGTGGAATGCCTGGACGCCTGCGTCGGGCGCATCGTCGCGGCGCTGGACAAGGTCGGCGGCGAAGCGCTGATCACCGCCGACCACGGCAACGTCGAGCAGATGGAAGACGAGTGCACCGGCCAGGCGCACACCGCGCACACCTGCGAGCCGGTGCCGTTCATCTATGTCGGCAAACGCCCGGCGACGATCCGCGAAGGCGGCGTACTGGCCGACGTGGCGCCGACCCTGCTGACCCTGATGGGCCTGCCGGTACCGGCGGAAATGACCGGCACCAGCATCATCCAGCTGCAATAAAGCGCTCCACGTCGCGAAACGCCTGCCGGCTCTCGTCGGCGGGCGTTTTTTTTGCGCGGCGCGACGGGCATACTAGGCCGTCCCCTGTCCCAGGTGCTGCTCAGCCCATGTTTCGCGCCCTCGCCCTGATAATCCTGACCAGCCTGCTCGCCCCTGTCGCTTTTGCCGACGAGAAAGCCGACGCCCAAAAACAGCTGGAAGCCGCGCGCGCCGATGTCGCCGAGCTGAAGAAGCTGCTGGAAAAACTGCAGAAAGAAAAATCCGGCGTGCAGAAGGACCTCAAGCGCACCGAAAGCGAGATGGGCACCCTGGAGAAGCAGGTCAAGGGCCTGCAACAGGAAATGAACAAGAGCGAGCAGGAGCTGCAGCGCCTCGATCAGGAGAAAAAAAACTCCAGCAATCGCGCCTTGAACAGCAACGACTGATCGGCATCCAGGCCCGTGCGGCCTACCAGGGCGGCCAGCAGGAGCCGCTGCGCTTGCTGCTCAACCAGCAGCAGCCGGAAAAATTCTCGCGCACCCTCACCTATTACGACTACCTCGGCAAAGCACGCCTGGAGCAGTTGGCTGCCTTCAACGAAACCCTGCGCCAGCTGGCCAATATCGAGACCGATATCACCACCCAGCAGACCCGCCTGGTCGAACAGAAGAGCGCCCTGGACAGCCAGCGCGAACAACTCGCCAGCGTGCGCAAGGAGCGCCAGCTGACCCTGGCCAAGCTGAACAAGGAATACAGTGCGCGCGACAGCAAGCTCAAGGCCCGCCAGCAGGAACAGGCCGAGCTGACCCGCGTACTCAAGACCATCGAGGAAACCCTCGCCCGCCAGGCTCGCGAAGCAGCAGAAGCGCAACGCCTGGCCCTGCTCGAACAGCAGCAGGCACGCGACCCGGCTAGCAAACCACTACCCCTCGGCCCCAGCGTCACCAGCTCCGGCGCCAGCTATGGCGGCCCCTTTGCCAAGGCCAAAGGCAAGCTGCCGTGGCCGGTCGATGGGCGCCTGGTGGCCCGCTATGGCTCGCCGCGCGGCGGTGACTCACGCACCAAGTGGGACGGCGTGCTGATCGGCGCCAGCGCCGGCAGCCAGGTGCATGCTGTGCATGGCGGCCGCGTGGTGTTCGCCGACTGGTTGCGTGGCGCCGGGCTTCTGGTCATTCTCGACCATGGCAATGGTTATCTGAGCCTGTATGGCCATAACCAGAGCCTGCTGAAAGAGGCCGGCGATATCGTCAAGGCTGGCGAGTCGATCGCCACCGTCGGCACCAGTGGCGGGCAGGATACGCCCGCACTGTATTTCGCCATTCGCCAGCAGGGCCGCCCGAGCGACCCGGCGCAATGGTGTCGCGGATGACAGCCCGAGGCTGGCATTGGCAATTATTCCTGGGAGCTCACATGTCGCATTTCCACCGTCTCACCCCTCTCGCCCTGGCCCTTGGCCTGCTGGTCGGCAGTTCTGCCCTGCAGGCTGCCCCCGAGCCAGTGGCGGCGCCCGTGGAAAACGCCAAGGCACCATTGC
This sequence comes from Pseudomonas sp. J452, assembly GCF_024666525.1. Classification (NCBI taxonomy): domain Bacteria; kingdom Pseudomonadati; phylum Pseudomonadota; class Gammaproteobacteria; order Pseudomonadales; family Pseudomonadaceae; genus Pseudomonas; species Pseudomonas sp. J452. The sequence goes on along the minus strand of NZ_CP088294.1, from coordinate 1,664,899 downwards.
CGCTGGATGAGCTGCGCACCTTTGCCGAGGTGATGGATCGCATCAAGTCGGCCTATGTCGAGCCGGTGGACGACAAGACCCTGCTGGAGAATGCGATCAAAGGCATGCTCAGCAACCTCGACCCGCACTCCGCCTACCTGGAGCCGGAAGACTTCGCCGAACTGCAGGAAAGCACCAGCGGCGAGTTCGGCGGCCTGGGCATCGAAGTCGGCATGGAAGACAGCTTCCTCAAGGTGGTCTCGCCGATCGACGACACACCCGCCTCGCGCGCCGGCATCCAGCCCGGCGACCTGATCGTCAAGATCGACGGCCAGCCGACCAAGGGCCTGTCGCTGATGGAAGCAGTGGACAAGATGCGCGGCAAGGCCGGCAGCAAGATCAACCTGACCCTGCTGCGCGAAGGCGGCCAGCCGTTCGACGTGGAGCTGACCCGCGCGGTGATCAAGGTCAAGAGCGTGAAGAGCCAGCTGCTCGACGACGGCTATGGCCTGGTACGCATCTCGCAGTTCCAGATCAACACCGGTGAAGAAGTCGGCAAGGCCCTGGCCAAGCTGCGCAAAGACAACAAGGGCAAGCTGCGCGGCATCGTCCTCGACCTGCGCAACAACCCCGGCGGCGTGCTGCAGGCGGCGGTGGAAGTCACCGACCACTTCCTCAAGAAAGGCCTGATCGTCTACACCGAGGGGCGCATCGCCAACTCCGAGCTGCGCTTCAACGCCGACCCGGCCGACGCCAGCGAAGGTGTACCGCTGGTGGTGCTGATCAACGGCGGCAGCGCCTCGGCCTCGGAGATCGTCGCCGGCGCCCTGCAGGACCACAAGCGTGGCGTGCTGATGGGCACCGACAGTTTCGGCAAGGGCTCGGTGCAGACCGTGCTGCCGCTGAACAACGACCGCGCATTGAAACTGACCACGGCCCTGTACTACACCCCAAAAGGCCGCTCGATCCAGGCCCAGGGCATCGTCCCGGACATCGAAGTGGCACGCGCCAAGCTGACCCGCGAGCAGGATGGCGAGAGCATCAAGGAAGCCGATCTGGCCGGCCACCTGGGCAACGGTAATGGCGGCGCGGACAAACCCAGCGGCAAGAAGGGCGAGAAACCGACCCGCCCGCAGGACGACGACTACCAGCTCAGCCAGGCGCTCAACCTGCTGAAAGGCCTGAGCGTGACGCGCGGCGACTGAGCCAAGCGCTTTGCTCCCCTCTCCCTAACCCTCCCACAAGTGGGAGAGGGGACTGTCCGTGTTGCCAGTCGTAGCCCGGATGCAATCCGGGAAACAGACCACTCCGCTCCCGGATTGCATCCGGCTACAAGGCTGAGCCAATCGGCGCGCACAAAAAACCCGGGCATGCCCGGGTTTTCCTTTAGCGGCTGGTATCACTCCAGGTAGCTGTTGACCACCTTGTCGATGAAGCCCTCGGCACGCATCTTGTCCAACTCGGCCTGCAGCTTGTTCACCACTTCATCCGGGGTTTCCGGGTTGAGGGCGAGGAACAGTTCGGCACTGTCAAAACGCAGCACATTCTTCAAGCCCGTCACACCCGCCTGCTTGGCCAGATAACGACCAGCAGGATCACCGGTGGCCCACAGGTCGATCTTGCCAGCCTGCAGCTTCTCCACGTTGTCCTGGTCACGGAATGCCGTCTGCGGGTCCAGCCCCTGGGCAACCAGATGCTCGGCGATCGCGTCACCTTTGTAGGCACCGATTCGGTACTGCTTGGCCTGCTCCAGGCTATTGATGGTGATGGTGCTATCGGCCTTGGCCAGCATCACCCAGTCATCCGGACCGATCGGACCGACCCACTTGAACAGCTTCTCGCGCTCCGGCAGGCGGGCAGCGACGAACACGCCGTGGTTGGGCTTTTCCAGCGCCAGCTTGTAGATCCGCGCCCAGGGGAAGCGCAGGGTCATGTGGTAGGTGATCCCGGCACGCTTGAACATCTCGCGCACTACTTCCACGGCGATGCCTTTGAGGTTCTCCTCGCGGGCGTAGTTCTTGTCGTTGGTCGCCATGTTGTAAGGCGGGAAGTTCTCGGTCATCAGAATCACCGAGTAGTTCTCGTCCACTTCGGCGCGAGCCAATGGAGACAACAGCAGGCAAGCAGCAGCTGATACCAACAACAGGCGTTTCAACATAACCATTCCTTGCAATAAAGGAGAATCAGGAAAGCGCCGAGCTTAACCAAGCCTGGCGCACTGCCAAGCACAGACGGTGCGGGCTGCGACCCAGGTCACTTCACAGCCTAGCGCACCACTATGCCACGACTGGCCAGATAGGCCTTGGCTTCCGGCACAGTGTATTCGCCGAAGTGGAAGATGCTGGCCGCCAGCACCGCATCGGCCTTGCCTTCGAGGATGCCGGCCGCCAGGTGCTCGAGGTTGCCGACGCCGCCGGAAGCGATCACCGGGATGCCTACGCTCTCGCTGATGGCGCGGGTGACGCCGAGGTCGTAGCCGCTTTTCACGCCATCCTGATCCATGCTGGTCAGGAGGATTTCGCCCGCGCCGAGGTCTTCCATCTTCTTCGCCCAGAGCACGGCGTCCAGGCCGGTCGGCTTGCGCCCGCCATGAGTGAAGATTTCCCAGCGCGGGGTTTCGCCGGGCAGCGAGACCTTTTTGGCGTCGATGGCCACGACGATGCACTGCGAGCCGAAACGTGCCGCCGCTTCGCCGACGAATTCAGGGGTGAACACCGCCGCCGTGTTGATCGAGACCTTATCCGCGCCGGCATTCAGCAGGTTGCGAATGTCCTGCACGGTACGCACGCCGCCACCAACAGTCAGCGGGATAAACACCTGGCTGGCCATGCGCTCCACCGTGTGCAGGGTGGTGTCGCGACCATCGACGCTGGCGGTGATGTCGAGGAAGGTGATCTCGTCGGCACCCTGCTCATCGTAGCGACGGGCGATTTCCACCGGGTCGCCGGCATCACGGATGTTCTCGAACTGCACGCCCTTCACTACGCGACCGTTGTCGACGTCGAGGCAGGGGATGATGCGTTTGGCCAGCGCCATGTCGAAATCCTCAGCCTTTATAGGCGTCGCAGAAGGCTTGCGCCTCGGCGACATCCAGGGTGCCTTCGTAGATCGCGCGGCCGGTGATGGCGCCGATGATGCCCGGCGCGCGAGCCAGCAGCAGCTTCTCGATATCACCGAGGTTGTGGATGCCGCCGGAGGCGATCACCGGGATCTTGCTGGCGGCGGCCAGGGCCGCGGTGGCCTCGACGTTGCAGCCCTGCATCATGCCGTCTTTGGCGATGTCGGTATAAACGATGGCGGACACGCCGTCGGCCTCGAAGCGCTTGGCCAGGTCGGTGGCCTGCACGGTCGACACCTCAGCCCAGCCGTCGGTGGCGACGAAACCGTCTTTGGCGTCCAGGCCGACGATAACCTTGCCCGGGAAGGCCTTGCAGGCATCGGTGACGAACTGCGGATCTTTCACCGCCTTGGTGCCGATGATCACGTAGCTGACGCCGGCCTTGACGTAGGCCTCGATGGTTTCCAGCGAGCGGATGCCGCCGCCGATCTGGATCGGCAGGTGCGGATAGCGCTTGGCGATGGCGGTGACCACTTCGCCATTGACCGGCTGGCCTTCGAAGGCGCCGTTCAGGTCAACCAGGTGCAGACGGCGGCAGCCGCCTTCGACCCACTTGGCAGCCATGCTCACCGGGTCATCGGAGAACACCGTGGAGTCTTCCATGCGGCCCTGGCGCAGACGCACGCAGGCGCCGTCCTTGAGATCGATAGCGGGGATAATCAGCATCGGTTGAACCTGCTCAAGTCGTGAATTCGGTGAAGGGTCAGCTCTTCTCGAGCGCCCACAGGTCGCTCTCCAGGCTGGCGAAGCGGTCGGACAGCACCGCCTGCACATCGGAGATCGCCTTGTTGTAGTAATGCGGAGCGATGTCGCGGCTGATCAGGTCGAGCACTTCCTGCACTTCGAACGAGCCCAGCTCGAGCTCGAAGCGGTCCTCGAGGAAACGCCCCAGCACCTGCAGCGCGACCTGCTGCTGGGGCCCTTCGAGCTCCAGCAGCGGGACTTTCTTGCCCCGGCTCATTCAGGCGCGGCCATCCCAGCCGACGAAGTTCTGCAGCAGCTGCAGGCCATGGGTATGGCTCTTCTCCGGGTGGAACTGCACGGCGAACTTCGAACCCTCGGCCAGCGCCGCGGCGAAGTCCTTGCCGTAGTGCCCGCCACCGACCACCTGGGCCGGGTTGCCGGCCTCGATGTAGTAGCTGTGCACGAAGTAGAAACGCGCCGGGTCGGGAATCTCGTGCCACAGCGGGTGTTCGACCACCTGCGCCACCTGATTCCAGCCCATGTGCGGCACCTTCAGGTGCTCGCCGCCTTCATACAGATCCTTGCCGAAGAAACGCACCTGGCCGGGGAACAGGCCGATGCAATCGACCCCGTCGTTCTCCTCGCTGCGCTCGAGCAGGGCCTGCATGCCGACGCAGATACCGAGGAACGGCCGGTCCTGGCTGACCTCGCGCACCAGGCTGTCGAAGCCCAGACGCTTGATCTCGGCCATGCAGTCGCGGATCGCACCGACGCCGGGAAACACCACGCGGTCGGCTTCGCGAATCACCGCGGCATCGCTGGTCACCAGCACCTTGCCGGCACCGACGTGCTCGAGGGCCTTGGCCACCGAGTGCAGGTTGCCCATGCCGTAGTCGATTACTGCAACCGTCTGCATTTATAGGCAGCCCTTGGTCGACGGCATCTGCCCGGCCATGCGCGGGTCCAGCTCGACGGCCATGCGCAGGGCGCGACCGAAGGCCTTGAACACCGTCTCGATCTGGTGGTGGGTGTTGGTGCCACGCAGGTTGTCGATGTGCAGGCTGACCAGGGCGTGGTTGACGAAGCCCTGGAAGAATTCCTGGAACAGGTCCACGTCGAAGCCACCGACCACCGCGCGGGTGAACGGCACGTGCATCTGCAGGCCCGGACGACCGGAGAAGTCGATCACCACGCGCGACAGCGCCTCGTCCAGCGGCACATAGGAATGGCCGTAGCGGGTCATGCCCTTCTTGTCGCCGATGGCCTTGGTGAAGGCCTGGCCGAGGGTGATACCGACGTCTTCCACGGTGTGGTGGTCGTCGATATGCAGGTCGCCCTTGCACTGGATGTCCAGGTCGATCAGCCCGTGACGGGCGATCTGATCGAGCATGTGCTCGAGGAACGGCACGCCAATATCGAACTTGGCCTTGCCAGTACCATCCAGGTTGATCGAGACCTTGATCTGGGTCTCCAGGGTGTTGCGCTCGACGGATGCCGTACGTTCGGCCATCACCAGCTCCCGAAAATGCTTGCGGAAAAGGCGGGCATTATAGGCGGCGCGCGGCCTGCACGGCTACCGCGTTGCTATCGCACCAGGGCTATCGGCGCGATTGAGCTGACTTTACACTGCGCCACCTGCCTGCGAGGAAGCCGCGATGCCCGTGTTTGTCGAGATCGTCACCCGTCCATCGGCTCAGGATCACACCGACCTGACCAAGGTCTACGCCGACGCCCCGGACTGGTTGCTGACGCCCTATGCCAGCGCCGACGCGCTGATCGCCAGCGGGATTGGCGAGGGCCGGTTGATCGCCGGGCGCTTCAACGACCGCCTGCTCGGCGCCGCCCTGCTGACCCGTGGCGCCGACTGCTGGCGCCTGTCGCACCTGTGCGTGCGCAAGGTCACGCGCAAGCGCGGCGTGGCCCGGCGCATCCTCGACGAAGCCCAGCGCATGGCCCGCGAAGCCGGCAAGCCGCTGCACCTGGCCGCGCCGAAAGATCATCTGGAAAGCCAGGCCCTGGCCGCTCGCAGCGGCCTGCCACTGGATAGCCTGTAGGAGCAAGCTCCTACGAAAGCGGCATGCATTCCATCGATCCACCGAGCGGCGCTTTGGTGGATGAAAAACGTCATCCACCCCACACGCGTAGCCCGGATGTAATCCGGGGGAAATGGGCACATACCCGGCTCCCGGATTACATCCGGGCTACCGGCCCGCTTGTCTCCCCTCTCCCGTGAACGGTAGAGGGAGCAGAGCGCACCGAGCCTACCTTACACACCGCTAAAAAATCGCTAACAGCACGTAGCCGGACATAATCCGGGAAAGTCCCGCCGCGGATTGCATCCGGGCTACGACGAAGCCACCACCTGCGGCCGCGCCGCCAGCCACACCAGCCATAGCAGGCTGGCAAGACACAACCCTGCCAGCAGCACGCCGAGCAGCCACTGCGCCGGCACCAGCCACAAGCCCCAGCCCAGCGCCAAACCGGCCAGCGCCAGCAGCCGCACGACCTCGAGCGACCACAGCCGGCGTTTGCCCTCGAACAGCAGGCCGAGGCTGATGCAACCGCTAAGAATCGCCAGCACCAGCAGCCAGGGCTCCCACACGGCGGCGCGCTTGACGCTGGCCAGGAAGCACAGGGCCATGGCGTTGATGGCCACGAACTGCAGGAAGGCATACCACTTCAGGCTGGCCGGATAAGGCCGCTCGAACTTGTCCACCCCCATCTTCGGCCAGGGCCGCGCCTGTACATCCGCCGGGCGCCAGCCAGTGGGCATCCACCACAGGCGTAGCTTGTCCCACCAGGAGCGGGTCGCGCGCGCATCGGCCCACAGCAGGCGCCACCAGGAGAACTGCAGGCGGATCGGGTCGAAGGTGCGCACCGGTGTGGTCACCCCGTAGCGCACCGGCTCACCCTCGTCGGCGAAGGTGCAGAACAGGCGATCCCAGATAATGAATACGCCGCCATGGTTCTTGTCGATGTAGCAGTCGTTCTGCCCGTGGTGCACCCGATGATTGCTCGGCGTGACCATGAACCACTCCAGCACGCCGAGCCGGCCGACATGCTGGCTGTGGATCCAGAACTGATAGACCAGCTGCACACCGAGCAGAACCAGGAACAGCGGCAGCGGAACTCCCAGCAACGCCAGCGGCAGGTAGAACGGCCAGTCGAAAGCAGTCTGCAAGGCGCCCTTGCGCAGCGCGGTGGACAGGTTGAAGTCCTCGCTGGAGTGATGCGGCTGGTGCGCGCCCCACAGCAGGTTGTAGTGGTGCAGGCTGCGATGCGCCCAATAGAAGCAGAAGTCCACGGCGATGAAACCGAGCAGCCAGACCCAGGGCGAGCTCGCATCCAGCTCCAGTAGCCGCGCGTGCTCGTACAGCCAGGCATAGGGAATCACCAGCAGCAGGCGCAGCGGTCCTTCCAGCAATACACGCAGCACGGCGGTATTCATGCTGGTGGCGGCATCCGCCAGGCGATAGGTATGGCGCCCGCTGTAGCGCTCGTAGGCCAGCTCCAGCAGGATCAGCGCGATATACAGCGGCACGGCCATTACGGCGACATTCATGGGCGCCTCCGGGTTGTTGTTATGCTGCCAGCCTAACCGCCCCCGCCCGGAACGACACCACCCGAGCCGCCAATTACAGCCGCCATTGGCGCCAGCACCAGCCATGGCGGGGAACCGCACGACACGAGCGCCCTCCAAGCACTTGCGGCTCACTATGCCCTTATAAGCTGGCGCTATACTCGCCACCCAGAAAAGTCATCCAAACAAGGACGCGTCCATGAAATCTATCGGCAAGATCCTAGGTCTGGTCTTCCTCGGACTGTTGCTGATCATCGTCGGCCTCGGCTTCGCCCTGACCCACCTGTTCGACCCCAACGACTACAAGGACGAGATCCAGCAACTGGCCCGCGACAAAGCCAATCTGGAACTCAAGCTCAACGGCGATATCGGCTGGAGCCTGTTCCCCTGGCTCGGCCTGGAGCTGACCGACGCCACCCTGGCCAGCGCCGAGACCCCGGACAAACCCTTCGCCGACCTGCGCCTGCTCGGCCTCTCCGTGCGCGTGCTGCCGCTGCTGCGCAAGGAAGTGCAGATGAGCGACATCCGCGTCGACGGCCTCAACCTGACCCTGCAACGCGACGCCAAAGGCCGCGGCAACTGGGAGGGCGTGGGCAAGCCGGCGCAAACCGCCGCCACGCCGCCCACCACCGCCAGCAACAGCACGGCGCCCGCCAGCAGCGAGCCCGCCACCGTCGAAACGGCCGACAGCCAACCGATCAAGCTGGATATCGACAGCCTGACCATCAGCAGCTCGCGCATCGACTACCAGGACGCAGCCAGCGGCCGCCAGTTCAGCGCCGAAGGCATCGAGCTGAGCACCGGGGCGATCCGCGAAGGCGCCAGCATCCCGCTGAAACTGACCGCTTTCTTCGGCACCAACCAGCCACTGCTGCGCGCCAAGACCGAGCTGCAGACCGCGCTGCGCTTCGACCGCGCCCTCAAGCGCTACCAGCTGGAAGACTTCAAGCTGGCCGGCGAGGCCTCCGGCGAGCCGTTCCAGGGCAAGACCCTGACCTTTGCCACCCAGGGCCAGCTGCTGCTCGACCAGGCCGCTCAGGTCGCCGAGTGGAACAGCCTCAAGCTCACCGCCAACCAGCTGCGCGCCATCGGCGAGCTGAAACTGCGCGACCTGGACAAGACCGCCCAGCTGCAAGGCGGCCTGTCCATCGCCCAGGTCAACCTGCGCGAATTCCTCGGTGGCCTCGGCGTCGAGCTGCCGCCCATGCGTGACGCCAACACCCTGCAGCAGTTCGAGCTGTCGACCCGCCTGGCCGGCACGCCGACCAGCATCAACTTCAACGAACTGAGCCTGAAACTGGACGACAGCAGCTTCAGCGGCAGCCTGGCCGTCAGCGACTTCGCCAAGCAGGCCCTGCGCCTGCAGCTCAAGGGCGACAAGCTCGACCTCGACCGCTACCTGCCGCCCAAGGATCAGGACGCCAGCGCCGGCGTCGCGCGCAAGAACGAGATCAAGGGCGCCGTGGCCGCCGCCGGCAAGAGCGGCACCACGCCACTGCCGAACGCGCCGACCCAGCAGGCCTGGAGCAACGAGCAGCTACTACCGCTCGAACAGCTGCGCAAGCTCGACCTAGAGGCCGACATCAGTCTCGGCCAGCTGAGCCTGAACAAGCTGCCCATCGAAAGCGCCCTGCTCAAGGCCAAGGCCAAGGGCGGCGTACTCAACCTGCAAGAGCTGCGTGGCGACCTGTATGGCGGCAACTTCGCCGTCACCTCGCAACTCGACGTGCGCCCGGCCGTACCGCTGCTCACCGCGCAGAAACAGCTGACGCGCATCCCGGTGGAAAAACTCATCGAAGCCCAGGGCGAGAAAGCCCCGATCAAGGGCCTGCTCGACCTGAACGCCGACGTGCGCACCCAGGGCAATAGCCAGAAGGCCTGGATCGACGCGCTGAACGGCAAGGCCGGTTTCAGCCTCAGCGACGGCGTGCTGATCGAGGCCAACCTGGAGCAGCAGCTGTGCCAGGGCATCGCCACCCTCAATCGCAAGTCGCTCTCCGGTGAGCCGCGCGGCAAGGACACCCCTTTCGAGGAACTCGACGGCAACCTGACCTTGCGCAACGGCGTGGCCAGCAATCCCGACCTCAAGGCCCGCCTGCCTGGCCTGGCGCTCAAGGGTAAGGGCGATGTCGACCTGCGCGTACTCGGCCTCGACTACCGCATCGGCATCGTCATCGAAGGCGACAAGAGCGCCATGCCCGACCCGGCCTGCCAGGTCAACGAGCGCTACGCCGACATCGAATGGCCCCTGCTCTGCCGCGGCCCGCTGGAGCTGGGCGCCAAGGCCTGCCGCCTGGACAAGGACGGCCTGGGCAAGGTCGCCGCCAAGCTGGCCGGCAACAAGCTCGAACAGAAGATCGAAGAAAAGCTCGGCGACAAGGTCAGCCCGGAACTCAAGGACGCGCTCAAGGGCCTATTCAACCGATGACGCCCGCGCAATTCAACGGCGCCGTGCTGGCCTGGTATGACCAGCACGGACGCAAGGACCTGCCCTGGCAGCAGGACATCAACCCCTACCGGGTCTGGGTCTCGGAAATCATGCTGCAGCAGACCCAGGTCAGCACCGTACTCGGCTACTTCGACCGCTTCATGCATGCCCTGCCGACCGTGCAAGCCCTGGCCGAGGCCCCGGAAGACGAAGTGCTGCACCTGTGGACCGGCCTCGGCTACTACACCCGCGCGCGCAACCTGCAGAAGACCGCGCAGATCGTCATGGCCGAGCACGGCGGCGAATTCCCCCGCGACGTCGAGCAGCTCACCGCGCTGCCCGGCATCGGCCGCTCCACCGCCGGCGCCATCGCCAGCCTGAGCATGGGCCTGCGCGCGCCGATTCTCGACGGCAACGTCAAACGTGTGCTGGCCCGCTACGTCGCCCAGGAAGGCTATCCGGGCGAACCGAAAGTGGCCAAGCAGCTGTGGGCAGTGGCCGAGCGCTTCCTCCCCGAGGAGCGGGTCAACCACTACACCCAGGCGATGATGGACCTGGGCGCCACACTCTGTACCCGGAGCAAGCCAAGCTGCCTGATCTGCCCGCTGCAGAGCGGCTGCCAGGCGCACCTGCTGGGCCTGGAGATCCGCTACCCGATCGCCAAGCCGCGCAAGGAGCTGCCACAGAAGCGCACCCTGATGCCGCTCCTGGCCAACCGCGACGGTGCCATCCTGCTCTATCGCCGTCCGTCGACCGGCCTCTGGGGCGGCCTGTGGAGCCTGCCCGAGCTGGACGACCTGGATGCCCTCGAGCCCCTGGCCAGCCAACACGCCCTGCAGCTGGGCGAGCGCCGCGAGCTAAGCGGACTGATCCACACCTTCAGCCACTTCCAGCTGAGCATCGAACCCTGGCTGATCCAGGTCGAGGCGACCGCCCCTGGCGTGGCCGAGGGCGACTGGCTCTGGTATAACCTCGCCACCCCGCCACGCCTGGGCCTGGCCGCCCCGGTGAAGAAGCTCCTCAAGCGAGCCGCGCAAGAACTGAATGCAGGAGAAAAGTCATGAGCCGCACCGTCCACTGCCGCAAGCACAAGCAAGACCTCCCCGGCCTCGACCGCCAGCCCTACCCGGGCCCAAAAGGCGAAGACATCTTCAACAACGTGTCCAAGCAGGCCTGGGACGAATGGCAGGCGCACCAGACCATGCTGATCAACGAACGCCGCCTGAACATGATGAACGCCGAAGACCGCAAGTTCCTCCAGGCCGAGATGGACAAGTTCCTCTCCGGCGAGGAATACGCCCAGGCCGACGGCTACGTGCCACCGAGCGCATAACCCCTGTAGCCCGGATGCAATCCGGGACCTCCCCCGCCAATCCCCCTGGATTGCATCCGGCTACAGAAGCAAGCACAGCGCCCCCGCAACACCCGTAAATTTCGTAAGCGCCCGTCTTTACTGAAATTTTTTCTTTCCCCGGCTTGACACTGCAAAGCCAAATCCGTTTAATAGCGCCCCGTTGCCCAGGTAGCTCAGTCGGTAGAGCAGGGGATTGAAAATCCCCGTGTCGGCGGTTCGATTCCGTCCCTGGGCACCACTAATACCGAGAAACCCCAAGCGAAGTTAAATTCCTTGGGGTTTTTTATTGTCCGCGATAAAAGCAAAATGCCATCATCGGGCATTGCTCTCCTTTAAGTCAGTAACTAGGAATGGACTCCATGGCAGTCATCAACGGAACCTCTGGCAGTGAAACCCTGAATGGCACTGCAGACAATGACAGCCTCGCAGGCGACTCGGGCAATGACATTCTTTTAGGCGGTTCCGGCCTGGATACAGCGACATATTCAGGCAACTCTTATGACTATCGCTTCGGCTGGAGCAGTGGTCACCTGACTATTACCGACACCAACATCACCGATGGTGACGAGGGCGCGGACTCTCTCTTCGATATCGAGCAACTGCAATTTGCCGATCGCACTTTCGAAGTGACTCCCGGCGGAATCAGCCAAATCAACACCACCACGAACAACTCCCAATACGCCCCTGCGGTGACCACACTTTCCGACGGCGGATGGGTGGTCACCTGGACAGGAACAGGGGCCGGCGATGGGCAGGGCATTTTCTGTCAACGCTACGACAAATTCGGAAATCCTGTCGGCGGAGAGACCGCAGTCAATAGCACCACAGAACAACACCAGGCCATGCCATCAGTGGCAGCCATGAGCGATGGCGGCTGGCTGGTGGCCTGGACAGGCAATGGTGCAAACGACAGTCATGGCATCTTCACTCAGCGCTACGATGCTACTGGCACTCCAATGGGGACAGAGACCCAAGTCATCAGCTCGACGGAGGATGAGATATATCCTTCAGTAACCGGTCTGTCCGATGGTGGGTGGGTTGCCAGCTGGGAAAGCAATGGACAACTTTTCTCTCAGCGTTATGACGCAGACAACAATCCGACAGGAAGCGAAGTCTTAGTCAGCCAGACCTGCAGGCAACACAGCTCTTCCACTACGGCCCTGTCCGATGGGGGCTGGGTAGTTTCCTGGTACGAAGTCGACGCACAAGCGAATTACATCGGCCGCACAGTCTTACAGAGATATGACGCCGATGGCGAACCCGCCGGTGAGCGCCTGTCGTTCGGAAACTTTGCGTACGACACCCATCCCTCCGTTACCACATTGGAAGATGGCGGCTGGTTAGTGGCCTGGAGAGGTTACGATGCGATTTATGTGAGTCGATATGACGCATCGAACGCCTCAACCGGCCCAATAACCCAGATTCCAACATCTGGAGGGAATGTTAGCGCCATCGGTCTTGCCGATGGCGGCTGGCTGATCACTTCGTCAACCTACGACACCTGGTCTGAGTATGACTATTCAGAAACCATATCGACTCGCTTCGACGCATCGGGGCAACAAGTAGCCGTCATATCTAGCGGTGACAAGAGTGACTTGCAAACAACCCCAGCCGTGACAATCCCCTTGCCTGATGGCGGCTGGCTGGTGACCTGGGAGGCAGTCGACGATGACTACACAGGGATTTTCTCCCAGCGCTACGATGCCGAGGGCGTGGCGCAACTTTATGAAATACACGGCACAGACCAGAACGACGTTCTAAGCGGGCAATCACCCCTGGCGCTCTCCGGGGGGGCAGGCGACGACATCTACATCATCGAAACAGCAGCGGCAGCCATACGCGAAAATTCCGGCGAGGGCATCGACACCGTATATAGCTACCTGAGCTCATATACCCTGGCCAAGAACATCGAGAACGGACGGATACTGGCCGCCGGTCCGGCCGCCATTACGGGGAATGAGCTCAACAATGTGCTGTACGCGGGCACTGGCGAAAGTGGATATGGCTACGTATTGAATGGCGGTACGGGGATAGATACCGCCTCCTTCGCCTATTCGAAGATAGCCGTGACAGCCCAGATAAACTTCCCCGCCAACGTCATCAACCCGGCATATAACTCGCTTAACGACATAGAGAACCTGACAGGCTCCGACTTTAACGACAACCTCGCAGGGGATCTCGCCAACAACGTGATCAATGGCGGCCTGGGTGCAGACAAGATGATTGGCGGGGATGGTTCCGATACTTACTACGTGGACAACGTCGGTGATGTCGTCACCGAAACCAACGGCGGGGCAAGTGGCGGCACAGACATCGTTTATAGCTACCTCGCCAGCCACACCTTGGGTAACAGCATCGAGAATGGCCGCATCCTTGCCAGCGACAGCGCCAACCTCACCGGCAACAGCCTGAATAATGTGCTCTACGCAGGCAGCGGCAATAACATCCTGAATGGCGGTAGCGGCATCGATACGGCGTCCTACCTCTATGCCGCCAGCGCCATCACTGCCAGCCTGGCCAGCACCAGCGCACAAGCAACCGGTGGATCTGGCTCTGACACCTTCTCCGCCATCGAGAACCTCACCGGCTCCAACTACAACGACAAGCTTACCGGCAACAGTTCAGGCAACATCCTGAATGGTGGCGCAGGCGCAGACACCCTGATCGGCGGGGATGGCTCCGATACTTATTATGTAGACAGCGTCAGCGATGTGGTCAGTGAGACCAATGCCTCGGCAAGCACTGGCGGCACCGATCTCGTCTACAGCTACCTGACCAGCTACACCCTGGGCAACAACATCGAGAATGGCCGCATCCTTGCCAGCGGTAGCGCCAACCTCACCGGTAACAGCCTGAACAATGTGCTCTACGCAGGCAGTGGCAATAACATTCTGAATGGTGGTAGCGGCATTGATACGGTGTCCTACCTCTATGCCGCTAGCTCCATCACTGCCAGCCTGGCCAGCACCAGCGCACAAGCCACCGGCGGCTCAGGCTCTGACACCTTCACCGCCATCGAGAATCTCACCGGCTCCAACTACAACGACAAGCTCACTGGCAACACCATGAGCAATATCCTGGATGGTGGTGAAGGCACGGACACTATGATCGGCGGCGATGGCTCCGACACCTATTATGTGGACAGCGCCAGCGACGTGGTCAGTGAGACCAATGCCACAGCCAGCACTGGCGGCACCGATACCGTCCACAGCTACCTGACCAGCTACACCCTGGGTAACAACATTGAGAATGGGCGCATTCTTGCCAGCGGTAGCGCCAACCTCACCGGCAACAGCCTGAACAATGTGCTCTACGCAGGCAGTGGCAATAACATCCTGAACGGCGGCAACGGCGCTGACAGCGTGTCCTACCTCTATGCCAGCAGCGCCATCACCGCCAGCCTGGCCAGCACCAGCGCACAAGCAACCGGTGGATCTGGCTCTGACACCTTCTCCGCCATCGAGAACCTCACCGGCTCCAACTACAACGACAAGCTTACCGGCAACAGTTCAGGCAACATCCTGAATGGTGGCGCAGGCGCAGACACCCTGATCGGCGGGGATGGCTCCGATACTTATTATGTAGACAGCGTCAGCGATGTGGTCAGTGAGACCAATGCCTCGGCAAGCACTGGCGGCACCGATCTCGTCTACAGCTACCTGACCAGCTACACCCTGGGCAACAACATCGAGAATGGCCGCATCCTTGCCAGCGGTAGCGCCAACCTCACCGGTAACAGCCTGAACAATGTGCTCTACGCAGGCAGTGGCAATAACATCCTGAACGGCGGCAACGGCGCTGACACCGCGTCCTACCTCTATGCCAGCAGCGCCATTACTGCCAGCCTGGCCAGCACCAGCGCTCAAACAACTGGGGGCTCCGGTTCGGACACACTGACCGCCATCGAGAATCTCACCGGCTCCAGCTACAAGGACACGCTCACCGGCAACACCGCTAATAACACGCTCAATGGCGGCCTGGGTAACGACATACTGAATGGTGGCGCAGGCGCGGACACCCTGATCGGCGGCGATGGTTCCGATGCCTATTACGTGGACAGCGCCAGCGATGTGGTCAGTGAGACCAATGCCACAGTCAGCACTGGCGGCATCGATTTCGTCCACAGCTACCTGACCAGCTACACCCTAGGCAACAACATCGAGAATGGCCGCATCCTTGCCAGCGGCAGCTCCAACCTCACCGGTAACAGCCTGAACAATGTGCTCTACGCAGGCAGTGGCAATAACATTCTGAACGGCGGCAACGGCGCTGACACCGCGTCCTACCTCTATGCCAGCAGCGCCATCACTGCCAGCCTGGCCAGCACCAGCGCTCAAACAACTGGGGGCTCCGGTTCGGACACACTGACCGCCATCGAAAATCTCACCGGCTCCAACTACAACGACACACTCACCGGCAACACCGCTGATAACACGCTCAATGGTGGCCTGGGTAACGACATACTGAATGGTGGCGCAGGCGCGGACACTATGATCGGCGGCGATGGCTCCGATACCTATTACGTGGACAACGCCAGCGACGTGGTCAGTGAGACCAATGCCACAGTCAGCACGGGCGGCACCGATAGCGTCTACAGCTACCTGACCGGCTACACCCTAGGCAACAACATCGAGAATGGCCGTATCCTTGCCAGCGGCAGCGCCAACCTCACCGGCAACAGCCTGAACAATGTGCTCTATGCAGGCAGTGGCAATAACATCCTGAATGGTGGTAGCGGCATCGATACGGCGTCCTACCTCTATGCCGCCAGCGCCATCACTGCCAGCCTGGCCAGCACCAGCGCTCAAACGACTGGTGGCTCCGGCTCGGACACGCTGACCGCCATCGAGAATCTCACAGGCTCCAACTACAACGACAAGCTTACCGGTAACAGCTCAGGCAACATCCTAAACGGTGGGGTAGGGGCTGACACTATGATCGGAGGTGACGGCGCAGATATTTACTATGTAGATAACGACTTCGATGTGGTGACCGAAACCAGCGTCAATGGCGGTATCGACACGGTCTACAGCCATCTGTTCACCATTTACACGTTGGCCAGCTATGTGGAAAACGGCCGCCTTCTCCATAGCGAAGGCTCATTAAACGGCAACAGCCTGGACAATATTCTCTACGCCAGCACTGGTGATAACTGGCTACATGGTAATGGCGGTAGCGATACCGTCTCATACCTCTATGCCAGCAGCGCAATAACTGTCAATTTGGACTACAGCAGCCCTCAAGCGACTGGCGGCTCAGGTTCAGACACGCTCCAAGACATAGAAAATGTCACTGGCTCCGATTACAACGACAAGCTATCCGGCAATTTTTTCAGCAACAGGCTGGAGGGCGGAACAGGCAACGACACGCTAAACGGAGCAGGAGGCAGTGATGTTCTGATTGGTGGGGCCGGTAACGATGCTTTTGCCTTTAGCTCGCTATCCGAGATGGGCTTGACCAGCGACACGTGGGATAGCATCAGCGACTTTGTGCGCGGCGCCGACATGATCGATCTGTCCAAGCTGGATGCCAATACTGCCGCAAGCGGTGACAACGCCTTCAACACAATTATTGATGGTGCCGCCGCCTTCACTGCCGCCGGCCAGCTGAAGGTTTCCAATGGCGTGCTCTACGGCAATACCGACGCCGATAGCACTGCCGAGTTCGCCATCCAGCTGATTGGCGTATCCAGCATCTCACTAGCGGACTTCATCGCCTGACAACGCACAGAAGGGGCCTCTACCCCTTGCACCTCAGCAAAGGTTGCGTGACCGCCCAACAGCTAACTGCCCCCAACACAGCCTGCCCCTCACAAGCCGAACGGCATGGAAGGGTGCAGGTACTGGTGCAATACTCAGGCGAGCGTTACTCCCCCTGCGCCGCCGAGGGTTCCAGTGATGACAGCCAGCTGCACAGTGGGGCATAGCCCACTCTTTGCCGAGTCCAGCCTGTACGCACGCTTGCAGCGCGAGGGCGTCAGCCTCAAGACCATCAGCCAACCGAACGAACTGGAGAGCAGCGGCGCCGAGGTGTTGCTGCTCGATGAGGGATTGCTGACCAGCCATGCCCTGGCCGACTGGCAGGCCGGCGGCGCCACCCTGGTGGCCTTCGCGGCAATGGACGGTGTGCTGCCGCTACCGGCCAAGGCCAGTGAAGAGGAACTGCTGGCCCTGCTCGGCTTCGCTGCCGAGCAGTTCCGCCTGAAGCAGAAGACCACGCAACTGGCCAATGCCCTGCAGAGCAAGGATGGCGATCTGCAGAAGCTGGTCGATGTCGGCCTGGCGCTGTCTGCCGAGAAGGATCTGGAGCGCCTGCTGAGCAAGATCCTCACCGAGGGCCGGCGGCTGTCCAACAGCGATGCCGCCTCGCTGTTTCTGGTCGACAAGAAGGGCGAGCAGGCCCAGCTGATCTTCAAGCTGACGCAGAACAGTTCGATGCCGACGCGCTTTCAGGAGCAGCGCATGCCGCTGACCAAGGCCTCGATTGCCGGCTACGTGGCGCTGACCAGCACCGAGCTGGATATTGCCGATGCCTATGCCATCCCGTCCGAGGCGCCGTACCGCTTCAACCGCTCGTTCGACATGCAGGTGGGCTACCGCACCATGTCGCTGCTGGCGATCCCCATGCTCAACCACCGCCGCGACGTGGTCGGCGTGCTGGAGTTCATCAACTGTCAGAACGCAGCTGGCGAGGCGATTCCGTTCGATGCGGTGATGGCCACCTCGTTGCGCGCCCTGGCCAGCCAGGCGGCGGTGGCAATCGAGAACCGCCAGCTGCTGGACGACATCAGCCAGCTGTTTGACGGCTTCGTGCAGGCTTCGGTATTCGCCATCGAGCAGCGCGACCCCACCTCCAGCGGCCACTCGTTCCGCGTCGCCGACCTGTGCATCGCCCTCGCCCGCCAGCTGCCGCAGGCGCCGCAGTCGCATATCCGCCAGCAGGCGTTCAATGACGAGGGCCTGCGCGAGCTGCGCTATGCCGCGCTGCTGCATGACTTCGGCAAGGTCGGGGTGCGCGAGCATGTGCTGACCAAGGCGAAGAAGCTGCCCGAATCGGCAGTCGACAACCTGCGTTACCGGGTGGCACTGGCCAAGGAGAGCCTGCAGAACCAGATGCTCAAGCGCATGCTGCACGCCTATCGCCAGCACGGCGGCCTGGCCGAGGAGCAGCGCCTGCAGTGGGAAAGCGAACTGGCTCTGGAGTGCGAGCGTCTCGATCATTACCTGCGCGACATTCTCAAGGCCAACGAGCCGAGCGTGCTGACCGAGGGTGACTTCCATCACCTGCAGGAGATCCAGGGCCAGGTGGTGAAGAACCACGACGACAGCCTGATCGGCCTGCTCTCGGACAGCGAGTTCTGCGCCCTGGCCATTCGCCGCGGCAGCCTGACCCAGGAGGAGCGCGCCGAGATCGAGCGGCACGTGGTGCACACCCGCGACTTCCTCCAACTGATCCCCTGGACCCCGGCCCTGCAACGCATCCCGGAAATCGCCGCGGCGCACCATGAAAAGCTCGACGGCAGCGGTTACCCCAAGGGCCTGGCCGGTGATGCCATTCCCTGCGCTTCGCGGATCATGACCATCTGCGACATCTATGACGCACTGACCGCCGCCGACCGCCCGTACAAGCCGGCGGTGCCCACCGATCACGCCCTCGACATCCTCCAGTCCGAGGTCAAGAGCGGCCTGCTGGATGGCGATTTGGTGCGGGTGTTCATCGAATCGCGCTGCTATATCAATCCGGGGCAGAGCATGCCGCTACCGGCACCGAGCACGGCCCTGACAACGCCCGGCGCGCCACCCTACGCCCATCATGTCTGCGACTTCGAGCCGGGCGGCAAGCACAGCCATTGAACGGGTTAGCTCTAGCTCCCCCGTGCTTCAACGCCTGCCAACGTGTCCGAAAACACCTCGCCGTAGCCCGGATGCAATCCGGGAAGCAGGCAGCTCCGCTCCCGGATTGCATCCGGGCTACCACGCTGCACTGGGCAACTCACCCTCTCCCGTAAACGGGAGAGGGGGCAAAAGCGGCTTGCGCCTGCTCATCACCAAAACAAAACCCGCCAAATCGGCGGGTTTTGTGGTGCCGTTTGCCGCATGCATTACCTGCCGGACAGCTCCTGCTGATAGCGCTGCTCCAGGGTCAGCTGGCTGCCATTGCCGCTGAAACGCTCCAGATACAGATAGGTCGGTTCCAGGCGAGTCAGGCGATCGCCGATATTCGGGTGCACCTTGAGGAAGGTCACCAGGGCGGCATCGTCCTGCTTCATGGTCGCCATGCCTTGCAGCACGGTGGCCAGGCCGTAGGGATCGTAGCCGGCGCGGGCGGCGATCACCGCGCCCATGGCATCGGCCTCGTACTCGTCACCGCGATCCAGGCCACGGGTGTAGAGGTTGGTCACCACCTGATCGAATTTCGTATTGGTCAGCGCATCGTTGCTGCCGACGCTACCCGAGCTGGCCTGGTGGGCCTGCACCGCCAGGCGCGTGACATTGGCCAGCAAGCCGGCGCCGGCCTGCTGCTTGATCGCGTCGAGGTGATGCTGGCGCACAACGTGGGCTACTTCATGGGCCAGTACGCCAGCCAACTCGGCCTCGCTGTCCATCCGCGCCAGCAGGCCGCTGGTGATGAACACATAGCCGCCAGGCGCGGCGTAGGCGCCCACCGCCGAGTTGTTCAACACGCCGAAGCGCCAGGGTAGATCGGGGCGCTCACTGTTCAACGCTACCCAGCGGCCCACCCGGTTGACGTAGGCCTGCAGCGCCGGGTTATCCAGCAGCGACGCCTGCTGGAGTAACAGGGCGGCGGTGCTGCTACCGATGACCTGCTCCTCGTCCTCGGTCTTGTCGGCCATGGCGCTGAGGTTCTTGCTGGCGCTGGACAGTACGCCCAGGTCGACACCCTGGATATTCACGCCCTCGAGGGACTCCAGACCCTGACAGGCCGTGAGGCTGGCGACCAGGGCGAGTAGTACGGCACGGCATAGAAAGTCTTGCATGCTCTCGGCTCCTGCTCAGTTGGGGTAGGCGATGGTCTGGCTACGCAGCCCGCCGGATTGGGCGAAGGCCCGCGCGCTGCCGGGTGTCACCGCGTAGCGATCGAGCTCCTGCAGTGACTGGCTGCCGGCACCGCCCGCCTCCAGCTGGTCATCGCTGACCCCACGCACACCGGTGGCCACGCCGGTCGCCGGGGCCACGGCCGTGCTGCTTTCCAGCAGGGCGCCAATGTTGCCGCCCTTGGCTGCTGCACTCTTGTCGAAGCGCACCGCCAGCAACGCCACCCATCCCTGCTGGCCGGCGCTGGTCTGCACCTGATACCAGCCGCCCTGACGCTTGAGGATGCTCAACCTGCTCTGTGCCGGCAGTTGCTGCAGCACTGGCGCAGCCGCACCTGCCGCTTCACGCAGGGCGGTGGCCTCCACGGTAATACCGCTGCGCACTTCGGCCTGCACGACGGTGCTGAACAGCCAGCCCGTCAGCAGCAGAACAGCAGTCAACGCTCTGATCATGATGGTTTTCTCCTGGGTTCGAAGAGGGTCACCGGCTCGTTACGGCCCTTGACCTGGAAGTCGCCGTGGGGCAAGAAATCGAAGGCATCGCCACAGGCCTGCATAGTCGCGGCCGACACCAGCAGGCGCGCGCGGCCCTTGGTCAGGCCCTCGATGCGGCTGGCCAGATTCACCGTGTCACCAATGGCAGTGTAGTCGTAGCGCTTGCTGGTACCGACCATGCCAACCACCGCCGGACCGGTATGCAGGCCGATGCCGATGTCGAAGTCCGGGTGATTGAAGTCGCGACGGTAACGCTCGACGTTGTCGACCATCTCCAGCGCCGCACTCACCGCATCCACCGCCTGATTGGGGTTGTCCTGCGGGGCACCCCAGAAGGCCATGATGGCGTCGCCGATGAACTTGTCGAGGGTCGCACGGTGCTTGAACAGCACATCCACCTGACCGGCGAAGTAGTTCTCCAGGATCTGCATGATTTCCTGGGCACTGTGCCGCTCGGACATGGTGGTGAAGTTGCGAATATCGGAGAACAGCACGGTCAGCTGGCAATCGCGACTGGCCAGCAAGGCCTGTGGGTCTTCACGGGCGACCAGTTGGGCCACCACCTGCGGATCGAGGAAGCGGCTGAACATACTGATGGTGGTATTCAGCTGCTGCCGGCGGCGCCGGTAGAACACCGCCAGGGCCAGGGCGAGCAGCAGCCACAGCGCCAGCAGGCTGGGCAGCACGCTGACCAGCAGGCCGTTGCGCGCCAGCAGATAGGCGCCGCCGAACAGCCCCAGGCTCAGCCCGGCAGTCAGCAGGCTGACCAGCAGCAGACGCTCACGCAGCAACAGCAACTGGAGCAGCAGCACCAGCGCCACGCAGAGCAGCGGCATCAGCCAGCCGGGGGCAGCGTGCAACTGCTCGCCATTGAGCAGGTTGTCGATGGCGGTGGTGAGGATGAACACCGCCGGGTACAGGTCATCCAGCGGCGTGCGGCGCAGGTCGTAGAGCCCGGCCGCGGTGGTGCCGATGACGATGATCTTGCCGCTGAAGTAGTCAGCCGGCAGCTTGCCCGCCTCACCCCGCGCCTGGGCCAGGGCCTCGGCAAAAGGGATGCGCGGATAGGGCACACGGCTGGCGCCCTGCCAATCGAGCAGGAAGCTGTTCTGCGCCGGCAACTGCACGGATCGATCCTGCGCCAGGCGCGTCGGCAGCGAGGGCATGCGCCAGTCGCCGAAGCGCCGGTAGAGGTCATAGCGGCGACCGACGCCGTCGCCATCCGGGGTGAAATTGATGGTGCCGGTCTTCCACAGCGTCGCCGGCAACGCCTGCGGCAACAGCAGCAGGCCGCGCTGCTGTGGATCGCCAGCGCGCAGACCGGTCTGCGCCGGGTAACTGCTTAGTAGTGGGGCTTTGCCGGGGTCGACCGCCTGCTGCTGCAAGGCGGCCAGGTAAACCTTGTCGGTTTGCGCCAGGATTTCGGCGAAATAGGCATCGGCGTCCGGATGGAAGCGATCCGCCTCGCTGAACAGCACATCGAACACCACCGCCTCGGCCTGCTGCGCCAGCAGGTGCTCGAGCAGCTCGGCATGCAGCGAGCGCGGCCAGGGCCACTTGCCCGCCTCGCCGGCCAGCACCTGCAAACTGGTGTCGTCGATATCGATCACCACCAGGCGCGGGTCCGGTACCTGCTGGGCGGCACGCTGGCGAATCAGCCAGTCGCCGTGGCTGTTGCTCCAGCGCTGCAGCGGTGCCCACAGGTGCAGCACCGGCACCAGCAGCACCACCAGGGCGCACACCAGCCATAAAGCCGAGCGAAAGGATCGTGATGACTGCTGCGCCTGCTGCATGACGTCCCCCGGCAGTTCCGCGCCAATGCCCGTCTTTGCGGACGGGCTGGACACACTTTAGCAGAGCGCCAAGCCCCGTGACCTGCGGGTTCCCGACTTCACCCTGGCGAACGCCTACCGTAAACTGCGCGACCTTTACGCAAGCCGCATCCAAGGCGCCGCACGTGCCGAGCCCGCTAACGTAATCGCGCAATCGCCGACCACCCCTGCGGTCTTTTTTGTTCCTGCGCGACAAGCAACTGCGACGATGCGACACCGATGCCGATCCGCGCAGCACTAGCCGCCCCTACCCGCTTGGCGCCCCAGTTGGCGCTATGCTAGCTTGGCGCCACGCCAGGATGGCGGCCAGCCGCCGGAGCGCACTCCGTACCCAAGAGGACCCCCCATGGCCGAGGCAACGCCCGCGCTGGAAATCCGCAATCTGCATAAACGCTACGGCGACCTTGAAGTACTCAAGGGCATCTCGCTGACGGCCCGCGACGGCGATGTCATCTCCATCCTAGGCTCATCCGGCTCGGGCAAGTCGACCTTCCTGCGCTGCATCAACCTGCTGGAAAACCCGCACCAGGGCCAGATCCTGGTGGCCGGCGAGGAGCTCAAGCTCAAGCCCGCGAAGAACGGCGACCTGGTCGCCGCCGACAACAAGCAGATCAACCGCCTGCGCAGCGAGATCGGCTTCGTCTTCCAGAATTTCAACCTGTGGCCGCACATGAGCGTGCTCGACAACATCATCGAGGCGCCGCGCCGCGTACTCGGCCAGAGCCGCGCCGAAGCCACCGAGGTAGCTGAAGCCCTGCTGGCCAAGGTCGGCATCGCCGACAAGCGCCATGCCTACCCCAACCAGCTTTCCGGCGGTCAGCAGCAACGCGCAGCGATTGCGCGCACCCTGGCCATGCAGCCTAAAGTGATACTGTTCGACGAGCCGACTTCGGCCCTCGACCCGGAAATGGTACAGGAAGTGCTTAACGTCATCCGCGCGCTTGCCGATGAAGGTCGCACCATGCTGCTGGTTACCCACGAGATGAACTTCGCCCGCCAGGTCTCCAGTGAGGTGGTATTCCTCCACCAGGGCCTGGTAGAAGAACAGGGGCCGCCCGACCAGGTGTTTGACAACCCGCAATCGGCACGCTGTAAACAATTCATGTCCAGCAATCGCTAACACGGAGCAATACGATGCAGAACTATAAGAAGATCCTGTTTGCCGCAGTCGCCACCCTGGCCTTCGGCACCAGTGCAATCGCCGCGGACAAACTGAAAATCGGCACCGAAGGCGCCTACCCGCCCTTCAACCTGATCGACGCCAGCGGCCAGGTCGGCGGCTTCGACGTGGAAATCGCCAAGGCCCTGTGCGCCAAGATGGCAGCCGAGTGCGAAGTGGTCACCTCCGACTGGGACGGCATCATCCCGGCCCTGAACGCGAAGAAGTTCGACTTCCTCGCCGCCTCCATGTCGATCACCGAAGAGCGCAAGGCAGCGGTCGA
Organism: Pseudomonas sp. J452; assembly: GCF_024666525.1. Lineage (NCBI taxonomy): Bacteria > Pseudomonadati > Pseudomonadota > Gammaproteobacteria > Pseudomonadales > Pseudomonadaceae > Pseudomonas > Pseudomonas sp. J452. Next base: position 1,640,932 of record NZ_CP088294.1, on the reverse strand, counting down.
CTTCACCGACGCCTACTACACCAACAAGCTGCAGTTCATCGCCCCGAAAACCTCCGACCTCAAAGCTGACAAAGTCAGCCTGAAAGGCAAGGTCATCGGTGCCCAGCGCGCCACCATCGCCGGCACCTGGCTGGAAGACAACCTGGACGGCGTGGTCGAGATCAAACTCTACGACACCCAGGAAAACGCCTACCTCGACCTGTCCTCTGGCCGCCTCGACGGCGTGCTGGCTGACAAGTTCGTCAACTGGGAATGGCTGAAGAGCGACGCCGGCAAGGACTTCGAGTTCAAGGGCGAGCCGGTCTTCGACAACGACAAGATCGCCATCGCCGTGCGCAAGGGCGACCCGCTGCGCGAGAAGCTGAACGCTGCCCTGAAGGAAATCGTCGCCGACGGTACCTACAAGCAGATCAACGACAAGTACTTCCCGTTCAGCATCTATTGATGCCGCCTGACCGCCGTCCAACCGGGCGGCGGTCATTCCTCGCAGTAGTCCTCCGATGATCTTCGACCTCCACGGATTCGGCCCGGCCCTGCTGGCTGGCGCGCTGATGACCATCCAGTTGGCGCTGTCCGCGCTGTGCCTAGGCCTCGTGCTCGGCCTGCTCGGCGCCCTGGCCAAGACTTCGCCGCACAAGCCGCTGCAATGGCTTGGTGGCAGCTACTCGACCATCGTTCGCGGCGTGCCCGAACTGCTCTGGGTCCTGCTGATCTACTTCGGCACGGTCAACCTGATGCGCAGCATCGGTGAAGCCCTGGGCAAACCCGACCTCGAACTGAATGCCTTCGCCGCCGGCACCATCGCCCTCGGCCTGTGCTTCGGCGCCTACGCCACCGAGGTGTTCCGCGGCGCCATCCTGGCCATCCCCAAGGGCCACCGCGAAGCCGGCCAGGCTCTCGGCCTGTCCAGTCCACGGATCTTCTGGCGGCTGATCCTGCCGCAGATGTGGCGCATCGCTCTGCCCGGCCTGGGCAACCTCTTCATGATCCTGATGAAGGACACCGCGCTGGTCTCGGTCATCGGCCTGGAAGAACTCATGCGCCGCGCGCAGATCGCCGTGACCGCCAGCAAGGAACCCTTCACCTTCTTCCTGGTCGCCGCCTTCATCTACCTGGGGCTGACCGTCCTCGCCATGATCGGCATGCATTTCCTCGAGAAACGCTCCAGCCGTGGTTTTGTCAGGAGCGCGTCGTGAACTGGGAAGTCATCGTCAAATACCTGCCCAAGCTGCTCGAAGGTGCCTGGCTGACCCTCGAACTGGTCGGCATCGCCGTTATCGCCGGGCTGATCCTCGCCCTGCCCATGGGCATCGCCCGCGCCTCGCGGCACTGGTATGTGCGCGCCCTGCCCTACGGCTATATCTTCTTCTTCCGTGGTACGCCGCTGCTGGTGCAGCTGTTTCTCGTCTACTACGGCGTGGCGCAGTTCGATATCGTGCGCAACGGCCCGCTCTGGCCCTATCTGCGCGATCCTTACTGGTGCGCAATCCTGACCATGACCATGCACACCGCCGCCTATATCGCCGAAATCCTGCGCGGCGCGATCCAGGCAGTGCCACCGGGCGAGATCGAAGCCGCCCGCGCCTTGGGCATGTCGCGGGCGCAGGCGATGTTCTACATCATCCTGCCGCGCGCCGCGCGCATCGGCCTGCCGGCCTACAGCAACGAAGTGATCCTGATGCTCAAGGCCAGCGCCCTGGCCAGTACGGTGACCCTGCTCGAGCTGACCGGCATGGCACGCACCATCATCGCCCGCACCTACCTGCCGGTGGAGATCTTCTTCGCCGCCGGGATGTTCTACCTGGTCATCGCCTACGTCCTGGTACGCGGCTTCAAGCTGCTGGAGCGCCGTTTGCGGGTGGATGCCTGCCAGGGCCGCTAAATCCTGTACGCCCTCCCGGCCGGGAGGGCAGCAGGTAGAATGGCCACACCTCCTGCCTGCGCCCACACCATGCCGCTGACCGGTTCCGACCTGCTGCCCCGTTTCCAGGCCCTGGACGATTTTCTCGTCGCCCACCAGGCTTTGTGGCGCCCGAAACCCTTCACCAGCCTGAGTCTGCCCTGGGAACTCGACCACCCAGAATTAGCCCAATGGCTGCGTGCGCGCAGCCTGGAGCAGGCCGAAGCCAGCCACAATCAGCCACACCGGCTCGACGCCCCCGCGCCTTTCCCGCAACTAGCGCGCACAGCACAGCAGTTGAGCGAACTCGACGAGTTTCCTGGCACAACACCGGCAAGCCTGCCGGCGCGCTACTCGGTCGATGTGCCGGGGCGCAAATGGCAGCAGATCGAGGCCTTCGCCAGCCGCCTGCACTTTCGCCAGCCACCCAGCCACTGGCTCGACTGGTGTGCCGGCAAAGGCCACCTCGGCCGCCTGCTAGCCCACGACGGCAGCGCACTGACCTGCCTGGAATACGACCCGCAACTGGTCGCCGCCGGCCAGCAACTGAGCACACGCCTTCATCTGCCGGTGCTGCACCAGCAGCAGGATGTGCTGGCCGCCGATGCCGCAGACAAACTGCTGGCCGAACACACACCAGTGGCCCTGCACGCCTGCGGCGACCTGCATGTGCGCCTGCTGCAACTGGCCAGCGCCAAGGGCTGCCGGCAGCTGGCGGTGGCGCCGTGCTGCTACAACCGTATCCAGGCTACGCACTACCAACCGCTCTCCCATCCCGCGCAGAGCTCAACCTTGCAGCTGTCACGCGACGACCTGGGCCTGCCGCTCAGTGAAACCGTGACTGCCGGTCAGCGCGTGCGCCGCCAGCGCGACCAGTCGATGGCCCGGCGTCTGGCGTTCGACCTGCTGCAGCGACAACTGCGCGGCAGCGACCAGTACCTGCCAACCCCCTCACTGCCGGTCAGCTGGCTGGCCAAGGACTTCGCCGACTACTGCCGCGACCTGGCCGCGCTCAAGGAGCTGCCCGCCCCCGCGCCGCGCGACTGGCTGCATCTCGAAGCCCAAGGCTGGCAACGCCTGGCCCAGGTGCGCAACCTCGAGCTGCTGCGCAACCTGTTCCGCCGCCCCCTCGAACTCTGGCTGCTGCTCGATCGCGCCCTGTACCTCGAAGAACAGGGCTACCGCGTCAGGCTGGGCAGTTTCTGCAGCTACCAGCTCAGCCCACGCAATCTGCTGCTGCTTGCCGAACGCCACTGACAATCCATCCACAAAAGCTGTGGATAACTCTGTGAGTAGATTCTGCAGAACTCGCCCCAGAGCCCACGGATTCAGCCTCTCAGGCAGCTGCCGCTTTCTTGATCAAAATTAAAAGTCGATAAAAAACAGCGCGTTATAGCCATCTGCGATCTGCCGCACAAAATTCGCCCAAGCGCGGCAGACACGCCTCGTCATTGTGCATAAGCAAATTGCTGCTGATACCCAGCCCTCATTTCTTCTGTATCGCAACGGGTTTACTCCGTGGCGCCAATGGCTATAATGGCCGCCCTTGCCGGTATAGCTCAGCTGGTAGAGCAACTGACTTGTAATCAGTAGGTCCCGGGTTCGATTCCTGGTGCCGGCACCAAAATAAAAAAGCCCACTTAACGGTGGGCTTTTTCATTTGCGCAACAGCCCCTATCCTCGACTCGGTCTACGCTAAATTAGGGCTTGGTAAAGGCTTTCGCCGCATTGCAGCTCGTCGGAAAACTTAGGAACCACTCTTCAGAGGCGACGTCTTTTGAGACTCCCACTTGAACCGAATCCCCTGGGGAGGGGAAAATGCCTGACCAGCTGGTCAGGTGCTGGCTTGAGCGCATAGAGAAGGAACGTTGATCGATGTTGTACCCAGTGATCATTTGCGGCGGAGCAGGAAGTCGCCTGTGGCCAGTTTCCCGAGAGTCTCATCCGAAGCCCTTTCTTCCACTCCCTGATGGGCAGAATCTCCTCCAGAAGACCCTGCTGCGCGCATTAGCCCTAGATGGCACCCTCAACGTCATGACGGTGACCAATCGAGAGCTGTTCTTTGCAACAGAAGATGTCTATGCCGCCGTCAGCACCCAACAGTGCAACCTGACTTACGTCCTTGAACCTTTCGGCCGCAATACTGCCGCAGCCATTGCCAGTGCCGCCGTTCAGTTGCAGCAACTCTATGGGCCGGACGCCCTCATGCTGGTGCTACCAGCCGACCATCTGATTCAGAACGAAGAAGCCTTTGCACAAGCTGTCGCCAAAGCCCGCAACCTGGCCGAAAACGGTTGGCTGGTGACTTTCGGTATCAAGCCGCTATATCCGGAAACAGGCTTCGGCTACATCGAAGCGGACCGTACGCAAGAATGGCCTGAAGGCTTCAAGGTTCATCGATTTGTCGAGAAACCCGATTTGGTGACCGCAGAAAGCTACTGCTCTGCCGGGAACTACTATTGGAACTCCGGCATGTTCTGCTTCAAGGTCAGCCGCCTCTTGGAAGAAATGGCTAGCCATGCGCCCAATGTACTGACTCCCGTGCTGGCTGCAGTCGAAACTGGCCGCACTAATGAGAGTGGACGCCGCCTGACATTGAATGCCGATGCATTTAGCCTGGCAGAAGATATCTCTATCGATTACGCCCTGATGGAGCGCTCCGCCAACGTTGCAACCGTGCCCTGCGATCTGGGCTGGAGCGATATTGGCTCATGGAATGCAATGAGTGAACTCACCGCGCCGGACGCGAACGGCAACCGGTGCATCGGAGAAGTGCTCTCGCACACTGCGCACAATAATTTTGTTCACAGCCCCGAACGCTTGACCGCTCTCGTGGGTGTTAACGATCTGGTGATAGTGGACACTCCAGACGCCATCCTGGTTGCCCACAAGGAACATGCACAAGATGTAAAAAGCATTGTTAGCCAGCTTAAAAGCAACGGCCATGATGCCCATATCTTGCATCGAACCGTGCATCGCCCTTGGGGCACTTACACCACGCTTGAGGAAGGTGATCGCTTCAAGATAAAGCGAATAGTGGTTCGCCCCGGAGCCTCCCTCTCATTACAAATGCATCACCATCGCAGTGAACACTGGATTGTCGTCAGCGGTGTCGCAAAGGTCGTCAACGGCGATAACGAGCTGATACTCAACAGCAATGAATCCACCTTCATCCCGGCAGGCAACAAACACCGACTCGCCAATCCGGGTGTCATCGATCTAGTACTCATCGAGGTTCAGAGCGGCGATTATTTGGGCGAAGACGACATAGTACGCTTCGAAGACAACTACGGCCGGCTCTGACCCAAGGAAACCTAGATGCTTGGTTCAACAAGCATGCGCAGAGGCATCGTTATCGACGACCTCCGTCTCGCATGGTATCGCGCTCTAATGGGGCTCAAATCGGAGTCCAAAGGCACCCGCCTAGGGTACCTTTGGTGGCTGATCGAACCAGCCATGCACCTAATCGTCTATTATCTAGCGTTCGGTGTGCTATTGCGCCATGGCGGAGACGACTATGTAGCCTACCTGCTGGTAGGCATTGTCCATTGGCTATGGCTGTCCAAGTCAGTAATGAACGCCAGTGCATCAATCATGGTTGGACGCGGGCTAATCCTGCAGCTCCCGCTGCATGTGGCAATCTTCCCCCTTGCAGAGATTTTCCGAGACACGGCAAAACAACTGATAGTCACGCTTATCCTCCTTGTCGTGCTCTGGCTACTCGGCTACCAACCGGGCAAGTTGCTGCTGATCTACCCTGTCATATTCCTGATTCAGCTGCTGCTGACTATCTCGCTGGCAGGCCTTGTTGCCACGCTGATGCCCTTCCTTCCAGACCTACGGGTCATAGTGCCGGCCTGCCTACAACTTGGCATGTTTCTTTCAGGTGTTTTCTTTACGCGAGACATCATCCCCGCACACCTTCAATGGCTACTCAACCTGAACCCCGTCTATGTGCTACTGGAGAGCTACCGGGAAATTCTGATTCGCGGCAATCAACCTGACTGGCAATTACTCGGCATCATCGCCGCAGCCACGTTACTGAGCAGCACATTGGTACTTGCTATGCTGAGCCGCTTCAACCAACAGTACGCACGAATTATCCAGGAATGACATGAGCACACCACTGCTGCTCAAGCTGCACGACGTGCATCTAAGCTACCGCGTGCGGCGCTCCGCGTTTCGAACCAGCGACCACCCGGTAATCAACGGAGTCACCCTAGATATCCACGCCGGCCAACGCCTTGGGATCATGGGACACAACGGCGCAGGCAAATCGACGCTGCTGCGCCTTATGGCCGGTATCTATACCCCCGACCGGGGCAAGGTTGTCAATCATGGCGCCCGAGTGTTGATGCTTTCTCTACAAGCTGGCTTTGATCCACGACTCAATGGCTGGGATAACGCCTTGCTCAGCGGCATGCTCATGGGTATGAGCGCGCGCGATGCACGCTCGAGACTGGCGTATATCCATGAGTTCTGTGAGCTGGGCGAGCAGATGAATGATCCTCTCGGCACATACTCCTCCGGGATGCGTGCACGCCTTGGTTTCGCAGTAGCCCTGGCCATGGATGTCGACCTTTTGCTGATTGACGAAGTACTGTCAGTGGGCGATCAAGACTTCCAGAAGAAATGTGAGCAAGCCGTCATGCACACAATCGAAAATGGCTGCGCGCTCGTACTGGTTTCCCACTCACCGGTGAAACTCAAAAACTGGACCGATAGCGTCGTAACTTTCGAGGGCGGCAGGATCAGGAGTACTTGATGAGCATTGCCTCAACAGAACCATGCGACGAGCGGATCAGCTATGCACAAAACCGCGAGGACATCATCCTCAGCCGCATATTCGCGAATGAAGCTAAGGGGTTCTACGTAGATATTGGTGCATGCCACCCCATCTACGATTCAGTGACCCAGCACTTCTACCTGCGTGGTTGGCACGGCATCAACATCGAACCACAACCGCTACTGTTCGCAGAACTACAGCGAGAGCGTACTCGCGACACCAACCTGAACCTGTGCGTGGGGCGTCAGTCGGGCCGCCAGACGCTTTACATCACCGAGGATCAAGGCACATCCACGCTGGAAAACGGACTGGCAAGCCATTATCAGAGCACAGGGCGAGTCATCCAGGAAATCGATGTAGAGGTCGTCTCGCTCAACGAAATCTGGCTGAAATACGTAGGCACGCAGCGCGTCGACTTCCTCAAGATCGATGTGGAAGGCTTCGAGAAAGAGGTACTACTTGGCGCAAACTTTGCCGTGGTGAACCCCAGTATTCTGTTGATAGAGGCTGTTCACCCTGAATCTCTGAAGCCCACGCACCAAGACTGGGAGCCACTGATAGCAAAGCATTACTGCCTTTTCTATTGCGACGGCCTCAATCGGTTCTACTACCGCAAAGACTTTCCGCTGAGCCTACCCGAGTGCAGCACACCACCCAATGTCTTCGATCGCTTCAAAAGCTACCACGAGCATCTTGCCGAGCAAGCATGCAAACACTTAGCCCAGCAGCTTGAAGCCAATAATCTTCAGATAGCGAATTTTGAGCAACTACTCAGCCAGAAAGACGCTGCATTACAACACGCCGCACATGCCTACGAAGAGCTTCAGAGAGAAATAAAAAATTTCAAGAGCTTACTCGAACAGAAAGACGCTGCGTTGCAAGATGCCGCAGAGGCTTACAAGGAGATACGGCGCCAATTCGACGAACAGCAGAGCGGACTAGGACAGCAAGTAAAAACCTAGCCTGCCCCCGCGTCCAAGCCAAGTTTAGACAGATAGGGAATACGGATCACATGTCACCTGAGATGAACCGCGACATTTGCATTTTCACGATTGTCTCCAACAACTATTTGCACTATGCCAATACATTGTTCGAAAGCCTCCAGGAACACTGCCCATCAGCTGATCTAGTGCTAGGGCTGTGTGATCTCAAGACTGCTGATACAGACTGCCCGACTGCGGACGATATCGTTTCGATTGATCAGTTGGAAATTCCCCAACTTGGCACTTTCATCTACCAGTATTCGATTCTTGAACTGAATACCGCAATCAAACCTTACATCATCGAACTGCTGATGAAGCGGGGATATCGTAAGGTTATATATTTCGACCCCGACATTCGCGTATTCCGCCCACTGGACGAAATGCTGGGTCTACTCGACCAGCACAATGTACTGCTGACCCCGCACCTGACCGATATTCTGGACGACGGTAAAACCCCGACCGAACTACAAATACTCCAGGCCGGTTCTTACAACCTCGGCTATATCGCCCTGCGCACCTGCGAAGAAACCCTGAAACTGGTGAAGTGGTGGCAAGACAAATTGTACAAAGAGTGCGTGGTCGACTTACCGCGCAACCTATTCGTCGACCAAAAGTGGATGGACCTTGTCCCGTCCATGTTCAATGGCGTGTACATCAATCGCGATACCAGCTGGAACATTGCCTACTGGAACCTCAACCATCGCCAGCTCGGCCAGGACTCCCAGGGCAGCTACACCGTTGATGGCAAGCCACTGACCTTCTTCCACTTCTCTGGCTTCTCGATTGATGCAAGCACACTGAGCAAGCACCAGAATCGCTTCAATAAGAACTCCAACCGCGCTCTACGAGCGCTTTGTACTCTTTATGAGACGGCTCTGCAGCGTAATGGGATCGAACGCTTCAGCAGCCTCCCCTATGCCTTTAGCCTGTTCGCCGATGGCGTTAAGGTGCCAGATGCTGCGAGGCGCCTGATACGCACGAGCAATAAACTGGGCGACATCGACTTCTTCGACAGCAGCCAGTGTCCGCATATTCATGCCGCGCTCAACCGCCGAGTCACCTCGCCTCGTGACGGTATTGCCCTGACCGCACTGGCCTTGGCCCTATGGGAGTCCCGCGAGGATCTGCGCACGGCCTTCCCGGTCGTAGACACCATCGACAGCATCCGCTTTGCAGACTGGCTCCTGGAGTCGGCGCCACGCGAAGCAGGCCTGCACGATATCTACCTGCAACCCATTCGCGCCGAAGTCGAGCGGGGGCGCAGCCAGATCGCCCAACAGCCCGCCTCGCCAGTCAGCCATGTCAGCAGCCGCCTGTTCCGCCTGGCCTGGCAGCAGCGCAAGCGCATCCCGCTCAATCTGCGCATTGCCCTGTATCCCTATGCGGGCTGGGTACTACGCAAGGCCTACCCTCGTCCGCTATTGACAGCGCCGGGACAGGAAGCTGCACCGGCACTGCCCAGCAGCCTGGAAACCGGCATCAACCTGATTGGTTATCTGCACGCCGAGAGCGGTGTCGGCGAAGCCGCCCGCGCCTCGTTACGCGCTCTACGCTGCTCCGAACTGCCCTATTCCCTTATCGACTACCGCCTCGGCAATATCTCGCGAATGGGCGAAGTCATCGACGGACATGTGAACGAAGCGCTGTACCCCATCAACCTGATGCACGTGAACGCCGACCAGACCAGGGTCGCCCGCGAGCACCTGGGTAAAGAACTGTTCGATGGGCGCTACACCATCGGTTACTGGTACTGGGAAATGCCCGAATTCCCGGACTTCCTGCATTTCGCCTATGAGCAGGTCGATGAAATCTGGGTCTCTACCGAATACAACCGTCAGGCCATCTCCAAGTACACCGACAAACCCGTGCACGTGATCCCGCCCGCCATCGAGGTGAAGATCGAGAAGCCCCTCAGCCGCGCAGACCTACATCTGCCGGAAGACCACTTCATCTTCCTGCACATGTCCGACGTGCTGAGCATTCCGCAGCGCAAGAACCCCATGGGCGTGGTGGAGGCATTCCGCCTAGCCTTTGCCGATAAACCAGAGGCCAAGGTCAAGCTGATCATCAAGCTGTCCAACCTCGACCACCAGCCGGAGCTATCGGAAGCCATCTTCGCCGCCATGGACGAAGAGCCGCGCATTCAGCTCATCCACGAATACCTGGATCGCAATACCCTCAACAACCTGCTCAATGCCTGCGACTGCTACGTTAGCCTGCATCGCGCAGAAGGGTTTGGCTTGCCGATTGCCGAAGCCATGTATCTGGGCAAACCTGTGATTGCGACAAATTGGTCTGGCAATGTGGACTTTATGAATGAAGAGAATTCGTTGCCTGTCAGCTACGAACTTGTTGAACTGACGAAAGATTATGGCCCGTACAAGAAGGGACAATTTTGGGCAGAGCCCAGTCAGAAAGACGCTGCGACCAAAATGTATGAAGTCTATAAGCAAGAAGACCGAGCCAAAACCATTGGCTCCTTAGCAGCGCAACACATAATGAGCTCAAACTCCGCATTAAAGGTTTCCGCACAGCAGAAAAGCCGCTGCACTGAAATCCGTGCTCGCCAGGCTCGTTAATAGGCCGACTACCAATGTGGATATTTCTTCATATACCAAAAACCGCTGGCGTAGCAGTCAGAGAAATTCTTTCCGCGAAACACCACAAGAATGAAGTTGTGCATGTAGAGGATCCGAACAGGTTTATTCTGGATATTGACGCACAGAATACGACCAAACTAATTCACGGCCATTTCGACATTTCATTTATCGAGAGACGCCCCTGCATAGGGGATAAAGTATTCACGTTCCTACGCGACCCTTTTGAGAGATCGATATCGGAGTATTTTTTCGTCAAAAAAGGCAGCTATGATTTTTCCAGCTTGCCGCCAGAACAAGCCGACGTCATAAAGAGAATACAATCACTATCTCTTGATGAGTATCTTCTTTCCCAAGAGAGGGGCATTCGCGGAAGAGTACAGAACAATCAACTGTTCTTTCTATCCGGCGATGTATTTAACGCCAGCCATAGCCTTGAGCAGCGCTATGAAATGGCCTGCCAAAATCTCGACAAATTCCACTATATAGGAATAGTGGAAGACATGGAGAAAAGCCTCCAGCTTCTTGCTTATAAAACCAATAGCGCGCCTCAAAACCCTGTTATTAGAAACTCAACCCAGCGCACCAACTACGACGTGGCGCAAGCCACAAAGAATGAGTTCTTAAACAGAAACAAGTTCGAATACATGATTTATGAATACGCGAGACAGAAAATGCTTTCTTCTTACGAAAATGCTTTTCGAGAAATGCTCCGTGAGCGATTTATAAAAGACCTTGAGCAATCTCCCGAACAAAGCGAACTTTATTACACATTCGACCAACCCCTGGCAGGCGATGGCTGGCACACACGCGAAGAAAACTCAGAAGTGCAATGGCGCTTCACTGGCCCATCCGCTACAGCGAATATCTATTTTGGAAAAATAGCGCCTAGAGAGAAAACCATATCACTCACCATCTTTCACGCGATCACACCCAGCCACATTGACTCAATGAGCATCATCTACAATGGTGAAAAATTAAAGAGTCCGGCGAGGCTTGAAAATGTACTGACGTACGAGATACCAGAGCACGCCATTACCAATAAAACACACACGCACATAGAAATATCATCCATTGCACCATGCAAGCCTGCCGAACTGGACAACAGGCTTCTTGGAATTGCCTTTTCTGCAATTACGATTCGCTGAACAATGGACAAATTACTCTACCTACACATCCCAAAAACTGGGGGTGTGGCGTTCCGTAGCGTTATTGAAAATGCTGTTAATTCCCACAGAATCCTGCACATCACGAATCCGGCCGACCTTACAAACTATACACAAGCCGAACTGGAGCGCTTTGACTTCATACATGGCCACTTGAACATCAGCCAAACCGCCAACACAAAGAGTTACAAGAAAATAACATCTCTGCGCCATCCCGTGGAGCGCTGCATCTCTACCTATTCTTTTTGGCGCAGCCTAGATCCAAACCATGACCAGTGGCGACCCAAAGGAATAGCCAGGATACATGCGGCGCATCAACTTAGCCTCGAAGATCTGATATCAGTCGAGGACTTTGTTATTAGCGGTCCGTTCAGCAATCTACAAACCAGATTGCTTAGCGGCGCCAGTGAAGAAGAAACCAAGCTGGACAGCAAGCACCTGCAAAAGGCTATAAGCACGCTCAGAAACATAGATTTTTTTGCACTAAACTCAAGACTTGATGAGTCCATTGACATGCTGTGCTTCAAATTTGGATTATTTCGTCCCATGCTTGTCCAGAGAGTCAATAGCTCAATCCACCCTAAACAAATCAGCCAAAAAACAAAAAGCATACTGCAAGAAATGAATCACTTAGATCTCCAATTGCTAGAGTGGGCCGAAAGAAATTTCGATCAGCAGGATATCTGACCTAATTACCTTCAAAGCGTGACCTGCCGAGAGCACCAACTCAGAAAATTTTCCAATATAGGCGTGCACAGGCTCATGCATGTTACATGCTACTGGTCACAGGAACGACGTAGCAGCTGGGCTTTGAAAGCAAAGGCCTGGGCGTCAACAGTGCTATCAGCACTAGGACGCCGATTTTGATCGATACAAAATTTAGGGCAGCAGCGTACCGAAAGATCAGACTTTGCATGCAAGTTTCTCCGCCCATAACATTAAGATTCTCCCATTACCAAGGCTGCAAAGAGCCATAGAGATTGAGCCTACTTGAAATGACGACACCGACTTCGCATCTTTCACATCCTAAGTATCGGCCAGACATTGACGGCTTAAGAGCGGTTGCCGTGTTATCTGTAGTGGCCTACCACGCATTTCCGGATTTGATGAAAGGCGGATTTATCGGCGTTGACATCTTCTTTGTTATCTCTGGCTTTCTGATTTCTACAATAATTTTTGAAAATTTAGACAGAGGCACTTTCAGCTTCTCTGAGTTCTACGCAAGGCGTATTCGACGCATTTTCCCAGCCCTTATTTTGGTTTTATTCTCTTGCTTGATATTTGGCTGGCTTGTCCTTATTCCTGACGAGCTCAATCAATTAGGCAAGCACATTGCCGCAGGCGCCGGATTCATTTCTAACTTTATCTTATGGAGTGAGGCCGGCTATTTTGACAACTCGGCAGAGACCAAACCCCTCTTGCACTTGTGGAGCTTAGGCATTGAAGAGCAATTTTATATTGTCTGGCCTCTCGCTCTCTGGATTGCCTGGAAGGGAAAGTTCAATACGCTCATGGTCACTATTGGTGTTGCCCTGGCTTCATTCGCTCTAAATCTTAAAGGAATCCAGCAGGACACCGTAGCCACTTTCTACTCACCACAAACTAGATTCTGGGAGCTGCTGAGTGGAAGTGCTTTGGCTTGGTTCGCGCTCTACAAGAAAGATTCGTTTACTGGCTTCAATCCAAGGGTTGGCAGTTGGCTTACCAAAGCCAGCTATCGGGATGAGGTGGAAGCGGACGGAAATACTCTCTCTAACGTCATTTCATTTTTTGGCCTCTCACTTTTAGTGTATGGTTTTTGGAGCATTAATAAGGATTTAAGCTTTCCTGGCTGGCGGGCTATCCTCCCTATTTTAGGCGCCACCTTGATTATCTGGGCCGGCCCCAAAACATGGATTAATCGCAAGATACTATCTAGCAAATTAGCAGTTTGGTTCGGCTTAATCAGCTTCCCCCTCTACCTTTGGCACTGGCCTATCTTGTCATTCGCTAAAATTATTGAAGCTGATGTGCCAAGCCCCTACATACGTATTGCTGCTGTAGTTCTTTCTGTGGTGCTTGCTTGGATTACCGTTAAATTCCTTGAAAAACCCTTTCGCTTTGGCGACAGTAAAGTCAGACTCAAGTTGCTAACGCTTTGTGGCGCAATGCTGGCCCTCGGCAGCACCGGAATCTTTGTCAGTAAAAGAGATTTTACCGAGACGCATGGATATGAAAAATCAGCCATTAATCGCAAAGGCTTTGAACACGCTTTTGGCTCCTCCCTATCGTGGTATAGAGGAAAGAACGACTGGCTTTTCCTAGGCAATGCTCATGGAAATACTGTCGCTAAGATTAAGCTATCAATCACTCCAACTGAAGCGCAAGTCAATGCGGTTAGACAGCGCTTTTCTAAAGTTGCTGATGCTGGTGCTAAGCACGGCATCAAGACCATTTTGATTATTGGCCCGGACAAGTCAAGCATCTATCCAGAGTACCTACCTGACAAGCTCACTCCGTCATCTACCAAGTACAGCAGTTTCTTTTTTCGCAAGCTTCAAGAGATCCCCAATCTTATTGTTTACGATCCGACCAATGATTTGCTTTTATCGAAAAAGTCAGAGGGGATTCTGTATTGGATGACTGATACACATTGGAACGCAAAAGGTGCATATTTGACATATGCGGGCTTTTCCAAGCTACTTAATCTCCCAACTCCCAATATAGATTTCAAGCAGGGCTCACCCCATAGCGGAGACTTGATTGACATTTCTAAGTTGAAAAACTTCCCACTCCACCCTCAGGATAATTGGGATGTTATTTGGAAAGAGAAGCCTGCATGGACTAGTAAGGATATTCCAAATGAGCAAGAAACCTCGCTCGGCTTCGCTGTACTTGTGAGCAATGACAAGCCACTTTCTAACAAGTATGTTTGGATAGTAGGGGATTCCTTTACCCAACCATTAAAACCGTACTTCAATGCCACTTTCAAGGAAGTTCGCTATATCGGCCACTGGGAACAAAAGCTTAACAGCCTGCCTGAAGAGCTTGACAAAGCAGAAAGGAAGCCCGACCTAATAGTTATCGTTAGAGTCGAGCGCTCGTTCTAAATTCAACCCCTGAACCTTAGTCCTGTCGCATGCCCCAAATGAGTTTTCCGATGCTGAGCACGCTGGTAAACGCAAACAGGCCCGAAGTGAACGCTTCCTCGCAGAGATGGAGCAGGTGACTCCGTGGGTAGAAATACTGGCCCTGATCGAATCGTTCTATCCCAATGTCGGGAATGGCGATCCACCGTATCCGCTGGGAACCATGATGCGTATCCACCTGCTACAAAACTGGTTTGCTTTCAGCGACCCGGGCGGTGGAAGGGGCGCTATAGGAGTTCATCTCGTATAGCGCCAGCTCGCCCAGCTGTCGTCGAGCCAGGCACTATCGTCGATACCATCCTCATTTATGCGCTAGGTTCGACCAAAAACGCGGGCAGCAAGCATGATCCTGAGATGCACCAGACCAAGAAGGACAACCAGTACTATTTCGGCATGAAGGCACACATTGGCGCCGCCCCTGAGTCTGGCCTGGTGTATAGCGTGACAGATACGGCGACCAACATGTCTGATGTCAATCAGGTAGCCCGTTGCTGCACTGCGAAGGAAACGCGGTCTGTGCCGCCGCTGGTTATACCGGAAGAGCTCTGTACAAGGCTAAACGCAAGATCGAGAAGGCCAAGGCGCAGGTGTGCGCCAAGGTTGAACACCCGTTCTGGGTGATCACGCGCCAGTTCGGCTATGCCAAGGTACGTTTCCATGGACTGGCCAAAAGCACGCACAGCTTATGATGCTATTCGCTCTGTCGAATCTGTGGATGGCGCGCCGACATTTGATGATCGATGCAGGGAAATGCGCCTGTAACACGCAGCCCCCAGGCTGAGCCCGGGGTTCCGGATGACTCAGCCTGCTGAGGCTGGCCTGAAACGCATTAAACAAGCTACAGCCGGATTGGTATTGGCTTGTTCGGAGTTACCCTAAAGCCGCCAGGCACGTCTACACAATGCCTCAAGCAAGAACACTGAAAGTACAAAAGGACCCTATATGAATTCCAAAGTAGCCATTATCACCGGCATCACCGGCCAAGACGGCGCTTACTTGGCACAACTGCTACTGGAAAAAGGCTACACCGTGTACGGCGCCTATCGCCGTACCAGTTCGGTCAACTTCTGGCGTATTGATGAATTGGAAATTCGCAACCATCCGCAGCTGCATCTGGTCGAGCATGACCTCACCGACCTGAGCGCCAGCATTCGTCTGATGGAAAAAGCCAAGCCTGCCGAGGTGTATAACCTGGCGGCGCAAAGTTTTGTCGGCGTATCGTTCGACCAACCACTGACCACCGCCGAAATCACCGGGCTGGGTGCAGTAAACCTGCTGGAGGCGATTCGCATCGTTAACCCAGCCATCCGTTATTACCAGGCCTCTACTTCTGAGATGTTCGGCAAGGTGCAGGCCATACCCCAAGTGGAAAGCACACCCTTCTATCCCCGCAGCCCTTACGGTGTGGCCAAGCTGTATGCCCACTGGATGACCATCAACTACCGCGAGTCCTATGGGATCTTCGGCAGCAGCGGCATCCTGTTCAATCACGAGTCTCCTCTGCGCGGCAAAGAATTCGTGACCCGCAAGATCACCGACGCCGTTGCCTGCATTGCACTGGGCAAGCAGGAGCGCCTGGAGCTTGGCAACCTGGACGCCAAGCGCGACTGGGGCTTTGCCAAGGAATATGTCGAAGGCATGTGGCGTATGCTGCAGGCCGAGCAACCGGATACTTATGTGCTGGCAACCAACCGTACGGAAACCGTGCGTGACTTCGTCGACTTGGCCTTCAAGGCAGTCGGTACCACGCTGGAATGGACTGGCAGCGAAGAGCACGAGCAGGGCATCGATACCCAGTCGGGTAAGGTGCTGGTTGCGGTAAACCCTCAGTTCTATCGCCCCGCGGAAGTCGAGCTTCTTATTGGTGATCCGCAGAAAGCGCGCCGTGAATTGGGTTGGGAACCGAGCACCACGCTGGAGCAACTCTGCCAGATGATGGTAGAGGCTGATCTACGACGCAATAAAAGTGGCGCATCATTTTGACTTTATGCGGGGACAGTTACTGTGCCCGCACACCCCACAATAGAACATATGAAAAAATACAACCCAGAAATCGACGGATTGAGAGCCATAGCAGCTCTCTCTGTAATATTTTTCCACTTCGACATACCGTTCTTTTCAGGAGGTTTCGTTGGGGTTGATATTTTCTTTGTGATCAGCGGCTTTTTGATTACCCGACTAGTCCTTGAGGATATTAACCGAAATAAATTTAGCTTTAAGAGCTTCTATCTACGCAGAACACGAAGACTATTTCCAGCACTATTCACCGTGCTAGCCATCACATTTATTAGCGCAACATTATTGTTCTCGCCTGAAGACTTAGAAAAGCTAGCCGGATCGCTGGTCTACTCTCTAGCATCCGTCTCAAATATTTATTTCTGGAATCAGGCAGGCTACTTCGATACTGAGGCCAGCCTCAAACCCTTACTGCACACATGGTCGCTCAGCGTAGAAGAACAATTCTATTTAATTTGGCCAGCTCTTCTTTACATCTGCATTCGAAATGCAAAAAAAGCGACTCCGTATATCCTTATTGCACTAGGGCTAGCCAGCCTAATTCTTTGCGAATACACGCTCTCAAAATCGCCATCCTCGGCATTTTACTGGATGCCACTGCGAATTTTCGAGTTCGCTATAGGCGGAATTCTGTATTGGACTCAGAGCCTTAGCAGACCAAATTCCTACAGAAATTCGACCCTCGCGTTTATTGGACTCGGACTAATCGCCTACAGCGTACTCTCACTCGACGAAACATCGCGATTTCCGGGTTTACTTGCACTGCTGCCCTGTATTGGTACTGCCTGCCTGATACAAGCAGGCCCATCCAACCCTGTAGGCAGGCTACTATCTTCCCGCCCAGCAACCACTATAGGACTGCTCAGTTACTCACTTTATTTAGTTCATTGGCCTCTAGTAGTTTTCTTTAAATACACCCAGAGCAACAGCCTCAATGGGCTGCAACAAGCAGTATTGGTTGCCGCCACATTTATCTTGGCGACCCTATTATACCTACTCATAGAAAAGCCTCTGCGATATAGCAAACCAAACACTAACGAATCATCAAATACCGGATTTGCACTTTGCTGCACTATTGCAGCCTTAGCGTTGACACTCCCCGCTGCCGACGCCTGGGCTAATCGAGGCTGGACCTGGCGCTATTCGGAGGCGACAAAGTTCCTTGCACAGTACGACATCAACGACAAGGATTATGTGTGGGCACTCTGGCGCAAGCTAGAGGCCAAAAAAATAACGACTCTAAAACATATCTAGTTGGTGATTCACAAGCCGCAGACATGCTAAATGCAATATCGCAAATAGAAACCGCGCCAAGCCTGAACTTTCCGCCACGGGTTCATCACGTGCAATATTCTTGCGGAGCGGTGGTAGTACCCACAAAAAATCTGGATAAATTCTACAATGACGAGAACATTCTCTTCATAAAAACAAAGTCAAACCGAGAGCAGTGCGAAAAACAAAGAAACACTGCATTCTCTCCTAACGCATTAAAGGGCAGCAATCTCATAATTATCAGCCCATATTGGAGCAAATACTTGACCAAGTACTTGCCGGACACTATCGCACATATACAGAAGGAAACTAAAGCCACGATAGTTATCGTCGGACAGAAGCACATGCTTGCAAGCAGCACAGGCATTTACCAAAAACATAAATCATTCGCCGGAATTGAAGAGGCCGCAGCAGGCTTTATCGACCCCGAAACTATCGCCATTAATAAAGAGATTGAAATTATTGCCAATCAGAAAGGCGTTCTTTTTTTCAATTCTCTATCTGCGCTCTGCCCCACAGCACAAAGCTGCCAAGTAGTCGGCAGTCGCGGCGGCCCCATTACATACGATACGCATCACCTTACCCCTGAAGGGGCAGAACTAATGGGTCGTCACTTTGCCTCATGGCTGGCTGGTCTTAATCATCGATCAACTGCGACCTCGCTAATGGAACAGTGACTCATGGACAATCATCTCAAGCATGCCCTGATCACCGGCGCCCTGGGCTTTACCGGGCGCTTTATGGTCGATGAACTGCGCCGCCATGGTTACCGGGTCACTGGCCTCGGCTCGCAGGCCAGCCCGGAGCCGGACTACCGCCAAGTGGATCTGACCGACGGGCAAGCCTTACAGGCCTGCTTGGGGGAGTTGCAACCCGACTATGTTGTCCACCTGGCAGCCCTGGCATTCGTCCAGCACGGTGATGCCAATGCCTTCTACCAGGTCAATGTGATAGGCACTCGCAACCTGCTGGAAGCCATCGCCAGTATGGGTAAAGCGCCTGAGCGGGTTCTGCTGGCCAGTAGCGCCAATGTGTATGGCAACGCCACACCCGGCATGCTCAGTGAGAGCGCGGCCTTGGCCCCCGCCAATGACTATGCCGTCAGCAAGATGGCCATGGAGGCCATGGCGCGCCTGTGGTGTGATCGCTTGCCGCTGGTCATTGCTCGCCCATTCAACTACACGGGAGTAGGCCAGGCCGAGCAATTCCTGCTGCCAAAGATCGTTTCTCACTTCCGCCGCAAGGCACCGCTCATCGAGCTCGGCAACCTCGATGTTTCGCGCGACTTTACCGATGTACGCAACTTGGTCAGCGCCTATCGGCGCCTGCTTGAGTGCGGCGTCAATGGCACAACGGTGAATATTTGCTCGGAGCGCAGCCATTCGCTGCGCGAGGTCATAGAGATGTGCGCCACCATCTCTGGGCACCAACTGGAGGTTCGGGTCAATCCGGCCTTTGTCCGAGCCAACGAGGTCAGATCGCTCTGGGGGAGCGCCGCGCACCTGCGCGAACTGATTGGCGACTGGGACACGCCATCACTGGATAGCACATTGCGCTGGATGCTGGCTGAAAGACAATGAGAGTCATCCTGTCTGTAGAGCCGGTGCGCTTTCCGCTCACTGGCATTGGGCGCTATACCTATGAGCTGGCGCAGGCACTGCAGCAAAACCCGCAGGTCGATGAGCTGCGCCTGTTCGGTATGACTGGCTTTGTCCCCCACCTGCCAATGGCCGGTGAGCAGGCGATGAGCAGCCAGCGCCTGAAAGAGCGCATCCAGAAAAGCCGACTGGCCAGCGAGGTTTACCGCCGCCTGATGCCGCTGATCAAACGACGTGCCTTACGCCATTGCGAGAGTTTTATCTATCACGGCACGAATTTCTATCTGCCACCATTTCCTGGCCGCAGCATTGCCACCTTTCACGACCTATCCCCCTTCAAGTGGGTCGATTGTGCTCCGCCAGAACGCATCCGCTTCATGCAGAAAGAATTGGAACTGACCCTCAGGCGGGCCAATGCCTTGATCACCGACTCGGCGTTCACCCGCCTTGAACTTGCAGACTACTTCGGCTTTCCCCTGGATAAGATTCATGCCGTGCCGCTGGCCAGCAGCGCTGAGTTTCATCCGCGCAATGCCGATACCACTAGGACGACACTCAATCACTATGGTCTGACACACGGTGGCTATAGCCTGTATGTCGGCACCATTGAGCCACGCAAGAACCTGCTCAACCTGCTGAGTGCTTACGAACGCTTGCCACTATCGGTACGCCAGCGTTGGCCACTGGTTTTGAGTGGGTTCAAAGGTTGGCGCAGCGACGCCATTCACACGGCAATCGAGCGCGCGAGCCAGCAGGGCTGGGCTCGTTATCTGGGGTTTGTCCCAGCCAACGATCTGCCGTCGCTGTTCGCAGGTGCACGTCTGTTCTGCTTTCCCTCGCTCTATGAAGGCTTCGGCCTGCCCGTTCTGGAGGCGATGAGTAGCGGTGTCCCCGTGGTCTGCTCCAACAGTTCCTCATTACCTGAGGTGGCCGGCAAAGCGGCCTTGCAGGGTGATCCACAGGATGTGGAAGGGCTTTCGAGCCTACTGCAGCAGGGTCTTGAAGATGCCGACTGGCAAGCATTCGCACGGGACGAGGGGCTACGACATAGCCAAACCTTTTCCTGGACGCGCTGCGCTGCAGACACTCTCGCGGCGTACAGGTATTTGGAGCAGATTTGATGAAAGTGTTGCACTTCTACAAGAGCTACTATCCCGACAGCTTTGGCGGAGTCGAGCAGGTCATCTATCAGCTTGCCGAAGGCGCGCAGGCCAATGGCATAGACACCGAGGTACTGTTCCTCAGCCCACAGGGAGCAGCCCGTAACCGGCCGATAGGCAAACACCTTAGCCATTGCTCCAAGCGCGACCTCCAGATTGCCTCGACGGCGTTTTCCCTCAGCGCTTTTTCCGACTTCAAGGAGCTGGCACGAGAAGCCGACCTGGTGCACTACCACTTTCCGTGGCCATTCATGGATCTGGTGCACTTTGCCAGCAGGCTGAACAAGCCCTGCGTAGTGAGCTACCACTCCGACATCGTCAAGCAAAAGACCCTGTTACAGCTGTATAAACCCCTGATGCACAGCTTTCTGTCACACATGGACAGAATAGTTGCCTCCTCGCCGAACTATGTCGACACCAGCGAAGTACTGCAGCGCTATCGGGAAAAAATCCGGGTGATTCCCTATGGCCTGGACAGGAGTACCTACGTCTCGCCCAGCCAGCAAACCCTGGACAAATGGCAGTCACGGATAGGCAGCAAATTCTTCCTTTTCATGGGCGTACTGCGCTACTACAAAGGGCTGCACATCCTGCTCGAAGCCATGGCCGGCTCGCCGTATCCGGTGGTGATTGCCGGCGCAGGCCCAATTGAGAATGAGCTACGCGAACAGGCCGCACAGCTTGGTCTAACCAACTTGCGCCTGGTCGGCGAAGTGAGCGAGGAAGACAAGGCGGCATTGTTCCAGCTTTGCTATGCGGTGCTGTTTCCTTCGCACCTGCGTTCAGAAGCTTTCGGCATTTCCTTACTGGAAGGCGCCATGTACGGGAAGGCACTGATCTCCAGCGAAATTGGCACAGGGACAACCTTCGTCAACATCGACGGCACGACTGGCATTGTGGTCCCACCTAGCGCTCCTGCAACCTTGCGTACGGCCATGGACAGGCTGTGGTCGGATCCACAATTGTGCGAAACCCTGGGCCAGCAAGCAAAACAGAGATATGAGTCCCTCTTTACCAGTCAACATATGGTCGAAAGGTACATGCTGCTCTACCGAGAGGTACTGGACTCTCGCTAACTCTTCGACACCAGCAACCGCACCCCATCAACTCCCGCCTGCAATGGCGCCATAGGCCTTGGAGCCCGTTATGCGTGAAGAGCAAATGCCGCCTCCGGACACACTCAAGATAGAAGCCCGTTATGGCGACTTCTTTATCACCGTGGACGATGACCTGATTTGCAACTCCATTCGGCAATATGGCGAGTGGGCACAGCAGGAAATCGACCTGCTATGCGCATTCATCAACCCCGGCGACCGGATAATTGATGCCGGGGCCTATATTGGTACGCATACCCGCGCATTTTCCGAGAAAGTGGGTCCCAGCGGGAATGTCTACGCGTTCGAACCCACGCCCAGTACATTCAAGATCCTGCAGCAAAATGTGCTGGCAGCGCCACAGGCAAACATTGCACTGTTCAATATCGGGCTGAGTACCAGTACGACCGAGATGACCCTGCAGCTCGCGGAAGAGAGCCATAATCGCGCGAGCGCGAGCTCCATTCAGCTAGCCGGGGCACAATCGATCACAGTGCAAATGCAGGCGCTCGACGAGTTGGATATTGGGCCCATCCACTTCATGAAGGTGGATGTAGAAGGTATGGAGCTGCAACTTCTCCAGGGGGCGGAGCAAACGATCAACGCCCATGCGCCCATTATCTTCCTTGAGGTCAACTCGCTGCACGGTAGTCAGGGTTTCCTCGAATGGGCAACGCAGCATGGCTACCTTGCCTATGGAATAAACGTGGCGGCGTTCAACGAACAGAACCACCGGCATTCCCCGATCAATATATTCGGCAATGCCCGGGAAGTTGGCCTACTGCTTATTTCCATGCAGGCCGTCGATGCGCTTGCAGAAACCTTGCACGGTCTCAACCTGCCGCGCATTGACAGCTATGACGATCTTGCCCTGCTGCTGCTGCACAAACCCCAATACATTGCGGGCATCCTCGGCGACTCAGCTGCTGGCACAATACTAGGCCTGAATTTCCCCACGCCATCAGCACAGCGCAACACCGAGCTAAGTACCCTGCTGGAAGCAAAAGACTCGGCTCTCGAAAATGCTTCGCAGGCCTACATGGCACTACGCAATGCGTTCGATGAATTGGAGCAATCACGCCTACGGGCTGATCAGTCTGCACATGATGCAACTGCAGCCTATACCGCGCTGCGGATAGCCTTCGACCAGAAGAAAGCGGAGTTGGCTGCGCTATACGAAACCTTGCAAGCCCGGCAGAAGCCGGATGAGCAGTGACTTGCACAGCCACGCAGTAAGCTTCACCCTATGCCCGCACATTTTTTTGCGTAAAGGATAACCGGCCTCACATGCGAATTCTGATTACCGGCGGCGCAGGCTTTATCGGCTCTGCTCTCGTACGCCATCTAGCTGGTGACAGCGGGCACGAGCTGCTCAACCTGGACAAACTCACCTATGCCGGCAACCTCGAGTCGCTCGCTTCAGTCGAGAACCACCCGCGCTACCAGTTCGTCCAGGCCGATATCGGCGACCGCGAGACCGTCGGTCGGGTTCTGCGCGAGTTCCAGCCGGACGCGATCATGCACCTGGCTGCCGAATCCCACGTCGACCGCTCCATCGACGGCCCTGGCGAGTTCATCCAGACCAACATCGTCGGCACCTATCAGCTGCTGGAAGCCACCCGCGCCTATTGGTCGAGTCTCCCGGAAGCGCGCAAACAGGCGTTCCGCTTCCACCATATTTCCACCGACGAGGTGTATGGCGACCTGCATGGCGTGGACGACCTGTTCACTGAAACCACGCCCTACGCCCCCAGCTCGCCCTACTCGGCCAGCAAGGCGGCCTCCGACCACCTGGTGCGTGCCTGGCAGCGCACCTATGGCCTACCGGTATTGCTGACCAACTGCTCGAACAACTACGGGCCGTTCCATTTCCCGGAAAAACTGATCCCATTGGTAATTCTCAACGCCCTGGATGGTAAGCCCCTCCCCGTTTACGGCGACGGGTTGCAGGTACGCGACTGGTTGTTCGTCGAAGATCACGCCCGCGCCCTGCTCAAGGTGGTGAGCGAAGGCCAGGTTGGCGAGACCTACAATATCGGCGGGCACAACGAACAGAAGAACATCGACGTGGTGCGTGCTATCTGCGCCCTGCTCGAAGAGTTGGCACCGAGCAAACCAGCCGGCCTGGCGCGCTATGAAGACCTGATTACTTTCGTCAAGGATCGTCCCGGCCACGACCAGCGCTACGCCATCGATGCTGGCAAGATCGAGCGCGAGCTCGGCTGGGTGCCGCAGGAAACCTTCGCCAGTGGCCTGCGCAAGACCGTGCAGTGGTATTTGGACAACCTCGAATGGTGCCGCCACGTACAGGACGGCAGCTATCAACGTGAACGCCTTGGAGCCTCAGCATGAAAGGAATCATCCTCGCCGGCGGGTCCGGCACCCGCCTGCACCCCATTACCCTGGGCGTATCCAAGCAACTGTTGCCGATCTACGACAAGCCGATGATCTATTACCCGATCTCGGTGCTGATGCTGGCCGGCATCCGCGACATCCTGATCATCTCCACCCCGCACGACCTGCCGCAATTCGAGAAGATGCTCGGCGACGGCAGCCAGTTCGGCGTGCGTTTCAGCTACGCCGCGCAGCCCTCGCCGGACGGCCTGGCCCAGGCCTTCCTGATCGGCGAAGAATTCATTGGCAAGGATCCGGTGTGCCTGATCCTGGGTGACAACATCTTCCACGGCCAGCACTTCAGCGAAATGCTCCTGCGCGCGGCAGCCGAGCCCAGTGGCGCCTCCGTGTTCGGCTACTGGGTCAGCGACCCGGAGCGCTTCGGCGTGGTCGAGTTCGACGCCCTGGGCAAAGCCATCTCCATCGAGGAGAAGCCCAAGCAGCCCAAGTCCAGCTATGC
Source organism: Pseudomonas sp. J452 (assembly GCF_024666525.1). Classification (NCBI taxonomy): domain Bacteria; kingdom Pseudomonadati; phylum Pseudomonadota; class Gammaproteobacteria; order Pseudomonadales; family Pseudomonadaceae; genus Pseudomonas; species Pseudomonas sp. J452. Next base: position 1,616,378 of record NZ_CP088294.1, on the reverse strand, counting down.
GGTGACCGGCCTGTATTTCTACGACAACGACGTCATCGAGATCGCCAAGGCGGTCAAGCCATCACCACGCGGCGAGCTGGAGATCACCGACGTCAACAACGCCTACCTGCAGCGCGGCGATTTGCGCGTGGAGCGCTTCGGTCGCGGCTTCGCCTGGCTCGACACCGGTACCCATGACAGCCTGCTGGAAGCCTCGCAATACGTGCAGACCATCGAGCACCGCCAGGGCCTGAAAGTCGCCTGCCTGGAAGAAATCGCCTTCCAGCATGGCTGGATCGACCGCGAGCAGCTGCTCAGCCAGGCCAAGGCCTTCGGCAAGACCGGCTATGGCCAGTATCTGTATCAACTGGCTGGAGAGCATGCATGAATGTAATCCCAACCGATCTGCCGGAAGTGCTGATCCTTGAACCCAAGGTGTTTGGCGACGAGCGCGGCTTCTTCTACGAAAGCTTCAATGCCAAGGCATTTGCCGAGGCCACCGGCCTGCAGCGCGAGTTCGTCCAGGACAACCACTCGCGCTCGCAGCGCGGCGTGTTGCGTGGCCTGCATTATCAGATCGAGCAGGCCCAGGGCAAACTGGTGCGCGTCACCGTCGGCGAAGTGCTGGATGTGGCGGTGGATATCCGCCGCAGTTCGGCCAACTTCGGTAAGTGGGTCGGCGTGCGCCTGTCGGCAGAGAACAAGCGCCAGCTCTGGGTGCCGGAAGGCTTCGCCCACGGCTTCGTGGTGCTCAGCGAGCATGCCGAATTTCTCTACAAGACCACCGACTACTACGCCCCGGCCCACGAGCGCTCGATTCGCTGGGATGACCCGAGCCTGGCCATCGACTGGCAGTTCGACGGTACGCCACAACTGTCAGCCAAGGACCTGGCCGGCAAGAGCCTGCAAGACGCCGAGCTGTTTCCATGAGAGTGCTGATCACAGGCCGCCACGGCCAGGTTTCCCGCGAGCTGCAACTGAGCCTGGCCGATAAAGCCGAGCTGCTGGTACTCGGCCAGGAACAGCTGAACCTGGCCGACAGCGAGGCGATCCGCCGCCAGGTGCGCGCGCTGCGCCCGGACCTGATCATCAACGCCGCGGCGCACACCGCGGTGGACCAGGCCGAGAGCGAGCCGGAGCTGGCCTTCGCCATCAACGCCCAGGCGCCCGGCGTGCTGGCCGAGGAAGCGGCAGCGCTGGCTGTGCCGCTGATCCACTACTCCACCGACTATGTGTTCGATGGCAGCAAGGACGGCGCCTACAGCGAAGACGACGCCACCGGCCCGCTGGGCGTCTACGGGCGCAGCAAGCTGGCGGGCGAAGACGCCATCCGCAAGGTCGGCAGCCAGCACCTGATCCTGCGCACCAGCTGGGTCTACTCGCTGCATGGCAAGAACTTCCTGCTGACCATGCAGCGCCTGCTGCAGGAGCGCGAGGAGATGCGCGTGGTCGCCGACCAGATCGGTGCACCGACCTGGGCTGGCAGCATTGCCCGCGCCACCGGCGAGCTGATCCAGCACTGGCAGGATGGCCAGGCCGGCCCCTGGGGCACCTATCACCTCAGCGGCCTGGGCGAGACCACCTGGTTCGGTTTTGCCAGCGCCATCGGCGAGCAACTGCGCCTGCAGGGCAAACCCTGCGCACGCCTGCAGCCGATCCCCTCGAGCGCCTACCCGACACCAGCGCAGCGCCCGCTCAACTCGCGCCTGGACTGTTCGCGCCTGCAACAGGAATGGAACATCCGCCTGCCGGACTGGCACGACGCCCTGCTGGAATGCCTGGCCAGTCCACGCTAAGAACCTGCTTACGATCTCTTGGTCGTCGGCCATACGGCGTTAAAAACAGCCTCGGAATGCTCATTTACAGCTCGTAAACTCCGCTTCCTCGGCTGTTTTTGCCTTGTCTGGCTCTAGTCCAAAAGATCGTAAACAGGTTCTAAGGGTGTGCGGTGCATAATGCGCCTGTCTCTCAGGCGCAGTGCAACATGACTCCAACCCCGACACCCCGCCGCCCGCGCTGGCGCAGCCTGGCGCTGCTGGCCCTGCTGCTCGCGCCCTTGCTGTGGCCGCTGCAGCAACTGGCCGAGCGCTATTACCGCGACGAGCTGATCGAGCAGAACCGCCAGACCCTCGACCTCTATGTGGCCAACCTGCTCGGCACGCTGCGGCGCTTCGAGGTGCTGCCGAATATCCTTGCCGACCTGCCACCACTGCGCGCTCTGCTCGCCACGCCGGACGACCGCGCCCAGCAGGAGCGGGCCAACCGCCTGCTGACCCAGGTACGCGAGGAGACCGGCGCGGATGTGATCTACCTGATGAGCCCTCAGGGCATCACCCTGACCTCGTCCAACTGGGACCAGCAGGACAGCTTCATCGGCCGCGATTTCACCTATCGCCCGTACTTTCGCGAGGCCCTGGCCGGCAAGCAGGGACGCTTCTTCGGCCTCGGCACCACCTCGCGCAAGCGCGGCTACTTCTTCTCCAGCCCGGTGCGCGACGGCGAGCGGGTGATCGGCATCCTGGTGGTCAAGGTCGACCTGGACGACGCCGAGTCTCTGTGGGGCAACACCCCGGAGCAGCTGATGGTCACCGACAGCAACGGCGTGGTGATCATCGCCTCGCAAAGCGACTGGCGCTTCCGGGCCACCCGGCCGCTGGATAACGCCGAGCGCGCCGCCATCGCCGCCAACCAACCCTACCCAACCCAAGCGCCGACGCCGCTGCAACTGGACGACAGTGCCTGGCTGATCCAGAGCCGCGAGCTGCAGGAGACCGGACTGACCGCCAGCATCCTTGCCCCGCGTCAGCTGGTCGATCGCCAGGTGCGTACCACCCTGATCATCGGCGCTGCCGCGCTGCTCGTCGGCCTGCTGCTGCTCGGCCTGCTGCTGCAGCGCCGCCGCCACTACATCGAGCGCATCGCCCTGGACGCCCGCGCCAAGCGCGAGCTGGAGATCCGTGTACTGGAGCGCACCCGCGATCTGGAAACCCTGAACAACCGCCTCAAGGACGAAGTGCTGGAGCGCGAGCAGGCTCAGCAGGAACTGCTGCGCACCCAGGACGAACTGGTCCAGGCCGGCAAGCTGACGGCGCTGGGCACCATGAGCGCGAGCATCAGCCACGAGCTCAACCAGCCGCTGGCGGCGATCCGCAGCTATGCCGACAACGCCGGCGTGCTGCTCGACCACCAGCGCCTCGACGACGCGCGCAGCAACCTCGGGCTGATCAGCGAACTGACCGGGCGCATGGCTTCGATCATCGCCCACCTGCGCGCCTTTGCCCGGCGCGATAGGCACGCGCCGGAAAGCGTGGCGCTGCAACCGGCGCTGGATGATGCCCTGGCCCTGCTAGCCAAGCGTCGGCGGGCGCTGGACGTGGAGCTGATCCGTGACCTGCCGGACGCCACGCTGTGGGTCCAGGCCGGCGAAACGCGGCTGCGCCAGGTACTCGGCAATCTGCTGGCCAACGCGTTCGATGCCCTCAGCGAGAAGGCACCGCCACGACGCCTGTGGCTGAGTGCCGAAGTCACAGGCGAAGGCGTCAACCTGCTGCTGCGCGACAATGGCCCGGGGTTCTCCGCCCAGGCCCTGGAGCATGCGCGCGAGCCGTTCTTCACCACCAAGACCAGCACCCAGGGCCTCGGCCTCGGCCTGGCCATCTGCGAGACACTGATGCGCGCCCTGGGCGGCGAGCTGTTGCTGGCCAACCACCCCGACGGCGGCGCGCAGATCACCCTGCAACTGCGCCACGCCACGCCCGGCGCCAACCTGGCTGCAACCGAGGAGTTTTCATGAGCAGTGCCATCGACAGCCGCATCCAGATCCTGCTGATCGACGACGATGCCCACCTGCGCCAGGCGCTGGCGCAGACCCTCGACCTCGCCGGCTTCCACGTCGAAGCCCTGGCTGATGCCCAGAACGTGGCCCAGCGCATCCCGGCCGACTGGCCCGGCGTGGTGGTCAGCGATATCCGCATGCCCGGCATCGACGGCCTGCAGCTGCTGCAACAGCTGCATGAACAGGACGCCGAGCTGCCGGTGCTGCTGATCACCGGTCACGGCGATGTGCCGCTGGCGGTGCAGGCCATGCGCGCCGGCGCCTACGACTTCCTGGAAAAGCCCTTCGCCAGCGAGGCGCTGCTCGACAGCGTGCGCCGCGCTCTGGAACTGCGCCGCCTGGTGCTGGACAACCGCAGCCTGCGCCTGGCCCTGGCCGACCGTAACCAGCTCGGTGCGCGCCTGCTCGGCCAGTCGCCGGCCATGCAGCGCCTGCGCGAACAGGTCGGCGCCCTGGCGGCGATCAACAGCGATGTGCTGATCCTCGGTGAGACCGGCGCCGGCAAGGAAGTGGTGGCGCGCGCCCTGCACGACCTCTCTGCACGCAAGAAGGGGCCGTTCGTCGCGATCAACGCCGGCGCCCTCGCCGAATCGGTGGTCGAGAGCGAATTGTTCGGTCATGAGCCAGGCGCCTTCACCGGCGCACAAAAACGGCGCATCGGTAAGTTCGAATTCGCCAATGGCGGCACCCTGTTCCTCGACGAAATCGAGAGCATGAGCGCCGATGTACAGGTCAAGCTGCTGCGCCTGCTGCAGGAGCGGGTGGTCGAACGCCTCGGCGGCAATCAGCTGATCCCCCTGGATATCCGCGTGATTGCCGCGACCAAGGAAGACCTGCGCCAGGCCGCCGACCAGGGCCGCTTCCGCGCCGACCTGTATTACCGCCTGAACGTCGCACCGCTGCGCATTCCGCCGTTGCGCGAGCGCGGCGAGGACATCCTGCAGCTGTTCCAGCACTACGCCGACAGCGCCAGCAACCGCCACGGCCTGCCCAGCCGCAGCCTGCCAGTCGCCCAGCGCGCCCAGTTACTCGGCCATGCCTGGCCCGGCAACGTGCGTGAGCTGCAGAACGCCGCCGAGCGCTTCGCCATTGGCCTGGAGCTGGGCCTCGAGCGGCTGTCGGGCATGTCGGCCAATGTGGCCAGCGGGCATAACCTCAGTGAACAGGTGGAGGCTTATGAACGCACACTGATCAGCGCGGAAATGGCCAATGCGCACACGTCCCTGCGCAGCCTGGCCGAAGCCCTGGGCATCGCGCGCAAGACCCTGCATGACAAGTTGCGCAAGCATGGCCTGGATTTCGCAGGTAATAGCCCTGACGACGGGGACTGAATACCTGCAAGACCGCGAGTGACTCATCAGTCATAGACCTCGTCACCCTGGTATCCCGATTCATTTGAGTCGCCACCCGGCATTGCCGTATGGCTTGTGGAGCCTGTTGCTGTCGGATATGCCCCGGCACCCCCTGCGCCCACCTGCCCTGCGTGCTACAGGTCGATTGCAGGAGTTCCATGTGATGTCCCGACTACCCGTCATCGTGGGTTTCGGCGGTTATAACGCCGCAGGCCGCAGTTCCTTCCACCACGGTTTCCGCCGCACCGTGCTGGAAACCCTGGACAGCGCCGCGCGCCAGCAGACCCTGGCCGGCCTGGCCGTGATGATGCAGTTGGTGCAGGTCATCGATGGCCGCTACCACAGCCTGGCTGGCGCCCCCCTGAGCCTGGCCGAGATCGAGGCGCAGCACGCCGAGACGATCCTCGCCGGCACCCTGGTGCGGCGCATCGAGAAGCGCTACCTGGATGTGGATGCCGCCCACTGGCAGAAAGGCCTGACGGTCAGCGCCACACAGTTCACCACCGCGCGCAAGCAACTGCCCGAACCGCTGCCGGCCAACTGGAGCGTCGAGTCGATCGACGAGCAGCTGGTGCGGGTCACCCTGCATGACAGTTGCGAATTCAAGGTCGACAGCTACCGCGCCTTGCCGGTGAAGTCGGCCGGCCAGCTGCCCAGCGGCTTCGATCCCGCCGCGCTGTACCACTCGCACTTCCACCCGCGCGGCCTGCAGATGGCCGTGGTCGGCGCCACCGACGCCCTGCGCTCCACCGGCCTGCCGTGGAGCGACATCCTCGCCCAGGTGCAGCCGGACGAGGTGGCGGTGTTCGCCGGCAGCGGCATGAGCCAGATGGATGACAACGGCTTCGGCGGCATGCTGCAGGCGCGCCTCAAGGGCGGCCGGGTTACCGCCAAGCAGTGCCCGCTGGGCCTCAACAGCATGCCGGCGGACTTCATCAACGCCTATGTGCTGGGCAGTGTCGGCACCACCGGCAGCGTCACCGGCGCCTGCGCGACCTTCCTCTACAACCTGCAGAAAGGCATCGAACAGATCGCCAACGGCCAGGCGCGCGTGGTGCTAGTAGGCAACAGCGAAGCGCCGATCACCCAGGAATTCATCGACGGCTACGGCGCCATGGGCGCGCTGGCCACCGAGGAAGGCCTGCGCAAGATCGAGGGCCACGATGACGTCGACTTCCGCCGCGCCAGCCGCCCGTTCGGTGACAACTGCGGCTTCACCCTGTCCGAATCGGCGCAGTTCATCGTGTTGATGGACGATGAGCTGGCCCTGCAACTGGGTGCCGATATCCACGGTGCGGTGACCGACGTGTTCATCAATGCCGATGGCTTCAAGAAGTCGATTTCCGCCCCCGGCCCCGGCAACTACCTGACCCTGGCCAAGGCTGTGGCCAGCGCCACCCAACTGCTCGGCAGCGAAGCCGTGCGCCAGCGCAGCTTCGTCCACGCCCACGGTTCCAGCACCCCGGCCAACCGGGTGAGCGAATCGGAGCTGCTCGACCGCGTGGCCGCCGCCTTCGGCATCGAAGCCTGGCCGGTGACTGCGGTGAAGGCCTTCGTCGGCCACTCCCTGGCGCCGGCCAGCGGCGACCAACTGATCTCCGCTCTCGGCACCTTCCACCACGGCCTGCTGCCAGGGCTGAAGACCATCGACAAGGTCGCCGACGACGTCCATCGCCAGCACATCAGCCTGGATGTGCGTGACCGCCGCATGGAAGGCATGGAAGTGTGCTTCCTCAACTCCAAGGGCTTCGGCGGCAACAACGCCACCGGCGTCCTGCTGGCACCGCAGGTGGCCGAGCGCATGCTGCGCAAGCGCCATGGCGAAGCGGCCTTCGCCGCCTGGCAGGCCAAGCGCGAACACACCCGCGCCGCCGCCAGCCAGTATGACCAGCAGGCCCTGCTCGGCCAGTTCGACATCCTCTACAACTTCGGCCATGACCTGATCGACGACCAGCAACTGCAGTTCAGCGCCGAGGGCATCCAGGTGCCGGGCTTTGCCCAGCCGCTGCTATATCGCAAGGACGAGCGCTACAGCGACATGTTTTAAGCGAACACTGGAGCGCAGGACGTGGGCTTCATCAAGTAGCCCGGATGCAATCCGGGAAGTGGCTCGGCGCGACGCTGCCTGGGTCTCGGCGCTGGAATTCAGCGTCCTCGGCTTACGCCTGGGCTCAGCGGTGCAGCACGTACTGGCCGCTGAAGCGCACGGCCTCGGCCTCATCGAGCAGAATGCGACTGTGCAGGGTAATGCGCGCCAGACCACGGCGCTGGTAGAGGGCGAGGAACTTGTCCCACTGTGCCGTGGGTGGTGCGGCGCAGGCGGCCAGGGCGTCGCCGAGCACCGGTTGCACATAGTCGATCTGCCCCTGCTGGATGACGATATGCCCGTCCGTCACTCCGGCCTCGCGCAAGCGCAGGTGCAACCAACCCCAGCCGGCCAGTACGGCCCCGCAATACAGGCTGCCGCCGAACATGCTGCTCTTGTGGTTGAGGTTGGCCGCCAGTGGCAGGCTCAAGCGCAGCTCGCTGCCATCCCAACTGGACACCCCCAGGCCGAGGGCCTGGGTCAGCGGGATGTCCTGATGCAGCAGCTGCTCCAGGTAGGCACGGTGGTCTTTCATGCTCAGGGTCCGTTTTGACGGGACAGGTTATAGCCTGTTTTTAACACAGCCTGGCCGCCGTGCAGCAGACCTTCTAAAAACCTGTTTTACGATCTCGCGAGCTAGAGCCAGACAAGGCAAAAACAGCCGAGGAAGCGCAGTTTACGAGCTGTAAATGAGCATTCCGAGGCTGTTTTTAACGCCGGATGGCCGACGCGCAGCAGATCGTAAACAGGTTTTCAGTCCAGCGCGCGTGCCAGCTGGATCAGCTCGGCACGCCAGGCGGCTGCCTGCGGCAGACCGAGGAAGGACGGGTTGAGGTAGGACTCGCGCGCCTCGTACGTCAGCGCCTCGCCCTTGAGGTCGAGCACTTCGCCGCCGGCGCCTTCCAGCACGCCCTGGGCTGCTGCGGTGTCCCACTGCGAGGTCGGCGCCAGGCGCGGATAGCAGTCGGCATTGCCTTCGGCGAGCAGGCAGAACTTCAGCGAGCTGCCGACACTGGCCAGTTGCAGATCGCCGAAACGCTCGGACAGACCTTCGAGCAGACGCTCCTGGGCCGGGCTGGAGTGGCGCTTGCTGGCCACCAGGGTGAAGGCCTCGGCCGGTGCCAGGCGCACACTGATCGCCTGCGGCTCGCCGCCGGCTTCCATGCGCCAGGCACCCAGCCCAGCACCACCGTAGTAGCAGCGGCCATTGGCCGGGATGCCGACCACGCCGAATACCACCTGGCCACGCTCGATCAGGGCCACGTTGACGGTGAACTCCTCGCTGCCGGAAATGAATTCCTTGGTGCCATCCAGCGGGTCGACCAACCACCAGCGCTGCCAGGCGGCACGCTCGCCGAACGGAATCTCGCTGTCTTCTTCGGACAACACCGGCACATCTGGCGCCAGCGCCAGCAAGCCGGCTTCGAGGATGTGATGGGCGGCCAGGTCGGCGGCCGTCACCGGCGAGGCATCGGCCTTCTCGTTGACTACCACATCGTTACGCCAATGCGGCAGGGTAGCCTGGCCGGCACGTTGCACCAGGGCGATGACCGCCGACAGATAGGGATGGCTCACAGGCGAAATTCTCCGCGTTGGCTTAACAGGTCTCGGACCAGATAAAGGGCCGCCAGAGCGCGCCCCTCGGTGAATTGGGGGTGCTGCACCAGGCTGCTCAGCTCGCGCAGGCTGACCTGATCAACCCGCAGCGGCTCGGGCTCGTCACCCGGCAGGCTTTCTTCATAGAGTTCACGGGCCAGTACCACCTGGATCTTCTGGCTCATGTAGCCGGGCGACAGGCTCAGCTCGGCGATCCACTCCAGCTGACGAGCGCCGAAACCGGCCTCTTCCTTGAGCTCGCGATTGGCCGCATCGAGCACGTCCTCGCCGGGCTCGACCAAACCCTTGGGCAGGGACAGCTGGTAGTCGTCGGTACCGCCGCAGTACTCCTCGACCAGCACCGCATGCTCGGCATCGAGCATCGCCACCACCATCACCGCGCCATAACCGGAACCCTTGCCGACCAGGCGCTCGTAGGTCCGCTCGACACCGTTGGCGAAGCGCAGCTGCAGTTCCTCGACGCGGAACAGGCGGCTGCTCGCAACGATCTCGCGGGCCAGCACGACAGGTTTCTCACGCATGGGATCACTCCTTGAAACGAACGAGTATCATACCCTGCTGATCCGGATTGTCCGTGGCGGATATTGCATCCGCACACTTCTGTTAACCATTTCACGCAAGAATTCATCATGCCACTGCTGCCCTGGGCCGACATCGACACCGTCCTGCTGGATATGGACGGCACCCTGCTCGACCTGCACTTCGACAACCACTTCTGGCTGGAACACCTGCCGCAGCGCTACGCCGAAGTGCATGGCACCAGCCGCGCGGCCGCCGAGGCCGAACTGCTGCCGTTGTTCCGTGAGCACGCCGGCCAGCTGTCCTGGTACTGCACCGACTTCTGGAGCCGCGAACTGAACCTCTCGGTACGCGAGCTGAAGCGCGAGGTGGCCCACCTGATCGCCCTGCGTCCGGATGCCGACACCTTTCTCAAGGCTCTGCGCAGTGCCGGCAAGCGCGTGGCACTGATCACCAACGCCCACCGCGACTCGCTGTCGCTGAAGCTGGAGCGGGTCGAACTGGCGCCCTACTTCGACCGCCTGATCAGCTCCCACGACTATGGCTTCCCCAAGGAAAACCAGCAGTTCTGGTTCGCCCTGCAGCAGGACTTCCCCTTCGATCCAGCGCGCAGCCTGTTCATCGACGACAGCCTGCCGATCCTGCGCAGCGCCGGACGCTTTGGCGTGGCCCAACTGCTGGCGGTGCGCCAGCCGGACAGCCGCCAGGGCGCCAAGGACACCGAGGAGTTTGCCGCAGTGGAAGACTACCGGTTGCTCTGCGCGGATCTGCAGGCGTCCTGCAGCATGACCGGCTAACTTGGCCTGACTCGCTGACGGGCCGCGAGTTCGCCCAGCCGCAGCAATTTTTCCGAGGCCGTGAAACACCTCGCAAGCCCCGCACTTAGCACTTGCCTGCGCGCCGTGCGCTGGCAGGATGCGCGCGTTACCCACCCAGAGGTTTTGTATCCATGAAGTATTCCTCTCTGCTCCTGCTCTCCCTGAGCCTGGCCAGCGCCGGCGCATTCGCCGGCAACACCGAAGCCGGCGTCGGTGGCGCCCTCGGTGGCGCGCTGGGCTCGGTGGTCGGCCAACAGGTCGGCGGTGATACCGGCGCCGCGATTGGTGCCGGGCTCGGCGGCGCAGCCGGCAGCGCGGTCGGCGCAGACAAGCGCAACCGTACCGAAGCGGCCATCGGCGGCGGCCTGGGCGCGGCGGGCGGCAATGTGATCGGGCAGAAAGTCGGCGGTGACACCGGCGGCCTGATCGGCGCCGCCGTCGGCGGTGGCGCCGGCGGCGCACTGGGCAATGCCTATGGCGACAGCGACGACGGGCACGACAGCGATCGCCGCCGCTATTACAGCGACGACCATCACCACGGCAAGAAACACAAGAAGCACAAGAAACATCGCCGTCACGATCATGACGACTGATCGGCATGGGGCAAGAAAAAGCCCCGGCTGATCAGGCCGGGGCTTTTGCTGTTACCACGCCAGTTTTAGAACTGCGCAGCGTCCAGCAGGTACAGGCTTTCGCTACCAGCCTTGACCGAAGCGGTCAGCGAGTGGATGCGCGGCAGCAGGCGGGCGAAGAAGAAGCGCGCGGTGCCCAGCTTGGTGCGGTAGAACTCGTCCTGATCCTGCTTGGCCAGAGCGGTACGCGCCATCAGGGCCCACATGTAGGCGTAGGCGGTGTAACCGAACACCTGCAGGTACTCGACCGAGGCGGCGCCGACTTCGTTCGGGTTGGCCTTGGCGCGTTCCAGCAGGTCGGCGGTCATCAGCTCCAGGTTGGCGATGGCCTCTTTCAGCGGGTTGACGAACTCGGCCAGCGAGGCGTCGGCGCTGTCGGTGAAGGCTTTGATCTCTTCGGCGAAGTGCTTGTAGAACGCACCGCCGCTGCCAACCACTTTACGACCGACCAGGTCGAGCGCCTGGATGCCGTTGGTGCCTTCGTAGATCTGGGTGATACGGCAGTCGCGGATCAGCTGCTCCTGGCCCCACTCGCGGATATAACCGTGGCCGCCGAAGATCTGCTGGCCATGGGTGGTGGTTTCCAGCGCCATGTCGGTGAGGAAGGCCTTGGCCACCGGGGTCAGCAGGGCAACCAGCTCTTCGGCGCGCTTGCGGGTGGCGGCGTCTTCGCTGAACTTGGCGGTGTCCAGCTGCATGGCCACGTAGCTGGAGAAGGCACGACCGCCCTCGTTCAGCGCTTTCATGGTCAGCAGCATGCGGCGCACGTCCGGATGCACGATGATCGGGTCGGCGGCTTTGTCTTTCGCCACCGGGCCGGTCGGCGCGCGGCTCTGGATGCGGTCGCGGGCGTATTCCACGGCGTTCTGGTAGCTGCGCTCACCCAGGGACAGGCCCTGGATGCCCACGCCCAGACGCTCGTAGTTCATCATGGTGAACATCGCGGCCAGGCCTTTGTTCGGCGCATCGACGATCCAGCCGGTGGCGCCGTCGAAGTTCATCACGCAAGTGGCCGAAGCCTTGATGCCCATCTTGTGCTCGATCGAGCCGCAGGACAGCGAGTTCTTCTCGCCCAGCGAGCCGTCGGCGTTGACCATAAACTTCGGCACGAGGAACAGCGAGATGCCTTTCGGCCCGGCCGGGGCGTCCGGCAGTTTGGCCAGTACCAGGTGGATGATGTTCTCGGTCAGGTCGTGTTCACCGCCGGTGATGAAGATCTTGGTCCCGGAAATCTTGTAGCTGCCATCGGCCTGCGGCTCGGCCTTGGTGCGGATGATGCCCAGGTCGGTGCCGGCATGCGGCTCGGTCAGGCACATGGAACCAGCCCAGGTACCGCCGTACATATTCGGCAGGTATTTCTCTTTCAGCTCTTCGCTGGCGTGGGCGTTGATCGACAGGCAGGCACCGGCGGTCAGCATCGGGTACAGGCCGAACGACAGGTTGGCCGAGTTGACCATTTCCTCGACCTGGGCCGAGATCACCTTGGGCATGCCCATGCCGCCGAATACCGGATCACCACCGACGCCAACCCAGCCGCCTTCGGCATAGGTCTGGTAGGCCTGGGGGAAACCGGCCGGGGTTTTCACCGCACCGTCGGTCCAGGAGCAGCCTTCTTCGTCGCCACTGCGGTTGAGCGGGGCGATCACGCCACCGGTGACCTTGCCGGCTTCTTCGAGGATGGCGGCGGCGGTGTCTTCGTCCACCACTTCAGCCAGGGCCGGCAACTGGGCCCACAGCTTGGAAACTTCGAACACTTCATTGAGCACGAAGCGCATGTCGCGCAGGGGAGCTTTGTAGTCAGCCATGGAGCAATCCTCGAACGAACCAGCAGGTATACGGAAGTGCTCGAAGTTTAACCGAACAACTTTTCAGACACATAGGGTCGCGTCATGACCAAATAGTCATAGCCCGTTTACATAACGCCGCAACGTAAAAACCCGCTAAATGGCGGGCTCTTGCAGCACTAAACCGCCGGTCAGAGGGCGAAGTGCTCGGCCGGCAAACGCATCAGGCACTCGCCACCCGCCTCGGCACCGACCCGCTAGATCGCTGCGCTCAGCTGTCGGCACTTTCCAGCTTGACCGCACCACGCCGCTGGCCGGGGCTGCGAATGCAGTTGCGCCCGGCGCTCTTGGCACTGTAGAGCGCCTTGTCGGCAGCCTTGATCACCTCTTCCGGACGACTCTGCTCCAGGCCGCGCTCGGCCACGCCCATGCTCACCGTCACCGAAACCTCGCCGGCCTTGCTGCCGGCGCGGCGCTGACGGCCCTGCTTGTCGTCCTGTGGGCGCTGCTGCTTGTCGCGCAGCTGGATGCGATAGACCTCGATGGCCTGGCGCACCACCTCCAGGTGCGGCAGGCATTCGGCCAGGCTCTTGCCGGGAAACACCAGGGTGAATTCCTCGCCGCCATAGCGATAGGCCTTGCCGCCGCCACCGATCTTGCGCAGCTGAGCGGCGACCAGGCGCAGCACCTGATCGCCGACATCGTGGCCGTGGGTGTCGTTGAATTTCTTGAAGTGATCGACGTCGGCCATGGCGATCACATAGCTGCGCCCCAGGCGCTCCAGGCGATCGTTCAACGCACGGCGCCCCGGCAGACCGGTGAGCTCGTCGCGAAAGGCCATCTGGTAGGCCTCGTGCGCCACGGCCGAAACCAGCATAAGCATGCTCAGGCTGCTCATCACCTGCAGGGCATGGGGCAGGATGAAGGTCTGCGGCAACATCCACAGTTGCGCGAGCAGGCCGCACAGCAGGGCGGCATGCAGCGGCCGCGGCTGGCGCAAATACTGCACCAGCAGCAACACGCTGGCGATCAAAAATAGCGGGTAGGCCAGCTGGATCAGGCTCATCCAGCTGCCATGCAGCAGCGGCCAGTGGATTTCCGTCAACCAGCGCTGCAACGCTTCGGGAAAGCGCTGCGCCACGGCTACGGCCACACTGCCGACCGCCAGCAGCACGGCGGCGCGCGCCACCAGGTCCTGCAGCAGATGGCTGCGCTCGCGCCAGGCGCCGAACAGGCCGTACAGCAGCGGCAGCAACAGACTGCACAGGTGGAACACCAGCGCGGCGTCCTCACGCACCTTGGCGTGCTGGCGGAAGTAATCGGTCTGCGTATCGAGCAGGAAGTAGCCCAGGTACACCACTACCAGCAGCGACAGCTCGCGCTGGCGGTTGTAGACCACGCAGAAGGCGCCGCCGAGCAGCAACAGCAGGGTCGGCAGCACATTGAACAGCGACAGGAAGAATTCGTTGAGCACTGCCAGGCGCGCAGCCAGCACACCGCCGAGCAGCAACAGCAGCGGCAGGAGGAAATGACTGAAGCGGACGGCGGCAAGCGGGAACACGGCAAGCACTCCAGTGCGGCAAGGCACTGCTACGGAATGCGGCATTCTGCCTGCACATGGGCATTCCGACATCAGTAATAGCTCGCATTTTCAGCAGCTGGCGACTAACTGCAATTTTTCCGGGCGAAAAAAAACCGCAGCCAGAGGCTGCGGTTTTTCTGACCTGAGGTCGGAAGAGCGTAGAGCCTGTTTTGGGTCTTTTGAGCTAGAGCCAGGTAAGGCGAAATTGGGCGAGGACGCGGAATTTACAAGATGTAAATGAGCAGTCCGAGCCCAATTTCAACACAGCATGGCCGACGATCAAGAGATCCGCGGCAGGTTCTTAGTAGCCCAGGTCGAAGTGGGCTTCATCCATTTCCATCAGGTTGTTGGCGCCGGACAGCATCGCTTCGACGTGCGCGCGGGTACGCGGCAGGATACGGGCGAAGTAGAAGCGCGCGGTCTGCAGCTTGGCCTTGTAGAAGGCTTCGTCGGCGGTACCGGCAGCGATCTTCTCGGCAGCCAGGCGAGCCATGTCGGCCCAGAAGTAGGCCAGGCAGGCGTAACCGGAATACATCAGGTAGTCCACCGAGGCGGCACCGACTTCTTCGCGGTCTTTCATCGCGGCCATGCCCACTTTCATGGTCAGGTCGCCCCACTCCTTGTTCAGCTTGGCCAGCGGCTCGACCAGGCCTTTGATGGCCTCGTTGGCTTCGTTGGTCTGGCAGAACTTGTGCACGATCTTGGTGAAGCCTTTCAGCGCTTCGCCCTGGGTCATCAGGACTTTACGACCCAGCAGGTCGAGGGCCTGAACGCCAGTGGTGCCTTCGTACAGCATGGAGATACGGCTGTCGCGAACGTTCTGCTCCATGCCCCACTCGGCGATGAAGCCGTGGCCGCCATAGATCTGTACGCCGTGGTTGGCCGCTTCGAAGCCGACTTCGGTCATGAACGCCTTGGCGATCGGAGTGAGGAAGGCCAGCATCGCGTCGGCGGCTTTCTTCTCTTCTTCGTTCTGGCTGTACTTGACGATGTCGACCTGCTTGGCGGTGAAGTACACCATCGCGCGGTTGCCTTCGGCGAAGGCTTTCATGGTCAGCAGCATGCGACGCACGTCCGGGTGGACGATGATCGGGTCAGCGGCTTTTTCCGGCGCTTTCGGGCCAGTCAGGGAACGCATCTGCAGACGCTCGCGAGCGTACTTCAGGCCACCCTGGAAACCGATTTCGGCGTGAGCCAGACCTTGCAGAGCAGTACCCAGGCGGGCAGTGTTCATGAAGGTGAACATGCAGTTCAGGCCTTTGTTCGCCGGGCCGATCAGGAAGCCGGTGGCGCCGTCGAAGTTCATCACACAGGTGGCGTTACCGTGGATGCCCATCTTGTGCTCGAGCGAGCCGCAGGAAACGGCGTTGCGCGAACCCACGGAACCGTCGGCGTTGACGTTGAACTTCGGCACGATGAACAGCGAGATGCCTTTGGTGCCTTGCGGCGCGTCGGGCAGGCGGGCCAGCACGATGTGGACGATGTTATCGGCCATGTCGTGTTCGCCAGCGGAGATGAAGATCTTGGTGCCGGACACCTTGTAGGAGCCGTCAGCCTGCGGCTCGGCCTTGGTGCGCAGCATGCCCAGGTCGGTACCGCAGTGCGGTTCGGTCAGGCACATGGTGCCGGTCCACTCGCCGGATACCAGCTTGGTCAGGTAGGTGTGCTTCTGGTCGTCGGTGCCGTGCTCGGACAGGGTGTTCATCGCACCGTGCGACAGGCCCGGGTACATGCCCCAGGACCAGTTGGACTCGCCAACCATTTCGCTGACGGCCAGACCCAGGGACTCCGGCAGGCCTTGGCCACCGTGGTCAACGTCGTGGGCCAGGGAAGGCCAGCCGCCTTCGACGAACTGCTTGTAGGCTTCCTTGAAGCCGGTCGGGGTTTTCACGCCTTCCGGGGACCAGGTGCAACCTTCCAGGTCACCCACACGATTGAGGGGGGCGATTACCTGCTCACAGAACTTGGCGCCTTCTTCCAGAATGGCGTCAACCATGTCCGGGGTGGCGTCTTGGCAGCCAGGCAGGCTCTGATAGTGCGCTTCGTAGCCGAGCAGTTCGTCGCGAACGAAGCGGATATCACGCAAGGGGGCCTTGTACTCAGGCATAGCGGTAAACCTCTACGGTGGATTCCTTGATTTTGTTTGACCGGAACAATCACGGTCGCTTGTGGGATTTCTCCCAGAGCCCGGCAGCCATAAGCTGGCGCAGCAATCAAACAGGCGTTTGAAACATACGTTTACGCCCCAACCTTGTCAAGCATCCGAAAGCGACCGCTCAGGCAAGCAGATCGACCGTCGGCTCGGGGCTCTGCAACTGGCTGAGTCCCCGATACAGATCAAGACTAGGCGCAGATATCGCAGGCTGCTGCACGGGTTTCTCTTCTTTCTCCTCGTATTGCAGTTCCTGCTCGCGCTCTTCGGCACGCAAGCGCCGTTCCTCGCTGGCAGCAACGGCCTCTTCACGTTGTAGCTGGGCCAGATCGCTGCGTGCCTGGGCGGCCTGGGCCTGGGCTTGCGCCGCGACACTACGATCCTGGGAGGACGGTTCAGCCGGCGCCAGCGCCGCGCGCTGCACCACTTCCATTTTGCGCAGGGTGGCTTGCGGATCATTGGGGATCGGGCTGACATCGATGCTGACTTCGCCACTCACCACATAAGACTTGCCATCCGGGCCGCGCTTGTAGCTATAGGAGGGGGCGCCCGCATAGGCGCCCCCTACGGCCGCATGGGCCTGTTCATGGGCGCGCACTTCACGGTCACGGCTGGCCAGCTCGGCGACTTGCAGCTGCTCTTGCCGCAACTGCTCGGCTTCACGCGCAGAAGGTTTGGCGTTCTCGCCATTGCCAGGGCTGTCGGCTTCCTCGCGCAAAGAAGCCTGCTCATCCGCGCCCGTCGCCGGGGTGGACGTGACAGGAGATTGATTGCTGCGATTGAGTTCAGGGGAAGACGGGGCAACGGAATCAGCGGACGACAGGGAGCGTGCCGGCAAGGATGACGGCGAAGGCGCGACATAAGGCGTAGCGCTGCCGATCTGCATCCAACTCCTCCTCGCCCCGCTGCCGGGCGAGACTGCTCTTGCGTGCGCTTAGGCGCGGGTATCGATCAGGGTACCCAGTACTTCGTCAGCCGTTTCCACGACTTTGGCACCCGCTTGCACCTCGGTCTTTCCGACATTGAGGGCGACCAGGCTTTCAGCCAGATCAGCCTGGGTGTTCGCCGCACTGTTCGGGGACGGGTTGACCTGCTGCGGCGGCGTTTCCACCGGCGCCTGAGGCAGGGTGTTGCTGGCAATTTCAGTGGCGGCTTGGTCAACGCGACGCTGTCCAGCCTGAATGGCGTTCAGGCCGGAATTGAAGGCACTACCAGAGATTTCCATGCTGCGATCCCACTCATGCAGAGGTATGCAGAAGATTTAAGCAGAAAATGCTCATTTTTTGTACAAGCAAATGGCTATGGCCGAGCCACTACTTATGCCGGCATCTCCAGCAAGTCCACTTGCAGATACGCCGCCACCGCCGCCGGGCTGGCCTGCGCCAGACGCGGCACCTGCCCCAGACACGGCGCAGGCAGGCGCTCGGCGAGGGTCGCCAGGTTTTCTTCCAGGCGCGCGGTCTGCGGCTCGACAATATTCGCCACCCAGCCGGCCAGGGTCAGGCCATCGCGGGCAATCGCCTCGGCGGTGAGCAGCGCATGGTTGATGCAGCCGAGACGCACGCCGACCACCAGGATCACCGGCAGACCCAGGGCAATCGGCAGGTCGGACAGGCTCGCCTGCCCGGCCAGCGGTACGCGCCAGCCACCCGCACCTTCGACCAGGGTGAAATCGGCGCCCTGGGCGAGCACCTGCTGCACCGGAACAGTCAGCGCTTCGAGCGTCAGCGCCACACCCGCCTCGCGCGCCGCCAAGTGCGGGGCAATGGCCGGGGCGAAGGCCAGCGGATTGACCTGGGCGTAGCTGAGCGGCAGCGTGCATTCGCCGAGCAGGGCCAGTGCATCGCTGTTACGCAGCCCATCGCTGGTGCGCTCGCAGCCCGAGGCCACTGGCTTGGCAGCCGCCGTACTCAGCCCGGCCAAACGCGCGGCATGCAACAGGCCGGCGGCGATGGTGGTCTTGCCGACTTCAGTGTCGGTGCCGGTGACAAAGTAAGCCTGCTTCATACGTGCAACTCCCTGCCCGACAGCCGACCACCAGGTCTTGCCGACTCTTTAGCCAACAGTGGGGTGTCGGTGCCGGTGACGAAGAACGCTCTGCTCATAGTTCTCTCGAAGTACGCATGTAGGAGATTCGACGGAGCGCTGCGCGCAGCAAACTCTGTAGGAGCCAGCTTGCTGGCGATCTTGGCGGGTCAAAAGCATCGCCAGCAAGCTGGCTCCTACAATGGCTTGTGCAGCACGCCATAGACCACCTGGTAGGTGGCTGGCAGGCCCTCGGGCTGGCGGAAAACCTCATAGGCCTCGACCAGCGCGCGAATCCGCGCCCGCCCGGTCAGGCCGCCAGGGCGCCCCGGATTGAGGTTGTGTGCGCCGAGCGCCTTGAGTTCATGGGTCAGCTCGCGCAGATCGGGGAAGTGCAGGCGCTGCGCCCGGCGCTCCAGTCCGAGCACCTGCAAGCCGCTGTCGGCACACAGCTGCTGGTAGTCGGCGAAACGGCGGAATCGATTGACGTGAACCAAACCATCCACCGCCTGCCAGCTGTCGCGCAGCTCCTGCAGGGTGCCGACACACAGACTGGTGAAAGCCAGCACGCCGCCGGGCCTGAGCACGCGGCGCGCTTCGTCGAGCACGGCGGAGAAATCGCCACACCACTGCACCGCCAGGCTGGAAAACAGCAGATCGCAGCAGCCATCGCGCAGCGGCAGACTCTCGGCATCACCGGCGACGAATTGCTGCGCACCACCCAGCGGCCGAGCGTGCCGCAGCATGCCTTCGGCCAGATCCAGAGCCACGCCCTCGGCACCAGGGAAGCGCGCCGCCAGCACCCGACTGAAATGCCCGGTGCCGCAACCCAGGTCCAGCCAGCACTGCGGCGCCAGCTGCAGCGGCAGGCGCGCCAGCAGTTCGACACCCACGGCGCGCTGCAGGGCGGCGACGCTGTCGTAGCTGTGCGCCGCGCGGGAAAAGGACTCCGCGACCCGGCGCTTGTCCGGCAAACCGCTCTGTTCGTGCCAGTCAGTCATCTCCGCCCTCGCTGAGGAACGCCAGGATCGCCGCCGCCACTTCATGGGGCCGCTCCAGCACGAAGGCATGGCTGACGTCTTCGATCAGGCCGACCTCGATATCCGGCTGCAGCGCCAGCAGGTCGCCGGCCACCTCGGCCGGCACCAGCGCATCGGCGCCGGCCAGCAGATGCAACTGCGGCCCGGCGAAGCGCTGGATGGCACTGCGCCCATCGAAATTGCCCAGCACCTCCAGCCCAGCCAGCAGCACCTCGGGCGCCAGCTGCGGTGCGCCGGCCAGCAACTGGCGCGCCAGATCACGCGCGGTCTCGGCGCCCTGGCTGCAGAGCAGGCTGAAGCGCTTGCGGGTGGCGCGCGGGTCTTGCCGGCAGGCGTCGACAAAGGCGTTGAAGGTCGCCTCGGGCATGCCATGTGGCCAGTCGCCGCCGGCAACGAAGCAGGGGTTGCTGGCCAGCGTCAGCAGGCCGCGGCAGCGCTCGCCGCGCAGCGCCGCCAGCTCGCTGGCAAGCATGCCGCCCAGCGACCAGCCGCCCAGCCAGGTGTGCTCGGGCAAACGCTCGTCCAGCTCCAGCAGCCAGTCGCGCGGCTCGCCGCTGGCCAGTTCGGGCAGCGGCTCGATCACCACCTGCAGTTGCGGGGCCAGGCCGCGCAGGGCCTCAACCAGCACTTCCAGGGGCAGACTGCCGAGGCCCCAGCCGGGTAGCAGAATCAGTTGTTCACGCATCGTCGCGTACCTGCGGCCAGCACTCGGCCAGCGAGTCGAGCAGTTGTTCCAGCTGCGCCTCGCTGTGCGCGGCAGACAGGGTCACGCGCAGGCGCGCGCTGCCCACCGGCACCGTCGGTGGACGAATGGCGCCGACCAGCAGGCCGCGTTCTTTCAATAATGCAGATAATTTCAGCGCGCGCTCGCTGTCACCGACCAGGATCGGCTGGATCGGCGTCGGGCTGTCCATCAGGCTCAGGCCGATCTCGGCCGCGCCCTGACGGAAGCGCGCGACCAGTTTGTTCAGGTGCTCGCGGCGCCAGCCTTCCGTGCGCAGCAGTTCCAGGCTCTTCAGGGTGGCGCAGGCCACCGCCGGCGGTTGGCTGGTGGTGTAGATGTAGGGACGGGCGAACTGGATCAGCGTCTCGATCAGCTCCTCGCTGCCGGCGACGAAAGCCCCGGCCGTGCCGAACCCCTTGCCCAGGGTGCCGACCAGCACCTGCACATCGTCCAAGCCCAGGCCGAAGTGTTCGACTATGCCGCCACCGCTGGCGCCCAGGGGGCCGAAGCCGTGGGCATCGTCGACCATCACCCAGGCGTTGCTGGCCTTGGCCTCCGCGCAGAGGTTGGGCAGATCGGCCAGGTCGCCATCCATGCTGAACACCCCGTCGGTGACCACCAGAGTGTTGCCCCCGGCCTTGCGCAGACGGTTGCTCAGGCTGACTGCATCGTTGTGCAGGTAGCGCGAGAAGCGCGCCCCGGAGAGCAGGCCGGCATCCAGCAGCGAGGCGTGGTTGAGACGGTCTTCCAGCACCGTATCGCCCTGCCCGACCAGCGCCGTCACCGCCGCCAGGTTGGCCATATAGCCGGTGGAGAACAGCAGCGCGCGCGGGCGGCCGGTGAACTCGGCAAGGGCCTCTTCCAGCTGATGGTGCGGCGTACTGTGGCCGATCACCAGGTGCGAGGCGCCGCCGCCAACGCCCCACTTGGCCGCCCCCTGCTGCAAGGCGCGAATTACCTCGGGGTGATTGGCCAGGCCCAAATAGTCGTTGGAGCAGAAGGCCAGCAGCTGGCGGCCGTCGACCTGCACCAACGGCCCTTGCGGGCTGTCCAGCAAGGGCCGCTGGCGATAGAGATGCGCAGCGTGGCGTTCGGCGAGGCGAGCAGCTAGATCGAAAGGCATGTGCAATACCCGCTAGGAGCCAGCTTGCTGGCGATCCGTCGTCACAACCGATCGCCAGCAAGCTGGCTCCTACATGAAGAGCGGTTTAGGCCGAGGTGGCGTCGTAGAACAGCTTGGAGTCGCGCTGCTCGACCAGCGCCTGCTCGATGGCCGCCTGGTGTACTTCGTCGGCATGCTCTTCGCGCTCTTCCGGCTTGATGCCAAGACGGGCGAACAGCTGCATGTCCTTGCTCGCCTGCGGGTTCTTGGTGGTCAGCAGCTTCTCGCCGTAGAAGATCGAGTTGGCGCCGGCCATAAAGGCCAGAGCCTGCATCTGCTCGTTCATCGCCTCGCGGCCGGCGGACAGGCGCACGTGGGATTTCGGCATCATGATCCGCGCCACGGCCAGCATGCGAATGAAGTCGAACGGATCGACGTCCTGCTCCTCGGCCAGCGGCGTGCCCTTGACCTTGACCAGCATGTTGATCGGCACACTTTCCGGGTGCTCCGGCAGGTTGGCCAGCTGGATCAGCAGGCCGGCGCGGTCGTCGAGCGACTCGCCCATGCCGAGGATGCCGCCGGAGCAGATCTTCATCCCCGACTCACGCACGTAGGCCAGGGTCTGCAGGCGCTCGCTGTAGGTGCGGGTGGTGATGATGTTGCCGTAGAACTCCGGCGAGGTATCCAGGTTGTGGTTGTAGTAGTCGAGGCCGGCCTCGGCCAGGGCGCGGGTCTGTTCCTGGTCGAGCTTGCCCAGGGTCATGCAGGTTTCCAGGCCGAGCTTCTTCACGCCCTCGACCATCTTCAACACGTAGGGCATGTCCTTGGCCGACGGGTGCTTCCACGCCGCGCCCATGCAGAAGCGGGTGGAACCGATGGCCTTGGCCTCGGCGGCGGCCTCCAGCACCTTCTGCACTTCCATCAGCTTTTCCTTGTCCAGGCCGGTGTTGTAGTGGCCGGACTGCGGGCAGTACTTGCAGTCTTCCGGGCAGGCGCCGGTCTTGATCGACAGCAGGGTCGAGACCTGCACGCGGTTGGCGTCGAAATGCGCGCGGTGTACGGTCTGGGCCTGGAACAGCAGGTCGTTGAACGGCTGTTCGAACAGTGCCTTGACCTCGGCGAGGCTCCAGTCGTGACGGGTGACGGAAGAAATGCTGGCACTCATCGGGGGTATTCCTTATTCGTTGGCTGCTAGGCTGGTCGCAACACGGCTGTTCGGCATCGTCAGGGAAGGACCATGCGCTGTCAACCACACCGAGACAACCAGGTTTACATCTGGGCAAAAAACAAACAATTCTGCCTGCTCTGCGCCGAACCCAGTGAGTCGGCACTGCCGCTGTGCAGCCCCTGCGAAAGCGAACTGCCCTGGCTGGGCGGGCATTGCGCGGTCTGCGCCGTACCCTTGCCGGACAGCGGGCTGGTCTGCGGCGCCTGCCTCAAGCGACCACCGGCTTTCGAACGAGTGGAAGCGCCTTGGCGCTATGCCTTCCCGATCGACAGCCTGATCACCCGCTTCAAGCACCAGGCACGTTGGCCATTGGGACGTCTGCTGGCCGACCTGCTGTCACATCACCTGCGACACGCCTTCGCCGAAGGCCTGCCGCGCCCCGACCTGTTGCTACCGGTGCCATTGGCCGGCAAGCGCTTGCGCCAGCGCGGTTTCAACCAGGCCGAGATGCTCACCGACTGGCTCGGTGCCAGCCTCGCCCTGCCCACGCAGAAGCACTGGCTGCAGCGCCCGCAGGACACCGCCCACCAGCAGGATCTGGATGCCGCCGCGCGCCTGCGCAACCTGCGCCGCGCCTTTGCCCTGGAGGCCAATGCAGAGGTGCAGGGCAAGCATCTGGCCGTGATCGACGACGTACTGACCACCGGCGCCACCGCCGAGGCCATCGCCCGCTTGCTGCGCAAGGCCGGCGCAGCGCGGGTGGATATCTACTGCCTGGCACGTACGCCCAAGCCGGGCGACTACTGAACCTGGCGTAGCCCGGACTTCAGTCCGGGAAACTGGCGCAGAGCCCCGGACTGAAGTCCGGGCTACCGCTGGCAACGCTTCTGTTATTGCGCCGGCCAGGGGTTACACTCTGCGCCCCGCAACCGGAGTCGCCCATGTCCCATCCTTTCGCCACGCTCACCCCCGACCTGGTGCTGGATGCCGTGGAGAGCCTCGGCTACCTCAGCGACGCCCGCGTGCTAGCCCTCAACAGCTACGAAAACCGCGTCTACCAGGTGGGCATTGAGGACGAGACGCCGCTGATCGCCAAGTTCTATCGCCCGGCACGCTGGAGCGATGCGGCGATCCGCGAGGAGCATGCCTTCAGCGCGGAACTGGCCGACTGCGAAATCCCGGTGGTGGCGCCCCTGGTGCGCGACGGCGAGACCCTGTTCGAGCACGCGGGCTTTCGCTTCGCCCTGTTCCCACGCCGCGGCGGTCGCGCCCCGGAGCCGGGCAACCTCGACCAACTGTATCGCCTCGGCCAACTGCTCGGGCGCCTGCACGCGGTCGGCGCCAGCCGCCCGTTCGCCCATCGCGAAGCGCTGGGCGTGGTCAACTTCGGTCACGAATCGCTGGCGACCCTGATGGATGGCAACTTCATCCCGCGCAGCCTGCTGCCGGCCTACGAGTCGGTAGCGCGCGACCTGCTCAAGCGCCTCGACCAGCTGTTCGCCAGCGTGCGCTACACGCCGATCCGCCTGCACGGCGACTGCCATCCGGGCAACCTGCTGTGCCGCGACGACAGCTTCCATATCGTCGACCTCGACGACTGCCGCATGGGCCCGGCGGTGCAGGACATCTGGATGATGCTCGCCGGCGAACGCCACGAGCGCCTCGGGCAACTGGCCGAACTGGTCGACGGCTACAACGAGTTCCACGACTTCGCCAGCCGCGAACTGCCACTGATCGAAGGCCTGCGCGCCCTCCGCCTGATGCACTACAGCGCCTGGCTGGCTAGGCGCTGGGACGATCCGGCCTTCCCCATGAGTTTCCCCTGGTTCGGCACGGAACGTTACTGGGGCGAACAGATATTGATGTTGCGCGAGCAGATGGCGGCGCTGGATGAAGAGCCGCTGAAGCTGTTCTAGGCTACGTCGGCCAAGGAGGCCCCATGCAAAGTGTCGAGCGCTGGTTCGGCGATGGCTTCAGCCAGCTTCATCCGTTGCTGCAGCAGCTGCATCGACAAGGCGGCAGTCTGCAGGGCAAGATTGATCTGCACCTGGGTAAAGGCCTGGCCGGCCTGCTCGGCAGGCGCCTGGCTGGTCGCCTAGGCATTCCTCTGGAGCATCCTCAGGTCGAGCTCAAGGTGATAATCCATTCCAGCGGCGCAACCCTGCACTGGGATCGTTACTTCGCCACGGCCGCTCCCCTGCTATCCACCTTTCATCCCCACGGCTGCTGGCCAGCGGGTTATTGGCTCGAGACAACCGGTAGTGTGCGCCTGGCCCTGGCGGTGGATATCCATGCCGGCGGCTGGTACTGGCGCCCACTCAAGGCCTGGCTGCATGGCGTACGCGTGCCACTCTGGTTGCTGCCGCGCACCAGCGCCTATAAACGTATCGACAACGGCCGCTACCACTTCCATGTCGGCTTTGCCTTGCCACTGCTGGGTACGCTGTTCAGCTACAGCGGCACGCTGAGCCTCAGCGAACAGTCACCTCGCAACCTGTAAAGCCAGGCTTACAGATATCGCCGCAGCGGCAGCCCGAACAGAGCTGAACAACCAGACAAGCTCGCCCTGCCCCACTAGAATCGCTGGCTTAGTTAGCTGCCTAACCAAGGATTCTGCATGGCCACCGCCAACCCGCAACGCGGGTATCTGCTGGGCATCATCGCCTACACCATCTGGGGTCTGTTTCCGCTGTATTTCAAAGCCATCCAGAACGTGCCGGCGCTGGAGATCATCGTTCATCGCGCGCTGTGGTCGGCGCTGTTCGGCGCCGCCCTGCTGCTGGCGTGGAAGCACCCGGGCTGGCTGCGTGAACTGCGCAATAACCCCAGGCGCCTGGGTGTGCTGGCGATCAGTGGCATGCTGATCGCCAGCAACTGGCTGGTCTATGTCTGGGCGGTGAACAACGGGCGCATGCTCGAAGCCAGCCTTGGCTATTACATCAACCCGTTGATCAACGTGCTGCTCGGTATGCTGCTGCTCGGCGAACGCCTGCGCCGCCTGCAGTGGCTGGCCGTGGGCCTGGCCGCGCTGGGCGTGCTGCAGCAGTTGTGGCAGGTGGGCAGCATTCCCTGGGTCTCGCTGGTGCTGGCGCTGACTTTCGGTTTCTACGGGCTGATCCGCAAGCAGGCGCCGGTGGCCGCCCTGCCTGGCCTGGTGGTGGAAACCTGGCTGCTGCTGCCGCTGGCACTCGGCTGGCTGCTCTGGCATCCGGCGGCGATGAGCACGCAAGGTGCATTCTGGAGCACCTCGCAGGCGCTGTGGCTGATCGCCGCCGGGCCGATCACCCTGGTGCCGCTGTTGTGCTTCAACGCCGCCGCGCGCCATCTGCCCTACACCACCCTGGGCTTCTTGCAATACCTGGCGCCGACCCTGGTGATGCTGCAGGCGATCTTGCTGTTCGACGAGCATCTCGACCCGAGCAAGCTGCTGGCCTTTATCTGCATCTGGGCCGGATTGGCGCTGTATAGCCTGGATATCTGGATCAGTCTGCGGCGCCGGCAGGTGGCCTGAGGGGAGTCCATCGGTGCGCCCTGTGCGCAGCAGAGGGTCCTGCGGGGGTGGTGGTGCGCACGGCGCACCCTACAACTATGCGGCTGCCTGGCTAGGGGCTAGGTATCGCCCCGTCTTGCACAGAAAACAACCAAACGGCCACAGACTGCAGCACGCCTGGCCTGGCGCCAGTCATCCCGACCTTATCCACAGAAGCATCCCCGGTCTTTGTGCACAACGCCTTGAAACTGCTGGTTTTTTAGTCAACAACCGAGAAGCTGCGGGGCACTAGGGGTGGCGCCGCCACTCCCCAGCTTATCCACAAGGCCATCCCCGTTAATCGGGGATATCGCCGGATGCTCAACTGCGCCGGACACAAGTGCGCCAAAGGCGGGATGGCCAAGGCCAGGTCGGTGGCGCAGTCGCTCAGAAAACGCTCAATCCCACGTAAGCCACAGCAGCCGCTGCCTGGCGCCGTTCATCCCGTGGTTATCCACAGAAGCATCCCCGGCCTTTGTGCACAACATCCTGAATCTGCTGGTTTTTTAGGCACTTAAAGAAAAGCCCCGGGGCACTAGTGCGTGCGCCGGGGCTCCCCAGTTTATCCACAGGTCCATCCCCGGAATTCGGGGATATCAGAATCTGCCGACGATCTCTTGATCGTAGACAGATTCTCATGGGTCGACGCGCAGATTCAGCTCCACCATCAGGTCATCGGCGAGGTTTTCCAGCTTGTCGCGCAGCACATCCAGCGACAGCGTCAGCGGTACCGCGAGCACCGCTTCGGCGTGAAACAGCGGTTCGCTGCTCATCGGCGCGGGCGCCACTTCGGTGGTCAGGCTTTCCAGGTTGACGCCCTGCTCGGCCAGCAGGCGGGTGATGTCGCGGACGATGCCGGGGCGGTCGTTACCGACCAGGTCGAGGAGGATCGGTTTCCAGGTGCAGGACGGCTCGATGCCGCTTTCCGCCACCAGCACGCGGATGCCCTGGGCATTCAGGGCCTGCAGCGACTCGACCAGTTCGTCGTAGCCTTCCGCCGGTACAGCCACGCGCAGGATGCCGGCGAACTGCCCGGCCATGCGCGACATGCGGCTCTCCAGCCAGTTGCCGCCATGGCCGGCGATGCACTGGGCGATGCGCTCGACCAGGCCCGGCTGGTCCGGGGCGATTACCGTGAGTACCAGATGATTCATGGAAAACCCCCTGTTGTATTTAAATGTAGGAGCGCGCTCTGCCCGCGAAACCAATCAGCGCAATGCTTCGCGAGCGGAGCTCGCTCCTGAGACTGCAAGCCTTCAATCCGCCAGGCTCAGCCAATAGGTATAAAACACCTCATCTCGTACATAGCCTAGCTTTTCATAGAGGGCCTGGCCGCCCAGGTTGGTCTTTGCCGTCTCCAGCTGCAGGCCACAGGCGCCCGTGGCCACGCCGTGGGCGCGGGCGGCATTCATCAGCGCCTCGGCGACGCCCTGGCGGCGCGCACTGGGTGCCACATACAGATCGTTGAGCAGCCAGGCCGGCGCCATACTCAGCGAGGAAAACAAGGGATATAGCTGCACGAAGCCCTGCGCCACGCCCTGCTCATTGCGGGCGATAAACAGGGTCGAATCGCCGCGCTGCAGGCGCGCGCCGATGAACTTGGCGATCTCCCCGGCCGCCCTGGGCACCTCGTAGAACTCCAGGTAGCCAGCGAACAGGCCGACCAATTCATCCAGATCATTTACACCCGCTTGTACCACGCGCATTGCAACCTCCGTTGTCAGTTGATCGCGCCAGTATAGATAGATCGCCGTCCAGCGCCGCCTGGCAGGCGCTGACAGACCGTGACTGATTTTTTCGTTTGAGTCATGTAGTATCCCGCGGCTCGTACTACATGGCCGTCCGGCCCGGATTTAGAGCTGTCTGGAATCAAGTGAGGCAAGCAATGACTGAGCGCGTTCAAGTCGGTGGCCTGCAGGTCGCCAAAGCCCTTTACGACTTCATCAACAATGAAGCCATCCCCGGTACCGGCATCGCTGCCGACAAGTTCTGGGCTGGCGCCGAAGCCGTGATCAACGATCTGGCCCCGAAAAACCGCGCCCTGCTCGCCAAGCGTGATGATTTCCAGGCCAAGATCGACGCCTGGCATCAAGGCCGTGCCGGCCAGGCGCATGACGCCGCCGCGTACAAAGCCTTCCTCCAGGAAATCGGCTACCTGCTGCCGGAACCGGCTGACTTCCAGGCCACCACGCAGAACGTCGACGAAGAAATCGCCCGTCTGGCCGGCCCGCAGCTGGTGGTACCGGTGATGAACGCGCGTTTCGCCCTGAACGCCTCCAACGCCCGCTGGGGCTCGCTGTACGACGCCCTGTACGGCACCGACGTGATCAGCGAAGAAAACGGCGCCGAGAAAGGCAAAGGCTACAACAAGGTCCGTGGTGACAAGGTCATCGCTTTCGCCCGCGCCTTCCTCGACGAAGCCGCGCCGCTGGAAGGTGCTTCCCACGTCGACGCCACTGCTTATGTAGTGAAGAACGGCCAACTGTCCGTCAGCCTGAAAAACGGCAACAGCACCGGCCTGAAGAACGCCGCCCAGTTCATCGCCTTCCAGGGCGAAGCTGCCGCGCCGAAGGCCGTGCTGCTCAAGCACAACGGCCTGCACTTCGAAATCCAGATCGACGCCAGCACCCCGGTCGGCCAGACCGACGCCGCCGGCGTCAAAGACGTGCTGATGGAAGCCGCGCTGACCACCATCATGGACTGCGAAGACTCGGTCGCCGCCGTCGATGCCGATGACAAGGTCATCGTCTACCGCAACTGGCTCGGCCTGATGAAGGGCGACCTGGCCGAAGAAGTGGCCAAAGGCGGCAAGACCTTCACCCGCACCATGAACCCGGACCGCGTCTACACCAAGGCCGACGGTAGCGAGCTGACCCTGCACGGCCGCAGCCTGCTGTTCATCCGCAACGTCGGTCACCTGATGACCAACCCGGCGATCCTCGATGCCCAGGGCAACGAAATCCCGGAAGGTATCCAGGACGGCCTGTTCACCAGCCTGATCGCCATCCACAACCTGAATGGCAACACCAGCCGCAAGAACACCCGTACCGGCTCGGTTTATATCGTTAAGCCGAAGATGCACGGCCCGGAAGAAGTCGCTTTCACCAGCGAAATCTTCAGCCGCGTCGAAGACGTCCTCGGCCTGACTCGCAACACCCTGAAAGTCGGCATCATGGACGAAGAGCGCCGCACCACCGTCAACCTCAAGGCGTGCATCAAAGCCGCCAGCGAGCGCGTGGTGTTCATCAACACCGGCTTCCTCGACCGTACCGGTGACGAAATCCACACCTCCATGGAAGCCGGCGCCGTGGTGCGCAAGGCCGCCATGAAAGCGGAGAAGTGGATCAGCGCCTACGAGAACTGGAACGTCGACATCGGCCTGGCCACCGGCCTGCAAGGTCGCGCCCAGATCGGCAAAGGCATGTGGGCCATGCCCGACCTGATGGCCGGCATGCTCGAGCAGAAGATCATGCACCCGCTGGCCGGTGCCAACACCGCCTGGGTCCCGTCGCCGACCGCCGCCGCGCTGCACGCCCTGCACTACCACAAGGTCGACGTGTTCGCCCGCCAGGCCGAATTGGCCAAGCGCGAGCGCGCGTCCATCGACGACATCCTGAGCATCCCGCTGGCGCCGAACACCAACTGGACCCCGGAAGAGATCCAGAACGAACTGGACAACAACTCGCAGGGCATCCTCGGTTATGTGGTGCGCTGGATCGACCAGGGCGTCGGCTGCTCCAAGGTGCCGGACATCAACGACGTCGGCCTGATGGAAGACCGCGCCACCCTGCGCATCTCCAGCCAGCTGCTGGCCAACTGGCTGCGTCACGGCATCGTCAGCGAAGAGCAGATCGTTGCCAGCCTCAAGCGCATGGCGCCGGTAGTCGACCGTCAGAACGCGGGCGATGCCCTGTACCGTCCGCTGGCGCCGAACTTCGACAGCAACATCGCCTTCCAGGCTGCCCTGGAACTGGTGGTCGAAGGCACCAAGCAGCCGAACGGCTACACCGAGCCGGTCCTGCACCGCCGCCGCCGCGAGTTCAAGGCCGCCAACGGTCTGTAATTCGCTGCTGCTGTGAAAGAACCGCCCTCCGGGGCGGTTTTTTTATGCCTGCGCCCCGAGCATTTCTGCCGGCGACAACACCACAACTGCCGCGGCAGGCTGCGTTACGGCAACACCCTCCCCCCTGCACAACAACGGCAAACCCATGCCCACACCTGGTGCGCCGGGCGAATCCTGCTTATCGAGATAACCCCAGGTTATGTGCCCTGCACACGGGCAAGCCCCGGCTGGCGGGCTTTGCAGCGCATTCAGCGACGCCCCCACGAGCAGCTCTCACCTTTGGCTATAGGCATAAGGATTATTCAGAAGTCAGGACCCCGGCAGCCCCCTAGGATGCCCCGGCAGCTGTCATCAGGCAGTCACCTAACGATGCGCCGCACGGCGATGGCCGGCGGCGGGCATTGATCAGCAGTTCCCAGGCGGAGAGCAGCATGAATAGAACAACAAAAGGCGCAGGGGCCATGTACCCCCATGCCCTGGCACTGGCCGTAGCACTGGCAAGCGCGCTACCGGCCCAGGCCGCCAGCTTCAACATCGGGGAAATCGAGGGGCGTTTCGACTCGTCGCTGTCCATCGGCGCCAGCTGGGCCATGGACGATGCCGACCGCACGTTCATCGGCAAGGCCAACGGCGGCACGGCCTCGACCCGCACCAGCGACGACGGGCGGCTGAACTTCAAGCAGGGCGAGACCTTCTCGAAGATCTTCAAGGGCATCCACGACCTGGAGCTGAGCTACGGCGACACCGGCGTGTTCCTGCGTGGCAAGTACTGGTACGACTTCGAGCTGAAGGACGAACACCGCCTGCTCTACGACATCGACGACAGTGGCCGCGACAACGCCGCGCAGTCGTCCGGCTTCGAGCTGCTGGATGCCTTCGTCTACCACAACTACCTGATCAACGACCTGCCGGGCAGCGTGCGCGCCGGCAAGCAGGTGGTGAGCTGGGGCGAGAGCACCTTCATCGGCAACAGCATCAACGCCATCAACCCGGCCGACGTCGCCGCGTTCCGCCGCCCCGGCTCGGAGCTCAAGGAAGGCCTGATCCCGGTGAACATGCTCTACGTCACCCAGGGCCTGAGCGACAACCTGTCCATCGAGGCCTTCTACCAGCTGGAATGGGAGAAGACCGTGCTCGACAACTGCGGCACCTTCTTCGGCGCCGACACTGCGGCCAAGGGCTGCGACATCGGCATGACCAGCTTCGGCAGCGACGTCGACCGCGATGACCCGACCGCCTACGGCTACGTGCCGCGCCTGAACGACCAGGAAGCGCGTGACAGCGGCCAGTTCGGCGTGGCCATGCGCTGGCTGGTGCCGGAGCTGAACGACACCGAGTTCGGCTTCTACGCCATGAACTACCACAGCCGCACGCCGGAGAGCATGTGGCTGGTCGGCGCGCCGAGCCTGGCCAGCCTGACCGGCGAACCCGGCCCGGCGACGTCGCGCTACTACCTGGAATACCCGGAAGACATCCGCCTGTACGGCATCAGCTTCGCCACCACCACCCCGGATGGCACCGCACTCTCCGGCGAGATCAGCCACCGGCCGAACATGCCGCTGTCGCTCAACGGCACCGAGGTGTCCACCGCCGCCGGCGTCGGTGGACTGGTCGACATGCTCGGCATCGACGGCCTGGCGATCTTCGACCAGGGTTGGGCCGACGCCAGCCAGGGCAGCCT
The DNA here is from genome assembly GCF_024666525.1 of Pseudomonas sp. J452. Lineage (NCBI taxonomy): Bacteria > Pseudomonadati > Pseudomonadota > Gammaproteobacteria > Pseudomonadales > Pseudomonadaceae > Pseudomonas > Pseudomonas sp. J452. Next base: position 1,584,690 of record NZ_CP088294.1, on the reverse strand, counting down.
GGTGCAGGGCTACAAACGCATGCCGTTCAGCCAGGCCCAGGTCAGCGCCGTACGTACCTTCGACCAGGTACTCGGTGGCGACCGCCTGACCCTGGTCGGCGAAGTCGGCTACAGCCATATCGGCAACCTCGGCTCCACCGACGGTTCCGACCTGCGCTTCGGCCGCAGCAGCGTGTTCGGCTACGGCCAGCTCAGCGATGCCGCCGCAGCCCTGGGCATGACCGGCAACCAGCTGTGCCAGGCGCTGCTCAACAGCGCCAACCCGGACCAGTGCAGCGACAAGGGCTTCTACACCGAGAACTCCTGGGGCTATCGCCTGCGCGCCATGCTCGACTTCAACGACGCCATCGCCGGCATCAACCTCAAGCCCAACCTGGCCTTCGCCCACGACGTCGAGGGCTACGGGCCGACCTTCACCGAGGGCAACCAATCGCTCAGCGTCGGCCTCGACGCCGACTACCTGTCCAAATACACCGCCAGCCTGAGTTACACCGACTACTTCGGCGGCGACTTCAACACCAACACCGACCGCGACTTCCTCGCGTTCAGTCTCGGCATGAGTTTTTGAGGGCACTGCACATGACGTTTTCCCTGCTTCATACCCAACTGCTGCGTGCCGGCTGCCTCAGCCTCGGCCTGTTCGCTGCCGGCCAGACGCTGGCGGCGGTACCGACCGAGCAGGTCGCCCGCCTCGGCCAGGACCTCACGCCGATCGGCGCCGAACAGGCCGGCAACGCCGACGGCAGCATCCCGGCCTGGACCGGCGGCATCGGCCCGGACGCCGGCCAGCGCGACGCCAACGGTTTCCTCAGCGACCCGTTCAGCGCCGACCAGCCGCTGTTCACCATCACCGCCGAGAACCTCGCGCAGTACCAGGACAAGCTGACTCCCGGCCAGCTCGCCCTGTTCAAGCGCTACCCGCAGACCTACCGCATCCCGGTCTACCCGAGCCGCCGTTCGGTGATCATGCCCAAGGCCTACCTGGACACCAGCCGCCTCAACGCCGCTGACACCCAGCTGGCCGAGGGCGGCAACGGCCTGCTCAACTACCGCAGCGGCGGCCTGCCGTTCGCCATCCCGCAGAACGGCCTGGAAGTGATCTGGAACCATATCGGCCGCTACCGTGGCCTGACCTTCCAGCGCATGGTGGTGCAGGCCTCGCCGCAGGCGGGCGGCGCCTTCACCCCGAGCCTGATCAAGCAGCAGCTGGCCTACCCAGCCGGGCTCTCCGACTATGCCCCGGCGGAAATGGCCAACGTCCTGTACTTCTACCGCGAGGAATTCCTCGCCCCAGCGCGCATGGCCGGCGGCGTGCTGCTGGTCCACGAGACCATCAACCAGGTCAAGGAGCCGCGCATGGCCTGGCAGTACAGCGCCGGCCAGCGCCGCGTACGCCGCGCCCCGCAGATCGCCTACGACAGCCCCGGCGCCGAAGGCATGCGCACCATGGACGACCTGGACCTGTTCAACGGCTCGCCGGATCGCTTCGACTGGCAGCTGGTGGGCAAGAAGGAGATCTACATCCCCTACAACAGCTACCAGCTCGGCTCGCCCAAGCTGAAGTACAGCGACATCATCCAGCCGGGCCATATCAACCCCGCACACACCCGTTACGAGCTGCACCGCGTCTGGCACGTCAGCGCCACCCTCAAGCCGGGCCAGCGCCACGTCTACTCGCGCCGCGACCTGTTCATCGACGAGGACAGCTGGCAGGCCGCCGAAGCCGATGCCTACGACGGCCGCGGCCAGCTGTGGCGCGTTTCCGAGGGCCACGGCAGCTTCTTCTACGACCAGCAGGCGCCGCAGTTCAGCGCCGAGACCCACTACGACGTGCTCTCCGGGCGCTACGCGGTCAACGCGCTGTACAACGAACAGCCCAACGCCTACCAGTTCGGCGTGCCGTACAGCCGCAAACAGTTCACCCCCAGCGCCCTGCGCGCGGCGGGGATCCGCTGAGCAACAGCGGCGCCACGTACTACTCCTTGGGCGACCTGCGGGTCGCCGTTTTTTTAACTTACAAATCGTCTGGGGCTGTCCATCGGCATTCAGCCACGAGGTGCGTTTTTTGCTTTAGATTCCGTCCCTTACCTACACAAGCCCGGCCTTGCCCATGAAGTTGCACCAGCTCCGCGCCATCGTCGCCATCTGTGAAAGCGGCAGCATTCAGGAAGCCTCGCGCCTGCTGCATATCTCCCAGCCGGCCCTGTCCAAGGGCATCAAGGAACTCGAGGCCGAGCTCGGCGTGCCTCTGCTGCTGCGCTCCAACCGTGGCATCACCGCCACCGAATACGGCGAACGCCTGGTGCGCCGCGCGCGCCTGATCCTCGAAGAGGTGCGCCGCGCCCGCGAGGAAATCGAAACGCTCAAGGGCACCATGGATGGTCGGGTTTCGATCGGCGTGTCGCCGGTTACCCCCGGCGCCCAGTTCATCAATAGCCTCAACCGCTACCGCAAGCGCTACCCCGACGTGCAGGTGCAGATCCACGAACTGCGCCCGTCGAAACTGATGGAAGGCCTGCGCGAAGGCCAGCTCGACCTGGTGCTGACCTCCCTGCCGGCCAGCCGCAACAGCGAGGGTTTCAGCTGGACCGAACTGTATGAGCAGCCCACCGTGCTGGCCGTGCGCAAGGGCCACCCCCTGCGCGGTGCGCGCACGCTGCACGAGCTGCGCGAGCAGGAGTGGTTGCTGCAGGATTCGCTGGAGCAGTCGCGGGTCGGCCTGATGTTCGAAAACTACGGCGTAGCACCGCCCCAGCGCGTCATCGAATGCGCCTCGGTGGTGCTGTGCTGCGAGCTGGCGCTCAACACCGACGCGGTCAGCTACTGGTCGCTACGGGTACTGGAGCACGTGCAGCGGCTCGGCCAGGAGCTGGAAATCCTCGACCTGGCGGAACAGGTGCCGCCGATGAACATCTCCCTGGTCTGCCGCGACCAGGAGCTGATGACCCGCGAGGCCAAGGCCCTGGCCGACGAGCTGGTGTACGCCTACAAGAGCCCGCATGCGCCGAAGCTGGGCGAGCTGCTGCCGGGCAAGTGAGTCGGCACCCCTCGCCCACTTATGGGACGCTGGAAAAGCCCCTCTCCCTAGCCCTCTCCCGTAAACGGGAGAGGGGACTGTCCGCGATCAGATGACGCCCTGCGGTTCGCAGCGCACTTCGCTCTTCACCGAGTTGGCGATAAAGCATGCCTCATGGGCCTCGTGGTGCAGGGCATCGAGCTGCTCACGGCTGGGTGCGGCGCCGGCGAAGGTGACCGCCGGGCGCAGGGTGACGCGGGTCATGGCCAGGCGGCCCTCGGCGTTCTTGCCCATGCGGCCTTCGGCTGCATCGCGGTAGGCATCCACGCGCCAGCCGTCGCGGGCGGCCAGGGACAGGAACCACAGCATGTGGCAACTGGACAGCGCGGCGACGAAGGCCTCTTCCGGGTCCACCGCGTCTTCGCGCGAGCCCGGCAATGGCACCACCTGCGGCGAGGACGATGCCGGCACCTCGATGCCGCCGTCGAAACGCCACAGGTGGCCACGGCTGTAGCGGTTGTCGAGGAAGTCCTGATCGCCACGCGACCAGAGGATTTCAGCGCTATACAGGGCCATCACTATCTTCCGAACGGACAGGGCGTTGCAGCATAACCAAGGGCTGCGCACCTGGCACATAACCAAAGTCGATACACATGCGCAGAGGTGATTATCTCGGCCACCCCGGCCTGCGGCATGCTGCGCGGCAATCTGGGTATCACCACAAGGACAAAAAATGCAGCTGATCCCGCAGATCCTCGCCTGGCAGGATGAATTCGCGTCGATTCGCCGACAGATCCACCAGCATCCCGAACTCGGCTTCGAGGAGCAGCGCACCAGCGAGCTGGTCGCCGATTACCTGCGCCAATGGGGCTATGAAGTACACCGAGGCATCGGCGGCACCGGCGTGGTCGGCGTACTGCGCAACGGTCGCGGCAGCCGCAGCATCGGCATCCGCGCCGACATGGACGCCCTGCCGATCCATGAGGAAAGCGGCGTCGCCCACTGCAGCCAGCACGCCGGCAAGATGCACGCCTGCGGCCACGACGGCCACACCGCGATCCTGCTCTGCGCGGCGCGCTACCTGGCCGAGACCCGGCAGTTCGACGGCACCCTCAACCTGATCTTCCAGCCCGCCGAAGAAACCCTCGGCGGCGCCAAGCGGATGATCGAGGACGGCCTGTTCCAGCGCTTCCCCTGCGACGCGGTGTACGCCCTGCACAATATGCCGGGCCTGCCGGTGGGCATGTTCGTCACCCAGGCCGGGGCGATGAGCGCCTCGTCGGACGTAGCGACCATCAAATTGATCGGCGTCGGTGGCCACGGTGCCATGCCGCACAAGGCCAAGGATCCGGTGGTGGCCGCCGCCGAGCTGGTCCTGGCCCTGCAGAGCATCGTCGCGCGCAATGTGCCGGCCGGCGAAGTGGGCGTGGTCACGGTTGGTGCGATCCAGGCCGGCGAGGCACACAACGTGATTCCCGATGTGGCGACGCTCAAGCTCAGCGTGCGCTCGACCAACCCGGATATCCGTAAACTGCTGCGCAAGCGTATCAGCGCGATCGCCCAGGGCGTGGCGCAGACTCATGACCTGGACGTCGAGCTGGACTACGACGAGCGCATCGGCGTGCTGCTGAATACTCCGGCAGAAACGACCCTGCTGCAGAACGTGGCGCGCCAGCTGGTCGGCAGCCAGGCGCTGCTGACCAGCGTGCCGAGCGGCTACCTGGGCAGCGAGGATTTCGCCTCGATGCTGGAAGTGCGCCCCGGCTGCTACATCGTCACGGGCAATGGCAACAGCGGCCCGAGCGGCTGCATGGTGCATAACCCCGGCTACGACTTCAACGACCAGGCCATCCCCTTCGGCGCCAGCCTCTGGGGTCGCCTGGTGGAAACCTATCTGAGCGAGGCCTGAGCCATGCAGTCCCCTTCCCACAACCGCCGCAGCCTGATCATCTGCATGCTGATGGCGGTGATGGTCATCAGCGTGCTGGACAAGACCATCTTCGCCTTCGCCGGCCCGCAGATCATCGACGAGCTGAAACTCAGCCCCGAACAGTTCGGCTTTATCGGCAGCGCATTCTTCTTCCTCTATTCGCTGTCCGGCGTGCTGGTCGGTTTTCTCGCCAACCGCCTGCCGACTCGCTGGATCCTGTCCGGCATGTCGGTGGTGTGGATGGCTGCGCAGATCCTCACCGCCATCAGCACCAGCTTCTACGCCCTGGTCGCCAGCCGCATGCTGCTCGGCGCCGGCTGCGGCCCGGGCACCGCGGTGACCCAGCACGCCGCGTTCAAATGGTACGCCCCGCGTGAGCGCGTACTGCCGGCGGCCTGGATCCAGGTGGCGATCATGTCCGGCGCCATCCTCGGCGCGCTGTCGCTGCCGCTGCTGATCCAGCACCTGGGCTGGCGCGCCGGCTACCTGCTCCTCGCCGGTGTCGGCCTGCTCTGGCTGACGCTGTGGCTGCTGGTCGGCCGCGAAGGCCAGCATGATGACACCCAGGGCGAGGCCGGCGGCGGCACCGCGCCCTATAGCCAGCTGCTGCTCAACCGCACCTTCGTCTTCGTCACCCTGGCCGGCTTCTGCACCTACCTGCCCACCGCGCTGATCTACAGCTGGATTCCCACCTACCTGCAGAAGGGGCTAGGCATGAGCCCGATGCAGTCCGGCTACGTGGTGATGGCCGCCACCCTCGGCGTGATCATCCTCAACCTGCTGGTCTCCAGCCTGTCGCAACGCGCCCTCAAGCGCGGCGCCAGCGTACGCCTGGCCATGGCCGTGCCGATAGCCGCGGCCTGTCTGATCGGCGGTGTGGCGATGAGTCTGCTCGGCTTCGTCGAGCAGGGCGTGGGCATGACCATCGCGCTCTATCTGCTCGGCGGCGCCATCGTCAACCTGGTGCCGGCCTTCGCCAACTCCGCCGTCGCCTACATCGCCCCGGCCAAGCAGCGCGGCAGCATGCTGGCCATCCACATCGGCCTGATGACCAGCGCCGGCATGCTCGCCCCGCATGTGGTCGGCCAGGCCATCGGCTGGCAAGGCGGCGACCTGGTGCGGGGCTTCGAGCTGGCCGTCGGCCTGTTCGGCCTGGTGCTGATCGGCGGCGGCCTGCTCGCCCTGCGCCTGATCGACCCGGAGCGCAGCCGCGGCGACATTGCCGTCATCACCCAGGCCTCCAGCGATCCCGTCAACGTGCCGGCCCCGAGCCAGGCCTGAGTCAGGAGTTCCCTGCCATGCAGCAACGCGTCAACACCCCGCAGCACCGCCCGGACTCCCGCGAATTGCAGCCGACCTGGCGCCGCGCCGAGTTCGGCACGCAGATCGTGGTGGAAACGGTGGAGTACGGCGCGCGCCTGAGCAGCATCGGCCGCGTGGTGATCGCCTCATGATCCACAGCTAAATCAGGCGGCCCACAAGGCCGCCAACCCGGGGCAAAGCCCCACCCCAACCCTCCTTGCCGCCGCCCGGTACAGGCCACAAGCCCGCACCGCGGGCCCGGCCGCGCCTGCGAAACCGCGCGGGCGCTCCACCCCACCACACGGAATGCACCATGGACCTTTCCTGCTTCTCGCAAAGCTATGCCGAAGCCCGGCAGAAATTCCTCGACGCCAGCGCTGCCGCCGGACTGCTGGTCGAGTCGCATATCCACCCGCTGCAAGGTCGTGACGGCGAAGAGCTGGCCCTCGATGTGGCCCGCCTCGGCGCGCCGGATGCCACCAATCTGCTGATCCTGAGCAGCGCCTGCCACGGTGTGGAAGGCTTCTGCGGCTCGGGTCTGCAGATCGATCGGCTGCGCGACAGTGCCTGGATCGAACGCTGCAAGCGCGACGACCTGGCCGTGCTGTTCCTGCATGCGCTCAATCCCTACGGTTTCTCCTGGCTGCGCCGGGTGACCGAGGACAACGTCGACCTCAACCGCAACTTCATCGACTTCAGCCAGCCGCTGCCGGACAACCCCGACTACCGCGCCATCGCCCACCTGCTGCTGCCCAGGCAGCAGCCACCGACCCTGCGCAGCACCCTCGGCCTGCTCGGCTACGCCCTGCGCCATGGCCGTATGGCGTTGCAGGGCGCCATCTCGCGCGGCCAGCACAGCGATGCCACGGGCCTGTTCTTCGCCGGCAGCGCACCGACCTGGAGCAATCAGACCCTGCGCCAGGTGCTGCGCCAGCATGGTCGGCAGTGTCAGCGCATCGGCTGGGTCGATGTGCACACCGGCCTCGGCCCGCGCGGCGTCGGCGAGCGCATCTACAAGGGACAGCAGGTCGCGGCGGACATCGCCCGCGCCCGGCGCTGGTGGGGCGCAGGGGTGACCAACAGTGCCGAGGGCAACTCGGTGTCGGCCAGGCTCAATGGCACCATCGAGCTGGTGGTCATGCAGACCTGCCCGCAGGCCGAGTACAACGGCCTGACCCTGGAGTACGGCACCCTGCCGGGACTCAAGGTGCTCAACGCACTGCGCGCCGAGCACTGGCTGCAGCGCAACCCGCAGGTGCCCGCCGCCCAGAGCGGGCGGATCAAGCGCCAGCTGCGCGATGCCTTCTATGTCGATGCCGACGACTGGAAACAGCAGGTGCTGGCGCAAGGCCGCGAGGTGCTGGAGCAAACCCTGGCAGGGCTGGCCTCGCCGTTGACCGATTAGCAGCGACTCATCGGCCCGCGCACCGGCTGGGCACCCAACAGGCTGCGCTCGCTGAGTGGCGCCCCGGCGGCCAGCAGGGCGGCGCGCTGCTCGGCGATCGGTACGCGCGCGGCCACCGCCTCGTAGGCGCCGAGGTGGGCGAAGGCCGGCTCGGCGAGCGCCGCCTCGACCCAGGCGGCCAGGCGCGGCCAGCGCTGGCCATCGACCCGGTAGCGGGCGAACTGGGCGTTGCGGAAGAAACTGGCCAGGGCGATGTCGGCGATCGACAGCGTGCCGAACAGCCAGCCGCGCTCCGGCAGCTGGGCCTCCAGGTAGTCGCAGATGCCCGGCAGGTCTTCCTCGTAGGTCTGCCGCAGCACCTCCGGGTCCGGCTCGCGGCCCCACACCGAGCGGCCGATCACCAGTTGGTTGAACAGTTGCCAGATGATCACCTGGCCCAGGCGGCTGTCGGCGTATTCCTCCAGCCAGCGGGCCTGGGCGCGCTGACCGAGGTCCTCGGGATACAGGCGCGGCTCGGGGTAACGCTCCTCCAGGTACTGGCAGATCACCGAGGAGTCGTTGAGCACCAGGTCGCCATCGACCAGCACCGGCACCTGGCGCAGCGGACTGAGGCGGGTGAATTCGTCGTCGCCGAAGAACGGCACGATGGGATCGACCTGGTAGGCCACGCCTTTCAGTTCCAGCAGGACCAGCACCTTGCGCACATAGGGCGACAGGTAGGAACCGATGATCAGCAGAGGTTGCGGCATAGGGGGCCTCGTGGTGCGGGAATACCGAGTGACAGCAAGGATATACCGGCGCGCTTACTCCAGACTCACGCCATGCTGCTGGTACAGCGCCTGCACCCAGCCTTCGCGGTACATCTGCTGCAAGCTTGTCTGCAGGCGCTGCAGCAGCGCCGGATCGACCTGCGGGTGGCAGGCGATGTCTTCCATCAGCGTCAGGAAGGGCAACACCTCACGTGGCTCGGGCTTGGCCCCCAGCGCGTGAACCACCGCCGCACTGGTCGCCCACAGGCGCGCCCGGCTGCGCTGCAGCATGCTCAGGTTGAGCGACTCCTTGTTCGAATAGAGCACGTCGAGCCCGACACCCTGCAGGTAGTCACCCGCGCCGGAACCCTGATGGCTGAGGATGCGCAGGCCGCGCGCCTGCTCCAGGCTGTCCAGCTGCAGATCGTCGTCGGCCTTGGCGTACAGCCCCAGGCGCGAGATCAGCAGCGGCCCGACCCAGGCATAGTAGGGCTCGCGCTCCTGCCGCCGCTCGACCAGCAACACGCATCCGTTGGCCTCCTGCTGGACCTTCACCAGCGCCCGCTGCAGCGGCAGAAAGCTCAACTGGTAGGAGATTCCGGCCCGCCGGAACAGCTCGCGGGTGAGTTCGGGCACCAGTCCGGCACCCTGGCCATCGAGCGTCTGCTGCACCAGCGGTGGGCGCTCCCAGGCGAACAGCTCGATCTCGGCCGCTGCGCTCGGCAGGCTGAGCAGGCCCAGCAACAACAGGCTAATCCCACGCACGCAAGGCCTCCTCGTACTTCAGGGTCCGGCCCGGCGGACGTTCATCCGCCAGTTGCGGCCAGGGCGCACCCGGCTGCGCCAACCAGTACTGCGCCCCGCGCGGCGGGTTGAGCTGCGGTGCACAAGGATTCTGCTGGCGCCGAGCCACGCCTTGCAGGTGCTGGTCGAAGGTGCCCGCCAGGTTGTGCAGGGCCTGCGCCGCGCTGAGCTGGCCACTGATCGCCGGGTGCAACTGGCGCCACCACAGGCTGGCCATGCCGCTGTAGTCCGGCACGTTGGCGCCGGTGGGCGTCCAGCGCCGCGCCGCGCGGCTGCGGTAAAACTCGACCAAGCCACCGAGACGCGGTGCCTCGGCGAGCAGGGCCGGAGAATCCAGGTCGGAGCGGCGGATCGGTGTCAGCCCGACCAGGGTCTTGCGCAGCGACACGCTCTTGGCGGTAACGAACTGGGCGTACAGCCAGGCCGCCTGGCGCTGGCGCAGCGGCGTAGTGTTCAACAGGGTCCAGGCACCGACATCCTGGTAGCCGGACTTCATGCCGTCCTGCCAATAGGCGCCGCGCGGTGACGGCGCGACCCGCCACTTCGGCTTGCCTTCGGCATCCACCACCGGCGTGCCGGGCTTGGTGTAGTCGGCGGTGAAGGCGGTGTACCAGAAGATCTGCTGAGCCACATGACCCTGGGCGGCGATATTGCCGGCCTGGTTGAAGCTCATCTGCTGCGCCTCCGGCGGGGCATAGCGCTTGAGCCAGTCGACATACTGCTGCAGCGCATAGACCGCCGCCGGGCTGTCCAGCGCGCCGCCGCGGGCCATGCTGGCACCCGCCGGGCGACAGCCCTCGACGCGAATGCCCCAGTCGTCCACCGGCAGGCCGTTGGGTAAACCGAGGTCGGCCACCCCGGCCATGCCCAGCCAGGCATCGGACAGGCGCCAGCCCAGCGAGGGGTCGTAGCCACCGTAGTCCATGTGGCCATAGACACGTTGACCATCGATCTCACCGACCTGCTCGGTGAAGAAGGCCGCGATGTCCTCATAGGCTGACCAGTTCTGTGGCACATCCAGTTCGTAGCCATAGCGCTCGTGAAATGCCTGGCGCAGCTCCGGGCGCTCGAACCAGTCCTGGCGATACCAGTAGAGATTGGCGAACTGCTGATCCGGCAGCTGGTAGAGCTTGCCGTCCGGCGCGGTGACAAAGGGCAGGCCGATGAAATCGGCAAGGTCGAGGGTCGGCGAAGTGACGCCGGCACCGTCGCCAGCGATGAAGTCGGAGAGCACCAGCACCTGGCCATCGCGAAAGTGCTGACCGAGCAGGTCGCTGTCGCTGACATAGGCATCGTAGAGGGGCAGACCGGTCTGCTGCTGAGTGCGCAGCTTGTTCACCACGTCGTCTTCGCCACTGATCTCATGGATCACGCGGATGCCGGTGAGCTTGCTGAACAGCGGTGCCAGCACCGTCGCCTCGTACCAGTGGGTAGGAATGTGCTCGGCGATGACGCGCACCTGCACCCCCGCAAACGGCTTGCCCGCGGCAGCGAACCAGGCCAGCTCCGCGCGCTGCTCGGCGGCCGGCAATGAACTGGGTTGCAGCTCGGCGATGGCTTCCTGCAGAGGGTTGGCAGCGTGGGTCAGGGTACTGAACAGCAAGACGAGCCACATCACGGAGCGCATTCGTCTCTCCTTTTTCTTATCTGGCCATTCTAGTGCGGCATCGGCCGTTCGTCCCTCCAAGCAACCTATACAGGCGCAAATATGGCGATTTGCCCCTGTTGGCGGGCAGAAACGCGGTTTTCTGGCTATAGCAATACGGAGGTCGGCCGACAGTTAGGGCAGACCATCCAAAAGATGCATGGTCAAACCATGACCAATAAGTGGCCTTTAGCCACTAACTGGCTTCCTGTACACTTCGCGCCCCCATTTGGGTACACCTGCCATGTTGAAGAATCTGTCGCTGACCCTGAAGTTGTCGCTGTTACCTGCCGTTGCCTTGTGCGGACTGTTGCTCTATGTGGGCTACAGCTCGTTGCAGCTGGCGGATAACGATGTGCGCCTGGTGACGCTGGAAACCCACAGTTTCCCTACCCTGGAGAAAGCCGACGCGGTGATCTTCCAGTTCTCGCGCCTGCCCGGCCTGTTCAACAGCGCGGTGGCCGCCGGCGAGCTGGCGACCCTCGACGATGCGCGCAAGGTGCTCGCCGAAATCGCCAGCAAGCAGCAGGAGCTGCAGGGCCTGGCCAAGGACAATCCGACCCGCAGCGATGAATTGCAGGGCTGGCGCAGCGCCATCCAGCGCTATGCCGACAATGCCCTGGCCGCCTCCGAGCAACTGGTCAAGGGCAGCGCCAGCTTCGAGGATCTGCGCCCCAGCCTCGACCGCATGGCCACTGACCTGAGCCAGGCGCAGCAGCTCGGCGACACCTTCCGCGCCCATGCCTACGAAGACTTCCAGACCACCCTGGCGCAGGCGCGCACCGACAACGCCACCACCACCCGCGTCGGCTATGGCCTGTCGATCCTGCTGGTGGCGCTGGTCAGCATCGGCTCGGTGCTGGTGATCCGCGGCATCATGGGCAACGTGCATGGCGTGATCGACTCGCTGAAAGCCATCGCCCGCGGTGAAGGCGACCTGACCCGGCGGGTCAACGTCGACTCGAATGACGAGATCGGCGAGATGATCCAGCTGTTCAACCGCTTCCTGGAAAAACTCCAGGGCACCATCCGCCAGACCATCGATGCCGCCAGCCCGCTGGGGCAGATGTCGCAGGAGCTGTATCAGCTGACCCAGGGCGCCAAGCAGAACGCCCAGTCGCAGCAGCACCACACCGACTCGATCGGCCGCGACATTCAGACCATGACCAGCAGCATCCAGGAAGTCGCCCACCGCTCCCAGCAGGCCTCCGAAGAAGCCAATGCGGCGGCCCGCCAGGCGGAGACCGCACGGCAGAACATCGGCAGCCTGTCGACCAGCATCAGCGACCTGGGCAGCAGCGTGATGAGCGCCGTGCAGGCCATGGAGCAACTGGAAGAAGAAACCCAGCAGGTCGGCTCGGTGCTTACCGTGATCCGCAGCATCGCCGAACAGACCAACCTACTCGCCCTCAACGCCGCCATCGAGGCCGCCCGCGCTGGCGAGCAGGGCCGTGGTTTTGCCGTGGTCGCCGACGAGGTGCGCAACCTGGCGCAGAAGACCGCCGCCTCCACCGCCGAGATCCAGCAGATCATCCAGCGCCTGCAGAGCAGCGCCAATGGCGTGCTCAACGTGATGACCAGCAACGGCGAGAAGGCCCAGGCCAGCATCGAGCGCTCGGTACAGGCCACCCAGGTGCTCGAAGCGATTGCCCAGGCCGTCGGCCAGATCAACCAGCTAAACGCCGGCATCGCCCAGTTCACCCATGAACAGATCGGCCTGTCGAGTTCGATCCAACAAGAGACCCAAGTGTTGCAGCAGGACGCACAAGCAACCGCACAGGGGGCCGAGGCCACTGCCCGTCTAGGCGAGCAACTGGTCAGCACAGGGGATCACCTGCGCTCGGCGACGGCCCAATTCCGCGTTTAAAACTGCTAACGGAGCACCTTTACATGACTACAGCACGCGTCCTTGGTCTGGCCATCTGCCTGGCCAGTACCCCAGCCCTGGCGTTGGAGCAAGGCGAATACCGGCTCAACGGCTTCGGCACGGCCGGCCTCACCTACCTGGGCGGCGAAGACGATAGCAAGGGCTACGGCGTCAACGGCCAGACCACCGACTCCTGGCGCGGCGACCAGCTGAGCAAGCTGGGTGGTCAATTCCAGTACGGCATCACCGACACCATCGGCTTCACCGCCCAGGGCACCATCAAGCCCGCCCAGGACGAGTGGCAGGCCAATGTCGAGTGGCTGTACCTGTCCTGGCAGGCCAGCGACAACCTGATGGTCCGCACCGGCCGCCTGCGCACGCCGGTGTACATGTACTCGGAAAGCATCGACGTGGGCTTCAGCTACCCCTGGTTGCGCCTGCCGGACGAGGTCTACAGCCAGGTCCAGCTGTCCAACTACGAAGGCGCCGACGTGGTCTACAACCTGCCGGTCTCCTTCGGCACAGTGTCCTTCCAGGTCGCTGGCGGCATGGCCAAGAATCGCGACATCTTCGCCGTCGATGACATGCACGACATCGACTACAACGACATCTTCGGCGGCAACATCAGCCTGTCCACCAACGACTTCGGTACCTTCCGCGCCGGCTACGTCGAGGCCGATATCAAGGCCAACATCGAAGACGACGTGACCCTGCCGTTCTTCGGCACTATCAACGTCAGCCTCAACCCGCTGGATCACCAGAAAGGCAAGTTCACCAGCTTTGGCTACCAGTACGACAACGGTACCTGGCTGACCGCCAACGAGTGGACCAGCCGCGTGATCGAGGCCGATGGTTCGGGCAGCACCGATGCCTTCTACCTGATGGGCGGCCGTCGTTTCGGCGAGTTCCTGCCGCACGTCACCTATGCCCAGCTGGACGAAGATGCCGGCCGGCAGAATTCCTGGACCTTCGGCCTGAACTACAACCTGATGCCCACCGTGGTGCTCAAGGGCGAGTACAAGCGTGTCGAGACCAGTGGCGATAGCTACGAAGGCGTATTCGTACGCGATGCCCAGCAAACCGTGGACGACCGTCTCGGCCTGGCTCCCGCTCACAACTTCGACGGCGACATCTTCAGTGTCGGCGTTGACTTCGTGTTCTGAGGAGAGCATCGATGAAAGTGTCCATCCGTGTTCTGTGCACCACCGTTCTGTTGGCTGCAACCGGCCTGGTCCAGGCTGAAGTCGCCGTGATCGTCAACCCGGCCGCCACGGCCAGCCCGTCGCAGGCCGACGTGGCCAACATCTTCCTGGGCAAGAACAAGTCGCTGAAAGGCGTCGACCAGAAAGACTGGAACCCGACCAAGGAGAAGTTCTACGCCACGGTCGCCAGCAAGAGTGAAGCGCAGCTGAAGTCCTACTGGTCCGGCCTGGTGTTCACCGGCAAAGGCCAGCCGCTGCCAAGCGTGGCCGGCGATGCCGAGGTGGTGGCCAAGGTCGCCGCCGAAGCCGATGCCATCGGCTATGTCGACAAGGCCGCCGTCACCGACCAGGTGAAAGTGCTGCTGACCCTGCCGTAAACGGGGGTCGTGGTAAAAAAACCGACGGGGCGACCCGTCGGTTTTTTATTGCCGGTTGATCAGGCGCCGCGCCACTCATGCGCGGCCTGCAGGAGAAACTCGACGAACACCCGCACGCGGATCGGCACATGGCGGCCGTGGGGATAGAGCAAGGTGAACGGCCGCGAGCGCCCGGCAAAAGGCTGCAGCACTTCCACCAGCTCGCCACTGGCCAGCTGCCGCTCGACGATGAAGCGGTAGGTCTGGAACAGCCCGGCGCCGCTGCTGGCCAGGGTCACGCCGCCGAGCACATCGTCGGCACAGCAGTAGCTGCCCGCAGTGAAGAGCTCTCGCTCGCGGCCCTGTTCGTTGAACAGCCAGGAAATCTTCCGCCCGCTGCTGGGCAGCTCGAACTGGATGCACTCGTGCCGCGCCAGCTCATCCAGGCCCTGCGGCGTGCCGGCCTGCTGCAGATAGGCCGGCGTCGCCACTACCACCAGCGCCGCCTCCTCCAGCGGCCGGGCGATCAGCCCCGAGTCCGGCTGGGCGCGTACGCGAATGGCCAGGTCGTAGCCTTCCTCGACAAAGTCGACATTGCGGTTGCTCAGGTGCACTTCCACCTTCACCCCCGGATAGCGCTGGCGAAACGCCGGCAGCAGCGGTAGCACACGGTGATGGCCGTAGGTGGTGGGCAGGCTGATGCGCAGTGTGCCGGCCGCCTCCAGCTGTTGCCCGCTGACCTGGCGCTCGGCCTCGATCAGTTGGCTCAGCGCCTGCCGGCACTGCTCGAAGTAGCCCCGGCCACCCTCGGTCAGGCGGATATGCCGAGTGGTGCGGACGAACAGGCGCACGCCCAGACGCGCCTCCAGGCGTGCCACCGAACGACTGACCGCCGCCGGCGTCACCCCGGCGACCTGGGCCGCCGCGGTGAAACCGCCCAGCTCGGCCGCCAGGCAGAACAGCTCGATGCTGCCGAGCTGCACCTCGTCGAAGCTGCGCTTCATGGATTAGTTACACCAGGTATCAAGTGAAGTGATCAGCAGCAGATTTATCAGCTTATTGCGCATGAATACAGTGTCTCGCAACAGGTCGCGGTGCTTGCGACCGGCCCTGCGGACTTCCAACTTCCCTGCGAGAGAGCGAGATCATGCCTAGCAACAACGCGAAAACCGCAATCGTCACCGGCGCTTCCAGCGGCATCGGCCTGGCCATTGCCCGCACCTTCCTCGACCACGGCTACAACGTGGTCGGCAATGCGCGCAACGCCGCGCGCCTGCAACAAGCCGCCGTGCAACTGGAGCGCCCCGAACGCTTTCTCGGCGTGGCCGGTGATATCGGCGAGCCGGCCACCGCACGCCAGCTGGTCGACGCCGCCGTGCAGCGTTTCGGCCAGATCGACGTGCTGGTCAACAACGCCGGCATCTTCAACGCCAAGCCATTCACCGACTATTCCGTGGAGGAGATCGACGCGCTGATCAGCACCAACCTCAAGGGCGTGGTGTACGCCTCGCAGGCGGTGGCAGCACACATGATCCCGCGGCGCCGCGGGCATATCGTCAACATCACCGCGAGCATCGCCCTGCAGCCCAGCATCAAGGTGCCGGCGACCCTGCCGGTGCTGCTCAAGGGCGGCCTCAACCAGGCCACCCGCGCCCTGGCCCTGGAACTGTCGCCGCACAATATCCAGGTCAACGCGGTGGCGCCGGGCATCGTCGATACGCCGATGTACAGCGCCGAGCAGCACGCCTTCCTCAATACCCTGCAACCGGCCGGGCGCATCGCCCGCGCCAGTGAAATTGCCGACGCCGTGCTCTATCTCAGCCAGGCGGCCTTCACCACCGGCGCCGTGCTGCCGGTGGACGGCGGCATGAGCAGCGGCACCTGGTAAGCCCCTAAATCATCACCCACGAGGAACCACAACATGCCCTTCGTCAGCGTCCGCATCACCAAGGACGGCGTCAGCCGCGAGCAGAAAGCCCAGGTCATCGCCGAAATCACCGAAACCCTGCAACGGGTGCTGAACAAGCGCCCGGAACTGACCCATATCGTCATCGAGGAAGTGGATACCGATAACTGGGGCTACGCCGGCATGACCACCACCGAGTACCGCAGCCAGCAACCTGGCTGACTGATCCGAGGGTTGCATGAGGCCCGGGTGGATTATCCACCCGGGCCTTTTTGCTTTTAGTGGTTGGCCTGCATCTCCGCCAACAGCACGGCAACCAGTTCGGCCGCCGGCAGCTCGCGGGCCAGCGGCGCGCCCTGCCCGGCCCACTGCGCGGCGAAGTCATGGCAGCCCTGGGCGCTGGCCGCCGCGTGCAGGGCCTTGGCCGCATCGTAGGCGATCGGGTAATCCGGCAGCGCCGCGGCGAACTCGCCATACAGGCGATTGGGCAGGCCGCGCGCCGGGCGCCCGGAGATGTTCGCGGTGATCTGCGTGCGCTGAGCCTGCTCACTGCGCAGCGCCGCCCGGTACGGCGCATTGGCCGCCGACTCGGGACAGAGCACGAAGGCGGTGCCCAGCTGCACGCCGGCCGCGCCCAGGGCCAGCGCCGCGTTGATCCCGGCGCCATCCATGATGCCGCCCGCCGCAATCACCGGCAGCGTGGTCTGCGTCACCAGCAGGCGTACCAGGGCCAGGGTGCCGATAGCCGCGTCGCCCGCTTCTGGCTCGAACACCCCGCGATGGCCACCGGCCTCGATGCCCTGGGCGACCAGCGCATCGACGCCCGCCGCCTCGGCCAGGCGCGCTTCGGCCAGGTTGGTGACGCAGGCCAGCACGCGCATGCCAGCCTGCTGCAACGCCACGACCCACGTCTGCGGCGGCAGCCCGAAGTGCAGGCTGACCACCGCCGGGCGCTCCTCCAGCAGCATCTCCAGCATGGCCGGATCGGCCAGGAAGCTGCGGTAGATTTCCGTCAGGCGGGCCGGCGGCTCGGCGCCGAATTCGCCGAACAACGGCCGCAGCTGCTCCAGCCAGGCCGCCTCGCGGGATCCATCGGCCAGCGCCGGGCGGTGGCAGAACAGGTTGACGTTGAAGGGCGCGGCCGTCAGCGCGCGGGTCGCACTGATCAACGCGCGCGCCTGCTCCGGCGTGCTGGCACCGATGCCCAGCGAGCCCAGGCCACCGGCATCCGACACCGCGGCCGCCAGCGCCGGGGTGGACACGCCGACCATTGGCGCCTGGATCAGCGGATGGCGGATACCCAGCAGTTGGGTGAGTGCAACAGACATGGCAAAGGGCTCCTGAGAATCTGTTTACGATCTTTCCGCGCTCTCGCCGCTGGCGAACAAGCCGGCGGATAAGCACAGCGCCCTCCCCTGCTGGGCTGGCAGGCTTGAGCAGGGTGGAAAACTGCGCTGCATTGTCCACCACCAGGCCATGGCCGGTGTTGGGGCGTGAGCCGGTAGCCCGGACTTCAGTCCGGGGCACGCCTGCCAGCTCCCGGACTGAAGTCCGGCTACATCGCAGCTACTCAAAAGCTCCCACCCAAGGGAGCCGCCAATCTGCCGCAATCCACGCCGTGCCGCCAGCCTGATCGGCCGCCTGCGACCTAGGTCCAATGGGCAAATGCGCGGCAAGCGCCGATCATGCTGACACCTCCGCCATCAGGGCAGCCCGCATGCAGTCCAAGGAAAGCAGCGCCGCCGGCAAGACCGCCGTGCTGCAGAACATCCACGGCACCATGGAGTTCCTGCGCAAGTACCCGCCGTTCAACCAGATGGACAGCGCCCAGCTGGCCTATCTGGTCGAGCACTGCCAGCTGCGCTTCTACGGCGCCGGCGAGAGCATCATCAAGCCCGCCGACGGCCCGGTGCAGCACTTCTACATCGTCAAGCAGGGCCTGGTGGTCGGCGAGCGCCCGCACTCGGCCAAACGCGGCAGCGAGACCACCTTCGAGATCGCCAGCGGCGAGTGCTTCCCGCTGGCCGCCCTGCTCGGCGAACGCGCCACCCGCACCGAACACCTGGCCGGCGAAGACACCTTCTGCCTGCTGCTGGGCAAGGAGGCCTTCGTCCGCCTGTTTTCCCAGTCCGCGCCGTTTCGCGACTTCGCGCTGCGCGGGGTCAGCAGCCTGCTCGACCAGGTCAACCAGCAGGTGCAGCTGCGCGCCGCGGAAAGCCTCGGCGCGCAGTACTCGCTGGACACTTCGCTGCGCGAACTGGCGATGCAGCAGCCGGTCGGCTGCAGTGCCGCAACACCACTGCGCGAGGCGGTGCGGCGCATGCACGAGCAGCATGTCGGCAGCATCGTCATCGTCGATGCAGGCAACCGCCCGCTGGGCATCTTCACCCTGCGCGACCTGCGCCGGGTGGTCGCCGATGGCAGCTCGCTGGAGCAGCCGATCGAGGCGCTGATGACCCAGCGCCCCTTCCATCTGTCGCCCCAGGCCAGTGCTTTCGACGCCGCCCTGGCGATGACCGAACGGCATATCGCCCACGTCTGCCTGGTCGAGCACGGCCAGCTGGTCGGCGTGGTCTCCGAGCGCGACCTGTTCTCCCTGCAGCGGGTCGATCTGGTGCACCTGGCGCGCACCATCCGCCATGCCGGCAAGGTCGAGACGCTGGCCGCCCTGCGCAGCGACATCCGCCTGCTGGTCGAGCGCATGCTGGCCCACGGCGCCAGCTCGACGCAGATCACCCAGTTGGTCACCCTGCTCAACGACCACACCGTGTGCCGGGTGATCGAGCTGTGCATCGAGGAACTCGGCGACCCCGGCGTACCGTTCAGCTGGCTGTGCTTTGGCAGCGAGGGCCGCCGCGAGCAGACCCTGCACACCGACCAGGACAACGGCATCCTCTTCGACGCGACCAGCACCGAGGAATCCGAGGCCATCCGCCAGCGCCTGCTGCCCCTGGCCAAACGCATCAACCAGCAGCTGGCGCTATGCGGCTTCAGCCTCTGCCCAGGCAACATCATGGCCGGCAACCCGGCGCTGTGCCTGTCGCGCAGCGAGTGGGCACGGCGCTTCAGCAGCTTCGTGCGCGAGGCCAGCCCGGAGAATCTGCTCGGCTCCAGCATCTACTTCGACCTGCGGGTGATCTGGGGCGCCGAGGACGGCGGCGAGCAACTGCGCGAGCAGCTGTTCGCCGAGATCCGCGACAACAGCCTGTTCCAGCGCATGCTGGCGGCCAACGCCCTGCAGCACCGGCCGCCGGTGGGGCGCTTCCGCGACTTCGTGGTGGCCCGCAGCGGTGCAGAAAAACACACCCTCGACCTAAAGACCGAAGGCCTCACGCCCTTCGTCGACGGCGCGCGCCTGCTCTCCCTGGTCCACGGCGTCGAGGACTGCAACACCCAGCGGCGCTTCGCCGAGCTGGTCGAAAAAGGCGTGATCGATGCCCTCGACGGCGCCGCCTATGAGGAGGCCTACCACTTCATTCAGCAGACCCGCCTGCAACTGCACCAGCAGCAGGCGCTGCAGGGCCTGCCGTTCTCCAACCGCCTCGACCCGGACAGCCTCAACCAGCTGGACCGACGCATCCTGCGCGAATCCTTCCGCCAGGCCCAGCGCCTGCAAGCCAGCCTGGCGCTGCGCTACCAGCTATGAGCATCTTCCACTGGCTCCGCCGCGACAGCCCGCCCCTGAGCGCCGCCCAGCAGCAGCGCCTGGCCGCCCTGCCACCCGCCGCGCCGCTGCAGGACGCGCCGCTGCAGCAGCAGCGCCTGGTGGTGCTGGATCTGGAAACCAGCGGCCTCAACCTGCAGCGCGACCAGTTGCTGGCGATCGGCGCGGTGGTGATCGAAGACGGCGCCATCGATTTCAGCCAGCAGTTCGAATGCACCCTGCACCGGGCCGGGCACCGGGCCAGCGCCAGCACCCTGATCCACGGCATCGCGCCCAGCGCCATCGCCGCCGGCACCGAGCCGGTCGAGGCGCTGCTGGCCTTTATGGCGTTTCTCGGCGACAGCCCGCTGCTGGCCTTCCACGCCGGTTTCGACCAGCACATGCTCGGCCGCGCCCTGCGCGAAAGCCTCGGCTACCGCTTGCGCCACCCGTTTCTCGATGTCGCCGAGCTGGCGCCGCTGCTGTGCCCCGAGGTCAGCCTGCGCCACGCCGGGCTGGACGCCTGGCTGGCGCACTTCCAGCTGCAGGCCGCCGAGCGCCACAACGCCAGCGCCGACGCCCTGGCCACCGCCGAGCTGGCGCTGATCCTGTTCAGCAAGGCGCGCCGCCAGCAGCTGGACAGCCTGCTCGCCCTCGACCAGCGCCTGCAGGGCCACCGCCGGCGCCAGCGCGCGCCGTCGCTCTAAGAAGCTGTCTACGACCCCGGAAACTCCCCTCTCCCACTTGTGGGAGAGGGGCTGGGGGAGAGGGTATTGGCAAGCACGCCCTCTCCCCAACCCTCGGCTTTGGCTTCCTGCATCGCCCTAACTCCTGCATCCATGCAGTCGTCTTCCGTGACGGGAGAGAGGGCAAAAGCACTCCGCATCAGCCTCCATACGCCGCTAAAGCGATGCTGAAAAGATCGTAAACAGGCTCTAACAGGCCATAGCCTGACTAAATCTCATCAGTAAACAATTCTCGATTCCCCTCACGCCAGGCGCTCACTAGAATGGCGGCACTTCTCCTGCCGACAGCTTTTGCGCACCCGAACCCCATGCATTCACGCACGATCCGCCGCTGGTCCGTCATTCACACCTGGAGCAGTCTGGTCTGCACCCTGTTCCTGCTGATGCTGGCGCTGACCGGCCTGCCGCTGATCTTCCACCATGAGCTGGAACACCTGCTTGGCGAGGCGCCGCAGCTGCGCGAGCTGCCGGCCGACAGCCCGCGACTGGATCTGCAGCAGCTGGTCGAGGCGGCCGAACGGGCACGTCCCCATGAGGTGGTGCAATACCTCGGCTGGGAGGCGGACGAACCCAACGGCGTGGTGACCATCATGGCCGCCACCGCCGGTACCGAGCCCAACTCCTCGCACACCTTCATGCTCGACGCCCGCAGCGGCGAGGCCGTGGCCATGCCGGCGGCCAACGGCGGTTTCATGATGCTGATGCTGCGCCTGCACGTGGATATGTTCGCCGGCCTGCCGGGCAAGCTGTTGCTGGCCTTTATGGGCATCCTGTTCGTCGTCGCGATCATTTCCGGCGTGGTGCTCTACGCCCCGTTCATGCGCCGCCTGCCCTTCGCCGCCGTGCGCCGCGACAAGTCCACGCGCCTGCGCTGGCTCGACCTGCATAACCTGATCGGTATCGTCACCCTGACCTGGGCCCTGGTGGTCGGCGTCACCGGGGTGATCAGCGCCACCGCCGACCTGCTGATCGAGGCCTGGCGCAATGACACCCTGGCGGCGATGGTCGCGCCCTACCGCGACGCTCCGCCGCTGACCCAGCGCGCCCCGGCCAGCGACCTGCTGCAGATCGCCAGCCAGGCCGCACCCGGCATGCAGGCGGACTTCATCGCCTTCCCCGGCACGCGCTTCTCCAGCGAACATCACTACGCGGTGTTCATGAAAGGCAGCACGCACCTCACCGCGCACCTGTGGACCCCGGTGCTGATCGACGCGCAGACCCTGGCCGTGACCGCCGTCGGCACCCGGCCCTGGTACATGGACGCCCTGGCCATGTCGCAGCCGCTGCACTTCGGCGACTACGGCGGCCGGCCGATGCAGATCCTCTGGGCGGTGCTGGATGTGCTGACCATCATCGTCCTGGGCAGCGGCCTGTACCTCTGGTGGGTGCGCCGCCGCGCACCGCGCGCGGCCCTGCGCGACGAGGTGGTGGCATGAGGCAAGCGACCTTCGCCATTCCCGCCGTGCTGGCCCTGCTGGGCGCCGCCGGACTGTTCGCCGCCCTGCTCGGCGACGGCTGGTGGGACGCCCTGGCCTGGCTCGGCCTGGGCCTGCCGGCCGTGCTCGGCGTCTGGCCGCTGCTGCCACGACGCGGCTGAAACCTGCACTCGCGCGGCCCGGAATGATCACCTAGAGTGGGCGCACCAGCCCCAGCAGGTGAGTTCATGGTCAACGAATCCCCCGTTCTCGGCGTTGCCATCATCGGCGCCGGTTTCTCCGGCATCGGCATGGCAATCCGCCTGCAACAGGCCGGCATCGACGACTACCTGATTCTCGAACGGGCCGCCAGCATCGGCGGCACCTGGCGCGACAACCACTACCCGGGCGCGGCCTGCGATGTCGAATCGCACCTCTACTCCTTCTCCTTCGAGCCGCGCGCCCACTGGTCACGCAAGTACTCCGGGCAGGCGGAAATCCTCGATTACCTGCAGCACTGCGTGGCGCGCTACGGCCTGGCCCCGCGCATCCGCTGCAATGCCGCGCTCGCCGCCGCCGACTATGACCAGGCGGCCGGCCTCTGGTGCCTGCGCCTGGCCGATGGCGAGACGCTGCGCGCACGGGTGCTGATCAGCGCCGTCGGCGCGCTCAGCGAGCCGAGCATTGCGCCGTTGCCTGGGCTGGCGGATTTTCGCGGGGTGCAGTTCCACTCGGCGCAGTGGAATCATCAGCACGACCTGCGCGGCAAGCGCGTGGCGGTGATCGGCACCGGCGCCAGCGCCATCCAGTTCGTCCCGCAGATCGCCGAGCAGGCCGCGCAGCTGCTGCTGTTCCAGCGCACGCCGCCGTGGATCCTGCCCAAGGCCGACCGGCGCTTCAGCACCACGGAGCAGCGCCTGCTGCAGCTGGCGCCCTGGCAGAAGGCCTACCGCGCGCTGATCTACTGGATCAACGAGTCCCGCGCGCCCGGCTTCACCCGCAGCAGCGACTGGCTGCTCAAGCCGGCCGAAGCCATGGCCCGCCACCATCTGCAACGCCAGGTAGCCGACCCGGCCCTGCGCGCCGCACTGACCCCGGACTACCGCATCGGCTGCAAGCGCATCCTGATCGCCAACGACTACTACCCGGCCCTGCAACGGCCCAATGTGCAGCTGGTGCAGAGCGCCATCAGCCGGGTCGGCGCGGACTGCATCGACAGCGCCGACGGCGTGCGCCACCCGGTCGATACGCTGATCTTCGCCACCGGCTTTCGTGCCACCGAATACCTCAGTGGCGTGGACATCCGCGGCCGCGCCGGGCTGCCTCTGAGCGAGGCCTGGCAGGCGGGCGCCGAGTCCTACCTGGGCATCGCCTGCGCCGGCTTCCCCAACTTCTTCATGCTCACCGGGCCGAATACCGGCCTGGGCCACAGCTCGATGATCTTCATGATCGAGGCGCAGATCCATTTCATCCGCCAAGCCATCCTGCACCTGCGCCGCGGCAACCTGCGCAGCCTCGAAGTGCGCCGCGAGGTGCAGCAGGCCTTCGCCCGCGACGTACGCCAACGCATGGCCGGCTCGGTATGGGCCAGCGGCTGCCGCAGCTGGTACCTGGACGCCACCGGCCATAACACCACCCTGTGGCCGGCCAGCACCCTGGCCTACTGGCGCCGCACCCGGCACTGGCGCGCCAGTGAATTTGCCCTGGAAAGCCAGGCCTGAGTTCTGCGCAGCACCCCAGGCAAGGCAAAATCGGCGCTGCGTGCTACCCGAGCACGAGCGCCCCAACCGTAGCCCGGATGCAATCCGGGAAATTCCGCTCCCGGATTGCATCCGGGCTACGCTTGCTCACCTGCTGAGGAGCCCCTATGAGCACCATGACCCTGTTCCATTCGCCCGCCTCGCCCTTCGTGCGCAAGGTGCTGGTGCTGCTGCACGAGACCGGCCAGAGCGAGCGTGTGGCCCTGCAGGCGGCGCAGCTGACGCCGCTCAATCCGGACGCAGGTGTCGTCGCGAGCAACCCGGCCGGCAAGATTCCCGCCCTGCGCCTGGCCGATGGCTCGGTGCTGCACGACAGCCGGGTGATCCTCGATTACCTCGACCAGCAGCATGTCGGCGCACCGCTGATCCCGCCCAGCGGCAGTGCACGCTGGCGGCGCCTGACCCTGGCCTCGCTGGCCGATGCGATACTCGATGCGGCGGTGCTGATGCGTTACGAGACCTTCCTGCGACCGCCGGAGAAACGCTGGGATGAATGGCTGGCCGGGCAACAGGAGAAGATCGAACGGGCCCTGGCCTACTTCGAGCAGGACTGCCTGGCCGAGCTGAGCAGCCACTTCGACATCGCCGCCCTCAGCCTGGCCTGCGCCCTTGGCTACCTCGACCTGCGCCAACCCGCGCTGGGCTGGCGTGAACGCTATGTGGGGCTGGCCACCTGGTACGCCGATGTCAGCCAACGGCCGTCGATGCTGGCGACAGTGCCGCCGGCCTAACCGAAGTAGCCGAACACAATCAGCCCCTCGGCCGGGATCACCAGCAGCAGGCCTTCGTCCTTGTGGCTGTAGAACGCGCCGGGGCTGTGCATCGCCTGGTGGATACGCCGAGTCAGGGCCTGGTCGCTGTCAGCACATTGCAAGCCCAGTTCCACCGGCGAAATCCCTTCTCCCACCGGGGTCGGCTGCCAGGGCGCATAGCGGTAATAAGGCTCGTCGGCATGGCCACGGGCCTGGCGGGCCTGGGTCAATGCGGCCAGGCCATGGCTGGCCAGACGCTGCCGCATGGCCGTCGACATGCGCCACACCGCCACACCGCACCCTTCGCGCAAGCCGCTCTCACCGCCGATCAGCACGACACCGGCCGGTTCGATGTTCGTCGGCAAGGCAGCGATCGCAGATTGCCGTTCGGCGACCTTGAACCCCAGGTACAGCACCAGCAGCAACCAGCAGTACAGCAGCAGGCCGCGATAGAGCAGGCGGCCGAGCCAGCGGGCAGCCTGTACCAGGCGCACGTTCAGCACAGGAAATAACCCAGCCACAGCGCCACCACCAGCACTCCGCCGACCTGCAGGCCGCGGCGCAGGAAGGCACCCCGCTCGGCATCGCTCACCGACCAGGACGGCACTTGCAGGGCCAGGCTGAGCAGCGCCAACGGCGTGAAGAAGGCATTGAACGGCCAGGACGGCAGCAACAGGCCGAGCAGTACCGCCAGCAGGTAAGCCAGGGTGCTGCCGCTCATCAGGCCTACGCTGAAGTCCCATGCGTAAAAACGGCTTAGCGACATTTCGGCAGTTCCTTGTGCTGCGGTTTTTCCTGACCGCGCTGCACAGCGAACAGGCGGGCGATGCGCCGCGCCAGCAGATGCCCCTGGCGCGCATCCTCGCGCAAGCCGACATGGCCGCTCATCGCACGTACCACAGGCGGAAGAAACCCAACGCCAGCAACAGGGCGACCTGGGCCAGGGCCACGCACAGCTGCAGGAAGGACTGCACATGGCTATTGGCGGCGGCATCGGGAATACCGGTCAGGGCGCTCCAGAAGGCCTCCGGCAGCAGCAGGCCGACACTGGCCAGCGGCTTGCCCGTCAGCATCAGACCATCGATCAGGCTGAACTGGCCGACGAACATCAGGCCGATCAGGAGCACCCCGGCGACCACCAGGCCGAGGGCGAAACAGGCGGAAAACTGCATCATCAGGCGAATCATCAGAGGCTCCTCGGGGCGCGGCCGGGGCCGCGCCCGCAGTGATCAGGCTGGCGTCACGGAAGGGGTTTTACCGATGCCGTACCAGTCCAGCTTGCGGGTCAGCACCATCACGGCAGCCAGCAGAGCGAAGACCAGCAGCGAGCCCATCAGCAGGGCGTAATCCTCGGCGTTGAGCAGGGCATAGAGCATCGCGTAGAGCCCGGCCAAACCGGCGGTGAACGCGGCGCCGCGCAGCCAGCTGTGCAGCACGTGGCTGACGTAGAAGCCGATCAGCAGCACGCAGGCCGAGGCAGCCAGGGCGTAGGCACGGGCGAAGTCCATGTGTTCGGCCAGCGACAGCAGCAACAGGTAGAAAAACGCCAGCGACAGGCCGACCAGGCCGTACTGCACCGGGTGCACGGCCAGGCGCTTGAGCACTTCGAAGAGGAAGAAGCCGGCGAAGGTCAGGGCGATGAACAGCAGGGCATATTTGATCGCCCGGTCGCTCTTCAGGTACTGGTCCACCGGGTCGACGAAGCTGACGCCAAAGTGACGGGCATTGAACGCCTCGCACGAGCCCTGGCCGGCGCAGTCGCTGAGCGCTTCTTCCAGGTTGGTGGCGAAGAAGCTGGTCTGCCAACGCGCGCTGAAGCCATCCTGGCGGATCTCGCGCTCGCTCGGCAGGTACTCGCCGACGAAGCTCGGGTGCGGCCAGTCGGCCTTGAGTTCGACCTGGCTTTCGCGACCGACCGGAGTCACGTCGAGCTGGCCGGTACCCTGCAGCTGCAGATCGAACGCGTACTCCAGGCGCTGCGCCGCGGACGGATCGAGTGCCGGCAACGGCGCATGCACGCCGGCCCCGAGCAGGCTGTCGGCGCTGCCCGGCTGGAAGCCGAGGGTCTGCTCATTGAGCTTGAGCTTGAGGTCGTTCTTGATGCCGCGGATATCGCTGATGCCGACCGAGAGGAACGGGGCGTCGAAGCGGTAGTCGGCGAAATCCTCGCTGATGCCGAACTGCGCCGGCAGCTCGAAGTGGCCGCTGATGCGGTTGTTGCTGTGGTACAGGCGCGCCTCATAGATGCCGCGGGCACGCAGCTCGGTGGTCACGTCGCCGCCCATGACGAAACGCTCGGGCAGGAAGTACAGGCGCCCGCGTTCCTCGCTTTCCTCGAGGTAGCGCTGGCCGGTCTTGGCGTGGGTCTTCCACTCGCGCAGAGTCTTGCGGTACGGCAGCACCAGCAGCGGGCCGGTGATTTGCTGGCTGTAGCTGGAGCTGCGGGCGATGTCCTGCAGCACCTCGTCGCGCAGGCCCTGACGCTCCTCGATCATGCCGTCGATCATGATGATCGGGATCATCAGCAGGAAGATCAGCAGGGCGATCAACCCCAGCTTGATGGCAAGGCTTCGATTCATGGTGAGACTCTCCGGGTGGTGAATATGGGGGAGAGTCTGCGGCGCGTCAGTGGGCGGCGAATGCGCGGAGTATGGAGAGCGCGTGGAGTTTGTGTGGTGCGAGGGACTCTGCGGGAGCGGCTTCAGCCGCGATGGCTAGAGCACATCGCGGATAAATCCGCTCCCACACGAGCGGGTTCGGCGTTTGCCTAGCCGGTAGCAGGTCCGGCTTATTCGCCGCGGATGTACCCTTCCAGCTGCTGGATCAGGCTGGCCTGGTCGGCGATGGTCTGCTTGACCAAGTCACCGATCGACAGCAGGCCGATCAGCTCGCCTTCGGCCACCACCGGCAGGTGGCGCAGGTGGCGATCGGTCATCAGCTGCATGCACTCCTGGGTGGTATTGCGCGGACCGACGGTGAGCACCTCGGCGGTCATGATTTCACTGACCTTGGCGCCAAACGCGGAACGTTCCAGCAGGGCCACCTTGCGCGCATAGTCACGCTCACTGACGATACCGACCAGACGTCCGCCGGCCATCACCACCAGCGCACCGACACCTTTTTCCGCCATCAGCTGCACGGCCGCGAGCACCGTGTCATCAGGGCCGACGCTGTAGATATGGGCATTGGCTTTGGTTCTGAGAATTTCCGCGACTGATCTCACTCGAGTTCTACTCCCTGGCAGTTACCCAATGTTTTAGCAGAGCCCGGTGGGTTTAACGAGTACCGGGGCACGGCGAAAGCGAAGCCCGTCTGCCTCGCCACGACACCTGGGCAAATGCAACAAGCGGGCCCGCGCGCGCGCCGGCACCGCTAACTCAATGCCAGCCGCAGCAGCGCCTCTACACCGCCGGGCACATTGCCCACCTGCAACGAGCCGCCATGCAGGCCGGCCACTTCCTGCACGAAATTGAGCCCCAGACCTGTGCTCTTGCGCCCATTGCTGGGGCGCGGCAACGAGTAGAAACGCTCACTCAGGCGTGGCAGGGCGTAGTCGGGAATGGCCTCGCCCTGGTTGAACAGGCTGAGCTGTACGACCGCGCCCTGCACCTCGGCAGAGAAGCGCAGCAGGCCGCCGGGCGGGGTGAAGTCGAGGGCGTTGTCCAGCAGGTTGGCGAGGGCCTGGCGCAACAGGAAACGCTCGCCGCTGACACTCAACCCGGCGTCGATACGGTTTTCCACCTGCAACCCGGCCGCCTCGATACGCGCCGCCTGGCTTTGCAGCAGCTCCTCGACCAGCTCGTGCAGCAGCACCGGCACCCGTTCTTCCAGACCCTGGCGCTGCTCGACCAGGGCCAGGTTGAGCAGGCGCTCGATCAGCTGCTGCAGGCGCGCGCCTTCGCTGGCGATATTGGCCACGAAACGCTGGCGCTGCTCGGCCGGCATCTCGCCTTCGAGCAGTTCGGCGGCGCCACGGATGGCCGCCAGCGGGCTCTTCAGTTCATGAGTGAGGGTGTGCACGTAGCGCTCGACATAATCCTTGCCCTCCAGCTCGGTGCGCATCTTCTGCACCGCCGTCGCCAGCTGGGTCAGCTCGCCACCGCGCAGGGCCGGCAGCTCGGCGCGCTGGCCCTGGCTGACCGCCTGGGCGTAGCGGGTCAGCTTGCGCAGCGAGCCGCTGAGCCACCAGGACAGCACCCCGCCGATCAGCAGGCCGAGCACGATCAGCCCGGCGCCGAGCCAACCCAAGCGACGCTGCGAGCGCTCGATATAGGGTTGCAGCGACTTGTTCGGCTTGGCCACCGAGACCACGCCGATAATCTGCTCGCCATCCTTGATCGGCGCCGCCACGTACATCACCGAGCTGTCCTCGTCGGCCGGGTCTTCGCGGGTCGAGCGGGCGCCATACTGGCCCTGCAGGGTCAGGTAGACATCGTTCCAGCGCGAGTAGTCCTGGCCCAGGGCCGCGCCGCTGGAGTCGAGCAGGACGATGCCGCGGGCATCGGTGACGTAGATGCGGTGATTGACCGCGCTCTTCTCCACGCCCCAGATCTGCGCCTGCGGCTGGCGCTGGCCGTAGGCCTTGAGCAGCTCGGGCAGGCGACCCTGCGCCAGGCTGCCAGCCTTGACCTCGTCACGCAGGATTTCCGCCAGCAGGTTGGCGGTGTCGACCAGGGTTTCCTCGGTGCTCTGGCGCACGCCAGGGCGGATCTCGTCCATCACCGTGCTCAGCACGAACCAGCCGGCCAGGCCGACGAAGAGGAAGTAGACCAGGAAAATCCGTACGCCTAGAGGCATTGCTGAGCACCTTGGAAACTGTTGTGACGCCATAGCCAGAGTCTGTCGCGGGCCTCGGCAACTCCCCTCTCCCCAACCCTCTCCCGTAAACGGGAGAGGGGGCAGAAGCGCTCCTTACCCGCTCTACACGCCGTTATGGCGCTGCAAAAAGATACGCAACAGCTTGTTAAACCAGCTTAAGGCTATAGCCCAACCCCCGATGGGTCTGGATCGGCTCGACATCGGCGGCCACCTGGCGCAGCTTGGCGCGCAGGCTCTTGATGTGGCTGTCGATATTGCGCTCGTAGCCGGCATCCGCCGCCACGCCAACACCATCGAGCAACTGCTCGCGGGAGAACACCCGTTGCGGCTGGCCGAGCAGGGTCTGCAGCAGGCGGAATTCGTGACGGGTCAGGGCCAGCAACTGGCCGTGGTAATGGATCTGTACCCGTTCGGCATCCAGCTGGAACGGGCCGCTCGCCGCCTCGACCGGAGCGCTCACACGCGGCGCCATGCGCTTGAGGATGGCCTTGACCCGCGCCGCCACTTCGCGCGGACTAAAGGGCTTGATCACATAGTCGTCGGCACCGATTTCCAGGCCGACCACCCGATCGATCTCGGCGTCACGTGCGGTAAGAAAGATCACCGGCACCTCGGAAAAGCGCCGCAACCGTTTGCAGGCCTCGAAGCCACTGATATCCGGCAGGCCGACATCGAGGATCAGCAGATCGGCCGGGCTGCGTTCCTGCAGGGCCAGGGCGGGTTCGGCCAGTTGCAGCCAGGTGGTGGTGAAACCCTCGGCCTGCAAGGCGTAGACCAGGGTATCGGCGATGGCAGCTTCGTCTTCGACAATCAGGATGTGCGGCATGGCGTCCGTGCGGGCAGGGGCTGATGCCGGCACGGTGCCGCAGCAACGGGCGCTGCGTCAATCCGCTTCTCAGTCGAAGTACGAGCCCCTGCGCGCCGGGATGCCCGACCAGAGTTCCTCGATGTTCTTGAAGCCCCAGTCCTCGGCCGATTCGCGGCCGACGATCTTGTCGCGGCCGACCAGCTTGGCCAGATCGACGATTTCCTGGGCGATCGGTACTTTCGAGCGGGCGGAGAAGAACACCTTGACCCGTGGCGTCAGCAGCGATTTCTCGTGCTGCTCCATGACCACGCCGAGTCGACCGCTCTCCAGGCGTACCAGGGCGCCGACCGGGTAGATGCCGACCGATTTGACGAAGGCCTGGAACACCTTCTCGTCGAAATGGCCTTTCCATTCGGCCATCTTGCGGATCGACTCGGCGGCGTCCCAGCCCTGTTTGTAGGGGCGGTCCGAGGTGATCGCGTCGTACACGTCGCAGATCGCGCCCATGCGCGCGAACAGGCTGATCTGCTCACCAACCAGGCGATGCGGGTAGCCGGTGCCATCGAATTTCTCGTGGTGGTGCAGGCACACATCCAGCACCAGCGCGCTGACCTGCTGGATGTCGCGCAGCATCTTGCCGCCTGCCTCCGGATGGCGGCGCATGGTGCCGAACTCGGCGTCGGTGAGCTTGCCCGGCTTGTTGAGGATGGCATCGGGAATCGCCATCTTGCCGATGTCGTGCAGCAGCCCAGCCATGCCGGCCTCACGCACCTGCTCCTCGGCCATGCCGAGCTGGCGGGCCAGGGCGATCATCAGCGCACACACCGCTACCGAGTGCATATAGGTGTATTCGTCGGAGGTCTTCAGCCGTGCCAGGCTGATCAGCGCATTGGGGTGGCGCAGCACCGAGTCGGAAATCTCTTCCACCAGCTCGGCCACATGTTCCAGCTCGACCGCCTGGCCCATGCGCACATCGCTGAACATCTCGACCACGGCCGCCTTGGAACGCGCACAGAGCTTGAGTGCCTGGGTCACTTCCTGTTCCAGGCTGACCCGCGCCGGCGGCGTCTTGCTCTCGGCGGCCAGCAGGCGCGCTTCGGTTTCCGCCGCGACTTCCTCGACCGTCTTGCTGGCCTGGCCAGGCGCCAGGTCGAGGCCCTTGCCGACGTCGATCCACACCTCGCTGACTTCGCTGGCATGGATACGCAGCAGGTCACGTTCGCTGTCGAGCAGGAAACGGCCTTTCCAGAAGGGGTGGTCCATCCATGAGCCGCAGAATTCGTGGATATACATACCGAGACACAGCTCGGAAACCGCAATGCGCTTCAGCACGGTAGAAACCAGGGCAGGTAGGAGAAATGCAACGACCTACCCAGCATATGCGATAGATCGCCGCAGAGGCACATTGACATCAGTCAATGGCAACGTCTTTAGTCGGGACGGATGCAGCCAACAGACGAGCGGTTATCATCCACCCTCCACGAGGGCGACAAGGACTTGCCATGCGTCGACTGCTGACCGCCAGCAGCATCATCCTGCTGCTTCTGCTCAATACCCTGACCCTGATCGGCCCGCTGCTGCTGATCGCCCTGCTCAAGCTGACCGCGCCAAACCGGCGCCTGCGCACCCTGTTCTCGCGCGGGGTGATGTGGGTCGCCGAGACCTGGGCGGAAATCGACAAGCTGATCTTCGCCTGGCTCACCCCCACCGTCTGGGATATCCGTGGCGGCGCCGGGCTGCGCAGCGATCGCTCGTACCTGGTGGTGAGCAACCACCAGTCCTGGGTCGACATCCCGGCGCTGGTCCAGGCCTTCAACCGCAAGACGCCCTACTTCAAGTTCTTCCTCAAGCAGGAGCTGATCTGGGTGCCGTTCCTCGGCCTGGCCTTCTGGGCCCTCGACTACCCCTTCATGAAACGCTATTCCAAGGCCTACCTGGCCAGGCATCCACATATGCAAGGCAAGGATCTGGAGATCACCAAGGCCGCCTGCGAGCGCTTCAAGGACTTGCCGGTGACCGTGGTCAACTACCTCGAAGGCACCCGCTGCACCCCGACCAAGCAGGCCCAGCAAGGCTCGCCTTACCAGCACCTGCTCAAACCCAAGGCCGGCGGCGTGGCCTTCACTCTGGCCGCACTCGGCCCGCAACTGGATGCCTTGCTGGATGTCACGGTGGTCTATCCCGGCCACCGCGCACCGGGTTTCTGGGCGCTGCTCAGTGGTCAACTGGAGAAGGTCATCGTCGATATTCGCACCCTGGAGCTGGACCCGCAGCTGTGGGCCGGCGATTACGAGAGCGACGCCGAATTCCGCCAACTGGTGCAGGGCTGGGTCAGCGGGCTATGGGCAGAGAAAGATGCGCGGATCGTCGAGCTGAAGCGCCAGCTGTGAGTGAATGGCTACTGCGGCAGGTCGCGGCGGATCATCCAGTGCCCTTCCGGCGGCATCAGCCGGCTGATATCGAAGCGCGGCAGGCTGCGCTGGTCGAGCATCTCGATCAGCGGCCTGACCAGCGCGGGATGCGGCTTGCCCTCCAGGGCGCGCACCGCCAGGTCGATGCCAATGCGCGCCTGCAGCACGGGTGAATCGGTAGGGGCGGCAAGGATGAAGCCGTCGCGGATCTGCTCGATGATGCGCTCGGTGGTGTAGGTCGCCAGCACCTGGGCGCGATAGCGGTTGCCGGAGGTCTGCACCAGCTGCGCGGCAAAACCGGCGGCTTCGGCATTGCCCAGCAGGTAGTCGACCTCGCTATGCTCGCTCAGCAAACGGCGCACCAATTGCGCCTGGCTGGCGCGATCCACCGGGCCGTAGCCGCCGTGATAGAGCGTCACCGGCTGGTTCTGCAAAGCCTGGCGCAGGCTGTTCTCGCCATCTGCCACCCAGCCGGCACCCTGTGGTCCCGGCAGCCAGCCGATACTGAACGGGCCGGGCGCGCGACTGCCTTCGATATAGGCCAGCACGGCACGCATCATCTCGGCGAAGTCTATTTGCGAGCGGGCGGTGAGGTCCGGGCAATCCAGGCGGTTGACCAGGTCGATGACCGGCTTGCCTTCGCTCCGCAGTTGGGCGATCTGCGGGCACAGATCCGTGGTGTTGATCGAAGCGATCACATAGGCATCGGCCTTCTGCTCGCGGCACGCCTGCAGCTGCGCAATCTGCGTCTGCGGATTCTCGTAGCCACCGGCTTCGTAGATGCCCAGTCGCACGCCCTGGCGCGCTGCCTCGTCATCCAGGCCCCAGGCCACGCCCCACCAGTAGCGATCCTTGCCGTGCGGCAGCAACGCACAGATGCGCCAGGGCCGCGCTGCGCGGGGCAATGGCTGGTACTGCTGGGGCTGACCGTCGGCCTCGACAGCCACCGGATACCAGTCGGCCGCAGCCGGCAGACTGGTCAGGCAGAGACAGAGCAACAGCCCCTTGAGCGCGCGCATCGAGACGAGCCTTAGCCGGTGACAGCCGAGTGGTTTCCCAGCAGCTTAGGCGCTGGTGCTGGATATTCCTACGAGGGAGGGCAAGCGCGCCTGATACACTTCGCCTCATTCCTTCTTGCAGGCTTCTCCCGTGAACAGCGCTTTCTCCTCCTTGCCCCTTTCCGCCGCCATGCTGGCCAACCTCGACGCCCTCGGTTATGCCGAGATGACGCCGATCCAGGCGCAGAGCCTGCCGGTGATTCTCAAGGGCATGGACCTGATCGCCCAGGCCAAGACCGGCAGCGGCAAGACCGCGGCCTTCGGCATCGGCCTGCTCAGCCCGCTCAACCCGCGCTTCTTCGGCTGCCAGGCGCTGGTGCTGTGCCCGACCCGCGAGCTGGCCGACCAGGTGGCCAAGGAACTGCGCCGCCTGGCCCGCGCCGCCGACAATATCAAGATCCTCACCCTCTGCGGTGGCGTGCCGTTCGGCCCGCAGATCGGCTCGCTGGAGCACGGCGCCCACGTCATCGTCGGCACCCCGGGGCGCATTCAGGAACACCTGAAGAAAGGCACCCTCAAGCTCGACGGCCTCAACTGCCTGGTGCTCGACGAAGCCGACCGCATGCTCGACATGGGCTTCTACGACAGCATCGCCGAGATCATCAACCAGACCCCGGCCAAGCGGCAGACCCTGCTGTTCTCCGCCACCTACCCGACCGGTATCAAGCAGCTCAGCGCGACCTTCATGCGCGACCCGCAGCAGGTCAAGGTCGAGGCTTTGCACGACGATGCGCAGATCGAACAGCGCTTCTACGAGATCGCCCCCGAGCAGCGCATGGATGCCGTGCTCAAGCTGCTGCACAGCTATCGCCCGGAGTCCTGCGTGGCGTTCTGCTTCACCAAGCAGCAGTGCCAGGAGCTGGTCGATCACCTGACGGCCAACGGCATTTCCGCCGCCGCGCTGAATGGCGACCTGGAACAGCGCGACCGTGACCAGGTGCTGGCGATGTTCGCCAACCGCAGCCTGTCGGTGCTGGTGGCCACCGACGTGGCGGCCCGCGGCCTGGATATCGACGCCCTGGACATGGTGATCAACGTCGAGCTGGCGCGTGACTCGGAAATCCACATCCACCGCGTCGGCCGTACCGGCCGCGCCGGTGCCAAGGGCATGGCCATGAGCCTGGTCGCCCCGGCCGAAGGCCATCGCGCCCAGGCCATCGAAACCCTGCAGAAGAGCCCGCTGAACTGGCACCCGCTAAGCAGCCTCAAGGTGCAGAGCGGCGAGCCGCTGCAACCGCCGATGGTCACCCTGTGCATCGGTGCCGGACGCAAGGAGAAGCTGCGCCCCGGCGACATCCTCGGCGCCCTCACCGGCGAGGCCGGCCTGCCCGGGGCGAAGATCGGCAAGATCGCCCTGTTCGACTACCAGGCCTTCGTCGCCGTCGAGCGCGACGTGGCCAAGCTGGCGCTCAAGCGCCTCAGCGAAGGCAAGATCAAGGGCCGTTCGCTGCGCGTGCGTCCGCTCTAGCAGACGGCCGTTCAGCCCGCCCCGACCTACAAGCCGTGGCGCTGGTAGATGCGCTGGTAGGTGCCATCCGTACGCATCTGTTCGATGGCCCGGTTGAAGTCCTCGACGATTTGCTGGTGCTGCGGATGGCTGCGCCGCACCAGGATATGCAGCGGGCTCTCGCTGAGCGCCCCCGGCAGGAACTCCAGGGCGTTGTGCACTTCCGTCAGTTCGCGATTGAGGTGGTACTGCGCCACCAGTTCATCTTCCAGGGTCAGTTGCACCCGCCCGGCGGCCAGCATGCGCGCGCCCATGCCGAACTCCAGCACCGGCACCCGGGTCAACCCCGGTTCCTGGTCGAACGCCGGCGCATAGCTGTAACCGCGCACCACCGCGATACTGTACGGACGCAGCTCGGCCAGGCTGGTATAGGCCTGTGGCGGCGCGCCCTTGCGCTTGAGGAAGCGGATACGATTGACCAGGTAGGGTTCGGAGAACAGGCCGAAACGGGTACGATCGGCGCTGTACCAGGCGGCGACGATGATGTCGTAGTCGCCCTGTTCCAGACCGCGCAACACCCGCGCCCAGGGCACCTCGACATACTCGCTGGAGTAACCGGCGCGGCGCAGGGCGGTACTGACCAGATCCACCGCCAGGCCGTTGTCGGCCAGTTTCTGATCGGTGAACGGCGGCCAGGCGTCACCGGCCAGGCGCAGGTGTTCGGCGCTGGCGGGCATCCCTGTGAGCAGCACAAGCAGCAATGCAATACGACGAACTCGGCTCATGCCTGCCTCTGGCGCAGCGAATCATTCAAGCGTAGTCAGCCACTGCAGTTTTCTCGCCAAACCGGCACGCGGAAAACGTGACAATTTCCTTCCAGCGCCGCGGCTCGCCCATTCAGCTGCAGAAGCCGCAGCCGCGACCTGCTATTTTTGATCAGTCGGTCGACAACCGCGTGCCTCACGCGCGGGTGCAACCGTCTTTCCCCGGTATCCATCCTTTTACTTCATCACCCGGCGGGTAGCCGTTCGCCCATGCCTTCATCGCTCGATTTCACCCTGCGCAGCCTGTGGGCCCGCGAAAAATTCACCTACGGCATCCGCGTGTTCATCGCCCTGGCCGGCTCCATGGCGCTGTGCTGGTACCTGGACAAGATCGCCCTGGTCATCCCGCT
Organism: Pseudomonas sp. J452; assembly: GCF_024666525.1. Taxonomy (NCBI): domain Bacteria; kingdom Pseudomonadati; phylum Pseudomonadota; class Gammaproteobacteria; order Pseudomonadales; family Pseudomonadaceae; genus Pseudomonas; species Pseudomonas sp. J452. Next base: position 1,548,476 of record NZ_CP088294.1, on the reverse strand, counting down.
GTTCCTCGGCTGCATCGCCAGCGCCCTGGCCGAGAGCGACGACCACTGGCGCGGCCGCCTGCAGGCGCTGCTGGTGACCCTGGCCTGTTTCGCCGCCACCGCCACCGCGGTGCAACTGCTGTTCCCCTACCCCTGGCTGTTCGGCATCGGCCTGGCTCTGGCCGCCTTCGCCATGACCCTGCTCGGTGGCATCGGCGAGCGCTATGCGGCGGTGGCCTCGGCCACCCTGATCCTGGCGATCTACACGGCCATCGGCCTGGAACACCGCGGCGGCGGCATGGGCAGTTTCTGGCAGGAGCCGCTGCTGCTGATCGCCGGGGCCGCCTGGTACGGCCTGCTCGGGGTGATCTGGAGCGCGCTGTTCAGCCAGCAGCCGGTGCAGCAGGCGCTGGCGCGGGTGTTCATCGAGCTGGGCGCGTTCCTGCGCCTGAAAGCCGCGCTGTTCGAGCCGCTGCGCCAGCTGGATGTGGAGGGCCGGCGCCTGGCCGTGGCCAAGCAGAACGGCCAGGTGGTGCAGGCCCTGAACCAGGCCAAGGACATCATCCTCAACCGCATGAGCCGCAAGCGCAGCGGGCAGAAGACCAACCGCTACCTCAAGCTGTACTTCATCGCCCAGGACATCCACGAGCGCGCCAGTTCCTCGCACCACCCGTACAACGCCCTGGCCGAGGCCTTCTTCCACAGCGACGTGATGTTCCGCTGCGGGCGCCTGCTCAGCCAGCAGGGCAAGGCCTGCCAGGCCCTCGGCACGGCCATCCGCATGCGCCAGCCGTTCGACTACAACGACAACAGCCAGGCCATGGCCGATCTCAACGCCTCCATGGCCTATCTGCGCGAGCAGAACAACCCGGCCTGGCGCCGCCTGCTGCGCTCACTGGCCGCCCTGGCCGGCAACCTGGCAACCCTGGAACGCAAGCTGACCAGCGCCAGCAACCCCGACGCCCTGGCCGACGAGCAGGACAGCACGCTGCTCGACCGCTCGCCGCAAAGCCTCAAGGACGCTTTCGAGCGCCTGCGCCAGCATGTCTCGCCGACCTCGCTGGTGTTCCGCCACGCCTTGCGCCTGTCGCTTGCTCTGCTCGCTGGCTACGGCCTGCTGCACTGGATTCATCCGCAGCAGGGCTACTGGATTCTGCTGACCACCCTGTTCGTCTGCCGGCCCAGCTATGGTGCGACCCGCCTGCGCCTGGTGCAGCGGGTCAGCGGCACGCTGCTCGGCCTGGTGGTCGGTTGGGCGCTGATCAGCCTGTTCCCCGATCCGCTGCTGCAGTCGCTGTTCGCCGTGGTCGCCGGGGTGGCCTTCTTCACCAACCGGGTCGACCGCTACACCCTGGCCACCAGCGCCATGACCCTGGTGGTGGTGCTCTGCTTCAACCAGGTCAGCGACGGTTATGCGGTGATCTGGCCGCGCCTGGTGGATACCGTGCTGGGCACGGTGATCGCCGGTCTGGCGGTGTTCTTCATCATGCCCGACTGGCAGGGGCGCAAGCTCAACCAGGTGCTGGCCAGTACCCTGAGCAGCAACAGCCGCTACCTGCTGCAGATCATGCAGCAGTACAGCTCCGGCAAGCGCGACGACTTGAGCTACCGCCTGGCCCGGCGCAACGCGCACAACGCCGATGCGGCGCTGTCGACCACCCTGAGTAACATGCTCATGGAGCCCGGCCACTTCAGGAAGGACGCCGAGACCGGCTTCCGCTTCCTGGTGCTGTCGAACACCCTGCTCAGCTACCTGTCAGCCCTCGGCGCGCACCGTGAGAGCCTGGCCGACGATGCCAGCGACGCCCTACATGACCGCGCCGTGGCGCATATCAGCGCGACCCTCGACAGCATCGCCAGCAGCCTGCGCGACAACCAGCCGATAGCGGTGTACAGCGAAGCCGACCAGGCCCTGGCCGAGGAGCTGGAACAGCTGCCGGAAGAGATCGACGAAGGCCACCGCCTGGTGCAAGTGCAGCTCGGCCTGATCTGCCGCCAGCTGGCGCCGCTGCGCACCCTGGTGGCACACCTGCAGAAGCAGCAGCCGGAGGCGGTGGTGGCTAAGGTGGCCTGATACAAAGCCCCTCTCCCCCGGCCCCTCTCCCGTAAACGGGCGAGGGGTGACTAACCCACAGCGCCGCAAACTGGCGGATGCACGGAGCCGCTCCTGCCCCCTCTCCCATTTATGGGAGAGGGCTGGGGAGAGGGCCGTAGCCCGGATGCAATCCGGGGCCGGAGCTGCCTGCATTCCCGGATTGCATCCGAGCTACGACCGCGCCTGCCTCGCTCGCCCGACGACCGCCCACAAGCCCGCCAGCGCTTTCCGCTAGAATGCGCGCCTTTGCGACTTATCCGAGGTTCACCCGTGTCCTTCTTCCCGGTCATCATCATTGGCGCCGGCGCCGCCGGCCTGATGTGTGCGGCGCAAGCCGGTGCGCGCGGGCGTCAGGTGCTGCTGCTCGATCACGCCAACAAGGCGGGCAAGAAGATCCTCATGTCCGGCGGCGGGCGCTGCAACTTCACCAATATGTACAGCGAGCCGGGCAACTTCCTCTCCGGCAACCCGCACTTCTGCAAATCGGCCCTGGCCCGCTACACCCAGTGGGACTTCATCGGCCTGGTGGCCAAGCACGGCGTGCCCTACCACGAGAAGAAACTCGGCCAGCTGTTCTGCGACAACAAGGCCAGCGACATCCTCAACCTGCTGCTGGCCGAGTGCGATGCCGTCGGCGTCGACCTGCGCCTGGACACCAAGATCGAGCAGATCGATAAGCTGGATGCCGGCTACCGCCTGCTCACCAGCGCCGGCAGCTTCGATTGCGAATCGCTGGTGATCGCCACCGGCGGCCTGTCGATCCCCACCCTCGGCGCCACCGGCTTCGGCTACCAGGTGGCGCGCCAGTTCGGCCACGAGCTGCTGCCGACCCGCGCCGGCCTGGTGCCGTTCACCATTACCGAGCCACAGCTGAAAGAGCTGTGCACCGAGCTGTCCGGTACCTCGGTGGAAGATTGCCTGGTGAGCTGCAATGGCCAGAGCTTCAAGGAAAACATTCTGTTCACCCACCGCGGCCTCAGCGGCCCGGCGATCCTGCAGATTTCTTCCTACTGGCAGCCCGGCGACAGCGTGCAGATCAACCTGCTGCCGCACCTCGACCTGCCCGAGTGGCTGGCCGAACAGCAGCGCGAGCGGCCGAATAGCGAGCTGAAGACCGTGCTTGGCGAGCTGTTCACCAAGAAGATGGCCAACCTGCTGGCCGAGCAGTGGTTCGCCTCCAAGCCGCTCAAGCAGTACACCCCGGCCGAGCTGAATGCGGTGGCCACGCGCCTGGCCGAATGGACGCTGATCCCGGCCGGCACCGAGGGCTACCGCACGGCGGAAGTCACCCTCGGCGGCGTGGACACCCGCGAGGTATCGTCGAAGACCATGGAGTCGCTGAAATCGCCGGGGCTGTACTTTATCGGCGAGGTGCTCGACGTCACCGGCCACCTCGGCGGCTTCAACTTCCAGTGGGCCTGGGCCTCGGCCCATGCGGCGGCGCAGTTCGTCTAAGCACCAGCCACGGAGCGCGAAAACGCCCCTCTCCCACGTGTGGGAGAGGGGGAAAAGGCGCACTCATCAGCCTGAACAGCAGACCGACAAGCCGCCAAAAGACCTTAAAAACGTGGAGCAAGGCTGGGCAGCCTTATTGGCACTCTGCCAGTATTGGCAGATGGCGCCACGCGGCGCAGATCACCCGAGTATCCCGATGCCTGGCGCCCGTCACCATCCTTCGCTGCCCCTGCTGATGCTGCTCGCCCTGCTGCTGAGCCTGCTGACGTTGCCTGCGCGGGCCGCCCTGGTGCTGCACGATGCCAGCCCGCCCGCGGCCCTGCTCGGCCAGGTCGACTACCTCACCGATCCGACCGGCGCGCTGCAACTGCAGGCGCTGCTCGCCAGCCCCGAGCGTTTCCACAGCAGCGCCGGGCGCCGCGACCTGAGCTTCGGCTATGTCCACGGCGCCATCTGGCTGCGCCTGCAGGTCGAGTCCGCGGCCAGCCAGGCACGCGACTGGCGCCTGGAAATCGGCTATCCCTCGCTGGATCGGGTCGACCTCTACGATGTCGGCGCAGACGGCGTGCGCCACAGCCAGGCCGGCGACATGCTGCCCTTCACGGAGCGCAGCGTCGGCAACCGCAACCCGGTGTTCGACCTGCATCTGCAACCCGGCGAGCGCCGCACCCTGTACCTGCGCGCCAGCTCCGAAGGCAGCATGACCCTCGGCGCCAGCCTCTACTCGCGGCAGGCCCACGAACTGCACAGCATCCAGGGCTACGTGGCGCAGGCGCTCTACGGCGGCACCCTGCTCGCCCTCGGCTGCTACAACCTGCTGCTGTTCCTCGCCCTGCGCGAGCGCCCATTCTTCTATTACGTGCTGTTCGTCGGCGTGTTCGCCATCGGCATCCTCGGCCTCAACGGCCTCGGCGCGCAGTTCCTCTGGCCGCAGGCCGGCTGGTGGACCAACCGCGCCCTGCCGTTCGGCATCAATGGCGCAGCGGCCATCGGCATCCTCTTCGCGCGCAGCTTCCTCGATACACCTAAATGGCTGCCGCGTGGCGACCGCTGGTTGCGCCTGGCCTTCGTCGTCGAAGCCTGCTGCGCCCTGGCTACCCTGCTGCTACCAGTGCAACTGGCCCTGCAGATCATGTCGATTTCCGGGATCTCCATGTGCCTGACCCTGCTCGGCACCGCCTTTGTCTGCCTGAAGAATCGTGTGCCGAGCGCCGGCATCTTCGCCCTGGCCTGGAGCATGCTGCTGGTCGGCGCCGCCCTGCTGGCGCTGCGCAACTTCGCTCTGATTCCGTCGAACTTCTTCACCATCCACGCCATGCAGATCGGTTCGTCGCTGGAGATGATCCTGCTGTCCTTCGCCCTCGCCGCACGCTTCAACGAGCTCAAGCGGCAGAAGGAGCAGGCCCAGCAGCAACAGGAACGGCAGCTTGAGCTGCGCGTGGCCGAGCGCACCGAGGCCCTGGAAGAGGCCAACCAGCGCCTGCGCGGCCTGGCCATGAAAGACCCGCTCACCGGCCTGGCCAACCGCACCGCCCTGCAGACCCAGCTGGAGCTGGCCATCCGTCGCTCGCAGCGGCGCCAGGAGTTGCTGGCCGTGATGCTGATCGACCTGGACGGCTTCAAGCCGATCAACGATCAGCACGGCCATGCCCTCGGCGATCAGGTGCTCACCGCCATCGCCCGGCGCCTGCAGCACTGCGCCCGCGAAACCGACCTGCCGGCGCGCCTGGGTGGCGATGAGTTCGTCCTGGTGTGCGAGACCATCAGCTCGCCCCAGCACGCGGAGCAGGTGGCGCAACGGATTCTCGAGCAGATCAGCCTGCCCATCGAACTGGATCAGCTGACCGTGCAGGTCGGCGCCAGTATCGGCATCGCCCTCAGTCGCGGCGAGGAAAGCGGCACCCTGCTGATCCGCCGCGCCGACGCCGCCATGTATGCCGCCAAAGCCAGCGGCCGCAACCGCGTGCAGTTGCATGAGGTCATGCCGGCCTGAAGGGCGCGGGGACGCGGCCAAGCGTCCCCCCGTAATCGCGAAAATCCCCCTCTCCCCGGTGTAGGAATGGGGTCTACAAGCCGCGCTACGGCGCCGTTAGTCCCCGGAGCGAAAGATTAGTCACCCCTCGCCCGTTTACGGGAGAGGGGCCGGGGGAGAGGGTGGCGCCCCCGTACTCTGCGGCAGCAACTCGATAAAGCTCCGCGTCCAGCTGTGCACATCGCCCGGCCAACGCGCCGACACGTAGTTACCGTCCCGCACCACCCAGGCCGGGCGACTGTCGCTGGCGCTGTCGCGGTGCAGGCCGCTGGTCTTGCGCCAGTAGTCGGCGGCATCCTTGGGCACATCGAGAAAATCCGCCGGGCTGGCCAGCAGGCGCCCGACCTCGCCCTGCACGCTCATATGCCCGGCCGCCTCACCCGGCGCCTCCCGATAGGTGCGGTAGTAATCGCGATCCCACCAACGCCCGTAGAAGCGCGTCAGGTCCCAGGCGGTCTTCTCCATCTGCCAGGTCAGCCCGGTGGTCTTGCGCCCGTGCAGCACCGATCGACCATCCGCCGCGCGGCTGCGCGCCACCAGCAATACGCCATGGCAGACCGCGGCCAACGGCTTGTCGGCGGCCATCCAGGCGGCGATAAAGGCCTGCAGCGCCGGACTTTCCAGGTACTCGCGCATGCCGCGCGCCCAGTGCCCACCCGGCACCACCACCCCGGCGAAGTCCTCGACGCGCAGACGCTCGTGGCGCAGCGGCTGACGATAATCAGGATCGGCCAACATCTGCGCGCAGGCCTCGCGCGCATCGCCACGGGCGCGCAGCAGCAGGCCAAGCAGCTTGAAGCGGCGCAGGCCGGCAATCCGGCCCCAGGGATCGAGCCCTTCACCGCTCAGCATCAGCGGGTCCGGCTGTGCCGGCAGGCCGTCCGGGGTGGCGAAACACACGCGGTAGCCGGCCTGGCGCAGCAGGCGCCAGCTCAGGGCGGCTTCACTGGGGTCGTAGTCACGGCACGGCAGGGGAATAACGACACAGGGTGCGGGCATGCGCGGTCTCACGGTAGGCGGCGAAGGCTCGACCATAGCAGCTCAGCGCACGCCAAACCGTGGCCTAGCGTGCCAGCGATCACGGCCAGGGCTGCCAATCCGGCCACTCAGCGCAGCGTGGCAGCAATCGCATGGATATCCGCCTGGTGATTGAGCACCAGCTCCAGTTCGCCATTGGCACTGACGAAATTCAGCGGCGGCAACAGCTTGTGGTAAGCCGCCAGCTCCACCAGCAGCGGCAGCTCGGCTTGCGGGTTCTGCTCCTTGATCGCATGGAACAGCGCCAGGTTGACCAGATCGATCAGCCCCAGCTCGCGGCTTTCACACAGACTCCAGTTGCCGGCGTTGCGGATCACCCCGATGTACTCGTCGTCCACCGCCCACTTCTTCAGCACGATCACCCCGAGCGACTTGCTGTACTCGCGGCACAGTTTGTAATACAGCTCGCCGGAAGGAATCTGCGCCTCATCCTTGAACGCCGACAACACTGCCAGGGTGCCCACCTCGCTGAGCAGGCTGGCCAGCAAGGCATGCTCCGGCGCCACATGGCCGAGCAGGCGGGCGAGCATGGCACTGGTGCTGGCCTTGAGCACCAGGCGCTCCCACACCTCGACGAACAACCGCTTGTGCGCCGCGCTGTGCAGGGTGAACAGGCTGCGAATGCTGTGCACCATGGTGATGCGATCCACCTCGGCCATGCCGAGCAGGGTGATCACCTCATGCAGCGTCTTGGGCACCAGCGCATGCCGGTACAGCGCACAGGAAGCATGCTTCATCAGAATCGCACTCAACGCCGGATCACGGCTGACCAGGCGCACCAGCGCCGGCACCGTCATCCGCTCGTCACTCAGGGCCCGGCGAATATCCAGGGTAATGGTCGGCAGGCTGGGCAACTGCTCCTGACCCTGCATCAACTGCGACACCACCCGGCGGTAGATCGAATAATCGGACGTCTCATTGACCAACACACACCTCCGCGCACTTCCGTTGCAGTGTAGGTGGCGCTCGGCGGGTGGTGAGACAAAGGCACAGCGTTACGCGGTGGACAGGTCAGGGGGGAGTCAGTAGCTTCGGCTGAATTGCTCGGGGCGATGCTCGGGAGCCGAGGGCGCTGATCCCGTCGCGGCTTCTCCCAAGGCTTTCGCATTAACTATGGCAGCCGCTAGACAGAAAACGATCAAGGTCTGGCAAGGAATAGTAACCAACAATAACGGCGCAAAATATAACGAAACTTATGGCGCATATTTACCGTTAGGAAAACTTTACTGACTGCCATTTAAATATATAAATCATGCTTGGCCTAGCTTCCACCCGGGTGTAATTACGAGAGTTTTGAGTCATCACTCTATAGACTTTACCCAGCACCCCTGGCAGGTTTAACCAGGGAAAACAAGGGGTATTTATTTGCGGAAGTTGGTTATATTGGGTTTTTAGAAAGACAAGCCATCTGGGCTTATTGCTTACATGCCTTTTAATTTTTATCGAGCATACCTTTTTGAGTTAGCAGCGGACAATTATGACAACTCTCTCCTTCTCATGGCTCCATCTCACAGACTTTCATTTCGGCCTTCAGGGGCAAAAAAATCTCTGGCCGAACCTACGCCAGCCATTTCTCGACGACCTGGCGAATCTGCACGAAAAAACAGGCCCCTGGGATACCGTGCTCTTTACCGGCGACCTGGTTCAACAAGGCAAGTCGAAAGAGTTCGAGGAGCTGCAGAAGGAAGTTCTGGACAGGCTTTGGGAGAAGCTCACCGAACTTGGCTCAGGCGATGCCAGATTATTAGCCGTGCCTGGCAATCATGACTTGTGTCGCCCCGATCCAAAGGCCGACAACCCGGCTGCGGATACGCTCTTGGCTGACCACGGTTTTAGCGCTATCGCAGAGAAGTTCTGGGCCAATTCAGCGAACGGTTATCGCAAGGTCATTGACGATGCATTCGCCGGATACACGCAATGGTGGAGTACCTCACCATATCGCCCCAAGGAGTTAATCGCAGGGGAACTCCCCGGAGATTTTGCGTTTACACTGGAACGCGGCCCACACCGCATCGGCATCATCGGCCTGAACACCGCGTTCCTGCAGCTAAAGGCCGGCAATTTTAAAGGCAAGCTGATCTGGAATGTGCAGCAATTAAGCACAGTGTGTGGTGGCGCGGTGGACGATTGGCTGAAGCGCCATTCGCTATGCTTGTTACTGACCCATCAGGGCCCGGACTGGCTGACGCCTGCCGCCCGAACACATGGTGATAGTGAAATTTCACCCGCCGGGCGCTTCGCTCTTCATCTGTTTGGGCACATGCATGAACACTCTCTCCAGTACATCCGCAACGGCGGAAGCCCCCACGCCAGCCGCTTGTGCCAAGGCAGCTCTGTTTTCGGTATGGAAAAGTTCGGTGACCCGCCAACGCTGATGCGCAGCCACGGATACGCCGTTGGCAAGATTGAGTTTGCACAGGGGGGGGGGCCAACCTCAGAGTCTGGCCGCGTGTCGCCACCAACAAGCCCAGCGGCTGGCGGTTTGTTTCCGACAACCAAAACTGCCATTTGGAAGCAGATGAGGGCACCGCAGCAGAAGCTCTTGCACTACGCACGCTGAAAGCCCCCCCGGTTGCTGCCCCCAGTCCGGCCCTCGTCACGCGGACAACCTTACCGCAGGCTGCCCCGCGCACAATCAAACTGTACGGGCGTGAAAAGCTGCTGCAGGAAGCAGCAAAGCAATTACATAACTACCCATTCGTGCTGATTTATGGAATGCGCGGCAACGGCAAGACCGAATTCATCAAAGCGCTTGGAGAGAATGCGCCATTGCAAGGGACCGAGCTGATCCGCATCGTGCTCGACCCGGCAATCACCCCGGATTATTTGTTTCGCCAGGTTGCCAGGTTACTGGGCGATACCACCGAACTGCCCAAGGCGCCACAAGGCAATACGGAGGCGATCACTACGGAAATCCAGCGCCGCTATCCGAACCCGCGCCCGGCTTGGATTTGGCTTGACCAAGCACATCATTTGCTCGGCGCAGATGGATTTCGCAGCGACATTTACCATCTGCTGACCGGCTTGCAAACCGCCTTGGGAACACGATGGCATTGGGTTCTCGAACTGCGCGAACGCCCACCAAAAGGATTGTTTGGTAGCCTTGCTGCCCCGATCGAAATACCCGGTCTTGACAAGGATAGTCTGCGCGCATGCTTAGCTGAAGCTGCACCGCAAGATCAAACAGCTGAATGGCGCTACAGCGGTGGTCAGCTGAAGCGCATTTACGGCTGGCTGGGCGGTGGTCATGGCAATCAGGCTCACCCGCTTGCCATCCAGCTCTTAATCGAAGTTGCACGCGGACGCAACGAAACGCCTCTCAATGTACTTGAACGCCATATCGGAGACTTTGAGAAAAAGGTCGAAGATGTATTGATAGACGACCTCTATCGCAATGTTCTGTGTGCTACGGAACGGCAGCTGATCCAGACTCTGGCTTTATATCGGTCGGCGATCCCGCATGATCATCTGGAACAACTGGAGAAGAACCTGGAAGTTTTCGGTGCATGGGATGGCCTGGATCGCCGCTGTCTGCTTTCCGCGAGCGCCGATCATTCAAAGTTCTACCTGCACAGCTTTATCGCCGCCTGGCTGCGCACCCACCAGCTCGGCTATGTCGGTCACAGCGAAGACAGTGCAGCCGAATTTGCCGAGGCGACCAGTGAAGACGTACAGCAACACGCACACCATCTGCACGCCATGATCGCCACGTGTTGGCTGCAACAACTTGGTTCCAGCCAAAAAGCCACAAACCTTAATATCGAGCGCGCACTGGAGGCGTTCCATCATCTAATCTCGGCGGGCGATGCTGACCGCATACACAGGATTGCGGTAGAACTGATCACCGGAAATCTGGAGTGGGCGAAGCAGCGAATGAAAACGCTGGGGGATCATCTGCATAGAGCCAAGGCGCCCAATGACCAGCTCCTTAAAGTGCTCGAATACCGGGCCGTGCTTGATCCAGAGAATCACACAGTGCAACGCTTTCTGGGCGAGTGCTGGGCAAAAAAAGAAGGAAATTCAAGCGCCAAAGCGCTCAGGTGTTTTGAAGCAGCCTGTGCGCTGCGCCGCGATTTCCCGCAATACTGGGCGAACCTCGGGCGCACCCTGCTAGCGCAAGGCGAGGCTGGAGCGCGGGATTTTCTCCAGCGACTGACCGCGCTCGAGCAAAATTGCCCGCAAGCCATAAATGGTTTCGTACGCGCAATCCAATCGGATTGTCTTCAGAGAGTGGGCGACTCCGCCCAGGCCGCTTCCCTGCGCATGACGCAGATCAATACCCGCAGCCGCGATACTGTGTTCTACGTCGATGAGGCCAAGGCGCGGCTAGATGCAGGCGACACCGAGGGCGCATTGGAAATACTTGCTTTGGCTGACAAGTACGGCGTCGCCAATGACTACACGTTAGCTATTCGCGCCAAGGCATTACAGATAAGCAATCCCGCTCAGGCCGCTTCCCTGCGCATGGCACAGATCAACGTCCGCAGTCGCAATGCAGCGTTCTACAATGATGAGGCCAAGGCGCGGCTAGATGCGGGCAACACCAAGGGCGCAATGGAAATCCTTGATTTGGCTGACAAGTACGGCGTCGCCAGTGACTACACGCTAGCTATTCGCGCCACCGCGCTGCAGATAAGCAATCCCGCCCAAGCCGCTTCCCTGCGCATGGCGCAGATCAACGCCCGCAGCCGTAGTGCGGTGTTCTACAACGATGAGGCCAAGGCGCGGCTACATGCGGGCGACACCGAGGGCGCACTGGAAATTCTTGATTTGGCAGACAAGAACGGCGCCACCGATGACTACACGCAAACCATCCGAGCCAGCATGTTGCAGCAGACCACGCATGGCTAACCTGTCGAGTTATCACAAACATCAAAAAAGTGAGTGGTAGCTCGCACTTGCCGCTTTGGCGCTCTCCGGGTTGTTGCTCGCATTGTCTCGGAGCCGGCCCCGTCCAGCGTTCTGGGCCGCACTAGTCAGTGGCGCGTATGTCATCCCAGTAGCTCTCGTGATTAGCTATGTACAGCTCATTCATTAGCTCCGCAGTCGGGACACGCCTCAATGGGAAGCATCTGCCCGCCTCTAACAACGGGTTTAAGTCACCCGCCTCGATCGTTCCGGACCACATCCCGCGGCCCCTTAAGCAAAACGCTAATCCCTTATAGGAGTTTCAGTGGCTACGCAAAAAGAAGTCGAACGCATCCTGCGCGTCGACCATGCCGGAGAGCGTGGCGCTATCAGTATCTATACAACTCAAATCGCTGTTTCCAGGCGCCTGTGGCCAAGCTGTGTTCCTGCCCTTGAAGAAATGTTGGCGCATGAGAAATCGCACTACCGGACATTCGAGTCAGAACTGCGAAAAAGGCATGCGCGCACCTGTTATGCCCTCCCCCTGTGGAACCTGGGCGGTGCAACCCTGGGCCTGATCACAGCCCTGCTCGGGCCGAAAGCCATCTGGTCATGCACGGCCGCCGTCGAAAGCACCGTCTACAAGCACCTGCAAGAGCAGCTTCACTTTCTAGAGCAGCATGACCAGGCGGCCTGGCTGGCCGTCAAGGCGATTGAGGCAGACGAGAAATCCCACCTTGAGCACGCGCTGGACAATGGTGGTGAGCCAGTTAGAGCCAATTGGCTTATTTGGGCCGTGGTCTCTTCGTGTACATCCATGGCTATCTGGCTTTCGCGGAAGTTATGAACTGCCCAGCAACCGGTTAAAGTCGTTCGCTACGCACCTTCACCCCGTTGCAACCTTGCACCACAGAGCCACCCTCATGCCCATCACCTGGTTTGTCCGCCATCACGCCGACCTCTCCACCCACGAGCTTTACGCCCTGCTCGCCTTGCGCGCGCAGGTGTTCGTGGTTGAGCAGAACTGCCCTTATCTGGATGTGGATGGGCAGGACCTGCTCGGTGCTACCTGCCACCTGCTGGCCTGGCAGGGCGATGTGCTGGTGGCCTATCTGCGCCTGCTCGACCCAGCGACGCAGGGCGGTGATGTGGTGATCGGCCGCGTGGCGGTCGCGCCTGAGGCGCGCGGCACGGGCCTCGGTCATGCACTGATGGAGCGCGCACTGCTGGCCTGCGCCGAGCACTGGCCGGGCCGGCCAATTTATCTATCGGCCCAGGCGCACCTGCAGGGCTACTACGGCCGCTATGGCTTCGCCCCGGTCGGCGAGGTCTATCTGGACGACGGCATCCCGCATATCGGCATGCGCCGTAGCTCCACACAATCTCCACAGGCCTGACCCAGCACCTCCATCCTGGCGCCGCAGACTGCCGGCCTTCACCGAGGAGGACGGGCAATGCTGATGATGTTGGGACTCTTGCTGTGTGCGCTGTTGGCGCTTGCCGTACTGGTGCGCGGGCTGTTGCTGTTCCCCTGGTGCGGGGCCCGCCGCGGCTGGGCGCTGGCTCTGCGCCGTTATGGCCTGAGCGTGCTGCTGTGCGTCAGTGTGGCGGTGTGGGAGTTGGGTGCCCTTTATGGTTTCAGTTGGCGCCATCTCGGCCGGGTCAATCAGGTCGAGCTGGCCAATACCGCCGTGGCCTATGCCTACCCGCAGGTGTATGCCGACCTGGGCGAGCTGCGCCATGACTATGCCCGCTTCCGCCCCTCGGTCAGCTACTGGGACAACTGGCGCTTCGAAGAACGCATCACGGTGTGGGACAAGCTGCTGGGCGACACCGACTACCAGGTGCGCCTGCCCGATCGGGTGGTGGTGCTCGATGTGCATGGCAGCCCGCAGTATGACTACGCCCTGGAAGATGAGCAGGTCATCGCCCCCGACCGCGCGGATATGGGCCTGATTGCCAGCGTGCAGAGCCGCGACTCCTACGCCACCGAGCTGCAGGATCTGCAGGCCAACTGGTCGCAGCCGCAGCGTGGCGAGGTTCGTCTGCACCAGCGCTGCCTCAGCGCCTACAGCGCCCAGCCACGGGGCCTGAGCCTGACGCTGACAGCCAAGGCGCATCATCCGCTGACCATCTCCCCGCGTTTTGGCTTCTACCGCGTGACGCTTAGCTTCAGCCCGGCCGACGACTATGACTACGGGAGCCAGGATTTCCAGCGCATCAGCCGCGCCGAGTTCATGCGCCTGCGCGACTGCAAGGGCTAGTCCGGCATCTCCTGCCCTGGCAGCCAGCGTTGGTAGATCGTGGCGAAACTGCCGTCGGCCTTCATCGCATTCAGTGTCGCCTGCCACTGCGCAATCAGCGCATCGTCGGTCGATGGTGAGAAGGCGATGTAGGCATAGCTATGCAGAAAACTGTGCAAGGGTTCGACATCCTCCGGCTTGAGTTCGCCCAGGGCGAGCAGGCTGACCAGGGTGACGTTGTCCGCCACCACCACCGGCACCCGCCGATGGCGCAGCATGGTCATCATTTGCCTCGGCCCGATCACTCCGTAGAGGTTGGGCAGGCCCTTGGCTTCAAGCGTCTGGTAGCTGTACCACTGGCGCGGCACGGCGATGGTGCCGACCTTGCTGGCGTCTTCCAGGCTGGAGATGGTCAAGCCGGAACCCTTGAGGGCATAGAAACTGGTGGCGACCACGGTCAGCGGGCCGACCCACTTGAACAGCTGCTCGCGCTCCTCGGTACGCATGGCGACGAACAGCCCGGTATTCGGCTCGGTTTGCGCCGCCTGGTAGCCACGCGCCCAGGGCACCACGCTGATACGCGCCTGTTGCCCGGTGCGCCGGAGGATTTCCTCCACCACCTCAACACCGAGCCCGGCAGGCTTGCCCGCCTGGCTGAAATTCAGCGGCGGGTACTCCTCGGTGTACAGCTGCAGGGGCTCGGCCGCCAACCCCAGGCCGGCGTAGCAGAACATCAGGCACAGCAGGCAGCAGCGAAGAGTGCGCATGGGAGATCACCTTGCGGAATCTGCCTGAGTCTAGACCAGCGCATGGACACAAGACCCCGGCCAGGGTGGCCTGCTACCCTGCACGCCCGTTCACTGCCCGCCACGACCATGGACAAGACCCTTCTGCAACAACAGGTGTGCGAGCACCTGGAGGCCGATCTGGCCATGGCCGTGCGCGCAGCGCAAACCGCCCACGAAGCAGCCACCCACGAAGAAAATATCGCCGAGAACAAGTACGACACCCTCGGCCTGGAGGCCTCCTACCTGGCTGCCGGGCAGGCGCGGCGGGTGGAGGAGATTCGCCAGGCACTGCACGCCTGGCGAACCCTGCAGATGCGCGACTTCGACGAGGAACAGGGCATTCAGCTCGGCGCCCTGGTGTTGCTGCAGACGGCCGACGGGCGGCGCCAGTGCCTGCTGCTCGGCCCGGATGGCGCCGGCCTGAAACTACCGAGCGCATGGGGCGAGGTCATGCTGATCACCCCGCGCGCACCGCTCGGGCAGCAACTGCTGGGGCTCGGCGTGGGGGACGAGGTAAGCAGCGGCCCGCAGCGTTGGCAGATCCTGCAGGCCGTCTGACGCGCAGCCG
Organism: Pseudomonas sp. J452; assembly: GCF_024666525.1. Taxonomy (NCBI): domain Bacteria; kingdom Pseudomonadati; phylum Pseudomonadota; class Gammaproteobacteria; order Pseudomonadales; family Pseudomonadaceae; genus Pseudomonas; species Pseudomonas sp. J452. The sequence goes on along the minus strand of NZ_CP088294.1, from coordinate 1,533,430 downwards.
CGCGCAGGCCGTGAAGACCGGCTGGCGAGACCACGCCCATCCCGCCTGCAGCGCCAGGCTCAGGCCGCAGCCGATGAAGCCTCGCCCAGCAGGTAGGCGTCGAAGCCGAGCTGGTTGAGCAGGTGCACGGCCAGTTCGCTGCGGATGCCGCCTTCCGGGGTGACCACATAGCAGGTGCCACGATCGAGGCTGTCGGCGTGGGTGCGCAGGTTGGCCACCGGCAGGTTGAAGCTCTCCGGCAGATGGCCCAGGCGGTACTCGACAGCCAGGCGCACATCGAGCAGCAGGTACTTGCGCCCGGCCTGTTGGCCGATCTTTTCCAGCTCCTTGCCGCTGATCCGCGGGATCAGGGTCGGTCGCACCAGCTCGACGAAGTCGTCACGGTGCAAGCGCGCCAGCTCGCCATCTTCGAGCATGGTCACGCTGGCCGAACGCACCGAGCCACTGACCAGCGCCTCCTCGCCGAAGAAGTCACCGCTCTCCAGGCTCAGCGCCGGCTGTTCGCGGTAAGCCGGTGGCAGGCTGATACGCGCGCGCCCGCGCTTGATCACGTAGAAGTGCTCGCCCGGCTCACCGTAGCTGACCACGTTGTCACCGGCCTTGGCCTCGACATACTCGAAACGCGCCAGCAGGGCATGCAGGTGCGAGGGCGCCAGGCGGCCGAACAGTGGAGTACCGAGCAAACGCGCCAGCCAGTCCTCGCCGTCATCCTCATCCACCTGCATGCCACCGCCCAGGCTGTCGACCTGATAGGCGGCTTCCTGGCTCCAGCCAAGCAGGCGCTCGAGCAACTGGTGCTCGACGGCGAACAGGCTGACATCGGTCAGTGCCTTGACCGTGGCCGGATTGGGCTGAGCCCCGTTGAGCGGCATGTGCGCCTGCGGCGAACCGCCTTCGAAGGTCTGCTTGGCCGGACCGGCATCCACCGCCACCTTGCCGCTGAGCAGGTAGTACTGCGCCAGCGAGCGCTCACCCTTCTGCAATAGCAGGGTACCGGCCGGGCGCTGCAGGTATGTCAGGCTGGCATGCAGCTGCTGGCGGTAATGCGGGGTGAGGAAGTCCATCGGACTGAAGCTGCTCAGCTGTTCGATGCTGAGCGTTGAACTACTCATGGGCTGTACTCCGCGAGAAGACGCGGCCTTGCGCGGGAAGGGGGCTCCATTGCCGATGGCATAGCTTAACCATAGCGCTTGGCCATCATCCTGGCGCTGACGCTGGTCGGATAGCTTATGCACAGCCGGCGGGGATGACTCTGTGGATAACCTGCGCATGATCCCGTCCAGGCCCGGTCAGCCGTGGGCTGCACCCTGCTGTTCAGTTCTTGTACGACTCGGCTTGCAGATTGATCACGCACTCAGTTCGGTGCAACCAATTCGCGCCAGGTCAGGTACACGCGCAGGTCGAATTCCAGCTGGTGGTAGCCCGGCAGCATGTATTCGCAGAGCTTGTAGAAGGCCTTGTTGTGGTCGACTTCCTTCAGGTGCGCCAGCTCGTGCACCACGATCATCTGCAGGAATTCCGGCGCCGCCTCCTTGAACAGCGCGGCCACACGGATCTCCTTCTTCGCCTTGAGCTTGCCGCCCTGCACCCGCGATACCGCCGTGTGCAGGCCAAGAGCGCGGTGGGTCAGGTCGAGGCGGTTGTCGTAGAGCACCTTGTCGATGTTCGGCGCGTTACGCAGGTGCTCCTGCTTGAGCCCCAGGGTGTAGGCATACAGGGCCTTGTCGCTCTGGATCTGGTGGCGCGCCGGATAGCGCGTGTCCAGGTAATCACCGAGACGGCCGTCGGCGATCATCTGCATCACCTGCTGCTGCAGGTGCATCGGGTAGGCCTGGAGGTATCTGAGCGCGGTCATCGGGCTGTACGGCGGGAACGGGTAGCCAGTCTACCGCCCACGGGGCCGCGCGGCACCCGTGGGCAGTGACCACTCAGCGCACCTTGAAGCGGTTGACCAGCTCGACCAGGCGGCGGTTGGAGGCGAGCAGCGCGTCGGTGCTCTTGTCCGCCTGCTGCCCGCTGCTGACCAGGTCATCGACCATGTGGCGGATGGCAACCATGTTCTGGTTGATCTCCTCGGTCACCGCGCTCTGCTCCTCGGCAGCCGTGGCGATCTGCGCGCTGAGGTCATGGATGCGCCCCACCGAAGAGGCCATGTCGTCGAGGCCGACGTTGACCCGCGAGGTCTTGTCCGCCGTGGCCTGGCAGCTGGCCTTGGTCTTCTCCATGGCCTGCACCGCCGAGCTGACGCCCTGCTGCAGCTTGCTGAGCATCTCGTTGATTTCCGAGGTGCTCTGCTGGGTGCGCCCGGCCAGGGCACGCACCTCGTCGGCGACCACGGCAAAGCCACGGCCCTGCTCACCGGCACGCGCCGCCTCGATGGCGGCGTTGAGCGCCAGCAGGTTGGTCTGCCCGGCAATTTCGCCGATCACGCCGAGCACATCGTTGATGCGCTGGGCGTCCTGCTGCATCTCCTGCACGCGCGCGGTGGCGCTTTCCACCTCGTCGACCAGGGCCAGCACGCTGGTCGAGGCTTCGGCCACTACCACACGGGACTGTTCGGCCTTGTCGTTGGCATCGCGGGTGAAGCTGGCGGTCTCGGTCGCGCTCTGTGCCACGGTGTCGGCGGTGGAGCTCATCTCGGTGATGGCCGTCACCGCCTGATCGGTTTCCGAGGCGTGGCGGGTCAGCACTTCGTTGGTGTGGCGCGACTGCTGCTGCAGTTGCCCAAGTTCTTCGGCGATCACCGCGGAAGCCTGGGTGACATCGGCGATCATGTTCTGCAGGTAGGCGATGAAACGGTTGACCGAGCTGCCCACCGCGTCCATCTCGTCCTCGCCCTTGAGGGCGATGCGCCGGGTCAGGTCGGCATCGCCAGCGGACAGCGAGTCGATATTGCCGCGTAGCACATGCAAGCGCTGCATCAGTTGGCGGATGGAAAACAGCATCATCGCCAGCAACAGGATCACCAGGGGAATCTGCAGGGTGGCCAGGGTCTTCAGCACACCGGCGCTGTTCTCGGTGAGCAGGTGAGTCGGCAGCGCCGCGGCCAGCAGCCAGGGCGTACCCTCGATCGGCTGCAGGTAGAAGGTCCAGTCATCGCCGTCCTTGGCCTGGAACTGGTGCTTGAACAAGGCGTCGCGGCCGATCTGGCCCAGCCCTTCCTGGATCTCGTTGACGAACAACGACTGACGAGCCAGCTCGGATACGTTCTTCAGCACGATCTCGCCGCCGATACTCGACTGGTTGCTGAGGATCTTGCCGTCCGGCTCGACGATCATCACCTCGCCCTGGATTTCCTTTTCCTTCTCGGCCACCAGCTTGTTGAAGAAGCCCAGGGTCACGTCGATGGTCGACACGCCGAACGGCGCACCATCCTTGCTGATGGCCATGGCGCAGTTGGTGCGCGGCTGGGCACTGGCATCGTCCTTGTAGGCCGCGGCCCAGGCGCAGTGGCCGGCCGGCGCCTGCTGGCCGGCGCGGTGCCAGGGCTGCTCGTAGTAGTTAGGCGCGGCGTCGGAGTTCCAGTAGGTGTTGACCGTCATCTTGCCGCTGGCATCGCGGTGGAAGAAGGTGCTGTGCTTGGCGAGTTCGGAGCGCTTTTGCGGCAGCGGCCAGATGCCGCCGCCGAACACCTTGGGATCACCGTACTGGTCGACCAGGCCGGGCACCACGCTATCGATGCTGGCGCTGTCGAGCAGTGGAATGGTCTGGGTGATGCTGCGCGACTGCGCTTCGACCTTGGCCAGCTCGAAGAGGATGGTCTCGGCGATCTTGTTGACCTTGCCTAGCACCAGCTGCTCTTCCGAGGCTTTCAGCTGTGGCGTGATGAAGTGGCGGATGCCCTCTTCAGTCAGGACAAAGATCACGGCGATAAAGGCAATGAAGATAAGGGTGTAGCGGGCCTGAATTGTTTTAAGCGAACTCATGGTTCACTCCTGGCTCTCGATCTGCGAATGCTTCGGTGGATGTAATGCAACACCTCACCACCTGCCGGCTCATGCCGGTCTGTGCGCTGCCGTACAGCGGCTAACGTCCCTCTCCTACACGCTCCTGCAAAGAGTCTAGATGGAGATGCCACTGTATCGGGATATGTATCGAGGGCTTGATGGCGGCGCGAGTAGCGCAGGGTTTTATCAGACGAACGTCATGCACGATCGTGCTAGATGAGGGGCGCCGCGGGTTACGGCTGGCCGGGAAGCAGGCCGCGAACTAGAGACGGGCCAGCGCGCCGGGCTTGCCCGCAAGATAGTCGCGATAAACCTGCAACAACTGCGCAGCGCTGTAGCGACAGCGTGGCGTCTGGCACTCGGCATTGAAGTCGAAGCGCCCAGCCATGGGCTCGGCCAGACGGATGTAGATGGCCGGCCACTCGCCACGCGTTGCGTCTGCCGGGGTGAACAGCAGACGCCCTTGGCGCTGTACCAGGGCACCTCCGGCGGCGGCATAGTCGAAGACGAACAGCAGGGTGCGCGAGGTCTTGGTGGTGCATTCGGCCTGGCTCAGGCACTGCTGCGGATCGGTTTCCAACGGCGTGGCGGCCGGCGCAGGAGCCACCACAACGGGCTGCTGGGCGCAGCCGACGAGCGCCAGCACGGCCGCGCAGAGTGCGCCTCGAACGATAGACGGCATTAGCTTTCCCCCGATAAACAAAAGCCCCGCAGAGCGGGGCTTTCGGTGCAGCAGATGGCTTAGTTGACCTTGGCGGTCAGCTCGCCCTTGGCATAGCGCTGGAACATGCCTTCCAGGGAGATCGGCTTGATCTTCGAGGCATTGCCGGCGGTGCCGAAGGCTTCGTAGCGGGCGATGCAGATGTCGCGCATGGCGGTGACGGTGGCGCCGAAGAACTTGCGCGGGTCGAACTCGCTCGGGTTGGTGGCCATCAGGCGGCGCATGGCACCGGTGGACGCCAGGCGCAGGTCGGTGTCGATGTTGACCTTGCGCACGCCGTACTTGATGCCTTCGACGATTTCTTCGACCGGCACGCCGTAGGTTTCTTTGATGTCGCCGCCGTACTGGTTGATGATCGCCAGCCACTCCTGCGGTACCGAGGAAGAGCCGTGCATCACCAGGTGGGTGTTGGGGATGCGCTTGTGGATTTCCTTGATGCGGTCGATGGCGAGGATGTCACCGGTCGGCGGCTTGGTGAACTTGTAGGCGCCGTGGCTGGTGCCGATGGCGATGGCCAGGGCATCGACCTGGGTGCGCTTGACGAAGTCGGCGGCTTCTTCCGGGTCGGTCAGCATCTGGCTGTGATCGAGCACGCCTTCGGCGCCAACGCCGTCTTCTTCGCCGGCCATGCCGGTTTCCAGGCTGCCCAGGCAACCCAGTTCACCTTCCACCGATACGCCGCAGGCGTGGGCAAAGGCGACGGTCTGCTGGGTGACGGCGACGTTGTAGTCGTAGTCGGCCGGGGTCTTGCCGTCTTCCTTCAGCGAGCCGTCCATCATTACCGAGCTGAAGCCCAGCTGGATCGAGCGCTGGCAGACGTCCGGGCTGGTGCCGTGGTCCTGGTGCATGCACACCGGGATATGCGGGAACTCTTCGATAGCGGCCAGGATCAGGTGGCGCAGGAACGGCGCGCCAGCGTATTTGCGGGCGCCGGCGGAAGCCTGGACGATCACCGGGGAATCGGTCTTGTCGGCCGCTTCCATGATCGCGCGCATCTGCTCGAGGTTGTTGACGTTGAAGGCCGGCACGCCGTAGCCGAATTCGGCGGCGTGGTCGAGCATCTGGCGCATGCTGATAAGTGCCATGGTGTTCTTTCTCCCGGTGGGGCTCGTTAATCGTGCAAGCCTGCCGCAGGGGCAGGCGCTATTCAAGTATTCGGGGCCACTCAGGCCTTGGCGCGTTGTTCCAGCACTGCCACGGCCGGCAGCACCTTGCCCTCGACGAACTCGAGGAAGGCACCACCACCGGTGGAGATATAGCTGATCTGCGCGCCGACGCCGTATTTGTCGATGGCGGCCAGGGTGTCGCCACCGCCGGCGATGGAGAAGGCCGGGCTTTCGGCGATGGCCTGGGCCAGTACCTTGGTGCCGTTGCCGAACTGGTCGAATTCGAACACGCCGACCGGACCGTTCCACAGGATGGTCTTCGACGACTTCAGCAGCTCGGCGAACTGCGCAGCAGTTTGCGGGCCGATGTCGAGGATCATGTCGTCTTCGGCCACGTCGGCGACCAGCTTGACGGTGGCTTCGGCGTCTTCGGCGAAGGCCTTGGCTACTACCACATCGACCGGCAGCGGCACGCTGACCTTGGCCGCGATGGCCTTGGCGGTGTCGATCAGGTCGGCCTCGTACAGCGATTTGCCGACCGGGAAACCGGCGGCGGCGAGAAAGGTGTTGGCGATGCCGCCACCGACGATCAGCTGGTCGCAGATCTGGCTCAGGCTGTTGAGTACGTCGAGCTTGGTCGACACCTTGGAGCCGGCGACGATCGCCGCCATCGGCTTGGCCGGGTTGCCCAGGGCCTTGCCCAGAGCGTCCAGCTCGGCAGCCAGCAGCGGGCCGGCAGCGGCGACCTTGGCGAACTTGGCCACGCCGTGGGTCGAACCCTCGGCGCGGTGGGCGGTACCGAAGGCGTCCATGACGAACACGTCGCACAGGGCGGCGTATTGCTGTGCCAGTTCGTCGGCGTTCTTCTTCTCGCCCTTGTTGAAGCGCACGTTCTCGAACAGCACGACCTGGCCCGGCTGCACGTCGACGCCGCCGAGGTAGTCGGCCACCAGCGGCACGTCACGACCGAGGGCCTTGCTCAGGTAGGCCGCCACCGGCGCCAGGCTGTTCTCTGCACTGAATTCGCCCTCGGTCGGGCGACCCAGGTGCGAGCAGACCATGACTGCCGCGCCCTTCTCCAGGGCCAGTTTGATGGTCGGCAGGGAGGCGAGGATGCGCGCGTCGCTCTTCACCACACCGTCTTTCACCGGGACGTTGAGGTCTTCGCGGATCAGCACGCGCTTACCGGCGAGGTCGAGGTCGGTCATCTTCAAAACAGTCATGGTCAGTCCTTCACAAGGGGCTGGTTAGTGGCTTTCTGTTCGGTGGAACAGGCAGAAACATCGAGAAAATGTTGGGCAACGTCGAGCATGCGGTTGGCAAACCCCCACTCGTTGTCGAACCAGGCCAACAGGTTCACCAGGCGCGGGCCGGATACGCGGGTCTGGCTGCCATCGACAATCGCCGAATGGGCGTCGTGGTTGAAGTCGCAGCTGGCGTGGGGCAGCTCGGTGTAGGCCAGCAGGCCCTGCAGCGGGCCGCTGCTGGCGGCCTCGCGCAGCACCCGGTTGATCTCTTCGGCACTGGTGTCGCGAGCGGTCTGCAGGGTGATATCCAGGCAGGACACGTTGACCGTCGGCACGCGGATGGCCTTGGCCTGGATGCGCCCGGTCAGTTCCGGCAGCAGGCGCTCGATACCGCGGGCCAGGCCGGTGGATACCGGGATCACCGACTGGAAGGCCGAGCGCGTGCGGCGCAGGTCTTCGTGGTGGTAGGCGTCGATCACTGGCTGGTCGTTCATCGCCGAGTGGATGGTGGTGATGGAAACGTACTCGATCCCCACCGTCTCATTCAGCAGCTTGAGCAGCGGCACCCCGCAGTTGGTGGTGCAGGAAGCGTTCGACACCAGCTTCTCGGCACCGCTCAGGCAGGCCTGATTGACGCCGAACACCACGGTGGCGTCGATATCCGCTTCGCTGGCCATCGGCTGGGAGAACAGCACGCGTGGCGCGCCGGCCGCCAGGAAGCGCTCGGCATCGGCGCGGCTGTGGTAGACGCCGGAGCATTCCAGCACCAGGTCGATATCCAGTGCGGCCCAGTCGATGGCCTCGGGCGTGGCCTGGCGCAGCACCTTCACGCAGTTGCCATTGATATGCAGGCAGTCGCCGTCGACCTTCACCTCGCCGGGGAAGCGGCCGTGGGTGGAGTCGAAGCGGGTCAGGTATTCGATGCTGGCCTGGTCGGCTAGGTCGTTCAGCGCAACGATCTCGAAACCGGCCGCGGCACCGCGCTCGTGCAAGGCGCGCAGCACGCAACGACCGATACGGCCGTAGCCGTTGAGGGCGACTTTGTAGGTGCGATTGGCGTTGGGCATGTTGGGCACGAATGCAGTCAACCTGTAGGAGCGAGCTTGCTCGCGATCAATGTTTGAGCATCGCGAGCAAGCTCGCTCCTACACAGGCCGTCAGGCGTCCAGCAGTTCGGCGGCGGTTTCCAGGAGATTCTCGACCGTGAAGCCGAACTCCTCGAACAGCGCCGGCGCCGGGGCGGACTCACCGAAGGTGGTCATGCCGATGATGCGCCCTTCCAGGCCGACGTACTTGTACCAGTAGTCCGCATGGGAGGCCTCGATGGCGATGCGCGCGCCGACCTGCAGCGGCAGCACGGCCTGCTTGTAGGCGGCGTCCTGCTGGTCGAACACGCTGGTCGACGGCATGGACACGACGCGCACCTTCTTGCCCTGCTCGCTCAGCTGGTCAAAGGCCTGCACGGCCAGGCCGACTTCCGAACCGGTGGCGATCAGGATCAGCTCCGGCTCGCCGGCGCAGTCCTTGAGTACGTAGGCACCACGGGCCACGTCGGCCAGCTGCTGGGCGTCGCGCGTCTGGTGCGGCAGGTTCTGCCGGCTGAAGATCAGCGCGGACGGGCCGTCGGCACGCTCGATAGCGTATTTCCAGGCCACCGCGGATTCCACCGCATCGGCCGGACGCCAGGTGTCCAGGTTCGGCGTGCCACGCAGGCTGGCCAGCTGCTCGATCGGCTGGTGGGTCGGGCCGTCTTCGCCCAGACCGATGGAGTCGTGGGTGAACACGAACAGCACGCGCTGCTTCATCAGCGAAGCCATGCGCACGGCGTTGCGCGCGTATTCCATGAAGATCAGGAAGGTCGCGCCGTAGGGGATGAAACCACCGTGCAGGGCGATGCCGTTCATGATCGCGCTCATGCCGAACTCGCGCACGCCATAGAACAGGTAGTTGCCGGACGCGTCAGCGGCCTCGACACCTTTGCAGCCTTTCCACAGGGTCAGGTTGGAGCCGGCCAGGTCGGCGGAACCACCGAGGAATTCCGGCAACAGCGGGCCAAAGGCGTTCAGCGCGTTCTGGCTGGCCTTGCGGCTGGCGATGGTCTCGCCCTTGGCGGCCACTTCCTGCACATAGGCAGCGGACTTCTCGGCGAAGTCGGCCGGCAGCTCGCCAGCCAGGCGGCGTTTGAGTTCGGCGGCCAGCTCAGGGTAGGCAGCGGCGTAGGCGGCGAACTTGTCGTTCCAGGCGGCTTCACGGGCGGCGCCAGCTTCCTTGGCGTCCCACTCGGCGTAGATTTCCGAAGGGATCTCAAACGGGCCATGGTTCCAGCCCAGGGCGGCGCGGGTCAGGGCGATTTCATCGTTGCCCAGCGCGGCTCCGTGGCACTCTTCCTTGCCCTGCTTGTTCGGCGAACCGAAGCCGATGATGGTCTTGCAGCAGATCAGGGTCGGACGGTCGCTGGACTTGCGCGCGGTCTCGATGGCGATCTTGATCTCGTCGGCATCGTGGCCGTCGACATTGCGGATCACCTGCCAGCCGTAGGCTTCGAAGCGAGCCGGGGTGTCGTCGGTGAACCAGCCGTGGACTTCGCCGTCGATGGAAATGCCGTTGTCGTCGTAGAAGGCGACCAGCTTGCCCAGGCCCAGGGTGCCGGCCAGCGAGCAGACTTCGTGGCTGATGCCTTCCATCATGCAGCCGTCGCCGAGGAAGGCGTAGGTGAAGTGATCGACCACGTTATGGCCGTCGCGGTTGAACTGCGCGCCCAGCACTTTTTCGGCGATGGCGAAGCCAACGGCGTTGGCGATGCCCTGGCCCAGCGGGCCAGTGGTGGTCTCGACGCCCGGGGTGTAGCCGTATTCCGGGTGGCCCGGGGTGCGGCTGTGCAGCTGGCGGAACTGCTTGAGATCGTCGATGCCCAGGTCGTAGCCGGTCAGGTGCAGCAGCGAGTAGATCAGCATCGAGCCGTGGCCGTTGGACAGCACGAAGCGGTCGCGGTCGGCCCAGTTCGGGTTGCTCGGGTTGTGCTGCAGATAGTCGCGCCACAGCACTTCGGCGATGTCCGCCATGCCCATGGGGGCACCGGGGTGGCCGCTGTTGGCTTTCTGCACAGCATCCATGCTGAGGGCACGAATGGCATTGGCACGCTCACGACGGCTGGACATCGCTGAATCTCCTGGGAAGGACTGTTGCTAAATGAGAGAAGCGGAAAAAGGCGCGCATTTTCGCCCAGCCAGGCGCTGCGGGGCAATGAAAGATCGACGAAAGCTGCCGGCCGACCTGCCCAGACATCAATATCAAAAAGTTTTGATATTGATGTTGCTGGATGAAAAGTGACCGACTAGACTGCCGCCACTATGAATATGCGCGTGCCCCAGCTCCGTTTCGAGCCAGCCGATGAGCTCGCCGCCCTGTGCAAGGCCGGCGGCGATCCGCTGCGCCTGAATGTGCTGCGCGCGCTGGCCAACGACTCGTTCGGCGTGCTGGAGCTGGCGCAGATCTTCGCCATCGGCCAGTCGGGCATGAGCCACCACCTCAAGGTCCTGGCCCAGGCCGGCCTGGTGGCCACCCGCCGCGAAGGCAATGCGATCTTCTACCGCCGCGCCCTGCCGCACAGCGAACTGCTCGGCGGCACCCTGCATGGCGCGCTGCTGGCGGAGGTCGACGAACTGCAGCTACCGGCCGAAGTGCAGGCGCGCATCGCCGCCGTGCACGCCCAGCGCGCCGCCGCCAGCCGCGACTTCTTCGCCAAGACGGCGGACAAGTTCCAGGCCCAGCAGGACCTGATCGCCGGCCTGCCGCAGTACCGCGACAGCGTGCTGGCCCTGCTCGATGCCCTGGGCTTCGCCGCCGGCGCCACGGCGCTGGAAGTCGGCCCCGGTGACGGCGGTTTCCTGCCGGAACTGGCGCGCCGCTTCAGCCGGGTGACCGCGCTGGACAACAGTGCGGCAATGCTGGAGCTGGCACGCCAGCGCTGCGCGCAAGAACAACTGGACAACGTCGAGCTGCAGCTTGCCGATGCCCTGAACGACGACATCGGCGCCGCCGACTGCGTGGTGGTGAACATGGTCCTGCACCATTTCGCCGCCCCGGCCGAGGCACTGAAGCAGCTGGCGCGCCTGGTCAAACCGGCCGGCAGCCTGCTGATCACCGAGCTGTGCAGCCATGACCAGAGTTGGGCCAGGACGGCCTGCGGCGATCTCTGGCTCGGCTTCGAACAGGAAGACTTGGCCCGTTGGGCCGATGCCGCGGGGCTCACGCCCGGCGAAAGCCTCTATGTGGGCCTCAAAAACGGCTTTCAGATTCAGGTACGGCACTTCGCCAAGCCGGATGCGAAGCAAACCCGCCAAACCAGGTACGAATAGGAATAGGATTTTGAAATGAGCGAATACTCCCTGTTTACCTCCGAGTCCGTGTCCGAAGGCCATCCGGACAAGATCGCCGACCAGATTTCCGATGCCGTCCTCGACGCCATCATCGCCCAGGACAAACACGCCCGCGTGGCCGTGGAAACCCTGGTCAAGACCGGCGTGGCCATCGTCGCCGGCGAAGTCACCACCAGCGCCTGGGTCGACCTGGAACAGATCGTCCGCGACGTGATCTGCGACATCGGTTACACCAACTCCGACGTCGGCTTCGACGGCGCCACCTGCGGCGTGCTGAACATCATTGGCAAGCAGTCCCCGGACATCAACCAGGGTGTCGACCGCGCCAAGCCGGAAGACCAGGGTGCCGGCGACCAGGGCCTGATGTTCGGCTACGCCAGCAACGAAACCGACGTGCTGATGCCGGCGCCGATCCGCCTGTCTCACGCTCTGGTCGAGCGCCAGGCCGAAGCGCGCAAGTCCGGCCTGCTGCCGTGGCTGCGCCCGGATGCCAAGAGCCAGGTCACCTGCCAGTACGAGAACGGCAAGGTGGTCGGTATCGACGCCGTGGTGCTGTCCACCCAGCACAACCCGGAGGTCAGCCTGAGCGACCTGCGCGAAGCGGTGATGGAGCTGATCATCAAGCACACCCTGCCGGCAGAGCTGCTGCACAAGGACACCCAGTTCCACATCAACCCGACCGGTAACTTCGTGATCGGCGGCCCGGTGGGCGATTGCGGCCTGACTGGGCGCAAGATCATCGTCGACAGCTACGGCGGCATGGCCCGTCACGGCGGCGGCGCATTCTCCGGCAAGGACCCATCCAAGGTTGACCGTTCGGCGGCCTATGCCGGTCGCTATGTGGCGAAGAACATCGTCGCCGCCGGCCTGGCCGATCGCTGCGAAATCCAGGTCTCCTACGCCATCGGCGTGGCCCAGCCGACCTCGATCTCGATCAACACCTTCGGCACCCACAAGATCGCCGAAGACAAGATCATCCAGCTGGTGCGCGAAGTGTTCGACCTGCGTCCGTACGCCATCACCAAGATGCTCGACCTGCTGCACCCGATGTACCGTGCCACTGCGGCCTACGGCCACTTCGGCCGTACCCCTGAGGAAGTGACCGTGGCTGGCGACAGCTTCACCACCTTCACCTGGGAAAAGACCGACAAAGTCGCCGACCTGCGCGCTGCCGCCGGTCTGTAAGCCTTGCCGCAATGCAAAAAGCCCCGCCTAGTGCGGGGCTTTTTTGTTGGCAGTGGATTTTCAGCCGAACTGCAAGCCGCCACTGGCGTACATCAGACCCAGCCCGGAGACGAGAACCAACAACGGGAAACGGATCGCCGGCTCGTAAATGGCAAAGATTGCCTGCGCAATGGGCGGGAAGATGAAATTCAGGACGCAGCACAGCAGCGACACCTGAATGCCACGGGCAACCGACCAGATGAAACCACTCAGGGCGATCAGCAAGCCGACGGTATTCATGCACAAACCTCCATGTTCAGTCGCTATCACTCCAGCGGGGCTGGCATTCTGCCTGCACCGCCCCATGATCGGCAATTTACCCGGATAGCAGAAGCCCAGCGCTATACCGCATCGCGCGGCAGCAGCAACCCCAGCGGCAGGCAGATACGCGCCTCCAGGCCGCCGCCCGAACGGTTGCGCAGTTCAACGCTACCGCCGTGCAGCGCGGCAATGCGCTTGACGATGGCCAGGCCAAGTCCGGTGCCCTTGCCACCACGCGCGCGATCGCCGCGGATAAAGGGGTTGAACAGTTCGCCCAGCTCGGCCGGATCAATGCCCGGGCCGCGATCCAGCACGCTGAGCACCACATAAGGCGCGCTGCTGTCGCCGGACAGGTTGGCCACCACCTCGACCCCCTTACCGCCATAACGCAGGGCGTTTTCCAGCAGGTTGGTCAGCAGGCGTTTCATCGACACCCGGCGCAGCGGGAACGGTGGCACCTGCTCCAGACACAGGCGCACCTGCTCGCGCTGCTGGTTGTAGGGCGCCACCACTTCGCGCACCAGCTCGCTGAGCTCACAGGACTCCGGCTTCTCGTCGCGGCCGTCGCGGATGAAGGCGAGGAACTGGTCGAGAATGGCGTCCATGTCCTCGATATCGCGGATCATGTCCTCGGTCAGCTCCGAGTCGCTGTCGAGCAACTCCAGCGACAGGCGCAGGCGGGTCAGCGGTGTGCGCAGGTCATGGGACACCCCGGCCAGCATCAGCTCGCGCTCGCGCGCGCCCTGCTCGACATCCTCGGCCATCTGGTTGAAGGCGCGGTAGACCTCGGTCATCTCGCTCGGCGTGTCGCTTACCGGCAGGCGCACGCTGCGCCCCTGGCCGAGCTGGCGGGCAGCAAACACCAGGCGCTTGAGCGGCGCACTGAGCTGGCGCACGAAGATCCACGCCGCCGCCGTCGACAGCAGGCCGATGCCGAGGAACCAGCCGAGCACACTCCAGATCTTCTGCCCACGCAGCGGGTGCGGATACAGCGGCACCTTGGTCCAGCCGTCCCCCAGATTTGGCGCACGCACCCACAGCGCGGGCGGGCTCTTGACCCGTACCCGCACCTCGGTGTCCGGGCCCAACTCGGCCTGCATCTGGCGTAGGAATATCTCCGAATAGGGCCAGTGCTGCTCGGTCGGCGGCACCTGGTCGGCGGCCACCTGCTTCAGGGTCGCCGCAGTGGCGATATGCGCACGATCCTCCGGATCGGCTGCCCAGTAGGCACGCAGAGTCAGCGCGGCACCGTGGCTGTACTGACGATCGACCAGCACGTCCTCGTTCATCATCAGGTAAACCAGGGTCAGCGCCTTGGAAAACAACACGACCACCAGCACCAGCCAGAGGGTGCGAGCGAAGAAGCTTTGCGGAAACCAGAGCGGGGTTTTCATCAGGGCGACGCGATACCTGTAGGAGCCAGCTTGCTGGCGATGGGGTGAGCGGGATCGCCAGCAAGCTGGCTCCTACAGCACCCCGAACGAGCGTGATACCGAGTTACTTGCTGCCATCCGGCACAAACACATAGCCCACGCCCCACACCGTCTGGATATAGCGCGGCTTGGACGGATCCGGCTCGATCAGCCGGCGCAGGCGCGAGATCTGCACATCGATGGAGCGCTCCAGGGCGTCCCACTCACGACCACGGGCCAGGTTCATCAGCTTGTCGCGGGTCAGCGGCTCGCGGGCGTGCTGGACCAGGGCCTTGAGCACGGCGAACTCACCGGTGGTGAGCATGTGCACCTCGTCACCCTTCTTCAGCTCGCGGGTGGCCAGGGACAGTTCGTACTCGCCAAAGCTGACACTCTCGTCCTCGCTGCCCGGTGCGCCCGGCACCACCGGCGCCTGGCGGCGTAGCACGGCCTTGATCCGCGCCAGCAGCTCGCGCGGGTTGAACGGCTTGGCCAGGTAGTCGTCGGCGCCCTGCTCCAGGCCCTGAATACGGCTGGCTTCGTCGCCCTTGGCGGTGAGCATGATGATCGGCAGCTGGTTGTTCGCCGCGCGCAGGCGACCGCAGGCGGACAGGCCGTCCTCGCCCGGCAGCATGAGGTCGAGCACCAGCAGCTGGAACAGCTCGCGGGCCAGCAGGCGATCCATCTGCTCGACGTTCTCCACGGCGCGCACGCGGTAGCCCTGCTCGCTGAGGAAGCGCTCCAGCAGGCGGCGCAGGCCGGGGTCATCGTCGACGATAAGGATTTTCTCGCCTTCCACTACAGGTGTGCTGCTCATGATTTCTCCCATTCGAAGTACCGGCATTATTGCCCAGCACCGATGATTGGCGGCTGGCCCCATTGTTAGCAGATTTTTCCCCGAACGGTGCCCATGGCCTTAGAAGGCGGTGTTTATAATGCGGCGCTTTCGTGCCGGGCAGCCTTAGGGCGGCCGGCTGGTGTTCTCCGTCAGGTGTTTTAAATGGACAGTATCAACACTCGCATCGCCAACGAGCTGGGCGTGCGCCCGCAACAGGTTGCCGCCGCCGTGGCCCTGCTCGATGAAGGCTCCACCGTGCCATTCATCGCCCGCTACCGTAAGGAAGTCACCGGCAGCCTCGACGATACCCAGCTGCGCAACCTGGAAGAACGCCTGCGCTACCTGCGCGAACTGGACGAGCGCCGCACGGCGATCCTCGCCAGCATCGAGGAGCAGGGCAAGCTGACCCCCGAGCTGACCCGCGAGATCAACCTGGCCGAGACCAAGACGCGCCTGGAAGACCTCTACCTGCCGTACAAACAGAAGCGCCGCACCAAGGGCCAGATCGCCCTGGAAGCCGGCCTCGGCGAGCTGGCCGATGGCCTGTTCAACGACCCGAACCTGAATCCCGAGAGCGAAGCCGCGCGCTTCATCGACGCCGAGAAAGGCTTCGCCGACGTCAAGGCCGTGCTCGAAGGCGCCAAGTACATCCTCATGGAACGCTTCGCCGAAGACGCCACCCTGCTCGAGCGCCTGCGCAGCTACCTCAAGGACAACGCCACCCTCAGCGCCCGCCTGGTTGCCGGCAAGGAAACCGAGGGCGCCAAGTTCAGCGACTACTTCGAGCACGACGAAGCCTTCAAGGGCGTACCGTCGCACCGTGCCCTGGCGATCTTCCGCGGGCGCAACGAAGGCATCCTCGGCGCCAGCCTCAAGGTCGGCGACGAAGCACCGGGCAGCATGCACCCGTGCGAAGGCATGATCGGCGAGCGCTTCGGCGTCGACAACCGTGGCCGCGCCGCCGACAAGTGGCTGGGCGAAGTGGTGCGCTGGACCTGGAAGGTCAAGCTCTACACCCACCTGGAAACCGACCTGTTCAGCGAGCTGCGCGAGAAGGCCGAGGAAGAGGCGATCAACGTCTTCGCCCGCAACCTGCACGACCTGCTGCTGGCCGCCCCGGCCGGCCCGCGCGCCACCCTGGCGCTGGACCCGGGCCTGCGTACCGGCTGCAAGGTGGCGGTGGTCGACGCCACCGGCAAGGTGCTGGAAACCGCCACCGTCTACCCGCACGCGCCGCGCAACGACTGGGACGGCACTCTGGCGATCCTCGCCAAGCTGTGCGCCAAGCATGCCGTGGACCTGATCTCGATCGGCAACGGCACCGCCAGCCGCGAGACCGACAAGCTGGCCGCCGACCTGATCAAGAAGCTGCCGGGCCTCAAGCTGACCAAAGTGATGGTCAGCGAAGCCGGCGCCTCGGTGTACTCGGCCTCCGAGCTGGCCGCCAAGGAATTCCCGGACATGGACGTGTCGCTGCGCGGCGCAGTAAGCATCGCCCGCCGCCTGCAGGACCCACTGGCCGAGCTGGTGAAGATCGACCCGAAATCCATCGGCGTCGGCCAGTACCAGCACGACGTGTCGCAGCTCAAGCTGGCGCGCTCGCTGGATGCGGTGGTGGAAGACTGTGTGAACGCCGTCGGCGTTGATGTGAATACCGCTTCCGTTGCCCTGCTGGCACGCATCTCCGGGCTCAACGCGACCCTGGCGCAAAATATCGTCAGCCACCGCGACGCCAACGGCGCGTTCAAGACCCGCGACGAGCTGAAGAAGGTCTCGCGCCTGGGCGAGAAGACGTTCGAGCAGGCCGCCGGCTTCCTCCGCGTGATGAACGGCGACAACCCGCTGGACGCTTCCGGCGTGCACCCGGAAACCTACCGCCTGGTGCAACGCATCGCCGAAGGCACCAGCCGCGACATCCGCTCGCTGATCGGCGACTCGAGCTTCCTCAAGCGCCTCGATCCCAAGCAGTTCACCGATGAAAGCTTCGGCCTGCCGACCGTCACCGACATCCTCAAGGAACTCGACAAACCCGGCCGCGACCCGCGCCCGGAGTTCAAGACCGCCGAGTTCCAGGACGGCGTGGAAACCCTCAAGGACCTGCAGCCAGGCATGGTGCTGGAAGGCGTGGTGACCAACGTCACCAACTTCGGCGCCTTCGTCGACATCGGCGTGCACCAGGATGGCCTGGTGCACATCAGCGCCCTGTCGGAGAAGTTCGTCAAGGACCCGTACGAGGTGGTCAAGGCCGGCGATATCGTCAAGGTCAAGGTCATGGAAGTGGACATCCCGCGTAACCGCGTCGGCCTGTCCATGCGCATGAGCGACACCCCCGGCGAGAAGGTCGACGGCCCGCGCGGTGGCGCGCGCCCTGGCAACGGCGGGCAGAACCGTGGCGGCAACCAGCCGCGCAGCGAACGCCACTCCAGCCAGGACAAGCCGGCCCCGACCAATGCCGGCATGGCCGCGCTGTTCGCCAACGCCAAGCAATTGAAGAAGTAAGCCATGAGCACTCCCTCACCCGTTGGCCAGGACAGCAACTTCAGCAAGCTGCTGGGCATCGTCATCGACAAGGCCGAGAACGGCGAAGCGCAGGCGCGCATGAGCATGCAGGAGCACCTGCTCAACCTGCACGGACGCATGCACGGCGGCGCGCTGTTCTCGCTGATCGACACCACCCTCGGCCAGGCCAGCCACAGCCTGTTCGGCGGCGCGGCCGGCAGCATGACCCTGGAGTGCAAGGTCAACTACATCCGCGCGGTCGAGCAGGGCGAGATCCTCTGCACGGCCCGCGTGCTGAATGCCGGGCGCAAGGTGCATGTGCTGGAGGCCAAGGTGGAACAAGCCGGCAAGCTGATCGCCACGGCCCAGGCCACCTTTATCTGCAAGTAAATGTAGGGCGGGAGCAGCCCGCGCCGGGCTACGCGGGTTTCACCCGCCCTACGACTGCACGAGGGCGTCGCCGGCAGACCAGCCAGCGCCTCTCTCAGGATTGCACCAAGCCCCCCGCTCGGCGCATCCTGCACTTTTCCGGTCAGGCCATCCGGTCAGCCCGTCCATTCCGACTTGTAAGCGACGTTTCCACCCCCATATAAGGGCGACCGTCGAGTGAAGGAATAACCATCTTGAGCGAGCTTTTCTCCCGCCGCCTGGCGTTGCTCGGCGATGCTGCCGCCCTGCCCCTGTTGACCCAGAACCTGCACGGCATTGAGCGCGAATGCCTGCGCGTAAATGCCGACGGTAGCCTGGCGCAGAGCGAACACCCGCGCGCCCTGGGCTCGGCCCTGACCCACCCGCAGATCACCACCGACTATTCCGAAGCCCTGCTGGAGTTCATCACCCCGGCCGAGGCGAACCCGGCGGACACCCTCGCCGACCTCGAGCGTATCCACCGTTTCGCCAGCAGCCAGTTGGACGGCGAGTACCTGTGGAGCCCGTCGATGCCCGGCCTGCTGCCGGACGAGGCAGACATCCCTATCGCCCGCTACGGCAGCTCGAATATCGGCCGCCTCAAGTATGTCTACCGCCAGGGCCTGGCCCTGCGCTACGGCAAGACCATGCAGTGCATCGCCGGCATCCACTACAACTTCAGCCTGGCCGAAGGCCTGTGGCCGCTGTTGCAGCAGCTGGATGGCGACACCCAGAGCGCCCGCGACTACCAGTCGGCCAACTACATCGCGCTGATCCGCAACTTCCGTCGCTACAGCTGGCTGCTGATGTACCTGTTCGGTGCCTCGCCGGCGCTGGATATCAGCTTTATGCGCGGTCGCCCGCACCAGCTGCAGCAGCTCGACGCCGACACCCTGTTCCTGCCGTACGCCACCAGCCTGCGCATGAGCGACCTGGGCTACCAGAGCAACGCCCAGGCCGGCCTGACGCCCTGCTACAACGACCTGGCCAGCTACACCGAGAGTCTGCGCTCGGCGGTGGCCACGCCCTACCCGGCCTATGCCGCGATCGGCACCAAGAACGCCGCCGGCGAATGGCTGCAGCTCAACAGCAACATCATCCAGATCGAAAACGAGTACTACTCGAGCATCCGCCCCAAGCGCGTCACCTATTCGGGCGAGCGACCGATCCAGGCGCTGATGAGCCGCGGCGTGCAGTACGTGGAAGTGCGCTGCCTGGACATCAACCCCTACCTGCCGCTGGGCATCGATCTGGATCAGGCACGCTTCCTCGACACCTTCATCCTGTTCTGTGCCCTGGAAGACAGCCCGCTGCTGGCCAGCGGCGTGTGCCGCGCCAGCACCGAGAACTTCCTCAAGACGGTCAAGGAAGGCCGCCGCCCTGGCCTGCAACTGCAGCGCGAGGGCCAGCCGGTGGAACTGCAGAGCTGGGCCGCCGAGCTGCTCGAACGCTTCAAGCCGATCGCCGCACTGCTCGACCGCGCCTATGGCGGCGACGCCTACCAGACCGCCCTGCACCTGCAGCAGCGCAAGATCGATGACCCGGCGCAAACGCCGTCGGCGCGAGTACTGGCCGAACTGCGCGAGACCGGCGAGAGCTTCCGTGCCATGGCCCTTCGCCACAGCCAGGAACATGCGGCGAATTTCCACGCACAACCGCTGACTGCCAAGGAACAGGCCGGCTTCGTGGCCATGGCGCACACCTCGCTGGCCGAGCAGGCCGAGCTGGAAAGCGCCGAGCAAGGTGACTTCGACACCTTCGTCGCCGCCTACCAGGCCAGTATTCTCGGTATTGGTGTTTGAAATCAGCGACCTAGGTGACGGGCTGGAGCGATTAAGGGTAGCCCGTCACAAATCCGCCAGTTCGACCGCTCAGCGCTGACCAATGGCTCGCGGCCGCCCCCGGCGACGGCTAACCTCTGTGGCAAACCCGCATTGGCCACGCCCGATGACGCCGCCCGACGAACAGCACAGCGAAGACAGCCACTGGAGCCTGGAAAGCCTGAACAAGGCTTATCAGCAAGGCTACATGGCCGGCCTCACCGGCCAGCCGCAGCACCAGCAACCCTACCCCGCCGAGGTCCTGGCCGCGGCCTGGGAAGCCGGCTGGGACGACGGCAACGAGCAGTTCAAACAGCACCAGCGCCGCAGCGCCTGAGTCGCCGTAGCCCGGATGCAATCCGGGAATCTCCCCGCACCCCGCCACCCCTATTGCAGCCAGGCTACGCGCGCTTTTTTGTAGGAGCCAGCTTGCTGGCGATTCAAGCCCCGGCGGGCCCGTGATCGCCAGCAAGCTGGCTCCTACGCGAATTGCACAGGCCTAGAGAGCCTTTTCGAATATCTTCGAGTTACGCTGGTAGTTGTACAGCGAGGCCCGCGCGGCCGGCAGGCGCTCGACGCTGCTCGGCTCGAAGCCGCGCTCCTGGAACCAGTGGGCGGTGCGCGTGGTGAGCACGATCAGGGTCTTCAGGCCCTGCGCGCGGGCGCGCTCCTCGATGCGTTCGAGCAGTTCGTCGCCACGCCCGCCATGGCGGTAGTCCGGGTTCACCGCCAGGCAGGCCAGCTCGCCGCAGTCGGAGTCAGCAATCTGGTACAGCGCCGCGCAGGCGATGATCAGGCCGTCACGTTCGACGATGCTGAACTGCTCGATCTCGCGCTCCAGCACTTCGCGCGAACGGCGCACCAGGATGCCCTGATCTTCCAGTGGGGTGATCAGGTCGATCAGCCCGCCGACGTCCTCGATGGTCGCCTCGCGCAGCGACTCGAACTGCTCCTGGTCGACCAGGGTGCCGCCGCCGTCGCGGGTGAACAGCTCGGTGAGCAGCGAGCCATCGTCCATGTAGCTGACGATGTGGCTGCGCTTGACCCCACCCCGGCAAGCCTGGGCGGCGGCATCCAACAGCTCGGCCTGGTAGCACGCGCCGAGCCGCGCCAGGTGCGCCGGCACCTGCTGCGGACGCAGTTCGCGCACCAGCTTGCCGCTCTCGTCGAGCAGGCCGCGCTCGGCACTGAACAGCAGCAACTTGTCGGCCTGCAGGTCGATGGCGGCGCGGGTGGCGACGTCTTCGCAGGCCAGGTTGAAGATTTCCCCGGTGGGCGAATAGCCGAGCGACGACAGCAGCACGATGCTGCGCTCGTCGAGCAGGCGGCCGATGCCCTTGCGATCGACCCGCCGTACTTCGCCGGTGTGGTGGTAGTCGACACCATCGAGCACGCCGATCGGCCGCGCGGTGACAAAGTTGCCGCCGGTCACGCGCAAGCGCGAGCCCTGCATCGGCGAGGCGGCGATATCCATCGACAGGCGCGCCTCGATGGCGATGCGCAGCTGGCCGACGGCGTCGATCACGCATTCCAGGGTTGGCCCGTCGGTGATGCGCAGGTTGTGGTGGTAGCGCGGGGTCAGGCCGCGAGCGGCCAGGCGCGTCTCGATCTGCGGGCGTGAGCCGTGCACCAGCACCAGGCGCACGCCGAGGCTGTGCAGCAGCACCAGGTCGTGGACGATATTGCCGAAATTCGGGTGTTCGACGCCTTCGCCGGGCAGCATGACCACGAAGGTGCAGTCCCGGTGGGCGTTGATATAGGGCGTGGCGTGGCGCAGCCAGTTGACGTAGTCGTGCATGAAAAAGCCTGTCGAACGATGGATGGACGAGCGATGGAAAGTCTCCCCGCCAGGGAAAGAGGGAATCGACCTAGCTTCGTCGCAACATCAGGTGCTCCTTCATGGCTCAGACAGGTTTAGAACCTGCTTACGATCTCCTGACTCGCGGCCATCCCGCGTTAAAAACGACCTCGGAATGCTCATTTACAGATCGTAAACTCCGCTTCCTCGGCCGTTTTTGCCTTGTCTGGCTCTAATTCAGAAGATCATAAACAGGTTCTTAGAGGCAGTAGTGCTGGATCAGCTGGCGCAGCAGCGTGATCGTCGGCTGGATACGCGCCAGCTCGAGAAACTCGCCCGGCTGGTGGGCACAGGCGATATCGCCGGGGCCGAGGACGATGGTCTCGCAACCGAGTTGCTGAAGATACGGCGCTTCGGTGCCAAATGCCACCGACTGCGCCGCATGCCCGGTGAGCTTCTCCGCCAGGCGCACCAGCTCGCAATCGGCGCTCTGCTCGAAGGGCGGTACGTTGGCGAACAGCGGAGCGAAGTCGATCTTGACCTGATGCCGCTCGGCCAGCGGCTGCAGTTTGCTGCGGATCGCCGCGCGCAGCTGCTCGGGGTCCATGCCCGGCAGCGGACGCAGGTCGAACTCCAGCGCGCACTGGCCGCAGATGCGATTGGGGTTGTCGCCGCCGTGGATGCAACCGAGGTTGAGGGTCGGCTGCGGCACGCTAAACTGCGGGTTGTTGAACTCGCGCTGCCACTGATTACGCAGGGCCCGCAGCTCGCCCATGGCGTCCTGCATGGCCTCCAGCGCACTGTGGCCGAGACTGGGGTCGGAGGAATGACCGCTCTGGCCGAGGATGTCGATGCGCTCCATCATCACCCCCTTGTGCAGGCGGATCGGCTTTAAGCCCGTAGGCTCGCCGATCACCGCGGCACGTCCCAGCGGCTTGCCGGCAGCGGCCAGGGCGCGGGCGCCGGACATCGAACTTTCCTCGTCGCAAGTGGCGAGGATCAGCAGCGGCTGGCGGAACGGCTGGTCGAGCAGGCCGCGCACCGCCTCGATCACCAGCGGAAAGAAACCCTTCATGTCGCACACGCCGAGGCCGATCCAGCGGTCGCCCTGCTCGGTCAGTTTGAGCGGATCGCTCTGCCACAGCGCGGCATCGAACGGCACGGTGTCGCTGTGGCCGGCCAGCACCAGGCCGCCGGGGCCACTGCCATAGGTGGCTAGCAGGTTGACCTTGCCCGGCGCGATATCCTGGATTTCACAGGTGAAACCCAGGTCGCCGAGCCAGCCGGCCAGCAGGTCGATCACCGCCCGGTTGGACTGATCCCAGCGCGGCTGGGTGCAGCTCACCGACGGCGCGGCAATCAGCGCGGCCAGCTGGTCTTTCAGGTTGGGCAAGGACATCGGCGGTCTCCGTCAGCGTGACGCCATCATAGAAGCCTGTGGGCGAGAAGATAAACAGTTGCATCAACGACGCGCCGCCGCTATGACCTCTTGTCGTGATCCAGCGGCCAGGCCGGCCAGCGATCAGCACAGTTATCGATGTTCTGGCATAATCCGCCGCCCCATAGCTAACCGGTCACAAAACCGTCATGTTCGATCTATTCAGCGGGCTTGATATCTGGGTCGCCGTGAGCCTGCTCCTGGCCCTGGCCTTCGTCCTGACCTTCGAATTCATCAACGGGTTCCATGACACCGCCAACGCGGTTGCCACGGTGATTTATACCAAGGCCATGCCCCCACACCTCGCCGTGATCTTCTCCGGCATCTTCAACTTCCTCGGTGTACTGCTCGGTGGCGTCGGCGTGGCCTACGCAATCGTGCACCTGCTGCCGGTCGAGCTGCTGATCAATTCCAACACCGCCTATGGCCTGGTCATGGTGTTCTCCATGCTCAGCGCGGCGATCGCCTGGAACCTCGGCACCTGGTACTTCGGCATTCCGGCGTCCAGCTCGCACACCCTGATCGGTTCGATCCTCGGTGTCGGCCTGGCCCACGCGCTGATCTCCGACATCGCCCTGAGCGAAGGGGTGAACTGGCAGAAGGCGATCGATATCGGCCTGTCCCTGCTGCTTTCCCCGCTGGCCGGCTTTGCCGTGGCTGGGTTGCTGCTGCTGGCGCTCAAGCGCATGTGGGGCGGCTCGAAAATGCATGAGACGCCCGAGACCCGCAAGGAGATCAAGGGCAAGAACAAGCCGCCGTTCTGGAACCGCGTGGTGCTGATCGCCTCGGCCATGGGCGTGAGCTTCGTGCACGGCTCCAACGACGGGCAGAAGGGTATCGGCCTGATCATGCTGGTGCTGATCGGTATCGTGCCGGCCCAGTTCGTCCTCGACCTGAACAGCACCACTTACCAGATCGAACGCACCCGCGACGCCGCCATTCACCTGCAGGAATTCTACGAGCGCAACAACGACTCGCTGAGCGAATACCTGGCCCTGGGCAAGAACGGCACCACCGAGCTGCCGAAGAAATTCCGGTGCGATGCCAAGCTCACCGAGCCGACCATTGCCGCGCTGTTGAAGACCATCGAAGGCGTCACCCACTACGAGCAGCTGTCCGAAGAGCAGCGCACCCAGGCGCGCCGCTACCTGCTGTGCCTGGATGACACGGCGAAGAAGGTCAGCAAGCTGGAAAACCTGCCCAAGCGTGAAGTGGCCGACCTGGCCAAGCTGCGCAAGGACCTGACCGCCACCACCGAATACGCACCGTTCTGGGTCATCCTCGCGGTCGCCCTGGCGCTGGGTATCGGCACCATGGTCGGCTGGAAACGCGTGGTGCTGACCGTTGGCGAGAAGATTGGCAAGCAGGGCATGACCTACGCCCAGGGCATGAGCGCGCAGATCACCGCGTCCATCGCCATCGGCCTGGCCAACGTCTACAGCCTGCCGGTGTCGACCACTCATGTGCTGTCCTCCGGCGTGGCCGGCACCATGGTCGCCAACAAGAGCGGCCTGCAGTTCAGCACCGTGCGCAATATCCTCACCGCCTGGGTGCTGACCCTGCCGACCACCATCGCACTGTCTGCTGGCCTGTTCTGGCTGGGCGTGAAGTTGTTCGTCTAAGCTGGCCATGGCTCGACACAAAGCCGCCTTAGGGCGGCTTTGTGGCATCAGAACCTGTCTACGACCTGCTGCGCGTCGGCCATGCGGCGTTAAAAGCAGGCTCGGAATGCTCATTTACCACTCGTAAACTGCGCTTCCTCGCCTGCTTTTGCCTTGCCTGGCTCTAGCTCGCAAGCTCGTAAACAAGCTCTCAGAACAGTTCTTTTCCTTTTTCCCAAGAGTCGACCATGGTCAAAGAAACCGAAATCAAGCTGCGCGTAAGCCGCGAGACCCTGGCCGCCCTGCGTGATCATCCGCTGCTGAAGAAACGCAACAAGTCCGGCTGGCAGACCGGCGAGCTGTTCAACCAGTACTTCGACACCCCCGAGCGCGACCTCGCCCAGGCCAAGGTTGCCCTGCGCCTGCGCCGTGACGGCGAGCAGTTCATCCAGACCCTGAAGACCCGCGGACAAAGCGTGGCCGGGCTGTCCGAGCGCAACGAGTGGGACTGGTACCTGAGCAAAGCCAAGCTGGACACCAAGAAACTTAGCGACGAATGCTGGCCGGCCAGCCTGGCCGAACTGGACAAGAAGCAGCTGAAGCCGATCTTCACCACCGACTTCGTCCGCCAGAAGGCCGAGATCGCCTGGGGCCGTGGCAAGGCCAAGGTGGTCATCGAAGCCGCCCTGGACCTGGGCAAGGTGATCGCCGGCGAAGGCGAGGAAGAAATCTGCGAGCTGGAGCTGGAGCTGCGCGAAGGCGATCCGGCCGCCCTGCTGGAGCTGGCCGCCGAGCTGGCTGCCGACCTGCCGCTGATGCCTTGCGACATCAGCAAGGCCGAGCGCGGCTACCGCCTGTTCGACTCGGGCAGCTACAGCCTGAGCCTGCCGGCGCCCGAACTGAACGCCGAACAGAGCCTGGACGACGCCTTCTGCGCCCTCGCCTGGCACCTGCTCGGCAGCAGCCAGCGCCTGGCCGAGCAATACCGCTTCAACGGTCACTGGAAGCTGCTGGCGCAGTGGCTGGAAAAACTGGTGGAACTGCGCGCCCTGCTCGGCAGCCTCGGCCAGGCCGCACCGCGCGCTTCCAGCCATACCCTGCGCGAAGCGCTGGACGAGCTGCTGGCCGACTGGCGCCCGCGCCTGCTGGCCGGCCAGGACGATGACAGCCTGCGCAAGAACGCCCCGGCGCTGTTCGCCGCCGAGCTGCAGGGCAACCGCTGGGGCCTGTTCTCACTGAACCTGTCGCGCTGGTTGCTGGCGCGCAGCTGGACGGCCGAGCGCAACAACCGTGGCAATCGCCAGGGCGCAGCGGTGCTGGGCAACTGGCTGCCTACCCTGCTGAAAGAAGAGGGCACTGCCCTGCAACTCAAGCGCTACCAGCAGCAACCGGAAGACCTCGCCGAGCAGCTGCCGCGCATCGAGCGTATCCAGGCCTGGCTGCACCTGGCGCGGCAGACTCTGGAAGTGGCGGAAGTCGACCGGCTGTACGGCGAACTGTGCAAGCTGCATGAGCTGGCCTTGCAGCCCCTGGATGCCGAGGTGTTGGCCGCACGGGTGGCACAGGCTCATACTGTGGCCACGCTCAAACCCTGGAAGCTGCTGGTGCAATAAGCTGACAGGCTAGCCGACTCTAAAAGGGAACCGCATGTCCGCTCTAGCTTCGTCGACCCAGGACCGCACACTGGATCTCAACGACATCCTGCGCGAGCTGATAGCCCAGGGTCGCGTGTCGCAGGAACAGGCCGAGCAGTGCCTGATGCTGCGCCGCGGGGCGGAGAACGCCAAGCTGCACCCGCTGGAGTTCCTCGCCGCGCAGCAGGTCGACGACCTGCAGCACCCGGGCAAGAAACACGATCTGGAAAGCCTGACCCTGTGGCTGGCTGCCTGGGCCGGGCAGCCCTATCTGCGCATCGACCCGTTGAAGATCAATGTCGCCGCAGTCACCCCACTGATGTCCTACGCCTTCGCCCAGCGCCACAAGATCCTCGCCGTGGCGGTGGACAGCGAAGCGGTAACCATCGCCAGCGCACAGCCCTTCGTGCACAGTTGGGAAGCCAACCTGACCCATGTATTGAAGCGGCCGATCAAACGCGTGGTGGTCAACCCCACCGACCTGCAGCGCTTCACCACCGAGTTCTATCGCCTGGCCCGTTCGGTCAGCGGCGCCAACGCGGCCGACCAGAAGGTCAGCGGCGTCGGCAACTTCGAGCAACTGCTCAGCCTAGGCGCCAGCGACCAGGAACCGGACGCCAACGACGCGCACATCGTCAATATCGTCGACTGGCTGTTCCAGTACGCCTACCAGCAGCGCGCCAGCGATATCCACATCGAGCCGCGCCGCGAACAGGGCACCGTGCGTTTTCGCATCGACGGCGTGTTGCACAACGTCTATCAGTTTCCGCCGCAGGTCACCGTGGCCATCGTCAGCCGCCTGAAGAGCCTGGGGCGGATGAACGTGGCCGAGAAGCGCAAGCCGCAGGACGGCCGGATCAAGACCAAGACCCCGGACGGCGGTGAAGTCGAACTGCGCCTGTCGACCCTGCCCACCGCCTTCGGCGAGAAGATGGTGATGCGGATCTTCGACCCGGAAGTGCTGCTCAAGCGCCCGGAACAGCTGGGTTTCTCCCCCGACGACCTGCGCCGCTGGGAGAGCATGACCGGCCAGCCCAACGGCATCATCCTGGTCACCGGCCCCACCGGTTCGGGCAAGACCACCACCCTGTACACCACGCTGAAGCAGCTGGCCACGGCGGAAGTGAACGTCTGCACCATCGAAGACCCGATCGAGATGATCGAGGGCGCCTTCAACCAGATGCAGGTGCAGCACAACATCGACCTGACCTTCGCCAGCGGCGTGCGCGCGCTGATGCGCCAGGACCCGGACATCATCATGGTCGGCGAGATCCGCGACCTGGAAACCGCCGAAATGGCGATCCAGGCGGCACTCACCGGCCACCTGGTGCTCTCCACCCTGCACACCAACGACGCGCCCAGCGCCATCACCCGCCTGCTCGAATTGGGCGTGCCGCACTACCTGCTCAAGGCCACCATCCTCGGCGTCATGGCCCAGCGCCTGGTGCGCACCCTGTGCCCGCACTGCAAGGAGCCGGTACAGATCAGCGAGGAAGACTGGCAGAGCCTGACCAAGCCCTGGAGCTCGCCGCTGCCAACCCAGGCGCAACGCGCCGTCGGCTGCCTGGAATGCCGCGAGACCGGCTACCGCGGCCGCGCCGGGGTGTACGAGATCATGCTGCTCAACGACGGCATCAAGCCGCTGATCACCGCTGACACCGACCTGGTCACCCTGCGCCGCCAGGCGTTCAAGGAAGGTATGCGCAGCCTGCGCCTGTCCGGCGCGCAGAAGGTCGCCGCCGGCCTGACCACCATCGAGGAAGTGCTGCGGGTCACCCCGCAGAGCGAACAGAAATAGCGGGCCTAAAGGACAGCAGAGCCAGGCTCAGCTTTTCGGCAGGGCCTGGCGGACCAGGATGCTCGCCACCCGCTGCGGCTTGCAGTCCAGGTAGGCGGAGTTGCGCAGCCAGCGGCGATCCGAGTGCCAGGCAAAGAGGAATTGCCCGCCCTTGAGCTTGTCGACCACCATCCGTGCCACCTGCGGACGCACCGCCGGGCAGCCCAGGCTGCGACCGATACGGCCCTGGCTGCGCACCAGCCGTGGATCGACGTAGCTGGCGCCGTGGATGACGATCGCCCGCTCGCGGGCCAAATCGTTCAGGCCGGGCTCCAGGCCATCCATGCGCAACGAATAGCCATGCTTGCCACGGTAGCTCTCGGCGGTACGGAACAGGCCGAGGCTGCTCTGGTAGCTGCCCTCGCGGTTGGAAAAGCTCTGCGCGAAGTTTTCCCCGGAGCGCCGCCCGTGAGCCACGTAGTCACTCAGCAGCAGGCGTTTGCGCTGCAGATCGAAGATCCACAGCCGGCGCGCCGTGGAGGGCTGCGAATAATCGATCACCGCCAGCCGGCTGGCCGCTTCGGCACCGTGGTTGACCGCGCACTGCATGGCGGCCACGGCATGCCGCAGCGCCTGCTGATTGAGGCCCGGCGCCACGCGGGCGAGGTCCTTGATCAGCTGGTCATTCGCCGTGGGCGCCGCCAGCAGCGGTGCACAAAACAGCCAGAGCCCCATCAGGGCCAAGCGGCCTACTCGTCCAAACATGCGCGCAATACCTCAAAAAACGCTACGCCCGTCGAGCCCTGTAACAAGAGCCGACGCCAATCCACTTATACTGAATAGCAGTCGCCCGTCACTGCTGACGGAGCACCCTGAGCCATGGACTGGAGCAGTATGTTGTTCAAAAAGTGTGCATCTTACCCGAGCATTCTCATGCTCACCCTGCCACTGGTCGCGAACGCCATGGAGGCACCCGACGCCCAGCCGGTCGACCTGCGCCCGCTGTTGATGCAGCCCGCCAGCCCCTGCACGGCCGTACTGACAAGCCTAGACGACTCCACGGCAACTCTGCTGAGCAACTTCTATGCACAACGCGACGGCCGTCCGGCCTGGCGCGATGCGGCGCATCGCCAGCAACTGCAGGAGCAGCTCGAACAGCTGGCGGACGACGGCCTCAACCCCGCCGACTATCCACTCGCGCAGACCGCGGATCACTGCAGCGACCTGCAGGCCAGCAGCAGCTACCTGCGTGCCCTGCTCGACCTGCGCCGCGGCCGCCTCAGCCAGCAACAACTGGAGCCGCTGTGGCGCGACCCACAGCAGGCGCGACCGGACCCGCAGCTGGCGACCCTGTCCATCGCCCTGCTGCAACTCGACGACCCCGCCGCCGCGTTTGCCGCCACCCGCCCCAGCCTGCCGCAATATCAGCGTCTGCGCGCCGCCTACGCGGCCGCACGCCTGCAGCCCCTGCCCAGCTGGCCGGCATTGCCAACAGGCCCGCTGCTACGGCCGGGCAAGCAGGATGCGCGGGTACCCTTGCTGCGCGAGCGCCTCAACCTGCCCGCCGACGATGCCCAGGCCGAGCTCTATGACCCGAGCACCGTCAGCGCCCTGGCAGACTTCCAGGCCCGCCACGGACTCAAGCCCGATGGCATCCTCGGCCCGGCCAGCCTGACCGAACTGAACCTCGATGCCCTGACCCGCCGCGAGCAGTTGCGCATCAACCTGGAACGCCTGCGCTGGCTGGCCGACGACCTCGGCCAGGCCCAGGTGGCCATCAATGTCGCCGCCGCCGAACTGCTGGTCTTGCAGCAAGGCGAAGAGCTCTGGCGTACCCGCACCCAGGTCGGCCGGGTCGAACGGCAGACACCGCTACTGGCCTCGCGGATCAACCGACTGACCCTCAACCCGACCTGGACGGTGCCGCCGACCATCCTGCGCGAGGACAAGCTGCCGGCCATCCGCGCCGACCGCAGCTACCTGAGCGAGCATGAAATGGACGTCTACGACCATGCCGGCAATTGGCTCGATCCCGAACAGATCGACTGGGACAACCCCGGCGCCATCCTCCTGCGCCAGGCTGCCGGGGCGAAAAACCCGCTCGGCCAGGTCGCCCTGCGCTTCGGCAACCCGTTTTCTGTGTACCTGCACGACACCCCCAGCCGCGCCCTGTTCGACAAGGCGCCGCGCCTGTTCAGCTCCGGCTGCGTGCGGGTCGAGGCCGTCGACAACCTGCTGACCTGGCTGCTGCCACAAGCGGAACTGGCCAGCGTGCAGACCCGCATCGCCAGCGGCAAGACCGAGCAATACCGCCTGCCGCAGCCGGCGCCGCTGCTGATCGCCTACTGGACGGTGGAAGTGGATGTCGACGGCCAGCTGCGCTATGCCCCCGACACTTACCAGCACGATGCCCGACTGATCAAGGCACTGCTCGCCAGTGGCAGTTGACGTGGACCAGGCAGCAACGTCGCGACAGCTGTGCTTAGATGCGTTAATCCCATGAACAAGACAGGAGAATAAATATGGAAATTGGTGGCGTACTGCTGCTTTTCGTCGGCCTCGCCGTGGCCGTGGTGTTCATGGGCTTCAAGGTGGTGCCGCAGGGCTTCGAGTGGACGGTGGAGCGTTTCGGTCGCTACACCAACACGCTCAAGCCGGGCCTCAACATCATCGTGCCGGTGATGGATCGCATCGGCCGCAAGCTCAACGTGATGGAAAGCGTGCTGGATATCCCGCCGCAGGAAGTGATCACCGCCGACAACGCCACGGTGCAGATCGACGCCATCTGCTTCTTCCAGATCATCAATTCGGCCCAGGCCGCCTACGAGGTGAACAACCTCGAGCACGCCATCCGCAACCTGGTGATGACCAATATCCGTACCGTGCTCGGCTCCATGGAGCTGGACGCCATGCTCGGCCAGCGCGACGCTATCAACGAGCGCCTGCTCAAGACCGTGGATGAAGCCACCGCGCCCTGGGGCATCAAGATCACCCGCATCGAGATCAAGGACATCAGCCCGCCCGCCGATCTGATGGCCGCCATGTCCGGGCAGATGAAGGCCGAGCGGATCAAGCGCGCGCAGATTCTCGAAGCCGAGGGCCTGCGCGCCGCCGCCATCCTCACCGCCGAAGGGCAGAAACAGGGCGACATCCTCAAGGCCGAAGGCCAGCGCCAGGCCGCTTTCCTCGAAGCCGAAGCGCGCGAACGTGCCGCCCAGGCCGAAGCCGAGGCCACGCGCATGGTCTCCGAGGCTATCGCCCAGGGTAACGTGCAGGCGGTCAACTACTTCGTCGCGCAGAAGTACATCGAGGCCCTGGGCAAGCTGGCCAGTGCCGACAACAGCAAGGTGATCCTCATGCCGCTGGAAGCCAGCCAGGTGATCGGGGCGGTCGGCGGCATCGGCGAAATCGTCAAGGCCACCTTCGGTGACAAGCAAAAATGATGGCCTACCTGCAGAACCTCTCCTACTGGGACTGGCTGGCCTTCGGCACCGTACTGCTGATCCTCGAGGTCTTCGGTGCCGGCGGCTACCTGCTGTGGATCGGTCTGGCCGGCGCCAGCGTCGGCGTGCTGACCTTCCTCTTCCCGGAGCTGCCGTGGACCCTGCAGTTCATCCTGTTCGCCGTGCTCTCGGTACTCACCGCCGTACTCTGGTGGCAACGCCAGCGCAGCGCCGGCAAGCCCTCCGACCAGCCCGGCCTGAACCAGCGCGGCAGCGAACTGCTCGGACGCCAGTTCGTCCTGCATGAGGCCATCGTCGGTGGACGCGGCAAGATCAAGGCCGGCGACAGCCTGTGGCTGGTGATAGGCCCCGATCTACCTGCCGGCACTGCCGTCAAGGTCACGGGCCAGGACGGCGTGCTGCTCAAGGTCGAAGCGGTAAACCCGCAAGGCTAGCGGCTCGTGTTGCAAGCGCTGCTCGATCGGCCTTGCGCCGGCTGACGAGCAGCTAGACTGCAGCCAATTCCCTCTGGATGGAGCGCATGGATGGCCCGCTTGCTTGCACTGGGGCTGCTCGCCCTGCTGGGCGGTTGCCAGTTGCTGGAGCTGGATCGCCAGTACGCCAGCGCCCAGCGCGAACTGCTGCTGATCCCCGGCACCCTGCAGGGCTCGGAACCGGCACTAGTCGCCCTGCTCGACCCGCAGAATCGGCTGTTGACCTACCGCATCGTCCAGCCAGACGGGCTGTTCTACTTCAGCATGCCCGCCGGCGATTACCAGTTGCTGGCCTTCAGTGATCGCAACGGCAATCTGCGCCTGGATGCCGACGAGCCACACCACTGGCTGCCGCAGGCCCGCAGCGCGCCCTTCCAGGTACAGCCAGGCGCCGAACAGCGCAACCAGCTCGGCCAGCTCAACCTGCTGCAACCCGAACGCGCCAGCCACTCGCCAGCCCCACCGCCGGCCATCGATCTGAGCCAGGCCTACCGCGAGCTGCCACGCCTGCAGCACAACTACCTGCAGGTGGTGGACTTCGATGACCCGCGCTTCTCGCCGCAACGGGTCAGCCAGGGCGCCTGGCAGCCGCTGGATTTCCTCAGCGAGGTCGGTTACGGCCTGTACCTGCTGGAGCCCTGGGACGCCAACAAGGAACCGATAATCCTGGTGCACGGGATCAACAGCGGCCCGCCAGTGTGGCGCGCGCTGGCGGAAAGCATCGACCGCGAGCGTTTCCAGCTGGTGTTGTTCCACTACCCCAGCGGCCTGCCGCTGAACCACAGCGCCTATCTGCTCGGCGAGGCGCTGCGCGATGTGCAGCTGCGCCAGCGCCCGCCACGCTTTCATGTGTTCGCCCACAGCATGGGCGGGCTGGTGGCCCGGCGCGCCGTGCAACTGCTCAGCGCCGGCGGCGGCAATGACCGACAATGCCTGTTCCTGACCCTGGCCACGCCTTGGGATGGTCACCCGTCGGCGGCCGACGGCATCGCCCGCGCACCGGTGGTAGCGCCGGTCTGGCGCGATCTGGCGCCGGGCAGCCACTACCTGCAGACGCTCTTCGCCACGCCGTTGCCGGCACATATCAACCAGTGGCTGCTGGTCAGCTACAGCGGCAACAGCCGGCTGCTGGAACAACCCAACGACGGCGTGGTGCCACTGGCCAGCGAGCTGCGAGCCGCTGCCCAGGATGAAGCGCAGCACCTGTTCCTGCTGGCCGAAGACCACACCAGCATCCTCGCCAGCCCACGCAGCCAGGCGCTGATCCAGCGGGCGCTGAATGAGTTGCCGGACAGCGGCTGCCGCTGAGCGCCTATTCACGATCTGTTGAGTCGCGCAATGTACCCGGCTCACGCCTGCGCCATGACGTGGAGGTGAATGCTCCGCAGTTTTCCACCCGACACAGAGCCTGCAAGCTCCGTAGATACTGTTATTCAGCACAAGCTTTTGTAGGAGCCAGCTTGCTGGCGATCAGCGGGACGCTATCTGCCTATCGCCAGCAAGCTGGCTCCTACAGGATCAGGCCGGGTGGATAACGCTTTGCTTATCCACCAGCGTGTTCGCCATCAGCGAGATCGCAAAAGATTGGCAACAACCTCTAAGGCAGCGCATAGACCTTGAACAGCGCCTGCTCCGCCTCGCCCGGCTTGCCCAGGTGCTCGCTATACAGCCGTTCGAGCTCACCGGAGCGGTACAGTTCGCTCAATGCGCTATCGACCAGCAGACGCCAATCCTCGTCACCGCGCGGCACAGCCAGCGCCACCGGCAGCGACTCGAAGATGCGCGGCAATACCTGCAACTGCTCGGTACCGTCATGGGTCTTCAGGTAGTGCTCGAGAAACATGCGCTCGGAGAAGAACGCATCGGCCTTGCCGCTGCTGATCAATTCCACGCCCTGCTCGTAATCGTCGACCGCTAGCAGTTTGACCACCACACCCAGCCGGCGCACTTTCTCCAGAATCCACGCCTGAGTGACACCGCCTTTCATGGTCACGTAGGTGTGCTGGGCCAGGCCGCGATTGACCGTGGCCCGCCAGGTCGGTCCACTATGTGCGGGCTGGCCGCTGAGCACGGCCAGCAGGGTCTGCGGCGCATCCTCGCGCACCAACACACCCAAGCCGGCGGTGTAGACCGGCACCGAGAAGCTCACCGCCTGGCGTGCAGCCAGGCTTTCCGGGCTCGGTGTGCAGAGAATGTCGGCCTTGCCGGTGGCCAGCGCAGCAGTCTTCTGCGCGTCCTCGACCGCCAGGAAATTCAGCTTGAGCTCACCAGTTCCCAGCTCGGTCTGGATTCTCTGCGCGATACGCCGGCACAGGTCGATGCCATAACCACTGACCTGCTCGCCCTGCTGGCTGCTGAACGGCGCCACATCCGGCACGAACGCCAGGGTCATGCTATTGCTGCTGCGCACCCGTTCGAGGGTGTCGGCAGCGGCCAGCAACGGCAGCGCCAGCAACAGGCAGAGCAGTGTCCGGATGGTCGATTTGATCGGTTTTTCTGTCATGGTCTGTTCCCCGAAGACTGATGGCTGTTCCAACGCTAAGGTTTCTCGCCTGCCGCTGGAGCGCCCGCTGGCAGCTCGACGAAGCGCCGGGTGATAAAGCCATAGAGCAGGTAACCGATGACCAGAACGATGGCCGCACCGAACACCGCATCCTTGCCGGAGGCGTACAGCGCGTAATAGCAATAGAGCATCGCTACCAGCAGCACCGCCACGTTGCGGGTAAAGATCGCCGTGCCGACCTGGGCCTTGTACATGATCACCAGCAACCCGGAGAGCGCCGTGACGTAAGGGATCAGGTTGGTCACCGCGGCCAGGTTGACCAGCTTGCTGAACTGCTCGCTGGCATTCGGCGAGATGGTCGACAGGGCCAGTAAAGTCTGCAGAACGGCACAGGCGATCATGCCGATAATCGGCGCATCCAGCTTGCTGACCCGGGCGAACAACTTGGGAAACATGCCCTCTTCGGCGGTGACCTTGGCGGTCTGGCCGAGGGTGAACTGCCAGCCCAGCAGGGAGCCGACGCAAGCCATCACCGCGAGGATCATGATGATGTTGCCGACCAGCGGGTTGAACATCTGCGCATAGACATAAGCGAACGGCGCGCTGGAGTTGGCCAGCTCGGCGTTGGGGATGATGCCCTGGATCACCGTGGTCGAGAGGATGTACACCACCGCCGCACCGAGGGTGCCGAACAGGCAGGCCAGTGGCACGTTGCGCTTGGGATTGTCCACCGCATCGGAGTTCTGCGCCGCCGACTCCATGCCGAGAAAAGCCCACAGGGTCAGTGGAATGCTCTGCGCGATGGCATCGCTGGTGGCCAGGTTGTTCGGATTCCAGGCCGCGGCAAACACCGCACTGTCGAACCAGAACCAGCCGATCACGCTGAGCCCCGCCACCGGAATGATCACGCCCCAGACGGTGATCGCACCGATCTTGCCGGTGATGCTCGGGCCGCCGAAATTGGCCACCGTGGTCAGCCAGATCAATCCGATGGTGCCCAAGCACAAGGGAATCGCACCGCTGCCCAGCCAGGGGAAGAACGGCGTCAGGTAGCCCACCGCGGAAATGCCGATGGCTACGTTGCCGATGGCCAGCGAGAGGAAGTAGAGAAACGAGCAGAGGAAGAACGCCGACTTGCCGTGTGCCTCCTCGCTGTATGCCGACATGCCACCTGAACGCGGGCAGTAGATGCCGCACTGGGCGAAGCAGTAGGCGATGGCCATGGAACCGATGGCCGTGATGATCCATGACAGCAGCGATACCGCCCCCAGCTGCGCCATGCTCGACGGCAGCATGATGATGCCGGAACCCATCATGTTCACCGCCACCAGGGTGGTAAGCCCCATCAGGCTCATTTTCTTGCTTGCTTCAGCCATCGAAGACTCCCTGATCGATTGCCACACGCAACCGGCGCCGGCACCTCAGGAGCCGGAAGCAGGCAACGTGAATGTGAGTAGCCTGATGTGCAGCGGACTAACCCTGACGATGCCGGCCTCCCCCGCCGCATCCGTCATGCCCGCTACTCTGGGGCACTATGACTGCAGAAATATTTACCGCACTGCCCCAGATCAAGAGCGTAGCAAAGCCTTGAGCGGGCTTCGGCTTTTCTCCGCAGCCTGACCCATATACGCAGGAATTCGCGGCTGCAGCCGTTTGCGCAGGAGAAATCGCCGGCAATAAAAAACCGCCCGAAGGCGGTTTTCATGGCACTCGCGCGATTTACTCGCGGTAGTCGTCCATCGGCACGCAGGCGCAGAACAGGTTGCGGTCGCCGAACACGTTGTCGATCCGGTTCACCGCCGGCCAGTACTTGTGCGCGCGGGTGTGCGCGGACGGCGTGACCGCTTCCTCGATGCTGTACGGCCGCTCCCACACGCCGGTGACGTCGGCCAGGGTGTGCGGGGCGTTCTTCAGCGGGTTGTTCTCGGCTGGCCACTCGCCGCTGGCGACCTTGGCGATCTCCGCACGGATGCTGAGCATGGCGCTGATAAAGCGATCCAGCTCTTCCTTGGACTCACTCTCGGTCGGCTCGATCATCAACGTGCCCGCCACCGGGAAGGACATGGTCGGCGCGTGGAAGCCGTAGTCCATCAGGCGCTTGGCGACGTCTTCCTCGCTGATCCCGGTTTCCGCCTTGAGTGGGCGCAGATCCAAGATGCACTCATGGGCGACGCGGTCGTTGCGGCCGGTGTAGAGCACCGGGAAGGCACCGGTCAGCTGGCTGGCCAGGTAGTTGGCGTTGAGGATCGCCACTTCGGTGGCATCGGCCAGTTGCGGGCCCATCATGGCGATATACATCCAGCTGATCGGCAGGATGCTCGCGCTGCCCCAGGGCGCGGCGCTGACCGCGGTGTTCTGCGGGTTCGGGCCCTGCAGCTCGATCACCGGGTGGTTGGCGACGAACGGCGCCAGGTGTGCGCGCACGCCGATCGGGCCCATGCCCGGGCCGCCACCGCCGTGGGGAATGCAGAAGGTCTTGTGCAGGTTCATGTGCGACACGTCGGCGCCGATATCGGCCGGACGGGCCAGGCCGACCTGGGCGTTGAGGTTGGCGCCGTCCATGTACACCTGGCCACCGGCGGCATGCACCGCGTCGCAGATGTCGCGGATGCCTTCTTCGTACACGCCGTGGGTCGACGGGTAGGTGATCATCAGGCAGGCCAGTTTGTCGCCGGCCTCAGCCACCTTGAGTTTGAGGTCATCAAAGTCGACGTTGCCGGCGGCGTCGCAGTCCACCACCACCACGCGCATGCTCAGCATCTGCGCGGTAGCCGGGTTGGTGCCGTGGGCCGAAGCCGGAATCAGGCAGATGTCGCGGTGGCCATCGCCACGGCTCTGGTGGTACTTGCGGATCGCCAGCAGGCCGGCGTATTCGCCCTGGGCGCCGGAGTTGGGCTGGGTGCAGATGGCGTCGAAGCCGGTGATGGCGCGCAGCCACTCTTCCAGCTCGTCGATCATCAGCTTGTAACCCTGGGCCTGCTCGGTCGGCACGAAGGGGTGCAGGCTGGCGAATTCCGGCCAGGTGATCGGGATCATCTCGCTGGTGGCGTTGAGCTTCATGGTGCAGGAGCCCAGCGGGATCATCGACTGGTTGAGGGCCAGATCCTTGTTCTCCAGGCGCTTGAGGTAGCGCAGCATGGCGGTTTCGCTGTGGTGCGTGTTGAACACCGGGTGGCTCAGGTAGGCCGAGCTGCGCAGCAGCTCGCTCGGGATGCCTTGCGGCAGTTCACCGGCATCCAGTTCGGCCACGCTCAGACCGTGGTCAGCACCGAGGAAGATGGCGAACAGCTGCTCGACGGTCTGCGCGCTGCAGGTCTCGTCCAGGCTCACACCCAGCTTGCCGCGGCCGAGGATACGCAGGTTGATGCGCGCCGCCTTGGCCGACTCGATGATGGCGGTCTGCATGCCGCCCACTTCCAGGGTCAGGGTGTCGAAGAAGTGCTGGTTGTCGCGCTGCACACCCTTCTGCGCCAGACCGGCGGCGAGGATGGCGGTCAGCCGGTGCACGCGCTGGGCGATCTGCTTGAGGCCTTGCGGGCCGTGGTAGACGGCGTAGCAGCTGGCGATGTTGGCCAGCAGCACCTGCGAGGTGCAGATGTTGGAGTTGGCCTTCTCGCGGCGGATGTGCTGCTCGCGGGTCTGCAGGGCCATGCGCAGCGCGGTGTTGCCGCGGGCATCCTTGGACACGCCGATGATCCGGCCCGGCATGGCGCGCTTGTAGGCATCGCTGGTGGCGAAGAACGCCGCGTGCGGGCCGCCGTAGCCCATCGGCACGCCGAAGCGCTGGGCCGAACCGAACACCACGTCGGCGCCCAGCTCACCCGGCGGGGTCAGCAGCAGCAGCGACAGCAGGTCGGCCGAGACGCAGGCCAGGGCCTGCTGGGCGTGCAGCGCGGCAATGATCGGACGCAGGTCGCGGATCTCGCCGTGGGTGTCCGGGTACTGCAGCAGGGCGCCGAATACCTGGTGCTGGCTCAGCTCATCGAGGTTGCCGACCAGCACTTCCAGGCCGAAACCTTCGGCACGGGTCTGCACCACGGAGATGATCTGCGGGTGGCAATTCTCGTCGACGAAGAACAGATTGCTCTTCGATTTGGCCACGCGCTTGGCCAGGGCCATGGCTTCGCCAGCGGCAGTGGCTTCGTCGAGCAGCGAGGCACTGGCCAGGTCGAGGCCGGTGAGGTCGATGGTCAGCTGCTGGAAGTTCAGCAGCGCCTCCAGGCGACCCTGGGCGATTTCCGGCTGGTAGGGGGTGTAGGCGGTGTACCAGCCCGGGTTCTCCAGCACGTTACGCAGGATCACGGTCGGAGTCAGGGTGCCGTGGTAGCCCATGCCGATCAGGCTGGTCCACTGCTGGTTCTGCTGCGCATAACCCTTGAGCTTGGCCAGGGCGCCCTGCTCGTCCAGTGCCGCCGGCAGGGCCAGCGGGCCATTCAGGCGGATGGCCGGTGGCACCGTCTGCACGATCAGTTCGTCACGGTCGGCGACGCCGAGGACGGAGAGCATGGCTTGCTGCTCGCCGGCATCGGGGCCGAGGTGACGACGGAGGAAGGCATCGGGCTGGTGCAACTGGGCGAGACGGGGCGTCTGGGACATGGTGTGGCTCTCGGGAAATGACAGAGCCTCGACGAATCGAGGCTCTACAAGCAGGGTTTCAGGCCGGAACTTAAGCCGTCTTAAGCGTCGGCGTCGCAGGCGGCTTGGTAGCCGGCGGCATCCAGCAGGCTGTCGAGGTCGGCGGCATTGCTCGGCTGCAGCTTGAAGAACCAGGCGGCGTAGGGTTCGCCGTTGACCTGCTCGGGGCTGTCGCTGAGCGCCTCGTTGACCGCGATGACTTCACCGGCGATCGGTGCGTAGATGTCCGAAGCGGCTTTCACCGACTCCACCACACCGGCTTCCTGGCCAGCGGCCAGCTGCTTGCCGACTTCCGGCAGTTCGACGTAGACCACGTCACCCAGGGCTTCCTGAGCGTGGTCGGAAATACCCACGGTGACGGTGCCATCCGCTTCGAGGCGGGCCCACTCGTGGCTGGCAGCAAAACGCAGATCGGCGGGAATAGTGCTCATCAGGGTGTCCTCAGGATCAGGTGGCGGGTAGCCCGCCCGGGAAAGTTAGCAGTTAGATAGTGGCTTTGCCGTTACGCACAAAGTTGGCTTGCACGACGCGCACCGGGTACCACTTGCCGCGAATCTCTACTTCGGCGCGTTCGCCGGTGGCCGCTGGCACGCGGGCCAGGGCAATGGACTTGCCGAGGGTCGGCGAGAAACTGCCGCTGGTGATCTCGCCTTCGCCAACGCCTTCGATGCGCACCACCTGGTGGGCACGCAGCACGCCGCGCTCTTCCAGCACCAGGCCGACCAGCTTGGGCTGGCTGCCTTCGGCGCGCTGGCTTTCCAGGGCGCCGCGACCGACGAACTGGCGCCCGGCCGGCTCCCAGGCAATGGTCCAGGCCATGTTGGCGGCCAGCGGCGAAACGTCGTCGGTCATGTCCTGGCCGTACAGATTCATGCCGGCTTCCAGGCGCAGGGTATCGCGCGCGCCGAGGCCGATCGGGGCGATGCCGGCACCGACCAGCTCGCTGAGGAAGGCGGCGGCCTGTTCGGCCGGCAACATGATTTCCAGGCCGTCTTCACCGGTGTAGCCGGTGCGGGCGATGAACCAGTCGCCTTCCGGCAGGCCCTGGAACACCTTGAGTTCATTGATCATCGCGGCGCGCGCGGCGCTGACCAGTTCGGCGGTCTTGGCGCGGGCCTGCGGGCCCTGGATGGCGAGCATGGCCAGTTCGGCGCGCTCGGCCAGGGTGACGTCGAAGCCGGCGGTGTGTGCCTGCATCCAGGCCAGGTCCTTGTCGCGGGTGGCGGCGTTGACCACCACGCGGTAGCCCCAGTCA
Organism: Pseudomonas sp. J452; assembly: GCF_024666525.1. NCBI lineage: Bacteria > Pseudomonadati > Pseudomonadota > Gammaproteobacteria > Pseudomonadales > Pseudomonadaceae > Pseudomonas > Pseudomonas sp. J452. The sequence continues at coordinate 1,492,990 of NZ_CP088294.1, read as the reverse complement.
GTGAGGTAGACGATCAGGTCGTCGACCACGCCGCCGCGCTCGTTGAGCATGCCGCTGTAGAGGGCCTTGCCCGGAGTTTTCAGACGCGCCACGTCGTTGGCCAGCAGGTACTGCAGCCAGGCCTGGGCCTGAGGGCCGGTGACATCGACCACGGTCATGTGGGAAACGTCGAACACGCCGCAGTCACGGCGCACCTGATGGTGCTCCTCGACTTGCGAGCCGTAGTGCAGTGGCATGTCCCAGCCACCGAAATCGACCATCTTGGCGCCAAGCGCCAGATGCTGTTCGTACAGAGGGGTACGTTGTCCCATGGGTAACTCCTTGCGCTAGACGCCCGCCCGCGCCGGCCGGGGCCTGCAGCGGATGCGGGGTTCATGGTCGGGCTGCGTCAGCAGGCGCGCATTGTAGCCCCGCAAAGGCGTCTGGTCATCTCGCAAAATGACCGCCCGGTCAAGGTCGGCGAAGCACAGACGAGCGAGGCACAGCGCCTGGGGTTAGTGTCCCGGCTGGCGCGCCGAGCGCCGAATCAGACCGATCACCGGCAACAGGCCGACCAGCACCAGGCTCAGCGCCGGCAACGCGGCACGCGCCCACTCGCCCTCGCTGGTCATCTCGAACACCCGTACCGACAGGGTGTCCCAGCCGAAGGGGCGCATCAGCAGGGTCGCCGGCATTTCCTTGAGCACATCGACGAACACCAGCAGCGCGGCGCTCAGCGCGCCCGGCACCAGCAGCGGCAGATAGACCCGCAGGAACAGCTGCGGGCCACCTACGCCGAGGCTGCGCGAAGCCTGCGGCAATGACGGGCGAATGCGCGCCAGGCTGCTCTCCAGCGGCCCGTAGGCGACCGCCATGAAGCGCACCAGGTAGGCCAGCAGCAAAGCGCCCAGGCTGCCCAGCAACAGCGGCTTGCCAGCCCCGCCCAGCCAGCTGGAGAGCGGGATGACCAGGTGATTGTCCAGGTAACTGAACGCCAGCATCACCGCCACCGCCAGCACCGAGCCGGGCAGCGCATAGCCGAGGTTGGCCAGGCCCACCGCGGCGTGGATACCACGGGTCGGTGCCTGGCGCCTAGCGAAGGCCAGCAGCAGGGCGACACTGACGGTGAGCAGGGCCGCCAGGCCACCCAGATAAAGGGTGTGCAGGATCAGCCCAACATAACGCTCATCCAGATCGAAACGACCGCGCTGGAAAAACCACACCAGCAACTGCGCCATCGGCACGACGAAGGCGCAGGTGAACACCAGGCCACACCAGCCGCTGGCCAGCGCCGCCTGCCAGCCGCGCAGGTGGTACAGCGGCTTGCCCCGCGGTCGCTCGCTGGCCGGCCGTGTGGCGCCCCGCGCACGGCGCTCGCCATAGAGCACAAGCAGCACCGCCAGCAGCAGCAGGCTGGCCAGCTGGGTGGCGCTGGACAGACTGTAGAAGCTGTACCAGGTCTTGTAGATGGCCGTGGTGAAGGTATCGAAGTTGAACACCGAGACCGCGCCGAAGTCGGCCAGGGTCTCCATGATCGCCAACGCCAGGCCGGCACCGATGGCCGGGCGCGCCATCGGCAGGGCGACACGCCAGAATGCCTGCCAGGGCGACTGGCCGAGCACCCGTGCCGCCTCCATCAGGCCCTTGCCCTGGGCCAGAAAGGCGCCGCGGGCGAGCAGGTAGACGTAGGGGTAGAACACCAGCACCAGGACGATGATCACACCGCCGCTGGAGCGCACCCGCGGAAAGCGCAGGCCGCTGCCGAACCAGTCGCGGGCCAGGGTCTGCAGCGGCCCGGCAAAGTCCAGCAGGCCGACGAAGACGAAGGCCAGCACGTAGGCGGGAATGGCGAATGGCAGCATCAGCGCCCAGTCCAGCCAGCGCCGCCCGGGAAACTCGCAAAGGCTGGTCAGCCAGGCCAGGCTGACACCCAGCAGCACCACGCCGGTGCCAACACCGACCACCAGCAGCAGGGTATTACCCAGCAGGCGCGGCAATTGCGTCTGCCACAGGTGCGCCCAGATGCTCTGATCGACCTCGTGCCAGGACAGCAGCAACACCGACAGCGGCAGCAGAACCAGGGCGGCGATGGCAAAGGCGATGGGATACCAGCGACGCTGGGCGGGATGGGCCACGCAACTTCCTCGACGGCAGAAAACAGAACGCCCCGGACTGGCCGGGGCGTCGAGTATAACGGTTGAACTCACCTTTGTTGGCGCTGCGCGGCGCTCGGCCGCAGGGCAGCGCCTATGCGGCCAGGCTTAGTTCCAGCCGGCGCGATCCATCAGCTTGGTCGCCTCGGCCTGGCGCTTGCCCGCCACTTCCATCGGCACGCTGTCGGCCTTGAAGCTGCCCCAGGCGGCCACTTCGGCAGACGGCTTGACCGCCGGATTGGCCGGGTATTCCTGGTTGACGTCGGCGAACAGGCTCTGCGCTTCGGCGCTGGTCATCCACTCCAGCAGCTTCTGCGCCTCGGCGGCATGCGGTGCATGCAGGGTCACGCCGGCACCGGACAGGTTGACGTGCACGCCACGGTCGGCCTGGTTCGGCCAGAACGGCTTGACCTTCAGATCCGGCTGCTGCTTGTGCAGACGGCCGTAGTAGTAGGTGTTGGTGACGCCCACGTCGCACTGGCCAGCGTCGATGGCCTGGAGCAGGGCGGTGTCATCGGCGAACACGTCGGTGGCCAGGTTGTTGACCCAGCCTTTGACGATCTCTTCGGCCTTGGCTTCGCCATGGGCCTCGATCAGGGTGGCGGTCAGCGACTGGTTGTAGACCTTCTTGCTGGTGCGCAGGCACAGACGGCCTTCCCAGTTGCTGTCAGCCAGGGCTTCGTAGGTCGACAGTTCTTCCGGCTTGACCCGCTCGGTGGAGTAGAAAATGGTCCGCGCGCGCAGCGACAGGCCAGTCCAGGCACCGGTGCTGGAGCGGTACTGGGCCGGGATGTTGGCCTCGATCACCGCCGAGTCGAGCGGCTTGAGCACGCCTTCCTGCTCGGCCTGCCAGAGGTTGCCGGCATCCACGGTGATCAGCAGGTCGGCCGGGGTATTCGCCCCTTCGGCCTTGAGGCGCGCCAGCAGCGGTGCTTCCTTGTCGGTGATGAACTTGATCGGGGTACCGGTCTTGGCGGTGTAGGCGTCGAACACCGGCTTGATCAGCTCGTCGATGCGCGCGGAGTAGACCACCACTTCATCGGCCGCCTGGACGCTGGTAGCCAGTGCGGTGAGAGCCAGGGTAGCGATAAGACCTGTGCGAGCCTGCATGATGCCGCCTCATGTTGAGAAGAAGGAGTCGAATAGTAGTGAATACTATTTAGCTTCTCAACAAATAAGCCAGCCACAGTTACAAAGGCACCGACTCTGCTTGCTCATCTTCGGCGAACACATCGACCGGCAAGAGCACGGTATCGATCAAAACATCTGCAGGAAGAGAGGCTACGACGACAATCGGACAGACAATCATCATCCAGCAGATCAGCGCCTCGGGATTGCCACTACCGCTCACGCCGCTGCGCACGCCCAGATACAACAGATCGCTATTGGTGCTCTTGTAGGTATCCACCGGGTATGAGGCTCCCGCCCCACCCACTCGCGCAACCAAGGTGCCACAACCCGTAGCCGCAACCAGCAAGAGCAACGGCAGCGCTACTCGGAACATGTGTTTCAACATACTTTGCCCTTTCATCCTTGAAGAACAATCGCTTTGAACTCAGGCCCGCGCCAACAGCGGCAGATCCCCCGACAGCCCCAGGGCCTGGCGGACGAACAGCGCCTTGGCCTCCGGCAACTCGTCGACCCAGTTCAGGCCGCTGTTGCGCAACCAGCGCAGTGGCAATGGATCGGCCTGGAACAGGCGCTCGAAGCCTTCCATGGCCGCCATCATCGCCAGGTTGTGCGGCATGCGCCGGCGCTCATAGCGGCTGAGCACGCGCACGTCGTTCGGCTGCTCGCCGCGCTCGAGGGCATGCAGCAGCACTTCGGCCAGCACCGCGGCATCGAGGAAACCGAGGTTGACGCCCTGCCCGGCCAGCGGATGGATGCTGTGGGCGGCGTCGCCGATCAGCGCCAGACCGCTTTCCACATAGCGCTTGGCATGGCGCTGGCGCAGCGGGATGCACAGACGCGGGTCGACCTGGCTGACCTCGCCCAGGCGCCACTCGAAGGCCTTGCCCAGTTCGTGGCGGAACGCCTCATCGTCCAGCGCCATCAGCCGCTCAGCCTCAGCCGGCACAGCCGACCAGACGATCGAGCACCAATGCTCATCGTCGCCACGCCGTAGCGGCAGAAAGGCCAGCGGGCCGTCGTCGGTGAAACGCTGCCAGGCCGTGGCCTGGTGCGGACGGGCGCAGCGCACGCTGGTGACGATGGCGTGGTGCAGGTAATCCCACTCGCGGGTGGCGCAACCGGCCAGGCGGCGCACCGCCGAGTTGGCGCCGTCGGCGGCCACCAGCAGCGACGAACGCAGCTCGCGGCCATCGGCCAGCTTGAGCAGCCAGCCATCGCCGGAACGCCGTAGCTGCTCCAGGCGCGCATTGCCGAGCAGGCCCAGGCGGCTGTCGTGCAGACGTTCGAGCAGGGCATCCTGGACCACGCGGTTCTCGACGATATGGCCGAGGGTATCGGCATGCACGCTGGCGGCGGAGAAATGCACGCTGCCGGTGCCGGAGCCGTCCCACACCTGCATGTCGCAGTAGGCCGAGGCACGCCGCGCGGCGATCCCCGGCCACACATCGAGGCGTTCGAGAATGCGCTGGCTGGCGGCGGACAGCGCGCTGACCCGCGGCTCGAAGGCGGCGTCGGCCGCGAAAGGCTTGATGCTCAGTGGGCCGCCGTCGACCACCAGGATATCCAGGCCGCTGTGTTCCAGGGCCAGAGCCAGGGCACTGCCAACCATGCCGGCACCCACGATGATCAGATCCGCTTGCATCGCTTTTCCTTATGCCACTTGCCGCACACGCGGCTTGAGGCGGACGTAGAGAGTCTTGTGTACGGTGGCCACCAGGCTGCCGGCGCCGTCGCGCACTTCCACCTTGAGCTCGGGCAAATACTTGTCGCCCTGGGCGGTATGGCTGCGGATGTCGCTCAGCAGCGTCTCGTCGATATGGAAATCGGCATACACCGGGCCCTTGCCCGGCGCGACGAAATCGATGTGCGCGGCCTTGTCCCAGACAATGTAATCGCGGCCGAGGTTTTCCATGATCATCAGCATGAAGAAGGGATCGGTCATGGAATACAGCGAGCCGCCGAACTGGGTGCCAACATAGTTGCGGTTGTACCAGCCCAGGCCCATGCGAATACGGATCGCGCGCAGATCCGGGGCCATCTTCAATACGCGGATACCCGCACCCAGATAGGGCGGGTAGAGATTCATCGCCCAGCGCAGCAAACGCGCCTTGCGGGCCAGTCGGCGGTTACTCATGACCTTCCTAAAGAGTACGGGTGCCCAGGCCCATGGCCTGGCGGGCGAACCAGCGCTTGGCCGGCGGCAGCAGATCGAGGCCGAGCAGGCCGAGGGTGCGGCCGGCCACCAGCAGCGACTCGTTACGACCGAACAGACGGGTGACCCGGTCGGAGAAGCCGACGGTCAGCGCCTGGTCCTGCTGCTGGACACTCAGGTAGCGCTGCAGGGTGGCGAAATCGCCGAGCGGCGCCGGGCTGGCCAGCAGGCAGTCGGCCAGCGCCAAAGTATCGCGCAGGGCCAGGTTGTAGCCCTGCCCCGCCACCGGATGCAGGCTGTGCGCGGCATTGCCGAGCACCACCAGGTGCGGGCGCACCTGCTCCTGGGCCTCTACCAGCGCCAGCGGATAGGTATGCCGGGCACCGACCTGACGCAAGGCGCCGAGGCGGTAGCCGAAGGCCTGCTGCAGCTCGCCGAGAAAGGCACGCTCATCCAGCGCCTGCAGGCGCGCAGCGTCATTGCCGGGGCGAGTCCAGACCAGCGCGCAGCGGTTGTCCGCCAGCGGCAGCATGGCCATCGGCCCTTGGTCGGTGAAACGCTCGAAGGCCTGGCCGGCATGTGGCTCGGTAGGGCTGATATTGGCGATCAGCGCCGTCTGCCCATAGGGCGTGTGGCGCACCGCGATGCCCAGCTGCTCGCGCAGGCCGGAGCGCCCACCATCGGCCAGCACGGCAAGGTCGCAGTCGAGGATTTCCTCGTCGTTGAGGGTCAGCCGGTAGCCATCACCGAGAGCTTGCAGGCGGGTGACTTCGGCCGGGCAGCGCCAGCTCACCACGTCGCGGTCGAGGGCCTGCCACAGGCAGTGGCCGAGCCAGGCGTTTTCCACCACATAGCCGAGGGCCGCGACGCCTTCGTCCTCGGCACTCAGGCGCGCGGCGCCGAAACGGCCGCGGTCGGAGACATGGATCTGAGTGATTGCCTCGGCGCGCGGGCTGATCGCCGGCCACAGGCCGAGGCGCTCATAGATCTGCCGGGTACCGAAGGACAGCGCCGTGGAGCGCGCGTCGTAGCTGGGCTGGTAACTGTCGCCGGGAGCGAACGGTTCGACCAGCACGATCTGCCAGCCACGCGCCTTGGCCCCGGACTGCAGGGCCAGGGCCAGGCTCGCGCCGACCAGGCCACCGCCGATAATGGCCAGCTGTACCCGCGCCATCAGGCCGCTCCCGCTGGCAACACCAGCATCAGGCTGGCGCCGAGCCGATCAATACCCCCGCCAATAATGGCCAGCTGCACACGCTTCATCGACTCAGGCCGCCTGGCTGCGGGCGGCAGCCATCAGCGCCTCGATCTCGGCGACCGTCTTCGGCACGCCGGTGGTGAGGATTTCGCAACCGCTCTTGGTCACCACCACGTCGTCCTCGATGCGCACGCCGATGCCGCGCCACTTCTTGGCCACGTTCTGGTTGTCCACGGCGATATAGATGCCCGGCTCGACGGTCATCGCCATACCCACTTCGAGCACGCGCCACTCGCCGCCGACCTTGTATTCGCCGACATCGTGCACGTCCATGCCCAGCCAGTGGCCGGCGCGGTGCATGTAGAAAGGCTTGTAGGCTTCAGCCGCGATCAGCTCGTCGACCGCGCCTTCAAGCAGACCCAGCTCGACCAGGCCGGCAGTGATCACCCGCACGGTGGCCTCATGGGCTTCGTTCCAGTGCTTGCCCGGGGCGATGTGCTTGAACGCTTCCTCGTTGGCCTTGAGCACCAGCTCGTAGATGGCCTTCTGCTCGGCTGAGAACGTACCGCTGACCGGGAAGGTGCGGGTGATGTCGCTGGCGTAGCAGTCGATCTCGCAGCCGGCGTCGATCAGCACCAGATCGCCATCCTTGAGTGGTGCATCGTTCTCGCGGTAGTGCAGGATGCAGGCGTTGCGGCCGGCGGCGACAATCGAGCCGTAGGCCGGCATCTTCGCTCCGCCCTTGCGGAACTCGTAATCCAGCTCGGCTTCCAGGTGGTACTCGGCGAGGCCGGCACGGCTGGTCTGCATGGCGCGGATGTGCGCACGCGAGCTGATCTCGGCGGCCTCCCTCATCACCTTCACTTCATTGGCCGACTTGTACAGGCGCATGTCGTGCAGCACATGGTCGAGGGCGACGAATTCATTCGGTGGAGTGGCGCCCTGGCGAGCCTTGGAGCGGATCACGTTGACCCACTCCATCAACCGATGGTCGAACTCCTGGTTACGGCCGATGCCGTAGTAGACCCGCTCGCGGCCTTCGATCAGGCCGGGCAGGATGTCGTCGATATCACCGATAGGGAAGGCATCGTCGGCGCCGAAGTTGCTGATCGCGCCATCCTGGCCGGCGCGCAGGCCGTCCCACAGCTCACGCTCCGGATCACGCTCGCGACAGAACATCACGTATTCGCCATGGGCCCGGCCGGGGATCAGTACCAGCACCGCTTCCGGCTCGGGGAAGCCGCTGAGGTACTGGAAGTCGCTGTCCTGGCGGTAGATATGCTCGACATCGCGGTTGCGGATGTACACCGGCGCCGCCGGCAGGATGGCGATGCTGTTGGGTTCCATTTGCGCCATCAGCGCCTTGCGCCGCCGGGCGTATTCCGACTTGGGGATGCTGATCATGGCGATATCCGACCTTAATGCAGGGAAGGTTTGGCCGCCGCCACCGGCGCCAGCTTGGCGCACTCGGTGAACAGCAGCAGCGGGGCAACACGCAGGTATTCCATCACTTCCATGTAATCGTTCTCGCCGTCCTCGGACTCTTCCAGGGCGCTCTGCACCTGGGCGATGGCGGACAGGTCCTGCAGCACCTCCATGGCTTCGCCGCTTAGCGCGGTGCTGCCGAGGATCATGCCGAAACCGTCGAGAAAGCCCTGGCACCACTGACCCAGCGCCTGGGCGCGTTCGATCAGCGGCGCATCGTCGCTGGGCAGCAGCAGGACCACGGTGATGTCAGTGCTGGTCAGCTCGCCCTTGACCATTTCCTGCAGGCCGATCAGCGCCTGGCGCACGTTGTCGGCCGGCTCGTCGCCGAGCAGCTCGACGGCGTCCTGAATCCAGGCCTCGGGTTCGAAGCCGGCACCGGCGCAGCTGCGACCGAGCAGCAGGCCGTGCAGCTCGGCAGGGGAAACGGGTTTGCCACTGCTGGCGAGCAGGGCGGCGAAAGCGGAGTACGGCGAATTCGAAGAGGTCATGGGCAGCTAGGCGCTAAGCAGCGCAATGTCTAGAATGGAGGCTTCGTATCCTAGCACCGGCAGGCGCGGCAAGACCATCGAAGCCCTGCGTCAGCGGGCCGCGGGCAGAGCCTGCGAGAATCGCGATCCGGTCGCAGCGCAAGCCCGGCAATCCTTTATAGTTCCGCCACTCATCACCCAGGTAGGGAGCCCATGGAAGACCTCGAACTGCAAGCCCTTACACGCAAGCTGGAGCTGTTGATCCAGCGCGTGGAGCAGCTCAAGTCGCAGAACCGTGCCCTGCTGGCCAGTGAGAAGGCCTGGCGCGAGGAACGCGCCCATCTGATCGAAAAGAACGAACTGGCCCGGCACAAGGTCGAATCGATGATTTCGCGCCTGAAAGCCCTGGAGCAGGACACATGACCCAGCCGAACACTGTCACCGTACATATCCTCGACAAGGAATACTGCATCGCCTGCCCGCCAGACGAACGCAGCAATCTGGAAAGCGCCGCGCGCTATCTGGACGGCAAGATGCGCGAGATCCGCTCCGGCGGCAAAGTCATCGGCGCCGACCGCATTGCCGTGATGGCCGCACTGAATATCACCCATGACCTGCTGCACAAGCAGCAGCGCCTGGACCAGGAGGCCGATCACACCCGCGAGCGGGTGCGCGACCTGCTGACGCGCGTCGACAGCGCCCTGGCCACCGATCAGGATGGCCTCGGCATCTGATTGCAGAGCGGGCGATTGGGGTATACTCGCGCCAGCTCCCTGGTGTGTTTGCCAGTCGGTGATGTCCCTGAGCCGATACGCACAACCACGGGGGTTGCAAGTGGGGCCGGTGTGCATGTCCGCCTGACGGAAAGCCTGAACGCCTCCTGCAATCTCCACCTTGAACTTTCGGGTTCAAGGGCTAACCCGACAGCGGCACAACCGGGGAGTCCTCATTTTTCGAGCCTGCTCAAGCTTTCGCGAGCAAAGGTCAGGCAAGGCAAAAGCGGCTGAGGAAGCGGAGTTTACGAGCTGTAAATGAGCATTCCGAAGACGGTTTTAACGCAGCATGACCGATGCGCAGCAGAGCTTGAGCAGGCTCGCATGCTTGAAGCCGGCAATCTGTCCCGCCCGGCCCTGCGCCGCCAGCTGCGCCAGGCGCGCCGCAACCTCTCCCCCTTGCAACAGCAACAGGCCGCCCGCGCCCTCTACCGGCAGTTGGCCCAACACCCGCTGTTTCGCCGCGCCCGCGATATCGCCCTGTACCTGCCCAACGATGGCGAGATCGACCCGCGCCCACTGCTGCGTGCCGCCCAGTCACGCGGCAAAGCCGTCTACCTGCCGGTACTCAGCTGCTGGCCACGCACCAGAATGCGCTTCCAGCGCCTGCAGCTGCACGATCGATTGGCAGCCAATCGCTTCCGCATCGCCGAACCCCTGTCCAATCCCAAACGCCAGCGCCGCGCCTGGACCCTGGATCTGATCCTGCTACCGTTGGTCGGCTTCGACGAGCATGGCGGCCGCCTGGGCATGGGCGGTGGTTTCTATGATCGAGAGCTGGCCTATCGCCAACTGCGCAAAAATTGGCACAAGCCGACACTGTTGGGACTGGCCCATGAATGTCAGAAAGTGGACAGGCTGGAACTGGCCAGCTGGGATGTAAGGCTAAAGGCGGTGGTGACGGATGGCGGCTGGTACGGCTGAACGCCTACTGGCGAGAGACAACGATGGCACCGCGATCCCTGCGGCGCTCGTTCATGCTGCGTTTACTGCGGCGCCTGGCTGACAGCCTGCTCGCCCTGACGCTCCCAGAGGTTCTGGGTGTAACCCGTGGTAACCATGCCCAGACTGAACAGGATCACCAGTACCCACAATAGATCCGGCTTTTTACGCTTCATTGGTTGCCTCCCCCTTTCCAGGCACACTGCATCGACTGACCGGTGGTGGTGTTCTTATTGGTCATGCAAGGCGCCAGGCTGGCCTTCTGCTCTCTGCGGAGCACTTTGGACCGAACCACTGCTGGCACCTTATAGCTGTCGGTAGCGAGAACGATTTGAACTACGCCACCGAAGACCGGCAAACAGGAGCAAAGTTCATGCCGAAATGGCTGATGAAATCCGAACCCGACGAACTGTCGATCCATGACCTGCAGCGCCTCGGTCGCGCGCGCTGGGATGGCGTGCGCAATTACCAGGCGCGCAACTTCCTGCGCAGCATGCAAGAGGGCGATGAATTCTTCTTTTATCACTCCAGCTGCCCCGAACCGGGCATCGCCGGGATTGCCCGCATCGTCGGCGCCACCTACCCCGACCCGACCGCTCTGGACCCCGCCAGCCACTACTTCGACGCCAAGGCCAGCCATGATAAGAACCCGTGGAGCGCCATCGACGTGGAATTCGTCGAAGCCTTCCCGCGCGTGCTGCCACTGGCCCAGCTGAAAGCCACCGGCGAACTCAGCGAACTGGCCCTGGTGCAACGCGGCAGCCGGCTATCGGTCATGCCGGTCAGCAGTGGGCAATGGGCGGCAATCCTGGCCATGCGTTGAGTCTCGTGCGGCGCTGTGCTATCAGGATTGAGACGCTCCTGGAGTTTCCTCATGCGCGCACGCTCGGTCTGGCCGGCAAGACTGGCGCTGGCCCTCCTCCTCCTGGTGCTGTGCAGCGCCAGCCTGATGCTCTGGCGCCTGCTGGAAAGCGACCAGCACAAGCGCCTGGAGGAGCACGTCGGCTACCAGGCACGCACCCTCGCCCGACAACTGGAAAACAACCTGAGTAACGAGGTGCAAAGCCTCGAACGCATCGCACGCCTGTGGAACAACCTGGGCCGCCTGCAACAGGCCGCATGGGAGCACGAGGCGAACATGGCCCTGCAGGGCTTTCCAGCCTATCAGTCGATCCAGTGGGTCGGCGCCGATCTGCGCATGCGCTGGCTGCTGCCGCTGGCCGGCAACGAGGCGGCGCGAAGTTTTCGCCTGAGCGCCGACCATCCCAACTACCTTCTGGCCATGCAGGCCAAGAGCAGCGGTGAACAGCGCTTCTCCAACAGTTTCCAGCTGGTCCAGGGCGGCCGCGGCTTCGTCCTCTATACCCCCCTGTTCCTCCAGGATGCCCAGGGCCAGCGCCAGTTCGATGGGTTCCTGCAGGGCGTGTTTCGCGTCGAGCCGCTGATGACGCAATTGCTCGACAGCCTCGACAACGGCGAGTTCAGCGTGCAGCTGCTGGAAAACGACAGCCCCCTGTACAGCCACCAGGCGCCGGGCAGCCTGGCGCAGATGCCCCAGCGCGTGGCCCTGCAACTGCTCAACAATCGCACCTTCAGCCTGCAGCTGAACCCGACCCAGGCCCTTCTGCAGCGCCTCAATTCGCCACTGCCCCGGGTGGTGCTGGGGGCCAGCCTGGCCATCAGTCTGCTGCTGGTCGCCGCCCTGGCCCTGGCCCTGGAAAATGCCCGGCGCGCCGAGGCGCTGCAGGTGAGCAATCGTCTGCTGAAAATCGAGGCCACCCGCCGCGAAGCCGTCGAACGCCGCCTGCGCGACAGCCGCGAGCGCCTGCAGCTGGTGCTCGACCTCACCGACTCCTGCCAGGACAGCCTGTTCATCTTCGATACCGAAAGCCGCGAGCTGCTGCACATGAACCAGGCCACCTATGCCAGCCTTGGTTACCGTGCCGAACACTTCGCCCAGCTGCTGCGCAATGACCCCGAACAGTTGCTGCCAGGCTTCCACGCCTGGCTGAAACAGGCCCGCAGCGCGCAGCAGGACAACCAGCCGCGCATCTTCCAGCGCGAGATGCGCCGGCGCGACGGCAGCAGCCAGGCGGCCGAGATCAATACCCAGCTGGTGCAACTGCATGAACGCGAATACCTGATCGCCGTGTCCCGCGACAACCGCGAGCGCCTGGCTCTGGAGGCCCGCCTGCAACGCCTGTCGCAGCTGGATGGCCTGACCGGCCTGTACAACCGGCGCTTCTTCGATCAACAGCTGCAGGGTGAATGGCGACGCCTGCGCCGGATCGGCGCACCGCTGACCCTGCTGATGATCGATATCGACCACTTCAAGGCCTACAACGATGCGCTCGGCCACCTGGCTGGCGACGATGCGCTGCGCAAGGTCGCCAGCGTGCTGCAGGAATGCCTGCAACGCGAGGGCGACGTGGCCTGCCGCTACGGTGGCGAGGAGTTTTCCATCATCCTGGCCAACACCGGCCTGGATGGCGGCGAGCATGTTGCAGCGCGGGTCCACGAACTGATTGCCAACCTGGCCATCCCCCACCCCGGCAGCCCGCAGCAGTACCTGACCCTGAGCATTGGCCTGGCCGTCGCCGATCCGGCCAACGAGGATCACCCCGGCAGCCTGATCGCCCGCAGCGACCAGGCGCTGTACCAGGCCAAACACAGCGGACGCAACCAGACCCGCATCTGGAGCGCCGCACAGGCCTCCGGCTACAGCCCGTCAGAATCCCCCGGCGCCTGAGAACCTGCGCCAAGTCATGCGAGCTGTTGCGGATCGCAGGGGTCGATGCACTGCGCATGCATATGTGGCTGTGGGGTACGCCATGCGCATCAAGGCATTGGCGGGCCAGCTGGTGCGTACGGCGCGCCCGGCATGGAGAGGCAAACAGTGGCGGGTTACTGGATGATCAGGTTGTTGAACAGCAGGTCCTCGACGTAGGGCTTGCCTTCTTCCTGATTGAGCGCGTCCTGCACCTGCTTGAGGGCTTCCAGGCGCAGTTTTTCCTTGGCGTCCTGGCTACCCATGCTGGCTTCGGTCTGCTGGGAGAACAGCATCACCAGTTGGTTGCGGATCAGCGGCTCATGATGCTCGACCTTTTCTTCGGCCTCGGTGCCGGTCACCCGCAGGGCGATATCGGCCTTGTAGACCTTCAGCTTGGGACCTGCACCAAAGTTGCCAACCAGAGCCGGCACCAGGCTGTAGTAGGCCACCTTGGGCGCCGCGTTCTCGCCTTCCTGCTCTTCCTCTGCACCACCGCTGGCCAGAGCGGTAAATGGCAACGACAGAGCCAACAGCAGAGCGATGCAGATTTTCACGACGGCAGTTCCTCAAGAAGGTGTGGCGCTAGTGTGCAGCCTTGGAAATACGTTCAAGTCAGCGCACTAGCATAGCCATTGCCGCGCTGGCACCCAAGCCCAACGCTTATACACCGGCATCAGGCCAGGGCATGCTCGTTGACCGGCCAAGCGTGCCACCTACACTGCCAGACCATCAACCCGCTGAGGAAATTTCGTGATGAAAGCCGTTCTGTGCAAAGCCTTCGGCCCGGCCGAAACCCTGGTAGTGGAAGACGTTGCCAGCCCCGCGCTCAAGAAGAACGAGATCCTCCTTGAGGTGCACGCCGCCGGGGTCAACTTCCCCGACACCCTGATCATCGAAGGCAAATACCAATTCAAGCCGCCCTTCCCCTTCTCCCCGGGCGGCGAAGCGGCCGGGGTGGTGCTGGAAGTCGGCGAGAAGGTCGAGCACGTCAAGGCCGGCGACCGGGTGATGGCGCTGACCGGCTGGGGCAGCTTCGCCGAACAGGTGGCCGTGCCCGGCTACAACGTCATGCCGATTCCGCGCGGCCTCGATTTCAATACCGCCGCCGCCTTCGGCATGACCTACGGCACCTCGATGCACGCCCTCAAACAGCGCGCCAACCTGCAGCCGGGTGAAACCCTGCTGGTACTCGGCGCCTCCGGTGGTGTTGGCCTGGCTGCGGTGGAGATCGGCAAGGCGATGGGCGCCACCGTGATCGCCGCCGCCAGCAGCGCAGAGAAGCTGGCCGTGGCCAAGGCGGCTGGCGCCGACCACCTGATCAACTACAGCGAGTCGAGCCTCAAGGAAGAAGTGAAGAAGCTCACCGGCGGCCAGGGCGCGGACGTGATCTACGACCCGGTCGGTGGCGACCTGTTCGACCAAGCCATCCGCGCCATCGCCTGGAATGGCCGCCTGCTGGTGGTCGGTTTCGCCAGCGGGCGCATCCCCGAGCTGCCGGTCAACCTCACCCTGCTCAAGGGCACGGCGGTGGTCGGGGTGTTCTGGGGCTCCTTCGCCCAGCGCCAGCCGCAGGACAACGCCGCCAACTTCAAGCAGCTATTCGCCTGGCATGCCGAGGGCAAACTCAAGCCGCTGGTGTCGCAGGTCTTCCCGCTGGAGCAGGCCGCCGAGGCGATCAATGCCCTGGGCCAGCGCAAGGCGGTGGGCAAGGTGGTGGTGCAGGTGCGCTGAGCTGACTGTTATTCAGCACAACCTTATCTACGTTTTGTAGGAGCCAGCTTGCTAGCGATCAGCGGGACGCTGTCTGCCTATCGCCAGCAAGCTGGCTCCTACAGGATCAGGCCGTAGGGTGGATGACGCCTTTTTCATCCACCACTCGCATACGCGTGGTGGATCGGTGAAGTGACGTAGCCCGGACTTCAGTCCGGGACATCCGCCGCCCGACTCCCGGACTGAAGTCCGGGCTACGCGTTACGCTAATGCCTTAGCGTGGGGCGTAGGCAAACACGTCGGCGCGCATCTGGTGGGCATCCATCCCGGCTTCGACCAGCGCGTCGAGGGTGCCGTAGACCATCGCTGGCGAGCCGCTGGCATATACATGCAGGGCCTTGAGGTCGGCGAAGTCCTCGCACACCGCCTCGTGCAGCAGGCCACAGCGCCCGGACCACTCCCCCTGCTCACTGACCACCCGATGCAGGTGCAGACCGGGGGTCTGCTGCCAGTCGGCCCAGTGCGGCAGCTGGTAGAAGTCCTCGGCGTGGCGCACGCCCCAGTACAAATGCACCGGGTGCTGGAAACCGGCGGCGCGGCAGTGTTCGATCAGGCTGTGCATCTGTGCCATGCCGGTACCGGCGGCGATCAGCACCAGCGGCCCGGCCGGCAGTTCGGCCAGGTGGGTGTCGCCGAAGGGCAGCTGCACCCTGGCAAAACCCTGGCGACGCAGGAATGCCAGCAACTCGCTGGCGCTTTCTTCGCGGGCCAGCACATGCAGTTCCAGCTCGCGCCCACTGTGCGGCGCCGAGGCCAGGGAGAAGGCGGAATATTCGCCATCCTCACGCTGCACCAGCAGGTATTGCCCGGCGTGGTAACGCGGCAGCTTGCCGGCCGGGGTGCGCAGACGCACGCGAAACACATCACCACCCACGTCGGTGCATTCGAGCAACTGGCAGTTCAGCTCGCGCAGCGGCAACTCACCGGGTGCCAACACGCCATCCCAATGCAACACGCAGTCCTGCAGCGGTTCGGCCAGGCAGGTGTACAGCTCGCCGTGGTCGCGCTCTTCACCACTCTGGCGTACCCGGCCCTCGACCAGCAGGGCCGAGCAGATATGGCAGTTGCCGTTGCGACAGCTCTGCGGGCAGTCGTAGCCGAGACGCCGTGCGGCATCGAGGATGCGCTCGCCGGCCTGGACCTCGAGTACCGCGCCGGAGGGTTGCAGGGTGACTTTCATGCCTGCCCAGCCCTGTAGGAGCCAGCTTGCTGGCGATCCATGGACGGCAACAGAAAATCGCCAGCGAGCTGGCTCCTACAAGTAGCAGCCGAACTCATCAGTCGATCCCCAGCTCAGCCCACAGCTCATCCACCCGCTGCTTGACCGCCTCGTCCTGAACGATGGCGCGGCCCCACTCGCGGTTGGTTTCACCCGGCCACTTGTGAGTCGCATCCAGGCCCATCTTCGAGCCCAGGCCGGAGATCGGCGAGGCGAAGTCGAGGTAGTCGATCGGCGTGTTGTCGATCAGCACCGTGTCGCGCTTGGGGTCCATGCGCGTGGTAATCGCCCAGATCACGTCGTTCCAGTCCCGTGCATTGATATCGTCGTCGGTGACGATAACGAACTTGGTGTACATGAACTGTCGCAAAAACGACCACACGCCGAGCATCACGCGCTTGGCGTGGCCGGGGTACTGCTTCTTCATGGTCACCACCGCCATGCGGTACGAGCAACCTTCCGGCGGCAGGTAGAAGTCGGTGATTTCCGGGAACTGCTTCTGCAGGATCGGCACGAACACTTCGTTCAGCGCCACGCCGAGAATCGCCGGCTCATCCGGCGGGCGGCCGGTGTAGGTGCTGTGGTAGATCGGCTTCTGCCGGCGGGTGATGCGCTCGACGGTGAATACCGGGAAGCGGTCGACTTCGTTGTAGTAGCCGGTGTGGTCGCCATACGGGCCTTCGTCGGCCATCTCGCCGGGATGGATCACCCCTTCGAGGACGATTTCGGCGCTGGCCGGCACTTGCAGGTCGCTGCCGCGGGCCTTGACCAGCTCGGTCTTGTTGCCGCGCAGCAGGCCGGCAAAGGCGTACTCGGAGAGGCTGTCCGGCACCGGGGTGACCGCGCCGAGAATGGTCGCCGGGTCGGCACCGAGGGCCACGGCCACCGGATAGGGCTGGCCGGGAAACTTCTCGCACCAGTCGCGGAAATCCAGGGCGCCACCACGGTGGCTGAGCCAGCGCATGATCACCTTGTTGCGACCAATGACCTGCTGGCGATAGATGCCGAGGTTCTGCCGGTCCTTGTTCGGGCCCTTGGTGATGGTCAGGCCCCAGGTGATCAGCGGGCCGACATCGCCCGGCCAGCAGGTCTGCACCGGCAGCTTGGTCAGGTCGACGTCGTCGCCCTCCTCGATCACTTCCTGGCACGGTGCATCCTTGAGCACCTTGGGCGCCATGCTCAGGACCTTCTTGAAGATCGGCAGCTTGCTCCAGGCATCCTTCAGGCCTTTCGGCGGCTCCGGCTCCTTGAGGAAGGCCAGCAGCTTGCCGATCTCGCGCAGCTCGCTGACTTCCTCGGCGCCCATGCCCAGGGCCACGCGCTTGGGCGTGCCGAACAGGTTGCCGAGCACCGGCATGTCGAAGCCCGTGGGGTTCTCGAACAGCAGCGCCGGGCCGCCCTTGCGCAGGGTGCGGTCGCAGATTTCGGTCATTTCCAGCACGGGGGAAACCGGCGTCTGGATGCGCTTGAGTTCGCCGCGCTGTTCCAGGCCGCGGATAAAGTCGCGAAGGTCGCGATACTGCATGCTTGAGCCTCGTATAGGCGTGCAGGTCGGGGCGCAAAGTTTAGCGCCGAACTGGGTTATTCAGAAGGCCGCAGAAATGCAAAGGCCGGGTTTCCCCGGCCTTTGTGGTCACGACTGAATTATTTCCGCTTCATGGAGAGGAAGAATTCATCGTTGGTCTTGCTGTCTTTCAGCTTGTCGAGGAGGAACTCGATGGCGGCGATTTCGTCCATCGGGTGCAGCAGCTTGCGCAGAATCCACATGCGCGACAGCTCTTCCTCGCCGGTCAGCAACTCTTCGCGGCGGGTGCCGGACTTGTTGATGTTGATAGCGGGGAACACGCGCTTCTCGGAAACGCGGCGATCAAGGATCAGCTCCATGTTGCCGGTGCCCTTGAACTCTTCGTAGATCACTTCGTCCATCTTCGAGCCGGTTTCTACCAGCGCGGTGGCGATGATGGTCAGCGAACCGCCTTCCTCGATGTTACGCGCGGCGCCGAAGAAGCGTTTCGGCTTCTCCAGGGCGTGGGCGTCGACACCACCGGTGAGGACCTTGCCGGAGCTCGGGATCACGGTGTTGTAGGCACGCGCCAGACGGGTGATGGAGTCGAGCAGGATGACCACATCCTTCTTGTGCTCGACCAGGCGCTTGGCCTTCTCAATCACCATTTCGGCAACCTGCACGTGGCGGGTCGGCGGTTCGTCGAAGGTCGAGGCAACCACTTCGCCGCGCACGGTGCGCTGCATCTCGGTCACTTCTTCCGGGCGCTCGTCGATCAGCAGAACGATCAGGTGGCACTCGGGGTTGTTGCGGGTGATGTTGGCCGCGATGTTCTGCAGCATGATCGTCTTACCGGCTTTCGGCTGGGCGACGATCAGGCCGCGCTGGCCCTTGCCGATCGGGGCGCAGAGATCGATCACCCGTGCTGTGAGGTCTTCCTTGGAGCCGTTGCCGGCTTCCATCTTCAGACGCTCATTGGGGAACAGCGGCGTGAGGTTCTCGAAGAGGATCTTGTTCTTGGCGTTTTCCGGGCGGTCGAAGTTGATCGAGTCGACCTTGAGCAGGGCAAAGTAACGCTCGCCTTCTTTCGGCGGGCGGATCTTGCCGATGATGGTGTCACCGGTACGCAGGTTGAAGCGGCGGATCTGGCTGGGCGAGACGTAGATGTCGTCAGGGCCGGCCAGGTACGAGGAGTCCGCGGAGCGCAGGAAGCCGAAGCCGTCCTGGAGGATCTCCAGCACGCCGTCGCCGGAGATCTCTTCGCCGCTTTTAGCGTGCTTTTTCAGCAGGGCGAAGATGATGTCCTGTTTGCGCGAACGGGCCATGTTTTCCAGGCCCATCTGTTCAGACATTTCGAGCAGATCGGCAATCGGCTTTTGCTTGAGTTCGGTCAGATTCATAGGAATGACGTAGCTTTGAGGAAGGGAAGGGAAAGCACTGGGCTTTGGAAGCCGCGCCGCGAGAAGGCGACTGAATCGCTCGATATTATCGAATTAGGATGCGTCGGCGACGGCTTGGAGGGCAGCGGAGGAACCGCTGACCGGCCGAATGTAACACCGGCCCCGGCAACGCGTCTAGCAGGCTGTTGAAAAACGTTGGCGAGGCAGCCAGCGCAAGGCAAAAACAGGCGAAAAAGCGCAGTTTACGAGCTGTAAATGAGCATTTTGAGCCTGTTTTTAACGCCGCGATGGCAACGCAGGTAGTTTTTCAACAGCCTGCTAGCCTGCCCAAGAAAAAGCCCCGCTAGGTGCGGGGCTTCTTACAGCAGCTGACTGGGGCGGCAGAGCCGCGCGCAATCAGATGTTGGCGTCGAGGAAAGCCGCCAGTTGCGACTTCGACAGGGCACCGACCTTGGTCGCTTCGACGTTGCCGTTCTTGAACAGCATCAGGGTCGGGATGCCACGCACGCCGTACTTCGGCGGGGTGTCCTGGTTCTCGTCGATGTTCAGCTTGCAGACCTTCAGTTTGCCCTGGTAGGTCTGGGCGATTTCGTCGAGGACCGGGGCGATCATCTTGCACGGACCGCACCATTCGGCCCAGTAGTCGACCAGGACCGGGCCGTCGGCCTTGATCACGTCGTCTTCGAAGCTGGCGTCGCTGACGTTGGTGATGAAATCGCTCATGGATAGTCTCCAGGTTCTGAAGCAAAAAGTGGCGCCATCATAGCCCGGCTTTGACCTCACTGAAAGTCGCAGTCGATTGAGCCTAGGGTCTGTTGCCGTTTCGTTCACGGCCGCGACGGAGCCCGTTTTTGCGCGGGGCTAGGCGCGAGACGCGAAGTTTGGTCGTCCAAATGAGCCGTCGAGTAACGACGTCCCGCACAAAAACGGGCCCGTCCCTGCGGGTTGCGCGCAAAATCGCGCCATGCGTCGTTGCGGGACTTGGCAAGGGAATGACCATTGCCTGCGTCCCGCGCCTAGCCTGGCGCGATTTTGCGCAGCAACGCGGTTCGCGAACGAAACGGCAACAGACCCTAGCTATTGATATGCAGCAATAAGCTGATGAAAGAGTGAGGCAGGCGGGGTCTGGGAGGGTAACATGCACCTCATTGAACCGACTGCCCGATCGCGGCAGGATGCCTCCGTTCAGCATCGAGACCCCTGACCATGCCGCAAGCCGCTCCCAAGTCGTTTTCCTTGATCGCCGCCATCGACCTCGGCTCGAACAGCTTCCATATGGTGCTGGCCAAGGCCGAACATGGTGAAGTGCGCATCCTCGAGCGCCTCGGCGAGAAGGTGCAGCTGGCCGCCGGCATCGACGACGAACGCCTGCTCAGCGAAGAAGCCATGCTCCGTGGCCTCGACTGCCTGAGCCGCTTTGCCCAGCTGATCCAGGGCCTGCCCCAGGGTGCGGTACGCATCGTCGGCACCAACGCGTTGCGCGAAGCGCGCAACCGGGCTGAATTCATCCGCCGCGCCGAAGCCCTGCTCGGCCATCAGGTGGAAGTCATCTCCGGCCGTGAAGAAGCGCGTCTGATCTACCTCGGCGTTTCCCACAGCATCGCCGACACCCCGGGCAAGCGCCTGGTCGCCGATATCGGCGGCGGCAGCACCGAGTTCATCGTCGGCCAGCGCTTCGAGCCGCTGCTGCGCGAAAGCCTGCAGATGGGCTGCGTCAGTTTCACCCAGCGCTATTTCAAGGACGGCAAGATCACCGCCGCGCGCTATGCCCAGGCCTATACCGCCGCGCGCCTGGAACTGATGACCATCGAACAGGGCCTGCAACGCCTGGGCTGGCAGGAAGCGGTGGGCGCTTCCGGCACCCTGCGCGCCGTCGGGCTGGCAATCAAGGCCGGCGGCCTGGGCAATGGCGAGATCAACCCCGAAGGCCTGGCCTGGCTCAAGCGCAAGCTGCTCAAGCTGGGTGAGGTCGACAAACTGGATCTGGATGGCATCAAGCCGGACCGCCGGCATATCTTCCCGGCCGGCCTGGCCATCGCCGAGGCGATCTTCGACGCCCTCGACCTGCAGCGCATGGATCACTCCGAAGGCGCCCTGCGCGAAGGCGTGCTGTATGACCTGCTCGGCCGCCACCACCACGAGGACGTGCGCGAGCGCACCCTCAGCGCCCTCATGGAGCGCTACCACGTCGACCTGCAGCAGGCCGCTCGGGTCGAGGCCAAGGCACTCTCGGCGCTGGAACAGGTCACCGCCGCCTGGCAACTGGACGACGACTGGCACCGCGACCTGCTGCAGTGGGCCTCACGGGTGCACGAAATCGGTCTGGATATCGCCCACTACCAGTACCACAAGCACGGCGCCTACCTGATCGAGCATTCCGACCTGCCCGGCTTCTCGCGCCAGGATCAGCTGATGCTGGCCCTGCTGGTACGCGGCCACCGCCGCAACATCCCCAAAGACCGCTTCGCCGAGTTCGGCGAGGAAGGCATCAAGCTGTTGCGCCTGTGCGTCCTGCTGCGCTTCGCCATCCTCTTCCACCACATCCGCGGTGCCCAGGAAATGCCCAAGGTGCAGCTGGAAGGCGGGCCGCAGAGCCTCGACCTGACCTTCCCGGCGGGTTGGCTGGAGCTCAACCCGCTGACCCAGGCCGACTTCGCCCAGGAAGCCGAATGGTTGAAGCGTATCGGCTTCACCCTGACCATTCACTAGGCCGGGCCCTGCCAGGCGCACCACCGATCATCGACACCATGCAAAAGCCCCGCGGATGCGGGGCTTTTGCATGGTGCTGAGCGCACAAACGCGCGGTGTCAGCGCGCCAGCGGGCTGGTCAGCTTCTCCAACAGGCTGGCCTGGGCACTGCGCAGGTTGGCGTTGCCGCTCGGCGTGATGCGCACGTAGCGCCCATCCGGCTGTAGCGCCCAAGCCTGGGTGTTGTCGGTCAGATAGGCTTCCAGCTCCTTCTTCACCCGCACGATCAGCTTGCGCCCTTCCACCGGGAAGCAGGTCTCCACGCGCTTGTCGAGATTGCGCTCCATCCAGTCGGCGCTGGACAGGTAGATCTTCTCCTCGCCGCCATTGAGGAAGTAGAACACCCGGGTATGTTCGAGGAAGCGGCCGATGATCGAGCGCACCTGAATGTTGTGCGACACCCCGGGCACGCCAGGACGCAGGCAGCACATGCCGCGCACCACCAGGTCGATCTTCACCCCGGTCTGGCTGGCCTTGTACAGCGCGCGGATGATCTTCGGATCGGTCAGCGAGTTGAACTTGGCAATGATGTGCGCCGGCTTGCCTTCGCTGGCCTGCAGGGTCTCGAAGGCGATGAGATCAAGCAGGGTCTTCTTCAGGGTGAAGGGCGCATGCAGCAGCTTCTTCATGCGCAGGGTCTTGCCCATGCCGATCAGCTGGCTGAACAGCTTGGACACGTCCTCACCGAGGGCCACATCGGCGGTGAGCAGGCTGTAGTCGGTGTACAGGCGGGCGTTACCGGCGTGGTAGTTGCCGGTGCCGAGGTGCGCGTAGCGAACGATCTCGCCGTTCTCGCGGCGCAGGATCAGCATCATCTTGGCGTGGGTCTTGTAGCCGACCACGCCGTAGATCACCACCGCACCGGCAGCCTGCAGGCGGCTGGCCAGTTGCAGGTTGGACTCTTCGTCGAAGCGCGCGCGCAGCTCGATCACCGCGGTGACTTCCTTACCGTTGCGCGCCGCCTCAACCAGCGCGTCGACGATCTCCGAGTTGGCCCCCGAGCGGTACAGGGTCTGCTTGATCGCCAGCACGTGCGGGTCTTTCGCCGCCTGGCGCAGCAGGTCGACCACCGGGGTGAAGGACTCGAAGGGGTGCAGCAGGAGGATGTCCTGCTTGCTGATCACACTGAAGATGTTCTCGGCGTTCTGCAGCAGCTTAGGGATCACCGGGGTGAACGGCGCGTACTGCAGCTCCGGGTGGCTATCCAGGCCGGTAATGCTGAACAGGCGAGTCAGGTTGACCGGACCGTTGACCCGATACAGCTCGCTCTCACTCAGGTTGAACTGCTTGAGCAGGTAGTCCGACAGCTGTTTCGGGCAGGTGTCGGCCACCTCCAGGCGCACCGCGTCACCGTAACGGCGGGAGAACAGTTCGCCGCGCAGGGCACGGGCCAGGTCCTCGACGTCCTCGGTGTCCACCGACAGGTCGGCGTTGCGGGTCAGGCGGAACTGGTAGCAGCCTTTGACTTTCATGCCCTGGAACAGGTCGTCGGCGTGGGCGTGGATCATCGAGGAGAGGAACACGTAGTTGTCCCCCGCCCCGCCGACCTCTTCCGGCACCTTGATGATGCGCGGCAGCAGGCGTGGCGCCGGGATGATCGCCAGACCGGAGTCGCGGCCGAAGGCATCGATGCCTTCCAGCTCGACGATGAAGTTCAGGCTCTTGTTCACCAGCAAAGGGAACGGGTGCGTCGGGTCGAGGCCGATCGGGGTGATGATCGGCGCGATCTCGTCACGGAAATAGCGGCGCACCCAGGCCTTTAGCTTGACCGTCCAGTTGCGTCGGCGGATGAAGCGCACTTGGTGCTGCTCCAGGGCCGGCAGCAGGGTGTCGTTGAGGATCGCGTACTGCCGCTCTACCTGTACATGCACCAGCTCGGAGATCCGCGCCAGCGCCTGGTGCGGCTGCAGGCCATCGGCACCGGCCTGTTCGCGGGCGAAGTTGATCTGCTTCTTCAGGCCGGCCACGCGGATCTCGAAGAACTCGTCGAGGTTACTGGAGAAGATCAGCAGGAACTTCAAGCGTTCGAGCAGCGGATAGGACTCGTCCAGCGCCTGTTCCAGCACGCGGATGTTGAACTTCAGCTGGGACAACTCGCGGTGGATGTACAGGCTGCTGTCATCCAGCCCCGGCACCGCGATGGGCGCTACGACCGGCGCGGGCGGGACGACGACCGCCTCGACTACGACCGGCTCGACCACGCTCTCGTTGCTCGGCTGTGCGTCCAGCGCCGCGTTATTGCTCAATCCCTCGGTGTTCATGCCATCACTTCCCAGGGGGCTTACTGCCCCGCCTTGATCAATTCTGCCGCCCGCTTGGCGAAGTAAGTGAGGATGCCATCAGCCCCTGCACGTTTGAAAGCCGTCAGCGACTCAAGGATGACCGCTTCACTGAGCCAGCCATTCTGAATCGCCGCCATGTGCATGGCGTACTCGCCGCTGACCTGATAGACGAAGGTCGGCACACGGAATTCCGTTTTAACCCGCTGCAGGATATCCAGATACGGCATGCCCGGCTTGACCATGACCATGTCGGCGCCTTCGGCCAGGTCGGCCGCCACTTCGTGCAGCGCCTCGTCGCCATTGGCCGGGTCCATCTGGTAACTGGCCTTGTTGGCCTTGCCCAGGTTGGCCGCCGAGCCGACCGCATCGCGGAACGGGCCGTAGTAGGCGCTGGCGTACTTGGCCGAGTAGGCCATGATGCGCACGTTGCTGTGGTCAGCCAGCTCGAGGGCCTCGCGGATCGCCTGAATGCGCCCATCCATCATGTCCGACGGCGCCACCACCTGGGCACCGGCAGCGGCATGCGACAGCGCCTGCTTGACCAGCGCATCGACGGTGATGTCGTTCTGCACGTAGCCACTGTCGTCGAGGATGCCGTCCTGACCGTGGGTGGTAAAGGGGTCGAGGGCCACGTCGCTGATCACCCCCAGCTCAGGGAATTTCGCACGCAGGGCACGGATCGCACGCTGGGCAATGCCATCCGGGTTCCAGGCTTCCTCACCGAGCAGCGACTTCTTCTCCAGCGGCGTCACCGGGAACAGCGCCAGCGCCGGAATACCCAGGGCCACCCACTCTTCCGCTTCCTTGAGCAGCAGGTCGATGGACAGGCGCTCGACGCCCGGCATCGAGGGGATCGCTTCGCGGCGGTTTTCCCCGTCGAGGACGAACACCGGCAGGATCAGGTCGTCGACACTCAGGCGATTCTCGCGCACCAGGCGGCGGGAAAAATCATCGCGGCGGTTGCGGCGCAGGCGGGTGGCGGGGAACAGGCGATTGGCGGGGGTAAAGCTCACGGCAAACTCCGGGGCCCACGCGCGCGGGCTCAGTGTGACGGTTATAAGCCCCCATTATGACCAATTGATGACGACGCGACAGCGTCGCGGCAAGGAATCAGGCGCGCAGCGGCGCGACCCATTGCCGCTGCAGCAGGATCAGCGCCAGCAAGCTGACCAGTGTGTAACCGGCCAGCAGCGCCCAGGCATTCGCCGACGCCGCCAGCAGACCCAGCTGCTGCGCCAGCCCGAGCAGCGGCAGGTTGAGCAGCAGGCGCAGCAGTTCCAGGCGAGCGGCCCAGGGACGGTTCTCCAGCCAGGTGCCGATGGCATACAGACCGAAGGTCACCCAGGCGCAGCCAAGCAGCAGTACCGACAGCGGCACCTGCTCATCATGCCCGAGCAGCCAAGTGCCCCCCAGCACATAGAGCACGAACTGCAGCAGCGCATACAGCTGGCGGGGCCGCGCCAAAGGCACCTCGAAGCGCTGGAACTGGCTGAGGTCGGGTTTGCCGTGCGGGAAGCGCGCGGCGACATCCGCCGGGCGCCAGCCGGTGCGCATGAACCAGATGCGCAGCTTGTCCCACCAGGACTCGGCGCGCAGCGCGTCCTGCCACAACGCGGCATACACCTGCAGGTTGGCCCACAGCGGATTCCAGCTGCGCAGCGGGGTGGTCACGCCGAACACCACCGGCTCGTCGTCCAGCTCCTCCTGGAAGGTACCGAACAGGCGATCCCAGAGGATGAACACGCCGCCGTAGTTGCGATCCATGTACACCGGGTTCTGCGCATGGTGTACGCGGTGGTTGGACGGGCTGACGAAGAACCACTCGAACCAGCCGAGCTTGGGGATGTGCCGGGTATGCACCCAGAACTGATAGAGCAGATTGAGCGCACCGACCGTGAGAAAGACCAGCGGCGGCACCCCGGCGATCGCCATCGGCAGATAGAAGATCCAGCCGAAGATAAAGCCCGTGCTGGTCTGGCGCAGGGCGGTGGAGAGGTTGTACTCCTCGCTCTGGTGATGCACCGAATGGGCCGCCCAGAGGATGCTGCGCTCGTGCCCCATGCGGTGCAGCCAGTAGTAGCAGAAGTCGTAGAAGACGAAAGCCAGCAACCAGACCCACAGACTGTCGGCCGACAGTTCGAACAACGCCAGCTGTTGCCAGGCAAAGGCGTAGGTCAGCAGGCCAATGGCGTTGGTCAGCAGGCCGCTGGTGGTCGACAGCACGCCGGCGCTGAGGCTGTTCAGGGAGTCGGCCAGACGATAGGTACGCAGGCCGCGCCAACGGTCGGCGAGCAACTCCAGACCGATCAGCAGAAAGAACACGGGCACGGCATAGAGGATGTAATTCACGGGTCACCCATATCGTTGCGGCGGATCGCGGGCTAGGATTGCCCTATCTGTTGCCATGCTAAGCCACGCACCCGCGCGCACCGAGTACCGGGCATGCCAGGGTGACCGGCATTTGGCGACACCCGCTGTTTTCCCGATCAGGAGCACACCATGAGCAAAAAGGTAGCCGTCATCCTCTCCGGTTGCGGCGTCTACGACGGCGCAGAAATCCACGAAAGCGTGATCACCCTGCTGCGCCTCGACCAGCGCGGCGCCCAGGTGCAGTGTTTCGCGCCGAACGTGGCGCAGATGCACGTGATCAACCACCTGACCGGCGAGGAAATGGCGGAAAGCCGCAATGTGCTGATCGAAGCGGCGCGCATCGCCCGCGGCAATGTCGAGGATGTGCGCGAACTGCACGTCGAGCACTTCGATGCGCTGATACTGCCGGGCGGCTTTGGCGTGGCCAAGAACCTCTCCGACTTCGCCTTGCAGGGCGCCGACTGCACGGTGCAAGCCGACGTGCTCGCCGCAGCCCAGGCCTTTGCCAAGGCCGGCAAGCCGATCGGCCTGATCTGCATCGCCCCGGCCCTTGCGGTGAAGATCTTTGGCGCGGGGGTCACCTGCACCCTGGGCAGCGCCGAAGACCCGGCCGCCGAAGCCCTGCAGGCCATGGGCGGTAGCCACCAGGCCTGTGCCGTGGAAGACATAGTCGAGGACAGCGCGCACAAACTGGTCAGCACCCCGGCCTACATGCTCGCCCAGTCGATTGCCGAAGCGGCTAGTGGAATCAACAAGCTGGTTGATCGGGTGCTAGAGCTGGCACACCCGCACTGAGAACCTGACCGGTGTGCGCAGTGCGCACGGCACACCCTACGCAGACAGACCTCCCGCACCATCAGCGGGGCAAAAGAGCCATTCCACACCGTGGCTCCGCCGCCCCACTGGTCAAGCGCGCGCAACTGCGGCAGCGTGGGGCCTTCCGCCCCTGCCGCAGACCTAACCGCCCATGAGCCAGCCCACCTTCGAACTCACCGCCGAACTGCGCGACGCCGTCGCCGGTTTCTTCCAACGCATTCCGTTCAACCAGGTGCTGGGCATCCAGCTGGTCGAGCTGTCCCTTGACAAGGTGGTGATGGAGCTGCCGATGAAGCCCGAGCTGATCGGCAACTTCGTCCACGGCATCCTGCATGGCGGGGTGATTTCCTCGCTGCTCGACGTCGCCGGCGGCGCCATGGCGCTGATCGGCGCGTTCGACAAGCACCAGCACCTGTCCAGCAGCGAACGCATGGCGCGGCTGTCCAAGCTCGGCACCATCGACCTGCGCGTC
This sequence comes from Pseudomonas sp. J452, assembly GCF_024666525.1. NCBI lineage: Bacteria > Pseudomonadati > Pseudomonadota > Gammaproteobacteria > Pseudomonadales > Pseudomonadaceae > Pseudomonas > Pseudomonas sp. J452. The sequence continues at coordinate 1,465,356 of NZ_CP088294.1, read as the reverse complement.
GACTACCTGCGCCCCGGCCGCGGCCAGCTGTTCACCGCCACGGCCGTGCTGCTGCGTTCCGGCAACAAGGTGGCGGTGGTACGCAGCGAGCTGCACAGCGACGACGGTAGCCTGGTGGCCGTGGGCACCGGCACCTACCTGTGCGGCTGAGAGCCGCCACGAATTTTCCGTAAGGCGTATGTGCCAACCCGTAGCCCGGATGCAATCCGGGAAGCAGGCAACTCCGACCCGGATTGCATCCGGGCTACTTCATCAGGCGGGTAAGAATACGGTCCAGTGAGTTGGCAAAGGCCTGGCGGTCCTTCTCGCCATAGGCGGCCTGGCCGCCGCCCATCTGGCCCTGTTCACGCAGATCGGTGAACAGGTTGCGCACCGCCAGGCGCTCGCCCATGTTGCGCTCGTCGAACTCGCGACCGCGCGGATCGAGGGCACTGACGCCCTTCTTCACCAGGCGATCGGCCAGCGGCACATCGCTGCAGATCACCAGTTCGCCGGGCACGGCATGCTCGACCAGGTAATCATCCGCCGCATCCGGGCCACTGGGCACCACGATCAGCCGCACGCAGGTAAAGCCCGGCCGCGCCACCGGCTGGCCGGCCACCAGCACCACTTCGAAGCCACGCTTGAGGGCAAACTTCACCACCTGATCCCGCGCCGCCCGGGGGCAGGCGTCGGCATCGATCCAGACTCGCATTGCGTGGGGTACTCCAACCACGGAAAAGCCGCCATGGTAAGTCAGCCGCCGAAAGCTGGGCGCCTTTGAGCAGCCCCTCAGGCGGTACGTCGCACCATGGCCAGCAGGCCGGCGGCAGCCATGAACAGGCCGCCAAAGGTGCGGCTGAGAATGCGCTGCTGGCGCGGTGAGCGCAGCGCCCGCAGGACGCGCGCGGCCAGGCCGGTGTAGCCGGCCATGACCACCAGATCCACCGCCACCATGGTGGCAGCCATCACCGCGTACTGGATCAGCAGCGACTGCTTGGGATCGAGAAACTGCGGCAACACCGCAAGGATGAAGATGATCGCCTTGGGGTTGCTGGCGTTGACCAGAAAGCCGCGCAGCACCAGGGTCAAAGGTCGCCCCAGCGGCCGCTCGCCCTCATCCGTGGAAATCTCGCCGGGCAAGGCAACCCACTGCTTCCAGCCGAGATAGACCAGGTAGGCCACACCAAACCACTTGATCAGATTGAAAGCCAGTTCCGAGGTAGCCAGCACCGCACCGAGGCCGGCCGCCACCACGGCGATCTGCATCAGCAACGCCAGCTGCAGGCCGAGGGCGTTCCAGTAGCCACGCCAGAAACCATACTGCAGGCCAGCGCTCATCGAGGCGATGGCACCGGCACCCGGCGACAGGCTGATCACCCAGCAGGCGACGAAGAAAGCGAGCCAGGTCTCGATAGCCATGGCGAATACCTCAGTGATTGCAAGGAATGACGGCAGACGGCGAACGCCCAGCCGCCAGCCTACGCGTTTGCCGGCACGCCGCCCAGCAGACACGGCCGCTAAACGAAAGCGGAAAAGCAGGCCGTGATGGAGAACAGCTTAGTCGGCTTGCGCCAGCTGTTGCTCCAGCGCTTCGAGCTGCTCCAGGGCGGCCATCCAGCTTTCTTCCAGCTCGGCTTCACGGCTTTTCAGACGCGCCTGTTCGGCCAGCAAGTCGCGCAGCTCGTCCTTGCGCGCGGCCTCGTAGATGTCACTGTCGCCTAGACGCTGTTCGACCTTGGCCAGCTGCTCATGCAGCTTGCCCAGCTCCCTTTCCAGCTTGTCCGCCTCGCGCTTGTGCGGTGCCAGCTGCTGACGCAGGGCGGCGGCGACCTGGCGCTGAGCGCGTTTGTCGGTCTTGTCGGCGGCCGGCGTGGCCGTGGTTTGCGGCTGCTGGCGGGCACGGAAGTCGACCAGCCAGCGCGCGTAGTCTTCAAGATCGCCATCGAAGGGCTGCACGCGCCCATCGGCGACCAGGAGGAATTCGTCGGTGGTGCTTTTCAGCAAGTGGCGATCGTGGGAGACCACCAGCACCGCGCCGGCAAACTCCTGCAGGGCCATGGTCAGCGCCAGGCGCATTTCCAGGTCGAGGTGGTTGGTCGGTTCGTCGAGCAGCAGCAGATTGGGCTTGCCCCAGGCGATCAGCGCCAGGGCCAGGCGCGCCTTCTCGCCACCGGAGAAGTTCTGCACCGCCTCGTCACAACGCGGGCCGCGGAAGTCGAAGCCGCCGAGGAAGTCGCGCAGGGTCTGCTCGCGTTCGCCCGGGGCAATGCGCTGCAGGTGCAGCAGCGGGCTGGCCTTGGCATCCAGCGAGTCGAGCTGGTGCTGGGCGAAGTAACCGATCGACAGGTTCTCGCCACGGGCCAGACGGCCGGACAGCGGCGTGAGCTCGCCGGACAGGGTCTTGATCAGGGTCGACTTGCCGGCACCGTTGGGGCCGAGCAGGCCGATGCGCGCACCCGGAACCAGCTGCAACTTGACCTGTTGCAGCACCGCCTTGTCGCCATAACCGAGCTGCACGTCGGCCATGTCCAGCAGCGGGCTGGAAATCTTGTCGGCCTCGCGGAAGACGAAGTCGAACGGCGAATCGACATGCGCCGGCGCCAGTTCCTCCAGGCGTTCCAGGGCCTTGATCCGGCTCTGCGCCTGACGCGCCTTGGTCGCCTGGGCCTTGAAGCGGGCGATGTACTTTTCCATGTGCTCGCGCTGCGCCTGCTGCTTCTCGTACGCCTGCTGCTGCTGCGCCAGACGTTCGGCACGGGTGCGCTCGAAGGCCGAGTAGCCGCCACGGTAGAGCGTCAGCTTCTGCTGCTCGAGGTGCGCCACATGGTCGACCACGGCATCGAGGAAGTCGCGGTCGTGGGAGATCAGCAACAGGGTGCCGGGGTAGCTCTTCAGCCACTCTTCCAGCCAGAGGATGGCGTCGAGGTCGAGGTGGTTGGTCGGTTCATCGAGCAGCAGCAGATCCGACGGGCACATCAGCGCCTGGGCCAGGTTCAGGCGCATGCGCCAGCCACCGGAGAAGTCGCCGACGCGCTTGTCCATCTGTTCGTTGCTGAAGCCGAGGCCGGCCAGCAACTTGCGCGCGCGGGCATCGGCGGTGTAGCCGTCGGCGTTGTCCAGCTCACTGTGCAGGCGGGCGATGGCCGTGCCGTCATGGGCCGCTTCGGCAGCCGCCAGGCCGCGCTGCACCTGACGCAGGTGGATGTCGCCATCGAGCACATAGTCCACGGCCAGACGTTCGAGGTCGTCGACCTCCTGGCGCATGTGGGCGATGCGCCAGTCCGGCGGCAGGTGGCAATCGCCGGCATCCGGGCCAAGCTCGCCGCGCAGCAGGGCGAACAGGCTGGACTTGCCGGCGCCGTTGGCACCGATCAGGCCGGCTTTGTGGCCGGCGTGCAGGGTCATTTCGGCGCCTTCGAGCAGGCGTTGTGGACCACGTTGTAAGGTAAGGTTCTGAAGTCGGATCATCGCGCGCGTTCACACTGTATCGAGCGGACGCGCCGCTGTAGTGTGAGCACGCCCAAAGGCGGCGCAGTCTATCAGTTTCGCCCCACCCTCGCCCGGAGAGCCTCATGCCGTCTGACCTGTGGACTTTTGCCAGCCAGTGCTACGCCCGCCCCGGCGTCGAAGCGGCCTGTCTGCGCCTGCAGGCGGCAGGGGCGGACGTTTGCCTGCTGCTGTGCGGACTGTGGCTGGAGCAGCGCGGCGTGGCCTGCGACGACAAGCGCCTGGCAGCACTCAAGGCACTCAGCGATCCCTGGCAATGCCAGGTCGTGCAACCACTGCGGGAGCTACGCCAGAACTGGCGGGAGGCGGCCCAGCTCGATGCGGCGCAGTTGCGCCTGCGCGAGCAGGTCAAGGCATTGGAACTGGAAGCCGAGCGCGAGCTGTTGCGGCGCCTGGAAACCCTGGCGGGTGCCTGGCCGCAGCAACCGCAACCGGCGGCCTGGCTTGAGGCCCTGGCCACCAGTGCAGGAGAACAGCACCACGACGCGCTGCAGGTGCTGCGCGCCGTGGCAGACCGGACTTAAGCGCCGGTCGGTGGGGTGCTGCCATTGCTGGCGGCAGGTGCAGCGGCGGCCGGAGCGGACGCAGGAGCAGCAGCCGGAGCAGGGGCCGGCTTGGCTGCGACCGGCTTGGCGGCCGGGGCTTTCTTCACGGCTGGTTTGGCCACAGGTTTTGCCGCCGGTTTCGCGGCGGGCTTGGCTACCGCTGGTTTGGCCGCGCTGGCCGCCGGCGCCTTCGCTGCGGGCTTGGCTGCAGGTTTTGCCGCAGGCTTAGCAGCCGGTTTGACCGCTGCCTTGGCGGCCGCCGGTTTGGCCGCACTGACTGCTGGCTTCTTCGCCACTGCCGGCTTGGCCGCGGGTTTCGCAGCCGGTTTGGCGGCGGCCTTGACCGGCGCCTTGGCTGCCGCTGGCTTGGCAGCGCTGGCTGCAGGATTTTTCGCCACCGCCGGTTTGGCTACTGGCTTGGCTGCAGGCTTCGCGGCCGGCTTGGTCGCAGCCTTAACCGGTGCTTTGGCTGCCGCAGGCTTGGCGGCGCTGGCTGCAGGTTTCTTCGCCACCGCCGGTTTGGCGGCTGGCTTGGCTGCAGGCTTCGCGGCCGGCTTGGCGGCGGCCTTGACCGGCGCCTTGGCTGCCGCAGGTTTGGCTGCCGGCTTCTTCGCGACTGCGGGTTTGGCGACGGGTTTCGCCGCAGCCTTGGCCACGGGTTTGGCTGCAGCACGGCTACTCAGGGCCTTGTTGGCCGCCTCGCGCACCTTGCCTACACCCTGGGCCAGTTTCAGGCTTTCCTGGGCATCGCGCTTGAGCTGCAAAATGTAGTTACGGGTTTCGGTCTGGCGGGTCTTGAGGTTGTCGAGCAGCTCTTCCAGTTCGCTGATCAGCGACTTGGCTTTGTCCTGCGCCTTGGCCTTGCCGGCCTTGGCCGCATCCTGCAATTTGCTGCGGGCTTCGTGCAGTTTTTCCTGGGCCTTACCACGTTGCTTTTCCAGTTTTGTCAGCAGGCCTTCGGCTTCGACGAGAGCCTGCGAGCAGGCCTTTTCCAGATGTTCGAGCAGGCTGTGGGAGAGTTGCTGAAGCAGGTGCAGCGGAGTGGTAACGGACTTCTTATTGTTGGTCGGCATGACGTGCCTCCTAACGGACGTTGGTGACCCCATACTAGACGCCAGATTCTCCGGTCGCTAGCTGCACATTGTGACGATGACCAGCACTGGCATAATCGCCCACACATTCACCCCGAGACTTTCCCCAATGCTGCGCTGTCTTTTACTCCTGCTCTGCCTCTCGCCTGCACTGCTTGCAGCCGCCACGCAAGAGGATGATCTGGCCTATAGCCTGGGCGCCAGACTGGGTGAGCGGCTGCGCAGCGAAGTGCCCGACCTGCAACTGGAAGCCTTGCTCGAAGGCATGCGCCAGGCCTATCGCGCGGAGCCTTTGCGGCTGCCGCCAGAGCGCATCGACAGCCTGCTGGATGAACACGAGGAGCGCCTCGCGCTGCGCGCAGCGGCCGCCCGTCACGAGCAGGCGCGGGCCACGGAGCAGCGCTTTCTGGCGGCGGAAAAAGCCAAGCCCGGGGTCCGTGAATTGGCCGGGGGCGTACTGGTTCATGAGCTGCGTCCCGGCACGGGGCAAGCCGGCAATGCCGCACGGGTGCAGGTACGCTATCGTGGCGAACTGGCCGACGGCAGCCTGTTTGACCAGAGTGAAGGGCCGCAGTGGTTCCGCCTCAACAGCCTGATCAGCGGCTGGCAGACCGCCCTGCGGGCGATGCCGGTGGGGGCCAAATGGCGAGTAGTGATTCCCGCGGCGCAGGCGTATGGCCAGGCTGGCGCCGGCGATCTGATTCCGCCGGATGCACCGCTGGTGTTCGAGCTGGAGTTGCTGGATATCGCCGACTAGCAGTCGGCGTCCAGCACCCACTCAGGCCGAGGCGACGCCTTGTTGCTCGTGGGAATTGTGCAGTACTTCGATCAGGCAATCTTCCAGCTCGAAGCGCTCATGCAGCAGTTGCCCGAGGCGTTTCAATTCGGCGCTCAGTGAAGCGGTATCGCGGCAGTCACCGTTGTCGCAACGGTCATTGAAAGCCAGCGCCACTTCGGTAATCGCTTCGATACGCGGGTAGATCTGCTTGGCCAGTTCGAGGCCGCGCTGGTCGCCAAAGGCCTTGGCCTCGCCGGTCAGTTGCTCGTAGACCTCGAAGTGCCCGGCCGAAACATAGTCGACCAGAATCTCGCAGAAGCGCTGCAGATCCTGAGCATTGGCCGCAGGTGCCTGAGGCTTGTCACTGAGGAGGTCATAGGCGCGAACCAGCTCATGACGTTCCTGAAGCCAGCGGTCGATCAGCTGGTGTACTCCACCCCAACGTTCCTGGGCGTTCTGGCAGCTCTCGAGCATGATGTCCTCACTTCCCTACAGGTGAATGCTGGTGTACCGCAGCCCCGAGCCGATTATTTGGCAACTTGGGCAGCCCCGAAAAAATACCCGGCGAAGTGCCGGATTACTGACGAGGCGTTGGGCCAGAGTATGCCCGCCGGCTTCCGCCTTCAAGTCACCTTGATCGGGAAATTGCTGAGCCGGGTCATTTCAGCGGCTTGTAGAAGCTCAGGGTCACCTGCCCGAGGTCGATTCCCCACTTGGACATGCGCGCACGGTTGAGCATCACGCGCTGGTCCATGAGGAACATCCAGTCATCGAAGTCGACCACGTACCGTTCGCCATCGACCTTGAGCAGTAGCTGGTAGCGCCAGTGCAAGGCATTGCCGGACACCTCGCCGATGGCCTCGCCAACGACATCACCGGCGGTTCCGCGCCAGCTGCCGTCAGCCTGCCGGCGCAAGGTCCAGACACGCCGCTCGGTGCTGCCGTCGCTGTAGGTAAAGCGTTCGTCGAGGGTACCGACATCCCCCTGCCAGGTACCGGTCATGGCCACGTGAAAGCGTTTGACCACTTCACCGGAACGGTTCTGGAACATGCCCCAGGCTTCCAGTTCGCCGTTCAGGTAGTCCGATAGCTCAAGCGCCGGCTGCTCGGCGGCGTACTGGCGCACACCCATGCCCGTACAGCCAGCCATGCACAGGGCGAACAGCAAGACGAGCAAGGCACGCATGATGGGACTCCGCCAGTCGCAGGTAGGCCAGGACTATGCAGCGCGCGGCGACCGTGGGCAAACGCCAGCCGTTACCGGCTGTTGCCGGATCAGCTGCGGCGCAGCAACTGAAACAGGCTGAACAGAATCATGCCGACGAATGCCAGCAGGCTCCACTCCGGTACGCTCATGCCGAACAGCGTCCAGGTCACTTCCGCGCAATCGGCGGTGCCATGGAACACCAGACGGATGATTTCCTGCAGCGGCAGTGCATCGAGCATGAATTCCAGGCTCGGCAGACAGGCCTCGAGCTGGTCCGGCGGCACGCTCTGCAGCCACACCTGGCGGCCGGCCGTGCCGGCACCCAGCGCCGCGAACAACAGGGCCAGCGCGGCATACAGACGACGCCCCAGGCGCGCCGGGCCATGGATGGCGGCGATCAGGCAGACCACGGCGAAGAGGATCACGCAGACGCGCTGCACGATGCACATCGGGCACGGCTCCAGGCCGACATAGTGCTCGAGGAACAACGCACCGCCCATCAGGCCCAGGCAACCGAGAAAAGCGAGGAGAAACAGGGTACGCGGATTGGCCAAAGCCATGAGGACTCCGAAGCAGGCGGGAAAGGCGGTTACGGTAGAGGAAAGCCGCTCAGGCTTTCAAGGCAACGTGCGACACCTCGTCCGTGACCAGGTGCCGCACGTCTAGTGGCCTGTGCGGCTAATCCGTGCATTCAAGTTCGAGTGCCAGGGTTTGCCAGACAAGGCGCCGCGACGAGTCGTAGCAGAGCTACGGTGAGGAGCGGCAACGCAGTATGGCGAAGTCTGGCGCCGAAATTGGATATTTGAATTAGCCAAACAGGCCACTACCCATGCGCTCAGGCGCGCGCCGGCAGTGGCAGGTTCGGCAGTTGCTGATCGAGCAGGCCGAGGCCTTCCTGGAACAACTGATTGCTCTTTTCCAGCTCGCCCAGCTGCGCCAGCAGACGGGCCAGCTCGGCACAGGTTTCCGCGCTGCGGGAAAACTCCAGGCTGATCTCGAAATACTCGCGGGCCTTGCCCCACAAGCTGTTCTGCAGGCACAGACGGCCCAGCGTGAGCAGCAACACGGGGTCCTGCGGATGCTGCTTGAGCAGGGCTTCGGCCGTCTGCAGCTGACGCGCCGGATCACGTCCACGCAGCACGCCATAGAGCCTTACCAGGCGGCTGTCATAAGCCTGCTTGAGGCCCTTGCGCAAGACCTCCTCGGCCTCTTCCGGGGCGCCAAGTTGCTGCAACTGATCGGCATAGGCAAGCAGCAGCTCCGGCTCGCTGCGCTGGGCCGAGGACAACTGCTGCCAGGCCGCAGTCAGCGGCTGCAAAGCGGCCTCACCCTGGTTCAAGCCGGCCTGCCCGGCGGCCAGCAGACGACCCTGCCAGACCTGCCGTTCCAGGGTTGCCAGTTCCTCATTGTCGAGCACCTGGCCCTTGCGCAGCTCGGGCAACAGATCGAGCAGGGCCGACCAGTCTGCCCGGGCCAGCAGCAGGCTCTGCAACTGGCGCAGTACCTGACGGTGGCGCGGGTGACGCTGGCGCATCAACTGCAAGGTTTCCTGGGCGGCGGCACTCTCGCCACGCGCCTGCTGCAGTTCGGCATGGGCCAGGGCAATGGCCAGCTCGGCCTGCGGCTGACGCTGCAGGGCACGTTCGAGAAAGCTATCGCTCTGTTCGTAATTACCCAGTTGCTGCGCCGCCCGGGCTGCGCCCAGGTAGTGCATCAGCGGCTGGCGCTCACCTTCAGCCGCCTGCTGCAAATGGCGCACCGCACGTTCCCAGCGCCCTTCGGCGAGATCCAGCAGGCCCTTGTCGGCCGCCAGTTGCTGACGCTTGCCATGATTGCGCCGCGACCAGGGATTGAGCAGGCCACCGGACGCCACGAACAGCCGCCAGAGCCAGCGCACGCCCCAGACCAATAGCCAGGCCAGGGTCGCCAGGAGCAGGAACACCCACAGGCTGGACTCATAGCGAAAGCTTTTCCAGGCGATCAGCACGTAGCCGCTGTGCTCGGCGATGGCCAGACCGAGCAGGGTGGTGGCGGCGACCACCAGAAGCAGCAGGAGGATGGCGCGGATCATTGCCCGTCCTCCTCGGTTTCCAACGCTTCCACCGCTTCCGGCATCAGCTCACGGGCCTCACGCAGTTTGAGGTAGGCCTGCAGGGTATTCAGCGCCGGGTCCAGGCTGGGCAGCTTGGCCACGACCGCCTGCTCGCCCAGCTCGCCGATGCGTTGCTGCATGGCCTTGACCGCCTGGTTGTCGCGATCGAAATAACTGCCCAGCACGTTGTCGGCAGAAGCCAGCGCCTGCTTGTAGACGTCCGCCTGGCCATTCAGCGCGCCCCATTGCGCCTGTTCCAGGGCCAGCGCCAGGGTCAGGCGCACCTGCGCCAGGCTCTGTCCGGCCAGCAGCGGACGCACGTCCTGATCGGCCTGCAGATCGAGGCGCACATAGCGCGACAGCTGCGCCCACAGCTCGGCCCAGCGACTGCTGTCGCTGGCGCTGACGGCAGTCGGTACTTCGCTCGGCAGGATGTATTCGGGGGCGAGCATCTGCAGCTGATCGACCTGTCCGCGCAAAGCCGCCAGCTGCAGGAACAGACCACTGCGATCAACCTGTGGCAGGCTGTGCAACGCCTCCAGCACCTTGATCAGCTCGCCACGAGCGGCGAAGGCCTGCGGATCATCCTGTGCCTGCAGGATGCTGTCGGCACCCTGCACCAAGGCGGTGGCGCTGTTGACGTCCTGCAATGCGCTGAGACGCAGCATGGCCAGGCGCAGCAAGTGCTCGGCCTCGGCCAGGCGCCAGTCTTCGCGGCTCTTACCGAGCAGCCCGGACAGGCTTTGCGCCAGGCGCTGCTGGTCGCCCTGCAGGCTGACCAGCAGGTCGCGCTGGGTGGCCAGCTGATCCGCCGTGGGCAGCCCAGCCAGCCTCTTGGCGACCCGACTCTCGCTGTCCTCGATCTGCTGCTTGGCCGCCTCACCGACCTGCTGCACCTGGTTCAACTGGTCCGCCGCCTGACCCTGCTGCAGGTACAGCTGCCAGCTGCTCCAGCCACCGGCGGCCAACCCGGCGGCGCCGATCAGCAGCGCCACTGCGGCGAGGCCACGGCCCTTGGCCTTGGCCGGCGCAACGACGGGCTGATCCTTGGTCTGGGTGTCCTGGGTCGGTTCGCTGATCTGCGGGGCTGTCTCGCTCACATGTCCATCCTTTGCATCAGAGGGGCGGCGCGCTTGCGCGCAAGGCCGCCAGAACAGCCGCAGCACTGGCGCCGCGACAATCGATAGGGTGCAGGGCACCGGCTGCACAAGCCAGCTCGGCGACCCGTGGGCTGGGCACCAACAAGGGTAGCCGAGCCAGCTCAGGCCAGTCAGCCCCGGCCAGTTGCTGCAGATGTGCGAGGCCCTGGGCACTGCTGACCAGCAGGGCGTTGAGACGTTCCCCGCGCACGCGCTGCAGTAAACAACCGGGTGGGTAATCCGGCAGCACGCGGCGATAGAGTTCCAGATAATCGACCGCCACGCCACGCGCGCGCAGGGTATCGGCGAGCAATTCGCGACCGCCCTCGCCACGCAGGATCAGCACCCGCGGCGCCGCTACGGCCAGTGCCTGCTGCAGTTCGGGTAGCGCCAGCAGGGCTTCGCTGTCATCGCCAGCAGCCGGGCAGGTCGCCCGCTGGCCGTGAGGTTCGAGGTACGCATCGAGGATTTGCGCGGTGGCCGCGCCAACACTGAACCAGCGCTGATTGGCTGGCGGCTGTGGCCAGTAGCGCTCGAGCAGCTGCAAGCCCAGGCGTGCGGCCGGCTTGCTGACCACGATCAGTGCGCTGTAGCGCGCCAGTTCAGCCATAGTCGCGCACTGCTCGCTGGTTTCCGCCAGCGCCTGGATATCCAGTAGCGGCAGGCTGCTGCTGTACACCCCAGCTTCGGCCAGGGTCGCGGCCAGGGCCACACTCTCGGCGGCCGGACGGGTCAGCAGCAGGCGCCAGCCCGTCACTCGGCAGCGGCCTCGCCGTAGACCGCCTTGAGGATTTGCGCCGCGCCCTGCGCCAGCAGTTGCTCGGCCACCTGCACACCCAGCTGCTCGGCAGCGGCGCGTGGCGCACGGGCCTCGGCACGCAGCAGCAGGCCGCCATCCGGCTGGCCGACCAGGCCGCGCAACCACAACTGATCGCCTTCGAGCAGGGCGTAGCAGGCGATCGGTACCTGGCAGCCGCCATTGAGGTGCTTGTTCAGCGCCCGCTCGGCATTCACCCGGTCGGCGGTATCGGCATGGTGCAGCGGTGCCAGCAGGGCGTGAATCTCGCTATCGGCCGTGCGGCACTCGATCCCCACCGCGCCCTGACCGCCAGCCGGCAGGCTGTCTTCGGCGCTGATCGAGGCGCGAATGCGGCTCTCGAAGCCGAGGCGAATCAGCCCGGCGGCGGCGAGGATGATGGCGTCGTACTCGCCGGCATCCAGCTTGGCCAGACGGGTGTTGACGTTGCCCCGCAGGAACTGGATTTTCAGGTCGGGCCGGCGCGCCAGCAGCTGGGCCTGACGGCGCAGGCTGGAGGTGCCGACCACGCTACCGGCCGGCAGCTCGGCGAAATTGGCGTAGGTATTGGAAACGAAGGCGTCGCGCGGGTCTTCCCGTTCGCAGATGCAGAACAGGCCGAGGCCGGCGGGGAAGTCCATCGGCACATCCTTCATCGAATGCACGGCGATATCGGCTTCGTTCTCCAGCAGGGCGGTTTCCAGTTCCTTGACGAACAGGCCCTTGCCGCCGATCTTCGCCAGCGGCGCATCGAGCAGCTTGTCGCCACGGCTGACCATCGGCACCAGGCTGACCTTGAGGCCGGGATGGGCCTGTTCCAGGCGCGCCTTGACGTGTTCGGCCTGCCACAGGGCCAGGGCACTCTTGCGAGTGGCAATACGGATTTCGCGGGACATGATCACTTCCGGAAACTTAACTGCCGGGAATGATAACAGGCTGGCTCGGCCGAGGTCGGCGCCGGATTGCCGCGGCCGGCGACAATCCGTGCGGCCACAGCCGTTAGAGGTTGTTCATCAACTTGCGCACCCCTGCCACATGCCGACGGCTAACGGTCAGGGCATCGCCACCCAAACCTTTGAGGTACAGCTGGAAGTGCCCCAGCGGCGTGCGCTGCAGGCGTTCGATGCGCTCGCGCGAGACCAGAGCATTGCGGTGGATACGCACGAAGCGGTCACCGAATTCGTCTTCCAGCGCCTTCAGTGGCTCATCCAGCAGCACCTCGCCACCTTCATGGCGCAAGGTCACGTACTTGTGGTCGGCGATGAAGAAGATCACATGCTCCAGCGGAATCAGCTCGATACCTTTGCGCGTGCGCGCACTGATATGACTGCGCGGGCCGGCACCGTTGGCACCAGCCGGACGGGTCAGCGCGGCGAGCTGCACGCGATTGGGCCGTTCGGCCTTCTTCAGCGCAGCCGCCAGGGCCTCGGGGCGTACCGGCTTGACCAGGTAGCCGACGGCGCTGACGTCGAAGGCCTCCAGGGCAAATTCATCATGGGCGGTGCAGAAGATCACCGCCGGCGGCGCCTCGCGCTCGCACAGCTTGGCCGCCACCTGCAGACCATCGAGGCCGGGCATGCGGATATCCAGCAGCACCACGTCGGGCTTCAGGCTGTCGATCAGGGCCAAGGCCTCTTCGCCATTGCTTGCCGCGGGTTCGAGGACACGATAACCCTCGAGGTCGCCAACCAGTCGGCTGAGGCGCTCGCGGGCAAGGGGTTCGTCATCGACGATCAGCACATTCATATTGCTCTGGCTTCCTGCGTGAGTCTCTCACATGGATAGCGTAGACAGGTGAAGTGGCGCCCGTCACGGCGATCCACGCTGAGACTTGCGCGCGGCCCGAAAAGTGCCGCCAAACGCGCATCTATATTCACCAACGCCTGATGGGTGCCGCGCGATGGCTGCTGCTCGACACCTTCGTCATAGGGGTTGCTCACACAGAGCTGGAATACCCCGTCTTCATACTGCGCCTCCACCCGCACCAGCCCTCCTTCGATGCGCGGCTGGATGCCATAGATCAGGGCATTTTCCAGCAGCGGTTGCAAGGTCAGTTGCGGGATCGGCAAATCATCCGGTACTGCGTCCACCTGCCAATCCAACTGTAGCCTGTCGCCGAGCCGATATTGCTCGATCGACAAATATCTTCGCGCCAGCTCCAGTTCATCGTGCCAGGGCACCAGCGTGCCGGGCTTGGCCAGACTGGCGCGAAACAGGTCGGACAGATCGAGTACCGCCTGCTCGGCCTTGTACGGGTCGATCACCACCAGGCTGGCGATGCTGTTCAGGCTGTTGAACAGGAAGTGCGGGCGAATGCGCGCCTGCAAGGCCTCAATCCGCGCTCGCAGTTCCGCCTGTTGTTGCCGACGCCACTGGCTCTGCAGATAAAAGTAGCGCAACAGCAGCGCCGACATGATCAGGCTGATCAGGCCATGACGCAGGTACAGGTTGACTTCGCCACTGCGCGGCAACGGCCCGCCCAGTTCGAAGTAATCCGCCACAGCGGTGCAGGCCAGGGCCAGGCCGACCACGATGGCGCAGCAAAGACTGCCGGCCAGCGCCGCGCGCAGACGTGCCAGCAGCGGGCGCAGGCGACACAGCAAGGCGGCCGAGAGCAGCACGATCCACTGCACGAACAACGAGGTCAGCGCCAGGCGCACCCAGTTGAAGCCGGGCTGCATCGGCTCGGAGAGCACCAGCACCAGCACCAACAGCTCGGCGAGCAGAACCATGCTCAGCAGCGCTTCAGGCAGGCACAGCTCCGGCAGGAAGAAGTCGTCGTCCGGGCCGAGGCTGCGCCCTTGGTTGAACCATTTGATTTGCATCCCGGCAGTTTCCTTGTGCACCCCTCGGGCGGCAAGCCAGAGCGCTGCGGATGGGCGAAATAAGGCACCCAAGTGTCGTCCCGAGCTTAAAACTGTGAGCGCGGCGACATTTCCCTGCCGGCGGAACGGAACCTCGGTTTTACCGGCAAGGCTGTTATTATCGGCACACTTTTTCCTTTTCGCAGGCACCGCGCCTGCCTTTCCCGCGAGTTCTGCCATGAGCACCGAGAAAACCAACCAGTCCTGGGGCGGCCGCTTCAGCGAGCCGGTCGACGCTTTTGTTGCCCGTTTCACCGCCTCCGTCGAGTTCGACAAGCGCCTGTATCGTCACGACATCATGGGTTCCATCGCCCATGCGACCATGCTGGCCAAGGTCGGCGTACTGACCGACGCAGAGCGCGACAGCATCGAGGCCGGGCTCAAGCAGATCCAGGCGGAAATCGAAGCCGGCCAGTTCGACTGGCGCATCGACCTGGAAGACGTGCACATGAACATCGAGGCGCGTCTTACTGACCGCATCGGCGTCACCGGCAAGAAGCTGCACACCGGCCGTAGCCGCAACGACCAGGTGGCCACCGACATCCGCCTGTGGCTGCGCGACGAGATCGACCTGATCCTCGCCGAAGTTACCCGCCTGCAGCAGGGCCTGCTCGGTCTGGCTGAAGCCGAAGCCGACACCATCATGCCCGGCTTCACCCACCTGCAGACCGCCCAGCCGGTCACCTTCGGCCACCACCTGCTGGCCTGGTTCGAGATGCTCTCGCGTGATTACGAGCGCCTGGTCGACTGCCGCAAGCGGGTCAACCGCATGCCGCTGGGCTCGGCCGCCCTGGCCGGCACCACCTACCCGATTGCCCGCGAGATCACTGCCGAACTGCTGGGTTTCGACGCCGTTGGCGGCAACTCGCTGGATGGCGTGTCCGATCGCGACTTCGCCATCGAGTTCTGCGCCGCCGCATCCTTGGCGATGATGCACCTGTCGCGCTTCTCCGAAGAGCTGGTGCTGTGGACCTCGGCGCAGTTCCAGTTCATCGACCTGCCCGATCGCTTCTGCACCGGCTCCTCGATCATGCCGCAGAAGAAAAACCCGGACGTGCCGGAACTGGTGCGTGGCAAGACCGGCCGCGTGTTCGGCGCCCTGACCGGCCTGCTGACCCTGATGAAGGGCCAGCCGCTGGCCTACAACAAGGACAACCAGGAAGACAAGGAACCGCTGTTCGACGCCGCCGACACTCTGCGCGACTCGCTGCGAGCCTTCGCCGACATGGTCCCGGCGATCAAGCCCAAGCGCGAAATCATGCGCGAGGCGGCCCGCCGCGGCTTCTCCACCGCCACCGACCTGGCCGACTACCTGGTACGCAAGGGCCTGCCGTTCCGCGACTGCCATGAGATCGTCGGCCACGCAGTGAAGTACGGCGTCGACAGCGGCAAGGACCTGGCCGAGATGAGCCTCACCGAGCTGCGTCAGTTCAGCGAGCAGATCGGCGACGACGTGTTCGCCGTGCTGACCCTGGAAGGCTCGGTCAACGCCCGCGACCATATCGGCGGCACCGCGCCGAACCAGGTACGCGCCGCCGTGGCGCGCGGCAAGACACTGCTGGTGACGCGCTGATCGCCAGACGAGGGAAAGGGACTTCCCATGTTCGAACTGTTGTTACGCGCCCTGCTTTTCCTGGGCGAGACCATCCTGGAGCTGATCTTCAGCTACCTCTTCTACAGCGTGGGCTGGCTGGCGCTGCGCCTGCTGACCCTGGGCCGCTATCCACGCCTGCCGCTGCGCGTGTCCGACCCTATTAACTCGCGCACCAGCTGGATTGCCGCCTTTGGCTTCCTCTGCCTGGTCGGCCTGCCGCTGGCCATCCCGGTCTTTCTCTACGGCTGAACACTTCGAGAGCATTCGCATGAGCCTGCATATTCGCCCCGCCACCATCGACGACGCCGCCCTGATCCTGCGTTTCATCACCGACCTGGCCATCTACGAGAAGGCCGAGCACGAGGTGAAGACCGATGTGGCCGGCATCCGCGATAGCCTGTTCGGCGCCGGCAGCACCACCCACGGCCTGATCTGCGAGCAGGACGGCGTACCCGTCGGCTTCGCCGTGTACTTCTTCAGCTACTCGACTTGGCTGGGCAAGCACGGCATCTACCTGGAAGACCTGTATATCGCCCCCGAGCACCGTAAGCTCGGTGCCGGCAAAGCCCTGCTGCGGCACCTGGCCCAGCTGGCCGTGACCAAGGGCTGCGGGCGCATGGAGTGGGCGGTGCTGGACTGGAACACGCCGGCCATGGAGTTTTACGAAGCCTTTGGCGCCCGCCCCAAGGACGACTGGGTCTGCTACCGCCTGACGGGCCAGGCGCTGCTGGACTTCGCCGCCGGCTGAGCCCGGCGCCCTACCGCCCGGCGTCCAGTACTTGGGTAGCGCGGGCCATTCGCCTATTTTTTCAGCCCATATCCGTCAGGTAGTTGCCACCATGCGCTCGCTGTTCGCCCTTGCCACCCTGCTGTCCATCGCCGTCCCCAGCCTGGCCGCGCCACTGGCCATTCCAGCCAGCAGCAGCTGGCACCTGCAGCTCAATGGCACGCTGCAGACGCCCAACCGGCATGTCTATGACATCGACCTGTACGACACGCCCAAGCAGACCATCGGCAACCTCAAGGCCCAGGGACGCATCGTTATCTGCTATTTCAGCGCCGGCACCTGGGAAGACTGGCGCAGCGACGCCAAGCTCTACCCCAAGGCCGCCCTGGGCAAGCCGCTGCCGGACTGGCCCGGCGAGCGTTGGCTGGACTTTCGCCGCAGCGACGTGCGCGCGCTGCTGGCCAAGCGCCTGGACCTGGCGCGCAACAAGGGCTGCAATGGTGTCGACCCGGACAACGTGGACGGCTACAGCAACGCCAACGGCCTCAAGCTGACCCAGGCCCAGCAGCTCGACTTCAACCGCTGGCTGGCCAAGGAGGCGCACAAGCGCAACCTCAGCGTCGGCCTGAAGAATGCCGTCGACCTGCTGCCGCAACTGGCCAGCCATTTCGACTTCGCCGTCAACGAGAGCTGCTACCAGTACAACGAATGTGCCGGCTATTCGCTACTGCGCAGCCAGGGCAAGCCGGTGTTCATTGCCGACTACCGGGCCTACAACAGCAAGTTGTGCAGCCAGGCCAAGGCCTCTGGCTATCGCCTGCAGTTCTTCAAGCTCGATTTGAAGGGTGTCGGCAAGCCCTGCCCCTGAGATTCGGCCAGACCGCAGATACGCCAACGCGGGGGACGGCCCTCAGCCCTTGGCCTTGATCGCCGCGAGAAAGTCAGCCATCGCCGCCTGCTTGTCCGCGGCAATCTGCTGCACATGCGGGTTCTGCTCGAGCAGGGCGAACAGCGCGCGGGCCTGGGGCAACTCGGCCAGCAGGTCGAGGGCGAACAGCTTCTTCGCCACGATGCCGGCTAGGTCCAGACTGTAGAGGAAATACAGGTCGGCCAGGCTGAACTGCGCGCCAGCCACATAGGGGGCGAACTTGCCGTGCCGCTTGAGGGTGGCCACCCCGGCCAGCAAGTCGGCCTTGGCTTTGCTCTTGGTCACCTCGTCGACCTTGCCGCCGAAGAACACTTCCAGGTAGCAGCTGCGCGCCGGCAGTTCGATGTACAGCTCGATCTCTTTCATCAGCGCGCGCACCTGGGCCCGCGCATAGGGTTCGGCCGGCAGCAACGGACGGCCTTCGCCGCGCTCTTCCAGGTAATCGAGGATGGCACTGGTCTCGTTGATATAGCCCTGCTCGGTCTGCAGCACCGGCACCTTGCCGCGCGGGCTGATGGCGAGGAACTCCGGGCTCTGCCCGCCATGCACGACGACCGTCTCGAAGGGCACGCCCTTTTCCAGCAGGGCCAGTTTGACCATATTGAAGTAGTTGCTGACGGCGAATCCGTGAAGCTTGAGCATGGCGCTCTCCATGGGCAGGGACTGCCAGAGTTATAGCCGAACGAGTGCGCCCCGGCAGCTGCATCAGCCTGCTGAATACCCAGGCCGACGGCCAGTCATGGCACACTGCGCGCCTGCCACCGAGGAGCCGCCCATGAGCGAGCATGACGACAGCGAAGAAGAAGCCTTCGCCGAAGAAACCCTGATCCAGGCCATCGAGAACCAGCTGGAAGCGGACAGCCCGCCCGCCGCCAAGGCCACCCTCAACAAGCTGACCCTGGTCGGCTACGAGCGCGAGGAAATCCTCCAGCTCATGGCCCTGGTGCTGGCCCACGAGATCGGCGCCATGTTGCGTGACGACCGCGCCTTCGACATGGCCTGGTACGAGCAGGCCCTGCGCGCCCTGCCGGAGCTGCCAAGCGAAGACTGAGAACCGGCGCCGAGGGTTGGCAACTTTCTTGACCTCGGTCTATTCCGCGTCGAGCCCACACTGTTAAGGTGCAGGTATACCCCGGCCGGGATGCACATGTGTTGGATTGCCCCGCTCGTCGCCTTCGTCTGCGCCTACTGAGCGCCCTGTTCTGCCTGTGCCTGCCGGGCTGGACGGTGGCGGACGACGTGTTGCGCATCGGCGCCGAAGACGACTGGTATCCCTACACCGCCCTGCGCGACGGCCAGGTGCAGGGCATGTCGGTCGACATCGTGCGCGCCGCCTTCGCCGCCAGCAACACCCGCATCGAACTGCAGCCCTATCCTTATTCGCGCTGCATGGAGCTGACCCGCATCGGGCAGCTCGCCGCCTGTTTCAATACCGCACCCGATGCCCGCATCGCCTCCGAGTTCCGCCTGCCCGAGGAAGCGCTGTTCAGCGATGAAATCCTGCTCTGGGCCAATCGCAACCAGGCGGCCCCCGTCACAGATCTCAAGCAACTGGCCGGGCGCCAGGTCGCGGTGACCATCGGTTACGAGTACGGCAGCGCCTTTGACAGCAACCGCGACCTGCTGCGGGTGCCCGTGCGCCGCGATCGCAATGGCTTTCGCATGCTGCAGCACGGCCGGGTCGAGTTCACCGCCGCCTACCGCGGCACCGCGCAGGCCCTGTTTCGCGAAGAGCCGGAGCTGCGCGACGCGTTCAGCCCGGTAGCCACCCTGCTGCAGGCCAAGCTCTACCTGAGTTTTTCCCGTTACCACCCGCAGGCCGAAGCCATGCAACAGCGCTTTGACCAGGGCATGCGCACAATCAGGCAAAACGGCCGCTACCAGCAGATACTTGCCCAGTGGCAGCATCAACAGGAGGCAGACTGAGCCGCGCCCGCTACACTGAAAACTGGTCGCGGGCGCGCCGAGACGTCAACAGACCCTTGCCCCATAACAAGAACCCGGAGTCCTTATGGCCTACACCCCCGAACTGATCGCCGAGATGGAAATCCTCGCGCTGTACAACCTGGATAACGTGCAGGAAGGCATCAAGGTGCATAACAACGCTGCCAACAAATCCCAGGCGGCCATCACCCGCCTGCACGAAAAAGGTCTGGTCACTCAGGCGGACGGCGGCTACCTGACCAGCCTCGGCCTGGACGCCGCCGAACACGCCCAGGCCCTGCTGACCATCCTCACCCCGCAACACGCCTGACCCGGCTCGCGCTGCGGGTTGTCTACACCCGCAGCGTCAACCCTACAGCTCGGCCAACGGCCTGCCGATACAATGCAAGAACCTGTTCAAAGTCTCGCGAGCTAGAGCCAGGCAAGGCGCAACGACCAACGGGAGTAACAGCCGCAGGCTGGCCCGAAGGGTAAGCGCCAGCGAATAAATCGGGCGAAGAAGCGCAGTTTACGAGTTGTAAATGAGCATTCTGAGCCCGATTTCAACGCAGCATGGCCGACGCGCAGCAGACTTTGAATAGGTTCTAAGGTCCCCTGCCACGTCATCGCCACGACTGGTAGGCTTGCCGTAATCCCCGGCTCGAGCAGTACATGACGCGCACCCAGGAAATCCGCCCGGACATCAATGACGGCATCGACCGCAAGGTGCTGGCGCAGTTGCGCGCGCGTTTTCTCAAGGTCAATAGCGGGCGCCTGGCGCGGGCCATGCAGGCGCTGTCGACACGCCAGCAACTGGTGCTCAAGCTGCTGCCGCTGCTGCTGCATGTGAACCATCCATTGCTCCCCGGCTACGTTTCCGGCACCGCTCCGGCCGGGTTGTGTGGCTTCGAGCCGAGTGACGAGCTGCTCGCCGAAGCCGCACGCCTGACCCGCTCCTTCATCTACAAACCGCGCCGCGGTAATCCGCCGCTGCCGATCCACGGCCTGTTCCTGATGGGCAGCCTGGGCACCGTGGCCCAGGCCGAGCAGAGCGATATGGACCTGTGGGTCTGCCACGCACCGAGCCTGGACAGCAAGGCCCTGCACGAGCTGCGCAAGAAGTGCGACCTGCTCGAAGCCTGGGCCGCCACCCAGGGTGCCGAGGCGCACTTCTTCCTGGTCGACCCGGCGCGCTTCACCGCCGGTGACCGCGAGGACGCCCAGCTGACCTCCGACGACTGCGGCACCACCCAGCACTATCTGCTGCTCGACGAGTTCTACCGCACGGCGATCTGGCTCGGCGGGCGCACGCCACTGTGGTGGCTGGTGCCGGTGTACGAGGAGGCCAACTACGCCGCCTACACCCACGCCCTGCTGAGCAAGCGCTTCATCCGCGCCGAAGAGGTGCTCGACCTCGGCCACCTGGCGCGTATTCCGCCAGGCGAGTTCATCGGCGCCGGCATGTGGCAGTTGTTCAAGGGCATCGAGTCGCCCTACAAATCGGTGCTCAAGCTGCTGCTCACCGAGGTCTACGCCAGCGAGCACCCGCGGGTGGAATGCCTGAGCCTGCGCTACAAGCAGGCAGTGTTCGCCAACCGCCTCGACCTCGACGAGCTGGACCCTTACATCGTGGTCTACCGCCGCCTGGAGGAATACCTCACTGGGCGCGGCGAGCTGGAGCGCCTGGAACTGATCCGCCGCTGCCTGTACCTCAAGGTCAACAAGAAGCTCAGCAGCCCGCCGCGCAACCGCGCCAAGAGCTGGCAACGCCTGCTGTTCGAGCGCCTGACCGGCGAGTGGCACTGGAGCCAGCGCGAGCTGGCCATGCTCGACAGCCGCAGCCAGTGGAAGGTGCGCCAGGTCAGCGCCGAACGCCGCGCGCTGGTCAACGAGCTGACCTACAGCTACCGCTTCCTCTCCCAGTTCGCCCGCAGCGAGCAGACCGGCAGCCAGCTCAACAGCCGTGACCTCGGCGTACTCGGCCGGCGCCTGTATGCAGCGTTCGAGCGCAAGGCCGGGAAGATCGAATTCATCAACCCGGGGATCGCCCCGGACCTGGCCGAAGACACTCTGACCCTGGTCCACAGCACCAGCGCCGAGACCGGCGGGGAAACCCAGTGGGCGCTGTACAACGGCAGCCTGAACGGCCAGGAATGGCCGGACTTTGCCCCACTGAAACGGGCGCGCGAGCTGATCGAGCTGCTCGCCTGGTGCCACCGCAACGGCGTGATCGACAGCAGCACCCGCCTGTCACTGCACCCCGGCAGCAGCGACCTGAGCGAGTTCGAACTGTCCAACCTGCTCAGCAGCCTGCAACAGACCCTGCCGCTACCGATGCCGCCCGTGGCGGAAGAAGCCCTGCTGCATGGCGCGGAACCGGCCGAGGTGCTGCTGCTGGTCAATGTTGGCCTCGACCCGCTAAAGGCACACAGCCAACTCAACGTGCACATGACCACCGGCCGCACCGACTCGCTGGGCTATTCCGGAGTGCGCGAGAACCTGGTGGTGACCCTCGATCAGGTCAGCCTGAACAGCTGGAACGAACTGCTGGTCAGCCGTTATGACGGGCCGAATGCCCTGCTCGACTGCCTGCGCGACTACAGCAACAGTCTGCCGGCCGACGGCCGCCGCCCGCGGCTGCAGGTGCGCTGCTTCTGTCGCAACCGCGCCAGCGCCATCGCCCAGCGCGTCGAAGAACTGTTCCGCGATGTCCTGGCCAGCCTCGGCAGCCACCGCCATAGCCGTTACCTGCTGCAGGTGCAGCAGCACTATCACGTCCTCGAACTGCAACCGGGCCAGGTCAGCCACAGTGCCCTGGCCGATCTACCGACACTGATCGAACACCTCGGCGAGGAGCACCCGCAGTACAGCCCGCTGCAGGTCGACCGCTTCGCCCTGGAAGGCGAAGACCTGGCGCTGATCCTGCCGCTCGGTCGGCCCGAGTGCATCCAGGTGTTCTACCGCCTGGACGGCCAGCAGGCCGAACTCAGCGTGCTCGACGAGCACAACGCGCTGTGGCGCCAGCGCCTGCCGTATCGCGATGAGCAAAGCCTGCTCACTCCGCTGCAGCGCTTCCTGCAGTCGGTGTTGTACCGGCGCAACGCCCTGCTGCCACTGGACGCCCCCCTGCCTCCGGCAGCGCTGGAAGTGCTGTATTACGAACTGCTACCCGCGCCGCCGCAGCGCGCCCGTCACCTGGAACGGCGCTCGCCACCCCAGGCGCCGGTGAGCCACCCGTTTTACGACGTGCAGGCCATTGTCGAGCCGGCCGACCAGGCCCACGTGCACGTCACCCTGTACTGCAACCACCGCGAGTTTTCCGAGCTGGAATATGGCGCCGACCTGTTCGCCGCCGTGGCCCGGCATATCCTCGCCCAGCGCCGCACCAGCGAGCGCTATCCCTGCTATATCACCGACCTGGATCTGTCGCGCATTCTCGGCGACGGCCAGGCGCAGACCATTCACTACCTGCGTTACAAGGCCGAGCTGGAAACGGCGCTGAACAACGCCCTGCAGAACGCCTGATAAACCGCTCCGAACCGGACAAGGATGCCGCCATGACCCTGACCACCACCCTGTTCGGCGGCGCCGCCCTCGCCAGCGGCTACTGGCTCTGGCGCAAGTTGCGCCGCCAGCAACGCGATGCGTTCATCGCCGGTTTCGCCTTTCCCGATCGCCTGCGCAGCAAGCTGCAGCAGCGTTACCCGCACCTCACGCCGACCCAGACCGGCGAGGTACTGCGCGGCCTGCGCGAATACTTCCAGCTGTGTCGCCTGGCCAACCGGCGGATGGTCGCCATGCCCTCGCAGGCGGTGGATCTGGCCTGGCACGAATTCATCCTCTACACCCGCCAGTACCGGATCTTCTGCCGCAAGGGCCTGGGGCGCTTCCTGCACCATGTGCCAAACGACGTGATGCCCAATCAGCGCAGCGCCAGCGAGGGTATCCGCCGCGCCTGGCGCCTGGCCTGCCTGCGCGAGAACCTCGACCCACGGGCACCCGCGCGCCTGCCGCTGCTGTTCGCCCTGGACGCCCAACTGGGGATCGCCGATGGCTTCCACTATCGCCTGGACTGCGGCGCCAACCCCGGCAGCTACCGTAGCGGCGACGCCTACTGCGCCAGCCATATCGGCTGCAGTTCGGGTTGTGCCAGCGGTTGCAGCGGCGACAGCGGCTCATCCTCGGGCGGCAGTGATGGAGGCGGCGATGGCGGTGGCTGCGGGGGTGGTTGTGGAGGCGGGGGCGGCGACTAGCGCCGCCACACTCAACTGCTCATCGGCGCCTGCGGGTGCTGCAAGGCATAGAGATAGCTGCCTTCCAGACTGTGATTGGCCGCCACGCTGGCATAGCTGGCGGTAAAGCTCACCGCCAGCCCCAGGTGCTGGTAGAGGAAGTCGCCGGTTACCGCTGGCGGTATCTCCGGCACCAGATCGCTGTCATTGACCACCCGGTAGGTCGGGATGTCCAGGCCGTTGTAGCCGGCGGCAAACTGTGGCGAGGCCAGGCGCGGACTGGCGAAGTTGTAATGCTGCAAGGGCTGATCGGGCCAGCGCTCGTGCAGGTCAAGCACCGCCATGCTGCTCAGCGCACAGCCCAGGCTGTGCCCGCAGACCCAGATCGGCCCGCGCGGCTGCAAACTGTCCAGGGCCGCCAGAGCCAGGTCGCGCAGCGAGGCATAGAGTTTGAGGAAACCATGGTGCACCGGGCCGGCGCCATCGCTCCAGGGCCAGGCGCGCTGGTCGGCATCCAGGTCATCCAGCCAGTCGTTTACAGACTCGGTGCCACGCAGCACCAGGTAGGTTTCACCCTGGTCATTGGCGGCGGCGAAGCCGAACGGTTCGGACTCGTTGAGAAAGTGCAGCTCGCTGAGAATGCTCCACACCGGCGCGGAGAAGCGCCAGCCCGGCATGTCCGGCGGGACCCAGTGGAAATCCTCGGGCCGATGCGGCTGGCGCTGAGCCAGCCACTGGCGATATTGCCCGTAGGCCTGATCGACCAGGCGCGCACACAGCAGGGCACGGTCGAGGGAAAACTCATTGGGGAAGTACAGGGGCAGGCTGGACATACGGGGCCTCCTTGCCGGCGTGTGACTTTGTCACTCTAGTTCACTGACTGGCAAACGCCGGCATCGTTCCATGCCGGCGAGCTAACGATCAATTAAGCTGATAGTTACTGCGTCAGACCTGCACCAATCCATCGAACAGCATTGAACGAGCCTGGCGTCCCAGCGCATACGGCGCTGGACACTCGCTATGAGGCGGCGGATTGCGCAACACCGCGCAATACCACTCTGGCTGGTCTGGCGCTTTTCGGCATCGCCTTTTGCGCTAGCTACTCGCCGAAACCTTCGACCTGAGTGGCCTGGATTGCCAGGCCGCCTGACTCAGCGGCTGTATTCGCCCGCCGCTTCCGGCTGATATTCCACCGCCAGCAGGGTCAGCTTGAGCTGCTTGCCGCCGGGTGCCGGCCAGTCGATGTGCTGGCCGACCGACAGGCCGAGCAGCGCACAGCCCACCGGCGCGAGGATCGATACCGTACCTTCGGCCCCGGCATCCTGCGGATAGACCAGGGTCAGGTGGTAATCCTTGCCGCTGCTCTCCTCGCGGCAATGCACCCGCGAGTTCATCGTCACCACCCCGGCCGGCACTTCCGCATGGCCCACCACCTGGGCCCGTGCCAGCTCTGTTTCCAGGGCGGCCGCGGCCGGGCCGAAGTCCTCCAGGGTATCGAGCAGGCGCTCCAGACGTTGCAGATCGAGACGGGTGATGGTGATGGCTGGGGTGCTGCTCATGGCTGTGTTGATTCTCCTTGGTGCTAGAAATGACAAAACCCCGCCGAACAGACTGTGTAAAAACGTCGCGAGCGAAGGTCAGACAAGGCGCAACGACCAGCGGGAGTAACAGCCAGAGGCTGGCCCGTAGGGTGAGCGCCTGCGAATAAAACCGGCGAAAAAGCGCAGTTTACGTGCTGTAAATGAGCATTTTGAGCCGGCTTTTAACGCCGTATGGCCGAGCGCAGTAGTTTTCACACAGCCTGCGAAGGCGGGGTTTTGATCATCAGGTCAGAATTCAACCTAGCACAAGCCTGCCGACAAAAGCGACTGTGCGGTCATCCACGCAGTGGCGGGCGCAGTCTTTGTTGCGCGGCCTGGCAGATTTCCCGGCGCCGCGCACCGTCGGCCTTGCCCCATTCGAGGATCTCGGCCAGGGTGCGACCGCAGCCCAGGCACTCATCGTGATCATCCAGGCAGCACTGGCGGCGGCAAGGCGACTCGACCGTTTCTGCGCGGGCCAGATCAGGGCTCTGCGAATCAGAGCTCTTCGAATTCGAGCTGTTCACCGGACTGCTCCAGGGTCACCCGCGCCAGCAACTCGCCCAGCGGCTCTTCGCTGGTATCGCAGATCCACAGGCTCTGTTCTTCGTCGTAGTCGAAGTGGAAGCCACCGGAACGCGCCGCCACCCACAGCTGGCGGATCGGTTCCTGGCGGCTGAGGATCAGCTGAGTACCGTTCTCGAAGCGCACGGTCAGCACGCCGGCGGAGTTTTCCAGATCGATATCCATGTCGCTGTCGTCGAAAATATCTTCCACGGCCTCTTGCACGGCATCGACCAGATCATGGAAACGGGCTTCGCTCAAACTCATTACAACTACCTCAGGGAAGGGATGCGGGGTCGGCCAGGTTCTGCCGGTAGGCGCCGGGGCTCTGCCCGGTCCAGCGGCGGAAGGCGCGGGCCAGGGAACCGGCCTCGCTGAAACCGACGAGGAAGGCGATTTCCGCCAGTTCCAGCGCCGGGTCGCGCAGATAATGCAGTACCAGTTGCTCGCGCGTCTCGTCGAGCAGCTGGCTAAAGGATAACCCGGCCTCGCGCAAACGCCGCTGCAAAGTGCGCGGACTGAGTTGCAGGGTCTGCGCCAGCAACTCCAGATCGGCACCCTGTTCCGGCAACTGCAGGGCCAATTCGTGGCGCGCACGGTCAAGCACGCTGTGGCCTTGCTTGAGCTCACCGAGCAGGCGATCGGCGTGTGCATCGAGCAGCTGGCGCAGTTGCGCATCGGCCTGGCCCAGTGGCGTGGCCAGCAGGCGCTTGGGAAATACCAGAGCATTGTCGGCCTGCCCGAACAGCACCGGGCAGCGGAAGATGCGCTGGTACTCGGAAGTGTCGGCCGGCGCCGGGTACTGGAAGCGCACCTCGGTGGGCGGGATCTGCAGGCCGGTGATCCAGTGGCCGAAGGTCACCCAGCCGGCCAGCGTTTCCTCGGCATGCAGGCGCTCGTGCTGCGGCAAGGACGGGTGCCAGCTGTGCACCACCTGCGGCTCCAGGCCCGCACGCGGCGGCTCCTCGTCCAGTTCGACACGGCCGAGGTTGCCGACCAGGCTGGCATAGCGCGCCTGCCGGTGCAGGGCATCGGAGAGGGTCGCGCAGCTCATGATCAGGTAGCCAAGCACGCCGTAGTAGCCGGGGCGAATCGCCTCGCCCAGGTGCAGGCCAAGCTGCTCGTCGCCGGTCAGGCGTGCGCCTTCGCCGAGCAACTCCAGGTAGGCGCTGGCCGCCACACGCTGATCACGCTGGCTGAGCAGGCTCGGGCTGAGCTGCACCCTGGCCAGCAGATCGGCGCTGGCGAAGCCCTGGCGATCCAGGTAATCGAGCAGGCCTTGCAGGTAGGCGACCGAGACCGAGCTGGCGAGAGGGGCTGGGCTTTCCATCGGGACTCCGTTTTTTATTCGCCATGCTAGCCGCAAACCTGCCTGGACAGGCAAGCCAAACGCGCCATTGACTGGGGTTTACAGAGCCCGCCGGGCGTGAATTCCAGCGCATAGGCAAGCTGTCGGGCGGCCGGTATACTCCCGAGCAATCTCGATTTCGCAAAGGAATTCACCATGAAGCGCCTGCTGCTGCCCTTCATCGCGCTCGTCGTCGTTACTGCTGCCCTCGCCGGTTGTGGCCAGAAAGGCCCGCTTTATCACCCGGATGATCAGAAAACCACGCAAGATCGCGACAAAGACGTTTTCCTCTAAGGGGGTTCCATGCAAGCCTTTACCAACCGCGACGGGCAACTGTTCGCGGAGGGCGTGGCCCTGTCCGCCATCGCCGAGCGCTTCGGCACGCCGACCTACGTCTACTCGCGCGCCCACATCGAGGCGCAGTACCGTGCCTACGCCGATGCCCTGGCCGGCATGCCGCATCTGGTCTGTTTCGCCGTCAAGGCCAACTCCAACCTCGGCGTGCTGAACGTCCTGGCGCGCCTCGGCGCCGGCTTCGACATCGTCTCCCGCGGTGAGCTGGAACGCGTTCTGGCCGCCGGTGGCGAACCGGCCAAGATCGTCTTCTCCGGCGTCGGCAAGAGCCGCGACGACATGCGCCGCGCCCTCGAAGTCGGCGTGCACTGCTTCAACGTCGAATCGGTGGACGAGCTGGAACGCCTGCAAGTGGTCGCCGCCGAACTGGGCAAGACCGCGGCGATCTCGCTGCGGGTCAACCCGGACGTGGATGCCGGCACCCACCCGTACATCTCCACCGGTCTCAAGGAAAACAAGTTCGGCATCGACATCGAGCAGGCGCCGGCCGTGTATGCCCGCGCCGCAGCGCTGGCGAACCTGGAAGTGGTCGGGGTCGACTGCCATATCGGCTCGCAGCTGACCAGTCTGCCGCCTTTCCTCGATGCCCTGGAGCGCCTGCTGGCGCTGATCGACCTGCTCGCCGCGCAAGGCATCCGGATCAAGCATCTGGACCTCGGCGGCGGTCTCGGCGTGCAGTACCGCGACGAGCAGCCGCCGCTGGCCGGCGACTATATCGCCGCCGTGCGCGAGCGCATCAAGGGCCGCGACCTGGCCCTGGTATTCGAGCCGGGCCGTTCCATCGTCGCCAACGCCGGCGTGCTGCTGACCCGCGTGGAATACCTCAAGCACACCGAGCACAAGGATTTCGCCATCGTCGATGCGGCGATGAACGACCTGATCCGCCCGGCGCTGTACCAGGCCTGGATGGACGTCACCCCGGTGCAGCCGCGTGACGGCGCGACGCGTAACTACGACCTGGTCGGACCGATCTGCGAGACCGGTGACTTTCTGGCCAAGAACCGCGAACTGGCCCTGGCCGAAGGCGACCTGCTGGCCGTGCGTTCGGCCGGTGCCTATGGCTTCGTCATGAGCTCCAACTACAACACCCGCGGCCGCGCCGCCGAGGTGCTGGTGGATGGTGCGCAGGCCTTCGAAGTTCGCCGCCGCGAGACCCTGGCCGAACTCTATGCTGGCGAAAGCCTGCTGCCGGAGTAAGCGACCATGCTGCTGCGCTTTACCAAGATGCACGGCCTGGGCAACGACTTCATGGTCCTCGACCTGATCAGTCAGCACGCGCATATCCAGCCCAAGCATGCCAAGGCCTGGGGTGATCGCCATACCGGCGTTGGCTTCGATCAGCTGCTGCTGGTCGAGGCGCCGAGCAACCCGGACGTCGACTTCCGCTATCGCATCTTCAATGCCGATGGCTCGGAAGTGGAGCAGTGCGGCAACGGTGCGCGCTGCTTCGCCCGCTTCGTCATCGACAAGCGCCTGACGGTGAAGAAGCAGATCCGCGTCGAGACCAAGGGCGGCATCATCGAGCTGAACCTGCGCCCGGATGGCCAGATCACCGTCGACATGGGCCCGCCGCGCCTCGATCCCAAGGTCATTCCGTTCCAGGCCGAGGCCGAGGCGCTGAACTATGCGGTCGAAGTCGACGGGCAGAGCGTCGAACTGGCTGCCGTGTCCATGGGCAACCCGCATGCGGTGTTGCGCGTCGCCGACCTCGATAACGCGCCGGTACACACGCTTGGGCCGAAGCTGGAACACCATCCGCGCTTCCCGCAGCGGGTCAATGTCGGTTTCCTCCAGGTGGTCGATCGCCAGCATGCGCGCCTGCGCGTGTGGGAGCGCGGCGCCGGCGAGACCCAGGCCTGTGGCACCGGCGCCTGCGCCGCCGCCGTGGCGGCCATTCGCCAGGGCTGGATGGATTCACCACTGCAGCTGGATTTGCCCGGCGGCAAGCTGTGCATCGAGTGGGCAGGCCCGGGCCAGCCGGTTATGATGACCGGACCCGCCGTTCGCGTGTACGAAGGACAAGTTCGTCTATGAGTGACAGCCAGGATCAGCCCGTTCAGCTCGACGCGGAGGCAGTCGCCGCCTACCTGCGACAGCATCCGGAGTTCTTTATCGACCACGACGAGCTGATTCCCGAGCTGCGTATTCCGCACCAGCGCGGCGACACCGTGTCGCTGGTCGAGCGCCAGGTGAAACTGCTGCGCGAGCGCAACATCGAGATGCGCCATCGCCTGTCGCAGCTGATGGACGTGGCCCGCGACAACGACCGCCTGTTCGACAAGACCCGCCGCCTGATCCTCGCCCTGCTCGATGCCAGCAGCCTGGAAGAAGTGATCAGCGCCACAGAAGACAGCCTGCGCCACGAGTTCCAGGTGCCCTTCGTCAGCCTGATCCTGTTCAGCGAAACGCCGCTGGGCGTCGGCCGCGCAGTGACCAGCGCCGAGGCGCACCAGGCCATCGGCAGCCTGCTGGCGGGCGGCAAGACCACCTGTGGCGTGCTGCGCCCCAACGAGCTGGAATTTCTCTTCGGTGCAGATGAGTTCGCCCAGGTCGGCTCGGCTGCCGTGGTCAGCCTCAGTCACCAGGGCCTGCATGGCGTGCTGGCCATCGGCAGCCCGGACCCGCAGCACTACAAGAGCAGCCTCGGCACCCTGTTCCTCGGCTACGTAGCCGAAGTCCTCGCCCGCGTGCTGCCGCACTTCGCCGCGCCGCTGCGTTCGGTACGCTGAGCACAACAGGCTTGCCGTAGGAGCCAGCTTGCTGGCGATGCTCTGTGATCGGCGGGATCGCCAGCAAGCTGGCTCCTACACAACCTGGAGCATAATAGTTGAAGCTTGCCGCCGACCTCGATGCCTACCTCGAACACCTGCGCCGCGAGCGCCAGGTGTCGCCACATACCCTCGACGGCTATCGGCGTGACCTGCTGAAGATCCTCGCCCTCTGCGAGAAGAACGCCATCGCCCACTGGGGCGACCTCGACGGCCGCAGCCTGCGCAGTTTCGTTGCGCGCCTGCACGCCCAGGGCCAGTCCAGCCGCTCACTGGCACGCCTGCTCTCGGCGGTGCGCGGCCTGTATCAGTACCTCAACCGCGAAGGCCTGTGCCGGCATGACCCGGCCACCGGCCTCAGCCCGCCCAAGGGCGAACGCCGTCTGCCGCGCACCCTGGATGCCGACCGTACCGTGCAACTGCTGGACGGCGCGGTGGAGGACGACTTCATCGCCCGTCGCGACCAGGCCATGCTCGAACTGTTCTATTCCTCGGGCCTGCGCCTGTCCGAGCTGGTCGGCCTCGACCTGAGCGGCCTGGATCTGCCGGCCGGCCTGGTGCGGGTGGTCGGCAAGGGCAACAAGACACGCGAGCTGCCGGTCGGCAGCAAGGCCCGCGAAGCGCTGCAGGCCTGGCTGGAGCTGCGCCTGCTGAGCAACCCGGCCGATGGCGCCGTGTTCGTCAGCCAGCAGGGCCGCCGTCTCGGCGCCCGCGCCGTGCAATTGCGCGTACGCCAGGCTGGGGTGCGCGAGCTGGGGCAGAACCTGCACCCGCATATGCTGCGGCACAGCTTCGCCAGTCATATGCTCGAGTCATCCCAGGACCTGCGCGCGGTGCAGGAACTGCTCGGACATGCCGACATCAGCACCACGCAGATCTACACCCACCTGGATTTCCAGCACCTGGCGACGGTCTACGACCAGGCCCATCCGCGGGCCAAGCGCAGCAGCGCCAGCACTGCACAGGATGCGCCCCTCGCGCCTGCAATCACTATTCGCAGTACAGGAAACGACGAATGAGCCTGCGTCTGATCACCTTCGACCTCGATGACACCCTGTGGGATGTGGCGCCGGTGATGCACGGTGCCGAGGCCAGCCTGCGCGACTGGCTGGCCGCCCAGGCGCCACGCCTGGGGCCGGTGCCGATCGAGCACCTGTGGGCGATCCGTAGCCGCCTGCTGAGCGCCGAGCCGATGCTCAAGCACCGCCTCAGCGAGCTGCGCCGGCGCATCCTCTTTCACGCCCTGGAGGACGCCGGCTATGCCGAGGCCGAGTCGCGTGAACTGGCCGAACAGGGCTTCCAGGTGTTTCTCGCCGCCCGCCACCGGGTCGAGCTGTTTCCCGAAGTGCACCCGACCCTGGAGCGCCTGGCCCTGCGCTTCAGCCTCGGAGTGATCACCAACGGCAATGCCGACGTACGCCGCCTGGGCCTGGCCGACTACTTCCAGTTCGCCCTGTGCGCCGAGGAACTGGGGGTCGGCAAGCCCGACCCGCATCCGTTCCAGACCGCCCTGCAGCGCGCCGGAGTGGCAGCCGCGCAGGCCGTGCATATCGGCGACCACCCCAGCGACGATATCGCCGGAGCGCGTGCCGCCGGCATGCGCGCAATCTGGTTCAACCCGCAGGGCAAAGCCTGGGAAGGCGATGTACTGCCGGATGCACAGATCGCCAGCCTGGCCGAACTGCCGGCGCTGCTGGAACGCTGGTAGTGGCACAGATGGGCAGAGCAGCGCTCGCGACTGACTCCGCCGTCAGCCAGACATGAAAAAGCCCGCCGATTGGCGGGCTTTTTCATCACGCTAGCGGCCTCAGATGGGGCGGCTACCGTACTTGCTGTCCGGCTTCTTGGGCGGATCGGCGACGACGTTGGCCTCGACTTCCTGCACCTTGCCACCACGCGAGAGGAACTCTTCCATGGCCTTGGCCAGGGCGTCGCGCTCCTTCTGCTTGGCTTCTACACTCGGCAGTTCCTCGACATCCACCGCCGCCTTGGCTTTCTTGCCAGGCTTGACGCTGGGGACATCGGAGCCGCTGTCTTCGCTATCGTCCGCGACATCGTCGTCGGCCGCTTCCAGCTCCTCGCCTTCGTCCTCGTCGCCAGCTTCGAGTTCGTCTTGTTCCAGTTCTTCGTCGCTCATGTTCTACCTCATGACTTACGCAAAGCAGGTTAGTTATAGCCCAGCCGCGTGCATTGCAAACGCCGCCAGAAAAAATTCATGGGCCATTGCCCGTGCCTCATGCGAGCTCACCCTGGAGCGTCGCCAGCACACGGCGGGCGCCGCCCCGATCCCGGTGTTCACCGAGGTAAATCCCTTGCCAGGTACCCAGCGCCAGCTGCCCCGAGGTTATCGGCAGGCTTAGCTGACAGCCCAGCAGACTGGACTTGAAATGTGCCGGCAGATCATCCGGTCCTTCGTAATCGTGCTCGTAGCCGTCTGCGCCCCGGGGCACAAGACGCCCGAAGAAGCGCTCGAAGTCACGTCGCACCGCACCATCGGCATTCTCGTTGACGGTCAGCGAGGCCGAAGTGTGCTGCAGCCACAGGTGCAGCAGGCCAACTCGACAAGTGCGCAGCTCCGGCAAGCCGGCGAGAAGCTCATCCGTCACCAGGTGGAAACCGCGCGCCCTGGCACCCAGGGTAATCACTCGTTGCAGCCACATCACCGGCGTACCTGCAGATCTCGTTGCGGGCGCATTTTAGGGCCTGTCCGCGCGTATTTCACCTAGGCGCAGCAGAACAAATACAGTTAATTGCAACTTTAGTGATGTAGCACCCCAGCCCTGCGCAGAAGCCAGAAAAGACAAAGGGCGCCGCAGCGCCCCTTGCAAAGCAACGCTTGGACTTACTTACGGGTGAACTCCGGGTAGGACTCCATGCCGCATTCGACGATGTCGACGCCTTCGTACTCGTCTTCCTCGCTGACACGCAGGCCCATGACCAGCTTGATCAGACCCCAGGCCAGCAGGCTGGCGACGAACACCCAGGCGAAGATGCAGGCCACGCCCAGCAGCTGCGCGGCAAAACTGGCACTGCTGTTGGTCAGCGGTACGGCCAGCACACCCCAGATGCCGCTGACACCGTGCACCGAGATGGCGCCGACCGGGTCATCGATACGCAGTTTGTCCAGCAGCAGGATGCTGAACACCACCAGCACACCGCCCACCGCACCGATCAGCGCCGCTTGCACACCGGTCGGCGTGGACGGCTCGGCGGTGATCGCCACCAGGCCGGCCAGGGCACCGTTGAGGATCATGGTCAGGTCGGCCTTGCCGAACAGGATGCGCGCCACCACCAGCGCCGCCAGCAGGCCGCCGGCCGCGGCCAGGTTGGTGTTGACGAACACCGAGGCCACCGCGTTGGCATCGCTGATGGTGCTCATCTTCAGCTGCGAGCCGCCGTTGAAGCCGAACCAGCCGAACCACAGGATGAAGGTACCGAGGGTCGCCAGCGGCAGGTTGGCGCCGGGGATCGCGTTGATCTGGCCATTGCTGCCGTACTTGCCCTTGCGCGCGCCGAGCAGGATCACCCCGGCCAGCGCCGCGGTGGCGCCCGCCAGGTGGACGATGCCGGAACCGGCGAAATCCTTGAAGCCGGCTTCCTTGAGGAAACCGCCGCCCCAGGTCCAGTAACCTTCCACCGGGTAGATCACGCCGCACATGACCACGGCAAAAGCCAGGAAGGCCCACAGCTTCATGCGCTCGGCCACCGCACCGGAGACGATCGACATGGCGGTGGCGACGAATACCACCTGGAAGAAGAAGTCGGCGCGCTTGGCGTAGTAGGGCGCACCCTCGCCACCGGCGGCGACGGTTTCAAGCGCATGCTCAGCGCCGATCAAAAAGCCGAGATTGGGCAGCACGCCACCGGCGTCACCGCTGTACATCAGGTAGTAGCCGAACAGCAGGTACATCACGCACGCCAGGGCGTAGAGCACGATGTTCTTGGTGAGGATTTCCGTGGTGTTCTTCGCCCGTACCAGGCCGGATTCGAGCATGGCGAAGCCTGCCGCCATCCACATCACCAATGCACCACAGATCAGGAAATAGAAGGTATCGAACGCGTACTGCAGGGGAATCAGGGCTGTGCTTTCCATCACGTACTCCGTTGTACGGTTACACCTTGCGCCGCCGTTGGCGCGGACAAAAAAACGCCCGGCGAACCGGGCGTTTTGCACATCAGCAGGGCTTACAGGTTGTAGCCGCGCTCGTTGTGCTCGGAGAGGTCGAGACCGACGGTCTCGGCTTCTTCGCTGACACGCAGGCCCATCACCATGTCCAGCACTTTCAGGATCACGAAGGTGACCACGGCGGTGTAGATAACGGTGAAGGCAACACCCTTGAACTGGATGAACAGTTGCGCGCCGATGTCTTCAACGGTACCGAAGCCACCCAGGGCCGGTGCCGCGAACACGCCGGTCAGCAAGGCGCCGACGATGCCGCCGATACCGTGTACACCGAAGGCGTCCAGGGAGTCGTCGTAGCCCAGCTTGCGCTTCAGGCTGGTGGCGCAGAAGAAGCAGATCACGCCAGCGGACAGACCGATCACGATGGCACCCATCGGGCCAGCGGTACCGGCAGCCGGGGTGATGGCGACCAGGCCGGCAACCACACCGGAGGCGATGCCCAGGGCGCTCGGCTTACCGTGGGTGATCCACTCGGCGCCCATCCAGCCCAGGGCTGCAGCGGCGGTAGCGATCTGGGTAACCAGCATGGCCATACCGGCAGTGCCGTTGGCAGCGATGGCAGAACCGGCGTTGAAGCCGAACCAGCCTACCCACAGCATCGCTGCGCCGACCAGGGTGTAGCCCAGGTTGTGCGGAGCCATGGCGGTGGTCGGGAAGCCTTTGCGCTTGCCCAGTACGATGCAGGCAACCAGGCCAGCGATACCGGCGTTGATGTGCACCACGGTGCCACCAGCGAAGTCCAGTACGCCCCAGTCCCACATCAGGCCGCCGTTGCCGGACCAGACCATGTGTGCGATCGGTGCATAGACCAGGGTGAACCACACCGCCATGAAGATCAGCATCGCGGAGAACTTCATGCGCTCAGCGAAGGCACCGACGATCAGGGCCGGAGTGATGATGGCGAAGGTCATCTGGAAGGTGATGAACACGCTTTCCGGGAAGGCGCCAATCAGGCTGCTCGGGGTCAGACCAGCGAGGAACGCCTTGGACAGGCCGCCGACGAAGGAGTTGAAGTTAACAACGCCCTGCTCCATGCCGGTGGTGTCGAACGCGATGCTGTAGCCGTAGACGACCCACAGGATGCTGATCAGACCGGTGATGGCAAAACACTGCATCATTACCGAGAGGATGTTCTTCGAGCGGACCATGCCGCCGTAGAACAGCGCCAGGCCCGGGATGGTCATGAGCAGCACCAGAATGGTGGCGGTCAGCATCCAGGCGGTGTCGCCAGAGTTGAGGACAACCTCGTCAGCCATGGCCAGGCCAGGGGTAACGAGGGACAAGAGGGCTCCTAGCCCTGCGATCTTACGCAGAGTCATATTGTTTTCTCCTGGGGCGTGTGAGGTTCTGAGGCTTAAACTGCGTCGGTGCCGGTTTCGCCGGTACGGATGCGGATGGCCTGTTCCAGATTGACGACGAAAATCTTGCCGTCACCGATCTTGCCGGTGTTGGCCGCCTTGGTGATCGCCTCGATAACCCGATCCAGCTGGTCGTCGGCGATGGCTACGTCGATCTTCACCTTGGGCAGGAAATCCACCACGTATTCAGCGCCACGGTACAGCTCGGTGTGGCCCTTCTGCCGACCGAAGCCTTTGACTTCGGTGACGGTGATGCCCTGCACGCCGATCTCCGACAGCGACTCGCGCACGTCGTCCAGCTTGAACGGCTTGATGATGGCAGTGACTAGCTTCATTAACTCTCTCCCGTATTTGGTGGACTTGCCCCAGGAAGAACAAACCCGGCTCAAGTCTAAGCGCAGTGTCTGGCTTTTGAAACGCACCGTAGGCCATCACGCCGACCTTTCCAGTGCCAACCAACCGCATGCAGTGAAGCATTCCCCCCGCCTCACTCCGTGCACCGGTACTGCATCGGTGCACACGTCACAGGTCACTTAGCAGAAAGCTTGCCAGCTATGACAAATGCCCTGATTTCATGGAGTTAGCCCAATAAACCGGGGTTATCAGGTTTTCGACCAGCGAGTCATTGCACGTAAACGGTGCACAGCAAACACCAGCAGTGGTCAAAAACCGTGCAGTCATGCCCTGCGCCGTGGCGCCAGGGGCTGCGTGCTACACTGGCGCCCGTCTGACTCCGGAACCCCCATCATGCTGCCGCCCAAAGCCCTGCTCGACGCCCTGACCAGCCACGCCTCCCGCCTGTTCAACGGCGAAACGCCGCTGCCACGCAGCGAGTTCGAGGCGCAATTCAAGGTGCTGCTGCAGAGTGCGTTCAGCAAACTGGACCTGGTCAGCCGCGACGAATTCGACAGCCAGATGGTTGTTCTGGCGCGCACCCGCGCCCGCCTGGAAGCCCTGGAGGCCAAGGTGGCCGCCCTGGAAGCGCAGCCAAACCCGCCCGCCGACTGATCACCGATCAGCGGCCGGCGACCTGATCAAGGAGTGATCATGTCCCTGGCCATAGTCCACAGCCGTGCCCAGGTCGGCGTCGAAGCGCCGGCCGTTACCGTCGAAGCCCATCTGGCCAACGGCCTGCCGAGCATGGCCCTGGTCGGCCTGCCGGAAACGGCGGTGAAAGAAAGCAAGGACCGCGTGCGCAGCGCCATCCTCACTTCCGGCTTCGAATTCCCCACCCGACGCATCACCCTCAACCTGGCACCGGCCGACCTACCTAAGGATGGCGGGCGTTTCGACCTGGCCATCGCCCTCGGCGTGCTGGCTGCCAGCGGCCAGGTGCCTGCCGCCAGCCTGGCCAATCTGGAATGCCTCGGCGAACTGGCGCTGTCCGGTGCCGTACGCCCGGTTCAGGGCGTATTGCCCGCCGCCCTGGCTGCGCGCGCGGCCGGACGCACCTTAGTGGTGCCAAACGCCAATGCCGAGGAAGCCTGCCTGGCCTCCGGCCTGAACGTGCTGGCCGTCGAGCACCTGCTGCAGCTCGCCGCCCACCTCAATGGCCACACCCCACTGGCGCCATACCAAGCCGGCGGCTTGCTGCGCACCTGCACGCCCTACCCGGACCTGGCCGAAGTGCAGGGCCAGCTGGCGGCCAAGCGCGCCCTGCTGATCGCCGCCAGTGGCGGGCATAACCTGCTGTTTACCGGACCACCGGGCACCGGCAAGACCCTACTGGCCAGCCGCCTGCCCGGGCTGTTGCCGCCACTCGATGAAGAAGAAGCCCTGCAGGTGGCCGCCATCCACTCGGTGGCCAGCCAGGCGCCGCTGACCAGCTGGCCGCAACGACCCTTTCGCCAGCCGCATCACAGTGCCTCCGGGCCGGCGCTGGTCGGTGGCGGCAGTCGCCCGCAGCCCGGCGAGATCACCCTGGCCCATCAGGGCGTGTTGTTTCTGGACGAACTGCCGGAATTCGATCGCAAGGTCTTGGAGGTGCTACGCGAGCCACTGGAAAGCGGGCAGATCGTGATTGCCCGAGCGCGCGACAAGGTACGTTTTCCCGCTCGATTCCAGCTGGTGGCAGCGATGAATCCCTGTCCTTGCGGCTATCTGGGTGACCCCAGCGGGCGCTGTCGCTGCAGCACGGAACAGATTCAGCGCTACCGCGGCAAACTGTCCGGGCCGCTGCTCGACCGTATCGACCTGCATCTGACCGTGGCCCGGGAAAGCACCGCGCTGCACGCCGACCCCGAGAGTGGACAGAACAGCGCCAGCGTCGCCGCCGAAGTCGCCAACGCGCGGCAGCGGCAGATGCGCCGGCAGGGCTGCGCCAATGCCTTTCTCGACCTGCCGGGTTTGCGCCAGCACTGCCCGCTGCAGGCCGACGACCAGCGTTGGCTGGAAAGTGCCTGCGAGCGCCTCAACCTGTCGCTACGCGCCGCCCACCGCCTGCTAAAGGTGGCGCGCACCCTGGCCGACCTGCAGGAACTCGAACAGATCAGCCGTGCGCACCTGGCCGAAGCCCTGCAGTACCGCCCGGCCGCCGGCTAAGCCGATCTGACCCGCGCCACATCCGGCAACTGCATCGCCGCCACTTCGGCCACCAGGAAATCGCGCAGCCGGCGCAGGCGCTCTTCGCCCCGACGACCACGCGGCCACACCAGGTAGTAGCTGCAGCCGCTGGGCACCGCGCTAGGCCAGGGCAAGCCGAGGCGACCCTGGGCGACGTCCTCGGCGATCATCACCAGGTCGCCGATCGACACGCCATAGCCACGGGCGGCGGCGACCATGCCCAGTTCCAGGGTGTCGAATACCTGGCCGCCCTTGAGCGGCACTTGCTCGGCCAGGCCCATGGCCTGCAGCCACTGACGCCAGTCGCGGCGATCCGGGGTCGGATGCAGCAACTCGCTGGCCTGCAGCCGCGCCAGGTCCCAGGGCTGCTCGCTCAGTGCATCCACCGCGCACACCGGGATCAGCCACTCGGCGAACAGCTCGACCGCTTCCCACTCCTCGGGGAAGGCCGCGCCGCTGTTGAGCAGCACGGCGCAGTCGAACGGCTCGTGGTGGAAGTCGACCTTGTCCACGTCCATCCAGGCGCTGGTCAGCTGCACCTCGATATCGGCATTGAGCAGGCGAAAGCGCGACAGCCGCGCCAGCAACCAGCGCATGGTCAGGGTCGAGGGCGCCTTCAGGCGCAGGGTCGCGTCATCCGCGCGCAGGGCGGTGCAGGCCCGCTCCAGGGCGTCGAAACCATCGCGCACGCCGGGCAGCAGGGTGCGCCCGGTTTCACTGAGCTGCAAGTTGCGACCTTTGCGCTCGAACAGGCGACAAGCGAAGTGTTCCTCGAGGGTGCGGACATGCCGGCTCACCGCGCTCTGGGTGATCGCCAGCTCCTCGGCGGCGCGGGTGAAGGAGGCATGCCGCGCCGCCGCCTCGAAGGCGCGCAGGGCATAGAGCGGCGGCAAGCGCCGGCTCATCGAGCAAACCCATGAGTTTTAATCATGCATAGCATCTGCTTTTTCATTTTGTGCCAACTCGCTTGGCTCAGGAGAATGGCGACATTCTCCGCCGTACAGGATTTGTCCGGCAAGCCATCTACCTGAGTCAGAATCATGTCATCCGCCGCCCGCCTGGAACTCTTCGCCCTCGTCCGCCTGGCCGGCCCGCTGATCGCCGCACAGCTGGCACATGTGCTGATGGTGTTCACCGACACCCTGATGATGGGCTGGCTCGGCCCCGCCGAACTGGCTGCCGGCGGCCTCGGCGCAGCCAGCTACTCGTTCGTCTCGATCTTCTGCGTCGGCGTGCTGGCAGCGGTGGGCAACCTGGTCGCCATCCGCCATGGCGCCGAAGACAACCCCGGCGTCACCCGCCTGACCCAGACCGGCCTGTGGCTGGCCTGGGGCCTGGCCCTGGGCGCCGGCCTGCTGCTGTGGAACCTCGGCCCGCTGCTGGCCCAGTTCGGCCAGGAGCCACACAACATCGCCGGCGCCCAGCAGTTTCTCGCGACCCTAGTGTTCGCCCTGCCCGGCTATCTCAGCTTCATGGCCCTGCGCGGCTTCACTGCCGCCATCGGCCGGCCGGGCCCGGTCATGGCCATCAGCATCGGCGGTGCCGTGGCCAACTTCGTTCTCAACTATGTACTGATCCACGGCTGGTTCGGCCTGCCGCCGCTGGGTCTAGCCGGCATCGGCCTGGTCACCGCGCTGGTCAGCAGCGCCATGGCGCTGCTGCTGGCCTGGCACCTCACCGGGCATGCGGCCTACGCCGCCTACCCGCTGCGCCGCGGTCTGCTCAAGCCGTGCCTGGCGGAGTTCAAGGAGCTGCTGCGCCTGGGCCTGCCAATTGGCGGCACCTACGCGGTGGAGTCCGGCCTGTTCGCCTTCGCCGCCCTGAGCATGGGCGCCATCGGCAGCCAGGCGCTGGCCGCACACCAGGTGGCGATCATGTCGGTGTACGTGGCCTTCATGGTGCCGGTGGGGATCTCCTACGCCACCACCTTCCGTATCGGCCAGCACTTCGGCGCCGGCCGCCTGATTGAGGCCCGCCGCGCTGGACGCTTGGGTATCGCCCTGGGCGCCTGTTGCATGCTCGGCTTCGCCCTGCTGTTCTGGCTGGCGCCGCAGTGGGTGGTGGGGATGTTCCTCGACCTCGACAACCCGGACTTCGCCGAGATCATCGCCCTGGCCGTGAGTCTGCTAGCGGTGGCAGCCTGGTTCGAGCTGTTCGACGGCATCCAGACCATCGCCATGGGCGCCATCCGCGGCCTCAAGGACGGCAAGACCACCTTCTGGGTCGGACTCGGCTGCTACTGGCTGATCGGCGCACCGCTGGCCTGGGCGCTGGCCTTCCCCCTGGGCTGGGGCGCCGAAGGGGTGTGGTGGGGCCTGGCGGGCGGCCTGGCCTGCGCGGCGATCGGCCTGACCCTGGGTTTCGAGTGGAAGACTGCGCGCCTGTTGCGGCCAAAACCGGCCATCGCAGAGACCTGCCTGTCGTAGCCCGGATGCAATCCGGGGGACCGAGTGGCCTGCTTTCCCGGATGGCATCCGGGCTACGTATTGACCACAAACAGGCGCGCAACCGCTTCGCGAGCAGAGCTCGCTCCTACGAAGGCAGGCCAGACAGCAGCGGCTGACGCACGCCGAACACCAGGAAGCGCGCCAGGTCGGCCAGCGGCAGGGCCTTGCTGATCAGGTAGCCCTGCACCTGGTCGCAGCCGAACTGGCGCAGCAGGGCCAGCTGTTCGGCGTTTTCCACGCCTTCGGCGACCACTTCCAGATGGAGGTTGTGCGCCAGGTTGATCATCGCCCGCACCAGCTGGCGGTTCTCCGCGCGCTCGCCCATGCCACCGACGAAGCTCTTGTCGATCTTCAGCAGGGTGATCGGCAGGTTGTTCAGATGCACGAAGGAAGAGAAGCCGGTGCCGAAGTCGTCCAGCGAGAAGCGTACGCCGAGCCGGCCGAGGGCCTGCATGGTCTGCTGCACCTGGTCGCTGCGACGCATCACGGCGGTCTCGGTCAGCTCGAATTCGAGCCACTGGGCATCCACCCCGCGCTCCTCGATCAAACGCTGCAGGGTGGCCAGCAACTGGCTGTCCTGAAACTGGCGGAACGACAGGTTGACCGCCATGTGCAACGCCGGCAGCCCGCGCCCGCGCAGCCACTGCATGTCGCGCAGGGCACGGGAGATCACCCAGTAACCCAGCGGCACGATCAGCCCGCTTTCCTCGGCCAGCGGCACGAACTCGTCCGGGCCGAGCAGGCCGCGCTCGGCATGGCGCCAGCGCACCAGCGCCTCGATACCGACGATGCGCCCGCTCTGCAGGCACAGCCGCGGCTGGTAATGCAGCTCCAGCTCGTCGCGGCGCAAGGCGCGGCGCAGCTCGCTTTCCAGGTCGGCCAGGCTGCGCGCACCGCGGTTGATGCGCTCGTCGAAGACGTGAAAGGTGCAGCCCTGGGCCGCCTTGGCCTGCTGCATGGCGATATGCGCGTGCCACATCAGCGGGTCGGCGCCGGCATCCGCACGCGCATGGGCGATGCCCAGGCTGCAGCCGATCAGCAGACTCTCGCCATCCACCCAGTAGGGTTCGGCGAGGGCCTCGGTGATGCGTTCGGCGATCTTTTCCGCGCGCTGCGGATCGCGCCGGGTGTCGATCAGCAGGGCGAATTCGTCGCTGCCCAGACGCGCCACGCGGTCACCCGCCTCCAGCTGGCTCTTGAGCCGCGCCACCACCTGCAGGATCAGGCGGTCGCCGGCCTGGTGGCCGAGGGCGTCGTTGGCATGGCGGAAGTTATCCAGATCGAGATGGCCGAGGGCCAGGCCGCGACCATGGAACTCAGCCAGGTGCGCCGCCAGCAGGGTATGGAAGCCCAGGCGGTTGGCGATGCCAGTCAGCGGGTCCTGCTCGGCCAGGCGCTGCAAGGTGTTCTGCAGCTGGCTGCGTTCACGCGCATAGCGCAGGCAACGACGCAGCATGTCGACACTCAGGTTGTCGCGCACCAGCCAGTCGTAGACATCCTCAGGCGCCTGCTCGGGCTCGCTGTCGAGCAGCAGCACGATGGGCAGTGGGCAGTGGCCGGGTTCGGGCAGGCAGGCGGGGGTGGTCAGCAACAGGCCCGTAACGGGGTCGTCGAACAGGCTGCTGGCAGCCTCCCAGGTCGGCGCAGTAATCAGCGGGTAAGCGCTGCCCAACGCCTCCAGTCGACTGCGCAGCAGGGGGGCCCATTCCGGCTGTTCAGCCAGCAGGACCAGGCGCAAAGGTTCGACAAGCGCGGACAAACGACCTCCCCAGGTCAGAAGACAGACTTACCTCGTCTGCGTGCGCCGGACTCGGCGTCTCGTGTTTGCGCATCACTGTGCAGCTTTCTGCGCATCCTGCGGCAAAGGCATAGCAGGGGCAACCGCCAGCAATCGGAACAAACGTACTTGATCTTTAGAAATAGAGACTTAGCGCACACTATTGAAGCTTTTTATTGAGAGTGAAGCCCGGCCAGGCGGGTCATCGGGCAGCGGCCCGGCGCCGTGCCCGGCCTGCTAGAATGCGCGCCTGGTTTTCCCCTCGTTGATACCTTCGCCATGTCCCGACTCAATCCCCGGCAGCAAGAAGCCGTGAACTACGTCGGCGGTCCCCTTCTGGTGCTCGCCGGTGCAGGCTCCGGCAAGACCAGCGTGATCACGCGCAAGATCGCCCACCTGGTGCAGAAATGCGGCATCCAGGCCCGCCACATCGTCGCCATGACCTTCACCAACAAGGCCGCGCGCGAGATGAAGGAACGGGTCGGCACGCTGCTCAAGGGCGCCGAGGCGCGCGGCCTGACCGTGTCGACTTTCCACAACCTGGGCATGAACATCATCCGCAAGGAATACGCGGCGCTGGGCTACAAGCCGGGTTTCTCGATCTTCGACGACGGCGACATCAAGGCCCTGCTGACCGACATCATGCAGAAGGAATACGCCGGCGATGATGGCGCCGACGAGATCAAAAGCTACATCGACAGCTGGAAGAACGACCTGATCCTGCCCGAGGAGGCCCTGGCCAATTCCCGCGGGCCCAAGGAGCAGACCGCCGCCATCGTCTACCTGCATTACCAGCGCACGCTCAAGGCGTACAACGCGGTGGACTTCAACGACCTGATCCTGCTGCCGGTGAAGCTGTTCCAGGAGCACAAGGACATCCTGGAGAAGTGGCAGAACCGCATCCGCTACCTGCTGGTTGACGAATACCAGGACACCAACTCCAGCCAGTACCTGCTGGTGAAGCTGCTGGTGGGCATGCGCAACCAGATCACCGTAGTCGGCGACGATGACCAGTCGATCTACGCCTGGCGCGGCGCGCGCCCGGAAAACCTGATGCTGCTGAAAGAGGACTACCCGTCGCTGAAGGTGGTCATGCTGGAGCAGAACTACCGCTCCACCAGCCGCATCCTCAAATGCGCCAACACCCTGATCGCCAACAACCCTCACGCCTTCGAGAAGCAG
Source organism: Pseudomonas sp. J452 (assembly GCF_024666525.1). Lineage (NCBI taxonomy): Bacteria > Pseudomonadati > Pseudomonadota > Gammaproteobacteria > Pseudomonadales > Pseudomonadaceae > Pseudomonas > Pseudomonas sp. J452. The sequence goes on along the minus strand of NZ_CP088294.1, from coordinate 1,421,828 downwards.
CTTTGGTCGGAGATGGGCATGGGCGACGAGATCCGTGTGATCCGCACGCGCAACGAAGACGCCGAATGCGAGCGCGTGGCCCTGGAAATCCTCACCGAGCACCTGCGCACCGAGCGGCCGTACAGCGATTTCGCCATCCTCTATCGCGGCAACTACCAGGCCAAGCTGATGGAGCTGAAGCTGCAGCACCACCAGATTCCCTATCGCTTGAGCGGCGGCACCAGCTTCTTCGCCCGCCAGGAAGTGAAGGATTTGATGAGTTACTTCCGCCTGCTGGTCAACCCGGATGACGACAACGCCTTCCTGCGGGTGATCAACGTGCCGCGCCGCGAGATCGGCTCGACCACCCTGGAGAAGCTCGGCAACTACGCCACCGAGCGCAAGATCAGCATGTACGCCGCCAGCGACGAGATCGGCCTGGCCGAGCACCTCGACAATCGCTACACCGAGCGCCTGAGCCGCTTCAAACGCTACATGGACAAGATCCGCGAGCTGTGTGCCGGCACCGATCCGATCGGCGCCATCCGTAGCATGGTGATGGACATCGACTACGAGAGCTGGCTGCGGCAGAACGCCTCCAGCGACAAGGTCGCGGACGCGCGCATGGGCAACGTCTGGTTCCTGGTCGAGGCGCTGAAGAACACCCTCGACAAGGACGAAGAGGGCGACATGACTGTCGAGGACGCCATCGGCAAGCTGGTGTTGCGCGACATGTTGGAGCGCCAGCAGGAAGAGGAAGACGGCGCCGAGGGCGTGCAGATGATGACCATGCACGCCTCCAAGGGCCTGGAATTTCCCTCGGTGTACATCATCGGCTTCGAGGAGGAGATCCTCCCGCACCGCTCCAGCATCGAATCCGACACCATCGAGGAAGAACGGCGCCTGGCCTATGTCGGCATCACCCGCGCCAAGCGCAACCTGACGCTGACCTTCGCCGCCAAGCGCAAGCAGTACGGCGAGATCATCGACTGCTCGCCGAGCCGCTTCCTCGACGAGCTGCCGCCGGAAGACCTGGTCTGGGAAGGCCAGGAAGACGCGCCGGTGGAGGTCAAGGCCGCGCGCGGCAACGACGCTCTGGCCAATATGCGCGCCATGCTCAAGCGCTGACGGAGCGCACAGCCGCGCGACGGCGGCTTGGCTAGACTGCGCGCTTTCGCCGTATCGCAAGGAAGCGCGCCATGTCCCATCGCATGTACCTGTACAACAAGGCCGTCGTCGGCAGCGACGAAGACGACTGCCTGCCCCTGATGGAGTGGGGCTACGAACTGCCGCTGCTGTTGCAACCGCTGTTCAGCGCGGCGCCCTTCGTCGGCGCCAACTGCTACAACAGCCCCGGCAGCGAGGAAGGCCTGTACGCCGAGGCCAAAGCCGGCATCCAGGCCCTGCGCGATTTCTACGATTTCATCGAGCGCCACGCCGGCAGCTTGCTGGATGATGTCGAGGCCTTCCACACGGCCCGGCAGAAGATCTTCCAGCTGCTCGACAGCCGTGCCAACCACGCCTGGTTCCACCTGGATGCCTGGGACGTGTTCAACATGGCCGACGACGAGCGCCGCGAGCAGGCCGAGGCGCTGCTCGGCGAGATCGAACAAGCCAACGCCTGCATCCGCGAGGCCATCGCCTGCGACAACCCACTGCTGCTGGACAACTGCCCCGGCGTCGACGCGCCCTGGGCCGGCAGCTTCCGCGCCGTACTCAATCTGGACAACTACGACTACGGCTGGGAACCGCTCGGTTCGATGCTGCCGAGCCAGGACGAGGACGAACCGCAGATCTTCTGCGAGAACCAGCGCTATGGCCTGCGCGATGCCAGCGGCCAGGTGCTGATCGCGCCGCACTACCAGGCCTTCTTCGATTTCGACTGGCACAGCGGGTTGGCCTGCGTGCAGCACGACCAGCGTTTCGGCTATGTCGACCGCCAGGGTCGCGAAGTGATTGCCTGCCAGTTCGAGGACGCCTTCGACTTCGTCGGCGAGCATGCACTGATCACCGAAGGTGGGCGCTACGGCCTGATCGATCGCCAGGGTCGGGTGACGGTGCCCTGCCAGTTCGACGGCGGCGAGGCGCTGGATTACACCGGCGCCTACTGGAGCGTGCAGCAGGGCGAGCTCTGGGGGGCGATCGACCCCAGTGGCCGCTGGATGCTGCCGGCCCAGTACCAGCAGATCCACGCCTACGAGGGCTACTACAGCGTGAAACCGGCGCAGGGCCCGCAGCACCTGCTCACCACCCGCTTCCACGACCTTGGCGCCATCGGCCTGGACAACATCAACAGCGTCAGCCTGGTCGAAGGCGGCGAGGCCTATCTGATTCGCCGTCGCGAGGGTAAGCAGTGGCTGTGGCGTGCCCTCGACGAGCAGGGCCAGGCCCTGCTGCCCGGCGAGTACCAGGCACTCGACTACCTGCACGATATGCAGGCCTGGCGGGTGCACGACAACCGCCAGTACGGCCTCTATCGCCACCAGGACGAGCGCTGGCTGCTGCCCTGCACCTATGCCCGGATCGAGCTGCAGCAGGGCTGCCGGAGCGCCGACGGCAGCCACTATTGCCTGGTGCAGGAGCACAAGCGCTGGGGCCTGTACCGTGGCGGAGCTCAGCCCGGCTGGACAGTGGAACCGCGCTTCGAGCGCCTGGCGAACCTGCACGACGGCTATTTCAACGCCTGCCTGGAGGGCCGCTGGGGCATCCTCGACAGCCAGGGCCAGTGGCTGCGCGAGCCGCTCGACCAGGCAGCCGCCGAGCGCCGCTTCGTACAGAGCGATGAGCTGGCGCTGGTGTTCCACGCCGAGCAGGCCTGGCTCCTGCAGGAAGACGGCAGCTGCCAGCCACTGGCCGCCGAGCGCGCCCTGCAGATCGTCGACCGCTACGCCCAGTTCGGCCTCAGCGAGGTGCAGCAGGCTTGTCTGCACAACAGCGCGGGCGATCTCTGGCAAGCCCTGGACAGCCACCGCCGCGGCCTGGCTGCCCTGGAAGCACAGGACTACGAGAAGGCCCGCCCGCTGCTGCTGCGTGCGGTCGAGCTGGGTAACCATGATGCGCTCAACGACCTCGGCTGCCTGCTGGACAACGCCGACCAGAACCACGCCGGCGCCCTCGCCTATTTCCAGCGCGCCAGCGACGCCGGCTCGGCCCTGGCCGCCCGCAATCTGGGTGACTGCTACCGCCATGGCCGGGGTTGTGAGACCGACCTGATGCAGGCGCGTCACTACCTGCAGCTGGCTACCGAGCGCGGTCATCGTGCTGCCCACCTGGAGCTGGCCAGACTGCTGTTCGACCAGGAACCGCCGGTGGGCGATCCGGATCTGGCCCTGCAGCACTACCTGGAGGCCTGGCGCTTTGGTGGGCGTGACGAGAGCGCCAATCAGCTGGGCTGGCTCTACGAGCAACGCGAGGACTATGCCCAGGCCCAGCGCTATTACCAGCACGCCATCGGCCTCGGCAACAGCTACGCACACTGGCGGATGGGGCGCATGCACCTATACGGCCTGGGCTGCCCGACTAACCTGGACAAGGCCCGCGAACAGCTGCAGCTGGCCTGCGAAGCAGGCTTTGAATACGCCTACCTGACCCTGGCCGAACTGCTGTTGGACGATGAACACAGCCAGGAAGAGGCGCTCGCCTGGCTGCAGAAAGCCGTGACGGCCGAGGTACCAGAGGCCCGCGAACTGGCCGAAGAGCTGCTCCAGCAGCAGAAGAAACCCGGCCTGCTCAGCCGGTTATTCGGCAAGCAGTAAGACCTGCGTGCACGGCAGCCAGCAAAGTGCAGGCATAAAAAAACCGCCCGAGGGCGGTTTTTCTTGCGATACCGGTCTGTTACAGGCCGGACATCGTCTTGATGGCAGCCAGCAGCTCGTCATCCGAGCAGGTGGCGCAGGTGCCTTTCGGCGGCATGGCGTTGATACCGCTGATTGCATGCTTGAGCAGGCCATCGAGCCCACCGGCTGCACCAGCGCGAGTCTTCCAGGCACCGGCATCGCCAATACCTGGGGCACCCATGGCCGCTGCGGCAGCACCATGGCAGGCGCCACAATGGGCAGCGATCACGTCATCACCGCTGCGCGGGCCACTGCTGGCCGCTGCGCTGGCAACGGCACCAACACCTTTGCATTCTTCGCCCTGGACGCAGACTTCACCGACCGGCTTGAGGCGCTCGGCGATTTCGTCATTGGTCGCAGCCTGAGCGCTCACAGCCCACAGGGCCAATACGGCAGCTTGTGCCGCCAGCATCTTCTTGATCAGGTTCACGGTACACCCTCATTGTGGCTAGTCACGCTCGCGGCCACGGTTACGCGAGCCGGCGCAGTATAACGGTTAGGTCAGCCGGCCGGAACAACCCATGTTGTCGCAGGGGTATTAGGCTTGCGGCTCACACCGCAAGCCCTGTGCGCACTCAGAAGTTCGCTGGCGTGGTCGCACTGACCAGTCGCGCCGGGCGATCGTACGGATTGCGGAAGCGATGCGGCTTGGTGCTGTCGAAGTAGTAGCTGTCGCCCGGCTCGAGGACGAACACCTCGGCGCCAACGGTCAGCTCCAGACGCCCCTCAACCAGCATGCCGGCTTCTTCGCCGTCATGGTTGAGCATCTCGTCGCCGGTATCGGAGCCGGGCGGATAGGTCTCGTCGAGGAAGGTGATCGCGCGGCTGGGATGCGCCTTGCCGATCAGCTTCATGGTCACGGCGCCGCTGGAAAGATCGGTGAGTTCGTCGGCCCGGTACACCACCTGCGCCTGGTTATCCTGCTCCACGTCGAGGGAGAAGAATTCCACCAGCGACATGGGAATGCCGCCAAGCACCTTTTTCAACGAGCTGATCGAGGGGCTCACGCTGTTCTTCTCGATCATCGAAATGGTGCTATTGGTGACGCCCGCCCGCTTGGCGAGTTCACGCTGGGATAGGCCTTTGAGTTTGCGAATGGATTGCAGTCGAACACCGACGTCCAATGCTGGAGTCCTCCTTGAGGAGCAGATACGGAAAGTTGGCCGTATCATGGCAACAGTGTTCAGTATTTACAACAGCGTGTTTGCAAATCCTTCGCGGGCTGTCAACTAGCTCCCGGAATAGAGCCTCGGCACCCGTTTCAAGTTGCAGAACAGCTGGTAGGGAATGCTGCCCGCCGCCTGTGCCACGTCGCTGGCCAGTACATTGCGCCCCCACAGCTCGACCCGGCTGCCGAGCCCGGCCTGGGGCAGATCGGTGAGGTCGACGGTAAGCATGTCCATCGACACGCGACCGATCAGACGGGTCAGCTGGCCATCGACCATGACCGGCGTGCCGGTCGGTGCATGCCGCGGGTAACCGTCGGCATAGCCCATGGCGACCACGCCGACGCGGGTCGGCCGCTCGCTGACGAAGCGTGCACCGTAGCCCACAGGTTCGCCGGCCGGCAGCTCGCGCACACTGATGATTTTGGATTCCAAGGTCATCACCGGCTGCAAACGCGCAGCCAGTTCCTGGGCCTGTTCGAACGGGGTGGCGCCATACAGCATGATGCCGGGGCGCACCCAATCGCTGGGCACGCTCGGCCAGCCGAGGATAGCCGGCGAGTTGCGCAGGCTGACTTCCGCCTGCAGGCCGGCACGGGCCCACTCGAACACCTCCAGTTGTTCCGCACTGCGCGGGCAGTCCAGCTCGTCGGCGCGGGCGAAGTGGCTCATCAGCACCACCTTCGCCACCTTGCCACTGGCCAGCAGGCGCTGATGGGCATCGCGGTACTCGGCCGGATGCAGGCCGACCCGGTGCATGCCCGAATCCATTTTCAGCCAGACGGTCAGCGGCCGCTGCAGCGGCGTGCGCTCGATGGCCTCCAGTTGCCAGCTCGAATGCACCACGCACCACAGCGCATGCTGTTCGATCAACACCAGCTCGTCGGCATCGAAGAAGCCTTCCAGCAGCAGGATCGGCTGGGTGATCCCCGCTGCGCGCAGCTCCAGCGCCTCCTCGATGCAGGCCACGGCAAAACCGTCGGCTTCGCTCGCCAGGGCCTGGGCGCAGCGCACCGCGCCATGCCCGTAGGCATCGGCCTTGACCACCGCCAGGGCTTTCGCCCCGCTGACTTCGCGGGCCAGTTGGTAGTTGTTGCGCAGGGCTTGCAGATCGATCAGGGCACGGGCGGGACGCATGGCTGGAACTTCTTCAGATTAAAAAAAGCCCGGCGGGGGTGCCGGGCCAAAGGGATGTTCAGGATTGCGCGGCGATCACCATCATCTCGACCAGTACGCGCGGGTCGTACAGCTTGGCTTCGACGCAGGCGCGACCGGGGGCGGCGCCCTCGGCGACCCAGGCGTCGTAGACCTCATTCATGCCGGCATAGTCGGCCATGTCCTTGAGGTAGATGGTCACCGAGAGGATCTTGGCCTTGTCGCTGCCGGCTTCGGCGAGGAAACGGTCGATGTTGGCCAGGGTCTGGCGGGTCTGCTCACGGATATCGCCGGCGTAGTCGTCAGCCAGTTGGCCCGCCAGGTACACGGTGCCGTTATGGATGACGATTTCGCTGTAGCGCTTTTCAGTGCGCAGGCGCTGGATGGACATGCTTGTGGCTCTCCTTGGTGTTGCTGTAGCGGGAAATATCCAGGCCTTCGGCGCTGATCTGCGGGCGCTTGTTCGCCATCAGGTCGGCGAGGAAGCGACCGGAGCCGCAGGCCATGGTCCAGCCAAGGGTACCGTGTCCGGTGTTGAGGTACAGGTTGCGGAAGGCGGTGCCACCGACAATCGGCGTGCCGTCCGGGGTGGCCGGGCGCAGGCCGGTCCAGAATTCCGCCTGGCGCAGGTCACCGCCCTGCGGGTAGAGATCGGTGGTGATCATTTCCAGGGTGGCGCGGCGCTTGGGGTTGAGGCTCAGGTCGAAACCGGCGATCTCGGCCATGCCGCCGACGCGGATGCGGTTGTCGAAACGGGTGATGGCGACCTTGTAGGTCTCGTCGAGAATGGTCGACGCCGGGGCCATCGCCGGGTTGGTGATCGGCACGGTCAGCGAATAGCCCTTGAGCGGGTAGACCGGCGCACGCACACCCAGCGGCTTGAGCAGCTGCGGGCTGTAGCTGCCGAGGGCGAGTACATAGCGGTCGGCAGTTTCCAGCTTGCCGTCGACCCACACGCCATTGATACGGTCACCGGCATGGTCCAGGCGTTCGATGTTGCAGCCGAAGCGGAACTGCACGCCCAACGCCACGGCCATCTCCGCCAGCTTGGCGGTGAACATCTGGCAGTCGCCGGTCTGGTCGTTGGGTAGGCGCAGAGCGCCGGCCAGCTTGTGCTTGACCCCGGCCAGGGCCGGTTCAACGCGGGCAATCGCGTCGCGGTCGAGCAGCTCGTAGGGCACGCCGGAGGCTTCCAGCACGGCGATGTCCTTGGCCGCGTTGTCGACCTGGGCCTGGGTGCGGAACAGCTGGGTGGTGCCCAGCTGGCGACCTTCGTAGCTGATGCCGGTCTCGGCACGCAGCTCGTCGAGGCAGTCGCGGCTGTACTCGGACAGGCGCACCATGCGCTCCTTGTTCACCGCGTAGCGGCTGGCAGTGCAGTTGCGCAGCATCTGCGCCATCCACAGGTACTGGTCGATATCGGCGGTGGCCTTGATCGCCAGCGGTGCGTGCTGCTGCAGCAGCCACTTGATGGCTTTCAGCGGCACGCCCGGAGCGGCCCAGGGCGAGGCGTAGCCGGGGGAGACCTGCCCGGCATTGGCGAAGCTGGTTTCCAGGGCCGGGCCGTTCTGGCGGTCGACCACCACCACTTCGAAGCCGGCACGAGCCAGGTAATAGGCGCTGGCGGTACCGATCACACCGCTGCCAAGAACCAGAACACGCATGATTGTCTCCCTCGTCGCGAGCTTTCGCTGGCGTTTGTTTTACTGAGCACGATTGAGCGCAGTATAGGAAGACAACAGCAGTGTTATTCACTGTTTAGAAGGGCTTATTTGGCGATAATTTCCGGCAAATAAGCCTTTTACGGAGAGCCAGACAACCACCTAATGGGGCTTGGCGATAAAACAGCAGGTAAAACTCGCGCAGCGGAATAATTGACAGAGCCCGACGAGCGCCCGTCCCGGGCTACTTGAGCAGCCACTTGCCGTTGAGCTGGATGTACTGCCCGGAGGGGGTCTTCTCCAGCGCCTTCTGCCCGGCCAGGGCTTCCACATCGCCCAGCTGCAATCCGTTGTCCTTGGCCAGGCGCTGGTATTCGGCCTGGCGTGCCTGGTTGATCAACTTGGCGATCTCCTCGGCCGAGCCACCGGGGCTGACCACGCCGAGGTAGCCGTCGGGTTGTTCGCCCAACTGGCCGCTGCTCTTGGCCGAACCGAGGGCGCTCATCGCCTCGTTGAGATTCATCGCCAGGGCCGGCAGGCTGAGGCTCAGGGCCAGCAGGCCGCAGGCCAGGGTGCGTTGCAGCTTCATGAATGGCTCCTTGCAGTGGCTCAGAACAGGCCGCTGTCTTCGTTGATGATCGAGTCCAGGGCCTTGTCGACCTTGATGTAGATCTCGTGCTCGATCTTCACGTTGAGGTTGATGTTGATCGGCTCGCTGGGCATCGCCAGCTGCACCGTGGGGGTGCAGGCGGTGCTCAGGCCGGCGAGCAACGGGATGACCAGCAGGGCGCGCAGGCGCATGGTCAGTTCTCCTTCTGCGGATCATTGCGTTGCCGCAGGCGTTGCTGCACACGCTGGCGGATGGTTTCGCTCACCCGGTCGGTGAGCTGCAGACTGGTCAGCAAGGCCGGGATGTCCTCTTGCAGATTGACGTTGAGGTTGATCGGCCGGCCCTTCTCCACATCCGGGTTGCGCCCTTGCAGGCGCAGCGCCAGTTGCAACTTGCCGTCGGCAGCATAGCTGACGGCACTGTCGAGCAATTCGAAGTGGAAATTGTCGAGGGCATCCACCACCAGCTGCATACCGGGATTGCTGCGGCCCAGGGCACGGATCTTCTCCGAGCGGAACTGCAGGTAACCCGGCGCCTGGGCAGCCATCTGACCCTGTTCGATGCGCAGGCCGGCGGCGTCCAGCAGCAGCGGCAGCTCACCGCGCAAACTGCCGCGCCCGGCCAACCCCTCTGCAGGGTAGACCCGGAAAATCTCCTCCAGTTGCACATCCTTGAACTGCAATTGCAGGCGCTGGCTAGGCTGGGCCAGGTCCACCTGCCCGGCGGGCAGCCAGGCCAGGCCCTGCAGCAGTGCGGCCTGCGCCGTCTGCCAGGACAGCTGGCCCTGCAACAGCTGACCCAGACGGGCGACGTAGCGGCCCTGCAGCTGCAACGGGCCAACCGACACGCCGGAGTTGAGCTGCTGCAAGCTCAGTTGCGGCAGCTCCAGACTCAGTTGGTCGCCGCGCAGTTGCGCCTTCAGCTCGCCATCCAGTCCCGTCAGCTCGCTGCGGTCGTAGATCCCGGCGAGCCCCTGAAACTGCAGGGCCAGATCCAGCAGCAGCGGCGCGCCGAGCGGCAACTGCAGGCTGGCCTGGCCGAGCAGGCGGCCGTTGCCGATCTGCAGCAGCTCCGGCCAGGCGCGAAAGGTCTGGCTCAAAGGATTACCGGCGCGAAAGAACAGCTCGGCCAGCTCGGCGGACAGCTGCAGCGCGCCTTGGGCGTCGCGCTCACCCTCGACGCTCAGGCTGAGCCCTGCGGCATTGCTCAAGGCGCCCTGCAAGCGTTGCTGCTGCGCACTGGCCTGCAGCTGACCGCTGAACTGCCAGGCCTGGGGCAGCAGCTCGGCCTGTTCCAGCTTGCTCACGCTCAGCTGCAGCGGGCCGCTCAGGCTCGGGCTGCCACCCAGTTGCAGGGACAGCCCGGCCAGCTTGGCCTGCAGCTGTTGCACGCGCAGATCGGCGGCGAGCTGCAGGCGCTTGGCCTGCAGGCTGGACGAAGGCAGCAGGCTGACCTGCAACTGCTGCTCGGCAAGTTTTCCGTCCACCTTGAGCGTCAGCGCCAGGCCTTCGGCGCGCAGGTTCTGGTACTCCAGCAGCGGGCTTTGCAGCTGCAGCGCAGCGCTGAAGGTACCGCTGGCGCCGCGCAAGCGCTGCCTATCGAGCAGGCTCGCGCCGGGGGCCAAAGCCAGCTGCCAGCTGGCCTGCAGGCGCAAAGACGCCTGGGTATCGAGCAGGCGCTGGTCGGTGGTCTGCCATTGCTGCAGCCAGACGAACAGGCCGCGGCTATCGGCCAGCTGCACCAGCTCCAGCTCGCCTTGCCAGTGACTGACGGCGGCTTCCTCGCGCAATGCGCTGCGCAGCGTCAGCAACGGTTGGCGGTCGAGCTGGGCATCGGCGCGCAACTGCCACTGGCCCTCGCGCTGCTCCAGGTGCGCCTGCAGCTCGAGGCTGCGCGCGCCCGTCTGCAGCTGCAGGCGCAACTCGGCCGGCTGTTGCAGGGCGCCGCCATGCTGCAGTTGCAGGCTGCCGAGCAGCACGCAGCGGCCGGTGGCACAGGGTAATTCCAGACTCAGTTGGTCGACTGTCAGCTGTCGTGGCAGCCAGGCCAGGCTGTCGAGCAGCGCCTGCGGATCAGCGTCTGCCGCGCTCTCGCCCTGCCCGGCCTGCCAGCTCAGTTGCAGCGCCTGGCTGCGCAGTTCGGGCAGATACAGGCGCTGCTGCAGCCGTTGCGGCCAGGCCAGTTGCAGGGCGCTGGCGCTTACCTGCACACGGCTACCGTCGCTGCCGTCACGCACCAGCAACAGGCTGTCCACCTGCAGCCCCGCGCCCGACAGCTGCAGGCCCTGCCAGTCCAGCTGACTGATGCCCTGCGCCGCCAGCAGCCAGCGCCAGGCCAGCCACAGCAGCGCCACCAGCAACAGCAGTGCCAGCAGCAATCTGCCCAGCAGGCGACGTCCCTTGTGGCGCGACGGCATGGTGCAAACCTCGACGAAATCCTTTGTCACTCAGGGTGGCGGCCACCCCCGACAAGATCAAGGCGTTTCGCCTGGCCAGTGTTTTCCGCTGGGTTCGTCGCTATATTTGCCGACGAATACTGGAACCTTCGCGGCTTTCACAGAGATATCCCCCATGAGAACCCAACACCAAAGCCGGCGCGAGCTGGACAAGATCGACCGGAATATCCTGCGCATTCTGCAGGAGGACGGCCGCATCAGCTTCACCGAGCTGGGCGAGCGGGTCGGCCTGTCGACCACCCCCTGCACCGAGCGCGTACGCCGCCTGGAGCGCGAAGGGATCATCATGGGCTACCACGCCCGCCTCAACCCACAGCAGCTCAAGGCCAGCCTGCTGGTGTTCGTCGAGATCAGCCTGGACTACAAGTCCGGCGACACCTTCGAGGACTTCCGCCGCGCCGTGCTCAAGCTGCCGCACGTACTGGAGTGCCACCTGGTCAGCGGCGACTTCGACTACCTGGTGAAGGCGCGGATCAATGAGATGGCCAGCTACCGCAAGCTGCTCGGCGACATCCTGCTCAAGCTGCCGCATGTGCGCGAATCGAAGTCCTACATCGTCATGGAAGAGGTGAAGGAGAGCCTGAGTCTGCCGGTGCCGGAGTGAGGTGGCAGGGCTGTTAGCAGGGCGGTGGATAAGCAAAGCGTTATCCACCCTACAAAGTCTGCGAGTTCGCGTAGGGTGGAAAACCGCGCAGCGTTTTCCACCGCCGATCCTCACACCAGGCGCTGGCGGGTGCTGGCGATCAGCTGGTGTACCTGGCGCTCGACCGCCGGCTCGATCGGCGTTTCCGGCCCCTGGCCACGCGGGCAGGGCAAGGTCGGCGTGGTACCGAACAGCCGGCAGATCAGCGGACGCTGGTCATACACCGTGCAGCCCTGCGGGCCGAGGTGCACGCAGTTGAACTCGGCCAGCGCGGCATCGTGCGCGGCATCGCTTTTCACCGGCAGGCGCGCCAGTTCCTCGGACGAGGCCGTCACCGGGCCACAGCAATCGTGGCAGCCGGGCACGCAGGCGAAAGACGGGATCTGCCGGCGCAGGTGATCGATCTTGCGGTTGGTACAGCTCATCGGCAGCGCTCGGCAAAAGACCCGCGCATATTAACCGCCCGCCCCTGCCCTGCGCCGCCGAGCGACGACCGGCTACAGGGAAAAACAGTTTTTACCGCCACCCCTCTTGGCTAGCGGCGAGTCCCGCGCTTATCCTGCGTCAAATTTTAACAACACCTCAAACAGGATTTCGCACATGAACGCCCGCGTTCACCAGCCGCAACAGCCAGCCGTGCACAGTGACCAGCACGCATCCTCCTATTACGCCGCCACTGCCAACCAGCAGCTGGCCTACCCGCCGCTGGCGGGTGAGGAGCTGGCTGATGTGTGCATTGTCGGTGGCGGGTTCTCCGGCCTGAATACCGCCATCGAGCTGGCCCAGAAGGGCTTCTCGGTGGTGCTCGTGGAGGCGCACCAGATCGGCTGGGGCGCCAGCGGGCGCAATGGCGGACAGCTGATCCGCGGCGTCGGCCACGGCGTCGAGCAGTTCGCTTCGGTGATCGGCCAGGAAGGCGTGCGCAATCTGAAGCTGATGGGCCTGGAAGCAGTGGAAATCGTCCGCCGCCGGGTCGAGCAGTACAACATCAACTGCGACCTGACCTGGGGTTACTGCGACCTGGCCAACAAGCCGGCGCACCTGGACGACTTCGCCGAAGACAAGGCCGAGCTGGAAAGCCTCGGCTACCGCCACGAGCTGCGCCTGCTGCAGCCCGAGCAGATGCACCAGGTGGTCGGTTCCGACCGCTACGCCGGCGGCATGATCGACATGGGCTCCGGCCATCTGCACCCGCTCAACCTGGCCCTGGGCGAGGCGGCCGCCGCCGCATCGCTCGGCGTCAGACTGTTCGAACACTCGGCGGTCACCCGCATCGACTATGGCCCGCAAGTGACGGTGCACACCGCCAGCGGCCAAGTGCGCGCCAAGACCCTGGTGCTGGCCTGCAACGCCTACCTCAACGGCCTCAACGACAAGATCGGCGGCAAGGTACTGCCAGCCGGCAGCTACGTGATCGCCACCGAACCGCTGTCGCCGGCCCAGGCGCGCAACCTGATCCCGCAGAACATGGCGCTGTGCGACCAGCGCGTGACGGTGGACTACTTCCGCCTGTCCGCCGACAACCGCCTGCTGTTCGGCGGCGCCTGCCACTATTCGGGCCGCGACCCGGCGGATATCGCCGCCTATATGCGACCGAAGATGCTGCAGGTGTTCCCGCACCTGAAAGACGTGAAGATCGACTACCAGTGGGGCGGCATGATCGGCATCGGCGCCAACCGCCTGCCGCAGATCGGCCGGCTCAAGGATCAGCCCAACGTGTTCTACGCCCAGGCCTACGCCGGCCACGGCGTGAACGCCACCCACCTGGCCGGCCAGCTGCTCGCCGAAGCAATCAGTGGCCAACAGGGCGGCGGCTTCGAACTGTTCGACAAGGTGCCGCACATGACCTTCCCCGGTGGCAAGCACCTGCGCTCTCCGCTGCTGGCGCTGGGTATGGCCTGGTATCGGCTGAAAGAAGCGGTCGGCCTGGTCTAAGCGCTGCACGCCCTGGCACTTCGTAGGAACGAGCTCTGCTCGCGAAGCTTTGCGCTGTTGGCTTCGCGAGCAGAGCTCGCTCCTACAGCAACTCTCAGTTGCCTTTGAGCAGGCTCTTAGCGCAGCAACTGCCAGAACGGCCGGGTCGCTTCCTTGCGCGCCTGCTCGGCGGTCAGGCCGATATCGGCCAACTGACGGGCATCCAGTTGCAGCAACTGGCGGCGCGTATGCAGGCGCCGGCAGAACAGCTGCCAACGACTGCGCACCTCGCGCAGCGGCAGACGCCCGCTCTGCTCCTCACGCTCACGCACACCCACATACAGATCGCTCAATTCGCGCATGACCCTGTCCTCCGCAGCCTGGTCCGCCCTTGGGAGACCATGATCGGCGTTCGAGACATGGCAATACAGATTCAAAATGACAGTTTTAACTACATACAGAAAGCCATCACAGGCAACTGAATGGTCTATTCTTGCCTCATCTGTATTGTCTGACCTGCAGCGCAGGAGCCCATTTGTCATGACGCTCTACATGAACCTGGCCGAACTGCTCGGCACCCGCATCGAGCAGGGCCTGTACCGCCCCGGCGACCGCCTGCCCTCGGTGCGCGCCCTCAGCCAGGAGCACGGTGTGAGCCTGAGTACCGTGCAGCAGGCCTACCGCCAGCTGGAGGACGACGGCCTGGTGGAGCCGCGGCCGAAGTCCGGCTACTTCGTGCCGCAGGCCAGGCTGCGCCCGGCATTGCCGATGGTCAGCCGCGCCGCCCAGCGTCCGGTGGAAGTATCGCAGTGGGACCAGGTGCTGGAACTGATCAGCAACCCGCCCGGCGGCGAGCTGGTACAGCTCGGTCGCGGCATCCCGGATATCGCCGCGCCGACCCTCAAACCGCTGCTGCGCTCGTTGTCGCGCCTGAGCCGCCGCCAGGGCATCCGCGAGCTGAGTTATGGCAGCGTGCTGGGCGACCCCGGCCTGCGCGAACAGGTGTCGCGCCTGGTGCTGGATTCCGGCTGCCAGATCCCGCTCGAAGACATCGTCATCACCACCGGCTGCCACGAGGCGCTGTCCACGGCGATCCGCGCCGTCTGCGAGCCGGGCGACATCGTCGCGGTGGACTCGCCGAGCTTCCACGGCGTGATGCAGGCGCTCAAGGGTTTCGGCATGAAGGCCCTGGAGCTGCCCACCGACCCGCTCACCGGGATCAGCCTGGAGGCCCTCGAACTGGCCCTGGAGCAGTGGCCGATCAAGGCCATCCAGCTCACCCCGAGCTGCAACAACCCGCTCGGCTACATCATGCCGGAGGCCAACAAACGCGCCCTGCTAACCCTGGCCCAGCGCTACGACGTGGCGATCATCGAGGACGATATCTACGGCGAGCTGGCCTACAAGTACCCGCGCCCGCGCACCATCAAGTCGTTCGACGAAGACGGCCGCGTGCTGCTCTGCAGTTCCTTCTCCAAGACCCTGGCGCCGGGCCTGCGCATCGGCTGGATCGCCCCCGGACGCTACCTGCAGCGGGTGCTGCACATGAAGTACATGAGCACCGGCATGAGCGCCCAGCTACCGCAACTGGCGCTGGCCGAGTTCATCGCCGGCGGCCACTACGAGCCGCACCTGCGGCGCATGCGCAGCCAGTACGCGCGCGGCCGCGAGCTGATGACCGACTGGGTCAGCCAATACTTCCCGCCAGGCACGCGGGCCAGCCAGCCGCAGGGTGGCTTCATGCTCTGGGTCGAGCTGGAGGCGGGTTTCGACAGTCAGCGCCTGAACCGCCTGCTGCTGCCACACCAGGTGCAGATCGCCCCCGGCAGCATCTTTTCCGCCGCCGGCAAGTACCGCAACTGCCTGCGCATGAACTTCTCGACCACCAACAGCAGCCTGATCGAGCAGGCCGTGCGCACGGTCGGCGAGACAGCCTGCACGCTGCAGGCCGAGTTGGCCGGCGCCTAGTCGCCGGTTAGGGTTTGCGGGGCGCGGAACGCCGCGCGCTGCCAGGCCAGGTAGACGAACAGCGCCGCACCGGCGGCCATCAGCAGGGGCAGTGCATGGCCGCTCAGCCACTGGCTGGCGGCACCGGTGGACAGCGGCCCGAGCAGGCAGCCGACACCCCAGAGCAGGGCGATGTGGGCATTGGCGCGGACCAGCGCATCGTCGCGGTAGAACTGCCCGACCAGGATCAGCGACAGGGTGTAGAGGCCACCGGCCGATGCCCCGAACAACACCAGCAACGGCCAGATCAGCGGCGTGTGAAGCAGTGGCGGGATAGCCAGGCTGGACAGCAGTAACACCACGCCACAGATGCGGAACAGCAACTCGCGCGGCACCCGGTCGGCCAGCAGGCCGATCGGCAACTGCAACAGGGCATCGCCAACCACCACCACGCTGGCCATCAGCAGCGCGGTTTGCTGATCGAAGCCTTCACGCAGCAGGTACACCGGCAGCAGGGTCAGCACCATGGCCTCGAAGGCGGCAAACAGCACCACCGCCCAGGCAATCGCCGGCAGCTTGCGGCAGAACACCAGCAACCCGCGCCCGGCGGCGCTGTGCGCGTCGACCCTGGGTGCGCCGCTGTGGCCGAACAGCACGCTGCAGCCGGCCACCAGCAGCCCGGCAGACAGCCAGAAGCCCAGATCGCCCTCACTGCCGATCAGGGTCAGCAGCAGCGGACCAGACAGTTGGCTGAGAGCGAAGCCGGTGCCATACAGCGCCACCAGGCGCCCACGCAGGCGTTCTTCGACCAGCTGGTTGATCCAGCTCTCGCCGAGGACGAAGACCACGGTCAGGGAAACACCAATCAGCAAGCGCAATAGCAGCCACAGCGGGTAACTGGGCAACAGTGCCAGCAGGCCGACCGACACCGCACTGGCCAGCAGGCACAGTTGCAGGGTGCGCGGCGTACCCAGCCAGCCGGCCAGGCGCCCGGTCAGGCGAGCGCCCAGCAGTACGCCGATGGCCGGCATGCCCGCCATCACACCGATGGCGAACGGCCCATAGCCCCAGCTTTCCAGGCGCAACGAGACCAGTGGCAGAGTCACGCCCAGGGCCAGGCCAACGATGATCACCGCCGAGCTGACGGCGAAATAGGTACCCCAACGCATAGCCATGTCCTTTCCATTGTCTGGCCGCGAAAAAGCAAACGGCCGGGTTTCCTAAGAAACCCGGCCGCAGGTGTGGCTCACAAGGAGCCGGCCCCGAAGGGCGGACCTTTCAACTTAGAGCTCGGCCCTACCTCGACCGAGCCCAACACCGGAAAAGATCTTCTGGGCTAAGGCCAGACAAGGCGCCCCGCAGCTTTTAAGCGCAGCGTACTGCAGTACGTGAGCATTAAAAGCGAGGACGCAACGCCGTATGGCCGACGACCAGGAGATCGTCCTGCGTACTTACAGCTTGATCCAGGTGGCTTTCAGCTCGGTGTACTTGTCGAAGGCGTGCAGCGACTTGTCGCGGCCGTTGCCGGACTGCTTGAAGCCGCCGAACGGCGCGGTCATGTCACCCATGTCGTACTGGTTGATCCACACGCTACCGGCACGCAGGGCCTTGGCCACCAGGTGGGCCTTGGACAGGTTGCTGGTCCAGATGCCGGCGGCCAGGCCGTAGATGCTGTCGTTGGCGATGGCCACGGCTTCTTCGGTGCTGTCGAAGCCGATCACCGCCAGTACCGGGCCGAAGATCTCTTCCTTGGCGATGCGCATGGCGTTGTTCACGCCGTCGAAGATGGTCGGCTGCACATAGGTGCCGCCGGTTTCTTCCAGCACGCGCTGACCGCCGGCGACCAGCTTGGCGCCGTCGTCATGGCCGGCCTGGATGTAGGCCAGCACGTTGTTCAGCTGGGTGGTATCGACCAGGGCGCCGACGTTGGTCGCCGGGTCCAGCGGGTTGCCCGGTTTCCAGGCCTTGATCGCCTCGACCACCAGCGGCACGAACTTGTCCTTGATCGAGTTTTCCACCAGCAGGCGCGAGCCGGCGGTGCAGACTTCGCCCTGGTTGAAGGCGATGGCACCGGCGGCACCTTCGGCGGCAGCCTGCAGGTCAGGCGCATCGGCGAAGACGATGTTCGGGCTCTTGCCGCCAGCTTCCAGCCAGACGCGCTTCATGTTCGACTCGCCGGCGTAGACCATCAGTTGCTTGGCGATCTTGGTCGAACCGGTGAACACCAGGGTGTCGACGTCCATGTGCAGGGCCAGGGCCTTGCCCACAGTGTGACCGAAGCCCGGCAGGACGTTGAATACACCGGCCGGGATACCAGCCTCGATGGCCAGCTGGGCGATACGGATACCGGTCAGCGGCGACTTCTCGGACGGCTTGAGGATTACCGAGTTACCGGTGGACAGCGCCGGGCCGAGCTTCCAGCAGGTCATCAGTAGCGGGAAGTTCCACGGCACGATGGCGGCGACCACGCCGATCGGCTCGCGCGTGACCAGGCCCAGCTCGTTGTGCGGGGTGGCCGCCACTTCGTCATAGATCTTGTCGATCGCTTCGCCGCTCCAGCGGATGGCGCGCGAGGCGGCCGGCACGTCGATGCTCAGCGAGTCGCTGATCGGCTTGCCCATGTCCAGGGTTTCCAGCAGGGCCAGCTCTTCTGCGTGGGCGTCGATCAGGTCGGCGAAGCGGATCATCACTTCCTTGCGCGCCACCGGACTCATGCGCGACCACACACCGGACTCGAAGGTGGCGCGCGCATCCTTGACCGCCAACTCGGCGTCGGCCAGGTCGCAGCTGGCAATCAGGCCGAGCAGACGGCCGTCGACCGGGCTGATGCACTCGAAGGTGGCAGCGGCAACAGCTTCGGTGTATTCGCCGTGGATGAAGGCGCGGCCTTCGATCTGCAGGCTCTTGGCGCGCTGTTCCCAGTCGGCACGAGTCAGGGTAGTCATGGGGTGCATCCTCGGTGGAAGCGTGTCGCAAATCGACAACACGCACTGTCAATTATTCTGCCAGGCCGATTGCCGGCCTTCGTGCCCGTAACACTAAACCAGAGCCCTGTACCTTTTCAATATTTTTGACAGAAAGGCGCCAGGCGCCTTGCAATGTTCGTTTTATCAAACATAGACTGCGATCAATCGCTCATTCCACAACCCACAACACATGGACACGCCCGTGAACACCGAGCAGATCATCGACTTCGCCAGCGCCACCACCGCGCCCGAGCACTACCGCCCCGCCGCCGAGAAGATTCTCAAGGGCGATCCCGAGCAAAGCGTGCGCAACCATTACAGCAGCCCCTGCAGCCAGTTCCACGCCGGCATCTGGGAAGGCGCGGTCGGCCACTGGACGGTCAACTACAGCGAACACGAATACTGCGAGATCCTCCAGGGCGTCTCGGTGCTGCGCGACCAGCACGGCACCGCCAAGACCGTACGCGCCGGCGACCGTTTCGTCATCCCGGCCGGCTTCTCCGGCACCTGGGAAGTGCTGGAGCCGTGCCGCAAGGTCTATGTGATGTTCGAGCAAAAGGCCTGAGAACCTGCTTAGGATCTCTTGATCGTCGGCCATGCTGCGTTGCAGCGCAGTAACAGCCGCAGGCTGGTCAATCGGGCTCGGAAAGCCGCCTGCGGCTAACGCGCTTTAGCGCGGCCCGAAGGGCGAGTGAAACGAGTACTGCTCATTTACACTTCGTAAACTCCGCGTCCTCGCCCAATTCCGCCTTGCCTGGCTCTAGCTCAAAAGATCCAAAACAGGTTCTGAAGCCAGCCCCACCGTTTTACCCTGTGCAACTTGCGCCCGCGTCCCGCGGGCTTTTTTTCGCCTGGGCTTTTCTCCGGGCAAAAAAAAACCCGCCGATTAAGGCGGGTTCTTTTCGCGGGAGCCGGATCAATTACTTGATCTTGGCTTCCTTGTACATCACGTGCTTACGGATGGTCGGATCGAATTTTTTCATTTCGATCTTATCCGGGGTGGTGCGCTTGTTCTTGTCTGTGGTGTAGAAGTGGCCGGTACCGGCGCTGGACACCAAACGGATCAGTTCACGCATGACTTGCTCCTTAAACCTTTTCGCCGCGAGCGCGCAGCTCGGACAGAATTACGTCAATGCCGCGCTTGTCGATGATACGCATGCCTTTGGCAGAAACGCGCAGACGCACGAAACGCTTCTCGGACTCGACCCAGAAGCGGTGATGCTGCAGGTTCGGCAGGAAACGACGACGGGTTTTGTTGTTTGCGTGGGAAACCTTGTTCCCGGTTACTGGACCCTTACCAGTAACTTGACAGACTCTCGACATGCCTCAGCCCTCTAAAACCACATGCCCAACCCGGCATGGGTTGGCCGCTTGAACTTAATAGTCATTTGGCGCTCAGCGCCACGTTTCTCGGGGGGTCTTACCGCGCTTGTCTGCTTGCGCAGGAGGCGGGCCCCTAGAAAAGAGCGCTGCTTTATACCAGAACACCCTAGCAGTCGCAAGGCGAACTGTACCTTGTTAACTGCGCCGCAAAGGCGCAAACCCTCTACTTTGCCGGGTTGCGACGACGCAGGCCGGGCGACCACTCGTCGCAACCTGCTGATTGTCCCGCCCCGCGCCTTGGTCTAGGGTTAGACCCTTGCCGCCTGTCGCCACTCTGGAGATACCCATGCGCCTTGCCGCCCTGCCCCTGCTGTTCGCCCCACTGCTGAGCCAGGCCGCCATGCTCAGCGTGTGCACCGAGGCCAGCCCGGATGGTTTCGACGTGGTGCAGTACAACGCACTGACCACCACCAACGCCTCGGCCGACGTACTGATGAACCGCCTGGTCGAGTTCGACGCCACCAGCGGCCAGCTGCAGCCGAGCCTGGCGCAAAGCTGGTCGGTATCGGACGACGGCCTGGTATGGGACTTCCAGCTGCGCCCCGGGGTGAAATTCCAACGCACCGAGTGGTTCAGCCCGAGCCGCGAGCTGAACGCCGATGACGTGCTGTTCAGCTTCCAGCGCATGCTCGACCCCGCCCACCCCTGGCACAAGAGCGCGCCCGGCGGCTATCCGCATGCCCAGTCGATGCAGCTGCCGGCGCTGATCAAGCGCATCGAGCCCGTGGGCGCACAACAGGTGCGCTTCACCCTCAATCGCCCGGACGCCACCTTCCTCGCCACCCTGAGCATGGGCTTCGCCTCGATCTACTCGGCCGAATACGCCGCGCAACTGCTGCAGGCCGGCACGCCGGAGAAGCTCAACAGCGCCCCGGTGGGCACCGGCCCGTTCATCCTCAAGCGTTTCCAGAAGGATGCGGCCATCCGCTACACGGCCAACCCCGACTACTTCGCCGGCAAGCCCGCGGTGGACGGCCTGATCTTCGCCATCACCCCGGATGCCAACGTGCGCCTGCAGAAGCTGCGCCGCAACGAATGCCAGATCGCCCTGTCGCCCAAACCGCTGGATGTGCAGGCGGCGCGTCAGGCCCCGAGCCTGCGGATCAGCGAGACGCCGGCCTTCATGACTGCCTTCGTCGCCCTCAACAGCCAGCACCCGCCGCTGGACAAGCCCCAGGTGCGCCAGGCGATCAACCTGGCCTTCGACAGGGCCAGCTACCTGCAGGCGGTGTTCGAGGGCAGCGCCACAGCCGCCAGCGGCCCCTACCCACCGACCACCTGGAGCTACGCCAAGGACCTGCCCGGCTACGCCCACGACCCGGCCAAAGCCAAGGCGCTGCTGGCCGAGGCCGGGCTGGCCAACGGTTTCAGTACGACGATCTGGACCCGCCCATCGGGCAGCCTGCTCAACCCCAATCCGGCCCTCGGCGCGCAGCTGCTACAGGCCGACCTGGCCAAGGTCGGCATCCGCGCCGAGATCCGCGTGATCGAATGGGGCGAGCTGATCAAGCGCGCCAAGGCCGGCGAGCATGACCTGCTGTTCATGGGCTGGGCCGGCGACAATGGCGACCCGGACAACTTCCTCACCCCGCAGTTTTCCTGCGCCTCGCTGCAGTCCGGACTGAATTTCGCGCGTTTCTGCGACCCGCAACTGGACAAGCTGATCGCCGACGGCAAGCTCAGCGCCGAGCAAGCAGCGCGCAGCGACCTGTACCAGCAGGCCCAGGCGATTATCCAGCAGCAGGCACTCTGGCTGCCGCTGGCCCATCCGACTGCCTTCGCCCTGTTGCGCAGCACTGTGCAGGGCTATCAGGTCAATCCGTTCGGCCGCCAGGATTTTGCCAAGGTGCAGCTCAAGTAAGGCCTAGACCCAGCCGAATTCGGCCATGGACAGCGGTTCGCCGTCGCCGACGATGAAGTGGTCGAGCACGCGCACTTCGATCAGTGCCAGCGCCTCCTTGAGGCGCTCGGTCAGCACGCGATCGGCCTGGCTGGGCTCGGCAACCCCCGACGGGTGGTTGTGCACCAGGATCGCCGCCGCCGCGTTGTGCGCCAGGGCGCGCTTGACCACTTGCCGCGGGTAGACGCTGGCGCCATCGATGCTGCCGTGAAACAGCGCCTCGAACTCGATGACCCGGTGCTTGGCATCGAGGAACAGGCAACCGAACACTTCATGGGGCTCATGACGCAGGCGCGCCTTGAGGTAGTCGCGCACCGCCTGCGGGCTTTCCAGGGCGGAATCGCGCTTGAGCCGCTCGGCCAGATGGCGGCGGCCCATCTCCAGCACCGCCTGCAACTGGGCGAACTTGGCCGGGCCCAGGCCCAGACGCTGGCTGAAGGACGGCAGGTCGGCCTCGAGCAGCGCGCGCAGGCTGCCGAAATCCCCCAGCAGGTGGCGCGCCAGGTCTACCGCACTCTGCCCAGCCACCCCGGTACGCAGGAAGATCGCCAGCAACTCGGCGTCACTCAGGGCGCCCGCACCCATCTCCAGCAGCTTCTCCCGCGGGCGCTCCGCCGCGGGCCAATCGCGAATACTCATGACATCTCCCTGTCAGGCGGCCCGCTGTTCCGGCGCGGGCCCTGTGCTATCTTAGCCCGGCTTTTTGGCGCGGTGACTGGCCTGGGGAGGCGTCTCTCATCGCGTTGCTATCCACACCACATTATTAAGGCAGGCCTATGCAGCGGCTGTATCGGAAACGCATCGTCCTGGGCGTCGGTGGCGGCATTGCCGCCTACAAGAGTGCCGAACTGGTTCGCCGCCTGCGCGACCAAGGCGCCGAAGTGCGCGTGGTGATGACCCGCGGCGGCCGCGAGTTCATTACCCCGCTGACCCTGCAGGCCCTGTCCGGCCATCCGGTGCATCTCGATCTGCTCGACCCGGAAGCCGAGGCGGCCATGGGCCATATCGAGCTGGCCAAGTGGGCCGACCTGGTGCTGATCGCCCCAGCCACCGCCGACCTGATGGCCCGTCTGGCCCAGGGCGTGGCCGACGACCTGCTGACCACCCTGGTATTGGCCACCGACGCCACTGTGGCCCTGGCCCCGGCGATGAACCAGGCCATGTGGCGCGATCCGGCCACCCAGGCCAATGCGCAACTGCTGGAAAGCCGCGGCCTGCGTCTGTTCGGCCCGGCAGCCGGCAGCCAGGCCTGCGGCGATGTCGGCCCCGGCCGCATGCTCGAAGCGGAAGAGTTGGCGCAGCGCGCCGCCGACTGCTTCCAGCGCCAAAGCCTGAGCGGCAAACACGTACTGATCACCGCCGGACCGACCCAGGAAAACATCGATCCGGTGCGTTACATCACCAACCACAGCTCCGGCAAGATGGGCTTCGCCCTGGCCGAGGCCGCGGTGGAGGCCGGCGCCAAGGTGACCCTGATCACCGGCCCGGTGCACCTACCCACCCCGGACCGGGTCACCCGCATCAACGTGGTCAGCGCCCGCGACATGCTCGCCGCCTGCGAAGCCGCCATGCCCTGCGACCTGCTGATCGCCTCGGCCGCCGTCGCCGACTACCGCCCGGAAGTGGTCGCCCAGCACAAACTGAAGAAGGACCCCACCACCGGTGATGGCCTGCTCCTGCAACTGGTGCGCAACCCGGATGTCCTCGCCACCCTCACCGGCCGTGCCGATCGCCCGTTCAGCGTGGGCTTTGCCGCCGAAACCGAGAACCTGCTCGGCTACGCGGCGCGCAAGCTGAAGGACAAGAACCTCGACCTGATCGTCGCCAATGACGTGGCCAACCCCACGATCGGCTTCAACAGCGAGGAAAACGCCATCACCATCATCGACCGCGAGTTGCAGGCCAGCAGTTTTGCCCAGACCAGCAAAGGCAAGATCGCCCGTCAGCTGGTAGCCTTCATTGCCGAGCGCCTCAACCGCGCCTGACCCACTTCCGACCGTTCACAGGGCCTGACATGCACGCTTTGCAAGCCAAGATTCTCGACCCGCGCCTGGGCAGTGACTTCCCCCTGCCGCAATACGCCACCCCCGGCTCGGCGGGCCTCGACCTGCGCGCCATGCTCAAGCAGGACACGGTGCTGGAGCCCGGCCAGACCCTGCTGATCCCCACCGGCCTGTCGATCTACATCGGCGATCCGGGCCTGGCCGCGTTGATCCTGCCGCGCTCGGGCCTCGGCCATAAGCACGGCATCGTGCTCGGCAACCTGGTCGGCCTGATCGACTCCGACTACCAGGGCGAACTGATGGTGTCTTGCTGGAACCGCGGGCAGACGCCCTTCACCATCGCCGTTGGCGAGCGAATTGCACAGCTGATGCTGGTTCCCGTGGTGCAGGCGCACTTTGAACTGGTCGAACAGTTCGATGAAAGCCAGCGCGGCGCCGGTGGTTTTGGCCATTCCGGCAGCCACTGAGCCTATTAATTCCAGGATGAATTGCCCAGGAGACGTTTGGTGAAACTCTTCAAGCGCACCGCCAAGGACAACGACAGCACCGTTCCGGTCAGCGTCGAGGTTATCGCCACTGCCGCCCCGCGTGGCAATGAGCACAAGGCCCTGCTGCCAGGTGCGCTTGCCGCCCTGACGGGATTGCTGATCGGCAGCCTGCTGCTGTGGTTCAGCCTGGCTAGCCGTGATCAGCTGCAACAACAGCAACTGATCGACGCCTGGGGCAACAACCAGGCCAGCGCCGTGCAGCAGGCGCTGCAACAACTGCAAGCCGATACCCAGGCTGCCGCCGCCAACCCGGCCCTGCTGGTCGCCCTGCAAAGTGCCGACAAAAGCATCATTAGCGCTGCCGAACGCAGCCAGCAGCACTGGCAGGGTGTGGTCGACGTGCACCTGAACGCCACGGGCCGCGCCGCCCTGGATGTCGGTCGCAGCGGGCCGATGAACTTCGCCGCCCTCGACCTGCTGCGCCGCCTGGAAAGTGGCCAGGCCCCTGCGCCGGAGGCCTACAAGGTCGGCGAACGCTGGCTGGTCTACAGCGCGGCGGCACTGGCTGGCAGCGATGGCAGCCGATCGCCGGGCACCCTGCTGCTGGTGGTCGACCTCGAGCGCCTGCTCAACACCCTGCCAGCAGTGCCCGCCGGGATTGGCCAGGTGCAACTCAGCCAGCAATTCGGCAGCACTGCCGAGCAGCTCCTCAGCGAGCGCGGCGAGCCTGGGGCAGGTGTCGCCAAGCTGTTCGATACCGGCAACCCGAACTGGAAGCTCAGCTTCACGCCTGGGCCGAACCTGCAGGCACCCGCGCTGTCGCCCATGCTGCTCGGCCTCGCCCTGCTGCTGGCGGCGGGCGGCGCCCTGCTCGGTCTGTTCCTGGTGCAGAACCAGCTGCATGGCCGTCTGCGCAATGACGTACGCCAGCTGGGCCAGATGATCCAGGAACTCTCCAGCGGCAAGTCGGTCAAGGCCTTCAGCCTCAGCCTGCAGGCACTCGACAGCCTGGCCCAGACCCTGGCGCGCATGCCGCGCCGCAAGCAGGAAAGCGCCTCTGCGGAGGCCGGCGGTGCCAGCACCGCCAAAGCAGAGACAGCAAGCAAGCCAGCAGCTCTGGCCGACCCGTTGTTTCAAGACACCGATATTCTCGATATCGACATTCTCGACGAAGACCAGGATCTCCTGGGATTGGAGCAAACACCTGTGGCAAGCGCCCGACAAACCCCACCGAAACTGCCCGCCAGCATCTTCCGCGCCTACGACATCCGTGGCGTGGTCGGCGACACCCTGACCAGCGAAGCCGCCTACTGGATCGGCCGCGCCATCGGTTCGGAAAGCCTGGCCAAGGGCGAGCCCTGCGTCGCCGTGGGCCGTGACGGCCGCCTGTCCGGCCCACAGCTGGTGCAACAGCTGATCCAGGGTCTGCTCGACTGCGGCTGCCAGGTCACCGATATCGGCATGGTGCCGACGCCGGTGCTGTATTTCGCCACCAACGTGCTGGAAGGCAAGTCCGGGGTCATGCTCACCGGCAGCCACAACCCGCCGGACTACAACGGCTTCAAGATCGTCATCGCCGGCGACACCCAGGCCAACGAACAGATCCAGGCGCTGAAAACCCGTATCGACAACAACGATCTGGCCAGCGGCGTCGGCAGCATCGAGCAGCTCGATATCCTCGACCGCTATTTCAAGCAGATCCGCGACGATATCGCCCTGGCCAAGCCGATGAAGGTGGTGGTCGACTGCGGTAACGGCGTGGCCGGGGTCATCGCCCCGCAGCTGATCGAAGCGCTGGGCTGCACCGTGATCCCGCTGTTCTGTGAGGTCGACGGCAACTTCCCCAACCACCACCCGGATCCGGGCAAACCGGAAAACCTGGTCGACCTGATCGCCCGGGTAAAAGCCGAAGGCGCCGACCTGGGCCTGGCCTTCGACGGCGACGGCGACCGCGTCGGCGTGGTGACCAATGCCGGCAACATGGTCTTCCCCGACCGCCTGATGATGCTGTTCTCCAAGGACGTGGTATCGCGCAATCCCGGCGCCGACATCATCTATGACGTCAAATGCACCCGCCGCCTGGGCGCGCTGATCAGCGGCTACGGCGGCCGTCCGGTGATGTGGAAGACCGGCCACTCGCTGATCAAGAAGAAGATGAAGGAAACCGGCGCCCTGCTGGCCGGCGAGATGAGCGGGCACATCTTCTTCAAGGAGCGCTGGTTCGGCTTCGACGACGGCATCTACAGTGCCGCGCGCCTGCTGGAAATCCTCAGCCAGGAAAAACGCAACTCGGAACAGGTGTTCGCGGCCTTCCCGGCGGATATCTCCACCCCGGAGATCAACATCACCGTCACCGATGAGAACAAGTTCCGCCTGATCGATCGCCTGCAGCGCGATGGCGTGTGGGGCGATGCCAACCTGACCACCCTGGACGGCGTACGCGTCGACTACCAGAAGGGCTGGGGCCTGGTACGCGCCTCCAACACCACGCCGGTGCTGGTCTTGCGCTTCGAAGCGGAAACCCAGGAAGAACTGGAACGGATCAAGGAAGTGTTCCGCGCCCAGCTCTACACCGTCGCCCCTGAACTCAACCTGCCCTTCTGATCTGCCCCGGAGCCCCGTCTGCAATGACCCTCGAACGTGATGCCGCCACCAACGTCGCCAAGGTCCTGTCCGAAGCGCTGCCCTATATCCGTCGCTTCGTCGGCAAGACGCTGGTGATCAAGTACGGCGGCAACGCCATGGAAAGCGAAGAACTCAAGGAAGGCTTCGCCCGCGACATCGTGCTGATGAAGGCGGTGGGCATCAATCCGGTGGTGGTGCATGGCGGCGGCCCGCAGATCGGCGACCTGCTCAAGCGCCTGTCGATCGAGAGCCACTTCATCGACGGCATGCGCGTCACCGACACCGCCACCATGGACGTGGTGGAAATGGTCCTCGGCGGCCAGGTCAACAAGAGCATCGTCAACCTGATCAATCAGCATGGCGGCAGCGCCATCGGCCTGACCGGCAAGGACGCCGAACTGATCCGCGCCAAGAAGCTGCAGGTCACCCGCAAAACGCCGGAAATGACCCAGCCGGAGATCATCGACATCGGCCATGTCGGCGAAGTGGTCGGGGTCAACACCGACCTGCTCAACATGCTGGTGAAAGGCGACTTCATCCCGGTGATCGCGCCGATTGGCGTCGGCGCCGAAGGCGAGTCGTACAACATCAACGCCGACCTGGTCGCCGGCAAGGTGGCCGAAGCGCTGAAGGCCGAGAAGCTGATGCTGCTGACCAACATCGCCGGCCTGCTGGACAAGCAGGGCGAGGTGCTCACCGGGCTGACCACCGAACAGGTGGACAGCCTGATCGCCGACGGCACCATCTACGGCGGCATGTTGCCGAAGATCCGCTGCGCCCTGGAAGCCGTGCAAGGCGGCGTGACCAGCGCGCACATCATCGATGGCCGGGTGCCTAACGCGGTACTGCTGGAAATCTTCACCGACAGCGGTGTCGGCACCCTGATCAGCAACCGTAAGCACCACCGTTAAGAGGCTGTTTACGATCTTCTGGATTAGAGCCAGACAAGGCAAAAGTGGCCGAAAAAGCGCAATTTACGAGTTGTAAATGAGCATTTTGAGGCCACTTTTAACGCCGGATGGCCGACAGCCAGGAGACCGTAAACAGGCTCTGAGGCTGTAGCGCGGCCGGCACCTGCCGGCCGCCTATCACCTCAGCGCCCACGCAACTCCAGCAGGCGCGCGCGGTCGGCGGCAAACGCCGCCTCTTCGCTGAGCCGGGTTTCCCGGTAGCGACTGATGTCCTTCTCCACGCCGGCCTGCTCAATCTTCAGGTTCTCGATCTGCACCAGCAGATGCTCGGGAACCTGACGACCCGCCCGTTCGAATTCGGCTGCCTTGGCCTGCAGGCTGCCCTGCTGGGTGCGCAGGGACTGCAAGTTGCTCTGCGCCACACTGATCGCGCCGTCTAGCTCGGCCAGCTTGCGATCACGGGCGCGATCGACATCGCCGACTTCGGAATAGATGCGCAGCAACTGGGCATCGGAGGACGCCTTGGCCTTCTCCTCCGCCAGACGCTGGCGCTCTTCGGCACTCGGAGCCGGCGGCACGACCTTGACCACCCGCCCCTGCTCGTTGAGCACCTCATAACCCCTGGCCACATGTTCGGGCGGCACGCCGAGGCGATCGATCACGGTCACCCCGCGCTCGTCGACGTAGCGATACATTTCCGTGGCCGCAACCAGCGACGACCAAAGAGCCCAGCACAACGTCCAGCACAGCACCGCGGGTTTGAGCATGACAGACCCTTGTTGTAGTTGTTTTGAGGCTAAATTCCGTATTGCGCGCGATAAGCCTCTACGGCGGGCAGGTGCTTCTTCAGTTCAGCATCCCCCGCCAGATAGTCGAGTACCTGCTCCAGCGAGACAATGCTGACCACCGGCATGCCGTAGTCGCGCTCGACTTCCTGGATGGCCGACAGCTCGCCCTGACCACGTTCCTGGCGGTTCAGCGCAATCAGCACGCCAGCGGCCTGAGCGCCCTGGGCCTGGATAATCTGCATCACTTCGCGGATCGCCGTACCGGCCGTGATCACATCGTCGACAATCATTACCCGCCCAGTCAGCGGTGCGCCGACCAGGGTTCCGCCTTCGCCATGGTCCTTGGCCTCCTTGCGGTTGAAGCACCAGGGCAGATCGCGCTCATGCTGCTCGGCCAGGGCCACTGCAGTCGCGGCCGCCAGCGGAATGCCCTTGTAGGCCGGGCCGAACAGCACATCGAAGTCGATGCCGCTATCGACCAGCGCCGAGGCATAGAAGCGCCCCAGCTTGGCCAGGGCCAGACCGCTGCTGAACAGGCCGGCATTGAAGAAATAGGGGCTGGTGCGCCCGGATTTGAGGGTGAACTCACCGAAGCGCAGCACGCCGCGTTCGATGGCAAAACGGATGAATTCGCGCTGGTACGCCTGCATGAAAAGCCCCGGACGACACGGTTATAGCTATGAATTTGGCTAATTAGGAATGAGCTCAGGTATCATACACGCAGGTGGTGCGACACGCATGGTCGTGTCGTGCTTGGTTGGGGAGCTTCCCCATGACACCAAGCCCTTTGCTATCAAGGGGTTGAAGTCAGAAGAAGCACTAGAGCCTGGCTTTGTTAAGCCTAAAAAGACCCGCTCGCGGGGGTGCGAAATCCCTGCCAGTCAGGGAAAGTGCGTCTCAAATTCGGCCTTAAATGGCTAAAATTTGATCTAAAACGCCAAACAAAGAGCAATCCTATCCTCCGGGATTGTTACTAAGCATCTCAAGAACCCCAAGGGTGAATTACGCCCTCAGGGGTGCAATTCATCTCCTGGGCGACTTGGCTGCTTTGGCCCTCGCCACCGTCGAGAGACGCTGGAGGTGTCTTGTCCAAGCACGGAGCGCAAGCTCCGAATCGCATTGCTCAACTCTGCTTACTCAGGGAGTACCGAGCCTGGCGTATACCCGCCAGTTCACTAGATCGGCATGCGTCGGGGGCCAACCCCGGGGTGTGAAGCCCGATCCACAATGCCCTGTCTCGCAAGAGAAACGTAATCCGGTAACGGAGAGCGTGGTGTATCCGAATTGCACGGATGCACGGGGGCTAGTGACCCAACCCGCATGGCTAACGCATGTGAATCGTCGACGGAACCCTCGTAAGTATGGACGGGCCTACGGCAATTATTGGCCCCAGCCAAAAGGCAATGCAGCTGGTCGTCGTAGTCACGTGTTACGACGCGGTATCACCCTAGTTGCCGGGGGAAAGACGGAGCCTAAACGGGGAATTGATGCGACTCGGGGAACGTGGCAATCCCGACCACTCGCCCTGCCAGCAACATTGGCAAGGCAGGCAAACCGCAAGGGGCGCTGATGGGTGTGGGGAATAGGAGGATGCAAAAAGCGAAGGGCTGCCTGTAATGGGCTGCATACCGGTTGAAACATCACCGGCAGGGGCAACCCTGGCTGACGTGCATCTGGTTTACGAGCGCAAAAAGAGCCGCTGATTCCAGCGTAATAACGACCCTAGGGGTGGATTCTGCCCCTAGGGGAGAGTCCGTCCTGACGGTTGGTTTACCTCAGGAGGACTGTATGAAAACGCAACCAGCAACACCGGTTACGTCTGCGTCCTGCGATGGAGCAATGAACTGGCACGATCTCGATTGGGCCAAGGTTCAGACCTCTGTTCGGAAAACGCAGCTAAAGATTGCGCAGGCAACACGGGAAGGTAACTGGCGCAGGGTTAAACGCCTGCAACGGATGCTGACCCACTCGTTTCACGGCCGCTGTTTGGCTGTGAGACGAGTCACGGAGAACCGGGGTCGCAAGACACCGGGCGTCGATGGAGAAACCTGGGGATCGCCCCAAGCCAAGCTCCGAGCCGTGATGCGTCTGTCGAAAAAACGAGGCTACAGGCCGCAGCCGCTTCGGCGGGTGTGGATTCCCAAGCCTGGTAAGCAGGAAAAGCGCCCTTTGGGCATCCCGACGATGTTGGATCGGGCCATGCAAGCGCTTTACCTGCAAGCACTGGAACCTGTCATCGAGAGCACCAGCGATCCGAAAAGTTATGGCTTCCGCCCTGACCGCTCGACCGCCGATGCGATGGTTGAACTCTTCCACCTGCTGGCACCACAAACGGCGCCGGTATGGATCCTGGAGGGAGACATCAAAGCGTTCTTCGACAATATCAACCATGACTGGCTGTGCCGAAATGTCCCGATGGACAGAGCGGTACTGCGCAAATGGTTGAAGGCCGGGGTCATTGACCGGCGACAAATCATGGCTACGGAGGCCGGAACGCCGCAGGGAGGGATCATCTCCCCCTGCCTGGCCAACGCCACTCTGAATAGCCTGGAGACTCAGCTGAAAGGCCACCTGGCCCAACTGCTGGGAACCAAAAAGGCCAAGAAAACCAAGGTTCAGGTGGTGCGCTATGCGGATGATTTCGTGATCCTGGCGGACTCGAAAGAGCTGCTGGAAAGCGAGATCAAGCCTTGGGTGGAGCAATTCCTGTCGGTACGAGGGGTTGCGCTGTCCCAGGAGAAAACGCAGATCGTATGCATCACCGAAGGCTTCGATTTTCTCGGGTGGAACTTCAGGAAGTACGTGCCGAAATCGCCGTATAGGAAGGCTAAGCTGTTGATCAAACCCTCGAAGAAAAACGCCTCGGCGTTTTATCGGAAGGTGCGGGAGATCATCAAAAACAGCGGGGCCATGACGCAGGAAGCGTTAATCGGCCAACTAAACCCGGTACTGAAGGGGTGGGCGCAATACCACTCCCCGGTCGTGGCGAAAGAAACCTTCAGCAAGCTGGATAGCCTCATTTTTTGGCGAATCTGGAGGTGGGCGAAGCGTAGGCATCCGAAGAAGCAGGCTGACTGGATCAGGAATAAATACTTCCAATCCATAGGCGGGCGAAATTGGGTGTTTGCGCATCCCTACAAGAATGGCAAGGGAGAAAGGCAACTTCGTCGGCTGTATAGCCTGGCGGAGACCGCAATCGTGCGTCACAAGCGTCTGCCGGGTGATTATCAGCCCTATGACGTGGAGCACGAGCTGAAATGGGAAGCACTGAGGGTTCAACGGATGCAGCACAAGCTGCGCTATCGGGGACAGATTCTCAGCCTCTTCCGCAGACAGCGGGGCCTTTGTGCCCTGTGCGGGCAAGCGGTGAGCAAGGAAACTGGCTGGCACGACCACCACGTCATCAGGCGGGTGGACGGCGGGCCAGACACCTTGTGCAACCGTGTGCTGCTTCATCCCAACTGTCATGCTCTGGCTCACAGCCAGAAACTCAAGGTGGCTCTGCGATATAGCGGTCTGGAATGATAAGATTGCTATCCAATGTTGCCGGCCAGCTATGTAGCTGGCTTTTGTAAGCTTGAGCCGTATGCGGGGAAACTCGCACGTACGGTTCTGAGGGGGCCCTGGATCAGTAATGATCCGGGGCTACCCGACTTTTTGGGGGCTATTTATGCGGATCATCAGTGTCAACGTGAATGGCATTCAGGGGGCGGTCGAGCGCGGTTTGCTCAGCTGGCTGCAAGCCCAGAATGCCGACGTGATCTGCCTGCAGGATACCCGCGCCTCCTCCGTCGAACTGGACGATCCGGCGTTTCAGCTGGATGGTTACTTCCTCTACGCAGCCGATGGCGAAATACCCGAGCAGGGTGGCGTGGCACTGTATTCGCGCCTGCAACCCAAGGCGGTGATCCACGGCCTCGGCTTCGAGATGGCGGATCGCTACGGGCGCTACCTGCAAGCGGACTTCGACAAGGTCAGCATCGCCACCGTACTGCTGCCTTCCGGCCAGGGCGGCGACGAGAGCCTCAACCAGAAGTTCAAGTTCATCGACGACTTCACCAGCTACCTGGACAAACAACGCCGCAAGCGCCGCGAGTACATCTACTGCGGCTCGCTGTATGTCGCCCACCAGAAACTCGACGTGAAGAACTGGCGCGACTGCCAGCAACTGCCGGGCTTCCTCGCCCCGGAACGGGCCTGGCTGGACGAAGTGATCGGTACCATGGGCTATGTCGATGCGCTGCGCGAAGTCAGCCGCGAAGGCGAGCAGTACAGCTGGTGGCCGGACAGCGAACAGGCCGACATGCTCAACCTTGGCTGGCGCTTCGACTACCAACTGCTGACCCCCGGCATGCGCCGCTCCGTGCGCAATGCCAAGCTGCCGCGTCAGCCGCGCTTCTCCCAGCACGCGCCGCTGATTGTCGATTACGACTGGCTGCTTAGCGTCTAAGAACCCGCCTCGGATCTCTTGATCGTCGGCCATGCTGCGTTGAAACCGGGCTCGGACTGCTCATTTACAACTCGTAAACTCCGCGTCCTCTCCCAATTGATTCGCTGGCGCTCACCCTTCGGGCCAGCCTGCGACTGTTACTCCCGTTGGTCGTTGCGCCTTGCCTGGCTCTAGCTCAAAAGATCATAAACAGGTTCTAAGCAGCCAGCTCCACACCCTAGCCGGTAGCACCGCCGCGCAGTGCACCCCAGGCCTTGCCGGCCACACTGACCAGGCCCAGCACCAGGGCACCGACCAGCACCCCGAACAGCGCGTCGATCAGGGTCGGCGTGAGCACAGCCAAGACCCCGCCGATAGCCGCAATGCCGGCAACCGCCTCGACCCAGTGATGAATCAGCGCATGGGCACCGGGAATGCCATGGGTGAGGATGCCGCCACCGACCATGAACATGGCCGCAGTGCCCACCACCGACAGCAACTTCATCAGCCACGGCGCCAGCCACAGGATGCCGCGACCGCAGGCTTGCAGCGCCGCACTGGCGCGCTGACTGAGGTACAACCCGGCATCGTCCAGCTTGACGATACCGGCGACCAGACCATAGACACCCACGGTCATCAGCAGGGCGATACCGGACAGCACAGTAACCTGCTGCAGGAAGGGCTGACTGGCCACCACGCCGAGGGTGATGGCGATGATTTCCGCCGAGAGGATGAAGTCGGTACGCACCGCGCCCTTGATCTTGTCCTTCTCGAAGGCCTGCATATCCACCGCCGGATCGACCAGGGCCTGTACATGCTCGGCATGATGACTGGCGTCCTCCGCCTGGCTATGCAGGAACTTGTGCGCCAGCTTCTCGAAGCCCTCGAAACACAGGAAGGCGCCGCCAAGCATCAGCAGCGGCGTCACCGCCCAGGGCGCGAAAGCACTGATCAGCAGGGCAGCGGGCACCAGGATCAGCTTGTTGATCAGCGAGCCCTTGGCCACCGCCCAGACCACCGGCAACTCGCGGTCAGCCTTGACCCCGGTGACCTGCTGGGCATTCAGCGCCAGGTCATCGCCGAGCACACCAGCGGTCTTCTTCACCGCCACCTTGGTCATCACCGACACATCGTCCAGCACGCTGGCAATATCATCGAGCAGGGTTAACAGGTTGGCTCCAGCCACGTCAGCTTTCCTTACTTAACAGAGGGGGAATGAAACAACCGGCCCCGAGCGGAGCCGGCACGGCGCGCCAGGCTATTTGACCAGGCGCCAGCACAGCGGATAGCGGTAGAGCTTGCCTTCGTTGGCCTTGATCCCGCCGATGATGGTCAGCACCAGGGCGGCCAGACCGAGTAGCGGCAGCAGCAGGAAACCGATCACCACCACGGCCAGCAGCATGCATACCAGCGCGGCAATGGACACGGTGATATGGAAGTTCAGCGCCTCCTTGCCCTGGTCATCGACGAAGGGATCGAGATCACGCTTGAGCTGCCAGACAATCAGCGGGCCGAGCAGATTGCCAAAGGGAATCAGCAGGCCGATGAAGGCCGCAAAGTGGCAGAACATCGCCCACTGGCGGGCTTCCTGGCTCGGTGCGGGGGAAATATTCTGCTCATCCATGCTTCGTCTCCTGACGGGGGAAGGAATCAGTCGGCCAGTGCCGCCTGCTGCAACTCGAACAGCTCGCGCATGCCCTGCTGGGCCAGGGCGAGCATGGCATTCAGCTCTTCCGGCTGGAAGGGCGCGCCTTCGGCGGTGCCTTGCACTTCGATGAAACCGCCAGCGCTGGTCATCACCACGTTGAGGTCGGTTTCGGCGGCGGAGTCTTCCAGGTAGTCGAGGTCGAGCACCGGCTCACCCTGGTAGATACCCACGGAAACTGCGGCGATCATCTGCTTGAGCGGCTCGCCCTTCAGCGCGCCACGTTTCTTCAGCAGCTTCAACGCATCGACCAGGGCGACCATGGCGCCGGTGATGGACGCGGTGCGGGTACCGCCGTCGGCCTGGATCACATCGCAGTCGATGTAGATGGTGTTCTCGCCCAGCTTGCTCATGTCCAGCGCGGCGCGCAGCGAGCGGCCGATCAGGCGCTGGATTTCCAGGGTACGCCCACCCTGCTTGCCACGGCTGGCTTCGCGCTGATTACGGTCGCCGGTGGCGCGCGGCAGCATGCCGTACTCGGCGGTCAACCAGCCCTGGCCCTGACCCTTGAGGAAGCGCGGCACGCCGGACTCGACGCTGGCGGTGCAGATGACCTTGGTGTCGCCGAACTCGACCAGTACCGAGCCCTCGGCATGCTTGGTGTAGTTGCGGGTGATGCGTACGTTGCGCAACTGGGAAGGGGCACGGCCACTGGGACGTTTCATCTGCTAATACCTGATAAGGAGCGGGGATCTGTCGGCATTATAGGGCGGCCACCGGTCATGCGACACGCCCGATTGGGCCGGCGGTCGCACTGCGTTACAATCCCGCGCCCTTGTTCCCGATCCGAGAGGTATTCCCATGGTGCACAGCATGACCGCCTTCGCCCGCGTCGAAGGGGCCGGCGCCCACGGCACCCTGAGCTGGGAACTGCGTTCGGTCAACCACCGCTACCTGGAACCCCACCTGCGCCTGCCGGATGCCTTCCGCGACCTCGAAGGCGCGGTACGCGAGGCCCTGCGCCAGGGCCTGTCGCGCGGCAAAGTGGAATGCACCTTGCGTTTCGCCGAGGAAAATACCGGTAAAAGCCTGCAGGTCGACAGCCAGCGCGCCCAGCAACTGATCAG
The DNA here is from genome assembly GCF_024666525.1 of Pseudomonas sp. J452. Lineage (NCBI taxonomy): Bacteria > Pseudomonadati > Pseudomonadota > Gammaproteobacteria > Pseudomonadales > Pseudomonadaceae > Pseudomonas > Pseudomonas sp. J452. Next base: position 1,386,197 of record NZ_CP088294.1, on the reverse strand, counting down.
CGCCGCCGAGGAAGTAGCCGCCCTGATCCAGCAGCCGGCACCACTCAACCCCTTGGAAGTGCTGGCCTGGCCCGGCGTGCTGGTGGCCGATGCGGCCGACCCGCAAGCGCTGAATGCCGCCGCCCTGGCGCTGTTCAACCAGGCCCTGGCCGAGCTGAAGAACGGCCGCGGCCGTGAAGGCGCCGAGCTGGCCAAACTGCTCAACGAGCGCCTGGACGCCATGAGCGCCGAAGTCGTCGCCCTGCGCGAGCTGGTGCCGCAGATGCTGGCCAACCAGCGGCAGAAGATCGAAACGCGCTTTGCCGAGATGCAGGCCGAGCTGGACCCGCAGCGCCTGGAACAGGAGCTGGTGCTGCTGGCGCAGAAGAGCGACGTGGCCGAAGAGCTGGATCGCCTGGCCACCCACGTCAGCGAAGTGCGCCGCGTGCTCAAGGCCGGCGGCGCCGCCGGTCGGCGCCTGGACTTCCTCATGCAGGAGCTCAACCGCGAGGCCAACACCCTCGGCTCCAAGGCCTTCGACCCGCGCAGCACCGAGGCCGCCGTCAACCTCAAGGTCCTGATCGAGCAGATGCGCGAACAGGTCCAGAACATCGAATAAGTCGCCTAGGCTTGGCATAACCGCTTTTCAGGATGTATCCATGACCATCACCACCGGCACCCTCTACATCATTTCCGCGCCATCCGGCGCCGGCAAGACCAGCCTGGTCAAGGCGCTGATCGACAGCGAGGCGCAGATTCGCGTCTCCGTCTCGCACACCACCCGCGCCATGCGCCCGGGCGAGGTGGATGGGGTCAACTACCACTTCGTCAGCCGCGAGCAGTTCACTGCCATGCTCGAGCACAGCGACTTCCTCGAGCACGCCCAGGTCTTCGACAACCTCTACGGCACCTCGCAGAAGTGGGTCGAACAAACCCTCGCCGACGGCTACGACCTGATCCTCGAGATCGACTGGCAGGGCGCCCAGCAGGTGCGCCGGTTGATGCCGCAGGCCAAGTCCATCTTCATCCTGCCGCCGACCCAGGAAGCCCTGCGCCATCGCCTGACCAACCGCGGCCAGGACAGCGGCGAGATCATCGAGCGGCGCATGCACGAGGCCGTCAGCGAGATGAGCCACTATGTCGAGTACGACTACATCCTGATCAACGACGATTTCGCCCATGCACTGACCGATCTGAAGGCGATCTTCCGCGCCAATCAGCTGCTCCAGCACGCCCAGCAACAGCGTCACGCCGGCCTGCTCAGCGAACTGCTGGTTTAAGCGGCTGTGAAAAATCGCTTGCCTGCTGCGACCGCCGCCGGGCGGCTGCAACTGCGTTGCGCCACGCAAAAACTTCGGTCATTTGGCTCGCCAAACTCCCTCGTTTTCACGCTGCGCGCCTTGTTTCGCACGCCCCGCGACGCTCTCGCGACGGCCTTCGACTTTTCACAGCCTCTGACCCGGGAAAATCAGTGCTTCCCTTAATGCTGGTGATTTTTTAGACTATTCAGTCCGCTCGCCCATTTGGGCCCAGCTCTTTATCTGCATTTGCTACGAGGAACACCATGGCCCGCGTTACCGTTGAAGATTGCCTGGACAACGTCGATAACCGCTTCGAGCTGGTCATGCTCGCCACCAAGCGCTCGCGTCAGCTGGCCACCGGCGGCAAAGAGCCGAAAGTGGCGTGGGAAAACGACAAGCCGACCGTAGTCGCCCTGCGCGAAATCGCTGCCGGCCTGGTCAACTATGACGTCATCGCTCAAGACGACCTGGTTGAAGAAGAGCCGTTCTTCGCCGCTCTCGAGGACGAGGCCAACGAGCCTCTGTAAGAGCATGGGTCGAAGTCGCGCGACTCGCTGTCAGCCCGTGCGGCAAGGGGTGCTACCTTGCCGAGCATAGACTCACTCGCCGAACGCCTTTCGACCTACCTCGGCCCGGATCAGGTCAACCTGGTCCGCCGCGCCTACTTCTACGCCGAGCAAGCCCACGATGGCCAGCGCCGCCGCAGCGGCGAAGCCTACGTCACCCATCCGCTCGCCGTCGCCAGCATCCTCGCCGACATGCACATGGACCATCAGAGCCTGATGGCCGCAATGCTGCATGATGTGATCGAGGACACCGGCATCGCCAAGGAAGCCCTCACCTCGCAGTTCGGCGAGACCGTTTCCGAACTGGTCGACGGGGTCAGCAAGCTGACCCAGATGAACTTCGAAACCAAGGCCGAAGCCCAGGCCGAGAACTTCCAGAAGATGGCCATGGCCATGGCCCGCGACATCCGCGTGATCCTGGTCAAGCTGGCCGACCGCTTGCACAACATGCGCACCCTGGAAGTGCTGTCCGGCGAGAAGCGCCGGCGCATCGCCAAGGAAACCCTGGAAATCTACGCGCCTATCGCCAACCGGCTGGGCATGCACAGCATGCGCGTGGAATTCGAAGACCTCGGCTTCAAGGCCATGCACCCGATGCGTTCCGAGCGCATCCGCACCGCAGTCAAGCGCGCCCGCGGCAACCGCAAGGAAATCGTCAACAAGATCGAGGAATCGATCACCCACTGCCTCGAACGCGAAGGCATGCAGGGCGTGGTGATCGGCCGCGAGAAGCACCTCTATAGCATCTACCAGAAGATGCGTGGCAAGCGCCGGGCGTTCAACGAGATCATGGACGTCTACGCCTTCCGCATCATCGTCGACAAGGTCGACACCTGCTACCGCGTGCTCGGCGCCGTGCACAACCTTTACAAGCCCCTGCCCGGGCGCTTCAAGGATTACATCGCGATTCCCAAGGCCAACGGCTACCAGTCGCTGCACACCACCCTGTTCGGCATGCACGGCGTACCGATCGAGATCCAGATCCGCACCCGCGAGATGGAAGAGCTGGCCAACAACGGCATCGCCGCCCACTGGCTGTACAAGTCCAGCGAGGACGAGCAGCCCAAGGGCAGCCACGCCCGCGCACGGCAGTGGGTAAAGGGCATCCTCGAACTGCAGCAGCGCGCCGGCAACTCGCTGGAATTTATCGAGAGCGTGAAGATCGACCTGTTCCCGGACGAGGTCTACGTGTTCACGCCCAAGGGCCGCATCATGGAGCTGCCGAAAGGCTCCACCGCGGTCGACTTCGCCTACGCGGTGCACACCGACGTCGGCAACAGCTGCATCGCCTGCCGCATCAACCGCCGTCTGGCGCCACTGTCGCAGGCCCTGGAAAGCGGCTCGACAGTGGAGATCGTCACCGCACCCGGTGCGCGGCCGAATCCGGCCTGGCTCAACTTCGTGGTCACCGGCAAGGCGCGTACGCACATCCGTCATGCCCTCAAGCTGCAGCGCCGTTCGGAGTCGATCAACCTCGGCGAGCGCCTGCTGAACAAGGTGCTCACCAGCTTCGCCAGCCACCTGGAAAAGGTGCCGGCCGAGCGCGTGCAGGCGGTGCTCGGCGAATATCGCCTGGAAATCATCGAAGACCTGCTGGAAGACATCGGCCTGGGCAACCGCATGGCCTACGTGGTGGCCCGCCGCCTTCTCAGCGAAGGCAACGACCAGCTGCCGAGCGCCGAAGGCCCGCTGGCCATCCGCGGTACCGAAGGCCTGGTGCTGAGCTACGCCAAGTGCTGCACGCCGATCCCCGGCGACCCGATCGTCGGCTACCTGTCGGCCGGCAAGGGCATGGTGGTGCACCTGGACAGCTGCAAGAACATCAGCGAGATCCGCCACAACCCGGAAAAATGCATCCAGCTCAACTGGGCCAAGGATGTTACCGGCGAATTCAACGTCGAACTGCGCGTCGAACTGGAGCACCAGCGTGGCCTGATCGCCCTGCTGGCCAGCAGCGTGAATGCCGCCGACGGCAATATCGAGAAGATCAGCATGGACGAGCGCGATGGCCGCATCAGCGTGATCCAGCTGGTAGTCAGCGTGCACGACCGCGTACACCTGGCTCGCGTGATCAAGAAACTGCGCGCCCTCACCGGCGTGATCCGCATCACCCGCATGCGCGCCTGACCCCTTTCTGCCGCGGCCAACAGGCTGCGCCACCCGATCAATAACAAGGAGCTCACCATGAGCAAGAGCGTCATCAGCAGCGACAAGGCCCCGGCGGCCATCGGCACCTACTCCCAGGCGATCAAGGCCGGCAACACCGTGTACCTGTCCGGGCAGATTCCGCTGGACCCGAAAACCATGGAGCTGGTGCAGGGCTTCGAGGAGCAGACCGTGCAGGTGTTCGAGAACCTCAAGGCGGTGATCGAAGCGGCCGGCGGCTCGTTCCAGGACGTGGTCAAGCTGAACATCTTCCTCACCGACCTCAGCCACTTCGCCAAGGTCAACGAAGTCATGGGCCGCTACTTCCAGCAGCCTTACCCGGCCCGTGCCGCTATCGGCGTGGCCGCCCTGCCGCGCGGCGCACTGGTGGAAATGGACGGAATCCTGGTCATCGACTGATCCCGCCGTGCGAAGGAATCCCGCCATGCGTCGCCTGCTTGCCCTCACCTGCTGCTTCAGCCTGCTCACCGGTTGCGCCGGCCAGGCCGCCAGCCCGGACGGTATCTGGATCAACCAGCCGTTGATCGATGCCGCCCGCGAAGGCGGCCCGCTGCGCGAAGCGCTGCTGGCCTATGGGCCGAACCTGGAATGGCAGGTCGACAGCCAGCGCGGCATGGCTACCTACAGCAACGGCTTCGAGCTGGGCGAAGGCCAACTGGTGGCGCTGGAACCGGGCCACTGGCGGGTCGACTACCAGGGTGATTACCACGAGCGGCTCAGTCTGGACGATGAGCAACTGGTGCAGGTCGCCAACAGCAATGGCCCGGAGCAGCGCTTCAGCAAACCGCAGCAGCCCGCCACGGCCGGCGCACCGCTGGGCAGCAGCTTCGAGGCGGCGCTGTACCAGGCCTACCTGGGCGGCAGCTGGAAGATCCGCGAAGGTCTCGGCAAAGGCGGCCTGGTGCTGTTCCACCCGGATGGCCGCATCGAAGGCCTGCCCGGCGCCGAGCGTTACGCCCTGTGCCTGGCTGGCGACTGCGCCTCGATGAGCGGCGAACACGACAGTCTGTGGCTGCAACTCGGCGAGCAGGGCAGCCCATGGCTGTTCCAGCGCGACGGCGAGCAGCTGCGCATCCTCGAAGCCGTCAACCGCGCCCAAGTAGATGAAGTGCCGGAGTATCAGCCGGGGCAGCAGGTCTGGTTGCTGGAGCGCGACTGAGAACCTGCCTAGGATCTCTTGATCGTCGGCCATGCTGCGTTGCAATTGGGCTCGGAAAGTCGCTTGCGACTAACGCGCTTTAGCGTGGCCCGAAGGGCGAGCAAAGCGAGTACTGCTCATTTACAGCTCGTAAACTCCGCGCCCTCGCCCAATTGCGCCTTGCCTGGCTCTAGCTCAAAAGATCCTAAACAGATTCTTGAGCCCCCGACCCTCGTAGCCCGGATGCAATCCGGAGCGGACCTCAACCTGGCACCCCCTCCCGGATTGCATCCGGGCTACGTCTTATTCGTCCTTGAGCAACGCCGCATAGCCTTCACGATAACTGGGGTACTGCGGTACCCAGCCCAGCGCCCGCGCTCGCACATTGCTGCAGCGCTTGCTGCCGGAACGGCGCACCGTACTCTGCTCGGACCAGTGACTGACGCCCAGCTGTGCGCGCAACCAGCCGACCACTTCATGCAGCGGCGCCGGCTCGTCGTCGACGCCGATATAGCAGTCGGCCAGCGCCACGCCGCCGGCATCCGCCTGTAACAGGAAGGCCAGCAGCCCGGCCGCATCGTCGGCATGGATGCGGTTGCCATACAGCGGCGGCTCGCTAACCACCCGATAACCCTCGCGCGCCTGTTTCAGCAGCCAGTTGCGCCCCGGCCCGTAGATGCCGGTCAGGCGCAGCGTGGTCGCCGGCAGGCCGCTGGCCAGCGCCAGGTGTTCGGCCTCGCGCATGATCCGCGCCGAGTAACTTTGCGCCTCGGCCGGAGACTCCTCGTCAATCCACTCGCCGTCCTGCTGGCCATACACCCCGCTGCTGGAGACGAACAGCAGGCGCTTGGGCCGCTGGCCATGCTCGGCCAGCCAGCCCAGCACATGACGCAGACCCTCCACGTAGGCTGCGCGGTAGCCCGCCTCGTCGTGCTGGCTGGGCGTGGCGCAATACACCAGATAGTCCAGGGCGCCCTGCGGCCAGGTCGCCGGGCAGGCCGCCAGCTGCAGGTCAGCGGCGACCGGCAGAACAGCCGCTGGCAATTGTGTGACATCACGCCGCAAGCCATACACCGTCCAGGCGGCCATAATCAGTCGTTGGGCCAGACGGCCACCGACATCACCGCAGCCGGCGATCAGCAAGGAAGGATGGGCAGACATGGCGCAACTCCGTCGAAGAGGACGCCCAGCCTAGCGGCAGAGCCCTCGCTGGCCAAGCGCCTGAGATGTAAATGCGAATTACTCTTTTGTTAACAAGAATTACTTGCAATAATGCCGGCAGTTTTTCTCCACCGCACCCAGCCCGTCGGTGGCCGTTAACGCTCTTTCCCTCTTCAGGTCCGGCCAGCATGAACTCATTCGCCCACTCCGCTCAGCCAACCGTCGCACATGCCCTGCGCCTGTGCCTGGCACTGTTGTTCAGCCTGCTGCCAACCCTCGCTTTTGCCGAGGAGCCGGCACCAGCAAACAGTGCGGCCAGCGCGCAAGCCGTCAGCAGCACTCCAACAGCCACCCCGGAACTGCCGGCAGCCACCGAAGATGTGCGCCTGACGGCCCTGCGCGAGAAGATCGCCGCCCTCGGCGAGCAAGCCACCCCCGAGCAGATCGGCGCGGTGCAACAGCAGTTTATGGTAGAGAACGGCATCGCCACTGAAGACGCGCAGAAACTGGTCAGCACCCTGCAGGAGCTGGACGCGCTTGGCCAGGCACTGGCCGCCGCCGAAGAAGAAGGCCTGGTCCACGACCTGTCGCCCTGGGGCATGTATCAGAACGCCGATATCGTGGTGAAAAGCGTGATGATCGGCCTGGTCCTCGCCTCGATCCTGACCTGGACCGTATGGGTGTCCAAGAGCATCGAGCTGGTCACCGCACGCCGTCGCCTGCAGCGCGAGCTGCTCGATCTCAAGGGCGCACGCAACCTGATCCAGGCCGCCGAGCAGGCCCGCGCCAAGCACAGCTTCAGCGCCCTGCTGATCGACGACGCCCGCGAGGAGCTGAAGCTCTCCGCCGGCAGCAAGGAGAAGGACGGCATCAAGGAGCGTGTCAGCTTCCGCCTCGAACGCCTGGTCGCCGCCTGCGGCCGCGAGATGAGCAAGGGCACCGGCGTGCTCGCCACCATCGGTTCCACCGCGCCTTTCGTCGGCCTGTTCGGCACCGTGTGGGGCATCATGAACAGCTTCATCGGCATCGCCAAATCGCAGACCACCAACCTCGCCGTGGTTGCCCCGGGCATCGCCGAAGCCCTGTTGGCTACCGCCCTGGGCCTGGTCGCGGCGATTCCCGCGGTGATCATCTACAACGTCTTCGCCCGCTCCATCGCCAGCTACAAGGCCCAGGTCGCCGATGCCTCGGCCCAGGTGCTGCTGCTGGTCAGCCGCGACCTCGACCTGCCACAGGTCAGCGAGCGCAGCGCGCAACCGCACATGGTCAAGGCGGTCTGACGCCATGGGTCTGCATCTGAACGAAGGTGGCGACGATCTCCAGGAAAACCACGAGATCAACGTCACCCCCTTTATCGACGTGATGCTGGTGCTGCTGATCATCTTCATGGTCGCCGCCCCGCTAGCCACCGTCGATGTGAAAATCGACCTGCCGGCCTCCAGCGCCAAACCGGCGCCACGCCCGGACAAGCCGATCTACCTGAGCATCAAGGAAGACAACAGCCTGTTCCTCGACAACGAGCAGGTCGACCCGGCGGTGCTCGGCGCGACCCTGGACAAGCTGACCCAGGCCGACAAGGACAAGACCATCTTCGTCCGTGGCGACAAGGGCGTGGATTACGCCGATCTGATGGGCGTGATGGATAACCTGCGCGGTGCCGGTTACCTGAAGATCGGCCTGGTCGGTCTGGAAACGGTCGGCGGCCAATGAGTAACAGCGTTCGCAAGCTGCCGCTGTGGAGCGTCAGCCTGATCATCGTGCTCGCCTTGCATGCCGGCCTGTTCATCTGGGCCCTGTACTGGCGCCCGGCGGCCATACCGCTGGAGCTGCCGCCAGCCGCCATGCTGATCGAGCTGGAACCGCTGGCCGCCGCACCCAAACCGGCCCCGCCACCGCCGCCGGAGATCCAGCCGGAGGAGCCTGAACCGCAACCCAAGCTGGTCGAAGCGCCTAAGCCCAAGCTGGCCATCGCACCGCCCAAGCCCAAGCCCAAGCCACGTCCGCCCCAGCCGGTTGCGCCCAAACCGCAGGCCAAGCCCGCGGACAACCCGCCGCAGGAAACCCCACCGGCACCGATTGCCGCGGCCGATGCCAAGCCGGCTGCGCCGCAACAGGCCGCCGTGAGCGCACCCAGCAAGGCCGAGATCAGCTGGCAGAGCAAACTGCTTAGCCACCTGAGCCGCTACAAGCGCTACCCGGAAGACGCCCGCCGCCGCGGCTTCGAAGGTACGGTGCGCCTGCGCTTCGTGCTCGACGGCAAGGGCAAGGTGCTCTCCTACGCCCTCGCCGGCCGCTCCGGCAGCGCCTCGCTGGATCGTGCCACCCTGGAGATGATCCGCCGCGCCCAGCCACTGCCGGCGCCACCCGCGGAAATGCTGCAGAACGGCCAGCTGGAGATCGTCGCGCCCTTCGTCTATTCCCTCGATCGCCGCTAAGCGCCTAGTCAGGTTGGATCGCGCCTCATCGATCCACCGAGCGGCGCCGTGGTGGATGAAAAAAGCGTCATCCACGGCCTGATCCTGTAGGAGCCAGCTTGCTGGCGATACGCAGACAGCGTCCGCCGATCGCCAGCAAGCTGGCTCCTACAAAAGCTTGTGCTGAATATCTACAGACTGTGCGCACCACAAACGGCAAACGAGCATTCCGGCGCGCACAGCGCACCCGGGATATCAGCAGACCTTGTGAGCAGTTGGTTCCATTGAATACAGCGGCTATGCTTGGCCGCATCTCAATGGACTCAGACTATGACCCTCACCGAACTGCGCTACATCGTCACCCTGGCCCAGGAACAGCACTTCGGCCGGGCCGCTGAGAAGTGCCATGTCAGCCAGCCGACCCTCTCGGTGGGGGTGAAGAAGCTCGAGGACGAGCTCGGCGTGCTGATCTTCGAACGCAGCAAGAGCGCGGTGCGCCTGACTCCGGTCGGTGAGGGCATCGTCACCCAGGCGCAGAAGGTGCTGGAGCAGGCCCAAGGCATCCGCGAGCTGGCCCAGGCCGGCAAGAACCAGCTGACCGCGCCGCTGAAGATCGGCGCCATCTACACCATCGGCCCCTACCTGTTCCCGCACCTGATCCCGCAGCTGCATCGGGTCGCCCCGGACATGCCGCTGTATATCGAAGAGAACTTCACCCACATCCTGCGCGACAAGCTGCGCACCGGCGAGCTGGACGCGATCATCATCGCCCTGCCGTTCCACGAAGCCGATGTGCTGACCAAGCCACTGTACGACGAACCCTTCTACGTGCTGATGCCCGCCGGCCACCCCTGGACCGCCAAGGAGCACATCGACGCCAGCCTGCTGAATGACAAGAGCCTGCTCCTGCTCGGCGAAGGCCACTGCTTCCGCGACCAGGTGCTGGAGGCCTGCCCGGCCACGCGCAAGACCGACGAGAACAAGCACACCACCATCGAGTCCAGCTCGCTGGAAACCATCCGCCACATGGTGGCCTCGGGCCTGGGTATCTCGATCCTGCCGTTCACCGCGGTGGACAGCCACCACTACGCCCCCGGCATCATCGAAGTGCGCCCGCTGACCCCGCCAGTGCCCTACCGCACGGTGGCCATCGCCTGGCGCGCCAGCTTCCCGCGACCGAAGGCGATCGAGATCCTCGCCGACTCGATCCGCCTGTGCTCGGTGGCCGCCCGCCCGCAAGGTGAAGCGCTGCCGGCATGAGCGAGCTGGCTCAGGTCCCGGTCACCGCACTCAAGGGAGTGGGCGCGGCGCTGGCGGAAAAACTCGCCAAGGTCGGCCTGGAAACCCTGCAGGACGTGCTGTTCCACCTGCCCCTGCGTTATCAGGACCGTACCCGCGTGGTGCCGATCGGCGCCCTGCGCCCCGGCCAGGACGCAGTGATCGAGGGTGTAGTGGCCGGCGCCGATATCGTCATGGGCAAGCGGCGTAGCCTGCTGGTGCGCCTGCAGGACGGCAGCGGCACCCTCAGCCTGCGCTTCTACCATTTCAGCCAGGCACAGAAAGACGGCCTCAAGCGCGGCACCCATGTGCGCTGCTACGGCGAGGCGCGCCCCGGTGCCTCCGGCCTGGAAATCTATCACCCGGAATACCGCGCCCTCGGCGCCGATGAAGTGGCGCCGGTCGAGCAGACCCTGACGCCCATCTATCCGACCACCGAAGGCCTCACCCAGCAGCGCCTGCGCAGCCTCAGCCAACTGGCCCTGGCCCGTCTCGGCCCGCACAGCCTACCCGACTGGTTACCTGCCGAACTGGCCCGCGACTACCGCCTCGGCCCGCTGGACCAGGCGATCCGCTACCTGCACCGGCCGCCGCCGGATGCCGACCTGGAAGAACTGGCCGAGGGCCGCCACTGGGCGCAGCACCGCCTGGCCTTCGAAGAACTGCTGACCCATCAGCTATCGCTGCAGCGCCTGCGCGAGCAGGTACGCGCCCAGCAGGCACCGCGCCTGCCGCTGGCCAAGCGCCTGCCGCAGCTGTTCCTACAGAATCTCGGTTTCGCCCCCACCGGCGCCCAGCAGCGGGTCGGCGCGGAGATCGCCTACGACCTGAGCCAGGACGAGCCGATGCTGCGCCTGGTGCAGGGCGACGTCGGCGCCGGCAAGACGGTGGTCGCCGCCCTGGCCGCCCTGCAGGCGCTGGAGGCCGGCTACCAGGTGGCGCTGATGGCGCCCACCGAGATTCTTGCCGAGCAGCACTTCCTCAATTTCTCACGCTGGCTGGCGCCGCTGGGCATCGAGGTCGCCTGGCTGGCCGGCAAGCTCAAGGGCAAGGCGCGCACCGTCGCCCTGGAGCAGATCGCCACCGGCACGCCGATGGTGGTCGGCACCCACGCGCTGTTCCAGGACGAAGTGCGCTTCCAGCGCCTGGCCCTGGCGATCATCGACGAGCAGCACCGCTTCGGCGTGCAGCAGCGCCTGGCCCTGCGGCAGAAAGGTATCGACGGGCGCCTGTGCCCGCACCAGCTGATCATGACCGCCACGCCGATCCCGCGGACCCTGGCGATGAGCGCCTACGCCGACCTCGACACCTCGATCCTCGACGAGCTGCCGCCCGGCCGCACCCCGGTCAACACCCTGGTGATCGCCGACAGCCGCCGCATCGAAGTGGTCGAGCGGGTGCGCGCCGCCTGCCGTGAGGGGCGCCAGGCTTACTGGGTGTGCACGCTGATCGAGGAATCCGAGGAACTCACCTGCCAAGCCGCCGAGACCAGCTTCGAGGAGCTGTCCAGTGCGCTCGGCGAGCTGCGCGTCGGCCTGATTCACGGGCGCATGAAACCGGCCGAAAAGGCCGCGGTGATGGACGAATTCAAGCAGGGTCGCCTGCAGCTACTGGTGGCGACCACGGTGATCGAGGTCGGCGTCGACGTACCTAACGCCAGCCTGATGATCATCGAGAACCCCGAGCGCCTCGGCCTGGCCCAGCTGCACCAGCTGCGCGGCCGGGTCGGCCGCGGCAGCGCGGCCAGCCATTGCGTGCTGCTCTATCACGCACCGCTGTCGCAGATGGGCCGCGAGCGCCTGGCGATCATGCGCGAGACCTGCGACGGTTTCGTCATCGCCGAAAAGGATCTGGAACTCAGAGGGCCGGGTGAGATGCTCGGCACCCGCCAGACCGGCCTGTTGCAGTTCAAGGTGGCCGACCTGATGCGTGACGCCGACCTGCTGCCGGCCGTGCGCGACGCCGCGCAGAGCCTGCTGCAGCACTGGCCGCAGCACGTCAGCCCACTGCTCGAACGCTGGTTGCGGCATGGCCAGCAATATGGCCAAGTGTGAGCCAGTCGACAAAGCGCCACTGGTCACCTGTCAGGCGGCGCCTACGTGCCCACGGGTGGCTGGTTATACTCCTTGCCAGTAGTTCCCTAGCCGGATGTAGACCATGACCGAAGTTGCTCTCGCCCCCGACTCTGCGCCGCGCCCGCCGGCGGTGATTCTTCAGCTTCTGGAAAAGCTCGGCGTGACCTGCACGGTGCGCCACGAACACCCCGCCCTGCCAGCCGAACGCCGGGTGCAAGCGGCACTGCTCTACGACGCCGTCGGCGCCCTGCTGGTGCTGTTCCCCCAGGATCAACTGCTCGACCTCAATCGCCTGGCCGAGCTGACCGGGCGCAAACTGGCCGCAGTCAAGCCCGAACGCCTGGAACGCATGCTGGCCAAGCACAGCCTCGGCCTGCTGCCCGGCCTGCCGCCCCTGACCAGCTCGCCGTGCCTGTATGACGAGCGCCTGCTGCGCGTCGACAGCCTGCTGATCGAGTCCGGGACCCCTGGGGTGCTGCTGGAGATCGCCAGCGACGCCTACAAGAACATTCTCCTGGCCAAGGCCAGCGCCGCCCGCTTCGGCGAACCGGTGGCCCGTATCCAGCTCAACCTCGATCGCCCCGACGACGACCGCGCAGAAATCACCCAGGCCGTGCAGGCCTTCACCGCCCGCCGCATCCAGCAACGCCTGGAAGAAACCATCGAGATCCCGCCGCTGCCGGAAACCGCGCAGAAGATCATCAAGCTGCGCGTCGACCCGGACGCCACGGTGGACGACATCACCGGCGTGGTCGAGACCGACCCGGCGCTGGCCGCCCAGGTGGTCAGCTGGGCCGCCTCGCCCTACTACGCCGCACCCGGCAAGATCCGCTCGGTGGAAGACGCCATCGTCCGCGTGCTGGGTTTCGACCTGGTGATCAACCTGGCCCTCGGCCTGGCCCTGGGCAAGACCCTGTCCCTGCCCAAGGATCATCCGCAGCAGACCACCCCCTATTGGCAACAGGCGATCTACAGCGCCGCGGTGATCGAAGGCCTGACCCGCGCCATGCCGCGTGCGCAGCGCCCGGAAGCGGGCCTGACCTACCTCGCCGGGCTGCTGCACAACTTCGGCTACCTGGTCCTGGCGCACGTATTCCCGCCGCACTTCTCGCTGATCTGCCGACATCTGGAGGTCAACCCGCACCTGCCGGCCGGCTACATCGAGCAGCACCTGCTGGGCATCAGTCGCGAGCAGATTGGCGCCTGGCTGATGCGCTTCTGGGACATGCCGGAAGAACTGGCTACCGCCCTGCGCTTCCAGCACGATCCGGACTACGACGGCGCCCACAGCGCCTACCCGAACCTGGTCTGCCTGGCCGTCAGCCTGCTGCGTAACCGCGGCATCGGCAGCGGCCCGCAGAGCGAGATTCCGCAAGCGCTGTTCGAACGCCTGGGCATCAGCCGCGACAAGGCCGAGGATGCGCTGAACAAGGTGCTGCAGGCCGAGGTGGCGCTGCGCGAACTGGCCGCCCAGTTCAACCACCCGCACTGAGTTGCCCAACCACGAAAAAGGGGCCTGATGGCCCCTTTTTCGTTGGCTATGTCCTCATTAGATCCAGATCGCCACTTATGCAGAGCACCAAGGGCGGTCCGCACGGCGCACCAACACAAACGCACCAACAACACATAACCGGCACAGCGCTTTTTCGTAGCGGGATTTGCCAGCCTACTTGAGCTGTGCCCGCCGTGCGGCAAACACCTTGGGCAGTTGGCGAGCGCTGGCTTCCAGCACCGCGCGCACCGCCGGCTGCTCGTACAGCGCCGCATATTCGGCCAGCTGCACGCTGGGCGACTGGCGATAGGCGTAGAGCATGAACGCCTCTACACCGCTAGTGCTGGAAGCACGAATCGGCGCGATTTGCGCCGCGGTCTGCTCGCTCAGGGTCTTCTCATCGAGATTCTCGCCGCGGGCGCGCAGGGCCAGCAGGGCCTGGGTCTTGCCCACTTCATAGCGCAACAGGGTGGCCATCTCGCTGGTGTGGGCGGCCTTGTCCAGGCGCTGCACCAGCTGCAGACGCTCGCCACGCGGCGGGCGCTGCGCCAGTTGCGTGCGATAGGCCGGCAGGCCGCCATCGGCGCCCACGGCCCGCTCAGCCTCGGTGAAATGCTTGGCCAGCGGGCTGTCGAGCAGCGCCACGGCCTCGCTAAACTGCGCCTTGGGCAGCTCGGCGGCCACCCGCTTGGCCAGATCGGCGCACAGCGGCTCGGCGGCAAAGGCCTTGCCCAGCTGCTTCTGCTGCGCCGCCGACATACCGCGCTGCAGCAGTGCAGGGGTCTGCTCGCAGAGCAGCTGCACCCCGGCCAGCTCGAGCGCGCGCTTGAGGGTCGGATCGAGCGGAGCGGCTTGCACAGGCAGGCCCAGGCTCAACAGGAGGACAAACAGGGTCAGCAGTCGCATGGCCACAACTTCCGTAATCAGTCGTCGAGAACCGCCCGGACTCAGGCGGCTTTCTTGACGTCGGTCTTTTTCTTCTTCGGCATGATGTACTTGAACAGGCCCTGGAACCAGATCACCAGTGCCGGATTGCCCTGAATCTGGATGTCCTTGTTCTGGATACCCTGCATGAAGGCCAGCTGCTTGTTCTTCGCCTGCATGGTGGCGAAGCCGAAGGCGGCATCCTTGAAGCCGATGGCGAATGCCGGCTCAGCGGCCTTGCCGGCGCGGCTGCTGACGCGCTGGTTCTTGATGATGAACTGACGGGAAACCTTGCCGTCCAGGGTATGCAGCTGGAACACCAGCTCTTTGCCGGCCAGCTGCTGCTGGAATTCAGGATTGGTGCGGCTGGCCTTGGCCATCAGACGGCCCAGCATCCAGAGAAGAAAGCGGAATTTCATGGCGCAGCCTCGAATGGGGTGGAATCGGCGGCGCATTGTAGCGATTTGCGTGGCGGACTACATCCCGCACTGCAGGAGGGGGCAAAGCAATCCGGGGCCTGGCGACCCCGGCTGCGGGGGAGCTTAGTTGACGGCGTCTTTCAGCGACTTGCCCGGCTTGAAAGCCACGGTGTTGCTGGCCTTGATTTTCACCGGCTGGCCGGTTTGCGGGTTTTTCCCGGTACGCGCGCCACGATGGCGCTGCAGGAAGGTGCCGAAGCCAACCAGAGTCACGCTGTCCTTGCGGTTCAGCGCGCCGGTGATCTCTTCGAGAACGGCGTTGAGTACACGATTGGCCTGGTCTTTGGTCAGGTCAGCCTTTTCGGCGATAGCCGCGGCGAGTTCGGGTTTACGCATAGATGCCTCTTTGACGGTTTGTTGTTTTTGTGTCCGTGCTGTCCGTCCGGAACAGCGCCCAAGGCGCCGCAACAGCTCTGCGCTGCGGCAGACCGAGGGAGAATGGCACGCCATCCGGCACCGCGCCAGTACTGGCCTGCGTTTTAGGCTACCAATAGCAAGGCGTTTTTGACAGAACGGCAGGCATTTACGCCAAAAGGCCGACAAATTCCCAGTTTCGTTCCGTCGATCCGGTACGCGCGTACCGCCACAGCGCGCTCTGCACAAACGCAAACGGCGGCCCGAAGGCCGCCGTTTCATCGCTGCATGAGCGCGATCGATCAGCCGATTTCGATCATCTCGAAGTCGGCCTTGCCCACGCCGCAGTCCGGGCACAACCAGTCGGCGGGCACATCTTCCCAGCGCGTACCGGGGGCGATGTCATCATCCGGCCAGCCCAGGCTCTCGTCATAGACCAGGCCACAGACCACACATTGCCACTTCTTCATTAACACACCTCATCGCTCGGCTTCAGGGCCGGCCTCTGCGGGCAGAGCACCTGATCAAAAAAACAGCAGGCTTTGTACTGGCCCGCGCGCCGTGGCGCAAGCCCCCACCGACGGTCTACGCCGTGGCGGGCTCATGCTAAGCTCGCGGCCTTCCGTCCTTGCCGAAGCCGTTGCCGTGCCCCCAGCCTCGCTTGCCCACCCGCCTCGCTGGCTCAATAACGCCCAGTTGCACCCCGCGCCAGCGCCGCTGCAGCGCGACTGGCTGTTCGACCAGGGCTCGCTGACCCGGCGCCTCAGCCAGCTCAGCCAGCAGCAATTCAGTGTACTGCCGCTGCAGCAGGGCTGGCAGGTGCTGCGCAACGACGAATGCGCCGCCCTGCAGGTGCCTAGCGGCAGCCAGGGCTGGGTGCGCGAAGTGTTCCTGCGCGGCGCCGAACAGCCCTGGGTGTTCGCCCGCAGCGTGGCCGCGCGCAGTGCCCTGGAAGGCTCGGGCTTCGATCTCGGCAAGCTGGGCAGCCGCTCCCTCGGCGAGCTGCTGTTCAGTGACCGCGCCTTCGCCCGCGGCGAGTTGCAGGTCTGTCGCTATCCGCAGGCCTGGCTACCGGAAAGCGTGCGCGAGGAACGCCTGTGGGGACGCCGCTCGTGCTTCTGGCGCGACGGCCTCGGCGTGCTGGTCGCCGAAGTGTTCCTGCCGGCGTTCTGGGAACACGCCGACCAGTAGGCCGGTAGCCCGGACTTCAGTCCGGGGCACCGCCAATCCTCCCGGACTGAAGTCCGAGCTACCTTACTGGGCGCACGCCGCCGGCCCCGAGCGGCAAAGCGTGATCCAGCCAACGTAGCGCCCGATAGTCGGCAGCGCCCGGCCCCGTATAATCGGCCCACTTCGCCCGGAGAGCCGTCGATGTACACCACCCTGCTGCAATCGCTGAACCGCCTGCACCCACGCGCCTGGGACTTCATCCAGCTGATGCGCCTGGACAAGCCGATCGGCATCTACCTGCTGCTGTGGCCGACCCTGTGGGCCCTGTGGGTGGCGAGCAAAGGGATGCCGGACTTCAAGCTGCTGTTCATCTTCGTGGTCGGCGTGCTGCTAATGCGCGCCGCCGGCTGCGTGATCAACGACTATGCCGACCGCCACTTCGACGGCCACGTCGCCCGCACCCAGGCGCGCCCGCTGGCCAGCGGAAAGATCAGCGTGCGCGAGGCGCTGACCCTGTTCGCCGTGCTGGTGGCCTTGAGCTTCATCCTGGTGCTGTTCACCAACCTGACCACCATCCTCCTGTCGTTCGGCGGCCTGGCCCTGGCCGCCTGCTACCCGTTCATGAAGCGCTACACCTTCTACCCGCAGGTGGTGCTCGGCGCGGCCTTCTCCTGGGGCATGCCGATGGCGTTCAGCGCGGTCACCGGCGAGCTGCCACCCGCCCATGCCTGGCTGCTGTACCTGGCCAACCTGCTATGGACGGTGGCCTACGACACCTACTACGCGATGACCGACCGCGACGACGACCTGAAGATCGGCGTCAAATCCACCGCCATCCTCTTCGGCGAGGCCGACCGGGTGATCATCCTCACCCTGCAGGGTCTGGCCCTGCTGTGCCTGGCCATGGCCGGGGCGCGCTTCAGCCTGGGTATCTGGTTCCTGTTCGGCCTGTTTGGCGCCGCCGCCTGCTTCGCCTGGGAGTTCTGGAGCACCCGCGAGCGCGCGCCGCAAGCCTGCTTCGCCGCCTTCCTGCACAACCACTGGGCTGGACTGGCTATCCTGTTGGGCATCGTGCTGGATTACGCATTGCGCTAGCCTGGGACTCCTGGCTGTCACATCGCTGCAATAATTCCGTTATCTAATGCGGCGCAAGACAGATGAACCGAGGCAGGACCCCATGGTTGGCAAGAACATCCTGATCGTTGACGACGAAGCGCCGATCCGCGAGATGATCGCAGTGGCGCTGGAAATGGCTGGCTACGACTGCATGGAAGCGGAAAACACCCAGCAGGCCCACGCCCTGATCGTCGACCGCAAGCCCGACCTGATCCTGCTCGACTGGATGCTGCCCGGCACCAGCGGCATCGAGCTGGCGCGCCGGCTCAAGCGCGACGAGCTGACCGACGACATCCCGATCATCATGCTCACCGCCAAGGGCGAAGAGGACAACAAGATCCAGGGCCTGGAAGTCGGCGCCGACGACTACATCACCAAGCCCTTCTCGCCGCGCGAGCTGGTGGCCCGGCTCAAGGCCGTGCTGCGCCGCGCCGCGCCGAATGACGGCGAATCGCCGATCGAAGTCGGCGGCCTGCTGCTCGACCCGATCAGCCACCGCGTCACCATCGACGGCAAGCCGGCCGAGATGGGCCCCACCGAATACCGCCTGCTGCAATTCTTCATGACCCACCAGGAGCGCGCCTACACCCGTGGCCAGCTGCTCGACCAGGTCTGGGGCGGCAACGTGTATGTGGAAGAACGCACCGTCGACGTGCACATCCGCCGCCTGCGCAAGGCCCTGGGCGAGGCCTACGAAAATCTCGTTCAAACGGTACGCGGCACCGGTTATCGTTTCTCCACCAAAAGCTGAAACCGGCTTTGCTGCAGTAAATGAAAGGATGCGCTAGGTGAACCAGAACTGGCGTGGTGCCGTAGTGCGCCACCTGTTGTTGCTAGTGACCTGCTGTGCCCTGCTCGGGCTGATCAGCGGCGAGTATGCCTGGGCCCTGGTGCTCGGCCTCGGCGCCTACCTGGCCTGGCACGTCAAGCAACTGCTGCGTCTGCACCACTGGCTGCGCCATCGCCAGCCGGACGAGGCGCCACCCGAAGGCTATGGCCTGTGGGGCGAGGTGTTCGACAACATCTATCACCTGCAACGCCGCGACCAGCGCGTGCGCGGCCGCCTGCAGGCGGTGATCGACCGCGTGCAGGAATCCACCTCCGCCTTGCGCGACGCGGTGATCATGCTCGACAGCGACGGCAACCTGGAGTGGTGGAACCGTGCCGCGGAAACCCTGCTGGGCCTGAAGACACCGCAGGACAGCGGCCAGTCGATCAGCAACCTGCTGCGCCACCCGCGCTTCAAGGAATACTTCGAGCAGGGCAATTACCAGGAGGCCCTGGAGCTGCCCTCGCCGATCAACGATCACCTGCGCCTGCAGCTGCAGATCACCCAGTACGGCAACCGCGAGCACCTGATGCTGGTACGCGACGTCACCCGTCTGTATCAGCTGGAACAGATGCGCAAGGATTTCGTCGCCAACGTCTCCCACGAGCTGCGCACCCCGCTGACGGTGATTGCCGGCTACCTGGAGACCCTGCTGGACAACGTCGAGGAGGTCAATCCGCGCTGGCTGCGCGCGCTGCAGCAGATGCAGCAGCAAGGCGCACGCATGCAGAACCTGCTGAATGACCTGCTCCTGCTGGCCAAGCTGGAAGCCACCGACTACCCCTCGGACAACCAGCCGATAGCCGTCGACCTGCTGCTACTGAGCATCAAGAACGACGCCCAGGCGCTCTCTGCGGCCAAGCATCACCGGATCAGCCTGGAAGCCGATGCCCATCTCAAGCTCAAGGGCAGCGAGACGGAACTGCGCAGCGCCTTCTCCAACCTGGTGTTCAACGCGGTGAAGTACACCCCGGCCGAAGGCGAGATCCGCATCCGCTGGTGGGGCGACGAACAAGGCGGGCACTTCAGCGTGAGCGACAACGGCCCCGGCATCGAGGCCAAGCACCTGCCACGCCTGACCGAGCGCTTCTACCGGGTCGACTCCAGCCGGGCCAGCAACACCGGCGGCACCGGTATCGGCCTGGCCATCGTCAAGCACGTACTGCTGCGCCATCGCGCCCGCCTGGACATCGCCAGCGTGCCCGGCAAGGGCAGCACCTTCACCTGTCACTTCCCGGCGCAGCAGGTCATTCGCCGCAGCTGACACCCCTGCGCCTGGTCGCCGACTTGCAATCGTCGGCGCCAGCCGCCACCCTTTAGCGGTCATTCGCCAACCAAAGCCCCCATGGACCCTTCCTCTAGTCTCTCCAGCTCCGCCCTCTTCGCCGATATTGGCCTTGTCCTGTTCGCCCTGTTTCTCGTTCTGCTCAACGGTTTCTTCGTCGCCGCCGAGTTCGCCATGGTCAAGCTGCGCTCGACCAAGGTCGAGGCCATCGCCGAGCAGAACGGCTGGCGTGGGCAGATCCTGCGCACTGTGCACAACCAGCTCGACGCCTACCTGTCGGCCTGCCAGCTGGGCATCACCCTGGCCTCGCTGGGCCTCGGCTGGGTCGGCGAGCCGGCCTTTGCCGAACTGCTCACGCCACTGCTGGGCATGCTCGGCATCGAGTCGGAGAAGCTGGTCCACGGCATAGCCTTCTTCTTCGCCTTCTTCATCATTTCCTACCTGCATATCGTGGTCGGCGAGCTGGCACCGAAGTCCTGGGCGATCCGCAAGCCGGAACTGCTGTCGCTGTGGACGGCCGTGCCGCTGTACCTGTTCTACTGGGCCATGTACCCGGCGATCTTCCTGCTCAACGCCAGCGCCAACGCCATCCTGCGCTTTGCCGGCCAGGGCGAGCCGGGGCCACACCACGAGCATCACTACAGCCGCGACGAGCTCAAACTGATCCTCCACTCCAGCCGCGCCAGCGACCCCAGCGACCAGGACATGCGTGTACTGGCCTCGGCCGTGGAAATGGGCGAACTGGAAGTGGTCGACTGGGCCAACTCGCGTGAAGACCTGGTCTACCTCAACAGCGACGCCCAGCTGGATGAAGTGTTCAGCCTGTTCCGCCGCCACAAGTACAGCCGCTTCCCGGTGTACGACGAGGAAGCCGGCCACTTCATCGGCCTGCTGCATATCAAGGACCTGCTGCTGCAGCTGTCGTTGCTGGAAATGCTGCCGTCCAAGTTCAAGCTCGTCGAGTTGCTGCACCCGCTGGAGCGGGTGACCAAGCACATGCCGCTGTCCAGCCTGCTGGAACAGTTCCGCCAGGGTGGCGCGCATTTCGCCCTGGTCGAGGAGGCTGATGGCAAGGTGATCGGCTTCCTGACCATGGAAGACGTGCTGGAGGCCCTGGTCGGCGATATCCAGGACGAACACCACAAGGCCGAACGCGGCATCCTCGCCTACCAGCCGGGCAAGCTGCTGGTGCGCGGCGACACCCCGCTGTTCAAGATCGAACGCCTGCTCGGCATCGACCTCGACCATATCGAGGCGGAAACCCTGGCTGGGCTGGTCTACGAGAGCCTCAACCGGGTGCCGGAAGAGGAAGAGGTGCTGGAGACCGAAGGCCTGCGCATCATCGTCAAGAAGATGAAGGGCCCGAAGATCGTCCTGGCCAAGGTGCTGAAACTGGACTGAGCGCCGCCACGGCGCGAGGTCAATCGGCGGCAGCTCGAGCCGTTGAGCATGCCGCCGCTCAGGGTATGGCCGCGCATTGACTACCGCCTGTCCGTTAGCTGCCTGTACAAGAAGCAGGCAGAACGGATGCGGAATTCCGATTTCGTCAAATTTATGCCGCCAAAACGCCAATAACCATTTGGCATAAGTCGAAACAGCAGTCGCTGCGCTCTGCCGGCAATGCGCCAGTAATGGCACTTTCTGGACTATAAAGTTGCGAAATAACTGAATTTTGACGCTAAAAATATGCGGCCTGCGCCCTTTTCTTCACTCCCTGATACACCCACACTGCGCCCCGTCCGGGTTCGCCGGACATTCCTTAAGCCCAGCCGCTTCGAAGTATCAGCCTGGATGCAGTCGCAACTCGTGGAAGAGATGTACCTCGATTGAGCGGTTCTCAGAATACCGAGACCGTCATGACCCACACTGTTCGTCACCCTGCGCACCGCCTTCGCCGCGCCACCTGTGCCGCCCTGCTCACTCTACTCGGCGCCACACTCGCCACACCTTCAGCCTCTGCCGCATCCGACACCTCCCAGCGCCTGCGCGAGCTGCTGGAGGAACGCCTGAACCGGGACGCTGCAGAGAGCCCGCCACCAGCCGAAGCGCCCAGCGTGTCGAGCAGCACCCTGCCAACCAGCACCCCACCCTTCACCCTGGACGGCAACAACGCCTACTTCGTGAAGAACGCTGCCTACGGTGCAGATACCCGTCACCGCTTCGACATCTTCCTGCCCAAGAGCGCCTACAACAGCAAGACGCGCACGCCGCTGGCGATCTTCATTCACGGCGGCGGTTTCTCCTCCGGCGCCAAGGAAGACGCCTACAGCAGTAGCAACCAGAAGCTGATCAAGGCCCTGCTGGCCAAAGGCGCCGCATTCGCCAGCATCAACTATCCGCTGATCAGCAAGAGCGGCGAGACGGTGGGCCTGATCAAGTCGTTGCGCGGCGCCCAGCGTGCGCTGCAGTACCTGAAGCAGGACACGCGCTACAACATCGACCCGCAGCGCGTGGTACTGCTCGGCAGCTCCGCCGGCGCCAGCATCGCGCTGTGGCTGGCCTTCCACGACGACATGGCCAACCTCAGCAGTACCGACCCGGTGGAGCAGCAGTCCACCCGCGTTCGCGGCGCGGCGGCGAGCCAGACTCAATCCACCATGGATGTCATCGGTTGGGAGCAGGTGTTCGCCCAGTACAACTGGTCGGTGGAGGATATGGGCAGCAGCGGGCCAAACTTCTACGGCGTCCGCAGCACGGCCGATCTGTACCGCTCCAGCACCGTGGCCTACCGCCAGGAAGTGGACTTCCTGCACATGATGGACGCCGGCGACCCGGAGATCTGGGTCGCCACCGACGGCGTACCGGTCACGGCACCGACCAGCACCGGCATCCTCTACCACCACCCCTACCATGCCCGCACCCTGCGTGATCAGGCCCGGGCAGTCGGGCTGAAGGCTGGGTTCATAGTGCCGGCGCTGAAGATAGCCAGCACCGAGGAAAGCCTCACCAACTTCATCCTGCGCAAGTTGCAGTAGGGCGAGAGAGGCACGAGCCGCTGCCCGCTCGCTGAGCAGGGCAGCGGCTAACTCCGGCTGGCGGGGTCGGCGGCTGCGTGAGCTGACAGGTGGGACCCAAGGTGCAGAACGCACCCATGACGGGGTCGATAAGACTGCGCCTAAAGCCTGTTCACCCCGAATCGACAACCGACAGCCTGGCGTTGCTCACTCGCCGCCGACGGCGAAGTTGGGCAGGCTGTCGACCGGTTGGGCGAAGTTGAACGGAATCGATTCCAGGGCCAGGCCGACGGCAAGGTGATCGGCTTCCTGACCATGGAAGACGTGCTGGAAGCCCTGGTCGGCGATATCCAGGACGAACACCACAAGGCCAAGCGCGCCATCCTCGCCTACCAGCCGGGCAAGCTGCTGGTGCGCGGCGACACCCCGCTGTTCAAAATCGAGCGCCTGCTCGGCATCGACCATATCGAGGCCGAGACCCTGGCCGGGCTCTGGTCTACGAGAGCCTCAACCGCGTGCCGGAAGAGGAGCTGGAAACCGAGGGCCTGCGCATCATCGTCAAGAAGATGAGGGGCCCGAAGATCGTCCTGGCCAAAGTGCTGAAACTGGACTGACGCGCCGAACCGTCCCACTCCTACGCCGCAGCGATCCTGCGGCGTAGTGCTTTCTGCAGTCAGGCCACCTTGGCCCGGACGGCGCCGCACACCAACCAAGGGTCAGTTGGCGATGCACACCCGATTGCGCCCACTCTCCTTGGCCGCGTACAGCGCCTGATCCGCGGCATCGATCAGCGCCTGCATGCGCAACGGCGCCTGGCCATCGTGGTGAACCAGGCCGATGCTCACGCTCAGCGAAACGCTAACGCCACGCTGCTGCAAGTCGAGCGCCGCCACCTCGGCGCGGATGCGCTCGGCCATGGCCGTCGCGCCGGCCAGGTCGACGTCACTCAGCACCAGCAAGAACTCCTCGCCGCCATAGCGCGCGGCCAAGTCGCCGGTACGCCGCGCGCCGCCACGCAGCACCTCGGCCACGGCGGCGATGCAGCGGTCGCCGAAGGGATGGCCGTAACCATCGTTGATCCGCTTGAAGTGGTCGATATCGAGCACCAGCACCGCCAGCCGGATGTTGTCCTGCTGTGCCAACTGCTGGTCGCAGTGACGTCGGTTGGCCAGTTGAGTCAGCGCGTCGGTGTTGCTCAGGCGGGTCAGCACGGAATTGGCCTCGGCCAGTTCTCGCGTCGACTGCTGCAGCTCGACGGTGCGCGCCTGCACCCTGAGCTCCAGTTCCTCGTTGAGCCGGGCCTGTTCGTCTAGCAGCTGCTGCTGGCTGGCCAGACGCGCCTCGCGCTCGCCGATCAGTTCGTTCTGCGCCGCCATGCGCGCCGCCCGCTCGCCATTGACGCGGTCGACCAGCGCGACCGAGAGCAGGATAAACTCGGCGAAGAAGCCGAACGTCTGGATGTGCAGAGTCAGCACGTTCACCGGCAGCATGCCCAGCAGGGCCGCCACATGCACAGTCGTGCAGATGATCAGGAACCCCCAGGCAGCAGCGAACAGCCGCGCCGAACGATTGCCGCGACGCCACAGGCTGAAGGCCGTGGCCAGAGTCACCAGGCAGTACAGCAGTGCCACCGGGAAGACGCCGAGACTGTGCAGCAATTGTGGGCGCTGCAGCACTAGCAACAGCACCAGAACCACGCCCCAGTAGACCAGCAGCAGGTTGTTGGCCCACAACACCCAACCGCCGTACTGCGGAATGCGCAGGAAGCTGCGCATGAACAGGGTCGCGGCCAGAAAGCTCAAGCTCGCCGAGGCGAAGTAGATCAGCCCCGCCGGACGCCCCAACTGCGGCCACAGATGGAGCACGCCGAAACCGCTCAGACTCAGTTCGTAGACCACCACCCCAAGCAGATAGAGGCTGTACCAGACATGGCTGCTGCCGCCGGCGAACAGATAGAGGTTGGCGTTGTACAGCAGCACGGCCAGCATCGCCCCGAAGAACAACCCGAACAGGGTGCGCTGCGTCAGTTCCTGGCGCTGGAAGGCCTCAGCCGTGAGCAGTTGCATGGGCGCCACCAGGATCTCCTCGCTGTGCAGACGCAGGTAGATCCAGCGCCCCTCGCCGGGGGCGAGCAGCAGGGGGAACAGCGGCTGTCGGCTGCGCTCGGGCCAGGCGTCCAACGGCAAATGGTCCCCCGCTGCAAATAGCGGACCCCAGCGGCCGCTGGCCGGGTCGAAGGTACGCAGTTCGATCAGATCGAGAACCGGCCACTCCAGCAACAGGCGCCAGTCGCTTTGCGACGAGCGATTGTCCACAGCCAGACGCATCCACATCGTTCCAGTCTTGAAACCGAGACTCGATGAAGCGCCATCCAAGGGGCGCCAGCCTTTGGCCTGACTGGCGCCGACAAAGTCCAGCTCCTGACTGGGCAGCAGGTACTCCAACTGGGCGGTCAGGCGCACCGCCGGGCGGTCGTCGGTGAGTTCGAGTGGGGCAGCTACGCAACTCAGCGTAGCCAGCAGGCAGAACAGCAGACTCAACAGGCGCATGAGCAGATTGGCTTCCTCGACTCGGCGCCACTCTCGGGGGACTGCAAGCGCCAACCTCCAGCATTGCCGCAAATCGAGCAGCGCGCCAGTCCGACTACTCGCCGCCCACGGCGAAGTTGGGCAGGCTGTCGACCGGTTGGGCGAAGTTGAACGGAATCGATTCCAGGGCCAGGCCGACATTGCGCTGCACCACGAAGTGCAGGTGCGGGCCGGTGCTGTTGCCGGTGTTGCCGGAGTTCGCCAGGTGGCTGCCGGTTTCGACCCGCTGGCCCTCCTGCACGCTTACCGAACCGCGCAGCAGGTGCAGGTAGACGCCCATGGTGCCGTCGTCATGCAGGATGCGCACGAAGTTGCCGGACGGGTTGTTGCCGCGCCCGCTCTGCTGGTTCTCGGTTTTCACCACCACCCCGCCACGCGCGGCGACGATCGGCGTGCCCTGCGGCATGGCGATATCCAGGGCATAGCGCCCGCGCGGTGTGAAGTGGCTGTACTTGCCGTTGGCGCCCTGGGTCAGCTTGAACGGCCCACCACGCCAGGGCAGCGGGTAGCGATAGAGCAGCGGCTGCAGCCGTGGGTCGCCCATGGCGTAGCGCAGGCGCGGCTTGTAGCTCATCGGTTTAGCGGCGTCGAGGGGCGCCAGGGTGGCCAGGCGGATCTTGCTGCGCGGTGGCAGCACCCAGCGGATCGGCTGTTCCGGTGCGCCCGTGGCATTGACCACCTTGTTCAGGCTCAGCTCGATCTCTACCGGGGCGTAGAGGTCATTGCGGATCAGCAGGGTTTCGCCGGCGTCGTGCTTCTTGGTTTCCAGCTTCACCAGGTTGTCCAGGCGCTCGATCATGCGATCGCGGAACACGAACACCTGAGCGCCGGCCACGGCCTTGTCGCTATAGGTAACCACGCCGTTGGCATCGACGTATTTGTAGATGGTCAGTGCGCTGGCCTGGGTAGCCGCCAGCAACGCTGCGCAGAAGAGAAATGAACGCCCTAGCATGACTGTCACGGATCGAGTGGTTTTTGGGTATCCGGGGTTAGCAAGACTAGCAGCGCCAGCCAGCACGTGCGAGCCACGAAGGGTCGCGCTGTGACCGGGCTCACCGCCGTCGGTCGCGGTGACCCGTAGCCCGGATGCAATCCGGGGGCGGAGCGGCCTGCCTCCCGGATTGCATGCGGCTACGCGCCAGGGCTGAAATGCTTCTGCGCGCTGCCACGGGCGATCAGGCGCGACAGGTAGTCGAGCTTCTGTGGATCGCGGTCGACGAACTTGAAGGTGACCTGCAGCCATTCGCTATCTGGCTTCGGCTCCAGCGCCGCCACCGCGTGCAGATAGCCGTTGAGCCGCGCCGTTTCGGCGGCCTCGCCCTGCTCCAGGTCGAGTACTGCGCTTTCCAGCACCTGCGGCAACGGCTCGCCGCGCCTGACCACCAGCAGTGCCTCCTTGAGGCTCAGGGCCTTGATCACGCAGTCCATGTTGCCGCCGGGCAGGCGTAGCTGACCCTGGCCACGGCCGGCCGGGGCGCTGCCGGCAGCCGGCTTGGCGGCCGCTGCTGGCTTGGCGAAGCCTGCGGCGGCAACCGGCGCGGCAGCCTTGGCTGCCGGCTTGACCACTTCGTTCTTACCGCCGGTCAGGGCAGTCAGCGAATCATTGGCAAAGCTGCCCGTGCTGAGCATCTTCGGCGGCGCGCTGGCGGCCAGGGCCTGCAGCTTGCCGGCACGGTGCAGGGCCTTCTTCACCTTGGTGATCAGTTGCTCGTTGGAAAACGGCTTGCCGATGAAGTCGGAAACGCCGGCCTGGATCGCCTGCACGACGTTTTCCTTGTCGCCCCGGCTGGTGACCATGATGAAGGGCACGATCTTCAGGCTGTCCTGCTCGCGGCACCAGGTGAGCAGTTCGAGGCCCGACAGCTCAGGCATTTCCCAGTCGCAGAGGATCAGGTCGACCGGCTGCCGGCTCAGCATCTGCTGGGCCTTGCGTCCATTGATCGCTTCTTCGATCTGGATACCGGGGAAATGGTCGCGCAGCCCCTTCTTCACCAGGTCACGGATAAAGGTTGCGTCGTCCACCACCAGCACACTGACTTTGCTCATCGGCCACTCCTGCGACAATGCTCACAAGCATAGCCGCGGATGATGGCCCAAGGCCAACCGCGATCACTCAGGGATTACCCGAGTGACGACCGGCCCTGCAGTGCGCTTATTCCTTGGTCTTGCCGGTGCCCTGCACTTCTTCCTGCATGCGCGCCAGGCCCATGTGCCGTACGTCGGTACCGCGCACCAGGTAGATCACCAGTTCGGCGATGTTGCGCGCGTGGTCGCCGATGCGTTCCAGCGAGCGCAGCACCCAGATCACGTTGAGCACGCGGGTGATCGAGCGCGGGTCTTCCATCATGTAGGTGACCAGCTCGCGCAGGGCGGTCTTGTACTCGCGGTCGATGGTCTTGTCGTACTGCGCCACCGACAGGGCCAGGTCGGCGTCGAAGCGGGCGAAGGCGTCCAGCGCCTCCTGCACCATCTTGCGCACCTGATCGCCGATATGCCGCACTTCGACATAACCACGCGGCGCTTCGCCTTCCTCGCACAGCAGGATGGCGCGCTTGGCGATCTTCGCCGACTCGTCGCCGATGCGCTCCAGGTCGATCACCGACTTGGAGATGCTGATGATCAGGCGCAGGTCGGAAGCGGCCGGCTGGCGGCGGGCGAGGATGCGCAGGCATTCCTCGTCGATGTTGCGCTCCATCTGGTTGATCTGGTCATCGATCTCGCGCACCTGCTGGGCCAGGCCCGAGTCGGCGTCGATCAGCGCGGTGACCGCGTCGTTGACCTGCTTCTCGACCAGGCCGCCCATCGCCAGGAGGTGGCTGCGCACTTCCTCCAGCTCGGCGTTGAACTGCTGGGAGATGTGATGGGTGAGGCTGTCTTTGTTGATCATGGTCGAGCCCTTGCGAAACTGGATGGAATGCTTATCGAAACGTGCCGGCCTTTGGAAAATCGTGCTGAGCGAGGAGGCGGCGCGCAGACAGTACAACTAGTACGGCAAGCGCCGCCGACGAAGCGCAGCGCGATTTGCCATAGCCGGCGGGCTAGCCGTAGCGACCGGTGATGTAATCTTCGGTCTGCTTCTTGGCCGGATTGGTGAACAGGGTATCGGTATCACCGAACTCGATCAGCTTGCCCATGTACATGAACGCGGTGTAGTCGGAGACGCGCGCCGCCTGCTGCATGTTGTGGGTAACGATGACGATGGTGTACTTGCTCTTCAGCTCGTAGATCAGCTCTTCGACCTTGAGGGTGGAGATCGGGTCGAGCGCCGAGCAGGGCTCGTCGAGCAGCAGCACTTCCGGCTGCACCGCCACGGTACGGGCGATCACCAGGCGCTGCTGCTGGCCGCCGGACAGGCCGAGGGCGGATTCGTGCAGGCGGTCCTTCACTTCGTCCCACAGGGCGGCGCTCTTCAGGCCCCACTCCACTGCTTCGTCGAGCACGCGCTTCTGGTTGATGCCCTGGATGCGCAGGCCGTAGACCACGTTCTCGTAGATGCTCTTGGGGAACGGGTTGGGCTTCTGGAACACCATGCCAACACGGCGACGCAGCTCGGCGACGTCTTCGCTCTTGCTGTAGATGTCATGGCCGTCGAGGAGGATCTGGCCGTCCACGCGGCAGCCGTCGACCAGATCGTTCATCCGGTTGAAGGTGCGCAGCAGGGTCGACTTACCGCAACCGGACGGGCCGATGAAGGCGGTGACACGCTGTTTGGGGATGTTCAGGCTGACGTCGAACAGAGCCTGCTTGTCGCCATAGAACAGATTGAGACCGGGCACCTGCAGGGCCACGGTTTCCTGGGCCAGGTTGAGGCCCTGCTTCTCGCGACCGAGGGCCGCCATGTTGATGCCGTGAGTCTGTACTTCGTGCTGCATGGGATGCTCCCTACGCTAACAATTCATGCCTGCCGCCCCGGCCACTGCCAGGGCGACGCAATTGATTAATGATCCAGCGCCTTGTACTTCTCGCGCAGGTGGTTACGGATGAACACTGCACTCAGGTTGAGCAGGGCGATGACCAGCACCAGCAGCAGCGCCGTGGCGTATACCAGCGGGCGCGCTGCCTCGACGTTGGGGCTCTGGAAGCCGACGTCGTAGATGTGGAAGCCCAGGTGCATGATCTTCTGGTCGAGGTGCAGGTACGGGTAGTTGCCGTCTACCGGCAGGCTCGGTGCCAGCTTGACCACGCCCACCAGCATCAGCGGCGCCACTTCGCCGGCGGCACGCGCCACGGCGAGAATCAGGCCGGTCATCATGGCCGGGCTGGCCATCGGCAGCACCACTTTCCACAGGGTCTCGGCCTTGGTCGCGCCGAGGGCCAGGGAACCTTCGCGCAGGGCCCGCGGGATACGCGCCAGGCCTTCTTCGGTGGCGACGATCACCACCGGCACGGCGAGGATCGCCAGGGTCAGCGAAGCCCACAGCAGACCGGGGGTACCGAAGGTCGGCGCCGGCGCCGCTTCGGCGAAGAACAGGCTGTCGATCGAGCCGCCCAGCACATAGACGAAGAAGCCCAGGCCGAACACGCCGTAGACGATCGCCGGGACGCCGGCCAGGTTGTTCACGGCGATGCGGATGATGCGGGTCATCGGCCCCTGCTTGGCGTACTCGCGCAGGTAGATGGCCGCCAGCACGCCGAACGGGGTAACGATCACCGCCATGATCAGGGTCATCATCACCGTGCCGAAGATGGCCGGGAAGATGCCGCCCTCGGTGTTGGCCTCACGCGGCTCGTCGCTGACGAACTCCCACAGCTTGGCGAAGTAGAAGCCGAGCTTGTCGAAGGTGCCCATGGCGTTCGGCTGGAAGGCACGCACCACCTTGCCCAGGCTGATTTCCACCTCACGGCCGTCGACCGTCTTCAGCGTCACGCTGTCGCGGTTGAACGCCGTGTTGAGTTCGATCAGCTGGGCTTCCAGCACCTTGTACTGGGCATCCCACTCGGCACGCTGGGCATCCAGGTCAGCCTGGGCAGTGGCATCCAGCTGGCCGTCCAGCTCCAGGCGACGGGTCTGCAGGCGCAGGCGCTCGAGGCCGGCGTTGATGCGGCCGATGTCCTTCTTCTCCAGCTTGGCGATCTGCGCGTGCAGCTCGTCGATGCGGATGATGCGCTGTTGCAGCTCATCCCAGGCAGCGTCACCCTCGGCGACCAGCTCGCCGCTCTGCTTGACGTTGACCAGGTAGCCATAGAAGTTGCCCCACTCGCGGCGCTCCATGACCAGCAGGTTGGCCGGGGTGCGCGGGTTGCTGCTCCACTCGGCCACGATCCAGCTGAAGTCGGCGCCGAACACTTCGCGGTTGCCGACCTTGAGCAGCTCGCGGGTCATGAACTCGCCGCCCTTCACATCCACCGGCAGGCCGGCAGCGGCCAGGCGTGCGCGCGGCACTTCCTCTTTCTGCACCAGCTCACCGGCGAGAACGCGCGGCGCTTCGCCCGGCACCTGGTAATCGGCCTCGATCACGTCGGCCGGCCAGAAGTGGCCGAGGCCGCGGGTGGCGATCACGGCCAGCAGGCCGATGGTCATGATCACCGCGATGGACACGCCACCGGCGGTCATCCACACCCACGGCGCGCCACTCTTGAACCAGGACTTGAGGTTTTGCTCTTTGGTTTTCACGGACATCTACCTTCCCAGCTCTCAGAGCGACGCGTATTTCTTGCGCAGGCGGGTACGGATCATCTCCGCCAGTGTGTTCATCACGAAGGTGAAACTCAGCAGCACCAGCGCGGCGAGGAACAGCACGCGGTAGTGGGTACTGCCGACTTCCGACTCCGGCATTTCCACCGCCACGTTGGCGGCCAGGGTGCGCAGGCCTTCGAAGATGTTCATTTCCATGATCGGCGTGTTGCCGGTGGCCATCAGCACGATCATGGTTTCGCCGACCGCACGGCCCATACCGATCATCAGCGCCGAGAAGATGCCCGGGCTGGCGGTGAGGATCACCACACGAGTCAGGGTCTGCCAGGGCGTGGCGCCGAGGGCCAGGGAACCGAAGGTCAGGCTCTTCGGTACGCTGAACACGGCGTCTTCGGCGATCGAGTAGATGTTCGGGATCACCGCGAAGCCCATGGCCAGGCCGACCACCAGGGCGTTGCGCTGGTCGAAGGCGATACCCAGGTCATTGCTGATCCACAGGCGCATGTCGCCGCCGAAGAACCAGTTTTCCAGGTGACCGCTCATGCCCAGCGAACCGGCACCGATCAGCAGGATCACCGGAATCAGCAGCGCCGCTTCCCAGCCATCCGGGATCAGCAGACGGATCTTCTCCGGCAGGCGGCTCCAGCCATAGGCGGCGAGCAGGATGCCGATCGGCGTGAGCAACAGCAGGCTGAAGATGCCCGGCAGGTGGCCTTCCACATAGGGTGCGAGGAACAGGCCGGCGAAGAAGCCGAGAATCACCGTTGGCAGCGCCTCCATCAGCTCGATCACCGGCTTGACCTTGCGGCGCATGGCCGGGGCCATGAAGTAGGCGGTGTAGATCGCCGCGCAGATGGCCAGCGGCGCGGCTAGCAGCATGGCGTAGAAGGCCGCCTTGAGGGTGCCGAAGGTCAGCGGCGACAGGCTCAGCTTGGGCTCGAAGTCGGTGTTGGCCGAGGTCGACTGCCAGACGTATTTCGGCTCGTCATAGCTCTCGTACCAGACCTTGCCCCACAGTGCGCTCCAGGAAATCTCCGGGTGCGGGTTGTCGACCACGAAACGCTGAACCTGGCCCTGGGACTCGACCAGCACGCGGTTGGCGCGCGGTGACAGTGCCGCCACACCGGCGCCCTCGGCGACCTGCTCGGTGAGCAGGGTGCGGTGCGCGGTGCTGTGGAAAATACCCAGGGTGCCGGCGGCATCCAGGGCGAGGAAACCTTTGCGACGTTCTTCCGGGAGGATCTGGATAACCGCGCTATCGGCCAGCTGGAAGTCACGGATGCGCGTCAGTTCGGCCTTGCCGTCGCTGTCGCGGACCATGAACCACTGGGCGATGCCGCCCTTGCTGTCGCCGACCATCAGCGAGATGCCGCCGAGCAGCTGGGTCACCGTGGTCACCTCGGCTTCGCCCTCGAGCAGCTTGTAGCGGCCATTGAGGGCCTTGCTGCGCAGGTCGAAGACATCCGCAGTGGCCTTGCCGTTGATCACGTACAGCCACATCTGTCGCGGATCGATGACCAGCGCCTTGATCGGCTCGGCGATCTGCGGCAGGGCGATGCGTTCCTCGTTCTGGGTGGTTTCCCCGGTCAGCATGTTCTCTTCGCGGGTGATCGACAGCACATGCAGCTCGGCACCGGTGGAGGCGCTGAGCATCAGGGTCTCGCCGTTCTGGCTGAGCGTCACGTGCTCCAGGGCACGGCCCTGGCTATCCAGGCTCAGCGGCGTTTCACCGAAGGGATAGGAGATGACCGGGGTGATGGTCTTGACGTTGTCCGGGTAGCTGACCTTGTAGTCGTGCTGGAACACCAGCACCTGGCCAGTGGATAGACCGAGCACCACACGGCGGCTGCCGGGTTGGTCCTGGCTCACCGAGCTGATGCTGGCGCCTGCCGGCAGGGCCAGCTGGTAATTCTTCAGGGCAGTGCTGTCCTTGACTTCGAAGAACTGCACCTGGCCGGTGCGGCTGAGGCGCATGGCCACCTTGTTCTGCTCTTCCACAGCCAGCAACAGGGCCTCGCCCTGCCCGGCCAGCCAGGCTGGCTGCTGGGCCTTGCGCGCCTCCAGCTCGGCGCCGGCGAACATCGGCAGCACCACATGGGCCAGATAGAAGAAGATCAGGGTGATCGCACCCAGCACGGCCAAGCCACCGATGGACACGTACCAGCGCGCCAGGCGGTCCTTGAGCGCGCGGATGCGGCGCTTGCGCAGCAGGGCCGGGGTGTTGAAGTCCAGCCGTTGGCTGTTGTTCGAGGAAGCGGTCATGGAGTCGTTGGCCAAGTCGTTCATGCGAAATTCTCTGGGCGGTTGCGCACGCGCACCCCTGATTTGAGCAGGAGCCTAAATCTATCCGCCTTGTGTGACAGAAAGATTACAGTCGGGTGACGCAACAACGCCCGCGACTCCAAAGAGTAGCGGGCGCTGCGGGTTGTGCGGTGGGCTTGTGGCCCGCCGGCACTGCCGGGCTGTATTACAGACCCAGTTCCTTCATGGTCTTCTCGACCACTTTGCTCGGCAGCGGGATGTAACCATCCTTCACCACCACTTCCTGACCTTGCTTGGACAGCACCAGCTTGACGAACTCGGCGTCCAGCGGGCTCAGCGGCTTGTTCGGCGCCTTGTTGACGTAGACGTAGAAGAAGCGCGACAGCGGGAACTTGCCAGCCAGGGCGTTGGCTTCGTTGGCTTCAAAGGCTTCGCCGCCTTTCTTCGACAGCGGTACGGCACGTACGCTGGAGGTCTTGTAGCCGATGCCCGAGTAGCCGATGGCGTTCAGGGTGCTGGAGATCGACTGGACCACGGAAGCCGAACCCGGCTGCTCGTTGACGTTCGGCTTGAAGTCGCCTTTGCACAGGGCTTCTTCCTTGAAGTAACCGTAGGTGCCAGATACCGAGTTGCGACCGAACAGCTGAATCGGCTTGTTCGCCCACTCGCCGGTCAGACCCAGCTCACCCCAGGTAGCGATGTCCTTGGCGCCGCCGCACAGGCGGGTGCCGGAGAAGATGGCGTCGACCTGAGCGATGTCCAGCGACTTGATCGGGTTGTCCTTGTGCACGAACACGGCCAGGGCGTCGATGGCTACCGGAATGGCAGTCGGCTTGTAGCCGTACTTCTCTTCGAAAGCCTGCAGCTCGTTGTCCTTCATGGCGCGGGACATCGGGCCCATGTTGGCGGTGCCTTCGGTCAGAGCGGGCGGCGCGGTGGAGGAACCGGCGGCCTGGATCTGGATGTTGACGTTCGGGTAGGCCTTCTTGAACTCTTCAGCCCACAGGGTCATCAGGTTGGCCAGGGAGTCGGAGCCGACGCTGGACAGGTTGCCCGATACACCGGAAGTCTTTTCATAGGTCGGCAGAGCCGGGTCGATAGCGGCTACCGCAGTGGCGGCGCTCACGCCAGCGGCGACGAAAGTCATGGCCGCCATCAAACGCTTCAGTTTCATGCCTTGCTCCTGGAAAACTAGTGTTGGATTGAACGGGGCCAAGTATCTGCAGGCCGTATGAACACTCTATGAAGGGATTGTGACAATTAGATTAAAGCGGGCGAAAAACTGAAAAGGCCCGCGAACGGGCCTTTTTCTGTGCTTCTGCCGCTCAGGTCGCGGCCTGTGGCTGGCGCTGCCACAGCCAGCCACCGATCAGCATGAACAGCAGGCACAGGGCGCCGACATAGTAGGCCGGGCCCAGCGGGCTCCACTTCAATAACAGGCTGACCAGGATCGGCGTCAGCCCGCCGAAGATGGCGTAGGCCAGGTTGTAGGAGAACGACAGCCCGGAGAAGCGCACCAGCGCCGGGAAGGCGCTGACCATCACCAGCGGGATGGCGCCGATCATGCCCACGCACAGACCGGCCAGGGCATACAGCGGCAGCAGCAGCTCGGGGTGGCTGGCCAGGCTGTTGTAGAAAGTCCAGGAGCTGAGCAGCAGCAACAGGCCGCCACCGACGAACACTCGCCCGGCACCGAGGCGATCCGCCAGCCAGCCAGCCAGCACGCAGCCGATGCTCAGGCAGACGATAGCCAGGCTGTTGGCCTGCAGCGCCTCGGCCGGCTTGAAGCCATGCAGGGTCTGCAGCAGGGTCGGGGTCATCAGGATGACCACGACGATGCCGGCCGACAGCACCCAGGTCAGCAGCATGCACAGGATCACCGCCGGGCGATGCTCGCGTACCACGGTCTTCAGCGGCAGCTCGGCGGCCAGGGTCTGGCGCAGCTGCATCTCGGCGAACACCGGAGTCTCGTGCAGCCAGCGGCGCAAGTACATGGCAATCAGGCCGAACAGGCCACCGACCAGGAACGGGATGCGCCAGGCATAGGCCATCAGCTCTTCCGGGCTGAACACCCGGTTGATCAGGCTGGCCGTCAGCGAACCGAGCAGGATGCCCACGGTCAGACCAGCTGTCAGGGTGCTGCAGGCGAAGCCGATGTGCCGCGGCGGCACGTGCTCGGCGACGAACACCCAGGCCCCCGGCACTTCGCCGCCAATCGCCGCGCCCTGCACCACGCGCAGCACCAGCAGCGCCAGCGGCGCCCAGATGCCAATTTGCGCGTAGGTCGGCAGCAAACCCATGAGCAGGGTCGGCACGGCCATCAGGAAGATGCTCAGGGTGAACATGCGCTTGCGCCCGAGCAGATCGCCAAAGTGCGCCAGGACGATGCCGCCCAGCGGCCGCGCCAGGTAGCCGGCGGCGAAAATGCCGAAGGTCTGCAGCTGGCGCAGCCACTCGGGCATGTCGGCGGGGAAGAACAGCTTGCTGAGCACCGCCGTGAAGAACACGAAGATGATGAAGTCGTAGAACTCCAGCGCACCGCCGAGGGCGGACAGCGACAGGGTCTTGTAATCGCTACGGTTCAACGGGCGCGCCGCGGGCGCAGCGCTGGAGGGCACGGAAGACATGGTCGACAGCTTCTTTTATAAGAGTAGGGATGGCTGGCGCTGATGGCAGCCGGCGCACGATAGCAAATTGCACCGCGGGCCGGCAGCCGGGCGAGCCGAGAAATGCAGAACCGGGCGGTCGTCGCCTGACGCGCCGCCCGATATACTGCGCGCTCGGCCCGCTGGGCCACGGGGGATTGTGCCAAGGCTTGGCCGCCGGCAAAGTATTGGCAGAACCTCCCACACCACTCCAAACATAAGAAAAACGGCACCGGGGCCCCACCACCATGATCGAACTCGAACAGGAAGATCCCATACCGCAAGGCGATCTGGCCCTGCAGCTGACCGCACTACCGCGCGAAACCAATGGTTTCGGCGATATTTTCGGCGGCTGGCTGGTGTCACAGATGGACCTGGCCGGCACCGCCATGGCCAGCAAGGTCGCCGGCGGCCGGGTGGCCACCGTGGCCATCGACCGCATGGCCTTCCTGGTGCCGGTCGCCGTCGGCGCGCAACTGTCCTTCTATACCCAGGCCCTGGAAATCGGCCGCAGCTCGATCCAGATGCTGGTCGAGGTGTGGAGCGACGACCCGCTGTCCAGCGAATGGCGCAAGGTCACCGAGGCGGTGTTCGTCTTCGTCGCCATCGACGGCAGCGGCCGCACCCGTCCGGTGCCGCCACGCCGCGGCTGATCTGCTGAACCTCTGCTGCACGCCGGCAACAGGCAGTCAGGCGCTTGCCTAGACTGAAAAGCCGGCGCAGCATGCGCGCCTCTAACCACCTAGGCCCGCTCATGAGCCAATCCAGCACCAGCCAACTGAGCCTGACCGTCGCCGCGCTCGGCGTGGTCTACGGCGATATCGGCACCAGCCCGCTGTATACCCTCAAGGAAGTCTTCGCCGGCCACTACGGGGTCAACGTCGATCCGGCCGGGGTCTACGGCATCCTCTCGCTGATCTTCTGGTCGCTGATGTGGGTGGTGACGCTGAAATACGTGCTGGTCATCCTGCGCGCCGACAACGAAGGCGAAGGCGGCGTAATGGCCCTGACCGCACTCGCCCGCCGTGCCACCCAGGCCTATCCACGGTTGTCACGGCTGCTGGTGCTGGCCGGTCTGGCCGGCACCGCGCTGTTCTACGGCGACAGCATGATCACCCCGGCGATCTCGGTGCTCTCCGCGGTGGAAGGCCTGGATGTCGCCCTGCCAGGTATCGGCCACTGGGTAGTACCGATCACCGTGGCCCTGCTGATCGGCCTGTTCCTGATCCAGAAGCACGGCACCGCGCGCATCGGCGTACTGTTCGGCCCGGTCATGGGCCTGTGGTTCACCACCCTCGGCGTGCTCGGCATCTATGGCATCGTCCGCCACCCGGAAGTGCTGCACGCGCTCAACCCCTGGTGGGCTCTGAACTTCTTCATCAGCCACCCAGGCATCGGCATCACCATCCTCGCCGCCGTGGTGCTGGCGCTGACCGGTGCCGAGGCGCTGTATGCCGACATGGGCCACTTCGGCCGCAAGCCGATTGCCCGCGCCTGGTTCGCCCTGGTGCTGCCCGGCCTGGTGCTCAACTACTTCGGCCAGGGCGCCCTGCTGCTGGACAACCCGGAAGCGGCGCGCAACCCCTTCTACCTGCTGGCACCGGCCTGGGCGCTGATCCCGCTGATCGCCCTGGCCACCCTGTCCACCATCATCGCCTCGCAGGCGGTGATCTCCGGCGCCTTCTCTCTGACCCGCCAGGCCATCCAGCTCGGCTTCGTGCCGCGCATGCACATCCAGCACACCTCCAGCGATGCCGAAGGGCAAATCTACATCGGCGTGGTCAACTGGGCGCTGATGGTCGGGGTGATCCTGCTGGTGATCGGCTTCGAAAGCTCCGGCGCCCTGGCTGCCGCCTACGGCGTGGCCGTAACCGGCACCATGCTGATCGACACCCTGCTGATCGCCGCCGTCGCCTTGCTGCTGTGGAAGAGCCCGCGCTGGCTGGCGATCCCGCTGCTGCTGTGCTTCCTGGTGGTCGATACGCTGTTCTTTGCCGCCAATATCCCCAAGATCGCCCAGGGTGGCGCCTTTCCGGTGCTGGCCGGGATTGCCCTGTTCATGCTGATGACCACCTGGAAGCGCGGCCGCGAGCTGCTGGTCGAGCGCCTCGACGAGACCGCCCTGCCGCTACCGGTGTTCGTCTCCAGCATCGCCATCCAGCCGCCGCACCGGGTGCGCGGCACCGCCGTGTTCCTCTGCGCACGCGCCGATGCGGTGCCGCATGCGCTGCTGCACAACCTGCTGCACAACCAGGTGCTGCACCAGCAGATCGTCATGCTCACGGTGGCCATCGCCGACCACCCGCACGTGCCGCAGGCCAAGCGCTTCGAGGTCGACAGCTTCGGCGAGGGCTTCTATCGCGTGGTCCTGCATTTCGGCTACATGGACGAGCCCAACGTGCCGGCGGCACTGGAAAAGAACCCGCATGACTGCCTCGACTTCACTCCGCTGAGCACCACCTACTTCCTCAGCCGCGAAACCATCATCGCCACCAAACGCATCGGCATGATGGCCTGGCGCGAGACGCTGTTCGCCTTCCTGCTGAAGAACGCCAACAGCAACCTGCGCTACTTCCAGCTGCCGACCAACCGGGTGATCGAGCTGGGCACCCAGGTCGAGATCTGATGCGCTCCACCCAGGCACTGGTCTTTAGTCGGTGCCTGGAGTAAATCTCTATTTTTTGCCTGTGGATGCCCAGATGAATGCTCCCTCCCCCGCCGTCGAACGCATTGAACTGGATGAGCTGACCTGCTGGCGCGTGCAGGTCGGTGATGCCGAGCTGCTGGTCGCCCAGCAGGGTGCGCAGATCCTGCATTACCAGCGCGGCACCCAGGCGCCGATCATCTGGCTCAGCGAGCAGGCCCGCTACCAGCGGGGCCAGTCGGTACGCGGCGGCGCGCCGGTGTGCTGGCCCTGGTTCGGCGGCCTGATGCGCAACCCGCCAGCGGTGCAGGCCATGCACAACCATCCGGCCAGCGCGCCGGCCCATGGCAACGTGCGCGGCCTCGACTGGCAGCTGCTGGGCATCGACCAGCACGACGGCGCCGTAACCCTGCAATTCGCCTTCGACAGCCGCCAGCACCCGTTGCCCGACTGGCCGCACGCGGCCGAGCTGCAGCTGGCTATCCGCCTGGATCAGCAATTGCACCTGGAACTGCGCAGCCACAACCTGGGTACTCAGCCGCTGGTGCTGAGCCAGGCTCTGCACACCTACTTCGCCGTCAGCGATATTCGTGATGTCAGCGTGCACGGCCTGGAAGGCTGCCGCTATATCGAAACCCTGGAAGACTGGCAGGAGCGCCGACAGCAGGGCGCACTGGACTTCGCCGGCGAGACCGACCGCATCTACCTGGACACGCCGACGCGCCTGAGCATCGTCGATCCGCGCTGGCAGCGACGCATCCATCTGGATGCCCAGGGCTCACACTCGGCCGTGCTGTGGAACCCGTGGATCGACAAGGCCAAACGCCTCTCACAGTTCGCCGAAGACGCCTGGCAGCGCATGCTCTGCATCGAAACCGCGAATATCTGGGACGACTGCGTAACCCTGGCGCCGGGCGCCAGCCACAGTCTGCGCCTGAGCCTGAGCAGCGAACCCCTGTAGGGCGGGTGAAACCCGCGCAGCTCGACGCGGGTTGCACCCGCCCTACCCTGACGTGACGCCAAGTGGCGTCACAGATCAGCCTCTTCCACCACCCGCACCGAGCTGGCCTTGAGCACATAGGCCGCATCGGCCAGGTCATTGCTGACCGTCTCGATCTGCAGCGGGCCCTCGACCCACAGCGGGGCGTAGATGTCGTCGAGCAGGATGCCCTTGGGGTAGCGCACCAGCACGATCTGGTTCGGTGGCGGCGGCGGCACATGGATGCAAGCACCGGGGTACGGCACCAGGAAGAACAGCGTGCTGCGGCCCTCGGCGTCACTTTCCAGGGGCACCGGGTAGCCGCCCAGACGCACGGTCTTGCCGTTCAGATGGGCCACGGTCTTGCTCGAATACATCACCGCTGGCAGATCCCTGGACTGCTGCTTGAGGCCGCCCTGCTGGCCGAACGTACCGGCCGACTCCGGGGTCTCGTGGCTGATTTCCGGCATGGCTTCGAGGGCCTGTTGATCCTCGCGCGGCATCAGCTCCAGCCAGTCGGTTTCCCGTGGTTCGGCGTGGGCCAGCAACGGCGCTAGCAGCAGGGCAAGCAGGATTCGGCGCATGACAGCTCCCGGTACGACTGTGAGCGGTAGACCGGCAGCGGGACGGCGAAGTTTCCGCCGCCCCGCCGGCCTCAGGCCTTGATCAGCGCTTCGACGTCGGCGATGCGCGCCTTGAGGGTCGCCATATCCTTGCAGCGCAGGGTGGCGTGACCGACCTTGCGCCCGGCCTTGAAGGCCTTGCCGTAGTGGTGCAGGTGGCAATCGGCAATCGCCGTGACCTTGCTCACGTCCGGCACTGAGCCCAAGAAGTTGAACATGGCGCTCTCGCCGACCTTGGCCGTGGAGCCCAGCGGCAGGCCGGTGACGGCGCGCAGGTGGTTCTCGAACTGGCTGCACTCGGCGCCTTCGATGGTCCAGTGCCCGGAGTTGTGTACGCGCGGGGCGATCTCGTTGGCCTTGAGGCCGCCGTCGACTTCGAAGAACTCGAAGGCCAGCACGCCGACATAATCCAGCTGCTTGAGCACGCGACCGACATAGTCTTCGGCCAGCGCCTGCAACGGGTGATCGGTGCTGGCGATGGACAGGGCCAGCACGCCGCTGTCGTGGCGGTTATGCACCAGCGGGTAGAAGCGCGTCTCGCCATCACGGCCACGCACGGCCACCAGCGACACTTCGCCAGTGAACGGCACGAAACCTTCGAGCAGGCACGGCACGCTGCCCAGCTCGGCAAAGGCGCCCACTACGTCGGAGGCAGCACGCAGAACCTTCTGGCCCTTGCCGTCGTAGCCCAGGGTGCGGGTCTTCAGCACCGCCGGCAGGCCGATGGCGGCCACGGCAGCGTCAAGATCAGCCTGCGACTGGATATCGGCGAAATCCGGGGTGGGGATGCCGAGGTCCTTGAACATCGACTTCTCGAACCAGCGGTCGCGGGCGATGCGCAGCGCTTCGGCGCTCGGATACACCGGCACGAACTGCGAGAGGAAGGCCACGGTCTCGGCCGGCACGCTTTCGAACTCGAAGGTCACCAGGTCGACATCATCGGCCAAGCGGCGCAGGTGTTCGTGGTCGTTGTAATCGCCGCGCAGGTGCTCGCCCAGGGCCTGGGAACAGGCGTCCGGCGCCGGGTCGAGGAAAGCGAAACTCATCCCCAGCGGAGTGCCCGCCAGAGCCAGCATGCGGCCGAGCTGGCCACCACCAATTACACCGATTTTCATGGGATCAGGCCTCGCGCGGGTCCGGGTTGTCGAGAACAGTCTGGGTCTGCTCGTCGCGGAACTGTTTGAGCTTCTCGTGAAACTGCGGGTGCTGGTGACCGAGAATACTCGCCGCCAGCAGCGCGGCGTTGATCGCCCCAGCCTTGCCGATGGCCAGGGTAGCGACCGGAATGCCAGCCGGCATCTGCACGATCGACAGCAGCGAGTCGACGCCCGACAGCACGGCCGATTGCACCGGCACGCCGAGTACCGGCAGGTGGGTCTTGGCCGCACACATGCCCGGCAGGTGCGCCGCGCCACCGGCACCGGCGATGATCACCTGGATACCACGGCCGTCAGCCTGTTCGGCGTACTGGAAGAGCAGGTCCGGCGTGCGGTGGGCGGAAACCACCTGCACTTCGTAGGGAATGCCCAGTTTGTCCAGCATCTCTGCGGTGTGACTGAGGGTGCTCCAATCGGACTTGGAGCCCATGATCACGCCAACCAGTGCGCTCATCGTTTTGCCT
Source organism: Pseudomonas sp. J452 (assembly GCF_024666525.1). Taxonomy (NCBI): domain Bacteria; kingdom Pseudomonadati; phylum Pseudomonadota; class Gammaproteobacteria; order Pseudomonadales; family Pseudomonadaceae; genus Pseudomonas; species Pseudomonas sp. J452. The sequence goes on along the minus strand of NZ_CP088294.1, from coordinate 1,344,519 downwards.
CTGACTCGGGCGCCTGTCGGCGCGACAAAAACCAACAAGCCACGCATCGGGCGTGGCTTGTTATGTGCGGGCCAGGCCGCATGGGGCCTGGAGGCGGCGCAGTATACCGGAAAGCAACGGGTGTCGCGCCCCTGGGGTGACCGTTTGTCAGTAGGGCTGGATAGGGTGTGCGGGAGTGCCTCTAGCCCTCGGCCACCAATATCAAGGAGGAACCGCAAAGAGCCCGCCTGAAACCAAGTACTCAAGCCTATTACCGAGTTTCGATGGGACTTCTTGTTCCGCCCTCCTGGGCGGCTCACTTTTTCCAGGCGCGGAAAAAATAAGCAAAAACGCTATGCCCCTTGCATCCGGGTCTCGCTACGCTCGACTTCCCTCCATCCGTCATCGTTCCGGGGGCCCGCCGCGAAGGGCCATCCCTGGCCCATCGCGGCTCTCGCGGCATCCATGCCGCTCAACCCCCTACGCAACGACTCCACTCGGCCTCCTGATGGGGCGCCCGGAGCTGCCTGGAAGGTTGTTGATTTGATCGGTGCCACGCTGGAGCGTACGAGAACAGCCAATCAATTGGTGTAGTCGTAGATGATCGAATCAAAGCCGCCCGCGTCATGCCCGCGCCGCAGGCACTGATTGAACTGCTGCAGAAACCAGCCCATCTTCAGCTCCTTGGCAATGCCCATGTGCTTGCTGTCGGACTTGAACGGCACGGGCAGGGTGGCAAAGGTATCGCCCTGCAAGTCCGGGCTGCCCTCGACGAGTTTGCCGATATCCACGCTGGAGCCCATCAGGATCGCATCGATGCGCTCGCGCTGGAGCATGGCCAGGCCGCTGCGACTGTCGTTGAAGCCGACGATGGTCAGGCTGCCGTTGGCCACCGCTTCGTCAAAGGCGGTGCCATAGCTGGTGCCGATGGACACGCCGACCAGCTTGCCCTGCAGGTCGCCGATCTTCTCGTAGGTGAACTCCCGGCCCTTCTTCACGATCAGCACGATGTGCTCGGTAAAGATCGGCTCAGAGAAATCGAACAGCTGCAGCCGCTCCTCGCTCATCGACAAGCCGATGACCCCGCCCCCACCGCGCTCGGCCAAGGTGTAGGCACGCGCCCAGGGCATCAGCTTGATCTGGTAGGGCACCTGCATTTCATCCAGGCAGAGCCTGCTGATGTCGACGACTATGCCTTTGGCCTGGCCATCCTCTTCGTAGTACTTGGGGTAACCATCGTGGGTGCCGTAGACCATGAACGCGTCGGCCTGCGCGACCCGTATCAGCAACAGGGGCAACAGGAACAGCAGAAGTGCTCTGGCGAACATGGCAGCAGCTCACTGGGCGGCAGGAATCAACACTTCCACTCTAGGCTGCCGGAGCCTATCCAGCCATTCGCCTGAGCTCGATGCTTCGCTCAGGGCCACTTAACCAGGAGAAACGTTCGGTTAGCCGAACGCGCTACAGCGCCCCGTTCGCCCACGCGAACGCGGCGGCTGCCGACGCTCATCGCAAAATAATATTTAGTCTTTTATTTTCAATAACTTAGATAGAAAGCAAGACGTGCCAAAAGCCTGGCACACAACCTGCTCTACCTCACTGCAGGAACGCCACGCGCCTTCCACCACCCACGGGCACCGCGCCGCACCCTGACGGCCACCCGCATAACAACACCCATATAACAACAAGAGTGAGGATCAGCATGTTCAAGAGCAATCTCTCCCGCGCCATCGGCATCGCCCTGGCTGCCACCCTGTGCAGCACCCCAGCCCTGGCCGAGGAGCTGACCGGCACCCTGAAGAAGATCAAGGACAGCGGCACCATCGTCCTCGGCCACCGCGACTCCTCCATTCCCTTCTCCTACTTCGGCAGCGACCCGCAACAACCGGAAGGCTACTCCCACGACCTGCAGATGAAGGCGGTCGAGGCGCTCAAGCAGAAGCTGGGCATGCCCGAGCTCAAGGTGCGCTACAACCTGGTGACCTCGCAGACGCGCATCCCGCTGGTGCAGAACGGCACCGTGGACCTGGAGTGCGGCTCCACCACCAACAACGTCGAGCGCCAGCAGCAGGTCGACTTCTCCGTCGGCATCTTCGAGGTCGGCACCCGCCTGCTGACCAAGACCAGCTCCGGCGTCGCCGATTTCGCCGACCTCAAGGGCAAGAACGTGGTGACCACCGCCGGCACCACGTCCGAGCGCCTGCTCAAGTCGATGAACGCCGAGCAGCAGATGGGCATGAACATCATCTCGGCCAAGGATCACGGCGAGTCGTTCCTGATGCTCGAATCCGGCCGCGCCGTGGCCTTCATGATGGACGACGCCCTGCTCGCCGGCGAAATGGCCAAGGCCAAGAAGCCGGCCGACTGGCACGTGGTCGGCACCCCGCAGTCCTACGAGATCTACGGCTGCATGGTGCGCAAGGGTGACCCGGCGTTCAAGGCAGTGGTCGACGAGGCGCTGGTGGCCACCTTCAAGTCCGGCGAAGTCAACGCCATCTACGACAAGTGGTTCCTCAACCCGGTCCCGCCGAAGGGCCTGAACCTGAACTTCCCGATGAGCGACGAGCTGAAAAAGCTGGTCGCCAACCCGACCGACAAGGCCGCCGAGCAACTCTAAGCGCGCCCGGTAGCGGCCGGGGGCTCTCCTAGGGCCGGGGAAAGGAGCGGCGACGCACCCTCTCCCCAGCCCTCTCCCGTAAACGGGAGAGGGGGTAAAGCCACCCGGCCTGTTGGTACGACGCCGCTTCACGAGAGCGGCGCCGCCTCACCTCTGCAATTAGGACAGGAGCACCGTCGCCAACCGCGACGGGGGACCGTGTCGGCCCCGGCTCCTGCCCACCCTGATCGTGGGTAGCCAAGATGAATTACAACTGGGACTGGAGCGTGTTCTTCAAGTCCACCGGCATCGGCAGCGAAATCTACCTGGACTGGTTCGTCACCGGCCTGGGCTGGACCGTCGCCATCGCCCTGGCCGGCTGGCTGATCGCCCTGCTGCTGGGCTCGCTGCTCGGTGTGCTGCGCACCGTGCCGAACCGCTGGCTCAGCGGCTTCGCCACCTGCTACGTGGAGCTGTTTCGTAACGTGCCGCTGCTGGTGCAGCTGTTCCTCTGGTACTTCCTGGTGCCGGATCTGCTGCCCGAGCCGTTGGAGATGTGGTTCAAGCAGGACCTCAACCCCGCTACCTCGGCCTTTATCAGCGTGGTCGTGTGCCTCGGCCTGTTCACCGCCGCCCGCGTCTGCGAGCAGGTGCGCACCGGCATTCAGGCGCTGCCCAAGGGCCAGCTGGCCGCCGGCTATGCGCTGGGCTTTGGCCTGCCGCAGATCTACGCCAACGTCCTGCTGCCGCAGGCCTTCCGCATCATCATTCCGCCGCTGACCAGCGAGTTCCTCAACATCTTCAAGAACTCCTCGGTGGCCTCGCTGATCGGCCTCATGGAGCTGCTGGCGCAGACCAAGCAGACCGCCGAATTCAGCGCCAACCTGTTCGAGGCCTTCACCCTGGCCACGCTGATCTACTTCACCCTGAACATGAGCCTGATGCTGCTGATGCGCCTGATCGAGAAGCGCGTGGCGGTGCCGGGGCTGATCGCCATGGGAGGCAAATAATGGATTTCAGCGCTATCGTCCCGGCCCTGCCGGGCCTGTGGAACGGCATGCTGATGACCCTGCAGCTGATGGTACTCGGCGTGCTCGGCGGTGTGCTGCTGGGCACCCTGCTGGCCATGGCACGGCTGTCGCACAACAAGCTGCTGGCCAACGCCGCCGCCACCTACGTCAACTACTTCCGCTCCATCCCGCTGCTGCTGGTGATCACCTGGTTCTACTTCATGGTGCCCTTCATCCTGCGCTGGATCACCGGCGAGGACACCCCGGTAGGCGCCTTCACCTCGTGCCTGGTGGCCTTCGTGATGTTCGAGGCGGCGTACTTCTGCGAGATCGTCCGCGCCGGCATCCAGGCCATCCCCAAGGGCCAGATGGGTGCGGCCTCCGCGCTGGGCATGAGCTACGCGCAGAGCATGCGCCTGATCATCCTGCCGCAGGCCTTTCGCAAGATGACCCCGCTGCTGCTGCAGCAAAGCATCATCCTGTTCCAGGACACCTCGCTGGTCTACACCGTGGGTCTGATGGACTTCCTCAACGCCGCCCGCTCGCGCGGCGACATCCTCGGCCAGCCGCACGAATTCCTGATCTTCGCCGGCCTCATGTACTTCACCCTCAGCTTCGCCGCCTCGCAGGTGGTCAAGCTCCTGCAGAAAAGGTTAGCCGTATGATTACCATCCAGAACGTCAACAAGTGGTACGGGGACTTCCAGGTGCTGACCGACTGCAGCACCGAGGTAAAGAAGGGTGAAGTGGTGGTGGTGTGCGGGCCATCCGGCTCGGGCAAATCGACCCTGATCAAGTGCGTCAACGCCCTGGAAGCCTTCCAGAAGGGTGACATCGTAGTCGACGGCACCTCCATCGCCGCCAAGGGCACCAACCTGCCCAAGCTGCGCTCGCGGGTCGGCATGGTGTTCCAGCACTTCGAGCTGTTCCCGCACCTGAGCATCGTCGAGAACCTGACCATCGCCCAGGTCAAGGTGCTCGGTCGCAGCAAGGAAGAAGCCAGCGCCAAGGGCCTCAAGCTGCTCGACCGCGTCGGCCTCGCCGCCCATGCGCACAAGCACCCCGGCCAACTCTCCGGCGGCCAGCAGCAACGCGTGGCCATCGCCCGCGCGCTGGCCATGGACCCGGTGGTGATGCTGTTCGACGAGCCGACTTCGGCGCTCGACCCGGAGATGGTCAACGAGGTGCTCGACGTCATGGTGCAGCTGGCCAACGAGGGCATGACCATGATGTGCGTGACCCACGAGATGGGCTTCGCACGCAAGGTCGCCGACCGGGTGATCTTCATGGACCGCGGGCAGATCGTCGAAGACTGCGCCAAGGAGGAGTTCTTCGGCGACATCAACGCCCGTTCCGAGCGGGCCCAGCAGTTCCTCGCCAAGATCCTCCAGCACTGACGAAGCGCTCCCCTCTCCCAGGGGTAGAAGTGGGGGCGCCTGCTGCCCTCTCCCCGGCCCTCTCCCGTAAACGGGAGAGGGGGCGTTCAGCCCAGGCCTCGGATTCGATGGGTAGCCCGGTAGGGCGGGTGAAACCCGCGGCGTGCGCACCTCACCCCAACTGGCCAGCCCCGGACGACTGTGATGCAATGTCTCTCCCCCAGCGTCCGCGCCCTGCCGCCCGCCCTCATGGTCAAACCGCGTGTGCTCCGCCAACTGTTGCTGACCCTGCTGGCGCTCCTGCTGATCGGCGCCTGCGGCTTCGCCGGCTATCGCCTCAGCGAAGCCAGCGGCATCCAGACCCTGGCCGACAACGGCGAACGCCAGCTGGAGCTCAACGCCCGCGCGGTGGAAAGCGAGATCAACCAGTACACCTACCTGCCCAGCCTGCTGGAGCTGGAAAGCACCGTCAGTCGCCTGCTACTGACCCCGAGCAGTCAGCATCGCCAGCGCCTCAACGATTACCTCGAAGGCCTCAACCGCCGCAGCGGCAGCCTGGCCACCTATGTGCTGGACCGCGATGGCCGGGTGGTGGCGACCAGCAACTGGAACCAGGCGGACAGCTACCTGGGCGAAGACCTGTCGTTCCGCGCCTATTTCCAGGATGCCGTGCGCGGCCGGCCGGGGCGCTTCTACGGCATCGGCAGCACCACCGGCGAGCCCGGCTACTACCTGGCCCACGGCCTGCGCGGCAACGGTCGGGTGATCGGCGTGGCGGTGGTCAAGGTGCGCCTGGATGCCCTGGAGAAGCGCTGGGCCGACGCCCGCGTCGAGGCCTATGTCAGCGACGAGAACGGCATCATCATCCTCGCCAGCGATCCAGCGCGCCGGCTCAAGGCCGTGCGCCCGCTGGACGCCGCCAGCCGCGAACGCCTGGCGCGCAGCCTGCAATACCACTGGGCGGCGCTGGATGAACTGCAGCCACTGGCCCGCCGCGAGCTGAGCGGCGGACTCGAAGAAGTGCGCCTGCCGAGCGCCGACGGCCAGCCGCGCGACTACCTGCGGCAGAGCCGGCCGCTGGCCGACAGCCCCTGGCACCTGACCCTGCTCACCCCACTGCATGAGCAGCGCCGCGCCGCCAGCAGCCACGCCATGCTCGCCGCCGTGGCCTGCGCCCTGCTGATCATCCTGGCCCTGGCGCTGAACCAGCGGCGCAAGGTGATCGCCACCCGCCTGGCCGCGCGCGAGGCGCTGGAGCGGGCCAACAGCGAGCTGGAACGCAAGATCGCCGAACGCACCGCCGACCTGCAGGCCAGCAACACCCGCCTGCAGGACGAAGTGCGCGAGCGCCAGCAGACCGAGGCGACCCTGCGCCAGGCCCAGGACGGCCTGGTCCAGGCCGGCAAGCTGGCGGTGATCGGGCAGATGTCGACCAGCATCGCCCACGAACTGAACCAGCCGCTGGCGGCGCTGCGCACCCTCTCGGCGAATGCCGCGCGCTTTCTCGAACGCGGCGCCCTGGATACCGCCGGCAGCAACCTGCAGGCGATCGGCGAGCTGGTCGACCGCATGGGCCGCATCACTGCCAGCCTGCGCGCTTTCGCCCGGCGCGGCGGCGACCGCGGTGAGGCCAGCCTGGAGCAGGCGGTGGAGGCCGCGCTGTTCCTCCTGCACAGCCGCATCGAACAGGAGCGGCCGAGCCTGCACCGGCAGTTCGCCGAGGCGCGCCTGGCCATCGACCAGACCCGCCTGGAGCAAATCCTGGTCAACCTGCTGAGCAACGCCCTCGACGCCCTGCGCGAGCAGCCCCGCCGCGAGCTGTGGCTGAGCGGCGCGGTCGCTGGCGACAGCTACCAGCTGGAAGTGCGCGACAGCGGCGCCGGCATCGCCCCGGACGTGCGCGCGCACCTGTTCGAGCCCTTCTTCACCACCAAACCCGGCGAGAAGGGCCTCGGCCTCGGCCTGACCCTCTCTGCCAGCCTGGCCGCGGCTGCTGGCGGCAGCCTGGCCGTGCGCCACCCGGAGGAAGGCGGCAGCGCCTTTATCCTCAATCTGCCGCTGGAGAACCCCCGCGATGCCTGAAGCACTGAGCGTCCTGATAGTCGAAGACGACCCGCACGTGCTGCTCGGTTGCCAGCAGGCCCTGCAGCTGGAGGACATCGCCAGCATCGGCGTGGCCAGCGCCGAGGAGGCGCTGGCCCAGGTCGGCGCGGACTTTGCCGGCATCGTGGTCAGCGATATCCGCCTGCCGGGCATCGATGGCCTGACCCTGTTGAGCCGCCTCAAGCAGCGTGACCCGAGCCTGCCGGTGGTGCTGATCACCGGCCACGGCGACATCGGCATGGCGGTCGGCGCCATGCGCGACGGTGCCTACGACTTCATCGAGAAACCCTTTTCCCCCGAGCGCCTGGTCGAGGTGGTGCGTCGCGCTCTTGAGCAACGCAGCCTGGCCCGCGAGGTCAGCGCCCTACGCCGCCAGCTGGCCGGGCGCCAGGCCCTGGAGCAGCGTCTGATCGGCCGCTCGCCGGCCATCCAGCAGCTGCGCGAGCTGATCGCCAACGTCGCCGACACCGGCGCCAATGTGATCATCGAAGGCGAGACCGGCACCGGCAAGGAGCTGGTGGCGCGCTGCCTGCACGACTTCAGCCGGCGCCACAGCAAGCAGTTCGTCGCCCTCAACTGCGGCGGCCTGCCGGAGAGCCTGTTCGAGAGCGAGATCTTCGGCCACGAGGCGCACGCCTTTACCGGCGCGAGCAAACGGCGGATCGGCAAGATCGAGCACGCCGACGGCGGCAGCCTGTTCCTCGACGAGATCGAGAGCATGCCGCTGGCCCTGCAGATCAAGTTGCTGCGCGTGCTGCAGGAACACAGCCTGGAACGCCTCGGCTCGAACCAGCCGATTGCCGTGGACTGCCGGGTGATCGCCGCGACCAAGGCCGACCTGAACGAGCTGGGCAAACGCGGCGAATTCCGCAGCGACCTGTATTACCGGCTCAACGTGGTGACCCTGGAGCTGCCGCCGCTGCGCGATCGGCGCGAGGACATCCTGCTGCTGTTCGAGCACTTCCTGCAGCTCGCCGCGCTGCGCTTCGACCGCGCCCCGCCGCTGCTCGACCGCAGCACCAGCGCCGCCCTGCTGGCCCACGACTGGCCAGGCAACGTGCGCGAGCTGCGCAACGTGGCTGAACGCTTCGCCCTCGGCCTGCCGGTGTTCAAAGGCAGCGGCGTGGCACCGGACGGCCACGAGCCGAGCTTCGCCGAGGCAGTGGAAGTGTTCGAGCGCAACCTGCTCGGCGCCACCCTGGAACGCCACGCCGGCAACCTCAGCCAGGCCGCCCAGGCCCTGGGCATGGCCAAGACCACGCTGTTCGACAAGGTGAAGAAGTACGGGCTGTAAGGTAGGCACTCCCACGTAGGGTGGGCTCAGAAGTGCAGCGAACAGCCCACCGCAGCCGGCTCGGTGTACTGCCTGCGGCGAGCGGCACGCCGCCCCTTACGCGGCTGGCCTCTACGGCGCCGAGAAGTCCGCGCCGGCCTGGCGCTGGCTGTTGAAGCGGCTTCTGTAGGCCCCCGGCGAGATGCCCACCCGCTGCTTGAACAGGCGGCGAAAGGAGCTGCCGTCCTCGTAGCCCACCTGCTGGGTGATGCGGTCGAAGTTCTCCTGCCCCCCTCCAGCAGGTGCTTGGCCCGGTCGATGCGCAGGTTCTGCAGATACTGCCCTGGCGTCACGCCCGTGGCCTCCTTGAAACGGCGGATCAGGTTGCGCTGGCTGAGAGCGAAGCGCTCGGCCACCTGCTCCAGGTCGATGGGCTGGGCCAGGTGTTTCTCCAGCCAGACCTGCACCTTGAGGATGTCGCGATCCTGATGGTTCTTGTTGAAGTGGTCGCTCATGTAGGGGGTCTGCAGGCGCTCGGCACTGTCGACCAGCAGCTTCTTCGAGCATTCGGCCGCCAGTTGGGGCGAGGCGAAGCGGCGGATGATGTGCAGCAGCAGGTCGCTGCCGGTGGTCGAGCCAGCCGAGCAGAGCAGCAGGCCGTCATCGGTCACACTGCGCTCGGCCTGCAGCCGCACCCGCGGGAAACGCCGGGCGAACTGCTCGCTGAAGATCCAGTGGGTGGTGGCGCGCTTGCCCTCCAGCAGGCCGGCCTGGGCGGTGACGAAGGTGCCGGTGCACATGCTGGCGATGTAGCTGTTGCGCCCGTGATGGTGACGCAGCCAGGCGTATACCGGCTCCAGCTCTGGCAATACCGTGAGAATGTTGAACATGAAGCCCGGCACTATGATCAGGTCGGTCTCCTCGATCTCGGCTAGGGCCTTCTGCGGGGTCAGGCGCAGGCCTCCCGTGCAACTGACGGACCCGCCGTCGATGGACGCGCTCTGCACTTCGAAGGGCTCGCCGCCGGTGGCAAGCCGCTGCAGCACATTGGCGCACTCGAGGAACTCCAGGGCCGCAGAAACACTGGTAGCCGAACAGCGCTCGGCCATCAGAACAGTCACTCTCATCTCACACGCCCTCGTCTCGCGCGAATCTCGCACGCTTTCCGTCACTTTCACCCATGTTGGCCCCGCGCCGCGCCACCTAGCATGCACCGCATGGGGATGAAGCCCCAGTGAGCAAAGGAAACGTGGCGATGAAAAATACAGCCTATCGGCTATTCAAAAAACCCTTCTTCGGCCGTTTCATGCGCCCCTGGCGCTGGCCCGAGCAGATCGATCCGCAGCCCTGGCAACGCCTGACCATCGACAGCAGCTCCGGGGCGCGCCTGTCGGCCCTGCTGGCCGAGAGCCATGCACCCGAGGCCAAGGGCGCGATCCTGCTGGCCCACCCCATGGGCACGGTGGCCAAGGGCTTCTGGCTGAAGCAGGGCCACGCCGAACTGCTGCGCGCAGCCGGCTATCACGTGATGCTGTTCGACCTCAACGGCTTCGGCGAGAGCAGCTCCACAACCATGGACTACCCCCTGGATGTGCTGGCCGCCGGCCAGGCGCTGCAGCAGCACTACCCGCAGCTGCCGCTGGCGGTGCTCGGCGCCTCCATGGGCGCGGCCATGAGCCTGTGCGCCCTGGCCCAGCCAGGACACCCGTTCAAGGCGGCGGTGCTCGAAGCGGCCTTCCCCACCCTGCTGCACTTCTGGCGTCGCTACCCCATCCCCAGCCTCGGCATCCGCCTGTCGATGCTGCTCTACCCGGCTGGCGAACGGCGCCTGCGCCCGCTACATGCCGCCGAACGCCTGGTCGGCAAGCCGCCGCTGCTGATGATCTATGGCGAAGACGACGACTACACCCCAGTGGAGGACGGCCTACAGCTGCACCTGGCCCTCAGCGGCACCACCCATACCGAGTTCTGGCGGGTGCCGGGGGCCGCGCACACCCTGGCCTACACAGCTCAGCCGCAGGCCTATGCGCAGCGGGTAACCGCCTTCCTCGACACCTATCTGGCCAGCCACAACTGAGCCCTGAATTACCCATAGCCCAACCAGAGGATCGAGCATGACCTTCGACGAAATGCTGCGCGCAGCCTGTGATGCATCGCCCACCCAGATACAGATTCCGCAACACTGGGGCCAGGGTAGAGCCACCTTCGGCGGGCTGCTGGCCGCCTGCCTGTTCGACAAGATTCAACCACAGGTCGCCGCCGGGCGACCGGTGCGCTCACTCATGCTGTCCTTCGTCGCGCCCGTGGCCCCTGGCATTCTGGACGTACAAATCGAGGTGCTGCGCGAGGGCAAGGCGGCAACCCAGGTCCAGGCCACGGCGGTTCAGCAAGATCAAGTGTGTGCCGTGATGCTGGCAAGCTTCGGCGGCGACCGCAGTTCGACGGTGAGCGTGGGCGCGCTGTCCGCACCGGCGTTCAAGGCCCCCGAGGCGGTGTCGCCCTTCCCCTTCATCGCCGGCCTAACGCCGGACTTCACCCAGCACTTCGACTATCGCTACACGGTCGGCAAGATGCCCTTCATGGGAGGCCAGGAGACCCGCATGGGCGGCTGGATCCGCTTGCGCGACCCCGGCGAGCAGGCCACCAGCGTGGCCGAGCTACTGTGCCTGCTGGACGCCTGGCCACCGGCGGTGTTCAGCCTGCTCAAGGCCCCAACGTCTGGCAGCTCGCTGAGCTGGACCGTCAGCTTCGCCGACACCCCGGACGACTGCGCGGCCGGCGACTGGTGGCAGTACCTGGCCGATATCCAACACGCGGCCAACGGCTACAGCCACATAGACGCCACAGTGTGGAACAAGCACGGCAACGCAGCGCTGATCAGTCGCCAGACCGTCAGCGTGTTTGCCTAAGCCGCGCCCAGGCCGCCCTCCAGCTTGCGCCAGAGCAGGCGCACCGCTGCCTTGCGCGACAGCTCGCAGCGGTACAGGCGGATCTCCAGCGGCACCTGCCAGTGCTCGGCGCCACAGATCACCAGCTCGCCGCGGGCCAGTTCGGCGGTCACCGACAGGCGCGGCACCCAGGCCACGCCGAGGCCCTGCATGGCCATGCTCTTCAGGCTGTCGGCCATCGCCGTTTCGTACAGCGTGGTCGAACGCAGCGCGCGCTGGCGCAGCAGCAGGTTGACCGAACGGCCGAGGAAGGCGCCGGCGCTGTAGGCCAGCAGCGGCACGCTCTGCCCGCTGTCGAGGTCGAACAGCGGCACGCCGGCCTCGTCCACCGCGCACACCGGCAGCATCGAGGTGGCGCCCAGGTGCAGCGAGGGGAAGATTTCCGGGGCCAGCTGCAGCGCCGCGTCCGGGTCGTAGTAGGCGAGGATCAGGTCGCAGGCGCCTTCGCGCAGGGCGTGGATCGCCTCGCCGACGTTGCTCGCCACCAGCCGCGTGGTCAGCGGCAGGCCTTCGCGGCGCAGGCGGGCGATCCACTCAGGGAAGAAGCCCAGGGTCAGCGAGTGCGCCGCGGCGATCTGCAGCACTTCGCCCTGCTGGCCCTCGACGTTGTGCAGGTGGCGCACCACCTCACCCAGTTGCTCGACCATGCTCCGCGCCGTGACCAAAAACAGCTGGCCGGACTCGGTGAGCTCCACCGGGGTGCGCGAGCGGTTGACCAGGGTCAGCCCCAGCGCCGCCTCCAGGCTGCGGATACGCCGACTGAAGGCCGGTTGGGTGACGAAGCGCTTCTCCGCCGCCTGGGAAAAGCTGCGGGTGGCGGCCAGGGTGACGAAGTCTTCCAGCCACTTGGTTTCCAGATTCATCGAGGCTCCGTGGGCGGATAAAGGCCGATTACACGTCCAAAGACTTTGGGGCGTCACACCAACACTATGCCGATTGTGCATAGCCCAGCTTTTAACAGCATTGGTCGTGAATGTGCTGCAGTCCTTACCTTACAGGGTATCGCTGAACCCGCCGCCTCTTCCAGAGCAGATCCCCATTATGTCCGCTGCCGCATCTTCCCGAGCTGGAAAAGACCTGCCTGGCATCCTGGAGATCGGCGCCCGGATCTATAGCGCCAGCCGTCCCCTGCGTGCAGTACAGACGTTCGCCGCGGCGGCGTACGGCTGTCGCACGGGGCGAAACGGGGTGCTTGAGCATGGCTTGAGCGCGTCGCACCTGGCGCCGTTCAGCGCCTGAGTCACGACGCATGCAGGGCATCGCAGGCGATGGCTTCGTCAACCAGAGCACTACCCGCACCAGGACGTGCGGGGCTTATGCGCCAACCCGGCGCATCGGCATAAGCCGGCAGGAAACCGGCAGCCAACGAGATGCTTATCGGCATCCAGGGCATACCTACAATAACTACACAGGGTGACCCCATGAAATTGATCGATCGCAGTCGTCTCTTCCCCCGCCAAACGTCAGGCCATCCCTGTCGCGCCAGCAGTCAGTCGGGTTAATCCCCGAGCGACTGCTAGCTGCCTGAACAGCCCGTTCAGTTGACTCAAGCCCGGTTTGTTAACCCTGTTGCATCCGCCATGGCTGGCCATGACGCGGCGCGGCAGTTCCGTGTCGGCGCACAAGCAAGCCGAGCTTGAACCACTGAACGGGCGCCCAGGTCATCTGGCCCACCCGTTGTCGACCGCCGGCGCCGTCCTATCCGGGCGTCGCCGCGGCGTCATCACTTTTTATCCCCCGATATCACCACAAGTGAGGGAGAGACCCATGTTGGATTTACTCAATGACCTGCTTTGGAGCAAGGTCCTGATCGTCGCCCTGGTCGGCCTCGGTCTGTACTTCTCGATTCGCTCGCGCTTCGTCCAATTCCGTTACTTCGGCGACATGTTCAGCATCTTCGCCGAAGCCTTCCAGCGTCAGCCGGGCCAGCTCAGCTCGTTCCAGGCGCTGATGCTCTCCGTGGCCGGCCGCGTCGGCGCCGGTAACATCGCCGGTGTGGCGGTGGCGATCATGCTCGGAGGCCCCGGCGCCGTGTTCTGGATGTGGCTGGTGGCGCTGGTCGGCATGGCCACCAGCTATTTCGAATGCTCCCTGGCGCAGCTGTACAAGCGCCGCGAGGCCGATGGCACCTACCGTGGCGGCCCGGCCTTCTACATCCTGCATGGCCTGGGTCAGCGCTGGCTGGCGGTGATCTTCTCGATCCTGCTGCTGGTGACCTTCGGCTTCGGCTTCAACGCCGTGCAGTCCTACACCGTGGCCACCTCGCTGCACGACACCTTCGGCGTGCCCACCTGGGCCAGCGGCCTGGCCCTGGTCGGCGTAATCGCCCTGATCATCTTCGGCGGCATCAAGCGCATCGCCAGCATGGCTGACGTGCTGGTACCGATCATGGCCTTCTCCTACATCGGCATGGCGCTGGTGGTGATCGGCATGAACATCAGCGAAGTGCCGGCGGTATTCACCCTGATCGTCAAGAGCGCCTTCGGCCTGGAGCCGGCCTTCGCCGGTGGTATCGGCGCGGCCATCCTGATGGGCGTCAAGCGCGGCCTGTTCTCCAACGAAGCCGGCCTGGGCAGTGCGCCGAACGTCGCCGCCGTGGCCGAGGTCAAGCACCCGGCTGCCCAAGGCATCGTGCAGTCGCTCAGCGTGTTCATCGACACCATCCTGGTGTGCACCAGCACCGCGCTGATCATCCTGCTCTCCGGTGTGTACCAGCCGGGCAGCGAGATGGCCGGTGTCGTGCTGACCCAGACCGCGCTGGCCGCCGAAGTCGGCGAGTGGGGCCGCATCTTTGTCAGCACCGCCCTGCTGCTCTTCGTCTTCACCACCCTGGTGTACAACTACTACCTGGGTGAGAACGCCCTGAGCTTCTTCAGCAGCAAGCGTGCCCTGCTGCAGGTCTATCGCGTGCTGGTCATCGCCCTGGTGATGTGGGGCTCGATGCAGGACCTGTCCACCGTGTTCGGCTTCGCCGACGTGACCATGGGCCTGCTGGCGCTGGTCAACCTGGCCGCCGTGACCCTGCTGTTCAAGACCGGCTTGCGCCTGATGCGCGACTACGACAACCAGCGCAAAGCTGGCGTGCAGTCGCCGGTACTGGATCCGCAGGCCTATGCCGACCTCGACCTGGATCCGGCCGCCTGGCCGCAGAGGCCGCTGACTGCCCGGTCCAGCGCGACCAGCCAGACGCCGGCCAACACGCTGCAACAACGCTAGAACCCTGCCGCCCGGACTCCGCTCCGGGCGCTTGCGTTGTGTCATAGGCCCCGCGCCGCCAGGTGGCAGGCGCGGGACTCTCTGTTTCACAGGAGTGCCAGATCATGCGTCATTATCTTTGCGCCGCTCTGTTGTTCTGCCTGCTGTTCAGCCCCCTGAGCCAGGCCCAGCTGCCGCCCGACTACAAGGTGGTGCTGCTCACCGAGAACTTCCCGCCCTTCAACATGGCCAGCAACGGCAAGAACTTCGCCCGCGACGCCAATATCCAGGGCATCAGCGCCGACATCGTGCGCGAGATGTTCAAGCGCGCCGCCATCGACTACAGCCTGACCCTGCGCTTCCCCTGGGACCGCATCTACAAGCAGGCCATGACCACCCCCAACCACGGCCTGTTCTCCACCTCCCTGAGCGAGGCGCGCAAGCCGCTGTTCAAGTGGGTAGGCCCCATCGCCCAGTACCAGAGCGTGCTGGTCGGCCTCAAGGACGGCGGCCCGCGCCCAACCGACATGGAGCAGGCCAAGGCCTACCGCATCGGCGCCTACCAGAGTGCGGCGGTCAGCCAGCACCTGGAGCGCCTGGGCTTCAAGCCGCAGAACGCCCTGCGCGACCAGGAAAATATCCACAAGCTGCAACGCGGGCGGATCGACCTGTGGGCCACCTCCGACCCGGTCTGGCGCGTCTACGCCAAGGAACAAGGGGTCGAGGGCCTGGACACCGTGCTGAGCTTCGAAACCTCGCAGCTCTACCTGGCGCTCAACAAGGACACCCCGGACGAGGTGGTGGAGCGCCTGCAACAGGCCCTGGAGCAGATGCGCCGCGAAGGCTACGGCAGCTGCACAAAAAATCCGCAGCTGTGCTGATGGCCTGCTCGTAAGTCAGACGGTCCGTGCCCTCTGGCACGGATCTGCGTAACGCCTGCCGGACCTCGCCGATTCGCATCCCGGACACGGCAGCGAAACCCGGCACGCCAATCTTCGGGCTCGGCACTATCCGCCAGGGAAAAGCTGCAGGTGGCGGCCAGGGTGACGACGTCTTCCAGGCACTTGGCTTCCAGGCTCATCGCAGCCCCGTAGCCCGGATGCAATCCGCGGCAGCAGGCGCAGGGACTTCCCGGATTACATCCGGGCTAGGCATTTTCACCCCAGGCAGTCGTTTGAAATTATGCACGCGCGACATTCACCCCAGGTCACCGCGACATTATGCCGATTGTGCATACCATAGCGTTTAACAGCATTAGCCGACAAACGGACTCAGGCCTAGTCTATTGGGCATCGCGGCACTCGCCGTATCTACCAGAGATAAATCTCATCATGTCCGCTGCTGCATCCACCCGCGTCGAAAAAGACCTGCTCGGCAAACTGGAAGTCCCCGCCGAGGCCTATTACGGCATCCAGACTCTGCGTGCCGTGCAGAATTTTCGTCTCTCCGGTGTACCGCTGTCGCATTACCCGAAACTGGTAGTGGCCCTAGCCATGGTCAAGCAGGCCGCCGCCGACGCCAACCGCGAGCTGGGCCACCTGTCCGCCGCCAAGCACACCGCGATCAGCACTGCCTGTGCGCGCATCATCCAGGGCGAGTTCCACGAGCAGTTCGTGGTCGACATGATCCAGGGCGGCGCCGGCACCTCGACCAACATGAACGCCAACGAGGTGATCGCCAACATCGCCCTGGAAGCCATGGGCCATGAGAAGGGCGAGTACCAGCACCTGCACCCGAACAACGACGTGAACATGGCGCAGTCGACCAACGACGCCTACCCCACCGCCATCCGCGTCGGCCTGCTGCTCGGCCATGACTACCTGCTCAACGCCCTCGACAAGCTGATCCAGTCGTTCGCCGCCAAGGGCCTGGAGTTCGGCCACGTGCTGAAGATGGGCCGCACCCAGCTGCAGGACGCCGTGCCGATGACCCTCGGCCAGGAGTTCCGCGCCTTCGCCGTGACCCTCGGCGAAGACCTGCAACACCTCAAGCGCCTGGCGCCCCTGCTGCTCACCGAGGTCAACCTGGGCGGCACCGCGATCGGCACCGGCATCAACGCCGACCCGGGCTACCAGAAGCTGGCGGTCGAGCGTCTGGCGATCATCAGCGGTCATCCGGTGGTGCCGGCAGCCGACCTGATCGAAGCCACCTCGGACATGGGCGCCTTCGTGCTGTTCTCCGGCATGCTCAAGCGCACTGCGGTCAAGCTGTCGAAGATCTGCAACGACCTGCGCCTGCTCTCCAGCGGCCCGCGCACCGGGATCAACGAGATCAACCTGCCGGCGCGCCAGCCGGGCAGCTCGATCATGCCGGGCAAGGTCAATCCGGTGATTCCGGAAGCGGTCAACCAGGTAGCCTTCGAAGTGATCGGCAACGACCTGGCCCTGACCATGGCGGCCGAAGGCGGCCAGCTGCAGCTGAACGTGATGGAGCCGCTGATCGCCTACAAGATCCTCGACTCGATCCGCCTGCTGACCCGCGCCATGGACATGCTGCGCGAGCACTGCATCGACGGCATCAGCGCCAACGAAGAGCATTGCCGCCGCCTGGTGGAGCAATCCATCGGTCTGGTCACCGCGCTCAACCCCTACATCGGCTACGAGAACGCCACGCGCATCGCCAAGGTCGCCCTGGATACCGGGCGCGGCGTGCTGGAACTGGTGCGCGAAGAGAAGCTGCTGGACGACGCCACCCTGGCCGACATCCTCCGCCCGGAAAACATGATCGCCCCACGCCTGGTGCCGCTGAAAGCCTGAGCCGGCGGCGCACGCTAGCGTGCACTGAACATCGACCGAGAGGCGCCCCCGCCTCTTTACCTTCAGGGATGGCTCCGGCCATCCCTTTTTTTGTCCGCGGAAAAGTGCCAGGCCCTCAAGCCGTAGCCCACTCATTGCACCAGGCATTCACCCTCTGCAAGGGTTTGCAGCAGGCGCTCGCGATACTGCGATTCACCATCGAATACTGCGACCGGCTCCTTCTGCGCATAGGGCTCGAGGAAGTCGAGGGTGACCATCAGCCTGTACACCTGGTAGCGCTTGCGCGACTGGCGAAAGCCGGGGCAGTCGGGGAAGTGATCGCGCACGACAACGGACTCCTCCTCGCAATTGTCGTCGTCCTCGTGCTCCTCGTAACGCTGCGTACCTTGCCGATAGCTCCTGCGGCCACAATCCAGACGTTGCACGCTCTTGCTGCAGAAGCCGGCCGCGGTACAGCTCTCGGAGCCGTTGCGCTCACTGGTCTCCGCCTGCACTTCGCGCCAGCGGGCCTGGATGTCGTAGGCCAGGCCACTGTCCACGCTGTCGATGAAGAAGGAGTTGCCGGCATAGTCCCCGGCCGTTACCCAGGCGCTGAAGCCGGATGTGGCGTCATGCAGCTTGAGCCGACCGATCAACCAGGGGTCCGGGGCAAACTGCAGACGCATGTGCCCCTGCTTGAGCACCACGTCATCCGTCAGCCGTAGTGGCTGGCTGTTCTCGGTGAACAGGTAGCCCTTGCCCGACAGGCTGCCGCACCCAGCCAGGGCCAGGCCGATCAACAAAGTAGCGCTGATTCGCAGGATCGCCCGCGGCATCCTGGCTGCGAGAAGGTGGCGCACGAGATATCACTCCATGATGGCTATGGCCGGCTTGGCTCGCCGTTCGACCTCGACCGTTGCAATAGATTCGCCGAGCCTATTCGATCTCGAACAGACCGTTCTTCAGCGGTTCCACCGTCAGGCGCAGGCGGATGTCGGCATCGATGCGCGGGTCGTCCGGGCGGTACAGGCCGATCTGCCGGTAGGCGTTGACCCGGTTGATCTCCGCGCCCATAAACTCCCAGACCACCCGGGTGCAGGCCGGATTACGGCCGTCGGCGCTGGAGACGCCGGTCTTCAGGCCGTTGAGGCGGGTGATGCGGCTCTTGAAGCTGGGGATGAGGATGGTCTGGCTCATCTCGTTGACGGTCAGCGACTCATAGTCCAGCAGGAACAGCCGGTCCTGCAGGGCGAAGGCTGCGCCCAGGTAGCGGCAGCGCACCCAGTCCTCGGCCTCGCCAGCCCGCGTGCGCTCCTGGCGTTCCTGACGCTCGAACAGGTAGGTGCCGCGCTCCTCGCGCAGGTGCACCAGCGACAGCAGGATGTAGCCCGGCACCGACATGCAGTTGGAGTATTCGAAGTAGTAGCCGCAGTAGCGGCTGAGGTTGCCGGCGTTGTCGCGCAGCGGCTGCAGCAACTCCAATAGCGGGTCGCCTTCACTGACCTTGCCCGGCGTGGTGCCGCGGGCACCGATCAGGCGGGCGAACTGCTCCGGCGGCTGGCCCAGCTCGTATTCCTCGACGCCGAAAAAATCGCAGATGCGCTTGAGGTTGTAGGGCGTCGGGCGGCTCTGGCCATTGAGGTATTTGTTGAACTGGGCGCGATTGATCGCCAGCTTGCGGCAAACCTCGGCGATCGAACGGTAATGGCTGCACAGCAGCTTGAGGTTATCGCCGAAATGCTCCGCCATGGCGCCCCTTCTGATAATGAGATTGCTAGTGATGCGAGTGACGCGATTCTAGCATCAACTCGCGTCAATTCGCCGCGACCCGCGAAATTGCCTCGGCGCCGTCCTTGGCCAACCATTCCGGGGCCGCACGGTGGCGCGGCCTCGCCCATCCAGAACAACAAGAGAGACAACCTCATCATGCTCGATCTTCTTAACGACCTGCTCTGGAGCAAGGTCCTCATCGTCGCCCTGGTCGGCCTCGGTCTGTACTTCTCGATTCGCTCGCGTTTCGTCCAATTCCGTTACTTCGGCGACATGTTCAGCATCTTCGCCGAAGCCTTCCAGCGTCAGCCGGGCCAGCTCAGCTCGTTCCAGGCGCTGATGCTCTCCGTGGCCGGCCGCGTCGGTGCCGGCAACATCGCCGGTGTGGCGGTGGCGATCATGCTCGGCGGCCCCGGTGCGGTGTTCTGGATGTGGCTGGTGGCCCTGCTCGGCATGGCCACCAGCTATTTCGAATGCTCCCTGGCCCAGCTGTACAAGCGCCGCGAAGCCGATGGCACCTACCGTGGCGGCCCGGCCTTCTACATCCTGCATGGCCTGGGTCAGCGCTGGCTGGCGGTGATCTTCTCGATCCTGCTGCTGGTGACCTTCGGCTTCGGCTTCAACGCCGTGCAGTCCTACACCGTGGCCACCTCGCTGCACGACACCTTCGGCGTGCCCACCTGGGCCAGCGGCCTGGCCCTGGTCGGCGTAATCGCCCTGATCATCTTCGGCGGCATCAAGCGCATCGCCAGCATGGCTGACGTGCTGGTACCGATCATGGCCTTCTCCTACATCGGCATGGCGCTGGTGGTGATCGGCATGAACATCAGCGAAGTGCCGGCGGTATTCACCCTGATCGTCAAGAGCGCCTTCGGCCTGGAGCCGGCCTTCGCCGGTGGTATCGGCGCGGCCATCCTGATGGGCGTCAAGCGCGGCCTGTTCTCCAACGAAGCCGGCCTGGGCAGTGCGCCGAACGTCGCCGCCGTGGCCGAGGTCAAGCACCCGGCTGCCCAAGGCATCGTGCAGTCGCTCAGCGTGTTCATCGACACCATCCTGGTGTGCACCAGCACCGCGCTGATCATCCTGCTCTCCGGCGTGTACCAGCCGGGCAGCGAGATGGCCGGCGTGATCCTGACCCAGAACGCGCTGGCTGCCGAAGTCGGCGAGTGGGGCCGCATCTTTGTCAGCACCGCCCTGCTGCTCTTCGTCTTCACCACCCTGGTGTACAACTACTACCTGGGTGAGAACGCGCTGAGCTTCTTCAGCAGCAAGCGTGCCCTGCTGCAGGTCTATCGCGTGCTGGTCATCGCCCTGGTGATGTGGGGCTCGATGCAGGACCTGTCCACCGTGTTCGGCTTCGCCGACGTGACCATGGGTCTGCTGGCACTGGTCAACCTGGCCGCGCTGTTCCTGCTGTTCAAGACCGGCCTGCGCCTGATGCGCGACTACGACAGCCAGCGCAAGGCGGGCGTGCAATCGCCGGTACTCGATCCGAAGGCCTATGCCGACCTCGATCTCGACCCGGCTGCCTGGCCGAGCAAGGCCAAGAGCGAAAGCGCCGACGCCCGCGCCGAGCTGGCTCACACCGCGCACCAGCGCTGAGTCAGCGCACTCAAGGATGAGGGGGCTTAGGCCCCCTTTTCTTTGGTTCTGTACCCGTTATGGGTTGAAGGCCTGAAGTGTAGGAGCGACCTTGGTCGCGATGCTCTTGTGTCGCCCCAATCGCGGGCAAGCCCGCTCCTACAAAAGCCTGCCCAACCACTAACGCAGACATCGCCTTTTGTTTGTCCAATCGCCGCCGTTTCGCCGTTACACTCGGGCGAAACCCCGCGCAAGGAGCCTGTGCATGTCTCTGCAAATCCGCCCCGTCACCGCCGCCGATCACGCCGCCTGGCTGCCGCTGTGGCAGGGCTACCAGCGCTTCTACCAGGCCGAGATTGCAGCCGAGGTCAGCGCCGTGACCTGGCAACGCTTCCTCGACCCCAGCGAGCCGATGCACGCCGCGCTGGCCTGGCAGGACGGCGTGGCCATCGGCCTGGTGCACTGGATCTTCCACCGCTCCTGCTGGACGGTCGGTGACTACTGCTACCTGCAGGATCTGTTCGTCGACAAAGCCGTGCGTAGCGGTGGCCATGGCCGCGCGCTGATCGAGCATGTGTATGCCGCCGCCCAGGCCGCTGGCGCCAGCCGCGTGCACTGGCTGACCCAGGAAGACAACGCCCAGGCGCGCCTGCTCTACGACCGGATCGCCAGCCGCTCCGGCTTTATCCAGTATCGTCACTTGTTTGGTTGACCCCATGAATCCGACCCAAAAGCTGCTGGTGTTGTATACCGGCGGCACCATCGGCATGCAGATGAGCGCCGCCGGGCTGGCCCCGGCCTCGGGCTTCGAAGCCCGCCTGCGCGCCGAACAGGCCGCCCACCCCGAGCGCCCGGCACCGGCCTGGCAGTTCGCCGAGCTGCTGCCGCCGCTGGACAGCGCCAACATGACCCAGGCCAACTGGCTGGCCATGCGCGACGCCATAGTCGCCGCCGTCGACAATCAGGGCTGCGATGCCGTGATACTGCTGCATGGCACCGACACCCTGGCCTACAGCGCGGCGGCCCTGAGCTTTCTGCTGCTCGGCCTCGGCGTGCCCGTTGTACTGACCGGCTCGATGCAACCGGCCGGTGTGCCCAGCAGCGATGCCTGGCCCAACCTGTTCGGCGCCCTGGCCCTGCTCGCCGAGGGCGTGGCGCCTGGCGTGCACCTGTATTTCAATGGCCAGCTGCTGCACGGCGCGCGCGCCAGCAAGCTGAAGAGCGAGGCCTTCGACGCCTTCCAGGACACCCGCCGGCCACGCCACGGCCAGTCTATCGACGCACTACCAAGCGCCCTGCACTACCGCCAGTCGCGCCGCCCGGTGGCGCTGGCCGTGCAGCCGCTGTTCCCCGGCCTGAGCGCGGCGCAACTGCGTGCGGTGCTGGCCAGCGGTGCCGAGGCGCTGCTGCTGGAATGCTATGGCAGTGGCACCGGACCGTCGGACAACCCCGAAATTCTCGCCGCCCTGCGCGAAGCGCATGAACGCGGCGTGGTACTGGCGGCGATCAGCCAGTGCGCCCAGGGCCATGTCGAGTTCGGCGTGTATGCCGCCGGCAGCGCCCTGGCGCAGACCGGCCTGGTCAGCGGCGGCGGCATGAGCCGCGAGGCGGCGCTGGGCAAGCTGTTCAGCCTGCTCGGCGCCGGCCTACCCCAGGCCGAGGTGGAGCGCCTGTTCGCCCTCGACCTGTGCGGCGAGCTGGCCGAGTAAGCACAAGGCGTCAGGCCTACCCCAAACCGTCCCCTCTCCCGTTTACGGGAGAGGGCTAGGGAGAGGGGTCGTTGCCTGGCCCTCAGCGATTCAGCGGTGAAAACACCGAGCCGCCGATCCGCTCGCTGAGCAGCTCCAGCGCCGCCATGCCGGCCAGCGAGTTGCCGGCCGGGTTCAGTTCCGGCGACCACACGCACACGCTGAAACGCCCCGGCACCACCGCGACAATGCCGCCGCCGACCCCGCTTTTTCCCGGCAGGCCGACGCGGTAGGCGAAGTTGCCGGCCTCGTCGTACAAACCGCTGGTGGCCATGATCGCATTGACCTGCTGGGTCTGCCGCGGCGTCAGCAGTTGTTCGCCGCTGTGCGTGCACAGCCCCTGGTTGGCCAGGAAGCCGCAGGCGCGCGCCAGGTCGACGCAGTTCATCGCCAGCGCGCAGTGGTGGAAATAGCTGCGCAGCACCGTCTCGACATCGTTGTGGAAATTGCCGAAGGCCTGCATCAGGTAGGCCGCGGCGGCGTTGCGCGCGCGGTGCTGGTATTCCGACTCGGCGACCTTCATGTCCGCCACCACATGCAGGTTGCCGGACAGGCGGCGGGCGAAGTCGCGCATGGACAGCGCCGGGGCGGCGAAGCGCGACTCATTGATATCGCAGATCACCAGCGCGCCGGCATTGATGAACGGGTTGCGCGGTCGGCCGCGCTCGAATTCCAGCTGCACCAGCGAATTGAACGGCTGGCCGGACGGCTCGTGGCCAAGGCGCTGCCAGATGTCTTCGCCGGAATGCTGGATCGCCTGGACCAGGCTGAACACCTTGGAGATGCTCTGGATGGAGAACGCTGTGGTCGCGTCACCGGCGGTGTGCAGGCTGCCATCGACGCCGTACACGGCGATGCCCAGCTGGTTGGCCGGCACCTCGGCCAGTGCCGGAATGTAGTCGGCGACCTTGCCCTGGCCAAGCAGCGGCCGGACCTGATCCAGAATCTCGTTCAACAACGCCTGCATGCTCGACCTCTTCCGTGTACGGGTGCCGGAATAGACGCGCGCCGGCCACGCGCCATCACAGTGCCGGGCTGGCCGTTTGCAACCCGTGGTGGCCACTCTCGCTGACACAATGGCCGGAATTATCCCTTTGTTGGCCGGGGTTATCGTTCTCCCGGCTCGGCCACGGCGCCAACAATGCGCCCAGCCCGTCCGAGGAGAACAACCAGATGCTGACCATCTACAGTGACGACCACCGCCTGCACCACGCCCAGGGCGAGATGGTCGGCGGTGAACACAAACCCTGCTTCGAAATGCCGGCGCGCGCCGACCATGTGCTGGCCCGCGTGCAGGCGCAGCAGCTCGGCGAGATCCGCGCACCGCAGGACTTCGGCCTGGCCCCGATCGCACGCATCCACAGCGCCGATTACCTGGAGTTCCTGCAGCAGGCCTGGGCCGGCTGGGCCGCCCAGGGCAACAGCGCCGACTTCCTGCCCGGTGTGTTCCCGGCCCGGCATATGCGCGCCAAGCGCCCGGACGATCTCTACGGCCAGTACGGCTTCCACAGTTTCGACTGCTTCGCGCCGATCACCGCCGGCACCTGGCAGGCCGTGTACAGCTCGGCTCAGGTCGCCCTGACCGCCCAGCGCGAAGTCGCCGCCGGCGCGCGCAGTGCCTTTGCCCTGTGCCGTCCGCCGGGCCACCACGCCAGCAGCGATGTGATGGGCGGCTACTGCTACCTGAACAACGTCGCCATCGCCGCCCAGGCCTTCCTCGACCAGGGCGCTGCGCGGGTGGCTATCCTCGATGTCGACTACCACCACGGCAACGGCACCCAGTCGATCTTCTATGAACGCGCCGACGTATTCGTCGCCAATATCCACGGCAGCCCAAGCTTCGAGTACCCGCACTTTCTCGGCTATGCCGATGAGACCGGCGCGGGTTCCGGCGCGGGCTACAACCTCAACCTGCCATTGGCCGCCGGCAGCGCCTGGGATGTCTGGGGCGCGGCCCTGGACAGCGCCTGCCAGCGCATCGCCGACTACGCGCCGGACGTGGTGCTGGTGTCCCTCGGCGTCGACACCTACAAGGACGATCCGATCTCGCGCTTCAAGCTCGACAGCCCGGATTACCTGCGCATGGGCCAGCGCATCGCCGCGCTCGGCAAGCCGACCCTGTTCGTCATGGAGGGTGGTTACGCGGTGGCGGAAATCGGCATCAACGCGGTCAACGTACTCGAAGGTTTCCAGGGCGCCTGAGGCGCCATCAATGAGGAGAACAAGATGAACAAACTCCAGCAACTGTTCGGCATCACCCTCTGCGGCAGCGCCCTGCTGACCGGCGCGGTGCAGGCGCAAGCAGCAGAACAGCGTGAACTGCGCGTGTACAACTGGGCGGACTACATGCTGCCCGAAGTGCCCAAGGAGTTCGCCAAGAACACCGGCATCAAGCTGACCTGGGACACCTACGAGTCCAACGAAGCCCTCGAAGCCAAGCTGCTGGCCGGCAACTCCGGCTACGACCTGGTGGTGCCGACCAACACCTTCCTCGACACCCAGATCAAGGCCGGCGTCTACCAGAAACTAGACAAGGCCAAGCTGCCCAACTGGCAACACCTGGACCCCAACCTGCTCAAGCTGATGAGCGCCAACGACCCCGGCAACCAGTACGCCGTGCCCTACATGTACGGCACCGTGCTGCTCGGCTACAACCCGGACAAGGTCAAGGCCGCGCTCGGCGACAACGCGCCACTGAACAGCTGGGACCTGGTGTTCAAGCCGGAGAACATGGAGAAGCTGAAGAGCTGCGGCGTGGCCATGCTGGATTCGCCCGCCGAGATCCTGCCGATTGCTCTCGACTACCTGGGCCTGGATCCGAACAGCACCAACCCGGCCGACTACGACAAGGCCACCGAGTTGCTGCTGAAAGTCCGCCCCTACGTCGCCTACTTCCACTCGGCCAAGTACATGACCGACATCGCCAACGGCGACATCTGCGTGGCCATCGGCTACTCGGGCAGCTTCTACCAGTTCGCCAACCGCGCCAAGGAAGCCGGCAACGGCGTAGTGGTGAAGTGGAAGCTGCCGCAGGAAGGCGCGCCACTGTGGTACGACTCCTTCGCCATCCCGGCCGATGCCAAGAACGTCGACGAGGCCCACGCCTTCCTCGACAACCTGCTGCAGCCCAAGGTGGTGGCGCCGATCAGCGATTTCCTCGGCTACCCCAACCCGAACCAGGACGCCATGGCGCTGGTCAGCGCCGCGATCCGCGACGATGCCGACCTGACCCCGCCGCCGGCCGCGCAGGCAAACCTCTACGTGCTGCAGCCGCTGCCGCAGAAGATCGAGCGCGTACGCACCCGCGTCTGGAGCAAGATCAAGACGGGTAACTGAACACCGGGCGCGACAGCGGAAACGGAACCGGCCTCAGGGCCGGTTCTGCATTTCGGCATGCAGCTTATCGGCAAGCCGCCACGCGGTTGGACAAGCCCGATAGCGACTGCTTAGGTGAACAGTCAGGAACGCCGCCGGCCGGCCATGGCTCTGGCGTCCGCTGCCGACTGCCACGCCAGGAGCCATCCGATGAAAAATCTGTTGCTCGCCGCCCTACTCGTCACCAGCACGGCGGCGCATGCTGCCAACCTGCCCGCGTTCAACGTCACCTGCCCGACCGATATCAGCGTGCGCGCCGAAGCCGGCGGCCCGGTGTATATCAACGACCAGCAGGCCACCCTGCACAAGTTCAGCGAGCAGTACTTCGAGGCCAAGGGCGAAGGCATGACCGTCTCCGTCAGCCTCACCGCCAGTGGCACGCCGACGGTGTCCTACACCGGCAAGCAGGGCGCCAATGGCATCTGCGAGGAAAAGCAGGAAGACCCGGCAGCAGAAACCGCGCCGCCAACCCAGCCGGACGAGCAGTAGTAAGCCGCGATGCTCAGAACCTTTTTACGATCTTTTGGACTAGAGCCAGGCAAGGCGCAATGACCAACGGGAGTAACAGCCGCAGGCTGGCCCGAAGGGTGAGCGCCAGCGAATCAAACAGGCGAGGAAGCGGAGTTTACGAGCTGTAAATAAGCATGACTCGTTTCCACTCGCCCTTCGGGTCGCGCTGAAGCGCGTTAGCCGCAAGCGGCTTTCCGAGCCTGTTTTTAACGCGGCATGGCAGATCGTAAACAGGTTCTCAGGCCATGGCCTTGCGAATATCCGCCGCCAGCTCGCGCACCCGCGCTTCCTCGGTATCCCAGGAACACATGAAGCGCGCGCCACCGGCGCCGATGAAGGTGTAGAAGCGCCAGCCCCACGCGCGCAGGCGCTCGATGGCCGGCTCGCTGAGCTGCAGGAACACGCCGTTGGCCTGCACCGGGAACATCAGGCTGACGCCCGGCACATCCGCCACCAGCTCGGCCAGCAGGCGCGCGCAGCGGTTGGCGTGATTGGCGTAGCGCAGCCAGGCGTCATCCTGCAGCAGGCCGACCCAGGGGGCGGAGAGGAAGCGCATCTTCGAGGCCAGCTGGCCGGCCTGCTTGCAGCGGTAGTCGAAGTCTTCGGCCAGGGCCCTGTTGAAGAACAGGATGGCCTCGCCGACCGCCATGCCGTTCTTGGTGCCGCCGAAGCACAGCACGTCGACGCCGGCCTGCCAGGTCAGCTCGGCCGGGCTGCAGCCGAGGAAGGCGCAGGCGTTGGAGAAGCGTGCGCCGTCCATATGCAGGTTGAGGCCGAGCTCCTTGCACACCTGGCTGATCGCCCGCACTTCATCCGGGCTGTAGACGGTGCCGACCTCGGTGGCCTGGGTCAGGGTCACCACCCGCGGTTTCGGGTAGTGGATGTCCTGGCGCTTGAGTGCCACCTCGCGAATCGAATCCGGGGTCAGCTTGCCGCTGGAGGTAGCGGCGGTGAGCAGCTTGGAGCCGTTGGAGAAGAACTCCGGGGCGCCGCACTCGTCGGTCTCGACGTGGGCAGTCTCCGAGCAGATCACGCTGTGGTAGCTCTGGCACAGGCTGGACAGGGCCAGGGAGTTGGCCGCGGTGCCGTTGAAGGCGAAGAACACCTCGCAATCGGTCTCGAACAGCTGGCGGAACTGGTCGGCGGCCCGCGCCGTCCACTGATCCTCGCCGTAGGCGCGCTGGTGCCCCTGGTTGGCCTCGGCCATGGCGGCCCAAGCTTCCGGACAGATGCCGGAATAGTTGTCGCTGGCGAATTGTTGGGTCTGGTCAGGCATGACGATTTCCTTGCTGAACATTCGGGCACAAGCATGGAACAAGACGCGCCATTACGCCGAGGCGCCACACCCGTGCCCGGGCAAAAACACAGCGTCAGCCGGCAATAACAGATCGACTGGATACGGGACAGTAGAAAAACTGTACCTGCATGAATCTATCGCCATGCTCACCATTTACAGACGAAAGTCCTGCATTAATACAGCACCCCAGACTTTTCACTTATGACCAGTACAGTTGTGTGCATAGAAGCGGAACAGTTACCAAGCCGGCTAACGAATAGCCCTGCAATTTAATCCAGCTGTGCCTACAAAATCGACCATTTAGTCAGGAAAATACTTAGCAGACGAACACACTCTCACCCCGCCACAAGCGGAAGGAAGCACCACCATGGAACGTACCCTCAGTTCCGACTCGCTCTTTCAAGACAGCTCCTCGAATGTACGTGGCAACCTGCCGCTGCAGATCATCGCCACCCTGCTGCTGTGGAAACGCCGCATCATCAGCCGCCATCAGCTGGCCCGTCTGGACGAGCGCCTGCTGGCCGACGCCGGCATCAGCCTCTATCAGCGTCAGGCCGAGATCAGCAAGCCGTTCTGGCGCTGAGTCGAACGCGTCACCGCGCAAAAGGGAAGCCGAGTGCTTCCCTTTTTTGTACCTGCGATCTGCGCGCTAGGTGCTGGGTAGGGCAGGTGAAACCCGCGTTGCCCGTGTCGCGGGTTGCACCCGCCCTACTCAGACCCGCGCATAAAAAGGGGAGCCTTGCGGCTCCCCACTGGGGACTTACTTACGACCGATCAGGCCTCGATCTCCACCAGCACTTCGCCGGGGGTGACCCGGTCACCCTTGGCCACATGGATGGCCTTGACGGTGCCGGCGATCGGCGCCTGCACTTCGGTTTCCATCTTCATCGCTTCGGTGATCAGCACGGCCTGGCCGGTCTTGACCACGTCGCCTTCTTTCACCAGTACCTCGACGATATTGCCCGGCATGGTGGTGCTGACATCGCCCGGCGCGCTGGCGTGCTTGCGCTTGTTGCCACCACCGCCGACGAAGTCGTTGAGCGGCTCGAACACCACTTCTTCCGGCATGCCGTCGATGGACAGGTAGAAGTGGCGCTTGCCGTCGCCCTTCACGCCCACGCCGGTGATATCCACGCGGTAGCTCTCGCCGTGCACGTCGATGATGAACTCGGTCGGCACACCCTCGCCGCCCACCGCCGCGACGCCGCCGGCTTCCGGAATCGGCAGCAGCACTTCCGGAGTCAGGGTGCCGGCGGCGCGCTCCTCGAGGAACTTGCGGCCGATGTCGGGGAACATGGCGTAGGTCAACACGTCTTCCTCGGACTTGGCCAGGGCGCCGATTTCGGCACGCAGCTTGGCCAGCTCCGGCGGGATCAGGTCAGCCGGGCGCACGTCGATGACGTCCTCGCTGCCAATCGCCTGCTTGCGCAGCTGCTCGTTGATCTTGCCCGGTGCCAGGCCGTAGCGGCCCTGCAGGTACAATTTCACCTCGTTGGTGATGGTCTTGTAGCGCTCGCCGGCGAGCACGTTGAACACCGCCTGGGTGCCGACGATCTGCGAGGTCGGCGTGACCAGCGGCGGGAAGCCGAGGTCTTCGCGCACCCGCGGGATCTCGGCAAACACTTCGTTGATGCGGTTGAGCGCGCCCTGCTCCTTCAGCTGGTTGGCCAGGTTGGACATCATCCCGCCCGGCACCTGGTTGACCTGCACGCGGGTGTCCACGGCGGTGAATTCGCTCTCGAACTGGTGGTACTTCTTGCGCACGGCGTGGAAGTACATGCCGATTTCCTGGATCAGCGGCAGGTCCAGGCCGGTGTCGAACTCGCTGCCGCGCAGGGCGGCGACCATCGACTCGGTGCCCGGATGGCTGGTGCCCCAGGCGAAGCTGGAGATGGCGGTGTCGATATGGTCGGCACCGGCCTCGATGGCCTTGAGCTGGCACATCGAGCCCATGCCGGCGGTGTCGTGGCTATGGATGAACACCGGCAGGTCGACTGCGGCTTTCAGCGCCTTGACCAGCTCGGCGGTGGCGAACGGCGTGAGCAGGCCGGCCATGTCCTTGATGGCGATGGAGTCGATGCCCATGGCCTGCATGGCCTTGGCCTGGGCGACGAAGGCGTCGACCGTATGCACCGGGCTGGTGGTGTAGCTGATGGTGCCCTGGGCGTGCTTGCCGGCGGCCTTCACTGCCTCGATGGAGACGCGCAGGTTACGTACGTCGTTCATCGCGTCGAAGATACGAAACACATCGATGCCATTCACTGCGGCCTTGGCCACGAAGGCGCGCACCACGTCGTCGCTGTAGTGGCGGTAGCCGAGCAGGTTCTGCCCGCGCAGGAGCATCTGCAGGCGGGTGTTGGGCAATGCGGCCTTGAGCTTGCGCAGGCGCTCCCACGGGTCTTCCTTGAGGAAGCGCACGCAGGCGTCGAAGGTCGCGCCGCCCCAGACTTCCAGCGACCAGTAGCCGACTTTGTCGAGCTTGGCGCAGATCGGCAGCATGTCTTCGGTGCGCATCCGCGTGGCGATGATCGACTGATGGGCGTCGCGCAGGATGGTGTCGGTGACCGTTATCTTCTTACTCATGTTCTGATTCCTTCCCCTACAGGCCGGCGTGGGCGGCAATGGCGGTGGCGATGGCGATGGCCAGGTGCGACGGGTTGCGCTTGATCGAATACTCAGTCAGCTCCGGGTGAGACTCGACGAAACTGGTATTGAACTGGCCGCTGCGAAACTCCGGGTTACGCAGGATTTCCTGGTAGTAGGCGGCGGTGGTTTTCACCCCCTGCACGCGCATGTCGTCCAGGGCGCGCAGGCCACGGGCCAGCGCCTCTTCCCAGGTCAACGCCCAGACCACCAGCTTCAGGCACATGGAGTCGTAGTACGGCGGAATGGTGTAACCGGTGTAGATCGCCGTGTCGGTACGCACGCCGGGGCCGCCGGGGGCGTAGTAGCGAGTGATCTTGCCGAACGAGGGCAGGAAGTTGTTCTTCGGGTCCTCGGCGTTGATGCGGAACTGCAGGGCATAGCCGCGGTGGATGATGTCTTCCTGCTTGACCGACAGCTCCAGGCCGGAGGCGATGCGGATCTGCTCGCGAACGATGTCGATGCCGGTGATTTCTTCGGTGATGGTGTGCTCCACCTGCACCCGGGTGTTCATCTCCATAAAGTACAGCTCGCCATCCTCGGCCAGCAGAAACTCCACGGTGCCCGCATTCTCATAACCGACAGCCTTGGCCGCGCGCACCGACAGGTCGCCGATATAGGCGCGCTGCTCAGGCGTCAGCTGCGGGCTGGGGGCGATCTCGATGAGTTTCTGGTTACGCCGCTGGATCGAGCAGTCGCGCTCGAACAGGTGCACGGTGTTGCCGAAGCTGTCGGCGAGAATCTGCGCCTCGATGTGCTTGGGATTGACGATGCACTTCTCGAGGAACACCTCGGCGCGACCGAAGGCCTTGGTCGCCTCGGAGATCACCCGTGGGTAGGCCTGTTCCAGCTCATCGCGGCTGTTGCAGCGGCGAATACCGCGACCGCCACCGCCGTTGGTGGCCTTGAGCATCACCGGGTAGCCGATGCGGTCGCCTTCGCGCAGGGCTTCGGCGATATCCGCCACGTTACCTTCGGTGCCGGGGGTGCAGGGCACGCCAGCGGCGATCATGCTGCGCCGCGCCTCGGTCTTGTCGCCCATGCGGCGGATCACTTCGGCCGACGGGCCGATGAACTTGATCCCGCGCTCGGCGCAGATATCGGCCAGCTCGGCGTTCTCCGAGAGGAAGCCGTAGCCGGGATGCAAGGCGTCGCAGCCGGTCTCCACCGCCAGGTTCACCAGCTTGCGCGGGTTGAGGTAGCCGGCCAGCGGATCGTCGCCGATGCTGTGGGCCTCGTCGGCGCGCTTGACGTGCAGCGCCATGCGATCGGCTTCGGCGTAAACCGCCACCGAGCGAATGCCCATCTCGGCGCAGGCGCGCACGATGCGGACGGCAATCTCGCCACGGTTGGCAATGAGGATTTTCTTGATCACGAGCCTGGTTCCTCGATCACGTGAACAAACGACCGCCGCAGAGCGGTCGACGGGCGACCGTACGCCTTGTAGCGGTCTTGGCTTTACCCTACGCCGGCACGGCGATTAACCAAAATCAATATTTGTTGGGCTAGTCATTAGTAAAGACTTATAGTTGAGCGAATCAACCCTCCTGGCGAGCCATAGCTATGCGTAAGTCGCTGATGCGCATGACATTTCGACAGCTGCAGATTTTCCGGGCAGTCTGCGAAAGCCGCTCCTACAGCCGCGCCGCCGAGGAAATGGCCCTCACCCAGCCAGCCGTGAGCCTGCAGATTCGCCAGTTGGAAGAGCTGATCGACCAGCCGCTGTTCGACTACGTGGCCAAAAAGCTCTACCTGACCCCCGCCGCCGAGGCGCTGCTGAAAGCCAGCGAAGACGTCTTCGGCCGCCTGGAGAGCCTCGACATGCAGCTCTCCGACCTGCAGGGCTCGCTGCAGGGCCAGCTCAGCCTGGCGGTCGAGTCCAGCGCCAAGTACCTGGTGCCGCACCTGTTCGCCGCCTTCCGCGCCCAGCACCCGGAAGTCAGCCTGCAGCTGGTGGTGGTCAACCATGCCATGGCGGTCAGACGCCTGTCGGCGAGCCGCGACGACCTGCTGATCATGTCGCAGGTGCCGAGCGAGCTGGCGCTGGATTTCTTTCCGTTCTTCAACAACCCGATCATCGCCGTGGCGCCGCCGACGCACCCGCTGTGCTCGGTGGAGCGCCTGCGCCTGAGCGATCTCAGTAGCTTCCCGCTGCTGGTGCGCGAACCCGGTTCAGGCACGCGCAAGGCTTGCGAGGAATACTGCCACCAGAAGCGCGCGCACTTCGCCCAGACCATCGAAGTCGGCTCCACCGAGTCGCAGGTGGAAGCGGTGATCGCCGGCCTCGGCCTGGCCCTGCTGCCGCGCCACGCGGTGCGCCTGGAACTGGCCGCCGGGCTGTTGCGCGAACTGCCGGCCGAGGAGCTGCCACTGCTGCGCAGCTGGTGCGTGGTGCACAACCGCGGCAAACGCCTGTCACCGGTGGCGCAGGCGTTTCTCGACTTTATCCGTGTCGAGCGCCTGCAGATCAGCGCCCTGGGCGAGCGCTTCGCGGCTGCGCAGACTGCAGCGTAGTCAGGTAGTTGGCGGCGATCAGCTCGGGAAAATCGGCGACCTCCTGGCTGAGGCGGCGCTGCTCCGAATAATCCTCGATCGCCCGGCGGAACTGCATGCGGCGCAGGTCTTCCTGCTGGCGGCGGGTGCGGCTGGCGGAATGTTGCTGGTCAGCGTGATGGCGGGACATGGCACGACTCCAGTGCGGATGCGGGGAGCATCAGCATGCGGGGGAGCCATGACGGTTTGCCGACAGGATGGTGAAGATCGGGTGAAGCCTGAGGCCTGATCCTGTAGGAGCCAGCTTGCTGGCGATAGGCAGACAGCGTCCCGCTGATCGCCAGCAAGCTGGCTCCTACAAAAGCTTGTGCGGAATAACAGTATCTACCAATGCGCGGAGCCAACGTAGGGTGGAGGGCCACCCCGTGGAAAACCGCGCAGCGTTTTCCACCAAGTGCGCCTCAATCCTCGGCGGCGCGCACCGACTTGGGCGACAACCGCAGGCTACGTAAGCTGCGTTTGACGCTCTTAAGGTGGTTGACCAGATCCGGCCCGCGGGCCATCGCCACGCCCATGGCCAGCACGTCGATCACTACCAGGTGGGCGATGCGCGAGGTCAGCGGGGTGTAGATCTCGGTGTCTTCCTGCACATCAATGGCCAGGTTGACGTCGGCCAGGTCGGCCAGCGGCGTTTGCCCGGGGCACAGTGTGATCAGCGTGGCACCGGACTCGCGCACCAGGTTGGCGGTGATCAGCAGGTCCTTGGAACGCCCGGACTGGGAAATGCAGATGGCCACGTCGCTAGGCTTCAGGGTCACCGCGCTCATCGCCTGCATGTGCGGGTCCGAGTAGGCCGCGGCGGTCAGCAGAAGGCGGAAGAATTTGTGCTGGGCATCCGCCGCCACCGCGCCGGAAGCGCCGAACCCGTAGAACTCGATGCGCTTGGCATGGGCGATGGCGTTGATCGCCTTCTGCAGGGCCTGGGTGTCGAGACGCTCGCGCACTTCCATCAGGGTATGCAGGGTGGTGTCGAAAATCTTCAGGCTGAACTCGGTAACCGAGTCGTCTTCCTGGATCGCGAACTGGCCGAAGCTGGCACCCGCCGCCAGGCTCTGCGCCAAGCGCAGCTTGAGGTCCTGGAAACCGGTGCAACCAATGGCGCGGCAGAAGCGCACAATGGTCGGCTCGCTGATGCCGACCTCGTGAGCCAGGTCGGCCATGGAGCTGTGCATCACCGCCGAAGGGTCCTGCAGGACGTAGTCGGCAACCTTGAGTTCGGACTTGCGAAGCAGATGGCGGGACTGGGCAATGTGCTGCAACAGATTCACGGGCGGGACTCGGTTATGATCAGGCTGTAGTGGCCTTGTAGTTATACTACATGAACGGTTGTACCGCACAGGCAAACCCGGAGTCATCCTGTTGAACACCCCCTGCGACATGCTGGTTTTTGGCGGCACTGGCGACCTGGCCTTGCACAAACTGCTGCCAGCCCTCTACCACCTGCACCGCGACGGCCGCCTGGCTCCGGACATGCGCATCCTCGCGGTGGCGCGCAATGTGCTGAACCGCAGCGAGTACCAGGCCTTGGCCGAACGCCGCTGCCGCGCCCAGGTGGCGCGCAACGACTTCGACAATGACACCTGGGCCAGCTTCGCCGCACGCCTCGACTACTTCGCCATGGATGCCTCGCAAAGCGCCGAATTCGGCCGCCTGGCCAAGTTCCTCGATGCCGGCAGCTGCCAGCGCGGCCGCATCTATTACCTGGCCACCGCGCCCAACCTGTTCGAGGCGATTGCCGAAAACCTGGCGATTGCCCGTCTGGCCGGCGACAACACGCGGATCGTGTTGGAAAAACCGATCGGCCATTCGCTGGAGTCGGCCCAGGAGATCAACGCCGCCATCGGCGCAGTGTTCAGCGAGGCGCAGGTGTTTCGCATCGACCACTACCTGGGCAAGGAGACGGTGCAGAACCTGATGGCACTGCGCTTCGCCAATGCCCTGTTCGAGCCGATCTGGCGCGCCGGGCACATCGACCACGTGCAGATCAGCGTCAACGAAACCCTCGGCGTGGAAAACCGCGGCGCCTACTACGACCAGGCCGGCGCCATGCGCGACATGGTGCAGAACCACCTGCTGCAGCTGCTCTGCCTGGTGGCCATGGAGGCGCCGGTGCGCTTCGACGCCGAGGCGGTGCGCAACGAAAAGGTGAAGATTCTCGAAGCGCTGAAGCCCATCAGCGGCCTCGACGTGCAGGACAAGACCGTGCGCGGCACCTATGCCGCCGGCAAGATCGGCGGGCAGGAAGTGCCGGCGTACTACTTCGAGAAACAGGTCGACAACGACAGCGATACCGAAACCTTCGTCGCCCTGCAGGTGGAAGTCGACAACTGGCGCTGGGCCGGCGTGCCGTTCTACCTGCGCACCGGCAAGCGCATGGCCAAGAAGAGCTCGGAGATCGTCATCCAGTTCAAGCCGGTGCCGCACCGCCTGTTCGAGGTCAGCCAGGCCAATCGCCTGGTCATCCGCCTGCAGCCGGAGGAACGCATCAGCCTGCAACTGATGGGCAAGAACCCCGGCAAGGGCATGCGCCTGACGCCCATGGAGCTGGATCTCAACCTGGCCCAGGTGTTCCCGCAGAAACGCCGCTGGGACGCCTACGAGCGCCTGCTGCTGGATGTGATCGAAGGCGACTCGACGCTGTTTATGCGCAGGGACGAAGTCGAGGCGGCCTGGGCCTGGGTCGACCCGATCCTCAAGGGCTGGCTGGAGTACTACCAGAATCCACGCCCCTACCCGGCCGGCACCGACGGCCCGGAACAGGCGCAGAGCCTGCTGGAACTGCAAGGCCGTTCCTGGCAGGACTGACTGCGCCATTTTCTGCACAGGCGCAGCGCAGCCAACACCCGCTCACCGCGCTAGAGCGCCTGCCGCGCCTGGCCCTGCGCCCGCTGCGCCGCTTTCTGCACAGACCTGCGCAAACTGTTGCGCAGCTTTTTGTGCGGTGTTTGGCAAGGCGCCTTTCACGCCCCGCTTAAAATTATTTAACTCATTGTTTTAAAAGACAATTTAAATACTGGCACAGCTCTTGATCGCTCTTCGGCTCCCGGACCAGACAAGGTCCATGACCCAGGCAAGGAGAGCACTCATGCCAACACCCGCGTATATGACCCTCGAAGGCACCAAACAAGGTCTGATCACCGCTGGCACCTTCACCGAGGATTCGGTCGGCAACATTTTCCAGGAAGGTCATGAAGACCAGGTGCTGGTACAGGCCTTCAACCACCAGGTCATCATCCCGCGTGACCCGCAGTCCGGCCAACCGACCGGCCAGCGCGTACACAAGCCGCTGATGATCACCAAGGTGTTCGACAAATCCTCGCCGCTGATCTTCAACTCGCTGACCTCCGGCGAGCGCCTGAACAAGTGCCGCATCGAGTGGTACCGCACCTCCGCCACCGGCACCCAGGAGCACTACTACACCATCGAACTGGAAGACGCGGTGATCGTCGACGTGCAGTCGCGCATGCCGAACTGCCAGGACCCGGGCATGGCCCACTTCACCCACCTGGAAGACGTCTACTTCACCTACCGCAAGATCGTCTGGACCCACGAAGTGTCCGGCACTTCCGGTTCGGATGACTGGCGCTCGCCGATCTCCGCCTAAGGCAGTGCCCCGCTCCCATCATTTATGGGAGAGGGCTGGGCAGAGGGGCATTTTTGCCCCCCGCGTCACGGCACGCCCGTGACGCATCCCGGACAATGCACAGGCCTGCAGGAACGCAGACCGCACTACCCGCATCGGCCAGGTCTCCTGGCCGATGCCATTTCGGCAGAAGGAACAACGGATGTTCGCCCCAGCCAATCAGACCCATTTCAGCCTGAGCATCGACGGCGTCGCGCACGACCTGCAAGTGCTCGAATTCAAGGGCTTCGAGGCCCTCAGCCAGCCCTTCGTCTTCACCCTGGAATTGGTCAGCGAACAGCCCGACCTCGATCTCCAAGGCCTGCTGCACCAGCGCGCCTTTCTCGCCTTGTCCAGCCAGGGCAATGGCATCCACGCCTACATCCACCAGGCCGGCCGTGGCGAATCCGGCAAACGCCTGACCCGCTACCAGTTGGTCCTGCGCCCGCAGCTGGCCTACCTGGCGCACCGTAAGAACCAGCGCATCTTCCAGCAGCTCAGCGTGGCCGAGATCATCGCCAGCATCCTGGAAGAGCACGGCATCGTGCAGGGCGCCTACCAGTTCCAGCTCGGCGCCAGCTACCCCAAGCGCGATTACTGTGTGCAGTACGACGAGAGCGACCTGCACTTCGTCCAGCGCCTGTGCGAGGAGGAAGGCATCCACTACCACTTCCAGCACAGCCAGGACGGCCATGTGCTGGTCTTCGCCGACGACCAGACCGCCTTCCCGCGGCTGGCCCCGGTGGCCTACCAGCAGGACTCCGGCCTGGTCGCCGACGACCCGGTGATCAAGCGCTTCGGCCTGCGCCTGGCCACCCGCACCAGCCGCGTCACCCGCCGCGACTACGACTTCGAGAAGCCGCGCCTGCAACTGGAGGCGGCCCATAAAGGCGATGCGAAACCGGATCTGGAAGACTACGACTACCCCGGCCGCTTCACCGACCGCGGCCGCGGCAAACACCTGTCCCAGCGCGCCCTGGAACGCCACCGCGCCGACTACCAACTGGCCGAAGGCCAGAGCGACCAGCCCCTGCTGCTCAGCGGCCACTTCCTCGAACTAACCGCCCACCCGCGCGCCGACTGGAACCAGCTGTGGCTGCTCAACGAAATCCACCACGAAGGCAAACAGCCGCAAGTGCTGGAAGAGTCCGTCACCGACTTCCTCGGCGGCTCCCTCCCCTCTCCCATTCATGGCAGAGGGGCCGGGGGAGAGGGCACATCAGGCAACTCTGACGACTTCCACCAGGGCTACCGCAACCGCTTCAGCGCCACCCCCTGGGACATCCCCTACCGCCCGCCGCTGAACCACCCGAAGCCACGCATCCTCGGCAGCCAGAGCGCCGTGGTCACCGGCCCCAAGGGTGAGGAAATCCACTGCGACCAGTACGGCCGGGTAAAGGTGCAGTTCCACTGGGACCGCGAGGGCCAGGCCGACGACAAGACCAGTTGCTGGCTGCGCGTCTCCAGCAGCTGGGCCGGTGACCGCTACGGAGGCATCGCCATCCCGCGGGTCGGCATGGAAGTGCTGATCACCTTCCTCGAAGGCGACCCCGACCAACCGCTGCTCACCGGCTGCCTGTACCACGCCGAGCACGTAGTGCCCTACGACCTGCCGGCGAACAAGACCCGCACGGTATTCAAAACCCTCAGCTCACCCGGTGGCGGCGGCTACAACGAACTGCGCATCGAAGACCGCAAAGGCCAGGAACAGATCTACCTGCACGCGCAGAAGGACTGGGACGAAAACGTCGAAAACGATCAGAAGATCCGCATCGGCCACGAACGTCACGACACGGTCGAAGCCAACAGCTACACAGAGCTGAAAGCCGAGGAACACCGCACCACCCACGCCGACCGCAAGGTGGAAATCCGCGCCAACGACCACCTCACCGTGACCAACAACCAGCACGTGAAGATCGGCACCGGCCAGTTCGTCGAAGCCGGCAACGAGATCCACCTGTCCAGCGGCCTGAAAGTCGTCCTCGAAGCCGGCGCCGAACTCACCCTCAAGGCTGGAGGCAGCTTCGTCAAACTCGACGCCAGCGGCATCATCCTCAGCGGTGCGGTGGTGAAGATCAACTCTGGCGGTGGGCCGGGAAGTGGCTCGGGGGCTGCGCCGCTATTGCCGGGCAAGGTGAAGGCAGCAGACAGCGATAAAGCAGGTGAGCTGTTGACTGCAGCACCGCTGAACAGACTGGTGCCTGGTTTAAGTCCGCTGTGCGGCAAACAAAGCAACGGTACCTGCAGCCGCGGAGATTGCCCATGCATGAAGGGCTGAGCAAGTTCCTCAAATTGCCGCGCCGCGAACTGCCTGTGGATGGTGGCAGCCTGCATTTCATCATCAACCCGGCAAGGCAACCGGAGGCCCTGGCGCAGCTCTACAACTGCGGCCAGCCCATCGAAGTGGAATACCTGCTTCACACAACGGAATTTGCCCACCTGGCGGAAAGCGGCCCGATCTGGGTCAGCGTGGGCAGAAGCCACGAGCTGACACAACTCTGTGCGCGCCTGTGCCAAGAGCGCCAAGCAGGCATTGCCATAAGAGCTCAGAACTCTCAGCAGGCGCTGAACCATGCGCGCAGCCTGCTGAAGATCAATGACGGCTCGGGGGGACAAAGTCTGGCTACCTACTATCAGCCCGCGCTCTGGGCCGCACTGGCGATGACGGCTTTGGCACAGGGCACACTCTTTGGCCCCTGGTCAGCAGTTGCCAGCCCGTCACTTGTACACCTACAGAGCGGTCCAGGCCGTTGGCTTGACTGGCAACCCCCTGCAGGCAGCTCTGCTACAGCCAACCCTCTTGCCTTGGCCGACAACAGCGAAAATACCTACGGCACCCTCCGCTGGCTGTACTGGATCGATCAGGAGCACCGAGCCTTTAACTCCCCTACACAGGCAGAACTGCCCGGCTTGATCGGTAACCTCAACACGCTCGGCGAACACGGCATTACCGATGAACGCCACTTGTTGCGCCTGACCGACCTATCGCGCGGGCCCGCCCTGGACTCCCGGCCAGCCGTCATGGCAATCCTGCAAGACAGGACGAAGGCCTTCCTCAAGACAGAGCGCCTGCAGGAACTGGGCGCCTCTTAATCCAGCTGAACGGATGCACTATGGAACTCATCAATTACGTCGTCCGCAGCGGCGACACGCTGACCAAAATCGCCAACCAGCACGGCAGCACGGTTGCCGAACTCCTTGAGCTCAACAGTTTCATCGGCAACGCCGACCAAATTGCAGTGGGTTGGAATCTCAGCGTAGTGGCACGCCCGACCCCAGCCCTCACACAGCCCGCCGCCTCAGCCTCAGCCTCAGCCTCAGCCCAGGCGGACACTCCGGCCAAAGAGCCCGCCGTGCTGCAACTGCCTCCCCTGCAACAGACAAAAATCACACCAACCACCCTCTGTGAAAAAGCTGCGCATCCCTGCAAACCGCGCTTTGCCAACATCATTTACGCCACCCATGAGCAGTCCTTCTGGCTTCTACCCAAGGAGGCCGATGAAGCGCTCAGCGAATCGGCGCACATACTCGAACAGCAGGTGGCACCGAGCAAAAGCAAGGAAGAACGCAAGAAGGGCATGGATGCCTGCGGGCTGCTGGACTACTTCATGGAGCCCAACCTGAGCTTTTTTCTCGAAGGCCAGGACAAGGAGCGGATGCAGTTTTTCGAGCGCGAGCATCCCGATATCGCCGACATCAACCTGGCCATTCAGCTCCAGGACCGCGCCCTCGGTATCGAGCCACTACATACGGGGCCGACCAACGACCGCGCTGAAGCCTCGCGCAGGGCCGCAGAGGATATGAAAAGAATCCCGGATGGCATGGCCAGACGCCATAAGCTGCAGAGACTGCAGTACGAATGGAAAAAGCTCCGGGATATCGCCGTCAAGAAAGCACGGGAGCAGAACTACACCTACCAGAACGGCAGCCTGTTCACCGAAGAGGCGATGAAAGCCAAGCAACGTGTAGACCACTATCTGAAGGCCCGCCAAGAGGTGCTCAAGTACGGAGAGCTGCCCACCTACGAGCAGGAAGAACTGGCCAAGTTGCTGGAGCAGCAATACCAGCTCTACAAGGAAATTCAGGAGTTCACACAGCATTACGGACCCAGCCTGAAGTACCAGGAAATCTTCACTCAACTGACAGCCCTGGAAGCCTACAAGTCCTATGTCGACGCCATCATCAAGGTCGCCGACTATGGCCTGGCCGTCCCCGAATACGCCCTGATCATGGCCTCGGGCGATGCCGGCAGCGGCATCCAGCGCTTCAAGCAATACCAGGAGCACCTCGCCAAGCAGCAGGCCGTCGAAGACGAAATGCGCGAGAAGTACGAGGGCTGGGTCAAGAGCACCGGCCAGAACATGCTCCCCCCGGCCGGCCTGCTCGCAGCCGAGCGGGCAGCCTGGGATGCCGAGCAGACGCAGCTCCAGCAGCTCTACCAAGAGGCTCAACAGGCCGTGGCGAACAGCAAGCCGCGCCGGCATCTGCTCTGGAATCCGGAACAATTCCAGCCTCGTCCCATCGAACGCCTGGTCAAGAGCGACTTCCCCCTGCACGAAGTCAGCTGGCCGGACAGCCCCAAGCCGCTAGGTCATACCAGCATGATGGTGCTGAACGGGCTGGCCAAACCCCGCGTCAAGATGACCCCAAGCTTCGCTGGCAACAGCAGCGCCCAACCAAACTCGCGGAGCGCCTTCAGCGACTGGCTGACAGGTATGGGCGCACAAGAAATAAAGGATCAGGGCGACTGGTTCGATAACAACGGCTGGTTCAAGGTAGAACTTTTTTACGATCATCTGACGAAACTGGGCTGGCAAGTCGACTCCTTGCAGGATGCCGCCATCCGCAAGCAATGGGGTGACCGCCTGTGCGAAGTGCTCTTCCTCGATAGCGTCAGACGCAGCCTCAGGTTGTTCGACCGCAGCCCACAAGCCCAACTGGTACGCTTCCTCTCGGCACCGCCGGAGCGTATCCAGACCAGCACGGAAGCATCGGGCCCCACGCTGCGCGATGCGACCGCAAGCTTCGAAACCACCCTGGATATCGACCTGGCCCGCGGCGAGGTCGAGCTCTTCAATATCGAACTACCCAAGGCCAAAGAGGCCAAGTCGGTGCCGGCCAATTACATCAACTACCTGGGCGAAACCACCACCCTTGATCTGGGCAGATTCTCGGCCTGTTTCAGCGCACGCGCCTGGGGCTTCGCCGGCGCCTCCCTGCAATTAGCGGCCAATCTGGACCTGTCGCCGAGTCGGCTTCGCTATGGCTCCGGTCTCGACCCTATCGAGCCTGCCACCCGCGAGGAAAACACCGCCAGCATGGCGCGTACCGAGGACATGGGGAAAGCCACCTCGGCACCTGTGCAACTTGAAGATGCCGCCAGCGCCAGCTTCAAACTCTTTGCCGGGATACAGGCCGGGATAGAAGTGACCGGGCAACTCAACTGGCTGCCGCCCACGGGTCTGGTCAGCACCCGACTTCAGGTAGGCGAGACTAAAAAAACGGAAGAGAAATGGCTCAACCTCGCCCATCTCACGGCAGAAATCTCCGTCGCAGCAGGCCTGGGCTTCGATAGCGAGGTGTCCCTCTCTCTCGACCAGGGTCGTTTTATTCTGCGCCTGAAAGCCTCACTGATCGCCGGCCCCGGCGCCAGCGGGAGTTTCGCCTTTGCCGTGGGCTACGAAGCCATCGGCGAGCTAATGGACGTGATGCGCCGGGAGTTGCGCAAAAACATGTATCACCAACTGAAGTGGGTCGATGGCAGCTCATTCGACTTGCTCAGCAAACTCAATATCTTCGGTGCCCTCGGCATGGATGTAGGCATGATCTACACCCTGTCGCTGACTACAGTCGATGCCGTAACCAATCTTTATGAAGCGCTCACGGCAGGGGGCAAAGGCGGTCCTATTGCTCACTCCATCATCAACTATGAAAACCAGGCTGAACTGGAACGCTGGTTTATCGATGCAATTCCCGAGGCACTTGGCCCGATGCTGATGACGCTGATCAGCCCGGCTGAGGCATTCGAAATAACGGAGACAGTGGACACTACAGAAGGTCCGCAAGAAAGGGTTACCTCATATGGAGAGCCTGAATGCTGGCTTCTGCAGCAACGAGCCATCGAACAGGTACTCGGCTGGATTGTGCGTAACGCCCAGAGCAATGGCACCGTACATAATGCCCAGCGTCAGTTTGACGAAGCCTGCACACGCATGAACCGCTTTGGTAGCAAACCGCCGAAGCAGGGCAAAGCCTATTGCGAGAATCGAATGCACATGGATCGTTTTATGGACTTCAAGGTAATGAATATTGGTCGGGAGGCTGACATAAATGAAGATATGCGTAATAGCTACCGTGAACATGTCGAGACTCTTGGGCAGCTGCGCGATGGCTTCTGTGGGGAAAGTAATCATTACGGCATTACCTATATGCCTGGCGGCCATGCCACTTATAACGGCCCCGGAGAGTGATTTGACGGAAGAAAATAATGATTAAGCAATTACTCTTCTTTTTTAGTATTACACTGTGTGGCAGCGTGGTTGCGGCCGCTCAATTAACTCCTCAACAGCAAGCCGCAAAAGAACGTGGCATGACACTCTACAACCAACACAAGGCCATATCCGCTGAGCCTTATTTAAAAATAGCGGCAGAAGCAGGCGATAGAGAGTCCCAATACTTCCTAGGTGAAGCACTAAGATTTAACAACCGATATATGACCACGGAGGCACAAAAGTGGTACATGGCTGCTGCCGAACAAGGCGACTACTACGCCATGTATCGCCTGTCTGGAAAGGGAAAAGATCTGTGTACCGCAATGAAAAATTGCCCTGCCGACGGTAAAACGGCAGGTGAATGGCTGCTGCTTGGGCGGAAAACCGCCAGCGCTCTAGCGGCCAAAGGCGACAGTGAAGCCATGTATGTCATGTACTACCTGACCGGTGACTATGACTGGATGGAAAAAGCCGCCGAAGCAGGCTCACCGATAGCGCAGTATGACTTGGCACGCTTTTATCGGGACGGACGGATATTCTTTTTCCCTCCATGGGGTCGCTCAGAGCGAATAGAAAAGCTAATGAGGGGATCTGCCGAAGGCGGATTTGTCAACGGAATGGGGGCATATCTTGGAATACTTCAGGAAAAAGGCGATCTGGCCGCTGCTCGTGCCTTGCTGAAAAAAATTGCGGAAACCGGCGATGCACTAGCCATTGGCTCCTACGGCGCCTACCTCTCACATACGCCCAACACACTGGACTACCCCTTGGACCTGGTTAAGGGTTATGGGCTTATGTCTCTACTACTTGAACTGGACGGGGGTGGCACCTCAAAACAATATGCCGAGAGAAAACTCCCCAAGATCGCCGCCAAGATGACACCAGAGCAGATCGAACAAGCCAAAGCCTTCGCCAAAGAATGGAAAGCAACTCACCCGCCACTTTCTTATTTCCCTGAAAAACTGGGATTTTAATGTCAATAAAGCAAATAGCTGCTGTGCTGGCGAGCTTTTTAGTATACACAGCAGCCTATTCCGCCCCTCTCACACCGATGCAACAATCCGCCAAAGAGCGCGGCATCACGCTCTACAACCAACACAAAGCGATATCTGCAGAGCCATTTTTAGAAATAGCGGCTTCTGCGAGAGACCGAGAGGCGCAATACTATTTAGGGGAAGCATTGCGTCTAAACAATCGCCATATGACAAAAGACGCACACAATTGGTACACCGCTGCAGCCGAACAAGGCGACCTATATGCAATGCGTAGATTGAGCTCTACACAGAGCGACCTTTGCATAGCCATGGGTAACTGTCCTAACGGTCTAAAAAGCCCCGAAGACTGGCATCAGAAGCTACTTTCGACCGCAACCCCGTTGGCTGAAAAGGGCGACGGCG
The DNA here is from genome assembly GCF_024666525.1 of Pseudomonas sp. J452. NCBI lineage: Bacteria > Pseudomonadati > Pseudomonadota > Gammaproteobacteria > Pseudomonadales > Pseudomonadaceae > Pseudomonas > Pseudomonas sp. J452. The sequence continues at coordinate 1,300,318 of NZ_CP088294.1, read as the reverse complement.
AAGCGATGTATCTGCTGTACCACGCCACTAACGAGATAGATTGGCTAGAGAAGTCTGCCGTCACAGGTTATGCACACGCTCAATTCTGGTTAGCCCTACGCTACATGGAAGGCAAGAAATTCTTCTTATTTCCTTGGGAAAGATATGAAGCAACAGAAGATTTGCTAAGAAAATCCGCAGAGGGGGAGACCCCAAAGGAATCACAGAGTACTACGGAAGTCTCCTAGAGAAAAAGAAATTAGAATCTGCAAGATACTGGCTGAAGAAAGGCGCGGAAACCGGCTACACAGTACCATTCTTTGAATATGCATTTTTCTTATCCGATCCGAGCAACCCTCTCGGCCTCTCTACAGACCTCGTGGCAAGCTATGGATTGCTGTCCTTGTTGCTTGAGCTTGATGGTGGCGGTGACATGCTCCCACATGCCAAAGATATGCTACCTAAAATTGCAGCACAGATGACACCTGAGCAGATCAAACAGGCCGAAGCCTTCGCCAAGGAGTGGAAAGCAACTCACCCGCCACTTTCTTATTTCCCTGAAAAACTGGGATTTTAATGTCAATAAAACAGATAGCTGCTGTGCTAACAGGCTTTTTAGTATGCGCAACAGCCTATTCCGCCCCTCTCACACCGATGCAACAATCCGCCAAAGAGCGCGGAATCATGCTCTATAACCAATACAAAAACCCAGAACCCGAATTACGTATTGCGGCCGAAGCCGGAGATAAAGAGGCTCAGTACTACTTAGCAGAAGAGCTACGCCAGAGTAATCAACACACCACTTTAGAAGCATACAAATGGTATACCGCTGCAGCAGAACAAGGTGACCTATATGCCATGCGCAGACTCAGCTTACTTGAGGACGACCTTTGCGCAAGTATGGGCAATTGCCCCAAAGGATCAAAGTCACCTTCCGACTGGAAAAAAATACTTATAACCACTGCGCAACCACTAGCAGAGGCTGGCAATGGCGAAGCGATGTTTATTATGTATCACGTATCAAATGACCTAGAGTGGCTGGTAAAGGCTGACGAAGCGCACTACGCATACGGCCAGTACTTGTTAGCCAATCTATACGACAATGGAAATGGTTTCTTTCTACTACCTTGGGAGAGAAACGAAAAGATTGAAGATCTTGTAAAAAAATCAGCGGAGGGTGGATATGCCGTAAGCATGGGCTGGCATGCATACAATCTGGCCTCGAGAGGTCTATTAAAAGAAGCCAGACACTGGCTAAAAGAAGCTGCAAAAGCAGGGTTTGTCGGAATATTTTCGGATTATGCAATTTTCAAATCAAAACCAGAAAATCGATACGAAATACCAGTTAATTTAATTGAGAGTTATGGCCTTCTATCACTTTTGCTTGAGCTAGACGGAGGAGGAGATATGCTTCCTCTAGCTGAAAAAGAATTGCCTAAAATTGCATCGCAGATGACATCAGAGCAGATTGAACAAGCCAAAATCTTTGCCACGGATTGGAAAGCAACCCATTCGCCACTCTCGTATTTCCCTGACAAACTAGGATTCTAATGTCAGTAAAAAAGGTGATAGCTGTGCTGGCAGGCTTTTTAGTATGCGCAGCAGTCCATTCCGCTCCGCTCACATCGCAACAACAAGCAGCTAAAGAGCGCGGCATCACGCTCTACAACCAGAACAAAGACCCAGAGTACGAACTGCGCATTGCAGCTGAAGCAGGCGACAAAGAGGCACAATATTATTTAGCCGAAGACCTACGACGTACCAGCCGCTATACAACGACAGAGACTCACAAGTGGTATACCGCTGCAGCCGAACAAGGCGACCTATATGCAATGCGCAGATTGAGCTCTATGCAGAGCGACCTTTGCATAGCCATGGGTAACTGTCCTAACGGTCTAAAAAGCCCCGAAGATTGGCATCAGAAGCTACTTGCGACCGCAACCCCGTTGGCTGAAAAGGGCGACGGTGAAGCGATGTATCTGCTGTACCACGCCACTAACGATTTAGAGTGGCTTGAAAAATCTGCCGCAGCTGGCTATGCCCACAGTCAATTCTGGCTGGCATTAAAATACACACTAGGAGATAAATTCTTTTTATTCCCTTGGGAAAAGGATGCAGCCATAGAGAGCTTATTGAGGCAGTCCGCAGAGGGCGGAGACCCTAAAGGTACCACAAGGTACTATGGGGTATTACATAAAAAGGGTGACTTAGAGGGCACAAGGTATTGGTTGAAAAAAGGAGCGGAAACCGGCCACACTGCTTCCTTCTCTAACTATGCGCTATTTCTTTCAGACCCAAACAACCCTCTAGAGCTCCCAATAAACCTCGTCGAAAGCTATGGCCTAATGTCCTTGCTACTTGAGCTCGACGGCGGTGGAGACATGCTCCCGTTCGCTAAAGATGAATTACCTAGAATTGCAGCGCAGATGACACCCGAACAGATCCAGCAGGCCAAAGCTTTCGCCAATGAATGGAAAGCAACTCATCCACCGCTTTCCTACTTTCCGGAAAAACTAGGCTTCTGATAAATATAAATTCCATTGAAAACGGATACCGTCAATAGCGGGTTGAAGCCATTTTTCTCTTCCCCACACAGCCACTTCCAAGGAATGGAAACCATGAAAAGCTCCCTACTCATTAGCGCATTTGTCGCGCTCGCATTCTCGATTTTTTGTTTCCTGCTCGGTGGTGCAGGTGTAGTTGGAGCTGTTACCGGCGGCGGGCAAGTTAATAGCGCAGTGGAGGGTGTTTTCTTTATCGCCAAGGCGCTCTTGGTATTGTCGCTGAGCTTGGGAGTCCTCTGGCTGATCAAATCGCCCTCGCGACATTGAATACCTGCGACATTAATGATTTCCCCATGCCTTGCTCAACTAAAAAATAAGTCGCCCCCTTGCCAAGCATTCCATACGCCAGAATCCACCCAATGAAAGTAAACATACAAAAATCCAAGAAGCTGATAAAAATCAGCATCCTTGCGCTTCTATTAACCTATGCGGCTTTCTTTTGCTACGGCGCGATCATGGCATTCGACTTCTGCAACGGCCCAATGGGCCCCGCGGACCCGAGCGAACGATCGGCCTGCTTTCAACTGAACCATACGGCCTATCAACGCTTGCCGCTGCTTATTGATCACCCTGCCTTTGAAAAGTGTTCATTTTTACGCATGAAGCGTGGCAATTACTGGACCATTCTAAATTGCTTGAAGGACAATCAAGAGAGCGGACTGTTTAGCCCAATGGATGAGGTAGAGTCCGACTGTACTGTCTTTAAGAACCAAAGCGACACAGAAATTCTTGGTTGCATAACTCGCGAGCGCAAGGCGAAAGAGTGGGTATTGAATAACCAATCAAACCCCTACTACGCGGAATGCATCGAGCACTGGAGTCAGTACTCGAACATTGAAATGTGCATGGAAAGCCCAGCCTGGCGAAAATAATCAAGCACCCGCATAAAAAGACACTCTTTATAGAGAAAGCCCCGCTGCATATACGACCTGCATAACGACAGCAATCTGGTTTTTCCAAGAATCCCACTACGCCTCACGGACGAATCAACATGAGTGAAGACAACACCAGCACCTCCACCCGAGCCACCTGCCCTTACTGCCAGCACACTGGCCCGCTCGACGCGTTTCGGCTGCAGCAGGTGCTCGAGAAGACGCCAATCAACTGCGAGCAATGCGCTGGCCCGATGATCCTGGCCTGTGAGGATCAGCTAAAGCGCTTCGAGAGACTCGGCAGTACGGGCATGGCGTTCATGCTGGTAATCACGCTCAGCGCCGTCACCGTGGTGGTAACCATTGCGCTCAAGTGGCTGGGGGTGATTCGCGGTGATACCCAGCTTATGACCTCCGTGATTGCCACGGCCGTCGGTGTCACCACTCTGCTGCTGGCAAAAGCGACCAACGAGTTCACCTTCGAATTGGAGCCGCCCCCACAGAACACACCCGCAGCAGTAGCTAATGATGGTATGCCGAGCAATCCACTGAACCTGGCCACGACTCTCACGGACAAAACGGCATAACTCAATAAGCCGCTAAGGCCAACCAGGCTGTTCAATCTCCCGCCATTTTAAGCACTATGGCCGTCAGTCAGACCTTTTTTGACTGGGGTAAGGTCTGACTGGCAAAGGGCGCAGGGGCGTACAAACGCCCCTTCTGCCCATGACTCAAACGATAAAGTTTGCCAGCGATACACTACTGACACCAACCATCTGGATAGCGAACTCGGCGGCAGAGTCCGTATCCGTATTGCCGTATAGCACCCCACCGGAAAGCTTCAATTGTCCCGCCGCACTAAAAGCGCTAGTACTGCCGATCACACTCGAGAATGCATCGTTGGCAGCGGTCGCGGTATTCGCATCCAGGGTCGACAGGTCTATCTTGTCCGCGCCTCCCAAGAAGTCGTTGATCACATCCCAGTTCGTGCTACTCAAACCCATCTCTGACAGTGCATTGAAATCAAAATAATCATTGCCGGCACCACCTGTGAGGGAGTCCTTGCCTGCCCCGCCGATCAAAAGATCGTTGCCCCCACCCGCGGACAGAATATCGTTGCCGGCATCGCCATTCAGGACGTTGCGGGCACTGTTCCCTGTCAGTTTGTTAGCCAGAGTGTTGCCCGTTCCGTTAATCGCGGCACTACCGGACAACTGCAAATTCTCCTGATGGACCCCAAGGCCACGCGTGACGCTGGAAATCACAGTATCAATACCGCCATTGCTGGCCTCGCTGACCACGTCGGCCGTGCTGTCGACATAGTAGGTATCGTTACCGAGTCCACCGCTCATGGTGTCGGCACCAGCCTTGCCATCCAACAAATTGTTGCCTGCATTGCCGGTCAACTTGTTAGCAAGAGCGTTGCCCGTGCCATTGATGGCGGCGCTACCGCTCAGTGATAGGTGCTCTAGGTTGTTGCCCAGGGTCCAGCCGATTGTGGAGAACACGCTGTCGACGCCGCCAGTCGAGCTGGACTCAACGACCTTGTCGGCCGTACTGTCGACATAGTAGGTGTCGTTGCCCGTACCGCCGTCGAGCGTATCAGTACCCTGGCCGCCGTCGAGGATGTCATCCCCGGACTCGCCATACAGCAGATCATTTCCGGCATTGCCGTAGAGTTTGTCATTGCCGGCGTAACCGGAGAACTTATCCTCGTACTTGGAACCGTTCACCGTATCCGCCTGACCCAACATGAGGGCGAGCAGGCCTGCACCATTGCCGCTCATGTAGTAGTTGAAAGCGCTGACCGAGCTGACCGACGTGCCAGTGATGTTGATGTAGCTAGTACCGCTCTGGTAGTAGCTGTACCCCTTTAGGGTTCCACCAATCACATCGCCATAGTCGTCATAGGAGAAGCTGCCGGTGAAGACTTCCTTGTGATAGCCATCGCTGATAGTGATCTTGGAGCTTGTCGCGCTCACCTCGCCATACCAGGAATTGCTATCGATCTTCGTATAGGGCTGATAAAGGCTGACAGTTGCCATAGGCTTACGTCCTTGTTGGGCTGATCCGCGCATTCTGATGGTCAACAAACAGTGGAGGCAAGTGGCCAGCTGGCCTGTTTCAAGGACTATCCTGCTCCCGATCAATAAATGCAGCCCGCCGCCCACCTAGAATCGCCGTCCCATTATTCGCAGCGACACTCATGCCCCCCGAACTTCTCTGCCCCGCCGGCACCCTCAAGGCCATGCGTTATGCCTTCGCCTATGGCGCCGATGCGGTGTATGCCGGGCAGCCGCGCTACAGCCTGCGCGTGCGTAACAACGAGTTCGACCACGCCAACCTGGCCATCGGCATCAACGAGGCCCATGCCCAGGGCAAGCAGTTCTACGTGGTGGTCAATATTGCGCCGCACAACGCCAAGCTGAGGACCGTCCTCAAGGACCTGGAGCCGGTGGTGGCAATGGGGCCGGATGCGCTGATCATGTCCGATCCGGGGCTGATCATGCTGGTGCGCGAGCACTTCCCGCAGATGCCGATCCACCTGTCGGTGCAGGCCAATGCGGTGAACTGGGCCAGCGTCGAGTTCTGGCGGCGCCAGGGGCTGAGCCGGGTGATCCTCTCGCGCGAGCTATCCCTGGAGGAGATCGGCGAGATCCGCCAGCAGGTGCCGCAGATGGAGCTGGAAGTGTTCGTCCACGGCGCGCTGTGCATGGCCTATTCCGGGCGCTGCCTGCTATCCGGCTATATCAACAAGCGCGACCCCAACCAGGGCAGCTGCACCAATGCCTGCCGCTGGCAGTACCAGGCCCACGAGGGCGAGCAGAACGAGCTGGGTGAGATCGTGCGCCAGTGCAGCTCCGCCGCGCCAACCCTGGGGGAAGGCGCGAGTACCGAACGGCTGTTCCTGCTCGAAGACAGCAGCCGCCCCGGCGAGCTGATGGAGGCGTTCGAGGACGAGCACGGCACCTACATCATGAATTCCAAGGACCTGCGCGCCGTGCAGCATGTCGAGCGCCTGGTGCAGCTGGGCGTGCACTCGCTGAAGATCGAGGGCCGCACCAAGAGCCACTACTACGTGGCGCGCACCGCCCAGGTTTATCGCCAGGCCATCGACGATGCCGTCGCCGGGCGGCCGTTCGACCGGGCCCTGATGGACGATCTGGAATCACTGGCCAACCGCGGTTACACCGAGGGTTTTCTACGCCGCCACGTGCATGACGAGTACCAGAACTACCAGCGCGGCAACTCGTTCTCCGAGCGCCAGCAGTTCGTCGGCGAACTGAGCGGCGAGCGCCGCGGCGCACTGGTCGAGGTCAAGGTGAAGAACCGCTTCAGCGTCGGTGATCGCCTGCAGCTGATGACGCCGCGCGGCAACCACAGCTTCACCCTGCAGGCGCTGTACACCGGCACCGGCGCAACCACCGGCGTGGCGCCGGGCGACGGCCACACTCTTTATCTGGAACTGCCGGCGGATATCGATCCGCACTATGCCCTGCTGATGCGTTATCTGGACTGATCAGCACATCTCAGCATGGCTGCGCAGCAGCTCGGCGAACTGCTCGGCCGGCAGCGGCTGGCTAATCAGGAAGCCTTGCAGCTCGTCGCAGCGCTGGGCCTTGAGGAAGTCCATCTGCGCCTGGGTTTCCACGCCTTCGGCCACCACTTTCAGGTCCAGGCTGTGGGCCATGGCGATGATCGCGCGGGTGATCGCCGCATCCTCGCCGCCCACCGACAGGTCGCGGATGAAGGTCTGGTCGATCTTCACGTAGTCCACCGGGAAGCGCTTGAGGTAGCTGAGCGAGGAATAGCCGGTGCCGAAGTCGTCGATCGCCAGTTTGACGCCCAGGTCGCGCAGCTGCTGGAAGGTGGCGATAACGTTCTCGACGTTGTCCAGCAGGTGGCTTTCGGTCAGTTCCAGCTCCAGCATATGGGCGGGCAGATCGGTCTCGTCGAGCACCTGGCGCACCAGGCTGACCAGATTGCCCTGGCGCAGCTGGTGCACCGACAGGTTGACCGACACGCGCAGCTCGACCAGCCCCTGCGCCTGCCACTCGCGGGCCTGACGACAGGCCTGGCGCAGGACGAACTCGCCGAGCGGGGCGATCAGCCCGGTCTCTTCGGCCAGCGGGATGAAGTCCCCCGGCGGCACCAGGCCCAGCTCCGGGTGACGCCAACGCACCAGGGCTTCGGCGGCATTCAGGCTGTCGTCGGCCAGGCACAGCTTGGGCTGGTAGAACACTTCCAGCTGGCCTTCCTGGATGCCCTTGCGCAGCTGGTTCTCCAGCTGCAGACGCTCCAGGGTGCAGGCCTGCAGGTTGTCGGTGTAAAACTGGAAGGTGTTGCCGCCCAGGTGTTTGGCGTGCTGCATGGCCATGTTGGCCTGGCTGATCAGCGCGGAGATTTCCCGCGCGTTGTCCGGCAGCAGGCTGATGCCGATGGAGGCGCTGATCACCAGTTCGTGGCCGCCGACATCCATCGGCGTGCGCAGCTTGCCGAGCAGGCGGCTGGCGGTGCGCGCCAGGGCCGAGAGACTGCCGTAGTCGTCGAGGAGGATGGCAAATTCATCGCCGGATAGCCGCGCAATGGTGTTGGCCTCGGACGCCGCCTGGGTCAGGCGCCGCGCCATCTGCCGCAGCAACTGGTCGGCCACTTCATGGCCGAGGCTGTCGTTGAGCAGCTTGAAGCGGTCCAGGTCGATATGCAGCAGGGCCAGGCCGCGGCCATGCTGCCGCGAGGCTTCGCCGGCCTCGTGCAGGCGCTCGCGGAACAGCGTGCGGTTGGCCAGGCCGGTCAGTTCGTCGTAGTGCGACAGGTAGCGCAGGCGCTCCTCGGTCTGCCGCCGCGACGACAGGTCGGAGAAGAAACCGACGATATGGCTGACTTGGCCACGGGCGTCGCGCACCACGTTGAGCTGCAGCCACTGCGGATAAAGCTCGCCATTCTTGCGTGTCTCGACCAGTTCGCCGCGCCAGCTGCCGTGCTGCTCCAGGTCCTGGCGAATCAGGTGGTAATGGCGGCGGGTCTCGCGGCTGCTGATCAGGGTCGCCACGCTGCGCCCGAGTACTTCTTCCTTGCGGTAGCCGGTGACCTGGCTGAACGCCTCGTTGACCGACAGCAGCAGGTAGTCGGCATCGAGGATCACGATGCCCTCGCTGGCCGCCTCGAATACCGTGGCCGCCAGACGCTGCTGCTCTTCGCGCTGCTTGCGCCCGGTGATGTCGCGACGGGTACCGAGCATACGCAGCACCTGGCCCTGTTCGTCGCGCTCCACCGCCCGCCCACGGTCCTCGACCCAGCGCCAGCGGCCATCGGCATGGCGCACGCGGTATTCAACGGTATAACCGTCGGTGCGGCCCTTGAGGTGTTCGACCAGGGCGCGGCGCAGCAGCGGAAGATCATCCGGATGCAGGCGTGGCTTGAGGTGGGTCAGCACCCCTTTCACCTCGTCCTGGCTGATGCCGAAGATGCTTTCCAGGTGGCTGTGGTGCACCTCGTCGGTCTGCAGGTTCCAGTCCCACAATCCCAGCTCGCTGGCCTCCAGGGCCAGGCCCAGGCGCGCTTCGCTCTTGCCCAGGGCATGGCTGGCATCGTCCAGCTCCAGGGTGCGCTGGGCCACGCGGATTTCCAGCTCGTCGTGGGCCTTGCGCAGCTCACGCTCGGCGCGGCGGCGCTGTTCCACCTCGCGCGCCAGTTCCTGGTTCAGCCCTTCGGCGCTTTCCCGCGCATGCTCCAGACCGCTGATCAGCGCCTGGTTCTGGAAGCGCTGCAGCAAGCTGCGCAGGACCAGGCGATTGACCTGCCAGGCCACCACACCCAGGCTCAGCAGCAGGATCAGGCCGAGCATGCCCCAGCCCTGTTGACGGCTGCTGTCACTGAGCAGCAGAAAGATGATCGGCGGTACCAGACACGGCAGGGCAAATACCAGAAATGCCGCGCGGCTGACCGCATAGGCCACGCTGGCGGAGAGGATGGCCGCGGCGATCAGACCATAGACCAGTGCCTGCAGCACGAAGCGATCGGCCGGCACCAGATACACCGCCGCAAAAGCCAGGGTCAGCCCGGACAGCCCGGCACCCAGCAGAAACATGCGCCGCCATTGCGGACTGGCCTGGCGCGACGGCAGGGCAGCGTTGAAGGCCGCCATCTGGATCAGCCGCAATACCGCCAGCAGCACCAGCCAGATCAGCCAGCCACCGAGCAGCAGGCTCTGCTCGCCGCCCCACAGCAACGCGGCACAGGCCAGGCCGTTAAGCAGCATGAACAGGGTGGGGACCTGGGAACCTTGATAGAGCAGGCGGGTTCGCTCGACCGCGATCTCGGTGGCGAACTGCTGGCGAATGGCGCGCGAATCAAGCGGCGACGCAGGGGCCGCCGTAGGTAATACAGGGGTGGTCATAGGCGATTTTCTTGTAATGGTTTGCCCGACTTTTCCCGAGCATACCCGAGCTAGAGCGCTCGCCCAAGCCTGATAGTGGCTTTTTAACAGCTGTCATCGACCAGCGGCGCACGGTTGTTCACTGACTGTTGCCCTCTCGGCGGTCACGGTTTGCCGCTCCTGACCCCGGCCCGTAGAATGCCGCGATGCAAAATGATCCCGCCCTTTTCGACCCAGAACTTCTCCTCGCCTCCCTCAACGATGCGCAGTGCCAGGCCGTGGCCGCCCCGCTCGGCCGCCAGCTGGTGCTGGCCGGCGCCGGCTCGGGCAAGACCCGCGTGCTGGTGCACCGCATCGCCTGGCTGATCCAGATCGTCAACGCCTCGCCCTACAGCATCCTGTCGGTGACCTTCACCAACAAGGCGGCGGCCGAGATGCGCCACCGTATCGAACAGATGCTCGGCCTCAACCCCAACGGCATGTGGGTCGGCACCTTCCACGGCCTGGCGCATCGCATCCTGCGCGCGCACTGGCAGGAAGCCGGGTTGGCCGAGAATTTCCAGATCCTCGATTCCGACGACCAGCAGCGCCTGGTCAAGCGGGTGATCCGCGAGCTGGGCCTGGACGAGCAACGCTGGCCGGCCAAGCAGGCCCAGTGGTTCATCAACGGGCAGAAAGACGAAGGCCTGCGGCCGAAGAACATCCAGGCCGGCGGCGACCTGTTCCTCGCCACCATGCTGAAGATCTACGAGGCCTACGAAGCGGCCTGCGCGCGCACCGGGGTGATCGACTTCGCCGAGCTGCTGCTGCGCGCCCTCGACCTGTGGCGGGATAACCCGGGCCTGCTGGCGCACTACCAGCAGCGCTTCAAGCACATCCTGGTCGACGAGTTCCAGGACACCAACGCCGTGCAATACGCCTGGCTGCGCTTCCTCGCCAAAGGCGGCGAGAGCCTGATGGTGGTGGGCGACGACGACCAATCGATCTACGGCTGGCGCGGCGCCAAGATCGAGAACATCCAGCAGTACAGCAGCGACTTCCCCGACGCACAGATGATCCGCCTGGAGCAGAACTACCGCTCCACCGCCGGCATCCTCAAGGCCGCCAACGCCCTGATCGCCAACAACAACGAGCGCCTGGGCAAGGAGCTGTGGACCGACGGCGACGACGGCGAACCGCTGTGCCTGTACGCCGCGTTCAACGAGCACGACGAAGCGCGCTACGTGGTGGAAAGCATCGAGCGCGCACTGAAGACCGGCCTCAGCCGCAGCGAAATCGCCATCCTCTACCGCTCCAACGCCCAGTCACGGGTGCTCGAAGAAGCGCTGCTGCGCGAGAAGATTCCCTACCGCATCTATGGTGGCCAGCGCTTCTTCGAACGCGCCGAGATCAAGAACGCGGTGGCCTACCTGCGCCTGCTCGAAGGCCGGCACAACGATGCCGCGCTGGAGCGGGTGATCAACGTGCCGACCCGTGGCGTCGGCGAGAAGACCATCGAGGCGATCCGCGAGCACGCGCGCCACAGCGAGCTGTCGATGTGGGCGGCGATGCAGCAGCTGCTCGCCAACAAGGCCCTGCCTGGCCGCGCCGCCGGCGCCCTGGCCGCCTTCGTCGAGCTGATCGAGAACCTCGCCGCCAAGGTGCTGGATATGCCCCTGCACCTGATGGCGCAGACGGTCATCGAGCAGAGCGGGCTGATCGCCTGGCACAAGGCCGAGAAAGGCGAGAAGGCCCAGGCGCGGGTGGAAAACCTCGAGGAACTGGTCAGCGCCGCACGCAACTTCGAGAACAACGAGGAAGAGGAGATGAGCCCGCTGGCGGCCTTCCTCACCCACGCCTCGCTGGAGGCCGGCGACACCCAGGCCGACGAGCACGAAGAAAGCATCCAGCTGATGACCCTGCACAGCGCCAAGGGTCTGGAATTCCCCATGGTGTTCCTGGTTGGCATGGAAGAAGGCCTGTTCCCGCACAAGATGAGCCTGGAAGAACCCGGCCGCCTCGAGGAAGAACGCCGCCTGGCCTATGTCGGCGTGACCCGCGCCATGCAGCACCTGGTGCTGACCTACGCCGAGACCCGCCGCCTGTACGGCAGCGAGACCTACAACAAGGTCTCGCGCTTCGTCCGCGAGATTCCGTCGGCGCTGATCCAGGAAGTACGCCTGTCCAACAGCGTCAGCCGCCCTTATGGAAGCGGCAGTTCCAGCAGCAGCGGCACCAGCAGCATGAGCATGTTCGCCAACGCCGAAGTCCCGGACACCGGCTTTCGCCTCGGCCAGCACGTGCGCCATGCGCTGTTCGGCGACGGGGTGATCCTCAACTTCGAAGGCAGCGGCGCCCAGGCACGGGTGCAGGTCAACTTCGAGGCCGAAGGCAGCAAGTGGCTGATGCTCGGCTACGCCAAATTGGAGGCGCTGTAAGCCTCTGCCCTTTTCTAAAGCAAGGAATGACTCAGATGAACGCAAGGAAGCTGTTGACCGGGCTGTCGCTCGGCCTGTTCTGCCACACCGCCCTGGCCGGCGAACCGATTGCCGATCTCGACCAGTTCGAGGCGGGTTATATCGCCTGTATCGAGAATGAGCTGACTGATGGTTGTTTCGAACGAAGCTTCGAGGCGCATAGATTCAGTGGTCAGGAATCCAATGTCGGAGCGGCAAAAGCCTTTCTCGAAAAATGGAGAAATGGCGACGGCATTTACAAGATGCACCCGATCAAGCGCAAATCTCAGGGCGAGGTGTATCAGAAGCGCTATTACCTGATTGAAAGAGAAGCCGGCAGCCTGCTGTTGTTCAATGCCCGCTTCCGCACCGTGAAAGGCAAGTGGTATCTGATAGACCTGCAGGCTTCCAATGAAGAGGAAGTACTGGGCAAGGTGAGCTTCCGGGCACTCGCACCCTAGAGTCTCCGCCTGTCAGCCCGGTGTACCCGGCCGGGCTGGCTGTCCATACTTCGAGCGGAGGTAATCCCCATGCCACGCTCGAACCCTTCCGCCGCACAGATTCTCGACTGCGCCCTGCACCTGGCCGACCGCTGCGGCTGGGAACGCCTGCACCTGCATGAGGTCGCCGCCGAACTGGACAGCGACCTGGCCGCCATCGCCCGCCACTACCAACAGAAGGACGACCTGGTCGAAGCCTGGTTCGACCGCGCCGACCAGGCCCTGCTGACCCGCGCCAAAGCTGCCGACCTGCCCGGCCTGAGCGCGGAAAAACGCCTGGAGGAACTGCTGGTCGCCTGGCTGGCCAGCCTCGCCACGCACCGCGCGGTGACCGGGCAGATGCTGCTGTACAAGCTCGAGCCAGGGCATCTTCACCTGCAGTTCGGCGGCCTGCTGCGCATCAGCCGCACCGTACAGTGGTGGCGCGAGGCCGCGTTGCGGCAGAACCTGCACCTCTCCCGCATCGCCGAAGAAAGCCTGCTGACTGCCGTCTACCTGCGCACCTTCGTGCACTGGCTGCGCCACCCCGAGACGGGCGAGGTCGAATTGCGCGCCCTGCTGCGCCGCCAGCTGCGCCGCGGCCCGTTGCGCTGGCTACTCAGATAGGCACCCCGGCTCCTACAAGAGAATCACTCCGTGCTTCTGCTGCGGAGCGAAGCAGGACAATCAATCGCTCAGGGCAAGCGCTGCATGCACTCGGCCAGGCACCGCTCGCTTTCCTGCGGCGACGCGGCCAAGCCGTCGCGCACCCCAGCGAAGTCCGCGGCATTCTTGTTCTGGCTGAGCTTGAAGCTGCCCTCGATGCGGCTGATCGGCAGGGCGAAGCCGACGATGGCGCGCAGCATGCTGTCGATATAGTCGGCCGGCGCATCGCTCACCGCCCACGGCCGCTCGCGACGCTGTTCGTGCTTGACGCTCAACGCGCTGACCAGCGCCAGCAGGCGCTCGCGCTCGTCGAACAGCTCGGCGCGACCATGGGCATGCACCGCCTGGTAGTTCCAGGTCGGCACCACCTTGCCGTGCTCGGCCTTGGCCGGGTAGAAGCTCGGGCTGACATAGGCCTCGGCGCCCTGGAATACCACCAGCACCTCGGCGCCGTCAGCCAGGGCCCGCCATTGCGGATTGGCCCGCGCAAAGTGGCCGTACAGGGTGCCGAACTCACCCTCGCCGGGCACCAGCAGCAGCGGCAGATGGCTGGCCTGCAGGCCCTGTTCGCCATGACTGATCACGCTGGCCACGCCACTGTGCTCGATCAAACCGTGCAATTCGGCCAGCTCGCTGACGGCAAACGCCTTGGGGATATACATGCAGACACCTCGGGGCAAGCAAGCAAAACACAGATGTAACGCACCGCCGGCTGAGCGAACAGACACAGTTGTACATAAATCCGGAAACACACTGGGCTGGCCTTTGCCCGCCGGACTGGGCAGGATGGCGCGCGTACCACCTCATTAACCGGGATACCTTCATGCAGCGCTTTCTTAGCATCGCCCTGGCTCTGTGCCTGGGCCTGACTCTCAGCCTCGACGCCAGTGCCAAGCGCATGGGCGGCGGCAAGTCCTTCGGCTCCGCGCCGACCCACCAGACCCGCCAGGCCGATGCGCCAGCCGCCGCACCTGCGGCTGCTACCGGCGCTGCCGCCACTGCCGGGCGTGCCGCACCAGCCGCCAGCGGTGCTTCGCGCTGGCTTGGCCCGCTGGCCGGGATCGCCGCCGGTGGCCTGCTCGCCTCGATGTTCATGGGCGACGGCTTCGAAGGTATGCAGTTCCTCGACATCCTGATCATCGGCTTGATCGCCTTCGTCATCTTCCGCCTGATCGCTTCCCGTCGTCGGGCCCAGGGCCAACCGGCCATGGCCGGCGGCATGCAGCGGCAGATGCCAGAAGCCTCAATCTTCGGCGGTAGCAGCGCAGCCGTCGCTCGTCCGGTGATCAAGGCACCGGCCTGGTTCGACGAGCAGCGCTTCATCGCCGCCGGTCGCGAGCACTTCCTGTCCCTGCAGCAGCACTGGGACGCCAACGAGATGGACAAGATCGGCGAATTCGTCACCCCGCAGATGCTCAGCTTCCTGACCACCGAGCGCGCCGAGATGGGCGACGGCTTCCAGTCCACCTACATCGACGACCTCGACGCCCAGCTCGACGGTATCGACGAACTGGCCGACAAGACCGTCGCTACCCTGACCTTCCGTGGTGTGGCCAAGACCTCGCGCTTCGACCAAGGCGAGCCTTTCAGCGAAAGCTGGCGCATGGAGCGGGTCAACGGCGAGAACCAGCCCTGGCTGGTGGCCGGTATCCGCCAGAACGGCTGATCCACCAGCGTTACCAAAAACCCGGGCCTGGCCCGGGTTTTTTATGCCTGCACACCGGCATCAGTCCCATAGCGCGACACCACAGCCGGCCGGCAAAAGGTTAACCCGCGCACAAGCCACCAACTCGCCATACAAGCGTCACGTTGTCGTCGCCTTCTCCCGTTAGCGTCATGTCTCCGTCGAACCCTCAACAGAAGGAAACGAACCGTGAGCCGTGATGATCAGAACGACGTGCTGTTTGGCAATGGCGATGAACACCCCAGCAACCACTCCAGCAACCCGCACCTGAGCGAGCTGATTGACCAGCGCCGACGGCAGATCATCGCCGGCGCTGGTGCGGTCGGTGCCCTGGGCTTTCTCGGTGTGCTGCCGCAGGCGGTGGAAGCGGCCGAGCAGGCGGGTAAAAGCGTGGCATTGAAGAAGCGCAACCGCCTGCCATTCGACGCCGTGGCCATCAGCCGCGCCGATGCCATCACGGTTCCCGCCGGCTATCGCGCCAGCGTGTTCGTGCCCTGGGGTACGCCGATCAGCGGGCGTTTCCCGGCCTTCCTCGAAGACGCCAGCAACAGCGCCCAGGACCAGGCCGAACAGGTCGGCATGCACCACGACGGCATGCACTTCTTCCCGGCCGACGCCCAGCGTGGTGCCGGCAAGCGCTCCAACCACGGCCTGCTGGTGTTCAACAACGAATACGTCGACGCCCCGCTGCTGCACCCCAACGGCCCGACCACGGTCAATGGCCTGCGCACCAGCGCCGAGGAAGTGCGCAAGGAGATCAACGCCCACGGCGTCACCATCATCGAGGTGCGCCGCGGCCAGGGCGGTGAATGGCAAGTGGTGCCCGGCTACCTCAACCGCCGCATCACGGCCGCCACGCCGATGCAGATGGCCGGCCCGGCGCGTGGCCACGCCCTGCTCAAGACCCTGCACAGCCCGGACGGCACCGCCAGCCGCGGCACGCAGAACAACTGCGCCCATGGCGTCACGCCCTGGGGCACCTACCTGACCTGCGAAGAAAACTGGGCCGGCTACTTTGCAACCCGCGATGCCGACCTGCCGCGCGAACTCAAGCGCTACGGCCTGCGCACCACCAGCCGCTTCGGCTGGGACACCCTGCCCGGCGACGAATTCCAGCGCTTCGACGCCACCCGCAAGGCTGCCAGCGCCGAAGGCGACTACCGCAACGAACCCAACCATTTTGGCTGGATCGTCGAGATCGACCCCTTCGACCCCGAGTCGCAGCCGGTCAAGCACAGCGCCCTCGGCCGCTTCGCCCACGAAGGCCTGATCTTCGCCCCGGTGCAGGCCGGCAAGCCGCTGGTGTGCTACTCCGGCGACGACTCGCAGAACGAATACATCTACAAATACGTCAGCCGCGGCAAATACCTGCCCTGGCTGCGCAAGCCGGGGCGCCTGCTCGACGAAGGCACCCTGTATGTCGCCCGCTTCAACGCCGACGGCAGCGGCACCTGGCTGGCCCTCGACCTCAATGACCCGGCCTTCCAGGCCGCCTGCACGGCCGCCGGGGTGAGCTTCGCCGACCAGGGCGAAGTGCTGATCAACACCCGCCTGGCCGCCGATATCGTCGGCGCCACCAAGATGGACCGCCCGGAATGGGGTGCGGTCAATCCGGACAACGGCGAGGTGTACTTCACCCTCACCAACAACAGCTCGCGCACCAGCGCCGATGCCGCCAACCCGCGCGCGGCCAACCCCTACGGGCACATCATTCGCTGGCGCGAAGACCGCCGCGACCACGCCGGCAAGGGCTTCAACTGGGACATCTTCCTGCTCGCCGGCCCGCAGGGCGACAGCCAGGGCCCGAGTGGCGCGGCACTGGATGAGCGCAACATCCTGGCCAGCCCGGACGGCCTGTGGTTCGACCCGGACGGCCGCCTGTGGATCCAGACCGACATGAGCGGCAGTCAACTGGCCAGCGGCCCGTTCGGCAACAACCAGATGCTGGTGGCCGACCCACGCACGGGCGAGATCAAACGCTTCCTGGTCGGCCCGATCGGCGCCGAAGTCACCGGCATCAGCGCCACGCCGGACTTCCGCACCCTGTTCGTCAACATCCAGCACCCCGGCGAAGGCTCGACGGCGGGCAACCTGCTCAGCACCTGGCCCGACGGCCCCGGTCGCCGTCCCCGCTCGGCCACCGTGGTGATCAGCCGCGAAGATGGCAAACGGCTGATGTAAGCCGCGCGACACCCTCCCCCGCTAGATGCCGCTCCCTCCCCTCTCCCATTTATGGGAGAGGGGCCGGGGGAGAGGGTGGCCACCCCGCACGCTCCGACATGTCATTGGTAGCCCGGATGCAATCCGGGAAACCCTCACCCCACCCCCCGGATTGCATCCGGGCTACTTCCGCTCAGCGCTGCAACAGGGTAAAACGCGCGTCCGGTCGGCTACCCTCTAGCCGACCGCCGCACTACCTGGAGAAGCCCCGTGGAAGAAGTCATCGAACAGCTGCGTGAACTCAACGAGCCGGTTCCGGTACCGCTGGAGCTGCCGGAAGAGGAAACCCTGGTGGAAATCCAGGAGCAGATCCTTATCCACCTGCCCTTCGAGCTGCGCGAATACCTGCTCAAGGTCAGCGACGTGGTCTACGGCCGCCTGGAGCCGGTGACCGCCGCCGACCCGCAGTCGCACACCTACCTGCCGGAAGTCGCCTCGGTGGCCTGGGACCTCGGCCTGCCGCGGGACCTGGTGCCACTGTGCCAGGACGGCCGCGACTACTACGCGGTGGACGTGGAAGGCACCGTCTGGCTGTGGGACGGCGACGAAGGCGAACTGACCGACGAAAGCTGGGACTCGGTATGGCACTGGGTGCGCGACGTCTGGCTGGAAAGCTGAGGCGACAGCACAAGCTAGAGGGCGCCCTGCGCGCCCGCCGCATGCCATCTAGCATCTGGCATCTGCCGGGGGCATGGGCTTAACTGGCAAGCGGTGCACTCAGGGGCTCGCGGCCATGGCCAACATCACTTCCCGGCTGACACTGGCCGGTCTGGCAATCCTCACCGTCACTGGCGCTGTGTGGCTCGCTTTAGCCAGTACCGACAGCGATACCGCAGCAGTCAGCGCGGCACCGCCGGCAGGTGCGCCGGCAACTGTGTCAACGCCGGTCGAAGCCGGCGGCGCGGCACTCGACCCGCGCGCGGCGCAAGCGCTGCTGAACACCCCCGCCGTGCAGGCTTACCAGGCGCGCCTGCAGTTCATGGTCGACTACCGCCGTTTCATGCAGGAGGCCGCGGCCCTCAGCGCCGAGCAGCGGCGACGCCAGGCCGAGGCGCTGGCCAGGCAAATCGACCAGCGCGAAGCGACTGCCGAGCTGGCACTGAGCGAGGCCCTGCTGCTGCAGCTAGGGCTGGCGCAGGTGCAGGGCGGCGACGAGGAGACGCAGAAGGCCCGCGCCGAACAACTGCTGGCGCGCTACCAGGCGCTAAACCAGGCACGTGAAACACGGGCCAAGGTGCCCGATGTTCGCTTCAGCCAGTACAAGTCCGAGGAGAAACGTATCGTCGACGAGGTGCTCGCGCTGGACAGCATTCCCGACGGCCTGAGCCGTGATCAGTATCTGCGCCAGCGCCTGCAGGAAGCCCGCGAGCAGGCCTACCGCTAAAGTCAGGCGGCCCTCCCTGGCCGTCGTCGTTCAAAGCAACTGATCGAGAATGTAATAGAGCAGGTTGAACGGCTTGGCCCGGTCGGCGGCGTCGCTGCTCTCCGAAGCCGAGAGCACCGCGCCGCTGCCATCGAGCAGGTTGTTGACGAAGTGGTCGAGCTCCAGGTTCTGCTCCTGAATGTCGGAGTTGGCGAACTCGATGATGCTGGTGCAGTGGCTCTCGTTGACCGCGCGGAACTGCGGGAAGTAGCCGCCGAAGTTGTCCAGGTTGGCCAACTGATCGCGCAGGCGGCCGGTGTCCACATCCCACTTGGCATGGATCAGCGCTTCCTTGGTGGCGGCATCCGGGGCGTTGATGATGTCCGGGTGGAAGCGCTCGTAGGAATAGGACGAGTAGTTGAGGTCCTTCCAGAAGTGGGTCTGGCCCATGCGGTCACCCGGCAGGTTGCTCGACAGCGCCGAATACAGGCTGCCCAGATCACTGGTATCGAGCCCGGGCAGACGACTCTGCAGGTAGGGCAGCGGGCCGTCGTCGAGGCCCCAGGCGCTGCGGATATGGTCCTGCAGGAAACGCGAGGGGTACTGCGTGGTGTCGCTGCCCAGCGGCGCGCTGAACACCGGCCCGGAGTCGTCGAGGAGGAAGCCGCGGCTCGGCGCCATGTCCTGGCGGATACCCACGTAGTTGGTCAGGCTGCCGGCGCCACCCGCGCTGCAGCCGGTGGTGAGCAGCTGCGCCGGACGCTGCAGGTTGTTCTTCAGCCAGGCCACCACCGCACGGGTGTTACGCAACCCGTTGTGGTGCCAGACCAGCGGCGGCTTCTGGTTCTGCGGGTCTTCGTACACCGCCACCTTGTCACCGGAGTAGATGTCGCCGGTGCAGTAGGGCACGTAGATCATGTTCCAGTTCTGCGGCTTGGTCCGCGTCCAGGGGTGCAGGCGCACGACCAGCGGGCTGACCAGGCTGGCGCCGGGGTTGAGCAGGCTCATGTAGTCGTCGGGGATGCCGTCCGGGTTGCGCGCCCCGCGGATGCCGGTCTGCCCGGTGCAGCTGGCGTAGTCCCAGCAGGCGCCGCCGCCTTCCAGATAGATGATGGTATTGCTGGTATTGGGTACGCGGTTGACGAAGAACTTGTAGGGCGAGCCATTGCCACACACCGCGCCGGTCTGCGGCGCCATTTGCACGGTCTGCCAGGCGTAGTAGAGGTTGGGCTTGAAGCCGGCATTGAAGCCGCCGGGGTTGTTCAGCAGCGGGTAGGGGCCGAGACCCTGTTCGGCAGTGACCTTGTTGTCCGCCGGCGGCGGTGAGCTCAGGTTGAGCAGGGTTTTCCAGAAGCTGTAGTCGCCCAGTTCGGCGTGTGCCGGGGCGGCCAGGGCGAACCACAGGGCAAAGCTGCAACAGGCCAGCAAGGATGGCTTCATCGGACATGTCCTCGTCTTGTTCTTGTTGTACGAGCACGGGCTACTGCCGGACGCCTCCATGCTGCGCAGTGGTCCACTGGGCCAAGCCGGCGAACAGGGACGCAAGGCACAAGAGGCACGCTAGTACATAGCGCGAGGAAGGCCAGAAACACCCTTATATTGATTCGGGATAGAGGCGGCAAAAGAAGCTAACTGGCCCGATAGCGCTGCCATCGCCGGCCATCTGCATCAGGGCAGATAAATACGAAACTCGCCGCCCCCCAGCGGGCCGCCGTTGCTGATCTGGATATGCCCACGCACGCCATTGCGCTCGTGCAGCTCGGCGATACGCCCGGCGAAGTACAGGCCGAGACCGGTGCTGCCGGTGCTGTGATTGAGGCTGAGCACGTAGTTGGACTGTCCGGCGAGCATGGCCGGCGGGTAGCCCTGGCCGTCGTCGCAAATCGACAGCACCAGATGCCCCGGCTCCTGCCAGGCGCGCACCAGCAGCGCGCTGCGCGCATAGCGAATGGAATTGGTGATGATGTTGGCCACCACCGAGCCGAGCAGTTCCTGGTCGAAGAAGCCCAGCAGTTGGAAGTCCTCGACCTCGCAACGGGCGACGATATGGCGGCTATCCAGCACTTCCTGGTAGCGCGCCAGCTGCGCTTCGATGAAGTCTTCCAGTTCGTGGTAGGCCGGGCGTAGCGGCAGCTGGTTGACCCCCAGCTTGTACAGACCGAGCAGCTGCACCAGCATGCCGTTGAGGCGGGCGAACTCGTATTCGATCACCCCCTGTGCACTGTTGTCGGCCAGCTCCGCCGGCACCTGCGCCTGCCACTGGCCATGGGCCTGAACCAGCATGGCCAGGGAGTTCTTCATGTCGTGCACGGTGGAGGCGATCACCGTAGAAAAATCCAGACCTTCGCGGGCGTCGCTCATTGTTCGAAGGCCCGCCGGCGCAGTTGCTGGTAGCGCTCGTAGCGCGGGTCGCTGGGTGGAATCATGCTCACCGCATCCAGGCAACGGCGGCACTCGTCGAGCAGATCCGCCTCTGCTTTGTCGCCCCCCAGGCGCAGCAAGGACTGGGCGGTGTTGAGGGCGATACTGATGTTTTTCGGCTGCAGCACCAGGCCCCGGCGAAACAGTTCCAGGGCATCGGCGAAGCGGCCCAGCTGGTAGGCACGCACGCCCTGGCGGTTAAAGTCGACCGCTTCCTGGCCGCCGGCGAGGATCTGCGGGTCATCGGTCTGCTTGGCGACGTTCTGCATCACCGCCGGATCGTCGCCGTAGATTTCCACGCAGTTTTTCAGCAGGTCATTGCTGGCCGCCGTCTGGCCCAGCTCGCGCAGCTGGCTGGCCACCAGCAGCGCCGCATCGGCGGAGAAGAACTGTGGCAGCGCCGCCATGCCGGCCACGGCTTCCTCGGTGAGCTTGGCGGCACGCGCCGGGTCACCGGATTTCTGCAGGCTCTTGGCCTGCATCAGGGTAGCGCGCACCTGTAATACCTTGTCGTCGCCGTAGTGCTTGTCCAGCTCGCCCATGGCCTGGGCGATATCGGCCTGGGCACGCTTGTCGAGGTTGTCCTCGCCGGATTCGGCGATCAGTGCCTGGGCCATACCCAGGTAGCTTTCCGGACTCTTGAAGCGCGAGTTGCGACCCTGATCCACGGCCTGCCGATAGGCCTTGGAGGCGCTGCCGAAATCTTCGTTGTCCAGCGCCAGCTTGCCCAGCTGCATCTGCCGGCGGATGGCCAGTGGCGACAGCTTCACCGCATCCTCGAGAATGCCCTGGGCGCGCTTGCTCTCGCCGCGCGCCGCCAGCACTGCGGCCAGGCCGTCGTACAGCGCGGGGAGCATGGGGAAAGTCTTCAATGCCTGCTCATACAACTCCTGGGCGCGGGCCAGTTCGTTGCGCGTCTGCAGCAGACTGCCGAGTGCCAGGTAGGCCCAGGGCAAGGCGCGATCAGCGAGGATGCCGGTCAACAGCTTCTCCAGCTCGGCATGCCGATTCAGCTCGCGCAGGGCGCCGGCCTGGTAGCGCTGGCACAGCGGCACCAGGCGCTTGTCCTCCCGGCTCAGGGCCTCGCAGGCGGCCAGCACGGCAGCCGGGTCCTGTTTGTCGAGCGCCTGCAGGACCGGCTTGAGCGCGGCCTTGCGCTCCACCAGCTTGTCCAGGCGCTGGGTCAGGCTGGCACGGTTGAAGGGCTTGGTCAGGTAGGCGTCCGGCTCGTGCTCCAGGGCACTGAGCACCATGGCCTGGCTGCTCTCGGCGGTGACCATGACGAAGATGCACTGGTGGCTGATCAGCTTGTCGGCGAGCAACTCCTCAAGCACCTGCTGGCCATTCTTGCCGGTGCCCAGGTTGTAGTCGTGGAGGATGATGTCGTAGCGCTTCTGCCGGCACAGGCTCAGGGTCTCTTCGCCGCGGTCGCCGGTGTCCACATCGCGTGCACCTATATCACGCAACATGGCCTTGACCGAGCTACGGAAGTCAGAGAAGTCATCGACGATCAGGAAGCGCGTATTGCTGTAGTCCGCCATCGGGCAATCCTTGGGGCCGGAGAATCGATTGATTGAGTGTAAGACAAGAAATGCCACCCTTGTCGATCCGCAGAATTACCCAAGCCACCTTCCGGAATACTCTCGCCAGGAGCGGCTCAAGGGCTGATGCTGCGGGCCTGCGCGCCCTCCAGTTCGAGCAGGTTGAGGAGGAAACGAGCGAAGTAGAGCAGGTCCTGCTCCATGAACTGGCGCGCCGCCTTGGCGTCGCCAGCCTCGATGGCGGCGAAGGCTTCCTCGTGGAAATCGTTGAGCCGCAGCGACAGGTCGGCGCCGGTGAACAGGCGGTTGAAGAACGGACCGATCTGCAGCCACAGCGACTCGATCGAACGCAGCAGCACCGGGTTGCCGCAGGCACCGTACAGACGCAGGTGGAACTGGCTGTTGGCATCCAGGTAGGCCTGCACCTGGCGCTGCTCGATGGCCTGGTCCATGCGCGCCACGCAGTCGCGCAGCGCGGCCAGGTCGTTCGGGGTCAGGCGCGGCGTGGCCAGTTCCACCGCCAGGCCTTCGAGGCCCAGGCGCACCTGGAAGATGTTCTGGTAGCGCTCGCGGGTCATCGCCGGCACCCGTACCGAGCGCTGCGGCTCGCCTTCCAGCGCGCCCTCGGCGACCAGGCGCTGCAGGGCGGCGCGCACAGGCATCGGGCTGGAGCCCCACTCGGCGGCCAGATCACGGATCTTCAGCCGCTCGCCAGGCTGGAAGCGCCCGGCCAGCAGGCCTTCACGAATTTTTTGGTAGAGCTGTTCCTGCAGATTGTCAGCCATGGTCACTCACCCTTGGCCGGTGGCGCGGGCAGTTGGGCGAGGGTCAGCGAGCAGTTGCGCATAAAGGATTCCTTTGGCTGAAGAAGGCCGCTCCAGAGCGGCGCCGGGGATTCTACTGGGTCACGGTGCCTTGTTCTCTATGAGGCAGTTACCGCCATCCACCACCAGCACTTCGCCGGTGATGTAACTGGCGTCGCGCGATGCCAGGAAAGCCACCGCCGCCGCCACTTCTTCCGGGCGCCCGGCGCGGCCGATCGGCGTGTACTCGGCGGCATGCCGCTCTTCCTCGGTGGATGAGCCGGTGGCAATCCAGCCCGGCGCCACGCTGTTGACCGTAATGCCCTGCTTGGCCACTTCCAGCGCCAGGCCCATGGACAGGCCGAGCATGCCGGCCTTGGCCGCGCTGTAGGCGGACTCACCGGGGTTGCTGCCACGGGTGCCGGTGGTCGAGCTGATATTGACGATGCGCCCGTAGCCACGCGCACGCATACCCGACAGCACGCCACGGGTGAGCAGGAAGGTGGTGGTCAGGTTGCGGTTGAGCGACAGGTTCCAGGTGGCCAGATCCATCTCGGCCAGCTCGGCGAACGGCTCCGGGCTGCCCTGCATGGCCATGCCGGCGTTGTTCACCAGGATGTCGATCTGCCCCCACTGCGCCTGGGCCCATTCGACCAGTTCGGCCACTTGCTGCTCATCGGTCAGGTCGGCGGCGCGGGCACGTGCTTGAATACCTTCAGCGCACAACTCGGCAGCCCGCTGTTCGACCCGCGCGCTGCTGGCGGTGAGCAGCACGCGTACGCCCTGCTGGCCGAGTCGACGGGCGATGGCCATGCCGATACCGCTGTCGCTGCCGGCGCCACTGACCAAGGCCACTTGCTGCAGATTTTCCATGTTAGTCGCCACCTGTGATCACAAATTAAGGAAAATCTACCTTAATACCGCTTATAAGACATCTATTGACTTATTTGTGATCACAAATGAGCATGTGCAGATATTCGAACGAGGTGTTCAACATGACTGCCAGTGGTATCAGCCCATCCGCCGTAGCAACCTTCGCCAGTCGCGAGCGGGAGCGTTTTATCGCACGCAACCCGAAGTCCGTGGCCCTGGCGGAACGCGCACGCAACTCGCTGTACGGCGGCGTGCCGATGCACTGGATGGCCGACTGGTCGACCCCGGTGCCGCTGTTCGTCGAGCGGGCCAAGGGCGCGCGCTTCTATGACGTCGACGGCCACGAGTACATCGACTTCTGCCTGGGCGACACCGGCACCATGTTCGGCCACTCGCCGGACCCGATCGCCAAGGCCATCGCCGAGCAAGGCAACAACGGCCTGACCACCATGCTCCCGGGTGAAGACGCGGTGGTCTGCGGCGAACTGCTGGCCGCGCGCTTCGGTCTGCCGTTCTGGCAGGTCACCGCCACCGCCACGGATTCGAACCGCTATGTGCTGCGCTGGGCCCGCGCGATTACCCAGCGCAAGACCCTGCTGGTGTTCGACGGCTGCTACCACGGCACCGTCGATGACGTAATGGTGCGCTGCATCGACGGCGAAACCGTGCCGCGCTCCGGCCTGGTCGGCCAGGCCTACGACCTGACCGAGTACAGCCGCTCGATCCCGTTCAACGACGTGGCCGCACTGGAAGCCGCGCTGGCGAAAGGCGATGTCTGCGCCCTGCTGTGTGAGCCGGCGATGACCAATATCGGCATGGTCCTGCCCGAACCGGGCTTTATGCAGCAATGCCGTGAGCTGACGAAGAAATACGGCGCGCTGCTGATCATCGACGAAACCCACACCATCTCCACCGATATCGGCGGCTGCACGAAACTGTGGAACCTCGACCCCGACTTCTTCGTGGTCGGCAAGCCGATTGCCGGCGGCGTGCCGTGCGGCATCTTCGGCTGCAGCGCAGCGATGGCCGAGGCCATGACCGCCGCGCGCAAGCGCGCCAGTGAGGGCAGCCATGGCCACGGCCATAGCGGCATGGGTACCACTCTGTCGGCCAACGCCCTGGCCATGCACTGCATGCGCGCCAACCTGGAACAGGTGATGACCCCGGCCGCCTACGATCACATGTTGCCGCTGGCCAAGCGCCTGGCCGACGGCTTCCGCAGCCTGATCGGCAAGCATGACCTCAAGTGGTCGGTGACCGAGCTGGGCGCGCGCAGCGAGTTCCAGTTCTGCCCGGTCTCACCGAAGACCGGCGCCGAGGCCGAGGCCGCGTTCCATGACGAGCTGCAGATGGCCCTGCACCTGTACCTGATCAACCGCGGCATCCTGATCACCCCGTTCCACAACATGACCCTGTGCTGCCCGAGCACCACGGCGGAGGATGTGGACCAGCTGATCGGCATGCTCGACCAGGCCCTGAGCGAGCTGCTGGCCATCCCCGGCGCCTGCGAGTAACTCCATCAATCCTGTAGGAGCGACCTTGGTCGCGATGCTTTTGCTGACCGCCCTTCGCGGGCAAGCCCGCTCCTACACCAGCCGTCTGCCACGGCCAATAACGAGATAGCCACCATGCAATTCGCCAATCCCCAGGAAGCCCGCGACTTCCTCGCCGCCCATCCCGAAGTGCGCAGCATCGAACTGATGCTGATCGACGCCAACGGCATCCCGCGCGGCAAACTGCTGCACCGCGACGAGCTGCTGGCCATCTACGAGAACGGCCGGCCGCTGCCCAGCTCGATCCTGGCGCTGACCATCCAGGGCGAGGACGTGGAAGAAAGCGGCCTGGTCTGGGAAGTCGCCGACGCCGACTGCTGGACCTATCCGCTGCCCGGCAGCCTGACCCTGCAACCCTGGCGCACCACGCCCACCGGCCAGCTGCAGGTGAGCATGCACCCGACCCAGGGCCTGCCCGCCGCCCCGGCCGATCCGCGGCATGTGCTGGTGCGCGCCATCGATCGGCTCAAGGCCGACGGTTACCACCCGGTAATGGCGGTGGAGCTGGAGTTCTACCTGCTCGACAAGCAGCGCGATGCCAACGGCCGCCCGCAGCCGGCGCTGCAGGCCAACGGCGTGCGCCCGCAGGCGCCGCAGGTGTACGGCGTGTACGAGCTGGAACAGCTGCAGCCCTTCCTCGACGACCTCTACGCCGCCTGTGAAGTGCAGGGCCTGCCGGTGCGCACGGCAATTTCCGAATACGCCCCGGGCCAGGTCGAGCTGACCCTGGAGCACCGCTTCGACGCGCTGCAGGCCATCGACGAAGGCGTGCGCTACAAGCGCCTGGTCAAGGGCGTGGCCAACAAGCACGGGCTGCAGGCCTGTTTCATGGCCAAGCCGTTCGGCGACCTGGCCGGCAGCGGCCTGCACATGCACGTCAGCCTGGCCGACGCCGACGGCAACAACCTGATGGCCAGCGAAGACCCGCACGGCACGCCGCTGCTCAAGCACGCCATCGGCGGGATGATGGCCACGCTCAACGATGCCCTGGCGATCTTCTGCCCCAACGCCAACTCGTTCCGCCGCTTCCAGGCCAACAGCTATGCGCCGCTGGCCAAGAGCTGGGGAGTGAACAACCGCACCGTGTCGTTCCGCGTACCGGGCGGCCCGGCCAAGAGCCGGCATGTCGAGCACCGCATCTGCGGCGCCGACGCCAACCCCTACCTGGCGGCGGCGGCGATCCTCTCCGGCATCCATCACGGCATCCAGAACCAGATCGATCCGGGCGAGGAAATCATCGGCAACGGCTACGAGCAGGTCCGCGAAACCCTGCCGACCGACTGGCTGACTGCACTGCGCGCCCTGGAAAATTCCAGCTGGGCCAAGC
Source organism: Pseudomonas sp. J452 (assembly GCF_024666525.1). Taxonomy (NCBI): domain Bacteria; kingdom Pseudomonadati; phylum Pseudomonadota; class Gammaproteobacteria; order Pseudomonadales; family Pseudomonadaceae; genus Pseudomonas; species Pseudomonas sp. J452. The sequence continues at coordinate 1,273,159 of NZ_CP088294.1, read as the reverse complement.
AGGCGCTGGGCGAGGACTTCCTCAAGGTGTTCCTGGCGATCAAATGGAACGAATTCCGCCAGTTCATGGGCGAAGTCGGCGAGCAGGACTGGCGCTGGTACCTTACCCACGCGTAACCCGTAGGGTGCGCCGGTGCGCAGCGGGACTTCTACGCGGGGCCTGTGGTGCGCGCGGCGCACCCTAGGCAAAGCACGCTTTTTTCGGCCTCCGAAGCCTCGCCATGAGCCAACCCGCGATACTGATCAACAGAGCCGCGGGTGGCGGTGACCGACGCCGACCTGGCCATCGACCTCGGCCTGTCGGCCGGCAAGTAAGGCTGCTAGAACTTCGCCGCGTTGCTGGTCTTGTAATAGCGCCCGGCGACGCTGATACCGGCGCCGCCATAGGCCTGGCACTCCTCGCCAAAGGCCTCCAGCACGCGCATGTCGGCGCCATTCCACAGCAACTCCACCGCACACCCCGCCGCCAGTCCGGCTTCCTTCAGGCTGAAGTGCGGGCCGGCACCGCTGATGCTGCCGTTCAGCTCGCCGATGGCCGCCGGGCCGTATTCCTCGACCTGGGCACCGGCCCGCAACGGGCTGAAGAACACCTGGTAGCCATTGCCCTGGCGCTGGATATCCAGGCTGCTCCACGCCCCCTGGCCGGCATAGCGCAGGTAATGCCCCTCGACCGTCGCAGCCAGCGCCGGATAGTCCACGGCCGCGGCGAGCTTGCCCAGATTGTGCCGCGTCGCCGGCCCCTGCAGGCCATTGTCCAGCGCCACTTCCAGCCAGGCGCGGGCCATGCCGGGGTCGCCGGCCTTGAGGTTGGCCAGCAGCAGATTGTTCAGCGCCAGCTCCTGTTGTGCCGCATCGCCCTCCTCGGAACGTCGCAGTTGCCGTTCGAATGCCGCGATGGCCTCGGCATAGCGTCCCGCCTGGTAGGCCATGCTGCCGGCCTGGTTGCATTGGGCGGCGCTGTCGCACGTCTGCTCCGCCGCAGTGCACAGAGCGCCGAAAGGGAGCAGCATCAGCAACACGTAACATCGTGGGGTAAACATGAGGAACGTCTCCTGACAGGGCCAAGGCCCAGCTTAGCGGGTGGCACGCAGCTCAGACGTGCAGCCGCCCAGGCGGCCACAAACTTGCATGCCAGGCCGCGCTGGCACAGCGAAGATCACCAGCAGCACCTATAACAACAAGCAGACCCGCAGGACTGCAAGCGCCAGCACATACCTTATCTGCCAATGAGAAACACATGGAACTTGGAACCAACAAACTGTCGATGACAGTCCTGATGACCCCGGATATGGCCAACTTTTCCGGCAATGTCCACGGCGGCACCCTGCTCAAGTACCTCGACGAAGTGGCCTATGCCTGCGCCAGCCGCTATGCCGGCAGCTACGTGGTGACCCTGTCGGTGGACCAGGTGATCTTCCGCGAACCGATCCACGTCGGCGAACTGGTGACCTTCCTCGCCGCGGTCAACTACACCGGGCGCACCTCGATGGAGATCGGCATCAAGGTGGTCACCGAAAACATCCGCGAACGCTCGGTGCGCCACACCAACAGCTGCTTCTTCACCATGGTCGCGGTAGATGATCGCGGTCAGTCACAGCCGGTACCGACCTTGCAACCGGCAAGCAGCGACGAGCAACGTCGTTTCACCCAGGCCCAGCAGCGTCGGGCCATCCGCGAGGAACTGGAGCAGCGCTATCGGGTGCTGAACGCCGAAGGCTAGACAGCGACTGCGATCGCGTAGGGTGCCCCGGCGCAATGCCGGGGCAGCCCGCCATCAACCCGGCACCACCTCGGCCTGCTGGCGCAGCGACCACAGCCACTCCAGCGCCCAGATCAGCAGCAGCGAAGCCCCCACCAGCGGGAACAGCACGCCGAGCAGCAGCATGATCACCACCCCACCCTTCCACAGCGGCAGGTCGTGACGCAGCGGCGGCACACCGAAACGCCCCTGCGGGCGACGCTTCCACCACATCACCAAGCCACTGAGCGAACCGAGCAGGATCAGCAGGCACACGCCAAGCATGACCAGCTGGTTGGCCAGGCCAAACATTTTGCCCTCGTGCAGCATCGCCCCGCTCTCCACCGTGCGCGCCACCAGGCCGTAATCGGCCCAGCGGATATCGGCCAGCACCTGGCCGCTGTACTGATCGAGATGCAGGGTGGCGTCATGCCGCGGGTCGTCGGCGAACAGGGCGACGGTGAACACGCCGGTTTCATCGGCCGGCAGGGTCACGCTGTAGCCGGGGGCCACACCGAGGCTGGTGGCTGTGTCGACCACCTGCTGCAAGGCGATGCGCCCGCTGGCCGCCGGCGCAACGGCACCTTCGGCGTGGTGCGCGGCATGGCTGGTGGATACCGGCAGCGGGGTGTTCTCCACCGCCCAGGCCACGGTCTGGTCGGCCGCGCTGTTGAGGCTACGTGCCTGCACGGTCGAGGTCGGTACGTCGGTCCACATCGCCGCGGGGAAGTGGTTCCAGGCGCCGGCGAATTTCTCGCCCCAGAAGCCGGTCCAGGTCATCCCGGTGAGCAGCATGAACAGCAGCAGGGCGCTGCCCCAGAAGCCACTGACAGCGTGCAGATCGCGCCACAGCAGACGTCCGCGGGCCGACAGGCGTGGCCACAGCACACCCGCACCACCCTGGCCGCGTGGCCACCAGAGGTACAGACCGGACACCACCAGCACCACGCCCCAGCCGGCGGCCAGCTCGATCAGGCGATCGCCGACCGTGCCGATCAGCAGCTCACCGTGCAGGGCGCGGGCGATGGCCTGCAGGTTGTCCTGGGCATCCTGGGTGCCGAGTACGGCGCCACTGTAGGGGTCGACGAACAGGTTGAGCTTGCGCCCATCCAGGCTGGCGACGAACTGCGCGCTGCGGTCAGCGGCGGGGGCCGGCAGGTACTGGCTGACCTGCGCCTGCGGGTAGGCCTGCTGCAGGTGCTGCAACTGGGCATCGGCAGACAGCGCTGCAGCGCCCGGCTGCACAGTGAGCAGCTCGGGGTACATCAGCTGGTCGAGCTGCGGCTTGAACAGGTAGACGATGCCGGTCAGCGCCAGCATCAGCATGAACGGGATGACGAACAGGCCGGCATAGAAGTGCCAGCGCCAGGCCAGGTTGTAGAAAGACGGGGTACGTACAGTCATGGGGCGGTTGCCTCGTATCGAACAGCTTCGGCACCGGCGCCCACTGAACGGGGCGGCGGCACGGTTCACCAGCGGCCATGCACAAGCGGGGCACGCGGGCGGGACACAAGCGAATCAGCTCGACAGAACAGGCGGCGCGCGTGGATGAGCGGTGGGAAAGGGCGGCGCGGCGTAAGGGGCAGCGACCTGGCGCTGCACCGCACTCACGGCGGCCAGCGGGGCGCGGGCCAGCACCGGCGGCTGGCTGGAAGTCAGCGCCGGCGAGGTGAACAGCAGGGTGCAGTAGCCGCACTTGGCCCACAGCGCATCGTGCCCGCCCGCTGCATGCGGGCTGCCATCCTCGGCCGCGCAGCTCAGCTCGCTCATCCAGCCCGGCACAGCCCCCTGCCCGGCCGGCACCAGCGCCTGCGACAGCAGCGGGCCGAACGCCAGCAGGAACATGGCCAGCAGGGCGAGGCGAGTAGCACTGAGCAGGTGAGTCGAAGGCAAAGGGCGCATCCGGCTAGGTGGATGAAGCGCGCGGCGGCGCAGGTGCAAGCTTAGCCGCGATCAGCCCGGTGGGGGTAGCCAGGGCAGGCAACGGCGACGTTGTTCATCACGCAACGGCCCGTCGAAGCAATAGGCCTGCAGCTTGCCATCCCAGAACGGCCGGGCCTGCGGGTAATACGGGTTGGCACTCGCAGGCACAGCTGTGCCCAGGGCATTGAATAGCGCCAGCTTGGCATCCAGGTCGTGCAGCTGCGCCAAATAGGGAGTGAAATCGGGTATGGCGATAGCCACCAGAATCGCCCCCACCGGGTTGCGCCAGCGCCGCCAGATGCTGATGGCGGTGTCGCTCACGACTGCCTGGCGCTGGGCAAAGGCGGCGGCGTCCAGCTGCGAGTCCTCGGCCATACGCAGGTAGCGAGGCAGGGTTTCGTTGATGCTCATGCGCGGCTTGAAGACCAGTTGCAGACGCCAGGCCGGAATGTCCGGATTGGCGCCTATGGCGGACTGTTTGTGCAAAGTCTGCAGGCCAGTGGCAACTAGAGCGAACTCGCGCTGCATGGCGCCGTGCAAAGAGCGCTCCGTCACGCTCAGGGCCGCTTCGGCTGCGGGTTTCGGGATCAGCCCGGCATGATAGAGCACGGCAAGGTCATCCAGGTTCTGCTGCAACAGGCGCACCAGCAACATCTTGAGGATCAGGTTATCCGCGCGCGCCAGCCAGATGCGCAGCTGACGGGTATCGCCCTGCAACAACGCCGCGGCTGCCGCGCCGTCACCTTGCTCGGCCAAGGCCAGAGCCTGCGTCCCACGTAACAGGCCGGCCCGCATCAGCACCCCATAAACGGGCAGCGGCTCGCTCTGGCTAGGCTGACTGAGGGTGCGGTAATCCTCCAGGGCCAGCATCTGCTGGTAACGCTGCTGCAGTTCGTCGTGACGCCCCAGCAGGGCGGCCAGGGCCGCCGGGTCCTGGCGCAAACGCGCCAGGCAACCAGGCTTCGCCAGGGCGCACAGCTCGTCGCCGGGCAAGGCCAGACGCGCTGGCTCATCCACGGCGGGCATGGCCTTTTGCGGGCCCTGGCTGGCCAGCCATTGGTGGTAGGTCACCAACCGATTGCGCCCGGCAGCCTGCGGATCACTGCCGGCCGGGCTGTCCAGGCCGAACAGTTGATAGTAGGCGGCGCTGTCCCCCTCAACCCTGCCAATTTCTTCCAGCCAGGTCTGCGCCTCGGGCAGCAGCGGTTCGTCATGCAGCCAGAACGCCACAGCGCCGCCCAGCAGAGCCAGGGTGACAAGCAGAGCTATCAGCCATTTGTTCATCTTGCTCATCGGCTGCTCACCCCTGAACCAGGCTGAAAGGACGCGAGCGTTGTGATACGTCGCGCGCTGGCAGTCCGTGCAATGGATGAGCTGAGTCGCCGAACAGTCGTGCAGCAGGTCGTGCAGTGCATGGAAATCCTTTTCGCGAGAGAGGTGACAAGGCTGCCACGCTAACCAACCAGCCGGGCGCTCACAAGACTCAGAGCTGCACGCAGCGACCGAAGTCTTTCTGTGGCAGCGGCCCGTCGAAACACATACGCCCCTGCTCATCGAGGCGCGGCGGCTGCTTGGCGTAATACGGATTGCCGCGGTGCCGCATAGCAGCCAGCTGCGCCGCCGTCACGGGCCCGGACGGCAGTTGCAGACTCAGGTTGACCAGCTTGATCTTGCTGTCGAGGTCCTGCACGCGACCGACATACTCGACGAAGTCGGCACCGGCAATATCCAGCAGGATATTGCCGACACGGTTGCGCAGGCCGGTATTAGGCACCGGCAGCTGCGGCCTTTTCTGCACCAGGGCAGCGAAAGCTGCGGGTTCGGTTCGAGACAGCTGGGCCACCTGGCGATAGGGCAGCAGGCTGGCATTGATGGTCATCTGCGGTTTGTAGTCGAGCCACAGCGAAGCCTCTTCCAACATTGATGGAATGTCCTCTTCGCGCAGGTTCTCCAGCATCACCGCACCGAGCAGAAATTCACGCTGCATGGTCAGGCCCAGAGAGCGCTCGGCCGGCCTCAACTTAACCAGCGGGGTGGGCCGCGGCACCAAGCCCGCGCGATGCAGGCGCACCCGCCACTCCAGGTTGCGGTTGAACATGGCTACCAGAGTCATCTTCATGACCAGCTGATCGGCCTTGCCCAATTGGCGGCGTATGCCCGCCTGGTCCTCCTCGAGCAAGGCCAGCGCCGCCTTGCCCTCGCCAGCCAATGCCAGCTGCAGGGCCTGCAAGCTCAGCAGTTGCTGGGCGCGCGCCAGGTACAGCAGCGGCGGCAATGGCTCGGCCAACCCCGGAGAGCTGAGCGTGCGGTAGTCGTGCAAGCGCAGGAAATAACGGTAACGGCTCAGCAATGCCGCGTGTTCGGCCAGCACCTGTGGCAAGCGCTCTGGGCGTTGCTGCAGGCTGGTAAAGCAGCTGGGCGTCTCGATCGAACAGAACTCGGCACCACCGGGCAGGGTCAAGCTGACTTGCGCCGCAGGCTTGAAGCCCTGCACCGGGCCATGACTCGCCAGCCACTGCTCGTAGGCCTGCAGCCGGGCCGCGCCCAGGGCCGCCGGCGAATGCCGGAGCGGTGCATCCAGCCCGGCCAGAAACACATAGGCGGCGCTCTGTGCCGGCTTGCTGCGCGCCTGTTGCAGCCATTGCTGCACTTCGGCGCTGGGCGGCTCGTCGCGCAGCCAGAGGTAGGTACCACCGGCACAGCCCAGCACCAGGCATAGCCCGCACAACCACTTGATCACCCGCATACCCGCCCTCGTCTCAGCACTGCGCGGACGCTAACCAACAACACCGCTGATCGCAAGTCGGGCTGAGCGCGATCGACAGGATCGGTTAAGCTGCCCGGGTTACCGCTGGAGTTGTCATGCTGAGCCTGACCGATCTGACCCTGCTGCTGTTGTGTGCCGCCATCACCGCCTGGTTCTGGCGCGGCCACGGCATTCGCGAGCGTGCCCTGGAGCTGGTCAAGCGCCACTGCGCCAAGCTGGATATCGAGCTGCTCGACGGCAACGTCGCCCTGCGCCGCCTGGCGCTGCTGCGTGATGCCCGTGGCAATCGGCGCCTGGCGCGGCTCTACGATTTCGAGTTCACCGTTACCGGCGAGCAGCGCCTGAGTGGCAGCATCAGCATGTTCGGCCAGCAACTCGGGCGTATCGAGCTGGACGCCCATCCGTTCCAGGCGCCGGCCGCCTTCGATGACAAGGTGATCCAGCTGGACGACTGGAGGCGCAATCACCCGAAGGCAGACGAGCAACGGCGCATCGACTGATCGCTAGGGTCTGCTGCCGTTTCGTTCACGAACCGCGTTGCTGCGCAAAGTCTGTAGGGACGGGCCCTAGAGCAACCCGAAGGCCCGCAGGCTGGCCTTGCCCAGCTCGATGCGCCGGGGAAGATCCTGCTCGGTGCCAATCGGCATATTCAGGGCAAAGCTGTACAGCCGACCATCCTGTTCCAGCCAGCCCACCCACCAGCCAACGTCCGGTTCGACGGCCGTGGCCCAGCCGGTCTTGCCATATAGTTTCCACCCCGGCCCCTGCTCCAGCAGGCTGATTTCCCGCACCTGCGCCTGCACGCTGGACGCGAAGGGCAACTGGTTCTGGGCCAGGCGCGCGAGAAACTGGCTCTGCTCGATGGCGCTGATGGCCAGCGGCCCGTCCAGCCAGAAGCGATCCACCACCGTGCCGACCTGGCCATTGCCGTAGCCGAGCGCCGCCACCTGCGCCTGCATGCGCGGCAGGCCGATACGCCGCGCCAGCTCCTGATAGACCGGCACATTGGAGACCTTGATCGCCTCGCGCAGGCCCATGTCGCGCTCCCAGGTCTTCAGGTAGCGCGGCTGGCCGTCGTAGGGGAAAACCTCGTCGACGCTACCGACCGCCCCGCTGTCCAGGCCGATCAGGCTGTTGGCGATCTTGAAGGTGGACGCGGGCACGAAACGCACCTGCGCGCGCTGGCGGTCATAGCCACTGAAGGTGCCGTTGGCGACATCGTGCAGGACGAAGGTGCCGCGGACCTGTGCCGCCTCGAACAGCGGCTTGAGCGCGGGGGCTTCCTGCATTTCCACGGCCTGCAGGGCAGCGCTCAGCAGCAGTAGCAGGAGGCAAAGAATGGATTTCATCGTTGTTCCTTGATGGGATTCGCTGGCTAGGCACTGCCACTCGGCTACCCGAGCCTGGCACGTATCTGCTGCCAATGTTCGCGACAGGCATAAGTCATCGGCCGCCGTAGGAGCCGGCATTTGCCGCGGTGCCAACGCCCGCGCTGCTGGTTGCGCCGGCACTCCTCAGCCAGCCACTGCGGGTCGAAACCGCTCCACTCGCCGGCCACACTCCAGGCATTCAGCCAGACCACCGGCGCCACCTCGTAGTAGAAGATCTGCTCCAGCTCGGCAAGCGCCAGACCACTGTCACGCAGGGTGCGCACGATGGCGTCGAGCGTCGTGGCAGTGGTCTCGGTATCCAGCCACAGATCGGCCAGCGCCAGCCAGACCGCCTCGCGACTGGCCGGCATCTCAGCTGCGCTGCAGGAGAAAGTCGAGCACCCGCTGCGCGCTCTGCGCAGGTTGCTCCTGCATGAAGCAGTGCCCGCCCTCGACCTGCTGCTCGCGCACCGCCGGGTTGCTCGCCGCCAGACGCAGCGCCGACTTGCCGACGAAGGCATAGCTCTTGACCCCGTGCAGCAGCAGGGTCGGCGTATGCACCTTGGCCAGCGATGGCCACAGGCGCTTGGGGAAGGAACTGAAGATATCCACCTCGCGACTGGGCCGGCATTTCAGCTCGACGACGCCCTCGGCCACATCCTTCAGCGCGTGGTCGACATAGGCCTGCAGGGCCTCGTCGACCCAGCCGCGGAAAATGCCACGGCCCTGCAGCAGGGAAAACGCCGTGGCGCGATCCGGCCAGTGCTTGCGCCGCGCCGCCGACTTCTTCGCCATGACGTTGCGCCGGTGCAGGCCGAGCAGTTCGGACAGGCCCATGACGCCGATCATCGGTGGGCTGAACAGCACCGGATCGAGCAGCACCGCACGCTGGAACAGCTGCGGATGGTGCGCCAGGATCAGGCTGGTCAGCACCCCACCGAAGCTATGCCCGAGGGCAAAGCGCGGCACCGCCCCGAATATCCCGCGACCGGCCTCGAAGGCTTCCACGGCCAGTTCGGCGCTGCGGTTCCAGCCATGGAAACGGCCGCCGTGTTCAGTTTCACCGTGGCCCTGGACATCGCACAGCCACAGGTCGAAATGCTCGGCCAGCAGCGCCAGCATCGGCTCGTAGGTGCGCCCGCAAAAGCCGTTGCCATGCAGGAAGTGCAGCAAGGGCTTGCCCGAAGGCGCGCTGTGCCAGCCGGTCAGGGTGAAGCCGGCGGAACTCGGGTGGGACCAGGGGAGCAGGTGCATGGGGAAGGCCGCAGAGAAAGTCTGCGGCTAGTGTACCCAGCGGGCTTGAGCGCGTCAGGCGGGTAAAGCCGCCGAATGCTCGGCGATAAAGCCATCCAATAGCCGATTCAGCGCCTCGGGCTGATCCAGCGGGGTGGCATGCCCGGAGTCGGCGATCACTTCCAGGCGGGCGTTGCGCAACTGCGCCACATAGGCCTGCTTGTAGGCCAGCGGGGTGTAGTCGCGATCACCGGCCACCACCAGCAAGGGCGTCTCCACCGCCTGCACCGCCGGCAGGCTCGACCAGCCGGGGATAGCCCGCATGGCATGCATGTAGGAGGTCTGCTCGTTGCCGGCGATGCGCTGCGTCACCAGTTCGCGCAGAGCCTGCTGTTCGGGTTTGGGAAACAACTTGCCGGCCAGCATGCGCGCCAGCCCCGGCAGGCCGAACAGGCGCACCAGGCTCAGGCGCAACCAGACCTGCAGACGAATGCGCCAGGAGTCGACGATGAAACTCGGTGCGCTGTTGATCACCACCGCGGCGCGCACCAGCTGCGGCTGATCGGCGAGCAGCTGAAAGGTCAGCATGCCGCCCATGGAGATACCGACCAGGATGCACGGCTGGATCTGCTTGGCGCGAATGAAGTCGGCAATGTCGGCAGCCAGCTCGGCCATGCTCACTGGCGCGCGCAGCGGTTCACTCTGGCCATGCCCCCGCACATCGAGGGCGAAGACCTGGCAATAACGCGCCAGATGCTCAATCTGCGGTTGCCAGTCGAGTAGCGACGAGCCCAGCCCGTGCAACAGCAGCACCGCCTCACCCTGACCCTGGCTGATATAGGCAAAACGCCCACCGGGCAAGTTTATATAGTCCATATCCAGAGACTTCCCTTGAATAATAAATGGCCGAGAAAGTTCGTTACCCGGAAAGTCCGGATAATTAAAAAGTTGCACTCTCGGATAACTAATTAATTGTCGTTGCGGATAAATCCGGCTATTTGCCTTGCCCCGGCAAACCCCCTAGAATCGTGCCGCGCCAGCTCGAGAATGGATCATGTACAGCATCACCAGCCCCACCCAGGCACGCAGCAAGAAAGCCCTTGAGCGCTTTCTCAATGTCGCCGCCGAACTGCTGGCGAACAATCAGTTCGAGGAAACCGGTATTTCCCAGGTCGCCCAACTCGCCGAATCCTCGGTGGGCACCTTCTACCGTCTGCTCGGCGACAAGGACATGCTGCTGTACGCCGTGCATGACCGCTTCGTCGAGCAGAGCCGGCTGGCCATCGACAGCCTGGTGAGCGAACTCGGCAGCCAGGATCTGTCCCTCGAAGCGCAGATCGAAGGCCTGATTCAGGGCATGATCCGCCTGTTCGACGGCAGCGAAGGCCTGCTCCGCGCCCTGATTCGCCGTAGCTCGGCCGACCTGCAGTTCCGCCAGCGCTTCCACCAACTCAACGCCTACATCGGCCAGACCTTCTGCCGCATCGCCCTGGCGCGCCGCAGTGACATCGGCCACCCGCATCCCGAACAGGCCGCCGACCTGGCCGCGCACATGCTGCTCGCCGGGATGAACTACTTCACCATGGTCGGCAGCCTCGGCGTGACCCCCCGGGAAGTTGTTCCCGGGGAACTTTCGCGGCTGATCTGCAATTACCTGGAAGTTACCCACACCTAACGTCGACTGTCGCGGCGTAATTGCGCCGGGGTGAAGTCCGTCGGTTTAAGGGCAATATCGAACTGATCCGCCGGCTCTTCATTGGACAATATGCCAATCACATAGCGGCCGCCGATCAAGTCATATACCGCATCGCCCTTGGTCCAGATCAGCGGCTGGTCATACATATTGATGGTGTAGGACTCGCCGAGGCGCCAGAGGTTGTCGCGGTTGTCGTAGTGGTCGACCACCAGAATCTGGTAGCTGTCCTCGTCGAAATAGAAGTCGCGCTGCTTGTACTGGTGGCGCTCGCCGGCCTTCAGCGTGGCGCGCACATGCCAGACGCGGTGCAGCTCGTAGCGCAGCAGGTCAGGATTGACGTGGCCGGCCTTGACGATGTCGCTGTACTTATTGGTCTTGGCGGCGAAGCGGTAGTTGTTGTACGGCACATACAACTCTTCCTTGCCCAGCAGCTTCCAGTCGTAGCGATCCGGGGCGCCGGAGAACATGTCGAAGTTGTCGGTGGTGCGCATGCCTTCGGAGGCCGTGCCGGGCGAGTCGTAGGCCACGTTCGGCGTGCGCCGCACCCGCCGCTGGCCAGCGGCGTAGAGCCAGGCCAGACGCGGTTCCTTGACCTGGTCGACGGTCTCGTGGACCAGCAGCTCGGTACCCGCCAGACGCGCCGGCGCCAGCACCGACTGGCGGAAGTAGAACAGCACGTTACCGTTGTCCTTGCTGGCGTCGCCGGCGTCCTGGTTGAACAGGAACAGGTCCTCGATCTGGGTCATGAAGTAGTCGCCGCTGGCATGCGGCACCGCCTGGGCGTAGTAGCGTTTGACGCTGTCGCCGCGGTAACGCACCAGGTGGTTCCACAGCACTTCCAGGGCCGACTGCGGAATCGGGAAAGGCGTGGCGGTCTTGAAGTCGGCGATGCCGTTGCCGTCTTCGATCAGCTTGGCGCTAGTGGCATTGGCCTTGATCGCCGCATACACCTTGTCCGGGTAGGAGGCCGAGCGGCGGGTCGGGTAGACCTGCAGTTTCCAGCTGTCCGGATAGCGCGCCAGCATCGCCCGCTGCCCTGGACTGAGCTGCTGGCTGTACTGCGCGGCATTGGCGTGACTGATGCTGAACAGCGGCTGATCGGCGGCGAACGGGTCCTTGTAGCCGGCCACCGGGTCGAAGGCATCGCTGCGCGGTGCCAGGCCGCCGTCCCAGGCGGGAATGCTGCCGGCGGCATTGCCGGCCTTCTCGGCGCCCAGCGGGGTCAGGTCCTGACCCAGGCGCGCGGCCTGTTCGGCGCTGACTTGCGCCTGCACCAGGGGAGCGGCCAGGAGCATGGCGGCCAGCAAACCGGTGTGGAGAAATCCTGTTTTGTACATGTCGGTTCGTCCCTTGGTCAGAAGCTGTATTTGACGTTGAAGCTGAGGAAGTCGCGGTCGGTGCGCTTGTTCGACAGGCCGCCACCGCTGTAGTCGACGTACTTGGCACCGACGGTGAAGGACTCCTTGTAGATCGCGTCGAGGCCCAGCGAGTAGCTCTGCGCCTCTTCATCCAGGCCGTTGGTGAGCTGGGGAGCGACGCCGTTGATGCTGTACTGGTAGCTGACGTTGGGCACCAGGTTCACCAGGTTGAACACGTTGGTGTAGGTCAGCTGCAGGCTGACCTGGCCGCCGTAGGCGCTGCTGGTGGCTTCGTAGTAGTCGACATCCGACTCCAGGCCCTGCACGCGGCTGGCGACCAGCTCGGAAAACAGGGTTGCCGAGTCGGAGCCGAGCACGCCGTTGAAGTTGTAGATACCGACCAGCGAGGCCTGGTACATGTCCTTCTCGCGGTAGCCATCCAGCTGGCTGCCCACCGCCAGCCCGCTGAGGCTGCCGAGCAAGGCATCCGGCAGGTATTCGTTGAGGCCGAGGGCGATCGGGGTATCCGGCCGGTAGCTCAGCTCGCCGGCCAGCGACAGGCCATTGAAGATGCTGTCACCACCGATCGAGGTGTTGAAGCTGATGCCGTACAGGTCGCGCTTCTCCAGGTACTCGGCGTAGTAGCGCGAGCTGCTGGCATCGGGCAGCACGCCGGCGCCCGGCAGGGTCACCGGCTGGCCAACGGTCAGGCCGATCATCGGCACCTGCATGTTGTAGCGCAGGTAGTAGAAGCCCAGCTCGGTGTCGTTCAGCTCCGGCACGTACCAGCGCAGGGCCGCGCCGTACTGCGGCGAATCGTCGCCGTCGATGTCCTGGCCGCGCTGGATGAAGGTGCTCGGCAGGTAGCCACGTAGCAGGTCGTTGACGAAGCCGGGGGGCAGGCTGTCGGCATAGGCCTGGGCCGCTGCCGGGTTGTCGAACGCCATTGGCTCACCGACCAGCCCGGTCGCGGCCTCCTGCAGAGGCGAGGCGGACAGGTAGTCGCAGCCCTCGCCCAACACATCGAGGGTGGAATAGTAGGTGCCGCAGGGGTCGATTTTCGACGCTTCCCAGGCCCAGCCCGGCTGCCAGTAACCCTCCACGGTGAGGTTGTCGCGCAGCTCATAGGAGCCGGAGATCATGAAGGTCGGCATGTAGGCCTCCTTCACTTCCGAACCGGGCGCGCGCAGGGCATTGATGTCCACCGGGTTGGTGGCGCCGATGCCGTTCTGGTAGTACAGCCCCTCGCCCCAGTTGATCACCTGGCGGCCGAGGCGGGCATTGAGGTCGCGCTCGTTGAGCGTCCAGCTGCCGTAGACGAAGGCATCGAGCAGGTCGGCGCTGGAGCCGGCTTCGTCCAGGCCGTCATTGCTGATCTCGCGGTGGCGGCGCTGGTCGTCTTCCAGCTCGAAATCATAGAAGGTTCGGCCGCGGACGAACACGCCGTAGCGATCCTGGTAGCGCAGGTCCAGCTCGGACACCGCCTTGACCACTTCGGAGAACAGTTCGCCCTTGCGGAAGTTGAGGTTGCCGTCGTCCGAGTTGATCAGCCCGGCATTGCTGCCCTTGCCGCCATTGGCGCCGGCGATCAGCTTGTTGTCCTGATCTTCCATGCGGTAGCTGACGCCGTAGGACAGCGTCGTATCGAGAGACGTGGTCCAGTCGCCCGAACGCACCTGAAACGCCTGTGCCACCCCTATGGGCAGCGTGCCGAGCAATGCCAGACCAGCAAGTGCCAGACCCTTTCCTTGGTAAGTCACGATGACCTCCAGCTGTTGTTTTTATCGGAATCGGAACATCGGTTCCGAATCAATTTAGCTCTGTCACCGGACTCTGGCAAGGCCACCCCGTTATTTTTTTGCCAACTCCTTTGCTACTTAGCTGTGCCGGCCATCGCATGCCGGAAATATGGCGCCAATAAACCGAGCATTTCTGCAAAAGCCGGCGTCTACTGCCTTGTCACTCACACCAAGCAGGAGCCGCAGTATGTCGACTGCCTATCTAACCCGCCCCCTTCTTGCCGTCGCCCTGATGCTGGCCGGCACGGCCGCCTGGGCCGAGTCGCGCTGCAGCGAAAACACCAGCAGCCAACCCGCCACCCTCATCTGCAGCTACAAGACCCTCTCGATCGATTCCGGCAGCGCCGGCAAGCGCAAAGTGGTCTACCAGATCCCGACCGGCAAGGCGCCGGCAGGTGGCTGGCCGGTGGCAGTGCTGTACCACGGCTCCCTGGCCACGGTGAACAGCTTCAGCTACCACAGCGACATGCCCTTCGGCGCCTATCATCAGGGCAAGCTGGTGCGAACCCTGCTGGACAGCGGTTATGCGGTCCTCGCGCCCAACGCCCTGACCGCCAAGGATGCCTGGCAGACCAACGCGCCCGAGTACGCCAACAACTACCAGCAAAGTAACGACTACCTGTTCTTCAACAACCTGTTCAGCGCCATCGCCACTGGCAAGTTCGGCCCACTGAACAAGCAACGCCAGTACGCCGGTGGCATGTCCAGCGGTGGCTACAACACCAGCCGCATGGCCCTGTCCTTCCCCGGCAAGTTCAAGGCCCTGGCCATTCAGTCGGCGTCCTATGCCACCTGCGTCGGGGCACCCTGCGACGTGCCGGCACTGCCAGCCGATCATCCGCCAACCCTGTTCGTGCATGGCCAGGCGGACTGGGTCGTGCCCTGGACCAGCATGCAGCCGTACCACGACCGCATGCTCTACCAGGGCCTGAAAACCGCGCTGTATACCGAACCCAGCGGTGGTCATGTCTGGTTCGCCAGCAGTCCGGGGCAGATACTCAACTGGTTCAACAAGCATCCCTGAGCCGCTGGTCGCCAGACCCCTTCAAGCGGAATTCTCGATCTCCTTGGCGAGCGCTCTAGCTCGCCGATCTCCCCGAACAGCCTGAGCCATTACCCGTGCAGGCCGCGTCTCCCGTGGCCTGCAGCCACTTGACGGAATCGGAATTCCGGTTTCTATTAAAAAGGCGGTACACAATAACAACGGAGAAATACTGCCATGCTCACTGCCCGCTTTCGCCGTTTTACCCCATTGTTCGTCCTGCTCCTGAGCAGCCTGCTGCACGACACGGCCGCGGCCGACTCGCGCTGCAGCGAACGCAAGAAGAACCTGTTGCTACCGGCCAAGGTCAGCTGCAGTTACCAGTCCACCTGGATCGACTCCGGCCTGGTCGGCCAGCGCAAGGTGATCTACCAGACACCCATCGGCAGCCCTCCCGCCGGCGGCTGGCCGACGGTGCTGATCTACCAAGGTTCGTTCTTCCCGCTGGATAACTTCACCTACTACAGCAACCAGCCGTTCGGCGGTTTCTACGAAGGCAAGCTGGTACAGACCCTGCTGGACAACGGCTATGCGGTGGTTGCGCCCAGCGCCCCGGCCGATCTGTTCTGGCAAACCAACATCCCCGGCCTGGCCCAGGCCTATGAGCTGAGCACCGACTACGACTTCCTCGGCAACGTGTTCGACGCCATCGCCAGCGGCCACTTCGGCCCGCTGAACAGCCAGCGCCAGTACGCCACCGGAATCTCCAGCGGCGGCTACAACACCAGCCGCATGGCCGTGTCCTTCCCCGGCAAGTTCAAGGCCCTGGCCATCCAGTCCGGCTCCTATGCCACCTGCAGCGGCCCGCTGTGCGTGGTGCCCGACGAGCTGCCGGCCGACCATCCGCCGACCTACTTCCTGCACGGCTTCGTCGACCTCACCGTGCCGTGGTGGAGCATGGACCTGTACTACGAGCGCCTGCTCTACCACGGTATCGAAACCGCGCGGTACACCGAGTCCCTGGGCGGCCATGAATGGTTCGCCGCCTCGCCCGGCAAGATCCTCGCCTGGTTCAACGGCCACCCCTGATGGCCACTCGCGGGCAGCCCCGGCGCTGCCCGCCTCATTCGTATTCGCCCACCTGCACCCGGCTCGATCCGCTCGCCGCCGTCGACCGGGCGCGCCCCGGAGTCCGTATGCCGCACCCCCTACTCAGCCTACTCCTGAGCCTCTGCCTGGCGCTGTTATGTCACCCCGCCAACGCCAGCAGCACAGACGCCGCGCCGGCCCACCTGCACCAGTTGCGCCTGGCCGTGCTGGGTTCGCTTGGCGACTTCTATCTGCTGTATGGCGTCGATGCCGACCCGGCCTACAGTCGCTCGCTGGAGCGGCGCCTGGCGCTGGCCGACGTGCAGCTGGCCCTGCTCGCCGAGAGCGGCGATGTGAGTGCTATCCGCCAGCCCTGGCACCGCTATGCCAGCCTGCTCGGCGAGCTGAATGCCCAACTGCAACGGCAGGAGGATCTGGACGGCAGTGCAATCGCCGAGCTGATCCGTCTCAACGGCCAGTTGATGGCGCAGTGCGACGCCCTCGCCAACAGCCTCGATCAGCCACCCTTAGCGGCCCCTGCCGACCTGGCGCAGCGCGGCCGCAATCTGGAACTCCTGCTGCAGCAAATTGCCACCCACTACATCGCCTACAACGTGGGGGCCAATAGCCTGGGCGGCAATCAGCCGGCGATCGACCAGTTGGCTCAGGAGTTCGACGGCGCGCTCAAGGCATTGCTACCCGCCACGCAACAGAGCCACGAATACCAGCGCCTGCTCGGCGAGATCGACTCCAAGTGGCGCTATATCGAACCGTCGCTGCGCAACTATCAAAGCTCGGCGATTCCCTCGCTGGTCAACCGCTACAGTGCGCGGATCATCGAAGCCATCGCCAGGTTGCCGCTGGCCAGTACCGAGAGCGAGACCAGCGTCAGTCGCTGAGCAGGCAAGCGCGCATACCGCGCTGCAACTCCTCGGCGTTCTGCGCCTCGCTGAAGATCAGCTCCAGCCGCGAATCCTTGCGCCACTCGCTGTTCTGCCAGTGCAGGGCCTGGCCGTGCAGGGCGTTGGCCGACAGCCAGCCGGCGTTGCTCTGCAGCACCAGCTTGGCCCGCCGCCAGGGCAGGCTGCCAAGCCACTGCTGCACACGCAGCAGCTCGAAACGCTGGCTCGGGTGCCAGCGCCAGCCGATGCTCCAGCCCTCGGCCTGCTGCTGGATCTGGCAGATCGGCTCGGCGGCATCACGCCATACTGTCGCAATGGGCGCCTGGCCACGGGGCAATTCGACTGCGCCACTCGCGTCTCCGGCCCGACTCGCATGACCGGGCAAGGCGCTGAAATCCAGGCGGCCCTGACTGGTCCAGAGCATGGGCAGCGCCGGCAACTGCCCACACAGCTGCTCACGAGCGGCTTCGTCCAGCGCTTCGGCCTTGTTCAGCAACAACAGGCCCATGCTGCCCAGCGCATCCCGCTGCGCCGCCGGCAGCGACTCGCCAGCGGCCAGAGCGACGGCATCCAGCACCATCACCGGCGGCTGCAGGGCCAGCACATCGCGCCAGGGCAACTCGCGCAGCTGCTGCAACAGCTCGGCGGGGTGGCCCAACCCGGAGGGTTCGATCAGCAAACGATGCGGCCGCGCCTTGCGTAAGAGACGACCGAGGCCAACCTGGAACGGCGCGCCATTGACGCAGCACAGGCAGCCGCCAGCGACCTCGGCCAGGCTGATGCCATCGGCGTCGGTGGTGAGCAGCGCGGCATCCAGGCCGGTCTGGCCGAACTCGTTGATCAGCACCGCCCAGCAGTCATCCGCCGGTTTCTGCCTCAGCAGGTGGCGGATCAGGCTGGTCTTGCCGGCGCCCAGCGGGCCGGTGATCAGATGGGTGGGGATATTCGTCAGCATGGGCCTATGGTGCGGTTTTGCCGCCGCGCAGAAAAGGCTAAAGTCGCCCCTTTGCACACAAGGACAAACGGGATGCGTTCGATTGCTGTCGTACTGCTGCTGGGGTTGGCGGGCCAGGCTTGGGGCGAGGCCTGCGTGATCCACAGCCAGGGCAACCAGGTGGATGTGAAGATCTGCCAGCAGAACCGCAGCATCCCGGCCAACCTGTTCCGTGGCGGCTTCTGCGCGCCGCAGCTGCAAGGGCAGAAGGTCGAGGTCAGCTTCGTCGAACAATGCCCCAGCGGCGCCTTCGGCGAGTGCCGCAACGCGCGGGTCGGCGGCACGCCCTATCAGCAGGACATCCACTACTACGGCATCGAAACCGATGCGCGCTACCTCAAGCCGGCCTGCGAGCAGCAGAGCAAGGGCGTGTGGATGGCGCGCTGAAACGCCCAGGTCTTGTCACCTGGCCACTCTTGGACGAGCGCCACAACAGGCTCCAAGCACTACGCCGCCTCGACTACCCAGGGCCCGAACGGATCAGCTAGCCGCACCCAGGCCTCGGGGCCGCCAGCCATCTCGGCGTCGGTCAACAGGCAGTCATCCAGCTCACGGCGCAGCAAGGCGAAGTCGATCTTCTGGCCGATGAACACCAGCTCCTGACGGCAGTCGCCGACCGCGGCATCCCACTTGGCCATCAGCGTGCGCATCCCCTCATCATCCTGCGGCCACTGCGCTTGCGGCACATGGCGCCACCAGCGCCCGGCAAAACCATGACGCATAAGGCCGCCGGCCTGCGACCAGCTACCGGCTTCCTGGTATTTGCTGGCCAGCCAGAAATAGCCCTTGGAGCGCAGCAGGCGGCCATTGACCCACTCACGGTTGAGGAAGGCGAAGAAGCGCTCGGGGTGGAACGGCCGGCGCGCCTGATAGGCGCTGGAGGCGATGCCATATTCCTCGGTTTCCGGCACATGCTCGCCGCGCAGCTCCTTGAGCCAGCCAGGGGCCTGGGCAGCGCGGTCGAAGTCGAAGCGGCCGGTGTTGAGGATCGTCGCCAGCGGCGCCTGGCCCATCACCATCGGCAGGATCTCGGCCTCGGTATTTAGCCCACGCAGGATGGCAATCAGCTCCTCGCGCTCGGTTCTGGAGATCAGGTCGGTCTTGCTGATCAGGATCACGTCGGCGAACTCCACCTGCTCGATCAGCAGGTCGGTGATTGAGCGCTCGTCCTCTTCGCCCAGCGTCTCGCCGCGGCTGGCCAGACTCTCAGCCTCATGGAAATCGCGCAGGAAGTTCACCCCGTCGACCACCGTCACCAGCGTATCCAGGCGCGCCAGGTCGGCCAGGCTCTGGCCCTGCTCGTCGCGGAAGGTAAAGGTCTCGGCCACCGGCAGTGGCTCGCTGATGCCGGTGGACTCGATCAGCAGGTAGTCGAAACGGCCATCGCGGGCCAGCCGCGCCACCTCTTCGAGCAGATCCTCGCGCAGGGTGCAGCAGATGCAGCCGTTGCTCATCTCCACCAGTTTTTCTTCGGCGCGATTGAGGCTGACATCGCGCTGCACTGCCGAGCCATCGATATTGATCTCGCTCATATCGTTGACGATCAGCGCCACGCGCAGGCCGTCGCGGTTGCGCAGCACATGGTTGAGCAGGGTGCTCTTGCCGGCACCGAGGAAGCCGGACAGCACGGTGACGGGTAGACGCTTGTTCATCGGGAGTTCCTCGCCAGCCATTGGTTTTGGCTGGGCACAACTGGGTGGTGTCAAAGGCGTTTCTATATTTGTTATAACATAACTATTGCGCTCAACAACACACCACCCAACAGCGATGCCGTAGTCGTCACGCGGCTAAGATTCCCCTCTCAGCAAAATGAGCCTTGAGCGCCGCAGCAGCCAAACCAACTTGGTAGTAAACACTTCCGCGCCAGGGCCATGGACGATGGGTTTCACGTGGAACTGCGGCAGATGATCGACTTTCCCACCCAGATACTGCTCGGACGGCTCAACAATGAAAGACAAATTTAGATAGATATGCAGTCAAAAGCAGCGAATACGCTGCCATCATCTAATTAATGAGGGCCAGAATAAATCCGTCCACTCTGCCAATTCACCGCCCGCGACTCTAGCTGCAGGCGCCCCGTGCGGAAAAATCGCACAGCGCAACGCTGCGTGGGGCATGCCGCTGACGATGCGCTGCAGGCCTGCTACTGTGCAGCACAACCGTAAAATTCCGCACAGGAGCGCCGCATGAACACTCTGGCCCTAATAGCCCTGGCCCTGCTGCTGTTGGCAGTGCTTGGCTGGGCGATCTGGAGCTGGCGCAAGAATGATGTCCGCCTGCAGCAACTGGATCAGCGCGTACGGCAGCAGGGCGAGCTGATCGACGCCATGCATGCCGCGCTGGATAACCCTCGGCTCAGCGAGGACGAGCAGCTGGAGCAAAGCCAGCGCCTGGTGGAAAAGCTCAAAGCTACCCGCCGCTAAGCACGCTCACGCAGAACGCCAGGCATGTGACGGCACCTTACCAGCCGCCGCCTCCACCGCCTCCGCCACCACCACCCGAAGAACCGCCGCCGGACGAGCCACCCGAGGAGCTACCCGACGAAGACGGGCTGGGCGGCGGCGTGGCGGCACTCGAGGTGGCGCTGCTCAGGCCGCCGAGTAGGGCACCGGTCAGCGCGCTGGGCCTGGAGAAGCTGCTGCGACTGCGGTACCAGTCGGGCTGGTATTCACGCAGTGCGGGGTCGATCTGGCCGGCATCCAGGGCCGCCGTGAAGCGCGCGGTCCAGGCCTCTTCCACTTCCAGGGCCATGGCATAGGGCAGGTGCTGCTCGTACAGCGCAATGCTCATGGCCGGCGCCTCGGCGGCGCGGGCCAGGGTTTCGCTTTCGGCCAGCTGCAGGTATTCACGGTAACCCTCGGCCGCATCCAGCAGGCGCCGCCCTTCCACCGATGGCGCTTCCAGCCAGCCACGGAAGAGGATGACCTGCAGCCAGAACAGCACCAGCAACAGCACGACCATCGGCGCCAGGTTGTAGAACAGCACGGCGAGGCCGATGGTGCCGGGGATGATGAAGATCGCCCCCGCGGCGGTCAGCACCCCGCCACCGTTGTCCGGTGTGCCTTCGCGCCACAGGCGGATGCCGGCAACCAGCATGAACACCCCGGACAGGCCGAAGCACAGACCGAACATCAGGCCGAAAATCGCCAGGCCCATCTGCTCTTCACCGTCGACACTGGAAAACACGCTGACCAGAGTACCGACCAGCGCCCAGGCCACACCCCAGCCCCAAGCGCCGCGGTTGTTGCTGTGCCAGTTCTTGCCGCGCTCGCCCAGCGCCGCACTGTGCGCATCGATGGCCTTGGCCAGGCGCGGCTCGTAGCTGCTGCCGACGCGCAGGGGCTTGCTCGGCTGGTCTGCCGGGAACAGTTCGTCGAGCAGCGCCTGCTCGTGAGTCTGCAGGTTGTCGCGCGGCGCCGGCCCCGAATCGAGGATAAAGGCGGCACCCCGCGGGCTGTCTTCCAGGGTCAGCAGCTTGCGGATGGCCAGGTCGGTGAAGCTCACGCTGACGGCCTCGGCGGCGCTGTAGCCACCGCGAAAACCGCGGTTCCACAGATAGCCGAGCACGGCCGGCGCCAGTCCATCCGGCGCGGCGAACAGCGGAATCACCAGGCCCTTGCGCGGGTCGCGGCCGACGTCGAACCAGCACCACAGGTAATAGGCGAACAGGCCGAGCAACAGCAGCAGACCGAAGAATACCCCCAGATTGTCGGCGATCAGCCGGGCGATACGCTGACCCAGGCCCGGGCGCTCGACCAGGCCGGCCTGCCAGTCCACCGCCACGGTAAAGCCTTCGCCGGGCTGCAGCACGCGCGTGGTACGCAGTAGCAGCTGATTGTCCGCACGCCGCTCCTCACGGTAATCGCTACCGCTGTCGCCGACATAGCCGGTGTAACCCATGACATCACCGATGCGCGCGCCCTCGGGCAACTGCACCTGCACGGCCGCCGCCTGGATCGGGAAGCTCCAGCCGTTGCCGGTGGCGTTCCAGTACAGCTCGTCTTCGCCCTCGCGGTGCAGCAACTGGGCGTCGATGCGGTAGCGCAGCTGATAGGTGTAGCGCCCGGGCT
Source organism: Pseudomonas sp. J452 (assembly GCF_024666525.1). Taxonomy (NCBI): domain Bacteria; kingdom Pseudomonadati; phylum Pseudomonadota; class Gammaproteobacteria; order Pseudomonadales; family Pseudomonadaceae; genus Pseudomonas; species Pseudomonas sp. J452. The sequence continues at coordinate 1,251,239 of NZ_CP088294.1, read as the reverse complement.
CTAGCTCATAGTTGGCCGAGCCTATGTAGTAGCGGATCCCGGCACCCAGCGCCTCGCTATGGAAAGGTTCGCCCTGGCCATCGCGGGTCACTTCCAGCATCTGGACCGGCGTGCGCCGCTCCAGGCCATTGCCCAGGCTGTAGCGGGTGGGAATATCGCGGTAGATACCGCGGCGTATCTGCTCGCCCTCGGCCTGCACGGTAATGCGCTCAACCACCTGCAGGTAGCCATCGCGCTCGACCTGCAGGCCGACGGTGTAGGCCTCGATGACTTCCTCGGCCCAGCCCGTGGTGGGCAGCAGGCAGCACAACAGCAACAGGGGTTTCAGCCAGCCCGGCATCTCAGAACTCCAGTTTCGGGGAAAGGGCGTCGCGTGCATCGTCCAGGGCGAAATAAGCGGCGCACTGGAAGCCGAACAGTTGTGCCAGCAGGTTGCTCGGCACCGATTCGACCAGCACGTTGAGCTCGCGCACCGCGCCGTTGTAGTAACGGCGGGCCATCTGGATCTGTTCCTCGAGCTCGCTCAAGGTGCGCTGCAGATCGAGGAAGCCGCCATCGGCCTTCAGCTCGGGGTAGTTCTCGGCCAGGGCAAACACCCGCAGCAGACCCGCACTCAGCTGGCTCTCGGCGGCGCTGCGACCGGCTGGGTCATCGCCTTCATGGGCCTGCACGGCGCCGCGCTGCAGCACCAGCTCCTCCAGGGTGTCGCGCTCATGGGCCATGTACACCTTGAGGCAGCCGACCAGATTGGGGATCAGGCTGGAACGGCGCTTGAGCTGCACATCGATGCCACTCCAGGCCTCGGCCACCCGCGCGCGATTGAACACCAGGCGGTTGTAGCCATACACGACGGCCACCAGCAGCAACGCCAGCACGGCCAGCGCCACCCACACGACTCCCTGCATACAACACTCCCCAGACAAACCGCGGATTCATGCGACGCAGCTTAACCACAAGGCCTGCCTGTGCGCAGCCGACTGCGCCACAGCCTGTCCCTCAGCGCGGCAGCAGCCCACCACAATCAGCACTGACCCAGCGCGCCTGGCTGTGCATGCTGCTCTGCCGGCCGCCATAGACACCGTTGACCTGGGTGCTGAAGGCCGTGTCACCTTCGAAGCGGGTTTCGCCTTCGCCCTGGCCATCCGGGCAGGTGAAGCGAAACTTCCAGACATCCGCACCACGCTCGGTGATCTCATGGGTACAGCCGGATTCGGGGTCCTGCAGGGGAATGTCGTGCGCCTTGGCCTGCGCCTCACTGAGGCACAGTTGCACGCCGGCCCCACCCAGCTTGACGCCCTGCTTGGCCATCATCTGCTCCATCATCTGGCGCTGCTCGGGCGGCAGATTCTGCAGCTGGCCGAGCATCTCCTGCATGTCCGGCATCGCCTGGCCATCGCTCTGCAGGTTGCTGGTGAACTCCCACAACCCCGGACGGATCTGCTCGGCGCTAGCCAGGGCGGGCAGCAGGCACAGACCGAGAAGCAACGACGACTGAATACGCATGGCGGGACTCCTTGACGAAGGTTCAGGCAACCTTGCCAGCTTAGGCCAGGCCCCGTGCCGGCGCCGGGCAGAAAGCAGGGCGCCCTGAATCCGGCCGTCCAGTCGTGACCGGCGAAACTAGCCCGCAAGTCGGCAATCGCCGAAAAGTTGCTGGCGGTCACACTAAATTGTGCATCTTCTCGAATAACTGTGATGCGCCACTAACTGAGAGGTAAGCATTTACTTACATATCGCGATGCATATATCCGATCGCTATTAATGCAGCCAAGCAACTAATAATGCACCGCCTTAATTCAAGAACGAACGTACCAAAAGATAGTCATGCAATCTTCCCGGTTGCCATACAGGTCACACTTTCCGCGCTTGCCGCCCCTCCACCACAGGTCTAGGATGCCCACCCCATAGGGCTTGTGCGCAACTTATTGCACATCAAGGTGCGCAAGAAGTTGCGCACATCGGAAGCCCAAAGCATTCATCCTTAATATCTGGATGAAGACATGGAAGTTATGTATCCAATTAACAGGTCAAGGAATGACTGTTTCCAACTCGCTCGCCGAACATTATTTGCAACTGGCCAATTCCCCAATTAAACAAGGGGACTTTTCCGGTGCGGATATTCGTTATTCGCCAGAATACGAAGTGCTGGAAAGCGAGCTGGAAAAGGCCGCGGCCATGCACCAGACCGATGCCATCGACTGGCAGAAAGTCCGCGAGCAGAGCGAGGCGCTGCTGCGCGAGCAGTCCAAGGACCTGCGCGTCGCCAGCTGGCTGACCTGGAGCCTGTACCAGCGCGAGAACCTCAGCGGCCTGCAGGCCGGCCTGGGCCTGCTGCACCAACTGTGCAGCCAGCACTGGGACGAACTGCACCCGCGCAAGGAGCGCACCCGCGCCGCCGCTTTCGCCTGGCTCACCCCACGCCTGGAAAAGGCCCTCGGCGAAGACATTCCGGTGGCCACCCAGCTGCCGCTGTTCCGCACCCTCGCCGAGCTGCTGCGCAAGCTGGAAGGCTGCCTCTCCGCTCACTTGGGCGAAGACGCCCCGCTGCTGCTGCCGCTGTGCCGGCGGATCGACGAACAGATCAACCGCGCCACTCAGGGCCAGGCCGAACCGGGCGTGGTCGGCGCCGCCCTGGCCCAGGTCAAGCAGGCCGCCAGTCAGGTGTTCAGCGCCAGCACGCCGATCGACAACGAGCGCGACGCGCACAAATCCCTGCGCGCCCTGCAAGACGGCGCCCGACCGCTGTGCGGCTGGTGGCTGAAGCAGAAGGCCAGCGATATCCGCGCCCTGCGCCTGGCCCGCACCCTGCTGTGGCTGCCGATCGACGGCCTGCCGGAACGCAATGCCGAGCAGGTTACCGCCCTGCGTGGCCTGCCGGTGGACAAGCTGGCCAGCTACCGCGAACGCTTCGCCGCCGGCCAGTACGCCGATCTGCTGCTGGAGCTGGAAACCAGCATCGCCCGCGCGCCGTTCTGGCTCGACGGCCAGCGCCTGGCCTGGGAGTGCCTGCAGGAGCTGGGCGCCGAGCCGGCCATGGCCGAGGTGGAGATCCAGCTGGCGCTGTTCTTGCAGCGCGTGCCCGGCCTGGACGAACTTTGTTTCCACGATGGCGCGCCCTTCGCCGACGCCGAAACCCGCGCCTGGATCGGCGCCCATGTGCTGCCGCATCTGCAGACGGCCAGTACCGAACCAGCCCCCACCATGACTAGCGACGGTGGCAGCCTGCCGGCCTGGGAAGTCGCCCTGCAGGCGGTGCTGCCGCAGCTGCGCAAGGACGGCCTGAAAGCCGCCGTGCAACAACTCAAGCAAGGCATGGCCCAGGCCCAGGGCGGCCGCGCCCGGTTCTTCTGGCAGCTCGCCCTGGCGCGCCTGTGCAGCGCGGCGAAGAAGCACGAACTGGCCAAGACCCAACTCGAATCCCTCGACCAGACGTTGCAGGCCTCCGGCCTCGGCGAGTGGGAACCCGATCTCGCCCTGGAAGTGCTGCGCCTGCTGCACAGCTGCTACGAGCTGCTGCCGCAGAGCCACGTGATCCGCGAACGCAAGGAAGAGATACACCGCAGGCTGTGCCACCTCGACCTCGAAGTGGTGCTGGATTAAGGCCGCAAGGCCCGTACATACCGAAAACGTAAAGGAGAACAGCCATGGCCAAAGAAGGCTCGGTAGCCCCCAAGGAACGCATCAACGTCACGTTCAAGCCCGCCACCGGCGGCGCCCAGGAAGAGATCGAACTGCCACTCAAACTGATGGTACTGGGCGATTTCACCCAGCGCGCCGACGATCGCAAGATCGAAGACCGCAAGCCGATCAGCATCGACAAGAACAACTTCGACGAAGTGCTCGGCAAGCAGGAACTCAACCTGACCTTCAACGTGCCCAACCGCCTGCAGGATGAGCAGGGCGCCGACGAGTTGCCGGTGCAGCTGCGCATCAACTCGATGAAGGACTTCAACCCCGCCGCCGTGGTCGACCAGGTTCCCGAGCTGAAGAAGCTGATGGAACTGCGCGACGCCCTGGTCGCCCTGAAAGGTCCGCTGGGCAACGCCCCGGCCTTCCGCAAGGCGATCGAAAGCGTGCTCGCCGACGACGACTCCCGTGACCGCGTACTGGGCGAACTGGGCCTGACCCAGCAAGACGCCTGAACCCTCGACAAGGAAGCCCGAGCATGAGCACCAGCGCAGTAGTGGAAACCACCCGGAATGTCGCCGAAGCCGGCATTCTCGACCGCATCATCGCGGAAACCCGGCTGACCCCGGACGACGAGGCCTATGACATCGCCAAGCGCGGCGTGTCGGCCTTTATCGAAGAGCTGCTGAAACCGCACAACCAGAACGAGCCGGTGAAGAAGGCCATGGTCGACCGCATGATCGCGGAGATCGACGCCAAGCTCAGCCGGCAGATGGACGAGATCCTCCACCACGCCGATTTCCAGGCCCTGGAATCGTCCTGGCGCGGCCTCAAGCTGCTGGTCGATCGCACCAACTTCCGCGAGAACACCAAGCTGGAAATCCTCAACGCCTCCAAGCAGGACCTGCTGGACGACTTCGAGGACAGCCCGGAAATCACCCAGTCCGGCCTGTACAAGCACATCTACACCGCCGAGTACGGCCAGTTCGGCGGCCAGCCGGTCGGCGCCATCGTCGCCAACTACTTCTTCGACCCCAGCTCGCCGGACATCAAGTGCATGCAGCACGTCGCCTCGGTGGCCTGCATGGCCCACGCGCCGTTTATCGCCGCTGCCGGCCCGAAGTTTTTCGGCCTGGAGAGCTTCACCGGCCTGCCCAACCTCAAGGACCTCAAGGATCACTTCGAGGGCCCGCAGTTCGCCAAGTGGCAGAGCTTCCGCGAGCGCGAAGACGCCCGCTATGTCGGCCTGACCCTGCCGCGCTTCCTGCTGCGCAACCCCTACGATCCGGAAGAGAACCCGGTGAAGAGCTTCGTCTACAAGGAGAACGTCGCCGGCGACCACGAGCACTACCTGTGGGGCAACACCGCCTACACCTTCGCCTCCAAGCTGACCGACAGCTTCGCCAAGTTCCGCTGGTGCCCGAACATCATCGGCCCGCAGAGCGGTGGCGCGGTGGAAGACCTGCCGCTGCACCACTTCGAGAGCATGGGCGAGATCGAGACCAAGATCCCTACCGAAGTGCTGGTCTCCGACCGCCGCGAGTACGAGCTGGCCGAGGAAGGCTTTATCGCCCTGACCATGCGCAAGGGCAGCGACAACGCCGCGTTCTTCTCCGCCAACTCCACCCAGAAGCCGAAGTTCTTCGGCATCAGCGAGGAAGGCAAGACCGCCGAGCTGAACTACAAGCTCGGCACCCAGCTGCCCTACCTGTTCATCGTCAACCGCCTGGCGCACTACCTGAAAGTGCTGCAGCGCGAGCAGATCGGCGCGTGGAAAGAGCGCACCGACCTGGAGCTGGAGCTGAACAAGTGGATCCGCCAGTTCGTCGCCGACCAGGAAAACCCCAGCTCGGAAGTGCGTAGCCGCCGTCCGCTGCGCGCCGCGCAAGTGATCGTCAGCGACGTCGATGGTGAGCCGGGCTGGTACCGCGTCAGCCTCAACGTGCGTCCGCACTTCAAGTACATGGGTGCTGATTTCACCCTGTCCTTGGTCGGCAAGCTGGACAAGGAATAACTCGCCATGTCGTACGGCAGCCTGTTCGAGCGCCTGGGTGGCGAAGCCGGCAAACGCGCCGGCTGGAGCCATGAGGTGTCCGCCATGGCCTCGGTGGCTGCCCACCTGGCGAAGATGCTCAGCACCCGGGCGGGCAGCGTGCAAACGCTGCCCGACTACGGGTTGCCCGATCTCAACGATATGCGCCTGTCGCTGCACGATGCCTTGCAACAGGCGCGTATCGCCATCGAACGCTTTATCGAAGCGTACGAACCGCGCTTGACCCAGGTGCGCGTGGTGTCACTGCCCCGCGACCACGATCCGCTAAGCCTGGCCTTCGCCATCGAAGGCCAGCTGGAGATCGACGGCGTCAAACGCCCCGTAAGTTTTGCCGCGCAGCTGGATGGCAGCGGGCAAGTGAAGGTCAGGTAAGGGCCTGTTATAGGAGAGCATGGATGTCCGGTAAACCCGCCGCCCGCCTGGGCGACCCCACTGCCTGCCCAGTCCCGGGCCACGGCAGCAACCCGATCGCCGCCGGCTCGCCCGACGTGCTGTTCGACAGCAAACCGGCCGCGCGCATGGGTGATGCCTCGGCCTGCGGCGGCGCGCTGGTCGGCAATGTGATCCCCAACGTGCTGATCAACGGCAAACCGGCGACCACCATCGGCACCGTGGGTAGCCACGGCAATGTGGTGGTGGCGGGGTCGGGGACGGTGATTATCGGCACCAGCGGCGGCGGCGCGACCATCGGCCCGGTCGAGCCGGTGTCTTTTATCGCCAGTGCCGTGGCCGCCGTGGTCGACGCACTGATTCCGAGCGCTGAGGCCGCGGAACAGAAGAGCGAAACACTGGATTACCGGCTGGAGCTGAAATCCGGCGGCAATCGCATCCTGACCCCACTGGAAATCCCCGACTACGCCGAACTGGCCAGCGGTACCACGAAGAACCTGGAAACCATCGATTTCCTGGTCAGCAACCGCGAACAGCCCGCCGATAGCCTGACCCTGGAAGTGCTGGATGGCAGCACGCTGATCTATGCCGCAGCCGATACCGCCAAGCTGCTGCCCACCGGCGAACACACGTGGCAATGGGACGGTTACAGCCTGACCGGTGTCCTCGATACCAAGGTGCTCAAAAGCGCCGCGCTCAAGGTGCGCCTGACAGCGGTCAAGGGCGGCCTGCAGCAGATCGTCGAGCTGCCATTGGTCAATGAAAGCAAGGAAGTGGATTGGGTCGATGCGCAGATTGATCGCAATGCCAAAACGGTCGAAGTCACTGTACGGCCGAGCTTTTCCGATGGCCGTATCAAAGGTCAAAACAGCAATCTCACACCGCTGACATATGCAGCATTAGAGACTCAGGCTAAAAGAGGCATTGAGTATTACTGGTCACGCAACGCTACGCGAACACAGGGTATCGCCAACGGTATCAATAGCAGTAAGGGGCTTTACCTCTTCACAGTAAAGGCCGACATCAATGCAAAACCTTGTGCTAAGAATTTCCCGCTTACCGAGAATTTAACCGTGGATGGCGGCAGGTCAACCAGCCTGGGAGGCTTCAGAGTCATTCACCATAACTCTGGATATTGGTCAGTACGCAGATACCCAGCGATTTTCTCTGACGAAGAATTTATGCACACCTCAGCCCATGAATTCGGCCACCTAGTTCTTAATGACTATGGTGATGGAGGCCTTATTCCCCACTATTCATGGAGCCATAAGGATACTTCCACAGTTCTCACTCAAAGAAGAAAAGACAATAACTACATTCCAGATACCGGAGAATTGGATGTAATGCATTACTTCACGGAACCCCCGAGTGGCGAATCCGCCTGGCTAGACTTCTGGGATCGATCATCTATCTCCGAACAGGACGTAAAAGGCCTGCTTTGGCTAACTAGGGTGCAGTTCCATGACTAAAGCATTAGGCATTTTCGGAGCCATGCTTCTGGCCGGCTGCACAGCCCAAAGCAAGTATGTGTATATCGTGGACTTTCACAACGCGTGCACATATTCAGTTGATATTGACGTCAACGAATACTCAAACGCCAAGAAGCCTCTGCACCTTGTTAAAACGCTGCAACCAGGCGAATCCATCGAAATACTGTCTTATGTATCTTTCAGCGATGAACTGAAAAATGGATTTCCCGACACTTACCAACTTCAACTATCCGCCAATCAACGGAAAATCGTACTAGATAAAACTAACTTCCTCAGCCATCTGAAAGAAACAACGATTGGTGACCCCGGCAACACCGTCGATATCTGGAAGGTATCCTCCGATCAACTTTGTCCATGACCATAAAAGCTGCCTATCTGTGCATGGCGCTATCGAGTCTTAGCGCCTGCGTGCCCTACCCGCACTCGGTAACCCGCAACCCGGCCATCGAGGGTCGCGTGCTGTCTGCCGAAACAGGGCAGGCAGTGGCGGGCGCCAAGGTCGAGCTGGATATCCACAGCGACGAATCCTGGGCCTATGACACCGTCAGCGATGCCGAAGGCCGTTTCGCCTTCGCCGAACACCGCGACTATCGCCTGTTCGCCCTGCTGGCCGATGGGCCGCCTTGCGGGGCCACGCTGTCGGTCAGCGCTCCCGGTTATCACTCCCGCCATTGCACGTGGATGAGCCCCTTTTGGTGCTCATCTGGGCCGATACAGCTACCGCGACTGATGCTGCAACCGGAACACATCGCCATCTCCGAAGAAGAGGCCGTAGAGGATTTCTGGAGCTGCCTCGAATCAGCCACGGAGACCGTCAACTAATGTCCTTCAACCACCACTACCAGAGCGAACTCACTGCCCTGCGCCAGCTCGGCAAGCGCTTTGCCGAGCGCAGCCCGGCGCTGGCGCCGTTTCTCGGCCAGGCCGGGCGCGACCCGGATGTCGAGCGGCTGCTCGAGGGTTTCGCCTTTCTCACCGGACGCCTGCGGCAGAAGCTCGACGACGAGCTGCCGGAGCTGACCCATTCGCTGATGCACCTGCTGTGGCCGAACTACATGCGCCCGCTGCCGGCCTTCAGCATGCTGCAGTTCGACCCGCTCAAGCGCCCCGGTCCGGCCCTGGCGGTACCGCGGCATACGCCGGTGGAAGCCAAGGCCATCGAAGGCGTGACCTGTCGCTTCCGCACCGCCTTCGCCTGCGAGGTGCTGCCGCTGGCGCTGAACGGCCTGGACTACTCGGTGAAGGGCGACGGCGCGCTGCTCAGCCTGCGCCTGGGCATGAGCGCCGATGGCCACCTCGGTGAAGTCGAACTGAGCAAACTGCGCCTGCACCTGGCCGGCGAGCGCTACATCAGCCAGCTGCTCTACCTCGGCCTGCTGCGCCACCTCGGCGGCATCCAGCTGGTGTTGCTGGATGGCGAGGGCAAGCCGCTCAAGGATGCCTACGATCAGCCGCTGCCGGGCTTCGCCCTGGGTGCCGACAAAGTCGAGGCAGTGGGCTTCGCCGAAGACGAAGCGCTGGTGCCCTACCCGCTGAACACCTTCCGCGGCTACCGCCACCTGCAGGAATACTTCGCCTTCCAGGACAAGTTCCTCTTCGTCGAGCTCAAGGGCCTCGAGCTGCTCAAGCGCCAGCCGGCCGAGCTGCTGGAACGTGCCCGCGGCCTGGAGCTGCGCTTCGATATCCAGAAGACCGGCCTGCAGCGCATCCGCCCGACCCTGGACAACGTGCGTTTGTACTGCACGCCGGTGGTCAACCTGTTCGCCCACGACGCCATCCCGATCCGCCTGGACGGCAAGCAGGACCAGTACCTGCTGCTGCCGGCCGAATTCGAGACGCGCCACTGCGCGGTGTTCTCGGTGGACCGGGTGACCGGCTGGAAGCCCGGCGGCATGGGCTACGAGGAATACGTGCCATTCGAGTCGTTCGAGCACGACGCCAGCTTCGACGTGCCCAAGGCCCGTCCGCACTACAGCGTGCGCCAGCAGCCCTCGATGCTCGGCGACGGCCTGGAGACCTGGCTCAGCTTCGGCATGCGCCAGCAGGATCAGCAGGAAACCCTGTCCATCGAGCTGACCTGCACCAACCAGAACCTGCCACGCCAGCTGGGCCTGGGCGATATCTGCCTGCCCAGCGAAGACACCCCGGAGTTCCTCACCTTCCGCAACATCAGCGCGGTGACGCCGAGCTACGCACCGCCGCTGCACCGCGACTACCTGTGGAAGCTGATCAGCAACATGTCGCTGAACTACCTGTCGCTGGCCGATGTGCAGGCGCTCAAGGTGATCCTCGAAACCTACGACCTGCCGCGCTACTACGACCAGCACGCGGAAAAGGTCAGCAAACGCCTGCTCGGCGGCCTGCAGTCGATCAGCCACCAGCACGTCGACCGCCTGCATCGCGGCCTGCCGGTGCGCGGTGTGCGTACCGAACTGAACATGAACCCGGACGGTTACCTGGGCGAAGGGGATCTGTTCCTGTTCGCCTCGGTGCTCAATGAATTCTTCGCCCTCTACGCCAGCCTCAACTCGTACCACGAGCTGCGCGTACACAGCACACAAGGAGAGGTGTACCGATGGACGCCGCGCATGGGGCAGCAGCCCCTGCTCTGAACCGGCTCAGCCGGGGCATCCGCGAGTACAGCCTGTTCCAGGGTGTGCTGCTGGTGCTGGACCGCTTGCGCACTGCCCATCCCGAACTGGATGAGGAGCAGCTGTACGAGCGCCTGGAATTCCAGGCCAACCCGAGCCTGGGCTTCCCCGGCAGCGATGTCGATCGCGTGCAGTTCTTCGAAGAACACGGCGAGCTGCGCGCGCAGCTGCGCATCAACCTGGTCAGCCTGTTCGGCGCCGGTTCGCCGCTGCCGGCCTTCTATGGCGAACAGGCGCTGGGCGACAACCCGGACGGCAACCCGACCCGCGAATTCCTCGACCTGTTCAACAACCGCCTGCAGCGCCTGCTCCTGCCGATCTGGCAGAAGTACCGTTACTACGCGCGCTTCCAGCGCGGCGCCAGCGATCAGTTCTCCAACCAGCTGTTCGCCCTGATCGGCCTCGGCGGCGAGCAGATCCGCGCCGCCGAGGAACTCAACTGGAAGCGCCTGCTGCCCTACCTCGGCCTGCTCAGCCTGCGCGCCCATTCGGCGGCACTGGTCGAGTCGGTGCTGCGTTACTACTTCAAGCACACCGACCTGCGCATCGAGCAGTGCGTCGAGCGCCAGGTGCAGATCATCGGCGAGCAGCGCAACCGCCTCGGCCTGGCCAACAGCCAGCTGGGCGAAAGCCTGGTGCTCGGCGAGCGGGTGCGCGACCGCGGCGGCAAGTTCCGCATCCATATCCGCCAGCTCAGCTGGGCCCGTTTCCACGAATTCCTGCCGATCGGCACGGGCTACCAGCCGCTCTGCGCGCTGGTGCGCTTCACCCTGCGCGACCCGCTCGACTACGACATCCGCCTGGCCCTGCGCCACGAGGAAATCCGCGAGCTACGCATCGGCGCCGGCAACCCCTGCCACCTCGGCTGGACCAGCTGGCTGGGCCACGAACAGGCCGATGGTGTGGTCACCATCGGCAGCATGACTCACTAAGGACAGAGAGAATGATCAACGTCGACCTACAACAGTTGGTCCAGGCACTGGACGCCGACACCCGCCGCGACCTCGAAGGCGCCGCCGAGCGCTGCCTGCAGCGCGGTGGCAACAAGATCCTGGTGGAAGACCTGCTGCTCGGTCTGCTCGAACGCCCGCAAGGCTTGCTGGCCCGCGCCCTGCAGGATGCCGAAGTGGACGCCGGCGCCCTCGCCAGCGCCCTGCAACCGCGCGGCGAACACAGCGCCTCGCGCAACCCGGTGTTCTCCGCCGAGCTGGTGCAGTGGCTGCAGGACGCCCTGCTGGTGGCCAACCTGGAACTCGGCCAGAGCCAGGTGGAACAGGCCGCGCTGATCCTCGCCCTGCTGCGCAACCCCATGCGCTATGCCGGCAGCCACTACCAGCCGCTGCTGGCCAAGGTCAATGCCGAGCGCCTGCGCGATTTCGCCCTCAGCCAGCAGCCGCAGACAGGCGCCGGCAAAGCCGCCGCGACGGGTGAATCCAACCTGCAACGCTTCACCCACAACTTCACCCAGCAGGCCCGCGACGGCAAGCTCGATCCGGTGCTGTGCCGCGACGGGGCGATCCGCCAGATGATCGACATCCTCGCCCGCCGGCGGAAAAACAACCCGATCGTGGTCGGCGAGGCCGGCGTCGGCAAGACCGCCATAGTCGAAGGCCTGGCCCTGCGCATCGCCAGCGGCGAAGTGCCGGAAGTGCTCAAGGGCGTCGAGCTGCTGTGCCTGGACATGGGCCTGCTGCAGGCCGGCGCCAGCGTCAAAGGCGAGTTCGAACGGCGCCTGCAGGGGGTGATCGACGAAGTGAAGGGCGCGGCCAAGCCGATCATCCTGTTTATCGACGAGGCGCACACCCTGATCGGCGCTGGCGGCCAGGCCGGTGGCTCGGACGCCGCCAACCTGCTCAAGCCGGCCCTGGCCCGTGGCGAGCTGCGCACCATCGCCGCCACCACCTGGAGCGAATACAAGAAGTACTTCGAGAAGGACCCGGCCCTGGCCCGGCGTTTCCAGCCGGTGCAGCTGCACGAGCCGACGGTCCAGGAAGCCGTGACCATCCTGCGTGGCCTGGCGCCGGTATACGAGAAGAGCCACGGCATCTACCTGCGCGACGACGCGGTGGTCGCCGCCGCCGAACTGTCGGCGCGCTACCTGGCCGGGCGCCAGCTGCCGGACAAGGCGGTCGACGTGCTCGACACCGCCTGCGCGCGCGTACGCATCAGCCTGGCCGCCGCCCCGGAAGCGCTGGAACGCCTGCGCGGCGAGATCGCTGAAGGCCAGCGCCAACGCGAAGCCCTGCGCCGCGACCTGGATGCCGGCCTGAGCGTCGATGGCGAAGTCCTCGCTCAACTGGAAAACCGTTTGCTGCAGGCCGCTGACGAACTGCAACAACTGGGCAGCCGCTGGGACAGCCAGCGCCAACTGGCCGAACGCCTGCTGCAACTGCGCCAGCAGTGCGCCGCCGCCCGCCTCGATCAACCTGCCGAAGTGACCGACGACAGCGTCGAACCCCTGGCGAATCTGGCCGAACTGGAAGCCGAGCTGCGCGGGGTGCAGGCCGAGCTGGCTGCAGCACAAAGCGCCGAGCGCCTGGTCAGCCATGAAGTCTGCCCGCGCCTGGTGGCCGAGGTGATCAGCCACTGGACCGGCGTGCCGCTGAGCCAGCTGGCCCGCGAACACAACGCCAAGGTGGCCGGTTTCGCCCATGACCTGCGCCAGCGCGTGCGCGGCCAGGAGCAGGCGGTGGTGGCCCTCGACCGCGCCATGCGCGCCAGCGCCGCCGGGCTGAACAAGGACGATGCGCCAGTCGGGGTGTTCCTTCTGGTCGGCCCCAGCGGGGTCGGCAAGACCGAGACCGCCCTGGCCCTGGCCGACCTGCTGTACGGCGGCGAGCGCTTCCTCACCACCATCAACATGTCCGAGTTCCAGGAAAAGCACACGGTGTCGCGGCTGATCGGCGCGCCGCCCGGCTACGTCGGCTACGGCGAGGGCGGCATGCTCACCGAGGCGGTACGGCAGAAGCCCTACTCGGTGATCCTCCTCGACGAGGTGGAGAAGGCCGACCCGGACGTGATGAACGTCTTCTACCAGATCTTCGACAAGGGCGTGGCCAACGACGGCGAGGGGCGCGAGATCAACTTCCGCAACTGCCTGATCCTGATGACCAGCAACCTGGCCAGCGAGCAGATCGCCCAGCTCTGCAGCGACGAGCAGCGCCCGGCCGCCGAAGTACTGGAGCAGGCCATTCGCCCGGCCCTGAGCCGCCACTTCAAGCCGGCACTGCTCGCTCGCATGCGCGTGGTGCCTTACTACCCGGTGGCCGGCAGCGTGCTCGAGGAACTGGTGGCGCTCAAGCTGGGCCGCCTCGGCGAGCGCCTGGCGCGCCGCCAGCTGGGCTTCAGCCACCACCCGGCGCTGCTCGGCCACCTGGCCCGCCGCTGCCAGCACAACGACAGCGGCGCCCGGCTGATCGACCAGTTGCTGGAGCAACAGCTGTTGCCGCAGATCGCCGACCGCCTGCTGGATGCCATGGCCGCCGGCGAAAGCCTGCAGCAGGTGCATGCCACCCTCGACGGTGAAGGAGCGCTGGTCTGTGAATTCGCCTGAACGCCTGCCGCCACAGCTGCCTGAGCCACCCCAGCTGCTGCAGCGCATTGCCCAGCCGCTGCCCTATGCCGAAGCCCTGCTGGAGCAGTTCGGCCAGCTGTCGCGCCTGGCCAAGGCCGACGACCTGCCGGCCGGCCTGGTGCAGGCCGCCGCGCAGCTCGCGGGTTGCGAACTGAGCCAGCTGTACCTGCTCGACAGCACCCACACCCGCCTGACCCTGGCCGCCGCATGGCTGGATGGCCAGGCGCACCCCGAGCACAGCGCCAGCCTACCCAGCGACTACGACGGCGAGCAGCTGCTGCAGTACTGCCTGTGCCAGAACCGCCACCTGAGCCTGGCCAATCTCGACCACAACCTGCACGAAACCAGCTTCCTGCCGACCCGCGACCAAGCCTGGCGCAGCCTGCTGTGCCTGCCGCTGCAAGACGAGCAGGGCCGCGTCGGCGGCCTGCTGCTGCTGGCCAGCCACAGTGCCCGCGAGCTGGAAGGTTTCGCCGGCTCGCTGGCCAGCCTCGGCACCTTCGCCCTGACCCAGCACCAGCTGCTGCAACGCCTGCGCGCGCCGCTGGCCAGCGTGCCCAGCACCCTACCAACCAGCCTGCCGAGCAGCGGCTACGGCCTGATCGGCAGCAGCGCGGCGATGCGTGCGGTCTGCCAGCTGCTCGGCAAGGTGCTGCACAACCCGGTCAGTGTGCTGCTCACCGGCGAGACCGGCACCGGCAAGGAACTGGTCGCCCGCGCCATCCACGACTGCGGCTTCCGCCGCAGCCAGGCGTTCATCGTGCAGAACTGCGCCTCGCTGCCGGAGAGCCTGCTGGAGAGCGAGCTGTTCGGCTACCGCAAGGGCGCTTTCACTGGCGCCGAGCGCGACCGCAAGGGCCTGTTCGACGCGGCCGACGGCGGCACCCTGTTCCTCGACGAGATCGGCGACATGCCGCTGGCCCTGCAGGCCAAGCTGCTGCGCGTGCTGCAGGAAGGCGAAGTGCGCCCACTGGGCAGCACCGCCACGCACAAGGTCGACGTGCGCATCGTCGCCGCTACCCACCGCGACCTGCGCAGCCTGGTCGAGCAGGGGCGCTTTCGCGAAGACCTGTTCTATCGCCTGTCGCACTTCCCCATCGCCCTGCCGCCACTGCGCGAACGCGACGAGGACATCCTCCTGCTGGCCCGGCATTTCGCCGCCAAGGCCAGCGCCTTCCTGCAGCGCGACCCGTGCCGCTGGGCCGAGACCACCCTCACCCACCTGGCCAGCTACACCTTCCCCGGCAACGTGCGCGAACTGAAGGGCCTGGTGGAGCGCGCCGTGCTGCTGTGCGAAGGCGGCGAGCTGCTGCCCGAGCATTTCAACCTGCACCAGGACGCCAGCCAACCCGGCGACGGCTGCATGAACCTGCGCGAACGCCTGGAACGGGTCGAACGCAACCTGCTGCTCGACTGCCTGCGCAAGAACCGCGGCAACCAGAGCCAGGCCGCCCGCGAACTGGGCCTGCCGCGGCGCACCCTGCTGTACCGCATGGACCGGCTGAAGATCAGCCCGGCCGACATTTAAGGAAGAACCCTGATGAGCAAAACCACGGACATCCTGTTCCTGCTGACCCTGGAGCCACTGGTTTCCAACGGGCGTATCGGCCGTCTCAAGTATCTGCTGCTCTCGCTGTGGAGCCAGTGCGCCCTGGCCATCTGCCTGCTGGGTCTGCTTTTTCCCGAACCGCTGCAGGAGTACGCCATCAACACGCTGCTGCTGATCGGCTTGTTCTACACATTCGCCGCCACCCTCTGCCTGGGCATCCGCCGCCTGCACGACATGGGCCAGAGCGGGGTACTGGTACTGCTGGTCGCCATCATCTGGCCGCTGTTGCTGCTCTGGCCGGGCCAGTCGCAAGACAACCGCTTTGGCCACCGACCGCAGCCTGCGTTCGCCTGAATCCAATCACCTCAATCACCGCCTGTGGAGAACCCGAGATGTCCCACCGCCTGCTGACCACCACCCTGCTCGCCGCCCTGCTCTGCCTGAGCGGCTGTGCCGGCAATTACAAATCCAGCGATGACGACTACCGCCCGCTGGGCGACCCGCACGCCGAGCAGCGCGACAACTGATAAGCCGAGGAGCACACCACCATGGAACTGGTATTCGACGTCGTCAGCGCCCAGCAATTCGCGCCGGGCATGCTGACCAGCAAGAGCTTCAAGAAGGCCGGTGGGGTGATTGGCCGCAGCGAGGAGTGCGACTGGTCGATCCCCGACAGCAAACGCATCATCTCCAGCCGGCATGCCCAGGTCAGCTACAGCGATGGTCACTTCTACCTGACCGACACCAGCAGCAACGGCATCCAGCTCAAGGACAGCGGCGCCAGCCTGCGCCGTGGCGAGCCGCTGCGCATCGGCCACGGTGACGTGTTCTGCCTGGGCGAAGTGGAAATCCGCGCCCGCGTGCTGCAGGACCCGGCGCAGTTCGAGGAGCAGATCGGTCAGCGCCAGGCGGCCGGCAGCATCATCCCGGATGACGCCTTCCTCGACCTCGACCCGATCGCCGCCCTCGAACAGCGCCCGCGTGGCTACAGCAGCCTGGACGAATTCGCCGGCCTGGTGCAGGAGCCGGAGGAACAGTTCGAGCGCAGCCAATACGCGCGCATCGACATGGAAAGCCTGCTGCTGCCGGAGCTGGTGGAAGCGGCCGTCGAAGAGGCGGTCGAAGTGCCGGTTGCCGTGCGCGTCAGCGAGCCGACCGCGCAGCCGCGCCCGACGGTTGTCAGCGAGCCACACAGCGCGGCGTTCTGGCAGCGTTTCGGCGAGGCCCTCGGCGTGCCACTCGACGACCTCGACGCAGCCGGCCGCGAAGCCCTGGCGCTGAATGCCGCACGCCTGCTCAAGCAGAGCATCGGCGGCCTGCAGCAGAGCCTGCGCACCCGGGGCGAGCTGAAGAACGAACTGCGTCTGGCCCTGACCACCGTGCAGAGCGCCGGCAACAACCCGCTCAAGCACAGCGCCGATGCTGGCGAGGCGCTGCAGGCCCTGTTGCGCAGCAACAAGCCCAGCCAGCTGGCCGCCGAGCAGGCCGTCGGCCGCGCCTACCGCGATCTGCAGGCGCACCAGGTGGCGCTGTTCGCCGCAAGCCGTGCGGCGGTCAAGGGCCTGTTCGACCAGTTCGCCCCGGAGCAGCTCACCCTGCGCTTCGAGCAGGAGCGCAAGCCGCTGCTGGCCACCGCCGGCAGCCGCTGGCGCGCCTACCAGCGCCAGTACCGCCTGCTCGAGCAGGACGACGACTGGAGCCAGCGCCTGTTCGCCCGCGACTTCGCCAAGACCTACGAAGAGCAGGTGCGCCTGATCGCCACGCTCAACACCGACTTCCAAGAATGAAAGCAAGGATGAATGCCATGCGCCGCCTTATCAGCCTCAGCCTGTTCTCCCTACTCGTCGCCCTGGGCGGCTGCAGCAGCCTGTCGCCCTATTCGGACAAGACCAAGCTCGACCTGACCCTGGCCGCCAGCGACGACCTCAACCCGGACCTGCACGGCCGCCCCTCGCCGATCGTGGTGCGCCTGCTGGAGCTGAAGAATCCCTCGTCGTTCAACAACGCCGACTTCTTCTCCCTGTACCAGCGGCCGAAGGAATCGCTGATGCCCGACCTGGTCAGCTTCGAGGAGCTGGAAGTGCGCCCCGGCGAAACCCGCGAGCTGAAACTCGCGGTGCAGCCGGGCAGCCGCTACGTCGGCGTGGTGGCCGCCTACCGCGATCTGCCGGAGGCCAGCTGGCGCTTCGTCGTGTCGCTGCAGGAGGGCGAGATCAACCAGGCCGGAGTGAGCCTGGACAAGCGCGGCCTGCAGGCGCTGAGCGACGCACAGGAAGAGGACTGAGCACATGGAAATGCTCAAGGTAGTCTGGCAAGAAGGGATGCTCCTGCGCCCGCAGCACTTCCAGCAAAGCGACCGTTACTACGAACACCAGCTCAAGGCCCGCACGCGCCTGCTGGAGGTCTATCCCTGGGGCTTCTTCAGCCTGGAGATCGACCGTCAGTTCCTCGGCATGGGCAAGCTGGTGCTGAGCCAGGCCGGCGGCGTGCTGCCGGACGGCAGCCTGTTCGAGATCGACGCCGCGCGCGAGCCGCTGGCCATCGACGTGCCGCCGAACACCTCGGCCACCCCGGTGTACCTGGCCCTGCCGCTGGTCACCGGCAACCACATCGAGAGCCGCCGCGCCGAACAGCAGGACGTGCTCGCCCGTTACCGCGCCCAGGAGCTGGAAGTCACCGACTCGAATGCCGGCGACAGCGCCGCCAGCCAGGTCAGCTGTGGCCGTCCGGACTTCCGCCTGCTGCTCGGCGAGCAGCAGACCGACCAGGCCTTCGTCAAACTCAAGGTCGCGGAAATCCTCGACACCAGCCCGGACGGGGTGGTCGTGCTCGACCCGGACTTCAGCCCGACCTTCCTCCATGTGCAGGCGTCGAACACATTGCTGGCCTACCTCAAGGAAGTGATCAGCATGCTCGGCCATCGCGGCGACATCCTCGCCGAGCGGGTACGCGCGGCCGGCAAGCTGGGAAACACGGAAGTGGGGGACTTCCTTATGCTGCAGCTGGTCAACCGCTACGAGCCGCAGCTGCGCCACTACCTGTCGCTGGAACAGCTGCACCCGGAGCGCATCTACCGCGAGCTGGTCGGCCTGCTCGGCGAGCTGGCCACCTTCGCCAGCGACCACAAGCGCCCGCGCCTGGACAGCCGCTACCTGCACAACGACCAGGGCGGCAGCTTCCGCAAGCTGATGGATGCGCTGCGCCAGGTGCTGTCGATGGTGCTCGAACAGCACGCCATCGAGCTGCCGCTGCAGCAACGCCAGTACGGCATCCAGGTCTCGCCGCTGCAGGACCACAAGCTGCTGACCAGCGCCGAGTTCATCCTCGCCGCCAGCGCCCAATGCGACTCCGAGGAGCTGCGCAAGCGCCTGCCGGCGCACCTGAAGATCGGTGCGGTGGAGCGCATCCGCCAGCTGGTCAACCTGCACCTGCCGGGGATCAAGGTGAAGCCGCTGCCGGTAGCGCCACGGCAGATCCCCTTCCACTCGGACAAGACCTACTTCGCCCTGGAGCTCGGCTCGGAAGAGCTGGCGCAGCTGGAAAGCTCGGGCGGGTTTGCCTTCCACGTGTCCGGGGACTTCTCCGGGCTTGAGCTGAAATTCTGGGCGATCAGGAGCTGAACATGATCAAGGAAGCACAGGACAAGACCGTCGTCCTAAACCGCCAGACTGCCGGCGCGGCGCGCAGCCCGCTGACCGACTTCGCCGCGCCGCCCATGGAGCAGCTCGAGGAACGCATGGTGTATGCCGCGCGCATGCGCCCGGCGGAAGTCTTCAACATCAGCTTCAACCCGCTGGTGGCCGCCAGCGCGCTATTGCTCTCGGAAGTGGTGCGGCTGAAAAACAGCGCCAGCGCGGAGAACTTCCAGGCGCTCAACGAACGCCTCAGCGTGGCAATCAAGCTGTTCGAACACCGCGCCCTGCAGGAAGGCGCCGAGGGCGGCCAGGTGATGGCCGCGCGCTACGTGCTGTGCACGGTGGTCGACGAGGCGGTGGTGACCACGCCCTGGGGCAACGAAAGCGCCTGGTCGCAGATGAGCCTGCTGTCGAGTTTTCACAACGAGACCTTCGGCGGCGAGAAATTCTTCCAGCTGCTCGAGCACCTGTCGCGCAACCCGGTCAAGCACCTGGCCATGCTCGAGCTGATGTACATCTGCCTGTCGCTCGGTTTCGAGGGCAAGTACCGCGTGCTGCCGCGCGGCATGCTCGAACTGGAGGCGATCCGCGACAGCCTGTACCGGCAGATCCGCCAGCTGCGCGGCGACATTCCGCGCGAGCTGTCGCCGCACTGGCAGGGCCTCAAGGACGGCCGCCGGCGTCTGGTGCGCATCGTCCCGGGCTGGCTGGTGGCAGTGGCCACGGTCGCTGGCCTGGCCCTCCTCTACGCCGCTTTCAGCTGGGTGCTGCACGAGCAGCGCAGCACAGTGCTGCAGCCCTACCAGGCGGTCGAGGTCGCTCCGGCGGCCGCCGCACAATCCACTCAGGGATAAGTTGAGATGAAGGATTTTCTCAAGAAAACCGCCACCTTCCTGCGCCAGACCTGGGTCTGGAGCCTGTGCCTGGTGCTGTGCCTGGCCCTGCTGGTGTGGTTCGTCGGGCCGCTGCTGGCAGTGGCCGACAGCAAGTTCTGGGAATCGGCGGCCAGCCGCCTGGTCAGCATCAGCCTGCTGTTCCTCGCCTGGGGCCTGTTCATCGTGTTCATCAGCTGGCGCGCCAACCAGCGCAAGAAGGCCGAAGCGGATGACGTCGACGCCCAGGAACGCCTGCGCCGCGACGGCCTGATCAGCGAGGAGCAGGTCGAACTGCGCGGCCGCTTCAAGCAGGCCCTGCGCACGCTGAAGAGCTCCAGCCTGTACCGCGGGCGCAGCGACAAATGGCGCAACGAACTGCCCTGGTACCTGCTGATCGGCCCGCAGGGCAGTGGCAAGACCAGCCTGCTGGACTTCTCCGGCCTGGACTTTCCGCTGAGCAAGGGCGACGCCCAGCGCCTGACCAAGGACGTCGGCGGCACCCGCTACTGCAACTGGCACTTCGCCGACCACGCCGTGCTGCTCGACACCGCCGGGCGTTACCTCAACCAGCCGGACGTGGCGGTCGACAGCCGCGCCTGGCACACCCTGCTCAACCTGCTGCGCAAGCGCCGCGCGCGCCCGCTCAACGGCGTGCTGGTGAACATCCCGGTGGACAGCCTGCTGTACCACAACGAACTGGAGCTGGAGAACCTGGCCCGCCAGGTGCGCCAGCGCCTGCACGAGATCCACGCCGAGCTGCGCGTGGAAGTGCCGGTGTACCTGGTGCTGAGCAAGGCCGACAAGATCCTAGGTTTCGACGAGTTCTTCGACCAGCTGAGCCGCGAGGAAAGCGACCAGGTGCTCGGCGCCAGCCTGCGCAAAGAGCAGAACGCCACCGACGCCGGGGTGATTCGCCAGGAGTTCGAGGAACTGCTGCGCCGCCTCAACAGTCAGGTGATCCTGCGCATGCACCAGGAGCGCGACACCCAGCGCCGCGGGCGTATCCTCGACTTCCCGCACCAGCTCGGCCAGCTCGGCGAGCGCCTGTGCCTGTTCGTCGAACTGGCCTTCAGCGGCAACCGCTACCAGCGCTCCAGCCACCTGCGCGGTTTCTACCTGACCAGCGCGCCGCAGCTCAGCGATGCGCTCGACCCGAGTACCACCAGTATCGGTCGCAACCTCGGCCTGGCCGGCAGCACCTTGCCGACCTACCGCAGCGGCCGTGCGCGCTTTATCAACCAATTACTGAGCAGAGTGATCTTCCCCGAGGCCGATCTGGCCGGGCTGGACGACAAGGAAGTACGCCGCATCGACTGGCGCCAGCGCGCCCTCTACGCCGGCGCCGCCGCCTGCCTGGTGCTGTTTGGCCTGCTCTGGGGCAACAGCTACTCGGCCAACCACGGCCGCCTGGAACAGCTGCGCGAACTGGCCCAGCAACTGGGTCGCGCCGGCGAGAGCCTCAACCCCAAGGACGAGGCCGAGCAGGTATTGCCGCTGCTCGACAGCAGCTATGCGGCGACCCAGGTATTCCTCGCACCGAGTGACGCCGCCCTGCTCGAACGCGGCGGTCTGTACCAGGGCGAGAAGGTCGACCCGACCGTACACCAGGCCTATCGCCGCCAGCTGGAAAGCGAGCTGCTGCCACGCGTCGCCCGTCAGCTGGAAGGCCAGATCCGCGCCAACCGCGACGACCGCGAGCTGCTGCTCGGCAGCCTGCGCGCCTACCTGATGCTCAATCTGGAACAGCGCCGCGAAGCCGCGTACCTGCAGGACTGGCTGGCCGCCGACTGGTCGCTGCGCTACGCCGGCGCCGAGCCGACGCAGAAGGGCCTCAACGGCCACTTCCAGCGTCTGCTGGCCGAACCGTTCAGCGCCTACCCGCTGAACGATGCGCTGGTAGCCGAGGCGCGGCAGATCCTGCGTAACGAGTCGCTGGCCAACGTGGTCTACCGCATGCTCCGCGACCAGGCCCGCAGCCTGCCGGAATACCGCCTGAGCCAGCAGCTGGGCAGCCAAGCCACGCTGTTCCTCGGCAGCGACTACAGCATTCCCGGGCTGTACACGCAGAAAGGCTACCAGCAGTACTTCGTCGCCCAGGGCCTCGGTCTGGTGCGCGACATCCTGCGCGACAACTGGGTACTCGGCGAAGGCAACCAGCTCAGCGACAACGACCTCAGCCGCCTGCTGGTGGAACTGGAGCAGCTGTATTTCCGCGACTACGCCAACTACTGGGGCGAGGCCATCGCCCAGCTCAGCCTGGAGCCGATCGGCAACACGGCCCAGGGCATCCTCCAGCTGTCCGCGCTGACCGCGGCCAACTCGCCGCTGCTGCAGGTGCTGGTGGAAGTGCGCGAGAACACCCGCTTCGACCTGCCGGCAGCCGCCGACCAGGTCGACGAGCTGGCCGCCCAGGCCAAGCTGGGCAAGAAGGCCAAACTGGCCGCCGCTGCAGCCGAACAGGGCATCGGCGCCATCGCCAAGAGCCTGCCGGACACCGCCCGCCGCGCCCTGCAACGGCGCTTCGAACCGCTGCACCGGCTGCTCGACGCCAACAGCGGCGCCGGCCCGGAACTGGCCGCCACCCTGCAGGCGCTGGATGCCCTGCAACTGCAGTTCAGCGGCCTGGCCCACGCCAGCGCCCCGGAACAGGCCGCTTTCGAGATGGCCAAGGCGCGCATGGCCGGCAGCCCAGATGCGATCAACCAGGTGCGCAGCAGCGCTGCACGCCTGCCGCAACCGGTGGGCAACTGGCTAAGCCTGATCGCCGACGACAGCTGGCAGCTGGTACTGAACGACGCCTACGGCTACCTGAACAAGCGCTACCGCAGCGAGCTGTACGCCTTCTACAAGGAGTCGCTGTTCAAGCGCTATCCGTTCAGCGCCAAGAGCGACAGCGACGTGGCGATCGCCGACTTCCGCGAGTTCTTCAAGGCCGATGGCGTGGCCGACGGCTTCGTCGATCGCTACCTCAAGGCCTTCGTCAGCGACAGCGAAGGCAAGTACCAGCTGCGCCGCCTGGACGGCCAGGGCCTGCCGCTGTCGCCGGCATTCCTCAAGCAGATCAACCAGACCCAGGTGATCCGCCGCAGCTTCTTCGCCGAGAACCCCACCGAGCCGCTGGTGCTGTTCAAGCTGGAGCCGTTCACCCTCGACTACAGCCTCAACCGCGCCGACTTCCAGTACGGCGGCCAGCAGCTGGAATACCGCCACGGGCCGATCATCGCCACCGCGTTCCGCTGGCCGGCCGAAGGGGACAGCGAGCGCAGCAGCCTGGTGCTCGAAGAGCAGGGCGGGCGCCGCGTCGGCATCGAGAAAAGCAGCGGGCCCTGGGCGCTGTTCCGCCTGCTCGACCTGATGCAGGTCGAGCAGCACAGCGGCCGCGACGTGCTCATCCTCAAGGCCAACCTGCAGGGCCTGCAGGCCAAGTACCTGTTGCACAGCCAGCGCTCGCCGAACCCGTTCGACGCCAGCCTGCTGCGCGACTTCAAGCTGCCGGCGACGCTTTGATGGAAGTCGCCAACCTGCTCTGGCACAGCGCCGCGCGCACCGACACCGGCAAGGTGCGGGCGCGCAACGAGGATGCCTTTCTCGACCAGCCGCAGCGTGGCCTGTGGGTGGTCGCCGACGGCATGGGCGGCCACCAGAACGGCGACCTGGCCAGCCGCCTGATCGTCGAGAGCCTGGGCGAGCTGGACCCCGCCGGCAGCTTCGAGCAACGCCTGGAACGCCTGCGTGATTGCCTGCATCGGCTCAATCGGCACCTCAGCCTGGGCCTCACGGTGACCAGCGATAACCCCGACATGCTGGTCGGCAGCACCGTGGTCGCCCTGCTCGCCGCCGGCAGCCGGATGGCCTGCGTGTGGGCCGGCGACAGCCGCTGCTACCTGCTGCGCGGGCGCCAGCTGTACCAGTTGAGCCGCGACCATTCGCTGCTCCAGCAACTGGTCGAAGAACGCGGCATGAGCGTCGAGGAAGCCGCGCGCCAGCCGGCCGCCCATGCCCTGACCCGGGCCATCGGCGCGGCCGAGGAGCTGCAGCTGGATATCCTCGAACTGGAGAGCCTGCCCGGCGACGTGTTCCTGCTGTGCAGCGACGGCCTGTATCAGGACCTCGACCACGACCAGCTCGGCGCCGCGCTGATCCGCCCCAGCGCCAGCCTGGCCCTGCAGCGCCTGTTCGAACTGGCGCTGGACGGCCCGGCCCGCGACAACCTCAGTGCCGTGGTGATCAACCGATGAGCAGCGCGATGAACAGCCAGGCCGCGGCCACCGCCGCCAGCGCCGACCTGACCCTGATGGCCGGCAGCACCGCCAAGGCGCCACGGCCCCTGCCCAAGGACCTGCCGCCGGTGCTCTGCGGCCGCTACCGCATCGAACGCCTGCTCGGCGTCGGCGGCATGGGCGCGGTGTATCGCGCCCGCGACCTGCTGCGCGAACAGTTCGGCGACCCGCAGCCCTATGTGGCACTGAAGACCCTCAGCGAAGACTTCGCCGAGTACCCGGACGCCAGCGCCCTGCTCTACAGCGAGTTCGCCCTCAGCGCGCGCCTGAGCCAGCGCAACCTGGTGCGCCTGTACAGCTTCGAGATCGACCCGCCCAGCCAGCGCGCCTTCATCACCATGGAGTTGCTCAAGGGCTGCACCCTCGACAGCCTGCTGCAGCAATACCCCAGCGGCCTGCCCTGGGCCGAGGCCCGCACGATCAGCCTGAGCCTGCTCGAAGCCCTGCATTACGCGCACGGCCAGGGCGTGCTGCACGGCGACCTGAAGCCGAGCAACCTGATGCTCGGTGACAGCGAGCTGCGCCTGTTCGACTTCGGCCTCGGCCAGGCCATGGACGGCTTTCTCACCGGCCTGCCGCGCCTGTCGCGCAGCCGCTTCGCCGCCTGGACGCCGCGCTACGCCGCCCCGGAACTGCTCGACGGTGCACCCCTGAGCGCCGCCGCCGATGTCTATGCGGTGGCCTGCGTGATCTACGAACTGTGCAGCGGCCAGCATCCTTTCCGCCGGCAAAGTGCTAAACAGGCCAAGGCAATGGAACTGCCGCTGCATGCCCCCGCCGATATGCCCCGCGCCCTGTGGCCGGCCCTGCGCGCCGCGCTGGAGTTCGACCCGGCCCAGCGCAGCAGTCTGCCCCGTTTGCTGCGCGCCTTCCGCGAACAGCAGCGCCCGGCTTCCCGGCTGCCGCGCTGGCTGCGCCGCCGGCCAGCCCTCTGACAAGGACGACAGAATGTTCAACCCCGCCAACCAGACCCACTTCAGCCTGACCCTCGACGGCCAGCGCCATGACCTGCAGGTGCTCGAATTCCACGGCCGCGAAGCGCTCAACCAGCCCTACCGCTTCGAGGTGGAGCTGGTCAGCGAGCGCCCCGACCTCGACCTACAGAGCCTGCTCGGCCAGCCCGCCTTCCTCGCCTTCAGCCCGGACGGCCAGGGCATCCATGGCCTGGTGCACGACGCCGCCCAGGGCGAGTCCGGCAAGCGCCTGACCCGCTACCGCCTGGTGCTGCAGCCCAAGCTGGCCTGGCTGGCGCAACGCACTAACCAGCGCATCTACCAGCAGCTGACGGTGCCGCAGATCATCGCCCTGGTATTGGAGGAGCACGGCATCCTCGGCGGCGCCTACCGCTTCCAGCTCGGCCCGGCGGTTTATCCACCGCGCGACTACTGCGTGCAGTACGATGAGAGCGACCTGCACTTCATCCAGCGCCTGTGCGAGGAAGAAGGCCTGCACTACCACTTCGAGCACAGTGGCCAAGGCCATGTGCTGGTCTTCGGCGACGACCAGACCAGCTTCCCGCGCCTGGGCCAGCCCACCGCCTATGTGCAGGACAGCGGCATGGTCGCCGACGAACCGGTGATCAAGCGCCTCAAACTGCGCCTGGCCACACGCAGCAACCGCGTGACCTGCCGCGACTACGACTTCGAACAACCGCGCCTGCTGCTGGAGGCTGCCGCCAAAAGCGAGTTCCAGCCCGACCTGGAAGACTACGACTACCCCGGCCGCTACACCGAGCGCACCCGTGGCAAACACCTGGCCCAGCGCGCCCTGGAACGCCACCGCGCCGACTATCAATTAGCCGAAGGCCGCAGCGACCAGCCGCGCCTGCTCAGCGGCCACCTGCTGGAAATCTCCGACCACCCGCGCCGCGAATGGAACGACCTGTGGCTGCTGCACGAGGTGATCCACCAAGGCAAACAGCCGCAGGTGCTGGAGGAGTCGATCAGCAACTTCGGCAGCGGCTCCAATATCCCCTCTCCCCTTCGGGGAGAGGGCCAGGGAGAGGGGGCAGCCCGTGAGGAGTTTAACCAAGGCTACCGCAACCACTTCAGCGCCAGCCCCTGGAACATCCTCTACCGCCCGCCCCTGCAACACCCGAAACCGCGTGTGCTGGGCAGCCAGACCGCAGTAGTCACCGGGCCCAAGGGCGAGGAGATCCACTGCGATCAATACGGCCGGATCAAGGTGCAGTTCCACTGGGACCGCGAAGGCCATGGCGACGACACCAGCAGCTGCTGGCTGCGCGTCTCCAGCAGCTGGGCCGGTGACCGCTACGGCGGAATCGCCATCCCACGGATCGGCATGGAAGTGCTGGTCACCTTCCTCGAGGGCGACCCCGACCAGCCGCTGGTCACCGGCTGCCTGTATCACAAGGAACACGTCGTTCCCTACGACCTGCCGGCGAACAAGACCCGCAGCGTGTTCAAGACCCTCAGCTCCCCCGGCGGCGGTGGCTACAACGAGCTGCGCATCGAGGACAGAAAAGGCGCCGAACAGATCTACATCCACGCCCAGAAAGACTGGGACGAAAACATCGAGCACGACCAGAAGATCCGCATCGGCCACGAACGCCACGACACGGTCGAAGCCAACAGCTACACCGAGCTGAAAGCCGAGGAACACCACACCACCCATCTGGATCGCAAGGTGGAAATCCGCGCCGACGACCACCTGACCGTGGCGCAGAACCAGCACATCAAACTCGGCACCGCCCAACTAACCCAGGCCGGCCGCGAGATTCACTTGAAAGCCGGGCAGAAGATGGTCATTGAAGCCGGCCTTGAAATCACCCTCAAGGCCGGCGGCAGCTTCATCAAACTCGACCCCAGCGGCATCACCCTGGTCGGCCCCATGGTCAAGATCAATGCCGGCGGCTCACCGGGAACGGGATCAGGCATCGGAATCAAACCACCGCGCCAGCCGGGGATGGCGGATACGGACAAGGCGGGGAATCTGCTGGAGCAGGCCGGGAGTAATCCGCTGAGCAATTGCGAGAACAAGCCGCAACCCGCTGTATGCGAAGAGTGCCTGCGCATTGCCCAACGCAAGGCCCAGGCTCTGGTGCCGCGCTGATTCGATACTGATCAAGGAAGACCAATGCTATCTACAGCATCCACTTGGCTGGCCACCCTGCAGGAGCAAGCGCTCAGTCACCGGCTCGCCCATATCGATCTGCTGATCGATACCACCGGACTTAATTACCCGCTCTGGCAGAGTCTGGCCGAGCTAAAAGCCGAACCCGCTATCGCCCTGCTGCTCGATAACACCCCCGAGCAGGCCATCGCCAAACAGGGCCCCGTTCTGCTGCGCCTGCAACGGCAGGATCAGGAGCATTTGCTCTGGCTACAGCAATTGCTCGACTCCCTGCACCGCGAGCCGCGCCTGCTGGCCCTACTCAGCTCATGGTCCTTCGTCGAACTGACTGAGCATCTGCGCCATTGCACCCAAGCCGAATGGAATCAGGGCCGCAGCGGCGGATTGTTGCGCTACTGGGATCCACGACTGTTTCTCGCCGTCAGTGAAACCCTCATGCCGCAGCAAGGCCGCTGGTTCCATGCCCCGGCTATCGCCTGGCATTGGTTGGATCGCGACGACCAGCCTCGCCAGTTGACTGGTCAGCCGGTTCGCCCCAGCGAGCGGCCTCAACCGTTGCCGCCATTGGCATTGAGCAATGAGCAGGTCGCCGAACTCGTCGCCTGGATGGATGCAGAGGAATACCGCGCATTCACCTGCGCCCAACACCAGGAGTACGGCTTACCCAACCGGGAAACCCTGCAGCAACACCTCGTGCGTGCTCACCTCGATGCGAATAAACAGGCCGTTGTGGACATCGAACAGCGCAGGACACATGTACGCGAATGGCTGACTCGAAACTCCTCAACTTCCCCTAGGGCACAGCTCGCATGAACCTCCGTTTAGGCTGTCTGCTCTGCACCAGCGTGCTGGCGTGTATGGGCTGCACATCCGCCAAACCCAAGATGCTGGCTGCACCGGTGATGGGCTACAACCACACCGCAGCAGCCATCAATAGCTTCAGTGTGAATGGCGCCGGTGGTGCAGGCATCGGGCCACATCAGGGGGGAGGGAAGCAAAGCTGTTGTGGCGTATTACCCGCCCAGTGGCGTCCCGGCCTAACCGCTGTGGTGGAATGGGAAAAAGACCCAAACCCCCGCGTGAAGTGGCCTGAACCCCTGTTTTCGGACGCCTGGCGCAAACGGATGGAAGAGCATGAGCGTCACTACACCCGCCACCGGGCCGAGGTCGAAATTCCTCAGTACGGGCAAGAGTTCTGTTCTATCAAGGTTCATTTCCTCCCTTGTGACCAGGTACATGTCAACACCACCTGCTTCACCCCGCAACACCCCGACTACCCCTACAAGGAATTGTTCCAGCTCAAGGAGACCAAGGAATGTCCAGCCTCATGAAAACCAGGCTTATCTGCGGCGCTATCTGCGCCCTGCTGCTCGCCGGCTGCGGCCCCACCAAACCCAAGATGCTGGCTGCACCGGTAATGGGCTACAACCACACCTCTGCAGCCATCAATAGCTTCAGTGTGAATGGCGCCGGAGGCCCCAATCTGGGCCCTCATCAAGGAGGTAGTGGACAGACTTGTTGTGGCGTATTGCCCGCCCAGTGGCGACCCGGTTTAACCGCCGTAGTGGAGTGGGAGAAAGACGCAGATCCCTACAGCAGTAGTAGCTGGCCAGAACAGCGTGATTCTGAGGCTTGGCATGCCAGGATGAGAGAAGAGATCAAGACTTGGACTCATCACCGCGTCGAGGTCGAAATTCCTCAGTACGGGCAAGAGTTCTGTTCTATCAAGGTTCATTTCCTGTCTTGCGACCAGGTGCAGGTCAACACCACCTGCCTCACACCGCAACACCCCGACTACCCCTACAAGGAATTGTTCCAGCTCAAGGAGAACAAGGAGTGCCCAACGCCATGACACAGGGAAGTGCCGGCAAGACCAATACATTGATCGCCCCCCCCATTCAAAAGCGGTTTGCCCGATTCTCCGCATGCAGTAATGAACAACCTGAGCAAGCGAGAGAGAGATGAGAACCGTGCAATCTCGCAGACCAGGCAGAAGTCCTTGCAGACAGGTGGAGCCATTAGCAGCGACACCTGCTGTAAGTCCCTACATCTTTCTCTGTTCTTCGATGGCACTAACAACAACAGACATGCGGACGAGCGCGATCCGCTGAGCACCAGCAATGTCGCCCGTTTGTACCATGCGACTGTGGAGCACCCGTCAACCGAAAAAACGCCAAGCCACTTCCGCTACTACTGCCCAGGTGTCGGCACAGTTTTTCCGGATATCGACGAGCATGAGCCTTGCCAGTTCGGCCTCGTAGGCGCTGCAGGCGGGGAAAGTCGCATCAACTGGGGGCTTACCCGCTTGATAGATGCCTTGCACAGAGTCTTGCTGAACTCCGAACTAGGCGTTGCAGAAACAAAAGATCTGGTCGCGCAAATGAATACCGTTCTGTTGACTCCAGAGCTGATCAGCAATGGTAAGCGCAACCGAGAACAGACTCTGCGGCCCTTGATTGAGCAGCTCGAAGCTGAATTAGGGGCTCGCAAGGAGCAGCAGAAGAAGCCGGAAATCCTTTCCCTGCGCCTGTACGTCTATGGCTTTTCCCGAGGTGCAGCCGAGGCACGGACCTTCTGCAACTGGCTGCTGGAGCTGGTACGCAAAACCGGCGCCCATGGCGAACCGGAATACCGCTTCGCCGGCCTGCCAATCTCCATCGAGTTTCTCGGCATCTTCGACACGGTGGCGGCGGTCGGCCTAGCCGATAGCTTTCCCTTCGCCGCCGGGCATATGAGCTGGGCCGATGGCACCATGCGCCTGCCTGACGAAGACACCCGCCTGCCGGAAGACCAACGCTTCCTCAACCGCTGCGTGCACCTGGTCTCGGCCCACGAACAGCGCGCCAGTTTCCCGCTGGACTCGATCCGCCGCCGCCCACGCGGCGATGACGGAGAACCGGACAAGAGCCAATCTTCAAGCTATCGGGCAAATAGCGTCGAGTATGTCTATCCAGGCATGCACTCGGATGTGGGTGGAGGTTATCCCGCCAAGGATCAGGGCAAGGCCATGCAGGAAGAGCTGCTTTTATCCCAGATCACTCTTCATCACATGTATCGAGAGGCCTTCGCTGCTGGCGCACCTCTACTGATACCAAAAGAGATGATCTCGAAGGATGTCTCGGATCGAGAACCCAATTTGGCCATGATCGACATAAGTAACCGGGAGTTTTCTATCTCTCCAGTTCTTATCGAGCGCTTCAATGCCTGGCAGGCCCAGGCCGCCAGAGCAGGTAACGCGCCCCTCGAAGAAATTGTCGAGCGAGAGACCGAACTGATCACCGGCTGGCGCATCGACCGCTACCACAATGGCCTAAACGGCAGCAGCTTCTACGAGAACGTCAAGAACCAGCCGGACGAAGCCCAAGCCGTTTGGGATGCTCGCAAGCACCTGCATGCTCACAAACTGGAGGAGAAGACGCGCGAACGAAACGGCGAGAAATTTATCAGCTGTGAACGCCGCCTCCAGGCCAACCGCTCCCTGGCGGAGGGTGATTGCCCAGGTTACTCAGAGTTCGATGAGGACATCCGCACCATCGGCGGCCTCGGGGAATACCAGAAGCTCGAGATTGAAAAGGCCTACGAGCCCACTCTGGATAACCGCCAGCTTCAAGGCGCCGCCGCCGAGTTTTCCCGCGACTACCGTGGCGACTGGAAGCCAGTGGAGGATGATCGGGGTTTCCTTTCCGGCGTAATCGACTCACTTTCCGGCGTGATCTATCTGATCAACGAAGAGGATGAAGCAAAACAGTTCAAGAGCATCCATACCGACGGCACGGCCTGGTACCACAAGCTCTTTTTGGACAAAGGAAAAGTTGCTCCCGGATACGAATCGCTCGTCGCGCTATTCGATGACCATATCCACGACTCCCGCGCCTGGTTCATGAATAGCTCGGGCTATGCACCCCGCGAAATGTGGACCGACTACTTCCGCTACCGTCTGGTGCACTTCGACCAGGAGTCGAACAAGTCACTGACGCCGCTGCTGACTGCAGGACGGGTCATAGGGTTGGCCATCGCCGTCGGCAGCATCGGCCTGGCAGTCAAACGCCGCGATCCCCGCTACTTGCTCGGTCTGATTCTGCCAACTCTGGGCGTGCCGGTGATTCGCGGCAAGCTGCCCATGCCGGAGTCTTCGGGCCAAAGTCTGCCGCAGGTCAGCGCCTTCGACCCACTCACCGGTATCGCCTACCCGATGATGGAAGGCATCGATCACCTGCGCGCCTATACCCGCGAACCGGGCACTGTTCTGCGTGAGGTAGCAGCCATGCCGCTACCACAGCCCCTCACCGAGCAAACAGCTACAACACCGGAACTCCAAACCATCCTCAAAGCCGCACAGGCAGCCAAGGCGGTAGCCGAGGCCAAGGAAGGCAATCCGATGGGGTTGGTCGATATGCTCGCCGAGCAATTGAATGAGGCGGAGCAGCCGGACAAGAGCCAGTCACCGGATTGGCTCGATATGGCAGGCGACATAGTCGGCAAGAAGATAGGCATCAGTTGATGCTCCGTGCTATCGCGGCAACTGGGATATTGCTGACAGGCATTTTGGTTGCCAGCGCCCCTGCATATGCAGCATCGCTTGAGCCACTGTCCTACAAGGAAGCGCTGTCCAGATTCAACGCCACGGGTCATGACAGCCCAGGAGTGTGGCTATGCGGGTACAGCATCACCGATCAGCACTTCACCATGAGGGAGGGTATGTCGACGTCTCTCGTCGAAGTGGACGAGCGCTTCCTTTATCTGCGCAACAACGGCGAAATAGTGGAGCTGGAGACCAGTGATACGGGCAAACGTCGCCTGGTCTATCGCTCCCGCAACGGCGATGTCAGGCTCACAATGAAAGTGCTGAAGCAGTTCAACACGAGTGAGTATGGCGAGTCGCATGATCGGCAGGCCGAAGCGACTCTGCACACTCCACATGCGACGACCCGTCTCTTTCTGTTGGGTCGCTCATGCGGTGTCTGACGAATGTCGCTGGATTGTTTGCTGCGCCTCAACCCACAAAAAAGCGGGCCCATGGCCCGCTTTTTTGTTTACCTCTACCACCTCATTCCACCGTCACGCTCTTGGCCAGGTTACGCGGCTGATCCACATCCGTGCCCTTGAACACTGCCACGTAGTACGACAGCAGTTGCAGCGGCAAGGTGTAGAGGATCGGCGCCAGGGCGTCGTGGATGTGCGGCATGTTCACCACGTGGGTGCCTTCGCCGTTGCTCATGCCGGCTTGCTGGTCGGCGAAGACGATCAGTTGGCCGCCGCGGGCGGCGACTTCCTGCAGGTTGGACTTGAGCTTCTCGAGCAGCTCGTTGTTCGGCGCCACGGTGACCACCGGCATGTCGCTGTCGACCAAGGCCAGCGGGCCGTGCTTGAGCTCGCCGGCCGGGTAGGCTTCGGCGTGGATGTAGGAGATTTCCTTGAGCTTGAGCGCACCTTCCATGGCCACCGGGTATTGCGCGCCGCGGCCGAGAAACAGGGTGTGGTGCTTCTCGGCGAACAGTTCGGCGATTTTCTCGACGGTCTTGTCCATCGCCAGGGCTTCGCCTAGGCGAGTGGGCAGGCGGCGCAGTTCTTCCACCAGTTCGGCGGCCACGCCGGCTTCGAGGGTGCCGCGTACCTGGCCGAGGGACAGGGTCAGCAGCATCAGGCCGACCAGCTGGGTGGTGAAGGCCTTGGTCGAGGCCACACCGATTTCCGGGCCGGCCTGGGTCAGCAGGGTCAGGTCGGATTCGCGCACCAGGGAGCTGATGCCGACGTTGCAGATGGCCAGGCTGGCCAGGTAGCCGCCGTTGTCCGGCGCGCATTGCTTGGCGTTGCGCAGGGCGGCCAGGGTGTCGGCGGTTTCGCCGGACTGGGAGATGCTGACGAACAGGGTGTCCGGCTGCACCACCACCTTGCGGTAGCGGAACTCGCTGGCCACTTCGACCTGGCAGGGGATGCCGGCCAGGCCTTCGAGCCAGTAACGGGCGACCATACCGGCGTGGTAGCTGGTACCGCAGGCGACGATCTGTACGTTGCGCACTTTGGCGAACAGCTCGGCGGCCTGCGGGCCGAAGGCCTGGACCAGGACGTGGTCAGTGCCCAGGCGGCCTTCCAGGGTGCGCTGCACGACCTTGGGCTGCTCGTGGATTTCCTTGAGCATGAAGTGGCGGTACTCGCCCTTGTCGGCGGCCTCGGCGCCTTCGTGGTATTGCACCTGTTCGCGCTGTACCGTGCGGCCGCTGGCGTCCCAGATCTGCACGCTGTCGCGGCGGATTTCGGCGATGTCGCCTTCTTCCAGGTACATGAAGCGGTCGGTGACCTGGCGCAGAGCCAGCTGGTCGGAGGCGAGGAAGTTCTCGCCCAGACCCAGGCCGATCACCAGCGGGCTGCCGCTACGGGCGGCGAGGATGCGATCCGATTGCTGGGCGCTGATCACAGCCAGGCCGTAAGCGCCGTGCAGTTCGGGGATGGCGGCCTTGAGGGCAACGGCCAGGTCGCCGTGCTCAGCAAGCTTGTGGTTCAGCAGGTGAACGATGGTTTCGGTGTCGGTATCCGAGGTGAAGACGTAGCCCAGGCCTTGCAGGCGGGCGCGCAGCTCTTCGTGGTTCTCGATGATGCCGTTGTGCACCACGGCCAGTTGTTCGCCGGGCTGTTTACCCGAGAAATGCGGGTGGGCATTGCGCTCGCTCGGCGCGCCGTGAGTGGCCCAGCGGGTGTGGGCGATGCCCAGGTGGCCGTTGAGCGGTTCACCGGCCAGGGCCTGAGCCAGTTCGGCGACCTTGCCTACGCGGCGGCAGCGCTGCAACTGGCCGCTCTGGGTGAAGACCGCCACGCCGGCGCTGTCGTAACCGCGGTACTCCAGGCGCTTGAGGCCTTCGACCAGGATTGGGGTGATGCTGCGTTCGGCGACGGCGCCAACAATGCCACACATGGCTGTTCTCCTAAGGTTGCACGGCGGCGAGGATCAGGGTGATGCCCCGCGCCTTTATCTGTTCGGCCGCCTGGGCATCCAGGCGGTCGTCGGTGATCAGGGTATGGACGCTGCTCCACGGCAGTTCCAGGTTGGGAATCTTGCGGCCGACCTTGTCGCTCTCGACCATGACGATGACTTCGCGCGCCACCTCGGCCATCACTCGCGATAAGCCCAGTAGTTCATTGAAGGTGGTGGTGCCGCGCTGCAGGTCGATGCCATCGGCGCCGATGAACAACTGGTCGAAATCATAGGAGCGCAGCACCTGCTCGGCGACCTGGCCCTGGAAGGATTCCGAGTGTGGGTCCCAGGTGCCGCCGGTCATCAGCAGCACCGGTTCGTGCTCGATATCGCGCAGGGCGTTGGCAACGTTCAGCGAGTTGGTCATCACCACCAGGCCGGGCTTGTAGCCGAGCTGCGGGATCATCGCCGCCGTGGTGGTGCCGCTGTCGATGATCACCCGCGCATGCTCGCGGATGCGTTCGACTCCTGCGCGGGCGATGGCCTGCTTGTGGCTGGATATCGGCTGCGCTGGCTCGCCGATCAGCTCCTGCGGCATGGGCACCGCGCCGCCGTAGCGACGCAGCAGTAGGCCGTTCTTCTCCAGGGCAGCGAGGTCCTTGCGAATGGTCACTTCGGACGTGGCAAAGGCACTGGCCAACTGGTCGACACTGACCTCGCCCTGCTCGGTGAGCATGGCCAGGATGGTGTGGCGACGTTGCGGTGTGTTGCGCTTGGACATCCGTAAGTTTCGATTCGAAAGATAAGTGCGTGAATCAAAACCTAACGAAAGCTTATGGTCAAGCCTGAAATAGACAAAAGGCGGCCTGAGCCGCCTTTTCCCTGTGGATAACCACTCGACCGTTACTTCTTGGTCGGGCGCTTCCAGCCTTCGATGTTGCGCTGCTTGGCGCGGCCGACGGCCAGGGCCTTGGCCGGTACGTCCTGGGTCACGGTGGAACCGGCGCCAGTGGTGGCGCCATCGCCCAGGGTCAGCGGTGCCACCAGGGAGCTGTTGGAACCGATGAACACGTCCTCGCCCATCACAGTGCGGAACTTGTTGGCGCCGTCGTAGTTGCAGGTGATGGTGCCGGCGCCGATGTTAGTGCGCGCACCGATCTCGGCATCGCCCAGGTAGCTCAGGTGGCCGGCCTTGGCGCCCTCGCCCAGCACGGCGTTCTTCAGCTCGACGAAGTTTCCGACATGGGCCTTGGCACCCAGCTTCGCACCCGGGCGCAAGCGGGCAAACGGGCCGCAGTCGGCGCCCTCGCCCAGTTCGGCACCTTCCAGATGGCTGTTGGCTTTGACGATGGCGCCGCGGCGCAGGGTGCTGTTCTTGATCACGCAGTTGGGGCCGATCTGCACACCGTCCTCGATGACCACCTGGCCTTCGAGAATCACGTTCACATCGATCAGCACATCGCGGCCAACTTTCACTTCGCCACGCAGGTCGAAGCGTGCCGGGTCGAGCAGGGTCACGCCCTGGGCCATCAGGCTACGGGCGGCGCGCTGCTGGTAGTGACGCTCGAGCTGGGCCAGCTGGATGCGGTCATTGGCGCCGAGCACTTCCAGTTCGTCCTGGGCGGTTTCGGTAGCCACCACCAGGCCGTCGGCCACTGCCATGGCGATCACATCGGTGAGGTAGTACTCGCCCTGGGCGTTGCTGTTGGACAGACGCCCCAGCCAGCCGCCGAGGCGCTTGCCGGGTACGGCGAGAATGCCGGTGTTGCCCTCGCGGATGGCGCGCTGCGCGTCGCTGGCATCCTTGTGCTCGACAATCGCCTGTACCTGGCCGGCAGCGTCGCGAATGATCCGGCCATAGCCGGTGGGATCGGCCAGATTGACCGTCAGCAGGCCCAGCTGGGTGTCGTTGGCCTGCTCCAGCAGGCGGGCCAGGGTTTCTACCCGGGTCAGCGGCACATCGCCGTAGAGGATCAGCACCTTGTCCGCTTCCAACGCCGGCAGCGCCTGAGCCACCGCGTGGCCAGTACCGAGTTGTTCGGCCTGCAGCACGAAGTGGATATCGTCAGCCGCCAGACGCTCGCGGACCAGCTCGGCGCCATGACCAATCACCACATGGATCTTGCGTGGCGAAAGCTGGCGCGCCGTGTCGATCACATGGCCGAGCATGGACTTGTCGGCAATCGGGTGCAGCACCTTGGGCAGTGCCGAACGCATACGGGTGCCCTGGCCGGCGGCGAGGATGACAATATCGAGGGACATGGGGGCAGATCCTATTAAGTAGCCCGGATGCAATCCGGGGTAACCGTCCCGGATTGCATCCGGGCTACTCGTAGAAAAAGAAAAAGGGTAGCCAAGGCTACCCTTTTACTTGCTTGCACTGAAGCCGGAGGACGCGCCTCAGAACTTCTTGCGCATCTGTTGCACGGTACGCAGCTGGGCCGCGACCTCTGCCAGGTGAGCGGCAGCGGAACCGTAGTCGAACTCGGCGTCATGCTCGTGCAGCGCTTTCTCAGCAGCCTTGAGGGCTTCCTGAGCAGCTGCTTCGTCGATGTCGGCAGCGCGGGTCACGGTGTCGGCCAGGACCTTCACCATGTTCGGCTGCACTTCGAGGAAACCGCCGGAGATGTAGAACACCTCAGCTTCGCCACCCTGCTTGACCAAGCGGATCGGACCCGGCTTGAGATCGGTGATCAGCGGCGCGTGGCCTGGAGCGATACCGAGATCACCCAGGTTACCGTGCGCAATCACCATCTCGACCAGACCGGAGAAGATCTCCGCTTCTGCGCTGACGATGTCGCAATGGACTGTCATAGCCATATCTAGCCTCACATGTCGGATCGTTTGCAGCTACTGCGCTCGACCAAGCTGTGTTGAAAACCGCTTCAGACTGCTCATTTACCCAAGTAAATTCCGCGTCTTCATCGTTTTCGCCTTGCCTGGTCTTCGCTCGCAACGCTGTAAACGACCCTTGTCGCGCCCGTTGCCGGGCGCACAGGGGATTACAGTTTCTTGGCTTTCTCGATTGCTTCGTCGATGCTGCCAACCATGTAGAACGCCTGCTCCGGCAGGTGATCGTAGTCACCTTTCAGAATACCGCTGAAACCAGCGATGGTGTCCTTCAGGGAAACGTACTTGCCTGGCGAACCGGTGAAGACTTCGGCCACGAAGAACGGCTGGGACAGGAAGCGCTGAATCTTACGAGCACGGGATACCAGCTGCTTGTCGGATTCGGACAGTTCGTCCATGCCGAGGATCGCGATGATGTCCTTCAGTTCCTTGTAACGCTGCAGTACGTACTGCACGCCACGCGCGGTCTCGTAGTGCTCAACACCAACCACCAGCGGATCGAGCTGACGGGAGGTGGAGTCCAACGGGTCCACGGCCGGGTAGATACCCAGGGAAGCGATGTCACGCGACAGTACGACGGTGGCGTCCAAGTGGGCGAAGGTGGTCGCCGGGCTCGGGTCGGTCAGGTCGTCCGCAGGTACGTATACGGCTTGTACCGAGGTGATCGAACCGTTCTTGGTGGAGGTGATGCGCTCTTGCAGAACGCCCATTTCCTCGGCCAGGGTCGGCTGGTAACCCACCGCGGAAGGCATACGGCCCAGCAGTGCGGATACTTCGGTACCGGCCAGGGTGTAACGGTAGATGTTGTCGACGAACAACAGTACGTCACGACCTTCGTCACGGAACTTCTCGGCCATGGTCAGGCCGGTCAGGGCTACGCGCAGACGGTTGCCTGGCGGCTCGTTCATCTGACCGTAAACCAGGGCTACCTTGTCGAGAACGTTGGAGTCCTTCATCTCGTGGTAGAAGTCGTTACCCTCACGAGTACGCTCACCCACACCAGCGAACACGGAATAACCGCTGTGTTCCATGGCGATGTTACGGATCAGTTCCATCATGTTTACGGTCTTGCCGACACCGGCACCACCGAACAGACCGACTTTACCGCCTTTGGCAAACGGGCAAACCAGGTCGATAACCTTGATGCCGGTTTCCAGCAGCTCGTTGCCGCCCGCTTGTTCAGCGTAGGACGGCGCAGGGCGGTGGATTTCCCACTGCTCTTCTTCGCCGATCGGGCCGGCTTCGTCGATTGGGTTGCCCAGTACGTCCATGATCCGGCCCAGGGTCGCTTTACCGACCGGTACGGAGATGGCCTTGTGGGTACGGGAGACGTCCAGGCCGCGTTTCAGGCCTTCGGTCGAACCCATGGCAATGGAGCGAACCACGCCGTCGCCCAGCTGCTGCTGAACTTCCAGAGTGGTTTCGGCGCCGACTACTTTCAGCGCTTCGTAGACTGCCGGCACCTGATCACGCGGGAATTCCACGTCGATGACGGCGCCGATGATTTGAACGATACGTCCGCTACTCATCTTTGGTTCCTCTGAATATTTGAACCGTTCTTTAAACCGCGGCAGCGCCGCCGACGATTTCCGAAATTTCCTGGGTGATCGCTGCCTGACGCGCCTTGTTGTAAATCAGCTGCAGGTCTTTGATCAGATCGCCAGCGTTGTCGGTGGCGTTCTTCATCGCGATCATCCGCGCCGCTTGTTCAGCCGCGTTGTTCTCGACCACCGCCTGGTATACCTGCGATTCCACGTAGCGCACCATCAAGCCTTCGAGCAGCTGTTTGGCATCGGGTTCGTAGAGGTAGTCCCAGTGGTGCTTGAGCCCAGCATCCGGAGTCGCCACCAGCGGAATCAACTGCTCCACTGTCGGCTTTTGCGTCATGGTATTGATGAACTTGTTCGAGACCACGGACAGACGATCGATGCGACCTTCGAGGTAGGCATCGAGCATGACCTTGACCGAACCGATCAGATCATTGATCGACGGTTCCTCGCCCAGGTGGCTGATCGCAGCAACGACATTGCCACCAAAGTTGCGGAAGAACGCCGCGCCCTTGGTACCAATCACGCAGAGATCAACCTCTACGCCTTGCTCGCGATTGCTCGCCATGTCCTTGACCAGAGCCTTGAACAGGTTGGTATTCAGACCACCACACAGACCACGGTCCGAACTCACCACCACATAACCGACGCGCTTTACTTCGCGCTCGATCATGAACGGATGACGGTATTCCGGGTTGGCGTTGGCCAGATGACCAATCACCTGACGGATACGCTCCGCGTAGGGACGGCTCGACGCCATGCGCATTTGTGCTCTGCGCATTT
This sequence comes from Pseudomonas sp. J452, assembly GCF_024666525.1. Classification (NCBI taxonomy): domain Bacteria; kingdom Pseudomonadati; phylum Pseudomonadota; class Gammaproteobacteria; order Pseudomonadales; family Pseudomonadaceae; genus Pseudomonas; species Pseudomonas sp. J452. The sequence continues at coordinate 1,211,932 of NZ_CP088294.1, read as the reverse complement.
TGCTGACCGCCACCTTTTCCATGGCGCTGGTGATCTTCTGCGTGCTTTTGATGCTCGCAATCTTGCTGCGAATCTCTTTTGCGCCTGCCATGTAACACCTATCAGGTTAGCAAGCGGGGATCTTGCGATCCCCGCTGCGGCTTACCAGGTTTGAGTGGCCTTGAACTTCTCGATACCGGCTTTCAGCTGGCCATCGATGTCGTCATTGAAGTCGCCCTTCTCGTTGATCTTCGCCATCAGTGCGGCGTTCTCACGGTTGAAGAAGGCGATCAGGGCCTGCTCGAAGCTGATGATCTTGGCGACTTCGATGTCCACCAGGAAGCCACGCTCGGCGGCGTACAGCGACAGAGCCATCTCGGCGATGGACATCGGCGCGTACTGCTTCTGCTTCATCAGCTCGGTTACACGCTGACCATGGTCAAGCTGCTTGCGGGTGGCTTCGTCCAGGTCAGAAGCGAACTGGGCGAAAGCCGCCAGTTCACGGTATTGAGCCAGAGCGGTACGGATACCACCGGAGAGCTTCTTGATGATCTTGGTCTGAGCAGCACCACCCACGCGGGATACCGAGATACCGGCGTTGACGGCCGGACGCAGACCCGAGTTGAACATGGCCGATTCCAGGAAGATCTGACCGTCGGTGATCGAAATCACGTTGGTCGGAACGAACGCGGAAACGTCGCCAGCCTGGGTTTCGATGATCGGCAGAGCGGTCAGCGAACCGGTCTTGCCAGTCACGGCGCCATTGGTGAACTTCTCGACGTACTCTTCGGAAACGCGGGAAGCGCGCTCCAGCAGACGGCTGTGGAGATAGAACACGTCGCCCGGGTAAGCTTCGCGGCCCGGCGGACGGCGCAGCAGCAGGGAGATCTGGCGGTAGGCAACGGCTTGCTTGGACAGGTCGTCGTACACGATCAGGGCGTCTTCACCGCGGTCGCGGAAGTATTCGCCCATGGTGCAACCGGCGTACGGTGCGATGAACTGCAGGGCAGCCGATTCGGAAGCGGACGCAGCCACCACGATGGTGTTGGCCAGGGCGCCGTTCTCTTCCAGCTTGCGTACGATGTTGGCGATGGTCGATTGCTTCTGACCGATAGCCACATAGACGCAACGGATGCCGCTGTCTTTCTGGTTGATGATGGCGTCGATGGCCAGAGCGGTTTTACCGATCTGACGGTCACCGATGATCAGCTCGCGCTGGCCACGGCCTACCGGGATCATGGCATCGACCGACTTGTAACCGGTTTGCACCGGCTGGTCGACCGACTTACGCCAGATCACGCCCGGCGCAACCTTCTCAACCGCGTCGCTAACGACGTTGTTCAGCGGGCCTTTGCCGTCGATCGGGTTACCCAGTGCATCGACCACGCGACCCAGCAGTTCCGGACCAACCGGGACTTCCAGGATGCGGCCGGTGCACTTGGCGCTCATGCCTTCGGCCAGCGACTGGTAGGCACCCAGAACCACGGCGCCGACGGAGTCGCGCTCAAGGTTCATGGCCATACCGTAGACGCCGCCCGGGAACTCGATCATTTCACCGTACATGACGTCGGCGAGACCATAGATCCGCACGATACCGTCAGACACGCTGACGATGGTGCCTTCGTTACGAGCCTGGGAAGAGACGTCGAGTTTCTCGATACGTCCCTTGATGATTTCACTAATTTCGGAAGGATTGAGTTGCTGCATTGCTCTGCTGCCCCTTCAAACTCAAGATTTCAACGCTTCGGCCAGCTTCGCGACTTTGCCGCGAACCGAGCCATCGATAACCAGGTCGCCCGCGCGGATTACCACACCACCGATAAGGGTGGCGTCTTCCGTCGCGTGCAGACGCACTTCTCGACTGAGCCGTGCGCTGAGAACCTTGGCGAGTTTGTCTTGCTGTTCGGTGCTCAATGCGAAGGCACTGGTCACTTCCACGTCCACCGACTTTTCCTGTTCAGCTTTGTACAGCTCGAACAGGGCGGCGATTTCCGGCAACAGATCGAGACGATTGTGTTCGGAGACAATGGAAATGAAGTTGCGTGCCTGGGCATCGAACTTGTCACCACACACTTCATTAAAAGTGGTGGCCTTTTCTGTACTCGTCAGACGCGGGGCCTTGAGCACGCGTTGCAGGGTGTCGTCTTGCGACACCACTGCAGCCAGGCCGAGCATGGCTGACCAGGAGGCCAGTTGCTGATGGGCCTGGGCGTGCTCGAAAGCAGCCTTGGCGTAAGGTCGGGCCAGCGTGGTCAGTTCTGCCATGATCGCCCTCGCTTAGATTTCGGCTGCCAGTTTGTTAACCAGCTCCGCATGCGCGTTTTGATCGATGGTTGCACCCAGGATCTTCTCGGCACCGCCAACAGCCAGGGCACCCACTTGGGCACGCAGGGCGTCTTTGACGCTGTTCAGTTCCTGTTCGATCTCGGCCTGAGCCTGAGCCTTCACACGGTCAGCTTCGACACGGGCCTGATCACGGGCTTCGTCGACGATCTGGGTACCGCGTTTCTTGGCCTGCTCGATGATTTCCGCAGCCTGGGTTTTGGCTTCGCGCAGTTGCTGAGCCACTTTCTCGTGGGCCAGTTCCAGATCACGAGCCGCACGGTTGGCGGCGTCCAGACCATCAGCGATCTTCTTCTGGCGTTCGCGCAAAGCCGTGATGACCGGAGGCCATACGAACTTCATGCAGAACAGCACGAAAATGAAGAACGCAACGGCCTGGCCAATCAGGGTTGCATTAATGTTCACGCCAATACCTCGCTCGTTCGTTGTCTATCCAGCTAATCAACTCGATGAGTTGATTAGGCCGGGATTTGAGCGATGAACGGGTTAGCGAAGGTGAAGAACAGGGCGATACCAACACCGATCATGGTCACGGCGTCCAGCAGACCGGCGACGATGAACATTTTGACCTGCAGCATCGGAACCATTTCCGGCTGACGCGCAGCGCCTTCCAGGAATTTGCCGCCCAGCAGGCCGAAGCCAATGGCAGTACCCAGAGCGCCCAGGCCGATCAGCAGGGCAACAGCAATCGCGGTGAGACCAACTACAGTTTCCATCTTTCCTCCCGACTTTTTATGTCGTATTGGTTAGGGGTTTTTCAAAGTGAAGCGGTAAAGCAAAATCGTTTTTCAATCTCGGAGAGGTCAGCCCTCTCCCGCCCTTCGGGCACCCTCTCCCAGAGGGAGAAGGTCATCAGAGGCGCAGGGCGCTCTTAATGGTTGTCTTCGTGCGCCATCGACAGGTAGACGATGGTCAACATCATGAAGATGAACGCCTGCAGGGTGATGATCAGGATGTGGAACACCGCCCACGCCCAGTTCAGTACAACACCCAGGGTGCTGAGCAGGAACATGCCACTGCCGAACATCACGGCAATCAGGATGAAGATCAGTTCGCCGGCATACATGTTGCCGAACAGACGCAGAGCCAGGGAAATCGGCTTGGCGATCAGGGTGACGAACTCGAGGAGGAAGTTCACCGGGATCAGCAGGATCTGCACGACGATGTTCTTGCTGCCGAAAGGATGCAGGGTCAGCTCGCCGAGGAAGCCGCCGATGCCCTTGACCTTGATGCTGTAGAAGATGATCAGGGCGAACACCGACAGGGCCATGCCCAGGGTGGCGTTCGGGTCGGTGGTCGGCACCACGCGGAACGGCAGATGACTGTCGCCCGTGATGGTCGCGGCCAGCATCGGCAGGAAGTCGACCGGCACCAGGTCCATCAGGTTCATCAGGAAGATCCAGACGAAGATGGTCAGGGCCAGCGGCGCGATCAGCGCGTTACGGCCGTGGAAGGTGTCCTTGACGCTGCCGTCGACAAACTCGATCAGCACTTCGACGAAGTTCTGCAGGCCACCCGGTTGGCCGCTGGTGGCGCGCTTGGCGGCCGAGCGGAACAGCAGGATGAAGATCAGGCCGAGGAAGACGGACCAACCCAGGGTATCCACGTGGAATGCCCAGAAGCCCATTTCCTTTGCTTCTTGTGCGGTGTGGGCGAAGCCCCAATCACCAGTCGGCAGTTGCCCAAAAGTCAGGTTCTGCAGGTGGTGCTGGATGTAGCCCGAAGCGGTTTGTTCTGCCATGTTTGCCTCAAACGCTCTAAGGTCTCGAAAGTCTTGTTCTCATCAGCAGCGGTGTGAACCAGTTGACCCCTTGGGTCAGTAGGAAGACACCGAACAGCGCCAGTGCTTCCAGAGGTTTCACCCCTGCAAACGCCAGCGTGAATAACGCTGCCGTCAGAATCAGTTTGCCCGCCTCGCCGGCATAAAAAGACCGGACGATGTTCTGAGCCGCCCGCGCCCCGCTGAAACGGAACGCCTTGTGGGCGAAATACAGGTTGGGCAGCCAGGCAATCAGCCCCCCCACAGAGTCCCGAGTAACCGCTCACCGGGCCGCGCCAGCCGTACAGGGTAGCAGCAGCCAGCAGCAACACGGCCAATTGAGTGAGCAGCACCGGAAAAACCGGCAAACGATGGAAGGGCAGGCGGTTTGGCGTGCGGGCATCCATCACTACTGTTCCTCTGGCGTCGGCCGCCTAAAATCAATCACTTGGCATATTTTGTGCCGACAAAATGCGCGCGAAGTATAGGGTGGGTTCTACCCCCATTCAACTGGCCGGTAGTGAATTCCGACCGTCCGGCACAGCACCAAAGATGTGCAATTGTTTCCCCGAATTAGCGAATGTGCGCCAAAACGCCCTGCAACTCGTCCAGCGAGCTGTAGCGGATGACCAGCTGACCCTTGCCCTTCGGACCATGCTTGATCTGCACCGGAGCCCCTAGCTTCTCGGCCAGGCGCTGTTCCAGGCGGTTGATGTCCGGATCGCTCTTGACCGCGGCCACCGGTTTTTCCTTGCTGTTCAACCACTGCCGCACCAGGGCCTCGGTCTGACGCACCGTCAGGCCGCGTGCGACAACATGTCGCGCACCTTCGACCTGCTGTTCGGCGGGCAAACCGAGCAGGGCGCGGGCATGGCCCATTTCCAGATCGCCATGGGACAGCAGGGTCTTGATCTCTTCCGGCAGGGCGATCAGGCGCAGCAGGTTGGTGATGGTTGCCCGCGACTTGCCCACCGCGTCGGCGACCTGCTGCTGGGTCAGCTCGAATTCCTGCTGCAAACGCTGCAACGCCACCGCTTCCTCGATCGGATTGAGGTCTTCGCGCTGGATGTTCTCGATCAGCGCCATGGCGATGGCCGCTTCGTCCGTTACGTCACGGACCATGGCCGGGATCCTCTCCAGGCCGGCCTGCTGGCTGGCGCGCCAACGGCGCTCACCGGCGATGATCTCGAAGCGGCCGCCACCGATGGGGCGCACCACGATCGGCTGCATCACACCCTGGGCCTTGATCGAGTTGGCCAGCTCTTCGAGCGCACCCGGGTCCATGTCGCGGCGCGGCTGGTATTTGCCACGCTGCACCAGATCCAGCGGCAGATGCTGCAGCTCACGGGTGTCGGCCTGTACGGCTTCGTTTTCCAGGGCGGCAGCGGAGGTGCCGCCGAGCAGGGCGTCTAGCCCGCGGCCGAGTCCACGTTTCTTGAGGGCCATGGGATTCCTTAGGCGGTAGCAGTTTTGGCGCTGCTGCGCTGACGGCGCACCAGTTCGCCGGCCAAGGCCAGGTAGGCAATGGCACCACGGGATTGCTTGTCGTAGACCAGTGCCGGCATGCCGAAGCTGGGCGCCTCGGCCAGGCGCACGTTGCGCGGGATGACCACGTCGTAGAGCTTGTCGCCGAAATGCTCCTTGAGCTGCGCGGTGACATCGTTGGTCAGGCTGATGCGCGGGTCGTACATGGTGCGCAGCAGGCCTTCGATCTTCAGGCTCGGGTTGAGCAGTTCGGCGATGCGCTGGATGCTGTTGACCAGGTCGCTCAGGCCTTCCAGCGCGTAGTACTCGCACTGCATGGGGATAATCACCCCGTCGGCGGCGACCAGGGCGTTGACCGTGAGCATCGACAGCGCCGGCGGGCAGTCGATGAGGATGTAGTCGTAGTTCTCGCGGATCGGCGCCAGCGCATAGCGCAGGCGGCTCTCCTTCATCTTCATTTCCAGCAGACCTACTTCCGCGGCGGTCAGGTCGCGGTTGGCCGGCAGCAACTGGTAACCGCCATGCTCGGAGAACTGCATGGCTTCGCCGACCGTGCTCTCGCCGATCAGTACGTCGTAGATCGAGTGTTCCAGGGTCTGTTTGTCGACGCCACTGCCCATGGTGGCGTTGCCCTGCGGGTCGAGGTCGATCAGCAGCACACGGCGCTTGGTAGCGACCAGGGATGCCGCCAGATTGATGCAGGTAGTGGTCTTGCCGACTCCGCCTTTCTGGTTGGCGATCGCGAATACTTTAGCCATGCTGCCGTTCCCCCTAGACCAAGCGACGCAGTATCAACAGATGGCGCTGGCCTTGGCAACCGGGAACCTTGAGCACGTGCGTGCTTTGCAGACGAAAGTCCGCCGGCAGGGCCTGCAGCTCGTCATCCGGATGCACGCCCTTCATCGCCAGCCACTCGGTATGGCCGTCGCCTAGATGCCGGGTCCAGTCGGAGAAATCCTGCAGCGAGCTGAAGGCACGCGAGCAAATACCGCTGAAAGGCACCTCCGGCTGGAACTCTTCGACCCGGCTGTGGATAACTTCCAGGTTGGCCAGCTTCAGCTCCAGCTTCACCTGAGTCAGGAAGCGGGTCTTCTTGCCATTGGAGTCGAGCAGGGTGAACTGCCGCTCGGGAAACAGGATGGCCAGGGGAATCCCCGGCATGCCGCCGCCGCTGCCGACGTCCAGCCAGTTATCGCCATGCTCGGCGACAAAAGGCACCACGCTCAAGCTGTCGAGCAGATGGCGCGAAACCATTTCGTCCGGGTTGCGCACGGCGGTCAGGTTGTAGGCCTTGTTCCATTTGATCAGCAGCGCCAGGTAGGCCAGCAGCTGCTCCTGCTGCTGGGCGGATACGGCGACGCCAAGCGTCTGCGCGCCTTGCGCGAGTTCTTCGGCATGGCGTTGGGTAACGGCAGACATCAGGCGCTTTGCTCCAGCTGACGGCCAGCGCCGCGTTTCTTCAAATGAATCAGCAGCAGGGAAATCGCCGCCGGGGTCACGCCGGGGATCCGCGAGGCCTGGCCGAGGGTCTGGGGGCGGCTGTTACCCAGCTTGCCCTGGATCTCCTTGGACAACCCGGAGATCCCGGCGTAGTCGATATCGGCCGGCAGCTGGGTGTCTTCGCTGGCACGCAGGCGCTCGATCTCTTCCTGCTGACGCTCGATGTAGCCGGCGTACTTGGTCTTGATCTCGATCTGCTCGGCGACCTGCGGGTCGCTGGCACCGGCGCCGGTCACCTCAATCAGGCTGGCGTAGTCGATTTCCGGGCGGCTGAGCAGGTTGAGCAGGTTGTACTCATGAGCCAACGGCGTACCGAAGCGCTCCATGATGGCATCGCCCTGGGGTGTACCTGGGCGCACCCAGGTGCTCTTCAGGCGCTGTTCTTCCTGAACGATGCCTTCACGCTTGGCTTCGAAGGCGGCCCAGCGGGCATCGTCGACCAAGCCCAGCTCGCGGCCTTTCTCGGTCAGGCGCAGGTCCGCGTTGTCCTCGCGCAGGATCAGCCGGTACTCGGCGCGCGAGGTGAACATGCGGTACGGCTCCTGGGTGCCCAGTGTGATCAGGTCGTCGACCAGTACGCCGATGTAGGCCTCGTCGCGGCGCGGGCACCAGGCTTCCTTGCCCTGGGCGCGCAGCGCGGCGTTGGCCCCGGCCAGCAGGCCCTGGGCGCCGGCTTCTTCGTAGCCAGTGGTGCCGTTGATCTGCCCGGCGAAGAACAGGCCGCCGATAACCTTGGTCTCCAGGCTGTACTTGAGGTCGCGCGGATCGAAGTAGTCGTACTCGATGGCGTAGCCGGGCCGCACGATATGGGCGTTCTCCATGCCACGGATGGAACGCACGATTTGCAGCTGCACATCGAACGGCAGCGAGGTGGAGATGCCATTGGGGTACAGCTCATGAGTGGTCAGGCCTTCCGGCTCGATGAACACCTGGTGGCTGTCCTTGTCGGCGAAGCGATGGATCTTGTCCTCGATCGACGGGCAGTAGCGTGGACCGATTCCCTCGATCACGCCGGAGTACATCGGCGAGCGATCCAGGTTGCTGGCGATGATCTCGTGGGTACGCGCGTTGGTGTGGGTCATCCAGCAACTGATCTGCCGTGGATGCATGTCCTTGTTACCCATGAAGGACATCACCGGGATCGGCGTATCGCCCGGTTGCTCGGTCATCAGCGAGAAATCTACCGAACGGCCGTCGATGCGCGGTGGGGTGCCGGTCTTCAGGCGACCGACGCGCAGCGGTAACTCACGCAGGCGCTGGGCCAGGGCGATCGAGGGCGGATCGCCGGCACGGCCGCCGGAGTAGTTCTGCAGACCAATGTGGATAAGTCCGCCGAGGAAGGTTCCGGTGGTCAGTACCACTGAATCGGCGAAGAAGCGTAGGCCCATTTGGGTGACCACGCCTTTGACCTGGTCCTGCTCGACGATCAGGTCGTCGGCAGCCTGCTGGAATATCCACAGGTTCGGCTGATTTTCCAGGATCTCGCGGATCGCGGCTTTGTACAGCACGCGGTCGGCCTGGGCGCGAGTGGCACGTACAGCCGGGCCCTTGCGGCTGTTGAGCACGCGAAACTGGATGCCGCCCTTGTCGGTGGCGAGTGCCATGGCACCGCCGAGGGCGTCGATTTCCTTGACCAGGTGGCTCTTGCCGATACCGCCGATGGCTGGGTTGCAGCTCATCTGGCCGAGGGTTTCCACGTTGTGGGTCAGCAGTAGGGTCTTCACGCCCATGCGTGCCGCTGCCAATGCAGCCTCGGTACCGGCATGACCGCCACCGATCACGATCACGTCAAAACGGGAAGGGAAGTCCACCACGCACCTCGTGCCTGTAGAAAAGGGGGAAAAAGAGAAGGGGCGCAAGTATAGGGACTTAGCCGGAGTGAATGAAGCCTTCTGCACAAAAAATAGCCAGTCGGTAAGGCTTCAGGTTTATAGAGAATAAAAGAATGAAGTTTTATAAAGCCTTATTTTTATTTTTATATATGGTCAAGGCGTTTTCTGTGGATAAAGCGCTACAGCCCTTTGCTGGCAAGCTGTACAGCGAATGATAAACCTGTGCTGATCCTGGCACTTTCCACTGGGCAAGCTGCCCACTAGCTGTGGATGGAATGGCTAGTTATGCACAGAGGGTTTTATCTTCAGCTTTCAAGCCTACTTATAGACCGGGCTTAGGCTGGGTTTTCCACAGGGCTTAGGTTCGCCTTTGTAGCCCATTGGATAACTGCCGGGCAGGGGCGATCCGCCTTGGACCAGGCAGGCGGATGCTGCTTAAGCGGGTTTATTTGCCGATGCAGAAGCTGGAGAAGATGCGTCCGAGCAGGTCGTCGGAGCTGAAGGCACCGGTGATCTCGCCCAGGGCTTGCTGGGCCTGACGTAGATCCTCGGCCAGCAGCTCGCCGGCCCCAGCCAGGGTCAGCTGCGCGCGGCCGTGCTCGAGGTGGCTGGAGGCCTGGCGCAGGGCTTCCAGATGGCGGCGGCGGGCGCTGAAGCTGTTCTCGGTGGTCTGCTGGTAGCCCATGCAGGCCTTGAGGTGTTCGCGCAGCAGATCCAGGCCGTCGTTGGACTTGGCCGACAGGCTGAGGGTGACATGACCATCCGCGCAGGTATCCAGCGCCACGGCTTCGCCCGACAGGTCGGCCTTGTTGCGAATCAGGGTGACTCGCGCTGGATCGGGGCGCTGATCGAGGAATTCCGGCCACAGGGCAAAGGGATCAGCCGCTTCTGGCGCGGTCGAGTCGACCACCAGCAGCACCCGATCCGCCTCGCCGATGGCCTTGAGGGCGCGTTCCACGCCAATCTTCTCGACCTGGTCGTCGGTGTCGCGCAGGCCGGCGGTATCCACTACGTGCAACGGCATGCCGTCGATGTGGATATGTTCGCGCAGCACGTCGCGGGTGGTCCCGGCGATCTCGGTGACGATGGCCGCCTCGCGCCCGGCGAGGGCGTTGAGCAGGCTGGACTTGCCGGCATTGGGCCGGCCGGCGATGACCACAGTCATGCCATCACGCAGCAGGGCGCCTTGTCCGGCCTCGCGCAGCACTGTGGATAAGTTGTCGCGCACGCCATCCAGCATGCCGAGTACATGGCCATCGGCGAGGAAATCGATTTCTTCCTCGGGGAAGTCGATCGCTGCTTCCACGTAGATTCGCAGCTCGATCAGCTTCTCGGTCAGACCATGCACGCGCCGCGAGAACTCGCCCTGCAGCGAGCGCAAGGCATTGCGTGCGGCCTGGGCCGAGCTGGCTTCGATCAGGTCGGCGATCGCCTCGGCCTGGGCCAGGTCGAGCTTGTCGTTGAGGAAGGCGCGCTCGCTGAACTCGCCGGGCCGTGCCTGGCGGGCGCCGAGCTGCAGGCAGCGCTGCAGGAGCATGTCGAGCACCACCGGGCCGCCGTGGCCCTGCAGTTCCAGCACGTCTTCACCGGTAAAGGAATGCGGGCCGGGGAAGAACAGCAGCAGGCCCTGGTCGATCACTTCGCCGCCGTCGTCGTGCCAGGGCCCGTAGTGGGCATGCCGTGGCTTGGCTTCGAGGCCGCTCAAGGTGATGCCGATGGCCCGCGCCCGTGGCCCGGAGACCCGCACGATGCCGACCCCGCCACGACCCTGGGCGGTGGCGACGGCGGCGATGGTTTCTCGGGCGGCGTTCATGGTGGCTCTCTCCGAGCCTGCTCACGACCTGCTGCGCGTCGGAAAAACTGCGTTGAAAGCGGCTTCGGAATGCTCATTTACAACTCGTAAACTCCGCTTCCTCAGCTGCTTTCGCCTGGTTTTTCTCTAACTCGCAGGCCGTGAGCAGGCTCTCACAAAGGATGGATAGCAAAACGCCCCACGAGGGGGCGTTCAGTGCAGCGGCGAGGACGGTCAGGCTTTCGCCGCAGCCGCCTCGATCTTGCGGGTAATGTACCACTGCTGGGCGATGGACAGGACGTTGTTGACCACCCAGTACAGCACCAGACCAGCCGGGAACCAGAGGAAGAAGAAGGTGAAGATGATCGGCATCAGCTTCATCACCTTGGCCTGCATCGGATCCGGCGGCGTCGGGTTGAGCTGCTGCTGGATGAACATGGTGGCGCCCATGATGATCGGCAGGAGGAAGAACGGATCCTTGATCGACAGGTCGGTGATCCACAGCAGCCACGGGGCCTGGCGCATTTCCACGCTTTCCAGGAGGGTCCAGTAGAGGGCCAGGAATACCGGCATCTGCACCAGGATCGGTAGGCAGCCACCGAGCGGGTTGATCTTCTCCTTCTTGTACAACTCCATCATCGCCTGGGACATCTTCTGGCGATCATCGCCATGCTGTTCCTTTAGCGCGGCCAGCTTCGGCGACACCGCACGCATGCGCGCCATCGACTTGTAGCTGGCGGCGGACAGCGGGAAGAACGCCAGTTTGATGATGATGGTCAGGACGATGATCGACCAGCCCCAGTTACCCAGGATGCTGTGGATATGTTCCAGCAGCCAGAAGATCGGCTGGGCGAGGAACCACAGGATGCCGTAGTCGACGGTCAGCTCCAGGCCCGGGGACAGTTCGCCCAGGTGCTTCTGGATCTTCGGGCCGGCATACAGGGTGGCGCCGGTCTCGGCGTTGGCGCCGGCGGCGACGCTGAGGGTCGGACCGGTGAAGCCGATGATGTAGTTGCCCTGGCTGTCCTTGCGGGTCTGCACCACGTTGCTGGTGTCTTTGCCCGGGATCCAGGCGGTGACGAAGTAGTGCTGCAGCCAGGCGACCCAGCCACCCTGCACGGTTTCCTTGTCGGCCTGCTTGTCGATATCGCTCATCGACACTTTCTTGTACGGCTCCTCGCTGGTCCACATGGCTGCGCCCAGGTAGGTGGCGGTGCCGGTGGCGGTGGTCGAGGATGGGTCGCCGCTGCTGTCGCGCTTGAGCTGGGCAAACATGTTGCCGCTCCAGGCCTGGGCCGACTGGTTGTCGATCCGGTAGGCCACGGCCAGTTCGTACTGACCGCGCTTGAAGCTGAAGCGCTTGATGTAGTTGACCCCGGCTTCGCTGTATTTCAGCTCGACGACCAATTCATCCTGGCCGTCTGCCAGTTGGTACTGCTGCTGGGCGCTGCTCCACAGGGCGCGACCACTGCTCTTGTCCGGCGCATTGCTGCCGATCAGGCCGCTCTGTGCCAGGTACAGGCGCTCGCCACCGTTATCGAACAGCTGGAACGGAATCTCCGGATGATCCTGACGACGTGGGTAAGCCGGCAGGGTCAACTGCACGATGTCACCACCACGCGGGTCGATGGCCAGGTCGAGCACGTCGGTCTTCACCCGGATCAGCTGATCACTGACGGCGGCAGTGCTTGCAGGCTGGGCCTGTTCACTGTTGGCAGCCGGGATGTCGTCGTTGCTGCTGGCGACTGCCGGCGCATCAGGCAGATCCGGATTACTGTTGCTGGCAACAGCGGCACTCTGGGTCGGCAGAGCAGCCTGGCCATAGTCTTCGTTCCACTGCAGAACCATCAGGTAGGAGACGATTGCCAGGGCGACGAGCAGGATCGAGCGTTGGATATCCATGGATTACTCGGTCATCGAAGGGGGAGAAAGAGGCGGAACCGGATCGTAACCACCGGGGTTCCAGGGATGACAGCGGCTCAGGCGACGAATGCCAAGCCAGCCACCCCGCAGCAAACCATGCAGTTCGATGGCTTCCTGGGTGTAGCAGGAACAGCTGGGGTAGAAGCGACAGTGATTGGCCATCAACGGGCTGATGGCGTAGCGGTAAAACTGGATCGGAAGGATCGCCAGTTTACGCATGGGGACTGTCGCTCACCCCTATTCCGGTTTTGGCTTCAGGGCTAGGCTGCTGGCGGGCAAGGCGTTTCCAGAGTTTCTCGAACTGCTGATGCAGTTCGGGATTGTCCAGATCGCCAAGACCCTTGCGTGCTACCACGACAATGTCCAAACCGCCCAATAACGCCTGATGATGCCGGAAGGAATCCCGGATCAGGCGTTTCAGGCGGTTGCGCTCGACGGAAAGCTTGACGCTTTTCTTGCCGATCACCAAACCCAGGCGGGGATGGTCCAGATCGTTAGTGCGAGCGAGGAGCAGGACGTTTTTGCCAGGAGCCTTGCCGCTGGGTGAGTCGAATACTGTCTTGAATTGCCGGGGTGTCAGCAGACGCTTTTCCCGACCGAAGTCTCGACTCACCACCCGTTCCGGTTTATCAGACGGTCAGGCGCTTGCGGCCCTTGGCGCGGCGACGCGACAGGACTGCACGACCGTTCTTGGTGGCCATGCGTGCGCGGAAACCGTGGGTACGAGCGCGCTTGATAGTGCTGGGTTGGAAAGTGCGTTTCATGGTGCTTACCTGGGTGATCCACTGCGGGCCGGAATGGCCCCCGTTTAAAGAGACCGGCGATTCTAGTGAAAGCCAAGCCTCAGGTCAATTTCCAGACAGGCTTCTGAGCATAAAGAAGATAAAAGGAAAGAAATTCTTAAAAGAACTTGTAGTACTTATAAAGCTTTAAGGAAGCGGTTAGCTGTGGAAAACCCTGCGCAGGCTTAGTCTGACGGTACCTGCAGCGCTTGGAAAGTCTGTCGGTAACAGGTGCGCCGACTGTGTGGAGCCTGGGTGAAGCCTGTGCAGCAAATGCCACTTTACCCACAGGTGGGTTATCCAGAGGCTTTTGCCCTGGCTTATCCATAGCCCTCACGGGTAGTTTATCCACAGCTTTCCGTGGTTATCCCGTTACCGAGCGAAACACTAATAAATCCTTGATTTTGCTCGGCTGATAAGTCTTTTTCGTGTGGATAACTCGGGTCTCGGGGGCTACAATGCAGGCTGTTTTTTGCCTCGCTGACCGTAGCGACTTAGGGGTTTTCCGTGTCCGTTGAACTTTGGCAGCAGTGTGTTGAGCTGCTTCGCGATGAGTTGCCTGCCCAGCAATTCAACACCTGGATCCGCCCCTTGCAGGTGGAAGCCGAGGGTGACGAGTTGCGGGTCTATGCACCGAACCGTTTCGTTCTCGACTGGGTCAACGAAAAATACCTGGTGAGGCTGCTGGAGCTCCTGGCCGAGCGGGCCAATGGTCTGGCGCCTGCCTTGTCGATGCTGATCGGCAGCAGACGTAGCGCGGCTGCCCGTGTTGCCCCACCAGTCGCCACGCCTTCTATTAATAGTCATGTGCCGTCCGTTGCCGCGGTTGTGCACGACGCTCCATCCAGCGAGCCGCAGGTCAGTACCCAGCCCGTCGCCGCGACACGCCCAACCGAGCGCACTGTGCAGGTGGAAGGCGCGTTGAAGCACACCAGCTACCTCAACCGCACCTTCACCTTCGAGAACTTCGTCGAGGGTAAATCCAACCAGATGGCCCGCGCCGCAGCCTGGCAGGTGGCGGACAACCTCAAGCACGGTTACAACCCGCTGTTCCTGTATGGCGGCGTTGGCCTGGGCAAGACCCACCTGATGCATGCGGTGGGTAATCACCTGCTGAAGAAGAACCCGAATGCCAAGGTGGTCTACCTGCATTCCGAGCGCTTCGTCGCCGACATGGTCAAGGCGCTGCAACTCAATGCGATCAACGAATTCAAGCGTTTCTACCGCTCGGTGGACGCGCTGCTGATCGACGATATCCAGTTCTTCGCCAAGAAGGAGCGCTCCCAGGAGGAGTTCTTCCATACCTTCAACGCCCTGCTCGAAGGTGGCCAGCAGGTCATCCTCACCAGCGACCGTTACCCGAAGGAAATTGAAGGCCTGGAAGAGCGTCTGAAGTCGCGCTTCGGCTGGGGCCTCACCGTCGCGGTCGAGCCGCCGGAACTGGAAACCCGCGTGGCCATCCTGATGAAGAAGGCCGAGCAGACCAAGGTCGATCTGCCGCATGACGCTGCCTTCTTTATTGCCCAGCGCATTCGTTCCAACGTGCGCGAGCTGGAAGGCGCGCTGAAACGGGTGATCGCCCACTCGCACTTCACCAACCAGCCGATCACCATCGAGCTGATTCGTGAATCGCTGAAGGATCTGCTGGCCCTGCAGGACAAGCTGGTCAGCGTCGACAATATCCAGCGCACCGTGGCCGAGTACTACAAGATCAAGATTTCCGATCTGCTGTCCAAGCGCCGCTCACGTTCGGTCGCCCGACCACGCCAGGTGGCCATGGCCTTGTCGAAAGAATTGACCAACCACAGCCTGCCGGAAATCGGCGATGCATTTGGCGGAAGAGACCACACCACAGTTCTGCACGCCTGTCGTAAGATTGCGGAACTGCGGGAATCCGACGCGGATATCCGCGAGGACTACAAGAACCTGCTGCGCACCCTGACTACCTGACACGCAGCCTCATTAGGCAAGGGACTAGACCATGCATTTCACCATTCAACGCGAAGCCCTGTTGAAACCCCTGCAACTGGTCGCCGGCGTCGTCGAACGCCGTCAGACCTTGCCGGTTTTGTCGAACGTGCTGCTGGTGGTCGAAGGCCAACAGCTGTCGTTGACCGGTACCGACCTGGAAGTCGAGCTGGTTGGCCGCGTGGCCCTGGAAGACAGCGCCGAACCGGGTGAGATCACCGTGCCGGCACGCAAGCTGATGGATATCTGCAAGAGCCTGCCGAGCGATGCGCTGATCGATATCCGCGTCGACGAGCAGAAACTGGTGGTCAAGGCCGGGCGCAGCCGTTTCACCCTGTCGACCCTGCCGGCCAACGACTTCCCGACTGTGGAAGAAGGCCCGGGTTCGCTGACCTTCTCGCTGATCCAGAGCAAACTGCGCCGCCTGATCGAACGCACCAGTTTCGCCATGGCCCAGCAGGACGTGCGCTACTACCTCAACGGCATGCTGATCGAAGTGCAGACCGGCGTACTGCGCGCGGTGGCTACCGACGGTCACCGCCTGGCCATGTGCGCCATGGAAGCGGCCATCGAGAACACCGAGAAGCACCAGGTGATCGTGCCGCGCAAAGGTATTCTCGAACTGGCCCGTCTGCTCACAGAGCAGGACGGCGAAGTCGCCATCGTTCTCGGCCAGCACCATATCCGTGCCACCACCGGCGAGTTCACCTTCACCTCCAAGCTGGTCGACGGCAAGTTTCCGGATTACGAGCGTGTGCTGCCGCGCGGTGGCGACAAGCTGGTGATCGGTGATCGTCAGGCCCTGCGTGAAGCCTTCAGCCGCACCTCGATCCTGTCCAACGAGAAGTACCGCGGTATTCGTCTGCAACTGGCCAGCGGTCAGCTGAAGATCCAGGCGAACAACCCGGAGCAGGAAGAAGCGGAAGAAGAAGTGGCGGTCGACTACAACGGTGGCTCGCTGGAGATCGGCTTCAACGTCAGTTACCTGCTCGACGTGCTGGGCGTGATGACCACCGAGCAGGTGCGTCTGATCCTCTCCGATGCCAACAGCAGCGCCCTGGTGCAGGAAGCAGGTAACGACGACTCGTCCTACGTTGTCATGCCGATGCGTCTGTAACGTCTGAATGTCCCTTTCCCGCGTCACCGTCACCGCGGTGCGAAATCTGCACCCGGTGACGCTCTCCCCCTCTCCCCGCATTAACATCCTTCATGGCGCCAACGGCAGCGGCAAGACCAGCCTGCTGGAAGCCATTCACCTGCTCGGCCTCGCCCGCTCCTTTCGCAGCAACAAGCTGCTGCCGATGATTCAGTACGAGCAACCGGCCTGTACCGTATTCGGTCAGGTCGAGCTGGCTGACGACCGCTCCAGCAATCTGGGTATTTCCCGTGATCGCCAGGGCGAACTGCAGATTCGCATCGATGGGCAGAATGCGCGCAGCACGGCGCAGCTAGCAGAAGTATTGCCGTTGCAGGTGATCAACCCGGACAGTTTCCGCCTGCTCGAAGGGGCGCCGAAGATTCGTCGGCAGTTCCTCGATTGGGGAGTGTTCCACGTGGAACAACGCTTTTTGCCGGCCTGGCAGCGCCTACAGAAGGCCCTGCGCCAGCGAAACTCGTGGCTGCGGCATGGTACACTGGACGGCGCTGCACAGGCCGCGTGGGACCGTGAGCTGTGCCTGGCCTGCGATGAGTTGGACGGCTACCGACGGGCCTATATCCAGTCCCTCAAGCCGGTGTTCGAGCAGGTGCTGAGTGAGCTGGTGGAGCTTGAAGGGCTGACCCTGAGTTACTACCGCGGCTGGGACAAGGATAAGGCGCTGACCGATGTACTGGCCGCCACCCTGCCCCGCGACCAGCAGCTCGGCCATACCCAGGCCGGACCGCAGCGCGCCGATTTACGCCTGCGCCTCGGCGCACACAATGCCGCGGAGATTCTGTCCCGCGGTCAGCAGAAGCTGGTGGTCTGCGCACTGCGCATCGCCCAGGGGCATCTGCTGAACCAGGCCAAGCATGGCCAATGCATTTATCTGGTGGACGACTTGCCGTCGGAGCTGGATGAGCAACATCGACGGGCCTTGTGCCGACTGCTGGATGATTTGCAGTGTCAGGTGTTCATCACCTGTGTCGATCACGAATTATTGAATGATGGCTGGCGCACGGATACGCCGGTCGCCATGTTCCACGTGGAACATGGCTGTATCACCCAGACACGACCACCGGGAGTGAAGGCATGAGCGAAAACCAAACGTACGACTCCAACAGTATCAAGGTCCTCAAGGGCCTGGATGCCGTACGCAAGCGACCAGGCATGTACATCGGCGACACCGATGACGGCAGCGGTCTGCACCACATGGTCTTCGAGGTGGTCGACAACTCGATCGACGAAGCGCTGGCCGGTCACTGCAGCGACATCAGCATCACCATCCACCCAGATGAGTCGATCACCGTGCGCGACAACGGTCGCGGCATCCCGGTGGACATGCACAAAGAGGAAGGCGTCTCCGCCGCCGAGGTCATCATGACCGTGCTGCACGCCGGCGGTAAGTTCGACGACAACAGCTACAAGGTATCCGGCGGCCTGCACGGCGTGGGTGTCTCGGTAGTGAACGCGCTGTCGAAGGAACTGGTTCTGACCATTCGCCGCAGCGGCAAGGTCTGGGAACAGACCTATGTGCATGGCGTCCCGCAGGCCCCGCTGGCCCCGGTTGGCGATGCCGATGGCACCGGCACGCAGATCCACTTCAAGCCGTCGGAAGACACCTTCCACAACATCCACTTCAGCTGGGACATCCTGGCCAAGCGCCTGCGCGAATTGTCCTTCCTCAACTCCGGTGTCGGCATCGTCCTCAAGGACGAGCGCAGCGGCAAGGAAGAGCTGTTCAAGTACGAAGGCGGCCTCAAGGCGTTCGTTGAATACCTGAACACCAACAAGACCGTGGTCAACCAGGTGTTCCACTTCAACATCCAGCGCGAGGAAGATGGCGTCGGTGTGGAAGTTGCCCTGCAGTGGAACGACAGCTTCAACGAGAACCTGCTGTGCTTCACCAACAACATTCCGCAGCGTGACGGCGGTACCCACCTGGCTGGCTTCCGCTCCGCCCTCACCCGCCACCTGAACAACTACATCGAAGCCGAAGGCCTGGCCAAGAAGCACAAGGTCGCGACCACCGGTGACGACGCTCGCGAAGGCCTGACGGCGATCATCTCGGTCAAGGTGCCGGATCCGAAGTTCAGCTCGCAGACCAAGGACAAGCTGGTTTCCTCTGAGGTGAAAACCGCGGTGGAACAGGAAATGGGCAAGCACTTCGCCGATTTCCTGTTGGAGAACCCGAACGAAGCCAAGGCCGTGGTCGGCAAGATGATCGACGCCGCCCGGGCCCGTGAAGCGGCACGCAAGGCGCGTGAGATGACCCGCCGCAAAGGCGCGCTGGATATCGCCGGCCTGCCCGGCAAGCTGGCCGACTGCCAGGAAAAAGACCCGGCGCTGTCCGAACTCTACATCGTGGAAGGGGACTCCGCGGGCGGTTCTGCCAAGCAGGGCCGTAACCGCAAGACCCAGGCGATCCTGCCGCTCAAGGGCAAGATCCTCAACGTCGAGCGCGCGCGCTTCGACCGCATGATTTCCTCCCAGGAAGTCGGCACGCTGATCACTGCGCTCGGCTGCGGTATCGGTCGCGACGAGTACAACATCGACAAGCTGCGTTACCACAACATCATCATCATGACCGACGCCGACGTCGACGGTTCGCACATCCGTACCCTGCTGCTGACCTTCTTCTTCCGTCAGCTGCCGGAGTTGGTCGAGCGTGGCTACATCTATATCGCCCAGCCGCCGCTGTACAAGGTGAAGAAGGGCAAGCAGGAGCAGTACATCAAGGATGACGAGGCCATGGACGAGTACATGACCTCCTCGGCCCTCGATGATGCCAGCCTGCACGTCAACGAGAATGCCCCAGGCCTGTCCGGCGCGGCGCTGGAGAAGCTGGTCAACGAGTACCGCGCGGTGATGAAGACCCTCGGTCGCCTGTCCCGCGTCTACCCGCAGGACATCACCGAGCACTTCGTCTACCTGCCGCGCGTATCGGTCGAGCAGCTGGCCGACCAGGCCGCCATGCAGACCTGGCTGGACGCCTTCCAGGCGCGCCTGAAGGGCGTCGAGAAGTCCGGCCAGACCTACACCGCTAGCCTGCGTGAAGACCGCGAGCGTCACCTGTGGTTGCCGGAAGTGGAAGTCATGGCCCACGGCCTGTCGAGCTACATCACCTTCAACCGCGACTTCTTCGCCAGCAACGACTACCGCACCGTGACCACCCTCGGCGAGCAGCTCAACAGCCTGCTGGAAGATGGGGCCTACGTGCAGCGCGGTGAGCGCAAGAAGCCGGTCAGCACCTTCAAGGAAGCACTCGGCTGGCTGATGGCCGAAAGCACCAAGCGCCACAGCATCCAGCGCTATAAAGGTCTGGGCGAGATGAACCCTGAACAGCTGTGGGAAACCACCATGGACCCGAGCGTGCGCCGTATGCTCAAGGTGACTATTGAAGATGCCATCGCGGCGGACCAGATCTTCAACACCCTGATGGGCGATGCCGTGGAGCCGCGCCGCGACTTCATCGAAAGCAACGCTCTGGCGGTATCCAACCTGGACTTCTGACCAGGTTGTTTCCCCACAGAAAAAACCCCGGCATGCCGGGGTTTTTTATTGCCTGTCGCTTAGTCGATCAGGCCCACCAGTAGCGCACCACATGGAAGAAGATCGGTGCAGCGAAACACACCGAGTCGAGGCGGTCGAGCATACCGCCGTGGCCTTCGATCATGTGGCCCCAGTCCTTCACGCCGCGGTCGCGCTTGATCGCCGACATTACTAGGCCGCCGGCAAAGCCCAGCAGGTTGACCAGCAGCGCCAGGGCGGCGGCCTGCCAGAAGCTGAACGGGGTGATCCAGCACAGCAGCGCGCCGACCAGAGTCGCCAGGGCGACACCGCCGACGAAGCCTTCGACGGTCTTCGACGGCGACAGCAGCGGCGCGATCTTGTGCTTGCCGGCCAGCTTGCCGCAGACGTACTGCAGCACATCGGAGAGCTGCACGACTATCACCAGCCAGGCGATCAGCAGCAGGTTGCGCCCCTCGTAGCCGGGGATATCCAGGGTCAGCAACGCCGGTACCGCGGAGATGCAGTACACCGCGATCATCAGGCCCCACTGCACCTTGGAGGCACGTTCGAGGAAGCGCGTGGTGTCGCCACCGAGGGAGGCGAGGATCGGCAACAGGAGGAACAGATAGACCGGGATGAAAATGCTGAACATGCCGTACCAGTCGATGCCGATCAGCAGGTACTGCACCGGCAGGGCGAAGTAGAAGGCAGCCACCAGCGCCGGGTAGTCGCTGCGCCGGGTCGGCGTAAGGGTCATGAATTCGCGCAGGGCGTAGAAGGACACGCCGTAGAACAGCACAATCACTCCGGTATTGCCGAACATGAAGGCGGTGCCGATCACCAGCACCATCACCCACCAGGCGTTGATGCGCGCGTTGAGGTTATCGATCACCGAGTTGGGCGTGTCCCCGGCGCGGCGCTTGAGGATAAAACCGACCAGCGAGGCCAGCAGCAGAACGGCGCCGATACCGGCGAACAACAGCAGCGTATTGCGATCCATCTCAAGCCTCCTCGGGCGCGAGTGCCAGCAGGGCGTTGCGCGCACGTTCGAGGAACGCCGCCTTGTCTTCGTCGGCCAGGCGCTCGAGTGGCGCGCCAAAGCTCAGGGTGCACAGCAGCGGCAGCGGCAACGCGCGCCCCTTGGGCATGACCCGGTTGAGGTTGGCGATCCATACCGGGATCACTTCGACCTGTGGATTGGCCTTGGCCAGATGGAACAGACCGCTCTTGAAGGGCAGCAGTGGATCATCGCCGAGATTGCGCGTGCCCTCTGGGAAGATGATCAGCGAGTCGCCCTGGCCGAGGGCATCGAGCATTGGCTGCAGTGGGTTGTGTTCGGGGCTGCTGCGATCACGGTCGACCAGCACGCCGTTGAACACCTGATTGATCAGGAAGCTGCGCAGGCCGCCCTTCTGCCAGTAATCGGCGCCGGCTACCGGACGAGTGGTGCGGCGCAGTTCATCGGGCAACGAGGCCCACAGCAGGACGAAGTCGCCGTGGCTGCTGTGGTTGGCGTAGTACAGGCGTTGCACCGGCTGCGCGGTACAACCCAGCCAGAGCGCCCGAGCTCCAGTGAGCAGGCGCGCCGCCGAGGTGATGGCGAAGGCAACAAATGAAGCGAGCATGGACAACTCCTATCCAGCGAGGGAAAGCCAGGGCATGGCCAGCACAGCAGCCAATGCCAACAGTATTTGCGCCGCCAACCAGGCGACTTGCAGGCGCAACAGCCGCAGTGCGCCACGGCAGCGTTCAGCCCAGGGCCGGTCGACCGAGTTGGCCGGTTGCAGGCCCAGGCTGTGCAGGGCCGCATCGAGCTGGCGGGTGTGCTCGGCAAGCTGCTCGGGTTGGCCTGCCAGGTTGGCGAACAGTTCGGCATCCAGGGCGACCCGCACGGCCCAGTACTTCTGCGCCAGGCCGAGCAGAATCAGCAGGCCACAGAGCACTGCGCTGGCTGGATTGACCTGGCCACTGAGCAGGTGCGCCAGACCCAGGGCCAGCGCCAGCAGGGTCAGCCCGGTGGACAGCTGGTCGAGCAGCCGGCCACGGCGCAGCAGGCCAGCCACCAGTTGCAATTGCATGTCAGTGGCCATGGACGATCTCCAGCGCCGCGGGATGAGCGCGAGTCGGCAGTTGCTGCATCTGCAGCAGTGCCTGCAGCTGAGCAGGACCCAGGACTATCTGCGGTCGAGCCTGGCGGATCTGCTGCAGCGCCGCCGGGACATCCGTGCAGTGGCCATAGCGCAACAGCCAGGCCGCCACGGCGGTGGCACTGCGCGAATAGCCGAGTGCGCAGCAGACCAACAGCGGCCCTTCTTGCCGCAACACCTCGATGGCCTCGGCCGCCTGCAGGCAGGCGTCGGCAGTGGGGGCACAGAGGTCGAGCCAGGGCAGTGCGCGGTAGGCCTTGCCCTGGCTGTCGACTGGCAGCTCGGCACACAGGTCGAGCAGTGCGTTGAACGGCTGGGCCTGCCTTGCCCCAGGCAAGCGCCCGAGCCAGATGCCGTCGACGATCTGATCCGGCTGGGGATGGCGACGGGTCCACAGGCGCGAGTTGAGCCAGGCGCCGGCCAGGTAGGGGGCGAACAACCACAACGCCGCCTGGCTCAGGCGTCCGTTCGCCTGCTTCTGGAAACCCTCGACGCCGATGCAGGCGTAGTTCAGCGCCACCAGCAGCAGCGACAGCGCCGGCCATAGCAGCCAAAGCCAGGCACCGCCTAAGTTGACGGCCAGGGCACTGCACAGCGCTGCGCCCAGACTGTAGCGCAGGGCCAGCCGCCAGCGTTGTGCCGTACGGGCCAGGCTGGCCTGCTGCAGCGGGCTACGTCCATCGATGGGCCACAACCATATGCACAGCCAGCCGGCCAGGGCGCCGGTGGGCACATCGATGAAGTGATGCTGCCAGGTGGTCAGCACCGATAGGCCGATCAGCGCCATCCAGCCGTGCAGCAGGCCACGCAGCAGCATGCCTTGGGTATGCCGGGCGAACATCGCCCAGATGATCACCAGCAGGGTGATATGCAGCGAAGGTGCCTGGTTGAAGGGTTTGTCGAAGCCCATCAGTACGTCGAACATCCAGCCGAAAACTCCGCTCAGTTCCGGGCGCTCGAAGGTGAAACGCAGCGGCCAGAGCAGGAAGCAGGCGACGCAGAGGATCTGCGTGCTGAGCAGGCGCAGGGCGTGACGATCCATTTCCCGGCTGCTGGCCGGGAGCAGGAAGGACAGGCCGTAGAGCAGGTCGATCGACCAGTAGGGCACGATGCTCCATGGCCACAGCGGCATCGCGCTTTCCCAGGCGAATACCAGGCTGCCGACATCCTCGCGCTGAGTGGTCAGCCAGTTGGCGAAGCCGTAGCTGGCGAAGAACAGCGGGCCGAGCAGCAGCAGCCAGAGCACTCCACGCTTCCACAGCCCGGTTTCACGTGGAACAGTGGCGTCCATCAGGACACCCGCTGCGCCAGGGACACGCTGAAGATGCCCCATTCGTCGATGCGCTGTTCCAGCTTGCGGAAGCCGGCAGCGGCCACCAGCTGGTCCATTTCCGCCTGGCTGCGGCGGCGCATGACCCAGGGCTGACCTTCGCGGTGACTGGTCAGGGCGCGGGCGATCAGTTCCAGCTGCGGGTGCCAGGGCTGGCCGGTGTAGATCAGGTAACCACCCTCCTCGACTGCCGCCGCCAGACCTGCCAGCGAGTCGCCGACCATCTGGTTGCTGCCGAACAGCTCGTACAGGCCGGAGACCACCGCCAGCGTCGGCTTCGGATCGAGGGCGGCCAGGTCGGCCTTGTCGAAGGCATCGCCTTTGACGAAGCGGGCGATGGCGCCCAGGCCTTTCTGCTCGATCAGCGCACTGCCGTCGCGCACGTTGATCTCGCTGTAGTCGCGCAGCAGGATCGCGTCCGGCTGCTGTTGCATGCCTTCCAGCGACTCGAGGATGTAGCGGCCGTGGCCGGCAGCGATATCGACGATGCGCACGCCTTTGCCAGACTCGCGCAGTTTGCCCATGGCCAGGCGCAGCAGTTCCTCGGCATGCACCTTGCGCTGGCGGATGCCGCGCCAGCCGATGGAGTTGAGGTAGTTCTGATCGATCAGCCGACCCAGTGCGCTCTTGCCGCTCGGGGTATTGCGGTAGACATAGTCCAGGGTGCTGCCGGAGTCGAAGCCGGTGGCGAAGCCCAGTTTGACCCCGTCGGACAGCCCGCTGCCGAGCTTGAGGCCGGCCCGTGTGGCGCGCCAGTACAGGTCGCCGAGCGAGTTGCGCGGTAGCGGCGCGGCCAGCTCCTCGGCTTCCGCGCAGGTGGCGCCGAGGCGGTCGGCATCCAGCAGTGTGGGGCGATTCAGCGGCTCCTCGAAACTGCGCAGGATGAAACGCCGCGCGCGCACCAGGGCATGGGCGCGGTCGCGCTCGCCGAGGGTGTCGTGGAAGAAGCCGGGGAGGATGTGCTTCTCCTTGCGCAGGCTGCCCAGGCGCTCGAAGAACTGTTCCTGCGGCTTGCGATGGACGACGAAGTCGGCGCCGGAGATCAGCAATTGGGTGGGGATCTGGATTGCCTGAGCGTCAGCCACTACCCGCTCGGCGGCATCGTAGAGGCCGAGCAGCATATTCACCGAGATCGGTCGGCTGATCAGCGGGTCGTTCTCGAACGAGCGGATGCGCTCGGGGTCGTGGCTGAGGAAGCGCGCTTTGACGTAACTGTTGACGAAGAAATTGCCGCGCCAGGCGCGCATCAGCTTCAGGCCGGGACGGGCGAAGGGCACGTAGAGCTTGACCTTGAACGCCGGCGAGGCGAGCACCAGGCAGCGGATCTGCGGTGCGTAGTCGTGGGCCCAGGTCGACACCACCACGGCGCCGACGCTCTGCGCCAGCACGGCCATGTCCTGCTCGGCGATGGCGTGCTTGGCGCGGATATGCTCGATAAAGGTCTGCACGTCGCGCACGCTGGTGGCGAAGCTCGGACTGTCGCCGCGGTCGCCGGGCGACAGGCCATGACCACGGGCATCCCAGGCGAAGAAGTCGAACGCAGGCAGGTCCAGCTCGCCCGGCAGGTGGGCCATGCGTCCGCCGTGCTCATGGCCGCGGTGGAACATCACCACGGCCTGGCGTGGGCCTGCAGTCGGCGTGGTGGCGGGCCAGTGGCGATAGAGCAGCTCGACGCCATCGTGGGTGGTGAAGATGTGGTTCTGAGATTCGCGCATCGAAATATCCTTATTCCGATCAGGAGGGTTGTGTCGCCTCGGCCAGACCTTGGCGCACGCGGTTGCACAGGGTGTACAGCAACAGGGCCAGAATCACTGCGAGCAGCCCGTTTATCCAAGACGCCGCCAGCAGACCGCACGCCACACCGGCACCCAGCACGCCGAAGCAGAAGGCGCGGTCGCTCTTGCCCATGGGCCCGTCGTAGCGCCGGCCGGAACCGACCATCGGGCCGAGCACGCCGGCGTATTCGCTGATCACGGCGAACAGCACCACCAGCACCACCAGCAGCGGCGAAACTCCAGGCAGCAGGGCGAACGGCAGGTACAGGGCACTGTCGGCGATCACGTCGCACAGTTCGTTGAGGTAGGCGCCGAGCTTGGACTGCTGGCCGAACTCGCGGGCGAGCATGCCATCCACGGCATTCAGCGCCATGCGCAGCAGCATCCACAGCGGGATCAGGGCGAACAGCCAGACGTGGCTGATAAAGACGGCGAGGAGCACACCGAGCAGCAGCGAAATGATGCCGGCGGCTAGGGTCACCTGGTTGGCGGTGACGCCGCGATCGAACAGGCGTTGTACGCCGGGACGCAGCAGATTCTGGAAACGCGGTTTGAGCTGGTAGATCGACAGCATGAACGAAATTCCTTTTCTAGCGGGCCCGGCAGTCAGCTCCAAGCTTAGCCGTATTGGGCGGTTCTCTGCCGTGCGCAGCGCATGGATTTACCAGCTGCGGCGGGGGCTTGCGGAAAAACTTATGCCCCGCCGGGCATGTTCCAGAAAATCAGCTAATAACCATTTTATTCAATGACTTGCGGCGAGTAATGGCACTCTGCCGGTATTTTGCCCACAGCTTATCCACAGTTGGACTGTCAGACCACTTCGGGCGTTTCTGTCGCCGTGCTCTGCATGGGCACGCCGGAAATCCGCTGCTGGGTCTGCTGCACCCAGGCGAAGGCGCGCTCGTTGAGTTCGGCAATCGCCCGTGGGCCACTGCCCTCGGCATGCATCACCGGGCCGATCACCACCTTGATAGTGCCCGGGTATTTGGCCCAGCCGTGCTTGGGCCAGAACTCGCCGGCGTTATGGGCAATCGGCAGCACCGGCAGGCCGGCATTCACCGCCAGCGAGGTGCCGCCGCGGGAGAACTTGCCGATCTGCCCCGGCGGGATGCGCGTGCCTTCCGGGAAGATCAGCACCCAGGCGCCCTGCCCCAGGCGTTCATGGCCCTGCTTGGCCAGTTGCTTGAGCGCCGCCTTGGGATTGCTGCGGTCGATGGCGATGGGCTTGAGCATGGCCATCGCCCAGCCGAAGAATGGCACGTAGAGCAGCTCGCGCTTGACCACCTGCGACAGCGGCTCGAACAGCGCGGACAGGTAGAAGGTTTCCCAGGTGCTCTGGTGCTTGGCGAGGACCACGCAAGGCTGCTGCGGGATGTTCTCCAGGCCTTCGACTTCGTAGCGCAGGCCCACCACGGTTTTTGCCAGCCAGGTGGCGCAGCGGCACCAGGCCTGGATGACGAAACGGTAGCGCGCGCGAAACGGCAGAAAAGGCGCGATGAACACGCAGAGGATGCACCAGAAGAAGGAGCTGGAGGACAGCAGCAGGTAGAAGAGGAAAGTTCTGAGGGCCTGCACTGTCGTCATGGGGGCTCGAGTTCTCTAGAGAAGAAGCTGATCGGCGATGGCCGCCAGATCATCGAATATCAGGGTTCCCGCTGGCAATGGTTTGCTCAGGGTGCGTTCGCCCTTGCCGGTTTTTACCAGTACGGGCTGGCAATGGACGGCCAGCGCGGCGTCGAGGTCACCACGGCTGTCGCCGACGAACCAGACGCCTGCCAGTTCTGTGCCGTAGTGCGTGGCAATCTGCTCGAGCATACCCGGCTTGGGCTTGCGGCAGGCACAGCCATCGTCCGGGCCGTGCGGGCAGTGCACGATCAGGCCGACTTCGCCGCCCTGCTCTGCCACCAGCTCACGCAGGCGCGCGTGCATGGCGTCGAGCGTGGCCAGGTCGTAGTAACCGCGTGCCAGGCCGGACTGATTAGTGGCCACGGCCACGATCCAACCGGCCTTGCTCAGGCGGGCGATGGCCTCGACCGCGCCGGGCAGTGGCAGCCACTCCTCCAGCGACTTGATGTAGGCGTCGGAGTCGTAATTGATCACGCCGTCGCGGTCGAGGATCAGCAGCTTCATCGATCAGCCCAGCAGCGAGATGTCGGCGACGCCGAGGAACAGGCCGCGCAGTTTGGCCAGCAGGGCGTAGCGGTTGGCCCGTACGGCGGCATCCTCGGCGTTGACCAGCACCGCCTCGAAGAACGCATCCACCGGCTCGCGCAGGCTGGCCAGCTGCTCCAGCGCCTCGCGGTAGCGGCGCGCGGCGGCCAGCGGGGCCACGGCCTGTTCGGCGGCGGCCACGGCGGCGGCCAGGGTCTGCTCGGCACCGGCTTCCAGCAGCGCGTTGTCGACGCTGGCCGGGATCTGCCCGTCGAACTTGCCCAGCAGGTTGGACACGCGCTTGTTCGCCGCGGTCAGGGCCTCGGCTTCGCTGCGCGCGCGGAAGGCCTGCACCGCTTGCACGCGCTGGTCGAAGTCCAGCGGCGCGGTCGGGTTGAGGGCGCGCACGGCCTGGTACACGGCGACGGCGACGCCTTCGTCTTCATAGCGCGCACGCAGGCGGTCGAAGATGAAGTCCTGCACCTGGGCGGCCAGGCCGTCGGCCTTGACCTTGTCGGCGTACTGCTCGATGGCGAAGGCGATGGCTGCGCCCAGGTCCAGGTCCAGCTGCTTCTCGATCAGGATGCGCAGCACGCCCAGCGCGGCACGCCGCAGGGCGTAGGGGTCCTTGGAACCGGTGGGCAGCATGCCAATGCCGAAGATGCCGACCAGGGTGTCGAGCTTGTCGGCCACCGCCACGGCAGCCCCGGTGAGGGTCTGCGGCAGCTCGGCGCCGGCGCCGCGCGGCATGTACTGCTCGTTCAGCGCCAGGGCCACGTCGTCGGCTTCGCCGTCGTGCTTGGCGTAGTAGTAGCCGGCGATGCCCTGCATCTCCGGGAACTCGCCGACCATCTCGCTGGCCAGGTCGCACTTGGACAGGATGCCGGCGCGGGCGGCGCGAGTGGCGTCGCCGCCGATACGTTCGGCGATAAAGCCGGCCAGGGCGGAAACCCGCTCGGCCTTGTTGAACACGCTGCCGAGCTGGGCCTGGAACACCACGTTGGCCAGGCGCTCGTTGTGTTTCTCCAGCGGCTGGCGCTTGTCCTGCTTGAAGAAGAACTCGGCGTCGGTGAGGCGCGGACGCACCACTTTTTCGTTGCCGGAAACGATCTGTGCCGGGTCTTTCGACTCGATGTTGGCCACGGTGATAAAGCGCGGCAGCAGCTTGCCGTTGCCGTCCAGCAGGCAGAAGTACTTCTGGTTGTCCTGCATGGTGGTGATCAGCGCTTCCTGCGGCACGTCGAGGAAACGTTCCTCGAACGAGCAGACCAGCGGCACCGGCCATTCGACCAGGGCGGTGACTTCATCCAGCAGCGCCGGCGGCACGATGGCGGTGCCGTTCTCGGCCTTGGCCAGCTCGGCCACGCGGGCGGCGATCTGCTCGCGGCGCTTGGCGAAGTCGGCGACCACGAAGGCGCCGCGCAGATCATGGGAGTAGCTGGCCGGGCTCTCGATCGCCACTTCGAAGTTGGCGTGGAAGCGGTGGCCGCGGGACATGCGCCCGGCCTTCTGGGCGAGGATTTCGCAGTCGACCACATGCTGGCCGAAGAGCATCACCAGCCACTGGCTGGGGCGGACGAATTCGGTCTTGCCGGCGCCCCAGCGCATGCGCTTGGGGATCGGCAGGTCGTTCAGCGCTGCGCTGACGATATCCGGCAGCAGGCTGACGGTTTTCTGCCCAGCGATGGACTGGCTGAACTTCAGCTTCGGACCACTCTGATCGATCTGGCTCAGCTCGACGCCACACTTCTTGGCGAAGCCGAGTGCAGCCTGGGTCGGGTTGCCGTCCTTGTCGAAGGCGGCCTGCACGGGCGGGCCATCGAGATTGATGGTGCGATCCGGCTGCTGGCTGGCGAGCGCCTCGACCAGCACGGCCAGACGGCGCGGCGCGGCGTAGTAGCGGGCCTTGGCATAGCCCAGTCCGGCGGCCTTGAGACCCTTCTCGACGCCGGCGAGGAAGGCTTCGCCGAGGCTGTTCAGGGCTTTCGGTGGCAGCTCTTCGGTGCCCAGTTCAACCAGGAAATCGTGGGCGCTCATTCTGCAATCTCCTTCTTGTTGCCCAGTACTTCGTCGGCAAGGAGACCGGACTCAGCAAGCTTGGCCAGTACTTCATCACGCAGTTCGGGGCTGGCCATCGGGAAGCCGAGCTTGGCGCGGGCCTGCAGGTAGCTTTGCGCCACGGCGCGGGCCAGGGTGCGCACGCGCAGGATGTACTGCTGGCGCGCGGTCACCGAGATGGCACGGCGGGCATCCAGCAGGTTGAAGGTGTGCGAGGCCTTGAGCACCATTTCGTAGGTCGGCAGCGGCAGCTGCAGTTCGATCAGGCGGTTGGCTTCGGACTCATAGAAATCGAACAGCTCGAACAGCTTGTCGACGTTGGCGTGCTCGAAGTTGTAGGTGGACTGCTCCACCTCGTTCTGGTGGAACACGTCGCCGTAGGTGACCTTGCCGAACGGGCCGTCGGTCCAGACCAGGTCATACACCGAGTCGACGCCCTGCAGGTACATGGCCAGGCGTTCCAGGCCGTAGGTGATTTCGCCGGTGACCGGGTAGCACTCGACGCCGCCGACCTGCTGGAAGTAGGTGAACTGGGTGACTTCCATGCCGTTCAGCCAGACTTCCCAGCCCAGGCCCCAGGCGCCGAGGGTCGGCGATTCCCAGTTGTCCTCGACGAAGCGGATGTCGTGGACCAAGGTGTCGACGCCGATGCGGCGCAGCGACTCCAAGTACAGATCCTGGATGTTCGCCGGGTTCGGCTTGAGCACCACCTGGAACTGGTAGTAGTGCTGCAGGCGGTTGGGGTTCTCGCCGTAGCGACCGTCGGCCGGGCGGCGGGACGGCTGCACGTAGGCGGCGTTCCAGTTCTCCGGGCCGATGGCACGCAGGAAGGTGGCGGTGTGGAAGGTGCCGGCTCCCACTTCCATGTCATAGGGCTGCAGGATCACACAACCCTGCTCGGCCCAGTAACTCTGCAGGGCAAGGATCAGACCTTGGAAGGTGCTCACGTCGGGCGTAGTCTGGCTCACGAATTTCACCGGTATCGAGGCTTGGGCATAAAGCCGGGCAGTATACCCGATCAATTCTGCGGAAAGCGCAAGGAAGGCCCCATGCCACGCTGCTTCTGGTGTAACGACGACCCGCTGTACATCGCCTATCACGACCAGGAATGGGGCGTGCCGCTGCGTGATCCGCAGCGCTTGTTCGAGCTGCTGTTGCTGGAAGGTTTCCAGGCCGGCTTGTCGTGGATCACCGTGCTGAAGAAGCGTGCGCGCTACCGCGAAGTGCTGTGGGGTTTCGAGGTGCAGCGCCTGGCGCAGATGAGCGACGAGGAAATCGAGCACTTGCTGCAGGACCCCGGCATCATCCGTAACCGTCTCAAGCTCAAGGCCGCGCGGCAGAATGCCCAGGCC
This sequence comes from Pseudomonas sp. J452, assembly GCF_024666525.1. Lineage (NCBI taxonomy): Bacteria > Pseudomonadati > Pseudomonadota > Gammaproteobacteria > Pseudomonadales > Pseudomonadaceae > Pseudomonas > Pseudomonas sp. J452. The sequence continues at coordinate 1,181,105 of NZ_CP088294.1, read as the reverse complement.
TGGCTGAAGCTGGAGGATCCGGTGGCGTTGCTCTGGTCGTTTGTCGGTGGCGCGCCGCAGATCAATCACTTCGCTGGCCGTGGCGAAGTGCCGGCGGTCACGGCGCAAGCCGAGGCAATGAGCAAGGCGCTGAAGAAGCTTGGCTTCACCTTCGTCGGCCCGACCATCTGCTATGCCTACATGCAGGCAGCCGGCATGGTCATGGATCACACCACCGACTGCGATCGCTACCCCGCACTGCGCAGCTGAACCGCACGCGCACAGTCGCTACAATGCCCGCCCTCTTTCCCCTCAGGAGTTGCTCGTGGAGAAGTTCAAAGGCGCCCTGGTCGTCGGCTTTCTGCGCTTGTTCGCCCTGCTGCCCTGGCGCGCTGTGCAGGCGGTGGGCGGCGCCATCGGTTGGTTGATGTGGAAATTGCCCAATAGCTCCCGCGAGGTGGCGCGAATCAACCTGGCCAACTGTTTTCCCGAGCTGTCTCCTGCCGAGCTGGAGCAACTGCTCGGCCGGGCGCTGATGGATATCGGGCGCACCTTCACCGAAAGCGCCTGCGCGTGGATCTGGCCGGCGCAGAAATCCATCGATCTGGTGCGTGAAGTCGAAGGCCTGGAGGTGCTGCAAGCGGCGCTGGCCTCTGGCAAGGGCGTGGTTGGCATCACCAGTCACCTGGGCAACTGGGAGGTGCTCAATCACTTCTACTGCGCCCAGTGCAAACCGATCATTTTCTACCGGCCGCCCAAGCTCAAGGCGGTCGATGAACTGCTGCAAAAGCAGCGCGTGCAGATGGGCAACAAGGTCGCCGCCTCGACCAAGGAAGGTATCCTCAGCGTGATCAAGGAAGTGCGCCGCGGCGGTGCCGTGGGCATCCCGGCCGACCCGGAGCCGAGCGTGTCGAGTGGCGTGTTCGTGCCTTTCTGCGCCACCCAGGCGCTGACCAGCAAGTTCGTGCCGGGCATGCTGACTGGCGGCAAGGCGGTTGGCGTGTTCCTGCATGCGCTACGCCTGGACGATGGCTCGGGCTACAAGGTGATACTCGAAGCGGCGCCTGCAGGCATGTACAGCGACAACGTGGAAGAAGGCGTGGCGGCCATGAGTCAGGTGATCGAACGCTATGTGCGGGCCTACCCCAGCCAGTACATGTGGAGCATGAAGCGTTTCAAGAAGCGCCCGCCTGGCGAGAAGAAGTGGTATTGATGCCGCGGCCGATAGCTATTAACGTCTGATCACTTACCACTGGCTCACGACAGGACTGGCATGGACAACAAGCGCGAGCACAACCGCACCCCGCTCAAGGTCCAGCTGCGCATCGACCATCCGGTGCACGGCCAGATGCTGGTGACTACCCGTGATATTTCCGACAGCGGTGTGTTTGTGGTGATCGACGACGCCCAGCGCCTGCTGCAGATCGGCGAGCAGGTCAGTGGTCAGGTGCAAGGCCTGCCCATCGAAGCGCCGGTGGTGCAGATGGAAGTGGTGCGCTTCGAGCCCAGTGGGGTGGCGCTGATCTTCCAGCGCGATTAAGGGTTAGTCTAGGGTGCGCTGTGCGCACCTACTGGATTCCACCGTCCTGACCGGCTGCTTTTTCCAGGCGCCGCAGAAACACCAGCATTTCCTTTTCCGTCTGCTTGTCGCCGCGCTTGCGTGCCACTTCCAGGCCGTTGTGCCAGGCCTGGCGCGCCTCTTCGCCGAAGCCCTGACGCTGGCAGGCCTGCCCCAGTAGTTTCCACGCCGCCGAATAATTGGGGTCGAAACCCAGGCACTTCTGCAGGTGCTCGGCGGCCCGTGCCGGCTCGCCGGCATCCAGGTAGCCCTTGCCCAGGCCGAAGCGCAGCAGGGCGTTGTCGACGCCCTTGGCCAGCAGCTTTTCCAGGCTATCCGGTGTGGTCATGGTCGTGGTCTCAGAAGAAGGTCAGGCCAACCTGGAACAGGCGCTCCACGTCGCGGATGTACTTCTTGTCGACCAGGAACAGGATCACATGGTCACCCGATTCGATCAGGGTGTCGTCGTGGGCGATCAGCACTTCCTCGTCGCGGATGATTGCGCCGATGGTGGTGCCTGGCGGCAGGGCGATTTCCTCGATCATCCGTCCGACCACCTTGCTCGACTTGGCGTCGCCATGGGCGATGGCCTCGATGGCCTCCGCCGCACCGCGGCGTAGCGAGTGCACGCTGACGATATCGCCACGGCGCACGTGGGTCAGCAGGGTGCCGATGGTGGCCAGCTGGGGGCTGATGGCGATGTCGATATCGCCGCCCTGGACCAGGTCGACATAGGCCGGGTTGTTGATGATGGTCATCACCTTGCGCGCGCCCAGGCGCTTGGCCAGCAGGGACGACATGATGTTGGCCTCGTCGTCGTTGGTCAGGGCGAGGAAGATGTCGGCGTCGTTGATGTTCTCTTCCACCAGCAGGTCGCGGTCGGAGGCGCTGCCCTGCAGGACGATGGTGCTTTCCAGATTCTCCGAGAGGTAGCGGCAGCGTGCCGGGTTCATCTCGATGATCTTCACCTGGTAGCGGCTTTCGATGGCCTCGGCCAGGCGCTCGCCGATGTGTCCGCCACCGGCGATCACCACCTTCTTGTAGCTGTCTTCGAGGCGACGCATCTCGCTCATTACCGCGCGGATGTGCGCCTTGGCGGCGATGAAGAACACCTCGTCATCCGCTTCGATCACCGTGTCGCCCTGCGGCATGATCGGTCGGTTGCGCCTGAAGATCGCCGCCACCCGGGTATCGACGTTGGGCATGTGCTGGCGCAGCTGCTTGAGCTGCTGGCCGACCAGCGGGCCGCCGTAGTAGGCCTTGACCGCCACCAGCTGGGCCTTGCCCTCGGCGAAGTCGATGACCTGCAGGGCGCCCGGGTATTCGATCAGGCGCTTGATGTAGTTGGTCACCACCTGCTCGGGGCTGATCAGCACGTCGACCGGGATCGCCTCGTTGTCGAACAGTGCTTCGCGGGTCAGGTAGGCCGACTCGCGCACCCGGGCGATCTTGGTCGGGGTGTGGAACAGGGTGTAGGCGACCTGGCAGGCGACCATGTTGACTTCGTCGCTGTTGGTCACCGCCACCAGCATGTCGGCGTCGTCGGCGCCGGCCTGGCGCAGCACGGTGGGGAAGGAGCCGCGGCCGACCACGGTGCGGATATCCAGGCGGTCGCCGAGGTCGCGCAGGCGATCGGCATCGGTGTCAACCACGGTGATGTCGTTGGCCTCGCCGGCCAGGTGTTCCGCCAATGTGCCGCCGACCTGGCCGGCACCGAGGATGATGATTTTCACGCGATCACTCCGTTAGCCGCGTGACGCGGCAATCTTGATCAGCTTGGCATAGTAGAAGCCATCGTGGCCGTCGACTTGCGGCAGCAGCTGGCGGCCGTGGGTCGAAGGCACGCCGAAGGCGCCGGAAATGGCCAGCTCACGCGCACCGGGGGTGCGGGTGAGGAAGGCGGCGATGTTTTCGCTGTTTTCCTGTGGCAGCACCGAGCAGGTGGCGTAGAGCAGCACGCCGCCGACTTCCAGGGTCGGCCACAGGGCATCCAGCAGTTCGCCCTGCAGCTGCGCCAGGGCGGCAATGTCGTCGGCCTGGCGGGTCAGCTTGATATCCGGATGGCGGCGAATTACCCCGGTGGCCGAGCAGGGTGCGTCCAGCAGGATGCGCTGGAACGGCTGGCCGTCCCACCAACTGGCGGTATCGCGGCCGTCGGCGGCGATCAGGGTGGCCTGCAGGCCGAGGCGGTCGAGGTTCTCGCGCACCCGCAGCAGGCGGCTGGCCTCCAGGTCGACGGCGACCACTTCGCTCAGGCCCGGCTCGACTTCGAGCAGGTGGCAGGTCTTGCCGCCCGGCGCGGCGCAGGCATCCAGCACCCGTTGGCCGGGGGCCAGGTCGAGCAGTTCGGCGGCCAGCTGGGCGGCTTCGTCCTGCACGCTGAGGCGGCCGTTCATAAAGCCCGGTAGGGTCTTCACGTCGCAGGGCGCAAGCAGGCGGATACCGTCGCGGCTGAAGCTGCAGGGCTCGGCCTCGATGCCGGCCGCGCGCAGCTCATTCAGGTAGTCATCGCGGCTGCCGTGGCGACGGTTGACCCGCAGCAGCAGCGGCGGATGCTCGTTGTTGGCGGCGCAGATGGCTTGCCAGTGCTCGGGCCAATCGGCCTTCAGGCGCTTCTGCAGCCAGCGCGGGTGCGCGGTGTGCAGCACCGGGTCCTTGTCCAGGCTGGCGCAGAGTGCCTCTCCGTCGCGCTGGGCATTGCGCAGCACGGCGTTGAGCAGGCCCTTGAGCGAGGACTTCTTCAGCTTGTCGACGCAGGCCACCGTCTCGCCGATCGCCGCGTGGGCCGGGATGCGCGTGTAGAACAGCTGGTACAGGCCGATCAGCAGCAGGGCCTCGACATCGCGGTCGGCGGCCTTGAAGGGTTTTTGCAGGAGTTTTTCGGCAAGCAGGGCCAGGCGCGGTTGCCAGCGCGCGGCGCCGAAGGCCAGGTCCTGGGCCAGGCCACGGTCGCGCGCCTCGACCTTGTCCAGCAGCGGAGGCAGGCTGCTGCCCAGCGAGGCCTTGCCATTCAGTACGGCGGCCAGGGCACGCGCGGCGGCCAGGCGTGGGTTCATTGTCCCAGCACCAGGCCGACGGCGAACTGCTCGCGGCGGCTGTTGTACAGGTCGGCGAAATTCAGCGGTTTGCCACCCGGCAGTTGCAGGCGGGTCAGGCGCAGGGCGCCTGTGCCGCAGGCCACGGTCAGGCCGTCCTTGCTCGCCGCGAGGATCTGTCCGGGCTGGCCGGTGCCCTCGCCCAGGCTGGCGGCCAGCACTTTCAGCGGTTCGCCATGCAGTGTGCTGTGGCAGATCGGCCAGGGGTTGAAGGCGCGGATCAGGCGCTCCAGTTCGTCGGCCGGGCGGCTCCAGTCCAGGCGCGCCTCGTCCTTGTTCAGCTTGTGCGCGTAGGTGGCCTGGCTGTCGTCCTGCGCTTCGCCGTGCAGCTCGCCGGCGGCCAGCTTGCTCACCGCTTCGACCACTGCCGCCGAACCGAGCTGGGCCAGGCGGTCGTGCAGGCTGCCGCCAGTGTCGGCGGCGGTGATGGTGGTGCTGACCTTGAGCAGCATCGGCCCGGTATCCAGGCCGGCCTCCATCTGCATCACGGTGACGCCGCTGCTGGCGTCGCCGGCCTGCACCGCGCGCTGGATCGGCGCGGCACCGCGCCAGCGTGGCAGCAAGGAGGCGTGGCTGTTGATGCAGCCCAGGCGCGGGGTGTCCAGCACCACCTGCGGCAGGATTAGGCCGTAGGCCACCACCACCATCAGGTCTGGCTTGAGCGCCGCCAGTTCGGCCTGGGCGGCAGGGTCACGCAGGGTCTGCGGCTGGTATACGGCAATCCCATGCTGCAACGCGAGTTGCTTGACCGGGCTGGGGGCGAGCTTCTGCCCGCGTCCGGCCGGGCGGTCCGGCTGGGTGTAGACGGCGACGATCTGCCGGCCGGCATCGAGCAGGGCCTGCAGGTGCTGGGCGGCGAATTCCGGGGTGCCGGCAAAGACGATACGCATGGATCACTCACTGCTGGAAAAGAAAAAGGCTTGCCGGAGCAAGCCTTTGGAGATCGGGGTCAAGCTTGCTGGCGGTGCTGTTTTTCCAGCTTCTTCTTGATCCGGTCGCGCTTGAGGCTGGACAGGTAGTCGACGAACAGCTTGCCGTTGAGGTGGTCGCACTCGTGCTGGATACATACCGCCAGCAGGCCTTCGGCGATCAGCTCGTAGGGCTTGCCGTCACGATCCTGGGCCTTGATCCGCACTTTCTGCGGACGGTCTACATTTTCATAGAAGCCGGGCACCGACAGGCAGCCTTCCTGGTACTGATCCATCTGCTCGGTGAGGGATTCGAACTCAGGGTTGATGAACACCCGCGGCTCGGATTTGTCCTCGGACAGGTCCATCACCACCAGACGCTTGTGTACGTTGACCTGGGTCGCGGCCAGGCCAATACCGGGCGCGGCGTACATGGTCTCGAACATGTCGTCGATCAGCTTGTGCAGTGCTTCGTCGAATTGGGTGACCGGCTTGGCAAGGGTGCGCAGGCGCGAGTCGGGAAATTCGAGGATGTTGAGAATCGCCATAGATGTTTGTGATGCACTTGTGGAATAAAGTCAAAAACCGCTGCTAAGATGATGAACAGCTTTGAAAAACGGCTTTGAAGCCACGTATTCTGCGGCTTACAGGCGCCAGCCACATAATAAAGGGATTCACCGCATGAGGAAATCACTACTCGCCCTGCTGCTTCTCGCCGTCGGCGGTCTGGCCCAGGCAGAAGTGCAACTCAAGGAAGGTCACCCGGACCGCTACACCGTGGTCAAGGGCGACACACTCTGGGACATCTCTGGCAAGTTCCTCAGCCAGCCCTGGAAATGGCCAGAACTGTGGCACGCCAACCCGCAGATCGAGAATCCGCATCTGATCTACCCAGGCGATAGCCTGAGTCTCATCTACGTTGACGGCCAGCCGCGTCTGGTGCTCAACCGCGGCGAGTCGCGCGGCACCATCAAGCTGTCGCCGCAGGTGCGCAGCACGCCGATCGCCCAGGCGATTCCGACCATTCCGCTGGAGGCGATCAACAGCTTCCTGCTGAGCAATCGTATCGTCGATAGCGAGCAAGACTTCGCCAACCAGCCCTATGTGGTGGCCGGTAATGCCGAGCGCGTAGTCAGTGGCGCGGGGGATCGCCTCTATGCCCGTGGCGAATTCAACCAGGCCGAGCCAGCCTATGGCATCTTCCGTCAGGGCAAGGTCTACACCGATCCGGATACCAAGGAATTCCTCGGCATCAATGCCGACGATATCGGCAGCGGTGAAGTGGTGGCCCAGGAAGGCGATATCGCTACCGTCAGCCTGAGCCGCTCGACTCAGGAAGTGCGCCTGGGCGATCGCCTGTTCCCCACCGAAGAACGCGCGATCAATTCGACCTTCATGCCCAGCGAGCCTACGACCGACGTCAATGGTGTGATCCTCGACGTACCGCGTGGCGTAGCCCGTGTTGGCCAGTACGACGTGGTAACCATCAACAAGGGCAAGATCGATGGCCTCATCGAAGGCAACGTGCTGGCCCTGTATAAGACCGGCGAAACCGTACGTGATCGCATCACCGGTGAGTCGGTGAAGATTCCGGACGAGCGTGCCGGTCTGCTGATGGTGTTCCGCACCTACGAGAAGCTCAGCTACGGCCTGGTGTTGTACGCCACCCGTGACCTGGCGCTGATGGACAAGGTGAAGAACCCGTAATACCTGGAACCCCCGCTCTGCGGGGGTTCTGCTTTCTGCGTCGCCCGCGTTACCCGATCAAGGATGATCGTCATGCCAGCACTCTCTCCTGCAGAACTCGAGGCGCGTCTGCGCCTGCATTGCCTGCCCGAACTGGGCCCCCGGCGTTTCCGTCGTCTGCTCGATGCCTTTGGCTCGGCCTCCGCTGCGCTCAGCGCGCCGGCGCCTGCCTGGCGTTCGCTGGGCTTGCCGGACGGCTGTGCCGAGCCACGCCGCAGTGCGCTGATTCGTGAGCGCGCGGCGCAGGCGCTGGCCTGGCTGGAGCAGCCCGGTCAGCACCTGCTGCTCTGGGGGCAACCAGACTACCCGGCCCTGCTGGCCGAACTGCACGATGCGCCCCCGCTGCTGTTCGTCGCCGGTGATCCGGCCCTTCTCGAACGGCCGCAGCTGGCCATGGTCGGCAGCCGGCGCGCCTCGCGTCCGGGCCTGGATACGGCGCAGGCCTTTGCCCGCAGCCTGGCCGGCGGTGGCTTCGTGATCACCAGCGGGCTGGCTTTGGGCATCGATGGTGCTGCGCATCAGGGCGCACTGGATGGAGGCGGCAAGACGGTGGCGGTGCTCGGTACCGGCTTGCGCAGGCTTTACCCACAGCGGCATGTCAGCCTGGCCACGCGAATTACTGAAGGTGGCGGCGCGCTGGTCTCCGAGCTGCCGCTGGACTGTCCGCCGCAGGCCAGCAACTTTCCCCGGCGCAACCGCATCATCAGTGGCTTGTCGCTCGGGGTGCTGGTGGTCGAGGCCAGTCCCTCCAGTGGCTCGCTGATAACCGCCAAACTGGCCGCTGAACAGGGGCGCGAGGTCTATGCGATTCCGGGCTCGATCCATCATCCGGGGGCACGCGGTTGCCATCAGCTGATCCGCGATGGGGCGGTCTTGGTGGAAAGCATCGAGCATATCCTCGAAGCCCTGCGCGGCTGGCAGAGCGTGCCGCCTGCTCCGGCTGCAGACCGGGTCGACGAGCATCCCCTGCTGTTGCACCTGCGTGCCGCGCCGCAGAACAGCGAAAGCCTGGCGCGTGCCTGTGGCCTGAGCATGGGCGAGACCCTGGCGCTGCTCACCGAGCTGGAGCTGGAGGGTCAAATCGTCTGCGAGGCGGGGCGCTGGGTACCGCGCGCCGGCTGAGCTGGGTACACTCGCCGCGAGTAAATCGTTGCGGGGGTAAGCATGCACAGCAGTTGGCGGGTACAGCGCATGGCGCGCATCGTGCGCGAGGGTGGCGTGATCGCCTATCCGACCGAGGCCGTCTGGGGGCTGGGCTGCGACCCGTGGAACGAAATGGCCGTGGACCGCCTGCTGGCGCTCAAGGATCGCCCGGTGCACAAGGGCCTGATCCTGGTGGCGGACAACATCCGCCAGTTCGACTTCCTCCTCGACGACCTGCCCGAGCGCTGGATCGACCGCCTGGCCAGCACCTGGCCGGGGCCGAACACCTGGCTGGTGCCGCACCAGGGTCTGTTGCCCGAGTGGATCAGCGGCCAGCACGACACGGTGGCCCTGCGCGTCAGCGACCACCCGCTGGTGCGCGACCTCTGCGCCCTCACCGGCCCGCTGGTATCGACCTCGGCCAACCCCGCCGGGCGTCCGTCCGCCCGTTCGCGCCTGCGCGTCGAGCAGTACTTCCACCAGCAGCTCGACGGTGTGCTCGGCGGTGCTCTCGGCGGACGGCGCAACCCCAGCCTGATCCGCGATCTGCGCAGCGGCGATGTAGTGCGCCCGTCTTAACCTGGGTGTACCTGACCTCCTGTACGCAAGCCGCCGCAGGCGCCCGGACTGATCGCGGTCAAGTCTGCGGCCGAGGCGACGATGCTATGCTTGCGCCCTTTCCAGCTCGTCCGGATGACTGCCGTGAGTGACCGTACCCAGGCCGTGAAGGCCTACCTGCTCGACCTGCAAGACCGCATCTGCGCCGCCCTCGAAACCGAGGATGGCGGCACCCGTTTCTTCGAGGACAGCTGGGACAGGCCGGCCGGTGGTGGCGGCCGCACCCGGGTGATCGAGAACGGCGCACTGATCGAGAAGGGTGGGGTCAACTTCTCTCATGTGTTCGGCGACAGCCTGCCGCCATCGGCCAGCGCCCACCGTCCGGAACTGGCCGGGCGTGGCTTCGAGGCCATGGGCGTGTCCCTGGTGATCCACCCGGGAAACCCCCATGTGCCGACCTCCCACGCCAACGTGCGCTTCTTCAGTGCCGAGAAGGAAGGCGAGGAAGCAGTCTGGTGGTTCGGCGGCGGTTTCGACCTCACCCCCTACTACGGCAACGAGGAAGACTGCGTGCACTGGCACCAGGTGGCCCGTGCCGCCTGTGCGCCCTTCGGTGCCAAGGTCTACCCGAAGTACAAGGAATGGTGCGACCGCTACTTCCACCTCAAGCACCGCGGCGAGCCGCGTGGCATCGGCGGGCTGTTCTTCGACGACCTCAACCAGTGGGATTTCGACACCAGCTTCGCCTTCCTGCGCGCCATCGGCGATGCCTATATCGACGCTTACCTGCCCATCGTGCAACGGCGCAAGGCCACCCCGTTCAGCGAGGCGCAGCGCGAGTTCCAGGCCTATCGCCGGGGTCGCTACGTTGAGTTCAACCTGGTGTTCGACCGTGGCACCCTGTTCGGCCTGCAGTCGGGCGGGCGTACCGAGTCGATCCTCATGTCCCTGCCGCCGCATGTGCGCTGGGGTTATGACTGGAAGCCCGAACCGGGTACTGAGGAAGCACGCCTGACCGAGTATTTCCTTACCGATCGCGACTGGCTCGCCGGCGTGTAGGGCTGCCCCCTCTCCTGCATGCGGGATAGGGTTGGGAGAGGGCGCGGCTGCCGTTGCCCTCTCCCCCGGCCCCTCTCCCATAAATGGGCGAGGGGAGCAGAGCGGAACCCGCGTATTCGCCGCCCGTTATCAAACAGAAGGACATTCCATGGACCGCTACGGTGTCTTCGGCAACCCCATCGGCCACAGCAAGTCGCCGTTGATCCATCGCCTGTTTGCCGCGCAGACCGGCCAGGCGCTGAGCTACGAAGCCCTGCTGGCGCCGCTGGATGATTTCGCCGGGTTTGCCCGCGCCTTCTTCGTCGAGGGCCAGGGCGGCAACGTCACCGTGCCATTCAAGGAAGAGGCCTATCGCCTGGCCGATGAGCTGAGCGAACGCGCGCGTCGCGCCGGTGCGGTGAACACCCTGAAGAAGCTCGACGACGGCCGTCTGCTCGGCGACAACACCGACGGCGCCGGCCTGGTGCGCGACCTCACGCTGAATGCCGGGCTCGACCTGGCGGGCAAGCGCATCCTCCTGCTCGGTGCCGGCGGCGCCGTGCGTGGCGTGCTGGCGCCGATTCTGGCGCATGAGCCGCAGGCTCTGGTGATCGCCAACCGCACCGTGGCCAAGGCCGAACAGCTGGCCCACGAGTTCGCCGACCTTGGCCCGGTGGCCGCCAGCGGCTTCGACTGGCTCAGCGAACCCGTCGACCTGATCATCAACGGCACTTCGGCCTCGCTGGCCGGTGAGCTGCCGCCGATCGAGCCGGGGCTGATCCGTCCCGGTCACACGGTCTGCTACGACATGATGTACGGCAAGGAGCCGACCGCCTTCAACCGCTGGGCCGCCGCGCATGGCGCCGCGCGCTGCATCGACGGTCTGGGCATGCTGGTGGAGCAGGCGGCCGAGGCCTTCTGCCTCTGGCGCGGCGTGCGTCCGCACAGCGCGCCGGTGTTGGCGGAGCTGCGCCGCCAGCTGGGCTGACAGGCACACCTGCTGATCGGTACACGCGACATCGACCTGCCGCGCCTGACCGGCGGTGCGCTGATCTTGCTGTAGCTGGGCCGCCGTAGAGCGGCCGCGCTCGCCTGAGGCGCGGCGCGCACTTATACTTTCGTCATTCGCCGGCAGGGACCGCCCAGGCACCTTTCCACTGTGCGGACCGATCTCGTGAACAAAGCTTTCTCCCTCGCCGGCCTGCTGCTGGCCTGCCTGACCCTCGTTGCCAGCCCTGCCCTGCAGGCGGCGCCCAAGACCCAGGAGCTGGCTTCCGGCAGCGCCCTGCTGGTCGATCTCAACACTAATCAGATTCTCTACTCCAGCAACCCCGACCTGCAGGTGCCGATCGCCTCGGTGACCAAGCTGATGACCGCCATGGTCACCCTGGATGCCAAGCTGCCGCTGGACCAGCAACTGCCCATCGTCATCAAGGACGTCCACGAAATGCGCGGCGTCTATTCGCGGGTGCGGGTCGGCAGCCAGCTGAGCCGTCGCGACATGCTCCTGCTGACCCTGATGTCCTCGGAAAACCGCGCCGCTGCCAGCCTTGCCCACCACTATCCGGGCGGTGTGCCGGCCTTCGTCGCGGCGATGAACGCCAAGGCTCGCGCCCTGGGCATGACCCGTACCCGCTATACCGAACCGACCGGCCTCTCGGAAGGCAACCTGTCCACCGCCAATGACCTGGTCAAGCTGATCAAGGCCAGCGGCCAGTACCCGCTGATCGGCCAGTTCAGCAGCACCCGCGAGCGCGTCCAAGTGTTCGCCAAGCCGCGCTACAGCCTGGGGTTTCGCAACACCAACAGCCTGGTGCACAAGCCGAACTGGAGCATCCAGTTGACCAAGACCGGCTTTACCAACGCCGCTGGTCATTGCCTGGTGATGCGCACGCAGATGGCCGGCAAGCCGGTGGCCTTCGTGGTGCTGGATGCCTTCGGCAAATACACCCACATGGCCGATGCCAACCGCCTGAAAAAATGGCTGGAGACCGGCCAGGTGACCAAGGTGGCGCCAGCGGCGCTGGCCTACAAGAAACAGAAGCAGGCCGAGCGTGCGCGCCTGGTGCAGGCGGCGCAGTAAGCGCGCTGTTGATACAGGAAGCCCGGCGATTGCCGGGCTTTTGTGTTTTGGGCGTATCGATATGACGGCCCGAAATCCGAGATAAGCGCTGAGTTAGAGCTCAGCGCTAGCGCCAATGCGCCTGAAGCCCATCACAGGAACCAGCGATACTCCCGCGCGCTGACCTCGTTCATGAAGTCCAGATGGTCCTGGCGCTTGTTCTCGCAGTAGACGAAGACGAACTCGCTGCCCAGCTTGTCCTTGACCACCTCGTGCGAGGCCATCGCCGCCACGGCAGTGAGCATGTCCTTGGGGAAGTCGATGCCGCTGCGGCGGTCTTCGTTGAGCGACGGGATCGGCTCGCGGGCCATGTCCAGGCCGTATTCCATACCGCTGAGGATGGCCGCCAGCACCAGGTAGGGGTTGGCGTCGGCGCCGGCCAGGCGGTGCTCGATGCGCAGGTTCTTGCCGTCCGACTCGGGGATGCGGATACACGCATCGCGGTCCTCGAAGCCCCAGCTGGCCTTGCTCGCCGAGTTGACCATGGCGCCGTAGCGGCGGAAGGCGTTGTGGTTGGCGGCGAAGATCGGCATGCAGTGCGGCAGCAGCTCCAGGCAGCCGGCCACGGCGTGGCGCAGTGGGCGCTGGTTGTCACCGTCGAGCAGGTTGTTGCCGGCTTTGTCGTACAGGCTGACATGCACGTGCATGCCGCTGCCCGGCGCCTGCAGGTAGGGCTTGCTCATGAAGCTGGCACGGTAGCCATGCTGCATGGCTACGCCGCGGGTGCTGCGGCAGAACAGCGCGGCCTGGTCGGCGGCGTGCAGGCCATCGTCGCAGTGGGCGAAGTTGATCTCGAACTGGCCGGGGCCGAGCTCGGCGGTGATCACGTTGGCATCCACGCCCTGTTCCCGCGCCGCTTCCACGGTTTCATGCAGCACGTCGGAGAAGCGTGTCAGGCGCTCGATGTGCATGTTCGGCTGGTCGTCGGCGTCGCCGGTCAGCGGGTCGCGGGGGAACTGCGGCAGGCCGTTTGAAAGTGCCCGGTCGAATAGATAGAACTCCAGCTCGAAGGCCACCACCGGGCGAATCCCGCGCGCGTCCAGGCGCTTGAGCACGCGGGCGAGCACTTCACGCGGCTCGAATTCGATCGGTGCTTCGGTGCCGTCGGAGCTGATCAGCATCTGCCCCATCGGCTGCTTCTCCCAGCGCACCGGCTTGAGCGTGCCGGGGATCAGGCGGCGCGGCGCATCCGGGTCGCCGTCGTTGAAGCAGTAGTCGCCAATTGGGTGCAGGCCGCCCTGGGCGCCGAGCAGCACGCAGTTCTGCGGCACTTTCAGCGGGCCGCCGGCGGCGACCTTCTCCAGCATGTCCATGGGATAGCGCTTGCCGTAGAAGTGCCCGGGAATATCCAGGCAGATCAGTTCGACATAGCGCACATCGGGGTTGGCGGCGCGGAAGGCACGTACTTCGCTGAGCAGGTCGGGGAATTTCGTTGTTGTTGTCATGGTGGCTATCTGCACGGGTCAGGTGAAGACCCAGAGGACTCGCGTGGGTTGGTCGGAAAGATTGGCGTAACGAAACTGGGCATGCGGCGGCAGCTGGAAGCTGTCACGCGGGCCGAGTGTGACCGGTTCGGCGTCGTCGCCGTACCAGACAGTCAGCTCACCTTCGAGGACGAAACCGCCCTGTTCGGAGCTGTCATTGAGATGGCCTTCGCCGCTGGTGGCGCCGGGTTCGAGGTGGCTTTCGAGCATGGAAAAGCCGCCGGACATGGTCGGCGAGGCCAGCACGTCGGTGATGCCCCCGGCGTAGTAGAGGGTGCGCCGCTCGCCCGGACGGGTCACCCAGCGCACGTCGCGCGGCTTGCTCAGGCTGTAGAAATAGGTGGTTGGCACGCCCAGCGCTTCGCTGATGGCGGTGAGGTCGGCCACGGTCGGGCGCGACAGGCCGCGCTCGACCTGGGACAGGAAACCCACCGAGCGGCCGATGCGCTCGGCCAGTTCATTGAGGGTGACGTTCTTGTGCTTGCGCAGGTCGCGCACCAGGATCGCCAGCCCTTCGATTTCATCCTGCATGTCCATGGTTTTGCCCTTTTGCGTAGCCCGGTTCAGATCGTGTCGCGCAGACGGTACCAGGCTTTGCCGACGGCCTCGATCGGGGCGGCCAGCAGGTCGCCACCGGGGAAACGCGGGTTGCTCAGGCCCTGGTACAGGCCGAGCAGCTGTTCGTCGCCGAGGATCGCATCGCTCACCGCACGGGCGGCGGCCAGGGTCGGCAGGATGCCGTGGCCGGAGAAGCCCTGCAGCCAGTACTTCTGGCCCAGGCGGCCGACGTCTGGGGTGCGGTGCATGGTGCAGTCGATATGGCCGCCCCAGCCGTAGTCGATCTGCACCCCGCGCAGTTGCGGGAACACTCGCTCCAGGTAGGGGCGGGTGGCGGCCGGCACGTCCGCCGGGATGCCGCCCAGGTAGGTGCAGCCGCCGCCGAATAACAGACGGTTGTCCGGGGTGACGCGGAAATAGTCGGGGACGAACTGGTTGTCGATGGCGCAGGTGCCGCGCGGGAACAGCGAGCGCGCCAGTTCCGGGTCCAGCGGCGCGGTCGCCACCTGGTAGGAGCCGACCGGCAGCAGGCGCTTGGACAGCGCGGGGTCGAGGCGGTCGATGTAGGCGTTGCAAGCCAGCACCAGCACATCGCCGCGCACCTCGCCGTGCTCGGTACGAGCCACGTAACCCGCGGCGGTCTCGCGGTAGTCGAGCACCTTGCTCTGCTCGAAGATCCGTCCGCCGGCCTTCTCGATGGCGTCGGCCAGGCCCTGGGCCAGTTTCAGCGGGTTGAGGTGGGCGGCGCCGGCGTCATGCAGCGCGGCCAGGTAGCGCGGGCTGGCGATCCACTGCGGCAGATCCTGCTTGGGGATAAAGCTCAGTTGCTGGTAGCCGTACTTCTCGCTCGCCTCTTCGAGGTTTTCCTGCAGCAGGCGCACCCGGCGCGGCAACACCGCGGTGTAGAGGGCGCCCGTGCGGTAGTCGATGTCGAAGCCGTGGCGCTCGGGCAGCTCGCGCATTTCCTTGGCGGCCCAGGTCATGCTGTCCCACAGCTGGCGGGCGCGCTCGGTGCCCAGGGCCTTCTCGAATGGCGGCATATCGCAGGACCAGCCCGGCAGCGCCTGGCCGCCGTTGCGTCCGGACGCGGCCCAGGCCAGGCGACTGGCTTCCAGCAGCACGACTTTCTTGCCGGCCAGGGCCAGACGCAGGGCGGTATGCAGGCCGCTAAAGCCGCCGCCGATGATCAGGATCTGTGCGTCTTCACGACCTTCCAGGCGCGGGCGCAGCGGAATCTCGCCATAGGTGGCGGCGTAGTAGGTGCCGACGTGCTGCGCGGATTGCTTGAACATGGACGCCTCGTGAAATTTCTCACTTGAAAGTTCATGAAAAATTACACGATAAAATTCATAAAGCCAAGCTCGAAGCGACCTCTTACATCGGCCAGGCTAGCCACCTATAATTGATATAAATTCTCATATGCGATCTTGTCGCGAGCGAGCGCCTTCTCTTGACCCCCTCCAGTTCAGCGCCCAGCGGCCAGACCGCCCTCGGCAGCCTGTATCTCCAGCACCACGGCTGGTTGCAGCAATGGCTGAACCGTCGCTTCGGCCAGGCGGTGGGCGACGGCGAGGCGGCCGATCTGGTCCAGGACACCTTCCTGCGTCTGCTCCTGAAGCCACGTGGCTTTGCCAGCCACAGCGATGCCCGGGCCTTCCTCTGCACCGTGGCGCGCGGGCTGTGCATCGACCGCTGGCGTCGCCGGCAGATCGAGCAGGCCTGGCTGCAGGCCCTGGCCGCCGAGCCGCTAGCTTTTGCTGCCTCGGCCGAACTGCAGGCGAGCCTGCTCGAAGCCCTGCAGCAGATCGATGCGATGCTCAGCCGTTTGCCGGCCAAGGCGCGCACGGTGTTCCTGCTGGCGCAGGTGCAGGGCTATGGCTACCGCGAGATCGGCACGCAACTGGGCATCTCCGAGCGCATGGTGAAGAAATACATGGCCCGCGCCATGCTGCAGTGCGCCCTGCTCGAAGCCGGTTTGCTGGATGGCGAGGACTGAGGCATGAGCGAGGCGGGATACGTGGAACTGCAGCAGGCCGCCGACTGGTATGCGCGGCTGCTGGATGGCGCCAGTGAGACCGAGCGCGTGGCCTGGAGCGCCTGGCTGGAGAGCCGCGCCGAGCACCGTCAGGCCTGGGCCGTGGTTGAGCGCGTGGGTGCGCGCTTCGCCCCCTTCCAGCACGGCGACAGTCGCGCAGCGGCCTTCGCTGCCCTGCAGGCCCCGGCGCGAGCGGGCATGGGCCGACGCCGGGCGCTGCTGTCGCTGGGCGTGCTGGCGGCCGGTGGCCTGCTCGGCTGGCGCGGCCTGCGCGAAACGCCGCTGGGCGATCATCTGCTGGCCTTCGCCGCCGATCAGGCCACCGCGGTGGGTGAGCGGCGCGAGCTGGCCTTGCCCGATGGCGGCCAGGCCTGGCTGAACAGCCTCTCGGCGCTGGATATCGGCTACACCGCGCAGCGTCGTCAGCTCCACCTGCGCGCCGGCGAAGTGTTGCTACAGGTGCCGGTCGATGGGCGTGGTGCGCTGCGGGTCAGCACCCGGCATGGCTGGGTGGCCAGCGAGCGCGCCAGCTTCGGTCTCTGTCAGCGTGCCGAGGGCCTGTGCCTGAGCCTGTTCGAAGGCGAGGTCGAACTGCGCACCGAGGCGGGCTTGCGCCGACAGCTGCAGGCGGGTCAGCAAGTGCTGTTCAGCAGCGCCAGTGTGGGCGAGGTGCGGGCGGTGGAGGCGGCGCGGCGCTCATGGGTGCAGGGCGTATTCGTCGCCGAGGGCACGCCGTTGCGCCGGCTGGTCGAGGATCTCGGCCGCCAGCGGCATGGCTATCTCGGCTGCAGCCCGGCGGTGGCCGATCTGCGCGTGGTCGGCAGCTTCCCCCTGACGGATACCGACCAGGCACTGGCGCTGCTGCCCAAGGTGCTGCCGGTGCGTATCCACCGGCCGCTGCCCTGGTGGGTGAGCATCGAGGCGGCGACCTGAAACGAACGGCCTGCGAAAAATCGTGGCGGCTCGTGAAAATTAATGCGTCGGCGGGTTCCCCTTTTTACCGCCGTGCTCGGTGTAGAGGACATAACCCTCTGGAGCCCGCGTCATGATCGCCCCATCGCCCTTGTCCCTGCGTCCCCTAACCCTGGCCTGCACCCTCGCGGCCCTGCTGCACAGCCCGCCCGGTCTGGCCGAGAGTGCCCGTCAGTACAGCATCGCCGCCGGTGACCTGACCGAGCGCCTGGCCCAGTTCGCCGAACAGGCCGGCATCGTCCTGATCGGCAATGCCGCGCTGACCGACGGCCGCCGCAGCACCGGCCTGCAGGGGCGCTACGGCGCTGACGCCGGCCTGACTCGCTTGCTCAGCGGCCAGGGCCTGACCGCGCAGCAACAGAGCGATGGCAGCTACCTGCTGGTGCCCCAAGCGGGAGTGGAGCTACAGGCCACCGATATCCAGTCCAGCGTCAGCAGCGGCTATCAGCCGCCGGCCAACCCTGGCGTACTGCGCAGCGGCGCCAGCAACCTGGACAGCGCCCAGGCGGTGGCCAGCGTCAGCGAACAGGTGCTGCACGACCAGCGCCCGCGCAATCTCGACGACGCCCTGGGCAACGTCAGCGGCATTACCCAGGCCAACACCCTGGGCAGCACCCAGGACGCGGTGATGAAGCGCGGCTTCGGCGACAACCGCGACGGCTCGATCATGCGCGACGGCCTGCCCTCGGTGCTCGGCCGCAACCTCGGTGCCAGCGCCGAGCGGGTCGAGGTGCTCAAGGGCCCGGCCTCGCTGCTGTACGGCATCCAGGACCCGGGCGGGGTGGTCAACGTGGTGAGCAAGAAGCCGCAGCTGCAGGCGGCCAATGAGCTGACCCTGCGCGGATCGGCTTTCGCCCACGGCAAGCAGGGCAGCGGCGGCAGCCTCGACAGCACCGGCGCGCTGGGCGACAACGGCTTCGCCTACCGGCTGATCCTCGACCATGACGACAACGAGTACTGGCGCGATTTCGGCCAGTACCGGCAGAGCCTGGTGGCGCCTTCGCTGGTCTGGTACGGCGAGGCCACCAGCGTAAGCCTGTCCTACGAGCACCGCGAGTTCGAGACGCCGTTCGACCGTGGCACGGCCATCGACCCGCGCAGCAACAAGCCGCTGGACATTCCCTACAGCCGCCGTCTTGACGAGGAATTCAACGTCACCGAGGGCCGTTCCGACCTCTGGCGCTTCGCTGTCGAACACCAGCTCAGCGACGCCTGGAAGGCCAACTTCGCCTACGGCTGGAGCCGCGAGACCTATGACGACAACCAGGCGCGGGTGACCAGCGTCAACGCCAACACCGGCGCGGTCACCCGGCGCATCGACGGCACCCACGGCGCGGTCAGCACGGACAGTTTCGCCACCACCAGCCTGCTCGGCGACCTCGAGCTGGGTGGTTTGCGTCACGAGCTGGTGGTCGGCGTCGACAGCGAGAAGCGCAAGATCTACCGTGCCGACCTGATCCGCGGCGGCAACAGCATCCTCGACCCCCTCGATCCGGAATATGGCACGGTCGAGCCGTCCGACAACGTCGATGCCGCTTCCAGCGACCAGACTGACCTGCTGCGCACTGACTCCTTCTTCGTGCAGGACTCCTGGCACCTGGACGAGCACTGGATCCTGGTCGCCGGCGGCCGCTACCTGGTCTACGACCAGTACGCCGGGCGTGGCCGTCCGTTCGACGTCAACACCGACAACAACGGCCAGACCTGGGTGCCGCGTGCCGGCGTGGTGTACAAGATCAATCAGCAGGCGTCGCTGTACGCCAGCTACAGCGAGTCGTTCAAACCCAACTCGACCATCGCTCCGCTGGACAGCATCGCCGTGGTCGACTCCTCGATCCCGGCCGAGGAAGGCAAGTCCTGGGAAATCGGCGGCAAGCTGGACATCCCCGACCGCCTCAGCGCCACCCTGGCGCTGTTCGACATCGACAAGCGCAACGTCATGGTGACCCAGGACCTGGGCAACGGCGAGACGCTCAACCACGCCGCCGGCCAGGTCAACTCGCACGGCATCGAGCTGGATGTCAGCGGCCAGCTCAGCGCGCGCTGGAGCCTGATCGGCAGCTATGCCTGGCTGGATGCCGAAGTCAGCGAGGACCCGCTGTACGAGGGTAATCGCCTGCAGAACGTGGCGAAGAACAGCGCCGCCCTGTCGCTGGTCTACGACGTCGGCGCGCTGCTCGGCGGCGACGACCTGCGTGTCGGCGGCGGTGCCCGCCATGTCGGCGAACGTGCCGGTGACGCGGAGAACTCCTTCGAGCTGCCGGCCTATACCGTGGCCGACGCCTTCGTCGCCTACGACACCCACCTCGGCGAGCACGACCTCGGCCTGCAGCTGAATGTGAAGAACCTGTTCAACCGCCAGTACTACCCGTCCGCCGCCAGCCGCAACTACGTGTCGGTGGGCGAGCCGCGGCAGGTACTAGTCTCGGCCACGCTGGGGTTCTGAGAGTTGCACTAATGCGACATGCCCTTGGCGTCCACATGCAGGGACCGGCGTTGCCGGTTATCCTGCCAGGCATCCAGCGCAGAGGGCCCGGCCATGCAGATTCGCAGCGATTTCGACAGCGGCAATATCCAGCTAGTGGATGCCAGCAACCCGCAGCAGGTGCGCCTGGCGATCCGCAAGGATTTCGCCAGCGAGCATTTCCAGTGGTTCCACTTCCTCGCCGAGGGCCTGCTGCCGGGCCAGCGGCATGGCTTCAGCCTGGTCAACGCGCCGCAGTCCAGCTACAAGAACGCCTGGAGCGGCTACCAGGCGGTGGCCAGTTATGACGGTGTGGACTGGTTCCGTGTGTCGACCACCTATAACCAGGACGGCCTGCATTTCGAGCTGCTCGCCGAACAGGCCCAGGCCTATTTCGCCTACTTCGAGCCCTATAGCCGCGCCCGCCACGCGCAGTTGCTGGTGCGTGCCCTGGCCCTGCCGAATGTCGAACTGCTGGCCTGCGGCACGAGTCTGCAGGGCCGCGAGCTGCCGCTGTTGCATGTGCGCGGCACCGCCGCCACGCCACGTAAGCTGTGGCTGATCGCCCAGCAGCATCCGGGCGAGCACATGGCCGAGTGGTTTATGGAAGGCCTGATCGAGCGGCTTGGCCAGCCAGATGCCGAGCTGCAGCAACTGCTCAGCCAGGCCGATCTGTACCTGGTACCGCACATGAATCCGGACGGCGCCTTCCTCGGCAACCTGCGCACCAACGCTGCCGGCCAGGACCTCAACCGCACCTGGCAGGCGCCCAGCGCAGGGCAAAGCCCGGAAGTGTTGTTCGTCCAGCAGCAGATGGCCGCCCACGGCGTCGACTGCTTCCTGGATATCCACGGCGACGAGGAAATTCCCTACGTGTTCACCGCCGGCTGCGAAGGTAACCCCGGTTTCACCTCGCGTCTGGACGCCCTGGAGCAGGAGTTCCGCGAGCGCCTGATGGCCTGCGGTGAATTCCAGGTGGCGCACGGCTACCCGCGCGACGAACCCGGCCAGGCCAACCTGGCGCTGGCCTGCAACTGGGTCGGGCAGACCTACGATTGCCTGGCTTATACGGTGGAGATGCCGTTCAAGGACCACGACCTCACGCCCGATCCGCGCACCGGCTGGAATGGCGCGCGCAGCAAGAACCTGGCGCGTGCCGTGTTCAGTGTGCTGGCGGCGATGGTCGGCAAGCTGCGCTGAGCCTTACCCAGGCACCTCGACACCGTTGTTCTGTATCGAGCAGGTAGCTGGTGCTGGACGTGCGAATAGAAGGGGGCTCCGTCGGTTCAGCTCGGCCGGTATTCGATAGTGGTGGCGCCCTCCATGCTGACCCAGTCGAGAAAGGCCTGGCGATCAGCCCCTAGGTGGTCAGGCCAGAGTTTCTGCAGCGCCGGTGTGAGCTTGATCAGGCTGTCCCATAGATTGCTCAGTGGTGGTTGCTGGTCATCTACAGGGAGGCAGAGCCACTGGAAAAAACTGCCTTGGCCGCAGTGGAATGGGTCGCCGAAGCGCTCATGGGTGGCGTTGGCGGCGAATATTTTGCGCAGTATGGGGCTGATCGTGAGGCCATTGTCGAAGTGCTCCCAGGCAGTCCTCCAGCCATCGACTTGCGCTTGTCCTGCCACGAGCAGGCGTTGTCGATAATCCTCCAGCAGCGCGGCTAGTGGCGAGCCGCTGTCGGGGGCGATCCAGTCGGCATGGTAGCTCAGGCGCTCAGGGCTATTCGGGTCGTAGCCACTGAAATGGATCAAGCGGCAAAGCTGTTTTGCGCAGAGCAACTCAGCGTTCCGCCATTCGAGCGGGCGCTCACCGAGGTTCCAGTGTGCCACGTTGCAACCGGCGTCGCGGACCACATATAGCTGGTCGAACAGGCCTGGCACCAGATCCAGCCAGCGCTGATCGTAATACATGCCCTCGGCTACCGAGTCCTGCGCATGCAGAGCCAGTCGTTGCCGCCACCAGGCGAGGAAGGCCTGGCCCTGGGCGCTGGCAGAAACGCCGATGACGCCGGCGTTGAACATGCCGGCGCGCAGTATCTCCAGTTCACGCTGTGCCGCCAGCTGGCCACTGGCTGGGTGCAGCAGGTGCGGTGTGAGCAGGATCGCATGCTGTTGCAAGGGCTCCAGCAGCGGAGCCAGGCTGGCGGTGACCAGCATGTCTGGATCGATGAACAGGACGTGCTGATGCCCCTGGTCGAGCAGATGCTGCAGGAAGTAAGGTTTGAGTGCGGCGGCGCGCTGCTTGATGTCATAGCGGAAGCAGAATTGCCGCTGATCAGCCATTTGCAGCTCGTCCAGGGTAACCAGCCGATAAGGCTCGCTGGCTGGGTCGAGCTCACCGGCCAATTCGTCGGCCAGCAATACGTGCAGCGACAGTTCGGGATGCCAGGTTTGCAGGGAGGCGGCCAGTACGCGCACGCGCGGCAGATAGTTCTTTGCCGCGATACTGACGATAACCGTCATGTCGTTACCATTGGCAGCAATGCCGGATCGATGTTGAACTCGCGCCAGCCAGTGTTGCGAATCCAGCCGAGCAGGCCGTTGAGGTCGGTACCGAAGGGGTCACGGTAGGCGGCCATCACATCGGTACGCTGCTGGTAGAGCGCATGCCAAAGGCGTGACAGGGATGGGCAGTCATCCCGCGCCGGTTTCTGCAGCCAGGCGAAGAAACTGTTGTCCGCCTGACTGGAGAAGGGATCGCCAAAGGCCGACACGGCATAACCCTGATCGCGGTATAGCTCGCGGGCGATATCGGGAATCACCACTCCGTTGGTGAAGCGCTCCCAAGCATAGGGCCACTGCGTGGATTGTTCGTGTCCAGCGCTCAACAGTAGTTGCCGGTAGTGCTCGAAAACCCATCCGCTGTCGCCTAGCTGGTTCAGTTTTAGGCGCTCGAAGTAGCGAGTGGCTTGGTTGGCTTGCGCACCGTCGAAGCCACTGAAGCGGAAGAGACTGCAAGGCACGCCAGCGGCCAGCACTTGTTCGCCAACCACCCGCACTGCACGTTCCGGCAGGTGCCAATGGCCGACATTACAGCCGGGGTCATGCAGCACTTGCACACCGTCGAACAGCAGCGGCACCAGATCTAGCCAGCGTTGTTCGTAGTGCATACCGGCGGCGATGTCGTGCCGACAGTGCAGTTCAACTCGTTGACGCCACCAGGCGAGGAAATCGTGACTACTGTTGCCGGCGCGAAGGCCGATGATCCCGCCGTTGTAGGTGCCGGCCTGGAGAATCGCCAGCTCGCGGGCGATATGCCCCTCGCCCTGCAGGGGTTCCAGCAGATGGGGCGTGAGCACAATGGATGACTGCTGCAGAGCGCGCAGCATCGAGTCGAGTCGCCCCAGCACCAAGCTTTCCTGTTTGATAAAGATGACCTGGCTGAACTCGCCAAGCAGATGCTGCAGCAATGCTGGCGTCAATGCATAGCTCAGTGGCAGTTGCGCATAACGGAAGCACCAGGGGCGCAGTTCTTCCGCGCCCAAGTGATCCAAAGTCAGCAGTTGAAAGCCTTCGTCGGCGGGCTCGAAATAGCCGTCGACCTCATCGGCCAACAGGACGAAGAAGGGGATGTCCGGGTGGTGCCGGCGGAATGACTGGGCGATGACTCGCGCCAGGGCCAGGTGACGCTTGGCGACTATAGTTGCAGCGGCTATTGGTTGGGTAATCAACGAACCATCCTTGCCTAAAAAAGACAGGGGTGGAGTTAAACGAGAACAGACCTGCGCGGCAAGCCTGATTCTCGTTTTCGGCTTTAAAGCCCAAGTGCTCAGTTGGGCTAGAGGTCGACCCCCGGATCCCAGCCCGGCTTGTGCGGGCGGCGGTCTTCGCCGCTGCGGCGATCGGCCTCGAAGCGAATACTCTGCCTACGTTCGCTGTGCTGGCGGCGCTCGCTTTTGCATTTGTCGCGCGTGTCGATCTGGAAGCAGGCCTTCTTCTTCGCTGCTTCCTGGGTGGTGGCTGAGCCCTGCTCTGGCTCAAGCGCCAGGCCGGGTGCGGCAAAGTCGATGGGGTCTAGGTCTGCCATGGGTCTGCTCCATTCCTGGCTGGCGCACAGGAAAATCCGGGGCCGGGTGCCGGGGGTTGTCCCCAGTCAGGCTAGTTCGATTGGAGCGCTCGTGCTAGGTCGCTCATCCGGAAGGGCGCGCCGTCCTTGCGGATGGGGCGGCGCCCAGCGGCGCACGCATCGCCAGCCCTGACTTCATCTCGCCTCGCCACACTGGCCGAACCGCTTGTCGCCCTCAATTACCCAGGTACCGAGACATTTCTGGACGAGCGTTTGCAGCAGTTGCTGGCGCATCGAGTGGCACTGTGCCAGCCGGCGCAGCGCGGCACAGCGTTTCTACTACCGCCAGGGATATGAGGAGTCACCCAAGTATTTGCTGAAGCGCTTGAGCGAATCTGTTTAGATGCCGGAAATTAAGACGCTTGCCGGGCGTAGCTACCAATTGACTGGAGCTGTGCAAGGTCAGTGCGCACAGACAAGCAAGGGGAGCGAAGCATGCTCAGCGAGCAGCAGTGGAGCGATTTCGAGCAGAACGGATTTATCCGCCTCGGCCGTCTGCTCGATACCGAGGCGATTGCCGAACTGACCCAGCGCGCCGATGACCTGGCCAGCGGTACTCAGGTCAATCCGCTGATCCAGATGCAGTTGGATACGGGGGGCGACTACGACGCTCTGCCGCAGGCGGTCAGCCAACTAGCGGCGGGAACCCACCTCTACCGCAAGGTGCAGGGATTGGAGAACGACGAGCTGTTCGCCCCCCTGGTACAGCACCCGTTGTTCGGCGAGATCTGTGCCCGTCTGTATGGTTCGCATGCGCCGGTCTCACTGTTCCGCGCGATGATCATGAACAAGCCGGCCGGCCAGGGTACCTACCTGCCCTGGCACCAGGATGGTGGCGATGTCTGGGCGTTGGATCGCGACCCGCTGGTGACCATCTGGGTCGCCCTCGACCCGGCCACCCGCGCCAATGGCTGTGTCGAGGTGATTCCCGGCTCCCATCGCTTGGGCCTACTCAGTGCCCATGGCAGCACGCTGAGCGAAGCAGACATGCAGCGCCACTGCCCCACGGAGCAGGCGTTGCCCCTCGAGCTTGAGGCGGGTCATGGCTTGCTGCTGCACAACTGGCTGATCCATCGCTCGGGCATCAACCCGTCCAACCAGCCGCGTCGCGCCTTCACCGCCTGCTACATGGACGGCCGCACGCGCAGCGTGCTGACCGGCAATCACTTTCCGCGAGTGTCCGGCCAGCTGGATCAGGCGCCGCACCACTATGTCCGTCAGTTGCACACCGATCTGGCCGCCTTGCGGCACTCCCATGAGTCGGCTGAGGGGTATGCGCACTCGTTGGTGGCTGAAGTGGCGCGGTTGCGCAGCAAGCTGGAGGAGGTTGAAATCTACGTCAAAAGCCTGGAGCAGGAGCGCGCGAACAGGGCGCCGGTCGAAGCCCCGGCACCGGTTCAACGCGGCCTGTTTTCCAGGGTGGCCGATGCTCTTGTGCCACGCTCGCGATGAGCCTGCTGTTGTCGAGAGAGGTCATGAAGACTGTGCGTCACGTTTTACTGATTGGAGATCTGGCCGGCACCGACCATTTTCATGTCGGTGACGAGGCGATGCTCGAGTGCAACCTGCAGATGTTGCGCCGTCTGCTACCCGAGGCCTGCTTCAGCCTGATGTCCCGCGACCCGCTCATGAGTGCCGGCCTGTATGACGCTCAGGCCGTGCCCAGGCTGGGCTTTGCCGAGATATCTGCCGATCGGCAGGTTGAGCTGCAGCAGATAGACTGCTGGCTGGCATTGGTCGAGCGGCAGCCCGGGCAGTTGCCGGAGGCTCTGCAAGCTTTGCTGCAGGCGGATCTGCTGGTGATTTCCGGTGGCGGCAACCTGTCCAGCAGTTGGCCCGGGTACATCCTCGAGCGCCTAGCGCTGGTGCGCCTCGCTCGTCAACGGGGGGTTCCGCTGCTGCTGCTTGGCCAGACCCTGGGGCCGCAGCTCAGCCTGGTCGATCGCGAGCTGGTGGCCGAGATACTCGGTGCCGCTGCCTGGATCGGTTTGCGTGAGGCCAGCTCGGTGGCTCTGGCTCTGGGGCTGGGAGCGCCATTGGCGCGCATCGATTACCAGCTGGACGATGCCATGGCCTTGCTGCCCCGACCGAGCACGTTGCTGGAGTCGGCCTGGCCGGAGCCGTTGAGCCAGGGCCCATTGATTGCCCTGACCTTGCACCCGTTGTTTGCCGGTGCCGAGCGCGACCTGTGGCTGGATTGCGTGGCGACCGAGCTGGACAAGGTGGTTGCCGAGCTGGGTGCGCGTTTCCTGTTCATTCCCCATGTGTGTGATCGGCAGAACGGCTGCGATGTGGGGGATCGGGCCATTGGTCTGGCCCTGGCCGCGCGTCTGCAGCAGCCGGCTGCGATGCGGGTGCTGGAGGTGCAGGGCAGTGGCGAGACAGCCTGGCTGACCCAGCAGGCCGATCTGGTGGTCAGTTCGCGCTATCACCCGCTGGTGTTCGCCCTGGCCAGACAGCGTCCCTGCCTGGGATTGCCGACCGACCATTACACTCTGGTCAAGCTGCAGGGTGCGCTGAGCCATGCCGGTCGCGAGGAGGATCTGCTGATTATCCGCGACAAGCGCTGGGATGGTCTGGCGCAGCGCATCGTCGCGGGCTGCCGCAGCACTGGTGTTGCGCCCGCGGATCGATGCTGGTCGAGCAGACTGGAGGCACATGGCCAGGGCCGCGAGCAGCGTTTGGGCGATTGGCTGGCCAAGCAGCAGCAAGGTCTGCCGCTGCCGACGGTTGCTAGCGGTAATACCGAGCTGGTCCTGGCTCTGGCCCGCCTGCTCGATGAGCCGGGGCAGGCACGCCTGGCCTTGGCCCGGGAGGCCGAGTGGCGCGACGCCGTCGAGCACTGGCAGGCGAGTGCGCAGACCGCCGAGGCTTACGTGCTGGATCTGGTCGCGACCCTGCAGCGGGAAACCAGCGAGCGTGCCGGCTTGCTTGAGGCGCTCGAGTCGAGCACCCGGCGTGCCGAGCTCGCGGAGCAATATGCCCAGAACCTCGAAACGGCGCGTCAGGCCGAGGCCGAACTGGTGGGGTCGTACGCCCTGCAGCGGGAAACCAGCGAGCGTGCTGGCTTGCTTGAGGCGCTCGAGTCGAGCACTCGGCGTGCTGAGCTGGCGGAACAATATGCCCAGAGTCTCGAAACGGCGCGTCAGACTGAGGCCGCGCAGTACGCCCACCACTTGCAGCTGGAGCGAAACGCTCGTGCGGCAGCGAACCCCTCCCTGATCAGGCTGCGGCGCTTGATGCGGCGGTTGTCCCGTGGTCCACGCTGACAGTCTTTCAGCAGGTGCGCAGCGCGTGGGCATGCTCTACTTCAGGTATCGACGCCATCCGAACACACTGCTCACGGGCCATTGCCGAGATAGAGCGTAGAGCACGCTTGGCTCTGGGGCGCCGGGTAGTCTCGCGAGGCAGCAGTCTGTCGGATTTGCTGCCAGGCTAAGTAGGGCGTAGCCGCGTGAAACAACGCCATGACGATGTTCATCACCATAGCGCTGACATTCTTGTGATTGGCGAGAGTCGCCCCTTTTGGCAGAGGGGCGAGCCGTGCCTCAGCGCCGCGCGTCGCGAACCCCTTCGGCCAGCGCCTGGCACAGACTCAGCACGCCCTGGATGGCCTGCTGGTCGTCTGTGGCGCCTGCGATCTGGTCGATCAGCGCCGAGCCGACCACCACACCGTCGGCCAGGCGGGCGATGGTCGCCGCGTGTTCCGGGGTGCGGATGCCGAAGCCGATGCACAGCGGCAGGTCGGTGTGGCGGCGCAGGCGGGTCACGGCTTCCTGCACATGCTCAATGGTGGCCGAACCGGCGCCGGTGACGCCAGCCACCGAGACGTAATAAACGAAGCCAGAGCTGCCGTTGAGCACGGTGGGCAGGCGCTTGTCGTCGGTGGTCGGGGTGGTCAGGCGGATGAAGTCCAGACCGCCGGCCTGGGCGGGGTCGCACAGGTCGGCGTTATGTTCCGGTGGCAGGTCGACCACGATCAGGCCGTCGACACCGGACTCCTTGGCCTCGGCGATGAAGGCGGCGACGCCGTAGTGGTGAATCGGGTTGAAGTAGCCCATCAGCACCAGCGGCGTGCTCTGATCGCCTTCGCGGAAGGCGCGCACCATCTGCAGGGTCTTGGCCAGGTTCTGCTTGGCGGCCAGGGCGCGGATGTTGGCCAGCTGGATCGCCGGGCCGTCGGCCATCGGGTCGGTGAACGGCATGCCCAGCTCGATTACGTCGGCACCGGCCGCCGGCAGGCCCTTGAGGATGGCCAGGGACGCGTCGTAGTTGGGGTCGCCGGCGGTGACGAAGGTCACCAGGGCGGCGCGATTTTGTTGTTTAAGCTCGGCAAAGCGGCTTTGCAGGCGGCTCATCAGTGTTTCTCCTGCTGATCTTGTTGCATGTGGTGCATCACGGTCTGCATGTCCTTGTCGCCGCGGCCGGACAGGTTGATCACCATCAGGTGCTCCTTGGGCAACTGCGGCGCGCGCTTGAACACTTCGGCCAGGGCGTGGGCACTTTCCAGGGCCGGGATGATGCCTTCCAGGCGGCAGCACTTGTGGAAGGCTTCCAGGGCTTCGTGGTCGGTCACCGAGGTGTATTCGACGCGGCCGATGTCATGCAACCAGGCGTGTTCCGGGCCGATGCCGGGGTAGTCGAGGCCGGCGGAAATCGAGTGGGCGTCGATGATCTGGCCATCGTCGTCCTGCAGCAGGAAGGTGCGGTTGCCGTGCAGTACGCCGGGGATGCCGCCGTTCAGGCTGGCCGCATGCTTGCCGGTTTCGATGCCGTGGCCGGCGGCTTCCACGCCGACTATCTGCACGGATTTATCGTCGAGGAAGGGGTGGAACAGGCCCATGGCGTTGGAGCCGCCGCCGATGCAGGCGACCAGGCTGTCGGGCAGGCGGCCTTCCTTCTCCAGCATTTGTCCGCGGGTTTCCTTGCCGATCACTGCCTGGAAGTCGCGCACCATAGCCGGATAGGGGTGCGGGCCGGCCACGGTGCCGATCAGGTAGAAGGTGTTGTGCACGTTGGTCACCCAGTCGCGCAGCGCTTCGTTCATCGCGTCTTTCAAGGTGCCGGTGCCGGCGACGACCGGGATCACGGTGGCGCCCAGCAGCTTCATGCGGAACACGTTGGCCTGCTGGCGATCGATGTCGGTGGTGCCCATGAAGATCACGCATTCCATGCCGAAGCGTGCGGCCACGGTGGCGGTGGCGACGCCGTGCATGCCGGCGCCGGTCTCGGCGATGATGCGCTTCTTACCCATGCGCTTGGCCAGGAGGATCTGGCCGATGCAGTTGTTGATCTTGTGCGCGCCGGTGTGGTTCAGCTCTTCGCGCTTCAGATAAATCTTCGCCCCGCCGCAGTACTCCGTCAGGCGCTCGGCGAAGTACAGCGGGCTCGGCCGGCCGACGTAGTCGCTCTGGAAGTAGGCCAGTTCCTTGAGGAACTCCGGATCCTGCTTGGCCTTCTCGTATTCGGCGGCCAGGTCGTGGATCAGCGGCATCAGGGTTTCGGCGACGTACTGGCCGCCAAACGAGCCGAACAGGCCAGTGGCGTCAGGGCCGGTGCGCAGTGAAGTCATGGGGCTCTCCAGGGAGTATGTGCGATGGCGCCATTCTACCCCTGGCCGCCCACCTGAAAAGCGATTAGATTGCCGTAACACGTCAGAAAAACTCACAGATATCATGAGCCGAGAACTGCCCCCGCTAAATGCCCTGCGCGCCTTCGAGGCCGCCGCCCGCCTGCAGAGTGTCAGCCAGGCTGCGGATGAGCTGAGCGTGACCCACGGCGCGGTGAGCCGGCAGATCCGCGTGCTCGAAGAGCAGCTGGGTGTGGCGCTGTTCAGCAAGGAGGGTCGTGGCGTAAAACTCACCGATGCCGGCAGCCGCCTGCGCGATGCGGCGGGTGAGGCCTTCGAGCGTTTGCGCAGTACCTGTGCCGAACTGAAACAGCAGCAGGTCGATGCGCCTTTCGTTCTCGGTTGCCCCGGCAGCCTGCTGGCGCGCTGGTTTATTCCGCGTCTCGACAGATTGCAGCGCGAATTGCCCGAGCTGCGCCTGCAACTGTCGGCCAGCGAGGGCGAGCTGGATCCGCGCCGCCCCGGGGTGGATGCCACCCTGTGTTTCGCCGAGCCGCCCTGGCCAGCGGACATGCAGGTGTTCGAGCTGGCGGCCGAGCGCATCGGCCCGGTGCTCAGCCCGCGCTCGCCACGCTTTGCCGAGTTGGCCCAGGCGCCGGCCGCAGCTTTGTTGAACGAGCCGCTGTTGCACACCGTGTCGCGCCCGCAGGCCTGGCCGCAGTGGGCGCGGGCGCAGCAGCTGGATGGCACGCGCTTGCAGCTGGGCCAGGGTTTCGAGCACCTGTATTACCTGCTGGAAGCGGCGGCGGCCGGTCTCGGCATGGCCATCGCACCGCAGCAGCTGGTCGCCGACGACCTGGCCGGCGGCCGCCTGCTGGCGCCTTGGGGCTTTGTCGAAACCCCGGCCCGCCTGGCTCTGTGGGTGCCGGCGCGCGCTCGCGACAGCCGCGCCGAGCGCCTGGCCGAATGGTTGCGCGAGGAACTGGCCGGCTGATTCTCGACTAGCCTCAGACAGGAACAGTCCCGCCTGAGGAGAAGCAGCATGTCCGATCACCGCACCTACAAGAAGATCGAAGTTGTCGGCACCTCCAAGCTGAGCATCGAGGATGCCATCAGCAATGCCCTGGCCGAGTGTGCCAAGTCCGTGCGCAACATGGACTGGTTCGAGGTCATCGATACCCGTGGCCATATCGTCGATGGCAAGGTGGCGCATTACCAGGTCGAGCTCAAAGTCGGTTTCCGCATCGGCAATAGCTAGGAACCTGTTGCGGGCCTCGGCCACGCCTCTCTCCCCAGCCCACTCCCGTGAACGGGAGCGGGGGCTGTACGTGCCTGCCCTGCAACGCTGTGTAGCGGTCGGCAAAGAAGATCGTCAACAAGCTCCAAGGCGTTGGCAGAAATTCCCCGCTCCATGCACTAGGCTGCCTGAGGTCTGGCAGCGCGGCGTCGGGGTTTGAACAACAGCGCGCGCCCTTTCCGTCTGGGGTGGATTGCCCCGCCATGGCTCGCTTGAGCCGTTTGCCTAACGAAGGAGTGTTAATCATGAAACAACTGATCCTGGGCCTGGCCCTGTTTTCCCTGGCCGGCTCGGCCCTGGCGGCGGCCAAGCCGTGCGAGGAGCTCAAGGCGGAGATCGACGCCAAGCTCAAGGCCAAGGGCGTCGCCGCCTACAGCCTGGAGGTGGTGGACAAGGGCAGCGCCGGCGACAAGAGCGTGGTCGGCACCTGCGAAGCGGGCGCCAAGGAAATCGTCTACCAGCGCGGCTGATCGCAGCACCAAACTGCACAGGCCGGAGTTCCCGCAAGGGGCTCCGGCCTTTTCGTTCTTGCCTTTCGCCGCGCCGCCCCCATAAAGCTTGTATGACCTCAGGAGGCTGTATGAGCAGGCTGTCCACCACCCCGATTTCCATCCTCGACCTGGCGCCGATGCGCGACGATGAAACTGGCCCGGCGCCGGCCCTGCAACGTTCCCTGGCCCTGGCCCAGCACGCCGAGCGCCTGGGCTTCTCGCGCTACTGGGTGGCCGAGCACCACAACATGGAGGGCATCACCAGCTCGGCCACCGCCGTGCTGCTCGGTTACCTGGCCGCCGGCACCACCACCCTGCGTCTGGGTTCCGGCGGCATCATGCTGCCCAACCATGCGCCGCTGGTGGTGGCCGAGCAGTTCGGCACCCTCGCCGCGCTGTATCCGGGGCGCATCGAACTGGGCCTCGGCCGCGCGCCGGGGGCTGACCAGCAGACTGCCCGCGCCCTGCGCCGCGACCGCCAGGGTAGCGCCGATGACTTCCCCCAGGATGTCGAGGAACTGCAGGCCCTGCTCGGCCCGCGCCAGCCGGGGCAGCAGGTGATCGCCATGCCTGGCATGGACAGCAACGTGCCGCTCTGGCTGCTCGGTTCCAGCCTGTTCAGCGCCCAGCTGGCGGCGCAGAAAGGCCTGCCCTATGCCTTCGCCGCGCACTTCGCGCCGCGCTACCTGCATCAGGCGCTGCGCATCTACCGCGACAACTTCCAGCCCTCGGCCGTACTCGACAAACCCTATGCGATGGTCGGCGTACCGCTGATTGCCGCGCCGACTGACGAAGAGGCCGAGTTCCTCGCCACCACCGCCTTCCAGCGCGTGCTGGCGCTGATGCGTGGGCAGAGTCTGGTGCTGCGTCCGCCGGTGGAGAGCATGGCCGGGCGCTGGCAGCCGCATGAGCAGCAGGCGGTGGGTGATTTCCTCGGCCTGGCGGTGATCGGCGGGCCGCAGAAGGTACGCGCGCGTCTGCAGATCCTGCTGGAGCAGACCGGTGCCGATGAGCTGATCTTCACCGGCGACCTGTACCAGCACGAACATCGCCTGCGCAGCTTCGAGATTGTTGCCGGGTTGCGCTAAGGCCGGCGTTCACGCGTAACCGGATTGCGTCGCCCGGATGCAATCCGGGAAGCAGGCGGCTCCGATCCCGGATTGCATCCGGGTTACGCAACAGCGCCGTTCAGAAGGTGCTGCAGCGCAATACCTTGCTGCGCGCCAGCACCCGGCGCTGGCTGTCGTACAGCCAGGCCCTGGCCTTGTAGGACATGGGCCGGGCTTCGATACGGTACTGCTGGCCGGCGGCGAAACCGTCGTACTGCAGGCGCAGCTGGCAGGTGATTTGCGTCGGCTCACTGGCGTACTTGTCGCCACCCCCACTCCCACCCGCCATTTCGAACTGGAAGCGCACATCCAGCGCATGGGCGCCGGGGCTGACCTGGAAGTAGCGGCCGTCGCGGGTCTGTCTATCGTCCAGCTTGTGCGCCATCAGGGTGTAGCCGGCGCGGGCATACAGGCTGACCCAGGCTTGTTGCGGGTCGGGCGTGGGCAGCGGGCTGGCACAGGCACCGAGGGTGAGCAGAATGAGAAAAAAGAGTGGGCGCATGGTCGAGAAGTCCGGGCGGCAGATGTGCAGCATAGCGCCGATCAAACCTCGCCGCAGCGGCCTTCGCGGGCCCGTGCCAACGGCTCAGCGCGCTCATCGTAGAGCCTGACCCAGGGGCGGAAACCGTGGCTGCCAGCTTTCAGGCTATAGCGCTGGCCGGCGGCGAACTCGGCGTAGTCCAGGCTGAGCAGGCAGGTTCGTGGATGGCCCTGGCTGGCCGGGCCGATATTGCCCGGCGCGACCTGGAACTGCAGGCGCACCTGCAGCTCATGGCGACCCGGACTGACCTGGAAATAGCGCGTGTCCCCCTGATCCTTGCCGTCCACCTGCAGCGCTTGCAGTTGCTGCTCTTCGCCAGCGTGCAGCTCGATCCAGGCCTGTCCGGGGTCGTGGCGGGGCAGCCAGAGGGCACAGCCGGCGAGAAGCAAGGGCAGGCTGCAGAGCATCAGGCGATACATGTGACATTCCTCGTGGCTGGCGTCTGGCAGGGGCAATGCAATAGGCTCGTGGGCATGTTGCCGACTTCATCGCTTGTCATACTCGACCTCGCCCGCCGCCGCGGGGTTCCCCTGCTGCTCGGCTTGCTGCTAAGCGGTTGCAGCAGCCTGGAGTATTACGCCCAGCTGGCGGGCGGCCAGTGGCAACTGCTGCAGGCGCGCGAGCCGGTCAGCGCGATCATCGCCGACCCGGCGCGCGACCCGCAGTTGCAACAGCGCTTGGCCCTGGCCCAGCAGGCGCGCAGTTTCGCCAGTGCCCAGCTGGGCCTGCCGGACAACCGCAGCTACCGCCTGTATGCCGACCTGCAGCGGCCCTATGTGGTGTGGAATGTGTTCGCCACCGCCGAGTTGTCCCTGGCGCCGCTGACTCACTGCTTCCCCATCGCCGGTTGCGTGGCTTACCGCGGTTTCTACCAGCAGGGTCGCGCCCGGGGTGCCGCCGCCCTGCTGCGCCAGGAGGGCCTGGATACCTATGTTGCCGGGATCGAGGCCTACTCCACCCTCGGCTGGTTCGATGATCCGATCCTCAACAGCATGCTGCGCTGGGACGACGAGCGCCTGGCCGCGGTGATCTTTCACGAGCTCGCCCACCAGCAGCTGTATGTGCAGGACGACACCGCGTTCAATGAGTCCTTCGCCAGCTTTGTCGAGCAGCAAGGCCTGCGCCAGTGGCGCGCCAGCCGAGGTCTGCCGGCGCAGGACGGCGCCGGCGAACGGCAGAAGCAGCAGTTCATCGCGCTGATCCTGGCCAGCCGCGCGCGCCTCGAACAGCTGTACGCCAGCCCGCGCAGCGATGCGGAAAAGCGCCAGGGCAAGACCGCCGAGTTCGCCCGCCTGCGCAGTGAATACCGCCAGCTACGCGACAGCCAGTGGCACGGCGACAGGCGTTTTGATGCCTGGATCAATGCGCCGCTGAACAATGCCAAGCTGCTGCCCTTCGGCCTCTACGACCGCTGGGTGCCGGCTTTCGCTGCCCTGTTTGCTCAGGCCGGGAGCGACTGGGCCAACTTCTACGCGCACGCCGCGGCACTCGGCGAGCTGCCGGCCAAGCAGCGCCGCGCGCAGTTGAACCGGTTGACGGCGGGCGACTAGCGCCTGGCTAGCCCATCAGGCGGCTTGCGCTCGATACACCCA
Source organism: Pseudomonas sp. J452 (assembly GCF_024666525.1). Taxonomy (NCBI): domain Bacteria; kingdom Pseudomonadati; phylum Pseudomonadota; class Gammaproteobacteria; order Pseudomonadales; family Pseudomonadaceae; genus Pseudomonas; species Pseudomonas sp. J452. The sequence continues at coordinate 1,146,781 of NZ_CP088294.1, read as the reverse complement.
GCGCAGGCTCAGGCGCGTCAGCGGCCAGAGCAGGGCCAGCAGGCCCAGGCCGGGCAGCGCCAGCAGTGCTTCGCTGACCAGCTCGTTGCCGCTCAGGGTATACAGCGCGATGGCCACGGCAACCAGCACGAAGGCCAGTAACCAGAGCAGCGCACACAGCAGACTGGCGAGGATCAGCCGGCCCGGGTTGCACTGGCGCAGCAGCAGCGGCAAACCACTCCAGGCGGCGGCGAAGACCAGGGCGGATTGCAGCACGCCAGCCAACAGCAACAGGCTGTAGATCCACGCACTGTCGTAGTAGAACAGCTGCTCCGGCAGCAGGCTCAGCAGCTTCAGGTAGGCCACCGCAAAGCACAGGGCGAAGGCCAGGGCCGCTTCCCAGCGCGGGACCGGGCGCGCAGCACCCGGCACGGCGTGACGGCGCAGCAGATGCAGGCTCAGCCACAGCGGCAGCAGGGTATCGAGGACGAACAGCAGCAGGTTGATCGGCTCGCTGATCAAGAGCTGCGCCAGAGTCGGTGACTCGAACCATTCGTAGGCCCAGGGCAGCAGGTGCGACAGCAACTGCCCAGCGCCAAAGCCCAGCACCAGTGACAGCACCAGCGCCATGCCGAAAAACAGCGCCAGCAGCTGCCGGGGCCGCGCGAAGTCGACAATGGTGTGGCGCTCCAGATAGCTGCGGCTCAGCAGCAGGACGGCGACGGCGCTGAGCAGCGTGCCTTCGACAAACGAGGCGAGGATTTGCGGCAGGTACTCCAGGTAGCTGGCGAACAGCTCCTCATCCTGCGGCAGCCACACGCTGAGCAAATTGATCACAAGACCGCTCAGACCGATCAGCAACGCCAGGCCCATGAAGGCATAGGGCAGGGCAAACGCCCGAGCCGTCAACGCGGCCGCGGGAGGTTGGCTGACGGGTAGGTCGAAGGGATTGGCGTGCATGGGGAAGATCCTTATTTCTCGGTAGACGGCGCGGCGCCAGCATAGCCGGCAGTGTTGGCTGGCCATAACCAGCCCGGTCGGCGGCGTGATGCGGGTCACTCGGCCTGGTCGTAACCCTCGGCCAGGTGTAAATCCTTGAGCTTCACGTAGTTGGCCGCGCTGTAGCTGAAAAAGGCGCGCTCCTTGTCGGTCAGGGCGCGGGCCTGCTTCACCGGGCTGCCGACATAGAGGTAGCCGCTCTGCAGCACCTTGCCCGGCGGCACCAGCGAACCGGCGCCGATGATTACCTCGTCCTGCACCACGGCGCCGTCCATGACGATGCTGCCCATGCCGACCAGGATGCGGTTGCCCAGGGTGCAACCGTGCAGGGTGACCTTGTGGCCGATGGTCACGTCGAAGCCGATGATCAGCGGGTAACCCTCCGGGTTGAACGGCCCGGCATGGGTGATGTGCAGCACGCTGCCGTCCTGCACGCTGGTGCGCGCGCCTATGCGGATGCGGTGCATGTCGCCACGGATCAGGGCGAAGGGCCATACCGAGCTGTCTTCGCCCAGCTGTACGTCACCGATGACCACTGCCGAACGGTCGACGAACACCCGTGCGCCCAGGCCGGGTGTGGTGCCTTGGTAAGTACGAATCGCCACGATAGAAACCTCTTGGAACCTGCTCAAAGTCTGCTGCGCGTCGGCCATCCCGCGTTAAAAATGGCCTCGGGATGCTCATTTACAGCTCGTAAACTCCGCTCCCTCGGCCATTTTTGCCTTGTCTGGCTCTAGCTCGCGAGCCTTTGACCAGGCTCCAGGCTGCGGTTTGCCCCGATTGTAATTAACATGCGGGGCATTCCGGTTGTGAAACGTCGCCCGCGACCCCATAACCTGTACATGTATTCGCGCATCAAAGGTGCCTAGCCGTGACCGCAGCCAACCCCCTCCTGCAAGATTTCGACCTGCCGCCCTACTCCCTGATCAAGCCTGAGCATGTCGAGCCGGCCGTCAGCCAGATCCTCGACGACAGCCGCGCCGCCGTGGCCGCGCTGCTGGCGCAACCGGGCAAGCCGAGCTGGAACGGCCTGGTGCTGGCCCTCGACGAGCTGGGCGCACGCCTCGGTCGGGCCTGGAGCCCGGTCAGCCACCTCAACGCGGTGTGCAACAACGCCGAACTGCGCAGCGCCTACGAGGCCTGCCTGCCCAAGCTGTCGGAATACTGGACCGAGATAGGCCAGAACAAGCCGCTGTTCGAGGCCTATGAAGCGCTGGCCAGCAGCCCCGAGGCCGAAGGCTTCGACGTGGCGCAGAAAACCATCCTCGAACATGCCCTGCGCGACTTCCGCCTGTCCGGTATCGACCTGCCGCCAGCCGAGCAGAAGCGCTACGGCGAGATCCAGATGAAGCTGTCCGAGCTGACCAGCAAATTCTCCAACCAGCTGCTCGACGCCACCCAGGCCTGGACCAAGCACGTCACTGACAAAGCAGTTCTGGCCGGCCTCACCGATTCGGCCAAGGCGCAGATGCAGCAAGCCGCCGAAGCCAAGGAGCTGGACGGCTGGCTGATCAGCCTGGAGTTCCCCAGTTACTTCGCGGTGATGACCTACGCCGACGACCGCGCCCTGCGCGAAGAGGTCTACGCCGCCTACTGCACCCGCGCCTCCGACCAGGGGCCGAACGCCGGGCAGAATGACAACGGCCCGGTGATGGCCGAGATCCTCGACCTGCGCAAGGAACTGGCCGGCCTGCTCGGCTTTGCCAGCTACAGCGAGCTGAGCCTGGCCAGCAAGATGGCCGAGTCCACCGAACAGGTGCTGAGCTTCCTGCGCGACCTGGCCGTGCGCAGCAAGCCGTTTGCCGCCCAAGACTTGAGCGAGCTGAAAGCCTTCGCCGCCGAACAAGGCTGCAACGATCTGCAGAGCTGGGACGTCGGCTACTACAGCGAAAAGCTGCGCGAGCAGCGCTACAGCATTTCCCAGGAAATCCTCCGCGCCTACTTCCCCATCGACAAGGTGCTGACCGGCCTGTTCGCCATCGTCGAGAAGCTCTACGGCATCCAGATCAAGGAGCTTAGTGGTTTTGATAGCTGGCACCCGGACGTGCGCCTGTTCGAGATCAGCGAGAACGGCCAGCACGTCGGGCGCTTCTTTTTCGACCTTTACGCCCGCGCCAACAAGCGCGGCGGCGCGTGGATGGACGGCGCGCGCGACAAGCGTCGTTCGGCGCAAGGTGAACTGATCAGCCCGGTGGCTAACCTGGTGTGCAACTTCACCCCGGCGGTCGGCGGCAAGCCGGCGCTGCTGACCCACGACGAAGTCACCACCCTGTTCCACGAATTCGGCCATGGCTTGCACCACCTGCTGACCCGCGTCGAACATGCCGGCGCCTCCGGCATCAACGGCGTGGCCTGGGATGCGGTCGAGCTGCCGAGCCAGTTCATGGAGAACTGGTGCTGGGAGCCGGAAGGCCTGGCGCTGATCTCCGCTCACTACGAGAGTGGCGAGGCGCTGCCGCAGGACCTGCTGGACAAGATGCTGGCCGCGAAGAACTTCCAGTCCGGGCTGATGATGGCGCGGCAGATCGAGTTCAGCCTGTTCGACTTCGAACTGCACGCCACTCATGGTGACGGCCGCAGCGTGCTGGACGTGCTGGAAGGCATCCGCGCCGAGGTTTCGGTGATGCGTCCGCCGGCCTACAACCGCTTCCCCAACAGCTTCGCGCATATCTTCGCCGGCGGTTACGCGGCCGGTTACTACAGCTACAAGTGGGCCGAAGTGCTGAGCGCCGACGCCTTCTCCAAGTTTGAGGAAGACGGCGTGTTCAACGCCGACACCGGCCGCGCGTTCCGTGAGGCGATCCTCGCCCGTGGCGGTTCGCAGGCGCCGATGGTGCTGTTCGTCGACTTCCGTGGGCGCGAGCCGAGCATCGACGCCCTGCTGCGCCACCTCGGCCTGAGTGCGGAGGCGGCATGAGCGAGCAACCCGAAGTGACCCCCAAACGCTTTATCGCCGGTGCCGTGTGCCCGGCGTGCAGCGGCCAGGACACCATCAAGATGTGGAACGTCGACGGCGTGCCGCATCGCGAGTGCGTGACCTGCGGCTACGCCGACACCCTCAACGCACAGGGCCAATCGGTGCCCAAGGAACTCGGCACGCGGGTCAGCCTGGCGCCGCCGAAACCGGCCGACCCCAAGGTGCAGGGCGTGCAGTTCTTCCCCAATCCCAAGCTGAAAAAATAGCAGGGAGCTATTTTAAACGTCGCACAGCGACGACCCCGCAGGTGTGGCCGCCATGGAGGGCAGGCCATAAAAAATGACCGGGAGTCATTTTTTATAGATTCGGCCCGTAAATAGATTGATTGGTGTAGGAGCCAGCTTGCTGGCGATGCTCTTCGCGCCACGAATCGCCAGCAAGCTGGCTCCTACAATAGTCGCGCTGTTAAACCCTTAATATGGGCCGGATCAATAACGTCGCATGGTGACGGCCCCTCAGGGTTGCTGCCACGGAGGGCAGGCCATAAGAAGCCAGAGTAGGCGACCAGCCGTCGCCGTCGCTCTGGTCAAGCGGGCGCAAAACGAATACTGTTTTTATATACAGTATCCGTGAGCGTCCAGTATGTCCGTTTCCTTGCCTCCCCGCGGTCGCGGCACCGCCAGCAATCCGCACAACCGCTTTGCGTCGCAGCGCATCATCGCCACGGACGATGGCTGGTTTCAGGAAGTGCCACCCAGCCGTGCCACCGAGGTACGGGTGGAAATGGCCAAGAGCATCATCAGCCGCAACCAGTCGCCGGACCTGCCGTTCGACCGTTCGCTCAACCCCTATCGCGGCTGCGAACACGGCTGCATCTACTGCTACGCGCGGCCCAGCCATGCCTACTGGGATCTGTCGCCGGGCATCGACTTCGAGACCCGGCTGATCGCCAAACGCAATGCGCCGGCCCTGCTCGAGCAGCAGCTGAGCAAGCCGGGCTATGTCTGCGCACCGATTGCCCTGGGCAGCAACACCGACCCCTATCAGCCGATCGAGCGCGAGCACCAGCTGACCCGCCGTTGCCTGGAAGTGCTGCTGCGTTATGGCCATCCACTGACCATCGTCACCAAGGGCGCGCTGATCCTGCGCGATCTCGACCTGCTGACTCAGCTGGCCGAGCGCCGCCTGGTCTCGGTGTATATCAGCCTGACCACCCTGGATGACGAGCTCAAGCGCATCCTCGAACCGCGCGCCGCTGCACCTTCAGCGCGTTTGCGGACGATCCGCGTGCTGCGCGAACAGCGCATTCCGGTGGGCGTGCTGTGCTCGCCGATGATCCCGATGATCAACGACATGGAGCTGGAGAGCCTGCTGGAAGCAGCCAAACAGGCCGGCGCGCAAAGCGCTAACTACATGCTGCTGCGTCTGCCGCGCGAGGTGGCGCCGTTGTTCGAGGAGTGGTTGCAGGCCCACCACCCGCAGCGAGCCGAGCATGTGCTGAGCCTGATTCGGCAGAGCCGTGGCGGCGAGCTGTACGACAGCCGCTTCGGCCACCGCTTCCGCGGTCAGGGCGTGTTCGCCGAGCTGCTGGCCCAGCGTTTCCAGCTGGCGCTCAAGCGCCTGGGCTTGAGCCGGCGCGAAGGTTTCGCTCTCGACTGCAGCCAGTTCGCCCCGCCTGGTGGGCAGCTGTCTCTGCTGTAATTTGTGACTATTCACTGCTGGCGGCTGTCCGCATGCCAGGTCGATAATTCGCCCAGCGCAACGGTTCAGCATGAGGTAGACGCAATGCCCTACAAGCACAACGCCATTCCCCTGCAGGCGCGCACCGCGCCGGAAAGCGCCGACGAGGCGCTGAGTGCCATAGTCGGAGGCTTCAAGCGCTTCCGCACAGAGGTCTTCCCGCAACAGGAAGAGCTGTTCAAGGCCCTGGCTAGCGCGCAGAACCCGCGCGCCATGTTCATCACCTGCGCCGACTCGCGCATCGTCCCCGAGCTGATCACCCAGAGCGCGCCGGGCGACCTGTTCGTCACCCGCAACGTCGGCAACGTGGTGCCGTCCTATGGGCAGATGATGGGTGGGGTTTCCACGGCCATCGAGTACGCGGTGCTGGCCCTGGGTGTGCAGCACATCATCGTCTGCGGCCATTCCGACTGCGGCGCGATGAAGGCGGTGCTGGCCCCCGAGACCCTGGAGAACATGCCCACGGTCAAGGCCTGGCTGCGTCACAGCGAGGTGGCGCTCAAGGTGGTCGAGGAAAACTGCGGCTGCAGCGGCCACGATACGCTGAGCATCCTCACCGAGGAGAACGTTATCGCCCAGCTTAACCACCTGTGCACCCACCCCTCGGTGGCGGCCCGGCTGGCCAGCGGGCAGCTGTTCATCCACGGCTGGGTGTACGACATCGAGAGCAGCGCGATCCGTGCCTACGACGCCAAGAGCGGGGGCTTCCTGCCACTGGACGGTGAGGTGGTGCCGATGGCCACGCCCAGGGCGCGCTACCCGGCGCAGTGAAACGACAAGGCCCGCGCATGCGGGCCTTGTTGCATCTGGCGCGTGGTCAGGCGCTGGGAGTTGTTGCTACGCCGGCAGGCCCAGCTCGACGCCCAGCTGGCGCGACAGGCACGGCCAGTTCTGCCAGGCCGCCAGGGTCTGCGGGCTGCTCAGGCGGGCGCGGTAGTCCTGCACCGAGCTCTGCTGGAACACGCTGTCATCCAGCAGTCCTTGCATGGCGTGATGCACCGCTTCGTCCAGTTGGTTGGCGAAGGGTTCGCCGATCAGCTGGTGGGCAATCAGGTTGGCCACCGTGGTATCCAGCGGGATCAGCGGCTGACCCAGGTGGGTGATGTAGCGGTCGTTGACCTCCTCGACCAGACGATGGGCCAGGTAGGCCTCGTCGAGCAGGGCATCGAGGCCCTGGTGGCCTTCCATCACGCTCGGCGGGCTGAGGAAGAATTGCTCGGCGAGCTTCAGTACCGGCTTCACCTGGTCCTCAATGCCAGCTTCGCGGGCCACGCTGTTGGCCGCATCGAGCACATCCGGCACCTGTTCGATATAGGCGGCGACAAAGCGTTCGAGTACGCCGCGGGCATCGCTGGTGGGGAGCTGGATGGTCGGGTGCAGCTTGCTCAGTTGGGTTTGCAGTTGGTTGGCCAATGCACCGCTGTCGGCTTCATGGGCCAGTGCCTGTTGGATCTGTTCGCGCAGTGCAACGGTATTCATGACGGCTCCTGAAATGAGGACATGAGACAAACGAGAATTCACCTTAGCCGGCAAAACCTGCCGGCTAAGATCGGATTGTCATAATTATTAAATATTTATTCTTACTTGCTATATAGCGCGCCCCGCTCTGCGCTGCAGCCCTCGTCATTCTAGCGCTCCAGCCAAGAGACAGAATCGAGCAGGCATTTTTCCGGCGGCGTTGTTATGTCGCGGTGGCTGGCTATACTCGAAATCGCAAGGCGTTACCTGATGGAACCGGACGGGCTTCGGCACGGAGAGGTTTCGACAGTTTTTGCCAGCTGTATCGGCAGTCGATCCCTTTGCCGCGGGCTTTGCCGGCGGGATAACAAGAAAAATTAAGGGGAACCCGCAATGATGCGACATCCACGAGTCTGGATGGGCCTCCTGCTGTGGTTGGCATTTGGCTCGGCGCAGGCCGAGTGGGCAGTGAATATGCTGCCGGGTGCCACCGAGGTCAGTCGTTCAGTCTTCGACCTACACATGATCATTTTCTGGATCTGCGTCGTGATCGGCGTGGTGGTCTTCGGCGCCATGTTCTGGTCGATGATCATTCACCGTCGTTCAACCGGCCAGGTCGCCGCCCACTTTCACGAAAGCACCACGGTGGAGATCCTCTGGACCGTCGTGCCCTTCGTCATTCTGGTGGTGATGGCGGTGCCGGCGACCAAGACGCTGATCGAGATCTACGACACTTCCGAGTCGGAGCTGGATATCCAGATCACCGGCTACCAGTGGAAGTGGCACTACAAATACCTGGGCCAGGACGTCGAGTTCTTCAGCAACCTGGCTACGCCCGCCGCGCAGATCAACAACCAGGCGGAGAAGGGCGAGCATTACCTGCTCGAAGTCGATGAGCCGCTGGTGGTGCCGGTGGGTACCAAGGTGCGCTTCCTGATCACCGCTGCCGATGTGATCCACTCCTGGTGGGTGCCGGCGCTGGCGGTGAAGAAGGACGCCATCCCCGGCTTCATCAACGAATCCTGGACCCGCATCGAGGAGCCCGGCATCTTCCGTGGCCAGTGCACCGAGCTGTGCGGCAAGGACCATGGCTTCATGCCGGTGGTGGTCGAGGCCAAGTCCAAGGAGGACTTCGCCATCTGGCTAGCCGAGCGCAAGGAGCAGGCTGCCAAGCTCAAGGAGCTGACCAGCAAGGAGTGGACCCGCGACGAGCTGATGGCGCGTGGCGAAAAGGCCTACAACACCTCCTGCGCCGCCTGTCACCAGGCCACTGGCGAAGGCCTGCCGCCGATGTTCCCGGCCCTCAAGGGCTCGAAGATCGCTACAGGTCCGGCTGCCGGCCATCTCGGCATCGTGGTCAACGGCAAGCCCGGCACCTCCATGGCCGCCTTCGGCAAGCAACTCTCGGAAGTCGATATCGCCGCGATCATCACCTACGAACGCAATGCCTGGGGCAATGCGGTAGGCGACATGGTCACGCCGAAAGACGTCCTCGCGTTCAAACAGGCTCAGGAGTAAGGACATGAGTGCAGTGATCGACCACGGTCATGCCGGACATGACCATCACCACGGCCCGGCCAAGGGCCTGATGCGCTGGGTGCTGACCACCAACCACAAAGACATCGGCACCATGTACCTGTGGTTCAGCTTCGCCATGTTCCTGCTGGGTGGCAGCATGGCCATGGTGATCCGCGCCGAGCTGTTCCAGCCGGGCCTGCAGATCGTGCAGCCGGAATTCTTCAACCAGATGACCACCATGCACGGCCTGATCATGGTCTTCGGCGCGGTGATGCCGGCGTTCGTCGGCCTGGCCAACTGGATGATCCCGCTGATGGTCGGCGCGCCGGACATGGCCCTGCCGCGGATGAACAACTTCAGCTTCTGGTTGCTGCCGGCGGCCTTCGGCATGCTGGTCAGCACCCTGTTCAGCGAAGGCGGCGGGCCCAACTTCGGCTGGACCTTCTACGCGCCGCTGTCGACCACCTACGCGCCGGAGTCGGTGACCTTCTTCATCTTTGCCGTGCACCTGATGGGTATCAGTTCGATCATGGGCGCGATCAACGTGATCGCCACCATCCTCAACCTGCGTGCCCCCGGCATGACCCTGATGAAGATGCCGCTGTTCGTCTGGACCTGGCTGATCACCGCCTTCCTGCTGATCGCGGTGATGCCGGTGCTGGCCGGTGTGGTGACCATGATGCTGATGGACATCCACTTCGGCACCAGCTTCTTCAGCGCGGCCGGCGGCGGCGACCCGGTGCTGTTCCAGCACGTGTTCTGGTTCTTCGGCCACCCCGAGGTGTACATCATGATCCTGCCCGCCTTCGGCGCGGTCAGTGCAATCATCCCGGCCTTCGCGCGCAAGCCGCTGTTCGGTTACACCTCGATGGTCTACGCGACCGCCTCGATCGCCTTCCTGTCGTTCATCGTCTGGGCGCACCACATGTTCACCGTCGGCATCCCGCTGACCGGCGAACTGTTCTTCATGTACGCCACCATGCTGATCGCCGTGCCCACCGGGGTGAAGGTGTTCAACTGGGCCAGCACCATGTGGCAGGGCTCGATGACCTTCGAGACGCCGATGCTGTTCTCCGTGGCCTTCGTCATCCTGTTCACCATCGGCGGCTTCTCCGGGCTGATGCTGGCCATCGCCCCGGCGGACTTCCAGTACCACGACACCTACTTCGTGGTGGCGCACTTCCACTACGTGCTGGTGCCCGGCGCGATCTTCGGCATCTTCGCTTCGGCCTACTACTGGCTGCCCAAGTGGACCGGGCACATGTACGACGAGACCCTCGGCAAGCTGCACTTCTGGATGAGCTTCATCGGCATGAACCTGGCGTTCTTCCCGATGCACTTCGTCGGCCTTGCCGGTATGCCGCGGCGCATCCCCGACTACAACCTGCAGTTCGCCGACTTCAACATGCTCTCGTCGGTGGGTGCCTTCACCTTCGGCGCCACCCAGTTCCTCTTCCTGTTCATCGTCATCAAGTGCATCCGTGGCGGCAAGCCCGCACCGGCCAAGCCCTGGGATGGCGCCGAAGGGCTGGAGTGGACGGTGCCGTCACCGGCGCCCTACCACACCTTCAGTACCCCGCCGGAAGTGAAGTAGGAGCGGCATCGTGAGCGAGGTCATCGGCACCCGTCGTCTGGTCGTGCAACTGCTGCTGGTGGTGGTGGCGATGTTCTGCTTCGGCGTCTTCGTCCTGCCGCCGCTGTACGACGCGATGTGCCAGGCCTTTGGCATCAATGGCAAGACCGCCGGGGCCTATGACGGCGCGCAGACGGTGGACGAGGCGCGCCAGGTGCGCGTGCAGTTCCTCGCCACCAATGCCGCCGGCATGGTCTGGGAGTTCAAGGCGCAGAACGACGAGCTGGAAGTGCATCCTGGCTCGAGCAACCAGATGCTGTTCGTCGCCTACAACCCTAGCGACAAGCCGATGACCGCCCAGGCCATACCCAGCGTATCGCCGTCCAAGGCCGCGGCGTACTTCCACAAGACCGAGTGCTTCTGTTTCACCCAGCAGGTGCTGCAGCCGGGCGAGCGCATCGAGATGCCGGTGCGCTTTATCGTCGACCGCGATCTGCCCGCCGATGTGAAACACCTGACCCTGGCCTACACCCTGTTCGATATCACTGCGCGTAAACCGCCTGTCGCCCAGGCGACCCTTGCCCAGTCGGCTCCATAAGGAGAACAACAATGTCGAGTCACGAGCAGTACTACGTTCCCGCCCAGAGCAAGTGGCCGATCATCGCCACCCTCGGCATGCTGTTGACCGTCTACGGTCTCGGCACCTGGTTCAACGACCTCAAGGCCGAGCGCGCCGACTCCAACGGCCCGCTGATCTTCTTCGTCGGTGGCCTGTTCCTCGCCTACATGCTGTTCGGCTGGTTCGGCGCGGTGATCAAGGAAAGCCGCGACGGCCTGTACAGCCCGCAGATGGATCGCTCGTTCCGCTGGGGCATGAGCTGGTTCATCTTCTCCGAGGTGATGTTCTTCGCCGCCTTCTTCGGTGCGCTGTTCTACATCCGCACCTGGGCCGGGCCCTGGCTCGGCGGTGAGGGCGACAAGGGCGTCAGCAACATGCTCTGGGAAGGCTTCCAGTACAGCTGGCCGGCGCTGAGCAACCCGGATCCCAAGCTGTTCCCGCCACCGAGCGCGGTGATCGATCCCTGGCACCTGCCGCTGATCAACACCATCCTGCTGGTCAGCTCCAGCTTCACCGTGACCTTTGCCCACCACGCGCTGAAGAAGAACAAGCGTGGCCCGCTCAAGGCCTGGCTGGCGCTGACCATCCTGCTCGGTGCGGCCTTCCTGGTGCTGCAGGTTGAGGAATACATCGAGGCCTACACCGAACTGGGCCTGACCCTCGGCTCGGGCATCTACGGCGCGACCTTCTTCATGCTCACCGGTTTCCACGGTGCCCACGTGACCCTGGGGGCGATCATCCTCACCGTGATGCTGGTGCGGGTGCTCAAGGGCCATTTCGATGGCGACAAGCACTTCGGCTTCGAGGCGGCCAGCTGGTACTGGCACTTCGTCGACGTGGTCTGGCTGGGGCTGTTTATCTTCGTCTACGTGCTTTGATCGAACTGGCTGGCGGCAGGTGTTGCAGCCTGCCGCTACCAGGTGACATGACTGACCAGTTGGCCGCTGTAGAAACCCCAGGCGATCAGCGCCACGGTCAGTGCCGTGAGAATCACCCGAACGCTCAGCGAATTGACCACTCGCGAGCCGTGGCCCTCGTCCTTGACCAGGAAGAACAGGCCGCTGAACAGGCTGACCAGGGTGGCCAGCAGCAAGAGGATGATCGCGGCCTTGAGCATGCGTGACTCCGGGGGATGGGGAATGTGCAGTTGTAGTATAGCCAGACGCGCAGCGGGTTTCGGGAGTCGCCGGTGAGCGCCTTTCGCCCCGGCATTCTGCCCAGTGTAGTGGTGGCGCTGTTGCTGCCGCTGCTGGTGACGCTGGGTTTCTGGCAGCTGGCCAGGGCCGAGGAGAAGCGCGCCCTGCTGGCCAGCCACGAAACCCGGCAGAACGCGGCGCCGATCAGCCTGACCGAACTTGAGCAACAGCGCGATCCGGCGCACACCCGCATCCGCCTGCAAGGGCAGTTCGACGAGCGTCACAGCCTGCTACTCGACAACCGTCAGCGCAACGGCCAGGTCGGCGTCGAGTTGCTGCAACCCTTCTATGACCAACCCAGTGGCCTGTGGCTGCTGGTCAACCGCGGCTGGCTGCCCTGGCCGGACCGGCGTACCCCGCCGCAATTCACCACCCCACAACAACCACTGGAACTGGTGGCGCAGGTCTATGTGCCGCCGGGCGCCAGCTTCCAGTTGCAGGGCGATGTGCCAGACAAGCGCTGGCCCCGGCTGATCACCCTGGTCGAGCCACAGCGCCTGTGGCAGCAACTGGGTCGTGGCGGTCTGGCTTATGAAGTGCGGCTCGAACCGGGCCCGGCCGCCTACCTGGCCGAGTGGCCGGTGGTGGCCATGAGCCCAGACAAGCACACCGGCTACGCCGTGCAGTGGTTCGCCCTGGCGGCGGCCCTGTGTGGCCTTTACCTCTATTTCGGATGGCGCAATGCGCGGGAGCAGCACGATGAGCACAACCATGAATCCCCCCAACAGCATTCCTGAGGTCGCCGTGCCGCGCCTGCGCGGACGCCTGCAGCTGATCCTGCTGCTGCTGGTGGCGATCGGCCCGATGGTCCTCGCCACCGCCATGTACCAGTGGCGCTTCTGGGTGCCGGATGCGCGCAACTATCACGGCGAGCTGATCGGCAACGGTCAGAACCTGGCCGATCTTGGGGTTAGCGGCGCCACCCAGGCACGCTGGCAGATCCTGGTCACCGCGCCGCAGCAGTGCGCCGAGGATTGCCGTCAGCTGGTCTACACCGCCCGGCAGATCCAGATCGGCCTCAATCGCGACGCCGCCCGCGCCAGCCATGGCCTGGCCGTCAGCAGCCCGTTGCCGGCCGACTACGACGCCCAGCTGCAGCGCGAATACCCACAGCTGGGGCGTTATGACCTGGCGCTACCGGCCTATGAGAAGACCGCCAAAGGTGCCAGCGGGGCGCAGCTGTGGCTGGTCGATCCGCATGGCAACCTGGTGCTGCGCTACGACGCCACGACCAAGGGCAAGGCCATCCTCAATGATCTGCGGCTGCTCCTTAAACTGTCGCAAATAGGCTAAAGCCCACGCCATGCCCGTATAACAACAAGAACGAGGCCCCTGGATGACTGAACGCACAACTCGCCCCGGCTACCGTCTGGCCCTGTTCGCCACCCTGTTGGCGGTGGTGGTGATCCTGCTCGGCGCCTATACCCGGTTGACCCATGCCGGCCTGGGTTGCCCGGACTGGCCCGGCTGCTACGGTTTTATCGGCGTGCCGCAGAGCGAGGCGCAGCTGGCCCATGCCGAGGCGCGCTTCCCCGAGGCGCCGGTGGAAGCGCAGAAAGGCTGGAACGAGATGGTCCATCGCTACTTCGCCGGCAGTCTCGGCCTGGTCATCCTCGGTCTGGCGCTGCAAGCCCTGCGTCGGCGCGACGAGCCGGGCCAACCGCTCAAACTGCCGCTGTTGCTGCTCGGCGTGGTGATCGCCCAGGCTGCCTTCGGCATGTGGACCGTAACCCTCAAGCTTTGGCCGCAGGTGGTTACCGCGCACCTGCTGGGCGGTTTCACCACGCTTTCGCTGCTGTTCCTCCTCACTCTGCGCCTGTCGGGTGCGCTGCCGGTGTTGGCGCAGATTTCCCGGCGCTTGCGTGTGCTGGCGGGCGTGGCGCTGGTCCTGGTCATCGGGCAGATCGCTCTGGGTGGCTGGGTCAGCTCCAACTACGCGGCAGTGGCCTGTGTCGACCTGCCCGCCTGCCATGGCGAATGGCTGCCGGCGATGGACTTCGCCAACGGCTTCCACCTGACCCAGCACATCGGCCCCAACTACCTCGGTGGCCAGCTCGACAGTGATGCGCGCACCGCCATCCACATGAGCCACCGTATCGGCGCCATGCTGGTCACGCTGGTGCTGCTGGTGCTGGCCTGGCGTCTGCGCGCCGCCGGTCAGGGTCGCCTGGCCGCCTTGTTGCTGCTGGCCCTGGCCGCCCAGATCAGCCTGGGCATCAGCAATGTGCTGCTGCACCTGCCGCTGGTCGTGGCGGTGGCGCACAACGGCGGCGGCGCAGCCCTGCTGCTGGTGCTGGTACTGATCAATTACCGCCTGCGTAGCGTTGCCGTAGCCGCGAGTTCCGCTCGCGAATCCTCGGTCATCCCGGCTGCCGCCGGTCTGGCCCAGGTCAGCAAATAACGATAAGGAGAGACCCCCATGGCTACTCTGCTGCAAACCCGCCAGGAGCACGCCAGCTGGCGCGACTACCTGGAGCTGACCAAGCCGCGCGTGGTGCTGCTGATGCTGATCACATCCTTGGTCGGTATGTTCCTCGCCACCCGTGCCGGGGTGGCCTGGCAGGTGCTGGTGTTCGGCAACCTCGGCATCGGTCTGTGTGCCGGTGCGGCGGCGGCGGTCAACCATGTGGTCGACCGGCGCATCGACTCGATCATGGCGCGCACGCACAAACGTCCGGTCACCGCCGGGCGCCTGTCGCCGGTGGCGGCGCTGGGCTTTGCCCTGCTGCTGGCGGTGGCGGGCATGGCCCTGCTGCTGACCTTCACCAACGAGCTGGCCGCCTGGCTGACCCTGGCCTCGTTGCTCGGCTACGCGGTGCTCTACACCGGCTTTCTCAAGCGCGCCACGCCGCAGAACATTGTCATCGGCGGCCTGGCCGGCGCCGCGCCGCCGCTGCTTGGCTGGGTCGCGGTCACCGGGCATATCAGCGCCGAGCCGCTGCTGCTGGTGCTGATCATCTTCGCCTGGACGCCGCCGCACTTCTGGGCCCTGGCCATCCACCGCAAGGAGGAATACGCCAAGGCCGACATCCCCATGCTGCCGGTGACCCATGGCGAGCACTACACCAAGGTGCACATCCTGCTGTACACCGCGGTGATGATCGCCGTGACCCTGCTGCCCTATGCCATCCACATGAGCGGGCTGCTCTATCTCGCCTGTGCCGTGCTGCTCGGCGGGCGCTTTATGTTCTGGGCTGTGGTGCTGTACCGTGACAGCCGACCGCACGCGGCGATCAACACCTTCAAGTACAGTATCTGGTACCTGTTCCTGCTGTTTATCGCCCTCCTCGCCGACCACTACCTGTTGCTGAATCTATGACCCGAACGCAGAAAACCCTGTTTGTCCTCGTCGCCGCTGTTGCCCTGGTGCTCGGCCTTACCGTCAACAAGGTGCTCAACAGCAAGGGCGACGGCACCGACAAGGTGGCCCTGCTCGACGCCGGCATCGTCCTGCTGCCGCAGAGCCGCAGCCTGCCGGGCCTGGCGCTGACCAACCAGGATGGCCAGGCGCAGGCCGTGGACCAGCTCAAGGGCCAGTGGAGCCTGCTGTTCTTCGGCTACACCTTCTGCCCGGATATCTGCCCGGCCACCCTGGCCCAGCTGCGCCAGCTCAAGGGCATGCTGCCGGCCGAGACCCAGGCCCAGCTGCGCGTGGTGCTGGTGACGGTTGACCCGCAGCGCGACAACCCCGAACAGCTGAAGAAATACCTGGGCTTCTTCGACCCGGCCTTCATGGGCCTGACCGGTGCCCAGGAGGATCTGCAGAAGCTGGCCGGCGCGGTGAGCATTCCCTATATCCCAGCCGACACGAGCAAGGAAAACTACACCGTCGATCACAGCGGCAACCTGGTGATCATCGGCCCGGATGGCACCCAGCGCGGCTTTATCCGCGCGCCGCTGAACAACGACAAGCTGGCAGCGCAGTTGCCGGGCCTGCTCGGCGCGAAATAGCCTTAGCCCGGATGCAATCCGGGACACAGGCGCTCCTTTCCCGGATTGCATCCGGGCTACGAAAACCCAAGCAAGAAAAAGCCCGCTCATTGAGCGGGCTTTTTGTTGGGCGGTTTCGGGACTAGACAGGTACCAGGCGATCAGAACGCCGGCACTACCGCGCCTTTATATTTGTCGTTGATGAAGGCTTTGACTTCAGCGCTGTGCAGCGCCTTGGCCAGCTTCTGCAGGGCCGCGTCGTTCTTGCCGGCTTCACGCACCACCAGGATGTTGACGTAAGGCGAGTCGCTGCCTTCGATCACCAGGGCGTCCTTGGTCGGGTTGAGGCCGGCTTCCAGGGCGTAGTTGGTGTTGATCAGCGCCAGGTCGACCTGGGCCAGCACGCGCGGCAGGGTGGCCGCTTCCAGCTCACGCACCTTGATCGCCTTGGGGTTCTCGGCGATGTCCTTGACGGTGGCGGTGATGCCGGCGCCGTCTTTCAGCTTGATCACACCGGCCTTTTGCAGCAGCAGCAGGGCACGGCCGCCGTTGGTGGCGTCGTTGGGGATCACCACCTGAGCGCCTTGCGGCAGCTCGGCGAGGGTCTTGATCTTGCTCGAGTAGGCACCGAAGGGTTCGACGTGCACGCCGGCGATGCTCACCAGCTGGGTGCCGCGCGAGGCGTTGAACTCATCCAGGTACGGCTGGTGCTGGAAGAAGTTGGCGTCCAGGCGCTCTTCGGCCACCTGCACGTTGGGCTGCACGTAGTCGGTGAAGACTTTCACCTGCAGGTCGACGCCGTCCTTGGCCAGGGCCGGTTTGACGAATTCGAGGATCTCGGCGTGCGGCACGGCGGTGGCGGCGACGCGCAGGGTGTCGGCGGCCTGGGCAGCAGCGCTGGTCAGGGCGGCCGCGGCGGCCAGGGCAGTCAGCAGTTTTTTCATGGTTCAGCTCCTTGTGGGATATGGGCGCGGGGTCCCGTGGGTAACGGGTCGCCCGCTGTTCTATGGGGTAAGGCGAATTCAGTCAGCTATTTGCGCGAGCTTTTTATTTCCTAGAAAAATGCACCACCAGCTTGTCGCCGACGGTCTGCAGCACCTGCACCAGCACCAGCAGGAGGATCACGGTCACCGCCATCACGTCCGGCTGGTAGCGCTGGTAGCCGTAGCGCACGGCCAGGTCGCCGAGGCCGCCGCCGCCGATCAGGCCGCTCATGGCGGTGTAGGAGACCAGGGTGATGGCGGTCACGGTGGCCGCGGCGATCAGCCCCGGCAGCGCTTCCGGCAGCAGGGCGCGGAAGATGATCTGCAGGGTGGTCGCGCCCATGGCCTGGGTCGCCTCGATGATGCCGCGATCGACTTCGCGCAGGGCGGTTTCCACCAGGCGGGCGAAGAACGGCGTGGCGCCGACCACCAGCGGCGGGATGGCGCCGGCGACGCCCAGCGAGGTGCCGGTGATCAGCACGGTCAGCGGGATCATCAGGATCAGCAGGATCACGAACGGCACCGAGCGCAGCACGTTGACCAGCAGCGACAACACGGCGTACAGCGCGCGCTGCTCGAACATCTGCCGCGGCCCGGTGAGGAACAGCAGCACGCCCAGCGGCAGGCCGAGCAGCACGGTGAACAGCAGCGAGCCGCCGAGCATGTTGAGGGTGTCGAGGCTGGCGTAGCCGATCTCCTGCCAGTCGACATTGGGCAGCCAGCTGGCCAGCAGGGACTCGATCATCGCAGCACCTCCAGGTGCACGTCGGCGGCCTGGAAGCGCGCCAGCGCGGCGTCGATGTCGCCGCCGGTGAGGGCCAGGGTCAGCTGGCCGTAGGGGCTGTCCTTGATGCGGTCGATGCGCCCGGCGAGGATGCTGTAGTCCACCCCGGTCTCGCGTGCCACGGTGCCCAGCAGCGGCGCATAGGTGGCCTCGCCCTGGAAGGTCAGCCGGAGGATGCGGCCCTGCACATGGGCGAAGTCGTCGCGCTGCTCGTCCTCGTCGATGTGCTCGTCTTCCTGGACGAAGCGCTTGGTGGTGGCGTGCTGCGGATGCAGGAACACCTGAGCCACCGGGCCCTGTTCGACGATCTGCCCGCCGTCCATCACCGCCACCTGGTCGCAGACGCGGCGGATCACGTCCATCTCGTGGGTGATCAGCACGATGGTCAGGCCCAGCTCGCGGTTGATCTCGGCCAGCAGTTGCAGCACCGAGGCGGTGGTTTGCGGGTCGAGGGCGCTGGTGGCCTCGTCGCACAGCAGGATCTTCGGCCGGGTGGCCAGGGCGCGGGCGATGCCGACGCGTTGCTTCTGCCCGCCGGAGAGTTGCGCCGGGTACTTGTTGGCGTGCTCACTCAAGCCGACGCGGGCCAGCAGCTCGGCCACGCGCTGGGCGATCTCGTCGCGGCTCAGCTCGCCGGCCAGCTGCAGGGGCATGGCGACGTTGGCGGCGACGGTCTTCGATGACAGCAGGTTGAAATGCTGGAAGATCATCCCGACCTGGCGGCGGAAGCGGCGCAGGCCATTGGCGTCGAGGGCGGTGATGTCCTCGCCGGCGACCGTGATGCGCCCGCCGGAAGGTTCTTCCAGGCGATTGATCAGGCGCAGCAGGGTGCTTTTGCCGGCGCCGGAGTGGCCGATCAGGCCGAACACCTGGCCGGCCTCGATGCGCAGGTCGGTGGGCTGCAGGGCGGGCACGGCGCGCCCGGCGACCCGGTAGGTCTTGTTGACGTGGTGGAACTCGATCACGGAGCGAACCTTGTGGGTACGTGGGAGTGACTGCCGCAATCCGATGGGCGCGGCGACTCCTTCTAGCCTAGGCGGTTAGCCGAAAGCCGCGCATTTTAGCCGGTTTGTTTATGCGTTCTTAGTCTTTATTGGCCTGAATGGATTGCGTTGAAGCATAAGAACAAAACGGCCGCCAAGTTGGCGGCCGTAGTCAGGATGTAATCCGCGCTACAGGTTGTAGCGGAGCTCGCGAGCTAGAGCGAGACAAGGCGGGAATGGCCGAGGGCGCGGAGTTTACGAGCTGTAAATGAGCAGTACTCGTTGCACTCGCCCTTCGGGCCGCGCTGAAGCGCGTTAGTCGCAAGCGACTTTCCGAGGCCATTTGACCAACCTGCGGCTGTTACTTCGTTTCAACGCAGTATCGCCGACGCGCAGCAGCTCCGAGAGGTCAGCTGTTGCTCTGCGGGCTGAGCACCAGCCGCGGCTCCTGATCCGGCTTGAGCACCGGCGAGAACTGCGGGGTGAAACCGGGTTCGAGCTTCTTGATCCGTGCCGAGAGCAGCGCGGCGACGAAGGGGTAGTCCTTGGCCTCGCGCACTTGCAGGCGTACCGCGCAGTCGAAGGCGACCACGTCGGCGGCCACGGCGTCGAGCAGGGTGCGCAGGCCGTCGCGGTCATTGGCGTCGAGCATCGGCATGGCAACGCTGCTGCTGGCGGCGGCCGGGTCGATCAGGCGCGCGCGCGGGGCGGCAGCCACGGCGGGCTTGGCGGGTTCGACCTTGGTGACTGTCGGTGCCGGTGCTGGCTCGGCAGCGGCCTGCTGGGTACGGGCCTCACGCTCGGCGGCGGCCTTTTCCTCGGCCAACTGCTGCTGGCGAGCGCGCGCGGCCTCCTTCTTGGCGATGATCGCCTCGGCCTCCTGCAGGCGTCGTTCGACGTCCTCGCGGCGCTCGGCGGAGTCCTCGGCTACGGCCACGGCAACTGCCGGTTTGGCTGCGACCTTGGCGATCTTGGAGGGCTCGGCTTTCGGCTTGGCCGCGGCGACCGGCGCCGGCTTGGCACCGCCCTGCGCAGCGCTGGCGGTCAGGCTGGCCTGGTATTCCTGGCGCAGCGCCGGAGACGCGGCACTCAGATGGCGCTCGCCCTGGCTCAGGGTCGCATTGGCCGCGGCGGTATCGCCGGCCTGCAACTGCTGGCGCCCCTGTCGCAGGTAGGCGTTGGCCAGCTCGCGCTGGTACTGGTCGATGCGCACGTCGTTGCTGGCGGTGCGCGGGCGCAGGGCATCCAGCCCGGATTCGGCCGCCTGCAGCTCGCCGCGAGTGATCTGCGCGGAGACCTGGCTGAAGTCCTTCACCAGTTCGTCCACGGTCCAGTATTCGGCACGGGCCTCGCCCAGCAGCAGGCCGAGGCCGAGCGCGGCGAGATAGCGATACGTTCCACTGTTCATTATGTGACCCGTTGGTTTTGTGGCGTTTTGGTCTGAGCAAAAAACGCCCAATACTAGCGGGCTCGGCGCGGCAGCACAAAGCTCAACAAAAAGAAGCCTGCGGCAGACACCACGATCGACGGTCCGGCCGGTGTGTCCTGGTACCAGGAAAGGCTCAAGCCCGCGCCTACCGCCAGCATGCCGAGCAAACTGGCACCGATCGCCATCTGTTCTGGCGTACGTGCATGGCGCTGGGCCGCGGCGGCCGGAATGATCAGCAGCGAGGTGATCAGCAGCACGCCGACTATCTTCATCGCCACGGCGATCACCACCGCTATCAGCAGCATCAGGGCCAGGCGCAGGGCCGCCACCGGCAAACCTTCGACCCGCGCCAGTTCTTCATGCACGGTGATCGCCAGCAGCTGGCGCCACAGCGGCAGCAGCAGGGCCAGGACCAGGACGGCGCCGCCGATGATCCAGGCCAGGTCGCTGGGGCCGACGGCCAGCAGGTCACCGAACAGGTAGGCCATCAGGTCGATGCGCACCTCGTCCATAAAACTCAGCACCACCAGGCCCAGCGACAGGGTGGTTGGCGCGAGGATGCCCAACAGGGTGTCCGAGGCCAGCGGCTGGCGCTGCTGCAGGGTCACCAGCAGCACGGCCAGCAGCAGGCAGCCGGCGGTCACCGCCAGGGTCGGGCTGACATCCAGCAGCAGGCCGAGGGCCACGCCGAGCAGCGCGGCGTGCGACAGGGTGTCGCCGAAATAGGCCATGCGCCGCCAGACCACGAAGGAACCCAGCGGGCCGGCGACCAGCGCCAGGGCCAGGCCGGCGAGCAGGGCGTTGAGGAGAAAATCGGGCATCAATGTTTGCAACCTGGGCCGTGGACATGGGCCGGGCCGTGGATGGTCAGACCGGGCTGATCGACCACCGCGCCGTGCAGATCGTGGCTGTGGTCGTGGTGGTGGTGATAGATGGCCAGGCTCTTGGCGTCCTGGCCGAACATCTCGACGAATACCGGGTCGTTGCTGACCTGTTCCGGGTGGCCGGAACAGCACACGTGGCGATTCAGGCAGACCACCTGGTCGGTGGTGCTCATCACCAGGTGCAAGTCGTGGGAGACCATCAGCACGCCGCAGCCGTGGCGGTCGCGCAGCTGGGTGATCAGGCGGTACAGCTCGGCCTGGCCGGCCACATCGACGCCCTGTACCGGTTCGTCGAGCACCAGCAGCTGCGGCTCGCGCAGCAGGGCGCGGGCCAGCAGCACGCGCTGCAGTTCGCCGCCGGAGATGCCCTGCAGCGGGCTGTCGATCACCTGCTCCGCACCGACCTCGACCAGCGCTGCCTGCGCGGCGGCGCGGTCGACGCCCGGCACCAGACGCAGAAAGCGCAGCACCGAGAGCGGCAGGGTCGGGTCGACGTGCAGTTTTTGCGGCATGTAGCCGATGCGCAGGCGTGCCTTGCGTTGCACCCGGCCGCTGTCGGGCTTGAGCAGGCCGAGCACGGCGCGCACCAAGGTGGTCTTGCCGGCGCCGTTGGGGCCGATCAGGGTGACGATCTCGCCGGTGCGCACGGTCAGCTGCACATCCTGCAGCACGCGCTGCCCGGCGAAGCCGACGCCGACGCCGTCGAGCTGGACCAGTACCTCGCTCATGCCGCCTCCCGGCAACTGGCGCACAGGCCGACGATTTCCACGGTCTGGCTTTCCACCACGAAACCCACCTCTTTGGCGCCGGCGACAATCGCCTGGCTGATGCTCGGCAGCTCCAGCTCGATGGCAGTGTGGCAATTGCGGCAGATGAGGAACTGGCCCTGGTGCGCATGCTCCGGACGCACGCAGCCGATAAAGGCGTTGAGCGATGCGATGCGATGCACCAGGCCGTTCTCCTGGAGGAAATCCAGCGCCCGATAGACGGTCGGTGGTGCGGCGCGCCGGCCGTCGGTCTCGCTCAGCACACCGAGGATGTCGTAGGCGCCCAGCGGCTTGTGGCTCTGCCAGACCAGCTCCAGCACGCGCTTGCGCAGGGCGGTCAGGCGCACGCCCTGCTTGGCGCAGAGCGCATCGGCCTCGGCCAGGGCGCTGCTGACACAGTGCGAATGGTCGTGTGGCAGGCAGGCCAGGGGCGTGTTGGCAATATGCGGTTTGAACATGACGAGGACGTCCGGGTGAAGAGACGTTATTCTATAACTCTTTGCCCGCCGAGTCTTGCCGTCGTGTCGCGTCTTTCCGCTGTTGTCCTGCTGTGCCTGTTTTCCCTCTCCGCCCGCGCCGAAGTGCAGCTGCTGACCAGCATCAAGCCGTTGCAGCTGATCGCCGCCGCGGTGCAGGAGGGTGTCGGCACGCCAACCGTGCTGCTGCCGCCGGGTGCCTCGCCGCATCGTTTCGCCCTGCGTCCGTCGGATGTGCGGCGGGTGCAGAGCGTGACCCTGCTGTACTGGATCGGCCCGGACATGGAGAGCTTCCTGCCGCGCGTACTGCAGGCGCGCAGTCTGCCGAGCGTGGCGCTGCAGGGCTTGCCCGGCCTGCAGCTGCGCCACTTTTCCAAGCCAGAGAGCGACGAGCACGGCCACGATGAGCATGGCCACGACGAGCACGACCACGATCACCGCCCCGGCACCCTGGACGCCCACCTCTGGCTGCTGCCGCACAACGCCAAGGTGATAGCAGCGAAGATGGCTGCCGACCTGGCTCAGGCCGATCCGGCGAATGCCGCCCGTTACCAGAGCAACCTGACCGCCTTCGAAGCGCGCCTGGATGCTCTCGACCAACGCCTGCATGCGCGTCTGGGCAAGGTGGCCGACAAGCCCTACTTCGTCTTCCACGAGGCTTACGATTACTTCGAGGCCGCCTATGGCCTCAAGCACGCCGGCGTATTCAGCGTGGCCGCCGAGGTGCAGCCGGGGGCGCGGCACGTGGCGGCGATGCGTGAGCGCCTGCAGGCGGCCGGGCCGAGCTGCGTGTTCAGCGAGCCGCCGCTGCGCCCGCGCCTGGCGCAAACCCTGAGCGCCGGCCTGCCGGTCAAACTGGCGGAAATGGATGCCCTGGGCGCCTCGGCGCAGAGCTACGAGCAGTTGCTGGAAGACTTGGCCAGCGAGCTGGCCGGCTGCCTGGAAAGCCTGTAGCCGCCGAAGCGTTACCCGGTGCAGGGAGCGTCGGCTGCGCAGGCCTGGCATCCATTCCGTAGCCCGGACTTCAGTCCGGGAATGGAGGCGCCAGCTGGCCCCGGACTGAAGTCCGGGCTACCTGGTGGTCGCGGCTCAGAGAGCGAAGGGCAGCGCCAGGTTGACCTGCTGGCGCTGCGCCAGGCGGCGCTGGAACTCGCTGGGGTCCTTGACCAGCACATCACGACCCTGGAAGCGCCGCGCGGCGATCAACCGGGACAGCCAGAAGCGCAGGCAGGCGATGCGCAGCATGGCCGGCCACAGCTCGGCTTCGCTGCGGGTGAATGGCCGTAGCGCGGCGTAGGCGCCGAGCAGGGCGCGGGCGCGCGGCAGGTCGAGGCTGTCGTCGGCCTGCGAGCACCAGTCGTTGAGGGTGATCGCCAGGTCGTAGAGCATCGGCCCCGCGCAGGCGTTGTAGAAGTCGATCACCCCGGCCAGCTGGTTGCCGTCGAACAGCGCGTTGTCGCGGAACAGGTCGGCGTGCAGGTTGGCGCGCGGTAGGGCGAGGATGCGCGCCTTCAGTTCGGCCACTTCGTGCAGGCTGTCGCGCAGCAACGGCACCTGCTCGTCGTGCAGCTCCAGGGCCAGCATTGGGCCTTCTTCGAGCATCCAGTCGAGGCCGCGGTCGCTGCGCCGTTCTAGGATATTGTCGCGGGTGGCCAGGTGCAGGCGCGCCAGCCAGCTGCCGATCTCTGCGCAGTGGTGGGCGTTGGGCTGGCTGATGTGCTTGCCGGCCAGGCGCGGTTGCAGGATCGCCGGTTTTTCCGCCAGTTCGCCGAGGGCTTCGCCGTTTTGCATCGGCACCGCGTAGGGCACCGGCAGGCCGGCCTGGTGCAGGCGTTCGAGCAGGTCGATGAAGAACGGCATGTCGGCCCGTGGGCCGCGCTCGACCAGGGTCAGCACATATTCACCAGCTTCCAGGCTGACGAAGAAGTTGCTGTTCTCGGTGCCGGCGCTGATGCCCTGGAAGTCCTTCAGCCGCCCCAGCCCGTAGGGCTCGAGAAAGGCTTCCAGTTCGTGGCGTTCCAGGGGGGTGAAGACCGACATGGCATGCGCGTCCGTTTGTCAGGGGGCAGGTGGTTGGCCGGCTGCCCGGTGGTTTACCACTTAAAGATTTCCCAGGCGGGAATCAGCATGTCCGGCTGGTCGGAGCGGATGAAGTTGCCTTCGCTGCCGTCGGCACGCACCAGGAAGTAGGGCTTGCCGCCTTTCGGGGTGACCTTGATGGCATAGAGGAAACCGTTCTGCCGGTATTCGGTGATGGTCTTGTCGCCATCCTGGCGGATGGTTACATCCGGATCGGCGCTCGGCGCATCGTCGGCGGCTAGCGCATACAGCGGGCTGATGGCTAGCAGGCCGGTGAGAATCAGGCGGTTGAATACGCGCATGGTAACCTTGTCCCTTTGTCGTCAATGGTCGGTTCAGTTTAACCCCGGCCCTCAGGAAAAGGTTGATCCTGCGCATGTCTAACGCCCCTCTGGTTCTGGTCGACGGTTCTTCTTATCTATACCGCGCCTTCCATGCCCTGCCGCCGCTGGCCACTTCCAAGGGCCTGCAGACCGGCGCGGTGAAGGGCGTGTTGAACATGCTCAAGAGCCTGCGCAAGCAATACCCGCATAGCCCCTTCGCGGTGGTCTTCGACGCCAAGGGCGGGACCTTCCGCGATGCCATGTTCGCCGAGTACAAGGCCAACCGCCCGCCGATGCCGGAGGAGCTGCGTGGCCAGGTCGAGCCGCTGCATGCCAGCGTGCGCGCCCTCGGTTATCCGCTGCTGTGCGTCGAAGGCGTCGAGGCTGACGACGTGATTGGCACCCTGGCCCGGCAGACCGCCGCGCTGGGCCGCGACGTGGTGATCTCCACCGGCGACAAGGACATGGCGCAGCTGGTCTGCCCGCACGTTACTCTGGTCAACACCATGACCGGAAGCGTCTACGACGTGGATGGCGTGAAAGAGAAGTTCGGTGTCGGTCCTGAGCTGATCATCGACTACCTGGCGCTGATGGGCGACAAGGTCGACAACATTCCCGGCGTGCCGGGCGTTGGCGAGAAGACCGCGCTGGGCCTGCTGGTCGGCATCGGCGGTGGCCTCGATGTGCTCTACGCCAACCTCGACAAGGTGCCGGAGCTGCCGATCCGCGGCGCCAAGACCCTGCCGGCCAAGCTCGCCGAACACAAGGACATGGCCTACCTGTCCTACCAGCTGGCGACCATCAAGCTGGATGTCGAGCTGGAGGTCGGCGTCGATGACCTGCATCCGGGCGAGCCGGATCGCGCGGCGCTGACCACGCTCTATACCGAGCTGGAATTCAGGAGCTGGCTGGATGAGCTGCAGCGCGAGCAGGCGCGCAGCAAACCGGCGGCCAAGGTAGCGGCCAAGCCAGTCGTGAGCAGCGGCGGGCTGTTCGATGAGCCCGAGCCGGCCGCCGCTGAAGTCGAGGAGCAACAGCAGGAGCAGCCGGCCGCCAGCGACACGCGCTACGAAACCGTGCTGGAGCAGGCCCGGTTCGATGCCTGGCTGCAGAAGCTGGAGCAGGCCGAGCTGATCGCTTTCGATACCGAAACCACCAGCCTCGACCCGCAGCAGGCCCAAGTGGTCGGCGTGTCCTTCGCCGTCGAGGCCGGCGAGGCGGCCTATGTGCCGCTGGCCCACTCCTACATGGGCGTGCCGGCGCAGCTGGATCGCGACGCGGTGCTGCGCGCACTCAAGCCGCTGCTCGAAGACCCGGCCAAGGCCAAGGTCGGCCAGCACGCCAAGTACGACATGAGCGTACTGGCCAACGCCTCGACGCCGATCATGGTGCAGGGCGTGGCCTTCGACACCATGCTCGAATCCTATGTGCTCGGCTCGACGGCGACCCGTCACGACATGGACAGCCTGGCGCTGAAGTACCTTGATCACAGCACCATCCGCTTCGAGGACATCGCCGGCAAAGGTGCCAAGCAGCTTACCTTCGACCAGATCGCCCTGGAGCAGGCCGGCCCCTACGCGGCGGAAGATGCCGACGTGACCCTGCGCCTACACCAGACGCTGTGGGCCAAATTGCAGGAAACCCCGACCCTGGCCAAGGTGCTGCGCGAGATCGAGATGCCGCTGGTGCCGGTGCTGGCGCGTATCGAACGCCAGGGCGCGTTGGTCGACGCCAAGCTGCTTGGCCAGCACAGCGTCGAACTGGGCGAGCGCCTGGTCGAGCTGGAGCGCCAGGCCTTCGCCATCGCCGGCGAGGAGTTCAACCTGGGTTCGCCCAAGCAGCTCGGCGCGATTCTCTACGAGAAACTTGGCCTGCCGATCATCAGCAAAACTGCCACCGGCCAGGCCTCCACCGCCGAGGCGGTGCTCGCCGAGCTGGCCGAGCAGGACTACGAACTGCCCAAGGTGCTGATGCAGTACCGCTCCCTGAGCAAGCTGAAGAGCACCTACACCGACCGCCTGCCGGAGCAGATCAACCCGCGCACCGGGCGCATCCACACCAGCTACCACCAGGCCGTCACCGCTACCGGGCGCTTGTCCTCGACCGACCCGAACCTGCAGAACATCCCGATCCGCACCGCCGAGGGCCGGCGCATCCGCCAGGCGTTTATCGCGCCCAAGGGCTACAAGCTGCTGGCGGCGGACTACTCGCAGATCGAGCTGCGCATCATGGCCCACCTGGCCCAGGACGAAGGCCTGCTGGATGCCTTCCGCCACGGCCGCGATGTGCACAAGGCGACCGCCGCCGAAGTGTTCGGCGTGGCCCTCGACGAAGTGACCAACGACCAGCGCCGCAGTGCCAAGGCGATCAACTTCGGCCTGATCTATGGCATGAGCGCCTTCGGCCTGGCCAAGCAGATCGGTTGTGACCGCAAGCAGGCGCAGGCTTACATCGACGTGTATTTCGCCCGCTATCCCGGGGTGCTGGCCTACATGGAGCGCACCCGCGAGCAGGCCTCGCAGCAGGGTTATGTCGAGACCCTGTTCGGCCGCCGTCTGTACCTGCCGGATATCCATGCGAAGAACCCGTCGCTGCGCAAGGGCGCCGAACGCACCGCGATCAACGCGCCGATGCAGGGCACCGCGGCGGACATCATGAAACGGGCGATGGTCGCCGTGGACAGCTGGCTGGGCACCTGTGGCCTGGATGCCAAGGTGATCCTGCAGGTACACGACGAACTGGTGCTGGAGGTGCGCGAAGAGCAGATCGAGGCGCTCAAGGCTGGCCTGCTGCCGTTGATGAGCGGTGCCGCCGAGCTGGATGTGCCGCTGCTGGTCGAGGCTGGGGTGGGTGACAACTGGGACGAAGCACACTGATTGCCTGGTCAGGGGCTGCGGCATGGAGTCGCAGCTCGCCAGATTTTTAGTTCGTTTCAGTCTTTCAAATCATTGCTTATCGCA
The DNA here is from genome assembly GCF_024666525.1 of Pseudomonas sp. J452. Classification (NCBI taxonomy): domain Bacteria; kingdom Pseudomonadati; phylum Pseudomonadota; class Gammaproteobacteria; order Pseudomonadales; family Pseudomonadaceae; genus Pseudomonas; species Pseudomonas sp. J452. The sequence continues at coordinate 1,119,184 of NZ_CP088294.1, read as the reverse complement.
ATGCGATTTAAAAAATCGCTGAACTATCCACTTCCGACACCGGTCAGAGATTACGAATGGCATCAGCCCTTCGATGCTCCTATGTGTGTTCTAGTGTTGGCAGATCTCTGAACCCCGCCCTAGCGGTTCAGAATTGAGCCCCGGACTTCTCCCTCCCCATACGAAGCCCGGGGCTTTTTTTATCTGCAGCATCCTTGGCAGAGACGCTTCTGGCCGGTACTTACTCGGCCGACGCTTGATCGTCTTCGGCTTCCTCGAGCAGCCCCATCCAGCCAGCCAGCACGGCCTGCGCTTCCTCGACGCCTTGGCGCTTGGGTGCCGAGAACAGCTGGATGCTGGCGTCTGTGCCCCAGCCCTTGTGGATATCCTGACGCACCTTGAGCAGGGCGTTCTTGGCGGCGCCGAAGGTCAGCTTGTCGGCCTTGGTCAGCAGAATGTGCAGCGGCATGTGGCTGGCCTTTGACCAGTCGAGCATCATGCGGTCGAACTCGGTCAGCGGATGGCGGATATCCATCATCAGGATCAGCCCGACCAGGCTCTCGCGGCTGCTCAGGTAGGCTTCCAGGTGGCGCTGCCAGTGCTGCTTGAGCGGGATTGGCACCTTGGCATAGCCATAACCGGGCAGGTCGACCAGGCGGCGTTCTTCGTCCAGGGTGAAGAAGTTGAGCAGCTGAGTGCGGCCCGGTGTCTTCGAGGTGCGCGCCAGGTTGGCATGGGTCAGGGTGTTCAGCGCACTCGACTTGCCGGCGTTGGAGCGCCCGGCGAAGGCCACTTCATAGCCTTCGTCTGGCGGGCACTGGTCGACCTTGGCCGCACTGATCATGAACGTAGCCTGTTGGCACAGACCGATGATGGGATTCTTGGGTTGCATGGGAGGTTCCGGTTGGGGCGGGCGCCGCGTGAGGCGCGGCATGGTGTCGCTTCCGTTTCAGCGACGCCAGTATATAATGCCGCAGATTTTGTGTGCGCTTTGTCCCGTCCGTTGTTCCGGGAACGAACAAATCAGCTGCGCGATAGAACGCAGATCGTTCCCAACCTGATGAGGTTGGCCCATGAAAAAAGTATTGATCGCAGTAGCTGCACTTTGCGCCCTGTCCGCTAATGTACAGGCTGCACAGGATGCCGAGGCGGTATACGCCAAGGCGTGCGCGGCCTGCCACGATGGACAATTGCCAACGGCGCCCAAGCGTGGCGACAAGGCAGCCTGGGAGCCACGTCTGGCCAAGGGCATGGACGCGCTGGTAGCCAGCGTGACCAATGGTTTGACTGCCATGCCACCGCGTGGTTTGTGCATGGACTGCACTGCAGAGGACTACCAGGCCGTCATCAAGGTGATGAGCGAGTAATCCCGCAGAAACTCTTTTACCTCTAGCCGTTATTGGATTAGCTGATGAACAAAGTACTCGTGACTCTGCTGTTGAGCCTGGGCCTCTCCTCCGCAGCATATGCTGCTGGTGGCGCCGCGCTGGTTGGCGATGCCGAAGCCGGCAAGACGAAAACCGCCGTGTGTGGCGCGTGCCACGGGGCTGACGGCAACAGCGCCGCCCCGAACTTCCCGAAACTGGCTGGCCAGGGCGAGAAGTACCTGCTCAAGCAGCTGCAGGATGTGAAGTCCGGCAAGCGCCAGGTCGTCGAAATGACCGGTCTGCTGACCAACCTCAGTGATCAGGACTTGGCCGACATCGCGGCCTACTACGCCAGCCAGAGCATGAGTGTCGGCGCTGCCGATCCGGCGCTGGTTGCCCGTGGTGCCGAACTGTTCCGCGGCGGCAAGCTGGAAGAAGGCATGCCAGCCTGCACCGGTTGCCACTCGCCAGACGGCGCGGGTAATGCAACCGCCGGCTTCCCCAAGCTGGGTGGCCAGCATGGCGCCTACGTGGCCAAGCAGCTGACCGACTTCCGCGAAGGCAACCGCACCAACGATGGCGATACGCTGATCATGCGGGCCATCGCTGCCAAGCTGAGCAACAAGGATATCGCTGCGGTATCCAGCTACATCCAGGGCCTGCACTAAGCTCGGATGAACGCTCGCAAAAAGGGTGGCTACGGCCGCCCTTTTTTATGGGCGCCGCCGCTACAATGCCGGAACCCGCAGCCGGGCCGCCGGTCCAACCCAGGCCCGCCCCGAGCGGCACCCATTTGCCAAGGAGTCATGCATGCGTAACCTGATGCTCAGTGCTGCTATCGCCAGCCTCAGCCTGTTCAGTTTTGGTGTTCAGGCCGAATCGGTTGAAGCCGAACCGGTCAAGGCCGGCCAGCACTATGTCGAGTTGCAGAAGCCGGTCCCGGTCTCCCAGCCAGGCAAGATCGAGGTGGTTGAACTGTTCTGGTACGGTTGCCCGCATTGCTACCAACTCGAGCCGACCCTCAATGCCTGGGTCGAGAAGCTGCCATCCGACGTCCACTTCACTCGTGTACCGGCCCTGTTCGGCCGTACCTGGGATATCCATGGCCAGCTGTACATCACCCTGGACCTGATGAAGGTCGAGCAGCGTGTGCACAAGGCCGTGTTCGATGCCATCCACAAGCAAGGCAAGGAACTGAAGGATCCGGAAGAAATGGCCGACTTCCTCGCCGAGCAGGGTGTCGATCGCGACTCCTTCCTCAACACCTACAATTCCTTTGCCGTGAAGGGCCAGATGGCCAAGGCCAAGCAACTGGCCAAGGCCTATCAGATCACGGGCGTACCGGTGCTGATCGTCAACGGCAAATACCGTTTCGATGTGCGTTCTGCTGGTGGTGAGAAACAGCTGCTGCAGGTCGCCAATTACCTTATCGACAAAGAGCGTGCCGCTCGCTGAGTAACTCATCATGCTGCGCCGCTGGAGTTCCGGGCGTTCGATCGGTCTGCACCAACCGCAGGTCAACGGTCGTTGCCCGGACTCCGTCGGCCCGCCATGCAGCGGTCTGCTGCGCCTGCTCAGTTTCAATATCCAGGTCGGCATCAGCACCGAGCGTTACCGCCACTACCTGACCCGCGGCTGGCAGCATCTGCTGCCGCACCCGGGGCGGGCCGGCAATCTGCAGAAGATCGGTGCCCTGCTTGGTGACTACGACCTGGTCGCCCTGCAGGAAGTCGATGGCGGCAGCCTGCGCTCCGGCTTCGTCAACCAGGTCGAGCACCTCGCCGAACTCGGCGCCTTCCCCTACTGGTATCAGCAGCTCAATCGCAACCTGGGTCGCCTGGCCCAGCACAGCAATGGCATGCTCAGTCGCTGGCAGCCGCAGCAACTGGAAGACCATCCCCTTCCCGGGCCACCGGGGCGCGGCGCCATCCTGCTGCGTTTTGGCGAAGGAGCGGAGGCGCTGGTGGTGGTGGTCATGCACCTGGCCTTGGGCGCGCGTACCCGCACCCGCCAGCTGGCCTATATCCGCGAGCTGATTGGCGGCTACCGGCACCAGATCCTTATGGGTGACATGAACACCCACGCTACCGATCTGCTGCAGCACTCGCCGCTGCGCGACCTCGGTCTGCTGGCCCCGCAGGTTGAGGCGACTTTCCCGAGCTGGCGGCCACAGCGCTGTCTCGATCATATTCTGCTCAGCCCCGGCCTGGCCGTGGAACGGGTGGCGGTGCTCAGCCAGCCGATTTCCGATCACCTGCCGGTGGCCATAGATATTCGCTTGCCGGTCGGGCTGACCGGTGCGCCGGCTACTACGCTGAAGACGCTTACCACTGGATCGCCCCCATGACCGATGATGCCCAGCGCTGGAAAGCCAAATACCTCGATAGCCTGGAACAACAGGAACAGCTCGAGCGCCGCTGGGACGCCCGCCTCGATCTGCTGCGCCGTGGTCTGGTGCGCAGCTCGCTGGCAGCTGAAGGTTCGGACAAGGCGGTCGACCAGTGTATGCAGGAGCTGCGCGAGATCATCCGTGGTGAACAGATGGATGCCGGTTTGTCCGCCCTGATCCCGCGCCTGGAAAAGGCCGTGCTCGACTCCGAGCAGCGCCGTCAGCAACGGGTCGAGCAGAACGTCGCCGGGATCACCGGGCTGACCCAGCAGCTGCTGGCCCTGGAGCTGCCCCGTGAGGTGCGCCGGGCGCTCAAGCAATTCGCCAAGCGCATCGATGAGCGGGCCAGTCAGCCACGCGAGATGCCGGCCTTGCTGGCCGAGCTGAGCAGCCTGCAGCAGAAGGTGCTGGCGGTGCTGGGCAGCGATCAGGTGGCCCGGCCCGGCCTGTTGCAGCGCCTTTTCGGGGGGCGCGATGAGGCGCCGATGTCGGACAAGGCGGCGCCCGGCAATGAAGTCGCCGAGACTGGCGATGAAGTTGCTCTACCGCAGTCCCTCGACGAGGATGATCAGCCCGCTGCGCCCGCTGCGCCCGCTGCGCCCGCTGCATCGGCGCAGCCAGTCAGCCAGCCGCTGGCGGCGGCCAGCGCTGTTGTGGCGTCTGCAGTTGGCTCGGAGCCGGTCGCACCTGCGCCGGCTGTAACCAGTCTCACGCCCGCTCTGGACAGTCTGCCGCTGGAGGCGCGGGTGTTCAGCGGCGGTGATGATCCGGCCTATGCCCTGCCCGAACCAGCCGAGCCTGGCTACAGCGCCGTGGCGCCGCATGTTGCGGAGAGCCTGCTTGGCCTGCTCGATGAGCTGGAGCTGCCGCTGCGTCACCAGCCCCAGGGCGAAGAGCTGCGTGCGCGCATGCAGGGCGGTCTGAACTGGTACGAGCTGGTCCCGGTGCTGGATGATCTGGCCGTACTGGTGCTGGCCGTCACCGACAGTGGCCAGCGCGAGTTCGCCGGTTACCTCAAACAGCTCAACGAGCGCCTGGCGGCCTTTCTCGGCACCCTCAGCGAAGCCCACGAGGGCTACAGCGAGTCGCTCGAAAGCGCGCGCAGCTTCAATCAGGAGCTGCGTGAGCAGGTCAGCGGCCTGCAGGCCAGCGTGCAGGAGGCGGCCGATCTGGAAAGCCTCAAGCAGGCCCTGGAGGCGCGCCTCGACGGTTTGCTCAGCACGGTTTCCGAGCACCAGCGCCAGCGTGATGGTCATGAGGATGAGGTAGCCGAGCGCCTGCAGGCGCTGGCGCAGAAAGTCGCGGAGATGGAGGAGGAAGCCCAGAGTTTCCGCGACCACCTCGAAGAGCAGCGGCAGAAGGCCCTGATCGACCCACTGACCGGACTGGCCAACCGCGCTGGCTGGAGCGAGCGTCTGGAGCTGGAGGTGGCACGCTGGCAGCGTTACGGCGGCGAGCTGCTGCTGGCGGTGCTGGACATCGACCACTTCAAGCGAATCAACGATGGCTATGGCCACCTGGCCGGCGACAAGGTGCTGAAGATCATCGCCGGCGAGCTGAACAAGCGCCTGCGCAAGACCGATTTCATTGCCCGTTTCGGTGGCGAGGAGTTCGTCCTGCTGATTCCGGCTACCCCGCTGGAGGGTGGTGCGCAGCTATTGCAGACCCTGCTGTCGGCAATCGAGCACTGCCCGTTCCACTTCCGTGGCGAGCGGGTGACCATCACCCTGTCTGCCGGGCTGACTGCTTTCGCCGTTGGCGAGAGCAGTGACGCGGTATTCGAGCGCGCCGACCAGGCGCTGTACCGGGCCAAGCGCGGCGGGCGCAATCGCATCGAGCAGGACTAGTTCTAGGCGGCGTCCGGCATATAAGGCTTCCACTGCTCGGGGATCTGTTCCAGGCGCGGATAGCCCATGGCGTCCAGCTGCAGATGTGACAGCAGGAACGGAGTGTGGCGCAGGTGCTGCGGCACGCTGCGCAGCTCCGGCAGCCAGAGGCTGACATAGGTCGCATCCGGGTCATACTGACGGGCCTGGCGCAGGGCGTTGAACATGCGTCCGTGGCGCGGGTCGCTGCCCACACCGGCCAGGTAGGCCCAGTTACCCCAGTTGCTGGCCGGGTCGTAATCCAGCAGATGCTCTTCGAACCAGGCCGCGCCGTGGCGCCAGTCCTGCTGCAGGTCATTGACCAGGTAGCTGGCCACCACCTGGCGGCCGCGATTGGACATGAAGCCGGTACTCAGCAGCTCACGCATGTTGGCATCCACCAGCGGCATGCCGGTGCGCCCCTGGCACCATAGGCTGAAACGCTGGTCGAGCTGCTGCGGTGCGCGCGCCGTGGCTTTCAGCCCAGCGGCCTGGAACAGCGCGCTGCCATGACGCACCAGGGTCCAGCGGAAGAAGTCGCGCCAGAGCATTTCCAGCCACAGCCAATGGGTCGAGTCGTTGCGCCCGAACTGCGATTCGTGGCGGCGCAGCTCGGCCACCACCCGGCGCGCGGACAGGCTGCCGTTGGCCAACCAGGGCGAGAACTTCGACGAGTACTCGCTGCCGATCAGACCGTTGCGGGTGTCCTTGTACTGGCGCACGCCCTGGCGTTGCCACAGGTAGTCGCGCAGCCGTGCCTGGGCGGCGGGCTCGCCACCGGAGAAGGGGAAGGCACTGTTGGCCACGCTGAGCGGCTCACCCAGGCCCAGCTGCGACAGGCTGGGCAGTGGCGCGAACTGCATTTCGGCGTTTTCCGGCAGGGCCGGCAGGCGTGCCGGTGCCGGGCGCGGCTGGAACACCGGCAGGCGCTGTTCGACCAGCTCGCGGAACTGGCTGTAGACCTGCGGCAGCTGTTCCAGGCTGCAGGGCAGCTCCTCACTGCGCAGCAGATGGTTGCCTGGTAGCACGCGCAGTGGCACACAGCCGAGCGCCTGGCGCACCGCGTCGAGCTGGCTGCGTTCTTCGGGAGCGATTTCGTCGAGGGTCAGCACTTCCTGCAGGCTGAATTGCTCGACCAGCTGCGGAATCAGCTGCTCGGCGCGGCCATGCAGGACCAGCAGGCCGGAGCCACGCTGGCGCAGCTCCGCGTTGAGGGCGGTGAGGCTTTCCAGGAGGAAGCGCGCACGGTGCACGCCCATCCGCCGGCAGCCGAATGGCCCCGGCTGGAGCAGGGCCGGGTCGAGGATGAACAGCGGCAGCACGCGCTCGGCATCCATGGCAGCTTGAAGCGCCGGGTGGTCATCGAGGCGCAGATCCTGTTTGAACCAGAGCAACTGGCGGTGCATGACGGTTATCCTCGGGGAGGCATGCCATTGACGATACGCTGCTGTAGACCGGGCATTGCGCCGTTTATCCCCGCCGGCGATCCCCATGTCCGATCATGGAGGTCATTTGTGACGTATTTGGCATTTTTGCCCTGGCAACGCCCTCGCCTGTCCCGTTTGCGCTGCTAGCGGACGCTTCGCCGACAGACGGCCGGGTGGCTGGCTTTTAGGGTCTGTTGCCGTTTCGTTCGCGAGCCGCGTTGCTGCGCAAAATCGCGCCAGGCTAGGCGCGGGACGCAGGCAATGGCATTCCCTTGGTAAGTCCCGCAACGACGCATGGCGCGATTTTGCGCGCAACCCGAAGGGACGGGCCTGTTTTCGCGCGGGACGTCGTTACTCGACGGCTCATTTGGACGACCAAACCTCGCGTCTCGCGCCTAGCCCCGCGCAAAAACAGGCTCCGTCGCGGCCGTGAACGAAACGGCAACAGACCCTAAACTGTGCGCATCTGCTTCTGGAGTTCGTCATGGATATCTTCGGCATTGCCGTGCTGGTGTTTCTGGTTACCGATCCGTTCGGCAATATCGCCATCTTCCTGGCTGCGCTGAAGAACGTCGCCCCGCAGCGGCGCATGCGCGTGGCGCTGCGTGAGCTGCTGCTGGCCCTGGTGCTGCTGATGGTATTTCTCACCTTCGGCGACAAGATCCTCAGCGGCCTCGGTTTGTCGCGCGAGGCCACGGCGATTGCCGGTGGCATCATCCTGTTCGTGATTGCCATGCGCCTGATCTTCCCGCGGCCCGAGGGTGTGCTCGGCGATCTACCGGATGGCGAGCCGCTGCTGGTGCCTTTGGCCACGCCCGCGGTAGCCGGCCCGTCGGCCCTGGCGGTGCTGATGACCCTGCGCAATACCCACGAAGGCGCGTTGTGGGAGCTGTACCTGGCGGTCGGGTTGGCCTGGTTCGCCACGGCCATGATTCTGCTGCAGGCATCCTGGCTGCAGCGTTTCCTTGGCGCCCGGGGTCTCACTGCGGTAGAGCGCCTGACCGGCATGCTGCTGATCATGCTCAGCGTCGACATGCTTTTGGACAACCTGCAAAGCGTGTTACACATCACCCCCTGACGATCTGCTGCGCGTCGGCCATGCTGCGTTGAAACGAAGTAACAACCGCAGGTTGGTCAAATGCCCTCGGAAAGCCGCTTGCGGCTAACGCGCTTCAGCGCGGCCCGGAGGGCGAGTGAAGCGAGTACTGCTCATTTACGACTAGTAAACTCCGCGCCCTCGGGCCTTTGATTCGCTGGCGCTCACCCTTCGGGCCAGCCTGCGGCTGTTACTCCCGTTGGTCGTTGCGCCTTGCCTGGCACTAGCTCGCGAGATCGTTTCTGCGAATGTTCTGCCAGGCGTTACACTGCGCTCCCAATCCACTGTGCGCTGATGCCATGCGATTTACCCTGCTTGCCCTCACCACCCTGCTGCTGGCCGCCTGCACCGGCGGCCAGGTCATCGACGATAGCTTCAGCTCGCGCAGCCAGAGCAGCCGCGTGCAGTACATCGTGGTGCATTACACCTCCACCGACCTGGCCCATTCCCTGGCGCTGCTGACCCAGGGCGAAGTCAGCAGCCACTACCTGATCGGCGACAGCCCGGCCACCGTCTACCGTCTGGTCGACGAAAACCGTCGCGCCTGGCATGCCGGGGATAGTGCATGGCAGGGGCGCACCTGGCTGAATGCCAGCACCATCGGTATCGAGCTGGTCAATCAGGGCTATGAGCAAGGACCGCACGGTGCTGCCTGGCAGCCCTACAGCGAAGCGCAGATCGCAGCGCTGATCAGCCTGCTCAAGGACCTGGTCAAACGCCATGAGCTGCCCATCGACAGCATCATCGGCCACAGCGATATCGCCCCGCAGCGCAAGGTCGATCCGGGGCCGCTGTTTCCCTGGAAACGCCTGGCCGAGGCGGGCCTGATCCGCTGGCCGGATGCCGCCGCAGTGGCGCGTGAGCAGGCGCGCTTCGCCGTGGCGTTACCGGATGTGCGTTGGTTCCAGCAGCAGTTGCAGCAGTTGGGTTACTCGACGCCGCAGAGCGGTGAGCTGGATGAGGCCACGCGCAATGTGCTGATTGCCCTGCAGATGAAATATCGCCCGGCGCGCTACGACGGTGAGCTCGATGCAGAAAGTGCGGCGATCCTGCAGGTGCTCAACCAGAAGCCCTGAGCATCGGCTGGCTATTGTGCGGCTCAGGGTGCCCGGCAGCCGATCAGCCGGGAGTCGGCCAGGGCTGCAGTGCGGTGTACGGTGGCGGCGCGATATTCGGCATCGGCCAGCATCGATAGAAAGGCCTCGGGGGATGGATAGCGCACCAGCAGCAGCTCATCCCAGGCTTCCTCCGCCGGGGCGATCAGCGCCACGTGCGCCTGTGCCAGCAGCTCCACCTCACCGCCGACACCCCTGACCTTGGCCAGTGCCGTGCGACTGTAGCGCGCATAGGCCTCGCGCCCGCTGCAGGGTGGGTAGGTAGACGCATCCGGGTACGCCGCCACAGCGTGATAGCGCAGCAGGTTGAGCATCAGGATGGGCTCGCCACTGGGCATCTGTGCGGCGAAGGCGGCCAATTGTTCACGGCTGGGGTTGAGGCTGGGCATGACGCGTGACTCCCCTCAACAAACACTGGCCGGACACGAGTGTCCGGCCAGTAACAAGCATCAGCGGTAGCCAGGCTGCCGCCCTATGCGCGGCTCAGGGCCTGAAGGCCCGGGCATCGGCCGCCCATACATCCAGGGCTGGCTTGAGCGCTTTCAGGGTCAGCTGGGTACTGCTGTTTTCCAGATCCTGGCCATGGCCCTTGCGCACCACACGCACCAGCGGCTTGCTGGTGCGCGCCTCAATGGCTTCCATCTCGACATAGACCTCGGTGGTGCGGTCGCGCGTGCCGGCGGCGGTGCTGGCGGCAGCGAGCACCAGGGCGATCGGGATCACTTCGTAGACCTTCAGCCCTTCGGTGGAGACGTCCACGGCGGTGATCGCGCTGCGCAGCACCAGGCTGTCCATGTCGGGCTGACTGACCACCGTCATGCTGCTTTGCAATTCACGGCGCATGGCCTGGTACAGGTAGTCGGCGATTTCATCGAGCACGGCCTGGCTGACCTGGTCGCTCGGTTTCGGGGTGGGATAGAACACCGGCTTCTCGATATACACCGAGCGATAGTTGCCCGCCTTGTAGTCTGGCGAGACCCAGCGCATCACCGGAGCGCCACTGGCCGAGGTGGCCGGCTGCAGTTGCGAGTAGTCGCCGAGGAAGCCCGAATACTGGTCAGGCTGGGTGGTTTTGCTGGCACAACCGGCCAGCAGCAAGCCGGCCGTGAGGCCAAGGGACAGCATGAGGGGGTATTTCATCCATGTACTCCTAGGGTCGGGAAACGCATTAACTTTAGACACTATCAGCAGTGTGGCCGAGCTTGCTTGCAGTTTTATGCAGCGTGCCGTCGATTGCCGTCGCGCAGGTGACCGCTGTCCGCAGCTGCCGCTATCATCGCCGCCATTGATTGGGGGGTAAGCAATGCTCAATGGCCTGTGGCTGGGATTCTTCGTGGTGGCGACACTCGCCGCGCTGGTGCGCTGGATGGGCGGCGATGTGGCGGTGTGGGCGGCCATGGTCGAGAGCCTGTTCGCCATGGCCAAGGTCTCGGTGGAGCTGATGGTGGTGCTGTTTGGCACCCTGACCCTGTGGCTGGGTTTTCTGCGCATTGCCGAGAAAGCCGGCCTGGTCGACCTGCTCGGCCGTGCCCTCGGCCCGCTGTTCGCGCGGCTGATGCCGGATGTACCGCGTGGCCATCCGGCGCTTGGCTTCATTACCCTCAACTTCGCCGCCAACGGCCTGGGCCTGGACAACGCCGCCACGCCGATCGGCCTCAAGGCGATGAAGGCCCTGCAGGAGCTCAATCCCAGCGCCACGGTGGCGAGCAACGCGCAGATTCTCTTCCTGGTGCTCAACGCCTCGTCGCTGACCCTGTTGCCGGTGTCGATCTTCATGTACCGCGTGCAGCAGGGCGCCGACGACCCGACCCTGGTATTCCTGCCGATCCTCCTGGCCACCAGCGCCTCGACCCTGGCCGGCCTGCTGGCGGTGGCGCTGATGCAGCGCCTGCGCCTGTGGGACCCGGTAGTGCTGGCCTACCTGATTCCTGGAGCCTTGTTATTGGGCGGCTTCATGGCCCTGCTCGGCGGGCTGTCCGCCACGGCCCTGGCGGCGCTGTCGTCGTTGCTCGGCAACCTGGTGCTGTTCGGCCTGATTCTGCTGTTCCTGCTGGTCGGCTGGCTGCGCAAGGTGCCGGTCTACGAAACCTTCGTCGAAGGAGCGAAGGAAGGCTTCGACGTGGCCAAGAGCCTACTGCCCTACCTGGTTGCCATGCTCTGCGCGATCGGCGTGCTGCGTGCCTCCGGTGCCCTGGACTTTGGCCTGGACGGCATCCGCAGCCTGATCGAGTGGCTGGGCTGGGACACCCGCTTCGTCGATGCCCTGCCCACCGCCCTGGTCAAGCCGTTCTCCGGCAGCGCGGCGCGCGCCATGCTGATCGAGACCATGCAGACCCATGGCGTCGACAGCTTCCCGGCCCTGGTCGCGGCGACCATCCAGGGCAGTACCGAGACCACCTTCTATGTGCTGGCCGTGTACTTCGGCGCGGTCGGCATCCAGCGTGCCCGTCATGCGGTGGGCTGCGCGTTGGTCGCCGACCTGGCCGGGGTGCTGGCGGCCATTGCGGTGTGCTACTGGTTCTTCGGCTGAAAGAAGTTTTCCGCGTCCGCTAAATATCCGGCCAATACTGACGCTAACCCGACACAACCCCTGTGTCTCTTGGAGTAGCGGCTCATGCTTCTGCGTTCCGTCAGTGTCGGTCTGCGCAACTTGATTGGTTTCGGTGTGCTCACCCTGATCCTCCTGGCGACCGGTGGGGTCGCGCTCAGCCAGATGTCCAGCCTGCGCAGCGATCTGCTGGAGGTGAAGGATGTGTGGATGCTCGGCCTCGACCTGATGGCCAAGATCAAGTCCGAGCGCCTGGGCTTGCGCCAGGCCGAGTATGAGCTGATAGCCCATCCGCAGAATGACCAGCGCCTCAGCGCCGAGGCCAAGGCGATTCGCGAGCGGGTGACCGGCTACGACAAGGCCTACGAAGACACCATCATCGATGACGAAGACCGGCGTCTGTTCGGCGATTACCACAACAAGAGCCTGGCCTACGAGGCCGCTCTGGCCAAGGTGGTTGCCAGTGTGCGCGCTGGCCAGCTGGATCAGGCCGCGGCCGAGGAATCGGAGGCCCGCTTCGGTGAACTGGCCACGGCCCTGGACAAGCTGATCGAGCTGAACAATCGTGGCGCGGCGGCTGCCGGCACGCGCGCGGAAAAGAATGCCGACAACGCCACCTGGATCTTCAGCCTGATTCTCGCGGCCAGCGTGCTGTTCACCATGCTGGCCGCCTGGCTGCTCAGTCGCAGCATCACCCAGCCGCTGGCGCAGCTGGCCGAGTCGGCGCAGCGTATCGCCGGCGGCGACCTCACCCAGCCGGTCAGCGCCGAGGGTGCCGACGAGGTAACCCAGGTGCAGCGTTCGCTCGGCGGCATGCAGAACACCCTGCGCGAGACCCTGCAGAGCATCCAGAACTCGGCCACCCAGCTGGCCTCGGCGGCTGAAGAGCTGCACGCGGTCACCGAAGACTCGTCCAGGGGCATCACCCGGCAGAACGACGAAATCGAGATGGCCGCCACGGCAGTGACCGAGATGTCGGCGGCGGTGGATGAGGTGGCGCGCAACGCCAACCACACCTCCGACTCCTCGCGTGAGGCGGAAGAGACTGCCGAGGCCGGGCGGCAGAAGGTCAGTACCACACGCAGCACCATCGAGCAGCTCAGCCAGCGCCTGCAGCACACTTCGACCACCATCACCCGCCTGGCCGAGGAAGCCATCGCCATCGGCCGCGTGCTGGAAGTGATCCGCACCATCGCCGAACAGACCAACCTGCTGGCGCTGAATGCCGCCATCGAGGCGGCGCGCGCCGGTGATCAGGGTCGCGGTTTCGCCGTGGTCGCCGACGAGGTGCGTGCCCTGGCCCAGCGCACGCAGACCTCGACCCAGGAAATCGAGCGGATGATCAGTGCGATCCAGAGCGCCAGCCGCGAGTCGGTGGATGCCATGGGCCAGAGCAGCGAGTACGCCAGCCGCAGCAGCGACATGGCCAGCGAGGCGGACAGTGCCCTGGAAGTGATTGCCCAGCGGGTCAGCCTGATCAACGAGATGAACCTGGTGATTGCCAGCGCCGCCGAGGAGCAGGCCCAGGTGGCCCGCGAGGTGGATCGTAACCTGGTGGCGATCCGCGATATCGCCGCGCAGAACGCCACCGGCGCGCACCAGACCTCGGTGGCCAGCGACGAGCTGGCGCGCCTGGCCAGCGACCTCAACGGCATGGTGCAACGCTTCCGCCTGTAGCAGCGGCCCGCGACCCCGCAGCAGCTTTCCCGGATTGCATCCGGGCTACGCAGGCCCGTGTTGTAGCCAGATGCAATCCGGGGCACTTTCCCTACTTCAGCCCCAGACGGGTGGCCAACCGATGCAGGTTGGCGCGGTCCAGGCCCAGCTCGCGGGCGGTGGCGGCCCAGTTGCCCTGCTGGCGCTGCCGCGCGGCCTGGATCAGCTGGCGCTGGTAGGCGTCCACGGCCAGGCGCAGGTCGACGGCGGCGCTGCTGCCGGGCGCCAGGCTCGGGCTGCTGACGGGGGCGCTGGCTACCGGCAGCAGATCGAGGTCGGCCACTTCCAGGCTGAGAATGCGCGGGCGCTGCGCCTGGCGCGCCAGGGCCTTGAGCGCGGCGCGGCCGATCAGGTGTTCCAGCTCGCGCACATTGCCCGGCCAGGCGTGGGCCAGCAGCGCGGCCTGGGCCTCGCTGGTCAGGCGCAGGCTGTGCAGGTTGAGGCGCGCGCGGTTCTGTTCGAGGAAGAAGCCGGCCAGCAGCAACACGTCGCGGCCGCGTTCGCGCAGCGGAGGAACCCGCAGCGGATAGACGCTCAGGCGGTGGTAGAGGTCGGCACGGAAGCGTCCGGCGCGCACTTCCTCGGCCAGGTCGCGGTTGCTCGCGGCGAGGATGCGCACATCCACCCGGTGCTCGCGATCGGAACCGAGGCGCTGCAGCTGGCCGCTCTGCAGCACCCGCAGCAGCTTGGCCTGCACCGCCAGCGGCAGCTCGCCGACTTCGTCGAGCAGCAGGGTGCCGCCATCGGCCAGCTCGAACTTGCCGCTGCGTTCACTGTGGGCGCCGGAGAAGGCGCCGCGCACATGGCCGAACAGTTCGCTTTCCACCAGGGCTTCCGGCAGTGCCGCACAGTTGAGGCTGATCAACGGCTGCGCGGCGCGCAGCGAACGGGCGTGCAGCGCCTGTGCCACCAGCTCCTTGCCGACCCCGGTTTCGCCGCCGATCAGCACGGTCAGGTCGCTGCCGGCCACCGTGTCGATTTCCGCCAGCAGGCGCTGGTGCGCGGCGCTCTGGCCGATCAGCTCGGCGGGCGCGGTTTGCCCGGCCATCTGCCGGTAGCGCTCGGCCAACTGGTGCTCGGCATCGGCGCGCCGGCTCAGGTTGAGCAGGCGGCCACTGGCGCGCACGCTAGCGGCGGCCAGGCGGGCGAAGGTTTCCAGGTTGTCCAGATCGCTCTGCGCAAAGCGCGCCGGGTCGAGGCTGTCGAGGGTCAGCAGGCCCCAGGGCTGCTCGTCGATAAAAAGTGGGCAACCCAGGCAGTCGTGCACTTCCAGCTGGCCGCTGTGTTCCTCGACCAGGCCGTCGTAAGGGTCGGGCAGGCCGCTGTCGGCGGCGAAGCGAGTCGGCCGCGGGTTGGCCAGCAGGGCCTGGAAGCGCGGGTGCTCGCTAAGCAGAAAGCGCCGGCCGAGGGTGTCGGCACTGAGGCCGTCCACCGCCAGCGGGATCAGCTGCTCGCCGTCCAGGCGCAGCAGGGCGCTGGCATCGCAGGGGATCAGCGTGCGCAGGGCGCTTAGCAGGCGGCGGTAGCGTTCGCCCTCGCTCAATTCGCGGCTGAGGTCGTCGACCAGCGGCAGCAGCGCCTGGAGCAGTGACTGTGTAGTCATGATGACTCCGTGCTGTCGAAATGACAGCGAATGCTTTGATGTCTAAAACACAACATAGCTTATAAGTTACTGATTTATATAGGGCAAATAACTGGCACGTTTCGTGGAATGTTCTGGGTAGAAAGCAAACCTGCGTGCAATCAAGGAGTTACCCATGCTGTCTGGCGAACAAACCGCGATCATCAAAGCCACCGTGCCGCTGCTGGAAAGTGGTGGCGAAGCCCTGACCAGCCACTTCTACCGCCTGATGCTCGGCGAGTACCCCGAGGTGCGTCCGCTGTTCAACCAGGCTCACCAGGCCAGCGGCGACCAGCCACGTGCCCTGGCCAACGGCGTGCTGATGTACGCCAAGCATATCGACCGTCTGCAGGAGCTCGGCCCGCTGGTGGGGCAGATCGTCAACAAGCACGTGTCGCTGCAGATCCTCCCCGAGCACTACCCGATCGTCGGCAACTGCCTGTTGCGGGCGATCCGCGAAGTGCTTGGCGCGGAAATCGCCACCGACGCAGTGATCGACGCCTGGGCCGCCGCCTATGGCCAGCTGGCCGAGCTGCTGATCGGCGCCGAGGAAGAGGTGTATGCCGCCACCGCGCGCGCCCCCGGCGGCTGGCGCGGCGGTCGGCTGTTCCGTGTGGTGAGCAAGGTGGCGGAGAGCGAGGAAATCACCTCGTTCCATCTGCAGCCGAGCGATGGTGGCGCCGTGGTCGACTTCATTCCCGGCCAGTACATCGGCCTGCGCCTGTTGCTGAATGGCGAGGAAGTGCGCCGCAACTATTCGCTGTCGGCCGCGCCGAATGGCTGCGAGTACCGCATCAGCGTCAAACGCGAGGCCGGTGGCCTGGTCTCCAACTACCTGCACGACCAGGTGCAGCTGGGTGACGAGCTGGAGCTGTTCGCCCCTGCCGGTGATTTCAGCCTGACCCCGTCGCGCAAGCCGCTGCTGCTGATCAGCGCCGGGGTCGGCATTACCCCGCTGCTGGCCATGCTGGAAAGCGCGGTGCACAGCGGCCGGCCGATCCGCTTTATCCACTGCGCGCGGCATGCTGGGGTACAGGCCTTCGCCGCGCGGGTCGACGCGCTGGCCGCGCAGCATCCGCAGCTGCAGCGCTTCTACTGCTTCGAGGAGCCGCGCGCCAACGACGGCGGCCACGCCTACGGCCGCCTCAGCCGCGAACAGCTGCAGGCCTGGCTGCCGGCCGAGCGCGACGTGGATGCCTATTTCCTCGGGCCCAAGCCATTTATGGCCCAGCTCAAGCGTCAGCTGCGCGAGCTGGGCGTGCCCCCCGCCCAGACCCGCTACGAGTTCTTCGGCCCGGCCGCCGCGCTGGACGCCTGAAGGTCGCTCCCGGCCGTCTGCAGCCCGCGGCGGCCGGGCACTGCTGGCAATTTACGACTATCGTTTACCTAGGCATACGCCAGTCGTGACAGCGGGTGACCGACCATGAAAAATTGGACTATTCGGACAAGGTTGTTCGTCCTCATCGTCCTGATGATGGCGGGCAGCCTGGCTATAGGTGTCAGCGGCCTGCATGGCCTGCGCGGCGTGCTGGCCGACCTCAACAGCGTTTACCTGGACCGCGTGGTGCCACTGCGCGACCTCAAGGTGATCGCCGACCTCTACGCGGTGAATATCGTCGATGCCAGCCACAAGGCGCGCAATGGCGGGATCACCCCTGCCGAGGCGCTGCGCCAGGTGGAGGAGGCCGAGAGCAAGATCGCCACGATCTGGCAGGCCTACAAGCAGACCCAACTGATCGCCGAGGAACAGCAGCTGATCGCCCAGATCGAGCCGCTGATGCAGGCCGCGCGTGATCCGTTGCAACGGCTCAAGACGATCCTGCGCGACAGCGATGGCGAGGCCCTGGCGACCTATACGGCCAAGGAGCTGTACCCGCGCATCGACCCGCTCTCCGAGCAGTTTTCCAAACTGATCGAGGTGCAACTGCAGGAGTCCGAGCGCAAGTACAACGACGGGATGGCCGTGTACCAGCGCAGCTTCACCCTGATCAGCGTGTTGTTGCTGGTGATCCTGCTCGGCGGCGGCCTGCAGGCCTGGATGATGAGCCGTGGCATCAACCTGCGTCTGAGCGAGCTGCGCGAAGTGGTGGCGCGCAATGCCGGCGGCGACCTGACCTTGCCGGTGAATGTCAGCGGGCATGACGAGATCAGTGATGTGCAGGAGTCCTTCAAGCTCATGCAGGAGAACCTGCGCGAGACCCTGCAAGGCATCCAGGGCGCGGCGGTGCAGCTGGCCTCGGCGGCCGAGCAGCTGCATGCGGTGACCGAGGAATCGTCGCGCGGCATCACCCGACAGAACGACGAAATCGAGATGGCCGCCACCGCGGTGACCGAGATGTCGGCGGCGGTCGACGAGGTGGCGCGCAACGCCAACCACACCTCCGATTCCTCGCGCGATGCCGAGCAGACCGCGTTGAGCGGCCGGCAACAGGTCAGCACCACGCGCAGCACCATCGAGCAGCTCAGTCAGCGCCTGCAGCACACCTCAGACACCATCGCCACCCTGGCCGAAGAAGCCATCGCCATCGGTCGGGTGCTGGAAGTGATCCGCACCATCGCCGAACAGACCAACCTGCTGGCGCTGAATGCCGCCATCGAGGCGGCGCGTGCTGGTGATCAGGGCCGTGGTTTTGCTGTGGTCGCCGACGAAGTCAGGGCATTGGCCCAGCGCACGCAGACCTCGACCCAGGAAATCGAGCGGATGATCAGCGCGATCCAGAACGCCAGCCAGGAGTCGGTCAATGCCATGCAGCAGAGCAGCGAATATGCGCTGCGCAGCCAGAGCATGGCCGGCGAGGCGGACAGCGCATTGGAGGTGATTTCCGCGCGCATCAGCCAGATCAACGAGATGAACCTGGTGATCGCCAGTGCCGCTGAAGAACAGGCCCAGGTGGCTCGCGAGGTGGATCGCAACCTGGTGGCCATCCGCGATATCGCCTCGCAGAATGCCACCGGCGCCCACCAAACCTCGGTGGCCAGCGATCAGCTGGCGCACCTGGCCAGTGACCTGAATGGCATGGTGCAGCGCTTCCGCCTGTAGGAGCCTGTGTACGATCTGTTGAGTTGTCGCGCGGTAGCCCGGACTTCAGTCCGGGAGCTGGCAGACGTGCCCCGGACTGAAGTCCGGGCTACCGGTTCATGGCCCAGCACCGCCAGGATCCCGCGCCGTGCCGCTCACTCGCTGACCCGGAAGCGCAGCACGCCGATCTGCTGACCGGTCTCGGTCACCACCTGCACCTGCCAGTTACCGACCACCACTTCGGGGAAGTTGCGCTTGTGCGTCCAGGAGCGGTAGCCGCCCTTGCGTCCGCCGTTGATATCCAGGGCGATGCGGTCGACCTCCACGCCGGCATGCCGCCAAACGTGGTAGATGCGCTCGTTCAGCCCGCGCGGTGCGCTGATCGCGGTGTAGGCGTACAGGCCCTGGCTGCGCAGCTGCTGCACGCTGACCTGCTGCAGGCTACGCCCGGGGGTGCGCTGGTGCAGTTCGGCGCTCACCGCCACTTCGGTCAGCCACAGGGTGGCCGGCGGAATCCACGGCCGTGCCAGCCAGCCACCGACCCCCAGCGTGGCAATCAGGCCAAACATCGCCAGCCAGCGCCGCCAGTTGTGCAGCAGCAGTGCGCTGGCCAGGCTCGGCACGGCCAGCAGCAGGGCAATACCGAGGGCCAGGCGGTAGCTCTCGGCGGTGGTCTGCTGCAGCAGCAGCGGCAGCGCGGTAAGCAGCACGGCGAACAGGGTCAGGGTGTGGTAGCTCAGGTACAGCCAGCGCCGCGCGGCCAGCCACTTGTAGTAGAGCGGGTCGGTGATCGCCAGCAGGGCGGCGAGGCCGAGCAGGCTGGTGAACACCAGCTGGCCGCTGTTCCAGGCGGTGGTGATGAAGAAGAACGGCAGGACGAAGAACAGGCTTTCCTGGTGGATCAGCTGGGTCAGGTAGCGCAGCAGCTTGGGCGGCATCTCCAGCCCCAGCCAGCGCGCCGCGCTGCGCGTGAGCAGGCCTTCGAGCAGCAGCCAGGCCCAGCTCAGCAGCATCAGCACGGCGATCACCCGGCCCACGCCCTCCTGGCGATCGACCAGGATGAAGCTGGCCACGCCGGAGCAGAAGCCGAAGGCGGCGATTAGGCCGGGGTAGCGCTGCAGCAGGGCGAGCAGGCGCTGGAAGTGCGGTTTCCAGTGAGGCATGGGCGTCGGTGGTGAGGTCTTGCGGGGCGCGCATCATCGCACGGGCTCCGGCGACGAGGACATACTTTGCAAAAGCCTGCTGCTTGAGTGGTCCGTCCCGGCCTCTCTATCCTTGCGCCCGTGACACCGGGCCCCTCTGACGGCTGGTCGCCGCCATGTCGGAGTCACAGTTGGTACAACTTCGACTGCAAGGAGGGGCTCATGACCGCCCTAGAACCGTTTCTCTTCGCCGACCTGCTCGGCACCGCTGTCTGGCTCTGGCTGATCTTTCTGGGCGTGGTGATTGCCCTGCTGGCCTTTGACCTGGGCGTATTGCACCGCGACAACCGCGAGATTGGCGTCAAGGAAAGCCTGCTGCTGTCCGCTGGCTACATCAGCGCCGGCCTGCTGTTCGGCCTGTGGGTGTATTTCCAGAAAGGCGGCGACGCCGGCATCGATTACCTGACCGGCTTCCTCATCGAAAAATCCTTGTCGATGGACAACGTCTTCGTCATGGCGCTGATCTTCAGCTTCCTGGCCATCCCCCGGCAGTACCAGCACAAGGTGCTGTTCTGGGGCATCATGGGCGTGATCGTGTTGCGTGCCCTGATGATCGGCCTGGGTGCCGCGCTGATCCACGAGTTCAGCTGGATCCTCTATGTGTTCGGCGTGTTCCTGGTGCTGACCGGGGTGAAGATGCTGTTCAGCAAGGTCGATGCCGAGCCGGACCTGGCCAACAACCGCTTCGTGCTGTTCCTGCGCCGCCACCTGCGGGTGACCGAGCGCCTGCACGAGCAGCGCTTCTTCGTGCGCCAGGCGGATGCCAGCGGCAAGAGCGTGCTGTGGGTGACGCCGCTGTTTCTCGCCCTGATCCTGATCGAGTGTGCCGACCTGGTGTTTGCCGTGGACAGCGTGCCGGCGATCTTCGCCATCACCCAGGACCCCTTCATCGTCTACACCTCGAACATCTTCGCCATCCTCGGCCTGCGCGCCCTGTACTTCGCCCTGGCCGCGCTGATCCACCGCTTCGCCTACCTGAAGTACGCCCTGGCCCTGGTGCTGGTGTTTATCGGCAGCAAGATCTTCCTGGTTGGCATCATCGGCAAGATTCCGCCGGTTCTCTCCCTCGGCGTGACGCTCGGCCTGCTGGTTGGCGGGGTGCTGTTGTCGCTGTGGAAAACCCGCAACGCGCCGCCCGTGACGCACGCCGGGAACTGACCCCTGGCCGCCGCCATCCCGCGCGGCGGCTCCACCTGACTAAAGGAAATCACCATGCATCCGTTATTGAAAACCACCCTCGGCGCTTGCGCCCTGCTGGCCCTGACCGCCTGTGACAGCGCCGAGAAGGCGGCCCAGGGGCTGGCCGAGAAGGCCGAACAGGCGGTGGTTGAGCAGGCCCGCGAGAGCCTTGGCGAAACCCTGGACCAGCTCAACCAGACGGTCGACAAGGCGCAGGAGTCTGCCGACCAGCTGCTCGATCGCCCGGCCCCGCCGGCGACCGCAGAAAAGCCTGCGGAGCCGGCAGCCCAGCCTCCGGCCGCGACCACCCAGGAGATCTGATGCTTCAGTGCTGGGTCGGCGGCGCCACACTGCTGGGGTTTTCATCGCTGCTCGCCAGCGGCGGCTCCTGCGGCGTGGTCGGCGCCGCTTCCGGCTGGACTTCCAGCGCTTCGACCAGGGCATAGGCGCTGCTGCAGAACAGTGAGTTGAGGCGCTTCATGTCGGCGATCAGCTCCAGGTGCAGGGCGCTGGTCTCGATGCTCTGCACCACCTGCTGGCTGAGGCGGCCGACGTGGGCGTGGGCCAGCTTGCGCTCCTCCTGGCGGAAGCGGCGTTTCTCCGCGATCAGGCGCTGGGCGTTGGCGGGGTTGCCATTGAGGAACACGTTGAGGCCCAGGCGCAGGTTGTCCTGCAGCAGGCCGAGCAGGCCGGTCAGCTCCTCCAGACCGCTGGCGGAGAAGCTGTAGTGGCGTGAACGCTTGTGGTTGTCGAGTTTGCCGGCCATCTGTTCGATCAGGTCGCCGGCGTGCTCCAGGTTCACCGCCAGCTCAATGATCTCCGCCCAGCGCCGGCTGTCGTGGCCGGCCAGGTCTTCGCGCGGCATCTGCGCCAGGTACAGTTTGACCGCGCTGTACAGCGCGTCGACATCGTCATCCAGGCGCCGCAGCTGGCGTCCGGCTTCCGAGGAGCCCTCGCGCAGCACCTCCTGCAGGTGGCCGAGCATCTGCTCGATCAGGTCGCCGATGCGCAGGGTCTCGCGCACCGCGTTGGCCAGCGCCAGGCTTGGCGTGTCGAGAGCGCTGCGGTCGAGGTGGCGCGGCTCGGCCACGCCTTCCGCACTCTTGCGCTCCGGCAGCAGCAGGGTGCACAGGCGCGCCATCAGGTTCACCGTGGGCAGCATCAGCAGGCAGCGCAGGCTGTTGTAGAGCAGGTGGAAGCCGATCACCAGGCTCGCCGCCGACAGCTCCAGGCCGTCCATCCAGTTCACCAGCGGGGTCACCAGCGGCAGCACCAGCAGCAGGCCGAGCAGCTTGTACAGCAGGCTGCCGATCGCCACCCGCCGGCCGGCCGCCGATTGCATGCTGCTGTTGAGCAGGGCCAGCACGCCGCTGCCGATATTGGCGCCGATCACCAGGCCGATGGCCACCGGCAGGCTGATCATGCCGCTGCTGGCCAGGGTCGCGGTGAGCAGCACGGCGGCCAGGCTGGAATAGGTGAGCAGGGCGAACAGCGCGCCGACCAGGGCATCCAGCAGCAGATCGCCGGTCAGGGAGGCGAACAGCGCTTCCAGGCTGTTGGATTCGGCAATCGGCCTGGCGGCCTCGACGATCAGGTTGAGGGCGAGCAGCAGCAGGCCAAGGCCGATGGCCACCCGCCCGACCTGGCCGGCGCGGCGCTGCTTGCGCGAGAGAAACAGCACCACCCCGGCGAAGATCAGCAGCGGCGACAGCCAGGACAGGTCGAGGGTCAGCACCCGCGCCATCAGCGCCGTGCCGACATCGGCGCCGAGCATGATCGCCAGCGCCGGGGCCAGTCCCATCAGGCCCTGGGCGACGAAGGAGGTGACCAGCATGGCGGTGGCGTTGCTGCTCTGCACCAGCGCAGTGACACCAATGCCGGCGGCGAACGCCTGCGGCCGTTTGGCCACGCTGTGGCTGAGGATGCGCCGCAGCTGTGAGCCGTACACGCGCAGGATGCCGGTACGCACGATATGGGTGCCCCACACCAGCAGGGCGATGGCAGACAGCAGGTTGAGCAAGGTGAGCATGGCGCAGCCTCCTGAATAGCCTGGGGCTCGCTCGTTATGACAGCGCGTTCGTCGCGCCCTTTGTCTTAGCTTTAGTCGTGCTTCGCCGCGCACGCCAGGCGCCGGCTCAGAAGCCGATCGAAATAAACACCCGGCCCTCCCAGATATCCAGGCCGTTCTGGCCGAGGCTGAGGTAGCCGATGCTGGTATCGATCAGGGCATTGTCCGCCACCTGGGCTTGCACCCCGCCGCGCAGGCTGCCGGACCAGGGCGAGGTCTTTTCCTGAGTCAGGTCGCCGGTGAGGATACGCCCGTCGTTGGGCCGCTCGAATTCGTTGCTCAGGCCGACCTCGACATAGGGATGCCAGTAGCGCCCGCCGTCGCTGCGGTAGGTACGGGTGGCCTGCAGGGAGGCTTCGGCCACGCCGTAGTCGTAGCTCTGTTCTTCGATTTCCAGGCGCAGCGGGATGCCGGCGATCTCGCCGCGCATCTCGTGCTCCTCGTTGCGGAAATGGGTGTAGGACAGCGACAGCTTCGGGCTGAGCAGCGTCTCGCCCAGCAGGTACTGGCCGCTGAGGCTGGTCGACAGGGCGTAGCGCTGGGTATCGAAGCGCTCGCGCAGGATCAGCACGCGGTTGTCGTTGTCCAGCTGGCCGACGGTCAGCGACAGATCCATGGCCAGGCTCGGGGTCAGCCGGTAGGCCAGGTAGGGGCCGGCACTGTAGCCGTCGGAGCGCACTTCCCAGTCGTCGTCGAAACCCTTGCTGCGGTTGCGCTCGGCGATCCCCATCAGGCCCACCACCAGGTCATTGTCCAGCCGGCGGTCCGCGCCGATGGTCACGTAGCCGGAGTGGCCGTCCAGATCCAGCCCGGAGCGGCGGTCGGCGATGTCGCTGTAGCGGCTGTCCGCCCAGACGTTCCACAGCGGCTCCTGCTGGAACTTGCGGCCCTCGGTAAGGGGCACCTGGCCGTCTGCGCCACTGCCATCCAGTCCGGGTAGGCCGGCGACAGGCGGTTGCAGGCTCTCCGGCGGTGCGGGTTGCCCACCGTCTGGCGGCAGGGTGGGCATGCCAGGGGTGAGGTCGCTGGGTGGCAGGGTGGCGATTGGCGGGGTCGCTCCACCGCCCGGTAGGCTGGGCATGCCCGGTCTGGACGGTGTCAGGGTGTCGGGTCCAAGACCGCCGATGGGCGGTTGCACGCCACCGGGCATGCCGGGGGTGAGGCCGCTGGGTGGCAGGGTGCCAATTGGCGGGGTCGCTCCGCCGCCCGGAAGATTGGGCATACCCGGTCTGGATGGCGTCAGGGTGCCGGGCCCGAGACCGCCGATGGGTGGTTGCACACCACCGGGCATGCCGGGGGTGAGGCCGCTGGGTGGCAGTGTGCCGATTGGCGGGGTCGCTCCGCCGCCCGGCAGGCTGGGCATGCTCGGTCTGGAAGGCATCAGGGTACCGGGCCCGAGACCGCCGATGGGTGGTTGCACGCCACCGGGCATGCCGGGCGTGAGACCGCTGGGTGGCAGTGTGCCGATTGGCGGGGTCGCTCCGCCGCCCGGCAGGCTGGGCATGCCGGGTCTGGAAGGCGTCAGGGTGCCGGGCCCCAGGCCGCCGATGGGCGGTTGCACGCCACCGGGCATGCCGGGCGTGAGACCGCTGGGTGGCAGTGTGCCGATTGGTGGGGTCGCGCCACCACCGGGCAGGCTGGGCATGCTTGGTCTGGAAGGCATCAGGCTGCCGGGTCCGAGACCGCCGATGGGCGGTTGCACGCCACCGGGCATGCCGGGCATGAGGCCGCTGGGTGGCAGAGTGCCGATTGGCGGAGTCGCTCCACCGCCCGGCAGGCTGGGCATGCCGGGTCTGGAAGGCATCAGGCCGCCACCGGGCAGCGATGGCCGGGAAGGCATCAGGCCAGGCGGCGATGGCCGATTGCTTGGCGGTTTGATGAACGGCGGCAGCTTGGGCGGCAATTGCACGATGGGCGGAAAGACGATGCCGCCCTTCTGGTTCTCCATGTCCAGTTCGCAGGGCGCGCCGCTGACATCCACCAGGGTGTGCGGCAGGCCGCTGCCCTGCGACACCACCGGCGACAGCGACAGGTGTAGGCCGCGCCTGTCGCGCTGCCAGGCATCGACCACGTCGTTGCTCGGTGCCTGCAGGTTGAACGAGCCGCTGCCGGTGCCGGACAGCCAGACCGAGCGGCTCAGGTTGTTGGTCTTGCCGAGGAACAGCAGGTTGCCCTGGCCCTTGCACTTGGCCGCTTCCGCTGCTGCGGGCAGGGCCAGCAGCAGCGCGGTGAGCAGGGACATGAGATTGCGCTGTGGCATGCAGAGCCCTCCAGGTTGGCCGGCCACGCACGCACCTAAGACTCCGCGCCTGGCTGTGCAACTGGTTATAGCCCAGATCGACGGCCTTGCGCGGTCAGTCGGGCTGGCGCCGGCCCCAGAACTGCTCGACCAGCAACTGCAGGCGCTCGGCCAGGCCGGCCACGTGCTCGGCGCTGCTGCGGCTCTGGTCGCTGGCCACCACGGTGCTTTCGTTGGCCTGGCGGATGCCGCAGAGGTTGCGCTGGATATCGTCGCCCACCGCGCTCTGCTGCTCCACGGCGGCGGCGATCTGGATGCTCATGTCGCTGATCTGGCCGACCCGCTGGGTGATGCCGTCGAGGGACTGGCTGGCCTGCAGCGCCTGCTTGACGCTGGCACCGGCCTGCTGCTGGCTGCGCTGCATGGCCGCTACGGCCTGGGCGGTGCCCTGCTGCAGGGTGGCGATGATGGCGTTGATCTCGGCGGTGGACTGCTGGGTGCGCGAGGCAAGGCCGCGCACTTCATCGGCGACCACGGCGAAGCCGCGTCCGGCCTCCCCGGCGCGGGCCGCCTCGATGGCCGCGTTGAGCGCCAGCAGGTTGGTCTGCTCGGCAATGCCCTGGATCACTTCCAGCACCTGGTTGATCTTCTGCCCATGCAGTTCCAGCTGGTGGATCACCTGGCTGCTCTGCTGCACCTCGCCGGCCAGGCTGGCGATCAGCTGACGGGTCTGCTCGACCAGTTGCAGGCCATTGCTGGTCTCCAGATCCGCCGCGCTGGCGGCGCTGGCACTGAGCTGGGCGTGCCGTGCCACCTCCTGCACGCTGGCCGCCATCTGGCCGATGGCGCTGGCCACCTGGGCGGTCTCGCCCTGTTGCCGCAGGCTGGCCTGGCTGCTGCTGTCCACCGCGGCCGCCAGTTCGCTGGCTTCCTGGCTGAGCTGGCGCGCCGAATCGGCGATGCGCCCGACCACCGCGCCGGACTCGGCCTGCAGGCTGCGCAGGGCGAAGGCCAGCTGGCCAAACTCGTCATTGCGTGCGCTGTACACCCACTGGCTCAGCGGGTTGTCGGCGAGGCGCCGGGCCTGCTCGGTCAGGGCGCGCAGCGGGCGCAGGCCCAGGTGCAAAACGCCGCCGAGCAGGGCCGCGAGGCCCAGGCCGCCGGCCACGGCCGGCAGCAGTGGCAGGGCTCCGCTCAAGCCGAGCGCTGCCGCCACCGCCAGCAGCGGAGCGGCCGTCAGCAGGCTCAGGCGCGCGGCCAGGGTCAGCCGCGGCGGGCGCAATTGGCGCGGCGTACGCCCCTTGATCAGCTCGGCATAGAGCTGTTTGGCGCGCGCTACCAACTCCGGCTCGGCGCGGGTGCGCACCGACTGGTATTCCACCACCTGGCCGTTGCGCAGCACCGGCGTGGCATAGGCGCTGACCCAGTAGTGGTCGCCGTTCTTGCAGCGGTTCTTCACCAGGCCCATCCATGGCCGGCCGTTTTTCAGGGTCTGCCAGAGGTGGGCGAAGGCCGCCGGTGGCATATCCGGGTGGCGCACGATGTTGTGGTTGTGGCCGAGCAGCTCCGCCTCGCTGTAGCCGCTGATGGCGATGAAGTCCGGGTTGACGTAGCTGACCGCGCCCTTGAGGTCGGTGGTGGAGAGGATGTTGGCGTGGGCGGGGACGTCCACCGCACGCTGGCTGACCGGCAGGTTGATCTTCATGGCTGGACTTCCTCGCAGGTGTGGGAGGTGGCGCCTGGCAGCTGGTTGCAGAGCCCGGCGAAACAGTCTTCACCGTTGAACAGGCGCTGCAGTTCGGCGGCTGGGCGTGGGTGGCTGAACCAGTAGCCCTGGGCCAGGTGGCAGCCTTCGGCGCGCAGGAATTCCAGGTGGCCGGCATGCTCCACGCCTTCGGCCACCACTTGCAGACCCAGGCTGTGGCCCAGGCCGATGATGGCCCGGCTGATGGTCGTCTGGTCGGCATCCTGCGGTGCGCCGTTGATGAAGCTCTTGTCGACCTTGAGGATGTGCAGCGGGAAGCGCTTGAGGTAGCCGAGCGAGGAATAGCCGGTGCCAAAGTCGTCGAGGGCCAGGCGCACGCCGAGGCTGGCCAGTTCGCGCAGGGTGATCAGGGTGGCGGTGCAGTCCTGCATCAGCTGGCTCTCGGTGATCTCCAGCACCAGGCTGGCCGGCGGCAGGCCGCTGTCCTGCAGGATCTGGGTGACCCGGGCGACAAAGTCGTCCTGCTGCAACTGGCGGCTGGACAGGTTCACCGAGCAGCGCAGCTGCACCTGCCCGCCCAGTTGCCAGGCACGCACCTGGCGGCAGGCCTGGGCCAGCACCCAGTCACCGACGCGAAGGATCTCGCCGGACTCTTCCAGCGAGGGGATGAACTCCTGCGGCGGCACCAGCGCGCCGTCCTGGCGCCAGCGCAGCAGGGCCTCGACTCCGATCAATTGCGGGCTGTCCTCATCGATACGGCAGATCGGCTGGTAATGCAGGACGAATTCGTCGCGGTCGAGTGCCTGGGCAAGGGCACTTTCCAGCTCCAGCTGGCGCCGCGCGCTGGTCTGCAGCTCGGCGCTGTAGCGGGCGAACTGCGCCTTGCCGGCCTGCTTGGCGCGGTACAGGGCGAGGTCGGCGGCCTGCAGGGCATCCTGCGAGGCATCGCTGGCCTGCAGCGCGGCAATGCCGATGCTGGCGCTGACCACCAGGGTCTGCTCGGCCAGGTGCAGCGGCAGGTGCAGGCTGTCGAGCATGCGCTGGGCGACCTGCTCGGCGTCGCTGGCGCAGGCCAGGTCGCAGAGCAGCACGACGAATTCGTCGCCGCCGAAACGGCACAGGTGGTCGCCGGGGCGCAGGCACTGGCTGAGGCGCCGGCCGACCTCGACCAGCACCTGATCGCCGCAGGCATGGCCGAGGCTGTCGTTGATCAGCTTGAAGCGGTCGAGGTCGATGAACAGCAGCGCGGCCTGGCGCGCGCCGACCTTGCCCAGTTGCTGCAGCGCCTGCGCCAGCAGTTCGTCGAGGCGCAGGCGGTTGCCCAGGCCGGTCAGCGGGTCGTGGCGGGCGGCGTGGCGCAGCTGCTGCTCGACCGCCTTGCGCGCGCTGATATCGCTCTGCGAGCCGGCGATCCGCCGTTGCCCATCGGCATCGCTTTGCGCCACGCCGCGCGCCAGCACCCACAGGTAGTCGCCGCGGCTGCGGCGCATGCGGTACTCGTGGTGCAGCAGGGCGCTGGCGCCGCTGAGGTGCGCATCGATGGCCTGGCGCAGGCCGGGCAGGTCGTCCGGGTGGACCCGCGAGAACCAGCTGGCGCTGCCTTCGCCAAGGCTGTCGCGGCTGAGGCCGAGCATGCCCGCCCAGCGCTCCGAGACGTACAGCCGGTCGTGTTCCAGATGCCAGTCCCAGATGCCGTCGTTGGCCCCGCGCAGGGCCCGGGCGAAACGCGCCTCGCTGTCTTCCAGGGCCTTGCGCTGGGCGGCGCTGTAGGTGTCGATGGCCGGGGTCATGTCGAAGAACACCGCCTTCAGCAGGCTGGCGTACAGGCTGCGCTGGGCGTCATCGGGGAGCAGCGCGCTGAGCATCGAGTCGAGGTACAGGCGGTAGCCGCCCAGGTACCACTTCAGCTCCACGCCGGCGAGCTGGTGGATCAGGCCGATGCGCAGGCGGCTGGCCAGGTAGTCGCTGTCATAGGGGCCGCGCCACAGGCGCTGGTAGTAATCCAGCTGGCTGTGTTTGAGACGAGCCAGGGTGGCTTCGTTGCTGATCAGGCTGGCCGGCCCGGGAAACTCGCCGAGGTGCTGGTAGAGCCGCTCGACGAAGGCCTGTTGCGCCGGCGCCATGGTCTCGGCCACGGCGTTCAGGCGTGCCGCATCGGCGGCCTGCCAGCCGAGCAGGCGGCAGCGCTCAGCGGCCTCGGCCTGATCCAGGCCGAGGCGCTGCATCAGTTCCTGGAGTGCTGTAATCGAACCCATTGGTTCTCCCTGTTGCTTTATTGCGGGCATAAAAAAAGCGCCGGACGCCACGTTCTCGGGGAACATGGCGTCGCGGCGCTTCGTCTTGCAGGCCCTTGTGTCCTGCCCGGCAAAGCCGGTCTCCGCGGGTGGGCGGAACCTACTGCGGTGTTTTCTACCTTATTGCGTGGGTCCTGACAATTCGCCTAACAGCTGTTCCAGGCGCTGGCGCAGGTCCGCCAGATCGCGTGACTTGAAGGCATGCCGGGAGCGTTCGAGCACCTCGATGGCATCGGCCAGGGTGGCATGCAGGGCGGCGTGAGCCGGCAGTGGCCAATCCTGCAGCCAGCGACACAGCGGCGCCTGGCTGCAGTCTTGCGGGCGCGCCAGCACGGCGCAGTCCAGCCCGTCGCTGTGCAGCAGGCGCCGCACGCGGCAGGCCATCTGCTGGTCGTTATGGGTGATCAGGATGCTGGGGATCGTTCGCGGCATGACTGCGGGACGCGCGCTGGTTTTCGTGTGGTCACTCTAGGTGGCCCCTGGCAAGCTGGCTTTGACCTGAGTCAAGGCCAGGGTTGCCGCCGGTCGCTGCCGTTCTCGCAGAGTAGGCGCCGCTGCCACGCTTTCACCGTGCTCGCTCCGGCGCCTTGCTGGTAACCTGACGCTCTTTGCAAAATGCCCGACAGCCCATGCTCAACCTCTTCCACGCCCCCGACCTGGAAACCCTCGGCGCCCTGGCCACGAGCCTGCTCGCCCAGCCGCAACGCGACCCCTTCGCTCCGGCGCGGGTGGTGGTGCCGAGCCAGGGCATCGGCCGCTGGCTGACCTTGCAGCTGGCGCGCGAACAGGGCATCGCCATGCAGCTGGAAGTACAGCTGCCCTCGGCCTTCGTCTGGGAGCTGTCGCGGCTGGTGCTGGGTCAGTTGCCGGAGCAGTCCGCCTTCACCCCGCTGACCCTGAGCTGGCGCCTGTACGACTGGCTGTGCGAGCCGAGCAATCTGGAACGTGCACCGCGCCTGGCGCGCTACCTGGAAGGCGGCGACGAGCGCCGCCGGCTGTCCCTGGCCACGCGCATCGCCGACGTGTTCGACCAGTACCTGCTGTATCGCGACGACTGGCTGGCCGCCTGGGAGCGTGGCGAACTGTGCGAGCTCGGCGCCGACGAAGCCTGGCAGGCCCTGCTCTGGCGCGAGCTGACCGCCGACGGTCACCCGCACCGCGCGCGCCTGCTCGATGACCTGCTGCAACGCCTGTACGACGCCACGCCGATTGCCGGCTTGCCCGAGCGCCTGCTGGTATTCGGCATCAGCAGCCTGCCGCCCCATCACCTGCGCGTGCTCGAAGGCCTGGCCCGGCATACCGAGGTGGTGATCTTTGCCCTTAACCCCTGCCGCGAGGCCTGGGGCGAGATCCGTGATATCCGCGAGCTGGCCAAGCAGCCCCAGAGCGCAGCGATTTTTCAAGCGATGAGCCCGGACGAGTGGTATCTGGACGTCGGTCACCCGCTGCTGGCCAGCCTCGGCAAGCAGGGCCGTGATTTCTTCGACAGCCTGTTCAGCCTGGCCTCGGCCGAAGGCGGGCAGGAAACCGGCTTGTACAGCGAAGACGCCGACCTGCTCGACGACAGCCTGCTGCACGCCCTGCAGCACGATATCCTGCGGCTCAGAACGCGTAGTGCGGACGAGCGCATCGAACTGCGCGCCGATGACCGCTCGCTGGAGCTGCATATTGCCCACTCGCCGCTGCGCGAAGTGGAGATCCTGCATGACCAGCTGCTCGCCCGCTTCGCCGCCGAGCCGCACCTGACTCCCGACCAGGTGGTGGTGCTGACCCCGGATATCGAGCGCTACGCGCCTTATATCGAGGCGGTGTTTGCTCCGCGCGAAGGTGCGCCACGCATTCCCTTCAGCCTGGCTGACCGCAGCCTGCGCGCCGAACTGCCGCTGCTGGAAGCCTTTATCGACCTGCTCGCCCTGCCCGAGAGCCGCTTCGCCGCCGAGGAAATCCTCGCCTGGTTGGAGCAGCCGGCCATCGCCCGCCGCGCCGGCATCGAGCAGGAGGACTTGCCTCTGTTGCGCGACTGGCTGCGCGACGCCGGCGTGCGCTGGGGCCGCGATGCCGGCCACCACGCCGCCCTCGGCCTGCCGGCAGACAACGCCTTCACCTGGGCCCAGGGCCTCGACCGCCTGTTGCTGGGCTTCGCCGCGCCGCCGCAACTGGCCGGCGACGGCATTCCGCTGCTCGGCGACAGCCTGCCGCTGGATGCCCTGGAAGGCGCGCGCGGTCAGCTGCTCGGCCGCCTCTGTGCCTTCGTCAGCAAGCTCGCCGGCTTGGCCGAGAGCCTGCAACGCGCCCGCCCGCTGGCGGACTGGGCGCTGGACCTGCAGGCACTGATCGACAGCCTGTTCGACGAGCGCGAAGCCGGCGATACCTTGTTGCTGCTGAGCCAGAGCTGCGCCGCCCTCGCCCGCCAGGCCAGCGACGCCGGCATCGCCCGGCCGCTGGAACTGGCCCTGGTGCGTCAGCAGCTCGGCACGGCGCTGGAGGCCGGCGGCGGGGCCTCGGGGTTTCTCACCGGCGCGGTGACCTTCTGCACCATGGTGCCGATGCGCAGCCTGCCGTTTCGCCTGGTCTGCCTGCTCGGTCTGGACGACGGCGCCCTGCCACGCCGCACCCCGGCGGCCGGCTTCGACCTGATCAGCCACAAGCCGCGCCGTGGCGACCGCGCGCGGCGCCTGGACGACCGCTACCTGCTGCTGGAAACCCTGCTCTCCGCGCGCGACGGCCTGTACCTCAGCTACGTCGGCCGCGACCCGCGCGACAACGCGGTGCTGCCGCCTTCGGTGCTGGTCAACGAACTGCTCGAAGCGGTCGACCTCACCGCCGTCGCTCCTTGTAGGAGCGAGCTTGCTCGCGATCCCGCCAGCACTGACGCATCGCAGCCGAAAGAGCGCAAAGCCAGCGCCGCGATCACCGTCGCCCACCCGCTGCAGCCCTTCGCCCCTGGCAACTTTCAGCAATCGGGCCAGCAACTGGGTTTCGCCAGTTCCTGGTTCCGCGCCGCTCAACGCCTGGCCGAGGCACCGTTGCTGACCCCGCCACCCTTCATCACCCAGTTGCCGGAGCCGGGCGAGGACTGGTTGACCATCGAGCCGGCGCAGCTGCTGCTGTGTTTCCGCAACCCGGCGCGCTTCCTCCTCGAGCAGCGCCTGGGCCTGCGCCTGGCCGACGCCGAGGAAGCCATCGCCGCGGACGAGCCGTTCGCCCTCGAAGGCCCGGCCCGGCGCGGCCTGCGCCACCTGGCCCTGCAGGCGGTGGAGCGCGACTGGAGCGAGCAGCAGGAACGCCGTATTGCCCGCGCCGCCGGCTGGCTGCCCACCGGCGAGCTGGGCCATGCGCTGTGGGGCAAGCTGCGCGGCCCGGTGCGTGCCTTCGCCCCACGCCTGTTCGAAGCGCGTCCCGCGGAAGCGCCGCAACCGCTGCTGGTGGATATCACCCTGGCCGGCGTGCGCCTGCATGGCTGGCTGGATGGCGTGACCAGTGCTGGTCTGTTCGACTGGCGCCTGAATGCGCCGAGCGCCTGGGACCTGCCCGGTTTCTGGCTGCGCCACCTGCTGCTCAACGTCGCCGCCAGCGACGGTATCGCCCGCGACAGCCTGTTGGTCTCGCCGGCCGGCGACTGGCAGCTCGGCGCCCTGGCCAACCCCCGTGAGCTGCTGCAGCCCTGGCTGGCCGCCTATCGCGAGGCACTCAGCGCGCCGCTGCCGTTCCTGCCGCGCAGCAGCCATGACTTCGCCAAGGCCCTGGTCACCCCCAGCGCACGGAGCAAAAAGGAACCCATCGACGCCGCCCGTGGCGCCGCGCAGGCCGCCTGGCTCGGCGCCGACTTCAGCCCGATCCCCGGCGAGGCCCTCGACCCCTGGAACGCCCTGGCCTTCCGCGAACGCGAACCGCTGGGCGAGCGCTTCGAACAACTGGCCGAACAACTGCTCGGCCCGGCGCTGTTGGCCCTGGCCGCCGACGAGGACGACGCATGAGCCTCGACCTGCAGACCTCATCCTTCACCGGCCGCTCGCTGATCGAGGCCAGCGCCGGTACCGGCAAGACCTGGACCCTGACTGCGCTGTACGCGCGGCTGCTGCTGGAGCAGCAACTCAGCGTCAGCCAGATTCTGGTGGTCACCTACACCACCGCCGCCACTGCCGAGCTGCGTGAACGCATTCGCGCGCGCCTGGCCGAGCTGCTGGCGGTCTATGAAGGCACGCCGAGTAGCGACCCGTTCCTCAGCGAGCTGCATAGCCGCCACCCCGGCGAGGACGCGCGTCGGCGCTTGCTGCTGGCCGTGCACGGCTTCGACGAGGCGGCGATCTTCACCATCCACGGCTTCTGCCAGCGCGCCCTGCAGGACGCTGCGTTCGAGGCCGGGGGGGACTTCGACAGCGAGCTGACCCAGGACGACCGCGAGGTGCTCGACGCCCTGCTCGCCGACGCCTGGCGCCATGTGCTGGCGGCGGCCGATCCGGCCTGGGCGCGCTTCCTGGCCAAGCAGAAGATCACCCCGAGCAGCCTGCGCCAGGCCCTACGCAGCCACCTGGGCAAGCCCTACCTGCGCATCGAGCCGCGCGAGCCGTTGAGTGGCGACGAGTTGAACGCCGCCAGCACTGCCTGGGAACGTGCCGAACAGCTGTGGCGCGAGCAGGGCGCGGCTTTCGTCGCCTTGCTGCGCGAGCATGGCGGGCTGAGCCAGAGCACCCACAAGCTGGCCAAGTTGCCGGTGTGGACGGCCGAGCTGGACGCCTATTTCGCCGACCCGGCGGCGCTGTTCGAGCAGCCCGATGGCCTGGCCAAGTTCGGCGCGGCAGCGCTGCACAAGGCCACCAAGAAAGGTTTCGACGCGCCGCAGGGCGCCCTCGCCGAGGCCTTCGACGAACTGGCCGAGGCGCTCGGTGTCGCCGTACCGGCCGGCCGCCAGCGGCTGATCGCCCTGCAGGTCGAACTGCTCGACAAGCTCAACGCCGAACTGCCGGCGCGCAAGGCGGCGCAGCGCCTGCTGGCCTTCGACGACCTGCTCAATCGCCTCAACGAGGCGCTGCACGGCCCGGCCGGTGCGGATCTGGCCACGACCCTGCGCACGCAATACCCGCTGGCGCTGATCGACGAATTCCAGGACACCGATCCGGTGCAATACCAGATCTTCGATCGCATCTACCGCGAGGGCGGCGACCTGTGTTTCGTGGGGGATCCCAAGCAGGCGATTTACGCGTTTCGCGGCGCCGACCTGGCCACCTACCTCACCGCCCGCGATGCCGCCGCGCGGCGCTATGACCTGCCGTTCAACTACCGCTCCACGCCGCAACTGATCGACGCGCTGAACCGCCTGTTCGCCCGTCCGCAGCCGTTCGCCGAACAGGGCCTGGACTACCCGCCGGTCAGTGCCGGGAAAAAGTCGCGGGCAGATCTGGTGCTGCCGGACGAAGCCAACGGCGCGCCGCTGGCGCTGGTCTGGCTGGCTGACGACGGCCTGAACAAGGGCCGCGCCGGTGAGATCGCTGCCATCGACACCGCCCAGCGCATCGCCGGGCTGCTGGCCGCCAGTGGCGAGGGCACGGCCTATTTCGATGACAAGGGCGTGCGTACCCCGCTGCGCGGTGGCGATATCGCCGTGCTGGTCGCCAGCCACCGCGAGGCGGCGAGCATCGCCGAGGAGCTGGCCGTGCGAGGCGTGCCCAGCGTACGCCGCGGCCGCGACAGCGTGTGGCATAGCGAGGAAGCCGCCGAGCTGGCCGCCGTGCTGGCCGCCTACGCCGAGCCGGGCCGCGAGGGTGTGCTGCGCTATGCCCTGGCCAGCCGCCTGCTCGGCCGCGACGCCGCGCAGCTGGCGCGCTGCCAGGATGACGAACGTGCCTGGGACAAGGAGCGCGCCGACGCCGAGCAGTATCACCAGCTGTGGCAGCAGCACGGTTTCATGCGCGTATTCAGGGCCTGGCTGGATCAGGAACAGGTGGCCGAACGCCTGTTGGCCGGCATCGACGGCGAACGCCGGCTGACCAACCTGCTGCACCTGGCCGAGCTGCTGCAGACCGAGAGCCTGCAACGCCCCGGCCTGGAGGCCCTGCTCGCCTGGTTCAACGGCCAGCGAGGCAGCGAGGGCGCCGGCGAGGATGCCCTGCTGCGCCTGGAAAGCGATGCCGAGCGGGTGCAGATCGTCACCATCCACACCTCCAAGGGCCTGGAATACCCACTGGTGTTCTGCCCCTTCCTGTGGGACGGCCGTCTGCTCGGCCAGCACACCGACAGCGCCCGTTGCCATGATGAAGATGGCCAGCCGCTGCTCGACCTCGGCAGCGCCCGCCTCGACGAGCACCTGCAGACCGCTCGGCGCGAGGTATTCGCTGAGAAGCTGCGCCTGACCTACGTGGCCCTGACCCGCGCCGAGCACCGCCTGTGGCTGCACTGGGGCCCGGTGGCCGTGCCCAAGCCGAAGAAGGACGGCGGCCTGCCCGACGAAGGCCTGCACAGCAGCGCCCTGGCCTGGCTGCTGCACGGCCGCGAGCTGGGCGGTGCCGACGCCCTGGGCGAGCTGGCCGGTCACCTCAACGACAAATCCGCCAGCGCCCTGGCCAGCGAGCTGGATCAACTGGCCGAGGGCAGCGCAGGGATGATCGCCCGCGTGCCACTGCTTAACCGCGAGGCCTGCGCCGCCGGCGAACAGCGCGCCACGCCGCCCGCCCGGCTGCAGCAGTTCCAGCGCAGCCTGCACAGCGCCTGGCGCATCGGCAGCTTCTCCGGCCTGGCGGCCGGCATGCATATGGAGGCGCCGGATCGCGACGGCCTGGTGATGCCGGATGCCAGCGAGCCAGGCAGCGGCTTCTTCGCCTTCCCCCGTGGCGCGCGTGCCGGTACCTGCCTGCACGCCATCCTCGAAGACTGGGCGCGCGGCAAGGCGCCCCTGGCCGACCTGGTCGAGCCGGCGCTGAGCGCCCACGGCATCAACGCCGAACTGTGGACAGCCATCGCCAGCGCCCATCTGCAACAGGTGCTGGACAGCGACCTGGACGGCAGCGGCCTGACGCTGGCCAGCCTGCAGGCGGCGCGGCGCCTGCCCGAGCTGGGCTTCACCTTCCCGGTGGCCGACCTGGACGTGCAGCGCCTGCGCGCGATCCTGGTCGACCCGGCCATGGGCCTGGCCGAGCCGCTGCGCCAGGCCGCCGAACGGCTGGAGTTCGACAGCCTCAAGGGCTTCCTCAAGGGCTTCATCGACCTGACCTTCGAGCACGACGGACGCTGGTACATCCTGGATTACAAGTCCAACTGGCTCGGCCCGGACGCCAGCCACTACGGCGGCGAGCGCCTGCTGCAGGCCCTGGCCGGCGAGCATTACTACCTGCAGTACCTGATCTACCTGGTGGCGCTGCGGCGCTTCCTCCGTCAGCGCCTGGCCGACTTCCACGACGAGCAGCTCGGCGGCGCCTACTACCTGTTCCTGCGCGGCATGCCTCAGGCCGGGGTGTACTTCGCCCGGCCCAGTGACGAACTGCTGGATGCGCTGGATAACCTGTTCGCCGGAGCTTCCTCATGATTGCCGTAGGGCGGGTGCAACCCGCGTTGTTATCCGCATCGCGGGCCGCGGGTTCCACCCGCCCTACGGTCCTGTTTGCGGAGGGCCAGTGATGCGCACCGCCCCTGTAGGAGCCAGCTTGCTGGCGATGCTTTTCATCACGCCGCCACGGATCGCCAGCAAGCTGGCTCCTACGGTCGCGGAGGTGGCGCGATGAGCCTGCTGGACCTGCCCCTCGGCCCGCTGGAGCGGGCGCTGGTCGACAGCCTGCGCCGTCTCGACCCGACGGCAACGGACAGCGTGCTGGCCGCCGCCGCGCTGTGCTGCGAGGCGCTGGGCCAGGGTGATGTCTGCCTGCCACTGGCGCGCCTGGCCGGGCAGCGGCCGTGGGCGGAGTTCGCCTTTGTCCTGCCAGCGCTGGGCGAATGGCGCACGCAGCTGGAAGCCTCAACCCTGGTCGGCGCCCCCGGCGATTTCGCCCCGCTGACTCTCGACGGTTCGCGCCTGTACTTGGCGCGCTACCAGGCCTACGAAAGCCAGCTAGCCCACCAGCTGCTGGCCCGCGCCGTCGACCTGCCGCAGGTCGACGAAACCGTGCTGACGGAGAGTCTGGCGCGCCTGTTTGCCTTCAACCAACAACAACCCGACTGGCAACGCTTGGCCGCCGCACAGGCGGTGCGCCGGCGCCTGGCGGTGATCTCCGGCGGGCCTGGTACCGGCAAGACCACCACCGTGGTGCGTCTGCTCGCAGCGCTACTTGAACAACCCGGCGGTGCCCAGCTAGCCATCGGCCTGGCCGCGCCGACGGGTAAAGCGGCTGCACGTATGGCCGAGGCGATCCGCAATGCCAAGGCGGCGCTGCCGGTCAGCGAAGCGATCAAGGCCGCCCTGCCGGAAGAGGCGCGCACCCTGCACCGCCTGCTCGGCAGCCGTGGCGACACGCCCAAGGTGCGTCACGACGCGGCGCGGCCGCTGGCGCTGGACGTGCTGGTGGTCGACGAAGCCTCGATGGTCGACCTGGCGCTGATGGCCAAGCTGGTCGATGCCCTGCCGCCGCACGCGCGGCTGATCCTGCTCGGCGACAAGGATCAGCTCGCCGCCGTGGAAGCCGGCGCGGTGTTCGCCGAGCTGTGCGAGGGCCGCGGTTTCGACGCCGCTGCTGTGGCCGAGCTGCAGCGCATCACCGGGCAGGTCGTGCCGGTCGAGCCGCCGCGCTCCAGGCTGGGCGACGCAGTGGTGCTGCTGACTCACAGCCACCGTTTCGCCGGCGACAGCGGCATCGGCGAGCTGGCGCGGCGGATCAATAGCGGCGACGCGCCCGGCACGCTGAACCTGCTCAGGGAACAGCGCGCCGACCTGCACTGGCAGGCGCAACCGACCCCGGCCGCCCTGCTGGATCGTCTCGACCAGGGTTATCGACCCTATCTGCAGGCGGCCCGCGCGGGCGATCCGGCCCAGGCCTTCGCGGCCTTCAACGCTTTTCGCGCCCTCACCGCCCAGCGTGAAGGGCCGTGGGGCGTCAGCGGCCTCAACGAGGCGCTGGAGGCGCGGATCAAACGCCGTTACAGCCTGGCCGAACGCGAGCGCTGGTACCCCGGCCGCGCGGTGATGGTGCGGCAGAACGACTATGCGCTGGGCCTGTTCAACGGCGATATCGGCCTGTGCCTTCACGGCGAGCACGGCCTGCGCGTCTTTTTTGAAAGCGGGGGCTCAGGCGAAGACGGCTACCACGCCTTCGCCCCGGCGCGCCTACCCAGCCACGACAGTGCCTTCGCCATGACCGTGCACAAGAGCCAGGGCTCGGAGTTCAGCGAAGTACTGCTGGCCCTGCCCGAGCTGCCCAGCCCGCTGCTGACCCGCGCGCTGTTCTACACCGGCATCACCCGCGCCAAGCACAAGGTTGAAATCTGGGGGCTGCCGGCGCGCCTGAGCGAGGCGGTGAACACCAAGGCCGAACGTGCGGCGGGGTTGGCGGAGCGGCTGGGGGGGCAAGAGGTACGACCTGGTGTGCCACCGGCGCAGGGACAGTTGGACTTGTTTGGCTAAGCTGATAGCACCTTGAATACGGGGCGGGTAATCCCGCTCAGCTCGGCCTTGGTTTGCCAGGTTAAGGAATGCGCATGCGTGGAGTTGTGCTGTGTTTGCTGCTCGCCTGTCTGTGCCGCCCGGCACTGGCATCCGCCGAAACCATGCGTTTAGTAACCGGTGACGATTATGCGCCGTTCACCGGCCAGCAGTTGTCCGGGGGTGGGCTGCTGACGCAGGTGGTGCAGGCCGCGCTGGCCCAGATCGAGGTTCAAGCCGAGCTGGAGTGGCACCCCTGGAACCGCGGCATGCAAATGACCCTGAAGGCTGAATACGACGCCACCTTTCCCTATGTCTACACGGTTGAGCGTGGACAGGACTATCTGTACAGCGACCCCCTGACGGTGATCGAGCAGCATCTGTTCAGTCGCGCAGGCGAAGTCTACGAAGTCAGTAACCTGGCCGCATTGACCGGTAAACGCCTGTGCTACCCCCTGGGTTGGCAGTTGCCGGCTGCGATTGACCAGATGATCGAACAGGGCTTGCTGACACGTCACTCCCCGATAGGGCTGCCCCAGTGTGCCCGTCTGCTGTTGCTCAACCGCGATGATGTCTTTGTTGCCGATAGCATGATCGGTGCAGGTGCGTTGAGTCAGGCAGGCGTTTTGCCTAGCCAGTTCCACCGCTCACAGAGCACCTTCCCGTCGACCAGCCTGCACCTTCTGGTGTCTCGCCAGCACCCTCAAGCCGAGAAGCTTATCGCCGTATTCAACCGTGGCCTGGCGTCGCTGCGCACGAGCAACCAGTACGAACAATTGGTTATCAACTATCTGAATGCGCCAACCGGGCCGTGACCGGTAGTTGGTCCGTTCTCGGCTTGTCTGGGGCAACAGCCGCTTTACCGGCATGGATCCAGTGATCTCGATAGGACGTGACTTGTCGCCAAGTGTCGACAGGTCGCCTGGCTAAACTCGCCTGCCCCGGTTGCATCTGCCCGCCCGCTCGCGAAGAATGCGCCAAGCCCTGCCGGCCGTGGCGCCGGTGCACGATGGATTGCACGCAGATCGCAAGGAGTTGTTCATGTTCAGCCGCCTCGCCAATGTCTTCAAAGGCATCCTCTCCCTGTTCATCAAGGACCTGGAGCGCAAGAACCCGGAAGCCCTGCTGGAACTGGAGCAGGAGAACCTGCGCAAGCAGATCGCCAACTTCAACCAGGGCCTGGCCGCCCATGCTGGCCTGGCCGAGCGCCTGATGAGCCAGGTGCGCAAGCAGGAAGCCGAGGAGCGCGAGCTGCACGCGCGCACCACCGCGCACCTGCGTGCCGGTAACAAGTCGGCGGCCGCGCAAAACGCCCTGCGCCTGCAGAGCCTGGCCCGCGAGCTGGAAGAGAATCGCCGCCAGCTGGCCCAGGCCGAAGAGACCTACCAGAACCTGACCAAGGCCCGTGAAGTGGCGGTGAATGCCGCGCGCAGCAAGATCGAGGCGCTCAAGGGCGCGATCAACGACATGCGCATGAAGACCGCCATGGCCGAGATGAACGAGATGGCCGCCGGCATGGTCAGCACCATCGGCGGCTCCGGCGACACCCTCAACCGCCTGCACGAGATGGTCGAGGAAGAGCGTACCAAGGCCGCCGGCCGCGCGCGCATGGCCCGCGACTCGATGGACATGAGCGAAGTGAACCTCAAGGAAGCCGAGATGGACGCCCTCGCCGACCAGGCCCTGGCCGAGTTCGCGGCCAAGGAAGGCATCGCCCTGCCCGGCCAGGAAGCCAGCGCGGCGCCCGAGGCCAACCGCAGCATGGGCGGCAATCCGCAATCGGAAAGCCAATAAACCATGAGTGGGGCACAGGAAGTACCCAACTGGCTCGACGAACTGCGCCTGGCCTATGAAAGCGGCGCCCATGGCCAGTTCGTGCTGTACGGCAACGTCGCCGACCGCTTTCCCCTGGACGACCGCCTGGTCAGCCTGACCCGTTACCTGGACGCCAAGCTGCTCGCCGCCTTCGACATCGTCTTCCTCTACGACCCGGGCAACGGCCTGAGCCTGTTGCGCGGCGGCGAGCGTTTTGCCGAATGGCCGGCCGCGGCGCAGATCCAGCCCTGGCCGCACGACCCGCGCGAGGCGGTGGAGCTGATCAGCCGCTACCTGCGTTATCGCGCCAATCTGCGTGCGCTGGGGCGTGGCGACAGCGAACATGTGGCGGTGATTTTGCGCGGCGCCGAGCTGGTGCTGCCGGCCAGCCAGCAGGGCGATTTCGCCACGGCCAGCCTGGCCAGTCTGGTGCGCGACTGGGCCGCCGAGCCGCCGTTCAGCGACATGGCTTTCGCCAGCCTGCTGCTGGCCGACAACCTCAATGACCTGCACCCGCTGGTAGCCAACAACCCGCGCATCGACCGGGTGCAGGTGCCGCTGCCGGACGCCGCCAGCCTGCAGCAGTGCCTGGCGCAGCTGCGGGTCGATCACCCCAAGGCTTTTCCCGGCGAAGATTCCGGCGCGGTGCAGACCCTGGCCGGGGTCAGCCTCAGCGCCCTGGCCAGCCTGGTCAAGCGCCGCGCCCACCAGGGCAAGGTGCTCGGCGCGCAGGACTGGGTCGAAGCGAAGAAGGAACTGGTCGAAGCCGACAGCGCCGGCCTGGTCGAATTCATCGAGTCGGCGCGTACCCTCGACGACTACCACGCCCAGGACGCGCTGAAGACCTGGCTGCGCCAGGACATGGCGCTGTGGCAGGCCGCCGACCTGCGCGCCTTGCCCAAGGGCTACATCTTTTGCGGCCCGGTGGGCACCGGCAAGACCTACCTGGTCGAGTGCCTGGCCGGCGAGGCCGGGGTGCCGGTGGTCAAGCTGAAGAACTTCCGCGACCGCTGGGTCGGTTCCAGTGAAGGCAACCTGGAGAAGATCTTCCGCCTGATCCGCGGCCTCGGTCGCTGCATCGTGTTCATCGACGAAGCCGACCAGACCCTAGGCAAGCGCGACGGCGGCAGCGGTGACAGCGGCCTGTCCGGGCGCATCTACTCGATGATTGCCCAGGAGATGGGCGACGCTGACAACCGCGGCAAGGTGATCTGGATTCTCGCCTCCTCGCGCCCGGACCTGATCGAGGTCGATCTCAAGCGCCCCGGCCGGGTCGACGTGAAGATTCCGCTGCTGCCGAGCACCACGGTGGAAGAAAGCGCGGCGCTGCTCAAGGCCTTGCTCAAGCGCTTCGACCTCAAACTGGAGTTGGCCGAGCTGGTCAAGCTCGACCTGCCGTTGTTGCTCACGCCCGGCGCCGCCGAGGCGCTGGCGGTGAAGGTCTACCGCCAGGTGCGCACCAGCAAGCTCTCCGCCCTGGCCGCGCTCAAGCAGTGCCTGCAGGGCTATCAGCCGCCGGTATCCGAGCAGGTGCTGCGCCAGCAGATGATCCTCGCCATCCGCGAGGCCACGGACGTCGCCTTCGTCCCCGAGTCCTTGCGTCACCTTGCCCAGGAGACCGTCAGTCCATGAGTGTCGGGCGTTATCTGTGGTCCGCCTTCAATGCCCGTCCGCTGGGCATGCCGCTGCCGCCGAACTGGCTGGCGCTGGCTGCCGTCGGCCTGCTCGGCGCCTTTATCAGCCCCGGCTTCTGGGTGCTTGGCGTCGGCCTGGAGCTGGCCTATCTGGGACTGCTGGCCAGCAGCAAGCGCTTTCGCAATGCGGTGGATGCTGGCGAAGTACGGGTCGATCCGGCCGAGCAGCGCTATGAAAACACCCTGGCCCAGCTCGGTGACAGCCAGCGCCAGCGTCAGCAGCGCATTGAGGACCGCGCCCGCGAAGTGCTGCAACTGCTCTCCCGTTCGCCGCTGATGGCCTCCCACGCCGACAGCCTGGAGCAGCTGGTATGGCTCAACCTGCGTTTGCTGGTGGCCGGCCAGGCGCTCAGCGTGGTGGTCGACACCGCCGCCGCCGACAGCGCCGAACTGCAACGCCAGGAAGAGCAGATCGACCAGCGCCTGGCCGCCAGCGACCTGGGCGACGAGCTGCGCCGTAGCCTGGAACAGCAGAAGCAGGTGATCGACGCGCGCCAGGCCGCCCATGCCGAAGGCCTGCGGCGCAAGGAACATGTGGACGCGGAGCTGGCGCGCATCGACCAGCAGATCGCCCTGATTCGCGAGCAGACCCTGCTGGCCACCGACGAGGAGCAGATCGGCACTGCGCTGAACGCCCTGACTTCCTCGTTCAACGAGGCCAGCCGCTGGCTCAACGACCAGCGCGACCTGCTCGGCGTGCTCGAACTCAACGAACAACAGAGCCTGCCAAGCTACGTGCTGCAGGAGGGCGGCAAGCCGCTCGCCAGGGAAGCCGTCAAACACTGAATAGGCGAGTAGCTCGGAGCTAATCCGGGGTATTGCGGGCACAGCCTCCTGGATTGCATCCAGGCTACGGCTTGGCGCCGCCGCGAAGATTTGCACACTGAATGGCGGGCCCAGGGCTCGCAACCGACAGGGAGACGCGTCATGGATTTATCCTCGTTCCGTCAGCGCCAGCGCGGCAATGCCGCCGGCAAGCTGCTAACCATTGTGCTGGTGCTCGGCCTGCTCGGCCTCGGTGGCTGGCTGGTCAGCAAGGACATGCTCAAGCAGGGCGGCGACAGCCCGGTGGCCAGCCTGCCGAGCAGCCTCGGTGGCGGCGTAGCGGTGCCCGAGCCGGCCGAGCCGGTCACTGGTACACCAGTGCTGCAGTCGGCCGCGCCCTATGAGATGAAGAACAACATCATCGACATCGACATCAGCGAGTACGCCGGCTACGGCGGCCTGATCGTCGCCAACGGTGGCATGGACCCCAACCCCGATTCGCTGTTTGCCAAGCAGTACGGCTTCCAGGTACGCCTGAACAAGGGCGAGAGCGAGGAATGGTCGGCGCTGAACAACGGCCAGCTGGCCGCGGTGGCGACCACCACCGACGTGCTCGCCGTGCTCGGCCGCCAGTTCGAGGTCACGGTGCCGGCGCAGATCGCCTTCTCCCGTGGCGCCGACCAGGTGGTAGTGGACAGCGGCATCGCCAGCATTAATCAGCTCAAGGGCAAGGTACTCGGCGCCAGCCAGTTCAACGAGAGCGAGTTCTTCATCCGCTACCTGGCCTCCGAGGCCGGCGTGCCGGTCAAGGTGCTGCGCGACCTGGAAAGCCGCCCGGCAGCCAACGAACTGGGCCTGGTGTTCTACGAGGACGCCTTCATCGCCTGCGATGCCTACGCCGCCGAGCTGAACGGCGCCGGCCGCCTGAACGGCTGTGTCGGCTGGTCGCCGCGCACCGACGAAGTGGTTGCCGAGTCTGCGGGCGCGGCGAAGATGCTGGTGTCCAACCGCAACCTGCTGGTGGTCGCCGACATCCTGGTGGTCAACAAGGGCTTCGCCACGGCCCATCCGGACAAGGTCAAGGGCCTGGTGCATGGCCTGCTGGAAGGAAACCGCATGCTGCGCGACGATCAGGCCCACGCCGGCTTGGTCGCTCGGGCCTTCGGCTGGACCGCCCAGGAGACCGCCGACGAGCTGGCCAAGGTGCACCTGAGCAACCTGCCGGAAAACCTCGCCTTCTTCGACGGCAGCATCGATTCGGCCGGCTCCTTCCAGGGCATCTTCCAGTCCTCGGTGCTGGCCTACGGCGCGCTGATCAAGAACCCGGCCGACCCGGCGCGTTTCGCCAATGTGCAGCACCTCAAGGCGCTGGATGCCGGCGGCCAGTTCAAGGGCCAGAGCATCTCCATCGCGCCGATCCGCACCAGCGGCAAGGTCGCCCTGGAAGGCGATGCACTGCTGAGCAAGGACATCCGCTTCTTCTTCGAGGCCAACTCGGCCGCGCTGGACAAGCAGGTCAAGGCCAACCAGGACTACCTGGACACCATCAAGAAATTCCTCCAGGTCAGCCCCGGCTCCATCGTCCTGCTGCGCGGCCACGTGGACAACGCCATGGTCGCCGACTTCGAGCGCCAGGGCGGCCCGGCGCTGGTCAAGAGCATGGCGCTGAAGGCCATGGAGCTGTCGCGCCAACGCACCCTGTCGGTCAAGGAAGCCCTGCTGGCCCGC
The DNA here is from genome assembly GCF_024666525.1 of Pseudomonas sp. J452. Lineage (NCBI taxonomy): Bacteria > Pseudomonadati > Pseudomonadota > Gammaproteobacteria > Pseudomonadales > Pseudomonadaceae > Pseudomonas > Pseudomonas sp. J452. The sequence goes on along the minus strand of NZ_CP088294.1, from coordinate 1,074,791 downwards.
CACCCCGGCATCGCCGACGACCGCATCGAACTGGTCGGTCGCGGCTGGGAAGAACCGATCGGCCAGGACAGCGAGCAGAACCGCCGCGTCGAGGTGCAGTGGTTCACGCTGGAGTGATGGCGAGAAGTGACTTCGGCTGAGCATTTTGCCTTGGGCTTGCTCGACTCGAGGCTCACCGTAAGAATACCGGCACATAGCCGTAATGCTGTTCACTTAAGAAAAACGCCGTGATTTCCCCAAGGAATCGCGGCGTTTTTTCTGCTGTGGGAAATTTGTAGGAGCGAGCTCTGCTCGCGAATTGGGCATCACATAGAGCTTCGCGAGCAGAGCTCGCTCCTACGGTCTGGGCGCTTTACCTGCCCGAAAATCTCTCAAATGAACAGCATGAGGTTTTGTTCGCAGCGGCAGTGGCTGCGTCATTGCTGGACGGAGTAGGGCAGCCCTTGGAGCATGTTCAGGAACGAGAGCGTTGGGCATCGTCCTGGGCCGCTCCTTTGGCCTCATGAGCTGGCCGGCTTCTTCTGTTCTTCGGCCTTCGGTTTGATTGAGCTGCGCAGCTGCATGACCCGTTGCAGCATGTCGAACCAGAAGGGCGCGCCGAGGGAAACGGCCAGGATGCTGATCGCAAGACCGACGAGTTTGGAGAGGTGGGTCTGCCAGTTATCGCTTTTCTCAGGCTGTTTCTTGCTCTTGTCGCTCGAGCGCCAGCCCAGGCCCAGCGTCTGGCCGAGGTCGATAATCAACTGCAGCTCTTTACCCTCCAACGGTTGTGCGGCGGGCTGTGCCGCCAGATTTTGCGCTGTACCTGTGTTCGTTGCCGGCTGTGCGGTTGCGTCATTGGCCGGGGGATTGGCGCTGAGCTGTTGCTCAGCCGCTTTGATCAATACCGCGCGGGCTTGCTCATCCAGGGTCAGGCGGTTAACGACGGCGATGGTGTCGAAGTTGGTGGCAAGTACTAATGCTGCAGCGGCCACCAGGCTTAGGGTCTGCGTGTTCTTCTTGAACCAACCGGTGGCTCGCTCCATGACCAGGTCGAACTGCGACTCCAGCGCCTTGCCGAAAGCGACTGCGTCATTCTGTGTATCCATAGCCAGGGCCCGTAGCAGACCTTTGATACGGTTACTGTCGTCGCTGCCCGGTAGTTGGTCGATCAGCGTCTGCAGACTCTGCGCGGTGCCTGTGGGATCGAGCAGCGCGCGTACGGTCCGGGCGAAGGCCGGGGCCGAAATGTAGGATGGCAAGGAGTTCTGGCCCTTGCTCAGAGATTGGATCAGCGGGTGCATGAAGAAGGCGTCGGCGGCGTTGCCGTCCGCCTCGAGCTGTCCGGCGAGCAGCTCATCCAAGGCGTTGCGCAGTTGTTTGCCGCGCCAACTCAACTTGGCCGCAACGGCCTCGACTATTGCCGTGCAGGCCAGGCCATAGACCAAGTACAGGGTGATCAACCCGATCAGCACATCCAGCATTTCCATTCCGAACATGGCGCATCCCTCGTCTGTGTTATCGACAAGGCGGAGGGAATTTGCCGGGTCTATGCAACTGCTCGAATGGTTTTGCCCTGCGTCTTCCCTGACGTGCGCCTCAGTCCTGCGCAGCGTCGAGCCACCCCTGTGTGACGCTAGCGCTTGGCCACTATCTAGCAAGCCGTTAGCGCGTGATATCGACCAGCGGCTTTCTGCAGGCCAAACGAAAACGGGGCCTTTCGGCCCCGTTTTTTATTCGTGCAACTCCGGCTTACTCGCCCGGAATATCCTTGCGCAGCTTGACCGGGTCTTCCTTGCGCCCGCGGCGGGTGCGCATGCGGATGTTGAGTGCCTCCACGCCCAGGGAGAAGGCCATGGCGAAGTAGACGTAGCCCTTCGGTACGTGGACTTCGAAGCTCTCGGCGATCAGCACGGTGCCGACCACGACCAGGAAGGCCAAGGCCAACATCTTCAGCGATGGGTGCTTGTCGATGAAGTCGCTGATGGTGCCGGCGGCCAGCATCATCACCAGCACGGCGACGATGATCGCGGCGACCATGACCGGTACATGGTCGACCATGCCGACGGCGGTGATCACCGAGTCCAGGCTGAACACGATGTCGATGATGGCGATCTGGATGATGGTGCCGATGAAGTTGCGCGCGGCGGTGTTGCCCGGCGTCTGCTCGGTTTCATCCTCGCCTTCCAGGCTGTGATACATCTCGGTGCTGCTCTTCCACAGGAGGAACAGGCCACCGAAGAACAGGATCAGGTCGCGTCCGGAGATGCCCTGACCGAACAGTTCGAACAGGTCGCTGGTCAGGCGCATGATCCAGGTGATCGACAGCAGCAGGGCGATGCGCGTGATCATCGCCAGGGCTAGGCCGAACAGGCGGGTGCGCGCCTGCATGTGCGGCGGCATGCGGCCGACCAGGATGGCGATCATGATGATGTTGTCGATGCCGAGGACGATCTCCAGGGCAGTCAGGGTGAGGAAAGCAACCCAGATTTCCGGGCTGGTCAGCCATTCCATATCAGTTCCTTGCTATTTAACGAGTCGGTCGGCGTTATCGCCGGCTAGGCGGCGCGATTCTAGCTGGCTTTGCGGGAAATTTCCGGCTGTCTTGGCATTCATCCGCTGAACAGCGGGAATACCCCCAGCAGCAGGGCGGCCAGGAGGATGGCCAGGCAGATCAGCACCGCCCATTTCAGGGTGAAGCGCTGGTGGTCGCCGAACTCGACCTTGGCCAGGCCCACCAGCAGGTAGGTAGACGGTACCAGCGGGCTGAGCAGGTGTACCGGTTGCCCGACGATCGAGGCCCGTGCCATCTCCACCGGACTGATGCCGTAATGACTGGCTGCCTCGGCCAATACCGGTAACACGCCGTAATAAAATGCATCGTTGGACATGAAGAAAGTGAACGGCATGCTCACCAGCGCGGTGATCACCGCCAGGTACGGCCCCATCGACGGTGGGATCACGTCCAGCAGGCTCTTCGACATGGCTTCGACCATGCCGGTGCCGCTGAGGATGCCGGTGAAGATGCCAGCGGCGAAGATCAGCCCGACCACCGCCAGAACATTGCCGGCGTGGGCGGCGATGCGCTCCTTCTGCTGCTGCAGACAGGGGTAGTTGATGATCATGGCGATGCTGAAGGCGATCATGAACAGCACCGGCAGCGGCAGCAGGCCGGCGATCAGGGTGGCCATCAGGGTCGCGGTCAGCGCGCCGTTGATCCACAGCAGCTTGGGCCGGCGCGCCTCGGGGTACTGCGACACGCTGATCTCGGCGTGCTGCTCGGCATCGTCCGGCAGGTGCAGCACGCCGAGGCGCGCACGTTCGCGCTTGCCATAGACCCAGGCGACGCCGAACAGGGCGATGCAGCCAACCAGCATCGCCGGGATCATCGGCACGAAGATGTCCGATGGATCGACGTGCAGGGCGCTGGCGGCGCGGGCGGTGGGGCCGCCCCAGGGGGTCATGTTCATGATCCCGCCGGCGAGGATGATCAGCCCGGCCATGATCAGCGGGCTCATGCCCAGGCGGCTGTACAGCGGCAGCATGGCGGCCACGCAGATCATGTAGGTGGTGGCGCCATCGCCGTCGAGGGAGACGATAAGGGCTAGGGCGGCGGTGCCCATGGATACCTTCAGCGGGTCGCCTTTGACCAGCTGGAGGATCTTGCGCACGGCCGGGTCGAACAGCCCGGAGTCGATCATCAGGGCGAAGTAGAGGATGGCGAACATCAGCATCACTCCGGTCGGGGCGAGCTTGCCGATGCCTTCCAGCATCATCGGGCCGATGCCGCTGGCGAAGCCGCCGATCAGGGCGAAGACGATGGGGATGATGATCAGGGCGATCAGGGCGGACAGGCGCTTGCTCATGATCAGGTACATGAAGGTCATGACCATGGCGAAGCCGAGAATAGTCAGCATGGCGGTATCTCCGGTCGGGGCTGGGCGAGGGGCGCTGGGGTCAGCGCACGGCGTGCGGCGAGCGGAGGGCAGGTGTGAAGCGGCCGGAGTGGCGGCAGGAACGAGGCATGGCAATCACCCATCTTGTTGTTGTCGGGGTTGGCCGACTGCCGCGTGCAGACGCGCAGCCGGACGAACCGGTCTGTGCCGGTAGTGGGGCGATGCTAAGGGGCGAAGCTTTCAGCGGGCTTTCGCTGGCGTACCGTTCAGCGCACCAGCAGGGCCAGTACGACGAACAGGCTGAGCCCGGACAACAGGGTTTGCAGGGTGATCAGGCCGGCCATCAGTTGACTGTCGCCGCCCAGTTGGCGGGTCAGTACATAGGCGGTGGGCGCCGTGGGCAGGGCGAAGAACAGCACCAGCAGCGTGCTCTCCAGCGCTGGCAGCTGCAGCAGGCGCGCTACAGCCAGGGCCAGCAACGGCATGCCCAGCAGGCGCAGGCCACAGTTGCAGAACAGGGCGGCCTTTTCGCCGCGCAGTTCCTGTGGGCGTAGCGCGGCGCCGACGCAGAGCAGACCCAGCGGCAGGCTGGCGGCGGCCAGCAGGCCGAGCAGGCGATCACTACCGCCGGGCAGCCCGATGCCGGCCAGGTTGACCAGTATCCCGGCCAGGCAGGCGAGGATCAGCGGGTTTTTCAGTACCGGCAGAAGCAGGCTGTGCACGCTGACGCCTCGTTCGGCGGTGAGCGACCAGACCGACAGCACGTTTACCGCCGGCACCATCAGCGCCAGCAGCAGCGCCGCCAGCACCAGGCCGGCTTGGCCGTGCAGGCTGCCGATCACGGCCAGGCCTAGGTAGGTATTGAAGCGCAGGATGCCCTGGCTGAAGGTGCCGAAGCGCGCTGCCGGCCAGCCGCGCAGACGGCGTACCAGCAGCAGGCCCAGCCAGGCGCCGCCGAGGCCGAGCAGCACGGCCAGGGCCAGACGCGGCAGTGCCGGGTTGTCCAGCGGCGCAGTGGCCAGGCTGCTGAACAGCAGGGCGGGAAACAGGATGAAGTAGTTGAGGCGCTCGGCGGCCGGCCAGAAGGCCTCGCCGGGGAAGTTCCAGCGGCGCAGGGCGAGACCGCCGAGGATCATGGCAAACAGGGGCCAGAGGCTGTAAAGGAGTGTGGTCACGGCGACTTCCACGGCGGTCGAGCCGTCATCTTGGGCAAAAGCCGGCGCCCAGGCTAGGGTCTGTGAAACACTTCCGGAGAGCATCCATGACCGATACCTACAGCGGCGGCTGCCATTGCGGCCGGCTGCGCTACACCTTCGCTGCGCCACTGCAGGATATCGCGCACTGCCACTGTTCGATCTGTCGGCGCACCAGTGGCGGCATCGTCACCACCTGGCTGACGGTGCCGGCGCAGAGCTTTCGCTGGCTCAGCGGTGAGCCGGCGGTTTACGCCTCTTCGCCCAGCTGCACACGCCATTTCTGTGGCCACTGTGGCTGCCACCTGACGCTGTTCACCACGCTCAGCCCGGACAGTCTGGATATCACCGTGGCCAGCCTGGATCGCCCGGAGCGGGCCCCGGCCGAGCGACATATCTGGGTGAAGAGCCGGCTGCCCTGGCTGCAGCTGGACCCGCAGTTGCCGCAAGAAGACGAGGAGATCCTGTAGGTCGGGTCGAAAAGTCCATGGGTGGTGCCTCGATCCGTTCTGGTGGGCTTCGCGGCTGCGGATAATGTGTAGGGCGGGTGAAACCCGCGTTGCTCTAGCCCGGCGTTCACCCGCTCTACAGGATAAGCGCCGCGCTTTTAGGGCAAAACCAATCCGCCGCCGGCCTTGTGCAGTGTGCGCAGGTGCGTGCCGAGCTGCTTGAGGTTAGCCTCGCCGGCCTCCAGTTCGGCCAGGCGCTGCGGTTCGAGCAGGCGCCGCACTTCGCGGTCGAGGTCGTCGCTGAGCTGGCGCAGGGTCTGCTGGCGCGTCGTGCTCTCCTGCTCCAGACGCTGCCATTCGCTGCGTTGCGGTAGGCCGTAGCCAGCGTCGAGCAGCTCCGCCGGGCGGCTGAGGAAGCCGCTGTTGGCGAGGATCTGCCGCAGCGTGCTGTCGGCTTCGCCGAAACCCGGTTGTTGCTGTTCGCGGGCCTTGAGGTAGCGCTGCTTGAGGTCTTCCTGGGCCAGCAGAAGCTGGCGGCGCAGGGCGGCCTGTTCGAGCAACAGCAGGGCGGCGCTGGTGCGCAGGTCGGCGCGGGCGAACCAGCTGCGGCGTTGCTCGGCCGGTAGCTGCAGCCAGTCTTCGACCTGCTCCTGCGGCACCGGCAGCTGGGCGCGTAGCACGGCGAACATGGCCTGGTAACGGTCGCGAAAGGAGTCGAAGCGGTAGCCCAGGCGTAGCGCCTCGCGCGGGTCGGCCAGCACGCTGCGGTCGGCCAGGCCGCGGCCGTCGAGGATATCCAGCAGGCCGTTGGGCATGATGCTGTCGAGGGCCTGCAGCTCGTCGCGGCCGCTGCCGCTGCGCAGCAGCTTGAGGGTTTCCACCGCGCAGTTATTGGAGAGGAACCAGTAGTCGCCGTCGTAGCTCCAGTGCAGCTCGGCAGCACGCTCGACCAGTTGCTCCAGCTCGCTGCGTTGCAGCTTGAGTGGTACTGATACCAGGCCACGCAGCTCGACCTTGGTGTATTCCTCGATCACCTGGGCCAGCGGCAGGACGAACAGGCGCGAGGGGTAGGCGCCGGTCAGGCCGTCCCAGCTGGACAGCTGCACGTCGCCGACGAAGGCGCGGTAGGACAGCACCAGGTGTTCCTGCAGGTCCAGCCGGCAATCCGGGCCGCGCGGCCGTCCCGGCGCGCAGATCACCAGGCGCAGCATGCTGTGCCCCCAGCGACTGGCCCATTGCTGGTTGGGTTCGGCGAGCAGGTAGTCCACTTCGTAGACCCGCGCAGGATCGAGCTGGCCAAGCGGCTGGCGGGCGAAGTCGCGGCCGGCGTTGAGATAGGCATAGCCGTCGGCGCAGGTCTGCTGCTTGGCCGGCGTCCAGGCGAAATGGGCGGCGAAGTAGCGCTGCAGGGCCGGGCGGCGGCAGGCGTAGCTCGGGTCGAGGAGGAAGTACTCGAGATTCACCGCGACGAACTCGCGCGGGTTGCTCAGCTCGTACAGGTCGGGGCTGCGACTGTTCTGGCCGTTGCCCTGCTCGCGCTTGCCACGCTTGCCAACGGCCTGTTGCCAGCCAGCCAGGTCGAGCAGGCGTGGGTCGTCGCTGAGGCTGAAGCGTCGCGCATCCTGGCCGCGGCATTGATCCGCCAGGCCGACCGTACCGCTGCTGGATACACGGGCCTGGCAGCGTTGCAGCAGGTTTTGTTCGGCAGCCGGCCACAGACGTGCGCGGTCATACAGGTGGGTCAGCTCGTGGACGATGGTGGCGAGCACTTCGCGGCGCAGGGTGCCGTGGGGGCGGCCACTCGGTGCGCTGGCCTGCTGCGGGTCGAGCAGGCGCGGCAGCAGGTTGGCATTCAGGCTCAGGGCATCGAGACGGGTGATGCGTCCGTAGGCGTTGGCCGGCAGGTCGTCCTGCCAGCGCACCCGCACTTGCCGATCCAGACGCTGGATAAAGCTGGGCGGCAGTGTGGCCAGGGCCTCGTCGATCAGTTGCTGGCTGAGCTGGCGTTCGGCGGCGCTGAGCCCGTCACTGTCCAGGTGCAGGCGCAGTTCGGCCTGGGCCGCCGTGGCGGTTGCCAGCAGCAGGGCCAGCAGCCAGCGCACGGCACTTGTCCTCACAGGGCGAGGATGGCTTCGGCGAGTTCCTGGTCGGACGCGTCGCGGGCTTCCGGCAGGCGTTCGCGCAGGGTGGCGAACGCGGCCTCCAGCTCTGCCCCACGAATGTCACCGGCACTGGCGACGAAGCTGGCGGCATCGTCCTGGGCGGCGCGCACGACTTTCATATCGCGGATCGAGGTGGTGGTGTCGGAGGTGAAGTCGAAGCTGCGGTCCAGCGCGCGGATGATGATGTTGCTGGTGGCGACCAGGGTTTGCGCCTGGACGCTGACGGCGCTCATGCATAGGGTGACGGCGAGAAGGGTGGGCAACAGGTTACGCATGACAACTCCAGATAAGCAGGGAACCGGCCTATTGGACGAAAATAGCCTGCGCCAGTTCAAGTCCGATCACCCGCTGCCGCGACGGCGTTCACGCAGGACAGCGCCAGTCTGCTGGTATTTCTATAGGAGCGCCTTTAGCCACGATGGGCTAAAGCTGAGCTGCATTGAAGATAAATCGGCTCTCATGGAGGCGTGTCCGACTTAAGCCGGTGCGGGCAGCCATCAAAGAATGAGTATGGCCTGGGCCAGTTGCAGATCATCGGCCTGCAGTTGTGGCACCTGCTGGCGAATGTGTTGCAGGGCGGCTTCCAGGCGCGCGCCGCGGATCTCACCCTGGCTGGCGACGAAGCTGGCGGCATCGTCACGCGCGGCCAGCACGATCTTGTCGTCACCGAAGGATGATGAGATATCGGACGTGGTATCGGTAGTCCCCACTGTGGCGCTGCCGAGGGTGTCGGTGGTGACCACGAAGCTGGTGGCTTGTGCGGTGCTGGCCAGCATCAACAGAGCGGCGGCGATAAGGTAGGTGCGAGGCATGCTGAACTCCTGTTCAGAATTGTGTTGCCCAGAGAATTGCTTTCTCCGGTGGTTGCCATAAGCCTAGCGCAACATGCTCGGTCAGGGCGATGCCGGCTCAGTGCCAGAAGGGGTTTTCCAGCTCTATCTGGCGCTCTGCAGAGCTGATTCCGCTATTGGCGAGCAGGCGCAGTGCCCAAGGGGCTTACCTAGTGTGGGGTGGGTCGAATTGCCTGAGGAGGTGTCCCAGACGCGCTTCCTTCCCGGGCGTGCACGGGAAACAAGGGGAGAGCGTCATGATCTGTTTTTGTAGCCACGGGTGAGCTGAATTGTATCTGCGCAGCGATCAGATCCTGCGCAGTAGTGCGGCCGCCGCCAGTCCAAGATTGCCCAGTGTGGTTTGGCGGTAAATACCGCAGCTGAGCAGCGTGCGCAGGCTATCAAGCCAAGAGGTTTGGCGGGCTTGGGCAAAATGGATCAGGACTTTCTGGTTTTCCTCGGTCAGCAGGTTTTCGTGCAGTGATAGGGCGCGCAGGTTGATCTCATTCCACCTCTGGAAGTGCCCGGAAAGCAGGCGCCGGAGCCGATACAGATGATCGGACAGGCTCAGGTTAGAGCCGATGATATTGGCTCCGTGCTGCCGATAATCGATGCTGGGGCTGGGATCGTAGTGGAGCAAACCACCGTAGCCGGTTATCAGCATATAGAACCACCAGTCATGCGACACGATAGGCGGCGTACCGGCCTCGGCCAGGAGATTTCGGGCGGCACGATTGAAGACCATGGTATTGCCGCCGGCTAGGCTCTGTACCAGGGCGTTGCGAAATGACGGTGGTTTGCTGAACAGCGGAGAGCAACCAATCGGGTCTCCCGACGCATCTATCAGTCGGGTTCGTGAGCAGTAGAGGCTGGGCTGCTCCTGGGGTTGTTCACACAGCCAAGACACGGCCCGCTCTAGTTTGTCCGGGTGCCATACGTCGTCCTGGTCGGCGAAGGCAAAGGCGTCGGCTTCGATGGATTTATCGGTGGCGGTCGAGAGAAAGTTGGCCGCATAACCGCGACAGGGGCCGCGTCTGATTTGCAGGCGTTGGGCTCCCAGTTTGTTTCGATAGTCCTCCAGAATTGTCAGGGTGGCGTCCGTAGAGCCATCATCCGATGCCACGATAAGCCAGTTGGCGTGGGTCTGCGCGATGATCGAGTCGAGTTGCTCGCGCAGAAATCGCGCCCCGTTGTGGGTCGACAGCAGCACGGCAACTCTCAACGAGGCCGGGGTTGGCATGCCTGGTATCGTACCGTGCTGGCTATCTGGAAAAGCTGTCATCCCTGGTTCCGAGTGTTTTTATTCTGATTATCGGGTAGGGCTGGTCTGGCCCCGAGGCTACATCTTTCAGGAGTGCATTCGGGTACGCAAGAGCAGCTTGTCGCACCGATGGGCATGTCAACTTTCCAGGCGTGCCAGGGCTTCGTTCTGTCGCATATCCTGACGTATTTCCGTGGACGATATGCCCATTGTCCGCGGTAGATAGACGACCTCGCAGAGGTCTTTGAGGAAGTCGAAGTGGCCCTGCCAGTCGTCGCCGATCACGAAAATATCTACGCCGTGCAGTTGGACGTCGGTGACTTTCTGCTCCCAGCAGGTTTCCGGAATTACCATGTCCACGTAGCGAATGGATTCGATGACCGATTTGCGGTTGTCATAGCTGAGCAGCGCCGATTTGTGTTTGCCGGTGTTGAAGGCATCGGTAGACAGGGCCACGATCAGACGATCGCCCAGGGCGCGGGCACGCCGTAATAAATTGATGTGTCCGGCGTGCAATACGTCAAACGTGCCATAAGTGATGACGGTTTTCATGCGCTGGCGTTCTCCATGAACTCGGCTTGTACGTGCTGGACGACACGTGCAGCGTTTGAGTCGTCGATAAAGTCGAAGAATATCTTGCGCTTGAGCGCGTAGTCCGGATCCAGTGTGCTGGTGTCATTGCTCAAGGCATTGTCGAGCGCTTGCAGGAGACTACTGAACTCCTCGCAGATTGGGCCCGGGAAGACGGTATCCAGGTCGTAGAACAGGCCACGTTCACTCTGCGCGTAGGACTGCAGGTCATAGGCAAAGCAGATCTGTTGCTTGCCGGTGAGCATGAAGTCGATGAAGCAACTCGAGTAGTCAGTAATCAGGATTTCGGCCTGACGGTAGAGCATTTCGATGTTGCTGAACTGGGCGTTGCCCAGCTGCAGGGTAGGTAACTCCTGCAGTGCGCTGAAGTAGCTGTTGGCCTTGGCCGCCATATGCTCACGGATGCCCAGTACTGCCCCATGCTTGTTCAGGCAGGCCGCCAGCAGGTCTTGCTCGGCCTGGCTGAAGGGGTAGTGTCCATCGCTCTGGTTGTTACGGAAAGTCGGCGCGAACAACACCAGTCGTTTGCCAGCCAGTTGCGCCTGCAGGCGCTCCAGGTCCGTGCGCAGATCAACGGGTAGCTTTTCTGTTTCACGCAGGATGAAGTCGTTGCGCGGCAGTCCGGTCAGCCAGACATGGTGGAAACTCAGGGGGTAGAACGCCGAGGCCATTGCCATGCGGTCGATCTTCGACGAGCTGATGACTGAGTGGCAGCGGCTGTGCTGATCAGCCACGGCGACCAGCTTGTTCTTCAGATCCAGTGAGGCGTAGCCAATCCGCTTGAGTGGAATGCCGTGCCACAGATTGATGAAACGGTGCAGGTCGGCGCGCAGGGGATACAGGGCATTCTCGCGCGGGGTGTGCTTGATGAACACGTACTTGCAGCGTAGCAGGCGCTCTTGGCCCTGACGGCTTTCGAGTGGCAGCACTTCGATGTTTTCACCGCTGAGCTCGATCGCTTTGCTGCGCGTCAGAATCACTTTCTTGATGTTGGGATCGTTGCGTACTTCCTCGAAGACTGCACGATCATTGCCGCTCAGTGAGTGGTCATAGGCGCACACCGGGAAGGCCCACCAGTTGTCGTGCTTGGCAACCTTGCCGTCCAGTTGCAGGAAGCTGGCAGCATCGAGCAACGCATCCTGCTCGGTGGCAGCCGCATTTGGGTGGGGGATGTGCAGGCTCTTGTAGAGCTTGTCCGCGGGAGCCACTCGCTCCAGGTTTTTCTCAAACGGTGCCAGATCGAGATTCGGCCGCAACTCGAGCAGACGCTCCTTCCAGCGCCAAAGCTCCGGCACGTGGTAGTGGTTCTCCGTTAGGAAGAAGCGTTTGAACAGTGGCATGCCTTCGGCAACCAGATCGAAGTGACGCTCGGTATAAATCGGATGGAACGGGTGCAGCGAGTCGATAAAGGTATCGAACTCGAACTTGCGGTTGATCAGGGTGCGGGTCAGGCCGATCTCATAGCTTTGGATGATGGCCTTCTTGTTCGGCTGTTTCTTCACGCCGTCGAGAAGTTTGGCCAGGCTGCCTTCCTGCAGGACGGGTTGGCGGAAGACCAGGAAATAGGCGCCCAAGTGGAAGTCGTAAAAGTCGTCCTGCTCAAAACGCGTGAGCAGCTTGCGCTTGACCTCGGCCAGCGGGATCTTCTGCTTGAAGCCATTGCTTTTGATATGGCGCGTCGCGGACAGCCCCTTGGTTGCCTGCATGCCCCACCAGTCGCATTGCCGGCGATCCATGGCGGCGAAGACCGGGTCCAGGCTGTCGATCAGGTAGCAGCTGTCGTTGGCCAGAATCAGCTCGTCATAGCTGTTGATCGTGTCCCAGCCGACCAGCAAGCGCGCCAGGCGCGAGTAGGAGCCGAAATCATACTCCCCATGGCGAATCGCCCAGGCCCCTTTGACCAGGCCGGTGAGCTTCTGCAGTTCACTGGCAGGCATGGTCGCATCGCTGAGGAAATAAATGTCGGCGTGCTTGCTCAGGGCTTTCAGGTAGTCGAGTACATAGTCGTCGATCAGTCCGTGTGGGTCATAGCCAGCGAACAGACAGATACGACGTGGCTGCTGGCCCGGCGCATAGCGCATACCGGTGGCGGCAGTTGCCTTGGCTTTCGGGCGTGTTGGTAGCCGACGTTTGCTACCGCTGTTGACGTAATGCAGCAGTGGGTTGATCGGGGTGAGGAAAGCATCGAGGTGCTCGCGGCGATACCATTCCAGGTCGAAGTCCGGATTCGGTTTGCGCAGTTCAAGATAGCCGTGCTTACAGAAGTGTTGCAGAGGATCTATGCGCGCGGCCAGAACATCAGGATTGCTGCGCTTGTAGTGCTTGGCATCGAACAGGCCGGACTTTGCGATTTGTTCACAGATAAGCTCAGAGTTGTTCTGCGCCGGGAAACTGCTGCGACCTTCCTTGCGTCCGTGCTGGATATAGTGAACCAAGGCATTCTGGCGGTTTAGCAGCACGTCACGGTGCTCGTCCCAGTAAAGACCGGGCGAGAAGTTGGCGCTCGGACACTGTCCGCTATAGATGCCATAGCGCAGGAAGTGTGTCAGCGGCAGCATGCCGAGTTCTGCGGCCTGAGGAGTGTTAGCCGCGTAATAGTGCGCATCAAAACCGGGCTGGCTTGCGAGGAAGCTCTGATATTGCTGGATGCGACTCTCTGCCACCAGGGTCAGACCGATGCCATAGGGCGATGGTCTCGCCGCTTCCTGCAGGTGGACGGCATGATTTTGTCGAATAAGATCCGTGGCGTAGGACAGCGCCACGCGCTGACCTGTCAAAGAAGGCAGCAGGCCAAAAATACGTTCCATCGCATGCCATGCCGAGGCATGCGTACCCGTACGCAGTGTCGCGGCGTTGTCCAGTTCGCTCAGCAGCGGCTCCAGTGTGAGCAGTGGTGTGAGTGTATCGAGACGTGCCCAGAACATGCTGCCGGCGAAGAAGCCCCAGTCGTGCGCTGGGTCACGGGTCGGATCCAGTTGTTGCAGAAGACGTGTGACAGGAATTTCGTTGCCATACATCAAGCGCGCGGCCGACTTGTACAGGTCGGCGGAGCCGAGCATACCCAGTTGGGCATCACGCTCGAAGGCCAGCACGGCATCTCGGGCCACCTGTTCGCTGCCCAGTAGTGGGTCCAGTAGCAGGTCCAACCACAGGTTGCCTAGCTCCGGATGCAGTTGCTCCAGATTGGCGCTGCCCTTCTTGCTGTGCACTTTGCAAACCAGGTCGTACTGGCCTGCCTGCAAACGTGGCAGCAGGGTAATGAAGGGCAAGATGTCGTAACCCTGGTTGGGCACTTCGACAATTTCCGCCGCCAGAGGATCGACGACGAGCTGCTCTTCCAGAGCCGCTCTGCACTCTGCTGCAACTGTAATGAACAGGTCGTAGGCGAATGGTAGGTTACGGATACGTCGGGCGATTTCTGGCCACAGTTCCGGATAGAACACATGCACGGCAATAGCCAGTTTCAGACGGCTCTGGCTAATGGGCTGGGCTTCTGCTTGAGCCGGCGCGGAAAGCGTTGGCGGGTTGGCGCGATTTGTTGACTCGGCTTGTTGTTGCCGGGCAGCACTGCTGAGGGCGAAGTCTTTGCCCGGCCAGTTGGCGCCGAACGAGACCTTGCTCATCCGGTACAGGCGAGCGCGCTGCAGAATACCGTGACGACCTTCCAGGCGGTAAATGCTCAGCAGTTTCTGCAGGAGGGGAAGAGGGCCGCCAGCACTGTTGATAAGCCCGCGCAGTTTGCTGCTAAGGGCTCTGAGCCGCGTGCCCAGTGTAACGAGGCGGCGCATGGGAGCGGTGATGCGCCAGCTGGTGGACTGCTTGTACTGGAGTACCTCGGCGATCAGAGTCTGATTGCGCGCTTTCAACTGGTTGATCGTGTGTCCGAGCTCAATGAGCTTCCGATCTTTGTCCTGGATATGTCGCATTTTTCCCTGCAGTTGCTGATCCTTTCCCTGGATATCTCGCATTTTTTCCTGCAACTGCCGATCCCGCTCCTGCAGCAACTGTCCCTTGTCCTGCAATTGCTGGGTTTTCTGCTGCAGTTGGCCATTGAGTTGCTCGGCCTTGGCCTTGAGGCTGCGTGCTTTGGATTCTCCCTTGTCAATCAGCTGCAAGGCATTGCTGAGAGCCTGCTGCTGTAGATGCAGGGTGTTCAGGTCGATGCCTTGCGTGGCGTTATCGTCTGCCAGTCGACTGAGTAGGCGGAACAGCTCGCGGCTAAGGCTGGAAGCTTCCCCGGCGTGTTCGAGCTCATCAATGCTGTACAGGGTGTGGCGCAGTGAATCCTTGAGAAACTCATGGCGATACTGCTGGTAATGAACGCTTGCCGGGTCGAATGTCAGACCGAATTGGCGGGCGATTCGGCCGAGCTGCTTGTCGGGCTGAGCAAGGAGCTGATCGAAGTCGACCACAATCCGTGAACTGTCGGTGGTGAGCCGCAGGCTGTTGAGCATGTGCTCTTGCCAGAGCAGATGGCCTTTTTCCAGCTCAAAGCCATCACGTTTGGCTAGGGACTGAGCGACGCTGATCGGATTACGACTGGCTATCAGGTAATGAACATCGAGACTCAGCTCGGCGAAGACCGTTTGCCAGAACGGCAGCAGGCGACAGATGCGGGGATCTTTGAGGCCAAAATAACTGTGGTTCTGCAATTTCTCTTTCAGCAGGGCAGCGGCCTTCTGGCGTAGCGTGCTGAGGTCGATATTTTGCAGATCAGTCAGGTCAACGCAGGCGAGGCTGTGCCAGCTATACCCGAGCGTTTTCAGAATCTCGATGTTGAGTTCGTTGATGTCGAGATCTTCGAAGAAGCCGGTCTCGTTGTTGAGCGCTGCGGCAGGCATTAGGTTGTTGCCGAGCTCAACACCCAATACCTGTAGGGCTCGGGTCATGGCGCTGGTACCGCTGCGATGCATGCCCAGAACTACGAAGACTTTCTTGTGCGTCGTTATCATGCGTATCTCGGGTCAGGTCTTGGCCAAGCGTGGCGGGCCCTGTTGTTCTAAATGGGTTGGCTGGTTGCAGCTGTGCTCGTCTGCTCTTTTTCTTGCAGGCGCTGCTTGCGCAAGGCTGTACGAATGGTCTCGAGATAGCCGTCGATCACCCAGTTGGTCTCGCCGCAGGCTATCGATCGCCCCTCATGCAGCCACAGGACGCGGTCACATAGGCTGCGGATTGCCGCCATGCTGTGTGATACCAGCACCACGGTCTTGTCCGAGTTGATCTTGGCTTTCATCGCTGCATGCGATTTGATCTTGAAGCTTTCGTCACCCACGCCGAGCACTTCGTCGATCAGCAGGATGTCTGGATCGGCATGAATGGCCACGGCAAAGCCCAGTCGTGCCCGCATGCCGGTCGAATAGGTTCCGACAGGCCGCTCGAAGAAATCCTTGAGGTCACTGAAGGCCTTGATTTCATCCAGTTTTTCGCTGATCTGCTGGTTCGAAAGGCCAAGCAGTAAGCCACTGAACATTGCATTCTCACGGCCGGACAGCTCAGGCTTGAAGCCCGCATTGAGGGCTAGCAAGTTGGCTGTCGCACCCGGTTGGCGCCAGAGCTGACCGCGATCCTGGTCGATAATGCCGGCGATCATGCGCAGCAAGGTGCTTTTACCTGCGCCGTTGCAGCCGATCACGCCCAGTGTCTCTCCTGCATGGAGCTCAAAACTGACATCGCTGAGCGCCCAGTAGCGCTCGTATTTGAGCAACCCGGTGCGTTGGCGATAGGAAATACCCACGTTCTGGGCGCTGAGCATGATTCGGCCGGTCATGGTGGTCCTACAGCATTAGCTTTGGATAATGGCGCTCGAAGCGCTTGAAAATTAAGCCTGCTGTTAGCAGGAGTGGGGCGGAGACCAGCAGCACATAGCCCAGCTGGTCCCATTGCGGCCATTGCCCTGCCAGCAGAATGCTGCGGTAGGCAGCGATCAGCACCACCATGGGGTTCAATTCGAAGATGAACCGCATGGATTCAGGAACCTGCTCGGCGCTGAAGAAAATACCGGACATGAACATCAGCAGCATCAGCAGGTTGTCGACCACCTGCTTAAGGTCCTGGGCAAAGGGAATGATCGCGGCGAGGAAGAAACCGACCGAGATGATCAGTACCAGCTGGGTCAAGAGTACGGGTATCAGGGCGAGCCAGGCCGGAGTCACCGGCTTGCCGAGGACCAACAGGAACACCACCAACAGTGCCAGCACGATCAGGAACTTGAAGCTATTGCTCAGAACCTGGATCAGGGGGAAAAGGCATTTGGGTACATGGATTTGTTGCAGCAGGCCGGCGTTCATGCCGATAGAGCTGCCGGCCTGGCGTACCGTGCCTTCGAACCATTTCCAGGCAATAAGGCCGCAGAGGAGGAACGGAGCGTAGTCTGGCCCTCCTTGGCGCAGGCCCAGGCCAAAGACGATATAGAACACCCCCATGTACATCACGGGCTCGATGATCCACCAGAGGAATCCGAGGAAGCGCTTCGCTACTTCAGTACGTAGGGCGCTGTATACCCCATAGAGGACGATTGCCCTGTAATTCATCTACAACATGACCGGATTGAAAAGGGGCGCTCATTTAAACACAATGCAGCACTTTTCGAGTACGTGGGGCTTGGGGCGGGAAGCCAACCAGTACACGGCCTGTTCCCCGCAAATAACAACGAGGACTCCATGCGGTCGATCTCAGCGCTGTTCCGGCGCACATTCGCTTTTCTCTATCCGCCTGGTCGCCCGTTGATGGTCGTCGGCATGCATCGCAGCGGTACCAGCTTCCTGACCGGCTCGCTCCAGCAAGCGGGCCTCGAGCTTGGCCAGTACAGCGCCTGGAACCCGCACAACCTCAAGGGAAATCGTGAAAATCAGGCCATTGTGGCATTTCATGACGCACTCTTAGCGCGTCACGGACTGGCCTGGGACAACCCACCAGCCACGGCATTACCTTGGACCGCGGTCGATGTGCAGGCTGCGCGCAAGTTGGTTGCCGATTACCGTGGAGTCGAGCACTGGGGCTTCAAGGATCCGCGTGCCCTGTTGCTGGTCGAGGGTTGGCGGGCGTTGCTGCCTGACCTGCAGTTCGTCGGAATCTTTCGTCATCCTTCGGCCGTGGCTCGTTCGCTCAATGCTCGTGGTGGCATGCCGGAACACAAGGCTTTCGCGCTCTGGCTGGCCTATAACCGCCGCCTGCTTGAACTGTATCGCCAACAGCCGTTCCCGTTGCTCTGTTTCGACGAGGATGAGAGCGTGTTGCACGACAAGCTCAATCAAGTTTTGGTTGAGGTTGGCTTGCGCCCGCTGCAGGGCGAACGTTTCTTTAGTCCCGAACTTAAGCACCACCAGCAAGAGAATAAGCCTCTGCCGGATGAGTTGCAGTCCATCTATCAGGAGCTGTGCGGCTTAGCCCGCTAGTTTCAAGGAATCGCCCGATGTTGCTGTTTCGCCGCAAGCTTCGCCTGTCGATCGTGCTGATCGTCTACAAAATGCCGGATCAAGCTGAGAAGACCTTGCTGTCCCTGAGCCCTGGTTACCAGCGCGGGGTCAAGTCCGAAGACTATGAAGTCATCGTCGTGGAAAACCACTCAGACCGCCTGCTCGGTGCCGAGCGCGCCATGCGCCATGCGCCCAACGTGCGCTACTTCCACCGTCAGGAGACTCAGCGTACGCCCGTGCATGCGATCAATTTCGGAGCTGCCCAGGCCCGTGGCAGTCATGTAGTGATCATGATCGACGGTGCACGGATGGTATCGCCGGGTGTGGTCAGACAGGCTCTGGACGTCTTCCGTATGGTGCCTAATGCTGCGGTGTCCGCCCCCGGTTATCACATAGGCCACAAGCTGCAGCAGGTGGCGGTGAATGAAGGTTACAACGAGGAAGTCGAAGCCGGTCTGCTACAAGGCATCCAGTGGCCGCAGGATGGCTACAAGTTGTTCGATATTGCCGTGCTCAGCGGGTCTTGCCAGGGTGGTTTCTTTCAGCCTAATTACGAGAGCAATTTCATCGGCATGTCGGTAAAGAAATGGAGGGCCCTTGGTGGCGTCAATCCGCGCTATGACGATTTCGGGGGTGGCAATGCCAACCTTGATCTGTACAAGCGCCTGCTTGAGTCCGCCGACACGCCATATTACCTCCTGTACGCAGAGGGCTCCTTTCACCAGTTCCATGGGGGTGTGACTACCGGCACCCTCAAGGACGAGCGCGCTCGAATCTACAAACAGTTGGACGACCAGGACATTGCCATTCGCGGGGCCAATCGCAAGCCGCCTACGGTGAAACCGATTCTGTTTGGCAGCGCGCACCCGAGTGTTTATCGGTTCATCCGCCATTCGCTGGATAAGGTTAGCCCGCCATGAGCCAGCCTTTGCTGTCGATTATCGTCATCGCCTATGACATGCCGCGTCAGGCGCTCAACACTCTGATCAGCCTCGGGCCGCAGTATCAGCAAGGAGTGGCTGTCGACGACTATGAAGTGATTCTGGTGGAGAACCGTTCTCGCCGGAACATGGATGCCGAGGCTGTCGCCGCGCTACCTGGTCACTTCCGTTACTTCCTGCGCGACGAACCAGGCGTATCGCCTGCAGCGGCGATCAATTTTGGTTTTTCCCAGGCTCGTGGTCGCTATATCGGTCTGATGATCGACGGTGCGCGGATGGTGACGCCCGGGGTCGTGCAGAATGTGCTGATGGCGTTCAGCTTGTGTGAGGACGCAATGGTTGCCGTGCCGGGTTACCACCTCGGTGAAAACGAACAGCAGTTCCACCTGACCCATGATTATACCGAGGAGAAGGAGCAGGCGCTGCTGGATGAGATCGACTGGCAGCGCAATGGCTATAGCCTGTTCGACATCTCCTGCCTGAGCGGGGCGAATCCCAACGGCATCTTCCATCCCTTCATGGAGTGCAACTGCCTGTTCACTTCGGCTGAAGTATTTCGCGAGATTGGTCAAGCGGATGAGCGGTTTGACCTGCCGGGTGGTGGAGCGCTGAACCTGTGCATCTATCGCAAAGTGGCCATGCATCCGCGTACGCGCTCCTTCATGTTGGCCGGCGAAGGGTCGTTTCATCAGTTGCATGGTGGGGTGACCACCTCTGAAGTGGAAAAGCGTGAAGCTATTTTGCGACGCCAGAATGACCAGCTTACAGAGTTGCTGGGGCAACCATTCCGCTCACCTACGGTGGAGCCGATTTTGTTGGGCAAGATTCCTGGGGCTGCTCTTCGTTACCTCAAGCATTCCGTAGAGCGCGGCATGCATCGGGCACAGCGTTGCGCGGAACGTAACGAAGAGATGTATGCAGACGAACAGCTGAAAAAGAGGCATGCCCGAACTAATTGATGAAGCCAAAGCCAGTTGTAGGATAAGTAGGCGATTGAGCGGACGAGTCATTGAGGCTTTGTGTGAGCTTGATGCGATCAAACGATTTGTGATTTCGGATGGTAGAGCATGAGCGTAGACCTGAGTTTTTTTGATAATGCACCGTTGCTGCATATCGGGTATCCGAAAAATCTCTCGAAGTGGCTGCAGAAAAATTTATTTATTCCTGAGGTGGGTTTCATTAAATACATGAGTCCCGATGTGATTCATGAGCTTTTGGTGGCCAAGAAGCCCTTCCGTTTTGATTGTCATGCGCTCCAAGGAAAAGCCAATGTTGTTATAGCGCGAGCCCGTAAGCTGTTGCCGGATCAGCAGGCTGCTCAGCTGATTCCAGTAGTGTCATCAGAGGCATTGGTCGGAAATTTATTTTGCGGAGGATATGATGCGGAGTTGCTCGCGCAGAGATTGTTGGAGGCATTTCCCCAGGCCAGAATATTGATCGTGGTGCGTGAGCAAAAACAAATGATTCGCTCTCTGTATAGCACGGCTGTTGCGTGGGGGTTACCTCACAAGCTCAAAGATTTCCTTGCTCCGCATGATGAAAATATCGTTCCACAGTTCAATCTCGACTTTCTCTGTTACGACGCTTTAGTTGCCCGCTATCAAGCAATGTTTTCGAAGGAGCGGGTAGTTGTCGTTCCTTATGAACTATTCAAAAATAACCCTGAGGCTTTTGTTGGGGAGGTAATGAAGGCCTATCCGGATACCCTGGTCTCGACAAAATTGAAGGAATTACCGTTCAATGAGACGGTCAATCAAGGGCAAACAATAGTTGAGACAAAAATCCAACGTCTGCTGAACAGGTGGGTGCTGAGTACGCCATTTAATTACGGCGGTTGGCTAAAAGATCGTGACGGCTGGAGAGGCTTCCGCAATACATGGCGGGCGCCGTTGAGGCGGGATGGGTATTTGGTTCGGTCACTTGACCGGCGGCTGGCTCAAGAAGTTGATGCTTTGACGCAAAATGCTTTTGCTGAATCCAATAGACGTTTGTCTAGGTTGATAGGTATGGATCTAGGTGAGCTTGGCTATGAAATGTGAGTCTGAGTCCTTTGGGTTGATTTTATGGTGCCTGTATTAATGCAGGGATTGCGAATTTATTTTCTGGGGCGACCGCACTCATGCACGCGCGTTCCTCGGGCAAATTTTTGAACCGGGTGGAGCATTTCAGGCCTCTCGATGGTCTTCGGGGAGTGGCCATTCTCCTTGTGTTGCTCTATCACGTGTGGGGAGGAGTCAGTGGGATATCGCAGATGCAGAGTGACTTTCTGCTTTTGTCTTTTCTCTATGCGGGGAACACGGGGGTAACGCTATTCTTTCTCTTAAGCGGCTTTCTGGTGAGTCGGCCGTTTTTTCATGCGGCGCAGCGTAAGCAGTTGCCATCGTTGAGGCATTACTTTCTTCAGCGTGCTCTGCGTGTTCTCCCTCCCTACTATGTAGTTGGTTTGGTCGGTATTTTTTCTACGCAGCAGTTTGATCAGTTGCTGCCATTGATGTCATTAAGTGTTCGTGGTTATGAGTTGGGTAGTTTTAGTGTTGTTTGGTGGAGTTTGATTGCGGAGGTCCAGTTTTATCTGCTGCTACCTTTGCTCTTCGTTGGGCTGCGCAGCCGATATTATCGACTGATTCTAGTCTTAATGGCCATGATCTGCCTGGCGCTTTATCTAGGTGTTGTCAATAAACTGCTTTTCAACAGAGGTGTGCTCGAGTTCGAGGTGCAGTATCATTTAATTCTCTCGGTGATCGGACAGATGCCTGCATTTCTAGTCGGCATGCTCTTGGCGGTCCTGTCCATGCGCGATGGTCAGAGGTTTAAGTTGAGGGCCCCTCGATTATTTTTATGCGCGCTATTATTCTTACTGGCAGTGCTGTTGCTTCCTGCCGCTCGCATGGGGCCGGCAGTTTATATTTGGCATGCGCCTTGGAGTGTTTTATTGGAAGCGCTTCTATGGGGTGCGGTTATGTGGGTTATGCTTGTGCGCGAGCAGCCGCGCTTCAGCTTTTTGGATAACCGCCTGACGCGCTATTGCGGCCGTATTTCATTTTCTCTCTACCTAGTCCATATGCCAGTCATGCAGTTAGTTAAAAAGCACTTTGATTTTGATGTTTTTGGCGGGGTGTTATTGACCTTGCTGCTCTCCATTGTCTTGGCACAAATTCTGTATTGGTTAATTGAAAAACCGTCCCTTGCCCTAAAAAACAAATTGCATCAACCCAAATTTACGCAGGAAATAAAAGTATGAGCTACGTGTACATGCCGCCATCGATCCGTCGTTTTGAACCCCTGCATATGGTGTTCAGTACGTGGGTTGATCATCTGCCGTTTGGCTATGACCTGGTTGCAGCGCTGCGCCCGAAAATGCTGGTCGAGTTGGGCACCCACAAGGGCTTGTCCTATTTCACCTTTTGTCAGTCGATGAAGGAAAACGAGATAGATGGCCTGTGCTATGCCATCGATACCTTCGAGGGTGATGAGCACACCGACAAGTACGACGAGTCGGTATTCAACTCGGTCAACAACCACAACCGTCAGCACTACCACGGTTTCTCTTACCTGATGCGGATGTTCTTCGAAGATGCCTTGAAGCATTTCAGCGAAGACACCATCGACCTGCTGCATATCGACGGGTTCCATACCTATGAGGCGGTCAGCGCGGACTTCGCCAACTGGTACCCCAAGGTCAAGCCGGGTGGGATTATCCTATTCCATGATGTCCAGGCGCGCCTGCAGGACTTCGGTGCCTGGAAGTTCTGGGACGAAATTCGTGGTCAGCACGAAACCTTCACCTTCAATCATGGTTTCGGTCTTGGGGTTCTGCGCAAGCCTGGTGGCGATCGCAGTCAGGATCCGGAGCTGCTCAAGGTTCTCTTCGAGGATCAGAGCGAGAAATCCGATGCCGCACTGCGTGCGTTCTATGTGCATGCCAGCAAGCATCTAGAGAATACGCGCAAGCTCAAGCGTTTGGCTGGCAATGCTGCCGTTGCTAAAGGTGCTAAATAAGTGAATGACTCTGGGGGGGCCGCGCTGCCCCCTTCAACAGCCCAGCATAAAAGACTCGGTCAGTTGGATGACCTCAGGGCTATTGCGATCACTTTGGTAGTGGTGATGCATGGCTATGCTGCATTTTTTTCGCGCCCCAGCGAAATGCTTAACCCGCTTCTGATTTTTATTTATGCCGGGGGAACCGGCGTTACGCTTTTCTTCATACTAAGTGGCTATCTTGTATCTATGCCATTTATCTTGGCTGGGCGAGAAGGGCGTAGCTACAGTACGCTAGAACACTTTAAACAGCGCGCCTTGAGGATATTGCCTACCTATTATTTTTACGTGTTCATAAGTTGCCTTGTAGTTGGCAGCTTTGAAAAATTCATTCCCGCGCTGTTGTTTTTGGTCAGCGGCAACGAGTTGAGCATTTATAGCAACGTGTGGTGGAGTTTGGCGACTGAGGTTCAGTTTTATTTGCTTGTGCCTCTGTTGTTCGCTTTGAAAAAGCGTGTCTTGTTGGTGTGTGGCGTTGTGTGGGCTTTGCTGTACTTTTATTGTGCGCACTTTCTTATTCCTGGCAATATCAGAGACTATGCGTGGATAACTACGTCTTTATTATTTAAGGCGCCTGCTTTTTTTGTGGGTGCAGTAATAGCTTTGATTGTGGTCAGTGGTCGGCTGCGGGTGACTTCAGGCATGGCAAGACTTGGGCTGTTCGTGGTGTTCTTTGCTCTCTTGACTTTGCTCTTGCAAGATAAAGCGGTCAATGACCGTCCTGGTTATGCCGCTGTGCGACCGTTCGACATAATTCCTGAAGCACTGCTTTGGGGGTGTGTATTTTTTCTTTTTCTACAGAACAGTTCTACTGTGTTCGGTGTGTGTGGCCATTTTTTAGCAAAAATTTCTTTTTCACTCTACCTTGTGCATTACCCAATAGTTTTCATTGGAGTTGTTGTGGCTAAGAGCCATGGTGCAGTGGGGTCTTGGGAGAGATATGCCGCGTTCGTGGCTACGTTGCTACTTTCGATAATTCTGGCGTGGGTATCATTCAAGTTAGTAGAGGAGCCCTTTTTGCGTTTAAAGAATAGAGCGAGGGCTCCTCGTGATGGGCTAGTTAGGCGTGTCCTTCCATAGCGTGGAGACTACCGGTTCGGCTTCTCCAGTGGGGCGTCCATTGGTGTAGTAGTACAGGGCCATGGATTTTCGATAGATGTTACTGGGGCAGGTCAGAGGGTGAGGGTGACCATGGAAGGAGGTGGCTGTAGTACTGAATACCACGCAACGATTCGCTACAGGCAGAACCTGCTTGGGTGGGCCTTGCATATCTTTGTCCCACAGCTCCAGATGACCGCCATATTCGTCCTTCCAGTCCGGGTTTAAATAGACCAAGAGATTGAGTCGGCGGTCGATTGAAAATTCGCGATGGGTGGTGAAGTCGGCGTGGATCTTCAAAAATCCGCCACGCCCAATCTGATGGATACCGGCGCCTCGTAGATTGGGGTCGGGGATCAGATTGCTGATTTCGGTCATTTTGCTCAGAAAGCTCAAGAAGTAGTGTGAGTTGAGCTCCCAGATCAACTGTCGATACGTCGGCGGCATGCGCAGGAGGTCGCGAATATTGCGTTTGTCCTTCTGTACATATTCTCCGCTTTCCTTGTCTTTGTGAGTGGCGTCATTCCAGATTGGCAGGGTCTGGTCTTCAGGGTATTCCTGAAGCAATTTGACGATCGTGCTCTGCGGAAGGAAATTGTCGATGACGATATGCGGGAAGGGCTGATTGCTCTGGTAGAGCCCGCTGAGCTGCTCTTGTGCGCTCTGCAGGGCTTGGTAGTTGACCAACAGACCATCCGCTTCGGGCAGGGTGTCTTGATTGCCAACCAGCTTCGGGAATAATGCGTCACTCATTTAGCAGGGGTCCTATTGTGGCGGGTTCATTCAAAACCGCATGCTGCCTTTATTTGCTGGCCATTCTGCTGTGTGCAGGCTGTTCGGGCAATGATGCGGATCAAGCTCAGCGGCCGAATATCCTGCTGATTCTCACCGATGACCTGGGTAATAACGATATTGCCAGCTGGGGTGATGGGCAGGCGCCTACCCCAACGCTCGATAAGCTCAGTCGCGATTCTGTGCGTTTTCGTCAGCACTATACGGATAGCACCTGCTCGCCTAGCCGGGCGGCGCTCATTAGCGGCCGCGAGCCGATGAAGATAGGTTTTGCACCTACCGGATTGGGTCTTTCACCTGACCTTGTCACGTTGCCTGAACGGCTCAAGAGTATGGGTTACCGCACCATCCATCTTGGCAAGTGGCATGTGGGCGAAGCCCTTGAGTATCCAGAAATTCAGCCCTCTAGGCACGGTTTTGATTACTGGTTCGGCATGCTCAGTCATTTCGTGCTGCAGGGGCCAGGGCCACACGGGGAGGTGGTTCGCCGCCGGCCGACGCATATAAATCCCTGGCTGCAGGATAACGGCGCACCACCCAAGCGCTACGCAGGCTATCTCGATGACATCCTTACCGAGAAAGCCATCGAACAATTGCGAATGGGGCACGGGAAGCCTTGGTTCATCAATCTTTGGCTGTATTCGCCACATACGCCGTACCAGCCTTCGCCGCAGTTCGCCGCCAAATTTCCTGCAACCCCCGAAGGCAAGTTTTTGGCCGTCATGGCGCAGCTAGATCACAACATTGCACGGTTGCTGCAAGCTCTCGATGAGTCTGGCCAGGCAGACAACACGATTGTGGTCTTTGCCAGCGATAACGGCGGCCCAAATATTGCCCGTGATAACAACTGGCCGTTCCAAGGCAGCAAGGGGAATTATCTCGAAGGTGCTCAGCGCACACCGCTGTTGTTGCGCTGGCCCAAGCATTTCGTGGATGAAGATATTCTTCCTGCCACCACAAT
This sequence comes from Pseudomonas sp. J452, assembly GCF_024666525.1. Taxonomy (NCBI): domain Bacteria; kingdom Pseudomonadati; phylum Pseudomonadota; class Gammaproteobacteria; order Pseudomonadales; family Pseudomonadaceae; genus Pseudomonas; species Pseudomonas sp. J452. The sequence continues at coordinate 1,049,185 of NZ_CP088294.1, read as the reverse complement.
CATGGATATCTTTCCCACACTGGTTGAGCTGGCCGGGGGGCCGGTACCACAGAATATCGATGGGAAAAGCCTGGTTGGCTTGATGCGGAAGGAGCCCTACCAGTCGCCGAAGCATCTCTTCTTCGCTGCCGATGCCTTTCTTGAGGGCATGAGTTACGGAGGGCGAAGTTTTGAAGAGGGGCGCTTGTTCTATCGCAAGCTCCAGGCGCCACTCATTTCAGCTGCGATTGCTCCACCCATTGGGCAGGCTGCTAATTCTGAAGGGGGGCGCGTCTATCAGCCCGAAGAGGCAAGGGTTCTGATACGCCAATGGGAAAGTGTGGCTCGTCAGGTCCCCACCACTTGGCAGCCGGGTACGCAGGGCGAGCCAGGAGTACTGCGTGGCAGTGATTTTCAGCGAGCACCAGTCTTCGAGGGTTTCAGCATGGGGCTTTCTCTGAGTGCGCCTGCCGCCACGGATAGGGATATGACGCTGATTGAGCAGCCTGGTGTGTGGGGGGTTCAGTTGCTGCGCGACCGCCGCTTACGCATCGTCCATGGTGCGGTAGAGCAGTTCAGTCAGCCTATTACCGAGATGGCATCCTGCAATCGGTTGGTGCTCAGTGTGAATGTGAAAGCGCATTACACCTTCCCTTTTCCCATGCCTGCCCAGGCCAGACTTTCTGCTTACTGGAACGGTAAGCAGATTATGGATAGTGAGCAGCTCCTGAAACGCCCTGGTAGTACCGCTGGATTATCGCAGCCTACTTTCATCGGTGGCGGCCAGGATGCTCGCGGGGTTTTCCCGGGGTGGATCGACCGGCCTGTCGTCATCAATAAGTTTCTGCAACCGAATCAGGAGGGTTTCGGCCTGAAAGATTTCCAGCAACTACTCTGCATGACCAACAAGTGAATCTCTCATGACTCAAAATGCTGTTCACCCGAGCCAAGCGGACCATCTGCCAGAGTTTGAGTCGCTGCGGGGCATAGCCATTCTGCTGGTCTTCTGTTTTCACTACTTGGGTAGCCTGCATGGCTATCAGCCTTTTGAGAACCTGCCGGCAGTGGTGGCGCTTCTGTTCGGTGGGGATGCGGGGGTCACGCTGTTCTTCGTGCTGAGTGGGTTTCTACTGAGTCGCCCTTTTCTACAGGGTGCTCCGTTGCGTCTCGGCCCATATCTACTGCGCCGGGCGTTGCGAATTCTGCCGATGTTTTACCTGTTGGTTCTGCTGGCCGCCTTGTGGAGTGGGCAATGGTTGCAGGCGCTGGGAGCATTGTTTTTTCAAGGGGTGCGGGTTGGCGTTCTGTCGCCAATGGGCAATGTCTGGTGGAGCCTGGTCATTGAAGTGCAGTTCTATCTGCTGTTACCCGCAGTTGTCTGGTTGGTGCGCCATCCTGGTTGGCGCCATGTATTCTGGGTACTGATCCCGGCCGCGAGCTATGCCTATTTCCTGATATGCATATCCGGTTTGGATCAGGGCTTTTGGGCGGATCACAGAAATAGCCTATTAGGGCGTTGGCCGCTATTTGCTGTGGGTGCTGCATTGGCGTGGGTGCAACTACGCTTTGGTCCGGTACTGCGGTGCTGGGGGGCTCAACCTTGGGTGGGCCTGCTCCTGGTAGTTATGGCCCTATTGGTCCTCAATCAAATGGCTGAGTTTCGGGGCCGCCAGTTCGGCTCGTACGCTCATGTCTTCTGGTATGAGCACTACCTGTGGGATGCCTTGGCGTGGTCTGTTTTTGTCTTTGCCCTATTGAACTTCAAATTTCCGGGCGCGGGTTTGTTTGTGAATCCAGTTCTGCATCGTCTTGGTCTGTGGTCGTATTCCTTTTACCTGCTGCACAGCTCAGTGATTTTTTTCCTCCTTAAGAGTAACTCTGTTCTGCGGTTGCCTTGGCATCCAGTTGGTTGGGGTGAGGAGCTCTTATTCGGTATTGGTATCCTGCTGGTGGCAGTTGCCTTGTCGGCTTGTACTTATCGTTATATTGAGCTGCCGTTTCTGCGTTTGAAAGCCTTGTCGTGGAAACAAGCGCGACAGCCTAACTCTGAGTCGCCAGCCGACAACTTGCGGATGTGAACTGCGTCGATAAGGCGTGCATTCAACCATGTCCAAGGCGCTGGACTTCTCTCGGGCAAAGGGAGGCGTGTAGGGTAAGTTTATTTTTCTGCGGGCCGGCAACAGTGCAGCTGTGCTTCATGGCGCTGTAAACTGAGCACATGGGATCGCAGGCTGGATGGAAGCGAGCGCTGGGATTTAGAGGTTTTCCGTCGCAGCACTCTGTACGCAGGTCATCAACAATCGGCTTCACTGGCATTGCTGCAAGCCCCTGTTCTGCTAGTAGAACGTGTTCTCAGGAGCTTGCACCCAGTTTGGCCACCAAAAACAATCGCTAAGGTTCAGGCTTATAACAATATGCGCAGTCACTTGAGACGCTTTATTGAGTTAACCAACAAAACCATCGCGCTTCATGCGCCGATTTTTGAGTTTGGTGCTTTGCAGGTGCATGACGATAGCGAGTTGGAAGACCTGCGCCCGCTGTTCCCAGGGCAGGAGTATGTCGGTTGCGATATGCGTGCGGGTAAGGGGGTCGACCGAGTACTCAACCTGCATCACCTTGAGTTGCTGGATGAGTCGGTGGGGACGGCCATTTGCATGGATACGCTCGAGCATGTGGAATATCCACGCAAGGCGATCGATGAATTGCATCGTGTCTTGCAAAAGAACGGTGTGCTGATCATCAGCTCGGTGATGAACTTCCCTATTCATGCCTACCCCTATGACTACTGGCGCTTCACTCCCGAAGGTTTTAGGTCTCTGCTCAAAGGATTCAATCACAGTTTTGTGGGGTTTGATGGTCCAGAAGACTTTCCAAGCACCATCGTGGGGGTCGCCTTTAAGGGGGAAGTACCGGACCTGGCAGCCTTCGAGGCGGCTTTCAACCAGTGGCAGGCCCGCAATAACAAGATCATTGAGCACATCAACAAGCATGGCTTGGGTGGCTGAGGTCATCGGCCAATAAAAAACCCGGCACATGGCCGGGTTTTTTGTGTCTGGAGCAAAGCGTCTTAATCGACCGCCTTGACCATGTCTTCGATGACTTTCTTGGCGTCGCCGAAGACCATCATGGTCTTGTCCAGGTAGAACAGTTCGTTATCCAGGCCGGCGTAGCCGCTGGCCATCGAGCGCTTGTTGACGATCACGGTCTTGGCTTTGTAGGCCTCGAGGATCGGCATGCCGGCGATCGGCGACTTCGGGTCGTTCTTCGCGGCCGGGTTGACCACGTCGTTGGCGCCCAGCACCAGCACCACGTCGGCCTGGCCGAACTCGGAGTTGATGTCTTCCATCTCGAACACCTGCTCGTAAGGCACTTCGGCCTCGGCCAGCAGGACGTTCATGTGGCCAGGCATACGACCGGCAACCGGGTGGATCGCGTACTTCACGGTGACGCCGCGATGGGTCAGCTTTTCGGCCAGCTCCATCAGCGCGTGCTGGGCACGGGCCACTGCCAGGCCGTAGCCCGGAACGATGATCACGGTGTCGGCGTTGGTCAGCAGGAAGGCGGCGTCGTCGGACGAACCGGACTTCACCGGACGGGCTTCCTGGGCACCGGCCGGGCCAGCTGCTTCAGCTGCACCACCGAAACCACCGAGGATCACGTTGAAGAACGAACGGTTCATCGCCTTGCACATGATGTACGAGAGGATGGCACCGGACGAGCCGACCAGCGAACCGGCGACGATCAGCATCGAGTTGTTCAGCGAGAAGCCGATACCGGCAGCCGCCCAGCCCGAGTAGGAGTTGAGCATCGACACCACGACCGGCATGTCGGCACCGCCGATCGGGATGATGATCAACACGCCGATGATGAAGGCCAGGGCCAGCATGATGGCGAAGGCCTGCAGGTTGCCGGTGAACATGTACACCAGGCCCAGGCCGGCGATGGTCAGACCGATCACCAGGTTGACCAGGTGCTGGCCCTTGAACTGCACCGGGGCGCCCTGGAACAGGCGGAACTTGTACTTGCCCGACAGCTTGCCGAAGGCGATCACCGAACCGGAGAAGGTGATGGCACCGATGGCTGCGCCGAGGAACAGTTCCAGGCGGTTACCGGCCGGAATCGCATCGCCCAGGTGAGCGACGATGCCCAGCGACTGCGGTTCAACCACGGCGGCGATGGCGATAAATACCGCGGCCAGACCGATCATGCTGTGCATGAAGGCGACCAGTTCCGGCATCTTGGTCATCTCGACGCGCTTGGCCATGATGGTGCCGGCAGTGCCGCCGACCAGCAGGCCGACCAGGACGAAGCCCAGGCCCTTGGCAGCGCCGCCTTCGGTCATTTGCGCGCCCAGCTTGAACACCAGGAACACGGTGGTGACCACGGCAATGCCCATGCCGATCATGCCGAACAGGTTGCCCTGGCGCGACGAGGTCGGGTGCGACAGGCCTTTCAGCGCCTGGATAAAGCAGATCGAGGCGACCAGGTAGAGAAGGGTGATCAGATTCATGCTCATCAGTGCTTCTCCACCGGCGCTTTCGGCGCCTTCTTCTTGAACATTTCCAGCATGCGGCGGGTGACCAGGAAGCCACCGAACACGTTGACCGCGGCCAGAGCTACGGCCAGGGTGCCCATGGACTTGCCCAGCACGGTCTCGGTCAGCGCGGCGGCCAGCATGGCGCCGACGATGACGATCGCGGAAATGGCGTTAGTTACTGCCATCAGCGGGGTGTGCAGGGCCGGGGTGACGTTCCATACCACGTGGTAGCCCACGTAGATGGCCAGCACGAAGATGATCAGGTTGTAGATGCTTGGGGAAATCAGTTCCATGTCTCTACTCCTTAGCCGTTGGTGCGCACGACGTTGCCATCGCGGCACATCAGGCACGCGGCGACGATGTCGTCTTCCAGGTTGAGGTGGAACTTGCCTTCGCCGTCGATGACCAGCTTGAGGAAGTCCAGCAGGTTGCGTGCATACAGGGCCGAAGCGTCTGCCGGCACCAGGGCCGCCAGGTTGCTGTGGCCGACGATGGTCACGCCGTGCTGCACCACCACCTGCTCGGCAACGGTCAGCGGGCAGTTGCCGCCTTGCGCCGCAGCCAGGTCGATGATCACCGAGCCCGGCTTCATTTCCGCCACGGTGGCGGCATGCAGCAGGGTCGGTGCCTTGCGGCCCGGAATCAGTGCGGTGGTGATGACGATATCGGCCAGCTTGGCCTTCTCGTGCACCGCCTTGGCCTGACGCTCCATCCACGAGGCCGGCATCGGACGGGCGTAACCGCCAACGCCTTGGGCGCACTCGCGCTCTTCATCGGTCTCGAACGGTACGTCGACGAACTTGGCGCCGAGCGATTCGATCTGCTCCTTCACCGCCGGACGCACGTCCGAAGCCTCGATCACCGCACCCAGGCGCTTGGCCGTGGCGATGGCCTGCAGGCCGGCAACACCGGCACCGAGGATCAGCACGCGGGCGGCCTTCACGGTACCGGCAGCGGTCATCAGCATCGGCATGAAGCGCGGGTAGTGGTTGGCGGCCAGCATCACGGCCTTGTAGCCGGCGATGTTGGCTTGCGAGCTCAGCACGTCCAGGCTCTGCGCGCGGGAGGTGCGCGGGGCGGCCTCCAGAGCGAAGGCAGTGACGCCACGAGCATTCATGCGCGCGATGGTCTCGTTGCTGAACGGGTTGAGCATGCCAACCAGCACGGCGCCGGTCTTCATGTGCGCCAGTTCGGCCTCGGTCGGGGCGACCACTTTCAGCACCAGGTCGGCACCGAAGGCGGCGGCATCGTTGCCGATGGCTGCGCCCACGGCCTCATAGGCGCTGTCCGGAATGCTGGCGCTGACGCCGGCACCGGTCTGTACAGTCACCTGATGGCCTTGGCCGATCAGCTTCTTGATGGTTTCGGGAGTCGCGGCAACGCGCGTCTCACCGGCATGGGTCTCGAGAGGAACACCGATGTGCACTTCAATTCTCCTGCGTGATCGTTTTGATGAACCAGCGCACTGCGGGTGGCACGCGGGTGAGGGCGGATCAGCACAAACCCGCACGGATAATGGCGGGGCGCGGCATTTTGCAGGTGAACGGCGAGGCCTTCAAGAATTTATGGAGTTTTGAAATTCGATTACTACAAGTTATAGGTACTGTCGTTGTCTTTTATACCAGCTGCAGGCCGCGCTGTTGCTGGCCTAGCCCCCAGCTGGCGGCACCTGCAGGGGTGTTTTGGCATTCGCCAGCTGAATAACCGTTCGTCGATTCCAATGCGGTGTGAAATGTATCGAACGGATTGTGCGAAATCCTGTTCGCGCCAGCTGTGGCGGGGCTTTCAGCGGTTTTACCGGGTTGCGCCGATGTAGTGTTCATGGCGCCGTGCTACATGGGCGCAGGCCGCGCACGGCAAGGGCTACAGGCGATTTTCCTGCTGGTAGTCAGCGGCCACCTGCAACAACCAGTCGCGAAAGGCGCGCAGAGCGGCCGATTCCAGCTTGCGCTCGGGAATAATCAGGTAATAGGCGCGCTCATCACTGTGAAAAGCCAGGGGGTGGGCGGCGACCAGACGGCCCTCGGCCAGCTCGCGCTGGATCAGAAACGGCGGGATCAGCGCCACGCCCATGCCGTGGATCGCCGCCTGGGCCAGCATGGAGAACAACTCGTAGCGCGGCCCGCTGAGGTCGCGCGGCACGTTCAGGCCCTGGGCGTTGAACCACTGGCGCCAGGCATAGGGACGGGTGGTCTGCTGCAGCAGCGGCAGCGCTGCCAGTTCCGCGGCGCTGAATTGCGCACGCCCGGCCAGCAACTCAGGGCTGCACACCGGCAGCGGGTACTCGGGCATCAGGTAGTGCGCCTCGGTGCCGGACCAGTCGGCATCGCCGAAATAGATGGCGGCGTCGAAGGCGGTGTCGGCGAACAGGAAGGGCCGGGTGCGGTTGGTCAGGTGCACGGTGACTTCCGGGTGCAGGCGCTGGAAGTCCTTCAGGCGTGGCACCAGCCACTGGGTAGCGAAGGTCGGCACCACCGCCAGCTCGATGCTCATGGCACCCTGCTGACCCATGGCGGCGAGGGTGTCGCGCTCCACCGCATCCAGCTGCGCGGCGACCTTGCGGCTGTAGGCCAGGCCGGCTTCGGTCAGCTGCACGCCGCGGCGCGAACGGCGGAACAGTTCGATGCCGAGAAACTCCTCAAGCCCGGCGATCTGCCGGCACACGGCGCCCTGGGTCAGCGCCAGTTCGTCGGCGGCTTTGGTGAAACTCTGGTGGCGGGCGGCCGACTCGAAGGCCACCAGGGCGACGGTGCTGGGGATTTTGCGGCGCATCTATGCGATAGCCTCACAGTCATGAGCTTGAATTGCCTTCTCAGGCTATCTCGGAGTGAGCTTATTGCACAACAGCGTGCAAAATCCTCGTTTGCCCCGTGCCGCTTACCGGCCTAGTCTTGCTCCATCGACTGGCCGCGCCTGTGCAGGTGGCGGCCCTCTACTGCCAACGTTTCGAGGATTCGCCCCATGGCCAGCAAGGCAAGCTTCAACTGGATCGACCCGCTGCTGCTCGACCAGCAACTGAGCGAAGAAGAGCGCATGGTGCGTGACAGCGCCCAGCAGTTCGCCGCCGACAAGTTGAAGCCGCGCGTGCAGCTGGCCTTCCGCAACGAGCAGACCGATCCGAAGATCTTCCGCGAGATGGGTGAAACCGGCCTGCTCGGCGCCACCATTCCGGAAGCCTACGGCGGCAGCGGCCTCAACTACGTGTGCTACGGCCTGATCGCCCGTGAAGTGGAGCGTATCGACTCCGGCTACCGCTCGATGATGAGTGTGCAGTCGTCGCTGGTGATGGTGCCGATCAACGAGTTCGGCAACGAAGCGACCAAGCAGAAGTACCTGCCCAAGCTGGCCAGCGGCGAATACATCGGCTGCTTCGGCCTGACCGAGCCGGACCACGGCTCCGATCCGGGCTCGATGATCACTCGGGCGAAGAAGGTCGACGGCGGCTACCGCCTGACCGGCGCCAAGATGTGGATCACCAACAGCCCGATCGCCGACGTGTTCGTGGTCTGGGCCAAGGATGACGCCGGCGAGATCCGCGGCTTCGTCCTGGAAAAAGGCTGGCAGGGCCTCAGCGCCCCGGCGATCCACGGCAAGGTCGGCCTGCGCGCCTCGATCACCGGCGAAATCGTCATGGACAACGTGTTTTGCCCGGAAGAGAACGCCTTCCCCGATGTGCGCGGCCTGAAGGGCCCGTTCACCTGCCTCAACTCCGCCCGTTACGGCATCAGCTGGGGCGCCCTGGGCGCTGCCGAGGACTGCTGGCACACCGCCCGCCAGTACTGCCTGGACCGCAAGCAGTTCGGCCGCCCGCTGGCGCAGAACCAGCTGATCCAGAAGAAGCTGGCCGACATGCAGACCGAAATCACCCTGGCCCTGCAAGGCTGCCTGCGCCTGGGCCGGATGAAGGATGAAGGCACCGCCGCGGTGGAAATCACCTCGATCATGAAGCGCAACAGCTGCGGCAAGTCCCTGGACATCGCCCGCATGGCCCGCGACATGCTCGGCGGCAACGGCATCAGCGACGAGTACGGCGTGGCTCGCCACCTGGTCAACCTGGAAGTGGTCAACACCTACGAAGGCACCCACGACGTGCATGCGCTGATTTTGGGCCGCGCTCAGACCGGTCTGCAGGCGTTTTTCTAAGAGCCTGACGCGAATCGCTTTGGCTCCCCTCTCCCATTTATGGGAGAGGGGCCGGGGGAGAGGGCTGTGGTTCGACGCGACACTCCCCCTCTCCCTAACCCTCTCCCGCAAGCGGGAGAGGGGACTTGTTCGTGAGGTTCTTATGTCCGGCGCCCTATCCCATATCCGTGTTCTCGATCTCTCCCGCGTGCTTGCCGGGCCTTGGGCCGGGCAGACGCTGGCCGACCTCGGCGCCGAGGTGATCAAGGTCGAGCGCCCCGGTACGGGCGACGACACCCGGCACTGGGGCCCGCCTTACATCAAGGACGCCGACGGCAATGACAGCCGCGAGGCGGCCTACTTCCAGTGCGCCAACCGCAACAAGCAGTCGCTGACCCTCGATTTCACCCAGCCCGAGGGCCAGCGCCTGGTACGCGAACTGGCGGCGCAGTGCGACGTGGTGCTGGAAAACTTCAAGGTCGGTGGCCTGGCGGCCTATGGCCTCGACTACGCGTCGCTGAAAGCGGTCAACCCGCGATTGATCTACTGCTCCATCACCGGTTTCGGGCAAAACGGGCCCTACGCCAAGCGGGCAGGTTATGACTTCATGATCCAGGGGCTCGGCGGGCTGATGAGCCTGACCGGCAAGCCCGATGGCGAGGATGGCGCCGGCCCCATGAAGGTCGGCGTCGCCCTCACCGATATTCTCACCGGGCTGTACGCTACGGTCGGCGTGCTGGCCGCGCTGAATGCCCGCGAGCAGACCGGCCTGGGCCAGTACATAGACGTTGCTTTGCTGGACGTGCAGGTGGCCTGCCTGGCCAACCAGGCGATGAACTACCTGGCCACCGGCCAGTCGCCCAAGCGCCTGGGCAATGCCCACCCGAACATCGTGCCCTACCAGGACTTCCCCACTGCCGACGGCGATTTCATCCTCGCCGTGGGCAACGACGGGCAGTTCCGCAAGTTTTGCGAGGTCGCCGGCCTTCCGGCTTTGGCCGGCGACTCGCGCTTTTCTACCAACAAGGCGCGGGTGGCCAACCGCGCCGAGCTGATCCCCCTGCTGCGCCAGGCCACCGTGTTCCGCACCACCGCCGAGTGGGTGGAGCTGCTGGAAGAAGCCGGCGTGCCCTGCGGGCCGATCAACGACCTGGCCCAGGTGTTCGCCGACCCCCAGGTGCAGGCCCGCGGCCTGCGCGTGGAGCTGCCCAACAGCCTGGGCAGCGTCACCCCGCAGGTAGCCAGCCCGCTGCGCCTGTCGCAGACCCCGGTGGACTACCGCCTGGCGCCGCCGCTGCTCGGTGAGCACAGCGACGCCATCCTGCAGCGCCTGCTGGGGCTGCATAAAGGGCAGATCGCCGCGCTGCGCGCGGCCGGGGTGGTCTGAGAACCTGTTGCAAGTCTGCTACCCGCCAGTCTGCAGCGGGCGGCTGTAACCCACGCCGCCGCCCGAGAGCGGCGTTTCTCAGCCCGCTGAGCCGCCTGGCGCGGTTGCGTCAAACGCCCCTTCCAGCAGCTGGAAGTAGCGCAGCATGCTGCGCCGCGCCAGGCTCGGGTCGCGTGCCAGCAGGGCTTGGATGCGTTGCGTCTGGCTGTCGCGCAGCTTGTCCGCCAGGGCTTCGGGCAGTGGGTCGTGCTCGGTCATGGCGCCGAACACATGGGAAAACAGCGCGAGGGCGCGGTTGCCACTCAGCTCGGCAATGCACAGGTCGAGCTCGCGGGAGTTGCTCAGGCGCGCGGCCGCAGTAGCCGCCTGCAGTTGTTGCAGGCGCGCGCGGCCCTGGCTGTCCAGGCGTTGCGCGGTCAGGCCGGCGGCCGTCAGCTGCAGGGTCTTCCACACCGAGTAGAAGTAGTGCCGCGGCAGTTGGTTGTGGCGCAGGTAATTGAGCAACAGCTTGATGGTGTAGCTCGGGTCGGGTGTTTCCACGATCAGCCCACCGCCCTGGCCACGCCGGCTGCGCACGATGGCGTGCAGCTCCAGGGTGCGCACCGCCTCGCGCAGCACGGCCCGGCTGACCTGATGGAGGGCCTGCAGGTCTGGCTCGGCGCCCAGGCGGGCACCGGCGCGCAAGCCGGAATTGGCGATGCTGCGGGCGATCACCACCGCCAGGCGGTGGGCGGTTTTCTCGTAGACCTTGCGGATGGCGAAATCAGGCGCCAGCTGCAGGCTGCTCATGTCGGAGGTCGGCCCCTTCTGCAGGCTGCCGCTGAGCTCGACGATCAGCTCGCGGAGCTGGCGCAGCGAGTCGCGCACGTTGTCCTGGGCACGCTGGGCATCGCCGGCCACGATGCATTCGAGCAACTCCAGCTTGAGCTGGCGGCCCGTGCTGAAGGCCTGCTCCAGCCTGGCTCGCACGTGCGCGCGTTGCGGCGTGCGGCCATTGATGGTGACGTAGCACAGCGCCACGTAGATCAGGCTGATGGCCGGGTTGGCGGCCACCTGGCAGATGAGTTCACGCACCTGGCCGTGCAGCTGCAGTTCTTCGTTGAAGCTGCAGGGCGGCGTATGGCGCAGCAGGTCGATCAGTTGTCGCGCGCGCCCGATGTCGCTATCGCTGAGCTGTTCGGCGGCCTGGCTGACGATCAGGCATTCGATCAGCTCACGGGCTTCGAACAGCTCGGCAAAGCTGACGTCGGTCAGTTCCAGATACGTCGCCAGGGCCAGGGCGGCGGAGTCCTTGGCGGGCTGGCGGACGATCAGGCCGCCACCAGCGCCGCGGCGCATGCTGGCCACGCCGTTGCGCTCCAGCTGGCGGATCGCCTCGCGCAGGGTGGCGCGGCTGATCCGGTAGCGCTCCATCAGCTGGGCTTCGGAGCCCAGCAGGCTGCCGACCGGCCAGCCGAGGGCGGCAATATCCTTCTGCATCGCCTCGGCCACCAGCTCGGCGAGCTTGGCCTGGCGCCCACTGTGCTTCAGCGCGGCCCGGCGCAGGTCATGCACGCGGCTGGGTGCTGGGCTCGAATCGGTAGCAACTGGAGTCAACATGTTTGTGCCTGATCCAGGAGAAAGGCGCCACAGTAGTGTTTTTTATTCGATTTTGTAAGCGCTTTGCCGTTACTGGCGATGTGCCAGGCTCAGCCATTCGCGTGAGGGCAGCATGCCAATTCAACTTGCTGATAACACCTTAGGGCGATACTCAGTCGGCTTTATCTCGACCTAAGCTGGGTGACACTCACCCGATCCGCGCCGTGCTGTGGCGTCGAGGAAGCATGCCAATGCCCAACAACAATAATGGCTACCCCTCCAGTCTGTCCGCCTGGACCACCGTGGTCATCCTGATGGTGGCCTATGTGCTGTCCTTTATCGACCGGCAGATTCTCAACCTGCTGGTGGAGCCGATCCGCCGTGACCTGGTGATCAGCGACACGCAGATGAGCCTGCTGATGGGCCTGTCTTTCGCGCTGTTCTACACCATCTGCGGCATCCCCCTCGGGCGCCTGGCCGATACCCGCAGCCGCCGTGGCCTGATCGCCATCGGCGTGCTGTTCTGGAGCGCGGCCACGGCCGCCTGCGGCATGGCCAAGCTGTACTGGCAGTTCCTCATCTGCCGTATCGGCGTTGGTGTGGGCGAAGCGGCGCTGTCGCCGGCGGCCTATTCGCTGATTGCCGATAGCTTCCCGCCAGAGCGCCGCGCCACCGCCATCAGCGTCTACTCGATGGGCGTCTACCTCGGTTCCGGCATCGCTTTTCTGCTCGGCGGCCTGGTGATCCAGTTCGCCTCGGCCCAGGGTGACCTGGTGCTGCCGGTGCTCGGCGAGGTGCGTCCGTGGCAGCTGATCTTCCTCATTCTCGGCGCCGCCGGTGTGCTGTTCACCCTGCTCATGCTCGCCGTGCGCGAGCCTGTGCGGCGTGGCGTGGGCGCCGGGGTGGCGGTACCGCTGGCCGAGGTCGGGCGCTATATCCGCAGCAACCGGCGCACCGTGCTGTGCCACAACTTCGGCTTCGCCGGCCTGGCCTTCGCCGGTTACGGCAGTGCGGCCTGGATCCCCAGCTTCTTCATCCGCACCTACGGCTGGGATGCCGGCCAGGTGGGCATCGTCTACGGCAGCATCGTCGCCGTGTTCGGTTGCCTGGGCATCGTCTGTGGCGGACGCCTGGCCGACCGGTTGGTCAAGCGCGGGCACAGCGATGCCAATATGCGCGTCGGCCTGATCGCCGCCCTCGGCGCGCTGCCGCTGGTGGTGCTGTTCCCGCTGATGGGCAGCGCCTTCTGGGCGGCGCTGCTGCTGGCGCCGACCGTATTCTTCCTGAGCATGCCGTTCGGCGTGGCACCGGCGGCGATCCAGGAAATCATGCCCAACTCGATGCGCGGCCAGGCCTCGGCCGTGTACCTGTTCGTCGTCACCCTGATCGGCCTGGGGATCGGGCCGACGGCGGTGGCGCTGGTCACCGACTTCGTCTTTGCCGACGACAAGGCGCTGCGCTATTCGCTGCTGATCGTCACCACACTGGCGGTCCTGGCCTCGGTGCTGCTGCTGCGGATGAGCCTCAAGCCCTATCGCGAAAGCCTGCTGCGTCTGCAGCAATGGGCGCCTGCGGCAGCCGCCGACAACAACCTGGCACAGCCGAAGATCGCCTGATCGCCCACCTGTTGCCCGTTACCGAAGCCCCGCCTTGTGCGGGGCTTTTTCATACCCGCTGAACGGGCCTGGGGCGGCCGGCTGATAGTGCTGCATTCAGCGCCGTGTTGATGGCGCGCAACGCCCTGGCTAGAGGGCTAATCATCCTTTCGGGCGACGGTACGAATCCAACCTTCGGGCGCTTATCCGAGTGTCATCCCCTGTTTAGGGTGCTGGACAGTTTCACTCACATCGGAGAGCCGCATGACAAAAACAACAAGGCCCGGAATCTTCCAGCCACACATCCTTCCCCTGGCTATCGCCCTCGCTGCTGTCGCGCCGGCGCAGGCCGCCAGCTTCAACATCGGTGAGATCGAGGGCCAGCTCGACTCGTCCCTGTCGGTCGGCGCCAGCTGGTCGATGCGCAGCGCCGATCCGGAGCTGATCGGTACGGCCAACGGCGGCAGTGGTTTCACCCAGACCGGCGACGACGGGCGCCTGAACTTCAAGAAGGGCGAAACCTTCTCGAAGATCTTCAAGGGCATCCATGACCTCGAACTGAAGTACGGCGACACTGGCGTGTTCGTGCGTGGCAAGTACTGGTACGACTTCGAGCTGAAGGACGAGCAGCGGCTGTTCAAGGACATCGACGAACACAACCGCAAAGAGGGTGCGCAGTCATCCGGTGCGGAGATTCTCGACGCCTTCGTCTACCACAACTACGCCATCGGCGATCTACCGGGCTCGACCCGGGTGGGCAAGCAGGTGGTCAGCTGGGGCGAGAGCACCTTCATCGGCAACAGCATCAACGCCATCAACCCGATCGATGCCGCCGCTTTGCGCCGACCGGGCTCGGAGCTCAAGGAAGGGCTGATCCCGGTCAACATGCTCTACCTGTCGCAGACCCTGACCGACCAGTTGAGCATGGAGGCCTTCTACCAGCTGGAGTGGGACCAGACCGTGGCCGACAACTGCGGCACCTTCTTTTCCAGTGCCGACGTGGTCGCCGATGGCTGCGACACCAACTACAACGGCCTCGGCCTCAGCAGCATCCAGACCCTGCTCGGCTTCCAGTCGGAGCTGGCCGACCTGGGCGTGACCGTCGAGCCGGAGGGGCTGGTGGTGCCGCGCGGCGGCGATCGCGACGCCCGCGACTCCGGGCAGTTCGGCCTGGCGCTGCGCTGGCTCGGCGACGACACCGAATACGCGGCCTACTTCATCAACTACCACAGCCGCTCACCGAATGTCGGCTATCAGAACGCCAACGCCGCGAGCATCACCAATGCCCTGACCGTCGCCGGCGGGGCGCTGGCCCAGCCGATCCTGCTCGGCACGGGCAACTACTACCTGGAATATCCGGAAGACATCCGCCTGTATGGCATGAGCTTCTCCACCTCGCTGCCCACCGGCACCGCCTGGTCGGGCGAGATCAGCTACCGGCCCAACATGCCGGTGCAGATCAACACCACCGACCTGACCAGCCGGATGGCCACCAGCGTTGCCGGCGGCCTGGCCACTGGCGGCTTCGCCGGCGCGCTGGCCCAGGCCGAGGCCCTGCACCGGGGCTACAACCGCAAGGAAGTGGGCCAGGCGCAAACCACCTTCACCCACTTCTTCGATCGGGTCATGGGCGCCGATCGCCTGACCCTGGCCGGTGAAATCGGCGTGACCCGCATCGGCGCCCTGGAGAGCCAGGACGAGCTGCGCTATGGCCGCGACGGGATCTACGGCTCGCCCTACGGCACCAGTGCGTCGAACCTGCTGTCCGCGCAGGAGTATGGCGACGACGGCTTCTTCACTTCCACCTCCTGGGGTTACCGCGCCCGGGCGATCTGGGACTACAACAACGTGATCGCCGGTATCAACCTCAAGCCGAACCTGTCCTGGGCGCATGACGTCGACGGCTACGGCCCGGTGTTCAACGAAGGCAGCAAGGCCATCAGCGTCGGTCTGGATGCCGAGTACCGCAATACCTATACCGCCAGCCTGTCGTACACCGACTACTTCGGCGGTGATTACAACGTCGCGGTCGACCGTGACTTTCTCGCCCTCAGCTTCGGCGTGAACTTCTGAACCGCGACCCAGGGAACCAGCCAATTATGAAAACAACAACAATGCAACTGATCAGTACCCTCACCCTCAGCCTGCTGGCCAGCGCTGTGTTCGCCGCCGTGGCGCCGGAGGAGGCGGCCAAGCTGGGTAGCAGCCTCACCCCGCTAGGGGCAGAGCAAGCCGGCAATGCCGACGGCAGTATCCCGGCCTGGACCGGCGGCCTGGGCAAGGACGCCGCAGCGGTGGACGCCAATGGTTTCCTCGGCGACCCGTTCGCCGGCGAGCAGCCGCTGTTCACCATCACCGCGCAGAACCTGCCGCAGTACCAGGACAAGCTGAACGAAGGTCAGGTGGCGATGTTCAAACGCTACCCGCAGAGCTACAAGATGCCGGTCTACCCCAGCCACCGCACGGCGACCGTCCCCGCAGAAGTCGCCGCCGCCGCCAAGCGCAGCGCGCTGAATACCACGCTGGTGGAAGGCGGCAACGGCCTGCAGAACTTCGCCGACAGCCGCTACTACGCCTTCCCGATTCCGCAGAACGGCCTGGAAGTGGTGTGGAACCACATCACTCGCTACCGCGGTGGCAACCTGCAGCGCAACATCGTCCAGGCCACCCCGCAGACCAATGGCGACTACACCCTGGTGCACTTCGATGACGTGGTGGCCTTCCCCTCGATGATGCCCGACCTGCCGGAGAAGAAGGCCGAGAACGCCCTGCTGTTCTTCAAGCAGCGGGTCACCGCGCCGTCGCGCCTGGCCGGCAACGTGCTGCTGGTGCACGACTCGCTGGACCAGATCAAGGAACCGCGCATGGCCTGGATCTACAACGCCGGCCAGCGCCGCGTGCGCCGCGCGCCGCAGGTGGCCTACGACGGCCCGGGTACCGCCGCCGATGGCCTGCGCACCTCGGACAACTTCGACATGTACAACGGCGCCCCGGATCGCTACGACTGGAAGCTGATCGGCAAGCGCGAACTGTATATCCCCTACAACAACTTCAAGCTGGCCTCGCCCGAGGTGAAGTACGCCGACATCCTGCAGGCCGGGCATACCAACCAGGACCTGGCGCGTTACGAGTTGCACCGGGTCTGGGAAGTCGAAGCGACGCTGCGCGCCGGCGAGCGCAACATCTACGCCAAGCGGCGCTTCTTCATCGACGAGGACTCCTGGCAGATCGTCGCCTCCGAGCACTATGACGGCCGCGGCCAGCTCTGGCGCATCGGCCAGGCCATGGCCGTGCAGAACTTCCACGTACAGACGCCTGGCTATGCCTTCGAAGCCCTCTACGACATCGTCGTCGGCCGCTACGTGGCCATCGGCATGGCCAACGAGGAGAAACATTCGGTCGTCTACGGCGCCCACGCATCGGCCAAGGACTTCACTCCGGCCGCCCTGCGCAACGCCGGCGTGCGCTGAGAGAAAAGCCGCTGCTCCTTGGCTTGAGGCGACCCTGGTGGTCGCCTTTTTTATGCTCGCGTCTAGGGTCTGTTCCCGTTTCGTTCACGAACGAAACGGGAACAGGCCCTGGCACTATTGATGTAGCACCACTGCCGATATTCAGGCGCTGGTGACCCTCCGATTAGTGGGTATGATCGGCTGACGTTCCATCGACCGTACAAATACAACAACCGCGTCGAGGCCAGAACATGCATGACAGTGTCCGCGCCCTGCCCATGGCGCTGCGCCAGCGCCCCCACGACAGCGCCTTGCCACGCCTGCCCGCCGCGCATATCGCCCGGCCGCGGCTGGGCGATGCCCTGCTCGCCAGCGACAGCCGCCTGAGCCTGGTCTGCGCCCCGGCCGGCTTCGGCAAGAGCGTGCTGCTCAACGAGTGCGTGCGCCGCGCCCCCGCGGGTACTCGGGTGGTCTGGCTGGAGCTGCTCGGCCTGCCGCTGACCCCGACCGAATTGCTCACCCGCCTGGCCACGGCCCTGCAGCTGACCCCCGGGCCGGGCGAACCCGGCGCCGAGTTGAGCCTGCTGCTCGGGCGCATCGAGCAACCGCTATGGATCATTCTCGACGACTACCCGCGGCAAACCTGCGCCGAACTGGATGCCTGCCTCGACCAACTGCTGGAACGCGCCCCGCATACCCTGCGCTGGTGGATCAGCGGTCGCCGGCGCCCGGCCTGGAACCTGCCGCGGCTGCTGCTGCAGGGCGATCTGCAGGAACTCGACGCGCAAGCTCTGGCGCTTACCGAGGCAGAGCTCGAACGCCTGCTCGAACAACGCCAGCAGCGCTTGCCGAGTGCCTTGGCCAAGCAACTGCTGCAGCACAGCGAGGGCTGGCTGGCCGGTGTCTGCCTGCTGCTGATGGGCAGCAGTGCGGACAATCTCGCCGAGCGTCTGCTCGCCGGTACCCCGTTGCTGCAGGAATACTTCGAGCGCGAGGTGCTGGCCGGCCTGCCGCCGACGCTGCTGCAGGCGCTGTTCACCCTGGCGCATATGCCGCGCTTCTGCGCGACCTTGTGCGACCAGGTGCTGGAAGAACAGGACGGCGCGGCCCTGCTCCTCGAGTTGCGCCAGCGCCAGCTGTTCCTGCATGGCCTGGATGGCTGCGGCGAATGGTTCCGCCTGTGGCGTCCGCTGGCCAGCCTGCTCAAGCGTCTGTCCGGCGGCCAGCCGCCGCTGTCGGCCCATCTGCGTGCCTGCCAGTGGTTCGCCGAGCGTGGCGAGGTGCGCGAAGCCGTGCAGCATGCACTCTGCGCCGGCCAGCTGGAGGTGGCCGCCAGCTACGTGCAGCGCTATGGCCAGGATCAGTTGCTGATCGGCTACAGCGTCGCGCAGTTCCTGCAATGGCGCGACGAACTGCCGGCCAGCCTGTTCTCCAGCTCCGCCCGCCTGATCTGCCTGCAGGCCTGGGCCCTGATCATCTGTGCGCGCCTGGACGAGGCGGATCGCTGCATCGCCGAGCTGGCGCGCTTCCTGCCGCAACCCGATGCCCGCCGCCAGCAGCAACTGCTCGCCCAGTACCAGGCGGTGACAGGGGTGTTGCAGCGCCAGCGCGGGCTGCGCAGCGCGCGCCAGCACTGCCTGGAAGCACTGGCCGTGCTGGACGAGTCGGGCTGGTCGCAACACATCCTCTGCCACCAGGCCCTGGCTCAGCAGGCCATGGCCGAGCTCGACCTGGCCCAGGCCCAGCAGCACAGCCACGAGGGCCTGCGCCTGGCGCGGTTGCGCGGCAATGTGCTGTTCGAGGCGCTGATCAGCGTCGACCACGTCCACCTGCTGGCCATGCTGGGTGAGCGCGAGCGTGCCCTGGAACAGGCCGAGCAGTCGCTGCAGCAGCTGCAGGGTGCGGCTCTGCGCGGCCCCGTGCTGGCGCGTCTGTTGCTGATGCGCGGCCATCTGCTGGCGGGCCGTGGCAGCAGCGCCGAAGCGGAGCAGGCGCTGCGCACGGGGTTGCAGGAGGCCGAGCAATGTCAGGACGCCTACCTGCTGTTCGGTTACCTGAGCCTGGCCGAACTGGCCAGCGCCAGCGGCGAGTTCGAGCGCGCACGCCAGCTGCTGCGCAGTGCCGAACGGCAGATGCAGTGCCTGCATGTACCCGAGGTGCGTTACCGCGAGGTCCTGCTGCTGGCCCAGGGCGAACTCTGCCTGCACCAGGGCGAAGTAGAACAGGCACGCAGCCACTTCCTGCGGGTGCAGCAGCGCTTCGAGACCCATGCGCTGCTGGCGCCCTCGGGCTTCTTCGACTTGCAGTTGCGCGTGCGCCAAGGCCTGGCCCTGGCCGAGCTGGCGCTGGGGCGCGTGGACAGCGCCGTCGAGCTGCTCCAGGCGTTGCTCGGCGAATGCGGGCAGGCGGGCCACCACAGCCTGGCGGGCGAGATCCGCGTCAGCCTGGCCGAGGCGCAGTTTCTCGCCGGCCGCAAGGAAGCCGCTGCCGCCCTGGTGTGTCAGGCCCTGAGCGAGGCCGAGCGCCTGCAGCAACCGCGTCCGCTGCTCGCCCTGCAACAGCGTCAGGGCGCCTGGCTGGAACGCATAGTGCCGCAGCTGAGTGACCCCCAGTGGTGTCAGCAGCACATAGGCACGGCGCCTGCGCTGCCGGCGGGCGAGGTGTGCGAGTCGTTGCTCAGCAAGCGCGAGGCGGCGGTACTGCGCCTGATCGCCCAGGGCTGCTCCAACCAGCAGATCGCCGAACAGCTGTACATCTCCCTGCACACGGTGAAAACCCACGCACGGCGGATCAACGTCAAACTCGGCGTCGAACGCCGCACCCAGGCAGTGGCGCGGGCCAAGGCGCTGGGCTGGATGGGCTAGCGAACGAGGCCAAAGGCTTTTAATAAGCCTGGCGTTATCGTCAATCCGTCTAGCGATTCTGTGCTGGGCTTGCAGGCCAGGCGGGTCGCCACCTGCAGCCGCCAGGCAGCTGTTCAGGGGGCGCTTGGGGTATTCCCCCGCAGCACGCTTTGGCAGTGCTGAAATGCCCGTTGCAGAGCGGCTGGCTGAAAATTTAAGGTGCTTATCCGGGTGTTTTCGCCCGCAGCGCATCCGGCTTGACGCTGCGCTTCTTTCAACTAAACCGATGTACTACGGCGCTGCAGGGGACTGGCAGTCGCTCACTCGACTCAAGCGGCACCCGCCACGGGATGCCAGGGTCGGGGCACAAGGAGTTTGCTGGGTGAAAGGACGCCATATTTCCGCATTACCTGTCTAGGTTCGATCTGCCCTTCATCTGCCGTTGCATCTGTCACTGAGCCTGCGTCCCATCGCGGGTTGCTGTTGTGTACCTCCTTGTCTGGTTTGCGCTCTGGTCACTGCCAGGGCTGCATGCGCCCGGCCGGCCATCTGCGCTGGGCGCCCACACATCTGCTAGGAGGTTATGCAATGAAAGGGATTAACAAAAGCGAGCTGGCCCGTCTGCAACTGCGCACCCGCAGGGCCATCAATCCACAGCACAGCCATTTCAGTGCGCTGCTCGCCGCGCGTCACCAGTTCGCCCGCACCTATTCGATCAAGGTACTGAACAACTTCGTCGGCAGCAGTCCGCTGGATTTCGAGCTGCTGACCCTGCTCACCCCGGCGCTGCAGGATCGCAGCCAGGATCACCTGCTGCTCGGCGACCAGCCGATCGCGCGCCAAGCCTCGACCTGGGACCCCGACAACCATGTGCTGAGCTGGCATCAGGGCAGCGGTGCAGAGGCCATCTCCGGGCGCATCGAACTGCTGCCGGACAACAGCAAGGGCTATGGCTACATCAACCGTGGCGACGCGCACTTCTCCGTGGAGATCGACCTCAAGCCGGTGTCCTACACCTGCGCCGTATCGGCCAACGCCGGCCAGTACGTGTCCGGCGATGCCAGCGGGCCGAAACTGAACTGGGACGTCAGCTCCGACGCCTGGAAGAACGCCACCTGGATCGACGGCGCCCTGCGCTTCACCTACGGCCTCACCGACAACGGCCCGTTCATCGGCCAGCCCGACCCGAACGTGCTGGTGGAGTTCTCCGACCTGCAGACCCAGACCGACTGGGCGCCGCAACCGGACTATGACTTCACCCTGCTGCTGACCCCGGAATTCCGCCTGATCTTCAGCGCCAACCAGGGCGTTACCCCGAACACCGATGACCGCGGCAGCAGCCCGGTGAAAAGCGTGTTCCCCTACCAGATGGCCTTCACCTTCGACGGCTTCGCCAGCAGCTTCGAGGGCGCTTACCTGACCGGGGAAAACACCATCCTCGGCACGCCTTACGCCGTGCGCGGGGTGGTCGACAACCCGGCCATCGTCGGCTTCTACGGTCTGGTCGACCATCTGAGCGGCCAGCATCGCGGCCTGGTGCGGGTCCACAACGGCCAGTTGGTGATCGATGGCCAGCCCGTCGCCGGCTCCAAGGTGCAAGGCAACCGCCTGAGCTGGCAGGGCCTCAGCAGCGCCCAGGCGCAAGCCTGCGGCCTGAGCAGCGATGGCCACCTGGAGTTCTCCGGTAATGGCGAAAAAATTCTTGGCGGCAGCCATGGCGGAGTCGGCCTGCGCCACTGCGCGGCCTCGCTGATTCGCCTGGCCGACAACCTCAGCGCGCCGCAGGCCAGTCTGCGCCAGACCATCAGCACCACCCGCAGCGCCCTGCACAGCCAGCTGCTGGGCGACACCGCGCTGAATATCCATACCCTGCTCGGCATGTCGCCGTTCCAGCAGACCACGGTCGACGACCACGGTGTGCCGAAGAAGGTCTGGAGTGAGGTGGTGCGCGACAACTCGATGCAGGACTTCTACCTGATCCTGCAGTACTACATGGACCCGGAGCTGCGCAGCGAATTTATCTCGCCCAACCCGCCGGTACTCTCCTCAGCGCTGAAGAACATCGCCGCGATCAAGGGCGCCAACGGGCAACTGCCGCAGGACTGGTACAAGAGCCTCAGCGTGGCCTACCTGAGCAGCGCCCTGGCACATACCGACGACCCAGGCGCGCCCTACCTGAACGGCGACCGCGCCGGCAAATGGCTGTCCCAGCAGGTGGCCGCGGATCAGGTGTACCAGGCCCAGGCACCGCAGCTGTACGCCAACCGCTGGCTGATGCAGTTCCCCGATACTGCGTTGTTCACCCAGGATCAGATCAACAACAACGGCCAGTACGTGCCGCTGATCGACCAGGACCTGACCGGCTGGATCGCGCAGATCCGCGCCACCGTCACCGGTAGCCAGCAGCAGATCGACGACCTGGTGAAAATGGTCACCGAGGCCGCCACCAAGGGCAAACAGAGCCTGTACTGGGCCTACCTGATGTTCCGCTACTCGACCCAGCCGTCGGCCCTCAACTACCTGCGCATGATCTCGATGAACAGCAATACCGGCCTGGATGGCTCGGCCTTCGCCCAGCGCGTGCAGACCAA
Source organism: Pseudomonas sp. J452 (assembly GCF_024666525.1). Lineage (NCBI taxonomy): Bacteria > Pseudomonadati > Pseudomonadota > Gammaproteobacteria > Pseudomonadales > Pseudomonadaceae > Pseudomonas > Pseudomonas sp. J452. The sequence continues at coordinate 1,027,104 of NZ_CP088294.1, read as the reverse complement.
CCTGGCCGTGCTCAACGTGCTCGACCCCAGCGGGTTCTTCTGCAACCAGTACACCCAGGTAATCCAGACCTTCCAGATCGGCAACATCCTGCCCACCCTGATCGACTTCAGCGGCAACCTCGACGACTACGAGTACTCCGTCAACCAGATCATCAGCGCGTTCATCAAGCAGTACGGCGGCTCCACCGACCCGCAGATCCTCGACATGATCCGGCAACTGCGTGAGGCCCAGGCCCAAGGACAGGTGCGCGAGGTGCTCGACACCTTCGCCAGCCTGTCCGCCACCTTCGCCGGCATCTACGAGTGGGAACAGCTGGCCGGCAAGTTCGCCGCCTCCTGGCCCATCAGCAGCAAGATCTCCCTCGGCCTGGCCAAGGCCATCACCCTGGCCGCCGCTTCCGTGGGTATCGCCGCCTTCGTCTTCGGCGTGATGGACTGGAAAAAACTCGACTCGGCGCAACAGGCCCAGGTGATCATCGGCGGCACGCAGGTGTTCGCCCAACTGCTCGGCACCGTGCTGCGCAAGGGCACGGCCTACACCACCATCTTCCGCACGGAAAATACCTGGGGCTCGTTCTTCAAGAGCGTCTGGAGCAACGATGTGCTGGAGCTGGCCAACACTCGCGGCAGCAACGGCTTTTCGCGCTGGCTGGTGCGCGATGCCTCGCTGGAGGCCAAGCTGCTCGTCGCTGGCGCGGAAGAAGACCTGGGCGTCGTGGCGAAGATCTTCGGGCGCAACCTCGACGAGTTCATCGCCACCCGCCTTGGCGCACTGTTTGCGGTGGCCAACATCGTCCTCAGCGCCATCGCCATCGCCAACTCGGAGTCCGATCTGGAAACCGCCGGCAACGCGCTGCTGCTGGCCTCGGCCTCGCTGGAGCTGATCGCCATCCTCGGCGAGTGGGGCTTGGGCGCTTTCGGCATCGAGGCCATCGGCGGCCTGGCGGTGGCCTCCATCGCCTCCGGGGTGGCGGTGCTGGCGGCCTTTGCGGCGATTGCCGGGGCGATCATCCTGCTGGTGCTGGCCTTCCGTCCGCAGAAGACGCCAATCCAGAAATTCGCCGAAGACCAGGCGAAAAAGGCCGGCTTCTACATGGAAGACAAGGCTTCCATCGATGCCCTCAACATCACCGGCAGCACCACCAACCAGACCTCGCCGAAGCTGGTCGGCATCGCCCTGCAGTACAACGCCAGCTACCAGCAGACCTTGACCTTCAATACTGATGGCTCGCTGACCATCGGCGCGCAGAAGCTGGACTTCAGCACCGACTTCTTCCTCGGTTCCGATGCCCTCGGCCGCGCCACCCTCTCGACCCTGCTGGCAGAGGGCGGCGAGACGGTGAACAACACGCCGCGGCAAAAGCTGGTGAGCATCACTCTGGACGACAACCAGTTGCTCAGCGCCGTGCCGCCCCTCAGCGATGCGAAGAAAACCAGCCAGCAGCTGTGGGCCAGCGAGTATGTCGGCAGCCCGCAGTTCGACAGCCAGGGCGCGCTGGTGGCGGCGCAGTTCCGCTTCTACAACTGCTACTGGAACGACCAGGGCAAGAAGCTCTACCTCAACAGCGATGGCAAGACGGTGTCCGCCGGCGGCAGCGGTACGGCCTGGACGGTGGCCCTCACCACCATGGCGCCCAATCTGCTGGCCATGGGCAACTTCAACCTGTGGGACTACAACCGCGACCAGCGCAACACCCCGTACCTGGGTCAGCCCGGCAGCGCGCCGCGTAAGTGGAAAATCGACCCGGCGTTGCCGAGCTTCCTGCAGTTCGACTTGGCCACTGGTGCCATCTCGCAGAAAACTGGCGTGACACCCAGCGGCATGGCGGCGAAGAGCTACACGCTCACCGTCTCCAATGACTACGGCGAGGCCGCGTGCAGTTTCTCGATCCGGGTGCAGATCTATGTCCCGCCGATGTACACACAGCTGCGGGCCGATGATGACCTGCAATTCGCCGTAGCTTGACCAGGAGGGCCGCCACCATGTCCACCGATCCTGTAGAAGCGATGTTCACCGCCCTGCCCGATATCGGCGCAAACCCGGTCGGGATCCTGGCCAAGGCGGCCCTGCTCAGTCGTCTGGAAGGGGCCACGCCGGGCAAACACACCCAGCCGTGGCCCCAATCTTCCGGGCCAAGCTTTCTCGCCATTTTCTTTCCCGGCTACACGCCGGCCGCCTACACCGGCAACGTCACCGGCAGTACCGGCCTGAACGATGATTTCTGGTCCGGATTCGCCGTCGCCACCTTGTGCCAGGCGATGTACAACATCACCTCGGGTCTGCGCCAACAGCTCAAGTCCGGGGATATCGACAACGCGGTGAATGCCTGCAACGGGCAGATCAGCAACAGCGCCATGCCGCTCTATGGTGTGGCCCTGCAACAGGGTTACCCAGCGTTCACCCAGGCTTACAACGACACCCCGGACAAGGCCCAGGCCCTGGCCACCTACAGCGCGCAACTGCAGAGCAGCAACTACCTCAACGCCCTGGCCGTGCAGTATCACAGCCAGGCTGGCCTGCCCAACTTTGACTGGTTGATGTGGCACCACTGGGTCAAGCTCAGCGTGCTCGGCTGCCCCACGGCCAGCATCGCCGGCATCATCGGTGCGGTGAAAAACAGCCTGGCCACTCTGCAGGTCGTGCTGCCTGGTAACGTCGATGTGGGCACCTGGCTCACCTACAACACCTGGATGTCCACCAGCGACCCGAACCGCCGCCGGCTCGACTGGAACGACATCGCCGGCGCTGCCCGGGGCGGCATCCTGGCGCAGGTCTGTACGGCCTATCCCGGCTCGTACATGCCTTCGTGCATGAACGAGGAAAACTCCTACGAGTTCACCGCCAATAGCCAGCCCGGCAGTGGCTACCGCGAGACCGGTGGTGGTGGTTGCTGCTTTGCCGCCGGCACCGGTGTGCTGTTGGCCGATGGCAGCGAACGAGCAATCGAAACCCTGCAACCCGGTGATCAACTGGCCACCACCGCCGGGCCGCGGCGCCTGGCCTTGGTCGCCCAGCCGTTTCGCGCCGGGCGCGCGCTTTATCGCATCAACGATCTACCCATCGGGGTCACCGCCACCCACCCCTTCCTGCGCTTTCCCCAGGCGGATCAGCCCACTCTGGCCAGTATCGACCCGCTGCAACTGAGCGCGCGCATCCCTGGCCTGGCCGTACTGGGTATCGGTCCGCTGAGCAGCGGCAGCACGCTGCTGCGTATCGCCAACCACAGCGCGCAACCTTATCCGGTCACCCAGGTGCACTGTCTGCCCGGCAGCGGCAACGCCGACGAGCGTCTCTATGACCTGCTGCTGGAACCTGGCGCGGAAATGGCCGGCTACCTGGTCGGCGGCAACGGCACCTACCTGGCCGTCAGTGCGGAAATACCCGATATCGGCGCCCACGCCGAGATCGCCCCCGGCTTCTTCGCGCTGGCGCAGAATCTCTACGATGCGTTGCACAGCGACATCGCCAGCTTGTCCCAGGCCAACCTGGCGCCCATCCTCGAACAGCTGGCGCTGACTCTGCACAGCCAACTGCTGCCCACCGCTCTGCAGCAGGCGCGCAACCGGCCCCAGGCAGCCCTGCTGCGCAGCACGCCAGCCGTGGATATCCACAGCGCCACCAGCGCCTTCTTCAGCTTGCTCGCCCAGCCCCCCGGCCTGGCCCTGCGTGCCAGCGCCGCGGGCGGCACCTTCAACTGGCAACTCAACCTGCTCACCGAGCAGTTGCTGGGCAATCTCGGCGAAACGCTACTGGCCCAGTTGGCCCTGGGCTGGCGCGAACCCGGCGACGCCACAGGCGACACCCTGGCAGTCACGCTGTTCGGGATCAGCCTGCTCAACGGCCAGGCCTTCGCCGACAGCCCAGGCCCGCTCAACCTGAGCCTCGGCGAGCAGCACTATCAGCTGGAGGAAAGTGGCCAGCGCCCTTCCAGTGCCTTTACCCGACACGTCGACCAGGTGCTCTATTGCCCACTGGCGAGCAGCGGCGAACTGGCGGAAAAACTGACGCTGACCTGCCAGGATGGCGCGGGCAACTCGCTCAGCACACAGATCTATCTGCCGGAGCGCCTGGAAACCGGCTGGCGCAGCTGCGAAGGCCTGCTGCGCGACGCCCAGGGCGCCATTGCCGGTACCTGCCGTCTCGACCTGCGCCTGCTCGACAGCGCCGCCATCGAGCGCGAGCAGCAACGCCAGCAGCACTGGGATCCAGCCCAGGCCGAGGCCTACCTGCACAGCCTGGTGCAGGCCGTCCTGGCGGAGCTGCCCAACCAGTTGCAGGCCTTCCAGGCCCAGCAGGCGGCCAAGGCTGGCGGCAAGCGCAGCGACGCCGGGCATTAGGGCAAACGCCAACGCAGAAACGCCGAAGGCCCCGGGCTTGCGCCACGGGGCCTTCGTTTTATTGCAGTCTGGCGCCCTGGCGGGATCGAACCCAGGAGCCCTGCCTTCGGAGTCCTTAAAGTCACCCTTTACGATCAATACGCTAGCGTTTATTTTCTGTAAAATCAAAGACTTGGCGCATCTAAAAGAGGTGGCATTTAGCCCTGTTTAACTAGGCGAGTGTGGCAAATTTGTGGCATTTTCAGGCTTGTTACTCGCATGCACCGAGACCCAAAGAAGCCTGACGAGGCACGTCGATGCAGGCTTATCCGAGGTGCGTGGCGGCTGAGCCGGCCGCTGCTCCGGTAGTCCAGGGAGCCCCGAATAAACCCGCGATCTCGAGGCTAGAGCGGCGCCCCCCAAGCCAGGCGTTGCATGCCCCGGCGTAGCGCCTCGCGCTGGTCCAGCCTGTTCATCCAGTGTTCCACCCGGGCGAAGTCCACCGACAGAGTCGGGTGCAGCGACTGAAATCCGGGCCAGCCCGACTCCACCCAGGGGTAGAGGGCGAAGTCGGCGATGGACAGTTCGCCGGCAACATACGGGTTTTCGGCCAGCGCTTCGTCGAGCACGCCGAGCAGTCGCAGGCTCTCCCCGGCGAAGCGCTGGATGGCGTACTGCACCGGTTCACGGGCACCAGTCTTCTCCAAGAAGCCGTTCAGCCGGGTGCGATCCTGTACGCCGGCGGAGGCGAAATGGGCCAAGTTGCCGAACGCCGGGCCGACGCCGCTGGTCTGCCAGAACAACCAACTCAGGGTATGGGCGCGCTGGCCAGGCTGCGGGGAGAGAAAGCGCCCGCTCTTTTCCGCCAGGTAGAGCAGGATCGCACCGGTCTCGAAGACGGCGAGCGGTTCCCCGCTGGCACCGCACAAATCGTCATCCACCAGCACGGGGATCTTGCGGTTGGGATTCAGCTGCCGGAACGCCGGTGAGTGCTGTTCGTCCTTGAGGATGTCGACCGGGCTGATGCGATAGGGCAGGCCGCACTCCTCCAGCATGATGGTGATTTTGCGGGCGTTCTGGGTGGTCCAGGCGTATAGGGTCAGCATGCGCGCACCTCCGTCTGCTTGAGTGCGCGTTGGGCCTCGGCTGCCGCCGCGCGAAGTTGTTCGGGTGCGATGCCGGCACGTCGACACAGCAGCCCGGCATCGAGGAAGAAGGTTTCCCGATAAATCCGGGCGTCGCGGAACTCCAGCTCGAGGAAGACCGGCACGCTTACGCATGGGCAGGCCTGCCCCGGCACATGCGGGGTCACTCGCACCTGACCGCTGGCAAGCATGGTTGCACCCTGATAGGCGGTCTTGTGCAACTCAATCTGGTAATCGGGAAACAGCGCGAAGAAGACCTGCAGGCCCTGCTCGACGGCAGCCGCACCGCATTGCCGAGCATCGAAACTCGGCGCCGCCAGTTCGATGTCCGGGTGATAGATGGTCATTGCGGCCGCAATGTTCTGCTCGCTCTTGACCCTGGCCAATTTGCTGGCGAGGGCATGCATCTGCTCTGACGTCACGTTCGATTCCTTGATTACCGGTGGTTTGCCCGGGGTTGGACGAGCACAGGCTATCCGCGCGGCGACCGCTCCCCGAGTGTCGATGCCGGCGCGAAACGGGTGAATCCGGACATCTAAGCGGAGAGCCGAATCGACCTTGTACACGTCTATTTTGACCTTCCAGCCACGCGCCCCGTTGAGGCATCCTGCTGGGCGAGCTGCCAGGGGGCTGTATGCCAAGCGTTGCAATAGTGGTTACGGAGCGCTGCCAGGCCTCCAGTGTGTTCACCATCGTCGATCTGCTGCTCGCCGCGAATTACGCCGCGCGCCGCTTCCTTGGGGAAGCGGGCGACCCCTTTCAGGTGCGCCTGGTCGGCCTGCACACCCGGGAAACTGCCTACAACGGCTACGCCTTGGCCCCCCTCGAACGGCTGACACATGACCCGATACCGCAGATCGTGCTGTTGCCAGGGGCCTTCGAGTCGGTGCTGTCAGCGTCACAGGCGGGCGAGGCGATGTTCCGGCTGGACTCGCTGTACCCCCAACTAAGGCGCTGGCACGCCGCCGGCGCGGTGATCGGTAGCGTCTGCACCGGCAACTTCCTGGTGGCACAGGCGGGATTGGCGAAAGAGCGCACGCTTAGTTGTCATTGGGCGTCGCTGCCGGTCGCCCGAGAGCTGTTCCCGACGACCAGTTTCGTGACCGAAAAATTGTTGATCGACCATGGCGATCTGATCAGCGCCGGCGGAGCCCTGTCTGTTGCCCAGTTGGTGCTCTACCTGATTCAGCGCTGGCACAGCCGGGAACTGGCGCTGGCCACGGCCAAGCTGATGTTGGTGGAGCCTAACTATGAGAGTCAGAGCCGCTTCGCCATTTTCTCCCCCTCGCGGAGCCACGGCGATGCCGTGGTCACGGCGCCGCAGGCGCAGATCGACGAACACCCCGAGCAGGCCATCGACTTCAGGGGTTATGCCGAGTCGAAGGGGCTGACCGAGCGACACCTAAGCCGGCGGTTCAAGAAGGCCACCGGGGTGACCCCGCTGGGCTACCAGCAGCGGATGCGTATCGAGCGGGTGAAAAGCGGCCTGGAAACCACGCGCAAACAGATGAACAGCCTGGTCTGGGAAGTGGGTTATGAAGACCTGGCCTCCTTTCGCCGGCTGTTCAAGCGCCAGACCGGAATGACCATGCAGGACTACCGCCGCCGCTTCGCCTTGTAGTGCGGCGGCGGGCTTACGCGCCCGGTCAAACCAGCAGTGGTGCAGTAGCAGCAGCGGCAAAGAAAAGGGGAAAGAAAAGGGGGCGGATTTATTTCCCCCAAGCTGTCGCACCGTGCTGGCTGGATGCAAAAGACAGGCACAAAAAAAGCCCCGGACTTTCATCCGGGGCTTTTTGCTTTGAAGATGGCGCACCAGGCGGGATTCGAACCCACGACCCCTGCCTTCGGAGGGCAGTACTCTATCCAGCTGAGCTACTGGTGCGTTGCGGGGCGCAATCATACGCATCCGCCGCGCGGGCGTCCATGCGGGCCGTCGGGCCTTTTGTTCAGAGCTCCTGCATGACGAAGTCGGCTTTGCTCACGCCGCAGTCGGGGCATAGCCAGTCGTCTGGCACTTCGGCCCAGGGTGTGCCGGCTGGGATGCCGTCGTCGGGCCAGCCGCTGGCTTCGTCGTAGATCAGGCCGCAGATGATGCAGATCCAGGTCTTCATGTCGGCACCTGTTCTTTATTACTTAGCGGATGCAGGTGACGATCGAAGCGACTGAGCGCAGGGAAGGTCAGCGGCTTCAACTCATCCAGGCTGTTCAGGTAGTCGGCGTACTGTTCGAGGATTTCCCCACGGGTGTCTGCGCTGACGTAGGGCACGTGATAGGCGGCGAACGGCGGTAGCACGCTGAGCCCGGTGTAGGCCAAGGTGCCGCGCTGCAATGGGCGCAGCATGTCGTGCAGATCGCCATGCACGGCGTCTTCATCGGCGAACATGTGCGCCTGACCGCCGAGGCTGAAGCTGAGCAGCGCACGCTTGCCGGCCAGGCCGCCGCGGTCGTAGAAGCGCAGGCCGCCGTAGCACACGCCGGACACCAACACGCGGTCGATCCAGCCCTTGAGCATGGCCGGCACCGAGCACCAGAACAGCGGAAAGTTGAGGATCAGCAGGTCGGCCCAGAGCAGTTTGTTCAGCTCGGTGCTGATGTCCGCAGCCAGGGCCTGCTGGCCGTGAGCATGGCGCTGTTCGAGGGCGTAGACCAGGTAATCGGGGTTGCTGCGTTGGCTGAAGTCGGCGGCGCTGGCCACTGGGTTCCAGTTCATCGCGTAGAGGTCGGAGACCTGGACGCTGTGTCCGGCCTGCTGCAGGGTGGCGACGGCGAGGTCTTTCATCGCGCTGCAGAAGGACTGCGGTTCGGGGTGGGCGTGGATGATCAGGATGTTCATGGGCAATTCCGGGAGCGGCGATAGGAGAGCAACCCTCTCCCTAGCCCTCTCCCATAAATGGGAGAGGGGACTAAAGCGGATTCAGGCGGCCTGTTGGGTCGTGGCGCTGGTCGGCTTCTCGTGCGCCTGCCAGCGATTGGCGCGGGCGAAGGTGCCGAAGTCGTTGAAGCGCACCCCGGCTTCGCGCATCAGCTGGTGCGCCAGCGGCGCGGTGAGCTGGCGGATGTAGAAGGGCTCCTTGACCACGAAATGGTGGATGCCGTGGGTGCTGCCGAAATTGCAGCAGAACGCCTGCAGCGGCCACAGCCACCAGGCATTCAGCACCTGGGTCTGCTGGATCACGTTGCCCGCCTCGATGTCGCCGTAGTAGTGCATGTTCGAGCTGATGAAGTGCAGGCAGAAGGTGCGCAGCACGTTGGGCCCGACCAGTACGACCACGGCGATGTTCACGCCGTGCATCACGCTCAGGGCGGTGGCGCCCCAGGCAATCGGCGCACCGGCGGCGCTGGCGGCGAAGTCGAGCAGGTGGAAACCGAGGAACACATACCAGGTGCTCCAGTTGAGCAGGCCCAGCGGTGCGTAGCCGATCAGCGTGCGGCTGACGATCATCTTGCGGTGCGCCCAGGTCTTGGCACGCAGCAGGCGGATCAGCGAGGACATCAGGTTGTCGCCGACCATCAGCAGGCGGGCCAGGCCCCAAGGCTCGCCGTTGGTGATGGCGCGCTCCTCGATATCGGTCTCGCTGCCGGACACCTTGTGGTGGTTGAGGTGCAGGTGACGGCGGATCCACGGGTTGATCGTGCTCGGCCGCGCCAGCCACACCAGGGCCAGCATCAGGTTGTGCGGCACGCGCTGCTTGCGGAAGTACATGGAGTGGATCAGGTCATGCTCCAGCTCGTGGGTCAGCGAGGCGAAGAAGGCGTTGGCCAGCAGGCACGCCCACCAGGCGATGGCGCCATCCAGGTAGAGCCAGGCACTGCCGAGCATCCCCGCCAAGGCGAAAGCCAGGATGCCGGCACCGAGGGCATCCTGGTGTTGCAGGATGGGGTAGCGCTGGCGCAGCTCTGCGCCACGGGCCAGTACCTGGCTGCGGATATGCGCGGAGCGCTGCTGGTCATTGTGCAGGCCATGGCTTGCAGGAGTCGGGGTCATGCACGCATCCTCTTCTCGGTTCGCCGAGCGTTGCCATGCGGGGCAGCGGGTCGGCATGCGGACTGTTGTGGGAAGACATCTGTGGAAAAACGTCTGTGGGCAATCGACCAGGCTACTGTGCGCGCCTGCTGCACAGGGCGCCTGACCCATAACGCCAACCTGTTGACCGAGAATGCCAACCTGCATGACTGAAGCTTCCACCCTGGCCAGCTGGACCCGTGCCCTGCGTCGCCAACTCGACGGCCTCGGCCTGGACAGCGCCGCCCTGTGCCGCGAGGCCGGCCTCGACCCGCAGCTGCTGGACGACGCCAACGCGCGCTACCCGCTGTCGGCCACCACCCGCCTGTGGCAACTGGCCGTGGCCGCCAGTGGCGACCCGGCGCTGGGCCTGAACACCTCGCGGCACGTGGCGCCGACCACCTTCCACGCCCTCGGCATGGCGGTGATGGCCAGCGGCAGCCTGCGCGAGATTTTCGAGCGCATCGTGCGCTACCACCAGGTGGTCAGCGATGCCCTGGAGCTGGAGCTGCGCGATGTCGGCGACAGCTGCGAGCTGCATTTCCGCCTGCCGCCGGGCGGTTCGCTGCCGGCACCCGAGGCCATCGATGCCTTCGCCGCGATCTACGTGCGCACCTGCCGCAATCGCCTGGGGCGCAGCTACGCGCCGCTGGCCGTACACCTGCGTCGGCCGCCGCCGGCCGATCCGCAGCCGTGGCTGGAGGCGTTCCGCGCACCGGTGCATTTCGCCGCCGCCGAGGACGTGCTGTGCTTCGCCCGCGCTGACCTCGATCGCCCGCTGGATGACGGCAACCCCGAGCTGGCCGCGCACAACGAGGCGGTGCTGCGCAAACGCCTCGACGCCTTGCAACCGGACACCGTTGGTCGTCGCCTGCGCCGCGCCCTGGAACAATGCCTGCCGAATGGCGAGCCCTCCGCCGAGGTGCTGGCCCATGGTCTGCACCTGAGCCTGCGCAGCCTGCAGCGCCACCTCAGCGAGGAAGGCAGCAGCTACGAACAGGTGCTCGCCGAGACCCGCCATGCCCTGGCTGTGCAACACCTGGGCGAGGCCGACTGCTCGATCAGCGAAGTCGCCTACCTGCTCGGTTTTGCCGACAGCAGCAGCTTCAGTCGCGCCTTCAAGCGCTGGAGCGGGCAGAGCCCCAGCCAGTACCGCGCCAGCCTGAACTGCGGCTGAACGCCTGTAGCGCAGGACGAACAGCACTACAGGATGTTTTTGCACGTTCGTTCTGAATATTGAACGCTCGTGCGGCGCGTCTTCACCTGCCCCGGTAGCCGCGTCACTCATGGCCCGGCTGGCTGGCGAAGGGGTAGCAGGGAAATCGGCGGCGCATCCCGGCTGTTCATACTTTTTTGCTATTTTGTGGTTTTTATCGAACATCCCTATTGCCCTTTGCCGACGCTGGCCCTAGGATTCGTTTGACATTTCAAACGCCCGTCACGCCGTTTCCGGCGGACTACATTTACTGCTTCACTGCCTGCCTTGTTGGCGCCGTGCATCAGGAGAAAGCCATGCAACTCAAAGACGCCCAGTTGTTCCGCCAGCAAGCCTATATCGACGGTCAGTGGCTGGACGCCGACAGCGGCCAGACCATCGCGGTCAACAACCCGGCTACCGGCGAGATCATCGGCCAGGTGCCGAAAATGGGCCGCGCCGAGACCCGTCGCGCCATCGAAGCCGCCGAGCGCGCCCTGCCGGCCTGGAGCGCGCTGACTGCCAAGGATCGCGCCAACCGCCTGCGTCGCTGGTTCGAACTGATGATGGAAAACCAGGACGACCTCGGCCGTCTGATGACCATCGAGCAGGGCAAGCCGCTCAGCGAAGCCAAGGGCGAAATCGCCTACGCCGCCTCTTTCCTCGAGTGGTTCGCCGAAGAAGCCAAGCGCATCTATGGCGACACCATTCCCGGCCACCAGCCGGACAAGCGCATCATCGTGCTCAAGCAGCCGATCGGCGTGACCGCGGCCATCACCCCGTGGAACTTCCCCTCGGCGATGATCACCCGTAAAGCCGGCCCGGCCCTGGCCGCCGGTTGCACCATGGTGCTCAAGCCCGCTTCGCAGACTCCGTACTCCGCCCTGGCCCTGGCGGCCCTGGCCGAGAAGGCCGGGATTCCGGCCGGCGTGTTCAGCGTGGTTACCGGCAGCGCCGGCGAAGTCGGCGGCGAGCTGACCAGCAACCCGATCGTGCGCAAGCTGACCTTCACCGGCTCCACCGAGATCGGTCGCCAGCTGATGGCCGAGTGCGCCCAGGACATCAAGAAGGTGTCCCTGGAGCTGGGCGGCAACGCGCCGTTCATCGTCTTCGACGACGCCGACCTGGATGCCGCCGTGGAAGGTGCGCTGATCTCCAAGTACCGCAACAACGGCCAGACCTGTGTCTGCGCCAACCGCCTGTACATCCAGGACGGTGTGTACGACGCCTTCGTCGACAAGCTGAAAGCCGCCGTGGCCAAGCTGAAGATCGGCAACGGTCTGGAAGACGGCACCACCACCGGCCCGCTGATCGACAACAAGGCCGTGGCCAAGGTCCAGGAACACATCGAGGACGCCATCAGCAAAGGCGCCAAGCTGGTTGCCGGCGGCAAGCCGCACGCGCTTGGTGGCAGCTTCTTCGAGCCGACTATCCTGATCGATGTACCGAACAACGCCGCCGTCGCCAAGGAAGAGACCTTCGGCCCGCTGGCGCCGCTGTTCCGCTTCAAGGACGAGGCCGAAGTGATCGCCATGTCCAACGACACCGAGTTCGGCCTGGCTTCCTACTTCTATGCCCGCGACTTGGGCCGCGTGTTCCGCGTGGCGGAAAAGCTGGAGTACGGCATGGTCGGCATCAACACCGGGGTGATCTCCACCGAAGTGGCGCCGTTCGGCGGCGTGAAGGCTTCCGGCCTGGGTCGTGAAGGTTCCAAGTACGGCATCGAGGACTATCTGGAACTGAAATACCTGTGCCTGGGCGGTATCTGAAACTTGCCCATGATTTGCTGCGCGTCGGCCATACGGCGTTGAAACTGGCCTCGGGATGCTCATTTACAGCTCGTAAACTGCGCTCCCTCGGCCACTTTCGCCTTGTCTGGCGCTAGCTCGCTACATCATGAACAAGTTTTCATAGTTTTGATTTTCCGTGGGTGTCGGGTGACAGGCAGGAGCCGTGGTCACCCGGCGTCGGCGTTTCCGGTGGTGGCACCGGCGAACCCTGCAGACGAATCGGCAGGCGCTTGGCAGTTCGATCATCGCTAGCTGCCAAGCCCCGCCCCATCGTCATCATCCTTGGACCAAGCCGCGCCAACACAAGCGGTCGATGAGGAAACCATGAGCAAGACCAACGAATCCATTCTGCAACGCCGTGCTGCCGCTGTTCCGCGCGGTGTAGGTCAAATCCACCCGATCGTCGCCGAGCGCGCCGAGAACGCCACCGTGTGGGACGTCGAAGGCCGCGAGTACATCGACTTCGCCGGTGGTATCGCCGTACTTAACACCGGCCACCTGCACCCGAAAGTGGTGGCAGCCGTGCAGGAGCAGCTGACCAAGCTGTCGCACACCTGCTTCCAGGTGCTGGCCTACGAGCCCTACATCGAGCTGTGTGAAGAAATCGCCAAGCGCGTGCCGGGCAACTTCGCCAAGAAGACCCTGCTGGTCACCTCCGGCTCCGAAGCCGTCGAGAACGCCGTGAAGATCGCCCGTGCCGCCACCGGCCGTGTCGGCGTGATCGCCTTCACCGGCGCCTACCACGGCCGCACCATGATGACCCTGAGCCTGACCGGCAAGGTCGTACCGTACTCCGCCGGCATGGGCCTGATGCCCGCTGGCGTGTACCGCGCCGTCGCCCCGTGCGAAATCCACGGCGTCAGCGAAGACGAGTCGATCGCCAGCATCGAGCGCATCTTCAAGAACGACGCGCAGCCCCAGGACATCGCCGCCATCATCATCGAGCCGGTGCAGGGCGAAGGTGGTTTCTACGTCAACTCGCCGGCCTTCATGAAGCGTCTGCGCGCCCTGTGCGACCAGCACGGCATCCTGCTGATCGCCGACGAAGTACAGACCGGCGCCGGCCGTACCGGCACCTTCTTCGCCAGCGAGCAACTGGGCATCGTGCCGGACCTGACCACCTTCGCCAAATCGGTCGGCGGCGGTTTCCCGATCTCCGGCGTGTGCGGCAAGGCCGAGATCATGGACGCCATCGCTCCCGGCGGCCTGGGCGGCACCTATGCCGGCAGCCCGATCGCCTGCGCCGCGGCCCTGGCCGTGCTGAAAGTGTTCGACGAAGAGAAGCTGCTGGAGCGCAGCCAAGCCGTGGGCGAAAAGCTCAAGGCCGGCCTGCGTGAGATCGCGGCCAAGCACAAGGTCATCGGTGACGTGCGCGGCCTGGGTTCGATGATCGCCATCGAGCTGTTCGAAGGCGGCGACGCCAACAAGCCGGCCGCCGAGCTGACCGGCAAGATCGTTGCCAAGGCGCGCGACAAGGGGCTGATCCTGCTGTCGTGCGGCACCTACTACAACGTGGTGCGTTTCCTCATGCCGGTCACCATCCCCGATGCCCAGCTGGAAAAAGGCCTGGCCATTGTGGCCGAGTGCTTCGACGAACTGGCGTAACTGCTCTGCCGAGGCTTCCTCCTCCCCGTTGGAAGCCTCACAGAATCCGCCTGAAGCTCACCAGGCCAGGCGTTTCTTCAAGGCCCGCGCAAGCGGGTCTTTTTTTGCCTGGCGAATAGTTGGCTCAGCCGTAGCCCGGATGCAATCCGGGAAGCAGGCAGCTCCCTCCCCGGATTGCATCCGGGCTACCAACGCGGGCATCGCGAAGAGCCTGTTTACGATCTTTTGGGCTAGAGCCAGGCAAGGCAAAAGCAGCCGAGGAAGCGGAGTTTACAGTTGTAAATGAGCATTCCGAGGCTGCTTTTAACGCCGCATGGCCGACGGCCAGGAGATCGTAAATAGGTTCTTAGGCCTGCAGCGCTTCCGCGACAAAGTCCAGACGATCCTGGCCGAAGAACAGCTCGTTGCCGACGAACATGCTCGGCGCGCCGAATACCCCGCGCTTTACCGCTTCCTCGGTGGTGGCCTTGAGTTGGTCCTTGACCTCCTGCTCGGCCGTCAGCGCCAGCAGCGCCGGGGCATCGAAACCGGCTTCGCTCAGCACCTTGCCCAGCACCGCCAAGTCGCCAAGGTTCAGCGCGTCGACCCACAGCGCCCGGAATATCGTCGCCACATAGGCGTCGAAGCGCTCCGGCATGCGCAGTTGCACCGCCACCGCGCCGCGCATCAGGCCCAGGGTGTTGATCGGAAAGTGCGGGTTGAACTGCATCGGCACCTGGTAGCGGCGGGCGAAGCGCTGCAGGTCCTGGAGCATGAAGCGGCCCTTGCTCGGGATGGTGATCGGCGAGGCGTTTTTCGTCGCCTGGAACACGCCACCGAGCAGCATGGGTTTGTACACCAGCTCGGCATCCGCAGCGGCACAGAGCGCCGGCAACTGGGTCCAGGCCAGGTAGGTGGTGGGGCTGCCGAAGTCGAAGTAGAACTCGACGGATTTGCTCATGAATGGCTCTCTCTTGTGATTGTTCTAGCGAGGTTCCGCGACCCAGCGAGCGGCGCTCAGGCTAGGCGGCGAAGTGGGGAGAAAGCGCAGTTGGCTGCTGCCAATGAGCATTTCGCACCGCTTCGCCAACAACGCCTGGGCGTCGCGCAGCGGGTCGATGCAAGTCACCATTTTTCCATCCAGGGGCGCAGATCGAGTTCAAAGGTCCAGGCATCGCGTGGCTGGGCATGCAGGAACCAGTAGTTGTCGGCGATATGTTCGGGATTGAGGATACCGTCCTGCTCCTTGCGCGCGTACATCTCGGGGAAGCTGTCGCGGATAAAGGCGGTGTCGATGGCACCATCCACCACCACGTGGCCGACGTGGATGTTCCGCGGGCCCAGCTCGCGCGCCATGCTCTGCGCCAAGGCGCGCACGCCGTGCTTGGCGCCGGCGAAGGCGGCGAAGTGCGAGGCACCGCGCAGGCCGGCAGTGGCGCCGGTGAACAGGATGGTGCCACGGCCACGGGTGACCATGCGCCGCGCTACCGCCTGGGCGGTGAGGAAGGCGGAGAAGCAGGCCATCTCCCAGATCTTGAAGTATTTGCGCGCGGTCTCTTCGAGGATGCTGCACGGCACGTTGGCGCCGATGTTGAAGACGAAGGCCTCGATCGGGCCGATGCTGCTCTCGATCTGCTCGACCAGTGCGGCGACCTCTTCCTCCTTGCGCGCATCCGAGGCGAAGCCATGGGCCTGGCCGCCGGCGGCGCGGATTTCATCGACCAGCGGCTGCAGCTTGTCGGCGCTGCGCCGGGTCACGCAGGCGATATAGCCTTCGCGGGCGAAACGCTTGGCGATGGCCCCGCCGGTGGCGTCGCCGGCACCGATCACCAGTACCACTTTGTTGTCGTTGTTCTGCGTGCTCATGGATTTCACCTTTACTAAACGATCGTTAGTTAAACGAACGTTATGCTACGCTTGCGGCATCGTCAAGCAGGTTTAGCAGCGGAGACCCCCATGCGCTATTCAGCCGAGCACAAGGCCCAGACCCGCGAGAAGCTGTTGCAGAGCAGTGGCGCCATTGCCAAGCAGGGCGGCTTTTCCGCGGCGGGTGTGGACAGCCTGATGAAGGCCATCGGCCTGACCGGCGGGGCGTTCTACAGCCACTTTCCGTCGAAGAACGACCTGTTCAGCGCCATCGTCGAACGCGAACTGAGCCACAGCGCGGCTCGGCTCGGTGACAGCGCTGACGCCAGCCGCGCCAAGCTGCAGCGCTGCCTGGAGCGCTACCTGAGCATGGCCCATGTGCAGCATGCGGACAGCGGCTGCGCCATTCCCACCCTGGGTGCCGAGATCGCCCGCGCCGACCTCGTCGTGCGCGAGCAGGCCGAGCACTGGCTGGTGCGCCTACAACAGGCCTGGAGCGAGGTGCTGGGCAGTGGCGAACTGGCTTGGGCGATTCTCGCCCAGTGCGTTGGCGCGCTGGTGGTGGCGCGCATGCTGGCCACGGAGCAGCGCCAGGAAGAAGTCCTGGATGCCAGTAAGGCCTGGCTGAACGCCAGTTTGAACCAGGCATCGAGCTGAAAGTGGCGCAATAGAGCCTTGCGCTCTCGCTAATCGAATTGCTGGCGGGTTAACCTGACGGGAGGCTCAACATCCCGTCGGATTACTCTGGCGTGCCCAGTGGCAATCCGTAGACTGGCGCGCCTTTCGCCTGACGCCACTATTTTGCCATCATTTTTGAGGTTTCCATGACTGTCCCGGTTGCTGCTCCGGAGATTCTGATTGCCGAAGCGAACCCCTGGACAGCCGATCTGCTTGCCCAGCTGGTGCTCGACGTGCGCGGCGATGCCGTGGTGACCAAGGTCGCTGATGGCCAGGCGGCGCTGGCTCGTTGCCGGCGCCGGCTGCCGGACCTGGTGATTGCCGATGGTGAGCTGGCCGCGCTCGACGGCGTCGAGTTGCTGCGCCAGGTGCGCCGCCATCCGCGCACCCCGGTCTTGCCCTTCATTCTGATCAGCCGCCACACCGATGCGCGCAGCGTGCGAGCGGCCCTGCCGCTGGCACCGACTGCCTACCTGGCCAAGCCGTTCAACGCGGAAATCCTGCGCCAGCGCCTGCAAGGCCTGCTGCAGGTGCCGGGTGTGGCCGTCGCCCAGCCGCGCCAGCCACTGCTGGTCAGCGATCTCAACGAATACCTCGATAGCGTGCGTGAGGAAGGCCAGGGCGCGCCGCTGCTGGGTGACCTGCGCGACGCGGTGGCGCGCAGCCTGCAGGCGGCGGAACTGAGCCTGGGTGAACTGGAGCAGGAGTTTGTGCGTGATCCGCAGATCACCGCGCGCCTGATCGCTGCCGCCAACAGTGGCGCCGAACACCGTGGCGTGGCCTGCCAGACCCTGTCCCAGGCCTTGCAGCGCCTGGGTGTGGCACGCAGCCTGAACCTGGTGCTGGGCCTGGCCGTGCAGCGCAATGCCTTGCTGCAGGATGCCCGCCTGAGCGAGCTGGCCCTGCTGGCGGGTCGCCAGGCCCAGCAGAGCGCGGAGCTGGCCTACTGGTTGGCCGGGCGCCTGGGCCTGGATAACGAGCTGTGCTACACCGCCGGCCTGCTGCATAACATTGGCGAGCTGGCCCTGCTACGCAGCCTGCAGGATTGGCTGGATGCCGGCGGCGAGCTGGGCAATGAGCAGATCGACACGGCCTTGCGCCGACGAGCCGCCGGTTTCGGTTCGGCCCTGCGTATCCGCTGGCGCCTGCCATTCGGCCTGCGCGAACTGATCGCGGCCTTTTATGCGCTGGGCAGCGGGGTGTTCTCCCGCGAGGCGCTGGTGCTCAACCTGAGTGCTGAGTTCCTCGCGCTGCCGGCCAATCAAGGCCCGGAGCAGCTGGAGGAGTGCCGTGCGGCGAGTATGTTGCGGCTGTCGGCGGCCGTGCTCGGCCAGGTTCCGCCGAGTCTGTTCAGGCGCGACTGACCGGAGCCGTCGAACGCTCGACCGCCTGGTCGGCCAGTTCCACCAGCGGCTTGGGCTGGTCGATGAAATAGCCTTGGGCGAAGTCGATCCCCAACTCGCGCAGGCATTCCAGGCCCGCGCTGTTCTCGACGAACTCGGCCACCGTCTGCAAACCCAGTTGCCGGGCGATCTGCACCATGGAGCTGACCATGGCGCGGTTGATCGGGTCGCGCTCGATGCCGAGGATGAAGGTGCCGTCGATCTTCAGCAGGTCCAGCGGCAGGTGGCGCAGGTAGGCGTAGGAGGCGAAGCCGCTGCCGAAGTCATCCAGCGCCACCTTGATGCCCCGGCTGCGCAGCCGTTCGATCCAGCTGGCCGAGGTGCCCAGCTCGGCCAGGGCGACCATCTCGGTGATTTCCAGGCACAGCTTGCCGGCCGGCAGACGCTGGTTATCCAGCAGTTCGTCGAGCAGGTGGTGGAACTCGGGGTCGAGCAGCGAGGGCGCGCTGAGGTTGAGATTGACCTGTTGCAGGTGCGCCGCATGCTGCGGATTCTGCCCCAGCCACTGGCAGTAGCGGCGCAGCACCCAGCGATCGATTTCGGCGAGGAAGCCATAGCGCTCGGCGGCCGCGAAGAACTGCCCCGGGGCGATCCATTCGCCTGACTGCGGGTCGCGGTAGCGCAGCAGTACCTCGTAATGCCAGCCGCTTTCGCTGTGCTGCAACGCCTGCACCGGTTGGTAGAACAGCTCGAAATGCTCTTGTTCAATGGCTTCGCGCAGGCGGTTGATCCATTGCAGCTGGCGCTGGTGTTCGAGCAGGGCGCCGTCCGCCGGGTTGAACAGGTGCACGCGGTTGCGCCCCTGGGCCTTGGCCATGTGACTGGCGTTGTCGGCCCAGTTCAGCGCCATTTCCCAGTCATCCACGCCGGAGTCCAGTTCCAGCACGCCGATGCTGGCGTACAGGGAGAACGGCCGGCCGTCGTAGCTGAACACGAACTGGGCCACGGCTTCGCGCAGGTGCTCGGCCTGGAGCAGGGCCTGCTGGGTGTCCGTGCCAGTCAGCAGCACGGCGAACTCGTCGCCACCGATACGCGCCAGCTCGCTGGTGCTGGGCAGGCGGCCGAGCAGGTAGCTGGACAGTTGGCGCAGCAACTGGTCGCCGGCGGAGTGGCCGCAGAGGTCGTTGACCTGCTTGAACTGGTCGAGGTCGAGAAACAGCAGGTGGCTGAAGTGCCGGCCATGCCGCTGCAGGCTCTCTTGCAGCAGACGCTCCAGCTCGCGGCGGTTGATCAGCCCGGTCAGCGAGTCGTGCGCCGCCAGGTTGGCCAGGCGCTGCTCCAGGGCGCGTCGTTCGCTGAGGTCGACGACGATGCCTTCGATGCAATGCTGCTCGCGCTGTTCGTGCAGCGACAGATGCACCCAGCGCACTTGGCCACCACAGGCCAGCAGCTGCACTTCGCCACTGGCGGTGGGTTGCGCGGGGCTGAGTTGGGCACGCAGGCGCTGCCAGTCGTTACTGGCAATCAGGTTGTACATGGGTTGGCCCTGCAGCTGCGTGCTCTGCCCGTTGCCCAGATTGAGCAGGCGCAGGAAGCTCGGGTTGCTCTCCAGCAACACCCCCTGCAGGTTGCAGCGGAAGATGCCTTCGGCGGCATTGCGGAACAGCGCGCGGTATTGCTCCAGGTTGACGATGGCCTGGCCCTGCGAAGCCAGCAGGGCCTTGCGCACATGGTCGAGCTGGCGGCCGTTGAGCACGCCGAAGAGGAACACGCTGATCACCGGCAGCCAGGCATGCAGGGTGTCGACCAATGCGCTGCGCGGGATTACGGCGCTGCGGCTCAGCGAGAGCAGCAGCATGAGCAGGATGGCGGCACCCCAGAACAGGGCGAACCAGCCGGCATAGGGGCGGCGCAGGTGCAGGGCGAAGAGGGTCAGGGCCAGCTGGAAAAGGCCGGTGGCGAGCATCAGCTGATTGAAAACGGCGGCTGGCAGGTGCTGCCCCGGGCTCAGCTGCACCCACAGCTGTGCGCTGACCAGGATCAGCAACAGGGCATTGCGCAGCCAGCGTACCGGACGCTGGTCGAGTTTGAGCGAGGTGCTGATGAACAGGGTGCTGAAAATCAGGGTGAGGGCGCCGCTGATATTGATCTCGAACAGCGCCATGGCCGGCCAGTGTGGCCAGAGCAGCAGGCTGGTCAGGTCGTTGATTGCCGCGCTGTACCAGGCCACGCTGAGAATGGTGGCGCAGTAGTAACCCAGGCTGCGCTCGCGCACGGAGACGAACTTGAGCAGGTGAAACAGCGCCATCACCAGCAGTGCGCCGACGATCAGGCCGTTGCCCAGCCAGCTGCTGGCCAGTAACTGGCTCTTCTGCTCGGCGGGTATCAGTTTCAGCGGCAGGCTGATCGACGAGCTGCTGCGCACCCGCAGTATCACTTCCAGCTCGCCAGTGCCGTGGGTTGGCAGTGGTAGCAGGAAAGCCCGTAGCGGCTCATCGCGGCGGGCAAAGGGCAGGGTATCGCCAGTCTGCCGGTACAACTGCAGCTGGTCGTTGCTGAACACCCACAACTGCACGTCATCCAGATAGGTATGGTCCAGCCACAGGTAATCGCGCTGGCCGGGCACGCCGCTCAGGCGCATGCCGAGCCACCAGGTGCTGGCGCTCCAGCCCAGGGATGGCGTGCGGGTAAAGGTACTGCCAGCGCTGAGCAGGCGCACGCGGGCTTCGCGCACATCCCACTGGCCCTGTGGCTCCTCCAGCAGGCGCACGTGCAGGGCGCTAGCGTCCGGCTTGGACCACAGCTGATTGAGCGGTAATTCGGCGCGCGCAGTGGCCATCAGGCAGGTGAGCAACAGCAGGCTCAACACAGGTTTCAGCCAGCGAACAGCAAATGGCATGCATGGCACCTGAGCGCAGGAGAATGGATGGAAGCGGTGAGGTGGGCCCGATGGCGACCCTAGGCAAGCTTAGCCGAGGCTGTCGCTATTGGCCTTGCGCCACTAGTCGATTTGCGCAACTTGACGCAGGCACTCCAGGTCGAGGATTTCGATCTCGCCGTAGTTCAGGCGCAGGGCGCCGCGGGCTTCCAGTTCCTTGAGGATCTGGTTGGTGGTCTGCCGCGACAGCGCCAACATCAAGGCAAGCTGTTCCTGGGCCAGGTGGATCACCCGCCGCGGGCCGGTCTCGCCATAACCCTCGGTGATCAGCAGCAGGCGTCGGGCCAGGCGTGGTGCCGCCGGCAGCAGGCTCATCTCCTCCAAGGCGATAAACGCCAGGCGCAGCTTCTGGCTCATCAGCAGGGCGAACTCGCGCCAGTAGTGCGGCTGCTGTTCGAGCAGCGCCAGCAGTGCGCTTTGCGGCACCTGCAGCAGGCGGGTCGGGCCCTCGGCGTAGGCGTCATGGGTGCGTGGCTGGCCGTCGAACAGGGAAATCTCGCCAAACCAGTAGGGCGGCTCGACCAGGGTCAGCAGCGCTTCCTTGCCATCGCGATTGACCGCGCCCACGCGGATCGCCCCGTCGAGCACGGCATACAGGCCGCAGGGCGGATCGCCGCGGCGGAACAGACGCTGTCCAGCACCCAGCTGGCGCTCGCTGGCTTGGTCGAGCAGGGCTTGTTGCAGGGCGGCGGGCAGGTGGCTGAACCAGTGCCCGGCGAGCAGTTGCTGGCGCAGGGTGTTGGGGCTGGGCATCGCGTCTCCTGGGTTTGTCGGCTAGCTGACAGAGGCAATCGACGGTACAGGGCCATTATCGATCAACCTGCCTGAATTATTGCGGAGATAGCCGATGAAGTCCCTTGTCGATCACCTTGGTCAGTACGCCGAGTACCACCGCGACCGGCGCAACATCTTCAGCCACTTCATCGGTATTCCATTGATTGTGGTGGCCGTCGCCGTGCTGTTGTCGCGCCCCGGTTTCGAACTTGCCGGCCTGTGGTTGTCGCCGGCGCTGCTCACGGCAGTCGCCGCCGGCGTCTTCTACCTGCGTCTGGACCTGCGTTTCGGCCTGCTGATGGCCGCCTTGCTGGCGCTGTGCCTGTGGGCCGGCGCGGCGCTGGCGCAGCAGAGCACCCTGGTCTGGCTGAGCGCCGGCCTGGGCCTGTTCGTGGTCGGCTGGATCATCCAGTTCATTGGCCACTACTACGAGGGGCGCAAGCCGGCCTTTGTCGACGACCTGATGGGCCTGGTGGTTGGCCCGCTGTTCGTGGTGGCCGAGCTGGCCTTCCTCTGCGGCCTGCGCGATGAAGTGCGCCAGGCCGTGGAGCAGCGCGCCGGGCCGACCTGTATCCGCCCGGGCAAAGCCCTGGCCTGAGAACCTGTTAACGATCTCCTGGCCGTCGGCCATACGGCGTTAAAAACAGCCTCGGAATGCTCATTTACAGCTCGTAAACTCCGCTTCCTCGGCTGTTTTTGCCTTGTCTGGCTCTAGCCCAAAAGATCGTAAACAGGTTCTGAGCCGCGCCCCTTATGCAAACGCCCGCCTGGTGCCGAGCCAGGCGGGCGTTTTTTCTTTAGTGAGCAGGGCGCGGAGCTGCCTGTTTCCCGGGTTGCATCCGGGCTACAACTTTAGCGCTTTGCTCCCCTCTCCCATTCTCGGAGAGGGTTTGGCTTCACCCCCTGCACCCCGCAGTCTTCCAGGCGGTAGAGGGACATTTCTGATATCCGAAACAGACTCTCAAGGTGGCTGCTCGGGGCAGCAGTTAACGGATACACAGGCATGAAAAAGCCGGGCATTGGCCCGGCTTGAAGGTTCCGTTGCGCCTGCTGTCAGGGCGCTGGTTCGACCGCGTTGATGGCCATCCACTGGCTGCTCAGCGAGCGCGCATGGCGGTCCACGGTGGTCGGTGCAAAGGCGCGGCCGGAGGCGCTGGCCAGGGCGTTGCTCTGGCTGTTCATGTCGAGCAGGGCGGCGCGCAGGAAGTTCCAGCGGGTTTTGAGCTTGGCCAGGGCCGGGTTGCTCTTGTCGTCGAGGTTCTTCATTTCTGCGTCGATGTCCGGTACCAGCACGCGCTCGT
Source organism: Pseudomonas sp. J452 (assembly GCF_024666525.1). Lineage (NCBI taxonomy): Bacteria > Pseudomonadati > Pseudomonadota > Gammaproteobacteria > Pseudomonadales > Pseudomonadaceae > Pseudomonas > Pseudomonas sp. J452. The sequence goes on along the minus strand of NZ_CP088294.1, from coordinate 1,004,170 downwards.
CCTGGCCGATGTAGTTGTCCGGCTGCTCGCGGGCAATCTCGAAGGTGCCGATGTAGGAGCGGCTCAGGTACTGCACGGCGAGGTATTCGACCTTGCCTGGCAGTTCGCCTTCTGCAGTGGCGCCGGGTACTGCGCGGGCCACGGTGAGCAGGTCACGCAGGGCTTGGGCCAGTTCTTCCGGATAACGCCATGGCACGTTGTCTTCGTTGGGGCCAAAGGAAACACCTAGGCGTAACTGGGTAACAAGTTTGGTTGTCAATCCGGGAATTTCCGAGCTGGCGCTCATGGCATTCTGGGATGCCGCTTCCAGATCAACGATATCCTTCTCCAGACGCGCCAGATGGGCCTCCTGGAAGCCCTCGCCGCGCAGCAGCAGCAGGCTGCCGGTGGCGCGGCTGGCAAAAACCTGAACCTGTTCGGCCGCCGTCATCTGGGCGGAGGAGGCTTGTGCAGAGAGCAGCGTCAAAAGCCCCATACAGAGAAGAAAAAATCTAGCAATCAAAGGGTTACGGATCATGCCGTGGTACTCCTTATTATTCTTGTGAACCGCGGGATCGTCGGCAAAGAGCAGCCACCGCGCAGTGGCAACAGCCTACTGTGCTTGTCATAGCAAAGGATGAGCCAAAAGAGTGATTTGCGTCGCAATTCTGGCGCCGCAGAGCCGTTGCGGCTCTGCCTGTGCTACCGGGGTTAGCGAGCGGACTGCGCCTGCCAGACCTTGGGCTTGAAATAGAGGGTTTCACCACGGATCAGCCCGTTCAGGCTGTCGTGATCCTTGACCACTTCCGCTTCGATCAGCTCGTCCTGGCCGTTGACCTTGAGGGTCACCCGGGTGATCGCGCCGAGCGGACGGATATCGCGCACTTCGGCGCTCTGGTGCTCGGCCACTGCCAGGCGCGACAGCGAGATCTCGTGCGGACGGAACAGCAGGTGCTGGTCCTCGCTGATATGCAGGCGGTTGGAATCGCCGAGGAAGTGGTAGACGAAGTCGCTCGCCGGCTTCTCGTAAACTTCGCCCGGCGTGCCGATCTGCTCGATCACGCCCTTGTTCATCACCACGATGCGGTCGGCCACTTCCATGGCTTCTTCCTGGTCGTGGGTGACGAACACCGAGGTCAGATGCACTTCCTCGTGCAGGCGCGCGAGCCAGCGGCGTAGCTCCTTGCGCACCTTGGCGTCGAGGGCTCCGAAGGGTTCGTCGAGCAGCAGCACCTTGGGTTTGACCGCCAGGGCGCGGGCCAGGGCGATGCGCTGGCGCTGGCCGCCGGACAGCTGTTCCGGGTAGCGGTCGGCCAGCCAGTCGAGCTGGACCATGCCGAGCAGCTCATGCACGCGTTCGGCGATCTCGGGCTCGCTGGGCTTCTCGCCCTTGGGCTTCATGCGCAGGCCGAAGGCGACGTTGTCGAACACCGTCATGTGGCGGAACAGGGCGTAGTGCTGGAACACGAAACCGACGTTGCGATCACGCACGTCGTGGCGCGATACGTCTTCGCCATGGAACTGGATGCTGCCGTTGTCCGGGGTTTCCAGGCCGGCGATGATCCGCAGCAGGCTGGTCTTGCCGCAGCCGGAGGGGCCGAGCAGGGCCACCAGTTCGCCGCTGTTGATGTCCAGGTTGATGTCGTTGAGCGCGCGGAAGGCGCCGAAATTCTTGCTGACGTTACGGATTTCGATGCTCATGGCTTATTCCTCGTCGGCATTCGATTTGAGGCGGGACAGACGCGCTTCGCTCCACTGCTTGAGCAGCAGGATGATCAGGGCCAGGGCCAGCAGCAGGCTGGCCACGCTGAACGCGGCGACGTGGTTGTATTCGTTGTAGAGAATCTCGACATGCAGCGGCAGGGTGTTGGTGTAGCCACGGATATGCCCGGACACCACCGACACCGCGCCGAACTCGCCCATGGCCCGCGCGGCGCACAGCACCACGCCGTAGATCAGGCCCCATTTGATGTTGGGCAGGGTCACGTGCCAGAACATCTGCCAGCCGTTGGCGCCGAGCAGGCGCGCGGCTTCTTCTTCCTGGGTGCCCTGTTCCTGCATCAGCGGGATCAGTTCGCGGGCGACGAAGGGCACGGTGACAAACACCGTGGCCAGGACGATGCCCGGCAGGGCGAAGATGATCTGGATGTCGCGCTCCTGCAGCCACTCGCCGAAGAAGCCCTGGGCGCCGAACAGCAGCACGTAGATCAGGCCGGCGATCACCGGCGAGACCGAAAACGGCAGGTCGATCAGGGTCACCAGGATGCTCTTGCCGCGGAACTCGTACTTGCTCACGCACCAGGCGGCGGCCGCGCCGAACACCAGGTTGAGTGGCACCGCGATGCCCACGGCGAGCAGGGTCAGTTTCAGTGCGGACAGCGCATCCGGCTCGATCAGCGCGGTGAAGAAGGTGCCCAGGCCGAGCTTGAGCGCCTCACTCAACACCACCAGCAGCGGCAGCAGGAGAAACACCACGAAGGCTAGCCAGGCGCCGAGGATCAGGGCGATGCGACCGGCGCGGCTGCCGCGGCGGGCGGCATTGGCGCTGGCGGCAGCACTGAGGGTAATAGATGTCATGGCGGCTCCTCAGGGCTTTTCGATACGGCGCTGCAGCAGGTTGATCAGCAGCAGCAGGATGAAGGAGACCACCAGCATCAGCACGCCGATGGCTGTGGCGCCGGTGTAGTCGTACTGATCGAGCTTGACCATGATCAGCAGCGGCAGGATCTCGGTCTTCATCGGCATATTGCCGGCAATAAAAATGACCGAGCCGTACTCGCCGACGCCGCGGGCGAAGGCCAGGGCGAAGCCGGTCAGCCAGGCCGGCAGCAGCGCCGGTACGAGGATATGGCGGAACACCTGCAGCGGCTTGGCGCCCAGGCAGGCGGCGGCTTCCTCGACTTCACGGGGGATGTCGGCGAGTACCGGCTGCAGGGTGCGCACCACGAACGGCAGGGTCACGAAGGTCAGCGCCAGGGTGATGCCCAGCGGTGTGTAGGCGATCTTGAAGCCGAGCCAGGTGGCGATCTGCCCGACCGGGCCGGCCGGGGCATACAGCGCGGTGAGGGCGATGCCGGCCACGGCGGTGGGCAAGGCGAACGGCAGGTCGATCATCGCATCGATGACCTTGCGGCCGGGGAAGGTGTAGCGCACCAGGGCCCAGGCCAGCAGGGTGCCGATGATGCCGTTGATCACGGCGGCGGCGAAGGCGGTGGCGAAGCTGAGTTTCAGTGCGGCCAGCACCCGCGGTGCGGAGATGATGGCCCAGAATTCGCCCCAGCTGAGCTGGGCGGCGTGGACAAACATGGCACCCAGGGGAATCAGCACCAACAGGCTGAGGTACACCAGGGTGTAGCCCAGCGTCAGCCCGAAGCCGGGTATGACGGGGGAAATGCGGCGTGACATGATTTTGGCCTTGGCTGGTTTTGCGACGAAGGAATGACGTGCCGCGTGTAGGGTGGAAGTCGCTTTTCACTTCCACCAGCGGGCCTCGCGGAGGTCGATGGCGGATCGGTGGAGCGCGATCCACCCTACGGACGACGACCTACTGCGCCTGATAGATCTGGTCGAAGATGCCGCCGTCGTTGAAGAACTTCGGCTGTGCGGTTTTCCAACCGTTGAAGTCCTTGTCGATGGTCACCAGCTTCAGTTGCGGGAACTGCTTGGCGTACTCGGCGGCGACCGCTTCGTTACGCGGGCGGTAGAAGTTCTTCGCGGCGATGCGCTGGCCTTCTTCGCTGTACAGGTAGTTGAGGTAGGCGGTGGCCACTTCACGGGTACCTTTCTTGTCGACGTTCTTGTCGACCACGGCTACCGGCGGCTCGGCGAGGATCGACAGGCTCGGTGCGACGATCTCGAACTGGTCACCACCCTGTTCTTTCAGCGCCAGGAAGGCTTCGTTTTCCCAGGCCAGCAGTACGTCGCCGATCTGGTTGTTGACGAAGGTGATGGTCGAACCGCGGGCGCCGGTGTCCAGCACCGGGACGTTCTTGTACAGCTTCTCGACGAATTCCTGGGCCTTGGCTTCGCTGCCGTACTTCTGTTGGGCGAAGGCCCAGGCGGCGAGGAAGTTCCAGCGTGCACCGCCAGAGGTTTTCGGGTTGGGGGTGATCACTTCCACGCCCGGCTTGACCAGGTCATCCCAGTCCTTGATGCCTTGCGGGTTGCCCTTGCGCACCAGGAACACGATGGTCGAGGTGTAAGGCGTGCTCGATTGCGGCAGGCGGCTCTGCCAGTCCGCCGGGATCAGCTTGCCGAGCTTGTTCAGTTCGTCGATATCGCCGGCCAGGGCCAGGGTCACCACGTCGGCACGCAGGCCGTCGATCACTGCGCGGGCCTGCTTGCCGGAGCCGCCGTGGGATTGCTGCACGGTCACCGCTTCCTTGCCCTGGGCGGTCCAGTGCTTGTTGAAGGCGGCGTTGAACTCCTGATACAGCTCACGGGTCGGGTCGTAGGACACGTTGAGGATTTCCGTAGCGGCAGTGGCTGGGCCGGCGATCAGGGCGGAGGCCAGAGCGGCCAGGGCGAAACGGCGAATGGACATGGTGGTGCTCCTGAGAATTCTGCGGTGTTGGCGTGTAGGTATTGTTGGTTTCAGGTTCAGTGCACCCTCTGGTTGTCCAGTCGGGCTGTTCGTTAGGTGATCAGGCTTGTTTGCTGGCCGAGGCCTGCAGGCGGAATTTTTCCTTGCGCTCGATCTGCACGACCTGGGCGTTGTGGATGGTGATTTCCACCGCACCAAAACGCAGGCCCTGCAGGGCTGCCTGGATCTCGCGCAGGATGCTGGCTTCGTCCTGGCCTTCGACGCTTCTGAGAGTGGCGCTCATGATTCGCTCCTATGCAAAGGTGCCCTTACCGAGGATGGGTGGTGGGCGTGGAGCGGATAGTAGGGGTAGATCGAATATGCTTAAAAAGAATATTTAATGATTTATATATTCCTTAATTGCCTAAGCAATTCTGCTTCTACTGGCTCCCGTAATGCTTCAGTGGCCCTGTCTTGCCAATCTGCATGTGCGACGGTGTCTGGTTCCTGACTGAGTTGACGGATTTTCTGCCACTCGTCACATCATCGGTTTCTCCCCATCGCCAGGCTCTACCGTGGGGCATAGTCTATGAGCAGGTAGTCAGGAGATGACTTCATGGACGACAACAGCCAAGCGCCGAGCGAACTGGAAACCCTGACCCTCGCCCTGCTGCACAGCCGCGGCGAGGTCGAGCGCTTGCGCGAGCGCGAGCAGCTGGTCAGCAGCCTGCTGGGCAGCGTCAACGTGGTGCTGTGGGCTTTCGACTGGCAGCAGCAGCGGGTGGTCTACGTCAGCCCGGCCTATGAAAACGTATTTGGCCGCTCGGCCGCCCTGCTGATGAGCGACTACGGCGAGTGGCTCAACAGCATCTACCCAGACGACATGGAGTACGCCGCACAGAGCCTGGCCGCCGTGCTCGAAGCCGGCGCGGTGGAACAGCGTGAATACCGCATCATCCGTGGCGACGGGCAGATCCGCTGGCTCAGCGACAAGTGCTTCGTCAGCCCGCGCAGCACCCCCGAGGGCCAACCACTGATCGTCGGCATTGCCGAGGACATCACCGAGAAGAAGCAACTGCAGGGCGAGCTGCACCGCCTGGCCACCACCGACGTGCTGACCGGCATCCACAACCGCCGCTACTTCTTCGAGAGCGCCGAGCGGGCCCTGGAGCAGGCGCGCGGCAATGGTCACGAGTTGGCCTTCCTGCTGTTCGATATCGACGATTTCAAGAAGATCAACGACAGCCACGGCCACCAGACCGGCGACCGCGTGCTGCAACGCATCGCCCACTGCGGCGCCTATGTGCTGCGCCGCGACGACCTGTTCGGGCGCATCGGCGGCGAGGAGTTCGCCGCTATTTTTCCCGGCTGCGATGCCCAGCAGGCCAGGCAGATGGCCGAGCGTCTGCAGCGCGAGGTGCAGCGCCTGAGCTTCACCGCCGCTGAGCAGACCTTCGGCGTGACCATCAGCCAGGGCCTCACCAGCCTGGGCCCGGATGACAACCTCGAAGCGCTCTACGCGCGCGCCGATGAGGCCATGTACCAGGCCAAGCACAACGGCAAGAATTGCATCGTGCTGGGGTGAGGTAGCGAACGTGTTGACGAGTCTTCTTGCCGCGCCACAACGCATTGCAAGCAGGTCCGGACTGCGTTGCCCCCTCTCCCGTTTACGGGAGAGGGTTGGGGAGAGGGGCGCTGCCGCGGCCCGCAACAAGCCGTCAGGTTTCCATGTCAATTAAGTTATAAACAAATAATTTCTTATTCCTTAACATCTTTATTTCGCCCTCTTAGACTGGCCTCCATACACCGCTTAAGGAGGCCCGCGATGCGCAGCCAATCCATCCGTTATCTGATTCTGCCGGGCTGGCAGGGCTCGCCGGACAATCACTGGCAAAGCCACTGGCTGCGCAGCCTGCCGAATGCCTCGCGGGTCGAGCAGGCCGACTGGGATCAGCCCGATCCGGCCAGTTGGGTCGCCGCCCTGGAACGCGCCATCAGCGCCGCCAACAGCCCGGTGATCCTTATCGCCCACAGCCTCGGCTGCATCACCGTGGCGCGCTGGGCGGCGCAGGCGCCGCTGGCGTCCTTGCGCCAGGTGCGGGGGGCCTTGCTGGTGGCTCCGGCAGATGTCGAACGGCCCGGTTGCCCGCCGGCGCTGCAAGGCTTTGCACCAATCCCGCGGGACTTGCTGCCGTTTCCCAGCCAACTGGTCGGCTCCGACAACGATCCAGCGGCGAGCGCCGCCCGCGCCCTGCAACTGGCCCGCGACTGGGGCGCGCAGGCTGCCGTGCTGACGGGGGTCGGGCATATCAACGTGAAATCTGGCCACCAGCGCTGGGAGCAGGGTTTCGCCTACCTGTACCGCCTGCAGAGCCAGATCGAGCAGCAGGCGCGGCGGCGCGCGTGAAACGTCGCACGCCCCGTTCACTCAAGCCGCGAATGCCCGGCGGCTCGCCCGTTCCCGTCCTTCGTTCACCCTGAGCCCACTGCCGTGCGGTGGCTCATCCCGTATAGAGAAGCGATCCATGAGCCGCCCCGATTATCCCCAGCAAGCCTTGCTGACCTTTGCCGACACCGAGAAGAGCCCGCTGAGCATCCGCGCCAAGGCGCTGGTGTTCGTCGACCCGCGTTCCCGTGAGCTGCGCGAGCAGGCCAACCTGCTGGCCACCCTCGACTTGCCGGTGCTGATCGTCGGCGAGACCGGCACCGGCAAGGAGCTGCTGGCCCGGCATATCCACCGTGAGAGCGAGCGCGGCGGCCTGTTCGTCGCGGTCAACTGTGGGGCGATCAGCCCGCAGTGGGGCGAGGCCGAACTGTTCGGCTATGCCGCCGGCGCCTATGCCGGAGCGACCAGCAGCCGCGCCGGCTGGTTCGGTTCGGCCACCGGCGGCACCCTTTATCTGGATGAAATCGGCGACCTGCCGCGGCCGCTGCAGGACCAGTTGCTGAGTGTGCTGGAAACCCGCGAGGTACTACGCGTCGGCGCCCATCACGCGACCCCGGTGGATGTACGCCTGGTGGTCGCCACCAGCATCGACCTGGCCCAGGCGGTGGCCGCCGGCAAGTTCAGCGAGCGCCTCTATCTGTACCTCAACGAAGGCCGCCTGGAACTGCCGGCGCTGCGCGAGCGGCCCGGCGATATCCTGCCGCTGGCCGAGTATTTCCTCGGCATCTACGCCCAGCGCCTGGGCCTGGCCATTCCGCTGCTCGGCACGGCCGTGCAGGCCGCTCTGGAAAGCCATCCTTGGTACGGCAATACCCGCGAGCTGGAGAACGTCATCCACTTCGCCCTGCTGGTCAGCAGCGGCGCGGAGATCCTCCCGCAGCATCTCAACCTGCCGGCCAGTGCGCCGTTGCAACTGATCGAGCAGCAGTTGGCGCGGCTGACGGCGGAGGAACGGACGGAGCTGCGGCAGTGGCTGGCGTCCTGACGGTTGCTTCGTTAGCAGCCCCACCTCATGCGTAGGGCGGGTGCAACCCGCGTCGGCACATGGCGCGGGTTGCACCCGCCCTACGGCGAGGCATACCGGCAGCATCTACTGGCCCGGCATACAAGCAGCAAGCAAAAAAACGGGAGCCGCCCTGCCTGAGACGGCCCCCGTGTAAACGCGTATTCAGGAATACAGCGACGGTGTCGGCGGCACCCCGTTGAGCAGCCAGTGGCCGACATCGCGTACCTTGTGATCGAGTGGGTCGTGCAGGCTGTGCACCCGCACGTTGCGCCAGAAACGGTCGAAGCCGTAGCGCGAGGCGGTGGCGCGGGCGCCCATGGCCTCGAACACCTGGCTGGTGATCTCCAGCGCAGCGCGAGCTGCAGAGACCCGCGCCTCGGCGATCAGCAGCGCCACCTCGCCACGCTCGGCGGCGCCCAGTGCCGGTTTCTCCCAGGCCTGCTGCAGGCGCTCGGCGGCGTGTTCCGCCAGCAGCAGGGCGCCGCGGTAGAGCAGCCAGAGTTCGCCGTAACGCTTCTGGATCAATGGGTCCTCGCTCGCCGTGGCCACTCCGGAGCCGGGCCAGGCGCGGGCCTGCTCGCGGGTGTAGCGCAGCGCGCCATCCAGCGCGGCCTGGGTGTTGCCCAGGTAGAGCTGGGTGAGGATCAGCTGCGACACGCAGACCCGCAGGCTGCTGCGCGGGCTCTGGCCGCCGGAGATCAACAGCTCGTCGCGATCGACGAAGACATTCTCGAACTGCACCGTGCCGCTGTCGGTCTGGCGCTGGCCGAAGGCGTCCCAGTCGTCGTTGATCGCCAGACCGTCGCGCTGCGCCGGCAGGCTCAGGAACACCCGTTCGGTGGCGCTCTTGCCGCGTGGCGCGCTGACCAGCAGGGCATCGGCGCCGAGGGCCCCGGAGCAGAAGGATTTGCTGCCGTTGAGCTCGAAGTGTTCCTCGCGTGCCTGCAACTGCAGATTCAGGTCGCGGCCGTTGCTGGCGTTGCCCCAGAACCAGCGCTCCTGCACGCTGCGGCTCAGCCAGTGGCGCTGCTGCTCGGCGCTGCCGTGCAGGAGAATGGTGGCCACCTGCAGGTGGTTGAAGGCGAACAGGTGGGCCAGCGAGCTGTCCGCCGTCGCCAGATGGCGGACGATGCGGTAGATCTCCGGCCAGCTCTTGCCCTGGCCGTCGTAGCGCTGCGGGATGGCCAGGCTGAGCAGGCCGCTGTCGCGGATCAGCTCGCGCTCGGCGCGCGCATGGCCGCCGCGCTTGTCGCGTTCGATGGCACTGTCGGCGAGCTTGCGCGCCAGGCGCTCGACCTTGCTGGTGAGGGTGCCGAAGTCGACGGGGAACAGCCGCGCATCCAGCAGCGGCTCTGCCTGCGGGTGCAGGTGGCGGGCTTCACTGGCCATGGTTCACCGCCGGCTGCCAGATCGCCACCTGGCTGGCATCCACTGCCTTGGGCAGCAGGCCTTCGGCGAAGAAAGCGTCGGCGATCTTCTGCTGCTCGCCGAGGTTGGCGGCCTGCACCGAGCGCACCTGGTAACTGCGTCGTTGGTTGGCCTGCTCGACGATGGCCGGGTCGAGATTGCCCCACAGCGGGCCGAGCACCTTGGCCGCCTCGGCTGGATGGGCACGCAGCCACTCGCCGGTCTTCACCAGCTCGTTGAACACCAGTTGCAAGACCTGCGGATGGGCCTTGGCGAAGGCAGTGCTGGTCAGGTAGTAGCGCTGGTAGCTGGCCAGCTGCTGACCATCGGCCAGGGTGCGGGTCGGCAGCTGGCGCTGGGCGCTGCTGAGGAAGGGTTCCCAGGTCACCCAGGCATCCACCTTGCCGTTCTCGAAGGCGGCGCGGCCATCGGCCGGGGTCAGGTAGGCCGGCTGGATGTCGCTGAACTGCAACCCGGCCTTGGCCAGGGCGGCGAGCAGCAGGTAGTGGCTGCCGGCGGCCTTGGTTACCGCCACTTTCTTGCCTTTCAGCTCGCTCAGGCTGTGTAGCGGCGAGTCGTTGCGCACGATGATCGCCTGGGCGGCGGGCGAGGGCGCTTCCTGGGCGAAGTAGGTGAGCTGCGCGCCGGCGGCCTGGGCGAACACCGGCACGGTGTCGGCGACATCGGCGGACAGGTCGATATTGCCGACATTCAGCGCCTCCAGCAGCGGCTGGCCACTGGCGAACTCATGCCAGCTGATGCGGATGTCCTGGCCGGCCAGGGCCTGCTCCAGGGTGCCCTGGCTCTTCAGCAGGCTGATCAGGGTGGAGGATTTCTGGTAGCCGATGCGCAGCTGGGTTTCGGCCTGGACCGGCAGGGCGGCGAGCAGACCAAGGCTCAAGCCGAGGCCGAGCAGGGCGCGACGGGTAAACGAATGAGGGAACATGGCAGACCTCTGCAAGGGGCACTCCGGCCATTGCGAGGCGGCGGAGCACAGGAAACTTCGGGGGAAGAGGAAGTCCGGTGATCCGGTGAAGACAAGCTAGTCGATCTAAAAAGTACTCTACAAATACTTTTCAGGAATTAGCTTATGGGTTTGTTGCTATGCCATGCATATTCTTTTTAGTTACATAAAAGTGAAAAACAATTCTTTTTAGGGATTAAAAAAATCCCCTAGATTGCACCCCAAGCCGACAGCGGACCACCGCACCGAGCCCGATCAAGGGGCTCTCCTTTCACTGCAGCACGGCACACAGACCGCCGGCTCGAGCCCCAGCCCATACGAGACCAAGAACGCATCTGGAGCATCGAGCATGAACAAGTCATCCCTGGCCCTGGCCGTCGCCCTCGGCGCCATCGCCCAGCAGGCCGGCGCCGCCGGTTTCATCGAAGACAGCAAGGCCACCATCGGTCTGCGCAATTTCTACATCAACCAGGACACCCGCAACGCGGATGCCAACACCCAGGAAGAATGGGGCCAGGGCTTCCAGTTCAACTACATCTCCGGCTACACCGAAGGCACCGTTGGCGTCGGCGTCGATGCCATCGGTCTGCTCGGGGTCAAGCTCGACTCCGGCAAGGGTCGTCACTACAACCCGGACTCCAGCAAGTACAGCGGCACCGTGTTCCCCACCGACGAGAACGGTCGCGCCGAAGACCAATTCAGCAGCCTCGGCCTGACCGGCAAGGTGCGCCTCTCCAAGACCGAGGCGCGTCTGGGCACCCTGCAGCCGAAGCTGCCGGTGGTGACCTTCAACGACGGCCGCCTGTTGCCGCAGACCTTCGACGGCGGGCAGATCACCTCCAATGAAATCGACAACCTGACCCTGATTGGCGGCCAGCTGGAGCACGCCAAGGGGCGCAGCTCGAGCAGCAGCGAAGGCCTGTCGATCGGTGGCGCCAACAATGCCAAGACCGGCCAGTTCAGCAACACCTTCTACTACGCGGGTGCCGACTACAAGATCGGCAAGGACCTGCTGGCGCAGTACTACTACGGCGAGCTGAACGAGTTCTACCAGCAGCACTTCCTCGGTCTGACCCACAACCTGGCCATAGGCTCTGGCGCGCTGAAGTCCGACCTGCGCTATTTCAAGAGCGACTCCGATGGCGAGAACGGCAGCGCAGCCGGGCGCGACGACGGCTACGTCAGCACCGGTTACTACGGCAATGGCGTGACCAAGGGCGAAGTGGACAACGACACCTGGAGCGCCCTGTTCACCTACAGCCTCAGTGGCCACGCGCTGAGCGCCGGTTACCAGCAGGTCTCCGGCGACAGCAACTTCCCGTACCTCAACCAGGGTGATGGCGCCACCGCCTACCTGATCACCGACCGCCAGATCGGCAAGTTCCTCAGTGCCGGCGAACGCACCTGGCTGGCCGAGTACGGTTACGACTTCAGCAAAGTCGGCGTGCCGGGCCTGAAAGCCACCGTCACCTACCTGTCCGGCGACAACATCGACTCGGCCACCGGCGACAAGCAGGAGTGGGAACGCGACTTCCGTCTCGACTACACCCTGCAGGATGGCGCCCTCAAGGGTCTTGGCGTGTCCTGGCGCAACGCCAGCCTGCGCGGCAATGCCGCGGCCGACCAGGACGAGAACCGTCTGATCCTCAGCTACAGCCTGCCCATCCTCTGATTAACCCAGGCGCCGGCGAACCCCGCCGGCGCCACCTCCTGACCAGCCCGCCATCGGGCCGGAAGGCATCTGCCCAAGAGCCAAGGAGAACCCCATGAAACACTTCACATTGCGTCACGGCCTCAGCGCCCTGCTGGCCGCACTGGCATCCGCCGGCGTGCAGGCCGAAACGCCCAAGGAAGTCCGCCTGGACTACGCCTACTACGCCCCCACCAGCCTGGTGCTGAAGGAGCAGGGCATCCTCGAGAAACAACTCGCCGCCGACGGCATCCGCGTCAAGTGGGTGTTCAGCCAGGGCAGCAACCGCTCCCTCGAATACCTCAACGGCGGCAGCATCGACTTCGCCTCCACGGCCGGCCTGGCCGCCGTGCTCAGCCGTGCCAACGGCAGCCCGGTGAAGACCGTGTACATCGCCAGTCGCCCGGAATGGACCGCCCTGGCGGTGCCGAAAGACTCGCCGATCAAGACCCTGGCCGCCCTCAAGGGCAAGAAGATCGCCGCCACCAAGGGCACCGACCCCTACCTGTTCCTGCTGCGCAGCCTGCAGACGGCCGGCCTGGACAAGGACGACGTGGAAATCGTCCACCTGCAGCATCCGGATGGCCGCGTGGCCCTGGAGCGCGGTGATGTCGACGCCTGGTCCGGGCTCGATCCGCACCTGGCCGCCAGCCAGCTGCAGGCCGGTTCGCGCCTGCTCTACCGGAATGTCGACTTCAACAGCTATGGCGTGCTCAACGTCAGCGACGGCTTCCTCAAGGAGCAGCCCAAGCTGATCGAGAAGGTCATCGGCGCCTACGAGCAAGCCCGCCACTGGGCCGTTAGCCATCCGCAGCAGACGGCCGAGCTGCTCGCCCGGGAAGCCAAGCTGCCGCTGGAAGTGGCCAAGCTGCAGCTGTCGCGTACCGACTTCAGCAACCCGCAGCCGGGGGCCGAGCACATTGCCGCGCTGAAGGCCGCCGCGCCGATCCTGGTCGAGGAGCAGCTGGTGCGTCCGGGTACCGACGTGGCCGCCACCGTCGAGCAACTGATCAGCCCGCAACTGGCGGCCAGCGTTATCGGCCAGCCCGTGGCCAAGGCGGAGTAACGGCCATGCCCGCGTCCAGCCTGTTCGCCCTGCGCAGTGCCGTGCGCCTGCCGCGCTGGCGCCGCCCCGTTCTGGCGGGCTGGCGTGGCCTGGCGCTGCCGTTGGCGTTGGTCGGCCTGCTGGAGGCGCTGGTGCGCCTGGGCTGGCTGCCGGCGCACCAGTTGCCGGCGCCCAGCCAGATCGGCGCGACGCTCCATTGGCTGGCCGCCAGCGGTGAGCTGTGGGGGCATGTCGGTGTCAGCCTGGCGCGGGTGGCGGCGGGTTTTGCCAGCGGTGCCGGCCTGGCCGTGCTGATCGGTGCCTGGGTCGGCCTCAGCCGCCGTGCCGAGGCCTACCTGGAGCCCAGCTTCCAGGCCCTGCGGGCGATTCCCAGCCTGGCCTGGGTGCCGCTGCTTCTGCTCTGGCTGGGCATCGACGAGACGCCGAAGATCGTGCTGATCGCCCTTGGCGCCTTCTTCCCGGTGTACCTGGCGCTGCTCGCCGGCATTCGCGGGGTCGATCGCAAACTGGTGGAAGTCGGCCAGCTGTATGGCCTGTCGGCCTTCGCCCTGACCCGGCGCATCCTCCTGCCGGCGGCGCTGCCCAACCTGTTTACCGGCCTGCGCGGGGCGCTCAGCCTGAGCTGGATGTTCCTCGTCGCCGCCGAACTGATCGCCGCCACCCAGGGCCTCGGCTACCTGCTCAGCGACGGTCGCGAAACGTCGCGGCCGGACCTGGTGCTCGCCGCCATCGTCCTGCTCGCACTGCTCGGCAAGCTCAGCGACGGCCTGTTGAAAAACCTGGAAAGCCGCGCCCTGCACTGGCGCGACAGCTACAGCGGTGGGGAGGCATGAGATGAGCGCATTGCTGCAACTGCAGGGCATCCGCAAGGCCTTCGCCGGCGTGCGGGTGCTCGATGAAATCAGCCTGGCCCTGGCCCCCGGCGAGATCGTCAGCCTGCTCGGCCCCAGTGGCTGTGGCAAGAGCACCCTGCTGCGCATCGCCGCGGGGCTCGATCGCGACTTCTCCGGCAGTCTGGAGCTCAACCCGCTGCTCGGCTTCGGCCGGGGCAGCGGCATCGGTGTGGTGTTCCAGGAGCCGCGCCTGCTGCCCTGGCTGACGGTGGCCGAAAATATCGGCTTTGCCGCCGGCCGCGCGGCCGATGCCGAGTGGGTGGCGCAGCTGCTGCAGGATGTCGGCCTGGCCGGGCATGCCGACAAACTGCCCAAGCATCTCTCCGGCGGCATGGCCCAGCGCGTGGCCATCGCCCGTGGCCTGTTCGGCCGGCCACAGGTGCTGCTGCTCGATGAGCCCTTCAGCGCGGTGGATGCCTTCACCCGCATGAAACTGCAGGACCTGGTGGTTGCCCTCGCCGAGCATTACGGCATCGCCCTGCTGCTGGTCACCCATGATCTGGACGAGGCGTTCTACCTGAGCGACCGGGTGCTGATCCTCGGCGGCACACCCAGCCGCCTGCAGCTGGAACTGAATGTGCCACTGGCCCGCCCGCGCGACCGCCGCGCGGTGGAGCTGGCCTACCTGCGCGGCGAGGCGCTGACCGCGCTGTACCAGGCCCACGCGCTGTAAACCAACCTCAAGGTGGAAGCACGTTTCCGGGCCGCAAGGCCCGGTTTTTTATGTGCGCTGCATACGCGGGTTGCACCCGCCCTACGGTGGTGTTGCCGGCGAAATGTAGGGCGGGTGAAACCCGCGGCTTTTACTCGCCCATCGGCGTTTCCTCGTCTGTCGAGCCACCCCAATCGGTGGGATAAATGCCTTGGCGCACATAACGATGAAACGACGACCAGGGCCAATCACTGACTCGCTCTACAATCCCATGTTTGAGTGGGTTGCCGTGCAGGTAATCGAGGTGTTGGCGCATGTCCGTTTCGTCACGTATCAGGTGCTCCCAGAATCTGTGTTGCCAGAGCGTGCCGTACTGTTTGGCAAACCGTCGCGGACTCAGATAATCGTGGCGAATGTAATTGGCGCCGCACGTATGGGTAACGTGTCGCTTGATCAGTCGCCAGCGCGTGGAAAAGTCCGCGTCGCCTTCCGGTAGGGTCCAGATTGCATGCAGGTGATCGGGCAGCAGCACCCAGCCTTCGATGCGAAATGGCAAGGTCTGGCGCACCAGGGAGACTCCCTCGCGCAGTGCGCTACGGATATCGGTGTTGGTCAGAATCGGCTGGCGGTGGGCAGTCACTACCGTGAAGAAGTAGGTGCCACCGGGAGCGGCGGCGCGGCGGTAATAGGGCATCACAACATCCATGTTGTGGTTGGCGGGTCAGCGCAGTGTAGGCCGCAACGCGGGTTTCACCCGCCCTACGCAAACCCCGTAGGGCGGGTGAAACCCGCGGTATACGAATGCAAAAGCCCGGCACAGGGCCGGGCTTTTGCATTGCGGGCGGGTCTTACTGCGCGCCGTAGATCTGGTCGAATACCCCGCCATCCTTGAAGTGGGTGTTCTGGATCAGCGGCCAGTCACCGAAGGTCTGCACCACATTGAAGAAGGTGACCTTGGGGAAGCGGTCAGCGAACTCGGCGAGGATCGCCGGGTTGCGTGGGCGCAGGTAGTTGTTGGCGGCGATGCGCTGGGCTTCCTCGGACCACAGGTATTTCAGGTAGGCCTCGGCCTCCTGGCGGGTGCCTTTCTTGTCGACCACCTTGTCGACCACCGCGACCGGTGGCTCGGCTTCGGCGGAGACGCTCGGGTAGACCACTTCGAAGCTGCCACGGCCGAACTCGCGGGCGATCATCTCGGCTTCGTTCTCGAAGGTCAGCAGCACGTCGCCGATCTGGTTCTGGATAAAGGTGGTAGTGGCGGCGCGACCACCGGTGTCGAGCACCGGCGCCTGCTTGAACAGCTTGCCGACGAAGTCCTTGGCGGCTTTTTCGTCGCCGCCTTTTTCCAGCACATAGCCCCAGGCCGACAGGTAGGTGTAGCGGCCGTTGCCCGAGGTCTTCGGGTTGGGCACTACCACCTGCACGCCGTCCTTGAGCAGGTCCGGCCAGTCCTTCAGGCCCTTGGGGTTGCCCTTGCGCACGATGAACACGGTGGCTGAGGTGAACGGCGCGCTGTGGTTGG
Source organism: Pseudomonas sp. J452 (assembly GCF_024666525.1). Taxonomy (NCBI): domain Bacteria; kingdom Pseudomonadati; phylum Pseudomonadota; class Gammaproteobacteria; order Pseudomonadales; family Pseudomonadaceae; genus Pseudomonas; species Pseudomonas sp. J452. The sequence continues at coordinate 988,023 of NZ_CP088294.1, read as the reverse complement.
GCAGGCGTTCGGCCCAGTCCTTCGGCACCAGGCCGCCATGGTCGGCGAGGGCATTGATGTCGGTGGCCATGTTCATGGTGATCACGTCGGCGGCCAGGCCGTCGATCACCGCCCGTGCCTGTTTGCTCGAACCGCCGTGGGACATCTGGATCTGCAGCGGCTTGCCGCCCTCGGCCTGCCAGTGCTGCTGGAAGGCGGCGTTGTAGTCCTTGTAGAAGTCGCGCATCACGTCGTAGGAGACGTTGAGCAGGGTCGCGGCCTGGGTGCTGGAGGCCAGCAGCAGGCCGGCGGCGAGCAGGGAAGGGGACAGTAGGCGTTTCATCGGACGTCCTTGGAAGGAGGGGGAACGCAGCGACTATAGGAGAGCGTTTTTATTCTTTGAAAGAATAAATAATTAGATGCTTATGCTTTTGTGCGAGCCGGTCGATGATTCGCTGCATATCTCTTTATGGAATAAATAAATCATTATTTATTCTTTTTATTCGTTTTCGTTCCTGAGCATAGTGAGCCCCACGCCACGACGCTCAAGGAGCAGCAGCATGACCATCCGCCTGGGCGACATCGCCCCCGACTTCGTACAGGACTCCAGTGAAGGCCGCATTCGTTTCCACGAGTGGCTGGGCAACAACTGGGGCATTCTCTTCTCCCATCCAGCCGACTTCACCCCGGTGTGCACCACCGAGCTGGGCTTCACCGCCAAGCTCAAGGACGAGTTCGCCCAGCGTGGGGTCAAGGCCATCGCCCTGTCGGTGGATCCGGTCGACTCGCACCTGAAGTGGATCGACGACATCAACGAGACCCAACACACCACGGTCAATTTCCCGATCCTGGCCGATGCCGACCGCAAGGTCTCCGACCTGTATGACCTGATCCATCCGAACGCCAACGACACCCTGACCGTGCGCTCGCTGTTCGTCATCGACCCGCACAAGAAGGTGCGCCTGACCATCACCTACCCGGCCAGCACCGGGCGCAACTTCCACGAGATCCTGCGGGTGATCGATTCGCTGCAGCTGACCGACAGCCATAAGGTCGCCACCCCGGCCAACTGGGTGGATGGTGACGAGGTGGTGATCGTGCCGTCGTTGAAGGACGAGGAGGAAATCGCCCGGCGCTTTCCGCAGGGTTATCGCGCGGTGAAACCCTACCTGCGCCTGACCCCGCAGCCGAACCGGTAAGGACTGGCCATGCACGTAGTTCTGCTGTCTGGCAGCCCCGCGGCGCGTTCGCGCACCGAAGTGCTGCTGGAGCATGTCAGCCGGCGCCTGCGCGCCCAGCATGTCGAGGTGACCCTGCTGCGGGTACGCGACTTCCCGGCCGAGGACCTGCTGCACGCCCGTTTCGACAGCCCGGCGGTGCAGCAGCTGCAGGCCGTGGTGGCCAGTGCCGACGGCCTGGTGGTGGCGACGCCGGTGTACAAGGCTTCGATCACCGGGGCGCTGAAGGTGTTGCTCGACCTGCTGCCGGAACGCGCCCTGGCGCACAAGGTGATCCTGCCGCTGGCCAGTGGTGGCAGCCCGGCGCATCTGCTGGCCGTGGATTACGCGTTGAAGCCGGTGCTGGCGGCGCTCAAGGCCCAGGAAATGCTGCATGGCGTGTTCGCCGTGGACAAGCAGATCGCCTATGCCGAGGGCGAGCGCCCGGCGCAGCTGGATGACGAACTGCTCGAACGCCTGGACGAGTCGGTCGAGCAACTGCTCGCCGCCCTGGCCCGCCGCCCGCGGCCGATCGACCCGCAGCTGTTGAACGACCGGCTGGTGAATGCCCGCTGGAGTATCTGAAGACGCATTGTTGATTGTTGTAGGAGCCAGCTTGCTGGCGATCCGGGGCGACAGGGAGCAGAGCAACTGCCATTGGATTCGCTGATCGCCAGCAAGCTGGCTCCTACAGGAACAGGTAACCCCCGCTTTACGCACTGGCCAACGGACACGTGCGTAGGGCGGGTGAAACCCGCGAGACACAGCAACACCCCTCCTTACTCACCCGCCAACGGGCGAGCAGGTCGACACCTAAATCACGAATTGCAAAGGAGAGCGCCATGCGCACTATCACTTTGCGTCGGAGCCTGGTCGCCCTGTTTGCCGCGGCCATTTCCTTCGGCGCCATCACTCAAGCACAAGCCGAAACGCTACGTATCGGTTATCAGAAATACGGCACCCTGGTGCTGCTCAAGGCCAAGGGTTCGCTGGAGAAGCGTCTGGCCAACAAGGGCATCGAGGTGCAGTGGACCGAGTTCCCGGGCGGTCCGCAGTTGCTCGAAGGGCTCAATGTCGGCTCCATCGACTTCGGTACAACCGGCGAAGCGCCGCCGATCTTTGCCCAGGCGGCGGGGGCTGACCTGCTCTACGTGGCCCACGAACCGCCGGCGCCGACCAGCGAAGCGATCCTGGTGCCCAAGGATTCCTCGATCAAGTCGGTCGCCGAACTGAAGGGCAAGAAAGTCGCCCTGAACAAGGGCTCCAACGTGCATTACCTGCTGGTGCGTGCCCTAGAGGACGCCGGCCTGCAATACAGCGACATCCAGCCGGTGTACCTGCCGCCGGCCGATGCCCGCGCCGCCTTCGAGCGTGGCAGCGTCGATGCCTGGGTGATCTGGGACCCCTTCCAGGCAGCCGCCGAGCATCAGCTGCAGGCCCGCAGCCTGCGTGACGGCCAGGGTCTGGTGGCCAACCACCAGTTCTACCTGGCCGCCAAGCCCTACGCGCTGCAGAACCCCGAGGTGGTCAGCGTGCTGGTCGAGGAGGTCCGTGGCATCGGCGAGTGGACCCGCGCCAACAGTGCCGAGGCGACTGCCCAGGTGGCGCCGCTGCTCGGTCTATCCCCGGCGATCACCCGCACGGCGGTTGAGCGCCAGGCCTACGGCGCGCAGTTCATCAGCCCCGAGGTGGTAGAGGCGCAGCAGCAGATCGCCGACACCTTCAGCGACCTCAAGCTGATCCCCAAGCGCCTGACCATCAAGGACGTGATCTGGGCGCCGCCGGCCAAGGTGGCGCAGCAGTAACGGCCCTCCCTCTACCCCAGCCCCTCTCCCATAAATGGGAGAGGGGCGACTGTGGCACCGGCTCGGTTCTTCCCTCTCCCGTTTATGGGAGAGGGTGACCCGAAGATCCGGGAGAGGGGACGGTGATCCAAATGCTTCTAGTAGCCCGGATGCAATCCGGGAAATCCCGCCCCGGATCGCATCCGGGCCATGCATGACCAAGGAGACCACTCCATGAGCCTGAATATTTTCTGGTTCCTGCCCACCCACGGCGATGGCAAATACCTCGGCACCGCCGAGGGCGCGCGCGCCGTCGACCATGGCTACCTCAGTCAGATCGCCCAGGCGGCCGACCGCCTCGGTTTTGGCGGCGTGCTGATCCCCACCGGGCGTTCCTGCGAGGACTCCTGGCTGGTCGCCGCCTCGCTGATCCCGGTGACGCAACGCCTGAAATTCCTCGTTGCCCTGCGCCCCGGGATCATTTCCCCGACGGTGGCGGCGCGGCAGGCCGCGACCCTCGATCGGCTGTCCAACGGCCGCGCGCTGTTCAATCTGGTGACCGGTGGCGATCCGGACGAACTGGCCGGTGACGGCCTCAACCTGTCCCACGCCGAGCGCTACGAAGCCTCGGTGGAATTCACCCGTATCTGGCGCCGGGTGCTGGAGGGCGAGAGCGTCGACTACGACGGCAAACACATCCAGGTGAAGGGTGCCAAATTGCTTTACCCGTCGATCCAGCAGCCGCGTCCGCCGCTGTATTTCGGCGGTTCCTCGGATGCCGCCCAGGACCTCGCCGCCGAGCAGGTCGAGCTGTACCTGACCTGGGGCGAGCCGCCGGCTGCGGTGGCCGAGAAGATCGCCCAGGTGCGCGAGAAGGCAGCGGCCCAGGGCCGCGAAGTGCGCTTCGGCATCCGCCTGCACGTGATAGTGCGCGAGACCAACGAAGAGGCCTGGAAGGCCACCGACAAGCTGATCAGCCATGTCGATGACGACACCATCGCTCGTGCTCAGGCCTCCCTGGCGCGTTTCGACTCGGTCGGCCAGCAACGCATGGCTGCCCTGCACGGTGGCAAGAAGGACAAGCTGGAAGTCAGTCCCAACCTCTGGGCCGGGGTTGGCCTGGTGCGCGGCGGTGCCGGCACTGCACTGGTCGGCGACGGCCCGACCGTAGCGGCACGGGTCAAGGAATACGCCGCGCTGGGCATCGACACCTTCATCTTCTCCGGTTACCCGCACCTGGAAGAGTCGTACCGGGTCGCCGAGCTGCTGTTCCCGCACCTGGACGTCGCCCCGCCGGAGCGCCCGCAGAGCCGCGGCTACGTCAGCCCGTTCGGCGAAATGATCTCCAGCGACATCCTGCCCAAGGCGGCAGCCGCCAGTTGATTTGCTGAAACCGTAGCCCGGATGCAATCCGGGGTCCTGCGTGCCGGGTTTCCCGGATTGCATCCGGGCTACGGGGCTGAGCACGAGAACGGCCCCTCTCCCCAGCCCTCTCCCATAAATGGGAGAGGGGGCAGATCTGCGCTGCCAGCCAGTTCGCTGGCACGGACTTGGCTCCCCTCTCCCGCTTGCGGGAGAGGGGCTGGGGGAGAGGGTGGTTGTCCATACACATAGTGAAGGAGCGTTGAACATGTCGACGCAAACGCTACACAAAATCGGCCTGCGCCTGGCGCCCTGGGCCCTGCCGCTGGCGCTGCTGGCGGTCTGGCAGATCGCCGTAGTCGCCGGTTTGCTGTCCACCCGCATCCTACCGGCGCCGAGCGCGGTGCTGGCGGCCGGCTGGGCGCTGCTCGCTAGTGGCGAGATCTGGATGCACCTGGCCATCAGCGGCCAGCGCGCCGCCATCGGTTTCGCCATCGGCGGCGGTCTGGGCTTGCTGCTGGGCTTTATTACCGGCCTGTCGAAATGGGGTGAGCGCCTGCTCGACAGCTCGGTGCAGATGATCCGCAACGTGCCGCACCTGGCGCTGATCCCGCTGGTGATCCTGTGGTTCGGCATCGACGAGAGCGCGAAGATCTTCCTGGTCGCCCTCGGCACCCTGTTCCCGATCTACCTGAACACCTACCACGGCATCCGCAACGTCGACCCGGCGCTGGTGGAGATGGCGCGCAGCTATGGCCTGAAAGGCATCGGCCTGTTCTGGCAGGTGATTCTGCTCGGCGCGCTGCCGTCGATCCTGGTCGGCGTGCGCTTCGCTCTCGGCTTTATGTGGCTCACATTGATCGTCGCCGAGACCATTTCCGCCAGTGCCGGCATCGGTTACCTGGCGATGAACGCCCGCGAGTTCCTGCAGACCGATGTGGTGGTGCTGGCGATCCTGCTTTACGCCGTGCTCGGCAAGCTGGCGGATCTGGCCGCCCGTGGCCTGGAGCGGCTGTGGCTGCGCTGGCACCCGGCCTACCAGGCCAAGGCAGGTGGCCAATGAGCGCCCTGCACAGCATTCGCCAGGGCATACCGCTGGCCATCGAAGGTATCCACAAGTCGTTTGGCGAACGCCAGGTACTGAGCGCCATCGACCTGCATATTCCGGCCGGCCAGTTCGTCGCGATAGTGGGTCGCAGTGGTTGCGGCAAGAGCACCCTGCTGCGCCTGCTGGCGGGGCTGGATGCGCCCAGTGGCGGCCAGCTGCTGGCCGGCAAGGGCCCGCTGTCTGCCGCCCGCGAAGACACCCGGCTGATGTTCCAGGACGCCCGGCTGCTGCCGTGGAAGCGGGTGATCGACAACGTCGGCCTGGGCCTGTCCGGCAACTGGCAGCCCAAGGCCCGTGACGCGCTGGCCGCCGTGGGCCTGGCCGACCGCGCCAACGAGTGGCCCGCGGCCTTGTCCGGTGGGCAGAAGCAGCGCGTGGCCCTGGCCCGTGCACTGATCCACCAGCCGCGCCTGCTGCTACTCGACGAGCCGCTCGGTGCACTGGACGCGCTGACCCGTATCGAGATGCAACAACTGATCGAACGCCTGTGGCAGCAGCATGGTTTCACCGTGCTGCTGGTTACCCACGACGTCAGCGAGGCGGTGGCCATTGCCGACCGGGTAATCCTGATCGAGGACGGCCAGATTGGTCTCGATCTGCCGGTCGAGCTGCCGCGTCCGCGTCAGCGTGGCTCGGCGCGCCTGGCCGCACTGGAAGCCGAAGTGCTCAACCGGGTGCTGGCGCTGCCCCCACTACCACCCCAGGCAGAACCCGTTTCACCCCTGCCCACGCAATTGCGCTGGGCGCTCTGAGCAAACCCCTGTCCCGGATTGCATTCGGGTTACCCATGATCCAAGGAGCAATACCATGACCATCAAAGCCATCAACGTACGCAACCAGTTCAAAGGCACCATCAAGGAAATCGTCGAAGGCGACGTGTTGTCGGAAATCGACGTGCAGACCGCTGCCGGCATCGTCACCTCGGTGATCACCACCCGCTCCGTGCGCGAGCTGGAACTGGGCGTGGGCAGCGAAGTAATCGCCTTCGTCAAATCCACCGAGGTGTCGATCGCCAAGCTCTGAGGCTCGTAGGGCGGCTGCAACCCGCGACATCCAGCACGCGGGTGGCACCCGCCCTACAAGGTGCCCGCCGTTGTCGGCAGCAATTGTTCGGCCGGCTGCGGGCGGCCGAACCAGTAGCCCTGGCCAAGGCCGCAGCCGATCTCGCGCAGATAGGCGGCCTGTTCCTCGGTCTCGATGCCTTCGGCCAGCACGCGCAAGCCCAGGCTCTGGCCGAGGGTGATCACCGCGTGGGCGATGGCGGCGTCCTCGGCGTCGTTGGGCAGGCCGCGGACGAAGCTCTGATCCAGTTTCAGCTTGTCCACCGGCAGGCGCTTGAGGCGTGCCAGCGAGGAGTAGCCGGTGCCGAAGTCGTCGATGGCCAGGCGCACGCCCAGCCCGCGCAGATGTTGCAGCAGTTCCAGGGCGTGCTCCGGGTCGTCCATCACCGCACTTTCCGTGACTTCCAGTTCCAGGCGTGCCGGGTCGAGACCGGTGTCGGCCAGGACCCGCGCTACCCGCAGATCCAGCTCGCCCCGGCAGAACAGGCGGCTGGAGACGTTGACCGCGATGAAGTCCAGCTCAATGCCGCGTGCCAGCCAACGGCACATCTGCAGGCAGGCCTGTTCCAGCACCCAGGCGTCGATGGCGCCGATCAGCCCGCTGTCTTCGGCCATCGGGATGAACTCGCCAGGCGGCACCAGGCCGCGCTCGGGGTGTTGCCAGCGCACCAGGGCTTCGGCGCCGAGCATGCGCCCGTCATCGAGGCGGTGGATCGGCTGGTAGTACACGCGCAGCTGGTTCTGCTCCAGGGCCTGGCGCAGCTCGGCCTCCAGCTTGACCCGCTGACGCGCCTGGGCGGTCATGTCCTGGCTGTAGAAGCTGAAGGCCTGGCGCCCGCTGCTCTTGGCGCGGAACAGCGCCGAGTCGGCATTGCGCAGCAGTTGCTCGACGCTATCGCCATCATCCGGGTACAGGCTGATGCCGATGCTGGCACTGATAAACAGGGTTTCGCCGGCAATCTGGAAGGGCTGGGCCAGGCTGTCGAGCAGGCGTTGGGCCAGTTGCGAGGCCTGTTCGGCATTGGCGCAGTCATTGCTCAGCAGGCCGAACTCGTCACCGCCCAGGCGCGCCAGGGTCAGCTGCTTGTCGAAGCGCAGCGCCAGGCGCTCGCCGATCAGCTTGAGCAACTGGTCGCCGGTGTTGTGGCCGAGGCTTTCATTGATGATCTTGAAATGGTCGAGGTCGATCAGCAGCAAGGCGCCACGTTGCTTGCTGTTTTGGGCGCGCTGCACGGCTTGTTCGATGCGCTCGCTGAGCAGCAGGCGATTGGGCAGGGTGGTCAGTGGATCGTGATGGGCCAGGTAGTCCAGCTCGTGCTGCGAGCGCTTGAGCGCGCTGATGTCGGAAAACACCGCGACGTAGTGGCTGAGATTGCCGGTTTCGTCATGAATGCTGCGAATGCATTGCCACATGGGGAAGACTTCGCCGTCCTTGCGCCGGTTCCAGATCTCGCCGCTCCAGGCGCCACGTTGCTCCAGGGCGTGCCACAGGCTGTGGTAGAAGGCCGCGTCGTGGCGGCCGGACTTGAACAGGTTGGGGCTCTGCCCGAGCACTTCCTCGGCGCTGTAGCCGGTGATGCGGCTGAAGGCCGGGTTGACGTGGACGATTTTCTGGCTGTGGTCGGTGACCAGCACGCCCTCCTGGGTGCTGTCGAACACGGCGGCGGCCTGGCGCAGGCTTTCCTCGTCGGCGCGGCGCTGGGTGATGTCCACGGCGGTGCCGATCAGGCGGTTCGGTCGGTTGTATTCGTCGAGCAGCACCTGGCCACGGGCGAGTAGCCAGCGGTAGCTGCTATCGCAATGGCGCAGGCGATAGGTGATCTCGAAGTAGGGGGTGCGCGCTTCCAGCAGGCTGTGGAAGCGCTCGATCACGCGTTCACGGTCTTCGGGGTGCAGGCGTTCTTCCCAGGCGCTGCGGGCGTTGCCGAACTGCTCGGGGGTGTAGCCCAGCAACGTGCAGTAGCGCCGCGAGTAGAAGACCTTGTCGCTTTGCATGTCCCAGTCCCACAAGCCCTCCTGGGCCGAGTCCATGGCCAGGGTCAGGCGCTCTTCACTGCGCCGGATGTGTTCTCGCGCGCTGCGCTGCGCCTGCTGGTACTGCTGCAGGGACAGGTACAGCAGGGCGGCGGTCAGCAGAACGAAGGCGAGCCCCTTGAGCAGCTGGTAGCGTGCCAGGGTTTCGATGTTGAGGCCGAGCCAGAGCAGCAGGGCGTCGCTGCCAAGCACCCAGAGGGCGGCAAGCGATAGATAAAGCAGGGTGAGCTGCAGCGGGCTGCGTTGAAGTTTCATCGGGTGAGAGGCCGGCCATGGCGGGGGGGAATGTGAGCGGGCGCACATTATAGATAAGTCGTTATCCAGCGTATTCCCTTCTAAGGGCGTACTGGCTTTATCCCTGCACTAAGAGATAATGCGGGCGAGCCTGCAATCCGGGCCGTCTCTCTCTTCCCTGCGAGGCAACACCTTCCATGTGGTACAACGGTTTACTTGACCTGTCGGTCTGGCAACTGGTGGCGGTCACCCTGGTGATGACGCACATCACCATCGTTAGCGTCACCGTCTATCTGCACCGCTACTCGGCGCACCGTGCGCTGGAGCTGCACCCCGCCCTCAAGCACTTCTTCCGTTTCTGGCTGTGGATGACCACCGGTCAGAACACCCGCGAGTGGACCGCCATCCACCGCAAGCACCACGCCAAATGCGAGACCGTGGATGACCCGCACAGCCCGGTGATCAAAGGCCTGAGCACCGTGCTGCGCACCGGCGCCGAGCTCTACCAGCAGGAAGCCAAGAACCCGGAAACCCTGCGCATCTATGGCAAGAACTGCCCGGAAGACTGGGTCGAACGTAACGTCTACAGCCGTTTTCCGATGGGCGGCATCATTGCCATGGCAGTGATCGACTTGGCCCTGTTCGGCGTGCTCGGCATGACCGTCTGGGCGATCCAGATGATGTGGATTCCGGTCTGGGCTGCAGGCGTGATCAATGGTCTCGGTCATGCCGTCGGCTACCGCAACTTCGAGTGCCGCGACGCCGCCACCAACCTGGTGCCCTGGGGCATCCTGATCGGCGGTGAGGAACTGCACAACAACCACCACACCTATCCGAACAGCGCCAAGCTGTCGGTGAAGAAGTGGGAGTTCGACATGGGCTGGGCCTGGATCCAGCTGTTCAGCTTCCTGCGTATGGCCAAGGTACAGCGCGTGGCGCCGATCGCCCACCGCGTGGAAGGCAAGCGCAATCTGGACATGGACACCGCCATGGCCATCCTCAACAACCGTTTCCAGATCATGGCGCAGTACCGCAAGCTGGTCATCGCGCCGCTGGTCAAGCAGGAACTGGCCAAGGCCGACGCCTCGGTTCGTCACCAGTTCCACCGCGCCAAGCGTCTGCTGTCGCGTGAGCCGAGCCTGCTCGACGAAACCCACCAGGCGCGTATCCAGCGCATGCTGGAGCAGAGCCAGGCACTCAAGGTGATCTACGAGAAGCGCCTGGCCCTGCAGCAGATCTGGGTTAAGACCAGCAGCAACGGCCACGACATGCTCGAAGCGATCAAGCAGTGGGTGAGCGAGGCGGAAGCCAGCGGCATCCAGTCGCTGCGCGAGTTCGCCGAACAGCTTAAGACCTACTCGCTGCGCCCGGCCGCCATGGCCTGAGAACCTGGCCACGATCTGCTGCGCGTCGGCCATACGGCGTTGAGGTCAGGCTCTAGCTCGCTAGATCGTAGATAGGTTCTGAGTTGCACCGAGATGAACGAGCCCGCCCTTTGGCGGGCTTTTTCGTTATGGGCAGCTGGCTAGCCTATCTGTCACTCGTCCGCCAGTGTGCTCAAGGAGTACCGAGCGCACGCCGATAGTCTGGCATCTATGCTGCATCGACCCCCTAATGGATTGTGAGGTTGTCATGTTCGGATCAGCTCTTCGCATGGAACTGCAACAGAGTCAGGCCCAGTTGGCCTCCAGCCAGCAGGTGTTGGCCGCTATCCGACAGACCATGGCAATGATCGAATTCACCCCACAGGGGGAGATTCTCGAGGCCAACGAAGCGTTCCTGGCGACCATGGGTTACCGCCTGGATGAGCTGCGTGGCCAGCACCACCGGCTGTTCTGCGCCAAGGCGCTGCTGTCCAGCCCGGCCTACGCCCAGTTCTGGCAGCGTCTAGGCAATGGCGAGAGTTTCAGTGACCGCTTCATGCGGGTGGCCAAGGGCGGCCGGGAAATCTGGCTGGAGGCCAGTTACTTGCCGGTGCGCGATGTTTCCGGACGGGTCAGCAAGGTGATCAAGGTGGCCATCGATATCACCGCCCAGGTGCATGCCGAACACCAGCACCAGAGCCTGCTCAACGCGATCAACCGTTCCATGGCGGTGATCGAGTTCAACCTCAAGGGCGAGGTGATGGAGGCCAACGATAACTTTCTGCAGACCATGGGCTATCGCCTGGACGAGATTCGCGGCAAACACCACAGCCAGTTCTGCGCCCGCGAAGAGACCGGCAGCGATGCCTACCGGCGTTTCTGGCAGCGCCTGAACCAGGGCGAGTTCATCTCCGATCGCTTCAAACGCATCACCAAGTCCGGCCAGACGGTATGGCTGCGTGCCACCTACAACCCGCTGTATGACGCCACCGGCCAGCTCTACGGGGTGGTCAAGTTCGCCAGCGACATCACTGCCCAGGTCGAGCACCGCGAAGCCGAGGCGGCGGCTGCGCAACTGGCGTTCGACATCGCCCGGGAGACCGATGACAGTGCGATCAAGGGCGCCGGCACCGTCGATGAGGCTGTGCAGGTGGTGCGCGGTATCGCCGAGGAGCTGGGGCAGGTGGCCGGCAAGATCGCTGCACTCAGTGAGCAGTCGGAGCGCATCAGCAGCATCGTGCAGGTGATCCGCGGGATTGCCGAGCAGACCAACCTGCTGGCGCTGAATGCGGCCATCGAGGCGGCACGCGCCGGCGAGCAGGGGCGCGGCTTTGCTGTGGTCGCCGACGAGGTGCGCAATCTAGCGGCGCGCACTAGCCAGGCCACGGTGGAGATCAACGAGGTGGTACGCCTCAACCATGAGCTGGCCCAGCAGGCGGTCAGCGGCATGGACGGCAGCAAGACCAAGGCCGAGCAGGGCGTGCAGCTGGTCAACCGGGCGGGCGAAGTGATGCTGGAAATCCGCGACGAGGCACAGCGCGTGGTAGATGCCATCGGCCAGTTCACCGAGGCCATGCAGGACTGACGGCGAGCACTGCCTGACGCGTTCACGGGTGCTGTCGTGTGCTGGCGAATCACAGTACCGCGAAAATAAAGTGAACCGCTGGCCCGGTGGACTACGACAGAGGGGTGTCAGCCACCTGCCAGGAGCGTCACCCATGTACTTGCCCCGTGTTGCCCCGCACGCGCCGCCCGCTGTTGCTGCCGGCTATCGAGCATGCTGCGTACCGCCCCTGGTCTACGATGTGTGTTGCCCGGCTGTACGCGTGATACCCCAACGAGACAACCAGCCGGCATGGGTCACAGTGCCAGGGCATGGCTGTGGCACCCCGCAACCCGACCGTGCGCCACTGCGCGCCGCGGTTGTGCTCCAGTGAGCCTCGCCGGCTACCCAGCCGAGTGCGCGTGGTCGCTGGGCTGGCAACCAGGAACAGGTATGGCCATGAGCATCGTGCACCGACTGATCACCAGCACCCGTCGCTGCTGCGCGGTGTTCCTGCTCGGTAGCCTGGCCGGCCAGGCGGCGGCCGAGGACGTGCTCAACCTGGCGCCCGGGCAGACCCGCCTGAGTTTCAGCGTGCTCGGCCTGGAGACGCTGGGCGCCGGTGACCAGCTGGCTGTGGAGCTGGATGGTTACGACGTCAGCGCCCTGATCAGCCGCAGCGACAGCGATTTTCTCCTCGACATGCCCAGCCCGCTGGCTGACGGCAGCCACCCGCTGCTGGTGCTGGTGTTCTATGCCAACGGCAACGTCGCCACCCTGCTCGAAGCCAGCGTCGAAGTGGCCGCCGGCAGCGCGCCGCAGGCGAGCGACGAGACGGCGGCCGCGCCCGATCCAGGTACGGACACCACCGAGGTGCTGGCGGCGGAGCCTGCCAGCGAAGAGGCCGCCACGGCGGTCGATGCCTATGCCCAGGATGCGGCACCGCTCGCCCACCGCTATACCCTCTACGGCCTGCTCAGCAACAACTACCGGGTCGACGAGAAGGATGCCGCCAACTATCCCGATAGCCCGCGCTACGCCAGCAATGGCGGTGTCAGCTACCGCGGCGAAGGCGCTGGCGCCGACTGGCAGTGGCAGGGTGAGCTGGATGCCTTGTACGACAATCTCAGTGAGAACAACCCCAACGGCTACGAATGGGAGCTGCCCAACTACCGTTTGGCCGCTTCGCGCGGTACGGGCCTGAGTCGCCAGGGGCTGGCCCTGGGCACCTACAACGTGCTGCGCGAGGACCTGCTGTTCAGCGCCTACCAGCGCCGCGGTGTGGCGCTGAGCCTCGGTGATGCGTTGAGCAGCCCCTTGCAGCTGGAGGTGTTCGGCCTGCAGAGCGAGCCGCTGACCGACTACCGGCGCCGCCTCGGTTACCCGCAGAGCAGCGAGGAGCGCAGTGCCGGCGGCCTGCTGACCTTCACCCCGTTGCAGGAAAACCCGCAATGGCTGCAGTTCAGCACCGCCTACCTCAACGGCGAGACCACCGACAGCGGGGTCGGCTGGTGGTCGCCGGATCAGCAGACCCGCTACGGTGGCGACAGCTGGAACATCGCAGTCGACTCGCGCCTGGGCAACAACAGCCTGTGGCTGCATGGCGACTACGCCCACTCCAGTTTCGACAGCGACGGCCTCGGTATCGGCGCAGACGCGCGCACGGATAGCGCGCACGATCTGCAGACCCAGTTCAGCTCCGGCGAATGGTTCCCCTCCGGGCCGTTCGACCAGTGGAACCTGACCTTGCAGCGGCGCGAGGTGGGCCTGGATTTCTTCACCCTCGGCAACCTCTCGCTACCCGGCGACCTGCAGCTGGAGCGGGCCAACTGGCAGGCCTTTGTCGGCAACCTGCAGGTGGAAGCCGAGCTGGCGCGCGAGACCAACAACCTCGATGACCAGGACGACATCGCTGACCAGGTCGCCCATCGCCAGGTGTTCAACCTCTACTACTACCCGATGGTCGACAGCAACGCCTTGCCCTGGCGCATCCTCGGCATGCCCTCGCTGAATGCTGGAGTGACCGAGACCCGCCGCCGGCAGGATCGCGAAGACGCCCAGGTGGTCGGTTTCGACCTCAACGACGAGACGCGCGAAAGCCTGGTCGGGGTGAATTTCTACCACAACCGCTGGAACTGGTCGGTGCAGCACACCCTGCAGGAAACCCGCGACGATTCGCAGGCGGTGGAGCAGAACGGCTACCTGATCTACGAGCCGCCGTCCGATCAGCGCAACCGCTTCACCACCCTGCAGATCGGCTACATGCCCTGGGACGTGCTGAGCATTTCCACCAGCTGGCAATGGAACAAGCAGCAGGAAAGCGACGACGACAATCTCTACCGCAGCGTCAGCCGGGGCCTGGATGTAGCCTGGCAGATTGTCCCCGAGCGCTGGCTGCTGAATGCCTCCTACTACCGCGGCCGCGATACCAGCCACTTCGGCGACGGCGACTTCCTCGGCGACAGCATGCTGCAGCAGACCGCCAACCTGCAGCTGACCTGGACGCAGATGCAGCCCGATGGCCTCAACCCCGGCCTCGACTGGTTCATCAAGAGCAGTTACGCCAAGCAGGACAGCGACCTCTACGACCAGGGCCTGGAGGACTGGCAGCTGCTGCTGGGCTTCGACCTGCGCTGGGATACCCACACATATTGATGCCCCGCCCGGGCCGCTGGCCGGGGAGGGAAAGGAAGGTGAACGATGAACCGATTTTCCAAGCACTGGCTGCTGCTCGCCCTGGTTACCTGCCTCGGCCTGCCTGCCTTTTCTGCCCAGGCCGCCTTGCTGGCAGCGACCGCCCAGCCCAACCAGCGCCAGTTGCAGGTTAACCAGGACAACAATTTTGCGGTCAACTGGCGCGTCACGACGGGTGCTGTCCACCGGGGCGGCGCCGCCTCCAGCGCGGCACGCATCATCAACCCGTCCGGCGGCGCGACCCTGGCCACGGTCGGTGGCACCCTCAGCCAGGGTGGCAGCGGGCCGTTCACGTTCGGCGAGTTCATCAGTCTGCCGCTGGCCACAGTGCAGGGCTGGCAGCGCAGCGGTCTGCGCCGGGTCCTGCTGGTGCGTGACTTCGCCGACCTGGCAGGGGGCGGCACGGTACGTGGCCAGCAGGTGCTGGTGCTGCCCGCGCCGACCCAGCCGACCCAGCCGGTGGGCAGCCTGCGCGCGGTTAAGATTCAGCCGGCGCAGCGCCAGGTGCTGGCCAGCCAGCGCAATGTATTGGCCCTGGCCTGGCAGGTGGTGGCCAGTGACGACTTCAGCGGGCGGGTCAGTTCCAGCCGCGCACGCATCATCGACCCGGCCAGTGGCGGCGTCTTGACCACCCTGGGCGACGGCCTGAGCGCCAGTGGCCGCACGCCCTTCCTGCTCAGCGAGCAGCTGGAGCTGTCGGCGGCCGAGGTGCAGGGCTGGTATGCCCGTGGCTTGCGCCGGCTGATCCTGCAGCGCGAGTTCTCCAGCGGCAGCCAGAGCCTGAGCGCTCAGGTGGTCCTCACCCTGGTCAGCAGCGGCCTGCGCGCGCCGCGGGAAAACCGCGACGGCGAGCTGCTGGTGCAGCGCCTGAGCCTGAGCTTCCTCGACAACCAGCGGATCAAGCTGGTGCCGCCGGCCACTGAGCTGAAAGCCAAGGTACTGCTGGGCTACAGCGGCAATGGCCTGGTCGAGGGGCGTTGGCAGGTGGCCGAGCCGGGCAGCACCGAGGGCAAGCCGTTCTACCGCACCCTCACCCTGGTGCGCAGCCAGCTTGGCAGTGCCCAGCAGAGCACGCTGTACAGCCCGCCCTTGCCGACGGCCAAGGCCGGCAAGTATCGGCTGCGCTTCTGCGTGACCAACCAGGATCTGGTGCCGGCCGATGCCCTGGTGCTGGACTCCGGCTGCCCGATCGAGAGCCTCACCGTGGAAACCGTCTACGAGGTGCTGGGCGGCAGCGGCCCCGCTGCTCAACTGGCGATTGCCGCCAGCCCGCAGAGCGGCACGGTCGATGCGGCCACGGCCTTCCAGTGGCGGGCGGTGGACGGCGCGGTGGTCTACCAGCTGCAGTTGTTCGCCATTGGCCTCGACCAGCAGAATGCCGGCGAGGTCGAGGTGCTCGGCGAGTCGCCCAGCTTCGTCGCCGGCATGCTGCTGCCGGCCAGCACCACCCAGACCCCGTTGTCGGCGCTGATGCGCAACAAGCTGGAGCCGGGGCGTTACTATCTGTGGCGCGTGACCGCCCATGACCAGGGTGGCGCGCTGATCGGCAAGAGCCAGGAATGGAGAGTGCGCTACCAGCCATGAGCGAAGACACGGACGTACAATTGCTGCTGCGCATCGCCGGCCAGGATCAGCGCGCCCTGCGCCAGTTCTATGAGCGCTTCCACGGCGTGGTCTACCAGTTCTCCATGCGCACGGTGGCCAACGCCGCCGATGCCGCCGAGGTGCTCAACGAGGTGATGCTGGAAGTCTGGCGCCGCGCCGCCAGCTTCCAGGGCCAGTCGCAGGTGCGCACCTGGCTGCTGAGCATCACCCGGCACAAGTCGATCGACCTGTTGCGCCGCAAGCGCCCCACCGAACTGCTCGACGAAGCGAGCCTGGACGAAGGCGAGGAGGAGGCGAGCTGCCCTATGAGCCTGGCCATGGAGCTGGGCCAGCAGGGCGAACAGGTGCGCCTGTGCCTGGACCGGCTCAAGGACAGCCATCGCCAGGTGGTCTACCTGACCTTCTTCGAGGAACTGTCCTACCCGGAAATCGCCGAGATCATGGCCATCCCCAATGGCACCGTGAAGACCCGCATGCTGCACGCCAAACAGCAGTTGCTGCAGTGTCTGCGGCGCCTGCTGGGAGGGGCCGAGGCATGAGAAAGACTGAACCGCTACACCGGCGCAGACGACTCAGGGGTACAGGCTGCGGAGGTGAACAATGAACAACGAAACTGACGACGATTTACGCGCCCTGCTGCCCTGGTACCTCAACGGCACGTTGGCGGCAGACGAGCGGGCCCGGGTCGAGGCGCTGCTGCAACGCTCCGCCGAGGCCCGCGAGGAACTGGCCGGCTTGCGCCAACTGGCGCCGGCGCTGCAGCAGGCGGAACAGCAGCACAACAACGCCCACAGCGCACCGGCCGAACTAGGCTGGGCGCGCCTGCAGCGCAGCCTGCAACAAGAACCGACGGCGGCCCGGCGCGACTGGTGGAAGCCTTCGCTGGCGGCCGCTGCAGCCCTGGTGGTGGCGCTGCAACTGGGCATCCTGATGCGCCCGGCGCCGACCGACATGGACTGGCAACTGCAGAGCGGCGGGCCGCAGCAGGTACTCAGCGGTGGCTACCGGGTGCAGCTGCGTTTCGTCGAGCATGCCCAGTGGCAGCAGGTGCGCGGGCTGCTGCTGGAGGTCGACGCGGTGCTGGTGGATGGCCCTTCGGCGCTGGGTGTCGTGCAGGTGCATGTGCCGGCCGATCGGCGCTTCGCCGATGGCCAGGCCCTGCTGCAGTGGTTGCAGCAGCAAGCGGTGGTGCAGCATGCCGCGCTGCTGGCGCGTGAGAAGCCATGAGGCGGCCCTGGCTGCTGCTGGCGCTGCTTCTGAGCCTGCCGCTGCAGGCTGCCAGCGACGCCGCTGGTGGGCCGGCAACGCCCAGCGTTCCGGGTGGCCCGCCCGCCAGCAGTGCGCCGCCTGCACCGGCTGTGCCACCCGTGCCTGGCGGCCCTGCGCCGACGCCTGCTCCGGCGCCTGTCGTACCCGCGGCAACTCCCGCCGCCCCGCTTGCTTCGCCAGCGCCAGTGCCGGCGCCAGTGCCGGCGCCGGAGCTTATCCCACCCGTAACTCCGGCAGCTCCTACTGCCATCCCGCCGCCCCGCCGCGCCACGGGCAGCCTGCTCGATCAGCCCATGCTGCAGGCGCCACCCCAGCAGTGGCGCGGTGTGGTGCAGCCGCCGACGGAGGAGCTGCCGCCGTTGCGCGAGTGGCTGGTGTTCAGCCGCGACCTGGCCGAAGCGGAGCAGCAGCGCCTGGCCCTGCAAGCGTTCCAGCTGTCGATACTGCGTCGCCAGCAGTTGCCTAATCTGCAGCGGGTGCTCAGCGTCTACCGCATCCCCGCGCAGCTCGACCTGCAAAAACTGGAAGCCGAATTAAGGCGGCAGTTTCCGCACTGGCAGCAGGAGCTCAATCAGCGCTACCGGCCGTTGCAGTTGCCGGACGCGGCCGAGCTGCAACAACGCAACTGGGGCCAGCGCGCCATGGGCCGCCAGCAACGAGCCGCCGTCGACTGCGGCAAGGGCAAGCTGCTGGCCATGCTCGACGGCCCGGTGAACAGCGCGCTGAGCGAGTTTGCCGGTGCCGATCTGCATTACCAGAGCCTGCCGCCGGCGCAGTACCTGGCCCGCAGTAGCGAGGCGGCGCGGCACGGCACCGCGCTGGCGGCGTTGCTGGTCGGCCGCGAGCAGGTTGCCGGCCTGCTGCCCGGCGCGCGCCTGCAGGCCCTGGGGATTTTTGGTGAAGACCGCACGGCCGGCCTGCACACCCGCAGCGACTGGGTGATCAACGCCCTGGAGCAGCTGGCCGGCCTGCAGCCAGCGCCGCAGGCGGTCAACCTGAGCTTCGGCGGGGCGCACAGTCGTTTGCTGGCGGAGCTGTTCGAGCAGCTTGCAGCCCGGATGGACTTCGTCGCGGCCGCCGGCAACGACGGCCAGGCCGGCGTGCGTTATCCGGCCGCCTATCCCGGCGTGCTCGCGGTGGGCGCAGTGGATGCGCGGCTGCGGCGTTTGCGCCAGTCCAACTTCGGCCGGCATCTGGCGTTGGTGGCGCCGGGCGAGGATATCTGGACCCTGGACGGCAATGGCCAGGGCTTCTACGCCAGCGGTACCTCCTTCGCCGCGCCCTTCGTCAGCGCCGCCCTGGCCCTGGCGCCCTCTGCCGAAGCGCTGCTGGCGCAGGCCCGTGATCTCGGTGAGAGCGGCCGCGACGAGCAGTACGGCGCCGGTCTGGCGCGCCTGCCCGGCTGTCGCTAGGCCTCGCCAATCCTGGCCTAGTGGCCTGTTTGGCTAATTCAAATACTCAATTTCGGCGCCAGACTTCGCCATACGGCGTTGCCGCTCCTCACCGTAGCCCTGCTACGACTCGTCGCGGCGCCTTGTCTGGCAAACCCTGGCACTCGAACTTGAATGCACGAATTAGCCGCACAGGCCACTAGCGGCTTTACTCAGAAGGATTATCGCGAGCGGCAAAAATAATTTGAACCGCTGCAGTAGCGATCAACGACAGAGGGTGGCAAGGCAAATTTATCGCCACCCCTACAAGGATCTCTACCATGAAAGCGTTCAACGCCCGCTTCACCCTCAGCAGCCTCAGCCTGGCCCTGTTACTGGCCAGCACCGCCGCCCAAGCTGTCGATGACAACCCGGCTGCCACCGCCACCATCAAGGCTGCGCCCAATGGCGGCCAGCCGCACACCTTGCAGGTCCAGCTGGACCAGAAGGGCGAGTGGTCGGTGGTGCCCAGCAGCACGGTGAAAATGCGCTTCCAGTACACCCACCAGTGGTCGCAGCAGCCGAGCAAGCCCTGGGCGCGGATCTACGTCGGCGAAGCGAAGATCCCCAGCAATGGCGAGATGCTCTTCGAGAAAGCGCAGATGTTCGATCTCGGCGCCGCCCAGGTAAAGGCTGCCAGTGGCTATCTCAACGCCAACCTGCCGTTCAAATTGCTGGTGAATGACGGCATCCCCGGTGCCGATATCGCCACCTACTGCAGCTTCGAAAAGCACAACCGCCTGAAGCAGGGCAAGGGCCTCAATCAGGTGCTGCGCCAGGGCTTCAACGTCAAGCTCGATGTGCCGCTGAAAATGGCCGGTTTCTACCAGCTGGGCGGCGGGCCGAACACCTCGCGGCCGGCCAGCAGCCACCAGTACCACCTGTGGGACAAAACCGCGCCGGTGACCATCCAGTGCCTGGGCAACCCGACCATCGCCGACAAGGTCGCCCCGCCGAAAGGCCCGCAAGGTGTAGCGGCGCAGTTCCAGGTCACCAGCGTCGAGCTGGTCGCCCAGCCCGCCAAGTTCAAGGGTGTGTGCCCGGCGGAAGTGAATCTCAAGGCCACCATCAAGGGTGTCGGTGGCGGCGAGATCAAGTACTGGCTGGAAGAAGTCGGCGGCAAGGGCGCCGCCATGCAGATGACCAGCAACCTGCCGGGCAAGGTGGGCGAGGCGACCCAGCGTGTGCTCAACCAAAAGGTCACCATCAAGCCGGATGCGCAGCCGCAGCAGCAGGGTATCGGTGGCTTCAAGGCCAATACCCAGGGCCAGGGCACGCTGGTCAAGCGCAGCTACCGCCTGCATGTGCTGGCGCCGAACAAGCAGCAGTCGAGCAAGGTCGAGGTCGAGGTGCTCTGCACCAGTACCCTCAACGTGCAACCGGGTGGTAGTGGCAAGCTGCAGGTAGCACCGGTCGAACCGCCGAAGCCGGGCCTGCAGATCAAGGCGCCGCAACCGCAGCCCGAGCCGCCGAAGCCGCAACTGCAGCTCAAGGCCAATGAGCCGCAACCGCCGAAGCCCGAGCTGAAACTGCAGGCGCCGCAAACCCCGCCGCAACCACCCAAGCCGGTGCTGCAGATCAAGGCGCCGCAGCCGCAGCCGGAACCGCCGAAGCCCACGCTGCAGCTGCAAAGCAATCCGCAGTGAGTTGATCCCACGCTGTGCAGAAGCCCGCCACCCGGCGGGCTTTTGCATGGGTCCGCTGATTGGCGGCTGATCTATGCTGCTCAGATGGATTAGCCGAGGTCAGCATGCCTGTGGATTCGGATCGACTGCCGGGGTGGAGTTGGTGGCTGCCGTTGCCACTGTTCCATTTGGGCACCTGGTTGTCCCTGTCGACCCAGTTTGTCAGTGGTGCTGCACTCTGGTACCTGCCGTTCGCGCTCGGCCTGACGCTGCTGTTGTGGTGGGGGCCACGAGTGCTGCCGGCGCTCTACCTCAACGCCCTGTTGAGTATTCCCCTGTGGGGGCTGGATTGGCGCTGGGCGCCGCTGTATGCCGTGCCGGAAACCCTGGCTGTCGGTGTGGCCTGGCTGTTTCTGCGCCGCCGCGAGTTCGATGCGGCCCTGTCCACGGTAGCCAGCCTGGTGCGCTTTATCCTCCTGGGCGTGCTGGTGCCGGCGGCGGTTGCCGCGCTCGGCGTGCAGGCCAACCTGCTGCTGAGCGGCGTGCTGGCGAGCGAACAATGGGCCCAGGCGAGCCTGACCCTGTGGCTGGCCGATAGCCTGATTGCCCTGGGAGTGGCGCTGCCGCTGCTGACCGGACTGACCCAGCGCCTGCGCCGGCGCGGCTGGGCGCGGGGCAATCCGCTGGCTGCGCACGGCGCGCCGAGCGCCGGGCTGCAGACCCCGCCCTGGTGGGCCTTGCTCGCGCTGCTGGTGGGCTTGCCGGTGTTGCTCTGCGTGTTACCGCTGCTGCTGATCCTGCCGCTGATTGGCGCCATGATGCTGGTGCTGGCCATGCTCTGGGGCTTCAGTGGCGCACTCTGGGGCGCGTCCCTGACCGTACTGAGCGTACTGGCGCTGCCGCTGGCCGGTGTGCTGGTCAGCGATCTCGACTGGGCCAGCCCGCAGCGCCTGGAGATGCACTTCAGCCTGTTGCTGCTGATGATCGCCACGCTGCTGGTCGGCCGTGCGCTCAGCGACCTGCGCCGCACCCTGTACAGCAGTGCGGCGATGCAGCAGGAGCTGGCCCTGGTCAGCCAGGCACTGCAGTCCTGCCCGTTGGGCGTGTCGATCTCCGACGCGCGCCAGCCCGGTAACCCCTTCATCTATTGCAACCCGGCGCTGGAGAAGATGAGCGGCTACAGTCGTGCGGAAATCCTCGGCAGTGGCAGCCGCCTGTTGTTGGCCGGCAACAGTGACCACGGTGCCTTGCAGCGGGCGCGCCAGGCCCTCAGCCGCGGCTTGCCGCATCATGAGGTGCTGCGCAATTACCGCAAAAATGGCGAGGAATTCTGGAACGAGGTGACCATCGCACCGCTGCTCGATGCACGCGGCAAGGTCAGCCATTTCGTCGCGCTCAACCAGGATGTCAGCGAGCGTGAGCGCCTGGCCAGGGAGTTGACCAGGCGTCGCGAGGAGCTGATGCGCCAGACCCATCTGCTGTCGCAGACCGAGGCGATCGCCGATATCGGTGGCTGGGTCCTGGAGATGGCCGACCAGCGCATGTACTGGACCGATGGCTGCTTCCGCATGAACGAGATGGACCCCTCGGCGGGTGCTCCGCCGCTGTCACTGGCGCTCAGTCGCTACGAGCCGGAGAGCCGCAAGCTGATCCAGCGCACCCTCCGGCAGATCCTGCGTTCGGGGCAGCCGTTCGACATGGAGGTGCGCCTGTCCGGCTTGCGCGGCACCTCGCGCTGGGTGCGCCTCAAGGGCTTTCCGGAAATGGACGGGCGCAAGGTTGTGCGCCTGTACGGCGCGATGCAGGACATCAGCGCGCGCAAACTCGCCGAGCAGCAGCTGCGCGAACGCGACGAGTGGCTGCGCCTGTTCTTCGAGGCACCGCTGATTGGCATGGCCATGATCAACCCGCAGGGCCAGTGGCTGGAGGTCAACTTCAAGCTCTGCCAGATCCTCGACCGCAGCCGTCAGGAGCTGTGCAGCGGCAACTGGCAGGAGATCACCCATGCGCAGGATGTCGAGCGTGAGGAGGCCCTGTTCGATGCCATTCGCCGTGGCGAGCGCGATGATTACGAACTAGAAAAGCGCTTCCTGCGCCAGGACGGCTCGGTGATCTTCAGCCGCCTGAGCCTACGCGCGGTGCGTGCACAGGGTGGCCGTCTGGAGGCCTGTCTGGCGATCATCGAGGACATCACCGCGCGCCACGAGGCGGAGGCGCGCTACCGCACGCTGGTCGAGCATGCCCCGGAGGCCATCGTGCTGTTTAGCCCCAAGGGCGGCATCATCGAGGCCAACGAAAATGCCCTGCGCCTGTTCGGCCTCAGTCATGCCGAGTTGCTGGGCCGCCGCCCGATCGAGCTGAGCCCGCCGCGCCAGGCCGACGGCCAGGACTCCGCACCACTCGCGCAGCGTTACCTGGAGGCGGCGATCGGCGGCGGGACGCCGGTGTTCGAGTGGCTGCATCGCGACAGTGCCGGTCGCGTGCTGCCCTGCGAAGTGCGCCTGGTGTGCATGCCCGGCAAGCCGCTGCTGATTCGCGCCAGCATCACCGACATCTCCGAACGCCAGCGCTACCAGCGCGAGATCGAGCGCCTGGCCTACAGTGATGAACTGACCGGACTGCCCAACCGCCGTTTGCTGCAGGACCGTCTGCATCACGCGATGACCCGCGAACAGCGCGAGGGCAGTTACGGCGCCTTGCTGTTCATCGACCTCGATCATTTCAAGACGGTCAACGACAGCCTCGGCCACCCCACCGGCGATGCCTTGCTCAGGGCCGTCACCGCGCGCCTGGGCGAATGCCTGCGCGCCGAGGACACCCTGGCCCGACTGGGTGGCGACGAGTTCGTCGTGCTGTTGGAACAGCTGGCGGACAGTCCGGCGCTGGCCGCCGAACATGCGGCTGAAGTGGGCGAGAAGCTGCTGCTCAACCTGCGCGGCAGCTATCTGGTCAACGGTCACGAGCTGGCCGTCAGCGGCAGCATCGGCATCACCCTACACCCGCTGCCGGGGCAGGATGCCGCCGATGCGCTGAAGCAATCGGACACCGCCATGTACCAGGCCAAGCAGGGCGGGCGTAACGCCCTGCATTTCTTCGCCCCGGAAATGCAGGCGGTGATCGACCAGCGCCTGCAGTTGCAGAGCGAGCTGCGCCAGGCCATGGCACGCGATCAGCTGTGCCTGGTGTTCCAGCCACAACTGGCACTGGCCACTGGCCGGGTTGCCGGGGCCGAGGTACTGCTGCGCTGGAACCATCCGGAGCGGGGCGATATCCCGCCCGGCCAGTTCATTCCGCTGGCCGAGGAGACCGGGCTGATCCAGGAGCTCGGCCACTGGGTGCTGGAGCATGCCTGCGCCAGCCTGGCGCGCTGGCAGGCCGACTGGCCGCAGCTGGTGCTGGCGGTCAACCTCAGCCCGCGCGAGTTGCGCCAGAACGATTGTGCCGAGCGCATCAGCAGTTGCCTGCAGCGCCATGGCCTGCCGCCCAGCGCCCTGGAGCTGGAAATCACCGAAGGCGTGCTGCTGCAGGATGTCGAGCAGTGCATCGAGGCCATGCATGTCCTCAAGCGCCTGGGTATCCGCTTTGCCATCGATGACTTCGGCACCGGCTATTCGTCGCTGACCTACCTCAAGCGTCTGCCGCTGGACCGGCTGAAGATCGATCGCAGTTTCATCAATGATCTGGAAGGCGAGGCCAGTGGGCAGATGCTGGTCGAGACGATTCTGCTGATCGCCCGCAACCTGGGCCTGGAATGCGTGGCCGAGGGCGTCGAGAGCGTCGTGCAGCTGGAGTGGCTACGCCAGCACGGTTGCTCGCTGGGCCAGGGCTATCACTTCAGCCGCCCGCTCGGCGAGACGGAGTTCCTTGCCTGGTTGCAGCAGCACGGCGAAGGGGGGGGCTACCGGCTAGCACCCTCTGACGAGCGGGTACGGAGCGCTTTTGCCCCCTCTCCCGTTCACGGGAGAGGGCTGGGGAGAGGGTGCTTCTGAGGTTCGCGTACGGGGCTTAGCCCTTGCCCTTGGTACGGGTCAGATGCGGGCCGCCGTTCTTCTCGATGTACTGGATGATCATGCTGGCCACGTCCTTGCCGGTGGTGGTCTCGATGCCTTCCAGACCGGGCGAGGAATTCACTTCCATCACCAGCGGGCCGTGGTTAGAGCGCAGGATGTCCACCCCGGCCACCGACAGGCCCATGACCTTGGCCGCGCGGATGGCGGTCATGCGCTCTTCCGGGGTGATCTTGATCAGGCTGGCGCTGCCGCCGCGGTGCAGGTTGGAGCGGAACTCGCCGGGCTTGGCCTGGCGCTTCATCGCCGCGATGACCTTGTCGCCGACCACGAAGCAGCGGATGTCGGCGCCGCCGGCTTCCTTGATGTATTCCTGCACCATGATGTTCTGCTTGAGGCCCATGAAGGCCTCGATCACCGATTCGGCGGCCTTCTCGGTTTCACACAGGACCACGCCGATGCCCTGGGTGCCTTCCAGCACCTTGATCACCAGCGGCGCGCCATTGACCATCTGAATCAGGTCGGGAATATCGTCCGGCGAGTGGGCGAAGCCGGTCACCGGCAGGCCGACGCCACGCCGCGAGAGCAGTTGCAGCGAGCGCAGTTTGTCGCGCGAGCGGCTGATCGCCACCGACTCGTTGAGCGGGAACACGCCCTGCATCTCGAACTGGCGCAGCACGGCGCAGCCATAGAAAGTCACCGAGGCGCCGATGCGCGGGATCACCGCCTCGAAGCCTTCCAGCGGGCGACCGCGGTAGTGGATCTGCGGCTTGTGGCTGGCGATGTTCATGTAGGCGCGCAGGGTGTCGATCACCTGCATTTCATGGCCGCGCGCGGTACCGGCTTCCACCAGGCGACGAGTCGAATACAGGCGCGGGTTGCGCGACAGGATGGCAATCTTCATTGGGCACCGGAAGGCAGGGAAAGCTGGGGTTTGTCTTGCACGTAGGTCAGCGCCGGATTGACCACCAGTTGGCCGTCGACCAGCGCCTTGGAGCCGAGTAGCACGCGGTAGCGCATGGTCTTGCGGCAGGCCAGGGTGAACTCCACCGGCCAGGCCCGGTCACCGAGGGCGAGCAGGGTGCGGATCACGTAGCGGGTCTGGGTCTGGCCATTGGAGCTCTTGATGGTCTTCACCGTCACCAGGGGCGCCTCGCACGGATGGCGGCGCTGCACCTGGGTACCGAAGTGGGCGGTGAAGCGCACCCAGCCTGCGCCATCGCGCTCGAACGGCTGGATATCGCTGGCATGCAGGGTCGAGGTGCTGGCGCCGGTGTCGATCTTGCCGCGCAGGCCGACCATGCCCAGTTCAGGCAGGTTGATCCATTCACGCAGGCCGATCACGGCGAGTTGGTCGAACGTCTTCAATGCAGGCTTTCCCCGGGAGGTGCAGGCATTCTAGACAGGTCAGATGACAACCGCACCCCTGGCTGCATGCACCAGAGCAAGGATTTGCCAGGCGCCGCGGCTCTGCTATAAAGCAATTAACTAAAATGTTAATTAAGCGGTGAGCGCATGGCGACAGACCGGGTTTTCGAAGCGCTGGCCTCTACCCCGCGGCGGCAGATTCTGGCCTACCTCTCGGCGCAGGAACTGACCGCTGGAGACATTGCCAGCCGCTTCGCGATGAGTGCGCCGGCGATCTCTCGGCATCTGTCGATTCTCGCGGCGGCCGGCCTGGTGGTCGGCGAGCGCAAAGGGCAGTACGTGCTGTACCGGCTCAACCCCGACAGCCTGTTGAATACCCTGCTCGGCTTTGCCTTCGAGGTCTGCCCGACGGGTAGCCAGTTGAAGCGCGAGGGTGAGGAGTTGGCCAAGAAGTAACTGCAAAAGCCCGTTGGGGCTTGGAGGCGCATATGGATGTGATACCCGAAAGTCTCAAGAGCCATCGCGTGCAGCTGGGCGCCGATGTCGTCCACGGTGAGGTGCGCTGGGAGCCGATCCGCTCGCTGTGGTTCAGTGGCATGGCGCTGGCTGCGCTGGTGGGCGGGGCGCTGACTTTCAGCTGGGCGGCGTTCGCCCTGTTTGCCGGAACCACCGCGCTGGTGCTGCTGCTCGGGCACTCGCTGGGCATGCACCGCAAGCTGATTCACGACAGCTTCCAGTGCCCCAAGTGGCTGGAGTACTTCCTCGTCTATTGTGGTGTGCTGGTTGGCTTGTCAGGCCCGCTGGGCTTGCTGCGCACCCATGACTTGCGCGATTACGCGCAGCGGCAGAAAGCCTGTCATGACTTCTTCGGTCATCGCCGCGCGCCCCTGCGCGATGCCTGGTGGCAGTTGCACTGCGAGCTGCGCCTGGCCAATCCGCCGGATATCCGGGTCGAGCCACGGGTCGCCGCCGACCCGGTCTATCGCTTCCTGCAGCGCACCTGGATGGCCCAGCAGTTGCCTTGGGCGCTGCTGTTCTTCGCCCTGGGTGGCTGGGCCTGGGTATTCTGGGGCGTGTGTGCGCGGGTCACCGCGGGGGTATTTGGCCACTGGCTGATTGGCCACTTCGCCCACCGTCATGGCGCGCAACATCATGTGGTCGACGATGCCAGCGTGCAGGGTTACAACGTGCCCTTTGCCGCCTTGCTGACTATGGGCGAGTGCTGGCATAACAACCACCATGCCTTTCCCGGTTCGGCCCGGCTCGGCTTGTATGCCGGCGAGTGGGACCCGGGCTGGTGGGTGCTGCAAGGCTTGGCCCGTATGGGTCTGGTCTGGGATATGAAAACGCCGCTG
Organism: Pseudomonas sp. J452; assembly: GCF_024666525.1. Taxonomy (NCBI): domain Bacteria; kingdom Pseudomonadati; phylum Pseudomonadota; class Gammaproteobacteria; order Pseudomonadales; family Pseudomonadaceae; genus Pseudomonas; species Pseudomonas sp. J452. The sequence continues at coordinate 960,984 of NZ_CP088294.1, read as the reverse complement.
GATCTACCCTATCGGGCCGAGTTGCGCCGGGTCGAGGACGATGAGCAGCAGGCCTGCAACTGTCCGCTGCGCGCGGTATTGAAACGCTGGGTATGGAGCTGATCGGTTTTGAGCGACAAAGACGACGACAAGGTACGCCTGGACAAGTGGCTGTGGGCCGCGCGTTTCTACAAGACTCGGGCCCTGGCCAAGGAGGCCATCGAGGGCGGCAAGGTGCACTGCCGCGGCGAGCGCTGCAAACCGGGCAAGGAGCCGAAGCTCGGTGATCAGTACGTGATCCGCACCGGCTTCGAGGAGCGCACGGTGCAGGTGCGCGCGCTGTCTGTGGTGCGCCGCGGTGCTCCCGAGGCGCAACTGTTATATGAGGAGACTGCTGACAGCGTCGGTCGCCGCGAGGCCGCCGCCGAGCTGCGCAAGGCCGGCGCCCTGGGCCTGCAGACCGATGGTCGGCCGAGCAAGAAGCAGCGTCGTCAGCTCCAGCATTTTCGCGGCGGTCAGGACTGAAGCCGGCCGTTGGACAACCGGCCCTTGGTCGCGCCGGGCTTTGCGCCTAAAATCGCCGCCCCAGTATCCAGGCAGCATCCGCCCATGGCCGACTTTACCCAACGTTTCCTCTTCGACGACGCCGACGTGCGTGGCGAGCTGGTCAGCCTCGGCGCGAGCTACCAGCATGTGCTGGCCAAGCACCCCTACCCGCAACCGGTGGCCCAGCTGCTCGGCGAGATGCTGGCCGCCGCCGCGCTGCTGGTCGGCACCCTGAAGTTCGACGGCCTGCTGATCCTGCAGGTGCGCTCCTCCGGTCCGGTGCCACTGTTGATGATCGAATGCTCCAGCGAGCGCGAAGTGCGCGGCATCGCCCGCTACCACGCCGAGCAGATCGGCGCCGATGCCGGCCTGCGCGAGCTGATGCCGGACGGCGTGCTGGCGCTGACCGTCGACCCGAAGCAGGGCCAGCGCTACCAGGGCATCGTCGACCTGGAAGGCGATACCCTGGCCGATTGCCTGACCGCCTACTTTGCCACCTCCGAGCAGCTGTCCACCCGCTTCTGGCTGCACGCCGACGGCCAACGCGCCCGCGGCCTGCTGCTGCAGCAGCTGCCGGTGGATCGCCTGCCAGATGCCGACGAGCGCGAAGCCAGCTGGCAGCACCTGCTGACCCTGGCCAATACCCTGACCGCCGAAGAACTGCTCGGCCTCGACAACGAGACCGTGCTGCACCGGCTGTACCACGAAGAGGCGGTGCGCCTGTTCGAACCGAACCCGCTGCAGTTCCGTTGCAGCTGCTCGCGTGAGCGTTCGGCGCGGGCACTGATCAGCCTGGGCCAGGGCGATGCCGAATTGCTGCTGGCCGAGCATGGCGGGCAGGTGGAAATCGATTGCCAGTTCTGCAACCAGCGCTATGCCTTTGATGCGGCCGATGTGGCGCAGCTGTTTACCAGTGGTGATAGCCAGGAGCCCTCGGCGACTCGCCACTAAAACGATAGCGTGCGTCTATCGGTCGCTTAGGTAGACAAGAGGCTGCCAAGAAGCCGGCTTTTCTGGCATACTCCCGCGACTTTTTTATCGCTGTAGTGCGGCTGCATGCGCGCTACACAAGTTTGGAAGACTCGGCCAGCCGCCGACGGGGACACTCATGACGCAAGCCAATACCGCCGTTTACACCGACATCAGCGCTGCCCAACTGGTCGAAGAAGCCATTCGCCGTGGCGAAGGCGAGCTGGCCGCCAACGGTTCGCTGGTGGTACGCACCGGCCATCGCACCGGCCGTTCCCCGGCTGACCGTTTCATCGTGCAGGAGCCGAGCACCGAGGCGAAAATCGCCTGGGGCTCGATCAACCGCCCGTTCCCGGCCGACAAGTTCGATGCCCTGTGGGACCGCGTCGAGGCGTTCAACAACGCCCAGGATCACTTTGTTTCCTACGTCCACGTCGGTTCGGCCGATGCCCACTACCTGCCGGTCAAGATGACCACCCAGACTGCCTGGCAGAACCTGTTCGGCCGTTGCCTGTTCATCAACCCGGAGCAGTACAACCCGGCCGGCAAGGACGAGTGGCAGATCCTCAACGTCGCCAACTTCGAGTGCGTACCGGAGCGTGACGGCACCAACTCCGATGGCTGCGTGATCATCAACTTCGCCGCCAAGAAAGTCCTGCTCGCCGGCATGCGCTACGCCGGTGAAATGAAGAAAGCCATGTTCTCCGTGCAGAACTTCCTGCTGCCGGAAGCCGACGTGCTGCCGATGCACTGCGCCGCCAACATCGGCGAAGACGGCGACGTGACCCTGTTCTTCGGCCTGTCCGGCACCGGCAAGACCACCCTGTCGGCCGACGAAAGCCGTTACCTGATCGGTGACGACGAGCACGGCTGGGGCGTGGGCGTGGTGTTCAACATCGAAGGCGGTTGCTATGCCAAGTGCATCGACCTGTCTGAGAAGAACGAACCGGTGATCTGGAAAGCCATCCAGTTCGGCGCCGTGCTGGAAAACGTCGTCCTCGACGAAAACCGCCTGCCGGATTACACCGACGACAGCCTGACCCAGAACAGCCGTGCGGCCTACCCGCTGGAGCTGGTCGAGAAGCGCAGCGAGAAGAACCTCGGCGGTGAGCCGAACGCCGTGATCTTCCTGACCTGCGACCTGACTGGCGTACTGCCGCCGGTATCGATCCTCAGCGAAGAGCAGGCGGCCTACCACTTCCTGTCCGGCTACACCGCGCTGGTCGGTTCCACCGAAATGGGCAGCGGCGGCGGCATCAAGTCGACCTTCTCCACCTGCTTCGGCGCGCCGTTCTTCCCGCGTCCGGCTGGCGAGTACGCCGAGCTGCTGATCAAGCGCATCCGTGGCTTCGGTTCCAAGGTTTACCTGGTCAACACCGGCTGGACCGGTGGCGGCTACGGCGTCGGCAAGCGCTTCAACATTCCGACCACCCGTGGCGTGATCGCCGCAATCCAGAGCGGCGCGCTGATCGGTACCGAAACCGAGCAGCTGCCGATCATCAACCTGAGCGTGCCGAAGGCCGTTCCGGGCGTCGAGACCAACCTGCTCAACCCGCGCAACACCTGGGCTGACCAGAATGCCTACGACGAGGCGGCCAAAGGTCTGGCTGGCCTGTTCATCGAGAACTTCAAGAAGTTCGACGTGTCCGACGCTATCCGCAGCGCCGGCCCGCAGCTGTAAGAAGTTGCTCAATACCTGCTGCGCTTGATCATGCAGCGTTGCAAACAGGCTCGGGCTGCTCATTTACAGCTCGTAAACTCCGCGCCCTCGCCTGTTTGCGCCTAGCCTGACCTGCGCTCGCGACGGTCTTGAGTAACTTCTAAGCTGTAGCGCCATAGAAAAAGCCGCCCTCGGGCGGCTTTTTTGTGCGCTGCTGTCAGTACAGATCAGGCACGGGTGTCAACGTACGGTTCCGGTTCGACCGGTTTTGCTTCGGGCCGCTCTGGGCGGTCGGTGTTGCTATCGATGTTCTGTGCCACTTCGTTGCGGCGCACATCATCACGCAGTTCCAGTGCTGTTTCCACCGTGCTCGGCTGGCTGTCGATCTCACCTTCGCTGGCTACAGCCAGATACGTATCGATTTGCCTTTGCTGGCTGGTGGCGCTGTACAACTGAGTGGCGGCGCTACGCCGGTTGGACTGGCTCAGTTCCTTGCTTTCCTGCTGCTCGACGACTCGATCAGCGGCGCGGTCGACTGCCTTGTTCACCTGTTCCGGGTTGGCCCGGGCGTCGGGTGCTTGTGCGGCCTGGCCGGCTTTGTTGATGATCTGGGTCGAGAGGGGCAGGGTGCTGCTGTAGCCTGATACCTGCATGCCGTTCTCCTATATGACTCCACTGATTTCAATCTACTCCGCCGGCAGTGGGTCTGTTAGACGGATTCGCGATAGTGCTTCGGGTGAATTGCCTCGCTCAGATTTCGTCATGGCGCACAGGGCTGCAGCCGCGACTCTCGGCGCGGCTTTGTGCGGCGCAACCTGGCTAGCCGGGTTGCGGGAGCATGCTCTTGTGCACGTCGCGGGCGACGTTTTCCGCCAGGGCGCCTGGGCTGAGCAGGCTGGCGAGGATCAGCAACAGCGGGGCGATACGCTTCATGGTGCCTCCGGGGGTAGGCCGGTGGGGAGGACTGCTTATTGTTGTTCTAGTCGACCGCCTGTCCGCATCTGGGTAGGAGTGGGCAGGGCCATGAGCGAATGCCGGCTTGGCTGGCAGCGCGCATTCGCTTGGTTACAGAGAAAAGGCGATCAGCGGCTTTTGTGCAAGGCCGCGAGTGAATAAGGCTGACGCACGGTTGGCCGGCCAACCGTGCTGAGGCGCTTCAGCTGCGATCGGCCAGTACGCCGATCAGGAAGAACACCAGCAACAGCACTGGTGCCAGGGTGAAGTTGTTGAAGTAGCCCAGGCCCTGGGCCAGCCAGGGGGTGAGGAAGACGATGGCCAGGCCATAGCCCACCGCGCAGACCAGGACGAAGATCAGGGTGCGCAGGAAAAAGTTGAAACCGCCGATCGAGCGCTGCACCCAGGCATTGATGCCCGGGCCGAACAGCACGAACAGGGTGGCCATGATGGCCAGGGAAATGTCGTACAGGTTGCCGCGGCACCAGCGCGAGAGCGTGACGATCAGGTCGAGCAACAGATCCATCGGTTGTCCTTCGGGGTGGCGGATGAGGCCGCCATTGCACCCTAGTCTGGGCGCGAATGCAAAGCGCGGCGGATCCGGCGTAGGGATGCCCCGAAGGCCTGCACAGAAGAGGACGCGGCCGCCCATGACGGTTCTGGGCTGATGCCTGCCCCCCAGTAGCCGGCCTGAGTGTCACGACTCGTTGGCAGGCTGGTAGCGCCCGTCTCAGTCGTCCCGACGGATCTCTCGTGATTCCTGTCGTGTGTCTTGCTTGGTGCCGCGCTTGTCTTGCCGGCAATCCATGCGGCTGTCGTCCCCATCCAGGCACTCCTGCTTGAGATCGCGCGCTTCCTCGCGCCCGCCCTGGCGGTTGTCGCGCGCATCGTAGCGGTCGCCACGACGGTCCTGGCGGCGCTCGGAGCCATAGGTTTCCGCCTGGGCCAGGGGTGCAATGAAGGGTGGAGCGGCCATGCTGAGCAGCAGAGCCGATACGGTGAGATGCAAGCCGGAGGAACGCTTCATGTTGTCTCCTGATTGATCGGGAAGTGGGGCGGGGGGAAGTATAGGTGAGGCAGGCTACGGCGCAGGTCGGAGCTGCTTGCGCTGCCCGGCGGCAGTGTCATCGCAGACGGCGTGTTGCCGCCCACTGACGTTGGCGTGTTTGAGCACCCCATCCGACTGCGACTGGCTGTGTCGCTCTGTGCGGTTTCTCGCCTGTAGGGCTGGGTTCAGGGCAGGAAGTGTTGCAACAGATCGTTGAGAAACAACTGACCCTCGCGGCTGGCTGTCAGGCGCTGCGGATCGCTGAGCAGCAGCTTGCGCGCCTCGGCTTCGCGCCGGGCGCCATCCAGCTGCGCCAGTGGCAGGCCGGTGCGCTCGCTGAACAACGCGGCAGGCACGCCTTCGCTGAGGCGCAGCACGTTCATCAGGAATTCGAAGGGCAGCTCGTCCGTCGTCAGTAGCCGCTCGCCGGCCTGGAAGGGCTTGCTCGCATCGAGGTAGTCCTTGGGCAAGCGGGTCTTCCAGGTACGCACGATCTTCCCGCTCGGGCTGCTCAGCTTGGCGTGGGCGCCGGCGCCGATGCCGAGGAAGTCGCCGAAGGTCCAGTAGTTGAGGTTGTGTCGCGCCGCCTTGCCCGCTTGCGCGTAGGCCGACACCTCGTACTGCGCGTAACCCTGCTCGGCGAGCAGGGCCTGGCCGGCTTCCTGGATGTCCCACAGCAGGTCGTCTTCCGGCAGCACCGGCGGCTGGCTCCAGAACACCGTGTTGGGCTCCATGGTCAGCTGGTACCAGGACAGGTGCGTCGGCCCCTGGGCGATAGCGGTGCGCAGGTCGAACAGGGCGTCCTCGATGCTCTGCTCGGGCAGGCCGTGCATCAGGTCGAGGTTGAAGTTGTCGAAGCCGGCGGCACGCGCCATGTCGGCGGCGCGGATCGCCTCGCTGCCGTCGTGGATACGGCCGAGCGCCTTGAGCTTGGCTTCCTGGAAACTCTGCACGCCGATCGACAGGCGGTTGATGCCCAGGCCGCGGTAGTCGCGGAATTTGGCCTGCTCGAAGGTGCCGGGGTTGGCCTCCAGGGTGATCTCGATATCGCGGGCGAAACGCACGCGCTGCTCGACGCCATCCAGCAGGCGAGCCAGGGCATTGGCGCTGAACAGGCTGGGGGTGCCGCCGCCGAAAAAAATCGAGGTCAGTTCGCGGCCGTGGACATGGCCGAGGTCGGCGTCGAGGTCGGCCAGTAGGGCGTCGACATACTCCTGCTCCGGCAGCGTCGGGCCGGCGGCGTGGGAGTTGAAGTCGCAGTACGGGCATTTGCGCACGCACCACGGGATATGGATGTACAGCGCCAGTGGCGGTAGCTGGAAGCTCCCGCCGGTGGGCGTGCTCATGCCAGCCCCAGGCGTTGCTTGAGCAGGGCCATGGCGCGGGCGCGGTGGCTGAGCTGGTTCTTCTCGGCAGCTGGCAGCTCGGCACTGGAGCAGTTGCGCTCGACGACCCAGAACAGCGGGTCGTAGCCAAAGCCCTGCTCGCCGCGTGGCGCATGCAGGATGCTGCCGTGCCAGAGGCCTTCGCAGAGGATCGGCAGTGGATCGTCGGCATGCCGGACCAGGGCCAGGGCGCAGACGAACTGGGCGCCGCGCTGGGCATCCGGCACATCCTTCAGCACCTGCAGCAGCTTGGCATTGTTGGCCGCATCGCCCTGGCCATCGGCATAGCGCGCCGAGTAGATGCCGGGGGCGCCGCCGAGGAAGTCCACGGCCAGGCCGGAGTCGTCGGCCAGCGCCGGCAGGCCGGACAGGCGAGCGGCGTTGCGCGCCTTGAGAATGGCATTCTCGACAAAGGACAAACCGGTTTCTTCCGGCTCGACGCTGGAGAATTCACCGACCGAGCGCACACGCACGGCGTCGCCGAGCATGGCCTGGAGTTCCTTGAGTTTGCCGGCGTTATGGCTGGCCAGTACGAGCTCGCTAAAGGGCATCATTCGTCCGGAAACACTTCCTGGTTGAAGGTAAAGCTGTGCGGCGTGCTGTCGCCGACCTGCACGCTGAGGCTGAAGGTGAGGATTTCCCGCTCGCGCAGCGGGAATTCGGCCAGGTAGTAGACCGCGCCGCTTTCCAGCACCTGCTTGAAACTCAGGGTGCTGGTCTGGCCCAGCAGGTTCTTGATCTGGCCGCTGACCTGGGCCGGCACGCCCTTGCCGGCCTTGAGCGCGGCGACATTGACTACACCGCCGGTCTTGCTGCGGGTCAGGCCGGCTGCGGCGGCGATATCGGGCTGCAGGAAGCTGGAATTGAACACGCTGTAATGCACATCCAGCTCGCCGAAGGTCTGTTTGCGTTCGGCAAAGGCGGGCAGGGCGACGAGCAGGCAGAGCAGCAAGGAAGCGAGGCGAGGCATGGCGGTTCTCCAGGCGTCAGGCGGTTAGACGGCTACACGGTGATCGGCCAGGCCGGGGCCGCTGACGCGATAAATGCCGATCTCACCCATCAGATTAGGCCATAGCTTGCTGCCCAGGCTGTGGCGATGTTCATGGTCCACCGCCAGGCGCTCTTCGACGCGGGCGCCCAGCTGCAGGCACAGGCGCTCGAAGTCGGCGAAGGTACAGAAGTGGATGTTCGGCGTGTTGTACCAGGTGTACGGCAGGAACTCCGATACCGGCATGCGGCCCTTGGTGGTCAGGTACCAGCGACAGTGCCAGTGGCCGAAGTTGGGGAAGGTGATGATGCAGGTTCTGCCGACCCGCAGCATCTCCGCCAGCACCTTGTCCGGGTAGCGCAGAGCCTGCAGCGACTGGGTCATCACCACCACATCGAAGCTGTTGCTGGCGAAGTTGCCCAGGCCCTCATCGAGGTCCTGTTCGATCACGTTGACCCCGCGCTCGATGCAGGTGGCGATCTTGTCGCCGTCGATTTCCAGGCCATAGCCGCTGACCTGCTTGTGCTCATGCAGCCAGGCCAGCAGTTCGCCGTCGCCACAGCCGAGGTCGAGCACGCGGCTACCGGCGGGAATCCACTCCTGAATGATTTCCAGATCAGCGCGCATGCTTATACCTCGATCCGTTTCATGTAACCGCCGAAGGCCTGCAGGTAGCGCGGGATCGGGATGAGAAAGGCGTCGTGACCCTGCGGCGCATCGATTTCCAGGTAGCTGATGTTCTTCTTCGCCGCCAGCAGGGCATCGACGATTTCCCGCGAGCGCGCCGGCGAGAAGCGCCAGTCGGTGGTGAAGGACATCACACAGAAGTCGGCCTTGACCCCGGCCAGGGTCTTGGCCAGGTCGTCACCGTGGGTGGCGGCCGGGTCGAAGTAGTCCAGCGCCTTAGTCATCAGCAGGTAGGTATTGGCGTCGAAACGCCCGGAGAACTCTTCGCCCTGGTAACGCAGGTAGCTCTCGACCTGGAACTCGACACTATGGAAGTCGTAGTTGAGCTTCTCGCTCTTCAGGCCTCTGCCGAATTTCTCGCCCATGGCGTCATCCGACAGGTAGGTGATGTGGCCGACCATGCGTGCCAGCATCAGGCCGCGCTTGGGGATCACGCCCTGTTCCTGGAAGTGCCCGCCGTGGAATTCCGGGTCGGTGAGGATGGCCTGGCGCGCCACTTCGTTGAAGGCGATGTTCTGCGCCGACAGCTTGGGCGCCGAGGCGATGCACAGGCAGTGACGGATACGCTCGGGGTAGCTGATGGCCCACTGCAGGGCCTGCATGCCACCGAGGCTGCCGCCGACCACTGCGGCCCACTGCTGGATGCCGAGCAGGTCGGCCAGGCGCGCCTGGCTGTGTACCCAGTCTTCCACGGTGAGTACCGGGAAGTCGGCGCCGAACACCTTGCCGGTGGCCGGGTTGAGGCTGGCCGGCCCGGTGGAGCCATTGCAGCCGCCGAGGTTGTTCAGGCTGACGACGAAGAACTTGTCGGTATCGATCGGTTTGCCGGGGCCGATGCAGCTGTCCCACCAGCCCGGCTTGCGCTCGTCCGGGCTGTGGTAGCCAGCGGCGTGGTGATGGCCGGACAGCGCGTGGCAGATCAGCACGGCATTGCTGGCCGTGGCGTTCAGCGTGCCGTAGGTCTCGTAGATCAACTGGTAGTCGGCCAGGCTGCGCCCGCAGACCAGCGCGAGCGGGTCGGCGAAGTGGGCAGTCTGCGGTGTGACCAGACCGACGGAATCTTGTGGGAAGGCTGTCGGCATCGACCCTGCTCTCGATCAAGGAAGTGCAGCAGTCTAAAGACCGTGGCCCCCGGCAGCAAGCGCCGGGGGCAGGGGCTAAGGTATTGAATTACTTGGCTTGGCCGCCGATCAAGAGATCCTAAACAGGTTCTTAGGCGTGCTCGCCAGCGCCCTGCTGGCGGATCACCCCGGGCAGGGTGACGACCTTGCCCTGGCGCTGGATCGGTGCCGGTCGGCGCAGGGCGCGAAGCATTTCGTTGGCCTGAGCCAGCTGGGTTTCCAGTTCACCGATATAGCGCGCCAGTTGCTGGCCGCGCTGACGGGCCTGCTGGGTGTCCTGGGCCAGGGCCTTGAGGCGCAGCATATGGGTTTCCAGCAGCTGCTTGTGTTCCAGGGTGTGCTGCATCAGCGGCATCAGCGCGTCGTTGGCCCATTGCTCGGCCTCGTTGCGCAGGCGCTGGTGCAGGCCGATGACTTCCTGCACCAGGGTGGCGAAGAAGCGTCGGGTCAGGACTTTCTGCTCGCTGAGCAGGGTCTTCAGGTGCAGGCGGAACTGGTCGGCCTTGGCCTGCAGCTGCTTCAGCTCGCGCAGGTAGCGCTGGCTGTTGAACTGCGGCGCGTCGACCCCGTGCAGCGGGTTCTCCTCGTTGTGCCGGCGGTAGATGGCGGCGACCATCTTGTTGGCCATTCCGGCTTCCTGGGCCAGGTTGCCCAGGTCGGTTTCCACCGCCTGGAAAAACTGCAGGATCGACTGGTTGATGCCGAAGGTGGTCCAGCTGCCGCTGAGGCCCTGGCGCACGGTGGCCAGGTGCTCGTCGAGCTTGTCCGGGCGCACGGCGCTGCGCAACAGATCGCCCTGGCGCCGGAGCAGGCGCTGGTTGGTCTTCAGGCCGAGCAGGCGTTTGTGGTGCTGGCTGTGGTCTTCCTTGGTCTTGGCGGTCAGCTCGAAGAGCATCTGGCCATTGTCCTGCTGGTGCGTGGAGAGCAGCTCCTGCTGTTCACGAACCTTCTCCAGGCGCAGGTTGAGCACGTGCTGGCTGTTGTTGAGCAGGGCCAGGACCTGATTGACCACGCGCTCTTCGAGCAGGCGCTCCTTCTGCGCGACGATGCGTTCGCACAGCAGGTTCTCCAGGTCGCCGAGCTGGCTGCGTTCGAGCAAGGCCTCGTCCTTGCGTACCTTGGCCAGCATCGCCTGCTTGGCCGACAGCGGCAGCACGTTATCGGCGGAAATGCCCAGCTGGCGCGCGGTGGCATGCCGGATCTGGCCGATGGCCTGCTGCACGAACTCCTCGCCGGCGAGGTCGTCCCACAGCACGTCGATCTTGTTCAGCACGGCGAACAGGCTGGCCTGGGTTTCTTCGTCGAGCTGGCGGATATGCTGCTGCCAGATCGCCATGTCGCTGGCGGTGACGCCGGTGTCGGCAGCCAGCAGGAAGATGATCGCCTGGGCGCTGGGCAGCATCGACAGGGTCAGTTCCGGTTCGCTGCCGAGGGCGTTCAGGCCGGGCGTGTCGAGGATGCGCAGGCCCTGGCGCAGCAGCGGGTGGTCGAAGTTGACCATGGCATGGCGCCACGCCGGCACCAGCACCAGGCCGGGTTTGCCGGCGCTTTCCAGCATGTCCGGGTGGAAGCCGAGCTGGATCGCCTGCTCCACCGGCATGGGTTTGGTTTTCGCCACCTGGGCGAAGGCCTGCACCATGTTGTCCGGGTCGCTGATGTCCAGCGGGATGTTTACCCAGTTGCCGGGAATGCGCTTGAACTGCGCCACGCTGGCCGCGGCGGTGCGCGTTTCGATCGGCAGCAGGCGGATATAGGAGCGTTCCGAGCGTGGATCGAAGAACAGCTCGGTGGGACACATGGTGGTGCGCCCGGCGTGCGACGGCAGCATGCGCTGACCGTATTCGGAGAAGAACAGGCTGTTGATCAGCTCGGTCTTGCCGCGAGAAAACTCGCCGACGAAGGCCAGGGTGATGTGATCGGTGCGCAACAGGCGCAGGGCACGCTCCAGGCGCGTATCGACCGCTTCCGAACCGAGGCGGTTGTGCACCAGCCAGCTACGGTAGCGGGTGATTTCGCGCATCAACTCGCGCTTCCAGGTGACGTAGGCGTCGACCTGTTGACTGAGACGTTCCATGCTCATCCGGTAACTCCTCTCGGGTAGCGCATCCTGCGGTGGTCGGGCGGTTCGATAGGGCAACAGTGCGATAAAGAGCTGCTCCGCCACAACGCCTGAGGCTTTGCCGGAGATAGCTGCATTATGCGGAGCGGTTGGGCGCCGTCAATTGCTCTGCTGCACAACTTCGGCCTGGTGGTTGCTCAAGGCGACCGAGCGGTCAGTCCGGGCAGCTCGGGCAGGCGCTGCGGGGCACGAATGCGTACGCGCTTCTGCCGGTTCAACTCCCCGCTTTCCAGGCTGACCTGACTCTTGGCCACGCCGAAGGCCTTGCCGAGAAAGGTCAGCAGCTGGGCATTGGCCTTGCCTTCCATCGGTGGCGCGGTGAGGCGGATTTTCAACCGCTCACCATGCAGGCCGGCGAATTCGTCCTTGCTGGCCTTGGGCTGCAGATGGCAGTCGAGCAGCAGGTCGTCGCCGTCCCAGCGGAACCAGGTCATTTACATGAACGTGCGGAGAATGGTCGGCATGTCGCTCATGACGGCGAGGTTGCCGATCACGAAACGGTCCAGCAGGTTCAGTGCGATGAAGGCGAAGATTGGCGAGATATCCAGACCGCCCAGGTTCGGGATCAGCTTGCGGAACGGCGCCAGCAGCGGCTCGCAGATCTGGTTGACCAGCTGTGCGCCTGGGTTGTAGCTGCCGGGGGCGACCCAGGAGAGGATCACGCTGATGATCATGGCGAAGAAGAAGATCTTCAGGAACAGCGAAGTCACTGCGATCACCGTCCACACCAGCAGCTGCAGGCCATAGGCGAGTGGATTGGCCCCGTAGATGAGGATAATCACCACCATCAGCAGCAGTTGCACCAGCAGCGCCAGCACCAGAGAGGCCAGATCCAGGCCACCCAGGCCTGGAATGATCCGCCGTAGCGGCTTGAGCAGCGGCTGGGTGGCTTTAAGGGCGAATTGGCTGAGCGGATTGTAGAAGTCGGCGCGCACCAGTTGCAGGATGAAGCGCAGTAGCACGATCAGCAGGTACAGGCTGCCGAGGGTCTGGATGATATATCTGAGGGCTTCCGTGAATCCGTACATGCAGGCTCCTTATTGATCCAGCTGTTTATTGAGCTGTTTTTATTGACCCAGTTGCGTGGCGAGTTCGGCCGAACGCGTGGCGGCGGCATCCAGGGCCTGCAGTACCAGAGCTTCGAAACCACCAGCCTGGAAGGTCTTGATCGCTGCTTCGGTAGTGCCGTTGGGTGAAGTGACCCGGCGGCGTAGTTCGGCAGCCTCCACATCGCTCTCGCTAGCCATGCGCGCGGCGCCGAGGGCGGTCTGCACGGTCAGCTGGGCGGCGATGGAGCGGGGCAGGCCGAGTTGCTCGCCAGCGGCGGTCATCGCCTCGATCAGCAGGAAGAAATAAGCTGGGCCACTGCCGGAGACGGCGGTGACCGCGTCGATCTGCTGTTCCTCGTCGAGCCACAGGGCCAGGCCCACGGCGCTGAGCAGTTGCTCGGCCAGCTGGCGCTGTGCGGTGGAGACCTCGGCGTTGGCGTACAGGCCGCTGACGCCCTGGCGCAGCAGTGCGGGAGTATTCGGCATGCAGCGCACGATCGGCCGCGGACCCAGCCAGTTGGCCAGGCTGGCGCAACCGATACCGGCGGCGATGGATACGATCAACTGGCCATCAGCCAGGTTCGGCGCCAGAGTCTGGCATACGCCCTTGAGCACCTGCGGTTTGGTCGCCAGGACCACCACATCGGCGCCGGCGATGGCGTCGGCATTGCTTTCGAACAGCTCGATGCCGTACTCGGCGGCGACCTTGGCCCGTTGCTCGGCGCCCGGGTCGCTGGCGCGGATCTGGCTGGCCGGGGTGCCCTGGGCGAGCAGGCCGCCGATCAGACTGGCGGCCATGTTGCCGGCGCCAATAAAGGCAATTCGTGGGTGATTCATTTAGCGGGTTTCCTTCACATCAATTCTGCGTTTGGCCGTAGTCGCGGGCGCCAAACAGGGCGGTACCGATCCGTACCCAGGTGGCACCTTCGGCGATGGCGGCTTCCAGGTCGTGACTCATGCCCATCGACAGGCTGTCGAGGCCCAAGTTCAGGTCGTCGCGCAGCTCGCGGAGGCGGGCAAAGGCGCGGTGTTGTTCGCCAGCATCATCGGTCGGTTCGGGGATTGTCATCAATCCGCGCAATCTCAGCTGCGGCAGTTGTGTAACCGCCTGTGCCAGTGCCGGCAGTTCGTCAGGGGTACAGCCGGATTTACTGGCCTCGCCGCTGACATTCACCTGCAGGCAGATATTCAGCGGTGGCAGGTGTGCCGGGCGCTGCTCGGACAAGCGCTGGGCGATCTTCAGGCGATCCACCGAGTGCACCCACTGGAAGTGCTCGGCGATCTGCTTGGTCTTGTTCGATTGAATGGGGCCGATGAAGTGCCAGATCAAGTCCAGATCGGCCAACTCCTGCTGCTTGCCCAGGGCTTCCTGCAGGTAGTTCTCGCCAAAATCACGGAGGCCGGCCGCATGCGCCTCGCGCACGGCCTGCGCCGGCTTGGTCTTGCTCACCGCGAGCAGGCCGATAGCTGCCGAATCACGCTGCGAGGCTTGCGCCGCCTCACGGATACGCGCGCGAACCTTTGCAATATTCTCTGCTATCGTGGACATTACTCGCGCTCTATAGCCCGCCCATCATGGGTTTGCGGCATTCTACCTGCTTGCATGTGATTGGGGAGTCCCATGGATATTACCGAGCTGTTGGCCTTCAGTGCCAAACAAGGCGCGTCGGACCTGCACCTCTCGGCGGGACTGCCGCCGATGATTCGGGTCGACGGCGACGTACGGCGGATCAACCTGCCGGCACTGGACCACAAACAGGTCCATGCGCTGATCTACGACATCATGAACGACAAGCAGCGCAAGGATTACGAGGAATTCCTCGAGACCGACTTCTCCTTCGAAGTGCCGGGCGTAGCGCGTTTCCGGGTCAACGCCTTCAACCAGAACCGCGGTGCCGGTGCGGTATTCCGGACCATTCCGTCGAAAGTGCTGACCATGGAAGACCTCGGCATGGGCGAGGTGTTCAAGAAGATCACCGACGTCCCGCGCGGCCTGGTCCTGGTCACCGGGCCGACCGGTTCGGGCAAGTCGACCACCCTGGCGGCGATGATCGACCACCTCAACAGCAACAAGTACCACCACATTCTGACCATCGAAGACCCGATCGAATTTGTGCACGAGTCGAAGAAGTGCCTGGTCAACCAGCGTGAAGTGCACCGCGACACCCACGGCTTCTCCGAAGCCCTGCGCTCGGCCCTGCGTGAAGACCCGGACATCATCCTGGTCGGCGAGATGCGTGACCTGGAGACCATCCGCCTGGCGCTGACCGCCGCGGAAACCGGCCACCTGGTATTCGGCACCCTGCACACCACCTCGGCGGCCAAGACCATCGACCGCGTGGTCGACGTATTCCCCGCCGAAGAAAAGTCCATGGTTCGCTCCATGCTCTCCGAATCGCTGCAGTCGGTGATCTCGCAGACCCTGCTGAAGAAGATCGGCGGCGGTCGCGTGGCGGCCCACGAGATCATGATCGGTACCCCGGCGATCCGTAACCTGATCCGCGAGGACAAGGTGGCGCAGATGTATTCGTCGATCCAGACCGGTGCCTCGCTGGGCATGCAGACCCTCGACATGTGCCTCAAGGGGCTGGTGGCCAAGGGCCTGGTCAGCCGCGAGGCGGCTCGCGAGAAGGCCAAGTCGCCGGAAAACTTCTAAGCTTCTGGATCATCGGCAACAGGCTGCTGCCGGCCCTCCGCCAGCAGCGCACAGGACACACGGGCGAGAACGATGGAATTCGAAAAGCTGCTGCGTTTGATGGTGGAAAAAGGTGGTTCCGACCTGTTCATTACCGCCGGTGTACCGCCGTCGATGAAGGTCAACGGCAAGATCATGCCGGTGACCAAGAACCCGATGTCGCCGGAACAGACGCGGGAAACCGTGCACTCGGTGATGAACGAGCAGCAGCGCCGTGACTTCGCCGAGAACCACGAGTGCAACTTCGCCATCAGCGCCCGCGGCGTCGGTCGCTTCCGCGTCAGCGCCTTCTACCAGCGCAACCTGGCCGGCATGGTGCTGCGCCGTATCGAGACCAACATCCCGACCCTGGATGACCTCAAACTGCCGGAAGTGCTGAAGAAGCTGGCACTGACCAAGCGCGGCCTGGTGCTGTTCGTCGGTGCCACCGGTACCGGCAAGTCCACCTCGCTGGCGGCGATGATCGGCTACCGCAACAAGAACAGCAGCGGCCACATCATATCCATCGAAGACCCGATCGAATACATTCACCAGCACCAGAGCTGCATCGTCACCCAGCGCGAAGTGGGCATCGATACCGAGTCCTTCGAGGTGGCGCTGAAGAACACCCTGCGCCAGGCGCCGGACGTGATCCTGATTGGTGAGGTGCGTACCCGCGAGACCATGGACCACGCCGTGGCTTTCGCCGAAACCGGCCACCTGTGCCTGGCTACCCTGCACGCCAACAACGCCAACCAGGCGCTGGACCGGATCATCAACTTCTTCCCGGCTGACCGGCAGAATCAGGTGTGGATGGACCTGTCGCTGAACCTCAAGGCCATCGTCGCCCAGCAACTGGTGCCGACCCCGGATGGCAAGGGCCGCCGCGCGGTGATCGAGGTACTGATCAATACCCCGCTGGCCGCCGACCTGATCCGCAAGGGCGAGGTGCATGAGCTCAAGGCACTGATGAAGCGCTCCACCGAGCTGGGCATGCAGACCTTCGACCAGGCCCTGTACAACCTCTACACCCAGGGCGAGATCACCTACGAAGATGCGCTGCTCTACGCCGACTCGGCCAACGACCTGCGCCTGATGATCAAACTCGGTTCGGAAACCGACGGCGACCACCTGACCAGCATGAGCCAGGGGCTGTCGCTGGAGGTCAGTGAGGAAGATCCGGGGCGGCGCTTCCGTTGACCGACGCCGTTGCCAAGGCCCGCGCAAGCGGGCTTTTTATTGTCGCGAAACCTCTGGGCGGTTGGTCGGTCTCAATCATCCGGATCATAAAAGGAGTTAGGCATGGATCTAAGACAGGACACTCACAGCAAGGTCATCGGCTATCTGCTGTGGATCTTCGGCTTCCTCGGCGCGCATCGGTTCTACTACGGCAAACCGGTCACCGGAACCATCTGGTTCCTGACTTTGGGCCTGCTGTTCATTGGCTGGATCATCGACCTGTTCCTCATCCCCAGCATGGATCGCGAGGCTGACCTGCGCTTCAACGCCGGTGATACCGACTACAACGTGGCCTGGATTCTGCTGACTTTCCTCGGTTTCTTCGGTGTGCACCGCATGTACCAGGGCAAGTGGATCAGCGGCATCCTCTACCTGCTGACCTTTGGCTTCCTCGGTCTGGGTGTGCTGTACGACTTCTGGACGCTCAATGAGCAGGTTTCTCTGCGCAACGCCATGGCCGCCCGCTCGGCGCCCTGACAGGTGGCGCTCAGGCACTGGTGGGCTGTGCCCTCCGCTGCGCCTGGCTTCTCAGCGCAGGCGGCCATTGCCACGTATCCCATGCGCGGAATGCTAAGGTGACAGAAGGATCCCGCTGATTTTCCGGGTTGCCGGCGGGGCTGGCGGATACCGTCATGCGCGTCCAGCCGCGCCGGCGCTTGGGAGGAAATGTATGCGCCTATCTACGCTTGCCCGCATGTTGCTCTATGCACTGTCGCTATGGCTGGGCATGGTGTCGGCGCAGGCCCGGGAGCTGGTGGTTGGCGGTATTCCTGAGGAGCCAGTGCGTTATGTCGATCCGCGCGACGGGGTAATCAAGGGGCTCGATGTCGATGTGCTCGCGCATATCCTGACTCGCCTCGGTGTGGATTATCGAATTGTGCTGGAGTCATCCGCCGCTCGCCTGGAGAACAACTGGCGGCAAGGCAAGGTGTACGACATGGTGTTCACCTATTCCTTCAAGGATGAGCGCACGCCCTATCTGCTCTATGCCCGGGAAGCGCATATCCATAACAACTGGTACTTCTTCGCGCTCAAGGAAAATCTGGGGCGCTGGGATTACCAGCACTTTGCTGATCTGAAAGGCCTACGGGTCGGCGCGACTCAGGGTTTCTCCTATACCAAGGAGTTCTGGACTGCCGTGGAGGCGGGTATCTGGCATACCGATCTGGTGACTCAGCCTGCCCTGCAGATGCAGAAGCTGCTGCATGGTCGCATCGATATTGTCCCGTTACCGGCGATGGTGACGCTCTACGGGGCGCACCAGGGCGGCTATGCCGAGCGTATCGGCTATTTGCCCAAGCCGATCAAGAGCGAGGCTTATTTCAACACCTTCGTAAAAGGCTCGACCTATCCTGGGTTGGAGATGCTGGCCGAGCGTTACGACGAAGAGCTGCGGCGGATGAAGCAGGATGGCAGCCTGCTTGCCATTTACAGGCGCTACGGGCTGGAAGCGCATTACCCCTTCTGAGGCGCTTTGGCGCAATGCCCGCAGTCAGCCTGGCTTGCGCCAGGGCTGCTGTGGGGCATGCATGCTGGTGCGCCCCGTCAGGCCTGATAGCTGATGCGCCCGTCGACCAGGGTGTAGCGCACCTTGCCCGGCAGACAGTGACCGATGAACGGACTGTTGCCGCCCTTCGAGTACCAGGTTTCGCCGGCCAGGGTCTGCCCCTCGGCATCGAATAGCAGCAGGTCGGCGGGAGCGCCCACGGCCAGGCGGCCGGCGGGCAGGCGCAGGGCCTTGGCTGGGCCCGCGGTCAGGCGCGCGAGCAGGGTTGGCAGGTCGAGCAGGCCGTCCTGCACCAGGGTCAGGGCCAACGGCAGCAACAACTCGACGCTGCTGATGCCGGGCTCGGTGGCGCCGAACGGCGCCAGCTTGGCATCTGCTTCGTGCGGCTGGTGGTGGCTGGCGATGGCGCCGATCACCCCGGCCTTCAGGGCTTCGCGCAAGCCGTCGCGGTCACGCGCGGCGCGCAGCGGCGGTTGCACGTGGTAGAGGCTGGAGAAGCCCTGCAGTGCTTCGTCGGTGAGGATCAGCTGGTACATCGCCACGTCGGCGGTGACCGGCAGGCCACGGGCCTGGGCGGCGGCGATCATCTCGGCGCCGCGGGCGCTGGTGAGCTGGCTGAAGTGCGCGCGCACGCCGCTCTGCTCGACCAGCAGCAGATCGCGGGCCAGGGCCACGGTCTCGGCGGTTTCCGGGATGCCGGCCAGGCCGAGGAAGCTGGCGGTTGGCCCTTCGTGGGCCAGGCCGCCTTCGGCCAGGTCGGCATCCTGGGCGTGGAACACCACGGTCAGGTCGAAGGTCGCCGCGTATTCCAGGGCGCGGCGCAGGGTGCGGTTGTTGGCCATCGGTGCCAGGCCGTTGCCGAAGGCCACGCAGCCGGCGTCGCGCAGGGCCACCAGCTCGGCCAACTGCTCGCCGGCCAGACCCTTGGTCAGGGCGCCAATGGGGAAGACCTTGGCGTGTCCGGCTTCCTGGGCGCGGTCGAGGATCAGTTCGGCCACGGCCGAGGTGTCCAGTACCGGCTTGGTCAGCGGTGGGCAGCACAGGCTGGTCACACCGCCGGCAGCGGCGGCCAGGGTTTCGCTGGCGATGTTGCCCTTGCGGCTGTAGCCGGGCTCGCGCAGGGCCACGGACAGGTCGACCAGGCCGGGGCTGGCGATCAGGCCGCTGGCGTCGATGGTCTTGTCGGCGACGAAGCCGGCAGGTGCCTGGTCGATGGCAACGATCTTGCCGCTGTCGAGGTAGAGGTCGCTAGCCTGGTCGAGGCCGCTGGCCGGGTCGATCACGCGGGCGCCGAAGATACGGGTACGCATCAGTTCTGCTCCTCGGCATTCAGTTGACGCTGGGCGGTCTGGCCGCTCATGGCCATGGACAGCACGGCCATGCGGATGGCGATGCCGTAGGTGACCTGATTGAGGATCACCGACTGCGGGCCGTCGGCCACCGCCGATTCGATTTCCACGCCGCGGTTGATCGGCCCCGGGTGCATCACCAGGGCATCCGGCTTGGCCAGCTTGAGACGCTGCTCGGTGAGGCCGAATAGCTTGTAGAACTCGCCTTCGCTGGGCAGCAGGCCGCCCTGCATGCGCTCGCGCTGCAGGCGCAGCATGATTACCACGTCGACATCCTTGAGGCCGCTGGCGAGGTCGCTGTAGACCTTCACCCCGTACTGCTCGATGCCGATTGGCAGCAGGGTCTTCGGCCCGATCACGCGGATATCCGGGCAGCCCAAGGTCTTCAGCGCGAGCATGTTGGAGCGCGCTACCCGCGAATGGAGGATGTCGCCGACGATCGCCACCGAGAGGTTTTCGAAACCGCCCTTGTGCCGACGGATGGTGAGCATGTCGAGCATGCCCTGGGTCGGGTGCGCATGGCGGCCGTCGCCACCGTTGATGATCGCCAGGTTGGGGCAGACGTGCTCGGCGATGAAGTGCGCCGCGCCGGAGTCGGCATGCCGTACCACGAAGATGTCGGCGGCCATGGCTTCCAGGTTGCGCAGGGTGTCGAACAGGGTCTCGCCCTTGCTGGTCGAGCTGGTCGACACGTTGAGGCTGATCACGTCGGCGGACAGGCGCTGGGCAGCCAGTTCGAAGGTGGTGCGGGTGCGCGTGGAGTTCTCGAAGAACACGTTGCACACGGTCTTGCCACGCAGCAGCGGGACTTTCTTCACCGCGCGGGCGCCGACTTCGAGGAAGGAGTCGGCGGTGTCGAGGATTTCCGTCAGCAGCTCGCGGGGCAGACCGTCGAGCGAGAGGAAGTGGCGCAGCTGGCCCTGGTCGTTGAGCTGCAGCGAGCGCTTGGCGTCGATAGGCATGGGGGATTCCTAGGCGGAAAGGCGTTGCAGCTCGAGGGCGAGCGGCGCGGGGCCGAGCAATTTTACCCGCTCGTTGGCTGCCAGGGCGAGCGTTGCGCCGAGCACATCGGCATGGATCGGCAGCTCGCGGGCATTCAGGTCGAGCAGGCTGACCAGGGTCACGCTGGCCGGGCGGCCGTAGTCGAACAGCTCGTTGAGCGCGGCGCGGATGGTGCGCCCGCTCATCAGCACGTCGTCGATCAGTACCAGGTGCTGGTCTTCGATATCGAACGGCAGCGCGGACGGGCGTACCTGCGGGTGCAGGCCGCTGCGGGTGAAGTCGTCGCGGTAGAAGGATACGTCAAGGGTGCCGAGCGGCTGGTCCAGGCCCAGCTGCGCCAGCAGGGCCTCGGCGACCCACACGCCGCCGGTACGGATGCCGATGAAGTGGGCCTGTTCGATGCCGCGACTGGCCAGCAGTTGCTGCAACTCGGCGGCCATGCGCGGCAACAGTTCGGCGGGGTTGGGTAGGGTCATGGACGATCCTCGTGCAAATGGAAGCTGTTGGCACAACATAGCCGAGCGCGTGGCGATTACTGCGCCAAATGCGCGCGAAGCCGTTTAATAAAGGATGTCACGGGTGCTCGGCCAGCCAGCCTTCGAGCAGTAGTGCCGCGGCCAGGGCGTCGACCGGGTTGTCCCGGTAGCTGCCGCCGCGCTGGCCCTGGGCCATGCGTTCGCCCTTGGCCTCGTAGGTGGTCAGGCGTTCGTCGTGGGTGTGAACCGGCAGGTTGAAACGGCCGTTGAGGCGGCGGGCGAATTTCTCCGCACGTTCGCTCATCTCGCTCGGGCTGCCGTCCATGTTCAGCGGCAGGCCGACGACTATGGCGTCCGGCTGCCACTCCTTGATCAATGCTTCGACTTTCTGCCAGTCGGGGACGCCGTTCTGCGCCTTGAGCACGCACAGCTCGCGGGCCTGGCCGGTGATCACCTGGCCGACGGCGACGCCGATCTGCTTGCTGCCGTAATCGAAGCCGAGCAGCAGGCGCAGCGGTTTGTCCGGATTGCTCATGCGTGGCCGGCCTGGGCGCTGAGCAGGCTCAGGTTGACCCCGAGGCGGGCGGCAGCGGCGGCCAGGCGCTGGTCGAAGGGCAGGTCGAAGAGGATGTCGGCAGCGGCCGGGCAGGTCAGCCACGCATTGTCGACCAGTTCGGCTTCCAGCTGACCGGCTTCCCAGCCGGCGTAGCCGAGGGTGATCAGGTGCTGTTGCGGGCCAGTGCCGTCGGCGATGGCGAACAGCACATCCTGCGAGGTCGACAGGGCCAGCTCGCCCAGTTCGAGAGTGGCCTGGAAGGTCTGTCCGCTCGGGTGCAGGACGAAGCCGCGGTCAGTCTGTACCGGGCCGCCGGCGAAGATCGGCAGGCTCTGGCAGCGCAGCGGCGGCTCTTCGTCCGGGCGCAATTGTTCGAGTACGTCGGCCAGGCTGAGGTCATTCGGCCGGTTGATCACCAGGCCCATGGCGCCCTGATCGTTGTGTTCGACCAGGTAGGTGACGGTCTGCGCGAAGTTCGGATCGGCCATGTGCGGCATGGCGATCAGGAAGTGGTGCTTGAGGTAGCTGGGCGCGGAATTCTTCATGGGGCTAGTTTCGACCTTAAGACGACGGGCTTCAAGCAGCAGGCAAGGTCTGTAGGAGCGAGCTCTGCTCGCAAAGCCTTGACGGGCCTGGGTTCGCGAGCAGAGCTCGCTCCTACGGGCAAGCCACTAGTTGCTCGACAGACGGTCGCTGCGCTCAAAGCGCCAGGTGCGAGTGATTTGTACGATATCGAACTCCGCCATATCGCCAGTAAAGGGGGCGAAGGGCGCTGCAAGGCGCACGATGCGCTTGGCGGCTTCATCGAGTGCCGGCTGACCAGACGATTCAACAATTTGGAGGTCGTTGATTGTGCCGTCACGATTCACTGCAACCATGAGTATCAATGATCCATAGATCTTTTTGCGCCGGGCCTCTTCCGGATAATTCAGGTTGCCGACCCGCTCGATCTTTTTGCGCCATTCATCCTTGTACCAAGCGCCTTTGTCGCGCATGGTCGAGGCAGTATTCAGGCGATGGATCTTCGGGCGCTTGGCGTATTCCTGTATGTCCTGCGCCAGCTCCGCCTGTAGGCTGGCGATCTCCGCGGACAGCTGCTCAGAATCGAACACAGGTGCTGCGGGGGCTTCTCGTACGGGCTTTTCCTTCTCGCGCTTGACTGGTGTCTTCTGCTGCTGCGGGCTGCGTGTGGCGATGGCAGCCTTGGGTGCGGCTTCCTGGCGCTGCGCCTGGGGCGGTGCGCTGGGCGGGGTGACTCGCTTGACCTGGGTGTCCTGAAAGACGGCCTGTTCGGTGGTCTTCGGCGCGGCCTTGTGCTCCAGGGTGCCGCTGCCCTGCTGGTTGTTTTGCGCCAGGTAATCCGCGTCCTTGGGCTTCTCTTCGCTCTTGAAGGTGGAGAGGGTGATTTCCAGGCTCTTGCTCAGCGTGCCGGGTTTGGCCAGGGTGAAGCTGACGCCGAGGATCACGGCCAGGTGCAGGATGGTCGCGATGAGCAGGGTAAAGCCCAGGCGATCCGCGGGGCGGACGCTGGTGCTGGGCAATTGGGGTGGGAGCGTGGCAGCGTTCATCGACTTTCGGCGGGCAGCGGATTGCCGCGCAGTCTGCCGACTTCGCGCTTCACGCTGCAAGTCTTGCGTCCCAAGCTGTTAGCTGGATCAAGCTTGTGGCTGGAACTTGGCAGCTTGCAGTTTGTTTTCGATGGCCTCCATCAGGCGCTCGCCGATGCGGGTGTCGAAAGCCTTGTCGATCTCGCGGATGCAGGTCGGGCTGGTCACGTTGATCTCGGTGAGGTGTTCGCCGATCACGTCCAGGCCGACGAACAGCAGGCCCTTCTCGCGCAGCACAGGGCCCACCTGGGCGGCGATCCAGCGATCGCGTTCGGTCAGTGGGCGGGCTTCGCCGGTGCCGCCGGCGGCCAGGTTGCCCCGGGTCTCGCCCTGCGCCGGGATACGCGCCAGGCAGTAGGGGATCGGCTCGCCGTCGATCATCAGGATGCGCTTGTCGCCATCCTTGATCCCGGGCAGGTAGCCCTGCGCCATGCACTGCTGGGTGCCGTGGGCGGTGAGGGTTTCCAGGATCACCGAAAGGTTGGGGTCGCCGGCGCGGTGGCGAAAGATCGAGGCGCCGCCCATGCCATCCAGGGGTTTGAGAATGATGTCACGCTGCGCTTCGGCAAACTCGCGCAGAATGTCCGACCTGCGGCTGACCAGGGTCGGTGGCATGCAGTGGGGGAACTGGGTAGCGAACAGCTTTTCGTTGCAGTCACGCAGGCTCTGCGGGCGGTTGACGATCAGCACGCCGGCGCGTTCGGCCTGTTCCAGCAAGTAGGTGGAATAGACGAACTCGTTGTCGAAGGGCGGGTCCTTGCGCATCAGGATCACGTCCAGCTCGCGCAACGGGCTATCCTGTTCGGTATCCAGCTCGAACCATTTTTGTGGATTGTCGAAGACGCGCAGCGGTGACATCCGACCGCGGGCTTCGCCAGCGTTCTGATAGAGATCTTTCTGCTCCATATAGAACAGCGACCAGCCGCGGGCCTGGGCGGCCAGAAGCATGGCCAGCGAACTGTCCTTCTTGAAGCTGATCTGGTCGATAGGATCCATGACGATCCCCAGGCGCACGCTCATCGGGGCAAACCTCCGCAAATTAATCCGGCAAATAGGCCAGGGCGGCCATACTGAGATGCGCAAGGGTGGCGCTGGTGGCCCTGCCGGTCAAGGGAAACCCGGTAAAGACGGGGCTTATAGATTGCATCTGGAGAGTGTGCTAAAAAGGCCCGACGATTGGGTCGCAGCCCGTCGGTGGCAGGGCCTCAGGCACACTGTATAACGTAAGAATAATGACTCACCGAGGCGATGGTAGGGCAGACATGGAACAGCATTCCGAGGGTTTGAAGGTCATGGTGATCGACGATTCGAAGACGATTCGTCGCACCGCTGAAACTCTACTGAAAAAAGTCGGATGCGAAGTCATCACGGCTGTTGATGGCTTTGATGCACTGGCCAAGATCGCCGATACTCACCCGAGCATCATTTTCGTCGACATCATGATGCCGCGGCTCGATGGCTATCAGACCTGCGCCCTGATCAAGAACAACAGTGCTTTCAAATCCACCCCGGTGATCATGCTGTCCTCCAAGGACGGTCTGTTCGACAAGGCCAAGGGCCGAATCGTTGGCTCCGACCAGTACCTGACCAAGCCCTTCAGCAAGGAAGAGCTGCTCGGTGCCATCAAGACGCATGT
Organism: Pseudomonas sp. J452; assembly: GCF_024666525.1. Taxonomy (NCBI): domain Bacteria; kingdom Pseudomonadati; phylum Pseudomonadota; class Gammaproteobacteria; order Pseudomonadales; family Pseudomonadaceae; genus Pseudomonas; species Pseudomonas sp. J452. Next base: position 936,433 of record NZ_CP088294.1, on the reverse strand, counting down.
CCCCGACTTCGTTCCGGTGGAGCAAGCCTCCTGATTTCCGGCCACAAGCCGGTGAAGCCTATTCCGTATGGGGAACTCCATGGCTCGTATTTTGATTGTTGATGACTCTCCGACTGAAATGTACAAACTGACTGCCATGCTGGAAAAGCATGGTCATCAGGTGCTCAAGGCGGAAAACGGTGCCGATGGCGTTGCCTTGGCCCGTCAGGAAAAACCCGATGCTGTGCTGATGGACATCGTCATGCCGGGGCTTAATGGCTTCCAGGCCACCCGTCAGCTGACCAAGGATGCGGATACCAGCCACATCCCGGTGATCATCGTCACCACCAAGGATCAGGAGACCGACAAGGTCTGGGGCAAGCGCCAGGGTGCGCGTGACTACCTGACCAAGCCGGTTGACGAAGACACGCTGATGAAAACTCTGAATGCGGTACTGGCCGGCTGAGACCGTGACAGTGCGTAGAGCCCAATAACAAGAAAAGGCCAAGGCCGGCATGTCGGACGCACAATCCCCCTTCCAGCTCCTCGTGCAAATCGATCAGCGCTGTCGGTTGCTGGCGGCTGGCTTGCCGTCGCAGCAGCAGGCGGTACAGACCTGGAGTGGCATTGGTTTTCGCATGGGTGAGCGCTACTTCGTGGCGCCCATGGGCGAAATCGGTGAAGTCCTGCATGAGCCGCGGCACACCTTGTTACCGGGCGTGAAACATTGGGTCAAAGGCGTTGCCAACGTACGTGGCCGGCTGTTGCCGGTCATGGATCTGTGCGGTTTCTTTGGTTCCGAACTGTCGCCGCTGCGCAAGCAGCGGCGCGTCCTGGTGGTGGACCACCAGGAAGTGTTCGCCGGGCTGACGGTCGACGAAGTGTTCGGCATGCAGCACTTTCCGGTGGATACCTTCTCCGAGCAGTTGCCACCGCTCGAAGCGGTAATTCAGCCTTTTATCCACGGTGTCTTCCAGCGCGAACAGCCCTGGCTGGTGTTTAGCCCGCATGCGCTGGCTCAGCATCACGACTTCCTTGCCGTGGCGATCTAAAGTTTTTCGGTTGGGTCGGCATTTGCCGGCCTTTTGGCGTTACATGGGAACCGTAGTGCGGTCGGTCCAGGCGGGGGCCAGATAATGAAAAAAATCAATGCAGGCAATCTTTTGGCAGGTGTGCGCAGTAACACGCTGATCGCCGGACTGTTCATCGTCCTGATCATTTCCATCGTGTTGTTGTTCGCCAACTTCGCCTATCTCAACACCCAGTCGAACTACGACAAGGAATACATCAGCCACGCCGGTGAGCTGCGTGTTCTGTCCCAGCGTATTGCGAAGAACGCCACCGAAGCGGCAACCGGTAAGGCCGAGGCCTTCCCGCTGCTGAAAGAGGCGCGCAACGGCTTCCAGGAGCGCTGGAGCTTCCTTACCGAGGGTAACGAAGCGACTGGCCTGCCTCCCGCCCCGGCCTCGATGCAGGCGGATATGGATGCGGTGCAGAAAGACTGGGACAGCCTGCGTAAGAACGCCGACGCCATTCTGGCCAGCGAACAGACCGTACTCTCGCTGCACCAGGTAGCCGCGACCCTGGCGGAAACCATTCCGCAGCTGCAGGTCGAGTACGAAGAAGTCGTCGACATCCTGCTGCAGAGCGGTGCACCGGCAGCCCAGGTATCCGTGGCCCAGCGTCAGTCGCTGCTGGCCGAACGTATCCTCGGTTCGGTGAACAAGGTACTGGCCGGTGACGATGATTCGGTGCAGGCCGCCGACATGTTCGGTCGTGATGCCAGCCTGTTCGGTCGCGTACTCAAGGCGATGACCGAAGGCAACGCCGCCATGGAAATCTCCCAGGTCACCGACCCGGATGCTCTCGAGCGTCTGGCCGAGATTTCCGAGCTGTTCCAGTTCGTCTCCGGTTCGGTGGACGAGATTCTGGAAACTTCCCCGGAACTGTTCCAGGTCCGCGAATCCGCCAGCACCATCTTCAGCGAGTCGCAGACCCTGCTGGACAAAGCCTCCGGTCTGACCGGCGGGCTCGAGAACCTGGCCAGCGGGCGCTACTTCAATACCCTGGCCGGTTATGTGCTGGGCGCTCTGGCATTGGCTTCGATCATCCTGATCGGTCTGGTGATGGTGCGGGAAACCAACCGCCGTCTGGCCTCGACCGCCGAGAAGAACGAACGTAACCAGTCCGCCATTCTGCGTCTGCTCGACGAAATCGCCGACCTCGCCGACGGTGACTTGACGGTAGCAGCGACGGTAACCGAGGACTTCACCGGTGCCATCGCCGACTCCATCAACTACTCGATCGACCAGCTGCGTGATCTGGTAGTGACGATCAACTCGACTGCTGTTCAGGTGGCCGCCGCCGCCCAGGAAACCCAGGCCACGGCAATGCACCTGGCCGAGGCTTCCGAACACCAGGCCCAGGAGATCGCCGGTGCTTCCGCGGCCATCAACGAAATGGCCGTGTCGATTGACCAGGTATCGGCGAACGCCTCGGAATCCTCCGCGGTAGCGGAACGTTCCGTAGCCATCGCCAACAAGGGCAACGAAGTCGTACACAACACCATCACCGGCATGGATAACATCCGTGAGCAGATCCAGGACACCTCGAAGCGGATCAAACGCCTCGGTGAATCGTCCCAGGAGATCGGTGACATCGTTAGCCTGATTAACGACATTGCTGACCAGACCAACATCCTCGCCCTGAACGCCGCGATCCAGGCCTCCATGGCCGGTGACGCGGGTCGCGGCTTCGCCGTGGTAGCGGACGAAGTACAACGCCTCGCAGAACGTTCCTCGGCGGCGACCAAGCAGATCGAGGCACTGGTTAAAACGATTCAGACCGACACCAACGAAGCCGTAATCTCCATGGAGCAGACGACTTCCGAAGTGGTGCGCGGTGCCCGCCTGGCGCAGGACGCCGGTGTGGCCCTGGAAGAGATCGAGAAGGTATCCAAGACCCTCGCGGCCCTGATCCAGAACATCTCCAACGCCGCTCGTCAGCAGGCCTCTTCGGCCGGTCATATCTCCAACACCATGAACGTGATCCAGGAGATCACCTCGCAGACCTCCGCCGGTACCACTGCCACCGCCAAGAGCATTGGTAACCTGGCCAAGATGGCCAGCGAGATGCGTAAGTCGGTGTCCGGCTTCACCCTGCCGGACGGTCAGGTCTGATCAACGGAGGCGCAGCGGCCTGAGAGGGTCGCTGCCCAGGGTTCCCGGCCATGAGCGAGGGGCACGGCATGCAGCCAAGCGGCGTCTGGGCCTTGAAACCCCTGGCCGATATGTCACAGGCGGAGTTTCGTGACTGGCAGGCCCTGCTCGAAGAGCGCACGGGCGTGGTGATCAACGAACAGCGGCGGGCATTTCTGCAGACCAACCTGAGCGCGCGCATGCGAGAGCTGGAGGTTGCCGACTACGCCAGTTACTTCCGCATGGTCACCGATGGCCCGCGGGGTGCGGTGGAGTGGTCGACCCTGCTGGATCGTCTGACCGTGCAGGAGACGCGCTTCTTCCGGCACCGGCCCTCCTTCGACGTACTCGACAGTTATTTGCGCGGCCGTTTGGCCACTGATCAACAGCAACAGCCCTGGGCACTCTGGAGCGTGGGTTGCTCGAGCGGCGAAGAGCCTTACTCGATGGCCATCTGCGCGGCCGAGGTGCTGCGTGAGACCGAGAGTGCGCAGCAGTTCGGCGTGACGGGCACAGATATCAGCCTGAATGCGCTGAGCAAAGCTCGCGAAGCGCTGTACGGCGCGCGCAAGCTGGAACAAATGGATGCAGACCTCTGTGAGCGCTACTTCGCTACCGAGGTTGATGGACGCTTCAAGGTAGTGCCGGATCTGGCGGCACGTATCTGTTTCGCCAGATTGAATGTGCTGGAACTGGGCAAGGCGCCCCTGTCCGGCATGGACGTTATCTTCTGTCAGAACATGCTGATCTATTTCCGCCGCTGGCGGCGCCGCGAAATCCTCAACCGCCTGGCCGAACGCCTGGCGCCTGGGGGGTTGCTGGTCGTCGGGGTGGGGGAAGTGGTTGGTTGGCAACACCCGGATCTGGTTCCGGTGGCCGACGAGCGTGTGCTGGCGTTTACCCGCAAGGGCTAAGAAAAGAATGATTGGAGTCGGTATGGGTGATCGGCACGACTATGTCGCCCTGGAGTGGGTCAAAGGCGAAATCGCGGAAACCCTGAAGCAGGCCCGCCAGGCCCTGGAGGCGTTCGTCGAGAACCCGCAGGACCCGACGCGCATGCGTTTCTGCCTGACCTATGTGCACCAGGTGCATGGCACCCTGCAGATGGTCGAGTTCTACGGCGCAGCCCTGCTCGCCGAAGAGATGGAGCAACTTGCCCAGGCCTTGATGGAAGGTCGCGTGAGCAACCAGGGCGAGGCTCTGGAAGTGCTGATGCAGGCCATCCTGCAGTTGCCGGCGTACCTGGAGCGGATCCAGAGCGCGCGCCGCGACCTGCCGATGGTGGTGCTGCCGCTGCTCAACGACCTGCGCGCCGCGCGCGGCGAGAAGCTGCTGTCGGAAACCAGCCTGTTCTCCCCGGACCTGTCCGGTCGCCAGCCAGCCCTGTCCCACGACTCCCTCGACAAACTGCGCACCGCCGAATTGCCGGTTCTGTTGCGCAAGCTGCGGCAGATGCTGCAGATGGCCCTGGTCGGGGTCATCCGCAACCAGGATCTGGCCACCAACCTGGGCTACATGGCGCGGGTTTTCGCGCGCCTGGAAAGCCTGTGCAAGGAAGCGCCGCTCGGCCCGCTGTGGCAGATCGCCTCCGGCATGGTCGAAGGCCTGGCCAATGGCAGCGTGGCCAATGGCGCCTCGGTGCGCACCCTGCTGCGCCAGGTCGACAAGGAGCTCAAGCGCTTGCTCGAACAGGGCGCCGATGGCATCAACCAGGCCGCGCCGGATGATCTGGCGAAGAACCTGCTGTTCTATGTGGCCAAGGCTCCTGCGCAATCGCCACGCATCCGTGCCCTGAAAGAACAATACCGCCTCGACGACGCGCTACCGGACAGCGAAGTGGTCGACGAGGAGCGCGCCCGCCTGGCCGGCCCGGACCGTGACGCCATGCGTTCGGTGGTCGCCGCCCTGTGCGAGGAACTGGTACGGGTCAAGGACAGCCTCGACCTGTTCGTGCGCAGTGATCGCAAGCAGGTAGCCGAGCTTGATGGCCTGTTGGCGCCGCTCAAGCAGATCGCCGACACCCTGGCGGTGCTGGGTTTCGGCCAGCCGCGTAAGGTAATCGTCGACCAGCTCGACGTGGTTCACGGCCTCTCCGTCGGCCAGCGCGAGCCCAGCGATGCCGTGCTGATGGATGTCGCCGGCGCCCTGCTGTATGTCGAAGCGACCCTGGCTGGCATGGTCGGCCCGTCCGATGACCGTCAGGGCGAGCAGAGCCACCTGCCGACCACCGATGTGGCACAGATCCACCAGCTGGTGATCAAGGAAGCGCGTACCGGGCTCGAACAGGCCAAGGACGCCATCATCGAGTTCATCGCCTCGCAGTGGAATCATGAGCACCTGGCCCGTGTGCCGGAGCTGCTGACCCAGGTGCGTGGCGGTCTGGCGATGATTCCGCTGACCCGCGCCGCCGCCCTGCTGCAAGCCTGCAACCGCTATATCCAGGAACAGTTGCTGGCGCGCAAGGCCGTGCCCAACTGGCAGAACCTCGACACCCTGGCCGACGCCATCACCAGCGTCGAGTACTACCTCGAACGCCTGGCCGAAGACCACGCGACCCAGGGTGACCTGATCCTCGATGTGGCCGAAGAAAGCCTCGACAGCCTCGGCTACCCGCTCAAGGAAAAGCCCTCGATCCTCGACCGTGTCGAGCCGGTGGCAGAAACCTTTGCCCCCCTGGCCGATCCGCTGCACGACATCGATGTGCTGTCCGCCGAAGAGCCGCAGGCTGTTGCCGAGCCCGAGCCCGAGCCCGAGCCCGAGCCCGAGCTGCAGTTGGCCGAGGTGGAGTCGCTCGATCTTGAGCCGCTGAGCGACGCCGCCTCTTTCAGCATGGATGAGCTGAGCAGCGAGTTCGCCGCCCTCGAACAACCGGCTAGCGATACCGAATTGCTGGTGACCGACGACAACTGGAGTCTGGGTGAAGCCGACAACGCCGATCTGGGCGCTGGCATCGACCTGAGCCTGGATGCGCCGCTGGAGCTGGCGGAGTCCGAACCGACCGACGAATTGCCCAGCCTGGAACTTGCCGAACTGCCGGCGCTGGACGTTGATGCTGCACCTGCAGATCTCGATCTGCAGCTGGAAGAATTGAATCTCGACGAAATCGGTGACGAGCCGCTGAGCTGGGATACGGCGGAAATTGCCGAACTGGACCTACCGGAAGTCGAGCTGTCGAACGAACCGTTCGCCGTCGAAGTGCCCGCTCCGCTGGTCGACAAGCCGCTGTCCATGGCCGATGTGATGGCCACCCCGGTGCAGGCGATCAACCCGCCCGCCCAGGATGTGCCGCCGAGCCTGCTGCCGCCGCCCGCCGACGAAGAGCCGGTGGATGAAGAGCTGCTGGAGGTCTTCGTCGAGGAAGTCGGCGAAGTGCTGGAAACCCTTGGCGAGTACTTGCCGCAGTGGTGCGCCGACACCACCGACAAGGATGCCCTCACGGAAATCCGCCGGGCTTTCCACACCCTCAAGGGCAGCGGCCGCATGGTCCGTGCCCTGATTATCGGGGAGCTGGGCTGGTCGATCGAGAACCTGCTCAACCGCGTGCTTGACCGCAGTATCGAGGCCAATGCCCCGGTGCAGCAGGTGGTCAAGGATGTGGTCGCGCTGATGCCGGCCCTGGTCGAAGAATTCGCCGCTCACGCCCAGCGTCAGCGCGACGATGTCGACCTGCTGGCTGCCACCGCCCACGCCCTGGCGCGCGGTCAGCAGCCGCCACCGAGCGGTCCTGGCTCGGCACCCAGCGTCGAGACCGAATTAGCGGTTGTCGAGGTGCTGCAAAGCGAGAGCGAGCCGCAGCCGGATGGACCGGCTATGCAAACGCTCGCTGAACTGGACGAAGCCCTGGATCCGCAGCTGCTGGATATTTTCCGCAATGAAGCGGAGACCCACCTGGATGCCCTGGTCGGCTTTCTTGCCGACTGCGCCCAGGAGCTGCCGCAGCCGGTCACCGATGATCTGCAGCGTGCCCTGCACACCCTCAAGGGCAGTGCGTACATGGCCGGCATCCTGCCGATCGCCGAGATCGCCACGCCGCTGGAAAAACTGGCCAAGGAATTCAAGGCCAATCTGATCCCCATGGATCTGGCCGAAGCCGAATTGCTGCACCGTGCCGAACAACTGTTCCGCGCCGGTCTGGAGCAGCTGGAAAGCCAGCCGTTGGCGCCGATCCCTGGTGCTGCCGAGCTACTGGCCGATGTGCACAGGCTGCACCAGGAGCGCCTGGATACGGCCGATCAGGCGCGCCACGACGAACAGGGTGAGACCCGCGATCCACAGTTGATCTCCATCTTTCTCGCCGAAGGCATGGATATCCTGCTGGATGCCGAGGACCTGCTGCGCAAATGGCGCGAGCACCCGAGCGAGCAGCAAGAACTGAGTGCCTTGCTGGAAGAGCTGACCACCCTCGGTCGCGGCGCCGAAATGGCCGAGCTGCCGCAAATCGACGAGCTGTGCCAGGCCCTGCTGGCCCTGTACCAGGCCGCCCAGGAAGGCCGTCTGGCGATCAGCGAGCGCTTCTTCAGCGAAGCCGAAGCCGCCCATGAAGTGCTGATCGGCATGATGGATCAGGTGGCTGCCGGCCTGCAGGTCAGCACCCAGCCCGAGCGGGTCGAGGCGCTGCAAGCCTTGCTCGGCGAGTCCATCGACCCGGCTGCCCTGGCGCTGCTGGAGCCCGAGGCCGCGGCCAGCCTGGAAATCACCGAGCTCGAAAGTATCGAGCTGGATACACCGCCAATAGATGAAGCAGCGCCGGTAGTAGACAGCGCTGAGCTCGAGCCGCCCGTTTCGTTCAGCGAGCCTGTATCGGTGTTCGATGAGCCCGTGCCGGTCAGCAGCGGCATGCCGGAAGATATCGACGAGGAAATGGTCGAGATCTTCCTGGAAGAAGCCGTGGATATTCTGGAAAGCGCCGGCCAGGCCCTGGATCGCTGGCTGGGCGAACCGGACAACAGCCTGGCGCTGTCTTCCCTGCAGCGCGACCTGCACACCCTCAAGGGCGGCGCGCGGATGGCCGAGATTCGTGCCATCGGCGACCTGGCCCATGAGCTGGAATCGCTCTACGAAGGCCTGGTTGACCGGCGTTTCAGTTATTCGCCCTACCTGGCCAGCCTGCTGCAGCAGAGCCACGACCGCTTGGCCGTATTGCTCGAGCAGCTGCAGGGCAACCGTCCGCTGGCCGACTCCACTGCGTTGATCGAGGCGATCCGTAGTTTCCGCCAGGGTGGCGGTGCGCCGAGCTTGTCCGCTGCGGCCGTGGCCGTGCAGCCTGATTTCGAAGCCGAAGCCGAAGCCGAAGCCGAAGCCGAAGCCGAAGCCGAAGCCGAAGCCGAAGCCGAAGCCCTGCCTGAGCTGCAAGTGGAAGAACAAGCGGTCGAGCTGAGTCAGGCCGATAGCCCGCTGGTCAGTGAGCTGGCCGAGTCCGCGGAAATGGACCTGGCCGAGCTGGCCGATGTGCAGTTCACCGCGCCGCAGCTGGACGACATGTCCGCTCCGGCCAACGACGAGTGGCTGAATACCGCTGTCGAGGCCGTGCCCTTTGTGGTCGAAGAGCCGCACCTGGAAGACCTGCCGAATCTCAGCAACAACGAATGGTCGCTCGAAGGGGCCATGCCGGAACTGGGCAGCGAGCCGTTGCCGGCTGAGTCCGCGCCCGTCGAAGGCCTCGTAGCGGCAGATTTGCCGGTCGATGCCTGGGCGCTGGATGACAGCGCAGAGCTCAGCGAGCTGCCAGCCAGCGAAGAAATTATGGATCTGCCGGCCGACGTCGCAGCGGCACCGGTCGACGACTGGGCCATGGCCGAGTTGCCTGCGCTGGAAAGCACTGAGCTACCCGTCGAGGCGCCTGCTGCTTTCGCCCCGCCGAGCGTGGTGGAGGATGAGCGCGATCCAGAGCTGGTGGAAATCTTCCTCGAGGAAGGTTTCGACATCATCGAGAGTGCCGGCGGTGCGCTGCAGCGCTGGATGGAGGATGTCGACAACACCCTCGAAGTCGAGGCCCTGCAGCGCGACCTGCACACCCTCAAGGGTGGTGCGCGGATGGCCGAGATTCGGGAAATTGGCGACCTGGCCCACGAGCTGGAGTTCCTCTACGAGGGCGTTGGCGATGGTCGCCTGCGTGCCGGCCAGGATCTGTTCGGCCTGCTCCAGGCCTGCCACGATCGCCTGGCAGAAATGCTCGAAGCGGTACGTGACCAGCGTGCGGTGCCGGATGGCGAAGCGCTGATCGCCACCATCAAGCAGTTTCGTGCCAACCCTGCCGAGCAGCTGAATATTCCCTCCAGCGTGCACCTGCAACCGGTGGTGGAAGAAGACTCCGCCGCTGAAGCCGAGATTCTCGATATCTTCCTCGAGGAAGGTGACGACCTGCTGGAGGCCATGGAAGCCGCCCTCGGCCGCTGGGAAAGCAATCGCGAAGACGGCAGCGCCATTGATGAGCTGCTGCGCATCCTGCACACCCTCAAGGGTGGCGCGCGGTTGGCCGGCCAGAAGCTCCTCGGCGACCTCAGTCACGACCTCGAACAGCACCTGACCGAGGCGCAGAAGCAGGGCGCTCCATGGCCGGAAAGCCTGTTCCTCGACGTGCAGTCCGGCTTCGAAGGCCTGCAGGCGGCACTAGACCAATTGCGCAAGCGCCTGGACGACAGCCAAACCGCCGAAGTGCAGGCCGCGCCACTTGCCGCCCCTGAGCCGAGCACCCTGGCGCCGACCCCGGTGGCCTTGAGCACACCGCTGGTGGCCGCCAGCAGCAAGCCGCAGGCGCAGCAGCAGGTCAAGGTGCTGCCGTTCGTCGAGCGCGCCGCCGAGGCTGCCGCGCGCGTCGCCGCGCAGCGCGCGCCGCAGGAACTGGTCAAGGTGCCGGCCGATCTGCTCGAAGGCCTGGTCAACCTGGCCGGTGAGACCTCGATCTTCCGCGGTCGGGTAGAACAGCAGGTCAGCGACTTCGGTTTCACCCTCGGCGAGATGGAAGCCACCATCGAGCGGGTGCGCGACCAGTTGCGCCGCCTCGATATCGAGACCCAGGCACAGATCCTCAGCCGCTACCAGGCCGAGGCCGAGCGTGCCGGCTACGAAGATTTCGACCCGCTGGAAATGGACCGCCACTCGCAGCTGCAGCAGCTCTCGCGCGCGCTGTTCGAGTCGGCCTCCGACTTGCTCGACCTGAAGGAAACCCTGGCCACGCGTAACCGCGATGCCGAGACCCTGCTGCTGCAGCAGGCGCGGGTCAACACCGAGCTGCAGGAAGGTCTGATGCGCACCCGCATGGTGCCGTTCGATCGCCTGGTACCGCGCCTGCGCCGCATCGTCCGCCAGGTGGCGGCCGAGCTGGGCAAGCAGGTCGAATTCCATGTCGGCAACGCCGAAGGCGAGATGGACCGTACCGTGCTGGAGCGCATCGTCGCGCCGCTGGAACACATGCTGCGCAACGCCGTTGACCACGGTATCGAGCCGGCCGACAAGCGTCGCGCCAGTGGCAAGCCGGAGGTCGGCAACATTCGCCTGAGTCTCGGTCGCGAGGGTGGCGACATCCTCCTGACCCTGGCCGACGACGGTGGTGGCATCCGCCTCGAAGCGGTACGCCGCAAGGCCATAGAACGCGGCCTGATGGACGCCGACTCCGACCTCAGCGACCACGAGATCCTGCAGTTCATCCTCGAGGCCGGTTTCTCCACCGCCGAGAAGGTCACGCAGATTTCCGGGCGTGGCGTCGGCATGGACGTGGTGCACTCCGAGGTCAAGCAGCTCGGCGGTTCGATGAGTATCGAGTCGACCGTGGGCGAAGGCACGCGCTTCCTGATCCGTCTGCCGTTCACCGTGTCGGTCAACCGTGCGCTGATGGTGCTCTCCGGCGAAGACCTGTACGCCATCCCGCTGAACACCATCGAAGGTATCGTGCGCGTCTCGCCGTACGAGCTGGAGGCCTACTATGCGCCCGACGCGCCGCGCTTCGAGTACGCCGGTCAGGCCTACGAACTGAAGTACCTCGGCGATCTGCTGAACAACGGCCAGCAGCCCAAGCTGATCGGCCAGAGCCTGCCGTTGCCGGTGATCCTGGTGCGCTCCAGCGAGCACGCCGTGGCGGTGCAGGTGGACAGTCTGGCGGGCTCACGCGAGATCGTGGTGAAGAGTCTCGGCGTACAGTTCGGCGCGGTGCATGGTATTTCCGGTGCGACCATCCTCGGTGACGGCCGCGTGGTGGTGATTCTCGACCTGCTGGCGACCATCCGCGTGCGCCATGCGCACCTGCTCGGTCAGCTGCAGCAACCGCGTCTGGCCAGCCATGTGGCGCAGACCGCGGCGGAAATCGAAGCCGAGCGGCCGACTCTGGTCATGGTGGTCGACGACTCGGTTACCGTGCGCAAGGTCACCAGCCGCCTGCTCGAACGCAACGGCATGAACGTACTGACGGCCAAGGACGGCGTCGACGCCATTGCCCAGCTGCAGGAACACAAGCCAGACATCATGCTGCTGGACATCGAAATGCCGCGCATGGACGGCTTCGAAGTGGCCACCCTGGTGCGCCACGACGAACGCCTGAAAGACCTGCCGATCATCATGATCACCTCGCGTACCGGTGAGAAACACCGCGAGCGGGCCATGGCGATTGGCGTCAACGAATACCTGGGCAAGCCGTACCAGGAATCCGATCTGCTCGAAAACATCCAGAAGTTGGTCAAGCGCCATGAGTGAGACTCGCACAGCTGCAAGGATTGCCGTGATTGCCGATACCTCGCTGCAGCGCCATGTGCTGCAGCAGGCGTTGTCCGGCAATGGATATCAAGTGGTGCTCAACAGCGACCCGGCCCGACTCGACGAGGAAGCCCTGGCGGCCTGCGAGCCAGACCTGTGGCTGGTCGACCTGGCGCAGTCGGAAGACTCACCGCTGGTCGAAAACCTGCTCGAGCGCTCCAATGCGCCGGTGCTGTTTGGCGAAGGCCATGCCCCGGAGCGCCATTCGGAGAATTACCCGCGCTGGGAGCGCAGCCTGTTCGGCAAGCTCAAGCGCCTGGTCGGCGACCCGGCCCAGGTTATCGGTCCAGGCCTCGAAGCCCTGCTCGCCGAGGCGCAGCGCCCCGGCCGCCTGGAGCTGCCCGCCGCCTTGGCCGATACCCCGCTGGTGGCCGGCGAACCGGCCCGCCAGGTCTGGTTGCTGGCGGCCTCGCTGGGTGGCCCCGAGGCGGTCAAGGCCTTCCTCGACGCCTTGCCCGGCGGTCTGCCGATCGGCTTCGTCTATGCCCAGCACATCGGTGCCAGTTTCGAGACCGCGCTGCCGCAGGCCGTCGGCCGCCACAGCCAGTGGCACGTCAACCCGGTGCGTCATGGTGACCCGATCCGCTGCGGCGAGGTGGTGGTGGCGCCGGTATCCCATGAGCTGGGCTTTGCCGAAAACGGTGCCATGCAGGTCACTGACCGCGCCTGGCCGGAACCCTATAGCCCCTCCATCGACCAGATGATGCTCAACCTGGCCCAGCACTTTGCTGGCAACTGCGGCGTGATCGCCTTCAGCGGCATGGGCAGCGATGGCAGTGCTGCCGCGGCCTACGTGCGCCGCCAAGGTGGGCAGATCTGGACCCAGCGTGCCGACAGCTGTGCCTGCCCGAGCATGCCCGACAGCCTGCGCGAGGGTGGCTACAGCGTTCTCAGCGGCGACCCGCGCGAGCTGGCTGAAGCACTGGTGAATCACCTGGCCGAGCAGTGCGCCTGACGCATGCTGCGCTTTTGTAAGGATTGATCGATGAGCCAAGCCGTTACTGCCGCCAACAGCACCAGCAACCTCACTGCACTGCTGGTGCCCCTGGCCGACCGCACCCTGATGCTGCCTAACGTGGCGCTGGCGGAGCTGATTCCCTACCGGGCGCCGCAGGTCACGCCGGGCCTGCCGGCCTGGTTCCTCGGCCAGATCGCCTGGCGCGACCTGCAATTGCCGCTGCTGTCATTCGAGGCCGCCTCCAATGGCCAGCCGCAGATTGGCCCTGGTGTGCGGGTGGCAGTGCTCAATGCCCTCGGCGGGCGTGACCAGGTCAAGTTCATTGCTTTGCTGGTGCAGGGTATCCCGCGCTCGCTGAAGGTCGACGGCCACCTGGCCCGGGCCAGTGAAGCCCTGGCGCCGCTGGAGCTGGACGCGGTGCAGCTCGGCGAGGCGGTGGTGAAGATCCCTGACCTGATCGGCCTCGAGCAGAAGCTGGCCGACGCTGGCCTGATCTGAGATGAGCCAGCCTGAGCGGATGCGCCTGGCGCGCATCGGCGGGCTGGAAGTCTGCAGTACTCAGGCCTGTGGCCAGCACTTCGACAAACACAGCCACGATGAATTCGTTATCGGCGCCAACCTGCTCGGCGAAGAGCAGGTGTGGCTGGACGGTCGCACCTTCAGTGCCGGCGTCGGCGCCATCACCACCTACAATCCCGGCGAGATCCAGGGTGGCGGCGCGCGTGAAGGCCAGCCATGGCGCTATGTCAGTCTCTATGTAGCACCTGCCGTGCTGGCTGACAGCCTGGGCCTGGAACAGCTGCAGTTCGGCCTGCCGCTGCAGCAGCAACCGGTTCTGGCCACAGGCCTGGCGCAGGCGGTTGAGCAGTGCCTGAGCGGCGATGCTCTGCTGCGCGAACGTGGCGAGGAAAGCGTGACCCTGCTGCTCGGCGAGATTGCCCGGGGTGCCCAGGTGCGTCTGGCCAGCACTGCTGCTGTCGGGCAGGGGTCGGTGGCGCGCCTGCAGGAGTTGCTCGCCGCCAGCCTCGCGCAGACGCCGAGCCTGGAACAGATGGCCATCAGTGTCGGCCTGTCCAAGTTCCATCTGCTGCGCGCCTTCAAACAGCGCACCGGGCTCAGCCCACGGCAGTGGGCCATGCAGTTGCGTACCCGCCGCGCTCAGGGGCTGTTACGCCTGGGCCTGCCCGCCGGCGAAGTGGCGCATGCCCTGGGCTTCGCCGATCAGAGCCATCTCAACCGGCATTTCCGCGCTGCCTACGGGCTGACGCCGGGGCGCTATCAGCACCTGCTGCGCAGCTGAGCAATCCGGTTCAAGTCGGCCGCAGGCGGTCTGCGGATAATCCGCACCATCGTCGATGGATTCGGAGTTCCTGCCATGTTGGCAATCTTCTGTGCGGCCATGCTGTTCGGCCTGACGTTCTGCGCGTCGCCCGGCGCGGTGTTCAGCGAAACCTTGCGCCGTGGCCTGACGGGCGGCTTCCGCCCGGCGCTGCTGGTGCAGCTGGGCTCGCTGATCGGCGATGCGCTGTGGGCGCTGATCGGCTTGTCCAGCCTGGCCCTGCTGCTGGCCGAGGACCATGTGCGCCTGCCGCTGACCCTGGCCAGCGCCGTTTATCTGGCCTGGCTCGGCGTACAGGGCCTGCGCGATGCCTGGCAGCCGCCGCAGGGCGGTGCTGAGGGTGGCAATCAGGCGCGCAATGCCTTCGGCGCCGGGGCGCTGTTGTCGCTGTCCAACCCGAAGAACATCGTGTTCTGGGGCGCCCTCGGCAGTGCCCTGGCGGGCATCGTGCAGGGCACGCCGAGCCAGGCGCAGCTGGGCGTGTTCTTCGCCGGCTTCATGTTCGCCTCGCTGCTCTGGTGCTTCGTCTGCGCGGCGCTGGTTGACTGGTTGCGGCGCAACACCTCGCTGCTGTGGCAGCGCATCAGCTATGCCGGTTGCGGCCTGTTGCTATTGGGTTTGGCCGGGTTGGCGCTGCGCAGTCTGTAGGGGTTAGAGCCTGTTCACGATCTCTTGGCCGTCGGCCATACCGCGTTAAAAACAGGCTCTGAATACTCATTTACAGCTCGTAAACTGCGCTTCCTCGCCTGTATTTGCCTTGTCTGGCTCTAGTCCAAAAGATCGTGAACAGGCTCTTAGAAATCGCCCCATAGCTGCTGCGCCACGCTCAGCGCCACTACCGGCGCGGTCTCGGTGCGCAGCACCCGTGGGCCGAGGCGGGCGGCGTGGAAGCCGGCGGCCTTGGCCTGTTCCACTTCGCCGTCGCTGAGGCCGCCTTCCGGGCCGATCAGAAAGGCCAGGCTCGTCGGTTTGGCATGGCTGGCCAGTGGTTCGGCGACCGGGTGCAGCACCAGCTTGAGGTCGGCGTCGCTCTGTTGCAGCCAGTCGGTCAGCAGCACCGGCGAATGGATCAGTGGTACGACCGAGCGGCCACACTGCTCGCAGGCGCTGATCGCCACCTGACGCCAGTGCGCCAGGCGCTTGTCGGCGCGTTCGTCTTTCAGGCGTACTTCGCAGCGTTCGGAGACGATCGGGGTGATCACCGCCGCGCCCAGCTCGGTGGCCTTCTGGATCGCCCAGTCCATGCGTTCGCCACGCGACAGGCCCTGGCCCAGGTGCACGCGTAGCGCGGACTCCGGCTGCCCGGTGAACTGTTCGCGCAGCTCGACCCGTACGATCTTCTTGCCCACTTCGATCAGTTCACCGAGGTACTCCTGGCCGCTGCCGTCGAATAGCTGCACGGCATCGCCCACGGCGTGGCGCAAGACGCGGCCGATGTAATGCGCCTGGGTTTCCGGCAGCTCGTGCTGGCCGAGAGAGAGCGGGGCGTCGATAAAGAAGCGGGATAGGCGCATGGGGCGAGAACCTGGGACAGAGGCGCGAATTTTAGCGGCAGGGCCTGGGTGGGGGTAGGGTGGACGGCGTTTTATCCGTCCACCAGGTCGTAGGGCGGGTGCAACCCGCGGGTTTCACCCGCCCTACGGCTCAGCCCGGATCGCGATGGTTGGGGTAGAGGTCACTGGCCACGCTGATGCGGGTCGACTGGCGGGTGGCGATATCGATGCCTTCCGTAGCCACCTCGGCGAGGAAGTCGATCTGCTCCGGGGTGATCACATAGGGCGGCAGGAAGTACACCACGCTGCCCAGCGGGCGCAGCAGGGCACCGCGACCGAGGGCGTGCTGGTAGACCTGCATGCCGCGGCGCTCCTGCCAGGGGTAGGCGGTCTTGCTCGCCTTGTCCTGGACCATCTCGATGGCCAGGGCCATGCCGGTCTGGCGCACTTCGGCCACATGCGGGTGCTCGACCAGGTGCGCGGTGGCGCTGGCCATGCGTGAGCTCAGGGCTTTGTTGTTCTCGATGACGTTGTCGTCGCGGAAGATGTCCAGAGTCGCCAGGGCAGCGGCGCAGGCCAGCGGGTTGCCGGTGTAGGTGTGCGAGTGGAGGAACGCGCGCAGGGTGGCGTAGTCGTCGTAGAAGGCGGCATAAACCTTGTCGGTGGTCAGCACCGCGGCCATCGGCAGGTAGCCGCCGGTGAGGGCCTTGGACAGCACCAGGAAGTCCGGGGTGATGCCGGCCTGTTCGCAGGCGAACATGCTGCCGGTACGGCCGAAGCCGACGGCGATCTCGTCATGGATCAGGTGCACGCCATAGCGGTCGCAGGCCTCGCGCAGCAGGGTGAGGTACACCGGGTGGTACATGCGCATGCCGCCGGCGCCCTGGATCAGCGGCTCGACGATCACCGCCGCGACTTCGTGGGCATGCTCGGCCAGGGTCTGCTCCATGGCGGCGAACATGTTGCGCGAATGCTCTTCCCAGCCCATGCCCTCGGGGCGCAGGTAGCAGTCCGGGCTCGGCACCTTGATGGTGTCGAGCAGCAGGGCCTTGTAGGTGTCAGTGAACAGCGCCACGTCGCCCACCGACATCGCCGCCACGGTTTCGCCGTGGTAGCTGTTGGTCAGGGTGACGAAGCGCTTCTTGCCGGGCTGGTCGCAGTTGAGCCAGTAGTGGTGGCTCATTTTCAGCGCCACCTCGATGCCCGAGGAGCCGTTGTCGGCGTAGAACACTTTGTCCAGGCCGGCGGGGGTGATCTTGACCAGACGCTCGGACAGTTCGACCACCGGCTGGTGGGTGAAGCCGGCGAGCATCACGTGTTCGAGGTTGTCGAGCTGGTCGCGGATGCGCTGGTTGATCCGCGGGTTGCCGTGGCCGAACACGTTGACCCACCAGGAGCTGACCGCATCCAGGTAGCGCTTGCCATCGAAGTCCTCCAGCCACACGCCGTCGCCGCGCTTGATCGGAATCAGCGGCAGGCGCTCGTGGTCCTTCATCTGCGTGCAGGGGTGCCAGAGCACGGCCAGGTCGCGCTGCATCCACTCGGCATTCAGGCTCATCGGGAGGTCTCCTCGTTCGGGGCGGTTAGCCTACCAGAACCCTTCAGCGGATACGTCTGGCCCGCCGCCAGGGCCTGACGTATCCTGCGCGCCCTCGTTTTTTGCCCTCGGGATTTTCCGCATGTCCGCAGTCTGGTTGCGCGCCTCCGCGCTCATGGTTTTAGCCGTCTTCAGCAGCCTGACGCTGGGCAAGGACAAACAACCTACGGCCATCGTGGTCGGTGGCGGCCTGGCCGGTCTGACCGCCGCCTATGAGCTGCAGGGCAAGGGCTGGCAGGTCACCCTGCTGGAAGCCAAGCCGAGTATCGGCGGGCGTTCCGGCTTGGCTAGCAGCGAGTGGCTGGGTTCGGCCAAGCTGCAGCCGGCGCTGCATGCCTACCTCGACCGCTTCAAGATCAAGGCCCTGCCGGCGCCGGACTATGTACGCATGCCGGGCTACCTGATCGACGGGCGCTACCAGTCCGTCGCCGAACTGGCCAAGAGTTCGCCGAGCACCAGTGAAGGCCTGGCGCGTTTCGACAAGAGCCTGGATGACCTCGCCGCGGCCATCGCCGATCCGCTCAACCCGCTAGCCAGCCACACCTTGAAAAGCCTGGATGCGATGAGCGCCGCGCGCTGGCTGGACAAGCTGGCGCTGCCGCCGACCGCGCGCGCCCTGGTTGATCAGCGCATCCGTTCGCGCTACGACGAACCGTCGCGCCTGTCGCTGCTCTACCTGGCCCAGCAGGAGCGGGTCTACCGCGGCCTGGCGGATGCCGAACTGCGCGCCGCGCGCCTGCCCGGCGGCAGCCAGGTGCTGGCCCTGGCCCTGGCCAAACAGCTCAAGCAGGTGAAGACCAACGCGCGGGTCTCGGCCATCGTCCAGGAGCAGGGCAAGGTCACGGTCAAGGTCGGCGCCACCGGTTACAGTGCCGACTACGTGGTGCTCGCCGTGCCGCTGCCGGCGCTCGCCAAGATCAGCCTGACGCCGACGCTGACCGCGCTGCAGCACAAAGCGCTGAAAGACATCAACTACGGCTGGCGCGACCAGATGCTGCTCAAGTTCAAGAAGCCGGTGTGGGGCAAGGCGCGCCTGTCCGGCGAGATCTTCAGCGACAAGGGCCTGGGCATGCTGTGGGTCGAGCCGGCGCTGAAAGGCGGGGCCAACCTGCTGATCAACCTGTCCGGCGACAACGCCCGCCTGCTCAATGCCTTCGGCGACCGGCAGATGGTCGACCAGGTGCTGATCCGCTTCGACGAACACTACCCAGGCGCCCGCGAGCAGTTCAGTGGTTACGAGCTGCGCCGCTATGGCAAGGACTCGCTGATTGGCGGCGCCTACCTGGCTTACGGCCCTGGCGAGATCAGCCAGTACTGGCGCCTGTGGGAACAGCCGCTGGGCCGCGTGCTGTTCGCCGGTGAGCACAGCGATGCGCTCTACCCGGGCACCCTCGAAGGCGCCCTGCGCAGTGGCCAGCGGGCCGCCAGCCAGGCCGTCGAGCTGCAGGCCGGCAAGAGCATCGCCGCTCCAGGTCAGGCCGCCAAGCCTGCTGCGCCGAGCACGCCTGCGGCCACGCACGACAAACAGGCCAAGCCTGGTTTCTTCGCGCGCCTGTTCGGCGGGTAAATCCGTAGCCCGGATGCAATCCGGGAAGTTGCAGGTCGATACCGCGCTCCCGGATTGCATCCGGGCTACGCCGTCTGTCTGTGGAACGGGGCCGTTCAGGCTCTTGCCGGTGAACCTTGCGGCCCCGCACCGGACTAATCCGCGCCTGGCTGCATCCGCATAACTATCTATTTACTCGATATTTCGAAGCGAAATTTTCCGCTTTAAATCGATGGATTTGCCGCTAGGCTTGCTCAATCGCTTTTCACGGATGTTTCGCAATGCAATGGCGCAATTCGAGTTCCCGCTATGGCCTGGTCAGCATCCTGCTGCACTGGGTTGTCGCCCTGGTGGTGTTCGGCCTGTTCGGCCTGGGCCTGTGGATGGTCGGTCTGGACTACTACAGCAGCTGGTACCGCAGCGCTCCCGACCTGCATAAAAGCATTGGCCTGGCCCTCTTCGCCCTGATGCTGGCCCGCCTGCTGTGGCGCTTTGTCAGCCCGCCACCGGCGGCGCCGAGCAACCACGGCAAGCTGACACGCCTGGCATCCAAGCTCGGCCATACCGCGCTGTACCTTGGGTTGTTCGTACTGATGCTCTCCGGCTACCTGATCTCCACCGCCGATGGCCGTGGCATCAGCCTGTTCGGCCTGTTCGAGATTCCGGCGACCCTGACCAGCATTCCCGACCAGGCCGATATTGCCGGCCTGGTGCATGAATACCTCGCCTGGGGGCTGGTGATCTTCGCCGGCCTGCATGCCCTGGCGGCCCTCAAACACCACTTCATCGACCGTGATGCGACGCTGACACGCATGCTCGGTCGTGCCAGCAAGTAACGTAACCCACAAGGAGACTGAACAATGCTCAAGCAATCCCTCGCCGCCCTTACCCTGGGTGCGGCCCTGTTCGCCGGCCAGGCCATGGCCGCCGACTACGCCATCGACAAGCAAGGCCAGCACGCCTTCATCAACTTCAAGATCAGCCACCTGGGCTACAGCTGGCTGTACGGCACCTTCAAGGACTTCGACGGCAGCTTCAGCTTCGATGCCAAGGCGCCGGAAGCGAGCAAGATCAACGTCAACATCAACACCGCCAGCGTCGACTCCAACCACGCAGAGCGTGACAAGCACCTGCGCAGCGGCGACTTCCTCAACGTCGAGAAGAACCCCACCGCGACCTTCGCTTCCACTTCGGTCAAGTCGACCGGCGCAGACACGGCCGACATCACCGGCAATCTGACCCTCAACGGCGTGACCAAGCCGGTGGTGATCAAGGCCAAGTTCCTCGGCGAAGGCAGCGACCCATGGGGCGGCTACCGTGCCGGCTTCGAAGGCAGCACCACGCTCAAGCTGAAGGACTTCGACATCCAGAAGGACCTCGGCCCGGCTTCCCAGGAAGTTGAGCTGATTCTGTCGGTAGAAGGCGTGCGCGAGTAACCCGCCACGGATTTGCTGCGCGTCGGCCAGGCTGTGTTGAACGTGCGTTCGGAAAGCCGCTTGCGGCTAACGCGCTTAAGTGCGGCCCGGAGGGCGAGGGAAATGAGTACTGCTCATTTACACCACGTAAACTCCGCGTCCTCACGCCCGTTCGCCTTGCCTGGCTCTAGCTCGCGAAATCCGTGATCAGTTGTGAGTTTGCAGAAACGAAAAAGCCGGCGCTTAGCCGGCTTTTTCATGGGCAGGTGAAACTTATTCCTGCTCGGACTTGCGCGTCAGCAGTGCCGGCTTCTCGCCGCGCGGACGGCTGGCAGCCAGGCTGTCCAGCTGTTCCGGCGTCGGCAGGCGCTCACCCTTGCGGATGATCAGCGGTTGCTTGGTCTGCACCGCCGGTTCCTGGCGCTCCTGGCGCACGTCATCGCGACGTGGATCACCGGCACCGCGGCCCTGGCCGGAGCCATTACGGCCCTGACCTTGCGGGCGTTGGCCGGTTTTCGGCTTGCCGCTGCCCTGGCCACCAGCGCCACCCTGGCGTTGACCCTGGCCTTGACCTTGCGGTTTGCCCTGGCTGCGACCCTGCGCGGGTTGGCTCGGCTGGCCACCGCGACGCGGGTTGGCGCGCCCTTGCGGTTTGGCCGGCACGGGTACGTAGTCCGCGCGGTTGCCAAAGTTGTCGAACTCGTCGTCGAGGAATTCTTCCGGATCACGATTTGGCGGCGGCGTCAGCGGCGCCTTCGGCTCGCGAGCGGCGCGGGGTTCGCGCTGCTCACGCGGAGCACGGGGCTCGCGCGGCTCACGGGCCTGGCGTGGCTGCTGCTCGCCGGCGGCGGCCTGGCCTTGCGGCTTGAGGCGATCGCGGCGGTTGTTCGAGCGCTTTTCCTTGTCCACGGCGGCGCCTTCCGGCTTCTTCGCTTCGTGACGCGGGCGATCGGCGCGCGGCTGGCGCTCCGGGCGCGGGCCGCGCACTTCGGGTTTTTCCACTTCGACGGTGGACGGATCGAAGCCCATGGTGTTGCCGTCGCGAATGCGCTGCTTGGTCATCCGCTCGATGCCCTTGAGCAGCTTCTCCTCGTCCGGCGCCACCAGCGAGATCGCCTCGCCGCTACGCCCGGCCCGGCCGGTACGGCCGATGCGGTGCACGTAGTCTTCCTCGACATTGGGCAGCTCGAAGTTGACCACGTGCGGCAGCTGGTCGATGTCCAGGCCACGGGCGGCGATGTCGGTGGCAACCAGGATGCGCACATCACCTGCCTTAAAGTCGGCCAGGGCCTTGGTGCGGGCGTTCTGGCTCTTGTTGCCGTGGATCGCCACGGCCGACAGGCCATGCTTGTCGAGGTATTCGGCCAGGCGGTTGGCGCCATGCTTGGTGCGGGTGAACACCAGCACCTGTTCCCACGCGCCTTGGGTAATCAGGTGGGCGAGCAGGGCGCGCTTGTGGCTGGCCGGCAGGCGGTAGATGCACTGTTCGATGCGCTCGACCGTGGTGTTCGGCGGGGTGACCTCGATGCGCTCGGGGTTGTGCAGCAACTTGCCGGCCAGGTCGGTGATGTCCTTGGAGAAGGTCGCCGAGAACAGCAGGTTCTGCCGTTTGGCCGGGAGCTTGGCGAGGACCTTCTTCACGTCATGGATGAAGCCCATGTCGAGCATGCGGTCGGCTTCGTCGAGGACCAGGATTTCCACATGGGACAGGTCGATGGCCTTCTGGTTGGCCAGGTCGAGCAGGCGGCCGGGGCAGGCGACTAGGACGTCGACGCCCTTGGCCAGGGCCTGCACCTGCGGGTTCATGCCAACGCCGCCGAAGATGCAGGCGCTGACGAAATGCAAATCGCGGGCATACAGCTTGAAGCTGTCGTGCACCTGGGCGGCCAGTTCGCGGGTGGGGGTCAGCACCAGCACGCGCGGTTGTTTTGGGCCGTGGCGCTGTTCGCGGTCCGGGTGACCGTTGGGGAACAGGCGCTCGAGGATCGGCAGGGCGAACCCGCCGGTTTTACCCGTACCCGTCTGAGCCGCCACCATCAGGTCGCGACCTTGCAACGCGGCGGGAATGGCCCGCTGTTGCACCGGCGTGGGTTGGGTGTAGCCGGCGGCTTCGACCGCACGGACTAAAGCCTCGGAGAGACCGAGGGAGGCAAAGGACATGTGAAATCCTGTCTAGTGAGGGCGAAGCCCTATGGGGGTGTATTGCCTGGCTTGAATCACGGCACTGGGGCGCGCAATCCCGACCGGTACTGCTGGCCTCGGGGGCAAGCATCCGGGCGCAAGCCTGGCGGGAGTCCCGAGTATAACAGAGCCAGGGCCTTGCGCAGCTACCTGCCCGTCGGCCGGCTCAGTGGAGGGGCGACGGCAATTTCAGGGGATGCTGGCTTGGCCGGGCAAGAAAAAGCCGGGCAAGTGCCCGGCTCGTTCAGTACAGCGCAACTTTCAGCGGGGCAGCTTGAGGTTGTTCCAGATCGCCAGGCTCGGTTCGGCCTGGTTCAGGGTGTAGAAGTGCAGGCCGGGTGCGCCGCCCTGCAGCAGGCGTTCGCACATCTCGCTGACCACCTGTTCGCCGAAGCTCTGGATGCTCTGCAGGTCATCGCCGTAGGCTTCCAGCTGCTTGCGGATCCAGCGCGGAATCTCCGCACCGCAGGCGTCGGAGAAACGCGCCAGCTTGCTGTAGTTGGTGATCGGCATGATGCCCGGCACGATCGGCAGGTCGACGCCCAGCTTGCGCACGCGCTCGACGAAGTAGAAGTAGCAGTCGGCGCTGAAGAAGTACTGGGTGATCGCGCTGTTGGCGCCGGCTTTGGCCTTGCGCACGAAGTTGGCCAGGTCGTCCTCGAAGCTGCGTGCCTGCGGATGCACTTCCGGGTAGGCGGCGACTTCGATATGGAAGTGATCGCCGGTTTCCGTGCGGATGAATTCGACCAGCTCGTTGGCGTAGCGCAGTTCGCCACTGGCCATGCCCATGCCCGACGGCAGGTCGCCACGCAGGGCGACGATGCGGCGGATGCCGGAGTTCTTGTACTGCTGCAGCAGGCTGCGCAGCTCGTCCTTGCTGTCACCGACGCAGGACAGGTGCGGCGCGGTCGGCACTTTCACATCGCCGTCCAGTTGCAGCACGGTGTTGAGGGTGCGATCGCGGGTGGAACCACCGGCACCGTAGGTGCAGGAGAAGAAATCGGGGTTGTAGGTCGCCAACTGACGGGCGACCGTCATCAGCTTTTCATGCCCGGCTTCGGTCTTGGTGGGGAAGAACTCGAAGCTGTAACGGCGTTCTTGACTCATTGCAGATTCCCTTTAGCGGCAGGCCGCCAGTGCGCGGGGCACTGGCGGCCTGAGGCTCACAGCATGCGGCTGCTTAGTAGCGGTAGGCTTCCGGCTTGAACGGGCCTTCCACGGTCACGCCGATGTACTCGGCCTGCTTGGGGGTCAGCTGGGTGACCACGCCGCCGAAGCCGCGGACCATTTCCAGGGCCACTTCTTCGTCGAGCTTCTTCGGCAGCACTTCCACGGTCAGGCGCTCGGCTTTCTGCGCGGCTGGCAGGTTGGCGAACTTCTGGCCATAGAGGAAGATCTGCGCCAGCACCTGGTTGGCGAAGGAGCCGTCCATGATCCGGCTCGGGTGGCCGGTGGCGTTGCCCAGGTTGACCAGGCGGCCTTCGGCCAGCAGGATCAGGTAGTCGTCGTTGCGCGCGTCGAAGCTGCCCGCGCCGGTGCGGTGGATCTTGTGCACCTGCGGCTTGACCTCTTCCCAGGCCCAGGTCTTGCGCATGAAGGCGGTGTCGATCTCGTTGTCGAAGTGACCGATGTTGCACACCACGGCGCGCTTCTTCAGGGCCTTGAGCATGTTGGCGTCGCAGACGTTGACGTTACCGGTGGTGGTGACGATCAGGTCGATCTTGCCCAGCAGGGCCTTGTCGATGCTAGCTTCGCTGCCGTCGTTCAGACCGTTGAGGTACGGCGAGGCGACTTCGAAACCGTCCATGCAGGCCTGCATGGCGCAGATCGGGTCGATCTCGGAGACCTTGACGATCATGCCTTCCTGACGCAGCGACTGCGCGGAGCCCTTGCCCACGTCGCCGTAGCCGATAACCAGGGCCTGCTTGCCCGACAGCAGGTGGTCGACGCCGCGTTTGATGGCGTCGTTGAGGCTGTGACGGCAGCCGTACTTGTTGTCGTTCTTGCTCTTGGTCACCGAGTCGTTGACGTTGATCGCCGGGATTTTCAGGGTGCCGGCTTTGAGCATGTCGAGCAGGCGATGCACGCCGGTGGTGGTTTCCTCGGTCACGCCGTGGATCTTGTCCAGCATGGCCGGGTAGCGCTCGTGGATGATCTGGGTCAGGTCGCCGCCGTCGTCGAGGATCATGTTGGCGTCCCACGGCTGGCCATCCTTGAGGATGGTCTGCTCGATGCACCACTCATACTCTTCCTCGGTCTCGCCTTTCCAGGCGTAGACCGGGATACCGGCAGCGGCGATGGCAGCAGCGGCCTGATCCTGGGTCGAGAAGATGTTGCAGGACGACCAGCGCACTTCGGCACCGAGGGCGATCAGGGTCTCGATCAGCACGCCGGTCTGGATGGTCATGTGGATGCAGCCGATGATCTTCGCGCCTTTCAGCGGCTGTTCGCCGGCGTACTTGCTGCGCAGGCCCATCAGGGCAGGCATTTCCGATTCGGCGATGATCAGTTCACGACGGCCCCAGGCAGCCAGGGAAATGTCGGCGACTTTGAAGTCATTAAAAGCAGCGCTCATGCAATAGCTCTCCATTCGTTGTCTGCGAATGGGCGCCGTTGATGCGTATGGTTAACGCCCTGTCCGAGCCTGACATATTCTCTATGGTTGAGAGCATGCTGCAGCGCCCCTCGGACAGGTGGCGGGAGCGACCGGAGCTGTGCCGGCCGCGTGAAGCTTGGCGATTATAGCCAGCTGTGCGAGCAAGCCCAAGGCTTTCCGTCGCTTACTCGGGGGGGCGTAGCATCCTGCGGCAATTGCCCTACTTGGCCGCGGCCTGGCGTGTGGCGATACTGGCGGCCCTTCTTTCAGCCTGTTTGCGTTCACCATGAAAGCCAAAAGCCTGTTGCTGCTGTGTCTGTGTGCCCTGCTCGCCGCTTGTGGCGGTGTCGATCCCGATTCGCCGCAGGGCAAACGTCAGACCCTGTTCAAGCAGATGCTGAAAACCAGCGAAGACCTCGGTGGCATGCTGCGCGGGCGCCTGAAGTTCGACGCGCCGCGCTTTGCCCAGGGCGCGCAGCAGCTCGATGAACTGTCGCGCCAGCCCTGGCAGCACTTCCCGCAGATTGCCGAAAACGAGCGCAGCAGCGCCAAGCCCGAGGTGTGGCAGGAGCAGCAACGCTTCCAGCAGCTGGCCCGTGAGCTGGAGGCGGCCACCGCGGCATTGCGCACGGCCAGCACGCAACAGCCGCTGACGGCGCAGGCCGTGGCGCCGCTGGTGCAGCGCGTGGAAGACAGCTGCGAGGCCTGCCACAAGGCATTTCGCGCTTACTGATTCAGAACCCCGCCACCCCGGCCGCGTGCAGACGCTGACGCAGAGCCTGCACGTCCGGGTGCTGGAAGAACGCCACCAGCTGTGCCGCACGCTGCGCGCCAATACCGTTGAACGCGTCCCAGGCCTGCGCATCGCGCGCGGCCAGTGTGTCCCAGTCAGTACCCAACGGCGCCGCGCCGCTGGCGGGCAGGCCGAGGGCTTTGAGCCACTGGGCGAAGGGTCGGTGCCGGGCGCTGGCGAAACTCTGCTGCAGCTGGCTCGCACTGCGTGCACCGAAGCCCGGTGTGCGGGCCAGTTCGGTTTCGTCCAGATCGAGCCAGGCGAGCAGATCGGGCAGCTTTCCTGCCTGTTGCAGCTTGGCCCAGGTGCCTGGCCCGACGCCCGCTAACTGCAGCCCTTGCCTGCCACTGAGCCAGACCAGGCGGGCGCTGAACTGGCTGGCGCAGTCAGGGCTGGGCTGCCAGCAACTCAGGGCGTGGTAGGCGGCAGGATCGGGCGCGCGCAGCGCCGGTCGCTCGGCGCTGCGCCAGACCACGCCGTCCAGGCGCGGAATGGTCAGGCCGGCGAGGGTGATCGCCACCTGGTCGCCGGGGCGGATATCCAGGGCCTGCCAGCGCTGCAGCGAGCCGAGGCTGACCCGCTGGATGCGACGTTGCTCCAGGTGTACCGGCTGCAGCTGCAGTACCGGGGTGATGCGCCCGCTGCGGCCGATCTGGAAGTGCACGTCGCGCACCTGGGCCAGGGTCTGGCTGGGCGGATATTTCCAGGCCGCCGCCCACTGCGGCGGTTCGGCGGCCCAGCTGCTGGCGGGCGGACGTTTACCCTGGCGCAGCACCACGCCGTCACTGGCGAACGGCAGTGGGCTGCGGTACCAGTGCGCGCGCCAGTGACGGGCTTGCTGCAGGTTGGCGATGGCCAGGGTCAGCTCGGCGCTGTCGGTGAATCCGAGGGCACGCAAGCCTTGCAGGCGTTCGCTCATGCCGCTCGGGCCATTGGCCCAGTCCCAGACGAACAGGCCGATCTGTGCGGCGGTGGTGGCGTCCAGCTGCTGGCGATTCATCGCACCGGCTACCTGGTTGCGGGCGGTGCCGGTGCCTCCTTGAGCCTGCACATGGCCGGACAGGCGCCAGTACAGCTCGCCCTGCAGGATCAGTTCATCGTTGCGTGGCAGCTGTTGCGGGATGGCAGAGATCAGCCGCGCCTGGGCGGTCCAGTCCTGGCCACGTTGTCCGTCACCACGGCTGATCGCCCGCTGCAGGCGGCCGTCGCGGTAGTGCAGGGTTACCGCCACGCCATCCACCTTGGGCTGGATCCACAGCTCGCTGCGGCCCTGCAGCCACTGCTGCACGGCCGCTTCGTCGCGCAGCTTGTGCAGGCCGGTGTGGGCGATGGGATGGGGTTGGCTGCCGGGTGGGCCGAGGTCGGCGCGCAGGTCGCTCGGTGCCTGCTGCGGGAAGCACTGCTGCCAGTCCTGCAGGCGCTCGCGGGCCTGGTCATAGAGTTCGTCGCTGACCGGCGAGCGGCCCTGTTGGTGGTAGGCCTGGTCCCAGTTTTTGAGCTGTTGCTGCAGAGTTTTCAGCTCGGCACCGGCACGGCTGGCGGACCAGTCGGGGCAGGGAGCGGCGAGCAGCGGGCAGGCGAGGCAATAGAGGGACAATGCGATCCAGCGTGGCATCTTGAGCATCCTTGCTCGGTTGTTGAACCGGCAAGCCTAGATCAAGTCGCTACTATTGCCCTGCATGTGGCGGTTGCCCTCTCCCCCGGCCCCTCGGTTTTGGCTTCCTGCGTCACGATCCACAGGGATGTGGTGAATGCCGCAGGCCCGCCGGGAGCGGGCGCGGCCCTACCTCCTGCATCCCTGCAGTCGTCTCCCACAAGTGGGAGAGGGGAGGTATCGAGCTCGGTGCGGAGCTCTGCAGGTAATCAGCCGGCCGGCTGCTGCTGGGTGATGCAGTGGATATTGCCGCCGCCGAGGAGGATCTCGCGGCCCGGCACCATCACCACGCGGTGCTCGGGGAACAGGCGCTGCAGGATGGCGCGGGCTTCTTCGTCCTTGGGGTCGTTGAAGCTCGGCGCAATGATGCCGCCGTTGACGATCAGGAAGTTGACGTAGGAGCCGGCCAGGCGCACCGCGGGGCTGCGCTCCTGGGTGCCGGCGACCAGATCGACGCCGGCGCACTCTTCCTCGGTCGCATACAGCGGGCCGGGAATCGGCATCTTGTGCACGACGAACGCGCGGCCCTTGGCGTCCCGGGCGTTTTCCAGCACGCGCATGGCGGCCTGGCAGCGCGGGTAGTTGGGATCGGTGGCATCGTCGGTCCAGGCCAGCAGCACTTCGCCGGGGCGCACGTAGCAGCAGAAGTTGTCGACGTGGCCGTCGGTCTCGTCGTTGTACAGACCGTCCGGCAGCCAGATCACCGTGTCGATGGCCAGGTGCGTGCGCAGCATGTCCTCGATCTGCTCGCGGCTCAGGTGCGGGTTGCGGTTGCGATTGAGCAGGCATTCCTCGGTGGTGATCAGGGTGCCTTCGCCGTCAACATGGATCGAGCCGCCTTCGAGCACGAAGCCTTCGGTACGGTAGCGGTCGACGCGCTCGATTTCGAGGATCTTGCTGGCCACCTGGTCGTCGCGCTGCCACGGCGCATAGAGGCCGCCGTCGAAGCCGCCCCAGGCGTTGAAACCCCAATCCACGCCGCGCACGCCGCCCTGGTCGTTGATCACGAAGGTCGGCCCGGTGTCGCGCACCCAGGCGTCGTCGGTAGTGATTTCCACCAGGCGGATATTGCCCTGGTCGAGGCGCGCACGGGCGTTCTCGTACTGGCCGGCCGACACGCACACGGTCACCGGTTCGAATTCGGCGATGGCCTTGGCCACCGCGGTGAAGGCGGCCTGTGCCGGCTTGCCGCCGAGGCGCCAGTTGTCCGGGCGCTCGGGCCAGACCATCCAGGCCTGGCTCTGCGGTGCCCACTCGGCGGGCATGTAGAAGCCGTCGGCGCGTGGGGTGCTGGTGAGAGTGCTCATGTCTTGCTCCTGTAGCCCGGATGCAATCCGGGGGTCTTGGTTCGGGGGCCTCCCGGATTGCATCCGGGCTACGGGTATGGCGTAGAGGCTATGCCTCAGGATTCCAGGGTGCCGTCGAGGGTTTTCAACGGGCCGTACAGGTTCGGGCGACGGTCGCGGAAGCTGCCCCAGGCGCTGCGGATATGTTCCAGCTGGTCCAGATCGAAGCGGTGCACCAGGATGCCTTCCTCGGTCTCGTTCAGCTCCTCGACTTTCTTACCGAACTGGTCGGCGATGAAGGAGGAACCGTAGAAGTTGATGTGGTAACCGTCCTGGTCTTCGCGACCGATACGGTTGGACGCTACCAGCGGCATCAGGTTGGCGCCAGCGTGACCTTGTTGCACGCGCTGCCAGTGGTCGCGCGAGCTGATGCTCGGGTCATGCGGCTCGGTGCCGATGGCGGTCGGGTAGAACAGGATCTCCGCGCCGAGCAGGGCCATGCTGCGCGCGCACTCGGGGAACCACTGGTCCCAGCAGATGCCCACGCCGATCTTGGCGTAGCGGGTGTTCCACACTTTGAAGCCGGTATCGCCCGGGTTGAAGTAGTACTTCTCATGGTAGCCGGGGCCGTCCGGGATGTGGCTTTTCCGATAAATACCGAGGTTGCTGCCGTCGGCATCGATGATCGCGATGCTGTTGAAACGGGCGCGTCCGGCCCGCTCGAAGAAGCTGATCGGCAGCACCACCTGCAGTTCTTTGGCGACTTGCTGGAAGTGCCGGATGGCCGGGTTCTCTTCCGCCGGGGTGGCCAGCTGCAGGTAGTCCGGGTTGGGCTTCTGGCAGAAATACGGGGTCTCGAACAGTTCCTGGATCAGGATGATCTGCGCGCCTTCGGCGGCAGCCTGGCGCACCAGTTTCTCGGCATTGGCGATATTCGCGGCGCTGTCCCAGGAACAG
Source organism: Pseudomonas sp. J452 (assembly GCF_024666525.1). Lineage (NCBI taxonomy): Bacteria > Pseudomonadati > Pseudomonadota > Gammaproteobacteria > Pseudomonadales > Pseudomonadaceae > Pseudomonas > Pseudomonas sp. J452. Next base: position 906,697 of record NZ_CP088294.1, on the reverse strand, counting down.
GCCATCTGGGTAGCGGCGACGGTAACGATACGCGACATGAAACACCTCGTAGAGCGCTTGAGAAGGTCGTCTGCAGCCTGCAGCAACCTGTGACTGTGCCGTGGCGTTGCATCGCCATCTGGCAGTGGATGGCCAATTTATATCCGATAAAAATCGGCTTAGGAAGTTGTTTTTAGCCTTTAAAGGCAGATTTAGTCGATTTATATCGAATTAAATCCGGATTAGAGGGCGAGCCAAGCCATTCCCAGGCACTGGCGGCAGGTTCGGCGGCGGGTGGCGTGCGCGGTGTCGCTTCAGCTCAGCGGCAGGCGGCGCTTGGGCAGGGCGGGCGGCAGGTACAGGCCGAGGTAGGCATCGAATACGCGCATGCCTTCCTCGGCCAGGCGTGGGGTGATCACGCCATGCAGTTGCACCGAGCGGGCGTAGACGCGGTCGCCCAGTTCCATGGCCAGGGCAAACACATCGATATCTTCCGGCAGTTGCGGCAGGGGGAAATGCCGCTCGAACAGGGCCTGCATCAGGCGACCCAGTTCCAGGTCGTGCTGGCGGTCGGCCTGTACCACTTCGGCCAGGCCGTGTTGGGCCAGGATCAGCTGGCGCGCGGCGCTGTCGCGGGCGTAGATGGCCAGCATGCGCTGCTCGACGATACGCGACAGGTCGCGCCAATCATGCAGCTCGGCATGCGCCACTGGTTGCAGCAGGCAGTCGCGGAAGGCCGCGTGGATGTCGGCGGTGAGGGCTTCGAGCAGCGCCGGCACGCTGGCGAAGAAGTGGTAGACGGAGGACGGCGGAATCTCCGCGCGTTCGGCCACGCTGTAGATCGACAGGCCGTTGAAGCCCTGCTCGCTGAGCAGCGCGCGCGCGGCGTCGAGGATCAGGGCGATGCGCGCCTGGCTGCTGGCGCGGGGTTTGCGGGGGCTGGCGGTGCGGGTCATGCCGGACTCCTGTCCTGGGGAGGCGCTATTGGACGCCAGACGGACAGGGGAGGCAAGTCACGGGTGGTGCAAGCGGGGCGACAAGGCCCCGCTCGCGCAGCGGATTACAGCGGGGCGGCTGCCGCCGGGCCATCGCGGAAGCGCGTCCAGACCTCGTCGCGGGTGCTTTTCAGCTTGTCCGGCAGCGGTACCAGGGCGAACAGGCGGCGCTTGGTGTCGCGATCCGGGTACAGGCCGGGCTGGTCGCGCAGGGCCGGGTCGAGGAACTCGCGGGCATCGGCGTTGGCACTCGGGTAGAGGGTTTCCTCGGTGATCTTCGCCGCCACCTGCGGTTGCATCAGGTAGTCGATGAACTTGTGCGCGAGGTCGGCGCGGCGTGCGCTGCTGGGGATTACCAGGTTGTCGATGAACAGCGAGGAGCCTTCCTCCGGCACCACGAACTGCACGGGCTGGCCGGCATCGGCCGCCGCCAGGGCATCGCCGACCCAGGCCAGGGCGACGCACAGCTTGCCCTGGTTGAGGTCGTCGATATAGCGCTCGCTGTCGACGTAGCGCAGGTTCGGGCGCAGGCCGTCGAGGATCGCGCCGGCCTTGCGGATGCGCCCCGGCGAGCTGTTGCTGAGGCTGCGTCCCTGATAGTTCATCAGGCCGTAGAGCACTTCATCCGGGGCATCCAGCATGCTGACACCGCAGGCGGCCAGCTTGCTGCTCTGGGCCGGATCGAACAGCAGGCTCCAGCTGTGCGGCAGTGTGCCGCCCAGCGCGGCGGTGGCCTGCGGGGTGTTGATGGCCAGGCCGACGGCGCCCCACAGGTAGGGCACGGCATAGCGGTTGTTGGGGTCGACGGCGGCCAGCTTGTTGAGCAGTTGCTTGTCGAGGTGCTTGCGGTTGCCCAGGCGGGCGAGGTCCAGAGGCTGCAGCTTGCCAGCGCGAATCAGTGCCGGCAGCTCGTCGTGGGAGGGCACGGCGATATCGATGGCGGTATCGCTGGCCAGTGCCTGGTCGAGTTCTTCGTCGGTGCTGAAGGTGTGGTACTCGACTTCGATCCCGGTTTCCTTGGTGAAGTCGACCAGTACCTGGGGCGCGATGTAATCGTTCCAGTTGTAGACCCGGATGCTGTCGGCAGCAGCCGCCAGTCCGGGGGATAACGTCAGCAGCAGCGGAGCAAGAATGCGGAACATGACGACCTCCTTGGTGTGATGTGGCAATGCAGCGGGCAAAGCTTCGCCAGACCACGTACGGGGAGTGGCGTAATCGGGGCAACACGGGCAGCGGATAAAACGACGCCGGCTAGAGCCGGCGTCGGGGATGGTGCTTATACGGTGTGCAAATACCAGTTGTATTCGAGGTCGGAGATGGTGGTCTCGAACTCTTCCAACTCGGCTTCCTTACAGGCGACGAAGATGTCGATGTAATCCGGGCTGATGTACTGGTTCAGCACTGCACTGTCGTCCAGTTCGCGCAGGGCATCGCGCAGGTTGTTCGGCAGGCTCTGTTCCAGTTGCTCGTAGGAGTTGCCCTCGATCGGCTCGCCCGGCTCGACCTTGTTGGTCAGGCCGTGGTGAATGCCGGCGAGGATCGACGCCATCATCAGATACGGGTTGGCATCGGCACCGGCGACGCGGTGTTCGATGCGCACCGAGTCCGGGCTGCCATTGGGAACGCGGACGGCCACGGTACGGTTGTCGATACCCCAGCTCGGCGCGTTGGGCACATAGAACTGTGCGCCGAAGCGGCGGTACGAGTTGACGTTGGGGCAGAGGAACGCCATCGAGGCCGGCATGGTTTCCAGGATGCCGCCGATGGCGTGACGCAGCAGGTCGCTTTGCAGAGGGTCGTCGGTGGTGAAGATGTTCTTGCCGGTGGTCTTGTCGAGCAGCGAGATGTGCACGTGCAGACCATTGCCCGCCTGGCCCGGATAGGGCTTGGCCATGAAGGTGGTGTCCATTTCATGGTCGTAGGCGATGTTCTTGATCAGGCGCTTGAGCAGCAGGGCGTAGTCGCAGGCCTTAATCGCGTCGTTGGTGTGATGCAGGTTGACTTCGAACTGCGCCGGGGCGCTTTCCTTGACGATGGCATCGGCCGGGATGTCTTGTTCCTTGGCCGCTTCCAGCATGTCCTGCAGGCAGTCGACGTATTCGTCGAGGTCGTCGATCAGGTACACCTGGGTGGAGATCGGGCGCTTACCGGAAAGCGGCGAGCGTGGCGGCTGCGGACGGCCGTTCACGTTCTCCTGGTCGATCAGGTAGAACTCCAGCTCGAAGGCGGCACAGATGGTCAGGTTCATCTCGTCGAACTTGGCCACTACCTGGCGCAGCACTTCGCGCGGGTCGGCGAAGAACGGGCGGCCATCGAGTTCGTGCATGGTCATCAGCAGCTGCGCGGTGGGGCGCTTCTGCCAGGGCTCGTTGCACAGGGTATTGGGAATCGGGAAACAGATGCGGTCGGCGTCGCCGATGTCCAGGCCAAGGCCGGAGCTTTCGACAGTGGAACCGTTGATATCGAGGGCAAATAGAGAAGCGGGCAGGTTGATGCCCTTTTCGTACACTTTATGCAGGCTGTTACGGTCGATACGCTTGCCGCGTACCACGCCGTTCATGTCTGCAATAAGAAGGTCGACGAACAGGACCTCAGGATGTTCCTTAAGGAACGCGTTCGCTTCGTTGAGCTGAACGGCACGCGGGGGTACCGACATGATGCAACACCTTTTTTGTTAAAAATTTCAATCATGCGTTCGCACAGGTGTGAGTCAATCTTAAACACCCTGTGCTGTCAATAGTTGACCATTCTGCCCTGAAATGGGGCCTTATGGCCAGTTTTGGGGCGTTTCAGGGCTTGTGTAGCTTGTTTTTGGCCTTGCCTGGCGCCGTGCTCAGTGGCCTGTGTTCAATTTTTTACAGCCCTATTGTGTAAAAAATCGAACAAGGCTAATCTCGGCCTCAACCTAATAACAGCTATAAAACAGGTGTCCCATGTCGCGCCTGCCGTTAATCGGCGTAACCGCCTGCACCAAGCAGGTAGGCCTACATCTCAACCACATCGCGGGCGACAAATATGTTCGCGCCGTTGCTGTCGGTGCTGGCGGTTTGCCGCTGGTGATTCCATCGCTTGGCGAACTGATCGATCAGCCGACTCTGCTAGCCAGTCTAGACGGCCTGCTGTTTACCGGCTCGCCGTCGAACGTCGAACCTCATCACTATAGCGGCCCGGCCAGTGAGCCCGGCACGCCCCATGATCCCTATCGCGACCAGACCACCCTGCCACTGATTCGTGATGCAGTGGCGGCCGGTATACCGGTGCTCGGCATTTGCCGCGGCTTCCAGGAAATGAACGTGGCGTTTGGCGGCACTTTGCACCAGAAAGTGCACGAGGTTGCCGGGATGATGGATCACCGCGAGCCGGCCGAGCAGCCGGTCGAGGTGCAGTACGCTCAACGCCACCCGCTGCAGGTGCAGCCGGGCGGTCTCCTCGCCGGCCTCGGCTTGCCGGACGAGATTCAAGTCAATTCCATTCATGGCCAGGGCGTTCAGCGTCTGGCGCCGGGCCTTCGCGTAGAAGCACTGGCGCCTGACGGGTTGATCGAAGCCTTCTCCGTCGAAGGTGCGCCAAGCTTCGCGCTCGGGGTGCAATTCCACCCGGAGTGGCAGGTACGATCCAACCCGAATTATCTCGCCATCTTCCAGGCCTTTGGTGAGGCTTGCAGGAAGAGGGCGGGGCAACGCTGAGTAGGTGAGGCAACCGGCAGGCGAAACTGGGAGGTTTCGCTAGGCTTTAACCGGTCCGCAGAAGCCGCTCTACAACCCTGAGGTCTTTATGACTACCAAGCTGGACCAGCTCACAAGCTGGTTGAAAGAACGCAAAATCACCGAAGTTGAATGCATGATCAGCGATCTTACCGGGATTGCCCGTGGCAAGATTTCGCCGACCAACAAGTTCCTCGACGAAAAGGGCATGCGCCTCCCCGAGAGTGTGCTGCTGCAGACCGTGACCGGCGACTACGTCGAGGACGACATCTATTACGAGCTGCTCGACGAGGCGGACATCGACATGTTCTGCCGTCCGGACGAGAACGCCGTGTTCCTCGTGCCCTGGGCCATCGAGCCCACTGCGATGGTGATCCACGACACCTTCGACAAGCAGGGCAACCCGATCGAGCTGTCGCCGCGCAACATCCTCAAGAACATCCTCAAGCTGTACGCAGCCAAGGGTTGGAAGCCGATCGTCGCGCCGGAGATGGAGTTCTACCTGACCAAGCGCAACAGCGACCCGGACTTCCCGCTGGTGGCGCCGATGGGCCGCTCCGGTCGCCCGGAAGTGGGTCGCCAGTCGTTCTCCATCGACGCGGCCAACGAATTCGATCCGCTGTTCGAAGACGTTTACGACTGGTGCGAACTGCAGACCCTGGATCTCGACACGCTGATCCACGAAGACGGCCCGGCGCAGATGGAAATCAACTTCCGTCACGGCGATGCCCTGCACCTGGCCGACCAGATCACCGTGTTCAAGCGCACCATGCGCGAAGCCGCGCTCAAGCATGACGTGGCGGCCACCTTTATGGCCAAGCCGATCACCGATCAGCCGGGCAGCGCCATGCACATCCACCAGAGTGTGGTGGACGTGAATACCGGCAAGAACCTGTTCTCCAACGAAGACGGGACCATGAGTGAACTGTTCCTGCACCACATCGGTGGCCTGCAGAAATACATTCCCGAGGTACTGCCGCTGTTCGCGCCGAACGTCAATTCGTTCCGCCGCTTCCTGCCGGATACCTCGGCGCCGGTGAACGTCGAGTGGGGCGAAGAGAACCGCACCGTGGGCCTGCGCGTACCGGAAGCCGGGCCACAGAACCGTCGCGTGGAAAACCGCCTGGCCGGTGCCGACGCCAACCCGTACCTGGTACTGGCTGCCTCCTTGCTGTGTGGCTACATCGGCATGGTTGAAGGCATCAATCCGAGTGCGCCGGTCAAAGGGCGTGGCTACGAGCGCCGCAACCTGGCCCTGCCGGTGACCATCGAAAGCGCCCTGGAGCGTATGGAGGCCTGCAAGGACGCCGAGAAATACCTGGGCGCGAAGTTTGTCCGCGGCTATGTCGCGGTCAAGCGTGCCGAGCATGAAAACTTTAAGCGGGTGATCAGCTCCTGGGAACGCGAGTTCCTGCTGCTCTCCGTCTGATCGGGTCGGGTGTCGGCGGCTCAGCCGTCGACACCCTGCCGATTGCGCAACCTGAGGTGAATGATGACGAATCAAGCGAATAACCCGAAAACCCGTGAGTGGCAGGCCATGAGCCGTGAGCACCACCTCGCGCCGTTCAGCGACTACCAGCAGCTGCACGAAAAGGGCCCGCGCATTGTGACCAAGGCCGACGGTGTCTACCTCTGGGACAGCGAAGGCAACAAGATTCTCGACGGCATGGCCGGCCTCTGGTGCGTTGCCGTCGGTTACGGCCGCGAAGAGCTGGTCGAGGCTGCAGCCAAGCAGATGCGTGAGCTGCCGTTCTACAACACCTTCTTTATGACCGCGCACCCGCCGGTGCTGGAACTGGCCAAGGCGATCGCCGCGATCGCGCCGGAAGGCATGAACCATGTGTTCTTCACCGGTTCAGGTTCCGAAGGCAACGACACCATGCTGCGCATGGTTCGCCACTACTGGGCGTGCAAGGGTCAGCCGAACAAGAAAGTCATCATCAGTCGCCACAACGGCTACCACGGTTCCACCGTGGCCGGTGCCAGTCTGGGCGGCATGAAATACATGCATGAGCAGGGCGACCTGCCGATCCCCGGCATCGTGCACATCCCGCAACCGTACTGGTTCGGCGAGGGTGGCGACATGAGCCCGGACGAGTTCGGTATCTGGGCCGCCGATCAGCTGGAAAAGAAAATTCTCGAAGTCGGCGAAGACAATGTCGCCGCCTTTATCGCCGAGCCGATCCAGGGCGCGGGCGGCGTGATCATTCCGCCGGAAACCTACTGGCCGCGCATCCGCGAGATCCTCGCCAAGTACGACATTCTGTTCGTGGCTGACGAAGTGATCTGTGGCTTCGGCCGCACCGGCGAGTGGTTCGGTAGCGATTACTTCGGTAACAAGCCGGACCTGATGACCATCGCCAAGGGTCTCACCAGCGGTTACGTGCCCATGGGTGGCCTGATCGTCGGTGACAAGGTGTTCCAGACGATCAACGCCGGTGGCGACTTCAACCACGGCTTCACCTATTCCGGGCACCCGGTGGCGGCAGCCGTCGGCCTGGAAAACATCCGCATCCTGCGCGAAGAAAAGATCATCGAGCGGGTAAAAGCAGAAACGGCACCATACTTGCAAAAGCGTCTGCGTGAGCTGGCGGATCATCCGCTGGTGGGCGAAGTCCGCGGTGTGGGCATGCTCGGCGCCATCGAATTGGCAAAGAACAAGCAGACCCGTGAGCGTTTCCCGAGCGAGACCGGTGTTGGCATGATCTGTCGCACCCATTGCTTCGAGAACGGACTGATCATGCGCGCCGTTGGCGACACCATGATCATCGCGCCGCCATTGGTAATCAGCAAAAGTGAGATCGATGAGCTGATCGAAAAAGCACGCAAGTGCCTCGATCTCACCGCACGTGCAGTATTGGTCTGAGGCTTGAGCGACACGCCAGACCTTGCCAGACTGCATGGTGCGTAGGCCAGGCTCACCGGAGGGTGCGTCGCTAAGGTGACGCAGCCCCGGATACTTCAAACGACAATGGAGCTAACCCGCATGATCAAGACCTTCGGTAAAACTTTGCTTGCCATGACCCTGGCAGGCGCCGTGGCCGGCATGGCGCAGGCTGACGACAAGGTATTGCACGTTTACAACTGGTCGGACTACATCGCCCCGGAAACCCTGGACAAGTTCACCAAGGAAACCGGCATCAAGGTCGTCTACGACGTGTTCGACAGTAACGAAGTGCTGGAAGCCAAGCTGCTGGCTGGCAGCTCCGGTTACGACATCGTCGTACCGTCCAACCCGTTCCTGGCTAAACAGATCAAGGCGGGCGTGTTCCAGAAGCTGGACAAGTCCAAGCTGCCCAACTGGAAAAACCTCGATACCAACCTGCTGACCGCGCTGGATCCGAGCGATCCGGGCAACCAGTACTCGATTCCCTACATGTGGGGCACCATCGGCATCGGCTACAACGTCGACAAGGTCAAGGCGGCCCTGGGTGACAACCCGCCGGTGGATTCCTGGGACCTGGTGTTCAAGCCGGAGAACATGGAAAAGCTCAAAGGCTGTGGCGTGTCCTTCCTCGATTCGCCGACCGAAATTCTCCCGGCCGCGCTCAACTACCTGGGCTTCAAGCCGGATAGCACCGATGCGGGCGAGCTGAAGAAAGCCGAAGAACTGTTCATGTCGGTGCGTTCCTCCACCGGCTACTTCCACAGCTCCAAGTACATCGGCGACCTGGCCAACGGCAACATCTGCGTAGCCATCGGCTACTCCGGTGACCTGTACCAGTCCAAGTCGCGCGCCGAAGAAGCCAAGAACGGCGTGAACATCCTCTACAGCATCCCGAAAGAAGGTGCCGGCAGCTTCTTCGACATGCTCGCCGTACCGACTGACGCGAAGAACGTCGAGGGTGCCCATGCCTTCCTGAACTTCCTGATGAAGCCGGAAATCATGGCCGAGATCACCAACTTCGTGCAGTTCCCCAACGGCAACGCGGCGGCTACCCCGCTGGTTGACGAGGCGATCCGCAACGACCCAGGCATCTACCCGGATGCCGCGACCATGGCCAAGATCTACACCTTCCCGGATCTGCCGGCCAAGGTACAACGCACCATGACTCGTAGCTGGACCACCATCAAGTCCGGCAAGTAAGCAACAACAGCGACACCCTCCGGCGGGTGCTCCCGCCGGAGACCCGCCAGGAGGCTCATGTGCCATTTCCGTCTACCGTTACACACGAGCCCCACACAGCTCCGTGCGCGTTCGGCTGGGCGATTGGCCGCAGCTTTCAGGGAACAGTTGTCAGGGATTGGCAGAACAATTTTCAAGCCCCTGGTCGTGCGTAACGACCTGAATAGCAACAATAAAGAGGACTGACGTGTGCGAGTATCCTTCCGCAAAACCCTGATCACCGCAGCGGTTGCCCTGGGCATCGCCGGTGCCGCCCAGGCTGCACCGACCGTGCATATCTACAACTGGAGCGACTACATCGGCGAGACCACCCTGGCCGACTTCAAGGCCGCCACGGGCATCGAGCCGGGCTACGACGTGTTCGACTCCAACGAAACCCTGGAAGGCAAGTTGCTCGCCGGCCGCTCCGGTTACGACCTGGTGGTGCCGTCCAACCATTTCCTCGGCAAGCAGATCAAGGCTGGCGCGTTCCAGAAGCTTGACCGCTCGCTGCTGCCCAACTGGCAGAACCTCGATCCCCTGCTGCTCAAGCAGCTGGAAACCAACGATCCAGGCAATCAGTATTCCGTCCCCTACCTGTGGGGCACCAATGGCATCGGCTACAACGTCGAGAAGATCAAGGCTGTGCTGGGCGTCGACACAATCGATTCCTGGGCCACCGTCTTCGAGCCGGAAAACATCAAGAAACTCAGCGCCTGTGGCGTCGCCTTCCTCGACTCCGGCGATGAAATGATCCCGGCCGTGCTCAAGTACATGGGCCTGCCCGCCAGCAGCACCAACCCCGATGACTACAAGCAGGCAGAAGCGAAGCTGATGGCCGTACGCCCGTACGTGACCTACTTCCACTCCTCCAAGTACATCGGTGACCTGGCCAACGGTGACATCTGCGTAGCCGTCGGCTACTCGGGCGACATCATGCAGGCCGCCGACCGTGCCGACGAAGCCGGCAAGGGCGTGCAGATCGCCTACAGCATTCCCAAGGAAGGCTCCAACCTGTGGTTCGACATGATGGCCATCCCGGCCGACGCGAAGAACGTCAAGGAAGCCCACGCCTTCATCAACTACATGCTCGAGCCGGCGGTGATTGCCAAGGTCAGCGACTATGTCGGCTATGCCAACCCCAACCCCAAGGCCGGCGCGCTGATGGATCAGGAAGTGCGTAACGACGAGTCCGTTTACCCGCCGCAGGCCGTTCTGGATAATTTGTTCATCCAGGCCGAGCTGCCGCCGAAAGTACAGCGCCTGATGACCCGTAGCTGGACCAAGGTCAAATCCGGTAAGTGAGTCTTTAGCCCGGCCCGCGTGGCCGGGTTCCAATGTTCCAGGAGTTTTGCAAATGGCCGTTGCCTCCAGCGCCTACAAGAAAGCCCTCGAGGGCAACCAGCAACCGAAAGAAGTGCTGGTTAAAATCGATCGCGTCACGAAGAAGTTCGACGAAACCATCGCCGTCGACGACGTCTCGCTGACTATCAACAAAGGCGAGATCTTCGCCCTGCTCGGCGGCTCCGGCTCCGGCAAGTCGACCCTGCTGCGCATGCTCGCCGGTTTCGAACGGCCGACCGAGGGGCGCATCCTGCTCGATGGCGTGGACATCACCGACATGCCGCCCTACGAGCGGCCGATCAACATGATGTTCCAGTCCTACGCGCTGTTCCCGCACATGACCGTGGCGCAGAACATCGCCTTCGGCCTCAAGCAGGATGGCCTGCCCAAGGCCGAGATCGACGCCCGTGTGGCCGAGATGCTCAAGCTGGTGCACATGAGCCAGTACGCCCGGCGCAAGCCGCATCAGCTGTCCGGTGGCCAGCGCCAGCGCGTGGCCCTGGCCCGCTCGCTGGCCAAGCGTCCCAAGCTGCTGCTGCTCGACGAACCGATGGGCGCGCTGGACAAGAAGCTGCGTTCGCAGATGCAGCTTGAGCTTGTCGAGATCATCGAGCGGGTCGGCGTAACCTGCGTCATGGTGACCCACGACCAGGAAGAGGCCATGACCATGGCCCAGCGCATTTCCATCATGCACCTCGGCTGGATCGCCCAGACCGGCAGCCCGATCGACATCTACGAGACCCCGGCCAGCCGCCTGGTCTGCGAGTTCATCGGCAACGTCAACCTGTTCGACGGGGTGATCACCACCGACGAAACCGACCACGCCATCATCAACTGCCCGCAGCTGGACAAGCCGATCTACATCGGCCACGGCGTGACCACCCGCGCCGAAGACAAGAAGGTCAGCTACGCCCTGCGTCCGGAAAAACTGCTGATGGCGACCACCCTGCCGGCCGACCACGAGCACCCGGAATACAACTGGTGCAACGGCACCGTGCATGACATCGCCTACCTCGGCGGCCACTCGGTGTACCACGTCAAACTGACCTCCGGGCAGATCGTGCAGTGCTTCATCGCCAACGCCGAGCGCCGCGGCAAGCGTCCGACCTGGGACGACGCCGTGGTGGTGTATTGGGAAGACGACAGCGGCGTGGTACTGCAATCATGAAAATCGGCAAACTGAAACGCTATCTGCCCAGAGGGCGGCATGTCGTGATCGGCGTGCCGTTTCTCTGGCTGTTCCTGTTCTTCCTGCTGCCGTTCTTCATCGTTCTGAAGATCAGCTTCGCCGAAGCCGACGTGGCCATTCCGCCCTACACGGAAATCTACAGCTGGGCGGAAAACCAGCTGCAGATCGTGCTCAACCTGGGTAACTACATCTTCCTCAGCGAGGATGAACTGTACCTGGCGGCCTACCTGGGCTCGCTGAAGATGGCCACCATCAGCACGCTACTCTGCCTGCTGATCGGCTATCCGATGGCCTATGCCATCGCTCGCGCCAGCAAGGAAATGCAGACCACCCTGCTGCTGCTGATCATGATGCCGACCTGGACCGCGATCCTGATCCGCGTCTATGCCTGGATGGGCATTCTCAGCAACAACGGCCTGCTCAATGGCTTCCTGCAAATGCTCGGGGTCATCAACGAGCCGCTGCAGATCCTTAACACCAACCTGGCGGTGTATATCGGCGTGGTCTATTCGTACCTGCCGTTCATGATCCTGCCGCTCTACGCCAACCTGGTGAAGCACGACCACAGCCTGCTGGAAGCGGCCTCGGACCTGGGTTCGAGCACCTTCAACAGCTTCTGGAAGATCACCGTGCCACTGTCGAAGAACGGCATCGTCGCCGGCAGCATGCTGGTGTTCATCCCGGTGGTCGGCGAGTTCGTCATTCCCGAGCTGCTCGGCGGCCCGGAGACCCTGATGATCGGCAAGGTGTTGTGGCAGGAATTCTTCAATAACCGCGACTGGCCGGTGGCGTCCGCCCTGGCAGTGGTCATGCTGGCGATCCTGATCGTGCCCATTATTCTGTTCAACCGTAACCAAGCTAAAGAGATGGAGGGCCGCGCATGAAACGCTTCAGCTTCTCCAACTTCATGCTCTGGGCCGGCCTGGCCTTCATCTACCTGCCCATGCTGATCATGGTCATCTACTCCTTCAACGCCTCCAAGCTGGTGACGGTGTGGGGCGGCTGGTCGCTGAAGTGGTATGCCGGCCTGCTCGACAACAACCAGTTGATGGGCTCGGTGATGCGCTCCCTGGAGATCGCCTGCTACACGGCGATCGCCGCGGTGGCGCTGGGCACTGTGGCGGCCTTCGTGCTGACCCGGGTCACCCGCTTCAAGGGCCGCACCCTGTTCGGTGGCCTGGTCACCGCACCGCTGGTGATGCCGGAAGTGATCACCGGTCTGTCGCTGTTGCTGCTGTTCGTGGCGATGGCCCAACTGATCGGCTGGCCGGCCGAGCGTGGCGTGCTGACCATCTGGATCGCCCACACTACCTTCTGCTCGGCCTATGTGGCGGTGGTGGTGTCGGCGCGTCTGCGTGAGCTGGACCTGTCCATCGAAGAGGCGGCCATGGACCTCGGTGCCAAGCCGTGGAAGGTGTTCTTCCTGATCACCATCCCGATGATCGCGCCATCGCTGGCGGCGGGCGGCATGATGTCCTTCGCCTTGTCGCTGGACGACCTGGTACTGGCCAGCTTCGTCTCCGGCCCGGGGTCGACCACCCTGCCGATGGAAGTGTTCTCCGCCGTGCGCCTGGGCGTGAAGCCGGAAATCAACGCGGTGGCCAGCCTGATCCTGCTGACCGTGTCGATCTTCACCTTCTTCGCCTGGTACTTCGCCCGCCGCGCCGAGGAAAAGCGCAAGCGTGCGATCCAGCAGGCCATGGAAGAAACCACCAGCGAAACCTGGTCGGCCAAAGCCGCCTGAGTCTCGCCGGCAATACTGCAAAAGGGTCACTTCGGTGGCCCTTTTGCTTTTCTGGGTTTAGCTGCTCAGCGGGGGTAACCGGGTAGTAGGCATCCCACAGCCGTTTGCGGAACTTGTAACCGGGATCCAGGCCAGCAGGGTGCCGGGGGCGGCCTTGGCATAGCGGATGGAGATATTGATCAGCTGGGCTTGGTGTTCGTCGGTCAGCCGCGCCAGCTCGTCGGGGAAAGGGGGCAGATTGATTTTTTAGTTGATGGCTTTCCGATAAATAAATCGTTCCCTTTGATTATTCTTCAAGGGATGCAGGAGGCCCTGGCAGCATGCTGCACCCGCTTCAATTGAATAACCCTGTTGCACTCAGCTCCTGCAACAGCCCCTCAAAATGAATGGAATCTTAAATAGACGATGAAATTTTTTGTATTTTTTGTGTTTGCCGCGGTTGGTTTGATCGCGCAACCAGCATTGGCGAACTATCCGTGCCCGGGTGGCCCTGGGCCTGGTGAACAGCAAATCGGCGTTGGTGGTGGTTCGCATGGAATTGCCGCTGTTCCTCTGTGTGTGGAAACCGGTGGAGGGGCTGATAGCGCTGGCGGTGGGTATGCTGGCTATAGATGTGACGGCTGCAATATTTTTGCCGATCCCGGCCCGCCCAGTTACGACGCCATGAGCATCGCCATCAATGAGCAGGCGGCCAGAAACGCAGAAGTCCAAAAGCAAATGCTGGAAGCCGAAGCAAACCTGCAAAAGCTGGAAGCGGATCCGCAATACCAGCGCTACAAGCAGGGTGAATGGAAAATCTTTCAGGGTAAGAAGGATTCGGCACCCGGAGAAAATTGCGTTGCCATGTGGAACAAGGATGGTGGCGCGGTCAGTATTGTCGGTCCCGGAAAAGCCTATCAGGGCGGTATGCTGATCTTCTGGAGCGCAGATATTCCTAGGCCATCGAACACGCAAACTGTAGCGGTGACGCTTAAACAGTCGAAGTATCAACCGCAGCCGGTGAACGCGTTGAATTTTTCGGTACCGAGTATTCCGGCCGGTGCGATCGCCCTGACAGTGCCGAACATTGAAGCGGCGCTGAACACGATGCTGGATGTTGAGCATTTCATCGTTGAGATGGGTGGGCGTGCTGTTGCAGATATCGATTGGACCGATGGCTTGGCAGCGCGTGCTCAGCTGTATCAATGCGTCAGTAACCGCTAGCGGTAACAGTGCAAAAGGGTCACTTCGGTGGCCCTTTTGCTTTTCTGCATGCGGTGTTCAGGGTCTGGTGGCTGGGTAGTAGGCATCCCACAGTGCATTGCGGAACTTGTAGCCGGGATCAAATCGCTGCTTGAGGGCAAAGAACTCGGGCGCGCGCGGGTAGGCGGCAAGGAATTGCTCGCGGCTGGCGTGGATCTGGTAGGGCAGGTAGTAGCGCCCGCCGCAGGCCAGGGCGGCGTCGATCAGGGCGCGGGTCCAGGCGGCGGCGCGTTCGCGTTCTGCAGTGGAGGTGCCCTGGCGGTAGTACAGCACCAGGGCGAAGACTTCCTCCGGGGCCCAGGCCAGCAGGGTGCCGGGGTCGGCCTTGGCGTGGCGGATCGAGACATTGAGCAGGTTGGCCTGGTGCTCGTCGGTCAGCCGCGCCAGCTCGCCGACGAAGCGCTCCAGCTGCGCCGGCGGCACGAAGTACTCCTGCAGCACATAGCTGAAGTCCGCCCCGGAAAGCGGCTGCAGCTCGCGCACATCCAGGCTGGCCTCGTGGTTGCGCCACTGCACCTTGGCGCCGCGAAACAGCAGCGGGTCGATGGCTGCTTCGCGCAGCTTGATTCCGGCCTCGCCGCTGCTGCTCAGGCGGATAGCGGTCTGCTGCAGGCGATAGCTGCGGTCGCTTGGCGTCAGGCGCGCAGTCTCGCTCAGCGGCTGCTCGCTGTGCCGGTAGGACACCGCACGCACCGTGTCGAAATCGTCCGGGTAAAGAATGCCGTTGTGCAGCACCAGATCCGCCTGGCCCTGCACTTCGCGCTGGAACCAGGGACGGTACTCGGCCAGCGGCATGACTCGGCTCTCGCGGGCGATGCGGCTGTTTTCGGCCAGGCCGAGGGTGGCCTCGACTATCACGCCGAGGCCGCCATAGCCGCCGATGGCGCCATAGAACAGCTCGCGGTTGTGGCTCGGCGTGGCCTCGACCAGGCTGCCGTCGGCCAGTACCAGGCGCAGGGCGCGCACCGAGCCCACCAGCGGCCCTTCGCCGACGTAGCGGCCATGCACGTTGACCGACAGCGAGCCGCCGACGCTGAAGTTGGCGTAGGACTGCATGATCTGCGGCGACAAGTCGTACGGGTCGATGTACTCGAGGATCTCGCGCCAGCTGATACCGGTCTGTACGCGAATTTCCCGGCGTTCGGCGGAGAACGTCAGCACCTCGTCGAAGTCGCGCATGTCCAGCTGCAGCGCGCCGGCGCTGGCCGTCTGTCCGCCCATGCTGTAGCGCCCGCCAGCGATGCTGATGGGGCCGGCGTGCTGGCGCACCGCGTCGATGATCTGCTGCAGTTCGGTGGGGGCGAGCACGCGCTCGACCTCGATCGGATTGAGACCGGTGACGTCATTGACGATTTCGCCGGCGCTGGCCGGCAGTGCGGCGAGTGCCAGGCACAACAACAGAGTGCGCATGAACTGTCCTTGTTCGGAGCGCGGCGGATCAGCTCTGGATGGTCGCCGCCGGATTGATCACCCGACCCAGGCCGAGGTTGCGCAGAGCCAGGTGCAGGGTGCTGTGGATCACCTGTGGGTTGTCCATGCGCAGCAGTTGGTCGAGGATCTCGCTGGCCTTGCTCATGCTGACCTGGCGCAGCAGCCATTTCACTTTCGGCAGGTTGGTGGCGTTCATCGACAGGCTGTCGAAGCCCATCGCCAGCAGCAGCACGGCAGACGCCGGATCGCCGGCCATCTCGCCGCAGATGCTCACCGGCTTGCCTTCGGCATGGGCGCCGTCGACTACCAGTTTCAGCGCATGCAGCACCGCCGGGTGGAGGAAGTCGTAGAGGTCGGCGACCCGCGGGTTGTTGCGGTCCACGGCCAGCAGGTACTGGGTCAGGTCATTCGAACCCACCGAGAGGAAGTCGACCTGGCGCGCCAGATCGCGCACCTGGTAGACCGCGGCAGGAATCTCGATCATCACGCCGACTGGAGGCAGCGGGACATCAACACCTTCGTCACGCACTTCGCCCCAGGCGCGGTGGATCAGGTGCAGGGCCTCTTCCAGCTCCTGGATGCCGGAAATCATCGGCAGCAGGATGCGCAGGTTGTTCAGGCCCTCGCTGGCCTTGAGCATGGCGCGCACCTGGACCAGGAAGATTTCCGGGTGGTCGAGGGTGATGCGGATGCCGCGCCAGCCGAGGAAGGGGTTGTCTTCCTTGATCGGGAAGTAGCTCAGCGCCTTGTCGCCGCCGATATCCAGAGTGCGCATGGTCACCGGCAGCGGATGGAAGGCGGCCAGCTGCTCGCGGTAGGTGGCCAGCTGTTCCTTCTCGCTGGGGAAGCGCTCGCCATTCATGAACGGCACTTCCGTGCGGTACAGGCCGACGCCTTCGGCGCCGCGCTCCTGGGCGCGTTTCACATCGGCCAGCAGACCGGTGTTGACCCACAGCGGCATGCGCTGGCCGTCGAGGGTTTCGCACGGCAGTTCGCGGAGGGCATCCAGGCCCTGGGCCAGCTGGCGTTCTTCCTCGACCACTTCGGCGTACTGCTTGCGTAGCAGTTCGCTGGGGTTGGTGAAGACTTCGCCGTGGTAGCCGTCGACGATCAGCTGGATGCCGTCGACCTTGGAGTAGGGCAGGTCGACCACGCCCATGACCGTGGGAATACCCATGGCGCGGGCGAGGATGGCGACGTGCGAGTTGCCCGAGCCCTGTACCGAGATCAGGCCGACCAGCTTGCCTTCCGGCACTTCGCCGAGCATCGCCGGCGACAGCTCCTCGCTGACCAGAATGGTGTTGTCCTGGTACACCAGGCTCTGCTTGCGCTCTTCCTGCAGGTAGGCGAGCAGGCGCCGGCCGAGGTCGCGTACGTCGGCGGCGCGCTCGCGCAGGTAGGCGTCGTCCATCAGCTCGAAACGGTTGACGTGCTCGTTGACCACCTGGCGCAGGGCGCCCTGGGCCCACTGGCCGGTCTTGATGATGGTGGTCACTTCGCTGCCGAGGGCGGCGTCTTCGAGCATCATCAGGTAGACATCGAACAGCGCGCGTTCTTCCTTGCGCAGCTGGGTGGCGAGCTTGGCCGACAGCGCATGCATGTCGGCACGCACGCCGACCAGGGCATTGTTGAACAGCTTGAGCTCGGCCTCGATGTCAGCGACGGCCTTGTCCGGCACCACGTCCAGGTCGGCCGGCGGCAGCACCACCACCGCGGTACCCACGGCGGCGCCCGGCGCCCCCGGCACACCGACGAAGCGCGCTTCCTGGATGCCCTTGCCCTGCTTGCCCAGGCCACGGATCGAGCCGGTGGCCTCGGCATGGGCGATAACCCCGGCGAGCTGGGCGCTCATGGTCACCAGGAAGGCTTCCTCGCCCTCGTCGAACTGGCGGCGCTCCTTTTGCTGCACCACCAGCACGCCCATCACCCGGCGGTGGTGGATGATCGGTGCGCCGAGGAAGGAGGCGTAGCGTTCCTCGCCGGTCTCGGCGAAGTAGCGATAGCGTGGGTGATCGGCGGCATTTTCGAGGTTGAGCGGCTCCTCGCGGGTGCCGACCAGGCCGACCAGGCCCTCATTGGGCGCCATGCTGACCTTGCCGATGGAGCGCTTGTTGAGGCCTTCGGTGGCCATCAGCACAAAGCGGTTGGACTCCGGGTCGAGCAGGTAGACCGAGCAGACCTGACTGCCCATGGCCTCTTTCACCCGCTGCACAATAATCGTCAGCGCCGCCTTGAGATCCTTGGCGGCGTTCACTTCCTGAACGATCTTGCGCAGCGTGTTGAGCATGCTTGCTTCCGTCAGTCGCGCGCCAGCAGGCGCGGGGCTAATTCCTTGAGGGCGCGACGATAGACTTCGCGCTTGAACGTGACCACCTGACCCAGCGGGTACCAGTAGCTGACCCAGCGCCAGCCGTCGAACTCCGGCTTGCCGGTCAGATCCATACGCACCCGGTTCTCGTCGCCGGTTAGGCGCAGGAGAAACCACTTTTGCTTCTGGCCAATGCACAGCGGCTGGCTGTGCGTGCGCACCAGACGCTGCGGTAGACGATAACGCAACCAGCCCCGGGTGCAGGCGAGAATCTTCACATCCTGCTCTTCGAGACCGACTTCTTCATTCAGTTCCCGGTACAGCGCCTGCTCCGGCGACTCCTGCGGATTGATCCCGCCTTGCGGGAACTGCCAGGCATCCTGGTTGATCCGCCGTGCCCAGAGCACCTGGCCAACATCGTTGGTCAGAATGATGCCGACATTAGGGCGAAAACCATCGGAATCGATCACGACATAACACCTTACAAACGCATGTTTCCGCATTGTTCCACAAAGGCCGCGGGCGCAGCAAACGCGCGGCTCGGCGAATGGGCACTGGAGGCAAAAGCGGCTATTCTGGCGCCCTTTTCGGCTATCCAGATTCAGGTGAAACGACGTGCGCCTTGCCCTTTTCGACCTCGACAACACCCTGCTTGCCGGCGACAGCGACCACAGCTGGGGTGAATTCCTCTGCCAGCGCGGCCTGGTCGACGCCGTGGCGTACCAGGCGCGCAACGATGCCTTCTATGCCGACTACTGCGCCGGCAAGCTGGATGTGGTGGCCTACCAGAACTTCAGTCAGGCGATTCTCGGCCGTACCGACATGGCGCAACTGGCGCAGTGGCACGCCGAATTCATGCGTGAGGTGATCGAGCCGATTATCCTGGCCAAGGGTGAAGCGCTGCTGGCGCAGCACCGCGCCGCCGGCGACAAGCTGGTGATCATCACCGCCACCAACCGCTTCGTCACCGCGCCGATCGCCGCGCGCCTGGGCGTCGACACCCTGCTGGCCACCGAGTGCGGCATGCAGGATGGCCGCTACAGCGGGCAGATCACCGGAGTTCCCTGTTACCAGGGCGGCAAGGTGGTGCGCCTCGGCGAGTGGTTGCAAGAGACCGGGCATAGCCTCGACGACAGCTATTTCTACAGCGACTCGCGCAACGACCTGCCGCTGCTGGAGCAGGTGGCCCATCCGGTAGCGGTGGACCCGGACGACACCCTGCGCGCCATCGCCAGTGAGCGCGGCTGGTCGGTGCTCTCGCTGCGTTGAAGAGTGTCCTGTAGGGCGGGTGAAACCCGCGTAGATGGTTACGCGGTTTTTACCCGCCCTACGCCATCACAGCGGCTTGGCCACCATCAGCCAGAAGATCGCGATAAAGGCCAGGAACGCCGGCCAGCCCAGCACGAACCAGATGCGCATGTAGCGGTTGGCCAGTTCCGGTAGTGGCGTGCCGTCGCGCAGGGCCTGGGTCGCCAGGTTGCGTACACGGATCTGCAGCCACAGCACCGGCAGCCAGCACAGCCCGGCGAACACGAACAAGCCCGCGCTCCACAGCAACCAGAACTGGCTCAGCGGCCAGCCCGCGATCTTCGCCAGGGCCAGGCCGCTGAGTGGCTGGAACACCGCGCTGGTGGCAATAAACAGCCAGTCGGCGGTGACCAGGTGGCGGAAGGTCGTGGCAATCACCGGCAACTCACCGCTGCGCCAGGCGCGCAGGGCGTAGTAGGCCGAGCCCAGGCCGGTGCCAAACAGCAGGGTGGCGGAGAGGATATGCAGGGTCTTGAGCAGCAGGTACAGGCTCATCCGTGTCTCTTGTCAGGTGAAGGGGACAGCCACAGCAGCCAGAGACTGAGCAGTAGCACGGCGAAGTTCTTGCCGACGGCCATATAAGGGTCAAACCAGTAGTGCGGTAACCACAGGCTGATGATCAGACTGTATGCCAGCATCAGCCCGATCTGGGCTCGCAGTATGGGCTGCCGCCAGCGTCGCAGCAGTAGGCCGAAACCCAGGGCGGCGTCGAGCAGGGCCCCGCCGATGACGGCCAGCTTGCCTGGCCAGCCGGTGATACCCGCTTCGGCCATGATGCGCAGACCCCAGTCGAAACCGGGGCCTAGGCACACCAACGCAGTACCCAGCCAGATCAGCAACAACACTGCCAGCACCAGGGGTTGCAAGGCCATGGCGCAGCTCTGTGCCGCCTGTGGCCAGTCGTGCAGGCGACTGCTCAGCGGCGCGCAGCGGAAGCCGCAGATACTGGTCAGGGCATCGCCACTGGCCAGGTTGTCACGTTGCG
Organism: Pseudomonas sp. J452; assembly: GCF_024666525.1. Classification (NCBI taxonomy): domain Bacteria; kingdom Pseudomonadati; phylum Pseudomonadota; class Gammaproteobacteria; order Pseudomonadales; family Pseudomonadaceae; genus Pseudomonas; species Pseudomonas sp. J452. The sequence goes on along the minus strand of NZ_CP088294.1, from coordinate 886,363 downwards.
CCAGGCGCCAGGTCTGTGGGTTCAGCGCCGCCCAGCCCATGCGCTCGCCGAGAGCGGCGCCCAGTTGGGACAGTGCTGCCGGCACTGCCCAGTAATGTGCGGCTGGCCAACCCTGGGCGTGCCTTAACTGGTCGAGCAATTGTCCCTGGGTCATGGCCTGCGGGCCAACCAGCGGTAGCACGCTCGACTGCACGGGCCAGTTACGCAGCAGCGCCAGCACGGCGCTGCAGAGGTCATCGACATGTAACGGCTGCAGCTGCGCGCGGTTGTCCAGCAGAGGTATCACTGGCCAGGGTGACAGGCGTTGTAACCAGGCACTGCTGGTTCCACCTGGGCCCAGGACCAGCGACGGGCGCAGCACCACGGAGGATTGACCGAGTTGCAGCAGATAGTCGTCGGCTCGTGCCTTGCTGGCGAGGAAAGGTACATCGGCCTGCGTGCCTGCACCGAGGGCAGAAATCTGCAGCACGCGCGCGCCATGCTGGCTGGCCAGATCGTACAGGGCGCACGTGCCTGCGGTCTGCAACCGGCACATGCCGGCCAGGTCGCTGGACAGTTCGCCAGCGGCATTGATCAGCAAGTCGATAGCGGGTGGCCAGGTGAAGCTCGTCGGCTCGTCAGCCAGCTCGCGCAGATCCAGGCGTTGCCATTCGACGCCGGGTAGCGGTCGTTCGACAACCTGTCGGCTGGTCGCCACGATCTGGTGCCCTGCTTGAATCAGGGCATCGAGCAGATGGCGCCCGATAAAGCCGGTGGCGCCTACCAGCAGAATGCGCATCAGGCCGGCTTGGCCCCCATCAGGGCGAAGATCGCCAGCAGCAGGACCAGCATCAGCACGCCATAGGCGATGACGAAACGCAGCAGCTTGACCGGCACTGCGCCGCCGACTGCCGCCTGCCAGGCGCCCAGGCGGCCGTGCAGAAGCAGACCGAACAGCATCAGCAGGGCGAACAGGATGGCGCTGTACAGCAGCCAGCTGGCGCCCAGCGGCAGGCCGACCGTGTGCACCAGCCACCAGCCGCTGATTGGCAGGCTCAGGGCCAGCACGCCGAGGGCCGGCAGGCTGTACAGGCGGGTAACGCGCAGCTTGCGCGTCAGCACGGCGGCATCGCCGCCCTTGTGGGCTTTCCACAGCATGAAGCAGTGGGCAATGAAGCCGGCCAGGATCAGCACGGCCGGAATCAGGTGGGCGTATTTCAGCAGCTGGTAGTGTTCCATCACGGATGTCCTGTATTCGCGTTATTCGAGTTATTTGCCGAGGAACAGCTTGTAGGCCGGGTTGTCGCTCTCGTCCCAGTAGGGGTAGCCGATGGCGTCCAGGGTGGCCGGGATCAGCGGGCGTTCGCTCACCGGCACTTGCAGGGCGGCCAGTACGCGGCCGTCGGCGGCGCCGTGGTTGCGGTAGTGGAACATGCTGATGTTCCAGCGCCCGCCGAGCTTGTTGAGGAAGTTGAACAGCGCCCCCGGACGCTCCGGGAACTCGAAGCGGAACACGCATTCGTCCGGCACCGCAGCCGCGTGGCCACCGACCATGTGGCGGATATGCAGCTTGGCCAGTTCGTTGTCGGTCAGGTCCAGCACCGGGAAGCCCTGGTCGCGCAGGCCCTGCACCAGGGCCGCGCGCGGGTCGCTCTCCGGGTGGGTCTGCACGCCGACGAAGATGTGCGCCTCGCCGTCGCTGTGGTAGCGGTAGTTGAACTCGGTGATCTGGCGTTTGCCGATTGCCTCGCAGAAGGTCTTGAAGCTGCCCGGCTGCTCGGGGATGGTCACCGCGATGATCGCCTCGCGCTTTTCGCCCAGCTCGGCGCGTTCGGCCACGTGGCGCAGGCGATCGAAGTTGACGTTGGCGCCCGAGTCGATGCCGACCAGTACCTGATTCGTGCAGCCTTCGCGCTCGACGTACTTCTTGATCCCGGCGACGCTGAGGGCGCCGGCCGGTTCGGTGATCGAGCGGGTGTCGTCGTAGATGTCCTTGATCGCCGCGCAGATCTCGTCGGTGCTGACGGTGATCACCTCGTCGACATAGTCCTTGCACACATCGAAGGTGTGCTGGCCGATCTGCGCCACCGCCACGCCATCGGCGAACAGCCCGACGCTCGGCAGCACCACACGCGAGCCGGCGGCCATCGCCGCCTGCAGGCAGTTGGAGTCGTCCGGCTCGACGCCGATCACGCGGATATCCGGGCGCAGGTATTTGACGTAGGCGGCGATGCCGGCGATCAGCCCGCCGCCACCGACCGGGACGAAGATGGCGTCCAGCTGGCCCGGCTGCTGACGGAGGATCTCCATGGCCACGGTGCCCTGGCCGGCGATGGTATCCGGGTCGTCATAGGGGTGCACATAGACGTAGCCCTTTTCTTCCACCAGCTTCAGCGAATAGGCCAGGGCCTCGGGGAAGCTGTCGCCGTGCAGCACCACCTTGCCGCCACGCGAGCGCACGCCATTGACCTTGATCTCCGGGGTGGTCTTGGGCATCACGATGGTGGCCTTGACCCCCATGTGCTTGGCGGCCAGGGCCAGGCCCTGGGCGTGGTTGCCGGCCGAGGCGGTGACCACGCCACAGGCCAGCTGCTCGGCCGTGAGGTGCGCCAGCTTGTTGTAGGCGCCACGAATCTTGAACGAGTACACCGGCTGCAGATCTTCGCGCTTGAGCAGAATCTGGTTGCCGGTGCGCTCGGAAAGCTGGCGGGCAGGTTGCAGCGGGGTTTCCACGGCGACGTCATAGACGCGCGAGGTGAGGATCTTCTTGACGTACTGTTCGAGCATCACGGCTTCACTGGCGGGCTTTTCACGGATTCCGGAGTCTACCCCAGCGCTCCGACCGGCGGCCACCGGCGCAAAGCCCAGAACAGTAGGGCGTGGCGATAAAACGCAGCCGCCGGCGGGAGTGACGAGGCTATAATTCGCCCCTTCCCGTATTCCCCAGGCGCAGACCCCGTGATGACCCAGGATCAGCTCAAGCAGGCCGTGGCCCAGGCCGCCGTCGACCATATCCTTCCCTTTCTCGACAGCAAGAGCGTGATCGGCGTCGGCACCGGCTCCACCGCCAACTGCTTCATCGACGCCTTGGCCCAGCACAAGATGGCCTTCGACGGCGCCGTGGCCAGCTCCGAAGCCACCGCCGCGCGCCTCAAGGGCCATGGCATCCCGGTGTACGACCTGAACAGCGTCAGCGAGCTGGAGTTCTACATCGACGGCGCCGACGAGAGCGACGAACACCTCAACCTAATCAAGGGCGGCGGTGCCGCGCTGACCCGCGAGAAAATCGTCGCGGCGGTGGCCAAGACCTTCATCTGCATCGCCGACGCCAGCAAGCTGGTGCCGGTGCTCGGCGCCTTCCCGCTGCCGGTGGAAGTCATCCCCATGGCCCGTAGCCATGTGGCGCGCCAGCTGGTCAAGCTGGGCGGCGACCCGGTGTACCGCGAGGGCGTGCTGACCGACAACGGCAACATCATTCTCGACGTGTTCAATATGAGCATCGTCGATCCGGTGACCCTGGAGCGCGAGATCAACGCCATCGTCGGCGTGGTCACCAACGGCTTGTTCGCCGCGCGCCCGGCCGACCTGCTGCTGCTCGGCACCCCGGATGGCGTGAAGACGCTCAAGGCTTGAGCCTGGCGAGCCTGTAGCCCGGACTTCAGTCCGGGGCGCGTGCTGCCGACAGTCCCGGACTGAAGTCCGGGCTACGGCCTGAAACCTCTTTCCGTTGCCCAAGAAAAACCCGGCCTAGGCCGGGTTTTGCGTTTCAGGGGGCGAAGGGTGGCGCTTCCAGCACCTCGATGATCAGCGGGCGATCGCTGGGCGCATCTTTTAGCAGTTGCTTGAGATGCGTCAGGTCGCGCGCCCGTTCCGCCGCGCAGCCGAAGCCGCGGGCGATGGCGAGGAAGTCCGGGGTGTAGATATCCACGCCGATCGGGGTGATGTCGCGCCGTTCCATGTAGCGCTTGATCTCGCCATAGCCCGAGTTGTTCCACAGCAGCACGACGATGCCGATGCCGGCCTCCACCGCGCTGGCCAGTTCGGGCAGGGTGAACTGGATGCCGCCGTCGCCCATCAGGCTGATCACCGGGCGCGCTGGCTCGGCCAGCTTGGCGCCGAGCGCTGCCGGCAGGCCGTAGCCGAGGGTGCCGTAGCCGGTGGAGGCATTGAACCAGCGCCGCGCGCCGTCCAGTTCGACCAGGTGGTTGCCGCTGTACACGGTCTGCGTCGAGTCGCCGACAAAGCGCGCCTCCGGCAACACCTGCAGCACCGCGTCGAACAGCGCGCGGTAGTGCGTCCAGCCGCTGAAGCCTTCGGCCAGCTGCGCCTGCACGGCGGCGGTGCGCTGTGCGCCGGGGCTGTTGGCGCGCAGCTCGCCCGGTTGCAGCTCGGCCAGCAGCATGCGCATGGCCAGGCGCGCGTCGCCCTGGATGGCCAGGGTCGCGGGGAAGTTGCGGTGCAGCTGCTGCGGGTCGATATCGATGCGGATCAGCCGCCCTGGCAATTTGAAATTGCCGTCGAACACCACGTCGTAATCGGTCTCGCCCAGTTCGGTGCCGATCGCCAGCACCACGTCGGCCTGCAGCGCCAGTTCGCGCACCGGTACCAGCGCCTGGTTGCTGCCCAGTAGCAGCGGATGACCCGGCGGCAGCAGGCCCTTGGCGTTGATGGTCAGCGCGGTCGGTGCGTCCAGCGCGGCAGCCAGGGCGCGGGCCTCGGCCTGGGCCTCGACGCAGCCACCACCGAGCAGCAGCAGCGGGTGCTGGGCGCCCTTGAGCAGGCCGGCGGCTTCGCGCAGCAGGCTGCGATTGGGCGCCGGGCGGGCCTGGCGCGGCTTGGGCTGCACGCGCATGTGGCTGGCGTCGGCGGTGATGATGTCCAGCGGCAGCTCGATATGCACCGGCCGCGGGCGTTCGCCCTCGAACACGGCGAAGGCGCGGGCCAGCACGGCCGGCAGCTCCTCGACGCTCATCAGGGTGTGGCTGAAGGCGGACACGCCGGCGACCATCGCGCTCTGGTTGGGCAGCTCGTGCAGGTAGCCGTTGCCGTGGCCGAGGCGGGCGCGCTCGTTGACACTGGAGATCACCAGCATGGGGATCGAGTCGGCGTAGGCCTGGCCCATGGCGGTGAGGATATTGGTCATGCCCGGGCCGGTGATGATGAAGCACACGCCCGGCTTGCCGGATACGCGAGCGTAACCGTCGGCCATAAAGCCGGCACCCTGCTCGTGGCGCGGGGTGATATGGCGGATCTGGCTGCCGGGCAGGCCGCGGTACAGCTCCACGGTGTGCACGCCGGGGATGCCGAACACCGTGTCGACGCCCCAGGCTTGCAGTTGTTTGACGAGAAATTCGCCGCAGGTGGTCATGGCATCAGTCCTTGTAGCTGGGGTCGAGGCGGTCGAGTTTGCGCAGCCAGGCCTGCCACAGCAGCGGGCGCTGCCATTCACAGCCCTGGAACTGGCCGCAGGCGTGCTGGCTGAGGGCTTCCGGCATCTCGCGCACGCCGTCGAGCGTAGCGGCGGCCAGCTGGATCTCGCAGGCCTTGTTCAGGTAGTACATCACGTAGAAGGCATCGGCGACGCTGGCGCCGACGCTGAGCAGGCCGTGGTGCCGCAGGATCAGCGCAATGTTGTCGCCCAGCGAAGCGACCAGGCGTTCGCGCTCGCCCAGATCGAGGGCGATGCCTTCGTAGCCGTGGTAGCCGACGCGGCGGTGGAACTCGGCGCTGATCTGGTTGAGCTGGGCCAGGCCGTTGTCCGTCGCGGCCACCGCCATGCCCGCCAGGGTGTGGGTGTGCAGCACGCAGTGGGCATCGCCACGGGCCATGTGCACGGCGCTGTGGATGGTGAAGCCGGCGATGTTGTAGTCGGCCTCGCCTTCCAGCACGCGGCCTTCCATGTCGACCACGATCAGGTCGCTGGCGCGCACTTCCTCGAACAGCAGGCCGAAGGGGTTGATCAGGAAGCGCGGGGCGACACCCGGCAGGCGCAGCGAGAAGTGCGTGTAAATGGTGTCGTCCCAGCCGAACAGCGCGGCCAGGCGGTAGGCCGCCGCCAGGTCGCGGCGCAGTATGGCTTCGCTGGGCATGTCCATCAGTGACGGATCTGCGACAGGAAGGCGCGGCTGCGCGGGTGCTGCGGATTGTCGAAGAACTCGGCGGGGCTGGCGGTCTCGACTATCTGCCCGGCGTCCATGAACACCACGCGGTCGGCGACCTTGCGCGCAAAGCCCATCTCGTGGGTTACGCAGAGCATGGTCATGCCGTCCTGGGCCAGCTCGGTCATCACTTCCAGCACTTCACCGACCATTTCCGGGTCGAGCGCCGAGGTCGGCTCGTCGAACAGCATCACCTTGGGGCTCATGCACAGCGCACGGGCGATGGCCACCCGCTGCTGCTGGCCGCCGGAGAGCTGGCCGGGTTTCTTGTGCGCCTGGATGCCGATATGCACGCGGCTCAGGTACTTCATCGCCAGCTCTTCGGCCGCCTTGCGCGACAGGCCGCGCACCTTCATCGGCGCCAGGGTGCAGTTGTCCAGCACGGTCAGGTGCGGGAACAGGTTGAAGTTCTGAAACACCATGCCCACTTCGCGGCGCACGTGGTCGCCACCGGCCTTGGTCGAGACGTCCTGGCCTTCGACTGTGATGCTGCCGGTGTCGTGCGGGTTGAGGCGGTTGATGCAGCGGATCAGGGTCGACTTGCCGGAACCCGAAGGCCCGCAGATGACGATCTTCTCGCCCTGTTCGACGGAGAGGTCGATGCCCTGCAGCACCTGGAAGCTGTCGTAGCGCTTGCCGACGTTGTGCAGACGGATGATTTCGCTCATGACGGGCTCCTCAGATACGGCGCATGCGCGCCAGGGTACGTTGCACCAGGCTGGCCGGGGCCACGGCCACCGAGTCCCACGACAGGCGCCGTTCCAGGCCGCCTTGCAGCCAGGTCAGGGTGTAAACCATGGCCAGGTAGTAGACCAGGGCGACGGCGTAGTACTCGGAGAACTGGAAGGTGGTGGAGACCGTCTGCGAGGTCACCGCCATCAGTTCCTGCAGGGAAATCACCGAGGCCAGCGAGGTGATCTTGAGCAGGGTGATGAACTCGTTGGAGGTCGGCGGAATGGCGATGCGCGCGGCCTGCGGCATGATCACGTAGCGGAAGATCTGCCAGCGCGACAGGCCCAGGGCATGGCCGGCGGCGTACTGGCCGCGATCCACGGATTTCAGCGCGGCGCGGTTGATCTCCACCTGGTAGGCCGCTTCGTTGATCGACAGGGCGATCCAGGCGGCGAAGAACGGGGTGAACCATTCCTCGCGGAAAACCGGGAAGAACTGCGGCAGGGCGTTCCACACGAACAGCAGCTGCAACAGGGTCGGTGCGCCACGAAACACGCTGAGCACGCCACGCAGGGTGGCGCGCGCCGGGTTGTTCGGGCCGTCCAGGGCGAGGGCGGCGGGGATCGAGATAAGGATGCCCACCGAGTGCGCCAGCAGCGCCAGCAGCAGGGTGATACAGGCGCCCTTGAAGAAATGGTAGGACGTCAGGGCGTCCCAGAAGACGGCAACATCGAAGTTCATGTGCGTGTCCTGCATGAAAGGAAGCAAGCGCCCGCCGGGCAGGGCCGGGCGCGGTCAACGGCGGAGCAGGTGGCGGGTGGATGACGCGCGGTCATCCACCCGCCGGGTTGCTTACTGCGCGGTTTGCAGGTTGGCCGGGTCGAGCTTCCACTTCTCAGCGATGGCCTTGAGCGTGCCGTCGGCGTTCAGGGCCTCGACGGCGGCCTGTACGGCGGCCTTGTCGGCAACATCCGGGCGGAAGTAGGCGCCGAAGATGTCCTTCTCCGGGAAGCTGTAGAGGGTCTTGAACTGGCCCGGGGTCTGCAGCTCGCGGTAGGCCAGCTCGGTGTCCTGGGACAGACCGGCGGCGGCGCGGCCGACCAGCACCTGCTGGGCCACGTCGCTGCCCTTGGGGTAGGTCTGCAGAGTGGCCGGGGTCTTGCCAGCGGCGGTCAGGTCGGCGTTGAGCTTCTCCATGATGGCCACGTACTGGGTGCCCGACTGCACGGCAACGACCTTGCCGGAGAGGTCATCCAGGGTGTTCAGCTTGAGCTCGCTCTTGCCGCTGCCGAAGACCACGGTGGCGGTGGCCAGATAGCCCACTGCGTTGAGTTTCTTGGTGCGCTCGGGAGTGATCAGGGCGCCGCTGATCACCACGTCGCAACGTTTGGCGTCGAGGCCCGGCAGCAGGCCGGTGAACTCGGTGACGATGAAGCGTGGTTGCACGCCCCAGTGCTTGGCCAGGGCGCGGATCAGGTCGGTGTCGAAGCCGCTCGGCTCCTTGGCACCGGCCTGCTCGAAGAACTCCATCGGCGGGTAGGTCGGGTCGGAACACACCTGGAAGCTGCCCGCGGCGACGAAGGACGGCTTGTCGGCGGCCAGCAGGCCGGTGCTCAGGGTGGCGGCCAGCAGAGCGCTGGCCAGTTGCAGGGAGTGCTTGTTCATCGGTAACTCCAGGCTAGATGCATTGTTTATTGGCAGTACGTGGGAAAAGCCATTTCTTGTTATGCAGCCTCAGGGGTGCCCTGAGTGATGGGTTGCTTGAGTACCTTGCCCGCCTTGATCCAGCGTGGGCCTTGCGGGCCATAGACTTCGCCCGGTTCCGGAAACAGCACGAGCAGCAGCAGGTAGAGCACTGCGGCCAGGCCGAGGGTGACTGGCAGGCTGATATCGATGCCTCCAGCCAGCTCGCCGAGCGGGCCGACGAATTGTCCCGGCAGGTTGACGAAGCACAGGCCGATCACCGCGCTGGGAATCCAGGCGCCCATGCCGCGCCAGTTCCAGCCGTTGTGGAACCAGTAGGCACCGCCACGCTGGCCGCGGGTGAACACCTGCAGGTCATCCGGGAGGTAGAAGCCGCGGCGTACCAGCAGACCGAGGATCATGATCACCATCCACGGGCTGGTGCAGGTGATGATCAGCACGGCGAAGGTCGACACGCTCTGCACCAGGTTGAAGGCGAAGCGGCCGACGAAGATGAAAGCGATCGACAGCACGCCGATCAGCAGGGTGGCCTGCACCCGGCTGAGCAGGCGCGGCAGCACGCTGGAAAGGTCCAGGCCGGTGCCATACAGCGCAGTGGTGCCGGTGGACATGCCGCCGATCACCGCGATCAGGCATACCGGCAGGAAGAACCAGGTCGGCGATACGGCCAGCAGGCCGCCGACGTAGTTGTAGCTGGCGATGTAGTCCGGTGCGCGCAGGGCGACGATGGTGGCGGTGATCAGGCCGAAGAAGAACGGGATCAGGGTGCCGATCTGCGCGCCGATCACCGCCAGCATGATGCGTTTCTGCGAAGTCTCGCGTGGGATATAGCGCGACCAGTCGCCGAGGAAGGCGCCGAACGACACCGGGTTGCTCATGGCCAGCAGCGCCGCGCCGATAAAGGCGGCCCAGAAGCCCGGTTGGCCGAGTTGCACGCTGCCGGCGTAGGTGGCGTCGAACGGGCCGAAGAAGGCCGCGGCGCCGAGCAGGAACAGCAGGCTGGCGGCCCACACGGCGATCTTGTTGACCCACAGCATGAAGCGGAAGCCGTAGATGCACACCACCAGTACCAGCACGGCGAACAGGCCGTAGGCCAGGCCCAGGCTGAGGTCGGTTTCTGGCAGGCCGACCAGGCGCTTGGCGCCGCCGACCAGGGCATCGCCCGAGCTCCACACCGACAGCGAGAAGAAGGCGATGGCGGTGAGCAGCGAGAGGAACGAGCCGACGATGCGTCCGTGCACGCCGAAGTGGGCACCGGACGACACCGCGTTGTTGGTGCCGTTGAGCGAACCGAACAGGCCCATCGGCGCGAGGATGATCGAGCCGACCAGCACACCAAGCAGGATCGCCCAGGCGCCGGCCTGGAACGACAGGCCGAAAATCACCGGAAAGCTGCCCAGTACCGCGGTGGAGAAGGTGTTGGCGCCGCCGAAGATCAGGCGGAACAGGTCGAAGGGTTTGGCCGTGCGTTCGCCAGCGGGGATCTGTTCGACCCCGAAGGCTTCTATCTGTGTAATGGCGTGCGGCTTATTGTTGTTATGCATTGTGTTCTCCGGGGCGTATCAGGTTGGCGGCAGCTGCTGCGGCATGGCCGACAAATGCTCATGACAGGCCAGCCAACGGCCCTGTTCTTGTTGTTGGCGGAACACGATGGTCTCGCGCTCCAGGCTTGCGACTTCCTCGTTGCCCAGACGCAGGCGGGTAGCCACGTCGTGGATGAAGATCGCCAGCTCGCCTTGCAGGCTGACGACCGGGTTGCTCGAGGTGCAAGCCAGTACTTCGAAACCATCGGCCTGCCATTCCTGCCACAGCGCCTGGTAGGCGGCGCGTGACAGCAGTGGCTGCGCGCAGGTGTGGAAGACGAAGCTGGCGTCCTCGCTGAAGGCGGCGAAGTAGGCGGCCGTGTCGTTGCGGGCGAAGGCCGCCACCAGCTGTTCGGCGGCCTGCAGAACCTGTTGTGCTGCACTCATTTGCGCGTCACACCCGGCAGCACGCAGAGCATTTCATAGAGCAGGTTGGCGCCCAGCAGCGAGGTGTTGCCGGTGGTGTCGTAGGGCGGGGAGACCTCGACCAGGTCACCGCCGATGATGTCCAGGCCCTGGCAGCCGCGGATGATTTCCATGGCCTGGATGGTGGTCAGTCCGCCGATTTCCGGGGTGCCAGTACCGGGCGCCCAGGCTGGGTCGATGCCGTCGATGTCGAACGACAGGTACACCGGGCCGCCGCCGACTTTTTCGCGTACTTCAGCCATCAGCGGCTCCAGCGATTTGTGCCAGCACTCTTCAGCCTGAACCACGCGGAAGCCCTGCTTGCGGCTCCAGTTGAAGTCCTCGGCGGTGTAGCCCTGGGCGCGCAGGCCGATCTGCACCACGCGCTCGCTGTCGAGCAGGCCTTCCTCCTGGGCGCGGCGGAAGGTGGTGCCGTGGGCGATCTTCTCGCCGAACATGTGGTCGTTCACATCGGCATGCGCGTCGATATGCACCAGGCCGATCTTGCCGTACTTCTTGTGCAGGGCGCGCAGGATCGGCAGGGTGATGGTGTGGTCGCCGCCCAGGGTCAACGGCTTGATGTCGAGTTCGACGATCTCGTCGTAGGCCTCTTCGATGATGCGCACGGCATCAAGCAGGTTGAAGGTGTTGATCGCCACGTCGCCGATGTCGGCCACGTTCAGCGAGTCGAACGGTGCGGCACCGGTGGCCATGTTGTACGGGCGGATCATCACCGACTGGGCGCGGATTTCACGCGGGCCGAAGCGGGTCCCGGAGCGCAGCGAGGTGCCGATATCCAGGGGGATGCCGACGAAGGCCGCATCGAGTTGGCGCTTCTCTTCAGTGCTCTGGATGTGTGGCAGACGCATCATGGTGGCGATGCCGCCGAAACGGGGCATTTCATTGCCGCCCAGGGGCTGGTGGAGGATCTTGTCCACGGGGTGGCCTCACGGTGTTGTGGTTGTAATTGGAGCCACGAGGATCGAGCCCCGTGGCCAAGGCGTGGGCCGGATTCTTCTGCCGAATCGCGGCGGGAAGAATCGCTGCGGTGAAATAATTAGTTCAGAAATTTCTAAACTAAAAGGCTCTGGCTTACAGTGGGTTGATCTCAGTGGTGCGCACTAGCCGGTGAGAGTCGTAGGGTGGATGACGCTTCACCCATCCACCACAGCCCCGCACGGTGGACGGCTGAAGCGCCGTCCACCCTACATAAACCGCCGCCCGCAGGATGCGCGACGCTACACAGCACGACATGGAGCCCCGATGACCCTCGCCCTGCCCGATATCAAGCTGCTGCGCATCTTCGCCACCGTGGTGCGCTGCCAGGGTTTTGCCGCCGCCCAGCAGGAGCTCAACTTGTCGACCTCGGCGATCAGCACCTACATGAGCCAGCTGGAAACCCAGCTGGGCCTGAGCCTGTGCCACCGCGGCCGCGGCGGTTTCAGCCTGACCAGCAAGGGCGAGCTGTTCCACCAGGAAGCCTTGCGCCTGCTGGCCGAGCTGGAAGGTTTCGAGCGTTACTCGGCGGCGCTCAAGGGCGAGCTGCGCGGCACCCTCAACCTCGGCGTGCTCGACTCCACGGTGAGCGACCCAGCGCTGCCGCTGGCCGAGGTGATCGGCGCGCACAGTCAGGAACACCCGGCGGTGCACCTGCACCTGGCGGTGATGAGCCCGGCCGAGCTGCAGCTGGCGGTGCTGGAGAATCGCCTGGACCTGGCCATCGGCGCCTTCTACACGCGGATGAACGGCCTGGTCTACCAGGCGCTGTACCGCGAGCAGCACTGGCTGTACTGCAGTGATCGCCATGCGCTGTTCGAGCAGCGGCGCATTCCCGCCGAGGTGATCACCCAACAGCGCATGGTCGGTCGTGGCTACTGGAGCCAGAGCGAACTGGCCCGGCATGGCTTCAAGCACAGCGCGGCGACGGTGGAGTCGATGGAGGCGCAGCTGATCCTGGTGCTGTCCGGCGCCTATATCGGCTACCTGCCGGAGCACTACGCGCAGCCCTGGGTCGAGCAGGGCCGGCTCAAGGTGCTGCTGCCCACCACCTTCGGCTACCAGGCGCCGTTCTCCCTGGTGCAGCGCCGCGGGCGCGGGCGCGAACCGCTGATCCAGACCTTCCGTGACCTGCTGCGGGCCCAGCTCAATCCGGCCTAGGCCACTGCTCACGTAGCCCGGACTTCAGTCCGGGGATTGGCGTTCGGGAATCAGGCGCCTGCGGGGCCGGACGGTTTTCCCGGACTGAAGTCCGGGCTACCACGCCTCTGCCGGGAGGCGGGCGAGCGTCTAGTCTTAGCGGACTTCCCCCACGACAGGAGTCAGCCCATGGCCAGCAAGTTCGTTCTGAAGACCGCCAGCAATGGTCAGTTCCACTTCAATCTGCATGCCGGCAACGGCGAGATCATCCTCAATAGCGAGCAGTACAAGGCCAAGCAGTCGGCCCTGGACGGTATCGAGTCGGTGCGCAAGAACGCCCAGCGCGAGGGCGCCTTCGAGGTCAAGGCCGCCGCCGGCGGCAAGTTCCACTTCGTGCTCAAGGCCAGCAATGGCCAGGTGATCGGCCAGAGCCAGATGTACGCCAGCGAGGCCGGCGCAGAAGGCGGTTGCGACTCGGTGAGGAAGAGTGCGCCGGAAGCGAGTTTGCAGGACGAGGCTTGAGGCGCCGTAGGGTGGGTATAACCCGCGTTGTGCGTCACGCGGGTTGCCCCCGCCCTACATATCCACGTTATTGCGCCGCCTGTTTCTTGAACACGTAAAACAGGTTCGGCTCGCTCACCACGTACAGGTTGCCATCGTCGTCCATGGCCACACCCTCGGCCTGCGGCACCCCCTTCTTGAGGTCGTGCCGGCCGCCGACCAGGGACAGCATGCTGATCGGCTTGCCGTCGACATTCAGCTCCAGCACCAGACGCGATTCGTCGGACAGCGCCAGCAGGTGGCCGCTGCGCTCGTCGTATTGCAGGCTGGACAGGTCACGCACAAACAGCCCTGCATCGCGCTCGGGGTCGTCGACCACATGCACGGCGAAGGGCTTGTCCGGGTTGCTGTGGGGGAAACCGTGGATCTCGAAGATCTGCACCGGGTCGCGTTCCTTGGCGGCGAACAGACGCTGGTTGGTCGCGTCGTAGGCCAGCCCCTCGAAACCCTTGTTGCCGTTGCGACCGATGCCCAGAGACAGCTGTTCGGAGTCGGCGGCGTCGACGAAAGCGGTGTCCTCGCTGAGGTGCACGCGGAACAGGCGCTGCTCGCGCTCGTCGGTGACTACGTAGATGCCGGGGCTGATGTACTCGATCGCTTCCGGGTCGCCGAAGCCGACGATGGGCACACGCCGCAGGACCCGACCGTCGAGGCTCAGCTCGATGATCTCGGATTTTTTGTTGGTTACGGTGAACAGGCTGCGGCGATCCGGATCGTAGGTCAGCGCCGAGACATCGGCGTCCAGGCCAATGATCGGTTGCGCCTGCAAGGTGGCGACATAGTCCGGCAGCCAGATCGACTGTTCACGCCACTCGGCGGCATGGCGCCATTCTTGCACTAGAAACCAGCCTCTTTCGAACAGGCGAAAATACTGGGCGGCCACTGCAGCGAGCAGCAGAGCGGCCAGCAGTAGCGCCGGCACGAAGAAGCGGGCTTGGGTCAGGCGTCGCATGGGGTCACCTAGTCGATCGGGGCCGCTATCAATAGCACGGGCCAGCTGAATTCAAGCTTAAAGAGAGTTACCGAAGTCTACCGGCATGGAACCCGCAGGCATGTCAGTGTTACCCGAACAGCGCGTTCTCACCACCCTGCACACCGTGGCGCTGGCCGTGCAGGCCCTCGGTCATGGCGGCGTCGCGGCCGAGCTGGTGCTGGACGGCAGTGGCATCACCGCCGGTGAGCTGGACAACCCGGCGCGCCTGATCAGCCATGCCCAGGAACTGCGCGTGCTGGCTAATGCCTGTGCGTATAACCGCGACCCGGCGCTGGGCCTGAGCCTGGGCAAACGCATGCACGTTTCGGCCTACGGCATCCTCGGTTACACCATGCTCGCCAGTCGCACCCTGGGCGAGGCGTTGCGCCTGGCCATCGCCCACCCGGCGCTGCTCGGCACCTATTTTCAGCTCAATCTGCTGGCAGCCGATGACGAAGTCCGGCTGACCGCTGCCGGCTACCGCTACGCCTCGCAAATGGAGGTGTTCAATACCGAGCTGTGCCTGGCCTCGCTGCTCACCGTGGTGCAGGACCTGCTCGGCGAGTCGGTACGCCCGCGCCGTCTGCTGCTGGCCTACCGCAGCCCGCCACATGGCGCCAGCTATGGCGAGAAACTCGGTTGCCCGGTGGAATTCGGCGCCGGCAGCAATGCCCTGTGCTTCAATCCCGCGCTGCTCGAACGGCCTCTGCCGCTGGCCGACCCGGTCAGTCATCAGCACGGCCTGCAGCAGTGCCTGCAGTTGGAAACCCAGTTCCACAGCCGCCAGGACCTGTGCGAGCAGATCCGCCAGCAACTCAATGGCGACCTGGCCGGCTGCGCTAGCCTGGAGCAGGTGGCGGGCCGCCTGCACCGCTCCGCGCGCACCCTGCGCCGTCATCTGCAACAGCTCAACACCAGCTTCCAGCACCTGCTCGACGAGGTGCGCTACGACAAGGCGCGCCAGCTGCTGCAGCAGACCGACCTACCGATCTACCTGATCGCCGAACAGCTCGGCTACAGCGAAGCGGCCAGCTTCCGCCACGCCTTCCAGCGCTGGAGCGGCCTGGCGCCGAGCGACTTCCGCCGCTAGCCGCCGTAGCCCGGACTTCAGTCCGGGAGTCCAAACACCGCAGTCCAGCATTCCCGAACTGAAGTCCGGGCTACCTTGGGTGCCGAGCGCAACTTGGCCGCAATTATCCCCTTTTGACCGGAACTATCGTTCTGCCCATCCAGGGCCGCTGACAGAATCACTCGAAAGCGCCCCTCGGGTCTCGATGCGATTATAAAAAACCAATAAAAACAATTGGTTGGGAGTTGTTTGCGGATGACTTGCGCGATTTCGATCGAAACCCTGAGCATGGAGTTCGGCGCCCCGGGCCATGGCATGAAGGCCCTGGACGAGGTCTCCCTGGAGATCGGCGACAACGAGTTCTTCACCCTGCTCGGCCCTTCCGGCTGCGGCAAGACCACCCTGCTGCGCTTGATCGCCGGTTTCGAGCAGCCCAGCGCCGGGGTGATCCGCCTGTATGGCGAACCGATGCAGGACCTGCCGCCATTCCGCCGCCCGGTCAACACGGTGTTCCAGAGCTATGCGCTGTTCCCGCACATGACGGTGGCGCAGAACATCGGCTTCGGCCTGGAGATGCAGGGCAAGCCCAAGGCCGAGATCGCCGCCACCGTCGAGCGCATGCTGGCGCTGGTCAAGCTACCGGACGTCGGCAATCGCCGCGCCGACCAGCTCTCCGGCGGCCAGCAGCAACGCATCGCCCTGGCTCGCGCCCTGGCCAGTCGGCCGCGGGTGCTGCTGCTCGACGAGTCGCTGTCGGCGCTGGACCAGAAGCTGCGCAAGGAAATGCAGATCGAGCTCAAGCGCCTGCAAGCCGAGACCGGCATCACCTTCATCTTCGTCACCCATGACCAGGAAGAAGCGCTGACCATGAGCGACCGCATCGCGGTGATGAGCCAGGGGCGCATCCTGCAGATCGGCACGCCCAGCGAGATCTACGAGAGCCCGGTCAACCGCACCGTGGCCGACTTTATCGGCGAGACCAATTTCCTCACCGGCGACCCGTTCAGCGGTGGCGTGCGCCTGGCCGATGGCCAGCTGCTCAGCGTGCCGTGTAGCCAGACCACTCCGGTGACCCTGGCCATTCGCCCGGAGCGGGTGGCGCTGAGCGAGTCGGGCAATCTCACCGCCGAGGTGGAGGAGGTGGTGTATATCGGCACCGACACCCTGTACCTGCTCAAGGTCGCCGGCCAGTCAGGCTTCCGCGTGCGCCAGCAGAACCGCGGCGGGGCCCTGCAGAGCCTGGCGCGTGGCGCCCAGGTGCGCCTTGATGTGCCGGCCGCCGCGGTGCGGGTGCTGGTCGAATGAGTACCCCGCGCGAACTGGCTGATCGCCGCCAACTGCTGCGTCGGTTGGGGCTGATCAGCCCGAGCATGCTGGTGCTGGCGGTGTTCCTGGTCGCGCCGCTGGCGATCATGCTGCTGGTGTCGTTCCTGCAGTCCGGCGACTACGGCGGGGTGAAGTGGGGGCAGTATTCGGTCGACGCCTACGTCAACTTCCTCTACGAGCGCGACTTCGACGACAGCCTGGTGTTCAACACCGATTACCTGGGCATCTTCCAGCGCTCCTTCTGGCTGGCCGTGACCACCACCCTGGGTTGCCTGCTGATCGGTTTTCCCACCGCGTTGTACCTGGCGCTGCAGAGCGAGAAGAAGCGCAACCTGCTGCTGTTCCTGGTCACCGTGCCGTTCTGGACCAACCTGCTGGTGCGCGTCTACGCCTGGATCCTGCTGCTGCGCAACGGCGGCCTGGTGGATGGCCTGCTCGGTTTCTTCGGTATCCCGGAAGGCACGGTCAGCCTGCTGTACAGCGATGTGGCGGTGATGATCGGCCTGCTCTACACCTTCCTGCCGTTCATGGTGCTGCCGATCTACACCAGCCTGGAGAAGCTCGACTGGCGCCTGGTGGAAGCCGCCTTCGACCTGGGTGCCAACCGTTGGCAGGCGCTCAGGCGGGTGATCCTGCCGCTGGCCCTGCCGGGCATGCTGGCCGGCGCCACCCTGGTGTTCATCCCGGCGCTGGGCAACTACATCATTCCCGAGCTGCTCGGTGGCGGTAAGGCGCTGATGATCGGCAACCTGATCCAGCTGCAGTTCGGATCCGGACACAACTGGCCGCTGGGTTCGGCGCTGGCCTTCGCCCTGTTCAGCCTGGTGCTGCTGGCCCTGCTGTTCAACGGCTTGCGCCAGCGTGGCGGGGAGGTGCGCGCATGAACCTGCAGGGTCCGCTGTGGCGCTTCAGCGGTGTGCGGCCGGCCGCCTGGGTGTTCTTCGCCTTCCTGTATATCCCGATCATCGTGCTGGTGCTGCTGAGCTTCAACGCCGGTCAGTCGGCCACCCTGTGGCAGGGTTTCAGCCTGAAGTGGTACGGCGTGGTGGCGGCGGATGCGGAAATCCTCCGCGCGGCGAAGAACTCGCTGATCGTCGCGACCTGCGCCACGCTGATCTCCACCAGCCTGGCGACCCTGGCGGCGCTGGGCATGCACGGCCGGCGCTTTCGCGGCCAGGGCGTGATCCATGGGGTACTCGGCCTGCCGTTGCTGGTGCCGGATATCGTCTGTGCCGTGGCGATCCTGATGTTCTTCGCCTTTATCGGCCTCAAGCTGTCACTGCTGACCATCCTCATCGCCCATGTGGTGTTCTGCACGCCGTTCGCCTATCTGCCGATCCGCGCTCGCCTGCAGGGCATGAATCCGCAGCTGCTGGAGGCTGCCGCCGACCTGTACGCCTCGCCGTGGCGGGTGTTCTGGCGGGTCAGCTTCCCGCTGCTGCTGCCGGGCATCCTCTCCGGGGCGATGCTGGCCTTCATCATTTCGATGGACGACTTCGTCATCACCTACTTCGTCGCCGGGGCCGGCTCGACCACCCTGCCGGTGTACATCTTCAGCTCCATTCGCATGGGCATATCGCCGAAGATCAATGCGATTTCTTCGATCATGCTCGTGCTTTCCATTCTTTTCGTCGCACTGTCGTACTACATCGGCCAGCGCAAGCGCTGAGCCCACAACTGTCGCAAGGAGCAACAAGAATGATCCGTCGCACCCCGCTCGCGCTTTCCGTTGTGTTCGCCATGGGCCTGTCCGGCGCCGCCCAGGCCGCCGGCACGCTGAACTTCGCCAACTGGTCGGACTACTACCCGCCGGAGCTGCTGAAGAAGTTCGAGGCCGACACCGGCATCAAGGCCACTCTCGACGCCTACGACTCCAACGAAACCCTGCTGGCCAAGCTCAAGGCCGGCGGTGGCAACTACGACGTGGTGGTGCCGTCGGACAGCTTCATCCAGATCATGGTGCAGGAAGACCTGCTGCAGAAGTTCGACAAGAGCAAGCTGCCCAACCTGGCGAACCTGGCGCCGACCTTCCAGAAGCTCGACTTCGACCCGGCCCATGACTACAGCGTGCCGTACCTGTGGGGCACCACCGGCTACAGCTACGACAGCGCCCAGGTGCCGGGCGGCAAGCTCGACGAAAGCTGGGGGCCGTTCTTCGAGCCGCCGGCCGAGCTGAAGGGCAAAGTGGTGGCGCTCAACTCGATGGACGACCTGTTTCCGCCGGCGGCCTTCTACCTGGGCGTCGACCGCTGCACCGAGAACCCCGAAGACGTGAAGAAGGTGATGGAGCTGCTGCTCAAGCAGAAACCCATGCTGGCCATGTACAACAGCGATGGCACCATCGAGCGCATGGCCGCCGGCGAAGTGGCCATGCACCAGCAATGGAACGGTGCCTTCCACCGCGCCAAGGAGCAGCGCGCCAGCCTGACCTACGTCTACCCGAAGGAAGGCATCGCCACCTTCATCGACAATTTCGTGATTCCCAAGGGCGCCACCAACGTCGCCGAGGCCCATGTGTTCATCAACTGGATGATGCAGCCAGAGAACATCGCCGCCGCCTCCAACTTCGCCAAGTACAACAACGCCGTGGCCGGCGCCGAGAAGTTCATGGACAAGGCGCTGTTCGATGATCCGGCGATCAATACCCCGGCCGACAAGCTCGACCGCCTACGCTCCTTCCAGCTCTGCTCGCCGAAGGCGCTGAGCCTGCGCAGCAAGGTGTGGACCAAGCTGAAGAAGTAAGCCGATAGCTGCTGCGCTGGCTCATGCGGCGTTGGCGGTGACGGGAAAAGTGCTCATTGGCAGTTGCCAACTGCGCTTTTCCCCGCCCCCGCCGCCTTGCCTGAGCTGCGCTCGCGACGCTCTCGAAATCCCCACCACAGAACGGACCCTTGCGAGTCCGGGGAGCCTCTTATGCTGACGATTTACAGCGACGACCATCATCTGCACCACGGCAAATACGAGCTGATCGATGGCCAGCTCACCCCCTGTTTCGAGAAGCCCAGTCGTGCCGACATGGTCCTCGCGCGCGCCCAGGCGGTGCAGCTGGGTGAAGTGGCCAAGCCACGCGAGTTCGGTCTGGACCCGGTGTTGCGGGTGCATGACGAAGGTTTCGTGCACTTTTTGCGTAACGCCTGGAGCGAGTGGTCGGCCCTCGGCCGCAGCCACGACATGCTGCCTTTCACCTGGCCCAACCGGCGCCTGCGCCAGACCATTCCGGACTGCATCGACGGCAAGCTCGGCTACTACAGCTTCGACGCCGGCGTGCCGATCACCGCTGGCAGCTGGCAGGCCATCAGCGCCTCGGCCAACGTCGCCCTGACCGGCCAGGCCGAGCTGGCCAAGGGCGCGCGCGGGGTGTTCTCGCTGTGCCGGCCGCCGGGTCACCACGCCGCTGCCGACTACATGGGCGGTTACTGCTACCTGAACAATGCCGCCATCGCCGCCCAGGCCTGCCTGGACCAGGGCGCCGCGCGGGTGGCCATTCTCGACGTCGACTACCACCACGGCAACGGCACCCAGGACATTTTCTACGATCGCGCCGACGTGCTGTTCACCTCGATCCACGGCGACCCGCGCTTCGAGTACCCGTTCTTCCTCGGTTATGCCGACGAGAAGGGCGTGGGCGTCGGCCAGGGCTTCAACTTCAACTACCCGCTGGCCGCCGGCAGCGACTGGGCCGTATGGAGCCTGGCGCTGGCCGCCGCCTGCCGGCAGATCGCCGCCTACGCGCCGGATGTGCTGGTGGTGTCGCTGGGTGTGGACACTTTCAAGGAAGACCCGATCTCGCAGTTCAAGCTCGATAGCCCGGACTACCTGCGCATGGGCGAAATCATCGGCAAGCTCGGCGTGCAGACCCTGTTCGTCATGGAAGGCGGCTATGCGGTGGAAGAGATCGGCATCAATGCGATCAACGTGTTGCAGGGCTTCGACAGCGTGACTGCCGTCTGACCGACCCAGTGACCCGTTGAGGTCACGCCGTAGGGCGGGTGAAACCCGCGGGTTTCACCCGCCCTACGGCTAATCCGGCAGCGCGGCGTGGCTTAGCCCTTGTCGGCCTTGGCTTGGCCATCCTTGTTGAACACATAGAACAGGTTCGGCTCACTGACCATATAGATGGTGCCGTCCTGGTCCATGGCTACCCCTTCGGCGCGCGGGATGCGCTGGTCCAGGCCGTTCATACCGCCCAGCAGGCTGATGAAGCTGAGTGCCTGGCCGTGCTCGTCCAGCTCCAGCAACAGGTTGGACTGCGCCGACAGCGCCAGGATGTGCCCGGTCTGCGGGTCGACGCTAAGGGCCGAAAGGTTGCGCATGTCCAGGCCATGGTCGGGCAGTAGTTGCAGGACCGAGGACAGCAGCTGCTTGCCGTTGCTGGCCAGGCTGAACATGGCAATCGGGTTGCGCTCCTTGCCCAGCAGCAGGCGCTGCTGGGTCGGGTCCCAGGCGATCCCTTCGAAGCCCTTGTTGCCGGCGTCCGGGTAGCCGAGGTCGAACGGCTTGCCGTCGGCCAGGTCGAGTTCGCGGGTCAGCGGGTTCAGTTCGAAGATCGACAGGTTGCGCCGGCGCTCGTCGATCACCGCGACGTTGCCGTTTTCCAGCACTGCCACGCCTTCTGGGTTGGCAAAACCCTTCAGGGTGATGCGTCGCAGCACCTCGCCCTCGCGGCTGATCTCCACCAGGGTAGGTTGCTTGCCGGTAACGGTGAACAGGGTGCCGGTGACCGGGTTGTAGGCCAGGTCCGAGGTTTCTCCGGCTTCCAGGCCGGCCAGTGCCTTGCCCTGCAGGGTGGCGCGGTAGCCGGGCAGCCAGATGCTGGCGGCGCGCTCGGCGCTGGGCAGGTTGTGCTCCTTGAGCCAGAGCAGGGTGCGGTCATCCCAGTGCAGGAAATTGATGGCGGCAACGGTGGCGGCCAGGCTGCCGGCCAGGGCCAGTGACAGCCAGGGGCGGCGGGGAAGGGCGAGGGACTGCATCGGGGGCTGCTCGACTGGATCGAGCCCCTGAGACTACGCGGTGGCGATGAAAGTTCTGTGAAGCGCAGGTGAAAGTCGTGCCAGTACGCCTACACCTGGCTGCACCGGCAAGACCGGTGCGTGGTTTCAGAGTACCCGCGTACTGAAGGCGGCGTGCCCACCCAGGGCTATTTCCAGCTGGTTGCCGCTGGCCAACGGGCCGACGCCGGCGGGGGTGCCAGTGGAGATCACGTCACCCGGCTGCAGGCTGAAATGCCCGGCGATGTGCTGGATCAGGCCGATGATCGGGTTGAGCATGGCGCTGCTGTTGCCGTCCTGGCGCAGCTCGCCATTGATCGACAGGCGGATGCCGATATCGGCTAGATCCGGGTAGGCGTCACCGGCAACGAACGGCGCCAGCACATAGGCGCCGTCGAAGGACTTGGCCAGCTCCCACGGCAGGCCCTTTTCCTTGAGCTTGGCCTGCACGTCGCGCAGGGTCAGGTCCAGTGCCGGGGCGAAGCCGGAAATGGCGTCGCGCACTTCTTCTACCGAGGGTTTCTTCGACAGCGGCTTGCCGATCAGCACGGCGATTTCCGCCTCGTAGTGCACCACGCCGCGATCCTGCGGAATGGCGAAGCTGTCGTTCAGCGCCACCGTGCAGCTGCCCGGCTTGATGAACAGCAGCGGCTCGCTCGGGATCGGGTTGTTCAGCTCGGCAGCATGCTCGGCGTAGTTGCGCCCGACGCAGACCACCTTGCCCAGCGGGAAGTGGATCGGCGTGCCATCGGTGTACTGGTGCTGGTAGCTCATCCGCTTTTCTCCGAATCAAATGCTTATGAAGCGTCACGAGCGAAGGTCAGGCAAGGCGGCGGAGTCGGGAAAAAGCGGAGTTGGCTAGTGCCAATGAGCATTTTTCCCGGCTTCGCCAACGCAGCATGGCGCGCGTAGCCCGCAGTAGCTTCAGACGGGGAAGATTTTGCCGGGGTTCATGATCCCGTTCGGATCAAACACCGCCTTGATCGCCTTCATGTAGCCGATCTCGGCTTCCGAACGGCTGTAGTGCAGGTAGTCGCGCTTGGTCATGCCGACGCCGTGTTCGGCGCTGATCGAGCCGTTGTACTTCTGCACGGTCTCGAATACCCACTTGTTGACGATGGCGCACTTGGCGAAGAACTCGTCCTTGGACAGGCTCTCCGGCTTGAGGATGTTCAGGTGCAGGTTGCCGTCGCCGATATGGCCGAACCAGATCACTTCGAAGTCCGGGTAGTTTTCCCCGACGATACGGTCGATATCGTGGAGGAAGGCCGGGACTTTGCCGACGGTGACCGAGATGTCGTTCTTGTACGGCGTCCAGTGGCTGATGGTCTCGGAGATGTACTCGCGCAGCTTCCACAGGTTCTGCAGCTGCTGCTCGCTCTGGCTCATCACGCCGTCCAGCACCCAACCCTGCTCGACGCAATGCTCGAAGGTGGCCAGGGCCTGCTCGGCGACTTCCTCGGTGCTGGCTTCGAATTCCAGCAGGGCATAGAACGGGCAATCGGTGTCGAACGCCGGCGGCACGTCACCGCGGGCCATGATCTTGGCCAGGGCCTTGTCCGAGAAGAATTCGAAGGCGGTCAGGTCGAGCTTGTTCTGGAAGGCGTGCAGCACCGGCATGATCGAGTCGAAGTCCGGGGTGCCGAGGACCATCGCGGTGAGGTTCTTCGGCGCGCGTTCCAGGCGCATGGTGGCTTCGACGACAAATCCGAGCGTACCCTCGGCGCCGATAAACAGCTGGCGCATGTCGTAGCCGGTGGCGTTCTTGATCAGGTCGCGGTTCAGCTCGAGCAGTTCGCCGGTGCCGGTGACGACTTTCAGGCCGGCCACCCAGTTGCGGGTCATGCCGTAGCGAATGACCTTGATCCCGCCGGCATTGGTGCCGATATTGCCGCCAAGTTGGCTGGAACCGGCGGAGGCGAAGTCCACCGGGTAGTACAGGCCCTTGTCCTCGGCGAACAGCTGCAGTTGCTTGGTCACCACGCCCGGCTGGCAGACCACGGTGCGGTCGAATTCGTTGAAATCGACGATCTGGTTCATGTAGTCGAAGGCCACTACCACTTCGCCATTGGCCGCTACGGCGGCAGCGGACAGGCCGGTGCGGCCGCCCGACGGGACCAGGGCGACCTTGTGCTCGTTGGCCCAGCGGACGATGGCCTGCACCTGCTCGGTGGTCTTGGGGAACACGATGGCGCTGGGTGCCGGGGCGAAATGTTTGGTCCAGTCCTTGCCGTAGGCATTGAGGGAGTCGGCGTCGGTAAGCACCTTGCCGGGCTCGACCAGGGTCTTCAGCGCTTCAATCAGGGCAGGATTGGTCATCTGGGGAACTCTCAAACAATTCATGGTCACCCTGAGCACGCTTCATCGGCCAGGGGTGGGTGTTTCGCGGGGCTCGTATGCTAGCATACGCCCCCCGTGAATCGTGCCCCCGCGCCGATCTGCGGGCCCGGTCAGCAACGCTGCTGACGCTTCTCCTGACACTATTCGTGGGACAACAGGTACTCCGATGAGCAAGACCTCTCTCGACAAGAGCAAGATCAAGTTCCTTCTGCTGGAAGGCGTGCACCAGAATGCCGTCGACACCCTGAAGGCCGCCGGCTACAGCAACATCGAGTACCTCAAAGGCGCGTTGTCCGACGACGAGCTGAAAGAAAAGATCGCCGACGCCCACTTCATCGGCATCCGCTCGCGCACCCAGCTGACCGCCGAGGTGTTCGACTGCGCCAAGCGCCTGGTCGCCGTCGGTTGCTTCTGCATCGGCACCAACCAGGTCGACCTGAACGCGGCCCGCGAGCGCGGCATTGCCGTATTCAACGCACCGTTCTCCAACACCCGCTCGGTCGCCGAGCTGGTGCTGGCCCAGGCCATCCTGCTGCTGCGCGGCATCCCCGAGAAGAACGCCTCCTGCCACCGTGGTGGCTGGATCAAGTCGGCGGCCAACTCCTTCGAAATCCGCGGCAAGAAGCTGGGTATCGTCGGTTACGGCTCGATCGGCACCCAGCTCTCGGTACTCGCCGAAGCACTCGGCATGCAGGTGTTCTTCTATGACACCGTGACCAAGCTGCCGCTGGGCAACGCCACTCAGGTCGGCAACCTGCACGAGCTGCTGGGCATGGCCGACATCGTTTCCCTGCATGTGCCGGAGCTGGCTTCCACTCAGTGGATGATCGGCGAGAAGGAAATCCGCGCCATGAAGAAGGGCGGCATCCTGATCAACGCCGCCCGTGGCACCGTGGTGGTGCTGGAAGCGCTGGCTGAGGCGATCAAGGACGAGCACCTGATCGGCGCCGCCATCGACGTATTCCCGGTCGAGCCGAAGTCCAACGACGAAGAGTTCGAAAGCCCGCTGCGTGGCCTGGATCGCGTGATCCTCACCCCGCACATCGGTGGTTCGACTGCCGAAGCGCAGGCCAACATTGGTCTGGAAGTGGCCGAGAAGCTGGTCAAGTACAGCGACAACGGTACTTCGGTTTCGTCCGTCAACTTCCCGGAAGTGGCCTTGCCGGCTCACCCTGGCAAGCATCGCCTGCTGCACATCCACGAGAACGTGCCGGGCGTGATGAGCGAAATCAACAAGGTGTTCGCCGACAACGGCATCAACATCTCCGGCCAGTTCCTGCAGACCAACGAGAAGGTCGGCTACGTGGTGATCGACGTCGACGCCGACTACTCCGACCTGGCCCTGGAAAAGCTGCAGCACGTCACCGGCACCATCCGCAGCCGCGTGCTCTTCTAAGCGTCGTGCGTTGCAAGAAAAAGGGAGGCTTCGGCCTCCCTTTTTTCGTTTCCGTCCGCTTACTCCACGGTAATGCTGATCGGCTCGGATATCACCGGCGGATCGAAGGGTACGTGGTTCTTGTCGGCAAACAGCAGGCGCAGGCTGTGCTGGCCGGGCGGTAAGGTGAGCTCGGTCTCGGTCTGACCCTTGCCGAAGTGGCGGATCTGCTCGCTCATCGGCAGTGCGCTGTCCAGTAGAGGCATGCTGCTGACATCCACCAGCAGGTGGTGATGGCCGGTGGCCGGGAAGTCGACGCCGGCCGGGGCCACGCCCATGCCCTTGAGGCCGAACTTGACGGTGAAGGTCTGGCCGACGGTAGCGCCATCGGCCGGCTCGATGAAGTACACCTGGGCGCCATCGGGCGCTGGCAGTTGCGGCGCTTCTGCTGCGCTCAGGGTCGGCAGGGGGCTGGCGCAAAGCAGGGCGGCAAGGCCCAGGGTGCGCAGGGAAGGATTCATGCGGATGCTCCTTTTGCGGGTGTCCAGCACTGACCTTAGGCGATGCGGCGGGTTCTGCCCGGTCAGCCGTCGTGCCGCTCCAGGCGTGTCAGCTCGGCAGCCGCCTCGGCCAGTTGGCTTTCATTGAACACCCTGACCCCGGCGCGGCGCAGCAGGGCGGCGGTGACGCCTTCGCCGTCGACCAGCGTGCCGCTGAAGCTGCCGTCGTAGTTGTGCGTGTTGCCACAGGACGGGCTGCGCGCCTTAAGCACGGCGACCCGCAGGCCATGCTGGCGGACCAGCTGCAGGGCGATCTCGGCGCCGGCGACGAAGGCTGCAGTAACGTCTTCGCCCAGGTTGGTCAGCACCGGTTGGCTGCCGTCGAGCACCTGGGCGCCCTGGCCTCCGGGGATCTCTGCCGGCGGTCGCGGAGTCGGCAGGCCGCCGGCCACTTCCGGGCACAGGGCGACGATGCGGCCTTCCTCCTGCCAGCGCTGCAGCAGGTCGAACGGGCCGTGGGCGCCACCGTCGTAGCGCACCTTGTGGCCGAGCAGGCAGCGGCTGACCAGCAGTTTTTCCACAGGCACCTCCTCTGGCTCCCGTAGCCCGGATGCAATCCGGGAGGATGTTTATCGGCGGCGGAACCAGCCGGTCAGCGACAGGCGCTCACGGCTGGCGGGCAGGACTTCGTGGGGCAGCTCGGCAGACATGAACAGCACCAGGCTGCCGGCCTCGGGCAGCAGGTCGAGCGCGGTACCGTCCGCCGGATAGATGCGCAGGGCGCCGCCCTGCTCGGGCTGCCAGTCGTCATTCAGGTAGAACACCGCCGACAGGGTGCGGCGGTCGTCGTCGTGGAAACGATCCAGATGCTTCTGGTAGAAGGCGCCCGGCGGGTACAGGGCGAAGTGGCTCTCGTAGTCGGCCAGACCGAGGAAGAAGGCCTGGTTGAGCGCCTGGCGCAGCTCGTCCATGGCTGCCAAGTAGCGATCACAGGCCGGCTGCTGGCCGGCTTCCAGCCACTGGATCTGGTCACCGCGGATGCCCTCGCGCACCGCCAGGGCGCTACCGCGGCCGACGCCCGCCGGGTTCAGTGCGCCGTTTTGTCCACGGCTACGGCACTCATCGGCCAGTTCGCGGGTCAGAGAGTTTGGCAGGACGGCGGTCTGCCGCGACCAACCCTGGCGGGCGAGGTCGTCAATGATCGAGGGCAGCAGCTGTACATCGAGGTCGGTAGGCATGCCGGCGATTCTATCAGCGCTGCTGTCGCGCCTCGACAAGCTTGCCGTCACCCCGGAAAATGACGGCGCTTAGGGTCTGTTGGCGTTTTGCCACGGCCGCGACGGAGCCGGTTTTTGCGCGGGGCTAGGCGCGAGGAGTGAGGTTTGGTTATTCCAAATGAGCGACGAGTAACGACGCGCCGCGCAAAAACCGGCCCGTCCCTTCGGGTTGCGCGTCAAATGGCGCCATGCGGCGTTGCGGGACTTGGCAAGGGAATAACCATTGCCTGCGTCCCGCGCCTTGCCTGGCGCCATTTAGCGCAGCAACGCGTCCCGCGGCAAAACGTCAACAGACCCTACTAGGAGCCCCCCATGCGTGTCGTGTTCGCCTTCGTATTGCTGCTGTGCAGCCTGACTTCCCTTGCCGATGAGCATGCCCGCCTGTACCAGGCTGGTGGCTGGCCGGAGCAGCGCGCGCATTTCAGTGATGCCCTGGCGGCGGCGCAACTACGTTACCGCGATACCCTGCCGCCGGCGGTGTACCAGGCGCTGGTCGACAACAGCAATCGGCGCTTCGAACCACAGGCCATGGATCAGCGCGCCCAGGCCGCCCTGCGCATGCAGCTGGCCAATCCGCAGCCGGCGTTGCAGTTCTTCGAATCGCCGCTGGGGCGCAAGGTGATCGCCGCCGAGACCCTGGCCACCCGCCGCGACCAACTGGCCGCCCACGCCAACGGCCTGCCGCCCAGCGAGGCCAGCGCCACCCGTCGCCTGCTGATCCGTCACCTGGCCCAGGCCCTGCCGGCCAAGGAGGCCGGTGCCGAAGTCAGCCTGGCCCTGGCCGGCGTGGCGGCCGACAGCCTCAGCCAGATGCTGCCCGGCCTGTTCGGTGGCGGCCAGGCCGAGGCGCTGGTCAGCAGCCAGCGTGAACAGCTGATGCAGCAGATCGGCGCCGATCTGGATAACACCCTGCTGCATGTCTACCGCGAGCTGTCCGATCCGGAGCTGGATGAGTTCGTCGGTTTCGCCCAGTCCGCAGAAGGCCAGGCCTATTACCAGGCGGCCCTGGCTGCCCTGCGGGCCGGGTTGGCGGTAGGGCAGAGTGGTGCTGAACTGCAGCCGGCGCAGCAGGGCATCTGAACGCATTTTTTGTAGGAGCCAGCTTGCTGGCGATGCGCTTCACGCCAGGAATCGCCAGCAAGCTGGCTCCTACAAGTATCGGATCTTTAGCGCAGCCTTTCGCCGAGAAAAGCGAAGTACTGCCGGCGCAGCGCTTCGCTTTCGTTGACCAGGTGATGCCGCGCGCCCGACAGGCGCAGGATCTCCGGCTGGTCGAATTTGTCCTGCAGCACGTCCAGGTTGTGTTGCCAGTCCACCGTCATGTCGCTCTCGCCCTGCACGATCAGCGGGCGCTGGGTGCTGCGCGGTGCCGACTCGATGCGCGGAATCCACTTGGCCAGGGCGCCGACCCAGGCCGTCGGCAGAGTGCGTGGCTGCAGCGGGTCGCGGTGCTCGACGAAGTGCAGGAAGTCGCTGTCGCTGGAATTGTCCGAGAAACGTCGCGGAATGGCCGACTTGAACGGGCTGAGCAGGTGGTAGCTGAGCTTGGACAGACCCCAGGCGCGCGGCCGCACCAGTGGCGCCAGCAGGATGGTGGCGCCGGGTTGTGGTTGCGGTGTGCCGTTGAGCAGGTAGTCGAGCAGGATGCCGCCGCCGGTGCTTTGCCCGCAGAGGTGCCAGGGTTGCGGCAGGTCGAGGCTGGCGGCCTGGTCGAGCAGACCAAGCAGGGTGTGCTGGTAGGTGGCGAAGTCGTCGATGCTGGCGCGTGGCCCGGCGGACAGCCCGTGCCCGGGCAGGTCGCATGCCAGTACGGCGAGGTTCAGGCTCAGCGCCCAGTCGATCACATGCCGGTACAGACCCATGTGGTCGTAGTAGCCGTGCAGCAGCACCAGCGTGGCCTGTGGCTCGGCGGGCAGCCAGAGCTGGGTGACGATACGCAGGCCGTCCAGTTCGAAACAACCCAGCTGGCTGCGCACCCCCGTACGGCTACTGGCCAGGTCGAGACCGTAATAACGCTGGTAGGCCTGTTCCTCGGCACTCAGCGGCTGCGATGCTGCGGCCAAGGGTCGCAGGTGGCTGCGCAGGCGTTCGGCCTGGAAGTGCTCTGAGGTGGGGCTTGGCATGCTGGTCATCGATTCTGTGCGCGTTCGGCGGGGTGGTCGTTGATATTCAGCTGTACGGCGTGGCGTGGCAAGCTATGCGCCCCACCTGCGAAGTTCGCCCATGCCTGCCTCACGCCTGAAAGTCCTGCTTGCCAGCCTGCTCGCCATCGTCTGGCTGGGCGCCATGCTGGCCGCGTTCTGGTGGTTCGAGGCGCGTTATATCCGCCCGTTCGATGAGCGCACCGAGCTGTTCTCCGGCGCGGCCCTGCGTCTGCCGGCCGAACTGGCCGGGCCCGGGGCGATCCGCGTGGTGCATTTCTGGGGCCCGGCCTGCCCGTGCAATGTCGGCAACCAGCAGCACCTCGCCGAGCTGCTGCAGACCTATGTGCCGCGCGGGGTGCAGTTCTATGTGCTGCAGAAGGCCGGCAGCCAGGGTCAGCTGCCGGAGGACCTGCGCGCCTTGCAGTCGCTCGCGGCCCTGGCTGGCAGCGAGCAGTTGCCGGCCAGCCCGGCGGTGGCGATCTGGGACCAGCAGGGCCGGCTGGCCTATTTCGGTCCCTACAGCGAAGGGGCGCAATGCACCTCGAGCAACAGCTTTATCGAACCGATCCTCGAGGCCCTCAGCGCCGGTCGTCCGGTGCGCGCCGACAGCAACCTGGCGGTGGGCTGTTTCTGCGACTGGCCGCCCGAGACGGAGCGCTAGTCGTTCGGCCAATTTGTCCGACGATCGGCGCTGACTGACGGACCAGATTCCTGGCGAGCCACCCTGCAGCTGCTACTACTCTGATGGCCACTATTTTGCCGTCATAGGGATGTCTACACGGGAGGGATGCCATGCACACCAGTTTCTATCAGCAGGCCGATCGCCTGATGCTCGCCGTACTGGCGGGCCTGACCCTGTATGCGTTCGGCCTGGCCTTCTGGCATGCGACCTGGGTCATGGCCCTGATCGTCGCTGGCGGCACGTTGCTGAGCATGAGCGTGCTGTACTTCCTGGTCGGCGGCTCGCGCCTGTACCGCTGCCTGATGGGCGTGGCCTTCATGGTGCTGTCGGCGCTGCACATCCAGCAGAGCCATGGCCTGATCGAAATGCACTTCGGCATCTTCGTCCTGCTCGCCTTCCTGCTCTATTACCGGGATTGGCTGCCGATACTCCTGGCCGCCGCGGTGATCGCCGCCCACCACCTGGGTTTCTTCGTGGCCCAGCAGCAGGGCGAGCTGATTCGCCTGGTGGCGGCGGATAGCGGCTGGCCGGTGATCTTCATTCATGCCGCCTACGTGGTGGCCGAGACCTTGGTGCTGCTGGTGCTGGCACTGCACGGGGCGCGCCAGGCCGCGGCCGGCGAGGATCTGCAGCGCACCTCGGTACACCTGCTGCGCGATGGTCAGGCCATCGACCTGGCTTACCGCAGCGCCTCGGCCGATCCCCTGGCGCAGCGCTTCAACCGCTTTCTCGAGCTGCTCGATCGCTTGGTCAGCCGGGTGGTGACAGCCGGCGATGAGCTGCATGGCACCAGCAGCCACCTGAGCCATTCCACCGCGCAGCTGAGCCAGGGGGCGGAGACCCTGCTCACGGTGTCGCAGCAGATGGGCGGGGCCATCGAGCAGTTGTCCGTGGCTGTGGGGCGTGTCTCGGCCGGAGCCGAGGACGCGGCGGCCACGGCGCGCCAGGCCGACGGCGATGCCTGCGCGGGGGTCAAGGCAATTGCCGAGACCCAGGCCGGCATCCGTGCCCTGGCCCAGGACATGGAAAGCAGCGGCGCGGTGATTCTCGCCCTGGCCGCCGATACCCAGCAGATCGGCCGGGTGCTGGAAGTGATCCGTGCGGTCGCCGAGCAGACCAACCTGCTCGCGCTGAACGCGGCCATCGAGGCGGCGCGTGCCGGTGAGCATGGGCGCGGCTTTGCCGTGGTGGCCGATGAGGTGCGCCAGCTGGCTCAACGTACCCAGCAAGCCACTGGTGAGATCCAGGGCATGATCGAGTCGCTGCAGGCGGGGGCCGAGCGTTCGGTGGCGGCCATGCAGCACAGCCATCAGGAGGTGGCCCGCTGCGTCGAGCACACCGAACAGACGGTGCGGCTGCTGGATCGGGTGCATTGCTCGATCGAGGCGATCAAGTCGATCGGCCTGTCCACCCGCGAACAGCTGGCGGCTGTCGACGAGGTGGCGCGGCTGATCGATAGCGCGCGGGCGATTGCCGGCAGCACTGCCCTTGGTGCTGCCGAAGTGGCGGAAGACAGCCAGCTGCTGGAAAGCCTGGCGAGCAATCTCGGCGCCCTGTGCGGCGAGTTCAGCGTCAGTCGTGCCGGGCCACGCGGCGAGGCGCCGTCGGCTGAGCGCTACCAGGGCAGCTGGGGATTGCAGCCGGCCTAGGCCGGTAGGCATACCTCGGCATCGCCGCAGGCCTGGCCGGCGCTATCGAAGCGCCGCTCCACCAGGCGCAGACTGCCGTCGGCGTTGAGTAGCAGCGCGCTGCTGGCACAGGTGCCGTAGCCGGGGCCGACGATAAAGATGCTCGACAGCAGCAGCTCCCAGTCCACGCCAATACCCGTATCCGGCAGCAGCACCCGCGGCGGCTGGCGTGGATCGCTGAGCAATTCCAGCAGGCGCTGCGGTTGCGGATCATCCAGGCAGCCGGCGAGGCCGGCGCTGGCACGCACGACCTTTGGCCAGGGCGTATCCAGCTCGGCATTGGACAGGCCGTAGAGGCCGGCTTGCAGACGCCGCGTCTGGCCTTCCTCGGAGTTGAAGTAGTACAGCGCGTCGCGGTTGCCCAGTAGCAGGTTGAAGCCGCTGTACTGCTCCAGGCGCTCGCTCAGCTCGGCCAGGTAGTGCTCGGCGTCCAGCGTGCCGCGCAGGAAGTCCACCGGCAGCTCCCCGCGCGAGCGCGGGCCCTTGGCCTGGCGCGGG
The DNA here is from genome assembly GCF_024666525.1 of Pseudomonas sp. J452. Taxonomy (NCBI): domain Bacteria; kingdom Pseudomonadati; phylum Pseudomonadota; class Gammaproteobacteria; order Pseudomonadales; family Pseudomonadaceae; genus Pseudomonas; species Pseudomonas sp. J452. The sequence goes on along the minus strand of NZ_CP088294.1, from coordinate 854,305 downwards.
TCGCGGATATTGGTCAGGGCGGCGAAGCGACCATCGGCGCTCACCCCCAGCCAGGTGCCACCGGCCTGCAGGTCGCGCCCGGCGTACAGGCCGGGCGCATCTGGCCACTCGCCGAGGGCCAGGCTCGCACGGTTGTAGAATTCGTCGCGGTTGGCCGCCAGCACCAGTGGCTGGGCGTGGCCGGGGCGCCAGGCGAAAACGATCAGGCACATGGGCTTCTCCTTGTGCCCGGAGTCTATCAGTGTAGCGGCGGGCATCCATCGCCTCGGCTGGAGGGGGCGGGGCGCATCCGTTACCATGCCGCTTGGTTTTCGGGGGTATTGATGGAATTCCTGCTCTATATGCTGCTGGGCGCGGCGGCCGGCGTGCTGGCCGGGCTGTTCGGCGTCGGTGGCGGCATCATCATCGTGCCGGTGCTGGTATTCAGTTTCACCGCTCAGGGCATCGACCCGAGCGTGCTGACCCACCTGGCCGTCGGCACCTCGCTGGCTACCATCATCTTCACTTCGATCAATTCGGTGCTGGAGCACCAGCGCAAGGGCGCAGTGCTGTGGCCGGTGTTCACCTGGATGACCCTCGGCATCCTCCTCGGTGCTGGCTTTGGCGCGCTGACCGCAGCGGCCATCCAGGGCCCGCTGCTGCAGAAGATCATCGGCGTATTCGCCATCGTCATCGCTATCCAGATGGGCCTGGAGTTGAAACCCAAGGCCAGTCGCACGGTCCCAGGCAAGGCTGGATTGACGGCTGCCGGCGGGGTGATCGGCTGGGCTTCGGCGATTTTCGGCATCGGCGGCGGTTCGCTGACCGTGCCGTTCCTCACCTGGCGCAGCGTGCCGATGCAGCAGGCGGTGGCCACCTCGTCGGCCTGCGGTCTGCCCATTGCGGCGGCCAGTGCGTTGAGCTTCATGCTGATCGGCTGGAGCGAGCCGGGCTTGCCACAGTGGAGCCTGGGTTTCGTCTACCTGCCGGCCATGGCCGGTATCGCCATCACCAGCATGTTTTTCGCCCGCTTCGGCGCGCGCCTGGCGCATAAACTGTCGCCGCGCCTGCTCAAGCGTCTGTTCGCCCTGCTGCTGTTATGCGTGGGCGTGAATTTCCTGATCTAAGGAGTTTTGAATGCTGCCTTACCCGCAGATAGACCCGGTTGCCCTCGACCTGGGCCTGATCAAGATCCACTGGTACGGCCTGATGTACCTGATAGGCATCGGTGGCGCCTGGCTGCTGGCCTCGCGCCGGCTGGCCGGTTTCGACGCGAGCTGGAGCAAGGAGAAACTCTCCGACCTAGTGTTCTGGGTGGCCATGGGTGTGATCCTCGGCGGGCGCCTGGGCTATGTGCTGTTCTACGACTTCGCCGCCTATATCGCCGAGCCGCTGAAGATCCTCCGCGTGTGGGAGGGTGGCATGTCCTTCCACGGCGGCCTGCTCGGCGTGATGCTGGCCACCTGGTGGTTCGGCCGGCGCAATGACAAAAGCTTCTTCCAGCTGATGGACTTCATCGCCCCGCTGGTGCCGATCGGCCTGGGTGCCGGGCGCATCGGCAACTTCATCAACGCCGAGCTGTGGGGCAAGGCCACCGACCTGCCCTGGGCGATGGTCTTCCCCACCGACCCGCAGCAGCTGGCGCGTCACCCTTCGCAGCTGTACCAGTTCGCCCTCGAAGGCCTCGCGCTGTTCGCCATCCTCTGGTTCTACTCGCGCAAGCCGCGCCCGACCATGGCCGTGTCCGGTATGTTCGCCGTGTGCTACGGCATCTTCCGCTTTATCGTCGAGTTCGTCCGCGTGCCGGATGTCCAGCTCGGCTACCTGGCCGGTGGCTGGCTGACCATGGGCCAGATCCTCTGCCTGCCGATGATCCTCGGCGGCCTCGGTCTGATCGCCTACGCCTACAAGCGCCAAGCCGCCCTGGGAGCCGCGCAATGAAACAGTACCTCGACCTGATGCGCCTGGTGCGCGAGACCGGCACCTTCAAGAGTGACCGCACCGGCACCGGCACCTACAGCCTCTTCGCCCACCAGATGCGCTTCAACCTGGCCGATGGCTTCCCGCTGGTGACCACCAAGAAGTGCCACCTGAAATCGATCATTCACGAGCTGCTGTGGTTCCTCCAGGGCGACACCAACATCCAGTACCTGAAGGACAACGGCGTGCGCATCTGGGACGAGTGGGCCGACGAGAACGGCGACCTCGGCCCGGTCTATGGCTACCAGTGGCGCAGCTGGCCGGCGCCGAATGGTGAGTCGATCGACCAGATCAGCAAGCTGATCGAGATGATCAAGACGAACCCGGACTCGCGCCGCCTGATCGTCTCGGCCTGGAACCCGGCGCTGGTCGAGCAGATGGCCCTGCCGCCGTGCCACGCGCTGTTCCAGTTCTATGTGGCCGACGGCAAGCTGAGCTGCCAGCTGTACCAGCGCTCGGCGGATATCTTCCTCGGCGTGCCATTCAATATCGCCAGCTACGCCCTGCTGACGATGATGATCGCCCAGGTCTGCGACCTGCAGCCTGGCGACTTCGTCTGGACCGGCGGCGACTGCCACCTGTATGCCAACCACATCGAGCAGACCGACCTGCAGCTGAGCCGCGAGCCGCTGCCGTTGCCGGTGATGAAGCTCAACCCGGCGGTGAAGGATATCTTCGCCTTCAAGTTCGAGGACTTCGAGCTGCAGAACTACCAGGCCCACCCACATATCGCTGCGCCAGTCGCCGTTTAAGGCGTCGCGACGGGCTACGTCAGCTCTGCCGCCAGCTGCGTGACCTGCGCCTGGCGTTCGGCCTGCTCCAGGCGCGCGCCGGGATTCAGCGACGACCATTCGGGATGCGCGCGGGCCTTGCGCAGGGCCTCGGGCAACTGGCCTTCGCGCCAGCTCTTGTCCTGCGGCGGGGCCAGCTGGATCGCCGTGGTTGCCGCATGGCCGCGGGCATCCAGAGCGGCCAGCAGCTGGCGCTGGCGCAGGGCGAGCAGGCGCAGCACGCCGTCATCCACCGTCAGTTCGCGCTGGCCCTTGAGTTTGCCGAGCAGGCGTTTGCCATAGTTGCGCGCGGTCTGCAGGCCGCCGCCGGCCAGTGCGCCAAGCAGCGCCGCGGCGCCGAGGGTAAGGCCGCCGACCAGCAGGTCGATGCCGGCGCCGGCGGCTGCACCGGCGGCCATGCCGCCACCAATATTCACGCCGAGCTGGCGCAGGGTCTCCGGGTTGAACAGGTCGTCGCCCCAGCGCCCGTCCAGCAACGGCAGGTCGCCGGCACGGGCATCCTCGGTGCGGAAGGCATACAGGCGCAGCAGCGCGTCGACGCAGGCCTGCTCGCGCTGGCGGATGGCCTGGTGCAGGGCGCCGATCTCGCCCTGCTCGATAGTCGTCTGATGGGCCACGCTGCGCCGGCAGGCGGCGCAATCCAGCAGCAGTTCAGCGATCAGCCGCGCGCCAGCCTGGTGGCGGGCGGCGGCTTGCGCCGCATGGTCGTCGATCAGCCGCTGCAGTTGCGGGCGCGAGCGTTCCAGCAGCAGGGCCAGGCTCTCGTACAGGCGCTGTTCGCCATCCAGCGGCGGTGCCACCGTGTCGAAACACACCAGCGCATGCAGGCCGAGGCGGGCCAGCGCTTCGCGCCACTGCGGCTCGCGCTGCTGGGTGCTGGCGCTGAAGTTGAGCACCGGTAGCAGCGGCTTGCCGGCGCCGGCCAATACGGCCAGCTCGTCCTTGTACTTGGCCAGCACCGGCTCGCGAACGTCGATCACGTACAGCCCGGCATCGCAGGCCAGCAGCTGGCGCAGCACCTTGGCCTCCTGCTCGAAGCGCTGGCGCGCCTCGCTGCTGTCGAGAAAGCGCGTCAGCCGTGCCGGGCCATCCAGGCGCTCACCGGGGCGCTGCAGGCGTTCCAGGTAGTCGAGCAGGGCGATGGCGTCTTCCAGTCCGGGGGTGTCGTACAGCTCCAGCAGCGCTTCGCCGGCCACCGACAGGCGCGCACCTTCGACATGGCGGGTGGTGCTGGGGCGATGGGAGACCTCGCCGAAGCCGACGTCGCGGGTCAGGGTGCGCAGCAGCGAGGTCTTGCCGACATTGGTGTGGCCGACCACGGCCAGTTTGAGTGGCTTGGTCATGTACGGCCCTCTCCCCCGGCCCCTCTCCCGTAAACGGGAGAGGGGTGACTCGAGCCTGTCGCAGCCTGCATGGACTGCCCCCTCGCCCATTTATGGGAGAGGGTTGGGGAGAGGGGGCCGTCAGGCCGTAGCCCGGATGCAATCCGGGGCGGAGCTGCCTGCTTCCCGGATTGCATCCGGGCTACGGGATCAGTCATGGCCGCTCTCCAGCCAGGCCAGCGGTGCGCTGTCGGCAAACGGCAAGTTCAGGCGCTGCAGCGCGCTATGCCAGTCACCCAGGCGCTGGCTGTCGAGGGCTTCGCCAGGAGGCGGCTGCAGCAGCCAGATGCGCGTGGCGGCGGCCGTGCGTGCCAGCTCGCCGAGCAGCGCCAGGGTGCCGCGGTCCGGCGAGCGGCGCGGGTCGAGGGCGATGGCCAGGCGTGCCGGCGGGAAGCGGCCGAGCTGGTCGAGCAGCTGCTGGCGCTGCTCGCGGCTGTCCAGCACGCCGGCATCGGCGAGGCTCTTGGGCAGGGCCGGCGGCCAGGGGCGTTGCGGGTCCAGCTCGATGGCCACCAGCACAGCGCCGCTGCTGTCCAGGCGCGTGCTGCCAGCGTGGGCCTCAGTCAGCTGCGCTGGCGCGGCATCCAGCACGCCGAGGCGTTCGCTGGTCGGTTGCAGGCGTTCGCCGAGCAGGCGGTAGCCGGGTAGGTTGAGGTCGAGCGCGAGGCGCGCGCTGCCGTGTTGCCAACGCCACAGGCACAGCAGCAGGAGCACCGCGCGCGGCAGAATGCCAAACACCAGCAGCACGCCGAGCAGCCAGCCGGCCCAGGCATGCCGCGCGGCTTCACTGGTCAGGGCGTTGTCGCCACTGGCACGGATGGTTTCGGCATCCGGCACGGGGAAACCGAGCAGCGCGGGCAGGCTGCCGAGAAGCTGGGTCAGGGCGACGAAGGTATCGCTGCCGAGCAGGGTGGTTTCCCAGACGAAGCCATAGCGGCGGGTGCTGAGCAGGATCAGCAGCATCAGCCCGGCACTGAGCAGCGCCACCAGCCACAGGCCGTGTACCAGCAGGCCGAGCAGCCAGCGGTTGAGCCGGCGGCGTTGCAGCAGCAACACCAGGGCCGGGCCGAGCTGGGCGGCGCTGGCATCGCGCGCCAGTTTTTCGCTGAGCCACAGCCACAGGCGGCCGAGGCCGGCGCTGTGGTCGCCGGCCAGCAGCAGGCCGAGGGCCCAGCCGAGCAGCAGAAGCAGGTGCAGGCCGAGCAGGCTGCCCAGAGCCCAGAACACATTCACCGGGCGGCTGCCATCGCCCAGTGCGGCCAGGGCCAGGCCGGCCCCGCTGAGCAAGGCCAGTACCAGCAGCAGGCCGAGGGCCAGACGCGCGCCTTGCAGCCAGTGCTGCTGGGCCTGCAACTGACCGTCACGCTGGGCGAGGAACAGCGCGCGGGCCTCGATGCGGCTGGCCAGGTCGCTGCCGCTCTGGCGGGCCAGGCGGTTGGCTTCGCCGTCCTCCAGCGGGCCGGCATGCTCTTCGCGCAGGCGCAGGGTTTCGCACAGCCAGAGGCGTTGCAGGCGCTTGAGTGGGGTGTGTGTCACGCAGCATTCCGTTGACGAGTCGAAACTGAAGGATAACCCCTGCGCGCCACAGCTGGGCAAGCCGGGCTTGTGGCATGCGCGGCGGGCAGACTAGGCTGAGGGCAAAAGAACTAGAAGAGCATGCGCCCATGAAGTTGCCCAACCTGGACTTGGTCAACCAGGATTCTCCCTACCTGCGCCAGCACCGCGCCGGTTTCCGCTTGCTCAGTTTTGACGATGAGTTGGAGCAGGCCTTCGGCCGCTACCACATCACCGCGTTTCTGGTGCGCATGCGCGGGTCGCTGCTGGTGGCAATGCTGATGATGCTGCTGTTCGTGGTGGTAGATGCCGTCAGCCTGCCCGAGAGCGTGCGCAACCGGACCCTGGCCATACGCCTCGGCGTGATTGTGCCGACGCTGCTGCTTGCCTGGTTGGCCACCTACCAGCGGCACTTGCGTCCCTATCTGCAGATGATCGGCGCCGTTGCGGCGCTGGCCGGCGGACTGGGTGTGGCCGGGATCATCTGGATCGCTCGCGCCCATGACTTCCCGCTGCCCTACGAGGGCATCATCCTGGTCACGGTGTTCTTCTACTTCCTTACTGGGTTGCGTTTCGTCACCGCCGCGCTATGCGGCTGGCTGACCTTCTGCGCCTATCTGCTGGTGGAGGTGCTTAGCGGCCTGCCCGCCGAGCAGCTGCTGTACAACGTGGTATTTCTCGCCAGCGCCAACCTGATCGGCTGCTTCGGCTGCTACTTCCTCGAATACGCCAGCCGGCAGAACTTCCTCGCCCAGGGCCTGCTGCAGGACCTGGCGGAGAAGGATTTCCTCACCGGCCTGCTCAATCGCCGCGCCTTCAGCGAGCGGGCCGAACGCAGCTGGCGCCAGGCCCAGCGTGAGCGGCAGTCGCTGGCCCTGGTGATGATGGATGTCGACTACTTCAAACGTTACAACGATCACTATGGCCACGCCGCTGGCGACGAGGCGTTGCGTGCGGTGGCCCAGGTGATCGGCCAGCAGGCGCGGCGCCCGCTGGAGATGACGGCGCGCTACGGCGGCGAGGAGTTCGTCGGCCTCTGGTACGGCATCGAGGAAACGCAGGTCATGTCGATCCTCGAAGGTATCCGCAGCGAGATCGAGGCGCTGGGCCTGCCCCATGCGCAGTCGGAGGCGGCAGGGGTGGTGACCATCAGCATCGGCCTGGCCTATCTGCTGCCGCAACCGCACCAGAGCCTGGAAGATGCCCTGCGCCTGGCCGATGTGGCGCTGTACCTGGCCAAGGAACAGGGGCGCAACCGGCTGGTAAGCAAGCGGCCGGGTGGTCCGGCGTGAGGCGGCGCTTCATTCGGGCCGGGCGAGCCGTTATCCTGCGCGGATGAAAACGACCCTGCCCCTTTGCCTGATCGCCGCCCTCGCCGACAACCGCGTGATCGGCCGCGACAACCAACTGCCCTGGCACCTGCCGGCGGACCTCAAACACTTCAAGGCCAAGACCCTTGGCAAGCCGATCATCATGGGCCGCAAGACCTGGGACTCGCTGGGTCGCCCGCTGCCCGGCCGGCTCAACCTGGTGGTCAGCCGCCAAGCCGGGCTGGTGCTGGAAGGTGCAGAAGTCTTCGCGTCGCTGGACGCTGCCATTGTCCGCGCCGATCAGTGGGCGCGCGAACAAGGTGTCGACGAACTCATGCTGATTGGCGGCGCGCAGCTCTACGAACAGGGCCTGGCGCAGGCCGAGCGCCTGTACCTGACCCGCGTGGCGCTGCAGCCGGACGGCGATGCCTGGTTCCCGTCCTACGACGAAGCTGCCTGGGACTGCATCGAGCGCGAGCCGCAGGCGGCCGTCGAGCCGGCGCCGGCGCACTGCTTCGAGACCTGGCAGCGCCGCTGACTCCACCCGTTTACTGATTTGCGTCGCCCCCCAGCGGGGGCGCCGTCCTATGCTGGTGCCGGTACGCTGGGCGCCGAGGTTACCCCATGACTGAGCACATTCCGGATCACGCGGACACCGAACAGGTCGCCGAGATCTTCGTCCGCCATCCGCTCTGGGAAGATGCCCTGGCGCTGCTGTTCGGCACCGCCATGGTCGCCCTGGGCATCGCTTTCTACAGCCATGCCGGGCTGCTCACCGGCGGCACGGTGGGCCTGGCCTTTCTGCTCAAGTACCTGGCCGGCTGGCCGTTCGGCCTGGTGTTCTTCCTGCTCAACCTGCCGTTCTATGCCCTGGCGCTGTGGCGCATGGGCTGGCAGTTCACCCTGCGCACCGCCTGCGCCGTGGCGCTGGTGTCGCTGCTCGCCGAGCTGACGCCGCGCTGGGTGGTGTTCGCCGAGCTGAACCAGCTCTACGCCGCCGTCTTCGGTGGTTTCGCCATGGGCCTGGGCCTGCTGATGCTGTTTCGCCACCGCGCCAGCCTGGGCGGGGTGAACATCCTCGCGCTGTTCCTCCAGGAACGCTTCGGCCTGCGCGCCGGCGCGGTGCAGATGGGCGTCGATGCGGCCATCGTACTGGCCTCGATCTTCGTCGTGGCGCCGGACAAGGTCGCCCTCTCGGTGCTTGGCGCGGTGGCGCTGAACATGGTGCTGGCGATCAATCACCGCGCCGACCGCTATATGGGCGTGAGCTGATCAGCCCAGTTCGATCAGCTCGCCGCGCACCGCGCCAGCGTCGAGATGCAGCAGGCCGACGCTGATCGGCAGCTTGAAGCGCCGTGGCCCGGCACTGCCCGGATTGATATAGAGCACGCCGTCGCGCTCCGCGATCAGCGGCTTGTGCGAGTGTCCGGTGACCACCACCTGGATATCGGCGGGCAATGGCTCCGGCACATCGGCCAGCTCATGGCTGACGTAGATGCCCACACCAGCGCTGCGCAGCACGGCGCTGCCGGGAATGGCGGCGGCCCAGGCATCGTCCTTATCGTTGTTGCCGCGCACCACGGTCAGCGGCGCCAGTTCGCGCAGGGCCTCGAGAATCTCCGGCTTGCCGATATCGCCGGCATGGATCAGCTGCTCGCAGCCCTGCAAAGCCGCCAGGGCCTCGGGGCGCAGCAGGCCGTGGGTGTCGGAGATCAGGCCGATCTTCATAGAGGTTCCTGCGTGTTCTTGTAGGAGCCAGCTTGGCTGGCGATCCGTGCCCGGTACAAAGCGATCGCCAGCAAGCTGGCTCCTACAGTGGTTAGCCAAGAACAGGGTGTAGCAAAGAAAAAGCCCGGCGGTTGCCGGGCTTTTTCGTCGTGCCGGACGCGGCTTACTGCACCAGCTTTTCCAGCAGCGCCTTGTCGCGCACCGCGCCCTTGTCGGCGCTGGTGGCGAGCAGGGCGTAGGCCTTGAGTGCGGTGGTGACTTTGCGCGGACGCTGTTCCACCGGCTTCCAGCCCTTCTTGTCCTGCTCGTGGCGGCGATGGGAGATTTCCTCGTCGCTGACCAGCAGGTTGATGGTGCGCTCGTGGATGTTGATCAGGATCTTGTCGCCTTCGCGCACCAGACCGATGGCGCCACCAGCTGCTGCTTCCGGCGAGGCGTGGCCGATCGACAGGCCCGAGGTGCCGCCGGAGAAGCGGCCGTCGGTGAGCAGGGCGCAGGCTTTGCCCAGGCCCTTGGATTTCAGGTAGGAAGTCGGGTAGAGCATTTCCTGCATGCCCGGGCCGCCTTTCGGGCCTTCGTAGCGGATGATGACGATATCGCCTTCCTTCACTTCGTCGGCGAGGATGCCGCGCACGGCGCTGTCCTGGCTCTCGTAGATCTTCGCGCTGCCTTCGAATACATGGATGGATTCATCCACGCCGGCGGTTTTTACCACGCAGCCGTCGAGGGCGATGTTGCCGTACAGCACGGCCAGGCCGCCTTCTTTCGAATAGGCGTGCTCGAAGCTGCGGATGCAGCCGTTTTCACGGTCGTCATCCAGGGTGTCCCAACGGGTCGACTGGCTGAACGCGGTCTGCGTCGGGATGCCTGCCGGGCCTGCTTTGAAGAAGTGGTGCACGGCTTCATCGTCGGTCTGGGTGATGTCCCATTTAGCGATGGCTTCGGCCATGGATTTGCTGTGCACGGTCGGCAGGTCGGTGTGCAGCAGGCCGCCACGGGCCAGCGAGCCGAGGATGGAGAAGATGCCGCCAGCGCGGTGTACGTCTTCCATGTGGTACTTCTGGATGTTCGGCGCCACCTTGCACAGCTGCGGTACGACGCGGGACAGGCGGTCGATATCGCGCAGGTCGAAATCGATCTCGGCCTCCTGGGCGGCGGCCAGCAGGTGCAGGATGGTGTTGGTCGAGCCGCCCATGGCGATGTCCAGCATCATGGCGTTCTCGAACGCCTTGAAGTTGGCGATGTTGCGCGGCAGTACCGACTCGTCGTTGTCGCCGTAGTAGCGCTTGCACAGCTCGACGATGGTGCGGCCGGCCTGCAGGAACAGCTGCTCGCGGTCGCTGTGGGTGGCCAGGGTCGAACCGTTGCCCGGCAGGGCCAGGCCCAGGGCTTCGGTCAGGCAGTTCATCGAGTTGGCGGTGAACATGCCGGAGCAGCTGCCGCAGGTCGGGCAGGCGCTGCGCTCGTACTCGGCGACCTTCTCGTCGGAGGCAGTGGAGTCGGCGGCGATGACCATGGCATCGACCAGGTCCAGGCCGTGGCTGGCCAGCTTGGTCTTGCCGGCTTCCATCGGCCCGCCGGAGACGAAGATCACCGGGATGTTCAGGCGCAGGGCCGCCATCAGCATGCCGGGGGTGATCTTGTCGCAGTTGGAGATGCAGACGATGGCGTCGGCGCAGTGGGCGTTGACCATGTATTCCACGGCGTCGGCGATGATCTCGCGGCTCGGCAGCGAATAGAGCATGCCGTCGTGACCCATGGCGATGCCATCGTCGACCGCGATGGTGTTGAACTCTTTAGCCACGCCGCCGGCCTTCTCGATCTCGCGGGCGACCAGTTGGCCGAGGTCCTTCAGGTGCACGTGGCCGGGCACGAACTGGGTGAAGGAGTTGGCGATGGCGATGATCGGTTTCTTGAAGTCTTCGTCCTTCATCCCGGTGGCGCGCCACAGGGCGCGGGCGCCGGCCATGTTGCGGCCGTGGGTGGAGGTCTTCGAGCGATAGTCAGGCATGACGGTTCCTGGGGCTGGTCAGGGTTATCTTCGTAGGGTGAGCGTGCGCTGAACCGGATGCAAACGGCAGGTGGCCGTGCGTTCGGAGGGGCCGTCTGGCGAAGCGGGGTCGCCGCTTGCAGGGCCTGGGCTCACTGGCCCGCCGGGGATGGTTGGCGAGAGATGAACCGATTCTACGCCGCCCGTGCCTGCCGGGGAAAGGCTGACGGTCGGGCGGGTAGTGGGGCGTGTCGCGATCAGCTGTTGGGCAGCAGGCGGCAGGTCAGGCTCTTGATGTAGCGGGTTTCGGCGATGGCCGGGTGTACCGGGTGATCCGGGCCCTGGCTGCCGCGTTCGAGCAGCTGGATATTGCGGTCCAGGTGGCGGGCGCTGGTCAGCAGGATGTTTTGCAGGTGGTCCTCTTCCAGGTGCATGGAGCAGCTGGCGCTGACCAGGATGCCGTCCTTGCCGAGCAGGCGCATGGCAGTTTCGTTGAGGCGGCGGTAGGCGGCCTCGCCGTTCTTGATGTCTTTCTTGCGCTTGATGAAGGCGGGCGGGTCGCAGATGACCACGTCGAAGCGCTCTTCGGCGGCTTTCAGTTCCTTGAGCGCCTCGAACACGTCACCTTCGACACAGGTGAGCTTCTCGGCCACGCCGTTCAGCGCGGCATTGCGCTCGACGCCGTCGAGGGCGAAGGCCGAGGCGTCCACGCAGAACACTTCGCTGGCGCCGAACGCCGCCGCCTGCACGCCCCAGCCACCGATGTAGCTGAACAGGTCGAGCACGCGCTTGCCCTTGACGTAGGGCGCTAGGCGCGCGCGGTTCATGCGGTGGTCGTAGAACCAGCCGGTCTTCTGTCCGGCAATCACCGGGGCTTCGAACTTCACGCCGTTCTCTTCCAGGGCGACCCACTCCGGCACCTGGCCGAATACGGCGTCGACGTAGCGCGGCAGGCCTTCGGCATCGCGCGCCTTGGAGTCGTTCTTGAACAGGATGCCGCGCGGCTTGAGTACCTGTACCAGGGCTTCGATCAGGTCGTGCTTGTGGTGTTCCATGGTGGCGGAGGCCAGCTGCACCACCAGGTAGTCGCCGAAACGGTCGACCACCAGGCCCGGCAGCAGGTCGGAGTCGCCGTACACCAGGCGGTAGAAGGGCTGGTCGAACAGGCGATCGCGCAGCGACAGGCAGACGTTGAGGCGGTGCACCAGTAGCGACTTGTCGAGGATGTGCTTGACGTCGCGCGACAGCAGGCGGGCGCAGATCAGGTTGTTCGGGCTCATCGCGACGATGCCCAGGGCCTTGCCGCCGGCGGCTTCGAGGATGGCCTGGTCACCGGCCTGGAAGCCGGTCAGCGGGGTGGCGGCGACGTCAATCTCGTTGCTGTAGACCCACAGATGGCCGGCGCGCAGGCGACGATCGGCATTGGCTTTGAGGCGCAGGCTGGGCAGGGACATCGGGGGTACTCCGCGAAAAAGAGCGGAATTATAGCCGCAGAGGGTTCCTGGCGGCTGCAGCGATGGCAGTCGCGGGCAATGAAAAAGAGTGCATGTGCGACCACTGGTCGGCGCCCGTTCGGGCAAAACCCGCTGGCGCCAGCCGTTTGCGGCCTGGCAGCAAAACTCCTACAAAAGTTGGCTGTGGAGTCGGGAATGCTTTGGCTAAACTGTGGCGACTTTCTCATTTCAGTTGCCCGCTCATGGCCCAAGACCTTTCCGCCGAACAGATCCAGCAAGTACTGCAGGGCATCAGCGTGCCGCCGCAGCCGCAGATCATGGTCGACCTGCAGATGGAGCAGTTCCTGCCCAATCCGGATCTGAAGACTATCGCCCGGTTGATCAGCCAGGACCCGGGTCTGTCCGGCGCGCTGCTGAAAATCGTCAACTCGCCGTTCTTCGGCCTGGCCAACCGCATTGCCTCGATCCAGCAGGCGGTCAACCTGCTCGGCTGCAACTCGGTGATCAACCTGATCAATGCCCAGTCGATCAAGGGCGAGATGAGCGACGAGACCATCGTCACCCTCAACCGCTTCTGGGATACCGCCCAGGACGTGGCGATGACCTGCCTTACCCTGGCCAAACGCATTGGCTACCAGGCGCCGGACGAGGCCTATACCCTCGGCCTGTTCCACAATTGCGGCATTCCGCTGATGCTCAAGCGTTTTCCGGATTACATGACGGTGCTGGAGGAGGCGTACTTCAATGCCAGCAGCGAGCGGCGTGTGGTCGATACCGAGAATCGCCTGCTCAACACCAATCACGCGGTGGTGGGCTACTTCACCGCCAAGTCGTGGAACCTGCCGTTGCACCTGTGTGAGGCAATTGCCAATCACCACAACGCGCTGTCGTTCTTCGAGGACGACACCGGTCGCGATGCCCAGCTGAAGACCCTGATGGCCATCCTCAAGATGGCCGAGCATATCTGTGGCAGCTACCGGGTGCTGGGCAATCAGGAAGAAGACCACGAGTGGAACAGTATCCAGCAGCAGGTGCTGGAGTATGTCGGCCTCACCGAGTACGACTTCCAGACCCTCAAGGAAAGCATCCACGACCTGGGCGCCTGCTGAGCCGGTTCGTTCGTCGGCAGCTTCCTGCTAAGGTGGCTGCCTCTCTCTGCAGTATCCGTCGTTCGTCATGCCTGAACTCCCTGAAGTCGAAACTACCCGCCGCGGTATCGCGCCCTTTCTCGAGGGGCAGCGCGTCAGCCGCGTGGTCGTGCGCGAGCGTCGGCTGCGCTGGCCGATCCCCGAAGACCTCGATGTGCGCCTGTCCGGGCAGCGCATCGAGTGCGTCGAGCGGCGTGCCAAGTACCTGCTGATCCAGGCCGAGAGCGGCACCCTGATCGGCCACCTGGGCATGTCCGGCAGCCTGCGCCTGGTGCCGGTGGGCACGCCGGCGGCCAAGCACGAGCATGTCGATATCGAACTGGAGTCGGGCCTGGCGCTGCGCTACACCGACCCGCGGCGCTTCGGCGCGTTGCTCTGGAGCAGCGACCCGCTCAACCATGAACTGCTGCGCAAGCTGGGCCCGGAACCGCTGACCGGGCTGTTCGATGGCGAACGTCTGTACCAGCTGTCACGCGGCCGTTCGATGGCGGTCAAGCCGTTCATCATGGATAACGCGGTGGTGGTGGGGGTCGGCAATATCTACGCCAGCGAGGCGCTGTTCGCCGCCGGCATCGACCCGCGCCGCGAGGCCGGGACGCTTTCCCGGGCGCGCTATGTGAAGCTGGCCGAAGAGATCAAACGCATCCTCGCCCATGCCATCGAGCGTGGCGGCACCACCCTGCGCGACTTCGTCGGTGGCGATGGCCAGCCAGGCTATTTCCAGCAGGAGCTGTTCGTCTACGGGCGTGGCGGCGAGTTCTGCAAGGCCTGCGGCAGCACGTTGCGCGAGGTCAAGCTGGGTCAGCGGGCCAGCGTCTATTGCCCGAAATGCCAGCGCTAGATGGCTCTCCCCCTCTCTTGGCAGGCGCCATACTCAGAATAAGAACAAGCAGTAGGAAACATGATGGACGGCAATTATCTGCCGGCCAATCCGTTCGCGGAGTGGCTGGGGCGTAGTGTGTTGAAGCTGATGGGCTGGCGTATCGAAGGGCAGATGCCGGCGTTGGACAAGTTCGTGGTGATTGGTGCGCATCACACCTCGAACTGGGATTTCGTGATCTTCATCGCCGTGAAGTTCGTCCTGCGCCTGAATGCGCGCTGGTTCGGCAAGCACAGCATCTTTATCTGGCCCTTCAGCGGGCTGTTGAAAGCCTGGGGCGGCATCCCGATCCTGCGTCATCTGCGCCTGAACATGGTCGAGCAGGCGATCCAGAGCTTTCGCGACAACCGCGAGTTCATCCTAGTGCTGTCGCCGGAAGGCACGCGCAAGAAAGTGGAGCGCTGGCGCATGGGCTTCTACCATATCGCTTGCGGTGCTGGCGTTCCCATCGTTCCCGGTGCGCTGGACTATCGTAATCGGCGGGTGGTGATCGGCGCGCCGTTTCAGCCGACCGGCGATGCCGAGGCGGATATCAAAGCCTTGTTGGCCTTTTTCCGTCCCTATGAACCGAAAAAGCCGGAATACGCATTCCACGGCGATTGACGGCGTTCACGCTGACATTTGCGTAAGCGCTGTTATAGTTACCAGCATCGTTCTGCATAACTACATAATGAAGGACCGCAATCATGAATCTGTTTCGCACCTCCGCCGCTGTGTTGGCTTTGACCACTGGCCTGCTGGCACTGCCGGCCCAGGCGGAAGTGGTCCAGCAGAATACCAGCGGTGACCCGACCTACACCCTCGAAGCACCCAAAGGCTATGCCATGGCCGGTGACCTGCTCGTCGCCCGTCCGCTGCTGATCGGCGCCACCGTGATCGGTGCCGGCCTGTTTCTGGTCAGCCTGCCGTTCACCGCGGCTGGTGGCAATGTCGGCGAAGCTGGCCAGGCGCTGGTGGTCGAGCCGGGCATGGCGGCTTTCGTGCGTTGCCTGGGTTGCACCGAAAGCGGTTACAAGAAGGACTGATCCTTCTCACGCTGCAGAAAAAAGCCGGTCATTCGACCGGCTTTTTTGTGGCTGCGCGTTTATTTCCACAACTGTGCCTGGCCAATGCCGCGTGGGTCGCTGGCCGCTTCGACCTGGCCGTCGGTCTTGTGCCACAGCAGCACCTGCTGGTTGCCGTAGCGGCGCTCGAGCTTCTTCAGCTGGTAGCCGCGCATTTCCAGGGTACGCAGCTGGCTGGCGCTGAAGGCGTCCGGCTCGTGCTCGATGACATCCGGCTGGAACTGGTGGTGGTAGCGTGGGCTGGCCGGCCACTCGCTCACCGGGCGCTCGTCCAGGTAATCGAGGATGGCCAGCAGCACCATGCTGGGGATGCGGCTGCCGCCTGGTGTACCGAAGGCCGCCAGTTCGTCCGCGCTCTCGATGAAGGTCGGGCTCATGCTCGACAGAGGGCGCTTGCCGGCGGCCACGACGTTGGCCTGGCTGCCGCTAAGGCCGTAGGTGTTGCTGCCTTGCGGGTCGGCGGCAAAGTCGTCCATCTCGTTGTTGAGCAGGATGCCGGTGCCGGGCACGGTGAAGGCAGCGCCAAATGGCAGGTTGATCGACAGGGTGGCGGCCACCGCATTGCCGTCGCGATCCAGTACGTTGAAATGGGTGGTGTGGTCGCCTTCGCGCCAGCTCGGCGCTGGCGGCAGGCTGCTGCTGGGCGTGGCGTTCTGCAGCTCGATGCCTTTGGCCAGGCGCTGCAGGTAGTCGGGAGCCAGCAGCTGGGGCAGTGGGTTGTGCACGAAGTCGGGGTCGCCAAGCTGGCTGCGGTCGCGATAGGCGCGGCGCAATACCTCGACCACATAATGACTGCGCTGGATCTCGCCGGCCTTGCGCCATGGCAGCTGCTGCAGCATGGCCAGGCTCTGCGCCAGGGCTACGCCACCGGCTGAGGGTGGTGGCGCGCTGATCAGTTCGCGGCCGTCAGCCAGTGGATAGCGCAGTGGCAGGCGCTCGACGACCCGGTACTTGGCCAGATCGCGGGCACTCCAGATGCCGCCGGCAGCGCGGACCGCGGCGACCAGTTTCTCGGCGGTTTCTCCAGCGTAGAAGCCGGCATGGCCGTCACGGGCCAGGCGCTCCAGGGTTCGCACCAGGTCCGCCTGGCGCAGCAGGCCGAATTCGGCGGGGATTCGCCCCTGCTCAAGAAAGATCCGCGCACTCTCTGCGTCGGCCTGCAGGGCCTGCAGGCGCCACTCGGCACGCTCGCGATAGACTCGGTCGATGCCGACCCCGTCGCGGGCCAGGCGGATGGCCGGTGCCAGCGAATCGCGCAGAGGCAGCTTGCCGTAGCGCTCCGCCAGCACCACCAGCGCTGCGGGTAGCCCTGGAATGGCGGCGGCCAGCGCGCCGTTGAGCGACAGTTCGCGCTGCACCTGGCCGTCGCGTCGGTAGAGATCGGGGTGGGCGGCCAGTGGGGCGCGCTCGCGGGCATCCAAGAAGCGATAGGTCGGCTGCTCGCCGGCCTGGCGCAGGAGGAAGAAACCGCCACCGCCCAGGCCCGAGCCGTAGGGTTCGACCACCGCCAGCGCAGCGCTGATGGCCACGGCGGCATCGAAGGCATTGCCGCCCAGGGCCAGGGTTTCCAGGCCGGCGACGGTGGCAGCTGGGTGGGCAGTGGCGACGGCGGCCTGTTGCGGTGCGGTGGTGGCCTGGACTTGTAGAGCGCAGACCAGGGAGACCAGAGCTGCGATAAAGAGGTTCTTAAACATGCGATTGGTCGTCGTTAAGCGTGGCGAGCGAAGGTCAGACAAGGCGAAAGTCGGCGAGGAAGCGGAGTTTACTAGTGTAAATGAGCATTCCGAGCCGGCTTGACCAGCCTGCGGCAGTTACTGCGTTGCAACGCAGTATGGCCGAGCGCAGCAGCTTAACGTCGATCAATCAGGCTTTGCCGGTAATGATCAGATACTTCTGCATCAGCTCGTCCTTGCTCTCGACATGGGCTTCGTCGAGGGGGATGCAGTCCACCGGGCAGACCTGCTGGCATTGCGGTTCGTCGTAGTGGCCAACGCATTCGGTGCACAGGTTGGGGTCGATCACGTAGATCTCCTCACCCTGGGAAATGGCGGCGTTGGGGCACTCGGGTTCGCAGACGTCGCAGTTGATGCAGTCGTCGGTGATCTTCAGGGACATGGAACAACTCCTGCCGTGGCCATGGCCGCGACATGCTTAACAATTGATGGGGAATTGTGCCGGATTGGCGGGAGGTACGCCATGCGCGGAGCGACCTGTGGCCGCTCCGCGCCGTGCTGGCTCAGCGCGGGAAGCGCTGAGCCAGGGCCTCGGCCACCGCGGGGTGGACGAACTTGCTGATATCGCCACCGAGTGCGGCGATTTCGCGCACCAGGGTCGAGGAGATGAAGGAGTATTTTTCCGAGGGGGTGAGGAACATGCTTTCCACGTCCGGCGCCAGCTGACGGTTCATGTTGGCCAGCTGGAACTCGTACTCGAAGTCCGATACGGCGCGCAGGCCGCGCAGGAACACATTGGCCCCTTGCTCCTTGGCGAAGTGCGCGAGCAGGGTGGAAAACCCCACGACCTCGACATTCGGCAGGTGACTGGTCACTTCGCGGGCCAGTTCGACGCGTTGTTCCAGGGTGAACAGCGGATTCTTCTTCGGGCTGGCGGCCACCGCAATGATCACGCTGTCGAACAGGCGTGCGGCTCGCTCAACCAGGTCGCCGTGGCCCTTGGTGATGGGGTCGAAGGTGCCCGGGTACAACACTCGATTCATCGCATCGTCCTGTTCGGAGCGGTAGGAGTCGCGGATGGTAGCGCAGCAGGTCGCCAGGGCCAAGCCGGCGGGTTTAGTCGGAGATGCTGCGGCCTTGCCAGAGATGCAGGGCGAGTGCCGGCAACAGGCAGGCCAGAGCGATCCAGTCGGCCAGCAGCACGCGGCGTACGGCTACGTTGTAGCCCGGCTCGCCCCAGGCCAGCAGGATAAAGCTCAGTACGCTGATCAGACCTGCGCCCAGGGCCACTGACCGCAGCCCCGGCAGGAACGCGGCGGCCGCCAGCAGGGCGCCGAGCAGGCCGAACAGCACGGCGCGGTGGCGCATCAGCAGTTGCAGGTTGGGCTCGTCCAGCGTCAGGCCGTACAGGCTGTTGAGCCGCTCGCCACCCAGCACGCCGGCCAGCGGCAGCAGGTGGATGACGGCGGCGACCAGCAGCAGGGCGGCGATCAGCTTGTTCATGACCGTTGTCTCAGGCCTTGAGGCGTTCAGCCAGCCGCGTGGCGAGCTTGGCGGTAAGGCCATAGATCGACAGCTGCGGGTTGGCGCCGATGCTGGTGGGGAACAGCGAACCGTCGTGGATCGACAGGTTTTCCAGCTGGTGATGCCGGCCCAGGCTGTCGGTAACCGCCATGCGCGGGTCTTCACCCATGGCGCAGCCGCCCATCACGTGGGCACTGCCCAGGCGAGTGCGGAACAGGGCCAGGTCGAGGCGGTCGATCAGGGCCTTGGCTTCGCCCAGACTCTTCACATAGTCAGCATCGGCGTGCAGCGGCAGCACGGCCTTGGCGCCGGCGGCGAACTGGATCTCGGCCATGCTGTGGAAGGCCCGGCGAATACCGTCCCAGGTATAGTCGGTCATGCGGTAGTCGAGCACCGGCGTGCCGTCGCCGCGCAGCTCCACCGTGCCTTCGGCGCTGTCCGGGTGGAAGCCGTCGCGCATCAGCGCCAGCATCACGTTGGTGTGCGGCAGCTGCTCCATGCGCAGGGCGTTGTCGACGCCGAAGCGGCCGAGCATGGTGGCGGTAAGCGCCGGCTGCAGCGGTGGCACTTCGAGCTTGTAGGACATGTGCCCGGTGGCGCCGTCCGTCCACTGGAAGTGGTCGGAGTACACTGATTGCGGGGCGCCGTAGAAGGGGTTGATGACCTGTTCGAACTGCGCCGCGGAGAAGTTCACCACATGCAGGAAGGTGCGCTTGCCTGCGCGCTCATGTGGGTCCGGGGCCTGCGAGCGCAGCAGCAGGGCGGGGGTGTTGATGCCGCCGCCGGCCAGTACATAGTGGCGCGCCTTGACCATGATGCGACGGCCATTGGGGGCCACGCTGCGCTCGTCCATTCCTAAGCATTCCAGGCCGGCGACGCGCTCGCCGTCCAGCAGCAGGCGTTCGGCGCGGGCCAGGTAAAGCAGGCTGCCACCCTTGTCCAGGGTTGCCGGGATGGTGGTGACCAGCATCGACTGCTTGGCGTTGACCGGGCAGCCCATGCCGCAATAGCCGAGGTTCCAGCAGCCGCGCACGTTGCGCGGGATGATCTTCCAGCCGTAGCCGAGCTTGTCGCAGCCGGCGCTGATCACCGCGTTGTTGGCGTTCGGCGGCATGGCCCAGGGCGCGACGCCCAGGCGCTGCTCCATCTGCGCGAACCAGGGCGCCATCTCTTCTGCGCTATGGCCCTTGACGTTGTGCGCCTCGGCCCAGTGCTGCAGGGTCGGCTCCGGGGTGCGGAAGCTGGAGGTCCAGTTGACCAGAGTAGTACCGCCCACCGCGCGGCCCTGCATGATGGTGATGGCGCCATCCTTGCTCATGCGGCCGATGCCTTCCTGGTACAGCTGCGGGTAGGCGTCGGCCTCCTGCATCTTGAAGTCGCTGCTGGTCTTCAGCGGGCCTTCCTCGATCAGCAGCACCTTGAACCCGGCGGCGCTGAGGATTTCGGCGGTGGTGCCGCCGCCCGCGCCGCTGCCGACGATGGCCACGTCGGCTTCCAGCAGCAGGTCTTTTTCCAGGCGTGAGCCGTCGTAGGTGACCCAGCCTTTGGCCAGGCCTTCACGGAAAATGTCAGGTACGGGCATGTCGATTCTCTTGTTATTAGGGCGTGCGCTGGCTTACAGGGCGTACGGCGGCGGGCCGGGATAGCCGCAATGGCCCCAGGATTCGGGGCGCGAGTACCAGGCCATCTGCACCAGTTGCAGCAGGGAGACGTGGCCCATGCGCAGCAGCTCCAGCGAGCTGTTCTGCCAGCGCTCGAGGAAGTGGCGGATATCCGCCGCGCTGGCATTTTCCCAGCTGCCCCAGATGCCGGTCAGCGGGCCGCGGGTAACCGCCATGGCCTGCACGTCGAACAGCTGCACGGTCAGCTTGAGCAGTTCCGGCGACAGGTAGTTGAGACTCAGGTCGATGCTGCGCAAGGTGCCTTCGATAGCGGCTGGCATGCCGTCGGCGGGCACCGCGCCCTCCAGCACCACCGGGATCAGGGCGCGCAGGAACGGCATGTCGGTCAGACGCAGCACCTGAAAGCCACTGGCCGGCACGCTGGCCGAGCAGCCGCTGAGGGTGGCGCTGACGCCGGCCGTGGCGAGGAAGGCCGTGCCGAACAGGCCAATCTTGAGCAGGCCGCGGCGCGACAGCTGCGGCGCGGCGAGAGCGGTGTCGTTCATTGTTGTTTTCACCCCGCTGGCTTAGCGCACGAACAGTTTGTGGATCAGCTTCTGGATGCCGGTGCCATAGGGAGGGTAGATGAACTTGGCGGCGTTGAAGCGCTGCTTGATGAACACGCCCTTGGCCTTGCTGAAGGTGAGGAAACCTTCGTGGCCGTGGTAGTGGCCCATGCCGGAGGGGCCGATGCCACCGAACGGCATGTCGTCCTGGGCCACATGCAGCAGGGTGTCGTTGAGGCACACGCCACCGGAGTGGGTTTCGTGCAGCACGCGTTGCTGCTCGGCCTTGTCGTAGCCGAAGTAGTACAGCGCCAGCGGGCGCGGGCGATCGTTGATGTAGGCGAAGGCGTCCTCGATGCGCTGGTAGGACACGATCGGCAGCAGCGGGCCGAAGATCTCGTCCTGCATCAGCTTCATGTCGTCGCTGACATTCAGCACCAGGCTGTGGCTCATGCGCCGGCCCTGGTCGTCGCCGAGCAGCGGGATTACCTGCGCGCCCTTGCTTTCGGCATCGCTGACATAGCCCTTGAGGCGGCTCAGCTGGCGCTCGTTGATGATCGCGGTGTAGTCCGGGTTGTTCGCCAGCGTCGGGTAGAAGCGCTGCACCACGCTGCGGTAGGCGGCGATAAAGCCTTCCACGCGCTCCTGCGGTACCAGCACGTAGTCCGGCGCCACGCAGGTCTGCCCGGCGTTCATGGTCTTGCCGAAGGCGATGCGCTCGGCGGCGTCGGCCAACGGTACGTCGGCACTGACGATGGCCGGCGACTTGCCGCCCAGCTCCAGGGTCACCGGTACCAGGTTGTCGGCGGCGGCGCGCATCACGTGCTTGCCGATGCTGGTCGCACCGGTGAACACCAGGTGGTCGAAAGGCAGGCGGGAGAACGCCTGGCCGACGTCGGCCTCACCCAGCACCACGCTGACCAGGTCGGCGGGGAACACCTTGGCCAGCAGGTCCTTGACCAGCTGCGAGGTGGCCGGCGTCGACTCGCTCATCTTGATCATCACCCGGTTGCCGGCGGCGAGGGCGCCGATCAGCGGGCCGAAGGCCAAGTACAGCGGGTAGTTCCACGGCACGATCACGCCGACCACGCCCAGCGGCTGATACACCACCTTGGCGCTGGCCGGCTGGAAGGCCACGCCAACGCTGCGCCGCGACGGCTTCATCCACTTGCCCAGGCGTTTGCTGGCGTAGTCGATGCCGTGCAGGCTGGGCATGATCTCGGCCAGCAGGGTTTCGTTGGCCGCACGATTGCTGAAATCAGTGGAGACGGCATCGATCAGCGCCTGCTGTTCGCTGAGGATCAGCGCACGCAGGGCCTTGAGCCAGGCCCGGCGCTGCTCGGCGGCGGGCATCGGGTTGCTGCGATAGGCGGCGCGCTGGGCGCCCAGCAGGGGTTCCAGCTGGTTGATCTGTTGCTGGCTCTGCTGAAGGTAGGCGATATCGGCAACCATGACGGCATCCTCACGAGGTGGAGTGAAAAGACAGATGCCATTTCTAGAGTAATTGCTCTAAAGTGTCAAATAGTCTGCTGCCCGGTCGTCAGATGAGTCGCAGCCCTGTACTTTTAGTTTCTTTCCGCCTGTCGAACCGAGCCATGGCCCCGAAGAACAAAACCCGCGAGCGCATCATCGAAGCCAGCCTGGAGCTGTTCAACGCCCAGGGTGAGCGCAGCGTGACCACCAATCACCTCGCCGCGCACCTGGGGATTTCGCCGGGCAACCTGTATTACCACTTCCGCAACAAGCAGGCGATCATCGCCGAGCTGTTCGCCCAATACGAAAGCCGCGTCGACATGTTCCTGCGCCGCCCCGACGGGCGCGCGCTGACGGTGGAGGACAAAACCTTCTACCTGGAAGCGCTGCTGGCGGCGATGTGGCACTACCGCTTCCTCCATCGCGACCTGGAACACCTGCTGGAAACCGACCCCGAGCTGGCCGCGCGCTACCGGGAGTTCGCCCGCCGCTCCATGGCCAGCGCCACCTCGGTGTACCAGGGCTTCGTCGAAAGCGGCATCCTGGAAATGAATGACCAGCAGGTCGAGGCGCTGACCTTCAACAGCTGGATCATCCTCACCTCCTGGGTGCGCTTCCTCTGCTCGATCCGCAGCAACCCTGGCGACCTCAGCGAAGAGCTGATGCGGCGTGGCATCTACCAGGTGCTGGCGCTGGAAAGCGGCCACGTCAGCCCGGCCGCGCGCCCGGCGGTGACCGCCCTGCTGCAGCGCCTGCATGTACCGCTGGAGCAGGTACTGGGGAGCTGAGGCTTGCCGGTCAGGCAAGCCGGCTAGTCGCAGCCAAACAGATCGCGGGTATAGACCTTCTCGGCAATATCCTGCAGGGCCGCGCTCATGCGATTGCTGAGAATGACGTCGGCCTCGCGCTTGAACTGCTCGAGATCATGGATGACCAATGAACCCTCGTACTCGGCCTGCTCCAGCGTCGGTTCGTAGATGAGGATCTCGATGCCTCTGCTCTTCAGGCGTTGCATGACGCACTGGATGCTGGAGTCGCGGAAGTTGTCCGAGCCACTTTTCATGATCAGGCGGAATACGCCGACGGTGCGTGGCTGGCGCTTGAGGATGTCTTCGGTGATGAACGCCTTGCGCGTGCTGTTCGACTCGACAATCGCGTGGATCAGGTTCTGCGGGATGTCGCGGTAGTTCGCTAGCAGCTGCTTGGTGTCCTTCGGCAGGCAGTAGCCGCCATAGCCAAAGGACGGGTTGTTGTAGTGGTTGCCGATGCGTGGATCGAGGCCGACGCCCTCGATGATCTGCCGGCTATCCAGGCCATGGGTGGCGGCATAGGTGTCCAGCTCGTTGAAGTAGGAAACGCGCATGGCCAGGTAGGCATTGGCGAACAGCTTGATGGCCTCGGCTTCCGTGGCGTCGGTCAGCAGAACCGGCACGCCCTGGGTGATGGCGCCCTGTTGCAGCAGGTCGGCGAACACCTGGGCGCGGCTGGAGCGCTCGCCAACCACGATGCGTGACGGGTGCAGGGTGTCATGCAGGGCGCGCCCTTCGCGGAGAAACTCCGGCGCGAAAATGAGCTGGTCGCAGCCCAGGCGCTGGCTGGTTTTCAGGGTGTAGCCCACCGGCACCGTCGACTTGATGACCATGACCGCGTCCGGGTTGATGGCCATGACATCGTCGATCACCGTTTCGATGGACTGGGTGTTGAAACAGCCAGTCTGCGGGTCGTAGTCCGATGGGGTGGCGATGACCACGTAATCTGCCCCGGTATAGGCGTCCTGCTTGTCCAGGGTGGCGCGGAAGTTGAGCGGTTTGTCGCGCAGGTAGCGCTCCAGCTCGGCGTCGGCAATCGGTGACTCCCGGCGGTTGAGCATCGCGACCTTGCGTGCGTCGATATCCAGGGCAACCACTTCATGCTGCTGGGCGAGCAATACGGCGTTGGACAGGCCGACGTAACCGAGACCGGCAATAGCAATCTTCATCAGGCACGCACCTCAGTCACGCAACCGTCCCAACAGACCGGTCAGAAAGCCCCTCGACGTTGCAGGCAGGATCCGCACGCAGGTTTTCCTGGCGCCGAACAGGGCGTATCGGCGGCGCTTGGCAATCTCGATCGACAGGTTGCGCCGTTGTCCGTCGAGCATGCTGAGGTTGTCTGTTTGCAATCGGATGACAAAGGTCCGGGGCCGCGTCTTGTGCTGTTTCAGCTGTTCACTGATGGTGCTCAGCATGGACTGGCGGGTGGCAAACGGGATATCGCGCACGCCATTGAGCAACAGGTGGGTCTTGGCTTTTACATAGCAGCTGTTGATCAGGCTCTGGATCTGGATGTTCTTGATGGCGTGAAAGGTGGTGCGCTCAGCGTCGGCGTGATTGATCGGCTCAACAAACGCGTGTGGGTAATAGTCGGCTTTCGCCTGGCTCTGCAGGGACAGTCTGGCGTAGAGGTCAATGTCTTCGCCGCCCCAGCCGCGGAATGCTTCGTCATAGCCGCCAATGGCATTGAAGTCTTCGCGTGTGCAGATAAAGGTGCCGGCTATTTCCTGTAGTTGTTTGCCGTTCTCGCGGCTGGCGCGGTAGAAATGATGGCTCTGCAGGTTTTCCTGCATCCAGGCCAGCCAGCCCGCTTTTATTTTTATATCGGCATCGATAAAACACAGCCAGGCGGCAGAAGAATTAGCAGCGCCTATATTGCGCGCACGCGGCAGGCAAAAGCCGGGATCATCATTGATGCGTATAACTTTAACGCTTGGGAAGTTTTCTTCGACCCAATCACCCGTGTTGTCAGGGCAGCCATAATCCACCAGAATTATCTCCGTTGGTGATTGTGCAACAAGCGTCGGTAATGTCTGCTTTATATGATGCAGGCGGCCTTTGCAGGTGGTCACGAAGGCGATTGGATACATAAATTTCTCAGGAATGAATATGCGAGTTCTGGTGACAGGTGGTGCGGGATTCATCGGTTCGCATTTGTGCCGGCGTTTGTTGGCGGACGGCCATGAAGTGCTCTCGGTGGACAATTACTTCACTGGCAGTCGGCAGAATATTCACGATTTGCTGGCCAATCCCCGATTTGAAGCAATGCGCCATGACGTGACCTTTCCGCTGTATGTGGAGGTGGATCGCATCTTCAACTTTGCCTGCCCGGCTTCGCCGATACACTATCAGCGCGATCCGGTGCAAACAACCAAGACCAGTGTGCATGGGGCGATAAACATGCTGGGCCTGGCCAAACGCACCGGGGCCAGAATTCTGCAGGCCTCGACATCGGAAGTGTATGGCGATCCGGAGTGTCATCCGCAAACGGAAAGTTATTGGGGGCGGGTTAATCCGATCGGTATCCGAAGTTGTTACGACGAAGGCAAGCGTTGTGCGGAAACTTTATTCTTCGATTATTACCGGCAGCACGCACTGGATATAAAAGTGGTGCGCATATTCAATACTTATGGGCCGGGTATGCAGCTGCACGATGGTCGGGTGGTGAGTAACTTCATTGTTCAGGCGCTGCGCGGTGAAGATATAACGATTTACGGTGACGGCGCCCAGACCCGCTCGTTCTGCTTTGTTTCCGACCTGGTCGAGGGCGTGGTCGCGATGATGGACAGCCCGGCCGATTTCCCCGGCCCGGTGAACCTGGGTAATCCGGTCGAATACAGCATTGCCGATATAGCCGAGACCATCATCGGCCTGTGCGGCTCCGCCTCGCGCTTGTCGTTCATGCCGCTGCCCGAGGATGATCCGCGCCAGCGTCAGCCCGATATCAGTCTGGCGCGGGAGCGCTTGAACTGGCAGCCCAGCGTTGCCCTCGAGGAGGGACTGCAGGAAACCATCCGCTATTTCCAGCAGGTGCTGGCCCGCGGCTAGGGACGCATCCTTCTGCGTTCTGGCGGGTGTAGCGGGTGAGTCAGGCGCCTGTCTGGTTGCGGCCGGCCAGCCAGCGGGGAATGCGCCGCTCCAGGTAGTAATCGGGTTGGCGCAGCGAGCCGCCGATAAAGCCGACATGGCCGCCGCGGGCATGCAGCTCCAGCTGGGTGCTGCTCGACAGCTCGTGGGCGTGTGGCACGCTGTGGGGGAAGACGAAGGGGTCGTCGCTGGACTGGATGATCAGCGTGCGGCTGCGGATGCGATCCAGGTAGTAGCGGCTGGAGGCGCGCCGGTAGTAGTCGTCGGCATCGGCGTAACCGTGCAGTGGGGCGGTGAAGCGGCCGTCGAAGTCCCAGAAGGTGCGCATGCCATCCAGCGGGCCCAGGGCCTCCAGCGCGGCCAGGCGCTCGTGGTGGCCTTCATCGACGAAACGCTGCTGCTTGTCGCGCACATAGGCGACCAGGGCGCGCATGAAGTGCGCCTGGTAGACCTTGGAAAAGCCGCGGTCGATGCGCTCGGCGCAGTGGTCCAGGCGAAAGGGCACGGAAACCGCCACGGCGCCCTGCAGGCCAGAGTCTTCGCCACTTTCGCCGAGGTACTTGAGCAGCACATTGCCGCCCAGCGAATAGCCCACCGCATACAGCGGCGCCAGGGGGCGCTGGGCCTGCAGGTGCTGAATCACCCGCGCCACGTCTTCGCTGACACCGGAGTGGTAGCCGCGTGGCAGCAGGTTCGGTTCGCCCGAGCAGCCGCGCCAGTTCAGCGCCACGCTGGCCCAGCCCTGGGCCGCCAGCTGCTGTTGCAGGCCGAGCACATAGTGCGAGCTGGAGGAACCGGTCAGGCCGTGCAGCACCAGTACCAGCGGTACACCGGCTTCGTGCGGGCCATGCCAGTCGAGGTCAAGGAAGTCGCCGTCATCCAGCCACAGGCGTTCGCGCTGGCGCTGCAGTTGCGGCGCGTGGCGGCACAGCGAGCCCCAGAGGGTCTGCAGGTGCGGGTTGCCTAAGCACCAGGCGGGTTGGAAGTTGTTGTTCATCGGCGGTTATGCGGGCCTAAAGCGTCAGGCTAGAGCGTGGCGAGGTAAAACAGAAGCACCATTGGCCGGGCGAATGAATACTCAGCGGCGGGTGTTGAGCCATATCTTGCGGACCGCAAACACGAGAAGCAGCGCGGCGATCATCCGCTGCTCCGTCAGGCCCAGCACCAGGCCTCGCGATGGTTCCATGACTCGGCGGGAGATGCCAAAGGCGATCTCCTTCTCGGCAAGCAGCAGTATCAGCGCCAGCGAAGCGACCAGCAGGTAGGGCAGGTTGCCGTAAATGAAGTCCTTCACTGCGCTGGACTTTTCCGCCATGTCAGCCACGTTGCCACAGCGCGTAATACACCTGGCCGGCCTTCTGTTCGCGGTGCAGGCGCCAGTTACCGGGCAGGGCCAGGGTCGAGGGCGCCGCTTCGCTTTCGGTGTAGACCCAGGCGTCCTTGGCCAGCCAGCCTTTCGCTTCCAGCAGGGTGCAGGCCGGTTCCAGCAGGTTTTGGCCGAACGGTGGGTCGAGGAAGACCAGGTCGTAGGGCGTGGCTGGCTGGTTCTCCAGGTGCAGCAGGGCGTTGGTCTGCAGCAGCTGGCCGTTGCTGCATTTCAGCGTAGTCAAGGTCTGGCGCAGGCTGGCGATGGCGCTGTGATTGCTGTCCAGGGCCAGGGCGCTGCTGGCGCCGCGCGACAGGGCCTCCAGGTACAGCGCGCCGCTGCCGGTGAAGCAGTCCAGCACATGGGCGCCGGCGACATAGGGCGCCAGCCAGTTGAACAGCGTTTCGCGCACCCGGTTCGGTGTCGGACGCAGGCCGTGAGCCATGGGGAAGCTGAACTGGCGGCTGCGCCACTCGCCGCCAATGATGCGCAGTTGGCCGCTGCCGGTGTCTTCGTGTTTGGGGCTGGGCTTGCGCATCAGTGCTCCGGAATGCCAGCGGGTGGCGCGGCAGGTTTGTCGGTGGGCGGCGGCAGGTCTTTCTGCGCCACGGTCGGGCCGGCGGTGACGATCACCAGGGCCTGCGGGTCGAGGTGCTTGGCCATGGCGGTTTTCACCTGCTCCACGCTCAGCGCCTGGACTTCGGCCATAAAGTCTTCCAGGTAGGTCAGCGGCAGGCCGTAGAAACCCATGGCGCCGAGTTGGCCGACGATATCGGCGTTGCTCGCGGTGGACAGCGGGAAGCTGCCGGCCATTTCGCGTTTGGCGTCGTCCAGTTCCTTCTGCGTCGGGCCGCTGGCCAGGTAGTCGCTGAGCAAGTCCTGCACCAGCTTGAGGGTGCCGGCGCTCAGCTCGGCACGGGTCTGCAGGTTGATCATGAACGGCCCGCGCGCCTGCATGGCGCTGAAGCCGGAATACACGCCGTAGGTCAGCCCGCGCTTCTCGCGCACTTCCTCCATCAGCCGGGTGCCGAAGCCGCCGCCACCGAGGATCTGGTTGCCCAGGGTCAGCGCCGCGTAGTCTGGCTCACGGCGGTCGATGCCCAGCTGGGCGATCATCAGGTGGGTCTGCTGCGACGGGAACTCGATATGGCTGAGGCCGGGCTTGGGCGTCTCGGGCTGGGCGATCTTGGCCAGCGCCGGGCCCTTCGGCAGGGCTGCGGAGACCTCGGCGGCCATGGCCTCGGCTTCGCTGCGGGAAAGGTCGCCGACCAGGGCGATCACCACGTTGCCGGCGGCGTAGGCCTGCTGGTGGAAGGCGCGCAGCTGGGCGGTGCTGATGCTCGGGACGGACTGCTCGGTGCCTTCGCTCGGGTGGGCGTAGGGATGGCTGCCGTACAGGCGCTCGAACAGTTGCAGGCCGGCGAGCTTGCCCGGGTTCTGCTTCTGGTACTCGAAGCCGGCCAGCAGCTGGTTCTTGATCCGCGCCAGCGAGTCCTCGGGGAAGGTCGGCTGGCCGATCACCTGCTCGAACAGTTTGAGCGCCGGCTCGCGCTGCTCTTTTGCGCTCAGGCTGCGCAGGCTGGCGATGGCCATGTCGCGGAAGGCGCCGTTGCCGAACTGGGCGCCCAGGCTCTCGAAGCCTTCGGCGATAGCGGTGACGTCCTTGCCTGGTATGCCCTCGTTGAGCATGCCGTTGGTCAGCGCGGCCAAACCGGGTACGCCGTTGTCCTGGCTACTGCCGGCGGCGAAGGTCAGGCGCAGGTCGAACATCGGCAGCTGGCGCGCCTCGACGAACAGCACCTTGGCGCCTTCGGCGGTCTGCCAGGTCTGGATCTCCAGCTGGCGCCGGCTAAGGGCCTGGCCGTCGAGGCGGGCGAGGGATTCCAGCTGGGCGCTTTCGGCAACCGTTGCGGGCGCCTGGGCAGTGCGGCTGGCAATGAAGATCAGCAGGCCGACCAGCAGCAGGGTGACGAGACCGACGATGGCATAACGCATAGCGTTGCGTTCACTCATGGCTGGGCTCCTTCAATGGCGGCTTGCTCGGGCAGTACATGGGCCACGCTCAGGCGGCTGCGGGTGAAGTAGGTTTGCGCGGCCTTCTGGATGTCGGCGGCGGTCACCGCTTCCAGGGCGGCAAGATCCTGGTCCATCAGGCTCCAGGACAGGCCGACGGTTTCCAGTTCGCCGATGGTGGTGGCCTGGCTGGTGATCGAGTCGCGCTCGTAGACCAGTCCGGCGATCACCTGGGCGCGTACCCGCTGCAGTTCCTCGGCGCTCGGCGGGTTGTGCTTGAGGTCATCGAGCTGGCGCCACAGGCCGGCTTCCACCTGCTCCAGGGTCTTGCTCTTCTGCACGTTGGGGGTGGCGCTGAGGATGAACAGGCTGTCGCCACGGGCGAAGGCGTCGTACCAGGACGACGCGCCGGAGACCAGCTCCTCGCCGCGCTCCAGGCGGGTCGGCAGGCGGCCGCTGTAGCCGCCGTCGAGCAGGGCGCTGATCAGGCGCAGGGCGTGCACTTCGCGCACGTCCTTGGCGGTGGCCAGGCCGGGCACGTTGAACGCGTAGAGCAGGCTCGGCAGCTGGGTTTTTACGTGCAGCTTGATGCGGCGTTCGCCGGGCTCGGCCAGCTCGCGCGGGGCCTTGGCCGCCGGCACGGGGCGCTGGGGGATGGCGCCGAAGTAGTGTTCGGCCAGCTGTTGCACCTCGTCCTTGCCGACATCGCCGACCACCACCAGGGTGGCGTTATTCGGCACGTACCAGGCCTGGTACCAGGCGCGCAGCTCCTCGACGCTCATGCGTTCGAGGTCGGCCATCCAGCCGATGGTCGGCGTGTGGTAGCCGCTGGCGGGGTAGGCCATGGCCTTGAAACGCTCGTAGGCGAGGGCGCTGGGTTTGTCGTCGGTGCGCAGGCGGCGCTCTTCCTTGATCACCTCGATCTCGCGGGCGAACTCGTCGGCCGGCAGCTTGAGGCTGGCCAGGCGGTCGGCCTCCAGCTCGAAGGCCACGGCCAGGCGATCACGCGACAGCACCTGGTAGTAGGCGGTGTAGTCGTCACTGGTGAAGGCGTTTTCCTCGGCGCCGAGCTCACGCAGGATGCGCGAGGCCTCGCCGGGGTCGAGCTTGCGGCTGCCCTTGAACATCATGTGTTCGAGGGCGTGTGACAGGCCGGTCTGGCCGGGCGTTTCGTAGCTGGAGCCGACCTTGTACCAGAGCTGGGAGACCACCACGGGGGCGCGGTGATCCTCGCGGACGATGACCTTGAGGCCGTTGGCCAGTTTGAATTCGTGGGTCGGCTGGCTTTCGGCGGCGTGCAGGGCCAGTGGCGCGCACAAGACTGTCAATAGCAGGCCGGCGCAGCGGCGGGCGAGTCGATTCATTGATTTGGGACCTGTCAGACAGCCCGGGCGGTCGTACCGCCGGCGGGCGAAGAGGTGCTAGGATACCCCATCCTTTTCCGGGGCGGCGCAGCGGCTGTTGCAGCCTGTTGCGCGGCTCATTTGAGATACAAACGACCCATGTTTGGTTCCAACGACGACAAGCAGTCGCCAGCCCCGGCTGGCAAGGCTCCGGCCGAGGCCGGGGAAAAGAAATCACTGTTCGGCTGGCTGCGCAAGAAGCCGCAGGATGAACTGACGCCGGCGGCGCCCAGTGCAACTACGCCGGAGACTACGGCGCCTGCTGTGCCCGTCGACGTGACGAATGCAGCGACTGCGCCTGTCGTCGAGCCTGTCGCTCCGCCGGTGCCGGCCGAGGCCACTGCAGCGCCGGTTGCCGTCGCTGCCGTCGAGTCGCCGGTGGCCGCGCCGCTCGTCGAGCCTGTTGCCGCACCGGTAGCGGTGGAAGTCGCCGCTGTGCCGCCAGTGGCTCCTGTCGAACTGCCGTCCGTCATTCCCCGGTTTGAGCCCGTTGCAGCGCCTGCGCCTGTCGAAGCTGTCCCCGCGCCGGTTACCGAAGTGCCGGCCAGTATTGTGTCTGAGCCGAGTGTTGCTACTGCAGCGCCTGTTGCACCAGTCTCCACGCCAGTCGCCGTCGCCGTCGCCGTCGCCGCCGCCGCCGCCGCCGCTGCACCGGCCCCCGGCGAACCAGCCAAACCGGCCTTCTCCCGCTTCCGTATCAATGCCGGCGCCGAAGTCACCCATGCGGTGCATGAACCGGTGGCTGAAGTCGTTCTGCCGGTCGAGCCCGAGCCGGCGCCGCAGCTGGAACAGAACAAACCCGGTGACAACCAGGGCGGCTGGTTCGCCCGGCTCAAGGAAGGTCTGTCGAAGACCAGCGCCAGCCTCGGCGAGGGCATGGCCAGCCTGTTCCTCGGCAAGAAGGCGATCGACGACGACCTGCTCGACGAGCTGGAAACCCGCCTGCTGATGGCCGATGTCGGCGTCGAAGCGACCACCGCCATCGTGCAGAGCCTGACCAAGCGCGTAGCACGCAAGGAACTGGCTGACAGCGATGCGCTGTACAAGGCGCTGCAGGAAGAGCTGGCCGGCCTGCTGGCGCCGGTGGAGAAGCCGCTGCTGGTCGACAGCAGCAAGCAGCCCTACGTGATCCTGGTGGTCGGCGTGAATGGCGTCGGCAAGACCACCACCATCGGCAAACTGGCCAAGAAGCTGCAGGGTGAGGGCAAGAAGGTCATGCTCGCCGCCGGCGACACCTTCCGCGCCGCTGCGGTCGAGCAGCTGCAGGTGTGGGGCGAGCGTAACCAGATCGCGGTGATCGCCCAGCACACTGGCGCCGACTCCGCCTCGGTGATCTTCGACGCGGTGCAGGCGGCCAAGGCCCGTGGCATCGACGTGCTGATCGCCGACACTGCCGGGCGCCTGCACACCAAAGACAATCTGATGGAAGAGCTGAAGAAGGTAGGTCGGGTGATCGGCAAGCTGGACGACACGGCGCCGCACGAAGTGCTGCTGGTGCTGGACGCCGGCACCGGGCAGAACGCCATCAACCAGACCAAGCAG
Source organism: Pseudomonas sp. J452 (assembly GCF_024666525.1). NCBI lineage: Bacteria > Pseudomonadati > Pseudomonadota > Gammaproteobacteria > Pseudomonadales > Pseudomonadaceae > Pseudomonas > Pseudomonas sp. J452. The sequence continues at coordinate 821,985 of NZ_CP088294.1, read as the reverse complement.
TTCCATCAGACTGTGCCGCTCACCGGCCTGGCCCTGACCAAGCTGGACGGCACCGCCAAGGGCGGGGTGATCTTCGCCCTGGCCAAGCAGTTCGGCCTGCCGATCCGCTATATCGGCGTCGGTGAAGGCATCGACGACCTGCGCACCTTCGTCGCGCAGGACTTCGTCCAGGCCCTGTTTGCGGAGAAGGAGCGCGCATGATTCGCTTTGAGCAGGTCGGCAAGCGGTATCCCAATGGCCATGTCGGGTTGCACGAACTGAGTTTCCGCGTGCGCCGGGGCGAGTTCCTCTTCGTTACCGGCCACTCCGGCGCCGGCAAGTCGACCCTGCTGCGCCTGCTGCTGGCGATGGAGCGGCCAACTACTGGCAAGCTGCTGCTGGCCGGACAGGACTTGTCGACCATCACCAATGCGCAGATCCCCTTTCTGCGTCGGCAGATCGGTGTGGTGTTCCAGAACCACCAGCTGCTGTTCGACCGCAGCGTATTCAACAACGTCGCCCTGCCGCTGCAGATCCTCGGCCTGTCCAAGGAAGAAATCAGCAAGCGCGTCGGTGCGGCACTGGAGCGCGTCAGCCTGAGCGACAAGGCCGAGCAGTCGCCGGCCGACCTGTCCACCGGTCAGCAGCAGCGCGTCGGCATCGCCCGCGCCGTAGTGCATCGCCCGGCCCTGCTGCTGGCGGACGAACCCACCGGTAACCTCGACCCGCGCCTGGCGGCTGAGATCATGGGCGTGTTCGAAGACATCAACCGCCTGGGCACCACGGTGCTGATCGCCAGCCACGACCTGTCGCTGATCGCGCGCATGCGCCACCGCATGCTGACCCTGCAACGCGGCCGCCTGATCGGCGACGGAGAGGCCAGCTGATGAGCGAACAACGCAACCCCAAGGCCGCAGAACGGGTCGGCGCGGTCAAGGCCAAGGCCGACAAACCGGTCGATCACGGCCCGGATTTCGCAACCCTGCTGCACGCCTGGTTGGAAAGCCACCGCAGCAGCCTGCTCGACAGCCTGCGCCGTCTGGCCCGCCAGCCGATCGGCAGCTTCTTCACTTGCCTGGTGATGGCCATCGCCCTGTCCCTGCCGATGGGCCTGTCGCTGTTGCTGGACAACGTCGAGCGCCTCGGCGGCTCCTGGCAGCGTGCCGCGCAGATTTCCCTGTACCTCAAGCTGGAAACCAGCGATGCCGCCGGCCAGCAGCTGCGCGACGAGATCGCCGGCATGGGCGATGTGGCCAGTGCCGAGTGGATCAGCCGCGAACAGGCCCTGGCCGACTTCCAGCAGCAGTCCGGCCTCGGCGAGGCCCTGCGCGAGCTGCCGGACAATCCGCTGCCCGGCGTGGTGGTGGTGACGCCCAAGGAAGTCGACAAGCCGACCCTGGAAGCGCTACGCCAGAACCTCTCGGAAATGCCCGGAGTGGAGCAGGCGCAGCTCGACCTGCTGTGGGTCGAGCGCCTGTCGGCGATCCTCAAGCTCGGCGAGCACTTCGTCTTCGGCCTGACCTTGCTGCTGGTGCTGGCCCTGCTGCTGGTGATCGGCAATACCATTCGTCTGCATATCGAGAACCGCCGCAGCGAGATCGAGGTGATCAAGCTGGTCGGTGGCACCGATGGCTATGTGCGCCGGCCCTTCCTCTATATGGGCGCGCTGTATGGCGTTGGCGCCGGCCTGCTGGCCTGGGCCGTGCTGGCCTTCGGTCTGGACTGGCTGAATGCCGCGGTGGTGCGCCTGGCCGGCCTGTATGGCAGCGACTTCGCCCTGGCCGGGGTGCCGACCGATGACGCGCTATCGCTGCTGCTCGGCGCGGTGCTGTTGGGCTATATTGGCGCCTGGCTGGCCGTCGCTCGACACCTGAGCGAGCTCGCGCCAAGATAGTAACTCATTGTTTTTATTGTAATTTTAAGACTGTAAGGGAACTTTTCCAGGCCCTTGCAGTCGTAGGTCGCAGTGCTAAACTGCTGGCCGCTTTGAAAGTTGGAGGTTTTTCATGACCACAGCCCTGCAACCTGTCCATGCCCTAGTCCCCGGTGCAAACCTGGAGGCCTACGTGCACGCGGTGAACAGCATTCCCTTGCTGACCCCCGAGCAGGAGCGCGAGCTGGCCGGCAGCCTCTTCTATCATCAGGATCTCGAGGCTGCCCGGCAGATGGTGTTGGCGCACCTGCGCTTCGTCGTGCATATCGCTCGTAGCTACTCCGGTTACGGCCTGGCCCAGGCCGACCTGATCCAGGAAGGCAACGTCGGCCTGATGAAGGCGGTCAAACGCTTCAATCCGGAAATGGGCGTACGTCTGGTGTCCTTCGCGGTGCACTGGATCAAGGCCGAGATTCACGAGTTCATCCTGCGCAACTGGCGCATCGTCAAGGTCGCCACCACCAAGGCGCAGCGCAAGCTGTTCTTCAACCTGCGCAGCCAGAAGAAGCGTCTGGCCTGGCTGAGCAACGATGAAGTGCATGCCGTGGCCGATAGCCTGGGTGTCGAGGTGCGCGAAGTGCGCGAGATGGAAAGCCGCCTGTCAGGCCATGACATGGCTTTCGACCCGGCCGCCGATGACGATGACGACAGCGCCTTCCACTCGCCGGCGCATTACCTGGAAGACCATCGCTACGACCCGGCCCGTCAGCTGGAAGAGGCGGACTGGAGCGACAGTTCCACTGCCGGTCTGCACGAAGCCCTGGAAGGTCTTGACGAGCGCAGCCGCGACATTCTCTACCAGCGCTGGCTTGCCGAGGAGAAGTCCACGCTGCATGACCTGGCAGCCAAGTACAACGTCTCCGCCGAGCGCATTCGCCAGCTGGAGAAGAACGCCATGAATAAGCTGAAGGGCTCGATTCAGGCGTAAAACCTGTCCACGAACTCGTGAGCACGTTCTAATAAAGCTCGCAAAGCCGCACTCAGGTGCGGCTTTTTTCTGCCTGGGTTTTCTGACGCCTGCGGCAGGGGTGATTGGCGCGTCGCGATTGGAGATGGCGGGCGGGGCGGTGCAGGATCGCGGCAGATAACAAAAACCGGAGCCTGACATGCCCATCGCTTCTCGCTGGCCGTATTTCCTCGCCCTGCTGCTCGGCTATCTGTACATCGCCCTGATCCCGTTGCAACCCTACCCGTTGAGCTGGCTGCTCAAGCCGCTGCCGATGCTGTTGTTCGCCTGGCTGGTCTGGCGGGCTCATCCGGGTGCTGCCGGGCGCTGGCTGGGGTCGGGTTTCGTGGCGGCCGCGCTGGGCGACTTTTTCTCGATTACGGCAACCGGGATGGCCTGTTTATCCAGGCGCTGCTGGCCTTCTTGGTCAACCAAGTGGTTTTCGTCGGCGGCTTTCTGCTGCTGGGGCGCGGGCGCTCTTGGCGTTGGTTGTGGAGCCTGCCGGTGATTGCCTATGCGATCGGCATGACCCTGTGGATGCTGCCCGGAACTGGCGCGCTGCAGATTCCGGTAGCTTTCTACTTCGCTTGCCTGCTGGCCATGGCATTGAGTGCGGCGCGGGTCGAGGAACGGCCGGGGCCGCTGTGGCTGGGCGCCATGCTGTTCGTCATCGCCGATTCGCTGATCGGGGTGAACAAGTTCATCCAGCCGTTCCCCTATGCGGTGGCAGTGATCGTCAGCTGTTACTTCACCGGCCAGGCCCTGATCGCCTGGGGTCTGCTGCGGCTCAGGGGCGCGGCAACCACTGTGGCCACCAATCCGGCAGTGGTCGGACGATCTGGTTGAGGTAGTGGCTGCCGCCCAGCTGGTAGCTCTGCTTGCGGATCCAGTTGGCCCGGCGGCTGACATGCGGCCCGGGTCGACGGGGGTTCCAGGCGCGCGGGTTGGGCAGTACGGCGGCCAGCAGGCTGGCCTGCTGGCGCGACAGGTAGGGCGCGCCGACGCCGAAGTGGTGGCGCGCCGCGGCTTCCGCGCCGAACACGCCGTCGCCCCACTCGACGCTATTGAGGTACACCTCGAGAATTCGCTGTTTCGGCCAGAACAGCTCGATCAGGCCGGTGAACCAGGCTTCCAGCGCTTTGCGTGGCCAGCTGCGGCCGGACCAGAGGAACAGGTTCTTCGCCACCTGCTGGCTGATGGTGCTGGCGCCGCGCAGATTGCCACCTTTGCCGTTGTGCGCCATGGCTTGCTGAATGGCTGCGAGGTCGAAGCCCCAGTGCTCGGCGAACTTCTGGTCTTCGGCAGCGATCACCGCGATCTTCAGGTCGTCCGGCAGCTCCTGCCAGGCCCGCCAGCTGCGCTGCAGGTCGATGGGTTTGCCATCCAGCCAGGACTCGATCTTGCGTTCGACCATCAATGCCGTGCCCGGCGGGTCGATCCAGCGCAGGGCGAGCACCAGCAGCGCCGAGCCAACGACGAACCACAGCAGCAGTTTGGACAGGCGACGAAATAGGCGACGGAGCATGAGCTGGCTTGGCCGAAGGCTGGGGGCAGGCCATTATAGCGGCCACATTGGCTCTGTCCGGGAGTGATTCATGCTTCGCATCTTTCTGTTGCTGGCGGCCTTCGCCGGTTTCACCGGGGTTGGCCTGGGCGCTTTTGCCGCCCACGGGCTCAAGGCGCGCTTGAGTGCCGAGTACCTCGCGGTGTTCCAGACCGGCGTGCACTACCAACTGGTGCATGCCCTGGCACTGTTCGGCGTGGCCTTGCTCGCCGCGCATCTACCGGGCCGCCTGCTGACGGCGGCAGGCAGCCTGTTCGCCCTGGGCATCCTGCTGTTCTCCGGCAGCCTGTATGCCTTGACCCTCAGCGGCATCGGCAAGCTCGGCATGATCACGCCGCTGGGCGGGTTGGCCTTTCTCGGCGGCTGGCTATGTCTGGGGCTGGCGGCCTGGCGCGCGGCCTGAGTCGCGCTGGAACAGTTACGACTCAGGGCCACTATCATGCAGATGAATGGTGGCCATATACCTTGGTCGCTGCCCGTGATCGGGCTAGAATGCCGACCCTTTCATGTTCTGACTGCCCAGCCATGCACATCCAACTGAACGGCGAACCCTTCGAGCTGCCGGACGGCGTTACCGTCGCAGACCTGCTCGTACGCCTGGATGCGCTCGGCAAGCGGGTGGCGGTCGAGCTCAATCTGGATATCGTGCCGCGCAGCCAGCACGCCACCACGGTTCTGCGCGACGGCGACCAGCTGGAAGTTGTCCACGCCATCGGCGGCGGCTAGTCCGCCCGCGAGGAGTTGCCATGAGCGCCATCATCGACAAACCCTTCACCCTGGCCGGGCGCACCTATGCGTCGCGCCTGCTGGTGGGCACCGGCAAGTACAAGGACCTCGAAGAAACCCGTCTGGCCATCGAGGCGTCGGGTGCCGAGATCGTCACCGTGGCCGTGCGCCGGACCAATATCGGGCAGAACCCCGGCGATCCGAACCTGCTCGATGTGATCTCGCCGGACAAGTACACCATTCTGCCCAACACCGCCGGCTGCTATGACGCCGTTGAGGCGGTACGCACCTGTCGTCTGGCCCGCGAACTGCTCGACGGCCACAAGCTGGTCAAGTTGGAAGTGCTGGCCGACCAGAAGACCCTGTTCCCCAATGTGATCGAAACCCTCAAGGCTGCCGAAGTTCTGGTCAAGGAAGGTTTCGACGTAATGGTGTACACCAGTGACGACCCGATCATTGCCCGCCAGCTGGCCGACATGGGCTGCATCGCGGTGATGCCGCTGGCCGGCCTGATCGGCACCGGTCTGGGCATCTGCAATCCCTACAACCTGCGCATCATCCTCGAAGAGGCCAAGGTGCCGGTGCTGGTGGATGCCGGTGTGGGCACCGCTTCCGACGCCACCATCGCCATGGAACTGGGTTGCGAGGCGGTGCTGATGAACAGCGCCATCGCCCACGCGCAGAACCCGATCCTGATGGGCGAGGCGATGAAGCACGCGATCATCGCCGGGCGCATGGCCTACCTGGCCGGGCGCATGCCGAAGAAACTGTATGCCAGCGCGTCGTCGCCGCTGGATGGCCTGATCAAGTAAGCCCCCTAAACAGGCTAAGAGAACCCCATGAGTGAAGTAGTCGAGCCGGTCGAAGACGGCGCTGCCGAGCGCCCGCACCGCGCGATCAAGAGTTTCGTCATGCGCTCCGGGCGCATGACCGAAGGCCAGCAACGTGGCCTCGATCTGGGCTGGCCGAAATTCGGCCTGCAACTGGAAGATGGCCTGCGCGATTTCGACCAGGTATTCGACCGCAGCGCGCCGCGCACCTTCGAAATCGGCTTCGGCATGGGCCATGCCACCCTGGAGATGGCCGCTGCCGCGCCGGAGCAGGACTTCATCGGCGTGGAAGTGCACAAGCCGGGCGTTGGCGCGCTGCTCAACGGCATGCTCACGCAGAATCTGAGCAACATTCGCGTGTACAGCTGCGATGCTTTGGAAGTGCTGCGCGATTGCGTAGCCGATGCCAGCCTCGATCGCCTGCTACTGTTCTTTCCAGACCCTTGGCACAAATCGCGTCATCACAAGCGCCGCATCGTCCAGCCGGCTTTCGCCGAACTGGTGCGGCAGAAACTGAAGATCGGTGGCGTGCTGCACATGGCGACTGATTGGGAGCAGTATGCCGAGCACATGCTCGAAGTAATGAACGTGGCTCCCGGCTACCGCAACCTGGCGGCCGATGGGCACTGCGTGGAGCGCCCGAGCGAGCGCCCGGTGACCAAGTTCGAACGCCGTGGCGAACGCCTCGGTCATGGTGTCTGGGATCTCAAGTTCCAGCGTATAGACTGAATCAACAGCCCCTGCGGAGCAGGGTAAAACCGACCGGGTCCACCCGGCGCCAGGACGGCGTTGCACCTCACCCCGATAGCTATCTGCAAGTGCGGCCTACACTGGCTTTAGAAAAAGAACAGCAGCGCGTGTAGCGTGCTGCGAGGAGATCGCTGTGTTGAGAACCATTGCAATTCTGCTGTTGGCAGCCGCCGCGCTGCCTGCCCAGGCGCGCGTTGATGCCGCCCAGGCTGCCCGCCTGGGACAAGACCTGATGCCGTTGGGCGGCGAGCGTGCCGGCAACGCTGCCGGCACCATCCCATCCTGGGAGGGTGGTCTGAGCACTCCGCCGGCCAGCTATCAGCCGGGCATGCACCACCCCGATCCTTATGCGGCCGATAAGCCGCTCTATCGTGTCGACGCCAACAACCAGGCGCAATACAAGGCCCAGCTGGCCCCGGGCTTCCAAAAGCTGCTGGAAAAGCATCCGGACTACTTCCTCAGCATCTACCCGACGCATCGCAGCGCCGCCGCGCCCCAGCGCATCTACGACGCCACGCGCTACAACGCCAGCAATGCCAGCATGATTTCCGGTGGCAACGGGGTCGAAGGCACCGCTGCCGGCATCCCGTTCCCGTTCCCGCAGAATGGCACCGAGGCCATCTGGAACCACATCATGCGTTACCGGGGTGACCAGATCCGCATGATCACCAATCAGGCGGCGGTGCTGGCCAACGGTGACTACACCCTGCTCAAGCGCGACCGCGACGTTCTGTTTATCTATGGCCGTGAAGGGGTCACCCCAGCCGATCTGGACAACACCCTGTTCTTCTACAAGTACGTGGTGACCGCACCGAGCAAGCTGTCCGGCTCTTCGCTGGTGGTCCAGGAAACCCTCGACCAGGTGCTGGCGATCCGCAAGGCCTGGCGCTTCAGCCGTGGCGAGCGGCGCGTACGTCGCCTGCCGATGCTGGCCTATGAGGCCATGCAGCCGGACACCAACGGCATGGCCACCGCCGACGTGGTCGACGCCTACAATGGCGCACCGGATCGCTACGAGTGGAAGCTGGTCGGCAAGCAGGAAATGCTGATGCCGTACAACAGCTATGCCGTGCACCAGAAAGGCATCCCCTACGAAAAGATTCTCCAGGCCAAGAGCGTCAACCCCGAACTGCTGCGCTACGAGCTGCACCGCGTCTGGGTGGTCGAGGCCGATCTGCGCAAGGGCCACAGCCACCCTTACGCCAAGCGTCGCTTCTACCTGGATGAAGACAGCTGGCAGATCCTCGCCGTCGACCTCTACGACAAGACCGGCGCCTTGGTTGGCCTGCAGGAAGCCCATCCGATCAGCTACTACGACGTACCGATGTTCGGCAGCACCCTGGAAACCATCTATGACTTCAAGGGTGACCGTTATTTCGTCGATGGTCTCGACAACAACGAGCCGATGTATGACTTCAACGTCAAGCTGAACAAGGGCGACTTCACCGCGTCGGCCCTGCGCCGCGAAGGGATCTGATCCCACCGCGCAAGAAAAAGCCCGCATCGCGGGCTTTTTTGTGTCTGTGGACTCCCCCCTCCTACGGCGTCTAGGCGCCAGACTGAAGTTGTCAAAACAAACAGTCACGAAGGGAGGAGTCGCCATGAAACTTAGCCGAATCGGTGTTGACCTGGCAAAGCAGGTTTTCCAAGTCCATGGGGTCGACAGTCACGAGCAGGTGAAATGCCGCAAACAACTCAAGCGGCACCAGATGCTGGATTTCTTCCGCCAGCTGGAACCTTGCTTGGTGGTGATGGAGGCGTGTGGCAGTGCCCATTACTGGGCGCGCGAGTTGCGGATGCTGGGGCGTGAGGTGCGCCTGATCGCCCCGCAGTTCGTCAAACCCTATGTAAAGAGCGGCAAGAACGACGCCAATGCTGCCGAGGCGATTTGCGAGGCCGGAAGCCGTCCGAACATGCGCTATGTCGAGGTCAAAAGTGCTGGGCAACAAGCCGGTCAATCGGTGCACCGGATCAGGAGTCGGGTGGTTCGCTCCCGTACGGCCTTGGTCAATGAAGTCCGTGGGCTGCTGGCCGAGTTTGGCCTGGTCGAACCTCGTACAGGCCTCGCCGCTGGCCGCGAGCTGCTGCGCCAAGCGCTCGATACGCCGGATAACGGCCTGCCTGGCCCGATGCGTGAGCTGCTGAGGGGCTTGAACGAGGAGTGGCAAGGGCATGACGAGCGACTGGCGAGCCTGGAGAAACTGATCCAGTGTCAGGCGCGCGAGGATGAGCGGGTGAAGCGGTTGATGGCAGTCGAGGGCCTTGGCCCGATCAGCGCCACGGCGGTGGTCAGTGCCGTCGGCGATGCGCGCCAGTTTCGCAGCAGCCGACAGTTGGTGCCCAGCCAACACTCCAGTGGCGGCAAGGAGCGCCTGGGGCCGATCAGCAAACGCGGCGACAGCTATCTGCGCACCTTGCTGATCCATGGCGCCCGCTCAGTGCTCAAGCACTGCCAGGAGAAAACGGATCAGCGCAGCGACTGCGCTGAACACGCTGATGTGCCGACGCAACAAGAACATCGCCACGGTTGTCTTGGCGAACAAGAATGCCCGGATCATCTGGGCGATTCTCAGCAAGGGTGAAGCGTATCAGCCTGGATGAGCAGCAAAGAGCCGTACCTGGAGCAGCACCGTAGAAGATCCACTCGATTGCACAGTGAAGGAACTGATGACGAACCGGTCGCACCGGCATGTGTGAAGCCTGCAGCATCCATTGGCCCCCTGCACCGCAAGGCCGTTAGCCCGATCAGGCGCACATGAGCGGAAATCATCATGGCTCGAGGCCAACACCTCATCAGAAGCCGGATATACGGAAGCAGTCGTACCTAGGTTCGAAAACAGGGCAGATCACTGGCAAAACGGGAGGAGTCCATATACGGATGAAATCCGGGAGCAAAGTCGCCGGCCCCCGGATTTCATTCGAGCTACCTTATTGCGCCGGGTAGGGCGGGTGAAACCCGCGTTGCCAGTCTCCGGGGTTCACCCGCGCTACAGGCATGTGTGCCTGTGGCCCAGTTGGCAATCGTCTCTGTATGGTCAGGCGAGCGCGCCGATATACTCGGCCATCCGCGGTCGCACGTGCAGCGCTGGCTGCCGCGCGCAAAGGATTTCGCCTCAACGGCTCGGGAAGCAAATGCATGCAATGGATCTTCATGCTGGTCGGCCTGGTGCTCGGTGCACTGGTCGGTGAATCGGTTACCAGTGCCTTGCTTGGCGGCCTGATCGGGCTGGGGCTGGGGCAGGCCCTGCGCTTGCACCAGTTGGCAGGCGAGAACGCCAAGTTGCGCCAGGAGCTCAAGGGCTTTGCCGAGCGCTTCGAGCGTGGCACCACCGCCCTCTACGAGCGCTTGCTCAAGCTGGAGCAGGGCGGCCAACCCCCCGAACAACCGGTGCCTGCCGAACCGGCTGCCGTTGTGCCAGAGCTGGTGCTGCCGGCGGCGTCTGCACCGGCGCCGGTCGAGCCGGACAGCGAGCTGGTCTTCGAGCTGCCGGAGCTGCAGCCGATCAGCGAGTCGGCGCTATCCCGTGAACAGCCAGACAGCTGGCAGTCGGCACCGATCCAGCCGGCGCGCCCTGCAGAGCCCATCGCTCCACCTGCTCCGCGAAAGCCCCGTGAGCCATCGCCCATCGAGCGCGCCATCGGTCTGGCCAAGGCCTGGCTGTTCGGTGGCAATACCGTGCTGCGGGTTGGCGTGGTGTTGCTGTTTCTCGGCCTGGCCTTCCTTCTGCGTTATGCCACCGAAGGCATGGTGGTGCCGGTCGAGATGCGTTATGCCGGCGTCGCCGCCAGTGCCATCGCCCTGCTCGGGCTGGGCTGGTGGCTGCGCGAACGGGTCGGCAGCTATGGCCTGATCCTGCAGGGCACCGGCGTTGCCGTGCTGTACCTGACCACTTTTGCGGCGATGCGCCTGCACCCGCTGCTCGATCCGAAGATGGCCCTCGGCCTGCTGGTGTTGGTCACCGTATTTTCGGCGATCCTCGCGGTGGCGCAGAACGCCCTGGGCCTGGCGGTGGCCGCGGCGCTGGGCGGTTTCGCCGCACCGATCCTGACGTCCACCGGCAGCGGCAACCATGTGGCGCTGTTTTCCTACTTCATCCTGCTCAACAGCGGCATCTTCGCCATCGCCTGGTTCAAGGCCTGGCGCCTGCTCAACCTGGTCGGTTTCCTCGGCACCTTTGGTATCGGCTTCGCCTGGGGGCTGCGCTCTTACACGGCGGAACTGCTGTGGAGCACCGAGCCGTTCCTGATCCTGTTCTTCCTGATGTACGTGGCCATCGGCCTGCTGTTTGCCCGGCGCAAGTTGCGCGAGGCCGAGACGGCGCCGCAGGAACGTGGCGAACTGCTGCGCTGGGCGCGGGACAAGGCCGATTACGTGGATGGCAGCGTGCTGTTCGGCACGCCGCTGGTGGGTTTTGGCCTGCAGTACGCGATCGTGCAGCACATCGAGTTTGCTGCCGCCTTCAGCGCCCTCGGTCTGGGCCTGTTCTATCTGCTGCTGGCCCGCGTGCTCCGTGGCCGCGCGCCGGGGCGGACGCTGTTGCTGGTGGAAACCTGCCTGGCCCTCGGCGTGATCTTCGCCAGCCTGGCCATCCCGCTGGGCCTGGATGCACGCTGGACATCGGCCGCCTGGGCGGTGGAAGGCGCGGGGATCTTCTGGCTCGGCCTGCGCCAAGGCCGGCCGTTGGCCCGCGCCTTTGCCCTGCTGCTGCAACTGGGCGCGGCGCTGGCGTTCCTGGGTGAGCTCAGCTTCAGCATGCCCAGCGCCACGGTGCTGGAGGGTGCGCCATTGGGCGCGTTGATGCTCGGTGCGGCGCTGCTGTTCAGCTTCTGGCAACTGCGCCAGGCGCCGCTGGATGCCAGCAAGGCCTGGGAGCGCCGTGGTCTGCCGCTGCTGGCGGTGGGCGGGTTGCTGTTCCTCTATCTGATCGCGCCACTGTGTTTCGCCGCCGAGGGCACCGCGATCAGCTGGGCCCTGGCCGGGCTGGCAACCTTGTGGGTCGGCCTGCGTCTGCAGTCACGGACCTTCCTGTTCAGTGCCTTCGCCGTACAGCTGCTCGGTGGCCTGATCTTCCTCAGCAAGCTGCAGGGGGCGGAGCAGGGCCAGGGCGGTGTACTCGACTCCGGCTGGCGCGGTCTGCTGGTCTGCTCGCTGATCGGCCTGGCGCTGGTGGCCGGCATGCTGATTGCGGCACGCGACAAGTTGGTCAGCAGCGATCGCGGCCTGCTGCGCGGGTTGTCCCTGGTGATGCTGGTCGGCCTGGTGTTCATCAACCTGGCGGTGCTGTTCGTGCTGCCCTGGCACAGCGCCAGCGCGGTGTGGGCGGGTACTGGCCTGCTGATCATCTGGCTCAGCCTGCGCCTGCAGCTGCGCGTCAGTTTCTTCTTCGGCCTGCTGCTGCAGGTGGTTGGCGGCATTGCCTTCCTCGCGGCCAGCCCGCTGCTGCTCGGCTATCTGCCCAGCGAAGGATTGCGTCCGCTGGCCCATGCCGGTTTCTGGACGCCGCTGGTACTGGCCATTGCCGCGCAGATTGGCGCCTGGCGCCTGCGTCATGTGTTGCTGCGCCAGCAGGCCGGTGAACTGGGCAGCCTGAGCCTGCAGCGCTTGTCGCAACTGTTGCTGGTGTGGGGTGCGGGCTGGTGGGCGCTGGCCCTGGCGGCGGAGATCGTGCGCTTTGTCGCGCCGGGGCTGCAGGGCACGTTGTTGCTGTTCGCCATCGCCGGCAGCGTGGCGCTGTGGGCGCTGCTGGCCGAGCGTCTGCGCTGGCGCGCTCTGGCCCTGCTGTGCACGCTGCTGGTGCCGGTGGCTGCGGTGATCCTGCTGCAGGTCGGCGAGCGCAACTATCACCCAGCGGCGGAGTTCGGCTGGCTGGCTTGGGGGCTGTTGTTCGCCGTGCACCTACTGTCGCTGCGCCGCCTGGCGGGCCTGTTGCCGAGTGGTGCCTTGAGTGCCGCCCATGTACTGGGTTGCTGGTTGATCCTCGGCGTACTGGCGCTGGAGCTGCGTTACCTGCTGATGCTGTTGTCCGAGCAGTACAACGCCTGGCGCTGGCTGGGCTGGGCGTTGCTGCCGAGCGCCTTCCTCCTGCTGATGGCGGCGCCGCGGCAATGGCCGTGGCCGGTGGCGGCTTACACGCGCGAATATCGGGTGTGGGCGGCCGCGCCGCTGACCGCGTTGATGCTCGGCTGGTTCTGGCTGGCCAATATCGCCAGTGACGGTGGCGCCGAGCCGCTGCCTTATATCCCGCTGCTCAACCCGCTGGAGCTGGGCCTGCTGTTCAGCCTGCTCGGGGTGTATCAGTGGTTGCGTAGCGGGCTGCCGCAGCTGGGCGTTGCAGCGGCGCGCACGGAGCAGGTGGCGCAGCTGCTGGCCGGTGTTTCGCTGTTTGCCCTGTTCACCGCCACGGTGTTTCGCGCCGCTCATCACTGGGGCGGCGTGCCCTATCAGCTCGATCTGCTGCTCGATTCAATGCTGGTGCAGGCCGGCCTGTCCATCGTCTGGACCCTGATCGCCCTGCCGCTGATGATCGTCGGCCACCTGCGCGGCCGGCGCGAGCTGTGGCTGGTGGGGGCCGCGCTGATCGGCGTGGTGGTGGCCAAGCTGTTCTTCGTCGAGCTGGGCAACCGCGGTGGCCTGGAGCGCATCGTGTCCTTTATCGGCGTCGGCGTGTTGCTGCTGGTCGTCGGCTATTTCGCACCGCTGCCGCCACGCAAGGCGGACGGTGAATCCACACAGGTGAAAGCATGAGCAAAGTCTGGTTGTGTCGTCCGTTGCTGCTGGCCGCGCTGCTCCTGGCGCCCTGGGCGAATGCGGGTGAGCAGGCTGGGGACTACGCTACCCGCGTGCCTCTGACACTAGCTGGCGAAGGCCCCTGGTATCGCCTGGAGCTGCCGCCGGCCCTGCATTTCGCCGCCCGCCATGCGGACTTGCGTGACCTGCGCGTATTCAACGGCGAAGGCGAGGCCCTGGCCTATGCCCTGACCCTCGGTGCTGCGCAGGCCGCCGAGCAGCGCCAGCAGGTGGCGGTCAAATGGTTCCCGTTGATGGGCGATGCTGCGGCGTCGGGCGCGCCGGCCATCCGCGTGCAGCGCAGCACCAGCGGCACCCTGGTCGAAGTGGCACCGGAAGCGTCGGCACCCGCCGAGCAAATCCTGCGCGGTTGGTTGCTCGACGCCAGTGCCGTGGACCTGCCGTTGCACCGCCTGCTGCTGGACTGGAGCGCCGACAGCGAAGGCTTCCAGCGGTTTTCCATCGAGGCCAGCGACGACCTGCAGCACTGGGAAAGCTGGGGTGAAGGCAGCATCGCCCGCCTGAGCTTCGCCAATGAGCGCATCGACCAGCGCGAGGTCGCGCTGCCGGGGTATAAGGCGCGCTATCTGCGCCTGCTCTGGCTGGCTCCGCAGCAGGCGCCGGCCCTGACGGCCGCGCAGCTGGTCAGTATCGACAATGCCGATACGGCGCCACCGCTGGTCTGGTCCGCACCGTTGCCGGCACGCAGCAGCAAGGCTGGCGAATACAGCTGGGAGCTGCCGCTGTCGCTGCCGTTGCAGCGGGTCAAGTTCAGCCTCGATCAGGCCAACACCCTGGCGCCGGTAAGCCTGTCCAGTCGCCGCGATGGCAAGCTGGAGTGGCAGCCGCTGGCTCGCGGTCTGCTCTATCGCCTGCCGCAGAATGGCAAGGAGGTGCGGCAGGACGAGATCGAGCTGTATGGCACGCCGGTGCAGCAACTGCGCCTGCAGGTCGATGAGCGCGGTGGTGGCCTGGGCAAACAGGCGCCGCAGTTGCAGGTGGCGATGCGCAGCACCCAGGTGGTGTTTCTCGCCCGCGGTTCGGCGCCTTATCAGCTCGTCATCGGCAAAGCGGCCGTGCAGTCGGCGGCTTTGCCGATGAGTACGCTGATTCCCGGTTACGAGCCGGAGCGTTTTTCCAGCCTGGGCGTGGCGACGGCGCCGCAACAGGTGCCGGCGGCGGTCGAGGCGGCTGCGCAACAGGCACAGTCACAGGCGGACTGGAAGCGCATTGGCCTGTGGGCGGTGCTGCTGGCCGGTGTGGCGCTGCTCGGCGCAATGGCCTTCAGCCTGCTGCGCAAGCCACAAAGCGGGGCATGATGCGGCGATCATGCGGGTAACGGTGACGATCCGTCGGGCGACACTAAGTTCAAACAAGAGTTTGATGAAATGCGATACGAATCACGCTAGAGTCGGCGAGTAGCACCCAGTCCAATAACAATCATAAGGACATTTCGATGAAGCGCGTTCTGACTCCGCTGGCCGCGGCTTGCCTGCTTGCCAGTGCTTCCCTTCCCCTGCAGGCATCCCCCTATTCGACCATGGTGGTGTTCGGCGACAGCCTGGCCGATGCCGGGCAGCGCGCCGACGCCGATGGCCCGGCGGGTGCCACTGAGCGTTTCACCAACCGTACCGGCCCTACCTACCAGCCTGGCAGTGGCGAGTCGTACGGCCTTAATGCCACCCAGATTCTGAATGGCAAGCTGGGCCTCGGCAGCATGAGCGGCTCCACCTCGCCGGTGAACCAGGCGCTGGGCCTGCCGGATGGCGATAACTGGGCCGTGGGTGGCTATCGCACCGATCAGATTTTGGACTCCATTACCGGCGTGGGCGGTTCCATCGTGGATTCGCGTTCGCGTGATGGTTACCTGGTTGAGCGCGGCTTCCGTGCTGATCCCAATGCTCTTTACTACCTGACCGGTGGCGGCAATGACTTCCTCCAGTTTCAGGTGCTCAACCCTGAGCAGGCTCAAGCCTCTGCTGGGCGCTTGGTCGATAGCGTTGAGGCGCTGCAGCAAGCCGGTGGCAAGTACATCATGGTCTGGTTGCTGCCGGATGTGGGCTTGACGCCGAATTACTTTGGCTCTGGTCTGCAGGGTTTCGTTTCGGACCTGGCCCAAGAGTTCAATACCGAGTTGGTCACTCAGCTCGCGCAGGTCAATGCAGAGGTCATTCCCCTTAACGTCCCCCTGATGCTCTCGGAAGTCCTGGCCGACCCGGCGCGCTACGGACTGCTGGCTGACCGCACGGCCCTGCTGAGCACCTGCTTTGACGACTGCGGCGGCAACCAGAACCCGGTCTACGGGCTCAACGGCACCAGTCCCGATCCGAGCAAGCTGCTGTTCAACGACAGCGTACACCCGACTATCGCCGGGCAAACCTTGATCTCCGATTATGCCTACTCGTTGCTCTCCGCCCCTTGGGAGATCAGCCTGCTGCCGGAAATGGCGCATGGCAACCTGCGCTCGCACCAGGACCAGTTGCGCGCCCAGTGGCAGGCCGACTGGGAAGCCTGGCAGGCGGTCGGCCAGTGGCGTGCGTTCGTCAATGCTGGTGGTCAGCGTCTCGACTACGACATCTATGAAAGCTCTGCCGATGGCAATGGCTATAACCTCAACTTCGGCGGCAGCTACCGTCTCAACGAGGCTTGGCGCCTCGGTTTGGCGGCAGGCTTCTATGAGCAGAGCCTGGACGCCGGCGATGCTGACTCCGATTACGACCTCAACAGCTATATCGGCACCGCCTTTGCCCAGTACCAGGAGAATCGCTGGTGGGCCGAGTTGGCGGCCAGCGCCGGCCACCTCGACTACGCCAATCTTGAGCGAAAATTCGAGCTTGGGGCTGCCACCCGCACCGAGGAAGGCGACACCGATGGCTCGCTGTGGGCCTTCAGCGGCCGCTTCGGCTACGACATTGCCCAGCCGGGTAGCCAGTGGCACCTGAGCCCGTTCATCAGCGCCGACTATGCCCGTGTCGAACTGGATGGCTACTCGGAAGATGGCCAGCGTTCCACTGCGCTGACCTACGACGACCAGGAACGCACCTCCAAGCGCCTGGGGGTCGGCCTGCAGGGCATCATCGACCTCAATACGCAGACCCGCCTGTTCGCCGAAGTGGCGCAGGAGCGCGAGTACGAGGATGACGTCAGCGAAGTGAGCATGTCGCAGAACGCTCTGTCGGGTATCGAGTACACGCTGGAAGGCTATGTGCCGACCGACAAGACCACTCGCGCCAGTCTGGGTGTCAGTCACAAGTTGGCCGAAGGCTTGTCGCTGCGCGGAAGCTACAGCTACCGCAACAGCGACGACGATGACCAGCAGGGGATCAACGTCTCCCTGTCCTGGGACTTGTAAGCCGTCCACTGCGACCGCGCCCTCACAGTGGGGCGCGGTCACGGTGTGCTACTCAACTGTCCCCGTGTCGCCATCCTCTCATCAGCTGTCGGGTTCTGCAGAGGCGCTGGCGCCCGCAAACGGTTAAACTGCGCGCGATTTTGACTTCCCTTCCGGAGCTCCTCCATGTCGCGCGTCACCCTCAGCCGCTATCTGATCGAACAGACCCGCAGCCACAACACCCCGGCTGATCTGCGTTTCCTCATCGAAGTGGTCGCACGTGCGTGCAAGGAAATCAGCCACGCCGTGTCCAAGGGCGCCCTCGGTGGCGTGCTCGGCAGCATGGGCACCGAGAACGTGCAGGGTGAAGTGCAGAAGAAGCTCGACGTGATCTCCAACGAAATCCTTCTCGAAGCCAACGAATGGGGCGGCCACCTGGCCGGCATGGCGTCGGAAGAAATGGACAATGCCTACCAGATCCCCGGCCAGTACCCGAAAGGCGCCTACCTGCTTGTGTTCGACCCGCTCGACGGCTCCAGCAACATCGACGTCAACGTCTCGGTCGGTACCATCTTCTCCGTACTGCGTTGCCCGGATCGCAATGGTGAAAATGGCGACCTCGGCGAAGAGGCCTTCCTCCAGCCGGGTACCGAGCAGGTCGCGGCCGGCTACGCCATCTACGGCCCGCAGACCATGCTGATGCTGACCCTCGGCGCCGGCGTGATGGGCTTCACCCTGGATCGCGAAATGGGCAGTTTCGTGCTGACCCACGAAAACATCCGCGTGCCGGAAAGCACCGCCGAGTTCGCCATCAACATGTCCAACCAGCGTCACTGGGAAGCCCCGGTGCAGCGCTATGTTTCCGAGCTGCTGGCCGGCAAGGAAGGCCCGCTGGGCAAGAACTACAACATGCGCTGGATCGCCTCGATGGTGGCCGACGTGCATCGCATCCTCACCCGTGGCGGCCTGTTCATGTACCCGCGCGACGCCCGTGAGCCGGAGAAGCCGGGCAAGCTGCGTCTGATGTACGAAGCCAACCCGATGTCGATGCTGATCGAGCAGGCTGGCGGCGCCGCCACCAACGGCACCCAGCGCATTCTCGATATCCAGCCGGAGTCCCTGCACCAGCGTGTGGCGGTCTTCCTCGGTTCCAAGGAAGAAGTCGAGCGCGCCACGGCCTACCACCAGGCCTGACGCGTGGCGGCCTGGCAGCCCCTGCTTGACTGGTGGTTCGGTGATGCCGAAGCCGCCAGCGCGGTGGCGGCCCAGCGCGGCAAGCTGTGGTTCGGCTACCAGGCCAGCCAGGATGCCGAGGCGCATGAGCGCTTCGGCGAGTTGAGTGCCCAGGCGTTGGCCGGCGGGCTGCAGGATTGGGCGGAGCAGGCCGAGGGCTGGCTGGCCCTGATCCTGCTGCTCGACCAGCTGCCACGGATGATCCAACGTGCGACGCCCCAGGCCTTTGCCGGCGATGCCCGCGCCCAGCAACTGGTGCGTTGGGGGCTGGCGCAAGGCCTGGAGCGGCAGCTGCCGGCGATTCGTCAGGTATTCATCTATCTGGTGCTGGAGCATGCCGAGGACCTGGCCACGCAGAACCTGGCCGTCGAACGTTTCCGCGCCCTGCGTGAGCAGGTACCGGCCGCCGAGCTCGAGCTGTTTGCCGGATACCTCGACTATGCCGTGCGTCACCAGCAGGTGATTGCCCGTTTCGGCCGCTTTCCCCATCGTAATGCGATCCTCGCCCGCGCATCGACGCCGGACGAACTGGCCTTCCTGCAGGAACCCGGCTCACGCTTCTGACGTCCAACCGCCGCAGAAGAGCCGCGTGTGTGCCAAGCTCTTGTCCTGTCATTCGCCCTTATGGAGTTACTTCATGTCGCTGCGTACCCTCGTCGTGCTGTCCGCCTGTGTCCTGCTCGCTGCCTGCAGCAAGGTCAATCAGGAGAATTACGCCAAGCTCAAGGCCGGCATGCCCAAGGCCGAAGTGGAAAGCCTGCTCGGCAGCCCCACCGAGTGCTCCGGCGCCATCGGTATCACCAGTTGCAACTGGGGCGATGAGAAGGTCTTCATCAGCGTGCAGTACGCTGGCGACAAGGTCATGATGTTTTCCGGCCAGGGCCTGAAGTGATCGCGCGCGCTTTGTCTCGCCTGCTGCTGCCGGCCTTGCTGTTGGGCCTGGTCGGTTGTGCCGGCCCGGGTGCCAGCAGCGAGGCGCCGCAGACTGCCGGCGCGGTGGACCTGCAACGCTACCAGGGCACCTGGTACGAGCAGGCGCGCTTGCCGATGTTTTTTCAGCGCAACTGTGCGCAGTCCGAGGCGCACTACCAGCTGCAGGACGATGGCGCGGTTGCTGTGCGCAACCGCTGCCTCACCCTCGACGGCGAGTGGATCGAAGCCAAGGGCCAGGCAACCCCGCAGGTGGCCGGGCAGACGGACAAACTGTGGGTCAGCTTCGATAACTGGTTCAGCAACCTGTTCCCCGGCGTGGCCAAAGGTGATTACTGGGTGCTCTACCTGGATAGCGATTACCGCACCGCGCTGGTCGGCAATCCCAATCGCGAGTACCTCTGGCTGTTGACGCGCGACGCGCAGATCTCCCTGGAAACTCGCTCCGAGATGCTGCAGCAGGCCCAGGCGCGCGGCTATGACACCAGCGAGCTGATCTGGCGTGTGGCGGATGCCAAGATCGGCCAGTAACAAGGCTTGTAATGATCTTTCTTGCATCAGCCAAGCGGCGATAGAGCAGATACCCCGTGCTTCTGCCCCCTCTCCCGTTCAAGGGGTAGGGCTGGGGAGAGGGGGAGGTCGCTTCTCTGTGCCTGCCTTGTAGATACTGTTATTCAGCACATGCTTTTGTAGGAGCCAGCTTGCTGGCGATCAGCGGGACGCTGTCTGCCTATCGCCAGCAAGCTGGCTCCTACAGGATCAGGCCGGGTGGATAACGCTCCGCTTACCCACCATTTCCGTCGAAATCGAGTCCGAGACCTAAGCGGTTCTAAGGCTTGCCTCGCGGCGCCTGCAAACGAATCGTCAGCTGACTGTCCGCCGCTCCATGCACGAACAGGCAGTCCAGCGGCCTGGGCTTGCCATTGAGCAGAGCGGGGTTGTTCGAAAACCCCACCGGCTCCAGCGGTATGCCACGCGGGCTGAGGTCGAGGCGACCATTGCCGTTGCTGTCCTGAAACAGCTGGATGGCGAAGCGCCCGGGTGGCAGGTTGCGCAGGCGCAAGACCGGCGCCTCGCCCTGGATCAGGCGCAGCGGCGGTTCCTGCCACGCAGGGCGGTCGGCGAAGACCAGGGCCAGGTGCACGGCGCCATTGGCCTGTTTGCCTTCGAGGCTGACCAGAATGTCACCGGCCCAGGCTGGTGAGCAGACGAACAGCAGGCCCAACAGGCTTTGATAGCCGGCTCTGGTTACGGTTTGAAGAATTCGCTGTGGCATAATCCAACGCATTTTGCAGGGAAGTGGGTAGGGCCTGCCGATGTTTTTTCACGGCCGCGCCGGAGCCGCTGTTTGCGCGAGGCTAGGCACGAGGAGAGAGGTTTGGTGATTCCAAATGAGCGACGAGTAACGACGGCTCGCGCAAACAGCGGCCCGGCCCTCCGGGTTGCGCGGCAGATGGTGCCATGCGTCGTTGCGGGACTTGCCAAGGGGGCGACCATTGCCTGCGTCCCGCGCCTAGCCTGGCGCCATCTGTCGCAGCAACGCGGCTCGCGAAAAAGCATCGGCAGGCCCTAGGATGCGCCAGGTTTTGGTGGTCCACTTTTCGCAAACCGGCCAGCTCGATCGGCTGGTGCAGTCGGTATGTGCGCCCTTGCAGGCGTGCAGCGATATCCAGGTGGACTTCCTCGCCCTGCAGCCGGCGCAGCCCTTTCCCTTTCCCTGGCCGTTCCTCGGCTTCTTCCGCATCTTTCCGGAAACCGTGCTGCAGCGTCCGCAGCCCCTGCTGCCGTTGGCGGTGGATGCCGGCAAACGTTACGACCTGGTGATCCTTGCCTACCAGGTGTGGTTCCTCTCGCCGTCGCTGCCGTTGACCAGCTTCTTCGCCTCGCCCGAGGCCGCGCGCCTGCTTAAGGACACCCCGGTGGTGACCCTGATCGGTTGCCGCAACATGTGGCTGATGGCCCAGGAGAAGGTCAAGGTGCGGCTCGCTGAACTGGGCGCGCGGCTGGTGGATAACATCGCTCTGACCGACGCCTGCGGCACCGCGGCGAGCTTCCTGGCTACCCCGCTGTGGCTGTTCACCGGTCGGCAGAAGCCTTACAGCTGGGTGCCGCGTGCCGGCATAGATCCGGCCGAGATCGCCGCGGCCAGCCGTTTCGGCGAGGCCATGGCCACGCGCCTGAGCGCCGACGGACTACCGATCGAGCAGCCGATGCTCAAGGGTCTGGGCGCGGTGAAGATCGATGAGAAGCTGATCGCCAGCGAGAAGGTCGGCAACCGCAGCTTCCAGTTGTGGAGCCGCCTGCTCGCTGCCCTCGGCCCGCAGCAGAGCCGCCGGCGCGGCGTGGGTCTGGTGATCTATATCGTTTTCCTGTTGTGCCTGATCGTCACCGTGGTGCCGCTCAGTGCCCTGTTGAAGAAGTTGCTGGCGCCGTTGTTCAGGGCGCGCATCCAGCGTGAGAAGGCCTACTTTGCCGGCCCGTCCGGCGAGTGAAGTGACCCGAGGAATGCCCGTGGTACAACCCGTATTCATCAACCGCATCAGCGCCTGTCTGCCCCACGACCCAGTGGATAACGAGCAGATGGAAGCGCGCCTCGGCCTGGTCGGCGGCCAGCCGTCGCGGGCGCGCAAGCTGGTGCTGCGGCGCAACGGCATCCAGCAGCGCCACTATGTGATCGACCCCGTCAGCGGCGAGCCGAGCCTGAGCAATGCCCAGCTCAGCGCCGCTGCCGTGCGCGGCCTGATCGGTGGTGGTTTCGAACTGGCCGACCTGGACTGCCTAGTGGCCAGCAGCTCGTCGCCGGACCAGGTGATGCCCAACCATGCGGTGATGGTCCAGGGCGAGCTGGGCAACCCGCCGTGCGAGGTGGTCTCCACCGCCGGCATCTGCCTGTGCGGCATGACTGCGCTGAAGTACGCCTGGCTGAGCGTGGCCAGCGGCGAGAGCCGCAACGCCGTGGCCTGCGGTTCGGAAGTCGCCTCCAGCCTGATGCATGCGCGCAACTTCAACGCCGAATACGAAAGCCGCGTCGACGAGCTGGAACACCACCCGGAGATCGCCTTCGAGAAAGACTTCCTGCGCTGGATGCTCTCCGACGGCGCCGGCGCGGTGCTGCTGCAGGGCCAGCCGAATGCCGCCGGCCCGAGCCTGCGCATCGACTGGATCGACATCCTCTCCTTCGCTGACCAGATGCCGCCGTGTATGTACGCCGGCGCCGACATGCAGGATGGTCAGCTGACCGGCTGGAGCCGTTACGCCGGTGAAGAGCGCAACCGCCGCTCGGTGATGGCGATCAAGCAGGACGTCAAACTGCTCAACGACAACATCGTCAAATACACGGTGGAAGAAACGCTCAAGCGCATCATGGCGCGCCGCGAGCTGCGCGTGGCAGAGATCGACTACTTCCTGCCGCACTACAGCTCGGAGTTCTTCCGCGAGCCGCTGGCCAGGGGCCTGGCCAATGCCGACCTGCCGATCCCACAGGAACGCTGGTTCACCAACCTGACCAGCAAGGGCAACACCGGCGCGGCCTCGATCTTCATCATCCTCGAAGAACTGTTCAACGGCGGCAGCCTGCGCAGCGGTCAGCGCCTGCTCTGCTATGTTCCGGAAAGCGGGCGCTTTTCCAGCGCCTTTATGCATTTAACGGTGGTCTAAGCGATGAAGCTCGACGAAGTGCCCCAGGACCACAGCTCCACCTACGGCGGCCACAGCAAGCTGGTCTACGCGGTGGACGCCAGCGGCCATTACCAGCGCGCGCAAAGCGACGGCTGGGAGCCGGAGGCCTATGCCACCCAGCTCGCCGTGGCCGAGCTGCAGGAGCAGGAAGCCGCTGCCGCAGCGGCCTGGCAGCGCGGCGAGCTGTCACCGCTGAAATGCCTGATGTACCGCTACCGCCTGGACGAGCCGGCGCTGGCGCAGATCACCGGGCTGTGGCAATGGCGCATTCGCCGGCATTTTCGCCCGGCCATCTATCGAAACCTGAGCGCCGCCACCCTGGCTCGCTATGCCGATGCGTTCGGCTTGCCCGTCACGCAACTGATCGCTTACCAGAAGGCCCCGGTATGACCCGCTTCGAGCCGCATTTCCAGCACCGCCAGAGCGCCCACTGCGAGAGCGGGGTGATGGCCAGCCTGCTGAGCCATGCCGGCCTGCCGATGAGCGAGCCGATGGCCTTCGGCCTGGCCTCGGGCCTGGCCTTCGCCTACCTGCCGATCGTCAAGCTCAGCGGCATGCCGCTGATTGCCTACCGCATGCCGCCCAAGCACCTGATCAAGACCCTCAGCAAGCGCCTCGGCGCGCGCCTGCACAGCCGCACCTTCGGCAACCCCGAGCAGGGCCGTCGCGAACTGGACGCGCTGCTCGACAGCGGGCGCCTGGCCGGCCTGCAAAGCTCGGTGTTCTGGTTGCCGTACTTTCCGCCGGAGATGCGCTTTCACTTCAACGCGCACAACCTGCTGGCCTACGGCCTGGATGGCGACGAGTACCTGATCAGCGATCCGGTATTCGAGGAGCCGGTGCGTTGTGCCAGCGCCGACCTGCAGAAGGCGCGCTTCGCCAAGGGCGCGCTGGCCGCCAAGGGCCTGATGTACTGGCTCGACGAGGTGCCGCTGGAGCAGGACTGGGACAAGCTGATCCGCCAGAGCGTGCTGTCGACCACGCGCATCCTCGACGGCATGCCGCTGCCGTGGATCGGCATTCGCGGCATCCAGCACCTGGCCAAGCAGATCGAGCGACTCGACCCGGCGCAGGCCAAGTACAACCGCCTGTACCTGGCCCATATCGTGCGCATGCAGGAAGAGATCGGCACCGGCGGCGCGGGCTTTCGCTTCATGTATGCCAGCTTCCTGCAGGAGGCCGGCGAGCTGATCGGCGCTGCCCCACTGCAGCAGGCCTCGGCCCAGCTCACCGCCATCGGCGACGATTGGCGCCAGTTCGCCTCGGCCTGCGTACGCGCCAGCCGCAACAAGGGCGAGGCAGCGGACTTCCGCCCGATCGCCGAGATGCTGCGCGGCATTGCCGGGCAGGAGCGGGTATTGATGAAAGAGCTGGGTGCCTGGGCCAAGCGCAAGGGCTGAGCGTGTGGGGCAGGGCGCTAGAGAATGTAGCGCCCTTGGCGGGATTAGCCTTTGGCGGCCTCCGCGATGGTGCTGCAGAAGTGCTTCTTCACTGCGTCGTCTGGCGAGCTCACGCCACCTGAGGTCGAGTAGAGCATGGAAATCTTGCTGCCACTGCCAACCGGTTCGATCTGGATATTAAGTGGCACAGACTTACCTTGGCCGTAGGAAACACCCTGCGAAGCCGATATGACACCCATCTCCTTGTCTGCGCTGGAAATGGTGAAGCCGTTTGCGCTGGTATAAATGTAAGCCTTGCGGAATGCGGCCTCTGGCTTGATGGCAGGTAGTTCTGCCGAGGTCTTATAGACTTTGCCTTTGAAGAAGCTGCCCTCTACCGAAAAATTGCTGGAGCAATCCTCAGGCGCTGCGATTGCCAGGGAGGAGGCGAGACTGAATAGTGTTGCAGTCAGGCCGAGGCTCAATTTTTCCATGGTGTTGCTCCTTGTCTTTAACGTTCCTGGTTTGACTAAATGGCGCATTCGCTGAAGCGCCGTGCATTCTAGAGCTATCGGGTGCGTTTGAGTTGATCTGGCCACTGCGGTTGTGATGGTTTTCCCTGGCTGATCAAGGCGGGCAGCGCCCCTATCCTTGAGTGGACGGCCTGACAAGACTCCCGGATTGCATCCGGGCTACGTAGGATGGATCGCGCCTTATCGATCCACCGGGCGTGGCGGGTGGTGGATGAACAGAGCGTCATCCACGCTACAGATCGAGGCGCTGTACTTCGATGCCGGCGGTCAGCGCGGTGAAGTCCGTGGCGAGCGCGCCGGTTTCATCACCTTCCAGCAGCACCCCTTGCACACGGAAGTCCTCGCTTTCCTCGACCAGCAGCAACAGTGCCTGGTCGATCAGCCCATCCTGCAAGTCCAGTTGGGCCAGCGTCTGTAGCTGCGTCCATACGCGCGGCCCGGCGCCGATAAACAGGTTCGGCCCTTCCAGCCCCAGTTGCTGGGCGACGTGGAAACCGGCGGCGTTGCTCACGCTGTTGACGAATTCGAAGGGCTTGGGCTGCTTGTGCTGCACGCACACGGCATCCAGCAGCGCGCCCATGGTCGGTCGTGCCGGGTGGCGTGAGGCCAGGTACAGGCCGCAGTCGCTGCGCACCTGCGCCTTGAGCGCGGCGGCGCCGAGCAGGGCTTGGAAAATCAGGCGGTCGATACGCCGGGGCGGGCTGTCTAGCCACTGGCTCAGCGCGGCCTTCAGCTGCTTGTCGCTGGTGGCGGCACGGCCGTGGATCTCACTGGCGGCGATCACTCGCATGCCTGTGCTCCCGCGTTGCAGCCTTGCAGCACCAGGCTGGCATTGTTGCCGCCGAAGCCGAAGAAGTTGGCCAGCAGCAGGGCGTCCGTCGCCACGTCGAGGGGCTTGCCCGGCAGGGGCAGCAGCGCCTCGCTGGCGTAGTCGAGGCCCGGCAGGGCGCCCTGTTGCAGGCGCTGGGCCAGCAGCAGGGTTTCACTCAGGCCGCAGGCGCCGAGGGTGTGGCCGAGCCAGGGCTTGAGCACGCACAGCGCCGGCAGTTGTGCGCCGAACAGGCGGCGCATGCCGTTGCTCTCCGCGTGGTCGTTGGCGCCGGTCGCGGTGCCGTGCAGCTTGACCAGGGCCACCTCGGCAGCGCTGTGTCCGGCGCTGCGCAGGGCCTGCTGCATCACCGCATCGATATGGCTGCCGTCTTCGCGGGTGGTGGTCAGGCTGCTGGTGTCGCAGGCGCTGTAGCCGCCGAGCAGGCGTGCCAGTGGCGCCGGGCCGGGTTGCAGGCCGAGCAGGCAGGCGGCGTAGCATTCGCCGAGGATCAGGCCGTCGCGCTCGGGGTGGAACGGCCGGTACTGGCTGCTGGCACTGGTCAGCTCCAGCGCGCCGAAGCCTTGCATGGCCAGGGCGCTGGGCGTCTCGAAAGCCAGCACCACCACTCGTTGGTAAGCGCCTGCGGCCAGCAGGCGGGCGCCATACAGCAGGCCGTTGGCCGCGCTGGTGCAGGCGGTGTTGAGGGTGAAGGCCTCGGCAAAGCCGCGGCGCTGGCGCAGTCGTTCGGCCAGCAGGTCGAGCGGCGTCGAGTGCTCTGGGCGAAAGCCCTGCTCCGCGCTGGCGCGGCTTTCCAGCTCGGTGATATCCAGGCTGGTGCTGGCGATGATCAGCAGGCAGTCGTCCAGCTCCTGGGCGTCGGCGCCGAGCAGCTCATCGAGCAGGCGTTCCAGGCGCTGGTCGAGGTTGTCCGCGCTGGCGCCGGCGTACAGGTAAGGGCGCGGCTGGTGCTGCTCATGCAGGAGGAACTGCCCGGCCTGCGGCAGCGCGCCTTGGCCGAACGCGTGGGCGGCGCTGGCCAGGTCGGCGCCTAGGCAGCTGTGCAACACGCCGCGTTGCAGGTAGACCGGAATCACTTTGTGTTGCTACGGATGTAGTCGGCGATGCTGGCGATGCTGCCAAGAATGCGCCGTCCGTCCTTGGCCCCTTCGATGCGCACGCCGTAGTGCTGTTGCAGGGCCAGCGACACCTGCAGGGCGTCCAGGCTGTCCATCGCGATGCGGCTCTTGCTGCCGAACAGCGGCTCGTCATCGGCAATGCTCTGCCAGTCGATATCGTCTTCCTTGTCGCACTCGCGAATCAGCAGTTGCTTGAGTTGTTGTTCTAGTAGTGTGTGGTCCATTGCGTTTGCTGCACTCGGTGGCGGAACAGGAGCAGCCCGGCCACCCCGCACACCGCTGCAAACAGCAGCAGGCGCGCGCAGTAGGGGGCGATGTCGAGCGATGAGCCGTGGCCCACCAGCAGGGTGAGGAAGGCGTCCAGCGCCCAGCTCATCGGGGAAACTTCGGCCAGCTGGGCCATGGCCGCCGGCATCACGCTTTTCGGCACCATGATCCCGCCGATGGCGGCGAGCAGGATGTTCAGCCCGCCGCCGAGCAGCAGCGCCTGCTCGCTGCTGCGCGCCAGGGCGGCCAGCAGCAGGCCGAGGCTGCAGGTGGCCAGGGCCACGCTGACCGCCAGCAAGGCATAAGCGCCGGCACTGCCGGGCAGGCTCAGGGCCTGCAGGCCGATGGCGGGCAGGCCATAGACGCCGAGCGCCAGGAGCAGGGCGAACTGCAGCAGATTGAGGGCGAAGTAGGGCAGCAGCTTGCTCAGGGCCAGGGTGCCGAGGCTCAGCCCCAGGCAGCGGAAACGTAGCAGGGTGCCGCTCTGCTGCTCGCGCTGGAAGCCGCCGGCCATCGGCAGGGTGATGAAGAACATGCCGAAGATCAGCCAGGCCGGCACGCTCAGCTGGCTGGCATTGGCGCGGCCGCTGAGGTCGCCGCTGGCCAGCTGTTCCTGCTCGTCGATCTGGCTCTGGGTGCGTTGCTGCACCAGTTGCAGGCGTTCGTCCAGGCTCAGCGCCGGGTCGAGCATGCCGCTGTCGGCGAGGAAGGCCTGCAGGCGGGTCTGCGCCAGGGCGATGCTCACCGCGCTGTGCAGGCGCTGGCGCGCCAGCTTGTCGAACTGCGCCGGGAAACTCAGGCTGGGGCCCTGGTGTGGGCTGTCCAGCAGGGTGGCGGCGAACTCGGCGCTCAGGCGCACATGGGCCAGGGGCTCGCTGCTTGTAGCCAGCAGCTCGCTACCGGGCAACTGCGCCTGCAGGGCAGCCTGGAAGAACTGGCTGGAGTCGCTGGCGCTGGGCACGTCGAGCACCAGGCGCAGGGCCGGCGGGCGATCCTGCAGGTAGCTGGACATGGCGCCGGCCATCAGTACGAGAAACAGCGCCGGCATGATGAACAGCACGGCCAGGGCATGGGGGTCGCGCAGCAGCAGGCGGATTTCCTTGCGCACCAGGGCTTGCAACCTCATAGCCGGCCTCCGTTGAGGCGCAGATAGAGCTGCTCCAGCGACGGTCGGCCGAAGCGCAGCAGGCTGGGCAGCTGTTTTTGCGCGGCGATGAACTGGCTGATCTGCAGCAGCTGTTGACCATCCAGCTGCGGGATGCGCAGGCCGCCGGGCAGCACCTCGACAGTCAGCTGCAGGCGCGCGAGCAGCTCCTGCAGGCCCGCCGGTGCGGCGTCCGGCCATTCCAGCAGCAGGCCGTGGTCGTCGCCGAGCAGCTGGCGCTTGTCCAGATCCAGGCGCACCTGGCCTTCGTGCAGCAGGAGGATGCGCTGGGCGACCCGCTCGACTTCCTCCAGGTAGTGGCTGGTGTAGATCACCGTCTTGCCGGCGGCGCTCAGCTGTTCGATGGCCCCGAGCAGGGTCTGGCGGTTGGCCGCATCGACGCCCACCGTGGCCTCATCGAACAGATACAGGTCGGCCGGCTGCAGCAGGCCGATGGCGAAGTTCAGGCGGCGCTGCTCGCCACCGGACAGGCCTTCGGCGCGGCGTGACAGTTTGTCTTGCAGGGCACAGGTGGCGATGCACTGGTCGAGGCGCTTGCGGCGCTCGTCGCCGCGCAGGCGATAGAGGTCGGCGAACAGTTCGAGGTTCTCGCGCACCTTGAGCCCGGCGTAGAAGGCCAGTTGCTGCGGCACCAGGCCCAGGCGCGGGCTGGCGCTCCAGCGCAGTTCGCCCTGTTGCAACGGCAGCACGCCGCTGAGCAGCGACAGCAGGGTGGTCTTGCCGGCGCCGTTGCTGCCGAGCAGGCCCAGGCACTGGCCGGCTTGCAGCTGCAGGTCGATGCCATGCAGCGCCGCCCGCTCGCTGCCCGGGTAGCGGAAGCCGAGGTCGCGCAGCTCAAGCACGAACCAGCACCAGCAGCAGTTTGCCGTCGAGCAGCAGGCGCTCGTCGCTATGGATGGTGAAGGCGTACAGCGCGCCGGCCGGGCTCAGGGCCTCCTGGCTGGCGGCGACCCGCAACGCGCCCTGGCGCTGGCTTGGCTCGTGGTGCAATTGCAGCTGAGAGAGCTTGCCGATCAGGGCCATTTCGATGGCACTATCGGCGCCGTATAGGGCACCATGCGCCGCGCACAGTTGCGCCGCCGCCTCGAACAGCAGACAGGGCGAGGCATCGGCGCCGAAAGCGGCGAGATGCTGCCAGGCGCTGAGCCCCTCGATACGCTGGGCGTCATGCGTCAGCAGGCCGTCCAGCCAGAGGGCGGGGCCTTGATGGGGCAGGAGCCTGTGCAGTTGGGTGCGATCCATTGCATGCGGTCGAAACAGGTGGTCGGGCAGTGTAACAGAGGGCCTGCAGCAGGCGCAGCGCCTGGGCTGTGGCGTGTGGGGCAGATCGAAAAAGGAGTGCAAGGATGATGTGGCAACAGTGGTTGGCCTTTGCCCTGGGTTCGGCAGCCCTGATCGGCATTTCCTGGCGCGTGCTGCGTCGTCCGCAGTCCCATGGTTTCTACCGTTTCTTCGCCTGGGAGGTGATGCTGGCGCTGCTGGTGCTGAATGCGCCGGTCTGGTTCGAGGACCGCTACGCCCTGCACCAGAAGCTGTCCTGGTTGCTGCTGTTCACTTCGCTGCTGGTACTGGGGCTGGGCATCTTCCAGCTGCGCCGCGATGGCCGGCCAAGCGAGCAGCGGGTCGACGACGAACTGTATGCCTTCGAGCGTACCTCGCAACTGGTCACCGGCGGCATCTACCGGTTTATCCGCCACCCGCTGTTCTGCTCGCTGCTGCTGCTGACCTGGGGCATCGCCTGCAAGCGAGTCGAGGGCCTGAGTTTCGCCCTGGCCCTGCTGGCCAGCCTGCTGCTGTACCTGGCTGCGCGGCGTGACGAGGCCGAGTGCCTGGCCTACTTCGGTGAGGCGTACCAGGGCTACATGGCGCGCAGCAAGATGTTCGTGCCCTACCTGTTCTGAGGTCGGGCTACCCATTATTCCCAGTCGAGCTTGGCCAGGCGCCATTCGCCGTCTTCCAGCCACCACTCCAGCTTGACGCTGTAGTGCCGGGCGCTGTCCGGAATCAGGCCCTCGGCGCCGGTCATAGCGATCTGCGCCTCGGTGTAGCCCTTGCTGCTGTAGGTCGGGTCGATGCGGCTGCTCTTGCTCAGGGCCAGTATCTTGACCTGCTTGTGGCGCAGGAACAGCAGAGCCATGGTGCGCCCCGCCCATTCGCTGTCGTACTGCTGCTGGGCGCTGAACTGCGGGTGCAGCTGTTCCATGACCGTACTGGCTTTCTTGGCCTCCAGATTGTCCTGCAACTGCTGCACGGCCGCTTCCAGCGCCGCCTGCGGATCGCTCTTGGTGCAGCCGCCGAGCAGGGCGAGCAAGGCGAGGAAAGATGCGGCAAATAGCTGGGTAGGCATGCTCAACTCCGTTTTCATGGTTATGATGGCCGCCACGATAGATGTTCGGCACCTGATCAAAAGGGACCTTAAAGTCTGCGCGGGATGGCTGGCACATACGCCGCTACCGGGCAGTCTCTTTCGCACAGATTCGGGAGTGCAGCATGCAGACTTTGTATCCGGAGATTAAACCCTTTGCCCGCCACGAGTTGGCGGTGCAGGAACCGCACGTCCTCTATGTGGACGAAAGCGGTACTCCGGATGGGCTGCCGGTGGTGTTTATCCATGGCGGCCCGGGTGCCGGCTGCGATGGCGCCAGCCGCCGCTATTTCGATCCCAACCTGTATCGCATCGTCACCTTCGACCAGCGTGGCTGCGGCCGCTCCACCCCGCATGCCAGCCTGGAGAACAACACCACCCAGGAGCTGGTGGCCGACATGGAGCGCATCCGCGAGCACCTCGGCATCGACAAGTGGGTGCTGTTCGGCGGCTCCTGGGGTTCGACCCTGGCGCTGGCCTATGCCCAGGCCCACCCCGAGCGGGTCCACGGGCTGATTCTGCGCGGGATCTTCCTGTGCCGCCCGCAGGACTTCCACTGGTTCTACCAGGAAGGCGCCAGCCGCCTGTTCCCGGATTTCTGGGAAGACTACCTGGCGCCGATCCCGGCCGATGAGCGTGGCGACCTGATGCAGGCGTTCTACAAGCGTCTCACCGGCCCCGACCAGATCGCCCAGATGCATGCGGCCAAGGCCTGGTCGACCTGGGAAGGGCGTACCGCCACCCTGCGCCCCAATCCGCAGGTGGTCGATCGCTTCAGCGAGCCGCACCGCGCCCTGTCGATCGCTCGCATCGAGTGCCACTACTTCGTCAACAATGCCTTCCTCGCCCCCGATCAGCTGCTGCGCGATATGCCGAAGATCGCCCATCTACCGGGCGTGATCGTACATGGCCGCTACGACCTGATCTGCCCGCTGGACAACGCCTGGGCGCTGCACCAGGCCTGGCCCAACAGCGAGCTGCAGATCATCCGCGATGCCGGTCACGCCGCCGCCGAAGTCGGCATCACCGATGCCCTGGTGCGCGCCGCTGACCAATTGGCGCGGCGCCTGCTCGACCTGCCCCTCGAAGAAGCATGAAGGCACTGATCCAGCGCGTGCGCGGCGCACGTGTCGAAGTGGCCGGCGAAATCGTCGGCGCCATCGACCAGGGCCTGCTGGCGCTGGTTGGCGTCGAGCCGCAGGACAACCCCGCCAGTGTCGCCAAACTGCTGCACAAGCTGCTCAATTACCGCGTGTTCAGCGATGCCGAGGGCAAGATGAACCTGTCGCTCAAGGACGTTGGCGGCGGCCTGCTGCTGGTCTCGCAGTTCACCCTGGCCGCCGATACCCAAAGCGGCCTGCGCCCGAGCTTCTCCAGCGCGGCGGCGCCGGCGCTTGGCGCTGAACTGTTCGAGCAGTTGGTCGAGCTGGCCCGCCAGCAACATCCGCAAGTGGCCACCGGACGTTTCGGTGCCGACATGCAGGTGCACCTGGTCAACGACGGGCCGGTGACCTTCCTGCTGGAAAGCTGAGCGCCGTACTTTTTCTCCGTTGTCGCTTGTAGCCCGGATGCAATCCGGGATCGGAGTCGCCTGCTTCCCGGATTGCATCCGGGCTACTCTGGCACCGCTGCGCACCCTGGTCGCCCTATATGCAGAAGCCACAGCCTGCAGAGGTGCAGGCCACGGTGGCCTGATACAGCGTCCCTCTCCCCAACCCTCTCCCATAAATGGGAGAGGGGAAGAAGCGGCTCCGTGCGAGCCCTGGTCCACGTTGCCACGGGGTAGTCACCCCTCGCCCGTTTACGGGAGAGGGGCCGGGGGAGAGGGCGCCAGCACCCTGGGTGCACGGGATCTTTTCACGCACCAGGGCCGTAGTGTTCGTTCTACGCACGCAGCTCCAGCTGATTCTCCGCCAGCCAATCCAGCGCCAGCTCGCGCAGGCGCTCGGCCTCGAAGGCCTGCCAGGCGGCGCGCACGCTGGGGAACTGGCTGATGGCGTTGTGGAAGCTGCGCAGCGGCTTGCGACTGTCCAGGGCGGCTTGCAGGGCGGTGTAGGCGCCCAGTTGTTCGACTTCCGGGAGGAACTCGGCCATCAGCGCGAGCATCGCCCCGGGCGTCAGGCTGTCCACCGCCAGCAGGCGCTCGGGCTCTTCTTCCAGCAGCTGTTCGATCTGCGGATCGGCGCCTACAGGTGGAATGTCGAGAATCCTGCCGCTGAGCAGGTCGAGGCGAAAGTCGCAGTCGGCGCTGATGAAGGCGGCGGCCAGGCGGTCGAGGTCGATGGTCAGTGGGCGCATGACGGTCTCCGCAGGGCTGGAGGTGTAGTCAGACTATGCCGAAATCGATGATCAGAACAACCGCGCCAGCAGCGCCGGCACCGCCGTTTCCACGCGCAGGATGCGTTCGCCCAGCTGCACTGGCGTAAGGCCCGCCTCGCGCAGCTTGTCCACCTCGTAGGGAATCCAGCCGCCTTCCGGGCCGATGGCCAGGGTCACCGCCTGCTCGACCGCCCGTGGGCAGGCGGGAAAGTCGCCGGGATGGCCGACCAGGCCGAGGCTGCCGACGGCCATTCCCGGTAGTTGGTCTTCGACGAAGGGCTTGAAGCGTTTCTCGATGAGTACTTCGGGCAGCACGGTGTCGCGCGCCTGTTCCAGGCCGAGGATCAGTTGCTCGCGCAGCGCCTGCGCTTCGAGGAAGGGGGTCTGCCAGAAGCTCTTTTCCACCCGGTAGCTGTTGAGCAGGATCAGCCGTGGCACGCCCATGGCGCTGACCGTCTGCAGCACGCGTTTGAGCATCTTCGGCCGCGGCAGGGCCAGCAGCAGGGTCAGTGGCAGCTTAGCTGGCGGCGGCTGGTCCAGGCTGACCTGCAGTGCGGCGTGTTGCTCAGTCAGTTCCAGCAGGCTGCCGCTGCCCATCAGGCCGCCGAGGCGGCCGACCCGCAGGCTGTCGCCGACGGCGGCGCGGTGCACTTCCTGCAGGTGTTTGAGGCGTCGCCCGGCGAGGACGACGCGATCCGCCGCGACGAAGTCGGCGTCTTCCAGCAGCAGCAGGTTCACGGCAGCGTGGCGGGCGGCTGGTCGCCGGCGTCGTCGTCCGGTTCATGCTCGCTGCGCTTGCGCACCAGGCCGCCAAACAGCAGGCCGACCTCGAACAGCAGCCACATCGGCACGGCCAGCAGGGTCTGCGAGAAGATGTCCGGCGGGGTGAGGATCATGCCGACCACGAAGCAGCCAACGATCACGTAGGGCCGGCTCTTCTTCAGCGTGTCGATGTCGATCACGCCGACCCAGATCACCAGGAAGGTCGCCACCGGGATCTCGAAGGCCACGCCGAAGGCGAAGAACAGGGTCAGGACGAAGTCCAGGTACTCGTTGATGTCGGTCATCATCGCCACCCCTTCTGGAGTCACGCTGGCGAAGAAGTGGAAGATCAGCGGGAATACCAGGAAGTAGGCGAAGGCCATGCCGCCGTAGAACAGCAGGATGCTGGAGACCAGCAGGGGCATGGCGATGCGTTTCTCGTGCTTGTACAGCCCCGGCGCGATGAAGCCCCAGACCTGATGCAGGATGATCGGCACGGCGAGGAACAGCGCGCACCAGGCGGTCAGCTTGAACGGCGTGAGGAACGGCGAGGCGACGCCGGTGGCGATCATCGTCGCGCCTTCCGGCAGGTAGGCGCGCAGCGGTGCGGAGACGATGGTGTAGATGTCCTGGGCGAAGTAGAACAGTCCGGCGAAGACGATGAAGATGGCGATCACGCAGCGCAGCAGGCGCGAGCGCAGTTCGGTGAGGTGCGCCACCAGGGGCATCTCGGCATCCGGTTCGGCTTTGGATTCACTCATGGCAGGCGCGAAGGCTCCGAAGGCGGGACAGGGGCGCTGGCGAGCGGGCTCGGGCTGGCTTCGGCCGCGCTGGGCACTGCGTCGGCCGGATCCGTGCCGGGGCCGATCGCCGGGGGCAGGATCGACTGCTTGAGCTCGCGTTCCATCTGCAGGATCTGCTCGTTATGCAGCTGGCGGCGCACCTCGTCGGCGCCGATCTCGCGCTCCACTTCGGCCTTGATCGCACTGAAGCTGCGCTTCAGCCGGCCGACCCACAGGCCGGCCGTGCGCGCTGCAGCGGGCAAGCGCTCGGGGCCGAAGACGATCAGCGCCACCAGGCCGACCAGCAGC
This sequence comes from Pseudomonas sp. J452, assembly GCF_024666525.1. Classification (NCBI taxonomy): domain Bacteria; kingdom Pseudomonadati; phylum Pseudomonadota; class Gammaproteobacteria; order Pseudomonadales; family Pseudomonadaceae; genus Pseudomonas; species Pseudomonas sp. J452. The sequence goes on along the minus strand of NZ_CP088294.1, from coordinate 787,470 downwards.
AGTTCGGAAAAGCCGATATCGAACATGGCCTGGGGTCAGTCCTTGCGCGCAGGCTCTTCGACCCGCTGGGCCTGGGCGTCGATGGTCTGCGGCTTGTGCAGCTGCTCGCCGGCGGCCGGGGCTGGTTGTTGTTGCTGCGTCTCGGCGGGCTTGTCGCCTTCCTCGGTGTTCATCGCCTTGCGGAAGCCCTTGATGGTTTCGCCCAGGTCGGAACCGAGGTTCTTCAGGCGCTTGGTGCCGAACACCAGTACCACCACGATCAGAATGACGACCCAGTGTTTCCAGTCGAAAATACCCATGTAATCAGTCCTCGCTAATGATCAATCGGATGTGGGGCGGGCCGCTTTTTCAACATGCCCGGACAAGCCGAAACGCCGGTCCAGCTCGTCCAGCACGGCCTGTGGATGCTGGCCGAGGGCGGCGAGCATGATCAGGCTGTGGAACCAGAGGTCCGCGGTTTCGTAGATCAGGTCGCTGCAATCGCCGTTGATGGCTGCGTCCTTGGCCGCAAGAATGGTTTCGATCGACTCTTCGCCGACCTTCTCCAGAATTTTGTTGAGGCCCTTGTGATACAGGCTGGCCACGTAGGAGCTGTCCGGCGCCGCGCCTTTGCGCGCCTCCAGCACCTCGGCCAGGCGGGTGAGGGTGTCACTCATGCTGGTGTTCCGTATGGTAGATGGCGTGCGGGTCTTTCAGTACCGGATCGACGGTGTGCCACGCGCCATCTTGCCACACTCGGTAGAAGCAACTTTCGCGCCCGGTATGGCAGGCAATCCCGCCGAGCTGTTCGACCATCAGGATGATCACGTCGGCATCGCAGTCCAGGCGTAGCTCGTGGAGCTTCTGCACATGGCCGGACTCCTCGCCCTTGCGCCACAGCTTGCCACGCGAACGTGACCAGTAGATGGCACGCTGCTCCGCGGCGGTGAGGGCCAGGGCCTCGCGGTTCATCCAGGCCATCATCAGCACGCGCCCGGTTTTGTGATCCTGGGCGATGGCCGGAACCAGGCCGTCTTCGTTCCAGGTAATTTCGTCGAGCCAGTCAGTCATCGCTATTCCGCCCATCCGGGCTTGTCTCATGCTGCGCTGGGCGCAGCCGGTAAATGCTGGTGCAGGTGCTGCACACAATTGGCGCTCGGCTAGTGTGCCAGCCGCAGCCGGCACTGGCTATCGACGCAGGATCAGCAGCAGACCGGCGCTCAGGCTGAGCCAGGCGGCCCAGCTGGCAACGGCCAGGCTCAGGCCCTGGCTGACGCCGCCGGCGATCAGTGCCGCGCCAACCAGGCGCAGTGGCCAGGCATGCGTGGGTGCGGCCGCCACGGGGGCGGCTGCGGGTTGCTGGTTGAGGCGCTCCAGGGTGTCGCGGGCCATCTGCGACAGGTGCGGCACCTGCTCGGCCTGCTGCTGCAGGTTGCGCAGCAGGTGCAGCGGGCTGATGCGCTCACGCATCCAGCGTTCGAGGAAGGGCTGTGCGGTGCTCCACAGGTCCAGATCCGGGTACAGCTGGCGGCCCAGGCCTTCGATATTCAGCAGGGTCTTCTGCAGTAGCACCAGCTGCGGCTGCACTTCCATGTTGAACCGCCGTGCGGTCTGGAACAGGCGCAGCAGCAGCTGGCCGAAGGAGATGTCTTTCAGCGGCTTCTCGAAGATCGGCTCGCAGACGGTGCGGATCGCCGCTTCGAAATCATTCACTTTGGTCTCGGCCGGCACCCAGCCGGAGTCGATGTGCAGCTGGGCCACGCGGCGGTAGTCGCGCTTGAAGAAGGCGATCAGGTTGCGCGCCAGGTAGTCCTGGTCCTCGGGGGTGAGGCTGCCGACGATGCCGCAGTCAATGGCAATGTACTGCGGGCTCCACGGCGTGCGGGTGCTGACGAAGATGTTGCCGGGGTGCATGTCGGCATGGAAGAAGCTGTCGCGGAACACCTGGGTGAAGAAGATTTCCACGCCGCGCTCGGCCAGCAGTTTCATGTTGGTGCGCTGGTCGGCCAGGGTGGCCATGTCGGTCACCGGCACGCCGTAGATGCGCTCCATCACCAGCACTTTCGGTCGGCACCAGTCCCAGTACACCTGCGGTACGTAGAGCAGATCGGAGCCGTCGAAGTTGCGTCGCAGCTGGCTGGCGTTGGCCGCCTCGCGCAGCAGGTCGAGTTCGTCGTAGATGGTTTTTTCGTAGTCGCTGACCACTTCCACCGGGCGCAGGCGGCGGGCATCGGCCGAGGCCTTCTCGGCCAGGCGCGCGGCGAGGTACAGCCAGGCCAGGTCCGAGCGGATGATCGGCTTGAGACCGGGGCGGATCACCTTGACCACTACTTCCTCGCCGCTCTTCAGTTGCGCGGCATGCACCTGGGCCACCGAGGCCGAGGCCAGCGGTTCGACCTCGAAGCGGGCGAAGACTTCAGCGACGCTGGCACCGAGCTGTTCTTCGATGCGCGCCACCGATTCGGCGGCGGGGAAGGGCGGCACCTGGTCCTGCAGCTTGGCCAGCTCGTCGGCCATGTCCGGTGGCAGCAGGTCGCGACGGGTGGAAAGCAGCTGACCAAACTTGATGAAGATCGGCCCGAGGTCTTCCAGGGCCAGGCGCAGGGCTTCGCCACGGCTCAGCTGGGACGGGCGGCGCGGCAGCCAGCGCCAGGGCAGGGCGAAGCGCAGCACGCGCATCCAGGTAGGCAGCGGCAGGTGCAGCAGCTGGTCGTCGAGGCGGTAGCGAATCACTACGCGCAGGATGCGCAGCAGGCGGCGGGCGGCAAGCAGCTTCATTCGGAGGGTTTTACCTTGCGGGCGAGATGCTCGATGCGCGCGTCGAGGCGGTCGAGGGCGAGCTTGAGGTGGTCGAGTTCGGCGAAGCGCGCATCGGCCTCGCGCTGGCCGACCAGGTGGCGCGATTCTTCGCTGAGGTAGTCGGCGAGGTTGTGGCGCAAGCTGTCCAGGCTGTTGCCGGCCCAGTTCACCCGGCTACGCAAGTGGCCGCCGAGCAGCTGGCTGCCGACCGGGCCGAGCCAGCGCGACAGCTCGTACTCCCAGTCCAGTTCGAGGTCCTGGAGGATCTTGGTCAGCTCCAGCAGGGCGGCGCTGTCGCCATCCAGTTCGACTTCCGGGCGATGCAGAACGCTGGTCTTGTCCTTGGCCAGGGCCAGGCGCAACAGGCTGGCAGCCGGGGCGCGCAGGGTGCAGTCGGCGCCACTCCACTGGCTGGCCAGCTGCAGGCCCTCGCCGCTGGGCAGGAGGAACAGTTGCAGGGCCGGGCTCTGGCAGTCGATGGCGATGACCTTGCCGTCCAGCCGGGCCAGGCGCGGCAGCGCGGTGCTGTCCATGGCCAGCACGCGGTTGAGGCCGTGTTCGACGCCGGCCAGTAGCCCGCTCAGCAGCATCAGGGCTTGATGCCGCGGTGCAGGGCGACGATGCCGCCGGTCATGTTGTGGTAGGTCACGCGCTCGAAGCCGGCCTCGACCATCATCGCCTTGAGGGTGTCCTGGTCCGGGTGCATGCGGATCGATTCGGCCAGGTAGCGGTAGCTTTCCGAGTCATTGGTGATCAGCTTGCCGGCCAGCGGCATGAAGGCGAACGAGTAGGCGTCATAGGCCTTGGCCAGCAGCGGGCTGGCGGGCTTGGAGAACTCCAGTACCAGCAGGCGGCCGCCCGGCTTGAGCACGCGCAGCATGGAGCGCAGGGCGTCTTCCTTGTGGGTGACGTTGCGCAGGCCGAAGGCGATGGTGACCACGTCGAAGTGGTTGTCGGGGAACGGCAGTTTTTCCGCGTCGGCCTGGACGAATACCACGTTGCCGGCCACGCCCTTGTCGAGCAGGCGGTCACGGCCGACTTTCAGCATCGACTCGTTGATGTCAGCCAGCACTACTTCGCCGCTCGGGCCGACCAGGCTGGAAAACTTGCGCGCCAGGTCGCCAGTGCCGCCAGCGATATCCAGCACGCGATTGCCCACGCGTACGCCGGACAGTTCGATGGTGAAACGCTTCCACAGGCGGTGCATGCCGCCGGACAGCACGTCGTTCATCAGGTCGTATTTGGCCGCTACCGAGTGGAACACCTCGGCGACCTTCTCGGCCTTCTGGCTTTCCGGGACGTCCTGAAAGCCGAAGTGGGTGGTCGGTTCGCTGTCGTGGGCCTTGCGCGGGTCGTTCATGTCGCGGTCACCGGAATCAAAGTGGCGGCCATTCTAAACCCGTGGCCGGCCTTTGTCTTGGCGCCAGGCGGCGCGGTATAGTCGTGCGACACCAGGTCGCTGTCGGAGTTGTGCATGGCCCGTATCACCGTCGAACGTTCCCATTCCCTTGGCCGCGAAGCCGCTCGCGAAAAAGCCGAGATGCTCGCCGAGCGCCTGGCGCGCGAATACGACGTGAAATACCGCTGGGCCGGCGACACCCTGGAGTTCAAACGCAGTGGCGCTGACGGCACTATCGAAGTGAGTGCCGATCAGGTGCGCGTCAAACTCAACCTCGGCCTGCTGCTGTCGGCCCTGGGCGGCACCATCAAGCGCGAAATTGAAGACACCCTGGACAAACATCTGCAGGCTTGAAAGCCAGGGTGGACAATCTATTTCGCCACCTAGTATGTGATTTCTAATTTTTCTCCCTACCTTGAGCTCAAGTCCTGCGAAAGGACCAACTTTCCATCACTTTGAGCGTGAGGTGCCCCATGGCCACTAAAGCCGTCGTTAAGAAGCAAGCCGAAGTCGAAAGCAAAGCTACCGTCCTGACCGATGTGAAGGCCTACGCCCACAAGGTCTGGCTGGCCGGTCTGGGTGCCTATGTCAAGGCAGGCCAGGAAGGTGCTGACTACTTCAAAGAACTGGTCAAGGCCGGTGAAGGCGTCGAGAAGCAAGGCAAGAAGCTGGTGAACGAGCAGGTCGAAGCTGCCAACAGCCAGATCACTACTCAGCTGGAAAGCGTCAAGACCAGCGTTTTTGGCGTTAAAGAGAAAGTTGAAGTGCAGCTCGATAAGGTCGAAAAAGCGTTCGACAATCGTGTTGCCAGCGCGCTGAACCGCATGGGTATTCCCTCCAAGCAAGACGTTGAGGCACTCTCTGCTAAGCTGGACGAGTTGAATGCATTGCTTGAACGTGTCGCGCGTACCCAATAAGGAGAGGCAGGATGGCTGTTAAAAAACCTACCGCTGCAAAACCCGCAGCTAAGAAGCCAGTGGCGAAGAAGGAAACCAGTTCCTGGATCGGCGAGATCGAGAAGTACTCGCGGCAGATCTGGCTGGCTGGCCTCGGCGCCTATTCCAAGGTCAGCAAGGACGGCACCAAGCTGTTCGACGGTCTGGTCAAGGATGGCGAGAAAGCCGAGAAACAAGCCAAGACTGAAGTCGACAAGCAGCTGGGCGCGGTGAAAACCACCGTCGACTCCACTGTCGGTTCGGCCAAGTCGAAAGTCGACGAAGTCAAAGACAAGGCCCTGGGCAAGTGGAACGAACTGGAAGAGGCTTTTGACAAGCGTCTGAACAGTGCGATCTCCCGCCTCGGTGTGCCGAGCCGCAACGAAGTGAAGGCGCTGCAGGCCAAGGTCGACACCCTGACCAAGCAGATCGAGAAGCTCACCGGTGTATCGGTGAAGTCGGTCGCCAAGCCAGCTGCCAAAGTTGCCGCCAAGCCTGCAGCTAAACCAGCCGCCAAGCCGGTTGCCAAAGCTGCTGCCAAGCCTGCGGCTAAACCGGCTGCCAAGCCGGTCGCCAAAGCTGCTGCCAAGCCTGTTGCGAAACCGGCTGCCAAGCCGGCAGTAGCGAAGAAGCCGGCTGCACCGAAAGCTGCCGCCAAGCCGGCCGCTGCCAAGCCTGTTGCTCCGGCCGCTGCACCCGCAGCTGCTGCGGCTCCGGTAGCTGCTCCGGTAGCACCTGCTACCCCGTCCTGAGTTTCCGCTCAGCACCACAAACGCCCGGCCTAGTGCCGGGCGTTTGCGTTTCTGGTGCCTTCCACTGCTTTCCGGTTGAGCCTAGATTCTACGAGGCTTGCAGCCTATTATCCGTCCACTGATGCCCACTCAAATAAGCCACCATCCGGGGCGAAAGTGTGGGAACAAGTGTGGGAACAGATGCCGTTCCCACACCCGTGGAGGGCGATGTGGCAAAGCTAAACCCCAAGCAAGTGGAAAACCTGAGCGAGCCTGGCAGCTATGAAGACGGCGACGGCTTGCGGCTTGTTGTGAAAGCGGCAGGCGGCAAGTCCTGGGTGTTGCGCTATCAGTTCGCGGGTAAACGCCGCGATATGGGCTTGGGGAGCTATCCCGAGATCAGCCTTAAAGCCGCCCGCCTGGCTGTGGCTGAGCAGCGCCGTTTGATGGCTTCCGGTACTGACCCCATGGCCGCCCGTGATGCTGAGCGGGAGCGCCAGCAAGAAGCCCAGCGCCAGCGACTGGCCCGCAGCGTCACCTTCGAGAAACTGACCACGGACTACATCGCCGCCCATGGCGCGCAATGGTCGGCGGAATGGCTGCAAGGCTGGCGCTCAAAAATGGAGCGTTACGCCTTCCCCGTGCTGGGCAAGCTGGCTGCCACTGATATTCAGACCGAGCACGTCCTAAAAGTGCTGCAACCCATATGGGCCGACAAAACCCGTACCGCTGACGAAGTACGTAACCCCCCAGCGCAATGGCGCAGCGCATGGATATGCTTGCGCCATTGCGCCAAACAGTAACGGCGCAGCGCCAAACACCAGCGGCGCATCGGCGCAGCGTTCCCCCGCTGGAGCACCCGAACCTCTGGGCAGTGGTATCTCGCGCGCGCGCGCGACCGCTATTTTCTGCCCGCATGGCGAGGCCGCCCAAGAGGTCGCAGGAAGCATGCCGGCTGATCTGCTGGCGCTGGCATGGATTAACCCTGCGTGCGCTGCTGGAGCCGCTGGGGGTGGCATGGTGATGGGGTATTGCAGTCGCAGTACCGTAGGCGAGCTGGTGCTGCCCTGGTATCTGGGGAGCTGGTCGGCTGGCTGATCCTAGGCTATGACCAACCCCAAACCGATGGGGCACGCAACGCCAAAGTGTGGGAATAAGTGTGGGAACAGACTGTTGATTTAGTAGGGGCAGTTAGCAACTGCAGGGCTTCTAGCTTGATAGCGCCCGGCCTAGTGCCGGGCGTTTGCATTTCAGGCTTGCAGGTAGCGCTGGGCGATATGTTCGGCGGCGTGGCGTGAGCCTGGGGTGAGGTGGGGCGCGACCAGCATCATGATCTGGTAGACCACCAGGCGCACTTCACCATCGGCACCGACGATGCGCTGGTAGTCGAGGGAGAACAGCAGAGTCAGGGTGATCTGCTCGACCAGTTGACCGAGAGACTGGGTTTCGCTGAGCAGCTGGCCTTCGGCCTTGAGGCGGGCCAGCAGGGTGGCCAGGGTGCGCTTGAGCTGGTTGAGCCACTGGCGAATGCCGCGGGCCAGCTTGGGCAGGCGTCCGGCCAGGTTGGACAGGTCCTGGAAGAAGAAGCGGTACTGCGCCAGGCGTTCGACGATCAGGTGCAGGAACAGCCAGTAGTCCTCGGCGCCCAGTTCGACATCCAGCGGCGGATCCAGCAGCGGCGCCATATCGTTCTGGAAGCGCTCGAACAGCTCCAGAATCACCGGCTCCTTGCCATGGAAGTGGTAATACAGATTGCCTGGGCTGATGCCCATTTCATTGGCGATTTCGAGGGTGGAGACGTTGGGTTCGCCCTCCTGGTTGAACAGGGTCAGGGCGCATTCGAGTATGCGGTCGCGAGTCTTCATTCCATGAGCATTTTATGGCCGCGGGGCTTCGACGATAACCGGCCGAGCGCTGCCCGGCCAGTCGTTTTCACTGTGCTTCAGCGTATATGCACATAGGTGCCGGGTGCGGCTTCCATGGCGGGGTACTTGCTGTTGCCGATGGCGACCTGGGTCTCGCGCCGCTCACCCGAGCGCTGCTGAATCCACTCCAGCCACGCGGGCCACCAGCTGCCTTCAAGTTTCTTCGCGTCGTAGTACCAGGCGCGGTGATCGGAGCTGAGCTTGCCGTTTTCCATGAAGGTGGCTTTGGGGTTGCCCGGCGGGTTGAGGATGCTCTGGATATGCCCGCTGTTGGACAGTACGAAGCGACTGCTGCCGCCCAGCAGCAAGGCCGAGCGATACACCGACTCCCAGGGCGTGATGTGGTCGTTGATGCCGGCCACACTGAAGCTGTCCAGGTTGACCTTGCTCATGTCGATGGGGGTGCCGCAAATTTCCATGGCGCCGCTGCGGGTCAGCGGGTTGTGCTTGAACAGTTCCAGCAGGTCGCCGTGCAGGGCCGCCGGCAGGCGGGTGTTGTCGTTGTTCCAGAACAGGATGTCGAACGCTGGCGGCTCCTTGCCGAGCAGGTAGTTGTTGACCCAGTAGTTCCAGATCAGGTCATTGGGGCGCATCCAGGCGAACACCCGGGCCATGTCGCGGCCATCCAGCACGCCGCTCTGGTAGGAGCGGCGCTTGGCCGACTCCAGGGTTTGTTCATCGGCGAACAGCATTGCCGGGCTGTCGACCTGGCTGTCCAGCAGGCTGACCAGGTAAGTGGCGCAGCCGATCTTGCGCAGCTGTTTCTTGGCCTGCAGGTGGCCTTGCAGGGCCGCGATGGTCAGGCCGCCGGCGCAGGCGCCGATCAGGTTGACCTCTTTGCTGCCGGTAATCGCGCGGCACACTTCGCTGGCTTCTTCGAGGGCCTGCACGTAGCTCGACAGGCCCCACTCGCGATGGCGCGCGTCCGGGTTGCGCCAGCTGATGGCGAAGGTCTGCAGGTCATTCTTCAGGCAGTACTGGATGAAGCTCTTTTCCGGGCTGAGATCGAAAATGTAGTACTTGTTGATCTGCGGCGGGACGATCAGCAGCGGCGTGGCGAACTGCTTTTCGCTCATCGGCTTGTAGTGAATCAGCTCCAGCATTTCACTGCGGAACACCACAGCGCCGTTGGTGGTGGCCAGGTTGCGGCCGACCTCGAAGGCCTGCTTGCTGACCTGGCTGGGCAGCCCGCTGTTGTGCAGCAGGTCGTCGAGCATATGCCGCGCACCGCGCAGCACGCTGCTGCCACCGGTATTGAACAGCTCCTTGATCGCCTGCGGATTGAGCAGGCTGTTGGAGGGGGCGATGGCGTCGTTGAGCAGCGAGAACAGGAAGTGCGCGCGGGTGCGGTCATCCGGCGACAGGTCGCTCTCGTCGATCCATGCCTTGAGCTGTTTCTGCCAGGTCAGGTAGGCCTGCAGGCTACGGCTGTAGAACGGGTTGAGCTGCCAGGTCGGATCGCTGAAACGGGCGTCCTGCGGGTTGGGTTTGTGCAGCGTGTCACCCAGCATCACACGGCCGAGCTGTTTGCCGAACGCAAGGGCGTGGCGAGCGCTGTGCACGGGCTGGCGCAAGCCCTGGAAGGCCAGGGTGCGCAGGGTGGAGAACAGGTCACGGCCGCGCAGGCCAACCATGGCACTTTGCGCGTTCATGAAGTTTGCGGGTACCGGCAAGGATCCCGGTGCAGTCTTTTCACGCATGGGGCAGGCTCCGTCGTCAAACTGTCACGCTAATGACAGCAAGGCTTGTACCAAGGCGCGCCGGAAGGCATTCCAGACTGCCGCGCGAACATCCGTTTAGTCCGGCGGGGCCCTGTGTGGGGGCAAGCCTGCCGGGGCAGCACTACAGTTGTGCGATCAGTGACCGCGAATAGGCGTGGGTTGCGGGTGCATCACGGCGCGTCGCCGTTCTTCCTCGAGGAACTTCATGATGATCGGCGCCACGGCCTCGGCACGGGTCACCAGGAACAGGTGGCCATCGTCGATGATGTGGAATTCCGAGTTGGGGATGCGCCACGCCAGCAGACGCATGTTGACCAGCGGAATCAGCGGGTCGTCATCGCCGGCCAGTACCAGCGTAGGCTGCTTGATTCGATGTAGCCAATGGATGCTGGTCCAGCCGAGGCCGGCGAACAGCTGCCAGTAGTAGCCCATCTTGCCGCCCGAGCGGACCTTGCTGGCGTGCGCCAGGGCTAGCTTGGGGTCGCGACGGAAGGCGCCGCCGTAGATATCCGGGGCGATATGCACGCCGTACGACGGCTGGATATAGCGGCGCGGGCTGGCCATGCGCCAGAGCACCTTGGGCTTGCCGGGCACCATTACGGCGCCTGCGGAGGTGGCGGCCAGCACCAGCTTCTTGCAGCGCTCGGGATAGTCGTGGGCAAACTGCTGGGCCAGTGCGCCACCCCAGGACACGCCGATGGCGTTGACCTGGCCGTAGTCCAGGTAGTCGAGCATGCGTGCGGCCAGCTTGGCCAGACCGGGGAAGCGATAAGGCGTGTTCGGTGTCGACGAGCCGCCGACGCCGGGCACATCGAAGGCGATGACTTCCAGTTCCGGGTCGAGGGCCTGGACGAAAGGCATGACCAACTCGAGGTTGGCGCCAATGCCGTTGAAGATCAGCAATGGCGTGAGCTTGCTGTTGCCGGGACGGACCGCCGTGCGGATGGTTTGGCCATCCAGTTCGATGGTACGGAATGCGAAAGGTTGCGGCATGCGCTGAGCCCTATGGTTTGATCCGTGGCGAGCCGACATCCAACGCGGCTCTCCAGTGACCCACCGGGAGGGTGGGCAGGCACTGCTCCGGCCATACGGCGCCGGAGCGGTGAGCGGCACTTCCAGGTGCCGCGGGCAGTACTGCGCAAGGTGCAGCGGTGCAAGTGGTGCTGTTGTTGGTAATGGCGTGCAGCAAATGCTTAGCGCTCGTGTACATAAGTGCCGGGCGCTGCTTCGCCAGGCTGATAAGCCTTGTTACCGAGGCTGCTAGGCGACTTCTTCAGTTTGCCCGAGCGATCGGCCAGCCAGGTCTGCCAGTGCAGCCACCAGGAGTCAGCGTGCTTGGTCGCGCTGGCCTGCCAGGCGCGCGGGTCAAGCGGCATCTCGGTGTTGGTCATGTAGCGGGCCTTGGGGTTGCCTGGCGGGTTGAGAATGCTCTGGATATGCCCGCTGTTGGATAGCACGAAGTCAACCTTGCCGCCGAACAGGTGCGCCGACTTGTAGCAAGCGTCCCACGGGGTGATGTGGTCGGTGGTGCCGGCCAGGCAGAACAGGTCGCAGGTGACCTGCTTGAGGTCGATCGGCGTACCGCAGACTTCCAGCGCACCGGCGCGAGTCAGCGGGTTGGTCTTGAACATCTCGATGAATTCGCCGTGCAGGGCGGCCGGCAGGCGCGTGGTGTCGTTGTTCCAGTAGAGGATATCGAACACCGGCGGCTCGTTGCCGAGCAGGTAGTTGTTGACCCAGTAGTTCCAGATCAGGTCGTTCGGACGCATCCAGGCGAACACCTTGGCCATGTCGCTGCCTTCCAGTACGCCGGACTGGTAGGAACGGCGCTTGGCAGCCTCGAGGGTTTTTTCGTCGGCGAACAGCGCGACCTGGGTGTCCAGTTTGGTGTCGAGCACGCTGACCAGCAGGGTCAGGGCATGCACCTTCTGCTCGCCGATGGCGGCATAGTGGCCGAGCAGGGAGGCGGTGGTCAGGCCGCCGGAGCAGGCGCCGAGCATGTTCACGTCCTTGCTGCCGGTGATCGACAGGACCACCTCGATGGCTTCCTTGAGCGCCTCGATGTAGCTCGACAGGCCCCACTCGCGCTGGGCCTTGGTCGGGTTGCGCCAGCTGACCACGAAGGTCTGGATGCCGTTGCGCAGAAGGAAGCGCGCGACGCTCTTTTCCTGCGACAGGTCGAACACGTAGTACTTGTTGATCTGCGGCGGCACCACCAGCAGCGGGCGCTCCTGCACCTGCTCGGTGATCGGCTTGTACTGGATCAGTTCCAGCAGGTCGTTGCGAAACACCACGGCACCGTCGCTGGTGGCGAGGTTCTTGCCGACTTCGAAGGCATCCATGTTGACCTGGCTGGGCATGCCACCGTTGTGCACGATGTCCTTGGCCAGGTGCGACAGGCCGTCGAGCAGGCTCTTGCCGCCGGTCTCGAAGAAGCGCTTGACTGCGGCCGGGTTGGCCATGCTGTTGGTCGGTGCCATAGCTTCGGTCATCAGGTTGATGACGAAGTGACCGCGGCTGGTGTCCTGCTCGGTGAGGTTGCTGTCCTCGATCCACTCATGCAGTTCCTTGCGCCAGGCCAGGTAGGTCTGCAGGTAGCGGCGGTACAGCGGGTTCTGACTCCAGGCCGGGTCGGCGAAACGACGGTCGCCTTCCTCGGGGGTCAGTTCCGATTGACCGAGCAGAACGTTCTTCAGCTCGAAGACGAAATGGGTGGCATGTTTGGCGCTGTGGAACGGTTGCTTCAGTGCCTGGGAGAGCACCATGCGGGCAGAGCTGAGGATGTCCTTGCCACGCAAGCCAATTACCGGGTTGAGACCCAAGGTGCTTTCCGAGGCCTGCTGTTTCAAATCTTCGTTGTTCTTGTTGCTCATCTACGACGCTCCATTGTCCTGAGACGAATACCTGCACGCTGACACAGGGCGAGGGGCTGGTACTGCTCGGGTTACCGGTTGCGGAAGTTCTCCGCGATTTCTCAACATTTGGCTTTGCCAAATGCATGGAACCTGCCAGTTCCTTGGTTACCCGAGTTTCTGCTTTTGCGCAAGTTCGCTAATCCTGATTGCACGGCGCGCGGCAGTATGCCCGGGTGCATTAGAAAGTGCGCCCTAACCATGTAACGCGTATGACGGCAGGCGCGATCTAGAGCATCAGCTTGACGATGGACTCGTTCGCATCGCGACTTTTTCCGGCCTTGGCCAGTTGCGCGAGGTAGTCGGCCCAGAGTTCGTCGTGGCGGGTCGCCAGTTGATAAAGATAGTCCCAGGTGAACAATCCGCTGTCATGGCCGTCGTCGAAGCACAGTTTCAGTGCGTAGTTGCCAGCCGGCTCCAGGCTGCTCAGGCCGACGTCGAGCTTGCCGGTTTGCAGGATGGGTTTGCCGTGACCCTGCACCTCGGCCGAGGGCGAGTGCACGCGGAGGAATTCGGCGCTCAGGGTATAGCTCTGTGCGTCGTACTGCAGCTCGAGGGTCTTCGACGCCTTGTGCAGTTTGATCGCGGTGGGCATGCGCATGGCGGTGCTTCCGAGTAACGGGTGGATAACGCTGGGCATTATCCACCCGCTGCCATCAGAGGATATAGCGCGACAGGTCTTCGTTCTGCGCCAGCTCGCCGAGGTGGCTGTTGACGTAGGCGGCGTCGATGCGGATCGGTTCGCCGTTCTGCTGGCCGGCGAGGTCACCGGCGCTGAAGGAGACTTCTTCGAGCAGGCGTTCGAGCAGGGTGTGCAGGCGGCGTGCACCGATGTTCTCGGTCTTCTCGTTGACCTGCCAGGCGATCTCGGCGATGCGCTTGATGCCGTCGGCGAGGAACTCGATACCCAGGCCTTCGGTGTTCAACAGCGCGGCGTATTGCTCGGTCAACGAGGCGTGCGGCTCGGTGAGGATGCGCTCGAAGTCTTCGGGCGACAGGGCCTTGAGCTCGACGCGGATCGGCAGGCGGCCCTGCAGCTCGGGCACCAGGTCGCTCGGCTTGCTCAGGTGGAAGGCGCCGGAGGCGATGAACAGAATGTGATCGGTCTTGACCATGCCCAGCTTGGTGTTGACCGTGCAGCCTTCGATCAGCGGCAGCAGGTCGCGCTGCACACCTTCGCGCGACACATCGGCGCCGCCGACATTGCCGCGCTTGGCGACCTTGTCGATTTCGTCGATGAATACGATGCCGTTCTGTTCCACCGCTTCCAGGGCCTTGGCCTTGAGTTCTTCCTCGTTGACCAGGCGCGCGGCTTCCTCGTCGCGCACCAGCTTGAGGGCTTCCTTGACCTTGAGCTTGCGGCTCTTCTTCTTGCCCTTGCCGAGGTTGGCGAACAGGCTTTGCAGCTGGTTGGTCATCTCCTCCATGCCGGGTGGGGTCATGATCTCGACGCCGGCTGCTTGCTCGGCAACCTCGATATCGATTTCCTTGTCGTCCAGCTGGCCTTCGCGCAGGCGCTTGCGGAACAGCTGGCGGGTGTTGGAATCCTGGCTGGGTGCTGGGTCTTCGTTGAAACCAGTGCGCGCCGGCGGCAGCAGGGCATCGAGGATGCGCTCCTCGGCGGCGTCTTCGGCACGGTGCTGGACGCGGACGATCTCCTGCTCGCGCAGCAGCTTGATGGCGGCGTCGGCGAGGTCGCGGATGATCGACTCGACGTCACGGCCGACATAGCCGACTTCGGTGAATTTAGTCGCTTCCACCTTGATGAACGGTGCGTTGGCCAGCTTGGCCAGACGGCGGGCGATCTCGGTCTTGCCGACGCCGGTAGGACCGATCATCAGGATGTTCTTCGGCGTGACTTCCTGGCGCAGCTCGGCCGGCAGCTGCATGCGCCGCCAGCGGTTGCGCAGGGCGATGGCCACGGCGCGCTTGGCGTCGTCCTGGCCGATGATGTGGCGGTTGAGCTCGGAAACGATCTCGCGGGGCGTCATGGACATGCAGCGTTACTCCAGCAGAAGCCGTGCTTATTCAGCGCAGTCTTCTTCTTCGATAGTCAGGTTCTGGTTAGTGAAGACACAGATGGAGCCGGCAATGTTCAATGCGGTTTCGGTGATTTCACGGGCGGAGAGATCGGTTTTCTGCAGCAGGGCCATGGCTGCGGCCTGGGCGAAGCCGCCGCCGGAGCCCATTGCGATCAGGCCATGCTCGGGTTCGACTACGTCACCGTTGCCGGTGATGATCAGCGAGGCATCCTTGTTGGCCACCGCCAGCATCGCTTCCAGGCGGCTCAGACTACGGTCGGTACGCCAGTCCTTGGCCAGCTCGACGGCGGCACGCACCAGATGGCCCTGGTGTTTCTCCAACTGGCCTTCGAAGCGCTCGAACAGGGTGAAGGCATCGGCGGTGGCGCCAGCGAAGCCGGCCAGCACCTGACCGTGATAGAGGCGCCGGACTTTCTTGGCGTTGCCTTTCATCACGGTATTGCCGAGCGATACTTGGCCGTCGCCGCCCATGACGACTTTGCCGTTGCGGCGCACTGAAACGATGGTGGTCAAGGGGAGAGTCTCCACGCAGCGGGGCGAAGTTGCCCGGATGGAGAATCAGATGGGGTGAACGGCCCGGCTTTTCAACCGGCCGCTCACAAATTGGCGATCAACGCGACTGGCGTTGCTGTAACAGCAGATTGCTGAAGCCGCTGCCGGCCAGCTGTTTCTGTGCGCTGGCCAGCTGCTCGCGGTTGGCGTACGGGCCGACCAGTACGCGGTACCAGGTTTCCTCGCGCACCGTGCCGGATTCCACTTGCACGTTCTGGCCGAGCAGGATGATCTGCGCGCGCACCTTGTCGGCATCGTCCTGTTTGCGGAACGAGCCGGCCTGGAGGAAGAACAGGGTTCTGGTTGGCGCCTTGGCGATGACCGGCGGTGGTGGCGGGGTCTGGCCATTGAGCAGGGCTTCGGCGCGGGCGGCGTCGATCTTCGCTGCTTCTTCCGGGGTGACCGGTTTGCTTTCGGCGGCCTGTTTTTCGGTCGGCAGGGCCTCCGGCGGCACGATGACCTCGGATTCCGGCAATAGGGTGTAGAAGTCGTACTTGGGCTTGACTGCTTCTGGCTTGCTTTGTGGCTTGGCCTGAGTCGTGGTCTGCGCGCCGCTCGGGCGCTGGGCGTCTTCGGGTTTGGCGCGCTTGACGTCATCGCGGCCCGGTTCGAGGCTGAACAGGAACACCATGAAACCGCCGATCACCAGGCCGCAGGCCAGCCACACCCAACCCGGTACCGGGCTTTTCGCCGGGGCCTGGTAGCGACTGGCGCCGCGCTTGGGGGCTGGCTTCTTCTTCGCTGCCACTTACATACGCTCCAGGGTGTCCAGGCCGAGCAGCTGCAGGCCCTGCTTGAGGGTGCGGCCGGTCAGCGCAGCCAGGCGCAGGCGGCTGTTGCGCACGGCCTCGTCCTCGGCACTGAGGATCGGGCAGTTCTCGTAGAAGCTGGAGAACAGCCCGGCCAGGTCATACAGGTAGGCGCACAGCAGGTGCGGGGTGCCCTTGTCGGCGATGCCGTTGAGGACATCGGCGAACTGCGCCAGCTTGCCGGCCAGGGCCTGCTCCTGCTCGGCGCCCAGGCGGATCTGCCCGCCGATTTCCTCGACGCTCTTGCCCAGCTTGCGGAATACGCTGGCCACGCGGGTGTAGGCGTACAGCAGGTAGGGCGCGGTGTTGCCCTCGAAGCTCAGCATCAGCTCGAAGTTGAAGCTGTAGTCGCTGGTGCGGTGCTTGGACAGGTCGGCGTATTTCACCGCGCCGACGCCCACGGCGCGGGCGATCTGGCGCAGCTCGGCTTCGTCCAGCTCGGGGTTCTTGCCCTTGACCAGGGCGTAGGCACGCTCTTCGGCTTCGTTGATCAGATCGACCAGCTTCACCGTGCCGCCATCGCGGGTCTTGAACGGGCGGCCATCGGCGCCGTTCATGGTGCCGAAGCCCATGTGCTCGAGCTGCATGTCGGCGGGGACGAAGCCGGCCAGGCGCGCGGCGCTGAAGACCATCTGGAAGTGCAGGGCCTGACGCTGATCGACGAAGTACAGGGCGCGGTCAGCCTTCAGCACGTTGGCCCGGTAGCGGGTGGCGGCCAGGTCGGTGGTGGCGTACAGGTAGCCGCCGCCGGCCTTCTGCACGATCAGCGGTAGCGGGTTGCCTTCGGCATTCTTGAACTCGTCCATGAACACGCACTGGGCGCCGTCGCTTTCGCTGAGCAGGCCCTTGGCCTTGAGGTCGGCGACCACGTTGGCCAGGTCGTCGTTGTAGGCGCTCTCGCCTTTCACGTCGGCCATGCTCAGCTTGACGCCGAGGCGGTCGTACAGGGCCTGGCAGTGGCTCAGGGAGATGTCGTTGAAACGGTGCCACAGGCGCAGGCACTCGGCGTCGCCAGCCTGCAGCTGGACCACCAGCTCGCGGGCGCGGTCGGCAAATTCGGGCGACTCGTCGAAGCGCTTCTTCGCCGCGCGGTAGAAGTTCTCCAGGTCGGCCAGCTCGCTTTCGGCGGCCGCCGGGTTTTCCTGCATATAGGCCAGCAGCATGCCGAACTGAGTGCCCCAGTCGCCGACGTGGTTCTGCCGGATCACTGTGTCGCCGAGGAACTCCAGCACGCGCGCCACGCCGTCGCCGATGATGGTCGAGCGCAGGTGGCCGACGTGCATTTCCTTGGCTAGGTTGGGCGCCGACAGGTCGACCACCACGCGCTGCGCCGGGCCGGCCTTGCGCACGCCGAGCTGGGCGTCGGCCAGCGCCGCTTCCAGGCGCTGGGCCAGGGCATCGCTGTTCTGGAAGAAGTTGAGGAAGCCGGGGCCGGCGATGTCCACCTTGCTCACTTCGGCATCGGCCGGCAACGCGGCGACCAGTTTCTCTGCCAGCTCGCGCGGCTTCATGCCGGCCGGTTTGGCCAGCATCATGGCGATGTTGCTGGCGAAGTCACCGTTGCTCTTGTCCTTGGTGTTCTCCACCTGGATCACCGGGCTCAGGCCCTCGGGCAGCACGCCCTCGGCGGTGAGGCGGGTCAGGGCTTGCTGGATCAGGTGGCGAATGTTGTCTTTCATGGTCTGCTCGGTCGGCCGCGGCTGGTCGAAAACTGGGCATTATCCGCGGCTGGAGGGCAGTGCTTCAAGCTTTGCCCGTAGCCCGGATGAAATCCGGGAGGTTTGTGCCCCGGATTTCATCCGGGCTAGCAGGCTGTTGAAAAACGTTGGCGAGGCAGCCAGCGCAAGGCAAAAACAGGCGAAAAAGCGCAGTTTACGAGCTGTAAATGAGCATTTTGAGCCTGTTTTTAACGCCGCGATGGCAACGCAGGTAGTTTTTCAACAGCCTGCTAAGCCTGTCGGGCAGCACAAGATTGAGCCTCAGAACAGGTCGATCGGGTCGACATCCAGCGACCAGCGCACGGCACGGCCGCCCGGCATCGCCTCGAGAATCGGCAGCCAGGCGGCCAGCAGCTTGTGCAGCGGTACGCGGCTGCTGGATTGCAGCAGCAGCTGGGCGCGATGGCGGCCGGCGCGGCGTTCCATCGGTGCCGGCACAGGGCCGAGCAGCTCGATGGCGGGCAGGCGCAGTTCCTGCTGCAGCTGTTCGGCGTAGCTGCAGGCCTCATCCAGGAAGCCTTCGGCCTGGCCCGGCTTGTGCGCTTCGGCGCGCAGCAGGGCGAGGTGGGCGAAGGGCGGCAGGCCGGCGCCACGGCGCTCGCTCAGGGCCTGCTCGGCGAAGGCCGGATAGCCCTGCTCGGTGAGCTGGACCAGCAGCGGGTGGTCGGCCAGGTGCGACTGGATGATTACCTTGCCCGGCTCCTCGGCGCGCCCGGCGCGGCCTGCGACCTGGACGATCAGCTGGGCCATGCGCTCGCTGGCGCGAAAATCCGCCGAGTACAGGCCGCCGTCGGCGTCGAGGATCGCTACCAGGGTGACGCGCGGGAAGTGGTGCCCCTTGGCCAGCATCTGCGTGCCGACCAGGATGCACGGTTCGCCACGGCTGATGGTGCTGAACAGCTTGTCCATGCTGCCCTTGCGCGCCGTGGTGTCACGGTCGATGCGCAGCACCGGGAAGCTGGGGAAGAGGATGTTCAGGCGCTCCTCGGCGCGCTCGGTGCCGGCGCCGACCGGGCGCAGGTCGACCTTGCCACAGTCCGGGCACTGCCGTGGCGGGCGTTCGGCATGCCCGCAGTGGTGACAGCGCAGCTCGCCGGAGCGTTGGTGTAGGGTCATCCGTGCATCGCAGCGCTGGCACTGGCTGATCCAGCCGCAGTCGTGACACAGCAGGGTCGGGGCGAAGCCGCGGCGGTTGAGAAACACCAGCACTTGCTGGCCGGCGGCCAGGGTCTGGCCGATGGCCTGTTGCAGCGGGCCGGAGATGCCGGAGTCGAGCGGCAGGCTCTTCACGTCCAGGCGCAGGAAGCGCGGTGGCTGGGCGCCGCCGGCGCGCTGGTTGAGCTTGAGCAGGGCGTAGCGGCCGGCATGGGCGTTGTGCAGGCTTTCCAGGGATGGCGTGGCGGAGCCGAGGACGATCGGCAGGTTCTCCTGGCGGGCGCGCACCAGGGCCAGGTCGCGGGCGTGGTAGCGCAGGCCTTCCTGCTGCTTATAGGAGGCGTCGTGCTCCTCGTCGATGATGATCAGCCCGGGACTCTTCAGCGGGGTGAACAGTGCCGAGCGGGTACCAATGACGATATCCGCCTCGCCATCGCGCGCCGCCAGCCAGGCGTCCAGGCGCTCGCGGTCGTTGATCCCGGAGTGCAGCAGGGCGATGCGTGCATTGAAGCGGCGGGCGAAGCGCTCCAGGGTCTGCGGCCCCAGGTTGATCTCCGGGATCAGCACCAGTGCCTGCTTGCCGGCTTCCAGGCACTGGTGGATCAGCTGCAGGTAGACCTCGGTCTTGCCGCTGCCGGTAACGCCATACAGCAGGAAGGCGCCGAAGTCGTCCATGCCCGACTGGATAGCGGCGAAGGCGGCGCGCTGCTCGGCGTTGAGCGGCAGTTCCGGCTGTGCCAGCCAGCCACCATGACGCACCAGGGGCGCGCTGCGGCGCACTTCGACCTGCACCAGATCCTTTTCCAGCAGCAGGTCGAGGCTGTCCTTGTTCAGTAGTAGTTTGCTCAGCAGGCTATGCGCCACGCCATGCGGGTGCTGGGCCAGGGTGCGCAGGGCTTCGCGCTGGCGTGGTGCGCGGGTCAGGCGCGGGTCATTGAGGTCGGCGTCTGGGGCTGCGTGCCAGAAGCGCTCCTGGCGCGCTTCGGCCGGCTCGCCCTGACGCAGTAACACTGGCAGGGCCCAACTCAGGGTGTCGCCGAGGCTGTGCTGGTAGTACTGAGCGGTCCATAAACACAGCTTGAACAGTGCTGGTGGCAGCGGCGTGCGGCGGTCGAGCAGTTCCAGGGCCGGCTTGAGCTTGTCCAGGGGCACTTCGCTGTGCTCGACCACTTCGATCAGCACGCCGATCATCTCGCGGCGACCGAACGGCACGCGCAGGCGCATACCCGGCTGCAGGGCGCTGCGCGGCACGCCGGCGGGGGCGCGGTAGTCGAACAGACGGCGCAGCGGCGAGGGCAGGGCGAGGCGTAGAATGGTGTCGGGCACAGCAGGCTCCCAGTGAACGCGGCGATGCTAACACGGCCACACGTCGCCCTGACGGGCCGGTGGCTTGCGCGGATGGCGTGCTCTGGTATGATCCGCGGCCTATTTCCGTGCGGTACTTGGCAGCAAGCCAAGTGGCGGCACACTTAAACCGAGGAAAACACGATGAAAGCCGATATCCATCCGCAGTACGAAGAAATGGTTGCAAGCTGCAGCTGTGGCAACGTGATCAAGACCCGTTCCACCCTGTGCAAGCCGATGAGCCTGGACGTCTGCTCCGAGTGCCACCCGTTCTACACCGGCAAGCAGAAAATGCTGGATACCGGCGGCCGTGTTGATCGCTTCAAGCAGCGCTTCGGCATGTTCGGCGCCAAGTAAGCGGCCGAGCTGCCACGGAAGACCTGATGGGTTATTCCGCGCTGCTGAAAAAGGCGTCCCTAGTGGGCGCCTTTTTCGTTTCCGTCTTCCTGATTGCTCCGGTATGGGCGTTCTGCCCTGCGCCAGGCAAGCTGCCGCAGGCCAAGGTCGAGCGGGTGGTGGACGGCGACACCCTGCGCCTGGCCGATGGCCGCAGTGTGCGCCTTATCGGCCTGAATGCGCCCGAGCGCGCTCGCGACGGGCGTCCGGCCGAGCCTTTCGCCGAGGCGGCGCGTAAGCGTTTGCAGGCGTTGGTCGCGGCCAATGACGGGCGGGTCGGCCTGCGCCAGGGTGACCCGGCGCGCGATCACTACGGGCGCACCCTGGCCCATGCCTACGATGCCGCTGGGGGTAATCTGGAAGCGCAGCTGCTGGCCGAGGGCCTGGCCTATCGGGTGGCGTTCGCTCCGGATAGTGGCTTGGTCGACTGTCAGCAGGTGGCTGAGCGCCAGGCGCGCAGCGCGCGGCTCGGGCTGTGGCGACAGGCTCAGTTGATCACTCCGCAGGCAGTCAAACGAGGCGGCTTCGCCTTGGTGCGCGGGCGCGTGGTGAGCGTGCAGCGCAATCGCGGTGGGCTGTGGCTCGAACTCGACGGTCCGCTGGTGCTGCGGGTGGCGCCCAAGCTGTTGCGCTATTTTGATGTCGAGGCCCTGCAGCGCCTCGACGGGCGTCAGGTCGAGGTGCGCGGCTGGGTGGTTGACCGGGCGCGCCAGGGCGGCGTAAAACCGGGGCAGGCACGCTGGATGTTGTCGCTCAGCCATGCGGCCATGCTTGAGGTGTTGCCATGATTGTGCGTGTTGCGTTGCTGCTGTTGTTGCTGGGTCAGTTGGTGGGTTGTGCGGTCAATCCGGCGACCGGACGCAATGACTTCGTGATGATGAGCGAGCAGCAGGAAATCGAGCTGGGCCAGCGCTACAACGAAGAGATCCGCAAGCAGTACCCGCGCTATGCCGACGAGAAGCTGCAGGCCTATGTCCAGCGGGTCGGCGAGCGCGTTGCCCGCTACGGCCATCGCAGCTATCTGAAGTACAGCTTCACGGTGATCGACAGTCCGGACATCAATGCCTTCGCCCTGCCGGGCGGGCATATCTACATTCACCGCGGGCTGATGGCCTATCTCAGTTCGGAAGCCGAGCTGGCAGCAGTGCTCGGCCATGAAGTCGGCCATGTCACGGCGCGTCACAGCGTGCGCCAGCAGAGCCAGTCGACCGCCTGGGGGCTGCTCGGTCAGGCCGTGGCCATCGGCACCGGCGTCGGCGCCGCGGGCGATCTGACCAATGCCCTGGGTGGGGCCTTTGTCAGTGGTTACGGCCGCGACATGGAGCTGGAGGCAGACGGTCTCGGCGCCCAGTACCTGGCGCGTAGCGGCTATGACCCGCAGGCGATGATCGAAGTGGTCAAGGTGCTCAAGAGCCAGGAAGACTTCGCCCGCGACCAGGCTCAGGCCAAGGGGCAGGAGGTACCGCCGGCGGGCTACCATGGTCTGTTCGATACCCACCCGGACAACGATACACGTCTGCGTCAGGTGGTGGCCGCTGCCAGTCCGCTGGCCACCGGGCAGGGCGAAGTCGGCCGGGATGTCTACCTGAAGCATATCGAGGGGATGCCCTTCGGCGATTCGGCCGAGGCCGGCGTGCGTCGTGGCCAGCGTTTCTACCATTCAGGTCTGGATTTCACCCTGGCCTTCCCGCAGGGCTGGGAGCTGATCAATCGCGCCGATGCGCTGATCGTGCACAGCGCCGATCAGCAGGCGTTCGTGGTCATGAGTCTGGAGCCACTGCCCAAGACGCTGAGCGCCGAGCAGTACCTGCAGCAGCGTGCCGGGCGTCAGCAGTTGGTGCAGCAAAACAACTTCCGCCAGGCTGGCCTGGATGTCGCGACGGCCGTAGTGCCAGGCACGGCGGCCAAGCGCGTGGCGGTGATCGCGCGTGAACGCCAGGCCTTTCTGTTTATCGGCGCGGTCAAGGGGCATGCCTCCCTGGAAAGCGAGGATGAGCGTTTCCTTGAGGTGGTGCGCAGCTTCCGGCCCTTGCAGGCGCAGGAGCAGGCCTTGAGCGAGCCGCGTCGCCTGCGCCTGCAGCAGTTCAAGGCGGGTCAGAGTCTGGATGAGCTGAGCAAGAAGATGAGTGGCGAGGGCGATCAGTTGGTGCGTTTGCGCCTGCTCAATGGCCTCTATCCAGAGGGGCAACCGAGCCCCGGTGACTGGCTGAAAACGGTGCGGTAGGCGGTCGCAGCCCCCGCGGCTCGGCTTGTGGGGCGATGCCTTCTTGCGTATGCTCGCTCGCCTGCGTTTCACAGCAAAAGCGGAAATAGCCAACATGTCTGATCTGAAAACTGCCGCTCTCGAGTACCACGCTCATCCCCGTCCGGGCAAACTGAGCGTGGAACTGACCAAGCCCACCGCCACCGCCCGCGATTTGTCCCTGGCCTACAGCCCGGGTGTGGCTGAGCCGGTGCGCGAAATTGCCCGCGATGCCGAACTGGCTTATCGCTACACCGGCAAGGGTAACCTGGTGGCAGTGATCTCCGATGGAACCGCCATTCTCGGTCTGGGCAACCTCGGCCCGCTGGCCTCCAAGCCGGTGATGGAAGGCAAGGGCGTGCTGTTCAAGCGCTTCGCCGGTATCGACGTGTTCGACATCGAAGTCGAGTCCGAGAGCCCGCAGGCCTTCATCGACACCGTGCGTCGTATCTCCATCACCTTCGGCGGGATCAACCTCGAAGACATCAAGGCACCCGAGTGCTTCGAGATCGAGCGTACGCTGATCGAGCAGTGCGATATCCCGGTATTCCACGATGACCAGCACGGCACCGCCATTGTCACCGCGGCCGGCATGCTCAACGCCCTGGAAATCGCCGGCAAGACCTTGCCGGAAGCCAAGATCGTCTGCCTCGGTGCCGGTGCTGCCGCCATCTCCTGCATGAAGCTGCTGGTCAGCATGGGCGCCAAGGTCGAGAACATCTTCATGCTCGACCGCAAGGGCGTGATCCATGCCGCGCGCGACGACCTCAATCAGTACAAGGCGGTGTTCGCTCATCAGACTGACAAGCGCACCCTGTCCGAAGCGCTGGATGGTGCCGATGTGTTCGTCGGTCTGTCTGGGGCCAACCTGCTTAGCCCTGAAGACCTCAAGCGCATGGCGCGTGACCCTATCGTGTTCGCCTGCTCCAACCCGGATCCGGAAATCAAGCCGGAGCTGGCCCGCGAGGCGCGCCCGGATGTGATCATGGCGACTGGTCGTTCGGACTACCCGAACCAGGTCAACAACGTGCTCGGCTTCCCCTTCATCTTCCGTGGTGCGCTTGATGTTCGCGCGACCCGCATCAACGAAGAAATGAAGATCGCTGCTGCCAATGCCTTGCGTGAACTGGCCAAGCTGCCGGTGCCGCAGGAAGTCTGCGATGCCTACGGCGGTATTTCGCTGTCCTTTGGTCGTGAGTACATCATTCCGAAGCCGATGGATGTGCGTCTGATTACTGTCGTATGCGATGCGGTGGCCAAGGCTGCTATTGAAAGCGGCGTAGCTACCCTGCCGTATCCGAAGCACTATCCGCTGCAGTCGGTGGATGACGTGTTCAACGGCTGATCTCTCACCCAATAAAAAACCCCGCGATTGCGGGGTTTTTTATTGGGTGTCTGTCCTGCTTAAAACAGATCGATAGGTGTGGCTTCGTCAGCCGGCAATGGGCTACCTGGGATGGCCAGGCCGTCCAGTTCGCTGGTTGGCGGCGGCGAGTCCTCGCTCTTGAATAGCTCGAAGTAGGCGTCGGGCGCGCCAGGTGAGGCGGCACGGCCGCTGATCGGATCGATGCGCAGGGTCAGCAGGCCAGCCGGCTCGGGTGGCAGGTGCTCGGGCTTGTCCTTGAGAGCTGCGCTCATGTAGCTCATCCAGATCGGCAGCGCCACGGTGCCGCCGTACTCGTGGCGGCCGAGGCTTTCCGGCTGATCGAAGCCGGACCAGACGGTGGTGACATAGTCGGCGTTATAGCCGGAGAACCAGCTGTCCTTGGACTCGTTGGTGGTGCCGGTCTTGCCCGCCAGGTCGCCACGCCCCATGGCCAGCGCGCGGCGGCCGGTGCCGCGCTTGATCACGTCCTGCAGCATGTTGGTGAGGATGTAGGCAGTGCGCTCGTCGACGATCTGTTCGGCAATTACCGGTTTGATTATTTCGGCATTGGGATCCTGCGACAGCGCGACAGCATTCTGCTCTTCCAGGTTGTTCGCACTGATCGCCGTGCGCGGCGGGTTGGCGATGAACAATGCCTTGCCGTCTCGGCTGTCGATGCGTTCGATCAGGTAGGGCTGGATCTTGTAGCCGCCATTGGCAAAGGCGGTCCAGCCGGTGGCGATTTCCAGCGGGGTGAGGTTGGCGGTACCGAGTGCCAGCGACAGGTTGCGCGGCAAGTCCTGCTTATTGAAGCCGAAGTTGCTGATGTAGTTGAGGCTGTAGTCGATGCCGATGGTCTGCAGCAGGCGAATCGATACCAGGTTGCGCGACTTGTACAAGGCTTCGCGCAGGCGGATTGGGCCGAGGAAGGTGTTGTTGTCGTTCTTCGGTCGCCAGGCCTCATCCATGCCGGCCTCCTGGAACACGATGGGGGCATCGTTGACCAGGCTGGCGGCGGTGAAGCCGCTGTCGAGGGCGGCGCTATAGATGAATGGTTTGAAGCTGGAGCCGGGTTGGCGCTTGGCCTGGGCGGCACGGTTGTAATTGCTCTGCTCGAAGGAGAAGCCGCCGACCAGGGCACGGATGGCGCCGTTCTGTGGGTCGAGTGAGACCAGTGCGCTCTGTGCGGCCGGAATCTGGCGGAACAGCAGATTATTGTCCTTGGCTTCGCGCTCGACGCGCACCAGGTCGCCGATCTGTACCACGTCGGCTGGCTGCTGCGGACGCGGTCCCAGGCTGTTGGTGTTGAGGAAGGGGCGTGCCCATTTCATGCTGTCCCAGGCGACCGGGGATTCCTGGCCGCTGCGGTCGAGCACCAGAATGCCACTCTTTTCGACCTGGCTGACGATCATCGGCTCCAGGCCGCCAATGCTTTTGTGCTTGCTCAGCTCCTGCAGCCAGGCCTCGCGGGTCAGGCCGGGTAGGCGGGTTTCCGGGCCGCGGTAGCCGTGGCGTTGGTCATAGCTGATCAGGCCATCATGCAGGGACTGATTGGCGGCCTCCTGCAATGCTGCGGGTATGGTGGTGGTGACGCGGAACCCTTCGGTATAGGCGTCGCTGCCATAGCGGCCGACCATTTCTGCACGGGCCATTTCTGCAATATAGGGTGCATTCAGTTCTGGCGGCTGGACATGGTGGCGGACAGCGACAGGCTCCGCGACGGCGGAGTCATAACGGGCCTGATCAATGGCGCCGAGCTTGAGCATGCGTCCGAGAATCCAGTCGCGGCGCTCCATGCTGCGCTCGGGGTTGATCAGTGGGTTATAGCGTGATGGGGCCTTGGGCAGGCCGGCAATCATGGCCATCTGGGCCAGGCTGGTCTCGCGGATCGACTTGCCGTAATAGACCTGTGCCGCAGCCTCAATGCCGTAGGCGCGGTTGCCCAGGTAAATCTTGTTGACGTAGAGCTCGAGGATTTCGTTCTTGCTCAGTTCTCGTTCGATCTGCAGGGCCAGGAGGATTTCACTGATCTTGCGTGAGAAGCTGCGTTCGTTGGTGAGGAAGAAGTTCTTCGCCACCTGCATGGTGATGGTGCTGCCGCCAGTCTGGATGTGGCCGCTTGATAATAACTGAGTGGCAGCGCGCATCAGGCTGGTGAAGTCGACGCCATAATGATTGGCAAAATTGTCGTCTTCGGCTGCCAGCAGCGCGTGGATGAAGTCCTGAGGGATGTCCTCGAAGCGGATAGGCGAGCGGCGCATCTCGCCAAATTCGGCAATCAGCTTGTTATCGCTGCTGTAGACCCGCAGGGGAATCTGGAGCTGGATGCTGCGCAGCGACTCGACGGATGGCAGGCCGGGGCTAAGATAGAGGAAGGCGCCGCTGAAACTGAGGGTTAGCCCACAAAAAACGGCGACACAAGACCACCAGAAAAACTTCAGCAGGCGCATTAGGGCTCTTGGATTTCCAGATAAAAGAATGGGTTAAGCGCTGGTTGGTGCGAAAAGAGAAAAACTGTTCACATTATAAGCGGTTTTTTTGCAGGGTAGCCATTTGCGCTTCTGTCAAGACTGCTATTTAATGTGGAAAAACATAAATAGTCCGTAAGTCTCGGATGCAGATAGGAAATCGGTCGTGCTAGGGCTCTTCAATAAGAAAGCGAACACGCTTCTGGGGATCGACATCAGTTCGACCTCGGTCAAGCTCCTCGAATTGAGTCGCTCAGGAAGCCGCTACAAAGTAGAGGCCTACGCTGTCGAGCCGCTCCCCCCAAACGCTGTCGTCGAAAAGAACATTGCCGAGCTGGAAGGTGTCGGGCAGGCGCTTTCGCGGGTGTTGGCCAAGGCCAAGACCGGTGTGCGTTCGGTTGCCGTTGCCGTTGCCGGTTCTGCGGTGATCACCAAGACGATCGAAATGGAGTCCGGTCTCAACGATGACGAGCTGGAAAATCAGCTGAAGATCGAAGCAGACCAATACATCCCCTATCCGCTGGAAGAGGTTGCCATCGACTTCGAGGTTCAGGGTGCATCTGCACGCAACCCGGAACGCGTCGAAGTGCTGCTGGCGGCTTGCCGGAAAGAGAACGTCGAGGTCCGTGAGGCAGCCCTGGCGTTGTCCGGGCTTACTGCCAAGGTCGTCGATGTCGAAGCCTATGCGCTTGAGCGTGCCTACGGTTTGCTTGCCGCTCAGCTGGGCAGTGGTCATGACGAGCTGACGGTCGCAGTGGTCGACATTGGCGCGACCATGACCACGCTAAGTGTTCTGCATAATGGGCGAACCATCTACACCCGCGAGCAGATGTTTGGTGGTCGTCAGCTGACTGAAGAAATTCAGCGGCGCTACGGCCTGTCGGTAGAAGAAGCCGGGCTGGCCAAGAAGCAGGGCGGCCTGCCGGATGACTACGACAGTGAAGTGCTGCAGCCATTCAAGGAAGCTGTGGTGCAGCAGGTCTCTCGTTCGCTGCAGTTCTTCTTCGCTGCTGGGCAGTTCAATGATGTCGACTACATCCTGCTTGCGGGAGGGACGGCATCTATCCCGGATCTTGATCGACTGATTCAGCAAAAGATCGGTACTCCTACCCAGGTTGCCAACCCGTTTGCCGATATGGCGCTGGGTAGCAAGGTCAATGCGGGTGCGCTTGCAAGTGACGCACCGTCCTTGATGATTGCCTGTGGTCTGGCGATGAGGAGTTTTGACTGATGGCACGGATCAACCTTCTTCCCTGGCGCGAACAGCTGCGAGAAGAGCGCAAGCAGCGTTTTCTGGTAGCCCTTGGTGGCGTACTTGTGGTTTCGGCGGGCTTGGTATTTCTCGCCGGTCAATATTTGAACTCGGCCATTGAGCAGCAGACTGCGCGTAACGAATTCGTGCGCAAGGAAATTGCAGTGCTCGATGCTCGAATCAAAGAAATCAGCGAGCTGAAAACTCGTCGTGAGCAGCTGCTTGAGCGGATGAAAATCATCCAGGATCTGCAGGGCAATCGTCCAATCATTGGCCGGGTTTTTGATCAGTTCGTGCGTACCCTGCCCGATGGTGTCTTTTTCACCGAGTTGAAGATGACGGGCAAGTCGATCGCCATAACAGGCGCTGCAGAGTCGAATAACCGGGTTTCCAACCTTATGCGTAACCTGGACTCGTCCGATTGGCTGAAAGAACCGAACTTGACCGAGGTCAAGGCCATTACCGCAGGTGCGGTCGATCAGGCCAACGTATTCAAACTCACCGTCAAGCAGACTCGGCCGGGTGAAGAGGCTGAGGAAGAGGCTGTTGTCGAGAAAGGTGGCAAGAAAAAGACACAGGGCAAAGCAGGAGGTAAAAAATAATGAGCCTTTCTGAGTCTCTGGAGTCTTTGCGCAAGGTCGATTTTTCTGATCTTGACTTTAATAATGTTGGGTCTTGGCCCGTAGCGGTTAAAGGCATAGCCTGCATATTGCTGCTAATCGGTGCTGTTGCTCTCGGCTACTATCTTTACCTGCAGGATCTGCAGGGGGGGCTGGATATTAAGCGCGCCGAGGAGGGAGCACTGAAACAGCAGTTTTCTACAAAGGCTTTTCAGGCCGCCAATCTGGACGCTTACAAGGTGCAGATGACGGAAATGGAAGAGTCATTTGGTGCATTGCTGCGGCAGTTGCCTAGCGATACTGAAGTACCAGGCTTGCTTGAGGATATTACCAGGACTGGCTTAGGAAGTGGCTTGGAGTTTGAAGAAATCAAGCTTCAGCCAGAGGTGACTCAGCAGTTCTATATTGAGCTCCCCATTCAGATATCGGTGGTTGGCAGTTACCACGATCTGGCTACATTTGTCAGTGGCGTTGCCAGTCTGCCGCGAATTGTGACACTGCACGATTTCGAGATTAAACCAGCTGAGGCAGATAGCGTTTCGCGGTTGAATATGAGTGTTCTTGCGAAAACCTATCGATACAACGACCAGGAGCTGAAGAAATGACAGTCGTTCGTTTGTTCTTTAGCGTGTTACTGGCTTCTGCCCTGTCTGGTTGCATGGGAGGCAATGATTTTTCTGACCTGCAAACGTTTATGGATCAGGAGCGCGCTCGCCCCAAGGGTTCCATTGAGCCTTTGCCAAAATTTCAGCCTTATGAAGCTTTTACTTATGGTGCCGCTGCGCTCCGCAGCCCGTTCCAGCCACCGATAAAAATTGATCTTGCGGCGCAGCAGAAAGGCTCGAAAGATATCAAGCCTGATGAGGCGCGTGTTCGTCAGTTCCTTGAAGGCTTCAATATTGAAACTTTCGAGATGGTCGGAACCTTGGCCAATGATGGGGCTACCTATGCACTGGTTCGTGGTGCGGGTGGCGTGCATCGAGTCAAGGTCGGTGATTATCTGGGGCGCAATCACGGTCGAGTGACCCTGGTTGACGAGGCAAAAGTGGATGTGACTGAAATTGTTCCCGATGGTGAGGGTGGATGGCTCGAGCGTCCTCGCAGTCTTACTCTCAAAGAGCGCTCTTAATGGCGGGGTCAATCATGAAAAACAATTATAGATCTGCAGAATGGAACAGGCTGATGAATAGCTCTTTATCTCGTCTTGGCATTTCGCTTGTTGTTGCCATGTTTGCGCCTGCATTGCTGGCTGCAAACCTCGAAGCTCTAGATGTGGCTTCGCTACCTGGTGACAAAGTCGAACTGAAGCTTACTTTCGACGAGCCTGTTGCTGCCCCGCGGGGCTACACCATTGAGCAGCCAGCTCGAATTGCGCTGGATATGCCCGGCGTTGCCAATAAACTGGGTGCGAAGAATCGTGAGCTTGGTGTGGGCAATGCACGTAGCGTGACGGTTGTAGAAGCAAAAGATCGTACCCGCCTGATTATCAACCTCTCTACTCTCGCTCCATACAGCACTCGTGCCGATGGCAAGAGTCTCTATGTGGTTGTGGGTGATACTGCGAATGTAAGTGCGGCGCAGAGTGGCTCAAGCGCGGTTCCTCAACCAGTGCAGGCATATGCGCCAGTCGGTCGTGCAATCAAGGGTATTGATTTTCAGCGCGGCGAAATGGGCGAAGGCAATGTTGTCATCGATTTGTCCGATCCGACTGTGAGTCCGGATATCCAGGAGCAGGGTGGCAAGATTCGTCTGGACTTCGCCAAGACTCAATTACCTGAGGCATTGCGTGCTCGTCTGGATGTGAAAGACTTTGCAACTCCGGTTCAATTCGTTAACGCAGTGGCCAAGGGCGATGGTGCTTCCGTAACTGTAGAGCCTACTGGTTTCTATGATTACCTGGTGTTCCAGGCAGATAACAAGCTGACCATCAGTGTTAAGCCGCTCACTCAGGACGATGTAGAGAAGCGTAAGGCTGAGCGTTTTGCCTACACCGGCGAGAAGCTTTCGCTGAATTTCCAGGATATTGATGTTCGTTCGGTTCTCCAGCTGATTGCTGACTTCACCGATCTGAACCTAGTGGCCAGCGACACGGTGCAGGGCAACATCACTCTGCGTTTGCAGAATGTGCCATGGGACCAAGCGCTGGATCTGGTGCTGAAGACTCGTGGGCTCGATAAGCGCAAGGTCGGCAATGTGCTTCTGGTGGCGCCGGCTGACGAAATTGCGGCCCGTGAGCGTCAGGAGCTTGAGGCCAAGCAGCAGCTGGCTGAACTGGCTCCGCTGCGTCGTGAGGTGGTTCAACTGAACTACGCCAAGGCCTCCGATATCGCCAAGCTTTTTGAGGATGCAAACGATCAGGGCAGTCTGGAGAAGGACGTGCGCGGCAAGATCATTTTCGATGATCGAACCAACAGCCTGATCGCTTATCTGACTCAGGAGCGAATAGACGAGCTGCGCCGTATCGTGACTCAGCTCGATATTCCGGTGCGCCAGGTGATGGTCGAGGCCCGTATCGTCGAAGCGAACGTGGATTTTGACAAAGAGCTGGGGGTTGAGTGGCGTGGTGTGGGGCTTGGTGACAACAACTGGGTTGCTGGTGGCAGCAACAGTCTCGAGAAGGACACCGATCCGCTGGAGTTTCAGGCCGGTAACTTTGTTGATCTCGGTGCAGCAGGTCGTACTGCGGGGCTGAACCTGGGCTTCATCACCGATAATACTCTGCTGGATCTTGAGCTGTCGGCCATGGAGAAGACCGGTAACGGTGAAATCATTTCCCAGCCGAAGGTCGTTACCTCGGATAAGGAAACCGCCAAGATCCTCAAGGGTGCGAAGATTCCGTATCCGGAAGCTTCCTCCAGTGGTGCAGCCACCACGGCTTTCGCCGAGGCCAACCTGTCCCTGGAGGTCACGCCGCAGATTACCCCGGATAATCGTGTGATTATCGAGGTGAAGGTCAACAAGGATGCGGCGGATTTCTCCAACCAAGTGAATGGTACACCTTCGATTCTGACTAACGAAGTCAATGCAAAGGTACTGGTGAGCGACGGTGAAACCATCGTGATCGGCGGTATTTTCAGTAACACGCAGTCCAAGTCTGTCGACAAGGTGCCGTTGCTGGGTGATATGCCGTATATCGGTCGCCTGTTCCGTCGTGACGTGGTTCAGGATTCCAAGTCTGAGCTACTGGTGTTCCTCACCCCGCGTATCATGAACAATCAAGCCATTGCAGTGAGCCCGTGATGCTGTGCGGAATTTGATACTGGTTGGCCCGATGGGGGCTGGTAAAAGCACCATCGGGCGGTTGTTGGCAAAAGAGTTGAAACTGCAGTTCAAGGATTCAGACAAGGAAATCGAGCAGCGTACCGGTGCCGATATTCCCTGGATCTTTGATGTGGAGGGTGAGCAAGGCTTTCGTGAGCGCGAGCAGTCGATGATCGCGGAGCTTTGCGAGCTTTCTGGTGCGGTGATCGCGACGGGCGGCGGCGTGGTATTGCGCCTCGAGAACCGCCAGGCGCTTAGTACTGGTGGTCGTGTGGTTTATCTGCATGCGTCAGTTGAGCAGCAGTTGGATCGCACTTCTCGTGATCGCAATCGCCCGCTCTTGCGTAACTCTGACCCCGCTAAAGTGCTCGCCAATCTGATGGAAATTCGCGACCCGTTGTACCGCGAGATCGCTGATGTGATTGTCGAGACCGATGAGCGCCCGCCACGCATGGTGGTGCAGGAAATCATCGACCGACTTGATGCGCTTGCTCCCCATTAAAGGACAGGCCTAACTGCGCTATCCTAGTGCCCTTTCATAACGGGGGCGTCATGCGGACTCTTACAGTCGATCTAGGTGAGCGCAGTTATCCCATCTACATAGGTGCGGGTCTGCTGGCTCGTGCCGATCTGTTCAAGGCGCATCTGGCGGGACGCCAGGTGGCTATCGTAACCAACGAAACCGTTGCTCCACTCTATCTGCAAAAGCTCGAGGCCAGCTTGGCTGGCTGCGAACTGACGGCAATCGTGCTGCCCGATGGCGAAGCCTTCAAGACATGGGAAACCCTTCAGCTGATTTTCGACGGTCTGTTGCAGGCTCGACATGATCGCCGTACCACCGTGATTGCCCTGGGCGGCGGTGTGATTGGTGATATGGCGGGGTTCGCTGCAGCCTGTTACCAGCGTGGGGTGGATTTCATTCAGGTGCCGACCACGCTGCTGTCCCAGGTTGACTCGTCTGTCGGTGGCAAGACCGGGATCAATCATCCGCTGGGCAAGAACATGATTGGGGCTTTCTATCAGCCCCAGGCCGTGATTATCGATACCGCGGTGCTGGCGACCCTGCCTGTGCGCGAGTTGTCTGCAGGATTAGCCGAAGTCATCAAATACGGCCTGATTTGCGATGAAGACTTCCTGGCCTGGCTTGAACAGCATATCGATGCGCTGCGTGCCCTCGATGGCCAGGCACTCATCGAGGCAATCGAACGCTCCTGTGCTGCCAAGGCGCGAGTTGTCGGGGCGGATGAGCGTGAGTCCGGGCTGCGTGCGATTCTCAACCTCGGCCATACATTTGGTCATGCCATAGAAACCCATATGGGCTATGGCGTCTGGCTGCATGGCGAGGCAGTTGGCGCTGGAACTGCAATGGCGCTGGAGATGTCTACGCGCCTGGGGTGGATTTCCTCGGATGAGCGAGACCGCGCGTTGCGGCTGCTGATCAAGGCTGGTCTGCCAGTGGTGCCACCTGCTGAGATGACGCCCGAGCATTTCCTCGAACACATGGCGGTAGACAAGAAGGTCCTCGATGGCCGTATGCGCCTGGTGTTGCTGCGCCGCATGGGCGAAGCCACCGTGACCGATGAGTTTCCGCGTGAAGTGTTAGATGCCACGCTGAGTGCTGATTACAGCGCTCTGGTGGCACAACTTGATCAATAACGAGAGCTCCATGACCAGTCTGCATGCCGATGAGGCCTATCTGGGCCATTACCAGTTCAGCCATGACCCGTTCGCTGCACGCGTTCCTGGTTTTCGTTTCTTCCCGGCGCAGCGCAAACCGGTGCTCGGGCAGCTGCATCATCTCGCGCGCTACAGCCAACTGCTGTTGGTGGTCACTGGCCCGCTCGGTAGCGGCAAGACACTGCTGCGTCAGGCACTGGTTGCCAGTACCAACAAGCAGGCCGTGCATAGCGTGGTTGTCTCTGCGCGTGGCGCGGGAGATGTGGCCGGTGTTCTGCGTCAGGTTGCTCAGGGCTTGGGGATTCAGCAGCTGGATGTGCGCAGCATCCTGGCGCACATTGCCCAGTTGGCGCTTACCGGTCAGGAAGTCTATCTGCTGGTCGACGATGCCGAGCTGTTGGCAGATGCTGCCATTGAAGGTCTGCTGACCTTGGCGGCGGGTACCGCCGAAGCTCGCCCGCATGTATTCCTGTTTGCCGAGCCTGAGCTTGTCTCGCGCCTGGACGCTCTGGCTGACGGTGAGGAGCGCTTCCATGCGATCGAACTGCTGCCTTACAGCGAGGATGAAACTCGCGAATATCTGGCGCAGCGCCTGGATGGTGCAGGTCAGGGTGTCGAGCTGCTTACCGATGACCAGGTCAGTGATATCCATATCAGCTCCGGCGGCTGGCCGGGCGGGATCAACCAGGTTGCGCGCGATGTATTGATCGAAGCAATGCTGGCGCAGCGCAGTGCCGCGAGCGCGGCAAGTGGTGCGCTTGGTTTGCCGAAGAAGCATCTGTTGGCGGTGGCAGTGGTAGTCCTTGGGCTGGGTGCCGCTTGGTTCATGCAGGGGCGCCAGGAGCTTTCGGCTGTGGATGCGCCAGTAGCGGTGCTACCTGATGCGGTAGCGCCAGTGGCGGCAACCGAGAGTGCCGTGCCGGCGCCAGCTACCAAACCTGAGGGGGGCGCCGCCATAGAGTTCGCGGGTACCAGTCAGCCGTTGCCCTTGCCTCTGGTGGGTGAGGCGCAGCCGGTTATTCGTGAACCCTTGGCACAGGCTTCCGGTATGGACGAAGGTGAGGAGGGTGGTGAGGCGGAAAGCCTGACGGCTTTGCCTTCTGCGCAGCCTATTGCCCAGGCGGATCCCGTCGCTGCGCCAGCACCAGTCGCTCCGGTTGCGCCTGTGGTGCCGGTTGCTCCAGTGCAACCGGTCGCTGCGGTTGCTCAGTCGGTGCGGCCTATTGCCGCGCCAGCTCCTGCTCCGGTGGTGGCGGCCAAGCCGGCTCCTGTAGTCAAGCCGGTAGCGGTCAAGCCTGCGCCAGTCGCTGTGGCCAAGGTTGGTTCTGCCAGTACCGGTTGGTACGGTGCGCAGCCAGCCAGTCAGTTTGCCCTGCAGATCCTCGGTACCCGCTCGGAGGCAGGTGCCCAGACCTTCGTGAGTAAGAACGGCGCCGAGTACCGCTACTTCAAGAAGATGCACCAGGGGCAGCCACTGTATGTAGTGACCTATGGCAAGTTCTCCAGTCGGGCGGCGGCGCAAGCGGCGATCAAGTCGCTGCCGGCTAGCGTGCAGGCCGGTAAGCCGTGGCCGCGTAGCTTTGCCAGTATTCAGCAAGAGGCGGTGCAGGCTCGTTAGAGCCTGCCTTGGATCCCTTGATTGTCGACCGTGCTGCGTTGCAACGCAGTAACAGCCGAAGGCTGGTCAATTGGGCTCGGCAAGCCGCTTACGGCTAACGCGCTTCAGCGCGGTCCGAAGGGCGAGTGAAGCGAGTACTGCTCATTTACACCTCGTGAACTCCGCGCCCTCGCCCAATTGCGCCTTGCCCGGCTCTCGCTCAAAAGATCCCAGGCAGGTTCTAAGTGGCCTGTGATTTGCCTGTCATTTGGTGACCGGTCGGTGCTAGCACGAGCCGTCGGTCGCTGCCTTTCGCTAGTGCGACATAAGAATTCATCCCGCCGTCACGAAGATTTGTGACGTCAGGGGTGCGTATGTACAATGTCTGCCCTTTGCCTGCACCAAGCTGGAGCTTGCTCCTGCGCGCGCGGCAGGTAGGTCGATGAATTAGAAAGCAATTTGCCTTTAAAGGCAGCCTGGTGAGAGTCCCTATGAAAGCAGGTCTGTACCATCCTGATGAGTTCAAGGATAACTGCGGCTTCGGTTTGATCGCCCATATGCAGGGCGAGGCAAGCCATCACTTGCTGCAGACTGCCATTGAAGCCCTGACCTGTATGACCCACCGCGGCGGGATTAACGCCGACGGCAAGACCGGTGACGGTTGTGGTCTGCTGATCCAGAAGCCGGACCAGTTCCTGCGCGCCATGTCCGTGCAGCATTTCAGCGTCGAGCTGCCGCAGCAGTACGCCGTCGGCATGGTGTTCTTCAACCAGGACAACGCCAAGGCCGAAGCCGCGCGCGCGAACATGAATCGCGAAATCCTCGCCGCCGGTCTGACCCTGGTCGGCTGGCGCAAGGTGCCGGTCGATACCAGCGTACTCGGCCGCCTGGCCCTGGAGCGCCTGCCACAGATCGAGCAGGTGTTCATCGGCGGCGAAGGCCTGTCCGACCAGGAATTCGCCATCAAGCTGTTCAGCGCCCGTCGTCGCTCCTCGGTGGCCAACGCCGCCGACACCGACCACTACATCTGCAGCTTTTCGCCCAAGACCATCATCTATAAAGGCCTGATGATGCCGGCCGACCTGCAGCAGTTCTACCCGGACCTGGGTGACGAGCGTCTGCAGACCGCCATTTGCGTATTCCACCAGCGTTTCTCCACCAACACCCTGCCGAAATGGCCGCTGGCGCAGCCGTTCCGCTTCCTCGCCCACAACGGCGAGATCAACACCATCACCGGCAACCGCAACTGGGCCCAGGCCCGTCGCACCAAGTTTGCCAACGAGCTGATTCCCGATCTGGAAGAGCTCGGCCCGCTGGTCAACCGCGTTGGTTCCGACTCCTCGAGCATGGACAACATGCTCGAGCTGATGGTCACCGGCGGCATCGACCTGTTCCGTGGCGTGCGCATGATCATCCCGCCGGCCTGGCAGAACATGGAGACCATGGACGCTGACCTGCGTGCGTTCTATGAGTACAACTCCATGCACATGGAGCCGTGGGACGGCCCGGCCGGCGTGGTGCTGACCGACGGTCGCTACGCGGTCTGCCTGCTCGACCGCAACGGCCTGCGCCCGGCGCGCTGGGTCACCACCAAGAACGGCTACATCACCCTCGCCTCGGAAATCGGCGTGTGGGACTACCAGCCGGAAGACGTGATCGCCAAGGGCCGTGTCGGTCCGGGGCAGATCCTCGCGGTGGATACCGAGACCGGTCAGGTGCTCAACACCGACGACATCGACAATCGCCTGAAGTCGCGCCACCCGTACAAGCAGTGGCTACGTCAGGGCGCCGTGCGCATCCAGGCGACCCTGGCCGACGACCAGGGCGTGGCCAGCTACGACGCTGATCAGCTCAAGCAGTTCATGAAGATGTTCCAGGTCACCTTCGAGGAGCGTGACCAGGTGCTGCGTCCGCTGGCCGAGCAGGGCCAGGAAGCGGTCGGTTCGATGGGCGACGATACGCCGATGGCCGTGCTGTCCAAGCGCGTGCGCTCGACCTATGACTACTTCCGTCAGCAGTTCGCCCAGGTCACCAACCCGCCGATCGACCCGCTGCGCGAAGCCATCGTCATGTCGCTGGAGATCTGCCTCGGTGCCGAGCGCAACATCTTCCAGGAGTCGCCGGCGCATGCCAGCCGCGTGATCCTCAGCTCGCCGGTGATCTCGCCGGCCAAGTGGCGTTCGCTGATGGCCCTCAACGAGCCGGGCTTCGAGCGCCATGTCATCGACCTCAACTATGACGAGAGCATCGGTCTCGAAGCCGCGGTGCGCAATATCGCCGACCAGGCCGAAGAAGCCGTACGTGCTGGCAAGGCCCTGCTGGTGCTGACCGACCGCCACATCGGCCCGGGCAAACTGCCGGCTCACGCCTCGCTGGCTGTGGGTGCCGTGCACCACCGTCTGACCGAGACCGGCCTGCGTTGCGACAGCAACATCCTGGTCGAAACTGCCACCGCCCGTGACCCGCACCACTTCGCCGTGCTGCTCGGTTTCGGCGCCTCGGCGGTGTACCCGTACCTGGCCTACGAAGTGCTGGCCGACCTGATCCGCACCGGCGAAGTGCTCGGCGATCTGGACGAAGTGTTCAAGCACTACCGCAAGGGCATCTCCAAGGGCCTGCTGAAGATCCTGTCGAAGATGGGCATCTCCACGGTTGCTTCCTACCGCGGCGCGCAGCTGTTCGAAGCCGTTGGTCTGGCCGAGGAAGTGGTCGACCTGAGCTTCCGTGGCGTGGCCAGCCGCCTGAAAGGCGCGCGCTTCGTCGATATCGAGGCCGAGCAGAAGCTGCTGGCCGGCGAAGCCTGGAACAACCGCAAGCCGATCCAGCAAGGTGGCCTGCTCAAGTTCGTCTACGGTGGCGAGTACCACGCCTACAACCCGGACGTGGTCAACACCCTGCAGGCCGCCGTGCAGCAGGGCAGCTACGACAAGTACAAGGAATACGCGGCGCTGGTCGATACCCGCCCGGTATCGATGCTGCGTGACCTGCTGCAGGTCAAGTTGGCCGAGCAGCCGCTGCCGCTCGATCAGGTCGAGCCGCTGCAGGCGATCTTCAAGCGTTTCGATGCCGCCGGGATTTCCCTCGGCGCGCTGTCGCCGGAAGCCCACGAAGCCATCGCCGAGGCGATGAACCGCATCGGTGGTCGCTCCAACTCCGGTGAGGGCGGCGAAGACCCGGCCCGTTACGGCACCGTGCGCAGCTCGAAGATCAAGCAGGTGGCCACCGGCCGTTTCGGTGTGACCCCGGAATACCTGGTCAACGCCGAAGTGCTGCAGATCAAAGTGGCTCAGGGCGCCAAGCCCGGTGAAGGCGGCCAGCTGCCCGGCGGCAAGGTCAATGGCCTGATCGCCCGTCTGCGCTATGCGGTACCCGGCGTGACCCTGATCTCACCGCCGCCGCACCACGACATCTACTCGATCGAAGACCTGTCGCAGCTGATTTTCGACCTCAAGCAGGTCAACCCGCAGGCGCTGGTCTCGGTCAAGCTGGTGGCGGAAGCCGGTGTCGGCACCATCGCCGCCGGTGTGGCCAAGGCCTATGCAGATCTGATCACCATCTCCGGCTACGACGGCGGCACCGGCGCTTCGCCGCTGAGCTCGATCAAGTACGCCGGCAGCCCGTGGGAACTCGGCCTGGCTGAAACCCACCAGACCCTGCGCGGCAACGACCTGCGTGGCAAGGTGCGGGTGCAAACCGACGGCGGCCTGAAGACCGGCCTCGACGTGATCAAGGCCGCCATCCTCGGCGCCGAGAGCTTCGGCTTCGGCACCGGGCCGATGGTCGCCCTGGGCTGCAAATACCTGCGCATCTGCCACCTGAACAACTGCGCCACCGGCGTCGCCACGCAGAACGACAAGCTGCGCAAGGACCACTTCATCGGTACCGTCGAGATGGTGGTGAACTACTTCACCTACGTCGCCGAAGATACCCGCGAGTGGCTGGCCAAGCTGGGCGTGCGCAGCCTGGGCGAGCTGATCGGGCGTACCGACCTGCTCGAGATGCTGCCGGGTGAAACCGCCAAGCAGCAGCACCTCGACCTGTCGCCGCTGCTCGGCAGCGATCACGTACCGGCCGACAAGCCGCAGTTCTGCGAAGTCGACCGCAACCCGCCGTTCGACCAGGGCCTGCTGGCCGAGAAGATGGTTGAACTGGCCAAGGCCGCCATCGCCGGCAAGAGCGGCGGCGAGTACGAGCTGGATATCTGCAACTGCGACCGTTCGATCGGCGCGCGGATTTCCGGCGAGATCGCCAAGCAGCACGGCAACCAGGGCATGAAGGACGCACCGCTGACCTTCCGCTTCAAGGGCACCGCTGGGCAGAGCTTCGGTGTATGGAACGCCGGTGGCCTGCACATGTACCTGGAAGGCGACGCCAACGACTACGTCGGCAAGGGCATGACCGGCGGCAAGCTGGTCATCGTTCCGCCCAAGGGCAGCCCGTTCAAGACCCAGGAATCGGCGATCATCGGTAACACCTGCCTGTACGGCGCCACCGGCGGCAAGCTGTTCGCCGTCGGTACCGCGGGCGAGCGTTTCGGTGTGCGTAACTCCGGCGCCCACGCCGTGGTGGAAGGCACCGGTGACCATTGCTGCGAATACATGACCGGCGGCTTCGTCTGCGTGCTGGGCAAGACCGGGGTCAACTTCGGTTCCGGCATGACCGGCGGCTTCGCCTACGTGCTCGACCTGGACAATACCTTCGTCGACCGCGTCAACCACGAGCTGGTGGAAATCCAACGCATCAACAACGAAGCCATGGAAGCCTACCGCAGTCACCTGCGCGGCGTGCTGGCCGAGTATGTGGCGGAGACGACCAGCGAGTGGGGCCGCAACCTGTTGGAAAACCTGGACGACTACCTGCGCAAGTTCTGGCTGGTCAAACCGAAAGCGGCCAGCCTGGGCTCGTTGCTCAGCAGCACCCGTGCTAACCCGCAGTAATTGCGCCTGAAGTAGTTTGATGAGGTTTTGAAATGACTGAACGTCTGAATAACGACTTCCAGTTCATCGAAGTCGGGCGCAAGGATCCGAAGAAGAAGCTCCTGCGCCAGCGCAAAAAGGAGTTCGTGGAAATCTACGAACCCTTCAAGCCGGCCCAGGCCGCCGACCAGGCACACCGTTGCCTGGGCTGCGGCAACCCGTACTGCGAGTGGAAGTGCCCGGTGCACAACTTCATTCCCAACTGGTTGAAGCTGGTTTCCGAGGGCAACATCCTGGCTGCCGCCGAGCTGAGCCACCAGACCAACACCCTGCCGGAAGTCTGCGGCCGCGTGTGCCCGCAGGACCGTCTGTGCGAAGGTGCCTGCACCCTCAACGACGGCTTCGGCGCGGTGACCATCGGTTCGGTGGAGAAGTACATCACCGACACGGCGTTTGCCATGGGCTGGCGTCCGGACATGTCCAAGGTCAAGCCGACCGGCAAGCGCGTGGCGGTGATCGGTGCCGGTCCGGCCGGCCTCGGCTGCGCCGACGTGCTGGTGCGCAACGGCGTGACCCCGGTGGTGTTCGACAAGAACCCGGAAATCGGTGGCCTGCTGACCTTCGGCATCCCCGAGTTCAAGCTGGAAAAGAGCGTACTCAGCCGCCGCCGCGACATCTTCACCGGCATGGGCATCGAGTTCCGCCTGAACACCGAGATCGGCAAGGACATCACCCTGCAGCAGCTGCTGGATGAGTACGATGCCGTGTTCATGGGCATGGGCACCTACACCTACATGAAGGGCGGCTTCCCCGGTGAAGACCTGCCGGGCGTCAGCGATGCCCTCGACTTCCTGATCGCCAACGTCAACCGCAACCTCGGTTTCGAGAAGTCCCCCGAGGACTTCATCGACATGAAGGGCAAGCGCATTGTCGTTCTCGGCGGCGGCGACACGGCGATGGACTGCAACCGCACCTCCATCCGCCAGGGTGCCAAGTCGGTCACTTGCGCCTACCGTCGTGACGAAGAAAACATGCCGGGCTCGCGCAAGGAAGTGAAGAACGCCAAGGAAGAGGGCGTGAAGTTCCTCTTCAACCGCCAGCCCATCGCCATCGTCGGCGAGGACAAGGTGGAAGGCGTCAAGGTGGTCGAGACCCGTCTCGGCGAACCGGACGCCCGTGGCCGTCGCAGCCCCGAGCCGATCCCCGGTTCCGAGGAAATCATCCCGGCCGACGCCGTGCTGATCGCCTTCGGTTTCCGTCCGAGCCCGGCGGCCTGGTTCAGCGACTTCCAGATCGCCACCGACAGCCAGGGCCGCGTGGTGGCGCCGGAGCAGAGCCAGTTCAAGCACCAGACCAGCAACCCGAAGATCTTCGCCGGTGGCGACATGGTCCGTGGTTCCGACCTGGTGGTGACGGCGATCTTCGAAGGCCGCAATGCCGCCGAAGGTATTCTCGACTACCTCGGCGTCTGATCCTCGACGCCCCATCCTGGGGCGTCTGCGCGCCTACGTCCGCTAGCCGCGCGGATCAATCCTCTCTGTACGCAAGCCTCTCAAGACTGCACGCAGCGCGTGCCGGTGCGCTGCCCGTATGCGCTGGGCTTGGCCGCCGTTCGCCTGGTACGACTCCTGCTTCGTCTCCTCACACACCCTATCCGGCACGCCGCCTGGCGCTGCCCATGACCGTAGTGAAGGAGTTTTTCCATGGACAAGCAGCAGATGAGTGCGGCCATCAGCGAGGCCCGCCAGCGTCTCGATCTGAGCTGGGCCGAGCTGGCCCGGGCTATCGAGATGTCGCCGGTGTGGACCACCTCGGCCTGCCTGGGCATGAACAGCATGCCGGCCGGCAAGGCCGAGGCCCTGTGCCGCAGGCTGGATCTTCCCGGTGAGGTCGCCCTGGCCCTGCAGGCTTTCCCGCACAAGCACTGGGACAAGAGCGTGCCGACCGACCCGCTGGTGTACCGCTTCTACGAGATGATCAATGTCTACGGCGACACCATCAAGGAGCTGATCAACGAGGAATTCGGCGACGGCATCATGAGTGCCATCGACTTCAGTATGGATATCTCGCGGGTTGCCGACCCCAAGGGCGATCGCGTGCAGATCGTGCTCAACGGCAAGTTCCTGCCCTACAAGGCCTGGTGACACGGGCGCGGCATAAGGTCGCGAAAGACGAAAGGCACGGCACTCGCCGTGCCTTTTGTTTGGTGGTCTGCGAAAATGCGCGCACTTTTTCTGCGCCACGGCGCGCGGCGCGTCTGCAATCCAGGCGCCCGCCCGGAGGAGGGGGACGCCGCCGAGCGCTGCCGCCATACTCCCGCCGTGAAGTTTCCCAGCCGCATTTCCAGGAATCCTGCCGATGTCCGTCCTGAAGAACGACCGTTTCCTCCGTGCCCTGCTCAAGCAGCCCGTCGACGTCACCCCGGTGTGGATGATGCGCCAGGCCGGTCGTTACCTGCCGGAATACCGTGCCACCCGGGCCAAGGCCGGCAACTTCGTCAACCTGATGAAGAACCCCGAGCTGGCCTGCGAAGTGACCATCCAGCCGCTGGACCGCTACCCGCAGCTGGACGCGGCGATCCTGTTCTCCGACATCCTGACCATCCCCGACGCCATGGGCCAGGGCCTGTACTTCGAGACCGGCGAAGGCCCGCGCTTCCAGAAGGTGATCAGCAGCCTGGCCGACATCGAGGCCCTGCCGATCCCCGATCCGGAGCAGGACCTGGGCTACGTGATGGACGCGGTGCGCAATATCCGTCGCGAGCTGAACGGCCGTGTGCCGCTGATCGGCTTCTCCGGCAGCCCCTGGACCCTGGCCACCTACATGGTCGAGGGCGGCTCGTCGAAGGACTTCCGCAAGTCCAAGGCCATGCTCTACGACAACCCGCA
Organism: Pseudomonas sp. J452; assembly: GCF_024666525.1. Lineage (NCBI taxonomy): Bacteria > Pseudomonadati > Pseudomonadota > Gammaproteobacteria > Pseudomonadales > Pseudomonadaceae > Pseudomonas > Pseudomonas sp. J452. The sequence goes on along the minus strand of NZ_CP088294.1, from coordinate 744,766 downwards.
GGCCATGCACGCGCTGCTCGACAAGCTGGCGCAGTCGGTCACCAGCTACCTCAACGGGCAGATCAAGGCCGGCGTTCAGGCCGTACAGATCTTCGACTCCTGGGGCGGCAGCCTGTCGGCGGCGGCCTACCAGGAATTCTCCCTGGCTTACATGAAGAAGATCGTCGACGGCCTGATCCGCGAACACGATGGTCGCCGCGTGCCGGTGATCCTGTTCACCAAGGGTGGCGGCCTGTGGCTGGAGTCCATGGCCGACACCGGCGCCGAGGCTCTGGGCCTGGACTGGACCTGCGACATCGGCAGCGCCCGCGCCCGCGTCGGCGCCAAGGTGGCCCTGCAGGGCAACATGGATCCGAGTGTGCTGTATGCCAACCCGGCGGCGATCCGTGCCGAGGTCGGGCGCATCCTCGCCAGCTACGGCCAGGGCAGCGGCCAGGTCTTCAACCTCGGCCACGGCATCACCCCGGAAGTCGACCCGGCCCACGCCAAGGCCTTCTTCGAGGCGGTGCACGAGCTGTCGGCGCAGTACCACGGCTGACCACCTAACTTGAAACGGGCCATTCAGGTGCTCGGTGTCGCTCGGTTGATCGAGTGGATGGGCTGAGGCCTCCGTTCACTTTTCTTCGCCCTGAAATGCCAACGCCCCGAACCAGTCGGGGCGTTGGTTGGACCGTCATTCAGCGTGTTTTCACACAGCCTGGATTGGCCCCGTCTCTTATGGCTGGCAATGAACCTGCGGCTTATTCGTCGCCGTCGTCGTCATCCGCGCCGTCGACCTTCATGCCCAGCTCCTTGATCTTGCGGGTCAGGGTGTTGCGCCCCCAACCCAGCAGCACGGCGGCATCGCGGCGGCGGCCGGCGGTGTGCTTGAGGGCGGTCTCGATCATGATCCGCTCGAAGGTTGGTACGGCGCTGTCCAGCAGGCTCGACTGGCCACGACCGAGGGACTGGTCGGCCCACTGGCGCAGGGCCTGTTCCCAGTTGCTCGCCGGCGCGCTTTCCTGGGGCTGGGTGAGCAGCTCCGGCGGCAGGTCGTCGACATGCACTTCGCGGCCGGAGGCCATCACCGTGATCCAGCGGCAGGTGTTCTCCAGCTGGCGCACGTTGCCTGGCCATGGCAGGTGCTTGAGGTAGTCCTCGGTCTCGCTCTTCAGCAGTTTGGGCTCGACGGCCAGTTCTTGCGCAGCGCGGGCGAGGAAGTGGCGGGCCAGGGTGGGGATGTCTTCGCGGCGATCCGACAGGCGCGGGATGTGGATGCGGATCACGTTGAGGCGGTGGAACAGGTCTTCGCGGAATTTGCCGGCCTGCACCAGGGTTTCCAGATTCTGGTGGGTGGCGGCGATGATGCGCACGTCGACCTTGACCGGGGTGTGGCCGCCGACCCGGTAGAACTCGCCGTCGGCCAGCACGCGCAGCAGGCGGGTCTGGGTGTCGGCCGGCATATCGCCGATCTCGTCGAGGAACAGGGTGCCGCCGTCGGCCTGCTCGAAGCGCCCGCGACGCTGGTTGGCCGCGCCGGTGAAGGCACCTTTTTCGTGGCCGAACAGTTCGGACTCCATCAGGTCTTTCGGGATCGCCGCCATGTTCAGCGCGATGAACGGCGAGGCAGCCCGTGGGCTGTGGCGGTGCAGGGCGTGGGCGACCAGCTCTTTACCGGTACCCGACTCGCCGTTGATCAGCACGGTGATGTTGGAGTGCGAGAGGCGGCCGATGGCGCGGAACACCTCCTGCATGGCCGGCGCTTCGCCGATGATTTCCGGGGTGCGCGCCTCTTCGACTGGCGCGGCCAGGCCTTGCTGCTCCTGGGCGTGCTGGTTGGCGCGCTTGACTAGGGACACTGCTTCATCGACGTCGAACGGCTTGGGCAGGTACTCGAAGGCACCGCCCTGGTAGGAGGCCACGGCGCTGTCCAGGTCGGAGTGCGCGGTCATGATGATCACCGGCAGGCGCGGGTGCAGGTCGCGAATGCGTGCCAGCAATTCCAGGCCGCTGGCGCCCGGCATGCGGATGTCGGAGATGATCACGTCCGGCTGCTGGCGGGCGAGGCGGCTCAGCACGCCGTCGGCGCTGTCGAAACTCTGGGTGGTCATGCCTTCCTGTTGCAGGGCCTTTTCCAGCACCCAGCGGATGGAACGGTCGTCATCGACAATCCAGACGGTTTCACTGCGGCTCATGACTAAGAGGCTCCTTGTTCCAGGGGCAGGAAGATCGAGAACACGGTATGGCCGGGGTGGCTCTCGCACTCGATCAGCCCCTGGTGCTGACTGATGATGTTCTGGGTGATGGCCAGGCCCAGCCCGGTACCGTCCGGACGGCCGCTGACCATGGGGTAGAAGATGGTTTCCTGCAGCTCGGGCGGGATGCCCGGACCGTTGTCGATGATTTCCACTTTCACCACCAGGCGGTGGCGGGTGTGGCCGATGGTGAACTGGCGCAGGGTGCGGGTGCGCAGGCTGATGCGACCCAGGCGCAGGTCGCTCTGGGCGGCGAGGGCCTGCATGGCGTTACGCACGATATTGAGCACGGCCTGGATCATCTGCTCGCGGTCGATCAGTACATCGGGGATGCTCGGGTCGTAGTCGCGCACCAGGGTGATGCTGCCCTGGCATTCTGCTTCGATCAGGCTGCTGACCCGTTCCAGCACTTCATGCACGTTGGTCATGGCGAGGCTCGGCAGCTTGTTCGAGCCGAGCATGCGGTCGACCAGGTTACGCAGGCGGTCGGCCTCCTCGATGATCACGTTGGTGTAATCCTTGAGGCTTTCTTCCGGCAGCTCGCGGGCCAGCAGCTGCGCCGCGCCACGGATGCCGCCGAGCGGATTCTTGATCTCGTGGGCCAGGCCGCGTACCAGCAGCTTGGTGGTTTCCTGCTTGGACAGCTGCGCCTCTTCCTTGGTGATGCGCAGCAGGCGGTCGCGCGGGTGCACTTCCAGCAGCAGCAGGGTCTGACCAAGGCTGAGAATTGGCGTTACCGCGTAGTCGACGGTGAGGGTCTGCCCGTTCAGCGCGGTGAGCATGGCTTCGCGCTTGGTGAAGGGGTGCGCGTGGTCGACGGCTTGGCGCAGGGAGCTGAGTGCTTCCGGCGACTCGGTGAACAGCTCGCTGATGAACTGGCCATGGCTGCGCTGGCCACTGACGGCCAGGAGCATCTCCGCTGCGGGATTCATGTATTCGAGGCGCAGGTCGCCATCGAGCAGAATGGTCGCAGTGGTCAGGTTATCCAGCAACAGGCGGTGCAGTGTGTCGTTCAGGGTCATGGGCAGGCATCCGGCAATGGGCAGGAAAATGCAAGAAGCAAACCAAAGCCCCGAAAAGACGCGTGTTATCTGCTGGCGCCGCCGTTTCAGCTACGTTTCAGCGCAGCGCGCGGGGTAAGAGGTGAACCAAAACAGGGAGAGTATAGAAATCGGTGCAGATCATCGCATCATAATGGTGCATTGATCTGTGCGGTGCCGAGTCTGTCTGCGCTTTCTTGGGCTGGCAGGTTATTGAAAGGCGCAGGTTAGGGTAGCCATTGCATCGAGTGGGTGAGTGCGCGGAGTGATCCGGCGCAGATGAGGCGCGAGTTTTAAGTCGCCCTTGCTTAGGGTGCTGTGCGCGCCGGAGTGCGCGCAGCGGCGGGAGATTTAGATGAAGGGGACCAGCGGAATGTCCTTGGGCGGATCTTTCGGCTTGTCCTTGAGCGGGCATTCCGGGCGCACGCCGTAGTCGGCTTTCTTGCATGGGTTGGCCTGGCGCTTCTGCGCCAGGGAGATGCGCTTGAGGTGGAAGGGTTGGCTGGGGGTACGCTCGAGGATACGGCCATCGGCATCGAGGATTTCCACGGAAATCTGGTGGGTGCCGCGGTCGATATTCTTGAGCGGGAATACCGGGCTGCGCCCCGGCGCGCCAACAGGCTGGCCATCCAGTTGCAGGCGATAGTTGTGTCCCGGCAGGAGCGTGGGTTCGCTGCTGGCGGTGACGATCAGGTCGCCGCTCGGCTCGATGATGGTGGCATCGGGTTCGGGAATGATGATGCGCAGCAGTTGGTAAACCGGAGCCTTGGGCTCTTCCATGGTCAGCGGCACGGGCGGCGGAGTGGCGCTGCCGCCCATGCTGTTCGACGGGGCCATCTCGATGCGTTGGGCCTGTCCGGATGGTGGCTGGTCGGTGAACACGCGATTGCCGTCGGCGTCGATGTAGGTGTACACGCCGGCCTGCGTGGGCAGGCCGGTACAGCAGAGCAGCAGGCAGAAAAACAGGCGATACATGGTGTCAGGTTTGCTCGCGTGGCAGGGTTGGGTCACGGGGCTGGCTTAGGCTTCGGGGGGCTTCGGTGGTGGTGGGCGCAGCGCCGGGCTGCTGGTGTTGACCCGTTGCACGGTGAAGGTCACGGCCGGGCTTTGCTGGATCTGCTTGTCGCCACTCAGCACCTCGACGGCCAGGCTGTGCTCGCCACGGTCGATGTTGACCAGTTGCAGGCGGGTGACGTTGCTGGCCTGGCCATAAGGCTGGCCGTCCAGCAGCAGACGCAGCTGATGGCCGGCCTGCAGCCGCGGGGCGATGTCCACGCCAACGGTGAAGGTGCCGTTATTGGCACGCAGCGCCTCATCGCTGGGAATGTCGGTGAGTTGCAGCACCTGGTAGGCCGCGCCAGTGGCGGCGGCGGTTTCTTGCGGTTCGACGACACCTGGCGGTTGCGACTCGACGGTATTGGTCGGTGGCAGTTCGACGGCTTCCGCGGCCTGGCCTTCCGGTGGCTGGTTGGTGAACACCGTGTTGCCGTTGGCGTCGGTGTACTTGTAGATCTGCGCGGCAGCAGGCAGCGCGATGGCGCAAAGCAGGCAGGCGGTGAGCAGGCGCATCGGTGTACTCCCGGGTGAGCTGTGCCTAAGCCTTGCATCTGTAGGGCTAGCTGGCAAGCACGCGGCTTTGCCAGCGTGTTGCGGCGCAAGAAAAAGGTGATGTCCTGTATGGTGACCAGGCGTTATAGATTGGCCCCGCAAGAGATTGAGCGTTGCAGGTACTCGGTAGGAGTCAGCTTGCTGGCGATGTCTTTCGCCCTCTGATCGCCAGCAAGCTGGCTCCTACAGTAAGTCCGCGCTTCATTCCTAATGCGCGCGGAATCAAGAGTGGGGCGGGGCTGAAGTCTGGTTCGCGGCTAAAGCCGCTACTACGAGGCGACGCCTGCCGTGGCGCAAAAAAAGGCCTCCCGAAGGAGGCCTTTTCATCACGCGGCTAGCTTAGACGCTGTAGTACAGGTCGTATTCCAGCGGGTGTACGAAGGTGCGAACTTTGATTTCTTCTTCGGATTTCAGCTCGATGTAGGCATCGATGAAGTCGTCGGTGAAAACGCCGCCCTTGGTCAGGAACGCGCGACCTTTATCCAGTTCTTCCAGCGCTTCTTTCAGGCTGCCGCATACTTGCGGGATGTTGGCAGCTTCTTCCGGCGGCAGGTCGTACAGGTTCTTGTCGGCAGCGTCGCCGGGGTGGATCTTGTTCTGGATACCGTCCAGACCGGCCATCAGCAGAGCTGCGAAGGCCAGGTACGGGTTGGCAGCCGGATCCGGGAAGCGCGCTTCGATGCGGCGGGCTTTCGGGCTGGAAACGTACGGGATACGGATCGAGGCGGAACGGTTGCGCGCCGAGTAGGCCAGCATGACCGGAGCTTCGAAGCCCGGGACCAGACGCTTGTAGGAGTTGGTCGACGGGTTGGTGAAGCCGTTCAGGGCCTTACCGTGCTTGATGATGCCGCCGATGAAGTACAGGGCGGTGTCGGACAGGCCGGCATAGCCTTCACCAGCGAAGGTGTTCTTGCCGTCTTTGGCGATCGACAGGTGCACGTGCATACCCGAACCGTTGTCGCCGTACAGCGGCTTCGGCATGAAGGTAGCGGTTTTGCCGTAGGCGTCAGCCACGTTGTGCACGCAGTACTTCAGGGTCTGAACTTCGTCAGCCTTGTTGACCAGGGTGTTGAACTTCACGCCGATTTCGTTCTGACCGGCAGTCGCCACTTCGTGGTGGTGAACTTCGATGACCAGGCCCATTTCTTCCATGGCATTACACATGGCAGTACGGATTTCGTGGTCGTGGTCGCACGGCGGAACCGGGAAGTAACCACCTTTGACGGCCGGACGGTGGCCCTTGTTGCCGCCTTCGATGTCGGCGTCGGTGTTCCAGGAACCCTGCTCGGAGAAGATCTTGAACATGGAGCCGGAGATGTCGGACTTGAACTTCACTTCGTCGAAGATGAAGAACTCAGGCTCCGGGCCTACGAATACGGTGTCACCGATACCGGTGGTCTTCAGGTATTCCTCGGCGCGCTTGGCGATCGAGCGCGGGTCGCGGTCGTAGCCTTGCATGGTGCTCGGCTCGATGATGTCGCAGACCAGGATCAGGGTCGGTTCTTCGGTGAACGGGTCCAGTACAGCGGTGTCGTCAACCGGCAGCAGGATCATGTCGGAGGCTTCGATGCCTTTCCAGCCATGGATGGACGAGCCATCGAACATTTTGCCGACTTCGAAAAATTCGTCGTCCAGGGCGTCACGGGCCGGCATGGTCACGTGGTGTTGCTTACCCTTGGTGTCAGTGAAGCGCAGGTCTACCCACTTCACGTCGTGTTCTTTGATCAGTTGAATCGACTTCGACATGCTGTCCTCCAGGTGGATAAGGCTCGAAAGGTGAGCCCTCAAAAGTTCGGTGAAGCCCGGCGGGATAGTCCGCCATAGCAACCTGCCTCACAAGGGAGCAAATTGCGTGCCAGTGCCCCGGAATGGGTGTGCGGCCCATAACTCAGGGTTTTCGCGGGTTGTGGCGATTATTTATACAGTTGCATGCACCATTTTGGGTCTTTGAATTATTGCGGTGCACCATTTTGGGATTTTAATAAAGTGCCTTATTGTTTTTGGTTAAACCTTGAGCAATTTCCGCTATAATCCGCGCCCCTCTTTTTTGGTTGCCTGGCGTACGCGCTGTCCCATGAAACTCATCGTCAAACCCTTCGCGGAAATCACTATCAAGAGCCGGCCGGTGCGCAAGCAGTTCATCCGCCAGCTGGCGAAGAACATCCGCACGGTGCTGCGTGACCTGGACCCCGAGCTGGAGGTGCAGGGCGAGTGGGACAACCTTGACCTGATCAGCCAGGTGCGCGAACCGAAGATTCAGGCAGAGATGTTCGAGCGTCTGCGCAGCACGCCGGGTATCGCCCACTTCCTCGAAGTGCACGAATACCCCTACGTCGACTTCGATGACACCTTCGAGAAATGCCGCGCGCATTTCGGGGCCCAACTGCCCGGCAAGATTTTCGCGGTGCGCTGCAAGCGCGCCGGCAATACCCATGACTTTTCCTCGATGGAACTGGCCAGCCACGTCGGCAGTCGCCTGCGTGTCGAGTGCGGTGCCGCCGGCATCGACCTCAAGCAGCCCGAGGCCGAAGTGCGTTTCGAGGTGCGCTACGAGCGCCTGCTGATCATCCATGCCCAGCACGAAGGCCTGGGCGGCTATCCGCTGGGCTCCATCGAGCAGACCCTGGTGCTGATGTCCGGCGGCTTCGACTCCACCGTCGCCGCCTACCAGATGATGCGTCGCGGCCTGCTCACCCACTTCTGCTTCTTCAACCTCGGCGGCCGCGCTCACGAGCTGGGCGTGATGGAAGTGGCCCACCACCTGTGGCAGAAGTTCGGCAGCTCGCACCGCGTGCTGTTTATTAGCGTGCCGTTCGAGGAAGTGCTCGGCGAGATCCTTGGCAAGGTCGACAACAGCCAGATGGGCGTGATCCTCAAGCGCATGATGCTGCGTGCTGCCAGCCGCATCGCTGCGGAGCTGAACATCGACGCGCTGGTGACTGGCGAGGCGATCAGCCAGGTCTCCAGCCAGACTCTGCCGAATCTCTCGGTGATCGACTCGGTCACCGACACCCTGGTGCTGCGCCCGCTGATCGCCGCGCACAAGCAGGACATCATCGACACCGCCACCGCCATCGGCACGGCCGAGTACGCCAAGAACATGCCCGAGTACTGCGGGGTGATCTCGGTCAACCCGACCACCCGAGCCAAGCCGGGGCGTATCGAGCACGAAGAAAGCCATTTCGATATGGCCATCCTCGAGCGCGCCCTGGAGCGCGCGACGCGCGTGACGGTGGACAAGGTGATCGACGCGCTGGGTCAGGATCTGCAGGTCGAAGAAGTGGCCGAGGCGCTGGCCGGGCAGATCGTTCTCGATATCCGCCATCCGGATGCCGCCGAGGACGAACCGCTTACGCTGCCCGGCATCGAGGTGCAAACCCTGCCGTTCTACGCGCTGAACAATCGCTTCAAGGGTCTGGATGAAACACGCCAGTACCTGCTGTATTGCGACAAGGGCGTGATGAGTCGCCTGCATGCCCACCATCTACTGAGCGAGGGGCATGCCAATGTTCGCGTCTATCGCCCGCATTAAGCGCGCGGGCCTGCTGGGCGGCAGCATCCGTCATCGCCCTCCCGACCGGCCGCGCATTCACCCGCCATTCATCCAGGCTGCGTAAACTGCGCCGCCAACGACTTCAGAATCATCAATCGAGACGACATCCGTGATCGAAAATCTCCGTAACATCGCCATCATCGCCCACGTCGACCATGGCAAAACCACCCTGGTAGACAAACTGCTGCGCCTGTCCGGCACCCTCGACCGCAAAGAGCTGGAATCCGAGCGCGTGATGGACTCCAACGACCAGGAAAAAGAGCGTGGCATCACCATTCTGGCGAAGAACACCGCCCTGAAGTGGAACGGCTACGACATCAACATCGTTGACACCCCCGGCCACGCCGACTTCGGCGGTGAAGTAGAGCGCGTGATGTCGATGGTTGACTCCGTACTGCTGGTGGTCGACGCCCAAGACGGCCCGATGCCGCAAACCCGTTTCGTGACCCAGAAGGCGTTCAAGGCCGGCCTGCGTCCGATCGTGGTGATCAACAAGATTGACCGTCCGGGCGCGCGTCCGGATTGGGTCGTTGACCAGATTTTCGACCTGTTCGACAACCTCGGTGCCACCGAAGAGCAGCTGGACTTCCCGATCGTCTATGCCAGCGCCCTGAACGGCATCGCTGGTCTGGACCACGAGAAGATGGACGACCACATGGACGCCCTGTTCCAGGCTGTCGTCGATCACGTACCGTCGCCGAAAGTCGACATCGACGGCCCGTTCCAGATGCAGATTTCCCAGCTGGACTACAACAGCTTCCTCGGTGTAATCGGTATCGGCCGCATCGCTCGCGGCAGCGTCAAGACCAACACCCCGGTGGTGGCCATCGGCGCCGACGGCAAGAAGCGTCAGGGCCGTATCCTGAAGATCATGGGTCACTCCGGCCTGCACCGCGTCGAAGTCGGCGAAGCCCAGGCTGGCGACATCGTCTGCGTCAGCGGCATGGACGAGCTGTACATCTCCGACACCCTGTGCGACATGAACAACGTCGAAGCCCTGCCGCCGCTGTCCGTCGACGAGCCGACCGTTTCCATGACCTTCCAGGTCAACGACTCGCCGTTCTGCGGTAAAGAAGGCAAGTTCGTCACCAGCCGCAACATCAAGGAGCGCCTGGAAAAAGAGCTGCTGCACAACGTTGCCCTGCGCGTGCAGGAAGGCGACAGCGCCGACAAGTTCAAGGTCTCCGGCCGTGGCGAATTGCACCTCTCGGTACTGATCGAAACCATGCGCCGCGAAGGCTTCGAGATGGCTGTAGGCCGTCCGGAAGTGGTGATCAAGGAAGTCGACGGCGTTAAGCAGGAACCCTACGAAAACGTCATCGTCGACATCGAAGAAACCCACCAGGGTGCTCTGATGGAGCAGATGGGCCTGCGCAAGGGTGATCTGACCAACATGGTGCCGGATGGCAAGGGTCGTATCCGCCTGGAGTACACCATTCCGGCTCGCGGCCTGATCGGTTTCCGTAACTCCTTCCTGACCATGACCTCGGGCAGCGGCATCCTGACTTCGACCTTCAGCCACTACGGCCCGATCAAGTCCGGTGAAGTCGGCCACCGCCAGAACGGCGTACTGGTCTCCATGGCCACCGGTAAAGCCCTGACCTACTCGCTGGAAACCCTGCAGGATCGCGGCAAGCTGTTCCTTGAGCCGGGCCAGGAAATCTACGAAGGCCAGCTGTGCGGTATCAACAGCCGTGACAACGACCTGGTGATCAACCCCACCAAAGGCAAGAAGCTCGACAACATGCGTGCTTCCGGCAAAGACGAAACCATCGCCCTGGTGCCGCCGATCAAGTTCACCCTTGAGCAGGCCCTGGAGTTCATCGATGACGACGAGCTGGTCGAAGTCACGCCGAAGTCGATCCGTCTGCGCAAGAAGTTCCTCAGCGAAACCGACCGCAAGCGCCACAGCAAGAAGTAACTTCTAGCTAAACGCTGCACTCAACGCCCCCGCCGGCCCTGCCTGCGGGGGCGTTGTCGTTTCTGTGCGGAAAAAGCACCGCATGGCGCATTTCTTCAGGTTTATGACGCATTGCTTCTATCGTTTCACTCATGAAGTCGGCGAGGCTGGCGATAGCTATCGAATAGTCTCGGGGTGTGTGGCGCCTGGCTCGGCAATTGCTGGCTCCAGCGCTCCGCAGGTTCGTCTGATTGAGGAGTTCGGCGATGAACGCGTTATTGAAGCCGGGGATGCGCACGCTTGAGTGCTTCCGTTTCGCCCGCAAGTTCCAGTTGCTGGCGCTGATGTTCATTCTGCCGCTGACCTATGCCGCCTGGGTGATTGGCCAGACCTACCTGGAGAAGCTCTGGGTGGTCGATGGCGAGCGCGCCGGGGTGCGTCAGCTGCAGGCGCTGGATCGGGTCGAGCTGGCGCTGGTGGCCCAGCGCAACCTGACCGCGCGCTGGAAGGCCACCGAGCGCAATCGCCAAGCCAGTGCCGAAACCCAGGCCGCGCTGACCCGCTTGCAGCAGGGTGAAGCGGGGCTGGACGAGGCGCTGCAGCAGCTGCAGCAGGTGCTCGCTGACGAGGCTGCCAGCAGCCATGTCACTGAACGCCTGCAGGCCCTGCAGGGCTTGCGCGAAGGTCTCGGCGGCCAGGCGTTGAGCAGTGTCGGTTGGTGGCCGGATGCCTATGACCGTTTCACCCTGGCCTTGCAGCAACTGGTCAGCCTGCGCGAGCAGGTCGCCACCGAGAGCGGGCTGATTCTCGACCCCTGGCTGGAAACCTACCTGCTGATGCAGATGTCCACCCAGGGCGCACCGCGCCTGCAGCAACAACTGGGCGTGCTGGCCAGCGTGGGCCAGGGGGCGGTAGCCGCTGGCCAGTTCAGCCTGCAGAGCCGTTTGCAGCTACGTGAGATCCGCAGCGCCACTGGTGAGTCGCGCCAGCAGCTGGGCAAGTTCGGCGAAAACCTCGAGGGCAAGTTGCCCAAGTCCCTGGCAGCCTGGAAGGAGAGCTATACACAGAGCCTGGCCGGGCTCGACGACTGGCTCCAGCAGCTCGATCAGAAGATGTATGGCGATGGCGGCATCAGCCTCGACGTAGCCAGTTTCGAGCAGGGCATGGATGCCACCCAGGCGCATATCGCCCGCTTGCAGGAGGCCACCCTGGTGGCGCTCGACCAGCGCCTGCAACAGTATCGGGCGCAGGCCCTGCGTGCGCTGATTCTGACCCTCGGCGCCTTCACGATCATGGTGGTGCTGGCGTTGTATGCCTTGCTCTGCCTGCAGGCTTCGATTCGCGCCAGTGCCGCGCGCATCACCTCGCTGGCGCAGCAGTTGCGCGATGGCGACCTGCGTAGCCATGTCACCGTGCATGGCCAGGATGAGCTGGCGTTGATCGGCGTGGCGCTCAATGACGCGGTGGCGCAGTTGCGTGGTTCGTTGCAGGGGGTCAACCAGGAGACAGCCGAGCTGGGCGATACGGTCGTTGTCCTCAGCGACCAGGCCCAGGTGGCGCTGTGCGCGGTGGAACAGCAACAACAGCAGGTCAGTCAGATCGCCGCGGCCGCCACGCAGATGGCCGCTACCGCGCAGAGCGTGGCGGAGAACTGCGAAATGGCCGCCCAAGACGCCACCCAGACCCGCCATGTGGCCGAGGCCAGCAACCAGCGCAGCGTGCAGACCACGGCCAGCATGCATCAGCTGACCCGCCAGCTCGGTGATGCCGCCACGGCGCTCGGCGAGCTGCGCGAACAGGCCCAGCAGATCAACCGGGTGGTCGACGTGATCAAGGGCATCGCTGAGCAGACCAACCTGCTCGCTCTCAACGCCGCCATCGAGGCGGCACGGGCTGGCGAGCAGGGTCGCGGCTTTGCCGTGGTTGCCGATGAGGTGCGCAGTCTGTCGCAACGCACCCAGGAGTCGACCCGTGAGATCAGCGCCACGGTGGAAAGCCTGCAGCGCGTGGCCGTGCAGTCGGTCGAGTTGATGCAGGCGGCGTGCGGCCAGGCCGAGGTGGATGCCGGCGCGGTCACCGAGCTGGGCGAGCACCTGGGCGAGATCGCCAGCGCGGTGCAGCGGGTTAGCGACATGCTCACCCAGATCGCTACGGCGGTGGAGCAGCAGGCGGCGACGGCCGAGGAGGTCAGCGGCAATATCCAGCAGGTCGACCAGGCCGCCGCGCGCCTGCTCGATGGCGCCCAGGCCGTACACGGCGTGGCCGACCGCCTGAGCGAAGGCAGCCGCAGCCTGGCGCAGAACACCGCGCACTTTCATCTGGAGTGAGCTGAGGTTGTCAGGCCTGGATTAATTCGTCAGGCCTGGGTGTCTTGCTCACCTGAGTGGCTTTAGGCCCAGGCCAGCAGCATCGACAGCAGGCTGCGTGCCTCATTGGTCAGCAAACCTTGCAGGCTGCGCATGGCATGCAGGTCCGCCAGTGTGAGCCAGCGGTAGTGCGGCTCTGCGGGCAGCTCAACGGCAGGTGGCAGCAGGCTCAGTCGGTAGGTGCAGATGCTGTTGATAAAGCGTCCACCTTCATCGGACTGCTGAATCTGACAGAGCGTGGTGATGCGCTCATCCTCCAGGAGTGCCTCGACACTGCCGGCCTGCTCGGCCATGGCGTCGCTTTGCCAGCTTGGCCCCAACTGGAACGCTTCCTTGAAGCCAAGCTCCCAGGATGCGCGTAGCAGGAAGTGCAGGACACCATCCTGTTCCTGGCAATAGAGAATGGCCTGGTTGGTGCGTTTGCCCATGACCAGCGGCTGGCTCCAGCGCTCGACTTCCCGGTCGCGGGTGAACACCCGGTAAGGGCGGACTTCGAAGTCGTCGGCCGTCATGTGGGCCAGGCGCTCTTCGCTTGCATGCCAGCTGGAGAGTTGTGCAAGCGGTATCTCGCGGACTTCGGGGCGTGGTCCTTGGCGCAAGTCGCTGAGCCAGTCCAGGGTGGTCGCGAGGCGGCTGTGCGGATGGTGATAGGAGTTCGCCAGGCTGCGTGTGAACTCCGATTGCGTATCGGCGAACGGCTCCTTGCTCTCTGCCAGCATGCTCCAGTCGCCGCAGAACAATGACGAGCGGGCATCGGTATTGAGGATGAAATCCTTCAGCAGAAAGGCTCTCAGTACCTGGCTCGGATACCAGCGCAGGTTGCTGCAGGGTAGGGCGTCAATGTCTTCCTGCAAGAGGATGGACATATTGCGGTTGTACTTGCCGATGAAGCGGCTGCCCTGTTCCGAACCGAGCACATTGGCCAGCACCCGATGCGGGCCAGGATTCAGGAAGATATCCAGATAGGGCGTGGCGGCCCCACCATGGCGCTGCTTGTAGTTGCTTTCGGTCGCTTGCACCGAGGGTGCGAGTTGCGTGCCGCCCTGGTTGCCGGGTTCGGTCTTGGCTTGTAGCAACCACTCGACCGTCTCTCCATTACGTCTGAGTAGAAAGCCAAGAATGCCGATTTCCGGCTGGTTGATCATGGGCTGGGCGTGCGCGGCTGCCAGCCCTGGGCAGGCCGTGCTGGCCAGGGCGCGAATCGAGAAGAAGCCGCCGCTCTGATGCTCGATGGCGCTGGCAGATAGGTGCCAGGAGTCGCACTCTGCCCAGGTAATCGGACTGACCCGCAGGGCGGAGTTCTGTTGGCAGGCCAGCAGCCAATCCTCTGCGCAATTGAGCGCGTTATTGTGGTTGGCGACGGGCATGGTGGTGCAGTTCCTTTTGAGCATGGGCCAGCAGGGCAGTCAGGTCGTAGGTGGGTGGCATGGCTTCGCCGGTGCGTGCTCGGCTGAGGCTTTCCAGCAGGCTGCCACGCGGGTTGCCCCAATAGCGGGCATACAGGCTGAAGCCATCGCGGCCGGTAAGCCGGTAGAACCAGGCGGCAGGCCGCGAGAGCAGAATTCTGCCGGCGATTGCGGCCAATCGGCTGGGTGGCTTGCGCAGCATCTCGAACGGGTCGCGCATATCCGGGTTGTCTGCCTGGCTGAGCTGAATATCCGTATTGATCAGCGTGCGCAGGGCATCGAGCGAGACAGTCGACATCAGTTCACTCACGGCGTCATGTTCCCGATTGCCCCAGGTATAGGCGAGCTGCCTGGTGGGTAGGGCATTGACCCGGTGGTGGGTGTTGAACTTGATCACGCTGATCGGCTCGCTGCAGCACAGTCGGGCGTCAGCACGCCAGGCGCGCATCAGCCAGTCTTGCAACGTAGTTCTGTAGAGCTGGCGGCCTGAGCGCCACGCACCGACCCGGCTAATCAGTTCGCGCCGCATCAGCCAGGCGCTGCAAGGTTCGAACATGCAAGGGTTGCCGGTGTAGGCATGGCGCATGGCGCGCTGCACCGGGTTGGCTTCGGTAAAGCGCGGTCGGTTATCCGTTTCAGCTGGATCTTCGTGCGCGTGAGCAAAGGCGGCCCGTGCGACGCAGAGTTCGGCGCCGGAGTCCTGTAGGCACGCCAGGCTTATCTGCAGGTGGTCGGGCAGCCAGAGATCGTCATGGTTGAGCAGTGCCACGTATTCGCTATCCGCCAGCAACAGGCCCACCGAGTTGGGACCGGCCTGTTCACCACAGCGCGCAGGCAAGTTGATGTAGTGGATGCGCGGATCGTCGAATGTATCGACTACGGCCTGGGTGCGTTCATCGCAATGATCGCCGATCAGCAACAGTCGCCAGCGTTGTTCGGTCTGTTGCAGAACCGAGTGCAGGGTATGGCTGAGAACGTCTGGGCGATTGTAGGTGGCGATGACCACGGTGATCAGGGGGGCGGGAGGCATGTCAGTTCCATGGGGTTGGCGTGCCGATTTTACCTGACTGACCCAGTGGTCAGACCTCGGTAATGGCCTTTTGACAGGGTTTTCACATGCATCGTCGCACTATGCGGCGACCTCTTTATCTTCTGGCAGAGCAAGCATGGCGCAAGTTGGCGAGATTATGCGCAAAGGTAGTCGTCCTGACTGGGCTGGCCTGGGCTGGATGTACCTGTTCTTCTGGTATTTCTCCGGGGTGACCCATCTGCTGATCCTGCTCGGCGATGGCGCCGGTTTCAGCGGTTTTCGCCAGGCCTTGCTGATGAGCACCATCTGGCTGGCGCCCTTGCTGCTGTTTCCGCAGTGGGCGCGGCTTATCGCTGCCGTTCTCGGTGCAGTGCTGTGGCTGACTTCGCTGGTTGCCTTCGGCTATTTCCTGATCTACGGCCAGGAGTTCTCGCAGAGCGTGATCTTCATCATGTTCGAATCGAACGTGAGTGAAGGCAGCGAGTACATGGCGCATTACTTCGTCTGGTGGATGGTTCCTGCCTTCCTCGCCTACGGTCTTGGTGCCGTGCTGTTATGGCGCCGCCTGCGTCCCGTGTATTTTCCGCAACGTTGGCGGGTAGCAGCACCGCTGCTGCTGGTGCTGCTGGTGCTGGGCTATCCATTGAGCAAGGAATACGCGGAGAAGGACAGCTGGAGCGAGGCGGTCGAGCACTTGCAAACCCGCATGCAGCCGGCAGTGCCCTGGCAGCTGGTGATGGGCTATGGCAAGTATCGCGAGCAGCTTGAGCAGATGCAGTCTTGGCTGGCCAGCAACGCGGCGGTACCGCCACTGCGCAATCTCCAGGATCTGGCCGGCAGCCCGCCAGCGACCCTGGTGCTGGTCATCGGCGAGTCGACCAACCGCCAGCGCATGAGCCTGTACGGCTACCCGCGACAGACCACGCCGGAGCTGGATGCCCTGCGCGGCCAGCTGGATGTGTTCGACAACGTGGTCACGCCGCGGCCCTATACTATCGAGGCCCTGCAGCAGGTGCTGACCTTTGCCGACCAGCAGAACCCCGACGCCTACCTGAGCACGCCATCGGTGCTCAACCTGATGAAACAGGCCGGCTACAAGACCTTCTGGATCACCAACCAGCAGACCCTGACCGAGCGCAACACCATGCTCACCACCTTCTCCAAGCAGGCCGATGAGCAGGTCTATCTGAACAACAGTCGCAACCAGAACGCCCGCCAGTACGACGGCGACGTGCTGGCGCCTTTCGGCAAGATGCTGTCCGACCCGGCGCCGCGTAAATTCATCGTGGTGCATCTGCTCGGCACGCACATGCGCTACCGCTTCCGCTATCCCGAGAGCTTCGAGCGTTTCAACGACGCGCAAGGCGTGCCGGCCACGGTCACCGAGGATCAGTTGCCGACCTACAACAGCTACGACAATGCCGTGCTGTACAACGATCATGTGGTTGCCAGCCTGATCAAGAACCTCGACAGCCAGCAGCAGCGCAGCTTCCTGCTCTACCTGTCGGACCATGGCGAAGCGGTGTTCGATGCCCCGGCTGCGGATATCCTTGGGCGCAATGAAGGGCGGCCCACCGCGCCGATGTACACCGTGCCGTTCATCCTCTGGCGTTCCCCGCAATGGCGCGAGAGTGACCCGCGTGGTTTTGCCGATGCGCTAGGGCGGCCCTACAGCAGCGAACACTTCATCCACACCCTGGCGGATCTGGCCCGCTTGCGCTTCGACGAGTACGAGCCGAGCAAAAGCCTGGTCAATGCGCAGTTCCAGGAGCGCCCGCTGCTGATCGGTGATCCGCTGAAACCGAAGAGCTTGATCGATTTCAGTCTGATCCGGCCGAAGGCAGCGGTGCCGGCTGCTGGCCTGGTGCAGGCTGATCATGTACCGGCGGCCAAGGGCGCTGCGGCGGAGCTGTAACGGCGTTTCTGCGCCCCTGCGGCCTACCGTTCGGCGGCCCGCAGGGCGCAATGTCGGCAAAGTGCTTCGCAGGTTGGCAGCGACCTTGACTGGAGTGCTTTTGCGGCACTTAATCAGACCAGACCACTCGCTTGAAAGTGGCAGGCAATACCTCGCTCTCCCTCTTCCGGCTGCATGCCCTTGCTCATCTGCCCTCACGTGCTTTGCATTGGGGTACATGTGTCATGTCCAGCGTCTTCAAACCGACTGCAGTCACCATCGGCATCGCGCTCGCGGTGCTCGCGCAACATGCCTCAGCCCAGTTCTACGCGCTGAGTGATCTCGGCAGCCTGATCCGGACCTCCTACAGCGTGCCGCACAGCCTCAACGAGAAGGCCGATGTAGTCGGCTACAGCTATGCCGGCCTGGGTGCCCATGCCTTTCTCTGGACGGCCGCCGGCGGCATGCAGGATCTCGGCACCCTGAACGGCAGCACCAGTTACGCCTACGGCCTTAACGACCAGCAGCAGGTGGTTGGCTACGGCCTGCACGGCAGCAACGAACAGGCTTTCATCTGGTCGGCTGCGACGGGCATGCAGTTGCTCGGCACCCTGGGCGGCCCTACCAGCTACGCCCGCGAGATCAACAATGCCGGCCAGGTGGCCGGTTACAGCCAGCTGGCCACGGGCAAGAACCGCGCCTTTCGCTGGACGGCTGATGGCGGCATGCAGAACCTCGGCACCCTCGGCACGGCCAGCAGCAACAGCTACGCCACCGGGATCAACGACAGTGGCCAGGTCGCCGGTTTCAGTCATCTCGGCAGCAGCCCGCATGCGTTTCGCTGGGATAGCAGCCAGGGCATGCTCGACCTCGGCACCCTCGATGGCGGCAGGAGCTATGGCAAGGCGATCAGCAGCAATGGCAGCGTGGTTGGCTATGCCTCGGTGGGGACGGTCGAGCATGCCTTTCTGTGGACAGCTGCTGGCGGCATGCAGGACCTCGGCACCCTGGGGGGCAGCAACAGCTACGCCAAGGGGGTTAATGACAATGGCAAGGTGGTCGGCCAGAGTGATACCAGCAGCAGCGCCCTAGGGTTTGTCTGGAGCCAGGAAAGCGGCATGCAGAACCTCAACGAGCTGTTGCCCGACCCTGCCGGCTGGGTTATCGAGGCCGGGCTGGGGATCAACGATCAAGGGGTGATCGTCGCCCTCGGGCGCAATGCCCAGGGCCGTACCCACGCCCTGCTGCTGGCGCCGCTGCTCGAGGAAAAGAGCGCCGCCAGCGAGTAACCAGGCTCAGCTACCGCAGCCCGGTGCCACGGGCTGCGGCTCGATCGGCAGGGCGCTGCTGGTGAGTTGCAGGCGGGCGAAGCAGCCCTGCTTGAGCGTGGTCTCCAGCAACAGGCTCTGCACCGTCTGCAGGTCGCCGGCCAGCAGTTCCTGATTGACCGCCACGCCCTGGAAACGGTTGCCGCCCAAGTGCAGCTGGCGCACGCCTTCGCTGCGGATCATCGACTTGCCACTGCTGGCCAACTGATTGTCGAACAGGCCGATCTCGCCCTGCTGCGCCTGGCTGCTGCGCAGGCTGATGGCGTATTCCGGCGAGGCGCTGATGCGGTTGGCGACGATCAGCGCGGCGTCGAGGTTCTCGCCGTCGATACCACTGCTGGTGCTGTTGGCGATCAGGTTGCCGGCCAGCAGCAGGCGCCCGCCGCTGTGGCCTTGCAACTGGATGCCGTGGCTGCCGCTGTTGCCGATCAGGTTGTCGCGCAGGCTCAGCTCGCCCGACTGCGCGCTGACCTCGATGGCGGCCTTGCCGCTGGCGAGGATCAGGTTCTGCGTGACATCGCCGCTGCTGGTTCCGGCAATGCGGATCGCACTCTGGTTGCGCACCTGTTTGATGTGATTCAGGCGCAGGCTCAGGCGGCTGTCGTGCAGGTCGATGGCGTACTGCTGCAGGTCGTCGAAACGCGAGTCGTCGATCAGCGCCAGGGCATCGTGCAGCTCGGCGCCGCTGGCCATCTCGCGCAAGCGGCTATGGCGGATCAGCAGCCGGGCTGGTGCCACGCCCGGCCCCTGGCTGGCGCTGCGGCGGGTGCTCAGGCCGCGGGTCAGGTGGGCGTTGTAGCCCAGGCGGGTAAGGTTGGAGTCCTCGATCCAGGTGCTGCTGCCGGCCCAGGCCAGGATAAAGGGACGAAACAGTGCCGGGTCGTCGCTGTCGGTGCTGCCGCTCCAGCTCTGCAGCTGGCTGCGCTGCAGTTGCAGCTGGCCCTGATTGATCAGCGCAGCGCCACTGCGGCTGTTCAGGTACAGCTGGGTGTCCTTGATCAGCAGGGCGGCGGTGGGCCCGATCAGCAGCGGGTAGCTGAGCAGGTAGCCGTCCTTGTGCCGGCGCAGGATCTGCGGATTGGCCACCGCGCGCTCCAGCTGGGCCAGGTCGATGCTCCCGGCGTCGATCTGCAGCGCCCGTGGGTGCTGGCTCTGGTAGGCGGCGATGACCTTGAACAGGCCGCTGCCGACCAGCGGCTCGAATGGCCAGCTGCCACGCTGGGCGGAAAACAGTTGCGGCTGGCTGACCCGTGCACGGCCCGCCGGCAGGCGCAATGCCAGTTGCGCGGTCGTCACGCTGGGGCTGTTGCTGGCCAGCAACTCGGCCAGGGCCTGTTGCTGCGGTTGGCTGGGCAGCGCCTCGATCTGATGGCGATAGAGGGTCTGCGCCAGCAGCGGTGGCGACAGCAGCAGGGCGACGAGCAGTGTGCCGAGGGATGCAGTGAGCCGGGCCACGGTGGCACCTCGCAGGTCAGGGAAGGTTGGGGTAGAGCGGTTTGAGGCGGCCGCCGAGCTGGCCGTAGGCATCCACGGCGCCGTCTTCGTCCTGGTACAGCTGGCGCGCCAGGGCGTGTTGCGGGTAGCGACTGAGGAAGGGCAGCAGCCAGGTCATCTTGTGCGCCGGCACCGCTTCCTGCTCCTTGCCCTGCAGCTCGCTCAGGGCCTCGGCGTCGAGCACGCTGCGCACGGCGAAGTTGGCCAGTTGTTGCAGCTTGACGGCATCCGCCGCGCTCAGGCCGGGGCCGTTGCGCTGGCTGGATTCGGCCAGCAACACCAGTGGCACCAGGGCGTAGTGGGTGTAGTTGGCGGCCAGGCGGCCGCGGGCCAGTTCATTGGGCAGGTAGGCATAGTCGCCCTGGGTGGACGGAGTGATCTGCGCCAGCGCCAGGCGAAAGTTGCGCTCGCCCCAGGCGATATAAGCAGGCCGCTCCAGCAGCATGCCGGTGGCGGCGACGGCCCAGGCGGCCCAGTAGTCATGGTTGTTGAAATAGGCGAAGCCGGGTTGCTGGCGCGGGCTGTAATCCTCGATCACCAGCTCGGCCAGGCGTGCCAGCCATTGCTCTTGCTCCTGCGACAGCTGTGGCTGGCCGCCACTCAGGGCCTGGGTCTTGAGCAGGGTGGAGGCGATGGCCGCCAGCGACCACTTGCGTGCGGCGATGCCGGTCTTGTTGGTCTCGCGGCTTTGCAGGGCGCCGGCCACGGCCCAGGCCTGCAGCCACTGGTCGAGGCAGGCCAGGGCGACTGTCGCCTGTTGCGGCTTGCTGGCGGCCAGGTAGTAGTCGGCGAACTGCGCCAGGCGCTGGTTGAACGCGGTGAGGTGGGCGTGCAGTTCCTTCGACTGTTTCGACTGCTTGCCACTCAGGGTCGATTTGCTGGCGTCGCTCTGGTCGTACTTGCTGTCGATCAGCAGCGGCCCGGTATAGGGCTTGAGCACTGGCTTGGGGCAGCTCGCCGCATGGTAGTCGCCAACCTCGGCGCTCAGCGCGCTGGGCTGTGGCGGCCAGATCGACTGTGCCTGGGCACTGCCGACGGCCAGTGCCGTCAGCGCGCTCAGCGCGCTCAGTTTCAGCGACACAGCTTGATCTCCACGCTGCCCGGCTCGGTCAGCGCCTCGGTGGGTTCGAAGAACACCGAGAGCAGGTTGGCGCCGCGAAATTCCTTGGCCTTGCTCAGCTCCAGGTAGAACTGGCCGCCCTCGACGATGGCCTCGCGGCGGTACCAGACCTTGTCGCGCTGGCCATTGTCGTAATAGGTGATGATGTAGAAGTCCTTGAGGTTCTTGTCGCTCAGCTTGATATCGAGAAAGCCCGGCAGGTCGGCGAAGTTCTGCCGCTGGGCTCCGCTGTTGCTGAGGATTTCCAGACGCTGATCGACCTGCAGCGGCGGCAGTTCGCGCTGCTCGCTGGCCAGCACTTCCGCCTTGCCACAGCCGCCCTGGATCGCCGGCAGCAGCTGGCGATACATCAGCGGGTCTTCCAGGCGGAAGCTGGCCGGCAGCTCCCAGATAATCATCTTCGGCGGTGCGTCCGGCGAATAGTCGGCCGATTGCAGGTAGTTGAGCAGCGCGCCCTCCTGGCCGGCGCCGGGCAGCGCCAGGTTGAGGATGTCGACGCTGAGGTATTCCTTGAGGTAGCCGTCGAAGTTGTAGTTCTTGGTCTCGTCGTCGCGGTTGGCCGAGTTGCTGGTGCCGACCAGGATCACTTCCGGAGTCGACGCTTCCTCGAACAGCGCACTCATGTCGTCGCCCGCCGGCACCGTCTGGAAGCCGCGCACGTACTGGAAACCGTAGTTGTTGCCGCAGATGCGCTTCAGCCCGCGGCTCATGGTGCCGTCCTTGGGCACCATGACGCTGGGTTCGGTGCGGTAAGTCTTCTTGCTCAGCTCGGCGTAGAACGGCTGCTGCAGCACCGCGTCGGCGACGATGCGCGCGGTGACCTGGGCGCCGGTCGGTGTCCAGTGGTGGTCACGGCGGAAGAAGTAATCCGGCTGCGGCGGCTTATCCACCAGCGGCAGGATGTCCGGCACCAGGGCACCGCCGGCGCGCAACTGGCCGAGGAAGGTTTCCAGGTTGCGCCGGGCCAGAGCGTAGTCGAAGCCATAGGCGCTGTCGGCGCGGACCTTGTCGCGGTGCATCATGCCGCGGGTCGGTTGCACGGCGATCACCACCTGCACCTGCTTGGCGGCGAAGGCATCGATCAGGCGCTTGAACTGCGGCTGCATCTCGGCCGGGATACCGAACTGGTTGCTCAGGTCGACCTCGGAACGAAACAGCCAGGTGCCTTCGCCGGGAGCGATGTGCTTCATCGCCTTCATGATGCCTTCGGCATAGTGCGCGGGGTCGGCCAGGCCGGGGCACAGCAGGCATTCCAGGCCGCACTGCTCAGCGGCCTGCAGGGTCGGTGCGGCAAGCAGCAGTAAGCTGGCGATCAGGCGCTGGGCTGTCTTCATGGGCGCTCTACTTGATGCTGTCCAGGCCGTTCATCAGGCCGATGGCGCGGTAGCCACTGCCCTCCGGGATGACCACGTAGGAGTAGGAGCGGCCCTTCTTGAGGAACAGCTCGCCGAACTTGGCCACGTTCTGCTCGCCGGCATAGGCGGCGAAGCCGATCTTGACCTCGTTGACCATGCGCGTGCCGGTGCCGTTCTGCGCCACGCCGTCGACCACGGCATGCTTGCCGTCGAGGGTCTTCAGCGCCATGGGTTTGTCGGTAAGGTTGTAGAAGGCGATCTGCGCCTTCTTGGTGTCCTCGACGTACTCGTCGGCGATCTGCACCAGGCCGCTGCCGTTGTAGACCAGGGTCATGGCGGTCTTCGGCTGCAGGTTGATCTCCACGCTGCTCTGGTTGACCGTCACCTTGTGCGCGCCGGGGGTGATGAACAGATAGTTGCCGAGCTGTCCGGCGCCGACCTTCTGCGCGGCGCTCTTGCCGCTGACCATCATCTCGGCGCCGCCGGGCGCCAGGTTGAGCACCCGGATATAGGCCGAGCCGGCCGGGGCCACGGCATCGTAGAGCGCGGCGTTGCCGTCCTGGGCGCTGGCGGGCAGCGCGCCGAGCAGGGCCAGGGCGGGTAATAGGGCCAGCGTGAGCAACACAGGTCGTGCGGCAGCGAACAGAAAAGGTTTCATGGTCTGGCTCCTTAGAAGAATTGATTGGCGGCGACTTGCCAGCCAGTGGTGGTCGGCTCTTCGCTGAGCAGGGTGCGCAGGGGGAATTCCCAGATCACCGTGGTGATGCTCGGGTCCTGCAATTGCTTACCCTGGAGAAACTGCTCCATCGCGTAATAAGGCCCACGGGCCTCGACGGCGGTGGTCTGCAGATCGGTCTGCAGCGACTCCTTGAGGAAACCGGGGAAGTTCCAGTCGTCGATCTTGGTGTAGCTGGAGCCGACCAGCATGATCGGCTGCTCGCTGTCGCCGAACAGCGCGGCGTCGCTGACTTCCTGGTTGTCCTTGAGGGTTTCGAAGACCGCCAGTGGCGATGGGGTGAAGCGCTCTGGCGCCAGCTCGCGGTTGAACTGCAGGTAGTTGACCAGGTCGCCGGCGAGGTTTTTTTCGGCCACCTGGCGCGAACTGTAGGTGGCGCTGCCAATCAGTTCCGGATGCTGGCGGGCCAGTTCCTGGGCGGCCAGGCGCGCGCCGAAGGGCGTCCAGTGGGTGTCGGTCTTGAGGAACAGCGGCTGCTGGTCTTTCTGCGCCAGGAAGGCTTCGCGCAGTGGTGTGGCCTCGATGCTGCTGGAGCGCAACTGGGCGATGAAGTCACCGTACAGCTGCTGTGAGCGGCTGTTCGGCGTGCGCGCAGCGTATTCGGCATAGACGTCCAGCTTCATCGGCAGCGGCAGCACGATCAGGCGCTTGTTGTGCGCCTTGAGGGTTTTCTCCACCGCGGCGATCTTCGCCACGTTGCTGTCCAGCGCCTGCTGGTAGGCGTTGGGCAGGCGGTACTCCTCGTTGGTGAACAGCCAGCCCTCACGGCCCAGCACCACGCCGCTGGAGCCCTCGCGGAACAGCAGGTACTGGGCGCTGGCCCAGAGTTCGATGGACGGATCGCGAAGGAAGAAGCCCTTGTCGTAGTAGTCCTCGAACTGGCGCAGCAGCTGGCCGCTCATGAACAGCTCGGCCGCCTCGGCCGGCGACTGGGTCTTGGCGAAGCCGACGACCCTGGGCAGCGAGTACAGCAACAGTGCGGCGAGCATCAGGATGAACGCGATGCCGTTGAACTTGTGGGCGGAATTCATCACCGGAAACATGGCAGCCTCCTAGAACTGGAAGTAGAGAAAGGGCGAGAAGGAATTGGCGGCCAGGCGGCTCAGCGACAGGCCGAAGCCGGCCCACAGCAGCAGCATGCTCAGGCCTCCGACGTGCTGCATCCAGTAGCCCTGCTTGTGCCCGGCGTAGTAGCGCAGGTTGATGCGCCCGGCGAGGACGATCCAGGCGATGGCCAGGCCGGTGAAGGCCACGGTCATGCTGGAGGTCTCGATGAAATAGGCATCCAGCGAGCCGAGGCCGCGCACACCAGACATGCCGGTGAGGATATTCACGGCGTGGTTGATATCGCCGGTGATGAAGAACGGCATCACGCCGACCACCAGGACCAGGGCAATCAGGTTGCGGTGGAAACGATAGGGCCCGTTGACCTTGGTCACCCAGCCCATGCGCCGCTCGATCAGCATGAGCACGGCGAAGTACAGGCCGAAGAGGATGTAGGCGAAACTCGCACCGTGCCAGAAGCCCGACAGCAGCATGGTGCAGAACAAGGCGCCCTCGGCCTTCATGGTTCGTGAGCGGATCAGCGGCAGGTAGATGTAGTCGCGCAGGAAGTCCGCCAGGGTCAGGTGCCAGCGTCGCCAGAACTCGGTCATGCTCTGGCACAGCAACGGCTGGTTGAAGTTCTCGGCGAAGCGGAAGCCCATCATCATGCCCAGGCCGATGGCCATGTCGCTGTAGCCGGAGAAGTCGAAATACAGCTGCAGCAGGGAGATGAACATGCCGAACCAGGCATCCACCATCTGCGGTTGCGACTCACCGAGAATCACCGTGCCCATGGGTGCCAGCGAGTCGGCGATGAGCACCTTCTTGACGAAGCCGAGCATGAAGCGCGCCGCGCCGAGGCTGAACAGTTCCAGCGAGTGGGTGCGTTGCTTGAGCTGCTTGTCGATCAGGCTGTAGCGCAGGATCGGTCCGGCCACCAGTTGCGGGAACAGGGCGATGAAGGCGGCGAAGTCGACGAAACGGCGGGTCGGCTCGGCATCCTTGCGGTAGATGTCGACGATGTAGCTGAGGGCCTGGAACACGTAGAACGAGATGCCCAGCGGCAGGATGATGTGTTCCAGGGTGAAGGTGTTGACCCCCAGCGGTTGCAGCACCTCGTTGAGCACGTCGAAACCGAAGTTGGCGTACTTGAAGTAGCCCAGCGCGGCCAGGTCACCGACCACGCCGATGGTCAGCAGGCGGAACGCCGCCTTCTTCTCGCCGGCGTCGAGGCGGTGCTTGATCAGCAGGCCGAACCAGTAGTTCCAGTAGGAAATGGCGACGAACAACAGGAGGAAGTCCGGGCGCCACCAGGCGTAGAAGATGTAGCTGCCCAGCACGATGACATAGGAGCGCCAGGAGTCCTTCACCAGGTAGTAGACCAGCAGGAATACCGGAAGGAAGAGGAACAGGAAGATGTTCGAGGTAAAGACCATGGCGACACCTATGTGGGTTAGTAGCGCAGTACGACGCCGAACGACAGTTGGGAATCGTTGTCGAGGTTGCCGATGGCATCCCCCGCCCGGAAATAGCTGGCGGTGAACAACGCGTTGACTTGCACGTGCTTGTCTTGCAGGGCGACCGGGAACATTTCCCAGTAGTAATTGAGGTCCAGGGTCTGCCCCAGGGAGCGGCTGCCGCTCTGCTCGGCCGGCTCGCCCAGGCTGATCGGTACGGCGCCGTCGGCATCGCGCAGGTGCAGGTCGCTGAGGCGCAGGTCGAGGTGCTGGAGCGGCTGTGGCTGGGTTTCCAGGGCGATGCCGTAATAGGCCAGGTTGCGCAGGTCGACGCCGATGAACGAGCTGACCAGGCCGCTGCTGTAGGTGTCCGGGTTGGCCACCCGGTCGGATTGGATGGCGTTGAGGTAGAAGCCGTCGTTGGCGTCGTCCGGCTTGTCGGTGATGCCGCCATGTAGGGCCAGGCGCGGAGTCCAGGGCAGGGCGTGGAAGCGCTTGCCGATCTCGCCGAGTACGGTCCAGCCGCTGCGGTCCTGCTGCTCGCCGCTGGCCAGCTCAAGGTCGCCGTCGAGTGCCACCAGTTCCAGGTGATAGTCGCTGAACAGCGGGCTGACGTTCAGCGCCTCGCCGTGGAAAAACAACCCGGCGCGGACGCCGTCGAAGTCGCTGGGGTCGTCGAGGTCCTGCCCGGAATGGTCCTGTTCCAGCAGCAGGCGCACGCCGGCCCAGTTATCGCCGTTCCAGCGCAGGGCGTATTCGCCCATGGCGTAGGCGATGTCGCGCTCGCTGTCGTCCAGCGCCTTGATGTCGCTGTTGTAGCTGTGCAATTGCTGGCCAACGGCGACGAAACCTCGGGCGAAGGTGTCGTCGAAGTTCAGGCGCAGCGACTCCAGGCTGTCGTCCCACCAGATGCCGAAGTGGTCGGCGTAGCGCTGGCGCCCCAGGCTGAGGGAGAAGCGCGGGTCGTCGCCGAGCAGGTTGCGCCGCACATAGAACTCGCGCAGCTCGGCGCTGAAGTATTCGATCTGCTGGCTGTTCTCGTCCTGCAGGCCGGTGCTGGCCTGGCTGGAGCTGTTGTAGTTGAGCCAAGCGCGGCCGAAGGCCTGCCATTTCGGCCACTGCGGCTCACTCGAACGCCAGCTCAGCGACGGTTCGTAACGCAGGCCGTAGAAGCCTTTGTCGTCATTGCCGGGCTGCGAATTCTCCGGGCCATAGCCGCCCTGCACGGTGAGCTTGTGGCCCAGCTCGAAGGGGCTGGGCGCAGCGGCGGCCGCCTCGGGGCTGGGCAGGCTGCTCGGTTCGCCGACCAGGCTTTCGCTTTCCTCGGCCAGCGCCGGGGCGATGCTCAGGGCCAACAGCCAGGGTGTGCAGTGGCGCAGGGGCAGGGATCGCTTCATAGCGCCGCCTCGATTTCGCGGATGATTCCGCTGCGCGCTTGCAGGGCCTGGCTCAGCTGCTCCTGGCTGATCTGCGCTTCCAGCTCCTTGAGGAACTTGCGCGCGCCCAGCTCGCCGCCGTCCACGGCGATCTTGGCGTAGGCGTAGGCCTTGACCTTGTCGTGGCAGATGCCCTTGCCGCCGCCGTAGAGGGTGGCGATGCGGTAATAAGCCGAGGGCACGCCGCGGGCGGCGAGGATGCGGTAGGTCTCGATGGCCTTGGCCTGGTCCACTTCATCCAGGCCGCCCATGCTGTAAAGCTCGCCGAGGTTGAGGTAGGCGTTCTGGTAACCCTCGGCCAGCAGGCCCTGGATGATTGCCTGCGCCTTGAACGGATCGAGGCTGCTCCAGCCGCGCACCATGTAGGCCGAGGCGCGCAGGGCGCGGCCCTCCTGCGGGCGGGTCTGCTCGACCTGGTCGATCAGGGCGAAGACTTCCTCGGCGCTGTAGGTCTGCGGCGCCGACATCATGTAGCTGGCCTTGGACACCAGCGCCTGGTCGGCGTGGCGGGCGATGGCGTTGTCCAGCCACTGCATGACCTGCGGATCATGCTCGCGGGGAATGCCGCTGAGCAGGCTGCCGATGGCCTGCACCACCGCCACCGGCAACTGGTCGATCTGCCCCAGCAGGCTGCTGACCCGGGCCGGGAACAGTTCGTCTTGCTGCTCGCCGAGGAACTGGTAGTAGCGATCCACCGCCCGCGCATCGCTGCGCAGGGCGCTGAGGTAGAGGTTGTCGGCCAATTCGCGCTGGCCCTGCTGTTCGGCCAGGCGCGCGCGGTACAGCGGGGCGGCGCAGGTGCTGGTGCAGGCGCGCTGGTGCAGGGCGATCAGCTCGCGCACCTGGGCCGGCTGATACAGCTCGGGGTAGATCAGGAACAGGTCGAGGCTGACCTGCACGCTGTTCGGATCGCGACTCGCCGGGAAACGCTGCACGGCGGCCTGGAAAAACGCGCGCTGGGCCTCCAGGCCGTTGGCCTGGCGTTCGCTGAAGTTGGCCAGGGCGACCAGGGCGCCGAGCTGGCCCTGGCCATCGGCAAAGGCTGCCTGGTACAGGGCGACGGCTTCCTGCTGGCGCGCCTGGTCCGCCGAGCCGGCCAGCACATCGGCCAGCAGCTGCATGGAGGCGCGGTCGCCACGGCCGGCGAGCAGGCGCAGGTCGGCCTCGACATCGGCCTGCGGGTCCTGATGCAGGCGGTATTCGATCTGCTGCAGGCTGGCGGCCTGGGCGGAACTGGCGGCCAGCGCGGCGAGCAACAGGCTGAGTGGCAGGGTCCTGGTCATGCTGCGGTTCTCCTGGTCGTCCTACAGCAGGCGTTTGAACAGATCGACCGCGACCGGCTTCTGGTAGGCCGTCACGGGCAAGGGCTGGGCCGGGCTGATCTGCAGCAGCAGTTCCTGGGTCAGCGGGTCGAGAGCCGAGCCGATCACCGTGCCGCTGAGGCTGGCGCCGAGGCCGAACACCTGCAGGTCGATGGAGCCGATGTCGTTGAGGTCCTTGAGCTTGTCGAAGGGGAAGCTGGCCCTGACGAACAGGCTGTTTTCCTCGACCGGGATCAGGTGCACCAGCTCGGCGAATTTGTAGCCGTAGCCGTCGGTCATCTTCTTCGGCAGGTACAGGTAGCAGTCGCAGGGGCTGGCGATGGTGGTCTCGATCAGCGAGCGGCCGAGCAGGGCCTGCAGGTCGGTCTGGCTGATGTCGGCCAGGGCCTTGAGGTCGGCCGGAGTGGTGAAGCTGGTGGCCAGCTGGGTAGACACCGTGGCGATCGGCTGGCCGGCCTTGACCCGTTCGGTGCCGGCAGGCACGAGGAATTTCACGTAGCCGTTTTCCGGCATGCTGATGACATGCGCGTCGGCGCTGACGATGGCCTGGGTGGCCGGCACACGGAAGAAGAACAGGTAGGCCTTGTACGCCAGCACCGTGGCGATGAGCAGGCCGGCGAGCAGGTACAGGGCGCTGCCGAGCAGGGCCTGCACGCGCTCCAGTGGGGTGCGCTCGGCGGCGAACTTGTGCTTGCGCTGCTTGATGTAGTTTTCCCGCTGCATCACGTTGAACAGGCCGTTGACGTCGGCGATCTCGCCGGACATGTAGGCGCTGATGATGTAGCGCAGGATGTCGCGCTTCTGCCCGTCGAGGTCGATGAACTGGGCGCCGATCACCTCGCCCTGCTGCGCGGTCACCTTGATTCGCGCGTCGATCTTCAGCACCACCTTGTGCAGGTCGAGCTGGATCGAGGCGCTGTGCAGGCTGCCGGGTTTGAGTTCGCGCGGGCAGCGCAGACCGAGGCCACCGAGGGAGATGTCCTCGATCTCGCACTCGATGTCTTCGCTGCCGCTGTGCAGCAGCACGCGTGCGGGGATCTTGGTGCGCACGTACTGGCGCTCGTCGACCGCTTCGTGGACCACATTTGCCGCAGGGCTGGAGATGGCGCTGGTCATGGGCAATCGCCTCGGATCAAGGTTGGGAAAGGGTCAGCAGCATGGCCACGGCACCCAGAAACAGGGTGATGGAGGAGGCCAGCATGGTTTTCGAGGACCAGCGGTTGAGGGCCATGTCGAAGCCCTCGGTGCTGCGGTCGAGGGTGGTCTTCTGCCGGGTCCAGCTCTGCTGGTCCATGTGGAACAGGGCGTAGACCTTCATCGCCGAGCCGACGATCTGGTTGTAATAGAGAACCAGCGGATACAGCGGGTCGACCGGGTGCTGGGCAAACAGCAGCAGCAGCGTCACCAGGCTGCGCGACAGCAGCACCCAGAACAGGTAGACCAGCAGGAACTCGATGCCGAACATCAGGCCGGCCGCGACCGAGGTCACCAGGCCGAGCAGGCTGGTCCACATGGACACGCGTTGGTCGTAGAGCACGTACAGGGTGAACAGCCCCAGTTGCCGCAGCCCGAGCAGGCGGGTGGTGCGGAAGTTCTGCCGCAGGGAGTTGCCGTACCAGCGGAACATCAGCTGGCGGGTGGCGCGGAAGAAGTTGCTGTCTGGCGGATGCTCCACGGTCAGGGTGTTGCTGTCGGGCACGTAGAAGGTGTCCCAGCCGGCGCGCATCAGGCTGAACCAGGACGACTTGTCGTCGCCGGTGAGAAACTGGAAGCGGCCCAGGCGCCAGTGCTGGAGGAAGTCGGCCTCGACATCCTTGATAAAGCCTGGTTCGGTCATCACGCTGGCGCGGAAGAACGACAGCCGCCCGGTCATGGTCAGTACCCGCCGCGACAGGGCCATCGAGCACATGTTGATGTGGCGTTGGACGAAGCGCAGGGCGTGCCACTCGCGCATCAGCTTGGCGCCTTCCACCTCGCAGAACTCGTTGGTGGTGATGCCACCAACGCTGGGCAGGTAGGCGAAGAACTTCACCGCGTTCTCCACGCAGCCGGGCAGCATCATGGTGTCGCCATCGACCACGCCGACCACCGCATCTTCCAGTGGCATCTGCCGCGACAGCGCACGAAAGGCGTGAGCCAGGCCATCGCGCTTGCCGGTGCCACGGGCGCGGATGATTACCAGCTTGATGTCGTCACGCCCGCGCACCTCGTCACGCATGATCTGTTTGATGAAGTTCTCGTCGGCCTTCTCGACGATCGAGGCGATCACCGTGCACGGCACCGGCAGGCGCTGCACTTCCTGGAACACCGAGCGGTAGACCTTGAAGGTGGTGTGGGTGGGGATGCGGAAACTGGTTACCACCATGAACATCTGCGACGGCAGCGCGGCGTCGCCCATGGCCTCGACCGCCCGGCGCATGCGCGGGAAGCGCCAGTGCAGGAAGTACATGCCACGCAGGTAATGCATGCTCGCATTGCCATAGCGCCACATGCCGATAGCGCCGATCAGGAAGATGAAGTGCCGGTGCGATGGGTCGAGCAGGCGCGGATCAATCAGCTCGGCGAAGGCCGCCAGCACGCCGAACAGGCAGGCCCAGGCAAAGAACCGGGCGCACAGTCGTCCCTGGAGCAGCGCCTGGGCGCTGCTCGAAACCTGAGTGGACATGGCTCAGCCCTCGGCCTGGCGCAGGGCTTGCGAAGAGAGGCCAACGTTGCGCCGATGCCGTGCTGCACGCGAGCCTGCCTTGGCTGCGCAGCGCTGTGCTGGCGTTGTGGTGGAGCCGATGTGGCCCGCTGCGTGGATACCCATAGCCATTGCCTAACCCCTCATCCTGGAAGGTAGATCGTTGCTGCAGATCAAGGCAGTTCAGTGGCGTCCTGGGCTCGATTGGGCTTTTTGTTCTGCGGCCAGAGGGTATCTAGCGATACCGGCTACAGGGCTCGGCGTTGTTATGCGGGCCGATGCCAAGCGAGCTACTTCACAGTCACCGTCACGTTCGCTGTTACAAGTGCAAAGGCTGCGCCAATTTTTTTGCAGTTACGTGAACCCTCGGCGAGGAAGGCCTAAGTTTTTTGCTGAGCGGTGGCTATTTTTTGGAAAAGCCATTGTTAACAATTGGTTATGCATCGCCTGTTTTTTGACGTTATTTCTTTCTGGAATTTATGTAATAGCAGAGAGGAATTAAGGGGCCATCGGCTGGCCGCTGAGGACGACCATTTTGGGGCGATAACGGAGGTACGAGCAGGGTTGGGCACTGGCTTGGCGCAAAGCCAGGGGGCTTCTGCTTAATCCCGCTTTGCCATCTTCTGCCCATTGCTCGCCCGGCCACTCAATGCCTGTGCAGACCAGGCAAATCGCTAGGGTCTGTTCCCGTTTCGTTCGCGAACCGCGTTGCTGCGCAAAATCGCGCCAGGCTAGGCGCGGGACGCAGGCAATGGTCATTCCCTTGGCAAGTCCCGCAACGACGCATGGCGCGATTTTGCGCGCAACCCGTAGGGACGGGCCTGTTTTTGCGCGGGACGTCGTTCCTCGACGGCTCATTTGGACGACCAAACTTCGCGTCTCGCGCCTAGCCCCGCGCAAAAACAGGCTCCGTCGCGGCCGTGAACGAAACGGGAACAGACCCTAGATAGAAGCCAGGCCGTGTGGCTTCCCTTAAGTCACTCAGTGACTACACTGCAAGGCATAACAAAAAATAATGTGCCACCCCACTGGCCGTTAGTGGAGACAGCATTCCGTGCATCTGAACCGGGCATTTAAGATCCTGGTCGCTGTTTTAGTTGCCTGTCTGAGTCTCAGGGCTTTGGCGCAACCTGAGCCGATTGAGATCACTGCAGCACCAGACATCCAGGTTCACTTCCAGTTCTGGCAGGACGCTAGCGGCGAAGCCTTGATCGATCAGGTGCTTACCCTGCCCGATGAGCGCTGGGAGGCTGTACCCAATGGCAATGCCAACTTCGGTCTCACCCAGTCTGCCTACTGGATCCGTTTTACCCTTAGCAATCAGACGCCGCTCAACCAGAACCTGATTGCCGAACTGGCCTATTCCCAGTTGGACGACGTGATCTTTTACCTGTTCGAAGACGGCGCCTTGGTAAAAGAGCTGAAGACGGGCGACAGCCGGCCTTTTTATCCACGTGACGTGGATCACCCGAGCATGTTGTCGCGTGTTTCCCTGGCTCCAGATGAAATGA
This sequence comes from Pseudomonas sp. J452, assembly GCF_024666525.1. Classification (NCBI taxonomy): domain Bacteria; kingdom Pseudomonadati; phylum Pseudomonadota; class Gammaproteobacteria; order Pseudomonadales; family Pseudomonadaceae; genus Pseudomonas; species Pseudomonas sp. J452. Next base: position 712,249 of record NZ_CP088294.1, on the reverse strand, counting down.
AAAGCGTTTTTGTACGGGTCGCAACGGGCGGTTCCATGATCGTGCCGCTGCGTATCTGGCGTGAGCAGGTGTTTTATGAAACCGCCGCCCATGAGCTGAAGCTGCAGTTTTTCTACTACGGCTGCATCAGCGTCATCATCCTGATAAACCTGGCGGTGTACCTGAGTCTGCGTGAAAAGCTGTATCTCTACTACGCGCTGGCGCTATTGGGCTACCTGCTGTTTTTCGCCTCGATCAAAGGCTTCAGCTTCCAGCACCTCTATCCGTATGCACCGCTGCTGCATGCCAAGGCGCTGCTGGTGTCGATACCCGGCCTGGCGCTGTTTTCACTGCTGTTCTGCCGGGAGTTCCTGAACAGCAGAGTCAACACCCCGCGCCTGGATAAGGTGCTGATCGGGATGATGCTGTTCGAGTTGCTGTTTCTTCTTTCGGCGCCTTTTCTCGACTATCACACGGGCATCCAGCTGGCATCGTTTTCAGCACTGTTCTTTTTTTCGCTACTGCTCGTCGCCGGTCCCGTTGCCTGGGTGGCCGGGGTTCGCGCCGGAGCATTTTTCACCCTGGCCTGGACCCCTCTGACTATCGGCGTGCTGGCAACAGCCGGGAGGATGCTAGGCATCTTTCCCGAGAGCTTCTTCATCGAGTACGCGATGCAGATCGGTTCTGGACTCGAGGCCTTTATCCTGACCCTGGCCCTGGCGGATCGGCTGTACCGTGAGCGCGAAGACAAGATCACCGCCCAGGCCGCCAGCCTGCAGGAGGCTCAGTCGCGCAATATCGCGCAGAACCTGCTCACCGAAGCCCTGACGCACGACCCCGTGACCGGCCTGGCCAACCACAACCGTTTTGTCTGGATGGTCGATCAGCAACTGCAGCAGGCCCCTCACGGCCGTTACATGGTGGGTTTGGCGCGGATTACCCGTCTGGATGAAATCAATCGCACGCTTGGCCTGGCCAGGAGTGAATGGATAATGAAACGCGTGGCCGAGCAGATGGTAGAGCTGGCGGCCGGCCTACCCTTTATTCAAGCCATTTGCGACGCTCAAGGTCGTGAGGAGCGGGTTTACCATCTATCGGGCGACTGTTTCTGCTTGCTGGTGGACGTGGACAAAGCGGGGAAGGATTTCTCGGCCCTCAACACCGCGCTAAGACGTTTGGCCGAGCCAATCTGGTTGGACCACCTGGCGATCGAGCTGCACCCTCGCTTTGGCGCAGCCAGTTATCCCGAGCACGGTCGATCTGCCGCCGAGCTGATCCGCAACGCGCATGTCGGCATGGAAATCGCGCCGCGGGACGGCAACGAAACCGGCATCTATTCCCCGCAGCAGGATATTTACAACGAGAGTCGACTGACCTTGATGGCGGACCTGCGCAAGGCCTTGCAGCAGAACCAGACCATGCTCTATTACCAGCCCAAACAGGATCTTCAGACCGGCCATATTGTTGGCGTGGAGGCGTTGATTCGTTGGCACCATGCTGAGCGCGGTTGGGTAAACCCGGCCGAGTTCATCCCCTTGGCAGAGGAAACGGGTGTCATCACCCAGCTAACCCGCTGGGTCATCGCCCAGGCCGCGAAAGATTTGGCCGACTTGCACCAGGACAACCGGGAGTTGACCGTCGCCATTAATATTTCGGCGCGCGACCTCGAATCCAAAGAGCTGCAGGGCGAGCTGCAATTGGCTCTGCAGCAGAATGGCCTGCAGGCGTGCGCGGTAACCCTGGAAATAACCGAAACCGCCGCCATGCTCGACCCTGCGCGCAGCCTGCAGGCGTTGAATGTCCTGGCCGCACTGGGGCATCAGATATCCATTGATGATTTTGGTAGCGGCTATTCCTCGTTGTCCTACCTCAAACAGCTGCCGGCCTCGGAGTTGAAGCTGGATCGCTCGCTGATTCACGATATCTGCAGCAGCGAAAGCGCCGACGTGATTGTCTCGACTGCCATTCAGATGGCTCGCAGCCTCGGTTACCGGGTCGTCGGCGAGGGCATTGAGAGCGCCGAGATAGCCAGCCGCTTGAAGGCAGAGGGCTGCCACTTGCTGCAGGGGTACTGGCTCTGCAAGCCCAAGCCGATCGCTGAGCTCAAGCAATGGTTGAGAAACTACGAGGCAGAAGAGCGCGTTGCTGGTGCTCAACCTCTGTAACTCAGGATTGTTTGATAGAGGGTCGCCATCACAGCAGTCTGCTGGGCGTCGTCTGGCGCAACCCATCCTAAGAACAGGTCGCTGTGATGGGCAGCGGCCGGATAAGGGTATGGCGGCGCGGGCATTGCGCCCACGGCGATCTTCAGGCCTGGGTCTTTGGCCGCCAGGCGCAGTAGCCAGGGCGCGGGCCCACGCGCGGGTGGTTGCGGCAGGTGTCCGGGCGCTTCTCGTAGATGGTGCACAGGCGCGACTTGCGATCCAGGTACATGCAGTCGTTGTTGCTCATGCGGGTCAGGGTGAAGATCCCCGACTTGGCGTTGAAGCGTTCGATCATGCCGTCCTTCTGCAGGCGCTTGGCGATGTTCTTCGGCGGCTCGCCGCGTTCGAACTCGTCGACCAGGCCGATGCGGATCAGGTCGACGATGCGTACTTCCACCGGCATGGTGCAGCAGGTCGACATGCAGCTGGTGCACATATCCCTGTTGTACTTGCTCCAGGTTTCCAGGCGGTCGATTTCCGCGGCGGCGATCAGTTGAGGTTTCATCGGCAGGGTCACAGGCGCGGCAGCGCACAAGGTTGGGCGCGCGATGATAACGGGCGCGGCGAATTTGTGAACCCTTTCCTGCCAGGCGGCCGTGTAAGTCATGGCTTACAGGCTGTGCTGGCAATCGCGGCTGGTGGCGGTTCGAACAGCTGTTTAATCTGCCCGCCAAGGACGACGCGCAGGAAGCGCAGCAAAACAACACGGATTCGTAGGATTGCTTGCCAGGATGGCGAGTCGACCAAGGAAGTCAGGAACCAGTCTGCAGAACCCCGCACCAGCGGGGTTTTTCTTTTTCTGCGTCCCGGTTTTCTGCCGGCGGCTAACCCAACCCATCCAGCAACTGGCGCAGGGCGCTCGGCGCCAGGCCGGTCCAGCGCTTGAACGAGCGGCGGAAGTTGGTGGCGTCGTGGAACTGCAGGTAGCTGGCCACCTCCTCGTTGCTGTAGCCCTTGACCCGATACAGGTACAGCGCCATGTGCTTGCGCGCCAGGTCGAGCTGTTCCTGGAAGTGGCTGTCGTGCTTCTGCAGCTTGCGCTTGAGGGTCGAGGGGCTCATGCCGAAGGCCTGGGCCACGCCCTCCAGCTGCAGCGGCTCGCGGATATGCGCGAGCAGGTGGCCATACAGGCGGTCGAGCAGGCTGGCGCGATATCCGAGGGCGCCCAGCAGGCGTTCGCTGTCCTGCTGCGCCACCTGGCCGGCAATGGCCGAGGCGCCCGGCCAGGGCCGGTGCAGGTATTCGCGGGGAATGCTCAGCACATCCACCGGTGCGGCGAATTGCACGTTCTCGCCCAGGTGCACCCAGTACTGCTCGACGTAGCGCGGCTGCGCATGGCTGAAGCTGGCGCGCCAGGGCAGGCGCTCGCCGGCTAGCCAGCGGCTCATGCCGACCAGCGCGGTCATGCTCGCTTCCAGCAGGAAGCGCTGCTGGGCGCCGGCGCCGCAGCTGTCCAGCCAATAGATATGCGCGTGGCGTTCATCCAGCAGCAGGCGCGGGCTGAGCAGCGGACTGAGCAGGGCGCGCTGGCGGCCGAGGATTTCCAGTGCCTGTTGCAGGTTCGCCGCCTGCTGCAGGGCATGGCTGGCGGCGCCGTAGTGACCGGGCAGCAGGCGCTGGCCAAAGAGGAAGCTGCTGTCGTCGGCATCCAGCAGGCGCCGGCTGTTGTCGATCAGGCAGAGGAACTGCTGCGGGCTGAGACGTGCCTGGCCGCTGAGGATGTCCTCGTGGAACAGCCCGCTGCCGCGCAGCAGGCGATGGCTGTCGATGCCGCGCGACAGGGCCAGGTCGAGCAGCACCGCCGGTTGCCAGTGGCCGGGAATGAAGCGGCTGTCGCGCTCGTACCAATCGGTCTTCAGGGTCATGGCGCGGCCTCAGGCGCTGCAGGCGTAGGGCGGCTGCTTGGCCTTGGCCAGCGCCAGGTTGAGCCGTTGCAGCAGGCTCTGCGCATCGTCCTGCAGGGCCATCACCGAGGCGGTCGTGGCGCGCAGCTGCAGGCGTTCGCCATGCTGGCCGGTCTTGTGTGCCAGGTGCGCCACCGCCGCCTGCAGTTCTTCGGCCAGCTGGCGCGCCTGGCGCTCGCCGGTATTGGGCAGCAGCACGACGAAACGGTCGCCGGCCAGGCGGCAGAGCAGGTCCTGTCGGCGCAGATTGAGCAGCAGCAGTTGGGTCAGCGCCTGCAGCACGCGGTCGCCTTCTGCGTGGCCGTACAGGCGGTTGATCGCGCTGAAGTCGTCCAGGTCGACGATCACCAGCGACAGCGCCTGCTGTTCATCACGGGCCAGGGTCAGGCTCTGTTCCAGTTGCAGACGCAGGTAGTCGGCGGCACCCAGCGGGGTGAGCTTGTCGAACAGGCGGTGCTCGCGGAACAGCCGCTCGCGCTTCTCCATCTGCGCGCTGATCGCCAGTTGCTCGTGGTGCCAGTGGTACAGGCCGAAGGTCAGCAGCAACAGGCCGAGCGGCATCGGCGCCGATTCCAGCCAGTTGTCCCAGCCGACCGCATCGGCGATCTGGATGAACTCGTCGAGCGCGTCCACCCACCAGGAGAAGAACACCAGGCCCAGGCCGAGGGCGAGGAAGTTGGTCACCCGCCCGGCCGGTCGGCTCTTCAGCACCAGGCCGAGCCAGACCAGGCACAGCAGCGCCGAGCCGCCTTCGCCGAGGATATCCAGCCACACCCACTGGCTGGCCGGCTTGAGGTCGCCGGCAGCCAGATGCAGGAGCAGGCCGAGGTTGGCTGCCAGCAGCAGGCCGGCGAATTTCAGACGGTGCAGTTTGAACAGGGAAGGCATGGCCGCGCAGGCTCCGCGAGACGGTGGTCGCGGCCAGCAGAACAGAGCCATGTGACGGAATGGTTGCAGCGGGGGAGGTCGATTTGGATCAGGGCTTTTTGTCGCCGCTCGGTGGCTGGGTGGCAATTGTGGGAGCGACTTCAGTCGCGATGCTTTGTGGTTGCTGGCATCGCGACTGAAGTCGCTCCCACAAAAACGGGTAGCAGCCAGGTCATTTCAGTTCAATTGGCTGGGGAAACCCCGCTAAACCCACGTGATTCGGGCCTTGCAGCGCTGCGCTGTCACGCAACCGTCATGCCGCACTCCTAGCTTGCGCCCCAAGTCGCCGGGCATCGGTTCCGGCTGCAAGGGTTTTCTTGGGGAGATCAGCATGCACAAACGTCGTCTTACTGCCCGCCGGGCAGGGTTTCGCATCAGCGCCCTGGCGCTGGCCATCGCCACCACGCCCGTATGGGCTGCCGATGAGGCTGCCGTGGAACACGTCAATGTGGTCGGCCAGGCCGCCAGCATGGACCTGTCGCTGAAGGAGCAGCGTCGCTCCGACAGCGTGGAAAGCGTGGTGCACGCCGACGGCGTGGCCCAGCTGCCGGACGAGAACGCCGCCGAGGCGCTGCAGCGCCTGCCGGGCGTGTCGGTCGAGCGCGATCAGGGCGAAGGCCGCTTCGTCAGCGTGCGTGGCCTCGGCCCGGACCTCAACAGTGTGAGCATCAACGGCACCCTGGTGCCTTCGCCGGAGAGCGACCGCCGTGCCGTGGCCCTCGACGTGCTACCGGCCGAGCTGGTGCAGTCGCTGACCGTGGTCAAGACCCTGACCCCGGACATGGACGCCAACTCCCTGGGCGGCAGCATCGAGGTGGAAAGCCTCTCGGCCTTCGACCACAAAGGTCTGTTCTATACCGGCAACACGGAAGCCAGCTACGACGACAACACCAGCGAGACCAGCCCGAAATTCTCCGGCGCGGTCAGCGACCGCTTCAGCCTCGGCGACGGCACCGACAACTTCGGCGTGGCCGCAGCCATGAGCTGGCAGGAGCGCGACTTCGGCTCGGATAACGTGGAAACCGGCGGCGCCTGGGACTTCGAAGACGGCGCCCGGCTGGAAAGCCTGGAGCAGCGTGACTACGAGATCACCCGCGAGCGCAGCGGCCTGGGCCTGAACTTCGACTACCAGGCCGACGACTACAGCAGCTACTACCTGCGCACCCTCTACAGCCGCTTCAAGGACACCGAGACGCGCAACGCCGCCGGCGTCGAGTTCGCCGATGCCCAGTTGCCGGGCGAGAGCGGCGATGCCGAAGGCTGGCGCGAGCTGAAGGACCGCGAGGAGACCCAGGAGGTGCAGTCCTATGTGCTCGGCGGCGAGCGCCTGATGGGCCAGTGGACCCTCAATGCCCAGGCCGGCTACAGCCAGTCCAGCCAGGACACGCCGGGGCATATCGCCGGCGCGGTGTTCGAAGGCAACGACGATTTCACCGATGTCGGCTTCAACGACAGCAAGAAGCCGCACCTGAATATCGGCAGCGCATTCTCCGATCCGGCCAACTTCAGTCTCGACGAGGTGGAGTGGGCCGAGGAAGACACCACCGACACCGAGAAGAACATCAAGCTCGACCTGGCCCGTGACTACGAGCTGGCCGGTCATGCCGCCCAGGCCAAGTTCGGCGGCAAGCTCAGCCGTCGCGACAAGGACAACGACACCCAGATCTGGACCTACGAAGACTTCGGTGATTTCGGTTTCAGCGACGAGCAGCTGAGCATGCAGAACTTCACCAAGGGCGAGGTCGACTACGGCCTCGGCCACTTCGGCCCCGGCCTGTCCGCCGACAACATCGAGAGCCTGCTCGGCGGCCTGGATCGCAGCGAGTTCTTCAACGAGGAAGAGTCGCGGGTCAACGACTTCGACATGAGCGAAGACATCAATGCCGCCTACCTGATGAACACCGTCGACATCGACGACCTGCGCATCATCGCCGGCCTGCGCTACGAGGGCACCGAGTTCACGGCCAAGGGCACCGGCATCCGCGACGGCGAGTTCGAGTCGATCGAGGCCGACAGCGACTACCACCACTGGCTGCCCGGCCTGCACGCACGCTACCAGCTGAATAAGGACACCCAGCTGCGCGCCGCCTGGACCAACAGCGTGGTGCGGCCGACCTTTGGCCAGCTGGCGCCGGGCTTCGTCATCGACGGCGACGAGGCCAGCTTCGGCAACCCGACCCTCGACCCGCTGGAATCGAGCAACTTCGACCTCGGCATCGAGCATTACCTCGGCCATGCCGGCGTGGTCTCGGCCTTCGTGTTCTACAAGGACATCGACAACTTCGTCTACAACAGCGATCTGGCCGGCACCGGCGAATGGCTCGACTTCGCCGAGGCCAACACCTTCGCCAACGGCGACAGCGCCGACCTGTACGGCCTGGAACTGGCCTACTCGCAGAAGTTCGACTGGCTGCCGGCACCCTGGAACGGCCTGCTGCTGGGCGCCAACGCCACCTTCAGCCGCTCCGACGCCAGCATCAGCGGCTTCGATGCCGACAGCGGCACGTTCCGCGAGCGCGACATCGACCTGCCCAACCAGTCCGAGACGGTCGGCAACCTGATGCTCGGCTGGGAAGACGACAAGCTCAGCCTGCGCCTGTCGGCCAACTACAAGTCGGAATACCTCTACGAGGTGGCGAGCATCACCGATAAGGCCCACGACCTCTATGTGGACGACCAGACCTTCGTCGACTTCAGCGCCGGCTACTTCCTGACCAAGGGCCTGCAGCTCAAGTTCGAGGCGCAGAACCTCACCGACGAGAGCTACTACGTCTACACCGGCAGCCGCGGCTACAACGCCCAGTACGAGGAATACGGCCCGACTTACAAGCTCGGTCTGACCTACACCAACCTCTGATTAAAAACGACCTGCTGCACGTTGGCCCACAGGCCCTGCGTCAGCTCGAGAGGTGCACGGTCAGCCCCCTCTCCCGCTTGCGGGAGAGGGCGGGGGGAGAGGGCAGACGCTGCCCCTTTCCCGAGCCGTTACAGCGCCCACACGCTTTGCTACAAGGACATCAACCCGCATGAACCCGCTGTTCACCCGTACCCTGCTGCTCGCCAGCCTGGCCCTGGCCGGTTGCGACCAGCTGCCGCCGCTGGCTTCCGCCGCCAGCCCGAGCCTGGCCCTCAGCCCCTGGGGCGCCTCGGCCAAGGTCAAGGCCGAAGACCTGCGCTTCGTCCCCGCCGAGCTGAGTGGCGGCGCCGACCTGCGTATCGCCGCCAGCGAGCGCAACGGCCTGCTCCTGCTCGATGGCGAGGGCGCCGAACTGGCGCGCCTGTCCGGCTCCTACTCCGGTCTGGACAGCCGCAGCGCCGGCCAGCAACTGATCGTCGCCAGCCTGGACAACGCCACCCAGCAGGCCGCCCTGGTCAGCCTGGATACCGCCGGCAAGCAGTGGAGCCGTCCGCAGCTGCTGCCGGTGCGCGACTACGCCATCAGCGGCCTGTGCCTGTACCGCGACGACGCGGCCAATCTCTACCTGTTCCTGATCGGCGAAGACGGCCAGGGCGAGCAGTGGCTGGTCGGTGCCGGCAACCAGTTGAATGCCGAACCGCAGCGTGTGCGCGGCCTGCCACTGCCGCCGCAGGCTGAGTACTGCCAGGCCGACGATGCCGGCAACTTGCTGTTCGTCAACGAAGAGAACGTCGGCCTGTGGGCCTACCCGGCCCACCCGGAAGCCGACGCCAGCCGCGTGCCGGTGGATATCCGCACGCCGTTCGGCACGCTCAAGGACAGCGCCGGGGCCATGGTCAGCGTGCCCGGCGGCCTGCTGGCGCTGGACCCCGGCGCCGCCGAACTGCACCTCTACCAGCAGCAGGGCGAGGCCTGGCAGCAGGTTGCCAGCCTGCCGCTGAAGGGCCTGGAAGAGCCGGAACGCCTGGCCGTGCGCAGCAGCGGAAAAGGCCTGGAGTTGCTGGTGCAGGACGACGGCGCCGGGCGCTTCTACCAGGGCGAGCTGAACTGGCAGCCGGCCGCCATCGAGCTGCCGCCGGTGCTGGCGCATATCCCGGCCCTGCGCCAGAGCGAGCCGGTCGGCCGCCACGGCGATGCCGCCGATGACCCGGCGATCTGGGTGCATCCGCAGCAGCCGGCACTGTCACGCGTACTCGGCACCAACAAGAAGCAGGGCCTGCTGGCCTATGACCTGGACGGCAGGCTGCTGCAGGAACTGCCGGTCGGCCGCCTGAACAACGTCGATGTGCGCGCCGGTTTCGACCTCGGCGGCACCCAGGTCGACCTGGCCGTGGCCAGCAACCGCGACCACGACAGCATCCACCTGTTCGCCATCGACCGGCTCAGCGGCGCGCTGCGCGAGGCCGGCGAGATCCGCACGCCGATCAAGGAAATCTACGGCATCTGCCTGTTCCAACCGGCGTCCGGCGAACTGTACGCCTTCGCCAACGGCAAGGACGGCAGCTTCCTGCAGTACCGCCTGGACGGCGCCAGTGGCGAAGTGAAGGGCGAGCTGGTGCGGCGTTTCGCCGTGGACAGCCAGCCCGAGGGCTGCGTCGCCGACGACCAGCGTCAGCGCCTGTTCCTCGGCGAGGAAGACGCCGGCGTGTGGGCCGTGGATGCCCGCGCCGAGGCGCCGGCCGAGCTGGTCAGCGTGTTGGCGGTGGGCGACGTGCTCAAGGCCGACGTCGAAGGCCTCGGCCTGTACCAGGCTGGCGCGCAGGACTACCTGGTGATCTCCAGCCAGGGCAACGACAGCTACGTGGTGCTGGATGCCGAGCCGCCCTATGCGCTCAAGGGCGCCTTCCGCGTCGGCCTCAACGGCGCCCTGGGCATTGACGGCGCCTCCGAGACCGACGGCCTGGAAGTCAGCGCGGCCAACCTCGGCGGCCCCTGGAGCGACGGCATGCTGGTGGTGCAGGACGGCCGCAAGCGCATGCCCGAGCAGACACAGAACTTCAAGCTGGTGCCCTGGAGCGAGGTCGCCCGGACGCTGAGCCTGGACTGATACCGCTCTCCGTAGGAGCCAGCTTGCTGGCGATCCTCCGTGACTCCGGCCGGGCACTGATCGCCAGCAAGCTGGCTCCTACAAAAAAAGCGCTGTCATCAGCCGGTAACCACAACGTAATCGAATAGCCCCAACTCCACGCCGCCGTTCCCCCTCTCCCGCTAGCGGGAGAGGGTCGGGGAGAGGGGAGAAACCACCGGCCGGCCATCCGGCCAGTGAAGAAAAAAGGAGCCCCACCATGCACCCCACCCTCGAACAGATGACCGTCTGGAGCCTGATCGGCGACGCCAGCCTGCTGGTCAAACTGGTCATGCTTATCCTGCTCGGCGCCTCGCTGGCCAGCTGGTACCTGATCGTCCAGCGCAGCCTGCTGCTGGGCCGCAGCGAACGGCTGCTGAAGGATTTCCAGAAGCGCTTCCGCCAGCAGGGCGACCTCGCCGCACTGTACCGCGAAGGCGGCGAAAGCGCCGACAGCGATGCCGCGCTGGAGCAGATCTTCCGCGCCGGCTACACCGAGTTCGCCCACCTCAAGCGCGAGCCCGGCATCAGCGGCGAGGCGGTGAGCGACGGTGTCGAACGCAGCCTGCTGGTGGCCATCGCCGAGCAGGAAGAACGCCTGGAAAAGGGACTGCCGTTCCTCGCCACGGTCGGCTCGGTCAGCCCCTATATCGGCCTGTTCGGCACCGTGTGGGGGATCATGAATTCCTTTATCGGCCTGTCCCAGGTGCAGCAGGCGACCCTCAGCACCGTCGCCCCAGGTATCGCCGAGGCGCTGATCGCCACCGCCATCGGCCTGTTCGCGGCGATTCCCGCGGTGATCGCCTACAACCGCTTCGCCGCCCGTGTGGCCACCCTCAGCACGCGCTTCTACGCCTTCGGCAACGAGCTGCAGGCGCGCCTGCATCGCAAGCTGCAGGCCGCGCCGGGCATCGCCCAGGCCGCCTGAGGAGAGCCCCATGCGCAAGCCGCAGAACAAGCACGGCCCGAAGGCCGAGATGAACGTGGTGCCCTATATCGACGTGATGCTGGTGCTGCTGGTGATCTTTATGGTCACGGCACCCATGTTGACCCAGGGGGTGAAGATCGAGCTGCCCAAGGTCGCCGCCGAGGCGCTGCCGACCGATAGCCAGCAGCGGGTGCTGACCCTCTCGGTGAAAGTCGATGGCAGCTACTACTGGAACCTCGGCAGCGAGCTGGACACCCAGAGCCAGACCGACAGCGCGGTGAACCTGGAGGAGATGCGCGCCAAGGTCGGCGCCGTGATCGCCGCCCATGGCGACACCCAGGTGTATATCCGTGCCGACGGCGGCGCCGACTACGCCACGGTGGTGGCCGGCATGGCCGCGCTGCAGCAGGGCGGGGTGAGCAACCTCGGCCTGATCACCGAGGCGCCGCAATGAACAGCGCGCTGATGCCCGCGCCCAGCCTGGCTCTGCCGCCACTGCCCAGCGCCGCCTGGTTGCGCAATGCCGGTGCGGCCGTGGTGGCCGTGGGGCTGCATGGGCTGGTGCTGGGCCTGCTGCTGTTTCACTGGCCGGACACTACGCCCGAGCCACCCCAGGTGCGCACCCTGACTACTCGCCTGATCAGCCTGGCGCCGCCGGCCCCACCCGCGCCGCCGCAGCCCGAGGTGGTTGTGCCACCCGCTCCGCCCCTGCCGGAGCAGCTGGTCAAGCCGGTGGAAGCGCCCAAGCCCGATCCGCGTCTGCAGCAGCAGAAGCTGGAGCTGGAGCAGGCCGCCTTGGCGCGCAAACGGGTCGAGGAACAGAAACGCACAGAGCAGCGCCAGGAACAGCAGCGCATCGAGCAGCAACGGCTGGAGCAGCAGCGTCGCGAAGTCGAGGCGCAAGTCCAGCAGCAACAGCAACGCCTGGCCGAGCAGCAGGCCCAGGCCGCCGAGCGCGCCCGCCAGGCCGAAGCCGCGGCGGCCAGCCGCCAGTACCTGCCGATTGCCAAGGACGCTCCGGACTACCCGGAGCGCGCCCTGGACAAGGGCATCCAGGGCGACTGCACCGTCAGCTACCGGGTCAACCCGCAAGGACGGGTAGAGAGCCCGCAGGTGGTCGGTGACTGCCACCCGCTGTTCGTCCGCCCCTCGCTGACGGCGGCCAAGACCTTCCGCTATCAGCCGCGCATCGTCGATGGCCAGGCGGTGGCCGTTGAAGGGGTGAAGAACACCTTCCACTACCGCATCGAATAAACCCCGACCTGCTCTCGGACCACCCCCTCTCCCATTTATGGGAGAGGGCCGGGGAGAGGGCAGCAGGCAACACCAATCCGTAGCCCGGATGCAATCCGGGACAACCCCCACACCCGTCAAGATCGAGACCCCGTGATGAGCCACGAGCACAGCCACTTCCACGCCAGCCTGGAAGCCCACGACGACATCGCCATCAACCCCAGCGCCAACCCGCCGCTGGCCGAGTTGGTCAACCCGGCGCGGCGCAACGTGCTCAAGGGCGGCCTGAGCCTCGCCGCCCTCGGCTTCTTCGCCGGCGGCATCAGCGCCTGCAGCAAGGCCGGCGCCAGCCCGCTGCTCGGCTTCCAGGGCGTGCCGGTGCAGATCGACCCGCAGTTCGACCGCGTGCTGGTGGCCGAGGGTTACCGCGCCGTGCCGTTCTTCTCCTGGGGCGATCCGGTGGAACCCGGCGCCCCGGTCTGGAACCCGGACGCCAGCGACGACTGGCAGGCCCAGCTCAAGCAGGCCGGCGACAACCACGACGGCATGGACTTCTTCGCCTTCCCCGGCGAGACCGAGCGCGGCCTGCTGGTGATGAACCACGAATACGTCAACCCGCCGCTGCACCCGTCCGGGCAGATCGACCAGTCCAAGCCGCGGCCGCTGGCCGAGGTGCGCAAGGAACAGGCCGCCCACGGCGTCTCGGTGATCGAGGTGAAAAAAGGCGCCGACGGCCAGTGGCAACGGGTAATGGATTCGCCCTACAACCGTCGCATCAGCATGCTCACTCCCATGCGTATCGCCGGCCCGCTGGCCGGGCTCGACGCCATGAAGACCGCCAGCGATCCGAGCGGCCTGGAGGTGTTCGGCACCCTGAACAACTGCGCCACCGGCGTCACGCCCTGGGGCACTTTCCTCACCTGCGAGGAGAACTGGCACAACTACTTTATCAACCGCGACCAGCAGGATTACGAGAGCCGCGTGTCGCACAAGCGCTACGGCCTGGCCAAGGAAGGCACGAGCAAGAACTACGCCTGGGAAACCGCCGACCCGCGTTTCGACGCCACGCCCTATGCCGACCAGGCCCATGGCGGCCACGTCAACGAGCCACACCGCTTCGGCTGGGTGGTCGAGATCGACCCCTTCGACCCCCAGGCGCAGCCGATCAAGCGCACCGCCTTCGGCCGCATCGGTCGCGAGTGCGCAGCGCTCAGCCTGGGCGCGGACGGGCGCATGGCCTTCTACTCCGGCGACGATGCCAAGGGCGAGTACGTCTACAAGTTTGTCCCCGCCGGGCGCTTCGACGCGGCCAACCCCAAGGCCAACCGCGACCTGCTGGACGAAGGCACCTTGTACGTCGCGCGTTTCGACGCCGATGGCAGCGGCCAGTGGCTGGCCCTGGTGCACGGGCAGAATGGCCTGACCGTGGACAACGGCTTCGCCGATCAGGCCGAGGTGCTGCTCAACGCCCGTGCCGCCGCCGACCGCGCCGGTGCCACGCCGATGGACCGCCCCGAGTGGGCCGCCGTGCATCCCAAGACCCGCGAGGTCTACGTGGCGCTGACCAACAACGACGGCCGTGGCGCCAAGCAGCCCACCGACAAGGCCAACCCGCGCCCGCAGAACCTGCATGGCCAGGTGCTGCGCTTCAACGAACAGGACGCCGACCCGACCGCCACCGCCTTCACCTGGGAACTGTTCCTGCTCGCCGGCGAGCCACGCGGTAGCAAGGACAAAGAGGGCAAACCGGTACCGGTCAACCTCACCGGCACCATCCATGGCGACCTGTTCTCCTCACCGGACGGCCTGGCCTTCGATGCCGCCGGGCGCCTGTGGATCCAGACCGACTACGACGACAGCGAGCCGGCGATGCAGGTCATGGGCTGCAACCAGCTGCTCTGCGCCGACCCGGCCACCCGCGAGGTGCGCCGCTTCCTGGTCGGTCCGCGCGGCTGCGAAGTCACCGGTCTGGCCTGGAGCCCGGACGGCAAGGCGATGTGGGCGAATATCCAGCACCCCGGCATCAGCTTCCCGGCCAGCGACGGCAAGACCCGCCCTCGCTCGACCACGCTGCTGATCACCAAGCTGGATGGTGGAGTGATCGGCAGCTGAGCAGGCGCGCGACCTAGCCTCTGGGCTCTGCTTCTGTGGGAGCGGACTTGGCCGCGAAACGGGCAGCGCAGAGTTGTCCCTGGCCTCGCCATCGCGGCCAAGGCCGCCCCTACAAGAGCATGCAGGACGCTGGCTCAGTGCTGGCGCGTGGCGCTGTGACAGCGGGCCAGCAGCTGTGCCAGGCCAGCCCGATAGCTGGCGGCGTCCATTTCGCAGCTGTGCTTGCTGAGGGTGTAGGCCAGCCCAAGGCGCTGCTGGGCTCGGCTGGCCAGGCGGTAGAAATGGTCGCTTTCGGCGACGCACTCGAGCTGGCGCCAGGCGATGCGCTGTTGTTGGCCGTCTGGTGTGCACAGCAGCACGCCCTGTTCGTCGAGCGTCCACACATGCAGGCCGCGCAGTCGAGTCAGACTCTTGCTCAGCTGTCGGCGCAGGCTGCGTTCCAGGCGCGCGGCACTGTGCTGGCGGATGCGCGCGCTGCGCGGCTGGCCGGCCTGCACGGCGCGCTGCAGCCAGGGCCCGGCAACGCGGCGCCACAGCAGGAGCACGATACCGATCACCAGCAGCGTGGCGATGGCGCTGGGCCCGCTATAACGGCCCTGCACCAGCAGCGGCAGCAGGGCCAGTGCCAGCACGATCAGGCCCAGGGTCAGCGGCGCCAGCAGGCGTGCCTGCCAGTACGCCAGGCGTTCGAAGGTGTGCTCATGGCGAGTCAGGCGGCTGGCTATGATGTCTTCGGTCAGTTGTTGCAGGGCGGCAGCATCCATGCTGAAACGCAGTTCCATCGGTCTTCCTTGGCGAGCGTTGGGTGTGGGGCAGTGTTGCATGTGCCGCTGAGTCTATGCGCTCTGGATGGTGTTGATTACCACGAGCCACGCGCAGGTTGATGCAAATCAAACCTGCGACGTGTCAGGGGCCTAAAGTGGGAACCCCTCCTTGCTTCGTAGAGGATTTGCAGATGAGCTGATCGAGCAACTGCACGTTCAGTGCGCGATGCTGGAGAAGTTCTGACCGTCTCTATAGCGGCAGGCCGCACGGTAAATTTTCCAAGAGGATGGTGCATGAGTGAGCAGTACGGTGTCGGTGACGCCTCCTACCGGGCAGCAGGTGGCATTGAGGGCCTGTGTCGCCTGGTGGACGACTTCTATCGCTATATGGACGAATTGCCGCAGGCCGCCGAGGTGCGCGCCATGCACCCCGAAAGCCTGGCGTTGGCCCGCGACAAGCTGGCCTGCTTCCTCAGTGGCTGGCTCGGCGGGCCGAAGCTGTTCGGCGAGAAGTACGGGCCGATCGCCATCCCCAGCTTTCATGCCCAGTGGCCGATCAACGGTGAACATGCCGAGGCCTGGCTGATCTGCATGCAGCGAGCCATCGCCGTGCAGGGCTACGCGCCCGATTTCGCCGACTACCTGCTGACCCAGCTGCGCGTGCCGGCCCAGCGTATCGTCCAGGCCAGTGCCGCACGCCATGGCTGACGCGGTTGTCGGCTGCGCAAGAACGATCAAATGCCCGCGGATGCAGCCCGGCATACTGCGCCGGCATCTCGTGAGGAGTATTCATGGACCCTGTCGGCAAAGCGCTCTGGCTGATCGAAACCGATCTTGAAGGCCGGCTCGATCTGGACGCCATCGCCAGCACCTGTGGCCTGTCGCGCTTCGGTCTGGCGCGGCTGTTCGTAATGGCCACCGGCTGGCCGGTGATGCGCTATGTGCGGGCTCGCCGGCTGAGTCGAGCGGCGCACCTGCTGGCGGGTGGGGCGGCGGATATCCTTGGCGTGGCCCTGGAAGTTGGCTATGGCTCCCACGAGGCGTTTACCCGCGCGTTCCGCGAGCACTTCGGCATCACGCCGGAGGCCTTGCGGGCCAGCGGAGCCCTGAATGGAATCAAACTGCGGGAGGCTATGCGCATGCAACCGACACCTACTTTCCCTTTGGCCGAGCCACGCTTCGTCGACGGCGAGGAACTGCTGATCGCCGGGCTCTGCGCTCGTTTCAGTGCCGATAAATCCCAAGGCATCACCGCGCTGTGGCAGCGCTTCGTGCCCTATATCGGCAACATCGCCGGGCAGCAGGGCTGGGAGACCTTCGGCCTGTGCTGCAATCCGGACGAGGATGGCAGCTTCGAATACATCGCCGGCGTGCAGGTGAGCCGCAGCGACGAGCTGCCGCCCGGTTTCACCCACCAGCGCCTGCCCGCGCGGCGCTATGCGGTGTTCCGCCACGCGGGGCATATCTCCAGCATCCACGAAACCTTCACCGCGATCTTTCAGCGCTGGCTGCCGGCCTCCGGTCTGCAGGCCGCCGACGCGCCGGAATTCGAACGTTATAGCGCCGACTTCGACCCGATGGCCGGCAGCGGCCATGTCGATATCTGGGTGCCGCTGCAGGGTTAGAGGTAGCGCCCGGCCGCGTCACGCCAGCGGGTCGTGACGCGGAACTGGTAGCGTTCAACCACGCAGGATGGTCGAGCGCTTGGTTTCGTCCTCGGGGAAGACCCGGCCATTGAGCAGGCATTCGAACAGGTGGTTGAACACCACGCCGGCCTTGCCCTTTTCATCACTGCGGAAATAGGAGTGGCCCTTGGGGTTGTCGTAGCGCGTGTTCACGTCGTCGCAGTCCACGGCGTAGACATTCTGCGGTGCCAGCTCCATGTTCTCCGGGCCGCTGTGGCCCAGGCGCCGCGAGGCGATGCGGTTCTTCAGGTTGGCCACCTTGCTGCCGCGCAGTGCCAGGTCGTCGGAGGCGTAATACACCACCACGTTGCGCGAGGCGTGGGAGATCAGCTCACCGCGCTGGCCACGGTGGATCGACTCGTTCTCGATGTCCGCCGCCACCAGGAAGGTGTTGCGAAACAGCATGGGCACGCCATTGGCCAGGTCATAGCGGTCCCACTCGCAGAGGGTCTCGCGCAGTACCCGATTGCCCATGGAGTGGGCCAGCACATTGATGCGCTTGAGGCAGGAGGGCAGCTTCTGCTCCTCGCGCGTGTCCCGCCACTTGAGGAAGAAGTTCAGCGCGCGGGCCAGGGAGATCGCGCTGTAGTCGGCGGATTTCTGGTCGTCCCAGTAGTCCTGGACGATGCCGATATCGTCATCGCAGGGCCAGATCACCGGCACCACCAATACCTCGTTGGTCTTGCTCTTGTCGCAAAGGCCCTGCAATTCCTCGGCGCCGGCGAATACGTCGTCTGGCAGGTTGGAGTAGCCGTGGATATAGAGCAGGATCTGCCGCTGCTTGGCTTCGTGCAGCTTGTTCAAGAGTGCCTCGCTGCCTAGCTCGAACAGTTTCTTTTTGCTCTGTCGTTCGCAGAAGTACACCGAGTTGCTTGGCGCGTTGTTCTTCAGGTCGAACTCGAATGGGCGGCCGGTCTCGGTCTGGATCGAGGCGGTCGGAAAGCGGTTGGTGATGAATAGCATGCTCATGCTGTGGCTCCCTGGCTGAAATACGGCAATCCGCCGAACCTAGTGGGTTGTGGCGGTCTGGGCAGGACAGCGGGGGAGAGGCATGACAGCGGGTGGGCTAAAACGTCCCTGTTCTTCCGAACTCTGCAGTGTTTAACGCTAGATGACGTCCGGGCTTTGGCCAGTGCCGCAGGGCGGACGGACTCAGCGGGTCATCTTCTTCACGAACACCACCACGAACAGGGCCATGGTGAAGCTGCCGGCAAAGGCCTCGAAGGCGGCAATCGGCCTGGCCAGCCCATGCGGGGTGATGTCGCCATAGCCGAGGGTGGTGAAGGTCACCACGCTGAAATACAGGCAGCCGGCCAGATCGCCGAGATTTGCCAGCCAGCCGCGCTCCAGCGCCAGGCGCAGCGGCAGGTCGCCGTGGCGCACGCCGACCAGGAAGTACAGCAGGCCGCAGACGAAGATCAGGCCCAGGGAAAACAGCACCACATTCAGCGGCTTCTCGCCGTAGCCGCTGAACAGGTCGACCAGCCAGGACAGCAGGCGCTTGCCGGAGAAGCGCGGCATCTGCAGGCGGCGCATGACCATCTCACGGTGGAAGAAAATCCCGGCCTGCTCGAACAGTCCGGCTTTTTCCAGGTGCAGGCGCAGGTTGCGGTAGGTTTCCTCGGCCTCCTCGAACAGCTGGCGGGCGGCGTCATTATCGCCGGCACGCTGGCGTTCGCGGCCGCGGCGCTCCTGCAGCAACTGGCGATCCCAGATCACGTTGTCCAGGCGTGCACCGTCCAGGCGGATGCCCAGCAGGTTGCAGTCGCGTAGATCGGCGCAGTGCAGATTGGTGCCGCGCAGGTCGGCCTTCATCAGCGAGCTGCCACGCAGGTCGAGGGCGAACAGGTGGGCATTCTGCAGATCGGCGCGGTACAGGTCGGCAGCGTGCAGCTGGTAGCCGCTGCGGCTGCCGTGGTTGACCAGATCGATCCCGCTCAGCGCGGCATGCTTGAGCTGGAAACCCTGCATCGGCTGGCCACTGCGCGCGCGGGCTTGCAGGGCGTCACACAGGCTTTCGGCCGGGTCTGGGTTGCTTGCGCCAGCGCGCCAGGCGTCGTCGTCGATGGGTACCGCGGCCATGGGGCAATCCTCCGCTGTCTGCAGGCAAGCCTAGTTGCCCTGCGGACGAGTGGCGGCTGCTCGGGCTAAAGAATTCTGCGCTATGGCCGATGAGCAGGTGCCAGCCCGAAATGGGTTGGCCGGCCTCGGCAAGGTAGCCGGCGCTGCTCAATGGACTGAATTTATGGCGTTAACCCTCAGCAATGCGTCCTCGCTCAGCATTCAGCGCAGCCTGAGTGAGACGTCGCGTGCGCTGGATGTTTCGATGCAGCGGCTGTCCACCGGTTATCGGATCAACAGCGCCAAGGACGATGCCGCCGGGCTGCAGATTGCCAACCGGCTGACCAGCCAGATCAGCGGACTGGGCGTGGCCGTGCGCAACGCCAACGACGGCATTTCCCTGGCGCAGACCGCCGAGGGCGCGCTGCAGCAGTCGACCAACATTCTCCAGCGCATGCGCGACCTGGCCCTGCAGGCGGCCAGCGGCGCGAATGGGCTCAGCGAGCGCAGTGCCCTGCAGGAGGAAGTCGCGCAGCTGCAACAGGAGCTGACGCGCATCGCCGAGACCACCAGTTTCGCTGGGCGCAAGCTACTCGACGGCAGCTTTGGCTCGCAGCTCTTCCAGGTGGGCGCCAACGCCTTTGAGACCATCTCCATCGGCCTCGGCAATTACCGCTCCGATACCCTCGGCAGCAACGTCCACGACCTGGTCAATGGCACGCTCGGCGCCGCGACCACGGATCAGCTCGGTGGATTGCTGGAGCAGGCCGGCACGCTGGCGGACAACGCTGTCAGCAGCCAGCTGACCATTGCCGGCCGCGGCACGACGACCTTCGCTGTTGCCGGCTCGGCCATTCAGGTGGCCCGGGCGATCAACCGGCAGAGCGAAACCACCGGCGTCACGGCCGATGCGCGCACGGTGCTGCAACTGACGTTCAGCGCCGACGACATCTACTCCTTCGACCTGTATGGCCGCAACAGCGAGGCGCTGAGCATCCAGGCCGAGGTCAAGGACGGTGATCTCGGCCTGCTGGCCGAGGCGATCAACGCCCGGTCGACCAGCACGGGCATCAGTGCGCGAGTCGAGGGCGACAAGCTGTGGCTGACCAGCGAGGCCGGTGACGACATTGCCATGGAATCCTTCCTGTCGAATGCCACGGGCACCGCGCAAGCGCAGAACTTCGACTACCAGGGGCTCGAGGAGCTGACGGTGGCGCTGGCGACCCTAGACGATGATTCGGCACTGCGGGCCATTGGCGTGGTGCGCCTCAGCAGTGCTGTGGCCTTTTCCAGCCAGGCCGCTGCTGCGACCCTTGATGGCAGCGTGACGGCGAACAGCAGCAGCCTGGAGACGGTCGACGAGCTGGATCTGCTGACGGATATCGGTGCGCAGATCGCTATCGGCGTGATCGATGGTGCGCTGAGTGGCATCGACAGTAGCCGCGCCAATCTGGGGGCGGTGCAGAACCGCCTCGAATACACCATCGCCAATTTGGAAAACATCGCGGAAAACCTGTCGGCGGCGCGCAGTCGCATCCGCGATACCGACTATGCGGCGGAGGTCTCGATCCTGGTCAAGAACCAGATCCTGCAGCAGGCCGCGACGGCCCTGCTGGCCCAGGCCAACCAGCGGCCGCAGGCCATTTTGGCCCTGCTTCAGGGCCTATAGAGGGCTTCTAGCCTTTCACCTGGCGTTCCACCCACAGCGCATAGGCATCGATGAACTTCTGCAGGAAGCCGCGCACGCCGTCATTCAGCTTGCCTTGCTCGTCGAAGAAGCTGCCGGCGCCGCCCAGGTAGGCTTCCGGCTGCTGCAGCACCGGCACGTCGAGGAAGACCAGGGACTGGCGCAGGTGGTGGTTGGCACCGAAGCCGCCGACCGCGCCCGGCGAGGCGCTGAGCACGGCCCCCGGCTTGCCGCCGAACACGCTCTGGCCATAGGGCCGCGAGCCGACATCGATGGCGTTCTTCAGCGGCGCCGGCACCGAGCGGTTGTATTCCGGGGTGACGAACAACAGAGCATCGGCGCTGTTCACCTGCTGGCGGAAGCGGCTGTAGGGCAACGGCGCCGGGCTGACGTCGATATCCTCGTTGTACAGCGGCAAGTCGCCGATCTCGACGATGCTCAGTTGCAGCGAAGGTGGTGCCAGTTCGGCCAGGGCCATGGCCAGCTTGCGATTGATCGAGGCCTTGCGCAGGCTGCCGACCAGTACCGCGACGTGATGGATTTTGCTCATGTTGACTCCTTGCACGGGTCAATAAAGAACGGAGTGGGAACTATAGTGCGGCTGCCAGAGTCTGCCCGGCGCGCTCTATTTCGAGCCTGTGTGCAGTGACGAGCGGTGGCGCGGTGGCTTGACCTGGGCCTTGATTGCGCAGAAATTGACCAAGTGTCGGCGCAATGCCGACCGGTCAAACAACAGTCATCAACGGGTTGCATGCTGACCCGGACAACAACAGATTCCTTGTTTGCCAGTTGCTGCCCAGCGCACCGGCGGCCTGTCGCTGCCGGAAAACCCTGAGGACACCGCAATGGATAGGTTTCAGTCGTTTGACCCGCGTTACCAGTTGGAGGCCGAAGAGGCCCTGGATGAGTTGGTATTGGAGGATGTGCCCGGTCGGGTGCTGATCCACGAGGAAATCCAGTTGACCCTGCAAGCCATCGAGCGCCTGGCCGGACAGCTGCGCCAGCGAACGCCACTCGGGCGCCCGCCGAGACCCGTAGCGCCTATTTAGGGGGGCGGTAGGGCCCCCGTGCGCAAGGGTGTGCCGCCTGGAAATCTGCGGAACCTGATTCCTCGTTCACAGGTTCTCAGGCGGCACGGCGAGTGGTTTGCAGCTGTTCGAACCAGCCTAGCGCCTCGTCCCACAGCGGCGTGGCGCTGCTGCGGAAGTAGCCCATATGGCCAATGGCGCCGAGGCCTTCGGCCTGGGAGTCGATGGTGCGGGCCTGGTAGGGCGCGGCGCTGTAGGCGGCCATGAAGGCGTCACGCGAACTGGGCGGCCAGGTGGCCCTGCTCGGGATCGTCGAAGAAATAGCGCGGGTAGCGGCACCAGCGTGCTGATCACCAAGCTGGATGGCGGGGTGATCGGCAGCTGAGGTGCGCTTGTCGCACTGCCAGGCTGCGTTGTTGCTGATTCCGTCTCTAGGGCCTGTTCCCGTTCCGTCGCGGCCGTGAACGAAACGGGAACAGGCCCTAGGCCTCGCTTAGGCTCAGGGTGAGCAGGGCCAGCCCAAGACGTCGGGTATCGCTACTAACGCCGAGCGACGCAGGTGAGCGTGCATCGGGCAGCTGGAAGCGTAATGTCAGGTGTTTGCTGATGAAACTGTTGCCGGGGATGCGACACTGGTGCTTGCCGTCGTTGTTGCTAGGGTCGAAGTGCCATGCACCGATACAGGTATCGGCCATGTAAATGTCGACTCTCTGGCTGGACCGGGTATCGGTTAGGAAACATTGTCCTTCGAATGTCAGCAGCAAGTCGTGTTCCGGTGTGTTTTCCAGGCGCAAGTGAAGCTCTGCCTTGTTGCCGTCGGTCCAGGTTCCCCATGACTCCGGATAGGACCAGCCGGGCCCCTGAAAGGCGGTGGCATTGCCTTCGCTGTGGAAGCTTATGGTGTCACCTAAACGGTAGAGGGGGGCACTGCGCCATGCGCGTGAGCGGATCAGCGCTAGTCCATTGCTGTGACGCGGCAGGACTAGCAAGCCTCGCTTCAGACGAAGGTTGTCAATCAGCTGCCCCCGGCGCATTCCGCGGGTACGCGATAGCAAGGCTTCAGGGAAAATTCCCAGGGTAGCCAGCAGGTGCAGCAGGTGCTTTTTCCAACGAGGGCGGAGCGGTTGCTCCGCATTGCCGGCGCGGGCAAGCAGTTGCTGTCTTATCAGCAAATTGCACTGGATCTGCTGCCAGAACCAGTCCTGCTCATGAGCTTCCTGCCTTAAGTAGGCTTCTTCGCGCAGGCCCGAGTGAAAGGCCACCACGCCGATCCAGGGTAAGGCTCTTAGGCTGAGCCCAGCGCGCCAGGCGCGGAAGAGAAACTCTCGGGAGCTGGCGGTTATGCAGTCTGCTGCTGCCCGCCAGGGGCCTATACGCTCTGCTGTCTCCCGGCGCATCAGCCAGCTAGAGGCCGGCGCGAATGTGTCGACCGGGTCGAACAGGCCATTACAGCCTAGGCCGTGCAGGTAGGTTCTCCAGATATTCTGCGTCAACTGCTTCTTGGTGCATGGCAGGACGACGGCGGTTGCGGGAAACACCAAGTCGGCACCTGTGGCTTGTAACCAATCGAGTGCCGATTGCAGATGTTCGGGTAGCCACAGGTCGTCATGGTTGAGCAGGGCAATGTACTTCCCCCGCGCCCGGGCAATGCCAAGGTTGTTGGGGCCGGACTGCTCGCCGAAGTTCTGCACAAGGTTGATGTAGTGGATACGCGAGTCGGCCAGCTTATCGAGCAGGTGTTGGGTCTCCTCGTTGCAGGCGTCACCTACAACCAACAGCTCCCAGTCCTGCAGGCTTTGTGCAAGCACGCTGGCGATGGCCAGACGTAGTGTCTCCGGGCGGTTGTAGGTGCTCAGGACAATGGAGATCAGTGGGCTCACCGGGGTGCACCTAGCTGAAACGGTAGGGAATATCCGGCGTGTCGAGCGGTAGCCGCCAGTGGTCCGGGTCGTCATAGTCGTAGGCCGAGTCGACCAGGTTGACCAGCAGTGCCGGGCGGCTTCCCAGGCAGGCAACGCCGTGCCATACACCAGGAGGGACGGTGACTAGCATTGGGCGCTCCTCGCCGATGCGCAGCTCAATCACGTTGCCCTGTGTGGGGGATTCTGCCCGAGCATCGAAAAGCACCAGCTTGAGGCGTCCGAGCGCGCAGAACATGCGGTCAAGGGTATGCGCGTGGCAGTGCCAGGCGGTAATGGCGCCCGGTTCGAGCAGGCTCTGGAAGACCTGCTCGATGGGCTGATTGTCCAGTAGCCAGTCGCGGCGCCATATTTCGGTCAGACGGCTGCGGTCGCCCAGCATGTTGGCGATGGCTTTGATTCGCACGCCTTCGATTTTCTGCAGGCTGGCGGGTGCCCAGTCGGCATCTACCAGTCGTGAGTCTTTGCGCCCTTCCAGTGTCCAGTCGGACATGTTGGTTTCCTCAGTTCATCAATATGCGAATTATACATATTTGCAGCGGGACTCAGGTCTCGGCACAGACCGCCAGCAGGTCCTCGATCAGCGCTTTTTGCGCTTCGCTGGGCTGGCGGCCGCGGTGTTGGGCCAGGCGGAACTCGACGCTGAAACCCTGTTGCTCGGGTTGCACGACCTGCAACTGGCCGCGCGCGACCCAGGGCGCAGCAATGTGCTCGGGCAGATAGCCGATATGCGCGCCGGACAGGACAAAGGCCAGGGTGCCTTCCACCTGTTCGCTGCGCGCGCTGCTGCTGCCGGCCTGCCAGGGCTCGTCGGCGGCGATGAAACGGTAGGGGTGCAGCACGCCGTCGCAGTGCTGCAGATCGCTGGCCTCGACCTGCCCCCGGCCGAACAGCGGATGGCCGCGGCCGCAGTACAGGTGCTGCTGCTCGACGAACAGTCGCTGGTAGTCCAGTGCCGTCTGCGCCCCGGAGAAATAGCCGATGGCCAGTTGCAGCTGGCCTTGCAGCAGGCGCCGCTCCAGTTCGGCCGGCACGGCGCTGAGCAGCTCGATCTGTACCGCCTGGTTGCGCCGACGAAAACGCCCGATGGCGGCCGCGACCTGCTCCAGCACCTCGTCGGCCAGGGCCTCGGACAGGCCGATATGCAGCTCGCCGAGCAGCTTGTCGGCCATGCCCTGGGCCTCGCCCTTGAAGGTCTCGATGGCGCCGAACAGCTTGCGCGTGGCGGCCAGCACCTGCTCGCCCTTGGGCGTCAGGCGAAAGCCGGCCTTGCCGCGCTCGCACAGGCGAAAGCCCAGGCGCGTCTCCAGCTTGGCCATCTGCGTGCTGATGGTCGACTGGCCGATCCCCAGTTCGCCCTGGGCGGCGCTGAAGCCGCCGCTCTCCACCACCGTGACGAACAGGCGTAGCAGTTGCAGATCGAGGTCGCGCAGTTGGCTGAGCATGCTGGCTCCATACATTGATAGATGGCGATGCCAGAGTAGATCACTTCGTATTTATTCGAAGCAATGCCCGGCGCAGGATGCAGCCTGTAGGAGCCAGCTTGCTGGCGATCCAGCGCACACCAGGCAGTGGAGATCGCCAGCAAGCTGGCTCCTACGGAAGCCGCGCCCAGTCAGTCCAACGAGGTTGTCCACCATGCGTCTTGCTGCAAGCTTGTTCATGCTCGCCTTCGCCCTGCCGCTGCAGGCCGAGGAGAAAGTCCTCAACCTGTACAACTGGGCCGACTACGTGGCGCCCGAAGCGCTCAAGCGCTTCCAGGGCGAGACCGGCATCCGGGTCACGTACGACACCTTCGACAGCGCCGAGGTGCTGGACGCCAAGCTGCTCACCGGTGGCAGCGGCTACGACGTCGTGTTTCCGGCCTCCAGCGGCCTGGGCCGGGCGATCCAGGCCAAGGCCGTGCAACCGGTCGGTAGCCTGAGCAACGTCGGTAACCTCGACCCGGAGATGCTGGCCAAGCTGGCTTTCATCGATCCGGGCAACCGTTACGGGGTGCCCTACACCTGGGGCACCGTCGGCCTGGGCATCAACCGCCAGGCCGTGGAGCAGCGCCTGCCTGGCGTGTCCCTGGACAGCCTCGACCTGCTGTTCAAGCCCGAATACGCGGCCAAGCTCAAGGACTGCGGCATCGCCGTGCTGGATTCGCCGCAGGAAGTGGTGGCCATCGCCCTCAACTACTTGGGCAAGAAGCCCTACGGTGGCAATCCGGATGACCTCAAGGCGGTCAAGGCGCTGCTCGCCGCGCTGCAACCCAACCTGCGCTACGTGGCGACCGCGCGGCATATCGACGACCTGGCCAAAGGCGAGATCTGCCTGGCGCTGACCTACACCGGCGACGCCGGCATGGCCGCCGCCCGCGCCGCCGAGGCCAAGCAGCCGTTCGAGGTGCTCTACCGCATCCCCCGCGAAGGCACGCTGATCTGGTTCGACACCATGGCCATCCCGGTGGATGCGCCGCACCCCGAGGCGGCGCGGGCCTTTATCGACTACATGCTCAAGCCCGAGGCCATCGCCGAGCTGACCAACGCGCTGTACTTCGCCAACGCCAACCGCGCGGCCACCCCGTTGCTGGATGAGGCGGTGAGCGGCGACCCGGATATCTACCCGCCACGCCTGGTGCGCGAAAAGCTGTTCGCCGAGCAGATCCTGCCGCAGCGCGCCCAGCGCGAACGCACCCGGCTATGGGCCAGCTTCCGCACCCAATATTAAGGAGACCGACCATGGACCAAGCCTTCGACAACGACCAGGCCATCACCCGCGACAGCCTGTACGGCACCTGCGCCGAACCGACCTACGCTGGCATCACCAGTTTCATGCGCCGCCGCTATACCCGCGACCTGCGTGGCGTGGACCTGGTGGTCAGCGGCGTGCCGTTCGACACCGCCACCACCAACCGCCCCGGCAGCCGCTTCGGTCCACGTGCCATTCGCGCCGCCTCGGTCCAGTCGGCCTGGGCCCGCCACTATCCCTGGGAGTTCGACCCGTTCGACCTGCTGGCCTGCATCGACTACGGCGACTGCTATTTCGACCACGGCACCCCGCAGGACACCCCGGCCGCCATCGAGGCGCATGCCGACAAAATCCTCGCCGCCGGCTGCGCCATGCTCACCCTGGGCGGCGACCATTTCATCAGCTACCCGCTGCTCAAGGCTCATGCCAAGCGCCACGGCCCGCTGGCGCTGATCCACTTCGACGCACACAGCGACACCTGGCCGGACGAGGAGGGCGCGCGCATCGACCACGGCACCATGTTCTACCACGCCGCCAAGGAAGGCCTGGTCGACCCGGCGCGCTCGGTGCAGGTCGGTCTGCGTACCACCAATGACGACGTGATGGGTTTTGCGGTGCTGGATGCACGGCAGGTCAACCGCAGCACCCCGGAGCAGATCGCCGAGCTGATCCGCGCCCGGGTCGGTGACAACCCGGTGTACCTGACCTTCGACATCGACTGCCTCGACCCGGCCTTCGCCCCCGGCACCGGCACCCCGGTGTGCGGCGGTCTCTCCAGTCACCAGGCCCTGGAGATCCTGCGTGGCCTGCGCGGCATCAATCTGGTCGGCATGGACGTGGTGGAAGTGGCGCCTCCTTACGACAACGCCGAAGTCACCGCCCTGGCCGGCGCCACCCTAGCCATGGAGATGGTCTGCCTGTACGCCGCGCGGCATAAGCGGTAATCCGTAGGGTGGGTGAAACCCGCGGGTTGCACCCGCCCTACGCCGGCTGCGTCTGACCATCCTGCTGGCAAATGATCCGCTGCAATTGCTCGGCCGCCGGCGACAGGCTGTGCCCGGCGCGGCTGACGATGCCGTAGGCCGAGCGGGCCAGGGCCGGGTCGCCGGCCAGGCGCAGGGTAACCAGGCGCCCGGCCTGCACATCGGCGGCCACCACATCCCAGGGCGCCAGGCTAAGCACATCGCTGGTCGACACCAGCTCCTTGAGCACCATGAAGTTGTCGCACTGGATGCTCAGCGGGTTTTCCCCATCGCCCAGGCGTTGCAGCAGGCGCTCGACCTCCACCGGCATCTGCGTGCCGGCCAGGGGGAATTCGCCCAGAGCGGCCGGCGGCAGTGGCTGGCGCTGGCACAGTGGGTGCTGCGGGCGGCAGAACACTACGCCGTGGTGGCTCTGCAGCGCCGTCACCTGCAGCCGGGGATCGTCGTGGAACTCGCGCGTATCGGCGACGAACAGCTCGATCTCGTCGTCCAGCAGGCGTGCCCGCAACTGCTGCCAGTTGTCGATCAGCAACTGCACGCGCACCCGTGGGTGGCGCCCGGCGAACTGGCCGAGGGCTTGCGGCACCAGGCGCGCGGCGGGGTAGGGGCCGGCGCCCAGGCGCAGTTCGCCGCTGCTCAGATTGCCCAGTTGGCTCACCGCATTGCTCAGTGCCCGGCTGCCGGCGAGCAGGCGGCGGGCATGCTCCAGCACCAGCTCGCCATGGGCGGTGAGGCTGATGCCGCGGCTGTGGCGGTCGACCAGGTTGCAGCCGAGGCTGCTTTCCAGCGCCTGGATGCTGCGGCTCAGCGCTGGCTGACTGAGATGCACGGCCTCGGCGGCACGGGCGAAGTGGCCATGCTCGGCAAGGGCGACAAAGTGGCGGAGCTGGCGAAGGTCATTCATGCGTGACTTGCATCATTAGTTGATTTGGAATGCATTGGAATTATTGGCTGCCATTGGCCAATCTGCCAGCACTGCCCACCACAATGAGCGTCTGCGCATGTTTTCACGCAACCGAACTACCGCCGTGCTGCTGAGCCTGGCGTTACCCTTGGCCGGTCATGCCGCCCTGCCCGAAGAACAGATTACCGCCTCGATCCACCCGGAGCTGGCTGAGCACACCAAGCACTTCGCGCAGAAGGTCTACCAGGTGGCCGGCAACGTGTATTCCGCCGTCGGCTGGCAGCTGGGCAACGTGGCGATGATCGAGGCGCCGGAAGGGCTGATCATCGTCGATACCGGCGAGGCGGTCAGCGAGTCGCGCAAGATCATGGCCGAGTTCCGCAAGATCAGCGACAAGCCGGTCAAGGCCGTGGTCTACACCCACTTCCACCCGGATCATATCAATGGCGTAAAGGCTTTCGTCACGGAGGAACAGGTGCGTAGCGGCGAGGTACAGATCATCGCCCACGACACCCTGCTGGCCAACGTGGTGGCCCAGGGCGCGCTGGTCGGGCCGATTCTCTCGGTGCGTTCCGGCTACAGCTTCGGTGCCGGCCTGCCGGACAGTGACCACGAGCAGATGAACGCCGGCATCGGCCCACTGGCCAAGGTCGAGGCCTCGACTTTTATTGCGCCGACCCTGACCTTCAAGGACAGGCTCGATACGCGTATCGCTGGCCTGGATCTGCAGTTCCTGCATGTGCCCAGCGAAGCGCCGGACGAGATCACCGTCTACCTGCCGGCCAATCGCGTGCTGATCAGCGCCGAGGTGGAGCAGGGGCCGACCCTGCCGAATATCCACACCCTGCGCGGCACCAAGTTCCGCGACCCGGTGGTGTGGGTCGAGAGCCTGGACAAGCTACGCGCTTATCAAGCCGAGCATATGGTGCCGCTGCACGGCCGTCCGGTCAGCGGCCAGGCGCAGGTCGAGGAGGTGCTGCGCATGACCCGCGACGGCATCGCCTATATCCACGACCAGAGCGTGCGCTGGATGAACAAGGGCCTGACCCCGGACGAGCTGGTCGAGAAGGTCAAACTGCCGCCGCATCTGGCCGGCTATACGCCCTACCTGCGCGAGTATTACGGCACGGTGAAACACAGCGTGCGACAGATCTACAACGGCTACCTGGGCTGGTTCCAGGGCGACCCGGTGGCGCTCGATCCGCTGCCGCCGAAGCAGAAAGCCGAGCGGCTGATCGCCCTGATGGGTGGGCATGACAAGGTGCTGCTGGCCGCCGGCGAGGCCTATCTCAAGGGTGAACACCAGTGGGCTGCGGAGCTGGCCAGTTATGTCATCAGCCTGGACAACGAGGATCAACTGGCCCGCGACATCAAGGCGCGCAGCTTCCGCAAGCTCGGCTACGCCAGCATGAACATCAACTGGCGCAACTGGTACCTGATGAGCGCCATGGAGCTGGAGGGCAAATTCGACGGTGACGAGGTGCAGCAGCTGGCCCAGGACATGCGCAGTGCGTTCCTCTCCCCGGACATGCTGAAGAACTTCCCGGCGCGGGTCTTCCTGCAGAACTGGATCACCCGCATCGATCCGGACAAGGCCAATGATGTGCAGCTGACCCTGGGCTTCAGCTTCCCGGATATCGGCGAGGAATGGGCGCTGGAAGTGCGCCGTGGCGTGGTGCAGTTGCACCAGGGCATTCCTGCCGGCACCACGCTCAAGCTGACCCTCGACAAAAGCTATCTGGACACCGTGATGAGCGGCGAGAACGGTCTGCTCAAGGGGGCACTGCTGGGCGATGTAAAGGTCGATGGCGATCTGCTCGACATCAAGACCTTCCTCGGCTGCTTCGACTTTGAGGATGCGCCGATCGCCCTGACGGTGCGCTGAGTCACTGGCGCGATCATCGGTTGGCTGGCTGGCCGGGTACGCTCGGCCAGTCACGCCAAGGAGGACACAGGATGCAACGTCGCAAACTGCTGAAGTTAGCCGGTGTGCTGTCCGCCGCCGGAGTCTGCGCGCCATTGCTGAGCCAGCAGGCATCCCCGACGCTGGGGCGATCCGCCGGGCGCAAGCCGAATATCCTGCTGATCGCCACCGACCAGCAGCGCGCCCATCAGGACCTGCCGGCCGCCGTGGCGCTGCCCGGGCATGAACGCCTGCTCAAACGCGGTGTCAGCCTGGGCAACTTCCACGTCAACACCACGCCCTCTCGCCGTCACGCTCGGTGCTGTTTACTGCCAGCAAACGCAACTGTACGACCCGCAGAGCGATCCGGATGAGCTGAGCAACCTGGCCTGCGATCCCGAACAACAGCGCGCGCTGATCGAGCGTCGAATGGCCGGCTGAATGCCCTGGTCGAGCGCGAAGTCGGTGTCGATGACGGCTACAAACATCCGCCCTGGGCTTTCTCTATAACGAACAAGAGAGTGATGGATGCTGAGAGTTGCGAAAGGCGCGCTGGTGCTGTTCGGTGTACTGTGCCTGCGCACCAAGCCGCCCTGACGTGTTGGCAGAAGCGTCAGGGCTTGTGACCGGACTGGCTCAGGGCTTGTACACGTAGCCTTCGACTTTCTCGTACTTGAAGCCATTGATGCCTGTGCTGGAGTACACGACGCTATACAGGTGGTGCTTAGTCGTGGGGTTCCAGTAGCGGTGCAAGGCCGTTGCGTTGGGCACCTTGGCCGTGAACACGTTGGCTGCCGCACCGACATAGGCATAGCCGGCTTTGCTGTAGTAGGCGTCGTCACGACCTATGGTGTAGAGGCTGTTGGAGATGCTGGCGTTGTAGTAGCGATGCAGCACGGTGGTACCGAACGCCGCACTGCTGGGCACCTGGGCGGCGATGGCGTTGTAGCTGTACTTGTACAGGGCCATGCCGGCGTCATCGCGCTTGGTCACGTACAGGTTGTCGCCGGTCTTGCCGACGTAGTTGTGCAGGGCCACCTTGGTCAGCGGTTTGGTATTGAGGATCTTCCACAGATTGCCCGACCCGGTGCCGCAGTTAGTGCTGCTGGAGGTGGCGCCAACTTCCCAGCCGCTGGGCAGGATCGAGGCATTGCACACGCTCATCTGGCTCTGTCCCGCCGTGCTCTGCGCTTCGTACTTGATGCGCTTGCTGCCGCTGGCCGTGCCGCAATCGCCAGGCCCCGAGTAGCTGGTCTGGCGGGTGATGACCCAGCCGGTAGGCAGGGTGCGCAGACAGGAGTTGAGCTTGACCTGGCCGTAGCTGTTGGTGATCTGCCAGATCAGTCTGGGTGTGCCGCTGGAGCTGCCGCAGATACCGCTTCCGGTGTAGCTGCGCTCCTTGGTGTTCACCCAGCCGGTGGGGGTGGTGCGGATGCAGGTATCCAGCACGGTTTCCCCGGCCAGCCTGGTATAGGTGTAGAGGTTGCCACCACTGCAGGAGTTGGAGCGCTCCTGGATCTTGGTCATCACATAGCCACTGGGCGCTGTCGAGTTGCAGGAGGTCGACGTAGTGGCGGCTTGCACGCCAAGAGGTGCCAAGAGTGCGAGGAGTAGGGTGCTTTTACTGAGCCTGTTCATACAGTTCCTTTGCATATTGGGTCGTCTAGCTAGGCTGGCGCCGGGTTGCTCTTGGGGGATGTGGAGCCGCCCGGCCTTGAGCTCATTACAGGCCGGGCTAACGAAATTTAAAGAATGAAGTCTGTGCTGCTCAACGATGCCACACCTATCAGGGATATCTCAAATTCGGCACTGGTGTCGGCATCGGTGCTTCCGTAGATCACGCCGTTTGCATAGCGCAGTTGTCCGGTTGCGTTGCTACTAAAAGCCGTTGAGCCGATAAAGCTGAAGGCGTCGTTGGTTGAGGTTGCCAGATTGGCATCCAGGGTGGACAGATCAATCTTGTCGCTTTCGCTGGTTTTGAAGTCATTCAGAACATCACGCAGCGAGCCGAGTCCCATTTCACTGGCGGCATTGAAGTCGAAGCGATCGGCGCCACTGCCACCGCTGAGTTTGTCGGTGCCCACCCCGCCAAATAGCAGGTCATTCCCGGCGCCCCCGCTCAACGTGTCATTCCCGGATCCGCCACTCAGGGTGTTGGCAGCGGTATTCCCGGTCAGATTGTCATTGAAGTTGCTGCCGGTGAGGTTTTCGAAGCTCAGCAGGGTATCACTGCCGGAACCGCCTGTAGCTTGGGCGCCTGTGCTGGCCAAGCTCGCAGTGACAGCGCTGGTTGCATGAGCGTAAGAGGCGGTGTCAGTGCCTGTGCCGCCATTCAGCGTGTTGTTGCCTGTCCCCGCATAAATCACGTTGTTGAGGCTGTTACCTGTCGCGCTGGCGGTGCTAGTCGCCATGACGCGCAAGTTTTCGATATTGGCGCCAAGGGTGTGGGCAGAAAGGTAGCTGTAGACAGTGTCAGTGCCGCCAGTGCTGGCTGTGCTATTGGTTTCGCTGACGATATCGCGCGTGTTGTCGATGTAATAGATGTCGGAACCATCGCCGCCAATAAGCCTGTCGCCGCCCGCGCCGCCATTCAGCACGTCGTTGCCGCTCCCCCCATTCAGGTGGTCATTGCCACCGCCTCCGGTGAGTTTATCGTTACCGGCGGCTCCATCGATAATCGCACTGCTGCTGTTGGACCAGGTCAGGGTGTTGTCGGCGGTATCGCCAATCAGGTTGGTCAGTTTGTTGCCGTTGGCGTCAAAGCGTTGGGCATAGACCTCGGAGTTTGTCCCGTCAGCGCTATAGGACTCCCAAGTAACTAGATAGCCGCCGTCGGCAAGCGCGGCAATGCTGGTGAGTTCTTGGTTGCCAGTCGTGGTGGTGTTGACTCGGGTTTCCGTGCCTACTTTGGTACCGCTGGCGTTATAGCGCTGGATGAATACGCCGGAGGCGTCGCCGCTACCATTGCCGCTCCAAGCCACCAGGTATCCGCCGTCGCTGAGGGCGACCACGCGAGGTTCTTCCTGCGAGCCTGAGGTCGTGGTGTTGACCATCGTCTGGCTGCCGACTTTGGCTCCGCTGGAGTTATACAGTTGGGTGTAAATATCGCTGGGCGCTTGGGTGTCTTCGTTATTGTCCAGGTCATCAGGGTACGACTGCCAGGCGACTACGTAGCCGCCATTGGCCAGTACTGTGACCACGGGATCCTGCTGGAAACCGCTAGTAGTCGAGTTGATACGGGTTTCGCCGCCGACTTTGGCGCCTGCTGAATTGAAGCGCTGAGCGAAAATGCCATAGGTGTCGCCGCTACCATTGCCTTCCCACACAGCCATGTAACCGCCGTCGGCGAGACTGGTAATGGTGGGGCCGTCCTGTTCTCCAGCGCTGGTGGTGTTTATCCGGGTTTCGACGCCAACCTTTGCACCATTGGCGTCATAGCGTTGCAGGTATGCGCCCCACTCGCTGCCATCCTGCTGGTAGGACGCCCAGGACACGACATAGCCACCATCTATCAAGGCGGTAATTTCGGGGCTGTCCTGCTCGCCAGTGGTGTAAGTATTGACGCGTGATTCACTGCCGGCCTTGGCGCCGGCGGCGTCGAACCGTTGCATGCGGATGTCGACATTGCCGCCACCATTATCGACCTTCCAAGCCACCACATAACCACCATTGGCCAGGGCCGTGATCGTGGGATCTTCCTGCTCTCCCGTGGTGGAGGCGTTGACACGTGACTCGCTGCCAATTTTCACGCCGCTGGCGCTGTAGCGCTGAGTGAAGATGTAGTCGGCGCTAGCGCTGCTTTGATCAGCCCAAACCACCACATAGCCTCCGTCTTTCAGCGCGGTGACGCTGGGCTCGTTCTGATAGCCAGTGGTGGTGGTGTTGATGCGAGTTTCGCCCAGGGTGAGGGTCGGCATGACAAGGTCCATTTGACAGGTTGGAAGGCGCACATCGTACGTTGCTATTTTTTTGGCGTCAAAGTGCCACTATCGGCGTGTAAGGGTTGGCTCCCACGCCTTTGCGAGGGGTGTTGTTCGGTCTGCGGATAGCCATTGAAAGTGGAAAACCGGCCTATGCTCTATGTCTACAGCCGCGTGTGGCGCGGTATAGGCATTGTCTTGCCTGGCTCTGGGAGGCGCTTGCAAGGGCGCTGATGATGCGGTGGCGGGTGAAGGCTTGTGCTGGTTGTCGGTTCGTCGGCTAGTCTGGATGGTCAATGGCGTGGCCATGTGCTATCAGAGTAGTATCACCTGTGGATCTTTGACGCCAAAAAAATAGACACCTCAAGAAGCAAGCAAGATAGATGATCTGGGCCGCCATCGGACTCTCAAGAACTGAAGAGTCCAGCCGCTAACCCAAGTTGGGATAATTTCTGCTGCGGCTCTGCCTGATAGAGAAGCCGATGCGGACTCACTCTGTGTAGGTAATAAAAAATGAGCAGCATCTTCACCGGCTTGACCTCGGACCAAGTAATTGCGCTGACCACTGCGCAGATCGCGGCTTTGACGACTGAAGATGTCGCCGGTATCACCACCGAGCAGCTTGCGGTGTTGACCACTGCCCAGATCCAGGCACTGTCGACTGCTAGCGTGGTGGCGTTGTCCACTGAGCAGGTGCCGGCGCTGACCAGCAACCAGATCATTGCGCTGAGCAGCATTCAAGCCAGGGCAATCGAAACTGAGGATTTTGCGGAGCTGACCACTGCTCAGATTCGCGCATTCGAAACCGCTGATTTTGCGGCGCTGACCACTGCTCAGATCGAAGCGTTGACGGCTGCACAGGCTGCAGCGCTGACTACGGCTCAGGTGGTCGCATTGACCACTGCCCAGGTTCAGGCCCTGGAAGTCGCGGATCTGGCTAACATGAGCGTCGCCCAGATCCAGGCGATGCAGACTGCCGACCTGGCTGTGCTGACCACGGCCCAGATTCAGGCGTTGACCACCGCCCAGGTTGCCGCGCTCTCTACTGCCCAGATCGTGGCGTTGAGCAGCACGCAGATGGTGGCTCTGGAGACTGCAGATATCGCTGCGCTGACCACTGCTCAGTTGGTGGTGGTGCCAACCGCTGATTTCGCCAAGCTGTCCACTACGCAAATTCAGGCGCTGACCACTGCTCAAGTGGCGGCACTGACCACCGCGCAGATAGTCGCGCTGACCACTGCGCAGGCTGCTGCGCTGGATGCGGCAGATATCGCTGCGCTGACCAGTGCCCAGCTGGTAGCCATGCAGCCGGCAGATTTTGCCGCATTGACCACCGCCCAGATCGCCGCGCTGACCACCGCGCAGATTCCGCTGCTGACCGATGCGCAGCTGGAGGCGTTGACTACTGCCCAAGCGGCCGCCTTGGAGACCCAAGATTTTGCCAAGCTGACGACCGATCAGCTGCAGGTATTGGAAACGGCCGATGTGGCCGCGCTGACCACCGCGCAGATCGTCGCATTGACTACTGAGCAGGCGGCCGCACTGACCAGTGCCCAGGTCAAGGCACTGACTGCCGCGCAGGTTGTAGCCATGGAGACGGCCGACCTGGCCAGTCTGTCTACGGGTGTGATCGCCAGCCTGACGACTGCCCAGGCCGCGGCCTTGTCCGTTGCTCAGGTTGCGGCTTTGACAACTGCTCAGATCGAGAAGCTGGAGTCTGCCGACTTGGGTGCGCTGGGTACGGCGCAAATTGCCGCGCTGGATTCTGCCCAAATTGGCGCGCTCAGTAGCGTGCAGGTCAAGGGGTTGAGTTCGGCCCAGCTGCAGGCCATCGATGCGGCCGATATTCCTGCTCTGGACCCCAGTGTCATCAGTGGTTTGACTACCGCGCAGATCGTGGCCCTGACCACTGCACAGATGGTGGCCCTGACCACCGCGCAGGCGGCAGAGCTGACCACGGCACAAATCTCCAAGCTCACTACCGCTCAGGTGGCTGCACTGGAAGTTGCTGATGTGGCGGTGCTCGATCCTTTGGTGGTGAAAGCCCTGACCACCGTCCAGGTCGCCAATTTGACTACTGCGCAAGTGGCGGCCCTGACCACCGCGCAAGTAGCGGCCATGGATGTGGCAGATGTACAGGCGTTGACCAGCGCGCAGGTGGTGGCTCTGAGCTCCGCCCAGATTGGCGCGCTGACTGCCGCGCAGATTGCCGGCCTGAGTACCGCCCAGGTGCAGGCCATTGAAGTGGCCGATGTGCCGGGGTTGAGTGGCGAGACTATCGATAGCCTGAGCACCACCCAGCTTGGTGCCCTGACCACCGCTCAAGTGGTGGCCCTGACCACTTTGCAAGTCAGCAATCTCAGCGCCATCCAGTTGGCAGCGCTGACCACTGCGCAGATCCAGGCGATGCAGGTGGCAGATGTTGCCGCCCTGTCTACAGCCGCTATCACCGGCTTCACCACGGCGCAAATTGCCGCCCTGAGCGATGCTCAGGTGCAGGCCTTGACCACCGCGCAGATGGCCAAACTGGATATTGCCGATGTACAGGCGCTGACCACCGATCATATCGAGGCCTTGTCTTCCAGCCAGTTGGGTGCAATGACTGCCGGGCAGGTGGGTGGCATGTCCACCGCCCAGATCGCGGCGATTGAAGTGGTGGATATCGCCGGTTTGAGCACGGCGGCAGTGGCTGCCTTGAGCAACGCCCAGGTCGCTGCGCTCAGTGCGGGCCAGATTGCGGCCCTGACCACCCTCCAGGTGCAGGCTCTGAAGTCGACCCAGCTTGCCGCCATGAGTACGGCGCAGGTGGCGGCGATTGAGGTAGCGGATATTGCCGCACTGTCGACGGCTGCGGTCCCCGGCTTCACTACCGCGCAAATTGCCGCCCTGAGCAATGCCCAGGTGCAGGCGCTGACCACCGCGCAAATCGCCAAGCTGGATCTGGCCGATGTCAAGGCTCTGACGGTTGCGCACATGGCTGCACTGAGTTCGGCGCAGATCGGCGCCCTGAGCGTGACCCAGGTGGCAGGCTTGAGTGTTGCGCAGGTCGCAGCCATTGATGCTGCAGACGTTCCGGTCGTGGCTCCCGGCGTGCTCGCCGGTATGACTACTGCGCAAATCAACGCGCTGACCACGGCTCAGCTGGTTGCTCTGACTACCGCACAGGCGGCAGCCCTGTCAGCCGCCCAGTTGGGCGCCATTAGCACCGACAATATTTCCGCTCTGGAAACGGCGGACTTTGCCGCCATCAAGACCTCTGCTATTGCTGGCTTGACGACCGCCCAGGTCGTGGCGTTGACCGATGAGCAAATTGCCGCCCTGACCACCGCGCAGTTGGCGGCCATGGAACCGGCTGATTTCGCCAAGCTCACCAGCGACCAGATTGTGGCGCTGACCACGGCGCAAGCTGCATCGTTGACCGCTGCCCAGGTGGCGGCTTTGACCACGACCCAGGTCGCAGCTATCGAAGTGGCTGATATTGCGGCGCTGACTACGGCGGCTATTAAGGGCTTGACCGCTGCCCAGCTACAGAAACTCAGCAACGCCCAGTTGCAGGCGCTGACCACTGCCCAGGCCGAAGCACTGACCGCTGCTCAGGTTGGAGCCCTGACCACGGCACAAATTGCCGCCATGCAGGTGGCGGACGTGGCCGCCATCTCGACGGCAGCCATCACCGGGCTGACCACCGCTCAGGTTGTGGCGTTGACCGATGCACAAGTGTCGGCCCTGACCACGGCGCAACTGAGCAAGATGGACGTAGCCGATATTCAGGCTTTCAGCGCGGCGGATATCACTTTGTTGAGCTCTGCGCAGATTGCTGCGCTGACTCCGACGCAGATGGCTGGCCTGACCACCGCACAGATTGCTGCCATCGACACGGCAGACCTGCCGGCGCTCGCAGTCGACGATATCAAAGCGTTGAGCTCTGCTCAGATTGGCGCTTTCAGCGTGACTCAGCTGGCGGCTTTGAGTACCGCACAAGTGGCCGCGATCGACGCGGCAGACATCAAGGGTCTGACTACGGCGCAGATCGTTGCGCTGACCACGGCGCAAGCCAAGGCCCTGACTTCGGCGCAAGTTGCCGCACTCACTACTGCGCAACTGCAGAAACTGGAGGTGGCCGATCTGGCCGCCCTGAGCACCGCGGCCATCAAGGGGCTCACGGCGGCGCAAATGGTCAGCCTGACCACTGCGCAGATTGTTGCCCTTACTACCGCTCAAGCTGCTGCCCTGAGTAACGCACAAGTAGCGGCGTTGACCACCGCCCAGGTACAGAAGCTGGAAACCACCGATCTGGCGGCCCTGGCGACCTCGGCCATTGCGGCCATGACCACGGCGCAAATTGCCAGCGTACTCACCACCCAGATTGATGACCTGACTACGCGCCAGATTCAGGCGATCGAAACCACTGATATCAAGGCGCTGACCACTGCCCAGGTCAACGCTCTCACGGCTTCCCAGGTTGCGGCCCTGACCATTCCGCAGATGGTGGCGCTGAGTACCGCTCAAGTGGCCGCGCTGAATGACCCACTGAGTGCCTCGCAGCAGATCGCCCGCCAGGTTGGCGCGCTGACTACCGCGCAGATCGCTGCACTGACCACCGCGCAGATCGCTGCCTGGACCACTGCGCATACTGCTGCGCTGAGCTCGACCCAGATCGCGGTGATGTCCACCGCGCAGGTTCGTGCCATCGAAACCGTTGACCTGCGCACATTGGATACCGCCGCTGTGCGCAGTCTGACCACTGCACAGGTAGCGGCCCTGACCACCGCACAGGTGGCGGCCTTCACCACCATCCAGGTGCAGGCGATTGAAACTGCCGATATCAAGGCACTCTCTACTGCACAGCTGGTCGCACTGGGGACCGCTCAAGCCGCGGCTCTTACTTCGGCTCAGGTTGCCAGTCTGAGCACGGGCCAGGTGCGCGCGTTGCAAACTGCCGACCTGGCGGCTATCAGTACGCTGGCTATAAGCAAGCTGACCGCCGCACAGATCGCAGCTCTGACCACTGCCCAGGTGGAGGCTCTGACCACTGCGCAGACCCAGGCGCTGACCAGTGCCCAGATCAAGGCGCTGACCACCGAACAGATCAAGGGGCTGGGTACCGAGCAGGTCGCAGCCCTGACTACAGAGCAGGTAGTCGCGCTGGAAACCACTGATCTGGTTCAGCTCAGCACTGCGCAATTGGTCGCATTGACCACTGCACAGGCGCAAGCGCTGACAGCTGCACAAGTTACTGCGCTGACCAGCAAGCAAGTTGCGGCGCTGGAAACCGCGGATCTGGCGGTCTTCAGCACGGCACAGATCCGTGCGTTGCAAACCGAAGACATCAAGGCTCTGACTACGGCCCAGGTGCGGGCATTGACCACTGCGCAGATTGCCGCACTGGAAACTGCCGATGTGGTGGCCTTGAGTACCGCCCATATCCAGGCGCTGACCACCGCCCAGGTGGCGGCCCTGAACACTGCGCAGATCCGTGCACTGGAAACCAGTGACCTGCGCCAGCTCAGTACCGCGCAGATTGTGGCGCTGACCACTGCTCAAGCGGCAGCGCTGAGCACCGAACAGGTCAGCAAACTGACCACCACGCAGATTGCCGCTCTGCAAACGGCCGACCTGGCTGCGCTCTCCACTGCCGCCATCGGTAGCTTGAGCAATGTTCAGCTGGCGGCCCTGAGCAGCACGCAGATTGCCGCATTGACCACGGTGCAAGTGCGCGCCCTGGAAACTGCCGACCTGGCCAGCCTGAGCCCGGAACAGATCGAGGCCCTGACCACCGCTCAAGTCGCGGCGCTGACCACCACCCAGGTCGCCAGCCTGACTGGCGAGCAGATTGCCGCGCTGGAAATTATCGACCTGGCCCAGCTGACTGTCGCCGCCATACAGGCCCTGTCTTCCGCACAAGTGGCGGAACTGACCACCGCACAACTGGCGTCGCTGTCCACGGCCCAGGTGCGCGCGCTGGAAACTGCAGATCTGCGTGCTCTGAGCAATGAGCAGCTGATCGCGCTGACCACCGAGCAAGTGGCGGCGTTGACCACCGCGCAGGTTGCCAGCATTTCTACCGCGCAACTGCCATCCCTGCAGACTCAGGATCTGCAGGCGCTGGGTACTGCCGGCATTCGTGCCCTGGGTACGGCACAGGTGCGCGTACTCAATGAGGAGCAGATCGTTGCCCTGACCAGCGATCAGGCGGCTGCCCTGACTTCGTCGCAGATCCTGGCGCTGACTACCTCGCAACTGGCTTCGCTGGAAACCGTGGATCTGGCGCAACTGGTTACCGCGGGGATTGCGGCACTCAGCAGCGATCAGCTGCTGGCGCTGAATACCGCACAGATTGCGGCCCTGAGCAGCGCCCAGGTCGTTGCCCTGACCTCGAGCCAAATCAGCAAGCTGACGGCAGAGCAAGTGGCCGCACTGGAAACCGCTGATTTCAGCGAGTTGTCGACTGCATCTATCTTGGCGCTGACCACCGCCCAGGTGGTCGCCCTGACCACTGAGCAAGTAGCCGCGCTGACTACGGCGCAGCTGCGTGCCCTGGAAACCCAGGATCTGGCGGTGCTTTCCGCTGACCAAGTCGGTGCGCTGAACACCGCGCTGGTGCGTGCCCTGAGCACCGTGCAGATTGCCGCCCTGAGCAGCGCCCAGGTGGCTGGCCTGACCACCGAGCAGATCGAAGCGCTGACCACGGCGCAGATTCGCGCGCTGGAAACCGCTGACCTACAAGCCCTGAGTGCCGAGCAGATCATCGCCCTGACCACCGCCCAGGCGGCGGCGCTGAGCACCGCGCAGATTGCCAAGTTGACCACGGCACAGCTGGGCGCTCTGGAGCTGAATGACCTCAACGTGCTGTCGACGGCCAGCATCGCCGCCCTCACCACGGAACAGACCGCGGCGCTGAGCACAGAGCAGATAGCGGCTCTGACCACTGTGCAGTTGCGCGCCCTGGAAACCCAGGACTTCCGCGCCTTGACCAGCGCACAGATCGTTGCCCTGACCAATGAACAAGTCGTGGCCTTGACCAGTGCGCAACTGGGGGCGCTGACCAGCGAGCAGTTTGCTGCTCTGGAGGCGGGTGACCTGGCCTTGCTCAGTACCGCCTCGATTCGTGGGCTGAGCACCAGCCTGATTGCGGCCCTGACCACCGAACAGGTGCAGGCACTGAGTGCCCAGCAAGTCGCAGCCTTGAGCACCGCTCAGGTCGTTGCCTTGAGTACTGAGCAGATCGCCGCGCTGGAGGTTGATGACCTGACGGGGCTTGGCACGGCGCAGATCGTTGCGCTGACCACCGCCCAAGTTCAGGCACTGTCTACCGAGCAGTTCAATGTGCTGTCTCCGGCGCAGATCGCTGTGCTGGAAACCGCCGATATCCGTGCCTTGAGTACGGCACAGATTGCCGCCCTCAGCGAAGACCAGGTGGTCGCTCTGACTTCGGCACAACTGGTTGCCCTGACTACCGATCAGATTCCGGCGCTGGAAACCAATGACCTGGCCGCGCTTTCTACTGCGGCCATTCGCGCGCTGACTCCTGCGCAGGTCGCGGTGCTGACCACTGCGCAAATCTATGCCCTGACTGAAGACCAGGCTCCGGCGCTGACCTCGGCACAGATCGCTGCGATGAGCACCGCGCAGATCGCTGCCCTGGAACCTGTCGATCTGGCGGCGCTGTCCTCCGCCACTATCGCTGGCCTTACCAGTGCCCAGGTCGCTGCGCTCAATTCGGCGCAAATCGCGGCATTGACCACCGAGCAGATCACCGCCCTGGAAACCCAGGACGTCGCGGCCCTGACCACCGACCAGATTGTTGCGTTGACCCAGACTCAAGTGCGGGCGCTGGGCTCAGCCCAGTTGGCTGCGCTTTCCCCGGCCCAGTTGGCCGCCATGGAACCTGAGGACATCGCCAAGCTCTCGACCGCCAGTATCCCGGGGCTGACTACTGCTCAGGCGGCTGCACTCACGGTTGAACAGGTCGCCGCCCTCACTGCTGCGCAGATTGCCGCACTGGAAACAGCCGACCTGCGCGCCTTGAGTTCCGCGCAGATTGCCGCCCTGTCTTCCGTGCAGGTAGCGGCGCTCACCACCGAGCAGATTGCCGCCCTGACGACTGTTCAGTTGGGGGCTCTGGACACGGTTGATATTGTCGCACTGGATAATAGCCAGATTGCCGCGCTGACCACCGCTCAGGTGCGTGAGCTGTCCCTTGGCCAGCTGGCCGCCTTGACCACTACTCAACTGCGTGCGCTGGAAACCGCCG
The DNA here is from genome assembly GCF_024666525.1 of Pseudomonas sp. J452. Taxonomy (NCBI): domain Bacteria; kingdom Pseudomonadati; phylum Pseudomonadota; class Gammaproteobacteria; order Pseudomonadales; family Pseudomonadaceae; genus Pseudomonas; species Pseudomonas sp. J452. The sequence goes on along the minus strand of NZ_CP088294.1, from coordinate 670,139 downwards.
ATGTCGCGGCACTGACCACCGCCCAACTGGTGTCCCTGAGCCTGGCCCAGGTGGCAGCGCTCAGTACCTCGCAGATTGTCGCGTTGACCACCGCCCAGGTGCGTGCGTTGGCTGTCGAGCAGATCGAAGCACTGACAGCCGCCCAGGTCGCTGCCCTGGAGACCGTCGATGTGGCGGCGCTGACCACCGATCAGGTGGTGGCTCTGAACTCGGCTCAGGTCGCTGCGCTGAAGACCGCGCAGATCGAGGCTCTCAACACCCACCAGCTGACGTCCCTGGATACCGTGGACATCGCTGCGCTGAGCGCCGCACAAATTGCCGCGTTGAGCACGGCGCAGGCTGCTGCCCTGACCTTTGAACAGCTGGCTGCTCTGTCGACCGCCCAGGTGCGCGCCATCGAAACGGTCGATCTGGCGGCCATGGGCACCGATCGGATCGAAGCCCTGAGCACCGCGCAAGTGGAAGCACTTAGCACCCAGCAGGTGGTCGGGCTGACCACCGCGCAGGTGCGTGCCCTCACGCCTGAACAATTGAATGCCATGACCACCGTGCAAATACGGGCCATGGCCACCGATGACCTGGCGGCGTTGAAAACCTCGCAGATTGCGGCCCTGAGCTCCGATCAGATTGGCTCCCTGAGTACCGCTCAGGTGCTGGCGCTGACCAGTGCACAGATTGCCGCCATCGAGGTCGAGGATATCCCGGCACTCAGCAATGCTCAGCTGCAGGTCCTGCAGACCGAAGATCTGGCGGCTCTCACTACCGCGCAGGTTGTTGCTCTTGGCACGGCACAGTATGCCGCTCTCAGTACCGTGCAGATTGCTGCCCTGGGCAGCGCCCAAGTGGCGGCCCTGCAGACCCAGGATCTGGCCGTACTCAGTACCGCGCAGATTCGTGCCCTGGATACCGTCGATGTGGCGGCCCTGACCACGGCGCAAATCGTTGCGCTGACCACCGCCCAGGTCGCGGCATTGAGCACCGAGCAACTGGCGGCGCTGAGCACTGCGCAGGTGCAGGCCTTGCAAGTGGAGGATGTGCAGGCACTGACCACGGCCCAGATTGTTGCGCTGAGTACTGCCCAGGTAGCGGCCCTGACTACCGAACAGACTGCGGCCCTTAGCACGGTACAAATTGCTGCGCTGGAAACCGCCGACCTGGTCAGGCTGACCAGCGATCAGATCCAGGCCTTGCTGACTGACCAGGTAGCGGCGCTGACCACTACTCAGGTAGCAGCCCTGACTACGGCGCAGATTGCTGCCCTGGAAACCGCTGATGTTGCTGCTCTGACCACTGCTCAGGTGGTGGCGTTGAGTAGCGCCCAACTGCAAACGCTGAGCTCCGACCAGCTGGCAGCGTTGAGCAGCAGCCAGATCAAGGCGATCGAGACGGCCGATCTGGCAACCTTGTCGACCGCGCAGATCGTGGCGTTGAGTTCGGCCCAGATCGCTGTACTGGGCACCGATCAGATTGCTGCGCTGACTACCGCCCAGGTTCGTGCGCTGGAGCTGGAAGATATTGCCGGCCTCACCACGGCCCAGGCCCGTGCCCTGGAAACTGCCGACCTGGTAGCGCTCAGCACTGCCCAGGTGGTGGCACTGACCACAGCACAAGTGGCGGCCCTGACTACCGCGCAGGTCGCCAGCCTGACCACCGCCCAGGTCGCGGCCCTGCAGACCCAGGATCTGGTTGCTCTGACCACGGCCCAGGTGGTGGCATTGAGCACCGCCCAGGTACAGGCGCTGAGCACCGCGCAGATCAGTGCCCTGACAACTGCTCAGGTGCAAGCCCTGCAGACGGTTGATCTGGCCAGCCTGAGTAGCGATCAGATCATTGCCCTGACTACTGCCCAGGCAGCGGCGTTGACCACTGCGCAGATTGCCGCACTCACCACGGCCCAAGCGGCCGCCTTGCAGATCGCCGATCTGCAGGTTCTGAGCACCGCTCAGCTGCTGACCATGGAAACCGAAGATCTGGCCGCCTTGACCACTGCCCAGATCGCCGCCCTCAGCACCGCCCAGTTTGCTGCCCTGAGCAGTGCACAGATTCGTGCCCTGACCACTGAGCAAATGGCTGCGGTAGAAGCCGCTGACCTGGCTGTATTGAGCACCGCGCAGATTCGTCAGATCGAAACTGCCGATCTGGCTGCGCTGACCAGCGATCAGATTGCTGCGCTGGGTAGCGACCAGTTGGCCGCTTTGACCACGTCGCAGATCGTTGCCCTGACCTCGGCCCAGATTGCCGCCATCGAAGTCGGCGATTTGCCGGCGCTCAGCGCTACGCAGCTGCGCGCTATCGAAACGGCTGATCTGGTAGCCCTGAGTACCGCTCAGATCGTGGCGCTGACCAGCACTCAGGCAGCGGCACTGAATACGGCTCAGGTGGCTGCGCTGACCACGGCGCAAATTCGTGCCATGGAGACCGAGGACCTGGTTGCGCTGACCACGGCGCAGATCGTTGCTCTGACCACGGCTCAGGCTGCGGCGCTGAGCACGGCACAGCTGCAGGCGTTGAGCACTGTCCAGCTGCGTGCACTGGAAACTGCTGATCTGGCAGCGCTGGGCACCGCCCAGGTGGTTGCCCTGACCACCGAGCAGATAGCTGCTCTGCGTACCGAACAGGTCGCCGCCCTGACCCAGACGCAAGTCGCCGCACTGGAAGTGGTCGACGTGCAAGCCTTGACCACCGCGCAGATCGTGGCCCTGACCTCCACTCAGGTGCAGGCGCTGACCACCACGCAAATCGCCTCCCTGAGCAGCGCGCAGATCGCCGCCATGGAAACCGCGGATGTGGCGGCCCTCAGTCAGGAACAGGTGATCGCCCTGAGCGGCGCTCAACCTACCGCCCTGACCACGGCGCAGATCGCCAACCTGCCAACCGCGCAGATCGCGTCCCTGCAGACGGCCGACCTGGCAGCCCTGACCACCGCGCAGATTGCCGCGCTGACTACCGCCCAGGTGCAGGCGCTGACCCAGGAGCAGATCCCGGCCCTGACGACTGCGCAGGTACGTGCCTTGGATACGGCGGATGTCGCCGTGCTCTCGGCTGACCAGTTGACAAGCCTGACGACGGCGCAGATGGCCGCACTGACCACCGATCAGATCGTTGCACTGGGCACCGCCCAGGTCGCCGCCCTGGAAGTGGCCGACGTGGCTGCGCTGACCACGGCGCAGATTCGTGCCCTGGAAACCGCCGATCTGCGTGCCCTGACTGTCGAACAAGTGGCCGCCCTGACCAGCAGCCAAGTCGCCGCCCTGACCACCGTTCAGGTCAGCAGCCTGACCGTCAGCCAAGTGGCCGCCCTGCAAACCCAGGATCTGGTCGCCATGACGGCGGCGCAGATTGCCGCCCTGACCACGGCCCAGGTGCAGAACCTGACCCTGGCCCAGATCGCCGCGCTGACCACCACGCAGATTCGTGCCATCGAAGCGGCCGACCTGGCCGTGTTCTCCGCCGAGCAGATCGATGCCCTGACCACGGCCCAGGCCGCGGCGTTGACCACCACGCAGATCGTGGCCCTGACCACCGCGCAGATGACTGCTCTGGCACTGGCTGACCTGCAGGCCCTGGGCACTGCACAGATCGAGGCGCTGGAAACGGCTGACCTCGCCGCGCTGCGCAGCGACCAGATTGCCGGTCTGACCTCGGTACAGATCCAGGCGCTGAGTGCTGCGCAATTGCAGGCCCTGACCACTGAACAAGTGGCTGCGATTGAGACGGTCGATCTGGCGGCGATGTCGCCGAGCCAGATCGCGCAGCTGGAAATCGCCGATATTGCGGCCCTCACCGCCGCGCAGATCGTTGCGCTGACCACCGCCCAGGTGGCGGCCCTGACCACCGCGCAAGTTGCCGCCCTGACCAGTGAGCAGGTCGGTGCCTTGCAAGTGGCGGATCTGCAGGTGCTGAGCAGTAGCCAGATTCGCGCCATCGAAGTAGCCGACCTGGCCGGTCTGAAAACCGCTCAGGTTGCTGCGCTGACCACCGAACAGGTTGTTGCGCTGACTACCGCGCAAATCGCGGCCCTGAGTACGGCCCAGATTGCCGCCCTGGAAACCGCTGATGTGCATGCCCTGAGCACGGCGCAGATCACTGCCTTGACCTCGGCGCAAGTCGCAGCGCTCGGCAGTGACCAATTGCAGGCACTGAGTACCACGCAGATCCGTGCCATCGAAGTGGCCGATCTGGCTGCGCTCACCGCCGCTCAGTTGGTCAAGCTGACCACTGCCCAGGTTGCAGCACTGACTACCGCCCAGGTTGTGGGTTTGACCACTACCCAGGTCGAGGCGCTGACCACTGCGCAGGTTGCCGCGTTGGCTACGGCCCAGATCAGTGCGCTGGAAAGCGCAGATGTGGCAGCGCTGACGGTGGCGCAGATCATTGCCCTGACCACTGCCCAGGCTGGGGCACTCAATTCTGCTCAACTGGCTGCCCTCAGCGTCGACCAGGTTGCCGCCTTGCAAGAGGCTGATCTGGCCGCGATAGCCACGGCAGTCATCTCCAGCCTCAGTGCTGCGCAGATTGCTGCGCTCAGCACCGCTCAGGTGGCGGCCCTGACCTCGGATCAGGTAGCGGCCCTGGAAACCGCCGATCTGGTGGCCTTCAGCGTCGAGCAGATCGCCGCCCTGACCACGGAACAGGCCGCTGCCCTGAGTACCCTGCAGCTCTCCAAGCTGACCACGGATCAGATTGCTGCCCTGGAAGTGGCCGACCTGCAAGCCCTGAGCACCAGCCAGGTGGCTGCGCTCACGACTGCCCAGGTCAAGGCGCTGACCCAGACGCAAATCGAGGCTTTGACCACCGCCCAGGTGCGTGCGTTGGAAACCGCCGACTTCGCGGCGCTGACCAGTGACCAGATTGCTGCGCTGACCAGCGATCAAATCGCGGCCCTGAGTACGGCGCAGATCGTTGCCCTGACCACCGCGCAAGTCGTGGCTCTGGAAACTCCCGACCTGGCACACTTGACCACTGCCCAGCTGGCCGCGATGGAAAATGCCGATCTGGCTGCCTTGACCGTCGAGCAAATTGCCGCGCTGACTTCGCTGCAGCTGAGCAAGCTGAGTACGGCGCAGATTGCCAGCCTGACCACGGCACAGGTGGGCGCCATTGAAACGGCGGATCTGCAGGCACTGACCAATGCCCAGGTGATTGCCTTGAGCAGTGCTCAGCTGCGGGCGCTGAGCGCCGAGCAGATTGCTGCGTTGACCACGGCGCAGCTGCGCGTGATCGAGACCCAGGATCTGCAGGCACTGACGACCTTGCAGGTGCGTGCGCTGACCACCGAGCAGGCCGCCGCGCTGACCACGGATCAGGTGGTTAGCCTGACCACCGTGCAAGTGGCTGCTCTGGAAACGGCTGACCTTGCCGCCCTCACCACGGCGCAGATCCGCGCTCTGGAAACGGCGGATGTGGCGGCCCTCACCGCCGCCCAGATTTCCGCACTGACGACAGCGCAGGCGGCAACCCTGACCACCGTACAAATTGGTGTGTTGAGCAATACCCAGGTCGCGGCATTGCAAACCGATGACCTGGCGGCCCTGACTACCGCGCAGATCGTGGCCCTCAGCACGGCTCAGGTGCAGGCGCTCAGTGGTGCGCAGATTGCGGCCCTGACCACCGCGCAACTGCGTGCCCTGGAATTGGCCGATTTGGCCAAGCTGAGTGCCGAGCAGATTGCCGCGTTCACCACCCTGCAGGCGCAAGCCCTGACCACGGCGCAAATCGCCGGCCTCAGCACGGCGCAGATCGTCGCGGTGGAAACCGCCGATCTGGCGGCGCTGACCACGGCGCAGATTCGTGCCGTGGAAGTCGCCGACCTGGCCCTGCTCACCTCGGATCAGATAGTCGCCCTGACTACTGCCCAGGTGGCTGCCCTGACTACCGCCCAGGTCGTCGCCCTGACTACGGCGCAAGTAGAACTGCTGTCGGTCGCTCAGGTGGCTGCCTTGACCAGCGCCCAAATCGCGGCCCTGCAAACGGTCGACATTGCTGCCCTGACCAGTGCTCAACTGGTGGCGTTGACCACCGAGCAAGCGGCAGCCCTGACCGGTGCGCAACTGGCGGCCTTGAGTGCCGACCAGATTGCCAGCCTGGAAGTGGCTGACATCGCTGCGCTGTCCACGGCGGCACTGCCGAGCCTGACCACCAACCAGGTGGCCAACCTGAGTACGGCGCAGATCGATGCCCTGACCAGCGTGCAAATCTCGGCCATGGAGGCTGCGGATATCGCCGCGATGGCGGCCGAACAACTGGCCGTGCTGGATAGCGACCAGGTGGCAGCACTGACCAGTGCCCAACTGGCAGCCTTGAGCCCGAGCCAATTGGCGGCGCTGGATGCGAGCACCATTGCCGCAGCTGGTGCTGACCTGGTCGACGCCCTGACCACGGTTAACGTGCCGGCCCTGACCACGGCCCAGGTAGCCGCGCTGACCACCAGCCAGGTGCGCAGCATGGAAACCCAGGATGTGGCCGCGCTGACCACTGCTCAGATCGTCGCCATGAGTACCGAGCAGCTGGTCGCACTGACTACCGCACAGGTAGCCGGCCTGACCACGCGCCAGGTGGCTGCGCTGGAAACCGAGGACGTTGCCGCTCTCAGCAACGTGCAATTGATCGCCTTGACCACTGCGCAGGTCGGTGCGCTGACCAACGCCCAGCTGGCAGCGCTGGATACCGCTCAGATTCGGGCCATTGAAACTGCCGATATTGCTGCGCTGAAACTGTCGCAGGTGGCCGCCCTGAGCACCGTGCAGATCGAGGCGCTGACCAATAGCCAGATACAGGGCATGACCACCGAGCAGATGGCTGCGCTCACCGCCGAGCAGATCGAGGCGCTGACCACAGCGCAGTTCCGCAACATGGAAATTGCCGACCTGGCCGCGCTCACGCCAGATCAGATCGCGGCCATCGAAATTGCCGACCTGCAGGCCCTGAGCACCACGCAAGTGGCGGCTCTGACCACCCAGCAAGTTGTCTCGCTGACCAATAGCCAACTGGCCGCGCTGACCACGGCGCAGATCAAAGCGTTGGAAACGGCCGATGTCGCGGCGATCAACGTCGCGCAGATCTCGGCGCTGACTACCGCGCAGATCGTTGCTCTGACCACCGACCAGATTGTCGCCCTGACGCCGGATCGCTTTGCCGCGCTGAGTGTGGCGCAGCTGGTCAAGCTCACCACCAGTCAGATCACCGCAATGGCCACGGCCGATATTGCCGCATTGACCGAGGAGCAAGTGTCTGCGCTGACCACGGCACAAACGGGCGCATTGAGTACCGCGCAGTTCAGCAAGCTGTCCGGGGTGCAGATCGCTGCCCTGGGCACTGCCAACGTGCAGAGCCTGAGCTCGGCACAGCTGGTTGCGCTGACCACCGAGCAGACTCGTGCCCTGACCCTGGAACAGATTGGCGCGCTGACCACTGACCAGATCGTGGCCATGGAAACCGCCGATATCGCTGCGCTCACGGCCGATCAGGTGCAACTGCTGTCCACCGCCCAGGCCGCTGCGCTGACCACGGCTCAGGTGGTCAACCTGACCACTGCGCAAATTGCCGCCCTGGAGGGCCAGGACCTGGCTTCGCTGTCGACCACGGTGATTCCGCTGTTGACCACTGCTCAGGTCGCGGCTATCACCGCGGATCAGATCGGTTTCCTCACTACTGCTCAGGTTCGTGCCCTGGAGACCGCTGACCTGGTGGTGCTCGACTCCACGCAGATCGCCGGCCTGCAGTTGTCGCAGATTGCGGCGCTGACCACCGGACAAATCCAGAGTCTGACCACGGCTCAGGTGCGTGCCCTGAGCGTTGACCAGTTGCAGGCCCTGACGCAGAGCCAGATTGCTGCGCTGGAAACTGCCGATCTGGTCGCGCTGACTACGGCACAGATTGCTGGCCTGGAAGCGGTCGACATCAGCGTGCTGACCACCGACCAGATTGTCGCGCTGACTACCGCTCAGGTCGGTGCGCTGACCGGCGAGCAGATCCAGGCGCTGAGCAAGAACCAGTTGGCGGCGATGGAAACCGCCGATATCGCGGCCCTGAGCACCACGCAGATCCGTCAGATCCAGACCCCGGATCTGGCGGGCCTGACCACGGCGCAGATCGTCGCTCTGACTACCGCCCAGGTCGCGGCGCTGACCACCGCGCAAGTGGTGGCCTTGAGTACGGAGCAAGTGGCGGCTATCGAGAACGCCGATCTGGCGGTGATGAGCACGGCGCAGATCGCGGCCATGGAAACCCGCGATATCGCGTCGCTGCTCAATGCGCAAATCACTGCCCTGACCAGTGATCAGGTCCAGGCGTTGACCACCGCACAGATTGTCGCGCTGACCACCAGTCAGGTCGCGGCCATTGAAACGGCTGATTTCGCCCTGCTCAGCACTGCGCAGATTGCGGCCCTGCAAACCCGCGATGTGGCCGAACTGACCACGGCGCAAATCGTTGCCTTGACCACCGCGCAGACTGCAGTCCTGAGTTCTGCACAAGTGGCGGCACTGACCACGGCGCAATTGGCCCAGTTGGAGGTCGCGGACCTGGTGGAACTGACCACGCAAGCCTTGCAAGGCTTGACCGTGGAACAAGCGGCTGCCTTGACCACCGCTCAGGTGGCGGCACTGGAAACCCAGCAGGTAGTGGCGCTGAAAACTGCCGATATCGAGGCGCTGACCACTGCCCAGATCGTGGCGCTGACCTCCGATCAGGTGCAGGTACTGACTACGGCGCAGATCGTGGCGCTGACCAGCGCCCAGGTCGCGGCCTTGCAGACTCCGGACTTCGCGTTGCTCAGCACTGCGCAGATCGCTGCCCTGCAGACCGCCGACATGGCGAATCTCACCACCGCGCAAGTGGTGGCCTTGACTACCGCGCAAACTGCCGCGCTGAGTTCCGCTCAGGTAGCCGCACTGACCACGGCGCAGATCGTCCGGCTGGAAACAGCAGACCTCAACGCCCTGAGCAGCGTCGCTATCGCCGGCCTGACGACTGGCCAGGTGGCCGCACTGACCACCGACCAGATAGTCGCGCTGTCGACCGCGCAGCTGGTGGCCATGGAAACCCGTGATATTGCGGCCATGACCACCGAACAGATCCAGACCCTGGCTTCCGATCAGTTCCGTGCCCTGAGCACGGCACAGATCGCGGCCCTCACCAGTGCCCAGGTGCAAGCCCTGGAAACCCGTGATCTGGTGGCGCTGAAGACCGAGCAGATCGCTGCGCTGGATGCTACCGATCTGGCCCTGCTGAGTACGGATCAGCTGCGTGAGCTGACCACCGACCAGCTGCCGGCGTTGACCACGGCGCAGATAGTGGCACTCACGACGGAGCAGGTAGCGGCCTTGAAGGTTGCGCAGCTGCAGGCCCTGACCACGGTGCAGATTGCCGCCATGCAGGGGGCTGACGTGGCCGCGTTGACCACGGCCCAGATACAGGCCCTGACCACGGAACAAGTGCGTGCCCTGACCACTGCTCAGATTGTCTCGCTGACCACCGAGCAGTTCTCGATCATGGAAACGGCGGATCTGGCTGCCTTGAGCACGGCGCAGGTCGCCGCCATCCAGGCCTCCGATCTGCAAGCGCTGGATACCGCGCAGATCGTTGCCCTGACCACTGCTCAGGTGGCTGCCTTGACCACTTCGCAAGTGGTGGCCATGACCTCGACCCAGGTGGCTGCGCTGGAAACGGCAGATGTGGCGGCACTCGGCACGGCGCAGATTGCCGCGCTGCAGATATCCGACCTGGCCGCGATGACCACGGCGCAGATCGTTGCCTTCGGCACCGATCAGATCCGTGCGCTGACCACCTCGCAGATTTCCGGTTTGACCACGCAACAGGTGGCTGCCCTGGAGACCCGCGATGTGGCGGCCTTGACCACCGAGCAGATCCAGGCGATGCAGAACGTCGACCTGGCGGTGCTGACCTCCGCTCAGATCGCGGCGCTGACTACGGCACAGATCATCGCGCTGACTACCTCGCAGGTTAAAGCGCTGACCACCGATCAGATCATTGCGCTGACGTCGGTGCAGGTGCAGGCGCTGGAAACAGCGGATATCGCCGCACTGACCTCGGCCCAGATCGGCGCCATTCAGGTGGGCGACTTTGCCCTGCTGAATACCGCGCAGTTGGTGGCGATCGATGTGGCGGATGTCCCGGCCCTGACCACGGATCAACTGACCGCGCTGAGCATGACCCAGGCTGATGCCTTCACTGCTGAGCAGTTGGCGGCGATGGCGACTGAGCAGATTGCCGTGCTGAACACCTCGCCGCTGATCCTCGATCTGAACGGCGACGGCGTGCAGACCCTGCATTGGGCGGCCAATACTCACTTCGACATCGATGCCGATGGCGATCTGGACAACACCGGCTGGGTAGCTGGCGGCGACGGCCTGCTGGCCATCGACCGCAACGCTGATGGCGTGATCAACGATGGTGGTGAGCTGTTCGGTAACGCTACCGAGCTGGCTGATGGCAGTCGTTCCGAGGACGGTTTCGCCGCCCTGGCCGAGCTGGATAGCAACCAGGATGGGCGCATCAGTGCCGATGACCAGGACTTTGCTGCACTGCGCGTCTGGGTCGATGGCAATCAGGATGGCGTCAGCCAGGCGGACGAGTTGTACAACCTGTCTTCCCTGGGGATCGCCAGCATCAACCTGAGCGCCGAGCAGACCTCGCAGCTGAACAATGGCAACTGGATCGGCCTGAGTTCCAGCTACGAGACCGTCGATGGTCAGGTGCACAGCATCGTCGATGCCTGGTTCCGCAACGGTGGCAGCGACGGTCAGGACATCGACCTGACTGCGGTCAACCCGGATATCGTCGCGGCCAATAGCCTCAGCCAGATCAACCTGGCCGGCGATGGCGGGCTGGCGACTACCCTGACGCTGGATGCGCAAAGTGTCAGCCAGTTTGGTCAGGTGGGCTTGGTCGAAACCGGCTTGGGTGCCTCGGCTCCGGTGCAGATGCTGATCAATGGCAACGCCAATGACAGTGTGGTGATCACTGGTCCGGCGGGTGCCTGGCAAGCGGCGGGTAGCGTGCAGGTCGAGGGTGCCGAGTACAACGTCTACAACGATGGCGAGATTCAGCTGCTGGTTGCAACCAGCGTGAATACCAGCTTCTATTCGTAAACGTTGGAGTAGCCCTGCCAGGTGAGATGGTGCACTTGGCAGGGTTGCTTGCCTGTCTGTCGGATGGACTGTTCTCGTTAAGGCGTGTGCATGCCGGAAAACCCCGTTACAACCGCAAACCTCGATAGCGCCTTTCTCAATGCTCTGCAGTTGGCTGAACAAGCCAGTCTGGAGCCGACGCAGTTGATCGTCGTGGCCGAGCGCCTGGGGGCTGCGCAGCGTCTGACCGACGCGGTGCGCCTTTACCAGTGCTGGCTGGGGCACTGCAGCTCGACCGCCGATTACATCGTACAGTTCAACTTGGGCGTGACCCTTTCCCAGCTGGAGCAGTTGCCGGCGGCCGAGCAGGCTTATCGTGCTGCGATCATGCGCAAGCCGGATTTCGTCCAGGCCTGGTTCAATCTGGGCGCGGTGATCGAGCGCCAGGGGCGGGCGGAGAACGCGCTGGTCATCTGGCAGTCGATGCTGGATCACCCGCTGGTGGGGCCGGAGTTGAATACCGAGCTGTACATCATGCTGCTCAACAGCATGGGCCGCCTGATGGAGGAAGTGCGTCAGCTCAATTCGGCGGAAGCCAAGCTGCTGGCCAGCCTGCAGGCCGACCCGCAGCAGCCGAAGGTAATCCAGCACTGGGTGCATCTACGCCAGAAACAGTGCGAGTGGCCGGTGTTCACCCCACTGGTCCAGCTGTCCGTGGGTGACTTGCTCAAGGCCACTTCACCCCTGGCCATGCTCTCGGCCACCGATGACCCTGGGCTGCAACTGGCCACGGCCCTGCGCTTTGTCAGCGAGCGAGTGAACCAGCGAGTTGCTGAACTGGCGCCGCGGGGCTATGAGCACGAGCGCCTGCGTATCGCCTTTCTCTCCTCCGATTTCTGTCTGCACGCAGTGTCGTTGCTGACGGTAGAGCTGTTCGAGCTGCTCGATCGTCAGCGTTTCGAGGTCTACGGTTTCTGCTGGAGCCGTGAAGACGGCTCGGCCCTGCGCGCGCGGGTCAAGGCGGCCATGGATCATTTCATCCCGATCGGCGCGCTGGATGATGCCGCTGCCGCGCAGCTGATCCGCCAGCAGGAAATCGACATCCTGGTCGATCTGCAGGGCCTGACTTCCGGGGCGCGACCGAACATCCTGGCCTATCGTCCGGCGCCGGTGCAGATCACTTACCTGGGTTTTCCTGGGCCGACCGGTCTGCCTTGCATCGATTATGTGATCGCCGATCATTACCTGATTCCCGATGCCGAGAAGCCCTTCTACAGCGAAACGCCGTTGTATCTGCCGGCTTTCCAGTGCAGCGATCGGCAGCGGCCGGTGGCTGCGCTGCCGAGTCGCGCCGAATGTGGCCTGCCGCCAGACAGCTTCGTGTTCTGCTGCTTCAACAATAACTACAAGTTCAACGAAGAGATGTTCAGCTGCTGGATGCGTATCCTCGCCCAGGTACCGAACAGCGTGTTTTGGCTACTGGCCGACAACCAGTGGTCGCAGGCCAACCTGCTGGCATGCGCCGAGCAGCATGGCGTGGCCCGCGAGCGGCTGATCTTTGCCCCGCGGGTGGCGCCGGAACTCTACCTGGCGCGCTACACGGCGGCGGACCTGTTCCTCGATGCCTATCCGTTCAATGGCGGCACCACGGCCAACGATGCCCTGTGGATGGGGCTGCCGGTGCTGACCCGTTCGGGGCGTACCTTCGCCTCGCGCATGGCGGGTAGCCTGCTGACGGCACTGGAGTTGCCGGAGCTGATCACCAATGACCTGGCCAGTTACGAGCAGCGTGCCGTCGAGTTGGCTAGCGCTCCGGCAGTATTGCAGGCGCTGAAAGAGCGGCTACAGCGCGGCCGCGATGCTTCGCCTCTGTTCGACATGCCGCGGTTCGTGCGCAGTTTCGAGGACGGCCTGCTGGCAGCCCATCAGCGCAAACGCTCAGACTGAGTCCCTGCGGCCTTATCGTTTATCCAGGAAGTCCCTCCATGCCTGTTTGCCCACCCGAGAACCTGCTGTACGCCTGCCTCACCCATGTGCCGTTGCAGGTCGAGTTTCCGAGCTATGTCACGCCCATCTACATGGGCGAGGCGCAGGGGGCCGGGCGCCTTAACCTGCGTGATCTGGCCCCCGAGTGGGAGCCCTATCACCCGGTACTGGGGGCGACGGCGGGCGCTTTTGCCCTGAAAAACCTGCTGCTCAGCCAGCCGGGCAGCATTCGCCAGGTGGGCATCTGCCAGTACCGCAAGTTTCTCTCGCGCGAGCGCATCGGTGCCCAGGCGCAGAATTATCAGGTGATGGATGTGCTCTCGGCCGAGCAGATGGGGGAGTTCGCCCTGGCCGACCTGATGCTGCCCAGCGAGTCGGATTTTCTGATCGGCAAGCCGGGGCAGTTCACCCTCAACGGGCAGAACCACGGTTACCTGTATCAGTACAAGGATGTCCACCATGTCGAGGACTTCCTGCGTTTCACCGCCGTTGCTGTCGAGCTGGGCGTGCTGAGCAAGCAGGAGGTGATCCCGTTCTTCGACGAAAAGGTGTTCTTCCCCGGTGGCATCGAGCTGGGCGTGCTGCCGGCGGAGTTCTGGGTCAGCCATATCACCGCCATCGAGTCGGTGGTGCGGCGCTGCGTGCAGTTGCATGACACCCGACGGCCTGACCTGCAGGGGCGGGTCTGGGCGTTCTGTGCCGAGCGGCTAGGCAGTTACTTTCTGTTGCGCCACCTGCGTGCGCAGGCCGCAAGCGGACCGGACTGGCTGACTCGACACACGGGCCAGCTCAACCTGCTGGTCCCGGCGGGCGAGCAGCACTATGTGCCAGGGGTCTGATCAGCTGGTTTCTGCCGGTTCCTAGAACAGCAGCTGTACCTGCTCAAGAATGCCGCGGTGCATCAGGCCACTGCGGGCATGCAGACTGACATAGCTCTGCAGCATCAGCAGCTTGGTGTTGAGCAAATCCCGCCGCGCGGTAAACAACACCTGCTGGGCGTTGAGGATATCCACCGTGGAGCGCACGCCAGCCTGATAGCCCTTCTCGGCTGACTCCAGGGCGCGTTGGTTGGATTTCACTGCCGTCTGCAAGGCTTTGCATTTCTCGTAGCCGCTGATGACCCCCAGATAGTCGCGTTCGATGTTCTCGGTCAGTTGCTGACGTTCCGTATCGTACTGCGCGGAGGCGCTGGAGAGGGCGTACTGGGATTTGCGTACCGACGCTGCAACCCCGCCGCCAGCAAAAAGCGGTACATCGAGTGACAGGCCGACGTAGTAGGACGATTGCTTGCGATAGTCTTCGGACAGATTGTCTTGCTGGGCTTTGTTCAGCTCGCCGACCACGGCCAGGGAAGGATAGTGGCCGGATTTCTGCGTTTGCAGCTCGGCTTCGGCCAGCTCGATCGAAGCGCGACGGGCATCCAGTTTGGGGGCGGCGTAGCGAGCCTGGCGTTGCCAGAACTCCAGATCAGCGCGGCTATCCAGCGGGGCTGTAGCCGGCAGGCTCTCCTGCATTGGCAGGGGTTCGCCATTCGCTAGGCCGGTCCGTCCTGCCAGTGTGCGCAATGCGGCGCGAATGCGCGCCTGGTTCTCGATTTCCTGAGCCTTGATCAGGTCGAGGCGCGCCTGCGCTTCCTCGATATCGGTAATGGTGCCGTCGCCCGCTTCGTACAGGCGCCTGGTCTGTTTCACCAGGCCTTCGATAGCGGCCTTCTGTTGCGAAGAAAGCTTGAGTTCGTTGTTCTGGCGGGCCACCTCGAAATAGGCCTCGCTAACCCGATTGAACAGCTCCTGGGAGGCATCGTCGTAGAGTGCCTCGCCAACTTTGCCGCGGGCCTGCGCCTGCTCGAAATAGGCAACCTTGGCCTTGTCGAAGAGCACCTGGCGTGCGCTCAGGCCCGCAGAGCCACTGCTGTAGCGTGCCTCTGCGGTACTGCTGTCGACATCCTGGCCACTCAACTGCTTGGTATCGCCATAGCGCGCGCCAATACTGATCTGCGGCAGTAGACCGGCACGGCCGATAGACTCTTCCTGCTGGGAGGCTTGATAGTCGAAGGCCGCGCCCTGGAAGGCCGGATCGCTATGCAACGAGCGGTCATAGGCTTCCAACAGGGACAGTGGCTCGGCCGCTGCGGCCCAGGGGACGGGCAGGCTCAATGCGACGAACAGGAACAGGCTGGCACGCATCCTCACTCTTCCTTCAATGCGCCGCGGATGCGCTGCTGGAGTGGTTTGAGCAGGTAGTTCATGAAGGTACGCTCGCCGGTCTGCACCATGACCTCGGCCTGCATTCCCGGTTTCACATCCAGGCCATGGGTCGACAACTGGGCTACGGCGTCACTGCCCACTTCGACTTCCACGGCAAAATAGGGCAGGCGGGTCTGTTCGTCGATCAACTGGTCGCCGGAAACGGTCAGTACCTTGCCTTCCACTACCGGCAAGGTGGCACTGGTCAGCGAGGAAAAGCGCAGGTTGACCGGTAATCCCGGTTTCAGGCGATCGGCTACCACAGGCTCGAATTTGGCCTTGATGATCCAGGCCGAGCCTTTGGGCACAATATCCATGAGCTTTTGCGCGGCAGGAATCACCCCGCCTTCGGTATGCACGGCGAGGCCGATAACCTGGCCTGTCACCGGTGCGCGTATCGCCGCATTACGCACCTCGAATTCGAGCGCCTTGATCCGCTCGCCAAGGCTGGAGGCCTCGGCAGAGGTGGCGGTCAGCTGCGATTCCGCTTCGATACGGAAGGCCTGTTGTACCTGCAGCATCTGCAGCTTGCTTTCATTGATGGCCTGGCGCGTCTTGCCGATATCGGCGATGCCGGACGCCATCTGGGCACTTAGCTGCGCGGCATTGCGTTCGGCTTCGAACAGGCGATTGCGCGGCACATAACCTTCCT
Source organism: Pseudomonas sp. J452 (assembly GCF_024666525.1). Lineage (NCBI taxonomy): Bacteria > Pseudomonadati > Pseudomonadota > Gammaproteobacteria > Pseudomonadales > Pseudomonadaceae > Pseudomonas > Pseudomonas sp. J452. The sequence continues at coordinate 654,165 of NZ_CP088294.1, read as the reverse complement.
CGGCCAGTGAGCGCAACCCTTCCAGCTCCTGGCGTTGGTAGCTTTGCTGGGTTTCCAGATGCTTCTTGATTTCCTGGTACGAGGCGAGTTGATCCAGCAGCGACTCGGTCTCGTTCTGCATGATCTGCAGGCGGCTGGCGAGCTCGGCGCGGCGGGTTTCGAACAGCGTGCCTTGCAACTCCATATCCGTGCGGGCTCGAGGATCGTTGCCTCTGGCCAGCAGTTCGTCAGGCCAGCGAATAGCCTCAAGCCCCAGGCGTTCGGCAGTCAGCCGGGCTTCGACACTGCGCGCGCTGAACCACTGGCCAAGGGCGACATCGAGCTGGGACTGGGCTTGCACGGTATTGAGCTGAATAAGCAGCTGGCCTTCTTTGACATGATCTCCCTCGCGCACGAGGATCTGCTCGATCGAGCCGCCGGCCAGTGATTGCACGGTCTTGCGTTCGCCCGCAACCACCACCGTACCGCTACCCGCGACGCCTTGTGCCAGGGGCGCCAGGCTGGCCCATAGGAGGAACCCGCCAAGCCCCAGCAGAATGATCCACACGCCTATTTTGGCCGTGGCGGCGGCATCCCTGACGGCGGCCGGTAGCGCGGGAGGGGCGGGGGTAATAGGGGCGGTACTCATCAAGGCTTAACTCGTCGGCGAACTGGAGTGTGCGGCAGCTGCGGCTTGGGCGTTGGCCGCCGCCGGCAACAGGGCCTTGAGTACCTGATCGCGCGGGCCGAACAGCTTCTGCGTGCCGTCCTGCAGCACCAGCAGTTTGTCTACTACAGCCAGCACATTGGGACGGTGGGTAATCAAGACCACGGTCGAACCGTTGCTGCGCAGGGCATCGATGGCGCTAACCAGAGCGGCCTCTCCAGCATCGTCGAGGTTGGAGTTGGGTTCGTCGAGGACAATCAGTGCCGGTTTGCCGTAAAGCGCCCGAGCCAGGGCAATGCGCTGCTTCTGTCCCCCGGATAGGCCTAGCCCGCCAGGCCCGAGTTGGGTGTCATAACCATTCGGAAAGCGCAGGATCATCTGGTGAATACCGGCCATGGTGGCCGCTTCGATTACCTGCCCGGCCTCCATCTCGCCAAAGCGGGCGATATTTTCTGCCACGCTGCCGTCAAATAGCTCGATATCCTGCGGCAGGTAGCCGATATGTGGGCCCAGCGCCTCGCTGGACCATTGGCCGATTTCGGCACCATCCAGTCGCACCGCGCCGTGCGACGGCACCCAAACGCCGACCATGGCTCGCGCCAGGGAGGATTTGCCGGAAGCGCTTGGGCCGATCACCGCCAGCACCTCCCCCTTGCTTAGCACCAGATCGATGCCATTGACCGAGGGACGCTGACTGCCGGGCGGAGTGACCACCAGGCGCTCGATGCGTATCGCCCCGCTTGGGGCGGGCAGGGCCATGCGCTCGACCTGTTTGGGAAATTCTTCCAGCAACTGGCAGAGGCGGTCATAGCTGGCCTTGGCGCCGTCCAGTTGCTTCCAGGAACTGATGGCCTGCTCGGCAGGCAGCATGGCTTTGCTGATCAGGAAGCCCGCCGCCATCATCACACCGCCGGAGATCTGGCCATCGAGGATCAACAGCATGGCCAGCCCCATCGCCAATGACTGCCAGGCGGTACGCACCAGCCGCGTGACGGTGGAGATCTGCGCGGCCTTGTCGCTCGCCGAACTCTGCGCGCCGATCAGTCGCTGCTGCATGCCGGCCCAGCGCTTCTGCAGGTTGCCGAGCATGCCCATGGCCTTGATCACTTCGGCATTTTGCAGGGTGCTGTTGACGTACTTGGCCGACATCACCGAGATCTGATTGGCCTCGGTCAGGCCTTTGCGCGTGGCATGCTCGTTCCACCAGGCCAGGCCGAACAGGATCAGTGCGCCGAGCAGGGTGAACAGGCCGAGCCAGGGGTGCAGCAGGCCGGTGACGATCAGGAAGATCGGCATCCAGGGCAGATCCAGCAGGGAGATGACGGCCGAGCCGGTGAGGAACTGGCGCAAGGCGGTCAGGTCGCCGAGCACCTGGGCCGGGTTGGCGTTGTGCTCCTTCAGGCTCTTCTGGAAGGCCACACCGAACAGGCGCTCACCAAGATCCAGGTCGATACCGACGCTCATCTTGATCATCACTTGCCCGCGAATCCACTCCACCAGTGAGCTCAACATGAACAGGCCGAGGGCCAGCAATGTCAGCAGTAACAGGGTGGTTTCGTTGCGGCTAGCCATTACCCGGTCGAAGACTTGCATCATGTAGATGGCCGGCACGATGGTCAGCAGGTTGATGACCCCGCTGAATAGCGCGATTACCCAGAACAGGCTGCGGTAACGCAGCAGGGCTGCGTCGATATCACGGGTCGGATCAAAGCGTAGGCGCATGGAGTGTCAGGGCATCTCTCGGGGGCCATCATGTTGCCATGAAATGTGCTCCTGCGTGATGGCACTGATCAGTGTAGCCAGCAGGAAAATTTCAGGCACTTAGTCAGGCTATCGGCTGCGTCCCGGGTAACTTGGGCGGCACGTATCGCTGCCCACTCACCTGGCCACAGCCCAGGCAAGTTGCCCGCTGGCGCCGCTGTGGTGAGGGGGCTCTTGACCGAATCAGGCGATCAGGGCGCTGCTGCTTAAGCTGCTGACGCCGAGCAACTGGATTTCGAACTCTGCCGCGGTATCGGCATCGACGCTGCCGTAGAGAATGCCGTTGCTGAAGCGCAGCTGTCCGCTGGCATTGCTGCTGAACGCACTGCTACCAATGAAGGTGAAGGCATCGTTGCTGCTGGTGGCGAGGTTGGCGTCTAGGGTGGACAGGTCGATCTTGTCGCTTTCGCCGAGCTTGAAGTCCCTGATCACATCGCGCAGGGCGCCAAGGCCGCTGTCGGTGAGTGCATCGAAGTCGAAGGTGTCTGCACCGCTGCCCCCGCTCAATTGGTCGGTGTTACTGCCGCCGCTGATCAGATCATTGCCGGCGCCACCATTGAGCGTGTCGTTGCCGGCATTGCCGTACAGGCTGTTGGCAGCGCTGCTGCCGGTAAGGGTGTCCGCGTAGTTGCTGCCGCTGATCCGCTCGAAGTTGCGAATGGTGTCGCTACCCGAGCCGCCGGTGGCCTGTGCAGTAGTCAGGCCCAGGTTGAGGGAGATGCCCAGGTTGGCATAGGTGTAGGCCAGCAAGTCATCACCCGCACCGCCATCGAGGACATTGTTGCCGCTACCGGCGTAGAGCGTGTTGTTCAGAGCATTGCCTGTGCCATTTGCGGCGCCCGTGGCGAGGATGCGCAGGTTCTCGACATTGCTACCCAGGGTGTATGCCGCCAGGTAGCTGTGCACCAGGTCCTTGCCGCCGAGCGAGCTATCGGCATTGCTCTCGCTGACCACGTCCTGGCTGTTGTCGACGTAATAGGTATCGGAGCCGTCGCCGCCGGTCATGCTGTCGGCACCGGCGCCACCGTTGAGCGTGTCGTTGCCGGCGTTGCCGGTCAACCGGTTCGCTGCGCTATTGCCTACCAGGCTGTCGTTGTACTTGCTGCCAGCGAGGTTCTCGATATTGCGCAGGGTGTCGCTGCCTGAGCCGCCAGTCGCCTGCGCAGTCGTGATGCCGAGGTTAAGTGAAACGCCCTGGGTCGCATAGCTGTAGGAGGCGGTATCACTGCCGGCGAGGCCGTCGAGAATATTGTTGCCGCTGCCGGCATACAGGTAGTTGTTCAGCAGGTTGCCGGTGCCGTTGGCCGCGGCGCTGCTCATCAGGCGCAGGTTCTCGATATTGCTGCCGAGGATGTAGGACGACAGGTAGCTACAGAGGTTGTCGTTGCCCCCGCTGCTGGCATCCGCATTGGTCTCGCTGACCACATCGCCACTGTTGTCGACGTAGTAGGTGTCGCTGCCATTGCCGCCGGTCATTTTGTCGGCCCCGGCCAGGCCATTGAGCACGTTGTTCAGTGCGTTGCCGGTCAGGCTGTCGTTGTATGCGGAGCCGGTGGCGTTCTCGATCTGCGCCCCGTAGGCAATGGCCAGGCCGTTGTTGATATAGGCGCTGCCATCCCAGAAGGTCTTGCCGATATTGCTGAAGCTGCCGGCATTGAGGTTGATCTTGACCGCGCTGCTCTGGTTGCTGCCATCGATGGTGTCGACACCACCGGCATCCCAGATGGTTTCGAACACGCTGCTGGTGGCATCCCACTTATAGGTGTTATTGCCGGTTTGCCACTGCATGTTGGCGCCATACAGGTGCTGAATGGCAGCTATATCCAACAGCATTGGCCCGGTCGGCTCGAAGCTGTAGGGGTCCGTATAACTCATCACCGTGTAGCGCACATCGTCGTACTGGCCGCCAGCCAGGGATACGCTGTTTCGATCGCTGGTCTCGAAGGGGTGCTTCAGACCCAAGGCATGGCCGATTTCATGGACAAAGGTGTGGTAGTCGAAGTCGCCGGGCTTTGGGTTGGCGCCGGTGCTCGGGCTCATCCAGATATCGCCGGCGGACGGTTCGGAACCGGGCAGGTAGGCCCAGGCTGCAGCATCCTCGCCCATATCCAGGTAGCCGCCGAAGCGCAGGATGCCGGCCTGGGTGCTGCTATCGGTAACTTTGCTGAAGCTGATATTGGCAACCGCGCTCCAGTCGGCCAGAGCCTGGATTGCCGCACTCTGCTGACCTGCGGTCAGGACAAAGGCCGAGAGGTACTCGTTGTCGTAGGAGTAGTCTTCGATGAAATAGGAGCTTTGGCCCAGGAAGCTGTAGCTGATGCTCGTGCCGCTACCGGTTCCACCGCCCCATTTGGTGCCATGAATCAGCCCGTCGGTTTCGGTCTTGCCGGACAGGGTGACAAAGGAGTAAGGCGAGGATTGGGTTGGGCTTGGCATCTAGTCACCATCCTGGTAATTCGAGGAAGGCAGGGAGCATCCTGCTCGGTACGATAAAAGGTGCGCAGGCTACACGTACCTGAGCTGTTGATCAAAGAATTATCACTTGCCTGGATAGGCTGTAAACCCGCTGAAATCACGGGTGGGTTGGCTTAGGTACAGTTAGGGAGAAATAGGGCTGCAGATGGGGTTGGCGTCATTGCGCGAAAGCTGGGCGCGGTACCGCTAACGTAAGGCTCTTGGGCCACGAAACGGTCAGGTTTTTATTTTCCATGAGGCGCTGACTGCGACGATGCCGCTGGTCGTCTTGAGGATCAGGCGTTGCCGCGACAGCCTCGATCAATCCCCGCATAAGGCACTGATGAGTCGCAAGGAGGCAACATGTTTTTACCGGGCGCTGAAGAGCAGGGAATGACCCACAGCCAATGCCTGACGTTGTTGGAGAGTGTCGAGGACACGATTGATTTCTTTGTCTCCGGTCTGACTTATCTGATCCATGCCGAAAGCCAGAAAGCGCAGCCAGACCTGGCTTTGATCGCACAGTGGGATGCCATGGACAGCGAAGCGTTTGACCTGCAGTACTCCTTACCCGGCGCAAGCGTAGAGACGTATCAGCAAGTGCTTGAGACCTACCGCCAGCGGAGCCGCGAGTTGAACGTGGTGGTGGCGCGCTATATGGCAACGTAGTGAGGGCTCTCGCGTTTGAGTGGGAGGCTGCTTTGATGCCGCTGAAGGTGAGGTCGGCGTGACATCTAGTCTTGTTTGTTACCTATACAAAACATGGGCACAGGGCTGGCCTAGCCCTGCTGATTTTGTCGTAGACACGGAAAAGCCGCGCAGCGCGCGGCTTTAAAGGTGGTGGGCCCACACGGACTCGAACCGTGGACCAAAGGATTATGAGGGAGGTGCTTAATAGTTCCTCATTGATTCTGATAGTTCCGTGTGGATTGTATATGCACTGATTTTACTAGCCTTTGCGGTTTTTCTTGTGCCGTATGGTTCCACTTAGTACCGTTGAGTCCTGCGTAAAATGGGGACTGAAACGGGGACTTTCGGGGACTAGCAAAAATGGTCGGTACAGTTAACGAGCAAAAGCTCCGAGGGATGAAACCTGGTCCCGGTAAGCTCACCGAGAGCTTACCGGGACGGGGGATGGGGTCACTGATTTTTAAGCGTCAAGGCGAGACGCCGCCGATGGCCTTTTATCGCTATCGATTGGATGGGAAGGACAGCTTAATCAAAATCGGGGTCTGCAAGCTCAATGCGCGGGGTATTGGGCTGACTCTGCCCGAGATTCGGGAGCGTGCACGCGAGTTGGCGAAGGTCGCTGTCGAGCATGGAGATGTTCGGGCGCACTTGGAGGACCTCGAAAATCAGGCTGAACTAGCTCGGAATGAGCGAGAGCGAGAAATCAATGCGTTGCGTGTGCAGGGCTCATTCGAAGAGCTGTTTCGCGAATACGTCGATGGGCGTCGCGGGAGGGTTCGAGATGACCAGATTAGTGAGTATGAGCGCATTCTAAAGGTCGATCTTCTTGAGGCCCACCCGAGTATTTTGGCCCTGCGCGCGGCAGAGATTCGTCCAGCACATGTTCGACAAGTTCTAGAGACAATCTGGAGCCGGGGGGCTACGAGACAAGCGGATAAAGTTCGTTCGTTCCTGCGCGCCGCCTTCCAGTACGGAATGACTGCTGAGCATTCCCTTGGCCGCTCCAGCGGTAAAAATTATGCGCTGGAGTCGAACCCGGTCGATGCTGTGTTGGTTCCCAATACGAGCCGTCCTGGCACTCGGGCACTTACAGATGCAGAGCTAAAGCATTTCTGGACGACGATTACCGAAACCGACGGCATTGGCCCTGTCATCAGTCGTCTATTCCAATTCGTCATCGTCCTTGGGGGGCAGCGGATTGAGCAAGTCGCGCGAGAGCCCTGGTCGAGCTACGACAAAGAAAACCGGACTTTGCGACTGGTGGATAGGAAGGGGCGAGGAGAGGTTGAGCGAATTCATCTCGTGCCGCTAACTGATCGAGCATTGGAGTTGCTTGAGCAGGTTGAGGCGATTACAGGCGGTTTTGAATGGCCGTGGACGAGCTATGGGAAGAAGCCATTCGCTACTACCAGCTTCGCTCACGCAATCAGGGATTGGCTCGGGTCAAAGCACGGAAAGATCGATGACGAACAAATCCCGCACTTTACGCCTAGAGATCTGCGACGGACCTGCGCGCAGCTCATGCAACGCAATGGTGTAGACGATCGGCTGAGTGATTTGCTGCAGTCCCATGGTCAGACTGGTGTAGTTGGACAGCATTATAGGAATAATCCAGAGGCCTACTTACCAGAAAAATCAAAAGCAATGGCTGGGTTCGAAGCGGCTCTTAGTGCGGTACTCGACTAGTTATAAAGCCCGCTTAGAGTTTTTGTGGGCAATACGAATCCATGTAACAACGTGCTCGTCATTCTTGTTCTTTCTGATAGCGTAACTGCTGATCAGCCCAGCCGCCTTGACTTCATCCAGTGCTTTCAGGAGCCCTCTCCCTTTCCCAAGAAAATCTTTAAGTTGGCTAGTAGTGCCGCTTAATCTCATTAAATTATGGACTTTGACTTCTTGCTCGCCTGCTGTGCTACCAGACATGTAGTTTTGCAAATATTTTGAAAGAGAGTTTGACAACATCCGTCGAGCGTCTAAGTCTATGTACGAAAGAGCTGTTCTGGAGAATATGTCAATGACTACATTTCCGACGGAAAACCAATAGCCGATATTTTCATCCCATGAAAACTCATCAATTAGGCTAAATGATTTGCCAGCTTTAAGGTTCTCAATTGTTATGGTATTTGCCTTAAGCTTTTGCAACGAATTTTTAAGCGCCTTATAGTTATTATCTCCGCCAGACATTCCCATAGTGCGTAAAAATGAGTGTCGGGTGAATAGTATCTGTTCACCTGGTGCTCGGCTCAGAGCTAGGCGAATCACTTCTAGGTATACATCATTGTCGAACATATTGAGTTGTTCGCCAGTAAACTCAATCTTAGTGTCGTTGATGCTTTCAAGAACCTGGTTTCTCAAGTACTTGACCTGTGTTTGCGTCTTATTAACAAATAGAGATGTCCGCACCCAGCTCGTGGGCATCGCGGAGGCTCGTTGCGGTAACGAGGGGATAGTGATTGTTTCGGGAAGCGGCGGTAATAGTCCTGACTCCAGCTCTCTGAGCAAGTCTTCACAAAGTTCATTGTTCGAAGCCAGTCTATCAGCATGGTTTCGAAGTATTCTGAAGACGGAGCTATTACTCTTATTCAGTCTGGATTCTTGAGCATGTGCACTTCTTTGGCGACTCATAACAGCAAAGCCCGGGAAATCAAGCTGATTCTTTAAGTGAGTCATCCTGGATAAAATCGATCACTTTTGCGAGATCGTAGCGAACTACGCGCTGATTAAAGCGGATGGCCTCAGGAAAGCCTGGGGTTGCGGATAGTCGGTAAAATGTCGTTTTACCGATATGCAGGTACTCACAGATTTCACTGATCGTTGAGAGTGGTTGGCGCTTGATTTGACGCTTTAAATTATTCATGAGCTTTCCTCGGAACTGCATGGGGCTAAGTCCATTTTGCTAGACCGAGTTATCAAGTCAATGAGGGCGATGTTTTGAATATTGTTAATGTTTTATTATTGGGATTGCGCGAGTAAATTTTTACTGCAACACTATTTTCGTAAGTTGTTGATTTATATATGCCACTACCGTTCGTCAGTTTCCGCTAAAAACTTAAGAGAGCGGGATTATCCACAAGGTTCGTACTAGCTGCGAAAGTGCTCTCTTCAATGAGCTGTAAAAAAACTCCATCTAACCAGTCTGAAAGCCTTTGGGCTTATGGGGGGAGAGCACTTACCCACACGGTTCGTACTAGCTGCGCCGACCCAGGAAATAGATTCGTACTAGCTGCGCGGAAGTTCGTACTAGCTGCGCAAAAGTTCGTACTAGCTGCGCCTTGGGTTTTCTGGAGGCCTCGCGGCACTTGGGTTCCAGAGATGTTCGCCCCCCCTTATCATGTATTACATGTATTTACATATAAAGGGGGCTGACCAGCGCAGAGGCTTGCGCCTCCGCTTGAGTGCGCCTTCGGCGTGAAAGCCCCCAAAAGGGGAGTGGTGTAATTGAAGAAAACTGACCAGCCAATTGCATTGATGATGACCTGGAGGCGAAGGCCGACCAATTGCGGACATCTACCACCATGACTGGAACGTGGCATAGTCCGAAAAAGAGGGGACAACATGCGCAGATTTGAATCGAAGGACTTGATCGCAATCGCTACTGCGCCTGCGGGAGAAGAAACCTCCTGGCTCGCAGAGGCTGAGAAGTCTGTCCAATTCATGAAGGCCAACGCTGTGGCCGCCGAGATCGTGATCTATGCGTCAGCGCCATCTGTGCTGATTGTCGGAGCCCTCGTCCCAACGGCAAACGTCACACCGCCTGATGGACGCGACCTGCAAAACCAGTCTCTCTTCACGGACGCTAGCTGGAAGGTTCAGAAGTCCTGGAGTTCAGATGGATACCGCGTGTACCTAGAGCCGCCTTTCCCGGGGAACGAGTCTAAGGGGCTGGCTGGCGGTGAGCCCTTGGTGCATCGCAGGTACCTGAGCGGGGTGCAAAAAGGCCCCATGCCTATTGAGCTGAGCCAGAAGCTTGTTCACTGCCTTGACGTGCACTACCTCCCCGAGCGTAAGGCGTATTGCCGCCTCGACAAGAATGGTGACATCGAAGATGTGATTCGGATTTTGACGCTTCAAATGCCTGACACCCTTGAAGGCCGCGAGGTTGTGACAATCCTTCGCAAGGATCTGGATGACTATATGGCGCTTGCGGACATGGCCCTCGTATTAAAATTCGATTTCACACGCTTCATCCCCAGTAATTTTGGGAGCTGGAATGGTGCGAGCCGCTATCACCGCTACGAAGAAGACCTGTTCTATCACGGCGGCGTTACTGGGAGTGCAAGCTTCGCTCATGGTGCAATGGTGGTCCGGTCGCAGGTGAGCGTGGCGGAGCAAGAAGAAGCCTGGCGTAAAGAATGCGATGGAGACGAGGAGCGGGAGTACGCGGTATACAAAATCTATGACCGCAAGAACGACCGTAACGTTGAAACCTCTTGCAGCCCGAACCACATCGTCAGTTACTTTGAGAATAGCGACCTACCCTGGCACATCTCTCCAGCGTTCTTCAGGCCGGAGGTGCTGCAGCGATTCAAGGCCGATCCTGAAAAATACACGCTCGAAGAGCGCAGCATCACCTGCCGCGGAGCCTGGTATCTGAAGTCTTATGACATCAATGACGCTGGACAGGTTCATGCCTACATTGGCGACCTCGCTCGGCTTCCCTACGAAGAGCAGATTTACTGGAAGACGTTCAACGAATGGCCCAAGGGCACGATTTCAGCGCGAGCGCACCGGACAGACATTGAGGGCGATTGGAATACCGACTACAACCCCCTGTGGTCCCTGAAATCGAAGGTCCGGGCGCTCGATGAGCGGCAACCGGAATGGTGGAGTCCGCGAGGTGAGGCGCTCATTGACAGTGTTCTCGCACCTGCAACTGACTCCCCCAAGGAATGGGGGGATGAAATCATGGCGCTCGATCAAGTCCTGGTTGAAGGCTTCCTAGACAAACCACTGCGCGCTGCCGCGAAAGAGAAAGGACGCGTGCTTGAAGATGGGTGGCGCTCCCTGAAGTTGCTTTACGAGATATTGGTGGGAAGCGGCATGAGCCCTGCCGATGCCAAGCAATTGTTGGCACCCTTGAAAAAGCTCCATGACCTACGCACTGAAATCCGCGGCCACGCCACGAACGAAAAGAAGGAAGTCGCAATCCGCGAGGCTCGCACCACTCACGGCAACTTTCGAACGCAGTTTTTTAATCTAGCTGAAGGTTGCGACAAGGCCCTAGACAAAGTGCTGGATGTCCTTGGCTTTGAGGTTGCTGACTAGTCCTTGTGCCGCTTAAACCCAGGCGAGTGGGAGCAGGCCGAGTAGTAACAGGTGGCCCGGATAAATCGGGTACATCCAGGTGCCGACAGGCCAGACCAGGCGTAAGCGGATCTGAAGTAGTGCCAGGCCGAGAATCGGAGCCAGGGCGGCAGTAGCGATGCCAGTTTGTGCGGTAACCGGCAGATCGGTCCACAGCAGGAGCCCTGAGCCGGTGTTTGCCAGAACGGCAAGTAGTGCAGCGAGTGGCCAGGTAGCAGAGACTGCCGCTTCTGAGCGTGCTTGGATCGCGAGCAGCAGTACCGCCGGCAGTAGCGCCCCGCAAAGGCCGAAGCTCAGAATTGGCCGGTAAACGACGGCGATAACCAGTGCCGTAATGCCGGCTGCGATGAGCGTTGGCTTTCGGTGATGTATCGCTTGGGTGATGACAAGACCAAGCCCGAGAGTGAAAAGAATATTTAAATGATCCCCCTCGAAGAATCTTGAATAGGGTTGCTGGCTGATAAGCGCAAAAAAGAAAATACCCCCAAGATAATTCAAGCCACCTGAATATCCAACTGGTTGGCGATAAACGTTCGCTGAGATCGCGAGGCAGAAGAGCGGAAAAGCAAGTCGACCAATTGTACGCATCCACCGGAAAGGTTCTTGCAACTCACTGGGGATGACATACCAGGCATGGTCAATGATCATTGATAGCAGTGCAATCCACTTAATAAAATCAAGGGAATTATTGCGTTCAAAATTATTCATTGCGCTGCCATTTGAAAGCTAGTTGTTCGGATTATATATCAGGCTTGGCTGCTTGATATGTATTTGCCATCGTTATATTTGCTTTATGCTCTTGTGTATATTTGAGAGCGGTATGATAATTTAGTCGTGTAGTACCTCGCAGCAAAAGCTGCGCACCAAAACCTCCAGGAGCAGCGACAGGGAGGTTGCGGCAAAATCAAGAAATGTCCTATAGGACGCTCGCTGTTATTCGATATGATTCCAGTTGATTTCTGGCCTTTCGGAACGCTCTAGTTTCATTCATTCGATTAACAGATCTCGGAGTGTCGATATGACAAAATCTAGCATCCAAAGTAATTTCAAGGCCCTCGTTACAACCATAATTTGTGTTGCAGCATTTATTTTTCTTGCAGGCTGCGGTGAGAAAAGTGGCGAAGTCTGGCCGGAGGTGTGGAGCGAAGAGGCTACAAAATTTTTTAACGAAAATGTTCCTCCGTTAAAGAACCTTCCCGGTAAGGTCTATCACTATCAGGTGGTTAAGCGCAAAGGGCACTTCTATTTCAATACGTTATACATAGATGGACGTTACATTGAGGATTTGAGGCCGAACGGTGCACACAAGGTTGGTGGCGTTTCGGCGGTGCAGCTTGACGGAGTACATGTCGTTTATACAAAGGGTGAAGGATATAAGGTCTCGACCCTGCATGAAGATGGACAAGGCGTATACAAGGCCCTAATGAATAATTATCCATTATTCTTTCGCGAGTACTTGTAGTGTTTTTGAAACGAAAGGCCGCTTCTGCGGCCTTTTTTATTCTTACTCACCACCGCCTTGGGGGGATCGAGGCCCGCCTGGCTGGACAATCCTGCGAACAATAGATTGCGTCGCAATCGACAAAGGCGCTTTCACCATGCCGCTGACGCCTCCCATAACGCCTTGAGCAGTGTTCTCGTATGGGTTCAAACCTGGTTCGGAGAACGAGATCATGTTCAGCACTGTCCGCGGGAAGTTGGTGATCAGGGACGCGGAGGTCATGCACACCGACCAGAAGAGCATGCAGGTGAGCAGCACCATCATGATAGAGCCGATAAGCAGTCCTGCGATCGCGTCGAAAGGCTGACTGAGATCTGCTACGCCGTTGTCCATCATTCCCCAGAGCCCTGCCATCATGGTATTGACGATCGGCAGACCGATGCTGGTGATGGTGACTGCAGCCGCCAGGCCGCCTACCGCAAGCGCTGGATAGAAACCGATGAAGATGAGGGTGTTCCAGCCTTTGCCGGCCATCTGGGACGAATGCTCTTCACCCTTGGGCGCAGCTTGAGCAGCCCCCCATAACGTGACCCCGAAAAAGGCTGAGGCTACGAAGGTCAGCCAGCTGATAACGCCCATCAGGCCGAAGATCGCAAAGACGACCGGCAGCACGTATCCGATCATGGCCCCCGCGATCAGCAAGACAACGCCGATCATGAACAGGGCCTTGGTCATCCCGCCATTACCTTTGCTTGCGATTCGGGAGAGGCCGCTGCCGCTGATGAACATCAGGCCAGTGCCTGCGAGCTCTCGGCCGAAGGCTGCGACGGTGTACAGGTTAGCTTGCGAAGGATCCTTCCCTAGGATGTCCAATCCGAGAAGCTCTGTCAGATCAGTAGAGTCACCGCTATCTTCCAATTCGCGCTCGACCTTGTTCATGGTCAGCTTCGTGAGGTCGTCACCAAAGGTGAGGTCAGCCAGGTCGCTGGTTGGGTAGAGTTTCGAAGTACCCTCAGAAGCATAACTCTGAGCCCTGGTGAAATCGTTCGCGGCGCGGAGGACGAAGGTTCCGCCCATCATCCAGCCCCATTCCTCCAGGGAGGCGAAGAATCGCTCCGACTCGGCTAGGAGTTGGGATGCTATTGCGGTCCGAATGGTAAATTGCGCATTAGCAATGTACCAATCGACCTCGCTCTCAAGATACGTCTTGCTGGCTGCAGCGAGTGCGTTAGCTTCTTCTGCGTCTTGGTTGTTTTTGAAGCCCATGTGTCGGCTGAACTGCGTCTGCACGATTCGTTGCCACATCTGGCGCTGTGCCGCGGCCAGGCCTTGGGATATGGATTTGTCGTTCGTAACGCGCAGCGCCATCTGTTCATCGGAGCACACGATTGAGGCTGCGAAGCCCGATGTGCCGCTACCTTTGCAAAGGAAGTTCTCTGACCCCATTTCGTGGTCGACGGTGCCTTCGCCGACATCCTCTGGGATGCTGCTGTCGCTGTGCTTAATCGCTGCGGCAATCGCATCAGTCGGAGGAATCAATGGAATCGCTGTGTGGTTCAGGATTTGGTTGATAAAAGGGGCTGTAGTGCTGGAAGCACCGTAATAGCCAGGCTTTGAACTATCCGTGTATTGTCGGCGCCAAGCCCCTTCCGCGAGCATCACTGCAAGCTGAGTCGCAGTGATGTCTTTTAGAGCGTTAGTCGGGTTTTTGTGTATGTAATAACCAGTAGCAACCGTAGCTAAGTGAAGCCAATTAACAATCATTCCTTTGGCTTCAGGCCTATTAATTGAAACTTCATAGTTCGGTTCGTTAAAGAGGTTGTATGCATGCATGAGCTTGAAACTGCTCGTTTGCGCATCATCGCCCCATTTACTGCCATTTTTTGCAATGCCTGCAATCAAGCTATGTCCAGGCGTAAGGACAACTGACTGGCCCCCGGCGCTGGCAACGGGAATGACTGGAGCGCAAAGAGTCAGGGCGACGATTACTCGTAGCGGATAGAAAAAGGCTTCATTGCCGTCTCGGGAACCAAAAAAATTCCCGTTCTGGCGAAGCCGGAAAATGCCCAGGAACATGGCCCAGGACGACAGTACGCCGAAGCCGGCCAGGCCTACGAGTGCAAAGTAACTCGCGAAGATGGTGAGAGGCGTTACCTGGGTTATGTGGGTGCTGCCGATCCCGATCAGTTCGTTCTGATCAAACATCCAGGCTCCAAATAGCCAAACTAATACTAGTGTAGAAAAGCTGTTCATCGCTGCAATCCTATCTTAGTAAAGTCAGGGGTTTGTGGTGGTGGTGGAAAATTGAATTCAATTGGTCTTGTGCTTTCGGCGTGTGGTGATTTCTTTGATGAAAAAATTCTTAGTTCTGGCGCTAGTCGGGGTGGTCCAATAAATGCAGTTAAAATGCAAAACAGGATCACCGCTCTGGTGATGGTTTTGTATTGTTTCGGGCTAATATTTTTTATGGTTTTGCTGATGTAGATTGTGAGAGTGAGCAGGGTGATATTTAAAGCGTTAAATATACTTTTGATTTTCATCATTCTGGCTGCCTTGAGAGTTTGCAAATACTTGCTAGGCTGGGCGTATAGTTAGTTTAATCATGCCCGTAAGTCTTTCAAGATGGGCGCGGTGAATATTTTTAGATGATGTGCTTTTGGAATTGCACAAATATATATTTGTGCGTGTTCGCATGGTGCGGGTAAAACGATTGTTTGAAAGTAAATTAATCGCTTTCTATTGCATACTTTAGGTTTGATTCACCATTTGCATTCTTTCAGAACTAGAAAATGCATATCTATGCCAAATAACGCGGATTCGTAATGATTACGACGATTTTGATACCTTCACTCGAATTGCATGTACGGCTAGTCCGTCTGGACAGCTGGCTTGGTCGACAGTTGGTCGTCGTTTACATCTCGCATGATCTAATCCTCAATCCGTTCAGCTTTGCCTGCAGCCTTGCGGGCAGCGAGATGAGCGCTCTCTATTTGGAGTGCACGAGCCGCATCAGTAATTTTTGCTCTTGTGTCCGCGTTTGAAAGTCGCCGCTCAAAGCGATTTAGCTCAGGCATACGGCCGGTTTTCATCGTCAGTAGATCTGAAAGGTAGGCGTCTCTAAGCGCCTCCAGGCTAGGGAATAACTCAAGGCTGCTATCGTTCGGTGGAGTGCCGCTCATCAGGGCAATGCGTAATGAGCGGATCTCAGCTTCAAGCAGGCCAATACGGTAATCCGCAGCAATCAGCCCTATGTGCATAACTGCCTGACCTGGCTGCCTAAGATCGAAGACGCCAATTGCGTCTTCATCACGCGATTCAAACGTGCGGGTTTCAGCTTGGCCAGTGAAACGATCGACTAGTGCTGCCGTAGCAAGAATGACTTTCCCATCCACTTTGGCGTTTGCCTCAGAAATAAGGGTAAGACTTTTCTGGGCACGAAAGTCCCCATCACCGCCATGAATAGTCATGCGAATTTTCTCCAGTTACACTGATTTTTCGCGCTACTTGCGCGCGTAGTGGATCGGCTTGTCGATAACTTCAGATGTTAGGAAGGCTTCTATCTTGGGCGTCAGATAGAGATTGCTCAGAATTCCTCCGAGAATCGCCCCGGTAGCAATGGCTAAGTTCCATTTGCGGGCGGTCGCTAATTGCTCGATGAATCGGGAGTTCAAAACATCGCGCAGATTGTTCAACGACGTGCTGTGCCCGCTGATCTGCTTATGGGCTGCGTTCAACTCCGTTTTTAGCTTGGTGATCTCTTCGTTCGCACTATCTAGCTTGCTTTGAAGCGCGTGACTTGCCTCTCTTGCTGCGTAGCTGCGCTCCAGTGCGGCCGTGTCGACCCGAGCCTGAATCTCTGTGACCGCTGTTTCGACAGCTTCGAGGCAGCCGCTCGTCATTGCAGCTTCGTAGGAGGCTCGGAGAATGTGAGTGGCATCCTCATAGAGTGCTCGCTGCATTGACTCTCTAAACGCCTGCGATTCATGTGGGCGAAGTAACTGGCTAGGTAAGGCTTTGAGTTGCTCGTGAAGCTGATCCGCGGCGGCCAGGCGATCGACATAAACAGAGATGTTGTCGCCTGCGGTCCCGATCCTTTCGACCATCTTCTCGGTTCGATCCAGCAGGCCTGGCTGTCCTTTTGTCCCATCAATCTTGAATCGCAGGCGATCAAGGGAGTCTACGAGATCAACGATCGACTGGATCTCGTCGGAGCCTGGCGTACGTCGACCTTCGGCCATGATCAGCCCCTCAGGCGGCTAAGCAAGTAGGTGGCCATCAACTGCTGGCTCGCAACCGATTTTCCGACACCGCCCTTGGTGCTTACCACCATGATGCGCAGGCGCTGTTTTTCTGCTTCGAGGATTTCATCCAAGCGACGGTGTACTTCATCGATGTATTCGCGAGCCTGGCGAGCACCGGTTACGGATCGGATCAAACGGGTGTAGCGCTTACCTTTTTCGAGGTCACCATTTGCCTCAGCGCTAAGCACGGTGTTTTTCAGCTCTTCGATCAGCTCGTCGCGGTTTTCTGCCAGCTCCCACTGCGTTTGGCCCAGACGACGACTACGCCCGTACCGCTCGATGCGCGGCATCACCAGCAGCTCTGCATCTGCCTGTTCGGCCAGATCGAACACCTCAGCGAAGGACTCCCGCAGCGCGTGATCGGCCAGATTCTGGCTACGCGATGAAATGTCATTGAGCAGGATTGCGATCTTTACATCGGCGTCATGTACGCGGATTGCCTGAATAGTTTTTTCCGCGTTGTCTACGTCCTGCCCCTCGTCGCGAACAGGGATTACCACTAGGTCGAAATGGCGGAAAAGCATCTGCTCGCCGACAGCCGCAAGAGTTTTCGAGGCCGTTTCGTTGCCGCCGATATCCAGTACGAAACTGTCGAGTCCGCTCCCGTAGATCAAGTGCTCGATCGGGGCTCCCGCATCGCTGCCGACCGCCAGTTGCTGCGACCGGATCGTCGAGCGAGTGAGCCAGGCGGAATCGAGGTTCAGGTCATCCATTTCGACCAGGTGGACTGCATCTTTCATGTGCTACTCCTTCTTCTTGAAGAACTGTCGAGGCGTTGCGGCCTCTTCCAGAAAGCTGGTTTTTGCCTGTTCGGCAGGCGGGGTGGTCTGCTCCTGAGATGCTGCGGTGGGCGCGGCGAACTCAGGAGGGGTGTTGTTCTGAATTACCTCCGGGTGCAATTCACGCCCGTATTCAGGGTCGGCCCCCGTAGTTCGTACATTCGCTAGAAACTCCCGGTATTCGCGCGCAAGGAATTTCTGGATGAATTTCCGCAGGCTGTTGTAGCTGACGATGATCCCGGCTCTATCCAGCATTTCCTGCTGCTGCGTAATTGGCGTACCTAAGCGCGTTGCTTCGCGCAGGATGTCGATTCGCGGGAGCAGAGCCTTCGTGACGCTCCCTCTTACGTTCTTCTGACCGCTGCCTGATTGTGCGGCTGCTTTCATGCGCTCCAGCTCGGCCTTCAATGCCGCCGTTTTGCGGTCGGCCTCTTCCTGCTGCATGCGGATCCACTCCAACTCTTCTTTCTCATCACGGGCGCGTTCGGCGTCAGTGCGTCGGTCGTACATGGCGATCACCTTGGTTTGTTGTGATTGGTTGGAAACTGCTTACCAACTCTACCAAAGGTTTCGCCTTTTCTTGGTTGTTTGTTGCAAACACGGTGCAAACATCTAGCTCTTGCTTCTCATGTTAGTTGTAAACTAGTGCGAGTCAAGCATAACTTGCGTAAAGAGATGCGAAATGCTTGTATATCAGCGGCGAAGACAGAACACGGCTGCACTCGCTTCGCGAGGTGCAGCCGTGTAAGCCCGCGCCAATTGGGCGCATTCGGTTTAGGCATGACTACTACAGGCGTAGTAGCCCCCCAGGAGGGGAGGACACAGGATGGCTTTCGAGCGAAAAAACCATACGCAGACCATTGCTACTGAGCGGTCCCAGCAGGCGTTCGAGCGCCTGGTGCGCGACCTTTGCACACCGAAATCTGGGGTGTTGCAGGCGATCCTGGAGGCCGTGCCGACTTCCGATCTGGTCGCTCTTCTGCGCGGCGAGTTGCGTTTGCATGACGCCAAAACGGTCGGCCTCGACGCTGACGCAGCTCTTGCGATACGCGCCGAAATCGAGACCTCTCTTTCCCTTCTGGGGGCTCGGATTGCGGACGCGAGCCGACTGGGCGCGCAGCGCGCGGTTGCCGAGGTCATGGCCACGGCTCTTGGGGAGGGGCACTGATGGCCATATTCACAATCGACAAATTCACCGCCGCCGACATCGCCGCC
The DNA here is from genome assembly GCF_024666525.1 of Pseudomonas sp. J452. NCBI lineage: Bacteria > Pseudomonadati > Pseudomonadota > Gammaproteobacteria > Pseudomonadales > Pseudomonadaceae > Pseudomonas > Pseudomonas sp. J452. Next base: position 635,574 of record NZ_CP088294.1, on the reverse strand, counting down.
CGCGCCGCGTATTTCGAGCGCGGAGAGGGCCTGGTTCGGGACGACGCTAATGAGCCGCGCAGCGGCGGCGAGGACTATTACCACGCTCCGGGCGCCGGAACCCTGGTTGCCGAGTACGCTGGCAGTGCCGGTGCAGCGCTGGGGCTAGGAGTTACACCCCAGGACGGCGACTACGCTGCGCTCATGTCGGGCGCGAACCCGCGCACCGGGGAGTCCTATGTTTCCGCACGTCGCCAAGGCGAGCTGGATCGAGGCACCGGCCTAGCGGGCTACTCGACGAGTTTCAACGTCGACAAGACGATCTCGCTTTTATATGCCTCGCTGCCACGCGATCATCAGCTGATCGTCGAGCGGGCGATGATGGAAGCCTCGCGCAGCGTCTTTGACTACGCGGAGCGGCAGGGCTATGTCTGCTATCGCACCGGCGCCGGCGGTTGCGATCGGCACAATGGCCGAATGGTCGCGGCGACCTACCTTCACTTCACAAATCGCAACCAGGAGCCGCATCTCCATGTCCACGCCGAGATCCCGAATGCCTGCCTCGGCGCTGACGGGCAGTGGCGTCCGCTCGACGGTGGTGAGATGTTCCGCCGTCAAACTGAATTCGCTGCGCTGTTTGACACCTACCTCTCCCGCGCTCTGCAGCGCGATCTGTCGCAGGTTGGCCGGCACCTGGAAGTCGATCTGGATCGCAACGGTCTGCGTGTCGCCGGCATCAGCCGGGAAACGGTCTTGGAGTTTTCGACGCGCCGAATCGAGATATTACAAGCGCTCGACGCGATGGGCGCGAGCGGTGCTGACGCTGCACGTGGGGCAGCGAAACGGAGCCGCGATGGCAAAAAAGAGAAGGATAGCGACGAGCTCCGCGCCGAATGGCGCGAGCAGCTGGTGAACCTGCAGCAGGAGCTGCAGCGAGGCGACCTGACCCCTCAGACCTGCCTGTTTGCCGAGCAATTGGTTTTTCGGAACGCCTCGGTGTTCGGTGCTCACGCCTTGGACCGTGCTGCAGCGCAGTTGTCGATCCTGCACGGAGGCGAGCAAGCTATTCCCGCGATCCGCGTCGGCCTGGTCCAGCAACTCGGCGTAATTGAACTTCCGCCAGAAGAAGGCCGCGCGCGGGAGTTCACCACCGAGACTTATCGCCAGCTTGAGGCCGAACTGCTCTCTTATGCCCACGCCGCACAAGTGCCTGCGTCGCGCTTCGCCATTCCGGGTGAGCGCGTTTCTGCAGCGATCGCCCGCTTCGAGGCCGAAAAAGGTTTCAGGATGCGTGACGAGCAGCGCGCCGCTGTTCAGCTCTGCGCTTCTGGCTCCCGCTTTCAGATCCTTCAAGGCGCGGCCGGTACGGGGAAATCAGCCAGCCTGACCGCCCTGCGCCTCGCTTACGAGTCGAGCGGAAACCGAGTCATCGGTCTGGCCCCCTCTGGGGCAGCCGCCGCCGAGCTGGAAAATTCCGCCGGCATCAAGTCGAGAACAATTCACTCACTGTTGATGCGCCTCGAAAACGACAACGAGAAATTTCGAGAAAAAATCCGGCCGACGGACGTGATCGTCTGCGACGAATCTGGCCTGGCCGACTTGCGCACTCTGCACAAGCTCGCGGGGTACTGTGATGCGGCCGGCGCGAAATTGATCCTGGTCGGCGACGGCCGTCAGCTCGAAGCCGTCGGCTCGGCGTCGAGTCTCGACATGCTCACGCAGGAAGTTGGTTGCGCGGAGCTCATCGAAATCGCTCGTCAAAAAGACTCCGCCGACCGAGCAATCTCGCAGACTTGGTTTGAAGGCCCAGCAGAGCAGGGCGGCCTTGACGCTCTGGACATGATGGTGAACCGCGGCCTACTGAAAATGCCGGCCGGCGATAGTAAAGAAAAACCCATCGACCTCATGATGCGCGATGCCCTGGAGGCTCACGCGGCTGGAACTGAGTGGCAAGATATTCTGCTCCTGGCCGACCGTAATCAGTCTGTCCGCGCCCTGAACTCGAAGGTGCGTGAGTACCGTTTTTCGACCGGCGAGCTGGATAAGGCCCAGCAAATTCGTGTGCCGGTCGAGACCGGCCGAGGTGATTATGCAGACCTGGATCTCGCCCCTGGTGACCGGATCATGCTGCGCAAAAACCAGAAGATTGATGGTGAGCCCGTCTACAACGGCGACCGGGCCACCCTGGCTGCTATCGAGCGCGTGCAGACCGACACCGGCGAGAACGGCGAGCCGATCTACGATACCAGGCTCACCGCGCGCCTCGACCGCACTGGGGAGGAGGTGAGTTGGCTTTTGTCGGACTCTGCCTCTCTCGACCACGCTTATGCGATGACCGTGCACAAGTCCCAGGGCCTCACGGTAGATCGGGCTTTCTACCTCACCTCGGAGTCTACAGACCGCCGCCTTGCCTATGTTGCCTTCACTCGCTCGCGGGAGGCCTGCGCTTTCTACATCGAAAACGACCAACAGCAGATCAACCAGCTGGCCCGCAACACCGCCGCGTTTAAATCGAAGCGCTGCGCCCTTGATGCCGACTCCGAATTCCGCGAGCTGATCCGTGCCAACGCCCAGGCCGGCATGCCCCCGGAAAACCCCATCCAGGTCCGGCAGCCGAGCACGAAAGATCTGCTCGAAAAGGCCGGCGATCGCTTCCAGTATCCTGGCCAGCCGCAGACCGAGCCGAAGACGACCCCGGAAATCAGCGTGATGCCCGCGACCCAGGCCGACCACGACCTAGCCGCTGCCAGGGGGTTTGCTGTCACTGGCCTGATCGACCAGCCCGCCGATACCCGCCTCAAGCCCGGCAAGCCCTATGATCTGCCAGCCGGTGCTGAGCGTGTCGCACTGCTCGCCGAGCCACTGCCGGCTCAGCCAGTCGCGCAAACAACTCACGATCTGTCGCCGCCGGCTCCGGTGAAACAACGCCTGGTGTGGACGAAGGCCGATCAGCAGCGGGAGACCCAGGCAATCCGCGATGGTGTAGACCTTCGCGCCCACGCCGAGCGGTTGGGGTACGTCCAGGTGAGCGGCGCCGGTGCGAAACTGCGCCTCGAAAATAAGACCCTGGACAGCGCTGACCCGATGCGCGAAATCACTTTGCGCACCAACGCACGCGGTGAAGAGTGCTGGATCGCCGTAAAGGGCGGTAAAGGCTCCGGCGTCGGCGGCGATGTGTTCCACCTACATCAGCACGCCACCGGCGCGGGCTTTCTCGAAACCCGTGACGAACTGCGGAAAATCGCCTTCGGCCGCGACTTCGAATCCGGGGCCAAGTACCAGTGTGTGCCGACTGCAGAGCGTGACGCACAGGCCGAGCAGCGGCGGGAGCAGGAGGCTCTGCAGGCCGAGTTCCGCCGGGCAGTGGCATATAAACAGTACAAACAGACCAACGACCAGTCCAACGCTTTCCTCGCATCGCGCGGTATTGATGAACAGACGCTCGCGGAGACGAAATGGCGCACCGACCGGCACGGGAACGCCGTTTTCCCGCATGTCCGCGAAGACGGAAAATTCACCGGCTTCGAGCGCAAGCACGACGGCCCGGCACTTTTCTCGAAGAGCCAGAGGGGCGTCTACATCGCCAACCCAGGCTGCACGAACCCCGAGCGAATCAAGGTCACCGAGGGCGGTCTCGACGCTCTTAGCCTGTATCAGCTCGATACCCCCGAGCAGCGCGCCCGCACGCTCTACGTCAGCTCGGGCGGAAATCCTGCTGAGGATACTGCCCGTGCCCTGCGAGGCCTGGCCAACCGTACCGGTGTTCGGCAGGTCGATCTCGTTTATGACCAAGATGATGCAGGTACTCGGCACACCGAAGTTCTGAAGCAACTGCTCGCCGAGCAAGCTCCCGGTCTGCAGGTCGCTGATCACCGTGACGACTACCGGATGACTGAGGGCGAGGATCCCAACGATCTCCTCCTTCGCTGTCATCAGGAAAGTCAGCCCCCCCAGGCAGTGCCCGAGCAGCAGGACGAGAGCCCTCAGTCGCAGGCTGCACCGAAACCTGCGACGGCGGAGGAAGAGATGCAAGAGACGGCAGCACACAGGAGATCTATGTAATGACCGACCTACATATCACCCCCGCCGACTTCCCGGGCGCGCGGCTGCGCCCTATCACCCCAATCTCTGCCGGTCGAGGCTGGCTCCACCTTGCTCGCGAAGCCCTGGCCGTGTTGCCTGCCGGCGTCGAGATCCTCCAGATCAAAGAGAAGTTTGGCTCCCTGCGCGTCATCACGAACGCCTGCTCTCCTGATGTCCGCAAAGCGCTGCAGCCGATCGAGCATCGCTCCCTGCAGGTTTGCGAGATCTGTGGCGACGATGGCCACTTATGGCATGACGGCGACCAAGGCCAACCTGTCGGCTGGCTGCGCACTCGCTGCCAGAAACACGCTCAGACGCGAACTCTGGAGGTCGCCGGTGTTTGACACCCTCATCGAGATCCAGCGCCTGGCCGAGGGGATGCGGGATCACCAGATCGCCTGCCTGGAGGCCCAACTCGAAGAGCTGCATACCTCCCCAGGCAACGGCCTGGCCGGCCCTTTCATCCTGGCTATGACCATCGCCAATCTCGTTGTGCCTGTAACAGCTGCCTATGTCGTGCCGAGACACGCTATCGGCCTGCCTGGCGACTGCAACACCAACTGGCACCTGGCGCTATTCAGCGTGTGGCCTCCGACAGAAACGGTTTTATTGGATCTGCGAAACGCCCTGTTCGACGACGCCCCGCTGAGTGTGCGCAGTCGAGTCGAACTCTTTTCCCACGACAATTCCGCAATGCTGGCGAAGTGCCGGGCGGCCGGCATCCAGATCTATCTGCACGGTGCTGCACGATGACTATCCAGATCAAATTGAGCCTCGATTTAAACGCTAACGACATTGATGCGCTGCGTACTCTTGTCGACCATCCTGAAGCTGTCGCAGCAGCGGCAGCACTTCACGATCCACGTTTGCAGGCGCGGATCATCGGCGTTCTGGCAGAGATCAAATCACAACTCACAGAATATTAATTACGAACTACGAGGTGTCTCCGATGAGCCAGCGCAAGAATCTTGATGGCCTGCTCAAGCAAGGTGATCTAAGCGCTTCACAGTCTGCTGAGGGAAAGGCTTGGGAGGAGGCACCCGCATGCGGCCATGAAAACGGAGTGATCCCTTCTGAGGAATCCGTTGAACTGGCCATTGAGCAAGTTATCGCGCAGGCTGGACGGGCCGCCGCAGTTCGTAGCAAAGCCTTTCTGGATGCCTTAGGCATCGATTCTGCTGAGCTTCAAGCTTGGGTCAACGAGAGGGTGGAAATTGGCAGCTGGCCCGAAGGGGATCTGATTCGAGCCTTCTCGGAATGGAAGGCCAAAAGACCTATGCACGGTGCATAGCTCAAAGGAGCAACCCCGGATGACGATGCGCCGCATCTACCTGGACACCGAGTTTACGAGCCTCAACCGCTACCAGGCAAAGCTGATCAGCCTCGCCCTAGTAGTGCAAGAAGGCCCCGAGTTTTATGCCGAGCTGACCGACAACTGGGATGAGAGCGATTGCTCTGATTTTGTTCGGGAAACCGTTCTGCCGCAGCTTGATCTGTCTAAGCACGGGCGCACTACGGAGCTGGCTAGGGGCGAGCTGCTGGCTTTCCTGCAGGCGCTCGGCCCGGTAGAGGTCATTACTGACGCTCCCGATTATGACTGGACTCTGCTGCTGTGGCTCGTCGACCCGGCAGGGTTGCCGGCCAACGTGCAACCTCAACCCGGGCTGCTGTGCATCGACTTCGATGCCGACTACAGCGGCGACGAGCCGCCCCACCATGCTCTCCAAGATGCCCGCCTTCTCGCCGCACTAGCCGAAAAATCCAATCCCGCATGACGATGCTTCGTGTACGTTAAATCACAAATCTGTGATTTAACGTACATGGACGGAGCGTGATGAAAATTAATGCCGGCACCCTGCGGGACTACCTGGTGGCAACCACTGAAAACGCTCAGGATCATGCGGCTGAGCCGCCTCAGCTGATGTGCCTGGTAGACCAGATGGATCAGATCTTTCAGGAGGAGATATTCGCCCGGGATTTCGAAGTGAATCCAACGGCCGGCCTGCTGGTGATGAACGCCTACACCATGCTTCTTGGCGGGGTACGGCAAGCGCTATCGGGGCATGTTGTGTCAACATTTCCGATTGTTCGTACAGCGCTTGAGTCGGCCTGTTATGCGTTTCTGATCGCACGTGACGAAGCGAAGGCCGATGTCTGGTTTCACCGACACGATTCAGAAAAAGCTCATAAGGATTGTCGGGACACTTTTACAGTCGGAAGGGCTGTAAAAGAGCTCAAGGTGATCGATCCAGTGATGGCCGAGTACGTACAGGCTCACTATGAGGCCTCGATCGACTTCGGCGCTCACCCCAACCGGAAGTCAGTGATTGATCACCTGGAGGACTCCGGTCCGCTTGGAGAGGACTTTCACAGTTTCGAGCTGACTGGCGTTTATGGTCAGAATAGCTGGCACGTAAACTTCGCGTTACTGGTCTGCGTAGAGGTAGGCCAGGCGATCGCGTTCCTGGTCGCAGCATCTTCGGAGAATCACCCTCTAATCAATGAGCGTGTCGATTTGCTCCAAGACTGGGTGGACGCGAAGAACCGCATGGCTGAGGATATCAACGGTGAGCCGATCAATTACACTGGGCCGATGTACTCCTCAGTCCTTCCGCCCGTGTAAGCGCGAGGCCCCGCTATGTGTACAGGACGCACCAGAGCCGACAGTCAGACCGCTCTAAGTGGCGATACGTCAAAGGTTGACGACACCGTCAAGCCCGATTAGGATTGATCTCAAGAATAACCCCCACGCCTCGGGCGGGACTTGTCCCGTACTGCGCACCAGGGGGTTAGTTTTTTCTGCGAGAAAAAGCCAGCAGGACGCTTCGGCATGCCGCTAACCCCCGTCGTTTACGCCAAGCCGGCGAAGACCCCGAAAGCCCTTCTTAAACACCTGCGAGCCAAAGGCCTGACCACGCGAGGCCAATCCGCTCTTGCACTGCAGGCGCTTACTTATATCGGCTACTACCGCCTGCTGATCTACATGCGTCCACTCCAAGACGCAGCGAAACAATTCCATCCAGGTGTTCGTTTCGACGACATTCTCGCGCTCTACAATTTCGACCGTGAGCTGCGACTTGTTTGCCTGGATGCGATTGAGCGCATCGAGGTCGCCTTCCGTGCCGCTATCGCCAACACTTTGGCGAACGACCGCACTTGCGGGCCGCATTTTTATCTTGATGCCATCCACTTTGAGAGTGGTGATGATCACCGCAACTTCCTGAGGAACGTAGTGGGCCTCAGAGAAAATCTGCCGATGAAGCACTACTACAGCACCTACAACACCCCGTCGCTCCCGCCCATTTGGGCAGTCCTGGAAGCGATGAGCATCGGGCAGCTATCCAAGCTCTTGGCTGGCCTCCATCTCGATCACCGCAAAAGCATCGCAGCTTGCTTTGGCTATGACGAGAGTGTGATCACATCCTGGTTGAAGAGTCTCACTCTCCTCAGAAACCTGTGTGCTCACCATAGCCGCTTGTGGAACACCTCGATCACATCGAATGCCCCAAAATATGCGAACGCCATTCAAGCCGAATTCCCGCCACAAGTTGATCGAGGTCGGGTTTTTTCGCGGGCCGTCGTGGCCCAGGCGCTGATGCACGCGATCGATCCCAGCTCAAACTGGAATGACAAGTTCAAGCAAGTGATGGCAACGCTTCCCTTGGCCACTATGGCAAAGGCCGGCTGCGCTCCGAGCGTGCTGGGTCTGGTTCAAGGCTGGGAAGGCAGGCCTTTCTGGAACTGACCAACCCCAGCTAACCACCGGCTTTCACGAAGTCGACAGCGGCTTTCAACTCCTTCTTACTTGGCTTTTGGGGGGCAGCTGGAGCTCCGACAGCAAGATCAGCTTGTTCCGCGTCTTCCTCCGGCCAATAGCTTCCCAATCCTCTGACCAAGTAGCGATTTGTCCTGTCCATCGGATCCATATCTCGAAAATCACCCTGCCTGAAGGAGATGAGGTTCATGTCATACAGCTTGGTGATCGCGTCCGCGACCCGATATCGGGGCACACCAGTTATTTTGGATAGCGCGTCGTAACTCAACCGCGCAATGCCTGCCCGAGACTTATCGCGGTGGGAAAGTATGGCGATTAAGACCTTCAGCGCATCTAGGCTGGATTTGCAGTAGTTGAATTCAGCCAGTAATAGCATCCGATCGCTGCCACCGTCATGGAGATGAAGCTTCGGGATCTTTCCCCAGGCGTACTCGTCATTCCAACCAACAATCCTTACGGACGTGCCGCTCTTTGTGGCCTGTGCTTGGCGCTCTATCAAGCCCTCTTGCTCAAGCCTGCTGAATGACCTCGCTATCACCGCCCTAGACATTTTGGCGAGGCATGTCAGCTGTGGGTACGTGACATGGGCGACCCCTGTCCCAAAGTCGGCCCTGCAGCACAGCACCAGATACAGCCGTAGTGCTGCGATGCATTCGTTGCGCAGGGCCTCAACATCGACCTCGCGCTCGACCTCGAGTCCGTGCGGCATGAAAGGCATGGCTACCGGCACCTTCCTTATGGCGCGACCAGTGAACCTGCCTAGACCACCTTTATGCACCCAGCGGATAGGGAGCTTTGCCCATTGGCTCCGATCGCTCATTTAGATCTCCAGGCAACTGCTGCGAGTCCGCAGCTGAGTACCAAGATGCAGCAAAGCGCCAAAGTTAGAGGATCGGTAGTTAGTGCTTTCTCTACCAAGCTAATGAATGCAGCCATCTCGTAACGCTCCAGGTAGTGGATGAGGCTGCAGATTTGCTTACCTTGAATGGACCATCTAGATATAGGCGTCCGCAAATCTGGCGTGCAGGCCAATAGATTCGGGGTTTCTTGCCGAAATTTCTAGTTCATTCTGGCCAACCTTAACTGCCTTAATCCGGGGTTGGCGCATAGCGCCAGATCAGGAGTCCACCCGCCACCGTGCAACCCATCAATCCATTGAATAGCCCGTGCGCCGCCTCATAGGAGACATGGCCAATTTGGGGGCTGGGTTTGGCTATCAGCTAGCACCTGTAAGGTGGGGCGCGAGGTTATCGACTTAGCCTGCAGCTAGTAATGAACTCGGTTCTTGCCAAACCCCGTCCGGGGAAGCCGAGATCCAATCAAAATAGACCTGCATTCGACGGCAGGGTGGCATCGAGCTGCCACAAGTAGCTTGCCATCCGTGGGAACAGCCGGTTTCATGCGTGAATGCAGGTACTTAGCGAAAAGTAAGCATCGGCCACAGCAACAGCCAAAACATCATCCTTACCGAAAGACTTCAGCGATCAGGGTTTCAGCTATGACTCAGTATAGTCTTATTGAAGATTTGGAAAAAAAATTAAGCCTATACCGGGAGCTACATAAAAATGAAAGTTTCAAGCAATGTTATACGCATCGTGAAATTGCAGCGCTGATAAGTCGCGCGAAAGTATATCCAGCTGAGCTCAGTAGAGAGATGGTCAGATGTATTTTGGAGGATGGAGAGCCTTGGCCTGTAGGCGATGGAGGATTGCTCTCTGTTCGTGCCAGGGTATCTATGCAAGAGCTGGAGAGTGCACGAGTAATTAAATTTCGAAACGATAGGCTTGAAATTATTCGTCACGTAGAGTCATCTCCAGATATGCCGGAGAAATTAAAGGGGCAGTTGGATGCGTTACGAACTCTGTATGAGATTAGATATGGAATAGGTTGCGTGGCGCCGCACTTGAGGTTGCAGAGCTCAGATGTATCAGTATCTACATTTATGCAGGCCAGTACTAGCCTGGCTCCCATTGAAGGGGGCTACAAGATTTCACTGGAGAGGCAAGACATTCCTGGTGTGGCGCTGAACTTGTGGCGAATATTGAAGGCGGAGAGTAAGCCTGGGTTGGAGGTCTTTAAAGTATGGCTTTCCAAAATAGTCATGGCTTCAGATGTGTCATATGTATTTGATATGGAATTCTCGGGGAATGATGAGCGCGATGAGTTTCTGGAGGCGGCATATAAATATGTAGAGGCTGATGATTCGCTGTTCGAAAGTTGGGATAAAATTGCTGCTGATATCGCATTAGACGTCAATCGGATTGGATCAATTGTCGAGATGGGCAGGGTGGTGGCATTCGGCTCAGATGGCAGGAACGATAGTCCGCCGCAGTACTACGAGCAGCTTGATTTAGAGCCATTGGCAGGTGTAATTGCTCGATTGCTTAAAAAGCCGCGCGAAGGATTGCTTGAGGCTTATCAATGGTGGATGGAAGCTGAAAGGCATAGTGGTCACTACGGAATGGTGCATAATATTGTATGGGCTATAGTAAGTGGTGAACGAAATTTATATAACGTGAATAGCAGTTTCCCAATTACGAGGAGGCTATTTGAACTGTCAAATAAGTCGCCGCGGTTGCTGGGTGTTCTGGTAAGTGGAATATCTGCGCCAAAGTATCTCTGTTATTTGCTTTCAAACTTAAGCACTAATCATTTAGGGCTTGTCAGAATATCAAATGAACTGCAGCGGTCAGGGCGGGGATTATCTGAACAGGTGGATTATGAGCGACTATGGTGGAATTTAGCTTGGACACAGGCATTAGAGATCTACGTAGGCTCTCATTATCGTAATGTGCATGAGGGAAATGTAGTCGATGTGCTGCAGAACATTGGTGAGCTTATAGTTTGGATCTCAGACAGGGAGCTGGGCTTTTCCTCAAAATCGACGTCTATTCGGGAAACATTAATTCCTCAGCTGAAGTTGGCTGTTGAAAGCATAAGATATTTTTCTGTAAATACTGTTGGTGAGGTTAGCCTAATCAGGCATGAGTGTCATCATATGGCAAATCTGTTTATGGCTAGCCCGCGCGGTAAGCGATATGAAGATGGAGAAATTCCTCTCGGTCAGTGGGTGCTGTTATTTTGGTGCTTAGATGTGTTGGATTCTAAGCAGTCGTCAATAGGCGGCGAGGGTAGCAAGGCAGAGATAGAAAGGGTTGTCGAATATTTAATCGAATGCTATTTAGATGTTTTACGATATAGGGTGAGCTTTAGGTGCAATTCGAGCGACGACCCAGAGGCATTCGAAGAGTTGGGCTGGGAGTTTCTTGTTAAGCACGCGAAAGCCTCTTCAAGGCGCAAGCTTATATTCGCATTTGATGATTTTGAAATAAAGGAAATTCCTAAAGATTCGAATCTTCGCAGTGGTTTCCTGTCTGCTGTGCGTACCCATATTAGGCTTCTCTTGAGTTTGTATGCCAGTGAGTTGCATTCAAAGGTCAAAGTTGACTTGGTTGAAGCGATATTATCACTTACTGCTTCGTATGGATTTGGCGCTGATCGACTCTCAGGTGTATTTGAGAATCTTGTTGATGAGTCCTCGTATAGCAGGATTCGGCTTTGGAAGGACTTGTGTGAGAAGGCAAATATTTTTGGAGATGATGAGTTTAAGCGGCTTGTAAATATTTCAAAAAATGAAGCGCCGCTGAGTTGCTTGCTCAAAATGTACGTTGGAACCAACTCGTTATCGAGGAAGTCTCAAATTCAAGAAGTGATCGATGCTAGGGATCTGTCTGAGGAGAAAATATATTCTGCTCCAGAAATTTCAAAGATGATTGCTATGGCTGCCAATATTGGTCTTTCAGGATTGGTGGCTAGGCTATTGAAGCTTGGAAGAGAGAATGCACATAAGTCATTCCAGAAAGAATTCGATTCCTTAGAAACGCAGATTGAGCTAAAGGATATTTTTGAGTCCAGTTATAACTCAGTGGAGGAGCGAGTTGAAGCATTGAAGGCGTATCAAGTTAAAGGGGATGATGCAACGTATGCCAATGAAATGGGGCGATTCAAAAGATACTTGTTGGCACTGGCTTATCTTCAGGTGGATGCTAATAAGGCATTAGCATTTTTTGAGTTATTGCTGAAAGAGAAGAAGCAGATCCAATATGCTACCGGAGTAATAAAGGCGCATATGGCTTTGTCTGATGCGTCAAGCGAGCAGGTCAGCCCGTCACATTATAGGCGTTTGTATGCTAGTTGGCTGGAGGTTTACCAAGATCTTGGGCACGTGGAACTTGGGATGCCTGATGTGTATGAGGTGCTTTCTCTCCTAAAGCGTGCTAATGATCCGGATACGTTTGAGCAGTTCTGGAAAGGGGCATCTTCACACCAGCGTAACTCCTTTGAGTTGGCTCCGCTTTGGTGCGAGCACCTACGAGCAACTGGTCGTATAGAGGATGCATTGGCACACTTGGCCGCAGTTAAAGAGCATCATGGGGAGTGTCCTGCCTCGGAGTCTAAGAGACTCGAAGAACTAGAGGATGCACTGAATAATGAGAACTTCATTAAGATAAGTGGATCTCCGTATACTCTCGAGTTGTTCGCAAGATCTTCACACGATCAAGCGGGTATTGTTTGGAGGCAAATAGGGTCAATGGATGCTCGGCAGCAATGTCGTGTAATAGCTGGAAATGATTGCACTGTTGAGAAATTTATCTCCAAAAATACAGAATTGGCGGTGCGCGAGCTATTGAGTCGCAAGAGTAATTTGCAGCGTAAAAAAGTAGGTGGTGGAAAAACTATCCCGCTTGATGATGAGGACATGATCAACGATTGGCTTGTTTCAATTCTTAGGCATCGCTTGAATTATTTAAAGTGGACTGTTGCTGATCAGTCCAGGGCGGGTAAGTCCGCCTCAGGGAAAGGTGTAGGGGAAGGGGATGGTTGGATTTTTGACGGTGATTCAAATCGTGTTTCGCTTCTTGAGGCCTTTCGAGTTCAGGGGCTCAATACAACAGTTATTAATGAGCACCTAAATAAAGTAGCGGGATACAATTCGGTTGGTGCGAGCCCGATAATTGTTGTGGTTTATGTGGCTAGTCCGGATTTTAATAAGCTATGTATGGACTATCAGTTGCATATTAATAGTATCGACTATGAAGGGTTTGATACAAGGTGCAAAGGTCATGCAGCGAATGACTTGATTCGTGAATCGCATTTGAGTTGCTATCACGAAGTAAGAAGTATTCAGGGGTGTGGCATTCACTTCTATCACTATCTCGTTGATTTATATCTGTCAGACGATTAATTTTGGCGAGTAGGAAAGAAAGTATGTGGGCTATTTTTAGTTTATTTAGGCGCAGGAAGACGGAGTTGCAATTGTGCGAGGCTTCGGATGTGGATTTATCGACTGTGCGAGCACTGCTTATGACGGAGGCGCGTAACGGTCACTTTACAGGCCTGGACACTCCCACGGCGGTCGACTCATACATGCAGCAGTTACGCCTATCGGTCGACTCTTATAGAGCAAGGCAGCAAGTGGGTGTGATTTTGCAGATGCTCGTTGTTGGTCGTGAATCTGTGGGGTTTGTTATTTTACGAGCATGTCCAGAACCTGCGGAAATGGAGCTTCATATGCTGATAATAGCTCCTGAATATCGGAGACGGGGCTATGCGAGTCAAGTAGTTCAATGGTTTGTGAATGATCTAAGAGGAAATAATCGTCGATTAATGGTTCGGTGCCTCCCTGCCTCCGAGGCCATGATTGCTCTTTTAGGAACGATGGATTTTACCCGGAAGCCAAGTACAGGCGTGTTCGTTCGTCACTTTCTCTCTCCACTCCTCAGCTAGGGTCGCCAATCAGCACCGCACGTCTTGGATTGCCTTCACCGTAGGAAGCAGCCAAGTTGTGAATCGCCACTTGGTCCCTAAGCTGGGCGGCCGGAAGGTGTGGCAATCTCAGATCATCCGAATCTTCAGGGCAGAGCATGACGAAAGACGAACTGCGCGCTGAGCTTGAGCGCCAGAAGCAACGGTTTGAGGCGGTTTACGGCGGGGAAGTCGTGACCTATGCGGCGCAGCCTGAGCCCGACCGCAAGCCCTGGAGGAAGCGCCCTAGCTTGTTGGATGAGGCGTTTCAGGAGGAGGTCAAGAAAGAAGAGCGCCGGCAAGCGTCATTGCATCAAGACTGATCTTGCCATTCCAGCAAGGAGAGGCAGTGGGCGACTACTTCAGCGACCGAGAACATGGGCCTGCTGCCCGTTCCGAACAAGTCATTTTACCTGTCGGTATCCGATGCATGAAACACAAGCATGAGAAGTGCAATCCATAGGCCCGATGGCGCTTTTCTCGCAACGCGCTAACCTCCTTGAACCATTATCCAAGGAGGGCAACACAATGGGTTATCTCGTGCTCGCGCGTCATCAAGGAGAACGGCTTTGCTTAAGCATTAAGGAGGGTGCCGACGAGGCGGCGCTGTTGGATGATCTAAGGTCCGGCGGCATTTACATTGATGTCGTAGAGCTCAGCGACCGAACCGCTCGTATCGGCATCGACGCGCCGCGGGAGCTTTTAATCTTGCGTGAAGAATTATTGCCAGCCTAGCTTTTGTTCTCAAATCAATGATTAAACCCAGGCAGCTGTTTTGCGTAGGCGTCTACACGGCCAGACTTAAGGCTGTTTGCCGTTAGAAGCGAATGCCCACAACTTCACCGTTGGCGTTCAGCGCTGGTTGCCTATAGGTATCCACCAGTTTTCCCTTGGAGAAGACGAAGCGTGGAGGCCAAAACGAGTTCTTGCTCACGAGCGACAAGAGTTGCTCGATTGTGGTCACTTGGTTGGAGCGCTTCAGTCGGAAGAAGTACATGCTGCCCCAGTCATCGCTGAAGTACTCTTGGAGATCACTCGGATCTAGCGTCTCCGAAATAGGTCTTTCATCAGGATCTTCTTCGTCAAGCTGACTGGCATAGTTTTCAAACAGTCGATCTTGCAGAAGGTTGAAAGCATAAGGCTCCCACTTGAGAGGCGAGTCTTCATCCTCTGTGTCAAGCACTTCTGATGGGTCGAAAGCCAGCAGAAATCCTCGGTGGTATGCATCCTCAATCGGCTTGCACTTCTCCGCAGCTTCTGCGACCTGATGCCAGTTATCAAATCCAGCGGCCTTGGCTGTGATCTCAAGAGCTTCGTGATGCGGGATATCTTTTTCTCGCTTCATGCGGCGAGCACGTTGCTTAAGGCGAGAGATGGCTTCTTGCGGGATCAAGTAAATGCGTTGCATGTAAAGGCTCCTCTGTTCGCGGAGTGCCGGTGCCCACTGCCGAGATCCGCACAGGGAATCCCAAACGCATTAAGTAAGAAGAGAATCGTCCCATTCGGGTTTGCCTAGGTGGGCAGCAGGCTCCGATCCAGCCTGCATCAATCATACGAGCTTGCTCTCTGCTCATTCAAGTCTCGTCTCGTCACTCGGCTATGGAGTTCGGATGTGGGAGTGTTTTGGCAGTGATTGAAAATGGGGGTAGTTGCTTTTTGCTGTATGTGCGTACAGTATTTGTTGGCGGCACCTGTTGGCCATACAGCATGCGGTGGCCTCCCTCGAGGTATGGCTTGGTACCCGCCTCTCCAGCTGCAGTACCTTCAATCACCGCCACTTTTCGAAATTCAGAATTTAAGTAGGGTATATGGAAAAAAGAACTCTGTTTATTAAGCCAAGTAGAAGTTTAGGTGGCGAGGAGAGGCTAGATCCAGTTGTGGTGGCGCGAAATCACGCAAGAGGAATTGAAACTTCATTGTCTTTGGATACCAATATTCTTATAAGCATGGAGAAGGTAGTAAAAAATGGAAATAAATGGTCGTCTGTAAAAGCTCAAGGCTTGCATAATTTGATTAGTTTGTTGCAGAGATGCCCGCCCAAGAGTATTTGTATTTCTCCCGGGTTAGCGCTAAAGGAAATGCCGCCTGAGGCGGCTAATAGGTCGAGAGAGTACTACGAGTCCTTTTTGTCTGCACATCTGCCTGGGTTTGTTGATACCCCGAATAGCACGCGAACCATTTTCAAGGCAGCTAGTGATGGTTATGGTTTTGAGGATCTTTCTCCCGAATCGCAAGCAGTTATGGCGGTGCCGTTCACGTGTATTGCATATTTGAATCTGGTTGATAAAAAGAACCATGGTAAACCTATTGATAAATTCAAGGCGTATCTAGATTGCTTGGAGAGCAAGGTTGATATTTTAAGTGCGGCGGAGATTGAAATTGCAAAGTACTGTTTTGCTGAGCCTCCCGCTGATTGTAGGGAAGTTATTGATATTAGAAGGAGAATTAGGGGTAATTTTTTGAAAACGCGTGATAATAAATCTCCTCGTAGTCCTTCTGAGGTGTTGGCAATCGCCTTTAATGGGGCAAGTGATTTATTGCTTCTTCAAGCGGCAAACTCTATGGATGAGCACGGTCTTGATGGTGTAAAACAAGACTCATGGATTGCAACTAAAGATGAAAAGTTGGTTGATTTTAGCAATATATTTCATCATGTGAATCTCGATGGTGAAGCTGGAAAATATGCTGTGGGTTCTGTGATTTTTGAGCACTCAAAGGATGGCTACTGGCAGCAGGCGGAAATGGATTTTGGGATAAGAAGTATGCGGCGGGCGCACTATCATCAATCTCGCGAGATAGATATGGACGTTTTTGTTGCGGCGGCTCACGCTGTTATCGAGGAAGTTAGGCTTCAGTTTGAATGATATGACTCTGGACGGTTAGGGGCTGGCAATGGCTATGGAGCAAGATTCAAGATTATCGCCTTCGCACTTTATGCGGCAGCTGCGTCCGGAGTTTTACTCCGATAGTGCTGATCGAGTGTCCTACCTGTTGGACGCCAAAATGCTTGAGTACTGTCTGGAAAGCATCACCTCGCGCAATGAGATGCATGACTTCGAGATATTTTGTCGAAAACTGTGCGAACGGATGATCTGTCCCAACCTCAAGCCATCCACGGGGCCTGAAGGAGGAGGTGATAGCAAGGCGGATGCAGAGACCTATCCTGTTGCCGAGGAGCTCGCCGAGCATACTTACATTGGCAATATTGCGGCCGGCCAGGAACGCTGGGCCTTCGCGTTCAGCGCGAAAAAGAAATGGGCGGAAAAGGTACGCAGTGATGTCGCTGGAATTGTTGCAACTCAGCGCGGATACAAGAAAATTATCTGCGTTACGGCACAATTTGCACCCGCCAAAAAACGCGCGCAATTGGAGGATGAGCTCTCAAAACTGTACGGAGTCATCGTTACGATCCTGGACCGCAGTTGGATCGTTGATAAGGTCATTGATCATGACCATAGAGACTTGGCCTACCACTACCTGCATGTCGGGCAAGAGGTGGCCGACAGTCGCCGTCTGGGGCCGTCCGACTACTCGCGTAACCAACAATTAGAAGAGCTTGAGCAGTCGCTCGCACGTCCCGGTGAGTTCAAGGGAATGGAAATGCAACGAGCGACGGAAGCGCTTGTAGCTGCCAAGCTGTCCCGTAACCTGGAGCGTCCTCGGACAGAAACAGATGGTCGGTTTGAAAGAGCCATCCGCTTGGCTGCACGCTACGGCAATCACCGTCAGAAGCTTGAGGCCCACTACGAAAAACTCTGGACGGCCTTTTGGTGGTTCGATGATATAGCTTTGATGAATGAGGGGTACGAGGCATTCGAGCAGTTGGTTCTGGATACCGGCCATGCCAAGAACCTTGAGCTGCTTTGCAATTTGGCCCAGTTGCTTTTCAACTCAGTAATTCATCAGCACCTGACAGCTGAGGAGGCTCAGCTCGATGAGCGTGTTCGTCGTCTACGCGAAAAATTGACCTTGATGGCGGCCGAGCTAGAGCGGCCGAATCACGCTTTGGAAGCAAGGACATCAATGCTTGTCCTTGACGTTAATCGAGCCGCATTGGCTGATGACCAGCAACTACTAGTTGAGCTCTGGCCGCAGTTCTCAGAAGTGCTTCGGCAGGCGCGAGGTCTAGGCGAGTTTTCCGCGGAGCGGTTAACAAACTTGATCGAGGTTTTCGGCAACGCCGCAGCCAATGACCCTGGCTACGCTGCGCTGGTTGATGAAATGGCTGCGTTCGTGACCGAGCGTACGGGCGAGGCGCAGGGAGCTCTGGTACTTCTGAAGCGGGCAAGGCAGCTCGACTTCAAGGACAACTTCGAGATGATTCGGCTGCTAGGCAAGGCAGTCCGACAATTGACTAAGAAGGAGTACTCCGAAGCTCTGATTGAAGCATCACAGCTTCTCGCCTTGGCATATCGTAGTGCGGGGCTTCTATGGGCAGCACGCGCCAGTTGCATTTTTGCGATTGCATCGATGTTTATTGCTGCTGACGAAGACCATGACCTTCCCGCATCGATTGTTCCGACATTAATGATCCTAGTCTGGATTACTGTCGAGCTCCGTCATCTACCCGACCTGCTGGAGGCGGTCCGGCTGGTACATGGCTGTGCGAACGGGCTACCGCTCGATGATCAATCCCAGGAGCGAGTCAGGAAACGCCTGGGAGAGTTGGATCTGATCCTCACCTGCCAACTTGTGAACTTAAATGAGAATAATCTCCGGCGAGTCACTCAACTACCTGAGGTGCTGGAACGGTTGGGTTTGATGCATAGCCGAAATGCTCTGCTCTATGTTCTTGGCCACGAGGCGAAGCTGCGAGAGGAAGGGACCATCCCTGAGCAGGAGACGTTCGAGCAGGTTGCTGAGCTTTTCTCCCAGATTGCCAGTCAGCCAGCTGGCAGCAATACCGATTACCCCGTGATTTTCAATGAGGGAACATCGCAATATCTCGTCTCACGGGTGCAGGGCATGCTGGTTTCGATTCAACATCCATGCACTGAGACATCAATTCCCTTGGCAGAGGCCATCTTAGGCACTATTGAGGCTCTTTTTGCCACTGCTCTCCAACTCAGAGTCGCTGCTCACACCGAGTGTTTCAGAATTACCGTTCAGGAGACCGGCCAGAATGCGGCACCTGGATTCAGTGTGAATGAAGAGGACATGACTGCTACGGTGACGTGGCCTAGCGGGCTGGCGGCGAGCTCGCACGCTCGAACACAAGAAGTTCAGCAGACGCTGATCCATCTGGCGGCCACCATCTTTGCCGCGACCTGCCATGTTCCTGACCTAGAGACCACCCTTGATCAGCTGTTCGAGAGCGAAGCAGTGCTGGATCGGATTGCCATGATCGTGACGGTCGGCAACAGCCGACAGCGTCTATTCAATCACTCCTTTTCCACGATCACTGCGTGGTCTGACATGGCGAATACAGAGTTTGCTCTTGAGCCCACACGGCCTGTGATTAAACGTGTCCCCCTAACGGTGCGTAGCGATGAAACCGCCGAGGTCGATGAGGAAACCCTGATTTCGCCCGACTCGTTGAGCGATCACCGCCAACTCGGGGTACGGTCGGTCATTGATGTCCATCTTTGGGATCAGGCTGGCTGGCGAGGAGTCTTCGTCGCTGATTTTGCTCGCAATGCCCCGCCGGCGTTGGCGCTGATGTTCACCGATGCGGGGGCGGCCACCAAAATCTTTGCCCGCTGGCGTGAGCGCATAGGAAGTGCCGATCTAAATGAAGAAATCTACCTGGCGGTAATACAGGGGATATCCCGTGAGCACCCGGCACATTACCGGCTCCTAATTACCTCGAGCCCACCTGAGACAGAGGAGCCGTCGAACCGGAAGGCACACACAATAGTTTCGCGAATGCAGACTATGGAAGCTGCCAGCGATGCCAATTTGTCGCGTTTCTTGGGCGCTTTTAAAAGGGTGGGTGCCTATCTTCTTCTACCGGCGATTCTTAAAGATGGGCAGCCAGAGCTTCTCTTTGAGATGGCGATCATGAAGAGAAAACTGGTAGTCAGATCCGCTACGGACGTCGGGAAGAATGATCTGGAGGTCATGGCGCTTGGGGCTCAACTGTACCGTGAGCGATTTGGTGAACCGGGGGCGGGTGATAATGAAGGGGCTAGTTGATACGCAATGACTATTAATTATTTAGAGGCCTTTCCACTTCCTTTGGATTGTCTGCCAGAACGGTTGAAACAGCTCTTGGCACCAGCAGGTATGTCACCGAGGCAGATGGTGGAGGTAGCGTCACTCTACGAGAGTGATCCGGATGGGATGGAGGCCGAGCATCTTCATTTACTGATGGCCGTGGTTCCTGTCGGTCAGGATGTCCCGCTTGAGGTCCTGGACGAAGGTGCTAGTGGCGTCGTTGAGTACTCTGTTCCCGCAGGCGAGGTGTTTGGCTGTTCTGCGAGTTTTACGCCCTCCATCTCAGGGTACGATTACATTGTGGCGTCATGGGGTGATGGCTCCTTCTACACCTTCAACCTCGCGGAGAAGGTTTGGATGGCACTCGGATTGACCCCTCGCTGCGTTGGTAACGAGCATCAGAGTCTTGTCTTTGATGACTTAGGGCTTCCAGAATTTGGTGTGGCCGAGGGAGAGGTGTCCAGTGAATATCACTGGAACTTGAAGAGGCCCGTAAGTTGGCGCATGTCGAATGAGTACCTCCGTCGCTATCTTTGGCTACGCGGTGCCCGGGGTGTGCGAGTTTTTTACTACTCAGCCCAGCTACCGGATGTCCCCGAGGTGCGAGCGGTTATGGGAGGAAAGTCTCATGTAGGCTGCAAGCCTACCGAAGGTGTCGCCTGGTACGAGTTAGACATCCGCGAGCATAAGGGAGGTCTCCTACTACAGCTTTGGGCCTCAGTTGAGGCGGTAACGCCAGAGCTCTGTCCAGAGCAAACTGCTGAGGGCATCCTATGGCCAGGTCATGCCCAGCCTATGACTCACGCACGAGCAAACGCATTGGTGGGGAATGATCCGGTCTATCTCGATGATCGGTTCCTAAAGAGATATGAGGAGAGTGCTTTTTATGACTCGGTGCCTGCTTATGTTTGGGGGCAGTGGCATTGCAGTCCTTCATACAGAGGGCAGTGGAGTTTCACAGCTTGTCGGCGGGTTGGGAGAAACCTGCTCCAAGTGCCGATGCGTGAGCTTTACAAAGCGAAGCCTGATCGCGAGATAGTGCATGCCCGATCATTTGCGGTTGATCCGGCCGACTTAGCGCATGTGGACCTGAATGAAGAGCATGTTGTTGCGAAGGTGCAGCGGCTGCTCGATGTGCTTTTACAGTTGGGCGACGGCCTTTCTGCACTAGGTAGAGCCGTGGGTCTGAACAAGTCGGCAGAAGAGCTGACAGGTTTCCAGCGTACAGAGGTGGCGGCAAATGGTTGGTTGGCCTATCCAGCGCTCAGTCGCCTTGCCCAAGTGGCACCATTGGACATGACACAACAGATGTTCCTCGCTCGCTGCAAGAGTTTGCATGAGGTCTGGCAGCGCGTTCCAAACGGCTATCTCAAGTCATTGTTAGAGCATGCTGGGTGTCCGAGAGCGGCGGTCAAAGACCTCGGAAGTCTCAAGCTTTTGCAGGCACTTTTGAATGTCATCGAAAGACTGAACGTTCATGAGGAGGCGAGCGATACCTTCGCTTCAGGTAGCGAGCCCGAGGGCTGGAATGATCGCAATGAAGCCATGGCCCCCTTGTTCTTGAATAACGATCTCAGAATCGCTGATGCTCACGAGGCTATGGAGCGGTGCCTGAGCACCCTGCAGCAACTTGGTTTCGATATAGCAACTGTCAATGCAGGCTATGGAAGAGCTTTAGATTTTGTTATGGACGGAGTTATTGATGCTCTGGGTAAAGTCGCTGTTGCTATCCAGGGTTTGATAAGCCGCAGTCGACCTCAGTGAATCGCCCCGGACAGCTAGATCTCAAAGAGCACACTCAGATGGTGGTGCCAACATACGTCATGCTGTGACCGGCTTGATGGGGCGGCCCCATCAAGGTCTCCGGCGATCGGGTTCAGATTGAAACCCGCAGTCGTTTGGCGCGCTCTTTGAAAGCACGCTCACCACCTTCTAGGATTTCGCAGACGTGCTGCCTAATGAGCGGGTTTTCGAGGCTACCGCTCACGTAGGTAATGAGCGGTAATTTGCCAGGTCTATGCGACCCGCACTTAGCCACGATCACTTGATCCGCGTCAGTGTTAACCACCAAGTTGGCGTTGTGCGTCACGATGATGATCTGACGCCGCTTTTTAGCATCACGGAAACGATGTACCAGCTCTTGGAAGATCGACTGAGGGTCCAGGTTTTCCTCGGGCTGGTCGATGATCAGCGGCCGGTCGTCTTCCGCATCAATGGCCAGGTACAGCAATAGCAACACGATGCCGCGTGTGCCGGGCGACAACTGTTCGATATCGACGCCGTCATACTGCAGGCCATATCCGACATTGATGTGATTGGTGCTGTAAAGCCAGTCGGAGATATCGCGCGCCCAGGCGCGGAAGTCAGCATTCTCAGGCATGTGAGCCCTGAGCGCCGACTCATTGGCTTTAACGAAGTCTAGTAAGGCTGCGGCAGCTTGGGTGGCGTCACCGGTCGACCAAGCCGATAGAAGTCCGGCGCGCGCGGATCGCAACAATTCGCCGCGTCCTTTGAAGGGGCCGTTGGTGCGTAAGTCCAGTAGGCTTTCACCTTTGGCTGCCCATCCAGGTAGATCGACGACTCGACGTACCGAGAACGAGAGCTTTGATAGAGAGCCGGCAGCCCCTTCAATGCGAGACTTGATGGGCCCATAGAGATCTACTAGCTCATTTTCTTCCTCGACGATGGCCTCGAAGATGGCTGCATATGCCGTGCGACGTGCGTCGACCAGTACTCGTATGCGCTCGTCGGCACCTTGGGCGCGCTCAATCTGCTGGAGCACTTTGTTAAGTGCAGCCTCTGCCCTGGTGATCTTGTCAGACAAGGTGGTGAAGCGCTTGGCGTTCTGCGCATCGACGCCAACCAGTGCGCGTATGCGAGCCAGCTCTCGTTCCAGCAAGGAGAGAGACTGATCGGCAAGGCTCGAGTCCGAGGAAATAAGTGCGACTGCTGGATCAGGGTTCGCCTGAACCTCCGGATCGGTATTCGCGGGACCCTGCAGCTCAGCAATCAAAAGGCTCGCCTGTTTGATGTGTTCGGTCAGAAGCGAGTCGACTGGGCCTACATAGTCGAGTTTGAAGGCATCCCAGTCAGCGGCGCTTAAACCGGCATTCTCGCGATCGCTCTTAAGGTCGGCGAGGATTGCCGGCGCTTGCCTGGACCGGAAATCACGCACGTCGTTTTGCAGGTGGAGCAGGGTTTGATGCTTACGTGTAGCTTGATCCACTTGCTGCCGTTTCGCATCGACCGCAAGGGAGATTTGTTCATGACGTCTGGCCCGTTCTTCATTGCCCTTGGGGATCAGGGCGTCACGATCAGTTTTGTCCTTATCAATAGCGCGTTTCTTCTCGTCGCGATCCTTCTCTAGTGTCTTGAGGCCGTCCTTCCTAACGCGCTCATCGGTGAGGTCGGCGGATGCCCTAGTCAGCGCCTGCTGCTGGCGTTCCCGCATCTGGCGTGAGGAATCCAGCCGAATATTCAGCAGTTCCATAAATGAGTCGGCACTCTGGCGCTCGGTGAGCGGGTGCGCATTGAAAATTACTCGCTCGATCTCCGCGACCAGAGCGTCGTCTAAGCCTTCCGCCGAGCAGAGCTGGTCAACAAACTGTTGCGACAGGTACTGAACATACGGGCTGGCCAGATAGTCTTCCATGTCGGTATCGGTGAGCTGGTTTCCGGTCTTTTCTCCGGATGCCCAGTGCAACTCGGCTTCACTGTCGGTGAGGTGTTGTTTCGCCCGATGGATGAAAGATCGCTCGTTCAGATGGGGGGAAAGCGCAAGGCCGCCGGCCGCGATCAAATCTGCCAGTGCGGTCTTGCCGGACCCCCGTGCGCCAATCACGGCAACTAGGCCCGCATTCAGTGCTACGGCGCCATTCGCGATCCACGGCGCGTTTGTGACGGACACTGACTTGATTGCATGGCTATCCAGCGCACCGCGCGGAGGCTCGGCACCAACAAAAACCCGCTCTTCAGGTTCGATGCAGATCTGGCGCAGCGAATCGAATGTCAGGTCGCCCTTGATCCAGCATCGGCGGTCACCATCGGGTTGGCCTACCTTGGCGGCAGAATGTGCATCCGACCCATGCAAGCACGGTTTGCAGCCGTTGTACTGACTTTCGAGCTCTTCGACCGAGGCTGACTCTTTGCCGAGCCAGAACCGGATTTGCTTCGGATTCGCGCTGAAGACGATATGCGCCAGACCTTCGATATTCTTGCGCTGCGCTGCGAATGAGGCCGTCGCGTCGCGCAGTCCAGATGAGCCATCTTTTTCTCCGCCCGCGACAGCGATGAGGGTGTTCTTTTTGACCCATTCGTTCTTCGACAACGCCAGCTTAAGTTGATCGAAAGTTACCTTGAATTGGTTGGCACCTTCGGATCGCGCTGCATCGTCGTTTGTCAGCTGTGCCTTGTGAGTGCGACCCAGGCGGATGAGGTCGTCGCGATGGCACCGATAGGTCTCCCCCAGGTGAGGAAACTCGAACTCCAGCAGGAAGCGCTTAATACGCTCAACATGATCCGAATCATGCGGTGAGAACAGCAGATGGATATTGACTGCGGATGCCTTCGCCGTCTCGATGCCCAGACGCAGTTCGACGTTGGGGAAAATCAGGCCAACGCCTGGCAGCCGGCCCTGTTTTTTTAGGTCAACGACCTGCTCGTAGCGCTCAATGCCGAAGTAGTCGGTGATGCCCAGGGCACGAATGGGCGGGCTTGAGGCTTCAATGGCACTGAGGAACTCCTCCCAGGGATCTGGCCCTGTGTATTGGTCGTTCAGAGCAGTACCGGGCGTATGGATATGCGGGTCCCAGCGATGCCACAGAGAGCCTAGATCGCTTTGGACATCAAACTCGTCAGCCATGAGATTCCCTTCGGTGCTTTGCCAAGCTAAGCAATCTATAAGAAGCCGAAGTAATCGCCTAGCGGCGTCTTCAGAGTCTCCAGGCGGGGCAGGATTGAGAGGCCATAGAGTGATGCTTAGCTCGCAGCAAAGGCGGGGTGAGGCGTTGAGGGGGCGGTGAAAGCGGGAGCAGAGATGAGATGTGGGGACTAAAGCGGGGACTAAAATGGCTGAAAACGAAAAAGCCCACCAAGGTGGTGGGCTTAAGTCGTTGTTTCATATGGTGGGCCCACACGGACTCGAACCGTGGACCAAAGGATTATGAGTCCTCTGCTCTAACCAACTGAGCTATAGGCCCCCAGAAGGACGGCGGATTATACCGGTGCCTTTTCGCTGCTGCCAATCGGCAAGGGGCCGAGGAAGTTGTTGGCGAAGGACTCGGCCGAGAGCGGGCGGCTGACCACGTAGCCCTGGATCTGTTCGCAGCCTTCGCTGGTGAGGAAGATCTCCTGGGCCTTGGTTTCCACGCCCTCGGCGATCACGGTCATCTGCAGGCTGCGGCCCAGGGCGATGATGGCGCGGGTGATGGCGGCGTCGTCCGGGTCGCCGGGCAGGCCGCGGACGAAGGATTTGTCGATCTTCAGGATGTCTAGTGGCAGGCGCTTGAGGTAGCTGAGCGAGGAGTAGCCGGTGCCGAAGTCGTCGATGGCCAGTTGCAGGCCCAGACTCTTCAGTTCGTGCAGTACGCCCAGTGCTTCCTCGGCCTGGGTCATGATGAAGCCTTCGGTGATTTCCAGTTGCAGGTAGCAGGCATCCAGGCCGAAGTCGCTGAGGGTGTTGGCGATGCGTTCGGTCAGCTGTGGCTGGCTGAGCTGGCTGCCGGACAGGTTGACCGAGAGCGGGCCGAAGGGCGCGTGTTGGCTTTGCCATTCGTGCATCTGCCGGCAGGCTTCCTGCAATACCCAGTCACCGATCTGCAGGATCAGCCCGCTTTCTTCGGCCAGCGGAATGAAGCGATCGGGCGGGATGTCGCCGAATACCGGATGACTCCAGCGGATCAGCGCCTCTGCGCCGACCAGGTTGCCGCTGCGCAGGCACATCTTCGGCTGGTAGTGCAGGCTCAGCTCGCCACGCTCGCTGGCGCGGCGCAGTTCGTGTTCGAGGGTCATGCGCTCGTTGGCCTGGAAGGTCAGGTTGCGCGTGTAGAGTTCGATGCGGTTGCGGCCCTTGGCTTTGGCGCTGTACATGGCCGCATCGGCATTCTTCACCAGGGTGGCGACATCGTTGCCGTCGATGGGGAACAGGCTGATGCCGATGCTGGCGCTGATGAAGAACTCATGGGTGTCGGCCTGGAAGGGCGCGCTGAAGCAGCTCAGCAGTTTGCTGGCGACGCGCTCGGCATGCTTTGCCTGCTGCAGGCCGGGCAGCAGGACGATGAACTCATCACCACCCAGGCGCGCCACGGTATCGATGTCGCGCAGTTGTTCGCGCAGGCGCAGGGCGATGCTTTTCAGTAGGGCGTCGCCGACCGGGTGACCGAGGCTGTCATTGATGTGTTTGAAGCGGTCCAGGTCGAGGAACAGCACGGCGCCCTGGTGATTGTCGGCGAGCGCATCGGTGAGTGCGGTCGCCAGGCGGGTTTCGAAGAGCAGGCGGTTGGGCAGACCGGTCAGGGGGTCGTGATGCGCCTGGTGGTCCAGCCGGGCCTGGGCATGCTTGAGGGTGCTGATGTCGGCGAACACGCCAACGAAGTGGGTGATGTCGTCGGCCTGGTTGCGTACGGCGCTGATGGTCAGCCACTCCGGATACAACTCGCCATTCTTGCGCTTGTTCCAGATCTCGCCCTGCCAGTGGCCTTCGGCCGCCAGTTGGTGCCACATGGCGGCATAGAAGGCGCTGTCATGCTGGCCGGAGGCGAGCAGGCGCGGGGTCTGGCCAAGGGCTTCCGCCTCGCTGTAGCCGGTAATGATGCTGAAGGCGCGGTTGACCGCGGTGATGTGCTGCTCGGTGTCGGTGATCATCACGCCTTCGGCGGTGTTCTCGAAGACGGTCGCCGCCTGGTGCAGGCGCTCCTGCATCTGCTGGCGCTCGGTGATGTCGCGGGCCATGGTCAGCATGCAGGGGGTGTCGTCGATCATCAGCGGCTGGGCGGATAGTTCGGCGAGGCGCAACTGGCCATCGCGGATGCGTATCCAGGCCAGCAAGTCCCGGGCTTGGCCGTGCGTGCGAACCTGTTCTACCAGGCGCTCCCGGTCAGCAGTCGAGCTCCAGATGGCCAGCTCCAGGGTGGTCCGGCCGATGGCCTCCTGAATGTCATAGCCGGTGATGCGCGTGAAGCCTTCGTTGGCCTCGAGGATGCGGCCATCCTCCAGGCGGGTGATCAGCATGCCGTCTGGAGTGGCATGGAACGCCTTGGCGAATTTCTCTTCGGACGCTTGCAGTTGCTGCTGGGTGCGTTTCAGTTCGGTGATATCGCGCACCGCGACCACCAGTGCCGGGCTGCCATCGAGCTGCACGGGCTGAGCCGAAAGCAGGCCGATAAAGAGCTCGCCGTTGCGCCGCCGGAAGGGCATCTCGAGGTTGTTCAGGACGTCCTCTTGCAGGCGGGTGAGCAGTTGCGTGCCAGCGCCGGGCACGCCCCAGATGTCCAGTTGGGTGGCGGTCTTGCCGATGGCTTCGCTGGCGCTGATGCCGAGTTGCTGTTCGAAGGTTTGGTTGAGTGCCAGCAATACCCCATCGCTACGCCGGGCGATGACCAGGATGTCCGGGCAGTTGTGGAAGACCGAGGCGAACTTCTGTTCCGACAGCTGTTGTGCGTGTTCGGCATGCTTGGCTTCGCTGATGTCGATCATCAGGCCGCGCAGGATCAGCTTGGCGCCTTGCTGGATGGGCGTGACGATGTCGCGAATCCACACCACCCGCCCATCGGCGGCCAGCATGCGATAGTCCAGGCTGTGGTCGTGGCCGGCCTGGCTTTCGCTGATGCAGTAGTTGAGCGCATTCTCGGCGTCATCCGGGTGCAGGGTACGTTGCCAGAAGCCCGGCTCCAGCCAGTCGTGCAGCGGGTAGCCGAGCAGGCGCTCGGCGTGTGGCGAGACATAGGTGAAGCAGTAATCCTCCATGCGCATCTCCCAGGCGATGGCATTGAGGCTTTCGACCAGGCCGCGGTAGTGCTGCTCGCTGCTGCGCAGCTGCAGTTCCAGCGCTTGTCGGCCCTGGATCTCCTGGCTCAGGCGGCGGTTCACGCGCAGCACGGCGGCGAGGATCAGCAGGACGACGAGCAGGGCCGGGAGGCCATAGAGCACGGCTTGCTGCCAACTTTGTCGGCCATCCAGCATGCCGCCAACCCAGGGCTTTTGCAGGGCTTCGACTTCCTCTGCGCTGAGTTCGGCGAACAGCTTGTCGAGGATGCCGATCAGTACCGCGTTGCTGTGCGGGGCGGCCATGGCCAGTTGATAGCGGTAGGGCGTTTCACCGCTGACATATAGGCCTTCGAGCTTGAGCTGGCGCATGCTCCAGACGCTGGAGGCGAGGTCGCCAATCAGGGCGTCGGCCTGGCCGGTGGCGACGGCTTGCAGGGCCGCGTTGACGCTGGGCAGTGGCAGCAGGTTGAGATCCGGATGGCGCGTGCGCAGCAGCTCGTGCGGGGCATAGTCCTTGACCACGGCAATCTTGAGGCCATAGAGCTGTTTCAGGGTGCGCGGCTGCGGGCCGTCATGGTGGGCGATGATGACGATGGGGAAGTCGAGGTAGGGGCGGGTGAAGGCGAGGTCCTTCTGTCTTTCGGGCGTGGACATCACGCCGGGGAGCAGGTCGAGTTCGCCACTCTTGGCGCTGGCCAGAACCTCGCTCCAGCTGCGCGGCTCCACGGGCTGCATGGCGATATGCAGGCGTTGTTCGATCAGCTCGACATAGCTGGCGCTGAGCCCCTGATAGCGGCCTTGCTCGTCGCGGAATTCGAAGGGCGGCCAGGAAGCATCAACGCCCAGGCGCACCTGCGGATGGTTGGCCAGCCAGGCCTGTTCGTCTGGGCTGAGGGTGAGCGCGTGCACCGGGGCTGCCCAGTACGCCAGACACAACAGGAGAATGGCCAGCAGACGCGACATGCAGGCGGCTTCCGCAGCAAGGTGGAATTTTCAGTGTAGCCCTGCATTCCGTGGGGGATAAAGCAAAACCCCCGGTTTTGGCCGGGGGGTTCTGATTTACTCGTCGAGGAAGGAGCGCAGGTGCTCGCTTCTCGTCGGATGGCGCAGCTTGCGCAGCGCCTTGGCTTCGATCTGGCGGATCCGCTCGCGGGTCACATCGAACTGCTTACCGACTTCCTCGAGGGTGTGGTCGGTATTCATGTCGATGCCGAAGCGCATGCGCAGGACCTTGGCTTCACGCGCGGTGAGGCCGGCCAGAACTTCGCGGGTGGCTTCCTTGAGGCTTTCCACGGTCGCCACGTCGATCGGCGATTGCATGGTGGAGTCCTCGATGAAGTCGCCCAGGTGCGAGTCTTCGTCGTCGCCGATCGGGGTTTCCATGGAGATCGGCTCTTTGGCGATCTTCAATACCTTGCGGATCTTGTCCTCGGGCATTTCCATGCGCTCACCCAGCTCTTCCGGAGTCGGCTCGCGGCCCATCTCCTGCAGCATCTGACGAGAGATGCGGTTGAGCTTGTTGATCGTCTCGATCATGTGCACCGGAATCCGGATGGTGCGCGCCTGGTCGGCGATCGAGCGGGTGATCGCCTGGCGAATCCACCAGGTGGCGTAGGTCGAGAACTTGTAGCCGCGACGGTATTCGAACTTGTCCACCGCCTTCATCAGGCCGATGTTGCCTTCCTGAATCAGGTCGAGGAACTGCAGGCCGCGGTTGGTGTACTTCTTGGCGATGGAGATAACCAGGCGCAGGTTGGCCTCGACCATCTCTTTCTTCGCCCGGCGCGCTTTCGCTTCGCCGATGGACATGCGGCGGTTGATGTCCTTGATTTCGGCGATGGTCAGGCTGGTGTCGTTCTGCAGGGCGATCAGCTTTTGCTGGCAGCGCAGAATGTCGGCCTGCAGGTTGCCGATGGCCTCGGCGTACTTGGCCTTGCCTTTGGCCAGGCCGGCAGCCCAGGTTTCGTCGATTTCGTTGCCAGGGAACAGCTTGAGGAAGTCGGCGCGCGGCATGCGGGCATCACGCACGCACAGCTGCATGATGGCGCGTTCCTGGGCACGAACCTGCTCCAGCGAGCCGCGTACGCGCTCGACCAGGGCATCGAACTGCTTGGGCACCAGCTTGATCGGCATGAACAGCTCGGCCAGGGCGAGCAATTCGGCGATCGCCTGCTTGCTGCTGCGGCCATGCTTCTTCAGCGCCTTGCGGGCTTTTTCCAGCTGCTCGGAGACGGCGGTGAAACGGCGCAGGGCTTCTTCCGGATCCGGACCGCCATCGCCTTCTTCTTCCTCGTCGTCGCCGTCGCTTTCTTCTTCGTCTTCCGCGGCTTCAGCAGCCGGGGCGGCGGTTTTCAGGTCGACCGGAACTTCTTCAGCCGGCAGGCTGCCGTCGTCGGGGTCGATGTAACCGCTGAGAATGTCGGACAGGCGGCCACCTTCGCTGGTGACGCGCTGGTAGTCGGCGAGGATGCTGTCGACGGTGCCCGGGAAGTGGGCGATAGCGCCCATGACTTCACGGATGCCTTCTTCGATGCGCTTGGCGATTTCGATTTCGCCTTCGCGGGTCAGCAGCTCCACGGTGCCCATTTCACGCATATACATGCGCACTGGGTCGGTGGTGCGGCCGATATCGGTCTCTACGGCCGCCAGGGCGGCTGCAGCTTCCTCTACCGCAGCTTCATCGGTGTCGGCCTCGGCCAACAACAGGGCATCCGCATCCGGGGCAGTCTCGAATACGTTGATCCCCATGTCGTTGATCATGCGGATGATGTCTTCCACCTGTTCCGGGTCGGAAATATCCTCCGGCAGGTGGTCGTTGACCTCCGCGTAAGTCAGGTAACCCTGCTCACGACCACGGGCGATCAATTCTTTCAAACGAGATTGTTGTTGCGCTTTTCCGGACATAACACCCTATCCATTGAAGGTCTTGGCGGGCAAAAAACAAGCCGAGGATTATAACTGATTAAGGGGCTCAGGCGCCAGTTGAGCTCTTGTCGCTTGAGGAAGAAGGGCGGCTGAAGTGCTCGCGCAGTAGAGTCTTTTCTTCCTCGGTCAGTTTACTGGGGCTTTTTTGCATGACGCTGCGCAGGAGTTGCTCGCGTCGTTTCTGCAGCTGGTTATGGGCAAGTGTAGTAATGGTGTCGAAGAACTGCTTTTCAAGATTGTCCTGGTCGATCAGCCATTCCTTTTCCGCCAGGGCCTGCAGCAGGCGGCCCTGGGTGGTGCCGTGCCAGCGCGCGATCAGCTGCAGTGAGCGCAGCTGCGGGTTTTTCTGCAGAGCGCCGAGCAGGGCGACCAGCAATTGGGCGTAGGTGTCGTCTTCGGCGGCGAAATGGCTGACATCTTCGACCTTCTGCGCCAGTGTCGGGTGGTGCAGTAGGGTGCGCAGGGCGGTCAGTGTGGGTGACTCGACGCTGACGGCCTTGCGCGGTGTGCGCGGCTGGTCGTCGCGACCGCCTTTCTTCCAGCTGCCGTCCTTTTTCCACGGCTTGCCTTCGCCTTTCTTCCAGTTCTT
The DNA here is from genome assembly GCF_024666525.1 of Pseudomonas sp. J452. Classification (NCBI taxonomy): domain Bacteria; kingdom Pseudomonadati; phylum Pseudomonadota; class Gammaproteobacteria; order Pseudomonadales; family Pseudomonadaceae; genus Pseudomonas; species Pseudomonas sp. J452. Next base: position 604,279 of record NZ_CP088294.1, on the reverse strand, counting down.
TTTCTGCTCGAAGCCGCCGTCGGCCGGTGGCTCGATATGGTTGGCGTAGTCGGCGATATCGCCGTAGTCCGGCTGGGCGTCGTAATAGTGTTCGGCGGCTGGCGCGTATTCGTGTTCGGCCCTGCTAGGGCTGGCGGCGGGCGCGTGTTGTGTCATCTGTGCCAGGGCTTCGGCGGTGAGGCCGGTGATTTCGCCCAGGCGCATGCGCATCAGGGCGCGCAGGTTGTTGCCGGGTATCTGCTCGATCAGCGGGGTGGTCAGGGTTGCCAGGTGGGCCTTGCCTTCCAGGGAGCGCGGGTCGGCTTCTTCGCAGAGTTGCTGGAAGAAGTAGTCGGCCAGCGGCTGGGCGTGCTGGTTGATGCGCGCACGGAAGGCGTCGGTGCCTTCGGCGCGGACCAGGCTGTCCGGGTCCTCGCCTTCCGGGAGGAACAGAAAGCGCGCGCGGCGCCCATCCTGCAGGCTTGGTAGGGTCGACTCGAGGGCGCGCCAGGCGGCTTTGCGCCCGGCGGCGTCGCCGTCGAAGCAGAACAACACGCTGGGTACGATGCGGAACAGGCGCTTGAGGTGTTCTTCGCTGGTGGCGGTGCCGAGGGTGGCCACGGCATTGCGCAGGCCTTGCTGGGCCAGGGCGATGACGTCCATATAGCCCTCAACCACCATGATCTCGTCGAGGTCGCGGTTGTTCTTGCGTGCCTCGTACAGGCCGTAGAGTTCCTGGCCCTTGTGAAATACCGGGGTTTCCGGCGAGTTCAGGTACTTGGGCTTGTCGTCGCCGAGCACCCGGCCGCCGAAGGCGATGATCCGCCCGCGGCTGTCGCGGATGGGGAACATCACGCGGTCGCGGAAGCGGTCATAGCGCTTGCCGGTTTCGGTGTTCTCGATCAGCAGGCCGGCGTCGATCATCGCCTTCAGCTGCAGGTTGTCGCCGCCCAGGTGCTTGAGTAGGTTGTCCCAGCCGGGCGGGGCGAAGCCGAGGCCGAAGTCGCGGGCGATCTCGCCGGACAGGCCGCGCCCCTTGAGGTAGTCCACCGCGGCCTTGCGTGTCGGATGGCTCTTCAGGGCCTGGCGGTAGTAGTCGCTGGCGGCGGTCAGCAGCGTATAGAGCGGTGAATCGGTCGGCTGGCGTGGCTTGTGTCCGCCGCGCCCGCCTTCCTCGCGCGGGATGTCCATGCCGGCGCGCTTGGCCAGTTCCTCGATGGCCTGGGGGAAGTCCAGGTTGTCGTGGTCCATGATGAAGCCGAGCGCGTTGCCGCCAGCGCCGCAGCCGAAGCAGTAGTAGAACTGCTTGTCCGGGCTGACGCTGAAAGACGGGGTCTTTTCCTTGTGGAACGGGCAGCAGGCGCTGTAGTTCTTGCCGGTCTTCTTTATTTGGATGCGCGAGCTCACCACCTCGACTATGTCGGTGCGGTTGAGCAGGTCATCGATAAAGGGTTGTGGGATCAGGCCGGCCATGGGGTCGTCAGTGTGCTGGTGCCAGAGGCGGGAGCATAAACGAAAAACTCCGGTCATCGCCGAGTGGCGAAGCGGAGTCAGGTGGAGCCTGAAAATGCAAAGCCCGGCGTGAGCCGGGCCATGCGGAAACCTTTGCGGCGTGACTGATAACTCAGTACAGGCGCTCGCGGCGGCGCTGTTCGCGCTGCACTTTCTTCGCGTGACGCTTAACAGCGGCTGCTGCCTTGCGCTTGCGCTCGGTGGTTGGCTTCTCATAGAACTCGCGGCTGCGCACTTCGGCCAATACACCGGCCTTTTCGCAGGAGCGCTTGAAGCGACGCAGAGCTACGTCGAAGGGTTCGTTCTCTTTAACTTTGACGGCTGGCATCCAGGTCGTACCTTCACTGTTTTACCGAATGGACGACGCGATCCGGCTAGGGCACGGGAATACGTCGGTTTTCAAGGGCTGCGGATATTAACGCCAAGCGCCACAGAATGCAAAGCCTCTGATCGAAAAGCGCTGGCCGGGCTGTAGGACGGCGATTATTATGCGCGCCTTCGAATTCCCTCTGTATTAAAGGCGCGAACCCATGCTGGTGCTGGGCTTGGAAACCTCCTGCGATGAAACCGGTGTCGCTCTGTATGACAGCGAGCGCGGCCTGCTGGCCGATGCCCTGTTCAGCCAGATCGAGCAGCATCGGGTGTTCGGCGGTGTCGTGCCGGAGCTGGCTTCGCGCGATCACGTCAAGCGCATGCTGCCGCTGATCCGTGAAGTGCTGGCAGAGGCCGGCGTAGAGCGCACGCAGATCGAGGCCATCGCCTACACCGCGGGTCCTGGCCTGGTTGGCGCCTTGCTGGTTGGTGCTTCCTGCGCCCAGGCCTTGGCCTTTGCCTGGGGCATTCCGGCGGTGGGTGTGCACCATATGGAAGGCCATCTGCTGGCGCCGATGCTGGAAGAACAGCCGCCGGCCTTCCCGTTCGTCGCTTTATTGGTGTCCGGTGGCCATACCCAGCTGGTGCGGGTCGATGGCATTGGCCGCTATCAGCTGCTCGGCGAGTCGCTGGATGATGCCGCTGGCGAGGCGTTCGACAAGACGGCCAAGTTGATGGGCCTGCAGTACCCGGGCGGCCCGGAGATTGCGCGCCTGGCCGAAGTCGGGACGCCGGGGCGCTTCACCTTCCCGCGACCGATGACCGATCGCCCCGGGCTGGATTTCAGCTTCAGCGGGCTGAAGACCTTCACCCTCAATACCTGGCTGCAATGCCGCGAGGCGGGCGACCAGAGCGAGCAGACCCGTGCGGACGTGGCCTTGGCCTTCCAGCAGGCGGTGGTCGACACCCTGACCATCAAGTGCCGGCGCGCACTCAAGCAGACCGGTCTGAATAACCTGGTGATCGCCGGCGGCGTGAGCGCCAACCAGGCGCTGCGCCAGTCCCTGGAGAAGATGCTCGGTGAGCTCAAGGGTCAGGTGTTCTATGCGCGGCCGCGCTTCTGCACCGACAACGGCGCGATGATCGCCTACGCCGGCTGCCAGCGCCTGCTGGCCGGCCAGCAGGATGGCCCGGCCATCGGTGTGCAGGCGCGCTGGCCGATGGAGCAGTTGCCGGCCATCTGAGGCCGCTGTCGGCGATGGATTCAGAAGTGCCGTTCGCGCCCGGCAAACAGGTCGCGTAAATTGCTACGGTGGCGCCAGACGATCAGCCCGGTCAGCACGCACATCGGCAGCAGGGCTGCCGGTTGTTGCCAGGCCAGCAATGGCAAGGTCAGTGGCGTGGCGATCAGTGAGGCGAGCGAGCTGGTTCGGGTGAGGATGAAGGTCAATGCCCAGGTGGCAAGGGCCAGCAGGGCCGCCGGCGGATACAGGCCGAGCAGCATGCCGGCAGCCGTGGCCACGCCTTTGCCGCCCTTGAAGCGGAAGTACAGTGGATAAAGGTGGCCAATCACGGCAGCCAGACCGATCCAGGCTTGTTGCTGGATATTCAACCCTAGCAGACTGGCGATCAGTACCGGCAACAGGCCTTTGCACAGGTCGCCGAGCAGGGTGATGATGGCCAGCTTCTTGCCCGCCACCCTGAGCATATTGGTCGCTCCGGGATTGCCCGAGCCACTGACGCGAGGATCCGGCCCACCACTCAGGCGGCTGAGCAGGATGGCGAAGGACAGCGAGCCGAGCAGGTAGGCGAGCAGTACCAACAGCCAGAACATGGTATCCATTCCGGGGCGAGTGAGCCCCGATTCTAGCGGCGGGACGCACTCCTTGTCGTGCTGTGGAGTTAAGTGCTTGGACAAAGTCTTTATCGAAGGTCTGGAAGTCGACACCCTGATCGGTGCCTACGACTGGGAGCGCGGCATTCGCCAGTGCCTGCGGCTGGACCTGACCTTCGCCTGGGATATCCGCCCGGCCGCAGCCGGCGATGACCTGAGCAAGGCACTCGACTATGCGGCGGTGAACCAGCATGTGCAGGCGTTCGCCAGCGCCGCCCGCTTCGAGCTGGTGGAGACCTTTGCCGAGCACCTGGCTGCCAGCCTGCTGCGCGAGTTCGGCATGCCCTGGCTGCGCCTCAAGGTGACCAAGCCCGGCGCCAACCCGGCGGCCCGGGCAGTGGGTGTGGAAATCGAGCGCAGCCAGCCATGAGCCGGATCTTGCTGGGCCTGGGCAGCAATATCGAGCGCGAGGCGCACCTGTGTGCCGGGCTCGACGCGCTGGCCGGGTTTGTCCACGACCTGCAGTGCTCGCCGGTATTCGAGAGTGCGCCGGTGGGGATCAAGAGCGGGCCGTTCTTCAATCTGGTGGTCAGTGCGCGCACCGACCTGCCGCTGACCGAGCTGGATCGCCGGCTGAAGTTTATCGAGGCCGACAATGGCCGCTATGCGCCCAATCGCAAGGGCCTGCCGCTGGATATCGATGTGCTGCTGTACGACGAGCTGGTCGGCAATTTCGATGGGCTGATCCTGCCGCGCGCGGAAATCCTCAAGAATGCCTTCGTGCTCTGGCCGTTGGCGCTGCTGGTGCCGGAAAGCCGGCATCCGCTGACCGGCAGCTCATTCGCCGAGCTCTGGGCGGCAGCGCAGATCGACCAGCAGCTGCGTCCGGTGGCGTTCCGCTGGGGCGAGCTGGAACTAACCCCGGCACAGCTGTTACAGGACTATCCGGCACCCGTGTAGGAGCGAGCTTGCTCGCGATCAAGACAACCCCAAAGCATCGCGAGCAAGCTCGCTCCTACAGGGGGTGGGTGCTTGCCTTGTAGGCCTTGAGCGCTTTCAGCCGCTCGCGCTTGAGTGCCTCGCCCAGTTCCGCACCCTGAATTCCCTGCTCCAGCAGCGGTTGCACTGCCACCGCACGGGCGGCCTGCATGGCGCCGTGCAGGTAGGCGGCTTGTGGGTAGTCGCGGTCCTCGAAACCGAGACGGCCGCGGGCATCCATCTCGCAGGCGGCGAGAAATTCCTCGAAACGCTGCGGGCGGCGGTAGACGTCGAAGCTCTGCAGCAAGCCGAGCAGGGTCTCCGCACGCAGCTCCAGGGCGCGGTGGCCGTGGGTGTGGTATTCGCCGACCAACAGCGCCAGCTCGGCGCAGTCCCGCGGTACCTTGCAGCGCGTGTTCACCGCCTTGATCAGCTTCAGGCCACGTGTTTCGTGGGCGATATGCCGCGGCCATTCGGCTGGCGGCGTGGTGCCCTTGCCCAGGTCATGCAGCAGGCAGGCCCAGCGCACGCTCAGCGGCTGCTGATGGCGGGCACACTGCTGCAACACCATCAAGTTATGGATGCCGGTGTCGATTTCCGGGTGATGGGTGGCGGTTTGCGGTACGCCGAACAGGGCGTCGACTTCCGGCAGCAACTCGGCCAGGGCGGCGCAGTCGCGCAGCACCTGAATGAACACTTCGGGGCACGGTTCCAGCAGGGCGCGGGAGATTTCCTTCCAGCTGCGCTCGGCCGTGAGTGCCTTGAGCTCACCGGATTCGGCCAGTTGGCGCATCAGGGCCAGGGTTTCCGGGGCGACGACAAAGCCCAGCGGTGCATAGCGCGCGGCGAAGCGTGCCACCCGCAGCACGCGCAGCGGGTCCTCGGCGAAGGCGGGGGAGACATGCCGCAGCACCCGCGCGGCGAGGTCGTGCTGGCCGCCATAGGGGTCGATCACCTGGCCGTGGTCGTCCTCGGCCATGGCGTTGACGGTCAGGTCGCGGCGGATCAGGTCGTCTTCCAGGGTCACGTCCGGGCTGGCGTAGAAGGTGAAGCCGCCGTAACCCTGGCCGGATTTGCGCTCGGTGCGGGCCAGCGCATATTCCTCGCTGCTCTGCGGGTGGAGGAACACTGGGAAGTCGTCGCCCACCGGCCGATAGCCCTGGTCGAGCATGCTCTGCGCATCGGCGCCGACCACCACCCAGTCGATATCGGTGATGGGCCGGCCGAGCAGGCGATCACGCACCGCGCCGCCGACTTTATAGATCTGCATGGAATCACTCCTCCGTTGCCGCGGAGGATAAGCGAAAAAGCCCGTACCTGCTGCCTGCCGGTACGGGCTTGCGTGCTCGAGCTGGGGCTCAGATCGGCGGAATCACCAGATCCAGGCGCGGGTACTCGTTGTCGGCATCCTGCTCGTTGCGCGGCGGTACATGCTGCATGCCGACCACCTGTTCGCCCTGGCGGACTTCCAGGTGGATGTCGAAGCCCCACAGGCGGTGCAGGTGCTTGAGCACTTCGCCGGTGGACTCGCCTAGCGGTTTGCGGTCGTGCTGCTGGTGGCGCAGGGTCAGCGAGCGATCGCCGCGGCGGTCGACGCTCCAGATCTGCACATTGGGTTCGCGGTTGCCCAGGTTGTACTGGGCGGCCAGGGTCTCGCGGATGATGCGATAACCCGGCTCGTCGTGGATGGCCGGCACCAGCATGTCGTCCTGCTGGTCGTCGTCCATCACGCTGAACAGCTTGAGGTCGCGGATCACCTTGGGTGAGAGGAACTGCAGGATGAAGCTCTCGTCCTTGAAGTTGGCCATGGCGAACTTGAGGGTCGATAGCCAGTCACTGCCGGCAATGTCGGGGAACCAGTGGCGATCTTCTTCGGTGGGGTGTTCGCAGATACGGCGGATATCGCAGTAGATGGCGAAGCCCAGGGTGTAGGGATTGATACCGCTGTAATAGGGGCTGTCGAAGCCGGGCTGGTAGATCACGCTGGTGTGCGACTGGAGGAACTCCATCATGAAGCCATCGGTCACCAGGCCTTCGTCGTACAGGTCGTTCATCAGGGTGTAGTGCCAGAAGGTCGCCCAGCCTTCGTTCATCACCTGGGTCTGGCGCTGCGGGTAGAAGTACTGGGCGATCTTGCGCACGATGCGGATCACCTCGCGCTGCCAGGGCTCCAGCAGCGGCGCGTGCTTTTCGAGGAAGTACAGGATGTTTTCCTGCGGCTCGGCCGGCCAGCGCTTGTTGTCCTGGTCGTGGCCTTTGCTGGCGCCCTTGGGGATGGTGCGCCAGAGGTCGTTGATCTGCTTCTGCAGGTGCTCCTCGCGGTCCTTCTGCCGGCGGCGTTCCTCTTCGGCGGAGATCGGGTAGGGCCGCTTGTAGCGGTCGACCCCGTAGTTCATCAGGGCGTGGCAGGAGTCGAGCAGGTCTTCCACCGCGTCGATGCCGTGGCGCTCCTCGCACTGCATGATGTACTGCTTGGCGAACACCAGGTAATCGATGATCGAGCTGGCGTCGGTCCAGGTGCGGAACAGGTAGTTGCCCTTGAAGAAGCTGTTGTGGCCGTAGCAGGCGTGGGCGATCACCAGCGCCTGCATGCACATGGTGTTCTCTTCCATCAGGTAGGCGATGCACGGATCGGAGTTGATCACGATCTCGTAGGCCAGGCCCATCTGCCCGCGGCTGTAGCCCTTCTCGGTGGCGAGGAAGTGCTTGCCGTAGGACCAGTGGTGATAACCCAGCGGCATGCCGACGGAGGCGTAGGCATCCATCATCTGCTCGGCGGTGATCACCTCGATCTGGTTGGGGTAGGTATCCAGTGCATAGCGCTCGGCGATGCGGGCTATCTCGCGGTCGTACTGGCGCACCAGTTCGAAAGTCCATTCCGAGCCGATGGAGATCGGCTGGCGTTTTTTCTCGGATGTGGTCATCGCGGTTCCCCTCAGGTCACCAGGCGGCGCTGGAACAGTTCACGGAACACCGGGTAGATGTCGGCGGACGAGACCAGCTGCTGCTGGGCGAAGGTGTCGGCAAAACTCTCACCGACCTGTTCATACTCGAACCACAGCGCCTGGTGTTCGCGCGGGGTGATCTCGACGTAGGTGAAGTACTGCACGAACGGCATGATCTGGTTGATCAGGATATCGCGGCAGATCGGCGAATCGTCATTCCAGTTGTCGCCGTCCGACGCCTGGGCGGCGTAGATGTTCCACTCGTTGATCGGGTAACGCGCGGCCATGATCTCCTGCATCATTTTCAGCGCGCTGGAGACGATGGTGCCGCCGGTTTCCCGCGAGTAGAAGAACTCTTCCTCGTCGACCTCTTTGGCGCTGGTGTGGTGGCGGATGAACACCACCTCGATCTTGTCGTAGTTCCGCTTGAGGAACAGGTACAGGAGGATGAAGAAGCGCTTGGCGATGTCCTTGGTGGCCTGGGTCATTGAGCCGGACACATCCATCAGGCAGAACATCACCGCCTTGGAGCTGGGATTGGGCTGCTTGGTCAGCAGGTTGTACTTGAGGTCGAAGGTGTCGAGAAACGGTACGCGGTTGATGCGCACGCGCAGCTTGCTGATTTCCTCTTCCAGCGCCTGGATGTCACTGAAGTTGTCCGGCTCTTCCAGCTTCAGGCGCTCCAGCTCGGCCAGAGCCTGCTTGAGTTTGGCGCGGCTGCTGCCGGACAGGGCGATGCGCCGCGCATGGGCCGAGCGCAGGGTGCGCACGATATTGATGCGTGACGGGTTGCCTTCGTTGCTGATGCCGGCGCGCACGGTCTTGAAAGTGTCGCTGCCGGTCAGGTGACGTTTGACCAGGTTGGGCAGCTCCAGGTCCTCGAACATGAAGTCGAGGAATTCCTCCTGGGTGATCTGGAAGACGAACTCGTCCATGCCTTCGCCGGAGTTGCTCGCCTTGCCGGCACCACGACCGCCACCACCGCCGGAGGGGCGGGGGATATGGTCGCCACCGCTGAACTGCTTGTTGCCGGGGTGCACGGTGGTCTGCTTGCCGCCGCGGCCATGGTGCAGCACCGGCTCGTCGATATCGCGGCCGGGAATGCTGATCTGTTCGCCGTGCTCCATGTCGGTGATGGAGCGCCGGCTGACGGCCTCCTCCACGGCCTTCTTGATGTGGTCACGGTAACGCCGCAGGAAGCGCTGGCGGTTCACCGTGCTCTTGTTCTTGCCATTCAGGCGCCGGTCTATCACATAGCTCATGACATCTCCTTAGAACCTGCCATAGCCTGCTGCGCGTCTTGCTCTAGCTCGCGAGGCTATGCGCCGGTTCGTTGCACGCGCGCCCAGCGGACACGCGGCGACCAGCGCGGCAGCGACTGCCGCGCCGGCAACGGGTTACTGCGACTTGCGAACCCGCAGATACCACTCGGACAGCAGGCGCACCTGCTTCTCGGTGTAGCCACGTTCGACCATTCGGGTGACAAAGTCGTTGTGCTTCTGTTGATCCTCCTTGCTCGCCTTGGCGTTGAAACTGATGACCGGCAGCAGATCCTCGGTGTTGGAGAACATCTTCTTCTCGATCACCACGCGCAGCTTTTCGTAGCTGAGCCAGGTCGGGTTCTTGCCGTTGTTGTTGGCACGGGCGCGCAGCACGAAGTTGACGATCTCGTTGCGGAAATCCTTCGGGTTGCTGATTCCGGCCGGCTTCTCGATCTTCTCCAGCTCCTCGTTGAGGGCCACGCGGTTGAGGATCTCGCCGGTTTCCGGGTCGCGGTATTCCTGGTCCTGGATCCAGAAGTCGGCGTACAGCACGTAGCGGTCGAAGATGTTCTGTCCGTACTCGCTGTAGGACTCCAGGTAGGCGGTCTGGATCTCCTTGCCGATGAACTCGATGTAGCGCGGCGCCAGGTATTCCTTGATGAAGCGCAGGTAACGCTCGCGTACTTCGGCGGGGAACTGTTCCTGCTCGATCTGCTGCTCCAGCACATACAGCAGGTGCACCGGGTTGGCGGCGATCTCGTGCGGGTCGAAGTTGAATACCTTGGACAGGATCTTGAAGGCGAAGCGGGTCGACAGACCGTTCATGCCTTCATCCACGCCCGCCGTGTCGCGGTACTCCTGGATCGACTTGGCCTTGGGATCGGTGTCCTTGAGGTTCTCGCCGTCGTAGACGCGCATCTTCGAATAGATGTTGGAGTTTTCCGGCTCCTTCAGGCGGCTCAGCACCGAGAACTGGGCGAGCATCTTCAGGGTGTCCGGGGCGCAGTGGGCCTTGGCCAGCGAGCTGTTGAACAGCAGCTTGTCGTAGATTTTCACCTCGTCGGTGACGCGCAGGCAGTACGGCACCTTGACGATGTAGATGCGGTCGATGAACGCCTCGTTGTTCTTGTTGTTGCGGAAGCTGTGCCACTCGGATTCGTTGGAGTGGGCTAGCAGGATGCCGCTGTAGGGAATCGCGCCGAGGCCTTCGGTGCTGTTGTAGTTGCCTTCCTGGGTGGCGGTGAGCAAGGGGTGCAGGACCTTGATCGGCGCCTTGAACATCTCGACGAACTCCATCAGGCCCTGGTTGGCCCGGCACAGGGCGCCCGAGTAGCTGTAGGCGTCGGCGTCGTTCTGCGGGAATTCCTCCAGCTTGCGGATATCCACCTTGCCGACCAGCGCGGAGATGTCCTGGTTGTTCTCGTCGCCCGGTTCGGTCTTGGCCACGGCAATCTGATTGAGAATCGAGGGGTACAGCTTGACCACGCGGAACTGGCTGATATCGCCACCGAACTCGGTCAGGCGCTTGGTTGCCCAGGGTGAAATGATGCTGTTGAGGTAGCGCCGCGGGATGCCGTAGTCCTCTTCGAGGATGGCGCCGTCTTCACTGGCATTGAACAACCCCAGCGGCGACTCGAATACCGGCGAGCCCTTGATCGCGTAGAAGGGCACTTTTTCCATCAGCTGCTTGAGCTTCTCTGCCAGCGACGACTTGCCGCCGCCGACCGGGCCGAGCAGGTAGAGGATCTGTTTCTTCTCTTCCAGGCCCTGAGCGGCATGGCGGAAGTAGGAGACGATCTGGTCGATGCACTCTTCCATGCCGTGGAAGTCGGCAAAGGCCGGGTAGCGACGGATCACCTTGTTGGAAAAGATGCGCGACAGCCGAGAGTTGCTCGAAGTATCGATCAGCTCCGGCTCGCCGATAGCCATCAGCAGACGCTCGGATGCCGTGGCGTAGGCGCTGCGATCCGCTTTGCACAGTTCGAGGTATTCCTGAAGGGAATATTCCTCCTGGCGGGTCGATTCGAAGCGTTGCTGGAAGTGGCTGAATATACTCATAACTGCACCTCGCTCGCTGCATGGAGCCGGCAAGGGTCATTCGGGCGGGTGCAGAGGAGGTCGACGCGTCGGCCGTTAGAAACCCCCAGAACACCAAAAAACGCTACCGATGGCCCGGAACCGGTGTGCCGGCTCTCCCTTTTGGATGGCCTCGACTTAAGAGTAGTTCGGATTCGGCAGGCGCAAGGATGGCGTAAGGGTGACAGGATATTGCCGCTCGTCGGCAAAGCCCTGGGGAGCAGGCGCGGCGCGGGGTTGCGCCACGCAGAAAAAATTTACTCGCTGGTGCCTTGCGCGACTTCAGCAGGGTACTGACTGCGCCACAGCTCGAAACCGCCATCCAGGCTGTAGACCTCGGCGAAACCCTGGTGCGCTAGGTAGGCCGCCGCGTTCTGGCTGGAGTTGCCGTGGTAGCAGGTGACGATCAGCGGCTGGTCGAAGTCGGCCTTGGCGATGAAGTCGGCCAGCGAGTGGTTGTCCAGATGGTGAGAGCCACTGATATGGCCGTTGGCGAAGCTCTGCGGGTCGCGGATATCGACCACTACGGCGCCTTGTTCGCGCAGGGTCTGGGCTTGTTCTGGCGGGATGCGTTTGAATTCGCTCATGGGGTGTTCTCCGGGCAGTCGCAGCGGTGGCGTTCGCCACTGTCGATATTCATCAGGGTCATGGCTCCGCCCCACACGCAGCCGCTGTCCAGGGCGCTGAGGCCGGGTTCGTCGCACTGGCCTTCCAGCGCCGCCCAGTGGCCGAAAATGATCTTGCGCCCGCGGCTCTTGCGCTGCGGGTAGCTGAACCAGGGGGCGTAACCGGGTGGGGCGGTACCGACGCCTTCCTTGCTCTTCAGGTCGAGGGTGCCGTCGGACTTGCAGAAACGCATGCGCGTGAAGTAGTTGGTGATCACCCGCAGGCGGGTGATGCCATGCAGATCCTTGTCCCACTTGGCCGGTTCGTTGCCGTACATGCCGTCGAGGAACAGCGGCAGGCGGGCATCGTCGCGCAGGGCCTCTTCGACTTCGGCGGCGCGGCTCAGGGCCTTTTCCACGGTCCACTGCGGCGGAATACCGGCATGTACCAGGGCGATGTCGCGCTTGGCGTCATGGTGCATGAGCTTCTGCTGGCGCAGCCAGTCGAGCAGGTCCTGGCGATCTGGCGCGTCGAGGATTTCCTGCAGGGTGTCGTTCTTCTTCAGGCGCTCGATGTTGTGCGCCACGGCCAGCAGATGCAGGTCATGGTTGCCCAGCACGCAGACCAGCGAGTCGCGCATGGCGTAGAGGAACCGCAGGGTTTCCAGCGACTGCGGGCCGCGGTTGACCAGGTCGCCGACCAGCCACAGGCGATCCTTGCTCGGCTCGAAGGCGACCCGTTCGAGCAGACACTTGAGCGGTTGCAGGCAGCCCTGCAGGTCACCGACGGCGTAGGTTGCCATCAGTGCAGGGCCCCGGGCATGGCCAGGCGGAAGGGGGCGATGGTGGCATCGAAGCGTTTGCCGTCGTCGGCGAGCATCTGGTAACTGCCCTGCATGTTGCCGACCTTGGTCGCCATTACCGTGCCGCTGCTGTAGGTGTGGCTCTCGCCTGGCTGCAGGTGCGGCTGCTGGCCAACCACGCCGGCGCCACGCACTTCCTGCACGCGGCCATCGCCGTCGGTGATGATCCAGTGGCGGCTGAGCAGCTTGGCTGCGGCCTGACCGTTGTTGCTGATGGTCACCGTGTAGGCGAAGGCGTAGCGGTTCTGCTCCGGACTGGATTGCTCCGGCAGGTAGCGGGTGGCGACGCTGACGTCGACCTGGTAGCGCGGATCGGACATGAATGGTAACTCGACAAGCTGAAAATGCAGTTTAGTCCTGCGCCTGGACCTTGGGTTGCGCGGCGAGCTGATCGGCCAGGCGCACGAAGGCGGCCAGGTCGAGTTGCTCCGGGCGCAGGCTGCCATCGACGCCGGCGGCTTCGATCTCGGCGCTGCTGAGCAGACCCTTGAGTGTGTTGCGCAGGGTCTTGCGGCGCTGGTTGAAGGCTTCGCGCACCACGCGCTCGAGCAGCCGGTGATCCTTGGCCGGGAAGGGCAGCACGTCGTGCGGCACCAGGCGGACGATGGCCGAGTCGACCTTGGGCGGCGGATTGAACGCGCCGGGGCCGACATTGAATAGGTGCTCCACGCGGCAGTGGTACTGCACCATGATCGACAGGCGGCCCCAGTCACCACCGCCCGGCTCGGCGGCCAGGCGTTCGACCACTTCCTTCTGCAGCATGAAGTGCATGTCGCGGATCAGTGGGGCGTTATCCAGCAGATGGAAGATCAGCGGCGTGGAGATGTTGTAGGGCAGGTTGCCGACCACGCGCAGGCTGTGCGGTGCGGCTTCGAGGCGGTTGAAATCGAACTTCAGCGCGTCGCCTTGGTTCAGGCGGAAGTTGCTTAGATGGCCGAATTTGCTCTGCAGGATCGGGATCAGGTCGAGGTCGAGTTCGATCACGTCGAGCTGGCCGCCGCTGCTCAGCAGGCCTTCGGTCAGGGCGCCCTGGCCTGGACCGATCTCCAGCAGGCGCTCGCCTTCGCGGGCGTGGATGGCGCGCAGGATGCGGTGGATCACCCCGGCGTCATGCAGGAAGTTCTGGCCAAAACGCTTGCGCGCGCGGTGTTGGTATTCGGACATCGGGACAGCTCCAGGCTTCAAGCCGCACGCTCAAAGCGCATGCAAAGAGCGGCAGTTTAACAGCATTGCCGGGGCAGGCCGTAGGCAAGCCGGGCTGCCTGCTCGGCTCAGCTCCTGCTAGTGGCCATCATGTAGGCGGTTTCCAGCGCCACCTGCAGGCTGCCGCTGTCGATCTGGCCGCTGCCGGCCAGATCGAGGGCGGTGCCGTGGTCGACCGAGGTGCGGATGATCGGCAGACCCAGGGTGACGTTGACCGCTGCGCCAAAGCCCTTGTACTTGAGTACCGGAAGGCCCTGGTCGTGGTACATGGCCAGCACCGCGTCGCAGTGGTCGAGGTGCTTGGGGGTGAACAGGGTGTCGGCCGGCAGCGGGCCGATCAGATTCAGGCCTTCGCCGCGCAGCCGTTCGAGGGTCGGTTCGATCACCTCGATTTCCTCACGGCCCAGATGGCCGCCTTCGCCAGCGTGGGGGTTGAGTCCGCAGACCAGGATGCGTGGCTGGGCGATGCCGAATTTATCTACCAGGTCGGCATGCAGGATGCGCGCGACCCGCGCGAGGCGCTCGGCGGTGATGGCGGCGGCGACATCCTTAAGCGGCAGGTGGGTGGTCACCAGGGCTACGCGCAGGCCGCGGGTGGCGAGCATCATCACCACTTGTTCGGTGTGGGTCAGCTCGGCGAGGAATTCGGTATGCCCGGAGAAGGCGATGCCCGCTTCGTTGATCACACCCTTGTGTACTGGCGCGGTGATCATCCCGGCGAAGTCGCCATCCAGGCAGCCCTGGCCGGCGCGGGTCAGGGTCTGCAGTACATAGGCGGCGTTGCTGGCGTCGAGCTGACCGGGCTTAACCTTGGCTTGCAGTGGGGTATCCCAGACATACAGGCTGCCGGCCGGTGCAGGCTGGCTCGGCCAGTGGCCAGGTGCTGCGCTCAGCAGTTCGATCTGCAGGCCCAGCAAGGCTGCCCGTTCGCTCAGCAGTTCACGGCTGGCGATGGCGACCAGGGGTTGGGGCTGGGCGGCGCGGGCCAGCAGCAGGCACAGATCCGGGCCAATGCCGGCAGGCTCACCAGGGGTCAGGGCGAAAAGTTGGGCGCTGGTCATTGGCAGGCTCTCTTCTGGGTGGTGTTGGTCGTGGTGACGCAAGCCAACACTCTACGCTGAAAGGTAGTGGCGAAAAAAGCCCGGCAGTGCCGGGCTTGGGAATTACAGCAAGCCCGATCAGAGCTTGATTTCGACGTAGGCCTCGTCGCGGATCTGGCGTAGCCAGGCCTGCAGCTCTTCGTCGTACTTGCGATTGCGCAGGGCGTTCATCGCCTGCTGCTCGCGGAACTTCTCGCTGTTGTCGGTGGCGCGGCGGCCGAGCACTTCCAGGACGTGCCAGCCGTATTGGCTCTTGAACGGCTTGGACAGCTCGCCGCTGGAGGTCTTGGCCATCACGTCGCGGAACTCGGGTACCAAGGTGCTGGGGTCAATCCAATTGAGGTCGCCACCATTCAGCGCGGAACCTGGATCCTCGGAGTAGCTTTTCGCCAGCTCGGCAAAATCCTCACCGGAAACGATCCGCTCATACAGGCGCTCGGCCAGGCGGCGGGTTTCGGTTTCGCTGCGAATCTCGTTGGGCTTGATCAGGATGTGGCGCACATGCACCTCATCACTGACCACGCTGCTGCCGCCGCGTTTTTCCAACAGCTTGATGATCATGAAACCGTTGGGTGTGCGAATCGGCTCGGTGATCTCACCAGGCGCCAGCGCGCTGATCAGCCCATCCAGTGGCGGTGGCAGCTGGCCCGCCTTGCGCCAGCCAATCTCGCCGCCTTCCAGGGCGTTTTCACTGGCAGAGTGGCTGATGGCCGACTGGGCGAAGTCGGCACCGCTACGCAGTTGGTCATAGACTTCGCTGACCTTGCGCGCTGCCGCCTGGATGGCTTCCGGCGAGGCGCCCTCAGGTAGCGGGATCAGGATATTAGCCAGGTGGAACTCTTCCGATAGCTGCATCTTGCCCAAGTCGGAGGCGAGGAAGTTCTTCACTTCCTGGTCGGTAACCTGGATGCGTTCGCCGACACGGCGCTGACGTACGCGGCTGATAACCATCTCGCGACGAATCTGCTCGCGCGCATCATTGAAGGACAAGCCATCACGATTGAGAGCGGCGCTGAACTGCTCGAGGGTCAGGTTATTGCGCTGGGCAATACTGGCCATCGCCTGGTTCAGTTCTTCGTCGGTGATGCGGATGCCGGAGCGGTCGCCGATCTGCAATTGCAGGTTTTCGACGATCAGACGTTCGAGTACCTGCTGGTTGAGCACATCGGCCGGTGGCAACTGCGCGCCACGTTTGGCGATGGTTTGTTGCACCTCGCGGGCACGGGTGTCCAGCTGGCTTTGCATGATCACATCGTTATCGACGATGGCGACCACGCGGTTGAGGGACTGAACCTCGGCCTGTACTGCAGAACCGAGAAAAGCGGCGCCCAGCAGCAGCGGGCGCAGGCAATCAGAAAGCTTGATCTTCACGTTGACGATAACCCTGGATACCTTGGTCGAGGAAACTTTCCGCTTTGTTACCTACCACGCCACCGAGCCCTTTCAGGACGATCTGCAGGAAGATACCGCGGTCGGCTTGATCATTCTGGCTCGGGTTCAGACTGTATTCGTCGTAGTCGACCCAGTAACGGTTGATCAGGCGCAGTTTCCAGCAGCAGTTGTCGTATTCGAAACCACCGAAGGCTTCGAGAGTACGGTTCTGGTTGTAGTCATGTTGCCAGCGAGCAATGGCGCTCCACTGCGGCACGACTGGCCAGATGACCGAGAAGTCGTGTTGGTCGACCTTGTAGTAGTCCTTGATGTAGTTAGCGCTTCCGGGTGTGCCGAAGTCGCCCCCGCCTACTACCCAGTTACCGGTGGACTGGTCGTAACGCACGGCGTCGTTGCGGTAGCGATAGCCGACGTTGACCACCTTGTTCGGGTTGGCTTCCGGCTGATAGTGGAACATCGCGCTGCCCGAGCGGGTGCTGCTGCTATCCGGATCCCAGTTGAAGTCGGACGAGAAGCGCCAGTCGCGGTTGAAGCGGTACAGATATTCCAGTGCGTACGGCGAGACATTGGCTTGCGCATCGTCACGGGTGCTGTAGTCGATGCCTGGCAGCTGCACTTCGCGGTCGGCAAAGTAGATGGCCTGACCAATGCTGAAGCGCTGCCGTTCGAAGCCGTTCGACTCGATCCAACGGTTGGTCACGCCCAGCGACAATTTGTTCTCGTCACCGATGCGATCCTTGCCGGTAAAGCGGTTTTCGCGGAACAGCGAGGCGTAGTTGAAGGTCGATTCGCCGGTGTCGAATACCGGGATATCGGTCTGGTCTTCCTCGGGGACATAGAGGTAGAACAGGCGTGGCTCCAGGGTCTGGCGGTAGTTGGTGCCGAACAGCGAGGTATTGCGGTCGAAGTACAGGCCGCTGTCCAGGCTGAACAGGCCAACGCCACGGTTCTGGCTGCTGCTGAATTCCTGATCGGCGAGCAGGGTGTTTTCGCCTTGCTGATCCAGATCCAGATCGTAATTGGTCTGCAGGTACTTGATGGTCGGCTTGACGTAGCCCCAGGTCCAGTTCAGCGGCAGGCTGACGCCTGGCTCCAGGTGGACGCGGTCGCCATTGGCGCGGGCCAGGCCCTTGATCCGGGTGTCGTACCAGGGCTCCAGGTTGCCATCTTCATCGCTGAAGTTGCCGCTGCGCAGGTCGCGATCGAAGCGTACGAACTCGGTCTGGTAGGCGAAGTTCAGGCCACCCGGCTGGAAGGGCAGGGCACCGTCGAAAGTGATCTGCGGCAGGCGGTCGTATGGCGTGATGTCGGTGACCGTCGCCAGCTCGTAGGCATGCGCATTGAGGCGGGCGGTAAAGCTGTCGCCACGGTAGGTCAGTGCGCCTTGCTGGTTGACGAAGGTGCTGCGGCTGACCTCCAGGTCGCTGTCGAGATCCTGGAAGTAGTACGGATCGCTGATGTCGGTGTAGTCGACTTCCGCCAGCAGGCGCGAGTCGAGGCCGCCCTTGTGCTGCCAGTTGTACATCCAGCGCTGGTCTTCGTACTCGGACTGCAGCTTGCGCTCGTCTTCCTGGTCATCCAGCCAGGCGCCGCCGACCTGGCCTTCGCTGCTCTTGGTCAGGTAGCGCCCTTCACCTTCCAGCAACAAGCCGCGGTTGCTCATGTAGGTGGGGTACAGGGTCGCGTCGTAGTTCGGCGCCAGGTTGAAGTAGTACGGGGTGGCCAGCAGGAAACCGGTGTCGTCCGACGAGCCAATGCTCGGGGCGAGGAAGCCGGACTGGCGGCGATCGTCGATCGGGAAATAGATGTAGGGGGTGTAGAACACCGGAATGTCCTTCACCCGCAACGTCACGTTGGTCGCGGTGCCGAAACCGGTGGCCGGGTTCAGCTTGATGTTGTTGCCCTTGAGGTTCCAGGCGTTGCTGCCCGGTTCGCAGCGGGTGTAGGTACCATCCTTGAGGCGGATGATCGCGCTGTCTTCGCGCTTGGCGTACAGCGCGCTGCCGCGCACGTGGCCTTTGTGCAGCACGTACTCGGCGTTCTCGACCTTGGCTTCGCCGTTGTCCAACTGGATCTCGGCGCGGTCGCCGACCACCAGGGTGCCCTGGTCACGCAGGCGCACGTTGCCAACCAGTTCGCCGCGGTTCTCGGTCTGATGCAGGTTGGCCTCGTCGGCCTCGATCTGCATGCCGGACTGGCGGATCACCACGTCACCGGCGAGGGTGGCGGTCTGGGTTTCCTGGGCGTAGCGCGAGGCCTTGGCGGAGACGAACATCGGCGCCTCGTCCATTGGCGTGTCGTCGCTCATGCCCGGGCGCAGGGGTTCGACATAGGAACCGGCGCAGTAAGGGCCGACTTCGGCCAGCTGGGCGGCGGACAGCTTGTCGCGCGGCACCCAGTCGAGATGGCTGTAGTCCGCGCTGCGACTGCTCAGGCCTTTGCCCTCGCTTTCAGTAACCAGTACGGTCTGCGCTTGCTCGCCAGCGCTTTCGCCGTCGGCAGACTTCGCGGAGCCGGAGACCGCACTGACCGCAGTCGCGGTATGCTGCGGGCGCGGCAACTGGGCGCTGCTGTCGGCTTTCGGCGTACAGGCCCAGCCACCGGAGGTGGAGGCCTGGCAGTCGAACTGCTCGGCGGCAATAACCAAAGGAGTGGCTACTGGCTGCATGGCCAGCAGGCTGCCGGTGACCAGCAGTGGGAATTTTTTACGGAACACGGGGATTTTTACTGCCATCTTGTTAGTCCGGGCTTCCTGCGCGCCTTCGACCCGCGGGGGCCGCACGCCTCTCGATGGGCGAAAAAAGATGCTGGATAATAAAGCATGACCCGCGCAACGGCTAGCGCCGTCGGAGACCCTTGTAATGCCTGATCAAGATGTACGCTTCCAGCTGCTGCAGGGCTGGCTGGAGCAGTGTTTGCCCGCGTTGTTCGCTGCCGAAGGCTGGGGCCCTGTGCCCGCTGCCGAGCTCACTCCGGCCAGCAGCGATGCCAGTTTTCGCCGTTATTTCCGCTGGCAGGGGGCCGGGCGCACGCTGATCGTCATGGATGCGCCGCCACCGCAGGAAGACTGCCGGCCCTTCGTCAAGGTGGCCGGCATGCTCGCCGCGGCTGGCGTGCACGTGCCGCGCATCCTCGCCGCCGATGTCGAGCGCGGCTTCCTCTTGCTCGATGACCTCGGCCGGCAGACCTGGCTGGAAGTGCTCAATGCGGACAATGCCGATGCACTGTTCGAGCAGGCCCTGCAGGCGCTGGTGACATTCCAGAAACTGCCGGTCGACGGCCAGCTGCCGCCCTATGACGACGCCTTGCTGCGCCGTGAGCTGCAGCTGTTCCCCGACTGGTATCTGCAGCGTCACCTGGGCGTCGAGCTGAATGCCGCGCAACAGGCGCAGTGGCTGCAGGTGTGCGATCTGCTGGTCGACAGCGCCCTGGCTCAGCCGCGGGTGCTGGTGCATCGCGACTACATGCCGCGCAACCTGATGCTCAGTGAGCCCAACCCGGGCGTGCTGGACTTCCAGGATGCGGTGCATGGCCCGGTCAGCTACGACGTGACCAGCTTGTTCAAGGATGCCTTCCTCAGCTGGCCGGAAGAGCGCGTGCTGACCTGGCTGCAGCGCTACTGGCAACTGGCGGGCGAGGCCGGCATCGAACTGCCGGTGGACTTCGCTGCGTTCCACCGCGCCAGCGACCTGATGGGCGTGCAGCGTCACCTCAAGGTCATTGGCATCTTCGCGCGCATCTGCCACCGCGACGGCAAGCCCAAGTACCTGGGCGATGTGCCGCGCTTCTTCACTTATATAGAAGCGGTGCTGGCGCGCCGTCCCGAACTGGCGGTACTCGGCGAGCTGCTCGCCAGCCTGCCGCAGCGGGAGAGCCAACCGGCATGAAGGCGATGATCCTGGCTGCCGGCAAGGGCGAGCGCCTGCGTCCGCTGACCCTGCACACCCCCAAGCCGCTGGTACGCGCCGGCGGTGTACCGCTGATCGAGTTCCATGTGCGTGCCCTGGCGGCGGCCGGTTTTCGTGAGCTGGTGATCAACCACGCCTGGCTGGGCCAGCAGATCGAGGACTACCTGGGCGACGGCGCGCGTTTCGGCCTGAGCATCCGCTACTCCGCCGAAGGCGAGCCGCTGGAAACCGGCGGCGGTATCTTCCGCGCCCTGCCGCTGCTGGGTGACGCGCCGTTTCTGGTGGTTAATGGCGATATCTGGTGCGACTTTGACTTCGCCCAGGTGCGCCGGCCGCTGGCGGGGCTGGCCCATCTGCTGCTGGTGGATAACCCGGCTCATCACCCGTCCGGCGACTTCCACTTGCAGGATGGCCGCGTCAGCGATGCCGTCGCCGGCCAGCCGAGCCTGACCTACAGCGGGATTGCCGTGCTGCATCCACAACTGTTTGCCGGTTGCCAGCCCGGTGCATTCAAGCTGGCGCCGCTGCTGCGTCGGGCGATGGCGGATGGCCAGGTAGCGGGCGAGCACTTCCACGGGCGCTGGGTGGATGTAGGCACCCACGAGCGCCTGGCCGAGGTCGAGCAGCTGTTGGCGGCGGGGCACTGATATGTTCTGGCCGGTAACCGTGCTCGGGGTGCTGGCCGGCTGGGCGCTGGCCAGCATTCCGGGCGCCTTGCTTGGTGGCCTGCTCGGCCAGGTGCTCGATCGGCGCCTCAAACTGCACTCCTGGGCCAGCCTGCGTGCCCTGTTCTGGCCGCCGCGGCTGGATGACGATGAGCTGCTGTTCATGCTCCTCGGGCGTCTGGCCAAGTGCGGTGGTCGCGTGCTGCAGGTGCATATCCACGCGGCAAGGCAGGAGATGCAGCGTCTGCGCCTAGGCGAGACGGCGCGGCAGCGGGCGATGGAGGCTTTCGGCCGTGGCAAGCTGATGACGGACAGCTTCGAGGAGCATCTGCAGGGTTTGCGGCGGCGTCCCGAGCGGGCCGAAGTGCTGCTGCGCAGTTGCTGGCGCATGGCCTGGGCCGATGGCCGGGTCAGCGAGCAGGAGTATGAGCTGATCCAGCAATGGGGCAGTTGGTTGGGCTGGGCGCGTGACGACCTGAATGCCCTGGCCGACGAATATGAGCCGAGCCGGCGGGTGGCCGACCCGGTTCCCGGCGACTACCAGGCGGCCTTGCGTCTGCTCGGGGTAAAGAACAGCAGTGAGCCCGCGGCGATCAAGCGCGCCTACCGCAAGCTGCTTAGCCAGCATCACCCGGACAAGCTGGCTGGCGGCGGTGCCAGCTCCGCACAGATTCGCGCGGCCACCGAGCGCACCAGCGAGCTGCATCAGGCCTATGAGCTGATTCGCTCGCGTCGTGGTTTTCGCTAACGGCTCAGACTTATTTCTTCGCCGGCAACGCCTTGTCCAGCCAGCCCCGAATACGGCGGTACAGCTGTTCCTGTTCCGCACTCGGGTTACCCGGCAGGGCTTTCAGCGCTACCTGGGTATAGGCCTTGTGCTGCAGGCGCTTGCTCGCATGCAGACGGCGGGTGGCGGCGCTGCGGTCGCTGCTCTGGTCCTTGTAGAAGAAGTCGCCAGTGGGCAGTTGCAGCTCCGGCAGCAGTTCTTCCAAGGGTGGCGTCATTCCCTCCGGCAAGGCCGGTGCGGCCACCAGCAGGTGTTGCACCAGCGGCGGCTTCTGCTCGGCGATGAAGCGGGCGGCCCAGTAGGCACCGTCGCCATGGCCAAGCAGCACGATGGCTTTCGCCTGCTGCTGTTCGGCAAAGGCGATGGCCGCCTGGATGCGGGCGAAGATGCGCGGCGCCGGGTCAACAACCGGGATTGGTGCTGTGGCGCTGCTGTCCGGGGTGGCCGGCTGCGTAGAGTCATCTGCCGCCGCATCTGCGCTGGCGCTATCCGCGGCCTCCTGGTTATCCGTTGCGGCGGCATCCGCCGGCGCGCTGGGCGGCGTGGCGGTGTCGACTGTCACTGGCGCCACCGCCGGCGCGAGCTGTGGCAGATCCGGCAGGGTCAGGCTGAGGCTGCTCCAGCCGGCATCCGGCAGCTTGCTGCGCAACGGGCCGATGGCCTGCGGCCAGTCTGCACTCTCCCCGCTGGCGGGAACCAGAATCACCACGCCAGTCGGCTCGCCGACATTGGCGGGTTTCCACAGTGCCAGGAAGGTCTCGTCGCCTGCCTTCAGCTGTTGTTGCTCGTCTTGCGGCAGTTGGCGTTCGAGGCCGCTGGCCGCTTCGACGCTGCGCTCTTCCAGGGGCGCTCGCTCGGTCGCCGGGGCATCGGCGGGTGGCGTTGCAGCGTCTGCCGCCGGTGCCGTTTCTTCAGCGGCTGGCGCTGTTGTCGCCGGGGCTTCTTCGGCCAGCGCGGGATTGGCGAGGAGCGCGCTAAGGCCAATAGAGGCAGCGATAAGTGTCGGGCGCAGGAGGTTGGGCATCACAGACATCTGCATGGCGGCTGATTCCAGCAGACTAAGCGCTCGCCCGCGATTTGTCAGGTGTGGCTTGCCTGGCAGCCGTGGCTCCGGAGTAAGGTATGGCGATGAAAATCCGACTGACAGGCGATTGATGTGCAGATAAGGCAAGTGCTGTTTGGCGGGTTGCTGGTGTTGCTCTCACCCTGGTTGTGGGCGGCAGCGGCTGGCAACGGCTTGGCGCTGGATGAGAGTCAGCGTGCCTGGCTGGCCGAGCACCCACGCCTGCGCGTCGGCGTGGTGCTGCAGGCGCCCTATGCCGAGTTCACCCGGCGCCAGCAGCAACTGAGTGGCTTGAATGTCGAGCTGTTCGAGGCGCTGGGCAAGAGCCTGCCGGTGCAGTTCAGCTGGCGTGGCTACCCCGATCAGCAGGCGCTGGAGGAGGCCCTGCGCGCCGGCAAGGTCGATCTCGCTCCTGGCCTCAGCCAGACCCCGGCGGGGCTGCGCCAGTGGCTGTATTCCGACCCCTACCTGCGCATTCCGCATCTGCTGGTGGGCGAGCGCCTGGGCACCGTGGCTATCGAGCTGGAGCAGCTCGGCGCCACGGATGTGATCGCCACGCGCATGCCCAGCAGCGTGGCCGACTACCTGCGCAGCAACTATTTCAACCTCAAGCTGCTAGCGCAGCCGTCTGATCGCCAGGCGCTGCAGGCAGTGCTGGAACAGCAGGCGCGCTTCGCTGTGGTCGATCAGGCGCAGCTCAGCCGACTGAGTCAGGAAAGCGAGTTCGCCACCCTGCAGGTGGTTGGCGATGTCGGCCTGCCGCAACTGCTGCGCATCGGCACCCGGCGCGACTGGCCGCAACTGGCGACGATCATCGATGAGGCCCTGCGTGCCCTGCCGGCGCAGACCCTGGAGCAGTTGCAGAGCCGCTGGCTGACCGCGCAGAAGCCGGGCATCAAAGACTCGCCGCGCTTCTGGCGCAACCTCAGCTTGCTGCTCGGCACCCTGCTGCTGGTCAGCCTGGCCCTGCTGGCCGTGTTGCGTCGCCAGCGGTCGCGTCTGGAGCATCGCCTGCTCGACGCGCGCCAGGCCCTGGCCTTGCGCGAAGCGGCGGAGGAGGCCTTGCGCCTGACCCAGTTCTCCATCGACCACAGCACAGTGGGCATCCTCTGGGTCAACTGGGACAGCCACATCCGCTACGCCAACCGTGCGGTGGCGCAGATGCTCGGTTACCGCAGCGAGGCGCTGGTCGAGCGGCCGCTGGAACTGATCGAACCGCAGCTGAGCATGGACCGCTGGCTCAACCTGTGGCGCCGGGTGCGCTCGCGTGACGAGGCCGCGCTGAGCTTCGAGAGCAACTGCCTGCGCGCCGACGGCAGTCTGATGCCGGCGGATGTATCGCTGAGTTTCCTGCGTTTTCGCGACGCCGAGTACCTGGTGGTGTACATCACCGATGTCACCGAGCGCCGCCGCGCCCACGCCGCCCTGGAGGAAAGCGAGGCGCGCCTGAAGGGCATCGCCAGCAACGTGCCGGGCCTGGTGTTTCGCCTGGAGCGCCCGCTGCCTGGCGCGCCGGTGGACTTTGCCTATATCAGCGAGGGTAGCGAGCAGTTGGTTGGCTATCCGCCGGCGCAGATCAAGGCGGCCGATTTCGGCATTCGCAGCCTGGTCCACCCGGACGATCGGGCTCTCTATCACGCCACCCAGGACTCGGCCATCGCGGCGGCCAGTGACTGGCAGTGGCAGGGGCGCATCCTCACCCGTGATGGTCGCCAGCGCTGGGCCGACATCAAGGCCCGCGCCCGCCGCCTGGAAGGCGAGCACGTGGTGTGGGACGGCATGGTCTGGGACATCAGCGAGAACAAGCAGATCGAGCTGCAACTGGCCGAATCGCGTGCCCAGCTGCGCGACCTGTCGGCGCACCTGGAGAGTGTGCGTGAGGAGGAGAAGGCGCGCATCGCCCGCGAGGTGCACGACGAGCTGGGCCAGGTGCTCACCGTGCTCAAGCTGGAAACCTCGATGTGCGAGCTGGCCTACGGCGAGCTGGACGGCGGCCTGCGCGAGCGTCTGGAGAGCATGAAGAAGCTGATCGCCAACCTGTTCCAGCTGGTGCGTGACGTGGCCACCGCGCTGCGCCCGCCGATCCTCGACGCCGGCATCGCCTCGGCCATCGAATGGCAGGCGCGGCGTTTCGAGGCGCGCAGCCAGATCCCCTGCCTGGTCGAGGTGCCTGAGCAGCAGTTGCCGGCACTCTCCGACGCCAAGGCAATCGGTCTGTTCCGCGTGCTGCAGGAGGCGCTGACCAACGTGCTGCGCCATGCCCAGGCGCATACTGTGGCCGTTCGCCTGAGCGTGGAGGGCGACCAGCTGTGCCTGAGCGTCAGCGACGATGGCCAGGGTTTCGACCCGCAGGCGGCGCGCGCGCAATCGTTTGGCCTGGTCGGCATGCGCGAGCGGGTGCTGATGCTCGGCGGTACGCTGCAGATCGACAGCCAGCCGGGCGAGGGCGTGACCCTCAGCGTGCGGGTGGCACTGGATGAACAAGAGGAAGTCGCGTGATTCGAGTACTGGTAGCCGAAGACCACACCATCGTCCGCGAGGGCATCAAGCAGCTGATCGGCCTGGCCAAGGACCTGCAGGTGGTCGGTGAGGCCTGCAACGGCGAACAGCTGCTGGAAACCCTGCGCCACACGCCCTGCGAAGTGGTGCTGCTGGATATCTCCATGCCTGGGGTCAACGGCCTGGAGGCGATTCCGCGGATTCGTGCGCTGAGCAACCCGCCGGCGGTACTGGTGCTGTCCATGCACGACGAGGCGCAGATGGCCGCCCGCGCGCTGAAGATCGGTGCGGCCGGCTATGCGACCAAGGACAGCGACCCGGCGCTGCTGCTCACCGCCATCCGCAAGGTCGCCGCGGGTGGGCGCTACATCGGCCCAGACCTGGCCGACCGCATGGTCTTCGAGGTCGGCCTGACCGATTCGCGGCCGCCCCATGCGCAGCTGTCCGAGCGCGAGTTCTCGGTGTTCGAGCGCCTGGTGCAGGGCGAGGGGGTCAACGAGATCGCCCTGCACCTGTCGATCAGCAGCAAGACCGTCAGCACCCACAAGGCGCGCCTGATGCAGAAGCTCGGCAGCCACTCGGTGGCCGACCTGGTGAAGTACGCGATGGAGCACAAGCTGGTTTGAGAGGCACATCGCCTGTGTAGGTCCCGATGCGGAGCGCTTTGCCCCCCTCTCCCGTTTACGGGAGAGGGTTGGGGAGAGGGTACGTTGGCCATTTCCCTCTCCCCCAGCCCCTCTCCCACAAGTGGGAGAGGGGAGTTTCCGAGGTCCAGTACAGGTTCTGGGGTAGTTCGACGCTCCGCCCATTGCAGTTGCCCCTTGTAGGGCGATCCCTACATCGCGCTTTCCTCTAGCCTTATAGCAATCAGTCATACCGCCCGATTTGCGCGGCGCCCCCGCCTCTCTAGTCTGTAGCCATGGCAGACAAGAACACGGGTGTGGTGATGGCCGAGAATGCTTCCAACGATGTACTGGTCAGTTTTCGTGGCGTGCAGAAGAGCTACGACGGCGAGAACCTGATCGTCAAAGACCTCAACCTGGATATTCGCAAAGGCGAATTCCTCACCCTGCTCGGGCCGTCCGGCTCGGGCAAGACCACCAGCCTGATGATGCTGGCCGGCTTCGAGACGCCCACCGCCGGCGAGATCCTGCTGGGTGGCCGGGCGATCAACAACGTGCCGCCGCACAAGCGCGACATCGGCATGGTGTTCCAGAACTACGCCCTGTTCCCGCACATGACGGTGGCCGAAAACCTGGCCTTCCCGCTGACCGTGCGCGGCATGAACAAGACCGACTGCAGCGAGCGGGTCAAGCGCGCGCTGTCGATGGTGCAGCTCGACAAGTTCCGCAACCGCTACCCGGCGCAGCTCTCCGGCGGCCAGCAGCAGCGCGTGGCGCTGGCCCGCGCGCTGGTGTTCGAGCCGCAGCTGGTGCTGATGGACGAACCGCTCGGTGCGCTGGACAAGCAGCTGCGCGAGCACATGCAGATGGAGATCAAACACATCCACCAGCGTCTGGGCGTGACCGTGGTCTACGTGACCCACGACCAGGGCGAGGCGCTGACCATGTCCGACCGGGTGGCGGTGTTCCACCAGGGCGAGATCCAGCAGATCGCCCCGCCGCGTGACCTCTACGAGGCGCCGAAGAACACCTTCGTGGCCAACTTCATCGGCGAGAACAACCGCATCAGCGGCCAGCTGCTCAGCCGCGACGGCGAGCGCTGCGTGGTCGGTCTGGCGCGTGGCGAGAAGATCGAGGCGCTGGCGGTCAACGTCGGCGGCCCGGGTGAGCCGGTGACCCTGTCGATCCGCCCCGAGCGCGTGCGCCTCAACGGTGCCAGCGAGCAGTGCGCCAACCGTTTTTCCGGGCGGGTGGTGGAGTTCATCTACCTGGGCGACCACGTGCGCATCCGCATGGAGGTGTGTGGCAAGCCCGACTTCTTCGTCAAACAGCCGATTGCCGAGCTCGATCCCGCCATGGGCGTGGGCGATGTGGTGCCGCTTGGCTGGCATGTGGAACACGTTCGCGCGCTCGATCCGCTGATGGCGGAATGAGTGCTGTAGCGCAATAACCAACCCTGCACAGTGGAGACAACAACAATGAGCAATATCCGCAGCATCTTCCGCCACAGCGCTCTGGCCCTCGGCCTGCTCGGCGCAGCCCAGGCGATGGCCGCCGACCTGACAGTGATTTCCTTCGGTGGCGCCAACAAGGAGGCACAGACCAAGGCCTTCTACCAGCCATGGGAAGCGGCCGGCAAAGGCAAGGTGATCGCCGGCGAATACAACGGCGAGATGGCCAAGGTCAAAGCCATGGTCGACACCAACAGCGTGTCGTGGAACCTGGTGGAAGTGGAGTCGCCGGAACTGGCGCGCGGCTGTGACGAAGGCCTGTTCGAGGAACTCGACCCAGCCCTGTTCGGCGATGCCGCCAACTACATCGACGGCGCCGTGCAGCCCTGCGGTGTGGGCTTCTTCGTGTGGTCCACGGTGCTCGCCTACAACGCCGACAAACTCGCCGCCGCCCCGACCGGCTGGGCCGATTTCTGGGACGTGAGCAAGTTCCCGGGTAAGCGCGGCCTGCGCAAGGGCGCCAAGTACACCCTGGAATTCGCCCTGATGGCCGACGGCGTGGCGCCGAAAGATGTCTACAGCGTGCTCGCCACCCAGGAAGGCCAGGATCGCGCCTTCAAGAAACTCGACCAGATCAAGCCGCACATCCAGTGGTGGGAAGCCGGCGCCCAGCCGCCGCAGTTCCTCG
The DNA here is from genome assembly GCF_024666525.1 of Pseudomonas sp. J452. Taxonomy (NCBI): domain Bacteria; kingdom Pseudomonadati; phylum Pseudomonadota; class Gammaproteobacteria; order Pseudomonadales; family Pseudomonadaceae; genus Pseudomonas; species Pseudomonas sp. J452. The sequence continues at coordinate 576,534 of NZ_CP088294.1, read as the reverse complement.
TCTCCGGTGACGTGGTCATGAGCTCCGCCTACAACGGCCGCATCGCCGCCGTGCAGAAGGAGAGCAACCTGAAGGTGGTGTGGAACGGTGGTGTCTACGACTTCGACTCCTGGGCCATCCCGAAGGGTGCCAAGGATCTCGACGCGGCCAAGGCCTTCGCTGCCTTCAGCGTGCAGCCGGAGCAGCAGAAGGTCTACTCGTCGAACATCGCCTATGGCCCGGCCAACAAGAATGCCGTTGAGCTGCTCGACAAGACCCTGCTGGTCGACATGCCGACCACCCCGGAAAACATCGCCAACCAGGTGGCCATGAACGTGACCTTCTGGGCTGACTACGGCGAGCAGTTGGAACAGCGCTTCAACGCCTGGGCTGCCAAGTAAGTCAGGCACTACCTGCAATACCCCTCTCCTGCGGGAGAGGGTCTGGGATGAGGCGGGCGCCTGGGGCGCCGCCCCATCTCTTTTTTCCGCCGCCCTGTGCGGCCAGATTTAGCGGAGCTAGCAATGGCCGAAACCGTCGCCCTCACCGAATTCGCCGGCCTCACGTTGAAGCAGAAGCTGGCGCGTGCCGAGCGGATCAACCGCCTCAAGGCGCAGGGCCTGATCCTGCCACTGCTGGTGTTCCTCGTAGTGGTGTTCATCCTGCCGATCGGCATCCTGCTCTACAAAAGCGTGGGGAACCCGGAGGTGGTGCGCAGCCTGCCGCGTACCGTGGAGGCGATTGCCGCCTGGGATGGCCGTGGCCTGCCGGAAGAGGCCGCCTACAAGGCCTTCAGCCTGGACCTGGCCGAGGCGCGCAAGAACCAGACCATTGGCGACCTGTCCAAGCGCCTGAACATGGAGCTGGCCGGCTACCGCAGCCTGATGGCCAAGACCGGCCGCGCGCTGCCGTTCAAGCAGGAGCCGGCCTCGTACAAGGATGCCCTGGAAGCCCTCGACGAGCGCTGGGGCGACCCGGCCTACTGGCAGGTGATCCGCCGCAACGACAGTGCCTTTACCTCTTATTACCTGCTGGCGGCCCTCGATCACCGCATCGACGACCTCGGCGAACTGGCCCCGGCCACCCCGGATCAGGCCATCTACCTGGATATCTTCGCCCGTACCTTCTGGATGAGCCTGGTGATCACCGCCATCTGCCTGATACTGGCCTACCCGCTGGCTTACCTGCTGGCCAACCTGCCGACCCGTACCAGCAACCTGCTGATGATCCTGGTGCTGCTGCCGTTCTGGACCTCAATCCTGGTGCGGGTGGCGGCGTGGATCGTGCTGCTGCAGTCGGGCGGCCTGATCAACAGTGCGCTGATGGCCATGGGCATCATCGATGCGCCGCTGCAGCTGGTGTTCAACCGCACCGGGGTCTACGTGGCGATGGTGCACATCATGCTGCCGTTCATGATTCTGCCGATCTTCAGCGTGATGAAGGGCATTTCACCGACCTACATGCGCGCCGCCATCTCGCTGGGCTGCCACCCCTTCGCCAGCTTCTGGCGGGTGTACTTCCCGCAGACCCTGGCCGGCGTCGGCGCCGGTTGCCTGCTGGTGTTCATCCTGTCGATTGGCTACTACATCACCCCGGCGCTGCTGGGCAGCCCGAGCGACCAGATGATCAGCTACTTCGTCGCCTTCTATACCAACACCACCATCAACTGGGGCATGGCCACGGCCCTCGGCGGCCTGCTGTTGCTGGCCACCATGCTGCTCTACGTGGTGTACAGCTGGCTGGTAGGCGCGAGCCGCCTGCGACTTGGATAAACAGGCCTGCGTAGCAGGCCGGCTGATGACCCTCGCCCCTCCGGGGGAGACGACTGCAAGGATGCAGGAGATAGGGCGACGCAGGATGCCAAAGCCGAGGGTGCCCGCAGGGCGGGAGAGGGGAGTTGCCAACGCAGCCCTCTCCCCCGGCCCCTCTCTCGCAAGCGGTAGAGGGGAGCAAAGCAGGTGAGAGAGGGGCATTGCCCCGCTAGAGACTGATTGGAGAATGCAGATGCTGAGCCCCTACAAATCCCCCATCGAACGCGCCTGGTTCTGGGCCCATCGCAGTCTGTGCGCGCTGGTGCTGCTGTTCCTGATCCTGCCGGTGCTGGTGATCATTCCGCTGTCGTTCAACTCCGGCAGCTTCCTGGTCTATCCGTTGCAGGGCTTTTCCCTGCGCTGGTACGAGGACTTCTTCGGCTCGGCCGAGTGGATGCGCGCGCTGACCAACAGCCTGATCGTCGCTCCGGCGGCCACCGTGCTGGCCATGGTCTTCGGCACCCTGGCGTCGATCGGCCTGACCCGCGGCGAGTTCCGCGGCAAGGCCCTGGTAATGAGCCTGGTGATCTCGCCGATGGTGGCGCCGGTGGTCATAGTTGGGGTCGCCAGCTACCTGTTCTTCGCCCCCATGGGTTTTGGCAACAGTTACCTGGGGCTGATCCTGGTGCATGCCGTGCTCGGCGTGCCGTTTGTCATCATCACCGTGTCGGCCACCTTGCAGGGCTTCAACTACAACCTGGTGCGCGCCGCGGCCAGTCTGGGCGCCTCGCCGCTGACGACGTTCCGCCGGGTGACCCTGCCGCTGATCGCGCCCGGGGTGATTTCCGGTGCGCTGTTCGCCTTCGCCACCTCGTTCGACGAAGTGGTGGTGACCCTGTTCCTCGCTGGGCCCGAGCAGGCCACCCTGCCACGGCAGATGTTCAGCGGCATCCGCGAGAACCTGTCGCCGACCATTGCCGCCGCGGCCACCCTGCTGATCGGCTTCTCCATTGTCATGCTGCTGACCCTGGAGTGGCTGCGCGGGCGCAGCGAGAAGATGCGTACCGCCAACCCCAGCTGAAAACGGCTGCGACCAAGGTCGCAGCCACGGCCTGACATACGACAACTGCCTCGGCCGGCGACTCAGGCTACAATCGCGCCATCGTGATTCCGCCCTGAGGCCACCATGCAATCCTTCGCCATCGCCCCGTCGATTCTATCCGCCGATTTCGCCCGCCTGGGTGAGGAAGTCGACAAGGTGCTCGCCGCCGGCGCCGACATCGTCCACTTCGACGTGATGGACAACCACTACGTGCCCAACCTGACCATCGGCCCGATGGTCTGCGCGGCGCTGCGCAAGTACGGCATCACCGCGCCGATCGACGCGCACCTGATGGTCAAGCCGGTCGACCGCATCATCGGCGACTTCATCGAGGCCGGCGCCAGCTACATCACCTTCCACCCTGAGGCCAGCGAGCACATCGACCGCTCGCTGCAGCTGATCCGTGACGGTGGCTGCAAGGCCGGCCTGGTGTTCAACCCGGCCACCCCGCTGGACGTGCTCAAGTACGTGATGGACAAGGTCGACATGATCCTGTTGATGAGCGTCAACCCCGGCTTCGGCGGGCAGAAGTTCATTCCCGGGACCCTGGACAAGCTGAAAGAAGTCCGTGCGCTGATCGACGCCAGCGGCCGCGACATTCGCCTGGAGATCGACGGCGGGGTCAACGTGCAGAACATCGGCGCCATCGCCGCGGCGGGCGCCGACACCTTCGTCGCCGGCTCGGCGATCTTCAACCAGCCGGACTACAAGACCGTGATCGACGCCATGCGTGCCGAATTGGCTCAGGTGCGTGGGTGACCCTGCTCCACGGGCTGTTCGACGGCAAGCTACCGCGCCTGGTGATGTTCGACCTGGACGGCACCCTGGTCGACTCGGTGCCAGACCTGGCCGCCGCCATCGACCAGATGCTGCACGGCCTCGGTCGCCCGGCCGCGGGTATCGAACGGGTGCGCGACTGGGTCGGTAACGGCGCACGGGTGCTGGTGCGCCGCGCCCTGGCCGGCGCCATCGAACACTCCGCTGTCGGTGAGGCCGAGACCGAGCAGGCACTGGAGCTGTTCAACCAGGCCTATGCCGGCAGCCATCAGCTCAGCAGCGTCTATCCCGGCGTCACCGCCACCCTCAAGTGGCTGAAGAAGCAGGGCGTGGAGCTGGCGCTGATCACCAACAAGCCAGAGCGCTTCGTCGCCCCGCTGCTGGACGAGATGAAACTGGGTCGCTACTTCCGCTGGATCATCGGTGGCGACACCCTGCCGCAGCAGAAACCGGATCCGGCGGCGCTGCTGTTCGTGATGCGCCTGGCCGGCGTCGAGGCGCAGCAGGCGCTGTTCGTTGGCGACTCGCGCAACGACGTGCTGGCCGCCCGCGCCGCCGCCGTGCCCTGTGTGGCGCTGAGCTATGGCTACAACCACGGCCGGCCGATCGCCGAAGAAGCCCCGGCGGCGGTGCTCGACGATCTGCGCCAGCTGCTCCCCGACGGTTGCTTCGAGGCGGACGCTAAGCTAATGTCGGCTAATCCTTCCGCACACCCGCAGCCAAGAGATCGCACCGTGGTGGCTCCCCGCAAACACTGGCTCGGCCGAGCCAACATGAAGATCCTCAAGGCCCTGGCCCGTTGGCGCTGGCGCGCCTGATCGAGTGTGGCCGGCCCGCCGGCGTGTGTTGCGTACCCCTACTGTTTGATTTCCGGAGGCCATCGGGCCTCCGGCCACAAGGCTGATTCCATCATGACCCGCGACGAATTCCTGCGTTTGGCCGCCGACGGCTACAACCGCATTCCGCTTGCCTTCGAAACCCTCGCCGACTTCGACACGCCGCTGTCGATCTACCTGAAATTGGCCGACGCGCCCAATACCTACCTGCTGGAATCCGTGCAGGGCGGCGAGAAGTGGGGGCGTTTCTCCATCATCGGCCTGCAGGCGCGTACCGTGCTGCGCGCCCATGGCCACCAGGTCAGCGTCAGTGTCGACGGGGTCGAGGTCGAGCGGCATGACGACTGCGCCGACCCGCTGGATTTCGTCGAGCAGTTCAAAGCCCGCTACAACGTACCGACCCTGAGCGGCCTACCCCGCTTCAACGGCGGCCTGGTTGGCTACTTTGGCTACGACAGCGTGCGCTACGTCGAGACCAAGCTCGGCGCCAGCCCCAATCCGGACCCGCTGGGCACCCCGGATATCCTGCTGATGGTCTCCGACGCGGTGGTGGTGTTCGACAACCTGGCCGGCAAGATGCACGCCATCGTCCTCGCCGACCCGAGTCAGGCCGATGCCTACGAGCAGGGCCAGGCCCGTCTGGCTCAGCTGCTGGATAAGCTGCGCAGGCCTATCACTCCGCGCCTGGGCGTCGACCTGGCCGCGCCGGCGGGTGCCGAGCCGGACTTCGTCTCCAGCTTCAAGCGCGACGACTACGAAGCCGCGGTGCTGGCGATCAAGGAATACATCCTGGCCGGCGACTGCATGCAGGTGGTGATCTCCCAACGCATGTCGATCCCCTTCCAGGCCGCGCCGATCGACCTGTACCGCGCGCTGCGTTGCATCAACCCGACGCCCTACATGTACTTCTTCAACTTCGGCGACTTCCATGTGGTCGGCAGTTCGCCGGAAGTGCTGGTGCGGGTCGAGGACAATCTGGTCACGGTAAGGCCGATCGCCGGCACCCGCCCGCGTGGTGCGACCGAAGAGGCCGACCTGGAGCTGGAGAAAGACCTGCTGTCCGACGCCAAGGAGATCGCCGAGCACCTGATGCTGATCGACCTGGGGCGCAACGATGTCGGCCGCGTGTCGTCCACCGGCTCGGTGAAGGTTACCGAGCAGATGGTGATCGAGCGCTATTCCAACGTCATGCACATCGTCTCCAACGTCACCGGTCACCTCAAGGAAGGCCTGAGTGCCATGGACGCCCTGCGCGCCATCCTGCCGGCCGGCACCCTCAGTGGTGCGCCGAAGGTGCGTGCGATGGAGATCATCGACCAGCTGGAACCGGTCAAGCGTGGGGTCTACGGCGGCGCCGTGGGCTACCTGGCGTGGAACGGCAACATGGACACCGCGATTGCGATTCGTACGGCGGTGATCAAGGACGGCGAACTGCATGTTCAAGCGGGCGCCGGCATCGTCGCCGACTCGCAGCCGGCCCTGGAGTGGGAAGAAACCCTGAACAAGCGTCGCGCCATGTTCCGCGCGGTCAGCCTCGCCGAACAGTCCGTAAAGTAAGGGAGCTTCCAACATGCTGCTGATGATCGACAACTACGACTCCTTTACCTACAACGTGGTGCAGTACCTGGGCGAACTGGGCGCCGACGTCCATGTGATCCGCAACGACGAGCTGAGCATCGCCGAGATCGAGGCGCTCAAACCCGAGCGCATCGTGGTCTCGCCCGGCCCGTGCACGCCGACCGAAGCCGGGGTGTCCATCGAGGCCATCCTGCATTTCGCCGGCAAGCTGCCGATCCTCGGCGTGTGCCTGGGCCACCAGAGCATCGGCCAGGCCTTCGGCGGCGACGTGGTGCGCGCCCGCCAGGTGATGCACGGCAAGACCAGCCCGGTGTTCCATGAGGACAAGGGTGTGTTCGCCGGCCTCAACCAGCCGCTGACCGTGACTCGCTACCATTCCTTGGTGGTCAAGCGCGAGACCCTGCCGGACTGCCTGGAAATGACCGCCTGGACCCAGCATGCCGACGGCAGCGTCGACGAGATCATGGGCCTGCGCCACAAGACGTTGAATATCGAGGGGGTGCAGTTCCACCCGGAATCCATCCTCACCGAGCAGGGCCACGAACTGTTCGCCAATTTCCTCAAACAGACCGGCGGGGTGCGCTGACATGGATATCAAGGAAGCCCTCAACCGGGTGGTCAACCAGCTCGACCTGAACACGGCCGAGATGCAGGACGTGATGCGCGAGATCATGACCGGCCAGTGCACCGATGCGCAGGTCGGCGCGTTCCTCATGGGCATGCGCATGAAGAGCGAGACCATCGACGAGATCGTCGGCGCCGCCCAGGTCATGCGTGAGCTGGCTTCGCCGGTGAAAATCAACGCCGAGCGCCTGGTCGACACCTGCGGTACCGGTGGCGACGGCATGAACATCTTCAACGTCTCCACCGCCGCCGCCTTCGTGGTCGCTGCGGCGGGTGGGCGGGTGGCCAAGCATGGCAATCGTGCGGTGTCCGGCAAGAGCGGCAGTGCCGATCTGCTGGAGGCGGCCGGGGTCTACCTCAATCTCAAACCGGAGCAGGTGGCGCGTTGCGTCGAGAGCGTGGGGGTCGGCTTCATGTTCGCCCCGGCCCATCATGGCGCGATGAAGCATGCCATCGGCCCGCGTCGCGAGCTGGCCCTGCGCACCATTTTCAACATGCTCGGTCCAATGACCAACCCGGCGGGTGTCAAGCATCAGGTGCTCGGCGTATTCAGCCAGGCCCTTTGCCGGCCGCTGGCCGAAGTGCTGCAGCGCCTGGGCAGCCAGCATGTGCTGGTGGTGCATGCGCAGGATGGCCTGGACGAAGTCAGCCTGGCCGCACCGACCTATGTCGCCGAGCTGAAGGACGGCGTGGTCAGCGAGTACCGCGTGCAGCCGGAAGACTTCGGCATCAAGAGCCAGAGCCTGATCGGTCTGACCGTGAATGATGCCGCGGAATCCCTGGCGCTGATCCGCGATGCGCTGGGCAAGCGCAAGACCGAGAATGGCCAGAAGGCCGCCGACATGATCGTGCTCAACGCCGGCGCAGCGCTGTATGCCGCCGACCATGCGACCAGCTTCCGCGAAGGCGTGCAGCTGGCGCAGGACGCCTTGCATACCGGCCTGGCCTGGGAAAAACTCGACGAACTGGTGTCCTTCACCGCCGTGTTCAAGCAGGAGAACGAAGCGTGAGCATTCCCACCGTGCTGGAGAAGATCCTCGCGCGCAAGGCCGAGGAAGTAGCCGAACGCCGCGCGCGCGTCAGCATTGCCGACGTAGAGGCGTTGGCACGTGCTGCCGATGCCCCGCGTGGCTTCGCCCGCGCGCTGCTGGAGCAGGCGGCGCGCAAGCAGCCGGCGGTGATCGCCGAGATCAAGAAGGCTTCGCCAAGCAAGGGCGTGCTGCGCGAGCACTTCGTCCCGGCCGAGATCGCCAAGAGCTATGAAGCCGGCGGCGCTACCTGCCTGTCGGTACTCACCGATATCGATTTCTTCCAGGGCGCCGACGAATACCTGCAGCAGGCCCGCGCCGCCTGCAGCCTGCCGGTGATCCGCAAGGACTTCATGATTGATCCCTACCAGATCGTCGAAGCCCGCGCCCTGGGCGCCGACTGCGTGCTGCTGATCGTCTCCGCCCTGGACGATGCACGCATGGCCGAGCTGGCCAGCGTGGCCAAGGACGTCGGCCTCGACGTGCTGGTGGAAGTGCACGACGGCGATGAGCTGGAACGTGCGCTGAATACCCTGGATACGCCGCTGGTGGGGATCAACAACCGTAGCCTGCACAGCTTCGAAGTCAGCCTGGAAACCACCCTCGACCTGCTGCCGCGCATCCCGCGTGACCGCCTGGTGGTCACCGAGAGCGGCATCCTCAACCGCGCCGATGTCGAGCTGATGGAGATCAGCGAGGTGTATGCCTTCCTGGTCGGCGAAGCCTTCATGCGCGCCGAGGAGCCGGGTGCCGAGCTCAAACGCTTGTTCTTCCCGGACGGCAAGCGCGTGGTGCTGGGCGCCGATCCGGACTGATCGACAGCCATGAAAAAAACCCGCCAATTGGCGGGTTTTTTTATTTGTCGAGGCTGGCGAGCTAGAGCCAGGTTAGGCGGGGAAGGGGCGAGGGCGCGGAGTTTGCTGTAGTAAATGAGCAGACTCGCTTCGCTCGCCCCTGCGGGGCCGCCCTCTGGGCGTTCAGTGGCAAGCCACTGTCCGAGCCCTTTCCCAGCGACGCCTGGCCGACGCGCAGCCGCCCCGATCAGCGAGTGCCGAAGACCACCATGGTCTTGCCTTTGACATTCACCAGGCCTTGCTCTTCGAGCGACTTGAGTACACGGCCAACCATCTCGCGGGAGCAGCCGACGATGCGGCCGATTTCCTGGCGGGTGATCTTGATCTGCATGCCATCCGGGTGGGTCATGGCGTCCGGCTGCTTGCACAGGTCGAGCAGGGTGCGCGCCACGCGGCCGGTGACGTCGAGGAAAGCCAGGTCACCCACCTTGCGCGTGGTGTTGCGCAGGCGATCGGCCATCTGGCTGCCGAGGGCGTAGAGAATTTCCGGGTCCTGGTGAGTCAGCTCGCGGAACTTGGCATAGCTCAGCTCTGCCACTTCGCATTCGGTCTTGGCCCGTACCCAGGCGCTGCGTTCCTTCTCGTTGCCTTCCTTCTCGAACAGGCCCATCTCGCCGAAGAAGTCGCCGGAGTTGAGGTAGGCAATGATCATTTCGCGGCCGTCGTCGTCCTCGATAAGGATGGTGACCGAGCCTTTGATGATGAAAAACAGGGTTTCGCAGCGGTCGCCCGCATAGATGATGGTGCTTTTAGCGGTGTAGCGACGGCGATGACAATGTGCGAGGAGCTTGTCGAGATTCTTGATTTTCGGTGTAAGGGTAATAGCGACCATGCTCGAGTCCCGAAGAAAAAAGAGTAAGCCTTTGTCCAACAGGCGATTTTTTTATTAGTTATCTGAACAAGTGTGCCAGTTATCCACGGCCAGCTTAACAGACCAGACTGGTGCGGCAAGCCGATTTGCGACGTAGCTAACACTGGCTGTCACTAAACTCGGCCATTGCGCCTGAGGCGGGCGTCACAAAGCCCTGTGCTAAGCTACGCGCCCTTTTCTGGCAGTGGAGTCCTGGCAATGAAAGCGCGCATTCAATGGGCCGGCGAGGCGATGTTCCTCGGCGAATCCGGCAGCGGCCACGTGGTGGTGATGGATGGCCCGCCGGAAGCCGGTGGTCGCAACCTCGGCGTGCGCCCCATGGAGATGGTGCTGCTCGGCCTGGGCGGTTGCAGCAACTTCGATGTGGTCAGCATCCTCAAGAAGTCGCGCCAGCCGGTGGAGAGCTGCGAAGCCTTCCTCGAAGCCGAGCGCGCCGACGAAGACCCCAAGGTGTTCACCAAGATTCACCTGCATTTCGTGGTCAAAGGCCGTGGTCTCAAGGAAGCCCAGGTCAAACGCGCGGTGGAGCTGTCGGCAGAGAAGTATTGCTCGGCCTCGATCATGCTTGGCCGGGCCGGCGTGGAGATTACCCACGACTATGAAATCATCGAACTGAGTGCCTGACATCCGTGCATCATAAAGGCCGCGCAAACTATGGCAGTCGACTCCGTCGCTCTGCATAATGCGCGGCCTTTTTCGGGGCCGGACAGTGCCCCAAACTCTACCCATAATCGCCATCGCGAAGAGGTGTTAACCGTCCTACGCAGCTGAGTCGTTCGCAGCTGACGGGCATGCTCGATCACGCGGCAGAGCCGCATCCACAAAGAGAATCTCCAACGGTGAAAAGCAAACTCAAGCTCCACGGGTTCAACAACCTGACGAAGACCTTGAGCTTCAACATCTATGACATCTGCTACGCGGAAACGCCGGAAGACCAGCAGGCCTACGTCCAGTACATCAACACCGAGTACGACGCCGAGCGCCTGACGCAGATCCTCACCGATGTTGTCGACATCATCGGCGCCAATATCCTGAACATCGCCCGTCAGGACTACGACCCGCAAGGCGCCAGCGTGACCATCCTGATCTCCGAGCAGCCGGTGGAGCCCACCGCCAGCCAGATCGAGGAGTCGCCAGGGCCGCTGCCGGAGACCATCCTGGCGCACCTGGACAAGAGCCACATCACCGTACACACCTACCCGGAAATCCATCCGGTCGAGGGCATTGCGACCTTCCGCGTGGACATCGACGTGTCGACCTGTGGAGTGATCTCGCCACTGAAGGCGCTCAACTACCTGATCCACCAGTTCGACTCGGACATCGTCACCGTCGACTACCGGGTGCGCGGTTTCACCCGTGACGTGGAAGGCAAGAAGCACTTCATCGACCACGCGATCAACTCGATCCAGAACTACCTCTCCGACGACACCCAGGACGCGTACCAGATGACGGACGTCAACGTGTACCAGGAGAACCTGTTCCACACCAAGATGCTGCTGAAGAACTTCAAGCTGGACAACTACCTGTTTGGCGACGCGGCCAGCAACCTGACCGCCGAGCAGCGCCAGCAGGTGGAAGAGAAAGTGCGTCATGAGATGCTGGAGATCTTCTACGCGCGCAATATGCCGCGCTGAGTTTCCCGCAACGAAAAAGGGCGCCGATTGGCGCCCTTTTCATGTCTGCAGCTTTATATCCGGTAGGTGCTCTTGGTCATCACCTTCGACAGCAGACTCATGCCCAGCTTGACCGGTGCCGGGAAGCGCAGGCCGCCGGCCTCGATGGCGCTGGTGGCGTGGTGTTCCTCGTCCTCGCGCATCTGTTCGAGGATGGCGCGGGTCTTGGCGTCGTCGTGGGGGATCTGCTCCAGGTGCTCGTCCAGGTGCTTGACCACCTGATCCTCGGTGGCGGCGACGAAGCCCAGGCTGACCTTGTCGCTGATCAGTCCGGCCACCGCGCCGACGCCGAAGGACAAGCCGTAGAACAGCGGGTTGAGCACGCTGGGATGGCTGCCCAGTTCGCGGATGCGTTGCTCGCACCAGGCCAGGTGGTCGATTTCTTCATCGGCGGCATGCTCCATGGCCTTGCGCACCTGCGGCAGCTTGGCGGTCAGCGCCTGGCCCTGGTACAGCGCCTGGGCGCAAACCTCGCCGGTGTGGTTGATGCGCATCAGCCCTGCCACATGACGGGTGTCTTCTTCGCTCATGGCCGCTTCGTTCTGCACGATGGCCGGCGACGGTCGCGTCGGCGCGCCGCTGAACGGCAGCAGGGTGCGCATGGCGGCATCGGCCTGCATCAACAGACGGTCAACGGGGGAAAACTGGCGTTCGCTGGTCATGACCACCTCCACGGAAAGCATGCGGGCCAGTTTACCTGAACCCTTGGGCAGAAAAATGACCGGCGACAAGAGGCCGCAGTCGAGGGCTGCCGATCAACCCGGCGGCCAGTGCATCTGCCGCTGCCCCAGCACATGCATATGGATGTGGTAGACGGTCTGCCCGCCCAGCTCGTTGCAGTTCATCGCCACCCGGAAGCCTTCCGCGCAGCCCAGCTCCCTGGCCAGGCGCTGGGCGGTGAAGAGGATATGTCCGGCCAGCGGGCGGTCGTCTTCGCCGAGATCATTGAGGGTGGCGATATGGCGTTTGGGGATCACCAGGAAATGCACCGGCGCTTGCGGGCCGATATCGTGGAAGGCGAGCACCTGATCGTCTTCGTAAATCTTGCGCGCGGGGATTTGCCCGGCGACGATCTTGCAGAACAGACAGTCCACGGGTATTCCTCCTGCGGGTTTCGGTATTCTGCGAGTGTAATGGCGCGTATTTATCCCGGCCAGCCTGGCGGGGTCACAAGGAGTGAGGGTGAAGAACGATATTCATGATCTGGGCTTGGTGCTCGATTCCAGGGTCAAACTGGTGGTCATCGAGTCCTGGGACGAAAAGCGCGTGCTGGAGACGCTCACCAGCCTGGCGGTCAAACGTGGCCTCGGCCTGTTCACCTGGGCGGTGACCGAGGGTCTGCAGCGCCTGGGCTTCGGTGGCGAGCCGGCTGGTGCTGGCGAGAGCTTCGAGCCGGATACCGCGCTCAAGCTGATCAAGCATGACCCGCAGCCCAACCTGTACGTGATGTGCGACCTGCATCCGTTCCTCGCCGACAACCCCAAGCTGGTGCGCCTGCTCAAGGAAATCGCCATGAGCGAGGCCAGCCACAAGCCCACCCTGGTGCTGGTTTCCCACACCCTCAAGCTGCCCGCCGAAGTGCAGCGCTATGCCGCGCGCTTCACCCTGGCTCTGCCCAGCGAAGAGGAACTGCTGGCCATCGTCCGTGACGAAGCCACGCGCTGGAGTGAGCTCAATCGCGGCGCACGGGTACGCACCGACAACCGCACCCTGCAGCAGGTGGTGAAGAACCTGCGCGGCATGAGTCACGCCGAGGCCCGCGCCCTGGCGCGCAATGTGATCTGCGACGACGGTGCGATTACCCAGGAAGACCTGCCGGAGCTGAACAAGACCAAGTTCCAGCTGCTCGACCTGGAGGGTGTGCTCAGCTTCGAATACGACACCGCGCAGTTCGCCGAAGTCGGCGGCCTGAGCAACCTCAAGCGCTGGCTGGGCGAGCGCCAGGACATCTTCCTCAACGGCAAAGGTCCGGACATGCCCAAGGGCATGCTGCTGGTCGGCGTGCAGGGTGGCGGCAAGAGCCTGGCGGCCAAGGCGGTTGCCGGCTTGTGGGGCTTGCCGTTGCTGCGTCTGGATTTCGGTAGCCTGTACAACAAGTTCTTCGGCGAAACCGAACGCAACCTACGCGAGGCACTCAAGCTGGCCGAGCAGATGGCGCCTTGCGTGCTGTGGATGGACGAGCTGGAGAAAGGCTTGTCTGCCGGCGATCACGACGAGGGCGTCAGTCAGCGTGTGCTGGGTACCCTGCTGACCTGGATGGCCGAGCGCAAGGCGCCAGTGTTCATGGTCGCTACGGCCAACGCCATCCACCGCCTGCCGCCGGAGCTGGTGCGCAAGGGCCGTTTCGACGAGCTGTTCTTCGTCGATTTGCCGGATGCGGCAGTGCGCGCGGATATCTTCGCCATCCACCTGCGCCGCCGCGAGCTGGATCCGCAGCTGTTCGACCTGAACGAGCTGGCGGCTGCCTGCGCCGGATTCTCCGGTGCCGAGATCGAGCAGGTGGTGGTCAGTGCCCTGTATGCGGCGCAGGCGCGCCAGCAAAGCGTGGATCAGGGCTTGCTGCTGCACAATATCCAGAGCACCGCGCCTCTCTCGGTGGTGATGGCCGAGAAGCTGGAGGCGCTGCGCGCCTGGGCTGCTGGGCGTACGGTCAACGCCGGCTAGCAGGCAGTTGAAAAACTACCTGCGTTGCCATCGCGGCGTTTAAAACAGGCTCACAGCTGAAAGCTGAACGCGCTTTAGTGCGGCCCCGGAGGGGTGAGCAAAGCGAATCAAATGCTCATTTACAGCTCGTAAACTGCGCTTTTTCGCCGTTTTGACCAGCCGGAGGCTGTTACTAACGTAGCGCCTTGCGCTGGCTGCCTCGCCAACGTTTTTCAACAGCCGGCTAGTTCAGGCCTGGCGCGGCAGCAGCGGGCGAATGGTTTTGGCCGTGATATGCCGTACCAGGGCGCGTGGCGCCAGACGCAGCAGGAGCGGGATCAGGCGGTTGCGCCAGCCGGGGATGATGATCGCGCGGTTCTTCTCCAGGCCGCGGATCGCCAGCAGCGCCACTTCTTCCGGGTCGGCCAGCAGTTTGTGCCTGGCCAGCGGTTCGCTGCGCAGCAGGCTGTTGCGAAAGAACGGTGTGGCCACCGGGCCCGGGCACAGCACCGAGACTTTCACCCCGTATGGCGCCAGTTCGTGGCGCAGACCTTCTGACAGGCTCAGCACATAGGCCTTGCTGGCGAAGTAGTTGCTCATCAGCGGGCCGGGCTGGAAGGCCGCCAGTGAGGCGACATTGAGAATCTGCCCGCCACCTTGCTGCACCATGCTGTTGCCGATGGCGTGGCACAGGCGGCTGAGGGCGAGGATGTTGAGTTCGATCAGTTCCTGCTCACGGCCCCAGTCCTGCTCGATGAACAGGCCGGCGCTGCCGATGCCGGCGTTGTTCACCAGCAGATCGATGCGCCGCTCGCCCTGTTCCAGCTCCTGGATCAGGCCGGTCAGGCGCATGGGCTCGGCCAGGTCGCAGACGCGGAACAGAGCCTCGATGCCGAAGCGCTGGCTCAGCTCGCAGGCGAGGCTTTCCAGTGCCTCACGCTGACGGGCCACCAGGATCAGGTTGCGCCCCTTGCGCGCCAGGGCCTCGGCCAAGGCCAGGCCGAGGCCGCTGGAGGCCCCGGTAATCAGTGCATAGGTGGGCATGGGCCGTCCTGGTCGGTGAGCGGATTATTCCTGTGATTCTACGGCGCTGGGCATTTCCATCTGTGCCTCGGCGGCGCGCTGGGTGTACTGCTGGTACTGCGGAATGGCGATGGCGGCGAGGATGCCGAGAATCGGTACCAGTAGCCAGGTGAATGCCAGGACCTTGGCGCCGGTGCTGTTCGGCGGCGGCGGTGGGCCATAGCGATTGGCCTCGGCCGTGCCGGGTACGACCAGCATGATCAGGGCAAATACGCCACCGACTACCGGTACCAGGTTCACCAGCAGTAGCCAGCCGGACCAGCCAATGTCATGCAGGCGCTGTACGCCAATCTGCACGCTGACCACCACGGCGGGGATAACGATGGCCGCCATGAGGATGCCGCCCACGATTGGGGAAATGGCCATGGCCAGTGCTGAGATCAGGTACAGGCCAAGCGCTGCGAAGAAGATCGCTGCCGACCAGGCCAGGTAGCGCACACGGCCGATCCGGCCATTGACGCTGAACACCTTCAGCTCGCCGAACTCCGGCAGCTGTTCAGCGACCTGCGCCTTGGGCGTGGCGTAGGGCGAGGCCTCGCTGACATCGCCGGTGGGCGCTAGGGCGAGCGGCGCGGGCGGCGGGTTTTCCGCAAGCTGTGCCTGGCGTGCCAGGTACTTCTCGATGACGATGCCGCAGGCCGTGCACTCGATGGCCTTGGCCTGTTCATGGCCGCACTTGGGGCAGCTCATGCGTGCGTCACCTGCTACAGGCTCGCTGGCCGGGCGATGATCATCGGTTTCCACCAGGCTCAAGTTGGCAGTCTGGTCCTTTTCCTTGTGCACCCGTGCGCCGGCCTGTTGCAGCGCTGCCAGGTACTTGTCGGCGTCGGCTTCCGTGAGATCGCGCTTGAGCGCCACGGCCGCACCACTGAACAGGGCTTCAATCTTGCTGCGGTCGCTCTTGAACAGGCGGGCCAGATTGTCTTTCACGGTATCTGCTGCCGCATCGGGCATTAGTTCGCCGGTAAACACGATCTTGTAGCGTGCGTTGGTCATGCGTGCGTCCCTGTCGGTTTATTGGGGTGCCTTGAGCCTAAGTATTTCAACGGGGGCGAACAAGCGCCCCGTGCGCAATTTGTTGCTCAGCGCGGCCAGCGTTGTGCCAGTTGCCCGGCCTGGCCCTGGGCACGGCGGTACTCGTCATCCAGGCGGGCGATCAGCTCGCTCGTCGTCGGCACGTCGCTGATGCCGCCAACCCCCTGGCCGGCCGACCAGACGGTCTTCCAGGCCTTGGCTTCCTCGTCCATCGGCTTGAGCTTCTCGCCGTAGTTGATGTCACCTTTGTCCTGCAGGCGCTTGAGGTCATAGCCGGCCAGTTCCAGGCTCTGGCGCATGAAGCTGGCTGGTACCCCGGAGACTGCCGGGGTATGCACGATGTCGGCAGCCCGTGCGCCGAGGATCATCTGCTTGTAGGCCTCATCGGCATTGCTCTCGCGGGTGGCGATGAAGCGGCTGCCGAGGTAGGCCAGGTCGGCGCCGAGCAGCTGGGCGGCGAGGATTTCGTGGCCATTGTTGAGGCAGCCGGCCAGCAGCAGGGTCTTGTCGAAGAACTGGCGGATCTCGGCGATCAGGGCGAACGGGCTCCAGGTCCCGGCATGTCCGCCAGCGCCGGCCGCCACCGCGATCAGCCCGTCGACCCCGGCTTCGGCGGCTTTCTCCGCATGGCGGCGTGTGGTTACGTCATGGAACACCAGGCCGCCGTAGCTGTGTACGGCATCCACCACTTCCTTGACCGCGCCCAGGCTGGTGATCACCAGCGGTACCTTGTGCTCAACGCAGATCGCCAGGTCGGCCTGCAGGCGTGGGTTGCTGCCATGCACGATCAGGTTCACCGCATAGGGCGCCGCATCGGCGTTCAGGCCGGCCTCGATCTCTTCCAGCCAGGCCTTGAAGCCGCCGCTGTCGCGCTGGTTGAGGGCGGGAAAGCTGCCTGCCACGCCGTTGTTGCAGCAGGCCAGGACCAGTGGCGGGGTCGATACCAGGAACATCGGCGCAGCCACCACGGGCAGGCGCAGGCGTTGGTCGAGCAGGGCGGGCAGGGACATGGGGTTTCCTCTTGTTGTTATGCCTGGGTGGCGTGGAGCCTGTTTACGATCTCGCGAGCTAGAGTCAGGCAAGGCAAAAATGGCCGAGGGAGCGGAGTTTACGAGCTGTAAATGAGCATCCCGAGGCCATTTTTAACGCGGTATGGCCGGCGCGCAGCAGATTGTAAGCAGGTTCTCAGAAGGGTTTGACCACCACCAAGATGACAATGGCCAACAGCAGCAGCACCGGCGCTTCGTTGAACCAACGATAGAACACGTGGCTGCGGGCATTCTCGTTGCGCGCAAAGCGTTTGAGCTGGGCGCCGCACACATGGTGATAACCGATCAGTACGGCGACCAGCAGCAGCTTGGCATGCAGCCAACCCATCTGCAGCCAGGCCGGGTTGAGGTAGAGCAGCCAGCCACCGAACAGCACGGTGGCAATCATCGATGGGGTCATGATGCCGCGGTACAGCTTGCGCTCCATCACGCAGAAGCGCTGCTGGCTGGCCTCGTCCTCGCTCATGGCGTGGTAGACGAACAGCCGGGGCAGGTAGAACAGCCCGGCAAACCAGCAGACCAAGGCGATGATGTGTAGGGCTTTGACCCAGAGATAGAGCATCGAATGCTTCCCGACAGCGACTGAATACTGCCGATAGTAGAGAAAGCGCTGTCCATACGTCACCCTCGAGGTTGGCCGCAGCCCCGGCGGGCTTTATCATCGGCAGCCTTTCTGGGTTGGCTTCGAGGGTTGAGTGATGGTCAAGGTCGGTATCGTCGGCGGCACAGGCTACACCGGGGTAGAGTTGCTGCGCCTGCTGGCCCAGCATCCACAGGCTGAAGTGGCCGTCATCACCTCGCGCTCCGAGGCCGGGGTGAAGGTTGCCGACATGTACCCGAACCTGCGCGGCCACTACGACAACCTGGCCTTCAGTGTGCCGGACGTGGCCACCCTGGGTGCCTGTGACGTGGTGTTCTTCGCCACCCCGCATGGCGTGGCCCATGCCCTGGCGGGCGAGTTGCTCGACGCCGGCACCAAGGTGATCGACCTGTCCGCCGACTTCCGTCTGCAGGATGCCGAGGAGTGGGCGCACTGGTACGGCCAGCCCCATGGTGCGCCTGATCTGCTGCCCGAGGCGGTCTACGGCCTGCCGGAAGTCAATCGGGAAGCCATCAAGGGCGCGCGCCTGATCGCCGTCCCCGGCTGCTACCCGACGGCTACCCAGCTCGGTCTACTGCCACTGCTGGAAGCCAGCCTGGCCGATCCCAGCCGCCTGATCGCCAACTGCGCCTCCGGCGTCAGCGGCGCCGGGCGTGGCGCCAAGGTGGGCTCGCTGCTCTGCGAGACCAGCGAAAGCATGATGGCCTACTCGGTCAAGGGCCACCGGCATCTGCCGGAGATCAGTCAGGGCCTGCGCCGCGCCGCTGGCGGCCCGGTCGGCCTGACCTTCGTGCCGCACCTGGCGCCGATGATCCGCGGTATTCACGCCACCCTGTACGCGACGGTTGTCGATCGCGGCGTGGACCTGCAGGCGCTGTTCGAGAAGCGCTATGCCAACGAGCCTTTCGTCGACGTGATGCCGGCTGGCAGCCATCCGGAAACCCGCAGTGTGCGCGGTGCCAACGTCTGCCGTATCGCCGTGCACCGGCCGCAGGGGGGCGAACTGGTGGTGGTGCTGTCGGCCATCGACAACCTGGTCAAGGGCGCGTCCGGCCAGGCGGTGCAGAACCTGAACATTCTCTTCGGTCTGGATGAGCGTTTGGGGCTGGCCCATGCCGGGCTGATGCCCTGAGGGGCGCGGCACAATAATTGACCAATTTGCTCGGGTAAGCGGATAATCGCTGCCCAAGCAGTAGGTAACATGGCGCCTGGCGCCGGGAGAGTAACAAGATGAGCGTCGAGACCTTCACTCCAACCCCTCTGATCTTCACTCAGGGTGCGGCGAACAAGGTGAAGAGCCTGGTCGATGAAGAGGGCAACGAGCGCCTCAAGCTGCGCGTGTTTGTCACCGGTGGCGGTTGCTCGGGCTTCCAGTACGGCTTCACCTTCGATGAGGACGTGGCGGATGACGACACCATCGTCGAGCGCGAAGGCGTCAGCCTGGTAGTCGATCCGATGAGTTTCCAGTACCTGGTCGGCGCCGAAGTGGACTACCAGGAAGGCCTGGAAGGTTCGCGCTTCGTGATCAAGAACCCGAATGCCAGCACCACCTGCGGTTGCGGCTCGTCGTTCTCGATCTGAGTTCGCCGCCCAAGAAAAAGCCCGCAATCGCGGGCTTTTTTGTGCCTGCTGGTTTTTACGCCGGGTACCAGGCGCCCAGTACGCGCAGGCCCTTGGCTCCCGTCACGCTCGGGCGATTGCCGGGAATGCCTTCCAGGCAGCAGTGAGCCAGCCAGGCGAAGGCCATGGCCTCGATCCAGTCCGGTGCTACGCCGCGACTGGCCGTACTGGCCACGCGGGTGTCGGGCAGCAACTCCTGCAAGCGCGTCATCAGCGCACCATTATGTGCGCCGCCACCGCAGACCAAAAGCTCCGTAGTGCCTTGTTGGGCGTGCTGCAGCGAGTCGACGATGCTGCGTGCGGTCAGTTCCAGCAGGGTGCGCTGTACATCGGCTGGTTCTATTGCAGGCAGGTGGCGCAGGTGCTGCTCCAGCCAGGGCAGATTGAACAGTTCGCGGCCAGTGCTTTTCGGCCCACGAGTCTGGAAGAAGGCATCGCCGAGCAGGGCGCTCAGCAGATCCTGATGGCAGCAGCCACTGGCCGCCCAGGCGCCATCGCGGTCGAAGGTCTGGTTCTGATGCTGCTGGATCCAGGCATCCATCAGCGCATTGCCTGGGCCGCAGTCGAAGCCGTGTACGGGCTGATCCTGGCCCATCAGGCTGAGGTTGCTGAAGCCACCGACATTGAGCACGGCGAGGCGCTGTGTGCCGTCATCAAACAGGGCTTCGTGAAAGGCCGGCACCAGGGGCGCGCCCTGGCCGCCAGCGGCTACATCGCGGCGGCGGAAGTCGCTGACCACGTCGATGCCCGTCAGCTCGGCAAGCAGTGCCGGGTTGCCAATCTGGATGGTGAAACCGCGTGCCGGCTCATGACGCACGGTCTGGCCGTGACTGCCGATGGCGCGGATATCGCTGGGGTTCAGCTTTTCGGCGGCCAGCAGGCTGGCGATGCCTTGGGCGGCCAGGCTGGCCCAGCGGTTCTCCGCTTCGGCGGCACGGGCCAGTTCGTCCGGGCCGGGGGCGCAGAGGGCAAGCAGCTCACTGCGCAGTTCGGTCGGCATGGGGATGTAGTGGGTGGCGAGCAGGTTGGGGCGTTGATCCTGCTCGATCAGGGCGATGTCCAGTCCGTCGAGACTGGTTCCGGACATCACCCCCAGGTAGCGCGGCATCGGCTTAGCGCTTGTTCTGGGCCAGGAGTGTGGACTTTTCCTGGTCCATACGAGCCATCAGCGGCTTGCTCAGCTGCATGAAGCGCTGCTTCTCGTTGCGTGCAATCGGGTCTGCCATCGGCAGCTTCTGGCTCAGCGGGTCGACATGGCGGCCGTTGACCTGGAACTCGTAGTGCAGGTGCGGGCCGGTCGACAGGCCAGTGGTGCCGATATAACCGATGATCTGCCCCTGCTTCACGCTACCGCCGGTGCGCACGCCCTTGGCGAAGCCCTGCATGTGCGCATAAAGGGTGCGGAAGCTGTTGCCGTGCTGGATTACCACTGCATTGCCGTAGCCGCCCTTGCGTCCGGCCAGCAGCACTTTGCCATCGCCAGCAGCCTTGATTGGTGTGCCGCGTGGCGCAGCATAATCCACGCCCTTGTGCGCGCGGATCTTGTTCAGGATCGGATGCCGGCGGCCCATGGAGAACTTCGAGCTGATGCGGGCGAAGTCCACCGGGGTACGGATGAACGCCTTGCGCATGCTGTTGCCGTCGGCGTTGTAGTAGCTGGTCACGCCTTGCTTGCTGGTGTAGCGCACCGCGGTGTAGGTCTTGCCACGGTTGGTGAAGCGGGCTGCAAGGATGTTGCCGTTGCCGACCTGCTTGTTATTCACCACGTGCTCTTCGTAGATGACTTCGAACTCGTCGCCTTCGCGGATATCCAGGGCGAAGTCGATGTCGTAGCCGAACACATTGGCCAGGTCCATGGTCAGGCTATGCGACAGGCCGGCGCGTTTGGCAGAGAGGAACAACGAGCTGTTGATCACGCCATGGGAGTAGGTGGTGCGCACGTCTGGTTTGACCAGGTCGCGCTTGAAGCTGTAGCCCTTGTCCGTGCGGCTCAGGGCAATGCTTTCCAGGTCGCTGAGCTTGCTGCGTACAGACTCCAGCTTGCCATCTGCGGTCAGCTTGAAATCCAGTACTTGACCAATCCGGAGGCGGCTGAGTTTCTTGGCGTCTTTGCTGCTGCTCAGGGCTTCGTGCAGGTCGTTGGCACTCAAGCCTACCTGGGCAAAAACCGTGGACAAGGTATCGCCATTGCCGACGGTTACGGTCTTTTGCAGTGGATCGGAGGGAGGAGAGAGTTGGCTTGTCTGGCTTTTCTGCTTCGCACCATCCTCGGTGCTGCTTTTTTCGGTCAGGCTGGCGCTATTAAATGGAGAGTCGCCTTGATTGCCTGTCGACAGGCCTGGTCGAAGATCATCCTTTTCCTGCAGCAGTTGCTCGGAGCCATTTTCCAGCTCGAGATTCAAATAGGTCTTCTTCGCCTCGACTTCGCGCGACGGGAACACCAGCAAGGCCAGGCTCAGCAGCGCAGCTACACCGCTGGCAGCCAGCAGGTGGCTCCTCGGGTAGGGCGGGGCTTTGGGTACAGAATGCGTCATGGCTAAGGGTGTTTCTTGGAAGAATGCATTAACTGACTAAAATATAATCAAATTTCTCTATAGGCAACCCTGCAGGCGTTGCATCGGCCCAGTGGCATGCCCCCGCCGCAGAGCTTGTAATTGGTCAGTGATCTTGTATGGTTGGTTCCCTTTTGTTTTTGAGTGGCGACGAGTCCTGTCATGAAGTCGGTTGAAGAGCAGCTGGCGCTGATCAAGCGCGGTGCGGAAGAGGTTCTGGTCGAAGCGGAACTGGTTGAGAAGCTCAAGCGTGGTCAGCCGCTGCGGATCAAGGCCGGTTTCGATCCTACGGCGCCGGATCTGCACCTGGGGCATACCGTGCTTATTAATAAGCTGCGTCAGTTCCAGGAGCTGGGGCATCAGGTGATCTTCCTGATCGGCGACTTCACCGGGATGATCGGTGACCCTAGCGGCAAGAGCGCTACCCGGCCGCCGCTGACTCGCGAGCAGGTGCTGGAGAACGCCGAGACCTATAAAACTCAGGTGTTCAAAATCCTCGATCCGGCGAAGACCGAAGTGGCTTTCAACTCCACCTGGATGGACAAGATGGGGCCGGCCGATTTCATTCGCCTGACCTCGCAATACACCGTGGCACGTATGCTCGAGCGTGATGACTTCGATAAGCGCTACAGCAGCAATCAGCCGATCGCCATCCATGAGTTCCTCTATCCGCTGGTGCAGGGTTATGACTCGGTGGCGCTGCGCGCTGATGTCGAGCTGGGCGGTACCGATCAGAAGTTCAACCTGCTGATGGGGCGCGAGCTTCAGCGTGCCTACGGCCAGGAGTCGCAGTGCATCGTCACCATGCCGCTGCTCGAAGGGCTGGATGGCGTCAAGAAGATGTCCAAGTCGCTGGGCAACTATATAGGTATCCAGGAAGCGCCAGGCGTCATGTACAACAAGCTGGTGTCGATGCCCGATGCGCTGATGTGGCGCTACTTCGAGCTGCTCAGCTTCCGCTCCATGGGGGAGATCGAGCAGTTCAGGGTGGATATAGAGAAGGGCGCCAATCCGCGCGATATCAAGATCAAGCTGGCTGAAGAGCTGGTCGCGCGTTTCCATGGCGAGGAGGCTGCTGCCACTGCGCACCGTTCTGCGGGTAACCGGATGAAGAATGGTGAGCTGCCGGAAGATCTGCCAGAGGTCGAACTGCTGGCGGCTGAAGATATGCCGATCTCTTCCGTCCTTAATAAGGCAAGCTTGGTGAAGAATGCCGCTGGCGCACGTGATCTGCTGGGCTCTGGTGGTGTGAAGGTAGATGGCGAGGTGGTTGATCGCGCCTTTATCTTCAAACTGGGTTCGACCCATGTCTGCCAGGCTGGCAAGAAGGCCTTTGCACGTATCTCGCTGAAAGCTGAATAAAAGTTTCAGAAAGGCGTTGACGGCGAAATCTGCGGGCCTATAATGCGCACCTCTTCCGGCGCAGCCTGATCTGAAAACTCCTTGCTAAACAAGAAGTTAGATGAAAATAAAGGTTGCGGCGGTGGCGGATTCGAGTAGAATGCGCCGGGCTGACAGGGTGGTGGTTTGATCCTGTTAGTGCTTTGGTTCGAAAGAGCTGAAGAAGCTTGAAAGAGGTGGTTGACAGCGAGTTTGAACGCTGTAGAATTCGCCTCCCGCTGATGTGAAGCGAAAGCAGATCGGAAGCGCAAGCGGTTGAGAAGAAACGAAAAATTCTTCGAAACTGGTTGACAGAAAGAAAGGCTGCTGTAGAATGCGCGGCCTCGGTTGAGACGAAAGACTTAATCGAAACGCTCTTTAACAACTTGAATCAAGCAATTCGTGTGGGTGCTTGTGGAGTAAGACTGTTAGTCGCAAGATTATCAGCAACACAAGTAACTCTTCGTGAATTCAAAGAGTTTATTTGCGATTGCTGAGCCAAGTTTAGGGTTTTCTCAAAACCCAAGCAGTATTGAACTGAAGAGTTTGATCATGGCTCAGATTGAACGCTGGCGGCAGGCCTAACACATGCAAGTCGAGCGGTAGAGAGGTGCTTGCATCTCTTGAGAGCGGCGGACGGGTGAGTAATGCCTAGGAATCTGCCTAGTGGTGGGGGATAACGTTCGGAAACGGACGCTAATACCGCATACGTCCTACGGGAGAAAGCGGGGGATCTTCGGACCTCGCGCCATTAGATGAGCCTAGGTCGGATTAGCTAGTTGGTGAGGTAAAGGCTCACCAAGGCGACGATCCGTAACTGGTCTGAGAGGATGATCAGTCACACTGGAACTGAGACACGGTCCAGACTCCTACGGGAGGCAGCAGTGGGGAATATTGGACAATGGGCGAAAGCCTGATCCAGCCATGCCGCGTGTGTGAAGAAGGTCTTCGGATTGTAAAGCACTTTAAGTTGGGAGGAAGGGTAGTAACCTAATACGTTGCTACTTTGACGTTACCGACAGAATAAGCACCGGCTAACTTCGTGCCAGCAGCCGCGGTAATACGAAGGGTGCAAGCGTTAATCGGAATTACTGGGCGTAAAGCGCGCGTAGGTGGTTCAGCAAGTTGGATGTGAAAGCCCTGGGCTCAACCTGGGAACTGCATCCAAAACTACTGAGCTAGAGTACGGTAGAGGGTAGTGGAATTTCCTGTGTAGCGGTGAAATGCGTAGATATAGGAAGGAACACCAGTGGCGAAGGCGACTACCTGGACTGATACTGACACTGAGGTGCGAAAGCGTGGGGAGCAAACAGGATTAGATACCCTGGTAGTCCACGCCGTAAACGATGTCGACTAGCCGTTGGGATCCTTGAGATCTTAGTGGCGCAGCTAACGCATTAAGTCGACCGCCTGGGGAGTACGGCCGCAAGGTTAAAACTCAAATGAATTGACGGGGGCCCGCACAAGCGGTGGAGCATGTGGTTTAATTCGAAGCAACGCGAAGAACCTTACCTGGCCTTGACATGCTGAGAACTTTCTAGAGATAGATTGGTGCCTTCGGGAACTCAGACACAGGTGCTGCATGGCTGTCGTCAGCTCGTGTCGTGAGATGTTGGGTTAAGTCCCGTAACGAGCGCAACCCTTGTCCTTAGTTACCAGCACGTTATGGTGGGCACTCTAAGGAGACTGCCGGTGACAAACCGGAGGAAGGTGGGGATGACGTCAAGTCATCATGGCCCTTACGGCCAGGGCTACACACGTGCTACAATGGTCGGTACAAAGGGTTGCCAAGCCGCGAGGTGGAGCTAATCCCATAAAACCGATCGTAGTCCGGATCGCAGTCTGCAACTCGACTGCGTGAAGTCGGAATCGCTAGTAATCGTGAATCAGAATGTCACGGTGAATACGTTCCCGGGCCTTGTACACACCGCCCGTCACACCATGGGAGTGGGTTGCTCCAGAAGTAGCTAGTCTAACCGCAAGGGGGACGGTTACCACGGAGTGATTCATGACTGGGGTGAAGTCGTAACAAGGTAGCCGTAGGGGAACCTGCGGCTGGATCACCTCCTTAATCGAAGACTTCAGCTTCTTCATAAGTTCCCACACGAATTGCTTGATTCACTTGCGAAAAGCGATTGGGTTATTACCCGAGAGTAAGACGATTGGGTCTGTAGCTCAGTTGGTTAGAGCGCACCCCTGATAAGGGTGAGGTCGGCAGTTCGAATCTGCCCAGACCCACCAATTGTCAAGGGATGTGGCCAGTCCGTAGATGGGGCCATAGCTCAGCTGGGAGAGCGCCTGCCTTGCACGCAGGAGGTCAGGAGTTCGATCCTCCTTGGCTCCACCATTAACTCTTGAATCGCTGAAAGCTTAGAATTGAATGCTTATGTATGAAGCATTGAATTCTGGTCTTTGCGCCAGAACTGTTCTTTAAAAATTTGGGTATGTGATAGAAGTAGACCGATGTGTTGCTTTCACTGGCAGCATATCGAGTCAAGGTAAAATTTGCGTGTTCTCTATGCAAATTTTCGGCGAATGTCGTCTTCACGTTTGAGACAGTAACCAGATTGCTTGGGGTTATATGGTCAAGTGAAGAAGCGCATACGGTGGATGCCTTGGCAGTCAGAGGCGATGAAAGACGTGGTAGCCTGCGAAAAGCTTCGGGGAGGTGGCAAACAACCTTTGATCCGGAGATGTCTGAATGGGGGAACCCAGCCATCATAAGATGGTTATCTTGTACTGAATACATAGGTGCAAGAGGCGAACCAGGGGAACTGAAACATCTAAGTACCCTGAGGAAAAGAAATCAACCGAGATTCCCTTAGTAGTGGCGAGCGAACGGGGATTAGCCCTTAAGTGGCTTTGAGATTAGCGGAACGCTCTGGAAAGTGCGGCCATAGTGGGTGATAGCCCTGTACGCGAAAATCTCTTAGTCATGAAATCGAGTAGGACGGAGCACGAGAAACTTTGTCTGAATATGGGGGGACCATCCTCCAAGGCTAAATACTACTGACTGACCGATAGTGAACTAGTACCGTGAGGGAAAGGCGAAAAGAACCCCGGAGAGGGGAGTGAAATAGATCCTGAAACCGTATGCGTACAAGCAGTGGGAGCCCACTTTGTTGGGTGACTGCGTACCTTTTGTATAATGGGTCAGCGACTTATATTCAGTGGCAAGCTTAACCGAATAGGGGAGGCGTAGCGAAAGCGAGTCTTAATAGGGCGTTTAGTCGCTGGGTATAGACCCGAAACCGGGCGATCTATCCATGGGCAGGTTGAAGGTTGGGTAACACTAACTGGAGGACCGAACCGACTACCGTTGAAAAGTTAGCGGATGACCTGTGGATCGGAGTGAAAGGCTAATCAAGCTCGGAGATAGCTGGTTCTCCTCGAAAGCTATTTAGGTAGCGCCTCATGTATCACTGTAGGGGGTAGAGCACTGTTTCGGCTAGGGGGTCATCCCGACTTACCAAACCGATGCAAACTCCGAATACCTACAAGTGCCGAGCATGGGAGACACACGGCGGGTGCTAACGTCCGTCGTGAAAAGGGAAACAACCCAGACCGTCAGCTAAGGTCCCAAAGTTATGGTTAAGTGGGAAACGATGTGGGAAGGCTTAGACAGCTAGGAGGTTGGCTTAGAAGCAGCCACCCTTTAAAGAAAGCGTAATAGCTCACTAGTCGAGTCGGCCTGCGCGGAAGATGTAACGGGGCTCAAACCATACACCGAAGCTACGGGTATCACTTAGGTGATGCGGTAGAGGAGCGTTCTGTAAGCCTGTGAAGGTGAGTTGAGAAGCTTGCTGGAGGTATCAGAAGTGCGAATGCTGACATGAGTAACGACAATGCGAGTGAAAAACTCGCACGCCGAAAGACCAAGGTTTCCTGCGCAACGTTAATCGACGCAGGGTTAGTCGGTCCCTAAGGCGAGGCAGAAATGCGTAGTCGATGGGAAACAGGTTAATATTCCTGTACTTCTAGTTACTGCGATGGAGGGACGGAGAAGGCTAGGCCAGCTTGGCGTTGGTTGTCCAAGTTTAAGGTGGTAGGCAGAGTGCTTAGGTAAATCCGGGCGCTTAATGCTGAGAGCTGATGACGAGCGTTCTTTTAGAACGTGAAGTGGTTGATGCCATGCTTCCAGGAAAAGCTTCTAAGCTTCAGGTAACTAGGAACCGTACCCCAAACCGACACAGGTGGTTGGGTAGAGAATACCAAGGCGCTTGAGAGAACTCGGGTGAAGGAACTAGGCAAAATGGCACCGTAACTTCGGGAGAAGGTGCGCCGGTGAGGGTGAAGCATTTACTGCGTAAGCTCATGCCGGTCGAAGATACCAGGCCGCTGCGACTGTTTATTAAAAACACAGCACTCTGCAAACACGAAAGTGGACGTATAGGGTGTGACGCCTGCCCGGTGCCGGAAGGTTAATTGATGGGGTTAGCGCAAGCGAAGCTCTTGATCGAAGCCCCGGTAAACGGCGGCCGTAACTATAACGGTCCTAAGGTAGCGAAATTCCTTGTCGGGTAAGTTCCGACCTGCACGAATGGCGTAACGATGGCGGCGCTGTCTCCACCCGAGACTCAGTGAAATTGAAATCGCTGTGAAGATGCAGTGTATCCGCGGCTAGACGGAAAGACCCCGTGAACCTTTACTATAGCTTTGCACTGGACTTTGAATTTGCTTGTGTAGGATAGGTGGGAGGCTTTGAAGCGTGGACGCCAGTTCGCGTGGAGCCAATCTTGAAATACCACCCTGGCAACTTTGAGGTTCTAACTCTGGTCCGTTATCCGGATCGAGGACAGTGTATGGTGGGTAGTTTGACTGGGGCGGTCTCCTCCTAAAGAGTAACGGAGGAGTACGAAGGTGCGCTCAGACCGGTCGGAAATCGGTCGTAGAGTATAAAGGCAAAAGCGCGCTTGACTGCGAGACAGACACGTCGAGCAGGTACGAAAGTAGGTCTTAGTGATCCGGTGGTTCTGTATGGAAGGGCCATCGCTCAACGGATAAAAGGTACTCCGGGGATAACAGGCTGATACCGCCCAAGAGTTCATATCGACGGCGGTGTTTGGCACCTCGATGTCGGCTCATCACATCCTGGGGCTGAAGCCGGTCCCAAGGGTATGGCTGTTCGCCATTTAAAGTGGTACGCGAGCTGGGTTTAGAACGTCGTGAGACAGTTCGGTCCCTATCTGCCGTGGACGTTTGAGATTTGAGAGGGGCTGCTCCTAGTACGAGAGGACCGGAGTGGACGAACCTCTGGTGTTCCGGTTGTCACGCCAGTGGCATTGCCGGGTAGCTATGTTCGGAAAAGATAACCGCTGAAAGCATCTAAGCGGGAAACTTGCCTCAAGATGAGATCTCACTGGAGCCTTGAGCTCCCTAAAGGGCCGTCGAAGACTACGACGTTGATAGGTTGGGTGTGTAAGCGCTGTGAGGCGTTGAGCTAACCAATACTAATTGCCCGTGAGGCTTGACCATATAACACCCAAACAATTTGCTGTTTGTGTGTCTCGACAGAAGTCGACAAACCGAAAATTTGCCTGAACACGCACTACCAACTGATATCACATACCCAATTAGCTGTAGCGACTAAACACCGAGACAGCAACCGAATTGCTTGACGACCATAGAGCGTTGGAACCACCTGATCCCATCCCGAACTCAGTAGTGAAACGACGCATCGCCGATGGTAGTGTGGGGCTTCCCCATGTGAGAGTAGGTCATCGTCAAGCTCCTATCCGGAAACCCCGTTCTTTTACGAGAACGGGGTTTTCCTTTTTATGTAACCCTGGTGTTTTTGGGGTTGGCTAAATCGGAATTAACTTCCAAGAAGCCTAAGTAGTTGAGAAGAAACGAAAAATTCTTCGAAACTGGTTGACAGAAAGAAAGGCTGCTGTAGAATGCGCGGCCTCGGTTGAGACGAAAGACTTAATCGAAACGCTCTTTAACAACTTGAATCAAGCAATTCGTGTGGGTGCTTGTGGAGTAAGACTGTTAGTCGCAAGATTATCAGCAACACAAGTAACTCTTCGTGAATTC
The DNA here is from genome assembly GCF_024666525.1 of Pseudomonas sp. J452. NCBI lineage: Bacteria > Pseudomonadati > Pseudomonadota > Gammaproteobacteria > Pseudomonadales > Pseudomonadaceae > Pseudomonas > Pseudomonas sp. J452. Next base: position 547,462 of record NZ_CP088294.1, on the reverse strand, counting down.
AAAGAGTTTATTTGCGATTGCTGAGCCAAGTTTAGGGTTTTCTCAAAACCCAAGCAGTATTGAACTGAAGAGTTTGATCATGGCTCAGATTGAACGCTGGCGGCAGGCCTAACACATGCAAGTCGAGCGGTAGAGAGGTGCTTGCATCTCTTGAGAGCGGCGGACGGGTGAGTAATGCCTAGGAATCTGCCTAGTGGTGGGGGATAACGTTCGGAAACGGACGCTAATACCGCATACGTCCTACGGGAGAAAGCGGGGGATCTTCGGACCTCGCGCCATTAGATGAGCCTAGGTCGGATTAGCTAGTTGGTGAGGTAAAGGCTCACCAAGGCGACGATCCGTAACTGGTCTGAGAGGATGATCAGTCACACTGGAACTGAGACACGGTCCAGACTCCTACGGGAGGCAGCAGTGGGGAATATTGGACAATGGGCGAAAGCCTGATCCAGCCATGCCGCGTGTGTGAAGAAGGTCTTCGGATTGTAAAGCACTTTAAGTTGGGAGGAAGGGTAGTAACCTAATACGTTGCTACTTTGACGTTACCGACAGAATAAGCACCGGCTAACTTCGTGCCAGCAGCCGCGGTAATACGAAGGGTGCAAGCGTTAATCGGAATTACTGGGCGTAAAGCGCGCGTAGGTGGTTCAGCAAGTTGGATGTGAAAGCCCTGGGCTCAACCTGGGAACTGCATCCAAAACTACTGAGCTAGAGTACGGTAGAGGGTAGTGGAATTTCCTGTGTAGCGGTGAAATGCGTAGATATAGGAAGGAACACCAGTGGCGAAGGCGACTACCTGGACTGATACTGACACTGAGGTGCGAAAGCGTGGGGAGCAAACAGGATTAGATACCCTGGTAGTCCACGCCGTAAACGATGTCGACTAGCCGTTGGGATCCTTGAGATCTTAGTGGCGCAGCTAACGCATTAAGTCGACCGCCTGGGGAGTACGGCCGCAAGGTTAAAACTCAAATGAATTGACGGGGGCCCGCACAAGCGGTGGAGCATGTGGTTTAATTCGAAGCAACGCGAAGAACCTTACCTGGCCTTGACATGCTGAGAACTTTCTAGAGATAGATTGGTGCCTTCGGGAACTCAGACACAGGTGCTGCATGGCTGTCGTCAGCTCGTGTCGTGAGATGTTGGGTTAAGTCCCGTAACGAGCGCAACCCTTGTCCTTAGTTACCAGCACGTTATGGTGGGCACTCTAAGGAGACTGCCGGTGACAAACCGGAGGAAGGTGGGGATGACGTCAAGTCATCATGGCCCTTACGGCCAGGGCTACACACGTGCTACAATGGTCGGTACAAAGGGTTGCCAAGCCGCGAGGTGGAGCTAATCCCATAAAACCGATCGTAGTCCGGATCGCAGTCTGCAACTCGACTGCGTGAAGTCGGAATCGCTAGTAATCGTGAATCAGAATGTCACGGTGAATACGTTCCCGGGCCTTGTACACACCGCCCGTCACACCATGGGAGTGGGTTGCTCCAGAAGTAGCTAGTCTAACCGCAAGGGGGACGGTTACCACGGAGTGATTCATGACTGGGGTGAAGTCGTAACAAGGTAGCCGTAGGGGAACCTGCGGCTGGATCACCTCCTTAATCGAAGACTTCAGCTTCTTCATAAGTTCCCACACGAATTGCTTGATTCACTTGCGAAAAGCGATTGGGTTATTACCCGAGAGTAAGACGATTGGGTCTGTAGCTCAGTTGGTTAGAGCGCACCCCTGATAAGGGTGAGGTCGGCAGTTCGAATCTGCCCAGACCCACCAATTGTCAAGGGATGTGGCCAGTCCGTAGATGGGGCCATAGCTCAGCTGGGAGAGCGCCTGCCTTGCACGCAGGAGGTCAGGAGTTCGATCCTCCTTGGCTCCACCATTAACTCTTGAATCGCTGAAAGCTTAGAATTGAATGCTTATGTATGAAGCATTGAATTCTGGTCTTTGCGCCAGAACTGTTCTTTAAAAATTTGGGTATGTGATAGAAGTAGACCGATGTGTTGCTTTCACTGGCAGCATATCGAGTCAAGGTAAAATTTGCGTGTTCTCTATGCAAATTTTCGGCGAATGTCGTCTTCACGTTTGAGACAGTAACCAGATTGCTTGGGGTTATATGGTCAAGTGAAGAAGCGCATACGGTGGATGCCTTGGCAGTCAGAGGCGATGAAAGACGTGGTAGCCTGCGAAAAGCTTCGGGGAGGTGGCAAACAACCTTTGATCCGGAGATGTCTGAATGGGGGAACCCAGCCATCATAAGATGGTTATCTTGTACTGAATACATAGGTGCAAGAGGCGAACCAGGGGAACTGAAACATCTAAGTACCCTGAGGAAAAGAAATCAACCGAGATTCCCTTAGTAGTGGCGAGCGAACGGGGATTAGCCCTTAAGTGGCTTTGAGATTAGCGGAACGCTCTGGAAAGTGCGGCCATAGTGGGTGATAGCCCTGTACGCGAAAATCTCTTAGTCATGAAATCGAGTAGGACGGAGCACGAGAAACTTTGTCTGAATATGGGGGGACCATCCTCCAAGGCTAAATACTACTGACTGACCGATAGTGAACTAGTACCGTGAGGGAAAGGCGAAAAGAACCCCGGAGAGGGGAGTGAAATAGATCCTGAAACCGTATGCGTACAAGCAGTGGGAGCCCACTTTGTTGGGTGACTGCGTACCTTTTGTATAATGGGTCAGCGACTTATATTCAGTGGCAAGCTTAACCGAATAGGGGAGGCGTAGCGAAAGCGAGTCTTAATAGGGCGTTTAGTCGCTGGGTATAGACCCGAAACCGGGCGATCTATCCATGGGCAGGTTGAAGGTTGGGTAACACTAACTGGAGGACCGAACCGACTACCGTTGAAAAGTTAGCGGATGACCTGTGGATCGGAGTGAAAGGCTAATCAAGCTCGGAGATAGCTGGTTCTCCTCGAAAGCTATTTAGGTAGCGCCTCATGTATCACTGTAGGGGGTAGAGCACTGTTTCGGCTAGGGGGTCATCCCGACTTACCAAACCGATGCAAACTCCGAATACCTACAAGTGCCGAGCATGGGAGACACACGGCGGGTGCTAACGTCCGTCGTGAAAAGGGAAACAACCCAGACCGTCAGCTAAGGTCCCAAAGTTATGGTTAAGTGGGAAACGATGTGGGAAGGCTTAGACAGCTAGGAGGTTGGCTTAGAAGCAGCCACCCTTTAAAGAAAGCGTAATAGCTCACTAGTCGAGTCGGCCTGCGCGGAAGATGTAACGGGGCTCAAACCATACACCGAAGCTACGGGTATCACTTAGGTGATGCGGTAGAGGAGCGTTCTGTAAGCCTGTGAAGGTGAGTTGAGAAGCTTGCTGGAGGTATCAGAAGTGCGAATGCTGACATGAGTAACGACAATGCGAGTGAAAAACTCGCACGCCGAAAGACCAAGGTTTCCTGCGCAACGTTAATCGACGCAGGGTTAGTCGGTCCCTAAGGCGAGGCAGAAATGCGTAGTCGATGGGAAACAGGTTAATATTCCTGTACTTCTAGTTACTGCGATGGAGGGACGGAGAAGGCTAGGCCAGCTTGGCGTTGGTTGTCCAAGTTTAAGGTGGTAGGCAGAGTGCTTAGGTAAATCCGGGCGCTTAATGCTGAGAGCTGATGACGAGCGTTCTTTTAGAACGTGAAGTGGTTGATGCCATGCTTCCAGGAAAAGCTTCTAAGCTTCAGGTAACTAGGAACCGTACCCCAAACCGACACAGGTGGTTGGGTAGAGAATACCAAGGCGCTTGAGAGAACTCGGGTGAAGGAACTAGGCAAAATGGCACCGTAACTTCGGGAGAAGGTGCGCCGGTGAGGGTGAAGCATTTACTGCGTAAGCTCATGCCGGTCGAAGATACCAGGCCGCTGCGACTGTTTATTAAAAACACAGCACTCTGCAAACACGAAAGTGGACGTATAGGGTGTGACGCCTGCCCGGTGCCGGAAGGTTAATTGATGGGGTTAGCGCAAGCGAAGCTCTTGATCGAAGCCCCGGTAAACGGCGGCCGTAACTATAACGGTCCTAAGGTAGCGAAATTCCTTGTCGGGTAAGTTCCGACCTGCACGAATGGCGTAACGATGGCGGCGCTGTCTCCACCCGAGACTCAGTGAAATTGAAATCGCTGTGAAGATGCAGTGTATCCGCGGCTAGACGGAAAGACCCCGTGAACCTTTACTATAGCTTTGCACTGGACTTTGAATTTGCTTGTGTAGGATAGGTGGGAGGCTTTGAAGCGTGGACGCCAGTTCGCGTGGAGCCAATCTTGAAATACCACCCTGGCAACTTTGAGGTTCTAACTCTGGTCCGTTATCCGGATCGAGGACAGTGTATGGTGGGTAGTTTGACTGGGGCGGTCTCCTCCTAAAGAGTAACGGAGGAGTACGAAGGTGCGCTCAGACCGGTCGGAAATCGGTCGTAGAGTATAAAGGCAAAAGCGCGCTTGACTGCGAGACAGACACGTCGAGCAGGTACGAAAGTAGGTCTTAGTGATCCGGTGGTTCTGTATGGAAGGGCCATCGCTCAACGGATAAAAGGTACTCCGGGGATAACAGGCTGATACCGCCCAAGAGTTCATATCGACGGCGGTGTTTGGCACCTCGATGTCGGCTCATCACATCCTGGGGCTGAAGCCGGTCCCAAGGGTATGGCTGTTCGCCATTTAAAGTGGTACGCGAGCTGGGTTTAGAACGTCGTGAGACAGTTCGGTCCCTATCTGCCGTGGACGTTTGAGATTTGAGAGGGGCTGCTCCTAGTACGAGAGGACCGGAGTGGACGAACCTCTGGTGTTCCGGTTGTCACGCCAGTGGCATTGCCGGGTAGCTATGTTCGGAAAAGATAACCGCTGAAAGCATCTAAGCGGGAAACTTGCCTCAAGATGAGATCTCACTGGAGCCTTGAGCTCCCTAAAGGGCCGTCGAAGACTACGACGTTGATAGGTTGGGTGTGTAAGCGCTGTGAGGCGTTGAGCTAACCAATACTAATTGCCCGTGAGGCTTGACCATATAACACCCAAACAATTTGCTGTTTGTGTGTCTCGACAGAAGTCGACAAACCGAAAATTTGCCTGAACACGCACTACCAACTGATATCACATACCCAATTAGCTGTAGCGACTAAACACCGAGACAGCAACCGAATTGCTTGACGACCATAGAGCGTTGGAACCACCTGATCCCATCCCGAACTCAGTAGTGAAACGACGCATCGCCGATGGTAGTGTGGGGCTTCCCCATGTGAGAGTAGGTCATCGTCAAGCTCCTATCCCCAAACCCCCAATCCGTGAAAACGGGTTGGGGGTTTGGCTTTGCGCGCGAGAAAAGTTCGGGGCAGTCGTTTCTAGGCAAGGGCGAATGGCATGGCTATCATGCCTGCCTCTTTGCTAGGCGAGACTCGAATGCAGAATGTGCTGCAGCTGCTGCAAGATGGCGAATTCCATTCCGGTGAGGCCTTGGGGCGTGTGCTGGGTGTAAGTCGCAGTGCGGTGTGGAAGCGTTTGCAGGGCCTGGAGGATGATCTGGGGCTGCATATATTTCGTGTGCGTGGTCGTGGTTATCGCTTGGCCTCGCCGCTGTCGCTGCTTGAACCTGCATTGATTGCCGACGCTTGCGCTGCCTGCGACTGGACTGCAGAGGTCTTCCCTTCAATTGACTCGACTAATGCGCAGGCATTGCGTCAGCTTGCCGCTGGATGCCCGGCGCCTCTACTGGTTCTTGCGGAGAAACAGGAGAGTGGTCGCGGACGGCGTGGGCGAGCCTGGGTCAGTCCGTTCGCCGAGAACCTTTACTACAGCTTGGGCTTGCGCATCGAGAGTGGCAGTTATTCGCTCGATGGTCTCAGTCTGACCGTGGGGATTGCGGTGCTGCGAGCGCTGCAGGAGTCTGGTTGTGTCGACGCGGGGTTGAAGTGGCCGAATGATGTCCTGGTAGCGGGGCGGAAAATTGCCGGGGTCTTGCTGGAGTTGTCTGGGGATCCGGCCGGCATCTGTCAGGTGGTGGTGGGGGTCGGGGTTAATGTGAATATGTTGCCCGGTGCTTCTGTTGCCATTGATCAGCCGTGGACATCCCTGCGTGAGCAATCTGGTGTGCTGGTGGATCGTACTGCTCTGGTGCTCTGTTTGAATCGTTGGCTGGCCCATTATCTGGCGCTGCACGCGGCGCAAGGGTTTGCAGGTGTGCGTGTCGAGTGGGAGGCTGAGCATCTTTGGCAGGGGCGGGCGGTGACTCTGAGTGCAGGTCCGCAACAGGTCGAAGGGATTGTGCGGGGTGTGGATAAACAAGGTGCGCTACGTCTGGAGGTGGCTGGTGAAGAGCGCCAGTACAGTGGTGGCGAGCTGAGTCTGAGGTTGCGCAATGATTCTTGAGCTGGACTGCGGCAATAGTTTTATCAAGTGGCGCCTGATCGCGGCAGAGTCGCAGCCGGCTTTGGCTGGTGGAGTGGTGGATTCTGATGAGCAGTTGCTTGCTGCGGTGCGTCAGGTGGATGGTCCGGGTCCTCTGCATTGCCGCCTGGTCAGTGTGCGTAGTGATGATGAAACGGCTGCGCTGCAGCTGCGTCTCGAGCAGGCGTTTGCGGTCGTAGTGTGCTCGGCGCAGCCTGTTCGTGAGCTGGCCGGGGTGCGCAATGGCTACAGCGACTTTGCGCGCCTGGGGCTGGACCGCTGGCTGGCCCTTGTCGGTGCCTATCGCCTTTCGGGGCAGGCTTGCCTGGTGCTCGATCTGGGGACGGCGGTCACCTCGGACTTTGTGGCTGCCGATGGTGAGCATCTAGGAGGATATATCTGCCCGGGTGTGCCATTGATGCGCAATCAGTTGCGCACGCATACCCGACGTATTCGCTATGACGATGCGGTGGCTGCGCAGGCGTTGCACAGTTTGCAGCCTGGGCGTTCCACTGCCGAAGCGGTCGAGCGCGGCTGCTCGCTGATGTTGCGTGGTTTTGTGCTGACGCAGCTGGAGTTGGCCCGTGAACGCTGGGGTGAGGGCTTTAGCGTATTCCTCACCGGAGGCGACGCTTCCCTGGTGCGCGAGATGCTGCCACAGGCGCGCCTGGTTTCTGATCTGGTCTTTGTTGGGTTGGCGCTGGCCTGCCCCTTGTCTTGAGGTTCGTTATGCGCTGGCTGTTTCTGCTTCTGCTGGTTCTCAACCTCTTCTATTACGTCTGGCATCAGCAGCAGGCACCTTTGCGGGTCAAGGAAGTCGAGCCGATGTCCTTGTATAGGGGGCAGCAGCAGAATATTCGTCTGCTCAGTGAGGCGGATAGGGCGCAGGCGCGGCGTGAGGTGGTGGCGCCTGAGGTGCCGGCGGGGGTAACTGAAACCTGTCTGTTCCTGGGTAGCTTTCAGCAAGAGTCTGCGGCGCTCCAAGTTGAACAGCGCCTGATGTCGCTGGATATCCAGAGTGAGGTGCGGGCTGTCGATGCGACGGCTGGTCTGGACTATTGGGTGTATTTGCCTCCCCTGGCTTCTCGTCAGGCGTCCCTGCGTCAGTTAAAGGAATTGCAGGCGCGCAAGATTGACAGTTACATCATCACTCAGGGCGATCTGGCCAACGGCATTTCGCTGGGAATCTTCCCGCGTGACGACTCCGCGCAGAGTGTCATGCGGCGTTTGGCGGATGCCGGTTATGAGCCGTTGTTGCGTGAGTTACCTCGCGCCCAGCGTAGTTATTGGGTGCGGATTGCCCCGCAAAGTCGGCGCCTGGCTGACGATTTCCTGCTGCAGCAATTGGCTTCTGACTTTAAAGGCCTACAACATCAATTAATGCCGTGCGAAGACGTTGCAACCCTGCGTTAGTTTGCATAGAATGGCGCCCGCTTCGCAGGGTGGCCCTTGCGGAGTTGCTGTCAGAAATTGCTAACCTCAAGTTTTTATTGAGAAATTGCTTGACAGTAGGGTGGCATGAGTTGAGAATGCCGCCTCGTTTTGGAGGGGTTCCCGAGCGGCCAAAGGGATCAGACTGTAAATCTGACGTCTACGACTTCGAAGGTTCGAATCCTTCCCCCTCCACCAAATTTCGCGTGAGTTGCAGGCTCCGCGGGCATGGTTCAATGGTAGAACCTCAGCCTTCCAAGCTGATGATGCGGGTTCGATTCCCGCTGCCCGCTCCAAGTTTGCTGTTTGCGCAACGTGTTTCGCTCTTGTAGCTCAGTTGGTAGAGCACACCCTTGGTAAGGGTGAGGTCAGCGGTTCAAATCCGCTCAAGAGCTCCACTTCAACAAAGGCAGATATGCAGATATCTGCCTTTGTTTTAATGGCGGCGTGACTCGCTCAATTCATTGATGGGAGACGGTCAAGATGGCTAAAGAAAAGTTTGAACGTAACAAACCGCACGTCAACGTAGGCACCATCGGTCACGTTGACCACGGTAAAACCACCCTGACCGCAGCTCTGACCCGCGTTTGCTCCGAAGTATTCGGTTCGGCTCGCGTTGACTTCGACAAGATCGACAGCGCCCCGGAAGAAAAAGCTCGCGGTATCACCATCAACACCGCTCACGTTGAGTATGACTCGGCTGTTCGCCACTACGCGCACGTTGACTGCCCGGGGCACGCCGACTACGTCAAAAACATGATCACCGGTGCTGCCCAGATGGACGGCGCGATCCTGGTTTGCTCCGCTGCTGACGGCCCGATGCCGCAGACCCGCGAGCACATCCTGCTGTCCCGTCAGGTAGGTGTTCCGTACATCGTGGTCTTCCTGAACAAGGCTGACATGGTTGACGACGCCGAGCTGCTGGAGCTGGTTGAGATGGAAGTTCGTGACCTGCTGTCGACCTACGACTTCCCGGGCGACGACACTCCGATCATCATCGGTTCCGCTCTGATGGCTCTGAACGGCCAAGACGACAACGAAATGGGCACCAGCGCTGTTAAGAAGCTGGTTGAAACTCTGGACAGCTACATCCCAGAGCCGGTTCGTGCCATCGACAAGCCGTTCCTGATGCCGATCGAAGACGTATTCTCGATCTCCGGCCGCGGTACTGTAGTTACCGGTCGTGTAGAGCGCGGTATCGTCAAGATCCAGGAAGAAATCGAGATCGTTGGTCTGCGTGACACCACCAAGACCACCTGCACCGGCGTTGAAATGTTCCGCAAACTGCTCGACGAGGGTCGTGCTGGCGAGAACTGCGGCGTTCTGCTGCGCGGCACCAAGCGTGACGACGTAGAGCGTGGTCAGGTTCTGGCCAAGCCGGGCACCATCAAGCCGCACACCAAGTTCGAAGCTGAAGTGTACGTGCTGTCCAAAGAAGAAGGCGGTCGTCACACTCCGTTCTTCAAGGGCTACCGTCCGCAGTTCTACTTCCGTACCACCGACGTAACCGGTTCGTGCGAACTGCCGGAAGGCGTTGAAATGGTAATGCCGGGCGACAACGTGAAAATGGTTGTCACCCTGATCAAGCCGATCGCCATGGAAGATGGTCTGCGTTTCGCGATTCGCGAAGGCGGCCGTACCGTTGGTGCTGGCGTGGTTGCCAAGATCGTCGAGTAATCGGTTGATCTAGCTATGTCAGGCCGGCATAATGGTCGGCCTGACTTCGTTTTAGGCCAGTAGCTCAATTGGCAGAGCGGCGGTCTCCAAAACCGCAGGTTGGGGGTTCGATTCCCTCCTGGCCTGCCAGATTCCTGAATAAGTGGATCTGGCATTTCTTCTACAGGGTTGTTCTCATGAATGCCAAAGCTGAAGCTAAAGACTCGCGCTTTGACTCGCTGAAGTGGCTGGTTGTTGTCGCTCTAGTGGTCGCTGGTGTGGTCGGCAATCAGTACTTCTCGGCTGAGCCGCTCCTGTATCGTGTGCTGGTTCTCTTGGTACTTGCTGTGGCTGCTGGTTTTGTAGCCCTGCAAACGGCCAAGGGTCAGGCTTTCTTTAGCCTGGCTAAAGAAGCGCGCACAGAGATTCGTAAGGTTGTATGGCCAAGTCGTCAGGAAACCACGCAGACCACGTTGATTGTGGTGGCTGTGGTCCTGGTCATGGCGCTGGTTCTGTGGGGTCTTGATTCCCTGCTCGGCTGGCTTGTTTCGATGATTGTCGGTTAAGGGTGTCCCGTGGCTAAGCGTTGGTACGTTGTGCATGCTTACTCGGGTTACGAGAAGCATGTCATGCGCTCACTGGTTGAGCGTGTCAAGCTGGCTGGCATGGAAGATGTCTTCGGCGAAATTCTGGTCCCCACCGAAGAAGTGGTGGAGATGCGTAACGGCCAGAAGCGCAAGAGTGAGCGCAAATTCTTCCCCGGCTATGTGCTGGTGCAGATGGAGATGAGCGAGGCGACTTGGCACTTGATCAAGGATACGCCGCGCGTCATGGGCTTCATCGGTGGTACTGCCGATAAGCCGGCGCCGATCACCGAGAAAGAAGCCGATGCGATTCTGCGTCGTGTCGCTGATAGCGGTGACAAGCCGAAGCCGAAGACGCTGTTCGAGCCGGGCGAGACTGTTCGCGTTGTCGATGGTCCGTTTGCCGACTTCAACGGTGTGGTCGAAGAAGTTAACTACGAAAAGAGCCGGATCCACGTGGCCGTGCTTATTTTCGGTCGCTCCACGCCGGTGGAGCTGGAGTTCAGTCAGGTCGAAAAGGCATAACTGGACAAATCATCCCGTACCCCGCAGCTATTGGCTGCGGGGTTTTGTCGTCACTGGGATAAAGGCGTTATCAACCGGGGAGCCTCTTTTGGCGCTTGAACCCGTATTTGGAGTAGCTCATGGCTAAGAAGATTACCGCTTATATCAAGCTGCAAGTGAAGGCCGCTCAGGCCAACCCGTCGCCGCCCGTTGGCCCGGCTCTGGGTCAGCACGGCGTGAACATCATGGAATTCTGCAAGGCGTTCAACGCCCGTACCCAGGGCATGGAACCTGGTCTGCCGACTCCTGTGATCATCACTGTTTACAGCGACCGCAGCTTCACCTTTGAAACCAAAAGCACCCCGGCTTCGGTTCTGCTGAAAAAGGCCGCCGGCCTGACCAGTGGTTCCGCTCGCCCGAACACCGTCAAAGTTGGCACCGTTACCCGTGCTCAGCTGGAAGAGATCGCCAAGGCCAAGCAGGCCGATCTGACTGCCGCTGACCTGGATGCGGCCGTGCGTACCATCGCCGGTTCCGCGCGTAGCATGGGCCTCAACGTGGAGGGTGTGTAATGGCTAAGCTGACCAAGCGCCAGAAGGCTATCGCTGAAAAAATCGAAGCCGGCAAGCAATACGGTTTCGAAGACGCCGCCAAGCTGTTGGCTGAGCTGTCTGCCGTCAAGTTCACCGAGTCGTTCGATATCGCCATCAACCTCGGTGTTGATCCGCGTAAATCCGACCAGGTTGTGCGTGGCGCCACCGTGCTGCCGAATGGCACCGGTAAGACCGTTCGCGTCGCCGTGTTCACCCAGGGCCCGGGCGCTGAAGCTGCCCTGGCGGCTGGTGCTGACAAGGTTGGTATGGACGAGCTGGCTGCCGAGATGAAAGCCGGCGACCTGAACTACGACGTGGTCATCGCTTCCCCGGATGCCATGCGCGTTGTCGGTCAGCTGGGCCAGATCCTCGGTCCGCGCGGTCTGATGCCGAACCCGAAGGTCGGTACCGTGACTCCGGACGTGGCCACTGCCGTTAAGAACGCCAAGGCTGGTCAGGTGCGTTTCCGTACCGACAAGAACGGCATCATCCACACCTCTGTTGGCAAAATCGGCTTCGAAGCCGCTCACCTGAAGCAGAATGTGGAAGCCCTGCTGTCGGACCTCAAGCGTCTGAAGCCGTCCACCTCGAAAGGCATCTACGTCAAGCGCGTGACCCTGAGCACCACCATGGGCCCGGGTCTGGTCATCGACCAAGCTTCGCTCGACGCGTAAGTCATTGGCTGGCGGAGCGATCCGCCGGCTTGAAAAATTGGGGTCCCTGCCTGGCGGGGGCTATCCAAGACCGTAGGCGGCGCAAGCCTTAAACCTCAAGCCTACGCAGATGGTGCTCCCGATTCCTTACCGAATCAGACACCAAAACGACATCCGGCTTCGGCCAGATGAAACGGTAACAAGCAGGAGTTTTACCCGTGGCAATTAAACTCGAAGACAAGAAGGCCATCGTCGCTGAAGTCAACGAGGCTGCCAAAGTTGCCCTGTCCGCTGTTGTGGCTGATGCCCGTGGTGTGACAGTAGGCGCTATGACCGGACTCCGTAAAGAGGCTCGTGAAGCAGGCGTATACGTGCGTGTCGTACGTAACACCCTGCTCCGTCGTGCCGTTGCTGACACTGAATACAGTGTCCTCAACGACGCCTTCACCGGCCCGACCCTGATTGCTTTCTCCAACGAACACCCGGGCGCTGCTGCTCGTCTGTTCAAAGAGTTCGCTAAAGGTAACGACAAGTTCGAGATCAAGGCAGCTGCGTTCGAGGGCAAGTTCCTCGCAGCAACCCAGATCGACGTGTTGGCTTCGCTGCCAACTCGCGACGAAGCTATTGCACGACTGATGAGCGTGATTCAAGGCGCTACCAGCAAGCTGGCTCGTACTCTGGCGGCCGTTCGCGACCAGAAAGAAGCTGCCGCTGCCTAAGGCATCGAAAGTACTTTCAAAATCATATGTTTAATTTGATGGCTGCGTAGGCTGTCACCCCAATACAGGAATTTATAGTCATGTCTCTGACTAACGAACAAATCATCGAAGCCATCGGCCAGAAAACCGTTCTGGAAGTTGTTGAACTGATCAAAGCGATGGAAGAAACCTTCGGCGTCACCGCTGCTGTTGCCGCTGCTGGCCCGGCTGCTGCTGCCGCTGTTGTTGAAGAGCAAACCGAGTTCAACGTTGTTCTGCTCGAAGCTGGCGAGAAGAAAGTCAACGTGATCAAGGCTGTTCGCGAACTGACCGGTCTGGGTCTGAAAGAAGCCAAAGAGAAAGTCGACACCGCTCCTCAGATCATCTCCGAAGGCCTGTCCAAGGACGCCGCCGAAGATGCCAAGAAGAAGCTGGAAGAAGCTGGCGCCAAAGTCGAGCTCAAGTAAGCGACGACCTTGCGTCAACAGCCCAAGCATTGCGCTTAAGGCTGGCGGCTGGTGGCTTTTGCCACCGGCCTTTTTCCGTTATGGGCGATGTGCGTAGGCCTTCGCCCTAACGTGAAAACCCGCTCGAGGGCGGTGCAAACCTAGGGTTTGCAAGATTTTCTGGCTGTTGCCGTCGGGAGCAGCCAAACAAGCAGGTGACCAAGCTGGGGAACGCTGATGGCTTACTCATACACTGAGAAAAAACGTATCCGCAAGGACTTTAGCAAGTTGCCGGACGTGATGGATGTGCCGTATCTCCTGGCCATCCAGTTGGATTCGTACCGCGAATTCCTGCAGGCGGGAGCGAGCAAGGAGCAGTTCCGCGACGTTGGCCTGCATGCGGCCTTCAAGTCCGTATTCCCGATTATCAGCTATTCCGGCAATGCTGCTCTGGAGTATGTCGGCTATCGCCTGGGCGAGCCGGCGTTCGACGTCAAAGAGTGCGTGCTGCGTGGCGTGACATTCGCCGTACCGCTGCGGGTCAAAGTTCGTTTGATCATTTTCGACAAAGAATCGTCGAACAAAGCGATCAAGGACATCAAAGAGCAAGAAGTCTACATGGGGGAAATCCCCCTGATGACCGAGAACGGTACCTTCATCATCAATGGTACCGAGCGCGTCATCGTTTCCCAGCTGCACCGCTCGCCGGGCGTGTTCTTCGATCACGACCGTGGCAAGACTCACAGCTCGGGCAAGCTGCTGTACTCGGCGCGTATCATTCCTTACCGCGGCTCCTGGCTGGACTTCGAGTTCGACCCGAAGGACTGCGTGTTCGTGCGTATCGACCGTCGTCGCAAGCTGCCGGCTTCCGTGCTGCTGCGCGCGCTGGGCTACAGCACTGAAGAAGTGCTCAACGCCTTCTACGCCACCAACGTGTTCCACGTGCAGGGCGAATCGCTCAACCTGGAACTGGTGCCGCAGCGTCTGCGTGGCGAAATCGCCGCGTTCGACATCAAGGACGAGAAGGGCAAGGTCATCGTTGAGCAGGGCCGCCGTATCACCGCGCGCCACATCAACCAGATCGACAAGGCTGGCATCAAAGAGCTGGAAGTTCCGCTCGACTACGTGCTGGGCCGCACCACTGCGAAAGCCATCGTGCATCCGTCGACCGGCGAGATCGTTGCCGAGTGCAACACCGAGCTGACCACCGACCTGCTGGCCAAGATCGTCAAGGCACAGGTTGTCCGTATCGAGACCCTGTACACCAACGACATCGATTGCGGTCCGTTCATCTCCGACACGCTGAAGATCGACTCCACCAGCAACCAACTGGAAGCCCTGGTCGAGATCTACCGCATGATGCGTCCTGGCGAGCCGCCAACCAAGGACGCTGCCGAGACCCTGTTCAACAACCTGTTCTTCAGCGCCGAGCGTTACGACCTGTCCGCTGTTGGCCGCATGAAGTTCAACCGTCGTATCGGTCGCACCGAGATCGAAGGTTCCGGCGTGCTGAGCAAGGAAGACATCGTCGAGGTTCTCAAGACCCTGGTCGACATCCGTAACGGCAAAGGCATCGTCGACGACATCGACCACCTGGGTAACCGTCGCGTACGTTGCGTCGGCGAAATGGCCGAGAACCAGTTCCGTGTTGGCCTGGTACGCGTTGAGCGTGCGGTCAAAGAGCGTCTGTCGATGGCCGAAAGCGAAGGCCTGATGCCGCAGGACCTGATCAACGCCAAGCCGGTTGCGGCGGCGGTGAAAGAGTTCTTCGGCTCCAGCCAGCTCTCGCAGTTCATGGACCAGAACAACCCGCTCTCCGAGATCACCCACAAGCGCCGCGTCTCCGCACTCGGCCCGGGCGGTCTGACCCGTGAGCGTGCCGGCTTCGAAGTCCGTGACGTACACCCGACCCACTACGGCCGTGTGTGCCCGATCGAGACCCCTGAAGGTCCGAACATCGGTCTGATCAACTCCCTGGCTGCGTATGCGCGCACCAACCAGTACGGCTTCCTGGAAAGCCCGTACCGTGTGGTCAAGGCCGGTCTGGTCACCAATGAGATCGTCTTCCTGTCCGCCATCGAAGAGGCCGATCACGTGATCGCTCAGGCTTCGGCGACCATGAACGACAAGGGCATGCTGACCGACGAGCTGGTAGCTGTTCGTCACCTGAACGAGTTCACCGTCAAGGCGCCGGAAGACGTCACCCTGATGGACGTGTCGCCGAAGCAGGTAGTTTCTGTTGCGGCCTCGCTGATTCCGTTCCTCGAACACGACGACGCCAACCGCGCGTTGATGGGTTCGAACATGCAGCGTCAGGCTGTACCGACCCTGCGTGCAGACAAGCCGCTGGTAGGTACCGGCATGGAGCGCAACGTTGCCCGTGACTCCGGCGTCTGCGTCGTGGCTCGTCGTGGCGGCGTGATCGACTCTGTCGATGCCAGTCGTGTTGTGGTTCGCGTCAATGACGACGAAGTTGAAACTGGCGAAGCCGGTGTCGACATCTACAACCTGACCAAATACACCCGCTCGAACCAGAACACCTGCATCAACCAGCGTCCGCTGGTGAGCAAGGGTGACAAGGTTTCGCGCAGCGACATCCTGGCTGACGGCCCGTCCACCGACATGGGTGAGCTGGCACTGGGTCAGAACATGCGCGTCGCGTTCATGCCGTGGAATGGCTTCAACTTCGAAGACTCCATCTGCCTGTCCGAGCGCGTGGTCCAGGAAGACCGCTTCACCACGATCCACATCCAGGAACTGACCTGCGTGGCTCGTGACACCAAGCTTGGCCCAGAGGAAATCACCGCGGACATCCCGAACGTGGGTGAAGCTGCGCTGAACAAGCTGGACGAAGCCGGTATCGTTTATGTGGGTGCCGAAGTCGGCGCCGGCGACATCCTGGTCGGCAAGGTCACTCCGAAAGGCGAGACCCAGCTGACTCCGGAAGAGAAGCTGCTGCGTGCGATCTTCGGTGAGAAAGCCAGTGACGTGAAAGACACCTCCCTGCGTGTGCCGACCGGCACCAAGGGCACTGTCATCGACGTCCAGGTCTTCACCCGTGATGGCGTGGAGCGCGACTCGCGTGCCCTGTCCATCGAGAAGATGCAGCTCGACGAGATCCGCAAGGATCTGAACGAAGAGTTCCGCATCGTCGAAGGCGCCACCTTCGAGCGTCTGCGTTCTGCCCTGGTTGGTGCCAAGGCCGAAGGCGGTACTGGCCTGAAGAAAGGCGCGGTGATCGACGACGCTTACCTCGACGGCCTCGAGCGCGGTCAGTGGTTCAAGCTGCGCATGGCGGAAGATGCTCTCAACGAGCAGCTGGAAAAGGCCCAGGCCTACATCAGCGACCGTCGCCAGATGCTCGACGACAAGTTCGAAGACAAGAAGCGCAAGCTGCAGCAGGGCGATGACCTGGCACCGGGCGTACTGAAGATCGTCAAGGTCTACCTGGCTATCAAGCGCCGCATCCAGCCGGGCGACAAGATGGCCGGTCGTCACGGTAACAAGGGTGTGGTCTCGGTGATCATGCCGGTCGAAGACATGCCGCACGATGCCAATGGCACCCCGGTCGACATCGTCCTCAACCCGCTGGGCGTACCGTCGCGTATGAACGTCGGGCAGATCCTCGAAACCCACCTGGGCCTCGCGGCCAAGGGTCTGGGCGAGAAGATCAACCGCATGCTCGAAGAGCAGCGCAAGGTCGCCGAGCTGCGCAAGTTCATGCAGCAGATCTACAACGAGATCGGTGGTCGTCAGGAGAACCTGAACGAGCTGTCCGATACCGAGATCCTCGACCTGGCGAAGAACCTGCGTGGCGGTGTGCCGATGGCCACCCCGGTATTCGACGGCGCCAAGGAAAGCGAGATCAAGGCCATGCTCAAGCTGGCCGATCTGCCGGAAAGCGGCCAGATGCGCCTGACTGACGGCCGTACCGGCAACCAGTTCGAGCGTCCGACCACTGTCGGCTACATGTACATGCTCAAACTGAACCACCTGGTCGACGACAAGATGCACGCTCGTTCCACCGGTTCCTACAGCCTGGTTACCCAGCAGCCGCTGGGTGGTAAGGCGCAGTTCGGTGGTCAGCGCTTCGGTGAGATGGAGGTCTGGGCACTGGAAGCCTACGGCGCCGCCTACACCCTGCAGGAAATGCTGACCGTGAAGTCGGACGACGTGAACGGCCGGACCAAGATGTACAAGAACATCGTGGACGGCGATCACCGCATGGAGGCCGGCATGCCCGAGTCCTTCAACGTGTTGATCAAAGAGATCCGCTCGCTCGGTATCGACATCGAACTGGAAACCGAATAACACGCACCGCCTATGCGGCGCCCGGCCAAGGCCGGGTTGCCGCTGGTCCGTGAGGAGGAAAGGCCTTGAAAGACTTGCTGAATCTGTTGAAAAACCAGGGTCAGGTGGAAGAGTTCGATGCGATCCGTATCGGTCTGGCTTCGCCTGAGATGATTCGTTCCTGGTCTTTCGGTGAAGTGAAAAAGCCGGAAACCATCAACTACCGTACCTTCAAGCCTGAGCGCGATGGTCTGTTCTGCGCCAAGATCTTTGGCCCGGTAAAGGACTACGAGTGCCTGTGCGGTAAGTACAAGCGCCTCAAGCATCGTGGCGTGATCTGTGAGAAGTGCGGCGTGGAAGTCGCCCTGGCCAAGGTCCGTCGTGAGCGCATGGCGCACATCGAGCTGGCTTCGCCGGTTGCTCACATCTGGTTCCTGAAGTCCCTGCCGAGCCGTATCGGTCTGCTGCTGGACATGACCCTGCGTGATATCGAACGCGTGCTCTATTTCGAGAGCTACGTGGTGATCGATCCGGGCATGACCACCCTGGAAAAGGGCCAGCTGCTGAACGACGAGCAGTACTTCGAAGCCCTCGAAGAGTTCGGTGACGATTTCGACGCGCGCATGGGCGCCGAAGCTGTTCGCGAGCTGCTCAACGCGATCGACCTGGATCACGAGATTGGCCGCCTGCGCGAAGAAATTCCGCAGACCAACTCGGAAACCAAGATCAAGAAGCTGTCCAAGCGCCTGAAGCTGATGGAAGCCTTCAAGGACTCCGGCAACCATCCGGAGTGGATGGTTCTGACCGTTCTGCCGGTACTGCCGCCGGACCTGCGTCCGCTGGTTCCGCTGGATGGCGGCCGCTTCGCGACCTCCGATCTGAACGATCTGTATCGCCGCGTGATCAACCGTAACAACCGTCTGAAGCGCCTGCTCGATCTGTCGGCGCCGGACATCATCGTGCGCAACGAAAAGCGCATGCTGCAGGAAGCGGTCGACGCCCTGCTCGACAACGGCCGTCGCGGTCGCGCCATCACTGGCTCGAACAAGCGTCCGCTGAAGTCGCTGGCCGACATGATCAAAGGTAAGCAAGGTCGCTTCCGTCAGAACCTGCTCGGTAAGCGCGTGGACTACTCCGGTCGTTCCGTGATTACCGTAGGTCCGACCCTGCGCCTGCACCAGTGCGGTCTGCCTAAGAAGATGGCTCTCGAGCTGTTCAAACCGTTCATTTTCGGCAAGCTGGAAATGCGCGGCATGGCGACCACCATCAAGGCTGCCAAGAAGATGGTCGAGCGCGAACTGCCCGAGGTCTGGGACGTTCTCGCCGAAGTCATCCGCGAACACCCCGTCCTGCTCAACCGTGCGCCGACTCTGCACCGTCTGGGCATCCAGGCGTTCGAGCCGGTTCTCATCGAAGGTAAAGCGATCCAGCTGCACCCGCTGGTCTGCGCCGCGTACAACGCCGACTTCGACGGTGACCAGATGGCCGTGCACGTACCGCTGACGCTGGAAGCCCAGCTGGAAGCGCGTGCGCTGATGATGTCGACCAACAACATCCTCTCGCCTGCCAACGGCGAGCCGATCATCGTACCGTCGCAGGACGTGGTTCTGGGTCTGTACTACATGACCCGTGAAGCGGTGAACGCCAAGGGTGAAGGTCGCGTATTCGCCGACCTGCAGGAAGTCGACCGCGTGTTCCGTGGCGGCGAAGCCTCCCTGCACGCCCGGGTCAAGGTACGCGTCAACGAGGTGGTCAACGAGAAGGACGGCTCGGTTACCCGCCGTACCCGCATCGTCGATACGACTGTCGGTCGCGCCCTGCTGTTCCAGATCGTGCCGGCGGGCCTGCCCTTCGACGTGGTCAACCAGTCGATGAAGAAGAAGGCGATCTCCAAGCTGATCAACCAGTGCTACCGCGTGGTTGGTCTGAAAGAGACCGTGATCTTCGCTGACCAGTTGATGTACACCGGTTTCGCCTATTCGACCATCTCCGGTGTGTCGATCGGCGTGAACGACTTCGTTATCCCGGACGAGAAGGCGCGCATCATCGACGCCGCCACCGAGGAAGTGAAGGAAATCGAATCGCAGTACGCCTCCGGCCTGGTAACCCAGGGCGAGAAGTACAACAAGGTGATCGACCTCTGGTCCAAGGCCAACGACGAAGTGTCGAAGGCGATGATGGCCAACCTGTCGAAAGAGCCGGTTGTCGATCGTGACGGCAATACCGTCGAGCAGGAGTCCTTCAACTCCATGTACATGATGGCCGACTCCGGTGCTCGTGGTAGCGCCGCGCAGATCCGCCAGCTGGCCGGTATGCGTGGTCTGATGGCCAAGCCGGACGGCTCCATCATCGAGACGCCGATCACCGCGAACTTCCGTGAAGGTCTGAACGTACTGCAGTACTTCATCTCCACTCACGGTGCGCGTAAGGGTCTGGCGGATACCGCACTGAAGACCGCCAACTCCGGTTACCTGACTCGTCGCCTGGTCGACGTGGCGCAGGATCTGGTGGTGACCGAAGTCGATTGCGGCACCGAACACGGTCTGCTGATGACTCCGCACATCGAGGGCGGTGACGTGGTCGAGCCGCTGGGCGAGCGCGTACTGGGTCGAGTAATTGCCAAGGACGTATTCAAGCCGGGCAGCGACGAAGTCATCGTGCCGGCCGGTACCCTGGTCGACGAGCAGTGGGTCGAGTTCATCGAGCGTGCCAGCATCGACGAAGTGATCGTGCGTTCGCCGATCAGCTGCGAAACCCGCTACGGCATCTGCGCCAAGTGCTACGGTCGCGATCTGGCCCGTGGTCATCAGGTCAACATCGGTGAAGCGGTCGGCGTTATCGCGGCCCAGTCCATCGGTGAGCCGGGTACCCAGCTGACCATGCGTACGTTCCACATCGGTGGTGCGGCCAGCCGTACTTCCGCTGCCGACAGCGTCCAGGTGAAGAACGGCGGCGCGATCCGTCTGCACAACCTGAAGCACGTCGAGCGCGTGGACGGCAACCTGGTAGCGGTTTCCCGCTCCGGCGAGCTGGC
Organism: Pseudomonas sp. J452; assembly: GCF_024666525.1. NCBI lineage: Bacteria > Pseudomonadati > Pseudomonadota > Gammaproteobacteria > Pseudomonadales > Pseudomonadaceae > Pseudomonas > Pseudomonas sp. J452. Next base: position 527,195 of record NZ_CP088294.1, on the reverse strand, counting down.
CGTGGCTGACGAGTTCGGTCGCGAGCGCGAGCGTTACAAGCTGCCGTACGGTGCCGTGATTTCCGTGAAGGAAGGTGACAAGGTCGAAGCTGGCGCCATCGTCGCCAAGTGGGACCCGCACACCCACCCGATCGTGACCGAGATGAAGGGTGTGGTTACCTTCGTCGGCATGGAAGAAGGCATCACCATCAAGCGCCAGACCGACGAACTGACCGGTCTGACCAACATCGAAGTGCTGGATCCGAAAGACCGTCCGGCCGCTGGCAAGGACATTCGTCCGGCGATCAAGATGGTCGATGCCAATGGCAAGGAATTGCTGCTGCCAGGTACCGACGTACCGGCTCAGTACTTCCTGCCGGCCAACGCCCTGGTCGGCGTGGCTGACGGTGCGCAGATTGCGGTCGGTGACGTTATCGCCCGTATCCCGCAGGAAACCTCGAAGACCCGCGACATCACCGGTGGTCTGCCGCGCGTTGCCGACCTGTTCGAAGCGCGTCGTCCGAAAGAAGCTTCGATCCTGGCGGAAATCAGCGGCACCATCGCCTTCGGTAAAGAGACCAAGGGCAAGCGCCGTCTGGTCATCACTCCGACCGATGGCAGCGATCCGTACGAGGAGCTGATTCCGAAGTGGCGTCACCTGAACGTCTTCGAAGGCGAACAAGTGAACCGCGGCGAAGTTATCTCTGACGGTCCGAGCGATCCGCACGACATCCTGCGTCTGCTGGGCGTCAGTGCGCTGGCCAAGTACATCGTCAACGAGATCCAGGACGTTTACCGCCTGCAGGGCGTGAAGATCAACGACAAGCACATCGAGACCATCCTGCGTCAGATGCTGCGTAAAGTTGAGATCACCGAATCCGGCGACTCCAGCTTCATCAAGGGCGACCAGATGGAACTGACCCACGTTCTCGGCGAGAACGAGCGTCTGTCTGCGGACGAGAAATTCGTCTCCAGGTTCGACCGCGTTCTGCTGGGTATCACCAAGGCCTCGCTGTCCACCGAATCGTTCATCTCGGCGGCCTCCTTCCAGGAGACCACTCGCGTACTGACCGAGGCGGCGGTTACCGGCAAGCGCGACTACCTGCGCGGCCTGAAGGAAAACGTGGTGGTGGGTCGTCTGATCCCGGCCGGTACCGGTCTGGCTTACCACAGCGAGCGCAAGCGTCGCCGTGAAGCCGACAAGCCGGTGCGCGTCAGCGCCAGTGAAGTGGAAGCAGCGCTGACCGAAGCGCTGAACTCCGGCAATTGAGAGTGATGCCCTGGGCGAGCAATCGTCCGGGGCGTTGCCTTGACTGGGGGCGTCAGTCTCTTTAGACTCATGCACCCCTAAATTTGGCAGGGCGTTGTGCTCTGCCATTTTGCTTTTGTTGTAATAAATAGCGTCGAAAGACAACAGTGGAGCTAGTAGATGGCAACTATCAACCAGCTGGTACGTCAGCCGCGCAAGCGTATCGTCGAGAAATCCGACGTTCCTGCGCTGCAGAACTGCCCGCAGCGTCGTGGCGTGTGCACCCGCGTGTACACCACCACGCCGAAGAAACCGAACTCCGCACTGCGTAAAGTGTGCCGTGTTCGTCTGACCAACGGTTTTGAAGTCACCTCCTACATCGGTGGTGAAGGTCACAACCTGCAAGAGCACAGCGTCGTGCTGATCCGTGGCGGTCGTGTAAAAGACCTTCCGGGTGTGCGCTACCACACTGTTCGCGGTTCGCTGGATACCACCGGCGTTAAAGACCGTAAGCAGGGTCGCTCGAAGTACGGTACCAAGCGTCCGAAGTAATTCGGTTCGCCATTTTTCTTTTTATTGAGTCGATAAGAGTAAGGTCGGGCGTAACCGAATGGTTATGGTCCCGGGCTAACCTGAAGACCGTTTGAGGGCTTATCATGCCAAGACGTCGTGTAGCAGCTAAGCGTGAGATTCTGGACGATCCGAAATACGGAAGCCTGATTCTCGCCAAATTCATGAACCACGTGATGGAAAGCGGCAAGAAAGCAGTCGCCGAGCGCATCGTTTACGGTGCCCTGGAAACTGTTAAAGCGCGCAAGAACAGCGATCCCCTGGAGATCTTCGAGAAAGCTCTCGACGCCATCGCTCCGCTGGTCGAAGTGAAGTCCCGCCGTGTTGGCGGTGCGACTTACCAGGTTCCGGTCGAAGTTCGTCCGTCCCGTCGTAATGCCCTGGCCATGCGTTGGCTGGTGGATTACGCGCGTAAGCGTGGCGAGAAGTCCATGGCTCTGCGCCTTGCTGGCGAGCTGCTGGATGCTGCTGAAGGCAAAGGCGCCGCAGTGAAGAAGCGTGAAGACGTGCACCGTATGGCTGAAGCCAACAAGGCCTTCTCGCACTACCGCTTCTAATTTCAGCGCTTCTAAATTTGCGAGGGCTTTATGGCTCGTACTACACCGATTAACCGGTACCGTAACATCGGTATCGTCGCTCACGTGGACGCGGGTAAAACCACGACCACCGAGCGTGTGCTTTTCTACACCGGCAAAAGCCACAAGATGGGCGAGGTGCATGACGGCGCCGCGACCACCGACTGGATGGTGCAGGAGCAGGAGCGTGGTATTACCATTACTTCTGCTGCCATTACCGCTTTCTGGAAAGGTTCCGAGAAGCAGTACAAGGACGAGCATCGCTTCAACGTCATCGACACCCCGGGGCACGTTGACTTCACCATCGAAGTAGAGCGCTCGCTGCGCGTACTCGACGGCGCTGTCGTTGTGTTCTGCGGCACCTCGGGCGTTGAGCCGCAGTCGGAAACCGTATGGCGTCAGGCCAACAAATACGGCGTTCCGCGTCTTGTTTACGTGAACAAGATGGACCGTGCCGGTGCTGACTTCCTGCGCGTGATCGGACAGATCAAGCAGCGCCTGGGTCACACTCCGGTGCCGATCCAGCTGGCTATCGGTTCCGAAGACAACTTCCAGGGTCAGATCGATCTGATCAACATGCAAGCTGTCTACTGGAACGATGCTGACAAGGGCATGGTTCCTGTGCGCAAGGAAATTCCGGCGGAATTGCTGGAAGAAGCCGAGCAGTGGCGCAGCAACATGGTTGAGGCTGCGGCCGAAGCCAACGAAGAGCTGATGAACAAGTACCTGGAAGGCGAAGAGCTGACCATTGCTGAGATCAAGTCGGCCCTGCGTCAGCGTACTATCGCTGGTGAAATCGTTCTGGCTGTTTGCGGTTCTTCCTTCAAGAACAAGGGTGTTCCCCTGGTTCTCGACGCCGTTATCGACTTCCTGCCTGCTCCTACCGACATTCCCGCTATCAAGGGTTCCAACCCGGATAACGAGGAAGAGGAAATGGAGCGTCACGCAAGTGACGACGAGCCGTTCGCGGCGCTGGCGTTCAAGATCGCTACCGACCCATTCGTGGGTACCTTGACCTTCGTTCGCGTTTACTCGGGCGTATTGGCCTCCGGCGACGGCGTGGTCAACTCGGTTAAAGGCAAGAAAGAGCGCGTGGGTCGTATGGTGCAAATGCACGCAAACGCCCGCGAAGAGATCAAGGAAGTACGCGCTGGCGACATCGCGGCCTTGATCGGCATGAAGGACGTCACCACCGGTGAAACTTTGTGCAACGCTGACAAGCCGATCATCCTGGTTCGCATGGACTTCCCGGAGCCGGTTATTTCGGTTGCCGTAGAGCCTAAGACCAAGGACGACCAGGAAAAAATGGGTATCGCTCTGGGCAAGCTTGCTCAGGAAGACCCGTCTTTCCGCGTCAAGACCGATGAGGAGACTGGCCAGACCATCATCTCCGGCATGGGCGAATTGCACCTGGACATCCTGGTTGACCGGATGCGCCGTGAGTTCAACGTCGAAGCCAACATCGGTAAGCCTCAGGTTTCCTATCGTGAGCGCATCACGAAGAACTGCGAAATCGAAGGCAAGTTCGTTCGTCAGTCCGGCGGTCGTGGTCAGTTCGGCCATTGCTGGATCCGTTTTGCTCCTGCTGACGAAGGTCAGGAAGGTCTGCAGTTCGTGAACGAAGTAGTGGGTGGTGTGGTTCCTAAGGAATACATCCCGGCTATCCAGAAGGGTATCGAAGAGCAGATGAAGAACGGCGTTGTTGCCGGCTATCCGCTGATCGGCCTGAAGGCTACCGTGTTTGATGGTTCCTACCACGACGTCGACTCCAACGAGATGGCGTTCAAGGTGGCTGCCTCCATGGCAACCAAGCAACTGGCCCAGAAGGGCGGTGGTGAGTTGCTTGAGCCGATCATGGCGGTAGAGGTTGTTACCCCTGAAGACTATATGGGTGACGTGATGGGCGACCTTAACCGCCGTCGCGGCATGATCTTGGGTATGGAAGACACGGTCTCCGGCAAAGTAATTCGCGCCGAAGTTCCGCTGGGTGAGATGTTCGGTTATGCGACCGACGTCCGTTCCATGTCTCAGGGTCGCGCGAGCTACTCTATGGAATTCAAAAAATACAATACGGCTCCGTCGCACATCGTCGAGTCTGTAACCAAAAAACAAGGCTGATTCAGCCCTTTAGGCAAGGAGTTCACTGTCGTGGCTAAAGAAAAGTTTGAACGTAACAAACCGCACGTCAACGTAGGCACCATCGGTCACGTTGACCACGGTAAAACCACCCTGACCGCAGCTCTGACCCGCGTTTGCTCCGAAGTATTCGGTTCGGCTCGCGTTGACTTCGACAAGATCGACAGCGCCCCGGAAGAAAAAGCTCGCGGTATCACCATCAACACCGCTCACGTTGAGTACGACTCGGCTGTTCGCCACTACGCGCACGTTGACTGCCCGGGCCACGCCGACTACGTCAAAAACATGATCACCGGTGCTGCCCAGATGGACGGCGCGATCCTGGTTTGCTCCGCTGCTGACGGTCCGATGCCGCAGACCCGCGAGCACATCCTGCTGTCCCGTCAGGTAGGTGTTCCGTACATCGTGGTCTTCCTGAACAAGGCTGACATGGTTGACGACGCCGAGCTGCTGGAACTGGTTGAGATGGAAGTTCGTGACCTGCTGTCGACCTACGACTTCCCGGGCGACGACACTCCGATCATCATCGGTTCCGCTCTGATGGCTCTGAACGGCCAGGACGACAACGAAATGGGCACCAGCGCTGTTAAGAAGCTGGTTGAAACTCTGGACAGCTACATCCCAGAGCCGGTTCGTGCCATCGACAAGCCGTTCCTGATGCCGATCGAAGACGTATTCTCGATCTCCGGCCGCGGTACTGTAGTTACCGGTCGTGTAGAGCGCGGTATCGTCAAGATCCAGGAAGAAATCGAGATCGTTGGTCTGCGTGACACCACCAAGACCACCTGCACCGGCGTTGAAATGTTCCGCAAGCTGCTCGACGAAGGTCGTGCTGGCGAGAACTGCGGCGTTCTGCTGCGCGGCACCAAGCGTGACGACGTAGAGCGTGGTCAGGTTCTGGCCAAGCCGGGCACCATCAAGCCGCACACCAAGTTCGAAGCTGAAGTGTACGTGCTGTCCAAAGAAGAAGGCGGTCGTCACACTCCGTTCTTCAAGGGCTACCGTCCGCAGTTCTACTTCCGTACCACCGACGTAACCGGTTCGTGCGAACTGCCGGAAGGCGTTGAAATGGTAATGCCGGGCGACAACGTGAAAATGGTTGTCACCCTGATCAAGCCGATCGCCATGGAAGATGGTCTGCGTTTCGCGATTCGCGAAGGCGGCCGTACCGTTGGTGCTGGCGTGGTTGCCAAGATCGTCGAGTAATCGATTGTCGCGGTAAAGGAAAAGGCCCTTCGGGGCCTTTTCTGTTTTCTGGACAAAAGTTGACACCCCCAGGGCGCATCCGTACAATCACGCCTCCTTTTAACGGGCGTAGTCCGTCCGTTGGGGATAGCAGAGATAGAGTCTGAGGTCAAAATGCAAAACCAACAAATCCGTATTCGGTTGAAGGCTTTTGACCATCGCCTGATCGATCAATCCACCCAGGAAATCGTGGAAACCGCGAAACGTACTGGTGCTCAGGTGCGTGGTCCTATTCCTCTGCCTACTCGCAAGGAGCGTTTCACCGTACTGACTTCTCCGCACGTCAACAAAGACGCGCGTGATCAGTACGAGATTCGCACTCATAAGCGTGTTCTGGACATCGTCCAGCCGACGGATAAAACCGTTGACGCGCTGATGAAGCTCGACCTTGCAGCTGGCGTGGAAGTGCAGATCAGCCTCGGCTAAAACCTTGGGGTTTTAGTCGTGTAACGCTCTGAAATGGGCGGCCATAGCGGGTGAAAGCCCCGTACACTCATGAGGTTTACAACATGACTATTGGTGTAGTCGGTCGTAAGTGCGGCATGACCCGCATTTTCACCGAAGAAGGTGTCTCCATTCCGGTTACGGTCATTGAGATCGAGCCGAATCGCGTCACCCAGTTCAAAACTGAAGAAAGCGATGGCTATCGCGCCGTGCAGGTTACCGTTGGTGAGCGTCGTGCTTCCCGCGTAACCAAGGCTCAGGCTGGCCACTTTGCCAAGGCAAATGTTGCTGCTGGTCGCGGTGTCTGGGAATTCCGTCTTGAAGAAGGCGAGTACCAGGCTGGCGATCAGATCACCGCTGAGTTGTTCCAAGCTGGTCAGCTGGTGGATGTCACCGGTGAATCCAAGGGTAAAGGCTTTGCCGGTACCATCAAGCGTTGGAACTTCCGTGGTCAGGACAATACCCACGGTAACTCCCTCTCTCACCGCGTCCCGGGCTCCATCGGCCAGTGCCAGACTCCTGGTCGTGTATTCAAGGGCAAAAAAATGTCCGGTCATATGGGCGCTGAGCGCGTGACCGTGCAGTCCCTGGAAGTTGTGCGCGTCGACGCTGAACGCAATCTGCTGCTGGTCAAGGGTGCCGTTCCTGGCGCTACTGGCGGCAATCTGGTTGTGCGTCCGGCTACCAAGGCTCGCGGTTAAGGGGAGATGCTGAGATGCAATTGAATGTAACTAACGCTCAGGCGATCGAAGTCTCCGACGCGACTTTCGGCAGCGAATACAACGAGACCCTGGTTCACCAGGCCGTTGTCGCCTACATGGCTGGCGGTCGTCAGGGCAGCAAGCAGCAGAAGACTCGTTCCGACGTGTCCGGTGGCGGCAAGCGTCCGTGGCGTCAGAAGGGCACTGGTCGTGCTCGTGCTGGTACCACTCGTGGTCCGATCTGGCGTGGCGGTGGTGTGACCTTCGCAGCTCGTCCGCAGAACCATGACCAGAAGCTCAACAAGAAGATGTATCGCGCCGCTCTGCGCTCGATCCTCTCCGAGTTGGTGCGTGCTGATCGCCTGGTTGTCGTGGAAGACTTCGCCGTTGATGCACCGAAAACCAAGGTTCTCCTGGACAAGCTGAATGGCATGGGTCTGAACGACGTTCTGATCGTGTCCGATGCTGTCGACCAGAACCTGTACCTGGCTGCGCGCAACCTGCCGCACGTCGACGTACGCGACGTTCAAGGTTCCGATCCTGTCAGCCTGATCGCCTACGACAAGGTGCTGGTCACCGTGTCTGCCGTGAAGAAATTCGAGGAGCTGCTGGGATGAACCAGGAACGCGTATTTAAAGTGCTGGTTGGCCCGCATGTCTCCGAGAAAGCCACTGTGCTGGCGGACGGCAAGAGCCAATTCGTTTTCAAGGTTGCCACTGATGCAACCAAGCTGGAAATCAAGAAGGCCGTCGAAAGCCTGTTCAACGTGAAAGTGGCCGCTGTTAATACCGTGAATGTTCTCGGTAAAAGCAAGCGCACCGCTCGCGGCGTTGGCAAGCGTAACGACTGGAAGAAGGCGTACATCGCTCTTCAGCCGGGCCAGGACATCGATTTCGCCAGCAGTGCTGAGTAAGGTAGGGGTGCATCATGGCAATCGTTAAATGCAAACCGACTTCCGCTGGCCGCCGTTTCGTGGTCAAGGTGGTCAATCAGGAGCTGCACAAAGGCGCTCCTCATGCTCCGCTGCTCGAGAAGAAGTCGAAGACTGGCGGCCGTAACAACAACGGTCGTATCACCACTCGTCACATCGGTGGTGGTCACAAGCAGCACTATCGTCTGGTCGATTTCCGTCGCAACGACAAAGATGGCATCCCAGCCACTGTCGAGCGTATCGAATACGATCCGAACCGTACCGCGCACATCGCTCTGCTGAAGTACGCTGACGGTGAGCGTCGCTACATCATCGCGCCGAAGGGCGTGAGCGCTGGTGATCAGCTGATCGCTGGTTCCGCTGCTCCGATCAAGGCTGGCAACAGCATGTCGCTGCGCAGCATCCCGGTGGGTTCGACCGTTCACGGTATCGAGCTGAAGCCAGGTAAAGGTGCTCAGATCGCGCGTTCCGCTGGTGCTTCGGCTCAGCTGGTTGCTCGTGAAGGTGCTTACGTCACGCTGCGTCTGCGCTCCGGCGAGATGCGTAAAGTACTGGCTGAATGCCGTGCGACCCTGGGCGAAGTCTCGAACTCCGAGCACAGCCTGCGTTCGCTGGGTAAAGCTGGTGCCAAGCGCTGGCGCGGTGTTCGCCCGACCGTTCGCGGTGTGGCGATGAACCCGGTAGACCACCCACATGGTGGTGGTGAAGGTCGTACCTCTGGTGGCCGTCATCCGGTGTCTCCATGGGGCTTCCCGACTAAGGGCGCGAAGACTCGTGGTAACAAACGCACCGACAACATGATCGTCCGTCGTCGCAAGTAACTAGAGGGATACGACAGTGCCGCGTTCTCTGAAAAAAGGTCCTTTTATCGATCTTCACCTACTGAAGAAGGTCGAAGTGGCGATGGAAAAGAATGATCGCAAGCCGGTTAAAACCTGGTCGCGCCGTTCCATGATCCTGCCGCAAATGGTCGGTCTGACCATCGCTGTACATAACGGTCGTCAACACGTCCCCGTTCTCGTGAACGAAGACATGGTCGGTCATAAACTCGGCGAGTTCGCTGGTACCCGCACTTATCGTGGGCACGTGGCGGACAAGAAAGCCAAGCGTTAAGGGGTTAGGAAATGGAAGTAGCCGCTAAGTTGTCGGGCGCTCGCATCTCCGCCCAGAAAGCCCGCTTGGTCGCCGACCAGATCCGCGGGAAGAAGGTGGGCGAAGCGCTCAACCTCCTGGCTTTCAGCAGTAAGAAAGCCGCCGAGATCATGAAGAAAGTGCTGGAGTCGGCCGTAGCCAACGCCGAGCACAACGAAGGCGCAGACGTTGATGACCTGAAGGTCAGCACCGTTTTCGTCAACGAGGGGCGTTCGCTGAAGCGCATCATGCCGCGTGCCAAAGGCCGCGCTGATCGCATCGTCAAGCGGTCTTGCCATATCACTGTCAAGGTTGCGGACAAGTAACGGAGTCGATCAGATGGGTCAGAAAGTACATCCCACTGGCATTCGCCTGGGAATCGTCAAGGAGCACACCTCCGTTTGGTACGCAGACAAGCGTCAATACGCTGATTATCTGTTTGCCGACCTCAAGGTTCGTGAGTATCTCCAAGACAAACTAAAAAGCGCGTCCGTAAGCCGTATCGACATTGCTCGTCCGGCTCAGACTGCACGCATCACCATCCACACCGCTCGTCCCGGCATCGTGATCGGCAAGAAAGGTGAAGATGTTGAGAAGCTGCGTCAGGACCTGACCAAGCAAATGGGTGTGCCGGTGCACATCAACATCGAAGAGATCCGTAAGCCGGAACTCGACGGTCTGTTGGTCGCACAGAGCGTTGCTCAGCAGCTGGAGCGTCGTGTGATGTTCCGCCGCGCCATGAAACGTGCCGTACAAAACGCCATGCGTATTGGTGCCAAGGGCATCAAGATCCAGGTGAGCGGTCGTCTTGGCGGTGCAGAAATCGCCCGTACCGAATGGTATCGCGAAGGTCGTGTGCCTCTGCACACCCTGCGTGCCGATATCGATTACGCCACTTACGAAGCGCACACCACTTACGGTGTGATCGGTGTGAAGGTTTGGATCTTCAAAGGTGAGGTCATCGGTGGCCTCAAAGAAGAGCTGAAACCACAAGCGCCCGCTCCTCGTAAAAAAGCTGCCAAGTAAGGAGTACGCAAAATGCTGCAACCCAAGCGTACAAAATTCCGCAAGCAGATGACTGGCCACAACCGTGGTCTGGCTCAGCGCGGTAGCAAAGTCAGCTTCGGCGAATTCGCCCTGAAAGCTGTCGCACGTGGTCGCCTGACTGCTCGTCAGATCGAGTCGGCTCGTCGTGCCCTGACTCGTCACGTTAAGCGTGGCGGTAAAATCTGGATCCGTGTTTTCCCGGACAAGCCTGTAACCAAAAAGCCCCTCGAAGTTCGTATGGGTAAAGGGAAGGGCGGCGTCGAGTACTGGGTAGCCCAGATTCAGCCGGGCAAGGTTCTGTACGAGATCGAAGGTGTTCCAGAAGAGCTGGCGCGTGAGGCATTCGCCCTGGCTGCTGCAAAGCTGCCCCTCGCCACCTCCTTTGTTAAGCGGACGGTGATGTGATGAAAGCGAATGAACTTCGTGAAAAATCGGTTCAGCAGCTGAACGAGCAACTGCTCGGTCTGCTGCGCGATCAGTTCAATCTGCGTATGCAGAAAGCAACTGGTCAGTTGGGGCAGTCTCACCTGCTCTCGCAAGTGAAGCGCGACATTGCTCGCGTGAAGACTGTGCTCACCCAGCAGGCAGGTAAGTAATCATGGCTGAAGCTGAGAAAACCGTCCGCACGCTGACTGGCCGCGTCGTCAGCGACAAAATGGACAAGACCATCACCGTTCTGATCGAGCGCCGCGTTAAGCACCCGATCTACGGTAAATACGTGAAGCGTTCGACCAAACTGCACGCCCACGACGAAACCAATCAGTGCCGCATTGGCGACAAGGTCACCATTCGTGAGACCCGTCCGCTGGCCAAGACCAAGTCTTGGGCACTGGTCGAAGTCGTCGAACGTGCCGTGGAAGTCTAAGGACTAGGGGTCGGAGAAATTATATGATTCAGACTCAATCCATGCTCGACGTCGCTGACAACAGCGGTGCTCGTCGCGTTATGTGCATCAAGGTCCTTGGTGGTTCGCACCGTCGCTACGCCGGTATCGGCGACATCATCAAGGTCACCGTTAAGGAAGCAATTCCGCGCGGTAAAGTGAAGAAAGGCCAGGTGATGACCGCTGTCGTGGTCCGCACTCGTCACGGCGTTCGTCGTCCTGATGGCTCGATCATCCGCTTTGATGGCAACGCTGCTGTTCTGCTGAACAACAAGCAAGAGCCGATCGGCACCCGTATCTTCGGGCCAGTGACTCGTGAACTTCGTTCTGAGAAGTTCATGAAGATCGTCTCGCTCGCCCCCGAAGTGCTGTAAGGAGAAGCCGTCATGCAAAAGATTCGTCGTGATGACGAGATCATCGTGATCGCCGGCAAAGACAAAGGTAAGCGTGGCAAGGTGCTCAAGGTTCTCGCTGACGACCGTCTGGTCGTTGGTGGGATCAACCTGGTGAAGCGCCATACCAAGCCGAACCCGATGCTGGGTGCTCAAGGCGGTATCGTCGAGAAAGAGGCGCCTCTGCACGTCTCTAACGTCGCCATTTTCAACAATGAAACCAACAAGGCTGACCGCGTTGGCTTCAAAGTTGAAGACGGTAAGAAAATTCGTGTCTTCAAGTCCACCCAAAAGCCGGTTGGCGCTTGAGAATCATAGGTAGAACACCATGGCACGACTGAAAGAGATTTACCGGAAGGAAATCGCGCCCAAGCTGAAGGAAGAACTGAAGCTGGCGAACGTGATGGAAGTTCCGCGCGTTACCAAGATCACCCTGAACATGGGTATCGGCGAGGCGATCGGCGACAAGAAAGTCATCGAGCACGCTGTTGCTGACCTGGAAAAGATCACCGGTCAAAAAGCCGTCGTGACCTATGCCCGCAAGTCGATTGCAGGCTTCAAGGTTCGCGAGGGCTGGCCGATCGGCGTCAAGGTGACCCTGCGTCGCGATCGTATGTACGAATTCCTGGATCGCCTGCTCGCGATCTCCCTGCCGCGCGTGCGTGACTTCCGCGGCCTGAATGCCAAGTCCTTCGACGGTCGTGGTAACTACAGCATGGGCGTCAAAGAGCAGATCATTTTCCCGGAAATCGATTACGACAAGATCGATGCGCTGCGTGGTCTGGACATTACCCTGACCACCACTGCCCGTACGGACGACGAAGGCCGCGCTCTGCTGCGTGCATTCAAGTTCCCGTTCCGCAACTGATTGGAGTTGGATCATGGCCAAAATGAGCATGAAAAACCGTGAGCTGAAGCGTCAGCAAACGGTAGCCAAGTACGCCAAGAAGCGTGCCGAGCTGAAAGCTGTCATCGCCAACCCTAACTCCACTGCGGAGCAGCGTTGGGAAGCCCAGGTAGCCCTGCAAAAGCAACCGCGTGACGCCAGCGCCAGCCGCCTGCGTAACCGTTGCCGCATCACCGGTCGTCCGCACGGCGTGTACCGCAAGTTCGGCCTCGGCCGTATCAAGCTGCGCGAAGCTGCGATGCGTGGTGATGTGCCGGGTCTGGTCAAGGCCAGCTGGTAATAAAAGCGAAGCCGGCCTAGTGCCGGCTTTGTCTTTCTATGAATCAAGCCCCTTTTGGGGCTTGATTCATTTTTGATCGGTCTCTAGAATGTCCGGCTCTCCTGAGCCTGCATTCTGTGCGCCGGTTCAGGATGGTTCCAGCCGTAAGGCTGTTCTTTTTGTTTAGGAGCATCTAGCCCATGAGTATGCAGGACCCGTTAGCGGACATGCTAACTCGTATCCGTAATGCCCAGATGGCTGAAAAGTCCGTCGTAAGCATGCCGTCTTCCAAGCTGAAGGTGGCTGTAGCCCAGGTTCTGAAGAACGAAGGTTATATTGCGGGTTATCAGATCAGCAGCGACGTAAAACCGCAGCTGTCCATCGAGCTGAAGTACTTCGAAGGCCGTCCGGTCATTGAAGAAGTAAAACGCGTCAGCCGCCCTGGTCTGCGCCAGTACAAGCCCGTCGATCAGCTGCCGAAAGTTCGCGGCGGTCTCGGTGTATCCATCGTCTCCACCAACAAGGGTGTGATGACGGATCGCGCTGCGCGCGCTGCCGGTGTCGGCGGCGAAGTGCTTTGCACTGTGTTCTAAGGGGGGATAAGCATGTCTCGCGTTGCTAAGAACCCCGTCAAGCTACCGGCAGGTGTCGAGATTAATCTCGCTGGCCAGAAGCTTTCGGTTAAGGGTGCCAAGGGCACTCTGGAGCTGAATGTACATTCGTCCGTGGAAGTGACCCAGGAATCTGGTGAGCTGCGTTTTGCTGCGCGTAATGGCGATCAGCAGAACCGTGCCATGGCCGGTACCACTCGTGCGTTGGTCAACAACATGGTCATTGGCGTCAGCCAGGGCTTTGAGCGCAAGCTGCAACTGGTTGGTGTGGGCTACAAAGCCCAGGCTAAAGGCCAGGTGCTGAACCTTGCTCTGGGCTTCTCGCACCCGGTGGACTACCAACTGCCGGAAGGCATCACCGCTGAAACCCCGAGCCAGACCGATATCCTGATCAAGGGTATCGACAAGCAAATGGTTGGTCAGGTGGCTGCCGAGATTCGCGACTTCCGTCCGCCAGAGCCGTACAAAGGCAAAGGTGTGCGTTACGCCGACGAAGTCGTCCGTCGTAAAGAAGCTAAGAAGAAGTAGGGCATAGCAAATGAGCGTAAAGAAAGAAACTCGTCTGCGCCGTGCTCGCAAGGCACGCCTGAAAATGCGCGAGCTGGAAACCGTACGCCTCTGCGTGTATCGCTCTTCCCAGCATATCTACGCCCAGGTCATTTCGGCCGACGGCGCCAAGGTCCTGGCTACCGCCTCGACTCTGGACAAAGAACTGCGTGACGGCGCCACTGGCAACGTCGACGCGGCCAAGAAGGTTGGCCAGCTGGTCGCTGAGCGTGCGAAAGCCGCTGGCGTTACCCAGGTTGCGTTCGATCGTTCTGGCTTCAAGTACCATGGCCGTGTGAAAGCGCTGGCTGATGCTGCTCGTGAAGGCGGGCTGGAGTTCTAAGTTATGGCAAATAACGAGCAAAAGCGCGATCGCGGTAACCGTGACGATGCGCAGAGCGATGGCTACACGGAGAAGCTGGTTCAGGTTAACCGTGTTGCCAAGACCGTAAAGGGTGGCCGTATCTTTACCTTCACCGCGCTGACCGTGGTGGGTGATGGCAATGGTCGCGTCGGTTTCGGTCGTGGCAAGTCCCGCGAAGTGCCTGCTGCCATCCAGAAAGCGATGGAAGCTGCACGCCGCAACATGATTCAGGTCGACCTGCGTGGCAATACTCTGCAGTACGAGATGAAAGCAGTTCATGGCGCGTCCCACGTGTTCATGAAGCCTGCTTCTGAAGGTACCGGCATCATCGCTGGCGGCGCCATGCGTGCTGTGCTGGAAGTGGCGGGCGTGCAGAACGTTCTGGCCAAGTGCTACGGCTCGACTAACCCGGTGAACGTGGTTCATGCCACCTTCAAGGGTCTGAAGGCCATGCAGTCCCCTCAGTCCATTGCTGCCAAACGCGGCAAGAGCGTTGAGGAGATCCGCTAATGGCTACCGTCAAAGTTACGCTGATCAAGAGCATGACCGGTCGTATCCCTAACCACAAACTGTGCGTTAAGGGTCTGGGTCTGCGTCGCATCGGTCACACTGTAGAAGTCCTGGATACTCCCGAGAATCGCGGGATGATCAACAAGGCTTACTACATGCTGCGCGTCGAGGGTTAATCGATGAAACTCAATGATCTGAGTCCTGCGCCGGGTTCCCGTCGCGAGAAGCATCGTCCGGGTCGTGGTATTGGTAGTGGTTTGGGCAAGACCGGTGGCCGCGGCCACAAAGGTCAGACCTCCCGCTCCGGTGGCACCATCGCTCCGGGCTTCGAGGGTGGTCAACAGCCGTTGCACCGCCGTCTGCCGAAGTTCGGCTTCGTTTCCCTGAAAGCCATGGATCGCGCCGAAGTGCGTACCTCCGAGCTGGCCAAGGTGGAAGGCGACGTCGTTACCGTGCAGTCGCTGAAGGATGCCAACCTGATTAACCAAAACGTACGGCGTGTGAAAGTCATGCTGTCCGGCGAGGTTACTCGTGCGGTTACCCTGAAAGGTATCGCCGTCACCAAAGGTGCGCGTGCGGCTATCGAAGCAGCTGGCGGCAAGTTCGAGGACTAAATGGCTAAGCAAGGTGCTCTCTCAGCGCTCAGCAATGGCGGGTTGTCCGAGCTGTGGGCTCGGCTGCGTTTTCTGTTCCTGGCGATCATCGTCTATCGGATCGGTGCGCACATTCCGGTGCCCGGAATAAACCCTGACCGGCTGGCCGAGCTGTTTCGACAGAATGAGGGGACCATTCTTAGCCTGTTCAACATGTTTTCCGGCGGCGCGCTGGAGCGGATGAGCATCTTTGCACTGGGGATCATGCCGTACATTTCGGCATCGATCATCATGCAGCTGATGACCGTCGTCAGCCCGCAGCTGGAGCAGTTGAAGAAGGAAGGGGAAGCTGGCCGTCGCAAGATCAGCCAGTACACCCGCTACGGCACTTTGATCCTGGCTATCGTTCAGGCTGTCGGCATGGCCGTCGGTCTGGCGAGTCAGGGTGTAGCGTTTTCGACTGATTTCGGCTTCCACTTCGTGGCGGTGACGACCTTTGTGTCGGGCGCCATGTTCATGATGTGGCTGGGCGAGCAAATCACCGAGCGCGGTGTCGGCAACGGTATCTCGATGCTGATTTTTGCTGGCATCGTGGCCGGTTTGCCGTCGGCAATCGGGCAGTCTTTCGAGTCTGCTCGTCAGGGCGATATCAATATCTTCGCCCTGATTGCCATCGGTCTGTTGGCGGTAGCGATCATCGGTTTCGTGGTGTTCATTGAGCGTGGCCAGCGTCGCATTGCGGTGCACTACGCCAAGCGTCAGCAGGGCCGCAAGGTCTTCGCTGCGCAGACCAGCCACCTGCCGCTGAAGGTGAACATGGCGGGCGTAATTCCGGCCATTTTTGCCAGCAGTATCCTGCTGTTCCCGGCCTCGCTGGGTTCCTGGTTTGGTCAGTCCGAAGGTCTGGGCTGGCTGCAGGATATTTCGCAGGCGATCGCTCCCGGTCAGCCGTTGAACATTCTGCTGTTTAGTGCAGGGATCGTTTTCTTCTGCTTCTTCTATACGGCGCTGATGTTCAACCCGAAAGACGTAGCGGAAAACCTGAAGAAGTCCGGTGCCTTTATTCCGGGTATCCGTCCGGGTGAGCAATCTGCACGCTATATCGATGGTGTGCTGACTCGCTTGACCATGTTCGGTGCTCTGTACATGACGGCTGTTTGCCTGCTGCCCCAGTTCCTGGTGGTTGCGGCGAATGTACCGTTCTACCTTGGCGGGACCTCGTTGCTGATCGTGGTCGTGGTTGTGATGGACTTTATGTCTCAAGTGCAATCTCACCTCGTTTCGCACCAGTACGAATCCCTGATGAAGAAAGCCAACCTGAAGGGTTATGGCGGCGGAATGCTCCGCTGACATCGCGTCCGTAAGGTTCTAGGAGTTACTGATGAAAGTTCGTGCATCGGTCAAGAAGCTGTGCCGTAACTGCAAGATCATTCGCCGCGAAGGTGTTGTTCGCGTGATCTGCAGCGCGGAGCCGCGTCACAAGCAGCGCCAAGGCTGAGTGTGAGTTACGCGTAATGAGCCCGGCAGCTAGTGCGCTGCCGGGTTGATTCTTTGTTACTACAGCGCTAATATCGCGCGCCCTATTTCTTGGCTTCCAGGGCGTGGGTAGCTGTCAATTGGAGTTCCACTGAATGGCCCGTATTGCAGGCGTCAACATTCCGGATAACAAGCACACTGTTATCTCGCTGACCTACATCTACGGTGTTGGTCGGACTACTGCTCAGAAAATCTGTGCAGTCACCGGTGTCAACCCGGCGGTAAAGATCAAAGATCTCTCTGACGAGCAGATCGAGCAGCTGCGTGGCGAAGTCGCCAAGTTCACCACTGAAGGTGACCTGCGCCGCGAAATCAACATGAAAATCAAGCGTCTGATGGACCTGGGCTGCTACCGCGGTCTGCGCCATCGCCGTGGCCTTCCGGTCCGCGGTCAGCGCACCAAGACCAACGCGCGTACCCGTAAGGGCCCGCGTAAGCCGATCCGCAAGTAATTGCGCCCGCGAATCGACAGGAAATAAGTCATGGCTAAGCCTGCTGCTCGTACTCGTAAGAAAGTCAAAAAGACAGTGGTTGATGGGATCGCCCACATTCACGCGTCTTTCAACAACACCATCGTGACCATTACCGACCGTCAAGGTAACGCCCTGTCCTGGGCTACCTCCGGTGGTTCCGGTTTCCGCGGCTCCCGTAAGTCCACCCCGTTCGCTGCCCAGGTGGCTGCTGAGCGTGCTGGTCAAGCAGCCCTGGAATACGGCCTGAAAAACCTCGACGTCAACGTCAAGGGTCCAGGTCCAGGTCGCGAATCCGCTGTCCGTGCATTGAACGGCTGCGGCTACAAAATCGCCAGCATCACCGACGTGACGCCAATCCCGCATAACGGGTGCCGTCCGCCGAAGAAGCGTCGCGTGTAATAGGAGACAGTGAAGAATGGCTCGTTACATTGGTCCCAAATGCAAACTGTCTCGTCGTGAAGGCACTGATCTCTTCCTGAAGAGTGGTGTGCGCGCGCTTGAATCGAAATGCAACATCGAATCGGCTCCTGGCCAGCACGGCGCTCGCCGTGGTCGTCAGTCCGACTACGGTACCCAGCTGCGTGAGAAGCAGAAAGTTCGCCGTATCTACGGTGTGCTCGAGCGTCAGTTCAGCAGCTACTACAAACTGGCTGCCAGCCGTAAAGGCGCTACCGGCGAAAACCTCCTGCAACTGCTCGAGTGCCGTCTGGATAACGTGATTTACCGTATGGGCTTTGGTGCTACCCGCGCCGAATCCCGTCAGCTGGTATCGCACAAAGCGATCACCGTGAACGGTTCGACCGTGAACGTCCCGTCCTACCAGGTTAAAGCTGGTGACGTCGTGGCAGTTCGCGAAAAGGCGAAGAACCAGCTGCGCATCGTGCAAGCTCTCGAGCTTTGCGCCCAGCGCGGTCGCGTTGAGTGGGTAGACGTAGACACTGAGAAGAAATCGGGCGTGTTCAAAAGCGTTCCGGCTCGCAGTGATCTGTCCGCCGACATCAACGAAAGCCTGATTGTCGAGCTCTACTCCAAGTAAGGGCTAGAAAATAGGTGCATCCATGCAGATTTCGGTAAATGAGTTCCTGACCCCCCGTCATATCGACGTTCAGGTGGTCAGTTCGACCCGCGCCAAGATCACTCTCGAGCCTCTCGAGCGTGGCTTTGGCCACACCCTGGGCAACGCGCTGCGTCGCATCCTGTTGTCCTCCATGCCTGGCTGTGCAGTAGTCGAGGCCGAGATTGACGGTGTACTCCATGAGTACAGCGCCATCGAAGGTGTTCAGGAAGATGTCATTGAGATCCTCCTGAACCTGAAAGGTTTGGCTATCAAGCTGCACGGTCGTGACGAAGTCACCCTGACTCTGGCCAAGAAGGGCTCGGGTGTGGTCACTGCTGCCGATATTCAGCTGGATCACGATGTCGAGATCGTCAACGGCGATCACGTTATCGCCAACCTGGCGGACAACGGTGCTCTGAACATGCGTCTCACCGTGCGTCGTGGCCGTGGCTACGAGCCGGCTGATTCGCGTCAGAGCGATGAAGACGAAAGCCGTAGCATCGGCCGTCTGCAGCTGGACTCCTCGTTCAGCCCGGTCCGTCGTGTGGCTTACGTGGTTGAAAACGCCCGCGTCGAGCAGCGTACCAACCTGGATAAACTGGTCATTGACCTGGAAACCAACGGTACTCTGGATCCGGAAGAGGCTATCCGTCGTGCTGCGACCATCCTGCAACAGCAGCTGGCCGCGTTCGTCGACCTCAAAGGTGACAGCGAGCCGGTCGTGGTTGAGCAGGAAGACGAGATCGATCCGATCCTGCTGCGTCCGGTTGACGACCTTGAACTGACCGTTCGTTCGGCCAACTGCCTCAAGGCGGAGAACATTTACTACATCGGCGACCTGATCCAGCGTACCGAAGTAGAACTGTTGAAAACTCCGAACCTGGGCAAGAAGTCGCTCACCGAGATTAAGGACGTACTGGCCTCTCGTGGCCTGTCCCTCGGCATGCGTCTCGACAACTGGCCGCCGGCAAGCCTGAAAAAAGACGATAAGGCGACTGCCTGATCGTCACGATCACCGAACTTGAAGTTTGGTAAGGAATTGAACCATGCGTCATCGTAAAAGTGGCCGTCACCTCAGCCGCACCAGCGCCCACCGCAAGGCCATGTTCCAGAACATGGCGGTTTCGCTGTTCGAGCACGAGCTGATCAAAACTACTCTGCCGAAAGCCAAAGAACTGCGCCGCGTTGCCGAGCCGCTGATCACTCTGGCTAAAGAAGACAGCGTTGCTAACCGTCGTCTGGCCTTCGACCGTACTCGTTCGAAAGCTATCGTTGGCAAACTGTTCAACGATCTGGGCAAGCGCTACGCCACCCGTCAGGGCGGCTACCTGCGTATCCTCAAGTGCGGTTTCCGCGCTGGCGACAATGCTCCGATGGCTTATGTTGAACTGGTTGACCGTCCGGTCGCTGGTGCAGCAGTAGACGCCGAGTAAGACCTCACGGTCTGCGAAGAACCGGGCCCAGTGCCCGGTTTTTTGTGTCTGCAGAAAAGGCGTGTGCAGGTGTGGATTGGCTGGCAGCTGTTCTGGCGAGCGTCTGCGCTAAGCAGCGAATAGCACGCATAAAAAAGGCCGGGCATTGCCCGGCCTTTTGCTGCGCGGCGGGTTTAGCCCCGATCACGCTCCAGCAGCGGCTTGAGGAAGTGCCCGGTATGCGACTGCGGCATCTCGGCGACTTCTTCCGGGGTGCCGGTGGCGATGATCATGCCGCCCTTGGAGCCGCCTTCTGGGCCGAGGTCGATCAGCCAATCCGCGGTCTTGATCACGTCCAGGTTGTGCTCGATCACCACCACGGTGTTGCCGTGGTCGCGCAGGCGGTGCAGCACGTCGAGCAGTTGCTGGATATCGGCGAAGTGCAGGCCGGTGGTCGGCTCATCGAGGATGTACAGAGTCTTGCCGGTGTCGCGCTTGCTCAGCTCGCGGCTCAGCTTGACCCGCTGTGCCTCGCCGCCGGACAGGGTGGTCGCCGACTGACCGAGCTTGATGTAGGACAGGCCGACATCCATCAGGGTTTGCAGCTTACGCGCCAGCGCTGGCACCGCGTCGAAGAACTCGCGGGCCTCCTCGATGGTCATCTCCAGCACCTCGTGGATACTCTTGCCCTTGTACTTGATCTCCAGCGTTTCGCGGTTGTAGCGCTTGCTCTTGCACACGTCGCACGGCACGTAGATGTCCGGCAGGAAGTGCATTTCCACCTTGATCAGGCCGTCGCCCTGGCAGGCTTCGCAGCGCCCGCCCTTGACGTTGAAGGAGAAGCGCCCGGCGCCGTAGCCGCGCGAGCGTGATTCCGGTACGCCGGCGAACAGCTCGCGGATCGGGGTGAACAGGCCGGTGTAAGTCGCCGGATTCGAGCGCGGCGTGCGGCCGATCGGGCTCTGGTCGATGTCGACCACCTTGTCCAGGTGCTGCAGGCCGTCGATGCTGTCGTGGGCGGCGGCCTCCAGGGTGGTGGCGCCATTCAGCGCGGTGGCCGCCAGTGGGAACAGGGTGTTGTTGATCAGCGTCGACTTGCCCGAGCCGGACACGCCGGTGACGCAGGTGAGCAGGCCGAGCGGGATTTCCAGGTCGACGTTGCGCAGGTTATTGCCGCGCGCGCCCTTGATCTTCAGCGCCAGCTTCTTGTTGCGCGGGGTGCGCTGCGCCGGGTAGCGGATCTTCACCCGTCCGGACAGGTACTTGCCGGTCAGCGAGTCCGGGTGGGCCATGACCTCGGCCGCCGTACCTTCGGCGACGATGCGCCCGCCATGCACGCCGGCACCCGGGCCGATATCCACCACGTAGTCGGCCATGCGGATGGCGTCCTCGTCGTGCTCGACCACGATCACCGTGTTGCCGATGTCGCGCAGGTGACGCAGGGTGCCGAGCAGGCGCTCGTTGTCGCGCTGGTGCAGGCCGATGGAGGGCTCGTCGAGGATGTACATCACCCCGACCAGGCCGGCGCCGATCTGGCTGGCTAGGCGGATGCGCTGGGCCTCGCCGCCGGACAGGGTGTCGGCGCTGCGGTCCAGGGTCAGGTAGTCGAGGCCGACGTTGACCAGAAACTGCAGGCGCTCGCGGATTTCCTTGAGAATCTTGTCGGCGATCTCGCCGCGCCGGCCGGTCAGCGCCAGGCTGCCGAAGTAGTCGGCGGCATCACCGATCGGCAGGCCGGTGACGGCGGGCAGGGTGCGCTCGCCGACCCACACATGCCGCGCCTCACGGCGCAGACGGGTACCGCGGCAGTCCTGGCAGGCCTGGGTGCTGAGGAACTTGGCCAGTTCCTCGCGCACGGTGGTCGATTCGGTCTCGCGGTAACGCCGCTCCAGGTTCGGCACGATGCCTTCGAAGGGGTGCGCGCGCTTGACGATGTCACCACGGTCGTTGAGGTAGCGGAACTCGACGTTGTCCTTGCCGCTGCCATGCAGGATGGCCTGGCGATCTTCCTGGCTGAGTTCCTCGAACGGCACCTCCAGGCTGAAGCCATAGTGTGCGGCCAGCGAGCCGAGCATCTGGAAGTAGTAGACGTTGCGCCGGTCCCAGCCGCGGATCGCGCCTTCGGCCAGGGTCAGCTCGGCATTGACCAGGCGCCGGGTGTCGAAGAACTGCTTCACACCGAGACCGTCGCAGGTCGGGCAGGCGCCGGCCGGATTGTTGAAGGAGAACAGCTTGGGTTCCAGTTCGCTGATCGAGTGACCGCAGACCGGGCAGGCGAAGCGCGCGGAGAAGATGATTTCCTCGCCCGGCTCCTCATCCATCGGCGCCACCAGGGCCAGGCCGTCGGCCAGCTTCAGTGCGGTCTCGAACGACTCGGCCAGGCGTTGCTGCAGGTCCTCACGTACCTTGAAACGGTCGACCACCACGTCGATGGAATGCTTCTTCTGCTTGTCCAGCTTGGGCAATTCGTCCAGCTCATACAGCTTGCCGTTGACCCGTGCGCGGACGAAGCCCTGGGCGCGCAGTTCCTCGAACACCGACAGGTGCTCGCCCTTGCGCTCGCGAATCACCGGGGCCAGCAGCATCAGCTTGCTGCCTTCCGGCAGGGCCAGCACCTGGTCGACCATCTGGCTGACGGTCTGCGCCTCCAGTGGCAGGTCGTGGTCCGGGCAGCGCGGAATACCGACGCGGGCATAGAGCAGGCGCAGGTAGTCGTAGATCTCGGTGATGGTGCCGACGGTGGAGCGCGGGTTGTGCGAAGTGGACTTCTGTTCGATGGAGATCGCCGGCGACAGGCCTTCGATGGTGTCGACGTCGGGCTTTTCCATCATCGACAGGAACTGCCGGGCATAGGCCGACAGCGATTCGACGTAGCGGCGCTGACCCTCGGCGTACAGCGTGTCGAAGGCCAGCGACGACTTGCCGGAACCGGACAGGCCGGTGATCACGATCAGTTTGTCGCGCGGCAGGGTCAGGTCGATGTTTTTCAGGTTATGGGTACGCGCCCCACGAATCAGAATCTTATCCACGAACAGCAGCCTCGTTTGGCGCCTGGAAACCGCCAAGTATACGGCTCCGTAGCACCTAGCGGCAAAGCGTCACGCCTGTGCCGCACGGCTTGCGGCTGATAGAATCGCCGCCTCGTTTTCATGGGGTTTATCGATGCACGATCCGCACAGCGAACGCATGAGCGCCGGCGAGACGCGCGCGGCTAGCGGCCTGGCCCTGGTGTTCGCCTTCCGCATGCTGGGCATGTTCATGGTGCTGCCGGTGCTGGCCACCTATGGCATGGATCTGCAAGGCGCCACGCCGCTGCTGATCGGCCTGGCCATCGGCGCCTACGGCCTGACCCAGGCACTGCTGCAGATTCCCTTCGGCATCCTCTCCGACCGCATCGGGCGCCTGCCGGTGATCTACGTCGGCTTGCTGATCTTCGCTGCCGGCGCGGCCCTGGCGGCCACCGCCGACTCCATCTGGGGAGTGATTGCCGGCCGCGTGCTGCAGGGCGCTGGGGCGATTTCTGCGGCGGTGATGGCGCTGCTCTCCGACCTGACCCGCGAACAACACCGCACCAAGGCCATGGCCATGATCGGCATGAGCATCGGCCTGTCGTTCGCCGTGGCCATGGTCACCGGCCCGCTGCTGACCCGCGCCTACGGCTTGTCCGGGCTGTTCTGGGTCACGTCCGGCATGGCCCTGCTGGGCATCCTGATCGTCGCCGGCATGGTCCCGCGTGCCTCCAGCACCCTGCAGCACCGCGAGTCCGGGGTGGCCAGGCAGGCACTGTGGCCGACCCTGCGCAACCCCGACCTGCTGCGTCTGGACCTGGGCATCTTCGTTCTCCACGCCATCCTTATGGCCAGTTTTATCGCCCTGCCGCTGGCGCTGGTGGAGCAGGGCGGGCTGGCCAAGGAAGAGCACTGGTGGGTCTACCTCAGCGCGCTGCTCATCGGCTTCTTCGGCATGGTGCCGTTCATCATCTACGCCGAGAAGAAACGGCAGATGAAGCGCGTGCTGACCGGCGCGGTGCTGGTGCTGCTGTTGTGCGAACTGTTCTTCTGGCTGTGCGGCAACAGCCTGCGCCTGCTGGTGCTGGGCATCATCCTGTTTTTCACCGCGTTCAACCTGCTGGAGGCTTCGCTGCCGTCGCTGATCAGCAAGGTCTCGCCGGCGGGTGGCAAGGGCACGGCGATGGGCGTGTACTCCACCAGCCAGTTTCTCGGCGCGGCGCTGGGCGGCATCCTCGGTGGCTGGCTGTACCAGATTGGTGGCCTCGACGCTGTGTTCGTCGGATGTGCGCTGCTGGCTCTTTTCTGGGTTTTTATAGCTGCTACTATGCGCGAGCCGCCTTACGTGACCAGTCTGCGCCGGCCGCTGAGTACCGCGGCCCTGGCCGATACCGGACTGGTGGGGCGCCTGCTGGCCATCCCCGGCGTCAGTGACGCCGTGGTTGTCGCCGAGGAAGCGGCCCTGTACATCAAAGTGGACACCCAACAATTGGATCGTGCGTTGTTCGAGCGGGAGCTCGAAGAGGCGCCGGTTACGCATTCAGCTTAGGAGAACGAAAATGGCCCGTGGGGTAAACAAAGTCATTCTGATCGGTAACGTCGGCGGCGATCCGGAAACCCGTTATCTGCCCAATGGCAACGCGGTGACCAACATCACCCTGGCCACCACCGACAGCTGGAAAGACAAGCAGACCGGTCAGCAGCAGGATCGCACCGAATGGCACCGCATCGTGTTCTTCGGCAAGCTCGCCGAGATCGCCGGTGAATACCTGCGCAAGGGCGGCCAGTGCTACATCGAAGGTCGTCTGCAAACCCGCGAGTGGGAGAAGGACGGCGTCAAGCGCTACACCACCGAGATCGTGGTCGACATGAACGGCACCCTGCAGCTGCTCGGCGGCCGTGGTGGCAACAGCGAAGGCGGCGGTGAATACGCCCCGCGTCAGCAGCAGTCGCGTCCGGCCCCGCAGCAGTCCGCCCCGCAGCAGCGCCCGGCGCCGCAGCCGGCCGCTCAGCAGCAACCGGCTCCGGACTACGATAGCTTCGACGACGACATCCCGTTCTAAGAACCTTTCCACGATCTCCTGTCCGTCGGCCATACCGCGTTAAAAACAGGCTCGGAATGCTCATTTACAGCTCGTAAACTCCGCTTCCTCGCCTGTTTTTGCCTTGTCTGGCTCTAGTCCAAAAGATCGTGAACAGGTTCTAAGCACCAAGCAGTCGCGTCAGATAAACCCGGCACTCCCCAGGAGTGCCGGGTTTTTTATTGCCTGCACGAAATGAGCTTACTGCAGCACGGATTTCAGGCTGATCAGGTCGTGGCCGGCGTCAAACAGGCTCTGGTAACGGTGCAGGCTCATGGTCGAAGCGTGCACATTCATGACCGTATCGCTGTCACCGGGCGGGCTGCTGCGCTGGATGATGCGAATGATGTTGCCGGAGCTGCGCGCGACGACGAAGTAGGGGAAGAACATGTGGGGCTCCAGGGAAGGTTCTGCCCTCCGGTCGGTCGTTAAGTGGTGCGGTGCCGCTCGAAGAAACTGATCACCTGCTTCTCGGCTTCGCGCTCGGTCATGTCGTAGCGCTGCTGCACCAGGGCGGTCAGTTTCTGTGCATCACCCTCGGACTTGAGCAGCTCATCCAGGGTCAGGTCGTCCCAGACGATGTGAGCGAGGCGGGCCAGTTGATGCCATTTGCCCTTGATCACATCGGCGAGTTCTCGGCTCATCGTGTTTCTCCTGTTTGACGCTCAGTCGACCATGACAGCTATGCAGAAGCCGCGTCGGTGCGCTGCACCCCATAGGCGCTAGCGCACCAGATCGAGCGGTGTGTCGATCGGCTGGGCGCAGTACAGCACCTCGACCCGATGCGCGTTGCCGTCGTCGAGCAAGGCGATGTCCGGGCCGTCCAGTCGCACCCCGTCCCGGTACACCGAACCGACCCCGCTGGCCGTCTGGCGCACGTCGATGTGATAGCGGCTGCCGCCCAGTTGATAATCGAGGCTGAAGCCCGGCCAGTCGGCGGGCAGCACCGGCTGGATGCGCAGGCTGTTGCCGTGGCGCTGCACGCCGAGCAGCGACTCGACGACCAGCCGGTACATCCAGCCCGCCGCACCGGTGTACCAGCTCCAGCCACCGCGCCCGGCATGCGGGGCCACGCCATAGACATCGGCGGCCAGCACATAGGGCTCGGCCTTGTAGCGGGCGATGCCGGCCGCGCTCTCGCCATGGCTGACCGGGTTGAGCAGGCGCAGCAGTTGCCAGGCGCGCCGACTGTCGCCCAGCGCGGCGAAGGCCATGCTCGCCCACACGGCGGCGTGGGTGTATTGCCCGCCGTTTTCGCGCACGCCCGGCACATAGCCCTTGATATAGCCAGGGTCGAGCAGGCCCGTGTCGAAGGGCGGATCGAGCAGCTGCAGCAGGCCGACATCGCGGCGCAGCAGGTGCTGTTCCAGCGCGTTCATGGCGCTGAGCTGGTGCTCGTGGCTGGCGGCGCCGGAGAGCACCGCCCAGCTCTGGGCGATGGCGTCGATGCGGCATTCGTCGTTGCTCGCCGAACCCAGCGGCGTGCCGTCGTCGAAGTAGGCGCGGCGGTACCAGGCGCCGTCCCAGCCGTGCAGGTCGAGGTTGCTGCGCAGGCTGACCGCCTGCTGCAGGCAGTGCCGGGAGAAGTCGCCATCGCCCTGCTGGCGGGCGATGCCGGCGAACTGGCTGAATACCTGATGGCTGAAGAAGCCCAGCCACACGCTTTCACCGTGGCCCTGCTCGCCGACGCGATTCATGCCGTCGTTCCAGTCGCCGGAGCCGATCAGCGGCAGGCCGTGGGCGCCGCGCGGCAGGCTGTAGTCGAGTGCGCGCCGGCAGTGCTGGTAGAGACTTTCCACCAGCGGCGAGCGGTTGGGCAGATCGTAATAGGACTCTTCGCCGGCGTTGCGCGGCCGGCCTTCGAGGTAGCCGACCGGCTCGTCCAGCACGCTGCGGTCGCCAGTCAGCTGCACATAGCGGCTGGTGGCCAGCGGCAGCCACAGGTAGTCGTCCGAGCAGCCGGTGCGCACGCCGCGATCCAGCGGCGGATGCCACCAGTGCTGCACATCGCCCTCGACGAACTGGTGCGCGGCGCACAGCAGCAGATGACGGCGCGCCGCCGCCGGGTCGGCATGCAGCATGGCCATGCTGTCCTGTAGCTGATCGCGGAAACCATAGGCGCCACCGGACTGATAGAAACCGCTGCGGGCCCAGAAGCGGCAGGCGATCACCTGGTACATCAGCCAGCCGTTGACCAGCACATCGATGGCCGGCTCCGGGGTGCTGATCTGTACCGCGCCGAGGGTCGTGTGCCAGTAGGCCTGTACCGCAGCCAGCGTTGCCGCCGCCGCGCTGCTGCCGCGCAGGCGCTGGAGCAGGCGGCTGGCGGCGCTGGCGCTGTGTTCCGCGCCGAGGCGGAAGATCACCTCATGGCTGTCGCCATCGGCCAGCTCGAAACCGACCTGCAGCGCCGCGCAGGGGTCGAGGCCGCTGCCGGTGCGCCCGGAAAGGCGCACCTGGGCCAGCGCCGCCGGCGCCTGCAGGTTGCCGTTGCGGCCGATGAATTCGCTGCGGTCGGCGGTGACGCTGCGCACCGGCGCATCCACATCGAAGAACGCCACCCGCTCGGGGAACTCGATGGAATAGGCGTTGCGCGCCAGCAGCGCACCACTCTGCGGGTCGGCTTCGCTGACCACGTGCATGGCGGTTTTCTGCCGCAGGTCGCCGAGCACCCAGGCTACATAGCCGGTGGCCGACAGGCGCCGCGCGCGGCCCGAATGGTTGCTCACCTTGAGCCGGGAGAACTTGATCGGCGCGTCCAGCGCCACGTACACCCACAGCTCGCTGTGGATGCCGTCCTCGTCGTGCTCGAAGACGCTGTAGCCGAAGCCGTGCCGGGTCACGTAGCCACCGCTGCCGGGGCGTGGCAGCGGGGTGGGCGACCAGTAGTGGCCGCTCTCCTCGTCACGCAGGTACAGCGCCTCGTCGCTGGCATAGCCGACCGGGTCGTTGTGCCAGGGCGTCAGGCGGAACTCGTGGGCGTTCTCGCTCCAGGTGTAGGCGCCGCCGCTTTCCGACAGCACCGTGCCGAACTGCGGGTTGGCCAGCACATTGACCCAGGGCGCCGGGGTGCTCTGTCCCGGCGCCAGGTGGATCACATATTCGCGGCCATCGCTGCTGAAGGCACCGAGCGGCTGGTCCGGCGCCGCGGCAATGGGCGGCAGGCTGCTCGGCGGCGAGCGCAGCAGGCGCGGCTCGAAGCGTGGCAAGGGTGCTTCCGCCCGGCGCCGATGCACCTGCTCGGCCAGGCCGCCACGGCTGTCGCTGAGTACCAGGCGCGCCACTGCCAGCATCAGCAAGCGGTCTTCACTGGACAGCTGCTGCGCCGGGCGCACGAAGATGCCGCCGGGGCGGTCGAGCAGGTGGGCTTCGCTGCTCGAGGTGACGATGGCCAGGATCAGGTCCTGCAGATGCTGGCGGTAGCCGGCCTGGTCTTCATTCCATATCACCAGGTCGAGCACCAGGCCTTTCTGCCGCCAGTAGGCGTGGGCCTGTACCAGCTGGCGCACCAGTTCGATATTGCCGGGGTCGGCGATCTGCAGCAGGACGATCGGCAGGTCGCCGGAAATTGCCTGGCCCCACAGGCCCGACTGGCTGCGCCGGTTAGCGCTGAGCACGCCGGCTTCGGCGCGCAGCGAGGCGTTGACGTAGAGAATTGCGGCTGCCATCTGTTCGAACAGGCGGGCGTCGGCCGGCGTGGCATTGAGCTGGCGCAGCAGCACCTGGCTGTGGGTCCAGGCCAGGTCGAACACGCGGTCGGCCAAGTGGCGGTCGCGGTACTTGTCGATCAGCTGCAGGCAGGCCTCGCGGCTCTGGCTGAGGCCGGTGACCAGGTCGATGGTCGCCGTCTGCCCCTGTTCCAGGCTGATGCGGCAGCGGATCGCCACGATCGGGTCGAGCACCGAGCCACAGCTGCCGCTAAGCGCCTCGCAGCTCGGGTCGAGCGCCGCGGGGTTGGCCACGCTGCGCCCGCGGCCGAGAAAGCGCACACGCTCGGTCTCGTAGGAAATCGCCTGGATATCCACGCCGTGGGCGGCCAGCAGGTGGCACATCCAGGGCACGCTTTCCTCGCTGGCGCGCGGCCGCCGGGTGCAGATGATGGCCTGCAGCGTGGGCAGCAGTTCGCTCTGGACGAACAGGTTGCTGAAGGCCGGGTGCAGGGCATCGCTGATCGGCGTGGCCAGCACCACTTCGGCGTAGCTGGTCAGCTCGATGCTGCGGCGCACGCGGGCGCGGTTGGTGATGTGCAGGCGGCGCAGCTCGATGTCGTCTTCCGGCGAGACGACGATCTCGCTGTGGCAGTCGTAGCCGCGTTCGCGCACACGGAACTCGGCGCGGGCATCGGTGAAGATCGCCTCGTAGCTTTCGGTGCGCTGCAGCGTCGGCTGGTGCGCGCTGGACCAGTAGGCGCCGCTGGCGACATCACGCAGGTAGCAGAACTGGCCCCAGTTGTCGCAGGTGATGTCCTCCTGCCAGCGGGTCACGGCCAGCTCGTTGCAACGGCTGTAGCCGCCGCCGGCGCTGCTCAGCATGACGTGGTAACGGCCGTTGGACAGCAACTGCACGGCGGGGCGTTTGCGCTCCGGATCGCTGTACACGCGCAGCTTGGTTTCGCTGACCCGCGCCGCCGTGTCGGCGACCGAGGCATTGGCCGCGTGCAGATACTGCGCGGCGCTTTTCGGCACGCGCTCCTGCAGCAGCAGGGCGGTGGCCTGGAACTGCGGATCCGACTCGAAGCGCCGCTGCATCGGTCGTTCCAGCAGCAGGGCGGTCAGCGCCAGCAGGCTCATGCCCTGGTGGTGGGCCATGAACGAACGGACCACCGCCGCGCTCTGCCCACGGGGCAGGCGGCTACTGGTGAAGTCGATCGCTTCATGCAGGCCGAAGCGTCCGGCCAGGCCCATGCCGGCCAGGCGCTGGAGGTTTTTGCAGGCGGCGTCGGGCTCCAGCAGCAGCGCCAGGGCCGTGGCGTAGGGCGCTACCACGCTGTCTTCGCCAAGGCCGCGCTTGAGCCCCAGGCCCGGCACGCCGAAGGCGCGGTACTGGTAATTGCCCTGGGCGTCCTGGGTGTTGTAGCCCGACTCGGACACGCCCCAGGGCAGGCCGAGCTGATTGCCGTATTCGATCTGTCGGGCCACCGCGGCGCGGCAGGTCTGTTCCAGCAGGGTGCCGGCGTAGCTGGGCATCACCAGCAGCGGCATCAGGTATTCGAACATCGAGCCGGACCAGGACAGCAGCACCGGCACCCCGGCGTTGCTGGTGAGCAGGCGGCCGAGGGTGAACCAGCCTTCCTGGGGCAACTGGCCCTGGGCGATCACCACGAAGTTGGTCAGCCGCGCCTCGGAGGCCAGCAGGTCGTAGCAGGCCTCGTCCAGGCGTTGCTCGTCGGCGTTGTAGCCGATGGTGAAGATGTCGCGCTGCGGGTCATAGAGGAAGCTGAAGTCCATGTCGGCGAGGTCTTCGACCAGCTCGGCCAGGCGCGTCAGCTGGGCCAGCCGCGCGCCGGCGCTATTGCGCACGGCGCTGACCCGCGCCTGGGCGGCGAGCGGCCATTGGCTGGCATCGAGCTCGGCCAGTTGGCGCCAGGTACTGATCGGCGCGGCGCTGCTGCTGGCCGGCAGCTGGCAGGTCAGCAGTTCACGCAGCAGGTCCTGGCAGTGCGCCTGCAGGGCGTTCAGCCAGAACTGTGCATCGCTGGTCGCGGGCAGGCTGAGTGCGGTGCTCAGGGCGTCGGCTTGCCGGCTGAGGCTTTGCAGGCGCAGCAGGGCCGCGTCGACGCTGGCGGGCGGTGCGGCGAAGGCGGCATCCAGTTCGCTCTTAAATTCCTGCAGCGGCGCTGTTTCCAACGCAGCTGCGGCCAGCGAGTCGTGCAGGGCGGCCAGGCTATCGGCCAGGCCGTCGAGCTGGCGCGGCTGCAGCAGCGGCGCATCGGCCAGGGCCAGCAGGCCGGGGCGCAGGGTCAGCAGCAGGCCAGCCAGGTTGCCGCTGTCCACCGTGGAGATGTAGTGCGGCGGCAGCGGCTGCAGGCTCTGCGTGTCGTACCAGTTGAAGAAGTGCCGGCGGTGGCGCTGCAGGCGGGCCATGCTGGTCAGCGACTGGTCGAGGCGTTCCAGCAGGCGGCCGCTGCTGAGGTAGCCGAAATCATGGGCCGCCAGGTGCGAGAGCAGGGCCATGCCCATATTGGTCGGCGAGGTGCGGTGGGCGACCACCAGATTGGGTGCTTGCTGGATATTGTCCGGCGGCAGCCAGTTGTCCGCCGGGCCGACATGCTCGTCGAAGAACGCCCAGGTCTGGCGCGCCAGTACGCGCAGGAAGCGCAGTTCCTCGGCAGTCGGGGTGAACGGGCGCTGGGTGGTCGCCCGGCTCAGCCACCAGGCAATCCCCGGCGCGGCCAGCCAGGCCAGCAGGAAGGGCCCGGCCAGGCCGAGCACCTCTGGCCGCACCAGCAGCAGGGCAGCGCCGACCAGCACGGCCAGCGCGGGCGCGACGGCCATCAGGCGATACAGCCCCGGCAGTTCGTTGCGGCTGCTGCGCTCGACTTCCCGCGAGGGGTTCCACTGCAGCAGGCGGCGCTTGCTGACCAGCATGCGCCACAGCGTGCGGGCGATGGCGTCGAGACTGCACAGCGCCTCGTAGGGCAGCCAGACCAGCGCCAGCAGGGCACGGGCCAGGTGCAGGCCGGTGCTGCGCAGGGTAGCGCTGAGGTGCTGGTGCAGGGGCATGTCGTGGGCTTTGCGCAGCAGCTCCTGGAGCGAGGCGAGCAGTGGCTGGGTGAGCACCAGGGCCAGCACCACCAGGGTCCAGGGCAGCGCCCCGGCCACCGCGAACCAGCCCCACAGCAACATCGTCAGGAAGGCCAGTGGTTCCAGGCTGCGGCGCAGGTTGTCGAAGATCTTCCAGCGCGCCAGGGCGCTCAGGCGGTTGCGCTCCCGCGTGCCGCAGGCGGTCGGCGTCCACGGCAGCAGCCAGGGCAGCAACTGCCAGTCGCCGCGAATCCAGCGATGGCGGCGCTTGGCGTCGGCGCTGTAGCGCGCCGGGTGTTCCTCGTACAGCTGCACGTCGCTGAGCAGGCCGCAGCGCGCGTAGCAGCCCTCGATCAGGTCGTGGCTGAGGATGCGGTTGTCCGGCAGGCAGTCGCTGAGGGCATGCTCGAAGGCATCCACGGCGTAGATGCCTTTGCCGATGAACGAGCCGTGCTGGAACAGGTCCTGGTACACGTCGGACACGGCGCGGGTGTAGGGATCGATCCCGGCGTCGCTGCCGAACAGCTGGGCATAGGCCGAGCGCGCACTGCTCGGCAGGCTGATGCCGACCCGCGGCTGGAGGATCGCGTAGCCGGCGCTGATGCGACGTTGCAGCGGGTCGTACTGCGCGCGGTTGAGCGGGTGGGCCATGGCGCCGATGAACTGACGGGCCACATCGCGCGGCAGTTGGGTGTCGGTGTCCAGGGTGATCACATAGGTCACCGGTGGCAGCTCCGTGATCGCGCCGACGATCAGGCTGAAGCGTTCCTGGCCGCGCCCGCGCAGCAGCGCATTGAGTTCGGCGATCTTGCCGCGCTTGCGTTCATGGCCCATCCAGCGCTGCTCGGCGGGGTTCCAGCGGCGCGGGCGGTGCAGCAAGAAGAAGCGCTCGCAGTCGCCGCAGGGGTATTTGCGGTTCAGCGCCTCGACCAACTGGCGGGCCAGTTGCAACAGCTCGGCGTCCTGCGGCAGTTCGGCGCTGGCGGCGTCGAGAAAGTCGGTGAGCAGGGCGAAGTGCAGGTTGTCGTCGCGGTTGGCGAGGAAGCGCACTTCCAGGCCTTCGACCAGTTCCTCGATGTCGCTGCTGCTGCCGATCAGGCTGGGCACCACCACCAGGGTGCGCGCCTGGGCCGGGATGCTGTCGCTGTAGTCCAGGCGCGGCAGGATCTCCGGAGCGACGGTCAGGGTCACCAGCCAGTTGACCAGGCCGATGGCCAGGCGACTGCTGATCAGCAGGGCGGGGAGGGCGAGCAGCACCAGCAGGTAGTCGGGGGCACCGCCGCGTTGCAGGGTGGCGAGAAAAGGCCAGGCGAACAGCAGGGTGAGCAGCAGCACCGGGCCGAGGAACATCGTCAGCGGGGCACGGCGCAGCAGGCGCTGCCAGGCTTCACTCAGCGGCACGCGGGCGGCGAGCGCGCGTTCCAGCTCGGCGCGGCCCTGGCCGATCAGGTAGTAACCGACATGCGCGCTGACGGCCGTGGCGTCGCCTGCGGCCGCGTCAGCCGCCAGAGCAATCGCGGCGTGCGCCACGTCTTCCTCGCTGTGCGGGCAATGCCGAGCCAGGCGTTCGACGGCATGGCGGTAGTGGTCGCGGGTGGCGAAATCCATCTGTACGTAGACCTGCGCCGGGTCTTCGCGCAGCACCTGTTCGACGCGGCTGAGGCTCTCGACGAAGCTCTGCCAGTCGCTGGCCGTGAGCAGGCGCAGGCTGGCGATGCTGTTGCTGATGGAGACCTGTTCGGCGGCCTGCTGCTGGGCATCCAGTTGCACCAGGCGCTCGATGCTCTGCCCGGACTCGCCGAGCAGCTGTTCGATCCAGGTCAGCGGCAGGATCAGCGCCGCGTTCTGCCCCTGCAGGCGGCGCGCCAGCTCGGCGACGAACGAGCTGCTCATCGGCGGCGCGGAGCGGGCCATGTCGGCCACCGCGAGGACGATGCTCTTGGCATCGCGCTCGGCGGTTTCGGTGAGCTGGTCGGCCCACTCGTTGGCCAGGGTGCGGTCGTTCCAGTTGGCCATGACGCGCGCGGCCACGCGGCGCAGGTTCTCGATCAGCGCCAGGCGCAGCATGATCGGGATCGCCCACAGCTCGCCGAGGGTCAGCGGCACGCAGCTCTGGTAGGCCTCGACGAAGCGGCTCAGGCTCTCGCAGTCGACTCGCCCGTCGCCATGGGAAATGGTGTCCAGGGCGATATCGTAGACCCGCGGCAAGCCGGCCGATGGGCCGTTGGCCAGGCGCGGCAGTTCGCGGCTGTAGCCCTTGGGCAAGTGCTTCTGCGCGGTGCGGATCTGTTCTTCGATCAGGTAGAAGTTGTCCAGCAGCCACTCCGCCGCCGGCGTGGCCCGGCGCACGGCCGGCGCCACGCTGCTCAGGGTGGCGCAACTGCTGGCCAGGGTGGTGCTGTTGTCGGCCAGGCGCTGCAGCAGCGAGTCACTGGCCGAACCGGGGCTCAGGCGATGCTGGCGAGCCAGGTGGATGCCGTGGCTGGCCATCTGTTCGGCGCTGAACAGTTCAGCGCGCAGGACCGGCTCATACTCGAATGGCGGCGGCGGTTTGCGCCATAGGCGGCTCAGGGTGCGGGTCCATTGACTGTCCATGGTGTCCTTGGCGGGGCGCGACGACGGCCTGCGGCAGACGCAGGCAGCGGCGACGCGGGGGAAGACGCCAGCGCTGAGGCTGGCACGGCGTTGCTCTGGTGAGTCTGCGCGGCGGCGGCGGGGCTGGTCTGTCCGTTGGCGCACATAGCGCGGGCGGGTGCGACGCTGTGTCCCCCTGCGCCTGCCGCTCAGCCCGCTAGAATGCGCCGATCTAAACGGATGTCGTCCTTGAACCCACTCAGCCGCAGTTTCCGCGATTGGCTCTACGCCTTTGCCCTGGTGGGCATGCTGCTGCGCGTGAGCATGCCGCTGTGGGCCATGCCGCTGATGAGTGCCGATGGCTTCATGCTGCTATGCACATCCCAGGGTGTGCAGTGGCAGCTGAGCGAGCAGGGTGACGACAGCTCCGCCAGTCAGCATCTGCCCTGCATGCAGTGCGGCGCGCACGGGGCCAGCCTGCAATCCTTCCCCTTCAGCCCACCGGCGCCGGCGGTGGCGCCGTCACCCCAGCGCCCGCGCTTCGCCGAACTGCTGGCGCTCAGTCCGCCGTTCCTGGTGGCGCCGCCTGGACGGGCGCCACCAGCGTTTTCCTGAAACCGCCATCACTCGCCCTCCCATCGAGGGTTTAGCGCTGCCCAAATTTTCAGGAAACACCATGACCGCATCCGTATTCTCGCCGGCGCGCGCCGGCCGTCTGCCGTTCGTCCTTTCCGCACTGACCCTGGCCATGGCCGCCCCGGTGCTGGCCGAAGAAATCGTCAATAACGAATTGGCGCCCACCGTGATCACTGCCGTGCAGCAGAGCTCGCCGCTGACCGTGATCGCCGATCCCAAGGACGCCCGCCAGCCGGTGCCGGCCAGTGATGCCACCGACTACCTGAAGACCATTCCCGGCTTCTCCGCCATTCGCAGCGGCGGCACCAATGGCGACACGGTGCTGCGCGGCATGTTTGGCTCGCGCATCAACCTGCGCGCCAATGGCGGCATGATGCTCGGTGCCTGCCCCTACCGCATGGACGCACCGAGCTCCTACATCTCGCCGGAAACCTACGATCAGTTGACCGTGATCAAGGGCCCGCAGACCGTGCTCTGGGGGCCGGGAGCCTCGGCCGGTACCGTGTTGTTCGAGCGTGAGCCGGAACGTTTCGGCGAGCTTGGCAGCCGCCTGAATGCCAGCCTGCTGGCCGGCTCCAACGGCCGTTTCGACAAGGTGCTGGATGGCGCCGTGGGCGGCGAGCAGGGCTACCTGCGCTTTGTCGGCAACCAGGCGCAGGCCGACGACTACGAGGATGGCGACGGTGACACGGTGCCGTCGCGCTGGAAGAAGTGGAACGGCGATCTGGCCATCGGCTGGACCCCGGACGCCGACACCCTGATCGAGTTCACCGCCGGCAAGGGCGACGGCGAGTCTCGTTACGCCGGGCGCAGCATGGACGGAGCGCAGTTCGAGCGCGAGAGCCTCGGCCTGCGCTTCGAGAAGAGCAACCTGGGCGGCGTGCTGGATAAGCTCGAGGCGCAGGTCTACTACAACTACGCCGACCACATCATGGACAACTTCAGCCTGCGCGATCCCGATCCGAGCAGCATGATGCCCATGCCGATGGCCTCGCAGGTCGACCGCCGTACCCTCGGTGGACGCTTCGCCGCGACCTTCAAGTGGACCGACGTGGAACTGGTCGCCGGTGTCGACGCCCTACGCAGCGAGCATCGCTGGCGCAACTCCGATTACGACATGATGACTGACTCCTACATCGATACGGATCAGTTTGCCTGGGACAAGGATGCGGTCAGCCATAACTACGGCGCCTTCGCCGAAGCCACCTGGTATGCCGCAGAGCGCAATCGCGTGGTGGCGGGTGCGCGCCTGGATCGGGCCACTACCAAGGATTACCGCGCCAGCGCCTGGAGCGGCATGATGCAGGTTGCCAACCCGACCGAAGGCGACACTCGCGCCGATACGTTGCCCAGCGGCTTCGCTCGCTACGAATATGACCTTTCCGATTCGCCGACCACCCTGTACGCCGGCCTCGGCCATGTGCAGCGCTTCCCCGACTACTGGGAACTGTTCTCTGCGGACGCCGGTCCGGCCGGCAGCGCCAACGCCTTCGATGGGATCAAGCCGGAGAAGACCACCCAGCTCGACTTTGGCGTGCAATACGCCAGCGCCGATCTGCAGGCTTGGGCTTCCGGTTATGTCGGCCAGGTACGCGACTACATCCTGTTCAGCTACAGCACCGACATGATGGGCATGAGCAGCTCCCAGGCCGACAACATCGATGCGCGCATCATGGGCGGCGAGCTGGGCGTGGCCTACAACCTCACCGACAACTGGAAGACCGACGCCACCCTGGCCTATGCCTGGGGCAAGAACAGCAGCGACGGCGAAGCGTTGCCGCAAATGCCGCCGCTGGAAACCCGCCTGGGCCTGAGCTACCAGCGCGATGCCTGGAGCGCCGGCGCCCTGTGGCGCGTGGTTGCCGCGCAAAACCGCGTGGACGCAGGCAAGGGCAACGTGGTCGGCCAGGACTTCGGCAGCAGCGCCGGTTTCGGCGTGCTCTCGCTCAACGGTGCCTACCGCGTCAGCGACAACCTCAAGCTCAGCACCGGTGTGGATAACCTGTTCGACAAGGACTACGCCGAGCACCTCAACCTGGCCGGCGACGCCGGTTTCGGCTACCCGGCCGATCCGGTCGCCATCGACGAGCCGGGACGCACCTTGTGGACCAAGGTGGATGTGAGCTTCTGATCGCGTTCGGCTGAAAAACAGAGCCCGCCATTTGGCGGGCTTTTTGTTGGCGCTGTCAGCGTTAATTGAGCCTGGCTGCTCTGCTCAAGGCAATTGCGGCGCGCTTGGTTACGCTGAAAACCCGCCATCAATCATCAAGCTGGCCCCGGTGATGTAACCCGCTTCCGGGCCGGCCAGGTAGGCGACAAAGCCGGCGATTTCACCTGCCTTACCGAAGCGATCCAGCGCCATCAGGCCTTTCAGGAACTCGGCACCCTCGCCATCGGCTGGGTTCATCTCGGTGTCCACCGGGCCGGGCTGCACGTTGTTCACGGTGATGTTGCGTGGGCCCAGGTCGCGGGCCATGCCTTTGGCCAGGCCGACCAGCGCCGATTTGCTCATGGCATATACCGCGCCACCGGCCACCGGGATGCGCTCGGCGTTGGTGCTGCCGATGTTGATGATCCGTCCGCCATCGGTCATGTGTTTGGCGGCTTCCTGGCTGGCGACGAACACGCTGCGCACGTTGACCGCCAGGGTGTGATCCAGCTGTTCCAGGGTCAGTTCTTCGGTACTGGCCCAGGCCAGCACGCCGGCGTTGTTGACCAGAATATCCAGGCCGCCGAAGTGCTCGACCGCAGTGCGAATGGCCTGTTGCACGGCGGCTGCATCGGCACTGTCGGCCTTGAGGGCGAGGGCCTTGCCGCCAGCGCCAGTCACTTCGCTGGCCAGGGCATTGGCCC
The DNA here is from genome assembly GCF_024666525.1 of Pseudomonas sp. J452. Classification (NCBI taxonomy): domain Bacteria; kingdom Pseudomonadati; phylum Pseudomonadota; class Gammaproteobacteria; order Pseudomonadales; family Pseudomonadaceae; genus Pseudomonas; species Pseudomonas sp. J452. Next base: position 489,749 of record NZ_CP088294.1, on the reverse strand, counting down.
GCTCGGCGGAGGACACATAGGTGAAGGCCACTGCCGCGCCTTCAGCGGCCAGGCGCTTGACGATGGCTGCGCCGATACCGCGCGAACCGCCCTGGATGAAAGCGATTTTGCCTTGCAGGGTTTGAGTAGTTGTCATGGTGTATCTCCATTACAAAAAAATTGAGTCAGTCGTTCTGACTAAGGTGTGGGCACTCTATTGCCACGCGCCTGGGGCTCGGATTATCGACCGAAACCGCTCGGCGCGCGATGTTGCGATCAGGAGCGCGGCCCCATGATCTGTTTGAGTACATCCGGACTTGGCGCACCGCGCTGCTGGCGCAGCTGGCCGCTTTCGTCCGGGTAGAAAATCGCCGGCGTAGCCGCTACGCCCATCTCCGCCATCAGGCCAAGGTTGCTGTCGAGCTGCTGCTGGATCGCCGCTGGAATCTTCTTCAGCCCTTGCAGCGTGCTGGCCTTGCCGGCGGACTCATGCTCGTGCAGCGCCGCCTGTTGATCCTTGGCATTGAGCAGGGCGGCGGCCTTCTCGACGCTGTCCTGGCGCAGCATGCCGACCATCACATGGCGAATCTGCACATCACCGGCTTCGACCCAGGGCCGCGCCTGCTTCCAGAACATGTTGCAGTAGGGGCAGTTGGGGTCGGAGAACATATAGATGACGCGTGGCGCCTTGGCGCTGCCGTCGGCGATCCAGGTGCTGCGCTCCAGCTTGCCGAGCATTTCCTTGGCCAGCGGCTCGTACACCAGCTTGTCCAACGGCTGCTGCGAGAGGTCTTCACCCTGGGCATTGAGCAGGCTGCCGACTACTACGTGCTGGCCATCGGCAGTCAGGTACAGGGCGACGCCCTGGCCGTTGTAGCGCGCGGCATAGCCTTGCAAGCCGCTCGGAGCATCGAAGCGCTGGATGATTTCGGCACCGCGCGCTTCGACGGCTTTGATCGGAGCTGGCCAATCCTCGGCGTGCAATAGAGGCACGGTCAGCATTGTTAATGCTGAAATCATTACGGGGAGATTGAGCAGTTTCTTCATGGCTTATTGATCCTTCTTCAGTACTTCAAGCGCGCGAGCCAGGCTGGCGCGGGAGAGTTCGCCCAGGTGGCTGCCAACCTGGCGACCTTCGGCGTCGTAGAACAGCGTGCTGGGCAGGGCCATGGAGCCGACGTGCTGGCCCAGGCGGCCGCCGCTGTCGAGCAGTACGTTGTCCAGTCCCAGGGCTTCGGCCTCCAGATACTGATTGACCACACCCTGGCCTTCGCCCTGGTTGACGAACAGGATGGTCAGCTCCGGGTTGTCGCGTTGTGCCTCGGCCAGTACCGGCATTTCGCGGCGGCACGGCGGGCACCAGGTGGCCCAGAGGTTGACCACCAGTGGCTTGCCGACATAGTCCTCAAGTTCCACGGTGGCACCGCTACTGTCCCTGAACGAAAGCTCTGGCAAGCGCGTGCCTTGCTCCAGGCCGTGCAGGGCCAGGCTGCCCAGGCCCCAGCTCAGCACACCGACTGCCAGCGCGCTGGCCAGCGAGGTTCTGATGGCCGGCGTGCGCCAGGCCAGCCAGGCACCCAGCAGCAAGGCTGCCAGCAAACCGGGCCAGGCGATAAAACCGCCGTCACGGATATCCAGCGCCTGCCAGGGTTGCTCGCGGTAGTGCTCGAAATACACTGCAACGAAGGCCACTCGGGCGACCAGCATGGCCACCAGCAGCAAGCGAAACAGCTGTTTCTCGGGGTTTACCGCGCTACGCCGGCCGACATACCAGCCGGTAAAAGTCGCCAGCAGCAGGCTGAGCAGCAACAGCACATGGGCGGTGCTGAGGGCCAGCGGTCCGATATTGATCGTTAACATCAACCACGCTCCTGGGTAGTCGTCCATATCTGCAGAAACTGCTCGGCATCCACCGCGCCGGTGATGCGCTGCGAGCGGCGTTCCTCACCATTCGGACCGATCCACAGCAGCGTGGGGGGGCCCATTACTTCAAAGCGGCTAAGTAGCGCGCGGCTCGCCGCATTGCTCTCGGTTACGTCGGGGCGCAGTACGCGCACGCCCTGCAGGCTGGCCTGCACCTCGGGGTTACCAAACACGGTTTTCTCCATGACTTTGCATGACACACACCAGTCCGCGTAGTAGTCCACCAGCACCCACTGGCCCTCGGCCTTGGCGGCGGCCAGCTCGCGCTCCAGCGCGGCCGGCTCGTTCAGGTCGATGAAGTGCTGCGCGCTCGGTGCAGCGGCAACGGCAGTGCCAGTGAACACCTTGAGCGGCTGCATCGGGTCGCTGGCACCACCGGCGGCACCCAGCAGCATCGCCATGCCCCAGAGGCCCAGCAGTGCGCCAGCGGCCTTGCTCAGGCTGGTGTGCTGACGCACCTGACGCGCCAGTTGCAGCAGGGCAGTGGCCAGCAGAATCAGCAGCGCACCCCACAGGCCCAGCCAGATCGACTCGTCCAGCAGCGGACGGAGCACCAGCAACGCGGTCACCAGGAACAGGAAGCCAAACACCACCTTGATCCGGTCCATCCACGCGCCCGGTTTCGGCAGGAAGCGGTTGCCCAGGGTCACCAGCAGCACCAGCGGCGTACCGATACCCAGACCCAGGGCGAACAGCACCAGGCCACCGTGCAGCGCGTCGCCACTCTGCGCGATATACAGCAGGGCAGCGGCCAGCGGCGCGGTCATGCACGGCCCGACCAGCAGGCCGGAGAACAGGCCGAGCATGCTGGCGCCCACCAGGCTGCCACCTTGCTGTTTGCGCCCTGCATTCTCCAGACGGTCACGCAGCGCCGCCGGCAGCTGCAACTCGAACAGGCCGAACATCGGCAAGGCCAGCAGGACGAACAGCGCGGCGAAGCTGGCCAGCAGCCAGGGTTGCTGCAGCAGGCCTTGCAGGTTGGCGCCCATCAAGGCAGCGACCACGCCTAGCGCGGCATACACCAGCGCCATGCTCACCACATAGGCCGAGGCCAGCGCCAATCCGCGACGCGGCGAGGCACCGCTGCCCACCACAATGCCGGCGAGAATCGGCAGCATCGGCAACGAGCAGGGAGCAAAGGCCAGCAGCAGGCCCAGGCCGAAGAACACCAGCAGGCTCAGGACTATCGTCTGGCTCTGCAGGTTGCCGGCGAGTGCTTGATCCTCGGCCAGCGTGCTGCTTGGCTGGCTCGGCGTGTTGCTGCCAGGCAGGCCAATCTGCTGGGTCTGCGGCGGATAGCACAGCCCGGCATCGGCGCAGCCCTGCCAGCCGACCTGAACCTCGCCAGTGTTGCCGGCGGGCAGAATCAGCTCCAGGCGGTCACGGTAGATCTGCGAGTCGCCGAAGAACTCATCGCTATAGGGCAGCCCAGGCGGCAGCTCGGGCTTGACCCCGGCGGGCAGGCCGCTGAACTGCAGGCGGTGCTGGTAGAGGTAGTAGCCGGGGGCAATGTCCCAGCGCAGCAGGGTTTCGCCATTGGCCTGGGGTTCGACGCTGAGGTCGAATGCCTGCTCGGCGGGGAGAAAATCGGCCTGCTGGCTGTTGCCCGTCAGCAGTGGGTTGGCTGAAAAACTGGAGGCCTGCACCGGCTGCAGTAGCCAGGCCCACATCAGAGAAAACAGCAGGAACGTCCGCATGCATAACCACGTCTGTGAATGTCGAGGCGCGCAGCATCGCAGTTGGCGGTTAAGTCAGGATTAACGATGTGATAATCGGCGGTGAATGCAGCCGGCGGTTATCATTTCGCGCCAAGCGATAACGCCTGTTTAATCCTGGCAACGGATATTCCAATCTCCTCCACGGACCGGTTCCATGTACATATTGTTGACTGAAGACAATGCCCTGATCGCCAGCGGCGTCGTGGCCGGGCTCACCGCCCAGGGCTTTCGCGTAATGCACGCGACGACCGCGGCCGAGGCCGAGGCGCTGCTGCGCACGGTGGAGTTCGACGCGCTGGTGCTGGACCTCGGCCTGCCCGATGAAGACGGTCTGAGCCTGCTGCGTCGCCTGCGTCAGCGCGGTGTGGCCTTGCCCGTGTTGCTGCTGACGGCCCGTGACTCGGTCGCCGACCGTGTGTCCGGCCTGCAGGACGGTGCCGACGATTACCTGGTCAAACCCTTCGACCTGCGCGAGCTCGCCGCGCGCCTGCATGCCTTGTTGCGCCGCGCCGCCGGACGCGCCAGCCCGCAGGTCGAACATGGCCCGCTGCGTTACGACCCGGTGGCCTGCCAGGCGTTTCTGCATGAGCAGCCGGTCGACCTGTCGCGACGCGAGCAGGTGCTGCTGCAGGCGCTGTTGCACAGCCCGGGCCGCGTGCTCAGCGGCGAACAGCTCAAGGATGCGGTCTACGGCCTCGACGGCGAGGTCGAGAGCAACGCGCTCAACGTGCATATCCACCACCTGCGGCGCAAGCTGGGCAACGGCATCGTCGAGACAGTACGCGGCATGGGCTACCGCCTGGGGCCGGCCGGGCATGCAACCACCCCTGACGAGAGCAACGCCCCATGAGTTTGCGTCTGCGCCTGACCCTGATTCTCGGCTCGGCCTTTGTCCTGCTCTGGTCGCTGGCCGCCGTGTGGATGTTGTTCGACCTGCGCAACCAGCTGACCCTCTCGCTCGATCAGCGCCTGGCGGCCTCGGCGCGTATGGTTGCCGGATTACTGGCCCAGCTGCCGACTCCACAACAGGGGGAATCAGGAACGCCACTGAGCACCGAACAGTTGGGCATTCCCGAAGGCATCGCCTGCCAGATCAGCTCGGTGCGCGGCGAGATCCTCGCCAGCAGCCGCGCCGCGCCGGACAGCGCCTTGGGCATGGCGGAGACGGGGTTTCATGAGCGCACCATTGGTGATCTGACCTGGCGCACCTTCACCCTGGTCGAAGGCGATATGCGGGTGACCACGGCCGACCGACTGGACGAACGCGACACCCTCAAGCGCTCCATTCTGCTGGCTGCCGCCGCTCCGGTGCTGCTGGCATTGGTCGGCAGCCTGCTGGTGCTTTGGTTTGGCCTCAGCCGCGAGTTGTCGCCGCTACGCCGCATCCGCCAGGCGTTGGCCCAGCGCAGTGCCGATAGCATCGAGCCGCTGCATATCGACGGCCTGCCGCAAGAGCTGCAACCGCTGGTGGCCACCCAGAATCAGCTATTCCAGCGTATCGCCCAGGCCATCGAGCGCGAGCGCCGGCTCACCGACGATGCCGCCCATGAACTGCGCAGCCCGCTGACCGCCATCAAAACCCACCTGCAGGTGGCCAGCATGACCGAGGGCGAGACCGCCCGCCAGGCACTGGCCAACGCCGAAGCCGGCGCCGACCGCCTGCACCAGACCCTGGAGCAGTTGCTGCTACTGGCGCGAGTCGAGGGTCGGCTGCCGTTTGACGAGAACCTGCAATACAGCGCCGAGCAAGTGGCGCAGATGGCCATCGGCGATGCTCAACAGCAGGGTCAGCCTCCCATCGAGCTGCAGCTGCTCGATGCCAGTGCGCAGCGCCTGTTGCCGATGCCGCCAACCCTGGCGATTGCCGCCTTGCGCAACCTGCTGGACAACGCCCAGCGCCACACCCCGACCGGCACGGCAGTCAGTCTGAGCGTGCAATTGCGCGGGGATAAGGTCTGCTTCAGCGTGCGCGACGCCGGGCCTGGAGTCGCCCCGGACAAGCTCGCTCAGTTGACCGAACGCTTCTGGCGCAACTCCACCGGCGAAGGCAGCGGCCTGGGGCTGTCCATCGTCAAGGCCATCGCCGAGCGTTGTGGCTGCGAGCTTGAGTTTGTAAACACGGGCGCAGGCTTGTGCGTGAGCTTGCTGGTGGTTACCGGGGCGGATGTGAGCGCCTGATCGCGTTCGGCTGAAAAACAAAAAGCCCGCCGAATGGCGGGCTTTTTCTTCGGGCTGCGTGGCTAAGCGCGGGCGCCTGGGGTGCCGCGGGCGTGCTTCTTCTGCAGGATCAACGACGCTTCGTTATAGGCATTCTGGAAGGCATCGCCGCCGATCCACGCCACGGCCGTGTCTTCGTCTTCATCGTGGAAAATTGCCCGATAGGTGATCAGCAGGCCCATCATGAAGTCGGTGGCCGCGTCTTCCGCTTCCTCCGCGACCACCAGCTCCAGCACCGGGTATTGCAGGAACACCAGACACATCGCCAGCAGGCTGATGCCTTCAGCGGCTTTCATCGCCTCGAACAGATCGTCGAAGTCGGCCGGGTCGAAACCGTGCTCTTCGATGTCTTTGAAGTCGAAGGTGCTCAGATCGATTGCCACATCATCGAACGGCTCGTTGATCAGCGGATTGGCCAGCAGCGGATGGACGACATTGACCTTGGCCTTGCCCGAACGGTTCTGCTTGGCCTTGGCTTTGGCCCGCTGGGCACGTTTTTGCTGTTTATCCGGTGAGGCCATGGCGGCGAATTCCTTGAACGAGGCAGCCATTTTCATGGCCCAGGGTATTCGGGGGCAAATTGTATTCAGTCTGGGCTGGGGTCGTTGGCCATCCAGCAGAGTGAGCATCCGCCCTGCGGCTTGCCATTCCGTCAGTTCGCATATGGAGATTCGGCTCATCGCTCACCTCTTTAGTTTTGCAGCAGGTGCACCACCAGTCCGGCCAGGGCGCAGGCCGCCAGCACCTGGATCACGCCACGCTTGAAGCGGAACAAGGCCACCGCTGCCGCCACGGCAATCAGCGCCGAAGGCCAGTCGAAAGTCCCCGCGAAGCCCTGCGGCCAGAGCACGTGGTAGCCGAAGAACAACGCCAGGTTGAGGATCACCCCGACCACGGCGGCGGTGATGGCCGTCAGCGGCGCGGTGAACTTCAGTTCGTTGTGGGTCGACTCCACCAGCGGGCCGCCCGCGAGAATGAACAGGAAGGACGGCAGGAAGGTGAACCAGGTGACCAGGCTGGCGGCCACGGCTCCAGCCAGGAAGGCTTGGTCGGCACCGAACACCTGCTGCACATAGGCACCGACGAAACCGACGAAGGCCACCACCATGATCAGCGGCCCCGGGGTGGTTTCACCCAGGGCCAGGCCGTCGATCATCTGCGTCGGGGTCAGCCAGCCGTAATGGCCGACCGCGCCCTGGTAGACATAGGGCAGCACCGCATAGGCGCCGCCGAAGGTCAGCAACGCGGCCTTGGTGAAGAACCAGCCCATCTGCGTCAGCGTGCCTTCCCAGCCGAACAGGGCGGTCAACAAGCCCATGGGCAATGCCCACAGCGCCACGCCTAGCGCCGCCAGCAAGACCAGGCGTGGCCAGCGGAAGCGCGCGTGCTCCGGTGTCGGGGTGTCGTCATCGATCAGCGCTGGGCCGTAAGACTGCTTGCTAGTGCCATGCCCGCCACCGATGCTGAACTTCTCTGGGGCGAAACGCCCGCCGAAATAACCGATCACCGCAGCGCCCAGCACGATCAGCGGGAACGGCAGGTTAAGGGCAAAGATCGCCACGAACGAGGCCGCAGCTATCGCCCACAGCCAGTTGTTCTTCAGCGCACGGGAGCCGATGCGGTGAGCAGCCTGCACCACGATGGCGGTTACGGCGGGCTTGATTCCGTAGAACAGCCCAGCCACCACCGGCACATCGCCGAAGGCGATATAGACCCATGACAGCGCGATCAGGATAAACAGCGAGGGCAGCACGAACAGCACCCCGGCAATCACGCCGCCCCAGCTGCGGTGCATCAGCCAGCCGATATAGGTGGCCAGCTGTTGGGCCTCCGGGCCGGGCAGCAGCATGCAGTAGTTCAGGGCATGCAGAAAACGCCGTTCAGAGATCCAGCGCCGGCGCTCCACCAGCTCCTGGTGCATGATCGAGATCTGCCCGGCGGGGCCACCGAAGCTGATGAAACCGAGTTTTAGCCAGAACAAAAAAGCCTGGAGCAAGCTGACAGGCTCGGTACGCGGCAGATCCTGTTCTACAGGCGGCAGTGTGGTCTCATTCATCAGGGCTCTCGTCTTTTACAAATGCCGCCAGTAGCCCATCGAAGATGGCGCAGGCAGCGGTCAGCAGGTGGTCATCGTTGCCGATGGTTTCGCGCAGGCCGGCCAGTACACGCTCGATGCCGGCCGCCTCGGTGGGTTGAGCGCCACCGACATCCAGGTAATGCACCAGCGCCGCGATGCGGCTTAGACCTGGCTCAACCAGCGCAAAGCTGGCTTGCAGGGTTTCGAAGGTGACGCGACTGCCGACGTGACTGAAGGTTGCCCCGTCGAAATCGAAACCCAGCGCCTCGGCAGGGCAATCGCGGGGCGAGTCCAGCCAGAGAATGCTGGCCGTCGGATCTATGCAGCGGCGGATCAGCCAGGCGCTGGCCAGGCGGTCAACCCAGGGCCGCTTGCGCGTAGCCCAGAGGCGGCCTTGGTAGTCGCGACGATCAAGCTGTTCGATAGGCTGATCGTGACTGCTCGGCTCATCCTGCGACAGCGCCCGACTGATGGCTGTTTCCAGGGTTTTGAGGGCCATGTCGGTCTGTTGCCGCGCTGCCGCAGGGAAGAAGTCGATGGCCGCCACCTGAGCAAATGCCTTGCGCAGCTTGCGTACCTGCTTGGTGCTGGCGAGGGCGTTATCCGAAGTCAGCTGGGCCTGATACGCCTCGATCTCGACGCGCAGCTTGGTGTAGTCCTCGCTACGGTCGAACAGCTCGATAAAGCGCTCGCCATGGGGATCATCGATGGGCAACAGAAAGGCTGTGCCATTGCTACCCAGGATGTCGCGCTCAACAGCTTCCAACGCTTCGCGGCAGGCGCAATTGTCGGGCAGCAAATAGACACCATCGCGCAGCACGGCAGCGCCACTGCTCTTGAGGGCACGCCAGGCGCGCATACGCTCTGTGGCGTTAGCGGTCGGTAGGGCGATGATCAGGGACAGCCAATTGTTCATGTAGAGGGAGATACTGATTAGGTAATAATCTCTACATTAGCATCGGTGCGGTGATTGTGAAGCCCCGCGGGCGCAGCCATTTATCGGAGCAGAGCCGGCGGTGTCGGGCTGACTCTTGGTGCGTCAGGACTTGAAATACTTCCCCACTACGAAACTCGAATCTCCCTGAAACCAACAAGCCCGCAAACGCGGGCTTGTTGGTTCTCCTCGGAGCCTTCTACTTCAACTCCCAGCGCCCATCCACCCGCTGCGCCAGGCCGCGTTCGCCGAGGGATTCCAGGTAGCGCTGCATGCCTTTTTCGCCGCGTTTCTTGAACACGCGGATGCTCCGTGGCAGCAGGTTGGGGAAGAGCATGGCCAGGCTGGAGATCCACGATTCGCTGGCCTTGGGCGTGCGCTCCAGGCAGGGCTTGTCGAGCATCAGCAGGACCTGGTCGGCGACGTCTTCCGGCTGTTGCGGCGGGTCCATGAACTGCAGGGCGTTGCCGCCGTCGATGGCTTCTTTCTGTAGCATCGGCGTTTCGGTGGCGGCCGGCAGGATCGAGCCGACCTTGATGCCCTTGGCTTCCAGGTCCAGGCCGATCGACAGCATGGCGCCGCGCAGGCCGAACTTGCTGGCGCTGTAGATGGGTGACTCGGGCATCGGGAAGATGCCGCCGATGGATACCGTGGAGATCACCCGTGCATCGGCCGAGCGTTGCAGCAGGGGGATGGCCAGGCGGGTCAGCACCAGCGGCGAGATCAGGTTGATGTTGAGCTCGCCGACGATGCTTTCCACCGAGCGCGTGTCGAAGGGTTCGACGGTGGTGATGGCGGCGTTGTTGATGAGGATGTCGATGCGGCCGAATTTTTCCTCCACCGTTTCCATCAGGCGCTGCAGGGCGCCGTGGTCGGTGAGGTCGGCGGCGAAAGGGGTGGCCTGTTCGCCGAGGCGCGCGGCTACTTGGGCCAGGCGTTCGGCGTGGATGTCGACCAGCACCAGGCGCATGCCGCGCTGGATCAGCTTGGCGCAGATGGCCTGGCCGATGCCGCCGGCCGCGCCGGTAATCACTACCACTTCATTCATGGGACTGCTCCGGTTCATATCCTGTTAACGACCGCCAGGCATGTTGCCCATGGCGCGCTACCAGTAGCCCGGACTTCAGTCCGGGGTGGGCGGATTCCGGACTGAAGTCCGGGCTACTCAGAGTGCGTGCTGCGCCTGCTGCAGGGGCGCCGCCGGGAAGCCGGGGTGCTTGCGCAGGGTGGCGTAGTAGCCGTCGTCCAGTTCGCCCCAGCCCAGGGTCTGGCGCAGTTTGCGCAGGTGCGTCTTGAGCGCGTGGACTTCCAGGTACACCTCGTGGCGCTGGGATTTGACGAAGCTGATGCCGCCGGACAGGTCGGGGTTGTCGTTGGCGATCAGCTGCTCGAACTGGCGCGCCTGCTCGGGGCGCAGCAGTTGGTCGCGCAGGTAGCAGGCGACGGCGTGGGCCTCGTTGTCGAACAGTTTGTAGGCGCTGGAGTTGGTTTCCAGGTAGCCGATGCCGAACAGGTTGTGGTGCTGACGGCTGAAGATCGACAGGTACATCTGCGGGCGGCCGCCCTTCCATTCGAAGTAGTCGGCGGCGTATTTGCAGCTCCACTTGTAGCCGGTGGCGTAGAGCACCAGGTCAAGCGCCTCGCGGCTGCCGTCCTTGAACACCGCATGGTCGCCTTCGAAGTGGCTGATGTCCGGTTTCACCTGGATGTCGCCGTGCTGCAGGTAGTGCAGCAGCTGGGTGTTCATCAGCGGGTGGCTCTCGAACAGCTTGTGGTCCGGCTTGGGCAGGCCGAAGCGGGTCAGGTCGCCGTTGATCAGGCGCAGGATCAGGCTGAACACCGGGCGCACCAGCCAGATCGGCAGGTGCGGACCTTTCTCGCTGACCTCATCGGCGGGCAGGCCGAACAGGTGCTTGGGAATGAAGTGGTAGCCACGGCGCAGGCTGATAAAGGCCTTGCTGGCGTGGGTAGCGGCGTCGCAGGCAATGTCGGCGCCGGAGTTGCCGGCACCGATGATCAGCACGCGCTTGCCGTTGAATTCGTCGGCCTTCTTGAAGGTCACCGAGTGGCGGATCTCGCCGTTGAACTGGCCTTTGACCTCCGGCATGTTCGGGTCCCAGTTGCAGCCGGTGGCGCAGACCACGGCGCGGTAGCAGCGCTGCTCGCCGCTGCTGAGGGTGACCTGCCAGCGCCCGTCTTCGCGCTTGGCCACATGCTCGACGGCGGTGTTGAAGCGGATCTTGTCGTAGAGGTCGAAGGCACGGGCGAAGGCGCGGGCGTATTCGAGGATCTGCTGGTTGCTCGGGTAGTCGGGGAAGTGCTTGGGCATCGGGAAGTCGAGGAAGCCCGAGAGGTCACGCGAGGAGATGAAGTGCGCGGACTCGTACATCGGCGTGCCGGGGTTGGTTATGTCCCACACGCCGCCGACATCGCTGTGCCGTTCGAACTGCTCGTAGTCCAGGCCCTGGCGCTTGAGCGCACGGGCCATGCACAGGCCGCCGGGGCCGCCGCCGATGATGCATACGGCGTCGCCGCAATCCTGAATGTTGTTGTTCGCTGTGCTCACGGGAGTCTCCGCTCTGGGTAGTGGCGATGAGTCCACGTTAGCCAAGCGTCGATGAGGCCAGCAGGGGCGAGATGGCCGCGAAAGGGGGCAGAAACGGACAAGTGGGTAGGGCGGGTGAAACCCGCGTTGCGCTCCCCGCGGGTTGCACCCGCCCTACGTTGGTAGGGGGATCAGGCCGGGTGGATCTGTCGGCGGGCTTCGCGCGGGGCCACGCCGGTCCAGCGTTTGAAGGCGCGGCGGAAGTTGCGTACGTCGCTGAAGCCGGTTTCGCTGGCCACGTCGATCAGCCGGCTGTCGCGGTGGCTGAGCAGGGCCAGGGCCTTGGCCCGGCGTAGCGAGTCGATGATGCCGTGGTAGGACAGCCCGGCTTCATCGATGCGCCGGCGCAGGGTGCGTTCGCCGAGGTTGAGCTGCTGCGCCAGTTCGGCCAGTTGTGGCGGGCGGCAGAGGTTCTTGCGTACTTCGCGCTGGATGGTCTCGATCAGGTCGGAACTGCCGTGTTGCTCCCAGCGGGCGCTGTCGAGCAGCGTGGCGATCTCGGCGGCGACGTAGTCGTCGCGGGTCGGCAGCGGCAGTTGCAGCCAGCGCGCGTCGAAGGCGATCAGGCTGTGCCCGGCGCCGAACTTGACCGGGCAGCGGAAGATCTCCGCATAGCGTTTCCAGTGTGGCGGGCGCGGGTATTCCAGTTCGATCCTGTCGATGGTCAGGTCCTGGCCAGACAGATGGCGGACGATGGCCTGGGCGCTGGAGAAGGCTTCTTCGAGGTAGAACACCGCCACTTCCGGGTCGAAGAAGCGCGTGCTGGCGGACACCAGGCAGCGCCCGCCGCGCAGCTCCATCTCGTAGTCGAGCAGGGCGCCGGTGTGGCGCTGGTAGCGGATGGCCAGGTCGAGTGCCTCGCCCAGGGTCGGGCTGGCGAGCATGGCCATGCCCACCAGACCCCAGGACACGGCCGTCTGCCGATGCCCCACGGTCAGGCCCAGGCCGCTGTCGTCAAGGGTTTGCAGGGCGCGCCGCACCAGCAGGTAGCTCTGCCGGTAGGACAGGCGATAGTCGGGCTTCTTCAGGTCGTCCGGCTCGAAGCCCAGGCCACGGCAGAGCTGGGCCGGGTCGCGGCCGATGGCGGCGACGTGCTGCAGGAGGAAGCGCGAGATATGTGGCGGCGCGGAGGCCTCGGAATAGCGCGGGTCGGCGATGGGTTTCATGGGCACGCTCCGGCAGGAGGTCGTTATCTGGCGTCGAGCGCCTGGTTCTTGTTGTTATGACGGCCCACCGGGGTGGGCCGTTTTTTATAGTTAGCACGAGCGTGCTGCGCGGCGCCATAGCTCCCCGCTGCCACGCGTGGGAGAGGGGGCGTCATCACGTAGGGTGGATCACGCTTCACCGATCCACCGAGCGGGACATTGGTGGATGAAAAAGAGCGTCATCCACCCTACGAGCACCCTCTCCCCAGCCCTCTCCCGTAAACGGGAGAGGGGGCTTCCGCAGTGGCTCCATGCAATCGAGTAGGGCGGGTGAAACCCGCGTTAGCCGGCGTAGCCTGCACGCGGGTTTCACCTGCTCTACTCAATAGGCCCCCAGCTCGGCGGATGCCTGTCCGGCGGCGTGCTGGGTGGCGGCGTTGGCCTGGTCCTTGATCAGGCGCCGGCCGGCGATCAGGCGCACCCACCACGGTACTTTTTTCACCCGGCCACCACCGAGGCGCGCCAGCACGTAGGCCATGGCGCATTTCTCGAACAGTTCGGCATTGAACAGCATGCGGTTGCGCGTGACGCCGACGGCCAGCAGGCGACCGTCGACCAGCCCGGCGTTGCCGCCAGCGGCGAGCACGGCGGGCAGTTGCCCGGCAACGGCTGGTGCCCAGGAGCGGCCGATATGCCGCGCCTGCTCGTCGAACACCGACGGCATGGCTTCGCTCAGCGCGCCCAGTTGCAGGCTCCAGCACGGGCTCAGGGTGGCCGCCGCGCCGGCATCGCCACGCAGCCGGTAGACCTGCGCGTGCAGGGCGGCCAGGCCGGTGGCGGCCTGGTTCAGTTCGACTTCGCGCGGCGCCTCGCCCGCCAGCAGCAGGAGCATGCGCCCGGTGCCCGGCAGCAGCAGCGACAGGCTGTCGCCTGCATCATTGAGAAAGCCCTTGGCGCTCATCCGCGCGCCGGCCTGCAGCAGTTCGTCGTGCATGGCTCAGACCAGCCCGAACACATCGTCGAAGCGATTGAGCGCCTCGTCGATGATCGCGTCGGTGTCGGCGGCGCTGGTGTACATGCGGCTGCCGGCCAGGGTCACCAGGCCGTGGGCCATGTAGGCGGCGCCCATCTCTTCCATCATGTGCTTGCGCGGGTTGACCTCGCGCAGCAGCTGGATCGGGTTGCGCACGTTGAGCAGCAGCACACCGGAGGTTTGCAGGTGCACCACCGAGCCCTGGTTGTAGACCACGTAGGGCAGGCCGCGGCGTTCGATGATCTGCGCCAGGCCGGCGGTGAGGCGGTCACCGGCACGACCGGCGAGGAAGGGCGCGTTGCGCTTCTCCATCTCAATCAGGCTGTAGTAGCCGGCTACGCAGGACAGTGGGTTGGCCGTCAGGGTGCCGCCGACGAAGGCGCGCTTGGTCTGCTTGCCGCCGATGCCGCCGGCCAGCAGCATCATCACCTCGCGCCGCCCGCCGATGCCGCCGGCCATCGGGTAGCCGCCGGTCAGGCACTTGCCGAAGATGGTCAGGTCCGGTTTCACATTGAAGTAACCCTGGGCGCCGGACAGGCCGACGCGGAAGCCGCTGACCACCTCGTCGAAGATCAGCAGCGCGCCGAACTCGTCGCTCAGCTTGCGCAGGTTGGCGTTGAAGTCTTTGCGCGCCGGGCGGGTGCCGCTTTCCGGGCCGAGCGGCTCGACGATGATCGCTGCGGTGCCGCCGCGCAGGCGGTTGATTTGCAGGCGCCGGCGAATCGCCGCAAGGTCGTTGGGAAAGCTCTCCTGTGTGTGCGACGTGGCACCGCGCGGGATGCCCACGGCTTCACGCCGCCCGGTTCCGGGAATGCGCATGCCGTACACCAGCTGGTCGCTCCAGCCGTGGTAGGCGCCGCCGATCTTGATCACCCATTTCTTGCCGGTGTAGGCGCGGGCCAGGCGGATGGCGCCCATCACCGACTCGGTGCCGGAGGCGAGCATGCGGAACATTTCCACCGACGGCACATGGCGGCACACCAGTTCGGCCAGCTTGAATTCGTACTCGTGCAGCAGGCCGGTGACCGGGCCGCAGTCGCGCAGGGTCTCGATGACCTTTGCCTGCACCACCGCATCGTTGCTGCCGAGCAGGGTCGGGCCGCCGGCCTGGAGGAAGTCGATGTAGCGGTTGCCGTCGACGTCTTCCAGGTGCGCGCCCTGGGCACTCTTCATCGCCAGGGCGAACGGGTAGTTGAACGCCAGGTTGTGCTGCACGCCGCCGGGGATCACCGTTGCGGCCTGTTCGGCGAGGCGCTTGGAGGCCTGGCACTGGTTGTCGAAGTAGCCGAGCACCTTGTCCATGTTTTCCCGGCGGATCGGCCGGATCGGCTGCTTGATCAGCGCCTTGAGGCGTGTGTCGATGGCGTCGGTGTCCGGCCAGTGGGAGATGCCGGAGGTTTGCGGGTCAGGCTGAGTGGAGGCGTTCATCGCGGGTTCTCTTCTAATAATTCGGGGCTAGGAATTCAGCGCAGCCAGGGCCTGCTGGAACTGGCGGTTATCGGGCTGGGCGGCGAGGGCGCGCTGGAACCAGCGCACGGCTTCCTGCTCAAGCAGGCGCACCACGCGGCAGGCGTCGTCGAGGCTGGCGCCGAGGCACACCGCGCCGTGGTTGCGCATCAGGTAGGCATTCAGGTCGAAGCGCACGCGCTTGCCGACATTGCTGGCCAGCCAACTGGTGCCGGAGGGGGCGTAGGCGCACATCGGCACATCGCCGCCGATCAGCCGACGCGCTTCGTCATCGGTGATCGGCAATGGCCGGTCGAGCAGGGTGAAGGCGCTGGCCACCGGCTGGTGGGTGTGCACGCTGGCCCGGCAATCCGGGCGAGCCTTGAACATACAGGCGTGCAGGCCACTTTCCACCGAGGGCTTGCCGTGGCCGGCGAGTTGCTTGAGGTCGCTCAGGCGCAGCACGCAGATATCGTCCGGGGCCATGGCGTAGTAGTCGCTGGCCGAAGGGGTGACGGCAAAGTGCTCGGCGTCGATGCGCAGCGCCAGGTTGCCGCCGACCCCGGCCAGGTAACCCTGGTCGGCCAGCGCCACGGCGGTGCGCACCACCTGTTCGCAGGCCTGTTGTGTGAGGTTCATGGCTTGGCTCCGTGCAGGCTGGCGTAGAACGGCGCCAGCGCCTTGTGCGCGGCGCGGAAGGTGGCGTAGCTGTCGGTGTAGCGCTGGCGGTTGCCGGCGCTCGGTTCGAAGCTGCGGCGCAGTGCGACCCGCTGCGGAATATCGGCAAATTGCATGGCGCCGATGCCGACCCCGGCGAGGAAGGCCGCGCCGCGGGCGTTGGCCTGGATTGGCTGTTCTGGCTGGTGCACGGTGATGCCCAGCACGTCGGCGAAGATCTGGCTCCACACATCGGACTGGCCACCGCCACCGACCAGGGTGATTTCCCGTGCCGCCTGGCCGAGGAAGCCTTCGACCGCGTCCATCATCCAGCGCGTGTTCAGCGCCACGCCTTCGAGGAAGGCCCGCACCATGTCTTCGCGGGCGTGCTCCAGGCTCAGATTGAGCAGGCCGGCGCGCAGGTTGCCGTCGTCCACCGGGCTGCGTTCGCCCATCAGCCAGGGCAGGTAGATCAGGCCACGGGCGCCGGCTGGCACGCCGGCGGCGATTTCGTCGAGGATGCGGTACACATCCGGGCGCGCTTCGTCCTGCAGCAGGGCGTCCTTGGCGTAGAGGATGCGGTCGCGCAGGAAGCTCAGGTTGGCCCCGGCGGCCGACTGCATGACCATCATCAGGTAGCGGTTGGGCAGGGCGCAGGGCACGGCGGCGATCTGCTTGAATAGGTTGGTTTTCTTCTGCGCCACATGGGCGCCAATCCACGACGAGGTGCCGACGTACAGGTGCAGGGCGTTATCCGCCACCGCGCCGGAACCGAGGGCCGAGGCGCTGTTGTCCACCGCGCCGGCAACCACCGGCACGCCGCTGGGCAGGCCGAGTTTTTCGGCCACCACCGGGCGCAGCGGGCCGAGTACGTCGCTGCAGCGCACCAGTTCCGGCAACTGTTCGCGTTGCAGACCGGCCAGGCGCAGCAGGCCATCGTCGTAGCGGATATTGGCCGGGTCGCGGTTGTCGGTGCCCCAGGTGGTCAGGGCCGAGTCGACCGTGGCGACGGTGCGCCCGGTCAGGCGCAGGTTCATGAAGTCGAGGACGTTGAGGAACTTGGCGGTGCGCGCGTACAGCTCGGGCATTGCTTCGCGGATAAAGGCGATATGGCCGAACGGGTCCTTGCCGGACAGCGCCGGGGCGCCGCCGGTCAGGCGCAACCAGCGCCACAGTTTCAGCGGGTCGTAGCCGGCCACGCGCGGCAGGCGCCCACCGACCTGGCGCTGCACGGCGGCCTGGCCGCGCATGTCCATGTACAGCATGGCGCGGGCCAGCGGGTTGCCGTCGCGGTCCACCGGCAGGGTGGCTTCGCCCTGGCAGGAGCAGGCGATGGCGACCACCTCTGCCGCGCTGCCGGGATTGTCGTGCAGCACTTCGCCAGCGCTGTCGAGAAAGGCCTGCCACCAGTCTTCCGGGCACTGCTCGACGCCGGCACCGGGCAGCACATGGCTGCTCACCGGGCGGAAGGCGAAGGCCAGCACCCGGCCATCGAGGCCGACCAGCGCGGTCTTGCAGCCGGAGCTGCCAAGGTCTACCGCCAGTACCAGGCGCTCGTCTTGGCTCACAGTTCTCGCCTCAAATTCATCAGCCTCTTCCCATTTTGTGAGAGTCACGCTAAAACATAAGCATTGCTCATGTTTTCGAGAATGCTGTGGCCAACAAAACTTTGTCAAGCACCCCGCCGGTAACGCGGGTCCGTCGCGAACCCAAGCAGGAGCGTAGCCAGGCGCGCTTCGAGGCGATCCTTGCGGTGGCCCTGGAACTGATCGCCGCGCGCGGCTACGAGGCGGTGTCGATGCGCGAAATCGCCCGCGAGGTAGGCCTGCCGATCGCCTCGCTGTACCTGTATTTCCCGACCAAGCTGGCCATCGTCCAGGAGGTCTGGCAGCGCTACACCGGCAGCGTCGGCGAGCGCCTGCAGGCCGATCTGGCGCTGCTCGACGGGGCGCCGGGGGCGCTGATCGAACGGCTGATCGACCTTATGGTGGATATCCAGGTCAGCCATCCCGGCTTCGTCGAGGTCTGGGGCTGCGTCGCCGCGTCACCGGAACTGCGTGCGCTGAACAGTGCCGACACCCTGGCCACCGCCGAGCTGGTCGGCAGCGCCATCTGCGCCGCCCAGCCGACGGCCGATGCCGAGCTGGTGCATGGCCTGGCGCTGCTGCTGTGCGAGGCCGGCAGCTCGGTGACCAAGCTGGCCCTGGAGCTGCCCGAACCGCAGCGCTCGCGCACCCTGGTGCAGCTAAAAAAGACCCTGCAATTCGTCTACGCCAGCAGCTTGCAGGCTTTTGCCCGGCAGGTGTAGCCGCGCCGCGCGGTGGGCCGTGCGGCAAACATGAAGAAGATGTTGAGGGGCCCTTTCGGCATCGTTTTTTGTCCGAATCTGCCCCATGGAGGTTCTCGCAACTCGGCTAATTTCGTCACATCACCACTAGGGGGCAGCAGCATGCATAACAAAAGCAAAATAGCGCTGGCAGTCGGGATAGGGATCTGGGGGATGCAGGCCCAGGCCTTCGAGATCGATACCGGGCCGAATGTCACCACCTCGCTGGAAAGCGTGGCCGAGTACACCTCGGTGTACCGCACCACCGGTCCCGAGCGCATCTACAGCAACGGGCAGAACATCTTTGCCAACAACAACGATGGCAGCGAGTACTACGACCGTGGCTTTGTCTCCAACGAGTTCAAGCTGACTTCGGAGCTGCACGTGCGCACCGAGCAGGACGGCCTGTTCGTCCGCGGTACGGCCTGGTACGACACCCAGATCATGGACAACGACCCCAGTAGCGATGGCTTCGAAACCCACAACACCGACAGTGACGAGCGTTACCCCTCCGATCTGGAGAACCGTGCCGGCCACCGTTCGCGCCTGCTCGACGCCTACCTCTACACCAACCGCTATATCGGCGAGATGCCGGCCAGCCTGCGACTCGGGCGCCAGGTGATCAACTGGGGCGAGGGCATCTACTACGCCGACGGGATCAACGTGATCAACCCGGTGGACATCGGCCGAGTGGTGTTGCCCAACGCCAGCCTCAAGGACGCTCTGCTGCCGACCAACATGATCTCCGGCCAGCTTGGCCTGACCGACGCACTCAGCGTCGAGGCCTTCTACGGCCTGGAGTGGAAAGGCCACGAACTGATCCCCACCGGTGCCTTCCTCAACAACCAGGACTACTTCGGCAAGGGCAGCAACGGCGTGCTGGTCGATCTGCGCAATGACCTGGGCGACCTGGCCGAGCTGGTGCCGGGGCTGAATGGCGAGAGCGGCATAGTCGCTGGCGCCCGTTATGGTGAGGAGCACGACGCCCGCGACGACGGCCAGTTCGGCGTGGCCCTGCGCTACCTGGTCGAGGAGTGGAACAACACCGAGTTCAGCCTGTATTACCTCAACTACCACAGCAAGGTGCCGTTCCTGAGCATCCAGAAGGGCCAGTCGTTTGCTTGTAGCAACGGAACGGCTGGGCAGTTCAGCGGCTTGTGCGGCTTTGGCCTCGACTCGACTGTCGATGGCCTGGCCCTGCTCGACAGCACCTACTACGACTTCATCTATCCCGAGGACATCCGCCTGTTCGGCCTCAGCGTGTCCGGCACCATCGGCGACACCAGCGTGGCCGGCGAGCTGGCTTACCGGCCCAACGCGCCGCTGGAGCCCTCGATGATCTATGAGCTGGAGCAACTGGCCGGTGATGCCCTGGGCGCGGGTGGGGCGAGCGGCGGCAGCATCGACCTGGGCGAGTTCGGTGACGGCTCGGCCAACGACTCGCGCAGCAATATCGATCTGTACAAGCGCCACGAGCTGTATACCGGCTCGGTTTCGACCATCCACACCTTCGGCCCGGTACTCGGCCTGGATGACCTGATCATGCTCGGCGAGGTGGCGTTCAACCATGTGCCGGGCAGCCTGCTCGATACGGTCAACTACGAATACCTGGACTCCTTCGCCTGGGGTTACACGCTGAACGTCTCCGGGCTGATCCAGGACGTGCGGCCCAACCTCGATCTGCTGCCGGGCCTGACCTTCCGCCAGGACGTCTCCGGCACTTCGCCGTCACTCAACGAGAACTTCATCCAGGGACGCAAGTCGGCGACCCTCGAACTGGGCGGCAAGTACGGCCAGAAGCTAGGCGGCAAGCTCGCCTACACCTCGTTCTGGGGCGCGCGCAAAGACAACGCGTTGATTGACCGCGACCACGTCGCCCTCAACGTCACCTACTCCTTCTGACGGCAGGAACCACAATGACTAGAAATGCTTTGCGTGCCCGTTCCGTCCTGCTTTCGCTGGGTCTGCTGCTGCCATTGGCCGCCCAGGCCAAGGTCAGCGCCGAGCAGGCGGCGCAGCTGGATGGCCCCCTCACGCCCTTTGGCGCCGAGCGCCAGGGCGACGCGGCCAAGGGTATCCCCGAGTGGACCGGCGGCCTGACCCAGGCCCCGGCCGGCTACGCCGGGCCGGGCAGTTTCCATGTTGATCCATTTGCCGGCGAACAGCCGCTGCGGGTGATCGATGCGCAGAACATGGCGGCCGAGGAGGGCAACCTCAGCCCCGGGGTCAAGGCGCTGCTGAAGACCTATGCGCAGACGTTCAAGGTGCCGGTCTATCCCAGCCACCGCAGTTTCGCCGCGCCGCCGGATATCTACGCCAACACCCGCAAGAACGCCGAACAGGCGAGCCTCGGCGACGGCGGCAATGGCCTGTTGAATGCCTATGCCGGCGTGCCTTTCCCGATCCCGGCGGATGGCCGCGAGGCGATCTGGAACCACATCGCCCGCTGGCAGGGTCGCTATATCGACGAGGTGGCGGTCACCGCCCAGGTCACTCCCAGCGGCAGCTACTCGATTTTGCGCGAGCGCATCCAGCTGCTGTCCAGCTACTACAGCCCGAGCAAGGATGCCGGCAGCCTGGACAACAAGCTCTATACCTACGCCAGTGAGCTGTTGCCGCCCTCGCGCGATGCCGGCCGTGCGCTGCTGGTGCATGAGCCCATCGACCAGGTCGCCGAGGCGCGTTCGGCGTGGATCTACAACCCCGGCCAGCGCCGCGTACGGCGCGCGCCGACCCTGGCCTACGACACGCCGATCGACGGCATCTACGCCGACGACACCGACATGTACAACGGAGCCACCGACCGCTACGACTGGAAGCTGCTGGGCAAGCAGGCGCTGCTGGTGCCTTACCACAACTACGCCATGGAGCAGCCGGGGCGTAAGTTGGAAGAATTGATCCAGCCGGGCCACCTCAACCCCGAGCTGACCCGCTGGGAAATGCACCGCGTGTGGGTGGTCGAAGCGACCCTGCGCCCAGGCCAGCGCCATGTGCACGCCAAACGCCGCTTCTACCTGGATGAGGACAGCTGGTACGCCCTGATGGTGGAGAACCATGACGCCCGCGGCGAGCTGTGGCACGTCAACCTGGCGTTCAGCAAGAACGCCTACGAGGTGCCGACCATCGCCCCGGTCAACCTGGTGTTCCACGACCTGATCGCACGCAGCTACTCGGCCCTCGGTCTGCGCAACAACGAGAAGGCGCCGCGCCAGTTCCTCCTGGCGGCGCCGCCGGAAAGCTACTTCACCCCGGCCAGCCTGCGCCGCAAAGGTACGCAGTAGCCTTGCTCCCCTCTCCCACAAGTGGGAGAGGGGCTGGGGGAGAGGGCTTGGCCAACACCCCTCTCCCCAGCCCTCTCCCGTGAACGGGAGAGGGTACTTGATGCATTTCCAACTTGGTGGTTCAAGCTTGCGGCCCTGCCGCAGGGCGGAGCTTTGTCCGCCGCAAGCCGAGCCGACTGAGAAACCCACCGGCTGAGTTCAAGCCACCCGTTTGCAGTCTTGCAGAGCGTTTCGCTCAAGGTGCTGAATCATGATGACAAGAAGGAGAATGACCCGGTTATTCCTCACGGCCTGCTGCGCCCTGTTGCCTGCGTGGGCGCAGGCGTACAGCGACAACTACCTGGTCGGCGTCGGCAAACATGACATTACCGGCGCCGCCGCCGAGGTCGGCATGTTTGGGTACGCCAACCCCGAGCAGAAAAGCAGCGGCATCCATAACCGCCAGTATGCGCGCGCTTACATCATCGCCGAACCCGACGACGGGCCCGCCGTGGTGTTCGTCAATGTGGATGCCGGTGCGCTGTTCCAGTCGGTCAACCAGGCGGTGGTCGAGCGTATCAAGGCTATCGACAAGCGCTTCACCCAGGACAACCTGGTGCTCAGCGCCACCCATACCCATGGCGGGGCGGGCGGTCAGTCGCACTATGCGCTGTACAACATGACCATCCTCGGCTTCGTCAAGGAGAACTTCGATGTCCAGGTCAACGGCATCGTTAAGGCCATCACCGAGGCGCATGAAAACTTGAGGCCCGGGCATGTACTGATCAAGCGCGGCGAACTGCTCACTGCCAGTAAGAACCGCTCGCAGCCGGCCTACGACAACAATCCAGCGGCCGAACGCCAGCGTTATAGCAGTTCGGTGGACCCGGAGATGCTGGTGCTGCGCCTGCGCCAGGGCAATCGCGACGCCGGCATGATCAGTTGGTTCGCCGTGCATCCGACTTCGATGAGCAATAGCAATACCCTGCTCACCAGCGACAACAAGGGCCGCGCCGAATGGCGTTTCGAGGAGCGGGCCAGGGCTCAGGGCAATCCGGACTTCGTCGCCTCGTTTGCCCAGAGCAACCATGCCGATACCACGCCCAACCTCAACCTGGATGGCACCGGGCCGACCAATGATCAGTTGCGCAATACCGAGATTATCGGCGACCGCCAGTTCGACAAGGCGCTGCAACTGTATCTCGATGCCAGCGTGCAGCTCACCGGCAGTGTGGATTTCCGCCACCAGTACAATGACTTCTCGAAGATCAGCGTGCGCCCCGAGTTCACCGGCGGCCCGCCGCAGAAAACCTGCAACGCCGCCCTCGGCAATGCCTTCGCTGCCGGTGCTGAGGACGGCCGTGCCAATATGGGATTTGAAGAGGGTATCCACGGCGCCTTTTCGCAAGAGTGGCGTGATCGTATGCAATCCCTCGCTCCTCCGACTAAGGAAGAAATCACCTGCCACGCACCTAAGCCGATACTCCTTGTGCAAAGCAGAGCTGGCTCGTCAGGTATTCCTTGGAGCCCAGAAGTATTGCCGGCATCAATCCTGCGCATCGGTCAGTTCGCCCTGCTCGCGGTACCCGGCGAGTTCACCGTGATGTCCGGGCGGCGTCTGCGCGAGACGGTGCGCGGAGTGCTCGGCAGCAACCAGCTGCTGGTGGTGGCTGGTATGTCCAATGCCTACGCCGGCTATGTGACCACCGCCGAGGAGTACGACAAGCAGCACTACGAGGGCGGCTCCACCCACTTCGGGCGCTGGACCCTGGCGGCCTACCAGCAGGTGTTCAATGACCTGGCCGTCGCACTGCGCGACCAGCAGGCGCTGGTCAGCACCCTGGTGCCGCGTGATCTGCACGATTGGGAATTTCCCGCCCTCCCTAGACTGATCTACCCTCAGCTCAGCGTCGTTACCCCTGTGCTCTACGACAATCCGCCGGCGGGCATGCAATTCGGTGAGGTGGACCGCGATGTCAATGCCCAGTATCGTGTTGGCGACACGGCGCAGGCGGTGTTCTGGACCGGCCACCCGCGCAACAATCTGCGCACCGAAGGCACCTTCCTCGAAGTGCAGCGCAAGGTGGCCGGCAACTGGCAGACGGTGGCTCGCGACAATGACTGGAGCACCGAGTACCACTGGCTGCGCAAGGACGGTTTCTGGGGCACCTCGCAGGCCACCCTGCGCTGGACCATCCCCCAGGGCACTGCGCCGGGCGAATACCGCCTAAAACATTACGGTGACAGCAAGGCGCTGGGCAGCGGAGATATATCCAGCTTCTCCGGGGTCAGCCGCAGCTTCCTGGTGCAATAACAGCGGCGCCGCGGCAGGGCAGGGCTGCTCTGCCGCGGCTTTCTGTGGACTAAGACGCAGCGCAACGCAGTTTGCGGGTGACGACCCCAGGTAAAACCCGCAAAATACCGCCAGTCTGGCTGCTTGCAGCCTGTTCCTTTCGTGACTGGAGTAACCCGCACCACCATGCGCATGCGCCTGATGCTGCTGGGCGGCGGCAATGCCCTGGGGCAGGCGCTGATCCGCCTGGGGGCCGAGGAAGATATTGGCTTTCTTGCCCCACGCCCACCCGAGGGCGGCTGGGATGTCGCCAGCCTCACCCAACTGCTCGATGACACGCGCCCCGATGCGCTGATCAATCTCGCCTACTACTTCGACTGGTTCCAGGCGGAGACGGTCGACGAGGCGCGTTTCAATCAGCAGGAGCGTGCGCTCGAACGCCTCGCCGAGCTTTGTCAGCACCACAATATCGTCCTCCTGCAACCGTCCAGCTACCGGGTCTTCGATGGCTCGCGGGCCACGGCCTACAGCGAGAAGGACGAGCCGGTGCCGCTGGGCATTCGCGGTCAGGCCCTGCGCCGTATCGAACAGAACGTGCGGGCCACCTGTCCGCGGCATGTGCTGCTGCGCTTCGGCTGGCTGCTCGACGACAGTGCCGATGGTCTGCTCGGGCGCTTCCTGCGCCGCGCCGAGCTGGAGCAGCAACTGCTGATGGCCGATGACCGGCGCGGCAATCCGACCCTGGTCGACGATGCTGCGCGGGTGATCATCGCCGTGCTCAAGCAGCTCGATTGCCAGTTTCCGCTGTGGGGCACCTATCACTACGGCGGCCACGAGGCGACCACGCCGCTGGCGCTTGGCCAGGCGATCATCAGCGAGGCGCGGCCGCTGCATAAATTGCAGGTGCTCGAAGTCAGCCCTCAGGCTCACGCCGCGCGGGTGGATGCCGCCGACGAGCCGCAGCACGCAGTACTGGCCTGCAAGAAGATCCTCAATACCTTCGGCATCAAGCCGCGTGCCTGGCGGGCCGGCCTGCCGGCCCTGCTCGATCGCTATTACCGACACAGTTGAGAACGCATGTCTGATTCCCTGATCCTGGTCACCGGTGGCGCCGGTTTTATCGGCTCGCACCTGACCGATGCCCTGCTCGCCGCCGGCCACCGAGTGCGCGTGCTGGACAACTTGTCCACCGGCCAGCGCAGCAACCTGGCGCTGGATAATCCACGGCTTGAGCTGCTCGAGGGCGATGTTGCCGATGCTGCGCTGATGCGCCGTGCGGTGGTTGGTTGCCAGGCCGTCGCCCACCTGGCGGCAGTGGCCTCGGTGCAAGCCTCGGTGGATGACCCTGTCAGCACCCACCAGAGCAACTTCATCGGCACCCTGAATCTTTGCGAAGCGATGCGTGAAGCAGGCGTACGTCGTGTGGTCTTTGCCTCCAGCGCCGCCGTGTATGGCAACAATGGTGAAGGCGTGGCGGTGCGCGAGGACACGCCCAAGGCGCCGCTCACGCCCTATGCTGCGGACAAGCTGGCCAGCGAGTTCTACCTGGATTTCTACCAGCGCCAGCATGGCCTGGAACCGGCGATCTTCCGCTTCTTCAATATATTCGGTCCGCGCCAGGATCCGTCCTCGCCCTATTCCGGGGTGATCAGCATCTTCACCGAGCGTGCTCTGAGCGGAGAACCGATCTGCGTATTCGGCGATGGCGAGCAGACCCGCGACTTCTTCTATGTCGCCGACCTGGTGCCGCTGCTGGTGCAGGCGTTGACTCAGGCGCAGGTAGCGAGCGGTGCGGTGAACGTCGGGCACAACCAGTCGATCAGCCTCAACCAGTTGCTCGCGGCGATTGGCGGGGTGCTCGGCAGCCTGCCGGCGGTGACCCATACCGCAGCCCGTGCCGGCGATATCCGCCATTCGCGGGCGGACAACCACCTGCTGCGCCAGCGCTTCCAGCTGGCCCCGGCGACGCCCTTGCAGGACGGCTTGGCCAGGCTGCTGGGGCGCTGAGTGCGCGGCGATTGATGCAAGCAAAAAGCCCCGCACTTGGCGGGGCTTTTTGCTTGCGCGACTGGCGGGCTCTTAGAACTTGTAGCCCAGGCCAATCATGTACACGAAAGGATCGATATCCACGTCCACTTCAACGTCACCGAGGGTGTTGTGGTCGAGGGTCGCGGTGACGTCGATATCGATGTAGCGCACCTGGGCGTTGAGCAGCAGGTTGTCGCTGAGCATGTAGTCCATGCCTACCTGGTAGGACAGGCCCCACGAGTCATCAATGTCCAGATTGCTGAAGCCATTGGCTTCCTGGCGGCTGCTCAGGTCTTCATCGAACATGACGGTGTAGTTGATGCCCAGGCCGAGGTAGGGCTGGAAGGCGGATTGGCTGTCCAGTGGGTAGTAGATGGCGCTCAGGGTCGGTGGCAGCTGCTTGGTTTCGCCCAGGCGGCCATCGATGGTGCCGGCAGGGGTGCCCAGTGCGGCGTCTACGCCTCTCACCCCCACCTCGTGGGTGAACGGGCTGGCGGCCAGCAACTCGATACCGATGTTGTTGGTGACCATGTAGGCGAAGTTCAGGCCCAGCTGGGTGTCGCTTTCCACGGTGGCCTTGGTGCCAGCTACGTCGGCGCCGCCGACTTGCAGCTCGCTGCTGTCTTCCACCGGGGCAACAGTGATGGCGCCGGCACGCACGATGATGTCACCGGCTTCGAAGGCTTGGGCCAGCGGCGCGGAAACGGCGAGGGCGAGTAGGGATGCGGTCAGCAGAGACTTGCGCATGGTGTGCTCCAATCAGTTTTAGGAATAGGTGTTGGCTGAGCGGATTGTCAGCCAACCTGATGGGGGCACTTCTTGACTTGGCTCAATAGGCTGGAGTGTTGTTGAGCGGTTGGGGTGCGTCAATCTGACACATCCTTGATCACATCTCGTACGGATAGATCTTCTCGGCCTGCATCTGATAGCCGGCCTCGGCCAGGTCGCTGCTGATCTGGCCGACCTTGAGCGGGCCTTCGATCCAGAACGGTTGGTACAGCGCATCCATCAGCACGCCCAGTTCGCTGGTGACATGCACGATCTGGTTGGAGGGCGGTGGCGGCACGTGGATGCAGGCGCCGAAGTAGGGCACCAGGAGGAACTCGGTGACGCGGCCTTCCTCGGTCACATCCAGCGGCACGATGTAGCCCGGCAGTTTCACCTGCTGGCCGTCGAGTGCCTTGACCACTGGCGCCGCCGGCGACTGCTGCGCGGCGGCGGGGCCGCTTTCTGCAGCGAGGGCGTCGGCCAGTTGCGACAGGTCGTGCAGCGGTGCAGCCGGCTGGGCAGTCTGTGGCGGCGCGTCGGCGGGCACCATCTCGCTCCAGGTCAGCTCGCGCAGTTCTGCGGCCATCGGAGCAGCGCTCCACAGCGCGGTAGTGCAGGACAACAGCAGCGCAAACAACAGGCGACGCATGGGCAACCTCATAGACGGATCGACAGGCCATCGGCCAGGGACTGCCGATAGGCGCGCCAGGCCGGCACGCTGCCCATCAGCAGGGCGGCCGCCAGAATAGCGCCGAGCAGACGCCACTCATAGCCACTGGGCAGGTTGAGCGGCAGGAACAGGCCGTACTGCGCCTGCACATAGCCCTGGCTGGCGGCGATGCCGAGATAGAGCAGGGCCAGCCCCAGCAAGACGCCAGCCAGGGCCAGGGCGAAGGCTTCCAGCACCAGCAAGCCGGCGATATGCCAGGGCCGCGCGCCCACCGAGCGGAGGATGGCCATCTCCCGGCGGCGCTCGTTGAGGCTGGTGAGGATGGCCGTGAGCATGCCGATCAGCCCGGTCAGCACGACGAACAGCGAGACCACGAACAGCGCCTTTTCGGCCACGCCCATCAGGCTCCACAGCTCCTGCAGGGCGACGCCGGGGAGAATCGCCTGCAGCGGCTCGCCGCGGTATTCGTTGACCTGGCGCTGCACGGTGAAGGTGGCGATCTTGCTTTTCAGACCCAACAGAACGGCGGTGATGGCCTTGGGTTGCAGCTGCATTTCACGCGCCTGCTCGGCCGAGATCTTGCCCGCGCCGCGCGCCGGCACGCCGTTCTGCCAGTCGACATGCAGCGCTTCCATGCCGGCCAGGGAGATATGCAGGGTGCGGTCCACCGGCGTGCCGGTGCGGGCGAGGATGCCGACCACGGTGAACGGCTTGTCGTCGTGCTGGGTCAGGCTGACCGTGCTGACCCCGTGGGCCAGGACGATCTGGTCGCCCAGTTTGTAGTGCAGCGCCTGCGCCACTTCGGCGCCGAGCACCACTTCGAACAGGTCGGCGAACGGCTTGCCTTCGACCAGCTGCAGCGGCTGCGTACGGCCGTAGTGGTAATGCTCAAAGTAGCCGGTGTCGGTGCCGAGCACTCGGTAACCGCGGTGCGAGTCGCCCAGTGACAGCGGGATGGCCCACTTCACCTGCGGGTGTTTGGCCAGGGTTTCGAAGCTGTCCCAGCGGATATTGTTGGTGGCATTGCCGATGCGGAACACCGAGTACAGCAGCAGGTTCACGCTGCCGGAACGGGCGCCGACGATCAGGTCGGTGCCGCTGATGGTGCTGGCGAAACTGGCGCGCGCCTCGCTGCGCACCCGTTCGACGGCAAGCAGCAGGCACACCGACAGGGCGATGGCGAACACCGTGAGCAGGGCGGTGAAGCGGCGGTTGCCCAAGCTGGCCAGGGCGATGCGGATCAGATGCATCTCAGACCTCCTCGACGCGGCTGGCGCGGTTCAGCTCGGCCAGCGACAGGGCGCGGTCGAACAGCGGCGCCAGGCTCTGGTCATGGCTGACGAACAGCAGGCTGGCGCCGGCGGCGCGGCATTCGGCGAACAGCAGCGAGAGGAATGCCTCACGCGCATCGGCATCCAGGGCCGAGGTCGGTTCGTCGGCGATCACCAGTTCCGGCTGGCCGATCAGCGCACGGGCGGCGGCGACCCGTTGCTGCTGGCCGATCGACAGCGAGTCGGCACGGCGCGGCAGCAGTTCGGCCTTCAGTCCTAGGTGTTCGAGTAATACCGCGGCAGCTGCATCGACACTGCCATGGCGCTGGCTGGCGCGTACGGCGCGGGACTGGGAGAAGCGGCAGGGCAGCTCGACGTTCTCGCGTACCGAGAGGAACGGCAGCAGGTTGAACTGCTGGAAGATATAGCCGGTGTGGTCGACCCGGAAGCGATCACGGGCGCCCGAGGACAGCCGCGCGAGCTCGTTGCCAAGCAGCTTCACGCTGCCGCGCCCCGGCTGCTGCACGCCGCCGAGCAGGCCGAGCAGGGTGGTCTTGCCGCTGCCGCTGGGGCCCTTGAGAAACAGGCTCTCGCCGCGTTGCAGAGTGAAACCGGGAATATCCAGCAACTCCGCCTGGCCGGGCCAGGCGAAGCCGAGGTCGTTGAGTTCGATCAGTGGGTCGGACATGGTCGGGCCAATGGCGGACGAGGTGCTCAGCATAGGGAGTTTGCCGCAGCAGGTGTAGACGGCGCTGCAGGTGCGTCGCGCATCGTATAGAAGAGTTTGTGCATGATCTTTTTCGCATTGCGATGCGCGGCGTCGAACCGCGGCGATGCGCTTTTGCCCCCTCTCCCGTTTACGGGAGAGGGCTGGGGAGAGGGTGAATGGCCCTGTCCCTGCATCCAGGCAGCCGCCTCCCTCAGAAGGTCAGGCGCGTATTGCTCGGACTGAGCTGCACACCCTGCTGGCCGCTGGGGCCGATCAGCTGCACGTCGAGCTTCTCGGTTCCGGGGAAACTGCCGAAGAAACTGCCCAGCTCCAGGGTTTGCAAAGCAGCAGGCGTGGCGCAGTCGAACTGGTAGTGGGCGCTGATATCGCTGTGGCCCTGTTCCTCGCTCTGCTCGTGGGCGCCATGCTCGTCGTGCTCGTGCTCGTGCTCGTGCTCGTCTGCGGACGCGGCGAACAGCGCGCCCTGCAACTCATGTTGCTTGAGCGTGCATTTGGCTTCGATGGGTAAGGCAAACAGCGCCTGGGGTTGTTGCAGTTGCTGGCGCACGGCGGCGACCTTGGCCTGGTCCGCTGCGCTGCTGGCGGCATGCTCGAAACCGACGATATTCATCGCCGGGCTCTCCAGCTGGATTTCCAGGGTGTTGCCGTCCAGCGCCACATTCAGGCTGGCCACGCCGTGTTCATGCTTGTCGAGGCTGCCGTGCTCGGCATGGTCGTGCTCATGGCTCTGAGCGTTTGCAAGCGCCAGCGGCAGCAGGGCGAAGGGCAGGGCGAGCAGCAGATGGCGCATGTGGAGGCTCCGGAAGGAATAAATTTGTAGTTATGTTATAACAGGTTTTCGACGAGTTTGGCCAGCTCCGTTTGGCGCGCTCGCGGCGTCATGGCAGCATGCCCGGCATTCAGTGAGGAATTGACGATGCTGCGAATCAAGGGACGAATCGGCGAGTGGCCGGTGGATCTGTCAGTGGAAATGGATCAGGAGGACTGGGCGCAACTGGCGGCGCTGTTACCTCGCGACAGCGCCGTCACGCCGGTACCGGCGCCCGTGGCGGCTGTGGCAAAAGCTCAGGACGGCCTGTGGCAGGCCACGCAGGATTTGCTGCAGCGCGCCGGCAGTCTGGATGGCCCGCAATTGCTGGGCGAGCTGACGGCCCTGGCCGGCAGTTCCGCGGCCGGCAAGCGTCTGCTGGTGCGCCTGCGCCATTGCCCGCAGGTGCAAATAGAAAGCGGCGCCGAAGCGCCGCTGTATCGCTGGATCGGTTGATTTAATCAGCCGGCCTGGTTGACCCGCACGCCCGGCGCGCCGTGTTCCAGCTGTGCGCGCAGGTCGGCGGGGATGGCGGTTTTGCCGAAGCTCTGCGCATCGACCATCACGTAGGTGACTTCGCTGCGCGCGACCAGGCGCTGCTCGGCCTGCTGGATGATTTCCACCAGCAGGCTGTACGAGGTGGTGCCCAGGCGCAGGGTCTGCACCTGAATGAGCAGCACATCATCGAAGCGCGCCGGCGAGCTCCAGTCGGTGGTCATGCGCACCACCTGGCTGTCCAGGCCCCGGTCGAGCAGGTACTGATAGCTGCCAAACAACGCGCGGTAGAACTCGGTGGCGGCCACGTCGATGTAGTCGCCATAGCGCGCGTTGAACACCACCTGCTGGGCATCGCACTCGCCGTAGCGCACCCGCAGTAGCAGCTGGAAGGGCGTGCTCATCTCAGTAGATCGCCTGGTACAGCTTGCGTCGGTATAGGGTCACCAGCGGGTGATCGTTGCCGAGCAGGTCGAACACCTGCAGCAGGGTCTTGTGGGCGATGCCCTCGGCATAGCTGCGGTTGCGCACGAACAGTTTGAGCAGGCCATCCAGCGCCGCCTCGTGCTGCTGGCGCGCCAGCTGCTGGATGGCCAGCTGGTAGGTCGCCTCGTCGTCGTTGCCATCCTGGGCCAGGCGAGCTTTCAGGTCGGCGCTGTCCGGCAGGTCGGCGGCCTGACGCAGGAAGGTCAGCTGCGCTTTGGCACCGGCCAGGGCCTGCTTGTGTTCGTCGCCTTTCACCGCGTTCAGTACCGCTTCGGCTTCGCCCAGTTCGCCGCGCTCGGCCAGGCAGCGCGCGTAGAGGATCAGCGCGGCGGCGTTTTCGTTGTTCTCGGTGAGGACCTGCTTGAGCAGGCTCTCGGCTTCACCGATACGGCCTTCGGTGAAGAGTGTCTGCACCGTTTCCATGGGGTCGGCGGCTTCCGGCGCCGGTTCGGCGACATGCGGCTTGAGCATCTCGCGGATCGCCGATTCCGGTTGCGCACCGGCAAAGCCGTCGACCGGCTGGCCATCCTTGAACAGCACCACGGTGGGCAGGCTGCGGATACCGAAGCGGGCGACGATATCCTGCTCGATGTCGCAGTTGACCTTGGCCAGCAGCAGTTCGCCGCGGTATTCCTCGGTGATCTTCGCCAGCAGCGGCATCAGCGCCTTGCACGGCGCGCACCACTCGGCCCAGAAGTCCACCAGCACCGGCTTGTGGAAGGAGTTTTCGATCACCAGCTGTTCGAAGCTGGCGGCGCCGGAAATGTCGAAGATGTAGGGGGTATCGCTCATGGAAGAATCTCGGGAAGGCGAAAGGCTGCAACTATAAATGCGGGCGTGTCGGCACGGATACAAGTAGCCCGGATTGCGTCCGGGCTACGGACTGCTCTTGTAGGAGCCAGCTTGCTGGCGATGCTCTTGTGCTGCCGCGGATCGCCAGCAAGCTGGCTCCTACACCATCACCATCACCATCACCATCAGCGCTGGGCGTGATACAGGCTGACATGGCGAAACTCCGCCGGCTCGGCCAGGTCCGGCCAGGTGCAGGCTTCGAGCATACCCAGGCGCTGGTACAGCGGGTGCTGGAAGTCCTTGACCCGCGAATCGGCGACCAGCGCCTCGCGGCCTCGGCTGAGGAAATGGTCGAGCAACGGCAGGTTGGCGCGGTCGTAGAGCACGTCGGCGACGATGATCAGGTCGAAGCGGTCTGCCTCGGCGAAGAAATCCAGCGAGTAGCTCAACTCCACCCCGTTCAGCTCGGCATTCGCCCGGCACGATTCGATGGCCAGCGGGTCGAGGTCGCAGGCCACCACTTCCAGGGCGCCGGCCTTGGCTGCGGCGATGGCGGCCACGCCGGAACCGGCGCCGAAGTCCAGCACGCGCTTGCCGTGTACCCACTCGGGCTGTTCGGCCAGCCAGCGTGCCAGCACCAGACCGCTGGCCCAGCAGAAGCTCCAGTAGGGCGGCTCCTCGAGGATCAGGCGGGTTTCTTCCGGGCTGAAGCAGCGGTCCATGTTCGCCGCATCGATCAGCCACAGCTTGAGGTCGGTGCCGGGCAGAGTTTCCGCCACCAAGCGTGCGTCACCGAGCAGCTGTCGCAAGGCGTCCTGCAGGACTGCCGGAGCCTTCATGGTGCGCTGACCAATGGCAGTTCGCCGAGGCTTTGCGTCTGCGCCTGGCTGATGCGCTGCGGCGGCAGGCGCAGGACCAGGCGCCCGGACTGGCTGATGCGCGCGCGCAGTTCGACCCGTGCGCCGCTGGGGAAGTACGCCGGGTTGAATGGCAGGCGGAACGGCAGCAGCTGGCCGTTGCCGCTTAGTTTCAGGCTGCCGAGCAGCTGTTGCGGGCGGTCGCGCTCGTCGATCACCAGCAGGGCCATCTCCACTTCGCTGCCGGCTGGCGGCGTGCGCAGGCTGCCGCGCAGCTCGCGCATATGGCTGGGCAGGGGCGCTTCGACCACGACGGCCGGCTTGGTCACGGCGACTGGTGCTGGCGCCGGCGCGACGGGTGGCGTGGGTTTTTCCGGCGCACTGGCGCAGGCGGCCAGCAGCAGGGTACTGAACAGGGGAAGCAGCAAGCGTATCGACATGGCGAACCTGGGCGGCAAGGCATTTATACAGGCAAGACTAGCGCGGGATGCGCTGGGGCGGGCGCCTGTATACCGCAAAGGCGCTGGCTTGTCTTGGCAAAGGGATGCGCTACCATGAGCCACCTTTTCATAGGGCCGTTTCCCGCCATGCATTGCCCCTTCTGTGCTGCCAACGACACCAAGGTCATCGACTCCCGCCTGGTCGCCGAGGGCGAACAGGTGCGCCGCCGGCGCGAATGCCTGGCCTGCGGCGAACGTTTCACCACCTTCGAAACCGCCGAACTGGTGATGCCGCGCCTGATCAAGCAGGACGGCAGCCGCCAGCCGTTCGACGAGGACAAGCTGCGCGCCGGCATGCAGCGTGCGCTGGAGAAGCGCCCGGTCAGCGTCGAGCGCCTGGAAGAGGCGATCGCCCACATCAAGCAGAAGCTGCGCGCCACCGGCGAACGCGAGATCAAGTCGCTGGTGCTCGGCGAGCTGGTGATGACCGAGCTGCAGAAGCTCGATGAAGTCGCCTATATCCGCTTCGCCTCGGTCTACCGCCGCTTCCAGGATCTCAACGAGTTCCGCGAGGAAATCGATCGCCTGGCCCGTGAGCCGGCGAAACCATGAGCGGAACCGCGAACGACCAGCTATTCATGGCCCGCGCGCTGGAACTGGCGCGCAAGGGTCTGTACTCCACCCATCCCAATCCCCGCGTCGGCTGCGTCATCGTGCGTGACGGGCAGGTCGTCGGCGAAGGCTGGCACGCCCGCGCTGGCGAGCCTCATGCCGAAGTACATGCCCTGCGCCAGGCCGGCGCGCGGGCGCAAGGTGCCACTGCCTACGTCACCCTGGAACCCTGCAGCCACCACGGGCGCACGCCGCCCTGCGCCGATGCGCTGGTCGCGGCCGGTGTCGCCCGCGTGGTGGCAGCCATGCAGGACCCCAATCCGGAGGTGTCCGGCAAGGGCCTGCTGCGCCTGATGCACGCCGGCATCGCCGTGCACAGCGGCGTGCTGGAGGCCGAGGCGCGGGTGCTCAACGCCGGCTTTATCAAGCGCATGGAGCAGGGCCTGCCGTTCGTGCGGGTCAAGCTGGCGATGAGCCTGGACGGGCGCACGGCTATGGCCAGCGGCGAGAGTCAGTGGATCACCGGGCCGGAAGCGCGCTCGGCGGTGCAGCGCCTGCGTGCGCGGGCCAGCGTGATCCTTACCGGCGCCGATACCGTGCTTACCGACCAGGCGCGCCTCACCGTGCGCCCCGATGAACTGGGACTGGGCGCCGAGCAGGCGGCCCTGGCAGTCAGCCGGCCGCCGCTGCGCGTGCTGGTCGACGGCCGCCTGCGTGTGCCGCTGTCGGCGCCGTTTTATAAGACCGGGCCGGCGCTGGTCGCCACCTGCGCCGCCGCGTCCGCCCGCGATCGCTTCCTCGAAGACGGCCATGAGCTGCTCGCCGTGCCGGGCAGCAATGGCCATGTCGACCTGCGCAAACTGCTCATGGAACTGGCCAGTCGCGGTGCCAACGAAGTGCTGGTCGAGGCCGGGCCGCGCCTGGCCGGAGCGTTTGCCCGCGCCGGGCTGGTCGATGAGTACCAGCTGTTCGTCGCGCCGAAGTTCCTCGGCTCCAGCGCGCGGCCCTTGCTCGACTGGCCGCTGGCGCGCATGGCCGAGGCCCAGGAACTGGAGATCCGTGAGATCCGCGCAGTCGGCGCCGACTGGCGGATCATCGCGGTACCCAAGCGCTCGCTTTCATAAAGCCAAAGTAACTCATTGTTTTGCATGTAAAAATTGAATCTACATGAAGGCTTGTAGGAGCCAGCTTGCTGGCGATCCTGGCAGGTCAAAAGCATCGCCAGCAAGCTGGCTCCTACAGAGTTTGCTGCGCGACAGCGCTCCATCGAAGACGGCGGGCAATCTCCTACAGCAGGCCGCGCTTTTGTGGTAAAAAGCAGGCCGCAGCCCTCCAAGGCTGCAACGTTCTCAGGGCGGGGTGTGATTCCCCACCGGCGGTAATGGCACGCTAAGTGTCTAGCCCGCGAGCGCCTTTCCACGGGAAAGGGACAGCAGACCCGGTGCGATTCCGGGGCCGACGGTATAGTCCGGATAAAGAGAGAGCGGGATTCCCTCCCAGGGTGCCGTCTGCTGCGCCCGCGAAAATCCCTATCGATCGGCATTGCCCTGTTTTTGACCAAAACAGGAGTTCATCCATGCTGCATTGCAACACCCACCGGGAGGACGCATGTTCACCGGCATAATCGAATCCATCGGTACCATCCGTGCCCTGACGCCCAAGGGCGGCGACGTACGCGTGTACGTGCAGACCGGCAAACTTGACCTGGGCGACGTCAAACTGGGTGACAGCATCGCGGTCAACGGCGTGTGCCTGACTGCGGTCGAGCTGCCGGGCGACGGTTTCTGGGCCGACGTCAGCCGCGAGACCCTGGCCTGCAGTGCCTTCATCGACCTGAAGATCGGCAGCCGGGTCAACCTGGAAAAGGCCCTGACGCCGACCACCCGCCTCGGCGGGCATCTGGTCAGCGGTCATGTCGACGGCGTCGGCGAGATTGTCAAGCGCGAGGACAATGCCCGCGCCATCCAATTCACCGTGCGTGCGCCGCGCGAGCTGGCCAAGTACATCGCGCTGAAAGGCTCGATCACCGTCGATGGCACCAGCCTGACGGTCAACGCGGTGAATGGCGCCGAATTTGAACTGACCATCGTGCCGCATACCCTGGTCGAGACCATCATGGCCGACTACCAGTCCGGTCGCAGGGTCAACCTGGAAGTGGATCTGCTGGCCCGTTACCTGGAGCGCCTGCTGCTCGGTGACAAGGCTGCCGAGCCCGCTGCCAGTGGCATCACCGAAGGTTTCTTGGCCGAGCACGGCTTTCTGAACCCGTCTCGCTAACGAATTGAAGGAATAGCCCTCATGGCTCTGAATACCGCAGCAGAACTGATCGAAGACATCCGCGCCGGCAAGATGGTCATCCTCATGGATGACGAGGACCGCGAGAACGAAGGCGACATCATCATCGCCTCCGAATGCGTGACCGCCGAGCACATCAACTTCATGGCCCGTTTCGCCCGCGGCCTGATCTGCATGCCGATGAGCCGCGAGCGTTGCGAGCTGCTCAAGCTGCCGCTGATGGCGCCGCGCAATGGTTCCGGTTTCGGCACCAAGTTCACCGTCTCCATCGAAGCCGCCGAGGGCGTGACCACCGGCATTTCCGCCGCCGACCGCGCGCGTACCGTGCAGGCCGCCGTGGCCAGGAGTGCGGTGGCCGACGATATCGTCAGCCCCGGTCACATCTTCCCGCTGATGGCCCAGCCCGGCGGCGTGCTGGCCCGTGCTGGGCACACCGAGGCGGCCTGCGACCTGGCGCGCATGGCCGGTTTCGAGCCGAGCGGGGTGATCTGCGAGATCATGAACGACGACGGCACCATGGCCCGTCGTCCGGAGCTGGAAGTGTTCGCCGCCGAGCACAACCTGAAGATCGGCACCATCGCCGACCTGATCCACTACCGGCTGATCCACGAGCGCACCGTGCAGCGCGTCAGCGAGCAGACCATCGACAGCGAGCTGGGCCAGTTCAACCTGGTCAGCTACCGCGATGCCCTGGATGACAGCGTGCACATGGCCCTGACCCTGGGCAGCATCTGCGCCGAGACGCCAACCCTGGTACGGGTGCACAACGCCGATCCGCTGCGCGACCTGTTCCTGGTCAAGCAGGCGGGGCGCTGGAGCCTGCGTGCGGCCATGGCCGAGGTGGCCAAGGCCGGTAGCGGGGTGGTGTTGCTGCTGGGCAATCCGATCAACGGTCCGGAGCTGCTGGCTCAGCTCGAACGTAGCCAGGGTGCCGAGAATAAGTCGGCCAGCCCGACCACCTACAGCACCGTCGGTGCCGGTTCGCAGATCCTGCGTGATCTGGGCGTGCGCAAGATGCGCCTGCTCAGCTCGCCGATGAAGTTCAACGCGATATCCGGCTTCGACCTGGAAGTAGTAGAATACGTGCCCGCTGAATAAGCCGGTCTGTCGATCGGCTGTTCATATCCTATGTTTACAGTGCGCTGCCACTAGCGCACTGGCTCTTTAACGCCATACGAGACTCGCCATGACCCTGAAGACCATCGAAGGTACCTTCATCGCCCCCAAGGGCAAGTACGCCCTGGTAGTGGGCCGCTTCAACAGCTTCGTCGTCGAAAGCCTGGTCAGTGGCGCAGTTGATGCGCTGGTGCGCCACGGTGTGAGCGAAAGCGACATCACCATCATCCGCGCGCCGGGTGCCTTCGAAATTCCCCTGGTTACCCAGAAAGTCGCCCAGCGTGGCGAGTACGCCGCCATCATCGCCCTCGGCGCTGTCATCCGTGGCGGCACCCCGCACTTCGAATACGTCGCCGGTGAATGCACCAAGGGTCTGGCTCAGGTGTCCATGGAATACGGCGTGCCGGTGTCCTTCGGCGTGCTGACCGTCGACTCCATCGAACAAGCCATCGAGCGTTCCGGCACCAAGGCCGGCAACAAGGGCGCCGAAGCTGCTCTGTCCGCTCTGGAAATGGTCAGCCTGCTGGCGCAGTTGGAGGCCAAGTGAGCCTTAACCACGACGACAGCCAGGACGCTCCGCAGCCCAAGGCCAAGGGCAAGATCGCAACCCGCCGCGTGGCCCGCAGCCTAGGCATGCAGGCCCTGTATCAGTGGCACATGGCCGGTCAGTCGCTGAACGAGATCGAAGCGCAGTTCCGCGTCGACAACGATTTCAGCGGCGTCGACGGCGGCTACTTCCACGAGATCCTCGTCGGTGTGGCCACCCAGAAGACCGAGATCGACGAGGCCATCGCGCCTTGCCTGGATCGTCCGCTGGAAGAACTGGACCCGGTCGAACTGGCCATCCTGCGCCTGTCCACCTGGGAGCTGCGCAGCCGCGTCGACGTGCCCTATCGCGTGGTGATCAACGAAGGTATCGAGCTGGCCAAAGTGTTCGGTGCCACCGACGGACACAAGTTCGTCAACGGCGTGCTGGACAAGCTCGCGCCTACCCTGCGTGCCGCCGAGGTCAGCGCTCACAAGCGCTGATCGGGCTGCAACCGGGTGGGTGAGTTCGAGCTAATCCGCCGCTTCTTCGCCGCCGCGCCTTGTGCGCAGGCGGCCGAAGGAGTCGCCCTGGGCATCGGCGACGACTGTGCCCTGCTGCAACTGCCAGCCGGCGAACAACTGGCGGTGTCTACCGACACCCTGGTTGCCAGCGTGCATTTTCCCGCATCCCCCGACCCCTTCCTGCTCGGCCAGCGCGCGCTGGCAGTGGCGGCCAGTGACCTGGCGGCCATGGGCGCCACTCCTCTGGGCTTCACCCTGGCCATCACCTTGCCGCAGGCGGACGAAGCCTGGCTGCAGGGGTTTGCCCGTGGCCTGTCGCAGATGGCGCAAGGCTGTCGCCTGGCCCTGGTCGGCGGCGATACCACCCGTGGCCCGCTGAGCCTCACCGTCACGGTGTTCGGCCGGCTGCCGGCCGGCCAGGCGCTGACTCGCAGCGGTGCCCGCCCCGGCGACCTGCTCTGCGTCGGCGGCGAGCTGGGCGATGCCGCCGGCGCCTTGCCGCTGGTGCTGGCTCAGCGCCAAGAGCAGGGGGAACAGGTCGACTACCTGCTGCTGCGCTACTGGGCGCCGCAGCCGCAACTGGCGCTCGGCCTGCTGCTGCGCGGCAAGGCCACGGCGGCGCTGGATATCTCCGACGGCCTGCTGGCGGACTGCGGGCATATCGCCGCCGCCTCCGGCCTGGCCTTGCATATCGAACTGGCTCGCGTGCCGCTGTCGACTGCCCTGCAAGCTATCGCCGGGACGGCGGCGCGCGATTGTGCGCTGGCCGGTGGCGACGACTATGTATTGGCGTTTACCCTGCCGCCCGAGCATCTGGCTGCCGTGCAGGCGGCCTGGCCGGCGACCGTGGTAATCGGCCAGGCAGTGGTCGGCACCGGGGTTGCGCTGCTGGATGACAGTGGTGCGCTGATCCAACCGCC
This sequence comes from Pseudomonas sp. J452, assembly GCF_024666525.1. Classification (NCBI taxonomy): domain Bacteria; kingdom Pseudomonadati; phylum Pseudomonadota; class Gammaproteobacteria; order Pseudomonadales; family Pseudomonadaceae; genus Pseudomonas; species Pseudomonas sp. J452. Next base: position 450,798 of record NZ_CP088294.1, on the reverse strand, counting down.
ACGGGCGGGCTATCAACATTTCGGGAGTTCGGGTGACTGATTCGGTTCGTGTGGCGCCGCAGGTGTGGCGCAATCCCTGGCATTTTCTGGCCTTCGGTTTCGGCTCCGGGCTGATGCCCAAGGCGCCGGGCACCTGGGGCTCGCTGGTGGCCATTCCGTTCATTCCGCTGTGGCAGATGCTGCCGGACTGGGGCTACTGGCTGCTGCTGGGCATCACCATGCTGTTCGGCTTCTGGCTGTGCGGTCGGGTCGCTACGGACATGAAGGTGCATGACCACGAGGGCATTGTCTGGGACGAGATGGTCGGCATGTGGATCACCCTGTGGCTGGTGCCTGAAGGTTGGCACTGGATCCTGCTAGGCTTCCTGGTATTCCGCTTCTTCGACATCCTCAAGCCGTGGCCGATCAGCTGGATTGATCGTCACGTGCATGGCGGAGTGGGCATCATGCTGGATGACGTGCTGGCCGGCGTATTCGCCTGGTTGAGCATGCAGCTGATCGTCTGGGGCGTCGCCTGGCTGTAAGGAGGGTTCATGCGCGTTTGCTGGCTGGGCTTGCTGCTGTTGTCGCTGGGCCTGTCGATCGCGCAGGCCGAAGAGGGCGTACCGGTCGAGATCCGGCTGGTCAGCGAGCATTGGGCCGAGCACACCAATCCGGATGGCAGTGGCCTGGCCTGGGACATCCTGCGCCAGGTATTCGAGCCGGCCGGGGTCAAAGTGAGCTTGCAGATCGTGCCCTATTCCCGCTCCATCGGCCTGGTGCAGCGCGGCGAGGCGGATGCCTGGCTCGGTTCCTACCACGATGAAGTGACGGAACACATCCTCTATCCGCAGTGGCATTACGACACCGACCTCATTAGCGCCCTGGGCCTGGCCAGCCAGCCGCTGCCGGCCCTGCAGACGCTCGGCAGCTACCGTCTGGTCTGGATGCGCGGCTACGACTATCAGGATTATCTGCCGGGGCTCGGCAAGTTCCAGGAGGTCGAGCGGCGCAGCGGTATCCTGCGCATGCTCGACCGTGGCCATGCCGATTTCTACATCGATGCCCTGACCGAAGTCGAAGATGTCATGCGCACGGCGACGCAGCCGGAACGCTTCCGCATAACCGAGCTGACAAGCTTGCCGCTGTATCCCGGCTTTGCCGATACTGCGCGCGGTAAAGCGCTGGCGCAGATCTACGACCGGCGCATGGCCGAGCTGGTGCAGAGCGATGCTCTGCGTCCGCTGTTCCAGCGCTGGCAGCAGCCGTACCCCTTCGACAAGGACATGGAGAAAACCGATGCGTCGCCTTGAGTTGCTGATTGCCAGTTTGTTGCTGGTGGTGAGCGCCGTGTTGCATGCCGAGACCCAGGTGCAGGTGGTTGGTCTGTTTCCCAATGCCGCCGTACTGGTCGTCGATGGCCAGCGCAAACTGGTCAAGGCCGGCCAGACCGGCCCCAGTGGGGTGAAAGTGCTGAGTGCCGACAGCAAGGGCGCGGTGTTGCTGGTGGATGGCGTGCAGCGCAACTTCAACCTGACGCGCGAGTACAATCAGGCCGGTAGTGCCGGTCCGCAGACTGAGCAGCTCAGCATCACCCGGGGGATTGGCAATCACTTCTGGGTGGCGGGCTCGCTCAACAGCTATCCGGTGCAGTTCCTCGTCGATACCGGCGCCACTTCGGTGGCGATGAACGAGGGGCAGGCCCGCCGCCTGGGCATCGACTATCGCGTGGTCGGGCGGCCGATGGTGGCCAGCACGGCGGGCGGCAATGTGCGCGGCTGGCGGATCAAGCTCGACCGGGTCAAGGTCGGCAGCATCGAAGTGCTGGGTGTCGAGGGCGTGGTGCTGGAAGGCGATGCGCCGACCGAAGTGCTGCTCGGCATGAGCTTCCTCAGTCGCGTGCGCTGGCGCGAAGAGAATGGCGTGCTGCTGCTGGAATCGAAGATTTAGTAGCGAGTTCTGCTTGGCAATCCGGCAGCGGAGCAGCTTCGCGAGCAGAGCTCGCTTCTACAGTGCTTGCCTGCCGGCTTGCGGGCGCGATCGATCGAATGGCTCGATCCTTATCCCGCACAATTCACGCTGCCAGCCCGGCGGGTGCTGCTGGTACAATGCCGGCCTTTCTGCCGAACACTCAACAGGAGCACCCGGTGTCCGTTGTCTTCGTCGCCGCCTCCCAGCTGCCCACGCCTTTCGCGACTTTCACCATGCACGGTTTCCTCGATGAGGAGACCGGCAAGGAGCACGTCGCCCTGACCCTTGGCCAGGTGAACGATGGCGCTCCCGTGCTGGGTCGCCTGCACTCCGAGTGCCTGACCGGCGATGCTCTGTTCAGCCAGCGCTGCGACTGCGGCGCCCAGCTCGAAGCGGCCTTGCGCGCCATCGCCAAAGAGGGTCGCGGCGTGCTCCTGTACCTGCGCCAGGAGGGCCGTGGCATTGGCCTGCTGAACAAGATCCGCGCCTACGAGCTGCAGGATGCGGGCGCCGATACGGTCGAGGCCAACGAGCGGCTGGGCTTCGCCGCCGACCAGCGCGACTATTCGATCTGCCAACCGATGCTCGATCATCTGGGCATCAGCGCGATCAAGCTGATGACCAATAACCCGCGCAAGGTCAAAGCCCTGGAAGGCTTCGGCGTACGCGTGGCCGAGCGCCATCCGCTGGAAATCGGCCTCAACGTGCACAACCGCAAGTACCTGACGACCAAGGCCGGCAAGCTCGGCCATATGCTCGGCTTGCAGCACCAGGAAGAGGCCGAGTGACGCGCGCCGAAGTGCGCCGCCGGCTGGCCAGCGAATGGTGGCGCCAGCTCGCCCTGACTCTGGCGCCGCTGCTGCTCCTCGGCTTCTTCTTCGGTGGCCAGCCGCCGGTGCTGGCGCTGCTGGAAATGCCGCTGTTCATTGCCGCGATGATTTCCCTGTTCATCACCTTGCCGCTGTTCTCCGCCTACAAGCGCGCGCTGATCGCCACCCAGCAGGCGCTGGATAGCGCCGATGAGCCGGCGGCCTGGGTCGAGCTGGCACGGCGCCGGCGCCTGGCCTTTCTCGCTGCCGGTCTTCCCGCCTGGATCGCCGCTGCGGCGCAGTTCACCGGCCTGCATGCGGTAGCGCTGTTCCTCCTCGCCCTGAGCAGCGTGGTGCTGCTCTGCCTGTACCGCATTCCTCGCCAGCTGGCCTGATGCGACTGCTGCTCGGCGCCTGCCTGCTCGCCTGTGCCTTGCCGCTGGCGGCGGTGGAGCGGGTGGTCAGCCTGGCGCCGTCGATGACCGAGATCATGCTCGAACTGGATGCGGCCGACTTGCTGGTCGGGGTGCTGGATGCCGGCGAGCGCCCGCCGGCCCTGGTTGGCCTGCCTTCACTGGGGCGCTACCAGCAAGTGGAGCTGGAAACCCTGCTCAGCCTCAAGCCCGATCTGATCCTGCTCTGGCCGGACAGCGTGACGCCCAGCCAGCGCGAACAACTGCGCCGCACCGGCATCCCCCTGCATATCGGCGAACCGCATGACTTGCAGGAGCTGGCCGAGCAGTTCGCCGCAGTCGGTGCACGCATCGGCCGCGAGCGCCAGGGTCGTGAGCTGGCCGAGCGTTTCCGCGCCGGCCTGCAGCGCCTGCGCCAGACCTATCGCCGCGAGCCGCCGTTGCCGGTGTTCTACCAGGTCTGGCACCAGCCGCTGTACACCGTCGGCGGTGGCCAGATCATCAGCGATGCCCTGCGCCTGTGCGGCGCCGAGAATGTCTTCGCCGAGCTGCAACTGGCGGCGCCGCAGGTCAGCGTCGAGGCGGTGCTGCAACGCGATCCGGCGGTGATTCTCGCCGGCAGCGTGGCCGAGCTGCAGAGCTGGCAGGCCTGGCCGCAACTCAGGGCAACCCGTCGCCAGCAGCTCTGGGCGGTGCCGGACAAAGGCTTGGAACGGCCCAGCTTTCAGATGCTGGCGGCCACCGAGAAGCTTTGCGAGTTGCTGGCCCAGGCACGGTAGAGCGGGTGTAGCCCGCGTCATCGGCAACGCGGGTTGCACCCGCCCTACGTTCTAGCCCAGGCTGGATTGGCGCGTAGCGGCGAAGCCCGACGAGCGTTGCTCGGCGCGACGTCCCTATATGGCTCTGCTGCGTTACAGCTCCGGCGTCCAGACGAAGCCGATCAGGGCGCTGCGGCCTTCCTGGCTGTAGCTGTAGCGCTCACCCTCATGCTCGTACAGCGAGCGGCTGTAATCCTTGTCCAGCAGGTTATCCAGCTTGGCTTCCAGCTTCAGCTCGGGGGTGGCCTGCCAGCTGCTGCGCAGGGCCAGCAGGCCATAACCGGCCAGCTGGTACTGGTTGTCCGGGTCGTCGTAGCTGCTGCTCACGGCCTGCCAGCTGGCGCCGATGGCGACATCGCCGAAGCTGCGATCCAGATCCAGGCTCAGGGTGCGCCGCGCGCGGCGGTTGAGGGTGTGGCCGCTGTCGCGGTCGCGCGGATCGACGAAGGCCACGCCCAGCTGGCCCTGCCAGCCGAACAGTTCCTGCTGCAGCGCGGCCTCGAAACCATGGATGCGCGCCTTGGCGATGTTCTGCGGGATGAAGTCCTGGTCGTTGGCGATCGCATCTTCGATGTCGGTGCGGTAGACCGAGGCCTCCAGGCGGGTGGTGGCGGCCAGTTGGCTGCGCCACTGCAGCTCGACACTCTTGGAGTGTTCCGGCTGGAGGTTCGGGTTGCTGTAGTCCGGGTAGTACAGGTCGTTGAAGGTCGGTGCGCGGAAGCCTTCGCTGTAGGAGGCGATCAGGTCGTTGCGCTCGTCGAGCGGCAGGGTCAGGGCGCCGCTCCAGGTGTTTTCGCTGCCGAACTGCTCGTTCTTGTCGTGGCGCAGGCCCAGTTCGGTGGAAAAGTGCTCGCCGTCGTAGCGGTGCTGGATGAAGGCGGCCTGGTTCCAGCGCTGTTGCTCGGCGAAGGCGGTGTTGCTGTTGAGCTGGTCTTGGTACCAGTCGGCACCGAGCATCAGGCTGTGGCTGTCGCTCAGGCTCAGGGTGTTCAGCCAGTTGACCGAGTCGCGGTAGGTGTTGAACACGCCGCGCTCGTCGCTGAGTTTATCCAGGCTCTCTTCGCGGTTCTCGCTGTGGCCGACTTCCAGGCGGCTGTTCCAGCTGTCGTTGAGCTGGGCGTCAAAGTAGCTGGAGACGCTGCTGACGGTGAAGTCGCTGTACGGGTCCTGTTCCACCGATTCGAAGGTGGTCATGTCGAAGCGGCCGAAGGGGTTGTCGAACTCGGTGCGGCCGCGCTGGTCGAGGACGCTGACGCCCGCTTCCAGGTTGTCGCTGAAACTGTGGCTGAGGCTCAGGCTGAAGGCCTTGTTGCGGTAGGCGTCGTGATCCTGATCGGCTTCGTAGGAGGTGCCGGTACGGTCGATGCCGTTGGTCTCGTCGAGGCTGCCGGCCAGGCTGAAGCGCGTGGCCTCATCGCCACCGGAAATGCCGGCGCTGCGCTGCCAGGTACCCCGGCTGCCATAGCCCACGCGCACGAATGGCTTGAACCCTTCACCGCTGCTGCGGCGGGTGAAGATCTGCACCACGCCGCCGATGGCATCGGCACCGTACATGGCCGAACGCGGCCCGCGCAGCACTTCGATGCGCTCGATCTGCTCGATATTGAGGTGCTGCAGATTGCTGTCGCCGGAGCTGGCCGAGCCTATGCGCATGCCGTCTACCAGAACCAGGCTCTGCGCCGACTTGGTGCCGCGGATATACAGGCTGGCCAGGCTGCCGCTGCCGTTGTCGGTGACCTGGACGCCGGGCACGCGTTGGAGCAGCTCGGTCACCGAGGATGGTTGCAGGCGCTCGATATCGGCGCGGGTGAACACCGTGCTGGCGGCGCTGCTGGCGCTGCGTTGCTGCACGTCGCGGTTGGCGCTGATCAGGGTTTCCGACAGCTTCAGCGCATCATCCTGGCTGGATGCGGCGTAGACCGGGGTGCAAGGCAGCAGGGCCACGGCAATGGAAAGGCGGGACAACTTCATCGATAAATCCTCAAAGGTCGGCAGACTTTTGAGAAGGGCAGGACAAGCTCTGGCCGTAGCCAGCGCTTGACGGTGATGCCCTCCGCAACACCAGTCGATCCGCCAAGGCCGGTCTCCGGGCTCTCGACTCGCGCTGATCCGCCTTCCCGGATGACTCCAGTGGCTTTTATGGTCAGCGTGCAGGTGGCAACCTGCCGTCGATTACCGTTGCGGGGGCAGCGCCGGGATGGCTCCTCGATGGAGCGCACCGGCTTCCCGTTTAACGCCGTGCTGAGAGCAGCGGCGCACCGTGGCGGAAATGAAAAACGCCGCGCACCTTAGTGCGTGGCTGTATGAAAAACAAGCGGGCTCGATTCGCGGCGACATGAGCGCCGCTCAAGTAAATCGCCAACTCGCCTGTAGGAGCCAGCTTGCTGGCGATCATCGGGCTGCGGATGCGTCGGTTAGGGCGGATGGTCTGCGCTCGCCAGCAAGCTGGCTCCTACAGAGTCGGGCGGGTGAAACCCGCTCGCCGGCCCTGTGCTTAGAGCTGGGCCAGGCGGGCGCGCACGGCCGCTTCGATGCCGGCTTCGTCCAAGCCGCATTCGGCGAGCATCTGCGCCGGCTTGGCGTGCTCCACGTAGCTGTCTGGCAGACCCAGGTGCAGCACGGGCTTGAGCAGGCCTTGCTGGGCGAGGAATTCGCTGACCGCCGAGCCTGCGCCACCCATGATGGCGTTCTCCTCGATGGTCACCAGCAGTTCATGGCTGGCCGCCAGTTCGCGCACCAGGGCTTCGTCCAGCGGTTTGACGAAGCGCATGTCGACCACCGTGGCGTCCAGCGTCTCGCCGACCTTGAGCGCTTCGGCCAGTTGCACGCCGAATACCAGCAGCGCGGTTTTCTGCCCGCGCCGACGCACCAGGCCCTTGCCGATTGCCAGCGGCTCAAGCGCCGGGTCGATCGGCGTGTTCGGCCCGCTACCGCGCGGGTAACGCACCGCCGCCGGACCATCGAAGTGGTAGCCGGTGGTGAGCATCTGGCGCAGTTCGTTCTCGTCGCTCGGCGTCATCACCAGCATGCCGGGGATGCAGCGCAGGTAGGAGATGTCGAAGCTGCCGGCGTGGGTCGGGCCGTCTTCGCCGACCAGGCCGGCGCGGTCGATGGCGAACAGCACGTCGAGGTGCTGCACGGCCACGTCATGAATCAGCTGGTCGTAGGCGCGCTGGAGGAAGGTCGAGTAGATCGCCACCACCGGCTTGACGCCGTCGCAGGCCATGCCGGCGGCCAGGGTCACCGCATGCTGCTCGGCGATGGCCACGTCGAAGTAGCGCTCGGGGAAGCGCTCGGCGAAGGCCACCAGGTCGGAGCCTTCCTTCATTGCCGGGGTGATGCCGACCAGGCGCGGGTCTGCCGCTGCCATGTCGCACAGCCACTGGCCGAACACACTGGAGTATTTCGGCCCGCTCGGCTTCTTGGCTTCGACAACCGGAGCCTTGATCGGCTCCAGCTTGGTGATCGCGTGGTAGCCGATCGGGTCGACCTCGGCCGGGGCGAAGCCCTTGCCCTTCTTGGTCACCACATGGAGGAACTGCGGGCCGTCCAGGTCGCGCATATTGCGCAGCGTCGCGATGAGTGTGGGCAGGTCGTGGCCGTCGATCGGGCCGACATAGTTCCAGCCCAGCTCCTCGAACAGGGTGCCGGGCACCAGCATGCCCTTGGCGTGCTCTTCGACCTTGCGCGCGATCTCCCAGGCGCCGGGCAGGCGCGAGAGGATCTTCTTGCTGCCTTCGCGCATGCTCGAATAGGTGCGGCTGGAGATGATCTTGGCCAGGTAGTTGGATAGGCCGCCGACGTTCTTCGAGATCGACATGTCGTTGTCGTTGAGGATCACCAGCATGTTGGCTTTGACGTCTGAGGCGTGGTTAAGCGCCTCGAAAGCCATGCCGGCGGTCAGCGCGCCGTCGCCGATCACGGCCACCGATTTGCGCCGGCTGTTCTGCAGCTTGGCCGCGATGGCCATGCCCAATGCCGCACTGATGCTGGTGCTGGAGTGGCCGACGCCGAAGGTGTCGTACTCGCTCTCGCTGCGGCGCGGGAAGGCTGCCAGGCCGTCCTTCTGGCGCAGGCTAGCCATGCGCTCGCGGCGCCCGGTGAGGATCTTGTGCGGGTAGGCCTGGTGGCCGACGTCCCACACCAGGCGGTCGTCCGGGGTGTCGAAGATGTAGTGCAGGGCGATGGTCAGCTCGATTACGCCGAGGCCGGCGCCGAAGTGCCCGCCGGTCTGGCCCACGCTGTACAGCAGGTACTGGCGCAGCTCGTCGGCGAGGGTTTCCAGCTCGCTCTCGGCCAGGCGGCGCAGGCCGACCGGCGTCTCGGCGCGGTCGAGCAGGGGCGTGGCAGGGCGCTCGCGGGGGATCTCGTGGAAAGTCGTGGGCATCAGGCTGATCGTTATAGGCGTACAAAAGATGCGGCAGTTTACCCGAAGCGCCGGGAACTGCCCAAACAAGGTTCGACCGGCGCAATCGGTAGCCCGGATGCAATCCAGGGAATGTTGTCCGGGCTAGGGTTAAGTGGCTTAGCTGCGGCGTTCGACGATATAGCGGGCCAGCGCGCGCAGCGGCTCGGCGCTGCTGCCGAACGGGCGCAGGGCGTGCAGGGCCTGGTCGCGCAGTTCCAGGGCGTAGGCCTTGGCGGCGTCGAGGCCGAGCAGGGCCGGGTAGGTCGGCTTGTGGTTGGCTTCGTCCTTGCCCTGGGTCTTGCCCAGGGTAGCGGTATCGCTTTCCACGTCGAGGATGTCGTCCTGCACCTGGAACGCCAGGCCGATGGCGCGGGCGTAAGCCTGTAGCGAGCGCAGCACCGCTTCGTCGGCCTTGCCGCTGGCCAGGGCGCCGAGCTGCACGCTGGCTTCGATCAGTGCGCCGGTCTTGTGCCGGTGCATGACTTCCAGGGCCGCCTGGTCGAGTCGCTGGCCGACCGAGCCGAGGTCGATGGCCTGACCACCGACCATCCCGGCCGGGCCGGCGGCGCGCGCCAGGCCGAGCACCATGGACAGGCGCAGGTTGGCGTCCGCCGGGTTACGGCGCGGGTCGGCCAGCACTTCGAAGGCCAGGCTCTGCAGGCCATCGCCGGCGAGAATCGCGCAGGCTTCATCGAAGGCGATGTGGGTGGTCGGCTGGCCGCGGCGCAGGTCGTCGTCGTCCATCGCCGGCAGGTCGTCGTGCACCAGCGAGTAGGCGTGGATCAGCTCCACCGCACAGGCGGCGCCATCGGCGCGGTCGAGATCGCCGTCCAAGGCTTCGCAGGCGGCATACACCAATAGCGGGCGTACCCGCTTGCCACCGCCCTCCACGCTGTAACGCATGGCCTGGTAGAGCCGTGCCAGTTCACTGCGCGGGGCATCGAAAAGGCTTTCCAGGGCCGCGTCGACGCGGGTCTGGCAGCGCTGCTGGTAGGTCGCGATCATGCCTGGTCGTCCGCGTCGAAGGGGGCTTCCTCCAATTGGCCGTCGCGTTCCAGGAGGATCTGTACCTTCTGCTCGGCCTGGGCCAGGGCGGCCTGGCAGTCGCGAGTCAGGCCGATACCTTGTTCGAAGGCGGTCAGCGAGTCTTCCAGCGACAGTTCGCCACCTTCCAGGCGCTCGACCAACTGCTGCAGGTCGGCGAGGGATTGTTCGAAATCGACGGCGGCTTTCTTGCGGGCCATGGCTAACGTTCTCGTAGGCTCTATAACGGGCGCGACACTAGCAAAGGCAGAGCCGCACAGCTTGGGTAAATCGGTGGCTCAGAAGCGCAGCACTTCCGTGTTGCTGCGGGTCGGGCCGACCATGGGGATCTTCGGCTGCTGCTTGGGTTTGACCGGCGCTGGCGGCGTTGGTGCCGGTTTGCTTTGCGCCGTGGGCTGGTTGCGCAGCGGTTCGATGGCGCCGGCCAGTTGCTCGACCAGTTGCTGCAGCAGCAGGCTCTGCGCCCGTACCTGCTCGGCCGGGCTACCGGCGTGGGCCTGTTCCAGGCGCAGCAGGCGGCTGTCGCGCAGTTGGCCGCTGCGGTCGAGCAGACGCCACTGGGCCTCCAGCACGGCCGGGTGCTGCGGGCCGGAATCCAGGCGGCTGATGCTCAGCAGCACCTGCACATCGGGGCTGAAACCGGGATTGCTCGGGGCCAGCACCAGGCGCTGGCTGTCCAGTCGGGCGGCCAGTTGGCGCAGCAGGAGCTGGTCAATATCGGCGGCCAGGCTGCCGGCCCAGCGCGCATCGTCGGCGGGCACCAGGCTGCCGTCGGCCTGGCGCTGGAGGAAGGCTTCGCGCTGCAGGTAGTCGGCGATCGATACCGGCCCGAGCAGCACGGCCAGGCCCTGAGTCTGTTGCGGTACGCCAGGGTTGCCGCCATCCAGCTGGTACAGCGGGATAGGTTGATGCGCCGTACAGCCGGCCAGGCCGAGCAGGCCGGTCAGCAGGAGAACAAAGGGGAGGCGCAACACGGTCATCTTTTCACCCAGGGGGCCGCGGGTGGCGGCCGGCAGTCATACGCGAGCGGGCAGGGGTTTGCCTGCGGCCGCGTATCATCCGTCAAAGCGCCGCCGGACTCCAGCCTGCGCTGCTCAGCGGGCCGCTGCAGCGGGGTTGCCGAGCAGCGCTGCCGGCAGGGCGCGCACGGCTTTGGCCAATTGCTGGCCGAGCTGTTCGACCAACTGGCCCTGTGCGGCCACCTGGCCGTCCAGGCTGCCGTCGTGGGCCTGCTGCAGGTGCAGCAGGTCGCTGGCGCGCTGTTCGCCGCGGGCATCCAGCAGGCGCCAGCGAGCTTCCAGCACCGCCGGCTGCTGCGGCCCTGAATCGAGGCGGCTGATATGCAGGATGATCTGCGCCTGCGCCGGGAAACCGATGCGATCCGGATAGAGTGCCAGGCGGCTGCTCTGCAGATCGTTGGCCAGGGTAGCGAGCAGCAGCTGACCGATATCGTTCTGCAGGCTGCCGGCCCAGCGGCCGCTGGCGCTGATGTCGAGACGCTGAAGGCTGTGGCGCTGCATCAGGCTTTCCCGTTGCAGGTAGTCGGCCAGCTGCAGCGGGCCGAGCAGCACGGCCGGGCCATCGACACCCTGCGTGGGCGGCGTGGCGCTGCCCTGCAACTGGTAGAACTGCTGGGGTGGCGCGCTGCTGCAGGCGCCGAGCAGCAGGAGGACGAAAGGCAGCAGGCGTTGGCTCATGGCTGGGGTTTCCCGAAGATCAGCGATTGCGGTTGCTGTTCCAGTGTCTCGGCCGTGCGTTGCAGGGCCTTGCTGGCCCGGCTGAGCTCCTGCAGGGTGTTGCCGAGTTCGTATTGCAGGGTCGATTGCGGACCGATGCTCTGGCGGCCATCGAGCAGCAAGCCGTTGGCCTGTTCCAGGGTCTGCCGGGTGCTGGCAGCGGCCTGGCGGATTTCCACCAGGGTGGCGTTGAGTTCGCCGCTGCTGCGCTGCGCCGAGTCGAGCAGGCCGGGCAGTTGCTGCTCCAGGCGCTGGCTCAGGCGGTCGAGGTTGGCCAGGGTGGCGGACAGGCTGCTCAGGCCCTGGTGCAGGTCATCGGAGCTGCTCAGCTTCTCGATCGCCTGCAGGGTGCGGTTAGCCGACTCGATCAGCTCGCCCAGCGGTACTTCGCTCAGGCTTCTGGCCAGGTCCTGCAGCAGATTGGCGGCCTGGTCGATGCGCGAGGGCACGCTGGGGATGCTGGGCAGGTCGACATCGCTGGGGCTGAACACGTAGCCGGCCTGCTCGGGGAACATGTCCAGCGCAACGATGGCCTTGCCGGTCAGCAGGCTGGGGGTCTGCAGCTGGGCGCGCAGGCCGCGCTTGATCAGCTGCTCGACCACCTGGTCGAAACCGCGCTGGCTGGCGGCTTTCTTCGGGTCGACCTGGATGATCACCGGCATCACCACGTCCTTGAGCTTGCGGTCATAGGACAGGCGGATCTCGCGCACGCTGCCGATCTTCACGCCGCGGTAGGTCACGTCGGCGCCGACATCCAGGCCGTCGAGGGCGCCGGTGAAATACACCACGTACTCGTTGGGCTTGCTGAACCAGCTGTCCCGCGACAGCAGCAGAGCGCCGGCCACCAGCAGCACCAGGCCGCCGAGCAGGAAGCTGCCGATCAGAAAGGGTTTGCGTGTTTCGCTCATGCGTCCTCCGCCTTGAGGAATGTGCCGTTGCGTCCGAGGAAGCGTTGTACTGTCTGCGGGCCGTTGGCCAGCAGTTCACGCGGGGCGCCGAGGGCGATCTGGGTGCCGCTCTGGCCGTCGAGGAACAGGCAGGTGTCGGCCACCGCGAAGATGCTCGGCAGCTCGTGGGTGACCAGCACGATACTGGAGCCGAGGCTGTCGCGCAGCTGCAGGATCAGTTCATCGAGGGCCTTGGAGCTGATCGGGTCGAGGCCGGCCGAGGGTTCGTCGAAGAACAGCACCTGCGGATCGAGGGCCAGGGCGCGGGCCAGCGCCGCGCGTTTGCGCATGCCGCCGGACAGTTCGGCCGGGTACAGCTCGTCGCAGCCACCGAGGCCGACCAGGTTGAGCTTGAGCGCGGCCAGCTCATCCAGCTCGGCGCGGCCGAGGTTGGGGCGGTAGGTTTCCAACGGCAGGCAGATGTTCTCGCGCAGGGTCATCGAGCCCCACAGCGCGCTGTTCTGGTAGAGCACGCCGAAGTGCTGCAGCAGCTCGGCGCGGCGCGCCTCGTCCTGCGCCCAGAAGTCCTCGCCGTGGAACAGCACGCGCCCGGCGAGCGGTGCCTGAAGGCCGATCAGGTGGCGCAGCACGGTGCTCTTGCCGCAGCCGCTGCCGCCCATGATGACGAACACTTCGCCAGGCTGGATGCTGAAGTTGAGGTCGTGCTGGATCACTCGCGTGCCGTAGCCGGCGTCCAGCTGTTCGACGATCAGCACGGGCTCGCTCATGTCAGATCCCCAACTGGGTGCAGATCAGCGTGATCAGCGCATCGCTGACCACCAGGGCGACGATGATGCTGACCACCGCGCGGGTGGTGGCCTGGCCCACGGCCTGGGCGTTGCGTCCGCTGGCCAGGCCGTAATGACAGCCGATCAGGCCGATTAGCACGGCGAACACCAGGCTCTTGAAGATGCCGAGCAGGAAGTCGGTGAGGCTGAGCATCTCCAGGCTCTGGTTGAGGTACTGGGTGGCGGAGATGTCGAACAGCCCGGCACCGATGATGAAGCCGCCGAGGATGCCGAGGACGTCGGCGAACACGCACAGCAGCGGCATGGCCACCAGCAGCGCCAGCAGGCGCGGCAGCACCAGGAAGTCCAGCGGCGGGAAGCCGAAGGTCTTCAGGGCATCGATCTCCTCGTTGGCCTGCATGCTGCCCAGTTCGGCGGCGTAGGCCGCGCCGGTGCGCCCGGCCATGATCACCGCGGTCATCAGTGCACCCATCTCGCGGGTCATGCCGATGGCCACCATGTTGGCGATGTACAGCTGGGCGCCGAAGGCCTCCAACTGCGCTGCGCCGACGAAGGCGAGGATCAGCCCGACCAGGCTGGCGATCAGCGCGACAATCGGCAAGGCACCGGGGCCGCATTGCTGCAGGGCCAGCCAGAAATCGCCGGCGCGCAGGCGCGAGCGGCCCTGCAGCAGGCGCAGCAGAGCCAGGCAGACTTCGCCGAGGAAGGTGCAGCTGTTGCCCAGGGTGGTCAGCAGGTCGAGAAAACCCTGGCCCATGCGGGTCAGGGGATTGCCGCTGGCGCTGGTTTTGGCGGCGGCCTTGATCGGGTGGGCGCTGCCCATCTGCAGCAGGCGTTCCACGCCATCGGGCAGCTCCAGCCAGTGCAGGCTGAGCTGACGCTCCTCAGCCAGGCGCTGCACGCGGCGCAGCAGGGCCAGCAGGCTGCTGTCCCAGGCGCTGACCGCGACCCGCACGGGCAGCTCGGCGCCTACGGCCGAATAGGCATCGAACACCGCCTGCAGGTCCGGCTTGTGCGCGTGCAGGGTCCACTGGCCGCTGACGCACAAGTGCGTCTGGCCCTGCGGGTCCTCCTGCCAGCGCAGCTCGGCTGTGGCGGCGTCCATGTCTTCGATCCTCTTAGAGAACCTGTTTACGGTCTTTTGAGTGGCAGCGATGTAGCCCGGACTTCAGTCCGGGAGCCGGTTGACGTGCCCCGGACTGAAGTCCGGGCTACCGGCTCACGTCCCGGCCATGGCCTGGCGGAAATATCGCAAACAGGCTTTTAGCTGTTGGGTACCTCGACCAGCAGCGCGTCGACCCGCTGGAAGCCGCGTGGCAGCTTGTTGCCGCGCCGGCCGCGCTCGCCCTTGTAGTGCTCCAGATCGTCCGGCTTGAGCGACAGGGTACGCTTACCAGCCTGCAATACCAGGGTGGCACCGTTGGGCAGCACGGCCAGGTCGGTGAGGTATTCCTCGCGGCTGGCCACGCGCTCACCGGGGATGCCGATGATCTTGTTGCCCTTGCCTTTGCCCAGTTGCGGCAGGTCGGCGACCTTGAACAGCAGTAAGCGGCCTTCGGTGGTCACCGCCGCCAGCCAGTCTTCCTCGCGGTTGGCCAGCGGCTTGGGCGGCACGACCAGTGCGCCGTTGGGCAGGGTCAGCAGGGTCTTGCCGGCCTTGTTCTTGGCCTGCAGGTCCTCGCCCTTGACCACGAAGCCGTAGCCGGCGTCGGAGGCGATCACGTACAGGGCGTTGTCGTCCGGTAGCAGCACGCACTCGAAGGTGGCGCCCGGTGGCGGTTGCAGGCGGCCGGTGAGCGGCTCGCCCTGGCCACGTGCGGAGGGCAGCGAGTGCGCCGGCAGCGAGTAGCTGCGCCCGGTGTTGTCGATAAATACGGCGAACTGGTTGGAACGGCCCGGCGCGGCGGTCTTGAAGCCGTCGCCGGCCTTGTACGACAGGCCGGTGGCGTCGATGTCGTGGCCTTTGGCGCAGCGCACCCAGCCTTTTTCCGAGAGCACCACGGTGACCGGTTCGGTCGGCATCAGCTCGTTTTCGCTGAGGGCCTTGGCTTCGGCGCGGGCGACGATCGGCGAGCGACGGTCATCACCGTACTTCTCGGCGTCGTCGAGGATTTCCTGGCGCACCAGCTTCTTCAGCTTGGTCTCGCTGCCGAGCAGGGCCAGCAGTTTGGCGCGTTCCTTGGCCAGCTCGTCCTGCTCGCCACGGATCTTCATTTCCTCGAGACGCGCCAGCTGACGCAGGCGGGTGTCGAGGATGTAGTCGGCCTGGATCTCGGTGAGACCGAAGCGCTCCATCAGCACCGGCTTGGGCGAATCCTCGGTGCGGATGATGTGGATCACTTCATCCAGGTTGAGGAAGGCGGTGAGCAAACCTTCCAACAGGTGCAGGCGCTTCTCGACCTTGTCCAGGCGGAACTGCAGGCGCCGGCGCACGGTGCCGACGCGATACACCAGCCACTCGGTGAGCAGGGTGCGCAGGTCTTTCACCGACGGCTTGCCGTCGAGGCCGATGACGTTGGTGTTGACCCGGTAGCTGGACTCCAGCTCGGTGGTGGCGAACAGGTGCTGCATCAGCTCGTCGGCATCCACCCGGTTGGAGCGCGGGATGATGACGATGCGGCACGGGTGCTCGTGGTCCGACTCGTCGCGCAGGTCGGCGACCATCGGCAGCTTCTTGGCCTGCATCTGCGCGGCGATCTGCTCCAGCACCTTGGCGCCGGAAACCTGGTGCGGCAGGGCGGTGACCACGATGTCGCCGTCCTCGACGCGGTACACGGCGCGCATGCGCACCGAGCCCTTGCCGGTTTCGTAGATCTTCAGCAGGTCGCTGCGCGGGGTGATGACTTCCGCCTCGGTGGGGAAGTCCGGGCCGAGGATGTGTTCGCACAGCTGCTCGACCGTGGCGCTCGGCTCGTCGAGCAGGCGCACGCAGGCGGCGGCGACTTCACGCAGGTTGTGCGGCGGCACGTCGGTGGCCATGCCCACGGCGATGCCGGTGGTGCCGTTGAGCAGGATGTTCGGCAGGCGCGCCGGCAGGGTGGCCGGTTCGTCGAGGGTGCCGTCGAAGTTCGGCACCCAGTCGACGGTGCCCTGGCCTAGTTCGGTCAGCAGCACTTCCGAGTAGCGCGACAGGCGCGCCTCGGTGTAGCGCATGGCGGCGAAGGACTTCGGATCGTCCGGCGCACCCCAGTTGCCCTGGCCGTCGACCAGCGTGTAGCGGTAGCTGAACGGCTGGGCCATCAGCACCATGGCCTCGTAGCAGGCGCTGTCGCCGTGCGGGTGGAACTTGCCGAGCACGTCACCGACGGTACGCGCCGATTTCTTGTGCTTGGAATCGGCGTCCAGGCCCAGCTCGCTCATGGCATAGACGATGCGTCGTTGCACGGGCTTCAGGCCATCGCCGATGTGCGGCAGGGCGCGGTCCATGATCACGTACATGGAGTAGTTGAGATAAGCCTGCTCGGTGAAATCGGCGAGGGAACGTCGTTCCACGCCTTCCAGGCTCAAATCGAGGGAGTCGCTCATGCGTGCCTCAGGGTCATTTCAGTGAAGTCGATTGGCGCAGCACCAGGGTGCCGCCCTTTTGAGTAAACTCGAGTTGCTTGAGGGCGCTCATGCCGAGCAGCACCTCGTCGCCGTCCATGCCGGGGGTAATCAGCGCGGCCACATCGTGCAGCTGGATATCGCCCAGTTGCAGCGAGGCCAGGCGCGTGCGCGAGCCGGTCACCGTGCCATTGGCGGTGCGAATCTGCACCGGTGTACCGGGCTCCAGCTGCAAGCGGGCAGCCAGCTCGGCGGGAATCGCCACGGCACTGGCGCCGGTGTCGAGGAGGAAGGTCAGGGTCTGCCCGTTGATCTTGCCGTCCAGCAGGTAGTGGCCGCCACGGCCGCTGGCCAGGCGCACTTCGATATAGCCATCGCCATGCAGTGACTGCGGGGCGCGGTTGGGATTGGCGCGCTGGTCTTCCCAGTTGCCGAACCAGTAGGTGGCCAGCGCCAGGGCGAAGATCCAGGCGAAGATCAGCATGATACGCCCGGCGCGCTGGCCGGCTGGTCGCTCTTCGCTCATGGCGCGCTCCAGCCATCTTTGGGCGCGGCAAACTGCCAGAGCAGGGGCCGGCTTTCGCCATCGCCGCGGGCCTGGCCATCGTTGTCCAGGCCGATCCAGGCGCTACTTTCGTCCAGCCACAGGGCTTCGGCGGCGCCATAGGGTTGCGGATAGCGGCGCGCCTCGGTCAGGGCCGCGGCGGCGAACGACCAGCATTTCTCCAGCAGCCCATCATTGGGATTGCGCCGGCAGATGCGGTGGGCGCCGCGTTCCAGGCTGAACAGCTTGCCGTTGAACAGTTGCAGGTCGCTGAAGTCGACGGGCTGTGTTGCGCCGCTGTCCGGCTCGACCAGCGAAGGCTGTTGCCCTGCTTCGCTGAGCAGCACGCAGCCGCCGGTGCAGCGCCAGCTGCCATTCAGCCGGTGCAGGACCAACAGGCCGCGGCGCTCACGTTCGGCGGCCAGCCACAGACGCTCGCCGTTGGGCTCGATGGCGAGGCCTTCGAACAGGGCGTTGTGGTGCAGCAGCATGCCACTGGCGCGGGCCTGACGGACCAGGGTGGTGGGCAGCTTGAGCCAGTCGGCGCTGCCGCTCGGGCTGATCTGCAACACGCTGGCATGGGCTTCGCTGAGCAGGTAGCGGTTGCCGGCGCTGTCGCAGGTCAGGCTTTCGAAATCCAGGTTGCCGCCGCGCAGCAGGCCGGTCGCCCAGGTGCGTGCGCGCAGGCCCCAGGGCAGGCCGCTGGCGGGCGGTGGCGGGGCGCTGAAGGTTTCGGCCTGAGCTTGCCAGGCATCGCTTTGCACCTGCAGGCGATATAGCCGGTCGTCCTCGCGGTCGGAGACCACCAGCCACTCGTCGCCGCAGCGGGCCAGGCCGGACAGATGGCCGCCGTCCATGCCTTGCAGCGGATGCTCGGCGAGCAGTTCGAGCTCGCCCACTGCAGGCGCGTCGGCTGCGCTGAGCGAGGCGCTCAGCAGCAGACCGAGCAGGGCGCTGCTCAATCTCACGCCAGAACCTCGGCCAGGTTGCCTTTCGACTCCAGCCAGCTCTTGCGATCGCCGGCGCGTTTCTTCGCCAGCAGCATGTCCATGATCTCGATCGTGCCCTCGAAGTCTTCCAGGGTCAGCTGCACCAGGCGGCGGGTGTTGGGGTCCATGGTGGTTTCGCGCAGCTGCGGCGGGTTCATCTCGCCGAGACCCTTGAAGCGGGTGACCTGCGGCTTGCCGCGGCGTTTCTCGGCGACCAGGCGATCGAGGATGCCGTCGCGCTCGGCGTCATCCAGGGCGTAGAAGATCTCCTTGCCCAGGTCGATGCGGTACAGCGGCGGCATGGCGACGTAGACGTGGCCGGCATCCACCAGCGGGCGGAAGTGGCGGACGAACAGCGCGCAGATCAGGGTGGCGATGTGCAGGCCGTCGGAGTCGGCGTCGGCGAGGATGCACACCTTGCCGTAGCGCAGTTCGCCAAGATCGGCCGAACCCGGGTCGACGCCGATGGCCACGGCGATGTTGTGCACTTCCTGACTGGCCAGCACTTCGCCGCCGTCGACTTCCCAGGTGTTGAGGATCTTGCCGCGCAGCGGCAGGATCGCCTGGAACTCCTTGTCGCGCGCCTGCTTGGCCGAGCCGCCGGCGGAATCCCCTTCGACCAGGAACAGCTCGGAGCGCATCGGGTCCTGCCCTGCACAGTCGGCCAGCTTGCCGGGCAGTGCCGGGCCCTGGGTGATCTTCTTGCGCTCGACCTTCTTGCCGGCCTTGAGGCGGCGGTTGGCGTTGCTGATGGCCAGCTCGGCGAGCTGCTGGCCGAGCTCGGGGTGGCCGTTGAGCCACAGGCTGAAGGCATCCTTGACCACGCCGGAGACGAAGGCTGAGGCTTCGCGCGAGGACAGGCGTTCCTTGGTCTGCCCGGAAAACTGTGCATCCTGCATCTTCATCGAGAGGACGAAGGCGATGCGCTCCCAGATATCTTCCGGGGCCAGCTTGACCCCGCGTGGCAGCAGGTTGCGGAACTCGCAGAACTCGCGCATGGCATCCAGCAGGCCCTGGCGCAGGCCGTTGACGTGGGTGCCGCCCTGGGCGGTGGGGATCAGGTTGACGTAGCTTTCCTGCACCGCGTCGCCGCCTTCCGGCAGCCACAGCAGGGCCCAGTCCACCGCCTCTTTATTGCCTGCCAGGCTGCCGACGAAGGGCTCCTCGGGCAGGCGCTGGAATTCACTGACGGCATCCACCAGGTAGGAACGCAGGCCGTCTTCATACAGCCATTCGACTTTTTCGCCGCTGGCCTTGTCCTCGAAACTGACGGCCAGGCCGGGGCAGAGCACGGCCTTGGCTTTCAGTACGTGCTTGAGGCGGCTGACCGAGAACTTGTGCGAGTCGAAGTACTTGGCGTCTGGCCAGAAGTGCACGCTGGTGCCGGTGTTGCGCTTGCCCACCGTGCCGACCACGGCCAGGTCGCTGGCCTTGAAGCCGTCGGCGAAGCTCATCTGGTACTCGTTGCCGTCGCGCTTGACGGTGACGATCACCTGGGTCGACAGCGCGTTGACCACCGAGATGCCGACGCCGTGCAGGCCGCCGGAGAACTGGTAGTTCTTGTTGGAGAACTTGCCGCCGGCGTGCAGCTTGGTGAGGATCAGTTCGACGCCGGGCACGCCTTCTTCCGGGTGGATGTCCACCGGCATGCCGCGGCCGTCGTCGAGCACTTCCAGGGAGTTGTCCTCGTGGAGGATCACCTGGATCGATTTGGCGTGGCCGGCGAGGGCCTCGTCGACGCTGTTGTCGATGACTTCCTGGGCCAGGTGGTTGGGCCGCGAGGTGTCGGTGTACATGCCCGGGCGCTTGCGCACCGGGTCGAGGCCGGAGAGGACTTCGATGGCATCGGCGTTGTAAGAGCTTGCACTCATACCCTTTTCTCCCCCGCGTTGCAGTCAGAAATTTCGCCAGGCAAGGCGCGGGACGCTGGCAATGGCATCCCCTTGGCAAGTCCCGCAACGCCGCATGGCGAAATTTCTGGCGCAACCCGAAGGGACGGTGCCATTTCGCTACGGCGCAGTGTCAGTCGTCGTTCATTTGGCGCACCAAACCTCACTCCTCCTTCCTTGCTCCGTAGCGAAATGGCCTCCGTCGCGAGGGAGAAAAGGGTATGAGTGCAAGCTGTCTGCTGGGCCATGGGGTCTCTTGTCGTCAGTTGATCTGGGCGCTAGACGGGCTGCGCGTTGGCAGCCCGGCGGGCTCAAAGGGTGGAAAAGTCGAAATCTTGCCAGATTGAGCGGTCGAAGCCAGCCAGTTCGAGGATTTCCGGCAGGCGGCCGGCAAAACCCTGGTAGCTGTGGTCGCCGCCTTCCTGGATATCCAGGCTGCAGCCCTGGTAGTAATCCTCGGCCTGGCGGTAGTCGAGGGTCTCGTCGGCGGTCTGCAGCCACACGCGATAGCGTTGGGCGTCCTGCGGGGGCGGCACTTCCAGCTCGGCCAGGGCTTGCACATGGTCGTGGGTCAACAGCCAGGTTTCGCCGCTGTAATGATTGGTCTGCTCGACTTCTTTGCCACCGAACAGCCGGTGCGGGCGTACCGCCGGGTTGATCAGCAGGGCGCTCAGGTCATGCTGCTGAGCCAGGTAGGTGGCGTAGTAGCCGCCCAGCGAACTGCCCACCAGCAGCGGCCGGCCCAGTTCGGCGATGGCCGCCTGCAGCTGGGCCATGGCCTGGCGCGGGTGGTGGTGCAGGGCCGGTACGCGCAGGTGCTGGGCGATCCCGCCGTGTTCGGCAACCCGCAGCAGCTGGCTGGCCTTGGTCGAGGCCGGTGAGCTGTTGAGGCCGTGGATATAAAGGATGCTGGTCATGGGGAGGGGAGGCTACAAGCGGGGGCGGCAGGCTGCAACCGTTGACAGACATGGTTTGGACGAGGGAGCGGCCTGATCAGGTGCTCTTCGTAGGAGCAAGCTTGCTGGCGGCCTCCTGGTTAACCTGCCACATAGATGCAACGGATAGCTCGTTGATCGCCAGCAAGCTGGCTCCTACAGGCTCAATAGCCCTTGACGCTGTAGTCGACGACGAACTGGATGCCGGTGACCCGCGACACGCCGGTCTCCAGCCGGCCGTCGGCATGCAGGCGCAGCCAGCGGTAACCGGGTGCCGTGGTGTCGACCTGGAATTCCTCGCTGCCGGGGGCGAACTGCACGCAGGTGGACGGTGAGGCGAGCAGGCGCACGCCGTCACGCTGCTGGTCGAATTCCTGGTGGATATGCCCCCAGAGGATGGCCTTGACCTGCGGCGCCTTGGCCAGCACGGCAAACAGGGCATCCGGGTTGCGCAAGCCGATCGGCTCCATCCAGTTGCAGCCGATGGAAACCGGGTGATGGTGGAAGCACACCAGGTGGTGGCGTTCGGGCGCGGCGTTGAGCGATTGCTCCAGCAGTTCGAGCTGGTCGTCGCCGAGGAAGCCGGGCACGGCACCGGGAATCGAGGAGTCGAGCAGGGTGATGCGCCAGTTGCCGAGGTCGAGGATCGGCTCCAGTCGATCGCTGTCTTTGCAGGCGGCGCGCATGCTCGGCAGCTCATCGTGGTTGCCGGCGAACCAGCGGGCCTTTGCCGCAACCGGATCGGTCAGCTCGCGAAAGCGCTGGTAGGACGCCAGCGAACCATCCTGCGACAGATCGCCGGAGGCCAGCATCAGGTCGATGTGCGGCTGTTCTTCGCGTGCGCGCTCGATCACCCGCTGCAGGCTGTCGCAGGTGTTCATGCCAAGCAGCTTGCCGTCTTCTTCGGCAAACAGATGACTGTCGGAGAGCTGAACGATCAGCACCGAGGGGTCATGGGCAAGGGTAGCGGGGCGCGACAAGGTGCGACTCCTGAACAGGTTCTCAGGATTATGGTGGCTGAAATGCGATTCGGTAAACCCGGCAAACGTGAACGGGTCACATTTGCCACGTTTGCCGGGCGTTTCTGCGGCGAAAGCCGGGGTGTTCGGGGGTGTCTGGCTAGAAATTGATCGGTGTGCGGCGGTGCGTTGGCCGACGGCCAGGCGATCGTAGGTCGGCTCTCAGCGCACGCTGGCCAGTTCATGGCCACAGGCCATGCAGTGGCTGAGCCATTCGCCGAGGAACAGGTTGAGCTGGGTCTTCTCGTCCGGCTGGTGCATGGCGGCATTCGGGTAGCTGTAGATGCTGCGAAAGCGCCGGGCGTTTTCCGCGCTGACCACCTCGGCCATGCGCGCGTCGTGGTAGACCCGTACTTCCAGCTTGGGCACCGGCAGCCACGGCAGGCTGTGTTCCTGGCGCACCTGCAGGGTGGTGGTGTAGGGGCAGGCTTCCAGCACCTGCAGCACCAGCACGCCGAGCAACTGGTCGCCCTGGCTCAGGGCCACGCGGCGCTCGCCCTGCGCCGCACGCATGTCCGGCAGCAGGCGCAGCAGGCGCGCATAGTTGGCTTCGCAAGCGGCTTGCAGTTCGACCAGGTCGACCCGGTAACGCTCACGCAGCAGGTTCATGACCACAGCCCCCGCACTTCCGCGCGGTTCAGCGCCAGCCATTGCAGGGCGATGATGCTGGCGGCGTTGTTGATGCGCCCGTCCTTGACCGCCTGCAGGGCATCTTCCAGCGGCCAGACATGCACGCGGATGTCTTCGCCTTCCTCGGCCAGGCCATGCACGCCGCCGGCGCCCTGGCTGTCGCAGCGGCCGACATACAGGTAGACGCGCTCGTCGGAGCCGCCGGGGGAAGGGTAGTAGGTGGTGATCGGCCACAGCGCGCCGAGGGTCAGGTCAGCTTCCTCGATGGCTTCGCGGCGGGCCACCTCTTCCGGCTCCTCGTCCTTGTCGATCAGCCCGGCCACCAGCTCCAGCAGCCAGGGGTTGGCGCTCTTGTCCATGGCGCCGACGCGGAACTGCTCGATCAGCACCACGCTGTCGCGCTGCGGGTCGTAGGGCAGCACGCAGACGGCGTCGTGGCGCACGAACAGCTCGCGGCTGAGCTGCGGGCCCATGCCGCCGGCGAACTGGCGGTGGCGCAGATGCAGGCGGTCCAGGCGATAGAAGCCCTTGAAGCAGGTCTCGCGCTGGAGCACCTCGACATCGGCATGTGACATGCAATTCCCCCTCGTGGCAGGGCCCCGGCCCTGCAGAAAATCCAGCCGCCAGCGGCGGGCTACTGGTGAATGTGCGCGCGGCAACCGCGCTTTGGCAAGGGTTGACGCTACGGCCCAGTGCTGTCGCCTGCAGGCCATTCAAGCAAGTTAGTGTGACGTCGATATGCCGTGCTGTTCAGCAATTATCGGAAATAGCAGACTTTTTCATGGACTGCCGCTGAGTATACTCGCGGCCGTCGGTATCGATTTCAACGGGGAGGTAGGGAATGCGCGCTGCAGAGCTGATCGATCTGCTCCGGCAATACGATCCGGACACGGATATCCCGGTGGCTTATACCGACGCCGAATTCGGCGCCGAGCCGCAGTTGCAGGTGGCCAGTTGCTACAGCACTGGCGACACCCGCTGCTACCAGAACCTGGTAGAGCAGGCCCAGGAGGGCCTGGTGGTCCTCGACCCTTCCGGCCGCATCACCTACATGAACCCCTTCATGCAGCACTTCCTCGGCTACTCGCCGGCCGAGGCTCTGGGCCGGCCGTTGGCCCAGGTCATCTCCGCCGACCTGGTGGAAGTGGTGCTGATGCAGCGCCGCCAGGGCCCGTCGGCGGAGCGCTATCCCATGCGTATCCAGGCCAGCGACGGCCAGGTGCGCTGGGTGCAGATGAGCGCGGCGCCGATTCCCAGCGTCGACGGCCGCGACCGCGGCAGCCTGCTGACCATCACCGACATCTCCCACCGCGAGAGCCATGCCGACAAGCTCGGCGACCAGGAGAGCCTGGGGCAGAAGGTCTGGCGTATCTCCGAGCAGCTCGACAGCCTCAAATCCTTGCGCATGAACCTGCTGGCCGAGTTCGAGGCCCTGCAGGACTCGCCGCGCATCGCCGCCACGCCCTACTGGCACCAGCAGCGCTACCTCTACCTGGTGCGCCCGCAGAAGGGCGGCAAACGCGTGCGCGAATACATCGGCGCGCAGCCGGAACGGATCAGCGAGGCCCTGGCCGCCGTGCGCCGCGAACAGCGCTACCAGGAAGTCTGTCGTGAGCTGCACGACATCGAGGAAAAAATCCGCACGTCCACCTTCAAGCTCGACAGCTTCCTCTGGGAGCTGACCACGGTGCCGGATAATCTGCACAAACTCGTGGGCTAGGGCAGGTCCTAGAGCCTCCGCGAGCACTTTTTTCGATGACGATTGCATGACAAACCGCCCCATTTCGGGGCGGTTGTCGTTTGTGCACCTCTAACATCTGTGATCACAGATAAAAATATCAATAAAAACATATAGTTAGTCGTGTTTGTCGTTAATGGCAGCGGAGGCTTTTTGCTCCTTGTTGTGCCATTAAAGCGCTGCATAGGATGCCCGCCTCCCTTACTCCGCAGGACGCCACGATGAGTCACCCACTCCCCCCCCTGGATCACGATCAGTTTTATCGCGAACTTACCCTGCGTAACGCCGGGTTCATCAGCACGGACGAGCAGTGTGGCCTGCGCGAGGCGGTGATCCTCATCGCCGGTTGCGGCTCCACCGGCGGCAGCGTGATCGAGCTGCTGGTGCGTAGCGGTGCCGAGCACCTGATCCTGGCCGACAACGGCAGCTATGAGCTGAACAACGCCAACCGGCAGAACATGGTGGTCAGCGATATCGGCCGGACCAAGGTCGAGGTATTTGCCGAGCGCGTACGCCAGATCAATCCCTACATCAAGCTGGAGCTGCACGGCCACGGCGTGACGCCGGACAACGTCGAAGCCATGGTCGCCCAAGCCGACGTGGTGGTGGACGCCATCGATGTCACCGGCCGCTCCGGCCTGGAAATGAAGTACCTGCTGCACCGCGTCTGTCAGCGTCAGTACAAACCGGTTGTCTGTGGTTACGACATGGCCGCCGCGCAGTACATCCCGGTGTTCGACTACCGCAATCCGGACCTGGCGGTGCTGGATAACCAGCTGAGCGCCGAGCAGGTGGCCACCCTCGATCCGATGCAGGCCTGTTCCTATCTGATCCCGGTGGAGTGCGTGCCGCTGGATATGTACGCCGAGCTGGATCGCCATCTGGCCGGCAAGGACTACACCTCGCAGCTGGGCATCGCCGCCCACCTGTTCGGCACCCTGGCCACCGCGTTGATCATCGATCTGCTCAATGGCCGCGCGGTACGTGAGGCCATCTATGTCGACGTCTGGGAACTGACCCGGCGCCGCGATGCCCAGGCCGAGCGCGAACACCAGCGCCTGCTGGAGCAGGGCCGTCAGGCCCTGGCACAGTGGCGCCAGCTACCGCCGGAGCGGCCCGATGCGTTCTTCCTCGAGCGTTCGGTGAAGCACTACCAGGCGCCGCTGCTGGGCGGCCTGCGCAGCTACCAGCAGTTCTGCATCGACCGCCGCGCCGGCATCGCCACTTACGCGATTCCCAACTACCAGCTGGATAACAACCTGACCCGCCAGCTGCTGCGTTTCGCCTTTGTCCACTACGCCAAGGTCGGCTTCATCAACCCGCAGGTGGCTTCCAGCCGCCAGCTGCACGCCGAGCCGCTGGAGCACCTGGCGCAGGAGGACGTGCACATCGTCCTGGTGCGCGAGAGCGACCAGCAGTTGCTGGCCTATTCCACGCTCAAGGCGCCGATTGCCCGCGGCAAGCGCTTCGACGACGCGCAGCGCCCGGCCTTTGGCGTAGAGACCGCCTTCGGTCGTGACCTCTATGCACAGATCACCGAGCTGCAGGAGCTGCCGGTGGAGCAGGTGCGCGAGATCGGTCGGGTGACCAAGGCGCAGATCGGCGATCCGCTGCTGGAGGCCAAGGCCGGCATGCTGCTGCTAAGCGCCTACGGCCGCCTGCTGTGCAAGGCCGACAGCGGCGTGGTCGCGATGGTTGGTGACGGTGAGCGCCAGGTCACCCTGCGCAACCTCGGTTTCTTCGGCTTCCGCCCGCAGGTGATGCCGGCACGCGACGCCAGCATCCCGGCCGAGCATCTCTACGCCAACCGCTATCAGGGCCGCGAGGTGCACCCCTTCTGGCTGCGTCTGGACGCCATCGACCACGAGCGGGTGGCACAGATCGAGGCGCTGATCGAACTCGAAGGCGACGAATTCCTTTCCCAGCTGCGCGCCGCCAAGCAGCAGACCCCTCTGCACACAGGAGCATGAACATGAACGGTATCTGGAACGAACAACAGCAAGACATCCGCGCCCACTACCTGACCGTCGGCCGCGAGCTGGTGCGCCCCACCTCGTCCCAGCGCGATCGCGAACTGGGCTTCGACCGCGAACTGTGGCTGGCCCTGGGTAGCAGCGGCCTGTTCGGCGTACACATGCCCAAGCAGTACGGTGGCCAGGGCCTAGGCATCTGGGAATTTTCCGCTGCGCTGGAAGGCTTCTCCGAGGGCTGCCAGGACATGGGCGTGCTGGTCTCTTTCGTCGCCCAGGTGGCTCTGGTGCAGGCGGCGCTGATCAGCTACGGCACGGAGGAGCAACTGCAGCGCTGGCTGCCGCCGCTGATCAGTGGCGAGAAAATTGGCTGCTTCGCCATCACCGAACAGGGCTGCGGCTCCGACGTGCGTTCGCTGAAGCTGGCGGCGCGCCGCGATGGCAGCGGTTACCGCCTCAACGGCATGAAGTGGAACATCACCAACGCCCCGGTGGCGGATATCTGCATGACCTTCGCCCGCCTCGAAGAGGGCGGTGCCAACGCCATCTCCTGCTTCATCACCGAGACCGCCAAGCCGGGCCTTACCCAATCCACGCCGTTCGAGCTGATGGGCAACCGCGGCACGCCGATCGGCAGCCTGAGTTTCGACGACGTGGCGCTGGATGCCGCCAGCCTGGTCGGCATCGAGGGCCAGGGCCTGCGCGTGCTGTACTTCGGCTTCCTGGTCGAGCGCATCTTCACTGGCGTGTCCATCGTTGGCTGCATGCAGCCGGTGATCGACGAGTGCCTGCAATACAGCCTCAAGCGTGAGGCCTTTGGCCGGCCGATCAGCGACAACCAGTACGTGCAGGGCCACATCGTCCAGGCCTACACCCAACTGGAGCTGCTGCGCAGCGTGGTCGGCCGCGGCCTGACCGAACTGGAACAGGGCCGCGACTGCTCGACCCTCGCTTCGATCATCAAGGTGCTGGCCAGCGAGTCGATGCATGAGGCCTGCCTGAATGCCATGCGCATCCACGGCAACTACGGCTACCGCCGCGACCACCACTACGAGCGCCTGCTGCGCGACTCCATCGGCCTGTTCTTCGCCGGCGGCACCAGCGAAATTCACAAGACGGTGATCTGGGCCAACCTGGTGGCGGATGCGCAGAACCGTAGCAAGGCCAAGGACGACCTGCGCCTGGACGCCTACACCGGCGAAGGAGCGGCGGCATGAAGGCGCGCGCAGTCGAACTGCTCTCCTGGATGTTGCATCGGCCCTGGCTGATGCTCGGCCTGCTGTTGTTGATCTCCGCCCTGGCGGTGGTCGCGATGGGCCGCCTGGAGGTCAACAGCACCCCCTACATGATCGACAAGAGCCACCCTAGCCGGGTGGCCGACAGCGATACCAAACGGCTGTTTTCCAACACCGGCGAGCAGGCCATCATTGCCCTGGAAAACCCCCAGGGCAATATCTTCAACCCCGCCAGCCTCAAGCTGGTCGCCGAGTTGACCCGGGCCTTCCAGGCCATCGACCTGGTACAGCCGGCTGACAGCGACAAGCTGCAGGCCCTGCGCAGCGACCCGCGCCTGCAGGCCGAGGTCGACGCCATCCTCGCTGACGGTCTGGAGCCCGCCGACCAGCCGCGCCTGGCCGCGCTGAAGGCGCGCCTGGTCGAGAGCGGTGCACTCAGTCACACCCAGGAAGCCTGGCTGGACAGCCTGCAGACGCGCCTGGTGCCGATCCGCAAGGTGCGCAGCCTGGTCACCATCGAGAACATGCTGACCCTCGATGGCGCCCTCGATGTGCATCCGCTGATGCCGCGGGTTCCGCAGGATCAGGCCGGCCTCGCGGCCCTGCGTGACGAAACGCTGGGCAACCCGCTGTTCCTCGACAGCCTGGTAGCGCGTGACGGCAGCGCCACCAGCATCCAGGTCGAGTTCAACATCGCCCAGGATGACTCGCCGGCCATGCTGCAGGCCTACCAGGCCATTGTCGCGATCACCGACCAGGTCAAGAGCGACGACCGCATCTACCTTAGCGGCCCGCCGATGATCGCCGCGCAAACTGCGTCGAACATGGAGCAGGACAACCAGACCCTGCTGCCGGCGGTGCTGCTGGTGATCCTGCTGGTGCTGTTCGTCAGCTTCGGTCGCCTGCAGGGCGTGGTGGCGCCGTTGCTGATCGCCATCTTCAGCCTGATCTGGACCCTCGGCCTGATGGCCGCCTGCGGGGTGAAGCAGAACATCATCACCTCGATCATGCCGGTGTTCATCATCTCGATTGCGGTGTGCGACGCCATTCACTTCCTCGCCGACTACTACCGCAACCTGCCGTCCAACCCGGATCGCCAGGCGCGCATCGACACCGCCTTCAGCGTGATGCAGCAGCTGTTCTGGCCGATGTTCGTGACCTGCATGACCACCCTGGTCGGCTTCTTCTCGCTGGTCTGGACCGACGTCACCTTCATCCGCGAGTTCGGCATCTTCACCGGCCTCGGCATCTTCTTCGCCTGGTTGATCACCCTCGTCTTCCTGCCGGCCATCGTCATCCTGTGGAAGGCCGAGCCGCCGCGTCATGGCCTGCTGGTCAGCGACAAGCTGGACCGCATGATTGCCCGCCTCGGCCACTTCACCCGTTACGGCAAGAAGCTGGCGCTGGGCATGCTGGTGCTGATCGTGCTGTGCAGCTGGTACGTGGTGGAGAACCTCCGCGTCGACAACCAGGTGATCGGTTACTTCGAAGAGGACAGCCACATCCGTCAGGACGACGCGGCGATCAATGCCAAGTTCGGCGGGACCACGCCGATCAGTGTGATGATCGAGAGCCAGCAGGTTGACGCCTTCAAGGACCCGGCACTGATCCAGGCCGTGGCCAAGATCCAGGAGCATCTGCGCGCACGCAGTGAAGTCGGCTTCACCTACTCGGCGGCGGATTTCGTCAAGCGCCTGCACCAGGTCACCCAGGACAGTTTCGCCGCCGAGCAGTACCGCCTGCCCGCGGACATCAGCGGGCCGCTGTTGGCGCAGTACTTCCTGCTCTACGAGAACGCCAACGGCCGCGACCTGTTCGACGTGGTTGACCGCCGCTTCCAGAACGGCCGGGTGCTGGCCATCCTGCATACCGACCGCTCCTCGGAGGTCGGCGCAGTGAAGCAGGACGTGCTGGCCTATGCCCAGCAGGTGCTGCCGGCCGGCATGACGGTACGGGTTTCCGGTTACGGTGAAGTGCTGGTAGCGACTACCGATGCGGTGGTCTGGGGGCAGATCAACAGCATCCTGTCGTCGCCGGCGCTGATCGTGCTAATGGTCATGGTCATGTTCCTCTCGATCCGCCTGGGCTTCGTCGCCCTGTTGCCGCTGCTGTTCACCCTGGTGGGCATCAGCGCGCTGATGGCGCTGACCGATACCGACCTGGATATCGGCACCTCGATCATCGCGGCGATCACCTTCGGTATCGGCATCGACTACGCGATCCACGTGATCGCTGCCATGCGCCATAGCCAGGGCACGGTGCAGGAAGCCACCCAGTATGCCCTGCAGCACTGCGGCAAGCCGATTCTGCTCAACACCCTGGCACTGGGTCTGGGCTTCCTGGTGCTGTGCATGTCGGGCTATCAGTCGCTGGTCAATCTGGGCTTGTTTATCGCCCTGACCATGCTGTTCAGCGCGTTGTTCGCCCTGCTGGTGCTGCCGGTGTTCGTCGGTACCCGTGAGGCGCCGCTGACGAGCGCCGCCCAGCAGACGGAGCCGGCCAATGCGTAAGCACCTGCTCTGGCTGCTGTGCCTGGCCCTGCCGGCTGGCGCGCAGGATTGGCTGGCGCTGACCCTGTATCCGGGGGGCGACCTGTACCAGGCCGCCCACCTGCAGCAACTGGTGGGAGCCACGCAGAACCTGTGGACGCTGCAGGATGGTGCGGGGCGCACGCCGATTCGCGCCCTGGACAGCCTGGCCAGTACTAATGCGATTGCCGTGCAGGGCGACGATGTGCGCTTTCGCCGGCTGATCGAGACTCGCGAGCTGACGCCTGCGGGCCTGCAGACCCTGGCCGGGCTGGTCGAGCAGCATCCGCTGCTCGGCCCGCGCCTGGTCACGGCGACGCATGACGCGACGCACTTCTGGCTGCGCCTGGCGCACCCCTACAGTGAGGCCGAGCAGGCCGAGCTGCTGCGCCGTTATGCCCGCCAGCTGGCGACCGACTTCGGCGGCCAGTGCCGGGTGCAGGCAGACGCCAGCGGCGCCTTGCAGGGCCTCAGCCTCAGCGAGTGGCAGCTGCAGGCCGAGGCTGCGCAGCCGGAGCCGGTCGCCACCCTGCAACAGCTCGAACGCAGCACCGTTGCGCTGCGTGAGCAGAGTCTGCAGGCCTATTCGGCGGCGGACATCCTGATCTACCTCAAGCGCGTGCTGAATGGCGAAGCCAGCCTGCCGGCCAGCCGCGACGAGGTGGCGCAGCTCTACCTGATCGCCGAGAGCCTGCGCAGCCGCGACCTGCAGGACCTCGCCCGACCGGACTTGCAACGCCTCAATTTGGTCGCCCTCGGGCGCGGCCAGATGGCAGCGCCAAGCGTCGCCGGTTACCGCATCGAGGGCACGGCCACCTGGTCGTCCAGCCCCACCAGTTACCTGACAGTGGATTGTCGTTAAGGAGTTTTCCATGCGTATGTTTCTCTACAGCCTCGGCCTCGCGCTGAGCCTTCCGGCCCTGGCCGACAGCCTCGACCCGACCACCATCATGCGCGAGGTGCGTGACCGCGACGAAGGCGCCGACCGCCGCTCGGCGGTGACCCTGGTGCAGACCATGGCCGACGGTTTCGTCCGCGAACGCCAGCTGCTGATGCTGGAAAAGGAGTACGGCGAGGAGCGCAAGTCGACCCTGTATTTCACCGCGCCCAGCGACACCGCCGGCACCGGCATCCTCATGCACAGCTACGCCGAGTCTGCGGCCCGCGAGGACGACCAGTGGCTCTACCTGCCGGCCCTGCGCAAGACCCGGCGCATCGCCACCAACTCCAAGGAAGGTCCGTTCCTCGGTACCGACTTCTCCTTCGCCGACATCGAGCGTATGCGCGTCGATGACTACCAGTACCAGCTGCTGCGCGAGGAGACCTACCAGGGCCGCCCGGTGCAGGTGATCGAGGCGACCACCGCCGACGGCCTGGAGAACCCGCGCACCGGCTACAGCCGTCGCCTGGTGTATGTCGACCGTGAGCGCGGGCTGATCCTGCGCGACGAGTTCTTTCGTGGCGGCCGCCAGATCAAGACCTTCGAAGTGCTCGAAGTGGCGCAGATCGAGGGCTTCTGGACGGTCAAGGAGTCGCGGATGAGCAACCTGCTGGAAGGTGGCTCGACCCGCCTGGTGCGCGCCGAGGCCGACTACAACCTCGGCCTGGCCGACCAGAACTTCAGCGAGCGCGCCCTGCGCAACGGGATCCGTTGATGCGTGCAGCGCTTATCGGCCTGCTCGGCCTGGCCAGCTTGCCGCTGGCCGCGGCCACCCTGAGCAATCGCGGCCATCTGGAAGACGGCTATCACCACGACACCACCGGCAGCAGCAGTTCCGGCCATCGCCTCGAAGCCATGCTGGAGAGCCGCATCAGCGAGGGCAACTGGACCCTCGACAGTGTGCTGCTGGGGCGTTATCGCAGCCAGTACGACGATGCCGGCGGCCGGCTGGAAGAGCGCATGCAGTCCGACCAGGACCTGCGCGAGCTGTATGTCACCTGGGCCGGCGACAGCTGGCAGTGGCGCCTCGGCCAGCAGCAGATCGCCTGGGGCCGTGGCGACTATTTCCGCCTGGTCGACGTGCTCAACCCGCTGGACCTGCGCGAGTTCCTCCTGCCCTATATCGATGACTACTCCCTGGGCCGGCAGACCCGGCCGATGGCGGTGGTGGAAGTCTATGGCGACAACCTCGAACAGCAGTTCGTGCTGGCGCCGCGCAGCAAAACCACCCGCTTCGCCCCGGCTGGTGCCGACTTCGCTGTCGCCGGGCAACCGCAAGGCCTGCCCGAGGACGACGAACACGAGCGGGCGGATATCGGCTGGCGCGGCAAGACTCTGGTCGACGGCACCGACCTGGATTTCTACCTGTTCGACGGCTTGAGTCCCGACCCGTTGTACGTGGTCGAGGAAGGGCGGCAGGTCGAGCAACAGCGGCGGCGCAGTCTGGTCGGTGCCTCCTTCGCCCGCCCGGCGGGCGACTGGGTGGTGCGTGGCGACCTGGTGCACCTATTCCACGAACCCTTGCAGACCCCCACGGGTGCCGACAACGTGCCCAAATCGGCGGCGCTGCTCGGCCTCGACATGACCCGCAACGAGTGGACGGTGAACCTGCAGGCCACCGTCAGCCATCGCCACGATGCGCCGTCCAGCCTGGAGCAGAGCAATACCTGGGAGGCCTCGGCGGCCGTGCTCAAGGACTGGTCCAAGCAGCGCCTGAATGCCGGGTTGCTGTGGCTGTACAACCACGACACGCAGAGCAGCCACATGCTCAAGGCCAACCTCGGCTATCGGCCATGGAACCAGTGGTATGTCGAGACCGGGTTCATTGGCTTCAGCGGTGGCGAGCGTACCCAGTACGGCCAGTTCGACCAGCGCGACCGGGTTTATCTGCAGGTGCGCCGCGACTTCGGCTTCTGAGCCGAGGCATGGCGCGGGCAATCCCCTCCATGTTTAAGGAGCGGAAACCTGTTGGGCTTGGAGGGAAGGGCGCGGGCGGCGACAATGACGCCCGCGCCGTCGGGAACACCGGGCGGTATGCACAGTCGAACTGCCCGTTGTCGCCCAAGGAATACCCATGCGCCCCATCACCCTTGCCAGCCTGCTGGCCCTCACCCTGTTCCTGGCCGGTTGCCAGGGCCTGCTGCCGGCACGCGACAGCCAGCCCCTGGCCACCAGCCGTGAGGCCTGGGAACACCGCATGCCGGGTTGCACGGGCAGTGACTGTCCGCTGGTGAATATCGACCTGCAACTGCCCAAGGACCTGCCCGAGCTGCAGGCCCAGATCGAGCGCGAGCTGCTCGGGCTGACCATCGAACTGCCGGGCGACCCGCCGCCGAGCTCGCTGGCCAGCTACGAACGCGACTTCCTCGCTACGGCCAAACCGGGCTGGAGCAGCTACCTGCAGGCCAAGGTGCTGCAGCAGCATGGCCGTCTGCTGATCATCGAGCTGTCCAGCTACCGCTTCACCGGCGGCGCCCATGGCATCCCCGGGCGCGCCTACCTGAACTACGACCGCCGGCTCAAACGCGTGCTCAGCCTGCAGGACATGCTCCTGCCCGGCGAAGAACCGGCTTTCTGGCAGGCCGCCGAACTGGCCCACCAGGCCTGGCTCAAGGCCAACGGCCTCGATCAGGACCTCGACTACCAGGCCAGCTGGCCATTCGAACGCACCGACAACATTGCCCTGACCTTTGGCGCGGTGATGCTCAAGTACGAGGTGGCGCGCATCGCCCCCTACAGCAGCGGCCATCCGGAGCTGCGTATTCCCTATCCGCGCCTGAACGGCATTCTCAAGCCGTTCTACTTCCCCGGGCGTGGCTAACCGGATAGCCGGGGCGTGCTTCTTCGCGCCCTGGGCCCTTGCCGGGCTTGTTGACTAGACTGCTCTGGCAGCCGTGCACTGAAAATGAACCTGCTGCCATTCAGGCCTGTTGCTCAAGCAAGGGGATGTTATGCGTGCGCTGATACTGGGGGTTGTCGTTGGTCTGGGAAGCTGTTTTCAGGCCCAGGCCTGTGAGATATCGCTGACCTACAGCATCGACCCGATCCCGCCGTTGATCATGGGCGACAGTGAGATCGTCCCCGAGCAGCCTGGGCTTGCGATTGAACTGGTGCAGCGTGCGGCGGACGATATTGGCTGCCAGCTGCACCTCAAACGCGCCCCAACCCTGCGGGTGCTGGCCTCGGTCGAGTCTGGCCGCCAGGACGGAGCGCTGCTGTATTCCTACAACGCTGAGCGGGCGACGCGCTTTGCCTATCCACTCAAGGATGGTGTGGCCGACTCCGCGCGCAGTGTGAGTTCACAGGCCTATGTGTTGTTCCGCCTGCGCGGCTCGGCACTGGAGTGGGATGGTCAGCGTTTCAGCGGGCTGGATATGCCTCTGGGGGTCAACCGCGGCTGGTCCATCGTCAAGGATTTGCAGGCCCATGGCGTTACCTTTGAGGAGGAACCCAGTGCCCGGCGCAACCTGGCAAAGCTGCGCGCTGGACGCCTGGCGGGCTATGTCACCCTGCGTGAGGCCGGTAGCGAGGCCATTCGTCAGCATGGTTTCGAGGATATCGAGCAGCTGGCGCAGCCCTTCGTGATCAAGGACTACTTCGTGATTTTCAATCGCGATTTCCAGGCCCGCAATCCGCAGCTGCTGGAGCGCCTGTGGCTGCGGATCGCCCAACTGCGTGATGAAGTCATGGGCGAACAGGCGGCGAAGTACCAGATTCTCGATCATTGATGCGGCGGGTGGCGCCGATGGCCGACTAGACCTTGTCCCGCTGATGGCGCAGGGTCAACCCGCAGACCCAGGCCAGCAGGCTGTGGTGCGCACCCTGCGGATGGCGGTCCACGCTTGGCGTGGCCGCACATCCGGGGTTGGGATCAGACCTGCTTGTAGATCACCGAGCCTTCGCCCTTGAAACGTTCGGCCTGCTCCTTGAAGCCGGCCTCGACCGCCAGGCTCTCGTCGGACAGGCCGTTCTCCTTGGCGTAGTCGCGCACTTCCTGGGTGATCTTCATGGAGCAGAACTTCGGCCCGCACATGGAGCAGAAGTGCGCGACCTTGGCCGAGTCCTTGGGCAGGGTCTCATCGTGGTAGCTGCGCGCGGTGTCCGGGTCGAGGCCGAGGTTGAACTGGTCTTCCCAGCGGAACTCGAAGCGCGCCTTGGATAGCGCGTTGTCGCGGATCTGCGCGCCCGGGTGACCCTTGGCCAGGTCGGCGGCGTGCGCGGCGATCTTGTAGGTGATGATGCCGGTCTTCACGTCATCCTTGTTCGGCAGCCCCAGGTGCTCCTTGGGCGTGACGTAGCAGAGCATGGCGCAACCGAACCAGCCGATCATGGCCGCGCCGATGCCGCTGGTGATGTGGTCGTAGCCGGGTGCGATGTCGGTGGTCAGCGGGCCGAGGGTGTAGAAGGGCGCCTCGTCGCAGCACTCCAGCTGCTTCTCCATGTTCTCCTTGATCAGCTGCATCGGCACATGGCCGGGGCCTTCGATCATGGTCTGCACGTCGTGCTTCCAGGCGATCTTGGTCAGCTCGCCGAGGGTTTCCAACTCACCGAACTGCGCGGCGTCGTTGGCGTCGGCAATCGAGCCCGGACGCAGGCCGTCGCCCAGCGAGAAGCTGACGTCGTAGGCCTTCATGATTTCGCAGATTTCCTCAAAGTTCGTATAGAGGAAGTTCTCTTTATGGTGCGCCAGGCACCACTTGGCCATGATCGAGCCGCCGCGGCTGACGATGCCGGTCACGCGCTTGGCGGTCAGCGGCACATAGCGCAGCAGCACGCCGGCGTGGATGGTGAAGTAGTCCACGCCCTGTTCGGCCTGCTCGATCAGGGTGTCGCGGAACAGCTCCCAGGTCAGGTCCTCGGCCACGCCGTTGACCTTCTCCAGGGCCTGGTAGACCGGCACGGTGCCGATCGGCACGGGCGAGTTGCGGATGATCCACTCGCGGGTCTCGTGGATATGCTTGCCGGTGGACAGGTCCATCACCGTGTCCGAGCCCCAGCGGATGCCCCAGGTCAGCTTGGCCACTTCTTCTTCAATCGAAGAGCCCAGCGCCGAGTTGCCGATGTTGCCGTTGATCTTCACCAGGAAGTTGCGGCCGATGATCATCGGCTCCAGCTCCACGTGGTTGATGTTGGCCGGGATGATGGCGCGGCCGCGGGCGATTTCCTCACGGACGAACTTGGCGGTGATCTCTTTCGGGATCGAGGCGCCGAAGCTCTGGCCGCCGTGCTGCTCCTTGAGCAGGCCGGCCTCGCGAGCCTCGGCCAGCTTCATGTTTTCGCGGATGGCGACGTATTCCATCTCGGGGGTGATGATGCCTTTACGGGCGTAGTGCATCTGGCTGACGTTGGCGCCGGCCTTGGCCTTGCGCGGGTTGCGCACGTGGGCGAAGCGCATGGCGGTCAGCTCGGCGTCGTTCAGGCGGCGCTGGCCGAACTCGGAGGACAGGCCCGGCAGCTTCTCGGTGTCACCACGGTCGTCGATCCAGGCGCTGCGTACATCGGCCAGGCCCTGGCGCACGTCGATCTGCACGGTTGGGTCGGTGTAGGGGCCGGATGTGTCGTAGACGGTGACCGGGGCGTTGATCTCGCCGCCGAAGGCGGTGGAGGTCACGTCCAGGCTGATCTCG
This sequence comes from Pseudomonas sp. J452, assembly GCF_024666525.1. Classification (NCBI taxonomy): domain Bacteria; kingdom Pseudomonadati; phylum Pseudomonadota; class Gammaproteobacteria; order Pseudomonadales; family Pseudomonadaceae; genus Pseudomonas; species Pseudomonas sp. J452. Next base: position 414,337 of record NZ_CP088294.1, on the reverse strand, counting down.
CGCATCGGCACGCGGATATCCGGGCGCGAACCCTGCACATAGACTTTCTGCGAACGGGGGAAGGGCTGGATCGACTGCTGGTCGACCTGGGCGCTCTCACTCAGATTCTTGGCTTGCTCGGCACGCATCGGCTGACTCCTGGCTGGTGTCGGAGCGAACCTGGGGCGGAGGGGCAGCGCGGGTGCACCGGGGCCGGTGCCGAGAGGGGCTCGCCGTGGCGAGTACATCTTGTTCCCTACGCAGGCCTTAACCTGATCAGGTTCAACGGGATCCGGAACTTTCCGATCTCAGCCCATGCTTCTGGGCACCCCGACAAGAACAGTCGGCAGTCTAATCAAGCGGCGGCGAGAACACCAATGCGCTGGTCGCCTGAGTGGGCTAGGCAGGGTTAAAAAAACGACAAACTAAACCGACGAGTAGAGTATTGTTGCAAGCCAGCAACAAAGCTTATTGCAAACTAGGCTATCGTCGTGCCTGCTGTGCCTTGACCACCGCGGGCCGCCCCCTTAGCCTTGCCCGATTCACTCGTATCTAGGATTGATCATGCTACGCAGACTCTCTCTGGCGCTCGCAGTAGCTTCCGCCGCATCCGGAATGGCCTGGGCCGCTGACGCCCCGGCTGGCAGCAAAACCGGTCTGGTGACCGTGTACAACGAGGCGGTGAAGAACAACGCCGACCTGGCCGCCGCCCGCGCCAACTACGGCGCCATCAGCGAAGTGGTACCGCAGGCCCGTGCTGGCCTGCTGCCGAACCTGTCCGCCGGCGCCGACATGACCAACACCGACACCCAGGTCGATCGCACTATCGGTGACCTGGATTCCTCGCGCAGTGGTACCTCCTACCGCGCCAGCCTGAGTCAGCCGCTGTTCCGTGCCGACCGCTGGTTCCAGTACCAGGCGGCCAAAGCCACCAACGAACAGGCCAGCCTGGCCCTGTCGGCCACCGAGCAGAACCTGATCCTGCAGAGTGCCGAGACCTACTTCGCGGTGCTGCGCGCCCAGGACACCCTGGCCTCGACCAAGGCCGAAGAAGCCGCGTTCAAGCGCCAGCTGGACCAGGCCAACGAGCGTTTCGACGTCGGCCTGTCGGACAAGACCGATGTGCTGGAAGCCCAGGCCGGTTATGACACCTCGCGCGCCAACCGCATCATCGCCGAGCGCAATGTGCAGGACGCCTTCCAGGCCCTGGTCACCCTGACCAACAACGAATACTCCGCCATCGAAGGTATTCAGCACACCCTGCCGATCCTGGTGCCGGTGCCGAACGATGCCAAGGCCTGGGTCGATACCGCCGCCCAGCAGAACCTCAATCTGCAGTCCAGCAACTATGCGGTGGACGCAGCCGAGGAGACCCTGCGCCAGCGCAAGTCCGGCCATGCGCCAACCCTCGACGCCGTGGCGCAGTACCAGAAGGGCGACAACGACTCGCTGGGCTTCAACAACAACGACGCGTTGTCGGTCTATGACGGCGATGCCGAGCAGACCACCATCGGCCTGCAGCTGAACATCCCGATCTACAGCGGCGGTCTGACCAGCTCGCAAGTGCGCGAGTCTTACCAGACCCTGACCCAGGTCGAGCAGGAGCGTGAGAGCCTGCGCCGGCAGATCGTCGAGAACACCCGCAACCTGCACCGCGCGGTGAACACCGACGTGGAAACCGTACAGGCGCGCAAGCAGTCGATCATCTCCAACCAGAGCGCCCTGGAAGCCACCGAAATCGGCTATCAGGTCGGTACCCGCAACATCGTCGACGTGCTCGATGCCCAGCGTCAGCTGTACAGCTCGGTGCGTAACTACAACGATGCGCGCTACGACTACATCCTCAACAACCTGCGCCTGAAACAGGCCGCCGGCACCCTGGCACCGTCCGACCTGGATGCGCTGTCCGGCTTCCTCAAGCCGGACTACAACCCGGACCAGGACTTCCTGCCGCCGGACCTGGCCAGGGCTGCCGAAGCTCAGCTCAAGGGCAATGCCGAGTACTGAGTGGCAGACAATTAAAGAACCCGGCAACTGCCGGGTTTTTTATGCGCGCTAGAAATCTATGGAGCTGCGTAGGCTGGATCGCGCTTTATCGATCCAGCGTGCGGGCCTGGTGGTGGATGAACACGGCGTCATCCCCCCTTGGCCTGATCCTGTAGGAGCCAGCTTGCTGGCGATAGGCAGACAGCGTCCCGCTGATCGCCAGCAAGGACTAGGCGTTCCCCTGGCTCCTACAAAAGCTTGTGCTGAATAACAGTATCTACGGGGCGGTCTGGCTCTCTAGCCATGTGAGGGCGCCCAGCCCGGCCGCACGACCGCTGGCGAAGCAGGCCGTGAGCAGGTAGCCACCGGTCGGCGCTTCCCAGTCGAGCATTTCGCCGGCGCAGAACACCCCGGGCAGCTGACGCAGCATCAGCTGCTGATCCAGTTCGGCGAAGGGCACGCCGCCGGCGCTGCTGATCGCCTCGTCCAGCGGTCGTGGGCGTAGCAGGCACAGCGGCAGGGCCTTGATCGCCGCCGCCAGCAGGTCCGGCTCGGCGAATTGCGCGGCGCTGGTCAGCTCGCGCAGCAGCGCGGCCTTGACCCCGTCGAGTCCCAGCTGGCTGTGCAGGTGCTTGGCCATGGAGCGCGAGCCGCGCGGCTTGGCCAGCAACTGGCAGACCTTCTCCAGCGAGCGATCCGGTTGCAGGTCGAGGTGCAGGGTGGCGCTGCCGGTCTGCTCGATCTGCTCGCGGATGGCGGCCGAAAGGGCATACACCAGGCTGCCCTCCACGCCGACTGCGGTGAGGATGAACTCGCCGCGCCGCGGCGCCTCGTCGGCCAGGGCCAGGGTCACGTTCTTCAGCGGGGCGCCGGCGAACTTGTCACGCAGCAGGGCGCTCCAGCCCGCCACCTCGAAACCACAGTTGGCCGGCTGCAGTGGGGCGATGCTCACTCCGCGCTGTTCCAGCAGCGGCACCCAGGCGCCATCCGAGCCCAGGCGCGCCCAGCTACCGCCGCCGAGGGCCAGCACGCAGGCGTCGGCGTGGATCGCCTGTTCGCCCTCGCTGGTCTGCAGGCGCAGGCTGCCATCGCTGTTCCAGCCCAGCCAGCGGCTGCGCGTGTGCAGGCGCACGCCGGCCTCGCGCAGGCGCTTGAGCCAGGCGCGCAGTAGCGGTGCGGCTTTCATGTCGCTGGGGAATACGCGCCCGGAGGTGCCGACGAAGGTGTCGATGCCCAGACCATGAATCCAGGCACGCAGGCTGTCGGCATCGAAGTCGGCGAGCAGGCTGGCGACTTCCTCGCGGCGCTCGCGGTAGCGGCCGATGAACGCCGCTTTCGGCTCTGCGTGGGTGATGTTCATTCCGCCGACGCCGGCCAGGAGAAACTTGCGCCCCAGCGAGGGCATGGCGTCGTACAGCTCGACGCGCACGCCGGCATTGGCCAGCACTTCGGCGGCCATCAGCCCGGCGGGGCCGCCACCGATGATGGCGACAGTGGGCGATTGCGGAGGCGTAACTGCAGGCATGGCGAGTGACGAGCGGCGATAGAGGCGGCGATTCTACATCAGCAATCGGTGGCCGCCTGCGTCAGTCCGGCCGCTCCAGCAGCAGCTCGCTGAAGTCGGTAGGGGCGGCGGGATCGTTCAGGGTCACGATCATGATGGCCAGCAGCAACGCGACGGCGATGAGCAGCAGGCCGACGCTGACGATGGCGAGCAACCAGCTGCTGCCGTCGGTATGGCCGTAGCGCTCTTTCCAGTCGTCCTTGTCGGCCGCCAGGAAGGTGATCGCCTCCACCAGGGCGAGCAGCATGGGAATGCCGCTCCAGCACAGCAGCAGGTAAAACATGCCCCACCACTGGCCCAGGTAGAAACGGTGCATACCCAGGCCACCGAGAAACAGGGCGAGCAGGCCGGCGACTAGCTGGTTGCGCGGCTTGAGGTTCTGCCCGGCGTTGCAGGCCGGGCAGTGATTGTCCAGCCGGCCGATGGCCGTGCCGCAGTAGCGGCAGTAGACGTGTTGGGCGGTGGCGGGCTGGGCTGGCATGGGCAACATCCTGTCGGTGAGGCGGCGATCCTAGCAATGCCGGCGGCCCGGCGGCTAGCCACGAAGGTCAGGCCCGCAGCGCCTGCAGCACCCGCGCCGCGCTGTGGTGGAGGATGCCGTGGCGCCGGGCCAGGGCCGCGCGGTCCTTGTCGTAACCGCCGCCGATCAGGCCGACCACCGGGATCTCGCGCTCCAGGCAATGGCGCAGCACCGCCTCGTCGCGGGCGGCGATACCGGCGTCGGTCAGTTGCAGGTAGCCGAGAGCGTCGTCGCGGTGCACGTCGACGCCGGCGTCGTACAGCACGATATCCGGCTGGTAGAGGGCCAGCAGGTAGCCGAGGCTGTCGTTGACCACCTTGAGGTAGTCGGCGTCGCCCATGCCGATCGGCAGGCCGATGTCCCAGTCGCTGACCGCCTTGCGTGCCGGGAAGTTCTTCTCGCAGTGCAGCGACACGGTGATCGCGTCGGGCACGTTTTCCAGGATGCGCGCGCTGCCGTCGCCCTGGTGCACGTCGCAGTCGAAGATCAGCACGCGCCCGGCCTGGCCGCTTTCCAACAGATGCAGGGCTACCACCGCCAGGTCATTGAAAATGCAGAAGCCCGAGGCGTGGTCGAAGTGCGCGTGATGGGTACCGCCGGCCAGGTGGCAGGCGATGCCGTGCTGCAGCGCCAGTTCGGCAGCCAGCAGTGAGCCGCCCACCGCGCGCACGGTGCGCCGGGCCAGCGCTTCACTCCAGGGCAAGCCGAGGCGGCGCTGCTCCTGCGCGGTCAGCTCGCCGGCGAGAAAGCGCTCGATATAGGCCGGGCAGTGGGCCAGGGCCAGCACCTCGGGCGGACAGATCTGCGGGCGCTGCAGCTCGCTGTCGGCCGTCAGGCCGCTGTCCACCAGGTGATCGCGCAACAGGCGAAACTTCTCCATCGGGAAGCGATGGCCGGCAGGGAAGGGCGGGCTGTAGTCGTCGTGGTAGACCAGCGGCAGGTGCATCGGGCGGCTCTCGTGATCACGCTGCAGGCAGTATGCTGTGGGCCTTGTCACTGGCTCAAGGAGCCGTCGCCCGATGAATGCCGAACAGGCCGTACGCGCCTACCACCAGCTCAGCAAGCACCGCCCGGATGCCTACGCGCCGGGGCCTGGCCAGCTCGACTGGGCGACCCAGCCGGCGCCGTTCCGCCGCTACGGCGGGGCGCGGCTGATCGAGCTGTGGCAGCGCCCGCAGGAGGAGTCGCCAGGCTACGACGCGGTGTTTGCCGAGCCGCTCGGCGCGCCAGCCGAACTGAACCGCGCCAGCCTCTCACAACTGCTATATGACAGCCTGGCGCTGTCGGCCTGGAAGGAGGCCGGCGGCAATCGCTGGGCGCTGCGGGTCAATCCGTCGTCCGGCAACCTGCACCCGACCGAGGCCTACCTGCTGCTGCCCGCCGGTGTGCTGGGCGAGGCCGGCATGCTGGCCCATTACGCACCGGATCAGCATGCCCTGGAGTTGCGCACCGAGCTGCCGGCCGTGCTGGCCAATCAGTTGGCCGAGACGCTGCCGCCCGGTGGCTTCCTCCTCGGCCTGGCCAGCATCCCCTGGCGCGAGGCGTGGAAGTACGGCGAGCGCGCCTATCGCTACTGCCAGCACGACCTCGGCCACGCCCTGGCCTGCATCAGCATCGCCGCCGCCATCCACGGCTGGCAGGTGCGCCTGCTGCGCGGGGTGGCGGAAGGTCGCCTGGACGGCCTGTTCGGCCTGGATCGCGAGGGCTTCCACGAAACCGAACATGCCGACTGCCTGCTGTGGATCGGCCCGCCGCAGCCTGGCGAGTTCAAGTTGCCGAGCAGCCTGCTGGGCGGCCTGGCCGCGCTGGAACTGGCCGGGCAGCCTAATCGGCTGTCGCGCCACTACCGCGATTGGCCGGAGCTGGCGCGGGTGCAGGCGCTGTGCCGCGCGCCAGGACTGCCGCCGGCTGAGTGGGCGGCGGCGCCTGGCCTGCTGGCCACGGACAATCCCGGCCTGCCGCTGCGGCCGATCCTGCACCGGCGGCGCAGCGCCCAGGCCTTCGACGGCCGTAGCGGCATTCACGCCGAGCTGCTGTTCGCCTGGTTGCGCCGCCTGCTGCCGGGCAATTCGCCAGTGCCCTTCGCCGTGCTCGGCGCGCCGGCACAGGTCGATTTGCTGCTGTTCGTCCACCGCGTGCAGGGCCTGGAGCCCGGCCTGTACTGGCTGGCGCGGGGCGACGGGCAAGCCCAGCCAGAGGGGCTGCGTGCAGATTTCGCCTGGCAGCGCGCGCATGCCGAGCTGCCGCTGTACCGCCTGCTGACCGGCGATGCCCGTGGCCTGGCCGGCTTCCTGTCCTGTGGCCAGGACATCGCCAGCGACGGCTGCGTGGCCCTGGCCATGCTGGCGCGCTTCGACCAGGCCTTGGACGAGGGCGCCTGGCACTATCCACGGCTGTACTGGGAATGCGGGCAGATCGGCCAGTTGCTGTACCTGGAAGCCGAGGCGGCAGGCCTGTCCGGTACCGGAATCGGCTGTTTCTTCGACGATCAGGTGCATGAATTGCTCGAACTGGCCGACAGCCGCTGGCAAAGCCTTTACCATTTCACCATTGGTCGTGCAGTGTGGGATGAACGTCTCTCCTCGCAGCCGGCTTACCCCGAATTGCGTCGCCCCGAGGGAGGGGAATCATGAGTCAAGTGCTGGAAGATCTGGTGGCCCTGCTGAGCCTGGAGCAGATCGAGGAAAACCTGTTCCGCGGCCTGAGCCAGGATCTCGGCTTTCGCCAGCTGTTCGGCGGCCAGGTCCTCGGCCAGTGCGTGTCGGCGGCCAGCCAGACGGTGGAGGAAGCGCGCCATGTGCACTCCATGCATGGTTACTTCCTGCGCCCCGGCGATGCCAGCCTGCCGGTGGTGTACCAAGTCGAGCGCATTCGTGACGGTGGCAGCTTCAGTACCCGGCGGGTCACGGCGATCCAGAAGGGCCAGCCGATTTTCTCCTGCGCGGCGTCCTTCCAGTACGACGAACAGGGCTTCAGCCACCAGCTGCCGATGCCCGATGTGCCCGGCCCGGAAGGCCTGCCTTCGGAAACCGAGCTGGCGCGCCAGGTGGCACAGCTGATTCCGGAGCGCATGCGCGAGCGCATGACCAGCGACAAGCCGATCGAGATCCGCCCGGTGACGCGCATCAACCCCTTCGCTCCCGCGCCGTGCGAGCCGATCAAGCACGTGTGGTTCCGTGCTGCCGGTGCGCTGCCGGCCGAGCCGCAGTTGCACAAGTTCCTGCTGGCCTACGCCAGTGACTTCAATCTGCTGACCACCTCGATGCAGCCGCATGGCGTCTCGGTGTTTCAGAAGTTCATGCAGGTCGCCAGCCTCGATCACGCCCTGTGGTTCCACGGCAACCTGCGCATGGACGACTGGTTGCTGTACGCGATGGACAGCCCCTGGGCCGGCAATGCCCGCGGTTTCTCGCGGGCGAGCATCTTCAACCGTGCCGGCCAACTGGTGGCTTCGGTCAGCCAGGAAGGCCTGACCCGCCTGCGCGAGGATTGGAAGTGACAGCCAGGGCGGGTGAAATCCGCGCTTCGCGGACGCGGGTTTCACCCGCCCTACGGCCATGAGCGTCGGTAGGCTGCGCAGTAGCCAGCACTGGGTGTTCGACATGGACGGCACCCTGACCATCGCCGTGCACGACTTCGAGGCAATCAAACGTGCCCTGGAGATCCCCGTCAGCGACGACATCCTCCATCACCTGGCCGCCCTGCCTGCGAATGAGGCAGCGGCCAAGCATGCCTGGCTGCTCGAACACGAACGCGAGCTGGCCCTGGCCGCGCAGCCGGCGCCGGGAGCGGTGGCGCTGGTGCGCGAGCTGCAGCAGCGCGATTGCCGCCTCGGCATCCTCACCCGCAACGCCCACGAGCTGGCGCTGCTGACCCTGCAGGCGATCGGCCTCGGTGATTGTTTCGCCAGCAGCGACGTGGTTGGTCGCGACGAAGCCCCGCCCAAGCCGCATCCCGGCGGTCTGCTGCAGCTGGCCGGGCACTGGCAGGTGGCGCCGCAGCAACTGGTGATGGTCGGCGACTACCGCTTCGATCTGGACTGCGCCCGCGCCGCCGGGGCCTGCGGTGTGCTGGTCAACCTGGCCGAAAACCCCTGGCCGGAACTGGCCGACCATTTCGCCGTGGACTGCCACGCCCTGCTCAGCTACCTGCAGTAGACCGCTGTCGGGCTGCGCCGAGCAGTCCTGCAGGGTGCGCGGTGCACCCGGCGAGAGATCGTAAGCTGGTCTCAGAAGTGCAGGATCAGGGTCTTCAGTGGTGGCTGGCCATCGTGCGAGGGGAAGTCCGCCGCCGGCGGCAGCACCTGCCAGTCGCGCACCGGTCGACCGAGCTTCTCCGCGCAGCGCAGCACTTGCTCGCGCCAGTCGTCCATGGCCACCCGCGCCAGGTTGTTGCAGCAGATCAGCGTGCCATCGGCTGCGGTGGCGAGGATCGCCGGCTTGAGCAGGCTCTGGTAGTCACGCTGCAGGTCGACGGTGCCGAAGGCGCTCTTGGCCCAGGCCGGCGGGTCGAGCAGCACCAGGTCGAATTGGCGCTGCGCCAGGCGCGGGTAATGCGGCAGCTTGTGCCCGCGCCGCGCACTGATCGGCAGGCCGGCCAGCTGGCGGATGGCCGGGAAGTAGTCGGACTGGATGAACTGCATGGGTGGTAGCTGCGGGTTGAGCAGGCCGTTCTCGCGGCCGACCGCCAGGTTGCCTTCGGCAAAATCCAGGTTGACCACTTCGCTCGCACCACCGGCCGCGGCACACAGGCCGACGCCGCAGGTGTAGGCAAACAGGTTGAGTACCGACTTGCCGGCGCTGTGCGCCTTGACCCAGCCGCGGGCGTTGCGCAGGTCGAGGAACAGCAGCGGGTCCTGCCCCGGATGACGGCCGCGCACCCGGTAGTTGAGGCCCCACTCATGGCCGATCTGGTCTTCTAGGGCGGCCGGTTCGGCCTGGTATACCGGGTCGCTGCGGTCGATGCGCGAATTGCCTTGCGAGCGGTCGTTGTAGACCAGTTTCAGGTCGTGGCCGAGTTGCTGCTGGACGGTCGCATGCAGGTCGAGCAGGGCGTCGCGTTCGAGGCTCTGGTGGAAGCTCTGCACCAGCAGCTGCGGGCCGTAGCGGTCGGCGGTGAGGCCGGGGGCGCCTTCCTGGCTGCCATGGAACAGGCGATAGCAGTCGCTGCCCTGCTCATGCAGTTCACCGAGCAGGTCCTGGCGCTGGGCGAGAGCGGCGCGCAGCGCCTGATTGAGAGAGTGCATGCGCGGCGTCTCGAAATAAGGGGCGGGCAGTTTACCAGTCCGACTCCGGCGGCGGGCGGCTCAACGGCGAATGGCTAGGCCCAGGCGCTGGTGCGCGCGGTGTACGGCGGCGCCGCGCACGGCCCAGCGCAGCAGGCGGGCGACGCGGCCGACGGCTATCCGGATCAGGCGGCTGCGCAGGGGGCCGAAGGCGCGGCCGAACTGCTGTTGGGCCCAGTCCGGGAGCAGGTCGTAACCGGCCTGCAGCATCAACTTGCCCATGGGCGCGGCAATCGCGCTGGGCGCCGGGGCGGCCTGCAGGATGCGCAGGATTTCCCGCGAGCGCTCATCGCACAACAGCTGCGGGCGGATGGTGGCCAGGTACTGCTCGATCTCGGCGCAGGAGTGCGGCACGTCTGCGGCACCGAGGCGCTCGGCAATGCTGGCCACTTCGGCGTAGTAGCGGTCCTGTTCGGCGCTGCTCAGCAACGGGTCGCGGTAACGCAGGTGAGCCTTGAGAAAGCAGGAGACTTCGGCCACATGCACCCAGGTCAGCAGCTGTGGGTCGCTGGCGGCATAGGCGCGGCCATCCGGCGCGGTGCCGACCACCTGCAGGTGGATGGTGCGTACCTTGTCGATCAGCCAGTCGGCGTCGCGCCGGCTGCCGTAGGTGGTGCCGGAGATGAACTGGCCGGTGCGGCGCAGGCGGCCGAGCAGATCATCGCGAAAATTCGAGTGGTCCCACACCCCGGCGAGGGCCAGGGGATGCAGGGCTTGCAGGAGCAGGGCGCTGATGCCACCGATCATCATGCTGGTGAAGTCGCCATGGACTTTCCAGCACGCCGAGTCGGGGCCGAACAGGCCAGGGTCACCGACTGGTTGCTCGAAGTCGATCTGGCCCAGGGCCAGGCCGGTGAGGCTGAGTACCTGGCTTTCGATATGGCGGCGAATCAGTTCCAACAGCGTACTTCCTTGTCGCGGCCCCTCCATTACGGCAGGGGCCGCTGCGTTTCAGCGGTTCAGGCGCTTGTCGATCAGACCGTCGACCACGCTGGGGTCGGCCAGGGTCGAGGTATCGCCCATGTTGTCCAGCTCGTTGCAGGCAATTTTGCGCAAGATGCGCCGCATGATCTTGCCCGAGCGGGTCTTCGGCAGGCCCGGCGCCCACTGGATCAGCTCCGGCTTGGCGAAGCTGCCGATCTCCTTGCTGACCAGTGCCAGCAGCTCGGCTTTGAGCGCGTCGTTGAGCTGCGCGCCGAGCACCGGGGTGACGAAGGCGTAGATGCCCTGGCCCTTGATGTCGTGCGGGTAGCCAACCACTGCGGCTTCGGCGATGGCGTCGTGCAGGACCAGGGCGCTTTCCACTTCGGCGGTGCCGATGCGGTGGCCGGAGACGTTGATCACGTCGTCGACGCGGCCGGTGATCCAGTAGTAGCCGTCCTCGTCGCGGCGCGCGCCGTCGCCGGTGAAGTAGTAGCCGGGGTAGGGCTTGAAGTAGGTGTCGATCATGCGCTGGTGATCGCCGTAGACGCTGCGGATCTGGCTCGGCCAACTGGCCTTGATCGCCAGCACGCCGGAGCCGGCACCTTCAATTTCCTTGCCCTGGTCATCCAGCAATACCGGTTGCACACCGAAGAACGGGCGGGTGGCTGAGCCGGGCTTGAGGTCGGTGGCGCCGGGCAGCGGGGTGATCAGGATGCTGCCGGTCTCGGTCTGCCACCAGGTGTCGACGATCGGGCAGCGGCATTCGCCAACCACGTGGTAGTACCACTCCCAGGCTTCCGGATTGATCGGCTCGCCGACCGAGCCGAGCAGGCGCAGGCTGCTGCGCGAGGTCTTCTGCACCGGGCCTTCACCTTCGCGCATCAGCGCGCGCAGGGCGGTGGGGGCGGTGTAGAAAATGTTGACCTGGTGCTTGTCGATCACCTGCCAGAAGCGCGAGGCGTCCGGGTAGTTCGGCACGCCCTCGAACATCAGGGTGGTGGCGCCATTGGCCAGCGGGCCGTAGACGATGTAGCTGTGCCCGGTGACCCAGCCGACGTCGGCGGTGCACCAGTAGATATCGCCTTCGTGGTAGTCGAACACGTACTTGTGGGTCATTGCCGCGCCGAGCAGGTAGCCGCCGGTGCTGTGCAGCACGCCCTTGGGTTTGCCGGTACTGCCTGAGGTGTAGAGGATGAACAGCGGGTCTTCGGCGTCCATCGGCTCGGCCGGGCAGTCGCCGGACACTTCACGCAGGGCCTCGTGGTACCAGAGGTCGCGGCCTTCCACCCAATCCACCTCGCCCTGGGTGCGCTCGACCACCACCACGGTGCTGACGGCCGGGCAGCTCTGCAGGGCCTGGTCGACGTTCTTTTTCAAGGGGACATACTTGCCGCCGCGCACGCCCTCGTCGGCGGTGATCACGGTGCGGCAGTCGGCATCGAGGATGCGGTCGCGCAGGGCGTCCGGGGAGAAGCCGCCAAACACCACCGAGTGCACCGCGCCGATGCGTGTGCAGGCGAGCATGGCGTAGGCCGCTTCCGGAATCATCGGCATGTAGATGCACACCCGGTCGCCTTTCTTCACCCCGCGCTGCTTGAGCACATTGGCCAGGCGGCAGACATGGCTGTGCAGCTTGTTGTAGGTGATGTGTGCCGATTCGCTGGGGTTGTCGCCTTCCCAGATGATGGCGATCTGTTCGCCACGCTCGGCCAGGTGGCGATCGATGCAGTTGTGCGCCACGTTGAGCTGGCCACCCTTGAACCATTCGGCCTGGCCCTTGGCCAGGTCGCTGCTGTGCACCTGGTCCCAGGGCTTGGACCAGTCGAGGAACTGCCTGGCCTGTTCGCCCCAGAAGGCATCGGGTTGCTCGATGGACTGGCGGTACAGACGCAGATAGGCGTCGTTATCCAGGTGGGTGCGCTGGCGCACGTCATCCTTGACCGGGTGAAGGCTGATTTCGAACATGGCGGGTCCTTGTTGTTATCCGTCCGCGGTGCTCGCTAGGGTGCACCCAGGCCCTTGCCGGGTTCAAGTGCTGCGCGACTTTCCTTTATCGCTGTGCGGCCGTAGCCCGGATGAAATGCGGGAAGCAGGCGGCCTCGATCCCGAATTGCATCCGGGCTACAAGATGGGGGGCTAAAATCGCCGGTAAAGCGTTATGAGCGCAGGCCAGACAAGGCGAAAGCCGACGAGGACGCGGAGTTTACGTGTGTAAATGAGCAGTCCGAGTCGGCTTTCAACGCCGTATGGGCAAGCGCAATAGCTTTTCCGGTGATTTTCAGCCGCGGTGACGGCCGCGGAAGAAGTCGATCAGCCCCTGGGTCGAGGCATCCTCGGCCGGTGCGGCGTCCCAGGCGGTAAGGCGTTGGTAGACACCCTTGCCGAGTTCCTTGCCGAGCTCCACGCCCCACTGGTCGAAGGCGTTGATGCCCCAGATCACGCTCTGTACGAATACCTTGTGCTCGTACATCGCCACCAGCGCGCCGAGGCGCCGCGGGCTGATGCGTTCCAGGACCAGGGTGTTGCTCGGGCGGTTGCCGGGGATCACCTTGTGCGGCGCCAGGCGCTGTACTTCGTCTTCGCTCAGGCCGTTGGCGCGCAGCTCGGCCTCGGCCTCGTTGCGGCATTTGCCGAGCATCAGCGCCTGGCTCTGCGACAGGCAGTTGGCGTACAGCCACTGGTGGTGGTCGGCCACCGGGTTGTAGCTGACCACCGGCACGATGAAGTCGGCCGGAATCAGCTGGGTGCCCTGGTGCAACAACTGGTGGTAGGCATGCTGGCCGTTGCAGCCGACGCCGCCCCAGATCACCGGACCGGTGTCGGTGCTGACTGGGCTGCCGTCCTGGCGCACGCGCTTGCCGTTGGACTCCATGTCCAGCTGCTGCAGGTGCTTGGTGATGTTGCGCAGGTAATGGTCGTACGGCAGGATCGCGTGGCTCTGCGCGCCCCAGAAGTTGCCATACCACACGCCGAGCAGGGCCAGCAGCACCGGCATGTTCTTGTCGAACGGGGTGCTACGGAAATGCGTGTCCATGCTGTAGGCACCGGACAGCAGTTCCTTGAAGTTGGACATGCCGATGGCCAGGGCGATTGGCAGGCCGATGGCCGACCACAGCGAGTAGCGCCCGCCGACCCAGTCCCACATGGGGAAGACGTTCTTCTCGCGGATGCCGAAGGCGATCGCCGCTTCCTTGTTGCTGGTGACGGCGATGAAGTGGCGGTAGAGCTTCTCCTCGGTGCCGCCGCGGGCCAGGTACCAGGTGCGCGCGGCCTGGGCGTTCTTCAGGGTTTCCAGGGTACTGAAGGATTTGCTGGAAACGATGAACAAAGTGGTTTCGGCGTTCAGCTTGGCGGCCAGTTCATGGAACTCGCTGCCGTCGATATTGGCCAGGTAGTGGCAGCGCACGCCGTGCTGGGTGAACGGCAGCAGCGCTTCGGAGACCAGCTGCGGGCCGAGGAAGGAGCCGCCTATGCCGATGTTGACCACGTCGGTGATGGTCTTGTCGCTGTAGCCGCGCCACATGTTGCTGTGGATGCGCCCGACTATGTCGGTCATCTGGTGCAGCACGCGGTGCACGTCGGGCATCACGTTGACCCCATCGACCTTGACGCAGTCGCCGATCGGCCGGCGCAGGGCGGTGTGCAGGGCCGGGCGGCCTTCCGAGGCATTCAGCTGCTCGCCATTGAACAGCGCCTCGATGGCCTGTTCGAGGCCGGCTTCCTTGGCCAGGTTGACCAGCAGGTCGCGGGTCTGCTGGCTGATCAGGTTCTTCGAGTAGTCGAGGAACAGGCCGCTGGTGCTCATGGAGAAGCGCTCGAAACGCTTGGCGTCGCTGGCGAAGGCATCGCGCATGCTGAACTGCTGCATGTCCTCGCGGTGCTGGCGCAGGGCCTGCCAGGCGGGCAGGGTGGTGACGTCGAGCGGGTGCTGGTGGTACGCCATGGGCAGCTGTTTCCTTGTTATGCGGCCGGTGTGCTGTCGAGCATTTACAGACCATTGAAAACTATCTGCGTTGCCGATTCGTCGTTGAGAACGACCTCAAAATGCTCATTTACAGCGCGTAAACTGCGCTTTTTCGGTCGTTCTCGCCTAGCCTCGGCTGCCTCGCCAACGTTTTCAATGGCCTGTAAAAAAGCCCGGAAGGTTCCGGGCTTGCAGTGTAGCGTTACAGGTCCGGCTCAGGCGACCTGTACGGGAATCGCGTTGCTGGTGTGGCTCAGCTCGCCATCGGCGCCCATATAGAGAACGCGCGGCTGGAAGTTGGCCAGCTCGGCCTCGCTGTAGTGGGCGTAGGCGCAGATGATCAGGCGGTGGCCGACGCCGGCCTTGTGCGCGGCAGCACCGTTGACCGAGATGATCTTCGAACCTTCCTCGCCGCGGATGGCGTAGGTGGTGAAGCGTTCGCCGTTGTCCACGTTGTACAGCTGGATCTGCTCATATTCGCGGATGCCGGAGAGGTCCAGCCATTCGCCGTCGATGGCGCAGGAACCTTCGTAGTCGAGCACCGCATGGGTGACGATGGCGCGGTGCAGTTTGGCCTTGAGCATGATGGCGTGCATGGCAATTTCCTCGTCAGTACCTCGGGCGGCGGCAGAGTTTGCCCGAACCCCGAACAGTGTTCAAGGTCACAGATCGCCTGGCTTCAGAGCTCGAAAGCCAGGTTGTCGATCAGCCGTGTAGCGCCCATGAACGCCGCACCGAGAATCACCAGTTGGCTGTCCGTGGCGCTGGCCGCGCGCAGGCTGCCGGCTTCGCGGATTTCCAGGTAGTCGGGGCGAAAGCCCGCGTCGCCGAGGGCGGCCTTGCCTTCGCTCTCGAGCTCGGCGAAGTCGCGTCGGCCACCGCGGATGGCTTCGGCCAGCTGGTTCAGGGTGCGGTACAGGGCGGGTGCGCTGGCGCGCTGCTCCTCGTTCAGGTAGCCGTTGCGCGACGACAGGGCCAGGCCATCGGCGGCGCGTACGGTCGCTTCGCCCATGATCTGGATCGGCATGTTGAGGTCGCGCACCAGGGTGCGGATTACCGCCAGCTGCTGGAAGTCCTTCTCGCCGAAGATCGCCAGATCCGGTTGAACCATGTTGAACAGCTTGCTCACCACGGTGGCGACACCATCGAAGTGGCCGGGGCGGCTGCCGCCACACAGGCCTTCGGAAACCCCGCGCACGCTGACCAGGGTCTGGCCGTCCATGCCGTTGGGGTACATCTCTTCTACATCCGGGTGGAACAGCAGGTGGCAACCGGCGGCGACCAGTTTTTCCTGGTCGGCGAGCAGGGTGCGCGGGTACTTGGCCAGGTCTTCGTTGGGGCCGAACTGCAGCGGGTTGACGAAGATGCTGGCGACCACGAAGTCGGCGCGTTGGCCGGCCTTCTCCACCAGGGCGATATGGCCCTCGTGCAGGTTGCCCATGGTCGGCACGAAGGCGATGCGCTTGCCTTCGCCACGCGCGCGCGCCACGGCGGCGCGCAGTTCGAGTACGCTCTTGACGGTGTTCATGCGGAGAATCCGTGCTCCTCGGCGGGGAAACTGACGTCCTTCACCGCCTTGACGTAGGCAGCCAGGGCGGCCGGGATGTTCGGCTGGCCTTGCATGAAGTTCTTCACGAACTTCGGCGCGCGACCGGTCAGGGACAGGCCGAGCATGTCGTGCAGCACCAGGACCTGGCCGTCGGTAGCCGCGCCTGCGCCGATACCGATCACCGGAATCTTCAGTGCCTGACTGATCTCGGCAGCCAGCTCGCTGGGCACGCATTCGAGCAGGACCATGGCGGCGCCGGCTTGCTCCAGAGCCATGGCATCGGCACGCAGCTGGCGCGCGGCGGCGTCACCGCGGCCCTGCACCTTGTAACCACCGAACACGTTGACTGCCTGCGGGGTGAGGCCCAGGTGGGCGCACACCGGCACACCGCGTTCGGCCAGCTGGCGGATCGGCTCGGCCAGCCAGGCCGCGCCTTCCAGCTTGACCATATGCGCACCGGCCTGCATCAGCGCGGCGCAGCTGGCGAAGGTCTGTTCCAGGGTGGCATAGGCCATGAACGGCAGATCGCTGAGGATCAGTGCACCCTGGTTGCCGCGTTTGACCGCGGCGGTGTGATAGGCCATGTCGGTGACACTGACTGGCAGGGTGCTGTCATGGCCCTGCAGGACCATGCCGAGGGAGTCGCCGACCAGCAGCACGTCCACGCCGGCCTGGCAGGCTGCCTGGGCGAAGGTGGCATCGTAGGCGGTCAGCATGGCGATCTTCTCGCCTTTCTGCTTGAGGCCCAGCAGGGTGCTTACGGTTGTATCAGGCATCAACGATTCCTCATCAGCAGGCCGGGTGAAACGGGGCGCTTGTGGCGCGGGTTCACGGCCTGATAAGCAGCGGTTCTGCACCGCCTCAGGGCAACGGGACGCCTATAGTCCCGATGGGGGTGCGTGAAGTCAATCGTGGGTGTTACCGCCGTGTTACGGCGTTACCTGTGGCGCGGCTAGCCGCTCCAGGCCCGTGTAGGGGCAGGCCGCCAGTAAGTCGCGCAGATGGCGGCCATCGGGCAACTGCAGGTCGGCGGCGATTTCCGCCAGCGGATAGAGCACAAAGGCTCGCGCATGCATGTGGTAATGCGGCACGGTCAGGCGTTCTTCGGCGAGGCGGCGTTGGCCGAACAGCAGGATGTCGAGGTCAAGAGTGCGTGGCCCCCAGCGTTCATCCTTGCGCACGCGGCCCTGCTGCAGTTCGATGGCTTGCAGGGCGTCGAGCAGTTCCAGCGGCGCGAGGCTGGTATCCAGTGCGGCCACCGCGTTCACGTAGCGTGGCTGGTCGGGCGGGCCCAATGGGTCGCTGGCATAGAAGGAGGAGACTGCCGCCAACTGGCTGCCCGGCAGGCGGGCGATGGCCGTCAGGGCGGCGCGCAGTTGCTGCAGGGGCTCGGCCAGGTTACTGCCGAGCCCGAGGTAGACGCGTTCCACCTTATTCGCCGGCAGGCGCGTCGGTACGCGGGCCGCGGCGCTTGTTGCGCCCGCCACGGCGGCGCTTTTTGGCCGGGCCTTCACCGGCTTCTTCCTGGCGATTGCTGAGGTCGCGGATCATGCTGCGGCGTTCGCTGTCGGTAGCATCCTGGTAGTCGGTCCACCAGTCGCCCAGGCCGTCGGTTTCTTCACCGGCATCTTCGCGCAGCAGCAGGAAGTCGTAGCCGGCGCGGAAGCGCGGGTTCTCCAGCAGCAGGTCGGCACGCTTGCCGCTGCGCCGTGGCAGGCGCTCCTGCATGTCCCAGATCTCGCGGATCGGCAGGGTGAAGCGCTTGGGAATGGCGATGCGCTGGCACTGCTCGGCGATCAGGTCGTGCGCTGCTTCCTGCATCGCCGGAATCGGCGGCATGCCGCGCTCCTGCAGTTGCAGCACGCGCGCCGGCAGGGCCGGCCAGAGCAGGGCGGCAAACAGGAAGGCCGGAGTGACTGGCTTGCCCTGGGCGATGCGATCGTCGGTATTGGCCAGGGCCTGGCGGATCAGCGTGCCGGTGTAGTCCGGGTCGCGCTTGAGCGCGGCAGCGCTGGCGGGGAACAGCGGGGCGAACAGGTCGTACTCGACCAGCAGGTCGAAGGTGTGTTCGGCGTAACCGGCGAGGAACAGCTTGAGCACTTCGTCGAACAGGCGCGCCGAGGGGATGTCGCGCAGCTTCGAGGCCAGCTGGCGGATCGGCGCGGCGCTGTGCTTCTCGATATCGAAGTCGAGTTTGGCGGCGAAACGCACGGCGCGCAGCATGCGCACCGGATCTTCCAGGTAGCGCTGCTCGGGATCGCCGATCAGGCGGATCAGGCGATTGCGGATGTCGTGCACGCCATGGGCGTAGTCGAGGATGCGCTCGCCGCTGACGTCGAAATACAGCGCATTGATGGTGAAGTCGCGGCGCTGGGCGTCGTCCTCCAGGCTGCCATAGACGTTGTCACGCAGGATACGTCCGCTCTCGTTGCGCGAGGACAGGTGGCTGTCTTCCTCGTCATCACCCACAGGGTGGTTGGCGCGGAAGGTGGCGACTTCGATGATCTCGCGGCCGAAGTGCACGTGCGCCAGCTTGAAGCGGCGGCCGATCACCCGGGCGTTGCGGAACTCGGCGCGAACCTGTTCCGGCGTGGCGCTGGTGGCGACGTCGAAGTCCTTGGGTTGCAGGCCGAGCAGCAAGTCGCGCACGCAGCCACCGACCAGGTAGGCCTGGTAGCCGGCATGCTGCAGACGCTCCACCACGTTCACCGCATTGCGGCTGAACTTCGCCCGCTGCAGGGCGTGCTGGCGGCTGCTCAGAACCTCGGGGGTGCTGCGTGGATGGGCTTTGCGCTTGAGGGGCGAGCGGAAGGACTTGAACAGCTTTTTCAGCATGGGGAGCACTGTGTAATGAAGAAAACGGTCGTTTCAGGGCGTCGTAAAGCGTCTGGATGAAAATATGAGACGTAACACGACGGGCTGAAAAATGCATTAGAACGCACGGCTGGCGCGGATTCTAGCACTGGGGAGGGGGATGGTGAATTAAATGGCAGGCTGGGGATGTAGAAGCTACTGGGGGAGCCTAGGCTCCCCCCCAAGTAGGTGCGTGCTTTGTTTTTGTTATTATTGCGGGCCTGTTGTTTTTGTTGGTTGGCCCGTTTTTGGTAGCCCAATTCGGGTACCAGGAGCAAACGGATTACTTTGGATGCTGATTTTGCCTTGATCAATCCTTGACCCAACCAGTTCAGGTGCTGCCTCAAGGCAGTTTTATTGTTCTCAGTCTGGCTGTGGGGCGAACCCCAAGGGCAAATCCTCTCCAAAATGATCAGTTAGCTGCGCCTCCGCCTTGTTGTTTTTGTTGTGCTGGAGTCGTTCTGTCTTATTTTTATTGTGGTGTTTCTGATTTGTTATTGTTGTTGTGCCAGAGATAAAGCAGAACCCGTGCCAGTTTTTGCAAATCCTTATTTATCAATGCTTTACTGACTTCATGGTTGGCTTCTCGCACAAAAAAAGCCGGGTTCTCGTTACCGATGAACCCGGCTTTTGTTACGCGATGTTTGAAGGGGTAACAACCGGTGGAACCTTTATCCCTGTAGCCGGTCGCCGCAGGTAACGCTTCAGGAGCCGGTGGCGGCCCCCGATTTGCGCCGCGGGATGCCCAGGCGCTGACGGCGTTCCCACAGGCACTTGCGGCTGATGCCGAGCTTGCGCGCCAGTTCGGTCTCGGTCATGTGGTCCTGGTGCTCAAGGACGAAGTGCTGGAAGTAGTCCTCCAGGGACAGGTCTTCGGTCGGCTCGTGGTTGTTGCTGCTGGTGGAGCCGCTGCTGCCTTGCTCGTCGAAGTAACCGTCTTCCAGGTCGCTCAACTCGATGTCGATGCCCAGCAGTTCGGCAGAAATCTCCGCGCTCTCGCAGAGGATCACCGCTCGCTCGATGGCGTTTTCCAGTTCACGCACGTTGCCCGGCCAGGAGTAGTGGCGGATCGCCTGTTCGGCGTCGGCGGCAAAGCGCAGGTCTTCGCGGCCCATGCGGGTGCACTGGCGCAGCAGGAAGGCCTTGGCGATCTCGTTGACGTCGGCACCGCGCTCGCGCAGTGGCGGCAGCTTGAGGGCGATCACGTGCAGGCGGTAATACAGGTCTTCGCGGAACTGGCCGATCTTGGCCAGGGTCTTCAGGTCGCGGTGGGTGGCGGCGATCAGGCGCACGTCGACCTTCTGCGACTGTACCGAGCCGACCCGGCGGATCTCGCCTTCCTGCAGCACCCGCAGCAGGCGGGCCTGGGCCTCCAGCGGCAGCTCGCCGATCTCGTCGAGGAACAGGGTGCCGCCGTCAGCCGCTTCGACCAGGCCGGCACGCCCGGCGCTGGCGCCAGTGAAGGCGCCTTTCTCGTGGCCGAACAGTTCCGACTCGATCAGGGTTTCCGGAATCGCCGCGCAGTTGACCGAAATCAGCGGCGCCTTGGCGCGGCGTGACAGGTTGTGCAGGGCGCGCGCGACCAGCTCCTTGCCGGTGCCGGACTCACCCTGGATCAGTACGTTGGAGTCGGTTGGCGCGACCTTGCGGATCTTGCCGTAGAGATCCTGCATGACTGCGCAGGAGCCGATGATGCCGATATCGCCATCCGCGCTGGCGGCCGGCTTGCCGGCATTCTTGCTCGGGCTTTCCGCTGGCTTGCTGCGCGCCTCCTGGTGGTCGCGCAGGATGCGCGCCACGGCCTGGAGCATTTCGTCGTGGTCGAAGGGCTTGGCGATGTAGTCGACCGCGCCCATCTTCATCGAGTCCACCGCCGAGCGCAGGCTGGCGTAGCTGGTCATGATCAGCACCGGGGTGCCTTCGGCCAGCTTGATCAGCTCGGTGCCGGGTGCGCCGGGCAGGCGCAGGTCGCTGACGATCAGGTCGAAGCCGGGGATGCTGTAGCGCTCCTGGGCCTCCTGCACCGATCCGGCTTCGCTGACCTGATACTGGTTGCGCTCCAGCAGGCGGCGCAGCGCCGAGCGGATGATGGTTTCGTCTTCGACGATGAGGATATGCGGCATTGATTCTCTCTCGACGGTCTCGAATCTGTTCAAGGTTTGCTGCGGATTCGCGCTGCCTTGAACAGGCTCATAGTTCACTGCTTAGGTCGCTACGGACGTCGCTTCGATATAGCGCGGCAGCGTCACGCGGAAACGGGTTCCGAGTTGGCGTTCGGGGTTGGCCGGGCTGTCGATGGTGATCTGCCCATAATGCTCTTCCACGATGGAATAGACCAGTGCAAGACCCAGCCCGGTGCCCTTGCCCGGATCTTTGGTGGTGAAGAACGGCTCGAACAGGCGATCCATGATCGCCCTGGGAATGCCGCTGCCCTCGTCCTCGACGATCAGCTGCACGCTCTGCTCGCTGGTCTCGCTACTAACGCGGATGACGCCGCCGGTCGGTGAGGCATCGCGGGCATTGGACAGCAGGTTGATCAGCACCTGCGCCAGGCGTTGCGGGTCGCCCTTGGCCAGGTGATCGGGATCGCAGAGGTTGAAGAACTGCACCTCGGTGGCATTGCGGTTGAGCGACAGCAGGCTGATCGCATCCTGCGCCACGGCCGCCAGGCTGACCGGGTACTCGGCGCGTTGCTGGGCGCCGGCATGGGCGAAGTTCATCAGCGACTGGACGATGCGCGAGATGCGCTTGGTCTGGTCGATGATCTGCGAGCTGAGCTCGGCGACCTCCTCGTCGTCCTCGCGCTCCTCGCGCAGGTTCTGCGCCAGGCAGGCGATGCCGGTGACCGGGTTGCCGATCTCGTGGGCCACCCCGGCGGCCAGGCGGCCAATGCTGGCCAGGCGCTCGGAGTGCACCAGCTGGTCTTCCAGTACGCGGGTCTCGGTGACGTCCTCGATCAGCAGCACCAGGCCGCTGTTGCCCGGTGCCAGCGGCTCGTCGATGGCCGCCTTGTGCAGGTTGATCCAGCGCTCTTCGCCGTCCAGGGTCAGTTGCTGTTTATGCAGGTGTTCGTCGTCCTGCTGGATAAAGCTGCTCAGCAGGCTTTGCCAGGGTTCGTCGAGGGCGTCGAGGCGCGAGCCGACCACGCGCAGGGCCGGGATCGCCGTGAGGTCCTCGAGGGCACGGTTCCACATGAGGATTTCCTGGTCCTTGGCCAGCGAGCAGACGCCCATCGGCAGTTCCTGCAGGGTCTGCCGGTGGAAGCGGCGCAGGGCGTCCAGCTCGGCAGCCAGGCCGGTGAGGCGCGACTGGTAATCCTCCAGGCGGCTCTCGATAAAGTGGATGTCTTCGCTGACATAGCCTTCGCTGCCGCTCTTGTACGGCAGGAAGGTCTCGACTATGTCCTGGGCCACGCTGGGGCCCATCAGGCCGGAGAGGTTGGCCTCGATGCGGTCGCGCAGGCGACGCAGGGCGTAGGGGCGACGCTCGTCGAACGGCAGGTGCAAGTCGCGCAGGGCCTGTTCGACTTCCTTCTGCGCGGTCTTCGCGCCGAGGGGCTTGGCCAGCTGGGCGGCGAAGTCCTGTGGCGAGGTGGCCAGCAGCTCGCGCCGTTGCGGACGCCGTACGTTGTCGACGGTGCAGGCCTCGGCGGCGCTCTTTTCCTCGGGGCTGGCCTCGGTGAACAGCGAGATCAGGGTGAACACCAGCACGTTGGCCGCCAGCGAGCCGATCGCCGCCAGGTGCCAGCTGGTGTCATCGAGGGTGTAGATGACGTTGAACAGCGGCAGCTGCATGCCCTGCAGGTTGCTGACCAGCGGCAGCAGCATGCTCACCGCCCAGACCAGCGCGCCGGTCAGCAGGCCGGCGATGAAGCCGCGGCGGTTGGCGGTCGGCCAGTACAGCACCGACAGCGCGCCTGGGAGGAACTGCAGGGTGGCGACGAAGGCGACGATACCCAGGTTGGCCAGGTCCTGCTCGGCGCCGAGCAGCAGGTAGAAACCGTAGGCGGCCATGATGATGGCGATGATCAGGGCACGGCGCGTCCACTTCAGCCAGCGGTAGATGTTGCCCTCGGCCGGCGGCTGGTACAGCGGCAGCACTAGGTGGTTGAGAGCCATGCCGGACAGCGCCAGGGTGGTGACGATGATCAGCCCGCTGGAAGCCGACAGCCCGCCGATATAGGCGACCAGCGCCAGGGTCGGGCTGTTCACCGCGATGCCCAGGCCGAGGGTGAAGTATTCCGGGTTGGTGGTGGCGCCCAGCTTGAGCCCGGCCCAGAGAATCAGCGGCACCGACAGGCTCATCAGCAGCAGGAACAGCGGCAGGCCCCAGCTGGCGCTGACGATGGCGCGCGGGTTGAGGTTCTCGGTGAAGGTCATGTGGTACATGTGCGGCATGACGATGGCCGAGGCGAAGAACACCAGCAGCAGGGTGCGCCAGGGGCCTTCCTGCAGCGGGGTGTGCAGGGCGGTGAGCGAGGCCTGGTTCTGCAGCAGCCACAGCTCCAGCTCGCCGGGGCCGCCAAACACCCCGTATAGCGCGTACAGGCCGATGCCGCCGAGGGCCAGCAGCTTGACCACCGACTCGAAGGCGATGGCGAACACCAGGCCCTCGTGCTTCTCGCGGGTGGCGATATGGCGGGCGCCGAAGAGGATGGTGAACAGCGTGATCAGCGCGCAGAAGCCCAGGGCGAAGCGGTTCTGCAGCGGTTCGCGGGTGAGGATGCCGATCGAGTCGGCCACCGCCTGGATTTGCAGTGCCAGCAGCGGCAGCACGCCGATCAGCATGAACAGGGTGGTCAGCGCGCCGGCCCAGCTGCTGCGGAAACGGAAGGCGAACAGGTCGGCCAGCGACGACAGCTGATAGGTGCGGGTGATGCGCAGGATCGGGTAGAGCAGTACCGGGGCGAGCAGGAAGGCGCCGGTGATGCCCAGGTAGCTGGCGAGGAAGCCGAAACCGTACTGGTAGGCCAGGCCGACCGTGCCGTAGAAGGCCCAGGCGCTGGCATACACGCCCAGCGACAGGGTGTAGGTCAGCGGGTGGCGGATGATCCAGCGTGGGATCAGGCCTTTCTCGCTGATCCAGGCCACGCCGAACAGCAGCAGCAGGTAGGTGGCGCTGATCAGGATCAGCTGACTCAGGTCAAAGCTCGTCAGCATCGGGTCGGCTCGGCGAATAAAGATAAGGAGAGGTCACGGTTTTTTGCCGGTGCGGATCAGAGTTCATCGGCATCACGCTGGCTCTGCAGGATAAAGGTCACGACTATGAGGATCAGCCACAGCAGGTAGGGGCGATACCAGGCGCCATTGGGGTCGATCCACCAGTCCATGATGGCCGGGGAGAACAGGTAGATCCCCACTACCAGGAGCAGGACCAGTCGGTAGATATACATGCCGATTCTCGTGGCGAAAGTGCAGCGATGGTAACGGATTAGGCCGACAGGCGGCAGCACTGCGCCTGTGTTGCTTCAGCGTAGTTGGGCTTCGGCCAGGGTCGGGCTGCGCGGGATGCGCGCGGCGTCCCAGTTGGCGCTGCCCCAGGCCAGCAGTTCGCGGGCGCTGGCGCCGGCCAGCTCGCCTGGCGGTTGCTGGCCGAGGGTACGCAGGGCGCGCAGCAGCAGGGCAGGGGCCTGGTCGGCGGGCAGTGGCGGCGAGCGGTAGCTCTTGCCCAGCTTGTGGCCATCCGGCTGGATGATCAGCGGCACGTGCAGGTAGCGCGGCTGGCGCAGGCCGAGCAGCTCCTGCAGATACAGTTGGCGCGGCGTGGAGTCGAGCAGGTCGGCGCCGCGCACGATATCGGTGATGCCTTGCCAGGCGTCGTCCAGCACCACGGCCAGTTGATAGGCGTACAGGCCGTCGCGGCGACGGATGACGAAGTCACCGACCTCGCGGCCCAGGTGCTGGCGGAACTCGCCTTGCACGCGGTCGCAGAAGTGGTATTGCAGCTCGGGCACGCGCAGGCGGATCGCCGCATCCTCGATGGCGTGCCCGGCATTACGGCACAGGCCGGGATAGATGCCGCCGTAGGCTTCCAGCTGCTTGCGCGAGCAGGTGCAGGCGTAGGCCAGGCCCTGGCTGAACAGGCGTTCGATCAGGGCGGCGTATTCGCCATGGCGCTCGCTCTGGCGCACCAGCGGGCCATCCCATTCGAAACCGTAGGTTTCCAGGGTGCGCAGGATGGCGTCCTGGGCACCAGGTTCTTCGCGCGGTGGGTCGAGGTCTTCCATGCGCAGCAGCCACTGGCCGCCGACGCTGCGGGCATCGAGGTAGGAGGCGAGGGCGGCGACCAGTGAACCGAAATGCAGGTAGCCACTGGGGGTGGGGGCGAAGCGCCCGATGTAGGCGGGAGAAGTCATGGCGAACAGGCTATCTGCAGCAGGCGGCAGAGGCCAGTGCAGTTATCGGCAGGCAGGAACTATCGGCAGGCAGAAACGAAACGGGGCGCTTGCGCGCCCCGTGCGGGATCAGGAACCGATCTGTTTTTCCTTGATTTCCGCCAGCGTCTTGCAGTCGATGCACAGGGTCGCGGTCGGACGGGCTTCGAGGCGGCGGATGCCGATCTCGACGCCGCAGGAATCACACCAGCCGTAATCGTTGTCTTCGATCAGCTGCAGGGTTTCGTCGATCTTCTTGATCAGCTTGCGCTCGCGGTCACGGGCGCGCAGTTCCAGGCTGAACTCTTCTTCCTGGCTGGCACGGTCGGCCGGGTCCGGGAAGTTGGCAGCTTCGTCCTGCATGTGGTGCACGGTGCGATCCACTTCCTGCATCAGCTCCAGCTTCCACTTGTTGAGGATGCCGGTGAAGTGAGCGCGCATCGGGTCGCTCATGTATTCCTCGCCCTTTTTCTCTTTATAGGGCTCGAAACCGCGGGCCAGCTGGCTACTGCTTGGTTTTGCTTTGGTGGGCATGGATGGCCGCCTCTCACTCTCTCTGATCCACTTAGCGCAGGATCTGTTCCTTTACCGGCAGGGCCGGGCCTGCGGCTGCAAGCGGGCGAACTTACCAGATCAATTCGGGCGATGCTACTCCCGGTTGTCCATGTTGCTACAGCCTGGTCGGGCAGTTAGTTAGAATCCCCCCTTTGTTCAATTAAAGGAAGGCCAATGGCCCAGCCCTTCAGTGCGCGCAGTCGCGCCATCGAACCGTTCCACGTCATGGCCCTGCTGGCCCGCGCCAACCAGTTGCAGGCGGCCGGTCATGACGTGATCCATCTGGAGATCGGCGAGCCGGACTTCACCACCGCCGCGCCCATCGTTGCCGCCGGCCAGGCTGCGCTGGCCAACGGGCATACCCGCTACACGGCGGCGCGGGGTATTCCGCAGTTGCGCGAGGCGATCGCCGGCTTTTATGCCAGCCGCTATGGCCTGAGTGTCGACCCCGAGCGCATCCTGATCACCCCCGGTGGTTCCGGCGCCCTGCTGCTGGCCGCGAGCCTGTTGGTCGATCCGGGCAAGCACTGGCTGCTGGCCGACCCCGGCTACCCGTGCAACCGCCACTTCCTGCGCCTGGTCGAAGGCGCCGCGCAGCTGGTGCCGGTCGGCCCGGACAGTCGCTACCAACTGACCCCGCAGCTGGTCGAGCGGCATTGGGATCAGGACAGCGTCGGCGCCCTGGTCGCCTCGCCAGCCAACCCCACCGGCACCCTGTTGCACAGGGATGAGCTGGCTGCGTTGTCGACCGCGCTGAAAGAACGTGGCGGCCATCTGGTGGTGGACGAGATCTACCACGGCCTGACCTACGGCTGCGACGCGAGCAGCGTGCTGGCAGTGGACGACGAGGCCTTCGTCCTCAACAGCTTCTCCAAGTATTACGGCATGACCGGCTGGCGCCTGGGCTGGCTGGTGGCGCCGGCCAATGCCGTGCCGGAGCTGGAGAAGCTGGCGCAAAACCTCTATATCAGCGCGCCCTCGATGGCCCAGCATGCTGCGCTGGCCTGCTTCGAGCCGGCCACCCTGGCGATCTTCGAGGAGCGCCGCCACGAGTTTCAGCGCCGCCGCGACTACCTGCTGCCGGCCCTGCGCGGGCTGGGCTTCAAGATTGCCGTGGAACCGGAAGGGGCCTTCTACCTGTATGCCGATATCTCCGCCTTCGGTGGCGATGCCTACGCCTTCTGCCAGCACTTCATCGAAACCGAGCACGTGGCCTTTACCCCAGGCCTGGACTTCGGCCGCTACCAGGCCGGGCACCATGTGCGCTTCGCCTACACGCAGACCATCGAGCGCCTGCAACAGGCGGTCGAGCGGATCGCCCGCGGCCTGAAGACCTGGCGCCCCGATGCAGTTTGATCCGCCGCTGGAAGAGGGCCGCCTGCTGCGCCGCTACAAGCGCTTCCTCGCCGACATCGAGAGCGCCAGCGGCGAGCAGCTGACCATCCACTGTCCCAATACCGGCTCCATGCTCAACTGCATGAGCGAGGGCTGCCGGGTCTGGTTCAGCCGCTCCAGCGACCCCAAACGCAAGCTGCCGGGCACCTGGGAACTGGGCGAGACCCCGCAGGGCCGGCTGGCCTGCATCAATACCGCGCGGGCCAACGGCCTGGTCGAGGAAGCCCTGCGTGCCGGGGTGATCAGCGAATTGGCCGGTTTTACCGGGCTCAAGCGCGAGGTGCGCTTCGGCGAGGAGAACAGTCGGGCGGACTTCCGCCTGGATTACCCCGATGGCCCGGCCTGGGTCGAGGTGAAGAGTGTGACCCTGGGCTTCCCCGATACGACCGTGGCGGCCTTTCCCGATGCCCGTACCGAGCGCGGCGCCAAGCACCTGCGCGAGCTGGCGAGCCTGGCGCGCCAGGGCGTGCGGGCGGTGCAGCTGTATTGCGTGAACCTGACGGGGATCGAGGCGGTGCGCGCGGCGGAGGAGATCGACCCGGCCTATGCGGCGGGCCTGCGCGAAGCCAAAGTGGCGGGTGTCGAGGTGCTGGCCTATGGCGCTGAGATCACGCCGCAGGGCATGCGCCTGGTGCGACGCCTGGAGGTGCTGTTGTAGCCCGGATGTAATCCGGGGCTGGAGATGTTCCCGGATTGCATCCGGGCTACGTCACTGTCGGGCGTTGCGACGTTGAATTGTAGGAGCGAGCTCTGCTCGCGAAGCCGGTCAGCGCAGATCGTTCGCCAGCAGATCTCGCTCCTACAGGCTGATCCAGATGCCGTCGCTATCCTCGCGACATTCCACCGCCTGCAACGCCTGGCCGGCACAAGGCCCGGTCAGGCATTCGCCACTTTCTATAAGGAACAGCGCGCCGTGGTGGGCGCACTGGAGCAGGCTGCCGCTGGCGTCGAGAAAATCATCGGCGCGCCACTCCAGACTCAGGCCGCGGTGCGGGCAGCGGTTGTGATAGACGTAGACATGGCCGTCGCGGCGTACCGCCAGCAATGCCAGTCCATCAATCGAAAAGCCCCGGCTCTGGCCTTCGGCCAGCTCATGCGGGGCGCATAGAAGTTTCATGGTGATCTCCACGCCAAGGCGGGGATTATCCCGCATGGGCGTGGCGATGGGGTAGGGCGCGCGTCCTTGCGCGAACAGATGGGCTTTTAGTCCCCTCTACGGGAGACGACTGCATGGATGAAGGAGGTAAAGCGAAGCAGGAGGCCCGAGCCGAGGGTTAGGGAGAGGGCGTGCCGGCCAATACCCTCTCCCCCAGCCCCTCTCCCACAAGTGGGAGAGGGGAGAAAGTGCTCTCAGTACTGCCAGGACGCCGAGACGCGGAAGCTGCGGCCGGCTTCGCTGTAGTAGTCGTCCGGCTGGGTCAGGGTGCCGGTCGGTACGTTCAGCGCGTTCCAGTACTGCTTGTCGAGCAGGTTGAACAGGCCGGCCTGGAACTTCACACCATCCAGTTCGGCAGGCTGCCAGTAGCCGGTCAGGTCGACCACGCCATAGCCGGGCGCCTTGAAGTCGCCGTCGTTCTCGACCTGGTTGCGTGCGGCTGCCGCGCGCAGCATCAGGTCGGCGCCGTAGCGTTCCTGTTCGTAGCTCAGGCCGAGCAGGCTGGTGAGCGGTGCCACCGAGCTGAGGCGCTGGTTGCTTTCACGGTCTTCGCCGTTGGCCCAGGCCAGCGAGCCCCAGACTTTCCAGTGCGGCACGAACTCCCAGTGGGCGGTGGCTTCGGCGCCGTAGATCTGCACCTTGGCGCGGTTTTCGGTGCGGGTCACGCCGTAGGGGTAGTTGGCCGGATCCAGGCCAAGGCCGGCGATGGTCGCGGCATCCAGGGTGACGTCGTCATCGATGAAGTTCTTGTAGTGGTTGTCGAACAGGCTCAGCGAGCCGCCCAGCTTGTCGTTGCCCAGTTGCGCACCGATCTCGTAGCCGTTGCTTTCTTCGGGCTTGAGGTCGGCGTTGCCGACGCGCAGGTAGCTGCCTTCGGCGCCGTAGTTCATGTACAGCTGGGTCGCGTCGGGGGCCTTGAAGCCCTGCGCCCACTGGGCGTACAGCAGCACTTCATCAGCTGCCTGCCAGGTGCTCAGCAGGCTGGCGGAGAGCTTGTGGTCCTTGCTGGTCTCCAGGGTGCCGCTGTTCGCCGGGTTGATGTTGTTGCTGAAGTCGCGGGTCGCCTGCGGGTCCTGCTGATAGGCGTCGTAGCGCAGGCCCGGAGTGACCTTGACGCGGCCATCGGCCAGGCTGATTTCATCGCTGACATACAGGGCCCACTGGCTGCCCTCGGCCTTGGGCATGTCGGCCTGGTTGGTGTGCAGAAAGTCGCAGGCGGTCGGGCCCATGTACATCGGGCTGCTCGGATCGATGGTGAAGCCGGGGCAGTTGTCGTAGCCCTCGGAGACCTGCTCGGTGTTGATCTGGTACAGCTCGCCACCGAGGGTCAGCTTGTTCGCCAGGCCGGCGATTTCGAGGGTCTTGCCGATTTCGCCGGATACCCCGTACAGCTCCTTCTCGATCTGGTTGTCACGACCGAAGGCGCCGCTCGGGTATTTGTACGGGTTGCCCGGCAGGCCGAACATCTGGAACACCGAATCAGGGATCCCGGCGCGCGAGTCGCTGACGCTGCGGATACCGGTCTGGTCGTCATGGCGGCGCAGTTTCTGCCAGTAGGCGATGGCATGGGCGCTGTCGATCAGGCCGTTGCTGTCTTCGGCCAGGTACTCGTAGTCGGCGGACAGGCGCTGGCGCTTGTTGTGCTCGACTGTGCTGTTTTCACCCTCCAGGTAGGTGCTGCCTTGGTTGGTGCGGCTGTCGATGTCGTTCTCGCGCTGGAAAATCTCGCCGGTGAAACCGAGCTTGTGGCCACCGTCGAAGCGCTGCTGCAGCTTGATCAGCAGGCTCTGCTGCTCGCTGTCGGCCGGGTTGGCGGCGGTGCGCGCGGTGCCGTAGAGGTTGTCGTCGCCGCTGCTTTCCAGTTCATGGCCCTGGCGCTGGCCGGCCTGCAGCAGCCAGGCGGTGTCCTGCACACGGCCGGCGACGGCGGCATTCAGGCCCCAGCTGTCATCGACGCTGTCGTAGTCACTCTTGATCAGGCTGCCGAAGTTCTTGCCGCCGCGCAGCAGATCTTCCGGATTGAGGGTGAACAACTGCACCGCGCCACCGAGGGCGCCGGAGCCGGCCTGGCTGGAGTTGGCGCCACGCACGATATCCACTGCGGACAGGCCATTGAAGTCGATCGAGTCGAGGCCGCCCTGGGCGCCGCCGGTCGGGCCCTGGCTGCGTGCACCATCGGTCAGCCACGGTACGCGGATGCCGTCGAGGGTGGTCAGTACGCGGTCACGATCGAGGCCGCGGATGTTGATGCTTTCCGTGGTGCGGCTGTAGTTCACCCCGGGCTCGGCGCGCCGACCGAGGTCATCGAAGCTGCGGATCTGCCGCTCTTCGAGGGTTTCGGCGCTGGTGCTGGTGGTCGGCAGACTGTCCTGCACGGCCTGGCCGGTGACC
Organism: Pseudomonas sp. J452; assembly: GCF_024666525.1. Classification (NCBI taxonomy): domain Bacteria; kingdom Pseudomonadati; phylum Pseudomonadota; class Gammaproteobacteria; order Pseudomonadales; family Pseudomonadaceae; genus Pseudomonas; species Pseudomonas sp. J452. Next base: position 383,844 of record NZ_CP088294.1, on the reverse strand, counting down.
TGGGTGGCTGCGAGTTCGGTGCTGCTGTCCTGCTTGCCGGTGGTCTGTGCCAGCGCCAGGGCCGGGCTTAGCAACAGCAGCGCCATCCATGGGCGCAGGGCGAAGGGTGGGGTGGACATGCGATTACTCCCGCTGATTGGCTCTTGATGGCCAGGTGATTTGGCGGGCTGCAAGGTAATGGAAATTCATTATTGAATGCAAACAGTTATCAATAACATTGGAGTTTAATTCTTGTTGGTGTAGTCTGCGCCGACCTGGCGGGGATCCCCTTGCCCGACCCTTGCGGTCGGGAGGGGGTGTGCTGCCCCGCCGTGAACAGACTCCAGACCGAGAAGGACTCGCCATGAGCATTGCCAATCCCACGACCCACACTTCGCCGGCCTCCCTGTACCAGGCCTGGCAGCGCCTGCGCGCCGAGCAAGCCGGTCTGCGTGCCCGCGATGCGGCCGCCAAGCTGGGCGTCAGCGAAGGCGAGCTGACCGCCAGCCGCCTGGGCATCGATGCCGTGCGCCTGCGTCCGGACTGGGCTGCGCTGCTGCCGGCCCTCGGCGAACTGGGCTACATCATGGCGCTGACCCGCAACGAGCATTGCGTGCATGAACGCAAAGGCCATTACCGCGATGTGTCGGTGCTGGCGAACGGGCAGATGGGGCTGGTGGTATCGGCTGATATCGACCTGCGCCTGTTCCTCGGCGGCTGGGCCAGCGTGTTCGCCGTCGCCGAAGACACCGCGCGTGGCACCCAGCGCAGCATCCAGGTGTTCGACCACCAGGGCCTGGCCGTGCACAAGGTGTTCCTCACCGAAAGTAGCGAGCTGAGTGCCTGGGCGCCGCTGGTCGAGCGTTTCCGCGCCGAGCAGCAGAGCGCCGAACTGGATCTGCAACCGCTGGCCGAACGCCCGGCGCCGCGCGCCGATGCCGAGGTGGATGTATCCGCCCTGCGCACCGACTGGGCTGCGCTGCAGGACACCCACCACTTCTTCGCCATGCTCAAGCGCCATGCGCTGACCCGCACCCAGGCCCTGCGCCTGGCCGGTCGCGAATGGGCCGAGCCGCTGGGCTGCGCCGAGCTGCCGAAACTGATGGAGGGCGCCGCCAGTGGCGAGGTGCCGATCATGGTGTTCGTCGGCAACCCGCACTGCATCCAGATCCACTCCGGGCCGGTGAACAACCTGCGCTGGATGGACAGCTGGTTCAACGTGCTCGATCCGGAGTTCAACCTGCACCTGAAAACCACCGGCGTGGTCGAACTGTGGCGCGTGCGCAAGCCGAGTAGCGACGGTGTGATCACCAGCTGGGAAGCCTTCGCTGCCGACGGTGAGCTGGTGCTGCAGCTGTTCGGTGCGCGCAAGCCGGGCATCGCTGAACGTGCCGATTGGCGTGCCCTGGCGGAAAGCGCCGCGGCCCTAGGCGACTAAGGGGAAGACCAATGGATCTGGGCAAATTGATGGCCGGCGCCTGTGCCGGTCTGCTGTTTAGCTCGGCACTAGTTGCCGGCGAAGCCTTGCCGCAACGCTGGGTCAGTGCCGGTGGCTCGCTCAGTGAGTGGGTGGTGGCCCTAGGCGGTGAGGGCAAGCTGGTCGGGGTCGACAGCACCAGCCAGTACCCGCAGTCCCTGCGCCAGTTGCCGGGCGTGGGTTACCAGCGCCAGCTGGCTGCCGAAGGCGTGCTGGCCCTGCGTCCGGACCTGCTGCTCGGCAGCGAGGAAATGGGCCCGCCGCCGGTGCTGGAGCAACTCAAGGCGGCGGGCGTGCAGGTCGAGCTGCTCTCGGCGCAGGCCAGCCTGAACACTCTGGAGCACAACCTGCAGCGCCTCGGGCAGTTGCTCGGTACGCCGCAGCAGGCCCGGGCCAGCATGGATGCCTACCGCAAGCGCCTGCAGCGCCAGGCCGCCTGGGTCAATCAGGCACAGCGCCAGCAGCAGGCGCCGCGTGTGCTGATGCTGCTCGGCCATGTCGGCAGTAACACCCTGATGGCCGGCAAGGACACTCTGGCCGCCTGGTTGATTACCCAGGCTGGCGGGCACAACCTCAGCGAGCATCAGGGCTACAAGCCGATCTCCAGCGAAGCGTTGCTGGCGCTGGACCCGCAGGTGGTGATCTTCGCCGACCGCGGCCTCGCCGGGGACGCTGCGCGCGCCGCCCTGCTCGAACAGAACCCGGCCCTGGCGCAGACCCAGGCCGGCCGTGAAGGGCGCCTGCTCGATCTCGACCCGACCCTGCTGGTCGGTGGCCTGGGTCCGCGTGTGCCGGATGCGCTGGCGGTACTGGCGGCAGCCTTTTATCCTTCCGCGCACCCTCTGACTGCCGAAAACCGCCCATGACCGCCATTGTTCGACCTCGCCCATTGCTGATCGGCCTGGGCCTGTTGCTGTTGTTGGCGTTGTGGCTGTCCCTGGCGCTGGGCCCGGTCAGCCTGCCGCTGGCCGATACCCTGTACGCGGCCCTGCGCCTGCTCGGCGTGCCGCTGGAGGGCGAGGGCTTGCAGCAGGCCGAGCTGATCCTCGGGCAGATCCGCCTGCCGCGTAGCCTGCTCGGCCTGGCCGTGGGCGCCGTGCTGGCGCTGTCCGGGGTGGCCATGCAGGGCCTGTTTCGCAACCCGCTGGCCGATCCCGGCCTGGTCGGGGTGTCGGGCGGCGCGGCGCTGGGGGCGGCCATCGCAATTGTCGGTGGCAGCTACATGGGCGGCCTGCCGCCGGCCTTCGCCCCGTACCTGTTGTCGGTCTGCGCCTTTGGCGGCGGGCTGGCGGTGACTGCGGTGGTCTACCGTTTCGGCCGCCGCGATGGACAGACCCATGTCGCCACCATGCTTCTGGCCGGGGTGGCGATGACTGCCATGGCCGGCGCCGGGGTGGGGCTGTTCACCTACCTGGCCGATGACGCCACCCTGCGCAGCCTGACCTTCTGGAACCTCGGCAGCCTCAACGGCGCCAGCTATTCGCGACTGTGGCCGCTGCTGTTGGTGACGGTCGGTGTGGCCCTGTGGCTGCCGCGCCGGGCGGCGGCGCTGAATGCGCTGTTGCTTGGCGAATCGGAGGCGCGCCACCTGGGTTTCGATGTCGAGCGGATCAAGCTGGAGCTGGTGCTGTGTACGGCGCTGGGCGTCGGTGCCGCCGTGGCCGCGGCCGGTCTGATCGGCTTCATCGGCCTGGTGGTGCCGCATTTGATGCGCCTGCTGGTCGGCCCCGATCACCGCGTGCTGCTGCCGGCTTCGCTGCTGGCCGGCGCCAGCCTGCTGTTGCTGGCCGATCTGGTCGCACGCCTGCTGCTGGCGCCGGCGGAGTTGCCGATTGGCATCGTCACCGCGCTGCTCGGCGCGCCGTTCTTTCTCTATCTACTGGTACGGGGGCGCACCTGATGCTGCAGGCCAACAATCTGGCGGTCCAGCGCGGCCCTTGCACGGTGCTGGCGGATATCGACCTGCAGCTGCGCCCCGGCGAAGTGCTTGGCGTGCTCGGCCCCAACGGCGCCGGCAAGAGCACGCTGCTCGGCGCCCTGTGTGGTGAGCTGGCGGCGGCCCGCGGCGAGGTCAGCCTGGATGGCCGGCGCCTGGCGGACTGGTCCGGGCAGGCACGGGCGCAGCGGTTGGCAGTGCTGCCGCAAAGCTCGACGCTGAACTTCGCCTTCGCGGTGGAGCAGGTGGTCGCCATGGGCCGTCTGCCCCACGCCAGTGGTCGTGTGCGCGATGCCGAAATCGTCGCGGCCGCGCTGCAGGCGGCGGATGCCGCGCACCTGGCGGGGCGCAGCTACCTGGCGTTGTCCGGCGGTGAGCGCCAGCGCGTACACCTGGCGCGGGTGCTGGCGCAGTTGTGGCCGGGCGCGGCGGGGCAGACCCTGCTGCTCGACGAGCCGACTTCGATGCTCGATCCGCTGCACCAGCACACCACCCTGCAGGCGGTGCGCGACTTTGCCGGGCGTGGCGCGGCGGTGATGGTGATCCTGCATGACCTCAACCTGGCGGCGCGCTACTGCGACCGGCTGCTCCTGCTGCAAGGCGGGCGCCCGCATGTGCTGGGCACACCGGATGAGGTGTTGAACGCTGTCGCCCTAGAGGCAGTGTTCGGTCTGCAGGTGCTGATCCAGTGTCACCCCGAGCGCGGCCATCCGCTGATCGTGGCGCGCTGACTGTTTATGTAGCCCGGATGCAATCCGGGAACGGCCCCCGGATTGCATCCGGGCTACCGCCGCTTGATCGCTAAGGAAACTTGCATGCGTATTCTGTTGCTCTGCTGTATAGCCCTGCTGGCGGCCTGCCAGTCCAGTGGCGGGCTGCCGCCACCTGCGCCGATTGCCCCCGAGGGGCACGACCATCCCCAGCTGGGCCAGATTATCGAGCTGGCCAGTGGCGAGCGACTGACGCCGCAACAGCTGGTCGAGCGCCTGGCCAAGGCGCCACGCCTGCTGATCGGTGAGCAGCACGACAACCCGGACCATCACGCCCTGCAGCTCTGGTTGCTGCGCGAGTTGGCCGCGCGTCGCGCGCAAGGCAGCCTGCTGTTGGAAATGCTCACGCCCAGCCAGCAGGCGCGGGTGGCGCAAGTGCAGGCGCAGAGCCGCGTGGGTAACGCGCCGCGCGACCTGATCGGCGCACTGGCCTGGCAGCCGGGCTGGGACTGGTCGCTGTATGGCGCGCTGGTCAGTGAAGCGCTGCGCCAGCCTTATCCGTTGCTGTCGGCCAACCTCGAACGCAGCGAGATCATGGCCATCTACCAGCAGCGCCCGCCACTGCCGAGCGGCGCGGCCACCACGCCGGCGGTGCAGGATGCGCTGTTCGCCGATATCCGCGAGTCGCATTGCGGCCTGCTCCCGGAAAGCCAGCTGCCGGCCATGCTCGCCGTGCAGCAGCAGCGCGACCGGCGCATGGCCGAGCGTCTGCTGGCCGCGCCGCAGCCGGCCGTGCTGCTGGCTGGAGCCTTCCATGTGCGCAAGGACCTGGGCGTGCCGCTGCACCTGAGCGATCTGGCGGCCGGGCAGGGTAATACGGTGCTGGTGCTGGCCGAAGTTGGCAAGACGGTGGCGGCGGACAGCGCCGACTATGTCTGGTACACCGCCGCCATGCCGGCCCAGGATCACTGCGCCAAGTTACGCCGTTAAGCGCGCCGGCTCGTGCGCGGCGAATGGCCCAAAGTATGGCTATGTGCTCGTTGCGTGCTGCACCCGTCATTGAGCTTTTGTGGGAGCGGATTTATCCGCGATAAACAGACGGCTCAGCGTTGGCCCTGATCGCGAATGAATTCGCTCCCACGGACAGCCAGAGGTGCCGCGCGTGCCTTCCGCATACAAGCAACACGTAACGGCTACACAGCCTTTTCTTTATTCGTTGCTTTGCGGTGGCCGCACGCCGATTTCGGCGGTCAGCTCCAGGGTCTCACCGCCGCGCAGCACCTCGATGGCGACCTGTCCGCCGGGCTTGGCCCGCGCCACCTGGTTCATCGAGCGGCGCCCGTCGATGGCCGCTTCGCCGTCGATGGTCAGGATCAGGTCGCCTGGCTGCAGGCCAGCCTTCTGCGCCGGGCCGTCGCGGTAGATACCGGCGACCAGGATGCCCGAGTGACTGCCGAGGCCGAAGGACTCCGCCAGCTCCGGGGTCAGCGGCTGCACCTCGATGCCCAGCCAGCCACGGATCACCTGGCCGTGCTCGATGATCGCCTTCATCACTTCGGTGGCCAGCTTCACCGGAATGGCAAAGCCAATGCCCTGGGAACCGCCGGACTTGGAGAAGATCGCGGTGTTGATGCCGATCAGGTTGCCGTGCGCATCGACCAGCGCGCCGCCAGAGTTGCCGGGGTTGATCGCCGCGTCGGTCTGGATGAAGTCCTCGTAGGTATTAAGGCCCAGCTGGTTGCGCCCGGTGGCGCTGATGATGCCCATGGTCACGGTCTGGCCAACGCCGAAGGGGTTGCCGATGGCCAGGGTGACGTCGCCGATGTTGATCTGGTCGGAGCGGCCGAGGGTCATGCTTGGCAGGTCCTTGAGGTCGATCTTGAGCACCGCCAGGTCGGTCTCCGGGTCGCTGCCGATCACCCGGGCCAGGGTCTCGCGGCCGTCCTTGAGCGCCACCACTATCTGGTCGGCGCCGGCCACCACATGGTTGTTGGTCAGCAGATAGCCTTCCGGACTCATGATCACCGCCGAGCCCAGGCTCGACTCCATGCGCCGCTGCTTGGGCAGGTTGTCGCCGAAGAAGCGGCGGAAGGTCGGGTCGTCGAGCAGTGGGTGGCTGGCTTTGCTCACCACCTTGGTGGTGTACAGGTTGGCCACTGCCGGGGCGGCCAGGCCCACTGCCTCGGCGTAGGACACCGGACCTTCCTGGGCGATACCATAGCGCGGCGCCTGGCGCAGGTTGACGTCCTGGCTGGGCAGGCCGACCCATTGCGGGTAACGCTGGATGATCAGCAGCGCCAGCAGCAGGCCGACCAGCAGGGGCCAGCCATAGAAACGCAGGGCCTTGAGCATTGAGGGAAAATCCTGAGGGTTGCGAGGGCAAAGAGTGGCCCTTAAGGTGGCGGCATTATAGAGGGGCACCGCCGCAGAAGGCAGTGTCCGCAACAGCTTGTGAGGAATCAGTATGGCTATCGCGCTGCGCACCCTGGTCGAGGAAGCCGACCGCTTCCTGAATGCCGCACGAATCAGCGATTACTGCCCCAACGGCCTGCAGGTCGAGGGCCGGCCGCAGGTGCGGCGTATCGTCAGCGGTGTCACCGCCAGCCAGGCGCTGCTGGATGCCGCGGTGGAGGCCGAGGCCGATGTGGTGCTGGTGCACCACGGCTATTTCTGGAAAGGCGAGGATTCCTGCATCACCGGCATCAAGCGCCGCCGCCTGCAGACCCTGCTGAGCAACGACATCAGTCTGCTGGCCTACCACCTGCCGCTGGATCTGCACGCGGAAGTCGGTAACAACGTGCAACTGGCGCGGCAGCTCGACATCACCGTGGAGGGGCCGCTCGACCCGAACAACCCGAAGGTGGTAGGCCTGCTCGGCTCGCTGGCCGAACCGATGAGCGCCCGCGATTTTGCCCGCCGGGTGCAGGAAGTGCTCGGTCGCGAGCCGCTGCTGGTGGAAGGCGAGGGCATGGTGCGCAAGATCGGCTGGTGCACCGGTGGTGGCCAGGGCTACATCGACAATGCCATCGCCGCCGGGGTCGATCTGTACCTGACCGGCGAGGCCTCGGAGCAGACCTTCCACAGCGCCCGCGAGAATGGCATCGGCTTTATCGCCGCCGGCCACCATGCCACCGAGCGTTATGGTGTGCAGGCCCTGGGTGATTACCTGGCGCGGCGCTTCGCCATCGAACACCTGTTTATCGACTGCCCGAACCCCATATAAACCGCTGATTCTTCGGGCATAAAACTAGATCTTTTCGATCTAAGAGGCTGCCTGAATAGAAGAGGGCGCTGTGCTAGAGTGCGCGCTCGTCCACGGCCCGCCGGCCGTTCATTCCCAGATCTGTGATAAGCCATGCTCGATAAACTGACGCACCTGAAACAGCTCGAGGCGGAAAGTATCCACATCATTCGTGAAGTGGCCGCCGAATTCGACAACCCGGTGATGCTGTATTCCATCGGCAAAGACTCTGCCGTGATGCTGCACCTGGCACGCAAGGCCTTTTTCCCCGGCAAGCTGCCGTTCCCGGTTATGCACGTCGATACACGCTGGAAATTCCAGGAGATGTACAGCTTCCGCGAGAAGATGGTCAAAGAGTACGGCCTGGACTTGATCACCCACACCAATCCCGATGGTGTGGCTCAGGACATGAACCCCTTCACCTACGGCAGTGCCAAGCACACTGACGTGATGAAAACCGAGGGTCTCAAGCAGGCGCTGGACCAGTACGGTTTCGATGCCGCCTTCGGTGGCGCGCGCCGCGACGAAGAGAAGTCGCGCGCCAAGGAGCGCGTGTATTCCTTCCGCGACAGCAAGCACCGCTGGGACCCGAAGAACCAGCGTCCCGAGCTGTGGAACGTGTACAACGGCAACGTCAAGAAAGGCGAGTCGATCCGCGTATTCCCGCTGTCCAACTGGACCGAGCTGGATATCTGGCAGTACATCTATCTGGAAAGCATCCCGATTGTGCCGCTGTACTTCGCCGAAGAGCGCGAAGTGATCGAGATGAACGGCGCGCTGATCATGATCGACGACGAGCGCATCCTCGAACACCTCACCCCTGAGCAGAAAGCCAGCATCCATAAAAAGATGGTGCGCTTCCGTACCCTGGGTTGCTACCCGCTGACTGGCGCCGTGGAATCCACCGCCAGCACCCTGCCGGAAATCATTCAGGAAATGTTGCTGGCCAAAACCTCTGAGCGCCAAGGCCGAGTCATCGACCATGACTCTTCCGGCTCGATGGAAGAGAAGAAACGTCAGGGGTACTTTTAATATGTCGCACCAATCCGAACTGATCAGCGAGGACATCCTCGCCTACCTGGCCCAGCACGAGCGTAAAGAGCTGCTGCGCTTCCTGACGTGCGGCAACGTCGACGACGGCAAGAGCACCCTGATCGGCCGCCTGCTGCATGACTCCAAGATGATCTATGAAGACCATCTGGACGCCATCACCAAGGATTCCAAGAAAGTCGGCACCACCGGTGAAGATATCGACCTGGCGCTGCTGGTCGACGGTCTGCAGGCCGAGCGCGAGCAAGGCATCACCATCGATGTGGCGTACCGCTATTTCAGCACCACCAAACGCAAGTTCATCATTGCCGACACCCCCGGCCATGAGCAGTACACGCGCAACATGGCCACCGGCGCGTCCAACTGCGACCTGGCGATCATCCTGATCGACGCCCGTTACGGCGTGCAGACCCAGACCAAGCGCCACAGCTTTATTGCGTCGCTGCTGGGCATCAAGCACATCGTCATCGCCGTCAACAAGATGGACCTCAAGGGCTTCGATCAGGGCGTGTTCGAGCAGATCAAGAGCGATTACCTGACGTTTGTCGAAGGCATTGCCTTCAAGCCAAGTTCGATGCACTTCGTGCCGATGTCGGCGCTGAAAGGCGACAACGTGGTGAACAAGAGCGAGCAGTCGCCCTGGTACACCGGCCAGTCGCTGATGGAAATTCTCGAGACCGTGGAAGTGGCGGGTGATCGCAACTTCGACGACCTGCGTTTCCCGGTGCAGTACGTCAACCGTCCCAACCTGAACTTCCGCGGTTTCGCCGGCACCCTGGCCAGCGGCATCGTGCGCAAGGGCGATGAAGTCATCGCCCTGCCGTCGGGCAAGGGCAGCAAGATCAAATCCATCGTCACCTTCGAAGGTGAGCTGGAGCAGGCCGGTCCGGGCCAGGCGATCACCCTGACCCTGGAAGACGAGATCGACGTCTCCCGTGGCGACATGCTGGTGCATGCCGACAACCGCCCGCAGGTGGTCGACAGTTTCGACGCCATGCTGGTGTGGATGGCCGAAGAACCGATGCTGCCGGGCAAGAAATACGACATCAAGCGCGCCACCAGCTACGTGCCGGGCTCGATTGCCAGCATCGCCCACCGCGTCGATGTGAATACCCTGGAAGAGGGCGCGGCGAGCAGCTTGCAGCTCAACGAGATTGGCAAGGTCAAGGTCGCCCTCGACGCCCCGATCGCCCTCGACGGCTACGCACACAACCGCACCACTGGCGCCTTCATCGTCATCGACCGCCTGACCAACGGCACCGTCGGTGCCGGCATGATCATCGCCGATGCCGTCGGCGCGGGTGGCAGCAGTCATCACGGTGAACTGGCCCACGTATCCACCGAAGAGCGTGCTACCCGCTTCGGCCAGCAGCCGGCCACCGTGCTGTTCAGCGGCCTGTCCGGCGCCGGCAAGAGCACCCTGGCCTACGCCGTGGAGCGCAAGCTGTTCGACATGGGGCGTGCCGTGTATGTGCTGGATGGCCAGAACCTGCGTCACGACCTGAACAAGGGCCTGCCGCAGGACCGTGCCGGGCGTACCGAGAACTGGCGTCGCGCCGCCCACGTGGCGCGTCAGTTCAACGAAGCCGGCCTGCTGACCCTGGCCGCGTTCGTCGCCCCGGATGCCGAAGGCCGCGAACAGGCCAAGGCGCTGATCGGCAACGAGCGCCTGCTCACTGTCTACGTCCAGGCTTCGCCGGCCGTGTGCCGCGAGCGTGACCCGCAGGGCCTGTATGCCGCCGCTGGCGACAACATCCCGGGCGAGTCCTTCCCGTACGACATCCCGCTGAATGCCGATCTGGTGATCGACACCCAGAGCCTGTCGGTGGAAGAGGGCGTCAAGCAGGTGCTCGATCTGCTGCGTAGCCGCGGCGCGATCTAAGCTTCTGTAATCAAAAAGCCCCGCCAGGTGCGGGGCTTTTTTGTGCGCGCTCACTCAGCCCGGGCTTGGCGTGGGGCGACCGCATTCGGTGTCTGTCGCCCGATGCGTGCTCTGTAGGAGCCAGGGGGACGCCTAGTCCTTGCTGGCAATCAGCGCTGCACGTCGATCAATCACCAGCAAGCTGGCTCCTACAAGAGCGATCTCGCAGGGCTTTAGCTGTAAAAGGCTATGTACTAGATCCGTGTGATACGGACGATTTAGCTTTAGTGGGAGCGGGTTTATCCGCGATAGCCAGGCTGCTCGGCGCGCGGGCCCTGATCGCGAATGAATTCGCTCCCACGAACAGCCAGAGCAGCCACCGCGAGCGTTTGACCTAAACCAGAGCGCTGCGTAGCAACGCGTAACCGGTACATAGCCTATAAAAAACCCCGCACTGGGCGGGGCTTTTTCTCGGCGGTTAAGCGCAGATCAACGCTTGAGGCCGAAGGTTTCGTCCAGCGTGCCCGGCGCATCCGGCGCTTTCGGCGCGTAGTCCTTGGGCATTTCGTTGTTCTTTGGCGGGGTCAGGCGCTCGCGTTTCTCGCTGCCTTCGTCGGTTTGCAGGGCGGCGAGCAGGCGCTGGCGGGTCAGCTCGTCAAGGGCCAGGCGGTTGGCGCCTTCGGACAAGTGTTCCTGCACTTCCTGGTAGCTCTGGGTGAGTTTCTTCACCAGGCTGGCGGTGGTGTTGAAGTGGGTCACCACTTCGCTCTGGTAGGAGTCGAAGCGCTGCTGCATGTCATCCAGCTGGCGCTGGGTGCGATTGGGCGCGGCGTTGGGCAGCAGGCGCGCCACCAGAAAGCCAATGGCGATGCCTGCCAGCAGGGCGATGGCGGGGAGCAACCAGGGCGTGATCGTCTGTTCCACGAGTCCTTCCTCTCTATACGGCTTTGCTTTACGGTAGCGGCTCCAAACCGCGCTGTATACCGCTTGCGAGCCGTGTTGTGCGTTGTGCCTAACCAAGACGTGTCGACCCGATCCGGGGTCACGGAGTTCCCGCAGTTGATCCGCGAAACCCCTCTCTCCCTCGACGGCCCCTGCGGCCCGCTGGAAGCCCTCTACCTTGAAGTGCCGGACGCCAAAGGCGTTGCGCTGATCTGCCACCCCAACCCGGTGCAGGGCGGCACCATGCTCAACAAGGTGGTCTCTACCCTGCAACGCGCGGTGCGCGACATGGGCTACAGCACCCTGCGTTTCAACTACCGTGGCGTCGGCGCCAGCGCCGGCAGTCATGACATGGGCAGCGGCGAAGTGGACGATGCCGAGGCCGTTGCGCACTGGCTGCGCGCGCAGCAGCCGCAGTTGCCGCTGATCCTCTGTGGCTTCTCTTTCGGCGGCTTCGTCGCCGCGGCGACCGCCGGGCGCCTGGAACAGCAGGGCATTGCCGTCGAGCGACTGTTCATGGTCGCCCCAGCGGTGCAGCGCCTGCAGGCGCCGGAGCGTCTGCCGGACGGCGGCGAGCTGGTGGTGATCCAGCCCGAGCAGGATGAAGTGATCGATCCCGAGCTGGTGTACGCCTGGTCCCAGGCCCTGCCACGTGCCCACGAGCTGCTGAAAGTGGCAGAATGCGGCCACTTTTTTCACGGCAAGTTGCCCGAGCTGAAAGATCTGATTCAGCCTCGTATTCAATAAGCGAAACCGACATGACCACCCGAATCCTGACTGGCATCACCACCACCGGTACCCCGCACCTGGGCAACTACGCGGGGGCCATCCGTCCGGCCATCGTCGCCAGTCGCGCCGCCGATGCGGACTCGTTCTACTTTCTCGCCGACTACCACGCGCTGATCAAGTGCGACGAGCCGGCGCGCATCCAGCGTTCGCGCCTGGAGATCGCTGCTACCTGGCTGGCTTGCGGCCTGGACGTGAACAAGGCGACCTTCTACCGCCAGTCCGATATCCCCGAGATTCCCGAGCTGTGCTGGCTGCTCACCTGCGTTGCCGGCAAGGGCCTGCTCAACCGCGCCCACGCCTACAAGGCCTCGGTGGACAAGAACGTCGAGCAGGGCGAAGACCCGGATGCCGGCATCACCATGGGTCTGTTCAGCTACCCGGTGCTGATGGCGGCGGACATCCTGATGTTCAACGCGCACAAGGTGCCGGTCGGTCGCGACCAGATCCAGCACGTGGAGATGGCCCGCGACATCGGCCAGCGCTTCAACCACCTGTTCGGCAACGGCAAGGAACTGTTCACCCTGCCGGAAGCGGTGATCGAAGAGGAAGTGGCAACCCTGCCCGGCCTCGACGGGCGCAAGATGAGCAAGAGCTACGACAACACCATCCCGCTGTTCGGCAGCGCCAAACAGCTCAAGGACGCCATCGCCCGCATCGTCACCGACTCCAAACTGCCGGGCGAAGCCAAGGACCCGGACAACTCGCACCTGTTCACCCTGTTCCAGGCCTTCGCCACGCCGGCCCAGCAGGCCGAGTTCCGCGCCGAGCTGCTCGCCGGTCTGGCCTGGGGCGAGGCCAAGCAGCGCCTGTTCCAGCTGCTCGACAACGAGCTGGGCGAGGCACGCGAGCGTTATCACGCACTGATCGAACGCCCGGCCGATCTGGAGGACATCCTCCTCGCCGGTGCGGCCAAGGCGCGCAAGACTGCCACCCCGTTCCTCGGTGAACTGCGCGAGGCGGTAGGCCTGCGTTCGTTTAAGGCTAAACATGCTTACGTTGATGGGAAGCTCCCATCATTGAGTGGCAGTTCTAGCGGTAGTCAGAAGAAAGCCACGAAAGGCGCACGCTTCGTCAGTTTCCGCGATGAAGACGGCAGCTTCCGTTTCCGCCTGCTGGATGCCGCTGGCGAGCAGCTGTTGCTGTCCAAGTCCTTTGCCGATGGCAAGGCGGCGGGGCAGGCCAGCAAGCGCCTGCAGTCTGGCGAGGCGCTGGATGTGCGCGAGCACGGCGAAGCCTTCGCACTGTGGCTGGATGGCGAATTGATCGGCGAAAGCCCGGCCTTCGCCAATGCCGGCGCACGCGAGGCTGGCATTGCTCGCCTGCGTGAGGCGCTGGCGCCGCAGGAATAAACGCCGGGCCGGACTACTGGCCGATTGCCAAGCACGGGGTGCGTCGCTAAAGTGACCGCCCCGTTTTTGTTACCGAATTTCCCATCATGACTCCTCTTGCGCGCTACCAGGCCGACCTGCAACGGCCGGACTTCTTCCACGACGCCGCCCAGGAAACTGCCGTGCGTCATCTGCAGCGCCTGTACGACGATCTGGTAGCCGACTCCAAGAACAAACCGGGCCTGTTCGGCGGCCTGTTCGCCAAGAAGCGTCAGGAGCCGGTCAAGGGCCTGTACTTCTGGGGTGGGGTCGGCCGCGGCAAGACCTACCTGGTCGACACCTTCTTCGAGGCGCTGCCGTTCCCGCAGAAGATGCGCACGCACTTCCACCGCTTCATGAAGCGGGTGCACGAGGAAATGAAGACCCTCAAGGGCGAGAAGAACCCGCTGACCATCATCGGCAAGCGTTTCGCCGACGAGGCGCGGGTGATCTGCTTCGACGAATTCTTCGTCTCCGACATTACCGACGCGATGATCCTCGCCACCCTGCTGGACGAGCTGTTCAAGAACGGCGTGACCCTGGTGGCGACTTCCAACATCGTCCCGGACGGCCTGTACAAGGACGGCCTGCAGCGCGCGCGCTTCCTCCCGGCAATCGCCCTGGTCAAGCAGTACACCGACGTGGTCAACGTCGACAGTGGCGTGGATTACCGCCTGCGTGCGCTGGAGCAGGCCGAGCTGTTCCACTGGCCGTTGGATGCCGAGGCCGAGGTCAGCCTGGACAAGAGCTTCCGCAGCCTGCTGCCCGAGCACTGCGTGGTGGAAGAGAACAAGGCGCTGATAATCGAGAACCGCGCGATCATGGCGCGCAAGGAAGGCGACGACGTAGCCTGGTTCGAGTTCCGCGAGCTGTGCGACGGCCCGCGCAGCCAGAACGACTACATCGAACTGGGCAAGATCTACCACGCGGTGATCCTGGCCAATGTCGAGCAGATGAGCGTGGCCAAGGACGACATGGCGCGGCGCTTCATCAACCTGGTGGACGAGTTCTACGACCGCAACGTCAAGCTGATCATCTCCGCCGAAGTGGAGCTGAAGGACCTGTACAGCGGTGGGCGCCTGAACTTCGAGTTCCAGCGCACCCTGAGCCGCCTGCTGGAGATGCAGTCCCACGAGTTCCTGTCGCGGGCGCACAAGCCATAATCGCTCTGTGCTGATGTGAAGAAGGGGTTGCCAGTTGGCAACCCCTTTTGCGTTTCAGGCGCCGTCTTTGTGCAGGAACTGCCGGCGATACTGGTTGGGTGACAGCTCGGCGTGCTGGCGGAACAGGCGGGCGAAGAAGCTGGCGTCGTCGTAGCCGACTTCGTAGCTGATGGTCTTGATGCTCTTGCGCGTGGAGCTGAGCAGGCTCTTGGCCGTCTCGATGCGCAGGCGCTGCAGGTAGTGCAGGGGCTTGTCGCCGGTGGCGGCCTGGAAGCGGCGCATGAAGTTGCGGATGCTCATGCCGTGCTCGCGGGCCACGTCCTCGATGCGGAATTTCTCGGCGAAATGTTCTTCCAGCCACTGCTGCACCTGCAGGATGGCCACGTCCTGGTGCAGCTTCTGCCCGCCGAAGCCGATGCGTCCGGGGCTGTAGCTGCGCTGGGTCTCGTAGAGGATGTCGCGGGCCACGCCCTGGGCGATGGAGGCACCGCAGTAGCGTTCGATCAGGTAGATGTACATGTCGCAGGCCGAGGTGACGCCGCCGGCGCAATACAGGTTGTCGGCATCCGACAGGTGCTTTTCCTGGTTCAGCAGGACCTTGGGGAAGCGCTCGGCGAACTCGCGGAAGAAGCGCCAGTAGGTGGTCGCTTCCTTGCCGTCGAGCAGCCCGGCCTCGGCCATCCAGAACACCCCGGTGGCTTCGCCGCACAGGGCGGCGCCCGCGGCATGCTGGTCGCGCAACCAGGGGATGATCTGTGGGGAACGCTGGCGCAGCTCGTCGAAGTCGCCCCAGAAGGCTGGCAGGATGATCACGTCGGCCGCTTCGAGAACGCCATCCACCTGGATATTGGCCTGGCTGAAGCTGGTCACGTCCTGGCCGTCCGGGCTGACCACGCGGATCTGGAAGTTGGTGGCCTGGTCCAGGCCTTGCTGCTTGCTGTAGCGCAGGCCGGCCATGTGGAAGAAGTCGCGCGCCTGCATCAGCGTGGCGGCGAACACACCTTCGGTGGCGAGGATGCAGATGCGGGTCAGGGCGGTTGTCGCAGGCATGGCAATTATTCTTATTGGTGGTGAAACGGTCATTCAGTGGCTGGATCGTCTTATTTTTTGTCGCATGTGTCCAGTGTCTACTCCTTCGGGCCTGGCCTAGAGTGTTGCTCACTCAATGACCACTCAGATGCAGGTACAACAATGATTCCAAGAACCCTGTTCAGTCACGAGCACGAGCAGTTTCGCGAGTCCGTGCGCAAATTCTTCGAGCAGGAGGCGGTGCCGTTTCACGCCCAGTGGGAGAAGGACGGCCATATCGACCGTGCCCTGTGGAACAAGGCCGGTGAAGCCGGCATGCTCTGCTCGCACATCCCGGAGGAATACGGCGGCATGAGTGCCGACTTCCTCTACAGCGCCGTGGTGATCGAGGAGCAGTCGCGCCTGGGGCTGTCCGGCGTCGGCTTCTCCCTGCACTCGGACATCGTTGCGCCGTACATCCTGCATTACGGCTCCGAGGAGCAGAAACACAAGTACCTGCCGAAGCTGGTTAGTGGTGAGCTGGTCACCGCCATCGCCATGACCGAGCCGGGCACTGGCTCCGACCTGCAGGGAGTGAAGACCACCGCCGTGCTGGATGGCGACGAGTACGTGATCAACGGCTCGAAGACCTTCATCACCAACGGCTTCCTCGCCGATCTGGTGATCGTGGTTGCCAAGACCGACGCCAAGGCTGGGGCCAAGGGCATCAGCCTGTTCCTGGTCGAGGCCAGCACCCCGGGCTTTGCCAAGGGCAAGCGCCTGGAGAAGGTCGGCATGAAGGCCCAGGACACCTCCGAGCTGTTCTTCCAGGACGTGCGCGTACCCAAGGAAAACCTGCTGGGCAAGGAGGGCATGGGCTTCGTCTACCTGATGCAGGAGCTGCCGCAGGAGCGCCTGACCGTGGGCCTGTTGGCCATTTCCTCCGCCGAGGCGGCGCTCGAGTGGACCAAGGACTACACCCGCGAGCGCAAGGCGTTCGGCCGCCCGGTGGCGGACTTCCAGAACACCCGCTTCAAGCTGGCCGAGATGGCCACCGAGATCCAGATCGGTCGGGTGTTCGTCGATCGCTGCCTAGAGCTGCACCTGCAGGGCAAGCTGGATGTACCGACTGCGGCGATGCTCAAGTACTGGAGCACCGATCTGCAGTGCAAGGTGATCGACGAGTGCGTGCAGTTGCACGGTGGCTACGGCTACATGCTGGAGTACCCGATCGCCCGCGCCTGGGCCGACTCGCGGGTACAGCGCATCTACGCCGGCACCAACGAGATCATGAAGGAAATCATCAGTCGCGCCCTGTAAGGTGCAGCTGAGATGAAAAAGCCCGGCGGAGTGCCGGGCTTTTTCATTTTCGCGTGTCGCTGGTCGCGCAGGGGTGGCCCCGGCGCGATTCGCTGTCGGTTGTCTCAGGGCGCCGGATTGGGCTGCTCGCGCTGGATCGCCTCAATCCCTGCCACTACCTCCGGGCTCAGCTTCAGATCGACGCTGCGCAGGTTGCACTCCAGTTGCTCCAGGCTGGTGGCGCCGATGATGTTGCTGGTGACAAAAGGCTGTGCGGTGACGAAGGCCAGGGCCATCTGCGCCGGATTGAGTGCGTGCTTGCGCGCCAGGTGCACGTAGCGGGCGCAGGCGGCCTGGGCTTGCGGATTGGTGTAGCGTGTGAAGCGGCTTAACAGGGTGATGCGGCCGTTGATGGGGCGCGCGCCATTGTCGTATTTGCCGGAGAGCATGCCGAACGCCAGTGGCGAATAGGTCAGCAGGCCGCACTGCTCGCGTATCGCGACTTCCGCCATGCCCACTTCGAAGCTGCGGTTGAGCAGGTTGTAGGGGTTCTGTACCGAGACCATGCGCGGCAGGCCGAGGCGGTCGGCCAGTTGCAGGTACTGCATGATGCCCCAGGGGGTTTCGTTGGACAGGCCGATATGACGAATCTTGCCGGCCCTCACCTGTTCACCAAGCACTTCCAGGGTTTCCTGTAGCGGGGTGAAGTCCTGCTCCTGGTGGCGGTAGCCGAGCTGGCCGAAGTAGTTGGTGCTGCGCTCTGGCCAGTGCAGCTGGTACAGGTCGATCCAGTCGGTTTGCAGGCGCTGCAGGCTGGCGTCGAGGGCGGCGACCAGGTGGGCGCGGTTGTGCTTGAGCTGGCCGTCGCGAATGTAGTCGATGCCATTGCCGGGGCCGGCGATCTTGCTGGCGATGATCCAGTCGCCGCGATTGCCGCGCGCCTTGAAGTAGTTGCCGATGATCCGTTCGGTGGCGCCGTAGGTCTCGCCGCGCGGCGGTACCGGGTACATCTCGGCTGTGTCGATGAAGTTGATGCCGGCGGCGCTGGCGCGATCGATCTGGGCGAAGGCGTCGGCCTCGTTGTTCTGCTCGCCCCAGGTCATGCTGCCCAGGCACAGTGCGCTGACCTTGAGATCACTGCGGCCCAGTTGACGATATTCCATGCGCTGCTCCTTGGCTGTGGCGAAAGCACTGAGCATAAAGCAGGTTGCTATTTTTGCAGTAATCGGCATAATTCCGCGGCTTTCTCAGCGGGGATGCCTAGCCTGTTTGAGAAAGAAGGTGGGGATGCCTAGCCCGCCGAAACCCCCGCCGTAGCGGACGCGCTGACCCGAGCCCCCGATAGCGTCTGTTTTCCGGCCGTCTTTGACTTGTCAAAGCAAGCACTATTCAGTAAGATCCGCCGTCTTATTTTCAGGGCGGCCCCTGAGGCTATAGCGAATGAAGACTTTTACTGCAAAACCGGAAACTGTTAAGCGCGACTGGTATGTCGTCGACGCTGCTGGTCAGACCCTGGGTCGTCTGGCTACTGAAATTGCAAGCCGTCTGCGTGGCAAGCACAAACCGGAATACACCCCGCACGTTGATACCGGCGACTACATCGTCGTGATCAATGCCGAGCAGGTGCGTGTGACCGGTGCCAAGACCACCGACAAAATGTACTACTCGCACTCCGGTTTCCCGGGTGGCATCAAGGAAATCAACTTCGAGAAGCTGATTGCCAAGGCCCCCGAGCGCGTGATCGAGACCGCGGTCAAGGGCATGCTGCCGAAAAACCCGCTGGGTCGCGACATGTACCGCAAGCTGAAGGTGTATAAGGGTGCTGTTCACCCGCATACCGCTCAGCAGCCCCAAGAACTGAAGATTTAACGGAATAGTTCATTATGTCGGCGACTCAAAATTACGGCACTGGCCGTCGCAAGACTGCAACTGCACGCGTCTTCCTGCGTGCGGGTACTGGCAAGATCTCCATCAACAACCGCACCCTGGATAACTTCTTCGGTCGCGAAACCGCTCGCATGGTCGTGCGTCAGCCGCTGGAGCTGACCGAGACCACCGAGAAGTTCGACATCTACGTCACCGTTCTCGGTGGTGGTGTCAGCGGTCAAGCTGGTGCAATCCGTCACGGCATCACCCGTGCCCTGATGGATTATGACGAAACTCTGCGTCCTGCCCTGCGCAAGGCCGGCTTCGTTACCCGCGATGCGCGTGAAGTTGAGCGTAAGAAAGTGGGTCTGCGTAAAGCGCGTAAGCGTCCGCAGTACTCCAAGCGTTAATCGCTGCTACGTTCAAAAGCGCCCAGTTTCCTTACGGAGCTGGGCGTTTTTTATGGGCGTCTGTTTACCCTGCGACAACGTGCCGCATTGGTGAATGCCGCGTCGGACAAGGCCTCGGAGCGATTTGTATCCAGTAATTACCTTGTCAGAAAAGGGGCTTTTCTTTACCATTCGGCAAATTTTGTGCGGCTAGATATTTACCTAGTAGAGGCCTGACCACAGGCCACAAAGCTGATGGGAGACGACTGAATGAGCAATGACGGCGTGAATGCAGGCCGGCGTCGCTTCCTGGTAGCGGCCACCTCTGTGGTGGGCGCTGCCGGAGCGGTGGGTGCTGCGACTCCGTTCGTGGGGTCATGGTTCCCCAGTGCCAAGGCCAAGGCCGCTGGTGCACCGGTGAAAGTGAATATCGCCAAGGTCGAGGCTGGTCAGCAGATGATTGCTGAATGGCGTGGCCAGCCGGTGTTCATCGTGCGCCGTACCGAGGAAATTCTCGGTAACCTGGCCAAGCTCGAGGGCGTTGTTGCCGACCCGGAATCTGCTGCCTCGGTGCAGCCGACCTATGTCGACAAGAAAACCCGTTCGATCAAGCCCGAACTGCTGGTGCTGGTCGGTCTGTGCACCCACCTGGGCTGCTCGCCATCCTTCCGTCCGGAAGTGGCGCCTGCCGATCTGGGCGCCGAGTGGGTGGGCGGTTACTTCTGCCCCTGCCACGGCTCCCGTTACGACCTCGCAGGCCGTGTCTACAAGGCTCAGCCTGCGCCCTTGAACCTGCCGGTGCCGCCGTACTCGTACGAGTCGGATGATGTCATCGTCGTCGGCGTGGACCAGGAGAAGGTATGATGAACAAGTTCATGGAATGGGTCGATGCGCGCTTCCCCGCGACCAAGATGTGGGAAGACCATCTGTCCAAGTACTACGCCCCGAAGAACTTCAACTTCTTCTACTTCTTCGGCTCCCTGGCACTGCTGGTGCTGGTCAACCAGATCGTTACCGGTATCTGGCTGACCATGAGCTTTACCCCGTCGGCCGAGGAAGCTTTTGCCTCCGTCGAATACATCATGCGTGATGTGGAGTTTGGCTGGATCATCCGCTACCTGCACTCCACCGGCGCTTCGGCGTTCTTCCTGGTGGTCTATCTGCACATGTTCCGCGGTCTGCTCTACGGCTCCTACCAGAAGCCGCGTGAGCTGGTGTGGATCTTCGGCATGCTGATCTACCTGTGCCTGATGGCAGAAGCCTTCATGGGCTATCTGCTGCCGTGGGGCCAGATGTCCTACTGGGGCGCCCAGGTGATCATCTCGCTGTTCGGTGCGATCCCGGTAATCGGCGATGACCTGACCCAGTGGATCCGTGGTGACTACCTGATTTCCGGTATCACCCTGAACCGCTTCTTCGCCTTGCATGTGATCGCGCTGCCGATCGTCCTGCTCGGTCTGGTGGTGCTGCATATCCTGGCGCTGCACGAAGTCGGCTCGAACAACCCGGACGGCGTCGACATCAAGAAGAAGAAGGATGAGAACGGCATTCCGCTCGACGGCATCGCCTTCCACCCTTACTACACCGTGAAAGACATCGTCGGTGTGGTGGTGTTCCTCTTCGTCTTCTGCGCCATCGTGTTCTTCTTCCCGGAGATGGGTGGTTACTTCCTCGAGAAGCCGAACTTCGAACAGGCCAACCCGTTCAAGACCCCGGCGCACATTGCTCCGGTCTGGTACTTCACGCCTTACTACGCGATCCTGCGTGCCGTTCCGGACAAGCTGCTCGGCGTTATCGCCATGGGCGCCGCCATTGCCGTGCTGTTCGTCCTGCCGTGGCTGGACCGTAGCCCGGTCAAGTCGATGCGCTACAAGGGCTGGCTGAGCAAGGTCTGGCTGCTGGTGTTCTGTGTGTCCTTCGTGATTCTCGGCGTGCTCGGCGTGCTGGCCCCGACTCCGGGCCGTACCCTGCTGTCGCAGATCTGTACCGCTCTGTATTTCGCCTACTTCATCCTGATGCCGTTCTACACCCGGATGGAGAAGACTAAACCGGTTCCGGAAAGGGTGACTGGCTGATGAAAAAGCAAATTGCCGCACTGATTTTTGCTGCACTGCCGGTCTTCGCATTTGCGAGTGGCGGCCTTGAATACCCGAACGATCACATCGATATCGATCTGGCCGACAAGGCTGCCCTGCAGGATGGCGCGCGTACCTTCGCCAACTACTGCATGGGTTGCCACAGTGCCAAGTTCCAGCGTTACGAGCGCGTTGCCGATGACCTCGGCATCCCGCACGAGCTGATGATGGAAAACCTGGTCTTCACCGGTGCCAAGATCGGCGACCACATGAAGATCGGCATGCAGCCGAGTGATGCCAAGACCTGGTTCGGTGCTGCACCGCCTGACCTGACGCTGGTGGCTCGTGTGCGTGGTACAGACTGGCTGTATACCTATCTGCGCACCTTCTACGAAGACCCGACTCGCCCTTATGGGGTGAACAACAAGGTCTTCCCGAACGTCGGCATGCCCAACGTGCTGGTCGGCCTGCAAGGCCGCCAGGTCGTCGGTTGCAAGCAGGTTCAGGTGGTCGAGGATGGCAAGAAGCAGTACGACCCGCTGACCGGTGCACCGATCACCCATGAAGCCTGTGACCAGCTGACCATCGTGCCGAAGTCCGGCAAGCTGAGCGAAGCCGAGTTCGACGAGAAGATCCATAACCTGGTGACTTTCCTGGCTTACTCGGCCAACCCGATCAAGCTCGAAAGCCAGCGTATTGGTACCTACGTGCTGTTGTATCTGGCCTTCTTCTTCGTGTTTGCCTATCTGCTCAAGCGCGAATACTGGAAGGACGTGCACTGATCCCTCGCGTTACCGCTGTAGACGCACGCGCCCATAATGGGCGCGTGCGTTTTTCTGTTTCTGCAATCTGGTTTTTTAAGGAGGGGCATCATGGCCGCACCGAATAAGTTGGCCTGCTATTCCGACCCCACCGATCACTACTCCCATCGCGTGCGCCTGGTGCTGGCCGAGAAGGGCGTGAGTGCCGAGATCATCGATGTTGCGCCTGGCCGTTGCCCGCCGAATCTGGCCGAGGTCAATCCCTACGGCAGCGTACCGACCCTGGTTGATCGCGACCTGGCGTTGTACGAGTCGACCGTGGTTATGGAATATCTGGATGAGCGTTACCCGCACCCGCCCCTGTTGCCGGTCTATCCGGTGGCGCGGGCCAACAGCCGCCTGCTGATCCATCGCATTCAACGCGACTGGTGCAAGCTGGTCGACCTGATCCTCGACTCGCGCAGCAAGGAGCCGGCTCGGGTGCAGGCGCGCAAGGAATTGCGTGAGAGCCTGACCGGGGTTTCTCCGCTGTTTGCCGACAAGCCGTTTTTTCTGAGTGAAGAACTGAGTCTGGTAGATTGCTGTTTGCTGCCCATTCTGTGGCGCTTGCCGCTGCTGGGTATCGAGCTGCCGAAGCCGGCCAAGCCGCTGCTGGACTACATGGAGCGTCAGTTCGCCCGTGAAGGCTTCAAGGCCAGCTTGTCCGGCGCCGAGCGCGATATGCGCTAATTCAGGAGGTCGTCAGTGATGAATTCCAGTCGTCCCTACCTGGTGCGAGCCCTCTATGAGTGGATCGTCGACAACGACTGCACGCCGCACCTGCTGGTGAATGCCGAGTTTCCCGGGGTGCGGGTGCCGCCTGGCTTTGCCAGTGACGGGCAGATCGTCCTCAACGTATCACCCAGCGCCGTGCGCAACCTGCACATGGACAACGAGGCCATCAGCTTCGAAGGGCGTTTCGGTGGCGTGGCGCATTCGCTGTTCGTTCCGGCGGGTGCCATGCTGGCCATCTACGCGCGGGAGAATGGTCAGGGCATGGTCTTCGAGCTCGAGCCGCCAGTCGATGAAGATGAGGGCGAAGAGGGGCCGGATGACGATGGTCCGTCGGGCGATGAGCCGCCGCGCCCGAGTGGTCGGCCCAGTCTGAAAGTGGTCAAGTAACCTGTTACCAACTGTTGTGAGTAGCAACAAAAAGGGCGCCATTGGCGCCCTTTTTGTATCTGCGGCTGACGCCGTCAGTTGGTGTACTGGAACAGTTTGATGACTTTCTGCACCCCGGCTACCCCGGCCACTACGTTGGTGGCGCTGGCGCCTTCGGCGCGGGTTACCAGGCCCATCAGGTAGACGATACCGTTTTCGGTGATCACCTTGACCTTGGTGCTGGGCACTGTGCTTTCGGCCAGCATCAGGGTCTTGATCTTCGAGGTCATCAATGCGTCGTTGCTGCGCACCAGGGCCGAGGTCGGCTTGAGGATCTGCAGCTCGTTATGCACCTTGGTCACGCCCTGGATACTGCGTGCAGCCTGGGCGGCCTTGTCCTTGAGCTCTGTGCTTGGGGTCTGCCCGGCCAGCAGGATCACGCCGTTGTAGCTGGTCACCACGACATGCGAGGTCGGGCTGCTCAGATTCGGATGGGCGCGCGATACGGCAGCGCTGACATCCGGGCCGAGGAACTGGTCGTCGATCTTGTTGCCGATGCTGCGGTTGCTGCAGGCGCCCAGCAGCAGGCTGAGGGCGAGGGTGGCAAGGATCAGCGGATTGCGGGTCATTCTTCACTCCCGAACAGTTGGCGGTCGATCAGGTCGCACAGGCAGTGGATGGCCAGCAGGTGCACTTCCTGAATGCGTGCAGTGACCTTGGAGGGCACGCGAATCTCCACGTCTTCCGGCAGCAGCAGCGAGGCCATGCCGCCGCCGTCGCGACCGGTCAGGGCTACGACCACCATTTCGCGATCATGTGCGGCCTGGATGGCCTGAATCACGTTGGCCGAGTTGCCGCTGGTGGAAATCGCCAGCAGCACGTCGCCCGGCTGGCCGAGGGCGCGGATCTGCTTGGAGAAGACTTCGTTGTAGCTGTAGTCGTTGGCAATCGAGGTGATCGTCGAGCTGTCGGTGGTCAGGGCGATGGCTGGCAGGCTCGGGCGCTCGCGCTCGAAGCGGTTGAGCAGCTCGGAGGAGAAGTGCTGGGCGTCGCCCGCGGAGCCGCCGTTGCCACAGCTGAGGATCTTGCCCTCGTTGAGCAGTGCGTTGACCATCACCTGGCTGCCGTGTTCGATGAACGGCACCAGCACTTCCATGGCCTGCTGCTTGGTATCGATGCTGGCCTGGAACATCTGACGAATTCGGGATTGCATGTCCATCGGATAAGACCTTCAGTGTGCGGGCTGATTCAGCCTCTACGGTGAGGGAGTGCCACGAGTCGGGCGAATTATAATGACTCGCATCTGGCCTGATGTCCGGCTTTTTACCTGACTTGCCATGTGCGGGTCGACTAGAAAGAGTTGATCGGGCTTATTCACGTTTCAAAAGCGTTCTTCAGCCAGTCCAGTTGGGTGGGGCTCAGGGCTACCACGTCGAAGCGGCAAGGGTGCTTGGCCCAGCGGCTTTCCTTTTGCAGGAACTGCTGCGCAGCGAGGATCAGGCGTTGCTGCTTGCGTCCGTCGATGCTCTCCAGGGCGCCGCCCCACGCCACATGCCGGCGGTAGCGTACTTCGACGAATACTACTGTATCGCCGTCGAGCATGACCAGATCGAGCTCGCCGCCGCGACACAGCCAGTTCTGCGTCAGCAGGCGCAGACCCTGTTGCTGCAGGTGCTCGCGCGCCTGGACTTCGGCGGCGCGCCCGGTTTCACCTGTAGGCTTAATTGCTGCTGTCCGGCAGGCGCTGGACCTGGCCGTTGCGGAACTCGGCCCAGGGCAGCTGACGTTCGATGCGCTGGGCGGTGCTCAGGCTGAGGTTGCCGGACAGGCCTTCGACCTGGCTGTCAGGCATGGCCTGCAGCTGGCTCAGGCGCGGCGCCAGGCGGTAGGCGTCGACGCCCATTGCATACAGGCGGCCAAGGCTGCCGGCAGCCTGCGGCCATTGACCATCGACCTGCTGACGCAGCGGGTCATTGGCATCCAGCAGCCAGGGCGTTTCGCAGAAGCGGATGCCCTCCAGATCCTGGTACTGGGCCGGGTTGCTGCCGCCGGTGTAGAGATGCGAGGTGGCGTACACCGGTACATCGCCGGCGTACTGGAAGGCCAGGGTCGGCTTGATTTGCTGGGCCTGCTGCGGGGTGGCGGCAAGGAAGATGAAGTCGACGTCCTGGCGGCGCGCCGGTACGGCGGCGACAGCGCCGCCCAGGGTGTTCTGCAGGCGCTTGGCGCGGGCTTCGCTTTCACGCAGCTGGAACAGGTCGGCGATCTGTTGGGCCAGCTCCACCGGCTGGTCGACGTGTTCGGCGGCGATCAGGGTGCCGCCGGCGGCTTGCCAGCTCTGCTGGAAGGCGCTGAGCACGCGGTTGCCCCATTCGCCACTGGGCACCAGGGCCACGGCGCGGCGCATGCCGTCTGCCCAGGCGCGGCGGGCCACTTCGCGGGCTTCGTCTTCGGCGGCCAGGCCGAACTGGAACAGTTGCGCCGGTGCTTCGCCGCCGGCATCGCTGTAGTTCAGGGCCAGGGTGGTGATGGGCAGCTGTGGGCGCTCGCTGAGTTGCTTGACCAGTGGTTTCTCCAGTGGGCCGATCACCAGTTGTGCGCCGTCGGCCTGGGCCTGGCGGTAGAAGTCATCCAGCGAGGCCAGTCGCGAGCTGTCATAGAGCATGACTTCGGGTGGGTTCTGTCCGGCCTGCTGGGCTTGGTAGTGGGCGGCCATGAAGCCGTCACGCAGGGCGCGGGCGACCGCAGCCAGCTGTCCTTCCTGGGGCAGCAGTAGGGCCACTTTCTGCAGTGGCTGGCCGGCCAGGCTTTTCAGCTTGTCCAGGCCCTGGGGCAGTTGTTGCGCGGCGGGGTGCTGCGGGTGCTGCTGGCGCCAGGCGTCGATGGCCGCCAATTGTTGATCCGGGGTGCCGGCGCTCTTGGTGGCCAGGGCCAGGCTCAGCCAGCCATCCAGGTCGCTATCGCCGGAAGATTGCAGTTGGCTCTGCGGCAGGCTGGCGACCAGGTTCCAGATCGCTTCATGGTTGGCGCTGGCGCTCGCACCGTTGAGCAGCGGGGCGATGAACACGCGCTCGCGGGCGGCGGCGAGGGTCTGGCCATCGGCCTGCAGGGCGCTGGCACGGACCAGTTGAGTGCGTACCTGCTGCTCGACCGGCAGTTCGCCGAGGCGCTCCATACTCGGGTGGGCGAGCGCCTTGAGTGCGCTTTTCGGCTTGTTACGGGTCATCGCCAGTTCGGCGGCGAGGGTGCTGGCGAAGATCTGTTGGGCCGGCTTCAGGCTGTCCAGGGCGATCTCGTCGAGGATGCGCGTGGCGCGGCCCAGATCTTTCTGCTGATAGGCCAGGTCGGCGGCGGACAGGCGCAGCAGGGCACCTTCTTCCGGGGTGCTGGTAGCGCCGGCTTGCTGCAACATTTGCTCGATGCTGGCTTGCGGGGTGCGTGGCAGCTCGCCCAGGTTGGACGACGGCGTGCTGGCACAGGCGGCCAGCAGGCCGGCGAGGCAGAGGGCGGAAAGCGGGCGCAGGCGAGCGATCATCGAAACGTTCCTGGTACTTGATCAAATGAGTGCGCGATTGTACCCAAGGCCCGCAGCCGGTGCGATGTCGAAGCGGCGAAACGGGCTACAATGCGCGCTTTCCGCTGTCATCGAGGGTCGCCCGTGAGCGTTTCCGCTGCATCTGTAACCGCCACCGGCACGCTTTACGTGGTTGCCACCCCGATCGGCAATCTGGATGACATCAGTGCCCGTGCCTTGCGCATCCTGCGCGAGGTGGCGCTGATTGCGGCCGAGGACACGCGCCACTCCATTCGCTTGCTGCAGCATTTCGGCATCGCCACTCCGTTGGCGGCCTGCCATGAACACAACGAGCGTGACGAGGGTGGGCGCTTCCTGATGCGCTTGCTGGCCGGTGAGGATGTCGCGCTGATTTCCGATGCGGGTACGCCGCTGATCTCCGATCCGGGCTTTCACCTGGTGCGCCAGGCGCGCGCGGCGGGGGTGCGGGTGGTGCCGGTGCCGGGTGCCTGCGCGCTGATCGCGGCGTTGTCGGCTGCCGGCCTGCCGTCTGATCGCTTCAGTTTCGAGGGCTTTCTGCCGGCCAAGACCGTCGGGCGCCAGGCGCGCCTGCAGCAGGTGGCTGAGGATTCGCGCACGCTGATCTTCTATGAGGCGCCCCATCGCATTCTTGAATGCCTGGCTGACATGCGCGAGGTGTTCGGCGCCGATCGGTCGGCCGTGCTGGGACGTGAGCTGACCAAGACCTTCGAGACTCTCAAGGGCTTGCCGCTGGGCGAGTTGCACGACTGGGTGGCGGCCGACAGCAATCAGCAGCGCGGCGAGTGCGTGGTGCTGGTGGCGGGTTGGCAGGCGCCTGAAGGCGACGAAGCGATCAGTGGTGAAGCGCTGCGGGTGCTCGATCTGCTGCTCGGCGAGATGCCGCTCAAGCGCGCGGCAGCGCTGGCGGCGGAGATCACCGGGGTGCGCAAGAACCTGCTGTATCAGGTTGCCCTTGAGCGGCAAAAGGACGCCTGAGCTTGTTCTATGAGTGCTGGCTGGTTACCCTTGGCGCTGGAGAGTCGATCGGACAGTCGCTGCCTTCGCAAGAAGGGGGAGGAAAGTCCGGGCTCCATAGGGCGGAGTGCCAGGTAATGCCTGGGAGGCGTGAGCCTACGGAAAGTGCCACAGAAAATAACCGCCTAAGCGCGCAAGCGCCGGTAAGGGTGAAAAGGTGCGGTAAGAGCGCACCGCACGGCTGGCAACAGTCCGTGGCTAGGTAAACCCCACTCGGAGCAAGACCAAATAGGGTTCCATTGGCGTGGCCCGCGCTGGAACCGGGTAGGTTGCTAAAGGCGTGCAGTGATGTACGTCGTAGAGGAATGACTGTCCTCGACAGAACCCGGCTTACAGATCGACTCTCCTCCTTTTTCCCCTCCTGCTTCACCTCAATATCCCGCCTTTGTAATACCGAAAAAATCTTACTCTTAAGAAGTTACTTTAAGTTTGAAGTTCAGCCTCATGAACCGGCTGATATTCGTCTGCAAAAAGCCCTCGTTTTACCCCGCAAAACTCCCCGCAAAGTTCGCTAAATCTCCGTCCCATAAGGATTTTTCCTAGTTTCTGCGCCTTGACGCTGGGGGCGCTGCATTCCTATAGTGTGCCGAAGTGGCACAAAGTGGCACGAAGTGGGTCATATGGGCATGGAAAGCTAATTACAGTGGGGAAGCGCAGCCTTGTTTCGCGGAGCTAACGCCATCAGTCTCGACGCCAAAGGGCGACTCGCGATGCCGAGCCGGTATCGTGACGAGCTCGTTTCGCGTTGTGCTGGCCAGCTCATCGTCACTATTGATGCCGTCGACCCCTGCCTGTGTGTGTATCCGCTGCCCGAGTGGGAGCTGATCGAAGCCAAACTCCGTGAATTGCCCTCCCTGCGTGAAGAAACCCGTCGCCTGCAACGCCTGCTGATCGGCAACGCCGTGGATGTCGAGCTGGACGGCAGCGGCCGTTTCCTCGTGCCGCCGCGTCTGCGCGCCCACGCCGGGCTGGACAAGCACGCGATGCTGGTGGGTGTGCTGAACAAGTTTCAACTGTGGAACGAGGACGCCTGGAACGCACTTGCCGATGCCGACCTGGCTGCCATCAAACAACCCGGTGCTCTGCCGGACGACCTGCGTGATCTGATCCTGTGACCATGACCAATAGCTTCCGCCATATCACCGTGCTGCTCGACGAAGCCGTCGACGGCCTCGCCGTGCGTGCGGATGGCTGCTACCTGGATGGCACCTTCGGCAGAGGAGGGCACAGTCGGCTGATCCTTGAAAGGCTCGGGCCAGACGGTCGCCTGCTGGGTTTCGACAAGGACCCACTGGCGATTGCCACGGGAAATGCACTGGCGGCCGAAGACGGCCGCTTCGTCGTTGTGCAGCGCAGCTTTGCCGAGCTGGGCGCTGAGGTCGCGGTGCGTGGCCTGGAAGGCAAGGTGGCCGGCATCCTGCTTGACCTCGGCGTGTCCTCGCCGCAGCTGGATGATGCCGAGCGCGGCTTCAGTTTCCTCAATGACGGCCCGCTGGACATGCGCATGAACCCGGATGCCGGCGTCAGCGCCGCTGAGTTCATCGCCAGCGCCAGCGCCGAGGAAATCGCCCGGGTCTTCAAGGAATATGGCGAAGAGCGTTTCGCCAAGCGCATGGCCCGTGCCGTGGTCGAGCGCCGTGCACTCAAGCCGTTCGAGCGTACTGCCGATCTGGCTGCCGTGCTCACCGAGGCCAATCCGGCCTGGGAGAAGGGCAAGAACCCTGCGACCCGGGCCTTCCAGGGCCTGCGCATCTATATCAACAACGAGCTGGGCGATCTCGAGCAGGGCCTCGATGCTGCGCTGGAAAGCCTGGCCGTGGGTGGGCGCCTGGTGGTGATCAGCTTCCACTCGCTGGAAGACCGCATCGTCAAACAGTTCATGCGTCGTCACGCCAAGGGCGAGGCGGACACCCTGCCGCGCGACCTGCCGATCATCCCCAAGGCTTTCGAACCGCGCCTCAAGCTGCTCGGCAAGCCGCAGTTCGCCTCCGAGGCCGAGCTCAAGGCCAACCCGCGCTCGCGCAGTGCGGTCATGCGTGTGGCGGAGAAGCTGCGATGAACCGCCTGTTCGCCAAGCCCATGCCGCCAGGCAGCCTGTTGCTGCTGATGCTGTTTATCGGCGTGCTGCTGTCGGCGATCGCCGTGTCCTACAGCGCGCACTGGAACCGCCAGTTGCTCAACGCCCTGTACGCCGAACTCAGCGTGCGCGACAAGGCGCAGGCCGAGTGGGGTCGGTTGATTCTCGAGCAGAGCACCTGGACCGCGCACAACCGTATCGAGACGCTGGCCAGCGAGCAGTTGCACATGCGCATCCCGCAGGCCGCCGAAGTACAGATGGTGGCGCCATGATCGGCCTCGAAGGCGCACTCTATCCTTGGCGCTTCCGCCTGGTGTTGGCACTGCTGGCACTGATGGTGGGTGCCATCGCCTGGCGCATCATCGACCTGCATGTGATCGACCACGATTTCCTCCAGGCCCATGGCGACGCGCGCAGCGTGCGCCACATCCCGATTCCGGCCCATCGCGGTCTGGTTACCGATCGCAACGGCGAACCGCTGGCGGTCAGCACCCCGGTCACCACCCTGTGGGCCAACGGCAAGGAGCTGGCCAAGGCACCCGCGCGTTGGGCCGATCTGGCCGCCGCCCTGGGCCAGGAGCCGAATGCCTTCGCCCAGCGACTGCAGCAGGCCAGCTCGCGCGAGTTCATGTACCTGGTGCGCGGCCTGACCCCGGAGCAGGGCCAGGCCATTCTCGATCTCAAGGTGCCGGGCGTGTACGGCCTGGAAGAGTTCCGCCGCTTCTACCCGGCCGGCGAAGTGACCGCGCACGTGATCGGCTTCACCGACGTCGATGACCGTGGACGCGAGGGCATGGAGCTGGCCTTCGACGAGTGGCTGGCCGGTGTGCCGGGCAAGCGCCAGGTGCTCAAGGATCGCCGCGGTCGCCTGATCAAGGATGTCCAGGTCACCCAGAACGCCAAGGCCGGCAAGGCCCTGGCGCTGTCCATCGACCTGCGCCTGCAGTACCTGGCCCACCGCGAGCTGCGCAATGCGCTGGTGGAGAACGGTGCCAAGGCCGGCAGCCTGGTGATCATCGATGTGAAGACCGGCGAAGTGCTGGCCATGGCCAACCAGCCGACCTACAACCCGAACAACCGCCGCAGCCTGGATCCGGCGGCCATGCGCAATCGCGCCATGATCGACGTGTTCGAGCCGGGCTCCACGGTCAAGCCGCTGTCGATGAGCGCCGCCCTGCAGAGTGGGCGCTGGAAGCCGGAAAACATCGTCGAAGTCTGGCCCGGTTCCCTGCAGATCGGTCGCTACACCATCAAGGACGTGTCCAAGACCCAGGGCCGCGAGCTCGACCTGACCGGCATCCTGATCAATTCCAGCAACGTCGGCATGAGCAAGATCGCCTTCGATATCGGCGGCGAGTCGATCTACACCATGATGCAGCAGCTCGGCCTCGGCCAGGACACTGGCCTGGGCTTCCCCGGCGAACGCGTCGGCGAGCTGCCCAACCACCGCAAGTGGCCGAAGGCGGAAACCGCCACGCTGTCCTATGGCTACGGCCTGTCGGTGACCGCGGTGCAACTGGTGCATGCCTATGCCGTGCTGGCCAACAACGGGGTCAGCGTGCCGCTGACCATGACCCGCGCCGACCGCATTCCCGATGGCGTGCAGGTGATGTCGGCGGACGTGGCGAAAACCATGCAAGGCATGCTGCAGCAAGTGATCGAAGCGCCACGCGGGGTGTTCCGTGCCCAGGTGCCCGGTTATCACGTGTCCGGCAAGAGCGGCACCGCGCGCAAGGCCAGTGTCGGCACCAAGGGCTACACGGCGAATGCCTACCGTTCGATGTTTGCCGGCTTCGCGCCGAGCAGCAACCCGCGCATCGCCATGGTCGTGGTGATCGACGAGCCGAGCAAGGCAGGCTACTTCGGTGGCCTGGTCTCCGCGCCGGTATTCAGCCGGGTCATGGCCGGCTCCCTGCGCCTGATGAACATTACCCCGGACAACCTGCCACCGCCGGTCGCGCCAACTCCCGTCGCGCCACAAACCGCCGATGCTGGCAGCAGCAATGGAGGGCGCATCTGATGCCCATGCCACTCAATCAACTGTTGCCCCAGGCCCAGTCGGCCACGCTGATTCGCGAACTGACCCTGGACAGCCGCAAGGTGCGTCCGGGCGACCTGTTCCTCGCCGTGCCCGGTACTGCTCAGGATGGTCGCCTGCATATCGCCGACGCCGTGGCCCGTGGCGCCGCTGCCGTGGCCTACGAGGCCGAAGGCGCACCGAAAATGACCGCGCACAGCGCCGAGCTGCTGCCGATCAAGGGCCTGGTCGGCCAGCTGTCGGCCATCGCCGGGCGCTTCTACGGCGAACCGAGCCGTGCCCTGCGCCTGGTCGGCGTTACCGGCACCAACGGCAAGACCAGCGTCAGCCAGTTGCTGGCCCAGGCGCTGGACCAGCTCGGCGAGCCGTGCGGCATCGTCGGCACCCTGGGCACCGGTTTCTACGAGTCCCTGGAAAGTGGCCGCCACACCACACCGGATCCGGTGGCGGTGCAGGCCATCCTCGCCGACCTCAAACAGGCCGGTGCCCGCGCCATGGCCATGGAGGTTTCCTCCCACGGCCTGGAACAAGGCCGCGTGGCAGCGCTGGACTTCGACGTGGCGGTGTTCACCAACCTGTCGCGTGATCACCTCGACTATCACGGCTCGATGGAAGCCTACGGCGCGGCCAAGGCCAAACTGTTCGCCTGGCCGGATCTGCGTTGCCGGGTGATCAACCTGGACGACGCCTTCGGTCGCCAGCTGGCCCGCGCGTCCCACGAGTCGCGGCTGATCAGCTACAGCCTGGATAACCGCGACGCCTACATCTATTGCCGCGAAGCCAGTTTCGATGACCACGGCGTGCGCGCGCGCCTGGTCACCCCGCAAGGCGAGGGCAACCTGCGCAGCCCGCTGCTCGGGCGCTTCAACCTGAGCAACCTGCTGGCGGTGGTCGGTGCGTTGCTCGGCCTGAACTACCCGCTGGATGAAATTCTCGCCCTGCTGCCGCAGCTGCAAGGCCCGGTCGGGCGCATGCAGCGTTTCGGTGGTGGCCAGCTGCCGCTGGTGGTGGTGGATTACGCGCACACTCCGGATGCCCTGGAAAAGGTCCTGGAAGCCCTGCGTCCGCATGTCACCGGTCGTCTGCTGTGCCTGTTCGGCTGCGGCGGTGATCGCGACAGCGGCAAGCGCCCGCTGATGGCCCAGGTAGCCGAGCGTCTGGCTGATGCCGTACTGGTTACCGATGACAATCCGCGCACGGAAGACCCGGCGCAGATCGTCGCCGATATCCGTGCCGGTTTCGCCAAGCCCGAGCAGGTTGAATTCATTCACGGCCGTGGCCAGGCGATTGCCCAGCTGATCGCCGCCGCCAAGACCGGTGACGTTGTGGTGCTGGCCGGCAAGGGCCATGAGGATTACCAGGAGATCCACGGCGTGCGTCAGCCGTTCTCCGACCTGATCGAGACCACCAAGGCCCTGCAGGCCTGGGAGGTTGCCCATGCTTAAGCCGTTGCTGCTCAGTGAAGTAGCGCCCGCCCTGCATGCGCGTCTGCTGGGTGCCGATGTGGCGTTTTCCGCGGTCTCTACCGACAGCCGCAAGATCGAAGCCGGCCAGCTGTTTGTCGCCCTGACGGGACCGAACTTCGATGGCCACGATTACCTGGCCGAGGTGGCTGGCAAAGGCGCCGTGGCGGCGCTGGTCGAGCGCGAAGTGGCGGGCAGTGACCTGCCGCAGTTGATCGTCAGTGACAGCCGCGTCGGCCTGGGTCGCCTCGGTGCGCTGAATCGCAACGCCTTCTCCCAGCCGCTGGCCGCTGTCACCGGTTCCAGTGGCAAGACCACGGTCAAGGAAATGCTCGCCAGCATCCTGCGCGCCGGCCTGCAAGGCTCGGTGCTGGCCACCCGCGGCAACCTGAACAACGACCTCGGTGCGCCGCTGACCCTGCTGGAGCTGGCCCCGGAGCATGTCGGCGCGGTGATCGAGCTGGGCGCCAACCATGTCGGCGAGATCGCCTACACCGTCAGCCTGACCCGCCCGCACGTGGCCATCATCACCAATGCCGGTAACGCCCACGTCGGCGAGTTCGGTGGTCCGGACAAGATCATCGAAGCCAAGGGCGAGATTCTCGAAGGCCTGGCCGCCGATGGCATCGCCGTGCTCAACCGTGACGACAAGGCCTTCGCCATCTGGCAGGCCCGCGCCGGAGGCCGTGCAGTGCTGAGTTTCGCCCTGCACGACAGCCGTGCCGACTTCCATGCCGCCGAGCTGGCCCGCGATGCCCGCGGCTGCATGGCTTTCACCCTGCGCAGCCCGGCCGGTAGCGCGCGCATCCAGCTCAACCTGCTGGGCCCGCACAACGTGGCCAATGCCCTGGCCGCCGCTGCCGCCGCGCATGCCCTGGGGGTGCCGCTGGTCGGGATCCAGGCCGGGCTGGAAAGCCTGCAGCCGGTCAAAGGCCGCGCCGTTGCTCAGCTGGCGACGAACGGTGCGCGAGTGATCGACGACACCTACAACGCCAACCCGATTTCGATGTGCGCCGCCGTTGATATACTCGCCGCCTTCTCCGGTCGCACCGTTCTGGTGCTTGGGGATATGGGCGAGTTGGGCGAGTGGGCCGAGCAAGGCCATCGCGATGTCGGCGCTTATGCCGCCGGCAAGGTCAGCGCGCTGTATGCCGTGGGCCCGCTGATGGCCCATGCCGTCAAGGCATTCGGTACGCAAGGACAGCACTTCGCCGATCAAGCCAGCTTGATCGCGGCACTTCGCCGCGAATCGGGCGACACCACCATTCTAATTAAAGGTTCGCGCAGCGCGGCGATGGATAAAGTCGTCGCGGCACTCTGCGTATCGGGGGAGGCTCACTAAATGCTGCTGCTGCTGGCGGAGTACCTGCAACAGTTCTACACCGGTTTCGGTGTGTTCCAGTACCTGACCCTGCGCGGGATTCTCGGGGTGTTGACCGCCCTGGCCCTGTCGCTGTGGCTCGGCCCATGGATGATCCGCACCCTGCAGATCCGTCAGATCGGCCAGTCGGTGCGCAACGACGGCCCGCAATCGCACCTGTCGAAGAAAGGCACGCCGACCATGGGCGGCGCGCTGATCCTCACCGCCATCGCCGTCAGCACCCTGCTCTGGGCCGACCTCTCCAACCGCTACGTGTGGACGGTGCTGGCCGTGACCCTGCTGTTCGGTGCCATCGGCTGGGTCGACGACTACCGCAAGGTGATCGAAAAGAACTCTCGTGGCCTGCCGAGCCGCTGGAAGTATTTCTGGCAATCGGTGTTCGGCCTGGGCGCGGCGATCTTCCTGTATATGACCGCGCAGAGCCCGGTGGAAACCACCCTGATCGTGCCGGTGCTCAAGGACGTCGCTATTCCCCTGGGCGTGGGCTTCGTGCTGCTGACCTACTTCGTCATCGTCGGTACCAGCAATGCGGTCAACCTGACTGACGGCCTCGACGGCCTGGCCATCCTGCCGACCGTGATGGTTGGCGGCGCGCTGGGGATTTTCTGCTACCTGTCGGGCAACGTGAATTTCTCCGATTACCTGCTGATTCCTTATGTGCCGGGTGCCGGCGAGCTGATCGTGTTCTGCGCCGCGCTGGTCGGTGCCGGCCTCGGCTTCCTCTGGTTCAACACCTACCCGGCGCAGGTGTTCATGGGTGACGTCGGCGCGCTGGCTCTCGGCGCCGCACTGGGCACCATCGCCGTGATCGTCCGTCAGGAAATCGTGCTGTTCATCATGGGTGGCGTGTTCGTCATGGAAACCCTGTCGGTGATCATCCAGGTCGCCAGCTTCAAGCTGACCGGCAAGCGCGTGTTCCGCATGGCGCCGATCCACCACCACTTTGAATTGAAAGGCTGGCCCGAGCCCCGGGTGATCGTGCGCTTCTGGATCATCACGGTGATCCTCGTGCTGATCGGCCTTGCCACCCTGAAACTGAGGTAATAGAGAGTGTCGCTGATCGCTTCCGACCAGTTCCGCATCGTTGTCGGCCTCGGCAAGAGCGGCATGTCCCTGGTGCGCTTCCTCGCGCAGCAGGGCGTGCGCTTCGCCGTGGCCGATACGCGCGCGAACCCGCCGGAGCTGGCGACCCTGCAGCGTGACTACCCACAGGTGGAAGTGCGCTGCGGCGAGCTGGACGTGGACTTCCTCTGCCGCGCCTCGGAACTGTACGTCAGCCCGGGCCTGGCCATCGCCACCCCAGCGCTGCAGGCTGCGGCCGCGCGCGGGGTCAAGCTGTCCGGCGACATCGAATTGTTCGCCCGCCATGCCAAGGCGCCGATCATCGCCATCACCGGCTCCAACGCCAAAAGCACCGTGACCACTCTGGTCGGCGAGATGGCCGCGGCCGCCGGCAAGCAGGTTGCCGTCGGCGGCAACCTCGGCACCCCGGCGCTGGACCTGCTGAGTGACGACGTCGAGCTGTATGTGCTGGAGCTGTCCAGCTTCCAGCTGGAAACCACCGACCAGCTGAATGCCGAAGTGGCCACCTGCCTGAACATCAGCGAAGACCACATGGATCGCTATGCCGGCATGCCGCAGTACCATCTGGCCAAGCACCGCATCTTCCGTGGCGCGCGTCAGGTGGTGGTGAACCGTGACGACGCCCTGTCGCGGCCGCTGATCGCCGACCAGGTGCCCTGCTGGGAATTCGGCCTGGGCAAGCCGGACTTCAAACGTTTCGGCCTGATCGAAGAGGGCGGCGAGAAGCATCTGGCCTTCCAGTTCGAGGCCCTGCTGCCGACTTCCGCACTGAAGATCCGTGGCGCGCACAACCAGTCCAACGCCCTCGCGGCCCTGGCCCTGGGCCATGCCGCCGGCCTGCCGATGGCGCCGATGCTGGCGACCCTGCAGACCTTCGCCGGCCTGGCCCATCGCTGCCAATGGGTGCGCGAACTGCGCGGGGTGAGCTACTACGACGACTCCAAGGCCACCAACGTCGGCGCCGCCCTGGCCGCCATCGAAGGCCTGGGTGCCGATATCGCCGGCAAGCTGGTGCTGATCGCCGGTGGCGATGGCAAGGGCGCCGACTTCTCTGCCTTGAAGGCGCCGGTGGCCAAGTTCTGCCGCGCCGTGGTGCTGCTCGGGCGTGATGCCGAGCGGCTGGCCGCCGCCCTAGGCGATGCTGCGCCGCTGGTGCGGGTCAGCACCCTCGACGAAGCCGTGCAGCGCTGCGCCGAGCTGGCCGAAACCGGCGATGCCGTGCTGCTGTCGCCGGCCTGCGCCAGCCTGGACATGTTCAAGAACTTCGAAGAACGCGGGCGCCTGTTCGCCCAAGCCGCGGAGGCCCTGCAATGAGCCTTCTCGCGCGCCTGCTCGGCGCTCCGTCGCCGCTGAATACCCGTCGCGGTCTCGACCTGGATTTCCCGCTGCTGGCCGGCTGCCTGGGGCTGCTCGGCCTGGGGCTGGTGATGATTACCTCGGCCTCCTCGGAAGTGGCCGCGGCGCTGTCCGGCAATCCGCTGTACCACATGGTGCGCCACCTGATTTACCTGCTGATCGGTCTGATCGCGGCGTTTATCACGCTGCTGGTGCCCATGGCGCTGTGGCAGCGTTTCAGCGGCGCGCTGCTGCTGATCGCCTTCGTCCTGTTGGTGCTGGTGCTGCTGCCGGGCGTCGGTCGCGAGATCAACGGCGCCAAGCGTTGGTTCAGTCTCGGCCTGTTCAACCTGCAGCCCTCGGAACATGCCAAGCTGTTCACCGTGATGTTCATTGCCGCCTACCTGGTGCGTCGCCAGGAAGAGGTGCGCGAGAAGCTCAGCGGCTTCCTCAAACCGATGCTGGTGCTGGGCCCGATGGCCGCCTTGCTGCTGGCCGAGCCGGATTTCGGCGCCACGGTGGTGCTGGTCGGTGCCGCCATCGCCATGCTGTTCCTCGGTGGCATCAACCTGCTGCGCTTCATTCCCCTGGCCGGTGCGGTGCTGGCGCTGGGGGCGCTGGTGATGACCAGCCAGAGCTACCGCCTGGCGCGCCTGACCAACTTCGTCGACCCCTGGGCCGACCAGTACGGCGCTGGCTACCAGCTGAGCCAGGCGTTGATCGCCTTCGGCCGTGGCGAATGGTTCGGGGTCGGCCTGGGCAACAGCATCCAGAAGCAGTTCTACCTGCCGGAAGCGCATACCGACTTCGTCTTCGCCGTGCTCGCCGAAGAGCTGGGCATGATCGGTGCACTGCTCACCCTGGCGCTGTTCGTTTTCGTCAGCGTGCGTGCGCTGTACATCGGCCTGTGGGCGGAGAAGGCCAAGCAGTTCTTCTCGGCTTATGTGGCCTACGGCCTGGCCTTCCTGTGGATCGGCCAGATCCTGATCAATATTGGCGTGAATGTCGGCCTGCTGCCGACCAAGGGCCTGACCCTGCCGTTCCTCAGCTACGGTGGCAGTTCGCTGACCATCTGCTGCGTCAGCCTGGCGCTGCTCCTGCGTATCGAGTGGGAGCGGCGTACCTCGCTGGGCAGCGAGGAGTTCGAGTTCAGCGAGTCCGACTTCTTCGACGGCCAGAGCGCCGGGGAGGTCCGTCATGGGCGCTAATGTGCTGATCATGGCCGGCGGTACCGGCGGCCACGTGTTCCCGGCGCTGGCCTGCGCCCGCGAGTTCCAGGCGCGCGGCTACAGCGTGCACTGGCTGGGCACCCCGCGCGGTATCGAGAACGAGCTGGTACCGGCGGCGGGTCTGCCGCTGCACCTGATCGATGTCAGCGGTCTGCGTGGCAAGAGCAAGCTGGCCCTGCTCAAGGCGCCGTTCCAGCTGCTGCGTGCCCTGTGGCAGGCGCGGCGGATCATGCGCGAGCTGCAGCCGGTGTGCGTGCTGGGCATGGGCGGTTATGTCACCGGTCCGGGCGGGCTGGCGGCGCGGATGAGCGGTGCGCCGCTGATCATCCAGGAGCAGAACGCCGTGGCCGGCACCGCCAACCGCAGCCTGGTGCCGTTCGCCAGCCGCGTCTGCGAAGGCTTCCCGAATACCTTCGGCAACAGTGCCAAGCGCCGCACCACCGGCAACCCGGTGCGCGAGGAGCTGTTCCTGGAAACCCCGCGTGACTCGCTGAGCAAGCGCAAGCCGCGCCTGCTGGTGCTGGGCGGCAGCCTGGGCGCCGAGCCGCTGAACAAGCTGCTGCCGGCGGCACTGGCCAAGGTGCCGGCCGAACTGCGCCCGCAACTGTTCCACCAGGCGGGCAAGCAACATGCCGAGATTACCGCGGAGCGTTATCGCCAGGTTGCGGTCGAAGCCGAGGTCGCGCCCTTCATCAAGGATATGGCCCATGCCTACGCCTGGGCCGACCTGGTGGTGTGCCGCGCCGGCGCGCTGACCATCAGCGAACTGGCAGCCGCTGGCCTGCCGTCGTTCCTGGTGCCGCTGCCGCACGCGATCGACGACCACCAGACCCGCAATGCCGAATACCTGGCGAAGGAGGGCGCGGCCTTCCTTCTCCCGCAACATGCGACTGACGCGGACACGCTTGCCGCGCAGCTGACCGAGGTTCTGATGCACCCTGAAAAACTTCTGGACATGGG
Source organism: Pseudomonas sp. J452 (assembly GCF_024666525.1). NCBI lineage: Bacteria > Pseudomonadati > Pseudomonadota > Gammaproteobacteria > Pseudomonadales > Pseudomonadaceae > Pseudomonas > Pseudomonas sp. J452. The sequence goes on along the minus strand of NZ_CP088294.1, from coordinate 344,655 downwards.
CCGCACTGCGCGTCGCCTGGCCAAACCGGATGCCACCCGCACGGTGGTGGAAACCTGCCTGGAGGTGGCCCGTGGCTAAATCCCCTGCCGCTGCACGTTCAGAAATCCGCCGCATGCGCCGCATCCGCCGCATTCACTTCGTCGGCATCGGCGGCGCCGGCATGTGCGGCATCGCCGAAGTGCTGCTCAACCTCGGTTACGAAGTCTCCGGCTCCGACCTCAAGGCCTCGGCCGTGACCGAGCGCCTGGAAAGCTTCGGCGCCATCATCTTCATCGGCCACCGCGCGGAGAATGCCGAGCAGGCCGACGTGCTGGTGGTGTCCAGCGCGGTCAACACCAGCAACCCGGAAGTCGCCACCGCCCTGGAACGCCGCATTCCGGTGGTGCCGCGCGCCGAGATGCTCGCCGAACTGATGCGCTACCGCCACGGCATCGCCGTCGCCGGTACCCATGGCAAGACCACCACCACCAGCCTGTTGGCTTCGGTCTTCGCCGCCGGCGGCCTGGACCCGACCTTCGTCATCGGTGGCCGCCTGAACGCCGCCGGCACCAATGCCCAGCTCGGTAGCAGCCGCTACCTGATCGCCGAGGCCGACGAGAGCGACGCCAGCTTCCTGCACCTGCAGCCGATGGTTTCGGTGGTCACCAATATCGACGCCGACCACATGAGCACCTACGGCGGCGACTTCAATGTCCTGAAGAAGACCTTCATCGAGTTCCTGCACAACCTGCCGTTCTACGGCCTGGCCGTGCTCTGCGTGGACGATCCGGTGGTGCGCGAGCTGCTGCCGCAGGTGGCCCGTCCGACCGTGACCTACGGCTTCGCCGACGACGCCGATGTGCGCGCGATCAATGTGCGCCAAGAGGGCATGCAGACCCACTTCACCGTGCTGCGCCGTGATCGCGAGCCGCTGGATGTGTCGGTCAACATGCCGGGCAACCACAACGTTTTGAACTCCCTGGCGACCATCGCCATTGCCATCGACGAAGGCATCGACGATGCCGCCATCGTCGCCGGTCTGTCCGGTTTCCAGGGTGTCGGTCGACGCTTCCAGGTCTACGGCGATCTGCCGGTGGACGGCGGCAGCGTGATGCTGGTCGACGACTACGGCCACCACCCGCGCGAAGTCGCCGCGGTGATCAAGGCCGTGCGTGGCGGCTGGCCGGAGCGCCGCCTGGTGATGGTCTACCAGCCGCACCGCTACAGCCGCACCCGCGACCTGTATGACGACTTCGTGCAGGTCCTCGGCGACGCCAAGGTCCTGCTGCTGCTCGAGGTCTATCCGGCCGGCGAAGCACCGATCCCTGGCGCCGACAGCCGTCACCTGTGCCACAGCATCCGTCAGCGTGGCCAGCTGGACCCTATCTATGTCGAGCGCGGCACCGACCTGGCGCCGCTGCTCAAGCCGCTGCTGCGCGCCGGCGACATCCTGCTCTGCCAGGGCGCCGGCGACATCGGCGGGGTAGCCCCGCAACTGATCAAGCATGCCCTGTTTCAAGGTGAGTCGAAATGAGTCTGCAATCCACCCTCGATCCCCAGGCCTTCGGTCGCGTCGCTGTGCTGTTCGGCGGCAAGAGCGCCGAGCGTGAGGTCTCGCTGAAATCCGGCGCTGCCGTGCTGCAGGCTCTGCAGGCGGCGGGCGTGGATGCCTTCGGTATCGATGTCGGCGATGACCTGCTGCAGCGCCTGACCGGCGAGAAGATCGACCGCGCCTTTATCGTGCTGCACGGCCGTGGCGGCGAAGACGGTGCCATGCAGGGCCTGCTGGAGTGCGCTGGCATTCCTTACACCGGTAGCGGCATCCTCGCTTCCGCCCTGGCCATGGACAAGCTGCGCACCAAGCGCGTGTGGCTGAGCCTCGGTCTGCCGACGCCGAACCACGCAGTGCTGGCCTCGGAAGCCGATTGCCGCATGGCCGCTGCCGAGCTGGGCTTCCCGCTGATCGTCAAGCCGGCCCACGAAGGTTCGAGCATCGGCATGGCCAAGGTCGCCGATGTCGAGGCGCTGATCGCTGCCTGGAAGGACGCCAGCCAGTACGACTCGCAAGTGCTGGTCGAACAGTGGATCGCCGGGCCGGAATTCACCATCGCCATGCTGCGCGGCCAGGTGCTGCCGCCGATCGGCCTGGGCACCCCGCACACTTTCTACGACTACGACGCCAAGTACCTGGCCAATGACACCCAGTACCGTATTCCCTGTGGCCTTTCGGCCGAGAAAGAGGCGGAACTGAAGGACCTCACCGCGCGTGCCTGCGAGGCCGTTGGCACTCAGGGCTGGGCGCGTGCCGACGTGATGCAGGATGCCGCCGGCAAGTTCTGGCTGCTGGAAGTCAACACCGTACCGGGCATGACCGACCACAGCCTGGTGCCGATGGCGGCCCGTGCTGCCGGTCTGGATTTCCAACAGCTGGTGCTGGCGATTCTCGCCGACAGCGTCGAGGCCAGGGGTTAATTCATGGGCGCCACTCTCCGTCACCCGCAGCCCATAGGAGGCGCCACCCGGCGTCAGCCTATCGCTGCGCGCGGGGCGAGCCGGATGGTGGCCAAGGAACCGTTGGCGGCGCGTCTGCCGAAGCCGGACTTCAGCGGTCTGAAACGTCTGCTGTGGCCGCTGTTACTGGTCGGCTTGGGTTGCGCGACCTATGAGCTGGCCCAGCGCCTGATCCCTTACGCCGATCGGCCGATCGCGCGGGTCAGCGTGCAGGGCGAGCTGAGCTACATCAGCCAGCAGGCCGTGCAGGAGCGTATCGCGCCGTTCATTGCCAGCAGCTTCTTCACCGTCGATATGACCGGCATGCGCGCCGAGCTGGAGCGTATGCCGTGGATCGCCCGCGCCGAAGTGCGTCGGGTGTGGCCGGACCAGGTATCGATTCGCCTGGAAGAGCAGCTGCCGGTGGCCCGCTGGGGCAATGAGGCGCTGCTCAACAACCAGGGCCAGGCCTTCGCCCCGCGCGAGCTGACCCACTACGAAAACCTGCCGCTGCTGTCCGGGCCGCAACGCGCCCAGCAGCAGGTGATGCAGCAGTACCAGGTACTCAGCCAGATGCTGCGCCCGCTGGGCTTTTCCATTGCGGCCCTGGAGTTGCGCGAGCACGGCAGCTGGTTCATCAGCACCGGTCAGGGCGTGGACATCCTCCTCGGGCGGGATCATCTGGTGGAAAAAATGCGTCGTTTCAGCGCCATCTACGACAAGGTGCTGAAAGAGCAGATCGCGAATATCGCGCGCATCGACCTGCGTTACGCCAACGGCCTCGCCGTGGCCTGGCGTACGCCGGTGGCGCCAACGGCGGCTGAACCCGCCGCCGTGCAGTGAATTGAGGAGAACGTAGAACCATGGCAAGTGTGCAGAGCGGCAAGATGATCGTCGGCCTCGATATCGGCACCTCCAAGGTGGTGGCGCTGGTGGGCGAGGTGAACGCGGACGGCCAACTGGAAATCGTCGGTATCGGCACGCATCCGTCGCGCGGCCTGAAGAAGGGTGTGGTGGTGAATATCGAGTCCACCGTGCAGTCGATCCAGCGCGCCGTCGAAGAAGCCCAGCTGATGGCCGGCTGCCGTATCCACTCGGCTTTTGTCGGCGTGGCCGGCAACCATATCCGCAGTCTCAACAGCCACGGCATCGTTGCCATCCGTGATCGTGAAGTCAGCCCGGCCGACCTCGAACGCGTGCTGGATGCCGCCCAGGCCGTGGCCATTCCGGCGGATCAGCGGGTGTTGCACACCTTGCCGCAGGATTACGTGATCGATAACCAGGAAGGCGTGCGCGAGCCGCTGGGCATGTCCGGCGTGCGCCTGGAAGCCAAGGTGCATGTGGTGACCTGCGCGGTGAACGCGGCGCAGAACGTCGAGAAGTGCGTGCGTCGCTGCGGCCTGGAAGTCGACGACATCATTCTCGAACAACTGGCCTCCGCCTACGCGGTGCTGACCGACGACGAGAAGGAGCTGGGCGTGTGCCTGGTCGACATCGGTGGCGGTACCACCGACATCGCCATCTTCACAGAAGGTGCGATACGTCACACTGCGGTGATTCCGATCGCTGGCGACCAGGTTACCAATGATATCGCCATGGCATTACGCACCCCGACCCAGTATGCCGAGGAGATCAAGATTCGTTATGCTTGCGCCCTAGCCAAACTGGCCGGCGCCGGGGAAACCATCAAGGTTCCCAGTGTGGGCGACCGGCCGCCGCGGGAACTGTCCCGCCAGGCTCTGGCCGAGGTTGTCGAGCCCCGTTACGACGAGCTCTTCACCCTGATTCAGGCCGAGCTGCGGCGCAGTGGCTACGAGGACATGATCCCGGCCGGGATCGTCCTCACCGGGGGCACCGCCAAGATGGAAGGTGCCGTCGAACTGGCCGAAGAGATCTTTCACATGCCGGTGCGTCTGGGCGTACCACACAGCGTCAAGGGACTGGCCGACGTCGTGCGTAATCCTATCTATTCGACAGGCGTGGGCCTGCTCATGTACGGCTTGCAGAAGCAGGCCGATGGCATCTCCATGTCTGGCAGCAACCTGTTTAGCGATGAACCCAAAGCACCTGTACTGGAACGGCTGAAACGCTGGGTCCAGGGCAATTTTTGAAAGCAACACCCGCGGTTAGCTGTAGGCGATACAACTAGAAAATAAGGAGAGGGGAAATGTTCGAACTCGTAGATAACGTTCCGCAAAGCGCAGTTATCAAAGTGATCGGCGTGGGTGGCGGCGGTGGCAATGCCGTCAATCACATGGTCAAAAACAACATCGAAGGCGTCGAGTTCATCTGCGCCAACACCGATGCCCAGGCTCTGAAGAATGTCGGTGCACGCAGCGTGCTGCAGCTCGGCACAGGTGTGACCAAGGGTCTGGGTGCCGGCACCAATCCGGAAATCGGTCGTCAGGCCGCTCTGGAAGATCGTGAGCGCATCGCCGAAGTGCTGCGTGGCGCCGACATGGTCTTCATCACCACCGGCATGGGTGGCGGTACCGGTACCGGTGCGGCCCCGGTAATTGCCGAAGTGGCGAAAGAGATGGGCATCCTCACCGTTGCCGTGGTTACGCGTCCGTTCCCGTTCGAAGGGCGCAAGCGCATGCAGGTCGCCGACGAGGGTATCCGTGCCCTGGCCGATGTGGTTGATTCGCTGATCACCATCCCCAACGAAAAGCTGCTGACCATCCTCGGCAAGGACGCCAGCCTGCTGTCCGCCTTCGCCAAGGCTGACGACGTGCTGGCCGGTGCCGTGCGCGGCATCTCCGACATCATGCAGCGTCCGGGCCTGATGAACGTCGACTTCGCCGACGTGAAAACCGTGATGGGTGAAATGGGCATGGCGATGATGGGTACCGGCTGCGCCAGCGGTCCGAACCGTGCTCGCGAAGCCACCGAAGCGGCCATTCGCAACCCGCTGCTGGAAGACGTCAACCTGCAGGGCGCGCGTGGCATTCTGGTCAACATCACCGCTGGTCTGGATCTGTCCCTCGGCGAGTACGCTGCAGTCGGCGAGATCATCGAGGCTTTCGCCTCCGAGCACGCCACCGTCAAGGTGGGCGCGGTCATCGATCCGGATATGCGCGACGAGCTGCATGTCACCGTGGTCGCTACCGGTCTGGGTGCGCGGATTGAGAAGCCGGTCAAGGTGGTCGACAACACTATCGCTGCCGTTTCCAGCTCTGCGGCTGCTGTGAGCAGTGCTGCGCCACGTGCTGCCGAGTCGCAAACCGTCAACTACAAGGACTACGAGCGCCCCACCGTTCAGCGTCAAAGCCACGCCGGCGCTGCCGCTGCGGCCAAGCTGAATAGCCAGGACGATCTGGACTATTTGGACATTCCGGCTTTCCTGCGGCGTCAAGCTGATTGATGAAGTCTATCGGGAGTATGATGGTGATTAGTGTTCAGCGAAGGCCGGTTCTGCTATCATCGCCGGCCATTGTTGAAAACAGTTCGCAACTCGCGCACAAGTAGCCAAAGCCATGATCAAACAACGCACCCTGAAGAACATCATCCGTGCCACCGGCGTTGGCCTGCATTCGGGGGAGAAGGTTTACCTGACCCTCAAGCCGGCTCCGGTGGATAGCGGTATCGTGTTCCGTCGCACCGACCTCGACCCCGTCGTGGACATCCCCGCCCGCGCGGAAAATGTCGGTGAGACCACCATGTCGACCACTCTGGTCAATGGTGACGTCAAGGTGGATACCGTGGAGCACCTGCTTTCGGCCATGGCTGGCCTGGGCATCGATAACGCCTACGTCGAGCTCTCGGCATCTGAAGTGCCGATCATGGATGGCAGCGCTGGTCCTTTCGTATTCCTGATTCAATCGGCTGGCCTGGAAGAACAGGACGCACCGAAGAAGTTCATCCGCGTACTGCGCGAAGTGACAGTCGAAGAGGGCGACAAGCGCGCCACCTTCCTGCCCTTCGACGGTTTCAAGGTGAGCTTCGAGATCGACTTCGATCACCCGGTGTTCCGTGGTCGCACCCAGACCGCCAGCGTCGATTTCTCCAGCACTTCCTTCGTCAAGGAAGTCAGCCGCGCACGCACCTTCGGTTTCATGCGTGATATCGAGTTCCTGCGTTCGCAGAACCTGGCACTCGGCGGCAGCGTGGACAACGCTATCGTGGTCGACGAGTTCCGCGTGCTCAACGAAGACGGCCTCCGTTACGAGGACGAATTTGTCAAGCACAAGATCCTCGACGCCATCGGCGACCTCTACCTGCTGGGCAACAGCCTGATCGGCGAATTCCGTGGCTTCAAGTCGGGTCACGCGCTGAACAACCAGCTGTTGCGCACCCTGATCGAGCAGAAGGATGCCTGGGAAGTCGTGGTCTTCGACGACGCCAGCACCGCGCCGATCTCCTACATGCGTCCGGTTGCGGCCGGTTAAGCAGCAACACCCTCCCTTCTGTTGTATTCAGGCCACCCTCGGGTGGCCTGTTTTTTTCTGCCGTTTATTCCCGGGGCTTGGCGTGGTTGGCCAGGCGTTCGAGGGCGGCGCGCAGCTTGGGGTCGCTGATGCCTTCGGCGGCGCTGGTGAGGCTATCGGCGGCGGCGCTGGAAAGCTCGACCTTGCGCCCGACATAGTCGACCTGGCCCGTGGGTGGGCGCACCTTGATCTGGATCTTCAACAGCCCGGCGAACTCCGGCAGCACCTGTAGCTGGCGTTGCAGGCGGCGCTGTTGGTAGTGCAGGCGGGTGGCCCAGTGACCGTTGCTGGTCAGTAGCAGCAGGCAGCCGTCACGCCAGCTGGCGACTCGGCAGTGTTCGCGGGCAGCTTCTTCCAGTTGCACGTCGACCAGCGCCTGCAGGCGGGCAATCCGCTGGGCCTGGTCGAACAGTGTCTGCAGCGGTCTGCTGGCATGCAGCAGCGCGGCAGACGCCTTGGCCGGCAAGGGGCGGAAGGTCATGAAAGGCGCATCGGTCGAGTCATTGCGCCATGTTAGCAAACCAGGGGTTGCAGTGGCCGCCGTGCGTCCCCATATAGCAGGGATTCGCGGTTGCATCGGTGCTGTGCCTGTGGGCACGCTGCACTTTCCTCGCCGACGTTTCCGGGTAGAATGCCCCCTTTCGCACGCAGCCGAGCCGGCTGCAGGGCTGGTGTTCTGCGCCATCCTTCATCCCTATTAGTGGAAGAATCTGCCGATATGTTTGCGCCGCTGTTGAAGAAACTCTTTGGAAGCAAGAACGAGCGTGAAGTCAAACGCATGCTCAAGGCGGTGACGGCAATCAATGCCCTCGAAGAGCAGATGCTTGCGCTCTCCGACGAGCAGTTGAAGGCCAAGACCGAGGAGTTCAAGGCGCGCCTGGCCAAGGGCGAAACTCTCGACCAGGTTCTTCCCGAAGCCTTTGCCGTGGCCCGCGAGGCCGGCAAGCGCGTGATGGGCATGCGTCACTTCGACGTCCAGCTTATCGGCGGCATGACCTTGCACGAAGGTAAGATCGCCGAGATGCGCACCGGTGAGGGCAAGACCCTGGTCGGCACCCTGGCGGTGTACCTCAATGCCCTGGAAGGCAAAGGCGTGCACGTGATCACGGTCAACGACTACCTGGCCCGTCGCGACGCCAACTGGATGCGTCCGCTGTACGAATTCCTCGGCCTGACTGTCGGCATCGTCACCCCGTTCATGCCGCCGGAAGAGAAGCGCGCCGCCTATGCGGCCGACATCACCTACGGCACCAACAACGAATTCGGTTTCGACTACCTGCGCGACAACATGGCCTTCGCCCTGGAGGAGAAGTTCCAGCGTGAGCTGAATTTCGCCGTGATCGACGAAGTGGACTCGATCCTCATCGACGAAGCGCGCACCCCGCTGATCATCTCCGGCCAGGCCGAGGACAGCTCCAAGCTGTACATCGAGGTCAATAAGCTGATCCCGCGCCTCACTCAGCACATCGAGGAAGAGGAAGGCGTGGTCACCCAGGAAGGCCACTACAAGATCGACGAGAAGAGCCGTCAGGTCGAACTCAACGAGGCCGGTCACCAGTTCATCGAAGAACTGCTCACCGCCGCCGGCCTGCTGGCCGAGGGCGAGAGCCTGTACTCGGCGCACAACCTCGGTCTGCTGACCCATGTGTATGCCGGCCTGCGTGCGCACAAGCTGTTCCACCGCAACGTCGAGTACATCGTGCAAGACGGCCAGGTGCTGCTGATCGACGAGCACACCGGCCGTACCATGCCCGGTCGTCGCCTGTCCGAAGGTCTGCACCAGGCCATCGAAGCCAAGGAAGGCCTGAATATCCAGGCCGAGAGCCAGACCCTGGCCTCGACCACCTTCCAGAACTACTTCCGCCTGTACAACAAGCTGGCCGGCATGACCGGTACCGCCGACACCGAGGCCTTCGAATTCCGCCAGATCTACGGCCTCGATGTGATCGTGATCCCGACCAACAAGCCGTTGGCGCGCAAGGACTACAACGACCTGGTCTACCTGACCCAGGAAGAGAAGTACGCGGCGATTATTACCGACATCAAGGAAATCCAGGCCCAGGGTCGACCGATCCTGGTCGGTACCGCCTCGATCGAAACCTCCGAATACCTGTCGAGCCTGCTCAACAAGGCTGGCATGGAGCACAAGGTGCTCAACGCCAAGTACCACGAGAAGGAAGCCGAGATCATCGCCCAGGCCGGTCGCCCAGGCGCTGTGACCATCGCCACCAACATGGCCGGTCGTGGTACCGACATCCTCCTCGGGGGCAACTGGGAAGTGGAAGTCGCCAACCTGGAAAACGCTACTGCCGAGCAGATCGCGCAGATCAAGGCCGACTGGCAGAAACGTCACCAGCAGGTGATCGAGGCCGGTGGCCTGTGCGTGATCGCTTCCGAGCGTCACGAGTCGCGGCGTATCGACAACCAGCTGCGTGGCCGTGCCGGTCGCCAGGGTGACCCGGGCTCCAGCCGCTTCTACCTGTCGCTGGAAGACAGCCTGATGCGCATCTTCGCCTCCGACCGCGTGAAGAACTTCATGAAGGCCCTGGGCATGCAGTCCGGCGAAGCCATCGAGCACAGCATGGTCACCAACGCCATCGAGAAGGCGCAGCGCAAGGTCGAAGGGCGCAACTTCGACATGCGTAAACAGCTGCTCGAATACGATGACGTGGCCAACGAGCAGCGCAAGGTGATCTACCACATGCGTAACAGCCTGCTGGCTGCCGACGACATTGGTGCAACCATCGCCGAGTTCCGCGAGGAAGTGCTGACCAACACGATCAGCGAGCATATTGCGCCGCAGTCGCTGCCGGAGCAGTGGGACATTTTCGGTCTGGAGCAGTCGCTGTACAGCAATTTCGGCCTCAAGCTGCCGATCCAGCAGTGGCTCGACGACGACGCCCAGCTCTACGAAGAGCCGCTGCGTGCGCGCATCCTCGAAGAGGTGCTGGCCGCCTACAACGAGAAGGAGACCCTGGCTGGCGCCGAGGCCCTGCGCACTTTCGAGAAGCAGATGCTGCTGCGTGTGCTCGACGACCTGTGGAAAGACCACCTGGCGACCATGGATCACCTGCGCCACGGCATCCACCTGCGCGGCTATGCGCAGAAGAACCCCAAGCAGGAATACAAGCGCGAGTCCTTCACCCTGTTCCAGGAGCTGCTCGACTCGATCCGCCGCGACACCATCCGCGTGCTGTCGCATGTACAGATCCGTCGCGAAGACCCGATCGAGGAAGAGGCGCGTCTGCGTCGCGAGGCCGAAGCCATGGCCCAGCGCATGCAGTTCCAGCATGCCGACGCCTCGGCCATGCCGCTGGTGGACGAAGGCGGCGAAGCGGAAGGCGACGTGGCGGTAGCGGCTGCGCCGGTACGGGTCGAAGCGAAAACCGGGCGCAACGAGCCTTGCCCGTGCGGTTCCGGGAAAAAGTACAAACATTGCCACGGCCAGATCAGCTGATCTGCCGGAACCCTGCTATATAAACAACGCCGCGACCGGCTCTGCCGCTCGCGGCGTTTTGTCACTGCCTGCCGGGCATCGCCCGGTGTTTGCCCAGATTGTCTACGAAGGAGCGCCCCACATGGCCGTTGGTCTTGGTCCCCTGCCTGTCCTGCACCCGGTTCCCGGTTTCGAACTCGGCATCGCCTCTGCCGGCATCAAGCGCCCGGGGCGCAAGGATGTGGTGGTGATGCGCTGCGCCGAAGGCTCGCGGGTAGCCGGGGTGACTACCACCAACGCCTTCTGCGCCGCGCCGGTGATCGTTACCCGTGAGCGCCTGCAGGGCAATGTGCGTTACCTGCTGACCAACACCGGCAACGCCAACGCCGGCACCGGTGCGGATGGCCTGGCCAATGCCCGGCGTACCTGTGCCGCCCTGGCGGCGCTGACTGGCGTCGCGCAAGAGGCCGTCCTGCCGTTCTCCACCGGCGTGATCGGCGAGCCGCTGCCGGTGGAGAAGATCGAAAGCGCGCTGCAGGCCGCCCTCGATGATCTCGACGAGAACCACTGGGCCGAAGCCGCCACCGGCATCATGACCACCGACACCCTGCCCAAGGGCGCCAGCCGCCAGTTCCAGCATGAGGGTGTGACTGTCACCGTGACCGGCATCAGCAAGGGCGCCGGGATGATCCGGCCGAACATGGCGACCATGCTCGGTTACATCGCCACCGACGCCAAGGTGGCCCGTGACGTCCTGCAATCGTTGGTGGCCGATGCGGCGAACAAGTCGTTCAACCGCATCACCATCGACGGCGATACCTCGACCAACGACTGCTGCCTGCTGATTGCGACCGGCCAGGCCGCCTTGCCGGAAATCAACGCTTCCAGCGGTGAGCTGTTCGCCAAGCTCAAGCAGGCAGTGTTCGAGGTATTCATGGAAGTGGCCCAGGCCATCGTGCGTGACGGCGAAGGCGCGACCAAGTTCGTCACCGTGCAGGTCAACGGCGGCGGTACGCATCAGGAGTGCCTGGATGTGGCCTATGCTGTGGCCCACTCGCCGCTGATCAAGACCGCACTGTTCGCCTCCGACCCGAACTGGGGGCGTATCCTCGCCGCCGTTGGCTATGCCGGCGTGCCACAGCTGGACGTGAGCAAGATCGACGTGTTCCTCGGTGACCCGCTGCAGGGCGAAGTGTGTATCGCCAGTCAGGGTGGTCGCGCGGCGACTTACACCGAGGAGCAGGGTGCGGCGGTAATGGCCCGTGCGGAAATCACCATCCGCATCGAGCTGGGCCGCGGCACCTGCAGCGAAACCATCTGGACCACCGACCTGTCCCATGAGTACGTGAGGATCAACGCGGAATACCGCTCCTGATCGCGATGGACTGATGGCTGCACCCGGATTCCCGGTATTCATGGCCCCATGAATATCGGGAATTTGCTATCTGCGGGGGCCGCTTTTAAGGTCGAGTGACTGCATCTGGATCATCCCTACGCCTGGAGATAACCATGTCCCTGACCCTGGTAATCGGCAACAAGAACTTCTCGTCCTGGTCGTTGCGTGCCTGGCTGGCGCTTGAACTGGCGGGTGTCGACTACGACGAACAGCTGGTCCAGCTCTACGGCGCCGATAGCCGCCGGCAGCTGCTGCAGCATTCGCCGACAGGCAAGGTGCCGGTGCTCAAGTGCGAAGACGGGGTGATCTGGGATTCCCTGGCCATCGCCGAATACCTCGCCGAACGTTTTCCGGAGGCCCACCTGTGGCCGCGTGGCTCGGCCGCCAGGGCCTTCGCCCGCTCGGTCTGCGCGGAGATGCACAGCGGCTTCGTAGCGTTGCGCAGCCACCTGCCGATGAACCTGCGGCGCAACCAGCCGTTGGCCGAGCTACCGGCCGAGGCGGCAGCCGACATCGCGCGGGTCTGTGCCCTGTGGCAGGAATGCCGCCAGCGCTTCGGTCAGGATGGTCCGTACCTGTTCGGCCACGCCAGCATCGCCGATGCCTTCTTCGCTCCGGTGGCGGCGCGTCTGCGCAGCTATCAGGTGGCACTGCCGACCGAGGCCGAGGCCTATGTGAATACCATCTATCAATGGCCGGCCTTCCAGCGCTGGTACCGCGCCGGCCTGCAGGAAACGGAGAACAATGCATGAAACGTGTGCACGTGGCGGCTGCGGTCATTCGCGGCGCCGACGGCCGGGTGCTGATCGCCAAGCGTGCGGCGGACCAGCACCAGGGTGGCCTGTGGGAGTTTCCCGGTGGCAAGGTGGAGGAGGGCGAGGCGGTCGAGGCCGCGCTGTCCCGCGAGCTGCAGGAGGAGCTGGGCATCCGGGTCGAGGCTGCTCGCCCGCTGATCCAGGTGCAGCACGATTACCCGGACAAGCAGGTGCTGCTGGATGTCTGGGAAGTCGCTGCGTTCACGGGCGAGCCCCACGGCGCCGAAGGTCAACCACTGGCCTGGGCCAGCGCCCGCGAACTGCTCGACTACGAGTTTCCGGCGGCCAATCAGCCGATTGTCGCGGCCGCGCGCCTGCCGGATCGTTATCTGATCACCCCTGAGAATCTGCAGCCCGGCGAGCTATTGCGCGGCGTGCGTGCGGCGCTGGCCGCCGGTATCCGCCTGATCCAGCTGCGTGCGCCGGCCATGTTCGATGCTCAGTACCGTGACCTGGCGGTGGATATCCAGGGCCTCTGTGCCGGCAAGGCGCAGCTGATGCTCAAGGGCCCGCTGGAGTGGCTGGGCGACTTTCCCGCCGCCGGCTGGCACCTGACTGCCGAGCAGTTGCGCAAGTACGCCGACCAGGGTCGCCCATTTCCCGGCCAGCGCTGGCTGGCGGCGTCCTGCCATGGTGCCGAGGAGCTGGCCCTGGCGACGCGCATGGGCGTGGACTTCATCACTTTGTCGCCGGTGCAGGCGACCCAGAGCCACCCCGGGGCCCAGCCGTTGGGCTGGGAGGTGGTCAGCGAGCTGCTCAGGGGCTTCAACAAGCCCGCCTACCTGCTCGGCGGGGTTGGCTCAGGCGACCTGCCGCAAGCCTGGCAGGCCGGCGCCCAGGGTGTGGCCGGCATCCGCGCATTCTGGCCGCAGGCCTAAGCAGAACGGCTCGACCCGTAGGATGCACATGCGCACCCGCAAGCCCGCGTGGGGCGCCGCAGATCAGGCCTCGGGCTTGGCCGCCGCCTGCCACAGCACTTCATCGATCTGCTGGCGGCGGGCGATCAGGCGGGCGGCGACGAACAGCAGGTCGGACAGGCGATTGACGTAGGCCATGCCGACTTCACGCAGTGGCTCCACCGCGTTCAGGTGCTGGCAGCGGCGTTCGGCGTTGCGCGCTAGGCTGCGGCAGACATGAGCCTGGGCGATCAGCCGTGAACCGCCGGGGAGGATGAAGTTTTCCAGGGCCCCGACTTCCTCGTTCCAGCGGTCGATGGCCGCTTCTAGGCGCTGCACTTCCGCCTCATCAAGGGCCTGGTAGGCCGGCATCGCCAGCTCGCCACCGAGGTCGAACAGGCGGTGCTGGCAGGGCGCCAGGACGTCGATGATCTTGCTCAGCCCCGGCCATGTGGTTTGATGCTCGGCCAGTTCGGCCAGCAGCAGGCCGAGGTGGCTGTTGAGCAGGTCCAGCTCGCCCATGGCCTCCACGCGCGGGTGGTCCTTGCCTACACGGCGGCCGTCGGCCAGGCCGGTTTCGCCCTTGTCGCCGGTCTTCGTGTAGATCTTGCTCAGTCGATAACCCATGGTCAGATGCTCGTGCTTTCGCTGCTGGGAGTCAGGGGCAGGCGCAGGGTGAAGCAGGTGCCCTGGCCCGGTGTGGAGTGCACTTCCATCTGCCCCTTGTGGTTGTTGGTGATGATGAAATAGGACACGGACAGGCCCAGGCCGGTGCCCTGGCCGACTTCCTTGGTGGTGAAGAAGGGTTCGAAGATGCGCTTGCGCACATGCTCGGGCATGCCGATGCCGTTGTCTTCCACCTGGATTTCCGCCCACGGCGGATTGAGTCGGGTGCGCAGGGTGATGCGCCCCGGCTCGTCCTCATCGTCGCGCTGGTGAATGGCCTGGGCGGCGTTCTTCAGCAGGTTGAGCAGGACCTGTTCCAGCTCGTTGGCGGTGGCCGGCACCGGCCCCAGGTTCTCGTCGAATTCGCGCTGGATAAGCAGGGTTTTGAAGTCGAAGCTGTCGGCCAGGTCGAAGTCGTTGCCGGCGATTTCCAGGGCCTGGTCGACCAGCGCCGGCAGCAGGCAGGGCGCCATCTGCCGGTTGCTGCGCCGGCTGAAGCTGAGCATGTGGCTGACGATCTTCGCCGCCCGTGAGCCGGCCTGCTGGATGCCGTCGAGCAACTGGGGGATCTCGCGGGCTTCCAGGTAGGCGGTGACATCGTCGAGGGCGATGCCGACCTCCACTGCCTGCTCCTGGTTCTTCGCCAGCTCCGGGGAAAGCCGGCGGCGGATGTTCTGCACGTTGTGCAGGATGGCGCCGAGCGGGTTGTTGATTTCATGGGCCATGCCGGCCGCCAGGCCGCCGACCGAAAGCATCTTCTCCGACTGCACCATCATGTCTTCCAGGGACAGGCGCTGGGTGATGTCGTCGATGCGGATCACCACGCCACGGCCGCTGCCGCCCATCAGCGGGTAAAAGGTCAGGGCATAGTGGTGGGGCTCTTCGCCCTTGTTCCAGGTCACCCGCTCGACCTTCTCCACCTTGTGCTGCTCGGCGGTACGCTTGAGCTGCGGCAGAAAGGGTTTCAGCGAGGGGAAGGCGAGAAACACCGGCTGGTTCAGCGCTTCGTCCAGGCGGGTGCCGGAAAGCGCGCTGGCCTCCTGGTTCCACTGGGTGACGTAGAGCTGCTCGTCGAGGGCGATCAGCGCCGAGGGCATGGAGTCGATGATGCTGTTGAGGTACTTCTGGAAGCCGGTGAGCTTCTTCTCGATCTTGCCGCGCACCTGCACTTCCAGCTCCAGCTTGCGGTTGGAGTGACGGGTTTCCTCGGCCAGGGTCTGGGCCTGGTCGAAGGCATCCTGGGCGTCATCGCGGGCGCGCTTGAGCTGCTGTTCGCGGGCTTCCATGCGGCTTAGCATGGTGTTGAAGGCATCGGCCAGGCTGCCGATCTCGTCCTGGTTGCCACGGGCTACGCGCAGGGCATAGTTCTCCTCGCGGGTGACCTGGCGGGTGAGTTCTTCCAGATGACGGATCGGCCGGGTGATCAGGCGCCGGATCTGCCGGGCGATCAGGGTCCAGAGCAGGATGCTGAAGGCCAGGATCACGCCGCTGGCGGTCAGGGTGCCGGTGTAGAACACTCCAGGCAGCTCGCTGGAGGCGACCAGCAACAGGTAGCCGGGCTGTTTGCCCGGTTGTGGCAGCTTGACTACCTGGGTGGCGCGGAACTCGCCCTGGCGCCAGCTTTCCAGCAGTTCGCTATGCACGGGGAGTTGCAGGGCATCGCCCAGCTGCACCTGAGCGATGCGCATGCCTCTGTGGTCATACAGGGCGGCGGCGCGCAGCGGGCTGTAGCTGTCGAGGTTCTGCAGCAGGGCCTGGGCTGCAGTCGGTGAGGCCAGGGCCTTCTGGCTGACTTCCGGGCTGGCGATCAGGCGGCCGAGGGTGTGCAGGGCCTCGGGCGCCACGCTTTCCTGGGAAATCCAGTAGGCGGCGCTGATGAAGGCCAGGTTGGCCACCAGCAGCACGGTGGCCAGCAGCACCAGCAGCGCAGCGAGCACTTTGCGGCCGACCGGCAGGTTGTCGAGGCGCTGGCGCAGACGGGTCAAGGGCGCTGGTTTCCGCAGGAAAAGTAGAGGGCAGGGTAGCGCGGGCTCAGGTGGTGGGCAATCCGCGTGCGGCCAGATGTGCGCTCAGTCGCTGGTGCAGGGCCTGCAACAGGGGTACGGCCAGCTGGCGTTGGGCGGCCGCGTGGCAGGCATAGCCGAGCAGGTAGGCGATTTCCGTGCGCCGGCCCTGGGCCACGTCCTGATGCATGGAGGAATAGTTGGTCGCCGTGGCGGCGATCACCCGCTGCACCTCTTCGTGCAGGCCCTCTGCGGCGCTGGCCTGCTGGCACTGCTGGAGCAGCATGCCCAGCTCGGCGCAGAGGTTGGCGACTTCCCCCGGATAGTCCGCAAGACCGCCATTGCGGCAGTCATGCAGCACCGTCAGCGGGTTGATCGCGCAGTTCAGCGCCAGCTTGCGCCACAGCTTGCCGAGGATCTCGGCGCTCCAGGTGTGCGCGATGCCGGCTTGCTGCAGTTCGTTGAGCCAGGCCGGTGCTTGGTCTTGTCCTTGGATGCCGAGCCAGGTATGCCCCTGGCCGGCGAACACCACGCTGAAGTCAGCGTCCCGAAAAGCCCCTTCGGTACTGCTGGCGAGGATGCAGCGGGCCCGTGGCAGGCGCGTGGCGACGGCGTCCTGGCTGCCCAGGCCGTTCTGCAGCAGGATGATTTCGGCATCGGCACTCAGGCGTGGGGCCAGACTGGCGGCCGCTTCCTCGGCATCGTAGGCCTTGCAGGCCAGCAGCAGACGCTGCACCGGGGGCGGGCTGTCGGCGGTTTCCGCAGGGATGGGGTAGAGGTGCGTATGCCCAGCTTCGCTCAGGCGCAGCCCGCCGGCGGCGCGGTAGGCCGCCAGGCGTGCTGGATCGCGCAAGATCAGGCGCACCGGCAGGCCGGCCCGCGCCAGGCGCGCGGCCCACAGGCTGCCCAGACTGCCGGCACCGAGTACGTGCCAGGTCATGGCACGCCGATCACTGCGGTAGCGGCAGGCGCAGGGCGCTGACCCGACCGCTGGAGTAGGAACTGGGCAGCAACCGGTTGGCATGCTCGACCAGGGTCTGCGCCTCGATCGGCAGCGACTTGGCATCCAGGCCGACCAGGGCGATGCCGGCCTTGAGGCTGATGAAGCCCTCGCTGGTCTTGAACGCCTTGAGGTTGAGGCCTTCGTGCAGGCGCTTGAAGCTGCTCGGCGAGCATTCCTGCAGGTCGTCGATCAGGGTGATCAGGGCGAAGTGGTTGTCGTCGATCCGCGCCAGCACATCCAGCGGGCGGACCAGCTGCTGCAGGCGACGGGCCACGCCATGCAGCAGTTCGTTATAGAAGCCGTTGCCATACTGCAGGCGCAGGCTACCGGCCTCCTGCAGGCCGATCAGCAGGTAGCACACGGCACCGCCGCGCGATTCCACCTGACGCAGGCTCTCCTGCAGGCGCTGCTGCATATAGCGCGGGTTGCCCAGGCCGGTCAGCGGGTCGACCAGGTTGCGCTGCTCGAGGCTGGCGATGTTCAGGGTGAGCATGCGGTTTTCGTTGAGCAGACGGTGCAGGGTGTTGCACAGGCGGTCGGCGGCGTAGACGCGCGGCACCAGTTGTTCGTTCATCGTCGCTTTGCTGACGAAATCGTCGACGCCACGGTCGAAGGCTTCCACCAGCACGTTATCGCCTTCCTTGCCGGTGAGCAGGATGACGTAGGTGTAGTGGTCGGCGGTCTCATCCAGCTGGCGCACCCGGCCGGTCAGCTCAAGGCCGTCCATCTCCGGCATCAGCCAGTCGGCCAACAGCACGCTGGCCGGGCGCTGCTCGAGCAGCTGCAGGGCTTCGGCGGCACTGGTGGCAAAGCGCACATCCTGGTAACCGGCCTGGCTGAGGGCGCGACCGATCATGGCGCTGGAGAACTTGGCGTCGTCCACCACCAGAATGCTGAGATGGGGGTTGGGCATTTATGGGCTCGCTGGCAGGAAACTGGGGCGCTTTCGGTACTTGGCCGAGCGGCGCATGCTGGTGTGGGTATAATGAGCGCGCAAATTTTATCGTCAAGCCAGGCGCGCTCTGTCCGTGATACTGATCGCGCCGTCTATCTGGAGGAATTTCATGCCTTCGTTCGACGTGGTGTCCGAACTGGATAAACACGAACTGACCAACGCCGTGGACAACGCGGTGAAGGAACTGGAGCGGCGCTTCGACCTGCGCGGCAAATGCAGCTTCGAGAGCAAGGACAAGACCGTTACCTTGACCGCCGAAGCCGATTTCATGCTGGAGCAGATGCTGGAGATCCTGCGGCTTAATCTGGTCAAGCGCAAGATCGACAGCCAGTGCATGGAGCTCAAGGATCCCTTCGCCTCCGGCAAGGTGATCAAGCAGGAAGTGACCTTCCGCGAAGGCATCGACAAGGAGCTGGCGAAGAAGATCGTCGCCCATGTCAAAGATGCCAAGCTCAAGGTGCAGGCCGCCATCCAGGGCGAGCAGGTACGCATCACCGGCAAGAAGCGCGATGACCTGCAGGAAGCCATTGCTGTCCTGCGTGCCAAGGAATTCGGCATGCCGCTGCAGTACAACAACTTCCGCGATTGAGCGCGCGTGAGCATGAAAAAGGCCGGCAATCGCCGGCCTTTTTCATGGTTGCTCGGCACTGCTCGGCAGCGGCGTTTCGCCGTTACCTTCAGGCTGGCCGCGCTCGCGGCCCCACTGCACGAGAATCAGCAGCAGCGTTGGAATGCCAAGCAGGGCCGTGACGAGGAAGAACTGGGCATAGCCGAGCTTCTCCACCATCAGGCCGGACGAGCCGCCGACCAGGCGCGGTAGCAGCAGCATGATAGAGCTGAGCAGGGCGTACTGGGTGGCAGAGAACTTCAGGTTGGTCAGGCTCGACAGGTAAGCGACAAAAGCCGCCGTGGCCAGCCCGGAGCTGAAGTTATCGAGGGTGATGGTCACCACCAACATCAGCATGTGCGGGTTCAGCGCCTGCAACAGGTCGAGGACGTTCTGCCCGGCGAAGCTGCTGTCGCTGATCACCCCCAGGCCGGCGAGCAGGGCGAACAGCAGGTTGGTGCCGGCCGAAGCAGCACCACCGATCAGCAGGATCGGCAGGATGCCGAAGCGCACGATCAGCAGGCCGCCCATCGCCGCGCCGAACAGGGTCATGAACAGGCCGAACAGCTTGCTGACGCTGGCGATCTGGCTCTTGGCAAAGCCCATGTCGATGTAGAAGACGTTGGCCATCACCCCCATCACCGTATCGGACATGCGATAGGTGGCGATCAGGCCCAGCAGCAACAGGGCCTGCCAGCGGTAGCGCAGGATGAAGTCGTTGATTGGCGTCAGCACCGGCGCCAGGCTGCGCCGGCCCATGGCCGACAGGCACAGGCTGGTGAGGATGGTGTAGAGCAGGAAGCGCAGGAAGGCGCGATCCTCGCGCAGCAGTTCCAGTGGGCCGATGGCGCCTTGCAGGGCCAGCAGGATGTCGCTCTTGAACAGCTGGGTGAACATCGCTGGCACCGAGATCAGCAGCAGGATCAGCACCAGCACCGAGGCCAACTGGTGGTAGAGGCCGTAGCGCGCGGCGGAAATCTGCGTCTTCAGCGGTACCGGTGGCTCGCGCATCCACAGCGTGGTGAACAGCCCCGGCAGCATGAGCATGGCGAACAGCAGGTAGGTGCTGGCCCAGGCTCCATGCTGATAGTTGCCATCCACCGCGCCGAACCAGCCGGCGAAATACAGCGCGCCGGCGGTGGCGAGCAGCGCGGCGACCCGGTAGCCGGCCATGTAGCTGGCGGCCAGAGCGGCCTGGCGGTTGTCGTCGACGATTTCCAGGCGGTAGGCATCCACCGCAATGTCCTGGGTGGCCGAGGCGAAGGCCACTACCACGGCCACGCCAATCAGCCAGGACAGATGCTGCTGTGGGTCGCACAGCGCCATGCCGATCAACCCTACTGCCACCAGCACCTGCGACAGCACCAGCCAGGAGCGGCGGCGGCCCAGCTTGCCCAGCAGCGGCAGGCGCCACTGGTCGAGCATCGGTGCCCAGACCCATTTGAAGGCGTAGGCCAGGCCGATCAGGCTGGCGTAGCCGATGGTCTGGTGGGCGACGCCGGCCTCACGCAGCCACACCGACAGGGTGGAAAACACCAGCATGTACGGCAAACCGGCGGCAAAGCCCAGCAACAGCAGGGCCAGCGAGGCCGGATGGGCATAGGTGGCGAGGGCGGCGCGCCAGGATTTACGGGGCATGGGCAAGGTCTGGGGGTAAGCGAAACAAAGGGCGCACTCTAGGGTCTGTTGCCGTTTCGGCGCAAGCCGCGTTGCAGCGAAAAATCTCGCCCCTAGGGTCTGTTCCCGTTTCGTTCGCGAACCGCGTTGCTGCGCAAAATCGCGCCAGGCTAGGCGTGGGACGCAGGCAATGGTCATTCCCTTGGCAAGTCCCGCAACGACGCATGGCGCGATTGTGCGCGCAACCCGCAGGGACGGGCCCGTTTTTGCGCGGGACGTCGTTACTCGACAGCTCATTTGGACGACCAAACTTCGCGTCTCGCGCCTAGCCCCGCGCAAAAGCAGGCTCCGTCGCGGCCGTGAACGAAACGGGAACAGACCCTAGGCGTGGGACGCAGGTAATGGTGATCCCTTGCCAAGTCCCGCAACGACGCATGGCGAGATTTTCCGCGCAACCCGAAGGGACGGGCCTGTTTTTGCGCGGGACGTCGTTACTCGACAGCTCATTTGGACGACCAAACCTCGCGTCTCGCGCCTAGCCCCGCGCAAAAACAGGCTCCGTCGCGGTCGCGGCGAAACGGCAACAGACCCTAGCCGCTGAGCTCCATTGGGCGCCAGCCGTGGCGGCGCATATCGACGCGGTTGTTGCGGATGGTCAGGCCTTCTTCGCGCAGCCGCGCGCGCTGCTCGTCACCACTCGGGCTGCCGGCCGGCAGGCTCAGGCGCCCGCCGGCACCGAGCACGCGGTGCCAGGGCAGGCGCGTATCGGGTGGCAGCTGGCTGAGCGTGCGGCCCACCCAGCGCGCGGCACGGCCGAGTCCGGCCAGGGCCGCCAGCTCGCCGTAGCTGGTGACCTTGCCCGCCGGAATCTGTGACAACAGCAGATAGAGCGCGGCTCGCCGGCCCTCGGCGCTTGCCGTCGGGTCGAGGGCGGGGGCATGCTCTGCGACGATTCCCCGTTCGGTTACCGGTGTCTTGCTCATGCTGCTGCGCTTCCTGCTTTCGACTGTTCTCTGGCTCGCCTGGCCGGCATGGGCGGACACCGTCTGGCTGAATAATGGTGACCGCCTGAGCGGCGAGATCCTCCTGCTCGACGGCGGCAAGCTGGCCCTGAAAACCAAGTATGCCGGGCGCGTGCTGATCGACTGGAAGGATATCGACACCCTGCGCTCGGACAAACCCCTGATGTTGCGCCGGGTCGGGCTCGACAGCGAAAGCAGTGAAGGTTTGCAGGCGGCTGGGCCGGGCCTGGTGACCGTGGTCGGCAGCCGCAACGAGACGGTGCCGCTGTCCAGCATCAGCCGCCTGGTGCCGCCGCGACCATTGCTCAAGGATCGCCTGTGGGAAGGCAACCTCGATGCCAAGCTGGATCTGGAGCGCAATGAGGACAGCACCGACGAGTTCAAGGTCAAGGCCAATACGCGGGTCGAGCACGGTCGCTGGCGTCATGTGCTGAATGGCCAGCTGGAGCACGAGACCAAGAACGACGAGGAGAAAGAAGACAACTGGGAGCTGGAATACGACCTCGACCGTTTCCTCACCGATCATTGGTTCTGGCGTACCGGCTATGAGCAGGATGAGGATCAGTTCGAGGACATCAACCGCCAGCGTATTTTCGGCACTGGCCCCGGCTATCGTTTCTGGGATGACGAGCTGGGGCGTTTCGACCTGGTCGGCCAGGTCAATCGCGTTCGCCTGGACTCGCCACTCGGTGAGTTGGCGTTCGATACCTGGTCGCTGGAGTGGGACTACAAACGCCAGCTGTGGGGGACGCGGCTGGAGTTTTACAGCACGGCCGAACTGCAGGTGCCGCAGATCGACGAGATCGACTATGTGTTCGACAGCGAGGCCGGCCTGCGCTATCGCCTGAATGACTGGGCCCGGCTGTCGCTGCTTTATGAGTTGGACCAGTTGCGGGGGCTGGGCAACACCTATTCGGAGCAGCGTTATTTGATTGGGCTAGGGGTTGGCTGGTAAGAACCAGTTTTGGAACTCTTGATCGTCGGCCATGCTGCGTTGAAATTGGGCTCGGCCTGCTCATTTACACTCCGTAAACTCCGCGTCCTCGCCCAACTTCGCCTTGCCTGGCTCTAGCTCAAAAGATCCTAAACAGGTTCTACGCGCTTTCTGGAACTCACGGAGCAATCGTCGGTCAGTGCTTGCTCTGCCGGCTGGCGTGCGGATAATGCCGGCCTTTTTGCCCAACTGAGCCGATTGCCCGCCAATGACTGTTTCCCGTTCCCTGCTGTGCCTGGCGCTGGCCGCCATCTCCACTCCGTTGATTGCCGATACCGTGTGGCTGAAGAACGGTGACAAGCTCACCGGCACTATCGAACTGGTCGATGGCGGCAAGCTGCTGCTGAAAACCGACTATGCCGGCTCGATCACCCTTGATCTGCTCAAGGTCGCCACCCTGGAAAGCGAACGCGAGCTGCTGGTCAAACAGGATGACTTCACCGGCGAGCGGGCCAAGTCGCTGAAACCGGCAGGTGAGGGCCAGGTCGAACTGGTCAATGGAGAGGCGCCAAAAGTGGTGGCGCTGGCCTCGATTGCCCAGATCCTGCCGCCCAAGCCGCTGGTGCAGGACTTGCTCTGGACCGGGCGTGTGGATTTTTCCGCCGACTACAAGAGCGCGGAAAATGATGTGAAGGACTACGACATCGACCTCGCCACCCAGGCCCGCCACGGCGCCTGGCGCCACAGTTTCGGTGCCGAATACGATCATGAGATCAAGGACGACGAGAAGAAGACCGACCGAATCGAACTCGACTACGACCTCGATCGCTTCCTCACCAAGCAGTTCTACTGGCAGGGCCAGCTCAAGTACACCCACGACCGTATGGATGATCTGCAGATTCAGCGTACCGTCGGTACTGGTCCTGGCTACCAGTTCTGGGACGATGCCCTCGGCGCCTTCTCCATGGCCGGTCTGCTCAACCGCAACGACTTCGTGTTTGCCAATGGCGAGAGCGAGCACTTCAACTCGGCAGCCATGGAGTGGGACTACAAGCGCAAGTTGATCGGCAACAACATCGAGTTGTACAGCCAGGGCGAGCTGGGCGCGCCCTTCATCGACGAGATCGACTACATCATCGATACCGAGGCCGGCGTGCGCTACAAGCTCAACAGCTGGGCGGCGCTGAGCCTCAAGGCCGAGTGGGACAAGGTTGTCAGCGAGAATGGCGATACCGACGAGCGCCGCTACATGCTCGGTCTGGGCGTCGGCTGGTAATTCCTTCCCCCACAAAAAAGCCCCGTCGAAGCGGGGCTTTTTTGTGTTCTCTACGATACTCAGTCTCGACTCTGCGAGCTAGAGCCAGCCTAGGCGGAAGCGCTCGCGGGCGCGGAGTTTACGCGCTGTAAATGAGCAAGCCCGCGAGTGCTTCCAACGACGGCTGGCCGACGCGCAGCAAGTCGAAACAGATCAGAGGCGTAGGCCGCCGTCCAGTTCCAGGATCCGACCGGTGTAATAGTCGTTTTCCAGGATATAGGCCACCGAGTGAGCGATCTCGGTCGGCTTGCCCATGCGCTTGAGCGGAATGCCGGAGGTCATCTTCTCCAGGGCTTCCGGCTTCATGCTGCCGGTCATCTCGGTTTCGATGAAGCCCGGAGCGACGCCAGCGACACGGATGCCGTAGCGCGCCAGTTCCTTGGCCCAGACCACGGTGTCGGCGGCGACGCCGGCCTTGGCTGCGGAGTAGTTGGCCTGGCCAACGTTACCGGCACGGGAGATGGAAGAGATGTTGATGATCGCGCCCTGGTTCTTCAGCTCGATCATCTTCGCCGCCACTTCGCGGGTGCAGAGGAACACGCCGGTCAGGTTGACGTCGATCACCGACTGCCACTGGGCCAGGCTCATCTTGCTCAGCTCGCCGTCCTTGACCTTGATGGTCAGGCCGTCGCGCAGGATGCCGGCGTTGTTGACCAGGCCGTTGATCGCACCGAAGTCGTCGGCGATCTGCGCCACGGTGTGGGTGACCTGCTCTTCGTTGGCCACGTTGCAGATATAGGCGCGGGCGTCACCACCGGCGGCCTTGCAGGCAGCCACGGCTTCGTCGAGCTTTTCCTGGTTGAGGTCGACCAGGGCCAGCTTGGCGCCCTTGGCGGCCAGGTATTCGCCCATGGCGCGACCCAGGCCCTGGCAGCCGCCAGTGATGATGATGACTTTGTCTTTGAGTTCCATAACACTACCCCTCTTAAGGTCTACAGGTGGCCTCGCTGGCGCTGCAAAGAGTTCTGCCGGGTGCCTGTCCGTTTTGTTTTCGACGGATTCTAAGCGAGGAGTCATAAATTGAGCGTGACAGCCGGTAAGCATGCCCGAGAATTGCTCCTCAAGGAATACCGCGGCGTGCTCTCCACCCACTCCAAGGCCATGCCGGGTTTCCCTTTCGGATCAGTGGTGCCCTACTGCCTGGACGCGCAGGGTTGCCCGCTGCTCCTGATCAGCCGCATCGCCCAGCACACCTATAACCTGCAGCAGGACGGCAAATGTTCGCTGCTGGTCGGTGAGCGTGGTGCCGAGGATGTGCAGGCGGTCGGCCGCCTGACCCTGCTGGCCGAAGCTGAAAAGCTCGCAGAGCCGGCGCAGATCGAGGCCGCTGCTGCGCGTTACTACCGCTATTTCCCCGAGTCGCGCGATTACCATCAGGTCCATGACTTCGATTTTTGGTGCCTGCAACCGGTGCGCTGGCGCTATATCGGCGGTTTCGGCGCGATTCACTGGCTGGAGCAGGTCAACCTGGCCAATCCCTTCGCCGGCGAAGTGGAGTTGGGCATGCTCGAACACATGAATGCCGACCACGTGGCGGCCATCGCCCATTATGTCGAACTGGCTGGATTGCCCGCCCGTGAGCCGGCGCAACTGGTCGGCATCGACAGCGAAGGCTTCCACCTGCGCATCGGCAAGAGCCTGTACTGGCTGGCCTTTCCAACATCCTGTAACAGTCCCGGTGCCGTGCGCCAGGCCTTGGTACAGCTGGCCCGGGCCGAGGTCTGGCCGACCACCGAGCAGGTGTCAGCTTGAATTAAGCGCCACACCCCATACTTCATCGGTATCGGAAGCCGTTCTTCCGTCAAGGAACCCCTGATGCGCGTTTTTCTCTTTCTGTTTCTGCTGTTCCCGCTGATCGAGCTGGCTGTACTTATCCAGGTTGGTAGTGCCATTGGCGTCATTCCGACCCTGCTGCTGGTGATCGGTACGGCCATCCTCGGCAGCGTGCTGCTGCGTGTGGCCGGCCTGGCTACCGCCTGGCGTGCCCGCGAGAAGCTGGCGCGTGGCGAAATGCCGGAGGAGGAAATGTTCGCCGGCCTGCTGATCGCCGTCGGCGGTGGCCTGTTGCTGCTGCCGGGCTTCATCAGCGACGTGTTCGGCCTGCTCTGCCTGATTCCCTTCACTCGTAACCTGCTGATCGGCAACCTGCGCCGCCGTGCTGCCGAGCAGGCCCTGCGTCAGCGTGCCTTCGCCGACGATCTGGCCGCCCGCTCCGGGCAAACCCGCCCCAACGTCATCGAAGGCGAGTACCAGCGCCGCGACTGAGCAGTGCTGCGCGGCCGGGCTGTGCAAAAAAATCACAGCCCAGCCCTTGAAATGCTCTTGATCGCCCCTATCTAGCTAGCACCGCAAGGTGTCTGCCGGTTTCGGCAGAACAGACTTCCGTGGCCCGCCCAGGCGTGCCGCGCCCGGCTCCGCCGGACTTTGCTAACCCGCCGGTGCAGTCACCGGCCTGCTTACAACAACTTATCGGGAGAGATCGACCCATGAAGCTTCGTCCTCTGCATGACCGCGTCGTTATCCGCCGCAGCGAAGAAGAATCGAAAACCGCGGGTGGCATCGTGCTGCCGGGCTCCGCTGCTGAAAAGCCGAACCAGGGCGTGATCGTCGCCGTCGGTACCGGCAAAGCCCTGGACAACGGTGAAGTGCGTGCCCTGGCCGTCAAAGTCGGTGACAAAGTGGTATTCGGCCCTTACTCCGGCAGCAACACCGTCAAAGTCGACGGCGAAGACCTGCTGGTGATGAGCGAGAACGAAATCCTCGCCGTCCTCGAAGCCTGATTCCCGCGAATCCCCGTACAACTCAAGAATTTAAGGAACTACCACCATGGCTGCTAAAGAAGTCAAATTCGGCGATTCCGCTCGCAAGAAAATGCTGGTCGGCGTTAACGTCCTGGCCGACGCGGTAAAAGCGACCCTCGGCCCGAAAGGCCGTAACGTGGTACTCGAGCGCAGCTACGGCGCGCCGCTGATCACCAAGGACGGCGTGTCCGTTGCCAAAGAAATCGAGCTGAAAGACCGCTTCGAGAACATGGGCGCCCAGCTGGTCAAGGACGTTGCGTCCAAGGCCAACGACGCTGCCGGTGACGGCACCACCACCGCCACCGTACTGGCTCAGGCCATCGTCAACGAAGGCCTGAAAGCCGTCGCTGCCGGCATGAACCCGATGGACCTCAAGCGCGGCATCGACAAGGCCACCATCGCCATCGTCGCCGAACTGAAGAAGCTGTCCAAGCCGTGCACCGACACCAAGGCGATTGCCCAGGTCGGCACCATCTCCGCCAACTCCGATAACTCCATCGGCGACATCATTGCCGAAGCCATGGAAAAAGTCGGCAAGGAAGGCGTGATCACCGTTGAAGAAGGCTCGGGCCTGGAAAACGAACTGTCGGTCGTCGAAGGCATGCAGTTCGACCGTGGCTACCTGTCGCCGTACTTCATCAACAAGCCGGACACCATGATCGCCGAGCTCGACGGCCCGCTGATCCTGCTGGTCGACAAGAAGATCTCCAACATCCGCGAACTGCTGCCGGTGCTCGAAGCCGTGGCCAAGTCCGGCCGTCCGCTGCTGATCGTGGCCGAAGACGTCGAAGGCGAAGCCCTGGCGACTCTGGTGGTCAACAACATGCGTGGCATCGTCAAAGTCGCAGCCGTCAAGGCGCCGGGCTTCGGCGACCGTCGCAAGGCCATGCTGCAGGACATCGCCATCCTCACCGGCGGTACCGTGATTTCCGAAGAAGTCGGCCTGAGCCTGGAAAGCGCCACCCTGGAGCACCTGGGTAACGCCAAGCGCGTTCAACTGAGCAAGGAAAACACCACCATCATCGACGGTGCTGGTCAGCAGGTGGACATCGAAGCCCGCGTTGCGCAGATCCGCAAGCAGGTCGAAGACACCACCTCCGACTACGACAAAGAGAAGCTGCAAGAGCGTCTGGCCAAGCTGGCTGGCGGTGTTGCCGTGATCAAGGTCGGTGCCGGCACCGAAGTGGAAATGAAAGAGAAGAAAGCCCGCGTTGAAGACGCCCTGCACGCCACCCGCGCAGCCGTCGAAGAAGGCGTGGTACCTGGCGGTGGTGTTGCCCTGGTGCGCGCCCTGCAGGCCATCGACGAGCTGAAAGGCGACAACGACGACCAGAACGTCGGTATCGCCCTGCTGCGTCGCGCTGTTGAAGCGCCGCTGCGTCAGATCGTGGCCAACGCCGGCGGCGAGCCGAGCGTAGTGGTCGACAAGGTCAAGCAAGGTTCGGGTAACTACGGCTTCAACGCCGCGTCCGACACCTACGGCGACATGATCGAGATGGGTATTCTCGATCCGGCCAAAGTCACCCGTTCCGCCCTGCAGGCCGCTGCTTCCATCGGCAGCCTGATGATCACCACCGAAGCCATGATCGCCGACATCGTCGACGACAAGGCTGCTCCGGCCATGCCGGACATGGGTGGCATGGGTGGCATGGGCGGCATGATGTAAGCCGACCGGCCCTCGCTACACAAAGAGCCCCGCCTAGTGCGGGGCTTTTTTATGGGCGTGATAAGGCGTCGTGAAAAAACCGTCAAAGCCACGGTGAGGGCCGGGTGTTCGCGGTATCTTTGCGCCACTGCGGCGCCATCGCGCCGGTGAGGGAATTCGATATGCGCATCCTCCTGGTCGAGGACAACCGCGACATTCTGGCCAACATGGCCGACTACCTGGGGATCAAGGGTTACACGGTGGACTGTGCCCAGGACGGCCTGTCCGGCCTGCACCTGGCCGCCAGCGAACATTACGACCTGATCGTGCTGGACATCATGCTCCCCGGCATCGACGGCTACACCCTGTGCCAGCGCCTGCGCGAGGAGGCGCGGCGCGATACCCCGGTGATCATGCTGACCGCCCGCGACCAGCTGGATGATCGGCTCAAGGGCTTCAAGGCCGGCGCCGACGATTACCTGGTCAAGCCCTTTGCCCTCTCCGAGCTGGCCGCGCGCATCGAGGCCGTGCTGCGCCGCAGCCTGGGTGGCGGCAAGCGCAGCCTGCAGGTCGGCGCGCTGAACTATGACCTCGATACCCTGGAAGTCAGTCGCAGCGGCCGTCCGCTCAAGCTCAACCCGGTGGGCCTCAAGCTGCTCGCCCTGCTGATGCAGAAGAGCCCGCATGTGGTGCGCCGCGAGGTGCTGGAAGAAGCGCTATGGGGCGACGATTGTCCGGACAGCGACAGCTTGCGCAGCCATGTACACCAGTTGCGCCAGATTATCGACAAACCGTTCGACCAGGCGCTGCTGCACACCGTGCATGGGGTCGGCTATCGCCTGGCGGAGCTGCTCGATGGAGTTTAAGCACAGCCTGTCACGGCGCATCGTCATCGCCTTCATGCTGATGACTTTGCTGGTGGGGGGCACCTTTGCCATCGGCATCGTCGAGACCGTGCACCAGGTCGAGGAGCGGCTGATCTCTAGCGAGTTGGGTGGCGACCTCGAGCGTTTCCTGAAGATGGAGAGCATTGACGACTGGCGCCATCACCCCGAGCCCGGCCAGCTGTTCTACTTCAGTGACGGGCACGGCGACTTTGCCCTGCCGGAGGAGCTGCAGGGCCTGGCGCCGGGCTTTCATGAGGTGTACCGCGAGGAGCGTTCCTACCATGGCTTCGTGCAGCTTGTGGATGGTCGCCGCTATGTGTTGCTGCAGGATCAGAGCGGCTTCGAGGACCGCGAGCAGCTGCTGTTTGCCGTGGTATTCGGCGGTTTCCTGATCAGCCTGGCGCTGTCCGGGCTGCTCGGCTGGCTGCTGGCGCGCAAGGTGATTGAGCCGGTGGTGCGCCTGTCGACCCAGGTGCGCCACCCGGACCAGCTGCTCGACCGCGCGCCGTCGCTGGCGCCGGACTATGCCAGCGATGAGGTCGGTCAGCTGGCGGCCTCCTTCGATACCACCCTGGGCCTGCTGCGCCGTGCGCTGACCCGTGAGCGGCTGTTCACCAGTGACGTCAGCCATGAGCTGCGCACCCCGCTGATGGTGCTGGCCAGCTCCTGCGAGCTGCTGCTGGAAAGCCCTTCCCTGGATTCGCGCGCTCGGGGCCAGGTGCAGCGGATCGCCCGCGCCAGCGAGGAAATGCGTGACCTAGTGCAGACCTTTCTGCTGCTGGCGCGCTCGCGCAGCGATGAACCCGGTATGACGCCCCTGGCCAGCCTGACCGAGGTGGCCGATGGCCTGGTGGAGCAATGGCGCCCGGCGATCGAGGCCAAGGGCCTGACTTTTCATTACCAGCGCGGCAGCGGCGCCCTGCTGCATTACAACGCGCCCTTGCTGCGTTCGGTCATGGGCAATCTGTTGCGCAATGCGCTGCATTACACCGAGCGAGGGACTATCGAACTGCAGCTGGGGGAGCAGGGCTTTGTCGTCGTCGACAGCGGCGTGGGCATTCCGGAAAGCGAGCGCGAGGCGATGTTCCAGCCGTTCGTGCGCGGTGGTCAGGCGCGTGGTGAGGGGCTTGGTCTCGGCCTGTCGCTGGTCCAGCGGATCTGCGAAAGCCAGGGTTGGAGTGTCGGTCTGAGCAGCGTGGAGCCGCAGGGTTGCCGCTTCGAGGTCTCGTTGAGCGCCGACAGTAGCCGTCTGCACTGACGTTTTTTTCACAGTTGGCCGCTTACTGTGCGTCTAGCTTGTTCAGGATCATGCCGGTAGCGGGCTGACCGCTCGTCTGCTAAGACCACGGAAACGGTTTGATGCTCTAAGGTTTCCATTAAGTGTTAGGCAGCACTTTCAAGGGGTTACAGCGATGAAATTAGAAATTGCTCGAGGTCTTTTCCTCGTTGGTGCCCTCGGCGTAACCGCCTTGGCCGCCGCCGCGTGGCAGGAGCCCGAACCCGTGGTGCTGGATGCCCAGAACAGTTCACTGAATTTTTGCCCGCAGCCAGCGGTTGCCCGCAGCAAGCCACTGACGCCGCAGGTCCGGCCCGACAGCGACCTGCTGCTGGTGATGTTCGGCCTGTCGCAGAACATGAACGCCAGCAACTGAGCTGCCGCCGAATGAAAAAGCCCCGCAATGCGGGGCTTTTTCTTGGGCGTGCCACTCAGTGTGACGGCGCTGTTGCTGCGGCCGGCCTGGCGTCCGGCTTGGTCAGCAGGGTGTAGACGCAGGGCAGGACGAACAGGGTGAACAGGGTGCCGATCGACATGCCGGTGGCGATCACCAGGCCGATGTCGAAGCGGCTGGCCGCCCCGGCGCCGGTGGCGAGGATCAGCGGCACCATGCCGAAGACCATCGCCGCGGTGGTCATCAGCACCGGGCGCAGGCGGATCGAGGCGGCTTCCTCGATCGCTTCACGCACGCCCAGGCCCTTGTCGCGGCGCAGCTGGTTGGCGAACTCGACGATCAGGATGCCGTGCTTGCTGATCAGGCCGATCAGCGTCACCAGGCCCACCTGGGTGTAGATGTTCATGCTGGAGAAGCCGAGGAAGATCGGCAGCAGGGCGCCGCAGATCGACAGCGGTACGGTCACCAGGATCACCAGCGGGTCGCGGAAGCTCTCGAACTGCGCGGCCAGCACCAGGAAGATGATCGCCAGGGCCAGGGCGAAGGTGACGAACAGCGCGCTGCCTTCCTGCACGTACTGGCGCGAGGCGCCGGCGTAGTCGAAGGCGTAGCCGCGCGGCGCTTCCTCGCGGGCGATCTGGGCGATGGTGTCGACCGCTTCACCGGTGCTGACGATCGGCACGCCCTCGATGATCGCCGAGTTGAGCTGCTGGAACTGCTTGAGCTTGGTCGGCCGCGCGCGGTCGCTGACCTTGATCAGCGTACCCAGTGGCACCATCTGCCCGCTCTCGCTCTTCACGTAATAGCTGCTCAGCCAGCCCGGATTGTCACGGTAGGCACGCTCGACCTGGGCGATCACCTTGTAGCTGCGACCGTCGATGGTGAAGCGGTTGATCTCGCCTTCGCCGAGCAGGGTGGCCAGGGTCAGCCCCAGGTCCTGCATGGATACGCCCATCTGCGCGGCCTTCTCGCGGTCGATATCGACCACCACTTCCGGCTTGTCGAAGGCCAGGTCGACGTTGAGGAAGGCGAACTTGCCCGACTCCATGGCTCGTGCCTTGACCCGGTCGGCCACCTGCAACAGCGACTCGTAGTCGTTCGGCGTGTTGATCACGAACTGGAATGGCAGGCCCTGGCCGGTGCCCGGTAGCGACGGCAGGTTGAAGCCGAAGATCTGCAGGCCGGGGATGGCATTGAGCCTGGCCTGGACTTCCGGCAGCAGCTCCATCTGCGTGCGTTCGCGCTCGTCCCAGGGCGTCAGCAGAAAGCCGCCGATACCGGCCTGCACGCCATCGAAGCCGTTGATCTGGAACGACGAGTAGTACTCGGGGAAGCTCTTGAAGATCTCCACGAACTCGTCGGTGTAGGCGTTCAGGTAGTTCAGGTTGGTCGGCTGCGGCGCGTTGGCGAAGAGGAACACGATGCCCTGGTCCTCTTCCGGCGCCAGCTCGCTGTGGCTGAACTTGAGCAGCACCGGGATCAGGCCCATGACGATCAGGGCGAACACCACGACCACCGGGCGGGTGTTGAGGGTGCCGTGCAGGGCGTTCTGATAGCGACGCTTGAGCTTGTCGAAGATCTGGTCGAGCTTGTGCGCCAGGCCCGAAGGGTTCTCTTCGTGACGCAGCAGCTTGGCGCACATCATCGGCGACAGGGTCAGGGCGACGATGCCGGAGATGATCACCGCGCCGGCCAGGGTCAGGGCGAACTCCTTGAACAGCGCGCCGGTAAGGCCTTCGAGGAAACCGATCGGCGCATACACCGCGGCCAGGGTGATGGTCATCGAGACCACCGGCACGGCAATCTCGCGCGCCCCTTCGATGGCTGCATCGAAGGGCGTTTTACCTTCCTCGATATGCCGGTGGATGTTTTCCACCACGACGATGGCATCGTCCACCACCAGGCCGATGGCCAGGACCATGGCCAGCAGGGTCAGCAGGTTGATCGAGTAGCCCATCAGCTGCATGAAGAACAGCACGCCGATCATCGACAGCGGAATGGTGATCACCGGGATCAGCACCGAGCGGAACGCACCGAGGAACAGGAACACCACGACGATGACGATCAGCACCGCCTCGATCAGGGTTATCACCACCTCGTCGATGGACGCCTGGATGAAGCGGGTGGCGTCGTAGGCGATGGAGACTTTCAGGTTCGGCGGCAGCTGCGCTTCCAGCTCCGGGAGGAGGGCGCGCACGTGCTTGATCACGTCCAGCGGGTTGGCGCTGGGCGTGCCCTTGATGGCGATGTACACCGAGGGCGTGCCGTCGAACGAGCTGATCGAGTCGTAGTTGGCCGCGCCCATTTCCACCCGGGCCACGTCACGCACCAGCACGCGGGTGTCGCCGACGGTCTTCAGCGGGATGGCGCCGAAGGCTTCCGGGGTTTTCAGGTCGGTGCTGGCATTGATGCTGGTGACCACGTACTGGCCCTTCACTTCGCCGGCGGCGGCGAGGAAGTTGTACTGGCGCACGGCCTCGCTGAACTCGCCGGCGGTAACGCCGTAAGCGGCCATCTTCACCGGGTCCAGCCACAGGCGCATGGCGAATACCTGGTTGCCGAGGATTTCCGCTTCGGCCATGCCCGGCAGGGTCGCCAGCTTGGGCTGGATCACCCGGGACAGGTAGTCGGTGATCTGCGGGTTGGACAGTTGCTCGCTGTAGAAGCTGACGTACATCAGCGCAGTCGAGTCGGCCGCTTCCTTGGACAGCACCGGGTCTTCGGCATCTTGCGGCAGCTGGTTCTTCACCTCACCGGCCTTGGCCAGCAGCTCGGTGAACAGGCGGTCGCTGTCGGCGCCGATGCGCGCGTAGATGGAAATCACCGAGAGGTTCTGCTGGCTCGACGAGGTCATGTAGTCGATGCCTTCGGCGCTGGCCAGGCTCTGCTGCAGCGGCTGGGTGATATAGCCCTGGATGGTCTCGGCATTCGCTCCGGGGTAGGCGGTGGCCACCGTGATCAGGGCGTTTTCCATCTGCGGGTACTGACGGATCACCAGTTTGCTGAAGGCCTGGAAGCCCAGCAGGATGATCAGCAGGCTGACCACGGTGGCCAGTACCGGACGACGGATAAAGGGATCTGTAAAAGCCATAACGATGTCCTTGGCGGTTGTTACCTGTAGGAGCCAGCTTGCTGGCGATCAGTCCCAGGAGGGGATCGCCAGCAAGCTGGCTCCTACAAAAAGTGCTCAGCGCCGAATTAGTGGTTCGCTTCCGGTTGCAGCGCCTGGTCCGCGACTATGGTTACGTGGGCGCCGTTATCCAGTTTGAGCTGGCCGGCGGTGACCACCTGCTCGCCGGCCTTGAGGCCCTTGAGCACCAGCACCTGGCCATCGCGGCGCTCGCCGGTCTCGACGAAGCGGCGCTCGACCTGCAGCTGGGCCTGGCCCTTGTCGTCTTTTACGACGGCGCCCTGGTCGTCCTTCTTCTCGCCGATGACGTACACCGAGTTGCCGTACAGGGTGTAGGTGATGGCGGTTTCCGGCACCACGATTACCGGCTTCTCACCGGGCAGAAGGACGTCCAGGTTGGCGAACATGCCCGGCAGCAGCTTGCTCTCGGGGTTCGGCAGCATGGCGCGCACCTGCAGGTTGCGCGTGGTTTCCTCGACCTTGGGGTTGATCGCAGCGATTTCGCCCTCGAACACCTCGCCCGGATAGGCGGCGACGTTCAGGCGTACGCGCTGGCCGATGGCGAGCAGCGGCACGGTCTGTTCCGGCAGAAAGAAGTCGACATACAGTTTGGACAGGTCCTGCAGGGTGGCCACGGTATTGCCGGGGCTCAGGTAGTCACCGGTGTCGACCTGGCGGATGCCGATGGTGCCGGCGAAGGGCGCGAGGATGCGCTTCTTGTCCAGGCTGGCCTGCAGCTGGGTGACGCTGGCCTCGGCCTTGAGCAGTTCGGCATTCAGACGGTCGAATTCGCTCTTGGAGATGGCCTGTTTGACCGCCAGGTTCTTGCCGCGCTGGTATTCCACCTGGGCCAGGTTGCGCACGGCCAGGGCGGTGGCGAGGATCGCCTGCTCCACCTGGCTGTCCAGTTGCAGCAAGGGCTGGCCGAGGCTGACTTTTTCACCGGACTGGAACAGCACCTGTTGCACGGTGCCCTGGACTTCGGCGGTCAGGTCGACGCCCTGGAACGCCTTGAGCGTGCCGATGGCCGGCAGACGGCTCTGCCAGGGTTGTTCTGTAGCGGCAGCAGCGGACACGCTGATGGCCGGCTGCGGCGCGGAGAACATCTGCACCTGCTGGTAGATCGAATAGCCTTTATAGGCGGCGAGGGCGAGCACCACGAGGATGACAGCGCCCAGCATGACAAACATGCGGCGGAGCAACATATTCCGGTTCCTTGGCGGGGCAAAAAGGGGCCTGGGAATAGGCGAAGCGGGCACCTTAGTCCGACTTGACCATCAAGTCAAAAGACGCCCATTTGCAAGAAGTTGCCAGCAAAGATTGTTGCAACAGCGTGTCGCGGTTATTGCCCCGCACTGGCATTTTGCCGGCACCTCCCTGTGCCGTGATGCCGCTTCAGGCGCCGAGGCGGCGGGTCACTTCGCCCAGCTCGCCCGACAGGTTCTGCAGGTTCTGGCTGGCGGCCTGGGTGCGCTCGACGTTTTCCTGGTTGGAACTGGCGATGGAGGTGATCTCGGTGAGGTTGCGCGAGATGTCCTCGGCCACCGAGGTCTGCTCCTCGGCGGCAGTGGCGATCTGCCGGTTCATGTCACGGATGGCCTCTACCGCGCCGGTGATGCGCTGCAGCATCGCGCCGGCCTCGGTGACCTGAGTCACGCCTTCCTCGCTGCGGTTCTGCCCGCTCTCGATGGCGCGCACGGCATTGATCGCACCGGTCTGCACTGTGTCGATGATCTGGTTGATCTCGGCAGTGGACTCGGCAGTGCGCTGGGCCAGGGTGCGTACCTCGTCGGCGACCACGGCGAAGCCGCGGCCCTGTTCGCCGGCGCGGGCGGCTTCGATGGCGGCGTTGAGGGCCAGCAGGTTGGTCTGTTCGGCGATGCCGCGGATCACTTCCAGCACCTTGCCGATGCGCCCGCTGTCGGCTTCCAGGCGGCGGATCACTTCGGCGGTGTTGGCGATTTCGCTGCGCATGCTGGTGATGGTCTGGATGGTCGAGGTCATCACCTTGCCGCCCTGGCGCGCCGAGTCGTCGGCGTCATCGGCGGCATGCGCGGCTTCGGCGGCATGCCGGGCCACTTCCTGGGCCGTGGCAGACATCTCGTGCATGGCCGTGGCGACCTGGTCAGTGCGCTCGAACTGGTCGTTGATGCCCTGGGTCATGCGCGAGGCGATGTTGTTCAGTTCGCCGCTGGCATTGTCCAGGTTGTTGCTGCTCTGCTTCAGGCTCTGGGTGGTGCTGGCGAGGAAGTCGCGCAGGGTATTGGAGGCGACGGCCAGCATGCCCAGTTCATCGGCACGCGTGGTTGCCACATGCTGGCCGAAGTGACCGTGGCTGAGCTCATCGACATGGCTGATCAGGTGGCGGATCGGGATGATCAGGTTGCGGTTGACCAGCCACAGGCTGAACAGGGCGATGACTATGCTGGCCGCCAGCAGTAGCACGGTGCCGACGAGAATGGTGCGGTCGGCGCTAGCGTTGATCTGCTTGGCCTGCTCCAGGCTCTGTTCGCGCAGCTGGGTGACCAGGGTGCTCATCTGTTCGCTGGCGGCGCGGTCGATGCCCTTGACCGCGGCATCGCCGGCCTTGGCATCGCCACTGGCGGCAACGAAGGCGTCGCGGCCCTTGCGGTAGTTGGCGCCGAGGGTCTGGTGCTCGCTACGCAGGCGCTCGACCTGGGTTTTCAGCGCCGGGTCGGCGCTGGCGATCTGCACCAGTTGGCCGAGGGTGTCCTGCACCTTGCGCTCCTGGGACTCGAACTGGCCCCAGTATTTGTTGAGGTTCTCGCTGTCCTGGCCGCGCAGTAGGACGTTCTTCCATTCCTGAACCTGGATCTTGAACTCGACGTTGGCCGCGTCGATCAGGCGGGTGGCTTCCAGCGGGCCGTCGAGCAGGCCGCGATAAGCCTGCATGCCACTGGAGAGGAAGCTGAAACAGGCCAGGGCGGTGACCAGGATCAGCACCAGGCTGCCGCCGAGCAGAGCGAGGATCTGCGCGCGCAGGGATTTTTGCAGGAACATGGGGGACGCCTCTTCGGGGTTTGCTACCCCCGACACCCAGATGGGCGTCGGATCTGCGGATATCCCTATCCCCGGAACATGATGTTTCGGTTACATGCGGCCGGGCCAAGGGGCGGCCTGGAGGCATTGTCCGTTTCAGTATAGGTCGGCAGAAAGAAGACGGCCTTAAGCCATTACCCGAGATTTATTAGAGCCTGTTCAAAGTCTCGCGAGCTAGAGCCAGGCAAGGCGCAACGACCAACGGGAGTAACAGCCGCAGGCTGGTCCGAAGGGTAAGCGCCAGCGCATAAATCGGGCGAAGAAGCGCAGTTTACGAGCTGTAAATGAGCATGACTCGTTTCACTCGCCCTTCGGGTCGCGCTAAAGCGCGTTAGCGGCAAGCCGCTTTCCGAGCCCGATTGACCAGCCCGCGGCTGTTACTGCGTTGCAACGCAGCATGGCCGACGCGCAGCAGACATTGAACGGGTTCTTAGGCCAGACGCAGGTGGTTGTCCCATAGCCCGGCTGGCAGCTGCAGCGGCTGCGCGGTGATCTGTGCGCCGCGGCAGTCGTACAGGCGACAGCGGCCTTGGCCGGAGGTGACGACGAAGCCTTCGCTCACCGCGCCGACGCCCGCGCAATCCGCCACGGGCGCGTCGAGCAGCAGCTCGCTGCTGTCCAGGTTCCAGATAAAGAAGCGGTTGCCGCGCGGTGCGGTCAGGGCCAGCAGGCGCAAGTCGTTGTGGATGGCCAGGCTGGCGGTGTACTGGTGCATCGCCGCGCGCTGCGCTTCGCCCAGGGGGAAGGGCTGGAAGGGTTGCCCAGGGCGCTTGATCGCCAGCAGCGGCACGGCGTCCAGTGGGTCGCCTTCGTACTGCTGGCCGGAGACGATGGTGCCGTCGCTGGCCACGGCCAGGTGACGCACGCTGTTCATCTGCTGCGGCAGCTGCTCCTTGCTCAGCAGCGTGCCGTCGCGCTGCATCAGCACCAGGCTGGGTTCCATGGCTTGCAGGTTCATCATCACCCGGCTGTCGGCCTCGGTACGGATGCCGCCGTTGGCCACCACCAGGTTTTCGCCGCCGGGCAGCCAGAGCAGCTGGTGCGGGCCGATGCCGTGGGTGGCGTGCTCGCCGATGCGCTGCAGCTGGTTGCCCTGCAGGCGATAGACACCGAGCACGCCACGGCCTGGCTGCGAGGTGTCGTTCTCAGTGCTGTAGAACAGCTCGCCCGCCTGGTGGAACAGGCCGTGGCCGTAGAAGTGGCGGTCGTCCGCGGCGCTCAGGGTCTGCAGCAGGCGGCCGTCGCGGGTGTCGATCAGGTAGCTCTCGCGGCTCGGCCGGCGGCCGACAAACACCGCCAGCGGTAGGCTCGGGTGCGGCACCACATCGTGGCAGCGTTCTTTGACCGGCGTGGCGAAGGCTTTGCTGCCATCCAGGCGGTAGCCGACGGCATAGTGCCGGCCGTTGCTGTCGTCACGGGCCGACAGCAGCAGGGGTTGTTGGCCATGGCTGACCAGCTGCCAGCCGCCCAAAGCGCTGGCCGCGAGGGCGGCGCCCGCAAGGCCGAGAAAGGCTCTGCGCTGCATGCGTCAGTCCCCGTCGTGGGCATTGAAGCCCAGCTGGATGCCGAGCGTCTTGGCCAGCTCACTTTCCTGCAGACGGTGCAGTTGGTCGAGGCTGTCGTAGAAGGCGTTGAGTTGCTGACGGCCAGCTTCCTCGCCGAGCAGTTCGCTGAGCGGTCGCTGGATCGCTGCCAGTTGCTGGCGAGTGGCGCTGTACTGGGCATCCAGGCGCTGGCTCAGCTCGGCCTGGTCGCTGCCGAGCAGGGCCTTGATGCCGTCGTTGTTGCTGCCGAGCCAGATGCGCTCGGCGCTGGCCAGGCTGGCGGCGAGGCTGACGAGGCTGGCATTGCTGCGCCAGAACTCGGCCTGGTAGGGCTGCGGCTGGCCCTTATTCTGCCGGCCGAGGGCGGCGCCGAGCTTCTTCTTCAGGCCATCGAGGGCACTGACCTGGGCGCGCAGCAGTTCGCCTACCGCTTCCGGAGCATCGGCGTAGCGGCTATTGGGGAAGTGCTTGAGCTGCGCAGCCATGCCGTCTTTCGCCTGCCACTGGGCGAGGACCTCGCCGCTGAGCTTGCTCTGGTGCTCGCCGATGGCGATCAGCAGGGGGCAGTAGCGGCTTTTCTGGGCGGCTTGACCGAGGTCGATGGCGGCATCGAACAGCACGTATTCATAAGCGGTGAGGCCCTGAACCACCACGCTGGCCTTGTCCAGATCGGCCTGAATCAGTTGCGGCTTGTTCTTCAGCAGGGTCTCGACCTGGCGCTGCACCAGGTTCTTTTTATCCGGCCAGAACTGTACCTGCCAGGCACGATTGCCTTCGGCCAGCGGGCCCACCAGCAGCGGTTGCAGGGTCGCCCAGCTGCCGATACTGGTGAGCAGGGTCTGGCGCGCGCTGGTCAGGTCCTGGCTGCCGTTACAGAGTGCCTGGGCGCTGCTGGCCAGTTGCTGGTTGGCCTGGTGCCAGCTGCTGTAGGCCGGCAGCAACACGCCCTCGCCCAGGGCGCTGCTGGTTGCCTGCTGCGGGTCTTGCGGGCTGCAGGCGGCGAGGGCAAAGCCAAGCAGGGCGAGAGCCAGAGGGGTGCGGATCATGCCGGTCTCCTTTAGAGCGAGTTGAGGAATGCCAGCAGCGCCTGGCGCTGGTCGGCATCGAATTCGAGAATCTGGTCTTTGGCTTGTTGCGCTTCGCCGCCATGCCAGAGGATGGCCTCCAGCAGGTTGCGGGCACGACCGTCGTGGAGGAGCTGGGTGTGGCCGTTGACTGCCTGGGTCAGGCCGATGCCCCACAGCGGCGCGGTGCGCCACTGGCGACCATTGGCCTGGAACTCGTCGCGGCCGTCAGCCAGCCCTTCGCCCATATCGTGCAGCAGCAGGTCGCTGTAAGGGCGGATCAGCTGGTTGGCCAGCTCCGGTTCGGCGGCATCGGCTGCGGTGGTGAAGCTCGGCGTGTGGCACTGCGCG
Organism: Pseudomonas sp. J452; assembly: GCF_024666525.1. Taxonomy (NCBI): domain Bacteria; kingdom Pseudomonadati; phylum Pseudomonadota; class Gammaproteobacteria; order Pseudomonadales; family Pseudomonadaceae; genus Pseudomonas; species Pseudomonas sp. J452. The sequence goes on along the minus strand of NZ_CP088294.1, from coordinate 304,941 downwards.
CAGCCGGCCTGGCTGAACAGCTGCTTGCCACGGCGCACCTGCAGATCGTCCACGGCACGGCGTGCCGGCACTGCCAGGTTGCGGGTGTAGAACAGCACGCTGGCCATGATGGTGTCGCTGACCTCCAGCTCGTCGCCATTCACCGCAGTGCGGCAGTCGGTCTGTGCGCTGCTGCAGTTGTCCTGGCGGTTCGCCGCGCTGGTCAGGCCCATGTCGTTGGCGAAGGCGTCGGCATTCTGCTGGTTGAGACTGGGCTGTCCGGCCTTCCAGCCGAAGCGCCCGAGCACCGTGCGCTGCTGGGCGCGGTCCCAGACCTGGTTGGCTACGCCGCGGATGCCGTCGCCGTTGCGGTCATCGGGGTCGGCATTGGCCAGGATGGCGGCCTCTGGGATGGCTTCGAGCAGGCCGAGGCCGATCATCGGCGGGGCGATGCGGGCGGAGAGCTGGGTCTGTGGGTGCAGCTCGCCATAGGCCAGGCGGCTGATCTCCAGCTTGGGTTGGCGCAACTCGACCTGAGTGCCGTCGGCAAAGCGTACCGGCACGCTGCTGTAGCTCACCCGCACCTTGGCTTCCGGCGCATGGCCGGGGTTGCTCATGTCCTGCAGCTGGCCGCCATAGACCGGTTCAGGGACCACGCCCTGGTGTAACAGCAACTCGGTATGGGCAGGCGAGCCATCACTGGGAATCGACAGACGCACCAGCATGGAGGTCGCCGTGCTGGCGTCCGGCGCCGGTGGGTGGCCGCGACCGTCCTTGATATGGCAGTTCTGGCAGGCGTTGGTGTTGAACAGCGGGCCCAGGCCGTCACGCGCGGTGGTGGTTGCCGGGGCACTGACCCAGGGATTGCGGAAGAAACTGTTGCCCACGCTGAAGTCCAGGCGCCGCGACGGAGCGAGGTTGGCGGAGGGCAGGGAGAAGGCATTCTGGTCGGCCTGGCGCACCGTGGCGCTGCCCGCAGATAGCGCCTCGCCGGGTTCGACCGGCGGCAGCGGCTGTTCACAGGCGGCCAGACTGAGCGTCAGCGCCAGGACACAGAGGCGGAGCTGGAAAGGCATCGAGCACGAACCTGAGCAGAAAATCTGGCGGACAATCTTAGCAGGCTAATGGAATTCAAATAAGAGGGATTTGCGTTCGCGAACTGAGGCGTGCTGCCGCAGGGGCTGGTGTGCAGGTCGGCATTAAGCGTTTTCGGGAACAGATTCTGGGCTGGCAGGCATAGAAAAATTGCCGGGAGCAATTTTTAACGTCGCGTAGCGACGGCCCGAAGGGTGGCCGCCAGGGATGGCGGACATAAAAAAACCGATGCGCCTTGTGGGCGCATCGGTTGCCAGTGCTGCGGATATCAGAACTGGTGGTCGGCGGTGTCCGGGTTCAGGTCGCTGATGCCCAGCTTGCCGGCAGCCTGCTCGATGGCGCCGGTCTGCTTGACCAGGGCGGCAATGGCGTCGCGGACGATCTGCTGGCCGGCAGTGTTGTCGGCGGCGATCAGCTGGTCGAAGTGCACGTTGCTCTTCTCGGCGCTGTCGACCAGGGCCTGCAGCTTGGCTTCGCTGGCTGCCAGGTCGGCTTTGAGGGTGCTGTCGGCGGCGGCGTCGAGCTTGGCCACCAGGGACGACAGGCTCGGACCGCTCAGGGTGGTGCCGTCGACTTTCTTGTACTCGCCCAGGTAAACGTTGCGGATGCCTTTACCGTTGTAGAAATGCGAGTTGTGGGTGTTGTCGCTGAAGCAGTCGTGCTCGTCTTCGGTGGAGTTGGCTTCCAGGGCGACTTTCATGCGCTCGCCGGCCAGTTCGCCGAGGGACAGGCTGCCCATGCCGAACAGCATCTTGCGCAGGCCATTCTCGGCCGATTCGGCTTCCAGCTTGGCGCGGTAGTTGTCGGCGTTGCCGGCTTGCCACTGCACGACCATCGCGTCGAGGTCGCTGACCAGCAGGTCGGTAGCGGCTTTCAGGTAGGCGCGGCGACGCTCGTTGTGCTCGCCGGTAGCGCCGGCGCCGACGATGAAGTCGCTGGCTGGACGGGCGCCGGCACCCGGGTTGCTGCCATTCAGGTCCTGGCCCCAGAGGAGGAACTCGATGGCGTGGTAACCGGTGGCGACGTTGGCCTCGGAACCGCCCAGCTCGTTCAGGCTGGCCAGCAGTTCGGGGGTGATGGTGGTGGCATCGACCTTGTCTTCGCCAACCTGGATGGTGGTGTTGGCGATGATGTTGGCGCTGGCGCCCGGGTTGCCCAGGGCGTGCTGGTAATCCTTGGCGACGTAGTCGATCAGGCCTTCGTCCAGCGGCCAGGCGTTCAACTGGCCTTCCCAGTCGTCGACCACGGCGTTGCCGAAGCGGAACACTTCGGTCTGCATGTAGGGGGCGCGGGCGGCCAGCCAGGCTTGGCGAGCGGCTTGCAGGGTGGCGTCGCTCGGGTTGGCGAGCAGGGCGTCGATGGCGGTTTGCAGGGCTTTGCCGGTGCTGGCGGCATCGCTGAACACGGCCAGGGCCAGATCCGCGTAATGGCTGACTACGGCCTTGGCGTCGGCATCGGCGACTTTCAGGGTCGCGGCAGCACTGCTGGCGGCTGCTGGGGCAGCGGCTTGCGGTGCGGCGGCTTTGTCTTCACCGCAGCCGGCGAGGGCAATGGCGAGGGCCAGCAGGCTGGCGGTGGCCAGGGGCATACGAGTCATGGCGGGGTCCTTTGCGTATGGAGATGGGAGTGCAATGCAGTTGCACTAGAAAACCGCGCAATAATGCGAAAGATTTGCATTTTATGTAAAGGACTATTTATTCCGAACTGGCCAGCATTCCGGGGACTGTGCAGGCGGGCCGCTGCCGCTAGAATGCCGGCAGTCCACAAGGAGTGTTGCCATGAGTTTGACCCTAGTCGCCGTTCTGGTTGTCCTGTTCCTCGCCGCCGCCTGGGCGGTTGGTCTGTATAACGGCCTGGTGCGCCTCAAGCACGGGGTGAGCAAGGCCTGGTCGAACATCGATGTACTGCTCAAGCAGCGCCACGACGAGCTGCCCAAGCTGGTGGAAACCTGCAAGCAGTACATGCAGCACGAGCGCACCACTCTGGAGCGGGTGATCGCCGCGCGCAATGCCGTGGCCAGTGCCCGCGAGAAACACGACGTCGGCGCCCTCGGGCAGGCGGAAAGCGGCCTGCGTGCCGGTCTCGGCCAGTTGTTCGCGCTGGCCGAGAACTACCCGGACCTCAAGGCCAATGACAGCTTCCAGCACCTGCAGCAGCGCATCTCCGGCCTGGAGAACGCCATCGCCGATCGCCGCGAGCTGTACAACGAGGCGGTCAACCTGAACAACGTGCGCATCGAGCAGTTTCCGGACGTGATCATCGCGCGCCTGTTCGCCTTCCAGGCGGCCGAGTTGCTGGAGTTCAGCGATGCGGAGAAGGCCGACGTCGACCTCAAGTCGCTGTTCAACTGAGCATGGGTGTCGGTGGACTGGTCATCAGCCTGGCCTTCAGCGTCGGCGCCTGTGCCGGCGGTGGCTGGTGGTGCCTGAAACGTCTGGCTGAAGCGCGCTTCCTGCTGGATACGCCAACCTCGAAGGTGCGCTCGGCGGCGCAGGGTTATGTCGAGCTGTATGGCGTGCTGCAGGATCAGCCGGATGTGCAGATCACCGGCCCGCTGACCGGCACGCCTTGCCTGTGGTGGCGCTTCAAGATCGAGGAGTACAGCCAGAACGGCAAGAATCGCTCCTGGCGCGTGGTCGAGAGTGGCAGCAGTGAAGGCTGGCTGCGCTTCGACGACGGTACGGGCGAGTGCCTGATCAACCCGCTGGGGGCCGAGGTACGCCCGGCGACCAAGCAGGTCTGGCGCGGCAGTCAGCGTCATCCGCGGATGCTGGAGGGTTCCAGTGGCATGCTCGGCTGGTTGCTATCTGGCGGCAGCGACTACCGCTACACCGAAGAGCGCCTGCATGCCGGCGAGCCGCTGTATGCCATCGGTGATTTTCGTACTGCCGGTGGCGCCCAGGCATTCGACCTGACGCTGGCGCAGGGCGCCGTGGTGCGCGAGTGGAAGGGCGACTTCGCCGGTCTGCTGCAACGCTTCGACAGCAACGACGATGGTCGGCTGGATGATGGCGAGTGGACGCGCATGCGCGAGTCGGCGCGGGTCGAGGCGCAGCGCCGGCAGCTCCAGCAGGGTGATTTGCCAAGCTACAACCAGTTGCGTCGCCCGCCCGAGTCGCAGCCTTTCATCCTTTCCAGTCATGGCGAGGATGTGTTGGCGCGCGGTTTCTATTGGCAGGCGGCCGGTGGCGCTGTGCTGTGCCTGGTGGGTGCGCTGGCGACCACCTGGTTGGTCAGCAATGTGCTGCTGCCGGGGCTGGCGAACTAGCAGGCCGTTGAAGAACTACCTGCGCAAACAGGCTCGACTGCCTCGCCAGCGCTTCTCAACGGCCTGCTAGTTCTTGCCCTGCTGATGAATGTTCTTCGGCAGCTGGATGACGCGGCTTTCCGAGTAGATGTCGTGCCAGCTGCGCTGTTGCTTGTCCCACAGCATCCACAGGAAGCCCAGGCCCCCGAGCAGCCAGGAGATGATGGCGATCAGGAAGCGTAGCAAGGCCTGCCACAAGGTGATCGCCGAGCCATCGGCATTCTGGATGCGCAGGCCCCACACCTGCATGCCGAGGGTCTGGCCGTTGTGGGTCCAGAACTTGGCGAAGAAGGCGAACAGGCTGAACAGCACAACAGTTGCGAGCATCGGGTCGCGATCCAGGCCGCCGGCCTGCGACATGGCCAGCAGTTGCTCGTCGCCATAGATCAGGCGCAGCAGGCCCTGCTGGTAGAGCAGCGTAACCACCATCATCAGCGCGATGGACAGCAGGAAATCGTAGAACATCGCGGCCAGGCGGCGGGGCAGTCTGGCGGCGGGGAAGTCGCCTTGGGGGCGCAGCATGTGCTTGGGCATGGATGGCTCGGGAGAGAAAGACTGCGCCGATTGTACGGGCAACAAATTGCAGGCACAAAAAAGCCCCTGATGTTGCCATCAGGGGCTCTTCGGAGCAGCGAAACTTAGCCCAGAACCTGGACCTTGTCAGCCTGCATGCCTTTCTGGCCTTGAACGGCTTCGAAAGTAACCTTCTGGCCTTCTTTCAGGCTCTTGAAGCCATTACCTTCGATAGCGCGGAAGTGTACGAACAGATCCGGACCGCTCTCTGGGGTGATGAAGCCAAAGCCCTTCTCGTCGTTGAACCACTTAACGGTGCCGGTTTGACGATTCGACATGTCTTATTTCCTTGAAACTAGAGTTAATGACAGCCTCTTGCTTTGGCGAAGAGGGCTGGGACTGGTTGCAGAGAGTAAGAGAAGTCGAGCGGGTTTAGCGGATCTAGGATCTACTGCACCAGGTCACGATTCATAGCGACCCATGCAAACACAGTGGGCACACTCTAGCTAACTCGGTTGGGTTTGCCAAGCCCTGCGAAACGGTCACTTTCGTGCACTTTTTCGGGGCTCTGCGGCGGGTGTTTCAGGAGGGTTTCAGGCGTCTCGAATGAGTGCTGAAACTGGGTGACTGGTGCCCCGGGGGAGACTCGAACTCCCACTTCTTGCGAAAACGGATTTTGAATCCGCCGCGTCTACCATTCCGCCACCGGGGCACGATGGGCGCGCAGTATAGGGAGGCCGTGGAAGTCGGTCAATCGGCTTGCGTGGCCAGTGTGGGTGGTTTCCGGTAAGCTTTGTGGCCCTGCAAGACGATCTTTCACCATGCGTGTTTCTGACTTCCACTTCGATCTTCCCGATACCCTGATCGCCTCCCACCCTCTGGCTGAACGCCGGGCCAGCCGTCTGCTGGTGCTGGATGGCGAGACGGGTGCACTGAGCCATCGCCAATTCGTCGACCTGCTCGAGTACCTGCGTCCCGGTGACCTGATGGTGTTCAACAACACTCGGGTGATTCCGGCGCGGCTGTTCGGCCAGAAGGCTTCTGGCGGCAAGCTGGAAGTGCTGGTCGAGCGCGTGCTGGACAGTTATCGGGTACTGGCCCATGTGCGTTCGAGCAAGTCGCCCAAGCCGGGTTCGCTGATCCATATAGAAGGTGGTGGCGAGGCCGAGATGGTCGCGCGCCACGATGCGTTGTTCGAGCTGCGTTTTGCCGAGCCGGTGCTGCCGCTGCTGGAGCGAGTCGGGCATATGCCGTTGCCGCCTTATATAGAGCGTGCCGACGATGCGGCCGATCGCGAGCGCTACCAGACCGTGTACGCGCAGAAGGCCGGCGCGGTAGCGGCGCCTACGGCCGGTCTGCATTTCGACGAAGAGCTGCTGGCGGCGATTCGCACCAAGGGCGTGGAGACCGCGTTCGTCACCCTGCATGTCGGTGCCGGGACCTTCCAGCCGGTACGGGTGGAGCGGATCGAGGATCACCACATGCACCACGAGTGGCTGGAAGTCGGTCAGGGTGTGGTGGATGCCGTTGCCGCCTGTAAGGCGCGCGGCGGTCGGGTGGTGGCGGTCGGCACCACCAGCGTGCGCTCGCTGGAAACGGCGGCGTGGGATGGCGAGCTGAAGGCCTTCAGTGGCGACACCAATATCTTCATCTACCCGGGCCGGCCCTTCCATGTGGTCGATGCCCTGGTCACCAACTTTCATCTACCCGAGTCGACCCTGCTGATGCTGGTGTCGGCCTTTGCCGGTTATGCCGAGGCCATGGCCGCCTATGCCATGGCCGTGGAGCAGCAATACCGCTTTTTCAGTTACGGCGATGCCATGTTCATCACCCGCAATCCCGCTGCGCGCGGCCCCGAGGAAATCCTATGAGCCACATGTCCTTCGAGCTGCTGGCCACTGACGGGCGCGCCCGTCGTGGTCGTCTGACCTTTCCGCGTGGAGTGGTGGAAACCCCGGCGTTCATGCCAGTGGGTACCTACGGCACGGTCAAGGGCATGCTGCCGCGCGATATCGAGGCGATCGGCGCGCAGATCATCCTCGGCAACACCTTCCACCTGTGGCTGCGCCCGGGCACCGAGGTGATCAAGCAGCACGGCGACCTGCACAATTTCATGCAGTGGCAGGGGCCGATCCTCACCGACTCCGGCGGCTTCCAGGTGTTCAGCCTGGGCGCCATGCGCAAGATCAAGGAGGAGGGCGTTACCTTCGCCTCGCCGGTGGACGGGCGCAAGGTGTTCATGGGGCCGGAAGAGTCGATGCAGGTGCAGCGTGATCTGGGTTCGGACATCGTGATGATCTTCGACGAGTGCACGCCTTACCCGGCCGATTTCGACGTGGCCAAGCGCTCCATGGAGCTGTCGCTGCGTTGGGCCAAGCGCTCGAAGAATGCCCACGAGGGCAACCAGTCGGCGCTGTTCGGCATCGTCCAGGGCGGCATGCACGAAGAGCTGCGCCTGCGTTCGCTGGAGGGGCTCTGCGAGATCGATTTCGACGGCCTGGCCATTGGTGGCCTGTCGGTCGGCGAGCCGAAGGAAGAAATGATCCGCGTGCTGGACTTCCTGCCGCCACAGTTGCCGGCGGACAAGCCCCGTTACCTGATGGGGGTGGGCAAGCCGGAAGACCTGGTCGAGGGTGTGCGCCGCGGCGTGGACATGTTCGACTGCGTGATGCCGACCCGCAACGCGCGCAACGGGCATCTGTTTACCGATACCGGGGTGGTGAAGATCCGCAATGCGGTGCATCGCCATGACGAGTCGCCACTCGACCCGACCTGCGATTGCTACACCTGCCAGAACTTCTCCCGCGCCTACCTGTATCACCTGGACAAGTGCGGCGAAATGCTGGGCAGTATGCTCAATACAATCCACAACTTGCGGCATTATCAGCGCCTGATGGCTGGTTTGCGCGAGGCAATTCAACAGGGTACATTGGCCGCCTTTGTCGATGCCTTCTATGCCCGGCGCGGCCTGCCCACGCCGCCGCTGGCGCCCTGAAAGCTGTTTGCCGGCGCACGGTGGTGTTGAAATCGGGTGAAATGCACCCATTTAGCTTCTAGCCCGTGCGTTCGCTCGCGTCGCCCTGATCTATTCATGGCCTGCATCAGCAGTTGCCAATAACAACAGTTTAAAGACCTCGTAATAGGAGTTATCCATGAGCTTTCTGATTCCCTCCGCTTTTGCCGATACCGCCGCTCCGGCTGCTGCAGCTGGTCCTGCTGGTAGTGGTTTCGAGTGGGTGTTCCTGGTTGGCTTTTTGGTCATATTCTATCTGATGATCTGGCGCCCTCAGGCCAAGCGCGCCAAGGAGCACAAGAACCTGCTCGGCGGCCTGCAGAAGGGCGACGAAGTGGTCACTTCCGGCGGTCTGGCTGGCAAGGTCACCAAGGTTTCCGATGATTTCGTGGTGGTTGAAGTTTCCGACAATGTCGAGCTGAAGTTTCAGAAGCAGGCCATTGCGGCGACCCTGCCGAAAGGCACTCTGAAAGCTATCTAAACGATTCATTCTTCACCAACGACGGGGCGCATCATGCGCCCCGTGTCATAACGGGCGGCGTCATGCTCAATAAATACCCCTTGTGGAAGTACCTGCTGATCCTGGCTGTGCTGGTGGTTGGCTTCATTTACTCCGCACCCAACCTGTATCCGGATGATCCGGCTATCCAGGTCAGTGGTGCCAGTACGGCCTTGCAGGTCGGTCAGGCCGATCTGGATCGCATCAGCAAGGCGCTGAGCGAGGCGGGTATCGAGGTCAAGGCTGCCACCCTGAACGATAAGGGTAATGCGGGGCTGGTACGTCTGGCCAACAAGGCTGATCAGCTGCCGGGCAAGGAGCTGGTGCATCGTCTGCTCGGTGATGAGTACGTGGTAGCGCTGAACCTGGCGCCGACTACGCCGCAGTGGCTGCGCAGCATTGGTGCCGGCCCGATGAAGCTGGGTCTGGACTTGTCCGGCGGTGTGCACTTCCTGTTGGAAGTGGACATGGACAAGGCTGTTGGTGCGCGTCTTAAGGTATATGAAGGCGAAGTGAAGAGCCTGCTGCGCAAGGAGCGTCTGCGCTATCGCAGCCTGCCGCAGCAGGAGGGGGCGATCCAGCTTGGCTTCACTGATGCCGAGCAGCTGGAAAAGGCCCAGGGCCTGATTCGCAAGGACTTCATCGATTTCGAACAGGTTACCAGCGAGCGCAATGGCTTGCAGGTGCTGAGTCTGGTGCTGAGTCAGGCCAAGCTTGCAGAGATTCGCGAGTATTCGATCAAGCAGAACCTGACCACCGTACGTAACCGGGTCAATGAGCTCGGTGTGGCGGAACCGCTGGTGCAGCGTCAGGGTGCCAACCGCATCGTGGTCGAGCTGCCGGGCGTGCAGGATACTGCCGAAGCCAAGCGCATCCTCGGCAAGACCGCCAACCTGGAGTTCCGCTTGCAGGCCGAGGTGGATGCGCCGCGCGCTTCCAGTGAATTCTTCGAGTTCCGCGAGGAGGGTCGTCCAGCTGTAGCGTTGGAGCGTGGCCTGATCATCACCGGCGACCAGGTGACCGACGCCCAGGCCAGCTTCGATGAGAATGGCAGTCCGCAGGTCAATATCCGCCTGGACAACCATGGTGGCGAGCTGATGAATCGCGCCACCCGCAACAATGTCGGGCGCAGCATGGCGGTGATCTTCATCGAGCAGAAGCCGATGACTCGTTACGCCAAGCAGATGGTTGACGGTGTCGAGAAAGAGCAGGCGATCCAGACCTTCAAGGAAGAGCGCAAGATCATCAGTCTGGCGACCATCCAGTCGCCGCTGGGTAGCCAGTTCCGCATTACCGGCCTGGATGGTCAGGGCGAGTCGTCGGAGCTGGCCCTGCTGCTGCGTGCCGGTGGCCTGGCGGCGCCGATGTACTTCGCCGAAGAGCGCACCATCGGCCCGAGCCTGGGTGCCGACAACATTGCCAAGGGTATCGATGCGTCCCTGTGGGGCATGCTCTTCGTGTCCCTGTTCATTCTCGCCATCTACCGCTTCTTCGGCATCCTGGCGACTGTAGCCTTGGGTTTCAACATGGTGCTGCTGCTGGCGCTGATGTCGCTGCTCAGTGCCACCCTGACCCTGCCGGGTATCGCCGGTATCGTCCTGACCATGGGTATGGCGGTGGATGCCAACGTGCTGATCTTCTCGCGTATCCGCGAGGAAATCGCCAATGGCATGTCGGTGCAGCGTGCCATTCATGAGGGCTTCGATCGTGCCTATACGGCGATTCTCGACTCCAACCTGACCACCTTGCTGGTCGGTGGCATCCTCTTCGCCATGGGTACTGGGCCGGTCAAGGGCTTCGCCGTGACCATGTCGCTGGGTATCGTCACCTCGATGTTCACCGCGATCATGGTGACTCGTGCGATGGTTAACCTGATCTTCGGTGGTCGTGACTACAAGAAGCTGTGGATCTAAGGGGCAGAGATGAAAACTATCAATTTCATGGGCGTGCGCAATGTTGCGTTCGCCGTCACCGTGCTCCTGACCTTGATTGCGCTGGGTAGCTGGTTCTTCAAGGGGCTGAACTTCGGTCTCGACTTCACCGGTGGTGCGCAGATCGAGCTGAGCTATGAGAAACCGGCCGATCTCAATCAGGTGCGCGAGCAGTTGGCGGCGGCTGGTTTTGCCGATGCCGTGGTGCAGAGCTTTGGTGCCACTACCGATGTGGTGGTGCGCATGCAGGGCGATGACCCGCAGCTGGGTAGCAAGGTGGTGACAGCGCTGAGTGCTGCCGATGCCGGCAATCCGGTGCAGGTGAAGAAAGTCGAGTTCGTTGGCCCGCAGGTGGGCGAGGAACTGCGTGATCAGGGTGGCCTGGGCATGCTGCTGGCGCTGGGCGGCATCATGCTGTACCTGGCGTTCCGTTTTCAGTGGAAATTCGCCGTGGGTGCCATCGTCTCGCTGGTGCATGACGTGGTGGTGACGCTGGGTATCCTGTCGTTCTTCCAGATCACCTTCGACCTGACTGTGCTGGCTGCGGTGCTGGCGATCATCGGCTACTCGCTGAACGACACCATCGTGGTATTCGACCGGGTGCGCGAGAACTTCCGCGTGCTGCGCAAGACCAGCTTGATCGACAACATCAACATCTCCACCACGCAGACCCTGCTGCGCACCATGGCGACCTCGATTTCCACCTTGTTGGCGATCGTTGCGCTGCTGGTTTTCGGTGGAGACAACCTGTTCGGTTTCTCCATCGCTCTGTTCGTGGGGGTGTTGGCGGGTACCTACTCGTCGATCTACATCGCCAACGTGGTGCTGATCTGGCTGAACCTGACCACTGAGGATCTGATCCCGCCGGTCGAGGCGGAGGAAGTGGACGAGCGTCCCTGAGTTTGTCTGTACCCACCAAGCCCGGCTCAAGCCGGGCTTGGTGTTTGTGGGGTGTGACGAAGCTCGCAGTTGTTGGTTGTACCTGTGGTGGGGTGGAACTTGGGCGCCGTTATTGCCTCCAAGGCTAGGAGTAATGACGCAAAGCGCGTCGGGCTGAATGAGTCCTGGGAGGGCCAAATGAACAAGTCGATGATCGTGGGCGCGGTATTGGGTGCGGTGGGTGTCACTGCCGGTGGTGCCGTGGCGACCTATAGCCTGGTCAGCGGCCCTCAATATGCCGAGGTGCTGGCCGTGCAGCCGGTGAATGAAACCATCAAGACGCCGCGTCAGGTGTGCAAGGACGTCACTGTGACCCGGCAGAAGCCGGTCAAGGATCAGCATCAGATTGCCGGTACGGCCATCGGTGCCGTGGTAGGTGGATTGCTGGGTAACCAGGTGGGTGGCGGCAGTGGCAAGAAGATCGCCACTGTGGCGGGTGCTGTCGGCGGTGGCTATGCCGGCAACAAGGTGCAGGAAAACATGCAGGAAGGTGACACCTACACCACCACTGAAACTCGCTGCAATACGGTGACCGACACCAGTGAGAAGCTGGTCGGTTATGACGTGAAGTACCAGCTGGATGGCAAGGTCGGCCAGGTGCGCATGGATCGTGATCCGGGTAGCCGAATTCCGCTCAATGAGCAGGGGCAGCTGGTGCTGGCTGATCCGGCACAAGTGATCCAGTAATGCTGTAAGGCATAAAAAAACCGCCCTTCGGGGCGGTTTTTTATTACCTCGATAGCGTGTTTCAGCGCTTCATCGAGGGTGCCAGGTGCGGCTGGATGGCGGTCAGCACGGCCTTGAAGCATTTGGTGTTGCCGGCAACGATCTGGCCTTTCTCAAGGAAGTCGTGGCCGCCGCTGAAGTCGCTGACCAGGCCGCCCGCTTCCTGGATCAGCAGGGCGCCTGCAGCCATGTCCCATTCGGACAGGCCGAACTCCCAGAAGGCGTCGTAGCGGCCGGCAGCCACGTAGGCCAGATCCAGGCTGGCGGCGCCAGCGCGGCGGATGCCGGCGGTCTGGCCAACCAGGCTGCGGAACATGCCGAAGTAGTTGTCGAGGTTTTCCAGTTGGCTGTCGCGGAACGGGAAGCCGGTGCCGAGCAGGGCGCCGTCCAGACTCTTGCGGGTGCTGACGCGCAGGCGACGACCATTGATGGCGGCGCCACGACCGCGGCTGGCGGTGAATTCTTCCTGGCGAACCGGGTCGAGTACTACGGCGTGCTCGAGGCGGCCGCGGTATTTGCAGGCGATGCTGACGGCGAAGTGCGGCACGCCGCGCAGGAAGTTGGTGGTGCCATCCAGCGGGTCGATGATCCACTGGTAGTCGGCGCCGTCGCCAGTACCCTGGATGATGCCGCTTTCCTCGCCCATGAAGCCGTGCGTCGGGTAAGCCTTCTGCAGGGCCTGGATAATGGTCTGCTCGGCGGCGCGGTCGACTTCGGACACGTAGTCGTGGGCATCTTTCTCGCTGACCGAGATGACGTCCAGGCGCTCGATGGAGCGGAAGATCAGTTCACCGGCGCTGCGGGCTGCGCGCAGCGCGATATTCAGCATGGGCTGCATGGGGAGATTCACCTGGGTCGTTAAAGAAAGCCGGCCATACTAGCAGAAAAGCTGCTTGGATGTAGCCTAGCCTTTGTCGCGCGTGGCGTAAGTCCGCTTGAGTCCTGTAAGATCGATGCCCCTTTCGTGCCCTGCCTGGAGCTGGTCTTGCTGCAGAATATTCGTGTGGTTCTGGTCAATACCAGTCATCCCGGCAATATCGGTGGTGCCGCGCGGGCCATGAAAAACATGGGCCTGTCGCGTCTGGTGCTGGTCGATCCGGTGGAGTTCCCCAGCAGCGAGGCGGTGGCGCGGGCCTCCGGCGCAACTGACATCCTCGATGCGGTGCAGGTGGTCGCTACGCTGGAAGAAGCACTGGTCGGCTGCAGTGTGGTGCTCGGCACCAGTGCCCGTGATCGGCGGATTCCCTGGCCGCTGCTCGATCCGCGCGAGTGCGCGACGACCTGCCTGCAGCACGCGGAGCAGGGTGGCGAGGTGGCGCTGGTGTTCGGTCGCGAGTACGCCGGGCTGACCAATGAAGAGCTGCAGCGCTGTCAGTTCCATGTGCATATTCCGTCCGATCCGGAGTTCAGTTCGCTGAACCTGGCCACGGCGGTTCAGGTGCTGGTCTACGAGGTGCGCATGGCCTGGTTGGCGGCCCAGGGGCAGCCGACCAAGATGAGCAAGCTGGAAACCACGGCGATGCTCAATACGCAGTCGGTCACTACCGATGAGTTGGAGTCGTTCTATGTCCACCTGGAGAGCGTGCTGGTGGAGATCGGCTTCCTCGATCCGAGCAATCCGCGCCACCTGATGCCGCGTCTGCGCCGCCTGTATGGGCGTAGTGGCATCAGCAAGCTGGAAATGAATATTCTCCGTGGCATCCTCACGGAAACCCAGAAAGCAGTGCGTGGCGAGCCCCACAAGCGGAGAAAAGACGATGTTTGAGCGTGTGCGCGAAGATATCCAGAGCGTATTTCATCGCGACCCGGCGGCGCGCAATGCGTTTGAGGTGGTCACTTGCTATCCGGGGCTGCATGCGGTGTGGCTGCATCGTCTGGCGCATGCGTTGTGGGGTGCCGGCTGGAAATGGCTGGCGCGGCTGGTGTCGAACTTCGGGCGCTGGATGACCGGTATCGAGATTCATCCGGGGGGCGAAGATCGGTCGGCGCTTCTTCATCGACCACGGCATGGGTATCGTCATCGGCGAAACGGCCGAGATCGGCAATGACGTTACGCTCTATCAGGGCGTGACCCTGGGCGGCACCAGCTGGAACAAGGGCAAGCGTCACCCGACCCTGGAAGATGGTGTGGTGGTGGGGGCGGGGGCCAAGGTGCTCGGCCCGTTCACCGTCGGTGCCGGGGCCAAGATCGGTTCCAATGCGGTGGTGACCAAGGCGGTGCCGGCTGGTGCCACGGCCGTCGGTATTCCCGGGCGGATCATCGCCAAGGCGGATGACGAGCAGGAGGCCAAGCGCCAGGCCCTGGCCGAGAAGCTCGGCTTCGATGCCTATGGTGTCAGCCAGGACATGCCGGATCCGGTGGCGCGTGCCATTGGTCAGCTGCTGGATCACCTGCAGGCGGTCGATTCGCGTCTCGAAGGCATGTGCGGGGCGCTCAAGGCCCTGGGTAGCGATTACTGTGCCAAAGAGCTGCCAGCTCTGCGTGATGAGGACTTCGAGGGCGTATGCAAGGAACAGCAGGGCGACAAGCCGGCGGCCTGATGCCTGGGGTAAAGGTTTTTGCTATGATTCGCGCCCCTCGCCAAGCCTAATTCCTACTATTTTAATAGGTCTTATAGTTGACCTAATTAGTAGGAAAAGGGGATACTTGCGGCACTTCAGCGAAACCGTGGTAAACACCATGCGCTTGACCACCAAAGGCCGTTACGCCGTCACCGCGATGCTCGATCTGGCGCTGCATGCTCAGCATGGGCCGGTGTCCCTGGCCGATATTTCCGAGCGTCAGGGTATTTCCCTGTCCTATCTCGAGCAACTGTTCGCCAAGCTGCGCCGTGGCAACCTGGTCAGCAGCGTGCGTGGCCCGGGTGGCGGTTATCAGTTGTCGCGCGACATGCGGGTCATTCAAGTGGCGCAGGTGATCGATGCGGTCAATGAATCGGTCGATGCCACGCGCTGCCAAGGTCAGGGTGATTGCCACTCTGGCGATACCTGTCTGACCCACCATCTGTGGTGTGACCTCAGTCAGCAGATTCACGAATTCCTCAGTGGGATCAGCCTGGCTGACCTGGTGACCCGTAGCGAAGTGCAGGAAGTCGCTCTGCGTCAGGATCAGCGCCGTTGCAATGGCAGGACGCCGCGCCTGGATAAGATTGAAGCGTCCGCCGTTGATTGAGCAGGGCGCCAGCCTGTATTAGGAGAAATCTGATGAGATTGCCGATTTACCTCGATTATTCCGCCACCACTCCGGTCGATCCGCGCGTTGCGCAGAAGATGAGCGAGTGCTTGCTGGTGGATGGCAACTTTGGCAACCCGGCCTCGCGCTCCCATGTGTTCGGCTGGAAGGCCGAAGAGGCGGTCGAGAATGGTCGCCGCCAGGTGGCCGAGCTGGTCAATGCCGATCCGCGCGAGATCGTCTGGACCTCCGGTGCCACCGAGTCCAACAACCTGGCGATCAAGGGTGTTGCGCACTTCTACAGCACCAAGGGCAAGCACATCATCACCTCGAAGATCGAGCACAAAGCCGTGCTCGACTCGACGCGCCAGCTTGAGCGTGAAGGTTTCGAAGTCACCTACCTCGAGCCTGGCGAAGACGGTCTGATCACCCCGGCGCTGGTCGAAGCCGCGCTGCGCGACGACACCATTCTGGTCTCGATCATGCACGTCAACAACGAGATCGGCACCATCAACGACATCGCCGCCATCGGTGAACTGACCCGCTCCCGCGGTGTGCTGTTCCATGTCGACGCGGCGCAGTCCACCGGCAAGGTGGAAATCGACCTGGAGAAGCTCAAGGTCGACCTGATGTCCTTCTCCGCCCACAAGACCTACGGCCCGAAAGGCATCGGCGCGCTCTACGTGCGCCGCAAGCCGCGCGTACGTCTGGAGGCGCAGATGCACGGTGGCGGTCATGAGCGCGGCATGCGCTCCGGCACCCTGGCGACTCACCAGATCGTCGGCATGGGCGAAGCCTTCCGTATCGCCAAGGCGGAAATGGCCCAGGAAAACGAGCGTATTCGTGCCCTGCGTGATCGCTTCTACAAGCAGGTCGAGGGCATGGAGGAGCTGTACATCAACGGCAGCATGACCCAGCGCGTCGCGCACAACCTCAACCTCAGCTTCAACTATGTCGAAGGTGAGTCGCTGGTCATGGCGCTCAAGGATCTGGCGGTTTCCTCCGGTTCCGCCTGTACCTCTGCTTCGCTGGAGCCGTCCTACGTGCTGCGCGCTCTGGGCCGTAACGACGAGCTGGCGCACAGTTCGATCCGCTTCACCTTCGGGCGCTTCACCACCGAGGAAGAAGTCGATTACGCCGCGTCGAAGATTCGCGATGCCGTCAACAAGCTGCGCGAGCTGTCGCCGCTGTGGGATATGTTCAAAGAAGGTGTCGACATCTCCAAGGTCGAATGGCAGGCACATTGATTGTTTAGTCGCCTCCAAGAGCGGCACCTGATGAAAGAGGAATTGCACCATGGCTTACAGTGAAAAGGTCATCGACCATTACGAGAACCCCCGCAACGTCGGCAAGATGGATGCCGAGGATCCGAACGTCGGCACCGGCATGGTCGGCGCCCCGGCGTGCGGCGACGTCATGCGCCTGCAGATCAAGGTCAACGAGCAGGGCGTCATCGAAGACGCCAAGTTCAAGACCTACGGCTGCGGTTCGGCGATCGCTTCCAGCTCCCTCGCTACCGAGTGGATGAAGGGCAAGACCCTGGATGAAGCGGAAACCATCAAGAACACCCAGCTGGCCGAAGAGCTGGCGCTGCCGCCGGTGAAGATCCACTGTTCGGTACTCGCCGAGGATGCCATCAAGGCAGCCGTGCGCGACTACAAGCAGAAGAAAGGCCTGGTCTGAGTTCGTTGTCGCGTAAGGAGTTGCTATGGCTATCAGCATGACCGAAGCCGCCGCACGTCATGTGCAGCGCTCCCTGGAGGGGCGTGGCAAGGGTGCGGGCATTCGTCTGGGTGTGCGCACTACGGGCTGCTCGGGCCTGGCCTATGTGCTGGAGTTCGTCGACGAGCTGGCAGCCGAGGATCAGGTGTTCGAAAGCTTCGGGGTGAAAGTGATCATCGATCCGAAGAGCCTGACCTATATCGATGGCACCGAGCTGGACTTCGTCCGCGAGGGGCTCAACGAGGGCTTCAAGTTCAACAACCCCAACGTGCGCGGCGAATGCGGCTGCGGCGAGAGCTTCAACGTCTGAGGCTAGCGTGGGTAGACCCTGTCACTTTGCTCTGTTCGATCTGCAGCCCGCCTTCCGTCTGGACCTGGCGCAGCTTTCCGCGCGTTATCGCGAGCTGGCCAAGACCATGCATCCGGATCGCTTTGCCGATGCCCCCGAGCGCGATCAGCGCCTGGCGCTGGAGCATTCGGCCAGCCTCAATGAGGCTTACCAGACCCTGAAGAATGCGCCGCGCCGCGCTCTTTATCTGCTGGCTCTGCGCGGGCGCGAGCTGCCGATGGAAGTGACCGTGCAGGACCCCGAGTTCCTGCTCCAGCAGATGCGTTTACGCGAAGAGCTGGAAGATCTGCAGGACAGTGCCGATGTGGCCGGCGTGGCGGCGTTCAAGCGCCGCCTGAAACAGGCTCAGGATGAGCTTGATGCAGATTTTGCTGCTTGCTGGGATGACGCGCAGCGTCGCGAGGAGGCCGAGCGCCTGGTGCGACGCATGCAGTTTCTCGACAAGTTGTCCCACGAAGTGCGCCAGCTGGAAGAGCGCCTCGACGATTAACCGCCGTGCAGCTGCGGCTGCGCGCCTGACTTCCTGAGCATCATGGCCCTACTGCAGATCGCCGAACCCGGCCAGAGTCCCCAACCCCACCAGCGCCGCCTGGCTGTGGGTATCGATCTGGGCACCACCAATTCCCTGGTCGCTGCCGTGCGCAGCGGCCTGTCCGCGCCACTGGCGGATGCCGAGGGGCGGGTCATCCTGCCGTCGGCCGTGCGCTATCATGCCGATCGCGTCGAGGTGGGGCAGGCCGCCAAGCTGGCCGCGCCGCTCGATCCGCTGAATACCGTGCTGTCGGTCAAGCGCCTGATGGGGCGCGGCCTGGAAGACGTCAAGCAACTGGGTGAGCAGTTGCCCTACCGCTTCGTCGTCGGTGAATCGCATATGCCATTCGTCGACACCGTGCAGGGCGCGAAGAGCCCGGTCGAGGTGTCGGCCGAGATTCTCAAGGTGCTGCGCCTGCGTGCCGAAGAAGCGCTGGGTGGCGAACTGGTGGGGGCGGTGATCACCGTACCGGCCTACTTCGACGATGCCCAGCGCCAGGCCACCAAGGATGCTGCGCGTCTGGCCGGCCTCAGTGTGCTGCGCCTGCTCAACGAGCCGACCGCGGCGGCGGTGGCCTATGGTCTCGACCAGCAGGCCGAGGGCGTGGTCGCCATCTATGACCTGGGCGGCGGCACCTTTGATATTTCCATTCTGCGTCTGAGTCGTGGCGTGTTCGAGGTGATGGCTACCGGTGGCGACAGCGCCCTGGGTGGCGATGACTTCGACCATGCCATCGCCGGCTGGATGATGCAGCAGGCTGGGCTGTCCATGGATATCGATCCAGGCACCCAACGCAGCCTGCTGCAGGCCGCTTGTGCGGCCAAGGAAGCGCTGACCACTGCCGATGCGGTCGAGCTGGTGCATGGCGACTGGCGCGGCGAGCTGAGTCGGGCGCAGTTCGATGCGCTGATCGAGCCGATGCTGGCGCGCAGCCTCAAGGCCTGTCGCCGTGCGGTGCGCGATGCCGGCATCGAGATCGAGGAAGTCGAGGCGGTGGTCATGGTCGGCGGCTCCACCCGCGTGCCGCGCGTGCGTGCGGCGGTCGGCGAGCTGTTCGGTCGGCAGCCACTGACCGATATCGACCCGGATCAGGTGGTGGCCATTGGTGCCGCGATCCAGGCCGATACCCTGGCCGGCAACCAGCGTGGCAACGGCGAAGAGCTGTTGCTGCTCGACGTGATTCCGCTGTCCCTGGGGCTGGAAACCATGGGCGGCTTGATGGAGAAGGTCATTCCGCGCAACACCACGATTCCGGTGGCGCGCGCGCAGGACTTCACCACCTATAAAGATGGCCAGACGGCCATGATGATCCATGTGCTGCAGGGTGAGCGCGAGCTGATCAGCGATTGCCGCTCCCTGGCGCGCTTCGAGCTGCGTGGTATTCCGCCCCTGGTGGCCGGCTCGGCAAAGATTCGCGTGACCTTCCAGGTCGATGCCGACGGCCTGCTCAGCGTGGCAGCCCGCGAGCTAGGTTCTGGTGTCGAGGCGAGCATCCAGGTCAAGCCGTCCTATGGCCTGACCGATGGCGAGATCGCGCGCATGCTGCAGGAGTCCTTCCAGAATGCCGGGGATGACAAAGTCGCCCGGGTGCTGCGCGAGCAGCAGGTCGATGCCCAGCGCCTGATCGAAGCGGTGCAGGCCGCCCTGGAGGCTGATGGCGAGCGCTTGCTGGATGCCGAAGAGCGTCTGGCCATCGAGATGCAGATGCAGGAACTGGCCGAATTGATGACAGGTAGCGACGGTTACGCCATCGAGCAGCAGACCAAGCGTCTGTCGCAGGTGACCGACGCCTTTGCTGCCCGGCGCATGGACTTGACGGTGAAGGCCGCTCTGGCCGGGCGCAATCTGAATGAAATCGAGGATAACTGATGCCGCAGGTCATTTTTCTGCCCCACGAGAAGTTCTGCCCCGATGGCATGGTGGTCGAGGCTGAGCCTGGCACCTCCATTCTCGAAGTGGCCCATGCGCACCATATCGAGATGGAAAGCGCCTGCGGCGGCGTCTGTGCCTGCACGACTTGCCACTGCATCGTCCGCGAGGGTTTTGCCTCGCTGGAAGAGGCTGACGAGCTGGAAGAAGACTTCCTCGATCGGGCCTGGGGGCTGGAGCCGCAATCGCGCCTGGCCTGTCAGGCGATCGTCGGCACTGAAGACCTGACTGTGGAAATCCCCAAGTACTCGCTCAACCACGCCGCTGAAGCGCCGCACTGATCCAAGGAGCTGTCATGAGTCTGAAATGGGCTGATGTGCTGGATATCGCCATCGAACTGGCCGAGAGCAAGCCGGATGTCGATCCGCGCTATGTCAACTTCGTCGATCTGCATAGCTGGGTGTTGGCCCTGCCGGACTTCAGTGACGATCCGCAGCGCGGCGGCGAGAAAGTGCTGGAAGCGATCCAGGCCGCCTGGATCGAAGAAGCCGAGTAACTGAAAACCCAGTAACTGGCGGCGCCGCTCGGTGCCGGCCTACGCATTTTTCCCTAACCCGCGTATAATTCGCGGGTTTACTTGTTCGCTTTAATCCTTGTTTCCGGAGTTTCACATGGCTGTTCAACGCACTTTCTCTATCATCAAGCCCGATGCCGTCGCCAAAAACGTAGTAGGCGAGATCACCAGCCGTTTCGAAAAAGCCGGCCTGCGCGTCGTTGCTTCGAAAATGGTTCAGCTGTCCGAGCGCGAAGCTGGCGGTTTCTACGCCGAGCACAGCGAGCGTGGCTTCTTCAAAGATCTGGTTGCCTTCATGGTTTCCGGTCCGGTCATCGTTCAGGTTCTGGAAGGTGAAGACGCTATCGCCAAAAACCGCGAACTGATGGGCGCTACCAACCCGAAAGAAGCTGCTGCCGGCACCATCCGTGCTGACTTCGCCGTTTCCATCGACGAAAACGCCGTACACGGTTCCGATTCCGAGGCTTCCGCCGCTCGCGAAATCGCTTACTTCTTCGCCGCCACCGAGGTGTGCGCTCGCATTCGCTAATCGCGAACAGGCGAGGGTGATTCCATGACTGCAACTGCCGGTAAAATCAATCTGCTGGGTCTGACCCAGACTGAAATGGAAAGCTTCTTCGAGTCCATCGGAGACAAGCGCTTCCGTGCCGGCCAGGTGATGAAATGGATTCACCACTTTGGCGTCGATGATTTCGACGCCATGAGCAATCTGGGCAAGGCCTTGCGCGAAAAGCTCAAGGCCTGTGCCGAAATTCGTGGTCCCGAGGTCGTCAGCCAGGACATCTCCACCGATGGCACCCGCAAATGGGTGGTTCGTGTGGCGTCCGGCAGCTGCGTCGAGACCGTGTACATCCCGCAAGGCGGCCGTGGCACCCTGTGTGTGTCGTCCCAGGCCGGCTGTGCGCTGGATTGCAGCTTCTGTTCCACCGGCAAGCAGGGCTTCAACAGCGACCTGACTGCCGCGGAAATCATCGGCCAGGTGTGGATTGCCAATAAATCCTTCGGCACCGTGCCGGCCAAGATCGACCGTGCCGTCACCAACGTGGTGATGATGGGCATGGGCGAGCCCCTGCTGAACTTCGACAATGTCGTTGCCGCCATGCGCATCATGATGGACGACCTCGGCTACGGCATCTCCAAGCGCAAGGTGACCCTGTCCACCTCCGGCGTGGTACCGATGATCGACAAGCTGGGTGAAGTCATCGACGTGTCGCTGGCCCTGTCGCTGCATGCGCCGAACGACGCGCTGCGTAGCGAGCTGGTGCCGATCAACAAGAAATACCCGCTGGATGTGCTGCTGCCGGCCTGCCGTCGTTATATCGAAGGCCTGGGCGAGAAGCGCTTCCTGACCATCGAGTACACCCTGCTCAAGGACGTCAACGACCAGCCTGAGCACGCTGAGCAGATGATCGCACTTCTCAAGGATTTTCCTTGCAAGATCAATTTGATTCCGTTTAATCCATTCCCCTTCTCCGGTTACGAACGGCCGAGCAATAACGCCATTCGTCGCTTCCAGGACCTGTTGTACAAGGCTGGGCACAATGTCACCGTGCGCACCACGCGTGGCGATGACATCGATGCTGCCTGTGGCCAGCTGGTTGGCCAGGTGCAGGACCGCACGCGGCGTAGTGAGCGCTACATCGCCGTGCGCCAGCTGGGTAACGAGGCCGAAGAACCTCGCAATAGCGAAAATAGAACCTGAAGGGGATGTTCATGACCTTGCGCGCTGCGCTTTTCCTGTCGCTTGCCGGCCTGTTGGCGGGTTGCATCACTGATGGTGGGGCCAAGGACCCGCTGAGTACGGAAGAAGGGCGTGATCAGGCGCGTGATGCCTACATTCAGTTGGGGCTTGGTTACCTGGTGCAGGGCGCTACGGAGAAGGCCAAGGCACCCCTGAAATCGGCGCTGGAGCTCGATCCATCGAGTGCCGAGGCGCATGCCACCCTGGCGGTGGTATTCCAGCGCGAGATGGAAAACAAACTGGCAGAACAGCATTATCGCAAGGCGCTGTCCCTGAGCTCCAGCGAAGCCCGCATCCTCAACAACTATGGCGGCTTTCTCTACGAGCAGAAACGCTATCAGGAAGCGTTCGACGTCTATCTCAAGGCCTCCGAGGATACCCTGTATTCCGAACGTTCCCGGGTGTTCGAAAACCTCGGCATGACCGCCGTGCAGCTTGGTCGTCGCGATGAGGCGAAGGGCTTTTTCGAGCGCGCCCTGCGCCTCAATAGCCGGCGCACGCTGGCGTTGTTGCAGATGGCGCAGCTATCCCTCGAGGACAAGCAGTACGTGCCGGCCCGTGGTTTCTATGAACGCTTCAGCCAGCAGTCCGAACAGACCGCTACAAGCCTGTTGCTGGGCATCCGCCTGGCCAGGGTGTTCGAGGATCGTGATCAGGTTGCGAGCCTCGCCCTGCAGCTGAAGAGACTTTATCCGGGCACTCCGGAATACCAGCAATATCTGTCGGAGCAGTGATGAAAACGTCGCATCCCGAAGCAGTCGCGGCGAGTCGTGTGAATCCGGGCGAAACCCTGCGCAAGGCTCGTGAGAGCAAGAGCTGGGTCTTGGCCGACGTGGCTGCGCAACTGCATTTGACCCCCATGGCCCTGCAGCAACTGGAGTCTGGCGCGTTCGATAAACTGCCTGGGCACACCTTTGCCCGTGGCTATGTACGCGCCTATGCCAAGTTGCTGGGCATGGACCAGAATCGCCTGGTCAGTGAGTTTGACCAATTCACCGGTAGTGACGCCAGCGGTAGCCGCGTGCACAGCCTGGGGCGCATCGAAGAGCCTGTGCGGCTTTCGCAAAGCATCCTGAAGATGGTCAGCCTGTGCCTGTTGCTGGCGCTGGGTGCGGGTGCGTTTTTCTGGTGGCAGGCCGGTGCGGGCAATGTACCGACCTTGCCGGCCGATCTCGGACTGGAACATGTCGAGGTCGAAGGTGCGGATGGCACCACGGAAATTCACCCCCTGGACGAGCCGGAAGACCAGGCCGTTGTCGACGCGCAAGGCGCTGTCGAGCCAGAGGCGCCGGTATTGACTGCAGAACTTGCTGCACAGCCTGAAGTGCCTGGCGCCAGCGAGGCGGTCATGCCGCCAGCAGTAGCTGCACCGGTCGAGGTTGGCAGTCAGGCTCCGCTCGTGCCGCAGCCGGAAATTCAACCGTCGGCCGTACCTGCTGCTCCTGCCCCTGCTGCTTCGCCTGTACAGCCTGCTCCTGTCACCCCGCCGGCTCCTGAACCTGCTGCGCCGGTGGTCAGCGAGCCGGTTGTAGCGGTAGCGCCGGCTGCCGGTGAGTCCAAGGTTCACCTGCAGTTCACGGCGGACTGCTGGACGCAGCTGACCGATGCCAATGGCAAGGTTCTACTCAGCGCCCTGAAACGTCGCGGTGAAAGTATCGAGCTGGTCGGCAAGGCCCCGCTGGAGCTGCGTCTTGGCTTTGCCAGCGGCGCCCAGGTGCGCCTGGATGGCCAGCCAGTCGACGTGGCCGCCTTCACCCATGGTGAAACCGCGCGCCTGAAGCTGGGGCAATAAGCATGCATTGCGAATCCCCGATCAAGCGTCGTCTGTCCCGTAAAATCTGGGTTGGCTCGGTTCCAGTCGGCGGCGATGCGCCGATTGCCGTGCAGAGCATGACCAACACCGATACCTGCGACGTGGCTGCCACCGTCGGGCAGATTCGGCGCCTGGAAGAGGCCGGCGCCGATATCGTTCGGGTGTCCGTGCCGGACATGCAGGCCGCCGAAGCCTTCGGCAAGATCAAGCAGCAGGTGAATGTGCCGCTGGTCGCCGACATTCACTTTGATTACCAGATCGCCCTGCGTGTGGCGGAGCTGGGCGTTGACTGCCTGCGCATCAACCCCGGCAATATCGGTCGCGAAGACCGCGTGCGTGCGGTGGTTGAGGCGGCGCGCGACAAAGGCATCCCGATCCGCATCGGGGTCAATGCCGGGTCGCTGGAAAAAGACCTGCAGAAGAAATACGGCGAACCGACCCCGGCTGCACTGGTCGAGTCGGCGCTGCGTCATGTCGAGCACCTGGATCGCCTGAACTTCCCTGACTTCAAGGTCAGCGTGAAGGCCTCCGACGTGTTCATGGCCGTCGAGGCCTATCGCCTGCTGGCCAAGCAGATCGAGCAGCCGCTGCACCTGGGCATCACCGAGGCCGGTGGCCTGCGCTCCGGTACGGTGAAGTCCGCCGTGGGCCTGGGCATGCTGCTGATGGACGGCATCGGCGACACCATTCGCATCTCCCTGGCCGCCGATCCGGTGGAAGAGATCAAGGTCGGCTACGACATCCTCAAGTCCCTGCGCCTGCGCTCGCGTGGCATTAACTTCATCGCCTGCCCGAGCTGCTCGCGGCAGAACTTCGATGTGGTGAAGACCATGAACGAGCTGGAGACCCGCGTCGAAGACCTGCTGGTGCCGCTCGATGTGGCGGTGATCGGCTGCGTGGTCAATGGTCCCGGCGAAGCCAAGGAAGCGCATATCGGCCTGACCGGTGGCTCGCCGAACAACCTGATCTATATCGACGGCAAGCCGGCGCACAAACTGACCAATGAAAACCTGGTGGACCAGCTGGAAAAGCTGATCCGCCAGAAAGCGGCTGAGAAGGTCGAGGCCGAAGCGGCCGTTATCGCCCGCGGCTGACCGCACTAAGGATTATTTGTGAGCAAGACCCTACAAGCCATTCGCGGCATGAACGATATCCTGCCGGAGCAGACGCCGACCTGGCGCTATCTGGAGAACACCCTGGCCACCCTGTTGGATGGCTACGGTTACAAGGAAATCCGCCTGCCGGTGCTCGAATTCACCGAGCTGTTCGCCCGCGGCATCGGCGAAGGCACCGATGTGGTCGACAAGGAGATGTACACCTTCCTCGACCGCAACGCAGAGTCGCTGACCCTGCGTCCGGAAGGCACTGCGGGCTGCGTGCGGGCGGTGCTGGAGCATGGCCTGACCGGTGGCGGCCAGGTGCAGAAACTCTGGTACGCCGGCCCGATGTACCGCTACGAAAAGCCGCAGAAAGGCCGCTACCGCCAGTTTCACCAGGTCGGCGTGGAAGTCTTCAACCTGCCAGGGCCGGATATCGATGCCGAGCTGATCGTGCTCACCGCACGCCTGTGGCAGCAGCTCGGGCTGGCCGGCTCGGTGACCCTGCAGCTCAACAGCCTGGGCTCCAGTGAAGCCCGTGCGGTGTATCGTGACGCCCTGGTGGCCTATCTGCAGGAGCGCTTCGAGCAGCTCGACGAGGACAGCCAGCGCCGCCTGACCACCAACCCGCTGCGCATTCTCGACAGCAAGAACGCCCAGACCCAGGCCTTGCTGGTCGGCGCACCGACCCTGCACGACTACCTCGACGAGGAGTCGCGTGCGCACTTCGAGGGGCTCAAGGCCCGTCTGGATGCGCTCGGCATTGGCTACGAAATCAATCCGAAGCTGGTGCGTGGCCTGGATTACTACGGCCGTACCGTGTTCGAGTGGGTTACCGACAAGCTCGGTTCGCAAGGCACCGTGTGTGCTGGCGGCCGTTACGACGGGCTGATCAGCCAGTTCGGCGGCAAGCCGACGCCCGGCGTTGGCTTTGCCATGGGTGTCGAGCGCCTGGTGCTGCTGCTGGAAACCCTGGAGTTGGTGCC
This sequence comes from Pseudomonas sp. J452, assembly GCF_024666525.1. NCBI lineage: Bacteria > Pseudomonadati > Pseudomonadota > Gammaproteobacteria > Pseudomonadales > Pseudomonadaceae > Pseudomonas > Pseudomonas sp. J452. The sequence goes on along the minus strand of NZ_CP088294.1, from coordinate 279,084 downwards.
TGCAGAACTGCATAGCCCGGCCGACCTTTACCTGTGTGCGTTTGGCGAGCCGGCCGAGTTGGCTGCCCTGACCTTGGCCGAGCGTCTGCGTGATGCCATGCCGGGCTTGCGCCTGGTGGTCAACGCCGGTGCCGGCAGTTTCAAGAGCCAGTTCAAGAAGGCCGACAAGAGCGGCGCACGCTTCGCCCTGATTCTGGGTGAGGACGAACTGGCCACCCGCGTGGTAGGTTGCAAACCTTTGCGCGACGACAGCGAACAACAAACCATTGCCTGGGATGCGCTTGCGCAGCACCTTGCCACCTGCCTGGCGCAGGCTTGAAGCAGATCGAGAATTAAGGAGTTACCGGGGTGAGCATGACCGAAGACGAACAGATTGCGCAGATCAAAGACTGGTGGCAGCGCAATGGCAAACCCCTGCTGACCGGTGGCGTGCTGGCGCTGGCACTGGTATTCGGCTGGAAAGGCTGGCAGGAATACCAGAGCACCCAGGCGCAAACGGCTTCGCTGACCTATCAGCAACTGCTGGAAACCAGCCTGACTGCCGAGGGCAAGCCGGATATTGCTAAGGTTGCCGAGCTGGCGGGCAAGCTCAAGAGCGAGCATGCCGGTAGCCACTATGCCCAGTACGCGGCCCTGTTCGTGGCCAAGGTAGCGGTGGAAAGTGGCAAGCTGGACGATGCGGCGGCCGAACTGAAGGCGCTGATCGACAAGCCGGTCGATGCGACTGTGGCCGAGCTGGCTCGCCAGCGCCTGGCTCGCGTGCTGGCCGCCCAGGGCAAGGTCGAAGATGGCCTCAAGCTGCTGGATGGCGAAGCGGGCAAAGCCTGGCTGGCCAGCCGTGAAGAACTCAAGGGCGATCTGCTGGTGCAGCTCGGCCGAACTGACGATGCCCATGCGGCCTATCAGAAAGCCAAGGAAGCACTGGCCGACGATGCTGCCGTAGGTGGCCTGCAAATGAAGCTCGACGACCTGGCAAAAGGGGATGCGTGACGTGATGCGCTGGAAGAATGCCGCCGTGCTGGCCCTGGCCGTTCTGGCCGTGGGTTGCAGCAGCAACAGCAAGAAGGAACTGCCGCCTGCCGAGTTGCCTGATATTCAGGAAGAAGTGCAGCTGGAGAAGCAATGGAGCCGCTCCGTCGGTGACGGCCAGGGCGAGCTGTATAACCTGCTGACCCCGGCCGTGGATGGCGAGCGCCTGTTCGCCGCCGATGCCGAAGGCGTGGTGATGGCGCTCGACCGCCTGAGTGGCGACGTGTTCTGGAAAGTCGACCTGGAGCTGCCGGTATCCGGCGGTGTGGGCGCCGGCTACGGCCTGGTGCTGGTCGGCACCCTCAAGGGTGAAGTCGTGGCCCTCGACTCCAGCTCCGGTGAAGAGCGCTGGCGCGCCCGAGTGACCAGCGAAGTGCTGTCCGCTCCGGCCACCAACGGTGACGTGGTGGTGGTACAGACCCAGGATGACCGCCTGATCGGCCTGGATGCCAGCACCGGCGAGCAACGCTGGATCTTCGAGAACAGCCCGGCCGTACTGACCCTGCGTGGTACCAGCAGTCCGGTAGTGACCAACCGTCTGGCCATCGCCGGCCTGTCCACCGGCAAGGTGATTGCCCTGGATATCCAGCGTGGCATCCCGGTGTGGGAACAGCGCGTGGCCGTGCCGCAAGGCCGTTCCGAGCTGGAGCGCGTGGTCGACATCGACGGCAGCCTGCTGCTGTCCGGTGGCACCCTGTACGTGGTGACCTACCAGGGCAAAGTGGCCGCCATCGACATCGAAAGTGGCCGCCAGCTGTGGCAACGTGAGGCCTCCAGCTACGTGGGCCTGGCCCAGGGCTTCGGCAACGTCTACGTCAGCCAGGCCGGTGGCAGCGTCGAGAGTATCGACGAGCGCTCCACTTCGGCGCTGTGGAACAACGATGCCCTGGCCCGTCGCCAGCTGTCGGCGCCCGAAGTGTTTTCCAGCTACGTCGCAGTCGGCGACCTGGAAGGTTACCTGCACCTGCTGAGCCAGGTGGATGGCCACTTCGTCGGTCGCAAGAAGATCGACGGCGACGGCCTGCGTGCCCGTCCGCTGGTAGTGGGTGACTGGATTTACGCCTACGGCAACAGCGGTAAGCTGGTCGCGCTGACCATCCGCTAAGCTGTTTTGCAATGTCCGGCCGCTGCCGTTCTACGGCAGCGGCCTTTGTGTTTTCTGGATTTAGTTGTGGAGGAGCCCAATGGTTCCGGTAATCGCCCTGGTGGGCCGTCCCAATGTGGGCAAGTCGACCCTGTTCAACCGCCTGACCCGCAGCCGCGATGCCATCGTCGGTGACCTGTCGGGCCTGACCCGTGACCGCCAGTATGGCGAGGCCAAGTGGGAAGGTCGTAGCTACATCCTGGTCGACACCGGCGGCATCTCCGGCGACGAAGAGGGCATCGACGAGAAGATGGCCGAGCAGTCGCTGCTGGCCATCGAGGAAGCCGATGTGGTGCTGTTCCTGGTCGACGCCCGTGCCGGCATGACCGCTGGCGACCAGATGATCGGCGAGCACCTGCGCAAGCGCAACAAACGCAGCTACCTGGTGGTGAACAAGATCGACAACATCGATCCGGACATCGCCCGTGCCGAATTCAGCCCGATGGGCTTGGGCGAAGCCCTGCCGATCGCCGGCGCCCATGGCCGTGGCATCACCCAGATGCTTGAAGCGGCACTCGGTGAGTTCCCGCAAGACGCGGAAGAGGACGCCCTCGACGAAGAGGTTGCCGAAGGCGAGGAGGCCAAGCGCATCCCCGGCCCGAGCGAGAAGGATGGCATCAAGATCGCCATCATCGGCCGGCCTAACGTCGGCAAGTCGACCCTGGTCAACCGCATGCTCGGTGAAGAGCGCGTGGTGGTCTATGACCAGCCCGGTACCACCCGCGACAGTATCTACATCCCGTTCGAGCGCAATGACGAGAAGTACACGCTGATCGACACCGCCGGCGTGCGCAAGCGCGGCAAGATCCACGAGGAAGTGGAAAAGTTCTCGGTGGTGAAGACCCTCCAGGCGATCAAAGACGCCAACGTGGTGATCTTCGTCATGGATGCCCGCGAAGGGGTGGTCGACCACGACCTCAACCTGCTCGGCTTCGCCATCGAGTCCGGCCGGGCGCTGGTCATCGCGCTGAACAAGTGGGACGGCATGGAGCCGGGCGAGCGCGACTACGTGAAGACCGAGCTGGAGCGCCGGCTGTTCTTCGTCGACTATGCCGATATCCACTTCATCTCCGCCCTGCACGGCACTGGCGTGGGTAACCTCTACAAGTCGGTACAGGCCTCGTTCAAGTCGGCGATCACCCGCTGGCCGACCAACCGCCTGACGCAGATCCTCGAGGACGCGGTGCGCGAGCACCAGCCGCCGATGGTCAGTGGTCGGCGCATCAAGCTGCGCTATGCCCACCTCGGTGGTGCCAACCCGCCGCTGATCGTGATCCACGGCAACCAGGTCGATGCGGTGCCGAAGTCCTACTCGCGCTACCTGGAAAACACCTTCCGCCGCGTGCTCAAGCTGGTCGGTACGCCAATCCGTATCGAATACAAGGGTGGCGAGAACCCCTACGAGGGCAAGAAGAACACCCTCACCGACCGTCAGGTGAACAAGAAGCGTCGCCTGATGAGCCACCACAAGAAGGCCGAGAAGAAGCGGCGCGACAAGAAGTAAGGGTCGCATCAGCCGCTGGTTAAAAAGGCGCAGAAGGCATCAGCCTCTGCGCCTTTTTCATAGACGTGCCTGCTGCATCCGGCTACAGCCATCGGCTATCCTCGCGGCTCGCGCCCGTCTGCAGGAATAGGCCAGATGCTCACCAGCAAGTTGCCGCATGTCGGCACCACCATCTTCACCCGCATGTCCCAGCTCGCCGCGGAAACCGGCGCGCTCAACCTGTCCCAGGGCTTTCCCGACTTCGACGGGCCGCAGGCCCTGCGTGATGCCGTCGGCCGGCATATTGCCGCCGGCCACAACCAGTACGCGGCGATGACCGGCCTGCCGGCCCTGCGCGAGCAGGTGGCAGCGAAGATTTCCCGCTGCTACGGACGCAGCGTCAGTGCCGAGACGGAGGTGATCATCACCCCCGGTGCCACCCAGGCGATCTTCTGCGCGATCCAGGCGCTGATCCATCCCGGCGACGAGGTGATCGTCTTCGACCCCAGCTACGACAGCTACGAACCCTCGGTGGAGCTGGCCGGTGGGCGCTGCGTGCATGTGCCGCTGGCTCTCCCGGACTTCGCCATCGACTGGCAGCGCCTGCAGGATGCGCTGAGCCCGCGCACCCGCCTGATCATCCTCAACAGCCCGCATAACCCCAGCGGCGCGCTGATTGCCCGCGCCGAGCTGGATCGCCTGGCGGCATTGATCCGAGAACACGACATCTACCTGATCAGCGACGAGGTCTATGAGCACCTGGTATTCGACGGCGTATCGCACGCCAGCGTGCTGGCCCATGAGGAGCTGTACCAGCGTGCCTTCGTGGTCAGTTCGTTCGGCAAGACCTATCACGTCACCGGCTGGAAGACCGGCTACGTGGTGGCACCGCCGGCGCTGACTGCGGAACTGCGCAAGGTCCACCAGTACGTCAGTTTCTGCGGGGTGACCCCGCTGCAGTGGGCGCTGGCCGACTTCATGAGTGAGCATCCCGAACATGTCGAGGAGCTGCCGGCGTTCTACCAGAGCAAGCGCGATCTGTTCTGCGACCTGCTGGCGAGCTCGCGTTTTCGCTTCCGCCGCACCACCGGTACCTATTTCCAGCTGGTCGATTATTCGGCGATCCGCCCCGATCTGGACGACGTGGCCATGGCCGAATGGTTGACCCGCGAGCACGGCGTGGCGGCCATTCCGGTGTCGGTGTTCTACCAGCAGCCGCCGGCCGAACTGCGCCTGGTACGCTTCTGCTTCGCCAAGCGCGAAGACACCTTGCGCCAGGCCGCCGAGAAGCTCTGTGCGGTGTAGTGGCAGATTAAGCGCGCATGTAGGAGCCAGCTTGCTGGCGATGCTGTTGCGGTGGAGTGGATCGCCAGCAAGCTGGCTCCTACAAAAAGTCATCTGGAGGCGTTGCGATGAGCCATAAACCCGATCTCGAACTGGCCCTGATTCAGAGCGAACTGGCCTGGCAAGACCCGGCGGCCAACCGCGCGCACTTTGCCGATCTGCTGGCCGAGGCGCGTGCTGCCGATCTGGTTATCCTGCCGGAAATGTTCAGCACCGGTTTCTCCATGCACTCCTCGGCCCTGGCCGAACCGGAGGATGGGCCGACTACCGCCTGGCTGCTGGAGCAGGCCGAGCGTATCGGCTCGGTGATCTGCGGCAGCCTGATCATCCAGGCCGCCGATGGCAGCTACCGCAATCGCCTGCTGTGGGCGCGCCCGGATGGCACGCTGGCGCATTACGACAAGCGCCACCTGTTCCGCATGGCGGGCGAGCATAAGCACTATGCCGCCGGCGAGCAGCAGGTGCTGCTGGAGTTGAATGGCTGGCGGGTGCGCCCGCTGATTTGCTACGACCTGCGCTTCCCGGTGTGGAGCCGCGATGCCGGCGGCACCGACCTGCTGCTGTACACCGCCAACTGGCCAGCGGCGCGGCGTCAGCACTGGAATCGCCTGCTACCGGCGCGGGCGATCGAGAACCTGTGTTACGTGGCGGCGGTCAATCGCATCGGCAGTGACGGCAATGGCCATCCCTACAGTGGCGACAGCCAGGTGCTGGACTTCCAGGGCGAGGCGCTGCTGGCGCCGGGCGAGACGGCTGGGGTGTTCCGTGTCCGCCTCAGTGCGGCCAACCTGGCGACCTATCGCGAACGTTTCCCCGCGCATCTGGATGCCGATGCTTTCAACCTGGGCGAACCCTGACTGACGCAGCAACAGGCTACGGGCGTTACTGCTGCAGGTAGTGGTCGTAGATTTCCTGGTAGCGGCCCGTGGCCTTGAGGTTTTCCAGACCGGCATTGAAGTCGTCACGGATCTGCGGGTCGCGGAACACCGGGCGGTAGTCATCGGGATCGATTTCGGTGAACTCGTGCATCTGCACCGACTTGGCCTTGAACAGGGTGGTGCGCTCCAGCAGCAGCTCAAAATAACGGAAGATGCTGCGGTCGCTGAGTACCACGTCGTAGCGGGCCTTGTTCAGACCGAGCACCTGCAGCTCCTGATTGTTCTGCTCGAAGTACAGGCCGGCCTGTTCGCTGGCGGCCAGCCATTCCGGGTAGCGTTTGGCCGCACCCTGGAATGCCACCACGCTCAGGCCCTTGAGGTCTTCCGGTTGCTTGATGCTGAGCTTGCGGCCTTTGAGGGTGACGAATACGTTCTGGTAGATGACCGCCGGATTACCGTAGTGGGCGCCGATTTCGCTGAGATCCTGGCCCAGGTCGGTCATCGCCGCATCCACTTCGCCCTGGCGAAAGGTCAGCGGTACGCGGGCCAGTGGGTAGTAGCGCGGTTTGAGCTGATGGCCCTTGAAGGCCAGGGCTTCGCCGATGATTTCCAGTTCGATGCCGCTGTCGCTTTCGGGGAAGCAGAACGGCGGAATCTTCTCGCCGAAGGCCATCACTACGTCGGCGGCGTTGCTCAGGCTGGTGCCAGCCAGCAGCAGGCCGAGCAACAGGCAGCGGGGTAGCAATCCAGATTTGCGCATCAGCGGTCTCCACCAGCAGACAACAACCTGCAGTCTAGTTAGGACGGTTGATGCGCACGGAAAAAAGGGGGAGCCTGAGCTCCCCTTTTTACTAACAACTGTATGAATCAGGCAGCTTGCACTTCGGCCTGGCTCATGGCGCGGTTGAGCGCGCTGAACAGGGCACGGAAGGTCGCCGTGGTCAGGTTCTCGTCGATGCCGATGCCGTGCAGTGGACGCCCGCCGTTGACGCGGACCTCGATATACGCCGCGGCCTGGGCATTGGTGCCAGAGCTGATGGCGTGCTCATGGTAATCCATGATCTCCACGCTCAGCGGCAGGGCGGCGACCAGCGCCTCCAGCGGGCCTTTGCCGGTGCCGTGCTTGCGGCGCAGCTCGCCGCCTACGGTAACGTCGATGTCGACGTTGCAGATGCCGTTCTCTTCCTGCAGGCGATGGCTCTTCAGCACGTAGGGGCTGTTGGCCTTGAGGTACTCGTTTTCCAGCAGGCCGTAGATCTGCGCGGCGGTCATTTCCAGGCCGAGGCGATCGGTTTCCTTCTGCACCACCTGGCTGAACTCGATCTGCATGCGGCGCGGCAGGCTGATGCCGTATTCCTGCTCGAGGAGGAAGGTGATGCCACCCTTGCCGGACTGGCTGTTGACGCGAATGACCGCCTCGTAGTCGCGGCCGATGTCGGCCGGATCGATCGGCAGGTACGGCACTTCCCAGATACCGTCCGGGTCCTGCTGGGCGAAGCCCTTGCGGATCGCATCCTGGTGCGAGCCGGAGAACGCGGTGTGTACCAGGTCGCCGACGTAGGGGTGACGCGGGTGTACCGGCAGCTGGTTGCACTCCTCGACCACCTTGCGCACGGTGTCGATGTCGGAGAAATCCAGCTGCGGGTCGACGCCCTGGGTGTAGAGGTTGAGCGCCACGGTCACCAGGCAGACGTTGCCGGTACGCTCGCCGTTGCCAAACAGGCAGCCTTCCACGCGGTCGGCGCCAGCCATCAGGCCCAGCTCGGTGGCGGCCACGCCGGTGCCGCGGTCGTTGTGGGTGTGCAGGCTGAGCAGCACGCTATCGCGACGGTCGACATGGCGGCCGAACCACTCGATCTGGTCGGCGTAGTTGTTCGGCGTGGCGCCCTCGATGGTGGCCGGCAGGTTGAGGATCAGCTTGTTCGCCGGGGTCGGCTGGAATACGCCGATCACCGCGTTGCACACCTCAACGGCGAAATCGATCTCGGTGGAGCTGAACACTTCCGGCGAGTACTCGAAGCCCCACTGGGTTTCCGGCTGGGCGGCGGCCAGGCGCTTGACGATCTTCGCCGCTTCCACGGCAATCTCGACCACGCCGGCCTTGTCCTGGTTGAAGACGATGCGGCGGAAGCTCGGCGCGGTGGCGTTGTAGTAGTGGACGATGGCTTTCTTGGCGCCCTTGAGCGACTCGAAGGTGCGGGTGATCAGGTCTTCACGGGCCTGGGTCAGCACCTGGATGGTCACGTCATCAGGGATGTGGCCGCCTTCGATCAGCTCGCGGACGAAGTCGAAGTCGGTCTGCGAGGCGGACGGGAAGCCCACTTCGATTTCCTTGATGCCGACCTTCAGCAGGGTCTTGAAGAAGCGCATCTTCTTCTCGGCATCCATCGGCTCGATCAGCGACTGGTTGCCGTCACGCAGGTCGGTGGACAGCCAGATCGGTGCCTGGTCGATGATCTGATCCGGCCAGGTGCGGTCCGGAATGTTGATCGGAGTGAAGGGGCGATACTTCTTCGATGGGTCTTTGAGCATGGTCATGGGGCTAATCCTTGGTCGGCGGCAGGCCGGAGATACGAGGTGTTGGCGAACGCAGGGAGTTAGCCGCGCAGTCGTGGACTGACCAGGCGCAGGCAGGCGTGTTGGCGCAACAGAATGAGGGTGTGAGAGCTGTTCATGGGTAAACCCTACCGGCAGAGGTTAAAGCTGGCAAGGCTTGCCGGAAAAACGCTGATTTAATGCTGATAAAGACGAATATGAAAATAATATTGCTCAATTAGGTCTGCGGCTTTGGTTGGGTTGCGCGGCAGACTTTGCCTTTCTCAGGGTTTGAACGCGCCGATGAAAATCGCCGGGTCGACCCGCGCATCGTTGAGGCTGACGTTCCAGTGCAAGTGCGGGCCGGTGGCGCGGCCGGTGCTGCCGACTTTGCCAAGCAGGCCGCCGCGCGCCAGCTCCTGGCCGAGTTGTACATCTACCGCTGACAAGTGACAGAACATGCTGATCAGGCCCTGGCCGTGGTCGATGAACACAGTCTTGCCGTTGAAGAAGTAGTCGCCGATCAGGATCACCTTGCCGGCCGCCGGCGCCTTGATCGGTGTACCGGCCTTGGCGGCGAAGTCCAGGCCGGAGTGCGGGTTGCGTTCCTCGCCATTGAAGAAGCGGCGCAGGCCAAAGGGGCTGGAAAGCGGGCCGGCGACTGGCTTGTCGAACAGCAGGTTGCTCGGCTGGCGTGGGCTGAATTGCTGGTAAGCGCTGGTCTGCTCGGCCAGCTCGCGCTCGATGCGCTTGAGGTTGGTCGGGTTGGGGTTGACCTGCTCCGGGTTCTTCAGGGTGATGCGCTGCTCGCGGTAGTGCTTGCTGCCGATCTGGAACTCGATCGCCAGACCGTCGACCAGCGCTTGCGCCGGGCCGGGCTGGCTGGTCAGTGGCAGGCCGATGATGGCGATCCACTGCTGGCCGTCTTCCTTGACCGTCAGCACCGGTTTGCCCTGGAAGCGCACTTGCGGCGCACTGGCGCTGCTGCCGAGCTGGAGTACGGCGACACCGCCCGGTACTGGCTTGTGCAACAGGCGGCTGATGAAGCCTTCGGCGTGGACGGGCAGGGCGAGGCAGAGCAGCAGGAAGGTAAGCAGGCGCATGAATGGCAGTCCAGCGTAGGGTGGAGGGCGCGTTACCCATCCCCCGTGGGGTTAGTCGAGCAGCGATAGGGTCACCGGCGTCAGGTGGTTGTCTTCCACCCGTACCACCAACTCGCCTTCACCGAGCCTGGCCTTGAGGCGCTGGCCGGGTCGGGTCTGCGCAGCACTACGGATGGCCTGGCCGCGTTCGTCGAGGAGGATGCTGTAGCCGCGGCCGAGGGTCGCCAGCGGGCTGACGATGTGCAGGTTCTGCATCAGGCTGGCGAGTTTTTGCCGGCGCTCGCGCAGTTGGCCGAGTGCGGCGCGTGGCAGGCGTTCGGCCAGGCTGTCCAGGCGCTGGCGCAGTAGGGCCAGGCTGCGCCCTGGATGCTGGGCGGCCAGACGTGTGTCCAGGCGCGCCAGGCGTTCGCCGCGGCTGTGCAGTTGCTGGGCAAAGGCGCGGCGCAGGCGCATGTCCAGGTCGTCGAGGCGCTGAGCCTGTTGGCGCAGACGTTCGCCGGGGTGGCGCAGACGCCGGGCCATGCCGTCCAGGCGCAGGCGTTCGTGGGCAAGGCGGCCCTGCATGCGCAGCAGCAGGCGGCGCTTGAGGTTGTCCAGGCGGTGGCGCAAGTCGCTGCTGTCCGGGGCTAGCAGTTCGGCGGCGGCGGAGGGCGTTGGCGCGCGTACGTCGGCAACGAAGTCGCTGATCGATACATCGGTCTCGTGGCCGACGGCGCTGACGATAGGCGTCTTGCAGGCGGCCACGGCGCGCGCCACGGCTTCCTCGTTAAAGCACCAGAGGTCTTCCAGCGAGCCGCCGCCACGGGCCAGGATCAGCGCGTCGAAACCCTGGGTGTCGGCCAGCTGCAGGGCGCGGACGATTTGCGCGGTGGCTTCGCGGCCCTGTACGGCAGTGGGAATCAGGGTCAGCGCCACCTGCGGCGCACGGCGGCGGAACACGCTGATGATGTCGCGGATCACTGCGCCGGTCGGCGAACTGATGATGCCGATGCGTTGCGGGTGGGCGGGCAGAGCGATCTTGTTCTCGGTGCTGAACAGGCCTTCGCCGGCGAGTTTTTCCTTCAGCGCCTCGAAGGCCAGGCGCAGGGCGCCGTCGCCGGCCGGCTCGACGCTATCGAGGATCAGCTGGTAGTCGCCGCGGCCCTCGAACAGCGAGACCTTGCCGCGTACCTTGACCGCCAGGCCGTCGCGCAGGGCCTGGCGCACGCGGCTGGCGTTCTGCCGGAACAGCGCGCAGCGCACCTGAGCCTGGCTATCTTTAAGGGTGAAATAGAGATGCCCGGACGCCGGCTTGGCCAGGTTGGAGATTTCGCCTTCGACCCAGATCTGGGCGAACACGTCCTCCAGCAACAGCCGCGCGCGGTTGTTGAGCTGGCTGACGCTAAGCACATCGCGGTCGAGGCCGAGGCGTTGGAACGGGTCGTTGATCATGGTCGGCATGATAAAGGCTTTGCCGGGCCGGCCATAGGTCGACGGCGTTGACCGCCGCGCAGCAGTCGCTAAGCTGCGCGCCTTTGAGTGAGAGGCGAAGCCTGCCATGAGCGAGAACCAGGCGATTATCGTGCCGCGCATTTCCAGCTTTCCCGGTCATGAGGGGCGGGCGCGGGTGATCCTGCGCTGGCTGGCGCAGCTGAATGTCATCGAGGAGCAGCCGAGCACCTGCGGGCGCAGTTTCAATCGCATGGCCTATGCCATCGCCCCCGGCGCGCGACGGGTGGTCGAGCAGCCGCAGCTGCTGCCTTTCGGCCAACCGATCAACGGCCTGGAGGTGGTGAGCAAGCGCTGCATCTATACCCCGACCGAGGATTTCGCCGAGGAAGCGGGTTGCCCCGAGTGTCGTCAGGAGATAGGCGAGGCGCTGTTCGACAGCCTGGAAGAGTGGATGCCCGGGCACACCGACAACTTCCGTTGTCCACAATGCGGCCATGAGGACGACATCAACGGCTTCCTGTTCCTGCAGCCCTGCGCCTTCTCCAACCTGGGTTTCATCTTCAATAACTGGGGCCCGGCAACTTTCAAGGAGGGCTTTCTCGAGGAGTTTGCCGAGCGCCTGGGTTATCCCGTGGCGCTGGTGCGGGTTGTGCTTTGAGCGTCGGGCGATGAGCGTGCGCGGCTAAGTCATTCTTTGCATTGAGTGAGTGGGGCCTGCTGGGTATAATGGCGCGCTTCCAATTTTCCCTCCCGGGAGCCCCCGCCATGCTGCGTATCAGTCAAGAAGCCCTGACCTTCGACGACGTTCTTCTTATTCCAGGTTATTCCGAAGTTCTGCCCAAGGATGTGAGTCTCAAGACCCGCCTGACCCGTGGCATCGAGCTGAATATCCCGCTGTTGTCAGCAGCCATGGACACCGTCACCGAAGCGCGCCTGGCTATCGCCATGGCTCAGGAAGGCGGCATCGGCATCATCCACAAGAACATGACCGTCGAGCAGCAGGCTGCCGAAGTGCGCAAGGTCAAGAAGTTCGAGGCCGGTGTGGTCAAGGACCCGATCACCATCGAAGCCGACGCCACTGTGCGTGATCTGTTCGAGCTGACCCGCCAGCACAACATCTCCGGCGTGCCGGTGCTGAGCAATGGCGACCTGGTCGGTATCGTCACCTCCCGTGACGTGCGCTTCGAGAACCGCCTGGACGTCAGCGTGCGTGAAGTGATGACGCCGAAAGAGCGTCTGGTCACGGTCAAGGAAGGCGCCACCAAGGAAGTCGTGCGCGACCTGCTGCACAAGCACCGTATCGAAAAAGTCCTGATCGTCGATGACGCCTTCACCCTGAAGGGCATGATGACCGTCAAGGACATCGAAAAAGCCAAGGCCTACCCGCTGGCCAGCAAGGACGATCAGGCCCGCCTGCGCGTCGGCGCTGCCGTCGGCACCGGCGCCGATACTGCCGACCGGGTTGCTGCACTGGTTGCCGCTGGCGTCGACGTGATCATCGTTGATACCGCCCACGGCCACTCCAAGGGCGTGATCGACCGCGTGCGCTGGGTCAAGCAGAACTTCCCGGAAGTCCAGGTGATCGGTGGCAACATCGCCACCGGTGACGCCGCCAAGGCGCTGGTCGAAGCCGGTGCCGATGGCGTCAAGGTCGGTATCGGTCCGGGCTCGATCTGCACCACGCGCATCGTCGCCGGTGTCGGCGTGCCGCAAATCTCCGCCGTGGCCAACGTCGCCGCTGCATTGGCTGGCACCGGTGTGCCGTTGATCGCCGACGGTGGCATCCGTTTCTCCGGTGACCTGTCCAAGGCCATCGTTGCTGGCGCCTCCGCCGTGATGATCGGCTCGATGCTGGCCGGTACCGAAGAAGCTCCGGGCGAAGTCGAGCTGTTCCAGGGTCGTTCCTACAAGGCCTACCGCGGCATGGGCTCGCTGGGCGCCATGGCGCAGGCGCAGGGCTCGTCCGACCGCTACTTCCAGGACTCCTCGGCCGGTGCCGAGAAGCTGGTGCCGGAAGGTATCGAAGGTCGCGTGCCGTACAAGGGCGCGATGAGCGCCATCGTCCACCAGCTGATGGGCGGCCTGCGTGCCTCCATGGGCTACACCGGCTGCGCCACCGTCGAGGAAATGCGCACCAAGCCGGAGTTCGTGCGCATCACCGGCGCCGGCATGGCCGAGTCGCACGTGCATGATGTGCAGATCACCAAAGAAGCACCCAACTATCGCGTTGGGTAATTCCCGGCAGTTGAGATGAAGAGACACGGGGCTGTTCCAATCAGCCCCGTGTCATTTGTGAATTCCGCTACGAGAGACGGCCATGGCTCACCCTGACATTCACGCCCACCGCATCCTGATTCTGGACTTCGGTTCCCAGTACACCCAGCTGATCGCCCGCCGCGTGCGCGAGATCGGTGTGTATTGCGAAATCCACCCGTTCGACATGGAGAACGACGCCATCCGCGCCTACGCGCCGAAGGGCATCATCCTCGCCGGCGGTCCGGAGTCTGTGCACGAGGCCAACAGCCCGCGCGCGCCGCAGGCGGTGTTCGACCTGAATGTGCCGATCTTCGGCATCTGCTACGGCATGCAGACCATGTCCGAGCAGCTCGGTGGTCGTGTGCAGGGTTCCGACCTGCGTGAGTTCGGCTACGCCCGCGTCGACGTGGTCGGCAAGAGCCGCCTGCTCGATGGCATCGAAGACCACGTCGACACCGACGGCGTATTCGGCCTCGATGTGTGGATGAGCCACGGCGACAAGGTCACCGAGATCCCGGCCGGCTTCCACATCCTCGCCAGCACCCCGAGCTGCCCGATCGCCGCCATGGCCGACGATGTGCGCGGCTACTACGGTGTGCAGTTCCACCCGGAAGTGACCCACACCAAGCAGGGCGGGCGCATCCTCTCGCGCTTCATCCTCGACATCTGCGGCTGCGCGGCCCTGTGGACCCCGGCCAATATCGTCGAAGACGCCATCGCCACCGTGCGTGCCCAGGTCGGTTCGTCCAAGGTGCTGCTGGGCCTGTCCGGCGGCGTCGACTCCTCGGTGGTCGCGGCGCTGCTGCACAAGGCCATCGGCGACCAGCTGACCTGCGTGTTCGTCGACAACGGCCTGCTGCGCCTGCACGAGGGTGATCAGGTGATGGCCATGTTCGCCGAGAACATGGGCGTCAAGGTCATCCGTGCCAACGCCGAAGAGCTGTTCCTTGGCCGTCTGGCTGGCGTCAGCGACCCGGAGCAGAAGCGCAAGATCATCGGCGGCAGCTTCATCGAAGTGTTCGATCAGGAAGCCACCAAGCTGCAGGACGTGAAGTTCCTCGCCCAAGGCACCATCTACCCGGACGTGATCGAGTCGGCCGGCGCCAAGACCGGCAAGGCCCATGTGATCAAGAGCCACCACAACGTTGGTGGCCTGCCGGAAGACATGCAGTTCAAGCTGGTCGAGCCGCTGCGCGAACTGTTCAAGGACGAAGTGCGCAAGATCGGCCTGGAGCTGGGCCTGCCGTACGACATGGTCTACCGCCACCCGTTCCCAGGCCCGGGCCTGGGCGTGCGCATCCTCGGCGAAGTGAAGAAGGAGTACGCCGACATCCTGCGTCGCGCCGACCACATCTTCCTCGAAGAACTGCACAACTTCGACTGGTACCACAAGACCAGCCAGGCCTTCGTGGTGTTCCAGCCGGTGAAGTCGGTCGGCGTGGTCGGTGACGGCCGTCGCTACGCCTGGGTCGTCGCCCTGCGCGCCGTGGAAACCATCGACTTCATGACCGCACGTTGGGCGCACCTGCCCTACGAGCTGCTGGAGAAGGTCTCCAACCGCATCATCAACGAGATCGAAGGCATCTCCCGCGTCACCTACGACGTGTCGAGCAAGCCGCCAGCGACCATCGAGTGGGAGTGAAATCAGGTCCTTCGGGGACTATCGGTACCTATCGATAAGATGCTGTAACGTGTTGATTTGAAAGAAAACACGTCACGGTATCTATCGGTGACTATCGCCAGGCAGCAGAATGGTTTGGCGGTAGCGGTGACGGTAGGAACCGGAGGTCGGATTAAGACCCTCCCGTTTACTATCGAGACCAAACCGGTCTTTGACGGTAAATCTCTCCTTGGGAAAGCTTCTGTTACGCGGCTTTCCCGGCATCAGCAGGTCTCCTGACCCTTGACGGTAAAAGCCGTCATGAACAGGAGAAAAACCTCGATGCTTACCGACACCGCACTGCGCAATCTCAAACCCAAGGCCAAGCCGTACAAGGCTTCCGACCGCGATGGCATGTACGTGACGGTATCGCCTAGCGGTACCGTCACCTTTCGCTACGATTACCGTCTCAATGGACGCAGGGAAACTCTGACCATTGGGCGGTATGGCCCAGTGGGCATTTCGTTGGCCATGGCTCGCGAAAAGTTGCTCGATGCCAAGCGCATGGTCGCCCAGGGAAACTCACCCTCCCTGGAGAAGCAGAGGGCCAAGCGACGCCTGACAGCCGCCAAGACGTTCGGCGAGATGCTGAAGAGCTGGCTGGCCGATGCGCGCATGGCCGACAGTACGCGGGCAATGCGCAAGAGCATCATCGACCGCGACATTCTGCCGGTCTTCGAGAACCGGCTCCTGACTGAAGTCACTCCTGACGACCTGCGGGCACTCTGTGCCAAGGTAAAAGCTCGCGGTGCCCCGGCCACGGCCGTCCACATTCGTGACATCGTGAAGCAGGTGTATGCGTTCGCGGCCCTGCATGGGGAGAAAATCGACAATCCGGCCAACGATGTGAAGGCGGCCTCGATTGCCACCTTTGTGCCGAAGGACCGAGCGTTGACTCCGACGGAGATACGCCTGGCTTTCCATCAGTTGGAATCCATCGCGGCGTACCCCACCATCAGGCTGGCCTTGCGACTGGTGCTGCTGACCCTGGTGCGCAAGAGCGAGTTAATCGAGGCGACCTGGGATGAGGTGGACTTTGAAAGCGCCACCTGGACGATCTCAAAGCAACGGATGAAGGGGCGTAATCCGCATGTGGTCTACCTATCACGCCAGTGCCTGGACATTTTCGTGGCACTGCACACCTGTGCTGGTGGCTCCAAGTTCGTGCTGCCATCGCGCTATGAGATTTATCGCTGCATGTCGCACGCAACGTTGAACCGGATCACGCAACTTATCGCATCGCGTGCCAAGGAGGCTGGACTGCCGTTGGAGCCATTCACGGTTCACGACTTGCGCCGGACGGGCTCTACGTTGCTTAACGAAGTAGGCTTCAATGGCGACTGGATCGAGAAGTGCCTGGCGCACGAGGATGGACGTTCTTCGCGATCGGTCTACAACAAGGCCGAGTACGCCGAGCAGCGGCGCCACATGCTGCAGGAGTGGGCGGATATGGTCGATGCCTGGATCGAAGGTCGCACTCATGTGCCGAAACTGTTGCCGGACAATGTGGTCGTGCCGGTGCTGAGTGCTGCGGTTTAAAGGAATGGCAAGGTTGTCAGTTGACAACCTTGCTGGTTATGCCAATACTGGAGATCACTGATGGCCCGTCCCTCTCATCCGAAGAAAGAGGTCGAGGAAGTACTGAGGTACGCCGAAGAGCAGGGCTGGCGCGTGGAAGTAGGTGGAAGCCATGCCTGGGGGCGGATCTACTGCCCTTACAACGATGAGGAGTGTCGCTGCGGCGAGTTCTGCATCACCAGCGTATGGAGCACGCCGAAGAGCCCTGGCAATCACGCACGCGCCTTGGGGCGTGTCGTGGACAACTGCACCACGCACCGTAAGCAGCAAGAAGCCGCGGACGGTGCTGAGGAGTAATACGATGGAATATACCTTTACTCTGAAGTACCAACTTGCCGACGATGATCGTGACCCGGATGCGCTGGTCGAGCGCCTTGGAGAGGCCGGTTGCGATGATTCTTTGGTCGGCATCGGCCAGCCGGGGCGGTTGGCGCTGGAGTTCACCCGCGAAGCGGACAGCGCAGATGCGGCTGTGCGCAGCGCACTGGCTGACGTGCGCAGAGCCGTACCGTCGGCCAAATTGATCGAGGTAGCCCCGGATTTGGTCGGTCTGACCGACGTGGCGGAGATGGTCGGCGTGTCGCGGCAGAACATGCGCAAGCTCATGCTGGCCCACCCAAGCAGCTTCCCAGCACCTGTGCATGAGGGCAGTGCGTCGATCTGGCACCTAGCGGACGTATTGGCCTGGCTGCAGGCCAAGGGCAGCTACGAGCTGGCCAGGGAGGTTCAGGACGTGGCGCGCGTGGCTTTGCAGGTTAACGTGGCCAAGGAAGGTCGACGATTATCGCGCTCGACTTCCGGGGAGTTGGAAGCCCTTGTTGGTTGAGGCCGTCACTGGCCTCATTCTTGGTCTGCGCCCGCCCGAACAGGGCGGGTTTTTCTTAGGCGGACATCCGGCCTGCTGATGTTCGTGCGAGGTGCCTGCTTGCGTTCCTCAATCCACGCTTCGACCTCGGCCAAGTCCCACACTACGCAACGCGGTGTCAGGTTGAAGCGCCGGGGGAACTCTCCACGGCGTTCCATTTCGTAGATCGTCGTTTCGGACAGGGGGGATGATCTGTCTCAGCTCTTGCCGCCGAATGGTGCGCCGGAAGGGTAGGGGGCTGCGTTTCGGAAACTGCGGCAGTGCCTCGTAGGCATCCGTGCCAGGCATCGGAAGAGACTGGGCGGTCTCGGAGATTGAAGCACCGGGCGTAGGCGATAGATGTTCCATCTCGGACTCCATGAGTCTGGCTGGATGGGGGTATCGTGCGATTCAGTGCTTATCGGGACAACCTGCTGCGGCGTACAGGGGCAGGCTTGGTGCGATTATTGGCTGCTTGATATCTTTCAGTGATGTTATTTCATCGCTGATGTCGTGGCAGCTCTCCAGTTAGTTCGATCCAGCTCCCTTATCCCCGCAGCCCAACCGGCTGCACGTGAAGAGTGCAGTCGGAGGGTGGGGTGTCATTCTGTAGGTGTCGATTTTGGCGCTTTCTTTCGTGATGCTGAAGAAGTCAGTGACGGTAAACACTCAAATAGGCGTTCCGCATACACGAATCCCATACGTCTGACGGCACTCTGATCGAAATACAGCAGCCAGGCCGCAAGTAGCGCCATCGAAATAAGTAACGTCAAGCCAGCGGCGAGCCCCGGGTCGGCAAAGTGTACGGGGAAAAAATGGGGAGGCGTTATCTGCAGAACCTTTGCAATCAGCAATCCGTAGAGGACTCCCAAGAGGCTCGACACGATGCCGACGGGCTTCATTGCCAGCATATTGCGGTGAAATCCGTAGGCAATATTCTCTTTCAGCAGAAGTTGCTTATTGGTGCGCGTGAGTTCGCGAAGTCGCTTGGTTGCTCCAATGTAGGTATCGTCTGCTTTGTCAGGGTTCGCTGATTCTTCTTCTGCCGTTGGTATATCAATACCCAGTTTGGTAGTGATCGCGGAGTGGTACCTCTGCTTGCTGACATTATCGAGAAAATTGTCGCGATGCCGCAGAGCTATGGTTGTAGGCATGCCTCCCCATTTTTTAACTAAAAGCTCTTCAAGCTTTTTGCCGCGCCCGCGTGCCACGCTCGCAAGCGCGTAAATGGCACCGCAGCCGCCAAGTAAACCGATAACACCTGTGAGCACAGGGTGCTTTGCTCCGTATACGCATATCAAAGGGACGAGCAATGGCAATGCCACGAGAAGACCTGGAACTACGCGAGCCTTGCGCTCGTACGGGTCTTTAACTAGTTCGAAAATTGTTGTCATGGGATGTCAGGCCTGAGCTGTCAAAGCATCGATGTAGGGTTGGATTTCATCGCGATTTCTCAGCGTGATCTGTTGCGCGAGAGGATCTGGCGCTTCCTTGGTATGCAAGCCCAAACGCCTTAGCGTGTAGTACAGAAATGCTTGACGACAGGGAAGTTTGACCTGCCCGTCTTCCATGCCGTAGTCCAGTTCCAAGACTCGTTTCTTGGTTGCAGGCAAATCGGGATGCGGCGCAAGCACTAGCGTCAGCACGGTGTGCCAATGCGCATCCTGGCTGGAGTCCACATGGCTCGGCTCGAAATCTTCGATGCGCAAAATTCGGGCGAGAACAAAATCGCTGAAGCGCTGACGCTTGTGGCAATACGCGCGCACATGCCAGCGGAAACCGTCATTGCCAAGAGCGTGCGGCGAAAGTAACCGGATTGATTCGTCCAGAGACGTCATGGACTGGTAGCTCACTCGAATAGCTTCCTGCTGCCGAATGGCTCGGACCACTGCTTCTACGGTCTGCTCATTGATCGTGCGCCAGGGGGAAGGTGCCCAATCGGTCTCGGGCGCTGAGCCGATAAAGGTGGCTCTCGGTTCGACAATTCCCATCTTGGTCGCCAGCAGTTCCGCTAGATAGCGTTGCGCCGAGCTTCGTTGGTAAAGCGGCTGAAAATGCAGAGTGGCTGTGTAGGTCTTGGAGCTGCGGTCATAAGTCAGATTGCTCGGTGCCAACTCAGTGTATTTGGCAATGTCCAGTGATGCCTGAGGAACCGATATGCCAAAGTGCTCGGTGAGATCCATCCGATTGATGCGCCGCTCCCAGCGCAGACGAAAATCGATGAACTGGAGTCTGCTCTCCAAGCCCCAGCTCAAGCCCTTGGACTCAGAGGGTTCGGCAGTAGTAATCGAGGTTTCTTTCATGGTGACCGCCTAAAAAGTAGACGGATATAAATAATATCCGTACATTAAATATACGCGACTACTCCTTAGGTCGTCTACCTGGAGACCCAGATGCCCACAACCATCACGTTTTTCCCCGTAGACAACGGGGATATGGCCCTTATCAAGTTCGGCGATATCGACGTAACCACCCTCCTGATCGACGTAAACATCAGGCAGGATGCCGACGACCCTGATGGGGAGGCGCGCGATGTCGCCACGGATCTGCGCGACCGTTTGAAGAGGGATGAAAACGGTAGGCCTTATGTCGATGCGTTCTTGCTGAGCCACCCAGACCAAGACCATTGTCGAGGCCTGACTCGGCACTTCCACCTGGGGCCGCTGGACACGTACCCAGATGACAAGAAGGACGACAAGGACAAAAAGATCGTGATCCGCGAGATGTGGTCGTCCCCGATCGTGTTTCGACGCGCCAGCAAGACGCACACATTGAGCGACGACGCCAAGGCATTCAACACGGAGGCGCGTCGGCGGGTACAGCTGAACCGCGACAAGAATTTTGCCGTCGGGAACGGTGACCGTATTCAGATCATGGGCGAGGACATCGACGGAAAGACTGATGATCTCACTCCGATTGTGCGGAGGGTGGACACGCGCTTCTCGACGATCAATGGCAAGAGTTCCGCATTCTTCTCCGCGTTTCTTCTGGCGCCCCTGGATGCCCAGGACGACGAAGAAGAGGAAGAGTGCCTGGTCAAGAACCAGTCGAGCGTGATCCTGAACATCACATTGGCTGCTGATGCGCAGACGCCAGATGGTGCGAAATTCCTTACTGGCGGCGATGCTGAGGTATTCATCTGGAACCGCCAGTGGCAGCGCCACAAGACCGAAACCGATGTGCTTGAGTACGACATCATGCAGGTACCGCATCACTGTTCCTGGCATTCGCTGTCCTATGACAGCTGGTCCGACTACGGCGAGAAGGCCAAACTCGACGCCGACGCTCGTAAGGCGCTTTCGCAGACGCGTGACGGTGCTGTCATTGTCGCCAGTTGTAAGCCGATTGCAGACGACGCCAGTGATCCGCCCTGCATCCGTGCAAAGCGAGAGTACGTAGCAATCGTGGACGAAGCAAAAGGCGAGTTTTACTGCACGGGCGAATACCCGAGCGAAAAATCTGTCGAGCCTCTAGTGTTTATCGTCACCGCTCAGGGTGTGCAGCCTCCCTCGAAGAAGGAGGCTGGATCGAAGGCCGCAGCCGTGATCACCTCAGCGCGCACTCCCATGCCGCACGGTGCATCATGACGGACAGCATCGCGGACGCACTGCATCAACTTCAGCGGCATCGAGGCCTTGTCCGCGTTAAGGAGCCAAGGATAAGCGGGGAATCGACGCAGATTGAAGTCGATGTTGCTGTTGAACTGCCGAGCCGGTCTCGGCGCAATGGCGTATCCGAGACCGGCGTGCGCTCGGTCGAGACATGCGTTCTGGTATTCGGCAGTGACTGGCCCCTATCCGCGCCCAAGCCTTTCTTGCGTACGGACTTCCCGCTCAAGTTGCCACACATCAACCCCCACCGCGAAGGTGAGCTGGTCTCACCTTGCCTGTTCGAGGGATCTTTGGACGAGCTACTGCATCGATTTGGCCTGGATGCCATTGTCGATCAGTTGATTGATTGGCTGCATAAAGCCGCAGCCGGGACTCTGCTGGACCTGGAGCATGGGTGGGAGCCGACGCGTCGAGACAGTTGCCCTTCAACCGTTGTGTTTAGCGCTGAGAAGGTCGCGGCCGCGGCTCCCGCTGACGGCACTATTTTGGTGGTCCCCGCCGGATACGTGACGATTGATGGCGGGCTATACGCCATCGTCAACGCCGAACTGACCGCACAAGTCGATCCTGTGTTTTCCCAAGATGTTCACAACGACAAGTTGGGTAAATGGGGAAATGGCCATGCCGCGGTCTTCATTGCGCGAGCCCCAATGGTCGGCGGCCACCCGCATGTGGTCGGCCACTACCAACCCGAGACGGTTGTCGATCTCGCGACGTTGTTCGATCGAGCAGCGGAACTGGGTATTGATCGCGACGCTTTGGCCCAAGGCCTGGACGGCTACTACGGACGTTCGATCTTGGATATGCGGCAAGACTCGCGTGCCTGGACGCATGGCTTGTACGCGATTGTAATTCTGACTGTACAGCGGCCTGCGTCGCTTGTTGGCTCTCCAGGGAGAAGTGTCGAGGTATTGCCCTACGTGGTGCGCTATGAGCTCAACGCTCAATCGCTCCTGGATCGAAATGCCACGGTTCACCCGGCCTTCCACGCGCATGCGTTATCTCCCGAACTGCTGGCAAGGACGTCCGGCATTCCAGCGGCGCCCACATCGCAGCCGCTGGTCATGCTCGGCTGCGGAAGCGTAGGGTCGAAAATCGCGATGCACCTGGGGCGAGCCGGTTTCGGCTCAATGGCTTTCGTCGACAACGAATCCATGTCGCCTCACAACGCAGCACGGCATGCACTCATTGAGAGGGCATCAGTGCTGGTTCCACCTCGGAAGGTGGCTCTGATGAAGACGGCCTTTGAGGAGCTGTCGCATCTTCAATCGCGCGCGTTCGACGCCGACGCAGTGACCCTCCTGGTCGATTCGGCACAGTTCGCCACAACCGTTCCGCAGGATGCAGCGCTCATCGTGGACGCAACGGCTTCACTTCAGGTGCTGGCCGCAGAAACACAATCGACAGCGCTGGATCAATCACCTGCCCGGCTGGTACGGATCGCGATGTATGGTCAGGGCCGCTGTGTTGCAGTTTTGCTCGAAGGACCTGGTCGCGCCGGTCGGGTTGATGACCTCACGGCATTCTTGTTCGAGTGCTGCCGATTTGTGCCGGAACTGCGTGCGTCGATTGCCGGTGATACATCCGAGCCGACGCGTATTTTTGTGGGTGACAACTGCCGCTCACTGACCATGCCAATGTCTGATGCCGTCGTTTCGCGGTCTGCTTCACTTGCTGGGCTACAACTGGAACGCTGGCTCGTTGACGGGCTTCCGGAGGAAGCGACGCTTTGCGCTGGGATCTCGGATGCCGAAGGCCTCGGCATAGCATGGACCCGCGCCAGCCTTGGCACCACCACTGTGCTCGATGTAGCGGACGATGGTGGCTGGAACATTCGGATTCTGCACACGGTCGCGCAAGCGATCCATGCTGATGCGCTGCGCTGGGGCGCGTTGGAAACAGGCGGCGCCTTGGTCGGCCGCATCTCGTTTGAAAATCGAACCATCATCATTGCGGGGCTTGTTGACGCACCGCCAGACAGCGTTCGAGAGGCCGCACGCTTCGTTTTGGGCACCGATGGGCTTGTTCAAAATTTGCGTACTGCGAATTCGGCCTCTTTGGGATATCTCGCCTTTATCGGCACTTGGCACAGCCATCCGAAAGGCGGCGCTCATTCGGGTATAGACCGACATACGTTACGCGGCATCGCCGAGGATGCTGGTGGCCTTCCTGCTGTGTCGTTGGTATGGACTCCGACAGGACTCACATGTGCGGTGGATCGCTGGTAGGTGGAAAACCACCGGCACTTCGTTGGTATTAGGCAAGAGGGATGTATGGCTGACTACTTTGAGATCGATTTTCTTGGCGTCGAAACAGCGAAGAGCGGGGATGCGATCACGCTGCGCTACTCGGTAAATGGCACCGAAGGTATACATGTGGTTGACGGTGGTTATCTGGATACCGGGGATCAGATCGTTGAGCACCTGAAAACCTACTACGGCACAACAGTTATCGATCACGTGATCCTCACGCATCCGGATCGCGATCACGCCAATGGGCTTCGAAAAGTCTTGGAACAATGCTCGGTCAGGAATCTCTGGATCAATAGGCCGTGGATATATGCAGAGCAATTGATAGATCGCTTCGAGACCTATGAGTCGGTGGAAGCGCTGAGGCGGAAATTACGTTCTGTCTACGATGCCACTGCAGCTCTTGAGGATATTGCGGTTGAGAAGGGAATCCCCATTCATGCCCCGCTTCAGGGGCAGAGCATCGGCCCCTTCACGGTGATGGCACCGACGCTAGGTCGCTACATGGACTTAATCGTGGATTCCACGAAGACACCTGAAGCTGTTGAAGAAGGTGCCATGGATAGTGCTCTGAGCAGCATTTTTCGGGCAGTTAAGGCTGCGACCTCCTACATCAAATCCTTGTGGGGCGACGAGTATTTTCCGTCTGCGCCAACTAGTCGTGAAAATGAAATGAGTGTAGTGCAGTCGGCTGTCCTGAATGGCCATCGCGTCATGCTTACTGGCGACGCCGGGCGTGAAGCGCTGCAAGAGGTGATTGACTACGCACCTTTTGCGGGACTTACGTTGCCCGGCATTCGGTATTTCCAGGTGCCGCATCATGGCGGGCGACACAATGTTTCGACTGAGATTCTGGATCAGTTGGTTGGCCCAAGGTTGGACAGCATGCCAGACAAACATACCTGGAATGCCATATGCAGCTCTGCCAAGGCGGATGAGGATCATCCACGGAAGTCGGTGATTCGCGCTGTACTGCACCGGGGTGGGCATTGGTCAGCAACCGAAAGTCAGAACATACGCATCGGGGCAGGCATCACCCGTGATGGATGGGTATCAATTCCCCAAGCAGCGTATCCCGAAGAGCAAGAAAGTTGAGCCTAGTAGAGGGGCGGCCCTGCTTTCCAGGCTCCAGAGCATGGGCAGTCTATGTCCCATTTATCTGTAGTAGGTCTGAGGCTCAATGAAACCACGGTCATTCATTCGCGCCCTTGGTGACTGCTGGGACATCGTAAGTACCATCTGGTCTCGCTACGAAACCCGCACCCTGACCGAGCGCGAACTGCTGCATATCGTACGGCCGTTCATTGTCGGCACCGACCAGCCTGAGCAGGTGGCAGTCAAGCGCATGGTCGATATCGGCATCCTTTCGGAGTTCTCCCGCGGTGGGCGGGGCTATTCGCTGAACCTGCAGATCGTGCCCTTTGTGCAGTTTTTGCTCGATGAGCAGAGTCTGGGCTTGATCGAGGAGATCAGCGCTAACGCCAACAGGCTCGAGGGGCACCTTGAAGAGCTGGCTGCGGCCCTGCTCAGCGGTCGGCGCACGGGCTTTTTTGCCAAGTCCCAGGAGATGCAGTCGCGCTTTCAGACGTTGCGCCGCATGGTTGAATCTAATAGACGTGCTATCTACGCGCTGGTGGACAAGGCCAAGCGCTCGGATCAGAGCCAGCCGCTGGCCGAGCGCTATGAGCAGGTGATCAAGGCCTGGGACGAGTACGTGACACCGGCGCTGCAGATGAAGAGCATGGGTGGGCCGTTCGATCTTTCGCTCATGCGCATCAAACGCACCCTGCAGGAGTGGCAGCAGGACCCGGCGCTGCACCTGCTGAGCATGGATGATGCCCGCTACGAAATAGACAGCATCCTGTTTCGCATGCTCGATTTTCGCGAGAGCCTCAATCATTCGATCGAGAACATGGCGAGCCATCTGGCGCCGCTTGTGCGCCAGGCGCAGATCAATGCGCGCATCGCCCAGGGAGCGGCGCTGGGACTTCAGGACCTTGGCCACCACAGCAGCCAATTGACGCGCAGTGACACTCTGGCCCTGCCGCCGCGCAAGCGACGCGTCCACAAGCCTGACCAGGATTCGCTGCAGGCCTGGTGGGCGCAGCTCAAGGAGCTGCAGTCGATTGCCCCCGACGCGATCCTCGTGCGCGCCCCCTCGGCCGCGGCGCTCGAGGCCCGCGAGCGCCGGGAGATATCCCCGCAGATGCTCAGCTGGCTGAAGCAGCAGCAGCCTGTCGAGGATGTTGTCGCAAAGCTGATGGCTCAGTACCCCAAGGCCCGGCCCGACTCGGTGCTGCGCGTGCTGACCCGGCTGACGATGGAAGATAAGACTGCACCTTTCATCCAGCGCCACGACGACATGCAGCACTACCAATTTGAGGAACTCGAAATCCGCATGAACCGGCGCTCATACAATGCCGAACCGGCCCCGCGGCGACCGGCCCCGATCGCCTTCTACAGACATTACGAACCCTTGCCTACCCGGGAGCCCGCCGATGGATGATCTGCCTCAGGCCGAATCTGCCGAGGGTCTCGAGCTGTCGCTCGAAGATCGCGTGCGCGATGCCAGACACTATGCCCAGCGCCTCGATCGCGAGCTCAGCCTGTTCCCCCGGGTTGTCGAAGCGCTCGAGGCGGGGCGCTTTATCAGCAGCACTGACCGGATCAAGGAATATCGCGAGCTGTCGCGCTTTCAGGACACCTACGAGGTGTTGTTGCGCATGATGGGGCATGAGCTGCGACATCACCCCACAGGGTTCTACTACCTGCAGCCGCGCGAGATGAGCCAGGCCCAGCTGCCCCAGCGCGAGCGCATGGCAGCAGCGGCGATCTTCTCCTTGATCGAACACTTGTGCGACAAGGGCCTTCCGATCGAATCGATGATCACCCATGAAGAACCGATCATCCTCGACGACCTGGGAGCGATGTTCAACCAGTACCACGACCGGCTCACCCGTCTTGGACTGGGCAGTGTGGAGTCGTTCATCGACAACGGTATTCGCCGGCTGGTCGACGTCGGGGTGATGAATGAACGCCGTCTCTCCCAAGACAAGGTCGCCTACACCCTGGGCCTGCCGGCCTACTTCTACCTCGACATCTGCCGGCGCCTGGCTGACCAGCATCAGCAACAGCTCGAGGCCAAAGAGCGTGGGGAAGACTATTCCTACAGCGACCGCTCAGTGGACGAGCTGGCAGACGACTTTCTGAATACCCAACCCGACGAAGACGACGAGACCCCGGAGTAACGATGCGCAGCAAAGCACTCAAGACCCGCTGGGGCGTGCGCCATTACGCCATGGTCAACTCCGGCAACCACATCATGTCGGTCTTCCCCATGGACGGGCCACTGAGCATCTGCGGACACAACAACTTGGGCAAGACCCAGGCGCTGCAAAGCATGCAGTTTCTCTTCTTCACCCACCTAGCACACATGCACTTCGGCGCCCACCAGGCCAACACCAGCCGCGCGTTCTTCTTTCCCAGCGACCACAGCTACCTACTGATGGAGGTGCTGACCCCCGACGGCGTGTTCATCGTCGGTGCTCACGGCAAGGGACCTACCGCCGGCAACGAATATGAACTGTTCGTGGCTAAAGGTGAGCTGGACATGGGTGACTTCGTCGACCCGATCAACCGCATACGCCCCTACAAGGAGCTGTTCCGCCACTGGTACGAACAGGGCATCGAGGTGCGCAACCTGACCCGCGAACAGATGCGCCAAATGCTCTACGGAGAGAGCGGGCGGGTCAAAGGCGGCGACTGGGACGTGACCATGGTGCCGCTGGCCAACGCCAACGAAAGGCGCTACCAGGTGTTCCGCCAGATCTATCGCAACCTGCTCACTCAGCCGCTACTCAAGAGCCGCGAGATCAAGGAACTCATCCTCAACGTCTTCAGTGAAAAACTGAGCAATGCCAATTTGAACTTCCTAGAGGTCCGCGAGCGCGCCTTCCAGCGCTTTCGTCTTGCCGAGCGGGAAGTCGAGCGCCTGGGGTACCGTCGCGAGGACATCCTGGCCCTAGGCAAGGAATACGACGAATACACCGAACTTTCGCAAGAAGGCGGCTGGCTGGTGCGCGAGCTGCGGGTAAACCTGACCCTGGCGGTGGAGCGGACACCGCTATGCATCGAGCAGCTCAACGCGCTGCACAAGGGAGAAATCGAAAAGCGCGCCAAGCTCAACGAACAGCTTAATAGCCGCATGCAAGAGCGCGACCGGACGGTCGAGCAGCGCATCACCTTGGCCGGCAGGCTGACCCGCCTCGACGAGTTGCGCGAGCGCAATGCGATGACCTGCCGCGAGGCGGTCGAGAAGTCGATTCGAACACTGACAGCCCAGCACGCCACGCTCAGCGATCAGTTGCGCCAGGCTGACATCTACGATGTGGCAACCGTCAGCAGCAGGCTGCGCCACACTGAACATGAAATTCGCAAGCTCAACAAGCGGCTGGAGCAGATCCGCAATGGCGACGGACTGTTGGATACCCAGGGCTTTGTCGATGCGGAAAAGGCCGAGCTGTCGCGGCTGCTTCGCAGCGACATGTTCAGCCTTGAGGCTACAGCGCTGACCGAAATCCGCCCGGGCAGTTTCAACCATTGGGTACGCACCCAACTCATGTCGAAGGAGGGGCTGCTAAATTTACAGGGTTTCGAGCTCGACCTGACCGATCTGCCTCCAATGGATTTTCATAGCGATGACCCGGCGCAGCTGCAACAGTCGATCGCCATGTATCAAGAGGACCTGGCCAAGCTTCAGGGGCAACTCGAGGTTGCCCAGAACCAGGCGCTCAAGCGTACCGAATTGGATTCGCTGGCAAAGCAGCTGAGCAACCAGCAGGGCTACCTGCAGGAGCTGACCGAGCTCGAGGTCTTGGAAGCCACCGAGACCGCTGATCGTCAGGTGCTCGAGGGTGTGATGATGTGCCTCGCTCAGATCGACGAGTGGCTGCAAGGGCACCAGGAGCGGATCGAGGGTGCCACCCGGACCATCAACGTTATCGAGCAGAAGCTCAACGATGCCCTCGAGCAGGCCCGCCAGCTCAAGGACGTGCAGCAGCACCGCCAGATCCAGAACAGTCCCTTTATTCCTGCTGACGGGCCGACCGAGGCCTTCGAACGCGATCTTACCGGGTACAACTTCGGTGACACGCTGAACCGGCTGGAGTGGATCAGCAACGCGCTCGACCGCATAGCCCTGACCATGAAGAACTACCAGCACTCGATCGTTGGCGACCTACCTGATCTTGCCCGACACGAGAGTCTGAGCGATCTGGTGCAGCACGCACGCGAGCGGTTGGAAACGCTGCCGCAAATGCGTGAGATGCTCAAGCGCTACCATCAGGAGGGCATTGCCCAGCTCTCGGGGGCTCTGCGCGATCTTTCTGAGAACTACGTG
Organism: Pseudomonas sp. J452; assembly: GCF_024666525.1. Taxonomy (NCBI): domain Bacteria; kingdom Pseudomonadati; phylum Pseudomonadota; class Gammaproteobacteria; order Pseudomonadales; family Pseudomonadaceae; genus Pseudomonas; species Pseudomonas sp. J452. Next base: position 250,541 of record NZ_CP088294.1, on the reverse strand, counting down.
ACGCTGGAACACGAGATTTCGCTATTCAACCGCCGGATCAATGCGCGCAAAGTCTCGAACCTTCGTGGCTTCAGGTTAGATCTGAAGAGGAACGAACCGATACTCGACGCCATCAATACCCTGTCCTCACACATCGCCCAGGCTGACGAAAACGAGACCGACCTGTTCGGCCAGCAAGGCGGGGGCGCATCCCAGACCGAGCTGGTGCGCGCCATGGATCGGCTGTCTCGTCTGGTTGAAGATGGTCGTGACGGTACCCTTGAACTCGGCGACCTATTCGACATCGGATTCACTGTGGAAGAGGTCAACGGCAAGGTCATCGTCTGCAACACACTCGACGAGCTGGCCTCTAATGGCTCGACCATGACGCTCAAGCCACTTTTGTACTTCTCGCTGATCCGTCACCTGACCGACCGCGGTGCCCGGGTCGAACCTTTCCTGCCGTTCTACCTGGACGAGATTGCTTCGGTTGACCCGAGCAACCAGCGCACTATCTTGGCATTCAGCGAGAACCTTGGTTTCACCCCTGTTTTTGCATCCGTCGACCCGACTACCACGGTGCGCTACTGCATCAATATCAGTGAGTGCATCAACACCGACAACCGTATCTACGTGACCCAGGCGGACTGGCAGCACTTCGACCATCCCGAAGACGACAAGCCGGTGCAGGCTCCGCCGCAAAGCGAGAGAGACGAGAAGTACGAGGTAGACGTCGGGCAGTTCGGTGATAGCCTGCAGGTGGAGACCGCGAAGGCTGACACGGTAGCGCAGCCATGAATCGGTCGAGAGAGCTGGAAATACTCGAGCGGTTGCGCAAAGGACCTGTCCCTGTGCGCAGTTGGCCGAAGGCACTCGAAGCGGTGCTCGATCAGCTCAGAGTCTCCGGCATCGTCACGGTGGGCCGTGTGCCCGGGCGCGTGTCGCCGCATGTGATCGTGCAGCACTCGGATTCGCTAGGACAGCGCATCGCCCGGCTGCAGCCGCCAACGGATCTGGACAGCTGTTCGGTGCGCGGCTTGAACATCATCAACGCCGGCTCGAGCAAGCGCGGGGGGCGACTGCCCTCGCTCATGATCAGCTGCAGCGCTGGTGAGGCTGTTACTTGGGTGGATGCGCAGGGCAATGCCCTGCAATGGGAATCGCCTTCCCCTGCGTTTCTGAAGCTGCTATGGCACGACGAGCGCAGGCCCGAAGCGACACCCAGACCGACCGGCCATGTGGTGTTAGTGGAAAACCGCGACACCTTGTTGCATCTGCCGACACGCCTGCCGGCAGCATTGAGTGGCGCGCTGGTGGCCCATTACGAAGGCTGGCTGTCTGATCGGCTGCTGGCGCTGTTGGTTTGCTGGGAGGGCGCGAAGATCTGGCTGCTGCCCGACCTTGACCCAGTTGGCCTGGCCAATGCCCGACGCATAGCCGAGGCCTTGCCCGGCGCGGGTATGCTGGTACCGCTTCTGAGTCCCGAAATAGTCGATCAGTATGGAGACGAAACCATCTGGCGAGAGAACTTTGCCCTGGTCCCGGCGCTGCTTCCTTGGTTAGAGCGGCAGGAACCGCCTCTGCGGGACCTGTTCGCCCTGCTCAAATGCAAGGGCAGAGGTGTTGAGCAGGAGTATTGTCTGGCAGTGCCCTCGACCGTACTGGAACCCGTCGAGCTAAGAAGAGGCCGATCGCCCGACTGACTCAATTGCAGTGGCTTATCCGGTTAGTCCGGTGCGATTCAGTAAGCTGTTTCAGCGGCTCCGAGGAGAGCCGCTGAAATTTTATTTAATTTTCTTCGAGGTTATTTGCATAGAGATCACCCATTGCCTCGTACTTGTCTTTGATGACATCAAGGGGTGGATTTTTTGCCACAAGGTGCTTCTTGTTGAACAACGCCGGAAAAAACTCTCTGGCTAACTTTGGTGGCACTATTGCAGTCGAAAACCACAAATGCAGCCAGGCTATTAACTCTCTTTCTGTTTCGATAGCAAAAACGGGAGAGGGCTGAAATTTGCGAAGTTTTCGTGCTTGCTCCCTGCCGTCAATAGGGCGAGGCACGCGAACCTCATTGCCTTCCTTATCCCAGCCTATCCAGTAACTGTAATGACCAACTCCGCCACCAGGCAGGACAGTTAGTTGCACGTAAGCTTTGTTGCGGAGCGGCAAGCGCACTTGGCAAACCCGCTGCATCAAGCGCATTGTGCTTTTTTGAAGGCGGTCTTTTGCGGGCTCGTTCTTCAAAGTGTCGAGCAAATGGTTCCAGTTTTGGTAGCCCAAGTGCTTTGCTTTGAGCTCCAACTGCTGGCAGTAGGAAAGGTCGTCGGGCACGCTGTCCAGCTCCATGGCTCGAACCGCGTTAGTTACACATTCGAAATCGAACATCACAAATTTCCTCGACAAAATGCAGCCATTAAAGCTTTCGCTTTGCTGAGCATGCTGCTTGCCGGGCGGGCCACAAGGGAAAGATATGGGCTTCGATTTGAGCTGGTTTTCCTCGGGGCAGCAAGGCGGAGACCAGAACCGTTTTCGATCCTAGCAGTGGCCCTATAACGGATCAATATCTTCGTGCTGTCTGTACTTCAGATAGACCGTGCCAATTGGACGAGTGTTCGTCTTTCACCGATGAACTTTATTCCCTTCATTCTGTTTGACCTGAAGTCGCGAGTTCGTGTGTTCACTATTGGCTAGTGTGTCCCGGCGTTTCGCCGTCGGGCTCGCGGGCTGCGCCCCGTGCCTCGTGCCGAGTCGCGGCCATTCGGCTTTGATCCCTGACACCTCCGGCCCTTGTGGGCCTGCGCGCTCCGCTTGCCGATCCGTGGCATGGGTGGAGTGGGGGCGGTCTTGCTGTTCCCTTCACCGTATCACGGCGTTCTCGCCGTCAAGGGCTGCGCGTGCGTTGCACGCTGGCGTCCTAGCGGCCGTCGTTGACCCCTGACAGCTGCGCTGCGCCGTGCTGGTGCCGGTTCTGGGCAATGCCGCCCGAGCAACCGGAGCACGACCATGTCGCAACTTTCCTTTTCCTCGCTCGATTCCATGCTGCTGGTGCGTGACGCGCAGGGGCGCTACCTGCCCGCGTCTGTGGACCAGATCCTGAGTGTGGCGCGCCAGGCGATCGACCAAAAATACCAGCGCGGGGCGCTGTTCACCGCGCCGGAGCTGGTCAAGGACTACCTGCGCACCAAGCTGGTCGGTTTCGAGCACGAGGTGTTCGCGGCGCTGTTCCTCGACAGTCAGCATCGGCTGCTTGAATACGTGGAGTTGTTCCGCGGCACCATCGACCAGGCTTCGGTGTATCCGCGCGAAGTGGTGAAGGAGGCACTGCGCGTCAACGCAGCTGCGGTGATCTTCTCGCACAACCATCCGAGCGGAAATCCAGAGCCAAGCCAGGCGGACAAGGTGCTGACCCAGCGCCTCAAGGAGGCCCTGGCGCTGGTGGAGGTGCGCGCGCTGGATCACATCATCGTGGGCGGCGAGGCCACTGTTTCATTTGCAGAGCAGGGATTGCTCTAGCTGCAGGGGGCTTCGGCCCCCTTTTTGCTGTACCGCCGAATGCGGCCAGAACAGCATCACATGTCGCCATTGCGCTCGCGCTGGCGAAGCCGTTTCACATAGGCGCTGTCCGCCAGCTCGTTCGGCCCCAGATCCAACGCGCAGTTCGCCAATGAGGCCAACGTACCATCGGTGAGCCGGAAGCCTTCGGGAAGCTGTCCATGGTGGTGCACGCTGTTCTCCTCGATGGCGGCGAACAGTGCCTTGAAGAAGTCGGCCCGAGAGGGGCGCGTCGCGGCCGTCGCAGCCAGGGTCAGCGGATCTGTGGCCTCCAGAGTGGCGCTTTCTGCGTCCGCAGCTACGGCGCGGATAAGCTGATCCAGCGAGGGCCAGTATTTCAGGTCGAACTGGCCGCAGAGGGTGTCCAGGTGTTCTTTCACGTAGGCATTGAACATCGAGTGGTTCCCGGCTGCCGCCTCGATCACATCGCAGACGTGATAGTGGGTGTGGCTGCTGAAACCGGAGGTTTCATGCAGTCGGGAGCGCTGTTCCAGTAGCTGCGCCAAGTCCTCTGCTTTTCGCGCGATCTGACGGTTGGTTTCGACGAGTTCGTCCCGTTGGGTGCGGGACTTGGCGATCCTTTCCGGGCTCCAAAAAGCTGCGGTACTCAGCAAAAGGCCTAGAAATACCCTGAGTGCCGGTGGCTGCGGGGACAACTTTTCGTGCAGCTCGCCGTAGGCCTGTTTCATCTCGAGGCTGCGAGTAAGCAGGCGATCGATGACGGCATTCTCGCTACGCAGGATGTCGCGCTCGGTGTTGTAGCGCTTTTCGTCGATCAGGATGTTTTCGCAGGCTTGCTGCGGGCTGGTGGTCTGTACGGTGCGCATGTGTCGTCCCTTGTGTTGACGGTGCTTTGCAGCCTATTTGACCCAGGCGGGCATGTCGGTACCCCAGGCCACATTGCTCGACCGGCTCTCAGGTACTTCCTGTTGTTTGGGCATCCCCGGCCCGTGGCCGGGCGCGCTGTCGTGCTGCGCATCAAGCCTCGCTGCGCGAGTCTCGCCCCCTTGGGCTTCCATCGTTCCCTCGCTGTGCTCGGCTGATGCCTTCGGCCCGGCTTCACCAGGCCTGGGCGCTGCGCTTGCGTGGGGACGTCGCCCACCGTGGCGGACGTGCGCGTGCCGCACAAGGGTGACGTGGCCGCCCAGGTGATTGAGGGCGCTTACGAGGTACTGCACGGCTTCGAGCAGGCGCAGGCGTCGCGCGAGGCCATGCGCGCCGTCACGCTGGATGGCGGCGAGGCCGAAGCGTTCGCCCGTACTGCACTCGCCCTCAAGTACGAAGACCCCGGCAAACCGGCGCCGATCAGCGAGCGGCAGGTGTTGGCTTCGCGCCGCTCCGACGATAACCGCGCCGATCTGTGGAGCGTGTTCAACCGCACCCAGGAAAACCTCATTCGCGGTGGCCTGGTCGTGTGTGGCAATAGCGGGCGTCGCCAGCGTACCCGCCCCGTGCAGGGCATCGACCAGGATCTGCGCCTGAACCGTGCCCTGTGGCTGCTGGCCGATGGCCGATGGCCGATGGCCTGCGCCAGTTGAAAGCCTGAACCCCACCCGGAGGGGCTTTCAGGCAGTTGGTCCGTCCATTTCAACCGCAGTCGTTATCCTTTGAATGGATCTATCACCTTGCCCGTCCGATCCGAGGGGTGGCATTGGCTTAAATCCTGTCGGCAGCCTAAGCGCGAGACACAGGGACTGTCTAAAAAGTCGCTGCAGCTTGCTTCAAACAAGCCCAAGCCAGAGCACCGAAACCATCAGAGGCATGGCGGCCCCGCTGCGTTATTCCAGCTCCAGGTGTTGAGCGATGTGCTCAATCAGCTTCATCGGGTCGCGAGTGTTCATCACGGTGAACATGAGATCACGCTTACTTCGAGGGAGGCGCTGGGAACAACGCTTGGCCGTAGCTTGCACTGCCGCATTTGTGCCATGAATTTTGGCAGCGAGCAGTAGTGCTATCGTCGCGTCAGTGAGGGTCACTGGCTTCTCACGGGCAGGGGAGGACGGCTGCATTCTACGGCAGTCATGCTGGCATCGAGAAGTATGGCGGCATGGAGAATGGTGATTATCGGCTATCTCATAATGTTGTAATAGTCGAGAGCAGATCGATGATTTAAATGCTGGGGGTATTTAGGCATATTTTTAACTGATTTTATGTGTGTTGGGTTGGGTGTCTTGTCAGGAGAGTGTTGGTGTGGCGGAGATCGGAGAGAATAACAATTTGGAAGGGCAGTCTAGTGTTCTAGAGGTCTGGTCAAAAAAGAACGAGGAATATTATGAGCACGTCGAGAAAGAAAAGTCGGATGCGTTAACTTTGGCAGTTAAATGTATAAACGAAGGAGTGTTGGATTGTCTTGATGGCGTTGGGTCACCTTTGTCTTTCGAGATAAAAGCGCACCATGGGGTGGAGCTATTTGAAATGAATCGGAATTGGGTGGAGACTTCCCAGTGCTGGAGGTGCCCATGCTGCGATAGAAATAAGTTTGACGTGTCTAGGGTCGGAAGCAAAGGGCAAATACTTGCAAAGCTGGTTGAGCATCATGATCATATGGAGGATGCCCTTAAAGCTGCGTTTAATAAGGTTTTTGTTGAAAGCGGTGTAGAGGTTCCAACGATTACTGGGCTGGCTATGGTTGAGCGAATGGCACCAGCATTCTCGTCTTATGCTCGAATTTTGATTTGTGAGGATTGCAATAACGCTGATGCATCGGCGAAGAAGGTTTTATCAGGGAAAGGCTATCGCGTTGAGTGGCAATCGTTCTCTATTGGCCAAATGAAGCAGTTTATCAAAATAGATCGTCATGTTTCGCATGAGATCGATGAGCTGAAGTTGATGGAGGTGTGGCGACTCGTGCGGCCAGCGTATGTGGCGAGAATGAACCTGGTATATCAAGTCGCTAAAGCTGCAGCTCTGCAGGACTATTGGTATGAAAGATATCCTGTCGGGGTGGTGGCAGTTCCGACGCTTTCGAATGGCTACCATAGATATGGCCTTTTAGGGCTGGTGAATGAAGAGGTATTCAGCCGTGAGATGCTGAAGGAAAGTATATCCCATAAATCTAATTGGAGTCGTTGGCGTACGGAGCGTAAACCTGCAGGAAGTTGTCCTCCTTCAAATTATTTGGCAATGATTTTGTCATTGCCTGGGTGTGCTCGAATGTGGGGCGAGTTGGATGATTTTTGGCAGTGCCCAATTTGCGAGCGATCGAAATTTGAAGTTGTAAAGTTTGCGAAAGGAAAAGTTAGCTTTCAAACCCATTTACCAAGCTGGCGCAGCGCAGCTTGGAAGAATGTGGGGCAGATTTGCATGGCGTGTTGCAGTGTTGTCAAATCTATGAAGTGGGAACTTGAGAAAGAATACGGTATGAGTGTTAAAGATACATTCAGCTGTATAACGCCAGATGAATTGCGATCCATTATTACTGCCCGGCCTCACTCATCTCCATTAGTTGATAAGCAGAAAGCACAGAAACTAGTTGATCGATGGCTGTCGTGCTGAGATGCGGCTTTCTGTTCCGATGTGTGTCCTCAAGAGCGGTGTGGCTGATTTTGGATTCGGCTTTCCGCCTCCGTCATCAGTACCGCCGTACTGCAATCAAGCGCGCCGGCAATCTTGAAGATGATCGCCAGCGTGGGCATGTGCTCACCGCGCTCAACCTTGCCCATGTGTGAGCGCTCAATTCCAGCGAGGTTCGCCAGCGACTCCTGGGCGATGCCGCGCTCAGTACGCAGCGCGCGCACTGCCGCGCCGAAAGCTTGCGCCAGCTCGGCATCGAAGGTGGTAGAGCCGGCCGGTCGGCCGGGTTGAACGGATCGCTTCTGCATGGACAGAAGCGTCCCGTCGAGGGATGATATAAACCACGTTATATTTAACTCATTGCATGAGTTTCTTGCCGCTTTCGTGCTTTTACGGAAACCCGTACGGGCGGATTTCATCAGAACCGCAGAGGCCACTCCGTGTCTTTTCTGATTCTCTTAATGCCGCTTCCACTTCTTGGCGCTTTTACGGACTTGTCGGCATGCGCCTCCATACATTTGGGCAGATGCCCTCATCCGCCTTGGCGGATCGGCGCTTTCGTGCAAAAGCGCTCTTGTGCCTCGACGTCTCTCGGTATGCGGCCATGCCCCTGATCACCGACGCGCAGCGCGAGCAGCTGCTCGCGAACGGCCGGGCCCAGGCGCAGGGGCGAGCCAGCGACCCTTTGCCGGTGGTGCGCCTGTTCACCCCTGATGCGCACGCGATCTGGTTGCTGGCCTCACTCGATCCGGCCGACGAGGACACGGCTTATGGTCTGTGCGACGTGGGTATCGGCATGCCCGCGCTGGGCACCGTGAAACTGTCCGAGTTGGCATCTATCGTCGGGCCACTCAAGCGCCCGGTCATGCGCGACCTGTACTTTCGGGCGACGCGCACGCTGTCGGAGTACACGCGACTGGCGCACCTCAACGGCTCGATCATGGACTGACCGCGCATTTATCCCAGCCAGGTCGTCCAGGGGCGTACTGTGATCGACTCGGTCTGAGTCCAGACAGTGCCGGTCTCAATCGGCACTGTTGCAATAAGGCGATGTAAGCTTGACTGAATTGGTCATGATGGCTACCGCTCAAGCCTGCAGGATATGACTGGCACCGCACCATTGAAGGACGGTGGCGCTGTCGCACTCGGACGATCCGTGCAACGCTTCGGAGTCAATCGGTCTCGATGCAACATGATGCTGTGTCGAGGAGGTCCTGACTTCGCGTTGCGAGCCCGTGGCGACGGATCCTGTGCAAAGGGAGGTTGCCTCATGGCTGATCGCGACACCGAGCAGTGGTATCCCACCGCCGCTTATCTCTACGTACTGCACCTGGATAACCTCGCCCTGGCCTGGGAATACCTGCGCCGTAACCCCGAGTACCGCCGCGACTGGCGGGATCGCCAGCGCCGGCCCGAGGCGGCGCAACGGTGGGGGCTGCGCCTGCTGGAAGACCCGCGCCTGGACGCGCGTGACGCGCATCCGGTATGGTTTCCCGACCATCCGGAACTGATCCACCTGTATCCCGATGTCGATCCAATGCCTGACTCCGTGGCATTCGACTTCTGGCGCATCCCTGGCAGCAAAGACCTGGTCCATGATGGCCGGTGTCTGCTGCTGACGACACGCTGGCCGGGCTGCTGCCTGCGCCTGGCCGTTGCGCCCGGCCTGGAGCAGGGCATGGCCTATGTTCACGCCGTCCGGGCCTGCTCCAGGACTTGCGGACGCTTCCGCGCCATCGCAACCGAGCTGGACAAGCTGGCTGTCGCCGCCGATGTCGGGCCACTCGCGGCGGTCCGCTGCCGCCCCAGCCCTGCTGCACTGCTGGAGCTACATTCCCTCCAAGCTCTCGACGCCACCCTGGCGGGAGCGTCCTTGCGCGAAGTGGCTGCGGGGCTGTTCGGCCCGCCGGCGGTGATCGACGACTGGCACACCGACAGCGGCCTGCGCTCGAAGGTGCGTCGCCTGGTGCGGCGCGGCCGGACGCTGATGCACGGCGGCTATCGCCGCCTGGCACAGCTCGACGGGCGGGGGGAGGGTCGTTCGACGGAACCCGTAAAACGGCCCTGAGCAGGCCGCCCACCATTCCTGAGACTGCCTCCATCCGGCTGCGCTGGTGTGGCCGGGCTGTCCTGAACGATGGAGGCTCACCCCATGCGACCCGCTCCCGTGCGACCTGCTGTAACCCACGCCAAGCCCCTGCAGCTTGCTACCGCTGTCCAGCCGCAGCGCTACCTGACCAACGACGAGGCGGCCACCTACCTGCGCTTGTCGCCACGCACGCTGGAGAAGCAGCGCGTGATCGGTGGCGGCCCACGCTTTCGCAAGTTCGGCCGGCGCGTCATGTACGCCGTCGTCGACCTCGATGCTTGGGCCGACCAGCACAGCTTCGAGGCCACGTCCGATCCCGAGTACGCCGAGCAGCACTTGGCCGACAGCCGTGCGCACTGATCGACGGCTCGCCGGTAGCCATCGCCATGCCCAGCTCTGCGCCGGAGCGGGAGCAGTTCGACCTGTTCCGCGCCTTGCCGGGCGACATGGCACCGCGCGACAGCCAGGATCTGATGGCCTACCCGTTCTTCTCGCTGGCGAAGTCGCGGCGCACCACACCGATCGACTTCCGGTCCAGCGGCGTCACCGTGCGCGTGGAGGGCACGCGGGAGCACGGCATCGCCACGATCTGGGATGCGGACGTGCTGATCTGGGCGGCCAGCCAGATCGTCGCGGCGTGCAATGCGGGCCTGTCCCCGTCACGCCTGATGCGTGCCACGCCCTACGAGATCCTGCGTTTCATCGGACGCGGGGTGTCGCTGCGCGACTACCAGCGCCTCAAGGCTGCTCTGGATCGCCTGCAGTCGACCACGGTAGCTACGTCGATTCGAGAGACCACCGGGCGGCGTCTGCATCGCTTCTCCTGGATCAACGAGTGGAAGGAGCTGGCCGACGCCAGTGGCGCGCCGCTGGGCATCGAGCTGATCCTTCCGGACTGGTTCTACGCGGGCGTGCTGGATGCCGCCCTGGTACTGACCATCGACCCGGCGTACTTCCGGCTCACTGGCGGCATCGAGCGCTGGCTGTACCGCCTGGTGCGCAAGCATGGCGGCAAGCAGCCGGACGGCTGGCAGTTCGACTTCAGGCACCTGCACCGCAAGTCGGGCAGCACGGCGAGGTTCTGCGACTTCGCCTGCGACCTGCGCGCCCTGGTGGTGCGGCAGTCGCTGCCTGGCTACGTGCTCGGCATCGAGCGCATACCGGAGGCCAGCTCGGAGCTGCTGACGTTCCGGCCGGTGTCGCCAACGGCACGGGGATAACTGCGGTAAAAACTGTGGACGGCCTCGTGCTATCAGGCGTACGGGGTATCGTGCTATTGGGCGTATCACTATCGTGCTATCAGGCGTACGAAATCCTCTGCAGGTCAGAGCCTGCGATGGTTTCAGCCTCCCTTAACTTCTCTAACTTAAAAGCTCTAACTTTTTGTAGAGGCGCGCCTTTTCGGTGTACAACCGCGAAACGGCACGGTCAGGCCGGCTTTCCAGCAGGGAGGGCCGCGCCATGATCATCGCCTTGCTCAACCAGAAGGGCGGTGTCGGCAAGACCACGCTCGCCACTCACATCGCGGGCGAGTTTGCGCTGCGCGGTGCGCATGTCGTCCTGCTGGATGCCGACCCGCAGGGTTCATCGCTGGACTGGACGCAACGGCGCGTCCAGCAGGGCCTGCCAAGGTTGTTCAGCGCTGTGGGCCTTGCCCGCGAAACCTTGCACCAGGAAGCGCCCGAACTGGCACGTCGCGCCGATCACGTGATCATCGACGGGCCACCGCGCATCGCCGCCCTGGCGCGCTCCGCACTGATGGCGGCCGAGCGTGTGCTCATCCCGGTGCAGCCCAGCCCCTACGACCTGTGGGCCAGCGCCGAGATGGTCGCGCTGATCCGCGAGGCGCAGGTGTTCCGGCCGCAACTGGCGGCGGCCTTCGTCATCAACCGGCGCGTCAGCACCACCATCATTGGTCGCGAGGCGCGCCAGGCATTGGCCGACCAACCACTTCCGGCGCTGCGTGCCGAGGTGCGCCAGCGCATCGTATTCGCCGACAGCGTGGCCGCTGGCCGGCTTGCCCGCGAGACAGCGCCGGACAGCGCCGCTGCGCGTGAGATCACTGCGCTGGTCGATGAACTGCTGCGGTGGACGACATGACCAGCGAACGCGGCAAGCGCACGGCCATCGGTGCCCGCCCGCCGGCGAACCCGCACGCCGAGGCGTGGGTTCGCCAGGGTGACGCCGGCGACCTGCAGAAGGGCGACCTGTACACCGCGCGCCTGACCCTCGACATCACGCTCGCCATGCGCGCCCGTATCAAGGTCTCGGCGTTCACCCAGGGTGTGACGGTCGCCGATCTGCTGCGCGCGCTGCTGGAGCGCGAGTTCCCGGAGAAATCCCCATGAACACACAGCTCTCGGTGGCCACGCCGATGCCGCCGCCATCGCTCGCGGTGCTCGTCGGGCAGACCGACGCCGCGCAGCTGACCCGCGTGTCGCTCACCTATGTGGAGCAGCGCATCAAGCTCTACCTGCGTTTCGGCGAGCCGGCGCGTATCACCCGCCTGGACCACTGGCGACGTGTCGCGGTGTTCCTGCCGGGTGCTGTGTTCTGCCGCATTCGCTGGCAAGCCAACGACTACGGCACGATCTCCTGGCAGCTTATGGTGATGCAGGCCTGCACACCCCTGGACGCGGTGCAGCGCATCCCCGGTGTGCTGCCCGGAGCGCTGTTGTTGCTGCACGCCGAAGGTGAGCTGGTCGTGCGAGCTGTGCTGGCGCAGATCGATGCCATCGACGCGCTCGGCATCTCTCCGGCTGCCGTATCGCCCGCGTACTGGCGCACGCTTTGCAACCGGCTCGCCGCGCGCCTGCCGCTGTCGGCGTACACCACCGAGCGGCATGCCGCCTGGCTGGCGGGGAGGGCGTCTCCATGAGGGCCCCTCGTTCGCGCCAGCGTGTGCGCTTCGTGTTGGCAACGCTTTCCGCCTGTGGCCTTGCTGCGCTCGCCTGGGCGTCCTTCGTGCAGCCCGATGTTCGGGTCATCTACAACGCTTCGGACAGCGTGCCGGTCGGCTGGTATCGCGTCGATCCAGCGGGGCAGCGGATCGACTCGCTGCCGGTTGGCAGCATCGTGCTGATCCGGCTGCCGGATACCGCTGCCACGTTTGCCGCGCAGCGCGGCTACCTGCCGATAGGCATCCCACTGCTCAAGCGCGTGGGCGCGGTGTCGCCGCAGGAGGTGTGCGTCACTGACGGGAACGTGCGCATCGACGGCGTGCCTGCGGCCGCCGTACTGCGTGCCGACCGGCTGGGCCGACCATTGCAGGCCTGGCTGGGCTGCCGCCGACTTCAGTCCGGCGAGCTGTTCCTGCTGAGCACGACCAATCCGACGTCGTTCGACAGCCGCTATTTCGGGTCAGTTGGTGCCTCCGCCGTGCTCGGCGTGGCGCATCCGCTCCGGTTGGAGACAGGCCGATGATGGGGGTCGACTCGCTGCACTGCGTCGAGCTATCCGGCGCGTCGTCCTGTTGGCTGTCGCCATGTCGTTGCGCATGCAGCGCGGATGCATTCGCACTGCGCTTCTCGCAACCTTCGGAGCAGCCATCCAGCGTGCAGGCGTCCTGCCTCGAGCGCGCACGACTGGGGCCGTCACCGCGTTTGCCGGCGGGCTGGCTGCGAGCCGCGCAGCGCCGACGGGCCGTCGGGGCTTGGAGCGCATGCGACAGGCAATAGCGGAAGGCAAGACAAAAGGAGGCGGCACCTGGCCGCCCGCAACACCAGTCTGCACGTGTGGGAGGAGCGGCACGGCGCGGCTTCACCGCCGTGCCGTATACGGCGCGCAACGCGCGCCGATGCTGGCATGCCCGCGTGCTTCACACGCCAGGGCGCGCCCTGGTTTGCCGAGGTAACAGCCATGACCGACCGCCGCGACGACGATTTCCGCATCCGGCCCAGTGCGTCGAAGAACCGCGACAAGGGCTTCGTTCCCAAGGTGCTCAAGCAGGTTGGCAAGGCCGGTGGAAAGTCGGCTGTGCGGAGCCCAGCACTGGCCGGCGGCAAGGGACAACACGCTGGCCAGCGGCCCGGCTCGCGGCTGGGGCGAGGGCACACGGCAGCGCGTTTCGCGGGTGCCTCGCTCACGTCATTATCGCGCCGGGTGGCCATCAAGACCCTGTTGGTCAACCAGCGCCAGGCCAGCCCGAAGTCGCTGGCCAAGCACCTGCGCTACATCGAGCGCGACGGCGCCGGCCGCGATGGCGAACCGGGGCGGGCCTATGGGCCGCCGGCGGACGATGCCGACCTCGGTGCCTTCAGAGAGCGCTGCGCTGGTGATCGCCACCATTTCCGCTTCATCGTCGCGCCAGAGGACGGCGCAGAGCTGGACGACCTGCGCACCTACACCCGGAATCTGATGTGGCGCATAGAGGCCGATCTGGGCACGCGGCTGGACTGGGTGGCGGTGGATCACTGGAACACCGATAACCCGCACACCCATATCGTCGTGCGTGGGCGCGACGACACCGGCAAGGACCTCATCATCGCCGGCGACTACATCGCCCACGGCTTCCGCCACCGGGCCGCCGAACTGGCTACCGAATGGTTGGGGCCACGCACCGAGCTGGAGATCCAGCGGACCTTGCAGCGCGAAGTGGAGCAGGAGCGGTGGACGAGCTTGGATCGCACACTGCGACGCGAGGCTGGTGACGATGGTCTATTGCATGTCGAACGCCTCCACGAGCCCCGCCTGCAACGCCAGCGTCTGCTACTGATTGGTCGCCTGCAACGCTTGCAGCGCATGGGCCTGGCCGACGAAGCTCGGCCAGGCACCTGGACCCTCCATGCCGACGCTGAAAAGACCTTGCGCACCCTGGGCGAGCGTGGGGACATCATCCGCACCCTGCAACGCGCCATGAGCGGCCAGCCGCGTGAGCTGGCGGTGTTCGAGTCTGGCGAGGAGGGGCGTGCGGTTATCGGCCGGGTGGCTGCCAAGGGGCTGGCCGATGAGCTGCGCGACCGGGGCTATCTGGTCATCGACGGCACCGATGGCAAGGCCCATTACGTTGCTCTCAATGCCCGCGATGAGCTGGCGAATTACCCGACAGGATCAGTGGTGGAGGTGCGCGGCTCGACCGAGATACGCGCGGCCGACCGTACCATCGGCGCGCTGGCGAGCGACGGCCTGTACCGCACCGATCATCACCTGGTGATTGCCCAAGGGCAGGCCAAGGACGGCCGCGACCCGCGGGACGTTGTCGCGGCCCACGTCCGCCGGCTGGAAGCCTTGCGCCGGGCCGGCATCGTGGAGCGGGTGGCCGAAGGGCTATGGAAAGTGCCCGATGACTTGCCCGAGCGTGGCCGCCAGTACGACGCGCAGCGCCTGGGCGGCGTGGCGGTGGAGCTGAAATCGCACCTGCCGATTGAACGACAGACTCGTGTGATCGGCGCCACATGGCTCGACCAGCAACTGATTTGCGGTGGGCGAGGGCCAGGTAACTTCGGGTTTGGTGGTGAGGTGGGGCAGGCTATGCAACAGCGGGCCGATTTCCTGGTCGAGCAAGGGCTGGCCGAGAAGCAAGGCCAGCGTGTGATCCTGGCGCGCAACCTGTTGGTGACGTTGCTCAACCGGGAGTTGGTCCAGGCCGCTAAGGACATCGCCGCCGACACCGGGTTGGCGCATCGGTCCGTGGAGGACGGGCAGCGCGTAGCCGGCATTTACCGGCGCAGCGTCATGCTCGCTAGCGGACGTTACGCCGTGCTGGATGACGGTAAGGGGTTCAGTCTAGTGCCGTGGATGCCCATCATCGAAAAGCGCCTCGGACAACAGATCGCTGCGACTGTGCGTGGCAACGGGATGTCATGGGAGGTAGGGCAACAGCGGAGGCTTGGTATCTGACTGTTACGTTCACCTAGCGTCCGCCCTATGGAGTGTGACGAAGCGTAATGTCCAGCAGGTTGCTCAGTACCCGTTCAGGCATGTCCAGGTCCGCATAGGCAGAAGTCATGGGCCGGGGACGTCTACCGAAACGGGGGTAATCCAGTGCTCAAGTTCTGCTCAACTCTGAATGACGCCTAGCAGCAGTTCTCGCAGCCAGATATTGGCAACGTCCTTTTCCCGCTCGCGATGCCAGAAAAGGTGTAACTCCACTGCTGGCACGGGCACGGGGAGAAGATGGATGTGATTGTCCGAATGAGCATTTAGGGTGACCGCTAGGCTGCGTGGCATGCTCAGGAGCAGGTCGCTGTTTGCGACCAGGCGGTAGGCCGTTTCGTAGTGCTGGCAGCGTGCGGCCACCTGACGAGTGATGCCGAGGCGAGACAACTCCCAATCCTCGAAACTGCGGCCTGCACGCCGAGAGGAAACGGTGATGTGCTGGGCGGCCATGTAGGTGGTGGCGTCTATGGTTGTGGCTGTACGGCTGACTACGACAAAGTCATCCCGGGTCAGGGGTAAATGCAGTAGCTCATCGTCGGCGGCCTGGGCAACGTCGATGGCACAGTCGACGCGTCCGGTTGCTAGGTCGGATTTCAGGGTGGAACGGTCGATGCGGACACTGGCAAGTTGGACGCCGGGTACTTGGCTGCGCAGTGCGGCGGACAGGGTCGGAAGCAATGCGGGCTCGGCTTCGTCGATTATCGCCACAGTGATCCTGGTGACATCTCGCGCCGGCTCGAAGCTCTCTCCATTGTTGGCCACCCGCTGAAAGAGTTCCAGGCCAGCCTGCACATCTGGCCAGATGCGCAGGGCCGCTGGTGTGGGTACTACACCCTGGGCTTCGCGGATGAACAGTGGGTCGTTCAACTGCTGGCGCATGCGCGCCAAGGCGTGGCTGACTGCTGATTGGCTGATGCACAGTTGCTCCGCCGCACGGGTCAGGTTGCGCTCGCGAAAGATCACGGCAAACACCCGGAACAGGTTGAGGTCCAGTCGGTTCAGGTTGGATGAGTGATTAGATCTGTTCATGTCTTCCAATGAATAATTAGAGCTTCATTCATTATACTGCTTTTCATAGCATGGGCACTCCTACTGGAGATCACTGCTATGAACTTCGATATGAGCCCTCGTGGGCGTGATTACCTCAACCGCGTCAATGCCTTCATCCAGAATCAGATCGAGCCTGTCGAAGAACAGTTCTGGGCCGAAGTGGCCCGTACCTGCCCTGCTGGCGATTGGCGCCAGTGGCAGGTTCCTGCAGTGCTTCAGGAGCTTAAGGCGAAAGCGCGCGCCGAGGGGTTGTGGAACCTGTTCCTGCCCGACGAGGCCCTGGGTGCCGGGTTGTCCGTTCAGGAGTACGCGCCAATAGCGGAGGCGACTGGGCGCAGCTTGCTGGCCCCCAGCGTGTTCAATTGTAACGCTCCCGACTCGGGCAACATGGAAGTGCTCTGGCGCTATGGCAGCGAGATGCAGAAGGAGCGCTGGCTGATGCCCTTGCTGGCTGGCGAGATTCGTTCGGTGTTCTGCATGACCGAGCCGGAGGTTGCATCCTCGGATGCAACCAATATGCAGGCCACCGCCGTGGTCGAGGGTGACGAGATTGTCTTGAGCGGCCGCAAGTGGTGGTCCAGTGGCTTGGGCGATCCACATGCCAAGGTGATTGTGTTCATGGCCCACACACCGGATGCGAGTAAGGGGCGTCATGAACAGCATTCCATGGTGCTGGTGCCGATCGACGCTCCTGGCGTGATCATCGAGCGCATGGTGCCGGTGTTCGGCGAATACGATGCGCCACACGGGCATGGAGAGGTGAGCTTTAACAATGTGCGTGTGCCGCTCGACCATTTCATTGGCGGGCCAGGGCGTGGCTTCGAGATTGCTCAAGGACGCCTTGGTCCGGGACGCATCCATCATTGCATGCGTTGTATCGGTGCGGCGGAGAAGGCGCTGGAGCTGACCATCGACCGAGGCATGCAGCGCTCCGCCTTTGGCAAACCATTGCTCAGTCTGGGCGGAAATCGTGAGCGGGTAGCCGAGGCACGCATTGCCATCGACCAGGCTCGACTCCTGACCCTGTACGCCGCCTGGAAGATCGATAACGTCGGTGCCCTGGCCTCCATGACCGAGATTTCCGCGATTAAGGTGGTGGCGCCCAACGTACTGCAGCAGGTGGCCGACATGGCGATTCAGATCCACGGCGGGGCGGGCGTGAGCCGAGACGTGCCGCTGACCGCTTTTTTCGCCCAGGCGCGCAGTCTGCGCATCGCCGATGGTCCGGACGAGGTACACAAAGGGGTGATCGCCAAGGTCGAGCTGGCCAGGCGGGGTTATTCGGAACGATCTCTCGCCAAGGCCGAGTAGAAATTTTGTCATCGTTGGCGTGCCATGCGCACGCCGATTCCCTAATGAAGTCCCTCCAAGGCTGGAGTATGGGTATGAGTGTATTGGACCAGAGCGGTTTGGTTCGCCAGGGCGAGGAGTTGGACGTCGTGGCGGTGGATCGCTGGCTCAAGCAGCAGCTAAGCGACCTGGTCGGCACGCCGAAGGTCACTCAATATTCCGGTGGCGCGTCCAACTGGACCTACCGCCTGCAGTACGTCAATCGCGACCTTATCCTGCGACGTCCACCCGTCGGTACCAAGGCTGCTGGCGCACACGACATGGTTCGCGAGCACAACATCCAGAAGATGCTCAAGAGCGTTTATCCAGCAGTGCCTGAGATGGTGGCTCTTTGCGAGGACGCAGGTGTGCTTGGCTGCGACTTCTATGTCATGGAACACCTGTCGGGCATCATTCCGCGGGCCAATCTGCCGCGGGAACTGCAGCTCACATCCAGACAGACCCGGGAACTGTGCCTCAATGTTCTCGACCAGTTGATCGCCTTGCACCAGGTGGACTACCGCGCTGCAGGCCTTGAGTCACTGGGCAAGGGTGAGGGGTACTGCAAGCGTCAGGTCAACGGCTGGATCGAGCGCTACCGGAAGTCCCGCACCTGGAACGTGCCCAGCTTCCGCAAGGTGATGGTCTGGTTGATGGCTCATACGCCGTCCGATAGCCGGACCTGCATCATCCATAACGATTGGCGCTTCGACAATGTGGTGTTGTCGGCGCGGGAGCCCACCCGCGTGATCGGGGTGCTGGATTGGGAAATGGCAACCTTGGGTGATCCGCTGATGGATCTGGGCAGCATGCTTGCCTACTGGGTACAGCCGAACGACAACTTCCTGCTGCGCGCGGCCCGTCGCCAACCGAGTCATTTACCGGGCATGCTCGACCGCCAGCAGGTGGTGGCTTATTACCTGAGCAAAACCGACATTCGGGTTGAGAATTGGACTTTCTACGAGGTATTCGGTCTGTTCCGCCTGGCCGGCATCGCGCAACAGATCTATTTCCGCTACCACCACGGACAGACCGATAACCCGGCATTCCGGCGCATCTGGCTGTTCGTCCATGCATTGCATTGGCGTTGCCTGCAGCTCATTCGAAAAAGCGCTCGCGAAGACGGTCGGAATCGTGTGCAGCCAGCGGCATCCGATCTACCTCAATCCGAGTAACCGCAGCCGAGGCGCTCGCGCCGTGCACTGAACCCGTCTGGTACAGAGAGACAATCACCATGCAAGAACGAAAGACAATCCTGATCACCGGTGCCAGTTCCGGCCTTGGAGCGGGCATGGCCCGTGAGTTTGCTGCGCGTGGATATAACCTGGCTCTCTGCGCCAGGCGTACTGAGCAGCTGGAGTCGCTGAAAGCCGAGCTGGAGTTCAGCCATGGTATCCGTGTGGAGGTTCGGGCGCTGGACGTCAACGATCACTCCCAGGTGTTCTCTGTATTTAACGACTTCGCGATGACGTTTGGAGCGTTGGAGCGGGTCATCGTCAATGCGGGAATCGGGGAAGGGCGGCGTATCGGCACCGGCCACTTTGAAACCAACCGGCGCACCGCCGAGACCAACTTCATCGCGGGTCTGGCGCAATGTGAGGCTGCAGTAGAAATCTTCCGCCGGCAGAACGTCGGACATCTGGTGATCATGTCTTCGATGAGCGCTAAGCGCGGTTTGCCTAGGCACCTCACCACCTATGCAGCTAGCAAGGCGGCTATTGCTCACCTTGGGGAGGGTATTCGCGCCGAGTTGTTGAACACTCCCATCCGCGTCACGACCTTGTTTCCAGGTTATATCCGTACTGAGCTCAATGCCGGGGCAAAGAAACTACCCTTCGAAGTCACTGAGAAAACTGGTTGCAGGGCTCTGGTTCACACCATAGAGCGTGAACCCGGTACAGCGTGCGTGCCGAGTTGGCCGATGTCGCCAATGGCGATACTGATGCGGCTGCTACCCCTTCGTTGGGTTGCCAGGCTCAGTTGAGGACGTTTCGTGTGACAGCGGGCAACTTGGGGCCGGTATCCCATACATCGGTCCAGCGTGTAGAGCCGTAGGTGGTGACCTAGGCTGACTGCCGAGCTCGCTATACTGACATGCCGCTGGAACTGGCGATGGCACCTCAGGGAGGGGAAGCAACAACAGGAGGGCTTTCTTCATGGCATGAGCCCTTGGGGGATTAGTCTGGATCCTGGACGAGGTTCGCTCGCTCCATGAACCTCTCTAGCTCTGGGGATGCCTTGCCGGCTGGGCGCAGCAGATAGGTGGCGAGTCTGGGAATTTGCCTGGCCAGGGGGCGGGCGGCGATACCGGGGAGTTGGCAGGCAGTGATCTGTGCCTTGCAAACGAAGCCGAGCCCATACCCTGCGGCGACCAGCGCCAGCATCAGATCATGAGAGGCAACGTGTTCGGCTACTATCGGCTGCGCGCTTGCGGTACGTAGGATACGTGTGATCTGGCTATAGAAGCCCTCGCAGATTTCCGGGTGGCAAAGCACCAGCGGGTACTTCAGGACTTCGTCCAACTGGAGGTGCTTTCGGATCAGTAAGGGGTGGCGTGAAGGAAGGGCGATCATCAGCGGATCTTCCCAGAGTGGCTTGGCCAGGACTCCTTCGCCGACCATCGATGAGCGGGCAAAGCCCACGTCGTACAAACTGTTCCTTAGTCCTTTCAGCTGTTGGGTGAGTGGTACCTCTGAAAGCCGGATATCGACATCCGGTTCCTCTTCACGGCAACGAGCAAGAAGGGTGGTTAGTCGATGGGGGATGATACCGTCGGAAAGAACTACCCGAAGTGTGCCGCGGTACCCCGATGCGGCGGCGTGGACGTTGGCCTTGGCCTGTTCCAGAACCAAGAGCAGGTGCCGTACATCATCCAGGAACACCTGGCCGGCCCAGGTCAGGCGCGTGGTTCTCGTGGTCCGCTCAAGCAGTTGGACGCCCAGGCTGGACTCAAGCTCCTTGATTGCTCGCGAAAGAGGGGACTGCTCGATATGCAGTCGCTCGGCAGCCCTCGCAAAGTGCAGCTCTTCGGCCACAGCAACGAAGTACCGGAGATGGCGAAACTCCATGTGATCCTTCCTCTACAGCCAGCCGAAATGGCCGCGTGAAGGGGCGCGCCCCCAACAATCCGGACAGCCGCGCTGTCTGAATGAGTGATGTAATAACCTAACGATGTGAGCGCAAAGCCGATGCCGGCTAATTTCTGCTAGGTCGTGGCCTGGCATGTTTCGAGTGATGACCCTCTGCTGGAGGGATAGTTCAATGAGGGCGCATTGGGAGTGGAAGCCCATGTGCTTCTGCCAGACATGTTTCTCTGCTGGCCGAGTTCCCGGGACACCGCACCACCGTGCTCTACTGCCGCTATCGAAGGCCGCTGCCTCTGGGAGGAAGGGCCGGCCTGGGCCGCAATACCGCCGGCCTCGATGAGGGCGGCGGTATTGCGGCATCTGGAATTGATACGTGGTCAGTTAGCCGGCTGTGCCCGAGGTAGCTTTCTTCGAGCTTTTTCGAGCAGGTTTTTTGCCTCTTTGGTCTGATGAGTGGAGGGAGGTGGGTGCGAAGCCTCCTTGTGCTCTTCGGTGAACTGACCTCTGCCAGAGGCAACGAGGATTTCCAACAGGTCGGCGATCATGCGGCCGGCTTCGTTGATGGTTCCCGGTTCGCGGAGGGGGCGTTGCAGGCTCAATCCATGCGATAGGGCATCAATGGTGCGGGCAAGATCCATTGCGTTCGCTGGCAGCTTGGCAGAGCAGGCTGCGAAGTACTTGGTCAGGATCTGGGCGATTATCGTGAACTTCTGTTCCTGAAGTGCGTAGAAATCCTTCGCAAACTCTGGGCTTCGTCGTGCGTGGAGCTGCAGCTCCATAGTAAGGGCCGGTAGGTTGATTCTGGAGTGCATGGACTTCAGCCACCGCGAAGACTCCCGAATCACTTCCTCAGAGCTCATGCCGACGATCTGCTCCTGCTCCTGGAAATCACGCTCCATATGGGCGCGTAGGAGTTCGAGGAACAGCGCGTCCTTGCTGGGGAAATTGGAATAGACAGCCCCCTTCGAGTAACCCGCCTCGCTGGCGATCAACTCGATTGACGCTCCCCCATAACCCAGTCGGGAAAAAACCACCTCGGCGGCCGCCAACAGCCGCTCTCTGGTCTGGGCCTGTTGCTGCGCTCGGGTCAATCGGACTCGGCTCAATGGATACCCCTCGTATTTCAAAACTAATCGGTATTTAGATTACGCGAGGAATCTTGAGGCGTCCACGTTCCCGGTCTGGATCGATGAGCCTGTTTCCCTTTGTGCATTCCAATAGGCCTTTCCCTCCCCACTTCAAGCAGCAATTCAGCAATACGACCAATGGTGTTAATTTTGGGATTCCAATCGGAATTTGGATACTGTAAGGTATTTGTGTGGCTGTCTAGATGGTGCCTGTTGTTCCTGGGCACAGCGAAGTCGACCGAAGGGTAAGTACAGGAGTCAGTTCGATGGGCGAGATGTTGGCTGGCGAGTTGGCGATGGTCGCCAGGCTTAGTTCTGGTATCGGCGATAAGGTGACGCGAAGTCGGCGACTTGCAAATGCATTCGTCCATCTCCCTGATCGCCAGCAATTCATGTCGGTCGTAAGGGGCAATCAGTCGGGTGATGCATGGCTATGGAACGCGCTGGGTGCGAATCCAGGTCAGTTGAGGCATTCCTTGAATAACCGACCTCTCTCTCATCGTTCTGCCACCCGAAGAGATCGGTATGAGGGCGCCAGCTCGGCGCTTGCGGCCTACATCGCTCAACTCCCAGAGGGCGTCGATCTGGTCATTTCCCCGGCCAGTGAGGGGCTCGTCCCTATGTAGCGGAGGAGATGGCCGCTATCGGCGGCGTCCAGCTCTGAAGACGACCAAGGCGGTCGTTTGTCGCAGGCAGGGATCCAGGATCAGGCACGTTTGTATAGGAGGGTATCCGGAGACGGTTTTCGACTTGGCAGGGCAAACGATCTGTTGACCAACAATAACAAACGGCGGTTCGAGAATATGAAAACAAATACAAGAGCAGTTGATGGAACTGGCGGTGACAAAGGATCTCGCAAGAGTCGTGCAGGCATTGCGGTGTTCGGTGTTGCCTGGTTGCTGATGGATGCCGCGTGCGCGGGCAGTTTTACCACTGACGGCGGTACCGACGTCCGATGGTCCCTGGGAGCATCTCTGGGCAGCAGCTGGCGTGCCCGAAATGCCGACTCGGACTTGATCTCAGTGGGCAATGGCGGCACCGCCAGCGGCGGTAACGACAACGGTGACCTCAACTTCCACCGAAACCAGGCCTACTCTACGGCCTTGAACATCATCGGCGATATCGACGTCAGCAAGGACAACTTCGGTTTCTTTGTCCGAGGCAAGGGGTGGTACGACTACACACTGGAAAGCCGCGGTGTGCCTCACGGCAGTAATGCCAACAGCTATGCGCCTGGGACGAAGCTCGACGATTCGGATTTCGAGAGCCTGTCGAAGTTTTCCGGGTTTTCCCTGCTCGATGCCTACGTTTACGGCACCACCGAGCTGATCGAGAACCATCCGCTCGGTTTCCGGTTGGGCAACCAGGTGGTCAACTGGGGGGAGAGCCTTTTCATCCCCGGCATCAACCAGTTTGGTGCATTCGACCTCACTGCTGCACACCGGCCCGGTGCGCAGGTCAAGGAGATCATGCTGCCGCTGCCCCAACTGTTCACGAGCTTCACGCTTGCGGACAACCTGAGCCTCGAAGCCTTCTATCAGTTCGCCTGGAAGCGGAATGTCCTTGATGGGTGCGGCACCTATTGGTCCCCCTCATCATTGGTCAACTGTTCCGACCAAGTGGCGGTCGTCGGCCCGGCGGAGTTTTCCGACCGTGATCTGTTCAACGGAGTTGCCGCGCTGGGTGGGGCGAACTTCCAGATGTCGAAGGGTTCGGAGCTGGAGCCGAAGGACAGCGGCCAGTTTGGTCTGGCAGTGCGGTTCAGGCCGGACAGCATAGACACCGACCTTGGCCTGTACTTCGCCAACTACCATGCCCGTTTCCCCAATGTCAGCGTCCTCACCTCGCCCACGACGATTCCCGGCTCCGTCTGGTCAGCGGATCCTCCATTCGGCGTCAAGGCCGTCCAGGCTGTGGAGGATTT
The DNA here is from genome assembly GCF_024666525.1 of Pseudomonas sp. J452. Lineage (NCBI taxonomy): Bacteria > Pseudomonadati > Pseudomonadota > Gammaproteobacteria > Pseudomonadales > Pseudomonadaceae > Pseudomonas > Pseudomonas sp. J452. The sequence goes on along the minus strand of NZ_CP088294.1, from coordinate 227,015 downwards.
CAGTGCGGAAAACATCAAGGTCGTTGGCCTGAGTGCCTCGACCGTCATCGCCGGCGCTTCGGTGTTCGGGGAAATCAGTCGTACCTGGGATATCCCCGTGCAGATCAACAGCACGGATCTGGTCAACGGCGTTTCCAATGGTATTGGACCGCAGGCCGCGCTTGGCGCGCTGCCGGCGAACGTCATCAGCCATGGATACGACCGCAAGGCGAAAACCCAGGCGCAACTCTCGGTGATCCAGATATTCCCTCGCCATTTCGGCGCGGAATCCGTCTCGCTGCTCGGTGAGGTCGCCTACCAGCACTGGTCCGGTATTGGTGATCCAGCCACTTCCACGCGCTACGGCCGTGCCGGGGTCTTCGGTTCCGGACCGATAGCCGGTGTTCCTTGCAGCGCACTGAACCCCAACCCGAGTTACTGCGAGAACGACGGGTTCGCCACCACGAATGCCTGGGGCTACCGGGTTCAGGTCGAGGCGAGCTATCCGAACGTATTCGCCAACATCAATGTCAAGCCGCGGCTGTTCTGGTCGCAGGACGTCAAGGGCTATTCAGCCGATGGGATCTTCGTGGAGGGCCGCCAGGTTCTCTCGCCGGCGGTGCGCTTCGACTACGGCAACAAGTACTTCGTCGACCTGAGCTACGCCTTCTACAACCGCAGCGCCAAGTACGACGAGATGCACGACCGCGATTACTACTCGCTGGTCATGGGCGTCAATTTCTAAAAACAAGAACTGGAGGTGTGTCATGCCAACCAAACAACGCAATTGCCTGCTGGCCAGATTAGCCATAGTCGTCTGGCTCTGCTCTTCCACTGCTCATGCCGAAACCTCGGCGCAGGACCGGGATCGACTGGGCAAGGACCTGACGCCCACCGGCGCTGAAATGGCGGGTAACACCGATGGCTCGATTCCCGCCTGGGATGGTGGAATCACGAAGGCGCCGGCCGGTTTCGACCCCAACAAGGGCTATACGAATCCGTTTGCATCGGAGCAGCCGCTCTACACTATTACCGCGGAAAACGTGGCGCAGTACGAACAGCTCCTGGCACCGGGCCAGATCGAGATGCTGAAACGCTATCCGAGCTACAAGATGAAGATTTACCCCAGTCACCGGACCCTGGCATTGCCGCAGGAGGAGTACGACAACATCAAGGCCGAGGCGCCCGGTATCCAGGCGGTCCCCAATGGGCAGGGACTGCGGAACTTGAGGAAGTCGACGGTACCGTTCCCCGTGCCCAAGGACGGGTTGGAGGTGGTGTTCAATCATAAGTATCGGAATACTGGCTTAAGTTTGCAGCGTGAATTTGTGATATTTCCGGTTCAGAGTAACGGCAGTTTCACTCCAATCAAATGGTTCGAATCAAGGACCTTTGGGAAAGTGTTTACAGATGGTCCGCCGAGTGTTGCCGTGTATTATCTTCAACGCACTTTGAGCCCTTCAAATGTGGCCGGTGAGGCAGTTCTCCTACATGAGGTGTTCGATGAAAGTACTGAGAAGCGCAAGACCTGGACATACAATCCAGGCCAGCGTCGAGTTCTTCGCGCGCCGGACGTGGGGTACGACACTCCTCAGTTCAATAGTGATGGCCTAGCCACCATCGACAGCTTTGAGATGTTTAATGGTGCTCCTGATCGTTTCGATTTCAAGCTGGTTGGTAAGAAGGAAATGATTATTTCCTATAATAATTATGACCTGACCAATAAAAGTCTTAAATACACTGATATTGTCAATAAAAACCATCTAAGTCAGGATCTTCCGCGGTACGAAAAACACAGGGTGTGGGTGGTTGAGGCTGCTCTTAAGCCAGGAATGCGACATGTCTATGCTAAGCGGGTTCTGTTTTTCGATGAGGATACTTGGTCGATCGTACATGGAGATCTGTACGACCAGCGAGGTAGTCTCTGGCGTGTACAAGAAAACCATTCAATCAATTTGTATGACGTCAAGCTTATATCGCTAGCGGCACAAATCGACTACGACCTCCAAGCCCGGCGCGCATTTGCCATGTTCTTGGCAAATGAGGAAAAGCCCGTCAGATATGAAGTGAAGCCTCGTTCTTTCTATTCACAGGAGAGCCTGCGGCGAACTAGCAACTAGTTTGTTGGCCTGAGTTTCGTCATAGCGACATAGAATCGCGTGAACGAACCACTCAAGCTTTCCTCGGCATCCAGCTTGCTGGAGAGATCAATAGCAAGCTGGTGTTTGCCCTCACTTTCAAGTGGTGGATGGATGTCAAGAAAAACACATGATCTGGTTTGGTGGCTGCGGGTTGCCGTACTGCTTTCCGGGTGGTCACTGATGTTGCTGGTTCGGCCTGTAGCAGCCGAGGTGGACCCGTTGAATCTGCCTGCAATGAAGTCTGCGAAGGCCACCAGGGCGATCATGTTGGCGGCGAACCATGCCGGCAAACGGATCGTTGTCGCTGGCGAGCGCGGCATCATCCTGTACTCCGATGATGATGGCCGTAGTTGGTCACAGGCCGATGTCCCGGTTTCCGTCACCCTGACGGCGCTGCATTTCCTGAATGAGCATAGTGGCTGGGCCGTTGGGCACGACGGCGTTGTGCTGCATTCCGGTGATGGCGGGAGGAGCTGGAGCAAGCAGGTCGATGGCTATCATCTCAACGAGATCGTGCGGGCCGATGCGGAGGAACAGGTGCGGCAGGCCCGCTCGAGTATCGAGGCGGCTGGCGGCGAGACGGAGGAGTCCCGGCAAGTGCTCGAGCAGGCGGAGTTCATCCTCGATGACGTGACGGCGGGTGCGCAGTTCGGGCCATCCCGGCCGTTGCTGGGTGTCTGGTTTGACAACGCCAACGACGGCTATGTGGTCGGGGCGAACGGACAAATCTTCCACACCCGGGACGGAGGCGGAACCTGGATGTCGGCGGCGAGGAGGCTGAATAACCCCGAAGCCCTTCACTACAACGGTATCGTCGCGGGTGAAGGAGAGGACAAGTTCCTCGCAGGAGAGGGCGGCAAGGTGTACCGCAGCCAAGCGGATGGCACCTGGCAAACCATCGACACCGGCTATAGCGGCGCACTCTATGGCGTCTTGCCGCTTAAGGAGGGCGCCGGTTCCGAGATCCTGCTCGCTTATGGCTTCGGAGGGAACATTCTTCGATCCATGGATGGAGGCGAGACATGGACCCGAATCGAAACGAAAGACAAGGTGGCAACACTGGTGTCCGCTCAGCGCATGGATAGCGGCAAGGTATTGCTGTTGGCACAGGACGGCACGCTGCTCGAAAGCGACGATGCGGGCCTGACATTCACAGCGAGGCGTTCCGAGTCGGGAATGCGCGTGGCGGCGATGGTAAGGCTGGCGGAAGGGCACGCACTGCTCATGACGGGCATAGGCGGAGTGCACCGGGTCGATCTGGACGCCGGCGAGACAGAATCTAGAGACATCACAGAATGAACGCATTTCAACGCAGAGACATGAGCGACGACATCGAGATGTCGATGCACCGGAAGCTTGGCTATCTGGAGCGCTGGTTCGAGCCCTTGCTGTTCGGTCACCGCGTGGCTGTACTGATCCTGTTCGCGCTGATCTCGGCAGGCTTGTTCATCGCCGCGATGAGTCTGCACCTAGACGTCAGTTTCCAGAAGATGGTGCCGAGCCACCATCCCTACATCGCCAACTACCTGCGCTACGAGAACGAGTTGCGTCCCTTGGGTAACGTGGTGCGTATTGCCGTCGAGGCAAAACAGGGCGACATCTACAGCAAGGATTTCCAGGAGACCCTGAAGAAGGTCACCGACGAGGTGTTCTTCATCCCCGGTGTGGACCGGGGGAACATGAAGTCGCTGTGGACGCCGAATGTGATGTGGCAGGAGGTGACCGAGGATGGCTTCGCCGTCGGGCGGATCATCCCCGATGGTTTCGACGGTTCGCCGGAAAAGCTGCGCCAGGTGGCGATCAACGTGCAGCGCTCGGGGTTGATCGGCAGCTTGGTCGCTGGCGACAAGAAATCTTCGATCGTGCTGGTGCCCTTGCTCGAAAATGATCCGCAGACGGGCGAAAAGCTTGACTACGGGCAGTTCTCCGAGCACCTGGAAAGGCTGATCCGCGACAAGTACACGAGCGAGCGGATCGGCATACATATCACTGGGTTCGCTAAGATCGCCGGCGACCTGATTGAGGGTGCGCGTAGCATCGTCATCTTCTTCGCGATCACCTTCGTGCTGACCACGCTCCTGCTGCTGGCCTATTCACGCTGCTGGCGCAGTACCGCAGCGACCATTCTGTGCTGCTCGCTGGCGGTCGTCTGGCAACTGGGAATTGTCGGTCTGCTGGGATATGGACTCAACCCGTACTCGATCCTGGTACCGTTCCTGACATTCGCGATCGGCGTAAGCCATGCGGTGCAGAACATCAACACCATGAGCGCCGACTGCGCGGCTGGGTACAGTCGGCAGGAGGCGGCAAAGCGAACTTTCCGTTTGCTGTTCATTCCGGGATCAATCGCTCTGCTGTGCGACGCCGTCGGCTTCTCGACGATGATGGTGATCGACATCGGTATGATTCGGGAGCTCGCCATCAGTGCCAGCATCGGTGTGCTGGTCATCATCTTCACCAAGATGTTCCTGTTGCCGGTGGTGATGTCCCTGTTCGGCGTGTCGGAGGCGAATCTACGGCATCAGCGGAAGAAGGCGGCCAGCCCCCACCGGGTAGCGCGATTCTTCGCGCGGACGGTGGAGCCTGGTCCGGCCCTCGTGACCCTGCTGGCGCTGGCGCTTGTGTTCGGATTCTCCTGGTACCTGCGGCTGGATCTGAAGATAGGCGACCTTGATCGTGGAGCTCCGGAGCTGAGGGTGGACAGCCGCTACAACAAGGACAACGACTTCATCGCCAGCCGCTATTCGACCAGTTCCGACGTGTTCGTCGTCATGGTCAGGACGAAGCCCGGCGAGTGTGGCTCCTATCCGGTCACGAGTGCCGTCGAGCGTCTCAAGTGGGCGCTGGAAAGCAGCCCAGGCGTCGAGTCAACCCATGCACTATCCAACGAAATGATGAAGTTCGTTGCCGGCTCCAACGGCGGTGACTTGCGCTGGTATGCGTTGTCGCGCAACCGCTATGTGGCCAACTCCGCGTTTAAGGCGATTCCCAGCGAGCTCTACAACAGCGACTGCTCGATGGTGCCGGTGATCGCCTACCTAGCTGATCACAAGGCGGAAACCCTGACCCAAGTAGTCGAAATCGTTGAGCATTTCGCGGCCGATAACAACAACGAAGACGTCGTCTTCATGGCGGCCGCGGGCAACGCGGGGATTGAGGCTGCGACCAATATCGTGATCAAGAGCGCGGAGCCGCTGATGCTGGCGCTGGTCTACGGCATCATCGCTGTGCTGGTCTGGTGGGAGTTCTCATCGTGGCGGGTGGCGCTATGCATCATGATCCCGCTCTATGCTACCTCTGTGTTGTGCGAGGCGATCATGGCGCAGTTGGGGCTGGGGGTGAAGGTCGCGACCCTGCCGGTAATTGCCCTGGGTGTCGGCATCGGTGTCGATTACGGTATCTACATCTACAACCGTATCGAGAACTTCATGGCCGAAGGCCTGCCTTTCGAAGTGGCATACTTTGAAACGCTGAAGACAACCGGTGCTGCCGTGGTGATCACGGGGATCACCCTCGCCCTGGGGGTTGCCACTTGGATTTTTTCCGACATCAAGTTCCAGGCGGACATGGGATTGCTGTTGATGTTCATGTTCATCTGGAACATGTTCGGCGCGATCCTCATGATGCCGGCACTGGCGCGTTTCGTGGTAGTGCCGGGGATCAAGCCAGCGAAGTTGTGCAGGCTGGCCTAGCGCCGGCCTGGTCACGCGTCGATGGCGGCGATGTCGAGCACCTCGTCGAACGTGGCTGTCGAGTTCATTCCTAGCGACGGATGAAAGCTTCGATCATGTTGCTGGTTTCGGCGGGGCATTCCAGGCCGGCGAGATGCGCCGCCCTTTGCATCACGACGAATGATGAATCCGGTATGGCGTCTGCCATGGCGCGAGTCTCGGCAACCGGGAAGGTCGCATCTTCGACGCCGGCGACGACCATGACTGGGGTACGGATGGTCTGGAGCAGCCCGTGCTGGTCCGGACGGCGAAGGACGACGCTCTCCACAGCCCAGCGCGCTGATCGGAAATCGATTCTCTCCAGCGCAGCACGAACACTCGCCACGATCTCTGGCCTTTCCCTCAGGCTGGTGGGGCCCAGGAATGCGGCAGTTGCGCTTGCCCGGAGAGGTCCCCGGATACCACGCAACAGGCGTCCGATCTGGACCATCAGTTGGAATTGCAGGCGCTGTCGTGGGCCGCAAGGCGAGGCCGTGCCGTTCATGAGGATGGCTACGCCGATGCGATCAGGATGGCGCGCGGCAAAGGTTCCGCCGATCATCGCCCCCCCACGAGTTGCCGACGTAATGGGCTCGATGGATGTCCAGTGCGTCCAGGATATTGACGATGCATTCGGCGCAGGTCGGGAAGTCGAAACGGCGTGCCAGCGCTGAGCTTCCACCGTGGCCTGGCGGGTCAATCAGGACCACCCGATAACGTGGCAGTAGCCTGTGAGCGACCCCATTCCACATCGTTCCGTCCATCAGCAGACTCGGCCAGAACAGAATCGCCGGGCCTTCTCCGCCGATCCGGACGCGCAGCTTCCCAAGCACAGTTTGGATGCTTCGCTCCTGGAACACGTCCTGACTCATATTTCGCTCCTGGTGTGTGCGTTTGCGAAGACCACGGGGTGTGGATAGTCGATTGGCAGGCTTTGGTACGGGCTCGGTGTGCGGGTATCAGCGGCGTGTGCCATATGGGGTATTCTGAAGACGTTGGAGTAGCAATCTAACTTCTATTGATCATTCGTTTAAATTATATTTTTTGATGTTTATTCATTTCTTGAGTGAATATATAGATGCTCAGTGGGGAACGTATTGACCTGAACCTGTTTCGGGTTTTTGACGCCATTCATCGCACAGGCAGCGTCACCCAGGCAGCTGCCCAACTCCACTTGACTCAGCCTGCCATCAGCAATGCATTGCGCCGTTTGCGTGAGCAGTTCGACGATCCCCTGTTCGTCCGGGATGGGCGCCGTGTCGTCCCCACGCCACGTGCCAAAGCTATGGCGGCGGAGGTGGCAGATGCCTTGCGAGCGTTGCAGCAGACTCTGAAGAGTCCTCAGAGTTTTCCGGCGGACACTTCGACAAGACGGTTCGTGCTGGGTATGCGCGATGTGTTGGAGTCGGTCCTGATGCCGTCGTTGATGAGGCGTGTGCTGCAGGGCGCGCCTCACCTCCAGGTGCAAAGCACCGGTATCGAGCGAAGCAGGCTGGAGCGTGAACTGCTATCGGGGGCAGTTGACCTTGCCATCGACGTACCTTTCCCAATTGGCGAGGAGATTGCCCAGGAGCGACTGCTGGAGGACGAGCTGTGCGTGGTAATGCGCAGTGATCACCCATTGGCCGGCGGGCCACTCCGTTTGAAACCGTGGCTGTCGGGCAGGCATATCGTCGTATCGACTCGTCGCACCGGTGCGGTCGTCGAAGACTTGGCACTGCAGCGGGAGGGCTTTCGGCGCGATGTCGCGGTGCGCTGCCAGCATTACCATGCCGCGTGCGAACTCGCCGCGACCAGCGATCTGCTGCTGGTGTTGCCCAAGTTTTTCGCCGCGCGCTTTTCCGGAAGCCTACCTCTCCATCAGGCACCCGTTCCACTGGCGGTTCCCCCGTTGGAGATCATGCTGTACTGGCCGCGTAGTGCCGAAAACGACCCGGGGCACACCTGGCTGCGCGAGCGTATACGCGACGTGCATCCATGATGCGACGTCAGTGGGAGCCAAGAGACTCCAGCCTTTAGCCCAATGTTTGTTTCGGGCCTTCAATGAATGGTTGACCTTAAACCTATCTTTAAACTTACGCTCATGTGAACCACTTTACTGAGTCGTTCACATGAGCCTTTTCGATTCCCTCGCACTACCCAATGGAACTGAAATCCCCAACCGTCTCTGTAAGGCAGCGATGGAGGAGAACATGGGGGATTCCGAGCATCTGCCGTCTGATGAATTGTTACGCCTCTATCAAGCCTGGGCGGACGGCGGTGCCGGCCTGATCCTAAGCGGCAACGTCATGATCGATCGGCGTGCGTTGACAGGACCTGGTGGAGTGGTGCTTGAGAGCGACCGACAACTTGATCGTTTTTGCGAATGGGCAAAGGTGGGGCGTAGCCAAGGTGCCCAATTCTGGCTGCAGATTAATCATCCAGGCCGGCAGATGCTGGCCAGTATGGGGCAGCCAACCTATGCGCCCTCCGCTGTTCCGCTGGAGCTTGGTGCGTTGTCGCGGATGTTTCAGGTCCCGCGGGAAATGACTGAAGCGGATATCCATGACATCGTGCGCCGCTTCACACGAACCGCGGTGTTGGCGGAGGAGGCCGGCTTTACCGGTGTGCAAATCCATGCCGCACACGGTTATCTGATTAGCCAGTTTCTTTCCCCGCTCAGCAACCGCCGTACCGACCGCTGGGGAGGCTCACTGGAAAACCGTGCCCGATTGCTGCTCGAGGTCATCAAGTCGGTGCGTGCCGAAGTGTCGCCGACCTTCTGTGTTTCGGTGAAGTTGAACTCCGCCGATTTCCAGCGCGGCGGCTTCGATACCGCGGACGCGAGGTGCGTACTGGAGATGCTCAACGAGCTCCCGGTGGACCTGGTGGAGCTGTCCGGTGGCAGTTACGAGGCACCCGCTATGCAGGGCGATTCGCGGGATGGCCGTACCCTTGCGAGGGAGGCGTACTTTCTGGAGTTCGCCAAGGACATGGTGTCCTCGGCGCGCATGCCACTGATGGTCACCGGGGGCATCTACCGGCGCGAAGTGGCGGAACGGGTGGTAGCTGGCGGTATCGCCATGGCAGGCATGGCGTCCGCGATGGCCATCGATCCACATCTACCCAAACGCTGGCAGCGCGCCCAGGACGCGGATGCGAAATTACCTCCTATACGCTGGCGGCACAAGTTACTGGCAGCCCGCGCCTACATGGCCAGCATCAAGTACCAGATGCGCGCCATCAGCCTTGGCCGCTCTCCGAATCCCAATGTGTCGCCGCTCCTGGCACTGATCATGGAGCGCCTAGACGTGGCCAAACGCACGCGCCGGTACCGCAAGTGGATGGCCCAGGACTAGATCGGAAAACCCATAACAACGAAGAGAAGGCACAAGATGATCAAGAAGATTTTGATAGGGGCGGTCGTCGCACCCTTGCTCGCATTGGCATGGACCTTCATGCCGCAAAAATTACCCACACCCGCTCAGGCAGGGCCGGTACTACCGCCACTGTCGGCCACGACAGTAAGCATTGAGGTGGCGGAAACCGGAACCATGGATTCGAATGCGTTGTTTGCCTATCGCGGCGGTGGATTTCAAGAGCTGCCATTTGGCATGGATTGTTTCATTGTCCGTCATCCCAAGGGAATTCTGGTGTTCGAGGGTGGATTCGGGCGGAATTTGCCCGAGCACATGAAAACCGTACCGTGGCTCATGCGCACGGTCTCGAATATCCATGTGCAAACGCCTCTCGTCGATCAACTCCAGGCAGCGGGAATCTCGGCCAGCGAGCTCAAGGGCATCTTCATCACGCACAGCCATTGGGACCATGTCGGGGCTCTCGAGGATCTCAAGGGCGTTCCCGTCTTTGTAAACAAGGCCGAGCGGGCCTTCATCAATATCGGTGGGGAAGCCACGGCGTTGATACGTAGCTTCGGGGCGCTAAATTACCAAGTGTTCAACTTCGACGGTCCGGCGTACGCAGGCTTCCCGGCGAGCCACGATGTCTTTGGCGATGGCTCCGTCGTGATTGTTCCGATCGCCGGCCACACTCCGGGATCGGTGGTTGCCTTTATCCGAACGCCACAGCACGACTATGCATTGGTCGGTGACCAGGCCTGGCAGCATGAGGGCGTCGATACTCCGGCGGAGCGCCCCTGGATGTCCCGCCGCATGGTCGACGAAGATCCGGGAACCGTGCGGACGAACCTGGGCACGTTGCACCAACTGCAGGCGGCGAACCCGAGGCTGGTGATCGTTCCTTCGCATGACCGGCGTGTGACCTCTACGCTGCCCAGACTTCTCAAGGCAGCGAGCATCGCGGTTGGCGAAGCGTCACCACAGCCCTGACGAGTTACCAGAGCCTTTCAGGCCCTGGTCAGGCCGGTATGTATGGTCAGCCACCCAGGATCATTGCCTGATTCGGGGTGGCTTTTTCACTTTCAGGAAACTGCGATGGATGTCGGCCTTGGGCTTACGGCATAACATCCCTATCCGAGGCCGCAGGAAGAGGAGTGTCCATGAGAATTGGTGAACTGGCACGGCGCAGTGGATTGACGCCTTCGAAGATTCGTTTCTACGAAGCCCAAGGACTGATCACGCAGGTCAAGCGCCAGGGAAATGGTTATCGGGACTATCTGCCCCACACTGTGCATCTCCTGGAGATCATCACCAGTGCCCAGCAGTCCGGCTTTTCCCTGAGCGAGATCCAGCACCTGTTGCCGACCCCCGACTTCGCCAACTGGAACCGGGAGGAGCTGTTGTCGACCCTTCGCAACAAGGTGGCCGAGATCGAAGCCCTCCAGCATAGGCTGGAGCTCAATAAGGCGAGATTGCTTGCCGTGATCGACCAGACGGTAAACAAACCGGTCGACAGGGCATGTTCGGCCAATGCAGAGCAGGTTATCGAGGTATTGCGCAGTTCCAGGTGACTGTCTGGGAAGTCGTAGCGGCTGGCTTCACTACTATCTTGTCAATGACGTCGCCCGTCGTCGTAGCGGCGGGAATGTCCCGCCGCTTGACGTTTGCTAGCCACTTAGTGCGCTGGTGAAGATTCGGAGCAACCGGAGTAGCGACGGATTTAGCTGGAACTCGACCAGTCGGCGAGCCGTTTCGGTTCCGCTGCGATTGTTGACGAACCATGGTGGTCGCGGCAGGAAGGCCAGGTCGCCATGGAGCAGTCCGCGGGGGAAGGGGCGGAAGGGGGCTCGAACTATACTGCGTTGTGGGCGATCAAGCAGCAGGCAGTTGTGCACGAAGCCACGCCCGCTCTGGATGTCATCCAGCGTGTGGCCGGGGAAGGCTCCCCAGGGCACTTGGGCCAGCAGGAAGGCGAGCCCGGTCCATGCGTTCACACCGACGGTGCCGTATTTCAGCGTGGACAGCATGAGCTCGAAGTCCAACTTCAAGGCTTTCTCTGTCTCGGGGTCGATAATGATGTTGGCGCCGAGCGTGCCGTGCAGCCGGTGATTAGCGAAGTCGATGGCATGTTGCAGGTACGACCCAGGTGTCTCTCCGTCGATTTCTACCACGCATAGGGCTGGGCCAAAAACCTCGTTTCGGAAGACCTGGGCGTCGCTGTCCGGGTCGCGGAACGCTAGCAGGCGAGGAGCATCGGGCGGGCTCTTGAGGGTCAGAGTTGTGGGGGCCCCTCGTTTGAAGGAGGCCAGTCTGTCGTGCGAACCGGGGTAGTAGAGCGGGCGTGGTGGCGCGGTTACCAATGCCTGGTGAAGTTCCTCAAGGAATCGCTCGCGCAAAACCCATTGCTTGGGCAGGACGAGGACCTGGCTGGCGACACAGTTGAAACCGGAGTTGTGCAGTTTCTGGGTGGCGACGTGCTGAGCCTGAAAGCGTAGATCGGCAGCCGTCCACTCGCCCGGTACCACGATGGTGGGGCACACCGCGCCGAGTTCGCTGGTGATGGGGCGGTTGTTGAGCGGGGTGCCCCGGGCCTTGCGCGTGGCACCTTCCTCGCCAGGGCCGAAGACGATGGCATCGTGGGAAGCGGCGCTGCCGGTGATATGGATGCTCTCCACCGTCGGGTGTGTGGTGAGGTAGGCGCCAACTTCCGCGTCCCCGTTGACGATCTCAAGAAATCCCTTCTCGATCAGGGGCGCAAAGATGTCGGCAAAGACGGGCAGCAGAGATGCGGTGACTGGATTCAGCTTCAGCAACACTACGCTGTGCTCGCTGTACAGTTTGTGCAGCGCGTCGAGTGGCGCAATGCTGGTGATGTTGCCCGCTCCCAGTACAAGGGCGAGACTTCCACGACGCGGTTCCGCCGATTCGGAATAGGCTCCTGCCGCATGTGCCTTGAACTGCGTGGCCGATATATCCGGTTCCATCCAGACTTCCGCTTCCACTCCGCTGAGCAGAAGGCGATCGGTAACGCTCATGGGGAACACACGCACTGCCACCTGTCCGGAAACCGTCGTGCGTATGCGCAATCCATCGAGATGGCGGCGGCCCTCCAGCCCGGACAACGTGTGCTGCAGGGTGTCTATGCCGGTAAGCAGGGCCCAGGGGCCGGATGACCACTCTTCGCCGAGCAGGGGCGATGCATTGTCCAGTCCTTTGTCCCGTGCCGAGATGGCGACCCAGTCAGCCGCCCGCCGGGCCAGGTTGTTGCGGATGCTCTTGAGTAGATCGATCCGAGCCCCGACCGGCAGATTGGCCCAGCTCTGTCGTTGCTCTGAGAGTCGTTCAAGCGCCACGTCCAGTTGGGCCTGTACGCAGTCGCCACTCGGCGGTGCGATGGAAGTGATTGCGCTCATAAGGAGTCCTCGATCCGGCCGGTGCCGGACAGGTTGATGGAGATGTCTGCTGTGCCTGGCTTGTTGCCCTGGGACACGGTGGTGGTGCTTCAGTCATTGGCCTCGCTGGCCGGAAAGTTGAGTTCGACAGTCAGGCCGGAGGGGTCGACCAGGAACACCTGCAGCAACCCTAGGTCAGGCACGACGCGTTCGGAGAACGGGAGCCCGCGGGTCCTGCAGCGTGCACGTATTTCGGGCCAGTTCGTGGCGAGGAAGGCAATGTGGTCGACGGAGCCGGTACCTCCCTGGTCATAGGCCACGCGGTCGCCGAGATATTGCATCAGCCCTTCGGAGTCGGCTGTGTCCACTCCGATCAGGTGGATGGCGCCGAACTCGCTTTCATCTTCGCCCACGTAGAGCCACATGCCAGGGAAGGGGAACGGGGGCCTGTAGCCGCTGCGAAATGACAGGACTTCGGTATAGAAGCGGAAGGATGCATCGAGGTCGTTGGTTCGTATGGAGTAGTGCGCCAGTTTCTTGATTGCCATTTCGGTCTCCGGGAGCTGCCTGCAAACCGCTCCGCTTGATTTCACCTGCCAATGAACATCAATGCGCTGCCTGGCTGGAGCTCATTGCGTTCCCTTTTGGTTTTAAGATACCACTTGATATCTGAAAACCATATGGTATTTAATCGATCATGCCCTCTGCAGTCATGCATCACGCTTTTTTTCATTGGCGGGGCGTTAGCAAAAAGCAATCAAGAAGAGGAACGCTAATGGGTCGTTTAAGCGGCAAGGTCGCCATGGTGACGGGTGGTGGACGCGGCATCGGCGCCGCCATCGCTAGGCGGATGGCGGACGAGGGCGCAACCGTGGTCATCACCGACCTCGAGGAGCAGAGCGGGAGGGAGACGGCTTCCGCGATCGGTGCTTCGGCGAGCTTTATGCGAGTGGATGCCGCTGACAATGAAGCTGTTTCGGCTTCGATCGGCGCGACGGTCGAGGCGAAGGGAAGCCTGGACATCCTCGTCAATAACGCGGGCGTGGGTGGCGCCACCCAATTCCTCGATGTCTCTGTCGAGATGTGGGAGAAGGTGCTGCGGGTCAACCTGTTCTCGGTCTTCTTCGGCTGCCGGGCGGCCGTTCCACACATGCTTCGCCAGGGTGGTGGTGCGATCATCAATCTGGGCTCGATCTCCGGATTGGGCGGGGATCATATGAACAGCGCTTACAACGCCGCTAAGGCAGGGGTCATCAATTTCACGCGTTCGATCGCAATGGACTACGCCGGGGCTGGGATCAGGGTCAACGCGCTCTGTCCGGGGCCGGTGGCCACGGAAATGAACGCTCTGGGAATGTCGGTCCCCTCGCTCTACGCGGCGTGGCTTCAGGCGATCCCGGCTGGGCGATTTGCTCGTCCCGAAGAGATTGCCGCAGTAGCGGCGTTTCTCGCTTCTGATGACGCGAGCTTCGTGACAGGCGTTGCCATTCCTGTCGACGGCGGTGTTACGGCCGGAGCCGGCCAGCCGGACTTCGTTCGGCTCGCGCGTGAAGCGGGTCTGGCGTAGCGCCTTCGTTCACATGCAGGGCGCGAGTCAAAAACCAACAAGAAGAGGAACAGTCATGGGTCGATTAAGCGGAAAGGTTGCAATCATCACAGGAGCGGCGAGCGGGCCGGGCGAGGCCATGGCCCCGCTGAAGCGGGCTAGCGACTCAAAGGAAGTGGCCGAGGTTGTCGCCTTCCTCGCTTCCGGCGCCGCCAGCTACGTCAATGGCGCCGAGATTCTGGTCGACGCAGGGCTTCGTCTCTGATGGCCGCTCACAATAGCGGGGATGAGCTCTCTCGCCTGGCGTTGTCTGTCGAGGCGGGAAGCAAGCAAGGCAGGACCCCGGCTGCCGATTCACAGGAAAGTCTACGCCTAAGGGTATCCGATGAGGAGTGGCAGGCGCGCGTCGATCTCGCGGCGGCCTTCCGGCTGGTTGCATTGTTCGGCTGGGACGACCTAGTTTTCACTCACCTCTCCGTGAGGATCCCCGGGCCGGAGCACCATTTCCTGATCAACCCCTATGACCTGCTCTTCGAGGAAGTTACGGCCTCTTCTCTGGTGAAAATCAATGTTGAGGGCGAGCCCGTCGAAGAAACGCCCTACCTGGTGAACGCTGCGGGATTCACCATCCATTCCGCAGTGCACATGGCCCGTGAGGATGCCAAGGCGGTCATTCACCTGCATACCCGGTGTGGCCAAGCGGTTTCGGGCATGGAAGATGGTCTTCTGCCGCTCACCCAGACAGCGATGATTGCGCATCACGACCTGGCATTCCATGAGTACGAAGGGATTGCGACAGACCTCGATGAACGTGAGCGCCTAGTGCGCGATCTCGGCGACAAGAATCTGATGCTGCTGCGCAACCACGGCACGTTGGCGGTTGGCGAGAGTATGGCGGTTGCCTTTTCCCGCATGTATTTCCTCGAGAGAGCGTGCGAGGCGCAAGTGGCGATGCTGTCGGCCGGCGCCGATCGGCTGCACGAGCCGCCACTAGGTGTGAGGGACAAAGTCCGGGAGCAATCGCGGCCGGCAACCATGAGGATGGCAGGGGAGCGCCTGATCTGGCCGGCGCTGCTCCGCAAGCTCGACCGCCTGGACCCCTCATACCGTACCTGATTGATGCCGGAGCGCCGAAAGGCATGCCGGCTGCCATATCCATAGTAGGCGCCCTGCCTGATCCTTCAAACCAATAAGAGGAACAACCAATGACCGCAAATTTGAGCCCTGCTGAAATCGTGGAGGCCATGCACGCCGCCTTCCGGGCCCGGGACTTGGACACCATCGCGACCTTCTGGGCGGATGACATCCACTTTGTCGCTCCAGGCGTTGATTCGGTGGGAAAAGAGGCGCGCATTCGTGACGAGCAGGTATGGTTGGGTGCGTTCAGCGAAAACTCTGTCGATGTAGAGTGGGTTCTAGCCAAAGGCGATGAGGTCGTGGAGTTCTGCGTGCTTGGGGGTGTCCACACTGGAGATCTCGTGCAGCCCGATGGCAATGTGCTTCCTCCGACCAATCGCCGCATTACCGGCCAGTTCGTGTCGCTCTATCGCGTCTCCGAAGGCAAGGTGGTCTATCAGAAGATCATCTACGACCGCCTCGCCCTAATTGAGCAATTGATGGGCGCGGCCTGATCAAAACTACTGGTTGCGTCGCCATCCGCCTTGACTCGGCGGATGGCCGACCGCGCAACGAATAGGCTGGTCCCCGCAACCGTCCTGGCGAGATGTACTGGGGTATTCAGGGCACAAGCTTCCCATCGTAATTTCCCTCCCTAGCGATAGAGCGCTTGCAGTTGGTGCAGTCCTATTCCGACGGGAGGCGTGGCGCACATCCGGTTCCGACCAACGCTAACTGCTGATCCAGTCTCTGGAAAATGACAGGGCCCTGCCGTCGACGAATTGATCAAGTGCGCAATATCAATCCATCGGGAATCCTTTCATGAAGAGCTTCGTTTCCAACCTGACGCTGGCGCGCAAGCTGGGATTGCTGCTGGCGCTACCTCTGACCATGTTGGCCTGGCTAACCGTCGAGCGACTCACGCAGAGTTGGCAGCAATGGCAATTGGCGAACCAGGTCGAGGTCGTGGTGGAGGTCATCGGCAACATTGCCTCTTTGGTCGACGCACTGCAGGCCGAGCGGGATTACTCCTACGTATTCCGCAGCAGTAGCGGTACGAGCTTTGCCGATCAAGTAACCCTGTCGCAGCAGAAAACGGACCAGGAACTGGCGCGTACTGGCAGTCTCGACCAGGCTGCCCTCCAGGACTTCCGGCAGAAACTGGCTCAGCTTCGTGAGGTGCGTCAGCAGGTGGATCAGCTCCGTATCGATCCAGCTCAACTGGGTGACTACTACACCACCACCATAGCTGCCCTTCTGGCTTATACGGAGTCACTCCGGAAGCAAGTAGAACATCCGGATATCGCCCGGCAACTGGCGGTACTCAACAGTTTCATGGAAGCCAAGGAGCGGGCCGGCCGAGAGCGCGCCATCCTGGCCAGGGCCTTCGAAATGGCCTACATGGACAAGTTCGCCTTGGAACGCTTCAACCTCAACCAAGGGGCCTATCAGAACCTACAGGAGCGGCTGCAGGACCTCATGAGTGACAAGTGGCGTGGCGAATACCGGCAGCTCCTGCAGTCGCCCGCCTTCGCCGAAGTCGCTCGCGCCCGTGAATCGATTCTTAAAAGTGCGGAGGAACAGCCCCTTGCCGACATGGATGCGGAGGGCTGGTTCAGCGTGGCAAGCGCGGCGTTGGGGCTCATAAGCGACTTCGAGGGCAGGCTGACCGATGAGGTGCTTGCCTCCTCCGATACCCTGGAAGAGAGCAGTCAGGAAGCTTTCTGGATGACCTTGCTGGCGCTGTTGGCAGTGTTCGGACTTGTCCTGTGGCTGGTGGTGATCATCGTGCGTGGCTTGGTCGGCTCGGTCGACGCCATTCGCCGGCAGATGCAGGCCCTAGAGCAAGGGGACCTGACCCAGCGTACCCGCATGACCAATAGGGACGAGTTGGGGCACATCGCGCGAATGGCCGATGGGGTGGCCTTGCGCTTGGCCGAAATCATTGTGGAAATTCGTGGCGCCACCACCCAGGTAGCCACCTCCGCCGAGGAGGCCTCGGCTATTACGTTGCAAACCAGCGAAGGCGTGCATCGTCAGCGCCAGGATATCGAGCTCATCGCCACCGCAATCCACGAGATGAATGCCACCGTGCGCGGTGTGGCGCGCAGCACGGCGGAGGCTGCCTGCCTCTCCGTGCAGGCGCGGGACAATGCCGACACTGGCCAGAACAAGCTACAGCATACGATCGACCTGATTGGCGTTCTCTCCGTGCAGGTAGACAGCACGGCGGCAACCATCAATCGGGTCAAGCAGAGCAGCGACTCGATTACGTCGGTGCTCGATGTCATCAAGGGTATCGCAGAGCAGACCAACCTGTTGGCGCTCAACGCCGCCATCGAAGCCGCGCGTGCCGGTGAGCAGGGGAGAGGCTTTGCCGTGGTGGCCGATGAGGTTCGCTCTCTCGCCCAGCGCACCTCCCAGTCCACCGGCGAGATCCAGCGCATGATCGAGGCGCTGCAACAAAGCACGGGGGCAGCGGAAGTGGCCATGCACCAGAGCCTGGCTCAGGCCAGGGAGGGGCTGACCATCGTCAACGAAACTGGGGCTGTCCTGTCCCGCGCGATTGAAGGAATAAGTGCCATTAACGACCGTAGCATCGAGATCGCCTCTGCCGCTGAAGAGCAAAGTATCGTGGTGGAAGAGATCAATCAGAAGGTCGTCAGCATCAGTGAGGTCGCGATGCAAAGCAGTGCTGGCGCCGAACAGACTGCAGTTACCAGTCGCGAACTTGCCCGCTTGGCCGAGGGGTTGAGTGAGTTGATATCCCGTTTCAAGGTTGACTGAGTTCCTTCCTTCAGCCGACGCGTACTTGGTTCGCGAAATGCCACGCTAATGGGGCCGGTGTATCACCAGTGAGGCCCTGGTGGCTTGGGCTTGTTGATCAGGTCAATCTCCGACTTCCCCAGCGCCAGAATGTCTGGTCGGATGATCGATACAGGGTAGTCGTGCGAACCTTCTGAGCGGCCGATGGGGGCCGGATCTTCTGCTGACGTGCCGGCATCATGATGTCGGCCTACACCTTCTCAAACTGCGCCAGGGCTTGTTCTTTCCGCCCTGTCTGGGAAGGCAATCGGGACAGCGTAGGAGAGTCTGCCCGGCTGGTTACCACCCGAAATTAACGGTTTCAGCAGTTCTGGCTAAGGCGCCGTTCTCGGTTGGTCCCGGGGAATCGCCGGCTTGCCGGCCGGCGATTCTGGGGGCTGCTGCGGCTAAGAGTCGACGGCAGCTTCCGCTGCTTAGGCGGTCGCCAGTGGCTGGTTGTCCACCTCGTTGTCGTATTTCCGACGTAGCTCCTGGTAGACATGACTCTGCAGAAGCTCAGCCATGTTCCTGCTTTCGATCTGGGCGAACTTTGCGACGGCGACTTCACCCGGCAAAGAAAGATCAGGGTCCAGGCCATCTCCCAGGCGCACGAGTTGGATGTTGTACCAGCCCAGTATGTGGAAGAGATGCAGTGAGTCTTCCGGGGAGGGAAGGCGAGCGATTTCACCAGCCAAAAGTCGGCGCGGACATTCGGGGTCGGCAATCAGCGGACGTCCCAGACCGACAACATCGAGCTCGCCACCTTCGAACGCCTCGACCATCCCCGCCACGGTACGGAAACCTCCGGTGACCATTACGGGCATCCGGGCGACCTTGCGTACGGCTCCGGCGAAAGCGATGAAGTATGCTTCCCGGGCAACAGTGCTCGCTCGGGGGGCATCCTCGCCTTCATCCTTCACTGCCACACCGACTACCTTGGGTTGTTCGAGCGAGCCACCCGAGAGTTCCAGAAGGTCCAGGTCGACCTCGTTGAGGATCTTTACGAGCTCCACACATTCCGCGTTGGTGAAGCCGCCTTTCTGGAAGTCAGAGGCGTTGAGCTTGATACCGATCGGGAACTTCGGCCCTACCTCCTTCCGAACCGCGGCGATCACTTCCAGCAGGAAGCGCGAGCGGTTCTCCAGGCTGCCGCCCCATTGGTCGCTGCGCTGGTTGGAAAGCGGGCTCAGGAACTGGGAGATCAGATAGCCATGTGCCGCGTGGAGCGAGACGCCATCGAAACCCGCTTCTTGAACCTGCTTGGCGCCGAAGGCGAACTGGCCAATGGCATGCCAGATTTCCACTTCCGTCATCGGCTTCGGTGTGGCGAAGCTGAAGCCTGCCCCACGAATGACATCAATCTCCACCGCCGAGGGCGAGAGCGGCGCACCGTTGATGTGGCTGTCCACCTGCCTGCCTGTGTGACTGATCTGCGCCCAAAACTGGACTCCTGGGGATTTTCCCGCTTTGGCCAATCTGGCCAATTCGGTCTTGCCACGCCCATCGATAACGACATTGCTGGGACGTTCAAGATGCAGGCAATCAACCTGCATATTTCCAGACAGCAACAGCCCTGCTCCCGAGCCGGCCCAACGCCGGTAAAGCCGCTCGAGACGAGGCGTCGAGAGGTTGTTATCGTCAGCGAGACCTTCGCTCATCGCCGCCTTGGCGAGCCGGTTGGAAAGAACCACCCCGCAAGGGAGCTCCAGCGGTTTCGAAAGAGGGTGTGTCATCATGTGGGCCTGTCGAGAATAGAGTTGAAAAAAAGCCAGGGCCAATCCTTGTGGCAAGCGGTATTGGCCTGGCTAAAAGAAACGACAGCGCTCACTGTCGTATGTGCGATAGTGGTCGCTGTCGTATCCACTGTCAAGCCATTAATTGGGGTGTTTTGAATGGTCAAAACCTGGTCGGCCGATAACCCGAAGGCCGCGCTGATGACCCGCAAGCGAGAGATGATCGTTGCGGCCGCGTTGCAGGCGTTCTTGGAAAATGGCTATGCAGAGAGCTCGGTCAACCGCATCGCGGCGGAAGCGGGAGTCTCAATCAAGACTCTGTATCGGCACTTCGAGAGCAAGGACGACCTGTTCAGCGCGGTGATGCATGCCGCTTGCGCCACGGTCGGCGGCGAGCCTGGATCCGCACTGGCACAAGAGCCGGAAGGAGAGGAGGTGCCCGCCTGGTTCGACCTGCCGCCGGCCGCCGCAATGCCGATCGTGGGCAAGGAGTACCTGTTGCATCTGCTCTCGGAGGAGCAGTTGGCGCTCTACCGGGTCGTGACTCGGGACGCCCACCGCTTTCCGGAACTGGGGCGCCGCTACCGTGAAGAGGTGACCGGCAAGCGGGATGCCGTGTTCGTCAGTTATCTGGACAAATGGGTACCCGTCACGGGCTGGAAGGTAGCGGACAAACAGGGCGCTGCCGCCGTCTTCGCGGCCCTGCTGACGGCCGGAGTGCTCGATGAAACCCTGCATGGGCTCAGGACTCCCGGCGCAGACGAGGTGGCTTGTCAGGCAGATATGGCGGCAAACCGCATGTTGGGGCTTTTCGAGGCCGGGCTGCTGTAGTTGTCGGTGCCTATCGCCCTGCCCGGAGCGAGCGTCAGTCAAGTAGATGTGAGCAGTGCTGCGTCCGGGCGGGAAATGCGAGTGAAGGGTCCAGCCGGGCCCTTCGAGGCGGTTGGTTCAGGCTTCGACTATCGAGCCTGTTAGCGAGGTAGATCGAGTTTCTTCAGGCGTGAGGCCAGGGTGGTTGGCTTGACCCCCAGCAGCTCGGCCGCTCCGCCTGGCCCGAACAGGCGGCCGTTAGCGGCGGCGAGGGCGGCGTGCAGGTTGTTTATTTCTAGCTCGCGTAATTGCTGTTCGGTGAGGATGCCGTTCGCTTGCGGCGGTGCGTCCTGCACTTTGTGCAGCGCTTGCGACATAGTCCGGTTGGGCAGGTCCAGGTGTAGCTCCGGCCCGTTCGAGGTGATCAGCGCGCGCTCGATGACGTTCTGCAGTTCACGGATGTTGCCCGGCCAGGGGTAGCTCTGCAGGCGTGCGATGTCGGCCTTGCTCAGGCGCCGCCCGGGCAGGTTGAGGCGCTGGCCGATCTGTTCGATGAAATGGGCGGCCAGCAGCGGGATGTCCTCGACGCGCTCACGCAGTGCTGGCGACTGCAAGGGGAAGACGTTGAGGCGGAAGTAGAGGTCTTCGCGGAAGCGCTTGGCCTCGACCTCGGTGCGCAGGTCGCGGTTGGTGGCGGCGATGATCCGTACGTCGACCCGTCGGGTGCGCTCGTCGCCGACGCGCTCGAACTGTCCCTCCTGCAGGACGCGGAGCAGTTTGCTCTGCAACTCCAGCGGAATCTCGCCCACCTCGTCGAGGAACAGGGTGCCGCGGTCAGCCAGTTCGAAGCGGCCGATGCGGTCGCGCAGGGCACCGGTGAAGGAACCGCGCACGTGGCCGAAGAACTCGCTCTCGAACAGGTCGGCGGGGATCGCCGCGCAGTTCACCCGGATCAGCGGATGCTGCGAGCGGCGGCTGGTCTGGTGGATGGCGCGGGCGATGAGTTCCTTGCCGGTGCCCGATTCGCCGTGGATCAGCACGCTGGCGTCGGTGGGGCCGACCACGTCGATCTGGCGGGTGATCTTCAGGATCGGCTCACTCTGACCGACGATTTCCCGGTAGTTGTGCTCGGTGTGGATTTCTTCCTGCAGATAGGCATTTTGCTGTTCGAGGCGCTGCTTGAGTTCCTTCAGCTCCTCCAGTGCAGCGTGCAGGCGCTGCTGGGTGCCGAGGCGTTCGGTAATGTCGCGGAACACCACCACAGAGCCGACGATGCGCCCGTCGGAGATCACCGGGGTGCTGGTGAATTCCACCGGGAACATGCTGCCATCGCGGCGCCAGAACACTTCCTGGCGGCCTTCATGGACCAGGCCATCGTGCACCGCCTTGTAGATCGGGCAGTCCTCCACTGGGTAGTGGCTGCCGTCGGCGTGGCTGTGATGGTGGATGAGGTGGATGTTCTTGCCGATCATTTCTTCCGGCGTCCAGCCAAGCATGCGCGCCGCGGCAGGGTTGACGTAGGTGGCCAGGCCCTCGCTGTCGATGCTGTAGATGCCGTCGCCGACGGCGCTGAGCAGCAACTGGTTGTCGCGCTCACTTTCCTGGAACAGATTGAGGATGTTGCGCCATTCCACCAGGCCGCCGCGCATAGTGCGTTCGGTCTGCGCCTGGTCGAGGCGGTAGCGCAGTTCGCTGCGCTCGCGCAGTACCAGTATGAGGTAGGTCACGCCCTTCAGGCGCAGGGTGGTGGCGGAGATTTCCAGCGCGATCCGCTCGCCGTCCTTGCGCGCACAGCTGAACTCGTCGCTCCAGCCCTTGCCCGCCTCCAGCAGTGCCTGGGTGAAGACGATCAGCTCCGGTAGCTGATGGCCGAACAGGTGGGTGACGGTCGTGTTCAGCAGTTCGTGGCGGGCGTAACCGAACAGCTTGCTGGCAGCGATATTCATGTCGATGAAACGGTTGGCCACCGGGTCGAACTGCACGATGGCTTCGCTGCAATGCTCGAACACCATGTGCCGGGAGGCGTAGGCCATGTCGGCCCAGCCCGAGAGATAGTCCGGTTCTGCTGTACTCATGCTACGAAACCTCGTGATCGCGCCTACGAACTTTCGTATTTATACGAGAATTCGTAGCCCGAAAATAGGCTCAGAAGTCGCGTTAAAAACCGTATCAGATCGTCAAGCCAATGATTTTAAAGTAAAAAATCAGCCTGATAAAAAAGCTGGCACGGGCTTCGCTCTAGTCCTGGCAAGCGCGGTGACTTCCACCGCGATCATGCCCAGAAAGAGGAGAGCATCCATGCCGAGCGTCGATATAGCCCACTACAAGGACGGCGATTTCCTGGTCAACTACGAAGAGAAAGTCTTCGAGGACGTCAAAGCCGAACCGGGCGAAAAGGCCCTCATCACCTTCCACACCATCGCCTTTGAAGGCTCCATCGGTCTGGTCAACATGTTGCAGGCCAAGCGCCTGCTGCGCAAAGGCTTCGAAACCAAGGTGCTGCTCTACGGACCGGGCGTTCAGCTCGGTGTTCAGCGCGGCTTCCCGACCCTGGGCAATGAAGCTTTCCCCGGCCACCTGGCGGTCAACAATCAGATCAAGGCATTTATTGAGGAGGGCGGTGAGGTCTACGCCTGTCGCTTCGCCCTGCAGGCGCTCTACGGGCAGACCGAGAAGGCGCTGATCGAAGGTATCCGCCCGATCAACCCGCTGGACGTGATGGATCTGCGTTTGCTGATGCGCCGCGACGGCGCTCTGATCATCGATACCTGGACCGCCTGATCCTCCCGGCCCCTCTGCATGCGGAGGGGCCACCTCCCGCTCAAGGAATCCGCCATGCCCATCGTACGTGCCGCCGCCGTGCAGCTCTCTCCTGTGCTCTACAGCCGTGAGGGAACCGTCGAGAAAATCGTCCAGACCATCCTCAGGCTCGGCCGCGAAGGCGTGCAGTTCGCCGTCTTCCCGGAAACCGTGGTGCCTTACTACCCATACTTCTCCTATGTGCTGCCGCCCTTCCAGATGGGAAAGGAACACCTGAAGCTGCTCGAGCAGTCGGTGATCGTGCCATCCGCCGTCACCCACGCTATCGGTGATGCCTGCCGGGAAGCCGGCATGGTCGTCTCGATCGGCATCAACGAGCGCGCCGGCGGCACTATCTACAACGCCCAGTTGCTGTTCGACGCCGACGGCAGCCTGATCCAGCACCGCCGCAAGATCACCCCCACCTATCACGAACGCATGGTCTGGGGGCAGGGCGACGGCTCCGGCCTGCGCGCAGTGGACAGCCGGGTTGGGCGCATCGGCTCGCTGGCCTGCTGGGAACACTACAACCCGCTGGCCCGCTATGCGCTGATGGCCGATGGCGAGCAGATCCACGCCGCCATGTTTCCAGGCTCGCTGGTGGGAGAAATCTTCGCTGAGCAGATGGAAGTCACCATCCGCCACCACGCCCTGGAGTCCGGTTGCTTCGTGGTCAATGCCACCGCCTGGCTGCACCCGGAGCAGCAGCAACGAATCATGACCGACACCGGCTGCGCCCTGGGGCCGATTTCCGGTGGTTGCTTCTCTGCCATCGTCAGCCCGGAAGGCAAGTTGCTGGGCGAGCCGCTGCGCAGCGGGGAGGGCGAGGTGATCGCCGACCTCGACCTGGCGCTGATCGACAAGCGCAAGCGCATGATGGATTCGGTCGGTCACTACAGCCGTCCGGAGCTGCTCAGCCTGCTGATCGACCGCACGCCCACCGCCCATCTGCACGAACGCGCCGCCGCGATGCCGGCCCGCAGCGAAGAAGTCGAGGAGGTGGAACATGTCGGCTTCTGAACGGATCACCGCACTCGACCTGCTCAGCGAACTGCAGTGTCATGGTGTGCGCTGGCAGGATGAAGGCCCCGGCCTGTCGCGCAAGGGCGGTGCCGGCCCCTCCGACCACAAGGCGCTGACGCTTGAGGGCCATACCGCGATGGTGCCGATGCTCAACCAGGCCTCGCTGGACTCACCCTACGTGGTTCGCCCGCAGGGCGCGGGCGAGCTAGCGCTGATCTACCGCGACGGCCAGCAGGTCGGTCAGGTACAGGTGCCGGGCGTACCGAACTTCTACGCACACAACACCGCCGACGGCATTCCCTACTGGAAGATCGCCACGCTGCACAGCCACGATGTGCTGGCCACTACCCTGCTGCAGCACTGCATTCGCATGAACGATGCGGCCACCGCCTGCCAGTTCTGCGCTATCGACCAGTCGTTGGCCAGTGGCAAGACCATCGCCCGCAAACGTCCGGCACAGCTCGCCGAAGTGGCCAAGGCCGCGGTGGAGCTCGATGGCGTCAAGCACATGGTGATGACCACCGGTACGCCGCAGACCCCGGATCGCGGCGCGGCCATCCTCTGCGAGTCGGCGGCCGCCGTGACCGCTGCGGTGGATCTACCGATCCAGGCGCAGTGCGAACCGCCGGACGACGATGCCTGGTTCGTGCGTCTGCGCGACAGCGGCGTGGTATCCCTGGGCATGCACCTGGAGGCGGTCACCGACGAGGTGCGTCAGCGGATCATGCCGGGCAAGGCTCAGGTGCCACTGCAGCGCTACTTCTCGGCCTTCGAGGCGGCGGTCGGCGTGTTCGGCCGTGGTCAGGTCAGCACCTACATCCTGGCCGGCCTGGGTGATAGCGAGGAGGCTATCGCCGCCATGGCCGAGCGGCTCGCCGCAATGGGCGTGTACCCCTTCGTGGTGCCTTTCGTGCCAATCGACGGCACGCCGTTGGCGCGGCACCCGAAGCCCGACGCCGAATTCATGCAGCGTCTCTACCCGCGCATCGGCGCCAGCCTGCGCCGGCACCACCTGCATTCCGAACAGATCAAGGCCGGCTGCGCCAAGTGCGGTGCCTGCTCGGCCCTGAAACGCCACGAGTGACGGAGAACGACCATGGCCGAACATGCCTTCGCCCTGAACGACGACACCTTCCGCGATTTCCTCGCCGACGACCTGCTGGTCAAGCCTGCCGCCGAGCGCTGGGAGCGTGATGCCTACTACCGGCTGCGCCGCGCGGTATTCGCCGAGGAGCAGCGCCTGCTGAGCCAGGATCGCGACGAGCACGACTTCCATGCCCTGCCCATCGTCGCCATCGCTTACAACTGCGGCATGGCCGACCGGGTGGTCGGCGCGGTGCGCATCTACGAGAAGGCGCCTGGGTTGTGGTATGGCGGCCGGCTGTGCGTCGAACGCGATTACCGGCGCCACGGGATGATCGGCAAGGCGCTGGTCAATGAAGCGGTGTCGCGGGCCATCGAGCTCGGCTGCCACACCTTTCTGGCCACCGTGCAGCAAAGCAACGAGGCGTACTTCCACAGCCTGCACTGGCACAGCCTGGAGGCGCTGGAGTTGCTCGGCCATCCCCATGTGCTGATGCAGGCACAGCTTGAACGTTACCCGTTCATGCCACGCCAGGTTTCGCTGCTGCCGCTGAAGGTTCGCCGTCATGGCTGAGGCCCTGCGCATAGGCGCTGCCGACGGCCTGGCCGAGCTGCTCGCTGCGCTGCGTGACACCCCGGCGATGCGTGCCAAGCAGGCCATCCAGCGCCCCGCGCGCAGCTTCCCGACGCCGCTGGAGGAGGGCGATGCGCGCTATGCCCTGCCGGGCGACGACACGGCAGCGATCCGCTGCGGCGACCACTATCAACTGTTGGCCATCGAAGGCATGTTGCCGGCCTTTGTCGAATCCGCGCCCTGGTTCGCCGGCTGGTCGGCGGTGATGGCCAACGTCAGCGACATTGCGGCCATGGGCGGGCGCCCCACTGCGGTGGTCAATGCCTACTGGCACCACGATCCGCACAAGGCCGCCGAGATGCTCGAGGGCATCCGCGATGCCTGCCGGGCCTACGGTCTGGTTCTCGCCGGCGGGCACACCCATCACGCTCTCGACACCCGCGCCACGCTGGCGGTGGCGATCACCGGCATCGCGCGTCGGTTGCTGTCAAGCCTGCACGTGCAGCCCGGTCAGGTGCTGGCCATGGCGGTCGACCTGGAAGGTCGCTGGCACCCCGGTGTGCCGTACTGGAAGGCCTTCGAGCAAACGTCTGGTGAACGCCTGCGTAACCAACTCGACGTGCTGCCGAGGCTAGCCGAAGGCGGCCTGCTGGCGGCCGCCAAGGACATTAGCAACGCCGGCCTGCTGGGCACCCTGCTGATGTTGTTGGAGCCGACCGGCTGTGGCGCAGTGCTTGATCTGGACGCGCTGCCGCGCCCCGCCGATGGCGACCTGCTGCGCTGGCTGCTGGCCTTCCCCAGCTACGGCTTTCTGCTCACCTTGCCCGAACGGGCCTGGGCGGATGTGCACAACGCCTTCGCTTTGGAAGGACTGAGCTGTGCGCGCATCGGCCGTATCGACGCCAGTGCTCGCCTGCAGGTGCAGCAGGGTGGGAAGTGCGCCGAGTTCTGGAATCTCGCTGAACTTCCCTTCACCGGTTTCACCCAATCACCCACCTCGCGCGAGGAGTACTGATATGCCCGCCGTCAATTTCAAGCTGCGCTGGCCGGATGGCCAGGAGATGTCCGGCTATTCGCCGTCCACCGTGATCTACGAACACCTCAGTGCCGGCTCCAGCTATGCGCTCGAAGACTTTATTGCGCGCGCCGAGTGCGCCCTGAATGCGGCCTCCGAGCGGGTGCGGGAGGTCAAGGGCTTCTACTGCAGTTCGGCCATGGACACCTTGAGTGCGCTCCATTACCACGCCCGCCGCTACGACGGCGGCAGCGTTCGCATCCTCGACATGCAAACGGCCCATGCCGGTCAGGTCAACAGCGGCTGGAGCTCGTTCTAGCCACCTCTCATCCATTCGAACAAACCATCAAGGAGCGCAACATGCCCAACCATCTCAAATCCGTGCAGGTTCCCCATCACCAGGTCATCGTCGTCGGAGGAGGGCAGGCCGGTCTGTCCGCCAGCTATTACCTGCAGCAGCAGGGCATCGATCATCTGGTGCTGGAGAAGCACAGCCTCACCCATAGCTGGCGTACCCAGCGCTGGGATGCCTTTTGCCTCGTCACGCCAAACTGGCAGTGCGCACTGCCGGGGTACCCCTACGCAGGCGACGATCCGCACGGTTTCATGACGCGCAAGGAGACCATCGACTACCTCGACGGCTTCATCCGCAGCGTCAATGCGCCGGTGCGCGAGGGGGTCACAGTACAGCGGGTCAGCCCGCGTCCGCAGGGCGGCTATGCGGTACAGACCAGCGCCGGCGAGTTCAGCGCCGACCAGGTGATAGTCGCCTCCGGCGGCTATCACACGCCGATCATCCCGCGGCTGGCCGAGCGCCTGCCGACGACGCTGGCCCAGTTGCATTCCGAGCAGTACCGCAACCCGCAGGAGTTGCCCGCGGGCAATGTCCTGGTGGTTGGCTCCGGGCAGTCCGGTGCGCAGATCGCCGAAGACCTGCACCTGGCCGGGCGCAAGGTCTACCTAGCCGTGGGCGACGCCCCGCGTTGCGCGCGCTTCTACCGGGGCCGCGATGTGGTCGACTGGCTAGCCGACATGGGCTACTACGACATCGGCGTCGACCAGCACCCGCTGCGCGAAGGTGTCCGCGACAACACCAACCACTACGTGACCGGCCGCGACGGTGGGCGCGACATCGACCTGCGCAAGTTCGCCAGCGAAGGCATGGAATTGTTCGGCCTGCTCAAGGACCTGCAGGGGGACGTGCTGACCTTCAACGCCGACCTGGAAGCCAAGCTGGACGCCGCCGACGCCGTGTACAACCGGATCAACGCCAGCATCGACGCCCATATCACCGAGAAGGGCATCGAGGCGTGGGCTGGCGAGCCCTACCAACCGTCCTGGCACCCCGGCGAGGCGCGCACTGCTCTGAGCCTGTCCGAAGCCAGCATCACCAGCATCATCTGGTGCATCGGTTTCAGCCCGGACTTCGCCTGGGTCGATGCCGGCGTGTTCAACGGCCGTGGCCAGCCGGTGCACAGCCGTGGCGTCACCTCGGTGCCCGGCCTCTACTTCCTCGGCCTGCCGTGGCTGTACACCTGGGGTTCGGGGCGCTTCTCCGGCATCGCCCGCGATGCCGAGTACCTGGTCAACCGCATTGCTCAGCAGCAACGCAAGGCGGTCGCCGGCTGAGCCGGCAGTAGGGGGATGGCCCCCCCTTGACCTGCTATCCGGGCACGGAAAGACGCCCCTGCACCCCTGTGGAAGCTGTTCGACTAGGTGATTGGCGAGATGCTGTTGCACATTGGCCATGCCCTGATGGACCTACCAAGGCATGAATCCCCTCATCCAACGGATGGTCGGCGCGGCTAGCGTCCAGGCGTTTGCCTGCCCTCCTGGCGCTATGCTGCCAGGAGGAGCCCGAAGTCGAAATTCGATTCTTCGAGGTACCACTGTCTCAGTAGATTTAGGGGTTGCTCGATGATCTGTATGACGCTGCGCTACCCGCTGGTGCTGTGCGATCCACAGGCTTGTGGGGGCATGCGCGGCAAGTTGAGCGTTTCCTGCGCCAAACCGGATCGGAGCCACTGGTCGTGGAGCAAGTGGCCTCTTGCGACCTGATGATGGCGCTGGTGGCTGCGGGGTTTGCGCTGGGTTTGACGGGTGAGTCGAACCTTGCGGATTGCCGGGAGTCTGGGGTTATAGGTCGCCCCCTGGCTGGGGGCCGTTACTGACCACCTACCTGCTGCACCCGACACGCAAACCGTCGGTGACGTTGAACCGCATCATCGAGCGGGTACAGGCCTTCGAATCCGTTGAGATTACCTAGCCTCCTAGAACTGCCACAGAAAAACCGGAGGAGCTTGAGCCATGCAAAAAGTTATACCGATTCTTTATGTCCTTGCCCTCACGGCCTGCGGTGAGCCCGATGCGCAGACACCGTCGACGCTGCCGACGGTTGATGAGCTTGCAGCCGATCCTGGTCGGCTGAAGGGTTTGCGCCAACAGTGCAAGCTGGATCGTGCGAAGCTAGGTGACGAATTGTGCAATCGCGTTGCTGAAGCCACACGCAAGCGGTTCTATGGCGACGGGAAGGTGCCCTATACACCGTCGAAATAACCGTTCAGGTTCTGACTGATGTGAAAAAGCCCCGCCGAGTGGCGAGGCTTCTAAATAGAAGCCCCCGAAGGGGCAGCGGCATCCTTGCTGCAGAGGAGGTCTCAGGGAAGACCGTCCCCAAACCCTAGCCCATCATCCAGCGAGGTCAAGCGATTATGGTCGAGGGCTCAGGCCGCACGTTGAAAGCGCGAAGGCTGAAAATTCCAGTCGTCTCTCCCGACAGGTCGCAACACGCTCGGACTTGCGACGGTTTTCCTTTACCCGCTCTTGCATGAATTGATGCGTTCCAGTCCAGTTTTGTCCCGATAAAGGTCTTTGACCGGCACTGACCCAGCACCGAATCTCGACCAAGCAGCCAGCATTTTTGCTGCTTTCACGGGAGAAATCGGGAGCCGGGCAATGCAAGGGACGAACGTGCTGTTCGGGCAGATCGCCGCCGTATTCGGCATCGTGATCGCCGGCGTGTGGAGCGCCACACAATGGACAGCCGCCGCCCTGGGCTATCAGGTACGCCTGGGTTCGCCCTGGTTCGACTGCTTCGGTACGCCGGTCTATCACCCCTGGCGGCTGTTCGACTGGTGGTTCTTTTTCGGCGCCTATGCACCGAAGGTTTTCGACATCGGTGGTGCCATTGCCGGCACAAGCGGCATGGTTGCCGTGGGCGTCGCCATCACCATGTCGATCTGGCGCGCACGCCAATCGCGTATGGTTACGACCTATGGCTCGGCGCGCTGGGCAGAGGCCGCCGATATCCACAAGGCGGGGCTGGACCGGCCTGCGGGGGTCTTCCTCGGGCTGCATGATGACCAGTACCTGCGCCACGAAGGGCCTGAGCATGTCCTGGCCTTCGCACCGACACGCTCCGGCAAGGGCGTCGGTCTGGTGGTCCCCACGCTGCTGAGCTGGCCAGCCTCGGCGGTTATCCACGACATCAAGGGCGAGAACTGGAACCTAACCGCCGGCTGGCGCTCGCGTTTCTCCCACTGCCTGCTTTTCAACCCCACCGATCCGCATTCGGCTGCCTACAACCCGCTGCTGGAGGTGCGTCGGGGGGCGCACGAGGTGCGCGATGTGCAGAACATCGCCGACATCCTGGTGGACCCGGAAGGCGCGCTGGAACGCCGCAATCATTGGGAGAAGACCTCACATGCGCTGCTGGTTGGCGCCATCCTGCATGTGCTTTACGCGGGTGAGGACAAGACGCTGCGCGGCGTCGCCAACTTCCTGAGCGATCCGGCGTGCCCGTTCGAGGTGACGCTGAACCGGATGATGACGACGCGGCACCTGGGAGCCGGGACGCATCCGGTGGTGGCGTCCGCCGCCCGCGAAGTGCTCAACAAGAGCGACAACGAGCGCTCGGGGGTGTTGAGCACCGCCATGTCATTTCTGGGGCTGTACCGCGACCCTACGGTGGCCGAAGTCACGTCGCGCTGCGACTGGCGCATCGCAGACCTGATTGCCGCCGAACATCCGGTATCGCTGTACCTGGTGGTTCCACCTTCGGACATTAACCGCACCAAACCGCTGATCCGGCTGATCCTCAATCAGATCGGCCGGCGTCTGACCGAATCGCTCGACGGCAGCGATGGCGTGGAGCGACGTCATAAGCTGCTGCTGATGCTCGACGAGTTCCCCGCGCTAGGGCGATTGGACTTCTTCGAGTCGGCCCTGGCATTTATGGCGGGCTACGGCCTGCGCGCATTCCTGATTTCGCAGTCGCTCAACCAGATCGACAAGGCCTATGGGCAGAACCATTCCATCCTCGACAACTGCCATGTGCGCGTGACCTTCGCCACCAACGACGAACGCACGGCCAAGCGTATTTCCGAGACGTTGGGCACCGCGACGGAACTGCGTGCGCAACGCAATTACGCGGGGCATCGTCTCGCGCCGTGGCTGGGGCACCTGATGGTGTCGCGCCAGGAAACGGCGCGGCCGCTGCTGACGCCCGGCGAGGTGATGCAACTACCGCCCGAAGAGGCCGTGGTGATGGTGTCCGGCGTCGTGCCGATCAAGGCCAGGAAGTTGCGCTACTACGCCGATGCGAACTTCAAGCGCCGCGCGCTGCCGCCCCCCGTTCTCGTGGCTGGGTGCTATGCCGATGCACCGCCGTCGCGCGCGGATGACTGGAGCGGCCTGGGCATGCCAGCCGTACCGGCGGCACCTACGAACGTGGGACTCGGCGATGACTCAGTTGCGACCTCTGCCGACGAAGGCGGCCCACGCCGTCAGCCCGAACTCTCCGAGACCGTCGTCTACAGCCCCGAGCAAGAGTGGGCATACAGCGACTTGGCGCTGCTCGATGACGATGACTTGCCGCCCGTTCTCCCTCGCCAGTTTGACCCTGCCATGCAGCGTGTCGCCCACCAGGCTGCTCTCGATCCCGACGACGGAATCCAGTTATGAGCCAGTACCGCCTCAATCTGTTCATCCAGCCCGAACATGCCCGCCGCTTGGACGATCTGGCCGCCAAGAAGGGCGTGTCCAAGTCCTCTATCGTCGCGGCGGCCTTGGCGTCTTGGTTGTCGCCGGACGCTGGCGACCAGCGCGAGGCAGCCATCGCCAAGCGACTGGATCGCCTGTCGCGTCAGTTCGAGCGTCTGGAGCGCGACCAGACCATCGAGATCGAGACGCTGGCGCTGTTCGTCCGCTACTTCCTGACCGTCAGCACCCCCGTGCCCGAGGCACATCAAGAAGCGGCCAAGGCCCAGGGCAAGGTACGCTTCGAGCAGTTCGTCGAACAGCTCGGACGCCACCTGCTGAGAGGCCGCAGCCTGGTGCGCGACGTAGTGGAGGAGCTGCATCCGGACAGCCCGCGCATGGATGAAGCCTCCTTGGACGAAGCGCGGGAGCGTGTTTCATGAGCGCCGCGCCGCAATCCTTCAGCGCGACCTCGTTGGATAGGCGCATCCGCATGTTGCGCACAGCGATGGGGCCGATTATTGCCGCTGCGCTTGAAGATCCGGATGTGGTGGAGATCATGCTCAACCCCGACCGGACGCTGTGGGTGGATCGCCTGTCGTCGGGGCGTGCGCCGCTGGGCGCAGAGTTATCTGAGGCGGACGGTGAGCGGATCATCCGCCTGGTGGCTGCGCATGTCGGCGCGGAGGTGCATCGTGGCCAGCCGCTGCTGAGCGCCGAGCTGCCTGAAACGGGCGAGCGCTTCGAGGGTATTTTGCCGCCGGCGGCGCCCGGCCCGGCCTTTGCCCTGCGCAAGCGCGCCGTGGGTGTCATTCCATTGGAGCGCTACGTGGCCGACGGGATGATGACCACCGCGCAGGCTGAGTTCCTGCGTGGCGCGGTGCGCGAGCGGCAGAACATCCTGATCGCCGGTGGTACCAGCACCGGCAAGACCACGCTCGCCAATGCCTTGCTCGCGGAGATCGCCGTCACCGGCGACCGCGTGCTGGTGCTCGAAGACACCATCGAGCTGCAATGTGCCGCGCGCGACCACGTGCCGCTGCGCACGCGTGCGGGCGTGGTGTCCATGCGTGAGCTGGTGCGCGCCACGATGCGGCTGCGCCCCGACCGCGTGGTCGTTGGTGAGGTGCGCGGCGGCGAGGCGTTGGACCTCATCAAGGTCTGGGGCACCGGCCACCCGGGCGGCATCGCCACCCTCCATGCCGGCTCCGCCCTTGGTGCACTGCTGCGCCTGGAGCAACTGGTACTCGAAGTGGCCGTGAATCCGCCGCGTGCGCTGATCGCTGAGGCGATCAACGTGGTGATCTTCATCGCCGGCCGAGGCCGCCTGCGCCGTATCGAGAGCATCGCTCGCGTGACCGGCTTTGACGATGCCGGCTACCACCTGGTGGATGTGCTGGGAGAGTCGCTTGGCGATCAACTCACGCCATTTTTCCTGTCCCCGACCACGCCTGGAGAACTGCCATGACGCAGACACATGTCCCTGTTTCCCGTTTTTCCGTAAATCCGGCCACGTGCTTCGCATACCTGCGCCGCCTGGTCACGGCTGCACAGCATGGTCTGCAGCTGGCCGTCTTCATGCTGATCACGGCCGGCACGGCGAGGGCCGCTGGCTCCTCGATGCCTTGGGAGGGTCCGCTCGAATCCATCCTCGAATCGATCCAGGGGCCGGTCGCGCGCATCGTGGCCGTCATTATCATCATCTCCACAGGACTGGCGTTGGCATTCGGCGACACCTCGGGTGGCTTTCGCAAGCTGATCCAGATCGTGTTCGGCTTGAGCATCGCCTTCGCGGCGTCCTCGTTCTTCCTGTCGTTCTTCAGCTTCTCCGGCGGGGCCGTTATATGAGCACGGTCAACGACCTGCCGGGCTTCGAGGTGCCGCTGCACCGCTCGCTGACCGAACCGATTCTGCTGGGCGGCGCGCCGCGCACGGTGGCCATTGCCAACGGCACGCTGGCCGCCGCTGTTGGGCTGGGCCTGCAACTCTGGCTTCCGGGCCTGGTGCTGTGGTTGGTCGGGCATGCGCTTGCGGTATGGGGCGCGCGCGTCGATCCGCAGTTCATGCAGGTGTTTGCTAGACACCTCAAGCACAAGCCGCTGTTGGACATTTGACGGGGAGATCGCCGCGATGCTGAACCTAGCCGAATACCGCCTGCGACCGGCCTTGCTTGCCGACTGGCTGCCATGGGCCGGCTTGGTCGCGCCGGGTGTGGTGCTGAACAAAGACGGTTCGTTCCAGCGCACCGCGCGTTTCCGGGGGCCTGACCTCGACAGTGCGATGCAAGGTGAGTTGGTGGCCATCACTGCACGGCTGAACAACGCGCTGCGTCGCCTCGGCGCTGGTTGGGCGTTGTTCGTCGAGGCTGAGCGCCGGGCGGCGGCGGGTTACCCACACTCGGACTTTCCCGAGCCACTGTCGTGGCTGGTGGACGAGGAGCGGCGCGCGACGTTCGAGGAGTCTGGCAACCACTTCGAGAGTGGCTACCACCTCACGCTGCAATACCTGCCGCCAGAAGAGTCGCACGCTCGCGCGGCGAAGCTGCTCTACGAGAATTCCCCGGCGGCGGGCGTGGACTGGCGCGAACGCCTGGCGGCCTTCGTCGCGGAAACTGGGCGCATCTTCGACCTGCTTGATGGTGTGATGCCGGAGATCGACTGGCTCGGCGACGGTGAAACGCTGAGCTACCTGCATGCGACCGTCTCGACTAGGCACTATGGCGTCGAGGTTCCGGACGTGCCGTTCCACCTCGACACGCTGCTGGCTGACATGCCGCTGCTCGGTGGCTTGGCGCCGATGTTGGGCGATGCGCACCTGCGCGTGGTGACGGTGCGCGGTTTCCCAACCTCGACCTGGCCGGGAATTCTGGACGACCTCAACCGGTTGGGCTTCGCCTACCGCTGGAGCACGCGTTTTCTGTGCCTGGACAAGGCTGAGGCTGAAAAGGAGCTCGGTCGCCTGCGCCGCCAGTGGTTCGCCAAGCGCAAGAGCGTCCTGGCGCTGCTACGTGAAACCCTGTTCCAGCAGGAAAGTCCGCTGCTGGATACCGACGCCAGCAACAAGGCCGCCGATGCGGATGCCGCTCTGCAGGCGTTGGGCGGTGACCAGGTCGCCTTCGGCTTCGTTACTGCGACCGTAACGGTGCTCGATGTCGACGCTGACAGGGCTGACGAGAAGTTGCGCAGGGTGGAGCGCGTTATCCAGGGGCGGGGTTTCGTGACCATCCCTGAAACCCTCAACTCGGTGGAGGCGTGGTTGTCCTCGGTGCCGGGCAACACCTACGCCAACGTGCGTCAGCCCATCGTCTCGACGCTGAACCTCGCGCACCTGATGCCGGTGTCGGCGGTATGGGCCGGACCGCAGGGTAACGCACACCTCGACGGGCCGCCGTTGATCGTCACCCGCACCGAGGGTGCGACGCCGTTCCGGCTGGTGACGCACCTCGGCGACGTTGGGCATACCCTGGTCGTCGGCCCGACCGGCATGGGCAAGTCCGTCCTGCTCGCCACACTGGCGCTGCAGTTCCGCCGCTACCCCGGCTCGCGCATCTTCGCCTTCGACATGGGCCGCTCCATGCGGGCGACGGTACTCGGCCTGGGCGGCGAGCACTACGACCTGGGCGTCGATGGCGCGATTGCCTTCCAGCCGCTCGCGCTCATCGACGAGGAAGGCTGTCGCAGCTGGGCGGCCGAGTGGGTCGAAGGGCGCCTGTTGCACGAGGGGCTGGCCGTTGGTCCTGACGAGAGGGCGGCGATCTGGTCCGCGCTAGGCAGCCTCGCTGGCGCGCCGGTCGAGCAGCGCACGCTCACCGGCCTATCGGTGCTGCTGCAATCGAATGCACTGCGCCAGGCGCTGGCACCCTACGTGCTCGGCGGGGCGCACGGCAAGCTGCTCGACTCCGACCTCGACTATCTAGGCATGGCTGACGTGCAGTGCTTCGAGATGGAGGCGCTGATGCACAGCAAGGCGGCGGTGCTGGCCGTGCTGGGCTATCTGTTCGCGCGCTTAGAGGAGCGATTCGACGGCGCGCCGACGCTGCTGATCCTCGACGAATCCTGGCTGTTCCTCGATGACCTGGTGTTTGCCGCGCGCATTCGCCAGTGGCTCAAGACGCTGCGCAAGAAGAATGTCAGCGTGATCTTCGCCACGCAGTCGCTCGCCGACATCAAGGATTCGACCATCGCCCCGGCGATCATCGAAAGCTGTGCGAGTCGCATCTTCCTGCCCAATCCGCAGGCCAGCGAGCCGCAAATCCGCGCGATCTACGAGAGCTTCGGCCTCAGCGGGCGGCAGATCGAGATCGTCGCCACCGCGCAACCCAAGCGCGATTACTACTACCAGTCCCGCGAGGGCAATCGCCTGTTCGACCTCGATCTGGGGCCGGTTGCGCTCGCGTTCGCGGGCGCTTCGACGCCCCAGGAACAGCGCGCCATTGACTGCGTGCTGGGCGATGCCGGTGTGCCCGGCTTCGCCGCTGCCTGGCTGCGCCATCGCGGCCTCGACTGGGCCGCCGAGCTGCTGCCGTCCGCGCCATCCGCCGCGTCCTTCCATGCTTCCCGCCCACAGGAGAGCCTGCCATGAAGCTCCAGTCCTCGCTCAAACCCAAGCTGACCGCGCTCGCCGTGGCCAGTGTCCTTACCTTGGCCTGCGCGCAGCCGGTGCACGCCCTGTTTGGTGTCGGCGACATTGTGCTCGACCCCACCAACCTGGTGCAGAACACGCTGACGGCTGTTCGCACGTTGGAGCAGATCAACAACCAGGTGCAGCAGCTGCAGAACGAGGCGCAGATGCTCAGCAATCAGGCGCGCAACTTGGCCAGCCTCGACTTCAGTGTCGTCAACCAGCTTCACGCGTCGCTGGTCAGGAGCGAGCAACTGATCGCCGAGGCGCAGGGGCTTGCCTACGATGTGCAGAACCTCGATAGCGAGTTCGCCCGGCTTTACCCTACTGAGTACGCCGCCACCGTCAGCGGCGACCAGATGTACCAGGATGCCCGCAAGCGTTGGGCGCACACACTCGATGGCCTGCACACCGCGATGCGCATGCAGGCGCAGGTGTCGCGAAACCTGAGCGACGATGAAAGTGCGTTGACTGTTTTGGTGGGCCAGAGCCAATCGGCCACCGGCGCCCTGCAGGCCATGCAGGCGACCAACCAGCTGCTGGCCCTGCAGGCCAAGCAGTCCATCCAAGCGCAACAGCTTCAGCTCACCCAAGACCGCGCTGCGTCGCTGGAGCTGGCACGGCAGGCGGCGGCCAGCGAGCGCGCCCGCGAAGTACGGCGGCGCTTCCTGGGCGAGGGCACGCCGTATACGCCGCAGTCTGTTCAGTTCTACGGGAACTGACGGAGGTCGCCATGCGATACGTCCTTGCGTTGTCGGCTGCGCTGCTGGGGGGCTGCGATCAGCAGTCCAGCGAAGGCCTGGCCGCAGACCCTGTGCGACTCAAGGTGCTGCGCGCCCAGTGCGCAGCCGAGCGGCAGGCCGTGGGCGAGGGCGCTTGCCGGACTGCCGCCGATGCGTACCGGCACCGCTTCTTCGACGGCCACGGCGGCCCGGAAGAGTACGTCGCTCTAGAGGATCTGCCGCCTATTCCAGCGACTTTCGACAGTCCCGTCGACGATGCGCCGGCTGCTTTTGCCTCGGAGGCCACACCATGAATGACGTGACGATCATCGACCGGTTCCTCGATACGTTTTCGCGCTACATCGACTCGGGCTTTGGGCTGTTGCAAGGCGAGGTCGCTTTCCTCACCGCCACGCTGATCGCGATCGATATGACGTTCGCCGGGCTGTACTGGGCGCTTGGTCATGCCACCGGCCAGGGTGAAGACGTGATGGCGAAGCTCATTCGTAAGGTGCTCTACGTCGGTGCTTTCGCCTACATCATCGGTAATTTCAACTGGCTGGCCAGTATCGTCTTCCGCTCCTTTGCCGGGCTGGGTCTGACAGCGACCGGTGCACTCAGCATGGAGACCTTCCTGCAGCCTGGGCGGCTGGCGAAAACCGGCATCGACGCCGGTGCACCGATTCTGGAACAGATCGGCGAGATGACCGGCTTCCCCGAGGTGTTCGTCAACCTCGATCCCATCGTCATCCTGTTCCTGGCCTACCTGGTGGTCATCGTCTGCTTCTTCGTGCTGGCGATACAGCTGTTCATCACCCTGATCGAGTTCAAGCTGACCGCGCTCGCGGGGTTCGTGCTGGTGTCATTCGCGCTGTGGAACAAGACCGCCTTCCTGGCCGAAAAG
Source organism: Pseudomonas sp. J452 (assembly GCF_024666525.1). Taxonomy (NCBI): domain Bacteria; kingdom Pseudomonadati; phylum Pseudomonadota; class Gammaproteobacteria; order Pseudomonadales; family Pseudomonadaceae; genus Pseudomonas; species Pseudomonas sp. J452. Next base: position 188,728 of record NZ_CP088294.1, on the reverse strand, counting down.
GTGCTGGGCAACGTGGTGTCCTCAGGCGTCAAGGTACTGGTGCTGGCGGTGATCGTCGGCATTGGCACGGGGTTATTCGCCGAGTTCCAGGTACATCCCGACGAGCCGTCCATCGACCACGCGCTGGTGGTCATGCTGGCCTCGCTGGCGCTGCTCGCCCTGGGCATCTTCGGCCCGGGCATCGCCACCGGACTGATTTCAGGTGGCCCGCAGCTGGGTGCGGGGGCGATGGCGGGTGCCGCGCTTGGCACGGCGGGCATGGCTGTTGCAGTCGGTGCCGCCGCAACCGGTGTAGGTGCTGCGGTCGCGGCCGGAGCGCGCATGGCACCGACCGCCAAGCTGGCTGCAGGGATGCGCTCGCTCAAGGACCGGTTTGCTGCTGGAGGTGGAGCTTTCTCGGGTGGCAGCGCGGCCGCCCTGGGCAATGCGCACCAGGTCGCCACCGATGCCAAGGCGCAACCCGCATGGGCCAAGCGCTTGCAGCGCCGCCAGCAGATCAGCCATGCCGCCACCACCGTCGCGCACACGCTGCGCGGTGGCGACGGCGGCGGTTCGGGCAGTGGCCCGAACTTGCGGGATTCGGATTCATAAAGGAGGACGAACCATGCGTTTCAAACGACCGCGGGTGCGCTATGCCGAGACGCCGCAACCCGCCACCCCGTACCAGGCCGCTGCGCAGGCGTGGGACGAGCGCATCGGCTCGGCTCGCGTGCAGGCGAGAAACTGGCGCTTCATGGCCTTTGGCTGTCTGGCGCTCGCACTGCTGATGGCGGGTAGCCTGGCCTGGCGTTCGGCGCAGTCCATCGTCACACCCTACGTGGTGGAGGTGGACAGATCGGGCCAGGTGCGCGCAGTTGGTGAGGCAGCCACACCGTACCTGCCGGCCGATGCGCAGGTCGCCTACCACCTGGCGCGCTTCGTCACGCTGGTGCGCTCGCTGTCCATCGATCCGATCGTGGTGCGGCAGAACTGGCTAGACGCCTACGACTACACCACCGACCGTGGCGCGGCCGTGCTCAACGACTACGCGCGCACCAACGATCCGTTCGCTCGTGTCGGCAAGGAGTCGGTGACGGTGCAGGTTAGCAGTGTCGTGCGGGCCAGCGACGCCTCTTTCAATGTGCGCTGGACGGAGCAGCGCTTCGTCAACGGCGCGCCCGCCGGCACCGAGCGCTGGAACGCGGTGATCTCCACGATCCTGCAGATCCCGCGTACCGAACAGCGTCTGCGCAAGAACCCCTTGGGCATCTACGTCAACGGGCTGTCGTGGAGCCGCGAGCTCGATGCGTCCGAAGGAGCCAAGCCATGAACCTGTCCTTACGCAAATCCACGCTCCCCCTGGTCCTGCTGGTCTTGGCCGGCTGCTCCAGCCAGGGCAAGCCCCCGCCGCGCATCTCGCTCGGCGAGCCGGTGCAGGCGCAGCCGCTGCCCGAACCGCCGAAGCCGGTGGAAGTAGTGGTGGTGCCGAAGGTGCTACCAATGCCTGGGCAGATGAAGCCATTGCCGGGCGAAGCCATCTCTACCCCGGAGCCGGCCGACGAGAAGGTCAGGGTGTCGCGCGCGAACCAGGAGGCGAGGGTGGCACCCATGCGCGAGGGCTACATCAACGCGATCCAAGTCTGGCCCTACAGCGACGGCGCGCTTTATCAGGTCTATGCCGCGCCGGGGCGCGTGACCGTAATCGCGCTACAGGCCGGTGAGGAACTGGTGACGGTGGCCGCTGGTGACACGGTGCGCTGGATCGTCGGCGACACCTCCAGTGGTCACGGCGACACGCTGCGTGTGAATGTGTTGGTCAAGCCAATCCGCTCGGATCTGAAGACCAACCTGGTCATCACCACCAGTCGGCGCACTTATCTCATTGAGCTGATCTCGACGGAGAAAGCCTGGATGGCCTCGGTGTCCTGGGACTACCCGAAGGATCGGATGCTAGCCCTGCAACGTCAGGCTCAGGCCGCACAGGCGACCGCGCCAGTCGATACCGGCCTCTCGCTGGAGAAGATCCGCTTCCGATACGCGATCAGCGGCAGCAATCCACCGTGGCAGCCGCTGCGCGCCTTCGACGATGGCGAGAAGGTCTACATCCAGTTTCCAGCCGGCATCGCCCAGGGCGAGCTGCCTCCGCTGTTCGTGATCGGCTCGCAGGGCGATGGGCAACTGGTCAACTACCGTTTCCGCTCACCGTACTTCATCGTGGATCGGCTGTTCGGCGCGGCCGAGCTGCGCCTGGGTGGCGATAAGGGTGACGTTGTGCGCATCGAGCGCACGGACGGTGTGGTACGGAGGAACTGAACATGAGCCAGGACGACATTCCCGATCCTGTCGCGCCACCGGTTGGCAAAGTCCCTCCCGAGTCGGTTGCCCTGCGTGCCCAGCCGCGCCGGGTCACGCGGTTGAACCGACGCACCCTGGCCGTGTTTGCGGGCGGACTCTCGGCTGCAGTACTGGGGGCCACCATCTGGTCCTTGCAGCCACCGAAGCCTAGGGGAGGGAGTGATCCGGCGGAGCTATATAATGTCGACCGCGTTTCGCGCTCCGAAGGACTCGACCGGCTTCCCTCTGACTATTCCAAGCTGCCGCCACCACCCGAACTGGGGCCACCGCTGCCGGGCGATCTTGGCCCGGCCATCGTGCAGTCGCAGCGGCCGGCAGCGGCCAGCTATACGCCATCTGGCAACGATCCCGCCGATGCTGAACGGCTGGCTCGGCTAAAGGAGGCCGAAGAAGCGGCCGCCTCATCGGTGTTTTTTCGCACGGGCAGCCAGCGCCCAGCCGTGGCTGCGCCTCCACAGCCTGCCGCGGATACAGTAACACTGACCGGCTTCGATCCGCTGACTGTCGATTCTGCGTCGACGGCCGCACAGCCTGCCGATCCAACCGCTGTGCAAAATCGGCAGGAGCAGAAAGAAGCGTTCCTGCAAGCCGGCTCCTCGGAAACCCGCAATTCCGGAAACCTGCAGCTGCCGACGTCGCCGTATCAGGTCATGGCTGGCACGGTGATCGCCGGCGCGCTGGTGACGGGCATCAAGTCGGATCTTCCGGGTGACGTGATCGGCACCGTGACGGAGCCGGTCTACGACACTGCGACGGGCAAGTACCTGCTGATTCCGCAGGGCTCGCGCATCCTCGGTCGCTACAACAGCCAGGTCAGCTATGGGCAGAGCCGGGTGCAGGTGGTGTGGAATCGCATCATATTGCCGGACACATCTTCCCTGACGCTGGACAACCTTGTGGGTACCGACCCCGCCGGCTACTCCGGCCTGGAGGACGGCGTCGATTGGCATTGGGATCGCGTCTTCGCCGGCGCGGCGCTAACTACGCTGCTGGGTATCGGTGCCGAACTGGCCGCGCCGGAGAACCGCCAGGGCGGCGACCGGATCATCATCGCAGGCCGTGACGGCCTGCAGGATAGCGTGAATCAGGTCGGGCAGGAGATGACCCGGCGCAACATGAACATCCAGCCAACATTGACCGAGCGCCCGGGCCTGCCGGTGCGCATCATCGTCAATCGGGATCTGGTACTTCGGCCCTACCAGCCGCTGTTTTTCGGTCGGAGGATTTCACGATGAGTATGACCAAGAAGTTGCGGCTGGGACCGCTGCCTAAGACCGAGAGCATCAAGCTGACCTTTGCGTGCCCGGCCAGTCTGAAGACTGACCTAGACCGTTACGCCGAGCTGCATGCGGAGACCTATGGTGAGCCTGTAGATGTCGTGATGTTGATGCCGTGCATGCTGGAAGTTTTCATGGCTGGGGATCGAGGGTTCAAGAAGGGAGTTCACTCGGCCCTTGCTCTGAAGCCAGCAGCAAAGTGATGACTGGACGAAGTCCGCTGCGCTTATCTGCGTTATCGCACCCGCAAATGCTGTAGTCACCGTGCAGTCTTTAGATCAGTCTCGGTGCGTTCATCCATAGCGTCGGGATGCTCCGCAGTTATGGCAAGTTGCAGGGAGCTTTAAAGTGGCTAAAATGGCTCCTTTTGGCGGAGGGCGCGGCGATGCAATCCATGTCAGCTCGGGATGCAAAGAACTCGTTCGGCAAGTTGATCGATATCGCTAGGGCAGAGCCCATAGCTATCGAGAAGCATGGTCGTGCTGTGGTGGTGGTGCTATCCATTGAGGCCTATGAGCGGCTGCAATCCGTCTCAGGCACGCCAGATGGGGCTGTGCCTATTAACAACCAGAGCAGCGGCGATCTTCGTATAAGGCAGGCTGCGCTGAGTACGAACGCTAAATTGGTGGGCCAGGGCTGATGAGCACTAAGAACAACGAGCTGCCGATCGGATGGACATTGGTCCGCGTGGATCGGGTTGGCGCTGTCAGACTGGGCCGTCAGAGGTCCCCTGATAAGCACACTGGCGAGTACGCTACCAAGTACTTGCGCGCGGCGAATATTAAACCGACGGGGCTGGACCTTACTGATGTCCTTGAGATGGATTTCACGCCAGCGGAGCGCAGGGTGCTTTCGCTACGCGCAGGGGATATTTTGTTGACCGAGGCGTCTGGAAGTTCGAGTCAAGTGGGGCGTGCAGCGCTATGGAACGACGAACTCTCGGATTGCTGTTACCAGAACACGATTATCCGGTTCCGCCCGCATGCGGCTCTGCCCAACTACGCGTTGACGGTGTTCCGTCACTACGCCGCCTCCGGAATATTCGGGCGTGTTGCGCGCGGTGTAGGCATACAGCATCTCGGTGCCAGTCGATTTGCCGAGTTGCAGTTTCCGCTGCCGCCCATCAATGAGCAAAAACGTATTGCTGACGCAGTCAGCCAGCGTCTTGCCGAGATCCGGCAGGCGGGAACTCATCTGCGATCAGCCTGGGATCGACTCGGCGCGCAGCGCAAAGAAGTCTTGGCAGCGGCTGTGTCAGGTGAGCTCGTGGCTATGCCGGAAGGGGGCAGTGAGGGCGCCACTGATTCCTCGGCGACGTTGGCACTGATTCATCAGAAGTCAGGTGTCCCGCAGGGCGCTCTGTTTGAACACACGGCAGGAGTACTTGAGCCGCCGGAGGGCGCTCTAGAGCCTTTGCCGCTCGGGTGGATATGGGCCAGAATTGATCAGGTAGGTGAAGTCAGGCTGGGGCGACAACGCTCTCCAGAACATCATCACGGCGAGCACATTCGGCCTTACCTACGAGTTGCGAATGTGTTTGAGGATCGCATCGACACAAGTGATGTTCTTGAAATGAACTTCACGCCGGAAGAGTATCCCGTGTATGTCCTTGAACAGGGCGACATCCTCCTGAACGAAGGGCAGAGCCCAGAGCTTGTTGGTCGGCCGGCGATGTTCCGGGATGAACTGCCTGGGGCGTGTTTCCAGAACACATTGATTCGTTTTCGAGCTGGACCAGCTGTGGACCCCGAGTTCGCGCTGCTGGTCTTCAGGCATTACTTGCACTCGGGCCAGTTTCGCAAGATCGCTCGCGGATCTACCAACATCGCTCATCTGGGGTTGGATCGCTTTCGATCTATGCCATTTCCGCTTCCTCCGCTGGTCGAGCAGGCGGCGATCGTTAATGAAGCTCGGCAACGCCTGGCCGTGGCCGACGCGCAAGGGAATGCTGTGCTCGCGTCGATCGACAGGCTCCCGGAAATGGAGCTCGAGTTGCTTGCTGCCGCCGTCGCAGGCGAATTGGTGCCCCAGCAACCAGATGATGAACCAGCGGCTCAGCTATTGGATCGTTTGGGCGAACCATTGGAAATCGCCGTAGCACTGCCGAAAGTGGAGAAGGGCAGCAAGTCAAAAGGAGACACCGTGAAGCCCAAAAGCACACCACCCTCAAAAGCGAGCAAGTCCACAGTGCAGCTGAGCGCAGTTTTGCGAAAGGCCGATCGTCCATTGCCATTGCCAGAGCTGTTCGCCTTAGCCGGCTTTGACCGTGATCAGCCGGAGCAAGTGGAGTCGTTCTACTTGGCACTTCGATCCGAGCTGGATCGAACGATCCGTCAAACAGGAACTGCCGCAGAGAATGCAGTGTTGGAGGTCATCACCGATGCGCCTTGACGAAGTCACCATTGGTGAATTCAAAAACCTACGAAATTTGCATGTAGATTTTGATGAGCAGTCCCCATATACGGTCTTAGTAGGGGAGAACGGATCGGGCAAGTCGAATCTGATCGAAGCTCTTTCGCTCATATTTCGCAATCTTGACCTTGATCTCGAGGCACCATTCCCTTACCACCTCAAGTATCAATGTCGTGATCAAGGCATTGAGATAAAGGCGGAAGGCGATCAGTTTCCGAGGTTTTGGGTCAGAGGTAAGTCTGGGAGTGAGTACAAAGAGCTAACCAGAAAGCGCTTCATGGCCGAGGACGACAGCGGGCGCCCCCTCTATCGGCCAGGCTTCGTGTTTGGTTACTACTCTGGCCCGAGTGATCGGTTGGCTTCGATATTTGAGAAGCACAGAGAGCGTTACTACAACTGGATCATCAAGTCCACAGAGCAGCGCGGGAAGGTACGAGTCGCCGATCCCAACAATCTGCGTAGGCTTTTTTACGCGCAGACGCTGCACGGGCAATTTGCTCTCATTGCCTTCTTCATGAATGCGGCAGACAACCACTCCGATGATGATAGGGAATTTCTCCGTGAGCATCTTCAGATTGATGGATTAGACAGCGTCCTCTTTGCTCTGAAGCGCCCACCTTGGAAGCGTCGCGACGGCGACTCACGATTCTGGGGTGCGGTGGGCGAAGTGCAAGAATTTCTGAGTCGCTTGTATGACAAGGCTATGCTCCCAGCGCGCATGGATAGACGTATTGCCGTTGATTTGACCAAGAATCCCGCCGTTGAAAGCTTGTATCTTTTTTTGCCAAAACCGGATGCACTTGAACAAGTCTATGCGTCCTACGCTGATCAGTACGCATTCTTCACCGCGCTCGAGAGTACTCATCTCTCGAAGCTCCTTGGTGAAGTGAGAACGCGGGTTCGAATGACACCTGCTGCCGGCGGGGGAGAGGTCACCTATCGAGACTTGAGTGAAGGAGAGCAACAGCTGCTGCTTGTCCTCGGTCTACTGAAGTTCACGGCGCGAGATGAGGCATTGTTCTTGCTCGACGAGCCAGATACTCATCTGAACCCAAGTTGGAGCACACAATATCTTGAGTTCCTCGATCGCTTTATTCGAGGTCGTGACAGTTGCCACATTGTAATGTCGTCGCACGATCCACTGGTATTTGCAGGACTCAAACGTGATCAGGTGAGGATATTTCGCCGTGATGCAGAGGGGCGAGCGGTTGCGGAGTTGCCGGACAACGATCCACGAGGAATGGGTGTCGCTGCAATCCTTACTAGTGACCTTTTCCGGCTGCGCTCGACACTCGATCCGAAGACACAGGAGGAGCTTGACCGCCAGCGAATCCTTGCGATGAAAGATATCCTGACGCCCGAGGAAGAATCTGAGTTTCGAGATATAAAGGCGCGCCTCAGAGCCTTAGGCTTCGACCAAACAATTCGTGATCCTCTCTATGGTCAATTTGTGAAGGCATGGACAGAACAGCAAGATCCAGCGTGGGCTGAGTCTGTTCAGTTGACGCCTGAACAAATGGACGAGCGGGCTCGCTTGGCTGCGAAGATCGTCAAACAGCTCCAAACGGCCGAGGGCCGCTGATGCGATTCATTGACCTGGAAGAGCTAAAGCCAAGAATACGCCATCTCATTCCGGCGCTAGAAGCGACGCGTGATGCCGTTCTTGCAGAGGCAGACCCGCTGCAACGTGCTGCGTTCATCAATGCCAATCGCGCCCAATGGGTCGCTCTGCGCGCAGAGTTTTCGGCGTTCTCGCACGGCAAATGTTGGTACGTTGAATGCAAAAACCCTGGGACCGACGATGACATAGATCACTTCAGACCAAAGCTCGGCGTCAAAGAAGACCCCATGCATCCCGGCTACTACTGGTTGGCGTTCGACTGGACGAACCTCCGCCTGAGTTGCCACCGTGCGAATCGTCCCCGGATCAATCCAGAAGGTGCAGGAACAGGGGGCAAAGGTGGCCATTTCCCCCTCATTGATCCTGGAGCCAGAGCGTCTACGCCGGCTCAAGGGCGAGGGCAAGAGGTTCCGGCTCTGCTGGATCCCACAAACGTATTCGACGTCGCCTTGCTCACTTTTCGGCAGAGTGGTGAGGTGGACCTTTCCCCTGATTTCAAAGGACAGCCTGGCCCCGAAGCCAAGCTCGCTGCTAGCCGACTGATCCTGCATTTGGACTGGCCAGCCTTCCGTGAGGCTCGCGTCGTGCTTTACAACAAGATTGAGCGGATTGTCGGCCGAGGCGAGCGGGAAGCCCCTCAAAATTTTGACGGAAATACGGTATTGAGCGATGCCTTCTCCGATGCGATACGTGATTTGAAGAATGTGATGAAAGCAGAAGAAGAATATTCGGCCGCAGCCAAGGTATATGTTGAGTCGTTCAAATATCTTTGGTGGGTGCGCCTCATTGTGTTGAAGGTGGCGGCATGAAAGTTAAGAGCGCAGCTGCAGCGGGTGAGGCGAGCGCCCTTGTCCGCAAGCTTTGGCAGTACTGCAATGTCTTGCGGGATGATGGACTTTCCTACCCCGACTATGTCGAGCAGCTTACCTACCTGTTATTTCTCAAGATGTCCGATGAGCAGGAGGGTGGACCCGTTCCGGCCGAGTATGCCTGGGGATCGTTGCTCGATCGGGACGCTGAGGACATGCAGGCGCACTACATTCGAGTGCTTGCGGCGTTGGGCGAGCGTGATGGCATGCTCGGCTTGATCTTCCGGAATGCAAAGAACAAGATCAAGGACCCCGCCAAGCTGAGACTACTTATCGTAGATTTGATCGGCCAAACCGAGTGGACCGGTCTCTCCAGTGACCTGAAAGGCGATGCATACGAAGGTCTGTTGGAGAAGAACGCTCGAGATACAAAGAGTGGTGCGGGGCAGTACTTCACGCCGAGAGCGTTGATCGATGTCATTGTCGAATGCGTCAATCCTGTACTAGGCGAGGTCGTGTGCGACCCGGCGTGCGGCACAGCCGGATTCTTGCTTGCCGCCCATGACTATTTGAAGCGAATGAATCCGCTCATGACGCGAGCGCAGCAGAAGCGGCTGGCCACGAAGTCGATTCGAGGCGTGGAGCTCGTTGAAGAAGTCGCACGCCTTGCCACCATGAACCTTTTGCTGCACGGCGTGGGTGGAAACGCGGAATCAGAATTGCCTATCACTTGCAGTGATAGTCTGAAACAGCCACCAAAGTTTCAAGCTGATGTCGTGTTGACCAATCCTCCGTTCGGCGTGAAGGGCAGCGTGACGTACACACAAGACCAGAAAAGTAACCGTAGCGAGGATAGCCTCACTATCGTGCGCGCTGATTTCTGGGTGCAGACCGCAAACAAGCAGCTCAACTTTCTTCAGCATATCGTTGCCCAGCTAAAGCCTGGTGGGCGTGCTGCAGTGGTGGTGCCAGACAACGTTCTCTACGAGGGAGGAGCTGGTGCTGTCATCCGTCGTCGTTTGCTCGAAGAGTGCCGCTTTCATACTCTTCTCCGTCTACCCGCCGGTCTGTTTTATGCCCAAGGGGTCAAAGCGAACGTCCTCTTCTTCGACCGTCGACGCGCACAAGACAAACTTCTGCCTTCAGAACATCTGTGGATATACGAGCTGCGGACGACCAAACGCTATTCGCTTAAGACCAAGCCATTGTTGCGAGAGGATCTTGATGAGTTCCTATCGTTCTATCGATCAGATGTTGTGCGCAATGGAGTCAGTAGCGAGCTAACGCCTAGTGGGTCTGCATCGCGTTCGTATCGTGTCACTGACATTTTGCAAACGGAGGACTGCTTGTGGGACATGGCTTGGTCTGATGAGTCAGGTGCGAAGCGTCAACCCGGCCTTGCCAGACTGGATGAGCTTTCACGACTAGTAGCGGAGGACCTTCAGCGGGCGCTATCGTTGATTAGCAATCCTAGAAGGCCATAGTTTTCAATCATTGCTTTCTCTGGAAGGGCTGTTTGCGGCCAGGGCGGACAAGACGGTTGGTTGCCGGTATCCTTGTACTCGATTGATGATGGTGTCCCTAGTGTCGTTTTCCCGCAAATAGCTCCATCTCCCGCGCTAGCAAAAGCTCTCTACGGTTGACGGCAAAAGCGGCGGTAAGGCCCCAAGTCGATCACAGTCAATCCCTTTAACCACAATGGGTTAGGTGGCTTGTTGATGATTGAGTGGGAATGATGTGACCGACAAGGGCAGCGCGAGCTGCCCTTGTTGCATCTGTTCTGCGGCAATCCGCCTCGCACGAAGGTTCGTCCTGCTGTGTGCTGAAATGAGAAGATATTGCAATTGGCAGCCCTCATGCGATCAGGGCTGCGCTCTTCCCGGATTGCATCCGGGCTACGGGAATCACTATGTCTTTCACGCGCAGACAAATCCTCGCCGGCATCGCTGGCCTTGGCATCGCCGGCCTCGGCGCCGGTGGCGTGCGCTACTGGCTGGGCCGCCCGCAGAATGTGGCGAGCCATGACTATGAGCTGATCGCCGCGCCGCTCGATCTGGAGCTGGTGCCGGGGCATGTCACGCCGGCCTGGGGCTATGGCGGCCAGGCGCCGGGCCTGGAGCTGCGTTGCCGCCAGGGCGAGCGCCTGCGCGTGCGCTTCATCAACAAACTGGAAGTCCCCACCACCATCCACTGGCACGGCATCCGCCTGCCGCTGGAGATGGACGGCGTGCCCTATGTCTCGCAGCTGCCGGTGCTGCCGGGCGAGTATTTCGACTACGACTTCATCACCCCGGATGCCGGCAGCTACTGGTACCACCCGCACACGGCCAGCAGCGAACAGCTCGGCCGCGGCCTGGTCGGCCCGCTGATCGTCGAGGAGCGCGAGCCGAGCGGGTTCGCCCATGAGCGCACCTTGTGCCTGAAGAGTTGGCATGTCGACGAGCAGGGTGCCTTTACCGATTTCAGCGTGCCCCGCGAGGCGGCCCGCGAAGGCACTCGCGGGCGTCTGTCGAGCATCAACGGCGTATCGCTGCCGACCCTGGAATTGCCGGCCGGGCAGGTGGTGCGCCTGCGCCTGATCAATGTCGACAACACCGTGACCTATCGCCTCAACCTGCCGGGTGCCGAGTCGCGCATCTATGCCCTGGACGGCAACCCGGTGGCGCCGCGGCCGCTGGGCAAGGACTACTGGCTGGGTCCGGGTATGCGCCTGGATCTGGCGCTCAAGGTGCCGGGCGCTGGCACCGAGCTATCGCTGCGCAACGGCCCGCTGCGTCTGGCGACCCTGAAAAGTGTGGCCAGTGCCCAGGCAGCCGACGACTGGCCGCCGGCGCTGCCGGCCAATCCGGTCGCTGAGCCGGACTTGAGCCAGGCCGAGACCCTGCGTTTCAACTTCGAGTGGGCGGCCCTGTTGGCCAGTCCGAATCAGGCCGGCCCGGCGCGCTACTGGCAGATCAACGGCCAGGCCTGGGATATCGATGACAAGGCCTGCGCCGACCGGCCCATCGCGACCCTGAAGAAGGATGGCCACTACATCTTCGTGCTGCGCAATATGGCCCAGTACCAGCACCCGATCCACCTGCATGGCATGAGTTTCAAGGTGCTCGACTCCGATCGCCGCGATATCGTTCCGTATTTAACCGACACCTACCTGCTGGGCAAGAACGAGACGGCGCGCATCGCCTTCGTCGCCGATAATCCGGGGGTGTGGATGTTCCATTGCCATGTTATCGACCACATGGAAACCGGTCTGATGGCCGCGATTGCTGTGGTTTAAGGAAAACTGATGCGCCAGATCAAGATCATCGACCGCAGCCAGGACGAGCGCTTCATGCGCGAGGCCCTGGCCCTGGCCAGCGAAGGCGCGGCGCTCGGCGAAGTGCCGGTGGGCGCGGTGCTGGTGCAGGATGGCGAGATCATCGGGCGCGGCTTCAACTGCCCGATCTCCACCCATGACCCCAGCGGCCACGCCGAGATGGTGGCGATCCGCGCCGCCGCCCTTGATCTGCGCAACTACCGCCTGCCGGGTAGCACCCTGTATGTGACCCTGGAGCCGTGCAGCATGTGCGCCGGGCTGATCGTGCATTCGCGGATTGCCCGGGTGGTCTACGGCGCCACCGAGCCGAAGGCCGGGGTGGTGGTCAGCCGCGGGCAGTTCTTCAGTCAGGAGTTCCTCAATCACCGGGTGCTGGTCGAGGGCGGCTTGCTCGCGCAGGAGTGCGGGGCGGTACTCAGTGCCTTCTTCAAGGCGCGACGCACGTAGCTCGGATGCAATCCGGGTTGCCCTGTGAGGTGATTTCCCGGATTGCATCCGGGCTACGCGCGGCATCAGAGCTGTGTGGAGTCTTCCGGCGGAATGGTCTTGTTCACGCCCGGCACGTGGAAGCCGCTTTCGGCGACCTGGGTGCCTTCCAGCTGTGGCTGGGTCACCCAGTTGAGGATGTCGTAGTAGCGGCGGATGTTGCGCACGAAGTGCACGGTTTCGCCGCCGCGCGCATAGCCGTAGCGGGTCTTGCTGTACCACTGCTTCTGCGCCAGGCGCGGCAGCATCTTCTGCACATCCAGCCACTTGTTCGGATCCAGGCCTTCTGCCTTGGCCAGCTTGCGTGCGTCGCCCAGGTGGGCGATGCCGATGTTGTAGGCGGCCAGGGCGAACCAGGTGCGATCTGGCTCTCCCAGGTCTTCGGCCAGGCCGCTGTGGATCAGGGCCAGGTACTTGCCGCCGCCCATGATGCTTTGCCGGGGGTCCAGGCGATTGGCCACACCCATGGCCTGGGCAGTGCCCTGGGTCAGCATCATCAGACCGCGCACGCCGGTCTTCGAGGTGGCTTCCGGCTGCCACAGCGATTCCTGGTAGCCGACGGCAGCCAGCAGGCGCCAGTCGACCTTGTGCTTCTCTGCGGCCTGCTTGAAGTGCTGCTCGTAACGCGGCAGGCGCTGCTGCAGGTGTTTGGCGAAGGTGTAGGCGCCGACGTAGCCGAGGACGTCGACATGCCCGTAGTAGCGCTGCTTGAGGCGCTGCAGGCTGCCGTTTTCCTCGACCAGGGCGAGGAAGTGGTTGACCTCCAGCAGCAGGCTGTCGTCCGTGCCGCTGGCCACCGCCCAACCCACGTTGCGCGCGTCACCCAGGTCGAAGGCCACGCGCACATTGGGGAAATACACCTGGTTCATCGCCAGCTCGTTGGAGTCGACCAGGGTCAGGTCAATTTGTCCCTCGTCGACCATGCGCAGCAGGTCGACCACTTCGACGGCAGAAGATTCTTCGTATTTCAGTTCGGGCAGCGTGGCTTGCAGCTGCGCCAGCTGTTCGGCATGGCTGCTGCCTTGCAGCACCAGAATGCGCTTGCCGACCAGATCCTCGGGGCGCGAGGGGCGTGGCTGGCCGTTGCGGTAGATGACTTGCGGGGTGACTTGCAGGTAAGCCTGGGAAAACTGCGCCTGGCTCTTGCGCCCCTCGCTGTCGACCAGGCCGGCGGCGGCCAAGACCGGGCCATTCGCCTGGTTGAGGCGGCTGAACAGGTCATCGAGATTGTCGGCGGTTTCGATCTGCAGCTGGACGCCGAGGTTCTCGGCGAAGCGCTTGACCAGTTCATATTCGAAACCGGTCTCGCCGTTGCGGTCCTGGAAATAGGTGGCCGGGCTGTTGCGGGTGACCACCCGTAGTGCTCCCTCCTCCTGTACACGCTCGAGGGTGCTGGGCTGTTTGGCGACTTCGCCATCGCCATCACAGCCTGCGAGTAGCAGGGGGATTGCAATCGCCAGCAGCCAGGCGGCCGTACGGATGCGCAACGCAATTTGGACAAGCATCGGCGCAGTATACGCAAAGCCTGGGGGGCGCCATATATCGACAGTCGGGGGCGGCTCTGCTAGGCGCTGCGCGGTCTGCGCCGGTTTTCCGGTGATTTTGCCGTCCGGCGGCAGGCTGCAGCCTGGCTGCATGCGCACGGGTGCCGCCCGGCGGCGCTTTAGGCTAGAATGCACGGCCTCAAAGCACACCCCTTCCCAGAGGCTGTTCACGATGTTGATCCTGCGCGGCGCGCCCGCTCTTTCCGCTTTCCGTCACGGCAAATTGCTCGAGCAACTGACCGCCAAGGTCCCCGCTGTGACCGGTCTGTACGCCGAGTTCGCGCATTTTGCCGATGTTGCCGGTGTACTCACTGCCGACGAAGAGCAAGTTCTGGCCCGCCTGCTGCAATACGGGCCGAGCGTGCCGGTGCAGGAGCCGAGCGGCCGCCTGTTCCTCACCATCCCGCGTTTCGGCACCATTTCGCCCTGGTCGAGCAAGGCCAGCGACATCGCCCGCAACTGCGGTCTGGCGAAGATCCAGCGTCTGGAGCGCGGTATCGCCTATTACGTGGCCGGTGAACTGTCTGCTGCCGATGTCCAGGCTGCCGCCAGCGTGCTGCATGACCGTATGACCCAGCTGGTGCTGGGCGCCATGGAAGAGGCCGCCGGCCTGTTCAGCCATGCCCAGCCCAGGCCGCTGACCGCGGTGGACGTGCTCGGCGGCGGTCGCGCGGCCCTGGAACAGGCCAACGTCCAGCTCGGTCTAGCCCTGGCCGACGACGAAATCGACTACCTGGTGAAGAGCTTCACCGAGTTGGGGCGCAACCCGCACGACATCGAGCTGATGATGTTCGCCCAGGCCAACTCCGAGCACTGCCGGCACAAGATCTTCAACGCCAGCTGGGATATCGACGGCCAGAGCCAGGAAAAATCGCTGTTCGGCATGATCAAGAACACCTATGAGCTGCACCGCGAAGGCGTGTTGTCGGCTTATAAGGACAACGCCTCGGTCATCGTTGGCAACGTCGCCGGGCGCTTCTTCCCCAATCCTGAGACCCGCGAGTACGCCGCGACCCAGGAGCCAGTGCATATCCTGATGAAGGTGGAAACCCACAACCACCCGACGGCGATTGCCCCGTTCCCCGGCGCCTCCACCGGCTCCGGCGGCGAGATCCGCGACGAGGGCGCGACCGGCCGTGGCGCCAAGCCGAAGGCCGGCCTGACCGGTTTCACTGTGTCCAACCTGCAGATCCCCGGTTTCCAGCAGCCCTGGGAAGTGCCGTACGGCAAGCCCGAGCGCATCGTTACCGCGCTGGACATCATGATCGAAGGCCCGCTGGGCGGCGCCGCGTTCAACAACGAATTCGGCCGTCCGGCGCTGACCGGCTACTTCCGTACTTTCGAACAGGCGGTCAGCAGCCCGCGTGGCGAGGAAGTGCGCGGCTACCACAAGCCGATCATGCTCGCCGGCGGTATGGGCAACATCCGTGAAGACCATGTGCAGAAGGGCGAGATCTCAGTCGGCGCCAAGCTGATCGTGCTCGGCGGCCCGGCCATGCTGATCGGCCTGGGCGGCGGCGCGGCCTCGTCGATGGCCACCGGTGCCAGCTCGGCCGACCTGGACTTCGCCTCGGTGCAGCGCGACAACCCGGAAATGGAGCGTCGTTGCCAGGAAGTCATCGACCGTTGCTGGCAGCTGGGCGAGCACAACCCAATCAAGTTCATCCACGACGTCGGCGCCGGCGGCATTTCCAATGCCCTGCCGGAGCTGATCAACGACGGCGGCCGTGGCGGTCGCTTCGAGCTGCGCGCAGTACCGAACGACGAGCCGGGCATGGCCCCGCACGAAATCTGGTGCAACGAGTCGCAGGAACGCTACGTGATGAGCGTGGACGCCGCCGACTTCGAGCGTTTCAAGGCCATCTGCGAGCGCGAGCGCTGCCCGTTCGCCGTGGTTGGCGAGGCCATCGCCGAGCCGCACCTGACGGTGAACGACAGCCACTTCGGCAACAAGCCGGTGGACATGCCGCTCGAAGTGCTGCTCGGCAAGCCGCCGCGCATGCACCGCAGCGTTACCCGCGAAGCGGAGCAGGGCGATGATTTCGCCGCGTCCAGCGTCGCCATCGACGAAGCGGTAACCCGCGTGCTGCACCACCCGGCTGTGGCCAGCAAGAGCTTCCTGATCACCATCGGCGACCGCACCATCACCGGCCTGGTTGCCCGCGACCAGATGGTCGGCCCGTGGCAGGTGCCGGTGGCCGACGTGGCCGTGACCGCCACCAGCTTCGACGTCTATACCGGCGAAGCCATGGCCATGGGCGAGCGCACCCCGCTGGCCCTGCTGGATGCTCCAGCGTCGGGCCGCATGGCGGTTGGCGAGACCATCACCAACCTGGCTGCTTCGCGCATCGAGAAGCTGTCCGATATCAAACTGTCCGCCAACTGGATGGCTGCCGCCGGCCACCCGGGCGAAGACGCACGCCTGTACGACACCGTGAAAGCGGTCGGCATGGAGCTGTGTCCGGCGCTCGGCATCACCATCCCGGTGGGCAAGGACTCGATGTCGATGAAGACCCGTTGGCAGGACGAGGGCCAGGAGAAGTCCGTGACCTCTCCGCTGTCGCTGGTGGTCACCGGCTTCGCCCCGGTCGCCGACATTCGCCAGACCCTGACCCCGCAGCTGCGCCTGGACAAGGGCGAGACCGACCTGATCCTGATCGACCTCGGTCGTGGGCAGAACCGCATGGGTGGTTCGATTCTCGCCCAGACCTACGGCAAGCTCGGCCAGCGCGTGCCGGACGTCGATGACGCCGAAGACCTCAAGGCCTTCTTCGCGGTGATCCAGGGCCTGAATGCCGACGGTCACCTGCTGGCCTACCACGACCGTTCCGACGGCGGTTTGCTGACCACCGCGCTGGAAATGGCCTTCGCCGGCCATTGCGGTCTGAGCCTGTTCCTCGATGCCCTGGCCGACGACAGCTCCGAGCTGGCTGCCGTGCTGTTCAACGAAGAACTCGGGGCGGTGATCCAGGTGCATCAGGACGCCACCCCGGAAGTGCTGGCGCAGTTCAGTGCCGCCGGTCTGGGTGATTGCGTGGCGGTGATCGGCCAGCCGATCAACGGCAGCGACGTGGCCATCAGCTTCAATGGCGAGCCGGTGTTCGGCGGCCAGCGCCGCCTGCTGCAACGCCAGTGGGCCGAGACCAGCTACCAGATCCAGCGCATGCGCGATAACGCCAGCTGCGCCGAGCAGGAATTCGACAATATCCTCGACGAGGACAATCCGGGCCTGTCGACCAAGCTCAGCTTCGACGTCAATCAGGATATCGCTGCGCCTTACATCAAGAAGGGCGTGCGTCCGCAAATCGCCGTGCTGCGCGAGCAGGGCGTCAACGGCCAGGTGGAAATGGCGGCGGCCTTCGATCGTGCCGGCTTCGCTGCGGTCGACGTGCACATGAGCGACATCCTCAGCGGCCGCGTCAGCCTGGAAGAGTTCAAGGGCCTGGTGGCCTGTGGTGGCTTCTCCTACGGCGACGTATTGGGCGCCGGCGAAGGCTGGGCCAAGTCGGTACTGTTCAACAGCCGCGCCCGCGATGCCTTCCAGGGCTTCTTCGAGCGCAAGGACAGTTTTGCCCTCGGCGTGTGCAACGGCTGCCAGATGATGAGTAACCTGCACGAGCTGATTCCGGGCACCGAGTTCTGGCCGCACTTCGTGCGTAACCGCTCGGAGCAGTTCGAGGCGCGCGTGGCCATGGTTCAGGTGCAGGAGTCGGCCTCGATCTTCCTGCGTGGCATGGCCGGTTCGCGTATGCCAATCGCCATCGCCCACGGTGAAGGGCATGCCGAGTTCGAGAGCGAGGAAGCTCTGCTCGAAGCGGATCTGTCTGGCACCGTGGCGCTGCGCTTCGTCGACAACTACGGCAAAGTCAGCGAAGCCTATCCGGCCAACCCCAACGGCTCGCCGCGCGGGATCACCGGGCTGTGCAGCCGTGACGGCCGCGTGACCATCATGATGCCGCACCCGGAGCGGGTTTTCCGCGCCGTGCAGAACTCCTGGAAACCGGATGACTGGCAGGAAGATGCTGGCTGGCTGCGCATGTTCCGCAACGCCCGCGTCTGGGTGGACTAACAGCGGGCCGCTTGCGGCCCCTCTGATGACCCTCTCCCGCTTGCGGGAGAGGGTGCCCGAAGGGCGGGAGAGGGCAGCTGTGCCAGACTCCGAAGAAAATCTCCTCCCCGAAGTCCGCCAGGTCAAACCCGGCGAGACCCATCTGCTGTGCCGCTGCGGGCGTTCGTCCGCGCTTCCCGACTGTTCTTCTCTTTGTCCTGAGGCCCTGCGCCTTGAACCCGTGCGCGAGCAGCGCCTGCTGCTGTGCCGCTGTGGCCAATCGCAGCGCCTGCCGTATTGCGACGGCAGGCATAACCCGCCAGTCAGCGGTCTGCGGGAGCGTTGGCGACGTTTCAGCGCGGGGTGATTAAGCCATACCTGTTTATGGCTAATTGCTCTAATCAGGAAATGGACTATCCCCTTTCCCAGAGCTCCAATGCAGAGTTGCGAACTGTGCCACGCGGGCGAGATAAGGCAAAATGCCATTATCGCTGCGGCAGGGTGAGTTTCAGTGCGCTGAGACTCCCGTATTCGTCGATGTGCCTTGGAGAAGCCGATGTACAAACTGTGTTTCTATGTGCCGGAAAGCCATCTGGACCAAGTCAAGCAGGCGGTTTTCGCCGCGGGCGGCGGTCGCATCGGCAAGTACGACAGCTGCTGCTGGCAGACCCTGGGGCAGGGCCAGTACCGTCCGCTGGAAGGCAGCGAGCCCTTCCTGGGGCTACACGGGCAGGTGCATCATGTGGACGAGTGGAAGGTCGAACTGGTGGTGGCCGACGAATTGCTGCATGACGTGGTCAAGGCGATGAAGAAAGCCCACCCCTACGAGACCCCGGCGTTCGAGGTGTGGCGGCTTTCCGACCTGCAGTTCTAAGAACTCGTTTCGGATCTCTTGATCGTCGGCCATGCTGCGTTGCAATCGCGCTCGGAAAGCGGTTTGCCGCTAACGCGCTTTAGCGCGACCCGCAGGGCGAGTGGAGCGAGTACTGCTCATTTACACCTCGTAAACTCCGCGTCCTCGCCCAATTGCGCCTTGCCTGGCTCTAGCTCAAAAGATCCGAAACAGGTTCTAAGGCGCAGCGCTATAAACAAAGCCCCGGCTTGCATTGGCAAGTCGGGGCTTTGTGCTTTTGGCCTGCTGGAGATGCAGGTTGCTGAGGCTTATACGGCGACGTTCAGGCGTACCTCGATATTGCCGCGAGTAGCGTTGGAGTACGGGCAGACCTGGTGAGCGGCGGCGACCAGTTCCTCGGCCACGGCTTGTTCGAGGCCCGGCAGGCTGACGTTTAGTTCCACTTCCAGGCCGAAGCCGCCGGGGATCTGGCCGATACCGACCTTGCCGGTGATCGAGGTGTCAGCCGGCAACTGGCGTTTGCTCTGGCTGGCGACAAACTTCAGGGCGCCGATGAAGCAGGCCGAGTAACCGGCGGCGAACAGTTGCTCGGGGTTGGTCGCTTCACCGCCCTGGCCGCCCAGTTCACGCGGAGTGGTCAGCTTCACATCGAGAAAACCGTCGGAAGAAACGGCGCGGCCGTCGCGGCCCCCAGTGGCAGTGGCAGTGGCGGTGTAAAGGGCTTTGATGGCTTGCATGGCGGAATCTCCAGATTAGTTTTGCTGTCTAAAGTTTTGCGCGCTAAGTAAGTGCGTGAGATGAAATGTAGTGCGATTAAATTTTGCGCGCAAGATATTTATTTGGAACGATTCGCTATGTGGCTGTGCGCTTTACGGAATAAGTCTGGTCGTTGAGGGGGTCGAGCGGGGAGGGTGTACATGGGCGCCTTATGGCGCCCGTGGGCGGTTATGTGGATTGCAGGGCCTGTTGCAGCTTGCTACGCAGGGCGATGACTTCTTCCTTGAGCGCCATCAGCTCGCGGGTGCTGTGGCCGCTTGCCTCGACGATGCAGGTGGGGAAATGCTCGGCCTGCTGCTGCAGTGCATGGCCTTGTTCGGTCAGGTACAGCTCGACCACGCGCTCGTCGACACTGCTGCGGATGCGCTTGAGTAGGCCTTCGGCCTCCAGGCGCTTGAGCAGCGGGGTCAGCGAGCCGGGGTCGGTCAGCAGGCGGGCGCTGATCTCGCCAACGGTGATGCCGTCGCGTTCCCAGAGCACGAGCATGGCCAGGTACTGCGGGTAGGTCAGCCCAATGCTTTGCAGCATCGGCTTGTAGGCCTTGGTCATCAGCAGCGAGGTCGAGTACAGGGCGAAGCACAACTGGTTATCCAGTTGCAGGGCAGGGCAGGACTGGGGCGTTGTCATCGGTTGATCCGCGAGTAAGGGTTGCTTGCGCAATAAGTTATCGCGCAAATTAATGCTGTGCAAATTTTGATCATGACTGATTCGCAGGCATGAAAAAGGCGCCCGGGGCGCCTTTGCTGTGCTGGCCGCTCAGGGGCGAATTTCGATCAGCGTACCGTCCTGCACCAGGCGCCACACCTCGCGCATGTCGACATTACGCATGGCGATACAGCCTTCGGTCCAGTCGAGGGTGTGGAAATACCACTCGGGGTATTCGTCATCCAGCGGCGTGCCATGAATCATGATCATGCCGCCTGCCGGCACGCCTTTCTTGCGGGCGTTGGCGCTGTCGCGAGCGTTGGGGTAGGAAATGTGCATGGACAGGTTGTACTTCTCGCTGGTCTTGCGCCAGTCGATCCAGTAGAAGCCCTCCGGCGTGCGGCTGTCACCTTCGCGCAGCTTGGCACCCTTGGGCTGCTTGCCCAGTGATACGCGATAGGACTTGAGCACTTCTCCGCGGCCGATCAGGTGCAGTTTGCGCTCGGATTTGACCACCAGCACCTTGTCGATCGGCTTGCCTTGCAGGGTCGGGGCCGTGGAGGCGTTGGCGAAACCGATCAGGGTGAAGCAGAGGGTGGCGAGCAACCAGCGCATTGCGATATTCCAGAGTGTTTCCGAGGCCTGAGCGAACAGGTTGTTATGGGGCGAGAGTCTGCCTATGCCGGCGCCGATGTTCAATCATCCGGGGATTGTCGGTAGTGCTATTGAGCCAGTATGCAACAGGCCCGTGTGTTGCCGGGTGAAAGGGGTCGACAGGCACGTTGCGCGCCTGTTCTGATCGCGGCTCATGACTACATAGGGATGGGTTGATGTGTGAGCTTCAGTTTCTCCGGCACCTGAGCCTGGCGCCAGGCCAGCACCCGACGGGCCGCCTGCACTTGAGCGCAGCCAGTGCGCTGGTGCGCTGTGCTGGCCATCTGTATGTGGTGGCTGACGATGAGCTGCATCTGGGCGTCTTCGCCGAGGGCGATGCGGTGCCGGGGCAGCTGCTGCGCCTGTTCGCCGGCGAGCTGGCCCAGGACAAGGCCGAGCGCAAGGCGCAGAAGCCGGATCTGGAAAGCCTGGCGCTGCTGCCAGCCATGCCCGGCTATCCGCATGGCGCGCTGCTGGCCCTGGGTTCGGGCTCCAAGCCCAATCGCCAGCAGGCCGTGCTGCTGATGCTGGATGCCCAGGGAGTGGTGCAAGGCGCGCCACGCCTGATCGACCTGGCGCCGCTGTACCGGCCACTGCACGCCCAGTTCGCCGACCTGAATATCGAGGGCGCTTTTCTCCTCGGCCAGCACTTCGTCCTCTTGCAACGCGGCAATCAGGGGCAGGCGGCGAATGCTGCCGTGCGCTTTGCCTGGCCGGCGCTGCAGGCCAGGCTTCTGGGTGAGCAGGCTGAGGCGCCAGCGCCGGACAGCATGCAGCTCCTGGATCTGGGTGAACTGCAGGGCGTGGCCCTGGGCTTTACCGATGGGGCGGCGCTGGCCGACGGCCGCTGGCTGTTCAGTGCGGTGGCGGAAAATACCGCGGATAGCTATCAGGATGGCGCCTGCCTGGGGGCCGTGATCGGCCTGGTCGAAGCCGATGGCCGGGTGCGCCGGCTGGCCAGCCTGGATGGGCAGTGGAAAGTGGAGGGGCTGGCCGTGCAGCAGCGTGGCGAGAAGCTGCTGCTGAGCCTGGTCACCGATGCCGATGATCCGCAGATTGCTGCCAGCCTGCTGGCGCTGGAGCTGGATTTGCCAAGCTGAGTCGGCTTACTTGGACAGCAGCAGGGCCAGCTCGTCGACCATTTCTGCCCAGTCCGAATCGTCGTCCAGGGCTTCGCCGATAAATGCCGCCTGGGACTCGTTCCAGAACGGCGCCTGGGCCAGGCCCAGGCCTTCGGGCAGATGATGGTCGCGGATAAAGGCTTCGATACCGGCCTTGCCGGCTGGCAGGCCGAGTTGCTTGAACAGGGTACTCAGGCTGTGATCGCTGGTGTCCATGGTTCCTCCTGTCAGGCGTTGTGTCGTTGCTGGGTAAGCAGAGAGGACTATAGCTGTCGCACCCGCCATGGCGCAGATTTCACTCGCGCGGGCGCAGCGCGGCGATGCCCTCATTGCGGATCGGATAGACCTGTTCGCGACGATCGGCGAAGTAGCATTTCAGGGTGCGACCGACCGTCGGGAAGGCCAGCTCCTGCCAGGGGATCTCATGCTCGTGGAACAGCTGCACTTCCAGGCTTTCCTCGCCGGCGGCGAAGTCCAGGTCGACCAGCTCGGCACGGAAGAACACGTACAGCTGGCTGATGTGTGGCAGGTCGAACAGGGTATAGAGATTCAGTTCGCGTACCCGCGCGCAGGCCTCCTCGTCGGTCTCGCGCATGGCCGCCTCGGCCATGGTCTCGCCGTTCTCCATGAAACCGGCCGGCAGGGTCCAGAAGCCGCGGCGCGGTTCGATGGCCCGGCGACATAGCAGTACCTGCTCGCCCCATACCGGCAGGCAGCCGGCGACGATGCGCGGGTTCTGGTAGTGGATGGTCTGGCACTGCGGGCAGACGAAGCGCAGGCGGTTGTCGCCCTGCGGAATGCGCTGTTCCACCGGGTTGCCACAGTGACTGCAAAAATTCATGCCGGCTCCTTTCTTCAGTGACTCATCTTCGCGCTACCGGCGTGCTACCGGCAAGCGCTCCCGTCGGGGCAGGGCTTGGGCGGCTACCGGCTTTCATGCCATCATGCCGGTTAGAAAAAAGACTGAGAATGAGCCATGCTCGACGAGCTGCTCCACCGCGTGCGCAGCCATACGCCACGCATTCTGCAGACCGACAAGCGCCTGCCCGAAGCTGCCGTGCTGTTGCCGCTGACCCGTAGCGACGAGCCGGAACTGGTGCTGACCCTGCGTGCCAGCGGCCTGTCCACCCACGGTGGCGAAGTGGCCTTCCCCGGCGGTCGACGCGACCCGGAAGACCGCGACCTGATCCATACCGCCCTGCGCGAAGCCGAGGAAGAAGTCGGCCTGCCACCGGGTCTGGTGGAGATGATCGGCCCGCTCAGTCCGCTGGTCTCGCGCTTCGGCATCAAGGTCACGCCCTATGTCGGAGTGGTGCCGGACTTCGTCGAGTACCGCGCCAATGATGACGAGATCGCCGCCGTCTTCGCCGTGCCGCTGCGTTTCTTCTGTGATGACCCGCGCGAGGTCACCCATCGCATCGATTACGAAGGGCGCAGTTGGTACGTGCCCTGCTACCACTACGACAACTACAAGATCTGGGGCCTGACGGCGGTGATGATCGTCGAACTGGTCAACCTGGTGTTCGATGCCGGCATCGACCTGAACCAGCCACCCAAGTCCTCGGTCAAGATCATTCGCCTGTGAGAGCCTGTTAGTGATCTGCTGCGCGTCGGCCATGCGGCGTTAAAAACAGGCTCGGAATGCTCATTTACCACTAGTAAACTCCGCTTCCTCGCCTGTTTTTGCCTTGCCTGGCTCTAGCTCGCGAGATCACAAATCAGGCTCTGAGGAACTAAGCATGAAGTACCGCCTGGGCGATGCCCGTGTCGATGCTCACCCCGAAAGCTGGATCGCCCCCACCGCCGCGGTGATCGGCAAGGTGCGCCTGGAGCAGGGCGCCAGTGTCTGGTTCGGCGCGGTGCTGCGCGGCGACAACGAGTTGATCCATATCGGCGAGAACAGCAACGTGCAGGACGGCACGGTGATGCACACCGACATGGGCTTTCCGCTGACCCTGGGCAAGGGCGTCACCGTCGGCCACAACGTGATGATGCACGGCTGCACGGTCGGCGATTACAGCCTGATCGGCATCAACTCGGTGATCCTCAACGGCGCCAAGATCGGCAAGCACTGCATCATCGGCGCCAACAGCCTGATCGCCGAGGGCAAGGAAATTCCCGACGGCAGCCTGGTCATGGGCAGCCCGGGCAAGGTGGTGCGCGAACTGAGCGAACAGCAGAAGAAGATGCTCGAAGGCAGCGCCGCCCATTACGTGCACAACGCCCAGCGCTATGCCCGCGACCTGGTCGAGGATCAGGACTGATGGAGCTCGAGCGTCCGGTCAAATCGCCCTGCGTGAGCATCTGCGCGCTGGACGAGCAGGACATCTGTACCGGCTGCCAGCGCACGGCAGACGAGATCACCCGCTGGGGGCGCATGGACAATGCCGAGCGCCGCCTGGTGCTGGCCCGTTGCGTCGAGCGCACCCGCGCCGCCGGGCAGTTTATCCAGCAGCCCGCCACCCACTGAATTCCCCTTTGCCTGTCTGACGAGGACTCCCGCATGCCCCGTATCGGTACCCCCCTGTCGCCCACCGCGACCCGTGTTCTGCTGTGTGGCTCCGGCGAGCTGGGCAAGGAAGTGGTGATCGAGCTGCAGCGCCTGGGCTGCGAAGTGATTGCCGTCGATCGCTATGCCAATGCCCCGGCCATGCAGGTGGCTCATCGCAGCCACGTCATCAGCATGCTTGACGGTGCGGCCCTGCGCGCGGTGATCGAACTGGAACAGCCGCATTACATCGTGCCGGAGATCGAGGCCATCGCCACCGACACCCTGGTCGAGCTGGAAGCCGAAGGCTTTACCGTGATTCCCAGTGCGCGCGCGGCCAAGCTGACCATGAACCGCGAAGGCATCCGCCGCTTGGCCGCCGAAGAGCTGGGGCTGCCAACTTCGCCGTATTTCTTTGCCGACTCGCTGGAAGAGTGCCGGGTCGCGACTGAGAAGCTGGGCTTCCCCTGCCTGATCAAGCCGATCATGAGTTCCTCCGGCAAAGGCCAGTCGGTGCTGAAGAGCGCGGCCGACCTGCAGGTCGCCTGGGATTACGCCCAGGCTGGCGGGCGCGCCGGCAAGGGTAGAGTCATCGTGGAGGGCTTTATCGACTTCGACTACGAAATCGCCTTGCTCACCGTGCGCCACAGTGGCGGCACCACCTTCTGCGCGCCGGTGGGCCATCGCCAGGTCAAGGGTGATTACCAGGAATCCTGGCAGCCGCAGCCGATGAGCGCCAAGGCGCGGGCCGAGGCCGAGCGGATTGCCCTGGCCGTCACCGAGTCGCTGGGCGGGCGCGGCCTGTTTGGCGTGGAACTGTTCGTCAAAGGCGATCAGGTGTGGTTCTGCGAGATTTCCCCGCGTCCGCACGACACCGGACTGGTCACCCTGATCTCCCAGGATCTGTCTGAATTCGCCCTGCATGCGCGGGCCATTCTCGGTCTGCCGATCCCGGCGATTCGCCAACTGGGGCCGTCCGCGTCGGCGGTGATCCTGGTCGAAGGCGAGTCGCAGCAGGTCAGCTTCGCCAATCTCGGTGCGGCCCTGGCCGAGGCGGATACCGCCCTGCGCCTGTTCGGCAAGCCGGAAGTCAGCGGCCAGCGGCGCATGGGCGTGGCCCTGGCCCGCGATGAAAGCCTCGAGGCGGCCCGCGCCAAGGCGACTCGCGCAGCCCAGGCGGTGCGCGTCGAACTGTGATGCGCCTGCGTGCGCTGGGCTGGTGGGGGTTGACCCTGGCCTTGTTGCCGGTGGTGCTGCCGCAAGCGCTGTGGACGCGGCGCACGGCATTGCGCCTGCCGCCCGCCGCAGGCGCGCAGAGCGGCCTGGTTGGCGCTGCTGGCGCGGCGCCGCTGCGCTTGCTGCTGCTGGGTGAGTCCACGGTGGCTGGTGTCGGCGTCGAGCTGCAGGAGGCGGCCCTGGCCGGACAGCTGGCACAGGCATTGAGTGTGCGCCTGCAGCGTCCGGTGACCTGGCGCGCCTGTGGCGAGAATGGCATCACCGCCGCCCAGGCTTGTCAGCGTCTGTTGCCCCAGGCCTTGGCCGAGCCGGCAGATCTGGCCGTGCTGGTGTTCGGGGTGAATGACACCACCCATCTGAGTTCGTTGCAGGCCTGGGATGACTCCCTGCGTCGGCTGAGTCGCGCCCTGGCGGCGACTGGATGTCGGGTGGTGTTTACCGGCGTGCCGCCGATCGAGCATTTCAGTGCCTTGCCCTGGCTGCTGCGCAAGCTGCTGGGCTGGCGCGCGGCCTTGATGGACCGCCATCTGCGCCGGGTCTGTCTGGAAGAGGGGGTGGAGTATCAGCGCCTGGCGCTGGAGTTCGCTGCCGACTACCTGGCGCGTGATGGTTATCACCCTTCGGCGCTGGGTTACCGGGTCTGGGGCGAAGGCCTGGCGCTCGGGCTCAGTGTCGCGCCCGGCCCGGCTGGGTCTGCCACAGGCGCACGCGCTTGACCCGGTTCTCGCTGGATTCGAGGATTTCCAGGCGGTAAGGGCCGATGCGCAGGCACACCGGGCTATCCGGGATGCTTTCCAGGGCTTCGGTGATCAGTCCGTTGAGGGTCTTCGGGCCCTCGCTGGGCAGGCGCCAGCCGAGGGTCTTGTTGATTTCGCGGATATTCGCCGTGCCATCGATGATCTGCGTGCCGTCGGCCTGCGCCTGGATATCCGGATTGCTTTCGCCATCTTCATGGCTGAAGTCGCCGACTATCTCGTCGAGCAGGTCTTCCAGGGTGACGATGCCCTGCACGTCGCCGTACTCGTCCACCACCAGGCCCAGGCGACGCTTTTCCTTCTGGAAGTTCACCAGCTGGGTCGCCAGTGGCGTGCCTTCGGGGATGAAGTAGGGCGGCTGGCAGCACTCCAGCAGGGTCTGCTGGCTCAGCCGGTTCTGCGTCAGCAGGCTGGCCAGGCGGCGCATGTGGACGATGCCTTCGACCTGGTTGATATCGCCACGGAACACCGGCAGGCGCGTATGGCTGATGCCGCGCAATTGCTCGACGATCTGTTCGAGTGGGTCGTCCAGGTCGATGCCGATGACTTCGCTACGCGGAATCATGATGTCGTCGACCGTGACCTTCTCCAGCTCCAGCAGTTCGAGCAGGGCGTACTGGCGCTGCTGGCGGGCTTCCTGGGCGCTGAGGCTGCGCGGGTTGCGGCGCCGCTCGCGGGATGGCGCACCGCGGGCACGGGCGGCGCGACTGGTCAGGCCGAGGTAGTGCGCCAGGTTACTGCCACGCAGCAACAGGGTGGCGGCGCCCAGCAGGGCTAATGCACCAAACGACCACATCCAGGGGGCTAGGGTCATGGACGGTCAGATATGCAGGATGAATTCGCGGACCAGCTTGCTGCCGAAATAGGCCAGCATCAGCAGGCAGAAGCCGGCCAGGGTCCAGCGAATGGCCTTGTGGCCGCGCCAGCCAAGCTGGTGGCGGCCCCACAGCAGCACGGCGAAAACCACCCAGGCGAAGCAGGAGAGGATGGTCTTGTGCGCCAGGTGCTGGGCGAACAGGTTGTCGACGAACAGCCAGCCGGACAGCAGTGACAGCGAGAGCAGGCCCCAGCCAGCCCAGAGGAAGCCGAACAGCAGGCTCTCCATGGTCTGCAGCGGCGGGAAGTTCTTGATCAGACCGGACGGATGCTTGTGCTTGAGCTGGTGGTCCTGCAGCAGCAGCAGCAGGGCCTGGAACACCGCCATGGTCAGCAGGCCGTAGGCCAGGATCGACAGCAGGATGTGGGCGAGAATGCCGGGGCCTTCATTGATCGGGGTCAGCGTGCCGGCGGGCAGGAACTGCGCCAGCAGCACGGTCAGACAGCCCACGGGCAGAAGTACCAGCAGCAGGTTTTCCACCGGAATGCGCAGGCAGGCCAGCAGGGTCAGGAGGATCACCGCGTAGGCGATCAGGCTGGCGGCGCTGAAGAAGTCCAGGGTCAGCCCGGCGCTGGCATTTAACTGCAGGAACAGGCTGCTGCCATGGCAGAGCAGGGCGACCAGCACCAGCAGTGCGAGCAGGGGCCGGTTCGGCGTTTCGCGCTTGGCCAGGCACAGGCCTTGATAAACAGTGGCGCCGGCATACAGCGCGGCAGCGGCGAGGCTGGGCAGCAGAGGGTGCATAAGTCCTTGTAACGCAGGGCCCGAAAGGTCGTGAGTTTGGCATATAAGAAGCATTTCACGAAAGACCGCTGGCGGTGTCGGTGAATAGGGTCTGTTGGCGTTTTGTTGCGGCCGCGACGGAGCCGGCTTTTTTGCGGAGCTAGGCGCGAGTTGCGAGGTTTGGTCATTCCAAATGAGCGGCGAGCAACAACGTTCCGCGAAAAAGCCGGCCCGTCCCTGCGGGTTGCGTGGCAAATGGCGCCATGCGTCGTTGCGGAACTTGGCAGGCACCATTGCCTGCGTTCCGCGCCTAGCTTGGCGCCATTTGTCGCAGCAACGCGGTTCGCGACAAAACGCCAACAGACCCTAAGTCACTTGGTTATAATCCGCGACCTGCCGCAAGACCCGCTGAAAGGAAAGCGCATGTTCGAAAACCTTACCGACCGCCTGTCACAGACGCTGCGCCATGTCACTGGCAAGGCCAAGCTGAGCGAAGACAACATCAAGGACACCCTGCGTGAAGTGCGCATGGCCCTGCTCGAGGCCGATGTTGCGCTGCCGGTGGTCAAGGACTTCGTCAACAAGGTCAAGGATCGCGCGGTCGGCACCGAGGTGTCGAAGAGCCTGACGCCGGGCCAGGCATTCGTGAAGATCGTGCGTGCCGAGCTGGAAGAGCTGATGGGCGCGGCCAACGAGGATCTCAGTCTCGCCGTCACCCCGCCCGCCGTGGTGCTGATGGCCGGCCTGCAGGGCGCCGGTAAGACCACCACCGCCGGCAAGCTGGCGCGCTTCCTCAAGGAGCGCAAGAAGAAGACGGTGATGCTGGTCTCGGCCGACGTCTATCGCCCGGCGGCGATCAAGCAGCTGGAAACCCTGGCCAGCGACATCGGTGTGACCTTCTTCCCGTCCGACAGCAGCCAGCAGCCGGTGGCCATTGCCCAGGCGGCGATTGCCGAGGCCAAGCTCAAGTTCATCGACGTGGTCATCGTCGACACCGCCGGCCGTCTGGCCATCGATGCCGAGATGATGGCCGAGATCCAGGCCGTGCATGCGGCGACCAAGCCGGCCGAGACCCTGTTCGTGGTCGACGCGATGACCGGTCAGGATGCCGCCAATACGGCCAAGGCCTTCGGCGATGCTCTGCCGCTGACCGGCGTGGTGCTGACCAAGGTCGACGGTGACGCCCGTGGCGGTGCCGCGCTCTCCGTGCGCCATATCACCGGCAAGCCGATCAAATTCATCGGTATGGGTGAGAAAAGCGACGCGCTCGAGCCCTTCCATCCGGACCGCATCGCCTCGCGTATCCTCGGCATGGGCGACGTGCTCAGTCTGATCGAGCAGGCCGAGCAGACCATCGATCGCGAGAAGGCCGAGAAGCTCACCAAGAAGCTGAAGAAGGGCAAGGGCTTCGACCTCGAAGACTTCCGTGACCAGCTGCAGCAGATGAAGAATATGGGCGGCTTGGGTGGCCTGATGGACAAGCTGCCGTCCATCGGCGGGGTCAATCTGTCGCAGATGAGCGGCGCCCAGGGCGCGGCCGAGAAGCAGTTCAAGCAGATGGACGCGATCATCTGCTCCATGACTCCGGCCGAGCGCCGTGACCCGGACATCATCAGTGGCTCGCGCAAGCGCCGCATCGCCCTCGGCTCCGGTACTCAGGTGCAGGATGTCGGCCGGCTGATCAAGCAGCACAAGCAGATGCAGAAGATGATGAAGAAGTTCACCGCCAAGGGTGGCATGGCCAAGATGATGCGCGGCCTGGGCGGTATGATGCCCGGCGGCGGCATGCCCAAGCTCTGAGCGGCGTGCCCGCGAATGCCGTACAGTGCCGCCCTGCTTGGCTTGCAGGGCGACGCCGACCGGCGGAACCAAAAAGAGATTTGCAAACGGTCGCATAATCCTTAGAATATGCGGCCTTTCGGGCCTAGGCCCTCAAAGTGTGCCTTTTGTTTTGCAAGCACCGACTACAGGAACGATGTTCACATGGTAACCATCCGTCTTGCCCGTGGCGGCTCCAAGAAGCGCCCCTTCTACCACCTGACCGTGACCAACAGCCGCAATGCGCGCGATGGTCGTTTCGTTGAGCGCGTGGGTTTCTTCAACCCGATCGCCAATGGTGGTGAAGTGAAGCTTTCTGTTAACCAGGAGCGCGTCACTTACTGGCTGAGCCAAGGCGCCCAGCCGTCTGAGCGTGTTGCTCAGCTGCTCAAGGACGCTGCCAAGGCCGCTGCCTGAGTACTATGACCACGACGCCGACCGCTGAGGACCTGATCGTCCTCGGCAAGATCACTTCGGTGCACGGCGTGCGTGGCGAGGTGAAGATTTATTCCTTCACCGATCCGATCGACAACCTGCTCGATTACCCGCATTGGACGCTCAAGCGCGATGCAGAGGTCAAGCAGGTCGAGATGCTCAGTGGACGCTTGCAAGGCAAGGTCCTGGTGGCAAAGCTCAAGGGCCTCGATGACCGCGAAGTGGCACGTACCTTCGCGGGTTTCGACATTTGTGTGCCCCGTGCGTTGCTGCCGGATCTGGCTGAAGACGAGTTCTACTGGTACCAGCTCGAAGGTCTCAAGGTTATCGATCAGCTCGGGCAACTGCTCGGCAAGATCGATCATCTGCTGGAGACCGGTGCCAACGATGTGATGGTGGTCAAGCCCTGCGCTGACAGCCTGGATGACCGCGAACGCCTGCTGCCGTATACCGCGCAGTGTGTGCTCAAGGTCGATCTGGCCGCTGGCGAGATGCAGGTCGACTGGGATGCTGATTTCTGAGCTGACAGGCTCTTGTGCGAGCGAGTGCCATGCGCGTTGAAGTCATCAGCATCTTCCCGGAGATGTTTGCCGCCATCAGTCAGTACGGCATTACCAGTCGTGCGGTGAAGCAGGGGCTGTTGCAGTTGAACTGCCACTACCTGCGCGATTTCACCGATGACCGGCACCAGACCGTGGATGATCGCCCCTTCGGTGGCGGCCCCGGCATGGTGATGAAGATCAAGCCTCTGGAAGGCGCCCTGGCTGCGGCCAAGGCATCTGCCGGAGAGCAGGCGAAGGTGATCTACCTGTCGCCGCAAGGCCGCCAGCTTAATCAGCCGGCAGTGCGTGAGCTGGCTGGCGAGGAGGCATTGATCCTCATCGCTGGTCGCTACGAAGGTATCGACGAGCGTTTCATCGAAGAGCATGTCGATGAAGAGTGGTCGATCGGTGACTACGTTCTCTCCGGCGGTGAACTGCCGGCGATGGTTCTGATCGATGCAGTAACACGCTTGTTGCCCGGTGCATTGGGCCATGCAGATTCGGCTGAGGAGGATTCGTTTAGCGACGGCCTGCTCGACTGTCCGCACTACACCCGCCCGGAGGTGTATGCGGGTAAATGTGTTCCCGACGTGTTGCTTAGTGGCAACCACGAACACATCCGGCGCTGGCGTTTACAGCAGTCCCTTGGTCGGACCTGGGAACGCCGCGCTGATCTTCTGGATAGCCGCTCGCTTTCTGGAGAAGAAAAAAGCTGCTGGAGGAATACATCCGCCAGCGGAACGATAGTTAACGTATCGATGACAAACCGTGGTTTGTCTTAGGAGCACAGCATGACCAACAAAATCATTCAGCAGATCGAAGCTGAGCAGATGACCAAAGAGATCCCGACCTTTGCCCCGGGCGACACCGTTGTCGTTCAGGTAAAAGTGAAGGAAGGCGACCGTTCCCGTCTGCAGGCTTTCGAAGGCGTGGTTATCGCCAAGCGCAACCGTGGTCTGAACAGTGCTTTCACTGTGCGCAAGATCTCCAACGGCGTAGGCGTTGAGCGTACCTTCCAGACCTACAGCCCGCTGGTCGACAGCCTGGCCGTCAAGCGTCGCGGTGACGTGCGCAAAGCCAAGCTGTACTACCTCCGCGACCTGTCCGGCAAGGCAGCACGCATCAAGGAAAAACTGTCCTGATCGGACGGTTTCCTTGCAGGAAAAAAGCAGCCCTAGGGCTGCTTTTTTCGTTTCTGGGGCCTGCCGTCGATATCTGTCCAGCGGGCAGCGTGACAAGAAGTACAACACCGCGCAGCACAGAGGCAGCCACATCTTTCAGAGAGCAGTAGTGGCATGACCCCGAGAGAGCAAGAGATCCTGCGGCGGACCGATTTGTCGGAAAGCCGCGTGACCAAGGCGGTGTTTCCGCCGACCACCAACCACCACAACACCTTGTTCGGTGGTATTGCCCTGGCCTGGATGGACGAGGTCTCCTTCATCGCCGCGACGCGCTTCTGCCGCCTGCCCCTGGTGACGGTGTCGAGTGATCGCATCGACTTCAAGCATGCGATACCGGCCGGCTCCATCGTCGAGCTGGTCGGCCGGGTGATCAAGGTCGGCACTACCAGCCTCAAGGTCGAGGTGAACATCTATGTCGAGAGCATGTATCACGATGGTCGCGAGAAGGCGGTCAGTGGTGTGTTCAGCTTTGTCGCCGTGGGCGAGGGCAACAAGCCGATCCCGGTGTTGCCGGGTTTCGCCTAGGCCACGTCGAGTAGAGCGTTCAGCCCTGGGCTGAGGCGCCTGCTGGGCGCCTTGCTCATTCCTGGGGTTCGATCAGGGCCAGCACTGTCCAGTCGGCTGCGGGTATGAAGGCCAGTGGCTCGCTGGCGACATGCACCCAGCCGCGCGGGTCGAAGGCCAGCAGAAGGGTGGCGCGATTGCCATGCAGTGCCCGGTAGTCGTCCCAGCCAAAAGCAACCGTCAGTGTCGTGCTGCGTACCTCTGCACCGCGTGCCAGCAAGCCTGCCAGCTGTCCGTAGCTCTGCGCAGGATTGCCGAATGCTTGGCCGCGGTGCTCGTGGCTGGCCTGGTGCTTCTCGCTGAGGCGCTGCTCGCGAGGGTTGGGCAGGCTGTACAGGCTGTGCTTGCCAAAGTCAGGGCGAAAGCGCGTGCAGGCCAGGTTGTTCTGCTCGCTGGATGGCGAGAGCGCCAGCAACTGGCCGATGCCGATCAGGTCGAGGTGGCTGTCGGCATGCTGTGATGCCGGATTACCGAAGTAGTTCGGCAGGTTGTCCATGCGCGCGGCGCTGATGTTTTCCCAGTTCGAATCGGTCAGCAGGATACGGCTGCCACGTTGCTGTAGTGCTCTGCCGATGGCGCGTGCGACCGGGTTGGCGCCGATGATCAGAAAACCGCGTGCCGCCGGCTCGGCGACCTTGAGCAGGCGTGCCAGTGGTCTGGCAGTGGCGCTCTGCAGAACCACGGTGCCGATGATTACCAGGAAAGTCAGCGGTACCAGCAGTTGCGCCTGGGCGAAGCCATGCTGTTGCATGCGTTGGGCGAAGATTGCCGAGACCGCCGCTGCGACTATGCCGCGCGGGGCTATCCACGCCAGCAGGGCGCGCTCGCGCCAGTCCAGATTGGAGCCGAAGGTGCTCAGGGCGACGTTCAGCGGGCGGGCGATGAACTGGATCACTGCCAGCAGCGCCAGGGTGGCCGGGCCTAGAGCCAGCAGCGCATGCAGGTCGAGGCGGGCGGCGAGGAGGATGAACAGGCCGGAGATCAGCAGTACGCTGAGGTTCTCCTTGAAGTGCAGGATGTGCTGCACATCCACGCCGCGCATATTGGCCAGCCACATGCCCATCAGGGTTACCGCCAGCAGGCCGGACTCGTGCACCAGCAGGTTGGCGGCGATGAAGATGCCCAGTACGGCGGCCAGCGCGCCGAGGTTTTCTAGGTACTCCGGCAGCCAGTGATGACGCAGGGCCAGGCCGAACAGCCAGCCGCCTGCGGCGCCGAACAGTGAGCCGCAGGCGATCACCACGGCAAAGGTGCCCAGGCTCTCGCTCCAGGGCGCGCCGCCGCTATGGCTGGCGATGAAGCTGTAGACCACCACGGCCAGCAGGGCGCCGATCGGGTCGATGACGATGCCTTCCCAGCGCAGGATATTGGCCACCGACGCACGCGGCCTGACCACGCGTAGCATCGGCATGATCACGGTGGGGCCGGTGACTAGGGTCAGGGTGCCGAACAGGATGGCCAGGTCCCAGGGAAAATCCAGCAGGTAGTGGGTGGCGATGGCAATCACCGCCCAGGTGGCCAGCGCACCGAGGGTGACCAGGCGCTTGACCACGCCACCGATCTCCCGCCACTCGTCGAGTCGCAGGGTCAGGCTGCCTTCGAACAGAATCAGCGCCACGGACAGCGATACCAGTGGGAACAGTAGAGGGCCGAACAGCTGCTCGGGGGCGAGCCAGCCGAGGATCGGGCCGGCGAGGATGCCGCTGATCAGCAGAAACAGAATCGCCGGCAAGCGCAGGCGCCAGGCCAGCCATTGACTGGCCAGGGCTGCGGCACCTATGCCGCCTAGTCCAAGCAGGATCTGCGTTTCGCTCATGGCGACTCCTTGTCTCTGGTGATTCGATGCCGGGCTGTGGAAGACTAGCCTGCCATCGCCCGCGAAACACCCCATGCCGATTCTCGACCACCCCCTGCTCGACCGCTTTCTCGATGCCTTGTGGCTGGAGAAAGGCCTGTCGGTGCATACCCGTGATGCCTACCGCAGTGATCTCGGCCTGTTCCATGCCTGGCTGCAGGAGCGTGGCCTGGCGTTGCCCGGGGCCGGACGCGAGATCATCCTCGATCATCTGGCCTGGCGCCTGGCCGAGGGCTACAAGGCTCGCTCCACTGCGCGTTTTCTTTCCGGCGTGCGCGGCTTCTACCGCTACCTGCTGCGCGAGGGCCTGATCAGCGAGGACCCGACCTTGCAGATCGATCTGCCACAGCTCGGCCGGCCGCTGCCCAAGTCGTTGTCCGAGGCGGATGTCGAGGCGCTACTGGCGGCGCCGGAGCTGGATGATCCGATCGGTCTGCGGGATCGCGCCATGCTCGAAGTCCTGTATGCCTGCGGCCTGCGGGTGACTGAACTGATCTCGCTGACCTTGGAACAGGTCAATCTGCGCCAGGGTGTGCTGCGCGTCTTCGGCAAGGGCAGCAAGGAGCGTCTGGTGCCCATGGGCGAAGAGGCTATCGCCTGGATCGAGCGCTATGTGCGCGAGGCGCGGCCCTTTCTGCTGGATGGCAAGCCCAGCGATGTGCTGTTTCCCAGCCTGCGTGGCGAGCAGATGACCCGGCAGACTTTCTGGCACCGGATCAAGCACCAGGCGCGGGTGGCCGGAATCGCCAAGTCGCTGTCACCGCATACCTTGCGCCATGCCTTCGCCACTCACCTGCTCAACCATGGTGCCGATCTGCGCGTGGTGCAGATGCTGCTAGGCCATAGCGACCTGTCGACCACGCAGATCTACACCCATATCGCCAAGGCGCGGCTGCAGGAGCTGCACGCGCGGCATCATCCGCGCGGCTGACTCTTCATCGCCTCGCTGCGTCCGCCCAGCGTCTGTGATCGGCGCTGCAGGGCTTCTGTGGTAGGCTGGCCGCACTGTTGACAGGAGTAACCCATGCCCGTTTTCCGCCTTATTGCCGGCACCGCGCTCGGCCTTGTTGCTGCCATTGCCCAAGCCGCTGATCCTGATCAGGCCATCCGTGCCACGCTCAGCAAACTGCAACCGGATCTGCCGATTGAGGCGATTGCCGAGAGCCCGATGACCGGCCTGTTCCAGGTACAGCTAAAGGGCGGTCGCCTGCTGTATGCCAGTGGTGATGGCCAGTTCCTCCTGCAGGGCAATCTCTATCAGTTCAAGGATGGCAATGCGGTCAACCTGACCGAGAAAGCAGAAAGCAAAGGCATCGCCAAGCTGATCAACGAAGTGCCGTTGAGCGAAATGGTGGTGTTCGCCCCGAAGCAGCCGAAGACCCATATCACCGTGTTTACCGATACCGACTGCGGCTACTGCCAGAAGCTGCATAGCGAAGTGCCGGAGCTGAATCGCCTGGGTGTCGAGGTGCGTTATCTCGCCTTCCCGCGCCAGGGTGAGGGTTCCCATGGCTACAACGGCCTGGCCAGTGTCTGGTGCGCCGAGGATCGCCAGGATGCGATGAACAAGGCCAAGGCCCGCCAGGAGTTGCCGCCAGGCAAGTGCGAGAATCCGGTCATGAAGCAGTACGCGCTGGGTCAGTCCATCGGTGTGAATGGCACGCCGGCCATTGTTTTGGCCAACGGCCAGCTGATCCCGGGCTATCAGCCGGCACCGCAGCTGGCGAAAATTGCCCTGGAGGCCAAGTAATCCGGGGTCGCTGGCAGATTGACTAATAGGGAGCCGCTTCGTAATGTGCGGCTCTTTTATGCGGCCGGGGCTTGCTCCGGCCGTTTTACGCAGTGCAGATGGGGAAATCAGAGTGAAACCGGTCAAAGTAGGCATCTGTGGGCTGGGTACCGTCGGTGGCGGCACCTTCAATGTGCTTAAACGCAACGCCGAGGAGATTGCCCGCCGTGCCGGGCGCGGAATCGAAGTCGCGCAGATTGCTGCACGTCGCCCCAACCCGAAATGCGAGACCGGCAGCACCCCCATCACTGCCGATATTTTCGACGTGGCGAACAACCCGGAAATCGACGTGGTCATCGAGCTGATCGGTGGCTACACCCTGGCCCATGAGCTGGTGCTCAAGGCCATCGAGAACGGCAAGCATGTGGTTACCGCGAACAAGGCGCTGATCGCCGTGCACGGCAATGAAATCTTCGCCAAGGCCCGTGAGAAGGGCGTCATTGTCGCCTTCGAAGCGGCCGTGGCCGGCGGCATCCCGGTGATCAAGGCGATCCGCGAGGGCCTGGCCGGCAACCGCATCAACTGGCTGGCCGGCATCATCAACGGCACCGGCAACTTCATCCTTACCGAGATGCGCGAGAAAGGCCGCGCCTTCTCCGACGTACTGAAGGAAGCCCAGGCCCTCGGCTATGCCGAAGCCGACCCGACCTTCGACGTCGAAGGCATCGACGCCGCGCACAAGCTGACCATCCTCGCCTCCATCGCCTTCGGCATCCCGCTGCAGTTCGACAAGGCCTACACCGAAGGCATCAGCCAGCTGACCAGCGCCGACGTGAACTACGCCGAAGCCCTCGGCTACCGCATCAAGCACCTCGGCGTGGCCCGCCGCACCGAGGCCGGCTTCGAGCTGCGCGTGCACCCCACGCTGATCCCCGCCGACCGCCTGATCGCCAACGTCAACGGTGTGATGAACGCGGTGATGGTCAATGGCGATGCCGCCGGTTCGACCCTGTTCTATGGCGCCGGCGCCGGCATGGAGCCGACCGCCTCTTCCGTGGTCGCCGACCTGGTCGACGTGGTACGCGCCCTGACCACCGACCCGGAAAACCGTGTGCCGCACCTGGCGTTCCAGCCGGACTCGCTGTCCGACCATCCGATCCTGCCGATCGAGGAGTGCGAGAGCGCCTACTACCTGCGCATCCAGGCCAAGGATCATCCGGGCGTGCTGGCTCAGGTGGCGAGCATCCTGTCCGAGCGTGGCATCAACATCGAATCGATCATGCAGAAAGAAGCCGAAGAGCACGACGGCCTGGTACCGATGATTCTGGTCACCCACCGGGTGCTCGAGTCGCGCGTCAACGACGCCATCGCCGCGCTGGAAGCGCTGAGCGACGTGGTCGGCAGCGTGGTGCGTATCCGCGTCGAACAACTGGGCTGAGGGAAAGAACATGCGTTATATCAGTACCCGCGGCCAGGCCCCGGTTCTCAACTTTGAAGACGTGTTGCTGGCTGGCCTGGCCAGTGACGGTGGCCTCTACGTCCCGGAAAACCTGCCGCGCTTCACCCAGGAAGAAATCGCCTCCTGGGCCGGTCTGCCGTACCACGAGCTGGCCTTCCGCGTGATGCGCCCGTTCGTCACCGGCAGCATCCCGGATGCCGACTTCAAGAAGATCCTCGAAGAAACCTACGGTGTGTTCGCCCACAACGCCGTGGCGCCGCTGCGCCAGCTGAACGGCAACGAGTGGGTGCTGGAGCTGTTCCACGGCCCGACCCTGGCGTTCAAGGACTTCGCCCTGCAGTTGCTCGGTCGTCTGCTCGACTACGTGCTGGCCAAGCGCAACGAGCGCGTGGTGATCATGGGCGCCACTTCCGGTGACACCGGCTCGGCGGCCATCGAAGGCTGCAAGGCCTGCGACAACGTCGACATCTTCATCATGCACCCGCACAACCGCGTGTCCGAGGTGCAGCGCCGGCAGATGACCACCATCTTCGGCGACAACATCCACAACATCGCCATCGAAGGCAACTTCGACGACTGCCAGGAGATGGTCAAGGCCAGCTTCGCCGACCAGGGTTTCCTCAAGGGCACCCGTCTGGTCGCGGTCAACTCGATCAACTGGGCGCGGATCATGGCCCAGATCGTCTACTACTTCCACGCGGCCCTGCAGCTCGGCGGCCCGGCGCGTTCCATTGCCTTCTCGGTGCCGACCGGCAACTTCGGCGATATCTTCGCCGGCTACCTGGCGCGCAACATGGGCCTGCCGATCAGCCAGCTGATCGTCGCGACCAACCGCAACGACATCCTGCACCGCTTCATGAGCGGCAATCAGTATGTGAAGGGCGACCTGCACCCGACCCTGTCGCCATCCATGGACATCATGGTTTCGTCGAACTTCGAGCGCCTGCTGTTCGACCTGCACGGTCGCAACGGCGCGGCTATCGCCGGGCTGATGGATACCTTCAAACAGGGTGGCGGTTTCAGCGTCGAAGAAGACCGCTGGACCGAAGCGCGCAAGCTGTTCGACTCGCTGGCGGTGAATGACGAAGAGACCTGCGAGACCATCGCTCAGGTGTATGCCGAGTGTGGCGAGCTGCTCGACCCGCACACCGCCATCGGCGTACGTGCCGCGCGCGAATGCCGCCGCAGCCTGGCCATTCCCATGGTCACCCTGGGCACCGCGCACCCGGTCAAGTTCCCGGAAGCGGTGGAGAAGGCCGGCGTCGGCCAGGCTCCAGCCCTGCCGCCGCATCTGGCTGACCTGTTCCAGCGCGACGAGCGTTGCACCGTGCTGGCCAACGACCTGAAGACCGTGCAGCAGTTCGTTGCTGCTCACGGCAATCGCGGCAAGCCGCTGTAAGGTCAGCGCTGCAAAGAGAACCCCGCCGCGTGCGGGGTTTTTTCTGTCTGTAGTAGCCCGTTGTTACCCGCTAGCGGTGGCTCTGGACCAGACTGCAAGGGTCAACTCAACCGGAGCGGAGGCCCTGCCATGACTGCCAAGAACATCCTTATGCTGGTCGGCGATTACGTCGAAGACTACGAAACCATGGTGCCGTTCCAGGCCCTGCAGATGGTTGGCCATAGCGTGCATGCGGTGTGCCCTGGCAAGCAGGCCGGCGACAGCGTGCGCACCGCCATCCATGACTTCGAAGGCGACCAGACCTACAGCGAGAAGCCAGGGCACAACTTTGCCCTCAACTTCAGCTTCGACCAGGTACGTGCCGAGGCTTACCATGCTCTGGTGATTCCCGGTGGCCGTGCGCCCGAGTACCTGCGCCTGAATCCGCAGGTGATCGCCCTGGTGCAGGCCTTCAATGCCGCCAACAAGCCGATTGCCGCCGTTTGTCACGGCGCCCAGCTGCTGGCCGCCGCTGGTGTGCTCAAGGGCCGTGGCTGCAGCGCTTACCCGGCGTGCGCACCGGAAGTGCGTCTGGCTGGCGGCGAGTATGTGGAAGTGCCGATGGACGGCGTACATGTCGACGGCAACCTGGTCACCGCGCCCGCCTGGCCGGCCCATCCGGCCTGGTTGGCGGCGTTTCTGAAGGTTCTTGGCTGATAAGAGGGAAGGCGCGATGTGCGAACTCTATGTAAAAGCTGATCCGATCCTTTATGAGTCGCGCTCGCGCTCCCTGCGCATTCGCGGGGTGGTGACCACCCTGCGTCTGGAGAATCAGTTCTGGGACATCCTGCGCGAGATCGCCGAGGTCGACGGCATGACCACCAATCAGTTGATCAGCAAGCTGTATGACGAGGTCATGGACTACCGCGGCGAAGTGGTCAATTTCGCCTCGTTCCTGCGCGTCAGCTGCACGAGGTTCTTGAGCCAGGCGCCACAGCGCTCGGCGGAAGTGCTTAGCCTGGTAGCCAAGGCCTGATAGGTAGGAGCCAGCTTGCTGGCGATCAACCAGACAGCGCTGAATGCCCGATCGCCAGCAAGCTGGCTCCTACAGGAAATCAGCAAGCCCTGATGGAGCAAGGCCGGCATTTAGCCGGCCTTGTTGTGATTGCAGGATCAGTGCTTGCGTGGCACCGGCTTGAGCAGCTCGTCCGGCGGCATCTCGCAGTTGATCTTGCGTCCGATCAGCGCCTCGATCGGCGGCAGGGCGTAGGCGTCGTCCTCGCCGGCGAAGCTGATCGATTTGCCACTGGTGCCGGCGCGGCCCGTGCGGCCGATGCGGTGCACGTAGTCGTCGGGGGTTTCCGGCAGGGTGAAGTTGATCACGTGGCTGATGCCTTCGACGTGGATGCCGCGGCCGGCCACATCGGTGGCGACCAGGACGCGGATCTTGCCCTCGCGGAAGCCTTCGAGCACCTTGATCCGCTTGACCTGCGGCACGTCGCCGGACATCTGCGCGGCACTGATGCCGTCGCGAGTGAGTTTTTCCTCGATGCGACGGACTTCGTCCTTGCGGTTGGCGAAGACCATCACGCGGGTCCAGTCGTTCTGCGCGATCAGGTTGTACAGCAGCTTGTACTTGTCGCTGCCGGCCACCGCGTAGACGTGCTGCTCGACGGTGTCGCTGGCGACCTGCTCCGGCTCGATCTCGACGATGGCCGGGTCGACCGTCCACTGGCGGGCCAGGTTCATCACGTCTTCGGTGAAGGTGGCGGAGAACAGCAGGGTCTGGCGTTCGCCCTTCATCGGGGTCTGGCGGATGATCTGGCGTACCTGCGGAATGAAGCCCATGTCGAGCATGCGGTCGGCTTCGTCGAGGACCATTACCTCGACCATGTCCAGGTGCACTTCGCCGCGCTGGTTGAAGTCCAGCAGGCGACCTGGGGTGGCCACGAGGATGTCGCAGAAGCGCGATTCCAGCTGCTTGAGCTGCTTGTCGAAGTCCATGCCACCAACGAACTGCATGACGTTGAGACCGGTGTACTTGGTCAGGTCGGCGGCGTCCTTGGCGATCTGCACCACCAGCTCGCGGGTCGGCGCAATGATCAGCGCGCGCGGCTCACCCATGTAGCGGTCTTTCGGCGGTGGCGTCTGCAGCAGCTGGGTGATGGTCGAGACGAGGAACGCGGCGGTCTTGCCGGTACCGGTCTGGGCGCGGCCGATGGCGTCTTTACCCTTGAGGGTATGGCCGAGGACCTGGGCCTGGATCGGTGTGCAATAGGGGAAACCGAGGTCGTGGATCGCGTGCATCAGCTCGGGGGCGAGGCGGAAGTCGTGGAAGCGGGTTTTGCCTTCCTGCGGCTCGACCGCGAAGTCTTCCAGCTTCCAGGTGTCCACCGGCTTGGCCGGGCGCTCGCGGCGCGGCTTGTCGTTACGCGTTTTCTTCGGCGCTGGTGCGCTGGCTGCAGATTCACTGCCGGCGTCTGCCTGTTGTTTGGGCTGCTGCTGGCGACTTTCGCCAGGGGCGGCGACGGATGGGGCGGATGAGCTGGGAGAGGTGCTGCGCACGGGCTGCTCGGCTTCGCCCTTGCTGAAAATTTTCTTGAGTGCTTTGAGCACGGCCATCTCGTATTGGTTAAGGAATGAACGGCCGCCAGTGTAATGCAAGAAGTCCCCGTGGCGAAGTGCCGCGGGGAGCTTGGTGCGCCGGGTTATTCCGGCAGCGTGCTGAGCAGCAGGCGCTGCACATTGCCGCCCATGATCTTGGCGATGTCGGCCTGGCTGAAACCGGCGCGTTGCAGGCCTTCGGTGATCTGCGCCAGGCCGGTGGTATCGAACGGCGTGTGCACCGTGCCGTTGAAGTCGGAGCCCAGGGCCACATGCTCGACGCCGATCTTGTCCGCGCTGTAGCGGATGGCGCGGACGATGGCGCCGACCGAGGTTTCACAGACAGCGGCATCCCAGTAGCCGATACCTATCAGCCCGCCAGTGGCGGCGATGCGTTGCAGGTGTTCGTCGCTCAGGTTGCGCGGGCCGGGGCAGGTGCCGGCAACGCCGGTGTGGGACACCAGCACGGGACGGGTGGCGATCTTCAGTACGTCGTCTATCAGTGCCTTGGACGCGTGGGCCAGATCGACCAGCATGCGTTTTTCTTCCAGGCGGGCGATGACCTGCCGGCCAAGCGGGGTCAGGCCGCCTTTCTCCAGGCCGTGGGCCGAGCCGCCGACTTCGTTGTCGAAGAAGTGGGTCAGCCCGGCGATGCGAAAGCCGACGTCATACAGACGGTCGATATTTTCCAGCTTGCCTTCGATGGGCTGCAGACCCTCGGTGGCGAGGATCGCGGCCAGGTGTTGCGGGTCCTGCTGCCAGGTCTTGAGGAAGGCCTGCAGATCGCCACGGCTGCGGATCAATACCAGGCGCCCCTGACTGTCGGTAGCTGCCTGTTGCAGTTTCTGTCCCTGGTACAGCGCCCGTTCCAGCAGGCTGTTCCAGGTCGCCCGCGGCCAGCGCTGGGCCATGGCCAGCACGGTGATGTTGTCGCTGTCGCTACCGTTGCTCTGGTAGTTGAGGCCGCGCGGGGTCTTGGTCACGGTGGAGAACACCTGCAGGCCAACACGTCCTTCGAGCAGGCGCGGCAAGTCGGAGTGACCATAAGTGTGGCGTTCGAGCAGATCGCGCTGCCAGAGCA
The DNA here is from genome assembly GCF_024666525.1 of Pseudomonas sp. J452. NCBI lineage: Bacteria > Pseudomonadati > Pseudomonadota > Gammaproteobacteria > Pseudomonadales > Pseudomonadaceae > Pseudomonas > Pseudomonas sp. J452. Next base: position 146,106 of record NZ_CP088294.1, on the reverse strand, counting down.
GGGCGTCATCGTGCAGGTCGGCGACGAACAGGGTCTGGTGCAGTTTGTTGGCCGACTCGCTGGCCGGGTAGGGCGCCGGTGTGGCGACGCTGTTCATCTTGCGGTCGAGCAGGCTGGGGAGGCCGAAGAACACGCCAGCACCAATCACGGCGACAGCGAGTAGGGCGAGGGGGAGCTTGCGCATAGTAGAGAGCCATCCGGGCGTTATTGTTATGCGCCGAACTCTAACAGAGCTTGTCGGGGCTGTTGCCGCATTGCGGGCGTGAATGGTTTCGAGCCTATGCCTGTGATCATTTGGGGGCGGTCCTGGTGGATAAGCAGAGCGTTATCCACCCCGGCCTGATCCTGTAGCTTGTAGGAGCCAGCTTGCTGGCGATGCTTTTGCGCTGCCAAGATCGCCAGCAAGCTGGCTCCTACAAAAGCTTGTGCTGAATAACAGTATCTACAAGGCTTGTTCTGACCAGTACGAAGAAAAATGTGATGGATAGCGAGCGAACCGCTGTGAGGCAAGGAGCCCGGAGCGCAGAAACCGCAATGAACTGGAGTTCATGAGGATTTCGAGCACCGCGTGACGCAGCATCGCAGCGGTGCAGCCGCTATAGGCACATTTTTAGCCGCAGAGGCAGTTGCGGCCTTGCTGCTTGGCCTGATACAGCGCGCTGTCGGCCCGGGCGATCAGGCTCTCCAGGCTGTCCTGCGGCTTCATTGGCGCCATGCCGATGGATACGGTAACGCCCGGCAAGATGCCGACCGGTGAATAGAACGAGGAAACCTGCTCAAGGCTCTGGCGCAGGCGCTCGCCGATGCTGCGGGCTTCCTCGACATCGATTTCCGGCAGCAGGATGACGAACTCTTCGCCGCCGTAGCGCGCCATGCTGTCTTTCGGTCGCAGCTGGTTGCGCAGGGTGTGCGCCACCAGGCACAGGGCGTAATCGCCGGCGAGGTGGCCGTGCTGGTCGTTGTAGGCCTTGAAGTGGTCGACATCCAGCATGAGCATGCACAGCGCCTGGCTATTGAAGGCGCAACGGGTGCTTTCGCGGGTGTACACATGCTCCAGCCAGCGCCGGTTGAAGCAGCCGGTGAGGGTGTCGAGGTTGGCGTTCTGTTCGCTGTCGAGAATGATCCGGTTGCCCTGGCGTACTCGATCGCAGAGCAGTTCCAGCAGGTTCTGCATCAGTTGCGGCGACTGCTTGAACAGGTTGACCAGGGATTCGTGATGCAGGCGCAGCACCAGGGACGCGGTGGTGGCGACGACATAGGCGGAGGGGTGGTCGTTGTCGATGAAGCTGATTTCGCCGGCGCACTCCCCGGGCTGCAGGGTGCTGACCGGTTGATTGTCGAGCGAGCCGAGGAAGACCTTGAGTTCGCCTTCGAGCAACAGATAGAGGTACTGGTTGCGATTGAACGGCGAGAGCAGCACTTCGCCCGCTTCCAATTCGCAGGCGCGAAACTCCCTCAGCAGCTGGTCGAGGCTGCTAGAGGCGACATTTTGGAACAGTCGCACATGTTGCAGTTGCAGCGGGTCGGGCTGCCAGCGGGCGTTTTTCATGGCCTGCTGTCAGTGTCCCAACGCTGTTGTCAGGCGGCTGGGCATCGCAAACGCTTCCTATCGTTAACACGAACACCAGCCTCGACCTTATGACTGAGTCGGTCGAGAAACAATCCCGTTGGTCAGCATTGGCGACCAGCGGTTGCGTGGCGAAATGAACGATAGAACGGCCGCCCACACTTGTGCAGCGGCCGTCTGGATCAGGCGTCGTGGTGCAGGCGATGACGCACGGCGAAACCCGCCAATCGCTCTGCAATGGTCTGCTGCAACGCTTCATTGAGCTGCGGGCTATGGATGTGGGCGACCTGGCCGAGCTGGTCGTCGCTCAGCACTTCGACGCGAATGTTGCCGCCCAGGTCGGCCAGTACGCTCTCATAGACCCGACGAATGGCATCGAAGCGCAGGGCCGGTTTGAAGGTCTTGCCGACCGGGGTGACCGGGATGGCCTCGATGATCCACACGTCCTTGGGTACCGCCGCACGTTCCGGGATGTGCGCGGCGGCGTGGCTGAGCAGCTCCGCTTCGCTGACGCTCTGCCCGGGCTTGAGCTGCACATACACCACCGGCAGCTCGCCGGCTTTCTCGTCCGGCTTGCCGACCGCCGCTGCCAGGGCCACCGCCGGGTGCTTGTGCAGGGCTTCCTCGATCATCTGCGGGTCGATGTTGTGGCCGCCGCGGATGATCAGGTCCTTGCTGCGCCCGGTCAGCCAGACATAGCCGTCGGCGTCCAGGCGGCCGAGGTCGCCGGTGTTGAACCAGTCGCCGTCGACCCATATGCCGGCATTCTTGCTGGCCTGCAGGTAGCCCTTGAACACGGTGGCGCCGCGGATGCACAGGTTGCCGATCTCGTTCTGCGCGGCGTCGCGCAGATAGTTGCCCTGCTCGTCGAGGACCTTAATTGCCACCTCACAGTAGGGCATGCGCAGGCCGATGGAGCCAGGCCGGCGCTCGCCGCCGATGGGGTTGGCGCAGCTGCCGCAAGTGCCTTCGGTGAGGCCGTAGCCTTCGAGCAGGGTCAGGCCGGTCTTGGCTTCGAACTGGCGGATCAGCTCCATCGGCATTGGTGCCGCACCGCACAGTGCATAACGCAGGCTGGACAGGTCGCGGCCCTCGCTGGGCACTTGCAGTAGGCCGGCATAGATGGTCGGCACGCCGCTGAAGAAACTGACCTTGTAGCGCTCGATAATGCCCCAGAAATCGGCCATCAGTGCCGTGTTGCGATAACCCTGCGGGGTGGCTAGCAGCACTTCGGCGCCGCTATAAAAGGCGGTCAGGCCGGTGACGATCACGCCGTTGACGTGGAACAGCGGCAGGCCGCAGAGGGCCACATCACCGGGGCCGAAACGGGTGACGAAGGACATGCTGCAGGCCATCGCCACTTCGTTGCGGTGGCTGTGCGGGGCCAGCTTGGGCGTGCCGGTGGTGCCGCCAGTATGGAAGTAGCTGGCGATGTCGTCGGCCTGGAGCTGCCGGCCGCTTTCCAGGTGGTCGGCCGGGCAGGCGGCGATCAGCTCATCGAAGTCCAGTACGCCTTGCGGTAGGTCGCCGCGTTGCGCTTTGACGGCACTGCGCTGCGGCTCGGGCAGCAGGTTGGCCATGTCCACGCAGATCACCGCCTTGAGGTTGGGCAACTGGCCGCGCAGGGCCTCGACCTTGGCCCACAGGTCGGTGCCGGGGAAGGGCGCCAGGGTCACCAGCAGCTCGGAGTCGGAGGCGTGGATCAGTTCGGCGATATGTTCGGCGTCGAGCAGCGGGTTGATCGCGTTGACGATGCCGGCCGCCTCGCCGCCCCAGATGGTGAAGTGGGTCTGCGGCAGGTTGGGCAGCAGGAACGACACCGCCTTGCCCGGACGCAGACCGAGGCGGTGGAAGGCGTTGGCGGTCTGGGTGATCTTGCCCAGCAGCTCGCTGTAGCTCAGCCGGTAGGCCTGTTCGTCCGCCGTGCCCTGGAGGATGAAGCTCAGGGCCGGGGCCTGCGGATGGCGCGCAGCGCTGCGCTGGATCAGCTCGTAGGTGCTGGCCGGCAGGTCGCGGGCGGCCAGCGGGGTCTGCTCGATCAGTTCGATATCGGCCAGCGAGCGGATTATGGGGGCTGCGGTCATTGTTGTGCCTCTTCAGCGGTTCAGGTGCGCGATCAGCCAGGCGCCGATATCGCGGATTTCCTCATGGATGACTTCGTGACCCATCGGGTAGGCCTTCCACTCCACCGGCACGCCCAGCGTACTCAGCTGTTCGAAGGCGGCGCGGCCCATGGACGGGATCACCACGTCGTCAACGCTGCCATGCAAACACAGCGCCGGCAGTTGCAGTTTTGTATCTGCCAGCTGCAGGTCTTCGTTAAAGGTGGGGGCGTAGGTGGAGAGCGCCAGTACGCCGCCCAGCGGCCCCTGCCAGCGCAGGTAGGCGGTGTGAAAGACCACGGCGCCGCCCTGGGAGAAGCCGGCGAGGAAGACCCGCTGCGGGTCGATGCCGCTGTCGCGCTGCTGCTCGATCAGATCGATCAGGCTCTGCGCCGAGGCTTCCAGCTGCTCTTTATTGATTGCGCGGGCCGGGCTCATGGCCAGGATGTCGTACCAGCTGGGCATGAGGTAACCGCCATTGATGGTTACCGCGCGTGTCGGCGCCTGCGGCATGACGAAGCGCGTGCTGTGCAAACTTTGCTGGAGCATCTCGGCCACCGGCAGGAAGTCGTAACGGTCGGCGCCCAGGCCGTGTAACCAGATGACGCACGCGTCGGCCTTGTGTGTGGGTTCCAGGATCAGTGGTTCGCTCATGGCGGCTCCAGTGCTGTGCAATCGCCCCATTGTGGTGCGTGGCGATTTTGCGCGTATTGATGGATTAATTAAGAAGATGTCGCACGGAGAAAAGTTTTGCTCTTGACCCGTTTTTATCGCGTCTCATTTGCCACGTTGGTATGCACCTTGCTCTGTGTAGACGATCTGGCAAGACGGCAGGCTGTCGTCGAGTCGGGTATTTGCAGTGTCTCAAGTCCGTATTACCTACGGCACTGGGTGAGGAATTCGCCGGTATCGCTATCGGCATCTAGACTCACTCCAGGTTCGCACCCCGGTTGATCCTGTCATGGTGGCGGGATCGAACGTGCCTCACAAGGGTACGGCGGCAGGACCGAGACTCCGATCCAATAAGAACATTTGGAGGTTTGAATGAAGATGGTGAAATCCACCCTGGCGGTATTGACCACGGCTGCAGTACTTGGCGTGAGCGGTTTCGCGCAAGCCGGTGCCACCCTGGATGCGGTGCAGAAGAAAGGCTTCGTGCAATGCGGTATCAGCGATGGTTTGCCAGGTTTCTCCTATGCCGATGCCAAGGGTAACTACCTGGGTATCGACGTGGACATCTGCCGTGCCGTAGCGGCTGCTGTATTCGGCGATGCCTCCAAAGTGAAATTCAGCCCGCTGACCGCCAAGGAGCGCTTCACTGCGCTGCAATCCGGTGAAGTCGACATGCTGTCGCGCAACACCACCTGGACCAGCTCGCGTGATGCGGCCATGGGCCTGAACTTTACCGGCGTGACCTACTACGACGGCCAGGGCTTCCTGGTGAACAAGAAGGTCGGCGTTTCCAGCGCCAAGGAACTGGACGGCGCCACCGTGTGCATCCAGGCCGGTACCACCACCGAGCTGAACCTCGCCGACTACTTCCGCGCCAATGGCCTGAAGTACACCCCGATCACTTACGACACCTCCGACGAAAGCGCCAAGTCGCTGGAGTCTGGCCGTTGCGACGTACTGACCTCCGACCAGTCCCAGCTGTATGCCCAGCGCATCAAACTGGCCGCGCCGGACGACTACGTGGTGCTGCCGGAAGTGATCTCCAAGGAGCCGCTCGGCCCATCCGTGCGTCAGGGTGACGAGGAGTGGTTCGACATCGTGCGCTGGAGCCTCTACGCACAGCTGAACGCCGAGGAACTGGGCGTGACTTCGGCCAACGTCGAAGAAATGGCCAAGTCCACCAAGAACCCCGACATCGCCCGTTTGCTGGGTGCCGAGGGTGATTTCGGCAAGGATCTGAAACTGCCGAAGGACTGGGCCGTGCAGATCGTCAAGCAGGTCGGCAACTACGGTGAAATCTTCGATCGCAACGTCGGTGCCGGCAGCGAGCTGAAGATTGAGCGTGGTCTCAATGCCCTGTGGAACAAAGGTGGCATGCAGTACGCACCGCCGGTGCGCTGACCCCCTTGGCCATCGCCCCGCTACGGGGCGATGGTGTTCCTGATTTCATGAACTCCGCGCCGCGGTCTATGGGTGCGGAGTTTCAATGAGGGCCGTTATGCAAAATATCGCCAACAATTCGCGCCCGCGCGGTTCGGTCTGGACCGATCCCCAGGTGCGCGCTTGGGCTTTCCAGATTATTGCCGTGATCGCCGTCGTGGCGCTCGGCTGGTACCTGTTTCACAACACCCAGAGCAACCTGGCCCAGCGCGGAATCATCTCCGGCTTCGGCTTTCTTGAGCAAAGCGCCGGTTTCGGCATCTCCCAGCATCTGATCGACTACAGCGAGAGCGACAGTTACGGGCGGGTGTTCGTCATCGGTCTGCTCAACACCCTGCTGGTCTCGGTGATCGGCATCTTCTTTGCCACCATCCTCGGCTTCATCCTCGGCGTGGCGCGGCTGTCGCCCAACTGGTTGATCAGCAAGCTGGCGACCATCTACATCGAGACCTTCCGCAACATCCCGCCGCTGCTGCAGATCTTCTTCTGGTACTTCGCCGTGCTGCTGCCGCTGCCGGGACCGAAGCAGAGCCTGAGCATCGGCGACACCTTCTTCCTCAGCAACCGCGGCCTGAACATGCCGTCGCCGTCGATGGCGGAAGGCTACTGGCCGTTCGTCATCGCCCTGCTGCTGGCGGTTGTCGCCGTGGTGCTGTTGACGCGCTGGGCGCGTGCGCGCTTCGAGGCCACCGGCCAGCCGTTCCACACGGTGTATGTGTCACTGGCCATTCTGCTGCTGGTGCCGGGGCTGAGCGTTTTGGTGTTTGGTGACCCCTTCCACTGGACGGTGCCGCAACTCACCGGCTTCAACTTCCGTGGTGGCTGGGTGGTGATTCCCGAGCTGATGGCGCTGACCCTGGCGCTGACCATCTACACCGCCGCCTTCATCGCCGAGAACGTGCGTTCCGGGATTCAGGCGGTCAGTCACGGGCAGACCGAGGCCGCGCGCTCGCTGGGCCTGCAGCCGACCGTGACCTTGCGCAAGGTGATCGTTCCCCAGGCGCTGCGGGTGATCATTCCGCCGCTGACCAGCCAGTACCTCAACCTGGCGAAGAACTCTTCGCTGGCCGCCGGTATCGGTTATCCGGACATGGTCTCGCTGTTCGCCGGTACGGTGCTCAACCAGACGGGGCAGGCCATCGAGGTGGTCGCCATCACCATGAGTGTCTATCTGGCCATCAGCATCAGCATTTCCATGCTGATGAACTGGTACAACAAGCGCATTGCGCTGGTCGAGCGGTAAGGAGCAGCCATGCAGACCCATACGTTCAAACCTGATCTACCGCCGCCCCCGATGAGCGTGGGCGTGCTCGGCTGGTTGCGCAGCAACCTGTTCTCCAACTGGTTCAACAGCCTGCTGACCCTGCTGGCCATCTACCTGGTCTGGCTGATCGTTCCGCCGCTGCTGCAGTGGGCGTTCTTCGCGGCCGACTGGACTGGCAGCAGCCGCACCGACTGCACCAGCGAGGGCGCCTGCTGGGTGTTCATCAAGGAGCGCTTCAGCCAGTTCATGTACGGCTTCTATCCGGAAGAACTGCGCTGGCGGGTTGACTTGACCCTGTGGCTGGCAGTGATCGGCGCGGCGCCGCTGTTCGTGCCGATGATGCCGCGCAAGGCTGTCTATGGACTGGCCTTCCTGGTGGTCTACCCGTTGCTGGCCTTCTGGCTGCTGCACGGCGGCTTCTTCGGCCTCAGCGAAGTGGAAACCAGCCAGTGGGGCGGCCTGATGCTGACCCTGGTGATCGCCGCCGTCGGCATTACCGGCGCGCTACCACTGGGCATCCTGCTGGCCCTCGGGCGGCGTTCGGACATGCCGGCGATCCGCGTGATTTGCGTGACCTTCATCGAGTTCTGGCGCGGTGTGCCGTTGATCACCGTGCTGTTCATGTCCTCGGTGATGCTGCCGCTGTTCCTCCCCGAAGGCATGCATTTCGACAAGCTGATGCGCGCGCTGATCGGCGTAATCCTGTTCCAGTCGGCCTATATCGCCGAGGTGGTGCGTGGCGGCCTGCAGGCCATTCCCAAGGGCCAGTACGAAGCAGCGGCGGCCATGGGCCTGGGCTACTGGCGGATGATGGGTCTGGTGATCCTGCCGCAAGCCATGAAGCTGGTGATCCCCGGCATCGTCAACACCTTCATTGCGCTGTTCAAGGACACCAGCCTGGTGATCATCATCGGCCTGTTCGACCTGCTCAACAGCATCAAACAAGCCACCACCGACCCGGCCTGGCTGGGTATGGCCACCGAAGGCTATGTCTTCGCCGCACTGGTGTTCTGGATTTTCTGTTTCGGCATGTCCCGCTACTCCATGCATCTGGAGCGCAAGCTGGACACCGGCCACAAGCGTTAGGAGTGAATCATGAGTGAAGCCAACAAACAGCCCAGCGCCGAGCCGATGATCCTGCTGCAGGGTGTCAACAAGTGGTACGGCCAGTTCCACGTGCTCAAGGACATCAACCTCAGCGTGCAGCCGGGCGAGCGTATCGTCCTCTGCGGCCCGTCCGGTTCCGGCAAGTCGACCACCATCCGCTGCATCAACCGTCTGGAGGAGCACCAGCAAGGGCGCATCGTGGTCGATGGCACCGAGCTGACCCACGACCTCAAGCAGATCGAGGCGGTGCGTCGTGAAGTGGGCATGGTGTTCCAGCACTTCAACCTGTTCCCGCACCTGACTGTGCTGCAGAACTGCACCCTGGCGCCGATGTGGGTGCGCAAGATGCCACGTCGTCAGGCCGAGGAAATCGCCATGCACTTTCTCGAGCGCGTGCGTATCCCCGAGCAGGCCAATAAGTTCCCCGGCCAGCTCTCCGGCGGTCAGCAGCAGCGCGTGGCGATTGCCCGCGCGCTGTGCATGAAGCCGAAGATCATGCTGTTCGACGAGCCGACCTCGGCCCTCGATCCGGAAATGGTCAAGGAAGTGCTGGATACCATGGTCAGCCTGGCCGAAGACGGCATGACCATGCTCTGCGTGACCCACGAGATGGGCTTTGCCCGCACCGTGGCGAACCGGGTGATCTTCATGGACAAGGGCGAGATCGTCGAACAGGGCGAGCCGAACAGCTTCTTCACCAACCCGCAGAACGAGCGGACCAAGCTGTTCCTCAGCCAGATCCTGCACTGAGGTTCACGGCAAGACGAACAGGGAGCCTGCGGGCTCCCTTTTCTTTGCCTAAAACACAGCCGCTTTCCGTCGCCGTAGGAGCCAGCTTGCTGGCGATCCCGGTGTTGATGGGGATGGGCTGATCGCCAGCAAGCTGGCTCCTACAGGGGTTAGTGCGTGCTGGCTGGGCGATGCGTCAGGCGCTTGCGAAAGGCGCCAGGCGTCTCGCCACAGAGCTGCTTGAACAGCTTGGCGAAGGTGGCGCGATCGGCATAGCCGACCTGGGCGGCGACCTGTTCCAGCGAGCGTCCCGGTTTGCGCAGGGCGCTCTGCGCGGCGCTGATGCGCAGGCGCTGCAGGTAGTCGTTGGGCGTCAGCCCGGTGGCGGCCTTGAAGCGGCGCAGCAGGGTGCGGGTTGAGCAGTTGGCCTGCTGCGCCAGGCGCTGCAGGTCGATGGCCTGCGCATGGTGCTGCTGCAGCCAGCGTAGCAGCGGGGCGATCAAGCCGTCCTCCAGGGGCGGCTCCGGCAGCAGCGGGGCGAAACGCGACTGCCGCCCGCGGCCGCGTTCGAACACCAGTGCGCCGGCCACCCGTTCGGCCAGCCAGTCGCCGCCATGCCAGGCGATCAGGTGCAGGCACAGGTCCAGGCCGGCCTGAGCGCCGCCGGAGCAGAAGCGGTTGCCATCCTCGGTGAACAGTTCGTCGACCTGCAGGTTGACCCGCGGGAAGCGCTGGCGAAAGCCGCCGGCCAGTGACCAGTGGGTGGTGGCGCGGCGGCCGTCGAGCACTCCGGCTGCAGCCAGCAGGCAGGCGCTGCTGCACAAGCTGGCCAGCTGCTGGCTATGTGGGCGCGTGGCCAGCCAGGCGAGCAGCTCGGGGTTGCCCTGCAGGGTGCGCTCAATGGCGCTGCCGGTGGCGGGGATCAGCAGCAGATCGGCAGCGTCGGCCAGGCGCAGGTCGCCTTCCACCCGCAGTTGGGCGAAGCCGATCTCGACCGGCAGGCCGTCCGCGCTGAGCCGGCTCACCTCGAACAGGCGCTCCCCGGCCAGCTGGTTGGCCAGGCGAAAGGCGTCGTCGGCCATGCTCAAGCTGGACAGCACTGTTTGCGGGCAGACGTACAAGGCAATGCGGATCATTGATCGGTATCAGTTGGAGAGTATGGCGATTATTGACACAAAGTTGGCGTTGTCGCCAATCGCCGTTTGGCGGATCAGCGGCAATACTCTGTGCAGTCCACATCACGGAGCAGCACCCATGGCCCACCCCAACGCCGAACTGATCAGCCGTTTCTACCAGGCCTTCCAGCAGCTGGACGCCGAGACCATGGCCGCCTGCTATGCCGAGGACGTGCAGTTCAGCGACCCGGCATTCAACGACCTGCGCGGCCGCGATGCCGGCGACATGTGGCGCATGCTGACGGCGCGGGCGCAGCACTTCTCCCTGACCTTCGACAGCGTGCAGGCCGATGACCAGCAGGGCAGTGCGCGCTGGGTGGCGACCTACCTGTTCAGCAAGACCGGCAATACCGTGGTCAACCATATCCAGGCCAACTTCCGCTTCGCAGACGGCAAGATCGTCGAGCACCGCGACCACTTCGACCTGTGGCGCTGGGCCCGTCAGGCGCTCGGTACCAAGGGCCTGCTGCTGGGCTGGACGCCGCTGGTGCAGGGCGCGATCCGCAAGCAGGCCATGGCCGGGCTGCGCGCCTGGCAGGCGTCCCGCTGAGAACCTGCTCACGATCTCCTGTCCTTCGGCCATACCGCGTTAAAAACAGGCTCGGCAAGCCGCTTGCGGCTAACGCGCTTCAGCGCGACCCGAAGGGCGAGTGCAACGAGTCATGCTCATTTACAGCTCGTAAACCCGAATGCGGGCCCAGTCCGTTCCTCGCCGTTTTGACCAGCCGGAGGCTGTTACTGGCGTAGTGCCTTGTCTGGCTCTAGTTCAAAAGATCGTGAACAGGTTCTAAGTGACGTAAGCTGCCCGCGCTAACGAGAGGGCAGCTATGAGTGATATCCCGGCCGAGCCAGGCAAGACCTGGTCGGTGTATCTGGTGCGCGCGGAAAATGGCGCGCTGTACTGCGGCATCAGCGACGACCCGCAGCGGCGCTTCACCCAGCACTGCAGTGGCAAGGGCGCGCGCTTCTTCCATTCCAGTCCGGCGCAGGCGCTGGTCTATGTGGAAGCCTGTGCGGACAAGGGCACGGCCCTGCGCCGCGAGCGGGCGATCAAGAGCCTGGCCAAGGTCGCCAAGGAGCGCTTGGTGCTGACAGCTACTATGGAAAAAACTGATAGCTAACTATCAGTCCCAGCGGGTAGGCCGCCGGCCGTCCCGCGGTTAAGCTGGCCCTTCACTGCCACCGACGCGGAGCCCGTCATGCACGAGTTGATCCTGCACCATTATCCGACCTCGCCATTCGCCGAAAAGAGCCGCCTGTTGCTGGGCTTCAAGCAGCTGTCCTGGCGCTCGGTAATGATTCCCGCAGTGATGCCCAAGCCCGACCTGCTGGCCCTGACCGGCGGTTATCGCAAGACCCCGGTGCTGCAGGTCGGCGCTGACATCTACTGCGACACCGCGCTGATCGCCCGTCGCCTGGAAGCCGAGAAGGCCACCCCGGCGCTATTTCCGGAAGGCCAGGAGTTCGTCGCCGCCAGCTTTGCCCAGTGGGTCGATTCGGTGGTGTTTCAGCATGCGGTGAGCCTGGTGTTCCAGCCGGAGTCGGTGGCCTTGCGCTTCGCCAAGTTGCCGCCGGAAGCGGTAAAAGCCTTTCTCGCCGACCGCGCCGGGCTGTTCAGTGGCGGCAGCGCCAGTCGTCTGCCGGCCGAAGTCGCCAAGCACAACTGGCCGGGCATCATGGCCCGCGTCGAGCAGCAACTGGGGCGCGAGGAGGGTGACTTCCTGTTCGGCGAGCCGTCGATTGCCGACTTCTCCCTGGCCCACTGCCTGTGGTTCCTCAAGGCCACTCCGGTAACCGCGCCGCTGATCGACACCTACCCGAATGTCAGCGCCTGGCTCGGCCGCGTGCTGGGTTTTGGCCACGGCGCGTCCAGTGCGCTGAGCGCCGAGGAAGCCATCGAGATCGCTCGTGCGGCGACACCGGCAGCTCTGCCGGATGAACCCTTTATCGAGTCCAATGGCCTGCAGGCCGGGCAGCGGGTGAAGATCGCAGCCACCGATTACGGGGTCGACCCGGTCGAGGGCGAGTTGCTGTTCGCCGGTGTTGAGGAGCTGATCCTGCGCCGAGAAGACGAGCGTGCCGGCATGGTGCATGTGCACTTCCCGCGTCTGGGCTTTCGTATCGAAGCAGTCTGATAGGGCGAGGGCGGATGTGCCCCGTTCTTTGATGGGCGCAGATTCTGTAGGAGCCAGCTTGCTGGCGATGCGCAGATCGCGTCCCGCTGATCGCCAGCAAGCTGGCTCCTACAAAAGCTTGTGCGCAAAGGGGGGGATGAAAAAGCGCTATCCACCCTACGGGGCCCGTATCAGCGTGCCTACTCGGGAGCGTCCAGTTCGTAGGGCGGGTGAACCCGCGGGTTTCACCCGCCCTACGGTCTGATTCTGTAGGAGCCAGCTTGCTGGCGATGCGCAGACAGCGTCCCGCTGATCGCCAGCAAGCTGGCTCCTACAAAAGCTGGTGCGCAGGGGGGATGAAAAGGCGTCATCCACCCTGCGGGGGCCTTATCGCCGTGCCTAGTCGGCGGCGTCCAGGTCGTTGGCGCTGAACGGCGGCGGGTTGTCCGGCCAGGTCAGTTGCAGGCGTTCCAGCTCGCGGGCCAGCAGGCTGGCTACCAGCCAGTCGCGCAGCCAGCGCTGGTCGGCGGGCAGCACATACCAGGGCGCATCCGACGTGTGGCTGGCCGCCAGCAGGTCACTCCAGCGCTGCTGGCGCAGGGCGTATTCGCGGTAGGCCTGCAGATCACTGTCGTGCAGCTTCCAGCGCTTCTCCGGGCGCTCCAGGCGGCTGAGCAGGCGACGTTTCTGTTCCTCGCGGGATATCTGCAGGTAGCACTTCAGTGGGTGCAGTTGCTGGACCGGCCATTCGCGTTCGAACGCCAGCAACTCCTGCAGGCGCTGCGGTAACTCGTCTTCGCCACACAGGCCATCCAGCGCATCACAGATCAATGCTTCGTAGTGGCTGCGGTTGAACACGCCGAGCAGTCCCGCTTGCGGCAGGCGTTGACGGTAGCGCTGCAGAAAGTGCTGGCGCCGCTCCTGCTCATCCGGCTGGTGAAAGCCATTCAGGCTGATGCCCTGCGGGTCGAAGGCGCTGACCACCTTGCGGATCACCCCGTCCTTGCCCGAGCAGTCGGGGCCTTGCAGCACCAGTAGCAGGGCCTCTTGGCGGTTGGCCCAGAGCATGCGTTGCTGCTCGTTGAGCCAGGGCTTGAGGTCGGCCATGGCCTGCTGGGCGGCGTCTTTGCTCAGGCCGAAGTCGCGCGCCGGGTCCTGCGCCAGCGGTGCCTGTGGATCACACAGGCAGGCGTCGAGGATGGCATCCGCCAGGCGCATGACGGGTTCAGTCCTTGCGGCGCTTGAGCTGGTCCTTCAGCTGGGTCGGCAGCTGGCGGATGATCAGCATGTCGCGCGCCTCGTCGTATTCGATGGCCGAGCCCAGCAGGTGCGATTCGAAGCTGATCGACAGGCCCTCGGCGCGCCCGGTGAAGCGGCGGAACTGGTTGAGGGTGCGCTTGTCCGCCGGAAATTCCGGGGCCAGGCCGTAGTCCTTGTTGCGGATGTGCTCGTAGAAGGCGCGCGGGCGGTCTTCGTCGATCAGCCCGGAGAGGTCTTCCAGGGTCATCGGCTCGCCGATCTTGGCCTGGCTGCTGGCGTAGTCGACCAGGGTGTCGGTCTTGGCGCGGGCCTGTTCTTCCGGCAGGTCCTCACTCTCGACGAAGTCACTGAAGGCCTTGAGCAGGGTGCGCGTTTCGCTCGGTGCGTCGACGCCTTCCTGGCAGCCGATGAAGTCACGGAAGTAGTCCGAGACCTTCTTGCCGTTCTTGCCACGGATAAACGAGATGTACTGCTTGGACTGCTTGTTGTTCTGCCACTCGCTGATGTTGATGCGCGCCGCCAGATGCAGCTGGCCGAGATCGAGGTGCTTGGCCGGGGCCACGTCCAGCGCTTCGGTCACGGTCACGCCTTCGCTGTGATGCAGCAGGGCGATGGCCAGGTAGTCGGTCATGCCCTGCTGGTAGTGGGCCAGCAGCACATGGCCGCCGGTGGCCAGGTTGGATTCTTCCATCAGCTTCTGCAGCTGCTCCACGGCCTGGCGGCTGAAGGCGGTGAAGTCCTTCTCGCCGTCCAGGTACTGCTTCAGCCAGCCGCTGAACGGGTAGGCCCCGGATTCTTCGTGGAACAGGCCCCAGGCCTTGCCCTGCTTGGCGTTGTAGCTCTCGTTGAGATCGGCCAGGAGGTTCTCCATGGCCTGCGAGCTGCTCAGCTCGCTGTCGCGGGCGTGCAGCACGGCGGGGGTGCCATCGGGCTTCTTGTCGATCAGGTGGACGATGCAGTGGCGGATCGGCATGGCTTCAGTCTTCAGGTGGTTCGCTGGGGGCGGTGGTGCGGTGCAGCGCATGGGTGCGCTGCGAGGTGGACAAAGTCTACCTGACAACGCCGTCTGCTCCATCTTCGGTGGCGCAAGCGCGTGCATAAGGTCTGCTGAATGGTGGCTATTTGCTGGCATCTATCAGTCATCTTCGGTGATTAATCACAATCTTCAAGAAAAAATCAGCTACAAGCCGCGCATGCTCGGCGATCAGGGTCTAGCGTCTGTAGCGTCCACACGACGCAGTAAAGGGACGTTACGTGGCGGTGCCACAAGCACTGCTGCACCCATAAAGCTCCAAATATGGATTGGAGAAATACACATGCAGAACACGATCATGAATCGCCGTCTGATGTTCGGCTCGCTGTTGGCCACCTTGGCCATGCCTGCCCTTGCCGCTCAAGACAAACAGGCCCCGCAGTTGTTCGAGGAGTTATGGAGCCCGACGCGCATGGGCCCCCAGGAGTGCCGTGGCGCTGCGTTGCAAACGTCGCCGCTGCTGCTGCCTCGTTGCATGCAGGCAGACCGAACCAGCATCCATCTACAAATGCTCAACGATATTGCCCTGGCCAACGGTGGCAATCGCGCGGCTGGGCTGCCGGGCTATCAGCGCTCGCTGGATTACATCCAGTCGACGCTGGAAAGTGCCGGCTACACGGTCACTCGACAGATGTTCCCGTTCAGCGCGTTCTACCCCCAGGGGCCAGGTCTGCTGGAGACCGTAGCGCCTACGCCGGGGCAGTTCGAGTGGGAGGTGGACTTCACCTATCTGTCGCAGACCGATGCCGGTGATGTGACGGCGGCAGCGGCGGCGGTGGACATCGCCCTGGGCGCCGGCAATCTCTCCAGCAGCGGCTGCGAGGCCGAGGATTTCGCCGGCTTCCCGGCGGGCGCCATCGCTCTGCTGCAGCGCGGTAGCTGCAATTTCCAGCTCAAGGCGGAGAACGCTGCGGCTGCCGGTGCCACTGGGGTGATCATCTTCAATCAGGGTGACACCGAGGAGCGCAAGGGCCTGATCAACGCGACCCTGGGCGACGCCTATGCCGGTGGCATTCCCGTGCTGTTCGCCACCTATGACCTGGGGGTGAGCCTGGCGCAGACCGCTGACGTGCAAGTGCACATGCTCACCGATGTGGTACGCGAGCGCACCCAGACCTACAACCTGCTCGCCGAAAGTCGCCGTGGCAATCCGGACAACGTGGTGATGGCCGGTGCGCACCTGGATTCGGTGTTCGAGGGCGCGGGTATCAACGACAACGGTTCGGGCAGTGCCGCTTTGCTGGAACTGGCCGTGCAGATGCGCAAGGCGCGGCCGCAGAACAAGCTGCGTTTCGCCTGGTGGGGTGCCGAGGAGTCGGGGTTGGTGGGTTCGACCTACTACGTCGAGCAGTTGCCGGCTGAGCAGAAGACGAAGATCAAGGCCTACCTGAACTTCGACATGATCGCTTCGCCCAACTTCGGTTACTTCATCTATGACGGCGACGGTTCGTCCTTCGGCCTGCAAGGCCCGCCCGGCTCGGCAGCAGTGGAGCGCCTGTTCGAGAAGTACTACCGGCTGCGTGGTCTGCCGTTCGAGGGTGACGAAATCACCTTCCGTTCCGACTATGCGCAGTTCTTCACCGATGGCATTGCCTTCGGCGGGCTGTTCACCGGTGCCGAGGAGCTGAAGACCGAGGAGCAGGCCGCGCGTTATGGCGGCACCGCCGGAGTCGCCCTGGACCCTTGCTACCACGCCGCCTGCGATGATACGAACAACATCGACCTGCGTGCCCTGGAGGTCAATGGCGATGCCATGGCCTTTGTCACCAGTTGGCTGGCGCTCTCCACCAAGGTGGTCGACGACGAGATCGCCGCCGCCGCGGCGGGCCAGGGTCTGAAACGTAGCGTTCAGGCGTATGACATTACTCACTGGGGCAAGCACTGGATCAAGTGATCCGCCCCGTTTAAGCAACCCCCGCCCGGGCGGGGGTTGCTTTTATTCGGCGGGGAGACTGCGGCGCTGCACGGACTGCAGGCGCTCAATCATGTAGCGCAGGTGCATGTGCAGCTCGTACAGCTCGCTGGAATAGGACAGCGGCACCTCGACCCGCGCCAGCTCGTCTTCCAGTTTCTCCAGTCGCGCGATTTCCTCGGCGATATCGCTGGGCAGGTCGCCCTTGTACAGCAGCTGGTCGATCTCGCGCAGGTGCTTGTACCAGCGGTAGATGCGCGCGCGGATGCGCCACTGGTAGATCGGCCCGATGGCCTTGAACAGCGGGAACAGCAGCACCAGCAACGGGATGGCGAGGATGATGTAGCGGTCGGCCAAAGATGCGATGCGGAACGGCAGGTAGCGCTGCAAGATCGGCAGGCCCTTGTCGTAGTAGTAATCGGCCTCGGCCAGGGTGTTCAGCGACAGTGGTGGCTTGGCCGGGTAGCTGCCGGCCGGGTCGAGCAGGCTGCCGTTTTTCAGCACGGTCTTGGCCGCTTCGAGAATCAGCGGGGTCAGCGAGGGGTGGAACTCCTCGCCGGCCACCAGGGTGGCCACCGGACCGAGGGTGACGATGTCGCGGTCCGGAGTGTTCTGCGCCATGTCGAGCATGCCTTCGCCGACTTCCAGCTGGCTCAGGTAGGGCAGGCGCGCCAGGTAGGCCTCGGTACGCCGCAGGCTGACTAGGCGTAGTTTGGGTTCGGCGGCCAGGCGCTGGATCAGCGGGTTCTCCGCCGGGCCGACGAAGAAGGCGGCGTCCAGCTCGCCTTCGATCAGCGCATCGGCGGCGCGGCTGCCGCCCAGTTGTTGCCAGCGCTTGGGGTATTGCGCCGGTTCGATGCGATTGGCTTTGAACAGAGCAGCGGTTACCGCCTGGGTGCCGCTGTCGGCGGAACCGATGGCCAGGCGCAGCTTGGTCAGATCGGCCAGGCGCTGGAACTGCACCTTGCGCCCGGTGAACAGCCACAGCGGCTCGCGGTACATCACGCCGAGGCCGCTCAACTTGCCGCGCGCCTCGTCGGGCAGGTTCAGTTCCTGGCCGCTCTGCACCAGGGCCAGCTCGACTTCACCCTGGCCGAGCTTGGTCAGGTTGTCCTCGGAGCCAGCACTTTCCACCAGTTCCAGGGTGAAGCCCTGCTGCTCCAGCTCGGCCTGCAGGCGCTCGGCGAAGGCGTGGTAACCACCGCCCACTGCACCAGTGGCCAGCCGTGCATGCATGGGCGGTGGCGGGGCGACGAAGTAGAACAAGGCGCCGACCAGGCCGGCCAGCACCGGCACGATCCACAGGTTGGCCAACAGCATGATTTTCAGGTCGCGGAGAATGCGGCGCATGGTCTGTCCTTGTCATTACCTCGGCTGAGGATAGCCGGGATGCGCGCCGCGCTCACCCCTTGGCGTGTGGTTCTCGGCCGCTGTTCAGATCTTCAACTGCGCAGCGGCAAGGCTGCGCGCTTTTCGCGCCAGTAACCGAATAGCGCCAGCCCGGCCAGCAGGCCGAGTGCGTACAGCGCCTCAACTCCCAGTGCCAGCAGCACCAGGGCACAGAGCAGGCTGCTGAAGCCCGCCAGCCAGCGCCACACGCCGTGCAGCAGCACCCAGCCGGCGGCCATGCTGAGCAGGTAGACCAGGATGAAGTTGCCGTTGGCGTAGCGGATCAGGTCGTCCACCGACAGTTGCAGCACGCCGGCCAGAGCCGCGCACAGGGCGCAGATCAGCACCACCAGCAGCAAGGCCGGGCCAGGCACTCCGTGGCGGTTGAGGCGAGCCAGCGGCTGCGGCAGCTTGCCTTCGTCGGCCAGGCTCCAGATCAGCCGGGCGAAGCCCTGCACATAGACGTTCATCGAAGCGAAGCAGGCCAGGTAGCCGACCAGCGCCACCAGCACGCGGGCCTGGTCGCCCAGCAGCTGATCCATCAGGCGTGGCAGCGAGGCAGCGTCGCTGTGCACGTCGCCATACACGCCGAAGCTCAGCACCGCCACCGAGAACGCCCAATACACCAGGCCGGCCAGCAGCACGCCGAGCAGCAAGGCGAGGGGGAAGTCGCGCTGCGGGTGCTTGAACTCCTCGCCCAGGTGGGTGAAAGCCTCGATGCCGACGAAGCACCAGAACATCACCCCCAGCGCAGCCGGGATCAGCTGCCAGGAATCGTCGATATCCGGCAGCAGCGGCTGGCTGGCCAGCGGCAGTTCGCCGACCCACCAGACCAGCGCCACCGTGCCGATGATGGCCAGCGCGATCAGCCCCTGAATAAAGCCGGAGGCCCTGGCCGGACGCTGGCCGAGCAGGAGCATGGCGCCGAGGGTGGCGAGCTGGATCAGCAGCGCTTCACCGCGGCCGATCGGCAGCAGTGCCTGCCAGAAACCGGTGGCGATATTCAGCGCCGCCGGCAGGCCCACCGGCAGCACGGCGAGAAACAGAAAGGAGATCAGCCGCTCCATGCGCGCGCCGAAGGCCCGGCCGATCAGGTGCGGCGCACCGCCGGCATGGGGAAAGCGTTTGCCCAGCTGGGCGAAGGTGAAGGCCACCGGCAGCACCAGGACGATGAGGATCAGCCAGGCCCACAGCGACGCCTGGCCGGCGGCGGTGGCAGCCAACGCCGGCACCACGAAGATGCCGGTGCCGAGCAGCGAAGTGCTGAGCAGCCCGATGCCCTGCAGCAGGCCCAGTTCCTTGTTCAAGCGACTCATGTTGTATGCTCGCGGCTGTTTTCCGATCCCGCCATGGTAAGCAGACGGCGCCGTGCAGGTTGCCGCCGATCACCGGCAAAGTGGCGGAATGCACCGTCAAACTGCCTGCTTGAGAAGATGATTTCAAATTAGGCGAGCGAAGGTCAGGCAAGGCAAAAATGGCTGAGGAAGCGGAGTTTACGAGTTGTAAATGAGCATGACTCGTTTCACTCGCCCTTCGGGTCGCGCTAAAGCGCGTTAGCCGCAAGCGGCTTGCCGAAGCCATTTTTAACGCTGCATCACCGAGTGCAGCCAATTTGAAAGCAACTTCTGAGAGTCGCCTTGGACAAGTTCGACCACCAAATCCTCGCCCTGCTGCGCGAAGACGCCCGCACCTCCGTTAGCCAGATCGCCCGCGAGGTCAACCTATCGCGTTCGGCGGTGGGCGAGCGCATTCGCCAGCTGGAACAGAGCGGGGTGATCCGCGGCTACCACGCGCGGGTGGTGGAGCCTGAAGGCGGTGCGGTGAAGGCCTTCCTCGAACTCTTCTATAGCAACGGTCGTTGCCTGGACTACGTCGAGCGCATGCGCGTCCATCCGGAGATCCGCCAGTGCTGCGGCATCAGCGGCGAGACCGACATGCTGGTGCAGGTCGAGGCGGCGAGCATGGCGCGGCTCTCCGAGATACGCGGCGAGATAGAAAACTACCCGGGCATGCAGCGGGTGAAAACGCACATGGTGGTGCAGGAGTGGGCGATGTAGGGCGGCCGGTCGGACACTCTACGGACTATTCGAACAGCGGCAGCTTGGCGTCTGGCGCGGCTTGCGGGATTTCATACTTGCCCGCCTGCAGGTCGCGGAAGTAGCTGTCGTAGCGGCCGCTGTCGCGGTAGCTCTGCAGGCGGCGGTTGAAGCGTTCCAGCAGGGCCTGGCTGCCTGCCAGTTGCTTGGGCAGCATCAGGTAGCTGAGGTTGTTCAGCAGCGGCTGGGGGTGATGGGTCACGCGGGCGGCATCGGCCGCGCTGAAGTGTTTGCGCAGCGAGGCGTAACCGACGTTGAGTTCCTGCGGGTAGAGGGACACGCGCTCCTTGAGCAGCTTCTCGAAATTCTGCCGGTCGCTGGAGACCCGCTCCATCTTCACCGTGCCCTTGCTCAGGAAGCTGTCGAACGCTTCGCCGTAGCTGTACTCCAGGCCGCCGCCGAGGCGCATGCCGTCCAGGTCGCTGAAACTGTGCCAGTCGAAGGGCTGGCTTTTCAGGTGGAAGAATACGAACTGTTCGTTGAGCAGCGGGGCGCTGAATAGGAAGTCGGCCTCACGCTCGCTCTTGTGCATCCACACGGCGCTGGCATCGAAGCGACCGGCCGCAGCGGCGGCATAGGCCCTGGGCCAGGGCAGGAACTGGAAATTGACCCGGTAGCCTTCGTCGGCGAACAGGTCGCTGATCAGGTGGGCGATGACCCCGCCATGCTTGAGCTCGGCAGACAGGTAGGGCGGCCAGTCGCCGACGCTGATGCGCAGTTCCTCTGGGGATTGCGCCTGGGTCAGCGGGCTGCACAGCAGAACCAGCACGGCTAACAGTCGCTTGCAGTTCATCGGTGCCCCTTACTGGCTGGTTGCCGCGCTTCCTGTGCAGAATAGCTGCAACAGTGCGAGGGTTGGCGTTCTATGTACGACGCGGCCTATGCCCTGGGTCAAGTATTTCCAGACGGATGCGCCCGCGGCCCAGTTCGATCAGTTGTTCGCTGACCTGCTGCAGATTGGCCACCGGCAGGCTCAGTTGGCAATCGGCGCCCTCGGCATCGAAGCTTTCCCGTTCGATGCGAGCTTGCCATTGGCCCAGGCGGGCCTTGACCCGTTCCAGCTCGGCAAAGGGGATATGGCAGCGTGCCTGTAGCCGCTGGATCAGCGCAATGCGCTGGCCACCCTGCAGGCACTTCGCCGCGCTGCCGCCATAGGCGCGGGCCAGGCCGCCGGTGCCGAGCTGGATGCCGCCGTACCAGCGGATCACCAGCACCACTACCTGGTCGCAATCCTGGTGGTCGATGGCCGCGAGGATCGGTCGGCCCGCCGTGCCGCCCGGCTCGCCATCGTCGCTGAAACGGTACTGCTGGCCGCACTTGAAGGCCCAGCAATTGTGCGAGGCACTGAGGTCGCTGTGCTGCTGGATAAAGGCCAGGGCCTCATCGGTACTGGCGATTGGCGCGGCCAGGGCGAGGAAGCGGCTCTTGCGGATTTCCTCGCGGTACTCGCAGACGCCCTGCAGGCTGAACGGCATGCCTTAGCCCGCCGTGCGCAGCCAGGCCGCGCGTTGCTCGGGGCTGTGGAAGGTCCAGGCGACGAAGCGGCTCTGCTTGTTGCCCTGGGCCATGTCGACACAGCGCACTTCTACTGCACCGGCCTTCTTCAGCAGGTTCTCGGCGTAAGGCACGTTGCTGGCTTTGGACACCAGGCTGCTGAACCACAGCACCTGGCCGGCGAACGCGGCGCTTTCGGCGATCATGCGCTTGAGGAAGCTGGCCTCGCCGCCGGTGCACCACAGCTCGGCGCTCTGCCCGCCGAAGTTGAGTTCCGGCAGCTTGCGCTTGGGGTCGAGTTTGCCGAGGTTCTTCCACTTGCGCCGGCTGCCGCTGGCGGCTTCCTCGGCGTTGGCGTGGAAGGGCGGGTTGCATAGGGTCAGGGCGAAGCGCTCACCGTCCTGCAGCAGGCTCTTGAAGATCTGCCCGCGTTGCAGTTGCTGGCGCAGGGCAATGGCGCCGTCCAGGCCGTTGGCCTGAATGATGGCGCGGGCCGAGGCCAGGGCCGTGTCGTCGATGTCCGAACCGAGGAAGTGCCAGCCGTAGTCGCTATGGCCGAGCAGTGGGTAGATGCAGCTGGCGCCGGTGCCGATGTCCAGCGCGCGGATTGCCGCGCCGCGCGGAATCTCGCCACTGTTGTCGCTGGCCAGCAGGTCGGCCAGGCCGTGCACGTAGTCGGCGCGGCCGGGGATCGGCGGGCACAGGTAGCCCGGCGGAATGTCCCAGTGCTGCAGGCCGTACAGCTGGCGCAGCAGCGCGCGGTTGAAGGCCCGCACTGCCTCCGGGTTGGCGAAGTCGATGCTCTGCTTGCCGTAGGGGTTGAGGATGACGAACTCGGCCAGCTCCGGGCTGGCCTCGATCAGCCGGGGGAAGTCGTAGCGGCCCTGGTGACGGTTGCGCGGGTGCAGCAGCGCCGGGCTGCTGGGCGAGATGGGGGCGGCGGGTATATCGGATATTGGCGGCATGCTGGGCGTTTCGGCGAACTGGAGCGGCATTGTCCCACAAGATCGCGCCGCCGGAGCCCCATCCCCGTCGCCTGGCCGGCTTGTGTAGGAGCCAGCTTGCTGGCGATCAATGGGTCAGGGTTCGGTAGGATCGCCAGCAAGCTGGCTCCTACAAGAAGCTGCGTGTCCTGGGTCAGGGGGCTACTTCCAGCCCATCTGCCAGCGCTCGCCATCCTGCAGCGCCTGCCAGTCGAGGCGCTCGCTGCGCTGGGTGAGCACGGCCTGCAGCTCGACCTGCAATACCGTGCCTTCCTTGTCGCAGATCAGTTCGCTGACCAGGAAGTGCTTCTCGCGGTTCTGCGGCTGGCGCGCCGTCCATTTCGACAGCAGTAGCTTGCGTGGATTGAGGCGCCGCTTGCCGCTCACTGGCGGTGTTCCAGCAGGCGCCGGGCGACCTCCTGGCCGCTCAGCCAGGCACCCTCAACCCGCCCGGACAGGCACCAGTCGCCGCAGGCGTACAGGCCCAGGTCGGCATCGGCCAGGGCGCCCCACTCATGGGCGCTGGCTGGCCGTGCGTAGAGCCAGCGATGGGCCAGGCTGAAGCTCGGGGCGGGCAGCGGGCAGCCGATCATCTCGGCGAAGGCGCCGTGCAACTGCTCGATCACCGCTTCCTTGTCCAGGTCCAGGTGCTGCTTGCTCCAGCTGCTGCTGGCGTGCAGCACCCAGCTGTCGAGCTGGCCGTCGCGGCCGGGTTTGCTGCGGTTGCGCGCCACCCAATCGAGCGCGCTGCCCTGGGCGAAGCAGCCTTCGACGCGGGTTTCCAGCGGCGTGGCAAAGGCCAGGGCGACCGCCCAGGTCGGCTCCATGATCACGCTGGCGGCGGCGCTCGCCAGCTTCGGCGCGGCGCTAAGCAAACCGGTGGCCTGCGGCGCCGGGGTGGCGACGATCACGCTGCTGAACGGGCCATGGCTCTGGCCGTCGGTGTCCTGCAGTTCCCAGTACTGTTCGCCGTGGAATACCTCGGTGATGCGGCAGGCGAAGTGCACCGGCAGGGCGCCGAGCATGGCGCGGGTGATAGCGCTCATGCGTGGCGTGCCGACCCAGCGCACCTGTTCGTCGGGGGAGGGCAGCAGGCCGTTCTCGTTGTAGTGGTACAGCTCGGGGTCCCACTCGGCGACCCAGCCGCGGGCCTGCCATTGCTGTACCACTTCGACGAAGCGGCGGTCGCGGGCGGTGAAGTATTGCGCGCCGAGATCGAGCGAGCCGGCATCGCTGCGCTTGCTGGCCATGCGTCCGCCGCTGCCGCGGCTCTTGTCGAACAGCTGGACTTCCAGTCCGGCGGCATGCAGCGCCTGAGCTGCGGAGAGTCCCGCCAGGCCGGTACCGATGATGGCGATGGGTGCGTTCATGGTCTACCTCGTGTCCTTTGTGACAGGCTACGCTCTAGACTAATGCTGTACAAATATAATTGCCTGTACAGCTTTTATCGGTTCCAATCGCGGACCTGTTGAAACTGCGACGTTGCAACGCGGCGGACAAGGCACGCGTTAGCGTCATAATTCAGACTAGGGTGAGACTGGTGGTTAACGCCATGCGAGGACGATGCCATGCACATCTTGCTGACCGGCGGTACAGGTTTGATCGGTCGCGCACTCTGTCGCCTGTGGTTGCAGCAGGGTCATCAGCTGACCGTATGGAGTCGTACGCCTGACCGGGTGGCCGGCTTGTGCGGGGCGCCAGTGCGCGCCATCGGCCGCCTCGAGGACTACGGTGACGGCCCGCTGGATGCAGTGATCAACCTGGCCGGCGCGCCGATCGCCGATCGACCCTGGACGCACAAGCGCAAGGCGCTGCTGTGGGCCAGTCGGGTGGCCTTGACCGAGCAACTGCTGGCCTGGCTGGAAGGTCGCACGCAGCGGCCGAAAGTGCTGATTTCTGGCTCCGCCGTGGGCTGGTACGGCGATGGCGGCGAGCGCGAACTGCACGAGGACAGCCCGCCGGTGGTGGAGGATTTCGCCGCGCAGTTGTGCAGCGCCTGGGAAGAAACTGCCCTGCGCGCCGAGGAGCTGAGTATTCGCGTGGTACTGCTGCGTACCGGTCTGGTGCTGGCGGGCGATGGTGGCTTCCTGCAACGCCTGCTGCTGCCGTTCAAACTGGGCCTGGGCGGGCCGATCGGTAATGGTCGGCAGTGGATGCCGTGGATTCACCTGGAGGACCAAATCGGCCTGATCGACTTTCTCTTGCAGCACCCCGACGCCCACGGTCCCTATAATGCCTGCGCGCCGCAGCCGGTGCGCAACAAAGCCTTCGCCCAGGCTCTCGGCCGGGCCCTGCAGCGCCCGGCGCTGTTGCCGCTGCCGGGGTTGTTATTGAAAGTCGGCCTGGGCGAACTGTCCGGCCTGCTGCTCGGCGGGCAGAAGGCCCTGCCGCAGCGGGCGCTGGCCGCCGGCTATGAGTTCCGTTTTACCGCTATCGATTCGGCCCTGGCCGCTCTGTTTAAGGACGCTGCATGACAGATCATGCCCTGCTGTTGGTCAACCTGGGTTCGCCGGCCTCCACTTCGGTGGCCGATGTGCGGCGCTACCTCAACCAGTTCCTCATGGACCCTTATGTCATCGACCTGCCCTGGCCATTGCGCCGCCTGATCGTGTCGCTGATTCTGCTCAAGCGCCCGGCGCAGTCGGCGCACGCCTATGCCTCGATCTGGTGGCCGGAAGGCTCGCCACTGGTGGTGCTCAGCCAGCGCCTGCAACAGGCGATCACTCCGCTGTGGCAGCAGGGACCGGTGGAACTGGCCATGCGCTACGGCCCGCTGTCGATCGAGAAGGCCCTGCTGCGCCTGGCCGAGCAGGGCGTCAAGCGCGTGACCCTGGCGCCGCTGTATCCGCAGTTCGCCGACAGCACCACGACCACGGTGATCGAGGAGGCCAAGCGCGTGGTGCGCGAGCACAAACTGGCGCTGCAATTCGCCACCCTGGCGCCGTTCTATGACCAGCCGGAGTACCTCGATGCCCTGGTTGCCAGCGCCCAGCCGCACCTGGAGCAGGGCTTCGACCACCTGCTGCTGAGCTTTCACGGCCTGCCCGAGCGCCACCTGCACAAGCTCGACCCCAGCGGCCATTGCCTCAAGGGTGCCGACTGCTGCAAGACGGCTTCGCCGCAAGTGCTTGCCAATTGCTACCGCGCCCAGTGCCTGCGCAGTGCCGAACTGTTTGCCGAGCGCGCCGGACTCAAGCCGGGGCAGTGGTCGGTGTCGTTCCAGTCGCGCCTGGGCCGCGCCAAGTGGATCGAACCCTACACCGAAACGCGCCTCGACGAATTGGGCAAGGCCGGGGTGAAGAAGTTGCTGGTGATGTGCCCGGCCTTCGTCGCCGACTGCATCGAAACCCTGGAAGAGATCGGCGACCGCGGCCGCGAGCAGTTCCAGGCAGCCGGTGGCGAGGAGCTGGTGCTGGTGTCGTGCCTGAACGAGCATCCGCAGTGGGTGAGTGCGTTGAAGACGCTCTGCGAGCGGGCGCCGTTGGCGCTGTGACATGACCCTGATCCGCTGGATTCTGACCGGCCTGCTGCTCTGCAGCGGGCTGCAGGCGGCCGAGCTGCGGGTCTGCCAGCACGATGCCAGTCGCTATGCCTATCGCCTCGAACTGATTCAACTGATCCTTGATCGCACGGCCGCGACTCACGGTGAACTGCACGTGGCTGCGGCCCAGGGAGTAGATCCGCCGCAGGAGCGCTGTCTGGCGCAACTGCGCTCCGGCATGGTCGACCTGGCTTATGTGCCGCCCAATGCCGAGCGTCTGCGCGACCTGCGCATGATTCCTTTCGACCTGCACGCCGGCATGCTCGGTTACCGCCTGCTGCTGATCCATCGCGAGGATGCGCCGCGCTTCGCCCAGGTGCAGACCCTGGATGACCTGCGTCACCTGCGTGGCGGTTTCGGCAGCCAGTGGAGCGACTTCCCGCTGTTCGCCCTCAACCGTCTGCCGGTGGTGGGCTCATCACACCCGGAGAACCTGCTGGCGATGCTCGCCGAGCGGCGCTTTGATTATTACCACCGTGCCTTGAGCGAGGCCTGGGAGGAAGTGGGCGACCACCCCGAACGCCATCCCGAGCTGATGATCGAGCCCGACCTGGCGCTGGTCTATCCATTGCCGGTGTATTTCGCCTTCAACCGCGCGGAGCCGGAACTGCGTCAGCGCTTCGAGGAGGGGCTGGTGCTGATCCAGGCCGATGGCAGCTTCCGCGAGCTGTTCCTGCGCCATTTCGGCGAACAGCTGCGGCGCAGTCAGTTGTCGCAGCGGCGCCTGATCATCCTGCAGAACAACCTGCCACCCGGCTTGCCGGCGGCGGACAGCCGCTTCTGGCTGCAGCCCTGAGAAGAGAATGAAAAATGGCGGCCTAGGCCGCCATTTTTGCTTGTTCAACCGTGCGATTCAGAACCTGTCCAGGATCTTTTGAGCTAGAGCCAGGCAAGGCGAAATTGGGCGAGGACGCGGAGTTTACGAGGTGTAAATGAGCAGTCCGAGCCCGATTTCAACGCAGCATGGCCGACGATCAAGAGATACTGACAGGTTCTTACAGCACTTCGAACAGTCCTGCTGCACCCATGCCGCCGCCGACGCACATGGTGATCACCACGTACTTCACGCCACGGCGCTTACCTTCCAGCAGGGCGTGGCCGACCATACGCGCGCCGCTCATGCCATACGGGTGGCCGATGGAGATGGCACCGCCGTTGACGTTGAGCTTGGCCGGATCGATGCCGAGCTTTTGCGCGCTGTACAGCACCTGGCAGGCGAAGGCTTCGTTGAGCTCCCACAGGCCGATGTCGTCGACGCTCAGGCCGTGCTGCTTGAGCAGCTTGGGTACGGCGAACACCGGGCCAATACCCATCTCTTCCGGAGCCAGGCCAGCCACGGCGATGCCGCGGTACAGGCCCAGCGGCTGGATGCCGCGCTGGGCGGCCAGGGCGCCGCTCATCAGCACGCTGGCGCTGGCGCCGTCGGACAGTTGGCTGGCGTTGCCGGCAGTGATGCAGCCGCCTTCGATGACCGGCTTGAGCTTGGTCAGGTCGCCCAGCACGGTTTGCGGGCGGTTGCCTTCGTCGATGCTGAGGGTGACGTCTTCGAAAGTGACCGCGCCGGTTTCCTTGTCGACCAGCTTCTTGCGTGCGCTGACCGGGACGATCTCGTTGGCGAACAGGCCGGCGGCTTGGGCGGCAGCGGTGCGCTGCTGCGACTGCAGGGAGTAGGCGTCCTGGGCTTCGCGGCTGATGCCGTAGCGCTTGGCCACCAGTTCGGCGGTCTGCAGCATCGGCATGTAGGCATTTTCGGCCATCTTCACCACGGCCGGATCGTAGTCGGCGGCGGTCCACTTCATGTGGGTGTTCTGCACCAGGCTGATCTGCTCCTGGCCGGCACCGACGGTAACGGCCATGCCGTCGACCATGATCTGCTTGGCAGCGATGGAGATGGCCATCAGGCCCGACGCGCACTGGCGGTCGATGGTCTGCCCGCTGACCGACAGCGGCAGGCCGGCGGCCAGCAGCGCCAGGCGGCCGAGGTTGGTCGAGGCGGTGCCGCCCTGCATGGCGGTGCCCATCACCAGGTCTTCGATCTCGCCCGGCTCGATGCCGGAGCGCTCGACCGCGGCGCGGATGGCGACGGCGGCCATGCTCGGCGACTTGAGGTCGTTGAAGGCGCCGCGGAAGGCCTTGGCGATCGGCGTGCGGGCGGTAGAGACGATGACGGCGTCTTGCATGGCGGAATCCTCTTTTGGGGTTGTGTTGATCAGTCGCGCAGCAGGCGGGCGAGCGCCGCGCGCAGGGTGTCGGGAATCGGCACCGGGCGATTGCTCTCCCGGTCGACGAACACATGGACGAAACGGCCGGCGGCGCAGGCCTCGTCTTCGCCAGCCTTGAAGATGGCCAGTTCGTACTGCACCGAGCTGTTGCCCAGCTTGCCGACGCGCAGGCCGACCTCGATGCGCTCGGGGAAGGCGATGGAGGCGAAGTAGTCGCACGACGAGCTGACCACGAAGCCGACCACGTTGCCGTCGTGGATATCCAGGCCGCCCACCTCGATCAGGTAGGTGTTCACCGCGCTGTCGAAGAAGCCGTAATAGACCACGTTGTTGACGTGACCATAGACGTCGTTGTCGTGCCAGCGGGTGGTGATCGGCTGGAAGTGCGCGTAGTCGCTGCGCAGGTGTTCGGGTTGGCTCATGGGCTGTTCTCGTCTTGCTTGCGTGTCACCCTAAGGCCTGGGTGGTGCGCGGGCTAGTTTGATTCGTGGGCTGTATTGGCCCCTATCGATGGTGTCTCGGCATTCGTAGGGTGGATGTATGAAGCGACATCCACCCTACCAGTCCGGGTGCTCAATACGCCGCCTGGTAGATGGCCAGGGCGTCGGTTTCGCTGACTTCGCGCGGGTTATTCACCAGCAGGCGCTGCTGCAGCATGGCGTCGCTGGCCATGCGTGGCAGCATGTCCTGTGGCACGCCGGCATCGCGTAGGCGGTTGGGCAGGCCGCAGCGTTGGTTGAGCGCGGCCAGCTCGTTGATGAACTCGGCGCAGCGCTGTTCGGCACTGCCGCCCTTGAAGCGCTCACCGAGGATCAGCGGGGCCAGTTCGGCATACAGCGCCATGGCCTGCGGTGCGTTGAAACGCAGCACATGCGGCAGCACCAGGGCATTACTCAGGCCGTGGGGAATATGGAAGTGCCCACCCAGTGGATAGGCCAGCGCGTGTACCGCTGCCACCGGTGCGTTGGCGAAGGCCTGGCCGGCCAACAGGGCGCCGAGCAGCATGGCCTGGCGTGCCTCACGGTTTTGCCCGTTATGCACCGCCTCATGCAGATTGGCGGCGAGCAGGCGCAGGGCCTCGCGGGCCAGCAGGTCGGACAGCGGGTTCTTCTTGATCTTGCTGGTGTAGGCCTCGATGGCATGCACCATGGCGTCGATACCGGTGGCGGCAGTCACCGCTGGCGGCAGGCCGAGGGTCAGGTCGGCGTCGAGCACGGCCAGGTCCGGCAGCAGCAGCGGCGAGACCACGCCCATCTTGGTGGTTTCACCGGTGGTGATAATGGCGATCTGGGTCACCTCGGAACCAGTGCCGGCGGTGGTCGGTACCTGGATCAGCGGCAGGCGCTGGCCACGGGCATTGCCCACGCCGTAGATGTCCTTCAGCGTCTGCGCGCAGCTCGGGTGGGCGAGCAGGGCGACCAGCTTGGCCACGTCCATCGAGCTGCCGCCGCCGAAGCCGATCACCAGTTGTGCCTCCAGGCTACGCGCACGCTCCACGGCGTTGAGCACGATGGCCTCGGGCGGATCGGCGATCACCTGGTCGAACACTTCCACGGTCATGCCGGCGCTGGCGAAGCCGGGCAGCACCGCGTCGAGCAGGCCGAAGCGGGTGATGCCGGGATCGGTGACGATCAATACGCGCTGGGCGCCGCGCTCGCGGCACAGCTCGGCCAGGCGTGCGGCCGAGCCGGATTCACAGAGGATCTGCGCAGTGGTGGCAAAACTGAAAGGTTGCATGGCAATACCTCCGAAGAATCAGGGCTGGGCCGGCGCGGGGCGCTGGCGGGCGAAGAAGTCCCAGATCGCCTGCGGGCCGTCGAAGCCGGACAGGGTAGGGCCGAGCAGGCGTGGGGCGCGGAAGGCGGCCTGGGGAATCAGGTGGCCGCCGCCGATCAGTGAATACAGGGCCACTTCGGCACGCCCATCGGCTTGCCACTGGTCGAGGGTGACGCGCTGGGCGCGGTCGCCCTGGTGCGCCCAGGCGCTGCTGCTGCGCACAGCGTCCTGCGGGTAGCCGGCCAGTTTGGCGAAGTAGCGCGCCGACTCCTGCGCCGACTGCACCGTACCCCGGTTGCCGAGGCCGAACAGAGTGACGATGCCGCCGTTATACGGGTTGATCGGGTCGCGGGTGCCATTCATCAACAGCACCGGAACGGCCTGGCCGGACGGCGTGCAGTCGAGGTTGTCGTCGGTCGGCAGGTTGGCGGCGATGGCAGCCACGCCAGCCAGCAATTGTGGTTGTTCCAGGGCGATGCGCAGGCCCAGATGGCCGCCGTTGGAATAACCGGCGAGGAAGGCACGTTGCGGGTCGGCGCCATGCTGGCTGGCGAAGCGCTGGATCAGTGCGGCGATCAGGCCCTGGTCGTCAATGTTCTGCGTGCGCGCCGGGTAGTCGGCGCTGCGTCGGCAGTCGTTCCAGTTGTTCTCGAAGCCCTGCGGATAGACGACGATGAAGCCGTGCTGGTCGGCCAGGCGCTCGAACTCGTAGCCGGTGAAGGTGCGCATGTCGGCGATGGTCTGCAGCGAGCCATGCAGGACGAACAGCAGCGGCGCATTGGCCGGCAATTTGGCCGGGATATAGAAGGCGTAGTCGCGCTGCCGGCCGCCGAGCTCGATTTGCTCGTGCTGCAGGGTGGCGCTCAGGGCCGGTTCGGCGGGCTTGGGCGCATATAGAAAGTAGCCGTACAGACCGCCGAGGGTGGCGGCGATCAGCAGGAGTACATAGAGGGCTATTTTTATTTTTTTCACCTGATGCTCTCAGTCGGCTCGGTAGTGAAGTAGGGTGGATGACGCTCTGCTCATCCACCAATGACTCCGCTCGGTGGATCGGTGAAGCGTGATCCACCCTACGTACTCAGAACGCGAAACTCGCCTCCGGCATCGCCATCAGGCACTCGGCGCCGCCCAGCAGGGCTTCGCGGTGGCTGCTGGCGCGTGGCAGCACGCGGCGCAGGTAAAAGTCGGCGGTCTGCAGCTTGGCCTGGTAGAACGCGGCCTCGCTGGTACCGGCGTCCAGGGCATCCTGCGCGGCGGCGGCGGCCTGCAGCCAGAAACCGGCCAGCAACACATAGGCCGAGTACTGCAGGAAGTCCACCGAGACCGCGCCGATTTCCTGAGCGTCGCGCTGGCTGAGGGCGATCACCTCAGCAGTCAACTCGCGACATTCACCCAGGCGAGCCTGCACCGTGCGGGCCATCGCGCTCAGCGCCGGGCGCTGGGCCTGGGCGTCGCACAGGGCGCTGAGTTCGCCGATCAGCGCGCTGAGTTCGGCACCGCCATCGCCGAGCAGCTTGCGGCGGATGTAGTCGAGCGCCTGGATGCCATTGGTGCCTTCGTACAGCTGGGTGATGCGGCTGTCGCGCATCAGCTGTTCCATGCCCCATTCGCGGATGAAACCGTGGCCGCCATACACCTGCACCGCATGGCTGGCGACTTCCTGGCCCATGTCGGTGAAGAAGGCTTTGACGATCGGGATCAGCAGTGCCGCGCGCTTGCCGGCGGCCTTGCGCGCGGCGGCATCTTCGGCGCCGTGCTCCAGATCGAGCTGGCGCGCGGTGTAGGCGGCGAGCATGCGGCAGCCTTCGACCAGGCTCTTCTGGGTCAGCAGCATGCGCCGCACATCCGGATGGACGATGATCGGGTCGGCGGCTTTCTCTGGTGCCACGGCGCCGCTCAGGCCACGCGACTGCAGACGCTCGCGGGCATAGCGCAGGGCGCCCTGGAAAGCCGCCTCGCCTATCCCTAAGCCCTGCAGGCCGACCTGGAAGCGTGCGTCGTTCATCATGGTGAACATGCAGGCCAGGCCCTGGTTGGCTTCGCCGATCAGCCAGCCGGTGGCGCCGTCGAAGTTCATCACACAGGTGGAGGCGCCCTTGATGCCCATCTTGTGCTCGATGGCGCCGCAGCTCAGGGCGTTCTTCGCCGCCAGCGAGTCATCGGCGTTGACGGCGAACTTGGGGACTAGCAGCAGGCTGATGCCCTTCACCCCGGCAGGGGCATCCGGCAGGCGCGCCAGCACCAGATGCACGATGTTCTCGGAGAAGTCCTGCTCGCCGCCGCTGATAAAGATCTTGCTGCCGCTGACCTTGTAGCTGCCATCGGCTTGCGGTTCGGCCTTGGTGCGCAGCAGGGCGAGGTCGGTGCCGGCCTGGGGTTCGGTCAGGCACATGGTGCCGGTCCACTGGCCGCTGACCATTTTGCCCAGATAGTCGCGTTTGAGGTCGTCGCTGCCGTGCTTGTGCAGGGCCAGCACCGCGCCTTCGGTGAGGCCGGAATAGACGCGGAACGACAGCGACGAGGCCATCAGCATTTCATGGAAGGCGAAGGCCACCAGCTGCGGGAAACCCTGGCCGCCGAACTCGGTCGGCCCGGTCATGCTCGCCCAGCCGTTGTCGACGAATTGCTGGTAGGCGGCGCGGAAGCCCTTGGGCGTGGTGACGTTACCGTCGACCAGCTGGCAGCCTTCCTCGTCGCTGTTGCGGTTGAGCGGGGCAATCTCGTTGCCGGTGAAGGCAGCGGCTTCTTCCAGCACGCCGTCAATCAGCTCGCGATCCAGACCGTTGCTCAGGCGCGCGCAGTGGCCGGCGACATCGAACAGTTCATGGAGGACGAAGCGCATGTCGCGCAGGGGCGCCTGGTAGTTCATGCCTGGCCCTCCTGTACGTCGGCGAAGCGCTTGCCGCTGGCGGCCAGTTTTTCGATCAGTTTGGCCGGTTGCCAGTGGCTGCCGAAGCGCTCGGCCAGGTGCAGCAGGCGCTCGCGGATGACGGCCACGCCCTGGGCATCGGCCCAGGCCATCGGGCCCTGCTTGTCGGCCGGGAAGCCGTAGCCGTTGAGGTAGACCAGGTCGATATCGTGGCTGTTGGCGGCGATGTTCTCCTCGAGGATCTTCGCGCCTTCGTTGACCAGGGCCAGCAGGCAGCGCACGAGGATTTCCTCCTGGCCGACGCTGCGGCGCTGGTAGCCGAGGCGTTCGGCCTCGCGCTGCACCAGGGCGTCGACCTCGGGGTCGTGCTCGGCCTGGCGGCTGCCCGGCGCATAGACGTAGTAGCCCTTGCCGGCTTTCTGGCCGAAGCGGCTAAGTTCGCACAGGCGGTTGTCGACCTGCACCTGGGCGACGTCCTGCCCCTTGCCGGCCAGTTCGCGGGCGCGCCATTCCAGGTCGATGCCGACCACGTCGTACATGCGGAACGGGCCCATGGCAAAGCCGAAGGCCTGCAGGGCGCTGTCCACCTGATGCGGGTAGGCGCCTTCGAGCAGCAGGCTGCGCGCCTCGAAGACGTAGGTATGCAGCATGCGGTTGCCGATGAAGCCGTCGCAGTTGCCGGCCACCACGCTGATCTTGCCGATGCGCTGGCCCAGGGCCACGGCGGCGTCCAGCACGGCCGGCGCGGTGTTGGCGCCGCGGACGATCTCCAGCAGCTTCATGATGTGCGCCGGGCTGAAGAAGTGCAGGCCGAGCACGTCCTGCGGGCGGGCGGTGACGGCGGCGATGGCGTCGATATCCAGCGCCGAGGTGTTGCTGGCGAGGATCGCGCCCTGTTTCACGGTCTTGTCGAGGGTGCGGAAGATTTTCTGCTTGAGTTCGAGGTTCTCGTACACCGCCTCGATCACCAGGTCGACCTCGGCCAGGTCCGAGTAGTCGCCGATCTGCTGGATGCGCGCGCGGCGCAGGCTGGCCTCGCCGGTGCTGATGCGGCCCTTGGCGACGTGCTGGGCCCAGGTGTCTTCGGCCATTTGCAGGCCGGCTTCGACCATCTGCGGGTTGTTGTCCAGCCACAGCACCGGGATGCCGGCATTGGCCAGGCTGATGACGATGCCGCGGCCCATGGTGCCGGCGCCGATCACGGCAGCCTGCTGGATGGTGTAGTTGTTGCTCATCGAACGCCCCCACAGAAGAAGTCAGTCACACAAAACGGAACTGACGCACCTTAAGTACCGGGCTACTATTTGGGAAATTTTGTCTTGTGATAAGTTGAATTCAGTAAGTGAATATATTGACCTTCGACCTCAACCTGCTGCGCGTACTCGATGCCCTGCTGCGCGAGCGCAGCGTGTCGCGCGCCGCCGAGCGCCTGTCGCTCAGTCAGCCGGCGGTGAGCAATGCGCTCAATCGTCTGCGCGACCTGCTCGATGATCCACTGCTGGTGCGCGTTGGCCGGGCCATGCAGCCGACGCCGCGGGCCCTGGCCCTGGAAGCGCCGATTCGCGATGCCCTGCAGCGCATCGAACAGAGCCTCGGCGAGGGCGCGCCCTTCGACCCGGCCAGCAGCCGCCAGCGCTTTCGCATCGCGGTGACCGACTATGTCGAACTGATCCTGATGCCGCGCCTGCTCAAGCTGCTGGCCGAGCGCGCGCCGGGGCTGCGCATCGATATCCAGCACCTATCTCCCAGCTTGCCGGGCGAGGCGCTGGAGAAGGGCGAGCTGGATCTGGTGCTGGGCCGCTTCGAGCAGGTGCCGGTGCGTTTTCAGCGCCAGCAGTGGGTCAGTGAAACCCTGCAACTGGTGGCTCATCGCGAGCATGCGCAGTTGGCGGATGGCCTCGATCTGGACGGCTTCCTCGGCTTGCGTCATCTGTGGGTGCATGGCGGGCAGACCCGCGGCATGGTCGAGCAGTGGCTGGGCGAGCGCGGGCTGAGCCGCGAGATCGTCTACACCACGCCCAACTACCTGCAGGCTGCGCACATCGTCGCCAGCAGCGAGCTGGTCGCCGTGCTGCCGGTGCGCCTGGCGCGCTATTTCGCCCAGTTGCTGCCGCTGCAGTTGCACGAGTTACCCTTCGACCTCGGGCCCTTCCACCTGGATATCGTCAGCCTCGGCCTGCGCCAGCGCGATGCGGCGTTGCAGTGGCTGATCGAACGCATCCTGGAGCTGGGGCGGGACTAGCAGGCTGTTGAAAAACTACCTGCGTTGCCATCGCGGCGTTAAAAACAGGCTCACAGTCTAAGGCTGAACGTGCTTTAGCACGGCCCCGAAGGGGTGAGCGCAGCGAATCAAATGCTCATTTACAGCTCGTAAACTGCGCTTTTTCGCCGTTTTGACCAGCCGCAGGCTGTTACTAACGTAGCGCCTTGCGCTGGCTGCCTCGCCAACGTTTTGCAACAGCCTGCTAGGGGCTCCTGCCTGCAACCGTCGCCCAGCCGCGGCAGAGTGGCGTTGGCGTGAGCCTCAGTCCAGGCTGGCCAGTACCAGGCGATCGCGGCCTTCGGCCTTGGCCAGGTACAGCGCATCGTCGACGCGTTTGAAGAAAATTTCGGCACTGCCATCGCGGCGTGGCTCATAGCTGCCGACGCCGATACTGGCGGTCATCGGCAGGACTTGCCCCTGGATCTCCAGGCCCTGGCTGGCCAGGTTGTGGCGAAACTCTTCTGCCAGCTCGCGGGCCTGCTCCAGCGGGGTGTCCATCATCAGCACGCCGAACTCTTCGCCGCCCAGGCGCAGCAGGGCATCGCTGTCGCGGCGGAACACCACGCGCATGCGTTCGGCGAAGGCGTGCAGGCACTGGTCACCGGTGCTGTGGCCATGTTCATCGTTGACGCGCTTGAAGAAGTCGATGTCCAGCAACACCAGTGACAGTTGCCCGCCCTGGCGCTGCACGTTGGCCACCAGGGCCGGGAACAGGCTGTTGAACTGCAGGCGATTGCCCAGCTGGGTCAGGCTGTCGGTACGGCTGAGCTTGTCGTAGCGCTCGCGCTGGTCGATCAGCTGCTGTTCCATGGTCAGGGTATTGCGGTATTCGCGGTGGCTGCGGTTGAGGGCCAGCAGCAGGTAGCTGAGGTAGAACGCCAGGGTGACCAGCAGCGCTTGCTGTTCTTCCCGTTGGGTCAGCAATACGGCCAGCCCCGGCAGGTAGAGCAGGAGAATGGCCGCCACGCAGCGTTTCTTGCGCATGGAGAAGTTGAAGGCCATGGCGGTGCTGAAGGCGATGGTGCTGAGCGTGGCGATCAGCCGTGAAGGCTCGAACTGGGCATCCTGCAGGGCCCAGGCATGGGCCGTGCCCCAGGCCAGCGAGGTAACGTGGATCAGGTGCCAGTGGCGATCGATCCACAGTTGCAGGCAGGCACTGCTGTTTTGCGCCGGCGGTTGATGCACCAGGCGCAGGGCCAGCATCAGGGCGAAGAAGGCCGAGGCGAGCAGGCCGCTGCCGAGCATCTCCAGTGGCGCGCTGCTGAACAGCCAGGTCAGCAGCCAGGCCAGCAGGTAATAGATGCCGCCGAGGCGTGTGCGTACGCGGGTATCCTGCACTTCACGCCAGAGGGCGAAGGTTTGCGGCTGGCTGGGCAGTTCAGAATCGGTCATGTGTTGTGATCACAAATACGGCCTCTGCAAGCATAGCCACAGGTCGCTCGGGATTGCTACCAAAATGCCAGTACGAGCCGGCCTCGCCCGCTCAGTGGTTTTACCGAGGGGCGTGGCTGCCAACCAGCGCTCAGCCGCGGCGGATCAGCCAGACACCCGCGACGATCAGCGCCAGGCCGGCGGCCTTGCCCAGAGTGATCGGCGCTTCGCGAAAACCGGCCCAGCCGTTGTGATCGAGCAGCAGGGCCATGCCCAGTTGCCCGGCGAGGACCAGCACCATGAACAACAGGGCACCGATGCGCGGCCCGGCAAAGGCGGCGGTGGCGATGAAAAAGGCGCCGAGCAGGCCGCCGCTCCAGTGCCACCAGCTGAGCCCTTTGAAGGCGCCGATGCCGGCGAGGTCGCGCTGAGCCAGGACGATGATCAGCAGGGCCAGGCTACCGACCAGGAACGACAGCAGGGCGGCGGCCATGAAGCTGGACAGGTGTTTGGCCAGCTGGCCATTGATACCGGCCTGCAGTGGCAGGCAGGCGCCGGCGATAAGGGGCAGGGCGAGTAGCCACCAGTTGGGCATGGCGATTTCCGGGCAGTACAGGGCGGCGCATTATGCGCTTTGCTGTCGTGTTGGTCAGCTTGTGTGGTCGGTTGGCCAGTGGGGGCCAGGGTTTGCCACCTACGCGGGGCAGTCCGCTGGCATCCGGGCCGTAACCCGTCGGGTGGATGACGCTATTTGCATCCACCCGGGCGCCGCTTGGTGGATAGATGGAGCGCGATCCACCCTTGGCCTGATCCAGTGGGAGCCAGCTTGCTGGCGATAGGCAGGCTGCGTCCCGCTGATCGCCAGCAAGCTGGCTCCTACAAAAGGTGGTGCTGAATAACAGTATCTACGCATAGCCACAGTTCAGGTCACCAGGGTTTTGCAGAACTGCACCAGCGCTACCCGCTCGCCCTGTTTGTTCTGCCGCTCGACCAGGCCACTGAGGGCATAGCCCAGGCGCGCATACAGCAGCAGCCCGGCGGCGTTCTGGTTGAAACATGATGCATGCAGCTCGCGAGCCTGGAAGTCGCGGGCGGCGAGGCGCTCCATCACGCCGATAAGGTATTGCGCCACGCCCTGGCCGCGGGCCCAGGGGGCGATCATCAGGTTGCCGAGGGCGCAGAACTCACCACGCTGGCTTTGATAGAAGTTGGCGAAGCCGGCCGGGCGGCCGTCGAGCAGGGCCAGGGTGCTGCCCTGGCGCGTGGCGCAGGCTTCGCTCAGCTGGGCGCGGGTCAGCGGCCAGCTGGCGCGGGGGAAGGCGAAGAACAGTTCCTCGGCGTTGTGCACGAAGCCGAGCACCGCGGCGAGGTCATCGTCGTGGGCCGGGCGATGGCTGAGCAGACGGTCATTCATTGCGGCGGGTACTGGCTGAGGACCTGGCCGACGGTTTCGCGGATGGCCGCCTCGCGCTCTGTCGGGGTCGGCGGCGAGCGGCGCATGACCTGCTCGGCGCTGCCGCGCCAGACCAGCTTGCCGTCCTTGCCGTCGAGCAGGTCGACCTGCAGGGTCGCCACCTTGTAGTCGACCGTGCGGGTTTCGGTCTGGATCGGTCCGCCCCAGTAACCGCCCCAAGCGCCACCCCAGTAGCCGGTGGAGTAGTGGGTGCTGACCTGATCCTGGCGCGGTTCGACGATCAGCCAGACCTGCACCTTGAGATCGGCCACGCTGCCCGCTGGCGCCGGACGCAGGCCGCGCTGGTCGAGCTGCTGGCTGACGGCCTCGCGGATGCGCTGCTCGGTGAGGTCGCTCTTGACCCGTGGATCGTCCGGACGGTACTGCAGCGCCGGCTCTTGCCAGCTCCAGCTGCGGTAGCCGGCGAAATCGCGGCTGGCATCGTAATCACGCTCCACCTGCACGGTCTGGCAGGCCGCCAGCAACAGCAGGATGGGTATCAGCAACAGGCGCGACAGCATGGGCAAACCTCCGGGGTAGAGCCTCTATCGAAGCGCACGCCGAGCGCTTCGGCAAGTCCTGTTTCAGTTCGGTGGATAGCTGCCCAGAGCGTCGGCGATGGCCCGGCGCAGGGCATCGGCGCGCTCGCTCTGGCTGCCCTGGCTGGGCGCCTCGGCATTAGCGCTCCAGACCGCCTGGCCGCTCTGGCCGTCGAACAGTTCGATGCGCACCACCGCCACTTCTACCTCGTAGTTGCGCACCATGGGCACGCTGCCGTACATGCCGTAGCGGTCGCCATAGGGGCTGTGGCCGTAATAGCTGCCGTAGTCTTCGCGCACCTGGTATTGGCGGCGTTCCAGCTGCAAGGACGCGCTGACCAGTAGATCGCCAGCACCACTGCTCGGACGCAGGCCGCGCTGGTCGAGGCCGCTGCTCAGCGCCTCGGCGATCAGCGCACTGTCGGCCCAGGCACTGCCGCTCGGCAACTGGCCATCGAGCCAGCTCCAGTTGCGGTAGCGACCGTAGTCACGCGGGGCGGCCGGGTAAGCGCTGCGGTCGAAATGGCTGGCCGCTTCTGCAGGTGCCGGCGGCAGCGGGCGCGAGTCGGCCACATAGGGGTTGGGGCTCTGGCAGGCCGCCAGCAGGGCTAGTGGAATGAAATAGATGAGGGCTTTCATGCTTGTCTCCTGGAGCCCGTTTCAGCGTAGCCCGGATGCAATCCGGGGCTCTGTGCCCGCATCCCGGATTGCATCCGGCTACAGCGGCCGGCAGATCCAGTGCAGGTAGCGCCCCAGGCCGGCAAAGGCCGGGTGACGGCGATGTTCCAGTTCCATGGCCAGCAGGTCGGCCAGTTCCGCCTTGGCCTGGAAGGCGCTGGGCATGTAGTCGTGGAACACCCGCACACCGCTCTGGCTTTCGACCGTCCAGTGCTCGGCGAGTTGCGCCGCCAGCTCGCGTGGGTCGAGCGGACGCTGCGGCGTCAGGCTCTGCTTCTCGCCGGCGAAGTGCGCCTTGCGCAGCTTGCGAAAATGCCCCTTGAGCAGGTTGCGGTAGATCAGCGCGTCCTTGTTGTAGAACGCCAGCGACAGCCAGCCGCCGGGCGCGGTGAGCTGGTGCAACACCGGCAGGATGGCGTGTGGTTCGGCCAGCCATTCCAGCACGGCATGGCAGAGCACCAGATCAAAGGGCTGGTTGAACTGGCCGAGCAGCTCCTGCCAGGGCGCCTGGATAAAAGTTGCATTTACTCCGGCTTCGGCAAAGCGCTGGCGGGCGCCGTCGAGCATCGGCGCGGCCGGTTCGGCGAGGGTCACCGCATGCCCGCGCTGGGCCAGCCACAGCGACATATGACCGAGCCCGGCGCCGATATCCAGCACGCGCAGCGGGCGTTCCGGCAGGGCTTCCTTGAGGTCGGCCTGGAGCACGGCCAGGCGGATCGCGCCCTTGGCACCACCGTAGATTTTCTCGGCGAAACGGGTGGCCAGTTCATCGAAGTGACGATCAGTCATGGCTGGAAACGCCTTTCGTTGTCGGCCAGTTTGGCCCGCACCACCTGTTCCATGTCGATGCCCAGCTCGCTGCACAGCAGCAACAGGTAGAGAACGATATCGCCGACTTCCTGGCCGGCATGCGCCAGCTGTTCGGCCGGCAATTGGCGCGACTGCTCTTCGCTGAGCCACTGGAAGATTTCCACCAGCTCTGCCATTTCCACGCTGGCGGCCATGGCCAGGTTCTTCGGGCTGTGGAAGGGGCGCCAGGCATTGCGATCGCGGATCGCATGCAGGCATTGGGTGAGTTCGGCGAGGTTCATGGGGCGGCTCCGTTCAGGCCGCATAGCTTCGGCCTGACGCGCGTATACCGCAAGCGCAGAACAGCGTAGGAGCGAGCTCTGCTCGCGAACCTGGCGAGGTAAAAAGCTTCGCGAGCAGAGCTCGCTCCTACGGGAATGGGGGGCTATTCGGCCGGGCTGATGCCTTCCTTCTGCAACAGCGCCGCCTTGCGTGGCACGCCCCAGCGATAACCGGTAAGGCTGCCACTGGCACCGATGACCCGGT
The DNA here is from genome assembly GCF_024666525.1 of Pseudomonas sp. J452. NCBI lineage: Bacteria > Pseudomonadati > Pseudomonadota > Gammaproteobacteria > Pseudomonadales > Pseudomonadaceae > Pseudomonas > Pseudomonas sp. J452. Next base: position 105,722 of record NZ_CP088294.1, on the reverse strand, counting down.
GGCAGGGCACCAGCAGGCCCAGCGGATTGCTGGCGCAGGCGCGCGCCACGGCGCGGGCGTGGCTGCCGAGCTGGGCGGCCAGTTCGCCGTAGCGCCGCGTCTGCCCTACTGGAATGTCGCACAGGGCTTGCCATACCTGCTGCTGGAAGGCGGTGCCACGCAGGTCCAGCGGCAGCCGGGCGGCGTGCTTCGGTTCGATGATCTGGCCGATCACCTGTTGCAGCCAGCCTTGCAGGCCCTGCTGGTCGCGCTGCAGTTCGGCGGCGGCGAAGCGCTCGCCCAGCTCGCCGCACAGGCTGGCTTCGTCGTCGCCGAACAGCAGGGCGCAGGCGCCTTTGGCACTGGCGGCAAGCAGCAGCAGGCCGAGCGGACAGGCGGCAATGGCGTAGCGCAGGGTTTCCCCGGCGCCCTTGTGCCGGCGCTGCGCCGGGCTGAGGGCGCCGGCCTGGGCGTAGAGGGCGCGGGTGCCGGGATAGCCGGCGTCCAGCGCGGCCTGCAGCACTGTGTCGGCCTGGGCCAGGTTGGCGTCCAGGCGCTGGCGCCGGTAGGCGCCAAGCCAGGCCCTGGGCGTGAGGCCGGTGCGGGCCTTGAACGCGCGGCTCAGGTGCGAGGCTGAGAGGCCGATGCGTGCAGCCAGCTGTTCGAGGGTCGGTGCCGACTCGCTGTGCTGCAGCAATTGGCAGGCGGCGATTACCAGGGCGTCGAGTTGCTCGGCCGGGCTTTGCCCCTGCGGCGAACAGCGCTTGCAGGGGCGGAAACCGGCAGCCTCGGCAGCCTCGGCTGCGGCATGGAAGCTGACATTGTCGCGCTTCGGCCGGCGCGCCGGGCAGCTGGGCCGGCAGTAGATGCCGGTGCTGCGTACGGCGAAGACGAACTGGCCATCGTGCCCGGCATCCCGGGCGCAGACGGCTTGCCAGCAAAGGTCGAGATCGAGCATGGCGCGCTCCTCAATAAGCATGGGCTGATTGTCAGCCTGTCGATGCTGGCTGCCAATGCGCATCTGACTTTCAAAGTGCCAAACGGGCCAGCGCTTGCGGCAGAGCTAGAACTGCACGCAGGGTGGTGGCGTTTGCCAGCGGGCGCCTCGTCTAGACTTTCCCTGGCGCAATGGTGCGCGGGCAAGGAGACGCTAATGCCCAGGTTGCGATTGCTGGTTCTGCTGCTTCTGGGCGTTGCGTCGAAGGCCGGCGCCCAACTGCCGGAACCGGTGCGCCTCGATACCAGTTTCGAGGAGCCCTACCAACTGGTGGTGGACGGCGAGCTGGGCGGGCTTTCGGTCAAGGTGCTCGAGTGTATTTTCGGCCACCTGCAGCGCCCCTATCAGATTCAACTGACCTCGCTGCAACGGGCCCGGCTCAATGTCAGTCGAGAGATCGCCGATGGCTTCTTCAGCTCCGCACCGAACCGCCAGGTGGATGGCTACGCCGTGCTGTCGGCGCCGTTGCTGATCGAGAAATGGTACTGGTATGCGCTGGACCCGAGCCTGCTCAATCGGCCGATCTGGGACAAACAGCTGCGCATCGGCAGTGTGCTGGGCAGCAACAGCATGAGCTGGATCGAGTCCAGGGGCATCGCAGTCGAACAGAAGGTGCCGCGACTCGAACAGTTGGTGGAGTTGCTCCAGCGTGGGCGCATCAACATGCTCCTGGCAGACGCCAACGCCATGGGCAGTGCGCTTGAGCTGGTACGCAACAAACCCGTGCTGCACCAGCGTTTCGTGCGCTACTCGCCGCTCGGTGTGTATTTTTCGCGGCCTTTTCTGCAGAAGCATCCGGACTTCCTCGAGGCGTTCAATCGCCAGGTGGAGAGTTGCGCGCCGCCCAGCACTGCACTCAGCCAGGCCGAGCAGGATTACCTGCGGCAATTGGTCAGCCAGCATCTGCGCCGCTGGGGGCAGCATGCCGATCTGCTCGAGGCCCTGCGCAAGGCCAGACAGGCGGGCAACAGTGCCGAGCGGATTCAGGAACTGGATCGACAATGGCGCCAGGAGCGCACGCTTGAGGAAAAACCACTGATCCGGCACACGCTCAACCTGCCTGGGTCGCAGCTGCTGGTCGGGGTCGCCCGGCAATACGCGCCGCTGTTCAATGAGCTGTTCGTCAGTGATGGCAGCGGCCAATTGGTGGCCTTGAGCGAGATCACCAGCGATTACTGGCAGGCCGATGAGGTGGACTTCCAGCGCGCGGTTGTTCTACCCGCTGGCGAAGTGCATATCGGTGCCATCGAATATGACGGTTCGACGCAGAGCTTCCAGAGCAAGGTCTCGGCGCCGATTCACGACGCCAAAAGCGGCACGCTGCTCGGGGTGATCAGCCTGGGGATCAATATCGAAACGGCGTTCGGTGACAACCTGCCCTGATGCATTGAGTGCTCGCGAGATCCCGCGCAGGTTCTAAGCTGAAGGCGGATCTGTTGCCCGCAAGGATGTCGTCATGCTGCGTTTGTGTTGCCTGCTGTGGTTGTGCCTGTTGCCCTTGGCCGCCCCGGCGGCGCTGTCGTTGAACGAAGAGCAGCAGGCCTGGCTGCGCGAACACCCGAGCATCCGCGTCGGTATCGAGCGGGCGGGTTGGGCGCCCTTCGATGTGCTGGATAAACAGGGCCGGCATACCGGTCTGAGTGGCGATTATTTGCAACTGCTCGGCCAGCGCCTGGGCGTGCGCTTCGAGCCGGTGCTGCTGGATGACTGGGAGGCGGCGCTCAGGGCATTGCGTAGCGGCCAGGTCGATGTCCTGCCGTCGGTGGCCAAGACTCCAGAACGCGCGGCCTTCATGGCCTTCAGCGAACCCTACCTGACCAGCAGCAGCCTGATTTTCACCCGCAGCGAGGTGAAGGTGCAGCGCATTGGCGACCTGGCCGGTCGGCTGGTCGCCATCGAGCGTGGCTATGCCCTGCAGCAGGCGCTGCGCGAACGGGTGGCGGATGTGCGCCTGCTCGAAGTGAAGGACAGCGCGGCGGCCCTGCGCGCGGTGTCGTCCGGCAGCGCCGATGCCTATGTCGGTGACATGATCGTCGCCAGCTACCTGATCCGCGAACTCAACCTGACCAACCTGGAGCTGCGCGGCGAGACTGGGCTGTCCACCAGCGAATTCCGCTTCGCCGTGCGCCAGGACTGGCCGCAACTGGTCGGCCTGCTCGATCAGGCGCTGGAGCAGGTCAGCCACGAGGAGCGCGAGGCGATCAAGGAACGCTGGTTGCCGCCACTCACCGTGTTCAACTGGCGGCGCTTGCTGCAGGTTGGCTGGCCCTACCTGCTCGGCCTGCTGGGGTTGATCATCTTCGTGCTGGTGTGGAACCGCCGCCTGGCGGTGCAGATCATCGAGCGCCAGCGTGCCGAGGCCGAGGCGCAGCGCCAGCGCAGCACCCTGGTGGCGCTGATCAATGCGATTCCCGATCCGATCTGGTTCAAGGATGCCGAGGGCCGTTATCTGGGCATCAACCAGGCCTGCGCCGAGCTGTTCGGCCGCACGCGTGAGGAGGTGCAGGGCAAGCGTGACGAAGAACTGCTGCACCCCGACTGGGCGGCGAGCCGCACCGAGCATGACCTCACCGCGCTGAACTGGACCGGCCCCTATGAGAGCGAGGGCTGGGCACTGTACCCGGATGGCCGGCGTGCGGTGTTCGATACCCTGCGCACGCCCTTTAGCGACGAGCGCGGGCTGCTGCTGGGGCTGGTCGGCGTCAGTCGCGACATCACCGTGCGCAAGCAGACCGAGGCCGAACTGGCCAAGGCCAAGGAGCTGGCCGAGGAGGCCGCGCGCTTGAAGTCGGATTTCCTGGCCAACATGAGCCACGAGATTCGCACACCGATGAACGCCATCATCGGCATGTCGCACCTGGCCCTGAAGACCGACCTCAACCCGCGCCAGCGCGATTACCTGGGCAAGATCCAGCAGGCCGGCCAGCACCTGCTGGGGATCATCAACGACATCCTCGATTTCTCCAAGATCGAGGCCGGCAAGCTGAGCATCGAGCACATCGATTTCGACCTGCAGCAGGTGCTGGAGAACCTCGCCAACCTGATCGGCGACAAGGTGGCGAGCAAGGGCCTGGAGCTGGTGTTCAACCTCGATCCCGCGCTGCCCCAGCACCTGGTCGGCGACCCGCTGCGCCTGGGACAGATCCTGATCAACTTCGCCAACAACGCAGTGAAGTTCACCGAGCAGGGCGAGGTGGAGGTGATCCTGCAGGCCGAGCCGCATGGCGCCGGGGGCGTGCAGCTGTACCTCGGTGTGCGCGACACCGGTATCGGCCTGACGGCGGAACAGATGGGCCGGTTGTTCGAGTCGTTCCAGCAGGCGGATAGCTCGACCACCCGCAAGTACGGCGGCACCGGGCTCGGCCTGGCCATCTGCAAGAGCCTGGCCGAGGCCATGGGTGGCAGCGTCGGGGTGGACAGCGAGGTCGGCCGCGGCAGCCTGTTCTGGTGCCGGGTGCCGCTGGGTATCGCCAGCGAGCAGGGCCAGCGCCTGCTGCCCCAGGCCGACCTGCGCGGGCGCCGAGTGCTGGTAGTGGACGATAACGACAGCGCCCGCCAGGTGTTGCACGACATGCTGGAAGGCATGAGTTTTCGTGTCGAGGCGGTCGGTTCCGGCAAGGCGGCGCTGCAGCGCGTGCAGTTGGCGGCGCAGCAGGGACAGCCCTTCGAATTGCTCCTGCTGGACTGGCAGATGCCCGGCATGGACGGTATCGAGACCGCTCGACGGGTGCTAGAACTGGGCCTGCAACCGGCGCCGCACCTGCTGATGGTCACCGCCCACGGCCGCGAGGAAGTGCTGCAGGGCGCGTACAAGGTCGGGGTCGAGGACGTGCTGCTGAAACCGCTGAATCCGTCCCTGCTGTTCGATGCGGTAATCCGCAGCCTGGGTGGTGAAGGCGCCAGCGAAGGCTACGGCCGCCTGCTGGTGGGCGAGCAGATACCCAACTTTGCCGGCCTGCGCGTGCTGCTGGTGGAAGACAACGAGCTGAACCGTGAAGTGGCCTGCGGCCTGCTGCAGGAAAGCGGCCTGCAGATCGACCAGGCCGAACATGGTGGCATCGCCCTCGACTTGCTGCGTGCCAGCGCCGACGGGCACTACGCCCTGGTGCTGATGGACATGCAGATGCCGGTGCTGGACGGCATCGCCTGCACTGAGGCGATCCGTCGCGAGCCGCGCTTCGCCGCGCTGCCGATCGTGGCCATGACCGCCAACGCGATGCCCGCCGACCGCGAGCGCTGCCTGGCCGCCGGGATGAATGATCACCTGGGCAAGCCCATCGACCCTGGCGAGCTGTGGCATACCATCGCCCGTTGGCTGCCGGTGAACGAGGTGCAACCTGCAGCGGCGCTTGCCGGTGGGCCGCCGGACGAGCCGCTGCCAGCCTGGGACTTGCCGGGCGTGGATGTGGCCAGCGGCCTGCGCCGGGTGTTGGGCAAACCAGAGCTGTACCAGCGCCTGCTCGGCAAGTTCGCCGCCAGCCAGCAGGACTTTCCCGCCCAGCTGCGGGCCGCGTTGGCCGCAGGCGAGGGCGAGGGCGAGGCGGCCGAGCGCCTGGCGCATAGCCTCAAGGGTCTGGCCGGCAACCTCGGTGCCACCGACCTGGCGGCCCAGGCGGCCACTCTGGAAAGCGCGCTCAAGGACGCCCGGCATGCCGAGCTGGAAGCCCTGCTGGGCGAACTGGAGCAGAGCCTGCAGGCCCTGGTGGCAGCCATCGAAGCCTTGTGTCCGCCTGCCGCCACGCAGGCCGCCGAGCCACTCGACGAGGCGCAGCTGCTGCCGCTCTGCCGACAATTGCAGCGGCTGTTCGCCGAGGATGACCCGCGTGCGGGAAAAATCTTCGATGAGCAGGCCGAACTGCTGCGCAGCGCCTTTAATAGTGACTATGTGGCCCTGGCTGCTGCGGTGCGTGGTTATGACTTCGAACAGGCGCTGAGCTTGCTGCGGCAGGCGGCTGGACGGCGGCAACTGATGCTTTGACTGGGAGAAGTGAATGGACGACATGCTCGATCGGCCCGATCAGCCGCTGGTGCTGGTGGTGGACGATACCCCGGAGAACCTTGAACTGATGAGCGAGCTGCTGCTCGGCAGCTACCGGGTCAAGGTCGCCAGCAATGGCGCCAAGGCCCTGCGCATTGCCGCCGGTGATCCCCAGCCGGACCTGATCCTGCTCGACATCATGATGCCGGAGATGGACGGCTACGAAGTGTGCCAGCGGCTCAAGGCCGATCCGGTCACGGCGCAGATCCCGGTGGTGTTCCTCACCGCCAAGACCGAGCAGGCCGACGAGCAGCACGGCTTCGATCTGGGCGCGGTGGATTACATCACCAAGCCGATCAGTCCGCCGATCGTGCTCGCCCGCGTGCATGCGCAACTGCAGCTCAAGGCCAGCGCGGACTTCCTGCGTGACAAGAGCGAATACCTGGAGCTGGAAGTGCGCCGGCGTACCCGCGACATGCAGCGCCTGCAGGAAGTGACCATCGAGGCCATGGCCAACCTGGCGGCGATGCGCGATAACCCTTGTGGCAAGCACCTGGCGCGGGTCGAGCCGTACATGGCCGCCCTGGCCACGGCCCTGGCCCATCAGCAACCCTTGCTGGCGGGCGAGCTGAGTGCCGAGCGGATTGCCCAGCTGGGCAAGGCGGCGTTGCTGCACGGCATCGGCAAGCTGGTGCTGCCGGACCGCATCCTGCTCAGCCCGGTGCCGTTGCAGGGCGCCGATCTGCAACTGCTGCACCGGCATGCCGAAGCCGGACGCGATGCCTTGCTGGCCGCCGAGTCCAAGCTCGGCAGCGTCACCGACTTCCTCCGCGATGCCCGCGATATCGTCTACAGCCAGCACGAACACTGGGATGGCAGCGGTTATCCGCAGGGCCTGCGTGGCGAGCAGATCCCCCTGGCGGCGCGCTTGATGGCGCTGATCGGCGGCTACGAGGAATTGACCAGCCACCATCTCTACCGGCGCTCGGTGAGTCATGCCGAGGCACTGCAGCAGATCAGCGCGGCCAGCGGCACGCGCTTCGATCCATCGGTGGTGCTGGCCTTCATCGAGGCCGCCGATGCCTTCGCCGACATTGCCTTGCGCCTGGCCGACGACGAGGCCTCCATCCACTGCGAGTTGCAGCGCCTGGACGAGTCGCTGGGCGAGACCATCGAGCTGACCCTGCCGGCAAGTTGAGGGAAGGCGCCTGGCACTCAAGCGGTAGCCCGGACTTCAGTCCGGGATCTGGCGCGTGCGTCCCGGACTGAAGTCCGGCTACCGGCCATTCGGCGGTGTCGTGCGCCGTCTGCGCAAAGCCTCAAAAAACCTCGTCGACAGACTCTCAGGCCCGCGCCGCTCGCCAGCGCTCGACCTGGGCCGCCGGCATGGGGCGGCCGAAGTGGTAGCCCTGGGCAATGTCGCAGGCCAGGCGGCTGAGGGCGGCGGCCTCGTCTGGCCGCCACCTGTCTCGCGTGCGGCTCAGCGCCAGTCCAAGGTCAGTGCCTCCTGCCAGGCGAAGCGCTCGAAGTGGCTGGCCACCACGCTCTGCAACTTCTGCAGGTCTTCCTGGCTGCTGCTCTGCACGCGCAGGGTCAGGCCCTGGGTATCGGCCTGCAGCAGGCTGATGCCGCTGGAGAATTCGATGCGGCCCTGCTGCTCGTCGAAGCTGACCGGGAGCTTGTGGGCGAAGTGCTTGCACAGGCGGCTGATGTAGCGCGCCGGGGTGGCGGTGGCGACAAAGGCGCAGCGGTTGAAGGTGCTCATGGGCTTTCCTGGATTCACGGGTGCGGCCTGGCCGGTGTGCGCGGCGCACCCTGGGGCAATCGGCGTTGTTGGCGAGACAGCAGCTCGGCCGCTACCTCTCGTACAAGCGGCTTCAGCCGCGAATTTGTGTGCCCCGGACTTCAATAGGCCAGGGTGAAACGCTGGCGGATGTGCTGCGGCTGCTCGGTTTCATCGAGCAGGGCCACGGCCAGGTCAGCTACCGAGATGTGCCCGGGGGCGTCGCCGTTCATCAGCAGCTGTTCGCTGCCGAGGCGGAACTTGCCGGTACGCGGGCCCGGTTGCAGCAGGGCGGCGGGGGAAAGGAAGGTCCACTGCAGCTCATGCTCCTCGCGCAGCTGGTTGAGCACCTGGCGTGCGCCTTCGGCACCTTCCTTGTACTCGGCGGGGAAGTCCGGCGTGTCGATCAGCTGCAGGCCGGGGGCAACGAACAGGCTGCCGGCACCGCCGACCACCAGCAGGCGGGTAACGCCAGCGGCCTTGGTAGCGGCGACGATGGCCTGGCTGCCGGCGATGAACTGCTGGCGGATCTCGGCGTTGCCCCAGCCGGGGTTGAAGGCGCTGAGCACGGCATCGTGGCCACGCAGTTGCGCACTCAGCGCGTCGACGTCATGCACGTCGGCCTGCACGGCGGTGAGGCTGGCATGTTGCGGCAGCTTCTCCGGATGGCGCACCAGGGCGGTGACCTGGTGGCCGCGGTTGAGGGCTTCTTCGAGCAGGGCGGCGCCGACATAACCGGTGGCGCCGATCAGGGCGATTTTCATGGGGTTGTCCTCGGTGGGTTGCGATGGATGAATAATCGCAGCTGGATAAAGTCGGGAAAAAGCGCCTTAATCTGCTTGAACAATTAAGCAGGGCTTAATAATGGAGCAGCTCAAGCGCATGGCGCTGTTCGCCACGGTGGTCGATCGGGGCTCGATGGTCGGCGCCGCCGAGGTGCTGGGCATGACGGCTTCGGCGGTCAGCCAGCAGATCCGCAAGCTGGAAGAGAGCACGCAGGTCAGCCTGCTGCACCGCACCACGCGCAAGCTGACCCTGACCGAGGCCGGTGCCAGCTTCTATGAAAGTTGCGCCCAGGTGCTGGCCCTGGCCGAACAGGCCGAGCAGCGTCTGGCCGAGCTGCGTGATGCGCCGGTAGGTGAATTGCGCATCGCCGCGCCGGTAGGTTTTTCCGGTCCTCTGATTACCGAAGCCCTGGCGCCGCTGCTGCGCGCCCATCCGGGGTTGAGCCTGCGGCTGTTCTTCCACGATGAGCAGATCGACCTGATCGAGCAGCGCATCGACCTGGCCATCCGCGTTGGCAGTCAGGAGGATTCCAGCCTGGTCGCTCGCCATCTGGGTGACTGGCGCATGCTGCTGTGCGTGGCCCCGGCCTATCTGGCGCGCTGTGGCACGATCCACGGCCCCGAGCAGCTCAGTGGTCTGGACTGGCTGAGCCTGACCCACGACCGTGCCCAGCAGCTCAACCTGCACGGGCCGGGCGGCGCCCAGCAGCATCTGCGTCTGGAGAGCCGGGTGGCCTGTAATAACATTCTGGCGGTACGCCAGTTCACCCTGGCCGGCATGGGCGTTTCCGCCCAGCCGGAGCCGGAAGTGCGCGAGCAACTGGCCAGTGGTCAATTGCTGGTGCTGCTGCCTGACTGGCAGCCGGCGCCGCTCGGTATCCACCTGGTTACCCCGCGCCGCGATGCCCAGCCGGCCAAGGTACGCTATGCCATCGAGGCCCTGCGCCGTAGCCTGCTGGCTCGCTAATCGTGGCCTTGGTCGAAACGGCAACCGACCCTAATCTGGGCGAGACCGCCGGATTGCCGTATAACGGCAGCATTTCCTCCAGCCTTTTTCGACAGGACCCTAAGCCCGCGCAATGAAGACCCCGAAACGCCTGGAACCCGTGCTTGAAGATGGTTTGATCGACGAGGTGATCCGTCCGCTGATGAGCGGCAAGGAGGCCGCCGTGTATGTCGTGCGCTGCGGCACCGAGTTGCGCTGCGCCAAGGTCTACAAGGAAGCCAACAAGCGCGGCTTCCGCCAGGCCGCCGAGTACCAGGAAGGCCGCAAGACCCGCAACACCCGCGACGCCCGGGCCATGGCCAAGGGCAGCAAGCACGGCCGCAAGGAACAGGAAGAGGCCTGGCAGAACGCCGAAGTGGCCGCCCTGTTCCGCCTGGCCGCCGCCGGTGTGCGGGTACCTACGCCCTACGATTACATGGACGGCGTGCTACTTATGGAACTGGTCGGCGACGGTAGCGGCGATGTCGCCCCGCGCCTGAACGATGTCGACCTGTTGCCCGACGATGCCCGCGAGTTTCATGCCTTTATGATCGGCGAGATCGTCAAGATGCTGTGCGCCGGCCTGGTGCATGGCGACCTCTCCGAATTCAACGTGCTCCTCGGCCCGGAAGGCCCGGTGATCATCGACTTGCCGCAGGCGGTGGACGCGGCGGCGAACAACCATGCCTTCAGCATGCTCGAGCGCGATGTGCGCAACATGGCCGAATATTTCGGCCAGTTCGCCCCCGAGTTGCTCTACACCAAGTACGCCAAGGAGATGTGGGCGCTGTTCGAGGCCGGCAAGCTGACCCCGGAAAGCCCGCTGACCGGCGAGTTCGACGAGCCGGAAGAAGAGGCCGACGTCGAGGCGGTGATGCGCGAGATCAAGGCTGCCCTGGCCGAACAGGCGCGCCTGGAAGCCCTGCGCAATGCCGAAGACGCCCCGCGTGACGAGCCCCCGCCGCCGCCCTGGGCCAGCTGATTGCTGCACCTGAAACGCCCGCCGAATAGCGGGCGTTTTTGTTGCGGTCGGTGGCGACCGGGCGCCCATGCACGGCGGTGTGGGCTCTTGTAGGAGCGGCTTCAGCCGCGATCAACCGGCAGCTCTGTGTAGGCCCTGATCGCAAATAAATTCGCTCCCACGCAGAGCAAGAATCAGACGTAGCCCGGATGCAATCCGGGAAACAGGCAGCTCCGTTCCCGGATTGCATCCGGGCTACAACGCTTTTGGCAGCAACTTCACAGGTGTGCAGCCGTGCAGGTTGCTTTGCTCCCTCTCCCGTTTACGGGAGACGACTGCATGGATGTAGGAGGTAGAGCGACGCAGGAAGCCAAAGCCGAGGGCTGAGGAGAGGGTTCGTCGGCCAACGCCCTCTCCCCCGGCCCCCTCTCCCACATGTGGGAGAGGGAAATATGAATTGCCCCGCGCTTTGCGTGATCGCCCGCGTGCTGTTACTCGGCAACTGTATCGCTGCACGGCTTACGGCAACTGCTAGTGTGCGGGAAGTTCGTCCGGAGCTTCGTCATGTCTGTGCCGCATATCCTCCTGGCCCTGCTGGTTACCCTGATCTGGGGCGTCAACTTCGTGGTGATCAAGGTCGGCCTGCAGGACTTTCCGCCGCTGCTGTTCTGCGCCCTGCGTTTCGCCCTGGCGGCGTTTCCGCTGTTGTTCCTGCGTGGGCCGCTGCCGGCGCCCGGCTGGCGCATCGTGCAGATCGGCCTGTTGCTTGGGGTGCTCAAGTTCGGCCTGCTGTTCGTCGGCATGCACCTGGGCATGCCGGCCGGGCTGTCGTCGCTGGTGCTGCAGAGCCAGGTGTTCTTCACCGTGCTGATAGCCGCCGTGCTGCTGGGTGAACGGCCCACTGCACGGGCGCTGTGCGGTTTGCTGCTGGCGGCAGCTGGCCTGCTGTTGATCGGCTGGCAGCGGCCGCTGGGTAACAGCCTGCTGGCTTTCGCCCTGGTGGTCGCCGCCGCACTGGCCTGGGCCTGCGCCAATATCGCCACCAAGCGCTCCGGTGCCAGCGACATGCTGCGCCTGATCTGTTGGGTCAGCCTGGTACCGGTACTGCCGCTGTTGGGCCTGTCCTACCTGTTCGAGGGGCAGCAGGCGATCACCACGGCGTTGACCCAGGCCAGCTGGAGCGGTGTCGGCGCGTTGCTGTATATCGCCTTTCTCGCTACCACCATCGGCTTCGCCATCTGGAGTTTCCTGCTGCGCCGTTACCCGGCCAGCCTGGTTGCACCCTTTGCCCTGGCGGTGCCGGTATCGGGGCTGCTGGCCGGCTGGTTGCTGCTCGGCGAGTCGCTGACCGCGCAGGGTTGGTTGGCGTGTGTGCTGGTGTTTGGCGGCCTTGCGGTCACCGTGCTACCGGCCGGGCTGTTCAGACGAGGTGCGCGCGTACCAGTTGGCTGAGCCAGTCCATGAACACCTGGACGCGCTTCGACAGGTTGCGCCGATGCGGGTAGAGCAGTGATACCGGCATGGGGGCGGCACGCTGGGCCGGCAGTATCTCCACCAGTTGGCCGCTGGCCAGATAGGGGCGCACGCCGACCAGCGGTACCTGGATGATGCCGAGACCGGCCAGGCAGGCCTGGGTGTAGGCATCGGTGCTGCTGACCGTGAGGCTGCCCGGCATCTCGATGAAGCGAGTCGTGGCGTTTTCCCAGACTTCCCAGCCGGAGGGCTTGCTGCCCAGGGTCGGTACGTAGTGCACCAGGCGGTGCTCGGCCAGGTCGGCCAGGCTCTGCGGTGTACCGTGGCGCGCCAGGTAGGCCGGACTGGCACAGTTGACCTGCACCATCTGCCCCAGTGGCCTGGCGATCAGCCCGGCATCCACCAGGCTGCCGACGCGCACCACGCAATCGAAGCCCTCGCGAATCAGGTCGACGCGTCGATCGGTGCAGCTCAGCTCCAGCTCCAGCTGTGGGTGTTCGGCGAGGAAGGCCGGCAAATGCGGCAACACCAGGTCGCGGGCCAGGGCCTGGCCCATGTCCACCCGCAGACGCCCACGCAGCTGGCCGGCGTCGAGCTGGAACAGGGTGGCCAGTTCGTCGGCGTCGGCCAGCAGATCCTTGCAGCGCTCGTAGCAGGCCTGGCCGTCCTGGGTCAGTTGCACGCGCCGGGTGGTGCGCTGCAGCAGGCGGGTGCCGAGGTGGTTTTCCAGGTACTGCACCAGGTTCGACACGCTGGCCTTGGGCTGCCCCAGGCTTTCGGCGGCGCGGGTGAAACTGGCCAGCTCGGCGACGCGGACAAAAACGAGCATGGCTTGCAGGCGATCCATGGCGTGTCAACTGTTATTGATTTATGGATAGTCTAAACAGGATTTCCTTATTTATCTCTGTTTTGGCGATCAATAGTCTAATCCTCGTCAACTTCATCCCACCTCGACGAGGGTTTTTCGATGCGCAACTCCATCACGCTGATTACCGGCGCCAGCCGTGGCCTGGGCCGGAACGCTGCCCTGCACCTGGCCCGTCATGGCCATGACCTGATCATCACCTACAACAGCGGCAAGGCCGAGGCCGCCGCGGTGGTTGCCGAAGTCCACGCCCTCGGCCGCCAGGCTGTCGCGCTGCCGCTGGATGTGAGCAACAGTGCCAGCTTCAGCGCCTTCGCCGAGCAGGTGCGCGCGGCGCTGGCCACCACCTGGCAGCGCGACAGTTTCGATGCGCTGCTCAACAACGCCGGTATCGGCATTCACGCGTCGTTCGCCGAAACCAGCGAAGAGCAGTTCGACCAACTGATGAATATCCAGCTCAAGGGCACCTTCTTCCTAACTCAGAAACTGTTGCCGTTGCTGGCCGACAACGGGCGCATCCTCAACGTCTCTACTGGCCTGGCGCGCTTCGCCCTGCCGGGCTTCGCTGCCTACGCGGCGATGAAGGGTGGTATCGAGGTGCTCACCCGCTACCTGGCCAAGGAGCTGGGCGGACGCGGCATCCGCGTCAACGTGATCGCACCGGGGGCTATCGAGACCGACTTCGGTGGCGGCGCGGTGCGCGACAACCAGCAGCTCAACGATTTCCTCGCCAGCCAGACGGCCCTGGGCCGGGTCGGCCTACCGGACGATATCGGCAAGGCCATCGTCATGCTGCTCTCGGAGGAGGCTGGTTGGATCAATGCGCAGCGGGTCGAGGTGTCCGGCGGCATGTTTATCTGAGCCCGTGCCGAGCCTGCCGAGGAGCGCTTGCGTTGGTTCTTCGGCAGGCTCGGTCGGTACCGATTGGTGCTGTTTGCGGAGGACGCGGGTGAGGGTCGTTATCAGTGCCGTTAGCATTTATATGAAATCGCTTGCGGGCCTTTAACCACGTGGCTTTGCGCTCATGCTGATGGTTTCGTTGGGGGCGCCATTTTGCTGCTTGACCAATGCCCTTCGAGGGTCGAAGCTTCGTTTCTGATCCGCTGTTTCATGAAGGACATTCCCATGCAAGGCCAGGCTGAAGTCGTCGAATATCTCAAGGATCTGCTGCGTGGCGAGCTTGCCGCCCGCGACCAGTATTTCCTGCATTCGCGCATGTATCAGGACTGGGGCTTCACCAAGCTCTATGAACGCCTCAACCACGAGATGGAGGAGGAGACCGAGCACGCCGATGCCCTGCTGCAGCGCATCCTGTTTCTCGAAGCCACCCCGGACATGACACCCAAGGCGATCCAGCCGGGCGCCACCGTGCCGGACATGCTGCGTGCCGACCTCAAGCTGGAATACGAGGTGCGCGAAGCCCTGAGCAAGGGCATGACCCTGTGCGAGAAGCACAAGGACTACATCAGCCGCGACATGCTCGGCCTGCAGCTGAAAGACACCGAGGAAGACCACGCCTACTGGCTTGAACAGCAGCTCGGCCTGATCGACCGCGTCGGCTTGCAGAACTACCTGCAATCGCAGGCCTGAGTTGCTGCAGCCATGAAAAAGGGAGCCGAGGCTCCCTTTTTCATGGACGTGTCCCGGACCGGTTGCCCGGCCGGGAGGCGGCTAGGCGCTTACAGCGTCCACTTCACGCTGAACATGGCGTTGCGTGGCGCGCCGTAGTTCAGGTTGCCGAAGTCGATGCCACTGTAATAGTGCTTGTCGAACAGGTTGTTGATGTTGACGCGGGTGTCGATGTGCTCATTGACCTTGTAGCCCACCATCAGGCCGACCAGGGAGTAGTCCTCCTGCTCGTAGCCTTGCGGGCTCTCGGTCGAGCTCTGGCTGAGCACGTCGCCACCGACGCGCCACTGGTGCAGCTCGCCCGGCAGGTTGTAGACAGTGGCCAGCTTGTACAGATGACGCGGGATGGTCGGGTCGAAGTACTCGCCTTCGTTGGCCTCGTTGGCATCCTGCTGGTACTTGGCTTCGACGTAGGTGTACGACGCGCTGGCGTTCCAGTTCTCGGTCAGCGCACCACTGACTTCGAAGTCGAGACCCTGGCTGCGCACCTTGCCTGATGCACGCTGGCAGTAAGGCGAAGTCGGGTTGCTCGGGCACGGGGTCGGGCCGCTGGTGTCGTCGACGGCGCGGTTCAGCTGGTCGACCTGGAACAGCGCTACGCTGGCATTCACCGCGCCGTCCAGATACTCGCCCTTCAGGCCGATCTCGTAGTTTTCGCCTTCGATGGGCTTGAGTACGCTGCCGCTGGCGTCGAGGGCCTGCTGCGGTTTGAAGATGTCGGTGTAGCTGGTGTAGACCGAGTAGGTCTCGTTCAGGTCGTAGATCACCCCGGCGTAGCGGGTCAGGTTGCGGGTGACCTTGTAGCTGGAGGTCTCGGTGGCGAACTCGTGCCAATCGAGACGGGCACCGACGATTACCTTCAGCGGATCGGCGACGTTGAAGCGGCTGGTGACGTAAGTGCCGGTCTGGGTTTCGTCGGTCTTCAGACCCCACAGGCGCATGTTGTAGCTCGGCTTGTCGGTGTTGCTTGGGTCCCAGTCATCTGGGTCGAAGCCAACGGCCGCGCCGCTGCCGTCTGAGTACAGAACATCGCCCCAGCCACCGTGGCCGTCGAAGGCTTCTTCGCGGTAGCTGGTGCCGACGACCAGCTCATGCTCGCGACCGAGCAACTGGAACGGGCCGGAGGCGACGGCGTCGTAGCTGCTGTGGTCGTCGGTGTAGACGTACTGGCCGCCACCCTGGTCGATGGTGTCGCAGGCGGTGTAGTAGCAGCTGTTGTACATGCCCAGCATGTGGATGCGCCCCCACATCTTGTTCATCGCCAGCTTCAGCTTCCAGTCGTTGTCGAAGCGGTGCTCGATGTCGCTGAACAGCTGGGTGGTCTTGGTATCCCAGTAGGACCAGTCCGCACCGTAATAGGTGTCGCGGTCGAAGCCGAGATCTTCGCCGCCCGGCTTGCTCGGCAGGCCGACCCAGTTGTCGTTCTTGTTGTCGTTCTGGTACGAGGCACCGACCGTCAGGGTGGTGGCGTCGGTCACGTCCATCTCGGTGATGGCATAGAGCAGGCCGCGCTCGCCGCTGACGTAGTCCTGGAAGCTACCGTTGGTTTGGTAGGCGGTTACGGCGCGACCGCGAATGGTGCCTTCGCTGTTCAGCGGGCCGGAAACGTCGACTTCGGTGCGGTAGGTGTCCCAGGAACCGGCGCTGCCGCTGATGCTGGCTTGCGGGGTGGCGGTCGGACGCTTGCGCACCAGGTTGATGGCGGCGGCCGGGTTGCCGGCACCCTGCATCAGGCCGGTGGCGCCGCGGACGATCTCGACGCGGTCGTACATGGCCAGGTCGGCAGCGGAGATGACGTCCTGAGTGTAGGTGGAGATGCTGGTTGGCAGGCCGTCGTACATGATGTTGTCGACTTCGAAGCCGCGCGCCTTGTAGCTCTGGCGGGCCGGGCCGTACTGGTTGACGGTCAGGCCGGGGGTGTACTTGACCACATCATTGAGGTCTTCCATGCCCTGGTCTTCGATGCGCTGACGGGTGATCACGCTGACCGACTGCGGGGTCTCGCGGATCGACAACGGCAGCTTGGTGCCGGTGGTCATTGCGCCGGTGGTGTAGGACTGGGTGCCTTCGGTGGTGGCCTGGCCCTTGAGGCCTTGCGCGTCGACCTGAGTGGCCTGCAGCTGCACGGTGCCATCAGTCGGCTCCGCGGCGGTCTGGGTGTCGTCGGCGTAGGCGGTGTGGGCGAAGCACAGGCCGACCGCGATGGCGGCGGCCAGCGGCGACAGATGATGGCGATGCATGTGGAGTGTCCCCTAGACGAGTTCTGGCAGATGTTTGTTCTGCCCCGCTGTATGCGCGGGTGCGCCGCTCCTCTTGCTCGTCCATGAGGGCAATCGGTTGATTGGGGTGCGGATGCGGCGGCGCGAGTGTAAGGGGATGTAAACTTATCGTAAATAAGAATTTATATCGCTAGAGATATATTTGCATATGCTTTGGATGATCATTGGCGTTTAGCCGTTGTGCCCACTGCAGCAGCTCGACTCCAGATCCCGCAGGATCGGGCAGTCCGGTCGGTGGTCGCCCTGGCAATGCTCGGCCAGTTCGCCGAGGGTGTCGCGCAGGGCGCTCAGTTCCGTGATCTTGCGGTTCAGCTCATCGATATGGCGCAGCGCCAGGGCCTTCACGTCGGCGCTGGCGCGCT
This sequence comes from Pseudomonas sp. J452, assembly GCF_024666525.1. Taxonomy (NCBI): domain Bacteria; kingdom Pseudomonadati; phylum Pseudomonadota; class Gammaproteobacteria; order Pseudomonadales; family Pseudomonadaceae; genus Pseudomonas; species Pseudomonas sp. J452. Next base: position 88,646 of record NZ_CP088294.1, on the reverse strand, counting down.
GGCGGTCCTGCCACAGGGTCAGCAGCTTGCCGACTTCCTCCAGGGAGAAACCCAGGTCGCGCGAGCGCTTGATAAAGGCCAGTACATGCAGGTCCTGGGCGCCGTACAGGCGGTAGCCGCTGTCACTGCGCCCGGCCGGGCGCAGCAGGCCGATGGACTCGTAGTAGCGGATCATCTTGGCGCTAAGACCGCTGTGTTTGGCTGCTTGGCCGATATTCATCACGCATGCCTCATCGAGTTTGTAGCCCGGATGCAATCCGGGGTTGGCCATTCCCGGATTGCATCCGGGCTACGGTTTCCAGGTATTCAGCAGCAGGGCGTTGCTCACTACGCTGACGCTGGACAGGGCCATGGCCGCGCCGGCGACCATCGGGTTGAGCAGGCCCGCGGCTGCCAGCGGAATGCCCACCAGGTTGTAGATGAAGGCCCAGAACAGGTTCTGCTGGATCTTGCGCCAGGTGCGCCGGCTGATCTCCAGCGCCGCCGCCACCAGGCGCGGGTCGCCGCGCATCAGGGTGATGCCGGCCGCGTGCATGGCCACGTCGGTGCCGCCGCCCATGGCGATGCCGACATCGGCGGCGGCCAGGGCCGGAGCATCGTTGATACCGTCGCCGACCATGGCCACCACCGCACCCTCGCGTTTCAGAGCGGTGATATGTGCGGCCTTGTCCGCCGGCAGCACCTGGGCATGCACCTGTTCGATGCCCAGGGCGCGGCCCACGGCATTGGCGCTGCCGGCGTTGTCGCCGCTGATCAGGTGGCTGTGGATGCCGCGCTCGCGCAGGGCGGCGATAGCCTCGGCAGCGCCCGGCTTGAGACTGTCGCCAAAAGCCAACAGGCCCAGCACGCGCGGTTGCGGTGCGCGCTCCAGCAGCCAGGACAGGGTGCGGCCTTCGGCTTCCCACTCGGCGGCAGTGGCCTGCAGCGGGCTGTGCAGGCCCAGTTCGTCGAGCAGGCGCTGGTTGCCGAGCAGCAACTGGCGGCCTTCGATCTGGCCCTGGATGCCGCGCCCGCTGAGGGCCTGGCTATCGGTTACTGCGGGCAGGGCAAGCTGGCGTTCCCGCGCGGCTTGCAGCACGGCGTGCGCCAGTGGATGCTCGCTGCCTTGCTGCAGGCCGCCGGCCAGGCGCAGCAGTTCGGCCTCATCGATGCCGTTGGCGGCCAGGTGGACGATGCTCGGCTGGCCCGAGGTGAGGGTGCCGGTCTTGTCGAAGGCCACCACGCTGACCTTGTGCGCCAGCTCCAGGGCTTCGGCGTCCTTGATCAGGATGCCGTGGCGTGCCGCCACGCCGGTGCCGGCCATGATCGCCGCCGGTGTGGCCAGGCCGAGGGCGCAGGGGCAGGCGATCACCAGCACCGCCACGGCATTGATCAGCGCCTGTTCCACCCCGGCGCCGGCCAGCAGCCAGCCGGCCAGGGTCAGCGCGGCAATCAGCAGCACGGCCGGCACGAACACCGCGCTGACCCGGTCCACCAGTTTCTGGATCGGCGCCTTGCCGGCCTGGGCGTCCTCCACTAGGCGGATGATCTGCGCCAGCACGGTTTCGCTGCCGAGCGCAGTGGTGCGCACGATCAGCCGGCCGTCGCCATTGATCGCGCCACCGGTAATGCGGTCGCCCACCTGCTTGGCGACCGGCAGGCTTTCCCCGCTGATCAGCGCCTCGTCGGCCTGGCTCTGGCCGTCGCTGACGAGGCCGTCCACCGGGAAGCGTTCGCCGGGGCGCACCACCACCAGGTCATCCAGGCGCAATGCGTTCAGCGCGACGTCTTCTTCGATACCGTCGCGTAGGCGGGTGGCGCGTTCCGGGCGCAGGGCTTCGAGCGCGCGAATGGCCGCACTGGTCTGGCGTTTGGCGCGGCTTTCCAGGTACTTGCCGAGCAGCACCAGGGCGATGACCACTGCCGAGGCTTCGAAATACAGATGCGGCATCGCCTGGGGCCCGGCCGTGGCCCACAGGTACAGGCTCAGGCCGTAGCCGGCGCTGGTGCCGAGGGCGACCAGCAGGTCCATATTGCCGCTGCCGGCACGTACGGCCTTCCAGGCGGCGACATAGAAGCGCGCGCCGAGGATGAACTGCACCGGGGTGGCCAGGGCGAACTGCACCCAGGCCGGCAGCATCCAGTGCAGGCCGAACCACTCGGCCAGCATCGGCACCACCAGCGGCGCGGCCAGGGCGAGTGCCAGCAGCACGGCCAGGCGTTCGCGGCGCAGGGCGATCTGCGGGTCGCGCGGCGGCGTACTGTCGAGCAGGCATGCCGAATAACCGGCGGCCTCGACGGCGGCGATCAGCGCGCTGCTGGACGAACCCGCCAGCCACTCGACGCGGGCGCGCTCGCTGGCCAGGTTGACGCTGACGGATTGGACCCCGGGCACTTTGCCCAGCGCGCGCTCGATGCGCCCGGCACAGCTGGCGCAGGTCATGCCGCCAAGCTGCAGCTCTATGGATTGCAGGGGCACGCCATAGCCGGCCTGGTGCACGGAGGCGATCAGGCTCGGCAGGCTGCCGGCCGGCGCGTCGAGCTGGGCGCGTTCGCTGGCCAGGTTGACGCTGATGGTCTGTGCGCCAGCCACCTTGCCCAGCGCGCGCTCGATGCGTCCGGCACAGCTGGCGCAGGTCATGCCGCTCAGGGGCAGGTCGAAACGGGTGAGGGGGGCGGTACTGTTCATGGGCGTCTCCTTGAGGCGAGTGCCCCAAAGATCAACCTTAACCTAATGGCAAGGTCAAGTGCCCGAATCGCCAACGAGTGAAGGCCGCTGCGGGTATGGTTCTAGGGCTGCACCTGGAGCAGCGTCAGGCCGCCGACATCCAGGGCGATGCGGTATTGCTGCACGACGCCGGCCTGGATCTGCGCGCGGGTGCTGCGCACTTGCTCGAAGCTCGGCTCGCAGCCCAGGCCGCCCATGTAGCCCAGGCGGATGGCGATTTCGCCCGGGGGCAGGTTGAACGAGGCCGACTGACCCTGATAGATGCGCGCGGCCAGGCGGTCCTGCAGGTAGATGCCGATATCGCAGGTGGTGGCCACTTCCAGGCGATCGCGCGCCACGATCAGCACGCCGTAGTAGGCGGGCGGCGGCGACAGCTCCGCGGCATTCAGTGGGGCGCTGCAGAGCAGGGCGGCAAACAGGACGAATAGTGGGCGCATCGGTTTCTCCTCGTTGCCTGTTCTGTATCGGCGCGCTGCCGCCAGGCTTGACCTTGCCACGGTGGCAAGCTGGATGCTAATTGCACAGTCAACCGAAGAGGGTAATTCCATGCAAATCCTGAAAGTTTCTGGCATGTCCTGTGGCCACTGCGTGCGCGCTATCACCCAGGCTGTCCACGCCCTGGATGATGCCGCCGAGGTGCAGATCGACCTGGCGGTCGGTGAAGTCCGGGTGGCCAGTCGGCTGAGTCAGGAGCAACTGCTGCAGGCGGTGCGCGACGAAGGCTATGGCGCCGAATTGGCCTGATCGACGCTGGGCTGCTGTTACGGAAGGGTACTCGCCACATTGGCTGACGCTGGCGGGTTCCAGTCGCGCACCAGCCCACGCAGCAGGGCGTCGATCAGACCGGCGGTGTCCTGCAGCGGGTCGAACAGGCTCTGGTCCCGCGTCCAGTCGGTAAACAGGCCGATGATCAGGGCGTGCAGCGCCCGTGCTGCCAGTCCTGGGCTCACCCCCGGTTGCAGGCGCGGTTTGCACTCAGGGCGCGCCAGCAGCTCTTCGACTAGGCGGATGAACTGGTTGATGAAGGCGTTGTGACGCTCCTCCGCTTCGCGCAGTTCGGCCGTGAATTCGCAGCGATGCAGGAGGATGGTGAAGATGCGCCGCTTCTGCTCGTCGCGGGCCAGGTTCTCGATGGCACCGATGCACAGGTCGCGCAGCAACAGCAGCGGGTCGACACCCTCGCAGCCGGACAGGCGTTCCGTCAGTTGCTCGGGGGGCAGGCGCACCTGGCTGAGCATCTCGTGGAACAAATGGGCCTTGTTCTCGAAGTGCCAGTACACCGCACCGCGGGTCACGCCCGCCGCCTTGGCGATCTGTTCCAGGGTGCTGTGGGCCACGCCTTTTTCCAGAAACAGCTGTTCGGCGGCCGCCAGGATGGCGACACGGGTCTGCTCGGCTTGTTCTTTGGTTCTGCGCATGGCGTGAGGGATGAATGCGTCTAGGCTCTTGTCTGGGGAACAGAGTGTAATGATTTTGCTGTCTATGTTGTGTTTACAAACGTGAATGTATGTAACTAGCATGGCAGCTTTTCCAGGCTTTGCCTGTGATCGCGCCGTCACGGAGATGACTTCATGCTTTTTCGCCACCTTCCATTCGCGCTCAAGGCAACGGCCCTGGGCTTGCTGATCCATTCCACGGCCCATGCGGAGCAAGCCGCCGGCACGCTGCCGCCGCCGGATGTGGTGGTGGAAGAAGCCAAGGTCGAGTCGCTGCCGCTGCAGTTCGAGTACCCGGCGCGTACCGCCGGTTTCCGCGAGGTGCAGGTGCGCGCCCAGGTTAGCGGCATCCTCCAGGAGCGGCTGTACACGGAAGGCAGTGCGGTGAAGCAGGGCCAGGTACTGTTCCGCATTGATGCGCGTTCCTACCAGGCAGCGCTGGCCCGTGCCAAGGGCGCACTGGCCCAGGAACAGGCGCGCTACCGGCAGACCGAGCGTGACCTCAAGCGCATCCGCGAGCTGCAGAAAAAAGGCTTCGCCAGTGAGAGCGAGCTGGACAACGCCATCTCCAACTTCGAACAGAGCAAGGCCAATATCGAAGCGGCCAAGGCCGAGGTACAGGCCAAGCAGATCGATCTCGACTACACCACGGTGGAGGCGCCGATCTCCGGTATCACCAGCAAGGAAACGGTGTCCGAAGGCAGTCTGATGGTCGCCGGCGACCCGAATGCCAGCCTGCTGACCCAGATCACTCAGCTCGATCCCATGTACGTCAACTTCGCCGCGCCCGACCGCGAAGTCTCCACTGTGCGCAGCGGCCTGCAGGACGGCAGCCTGGTGCGTGAGGGTGGCGAGAAGATGAGCGTGCAGATCATCTTCGGCGACGGCACCCTCTACCCGGTGCAGGGCCAGGTGGACTTCACCGACAGCCTGATCGACCGCGCCACTGGCACCGTCAGTGCCCGCGCCGTGGTGCCCAACCCGGACCAGGCCTTGCTGCCGGGTCAGTTCGTGCGGGTGGTGGTCAAGGGCATCAGCAAGCCGAACGCGGTGACCGTGCCGGAGCGCGCCATTGCCCAGGGACCGAACGGCACTTTCGTCTATGTGGTGGACGCGCAGGGCCTGGCGCGGGTGCGGACGGTGACCACCGCGCACACCGCCGCCGGACGCTGGGTGGTGGAAAGTGGTATCGCCGCCGGTGACCAGGTGATTGTCGAGGGGCTGCCCAAGGTCAGACCCAACGAGCCGGTGAAGGTGGTCGCCGCCGCTGCCGCCAATGCCCAGCAGTAAGGAGTCCGGCCTGTGATCTCGAAATTCTTCATCGACCGCCCGGTGTTCGCCGCGGTCATCTCCATCGTCATCCTGCTTGGCGGTTTAGCCGCCATGCGCTCGCTGCCGATTGCCCAGTACCCGCAGATTCTGCCGCCGCAGGTTTCGGTGACTGCCAGCTACCCGGGCGCCAGCGCCCAGGTCATCGCCGAAACCGTGGCCGCGCCGCTGGAGCAGCAGATCAACGGCGTCGAGGGCATGATCTACCAGCTGTCCAACTCGGCCAGCAGCGGCAGCATGAGCCTGTCGGTGTACTTTCAGGTGGGCCGCGATCCGGACCAGGCGACCATCGACGTCAACAACCGGGTGCAGGCCGCGCTGGCCAAGTTGCCGGAAGAAGTGCGCCGCCAGGGCGTCAAGGTGGAGAAGAAGTCGTCCGACATTCTCCAGGTGATCACCCTGTATTCGCCGGACAACTCCCGCGATCCGGTGATGATCTCCAACTACGCGCTGATCAACGTGATCGACGAGCTCAAGCGCCTGCCCGGCGTCGGCGCCGTCAGCCAGTTCGGTTCCAAGGACTACTCCATGCGCATCTGGCTGCGCCCGGACAAGCTGGCGCAGTACAACCTGACGCCGACCGACGTGGTCAACGCCATCCGCGAGCAGAACTCGCAGTTCGCCGCTGGCAGCTTTGGCCAGCAGCCGCTGCAGACCGCCCAGGACTTCACCTACACGGTGACCACCCAGGGCCGCTTCAAGGACCCGAAAGAGTTCGAGAGCGTGATCCTGCGCTCCGATGAAACCGGTGCCAGCCTGCTGCTCGGTGATGTCGCGCGGATCGAACTGGGGGCCCAGGACTACTCGCTGATCACCTCACTCAACGGCCAGCAGAACGCCGCCTTCGGTGTCTACCTGCAGCCGGGCGCCAATGCCCTGGATACCGCCGAGGCGGTGCAGGCCACGATGAAGCGCCTGTCCGCACGCTTCCCGGAAGGCATCACCTACAAGATCCCCTACGACACCACCAAGTTCGTCGAAGTGTCCATCGAGGAGGTGATCCACACCTTCTTCGAGGCGCTGTTGCTGGTGGTGCTGGTGGTGTTCATCTTCCTGCAGAACTGGCGCGCCACGCTGATTCCGGTGCTGGCCATCCCGGTGTCGTTGATCGGCACCTTCGCCGGCATGTACGCGCTGGGCTTCTCGATCAACCTGCTGACCCTGTTCGGCCTGGTACTGGCCATCGGCATCGTGGTGGACGACGCCATCGTGGTGATCGAGAACGTCGAGCGGGTGATGAAGAGCGAGAAACTCGGCCCGCGCGAAGCGGCGATCAAGGCCATGGAAGAGGTCACCGGGCCGATCATCGCGATCGTCCTGGTGCTCTGCGCGGTGTTCGTGCCGGTGGGCTTCCTCGGCGGCCTGGCGGGAGAGATGTATAAACAGTTTGCGATCACCATTGCCGTATCGGTGGTGATTTCCGGCATCGTCGCCCTGACCCTGTCGCCAGCCCTCTGCGCCCTGCTGCTCAAACCGGGGCACAGTGAACCGGCGGCGCCGTTCCGCCTGTTCAACCGTTTCTTCGACAAGATGACCGACGGCTACAGCGCCGGCGTGGCGTTCTTCCTCAAACGTTCGCTGGTGGGCCTGCTGCTGTTCGGCGGGATGATCGCGCTGACCATCGGCCTGTTCAGTCGCGTGCCGGGTTCGCTGGTGCCGGACGAAGACCAGGGCTATGTGATCAACGCCTACTTCCTGCCGCCGGCGGCTTCGGTCAACCGTACCGATGCGCTGACTGCTGACTTCACTCAGCAGATGATGAAGCACCCGGCGGTGCAGGACGTGGTGACCTTCGCCGGTTTTGATGTGCTGACCACCGGTAACCGTACCAACGCCGGGGTGTCCTTCGTGCCGCTCAAGGACTGGTCCGAGCGCACCACCCCGGAACTGGATGCACGCAACCTGACCCGCGAGTTCATGGGCATGGGCATGACCGAGAAGGATGGCGTGGTGATGTCCTTCAACCCGCCACCGATCACCGGCATGAGCACCACCGGCGGCTTCGAGGGTTATATCCAGGACCGTTCCGGTGGCAGCGTCGAAGCCCTGGCGGGCAAGGTCCAGGCCTTTCTCGCCGCGGCGGCCAAGCGTCCCGAACTGGGCGGGGTGCAAAGCACCTTCAACGCCAGCGTGCCGCAGTACTACATCGACCTCGACCGCACCAAGGCGCGCGCCTTGGGGGTGAGTATCAGCGATGTGTTCACCGCCATGCAGTCGACCTTCGGCAGCTACTACGTCAACGACTTCACCCTCTATGGCCGTACCTGGCAGGTCAGCCTGCAGTCGGAGTCGGAGTTCCGCCGCAAGCCGGAGGACCTGTCGCAGGTCTATGTGCGCTCCAGCACCACCAGCGACCTGGTACCGCTGACCAGCCTGATCAAGGTGCGCCGCATCCTCGGCCCCGATACCTACGCGCGCTTCAACGTCTACCCCTCGGCCAAGGTGCTCGGCGGGCCGGCGCCAGGCTACAGCTCCGGGCAGGCGCTGACGGCCATGCAGGAGGTGGCCGACGAAGTGCTCGGCGCCGACTACAGTCTCAGCTGGATCGGCTCGGCCTACCAGGAACTGGCGACCCAGGGCTCGGGCAGCATCGCCTTCGTCTTCGGCCTGATCATGGTGTTCCTGATCCTGGCCGCCCAGTACGAACGCTGGACCCTGCCACTGGCGGTGGTCACCGCGGTGCCGTTCGCGGTGTTCGGCGCGATCCTCGCGGTGTGGCTGCGCGGCATCCAGAACGACGTGTACTTCCAGGTCGGCCTGATCACCCTGATCGGCCTGGCGGCGAAGAACGCCATTCTCATCGTCGAGTTTGCGGTGATGCTGCGCGCCGAGGGCAAGGGCATCTTCGAGTCGGCCTATGAGGCGGCGCGGTTGCGCTTCCGCCCGATCGTGATGACCTCGCTGGCCTTCATCCTCGGTTGCGTGCCGTTAGCCATCAGCACCGGCGCCGGCTCGGCCAGCCGCCACTCGATCGGCACCGGGGTGATCGGCGGCATGCTGGCGGCAACGCTGCTGGCGACTTTCGTCATCCCGATGTTCTACCTGCTGGTGGAGTCGTTGGCAGAGAAACTGGGCAAGAAGAAGACCAAGGTGGCGGAGCAGCACTAACAACCTGTTTGAACAGGTTCTTTACGATCTTTGAGCGGTGTGTAGGGCGGGTGCGGTGCAATCTGCGCTCCCTCCCTCTCCCCCGGCCCCTCTCCCACAAGTGGGAGAGGGGAGACCAGCGGCCGTAGCCCGGATGCAATCCGGGAGCCGGGTATGCACCTATTTCCCCCGGATTACATCCGGCTACCTGTCGGGCAGGGCGTATGACCTGCTCAACCGCTGCAGTTTCGAATAGCGGGCGCCGTGCTGGCGCCCGACGTTTTTCCGGGGCACGCCCCGCAGTGGATAAGCCATGAATTTACGCATCCTGCTGATCCTCGGTGCCCTGAGTGCCTTCGGGCCGATGGCCATCGACTTCTACCTGCCGAGCTTTCCGACGTTGGCCAGGGAGTTCGCCACCGATGTCGAGCATGTGCAGCTGTCGCTGGCGTCCTACTTCGTCGGTATCGCCTTTGGCCAACTGCTCTATGGGCCGCTGGCCGATCGCTATGGTCGGCGCCGGCCCCTGCTGGTCGGGGTCTTGTTGTTCACCCTGGCTTCGCTCGGCTGCGCCCTGGCGCCTAGCCTTGATTGGCTGATCGCCGCGCGTTTCGTCCAGGCCCTCGGCGGTTGCGCCGGCATGGCGATTTCCCGCGCGGTGGTGCGTGATCTGTGCGATCCGCTGGAGTCGGCCAAGACCTTTTCCAAGCTGATGCTGGTCATGGGCGTGGCACCGATCCTCGCGCCCATGGGCGGCGGCGTACTGCTGGAGCTGTTTGGCTGGCAGTCGATTTTCCATGGGCTGATGCTGTTCGGCGCGCTGAGCCTGGTCGGTATTCTGCTGTGGCTGCCGGAGACCCTGCCCGCCGATGGTCCGCGCCCGGCGTTGTCGGGTGCGCTGCGGCGCTACGGGCAATTGCTCGGCGACCGCCAACTGATCGGCAACGGCCTGACCGGGGGGGTGGCCATGGCCGGGATGTTTGCCTATATCGCCGGCTCGCCGTTCGTGTTCATCGACCTGTACGGGGTTTCGGCGCAGAACTATGGCTGGCTGTTCGGCTTGAATGCGGCTGGCTTCATCCTCACCGCCCAGTTCAACGGCTGGCTGCTGCGCCACCATGGTCCGCGGCACTGGCTGCAGCGTACGGTGTGGGTCTACCTGCTGGCGGGGCTGGCGATGCTCGCCGTGGCGTTGGCCCAACCCCAGGCGCTGTGGCCACTGATGATTCCGCTGTTTATCTGCCTCGCTAGCTTGTCGTGCATCCTGCCCAATGCATCGGCCTGCGCCATGGCCGGGCAGGGGAATCAGGCGGGCAGTGCTTCGGCGCTGATGGGCTCGTTGCAGTTCATCGTCGCGGCGGCAGCGGCGGGCATGGTCGGTGTGTTGCACGACGGTACGGCGCGGCCCATGGCATTGATCATCTGCGTGTGCGGTGTGCTGACGGTCGTGCTGGCAATCGCCACGGCACGCCATGCGCGGCGCCAGTCACTGGAGTTCTAGACGCCAGGGCAAGACCAAGACCGGAGCCGGCGTTAATAGTCTGTTTGCGATCTGTTCTAAATCGTCATGACGGCATTAGGGTGGGTGCGCTGTGCTTCTGCCCCCTCTCCCGTTCACGGGAGACGACTGCATGGATGCAGGAGGTAGAGCGACGCAGGAAGCCAAAGCCGAGGGTTGGGGAGAGGGGCGTTTTCAGGAGCCGAGACAGGTTCCCGGGCGCGGCGCCCTCAACTGGCGGTTTGCATCTGCTGGGCTGCCGTTCGCCAGGGCAACGGGTGCGGTGCCTGCAGTCGCGCTTGCAGGGTGGCAACGAACTCGCGGGCTTCGGCTTCGCTGCGAAAGCTGACGCCGTGCTGGTCCATGCACACTTGCCAGCGGTTGCCTTGCGGGGTCGAGACCTGGCGGATAAGAACGTTCATCGCATGCCTCCACAGGGGGTTGGAAGCTGCAGTCTAGTCTTCCGCCGGCGTTCTTCTATGACCTGGATCAACCGACCGACTGATGGTCGCCGCGTAGCCAGTTGACCAGCTGAATGGCACTCAGCGGGCGACTGAACAGATAACCCTGGCACTGCTCGCAACCTAGCTGGCGCAAGGCCTGCAGCTGGGCCGGGGTTTCCACGCCTTCGGCCAACACGCGCAGTTTGAGGTTGCGCGCCAGGCCGATGATGGTGGCGACTATTTCCAGGTTGGCCTGGTCTTCGGGGACGCCCTGCATGAAGCTCTGGTCGATCTTCAGCTTGTCCAGCGGGAAGCGCCGCAGGTAGGCCAGCGACGAATAGCCGGTGCCGAAGTCGTCGACCGCCAGCTTCAGGCCGAGTCCCTTGAGGGACATCAGGGTGGCGCGCGCCTGCTCGACGTTGTCCATCAGCGCGCCTTCGGTAATCTCCAGTTCCAGGCATTCGGCGGGCAGGCCGCTGTCGTGCAGGGCATCGCGCACCTGCTGCAGCAGGTCGGCCTGGCGGAACTGGCGGGGTGACAAGTTGACCGCCAGGGTCTTCAGATCAAGCCCTTGCTGGCGCCAGAACTGCATCTGCCGGCAGGCTTCGCGCAGCACCCAGTTGCCGATCGGCACGATCAGTCCGGTGTCCTCGGCCAACGGGATGAAGCGCGCCGGCGAGATCATGCCCTGCTCGCTGTTCCAGCGCAGCAGGGCTTCCACGCCGATCGGCCGGCCGCTGTCGCTGTCCAGCAGCGGTTGGTAGTGCAGGGAGAACTCGTTGCGTTTCAGCGCCTGGCGCAGCTGTGCTTCCAGGGCCAGGCGACTGTGCGCCTGGTGAGTCAGACCCTCGGTGTAGAAGCGGTAGGTGTTGCGGCCTTCCTGCTTGGCCTGGTGCAGGGCGGCCTCGGCGTTGCGCAGCAGCTCGTCGCTGGACAGGCCGTCGTCCGGGTACAGGCTGATGCCGATGCTGGCGCCTAGGTAGGCTTCGCGGCCATTGCTCAGTTGCAGCGGGCGCTCCAGCAGTTCGAGCAGGGTGCGGGCGATGCTGGCCGCCTCATCGGGGCGTTGCAGGTTTTCCAGGACGATGAGGAACTCGTCGCTGCTCAGCCGCGCCAGGGTGTCTTCGTTGCGCAGGCGCTGCTGCAGGCGCCGCGCCACGGCGATCAGCAGTTCGTCACCGACCTTGTGGCCGAGGCCTTCGTTGATGGTCTTGAAGTGGTCGAGATCGAAGAACAGCACCGCCACCCGTTCGTGATGCCGATGCGCGTGTTCGAGGGCATGGTTGAGGCGTTCGTTGGCGAACAGGCGGTTGGGCAGGTCGGTGAGGGTGTCGAAGTGCACCAGATGAGCCAGGCGCTCTTGACTGTCGCGGTACTGGCTGAGATCGGTGAAGGTCAGTACGTACTGCGGCTGCAGTGGATCGCAACCGCGTACCCGGCTGACCGTGAGCCAGAAGGGGAAGCGCGAGCCGTCCTGCCGGCGGCTGTTCAGTTCACCCTGCCAATGACCACTTTCCTCGACCTTGCGCCACAGGGTGCGGTAACGCGTGCGTTCGACGCTGCTGCCCGGCATAAGCGGCAGGCGGCGGCCGATGGCCTGCTGCGGGTTGAGCCCGGTGATGGCGGTGAAGGCCGGGTTGCTGGTGAGGATGCGCCGCCGCGAGTCGACGATGACCACGCCTTCCTGGGTGCTTTCGAATACCGTGGCGGCCTGCTGCAGGGCCAGCTCCTGCTGCTTGCGCAGGCCGATGTCCTCGACCACCGAGATAAAGTAGTGCGGCATACCATTGGTATGGCGCACCAGGGTGGCACTGAGGTTGGCCCACAGCAGGCTGCCGTCGCGGCGCAGGTAGCGCTTCTCCATGTTCAGGCGCGATATCTCGCCGTTGAGCAGTTTGTTGGTCAGCTCCAGATCCGCTGCCAGGTCGTCCGGGTAGGTGATGTCCTGGAAAGTCAGCTGTACTAGGTCCTCGCGGCTGTAGCCGAGCATCTGGCACAGGCGTTGGTTGACCCGGAGCCAGTGTCCGTCCGGTGCCAGATGGGCGATGCCGACGGCCGCCTGCTCGAAGGTGGCGCGGAAACGCAGTTCGCTCTGCAGGCGTTCGGCATCGCGCTGGTGCTGGCGCACGGCGAGGCCGGCCAGGCGGGTGAACTCGGTGACCAGGGCTATGTCGTCGGCGGCCGGGCGAGTCACGCGCCGGTAGTAGATGCCGAATACACCGAGTACCTCGCCCTGGTCGTTCTTGAACGGCAGCGACCAGCAGGCGCGTAGGCCGGCCTGGGCGGCCTGTTCGCGCAGGGTCACCCAGTTCGTATGCTGGCTGAGGTCATCGACTATGGTCAGTTCGCCGCTGGCAGCGGCATGGCTGCAACTGCCGAGGCCGAGCTGCACCGGCATGCCGTTTACTTCTGTCGAATAGCTGGCAGGCAGGCTGGGCGCGGCCACGACCTGTAGCTGCTCCTTGTCGACCAGCAGCACTGACACCAGCATTTCCGGGTTGATGTGCTCCAGGCGGCGCACCATGTCGTTGAGGGTGTCCTGCAGTGGGCGCTGAGCGAGCATGCGATCCAGCACGGCATTGCGCGCTTCCTGCAGGGCCTGGGTCTGGCGCTGCTGGTGAATGTCACTGAGGCTGCCGTGCAGGCCCAGGCCATGCTGCTCGCCAGCGGCTAGGCGCAGGGAAATCCAGCGTGTGTGGCCATCGCTTTCGAGCAGACGTACCTCACCCAGCCAGCTGCTGTTCTGGCGTCCGAGAATGGTGGAAATATGCTGGCCGAGCGCTTCGCGGTGATCGCCGGCAATGAAGTCCAGCAGGGGCCGGCCCAGGCTTTCGTTGATGCTGTAGCCGGTGATGGTCTGCCAGGACGGGTTGAGAAAACTCAGGCGTCCGCGGCTGTCGGTGAGGAAGATCGCCTCGTGCAGCTGCTCGACCAGTTCGCGGTAACGCGCCTCGCTGGCTTCCAGTTCGTCGTGCACCTGCTTCTGCTGGCCGAGGTCGATGTCGACGCAGTACAGCTCCAGCTGGTTGCGTGCATTGCGTAGCAGCAGGTGGCTGGAATACACGTGCACCGGGCTGCCATCGCGGTGTTGCAGGGTCAGTTCGCAGGCCGGGATAGCCGGGCCGCCGATCATCCACATGTTGATATCGCTGACCACCTGGGCATGCATGGCCGTCGGGATGATCAGCTCTTCCAGGCGCCGGCCCATGGCGTCGGTCACCTCGTAGCCGTAGAGCTGGGTGCTCGCCTGGTTCCAGAAGATCACCCGGCGTTCGCGGTCGTAGCCCTGTACGGCGATGCGCGGGGTCTGCTCGAACAGCTGGCGGAAACGCTGCTCGCTTTCGCGCAGGGCCTGCTCGTCGCGCTTCTGTGTGCTGATGTTCTGCAGGGTGCCCTGGCTGTTGCCTCTGGCATCACGTACGCCGCGCAGCATCAGCCAGACTGGCGCTTCGTTGCTCGGGCGATTGAGGCGGGCGTTCACCAGCAGTGGCGAGGAGCCGTCGAACAGGCTGAGCAGGGCGCGCTGCACGGCATTGCGGTCGGCCGGGTGGAGCCAGCCGAGAAACTCCTCCAGGCTGCTGCTGTCGTGCTCGGGGGCGCGCTCCAGCAGGCGCAGGGCCTCGGCAGACCAGCGGAAGTTGCCATCGAAGGTCCAGTTGCCGAGTCCGGCATCGCGCTGGGTCTGCTGCAGTTGCTCGGCGTTGCGCCGCAGGCTGATTTCCAGGGCCTGCTGGGTACGCTGGTCGTGCCGGGCGATGAACAGGATCAGCAGACTGCTGGCCACGACAAAGGCCAGGCCCTTGTAAGTCTGCACGCTGCTGAGGGTATCCGGTTCGAGATTCAGGGCCAGCAGCAGTTGGTCGCTGAGCAGAATCCAGGCGGCGCTGAACAGGATATAAATACCGGCCAAGCGCAGCGGCCGGGAAACCGTGGGTTGCATCCTGAACCCCCGAGTGGCGATTAATGAACCCTTCGCGTCACTTCCTGAGTCGCGGAGTCAGGTAGGAGTCTAGTCGCTCCTGTTCAGCCTGCTGGCACTTTGTCATGTCCATGACCGGTGCCGAGACTCTCGGGTAAAGGTTGCGCATCAGCCCTGCGCACTGCAGGGTTAGCAGCTGAAGTCGCGAAAGCCGTAGGCATTTGAGATTGCCTGCATCAACGTCAAATAGGTACGGCGCCATGAAAAAGACTTGGCTACTGCTGCTCGGCCTGTTCTCCACTGTGGTTATGGCTGTCGAGCCTGGCGAGCGTCTGGCGCCCTGGACGTTGCTCGATCAGTTCGAGCAACCCTATAGCCTGGATGAGCAGTTACAAGTGTTGCTGGTGGCACGCGATATGGAGGGTGCCAAGCTGCTGGAGGCTGCGTTGCAGGGAAAACCCAAGGGTTATCTGGAGCAGCGGCATGCGCTGTTTCTGGCGGATATCAGCCGTATGCCCGGACCGATCGCCAGTCTGTTTGCCGTGCCGGCGATGCGCGATTACAGCTATCGCGTGTTGCTCGACCGCCAGGCGCGGGTAGTGCCCCGCTACCCGGCGGCAGCGGCGACGGTACTCTGGCTTGACCTGCGCGAAGGACGTTTACTGGCACAACGCAGCTTCACCGATGCATCGGCTCTGGCTGCGGCGCTGGAGCAGGCCGGGCCGTGATCGGCGCCGAGCTGCTGTCTGCGACTAGCCTGTGGCTGGGGTGGTTGTGTTATCTGCCAGCCCTGCTCTGGGCGATCTGGCGTACGCCCTGGGTTGAGCTGTGCAGCGATCAGCGCCGTCAGCATCTGTTGTATGGCACCGTGCTGGCGCTGTTTCTGCTCTGGTTGGTGCGGCGGGATTTTGCATCCGGACTGTCCTACCACTTTATCGGTATGACCGTGGTGACCCTGTTGCTGGGGTGGCCTCTCGCCGTGCTGGGCGGGTTGGTGGCGCAGCTGGGGTTGCTGGCGGTAGGGCGCCAGGATCTGCAGGCGCTGGGGTTGAATGCCGTCTTGCTGGTGCTGATCCCGGTGCTGGTGAGCGAGCAGTGCGCCCAACTGGTCGAGCGCCGCCAGCCGCGCAACCTGTTCGTTTACATCTTCTTCTGCGGTTTCTTTCCGGCGGCGCTGGCGGTTTTGCTGGCGCTGCTGGCCGGTCTTGGCGTGTTGTGGCTCGATGGCCTGTACGTGATGCCACCCTGGCTGGAAGACTTTGTCGGTTACCTGTGGCTGATCATGTTTCCCGAGGCCTTTATCAACGGCATGCTGGTCACCGGGCTGGTGGTTTTCTACCCGGACTGGCTGGAAACCTTCAACCGCACGCGCTATCTGTCGGCGCCGTGGAAGGATGACCCGCCGCCATCCTGATACCACAGTGTTCAGCCGGTTGATGGGCCTCGGGTGGTTGATCCAGATCAACCCGATTGCAGGCCATGGCCGCACACTGCACGAAACCACAGGAGGAGTGCATATGGGCGCGCATGAGTGGGCGCGAGGCGAAGTCGAGCGCAGTTTGCAGCAGGCGCGTGAGTTGGGTATCGAGCCTGTAATGGCGTTGCGGGCTTTGTTGAGTGCGGTGGTGCAGAGCAGTCAGCAGGTTCGTTCGCCGAAGGATCTGGCCGAAGAGCTGCTGTTCCTGGCCGACAACCTCGACGATCAGCGCGACTATGCCTTTATGCGGCCCTGAGGGATGGATGCAATAGGGCTCTAATCGCGCTGAAGCTGCTTCTGCGGAAGTCAGTCCCAGTCAGGCTTTAGTGCTCGCGCGGCGGCAGCTCGCCGGAGAACAGTTCGTCTTCGACTGGGTCGCCAGGAATCACATGGCTTTCCGAGGCCCAGGCGCCTAGATCAATCAACTTGCAACGTTCGCTGCAGAAGGGCCGATTCGGGCTTTGCGGGCCCCACTCGACGGGTGCGCCACAGGTTGGGCATTCAACGGTACTGCTCAAGGTTGTCCTCCACGCAGGGTCAGGTAAAAGTGGTGCAGGCGTTCAACCTCGCTACGTAGCCA
This sequence comes from Pseudomonas sp. J452, assembly GCF_024666525.1. Taxonomy (NCBI): domain Bacteria; kingdom Pseudomonadati; phylum Pseudomonadota; class Gammaproteobacteria; order Pseudomonadales; family Pseudomonadaceae; genus Pseudomonas; species Pseudomonas sp. J452. The sequence continues at coordinate 72,170 of NZ_CP088294.1, read as the reverse complement.
GGCTGGATCGCGATCGTTGTGCAGCACATCATGGGCATGGCGCAGGCGCTCATCACGCTTGGCCTGGGCGCTGAGAATGGCCTTGATCTGTTCCTCGGAGGCCTGATCACGGGCCATGGTGCGCTGCAGTTGCAGGTGTTCGGGCACATCCACGACCAGTACGCGCTGGGTCATGTGGTGCTGGCCAGACTCGATCAGCAGTGGTGAAACCAGAATGGCATAGGGTGATTCTGCGCGCGCCAGGTAGCTGCGAATCTCTTCGCCGATCAGCGGATGCAGCAGGCTTTCCAGCCAGCGCCGCTGTTGCTCGTCCTGGAAGATCAGCTGGCGCAGTGCGCCGCGATCCAGCTGGCCGTCGGCCTGCAGGACCTGCGGGCCAAAGTGCTCGGCTATGCGAGCCAGGGCTGGGCGGCCGGGCTCGACCACCCAGCGTGCGGCATGATCCGCATCAACCAGGTGCACGCCGAGTCGGATGAAATGCTCGGCGGCGGCGCTCTTGCCGCTACCGATACCGCCTGTAAGGCCGAGTATCCAGGGTGTGCTCATTTAAAACCGGGCGAATTGCAAATAGGCTCCGGTTATTTGATCACCCCAGAGCAGCGCAATCCAGCCGGCAATCGCCAGATAGGGACCAAAGGGGATGGGTGTGCTGGTTTCCTGATTGCGCAGGCGCAGCATGATTACGCCGAGTACGGCGCCGACCAGTGATGACAGCAGAATGGTCAGCGGCAGAATTTGCCAGCCGCCCCAGGCACCGAGCATGGCCAGTAGCTTGAAGTCGCCATAACCCATGCCTTCCTTGCCTGTCACCAGCTTGAACAGCCAGTACACCGACCACAGGCTCAGGTAGCCGGCGATCGCACCCCACAAGGCATCGCCAAGGCTGGCGAACAGGCCGTGATAGTTGAGGATCAAGCCCAGCCAGAGCAGCGGCAGCACCAGCGTGTCAGGCAGCAGTTGGTGATCCGTATCGATCAGGCTCATGGCCAACAGGCCCCAGCTCAATACCAGCATGGCGCCGGCCTGCCAGCCAAAACCGAAGTGCCAAGCGACATAGGCAGAGAGCAGACCGCAGGCGAGTTCCACCAGCGGGTAGCGCTTGCTGATCGGCGCCTTGCAGCTGGAGCATTTGCCGCGTAGCGCCAGCCAGCTCAGGACCGGAATATTTTCCCAGGGTTTGATCTGGTGTGCGCAATGCGGGCAGCTGGAGTGGGGGAGGACCAGATTGAAGGTCTCGCCCGCAGGTTCTTCGGGTAGTTCGAGGATTTCCCGGGCCTGCATGCGCCACTCGCGCTGCATCATTTTCGGCAGGCGATAGACCACTACATTGAGGAAGCTGCCGATCAAAAGGCCGAGCAGCAGGGCGGATAAAACAAAGGCCGGCAAATTGCCGGCCAGAAGGTTTAAAGCCATAAGTTATCCGACCACTGCGCCCAACTGGAAGATTGGCAGGTACATGGCGACGATCAGACCGCCGACCAATACGCCCAGAACGGCCATGATCATAGGCTCCATCAGCGTTGTCAGGTTGTCGACTGCGTTGTCCACTTCTGCCTCGTAGAAGCCGGCAACCTTGTCCAACATTTCGTCCAGCGAGCCGGACTCCTCGCCAATGGCGGTCATCTGGATGGCCATGCTCGGGAAGATGCCGGTGGTGCGCATGGAGAAATTCAACTGGGTGCCCGAGGAAACATCGGTGCGAATTTTATGTACGGCATTGCGGAATACCACGTTGCCCGTGGCGCCGGCGACGGAGTCGAGTGCGTCCACCAACGGCACGCCTGCAGCAAAGGTTGTTGCCAGCGTGCGAGCGTAGCGAGCCACTACGGCCTTATAGAGGATATCGCCGACGATCGGTGCCTTGAGTAGGGTGCGGTCGAGGAAGTCGCGAAATTTCTCGGAGCGCTGGTGGGTCGTTTTGAAGGCGAAGATGGCGCCGAAAATGGCAAACAGGAAGACAAACCACCATTCCTGTAGGCCCCGTGACATATCAACGACCACCTGGGTGAATGCAGGTAGTTCGGCGCCAAAACCTTGGAAAACGGCTTCAAATTGTGGAACCACCTTGATCAAGAGAACAGCCGTTACGATAATTGCGACAACGATTACCGCAATAGGGTAGGTCATGGCCTTCTTGATCTTGGCCTTGAGTGCCTCGGTCTTCTCTTTATAGGTCGCAATCCGATCCAGTAGTGTTTCCAGGGCGCCAGACTGTTCGCCCGAGTCCACCAGGTTGCAATACAGGTCATCGAAGAACAGCGGCTTCTTGCGCAGCGAGGCGGCGAAACTGTTGCCGGCTGCTACTTCCTGCTTCACTTCGTCGACCAGCTTGCGCATGTTGGGGTTTTCAAAGCCCTCGCCGATGATGTCGAAGGACTGCAGCAGTGGCACGCCGGCTTTCATCATGGTCGCCATTTGCCGAGTAAACAGGGCGATATCCAGCGGTTTGATCTTCTTGCCTGCGCTGAATAGGGCGGCCGGTTTTTTGCGGACTTTCAGCGGGTTGATGCCTTGTTTGCGCAATTGAGCCTTGATCAGGGCTGGCGATTCACCGGTTAGCTCGCCCTTGATCTTGGCGCCTTTCTTATCGGTACCTTCCCAGATAAAGGCACTGGTTTTTAGAGTTTTGGCCGCCATGGGTTAGTCCTTGGTCACGCGGTTGACTTCTTCCAGGCTGGTGATGCCTTGCATCGCCTTGAACAGCCCGGATGTGCGCAGGTCATTGAAGCCATCATTTTTCGCTTGCTTGGCGATTTCAATGGAGTTGCCTTCCTCCATGATAAGCCGTTGCAGGGCAGGTGTGATTTTAACTACTTCATAAATACCCACACGGCCTTTGTAGCCATGCTTGCAGTTTTCGCAACCGACGGGTGCGTAAATCTTGAAGCTTCCGATCTTGTCTTCGGGGAAACCTTCCTTGACTAGGGTCTCCCTTGGGATATCAACTTCCTTCTTGCAGCTGCTGCATAGCTTGCGCGCCAGGCGCTGGGCGATGATCAGGTTGACCGAGGTGGCAATGTTGAAAGCAGGTACGCCCATGTTGCGCAGGCGGGTCAGGGTTTCTGCGGCGCTGTTGGTGTGCAGGGTTGACATCACCATGTGCCCGGTTTGTGCGGCCTTGATTGCAATTTCTGCAGTTTCCAAGTCGCGCACCTCGCCGACCATGATCACATCGGGATCCTGGCGCAGGAAGGCGCGAAGGGCCTGGGAGAAGTCCATGCCGTGCTTGGGGTTGACGTTGACTTGGTTGATGCCTTCCAGGTTGATTTCCACTGGGTCTTCGGCGGTGGAGATATTGATGTCGACTGTGTTGAGGATGTTGATCCCAGTGTACAGCGATACCGTCTTGCCTGAACCTGTCGGCCCGGTCACCAGAATCATGCCTTGCGGCTGCTTCAGGGCATTGAGATACAGTTGCTTCTGTTCTTCTTCATAGCCTAGGGCGTCAATACCCATCTGCGCGCTGGAGGGGTCGAGAATCCGCATGACAATCTTCTCTCCCCAGAGCGTAGGGAGGGTGTTGACTCGAAAGTCGATGGCTTTTGTCTTGGAAATTTTCATCTTGATTCGGCCATCCTGCGGCTTGCGCCGTTCGGAGATATCGAGGGAGGCCATGACCTTGAGACGAGCGGAGATGCGGCTAGCCAGTTGAATCGGCGGTCTGGCTACTTCATGGAGGATACCGTCCGTGCGAAAGCGCACCCGATAGGCTTTTTCATAAGGTTCGAAATGCAAATCCGAAGAGCCGCCCTTAATTGCGTCCAGTAGCATCTTGTTGATAAAGCGAACCACCGGCGCATCGTCGGAGGCCTCGCCGCCGCCAGCGTCGTCCTTGTCGTCATTGACAGCTTCAACATCCAGGCCGTCGAGATCGACATCTGCCAGATCTTCCATGCCGCTACTGCCGGCATCGAAGAACTTTTCCAGCGCATCGCCCAGCTTGTCGTCTTCAACCAGCAGGGCCTCGGTGCTGATGCCGGTGCTGAACTGTATATCGGTGACCGCCTGATGGTTGGTCGGGTCCGACATCGCGACAAACAGTTTGTTGCCGCGGCGATAAAGCGGTAGCACTCGGTGTTGGCGGCACAGTTTCTCGCTGACCAGGTCGCGTGGCTGGCTTTCCTTGTCGATGGCGCTGAGGTCGCAGAAAGGAACGCCGAATTGTTCTGCTGCTATCTCTGCCACGGCCCTGCTGGTAGCGAGTTTGTTCTGCACCAGATAAGAAACTAGGGGGATCTTGTTGCGCAAGGCCTGGGCGTGGGCCTGGGCAGCAGTGCGCTCGTCCAGCAGTTCGGCGGTTACCAGTTGGCGAGCCAGGCCCGTCAGGGCGGGGATATCGTTCATCGCGCTTCGCTAATGAGATAAAAAGAGAATGGAGTGCTGAACTTATAGCGCAGTTGAGGCGCCAAGCCCAAGAGTGGCATTGTTGGATGACAAAAAACGTCAGTTGTTGACTCGGCGTGGTGATGTGGCGGTGAGTCGATGGCTGGGGATTGCGCTGTGTGAGAGGTTTTGCAAGTTGGCACGGCATCTGCTTTGTACTACGCAGGTCGTTGACCTCAATCACACAGGAGTTCCTCCATGAAGTCTCTCAAGCAACAAAAAGGCTTTACCCTGATCGAGCTGATGATCGTCATCGCGATCATCGGTATTCTCGCCGCAATTGCTATTCCGCAGTTTAATGAATATCGCGCCAAGGCGAATGATTCAACTGCCTTGGCTGATGCCAAGAACAATACTACGGCCGTCGTATCCTCGCTTCAGTAAGGTTGGAGAAAATTATATGAAAAAGCTCTCTATTTTTGCTGCTTGCATGCTGCTTGCAGGCGCCGCGCAGGCTACAGTGACGTACGACGTTTCTGGAAAGTTGGCTGTTTCGGATTGCCCGGACGGTTTGCTGAGTGAGGACGTTAGTATCAACCTTTCTTCGAATGTGATGGCTGGCGTTGAGTGCAATGCTTCGCAGGTCTCAATTGGTACCTGCAGTGTTTCCGGTCGCACGACCTCGCGCACTGTTGAAGATTTGAATTGCACTTCTGCTGCGGGTCCTGATGACCGGTTTGGTAACCCAACGACTGTTGAGACTTGTGTGCCTTTTGTTCCGGCTCAGTACACGGAAACCACTGGTGCGGTGATTTATACCGGCTCTAGCGGCCAAGGTACAATTGTTCCTCAGTACGAAGGTACGGCTTGCAGTGCGAGCAATGCTGAAGCAGCTGCTGCAAGTCGCTTGCAGTAATTGGTTTTTGGTTAGAAAAAAGGGAGATTTCTCCCTTTTTTCGTTTTTTGGAGTGAGCGCTTCTTGCAGGCGAGTTCTGGCGTGCTCGTTTTTAGGTTGCTCTAGTAGTGGTTGACTAAATGCCAGTTTTAAGTGTTTTCCTGAGCGCAATGCGCTTAATGCTTAAGGCAAACTATATTGGGATATCCGTCGGGGTAATTCTGGCTGTTGCCTTGAGTTCAACTTTGTCTGCGTATTTTGGAGGGCGTCAACCCGCAACAGTCGCCTTGGATGTAGGCTTTTCGACGATCCGTATTTTGTTGCCTCTTTTGTTGGTTTTCCTTGTTCAGGATCTATTTTCCCGTGAATTTGATAAGCGCTTTTACCTGGGGGCGCTTTCCTATCCGCATTTAAGATGGGTTTTCTTGGTTGGGCGGGTTGCCGCAATTCTAGTGGGCTTACTGCTTTTACTTCTAGTGCTTGCCGTGGTGCTGGCTGTATTGGTGGAGCTGGCCGGGAATTTTTACCCTCAGGCCACCCCTGTGGTGTTGGGGGGGGGATATGTTGCGGTTTTTATTTTTATGGCTCTTGATTTTTTTGTATTAACTGCGGTGGCGGTCCTTGTTGCGATGGTGGCGTCTACACCCAGTTTTGTAATGATTGGTACCTTTGGGTTCATGCTTGTGGCTCGATCCTATGCTTCGATTATTGACTTGCTCACGCGTGATGCTGGTTTGGTTGTCAATGCCGAGGGCTATCGAGCAGGTTTGGGCGTTTTGGGTTATCTATTGCCAGACCTTGGTGCTTTGGACATTCGTATGCTGGCGCTTTATGGCAAATCAGAATTTCTCCCATTGGATTGGCCGTGGTTAATTCTGAGTAACTTTGGCTATGCCTTGGCTCTACTGGGCTTGGCTATTTGGGTGTTTGAACGTAAGCGTTTTTCCTAATTATGCGTAACCATCGATATATTCCATTACTTCTCGCTTTTGCGGGTTTCGCTCTCTTCTCTTCTGTGTCTCAGTGGCGTGCCTTCGGGCGCTTGGTTGAACCGCCTGTTGAGGGGCGCGTGGTTATTGCTGCTCCTGTGCTGTTGCTTCTATTTGGTGGAGATCGTTTTCTTGCGGCCAATCTGGAAACTATGCGGCTGGCGGCTACAGGGGTTGATTGGGGGCGGGTGGATAATGGCTACTTAACGAGGGCCCAGCATGAGGTGGCTAGACTAAATCCCTGTCACGAAGATAACTTTTATCTGGCGAATGGCTTGCTGGCCTGGGGGGGAGCGGAAAGTGAGAGTGGTTTGGTGCTAATGCGTGCCAGTGACTGTCGTTTCTGGGATGAGTTTCCTCCTTTTTTCTATGGTTTTAATAAGTATTTTTTTGAACGAGACAAGCAAACTGCTGTTCAGTATTTAGAGCTTGCAGCGCGGCGCTCGACCAACAACGCCGCTGGCTTTCGAAAATTTGCCATTATGCTTAAGGTTGAAGGCATTAAGGATGAGCGCGTAGCGCTTGAGTTTCTGCAAAATGAGCGTGATCAAACGAGAGACCCTAAGCTGAAAGCTATGCTCGCCAAGCGAGCAGTCCGACTGGAGGGGTTGGTGGTCTTGCGCGAGGCTCAGCGCCAGTATGAGAAACTTATGGGGCAAGCCTTGGAAGAGCCTCTGCAACTATTGCAGGCTGGGTTGTTGAAGGTGTTTCCAGAGGACCCGCTTAAGCTGGGATACGAATTTATTGATGGGCGCTTTATGCTTAAAAAGCTCAAGGTCGCCGGTGTGGAGGAGCGTTAGTGTCGATTGCTCTTGAGTTTCATGGCGTCAGCTACACCTTTCTCGGCAAGGGTAACCAGCTTCGCGCTCTGAGTGATATCAACTTAAATGTTACGGAAGGCGAGGTCTTTGGCTTTGTCGGCCCCAATGGTGCTGGTAAGTCCACCACCATCAAGGTGATGCTCGACATCATCAATGATTACCAGGGGCAGGTCAGCATCTACGGGGTGGATGCGCGGCGTGCTGAGGCGCGTCAGCCGCTGGCGTTTGTGCCTGAGTCCCCTGCACTCTACGAGCAGTTCACCCCGCTGGAAATCCTGCGTATGGCGCTGTCCATGTATGGCATCAAGCGCAAGGATGCCAAAGCTTGGTGCATGTCTGTGCTGGAGCGTTTTTCCGTAGCTGAGAATGCCAACAGGCGTATCCGTGAACTTTCCAAAGGCAATGTGCAGCGAGTAGCCCTGGCGCATGCCATGGTCGTTCAGCCTAAGTTGCTGGTGCTGGATGAGCCGCTTTCTGGTCTCGATCCGGTCGGGCGCAAGGATGTGGTGGATATTCTCAATGAGTACAAGAAGGAAGGTGGCGCAATCTTCTTTACCTCCCATGTATTGCACGATGTGGAGCGTATTGCCGATCGTTTTGGTTTTATCAACAAGGGCGAGTTGCTGACCGTGCGCTCACCGCGTGAACTGGCCGCAGAGCGGGCGGACTGTCTGCTGGTGCGTTTCAATGCTCAGGCCGGTTTCGAGCTCGCAGCCAAGTGTCTGCGTGAAGGCGAGTTCGAGTTTGAGGTGATGCAGGCTGATTTGCCGGCATTTATCGCCCGCCTGAACATGGCGGGTGGGCATGTACTGACGGTCAAGCCTGCGGTTTCTCTGGAAACCGTGTTTTTCAAGATTCTTGAAGATGCCGAGCGGCAGAAGATGCAGGTGGCGGTTTAATCGTGTCGATTTGTGCTACCTGCTCCGGCAGAATGTAGCCTACGCCGGTGTAGCTCAGTCGGTAGAGCAGCGCACTCGTAACGCGAAGGTCGCAGGTTCGATTCCTGTCTCCGGCACCAGATGCAAAGAAGCCCGCCCATTCAGACTGTGTGAAAACGCGCTGACTGCAGGCCAAACCAACGCCCCGACTGGTTCGGGGCGTTGGCATTTCAGGGCGAAGAAAAGTGAACTGATGTCTCCTCGGCTCATCAACTCAATCAACCGACCGGCTCCGAGCGCCTGAATGGCCCGTTTCAGGTTATAGGCTTGCACCGCCAAAGCCATTTCCGTGCGTGCGCCGTGCAACTGGCGCAACAGGAAGCGGCCATTGTCAAATAGCCACTGCTTCAGGTTGCCGAAGGGGTGTTCGACGATGGATCGGTGCCTGATCGCCATCTCCGGATGCGCCTGCATCCGCTGCCGCATGCGCGCAAAGGCCGCTTCATGAACATGCCGAGTAATGTGTCGCCGTCGGGCGTTGGTGCATTGCAGCTGCAACGGGCAGTTGCAGCAGTCGCGGCGCACGGCATAGATGCGTTGCGTGCCCTTCACCTGTTTGAGTGATAACCACTGACCCGCCGGACACTGGTATTGATCCTGTGCCGCGTCGTAGGTAAAGGCGCTGCGGTCGAACAGCGGCTAGTTGTTGATCCCCCGATTCGCCGGTACATAGGCGGCGATCCCGGCATCGTCACAGGCCTGGAGCTGCTCGCCATTGGAGTAGCCGGCATCAGCCGTAACCGTCAATTGCGCCTGCTCTAGCACCACCTGGGAGGCCTTGGCCATGGGCTCCAGTTGCTGGTTGTCGCCACCCTCCTGTGTGATCACATTGTGCAGGATCAGGCAGTGCTCACCATTCACTGCGGTCTGTACGTTGTAGGCCACCCTGGCCCCTTGATGGGTGCGCATCAGACGAGCCTCGTCTTCATCAGCACCTGGGCCGTGCGGCCTTGACTGCGCTGCGATCAACTCCTTCAGTCGCTTCGCTGCGATCAGTCGCGTCCAGCTCCGCCAGATAGCGGGCAATCTGCGCCTCCAGTTTGGTTTGTTGGTGTTTAAGTTTCGCCAGACTCAGGTGCTTGCGTTGTGACGCTACTGCCTGGAGCTTGCTGCCGTTGATGGCCACCGATTGGCCGCTGATCAGTCCACCTGGCGGCAGAGCTGCACGAAGGCCTGGCAGGTTGCCTGGAAGCTGGGCCGTTGTCCTTGCGAAAATCAGCAATCGTCTTGAAGTCCGGGGTCAATCGCCCCAACAGCCAAATCACCTCAACATTGCGCTGGCACTCGGCCTCCAGGCACCGCGAGGAGCGGATGCGCTGAAAGTAGCCGTACAGATAGAGCTTGAACAGGTCCGTCGGGTCGTAGGGCGGACGGTCCGTCTTCTGCGGCTGTGCCTTGCTGAAGCCCAAAACCTGCAGATTCAGCCGCACCACATAGGCTTCAATCACTTGTACTAGGTGATCCTCGGGAACCAGTTCTTCCACCGATGGCGGAAACAGACTGTCCTGACCCCGCGCCTCTCCCTGGATGTAACCCATAAACGACAATGCCCATATCAATCGATACGGGCATTGTCTCCAGCTCGGCCTCAGGCGGCTAGGTTTTCACACAGTCTGAACCGGCGGGCTTTTTCATGGCTGAGATTGTTACAGGCTCAGGCGCATCGACAGGTCGATGGCCTTGATGTCCTTGGTCAGGCTGCCGATGGAGATGTAGTCCACGCCGGTTTCGGCGATGGTGCGCAGGGTGCTTTCGTTGATGCCGCCGGAGGCTTCCAGCTTGGCGCAGCCTGCGGTGATGTTCACGGCAGTGCGCATGTCGTCGAGGCTGAGTTCGTCGAGCATGATGATGTCGGCGCCTGCATCCAGGGCTTGCTGCAGTTCGGTCAGGCTTTCCACTTCGACTTCCACCGGTTTGCCGGGAGCAATCTGGTGGGCTGCGGCAATGGCCTGGGCGATGCCGCCGCAGGCGGCGATATGGTTTTCCTTGATCAGGAAGGCGTCATACAGGCCGATGCGGTGGTTGTGGCAGCCGCCGCAGGTGACCGCATACTTCTGTGCCAGGCGCAGACCGGGAAGGGTCTTGCGGGTGTCGAGCAGTTTGACCGGGGTGTCTTTGACCAGGTCGGCGAAGTGCTGGCAGCGGGTGGCGACCGCAGACAGGCTCTGGAGGAAATTCAGCGCACTGCGTTCGCCGCTGAGCAGGGCGCGGGCCGGGCCTTCCAGATGGAAAAGTGGCTGGTTGGCGCTGGCGTGTTGGCCGTCTACCACTTGCCAATGTACGGCGACGCGTGGGTCGAGCTGGCGGAATACTTCATCGACCCAGGCGGTTCCGGCAATCACTGCGCTCTCACGGGTGATGATGGTCGCATGGGCCAGGCGCTCGGCGGGAATCAGCTGGGCGGTGATGTCGCCGCTGCCAATGTCTTCGCGCAGCGCGCAGCGGACATTGGCCTGGATTTCGGCGCCGAGGTCGGCGAGGGTGAGGTTGGGCATGGCAGCCTCCGGAGTCTGGTGGCGCGATTATAGGGATAGCCGACGGCTGGTGCAGGTGGGATGCAGGAGAATTCCGGGCTATCTGCTAGACAGATAAGGTGCGCTGGTCGGCAGTGGATGACCGTCCGGGGGTTCATCTTGCCTGTGCTGTGATGCAGGTCATGTCTGCAGTAATGGGTATTTGGTCATCCTGTATGTCTCCCTATAATAAGGTTGGCCATAAACTTTGGCGCCAAGCCTTTGACGTCATGGATGGCGCCCAGTTGATCGTTGGCAGATTGCTCTGAATCGGCAACCTGCGGGAGACATGCAATGCAGACCGACGCGAAAGTGGTGCACCTGAACAAGGCTGCCCCTGAGCACTCGCCAACTTCGCAGGCAGGAAGGCTTCCCGTGGCCCTAATTCAGGTACGCGACAAGGCAGCGCAACAGCTCAAGCTCGCGCTGCAGGCACTGTTCGATAATGCCGATGACACGCTCTTCGAGATGGCTGACCGTGCTGCCAGCAACGCCGAACAGAATGGCTTCTTCGAGGCCATGCGCGATTTACGCCTGAAGCGCAAATCCATCGAGCGTGGCTTCCTGCAGAAGATCTTTGAAAGCTTTGCCACCCTCAATCAGTATGAGCTCGGCAAGGCGGCGCCACAGTTGGGCACGGTATCCTTCGAGAGTCTCTCTCTGGTTCAGGATGATGTGCTGGAGGAATCCGTGGCGCTGGATGCCATGGTCGCGCGCGTGATCAGCCGCGATGGCGTGGCCCTGACTCATCTGACCACGCGCTTGAATACGCTGATCAGCCAGAAGCTGGAGGACAAGAGCAATCCTCTCGGGCCGCGTGCACTCTGCGAACAGTTCATGGCGCTTTGTGCCGGCCTGGGCGTGGAGATTCGCGTCAAGCTGATCGTGCTCAAGCTCTTCGAAAAATATGTACTGGCCGATCTCGATCAGCTGTATGCCGCGGCCAACCAGCAGTTGGTCGAGTTGGGTGTGCTGCCGGAGCTCAAATCGGCGCCGCCGGCTCGACGCAATACAGCTGGGCGCACGGCCCCCGGCAATCGCGCAGCGCGTGAAGCCTCTGCGGGCGAGGCGAGTGCCGCTGCCTATGCGGATGAAGGCGTGCAGGAAGTATTCGGTGTTCTGCAAGAGTTGCTTGCCGAGGTGCGTGGCAGCGCTGCCATGCCGCGGCGTGCGGCCCCTGCTGATGCCGTGCCGATCTCCAGTAATGATCTGATGCGCCTGCTGTCGCACATGCAGCAGCGCTTGCCGGCAGGTAGCGGGCAAAGTACGGATGACTTCGATCTGCGCAACCAGCTCGAACAGTTGCTGACCCGTGCCAGTGCCAAAAGTGGCAAGGCGCGCGTGGTGGGCGAGATTGATGAGGATGTGATCAACCTGGTGTCGATGCTGTTCGAGTTCATCCTCGACGACCGCACCTTGCCCGACTCGCTGAAGGCGCTGATCGGGCGCCTGCAGATTCCCATGCTCAAGGTCGCCGTGCTGGACAAGACCTTCTTCAGTCGTGGCAGTCACCCGGCCCGTCGTCTGCTCAACGAGATTGCCTCGGCCGCCCTCGGCTGGAGTGCTCAGGATGATGCGCAGCGCGATAGCCTGTATCAGCGTATCGACCAGGTGGTACAGCGCCTGCTGAATGACTTCACCGATGACCCGACCATCTTTTCCGATCTGCTCGCCGAGTTTTTGGCCTTTACCGGCGATGAGCGCCGGCGCAGTGACCTGTTGGAGCAGCGCACGCGGGATGCCGAAGAGGGTCGTGCCAAGGCCGAGCTGGCGCGCCAGCAGGTCGAGCAGGCGCTGAATGCCCGGCTGCTTGGCAAGACCTTGCCGGAAGTCGTGGTGCGTTTGCTGCAAGAGGGCTGGAGTAAGGTTCTGCAGCTGACCTGTCTGAAGCACGGCAGCGAGTCTGCCGAGTGGCAGGCGGCGCTAGTGGTGATGGATGATCTGGTGTGGAGCGTTGAGCTGCATGAGGAGCCGGAAGATCGCGTGCGCCTGCTGGAGTTGGTGCCGAATCTGCTGAAAGCCCTGCGCGAGGGGCTGGCCGGTGCGGCCATCGATCCGTTTGTCACCAGCGAGTTCTTCAGTCAGCTGGAGTCCGTGCATGTGCAGGCTTTCCAGCGCTTCAAGCGCGTCGTGCCTGAGCCCGATGTAGAAGTCGAACAATTTCTGCCGACGGATGATGCGTCGGCCGAGTCCGCAGTTGAGGTGGCGCCTCTCCTTGAGCTGCCGGCTGCTGAGCCTGTTGTTGAAGCGCCGGCGATGGTCGAGGTGGTCGAGGAAATCGTGCTGCTGGCGCCGGGTGAAGTGCGTGAGCGCGAGCCCGAGGCCAGTTTGCCGGATGATGATCAGGCCCTGCTGCAGGTCGACAGTCTGCGCGTTGGCAGCTGGGTGGAAATCCAGGAAGACGAGGAGCACAAACTGCGCTGCAAGCTGGCGGCGATCATCAAGCCGACTGGCAAGTACATCTTCGTCAATCGTACCGGCATGAAGGTGCTGGAGAAAACCCGCATGGGCCTGGCCGTGGAGTTCCGGCGTGCGGCGATTCGCATGCTCGATGATGCGCTGTTGTTCGATCGCGCCCTGGAGTCGGTGATTGGCAATCTGCGCAAACTGAAGAACGCCTGAGTTCTGTGCTGCGCCCGTAACGCCCGGCCTGTGCCGGGCGTTGTCGTTTTCGGGGCGCGCGGTGCTATCTGCTACAGTGGCGAAACTGGTCAAGGAGCCCCTATGCAGCTGGACCCCGTCAGCGGTTGGTATGCCGATGCGCAGCACTGCCCATCAACGAATTGCAATGCGCGCCCGCAGGGTGAGATTTCTCTGCTGGTGATCCATAACATCAGTCTGCCGCCCGGCCAGTTCGGCACCGGCAAGGTGCAGCAGTTCTTTCAGAATCAGCTGCCGGTCGATGAGCATCCCTACTTCGCCGGCATAGCTCATCTGCAGGTCTCGGCGCATTTCCTCATCGAGCGTGACGGGGCGGTTACCCAGTTTGTCTCCTGTAATGAGCGGGCTTGGCATGCCGGCGTTTCCAGCTTCGAAGGGCGTGAGAACTGCAATGATTTCTCCCTCGGTATCGAGCTGGAAGGTACCGACGACCAGCCATTCAGTGATGCCCAGTACGCGGCGCTGGCCATACTGGCGCGCCAGCTACTGCAGGCTTACCCGGCGCTCGGTATCGAGCGCATCTGCGGGCATAGCGATGTCGCCCCGGGGCGCAAGACCGACCCGGGCCCCTATTTTGATTGGCCGCGTCTGCGCGCGGCCCTGCTGGACCAAGGAGAGCGGTAGATGAACTTTCTGGTGCTGCTGCTGGTGCTCTGGGTTGAGAAGTTCTCTGCCGGACGTCGGCGTATTCAGCAGGATGGTCTGTGGCTGCAGCAGTTGGCCAAAGTCGAGATCAGCCAGCAGGGCGCGCCCTGGATTGCCCTGGCTGTGCTGGTGGCGTTGCCGCTGCTGGTGCTCGGCGGCTTGCTGCTGATCCTTCAGCCGGTGGCCTATGGCTGGCTGGCGCTACCGGTGCATCTGCTGGTGCTGGTGTACAGCCTGGGGCGTGGCGATGTGCTGGCCGCGCTGGGGCCGTTCCGCGATGCCTGGCGGCGGGGCGATGACCAGGCCGCGCTGCATGTGGCCGAGCGTGATCTCGGCGTTGCGGCCGATAGCGAGGCCGAATTGCTGCTGCGGGTACAGGGCTATGAGTTGTGGCAGGCCTACCAGGGCTTCTTTGCGGTGATCTTCTGGTACGCGCTGCTCGGTCCGCTGGTGCCGCTGGCTTACCGGCTGCTGGCGCTGACGGCCGAACACGCGACCCAGGCTGATCTGGCCGAACGTGCCGGGCAGTTGCGGCATGCCCTGGACTGGCTGCCCGTGCGGGTGCTGGCCGCCAGTTTTGCCCTGGTCGGCAACTTTGCCGCGGTCAGCCGCGCCGTGTTGCATGATCTGCTGAGCTGGGAGCTGGCGGCGCAGCAGTTGCTGGTCAATGCCGGACGTGCCGCCAGCGAGTTGCCTGAGCCGCAGGCTGGCGAGCCGGGCGTCAACAGCCTGGATGAGCTGTGGCAGCTGCTGGTGCGGTCGGCGATGCTCTGGTACGCCGCGTTTGCCGTGTGGATTCTGTTGCTGTAAAGCCTTCGAACCTGTTTACGATCTTTTGGACTAGAGTCAGACAAGGCAAAAACAGCCGAGGAAGCGGAGTTTACGAGCTGTAAATGAGCATTCCGAGGCTGTTTTTAACGCCGTATGGCCGACGGCCGGGAGATCGTAAACAGGTTCTTACGGCCATAGCCAGGCGGCGCCGCGCACTCCGCTGGAGTCGCCATGGCGGGCGGGCAGCAGGCGGGTGTTGACCTGGTCGGAGAACACATGGCGCACCAGCAGTGGTGGCACCTGTTCATACAGTGCCTGAATGTTCGACAGGCCACCGCCGAGCACGATCACCTGCGGGTCGAGAATGTTGATCACCGAGGCCAGGCTGCGCGCCAGTTGCTCGCAATAGCGCTGTAGCGCTTGTTGTGCGGCAGGTTCGCCAGCCTGTGCGGCCCTGGCCAGTTGCTCGGCTGTCAGGTCCAGGTTGCTGCGAGTGGCCCAGCCCGGACCGCTGAGAAAGGTTTCGATACAGTCATCCAGGCCGCAGTAGCAGCGCCTGGACGGGCCATCGGCCGGGGCGCGCCAGGGCAGTGTGTTATGCCCCCATTCGCCGGCAATGGCGTTCGGTCCGCCGAGCAGGCGGCCATGGATCACAATGCCGCCACCCACCCCTGTGCCAAGGATCACCCCGAATACGCAGTCGGCCCCGGCTCCCGCGCCATCGCTGGCTTCCGACAGGGCAAAACAGTCGGCATCGTTGGCCAGGCGTATCGGGCGTTGCAGCAGCTGCTCCAGGTCGCCCTGCAGGTCCTGGCCAATCAGGCACACCGAGTTGGCGTTCTTGATCCGCCCATGATCCGGCGAGCGCGTACCGGGGATGCCAATGCCGACGGTGCCGCTGCCGCCCAGGTCATGCTCGGCTTGGCGGACCAGTTGCGCGATGGTCTGCAGGCAGGCGGCGTAATCGCCCTGCGGGGTTGGCAGGCGGCGCCGTAACCGTTCGTCGGAGCCTTCCAGGGCGATGATTTCAGTCTTGGTGCCACCCAAATCAATACCGAAGCGAAACTGTGCGCGCATTCTTAACCTTAAGTTACAGAGGTTGAGGTCGATATCCGGTATACAGCATGCCTAGGGGAGTGCGCTTGCCTGAGTGTCGCCCCAGGCCGGAACTGTTCTTGCTCCGTTGTGTGCTGACTTCCGCGCATGCAAGCGATTGTTCCCCTCAAGTCATGAACAGCTTCTACGATTCAGTTGTACCAGTACCTTGCCGTTCCATTTGCCGGTCTGCTCCCCATCGGCATACAACAATAATGGCAACAGGAGACGTTTAGTGAATAGCGTGTTGTATCCCGCCATCGCGCTGATGAACCGCATGAGCTTCGGCATGAAGTTCAGCCTGATCAGTGTGCTTTTCTTCCTGCCCATGTCGATCACCAATTTTTATCTGGTGCGCGATTCCTATAACGAGTTCGTCGATACCCGTACGGAACTGCAGAGCCTCGAACTGCTCAAGCAGAGCCTGAAGATGCGCCAGGAACTGGAGCGTCTCAACGACCTGATGGAGATCAATGCCGTACTCGGCCAGTCCGGTGAATCGGAAAAGCTGGTGGCGCAGATCAACGGCCTGGAGTCGAGTGTCAAAGCCACGCTGGAGGCCATGCAGCCGAGCAGCAGCAAGGCGAAAGAGGTCGAGGAGTTCAATGCCCAGCGTGATGCCATCAAGGCGGTCCTGGAGGCTGTGGACAAGGAGTCTTCGCAGCGCAGCAAGGCCGGTCTGGTGGTCAAGGCGCTGGATAATGCCGAAGTGTTCATCAAGTTCGTCGCCAGCCAGTCCGGGCTCAGCCAGGACAGCGAGCTGAGCGTCAGGCAGATGGTCGAACTGATGACCAGTGTCTCGCCACCGGTGACCAAGGCCCTGAGCAAGGGACGCGCGCTGGGTTCCTACTCACTCGGCCAGGGCATCCTCGGCTCTTCCGACAGCACCAAACTCGACGAGCTGTTGCTGGAGCTGGAAAAGCTGCATGCCGAATACGGTTTCAAGATCCAGAACGCTTTCCAGGGCAATGCTCTGGCGCAGAAAAGCCTGAGCAGCCTGGCGGAAGCCAGTCGCAACGCCTTGACCGAAGGCGGCACTCAGCTGGAAGACAGCATCCTCATGGCGGATACCCTGGATGCGCCCTGGCAGGACTTCTTTGACCAGATGACCGCGGGCATCGACAAGACCTATGTGCTCAACGATGCGGTTCTGGGCTTCCTCGACCAGGAGCTGAGTCAGCGCTTGGAGGCCAAGCGCGTGCAGATGGTGCTGCTGGTGGTGGCGCTGGTGCTGGTGTTCCTGCTGATCGGCTACCTGTATGGCGGTTTCTACGTCTCCACCCGCACCACCCTCAAAGGCTTTGGTCATACCCTGGGCCAGGTCGCTGCTGGCGACATGACGGTCAAGGTCAACGTCAAGAGCCAGGACGAGCTGGGCGAACTGGGCCAGGTGTTCAACGGCACCGTGGCGAAGATCCGTGACCTGATCGAACTGGTCGGCCAGACCGTCACCGAAGTCGAGCGTCAGGCCGATCGCGTCGAGCTGGTTTCTGGTGAAAGTAGCCAGGCGGTCAGTGCCCAGCGCGGACAGATCGAGCAGGTTGCCACGGCGATGAACCAGATGTCCGCCACCGCTCAGGAAGTGGCACGCAGCGCCGCCGCCGCAGTCGAAAGCGCGCAGAGCGTCAACAACGAAACGGTCAACGGCCGCGCTATGGTCGAGTCGCAGGTTGGCAGCATCCAGCGTCTGGCCAACGAGATCGATCAGTCGGTCAGCGTGATCAACCAGCTGGCAGCCGACAGTGCGTCGATCAGCCAGGTGCTGGAAGTGATCAAGGGCATCGCCGGACAGACCAACCTGCTGGCGCTCAACGCCGCCATCGAGGCGGCGCGTGCCGGTGAGCAGGGTCGCGGCTTTGCCGTGGTCGCCGACGAGGTGCGCAACCTGGCCAAACGTACGCACCAGTCCACCGAAGAGATCGAACAGATGATTGGCCGCCTGCAAAATGGTGTTGGCGCCACGGTGACGGCCATGAACGGCAGCCACCAGATGGTGGAAAGCACCGTCAGCCAGTCGGCCAACGTGCAGCAGGCGCTGGAGAATATCCTCGGCGCGGTGGGCATGATCGTCGATCAGAACCAGCAAATTGCTGCCGCTGCCGAACAGCAGACCGCCGTGGCCCACGATATCGACATGAACATCGTCGAGATCAACCAGGCCGGCGAGCGCACGGCCGAAGGCGCGGTGCAGACCGAGCAGGCCAGCCGTCAGCTGTCCGATCAGGTCAGCCGGCTGAAGGAGCTGATCAGCGCCTTCCGTGTCTGATCACCTGTGCTAATCGACAAGGCCCGCCCATTGGCGGGCCTTGTTGTTTCTGGAGGCGGGTGTTCGGAGCGTGTCGTTGGGTGTTGTAGCCCGGATGCAATCCGGGACGGCGGCTCGGCGTGAGTCACCCTCCCGGATTGCATCCGGGCTACGAAGCTGGTGTCCAGCCGAATAGCTCGGCGGCGTTGCGGCTGCTGGCGCTGGCCAGCTCCTGCGCACTGATGCCGCGCAGCTCGGCCAGGGCGCTGCAGATATCGGGGAGGAACTCCGGGCTGTTGCGTTGGTTGGGGTGCATGGCGGGCGCCATGTCAGGTGAGTCGGTCTCCAGCACTATGGCATCCAGCGGCAGGCGGGCTACTACCTGGCGCAGGCGCAATGCCTGTGGCCAGGTCGGCGCACCGCCGAGGCCGAGCCTGAAGCCCAGCTTGAGGTATTCGCGGGCCTCCTCGTAGCTGCCGGCGAACGCATGGATGATGCCGCCCCGTGTGAGTCGATAGCGTTTGAGGGTGGCGATGGTCTGTGCGTGGGCGCGGCGCACATGCAGCAGGGCCGGTAGCTCGTATTCGGCGGCCAGGGCCAGTTGGGCCTCGAACAGGGTTTGCTGGCGCGAGCGGTCGAGCTGTTCGAGAAAGTAGTCCAGGCCGAACTCGCCGACTGCGCACAGCTGCGGATGAGCGGCCAGGCGGTCGAGCCAGTCGCGCAGCTCGCTCAGGTGTTCGGGCCGGTGCTGATCCAGGTAGAGCGGGTGCAGGCCGAAGGCGGCGTACAGGCCGCTGTCACTTTGCACCAGCTGCCACAGGCGCTGCCAGTTGGCCTGGTACACGCCGAGCACCACCAGTTTCTCCACGCCCCGGCTGCGGCTGCGCGCCAGCAGCTCGCTGCGGTCGGCCGCGAAGTCGGGGAAGTCGAGGTGGGTGTGGGTGTCGATCAGGTGCATGGGACGTCGCCGTGGACAGTGCCGTCAGCATAGCGCCGGGCATGGGGGATGCCCAAGATCCGCAGCCTGGGCGAGGTTATTACTCGGCTGCGCCGCGGGTACCGCGATCTCCGAGTAAGTCTTTAGGTGTATCCCTCTCCCCAGCCCTCTCCCGTAAACGGGAGAGGGGGGCAAAAGCGCTCCGCACTTGTCTCTACACACCGCTATGGCGCTGCACAAAAAGTCGTAAACAGACTCTTAGAACAGGAAGTAACGCTGCGCCAGCGGCAGCACTTCGGACGGTTCGCACCAGAGCAGTTGGCCGTCGGCCTTGACCTGGTAGTTCTGCGGATCGACCTCGATATCGGGCAGGTAGTCGTTGTGGATCAGATCGGCCTTGGTCACCGTGCGGCAGCCTTTGACCACGCCGATCTGCTTCTGCAACCCCAGCTGTTCTGGCACCCCGGCGTCGAAGGCGGCCTGGCTGATAAAGGTCAGGCTGGTGGCATGCAGCATGCCGGCGTAGCTGCCGAACATCGGCCGGTAGTGCACCGGTTGCGGGGTCGGGATCGAGGCATTGGCGTCGCCCATCAGGCTGGCGGCGATGGCGCCACCCTTGAGGATCAGTGTCGGTTTCACGCCGAAGAACGCCGGACGCCAGAGCACCAGGTCGGCGAACTTGCCCACTTCGATGGAGCCCACTTCGTGGCTGATGCCGTGGGTGATCGCCGGGTTGATGGTGTACTTGGCGATGTAGCGCTTGACGCGGAAATTGTCGTTACCGGGCTGATCTTCAGGCAGCGGGCCGCGCTGCTGCTTCATCTTGTCGGCGGTCTGCCAGGTGCGGGTAATCACTTCGCCGACGCGGCCCATGGCCTGGCTGTCGGAGCTGATCATGCTGAACGCACCGAGGTCATGCAGGATGTCTTCGGCAGCAATGGTCTCGCGGCGGATGCGGCTTTCGGCAAAGGCGACGTCCTCGGCGATGCTTGGGTCGAGGTGGTGGCAGACCATCAGCATGTCCAGGTGTTCGTCGATGGTGTTCTTGGTGAACGGCCGGGTCGGGTTGGTCGAGCTGGGCAGCACGTTAGGGAAGCCACAGGCCTTGATGATATCCGGCGCATGGCCGCCGCCGGCACCTTCGGTGTGGTAGGTGTGGATGGTGCGGCCCTTGAAGGCGCCCAGGGTGGTTTCGACGAAGCCGGATTCATTCAGGGTGTCGGTGTGAATCGCCACCTGCACATCGTACTCATCGGCCACGCTCAGGCAGTTGTCGATGGCCGCCGGCGTGGTGCCCCAGTCTTCGTGCAGCTTCAGACCAATGGCGCCGGCCTTGACCTGTTCGATCAACGGCTCGGGCAGCGAGACGTTGCCCTTGCCGGTAAAGCCGATGTTCATCGGGAAGGCGTCGGCGGCCTTGAGCATCATCGCCATGTGCCACGGCCCCGGCGTCACGGTGGTGGCGTAGGTGCCGGTGGCCGGCCCGGTGCCGCCGCCGATCATGGTGGTGGTGCCGCTCATCAAGGCTTCTTCGATCTGCTGCGGGCAGATGAAGTGGATATGGGTGTCGACGCCGCCAGCGGTGAGGATCATGCCTTCGCCGGCGATCACTTCGCTGGCGCCGCCGATGGCGATGGTCACGTTCGGCTGGATGTCCGGATTCCCAGCCTTGCCGATCGCGGCGATGCGTCCGTTCTTGAGGCCGACGTCGGCCTTGACGATGCCCCAGTGGTCGATGATCAGCGCGTTGGTGATCACCGTGTCGACCACGTCCGCCGCGCACAGCTGGCTCTGGCCCATGCCGTCGCGGATCACCTTGCCGCCGCCGAACTTCACTTCATCGCCGTA
The DNA here is from genome assembly GCF_024666525.1 of Pseudomonas sp. J452. Classification (NCBI taxonomy): domain Bacteria; kingdom Pseudomonadati; phylum Pseudomonadota; class Gammaproteobacteria; order Pseudomonadales; family Pseudomonadaceae; genus Pseudomonas; species Pseudomonas sp. J452. Next base: position 51,489 of record NZ_CP088294.1, on the reverse strand, counting down.
GGTGGTGAAGTCCTTTTCGACCTCGATCCACAGGTTGGTGTCGGCCAGGCGCACCTTGTCGCCGACGGTGGGGCCGAACATGTCGGCGTAGGCTTGGCGGGAAATCTTCATTACAACGCTCCCATGATGCGACCGGCAAAACCGTAGACGCGACGGTCACCCGCCAGCTCGACCAGCTCGACTTCACGCGACTGGCCCGGCTCGAAGCGCACCGCAGTGCCGGCGGCGATATTCAGGCGCATGCCTCGGGTCGGCGCACGGTCAAACGTCAGCGCGTCGTTGGTTTCGAAGAAGTGGAAGTGCGAGCCGACCTGGATTGGCCGGTCGCCGCTATTGGCCACAGTCACGCGCAGGGTGCGGCGGCCGGCGTTGAGTTCGATCTCGCCGTCCTGGATCTGGTATTCGCCGGGAATCATGGCTGGGGCCTCGACAGGGTCTTGTAGTAGATGGCGTTGGTCCGGTAGGTGCCGTCCGGGCCGCAGGCGTAGTCGGGCAGGCCGCCGATGCTGGTGTAGCCCAGGGCCTGGTAGAAGGGTTCGGCGTCGCTGCCGGCCTCGGTATCCAAATAGAGCAGGCCGCGCTTGAGTTCGACGGCTTCGCCTTGCAGGCGCTGCATCAGTTGGCGGGCGATGCCGCGACGGCGGGCACCGCTGTGTACCAGTAACTTCTGCACTTCGGCGCGGTTGAGTCCGTTGCGCTTCTGGCACAGGCCCAGCTGCACGCTGCCCAGCACGCGGCCGTCTTCCACGGCGACCCAGAGCAGCAGCGAGCCATCGCCCAGACCGGCCAGTACCTGGTCGAAGTAGGCGCTGGCCTCGGCCTGGTCGAGGTCGGCGAGAAAGCCCACCGAGGCGCCATGGGTGACGGCATCCAGCAGCAGCTCGATCAGGCCGGCGCGATGGGACGCAAAGTCGTGGGCGCCGAGGCGCTGGATTATGGGCATCATGGCGCGCTCCGCTCCGGGGTCAGAATCAGTTGCATGAAGGTCAGATCCAGCCAGCGGCCGAACTTGCGGCCGACCTGGGGCATCTGCCCGGTGATGGTGAAACCAAAGCGCTGGTGCAGGCCGATGGAGGCGCTGTTGCCGCTCTCGATGGCGGCGACCATCACATGCTTGCCGCCTTCTTTGGAGCGTTCGATCAGGGCGCCGAGCAGCAGCACGCCGAGGCCGCGGCCACGCTGCTCGGCCTGCACGTACAGCGAGTTCTCCACGGTGTTGCAGAAGCCATCGAAGGGCCGCCAGTCGCCATAGACGGCATAGCCGAGCACGTGGTCCTCGGCATCCACCGCCACCAGCACCGGGTAACCCTGCTGGCGGCGCGCGGCGAGCCAGGCTTGGCGGTTGGCCAGGTCGACGGTGGCATCCATCCAGATTGCCGTGGTGTTGAGCACCGCATCGTTGAAGATGTCGCGGATGGCTTCCAGGTCGCTGTCGCGGGCGTCGCGAATCGAGATGCTCATGGGATCGGCTGGTGGACGGTGACTAGCTTGGTGCCATCCGGAAAGGTGGCCTCGACCTGGATTTCCGGGATCATTTCCGGGATGCCTTCCATCACCTGCTCACGAGTCAGCAGGGTGGTACCGAAGTGCATCAGCTCGGCCACGGTCTGGCCGTCGCGGGCGCCTTCGAGCAGGGCGGCGCTGATGTAGGCCATGGCTTCCGGGTAGTTGAGTTTCACGCCGCGGGCCAGGCGCCGCTCGGCGACCAGGCCGGCGGTGAAGATCAGCAGCTTGTCTTTCTCGCGGGGCGAAAGGTCCATCAGGTACTCCAGATTCGTGGGGGCACGGCGGCGCGCCCCAGTAGTTCAGGGCGCAGCAGGCGCCAGAGTTCGATCAGCCAGGCGCGCGCATGCAGCGCCTCGCCGGCCAGGCAGCGGGCGACCAGCAGGCCCGGCAGCTGGCTGAGGTCGCCGCGCACCGGGCTGGGGAGGGTGCGGCAGCGTTCCAGCAGTTCGGCGGAGAGTTCGCCGCTGATCAGCAGGGTGGCGAATACCGGTTGGCCGGCCAGACCGATCGGTGAGTCGAGCAGGCCGTCGTTGCCGCTGATGCGCTGGCGTTCGTGCCAGAGCAGCTGGCCGTCGCGACGGATATCCAGCTGGGCCTGGAAATGACCGGCGTCGAAGCGTTCGCCGGCCGCCGGGCGGCCGAGGGCGACCATATCCCAGTAGCACAAACGGGCGTCGCCCTCGAGGTCGATGCGGGTGCTCAGTTCGGCCTGGGCGCCGGCGTAGACGATGGTTTCCTGCGGTAGCCATTCCAGGGTGGCGCCGGCGGCTACCTGCAGTTCCAGCTGCTGATAGGCCGGCCCGCTGGCGCGGTACCACTTGGCGGCGCCGGGGCTGGTCAGCTGGGCCCAGGCGTGCTCGCCGAGGCTGGCGCTGATGTGCAGGCGATCGCCACCGGCAATCCCGCCCGGCGGGTGGACGATGATGTGCTGGCACACCTCGGGGCCTTCGGCGTACAGGTGCTTCTGCACCCGCAGCGGGCCGAGGTGGCGGCGCTGCACGGGCCGCGTGGCGTCACCCTGGCGCGCATAGCCGAGCTCCAGCTCGGCATGCCAGCTGGGAGTAAACAGGGCGGGGGGAGGGCTGCGTTCATGGCCGCTGTTTTATCAGATTGCCACCAGTCCACGCACGCCATCGGCTTCCATGGTCTCGCCGCGGCCCTGCTGGACGATCTCGCCGCGGCTCATCACCAGATACTGGTCGGCCAGCTCGGCGGCGAAATCATAGAACTGCTCGACCAGCAGGATGGCCATGTCGCCACGCTCGGCGAGCTTCTTGATCACCGCACCGATCTCCTTGATCACCGAGGGCTGGATGCCTTCTGTGGGCTCGTCGAGGATCAGCAGACGCGGCTTACTGGCCAGCGCGCGGCCGATGGCCAGCTGTTGCTGCTGGCCGCCGGAGAGGTCGCCGCCGCGGCGTTGCTTCATCTGCAGCAGCACCGGGAACAGCTCGTAGATGAAGGCCGGGACTTCCTTGGCCTGGCTGCCGGGGAAACGTGACAGGCCCATCAGCAGATTCTCTTCGACTGTCAGTCGAGGGAAAATTTCTCGCCCCTGCGGCACATAGGCGATACCGGCGTGCACGCGCTGGTGCGGTTTGAACGCGGTGATCGGCTTGCCTTCCCATTGCACGGCGCCTTCCTTGGATGGGATCAGGCCCATCAGGCATTTCAGCAGGGTGGTCTTGCCCACGCCGTTGCGGCCAAGCAGGCAGGTGACTTCGCCGACCTTGGCCTCGAAGCTCAGGCCACGGAGGATGTGGCTGCCGCCGTAGTACTGGTGCAGTTGTTGGACTTGCAGCATGTTCCGCCTCTCAATTCTGTGGAGTCTGGCAGGCCGTCATCGTGAGCAAGCTCGCTCCTACAGGATCAGCGCTGCCCATGTAGGAGCGAGCTGGCTCGCGATCCTCGGTATTTACCGGCCGAGATAAACCTCGATCACCCGTTCATCGTTCTGCACCTGCTCCAGCGAGCCCTCGGCCAGCACGCTGCCCTGGTGCAGCACGGTGACGTGGTCGGCGATGGAGCCGACAAAGCCCATGTCGTGCTCGACCACCATCAGCGAGTGCTTGCGTGCCAGGGACTTGAACAGTTCGGCGGTGAATTCGGTCTCGGCGTCGGTCATGCCCGCCACCGGCTCGTCGAGCAGCAGCAGTTGCGGGTCCTGCACCAGCAGCATGCCGATCTCGAGGAACTGCTTCTGGCCGTGCGACAGCAGCCCGGCCGGGCGCTGGCGCGCGCTTTCCAGTTTGATGGTGGCGAGCACTTCGTCGATCCGCTCTTTCTGTGCGCCAGAGAGTTTGGCGCGCAGGCTGGACCACACCGACTTGTTGGTCTTCAGCGCCAGTTCGAGGTTCTCGAACACGCTGAGGGCTTCGAACACCGTGGGTTTCTGGAACTTGCGACCGATGCCGGACTGGGCGATCTCGACTTCGCTCATCTGCCTCAGGTCGAGGGTTTCGCCGAAGTAGGCGTGGCCGTTGTCGGGGCGGGTCTTGCCGGTGATCACGTCCATCATGGTGGTCTTGCCGGCGCCGTTGGGGCCGATGATGCAGCGCAGTTCGCCGACGCCGATGTACAGGTTGAGGTCGGTCAGCGCCTTGAAACCGTCGAAGCTGACGTTGATGCCTTCCAGGGTGAGGATGGTGCCGTGGCGCACATCCAGGCCTTTGCCGGCGGCACTGCCGAGGCCGACGGCATCACGGCCGGTGCCGGCCGGGTCGAACGCGGGTTCGAGCATGAATTCGGGTACCGGAGTGGCGCGCATCATTGCTCTCCTGTGGAAATCGTCAGGAACGCGTCGCGAGCAATTTCAGCTGCAAGGCGCACGGAGCGCAGCGACGAGACAGTACGAGTGTGTACGGCGAGGAGTGAGCACCGCGCAACGCCGCAGATGGAATGCGCAGTAGCGTTCATGATGATTTCCTGCGGAGCAGGCCGATCACGCCTTTCGGCAGGAACAGCGTGACGATAATGAACAGGAAGCCCAGGGCGAACAGCCAGTATTCGGGGAAGGCCACGGTGAACCAGCTCTTCATGCCGTTGACCAGACCGGCGCCGAGCAGCGGGCCGATCAGCGTGCCGCGACCGCCGAGGGCCACCCATACGGCGGCCTCGATGGAGTTGGTCGGCGACATCTCGCTGGGGTTGATGATGCCCACCTGCGGCACGTACAGCGCACCGGCCAGGCCGCACAGCACGGCGGACAGCACCCAGATAAACAGCTTGTAGCCGCGCGGGTCGTAGCCGCAGAACATCAGGCGGTTCTCCGCATCACGCAGGGCGGTGAGGACCCGGCCGAATTTGCTGCGCGCCAGCTTGAAGCCCAGCAGCAGGCTGCCGACCAGCAGCGCCACGGTGCACAGGAACAGCACGGCGCGGGTGCTCGGTGCGGTGATGTCGAAGCCGAGCATGCTGCGGAAGTTGGTGAAGCCGTTGTTGCCGCCGAAACCGGTCTCGTTGCGGAAGAACAGCAGCATGCCGGCGAAGGTCAGGGCCTGGGTCATGATCGAGAAATACACGCCCTTGATCCGCGAGCGGAAGGCGAAGAAGCCGAACACCAGGGCCAGCAGACCCGGCGCCAGCACCACCAGGCACAGCGCCCAGAGGAAGCTGGAGGTGCCGTACCAGTACCACGGCAGCTCGGTCCAGGAGAGGAACACCATGAACGCGGGCAGGCCATCACCGGCGCTTTCGCGCATCAGGTACATGCCCATGGCGTAGCCGCCGAGGGCAAAGAACAGGCCGTGGCCGAGTGAGAGCAGGCCGGCATAGCCCCAGACCAGGTCCAGGGCCAGGGCGACCACGCAGTAGCAGAGGATCTTGCCGACCAGGGTCAGGCTGTAGGCCGAGACATGCAGGGCATGGTCGGCTGGCAGCAGGTGCAGCAGCGGCATGGCCAGCAGCAGGAGCAGGATCAGGCCGCCGAGGGCCAGCGTGGCCTGCGGTCCGAGTTTCGCCGTGGCGCGTGCCAGCAACGTTTGATTGAGTGCTTGAGTCATTAGTCGATCACCCGTCCTTTCAGTGCAAAAAGACCTTGGGGTCGTTTCTGGATAAACAGAATGATCAGCGCGAGGATGAGGATTTTGCCCAGCACGGCGCCGATCTGCGGTTCGAGGATCTTGTTCGCCACGCCCAGGCCGAAGGCCGCCAGCACGCTTCCGGCCAGTTGGCCGACGCCGCCGAGCACCACCACCAGGAACGAGTCGATGATGTAGCTCTGGCCCAGATCCGGACCGACGTTGCCGATCTGGCTGAGGGCCACGCCGCCGAGGCCGGCGATGCCCGAACCGAGGCCGAAGGCGAGCATGTCCACCCGCCCTGTGGGCACGCCACAGCAGGCAGCCATGTTGCGGTTCTGGGTGACGGCGCGCACGTTGAGGCCCAGGCGGGTCTTGTTCAGCAGCAGCCAGGTGAGCAGCACGACGAACAGGGCGAAGCCGATGATGACGATGCGGCTGTAGGGCAGCACCAGGTTGGGCAGCACCTGGATGCCGCCGGACAGCCACTCGGGGTTGGCCACCTCGACGTTCTGCGCGCCGAAGATCACCCGCACCAGCTGGATCAGGATCAGGCTGATGCCCCAGGTGGCCAGCAGGGTTTCCAGCGGGCGGCCGTAGAGGTGGCGGATCACCGTGCGTTCCAGGGCCATGCCGATGGCGGCGGTGACGAAGAAGGCGATCGGCAGGGCGGCCAGCGGGTAGATGGCCAGGTAGTCGGGGGCGAGTTTCTGGAAGGCGATCTGCACCATGTAGGTGGTGTAGGCACCGAGCATCAGCATCTCGCCGTGGGCCATGTTGATCACCCCGAGCAGGCCGAAGGTGATGGCCAGGCCGAGCGCCGCCAGCAGCAGGATGCTACCCAGGCTCAGGCCGCTGAACGCCTGGCCGAGCAGCTCGCCGCCGAGCAGACGGCGCTTGACCTGGGCCAGGCTGGTTTCCGCTGCGGTACGCACCTCGGCATCGCTTTCCACGCCTGCGACGAGCAGCGCTTCCAGGCGGGTGCGGGCCAGCGGTTCGCCGGTCTCGCCGAGCAGGCGTACGGCGCTCAGGCGGATCGCCGGATCCGGGTCGACCAGTTGCAGGTTGGCCAGCGCCAGGGCCAGGGCGGCGCGCACGGTGGCGTCTTCCTCGCTGGCGACGCGGGCATTGAGCAGTTCCAGCTGCGCCGGCTTGGCGCTCTTCTGCAGTTGCTGGGCGGCGGCCAGGCGCACGCTCGGCTCGCTGGCGAGCAACTGGTGGCTGGCCTGGGCGGTAGCCAGCAGGCCGCGCAGGCGGTTGTTCAGGCGCAGTTTCTTCGGCGGGCTGGCCGGTTCGGCCTGGCCTTCGGCGGCGATGAAGCTGCCGGCGTCTTCGATGAAGGGCACTTTTCCGCTGTCGCTGGCCAGGCGGCCGTTCTGCAGGGCATCGAGCAGCGGCAGGCGGGCGGGATCGGGCTGGGCGGACCAGCTTTCCAGCAGCTTGGCCTGCTGGGAGGGATTGGCCGCGACGAAGTCGGCGGCATCGCCGGCATGAGCAGTCAATGGCAGCAGAAGCGCCAGTGACAGGAGCATTCGGTACAGGGCAGTGGGCATAAAGATGTCCTGGAAGGGAAACTCCGTAGGAACGAGCTTGCTCGCGATCGCGGTTTACCAGGACAAACCGCGTCGCTTCGATCGCCAGCAAGCTGGCTCCTACAGAGTAAGTCGGGCTAGGCCCGTCCGATCAATTCGACTTCACCGCATAGTCCGGCTTCTTGTCGTTTCCGGGGATGTACGGGCTCCACGGCTGGGCGCGCAGCGGGCCTTCGGTTTGCCAGACGATGGAGAACTGCCCGTCTTCCTGGACTTCACCGATCATCACCGGCTTGTGCAAGTGGTGGTTGGTCTTGTCCATGGTCAGGGTGTAGCCGCTCGGCGCGGCGAAGGTCTGCCCGGCCAGGGCTTCACGTACCTTGTCTACGTCGGTGGTACCGGCTTTCTCGACGGCCTGGGCCCACATGTTGATGCCGACGTAGGTGGCTTCCATCGGGTCGTTGGTCACGGCCTTGTCGGCGCCCGGCAGGTTCTTGGCCTTGGCGTAGGCCTTCCACTTGTTGACGAACTCGGTGTTGACCGGGTTTTCCACGGACTGGAAGTAGTTCCAGGCGGCCAGCTGGCCGACCAGCGGCTTGGTGTCGATGCCGCGCAGTTCTTCCTCGCCGACCGAGAAAGCCACCACCGGGATATCGGTGGCTTCGATGCCCTGGTTGGCCAGTTCCTTGTAGAACGGCACGTTGGAGTCGCCGTTGACGGTGGAGATCACCGCAGTCTTGCCGCCAGCGGAAAACTTCTTGATGTTGGCGACGATGGTTTGATAGTCGCTATGACCGAAGGGGGTGTAGACCTCTTCGATGTCCTTGTCGGCCACGCCTTTGCTGTGCAGGAAGCTGCGCAGGATCTTGTTGGTGGTGCGCGGGTAGACGTAGTCGGTGCCGAGCAGGAAGTAGCGCTTGGCGGCACCGCCGTCTTCGCTCATCAGGTATTCCACGGCCGGAATGGCCTGCTGGTTTGGCGCTGCGCCGGTGTAGAACACGTTCGGCGACATCTCTTCGCCTTCGTACTGCACGGGGTAGAACAGCAGGCCGTTGAGTTCCTCGAACACCGGCAGCACGGATTTGCGCGAGACCGAGGTCCAGCAGCCGAAGACCACGTCGACTTTGTCCTGGGTCAGCAACTGGCGGCCTTTTTCGGCGAACAGCGGCCAGTTGGAGGCCGGGTCGACCACCACGGCTTCCAGTTGCTTGCCATTGACGCCGCCCTTGGCGTTGATTTCGTCAATGGTCATCAGCGCCATGTCTTTCAGCGAGGTTTCGGAAATGGCCATGGTGCCGGACAGCGAGTGGAGGATGCCGACCTTGATGGTCTCGGCAGCCTGCAGGCTGTAGGGGAACAGGCCGCTGAGCAGCAGGGCACTGGCGGCGAGGGTGGATTTCAACAGAGGACGGCGTTTCATCTTGTTAGGGCTCCATGCGCAACTGTGGGGACCGAAGGGGTCGTCAGTCCTTTGGCAGCATCCGTGCCAAGCCGCGCAAAGCCTTGTCCTGCAAGGTTTTTGCAGATTCCAGGAAGATTCGCATGAGCGCCTGTTGCGCGAAGTTGGTGCGCTAATCTGTGCGTTCAGTCATGTTTTTCATGGCGCGCACCGCTTTGAGGCGAAGTCCTGTCAGGGAGGCTGCATTTCCTCCGGGGATGCTGTGCGGGGTGGTTTTCAGTGCTGCGCGTGCCTGTTTCTGAGGCGTTGCCATGTGGCTCGTCCATGGTCGTTCGGGCAGGGCGGTATACCCAGCGGATGGAGAGCCAGAGGCGAGCGGAGGTGTGGCTCAGGGCAGCAGGTAGCCACGCACGCCGGTGAAGATGATCTGCGCGGCCAGGGCGCAGACGAACAGGCCCATCAGGCGGCTGAGGATCTGCAGGCCCTGCTGGCCGAGCAGGCGCTCGACCTGGTTGGACAGGTAGAGCACGACGCCGACCGTGGCGCTGGCGATGGCGATACCGAGGATGGCGAGGAGCTTGTCGTCCCACTCCGGCTGGCTGATGCCCATCACCAGCAGCGCACCGATGGTGCCGGGGCCGACGGTGAGCGGGATGGTCAGCGGCACGATGGTGACGTCCTGCTGCACGTTGTCGGCCTGCACCGCCGACTTGCCCTGGGCCATGCCCAGCGCAGAGATGAACAGCACGGAGCCGGCGCCGATGCGGAAGGCATCGGGCGTGATGCCGAAGATCTCGAAGATGGTCTGGCCGAACAGGTACAGCAGCACGCTGGCGATCAGGCTGCCCAGCGCCACTTTCCAGGCCAGTTTCTTGCGTTCCTTGACGCTGTAGCCGGGGGTCAGGCCGATAAAACAGGAGAGCACGAAGAACGGGCTATAGAGCACCAGCATCTTCAGGTAGACGGTGAACAGCAGGGAGAGCATGGGCAAGGCTCGTCAGGACATAAGTGGCGCAAGCATAGCGGGCCGGGTCGGGCGGCGTCAGCCGGCAATCAGGAGGGCAGGGCGTCGGCCTGCAGCCGGCGCTGCTTTTCCTGCACCCAGTGGGCGACCAGTTCGCGCAGCTGGGACATTTCCACCGGCTTGGCCATGTGGCCGTCCATGCCGACCTGGCGCGCGCGTTCCTTGTGCTCGGCGAGGATGTGCGCGGTCAGGGCCACCACTGGGGTGTGTTCGCGCTGTTCGCGGGCTTCCCAGGCGCGCAGTTGCTCGGTGGCGGAGAAGCCGTCGAGCACCGGCATTTCGCAATCCATCAGCACCAGGTCGTACTGCTGCGCCTGCATGGCGCGCAGGGCTTCCTCGCCGTTGCTGGCGGTATCCGGTTGCAGGTTGAGCTTGCTCAGCATGCCGCGGATGACCTTGGTCGAGATGCTGTTGTCCTCGGCCACCAGGATGCGGAAGTCGCTGGGTGCGAGCAGGGTGCTGGCTTCGCTGCTGTGCAGGGGAGGCAGCGCTGGGCTGTTGTTGCTGCGCTGGGCCAGCTCGTCGGCGAGGGTGGTCTTCAGCGTGTAGCCAGCCACCGGCTTGGCCAGGATGCGCTTGATTCCGGCGTTGCGCGCGATGATCTTGCTCGGCGCGTTGCTGATCCCGGTGAGCATGATCAGCAGAATGTCGTGGTTGAGGTTGGGGTCTTCCTTGATCTTGGCTGCCAGCTGCATGCCGCTCATGCCGGGCATTTCCTGGTCGAGCAGGACCACGTCGAAGTATTCGTGCAGATGCGCCTTGGTCCGCAGCAGGGCCAGGGCTTCCTTGCCGGAGGCCACGGTGCTGACCTGCAGGCCCCAGGCCGTACATTGCTGCTGGATCACCTTGCGGCAGGTCTCGTTGTCGTCGACCACCAGCAGGCGGGCACCCTGCAGTGTGCCGTCGAGGTCGGCGGTGGGGTGTTCCAGGCGCTCGGCGTCCAGCGGCAGGGTCAGCCACAGGGTGCTGCCCTGGTTATCGCCGCTCTGGATGCCGAACTCGCCGTCCATCAGGCGTACCAGCTGACGCGCGATGATCAGCCCCAGGCGGCCGCCGAGCTTGCTGGCGCTAAGGAAGTCGGTGCTGTGCAGCTGGGTATTGAGCAGGGCGTCGCGCTCGCTGGCTTCCAGCGGGCGCCCGCTGTCCTGTACGGCGATGCGCAGGCGCGGGGCCTTGCCTTCGTTGTCGAGGGCCACCACCAGGAGGATTTCGCCTTCGTCGGTCTGGCGGAAGGCGTTGTCCAGCAGGCTCAGCAGGGTCTGGCGCAGGCGCGTGGGGTCGCCGCTGATCACTCGTGGAACCTGGGGCTGCATAAAACTGATCAGCTCGACCTTCTGCTGCTCGGCCTTGGCGCGGAAGATGTCCAGGCAGTCGTCGATCAGCGCATTGAGGTCGAACTGCACGTCGTCCAGTTCGATCTGCCCGGACTCCAGCTTGGAGATGTCGAGGATCTCGTTGATCAGCGTCAGCAGTTCATTGCCGGCGCTGTGGATGGTCTGTACGTAGTCGCGTTGCTTGGCCGACAGCGGGGTGCCGAGCAGCAGCTCGGTCATGCCCAACACGCCATTCATCGGCGTACGGATTTCGTGGCTGATCTTGGCCAGGAATTCGGCCTTGGCTTTCAGCTCGGCGCTGATCGCCGCCTCGCTGGTGCGCTGGGTCAGGGTGTCGCTCTGGATCTGCCGCTGGCGCTCGGACAGGGCGATGCTGAGGATCAGGCCGCAGAGCATGGCGACGCTGAACACGCTGAGCACCAGCCAGCCCGGGTTGAGCTGGTCGAAGCCGAACAGCACCGGGATCAGCACGGCGAAGCCCAGGTTGAAGATCAGCAGCCCGGCCACGATCAATCGCGCCGGCTGGTAACCAGCGCGCCAATGCATGAAGGCGATCAGCGGGATGGTCAGCGCCGTCATGATGACCAGGCCATAGACCAGCCAGCTGTGCCAGAACAGCCCGGTGAAGGCGATCATGGCCGCCGCCAGGGTGATGAGCAGGAACTCGGCCCGTAGCACATGGCGCAAGGCACTGTGTTCGGCCAGGGTGCCGTGGAAGAAGCGCAGGGTGAAACCCAGGACGCACAGGCCGGCGGCTAGCGCCGAGAGGTCGGCGATCAGCGACTGGTTGTAGCTCTGTTCGGGCAGCCACACCGCCAGCAGGCCGATGTTGCAGGTGGCGCACAGGGCCAGGGCGATATGCATGCCGGCCAGCCACAGGTTGCTGGCGGTGGGCGAATAGGCCATGCGCAGCAGGTTGAACAGGGCCAGCAGGAGCAGGCCGCCGAGCAGGGCGCCGAACAGGTAGGCGGGCTTTTCCTGGGTGACCAGTTCGGCCTCGTTGATCACCTTGAACCACATCATCAGGGCGTGGTTGGAGGTCATGCGGATATAGATTTCGCGGGCCTGGCCATCGTTGGGCTGGCTGAACAGGTAGGCGCGCGATGGCAGCGGACGGCTGTTCTGCGACAAGGCTTCGCCGGTTTGCAGGTGTTCTTCCAGCTGGCCGTTATTCAGCCGGTAGTAGTCCAGGTGCTGCACGCGCGGGGCGAACAGCCAGAGCCAGTGTGGCGCCTGATAGGCCGGAGTCTTGATGTGCAGCCAGATGGCGTGGCGAGAGGCCGGGAAGGTAATGGCGCGTTTATCGAGAGGCTGGAAGCGGGCGGACTGGGTGCGGATGTCGTCGAAACTGAGCGTGGCGCTCTTGTCGAGCAGGATGGACCAGTGCTCCGCCGTAGCGGGTCGGGCGGTAGCTTCGCCTTCCGCCTGTGCCATGGGCAGGCAGAGCAGGGTCAGCAGCAGGCTGACGATGAGTCCGGTGGCGATCCTGAGCCGTCGCACGGGCGAAGTCCCTTCGATGGTGAATCCCCGGATTATAGCCATGGCTAATGCACAAAAGGCAGCCAGGAGGCTGCCTTTTGTGCGGGCTTTACCGGATATTTACCCGGTTTTCTTAGCTTTCGCCGCGCTCGCGGGCAATGGCCCGGTAACCGATGTCCTTGCGGTAGAAGCTGCCGTTCCAGCGGATCTGCTCGGCCAGGCGGTAGGCCTGCTGCTGGGCTTCGGAAACCGTGCGGCCGATGGCGGTGGCGCAGAGTACGCGACCGCCGGCGGTAACCACCTGGCCTGCGGCATTCAGTGCGGTACCGGCGTGGAACACCTTGCCGTCGATCTTGGCGGCGGCGTCCAGGCCTTCGATCACGTCACCCTTGGCGTAGTCGGCCGGGTAGCCGCCGGCGGCGATGACCACACCCACGGTCGGACGCGGATCCCAGGTCGCTTCGACCTTGTCCAGCGCCTTGGCCAGCGCGGCCTCGACCAGCAGCACCAGACTCGACTCCAGGCGCACCATGATCGGCTGGGTTTCCGGGTCGCCGAAGCGGCAGTTGAACTCGATGACTTTCGGCTTGCCGGCCTTGTCGATCATCAGCCCGGCGTAGAGGAAGCCGGTGTAGACGTTGCCCTCACTCGCCATGCCACGCACGGTCGGGTAGATCACTTCGTCCATTACGCGCTGGTGCACCTCGGCGGTGACCACCGGAGCGGGGGAGTAGGCACCCATGCCGCCGGTGTTCGGCCCGGTATCGGCATCGCCGACGCGCTTGTGGTCCTGGCTGGTGGCCATCGGCAGCACGTTCTCGCCGTCGACCATAACGATGAAGGAGGCTTCTTCGCCGTCGAGGAATTCCTCGATCACTACGCGCGAGCCCGCTTCGCCGAAGGCATTGCCGGCGAGCATGTCGCGCACAGCGTCTTCGGCTTCCTGCAGGGTCATGGCGACGATCACGCCTTTGCCGGCGGCCAGGCCGTCGGCTTTGATCACGATCGGTGCGCCTTTCTCGCGCAGGTAGGCCAGGGCCGGCTCGACTTCGGTGAAGTTCTGGTAGTCGGCGGTGGGGATCGCGTGGCGGGCGAGGAAGTCCTTGGTGAAGGCCTTGGAGCCTTCCAGCTGGGCGGCGGCGGCGGTGGGGCCGAAGATGTCCAGCTTGCGGGTGCGGAACAGGTCGACCACGCCTTTAACCAGCGGCGCTTCCGGGCCGACGATGGTCAGCTGCACGTTCTTCTCGGCGAAGTCGGCCAGCTGCTCGATGGCCAGCACGTCGATGGCGACGTTCTCGCACTTGGCTTCGGTGGCGGTGCCGGCGTTGCCCGGGGCGACGAAGACTTTCTCGACGCGCTTGTCCTGCGCCACTTTCCAGGCCAGGGCGTGTTCACGACCGCCGCTGCCGATGATCAATACGTTCATGGGGTATCTCCTGACCGTAGCCCGGATGCAATCCGGGGCTTTTGAGTGGGGTGTTCCCGGATTTCATCCGGGCTACGACGCAAATCTTTCGGGTCGCGATGGAGCGGGTGGATGCTAGGCGCGGATGGCTTCGATAAGCGCAGTTGCCGACTGGCAATGAGCATTAGCGAAGTCGTCCGCAACAACGCAGACGCCTGCTACAGCGCGGCCACGCCAATCAATGGCGGAAGTGACGCATGCCGGTGAATACCATGGCGATATTGGCTTCGTCGGCGGCGGCGATGACTTCCGCATCGCGCATCGAACCACCCGGCTGGATCACCGCGGTGATGCCGTTGGCGGCGGCGTTGTCCAGGCCGTCGCGGAACGGGAAGAAGGCGTCGGAGGCCATCACCGAACCGGCGACCTGCAGGCCGGCGTGTTCGGCCTTGATCGCGGCGATACGCGCGGAGTTGACGCGGCTCATCTGGCCGGCGCCGACGCCGATGGTCTGGCGGCCCTTGGCGTAGACGATGGCGTTGGATTTGACGAACTTGGCCACTTTCCAGGCGAAGATCAGGTCATGGATTTCCTGCTCGCTCGGCGCGCGCTGGGTGACGATCTTCAGGTCTTCGGCCTTGATCATGCCGATGTCGCGGCTCTGTACCAGCAGGCCACCGTTGACGCGTTTGAAGTCCCAGTCGGCGCTGCGCTCGGCCGGCCACTCGCCGCATTCGAGCAGGCGTACGTTGGCTTTGGCGGCGACTACGGCGCGGGCCTCGGCGCTGATTTTCGGGGCGATGATCACTTCGACGAACTGACGCTCGACGATGGCCTGGGCGGTGGCACCGTCCAGCTCGCGGTTGAAGGCAATGATGCCGCCGAAGGCCGACTCGGTGTCGGTGGCATAGGCCAGCTCATAGGCCTGGCGGATGCCGCCTTCGCTGTCCAGGGCCACGGCCACGCCGCACGGGTTGGCATGTTTGACGATGACGCAGGCCGGCTTGACGAAGCTCTTCACGCATTCCAGCGCGGCGTCGGTGTCGGCCACGTTGTTGAACGACAGTTCCTTGCCCTGCAGTTGCACGGCGGTGGCCACGCTGGCCTCGCCCTTCTGCGCTTCCACATAGAACGCCGCGCTCTGGTGCGGGTTCTCGCCGTAGCGCATTTCCTGGGCCTTGATGAACTGGCTGTTGAAGGTGCGCGGGAAGGCGCCGCGATTTTCAGTGCTCAGGGTGTCGCGGCTCTGCTCGATGGTGCCCAGGTAGTTGGCGATCATGCCGTCGTAGGCGGCAGTGTGCTCGAAGGCTTTCAGCGCCAGGTCGAAGCGCTGGGCGTAGCTCAGGCCACCGGCTTTCAGCGACTCGACGATGCCGGCGTAGTCGCCGGCGTTGACCACGATGGCCACGTCTTTGTGGTTCTTCGCCGCGCTGCGGACCATGGTCGGGCCGCCGATGTCGATGTTCTCGATGGCGTCGGCCAGGTCACAGCCAGGCTTGGCTACGGTGGCGGCGAAGGGGTAGAGGTTGACCGCGACCAGGTCGATCGGCTTGATGCCGTGCTGCTCCATCACCGCGCCGTCGAGGGCGCGACGGCCGAGGATGCCGCCGTGGATTTTCGGGTGCAGGGTCTTCACGCGACCGTCCATCATTTCCGGGAAGCCGGTGTAGTCGGCGACTTCCACGGCAGCCACACCGTTGTCCTTGAGCAGCTTGTAGGTGCCGCCGGTGGAGAGGATTTCCACGCCCAGGGCAACCAGTTCGCGGGCGAACTCGAGGATGCCGGTCTTGTCGGAAACACTGATCAGGGCGCGGCGAACGGGGAGGCGGGTGGTCTGGTCGGTCATTGCAGAGTCCATCAGAGCTTGGGAAATCAGTAAAAAAGGGCGGCCCTCTGTTTAATGTTGCGGGCCGCCCTTTTCCATGTATTCGGGTGTTTACAGCAGGTCGTACTGCTTGAGCTTCTTGCGCAGGGTGCCGCGATTCAGGCCGAGCAGCTCGGAGGCCTTGGTCTGGTTGCCTTTGACGTAGTTCATCACGGTTTCCAGCAGCGGCGCCTCGACCTCGTTGAGAACCAGGTTGTAGACGTCGGTAACGTCAGCGCCTTCCAGGTGAGCAAAGTAGTTGTGCAGCGCCTTTTCGACACTGCCGCGCAGGGTCTGGCCCTCTTCGCTCGGCGTGGTCAGGTGCTGCTTCAGGTTGGTGTTGTCGCTCACGGGTACTGCCCCATCAAAAACTGATTGATCAAAAAAAGGCTCGGTCATCCTCGTCATGCGGCCACCTCGTTGTCCTTGTTATGGCGTTCGGCAAAAAACTGCCGAACGTGGGTGTACTGCGCGTCCGTACTGTCCAGACGATTGAAGTCGGTGCGGAACTCCCTGGCGCCGGGCAGGGTGGCCAGGTACCAGCCGACATGCTTGCGGGCGATGCGCACGCCCATCACATCGCCGTAGAAGGCGTGCAGGGCGCTCAGGTGTTCCAACAGAATCCGTTCTATTTCGTACAGCGTTGGCGCCGCCAGTTCCTTGCCGGTCGCCAGGTAATGGGCGATCTCGCGGAAGATCCACGGCCGCCCCTGCGCCGCACGACCGATCAGCAGGGCGTCGGCGCCAGTGGCGGCGAGCACGGCCTTGGCCTTGTGCGGCGAATCGATGTCGCCATTGGCGAACACCGGAATCGTGACCGCCTGCTTGATCGCGGCGATGGTGTCGTACTCGGCCTCGCCGGTGTACAGGTCGGCGCGGGTTCGGCCATGCACGGCCAGGGCGCTGATGCCGGCCTGTTCGGCGATTTTCGCCACGTTCAAGCCGTTCTTGTTCGAGCGATCCCAGCCGGTGCGGATCTTCAGGGTCACCGGTACGTCGACCGCCTTGACCACCGCGTCGAGGATCGCGCTGACCAGCTCTTCATCCTTCATCAGCGCCGAGCCGGCGGCCTTGTTGCAGACCTTCTTGGCCGGGCAGCCCATGTTGATGTCGATGATCTGCGCGCCCATTTTCACGTTGCGCCGGGCCGCCTCGGCGAGCATCTCGGGATCACCACCGGCGATCTGTACCGAGCGTGGCTCGGGATCGCCGCTGTGGATCATGCGTAGGCTCGATTTGCGGGTGTTCCACAGGCGCACGTCGCTGCTGACCATTTCCGATACCACCAGCCCGGCGCCCAGGCGCCGGCACAGCTGCCGGAACGGCTGATCGGTGACGCCCGCCATGGGGGCGAGGATCAGCTGATTGGGCAGTGTGTAAGGGCCGATGCGTACCACCGACATGGAGGTCATCCCTGTTGTTTTTGAAGCCGTTCAGGCAATGGCTAGGCCCGCCTGAACTGGAAAACGGCTTCATGGGAGTGCGAAAAAGGGAGGGCATGATACCCGCTCTCGGTGACCGGATAAAGGCTGTTTTGAACAAATTATGAGCAGCTGTCGGGTTATCGCCGCTGGGTCTTGGACACCCTGCAAGTGCCGGAAATCCGGCGCCTGCAGGCTTATTCCGGGGAGTGGAAGCTGAGGCTGTAGTTGACCGCCTTGGCACCTGGGTCGAGGATTTCCAGGGACACGTGGATCGGCGTCTGCGGCGGCATTTCCGCCTGGCCGGCGAGCTCGCCGCCGAGGTATTCACCCGGCTTGAAGCGACGACTGGCCAGCAGCTGACCGTTGAGGTCGGCGAAGCGCAGTTCCAGCAGCGGGAAGGGCTGGGCGAAGGGTGCGCGGTTGTAGATGATCGCGTCGACCACCAGCGAATCGCGGAATTCCGGATGGCTGCGCACCACCAGGTTGCTGCTCTTGATCTGCTCGATATCGACCTTGGATGGCAGCACGCAGCCGAGTTCCGGGCACAGCTGCTCGAACCAGGGACGGTACTGGTCCTGGCGCGCCAGTTCCTCGAAGTGATAGGTCACGTACTGGGTCGTCAGGGCGCCGGCGGCCAGCAGGTTCAGCAGGCCCCAGGCGATCCAGCGGCCCCAGGGCTTCCTGGCCTGCTGCCAGTCGAGTTGCAGGGGTTCGTCTTCCAGGCTCAGCAGGCTGTCATCGCGCAGGGCCGGCTCACTGCGCTCGGGTTTGCCGGGCAGGTTGGCGGGCGGAGCGTAGTCGGCGTCGGCGACTTCTTCGATGCGCTCTTCGTCGGCATCAACGCTGTCGTCTGGTTCGTCGCGCAGGGCATGCAGGCTGGGCTCCTGGCGCTCTTCTGGAACGGCCGGCGCTGGTGTCGGCTCGACTGACGGCTGTGGCTCGGCGGCGGCTGGCGGGCGAAATACCGGCTGCGGCTTGGCGGGCTTGTCCTCGCGCAGCAGGGACTCGGCCCAGTCTTCGTCATGCGGGTCGCGGGTCTCGCTCGGCGCCTTGAGCAGCTCGGCGCTGTTACCAGCGGCCGGCTTGAGGGCGACGAAGGCCTGGGACAGCTGCATTTCCTGCTCTTCGAGCTTGGCCAGCTCCTCGTCGAGGTCGAGGCTGTCGAGATCGAGGTCGTCGTGGATCCACAGGGTGTCGACCGGCTGCTTGTCCGCTGTGGCCGGCTTATTCAGGCTGGCCGTCGGCGCTGGCGCTGGAGCGCGCTCGGGAACGGGCTTGCTCGCTGGTGGCATGCTGGGTGCAGCGGCTGGGCTCGGGGCTGCGGCTTGCGGGCGTGCCGGTGCACTGGGTTGCGGTGCTACGGGCTTGCTGGCGCGCGTCTGGTCGACCAGCAGTTGCTGGGCCGCATTGAACACGTGCATGCAGGCGCCACACCGCACCGCACCATGTGCCGCACCCAACTGGGCGCGGTTGATGCGGAAACTGGTGCGGCAATGGGGGCACTGAGTGACAAAACTGTCGGTCATGCGGCGATCCGTGCAAAGCGAGGCGCTAGTTTACTCAAGCTCGTACAGGCGCTACTAGCGCTTGACCCCGCTAATCCGTACCCAGCCATCCTTGATCGCGGTTGGATCGAGGATGAAGGCGTCCTGATAGGCGGCGCGCACTTCGTCGGCCTGCTCGGCAAGAATGCCGGACAGCGCCAGGCGCCCGCCTGCCTTGACCAGGCTGCTGATCTGCGGCGCCAGCGACACCAGCGGGCCGGCGAGAATATTGGCCACCACCACATCGGCCGGTTGCTGCGGCAGGTCGGCGGGCAGGTAGACCGGGAAACGGGCCGGGTCGATGCCATTGCGCGAGGCGTTGTCGCGCGAGGCTTCCAGGGCCTGGATGTCGATATCGGTGCCGACCGCCTGGGGCGCGCCGAGCAGCAGGGCGGCGATGGCGAGGATGCCGGAGCCGCAACCGAAATCCAGTACGTCGCAGCCGCTGAGATCCTGGCCGTCCAGCCATTCCAGGCACAGGGCGGTGGTCGGGTGGGTGCCGGTACCGAAGGCCAGGCCGGGGTCGAGCAGCAGGTTGACTGCCTCCGGCTCCGGTGCGGCGTGCCAGCTCGGCACGATCCACAGGCGCTGGCCGAAGCGCATCGGCTGGAAGTTGTCCATCCAGCTGCGCTCCCAGTCCTGGTCGGCAATGTGCTCGATCTGGTGCTCGGGCAATGCGGCGCCAGTCAGCAGCTCCAGGTGGGCGATCAGGTTGACCGGGTCGGTATCGGCTTCGAACAGCGCCAGCAGGTGGGTGTGCGACCACAGTGGGGTGGTGCCCAGGTCTGGCTCGAAGATCGGCTGGTCTTCGGCATCCATGAAGGTCACCGAGACGGCACCGACACCGAGCAGGGCGTCTTCGTAGGTTTCCGCCTGATCCGGGGTGATGGCGAGACGGACTTGTAACCAGGGCATGGGAAACCTCGTGAACGTGGGGCGCTAGGTGCAATAGGGCGCGCAGCTTACTTGAACGCATGGGCATGCGGCCAGCGCAGGTGCCGGGCGGAAACGACAAGGGCCGCCCGTGGGCAGCCCTTGTCGTTGCATTTAGTCACGACCTTGCGAGCTAGAGCGAGACTAGGCAAAAACAACCGAGGAAGCGCAGTTTACTGCTGTAAATGAGCATGACTCGTTGCACTCGCCCTTCGGGTCGCGCTGAAGCGCGTTAGCCGCAAGCGGCTTGCCGAGGCTGTTTTTAACGCCGTATCGCCGACGCGCAGCAGGTCGTGGGCTTAGTGCTTATCCATACCCAGTTTCTTTTCCAGGTAGTGGATATTCACGCAGCCTTTATTGAAGCCCTTGTCGACCACCAGGTCACGGTGCAGCGGGATATTGGTCTTGATCCCGTCGACCACAATCTCGTCCAGGGCATTGCGCATGCGCGCCATGGCCTCGGCGCGATCCTTGCCGTAGGTGATCAGCTTGCCGATCAGCGAGTCGTAGTTCGGCGGTACCGCGTAGCCGCTGTACAGGTGCGAATCGACGCGTACACCGTTGCCACCCGGGGCGTGGTAGTGCTTGACCTTGCCCGGGCAGGGCATGAAGTTGTCCGGGTCTTCGGCGTTGATCCGGCACTCCAGGGCGTGACCGCGGATAACCACGTCGCTCTGCTTGATCGACAGCTTGTTGCCGGCGGCGATGCTGAGCATCTCCTTGACGATGTCGATGCCTGTGACCATCTCGGTGACCGGATGTTCGACCTGCACGCGGGTGTTCATCTCGATGAAGTAGAAACGGCCGTCTTCATAGAGGAACTCGAAGGTGCCGGCACCGCGGTAGCCGATCTCGATGCAGGCATCGACGCAGCGTTTCAGCACTTCGGTACGAGCCTTCTCGTCGATGCCCGGGGCTGGCGCTTCTTCCAGCACCTTCTGGTGACGGCGCTGCAGCGAGCAGTCGCGGTCGCCCAGATGCACGGCGTTGCCCTGGCCGTCGGAGAGCACCTGGACTTCCACATGACGCGGGTTGCCGAGGAACTTCTCCAGATAGACCATCGGGTTGCCGAACGCGGCACCGGCTTCGGTGCGGGTCAGCTTGGCCGATTTGATCAGGTCTTCTTCCTTGTGCACCACGCGCATGCCGCGACCACCGCCGCCGCCAGCGGCCTTGATGATCACCGGGTAGCCGACTTCGCGGGCAATGCGCAGGGCGGTTTCCTCGTCCTCCGGCAGCGGGCCGTCGGAACCGGGGACCACGGGGACGCCGGATTTGATCATGGCGGCCTTGGCGCACACCTTGTCGCCCATCAGGCGAATGGTGTCGGCTTTCGGGCCGATAAAGGCGAAGCCGGAGTTCTCCACCTGTTCGGCGAAGTCGGCGTTTTCCGCGAGGAAGCCGTAGCCCGGGTGAATCGCCGTGGCGCCGGTGACTTCGGCGGCGCTGATGATCGCCGGAATGTTCAGGTAGGACAGTGCGCCCGATGCCGGGCCAATGCAGACGGACTCGTCGGCCAGGCCCAGGTGCATCAGCTCACGGTCGGCGGTGGAGTGCACGGCCACCGTCTTGATGCCCAGCTCCTTGCAGGCGCGCAGGATGCGCAGGGCAATTTCGCCACGGTTGGCGATCAGGACTTTTTCCAGCTTCTGCATCACAGGCTCCCCGCGCATCAAACGATGGTGAACAGGGGTTGGTCGTATTCCACCGGCTGGTTGTTATCGACCAGGATGGATTCGATCACGCCGCTGGCTTCGGCCTCGATGTGGTTCATCATCTTCATCGCTTCGACGATGCACAGGATGTCGCCTTTCTTCACGCTCTGGCCGACTTCAACGAAGTTGCCGGAGGTCGGCGAGGCGGCGCGGTAGAAGGTGCCGACCATCGGCGAGCGGGCCACGGTGCCATTCAGCTTGGCGGCCACCGGAGCGGCTTCGGCGGCGACCGGAGCAGCGGCGGCAACCGGAGCGGCAACCGGCGCAGGAGCCGGGGCGTACATCGGCTGGGCATAGGCCGGCTGCTTGCTGTGACGGCTGATGCGCACGGACTCTTCGCCCTCGCGGATTTCCAGCTCGTCGATACCGGACTCTTCCAGCAGCTCGATCAGTTTTTTGACTTTACGGATATCCATAGCTTTGCAACTCCCAAGGTCAGGTCTTCAGGGGCGTTCTAATTGTTCCAGGGCAGCCTCCAGGGCCAGCCGATAACCGCTGGCGCCAAGGCCGCAGATCACTCCAACGGCTACGTCAGAAAAGTAGGAGTGATGGCGGAAGGCTTCACGTTTGTGCACGTTGGACAGGTGCACTTCGATGAATGGGATGCTTACCGCCAGCAGCGCGTCACGTAATGCGACACTGGTATGGGTGAAAGCCGCCGGATTTATCAGAATAAAGTCGACACCTTCGCCTTTTGCGGCGTGAATGCGCTCGATCAGCTCGTATTCGGCGTTGCTCTGCAGGTACAGCAGGTGGTGGCCGGCGGCGCGGGCGCGCTGCTCGAGATCCTGATTGATCTGGGCCAGGGTGGTGGCGCCGTAGACGCCGGGCTCGCGAGTGCCCAGCAGATTGAGATTGGGGCCGTGCAGCACCAGAAGGGTGGCCATGAATGCGTCCTTATTCTGTCCAATGGCCGGGACTATGCCGAAAGCGCTGCAGGCTGTCCAGTTGCCTGCAGTAGCCATCACGATGGCCGATTTTTGCGGCAGATAAATGACGTACTTACTGTTGGCGGCTGCCTGCGCGGTTTAGGCGTTCGGCGAAGTCGGCGGCGCTGATCTCTCCTACGACACGCAGATCGGCCCATTCGTCACCGTTGCCGGCAAAGAACAGGATCGCCGGCGGGCCGAACAGCTGGTAGCGATCGAGCAGGGCGCGCTGATCGGCGCGACTTTCCGTGATATCGAAGCGGATCAGCCGATAGGCGCCGAGTTGACGGGTCACCTCGGGGGCGGTCAGTACTTCGCGCTCGATCACCTTGCAGCTGATGCACCAGTCCGCGTACCAGTCCAGCAGCAGCGGCTGGCCGGCACTTTTCGCTGCGGCCAGGGCGGCATCTAGTTCGGCCGGGCTGCTGATGGTCTGCCAGCTGCTGCTGGCCGGAGCTTGTGTTTCGGCAGCCACGACGCCGGCGCTGCCGAGCGGGCGCAGCGGGTCGCTGTGGCCCTGCAGGGCGCCAACCCAGGCGACGATGGCATACACCAGCAGGGGCAGGCCGAGCACTTGTGCGACTTTCTGGTGGTGGGTTTTCGGCGTCAGCTCCAGTGCGCCGAGCCACAGGGCCACGCCGGCTGCCAGCAGGCCCCACAGGGCCAGGCTGACCGGGCCGGGCACGACACGCTCCAGCAGCCATATCGATACCGCCAGCAACAGGGCGCCGAACAGGTTGCGCACGCCGAGCATCCAGGCGCCGGATTTCGGCAGCAGGGCGCCACCGCCGACAGCGAACAGCACCAGCGGGGTGCCCATGCCCAGGCCCAGGGCCAGCAACTTGAGGCCACCACCGAGGGCGTCGCCGCTGGCGCTGATATACAGCAGGGCACCGGCCAGCGGCGCGGATACGCAGGGTGAGACCAGCAGGCTGGAGAGCACGCCGAGCGCGGCGGCGCTGAGCAGGGTGCCGCCATGCAGGCGCTGGCTCAGGCGCTGCAGCGGGCCGTCGACCGCCTGCGGCAGGCGCAATTCGAGGAAACCCAGGCTGGCGGCGGCGAACAGGGCGAAGAAGATCGCGAATGGCACCAGCACCCAGGGCGACTGCAGGCGCGCCTGCAGGTTGAGCTCGGCACCGAACAGGCCCATCAGCGCGCCGAGAATGGCGAAGCTGAGCGCCATCGGCAGCACGTAGGCCAGCGACAGCACCAGGCCACGCATGCCGCCTGGCTGGCCGCGCAGGACCACGCCGGTGAGGATCGGCAGCATCGGCAGTACGCAGGGGGTGAATGCCAGGCCCAGGCCACCAAGGAAGAACAGCGCCAGCTCCTTCCAGCTCCAGCCGGTCGCGCTGGCCGGGGCTGCGGTGGCGGTGCTGGAGGCTTCGCTGGTAGCGCTGGTCGGTGCTGGGCTGGCGGCTGCGCCGACTTCCAGGCGCGCGGTCTCCGGCGGATAGCACAGGCCCTTGTCGGCGCAGCCCTGGTAGGTAACGTGGACGCTGAAGGGCAGGTCGATGGGGTTGTCCAGCGGCAGCTCGATATCGGTGATGCCGTAGTACACCTCGACATCGCCGAAGTATTCGTCGTGCTTGGGCTGACCGCCCGGGATCACGGCCTCGCCCTTGGCCAGGTCGCTCGGCTCGATGCGGAACTTGAAGGCGTGCCGATAGAGGTAGTAACCCTCGGCGCCCACGAAGCGCAGTTTCAGCGCCGTCGGCGAGTTCTCTACCAAGCTCAGGCGGAAGGCTTCGCCTACCGGCAGGAAGTCGGCGCTGTTGTTCAGCGGCGCACCCAGGGGCGCGTCGGGCAGCTTGTCGAACAGGCCGGCGCTGGCCGGCAGGCTGAACAGCAGGAACAGAACGAGAGGCAACAAACGGCGCATGGCGGGCTCGCACGACGGACTTGGCGGGCATCATACCCAAGTCGGCGAGCCGACCCCAGGCGGCTGGTTGGCGCATAGGGTTAGCAGGCTGTTGAAAAACTACCTGCGTTGCCATCACGGCGTTAAAAACAGGCTCAAAATGCTCATTTACAGCTCGTAAACTGCGCTTTTTCGCCTTTTTTGCCTTGCGCTGGCTGCCTCGCCAACGTTTTTCAACAGCCTGCTAGTGGATGTTGCCGGCTGATGGACGGCGGCTTCGTGCGGGCAGGTCTATTGGTAGGGCGGGTGCAACCCGCGCTGGGCTCACCGCGGGTTGCACCCGCCCTACGTCTCGCCGCTCAGACGCGAAAGGCCTGCACCGCGGTGTTCAATTGTCCGCCTAGTTGCAACAGCTGTTCACCCTGCTGGCGGCCTTCGCCGATGCGCGCCAGGTTGTCGCCGCCGAGGCGGTGGATGCGTTCACTGTGGCCGCGGATTTCGCTGGCGGCGCCGCCTTGCTGGGCCGTGGCCTCGGCGATGCGCTCGGCCATGCTGGCGATAGTGCGGATCGCCCCGACCACTTCGTCCAGCGCGCCATCGGCCTGGGCCGCCTGGCCCGCGGTGGCCTCGGCATGCTCGACCTGGGCGCGCATGGCCGCTACCGACTGTTGCGCCGCCTGCTGCAGGCGCGCGATCAGTTGCTGGATCTCGTCGGTGGCGCCACTGGTGCGCTGGGCCAGCGAGCGTACCTCGTCGGCAACCACGGCGAAGCCGCGGCCCATCTCGCCGGCACGGGCGGCTTCGATGGCGGCGTTCAGCGCCAGCAGGTTGGTCTGCTCGGCCACGCCGCGGATCACCGTGAGCACCTGGCCGATGGTGGCGGTCTCGCTGGCTAGCTGTTCGATGGACTGGGCATTGCCCTGCACCTTGCCGACCAAGGCATGCAGGCCGGTGAGGCTCTGCTCGATCACCCGCTGGCCCTGTTCTGCCGCGCGGCTGGCGGCGCGGCTGGCATCGGCGGCCTGGCTGGCATCGTCGGCGACCTGGGCGATAGTGCCTTCCAACTCGCCGAGGGCATCGCGGATTTGTGCGGTATCGGCCAACTGGCGTTCGGCGCCACCGTGCAGGCCCTGGCTGATGTCGGCCAGGGTGCGGCTGCTGCCGGCGACTTGGGCGGCGTTGTGGTGGATGGTGCCGACCAGCTCGACCAGATAGCGGCGCAGGCGGTTCAGCGAGTCCTCGATATCGCGCATTTCGCGGGTCTGTGAGTTGAGCGCGATGTCGCTGGCGAAGTCGCCGGCGGCCCAGGTGCCCAGAGCCGGGGCCAGGCGTCCGAGAACATTGCTCAGGCGGCGCTGGATGCGGTCGATGGTCAGGGCAATCAGCAGGATCAGGCCGATCATCAGGCCCTGGATCAGGCGTACTTCGCCCTGGATGCGCCCGTGCTCGGCGCGCACCGCCGGCTCCAGGGCGGCCAATGCCTGCTGCAGGCCTTCGATCTTGGCCGTGCTGTCGAGTGCCAGCTGGTTGCGCTTCTCTATCAACTCGCGGGTGCGGCCCAGTTCGGCCGGGTAGCGCTTGAGCAGGCTGGCAAAGTCGCGTTTGAGGGCGATGCCGCGGTCTTCGGCCTGCTCCTGCTCGTCACTGTCGGCCAGGCCGAGCAGGGCGCCAAAACTGTTGCCGCTGGCTTCACTGCTGTCCGTCACACCCAGCAGCGGCAGGCTGTCGAGGGTGCTGGCCTGCTGGCTGAGGACGGCCAGTTCGCGCTCGACATCGGCGATCAGCTCGCTGCGCCCGCTGCTGACCAGCTTGCCACGGGCGTGGCTCAGACGGCTGAGGTGCTGGGCGGCCTTGAACAACGGCGCCTGATAACTGGCGGCAGTGCTGCTGGTGCTCTCGCGGGAATACTTTTCGAGCTGCTCGAGGGCGCCGCTGATTTCGCGCTCGGCCTGCAGCAGCAGGCCTTGCGGGTCGCCAGCGAGCTTGCCGGCGGCGAGCAGGTCGTTGGCGGTGAACTGGCTGAGTTCGGCCAGGCTCGGGCGCAGTTCATCGGCCAGTTGCGTGGGCAGGGCGTCGAGGTTCTGTTCCAGCTCGCTGATGGCCAGGCTGGCGGCGCTGTGGCGCAGGGCATCACCGCTGCCCAGGTAACGCTGGATGTTGTCGGCGACCTGGTGCTGGAACTGCTGCGACAGGTTGAGGTAGCGCTGCATTAGCAGGTAAGGGCGCTCCAGCGCCCGCTCCGACCACCAGAGCGTGGCGGCAAGAGCCAGGCAGGCGGTAACCAGCAGGGCGGTGGACAGATTGGTGAGCAGCTTGAGGCGCATGGTGGCGGCAACCGGAAGTCTGAAACGGTGCCGTCGAGGTTATTGCGGTTTGATTGCGACTTTGTGACAGCGTGACGTTCGTCACGCTCCGTGCCGCTTAGGCGAGATGGATTTCCACCCGGTTGCGCCCGCCATGCTTGGCCACGTACAGGGCTTCGTCGGCCTGTTTGGACAGCAGGTTGCTGTCCAGTTCGCCGCGCAGTTCGGCGATGCCGCAGCTGAAGGTGCAGGACAGGTCCTGGGGTTGCGCCGGGTAGACGATCTCGGCGAAGCGCTTGCGGATCTCGTCGAGCACCTTGGCGGCGGTGACCGCGTCGGTGTCCGGCAGGACCACGGCGAATTCCTCGCCGCCGTAGCGACCGATATGGTCGGTCTTGCGCAGGCGCTGCTTGAGGAACAACGCCAGGCTCTTGATCACCCGGTCGCCCATGGGGTGGCCGTAGGTGTCGTTGACCCGTTTGAAGTGGTCGATGTCGAGCATGGCGAAGCTCAGCGGCTGGCCGTCGCGACGGGCGCGGAAACGCGCATCCTCCAGCAGCTGCAGGGTGTGGGTGTGGTTGTACAGCCCGGTGAGGCTGTCACGCACCATGCGCGACCTGAGATTGCGCGCGCGGCTGGCGCGGTTGCGCACGGTGGCGATCAGGTGACGCGGCTTGATCGGCTTGGTGAGGAAATCGTCGCCGCCCTCGCTCATGGCGTCGAGCTGCTTGTCCAGGTCGTCCTCGGCGGACAGGTAGATGATCGGCACGCTGACATAGCGGTCATTGTGGCGGATCACCTTGGCCAGTTCCGGGCCGTTGCAGTCAGGCATGTACATGTCGAGGATGATCAGGTCCGGCTGGAAGTCGGCCAGCTCGGCCATCGCCTGGATCGGCTCGGTGAGGGTGCGGGTGACGATCCCGGCGCTGTTCAGCACGCGCTCGGTGTGGGTCGCCTGGGCCCGTGAGTCATCGATGATCAGCACCTTGTACGGGTCGTACTGGGAAACGTGGGTGAGCACCTCGATGCGCTCGATCAGGCTGGAGGCATCGAGGCTGCCAGTGAAGAATTCCTGGCCGCCGGCGCGTACGGCGGCCAGGCGCGTCGGCGTGTCGGTATCGGCGTGGCTGAAGAACAGCAGCGGCAGCTTCTGTTCCAGGCCCTGCTGGGCTTCGCTGGCCAGTTGCAGGCCGAGGCCGGGGCCAGCGAAGTCGACTTCCATGAGGATGGCCGCCGGATGGCGCTCGGTCATGGCGGCACGAAACGCATTGGCGCTGTCCAGGGCCTGGGCGGTGAGGCCGAAGAACTCCAGTTGCTGGGCCAGGCGCTCGGCACGCTCGTGATCCTGCAGGGCCAGGTACACCGGTTTGCGCAGCGGCGGCAGGAACGTCTGCTCGAACTGGTCGCCATGGCGCAGGCCGGTGCGTGACAGGCGCTGCATCAGTTGGTTGAGCTCGGTGATCAGTTGGCTGTTGAGGCGCCCGCGATTGGCCTCCACGGCGCTCAGGCAGTTGCCGATGCTGGCCGCCAGTTGCACATGCACGGCCTGCTCGAAACGTTCGGCGTAGCGCAGCAGGCCCAGGTTGGCCTCGACCAGTTCGGCCATGTCGACGGCATTCCACTCGGCCTGTTGCAGGCGTTGCCAGACTTCCAGAACCTGACGGGCCTGGTGGATGACGCGTTTGGCAAAGTGCTGCTTGAGACGGTCGCGGCTTGGGTCTTCTTGCTCGATCATGGCCTGCAGTCTTCTCGTGCCCTGGTAGGGCGGGATGATGGCCCCATGCTACCACTGGGGAACTGTGGTGCTACAACCGCCGATCATTTGGCGTCAACCTTCCATCTTTTGGCGCTTTTGCCCGCTTTGCGGGTACGGTAGCGCTCCGCAGCGCTGCGTTTGCGCCTAGGCTTCACTTATAGTGCAGGGCCGCCAGCTCCATGTCTGGGGTGTGGTTGGTAATTCGAGAAAGACGATTTAAGGATATGGCCATGCTGGATTGGAAGAAACGCACAGAAGACCTGCGCGGCAGCGTCGACGACTCGGTGGATGATGTTCGCAGCTATTTCGGTGGCCTGTGGCTGAGCCGCACCCTGGGCAGCCTGCTGGCTATTTATCTGCTGGCGGCGCTGGGCGTCGGCTGGTACTGGAGCCAGGAGCCCGCGCTGTTCCCGGTGCAGCAACATGCCCAGACGGCGGCCGAGAAGGCGCAGCGCAAGCTGGTGGCGGGCTACACCACGGTGGAAACCCTCAAGCAGGTATCCAGCACGCTGCTCAACAAGCCGGGTGGCTACCTGTCCAACGACATCGCGCCGCCCGGCCTGTGGCTGGACAACATGCCAGCCTGGGAGTACGGCGTGCTGGTCCAGGTGCGTGACCTGTCCCGCGCGCTGCGCAAGGATTTTGCCCGCTCGCAGTCGCAATCCACCGAGAGCACGCTTCTGGTCAGGGCCGAGCAGCGTTTTAACTTCGACAACAAGAGCTGGGCCCTGCCGGCCTCGGAAGCTGAATACGCCGAGGGCCTCAAATCGCTGGATCGCTACCTGGCGGCCTTGGCCGACCCGAGCCAGCAGAACGCACAGTTCTACGCTCGCGCCGACAACCTCAACAGCTGGCTGGGCGATGTCGCTACCCGCCTCGGTTCGCTGTCCCAGCGCCTGTCCGCCAGTGTCGGTCGAGTGCGCCTGAACACCGATCTGTCGGACAAGGCGCCGGTCGACGGTGAGGCCGTGCCGCTCAGCGAGGAGGAGGTGAAGACCCCCTGGCTGCAGATCGACAACGTGTTCTACGAAGCCCGTGGCCAGGCCTGGGCGCTGTCGCACATCCTGCGCGCCATCGAGGTGGACTTCGCCGACGTGCTGGCGAAGAAGAATGCCACCGTCAGCGTGCGGCAGATCATCCGCGAGCTGGAGGCGGCACAGGAGCCGCTGTGGAGCCCGATGGTGCTCAATGGCAGCGGCTACGGCGTGCTGGCCAACCACTCGCTGGTGATGGCCAACTACATCTCGCGCGCCAATGCGGCGATCATCGACTTGCGCACCCTGCTGACCCAAGGCTAAGGCATGTTTGCCTACGCGCTGTCGGATCGTGTCGTGCGCAGTCCATCCTGCAGCCTGACCGAGGGCTGAGGCATGCCGATCTCCGCCGAGGAAGCGGCGCACCGTGCCGCTTCCGATGCTGAACGCATTGCCTGGGTCGACGCGCAGGATTGCCTGCTCGGCAGCCTGCCGCGCGCCGAGCTGCGTGAGCGCGGGCTGATCGGTCGCGGCACCTTCATCCTGCTGTTCAATGCTGCCGGCGAGCTGTGCGTGCACCGGCGCACCCTGAGCAAGGCCATCTATCCCGGCTACTGGGATGTGGCGGCCGGCGGCATGGTGGGCGAGGGCGAGAGCTATGCCGAATCGGCCGCGCGCGAGCTGCAGGAGGAGCTGGGCATTGCCGGTGTCGAACTGCGCGAGCATGGGCGCTTCTTCTTCGATCAGCCGGACAATCGACTGTGGTGTGCGGTGTTCTCGGCGGTCTCCGATGCACCGCTGGTGCTGCAGCCGGAGGAAGTGCTGGAGGCGGTTTTCCTGCCGCTGCCGGAGGTGCTGCGTGAGGCCGAGAGCAAGCCCTTCTGCCCCGACTCGCTGCAGGCGCTGCGCAGTTACCTGGCCAATACCTGATGGTAGGAGCGAGCTCTGCTCGCGAAATGGCTGGGCGCAGAGCTTCGCGAGCAGAGCTCGCTCCTACATAAAGCATGCAGGCCTAGTCTTGCCTGGCTTTGTGCAGTTTTCTGGGCGTGCTTGTGCGAGATGCCGAACGAGGGCGGGCAAAGGTCGCCAATCCATCGATCATTGGCGCAATTACATACTTAGCAAGGCCAATCTTTGCCGTTACACTGCGCGACCTTTGAAGCCGGGTTCCCAGCCCGGTTGCGCTGCCCCTGCCAGAGTGGGGCTTCGCGGTCGATGCCTCAGGCACTTGTCGACCAGTCGCTATCCTGACCAACCCAAGAGGAAAAGCCGGTGGTCAAGAAAGCTTCGTCATTCTCCGCCTTGAGCGGTCTCGTCTATTCCACCGACAGCGGTCGGCACTGCCCCGACTGCAGCCAGCCGGTGGATGCCTGTATCTGCAAGCAGAGCCGGATTCCCGAAGGGGATGGTATCGCCCGTGTGCGCCGGGAAACCAAGGGCCGGGGTGGCAAGACGGTCACCACCATCAGCGGTGTGCCGCTAGCCGAAGAGCCGCTGAAAGAACTGGCCAGCGCGCTGAAGAAACGCTGCGGCTGCGGCGGCGGACTCAAGGATGGGGTCATCGAGATCCAGGGCGACATGGTCGACCTGCTCCTCGAAGAGCTCACCAAGCGTGGCTTCAAGGCCAAGAAATCCGGCGGCTGAGCCGGCGCCTCCTAAACTTCTCGATGGGGCAGTGGGTCCACTCTCCGTCATTCGTCATGATTCGCTTCTAACCTGTTGCTTGATCAGGCAGCTGTTCCTTTCTATTGCAGGAGACCCCGATGGCCGCAAGACGCACACGCAAAGATGACGGTAGCCAATGGACAGTCGCGGACAGCCGCAGCGTATATGGCATCCGCCATTGGGGCGCCGGCTTCTTCGCGATCAATGACGAAGGCCGCGTGGAAGTTCGCCCGAATGGCCCGCAGAGCGCGCCGATCGACCTCTATGCCCAGCTCGATGGCCTGCGCGAAAGCGGCCTGTCGCTGCCGTTGCTGGTGCGCTTCCCGGACATCCTGCAGTACCGCGTGCGCCAGCTGACCGGCGCCTTCGACGCCAGCATCGCGCGCCTGGAATACCAGAACCGCTACACCGCGCTGTACCCGATCAAGGTCAACCAGCAGGAAGCGGTGGTGGAGAACATCATCGCCACCCAGGACGTGTCCATCGGCCTGGAAGCCGGTTCCAAGCCCGAGCTGATGGCCGTACTGGCCCTGGCTCCCAAGGGCGGCACCATCGTCTGCAACGGCTACAAGGACCGCGAGTTCATCCGCCTGGCCCTGATGGGGCAGAAGCTCGGCCACAACGTGTTCATCGTCATCGAGAAAGAGTCCGAGGTGCAGTTCGTCATCGACGAGGCGGCCGAACTCAAGGTCGCCCCGCAGATCGGCCTGCGCGTGCGCCTGTCGTCCCTGGCGTCGAGCAAGTGGGCCGATACCGGCGGCGAGAAGTCCAAGTTCGGTCTGTCCGCCGCGCAGCTGCTATCGGTGGTCGAGCGCTTCAAGCAAGCTGGCCTGGACCAGGGCGTCCGCCTGCTGCACTTCCACATGGGCTCGCAGATCGCCAACATCGCCGACTACCGCAAGGGTTTCCGCGAGGCCATCCGCTACTACGGTGAGCTGCGCGCCCTCGGCCTGCCGGTCGATCATATCGACGTCGGCGGCGGCCTGGGCGTCGACTACGACGGCACCCATTCGCGCAACGCCAGCTCGATCAACTACGACATGGAAGACTACGCCGATGCCGTGGTCGACATGCTCAAGGAGTTCTGCGACCGCCAGGACATCCCCCATCCGCACATCTTCTCCGAGAGCGGCCGGGCGATGACCGCGCACCACGCGGTACTGCTGGTGCAGGTGACCGACGTGGAAAAACACCACGACGAAGTGCCGCGCATCGACAGCAGCATCGAGCAGCCGGAAGTGCTGCAGGTGCTGATCGACCTGCTCGGCGACAGCGATCCGGAAATGGTCGCCGAGACCTACTGGCGTGCCACCCACTACGTCAGCGAGGTGGCGGCGCAGTACTCCGCCGGCAAGCTCGACCTGCCGCAGAAGGCCCTGGCCGAACAGTGCTACTTCGCCATCTGCCGGCGCCTGTACAACCAGCTCAAGGCCCGCCAGCGCTCGCACCGCCAGGTGCTCGACGAGCTCAACGACAAGCTGGCGGACAAGTACATCTGCAACTTCTCGGTGTTCCAGAGCCTGCCGGACACCTGGGCCATCGGCCAGATCCTGCCGATCCTGCCGCTGCACCGCCTGGACGAAGAGCCGCTGCGCCGTGCCGTGCTGCAGGATCTGACCTGCGACTCCGACGGCAAGATCAACCAGTACGTCGACGAGCAGAGCATCGAGACCAGCCTGCCGGTGCACGAACTGCGCGATGGCGAGGACTATGTGTTGGGGATCTTCCTGGTCGGCGCCTACCAGGAAATTCTCGGCGACATGCACAACCTGTTCGGTGACACCGACTCGGTGAACATCTACCAGAACGCCGACGGCACGTCCTACCACGCCGGGATCGAGACCCACGACACCATCGAGGACATGCTGCGCTACGTGCACCTGTCGCCCGAGGAACTGATGAGCCACTACCGCGACAAGGTGGCCAGCGCCAAGCTCAGCCCGCGTGAACGCACCCAGTTCCTCGATGCCCTGCGTCTGGGACTGACTCGTTCGTCTTATCTGGCGACTTGAGCCGAAGGCTCTTGAGATGAAAAAGCCCGGCGCATGCCGGGCTTTTTTGTCTGCGTAGCCCGGATGCAATCCGGGACGGGGGTTCCCCGGATTGCATCCGGGCTACCTGGCTAGCCGAAGCCCCGCGCCATCAGGCTGGCGAGGAAGGGCAGACAGACCAGCAACAGCAGCTCCAGGCGGATCACCCAGATCGTGCGTTTGGCCACTGCCGGGCTGATCTGCGGCGCCTTGCCGGCCAGCAGGTCGTTGCGCCAGTTGAAGAAGGTCAGGGTCGGCAGCGCCGAGAGCAGGCCGATCAGCAGGAACAGGCCGACCTTGGCGTGGAACAGACCGTTGTGCAGGTAGTAGTCCAGGCCCTTGCCGAACCACAGCACACGCGCAACGCCGGTGACCAGTACCAGGCCGGCGCTGACGCCGTAGGCGATGTCGATGCGCAGCAGGCGCTGAGCGCTGGCGACGTCCATCTGCGGCTTGAACAGCAGGTGCTCGGCGGTCAGCAGGGCGAACAGGACGAAGATCGACAGGTAGTGCAGGCTGGCGGCAATCGCGTCGGCCATGGCTATTCCTCGTGCAGGGTCAGGTAGCGTGGACCGTTCGGTTACGGCCCTGGTGCTTGGCAAGGTACAGCGCGCTGTCGGCGCGTTCCAGTAGCGAAGCCGGGTTCTCTCCGGGCGCCGCAATGGCGGTACCGATGCTGCTGGTCACCGTATGGTTGAGCGTGCCGATGCTGATTGGCGTGGCGGCAATGGCCTGGCGTACGCGCTCGGCGATGTGCTGCAGCTCGCTGGCGTCGTGCACGCTGACCAGGGCGACGAACTCCTCGCCACCCAGGCGCACCAGCAGATCATCCGGGCGCAGGGCGGCGCTCATACGCCGCGCGCTTTCCCACAGCACCTGGTCGCCACCGCCATGGCCGAACTGGTCGTTGACCTGCTTGAAGTGGTCGAGGTCGCAATAGATCGCGGCGAGTTGCAAGCCCAGGCCCGTCGCGCTGGCCAGCTCGCGCGGGTAGAACTCATTGAAGCCGGCGCGGTTCCACAGCTGGGTCAGCGGGTCGATCAGCGCCTTGCGTTGTTCGCGGCTGACCGCCTGGCGCAACTTGTGAGCATGCTGGCTGACATTGCGTAGATGCAGGTAACCCTCGACCAGCGTGGCCAGGTCACGCAGGCGCAGCCGCTCCGTCGGGTCGAGGCCGCGTGGCTGCGGATGCAGCAGGCAGAGGGTACCGATCGGTTGGTTGTCGCGGCTGTAGAGCGGATGGCCGGCGTAGAAACGGATAAAGGGCGCGCCGACCACCACCGGGTTGTCGCTGAAACGCGGGTCCTGGTGGGCATCCTCGACGACCAGCGGGTTGCGCGCCGCCACCGCATGGCCACAGAAGGAAATGTCGCGCGGGGTTTCGGCGGTGTCAAAGCCCACGCGTGCCTTGAACCACTGGCGGTCGCGGTCGATCAGGCTGATCAGCACGGTATCGACACCGAACAGCTCGCGGGTCAGGCGTACCAGGGTGTCGAGATACAGCTCGGCGGGGGTGTCGAGCAGATCGAGGTCATCCAGCGCCTGTTGGCGAAGGGCTTCATCGGGTGGGCAGGGGGCGGGCAGCATGCTTGTCTCCGATCAGTGCTGGGGAGCCAGCCAGGCATCCTGGCGCTGCAGGCGCCACGCGAGGATGGCCAGGCTCAGGCCGCGCATCAGCATAAAACATAGCAAAGCCAGCCACAGGCCGTGATTGCCCAGCCCTTGCAGCAGCCAGCCCAGCGGCAGGGCCAGGGCTACGCTGGCGAGCATCGCATTGCGCATTTCGCGGGCGCGGGTGGCGCCGATGAACAGGCCGTCGAGCAGGTAGCTCCACACTCCCAGCAGCGGCAGCACGGCCAGGTAGGGTAGGTACAGGTAGGCCACCGCGCGTACCGCGGGAATGTCGCTCTGCAGGTTGACGAACAGTTCACCGCCAGCGAGAAACAGCAACGCGAAGCCCAGGCTGGCCAGCAGCGCCCAACCGCTGGCGACCACCAGCGAGCGGCGCAGGGCCAGGCGGTCAGCGGCACCGATGGCGTGCCCGCACAGCGCCTCCACCGCATGGGCCAGGCCGTCCAGGGCAAAGGCGGCGAGCAGCAGGCCGTTGAGCAGCAGGGCATTGGCCGCCACCGTGGCGTCACCGAGGCGGGTGCCCTGCACGGTGACCAGGAAGAACACCAGATGCAGGGCCAGGGTGCGGATCAGGATGTCGCGGTTGACCGCCAGCAACGCGTGCCAGCTGCGCCACTGTTTGAGGGCCGACCCGTCGAGCCGTCCGGGGTGATGGCGCAGGGCGCGAGCGGCCAGCAACAGACCGAGCAGGGCGCCGCTCCATTCGGCCAGCACCGAGGCGCGCGCGGAACCGACCACGCCCCACTCCAGGCCGAGGACGAACCACAGGTTGAGCACGATGTTCAGCAGGTTGGTGCTGAGCATGATGGCCAGCGCGCCACGCGCACGCTGCGTGCCCAGCAGCCAGCCGATCAGGGCGGAACTGGCCAGGGTGGCCGGCAAGCCGAACAGGCGCGCGTGGAAGAACTCGCGGGCCAGGCTGGCCAACTCCACCGAGGGCTGCATCAGGTTCAGGGCCAGGCCGCTCAGCGGCACGGCCAACAGCGCCAGCAGCAGCGATAGGCCTCCCACCAGCAGCAGGCTCTGCAGCAGCACCTGGCGCAGCGCCGTACCATCGCCACGGCCACAGGCCTGGGCGGCGAAGCCGGTGGCGCTCATGCGCAGGATGCCGAACACGCCGACTAGCATGGCGTACAGGCTGGCGCCGACCACCACCGCGCCAAGCTGATGGGCATGCGGCAGGTGGCCGATCACGGCGGTGTCGACCAGCGCCACCAGCGGTACCGAGAGGTTGGACAGGATCATCGGCAGGGCCAGCGCCCAGACCCGCCGATGGGTCGGGGCGTGGCGCCAGGCATCGAGCAGGGCGGACATGGGCAGTACCGGCAAAAGGCCGATTATAGGCAGGGCCGGTCGGTCATAGCGCATTTGCGACTAGCGCCGCCAGCCGATAGCAGCAAGTGTTGTAGCCAGGCCCGGTCGGCCATGCGGGCGGCTGGCTAGACTTGTCTGTATCAGCAGTTGGCGAGTGCCGCGCAGCCGTGGCGGCCGAGGAGGTGCAACATGCATGTGGCCGAAACCCTGGCCCGTAGTCTGCAACGGGCCGAATGTCAGTACGATCTGGTCGAGCATGATCATTCGGCGACCAGCCTGGAGTCGGCGCGCAAGGCCGGCGTTCCCGCC
The DNA here is from genome assembly GCF_024666525.1 of Pseudomonas sp. J452. Taxonomy (NCBI): domain Bacteria; kingdom Pseudomonadati; phylum Pseudomonadota; class Gammaproteobacteria; order Pseudomonadales; family Pseudomonadaceae; genus Pseudomonas; species Pseudomonas sp. J452. The sequence continues at coordinate 15,538 of NZ_CP088294.1, read as the reverse complement.
TCGCGCATGGCCAAGCCGATCATCCTCGACGACCGCCGTGGGCACTACCTGATGGCCGTGGTGCCGGCCAACCGGCAGCTGGACCTGGGCAAGGTGCACAAGGGCCCCTGGCGCTGGCAGCTGACCAGCGAACAGAGCCTCGGCGGCCTGTTCCGTGACTGCGAGCGTGGCGCCGTGCCGGCACTTGGCGAGGCCTATGGCATGGGCATGCTGATCGACCCGGCGCTGGCGCGGCAGGCCGATATCTACCTGGAGGCCGGCGACCACGAAAGCCTGGTGCATCTGTCCATCGACGAGTTCTTCAAGCTGGCGCCCAATGCCCAGCTGTGCGAGTTGAGTGCCTGAGCGGGCGCGACGGGTGCTGGATATCGGTAACCCGCAAATTGCCGGTGGTTCGCGCGGTCCTCTACAAAACGGGTTTTTCCCCCCCCCCCCCCCCCCTACAACCCCTCTGAGTGAGCAGGCTTCGGCTATAGTTGCGCTCCTCTGCCTTGCCCGCTCTGGGAGCCTGCTATGCCGAACAAAGGACTGCTTCTGGCCCTCGCACTGACGCTGCTCAGCTTGCCATGCGCTTCCATCCCGAGCGCCCAGCCCGACCGCGCCCGCGTCACGGGCGCCCGGGGCCGGGGGGGGTTGGGGGGCGGGCGACGCGGCTGCGCCGGGCGCCAGCTGGCGTGGCCGATGCCTGCCGAAGCTGCAGCTCGAGGGCGCCAGTGCGCTGTCGGTGACCTTCAGCGTGCCGCTCGATCCCGAACAGGACTTCGCCGCCAAGCTGCATCTGGTCGACAAGAAAAGCGGCAAGGTCGACGGCGCCTGGAGAACTGTCCGACAACCTGATGGAACTGCGCCTGCGCCATCTCGAACCGCAACGCAGCCTGCTGCTGACCATCGATGCCGGCCTGCGCCGAGTGAATGCCAGCGAACTGGGCGCGGAATACAGCAGCCAGATCGATACCCGCGACATGCAGCCCACGGTTGGCTTCGCCAGCCGTGGCTCGTTGCTGCCGACCCGCCTGGCCGAAGGCCTGCCGGTGATCGCGCTGAACGTCGACAAGGTCAACGTCGAATTCTTCCGCATCCGCCAGGAAGCGCTGCCGAGTTTTCTCGCCCAGTGGGGGCGCAGCTCGAATATCAGCACCTGGGAAGCCCGCGAGCTGCTGCCGATGGCCGAGCTGGTGTATGGCGGGCGCTTCGACCTCAACCCGGCGCGCAATACCCGCGAAACCCTGCTGCTGCCGATTGCCGGCCTGGAGCCGTTCAAGCAGCCGGGCGTGTACCTGGCGGTGATGCGCGAGGCCGGCACCTACAACTACACGCAGCCGGCGACCCTGTTCACCCTCAGTGATATCGGCCTGTCGGTACACCGTTACCGTGGCCGTCTGGATGTCTTCACCCAGGCCCTGGAAGGCGGCGCGGCGCAGGCCGATGTGACCCTGGAACTGCTCAGCGACAAGGGCCAGGTGATCGGCGAAGGCAGCACCGACAGCAGTGGCCATGCCGAGCTGAGCCTGCCCGACAATGCCGCCCTGCTGCTTGCCCGCCAGGGCGAGCAGACCAGCCTGCTCAACCTCAGCGGCCCGGCCCTCGACCTGGCCGAGTTCGATATCGGCGGCGAGATGCCCAACCCGCTGCAGCTGTTCGTGTTCGGTCCGCGTGATCTGTATCGCCCGGGCGAGACCGTGCTGCTCAATGCCCTGCTGCGCGATGCCGATGGCCGCGCGGTCAAGCCGCAGCCGGTGAATGTGGAAGTGCGCCGGCCGGATGAGCAGGTCAGCCGCAAGTTCGTCTGGCAGCCGGGCGAGGATGGCCTCTACCAGTACCAGCTGCAGCTGGCCGGCGAGGCACCGACCGGGCGCTGGCAACTGCTGCTGGATGTCGGCAGCGGCCACAGCCAGATCTACGAATTCCTCGTCGAGGACTTCCTGCCCGAACGCCTGGCCCTGGAACTCAAGGGCAGCGAGACGCCGATCGCCCCGAGCGACGAGGCGCAATTCCAGGTCGAGGGCCGTTACCTGTACGGCGCGCCGGCGTCCGGCAACCGCCTGACCGGCCAGGTCTACGTGCGGCCGCTGCGCGAGGCCGTGAAGGCGCTGCCCGGCTACCAGTTCGGCTCGCTCACCGAGGAGGAGCTAAGCCAGGATCTCGAGCTGGAGGAAACCAGCCTGGATGCCGAGGGCAAGACTGTTATCCAGGTGGAAAACCGCTGGGCCGAGGCCAAGTCACCGCTGCAGCTGATCGTCCAGGCCAGCCTGCAGGAGTCCGGGGCCGGCCGATCACCCGGCGCCTGGTGCAACCGGTGTGGCCAGCCGAGCGACTGCCCGGGGTGCGCGGCCTGTTCGAGGGCGAGGAGGTGGATGGCGACAGCCTGGCCGAGTTCGAACTGCTGGTCGCCGACCCGGCCGGCAACAAGCTGGCCGCCGAACAGCTCAACGTGCGCTTTATCCGCGAGCGTCGCGACTACTACTGGAGCTTCTCCGAAGGCGAGGGCTGGAATTACCACTACAACGAGAAGTTCCTCAACCTGGCCGAGGAAAACATCAGTGTCGCCGCCGGCGGCACGGCCAAGGTCAGTTTCCCGGTGGAGTGGGGCCCGTACCGTATCGAAGTCACCGATGCCGAGACCGGCATCATGAGCAGCCTGCGGCTGTGGGCCGGTTACTCCTGGCAGGACAATACCGACGGCGGCGCGGTGCGTCCGGACCAGGTCAAACTGGCTCTCGACAAGCCGGCCTACAGTGCCGGCGACACCGCCACGGTCACCGTTACCCCGCCGGTGGCCGGCAGTGGCTACCTGCTGGTGGAATCCAGCGACGGCCCGCTGTGGTGGCAGGAAATCGAGGTGCCGGCCGAAGGCAAGGCCTTCGAGATTGCCCTGGACGACGACTGGGCACGGCATGACCTGTACATCAGCGCGCTGGTGATCCGCCCCGGCGAGCGCAAGGCGGGCGCCACGCCCAAGCGCGCCGTGGGCCTGCTGCATCTGCCGTTCGAACGCGGCTCGCGCAAGCTGCAGCTGAGCCTGAGCGCGCCGGAGAAGATGCGTCCGCAGCAGCCGCTGAAGGTGCAGATCCAGGCGAAGAACGCCGACGGCAGCGTGCCGAGCGAGGTGCGGGTGCTGGTGGCAGCGGTGGATGTCGGCATCCTCAATATCACCGAATACCCGACGCCGGACCCCTTCGCCCAGTTCTTCGGGCGCAAGGCCTACGGCGCCGATCAGCTGGATGTCTACGGCCAACTGATCGAGGCCGGTCAGGGTCGCCTGGCCAGCCTGGCTTTCGGCGGTGACGCCGCGCTGGCCAAGGGCGGCAAACGCCCGGACACCAGCATCACTATCGTCGCTCAGCAGAGCCTGCCGGTGCAGCTGGATGCCCAGGGCCGGGGTGAAGTGAGCCTGGATATTCCCGACTTCAATGGCGAGCTGCGCCTGATGGCCCAGGCCTGGACCGACGAGCGCTACGGCATGGCCGAGGGCAAGACGGTGGTGGCCGCGCCGCTGGTGGCCGAATTGTCGGCGCCGCGCTTCCTCGCCGGCGGCGATGAAACCACCGTGGCCCTGGACCTGACCAACCTGTCCGGCGCCATGCAAAAGCTTGATGTGCAGCTCAACGCCGAGGGGCAGCTGGCCTTGAGCGAAACCCCCGGCGGGCATACCGCGCCGATTCAGCTCGACCAGGGCCAGCGCACCACCCTGCGTATCCCGGTGCGCGCCGCCGGCGGCTTCGGCGCCGGCGTGCTGCGCATCAGCGTGCAGGGCCTGAGCTTGCCGGGCGAGAACCTGCCGCCGTTCAGTCGCACCTGGCGCATCGGTGTGCGTCCGGCCTGGCCGGCGCAGCAGCAGATGTTCCGCAGCGTGCTCAAGGGCGAGCGCTGGAGCCTGCCTGCCGGCACCCTGGCGGCCTTCGAACCGGCCGGGCTGGAGGCGCTGCTCAGCGTGTCCAGTCGTCCGCCGCTCAATCTGGCCGAGCAGATCCGTGCCCTCAAGGCCTATCCCTACGGCTGCCTGGAGCAGACCACCAGCGGCCTGTACCCCTCGCTGTACGCGGATGCCGCCACCCTCAAGCGCCTCGGCCTGGAAGGCGAACCGGAACAGCAGCGCCGCCGCTCCATCGAGATCGGCATCGAGCGTCTGCTCGGTATGCAGCGCTACAACGGCAGCTTCGGCCTGTGGGGCAGTGACAGCGACGAGGAATACTGGCTGACCGCCTATGTCACCGACTTCCTCCTGCGCGCCCGCGAGCAGGGCTTCGCCGTGCCCGCCGAGCCGCTGAAGAAGGCCAGCGAGCGCCTGTTGCGCTACCTGCAGGAACGCAACCTGATCGAAGTCGGCTACAGCGAAAACCTCGACCACACCCGCTTTGCCGTGCAGGCCTACGCCGGCTACGTGCTGGCGCGCAGTCAGCAGGCGCCGCTGGGCGCCCTGCGCGCGCTGTACGAGCGGCGCAGCGAGTCGCAGTCCGGCCTGCCGTTGGTGCACCTGGCCGTGGCCCTGCAGAAGATGGGCGACAAGCCGCGTGCCGACGAGGCGCTGGCCGTGGGTATGGCCCAGGGTCGCAACCGCGAGGACTGGCTGGCCGACTACGGCAGCCCGCTGCGCGACCAGGCGCTGATCTACGCCCTGCTGGAGGAGAACGACCTGGCCGCCGGCACGCGCGAGCAACTGCTGTTCGAACTGGCCGAGGAGCGTGCGCTGCAGGACTACCTGTCGACCCAGGAGCGCAATTCGCTGTTCCTCGCCGGCCGTAGCCTGGTGAAGAAGCCGGAGCAGGACTGGAACGCCGTGCTGGAAGTCGCCGGCCAACTGCGCGAGCTGAGCAACAGCCAGCCGGCCGTGCTGCTGCAGGGGGCTGGCCTGGGCGAGCCGCTGAGCCTGAGCAATCCGGGCGAGCAGAGCCTGTACCAGCAGCTGACACTGTCCGGTTACCCGGCCCAGGCGCCGCAGGCGGGGGGCAACAACCTGAGCATCGAGCGCGAGTACTACGACCTGGGCGGCAACGCGCTGGACCTGAACAATCTGCAAAGCGGCCAGCTGGTGCTGGTGCACCTGGCGGTGCGCGCCGATGAGCGGGTGCCGGATGCCCTGCTGGTCGACCTGCTACCGGCGGGCCTGGAGCTGGAAAACCAGAACCTGGCGCAGAGCGCCGCCAGCCTGGACGACGCCAGCAGCGCGGTGAAGGACTGGCAGAAATCGATGCAGAACGCCGCGATCAAACACCAGGAGTTCCGCGACGACCGCTACGTGGCGGCGCTGGATGTGAATGGCTACGACACCACCCACCTGCTCTACCTGGCCCGAGCCGTGACGCCCGGCACCTACCGGGTTCCGCCGCCTCAAGTGGAATCGATGTACCGCCCGGCGTGGAAGGCCCAGGGCGAGACGCCGGAGAAACTGGTGGTGAGGGGGCGCTAACCCTCTCGGCCCCTCTCCCATAAGTGGGCGAGGGGTGACTTCAGCAGGTCGGCCATGCGCGGACTACCCCCTCTCCCACTCTTTGTTTATGAAGAGGGGGAGAGGGCTGGGGGAGAGGGCAAAGGGAGCAAGGAGGCTCACATGGGACTGCGTGAAAACGCCAAGCACCTGCGTACCCACATGACGGATGCCGAAGCCCGGCTTTGGTATCACTTGCGTGGTCACCGCTTCATGGGGTTGAAGTTCAAGCGACAGAAACCGATTGCCCGCTATATCGTCGACTTTGTCTGTCTGGAGTGTTTCCTGATCATCGAACTGGATGGCGGCCAGCATGTCGAGCAGCGGCAGCTGGATGAGGTGCGCGATGGCTATCTACAGGAGCGTGGTTATCGTGTGCTGCGCTTCTGGAGTCATCAGGTGCTGGGGGAGATGGCGGCGGTGCTGGAGCGGGGATTCGTCTGGCCATCGACCCTCTCTCCCTCTCCCCCTCTTGATAAACAAAGAGCGGGAGAGGGGGGTAGGCCGTGCCCAGGGTGACTGATAGGTGCTGCCGAAGGCTTTGCAGGTGAAGAGCAGGCATCGGGATAAACTACGGCGTCTGGCGTTAGTCACCCCTCGCCCATTTATGGGAGACGACTGCAGGGATGCAGGAGTTAGAGCGACGCAGGAAGCCAAAGCCGAGGGGCCGGGGGGAGAGGGCAGTTGTCTCAACTCACAATCAAACTCAACAACCACAACCCCAGCAACCCATAGATCACCATGCGCACGAAAGCCTTGCGCATGCCGGCACGGACCGCGGCGTAGAGCAGCAACAGGCCGCAGACCATGGCCACCAGGCTGAGCAGGCCGATGTCGGTGCCCAGGGCGTTGGCCAGGCCCTGCAGGAAGCTGCGGCCGGCGTCGGCGAACAGGCCGAAGAAGCCGCTGAGGGCTTCGACGATGAAACGGATCAGAGTGCCGAGTGCGTGACCCAGCCATTGAAAGAAATCACTCACGAAAATATGTCCGGCCGCTCGGGGCCGCTCCTCGGCTGTTGCGCGCAATGCGAGGCAGCATGCCACAGGCACCTGCTGTGGCGAAGGGTAGCAGGCCCATGGAGCTGAGCCGCTTACTCATTCGCTTGCGTCGCCCCTGGTTGGCGCTGCCCGTGCTGCTGGTGGCGCTGCTGCTGCTGGTGGTCGATCGGCTGTTCCCGCTACCCTTGCCGCAGGACGACCTGGCCCGTGTGGTGCTGGCCGAGGACGGCACGCCACTGTGGCGCTTCGCCGATGCCGAGGGGGTGTGGCGTTACCCGGTGACGCCGGAGCAGGTCTCGCCCTATTACCTGCAGGCGCTGCTGACCTACGAGGATCGCTGGTTCTACCGGCATCCCGGGGTCAACCCGCTGGCTCTCGGTCGTGCGGCCTGGCAGAACCTCACGGGGGGGCGCGTGCTGTCCGGTGGCAGCACCCTGTCGATGCAGGTGGCGCGCCTGCTCGATCCGCATTCGCGCACCTTTGCCGGCAAGTTGCGTCAGCTCGGGCGCACCCTGCAACTGGAGTGGCACCTGTCCAAGGACGAGATCCTCGCCCTCTACCTTAACCGCGCACCCTTCGGCGGCACCTTGCAGGGCGTGGCGGCGGCCAGCTGGGCCTACCTGGGCAAGTCACCGGCACAGCTGACCCGCGCCGAGGCGGCGTTGCTCGCGGTGTTGCCGCAGGCGCCCAGCCGGCTGCGTCCGGATCGTCACCCCGAGCGCGCCCAGGCGGCGAGACAAGGTGCTGCGGCGCCTGGCGCAGTTCCAGGTGTGGCCGCAGGGCCTGGTCGACGAAGCGTTGCAGGAGCCGGTGCTGCTGGCGCCGCGCCAAGAGCCCAACCTGGCGCCGCTGCTGGCGCGGCGGCTGAATGTGCCGGGCAGCCCGCCGCTGATCCGCACCACCCTCGATGCCAGCCTGCAGCGGCGCCTGGAGGACTTGCTGCTGGGTTGGCGCGCGCGCCTGCCGGAGCACACCTCGGCGGCGATCCTGGTGGTCGAGCACGAGAGCATGGCGGTGCGCGCCTACCTCGGTTCGGTGGATATCGCCGACAAGCGCCGCTTCGGCCATGTCGACATGGTGCGCGCCCTGCGCTCGCCGGGTTCCACGCTGAAACCCTTTCTCTATGGCCTGGCCCTCGACGCCGGGCTGATCCATTCCGAGTCGCTGCTGCAGGATGTGCCGCGGCGCTATGGCGACTATCGCCCCGGTAACTTCGCGGCCGGGTTTATCGGCCCGGTGTCGGCCAGCGAGGCCCTGGCCACCTCGCTCAACCTGCCCGCGGTGCAACTGCTGGAGGCCTACGGGCCGAAGCGCTTTGCCGGTGAGCTGCGCAATGCCGGGGTGCCGCTGACCTTGCCGGCCGCTGCCGAGCCCAACCTGGCGCTGATTCTCGGTGGCGCCGGCAGCCGTCTGGAGGAGTTGGTCGGCGGCTACAGCGCTTTTGCCCGCGACGGCCTCGCCGCGCGCCCGCGCCTGCAGCCGCAGGACGCCCTGCACGAGCGCCGCCTGCTCTCGCCCGGCGCGGCGTGGATCATCCGGCGTATTCTGGCCGGCCAGGCACGACCCGATCGCGACCCGCGTGCCGAGTTGCTGCAGCGCCCCGTGCTGGCCTGGAAGACCGGCACCAGCTACGGCTTTCGCGATGCCTGGGCGGTGGGCGTCGGTCCACGGCACCTGATCGGTATCTGGATTGGCCGTCCGGACGGCACCCCGGTGCCCGGTCAGTTCGGCCTGGCCTCGGCCGCGCCGCTGTTGCTGCAGGTGCATGATCTGCTGGTCAACCGCGACAGCCAGCGTGGCCTGGCGCCTCCTGTGCAAGAAGTGCCGGAGAGTATCGGCGTGGCCGCGATTTGTTGGCCGCTGGGGCAACCGCTGGCCCGTGAGGATGACAATTGCCGGCGCCAGCGCTTTGCCTGGACCCTCGACGGCACTACGCCGCCGACCCTGCAGGCGGCCGATCAGCCGCTGGGCCTGGGGCTGTTGCAGAACATCTGGGTCAATCCGCAGGGGCGCCAGGTGGCCGCCACCTGTACAGCTGGCGAGGCGCGTCAGGTGGCGCTCTGGCCGGCACCACTGGAGCCCTGGTTGCCGCGTCGTGAACGCCGCGCGGCACGTTTGCCGGCGGCTGACACCAGCTGTCCGCCGGCCATGGCACCGCCGGCGGCGCCGCTGTCGATCGTCGGCATTCGCGACCACGACCGCCTGCGTCGCCCGGCCAGCAGTGCCGACCCACTGCGCCTGCAGCTATCGGCCCTGGGCGGCAGTGGCACGCGCTGGTGGTTCCTCAATGGCGCGCCGCTGGCCGAAAGCCAGCCAGGCGAGGCATTCGCCCAGGTGCTGCGCGAGACGGGGCAGTATCAGCTGAGCGTGCTGGACCAGGGCGGGCAGACCGCCCAGCTGCAGTTCAGTGTCAGCGAGTAGGCACAACCTACCGGCGCTGGACTACCGCTCGGCCCGCCGGCGTTAAACAGCATCGCCCGTTGCTGGCGAATGGCTACAGCCTGGCGCTGCCTTCCTATACTCAGCCCATCGACCGTTGGAGGTGGGCATGGGCAAGCTGGGTGTTGGGCTGCTGGCTGGACTGTTGTGGAGTGGCTGGCTGGCGGCGGCGAGCCTCGATATCCAGGTGACGGACAAGCACGGCGGGCCGCTGGCCGACGCCGTGTTGTGGATCGAGCCGGGGGCGGGGCAGGCGCCGGCAGCCGGCCTCAAGGTCAACCAGGAAAAACGCCAGTTCGTGCCCTATATCCTGGCCGTGCAGGCGGGCACCACGGTGAGCTTCCCCAACGCCGACCCGATCAACCACCACGTCTATTCCTTCTCCCCGGCCAAGCGCTTCGAGTTGCGCCTGCAGAAGCAGCAGGACCTGCCCCAGGACGTGCTATTCGACAAGCCCGGCCTGGTCACCCTCGGTTGCAATATCCACGACTGGATGCTCGGTTTCATCCTGGTGCTGGACAGCCCTGGTTCGCCCAGACCGATGCCCAGGGCCAGGCGCGCATCGATTACCAGCCGGCCGCCGGGCAGCGCGTGCATGTCTGGCATCCGCGCATCGCCGACCCGGCCGAGCAGCAGGTGCGCACACTGGCGGCTGACGGCCCGTTGCTCTGGCGCCTGAGCGGTGAACTCAAACCGGACCCACGGCCCAAGGAACCGAGCAAGCGACCGCAGGGCAAGGGTGGTTACGCGCCATGAGCCTGCGCGGCAAGATCCTCGGCTTCTTCCTGCTCCTGCTGCTGGCGGTGATGGTGCTACTGCTGGCGCTGGTCTATCGCTCCACCTACAGCCACAGCCTGCAGCAGGTGCAGGCGCAGCTGGGCTCGGCGCATGGCGTGCTGGCCAATGAACTGCAGAGCCGGCGCCAGGCGCAGAGCGCGCTGGCCGAGCTGATTGCCAAGGACTTCACCTTGCTCGGCGAGATCGCCGATCTGGTCGCCAGCCCGCAGCAGGAGGCGCAGTCGCTGTCCGCCGCGCTGGAATCATTCGCCTCGCGCAGCCAGGCCAGCTTCGCCCTGGTGCTGGCACCCGAGGGCCAGGTGTTGGCCGGCACCAGCGCCGAACTGGTGCCCGGTGCGCGTCTGCCCTGGAACGACCTGCTGGCCCTGGACGAGCCCGACAGTGCCGAGCGCCTGGTGGTGCTGGATGGCCGCGTGCTGCACGTCAACTTGACACCTATTTTCGCCCCGCGGCCCAACTTGATGGGCTGGCTGCTGATGGCCTTCGAGCTGGACGACGCGGCGGCCGCGCACCTGGCCGAACTCAGCGGGGCCGACGTGGCCCTGCTGGACGGCGCGCCCGGCGCCTACCGGGTGCTGGCCAGCAACCTCGACGGGCTGTCGCGCGCCGAATTGGCGAGCCTGCAGGTGCCGGATACAGCGGGGGTGTTCCACTTCCAGTTGCAGCAGCGCGAACAGGTGGCTCTGCGCGCGCCCCTGACCGAAACCGGTGGGCCGTTGCAGGTGCTGCTGATGCGTTCGCTGTCTGCCGAACTGGCCCACTACCAGCCGCTGCAGTGGCAACTGGCGGCCATCTTTGCCATTGCCCTGCTGTTCGCTGGCCTCGGCGCGCTGTGGATCGCCAATACCGTCAGCCGGCCGCTGGCGCAGATGGTGGAGAACGTGCGGCGCATCGCCGGTGGCGATTACCAGGCCAGCGTGGCTACCCGTGCCAGCGGCGAGGTCGGCCTGCTGGCCCGTGAGTTCGTCGCCATGCAGCAGGGCATCGCCGAGCGCGAGCAGACCATCAGCTTCCTCGCCTACCGCGATCCGCTGACCCAGCTGGCCAACCGCAACCGTTTCGTCGCCGAGCTGCAGCTGGCCCTGGCCGACTGCCCGGCAGGCGAGGGCGTGGCCGTGCTGCTGATGGACCTGGACAACTTCAAGGATCTCAACGACACCCTCGGCCACGAGGCCGGCGACCAGTTACTGTGCCTGCTCGCCCGGCGCCTGCAGGAGCTGCTGCGCGCTGGCGAGCAACTGGCGCGCCTGGGCGGTGACGAATTCGCCCTGCTGATCCCGCACTGCCACCCCGGCAGCGTGATCCCCGCCGCCGAGCACTACCGCAGCGCCCTGCAGCAGCCGTTTGCTGTGCGCGGCATCAGCATGACCCTGAATGCCACCCTCGGCATCGCCCTGCACCCGGACCACGGCGAGAGCGCCGGCAGCCTGCTGCAGCACGCCGAGGTGGCCATGTACCTGGGCAAGGCGCAGCGCTCGCCTTACGCCCTCTACCGCCCGGAGCTGGACCGCCACAGCCTGGTGCGCCTGGCTCTGATGAGCGAGCTGAAAGGCGCCGTGGAGCAGGGCCAGCTGAGCCTGTATTTCCAGCCCAAGCTGAATATCCGCCAGCGCTGCCTGATGGGCGTGGAGTGCCTGGTGCGCTGGATTCATCCGGTGCATGGCTTTGTTCCGCCGGACGAGTTCATTCCCCTGGCCGAGCAGACCGGCAACGTCTGCGCGCTGACCCGCTGGGTGGTGCGCACGGCTCTGGCGCAGAGCCGTGCCTGGCAGGAGCAGGGCCTGGCGCTGAAAACCGCGGTCAACGTCTCCGCCCTCGACCTGGCCGACCCTGGTTTCGCCGGCTTTATCGCCAGCGAGTTGGCTGCGCAGGGCGTGCCGCCGGGCAGTCTGGTGGTGGAAATCACCGAAAGCGCGGTGATGGCCGACCCCGAGCAGGCGCTGGGCCAGTTGCAGCAGCTGTGCGAACTGGGCGTGCGCCTGTCGATCGACGACTACGGCACCGGCTACTCGAGCATGGCCCAGCTCAAGCGCCTGCCGGTGCACGAGCTGAAGATCGACAAATCCTTCGTCCAGGACCTGTTGAGCAACCCGGACGACGACATCATCGTCCGTTCCACCGTCGAGCTGGGCCACAACATGGGCCTCAAGGTGGTGGCCGAAGGGGTGGAAACCGACGCCGTGCTGCAGCGCCTCGACCAGCTCGGCTGCGATATCGCCCAGGGCTACCTGCTGAGCAAACCGCTGGCGCCGGCGGCCTTTGCCGAGTGGCTGGTGCAGACCCATTGGGGCTGCCGCGCTGCTAGTGACTGGCCCGCAACGCCTGAGCGCGGGAGCGCAGAGCCGCACCGGAAATTCCTGTAGGAGCCAGCTTGCTGGCGATCAGCGCGAATAGGGCAACTCGATCGCCAGCAAGCTGGCTCCTACAGGGCAAAGCAGAGCCTAGGCCTGCTGTTCGGCCCAGCTGCGCACCTCGGCATAGGGGTAGTCTTCCAGCGCGGCAAAGCCGGGAATCTGCCGGGCCTTGAGCTTGGTGAAGAGCGGCACGCTGATACCGCAGAGAAAGCGCGTCAGGCATTCGGCGCTGGGCTCGCAGCCTTTGGCTTCCCGATGGCGCTGGCTGAAGGCGCCGCCCAGGGCCTGGAAGTCCTGCCCGGCCAGCGGGCGTAGCGCCGGTGGCGGCGGCAGCTGGGCGACCTGGCCGTGGCACACCGAGCAGTGGCCGCAGCGTTGCGGCGCCTGGGCGTCGCCGAAGTAGGCGGCCAGGCGCTGGCTCAGGCACTGGTCGCTGGCGAACAGCTCGAGCATGGCCTGGATACGGGCGATCTCGCTGGCTTCCTGTTGGCGGAAGTAGGCGTGCAGCTCCTCACTCAGCTGTTGCGGGTCGAAGCGCGAATCGAGCAGAGCGTAGACCTCGGTCATCTGCTTGCTTTCCAGCTCGATCCAGCCTTTTTCCTGGAAGAAGTCCAGGGCCTTGACCACCCGCCCGCGCTCGGCCTGGTGCTGGTTGTACAGGGTGTCGAAGTCCACCGTGCACCAGGTGCGTGCGCGGCTGGACGTGGCGATGATCGCCTCGACGAACTGCCGCCGCTCGCCTTCGAACTTGCCCAGCAGTGCCTCTGGTTCGACCAGGTACTTGAAGCGGTACTCGGCAAAATAGGCATAACGCGGGGCGATGATGCCGCGCAGCTCCAGCTGCACCAGCAGGGTCTTCAGCGGCAGCTGGCGGATATTGCTCTGCTCGGAGAGCTGGTTGAGCATCAGCTCCCATTCGCCGTTCTGGCTGCTGCCGAGCAGTTCGTCGAGCACGCAGCGGATGCCGGCCAGCTCTGGCGTGTCGCCGTAGACGAAGTTCTCCAGCACGTTGAGGCTGTCGCGGTTGGCCAGTACCAGGCAGTCGGACGGCTGGCCGTCGCGCCCGGCGCGGCCGATCTCCTGGCTGTAGTTCTCGGTGGATTTCGGCAGGTCGAAATGCACCACGTTGCGGATGTCGGCCTTGTCGATGCCCATGCCGAAGGCGATGGTGGCGACGATGCAGTTGATCCGCCCATCCATGAACTGCCGCTGGATCGCTTCGCGGGTCTCGTGCGGCATGCCGGCGTGGTAGGCGCTGGCGGGAAAGCCGCGCTGGCTGAGTTGCTCGGCCACCTGTTCGGCGGTCTTCTGCTGGGTGACGTAGACGATACTCGGCTGGCCGGCCTTGGCGCCCAGCCATTCGACCAGGCGAAGCGGCTTGTCGCGCCCGGCCACCGGCTCCACCAGCAGGTTGAGGTTGGCCCGGTAGAATCCGGTGGTGACCACATCGTCTGCGGCAATCGCAAACTTCTTCTGCATGTCGGCGATCACCGGCGGTGTGGCCGTGGCGGTGAGCAGTAGTACCTGGGGAATGCCGAACTGGCGCTGGTAGTCGGGCAGTTTGAGGTAGTCGGGGCGGAAGTTGTGTCCCCACTCGGAGATGCAGTGCGCCTCGTCGACCACCAGCAGGGAGATCGGCACCTGGCCGATGAAGTGGCGAAAGCGCTCGTTCTTCAGGCGCTCGACCGAGATCATCAGGATCTTCAGCTCGCCGGATTTGGCGCGAGCCATGGTCGCGGCCGTCTGCTCGCGGCTTTGCGCCGAATCGATGCTGGCGGCGCTGATGCCGCGGGCATGCAGGAAGGCCAACTGGTCCTGCATCAGTGCCAGCAGCGGCGACACCACCAGGGTCAGGTGCGGCAGGTGCAGGGCCGGCAACTGGTAGCACAGCGACTTGCCCGAGCCGGTGGGGAAGATCGCCGCCGCCGAGCGACCGGCCAGCACGGCGTTGACCACGCGATCCTGGCCAGGGCGCAGCTGGGAAAAACCGAAGACGCGGGAAAGGGTGTCGAGCATGGGCTGTCGTCCGCTGGCAGCAGTGGGGCTGACCATAGCGCGCGCTGCCATGTGGCGCCAGCAGCGCGGGGGCACACTGCTATGTTATTGATCCAGCACATGGAAGGCTGGTGCCAGACGATCTAGGCTGGTGCTGGGTTATCAATAATGACGGAATCAGACATGAGCAAGCACAAGAGCAAGCAAGGAAAAGCCGAAGCCGCTGCCGATACTGCAGGCGCAAAGCTGTCGCGCAAGGAGTACGAGCAGCAGTTGCATGACTTGCATGTCGAACTGGTGAAGTTGCAGCAATGGGTGGTGGCCACCGGCGCCAAGGTCGCGGTGGTGTTCGAGGGCCGCGATGGCGCGGGCAAGGGCGGCACCATCAAGGCGCTGACCGAGCGGGTCAGTCCGCGCATCTTCCGCGTGGTGGCACTGCCGGCGCCGACCGAGCGGGAAAAGAGCCAGATGTATGCGCAGCGTTACGTCCAGCACATGCCGGCGGCCGGTGAAGTGGTGATCTTCGACCGCAGCTGGTACAACCGCGCCGGCGTCGAGCGGGTGATGGGCTTCGCACCGAGGTGCAGCTAGGAAAAGTTTCTCGAAGGTGCACCGATGTTCGAACGCAACATGGTCGACTCGGGGATCATCCTGCTCAAGTACTGGCTGGAGGTCAGCCCCGAGGAGCAGGAACGGCGCTTGCGCGCGCGCATCGAGGACGGGCGCAAGACCTGGAAGCTGACCGCGATGGACATCAAGTCCTACAATCGCTGGGACGCCTATACCGAGGCCCGCGACAAGATGTTCGAGACCACCGATACGCCTTGGGCACCCTGGTTCGTCGCCCGTTCCGAGGACAAGAAGCGCGTGCGCCTGAACCTGATCAGCCACCTGCTGCAGCAGATTCCCTACGAGGAAATCCCGCAGCCCAAGGTCAAGCTGCCCAAGCGCAAGATCGGCTCTTACAAGGCGGCCAATTACCCCTTCAAGTACATCGCCGAGCCGTTCTGAGACAGGGCCCGGTTGCCGCAGTGAAACGTAGGGCGCGTGCAACCCGCGTTGCCGGCTTTGCACGTTGTCCGCCTTCGGCGAACCGCATGAAAAAAGCCCCGCAGATGCGGGGCTGATTGTTTCAGCGGGCGGCTCAGATTTCCGGGTCCAGCGGCGGGTGCTTGTGCCAGGCGCTGCCGCCCGGCAGTACCAGGTTCAGCAGCAAGGCGCTGATGGCGCACAGGGAAATGCCGGACAGGGCGAAGTCGCCGTTGCCGATGACCATGCCGCCGATGCCGAACACCAGGGTCACCGAGACGATGATCAGGTTGCGCGCCTCGGACAGGTCGACCTGGTGACGGATCAGGGTGTTCAGGCCGACCACGGCGATCGAGCCGAACAGCAGGCGAGAATCCGCCCATCACCGGTACCGGAATGCGTTCTGCAGCGCCGCGCCGAACTTGCCGATGAAGGCCAGGGCGATGGCGAACACGGCTGCCCAGGTCATGATCTTCGGGTGAAGCTCGCGGTCAGCATCA